>NZ_FMYX01000029.1 GCF_900102675.1 Pseudomonas guariconensis
CCCCACACTACCATCGGCGATGCATCGTTTCACTACTGAGTTCGGGATGGGATCAGGTGGTTCCAATGCTCTATGGTCGTCAAGAAATTCTGTTGCCAGACTGTCTTATGACACTCCAGCCAATTCGGATATGTGATCGTTGTGGTTGCGAACTTTCGGTTCTTTCGTCTTCACCACCGCAATCTGCAGAAGCAAATTGCTTGGGTGTTATATGGTCAAGCCTCACGGGCAATTAGTATCGGTTAGCTCAACGCCTCACAGCGCTTACACACCCGACCTATCAACGTCGTAGTCTTCGACGGCCCTTTAGGGGATTCAAGATCCCAGTGAGATCTCATCTTGAGGCAAGTTTCCCGCTTAGATGCTTTCAGCGGTTATCTCTTCCGAACATAGCTACCCGGCAATGCCACTGGCGTGACAACCGGAACACCAGAGGTTCGTCCACTCCGGTCCTCTCGTACTAGGAGCAGCCCCTCTCAAATCTCAAACGTCCACGGCAGATAGGGACCGAACTGTCTCACGACGTTCTAAACCCAGCTCGCGTACCACTTTAAATGGCGAACAGCCATACCCTTGGGACCGGCTTCAGCCCCAGGATGTGATGAGCCGACATCGAGGTGCCAAACACCGCCGTCGATATGAACTCTTGGGCGGTATCAGCCTGTTATCCCCGGAGTACCTTTTATCCGTTGAGCGATGGCCCTTCCATACAGAACCACCGGATCACTAAGACCTACTTTCGTACCTGCTCGACGTGTGGGTCTCGCAGTCAAGCGCGCTTTTGCCTTTATACTCTGCGACCGATTTCCGACCGGTCTGAGCGCACCTTCGTACTCCTCCGTTACTCTTTGGGAGGAGACCGCCCCAGTCAAACTACCCACCATACACTGTCCTCGATCCGGATCACGGACCTGAGTTAGAACCTCAAGGTTGCCAGGGTGGTATTTCAAGGATGGCTCCATGAGAACTGGCGTCCCCACTTCAAAGCCTCCCACCTATCCTACACAAGCAAGCTCAAAGTCCAGTGCAAAGCTATAGTAAAGGTTCACGGGGTCTTTCCGTCTAGCCGCGGATACACTGCATCTTCACAGCGATTTCAATTTCACTGAGTCTCGGGTGGAGACAGCGCCGCCATCGTTACGCCATTCGTGCAGGTCGGAACTTACCCGACAAGGAATTTCGCTACCTTAGGACCGTTATAGTTACGGCCGCCGTTTACCGGGGCTTCGATCAAGAGCTTCGCTTGCGCTAACCCCATCAATTAACCTTCCGGCACCGGGCAGGCGTCACACCCTATACGTCCACTTTCGTGTTTGCAGAGTGCTGTGTTTTTAATAAACAGTCGCAGCGGCCTGGTATCTTCGACCGGCATGGGCTTACGGAGCAAGTCCTTCACCCTCGCCGGCGCACCTTCTCCCGAAGTTACGGTGCCATTTTGCCTAGTTCCTTCACCCGAGTTCTCTCAAGCGCCTTGGTATTCTCTACCCGACCACCTGTGTCGGTTTGGGGTACGGTTCCCAGTTATCTGAAGCTTAGGAGCTTTTCTTGGAAGCATGGCATCAACCACTTCGTCGCCTAAAGGCAACTCGTCATCAGCTCTCGGCCTTGAAATCCCGGATTTGCCTAAGATTTCAGCCTACCACCTTAAACTTGGACAACCAACGCCAAGCTGGCCTAGCCTTCTCCGTCCCTCCATCGCAATAACTGGAAGTACAGGAATATTAACCTGTTTTCCATCGACTACGCTTTTCAGCCTCGCCTTAGGGACCGACTAACCCTGCGTCGATTAACGTTGCGCAGGAAACCTTGGTCTTTCGGCGTGCGAGTTTTTCACTCGCATTGTCGTTACTCATGTCAGCATTCGCACTTCTGATACCTCCAGCAAGCTTCTCAACTCACCTTCACAGGCTTACAGAACGCTCCTCTACCGCATCACCTAAGTGATACCCGTAGCTTCGGTGCATGGTTTGAGCCCCGTTACATCTTCCGCGCAGGCCGACTCGACTAGTGAGCTATTACGCTTTCTTTAAAGGATGGCTGCTTCTAAGCCAACCTCCTAGCTGTCTAAGCCTTCCCACATCGTTTCCCACTTAACCATGACTTTGGGACCTTAGCTGACGGTCTGGGTTGTTTCCCTTTTCACGACGGACGTTAGCACCCGCCGTGTGTCTCCCATGCTCGGCACTTCCAGGTATTCGGAGTTTGCATCGGTTTGGTAAGTCGGGATGACCCCCTAGCCGAAACAGTGCTCTACCCCCTGGAGTGATACATGAGGCGCTACCTAAATAGCTTTCGAGGAGAACCAGCTATCTCCGAGCTTGATTAGCCTTTCACTCCGATCCACAGGTCATCCGCTAACTTTTCAACGGTAGTCGGTTCGGTCCTCCAGTCAGTGTTACCTAACCTTCAACCTGCCCATGGATAGATCGCCCGGTTTCGGGTCTATACCCAGCGACTAAACGCCCTATTAAGACTCGCTTTCGCTACGCCTCCCCTATTCGGTTAAGCTCGCCACTGAATATAAGTCGCTGACCCATTATACAAAAGGTACGCAGTCACCTAACAAAGTAGGCTCCCACTGCTTGTACGCATACGGTTTCAGGTTCTATTTCACTCCCCTCTCCGGGGTTCTTTTCGCCTTTCCCTCACGGTACTGGTTCACTATCGGTCAGTCAGTAGTATTTAGCCTTGGAGGATGGTCCCCCCATGTTCAGACAAAGTTTCTCGTGCTCCGTCCTACTCGATTTCATTGATAAGAGACTTTCGTGTACGGGGCTATCACCCACTATGGCCGCACTTTCCAGAGCGTTCCACTAATCTCAAATCAACTTAAGGGCTGGTCCCCGTTCGCTCGCCACTACTAAGGGAATCTCGGTTGATTTCTTTTCCTCAGGGTACTTAGATGTTTCAGTTCCCCTGGTTCGCCTCTTGCACCTATGGATTCAGTACAAGATACCTAGGTTATCCTAGGTGGGTTCCCCCATTCAGAGATCTCTGGATCACAGTCTGTTTGCCGACTCCCCAAAGCTTATCGCAGGCTACCACGTCTTTCATCGCCTCTGACTGCCAAGGCATCCACCGTATGCGCTTCTTCACTTGACCATATAACCCCAAGCAATCTGGTTATACTGTGAAGACGACATTCGCCGAAAATTCGCATGTTGCTCAATAAAGAGCAGAACTCACAAATTTTACCTTAGCCTGATGGCCCACCAGTGAAAGTGGTCATCAGTCTATCTATCACATATCCGAATTTTTAAAGAACGATCTGACAAAAGTCAGAAATCAACATTCACATTGGAATGTTCATTTCTAAGTTCTGCAGGTAACGGCAAGTGGTGGAGCCAAGCGGGATCGAACCGCTGACCTCCTGCGTGCAAGGCAGGCGCTCTCCCAGCTGAGCTATGGCCCCGTAGTCATCTGCACCAAGCTAATGGTAGGTCTGGGCAGATTTGAACTGCCGACCTCACCCTTATCAGGGGTGCGCTCTAACCAACTGAGCTACAGACCTATAACAGGGTCGCGTTACAGCATCGTCTTCTTCAAGGAATCAAGCAATTCGTGTGGGAGCTCATCAGCAGGCTGATGTCTTCGATTAAGGAGGTGATCCAGCCGCAGGTTCCCCTACGGCTACCTTGTTACGACTTCACCCCAGTCATGAATCACACCGTGGTAACCGTCCCCCCGAAGGTTAGACTAGCTACTTCTGGTGCAACCCACTCCCATGGTGTGACGGGCGGTGTGTACAAGGCCCGGGAACGTATTCACCGCGACATTCTGATTCGCGATTACTAGCGATTCCGACTTCACGCAGTCGAGTTGCAGACTGCGATCCGGACTACGATCGGTTTTGTGAGATTAGCTCCACCTCGCGGCTTGGCAACCCTCTGTACCGACCATTGTAGCACGTGTGTAGCCCAGGCCGTAAGGGCCATGATGACTTGACGTCATCCCCACCTTCCTCCGGTTTGTCACCGGCAGTCTCCTTAGAGTGCCCACCATAACGTGCTGGTAACTAAGGACAAGGGTTGCGCTCGTTACGGGACTTAACCCAACATCTCACGACACGAGCTGACGACAGCCATGCAGCACCTGTGTCAGAGTTCCCGAAGGCACCAATCCATCTCTGGAAAGTTCTCTGCATGTCAAGGCCTGGTAAGGTTCTTCGCGTTGCTTCGAATTAAACCACATGCTCCACCGCTTGTGCGGGCCCCCGTCAATTCATTTGAGTTTTAACCTTGCGGCCGTACTCCCCAGGCGGTCAACTTAATGCGTTAGCTGCGCCACTAAAATCTCAAGGATTCCAACGGCTAGTTGACATCGTTTACGGCGTGGACTACCAGGGTATCTAATCCTGTTTGCTCCCCACGCTTTCGCACCTCAGTGTCAGTATCAGTCCAGGTGGTCGCCTTCGCCACTGGTGTTCCTTCCTATATCTACGCATTTCACCGCTACACAGGAAATTCCACCACCCTCTACCATACTCTAGCTCGCCAGTTTTGGATGCAGTTCCCAGGTTGAGCCCGGGGCTTTCACATCCAACTTAACGAACCACCTACGCGCGCTTTACGCCCAGTAATTCCGATTAACGCTTGCACCCTCTGTATTACCGCGGCTGCTGGCACAGAGTTAGCCGGTGCTTATTCTGTCGGTAACGTCAAAACAGCAAGGTATTAACTTACTGCCCTTCCTCCCAACTTAAAGTGCTTTACAATCCGAAGACCTTCTTCACACACGCGGCATGGCTGGATCAGGCTTTCGCCCATTGTCCAATATTCCCCACTGCTGCCTCCCGTAGGAGTCTGGACCGTGTCTCAGTTCCAGTGTGACTGATCATCCTCTCAGACCAGTTACGGATCGTCGCCTTGGTGAGCCTTTACCTCACCAACTAGCTAATCCGACCTAGGCTCATCTGATAGCGTGAGGTCCGAAGATCCCCCACTTTCTCCCGTAGGACGTATGCGGTATTAGCGCTCCTTTCGGAACGTTGTCCCCCACTACCAGGCAGATTCCTAGGCATTACTCACCCGTCCGCCGCTGAATCAAGGAGCAAGCTCCCGTCATCCGCTCGACTTGCATGTGTTAGGCCTGCCGCCAGCGTTCAATCTGAGCCATGATCAAACTCTTCAGTTCAATACTGCTTGGGTTTTTAAGAAACCCTAAACTTGGCTCAGCAATCTCAAATGACTATGTGATTTCTCGCATGGCCACTTGTGATGCTGATAATCTTGGCGACGATCAGTCCATACTCACAAGCACCCACACGAATTGCTTGATTCGATTGTTAAAGAGCGATTTGGTTAAGCGCTTTGCTCAACCGAGGCCGCGCATTCTACGCTTTCCTCTAAGTCTGTCAAGCGTTTATTTTGAAGTTTTTTCCGAGAAACCCGTTCAACTTCAACCGCTTAACTCGCTGCGATCTCTCGTAGCGGGAGGCGAATCATACAGCGTTAAAACCTGCTGTCAACTGCCTTTTT
>NZ_FMYX01000027.1 GCF_900102675.1 Pseudomonas guariconensis
TCTTCAACGCTGGTGGTCTGGGTATCGATCACCAGGTCCGCGTCCAGCGGCACATCGTATGGAAAATTTTTCCCCAGGGTGTAGTTCCATAGTTAGAAGGTACATATGAATCCTACAACGTGCTCCTACGGCGCTTACCGCGCCTTCGTTCACAGCCCTGCTATATACGCGACAGAATCCTCTCAGCCAATTCTCAATAATCTCCATGACCGTTCAACTTGGAGAGGCTCATGGCCCCACAAAAAATCGGAAGCACTTATTATCTAGATGAAGGCCTCTATATCAGACCCTTGCCACTCTCCCCTACGTGGGCCTTCGTTCAGTCCCCACCCACCTTGAAAGAGAGCTTTCATTCTGGGGTAGCAACATCTTCTACAAACCCCCAATCTATTTTATTTCCAAAGGCACGAAGCTCCTGAAGAAAAACAAACTAGATGCGGCATTCTTGGGATACGAAACCTCTTTACAATCCGCCCATGAGCGAAAAATAATTGACCGAATATTCGAAGCCATCCGCCCGCACCTTCATGCCACAGCGAAAGCGTTGGAAACCACTGAAAATCTTGCCCAACTTGATTACGCCCTAACAATAAAAACCCTCGATGAAAAAGCCAACGCCATCCGGATCGAACAAATATTTTATTTCCAGGCCCTCCCTGGCTTCTTACAAAATGATTTACTGAGGGCATCTCCGAAGGCAAGCCAACAAAACTCGGTACAAACGTTGGCCTACTATGAACAAGCACTACGGACGTTGGCTGCTAATAGGGCTAAAGCGATAACCCCTTATCTCAAGGCCAATCCCAACATTAAGGCCCCTCTGACAAGCGCTGAGCTGGAAGCACTTGATAGCCTGATCCAACATCAACAGCTCAAAGGTGTCGGGCCACGTTGGCTCGACTATCACAAGTCACTGCTCAACAAAGAGTCTGCTCGGATACTGAACGACACACTGACGGCATTTTCCGGACTGAATGCCCGTGCAAAACGAGTGGAGCAACAGCGAACCGCCGCCAACGCGCAGGAAGCGGCTCGCAAAAAAGCAGAAGCTGAACGCAAAGCCAAAGAGTTGGCTCAGCAAAAAGCGGACGCAGCGCGCAAAGCCGAAGAGCTCGCGCGCCAAAAAACCGAGGCTGAACGCAGAGCAAAAGAAGCTCAGCAGAGGGCTGAAGCTGAACGCCAAAAGCTCACTTACAAATTCATTACGGAGAGCAGCCATGAAAGAGAAAAGCAAAATCTCTGACTATACTGAATCAGAGTTCCTCGACTTTTTAAAATTAATATTCGAGACAAACGGATCCAGCCCTGATGAAATACTGGACCCATTACTGGATCATTTTGAAAACATTACCGAACACCCGCTGGGGACTGATCTAATTTTCTGGCCAGAAACGGCTGAATTAGGAAAGCCAGAGCAAATTGTTCGAATTGTCAAAGAGTGGCGCTTGGCAAATGGCAAGGACGGCTTCAGAGCTTCATAAAATTGGGCCAGTCAAGGCCCCTTATGAAACGTCAGCGCTCACCGGCCTCCTGCTCCTATCAGCCTGTAGCGCCGGCGGCCCCTACCTCGGGCCAGACAACCCAGATCAACACTTCAACTGCGACATGTCCCC
>NZ_FMYX01000026.1 GCF_900102675.1 Pseudomonas guariconensis
GAGCAGACGCGGGTCAGAGCTGCAGTCAGAGTGGTCTTACCGTGGTCAACGTGGCCGATAGTGCCGACGTTAACGTGGGGAAGGGAACGATCAAACTTTTCCTTAGCCATCGATACAGTCCTCCGCAGAAGAAATAGTCACTACAACTGATAAAACAAAGGCAGATATTTTCATATCTGCCTTGTTAATATGGAGCTCTTGAGCGGACTTGAACCGCTGACCTCACCCTTACCAAGGGTGTGCTCTACCAACTGAGCTACAAGAGCGCAACACTTTGTGCAACAACAGCAAACTTGGAGCGGGTAGCGGGAATCGAACCCGCATCATCAGCTTGGAAGGCTGAGGTTCTACCACTAAACTATACCCGCGGAGCTTGCAGCTCTCGCTAAACTGGTGGAGGGGGAAGGATTCGAACCTTCGAAGTCGAAGACGTCAGATTTACAGTCTGATCCCTTTGGCCACTCGGGAACCCCTCCTGAGTGTGGGCGGCATTTTCAACTCTTGCCGTCCTGCTGTCAAGCTTTTTCTCATTAAAATCTTGAGGTTAGCTACTTTGACAACAGCTTCCGGTCTTACCACCTCAGTGGTGTTCCCTGCGAAGCGGGCGCCATTCTATCAAGCTATTCACCAGTTGCAATACCCTCGCATAAAATAATTTTGTGTTTTAAGTCTTTGAAATCCTTGGAAAGACTTGAGAGCACCGCAGAGTCCAGCAAACGCTCGCTTTCGACCGCAACTTTGAGCCAGCGCCCATCAGCACCTGGCAATTGGCCTGGCACCTCCGCTGTCGAAATATCCAGGCTTACCAGGCGCTGACGTAGCGCGTCCAACTGCTCTTGAGTCTGAACCCCTCCGACAACCAGGCATTCATCGCGGCGCTTGGCCGGCGCTGAAGCGCCTGTTTCACGCAATAGGCGGATTTCTTGCTGACTACCTTTGTACAAGGAAAGAGGCGCAACCTCCTTGGCCTTCAGAGGCGCCTCCTGTTGATGCCAGACGTAATAAGCGATATTGAGCACCACCAATAGCAGAAACAACCAACGCATAGGCACCTCAACCCAGTGGACAGGCAATGGCCAGACCGACAAAGACCAGATCGGGCACCACCCGAACCTGAGGAACGGCATCTCTTACCAAAGGCGCATCCCCACCGGTAAGGAACGCCGTGAATGACTCACCCCATAACACCTGTGCTTGCTCAATCTGCGTACGCGCAAAACCCTGCAACATCAACACGCACCCGCGCTCGACAGCTTCCACGGTGGAGCGTCCCGGCACGAGACTGATCAAAGCTCGCTCAGCTGAAGCATCGTCGTAACGAATCCGACGGGTGTGGGTGCGCAATTGGCTACGCATCAGCGGCATACCCGGGCAAATGTAACCGCCCAAATGCTGCCCGTCCGCAGCGACGAAGTCCGCCTTGGCTGCGGTGCCCAAGTCGATGACCAAGCACGCCCCTTTTGCCAGATGGTACGCACCCAGTGCCGCCAACCAGCGATCCATACCCAGTCGCTGATAATCGTCGTATCCATTGCGCACGCCCGCCATTTCACGGGCAGGATGAGCGACTAGCACCCGGACACCGAAATGCTGTGCCAACTGTAGGCAAAGCGCGTCGGTTTCTTCTTCGCTGCGCACACTCACCATCCGGCTACCACTGAGGCGCACGGAAGGCAACGCTGACACTTCGGCCAGCAGTGCCTGATCAGAATCGACTATGCCTCCACCCACAATGGTCGCATCGCCGGCATGAATTACACGCCACTTGATGAAACTATTTCCGCAGTCGAGCTCAAGAATCATCACGCAACCTCAAACTGAGCTCTCCAGCACTAAAGCTCTTTTCCACACCTTCGACCTCGAGACGCAAGGCGCCTAGCCCATCAACCCCAAGCATCACACCATCGATACGGTTACTACCTGCAATCAGGGACACTGTGCGCCCCTGCCACAGGTTTGCCTGCTCCCACTCTTCCTGGAATGCCGCAAACCCGTAACGACGATGACGGGCCAACTCATGCTGCAGTTGCTGGTTGAGTTGCGCGACCAGACGGTTGCGGTCGATTGACCCACCTACCTCACGCTTCATCGAAGTCCACTGCTGATCGACCCGGTCATTGTTCTGCATGTTCACATTGATACCGATACCCAGCACTACATGACATACATCTGCAGGATCGCCGACCAACTCCAACAGGATGCCCGCAATTTTCCGCTCTCCCACCAGCACATCATTCGGCCATTTCAAGCCGGCAGCATCCAAACCGAACACCTGCAAGGTGCGCATGACCGCCAATCCTACGACCAGGCTCAGCCCTTCGAGCTGGCGCATGCCGCCTTCGACCCGCAGAACCAGGCTGTAATAGAGATTCTCAGCGAAAGGACTCACCCATTGGCGCCCGCGCCGACCCCGGCCAGCTGTCTGTTGCTCCGCCAAAACGAGAAACGGCGCGGATTCGCCCCGAGCAATAAGACGTAGAGCTTCGGCATTGGTGGAATCTATTGTCTCGTGAATCCAAAGCGGCCAATGATCGCCCCGGCCGTGCTCATGGATAACCTCAGACTCGAGCAAAGTCAGCGGTACGGCCAATTGATAGCCACGACCACGCACCTTGTGAATAACAAGGTTCAATTCGCTTTCCAGGTGCTGCAGCTGCTTCCACACGGCGCTGCGACTCACCCCCATTGCTTCCCCTAGGGCCTGCCCGGAATGGAACCGGCCATCCTTGAGGAGATTCAACAACTTCAGCATGCCAGTCTCGACTTGGAATTAGGCTGGCATGATAGCCACGGCCCGGGGGCTTGCATAGGAAAAGGGCCCACAGAAAGGCAGTACTCGAGCAACAGAGGGAGAAAATGGTCGGAACCAGAAAAGACAAAACCCCTACCTGCTCACGCAGATAGGGGTTTTGTGAAATGAATCTTGACGATGACCTACTCTCACATGGGGAA
>NZ_FMYX01000010.1 GCF_900102675.1 Pseudomonas guariconensis
GATTTGGTTAAGCGCTTTGCTCAACCGAGGCCGCGCATTCTACGCTTTCCTCTAAGTCTGTCAAGCGTTTATTTTGAAGTTTTTTCCGAGAAACCCGTTCAACTTCAACCGCTTAACTCGCTGCGATCTCTCGTAGCGGGAGGCGAATCATACAGCGTTAAAACCTGCTGTCAACTGCCTTTTTCACCGCTGCCGATCAGAAGACCGAAGCCCTTCCGATATTACCTGAAGCGTTCAACTCGTTGATTATCAAGGAGTTTTGCGTTTCGACTACGTCGGAAGTGGGGCGCATTATAAGGAGATTCGAACCCCCGTCAACAGGTATTTAAAAAAACATCACCTTTATACTCTTGCGACCCACCTGCCCCATTGCGCACTATAGTGCGCACACCGCGTTACCCTCTCAAAAGGATTGCCTGCCCTAAATGAACATCCAGCCCCGCAGCCTGGCCGCCACACTCTTTCCTATCGGCTTGCTGATCATTGCCATGACATCGATTCAATCTGGCGCTTCTCTGGCCAAGACCATGTTCCCTGTCGTCGGGGCCCAAGGCACCACCGCGCTGCGCTTGGTGTTCGCCAGTATCATCATGTTACTGCTGCTTCGACCATGGCGAGTGCGCATGAGCACCGCAGCCCTGCGCAGCGTGGTTATCTACGGCTTGGCACTGGGCGGGATGAACCTTCTCTTTTATATGGCTGTGCGCACCGTCCCGCTGGGAATCGCTGTCGCTCTGGAATTCACCGGCCCCTTGGCCGTGGCACTCCTGGCCTCGCGACGGGTCATGGACTTTCTCTGGATCGGACTGGCAGTCATCGGCTTGCTGCTATTGATCCCGATCGGCCAATCCGATCATGCCATCGACCCAACAGGCGCTGCGTATGCCTTGGGCGCCGGGGTCTGCTGGGCGCTCTACATTCTTTATGGGCAACGCGCAGGGTCCGAACATGGCATCCAGACCGCCGCCCTTGGCGTGTTGGTCGCCGCACTATTCGTCGCCCCCATTGGCATCGCCCATGCCGGCAGCGCACTGCTGACCCCTGCCCTGCTTCCGGTGGCCCTCGGTGTCGCGATTCTCTCGACAGCACTTCCCTACAGCCTGGAAATGATTGCCTTGACCAAGATGCCCGCACGGACCTTCGGCACCTTGATGAGCATTGAGCCTGTCATTGCGGCGCTTTCTGGCCTGCTGTTTTTGGGTGAAGTGCTGACAATCGCCCAGTGGCTGGCGATTCTGGCCATCATCACTGCATCGGTAGGCGCAACGTTGTCCATGCGCCGGGAAGCACCGGCCGCCGTAGCGGCAGACTGACATGAGAAATCTTTTCATTTGACAGGGAATTTCCGATTGTCTCACCCTGCCTGCCTGACTAAGCTGTCATAAAAATTTGATCTTTACGCTATCTACTGTAAAAACAGGGATGTTGGAGAACCTTCAGGAAGAAAAGAGCGAAAACGACAGAGCCAGACGTGCTGGTCGGCTCTGCTTTTAAGGACAGGAATGAAACGTATTTTTCTCATCCTGGTCATCTTGGCCATTGCTGGATGCGCCGCCACCTCCAAGACGGAGGTGAAACGGGGAAAGAAGGGCTTGCACATCAACTGCTCAGGCTTGTCCTCTTCTTGGGACAAGTGCTACAGCAAAGCGGCCACCTCCTGTGGCAAACGTGGCTACAAAGTCATCGCCCGCTCCGGCGAAACCGATGAGGAGCCGGGCGACTACCTATTCGGCATCAACCCTGCCGGCTACACCAGCCGCAGCATGATCGTCCTGTGCAAATGACATGAAAAAAGGGCAGCCCATCGGCTGCCCTTTCTCGTTACTGCCCTTCCCCATCAAAGGGGCGCAGTGCGTGCCTCGAGCCAGGCCAAGGCTTCGTCCTTGAGCAATGGCGCCAGTCGTTCACGTACCGTCGCATGGTAGCTGTTGAGCCACTGCACATCGTCCTGCCCAAGCAACTCTGGGATCAAGCAACGGGTATCGATCGGGCACAAGGTCAAGGTTTCGAAACAGAGAAAGTCGCCAAACTCACTCTTGCCAGCGTCGCGGTTCACAACGAGGTTCTCGATCCGCACCCCCCAGGCTCCTGGCCGGTAGGTACCAGGCTCGATGGAGCTGATCATGCCCACTTGCATGGCCGTCTGTGGCAGAGTCGGCGCCTGATAGGCAATCACTTGTGGCCCCTCATGGACATTCATGAAATAGCCCACGCCATGCCCGGTGCCATGCCCATAGTCGACCTGGTCAGCCCAGATCGGCGCGCGGGCGATGGCATCGAGCAACGGCGACAGGATCCCGCGGGGGAAGCGTGCCCGCGACAATGCAATCATGCCCTTGAGCACACGGGTACAATCCTGCTTCTGCTCGAGGCTGGGAACGCCGATCGGCACCATCCGGGTGATGTCAGTGGTACCCCCTACATATTGGCCACCAGAATCGATCAACAGCAAACCATCGCCTTCGATCACCGCATGGGACTGCTCAGTCGCCCGGTAATGCGGCATGGCACCGTTGGCGTTGAACGCTGCGATGGTGGAAAAACTCAACGACACGAACCCCGGCCGGCGCCCACGCGCCGCGCTCAATCGTTCGTCGATAGTCAGCTCGGTGATGGTTTGCTTGCCTAAGTTGGCCTCAAACCAGGCGAAGAATTCGCACAACGCCGCGCCGTCCTGCTCCATTACCTGACGGATATGCACCAGATCTTCTTCGCCCTTGCGGGACTTGCTCAAGGTGGTCGGATTGATACCCTCGAGCAATTGCACATCGGCGCTCAGGTGATCCAGCAAGCCACAGGTGACACGGGCCGGATCCACCAGCAAGCGGGCATTTGGGGGTATCGCGGCCAAGGCCCGGCCGATTTCTGCATAGTCGCGCACCGAGATCCCATCGACCGCCAGCACATGGCGCAGGTGATCATCGACCTTGTCCAGGCCGACGAACAGCGTTGCCTGCTCCTGCCCGATCAACGCGAAGGAGACAAATACCGGGTTGTAGGAGACATCGCTGCCGCGCAGGTTGAACAACCAGGCAATGTCGTCGAGAGTGGCGATGAAGTGCCAATCGGCGCCGCGCTCAGTCAGGGTCTGCCGCAGTTCGGCAAGTTTTTCCGCACGACTGACGGTCGCATGAGGCGGTAGATGCTGGTAGACCGGATTGCCTGGCAGAGCCGGCCGCCCGTCCCAGACCCGCTCCAGCAAATCCAGATGGGTCAGCAAGCGCACTTCGCGGGCCTTCAGTCGCTCCTGCAACTGCCGGGCGGAGGCCAACGCCATCACTGCTCCATCGACGGCCACCGTTCCCTGGTACCGAACATGCTCACCAAGCCACTCCAGCGCCCCTGGTTGGCCAGGCAGCAACTTCATCAGCTCGATGCCACTGCCCGCCAGTTCATGCTGGGCCTGCTCCCAGTAGCGGCTATCGGCCCACAGCCCGGCGAAATCGGCCGTGACGACCAAAGTCCCTACTGAGCCATGAAAGCCAGACAACCACTGGCGGCCTTGCCAGTGCCCTGGCAGATACTCGGATAGATGGGGGTCAGCCGAGGGGACCAGCAAGGCATCCACGCCTTCGCCGGCCATTATCTCGCGCACACGCGCCAGGCGGGCCGGAACGCTTTGCTGAATCGGGGACTGAATGTTCATGCGCACTCCTGCGGATACACCATCGGCTATTCCAAGCCGTTGATAATGGAGCAGCCGGCCATGCCCTGCAATCGCCGCGCGGCATCGGCGAGCCACGGCCATTGATCATGTCGGCTGAACTTTGCCCGCCCAAGTGCCTTCAGACTCCATACATCCCAGCGGACAGACTTCGCCTATGCCCCAGTCCAGCGACCCGAAAACCGCCGTTGTCCTGCTCGACACACGTGAACACACCCCCGAGCACGAGCACGCGGTCCATCTCAAAATCGCCAATTACCTGGCTCGACTGCTGGGTATCGATCGTGTGGAAACCCGACTGCCCTCGACCAGCACCGGTGCCTTCTATTATCTGCCCACCGAAACCCTGGTTGATTCACAACGCTACCGCGCCATGGGCATCCTCGACGAAGACGACCTGTTCGGTGGTGTGGTGCCTTTCCCATTCGTGGCGACCAAGGCGATTTCCCACCCTTTGCCAGCCAATGCCAGCTTCCCGCCCGGCTGGAGCGACGCCTTCGCCCAGGACGCGTGCGATGCCCTCTTGCGGGGCTATACCGTTTTCAGCAAAGCCGACGCTCGGCAAGCTGCGCGCTTGCTGCTAAACGAGGGTCCGCTGCGGGTCAAGCCGGTACTGGCCTGCGCCGGGCGAGGACAAGCCGTGATCGAAGAGGCACAGGACCTCGAACCGATGCTTGCGCAAATGGACGACAAGGCGTTGGCGCTCGTTGGCCTCGTGCTCGAAGAGCATCTGGAACAAGTACAGACCTTCAGTGTCGGCCAGGTGCGGGTGGGACAATTGAGCTGCAGCTACTACGGCACCCAACGCCTGACTCACGATCACTCGGGCACCGAAATCTACGGTGGCTCGGACCTGATCGTGGTTCGAGGGGGCTATGAGGCCTTGCTGCAACTGCCACTGGAAGATCATCTGCGTCTGGCGATCACCCAGGCCATGACCTACGAACGCGCCGCCCAGCAGCACTTTCCAGGCTTCATCGCTTCGCGCCGCAACTACGATATCGCCCGCGGTCTGGACGCGCGCCAGCACCTGCGCAGCGGGGTGTTAGAGCAATCCTGGCGCCTGGGCGGTGCCAGCAGCGCCGAGGTCCTGGCCCTGCAGGCCTTCGCCGATGACCCAGCCCTGTTGCAGGTACGCGCTTCGAGCCATGAAGTCTTCGGTACCGCCAAATTGCCGGCCGACGCCACACTTTTCTACCAAGGAAACGACAGTGAACTTGGACAACTCAGCAAATATGCACGGATACGCCACCATGACCATTCAGAGTGAAACCGTAGAGTTGCAGGTCGAGGACGGCCGCATCGCCGGCACCGTGGTCAGCCCCGGCAGCAAGATGCCGGCCATTCTCTTCGTCCACGGCTGGGGCGGCAGCCAGCAACGCGACTTGGCACGGGCACGACAGATCACCGGCCTAGGCTGCGTGTGCATGACCTTCGACCTGCGCGGCCACGAGAAGACCGAAAGTCAGCGATTGACCGTCACCCGCCAACAGAACCTCGAAGACCTTCTGGCCGCCTATGACCGCCTGGCCAGCCACCCAGCAGTGGACCCGAGCGCCATCGCGCTGATTGGCAGCAGCTATGGCGGCTACCTGGCGACTTTGCTCACCACTCAGCGGCCAGTCAGATGGCTTGCCTTGCGGGTCCCGGCATTGTATTGGGACGAAGACTGGGGCACCCCCAAGCAAGCCTTGGACCGCCAGCGCCTGAACAACTATCGCCAGCGGATTCTGGGCCCAGCCGACAATCGCGCCCTGGCAGCTTGCGCCGAATTCACAGGCGATGTGCTGCTGGTGGAGTCCGAGCATGATGATTATGTGCCGCACAATACGTTGATGAGCTATCGCTCGGCGTTCGTTGCTGCCCATTCTCTGACCCATCGCATCGTCGATGGGGCGGATCATGCGCTGTCCAGCGAAGAGAGCCAGAAAGGCTACAGTTCGATCCTCGCGTCCTGGATCGCAGAAATGGTCATCGGCGCCCGTCTGGACCGTTACCCGCATTACGCCCCGTGGTATGCCTGAGGCTCACCGACCTGGCAATGCAGACCGCCATCCTCGCCTCGTACGAGGCTGCGCAACGTCTGGAAGGCGGCGAAGTTCACGCCCCGTGCTTGGTGCTGGCACAACAGGTCGAGAAACGGCTCCTCGACGAAGAAGCTGGCAGCCGCTGCCCATTCATGGCGTGATTGCCATTGCAGGTATTGGAGCACCCGACTGCCGTCATCGCTGGCTTGAATACTGACGCCAAGCAAACCGTCACAACGCACTGCCAGCTCTTCACTGCGCACTACCAAGGCATCAGCCAAGGCATGCTGGCAAGCTGCCGGCACTTCGTATTCAATCATCTGGGTAAACCATAAAGAATGGGGCTGAGCCGCCATGGACAGTCTCCTTGTTGCGGATGCTTGCTGCACGATGGCTAACAAGGCTAAAACCTCCAGTTAACTCAAGGTCAAGGGATTTTTTCCATGTCTGGCACCCATCAGATGATGCTGAGCGTCGGCCAGTTGGCGGCCCGAAGCGGCGTGGCGGTCACCGCATTGCACTTCTACGAAACCAAGGGGCTGATCCACAGTACGCGCAACGCCGGCAACCAGCGCCGCTATCCGCGCTCGATGCTGCGTAGAGTCGCCGTGATCAAGATGGCCCAGCGATTGGGTATCGCCCTTGCCGACATCGCCAAAGCCCTCGACAGCCTGCCCAACGATCACGTACCGACCGCCGAGGACTGGCGCCGGCTGTCGGCGCGATGGCGTGAGGACCTCAATCGCCGTATCGACGAACTGACCCTGTTGCGCGACCAGCTGGACGGCTGTATCGGTTGCGGCTGCCTGTCACTCAAAGAGTGCCCGCTGCGCAATCATCAGGACCGCCTGGCCGAGGAAGGGCCAGGGCCGCATCCGCAATGACAACCGCAGTCTGTCATGCCTGGACGAAGCGCCGGCGGTAATCGCTGGGTGTCGATCCGGTGATGCGCTGGAAGACCTTGCGAAACGCTCCCGGATCCTGATAGCCCACGCCCCAGGCGATCTGATCTACGCTGCGCCGCGTGAACTCCAGTAGCCGGCACGCCCTCACCACCCGTACCTGTTGGCAGTATTCGGTTGGCCGCATGCCGGTCGCCGCTCGAAAGCGACGCAAGAAAGTGCGCGGCTCAAGACCTGCGCACAACGCCATGGTCGTAAGGTCCACCTCCTGCGCGCCACTTCCCTGCAACCAGTGCTGGACTTTGAGCACTGCTTCGTCGCCATGGTCCAGCCGCGGGTTGAAGCGTGCGCCGGGTGAGGTCGTGGCAAGAGGCTCGACGGCCAAATAGCGTGCGGTCTCACGGGCCAGGGTCGCGCCGAGAAAGCGCTCCAGCAGGCGCAGTCCCAGGTCGGTCCAGGCCATCAGACCTGCCGAGGTCATGATGTCGCCATCATCGAGCAACGGCTGATTGGCCACCACCTCGATATTGGGAAAGCGCTCGGCCAGTGCCTGCGCGTAGTTCCAGTGAGTGCTGGCCTGACGGCCATCGAGCAAACCACTGGCGGCAATGAAGAACACTCCGATGCACACCGAGGCGAGCACCGCGCCCTGCCCATGCCATTGGCCGAGCGCGGCGCGATGATGCTCGAGCACCGTAGGCCCGGGGGCCGACGCCAGGCTTGGCGGAATCACCAACGCACGTACCTCATGCGAAGGTTGCGGCAAGCTGTCATGGATAGCCCGAACCTGCCCGTCGCCCTCGACCTGCCAATGGCTGACGCGCAACCTCGGCAGATCGCCCGCTCCAAGTTCCGCGGCCACCCGGTTGGCTACCGCGAACAGATCCGTCAGGCCCATCACCGCCGCACCCTGGGCGCCGGGATAGATCAACACGCCGATTTCCAGGATGTTGGGGCTGTCAGTTTTTGCCGTCATTGTGTCGATCGCGCCAATCCCAGAGGTGGTCGTCCAAGCCTATAACTATCCACATCCAACCACTACTGCCATAGGAGGCAGCATGAGCAAGCAGGCCCTGATCATCATCGACATCCAGAACGACTACTTCCCCGGCGGCAAGTGGACCCTCGACGGCGCCGATGCAGCCGCCGACAACGCCGCCCACCTGCTCGATGCCGCTCGCGAGCGGGGCGACTTGGTGGTGCATGTACGCCATGAGTTCGACAGCGCCGACGCGCCGTTCTTCGCTCCGGCCTCCAAGGGCGCGCAGATCCATCCCAAGGTCGCACCAGCGCCGGGAGAACCGGTGGTGCTCAAGCATCAGGTCAACGCCTTCCGCGATACCGATCTCAAGTCCCTGCTGGACGAGCATCAGGTCAAGGCCGTGACCATCGTCGGCAGCATGAGCCATATGTGTATCGATGCCGCGACGCGCGCCGCCGCCGATCATGGCTACCAAGTCACAGTGGCCCATGATGCCTGCGCCACGCTACCTCTGGAGTTTGCCGGCGAGCTAGTTCCTGCCGCCCAGGTCCACGCCGCTTCCATGGCTGCCTTGGCGTTCGCCTATGCCCGCGTCGCGAGCACCGAGCAACTGCTCGGCGAATACGGTGCCTGAAAGGTCATATCACCACATTGCGCACGAACCGCGTGGGCTCGCTGCCGTCGTTGCGATAGGCGTACCGGCAATTGCTGGGAAACACGTGGAACTCGCCGACCTGCAAGCGAAGCTCGCGCGATTCGATCAGTAGTGTCAAGCAACCTGCGACCACGTAGATCTGCTCGCTCCACCCCTCGGCGTCAGCGTCGCTGACATAGCACTCCCCTGGCGCCAGGGTCCACTCCCACAATTCGACTTCACGCATGGCGGGGCTGCTGCCCAACAGCACGGCCTTGCTTAGTGGATGCTCGCCTGCCCAGGCCAGCTCGTTGATTCGGCTCGGATCGCGTTGTCCAGGCGCCTGGATAAGCGTGCTGAAGACCACTCCGAGCGCTTCGGCGATCAGGTCGAGCGTCGTCAGGCTGACGTTCTTTTCACCCGCCTCGATGGCGACCAGCATGCGCCGGCTGACCCCGGATCGTTCAGCCAGGGCCGTCTGGCTCAACCCCGCGGCATGGCGCAGTTGGCGGATGTTCTGACTGACATGTTGCAGCACCGAAGCACGGTGCGAGGCATCTTTGTGCACTATATTGCTCACAGATTAGGATTGCGCAGTATACTGCCCACTTTGCGGCGGATTGTGCGCCGCCCTCTTTGAGCGCGCAAGACCATGACTCCATCCTCCAGCCCGTCGAAAACCACCATATCCCTGCGTTTGAGCAAGGCAGAACTGGTACTGGTATTCATCACCATGCTCTGGGGTGGCACTTTCCTGTTGGTGCATAACGTCATGACTGTCAGCGGCCCGATGTTTTTCGTCGGCCTGCGTTTTGCCGCCGCAGCGCTGTTCGTGGGCCTGGTGTCGGCGCGCTCACTACCGGGGCTGACCCTGACCGAGCTCAAGGCCGGCATGCTCATCGGCGTATCGATCATGCTGGGGTATGGCTTGCAGACCATGGGCCTGCAGACCATCAGCAGCAGCCAGTCGGCGTTCATCACAGCCCTTTATGTCCCCTTCGTGCCGCTGTTGCAGTGGCTGGTGCTCGGGCGTCGCCCGGGGCTGATGCCAAGCCTCGGGATTTGCCTGGCCTTCATCGGCTTGGTGCTGGTGGCAGGCCCTGATAGCGGAACCTTGAACCTCAGCGAAGGTGAGCTGCTGACCTTGGTCAGCGCCGTGGCCATCGCAGCCGAGATCATCCTGATCAGCCGGTATGCCGGCCAAGTCGATGTGCGTCGTGTCACGGTGGTTCAACTGCTAACCGCCTCGGCCCTGGCCTTTCTCATGATCGTTCCGACCCAGGAGCGCATCCCGGACTTCTCCTGGCTGCTTCTATGTAGCGCCATCGGCCTGGGCGCCATGAGCGCGGTGATCCAGGTAGCGATGAACTGGGCGCAGAAATCCGTATCCCCCACCCGCGCCACCCTCATCTACGCCGGCGAACCGGTGTGGGCCGGCATCGTCGGGCGCATCGCCGGGGAGCGACTGCCAGGCCTGGCATTGCTTGGGGGCTTGCTGATCGTGATCGCCGTGGTGGTCAGCGAATTGAAGATCCGCCGCACCGACGAGGGGCCGGCCACGCAAGAAAGCCGCGACGCTCACGAACGCGAACCAGGCCTGTGAAGTCCCGCTCAGCAGCTATGCTTTGAAAAAAACTGTTATAAAAAAACAGCTTTTCACACCCCATATGTAGGAATGTTCAACCGCTTGCGTGTTGGTGATCAACTCCTCGGCACGTATGATCCTTGGCAAACTCCTCCAGATTAGAACGCTATGTCATTGATAGTGCTATTGCTTCTGCCGTTCGTGGGCAGTTGCCTGGCAGCCGTGCTGCCGCACAACGCACGCAACGCAGAGTCCATTCTCGCCGGGCTCGTCGCCCTGGCGGGCACCATCCAGGTAGCATTGCTGTACCCGCAGATCGCCCATGGCGGCGTCATCCGCGAGGAGTTCCTCTGGTTGCCCAGCCTCGGGCTGAACCTGGTCCTGCGCATGGACGGCTTCGCCTGGCTGTTCTCCCTGCTGGTGCTCGGCATCGGTACGCTGGTGTCGCTGTATGCGCGCTACTACATGTCGCCCCAGGACCCTGTGCCCCGCTTCTTTGCCTTTTTCTTGGCGTTCATGGGCGCCATGCTCGGCCTGGTGATTTCCGGCAATCTCATTCAGCTGGTGTTCTTCTGGGAGTTGACCAGCCTGTTCTCCTTCCTGCTGATCGGCTACTGGCACCACCGCAGTGATGCTCGCCGGGGCGCCTACATGGCGCTCATGGTCACAGGTGCCGGCGGTTTGTGCATGTTGGTCGGGGTGCTGCTGCTCGGCCATGTGGTCGGCAGCTACGACCTGGACAAGGTCTTGGCTGCCGGCGACCTGATTCGCCAACATGCGCTGTATCCCATCCTGCTTCCCTTGATCCTGATCGGTGCGCTGAGCAAGAGCGCCCAATTCCCCTTCCAGTTCTGGCTGCCCCATGCGATGGCAGCGCCAACCCCCGTCTCTGCGTACCTGCACTCGGCCACTATGGTCAAGGCGGGAGTGTTCCTGCTGGCCCGGCTGTGGCCGGTGCTTTCGGGCAGCGAGGAATGGTTCTGGATCGTCGGCGGTGCAGGTGCCATGACCCTGCTGCTCGGCGCCTTCTGCGCCATGTTCCAGAACGACCTCAAGGGCCTGCTGGCGTATTCCACCATCAGCCACCTGGGCTTGATTACCCTGCTGCTGGGCCTGAACAGCCCGCTGGCCGCCGTGGCCGCGGTGTTCCACATCCTCAACCATGCCACCTTCAAGGCCTCGCTGTTCATGGCCGCCGGCATCATCGACCATGAAAGCGGTACGCGTGACATTCGTCGCCTGAACGGGCTGTTCCGCCTGATTCCGTTCACCGCCACCTTGGCCATGGTGGCCAGCGCCTCGATGGCCGGCGTTCCGCTGATGAACGGTTTCCTGTCGAAGGAGATGTTCTTCGCCGAGACCGTGTTCATCAGCTCCACCGCCTGGGTCGAGGCCACATTGCCGGTGATTGCCACCCTGGCGGGCACTTTCAGCGTGGCATACGCGCTGCGCTTTACCGTCGACGTTTTCTTCGGCCCCACCGCCCAGGATCTGCCGCATACCCCCCACGAGCCGCCGCGCTGGATGCGCGCACCGGTCGAACTGCTGGTGCTGACGTGCCTGGTGGTGGGCATTTTCCCCGCTCAGTCGGTCGGCCCGTTGCTGGCCGCAGCCGCGTTGCCGGTGGTCGGCGGGACCTTGCCTGAATACAGCCTGGCCATCTGGCACGGCTGGAACGCCCCGCTGATCATGAGCCTGATCGCCATGTGCGGCGGTGTGGTGCTCTACCTGCTGTTGCGCGAGCAACTGCGTCGAGGCCGCTTCCCACACCCACCGCTGATCGAACGCTTCAACGGCAAGCGCCTGTTCGAGCGTGGCCTGGTGCGCCTGATGCTGCTGGCCCGCCGCCTTGAAGGGCTGCTGACCACCCGCCGCTTGCAGAAGCAACTGTTCATGCTGGCATTGGCGGCCTTCCTCGCCGGGCTCCTGCCGATGCTAGACAGCGGCCTGAGCTGGGGTGATCGACCGAAAATCCCCGGGTCGGGCGTGTTCGTCGCGCTCTGGCTGATCGCGATCGCCTGTGCCATCGGCGCCGCTTGGCAGGCCAAGTACCACCGCCTGGCGGCACTGATCATGGTCAGTGTCTGCGGCCTGATGACCTGCATCACCTTCGTCTGGTTCTCCGCGCCTGACTTGGCGCTGACCCAACTGGTGGTCGAAGTGGTGACCACCGTGCTCATCCTGCTCGGCCTACGCTGGCTGCCACGACGTATCGAAGGCGTCTCGGCGCTAGGTGCTACTCAGGAGCGTGCGCGCCTTCGCCGCCTGCGCGATCTGCTGCTGGCCGTATTGGTCGGCGGTGGCATGGCCTTGCTGTCCTACGCCATGCTGACCCGTCCTACGCCCAACGACATTTCTTCGTTCTACCTCAGCCGAGCCCTGCCTCAAGGCGGCGGTACCAACGTGGTCAACGTGATGCTGGTGGATTTTCGCGGCTTCGATACCCTCGGCGAAATTACCGTCCTGGTGGCCGTGGCCCTTACCGTATTTGCCCTGCTGCGGCGCTTCCGCCCACCGAAGGAAAGCATGCAGTTGCCGGCCCAGCAGCGCTCGCTGGCGCCAGATGTGGTCACTGATTTGATCAACCCGCGCCATGCCACCGACACCGCCCTGGGTTTCATGATGGTGCCGGCCGCGCTGGTTCGCCTGCTGTTGCCGATCGCATTGGTGGTGTCGATGTACCTGTTCATGCGCGGCCACAACCAGCCAGGCGGAGGATTCGTCGCTGGCCTGGTGATGTCGGTGGCGTTCATCCTCCAGTACATGGTCGCCGGTACCCAGTGGGTCGAGGCCCAGATGAGCCTGCGACCGCTGCGCTGGATGGGCACGGGCCTGCTGTGCGCCACCCTGACCGGCGCCGGAGCCATGCTCCTGGGCTATCCGTTCCTGACCACCCACACCGCCCATCTGCACTTGCCTGTGCTGGGTGACGTGCACGTGGCCAGCGCGTTGTTCTTCGACATCGGTGTCTACACCGTCGTGGTCGGCTCCACGCTGTTGATCCTCACTGCCCTGGCGCACCAGTCGGTACGCGCCTATCGACCGGGCACGCCCACTAAATCCAGCCAAGCAGGAGCCGCCTGATGGAAGAAGTCATTGCCGTGGCCATTGGCGTGCTGGCCGCCTCCGGGGTCTGGCTGATCCTGCGCCCACGTACCTACCAGGTCATCATGGGCCTGTGCCTGCTGTCCTATGGTGTCAATCTGTTCATCTTCAGCATGGGTAGCCTGTTCATCGGCAAGGAGCCGATCATCAAGGAAGGCGTGACACAGGATCTGCTGCATTACACCGATCCTCTGCCTCAGGCGCTTGTGCTCACCGCGATTGTTATCAGCTTTGCCATGACCGCACTGTTCCTGGTGGTGCTGCTGGCTTCGCGCGGCCTGACCGGCACCGATCACGTCGACGGCCGGGAGCGTGAAGAATGAGCCTGATGAACCAACTGATCATCGCCCCCATCCTGCTGCCGCTGGTCACAGCCGCCTTGATGCTGTTGCTGGGCGAAAAGCGTCGTCCGCTCAAGGGGCGCCTGAACCTGTTGTCCACGCTGATTGGCCTGGGCATCGCCATCACCTTGCTCACTTGGGTACGCGGCCAGGGTCAGGCCGAATCGATCGGCGTCTACCTGCCCGGCAACTGGCCCGCACCGTTCGGCATCGTCTTGGTGGTGGATCACCTGTCCGCGCTGCTGTTGACGCTCACCGGCATCATCGGCGTCAGCGCCCTGCTCTTCGCCAGGGCCCGCTGGGATGGCGCGGGCGCCAGCTTCCACGCCCTGTTCCAGATCCAACTCATGGGCTTGTATGGCGCCTTCCTGACAGCGGACCTGTTCAACCTGTTCGTATTCTTCGAGGTGCTGCTGGCCGCCTCCTACGGCTTGCTGTTGCATGGTTCGGGACGGGCTCGGGTCAAAGCTGGCCTGCATTACATCGCCATTAACCTGTTCGCTTCCTCGCTGTTCCTGGTGGGCGCAGCGATGCTCTATGGCGTGACCGGTACCCTTAACATGGCCGACCTGGCGCTGAAGATCCCGCTGGTGCCGGAGGCTGATCGCGGCTTGCTGCACGCTGGCGCGGCAATCCTGGCCATGGCCTTCCTGGTCAAGGCCGGTATCTGGCCGCTGAATTTCTGGCTGGTGCCGGCCTATGCCTCGGCCAGTGCACCGGTCGCGGCACTGTTCGCCATCATGACCAAGGTTGGCCTGTATGCGGTGCTGCGCCTGTGGACCCTGCTGTTCTCCAGCCAGGCCGGCGCTTCGGCGCACTTCGGCGGCCAATGGCTGGTCTATGGCGGCCTGGCCACTTTGGCGGTGGCGGCACTGTCCATCCTCGCCGCCCAGCGCCTGGAGCGCCTGGCCGGCCTGAGCATCCTGGTCTCCGCCGGCACCCTCCTGGGGGCCATCGGTTTCGGCCAGCCGATCCTCACCGGCAGTGCATTGTTCTACCTGGTGAGCTCGACCCTGGCCCTGTGCGCACTGTTCCTGCTCGCCGAGCTGGTGGAGCGCTCGCGCTCGGCCAACGAGGCGCCGCTGGATGAAGAGGACGATGCGATTCCTTCGCCACTGGAGTCGCTGCACCCACCCAAAGGCATTAATCTGGACGACGAACAAAAGGCGGTGATCGGCCAGATCATTCCTTGGACCATGGCATTCCTGGGGCTGAGCTTCATCGCCTGCGCCTTGCTGATCATCGGCATGCCACCGCTGTCGGGCTTCATTGGCAAACTGAGCCTGATCAGCGCGTTGTTCAATCCCCAAGGTTTGGGTGTGCCGGCCGATCAGCCGCTGTCCGCCTCCGCCTGGTGCCTGGTGGCGCTGTTGATCCTGTCGGGCATGGCCTCGCTGATCGCCTTTGGCCGTGTGGGTATCCAGCGTTTCTGGAAGCCAGAGGAGCGTCCTTCTCCCCTGCTGCGCCGCTATGAATGCCTGCCCATCGTCATCCTGCTAGGTCTGTGCATCCTGCTCAGCGTCCAGGCCGAACCCTTGCTGCGCTACACCCAGGACACGGCCGCCAGCCTGCAAACGCCCGATACTTATATCCAGGCGGTGATGGCGACGCGTCCGGTCCCTGGCCCGACCACCGCCGACATACAGGTGCAGCCATGAGCCGATTGATTCCCGCCCCACTGCTGTCACTGTCGCTGTTTGCCCTGTGGCTGCTGCTCAACCTGTCAGTCAGCCCCGGCAACCTGTTGCTCGGCGCTGCCCTGGGTATCCTTGCGCCCCTGCTGATGGCCCCGCTGCGTCCCCAGCACGCCCATGTCCGGCGGCCGTGGGCGGTGGTGCGGTTGATCTGTCGTGTCGGCCTGGATGTCATCCATTCCAACCTGCTGGTGGCCCGTGGTGTGCTGTGCGCCGGCCATCGCCCGCCGCGCTCGGCATTCGTCCATATTCCCCTGGCGCTGCGCGATGCCCATGGTCTGGCGGCGTTGTCGATGATCACGACGGTGGTACCAGGCACGGTCTGGTCGGAGCTGGCGCTGGACCGCAGCGTCTTGCTGCTGCATGTGTTCGATCTGGAGGACGAAGCGGCTTTCATCGAGCACTTCAAGCACACTTACGAGCGCCCGCTGATGGAGATTTTCGAATGACCGGCCTGCTTGCCAACGCCGTCCTCGCCAGCCTGTTCATCTTTGCCATCGCCATGGCATTGGCACTGGTCAGGCTGTTCCGTGGTCCCTCCGCTCAAGACCGGGTCCTGGCCCTGGACTACCTCTATATCCTAGGCATGCTGATGATGTTGGTCCTGGGTATCCGCTATGCCAGCGACACTTATTTCGAAGGCGCCTTGCTGATCGCGCTGTTCGGCTTCGTCGGGTCCTTCGCCTTGGCTAAATTCCTTCTGCGTGGCGAGGTGATCGAATGAACGAAGCCTTCGATATACCGCTCTGGCTGGAGCTGGTCACCGCCTTACTGCTCTTGGCGGGCAGTCTGTTCGCCCTGATCGGCGCTGTGGGAATGCTGCGATTGAAAGATTATTTCCAGCGCATGCACCCACCGGCCCTGGCCTCGACCTTGGGCGCCTGGTGCGTGTGCCTGGCCTCGATCCTGTATTTCTCCTGGCTCAAGCAAGGCCCGGTATTGCACGCCTGGCTGATACCGGTGCTGCTGTCGATCACCGTACCTGTGACCACGCTGTTGCTGGCCAGGGCGGCGCTGTTCCGCAAGCGCACAGCGGGAGAGGCTGTACCAGAAGAAGTCAGCAGTGGGCGGGACGGCGGAAACTGACGCCCGCATCAAAACCTCGGGGGTGGCCTCACCCCTGCGACAGGCGTTGCAGCTCCCGGCGCACCATGGCGGCGAATTCAGGCGGGCTGAGTTGGTACAGCTGGCCTGCAACCCAGGCCAGCCAGGCATTGCCCAGTGCCTCGCGCTGCGCCAGCAGCCGCTCAGCCTGCTCGACGGCCTGCGCCTGATATTCTCGATGAAATTGCGCCCTGCCGGTGGGTGCTTTGTCGCTCATTCGCTGGCCTTGAACGTGGTCAGCTCGCCCTTTCGCCATTTGGCGACCTTGCCGGTCACGGCCTTGAGCAACTTGCCGAGGCCTTCCTGCACTTGTTGCTGCGCCGCGAACACCAGCATCACGCCATGGCCTTCACGAAAGACGATACCTTCACCTTCCGGCACCGAAACGAAGGCATAGTCACCAACGCCATAGACGTTCAGCTTGATTTCCCGAAAGCGCAGCTCCAGCTTACCGCCCTCGCGGCTGGGCAATACTGCCGCGCGGAAGTGGTCGCCCACTTTCAATTCAAGGTGCTGCTTGTTGTCGACCACCAGAGCGTCATCGGTATCGATTTCGGCCATGTAAAGGCCATCGGGGCTCTGCTCGGTGACATAAACGAAACGCCCGTGAAACAGCTTGGCCAACTTGGCCCGCAAATCGCCCAGGGCGAACAACGCGTGGGTATCCAGTGTACTGACTGCCAATGAAGAATTCCTCGAACCGGTTACAGGCGCCCCAACCGAAGCCGGGGCGCAGACATATCAAGTCGATGTCATGAAAGACTAATGAAGCGATGCACGAAACGTCTGTGCAGGCATGCGATGCGGCAGGCAGGAATCGTTACTCTAGCTTGCCAGCCAAGACCCCAAGACGGCTTTTCGGCAGTTTCTTCAATAGGAAACGTAATGTTCTGACAACAAATTTGCAGGAAAAGATGCAATAGATAATGTCAGGCCCTTTGCAGTACAGGCCCGGTATCCATCAGCGCATTACAGGGGAAAGAATATGCACGAAAACACCGAAATCCGTCGAGAGTCCAAGCGCATTTCTTGCCTTAGCAGAAGCGACCCCCGGTTTATCGTCATTCCCGCCGGCATCGATTTCTTTCATATTGCCGAACGCACCACCGGCCGCATCAAGGGTTTTCGGCGTCGCCATCAGGACGCCTGCGACCTGGCACGCCGGCTTGAACAATAACGCCTGGCCACTGCTCAGGCGGCTTTGCCCTTTTCCAACTGTGCCAACCATGCCGCCTGGCATTCGACTGCCTCTTTGCGACTGCCAAAGGCCGTACCGCGGCGCTCGCCGTTGACCAACACCACCCAGCAGACACGCCGGCCCATGGCCTGCAGTGTCGCAGGTACACCTGAACCAATCATGACAGCGACATCGACTCGGCTATTCATCATCCCCTCCGGAACTTAATTAGCAACCTAACGATATCGCCATCATACGCCCGCCCGGCAAGCGGAAAAAGCGCGCGCCAGCACAGCTGTATTGCATCTACGGCAACAAATGCGCCCAGCAGACGAAAACGCAAAAGGCCCCATGAATCGCTTCATGGGGCCTCTGCTGGACATGACGATCAGATCTGGCGCTGGTGGCGGTCGAGCTGTTCGTGACGTTCCTGGGCTTCGATGCAGTATTTGGTGGTTGGGCTGATCAGCAGACGCTGCAGGCCGATAGGCTCACCGCTGTCGTCGCACCAGCCGAAGCTTTCGTCAGCGATGCGGCCCAGAGCCATTTCCAGCTGCGGCAGCAGGCGCTGGTCACGCTCGATAGCGTTGACCAGCCAGTGGCGCTCTTCTTCCACCGAGGCCACGTCGGCCGGATCCGAAGGCGTGTCCAGGCTTTCGATGGTGGCGCGGCTCAGCTCGATGCGCTCGTGGGTTTCGACTTTCATCGCTTGCAGCAGGCCAGTGAAGAAAGCCAACTGTTCGGCATTCATGTAGTCATCGGCCGACATAGCCAGCAACTGTTCCTTGGTCATCGATTTCTCTATGAAAATATAGGCATTTTGGGCGATTCGGGTGTCGCCAACGACAGTTCGTGGGCAACGAAATTCTTAAAGCGCCAACCGGCTCTGTTTTACAGGGGGCGGCAGTCTAAGGCGGCGGGCCGTGTGGGGCAACACCATTGATCCGTGAATTTACCCGAAATGCCCCTTGTTGCGACCAGCACCACGGCATCAGCTCGTCGGTTTTACGCTGCAAAAGGCAAAGCCAGGCGAGGCGCATGCACAACGTGGTAGCGGGCTACCGACCTCGGCGTCACGAAGGCGGCTTTGCTAATGGACCGTTCATATTCGGAGCTGTCCATGAGCAACCCTTCCCAACGCCCCGCAAGCCCAAGCCTGGAATGCCAGGTGGCGATCCGCTTCAGCACTCGCCCGAGCCTGTTCGACATCGCTGACCAGGTGCTTGCCGAACAATGGCTGACACGCCGCCTGCCGTCCAGTGCGGACCCTCGTGAGCTGTTTCTGGTCAGTCTCGGCCCGGCGTCGGCGCCACCTTTTATCCGCCCGTTGAGCCATGTGCTCGTCGAGCGTTATTGCCTGCGCCGTACGCTGAATCTGACGCCTCACGAAGATTACGTCACCTCCGTACCAGAACATGCGCCCCAGAAGGCATTGTCACTGGATCTTGACCCTCTGGCACTCATGATCAATGAATGCGGCCCGTTCATGCTGGAAGCCTATCAGCAAGCCCTGATCAGCTTCTGGAGCGACACCGATGACAAGGGACAGACGCCCTGGCAGTGGTACAGCGATTACCTGCAGCAACAGTTCACCCAGGCCGTTCTGGACAGCAAACGTGACACGACACTGCCTGAGCAGGCCCTGACGACGGCGCAATGGGTGCAGGCGCATCCTGACCCACGCACACACGCCAGCCTGGAGCCCTTCCAGATTCAGGTCAACAATCTGCGCATGGACTTCATGAACAACTGGCAGCTGGATCCGGAGCTCTCCAGTGCGCTATTGATCGAACACGGTGGCGCCCCAGCCGAGAAGAACACGACATTGCTCTTCACCCCTACCGGGAAATTGACGTCCTTCCCTTCACGCCAAGCGCTGCTGGCCCACACCGCCAGGCCCTGGCCATCGTTGCCCGGTGTATCCGGGCCAGACGTACACCTGATTGTTCCGACCTTGCCCTATTTTCAAAGCCAGGCACTCGGGGTGCTGTGCCAGCAGTTACATGGATCGCATCTGACAGCCTGGCCAGAAGACGATCTGGTCCGCGCGACCGATCTGTCGACCGCCCTGGACCGCCTGACATCGATGTTCGGCCTGTGCAGCCCGGCCGAGGCCACCCTGCACGAGCGCCTGGCAGGCCATTTGCCCGTCTGGCTGAAGGAAGCTTCCCCGAAAAAACTGTTGCGCTACAGCACGCTGCTGACCCAGATCGCCCAAGGCTATCATGACGCCCAGTACACCTCCTGGCTCGATGGCGTGCCCGATGCCCAGACATTCGCCACGCAGCAACTTCTGGCGCGCATTCAGAAGGATCACCCCGAGGCCAACCTGGACCTCTCGACGCTCAGAGTCGTCAATGCCCAAACCACCGTAGCCGCACTGCCGGTCCAGGAAACCATCGCCACGGACAATGCGCCACACACCGAAACCTTCACCCTGCCTCAACTGGCAATCAGCAACCTGGGGCTGTTACGCCCAGGCAAGGTCACGGTCCAGGCACTCGACGGCAAGCCGGTGCCGGACTGGTTCGATGAATCCTACTTGCGCAACCTCGTCACCAAGGTGGATGTCGCACAGCACTACCCGGCCATGCTGCTTTCCACGCTGCTCGATGATCCGATGCAACGGTCTCGTCGGGAATCGTTGCTCAGACGGCAGTTGCACACACAACTCCCCGCCCTTGCCTTGGAACTGAACCTGCGAGGCAAACCAATAGGCTTCGACGTCATCAAGGATATCGGAGACGTATTTGGCGAGGCCCCGCAACGCAGTACTGCCTGGCAAATGCGCCCACTCGGATTGCTTAGAAGCCTGGATGCCAGCCCCGACCATCCGCTCAACACCTGGCTGATCGAAGCACAAACCGCCACCTCACAGCCCTGTCTGCTCTACCGCCCGCTGCACAGCGAGCCCTTGTTAGCTTTCGAGGACAGACAGGCGCTGCTTGACGCAATTGCTGCCCCCGGTCCACTACAAGATGACCTGCTCGAGCGTTTGCCCGAACAGGCCCGCAAGGTCTATGCCCATGGGGGCTTTCTCGAACCGCACCTGTTCCATCCCCTGGAAGATGACTGGGCCGTCCCGTTCGGCGCCCCCGCCCCGGTCACCCTGGCGCAGGAGCCAGCACTGACCGACCCGGCCCACGCCATCTACCACGGGTGCATCGATGAAACCATCAGCCAATTCCAAGCCCATGCCCAGACCAGCGCCCAAGCCCGTTGGGAGCGCTGGAAATCCCTGGGCTGGCTGCTGCTCAATACTGCACTGCCCTTCGCAGCCGAACCGTTGGCCGCACCGATCTGGACCATCCAGCTGGAAACCGCCTTCCTCGAACTGGTGGGCGAGCACCAATACCAGAGCGCGGGCGAACGCATCGCCTCCCTCGTGGAGTTTCTCGTCAATCTGGCGCTGCTTCTACTCAACCATGCTTTCAAGCGTATCGAGGTGGTGCGTGAAGCCGCTTCGCGCGGTTCTCAAGCCGACTCTGCCACAGCCTTGCTACCGGCCCTGCCGACCTTGACAGTGTCGCCACGTGAGCAAGTCCTCGACTTTTCCTGGGCGAACCCCAAACGCACGCTCGACCCGCTACAGCGAAAGACTCTAGAAGGACTCTGCGCGGATATCCCCTTGGCCCGGTTGGGCAAGCCCATCCCCAGCGGCCCCTTGAAGGAGCTGTTTCTCTATAAAGACAGAAGCTGGGTTGCGATCGACGACAAGGTCTACCAGGTCGAGTTCGACGCCAATCAGCAATGCCCGCGCATCGTCAACAGCAAAGACGAACTCATCAAAGGCCCTTGGCTGCGACGCGATGAAGCCGGTCGCTGGCAACTGGATCTGGGCCTGCGCCTGCGCGCTGGCATGCCCCTGCACCGCCGGGTCGAACAGTTGCGCAACGCCAACCAACAAGAGTTGGCAGCGCTGCAGGCTCAGATCCAGCAGGACGTGACCTACCAGAAAAGCCAACGAGAATACCTCGACAAGGTGGCACGGCTCGCCCACCGCCACGCACCCGACAGCATCCTGCGCAACTATCTGGCAAAGCTCGAGGACTTCACCACGTTCTGGCAAGAACACTTGAAACGCATCCATCAATTCAACGGCCTCAAGCCGCTGCACGAATACAAGATCAAACGCGCCTACGCCCTGTACCAGCAATTGCACTATGCAAAGAAAGTCGATGAAACCCTGACTTGGTTGCACGCGCCCATCCGGGAGCAAATCGATGAAATGATCAAGCGTCATCACGGGGGCTACGAGCTTACCGAGGCTGACAAACGTAGCCTGGGCCAACGCATCGAGACCTTGCTGCCACTGCTGAACAAGTTGCTGGACAACAGCCAGCACCTGGTCGATAGCATGGAGCAACTTCAGCGCCTTGCCAGCCGTTCGCAACCGAAGATCATCGAGTATCGCGACGCGGCCGCGATCGATTGGGAGTTGGTCAAGTCGCCACTGGCGTGGCGCTGGTCGCGCATCGAGGCTTGCGTCAACCGCTTGTCGCTGCTCGAAGCACTCGACGACGACAGTGAGTATTGGCTGCAGCGCTGTGGCGAAAGCCTTGATCTGGCGTTCGCCCAGCGCCAACAACTGCTTACCCTCGGGCAACCTAATGACGATGTGATCAGTCGGTTGGCCGTCAGCATCGACCGCCACTTCAAGACGGCTCGTCGTCAGCTGGGCAACCTCAAGACACACTTGGACCAGGACACAGCCCGACAGACCCTTGCCCGCCTCCAGGAAGACATCGACAGCGCTGCCCAGGAGCTGCAACCCACGCTCGACGAGCACGCGGCAACGCTCCCCCGCACCACCGTCAACCAGCTGCGCAAACAAGTGCCAGGCCTGATCGAAACCCAGGAAGGCGATGTGCTACTGGCAATGTCCGTCCAGATGACGACACTGTCGTCGATATCCCCATTGCCTCGCACAATGCCGGTGCTCGCAGCTACAAACTGGAGAACGATCGGTGGGTGCAGTTGGCGACGAAAACACCTACCAAACCCACAGCCGTGCGCAAGCTCAAACACGTGCTCAAGGACAGCCAAGCGCGCCTACAGAGCGCACGCAAAGAACTGCAACGCCTGGAAGGCGGCACCTTCAGCCAGTACCTGCCCATTGAGATCGAAGAGCTGCTGCACCACCAGCGCGATCGCCTGCGTACCTTGCGCGAAGCGATCGAACAGCACCTGACGGCCGACAACCAGACAGACGAAGTCAGTGGCAACCGCGATGCCGCGGGGACGATCAAGGAACTGGAAGACCTGGACGCCCTGCTCACCCGCAAAGCGATCGAGCTGCGCACCAACGCGGCGCTGGAGCAAAAACCGCGCATGGCCGAGCTGCGTTTTCTGATTGACCAAGGAGTAGTGACCGTCCGCAGGGAGAACCCGCGCAAGCTGCTCGCCCGGGTCAAGGGCAGACCCGCGGACTACCTGGACGACTACGGGATCTACAAGGGCGAATCATTGCTGTGGGTCGCGCACTTTCACTACCGTACGCTCGAGGCCGACCAGCGTGCCTTCGTCGCTGGTCACCTCAAGCCGGCAGCGCAGCGATACGCCCAAGGCGCGCAGGTCAATCGGCCGGACACGGGCCAGACCGAAGACGTCTACCGCAGCCCAATTTCCCTGGCCGACGCACAGCAGTACTTCTTCAACATCTGAAACGACCGGGGCGCCCTCAGGCGCCCCGACTGTTCTCAACGATCCTTGAATTGCGCCTCGCGCTTGGCGATGAAGGCGGCCATGCCTTCTTTCTGGTCCTCGGTGGCGAACGCTGCATGGAACACCCGGCGCTCGAAGCGCACCCCTTCGCTGAGGGTGACTTCGAAGGCGCGGTTGACGCTTTCCTTGACCATCATGCTCACCGGGATGGATTTGCTGGCGATGGTCGCGGCGACCTTCAGGGCCTCCTCGAGCAATTCAGCCTGCGGCACCACGCGGGCCACCAGGCCAGCGCGCTCGGCCTCTTCGGCGCCCATCAGGCGACCGGTCAGGCACAGTTCCATGGCCTTGGCCTTGCCCACCGCACGGGTCAGGCGCTGGGTACCGCCCATGCCAGGCAGCACGCCGAGGTTGATCTCAGGCTGGCCGAACTTGGCGTTGTCGGCGGCCAGGATGAAGTCGCACATCATCGCCAGCTCACAACCACCGCCCAAGGCAAAGCCGGACACAGCCGCGATGATCGGCTTGCGGCGGTTGGCGATACGGTCGGCGTCGCTGAACAGGTCTTCGACGTAGATCTGCGGATACTTGAGCTCGGCCATTTCCTTGATGTCAGCACCCGCGGCGAAGGCCTTGGCCGAGCCGGTGAGCACCACGCAGCCAATGTTCGGGTCACGCTCGAGCTGGTCCAAAGCCTGGTTGATCTCGCCGACGATCTGCGCGTTCAGGGCATTGAGCGCCTGGGGCCGGTTGAGGGTGATCAGGCCGACCTTGCCATGGATGTCCAACAGGATGGTTTCGAATGCCATGCAGACTGCTCCTTCAAAGATTGCGCGCAATGACCATGCGCTGAATGTCGCTGGTGCCTTCGTAGATCTGGCAGACCCGAACGTCGCGGTAGATCCGCTCCAGCGGGAAGTCGCTCAGATAGCCATAACCGCCGAGCGTCTGCAAGGCATCCGAACAGACCTTTTCTGCCATTTCCGAGGCGAAAAGCTTCGCCATGGAGGCTTCGACCAGCGCCGGACGGCCTGCGTCGCGCAGTGCCGCGGCATGCAGCACCATCTGCCGGGCCACGGCGATGCGCGTGGCCATATCGGCCAGGCGGAAGGCCACGGCCTGATGCTCGATCAGTGGCTTGCCGAAGCTCTGGCGCTCATTGGCGTAGTCGCGCGCCACTTCGAATGCCGCCCTGGCCATACCCACGGCCTGGGAGGCAATGCCGATGCGCCCGCCCTCAAGGTTGGCCAGGGCAATCTTGTAACCCTCGCCCTCTTCGCCCAGGCGATTGGCCATCGGCACACGCACCTCGTCGAACACGATCTGGCAAGTGTCGGAAGCATGCTGACCCAGCTTGTCTTCGACCCGCGCCACCTGGTAACCCGGCGAATCGGTGGGCACGATGAACGCACTGATGCCACGCTTACCGGCCTCAGGGTCGGTCACGGCGAAGACAATCACCACCCCGGCGTTCTGTCCGGAGGTGATGAACTGTTTGCTGCCGCTGAGCACATAGTGGTCGCCGTCGCGGCGTGCGCGGGTTTTCAGGCTGCTGGCGTCGGAGCCGGCCTGGGGTTCGGTCAGGGCGAACGCGCCGAGCATTTGGCCGCTGGCCAGCGGCGTCAGGAACTGCGCTTTTTGCTGCTCGTTGCCAAAGCGCAGGATCGGCACGCAGCCGACCGAGTTGTGCACGCTCATGATGGTCGAACAGGCACCATCGCCCGCGGCGATTTCTTCCAGTGCCATGGCATAGGCCACATACCCGGTGTCGCTACCGCCCCATTGCTCCGGCACCAGCATGCCGAACAGGCCCAGCTCAGCCATCTCGGCGATGGCTTCGCGAGGGAAGCGGTGCTCCTTGTCCCACTGCTCGGCAAAAGGTTTCAGGCGCTCCTGCGCGAATGCACGGACGGCGTCGGCGATCTGTTGTTGCTCGTCAGTTACCAGCATGGTTCACCTCAATACAGGCACTCGACGGCCATGGCCGTAGCCTCGCCACCGCCGATGCAGATGGCCGCCACGCCGCGGCGCAGATTGTTCTGGCGCAAGGCCGATAGCAAGGTCACCAGGATGCGTGCGCCGGAGGCACCGATCGGATGGCCCAGGGCGCAGGCGCCGCCATGGATATTGACCTTCTCGTGCGGCAGATCCAGGTGTTTCATGGCCGCCAAGGTGACCACCGCGAAGGCTTCGTTGATCTCGAACAGGTCCACCTCGGCCAGGTTCCAGCCAGTGCGCTTGATCAATTTGTCGATGGCGCCAATGGGTGCGGTGGGGAACAACGCCGGGGCGTCGGCGAAGGCCGCGTGGCCATGGATCACCGCCAGCGGCTTGAGCCCGCGCTTTTGCGCCTCGGAGCGGCGCATCAACACCAGCGCGGCAGCGCCATCGGAAATCGAGCTGGAGTTGGCGGCCGTCACGGTGCCGCCGTCGCGGAAGGCCGGGCGCAGTTGCGGGATCTTGTCCAGGCGAGCCTTCGGTGGCTGCTCGTCGTCGCTGACCAGGCGCTTCTCTTTGCCCTCGGTGACCTCCACCGGCACGATCTCTGCGGCGAAGCGGCCGTTCTTGATAGCGTCCTGAGCGCGGGTCAACGAGGCGATGGCGAACTGGTCCTGAGCCTCGCGGCTGAACCCATTGGCCTGGGCGCAATCCTCGGCGAAGGTGCCCATCAGACGGCCCTTGTCGTAGGCGTCTTCCAGACCGTCCATGAACATGTGGTCGATGATCTTGCCATGGCCCATGCGGTAGCCGCCGCGGGCTTTGTCCAGCAGGTATGGCGCATTGGTCATGCTTTCCATGCCGCCGGCCACCACCACATCGGCGCTGCCGGCCAGCAGCAGGTCATGGGCCATGATCGCCGCCTGCATGCCCGAGCCGCACATCTTGTTCAGGGTGGTACAGGTGGTGTGCTTGTTCAGCCCCGCGCCAAGCGCAGCCTGGCGTGCCGGTGCCTGGCCGAGGCCTGCCGGCAGGACACAACCGAACAGCACCTGCTCGACGCTGTCGCCCTGGATACCGGCACGCTCGACGGCGGCACGGATGGCGGCAGCGCCCAGCTGCGGCGCACTCAGGCTCTTGAGGTCGCCCTGCAGACCGCCCATGGGCGTGCGCACGGCGCTGACGATGACGATCGGGTCGTTGGCGAGTGTCATGTGCGGATCTCCTTACTTGGCAGCCATGCGCAAGGCACCGTCGAGGCGGATCACCTCGCCGTTGAGCATGCTGTTCTCGATGATATGGCGGGCCAGGGCTGCGTATTCCTGCGGGCGCCCAAGGCGCGGCGGGAACGGCACGCCAGCGGCCAGGGAGTCGCGGACCTCCTGGGTCATGCCGGCCATCATGGGCGTCTCGAAGATGCCTGGGGCAATGGTCATCACGCGGATACCGAAACGCGCCAGCTCACGGGCCGTCGGCAAGGTCAGGCTGGCGATGGCGCCTTTGGAAGCGGCATAGGCGGCCTGGCCGATCTGCCCGTCGTAGGCGGCGATCGAGGCGGTATTGATGATCACCCCGCGCTCGCCGCCTTCGTCCGCCGCCCCTTCGGCCATGGCCGCCGCCGCCAGGCGCAGCAGGTTGAAACTGCCGATCAGGTTGACGTTGATCACCTTGGCGAAGCTGGCCAGGCCATGGGGGCCATGTTTGCCTAGGACCTTCTCGGCGCCGACGATGCCGGCGCAATTGACCAGCCCGTGCAGGCTGCCGAAGGCGCTGACCGCAGCATCGACGGCCGCTTTGGCCGCCTGCTCGTCGCTGATGTCGGCGACGGCGAAGCGGGCCTGCTCGCCCAGCTCACGGGCCTTGGCCTCGACCGCTTCGGCATTGAGGTCGACCAGCATGACCTTGGCACCGGCGGCGACCAGCATCTGCGCGGTGGCAGCACCGAGCCCGGAAGCTGCGCCACTGACGATGAAATGCTTGTTGGCTATCTGCATGATGTACTTCCTCAGGCGCTGGCGTGTGAAGCCTGCGCGGCTTGTTGTAGGGCAATTTCCTGATTACGCAGGATGAAGCGTTGCAGCTTGCCGCTCGGCGTCTTGGGCAGCTCGCTGACGAATTCGATTTCCCTCGGGTAGGCATGGGCGTACAGACGCTGACGCACATGCTGGCGCAGGGCTTCCTCCAGTTCGGCGCTGCCTTCGAACCCCTTGGCCAGCACCACGAATGCCTTGATCAGTTCGGTACGTTCCGGATCGGGTTTGCCGATCACCGCAGCCTCGATCACCGCTGGATGTTCGATCAGCGCACTCTCCACGTCGAACGGCCCGACCCGGTAGCCTGAGGTGGTGATCACATCGTCACTGCGACCGACAAAGCTGATGCTGCCATCGGCATTGAGCTCGACGGTGTCACCGCTCAGGTAGTACTTGCCGACGAAGGCCTTGGTCGGCAACCCGTGGTAGCCCCCGAACCAGCATAGCGGCGACTGTTCGCGATCGACGGCGAGGATGCCGGGCTGTCCGGACGGCAACTCGTTGCCCTGCTCGTTCAGCACCACGATGCGGTGGCCGGGGATGGCGAAGCCGGCCGAGCCTGGGTGGACGGTATGCTTGAGCGCGTGGTGGTTGCACAGCACCATGCCGAGCTCGGTCTGGCCGTAATGGTCGTGGATGGTCACGCCCAGCTCGTCCGCGAACCAGCGAATGACCTCCGGGTTCAGCGGCTCGCCGGCACTGCTGACCACCCGCAGACGACCTTTGATCGGTGCCGAGAAATCGCTGCCGGCGGCTATCAGCAGCCGATAAGCAGTCGGTGAGCCGGCCAGGTTGGTGATGCCGTGCTTGTCGATCATCCGTGCGCAGCTCTCGACGCTGAACGGGCCGTCGTAAAAGGTGGTGGCGTGCCCCAAGGCCAACGGGCCGGTGACGGCGTAGTAAAGACCATAGGCCCAGCCCGGGTCCGCCAGGTTCCAGAAGTTGTCGTCCGGGCGCAGATCGATGGCATCGCGCATGTAGCCTTGGAAGGCGACGATGGCCCGCAACGGCACCTCCAGTGGCTTGGCCGGCCCGGTGGTGCCGGAGGTGAACATCAGCAGGAAGGGGTCGTCCCCAGTACGCCACACAGGCTCGCATTCGTTGGGGGCAGCGTTGAGCTCGGTATGAAAATCCAGCTCACCGGCCGCCGCGCCCACCGTGATGATCGTCGGGCAATCCGCGACATCGTTGAGCTTGGGCCGGTTGTTGCGCTCGGTGACCACCACACGGGCGTGGGACCGCTCCAGGCGATGCTCGATCGCCTTGGGACCGAAGGCGGTGAATAGCGGCTGGTAGACCGCCCCCAGACGCCAGGTGGCGAGAATGCTCACCAACAACTCAGGGGTGCGTGGCATCAGGCCGGCGACCCGGTCACCGGCGCCGACGCCTTGAGCCTTCAAGACATTGGCAAAGCGCTTGGCCAGGGCCTGCAGTTGGTCGAAGCTGTAGACCGCGCCATTACCGTCGCGATCCTCCCAGATCAACGCAGGCCGATCGCTGCCCACATGGCGGTCGCAGCATTCGACACAGGCATTCAGGGCCTGCAGGTTGCCCTGCAACGCAGCCTGGACAGCCTGGGTGTAATCGAACGAACGGGCGGCTTCGGCGTAGTCACGCATCGTCAGACTCCTGGTTATTGTTGTTGGAGTGGACCCTTTGTCTGACGATGTTCGCGCCGGTCACCCAGGCCGGCAATGGCCAAAGCTGTCAATCTGGATGACCGGTTTGGCCGTTGTCATCTCACGCCTGATCGAGGGCCTGCGACTCGAGGATTTCGCAGGTCAACAGCTCGACCCTCTTCTGCACCGCCGCCTCTCGCGCCTTCTGCAAACGCGCCCATCGCTCGGTGTACTCCTGGCTGGAGAGCCCTGTGCGGGCGTCGTCCAGTTCCGAGCCTTGCGCCTCGAAAGACGCGCCAAGATCGGCAAAGGCCGCCGGATGGCGGGCTTGCACGTAGTCGCGCCAGAACTGCCTCCCCCCCAGGCTCTCGGCCAGCGCTTGATTGGTTTGCGCAGCCTGCACGGTGCGCAAGGCCTCTTGCAACTGTGCTTCGCTGACGTTGGCCAGGTTCGTGAAGCGCATCGTGCGCGGCTGGAAAGGCAAGTCCAGGGTCTGGGCCAGGCGCACCCGGTAGAACAGATCGATCTCGACGGCATCGACGGCCCGCCCGGCAGCCACCCGCTGGGCAATGTCCCGGGAGGCGAAACGCTGCACCTGATCCAGGCGGAACAACTTGCGGCCCAGCTCCAGCAGCGCTTCGCCTGCGTCTTCAATACCCGTTCGATTTTCCACCTCGACCACCTGCCGGTGCACCAGCAGGTCACTGAACTGACGGGCAACGCTGTCGCTGCAGGTGCGCGGCTGATTGGCCCACGCATACAAACCGTCGCGCAGGGACGGGTTGTCGGCCAGGAACCCAATGAGTTCCCAGACTTGCTCGGCCAGATCCGCTGGCGTGCGTTGGTAATCCGATGTGCGTCGCAGTTCGCCCAATAGTTCGAACAGGCCGTTGCTTTCGGGTGTCGCGGCAAGGCTGTCCCATTGCGCCTGTCGAGCCTCGCGCAGATCGGCCTGGCCATCGTGCAGCCACCGGTCACGGGTTGTGATTGCTTCCACAACCTCGATGTCCAGCGGGTCATGGGGCAAATGGTCGATATCCAGCGCAACCAGGCGAGCCAATTCCCAAGACGGCAGCGGATTGCCCTCGATGATGAACGCCATCCGATGCGCCAAAGGCATGTGCAGCGTCTCGGTCGGAACACTGGCGATCAGGTTGTCACGCAGATCCACGTATGTGAGCCGTTCGCACAACTCGAGGCCCGACGGCCAGGTAGCCAGGCTGCATCGGCGCAGGCGTAGCTGATCCAGCCTTGGGAGATGGTTCCAGCGCATCTCCTGCGCCCCCAGTGGATTGAAGCTCAGGTCCAGCACCTGAAGCTCGGGCAATGTCGTGAGAATAGCGATGCCGGCGGCATCGAGCCGAATGCCGTTGCGCGCCAGCTGCAGGCTGCGCAGTTCGGACAGATATCCCAAGCCTTGGGGCACACGGCGCAGGCGGTTGTCCGCCAGGTTCAATCGCCGTACGGAACCGAAGCAGCGCAGGAACGGCGTAGGCACCTGCTCAAGATCCATGCTCGACAGTGACAGTTCCGTTACGTGCGCGAACTCGACCTCCGTGGGTATCTCAGGCAGGACCTGCGACGCGAAACCGCTCAGGTCCAAGCGCATGCCTTGTGGCTGCCCGTCTTCCCCGGTCACCGACTCCCCCTGCAGCCGCCAGCATTGGCGCAACCGCTGGCCCAGGTGTTGGCGCAGCGTGCGCCTGGATGCGCTCCCTTCAGCCGACACCCATAGGTTGAGCGCCTCGTCGAGCTGGGCATATTGGCTCTCCTGGACCAGCAACACTTCGAACGGCGAACCCGGTAAGCTGAGCAATTGCGCGAGAAATGCTTCCACCCGCTCGTCATCGAACTGCGGGTACAGGCTGCGAATACGTATCCGCAAGGTGTCCGCCGCACGCTGACGCACCGCGCCACGGCCACTGAGTGGATAGCCGAGCCGGCCATCGGTCAGGCGTCGGGGCAGATTGAGCGACGCTGCATGCTCCGGCCAGCTGAGCAGTTGCAACAGTGCCTTGCGCGTCGTCGGCAGTCGACCTTGAACCAGCAAACGCAACGCCTGTGGCACATCGCCGGCTGCCAAGCCCAACCGAGTGGCCTGCTCGGACGTCAGCGCGGCGCTGACCGCCTCGAAGATCCCGCCCGGCTCGGCGACGTCTGTTTCCAGCTCACGCCCATGGTAGTCATAGAGACGGAACCGGCCTTCCTTGCGCACCAGCAACGTTCGGGCCTCGTCACGCCTGGCCGTGGGCGCGATCACCGCCAGACGCGGGCCGGTGTCCGAACCTTCACGCAGCTCCAGGTTCACCTCTTGTGGCCAGTTGGGCACACGCGACAGCACGGCCAACACCAGTTCACCACACAGGTTGCTGTCGGCATGGGACAGGTAGACCCCTTCCAAGGCGCGCGCCAATCGAGCGTGCTGACTGAGCACGCGCGCCCTGCGCGCGAGCGCCAGAGGTATTCGGGACTCGGCCAACGCCAGGCTACGCTGCGCCGCGGACACATCGCTGATCGCGTCCTGAGCATAGGCCTCCGGTAATCCGGGAAAATCCCGCTTCAGCAGGGTGCGCAACGCATCGTCGGCCAGGGTCTCCTGGCTCAGGTGCTGGAGCAGTTGCTCGCGTAGCAGCGCCTGGTCACCCAGCAATTTTTCACGTCGGGCCGTCGGGCTCAGCGTCTGCAGTTCAGGTCGGGCATCGCACCATGCCTGGATCTGCGCCTCGCCCTCGGTGCCGGCGACCAGGTGATCGAAGAACGCCTCGATTCGTCCATGGGCCTCGAAACGCCGCAAGGTGCTGCGCAGTTGCACTGGCAATGGGCGGTTCTCCACCAGTAACGCGCGCAACTGGGTTTGGTCCATCACCGCGATGCGCAGAATCTGCTCGGCATGCTCGGCGTCCAGGGGCTCGGGCATCGGCCACAAGGTATCGAGCATTTGGGCGCTGTCGCTCCACTCCAGCGGGTTGTCCTGGCGCAGACGCCAGCAGCGCTCGCCATTGGTCTCGACGATTGGACCAAACGCGTCCTGGCGCTCAGGATGACGCAGACGCCAGGGGCCGTCCGATACCGGCCGGTGTACTTCGTAGTAGCGTTGCCCCCGGCGCAGCCAGCGCCGCTCGCCCGTGCCACAGAGCCCATCCGGCGCAGGCTGGGGGTCGGCCGGCGAACACGCATAGACACTCAAGTCGTTGTTCCAGAGCCGAGCCGTGCTGCCATCGACCGTCACCGGTTCCAGCGCATCGACGAACGCGCTGCGCTCAAACCCACTGGCCACGGCCTGGGCGCCGGTGGCCACCACGCCGGCCACCGCCAGGTTCTCTGCAACACCCAGCATATGATCAAGCGCCTCGTGCTGATGGCCGCGCTGCCAGTCCACTGCCCCCTCGAACACATGAGCCAATGTCTGCATGACGAACTGCCCCAGCAGCACGGCCCCGACAGTAGGCACGAACAACCCGGCCAGATTGGCCAAGCCAAGCCCCGCGTCCTTCCAAGCCTGCAGCCTGGACTTGCTGGCCTGGTGGTCCACTTCGGCGGTCGGTACCAACAGCAGGCGGGCATCGGCTTTCAGGCGCTCAACCTCGCGCTGCACAAGGCCATCGAATACATCGCCAGTCACCGGTTCGCCTTCGATCTGCAGATCAGGCTGGGTATCGGCCAGGCGCAGTTTGAGCAGTGCCAGCCATTCTGGCCGCTGGCCGAGCGCGATTCGCTGGCCGAACGATTGTTGATACTCCGGCCGCTTGAGTGACTCAACCAGGGCCTGGTTCAAGGCCGAGCGGGAAGAATAATGGCGCACGGCATGCTCCGGATCCCCTCCCAGGTAGAGCACCTGCCCCACATCCTCACCTTCACTGTCGCGCAGTTGCACCAGCAACCCATCCACCAAAGGCTGCCCGAGTACCGTCAGCAAGCCGGGATAGGCGAGTGTCTGCCCGCCCTGCTCGCTGCCAGCATCCACCACCCGCTCCAAGGCCGCCTGCGCGCTGCTGTCCAGCCGTCCTTCCAGCCCAGCGACAGCGGCCGCAAGCTTCAGACCTGCGCGCTTTTCGCCAGCCAAGGCGGTGCAAGTGGACGGGTCGAATACCTTGTTCAGCAAAGCCTGATAGCCAGCACCGGCGTCCAGTGCGCGGCATTGCCGGACCAGCTCGGTCAGGTCAGGTGTCAGCACGGTGTCTTTGCCTTCGGCCACCAAACCACTGCCGTCGTAGAACCGGGCGCCCTCGGTGAAGTTCTGCATCAGTCTCAGCAGACCGGGATGGCGACGCTCATCGGGCGTGTAATCCAGCCAACCGGTGCTCAATGGAACCTGCAGACTGGGCAGGATCTCGCGCCATTGCAGCGTATCGGGGGCCGGCGTGGTGGGCAGCAGCGGGCGCAGTTTTTCCTCCGCATACGCCTTGAGCCCGACCAGGGCTTCGGTCGCCTTGCTCACCTTGGCCTGGCTGGCCTTCAGTGCCTTGTAATGCGTCCGAAGCGCGCTGATCTGCCCAGGCGTGCCCTGCTCCAGCCAAGCAGGCAATCGCTTGATGATGAAGTCATCGGTAGCCGTGGCCAGCTTGGCTTTTTTTGCCGCATCCAGGGGTAGCTTGTCGCGCTTTGTCATGGTGAACCCTTCGTGTCGAAAGGCGCCACCTTGGCGACAGGCCGTCTCGCGCGGCAGACGGAAATCCGCCTAGGGCAGTGCCTTGGCCGGGCCGGACGTTCCGCTCAGCTCGCGGTAGTGCCCTGGGTTGCACCCAAACCATTTACGAAACGCCTTGTAGAAGGAGCTGCTGTCAGCGAACCCCAGACGTTCGGCGATAGTGCCCAGCCCTACCTCACAATCGGCCAGCCATTGGATCGCCAATTGGCGCCTTACGCTGTCCTTGAGGCCCTGGTAGGTTTGGCCTTCTTCGGCCAGACGACGGCGCAGCGTCGATGCAGACAGGCACAGCTGGCGTGCCAGCGTTTCGGCATCCGGCCAGGAGGCCGGGTCCAAGACCAGCAGGTCGTGGCGAATGCGCCGTGCCAGGCTGGCCGGATCGCGGTACTTGACGAGGATGTTGCCCGGCGCTTCGGCCAGAAAACGCTGCAGTTCCTCTGCTGTGCGCTTGAGCGGTACATCCAGGCAGTCGGCGGCGATGATCATGCGCGTGCGGGGTCGGTCGAACTGCAGGTTTTCCGAGAACATCACCCGATAATCGTCGCAAAACGGCGGCTCGGCACAGCGCAAATCGACGGCCAGGATCGGGATGCGTCGCCCGGCCAGCCAGCAGGCCACGCCGTGTACGATCATCCAGAAGGTGAAGTAGGTAAAGGCGCGGCGCGGTGTCTCCCGCGGCTCGTTGATGACGATTTCGGCCAGGCTCTGCTGGCGCACCAGGCTCGGCTGCAGGTCCTCGAGCATCAACGACAGAAACGCCAGGGCAGTTTCCAGCCCTGCACCGAGGGTGGGTTGGGCCATGCTGGCCCGGCACAGGAACGCCAGGCTGCCACTGCGCAGGCCGCGCGGGTCCATGGCGAAGAATTCGTCATTGCAACGGCGCGCCAGCAGGCGCCAGAGCCGGGCGTAGGCTTCTGCACTGACCCGTGCCTGGGGCAGGTCGAGCTCGCTGGCGTCGATGCCAGCACGGGCCAGCAAGGGCGCGTCAGCCTGCCCGGCCGGGCAGGTCTGCAACAGCGCCTCGCGCACCAGTTGCATGGAAATGGTGTCTTTCTCGCTCATTGGCCATCCAGCGCCTGTGTTGTTTCAGCCGGCCATCTTAGGCCCGTGGGGGAAAAACGCCAGCGCCGGGTAGCGGGGCTTGCTGCGTGGCGCTTGCTTCAAAGGCTTGCGGCCAACCCCAGGAACGCCTGGATCAGCCGCAATTCCCGGCGCCGCTCCAGGCAGCCGATCATGTGCCGATTGACCAAGCCTTCCCCGGCCAATGGCCTGGCCACCACCCGAGGGTCGTGGGCCACCTCCATCGACGAGACGATGCCAAAGCCCAACTCGGCCGCCACCGCCTCGGTGACCGCCTCGCGGCTGTCCAGCTCCAGCAACACCCGAGGCTGCACCTTGGCCGCGGTGCAGGCCTGGTCGAAGGTGCGGCGGGTCATGGAGCTGGGTTCGCGCAGTACCATGATCTGGCGGTCCAGGTCAGCCAGAGGCAACTCGCCCTCGCCTGCAGCCCAAGGATGGCTGGCCGGCAACAACACGCACAGCCGCGAGTCCCCCAGGCTTTGCAAGTACAGGCCCTTGCGCGGCTCGACCTCGGTGAGCACGGCCACGTCGGCGTGCTCGGACAACAGCGCCGCCAAGGTCTCCTGGGCGTTGCCCAGGCGCAGGTTGACGGTGATGCCCGGATAGCGCGCCCGCAGCATGCCAAGCATCGGCATCACCCGATGCGGGCCATCGGCCGCGACCTCCAGGCGCCCAGTGAGCAATTGCCGATTGGCCTCGAGCATCGCCTGGGCCTCTTCGGCCAGGCTGAACATCGCCCGGGTGATGGCCGCCAGACGCGTGCCCTCCTCGGTCAACTCCACCCGTCGCGCGGTCCGGCGCAACAACGTGATCTGGTAGTGCTCCTCCAGCGCCTTGACGTGTCCGGTCACCGCCGGCTGGCTGATGAACAGGCGCGCCGCGGCGCGGGTGAAGCTGCCTTCGCGGGCCACCGCATCGAAGGCACGCAGTTGGAACAGGTTCATAGCTATCGGCCTTACTTATGGCTGGCATAACGACAAACAATTTGATTGATAACTCGGCAAATTGCAATTTAGGCCCCGTAAGTTTCAGCCCACCGCTTGTGAGGAATACCGGAATGAGCAACGCCCCGATCCTGCTGACCCCTGGCCCATTGACCACCTCGTCCCGCACCCGCCAAGCCATGCTGGTGGACTGGGGCTCCTGGGACCGCGACTTCAACCAGCTGACCGCCAGCCTGTGCGAGCAACTGCTGGCCATCGTCAACGGCGCGGCCACCCACCACTGCGTCCCTCTGCAGGGCAGCGGCACCTTCGCCGTGGAGGCCGCCATCGGCACCCTGGTGCCACGCGACGGCAAAGTGCTGGTGCTGATCAACGGTGCCTACGGCCAGCGCCTGGCCAAGATCTGCAAGGTCCTGGGCCGTGCCTACAGCACCTTCGAGACCGCCGAAGACCAACCGACCACCGCCGCCGATGTCGACCGCCTGCTGGCCGCCGACCCGGCCGTCACCCACGTGGCGCTGATCCACTGCGAAACCAGCACCGGCATCCTCAACCCGCTGCCCGAGATCGCCCAGGTGGTCAAACGCCACGGCAAGCGCCTGATCATCGACGCCATGAGTTCCTTCGGCGCCCTGCCGATCGATGCCGCACACGTACCTTTCGAGGCCCTTATCGCCGCCTCCGGCAAGTGCCTTGAAGGCGTACCGGGGATGGGCTTCGTCTTCGCCGAGAAAAACGCCCTGGCCGCCTCCGAAGGCAACTGCCACTCCCTGGCCATGGACCTGCAAGACCAGCAGGCGTACATGGCCAAGACCGGCCAATGGCGCTTCACCCCGCCCACTCACGTAGTGGCGGCGTTGCATGAAGCCCTGGTGCAATACAACGAGGAAGGCGGCCTGCCCGCTCGTCACCAACGCTACGCCGACAACTGCAAGACCCTGCTCGAGGGCATGGCCAAGCTCGGCCTGCGCAGCTTCCTGCCTGCCGAGATCCAGGCGCCGATCATCGTCACCTTCCATGCTCCGCGAGACGCTCGCTACCAGTTCAAGGACTTCTACGAGCGCGTCAAGGCCAAGGGTTTCATCCTCTATCCGGGCAAGCTGACCCAGGTGGAAACTTTCCGCGTTGGCTGCATCGGCGTGGTGGGTGCCGAGGGCATGCAAGCTGCCGTCGATGCCGTAGCCCAGGTGCTGCGGGAAATGGAAGTGCTGGACATCTAATTCAACGACCGACCCTTTTCTTCAGGAACCCGCGCACATGAACTACAGCAACCCAACCCAGCTGCAAGCCGCCATCCTCGACTGGGCCGGTACCGTGGTCGACTTCGGCTCCTTCGCCCCGACCCAGATCTTCGTCGAAGCCTTCGCCGAATTCGATGTCCAGGTATCCATCGAAGAAGCCCGTGGCCCGATGGGCATGGGCAAGTGGGATCACATCCGTACCCTGTGCGATGTGCCCGAGATTGCCGAGCGCTACCGCAAAGTGTTCGGCCGTACGCCGACCGATGACGATGTCACCGCCATCTACGAACGCTTCATGCCCCTGCAGATCGAGAAGATCGCCGTGCACTCGGCGCTGATCCCAGGCGCCCTGGACACCCTGACAGGCCTGCGCAAGGACGGCCTGAAGATCGGCTCCTGCTCCGGCTACCCGAAAGTGGTGATGGACAAGGTGGTGGAGCTGGCCAAGCAGAATGGGTATGTCGCCGACCACGTGGTGGCCACCGACGAAACCCCGAACGGTCGTCCGTGGCCGGCCCAGGCCCTGGCCAACGTGATCGCCCTGGGCATCGATGATGTCGCCGCCTGCGTCAAGGTCGACGACACCGTGCCAGGCATACTCGAAGGCCGTCGCGCCGGCATGTGGACCGTCGCTCTGGTCTGTTCGGGCAACGCCCTGGGCCTGACCTGGGAGGGTTACCGCGCCCTGAGCGCCGAGAAGCTCGAAAGCGAGCGCAAGCGCATCCACGCGATGTTCGAAAGCTCCCGCCCACACTATCTGATCGACACCATCAACGAGCTGCCAGAGGTCATCGCCGACATCAACCGTCGCCTGGCCAAAGGGGAAATGCCACAGGCCTCGTAAGCCTCAGGTGCCGCTCGCGGACAAGCCCCACTTACAAGGGATGCACTGCCCCGTCAGTGCGGGCTCGTCCACGAATGGGTCGGATCGCTCATGCAGATGTCAGACCGCGCGGTTGAGCTTCACCCAGGCCGCGAACTTGTCGATGAAGGCCTGCAGGAACGGGCGAGTCTTGTCATTGAGCTTGCCCGAATCTTCGAACAGGCTCGCCGCCCCCCCGAGGTAGGCCTCCGGCATCTGCATGCAGGGCATGTCCAGGAACACCAGCGCCTGACGCACCGCATGGTTGGCCCCGAACCCTCCAATCGCGCCCGGCGATACGCTCACCACCGCTGCTGGCTTGCCGCTCCAGGCGCTTTGCCCGTAGGGTCGCGAGCCCACATCGATGGCATTCTTCAGCCCACCAGGGACCGAGCGGTTGTATTCAGGGGTGACGAACAGCACCGCGTCGCTGCGCCGGATCTCGTCGCGAAAACGCTTCCAGGCCTCCGGCGCATTGGCCTCGACATCTTCGTTGTACAACGGCAGGTCGCCGATTTCGACGATCTTCAGCGCAAGGCTGGAGGGCGCCAACTCTCCCAGGGCCCGGGCCACCTTGCGGTTGTAGGAATCCTTACGCAAGCTGCCGACGACGACCGCTACCGAATAAACCTGGCTCATGGTGGTGTGCAACCTCTATTGGTTGGGGAAGTTGTAGTTATAGATGACCGCTCCCCATTCCCGGAGTTTTTTTCCCACCTGCGGAAAACTTCCCCCCGGTTTCATCGGTCTATGCCTGCAGATGTTTCCGATAATTTCAGAGGTTTTCTCGCAAATGGCAGCAATCCTGGTCGGCCAATTCCACGCTCGTGACGCCGAAGGCCGCATCTATCCCGTGCACGAGTTCCAGGAGTCGACGCTCCAGGCCGACGGCAGCACCCTCGGCGCCCCCATCGTCACCTACCGACTGCCCGTCGGCGACCGGGTCAATCACCTGGGCGAAGACCGCTTCGAACTGGCCCGCAGCGGCGTTGAACTCATCCGCATTCCTTGATGCAGTCGACCGTATAGACGGGGCCCTGGCCAGCGTCTTCGCATTGCAGGCCATGGACATCGGCGACAAAACCCGGAAAACCGCTGTTGAAGGCCCGGGCGAAGGCCAGATAGTCGATGATTGCCCGCGTGGAGTCGGTAAAGCGCTCCCCCGGCATGATCAACGGAATGCCCGGTGGATACGGCACCAGCATGACCGCCGAGACACGCCCCAGCAGCGCCTCGATCGGCACGGCCTCCACCTCTGCCCGCACGAGTTGGTCATAGGCTTGGGCCGGGCTCATGGCCATCTCCGGCAAACGGGTGAACAGCCGCTTGAGCTGCTTGGCCGTTGCATTGGTCCGGTAGCAGTCATGCAACTGCTCACACAGATCACGCAGCCCTAGGCCCTGATAGCGTGACGGCGCTACCGCCATCACGCTGGGCAGACAAAGACTCAACGGTGTGTTGCCATCGTAGTGGCGCTTGAACTCCAGAAGCTCGGTGAGCAAGGTGCTCCACTTGCCCTTGGTAATACCCATGGAGAACAACACCAGGAAGCTGTACAACCCGGTCTTCTCCACCACCAGCCCTCGCTCCCAGAGAAACTTGCTCACCACCGCCGCCGGAATGCCGTGCTCGCCCAAGGCGCCCCCTGCCGTGAGCCCCGGCATCACCAGGGTGACCTTCAGCGGGTTGAGCAGCACGTAGTCCTGCTCCACTTCGCCAAAACCGTGCCACTCGGCGCCCGGCTGCAGCAGCCAGTCCTGCGCCGCCAGGCGGTGGATCCCTTCGGCTGCAGGTGGCTGCCAGATGCTGAACCACCAGTCATCAGCGGCGATGTGTTCACGCAGGTTAGCCAGTGCACGACGAAAGCTCAGGGCTTCGTCAAACATCTCCTGCAACAGCGAGCGCCCGGCCGGGCCTTCCATCATGCTCGACGCCACGTCCAGTGACGCCAGAATGCTGTACTGCGGCGAGGTGGAGATGTGCATCATGAAGGCTTCGTTGAAGCGGTCGCGGTCCAGTTGCCGCTGGCTGCCATCCTGCACGTGGATCATCGACGCCTGGCTGAACGCTGCCAGCAGTTTGTGGGTGGAATGGGTGCTGAACACCAGCGGGCTGCCGTCGCCACGCGCTGTGCCCATGGCATAGCGCCCGGCAAAGAACTCGTGGAAGGCGGCATAGGCGAACCAGGCTTCGTCGAAGTGCAGCACCTCGACACTGGCGCCGAGCTCCTGCTTGATCAGCCCTGCGTGATAGCACAAACCGTCATAGGTGGAGTTGGTCACCACGGCCAGGCGAATACGCGCCGCCCGCCCCCGGGCCAGAGGGTTGGCCTTGATTTTCGCCTGAATCGAGGCCGCGCTGAATTCGCTGAGCGGGATCGGACCGATGATGCCCAGTTCGTTGCGCTCCGGGCACAGGTAGACCGGGATGGCGCCAGTCATGATGATGGCGTGGACCACCGACTTGTGGCAGTTGCGATCCACCAGCACCAAGTCGTCGCGACCGACCATGGCATGCCAGACGATCTTGTTGGCGGTCGATGTACCGTTGATCACGAAGAACGTGTGGTCGGCGCCGAAGTTACGCGCAGCTCGGGCTTCGGCCTCGGCCAAAGGGCCTGTGTGGTCGAGCAGTGAGCCGAGCTCGGGCACCGAGACCGACAGGTCCGAGCGCAAGGTGTTTTCCCCGAAGAACTGATGGAACGCCTGCCCCACCGGGCTCTTGCGGTAGGCCACGCCACCGCCATGACCGGGCGTGTGCCAGGAATAGTTCGATTGCGCGGTGTGCTGCACCAGGGCCTTGAAGAACGGCGGTAACAAGCCGTCGAGATAATTGTGGGCGGCGCGGGCGACTTGACGGGCAAGAAAGGGGACGGTGTCTTCGAACAGGTAGAGGATGCCGCGCAACTGGTTGAGCTCGCTCATGGCTTCAGCCGGGGCATATTCGAGGGTGACCTGTTCACCGAGGGCGAAGATCGGCAGGTCTGGCGCACGTTGTCGCGCCAGGCGAATCAGCTCAGCCATGCTTTGCAACAGATGAGCGTCTTCTCCGACGCCTTCGGCGGCGATCAACATGCAGGCCAGGCCGTGATGGGTCGCCGCTACCAGCCTGGCTTCAGCCTGGTCGGCGGCGGCCAGGATGGCGAAACCGTCCTGGGCGAGCTCCTCGGCAATGCCGCGCACGCGCTCACCGGCGACGCTGTCGGCCTTGATCGCGCGGTGGACGATGAGGATGGGGAACTTGAGGTCCTTGTACATCGGCAACTACTCCCTTCGCAGGACAGGTCCGTCCTTTCAGGGTAGAAGCTGGCCGATCAGGCTGCGCATCTTTCTGCGGGCGCTGGCGTCGCCTGGGAAAGGGCCGCAGAGCGGCCCCGGTATAGCCAATCAGCTGGCGGCAGGCTCCGTGAGCGCCTGCCACATCGACGGCGCCCCCGCCGATTTGGCGATCGCTGCCAAGCGCTCGGCATGTGCTTCGAGCTCCTCGGCACTGGCCAGGATGACCCGCCCCGGCTGGCGCCCGACAATGCGGCGGATCTCGCTGCCGGTACCGCCTTCGCCGGACTCGTCGCCGTCTGCCCCATGGGCCGCCAGCGACAGGCTGGTCTGGCCACCGGTCATCGCCAGGTAGACGTCGGCCAGCAGTTCGGAGTCGAGCAGTGCGCCGTGCAGCTCACGACCGGAGTTGTCGATGCCATAGCGTTTGCACAACGCATCGAGGCTGTTGCGCTGGCCCGGGTGCCGCGCCCGCGCCAGCATCAGGGTGTCGATGACGGTGCAGTATTGGGAAACGTCGGCGCGGTCGTGCTGGCCCAGCAGGGCGAACTCGTTGTTGATGAAGCCAACGTCGAACGCCGCGTTGTGGATGACCAGGTGCGCGCCTTTGATGTACTCGAAGAACTCTTCGGCGACATCGGCGAATCGCGGTTTGCCGATCAGGAAGGCATCGGTGATGCCGTGCACCCCGATCGCGCCTTCGTCACTCTCGCGGTCCGGTTGCAGATAGACGTGGAAGTTGCGCCCGGTCAGGCGCCGGCCGATGACCTCGACGCAGCCGATCTCGATGATCCGGTGGCCTTCGGTGACCGGCATGCCGGTGGTTTCGGTATCGAGGACGACGTACCGGTTGACTTGCTGCTCCACGCGGGTGGCTCCAACTTGCATCAGGACAAAGCCGGGATTGTACCCCAAACGACAGGGTGGGGCGCTACGTCGGGTGAACCCGCTACCACCTGACCAACCCAGGCTTTGTGGCAGCGGCCATACCCGCTGCAGTGCACCTTTGACTCAAGGACTCAGCGCTTGGCACGCACTTCGTCGACACCGCGGTTGGCCAGTTGGTCGGCACGCTCGTTGCCAGGGTGGCCGATGTGTCCACGCACCCACTTCCAGGTAACCTTGTGACGGTTGACCTGCTCGTCGAGCTGCTGCCAGAGGTCGGCGTTTTTCACCGGTTCCTTGGCCGCCGTTTTCCAACCGCGCTTCTTCCAGTTGGCCATCCACTCGTTGATGCCTTTCATGACGTATTGCGAATCGGTGGTGAGCACCACCTCGCATTCACGCTTGAGTGCCATCAGCCCCTGGATCGCAGCCATCAGTTCCATGCGGTTGTTGGTGGTTTCGCGCTCGCCGCCCCACAGCTCCTTCTCGACGCCTTTGTAAATCATCAGCACACCCCAGCCACCCGGGCCCGGGTTGCCCTTGCAGGCACCATCGGTGTAGATCTCGACGCTCTCGCTCATGTACCGCCTTTTCGCTCTGTGATATCGACCGCAGGCCCCTCAGGGCTCACTGTGGCGACGATTGACCTTGGCCAGCGGCAACGGCAGCAGTTTGCCCATGGGTTCGCGGCGCTCCAGGCGCAGCGGCCGCAGGCCCACCACCATCTTGCGCGCTACCACCAGGTAAACCCCGCCGCCAGCAGTCTGCCAACCGCCGGCCATGCGCTCCCAACCAGCCAGGCGCTGGTGCCAGGCCGGCGAAGCAAGCGGCGGACGATAGCACCCGAAGCGGCGTTTCTCCAGCGCGAAGCCCAGCAGGTTGAGCCAGTCGCCAAGACGCGACGGCGAGATGCAACGAGCCTTGCGCAACGCCCCGTGACTGAAGAAATGGCGCACGCCCCAACTGCTCCAGGGGTTGATCCCGACGATCAGCAGATGCCCGCCCGGGCGCACGGCGCTGGCGGCTTCACGCAACAAGCCATGGGGCGAGAGGCTGAAATCCAGGCCATGCTGCAGCACCACCACGTCGGCGGCATGCTCGGAAAGCGGCCAGGCCTGTTCTTCGCAGACGATTTCCACTCCCGGCAAGGGGGCGCCCAGGCGCACGTTGCGCTGCACTTGAGGCGCATTGGGCGGAGGCTCGGCACAGGGGCCGTAATGCACCAAGAAGCCGCCGAAGAAGCGGCCGAGTTCATCCTCGAGGAGTTTTTCCTCCTCGCGCAACATCAACTGCCCGAGCGGCCCGTTGAACCACTCACGGGCCAGGCTCATCAGCGCGATCCAGTCAGGATCGGCCTGGGCAAAGGCTTTGTCGGTCATTGCGTTCTCCCTCGAAGGTTCTCCGTCCGCGCCATCGCGGCTAAGATGCCTTCATGTTCACGCCAGGCGATTCGGTACGCACATGATACAGATCGATGCTCTTCCCGCTTTCTCCGACAATTACATCTGGCTGTTACAGGATACTGCCAAACGCCGCTGCGCGGTGGTCGACCCCGGCGATGCCGCCCCGGTGCAGGCCTGGCTTGCGGCCAACCCCGGCTGGGTGCTGGAAGACATCCTGATCACCCACCACCACCACGACCACGTCGGCGGCGTTGAAGCCCTTAAGCACGCCACCGGCGCACGCGTCTGCGGCCCGGCCCAGGAACGCATTCCAGCCCGCGACCTGGCGCTGGACGACGGCGACCAAGTAAAGGTGTTGGGCCTGGACTTCGACATCATTGCCGTGCCCGGCCACACCCTGGGCCATATCGCTTACTACAGCGCGCCGCTGCTGTTCTGCGGAGACACCCTGTTCGCCGCCGGATGCGGTCGCCTGTTCGAAGGCACGCCCGAACAGATGCACCAGTCCCTGTCGCGGCTGGCCGCACTGCCCACCGAGACCCGAGTGTACTGCACCCACGAATACACCTTGAGCAACCTGCGTTTCGCCAAGGCCGTGGAGCCGGAAAACCTGCACGTTGCCCAACGATTTGCCGACGTTACCCGGTTGCGCGATGAAGATCGCATCAGCTTGCCCTCGACCATCGGTCTGGAACGGCTCACCAACCCCTTTCTTCGCACGGCTGAAACATCAGTTAAACAAAAAGCAGACGAATGGAAGGGACATTCCAATACAAGCCAAGCCTCTGTTTTTGCTGCCTTGAGGTCTTGGAAAGACACCTTCTGATAACCCCAAGATATATCGCAACCCGTTGTCAACGGTTGACCCGGGGGGGACCGGTTTCTAGAATCGCCGAAATTTTTCGCCCGGAAACCTGTCCCAGCCGATGTCTTCCCGTAGCCGCAGAACCTCTCATTCCGTCGCCCTGACGCGTCTGGCCCAAATCAGCGCGCTGGCTCTGGCCGCCACCTTGGTGGGCTGCCAGAGCACCCGTCAGCTCGACGAATCCGACAGCGTTCGCGCAAGCTACCAGGCGCGCGTCAAGCACAAGCCTGCCCCGCTGATGGTCAAGAAAGCCGAGCAAGCCCCCCAGGATGTCTGGGAGCGCATGCGCCAGGGCTTCGCCTTGCAAGACAACATCGACGTCAACCCACGCATCGAGCAGCAACGCCTGTGGTTCGCCAGCAACCCGTCGTTCCTGGAAAACGCTGGCGAGCGTGGCAGCCTCTATCTGCACTACATTGTCGAGCGCCTCGAAGAGCGCGACATGCCGCTGGAGCTGGCTCTGCTGCCAGCGATCGAAAGCGCCTACAACCCGATGGCCTACTCCCGCGCCCATGCGGTCGGCCTGTGGCAGTTCATCCCCTCGACCGGTCGCCACTTCAATCTGCGTCAAACCAATTTCTACGATGGCCGCCGCGACATCACCGCGTCGACCAACGCTGCGCTCGATTATCTGGGCCGCCTGCACGACATGTTCAACGGCGACTGGCTGCTGGCCCTGGCGGCCTACAACGCCGGTGAAGGTACCGTGAGCCGGGCTATCGAGCGCAACGAGCGCCTGGGCCTGCCCACCGACTACTGGAACCTGCCGCTGCCCCAGGAAACCCGCGACTACGTGCCCAAATTGCTGGCCCTGTCGCAAGTGGTCATGACTCCGCAAGCCTACGGCGTCAGCCTCAGCCCCATCGCCAACGAACCTTACTTCGAAGCCGTGGCCATCAACGATCGCCTGGACCTGTCGCGTGTTGCGGCGTTCGCCGATATCGACGAGGACGAGCTCATTCAGCTCAATCCGGCCTTCAAGAAACGCATGACCGTGGACGGTCCCAAGCAGCTGCTGGTGCCCACCGCCAAGGCCCAATTGCTGACCGACAGCCTGTCCAACCTCAAGCCTGAGGAACTGGTCAGCCTGCAACCGAACAAGGCCGTGTTCCAGGCTGCCCTGGCCGAGACCAAGGCACCTGCGGCGACCCGCAGCTACCGGGTCAAGCGTGGCGACAACCTGGGCGCCATCGCCAAGGCCAACCGCGTGTCGGTGAGCGACCTGAAGCGTTGGAACCGCCTCTCGGGCAACCACCTCAAGGCCGGCCAGGTGCTCGCCTTGCGCGGTGGCAACCCATCGAGCGGAGCCGCCAACCGTGTCGCGGCCTCCAAACAGCGCTCCACTCAATACAAAGTCCGCAAGGGCGACTCCCTCTATGCGGTGGCCAAACGCTTCAACGTCGAGATGAAGCATCTCAAACGCTGGAATCCACGTAGCGGCCATGCCCTCAAGCCTGGCCAGACGCTGACCGTCTACCTGTCGCACTGATCCGATTGCCTTGGGGCCGCTGCGATGGGTGACAAAGCAGCCCCCGAGGACAAATCCAGTCACACTCCCCCGCGCCCAGCCCCGCGCCAGACACCCTTTTTCCATCCCAGACAAGCTGTTACTGTAGCCCGACCAACGCCCCACGCTGCCTGGATCGGATCACCGACTTGATACGTCCCCTCCTGTTGCTTTCACTCAGCCTCGCCATGAGCCTTCCCGCTGCCGCAACGGTGAGCGAAAGCCACGGTTATGCGCAGTTCGGCACCCTCAAGTATCCAGCCACGTTCACCCATTTCGACTGGGTCAACCCGCAAGCACCCAAGGGCGGCAGTTTGCGGGCAATGGCGTTCGGCACCTTCGATACGCTCAACCCTTACACCTTCAAAGGCTCGAGCCCGGTCACCACGCCGAATTTCCTGCAGTACGGGGTCAACGAGCTTAATGAGCCGCTGATGGTCGGCACTGGTCAGTACGATCCTTCCGGAGACGAGCCCACCTCCAGCTACGGACTGATCGCCCGCTCCGTTGAGTACAGCGAGGACCGCAGCTGGGTCGTGTTCAACCTGCGCCCCGAGGCGCGATTCCACGACGGCCACCCCATCACCTCAGCGGATGTCGCGTTCTCCTACCGCACCCTGCTCAAGGAAGGCCATCCGATCTACCGCACCAACCTGCAGGAAGTGCAGCGCGTGGACATCCTCGGCCCGCTGCGCATCCGCTTTGTCTTCAAGCGCGCCGGCAACCCGCTTTTGATCCTGCGCCTGGGCGAGATGCCGGTGTTGCCCAAGCACTACTGGAAAGGCCGCGACTTCAAGGCCACCACGTTCGAACCACCGCTGGGCAGCGGCCCGTACCGTATCACCGAAGTTCAGCCCGGCCGGCGTCTGGTGTTCGAGCGAGTGAAGAACTACTGGGGCAAGCACCTCGCCGTCAACCGCGGCAAGTACAACTTCGACCGTGTCGAGTACGAGTTCTACCGCGACGCCACGGTCGCCTTCGAAGCCTTCAAGGCCGGCGAGTTCGACATCTACATCGAGCATCAGGCCAAGAACTGGGCCAACGGTTACACCTTCCCGGCCATCCGCCGCGGCCAGGTGATCAAGGCGCAGATCCCGCACCGCATCCCGACGCAAACCCAGGGGCTGTTCATGAACAGCCGCCGGGCCAACTTTAGTGACCCGCGGGTGCGCCAGGCCCTGGGCCTGATGCTCGACTTCGAGTGGACCAACCGCGCCCTGTTCAGCAGTGCCTACCGCCGCTCGACCAGCTACTACCCCAACAGCGAGTTCGCCGCCAGCGGTCTGCCCAAGGGCAAGGAGTGGCTGCTGCTGGCGCCGTTCCGTGACGAACTGCCGCCCAAGCTGTTCACCGAACCCTACACGGTGAGCCACACCGACGGGCGCGGCATCAGCCGCCAGACCCTGCGCCAGGCCCTGGCGCTGTTCGCCCAGGCCGGCTGGAAGCTCGATGGCCAGCGTCTGGTCAATGCCAAGGGCCAACAGTTCCGCATGGAGTTGCTGCTGGTCAACCCGAACCTCGAACGCATCCTTCAGCCCTACGTGGAAAACCTCGCCAGCATGGGCATCGACGCCCACCTGCGCACGGTCGACCGCGCCCAGTACAAGCAGCGCCTGGATCAGTTCGACTTCGACATGATCCTCATGACCCTCAACCAGACCCTGAGCCCGGGCCTGGAGCAATGGCTGTACTTCCACTCGAGCCAAGCGTCGGTCAAGGGCAGCAAGAACTACGCTGGTGTGAAAGACCCTGTGGTCGATCACTTGCTCGACACCCTGCTCGCCGCCCGCACCCGCGCCGACCAGGTCGCTGCGGCCCGCGCCCTGGACCGGGTGCTGTCGTGGCAGTACTACATGATTCCCAACTGGTATCTCGACAATCACCGCCTGGCCTACCGCAACCGGTTCGCCTTCGTCACCACGCCGCCCTATACCCTGGGCCTGAACAGCTGGTGGCTCAAGACTTCGGAGAAAGCCCAATGATGCCAACGCACCCTTTGCGCCTGCTGGCCGGCAGCCTGTTGCTGGCCTGCCTGAGCCTACCGGCGATGGCCGCGCCGCAACACGCCCTGACCCTCTACGGCGAGCCGCCAAAATACCCGGCGGACTTCAAGCATTTCGCCTATGTAAACCCTGACGCCCCCAAGGGCGGCACCTTCCGCCAGTCCAGCTTCGGCGGTTTCGACAGCCTCAACCCGTTCATCAACAAGGGCGTGCCAGCCGACGACATCGGCCTGATCTACGACACCCTGATGCGCCAGAGCCTCGATGAGCCCTTCACCGAGTACGGCCTGGTGGCCGAGAAGATCGAAAAAGCCCCCGACAACGGCTGGGTACGCTTCTACCTGCGCCCCGAGGCACGCTTCCACGACGGCCACCCGATGCGCGCTGACGACGTGGTGTTCACTTTCAACGCGCTGATGAGCAAAGGCGCACCGCTGTACCGCGGCTACTACGCCGACGTCGCCGAGGTGATCGCCGAAGACCCGCTGCGGGTGCTGTTCAAGTTCAAGCACAAGAACAACCGCGAGCTGCCACTGATCCTCGGCCAGCTGCCGGTGCTGCCCAAGCACTGGTGGGAAGGCCGCGACTTCGACCGTGGCAACCTGGAGATTCCGCTGGGCAGCGGCCCGTACAAGGTCGCCCAGGTCAAGGCTGGGCGCTCGATCCGCTACGAGCGGGTCAAGGACTACTGGGCCAAGGACCTGCCGATCAACCGCGGCTTCTACAACTTCGATGTCATGACCTACGACGCGTATCGCGATAACACCGTCGCACTGGAAGCGCTCAAGGCCGGGCAGTTCGACTATTGGCTGGAGACCAGTGCGAAGAACTGGGCCACCGCCTACGACATCCCGGCGGTGCGCGAAGGCCGGCTGATCCGCGAGCAATTGGCCAACGGCAACCCCACCGGCATGCAGGGTTTCATCTTCAACTTGCGCCGCCCAGTGTTCCAGGACGTGCGGGTGCGCGAGGCGCTGAGTCTGCTGCTGGACTACGAATGGACCAACAAGCAGTTGTTCAACGGCGCCTACACTCGCACCGGCAGCTATTTCGAGAACTCCGAGATGGCCGCCAGCGGCCTGCCAGGGCCGGATGAACTGAAGATCCTCGAGCCCCTGCGCGGCAAGATCCCCGAGCAAGTCTTCACCCAAGCCTTCCGCAACCCGGTCAGCGATGGCAGCGGCATGATCCGCGACCAACAACGCAAGGCCTACAAACTGCTGCAGGAAGCTGGCTGGAAGATCGTCGACGACAAGATGGTCGATGCCCAGGGCAAACCGGTGTCCCTCGAGTTTCTGCTAGCCCAGAGCGAGTTCGAGCGCATCCTGCTGCCGTTCAAGCGCAACCTCGCCGACCTTGGAATCGAGCTGAACATCCGCCGCGTCGACGTTTCCCAATACATCAACCGCCTGCGCTCGCGCGACTTCGACATGATCGTCGGCGGTTACCCGCAATCGAGCTCGCCGGGTAACGAGCAGCGTGAGTTCTGGACCAGCGCCGCCGCCGACAACCCAGGCAGCCGCAACTTCATCGGCCTGCGCGACCCGGCCATCGACCAACTGGTCGAGCAGTTGATCAACGCAGACTCGCGCCAGAGCCTGATCGCCCACACCCGCGCGCTGGACCGCGTGCTGCTGTGGGGCTACTACGTAATCCCCAACTGGCACATCAAGACCTGGCGCGTGGCCTACTGGAACCACATCGGCCATCCTGAGGTGTCGCCCAAGTACGACATCGGCATCAACACCTGGTGGATCAAGCCCGGTGCGAAGCCGGCCGAGGCCCAGGCCGAAGAAGCGGCAGCCGCGCAAGAGGCGAACTGACATGCTGGCCTACATCCTGCGTCGCCTGCTGCTGATTATCCCGACCCTGTTCGGCATCCTGATCATCAACTTCATCATCGTCCAGGCCGCTCCCGGCGGCCCGGTGGAACAGATGATCGCCAAGCTCGAAGGCTTCGAAGGCGCCACCAGCCGCATCGCCGGCGGCGGCGCTGAAGTCTCGGTGGCCGGCTCCAACTACCGTGGCGCCCAAGGCCTGGACCCGGCCCTGATCGCCGAAATCGAGCGCATGTACGGTTTCGACAAGTCGGCGCCCGAACGCCTGTGGATCATGATCAAGAACTACGCCCGCCTGGACTTCGGCGAGAGCTTCTTCCGCGATGCCAAGGTCATCGATCTGATCGCCGAGAAGATGCCCGTGTCTATCTCCTTGGGGCTGTGGAGCACGCTGATCATGTACCTGGTGTCGATCCCGCTCGGGATCGCCAAGGCCGTGCGCCATGGCAGCCACTTCGATGTCTGGACCAGTTCGGCAATCATCGTCGGCTACGCCATCCCCGCCTTCCTGTTCGCCATCCTGCTGATCGTGCTGTTCGCCGGCGGCAGCTACTTCGACTGGTTCCCCCTGCGCGGACTGACCTCCAACAACTTCGACGAGCTCTCCACCAGCGGCAAGATCCTCGATTACTTCTGGCACCTGGTGCTACCGATCACCGCGCTGGTCATCGGCAACTTCGCCACCATGACCCTGCTGACCAAGAACAGCTTCCTCGACGAGATCAACAAGCAATACGTGGTCACCGCCAAGGCCAAGGGCCTGAGCCGCTCGCGGGTGCTGTACGGTCATGTATTCCGCAACGCCATGCTGCTGGTGATCGCCGGCTTCCCCTCGGCGTTCATCGGCATCTTCTTCACAGGTTCTCTGCTCATCGAGGTGATCTTCTCCCTCGACGGCCTGGGCCTGATGAGCTTCGAGGCAGCGATCAACCGCGACTACCCGGTGGTCTTCGGCACCCTGTTCATCTTCACCCTGCTGGGGCTGGTGGTGAAACTGATCGGCGACCTGACCTACACCCTGGTCGACCCCCGCATCGACTTCGCCAGCCGGGAGCATTGACATGGCACTCTCCCCTCTCAATCGCCGGCGCTTCGAGCGCTTCAAGGCCAACCGCCGCGGCTGGTGGTCACTGTGGATCTTCATCGTGCTGTTCGGCCTGAGCCTGGGCGCCGAACTGATCGCCAACGACAAACCCATCGCCGTACGCTACGAAGGCCAGTGGTACTTCCCCGCCTTCAAGCGTTACCCGGAGACCACCTTCGGCGGCGAATTCCCCCTGGAAGCGAACTACAAGAGCCCCTACATTCGCGAACTGCTCGCGGCCAAGGACAGCTGGGTGCTGTGGGCGCCCATCCCGTTCAGCTACCAGAGCATCAACTACGACCTCAAGGTCCCGGCCCCGGCACCGCCCTCGGCGGACAACTGGCTGGGCACCGACGATCAGGGCCGCGACGTGATGGCCAGGGTCATCTACGGCTTCCGCGTCTCGGTGCTGTTCGCCCTGACGCTGACCGTGCTCAGCTCCATCGTCGGCGTCATCGCCGGCGCCCTGCAGGGTTTCTATGGCGGCTGGGTGGACCTGGCCGGCCAGCGTTTCCTGGAGATCTGGTCGGGCTTGCCGGTGCTGTACCTGTTGATCATCCTCGCCAGCTTCGTACAGCCCAACTTCTGGTGGCTGCTGGGCATCATGCTGCTGTTCTCGTGGATGAGCCTGGTGGACGTGGTGCGCGCCGAGTTCCTACGCGGGCGCAACTTGGAATACGTGCGCGCCGCCCGTGCCCTGGGGATGCGCGACGGCCCGATCATGTTCCGGCACATCCTGCCCAACGCCATGATCTCCACCATGACCTTCATGCCGTTCATCCTCACAGGTGCCATCGGCACCCTCACTGCCCTGGACTTCCTCGGCTTCGGCCTGCCACCGGGCGCCCCCTCGCTCGGCGAGCTGGTGGCCCAAGGCAAGTCCAACCTGCAGGCACCGTGGCTTGGCATCAGCGCCTTCGCCGTGCTGGCGATCATGCTGAGCCTTCTGGTGTTCATCGGCGAATCCGCCCGCGATGCCTTCGACCCGAGGAAATGACATGAGCGAACACAACCTGATCGAAGTGCGCGACCTCTCGGTGGAGTTCGTCACCGGTGAACACGTGCATCGCGTGGTCGATGGCATCAGTTTCGACATCCGCAAGGGCGAGACCCTGGCCCTGGTCGGCGAAAGCGGCTCGGGCAAGTCCGTCACCGCGCATTCCATCCTGCGCCTGTTGCCCTACCCCCTGGCGCGCCACCCCAGCGGCAGCATCCGCTACAACGACCAGGACCTGCTGCAGCTCGGTGAAAAGCCCATGCGCCGCATCCGCGGGGACCGCATCGCGATGATCTTCCAAGAGCCGATGACCTCGCTGAATCCGCTGCACACCATCGAAAAGCAGGTCAACGAAATCCTCCTGCTGCACAAAGGCCTCACCGGCAAGCAGGCCACTGCCCGTACCCTGGAGCTGCTGGAGATGGTCGGCATCCCCGACCCGCACAAGCGCCTCAAGGCCCTGCCCCACGAGCTGTCCGGCGGCCAGCGCCAACGCGTGATGATCGCCATGGCCCTGGCCAACGAGCCCGAGCTGCTGATCGCCGACGAGCCCACCACCGCGCTCGACGTCACCGTGCAGTTGAAGATCCTCGACCTGCTCAAGGAGCTGCAGGCCCGCCTGGGCATGGCCCTGCTGCTGATCAGTCACGACCTGAACCTCGTGCGACGCATCGCCCACCGCGTGTGCGTGATGCAGTGTGGCAAGATCGTCGAACAGGCCGACTGCACCACCCTATTCAAAGCCCCGCAGCACCCCTACACCCAAATGCTGATCAACGCCGAACCCAGCGGCGCCCCCGCCCACAACCCCGTGGGCGCCCCCTTGCTGGAAGTCGAAGACCTACGCGTGTGGTTTCCCATCAAGAAAGGCCTGCTGCGCCGCACCGTCGACCACGTCAAAGCCGTGGACGGCATCGACTTCAGCCTGCCTCAGGGCCAGACCCTCGGCATCGTGGGTGAAAGCGGCTCCGGCAAATCCACCCTAGGCCTGGCCATCTTGAGGTTGATCGCCAGCCGCGGCGGCATCCGCTTCCACGGCCAGAACCTCGAAGGCCTCAGCCAGAAAGACGTGCGCCCCCTGCGACGGGAAATGCAGGTCGTGTTCCAAGACCCCTTCGGCAGCCTCAGCCCCCGCATGTGCGTGGCCGACATCGTCGGCGAAGGCCTGCGCATTCACCGCATCGGCTCCCCTGCAGAACAGGAAGCGGCGATCATTGCCGCGCTGGAGGAAGTCGGCCTGGACCCCCGCACCCGACACCGCTACCCACACGAATTCTCCGGCGGCCAACGCCAACGCATCGCCATCGCCCGCGCGCTGGTGTTGAAGCCTGCGTTGATTCTGCTGGATGAACCCACCTCCGCGCTGGACCGCACGGTACAGCGGCAGGTGGTGGAGTTGCTGAGGAATCTGCAGCACAAGTACAACCTGACGTACCTGTTCATCAGTCATGACCTGGCGGTGGTGAAGGCGTTGAGTCATCAGTTGATGGTGATCAAACATGGGCATGTGGTTGAACAGGGGGATGCGCAGACGATTTTTCATGCGCCGCAGCATGCGTATACGAAGCAGTTGCTGGAGGCGGCGTTTTTGGAGGTTTAGGGGCCAGGACGGACCTGTTACGCGCGTTTTAATGGCTAAGTGCAGGAGAGGTCTCGCCTGCACCTGGCTTTTGAAAGAGCCCCACGCGCAAAACGTACGTAAACCTCACCAGCATCCGTCAGGCGCACCGTCCTGAACGGCATCTCTATATCCTATCGAGCCAGTTAACGTTGTATAAGCGCTTGTAAATCAAGCATATTTTATTTTTCTTTGAAACTGCTGTAGCGAGGGTATTGACCATGGAGAACGATCGTTCTACCATTGCCGACATGAACAGCGAAAATAGTAACGACACTAAAGAGCGGCTATTGAAGATCGGGGAAGACTTGATCTATCGCGGCGGAATTGCTGCAACCGGAATGGATCTTTTAGTAAAGACATCTGGTGTCGCTCGCAAGAGTATCTACCGCTATTTCGGCACTAAGGAAGCGCTCGTAATAGAAATTTTAAAGCGCCGCGACAGAAACTGGATGCGATGGTTTGAGTCGGAAGTAAATAAAGCCGATTCAGCAGCAGACAAGCTGCTACGCATGTTTGATGTGCTTTGCGACTGGTTCGCCTCTGAAAATTTCAGAGGATGCGCATTCATTAATACCGCCGGTGAAACAGGCGACCCAGAAGATCCAGTACGACGTGTGGATAAAGAGCACAAAGAAAACGTAAAAGCGTTTGCGCTCTCTCTCTGTAAAGAATATGGCTTCGATGATCCAGAGGCGCGTGCGCGCCAATTTCTGATTCTGATCGACGGCGCCATCACCGTTGCCCATTTACTTGGTGACAGCCGATCAGCAGTTGATGCAAAAGCCATTGCACAGCAACTGCTGAATCGTTAATCGCCAGTAGGCGGGCGATACCAGCCCAGTAAGCGAGGAATTAAAATGTCCGCTCATAACGAAGTACGCCCGCCCGTACCGCCATTCACACGTGAAACCGCCATTCTCAAAGTACGTCTGGCCGAAGATGGTTGGAATAGCCGCGACCCAGAAAAAGTCTCTCTGGCTTACTCCCTTGATACCCAATGGCGTAACCGCGCTGAATTTGCATTTAACCGTGAGCAAGCAAAGAATTTCCTGACTCGTAAATGGGCCAAAGAACATGAGTACCGTTTGATCAAGGAGCTGTGGGCATTCACCGAGAACCGCCTGGCCGTTCGCTATGCTTATGAATGGCACGACGATTCTGGTAACTGGTTCCGCTCGTACGGTAACGAAAACTGGGAGTTCGGTGATGACGGTCTGATGATCAACCGCTATGCCTGCATCAATGACATGCCCATTAAGGAATCCGAGCGCAAGTTCCATTGGCCTCAGGGCCGTCGTCCAGACGATCACCCAAGCTTGTCCGATCTGGGCTTGTAAACGTTTCCCGTGTACACGGAAGTTCACCCTATTTTCTCTATGTTCTCTCACTCTGTAATTGGCGTGGCGCCCGATGGGTTCCCAGAGGGTAAGCCACGCCTTTAAATGCTTTTGAAGCATGGCGCTGATACGCCGCTCTCCTTCCCTTCTGCTGCATGCTCGCTAGCGCGCGCTCTGCGTGGCTGACAGGCGGCCCTCGGTACTGACCACCAACGCCATCCGGCGGTCATTTCTGCCTGACTGCGGGACGCTTTCACACCGTGGGTTGGGTGATGCGATTGTTCAATGAGAACAATAGCGCAAATATATTTTGCGCGCCAACTATTCAGACACAAAATAAACCCACGCAGCAAGCAGTCGCTGATCCCAATATCCACGCTCACGGAGAATCATCATGACTTTTAGCAAAGCACTCGCCATCGCCACCCTGACCTTTGGCACCAGCGTCGGCGCCTTTGCCCAGAGCGCCACCCCCTACCACTACGGCATGAACTTGGACATCGCTCGAGTGATCGCTGTAGACGCGCCGGCCAACACCGCCAGCTACGCCAGCACCGCCACCCTCACCTACCGCGACAGCCACGGCAAGCTGCAGAAAATCAGTTACCTGCGCCCCACCACCTCCGCCAACCAGAACTAATGACTCCAGCGTCCCAGGAGCTTGACCATGAAAATGTCCCGCACCCTCACCGCCGGCCTGCTCGCCCTCGCCGTCAATAGCGCCTTCGCCGCTGGTAGCCCCGGTGTTGAAACCACCACTCAAGGCTTCCTGCAGGCCCTAGCCGCGGGTGGCGGTAAACCGTTGGAAACCCTGTCCCCGAAAGATGCCCGCGGCGTGCTCACTGGCGCCCAGGCCAGCGTGAAAGTGGATGTCTCCGGTGTCCAAATCGAGCGCCGCAGCATTCAGGTCGACAGCCAGGCGCTGGAGATCCGCGTGATACGGCCACAAGGCGCGAAAGGCGAACTGCCTGTGTTCATGTTCTTCCACGGAGGTGGCTGGGTGTTGGGTGACTACCCGACGCACGAGCGCCTGATCCGCGACCTGGTGGTCGGCTCCGGTGCAGCAGCGGTCTATGTCGACTACACCCCGTCGCCGGAAGCCCAATTCCCCACGGCCATTAACCAGGCTTACGCCGCCACCCGCTGGGTTGCCGAGAATGGCAAACATATTGGTGTCGATGGCAGCCGCCTGGCGGTGGTAGGCAACAGTGTCGGTGGCAACATGGCGGCGGTGGTCGCGATCAAAGCCAAGGAGGCCGGCACGCCCAAGCTGCGGTTCCAAGCCTTGTTGTGGCCGGTGACTGACGCCAACTTCAACAACGGCTCGTATAACCAGTTCGCTGAAGGTCACTTCCTGACCCGCAATATGATGCAGTGGTTCTGGGACAGCTATACCACCGATCCGAGGCAGCGTAACGACATCCATGCATCGCCACTGCGCGCCAGCCTGGATCAGTTGAAAGGCTTACCGCCAGCATTGGTGCAGACCGCCGAGATGGACGTGCTGCGCGACGAAGGCGAAGCCTATGCCCGCAAGCTGGAGGCTGCCGGTGTACCGGTGACCGCCGTGCGTTACAACGGCATGATCCACGACTTCGGCCTGCTCAACGTACTCAGCCAGGTGCCTGGAACCCGCAGTGCATTGGACCAGGCTGCCCAGGCGATCAAGCAACACCTGAAGTAATCGAGAGGGACCGAACCGGGGCGGCATTGACGCCCCGGTCGTGCTTGTAGGCTCATCGGCACCTTGTACCGGCCAGCCCACCGATCGGCATACCGTTCCCTGCGCGAAACGGTGCAAAGCCTTGAGCAGCCTCGGCTCTATTCGTTCACCAACAAAGAAGGTCAATCACCGAGCCGCCACTCAAGGATCGGAAGACTTCGGGCCTCGCCATCGATCGGGCGCGATACATCGCCCACATGCCGGGCCCCGAGCCGCTCGTAAAAGGCCCTGGCGGAAGGATCCGACTCAACCGCAAGAATGGTTACGCCCAACCCGCGTGCTACAGCCAGGGCGTGGTCTACCAGGCGCCGTCCGTGCCCTCTTCCCATGGCCGAGGGATCAACCCAGCAATGCTCCAGTTGCCAGCCATCCTCGCCGTGCTCCAGCCCATAGAAGCCCAACAATGCACCATCCGCTGCGGTCAGCACCGCATAATGGCCGTTCAGTTGCGTAGAGTGGATGGTCAGCGCGCCCTCCCACGCATCCATCCAGGCTTCGGGATAACCCCAATGAGCCTTGCTGCGCCGGGCCAAGGCGCTCAGAGCCTGCGCATCCGCCTCACGTGCCGGACGCAGCGTTGGGGTGTCGTCCATCAGCATCGCTAGCGCCGCCGGGTCGGTAGCCAGCAGACTGAACTGGTGCAGGCTGAGGAAGCGCCCGCCCTTGTACTCCACATCTCGCAACGTTCCCTCCAGCACAAAGCCGAGGCGCTCCAGCAAGCGAGTACTGGCGGAGTTTTCAGGCTCGACATCTGCATGGATGCGGTGCACGCCGAGGGTATCGAAGGCGAAGCGGAGGATGGCGAGCAGGCAATCCTGCATCAGCCCCTGGCCCCAGTTTTCAGGCATCAGCCAATAGCCGATATCCACGCTGCGATCGGCTTTAGACCAATCATTGAAGCCACAAGCACCTATCAGTTCGTCTTGACCCGGTAAGGCGATACCCCACCAGATGCCTCGATCCTCCTCCAGCAGCGCGTCGTACCAATGCATTTGCTCGTGGGTCGCCTCGATGCTATCGAAAGACACACCATAGTGAGCAATAACCTGCGGGTGGGAAAGTCCGGCAAAAATCGCCGCTACATCGCCGCAATGTATCCGGCGCAGTGTGCAACGCGGGAGCAAGAATTCGGGAAACTCGACAGAAAAGTCCATCATTATCAAATTCACAAGTCTGGATCACCGGAAAATCTTCTCAACAAAGGACGCGGGTCTACAAGGACTGCCAGGAGAGGGATGGGCAGAACAGAAAAATAGGGCGATTGCGTGGTGTCGCCATCAAGCGGTTTGGGACGGCAGTTGCTGAAAGCGACTGGCAGGTATGGGTCGAAAGCAGCCGGTCACGACTGACCGTTATCGACCCAAAGCTGACGTTCAGGTAGGTGAACCTAAGTCATCTCGTGGATGGCATCTCCAAGGACTTTGCGATTCGGTCTAGAATGGCCATGCACTTTTCAGAAACAACAAGCGGTGGTTCGTCAATCATGTAAAGCAGATGCTCGAACGCTAACCCAGCCTCGTGGTGATTGACATAGTCAAGAACGATTTCACCCCCGTTCTCCAAGCCTGCTTGAGCTAATGCATGGTCTTGCGGTACTGGGCCAAGCTGTTCGTATGCCATGGACATCAGCGTCGAGATCTCCTTAAGTGCTTCAACGAAATCGGCCCTCAAGTCGTTGCCAAGGTGGCTCATCACAAATATTCCTTCGATCAAGGTGATCTGGGTTCCGTTCTTGCCTGGTCGACGGTGCCCAAAACCAAGTCTTTGTGCAGGCACTTGGAGATCTAAGTTCGACTGCCTGCTCTTGGGTTACGCTCCTCGTACGACGCATCGACGAACGTGATGTGTTCGCCCAAAGCGGACGCGACAAAAAGAGGCGGTCTCATCCATCCGCCAATTCACATCTCAGACGCAGCTTTGACAGCGCGTGCATACGGGGCTGAGCTGAAGCTAAATGGGCCAAGATCAGGGATCACGCGAGGCTCTTCATATCCATTTTCGTACGCAAATGCCTCCCAAATAATCTCGGTACTCAGCCTGCGAATCTGCACTGAGTAGGCTCCGCACCCGATGTCGCCGCACTCTGGGCAGATGTAAATGAGCACTCGATAAGGTTCCACTTCAGGCTGCTCGCATCGGAGCAGGCTATTGGCGAACCGGAGATTCTGTTCTGAAAAACCCGATACGAAACCGCTCATGAAGTCAGAGTGCCCCCCACCAGCGGTCGCCAAAATTTCCAGTAAGGAACGCCCGTCGATTCGAAAATCGGAAAAGCAGCGCTCAACGGTGGTACAGCCGTTTGACGAGGTTCCGGGGCGAACAGTGTTCTGAAAGGTCAGTGTGCTGCGATGCATGCTGTGCTCTTGCGTAAAAACGATCACGATTACACACATCGGGCGTGAATCAGGCAAGCCTGCAGCTTCCAGCGATTGTCCGCTTCTGGCCGTTTGCTGCTTTGCGCGAACGGCCGCTATGGGTCGAGAGCGGCCACTCGTGATTGGAGATTTCGTCCCAAAGCGGACGCTAAATCTTGCTGCTTTGTAGCAGCCTATCGCCGGCAAGCGCGTCTCAAGGTTTACAATCGAATGCCGTATTCAGGAAAAGCCGATGCTATACACCATCGCCCCAGAGGAGTGCCAGAGCTTTGTACGAAAGCTGGCACGGAAAATCGACATTACAAGTGACCTTCCGGCGCATATTTTCCTTGATCAGAACCTTTGTTATTGGTTCTTTGAGCGGTCACTTCTTTCTGACTTGGACCTGCTTGAAAGTCTGTTGATCGAAAGCCATCGGCAATTCTCAAGCGGGATGGGAGTGCTGTTTTCATGGGGCACCCGCGATTGCGTGGGCAGGTTCTTCGATGGCCGAAATACAGAGGAGAGTGTGCTTGAGCTTCAGCGCCAATCATTCCTATCAGACACGCCGCTGGAAATGCCGCACTTAGTATTCAGCCCGACCTATGAATGGCTTGCCTATGAAAGTGCTTTCGAAGAGTGGGGCGTGTTGGCAATGGACCGCTCCCTGATAAACACTGATTTTGCAGGGTATCTTAATCGTGAATTCATCAGCATCGGGGAAGCGTGGAGGCTCAGCAAGCTGGAGGACTTCAATGGCATGTTGGCTAGGGCTTTCCTCCACAATTACGCCTGCGTTTGAGGATTGATCAGTAATCTACCGGCATTATTCGCTGGGAAACTAACGCCGTGTATTGCCCACTTCCAAGGGCTGCTCTGGGTCGATAGCTGCCGGTCGTGGATGACCGCTATCAACCCATTGCAGCCATTCGAGATAGGACTATTCATTCCCGCCAGAAGTGGACGCTCGATCCACACCCGTTTTCAGCCAAAAAGAAAAGCTGAATCTCTCCGCAGGCCTGCACTGCTAAAGTTTCCGGCTCACCAGCCGACAGTTGTTTATCCCATTTCACGGATGATTTGAATGTTCCGCTCTCTTTTCGCCGGCGTTGCTTTGCTCGCCTCCGGCGCAGCCTGCGCTACTCCCGTACAGGCCGTCACCACGCCCGATCAACTGTTTACTGAATTCTCTCGTTGCGATGCGCATTTCTTCGAGCGGCTGCGCGATGCGCGTCTGCCAGCAGGAACCTTGCGTCTGAGTGATTACGGCTCGGTCAAGGCTCCGACCATTTTGAATCCGTTACAGGAAGGGGGCACTTACCAACACTTCGAAACGCCTCTAATGGTCAATGGCGTGGCTCTTATTGGCTATTACAACCACGCCGAAACTATAAAGAACGTCGGCAATTTCCTGTTCTGGGGTTTCGTAGCCGATGGTTCGCCTAAAGAGGTGGCAGCGAAACTCAAGCCGCTGATCGTTGACAACGCACGCTTTGTCGGGCAAGGCAAAGCCATTGCTCGCGCTGAAATCCGCCGCGTCGGAGACCCGATCGGCCAATGGCGAACCGAAGGACTAACCGGTCCTGGCGTCGCCACGCCGTTTGGTTTCGTAGACCGCGTGCTGATCGTCGACACTGGCGACACGGTACCGCCGCTGGCGGGCCACACCACTGTGCTCTGCTCGCTTCAAGGCACTGTGACCGCGCCGCTCCTGCAGGTCTATCGCCCTGATCTCAATGCACATCTGCTCGACTGACAAGGATGCCTAACGTGAATGCTCGCTGGCCCATTATCATCGCCTGCACCGTCATCCTCACAGGTTGTGCTGGGATGCAAAACCCGAAAAACCCCAACCTGATCCACTGCACTAATCAGTTCAAAGCGCACAAAGTCGCAAACTACCCTCTGGCGTTGCAGGAGGGTGATCTATGCCTGCAAAAGAATACGCTGTCCGCTTCGCTGCAAAGTTTGGTTTACGCGGTGCAGGCGGATGCGTATAGCAACCTCAAGCGCTTCCCCGAAGCCGTGGTCGCCAAGGAAAAATCCATGCAGCTCGACGGTAAGCCTAGCCCACGCGACAACCTGGATTTGAGCGCCATGTATCGTGACGCTGGCAATCCGAAAAAGGCGCTCGAACTCGTCCAGTACAACCTTGATAACGGAATCGGAGAGGCAGGCAAAGGCACCGGCTTTCACATGCCGACCTATTATCATTTGGGCCTCGCGCTGACAGATCTTGGGCAATACCGGGAGGCCGCCGAAGCCTTCAGCACGGGCCTTCAGCGCCAGCCAGACTACGCATGGGCCTATTATGCGCGTGGAATAGCGTACGACCATTTGGAGAGTCAAGATGATGCCAAAGCCGACTTCATGAAGTTCTCGCAGATGGTCAACAAGAGTTACGTGAAAAATGAGCACAAGGCCAAGCTCGCAGAGTACGGGATTTCGCTGCCCTGATAGGTCAGTGAGTCGCGAGGGACTGTTATCGACCCATAGTGGCCGTGGCTCTTCGAAGTTGCAGGGGCGCCACGGCGCCCCTGTCTAGGATCACGTAGACATCCGTCGCATGATCAACTCACCATCAATGACTTCACCGGTCTCGACGAAGCCTTCGGATGCATAGAGACGTCGCGCGCCGACGTTTTCGGGGTCAACACCAAGGGCGACGCTTGGTCCCCCAGGCAAGGAGTGGAGATGAGCCATGAGCGCTCGCAGGGCCGCACGCCCGTAACCAAGGCCTTGGTGGTTGCGATCAATCATCAGGCGGTAGATCCACCGGCTGTTCTCATCCGGATCGAGGGCGTGCATTAGGAAACCTACTAGCTCACCAGTCTGCACGGCCTCTTCCAAATGCTCCGAAACCGTAGAAAAAATCAGATTCCCCCTCTTCCTCGTAGTCCATTTCCCAAACACACTCCCGCCACCTTTTTTCCGTTGCGGGTGCTCTGGCAGGGCTCTAGTCTCGGCGAGCCGTTGCACTTCAACGACGCGGCTTTGACAGGCCGCAACGGAACGCAGGGGCATAGCTTGGCCTTCAATGGCGGCTGTGTGTGGGGCACGTTCGCGTGCGCCGGTCTTCCTGTATTCCACCGGTCTGTCAACCCATACGCAGCTGCCACCCACCTGTTTGACAGCAGGTCGTGTGCAGCACTATCGGGAAACAGGAGTTGCCATGCTGAAAAACGATCTTCGATCCATCTCGCTATCCCCTTTCTCAAAGCACGATCCCCAGCCTCAACGCAAATCCAATGCATTCGGATCGTGGCTCACCATTCAATCCCGCTACTCCCACTTTCGATTCAGGTAATGGGCTTGCGTGTCCAACCCTAAGACACTGCATTTAAGCCTTTAACCATGTGCTATCTGCGCCGGCCCATTCGCGAGTGAATCCGCTCCCAAAGGGGTTTTGCGTTGTCGGGCAGCGGTGTGCCTGCGGGGCGGCGCTGATCATTTCAGGGAGATCGAACAATGACCACGAAGGACATCGAGCCGAGGACGGTGGGCAGGACGAAGTTCTACCAGGGCGAGGGCATGACCGCGCCGCTGTTTTGCATCGAGCCTGGTATCTCGTGCCAGCACGCACGCGAGCAGGCTTCGGAGTTGATGGGGTATGTGCGGGACATGACCCTAACAGGCGCGATGGACGACAAGCCGCAGTTGGTATGGGCGTCGCACTATCTGGCGGCGTTAGCGAAGGCGCTGATGGATGATGCGGAGTTGGGCATGATGGGCTGAGGTCAAGGTGCTGTTGGATTCAGGGCTGCTTTGCAGCCCTTGCGCCGCGTTGGGGCGCGAAGCGGCACCGGTCAGGGTCCTGGGGCAACCAGGCGATAGCCTACGCCGGCTTCGGTGATGATGAACCGCGGCGCAGTCGGATCATCCCCCAACTTCTGCCGCACGTGGGCGACGACGATGCGCAGGTAATGGGTGTCATCGACATGCGTCGGCCCCCAGATGTCCTTGAGCAGTTGCTGCTGGGTGATGACGCGGCCGGGGTGGCCGGCGAGCTGGGCGAGCAATGCGTACTCTTTGCGGGTCAGGGCTACTTCCGCACCGTCGAGGGTCACCTTGCGAAACGCAAAGTCCACCACCAAGGGGCCGAAACTTACGCTCGACTGGACAGCGTCGGCCTGGGACGTCTGGCGCAGCAAGGCGCGGATGCGGGCAAGGAATTCCTGGATGCCGAACGGTTTGGTCACGTAGTCGTTGGCGCCGCCATCGAGTGCGTCGACTTTCTGTACTTCACTCGCGCGCACCGAGAGCACCAGCACTGGCACGGCGCTCCATTCACGCAGCTCGCGCAGCACCTGTTGGCCGTCCATGTCGGGTAGGCCAAGGTCGAGCACCACCAGGTCCGGCTTGCTCAGCGCGGCCTGGGCGAGGCCTTCGGCGCCGGTGGCGGCTTCGATGACTTTGTAGCCTTGTGAGGCGAGGCTGATGCGCAGGAACTTGCGGATCTGCGGTTCATCGTCGATGACCAGCAGGGTGGCGGACTGACTCATGGGGCTTCGCTTTCAGGCTCAGGTTGTGGAGGCAACGGCAAGCATAGAGTGATGCAGGTGCCCTGACCATCGATGCCGTCGCCGACGAGGATCTGCCCGCCGTGGGCGCCGATCATGCCTTGGCAAATGGCAAGGCCAAGGCCGGTGCCCTGCCCTCCCCGGTCGCCGCGGGCTGCGGTGTAGAACATGTCGAAAATCTTCTCGCGCTCACTCACCGGAATGCCCGGGCCTTGGTCGCTGACGGCGAAGTGCAGTTGCTCGTTCTGCTCAGAGACTTGCAACGCCAGGCGCCCGTTGACCGGCGAGAAACGGGCCGCGTTTTCCAGCACGTTGACCAGCGCCTGTTCGATCAGCGCCGCATGCACGAACAGCAGCGGCAGCTCGGGCGGCACATCGGTGTGCACACGCAGCGGAGCCAGGACCACGCGCAGGCGGTTGAGGGCGCTGCCGACGATGTCGGCCGGGGCGACCCAGTCGCGGGCGAGCTTGAGGCCGCCGTGGCCGAGACGAGTCATGTCCAAGAGGTTCTGGATATAGCGGTCCAGGCGTTCGGCTTCGTTGCGGGTGCCTTCGAGCAGCTCTTGGCGATCGGCCGGAGGGATGGCGTCGCCCAGGGCCAGCAGGCTGTCGATACTGCCGCGCATGGCGGTCAGGGGGGTGCGCAGGTCGTGGGAAACAGAGGCCAGCAGTGCACTGCGCAGTTGTTCGGTCTCGCCATGCAGGCGCGCGGCCTCCAGTTGCTCGCCCAGGCGGGCGCGAGCCAGGGCCTGGGCCAGGGGTTGGCCGAGAGACATCAACAGGCGTCGGCGTTGGGGGCTTAAGGTCTCCCCTGTGCGTGGGCGCACGCCAAGCAGGGCCAGGGGTTGATCGTCCACCGCGAGCGGCCACCACCACCAACGCCCATCAGGCAAGGTGTCGCTGCCGTGCCCGGCGGCCTGGCCGTGCTGCCAGGCCCATTCGGCGGCGGCGCGTTCGTTGTTGGTCAGTTGCGGTTCGTGGCTGCTGGTGGCTTGCAGCAGGCCCTCAGCATTGCGCTCGAGCAGGCAGGCCTGCATGTCCTGCCAGGCGCCCAGGTGCTGGCCGGCGGCGTTGAACACAGCCTGGCGGTCCGTGGCCACGGTGAGACGACGTGAGAGGTCCAGCAGTTGCGTGGTCTCGGCCTGGGTTTCGCGCAGGGCCTGCAACTGACGGCGCTGGCGGGCGGCGAGGTTGCCGGTGAGGCCCGCCATGAGCAGGAAGAACACCAGGGTGAGCACGTCTTCTTCGCGCTGGATGGCGAAGGAGAAGTTGGGCGGGATGAACAGAAAGTCATAGGTGAGAAACGACAGCGCCGCGCAGGCCAGCGCCGGCCCCAGACTGCTGCGCACCGCCACCAGCAGCACGGCAGCGAGGAACACCAAGGAAATATTGGGCAGCGCCAGCACACTGGATACCGCCCACGACAACCCTGCTGCCAGCACGGTGGCCACCAATGCCAGCAGGTAATGGCGCCAGACCCACACGCGCTGCACCGCCGAGGGTGCTGTGCGGGGTTGGGTGTCGCGGTCGAGGACGTTGATTTCCAGGCCGTGGCTTTCTCGCAGCAGGCGCGCGGCCACGCCTGCGCCGAACAAGCGACGGCGCAGCCGATCGCGGGACTGGCCTACCAGCACCAGGCTGGCCCGGCGTTCGCTGGCGTGCTGGATCAGGGTGCGGGCCACTTCGCCGGCACGCAGCACCACCACTTCGCCGCCCAGACGCTCGGCCAGTTGCTGGGCGGCCTGCAGGCGCTGGCGGGCGGTCTCGTCGCGCAGGCGGCCGTTGTCCACGTGCACCAGGCTCCAAGGCAAGTGGCGGCGCTGGGCAACGCGACTGGCATGGCGCACCAGGCGTTCGGCCTGCTCGTCACCGTCCACGCCCACCAGCAGGCGCCCGCGCAGGGCCGGGGCCTCCTGACCGCGCTGGCGGTAGCCGTGGGCGAGGTCGGCATCGACCTGAGCGGCGGCGGTCTGCATGGCCAGCTCGCGAAGGGCGGTGAGGTTGGTCTGGGAGAAGTAGGCGTCGATGGCCGCCCTCGCCTGCTCCGGCACATAGACCTTGCCCTCGCGCAGGCGCATGAGCAGCTCACGCGGTGGGAGGTCGATCAGCACCAGCTCGAAGGCTTCCTGCAGGACCCAGTCCGGCAGGGTCTCGCGGACCTGAACGCCGGTGATGTCGCGGACTTTGTCATTGAGGCTTTCCAGGTGCTGGACGTTGACGGTGGTGTAGACATCGATGCCGGCAGCGAGCAGTTCCTGCACGTCCTGCCAGCGCTTGGCGTGGCGGCTGCCGGGGGCGTTGGTATGGGCCAGTTCGTCCACCAGGGCCAAGGTGGGGGCGGCCTTGAGCAAGCCGTCGAGGTCCATCTCCTCGAGGGTCACACCGCGGTAGTCGGTACGCAACAAGGGCTGCTGGGCCAGGCCGCCGAGCAGCGCCTCGGTTTCGGCGCGGCCGTGGGTTTCGACGATCCCGGCCAGCACTTGCACGCCCAGGCGTTGCTGGGCGTGGGCGGCCTGGAGCATGGCGTAGGTCTTGCCCACGCCGGGGGCGGCGCCGAGAAATACCTTGAGCTTGCCACGACCTTCGCGCGGCAGGCCCGCCAGGAGCGCATCGGCGCGGGCGGAGTCACTCATGTTTCATCCTTCGATTTCAGAGAGCCTGGAGCCTGCTGTGCAGGCCGCAGGCTTCGCCAGCTCCGATAAGGCTCAGGAACCGGAGGGCATCGGGGCCAGGCGCTCCAGCGCCTGGTTCAGCGCCAGCACGTTGACCACAGGCGGGCCGATCAATGGGTGGAGGGTGGACGCTTCCACCAACGCTTGCAAGCGCTGCACCGGCACTTGCCGCGCCGACGCCACACGGGGCAGTTGGTAGGCCACGGCATCGGGCGGCAGGTGCGGGTCCAGGCCGCTGCCGGAGGTGGTCAGCAAGGCCAGGGGTACAGGGCCTTGCTGGGGTTGATAGAGCGCAGAGGCCTCGGCCTTGACCCGCTCGGCCAGGGCCGGATTGCTCGGCGAGAGGTTGCTGGCGCTGCTGGCGACGGTGGCGTAGGCGCCGGCCGACGGGCGCGAGTGGAACCAGGCATCGCCAGTGAAGTCCTGGGCGATCAAGGCCGAGCCGCGCACCCGCCCCTGCTCGTCACGTACCAGGCTGCCATTGGCCTGCTCAGGGAAGGCGACCTGGGCGATGCCGGTCACCGCCAAGGGATACAGCGCGCCGGTGACCAGGGTCATCAGCAGGGCCAGGCTCAGGGCCGGGCGCAGGTAAGTGGTCATGTCCATCTCCTTCAAACCAGGTGCAAAGCGTTGAGCAAGAGGTCGATCGCCTTGATCCCGGCAAACGGCACGATGATGCCGCCCACACCGTAGATCAGCAGGTTGCGTCGCAGCAGGTGGGCCGCGCTCGCCGCCTGGACGCGCACGCCGCGCAGTGCGAGCGGGATCAGCACGACGATGATCAGCGCGTTGAACACGATGGCCGAGAGGATCGCGCTCTGCGGGCTCTGCAGTTGCATGAGGTTGAGCACGCCCAACTGCGGGTAGATCACGGCGAACAGCGCCGGCAGGATGGCAAAGTACTTCGCCACGTCGTTGGCGATGGAGAACGTGGTCAGCGCACCGCGGGTGACCAGCAGCTCCTTGCCCACCTGGACCACGTCCAGCAACTTGGTCGGGTCGCTGTCCAGATCGACCATGTTGGCCGCCTCGCGCGCGGCCTGGGTGCCATCGTTCATGGCCATGCCGACATCGGCCTGGGCCAGGGCGGGGGCATCGTTGGCGCCGTCCCCGCACATGGCCACCAGGCGGCCGTCGTTCTGTTCCTGGCGGATGCGCGCCAGCTTCTTCTCCGGCGTGGCCTCGGCCAGCACATCGTCGACCCCCGCTTCGGCGGCAATGGCAGCGGCGGTCAGCGGGTTGTCGCCCGTCACCATCACCGTACGGATCCCCAGCTTGCGCAGCTCGGCGAAACGCTCGCGAATGCCGGGCTTGACCACATCCTTGAGGTGGATCACTCCCAGCAAACGCTTGTCGATGCACACCAGCAGCGGTGTGCCACCGCTCTGGGCGATACGCTCGACTTCACGGGCCAGCGGCGTGGGCATCTCCAGGCGTTGCAGGCCGACGAAGGCCAACACCGCATCGACCGCGCCCTTGCGGTAGCAGCGTTGCTGGAAGTCGGTACCCGAGAGCCGCGTCTCGGCACTGAAGGCAATGGCTTCGAACTGGTTGGCCGAAGGTTCGATGAACGCCTGTTGCTGACGTAGGTATTCGACAATCGACTTGCCCTCGGCAGTGTCGTCGGCAAGCGAGGCGAACAACGCGCCCTCCCCCAGTTCCCGCGCGGTGATGCCGGGCGCGGCATGCAGTGCACTGCAACGACGGTTGCCGAAGGTGATGGTGCCGGTCTTGTCGAGCATCAGCGTGTGCACGTCACCCGCCGCCTCCACCGCACGGCCGGAGCGGGCGATGACGTTAAGGCGCACCAGGCGGTCCATGCCGGCGATGCCGATGGCCGAGAGCAGGCCACCGATGGTGGTGGGGATGAGCGTGACCAACAGCGCAGCAAGGAAGATCAGCGGCAGGCTGCCACCCGAGAAATGGGCGAACGGCTGTAACGTCACCACCACGATCAGGAAGATCAACGTCAGGCCGATCAGCAGGATATCCAGGGCGATTTCGTTGGGGGTCTTCTGGCGTTTGGCGCCTTCGACCAAGGCGATCATGCGATCCAGGGTCGACTCGCCGGGGTTGCTGGTGATGCGGATCAACAGCCAGTCCGAAACCAGGCGGGTGTTGCCGGTCACCGCCGAGCGGTCGCCGCCGGACTCACGGATCACAGGGGCCGACTCGCCGGTGATGGCCGCCTCGTTGACCGCAGCGATGCCTTCGAGCACCTCGCCGTCACCGGGGATCAACTCGCCGGCAACGACCTTGACCACATCGTCCTTGCGCAGCTGGGTGGCGGGCACGGTCTCGAAGCGGCCATCGACGGTGCGACGCTGGGCGGTCAGGCCCTGACTGCCGGCCTTGAGGCTGTCGGCACGGGCCTTGCCACGGCCTTCGGCCAAGGCTTCGGCGAAGTTGGCGAACAGCACGGTGAACCACAGCCACAGGGCGATCTGCAGGGCTACACCGGTACCCACACCACTGCCGGGGACGAAGCACAGCAGCGTGGTCAGCAGCGCGGTCAGGGCGACCACCAACATCACCGGAGAGCGTTTGAGTTGGCGGGGGTCGAGCTTGACGAAAGCCTGGACCAGGGCCGGACGCCAGAGCGCGGCGAAGCGGGTCTGGTCCACGGCGGTGCGGTTGGCTTTGACATCAGGAATAGGCATGTTCATAGGAGGTCCTCAGAAGCCCAGGCTCAGGTGTTCGGCAATCGGCCCGAGGGCCAAGGTCGGCAGGAAAGTCAGGCCACCGACCAGCACAATGGTCACCAGCAGCAGGACCACGAACAGCGGGCCATGGGTGGGGAAGCTGTTCAGCCCCTGGGGCGCGCTCTTCTTCGCTGCCAGGCTGCCAGCCAGGGCGAGCACCGGCAGGATGTAGCCGAAGCGGCCGATAAGCATGGCCAGGCCGATCATCAGGTTGTGGTACGGCGTGTTGGCACCGAAACCGGCGAAGGCCGAACCGTTGTTGGCGGTGCCGGAGGTGTAGGCATAAAGCAGTTGGCTGAAGCCGTGGGCACCGGGATTGGTCACGGCACTGGCAGGCCCGGCGAGGCTCGCGGTGATGGCGCCGAGCACCAGCACACCCACCGGCATCACCAGCAAGGTCGCCACCAGCAGTTGCACCTCCCGCGCCTGGAGCTTCTTGCCCAAGTATTCTGGCGTGCGACCGATCATCAGGCCCGCCAGGAACACGGCGATCAGCACGAACAGCAACATGCCGTAAAGGCCTGCGCCGACGCCGCCGAAGATCACCTCGCCGATCATCATATTGACCATGGCCACCATGCCCGTGAGCGGGTTGAGGCTGTCATGCATGGCATTGACCGAACCGTTCGAGGCGGCGGTGGTGGTCACGCTCCATAGCACCGAGGCGGTGGTGCCGAAGCGGCTTTCCTTGCCTTCGAGCGGCGCGGTCTGTTGTACCTGAGCGCTTTCCAAGGCAGGGTTGGGCTGTTGCTCGGACCATAGCGCCGTAGCGCCGCCGATCAGGAACAGGCCCAGCATGCAGGCGAGGATCGCCCGGCTCTGGCGCAGGTCTTTGACGTAATGGCCGAAGGTGAACACCAGCGCTGCCGGAATGAGGATGATCGATGCCACCTCGAACAGATTGCTCCAGGCTGTGGGGTTCTCGAACGGGTGCGCCGAGTTGACGCCGAAAAAGCCGCCGCCGTTGGTGCCCAGTTGCTTGATGGCGATCTGGCTGGCGGCCGGGCCAAGGGGAAGTGCCTGGTCGCTGCCTTGCAAGGTCAGTGCGTGGGCGTAGTCGGCGAAGGTTTGCGGCACGCCCTGCCACACCAGCAGTAGTGCCAGCACCAGGCACAGTGGCAGCAGCACGTAGAGGGTGGCGCGGGTCAAGTCGACCCAGAAATTGCCTAACGTGGTGGTGGAGCGACGGGCAATCCCTCGGCACAGGGCGACCAGCACGGCAAGACCGGTGGCGGCGCTCACGAAGTTCTGCACAGTCAGGCCGATCATCTGGCTCAGGTAGCTGACCGACGCTTCACCGCTGTAGGCCTGCCAGTTGGTGTTGGTCATGAAACTGACTGCAGTGTTGAACGCCAGCGTCCACTCCTGCCCCGGCAGCTGCTGCGGGTTCAGCGGCAGATACCCCTGGAGCAGGAGCACGGTGAACAGCAATACGAAGCCGACCAGGTTGAAGGCCAGCAAGGCCAGGGTGTATTGCTTCCAGTTCTGCTCCTGCTCGGCGCGTACACCGGCCAGGCGGTAGCAACCGTGCTCCAGCGGGCCGAGCACCGGTGTCAGCCAGGTGCGCTGCCCTTCCATCACCTTGAAGCAAAAGCGCCCGAGCCAAGGTGCTGGCAGCAGCACGATGGCGAAGAACGCCAACAGCAATAGGTAGTCGTAACTGTGCATGGCCGCCCCTTAACTGCGATCGGCGCGCAGCAGCGCCACCAGCAGGTACATCGCCAACGCCACTGCCAGCAGCAGTGACACCCCGTCCAGCATGTTCATGTGCGCATCTCCCTTGGTACGGCGCATGGGCCGCTTTAGGGAAATTGTCCGAGGGAGGGGCGTAAAGGGACGAGATGGGGGGTGGGGTCAGGGCATAAAGAGTGCGTAAAGATCAGCCTTTTCGGCAGCCGCCATCGTCGCGGGTACCCCGCAAGGATGGCGGCATGGAGAGCCTTGGCCTGACTACCGCTGGGGTGTCTGCTGCCCCGCGTTACGGCTCCAGTCCAGCAGCAGGCTATAGCCCACCGCCAGCAAGGTCGGCCCGATGAACAGGCCGATGAAGCCAAAGGCGATCAGCCCGCCGAACACCCCGAGCAGCACGATCACCAACGGCAGGTTGCCACCGCGGCTGATCAAGTACGGCTTGAGGACGTTGTCGACGCCGCTGATGATGAAGGTGCCCCACAGGCCGAGGAACACCGCCATGCCGTACTCACCCTTCCACACCAGCCAGCCGGTGGCAGGTATCCAGGCCAGCGGCGGCCCCATGGGAATCAGGCTGAGCATGAAGGTCACCAGCCCCAGCACGATGGCGCCCGGCACACCGGCGATCAGGAAGCCGATCAAAGCCAGCAAGCCTTGGGCCGCGGCAGTGCCGATCACGCCGTTGACCACGCGCTGCACGGTGCCAGCCACCAGGTCCAGGTAATACTCGGCGCGTTCCCCCATCAACCGCTGCAACAGGCGCAGCACGAAGGCCGCCAGGCGCGGCCCGTCACGGTAGAAGAAGAACACGAACACCAGGCTCAGGGTCAGCTCCAACGCGCCGCTGCCAATCTGCGCACTGCGCGCCAGAAGCCAGTTGCCGACCTGCCCCAGGTGCGGCTTGACCGAGGCCAGCAAGGCCGCGCCCTGTTGATCCATGGAATCCCACCAGCGCACCAGTCGCTCCCCCACCAGGGGGATGCTGCCCAGCCAGTCGGGGGCGTCGGGCAAGCCGTCGACCTGCACGTCCCGGATGAACGCGGTGGCATCACGGATGTGGTCGGCCAGATTGAAGCCGAGCCACACCAGCGGCAAGGCCACCACCAGGATCCACACGGCGGTCAGTAGGCTCGCGGCGAGCGTTTCGCGCCCGCCCAGCGCGCGGGTGAGCAAGCGCATCAGCGGCCAACTGGCGAAGGCCAGGATGGCGCCCCAGAGCAATGCCGAAATGAAAGGCGCCATCACCCACAACCCGGCCCCGAGCAGGGCCAGCAGCAGGATCTGGATCAGCAGGCGGTCATTGTTGGGCATGGAGGGACTCATTCAACGGATCAGCTCAAGGTGCAGGCCATCGGTGGGTGCCGTCCCGACTTCCAGGCGGGTACTGCGCACGCCGGCGTTTACCAGTTGCTCGCGCCAGGCTTCGGCCTGGGCGCCGCTGAGGCTGGCGCGCAGGGTGCTGTCCAGGTTCAGGCTGCGCCCGAGCAAGGCCACCCAGGTGGGCTGCGGTGCGGCAAGGTCAGGGTAGTCCAGCTTGCCGGTGTCGCGCAGTTCGCGCAGCACCGTGGCTGGTGTCGGCAACAGCTCGCCCAGAGGCTGGTCGGCCACGAACTCCTCGACGTGCAGGTAGGCGCGGCGATTGCCACGGGTGACGCTGTAGAGCGAGACCAAGGTGTCGGCCTCTTCGGCGGAGCGGCGCAGGAGGATGAACGCCTGTTGCTCGTCACCACCATTGAGGCGGGCATTGGCGAATACTTCGTTGGCCCACAGGCTGGCTTCGCCGCAATCGCGGCCCTGGCACCAGAACAGCGGATAGCCCCCCTCGCGCTGCAAGGCCTCGCGGGCACTGGTGAAGGCCTCGCGAGCAGTCCGTTCGACAGGGAGCTCATAGGTGACGGAACTGACCTGACCGCGGCTTTCGACTTTTTCGTCCACCCTCAGGCGGCCGCTGATCTTGCGTAAAGGGCCCATGGGATAGACCCGCTCCTGCTCCACGGCCGGACGCTGGTCGACCACTTTGGCATCCACCGGCACGGGCAGGCTGCCGGCCCACGACAAGGGGCTGGCCAAGCCCAGGCAAACGGCGATCAGTGTGCGCGTGATCATCGGCCACCTGTCACGCACAGGGCGCCGATGGGGTAATCCAGGATGTCTGGCATGTGCATGGTTGTCTCCGTGTTCAACCCGCCAAGCCTCGACACTTGTCCTGTGCAAGTCAAGAAAAGCCGAAGAAGCGATTGAAACAGTCTGCAACAAGGGTTGCGCCCGGTTCGTCATTCAAATGCAGGTGATGGCCACCGGGCAGCGTGACCTGCTCAAAGGGTAGCTGCTCCAGCAAGGCTGTGTGCTGCGCGAGCATGCCATCGGCCGCCACCACCAGGCAGGCCGGGCACGCGACCCGATGCACGAAGGCCATGGCCTGCGCCTCGTTCAGGCGTACCGGTGATGGCAAGGTCAGGCGGCTGTCGCTGCGCCAGCTGTAGCCGCCCGGCACCGGCATCAGGCCACGCTGGGCCAGCAGCTCGGCGGCTTCGCGGCTGACCGCGACCATGCCTTTCATGCGCGCCTGCACGCCATCTTCAAGGGTCGCGTACACCGACTTGCGCTTGCCATCCAAGCGCAGTTGCGCCTGCAGCGCCATGCCCAGGCGTTCGGCGGCGTCCTGCTCGCGGGCCGTGGGCGGGATCACGCCGTCGATCAACGCCAGGTGGCTGATGCGATCGGGCAAGGCTCCCGCCAGCTGCACGCTGATGATTGCGCCCAACGAGTGTCCGAGCAGACCAAAGCGCTTCCAGCCCAGTTGCTCGGCCACCCGCAGCACATCGTGGGCGTAGTCGGCCAAAGCGTAACCGGCGCCGACAGGGCGATGCTCGGAATAGCCATGCCCGGCCAGGTCCAGGGCGACTACGCGCAGCCCGTCGAGGCGCGGCGCCAGGCGGGCGAAGCTGTTGGCGTTGTCTAGCCAGCCATGCAAGGCGATCACCGGCAGACCGTCATCCGGCCCGAACAGGTGCGCCGCCAGCTCGATATGGCCGAGGCTCAGACGGATCTCTTCGACATGCGTGCTCATGCTCGACTCCAGCGATCGAACAGGCCCTTGATCAAGTGCGCTGTATCCCCCGGCCGCTCCAGCGGGAACATGTGCCCACCGGGCAGGCTGTGGTATTCGCCCCGGGGAATGCCGCGCACCGCCAGGGCATGGTGGCGGCGGATCACCCGGCTCTGGTCGCCACGCACCACCGCCAGCGGTACCTGCAGCTGGCGCGCTGGCGCCGGGCTGAGGTGGGGGATACTGCGGTAGATGTCGATCTCGGTCGTGGGGTCGAAGCGCAGGCGCAAGCCCTCCTGGGTGGCTTGCAGGCCGTGCTCCAGATACGCCTCCAGGCAATCGGGGTCGAAGTGGCGGAACAACGTCTTGCCGGCGAAGTAGGCCCGTGCGCTGTCACGGTCGGGGAATGCCTCGCGACGCCCCAGGGTTCGCCCGGCCGGGGTGATGCGGTCGATGAAGCCCAGGCGCTTGGCCGCGCGGATCATCCACTGGTCGGCGCGGGTCAGCACAGGCGAATCGAGCATTACCACGCCTCGGTAGTACTGCGGGCAACGTAGCGCGGCATGCAGGTGTAGAAGGCCACCCAGGGAATGGCCGACGCCCCAGACCGGCTGCCCCTGCTGGGCCAGGTGGTGAAGCAACTCATCGACCAGGTTCTGCCAGTTGTCGTTGACCGGGAACCGCGGGTCGTGGGCATGTTGCGCCAGGTGCTGGACCTGGTAGTCCGGCGCCAGGGCGGCGAACAACTTGCCGTAGGTGGCCGAAGGGAAGCCATTGGCGTGGGCGAAGAAGATCTGCTGCGACATGGCGGCCTGGTCTGAATGGGAAGTGATGGCCCATTGTCGGCATGACGTGCTGGGGCGGCAACGTTCGGAAAGGTCATCGCTGAGGGCGATCCGGACATGCCTGGCATGTGTGTCGCCTTCTTCGCGCGTGAACCCGCGAAGAAGGCACCGTCAACAGCCAGGGTCAGCCGGCGTGATACAGCCCCTGCAAGGTCATCAACCCAGCCAGCGGCCAGTCCCCTTCCAGCTCAGCCAGGCTCGCTGTGCTCAGCGGCGCCGGTTGCTGGCCATGGCCGTGTTCGAGCATGCCTACCAAGGTGCCGACCAAGGGTTGGTGACTCACCAGCAGCACGTGCTCCAGGCCCAGTTGGTCCAGCTCGCCGATCACCTGCCCGACATCGCTGTCGGGGGTGAGCCAAGGCACGGTACGCACCGGCTCATCCAAGCCCAAGGCGTCGTGCACCAGAGCGGCTGTCTGCTGGGCTCGAACGTACGGGCTGGCGATGATCGCCTGCAGCGGTTGGCCCAACAGGCGCGCGGCACTACGCAGCACCTGCTCGCGACCATGGTTGGTCAGGCGCCGCTCGGCGTCGGTGTTGGCGCGTGGCTCGGCCTCGCCGTGGCGCAGCACCCAGACCTTCACAGCTTGGGCTCCTGATCACGCACCGGATGAGGTGCCGAGGCAACTTCGTGAGGCACTTCGCCTTCAGGGGCGCGAGGGGTCGGCCAGTCGGCGAACGGCCAGGGCTTCTGGTCGCTGTGGAAGGTGCCAAAGCGGCCGATCTGCGCCAGGAACTGGCTCAGGCTGTCGCCGAAATTCATCAGGCTACCGCTGGGCGCGCCATAGACCAGGCGGTAGATCAGCTGGACCAGCACCAGGCCACCCAGCAACAGTTGCGCCATGTGCCAGATCAAGAGGAACACCAGCATCCACAGTACCCGCAGGATGATCGATTCGCGCTGGGCGCGGTTGGCTGTGTCGTTCATGCATGTGCTCCGGGATCAATTGAAACCGCTGATGGAAATGAAATCGACGTCGGTCTTGGGCTCGGCGCGCATCAGGTGCTCGATCACCTGGTTCAGCGTACGCCCCTCGAAGAGGATCGCGTGCAGGCCAGCCACCAGCGGCATGTACACCTGTACCTCCTGGGCCTTGGCCTTGAGTACCTTGAGGGTGTTGACCCCTTCGGCCACCTCGCCCAGGCGACTCACCGCCTGCTCCAGGCTCAGACCCTGGCCCAGGGCATGGCCGACCTGATAGTTGCGGCTCTTGGGCGAGGAGCAGGTGACGATCAAGTCGCCAACCCCGGCCAGGCCCAGGAAAGTCATGGGGTTGGCGCCCTGGCTCACGGCGAAGCGGGTCATCTCGGCCAGCGCGCGGGTGATCAACATGCTCTTGGTGTTCTCGCCCATGCCCAGGGCGACGGCCATGCCGGCAATGATGGCGTAGACGTTCTTCAACGCGCCGCCGAGTTCGACGCCGAAGCGGTCGGCGCTGGCGTAGACGCGGAAGGTGCGGCCATGCAACACCGCCTGCACACGTTGGCAGAGGGCTTCGTCCTCACTGGCGACCACGGTGGCGGTCAGGGCGTGTTCGGCGATCTCGCGGGCCAGGTTCGGCCCCGACAGCACGCCGATGCGGGCCTCGGGCGCGATCTCTTCGAGGATCTGGCTCATCAGCTTGAAACTTTGCGCCTCGATGCCCTTGGTCAGGCTGACCAGACCCTTGCCGCGCAACAGTTCGGCATGGGGCGCCAGCACGCTGCGCAAGGCGCTGGAAGGTAGCGCGACGAAGATCAGGTCGCAGGCCTGCAACGTGGCCAGCAGGTCGTTGACAGGTTCCACCCCGTCCTGCAGGCGAATGCCTTTGAGGTAGCGAGGATTCTCGCGATTGACGCGCATGGCCTCGGCCTGCTCGGGGTCACGCATCCATTGCCGGACCGGCACGCCGTTTTCGGCCAGCAAGTTCGCCACGGCGGTGCCGAAGCTGCCGCCCCCAAGAACTGCAACAGGTTGCTGTTCAGTCATATCCAATCCGTTAAAGCCAATAAGTTAAGTTGGCGACCGGGGCATTATACGGCGCGCATGCGACAGAGCCAGTGGCAGTGCCAGCCCTGCGTATGGATATCAAATCGCACTGGCAAAACCCAAGCGGTCAGTTAACATGCCTGTTTCATCTCTGAAACAAGGCCGTACCGTGTTCCCTGGCACGCCACCTTACCCTCGCCTGCTGTTGCTGACTGCCCTCTTGGGCGGCCCGGCCCTGGCCGATGACATGTTCCTCGACAACCAGGACCTGCCGCAGGTTCTGACCGCGACACGCCTGAAACAATCCCCGGCCGCCGTACCTGGCAGCATGACGGTGCTCGACAGCGAACTGATCCGCGCCAGCGGCGCACGCGACATTCCCGAGCTGATGCGCCTGGTACCCGGCATGATGGTGGGCTACGTCGCCGGCAACCAGCCGACCGTCAACTACCATGGCAGCAACGTCAACGACGCGCGGCGCATGCAAGTGCTGATCGATGGCCGCTCGGTGTATCGCGCAGGCCTTGCCACGGTGGACTGGAGCGACATCCCGCTGGCCATCGAGGACATCGACCGGATCGAGGTATTCCGCGGCCCCAACACCGTGAGTTACGGGGCCAACGCGTTGATGGCCGTGGTCAACATCCTCACCCGCAACCCCGCCGACAGCCATGGCACCCGCGTGAAGGTGACCCGCGGCCAGGACGGCATCAACGATTACTACGCCAGCCAGGGCTTCGGCTGGGAAGGCGGCGACATGCGCCTGTCGCTGTCCGGCATGCAGGATGATGGCTTCGACGAGGACCAGTTCGGCAACGACTACCGCGACAGCCGCCGCCTCAACCGCTTCAACCTCAGCGCCAGCCACAACCTGGCGGTCAACCAGACCCTTGAATGGCAACTGGCGGCCAAGGAAGGGAGCAATCAGCGGCCCTATACCTATCAGCCGGTGTTTCCCTTCGTGACCGCCCGAGGCGACAACGCCGACGTCAATGCCAAGGACTATGCGGGCTCGATGCGCTGGAACATCGATTTCAATCCCGAACACAGCCTGTATGTCCAGGGCTCGGCCCAGCACTTCGACCGGCAACAGGTCTGGCTGGCCTGCGATGCGGCCATCGCCTTCAGCCCGGAGCTGACGCGGCTCTGGCAGATCAACCCGGACTATGCCGAGCAAGTGGCACGCAACGCCAACAACCCGCCTGCCAGCAGCGACCCCGTGCAGAACGCCCTGCGCGACCAGATCGCCAGCCAATGGGCCAATGGTGGTCGTGAAGTGGTTTGCGGCGATGTGGACCAAAGCACTCGGGAAACCCGCTTCGATCTCGAGGTCCAGGACACCCTGAGCCTGACCGACAACCTGCGTCTGCTCAGCGGAATGAACTACCGTTATGATCGCGCCGACTCGCAGACCTACTTCAACGGCAGCCTGGACGACCAGACCTGGCGCCTGTTCGGTCAACTGGAGTGGCGCGCCGACGAGCACTGGATTCTCCAGGGTGGCGCGATGTTCGAGGACTCGCGCCTGTCGGGCAGCTCGCTCACCCCGCGCATGGCGGTCAACTACCTGATCACCCCGCGTCACGGTTTGCGCGCGGTGTACTCCGAGGCGGTGCGCTCGCCGGACATGTTCGAGAACAACGTCAACTGGAGCTACACGGTCAACAACCTGACCCCCAACGTGTATGGGTTGCAGCACGGCGAATACTTCGTCAAGACCCGCGGCCCTGGCGACCTCGAACAAGAGCGCATGCGCTCGCGGGAGCTGGGCTACAACGGCAATTTCAGCGACATCGATTTGAACATGGATGTGAAGTTGTTCTATGACGAGATCACCGGAATGATCAGCGAGCCGTTGCGCAACAACCAGTACATCGCCAGCAACGCCAACAAGGCCCGCTTCAGCGGCAGCGAAGCGCAGCTGGACTGGCGCCCTACCCTGCGTGACCGACTGCGCCTGACCTACGCCTACGTCGATGCCTGGGCCAGCAACCCCAGCGACCGACGCCTGAGCGCACGCAACAGTGGCTCGGCCGGCTGGATGCGCGAATGGGGCCAGGGCTGGTCCAGCGCCCTGTTCTACTACGGTGACGACGCGCTCAACCAGTACCGCTACGAACGCCTCGACCTGCGCGTGGCCAAACGCTTTCGCATCCAGGGCAGCAATCTTGAGCTGGCCGCGCTCTGGCAGCAGCGCCTGGATGACGAGCCGGTCACCGTGCCGCAGAACCGCTACGACAGCCGTCACCGCTTGAGCGTGAGCGCGGAGCTGGAGTTCTGATGGCCTTGTTGCTGCGCCTGTTGCTGTTCTGCCTGTGGCCTTTGGGCGCGGTATCAGCCAGCGAGATTCTGTTGGTAGGCGCCAGCGACCAACCAGGCGTACGCAGCTTCGTCTCCGCCCTGGAAGCGCGCCGTCCCAACGACCAGGTGTATTTCAAGACCGTCGACGCCCTGCCCAAGCCAGGGCAGTTGAAGGCTGATGTGCGCCTGGTGCTGCTCGACAGCGCAGCATTCGAATGGCGCCTGGGCGAGGCCTCTGGCCCTCCGGCGCTGGCCTTGCGGGTCAGCCGGGTACAGGCGGAACAACGCCTGGGAAAGTCGCGTCCCGCCTACCTGTGCCTGTTGTGGAGCGATCCACCGCCTGGTCGGCAATTGCGCCTGACGCGCTACTTGTTGCCACAGGCGCGACGAATCGGTGTGCTGTACGGCGAACATAGCCGCTTCATGCTTGACGAACTGCGCCTGGCCGCCCGCCCGCTGGGCCTTGAGATCGTCGCACAGGACTGGCCGGACCCGCGCGACAGCCGCCCGCTGCAACACCTGCTGAGCAACAGCGATGTCCTGCTGGGGATCGACGACCCCGACCTGTACAACTCCAAGACCGCCAAGAACGTCCTGCTCAGCAGCTATGGCCGGCAGATGGCGCTGATCGGTCCCAACGCAGGTTTTGTCCGCGCCGGGGCGCTGGCCAGCACCTTCAGCGACCAGGACGACTGGCTAGCGGTGCTCGACCAATTGCTCGACCGCTCGCCCGCCAGTTGGCCGCGCAGCCACTACCCCACGCACTATGGGGTCAGCGGCAACCAGCAAGTGGCTCGCGCCCTGGGGCTGGAGCCGATCGACCCCAAGGCCGCCGCCGTGGTCCTGGCCGAAGGAGAGCCCACCCCATGAGCAACCGCCTGAGCTGGGACATCCACACCCGCACCCAGATCATCAGCCTGGGCCCCGCCCTGTTGCTGACCCTGCTGCTAATCAGCTTCTTCACCTTCGTGCGTCTGCAGGACCTGCGCCAGGAGCTCAACCATACCGGGCAACTGATCGCCAACCAGTTGGCTCCCGCCTCCGAATATGGCGTGATTTCCGGCAACAATGAGGTACTCGAAAGCCTCATGCGCGCGACCCTGAGCATTCCGCACGTACGCTTTCTCGAGGTGCAGGACAGCCGCAACCACATCCTGGTGTACGTCGAGCAGAACGGCGAGAACGTCAACCGTGCCCAGCGCGTGGAAGTGTTCCAGGCGCCGATCCGCCTGCAGCAGATCCGCCTGGACAACGACTTCTTGCAACAGGGCAACGCGCCTGCTCCCAGCATTGGCGATGACTATCTGGGGCGGGTGATCGTGGGCATGTCCGACGATGCCTTCAGCCAGCGCCAGCAGGAAATCGTGATAAAGGCCGGCATCCTGGCCCTGTTCGCCTTGCTGTTCACCTTCCTGCTCGCCCGCCGCCTGGCCATGAGCCTGGCCAAGCCGATCAGCGACATGGGGCATGCGGTCAAGGCCATCCAGAAGGGCGAATTCAAGACCCAGGTGCCGGAAGTCGACGACAGCGAGCTGGGGCACCTGGCCCGACACATCAACAACCTGGCCAGTGCCTTGGAGAAAGCCAGCACCGAGCAGAAGCAGGCCATGGCGCAGATGATTCAGGCGCGTGAGGAGGCCGAGCAAGCCAACCGGACCAAATCGGAGTTCCTGGCGATGATGAGCCATGAACTGCGCACCCCCATGAACGGTGTCCTGGGCATGCTGCAACTGCTCGAGACCACCCCGCTGACCAGCGAGCAGGCTGACTACACCGCCGTGGCCAGCGAATCCACCGGGCATCTGCTCAAGGTGATCAACGACATCCTCGACTTCTCGCGGATCGAGCGCACCACGCTGGAACTCGAACACATCGCCTTCAACCTGGGCGAGCTGATCAGCAGCAGCGTTCAGTCGTTCCAGCACAGCGCCCAGCAGCGCGGGCTGGGCCTGCATTTGCAGCTCCCCCAAGGCATCGACCAGTTGCAGGTCACAGGCGATCCGACACGGATCCGCCAGATCTTGCTGAACCTGATCGGCAACGCCTTGAAATTTACCGAACACGGCCAAGTGGAAGTGGAGGCCCGCTGGCGGGCCCTGGATGCCCAACAGGTGTGGTTCACCTGCGCGGTGCGTGACACCGGCATCGGCATCGACAGCGACCGCCTGGAGATGATGTTCGTGGCCTTCCAGCAGGCCGACAGCTCGATTTCCCGTCGCTATGGCGGCACAGGCCTTGGCCTGGCGATCGCACGGACCCTCGCCGAGCGCATGGGCGGGCAGTTGCGCGGCGAAAGCCGCGAAGGGCTGGGCTCGACCTTCACCCTGGAAATGCCTTTGGCCCTGGCCAGCGCCACGGCGACCTTGCTGCCGGCCCAGGACGTCGAAGGCCAAGCGGCCTGGGAAGGCGGGCAGATCCTGCTGGTAGAAGACAACCCGGTCAACCAGAGCGTCATCGAGGCCATGCTGCGCAGCCTGGGCTTCGATGTCGTCACCGCCCTCGATGGTCTTCAGGCCGTCGAGCAGGTGCTTGAACAACGCTTCGCCGCCGTGCTGATGGACTGCCGCCTGCCCGTTGTGGACGGCTACGAGGCCACTCGGCGTATCCGCCTGCTGCCCAACGGCGCGCAGGTGCCGATCATCGCCCTCACGGCCAACGCGCTGCAGGGCGATCGCGAGCGATGCCTGGCAGCGGGGATGAACGACTACCTGAGCAAGCCTTTCAAACGAACGGAACTGCAGCAGGTGCTGCAACGCTGGTTATCCGGACGGACAGCCGCGACTGGCGATTAACGCCGAAATGCGGCAGTCTAGGGAGATGGAGGCCAGAACGCGGCTTGTCCGGTGTCGGTGACGGGTCGCCCGACGACGCAAAGCAACCGAATTAACCGCCGTGGCCACTAGACAGGACCTGCATAGGCCCTGAAAATAAGCGTTTCAGTGCACACCTGTACTTCTTTGCCAGGTGCGCTGTGACTTTCACCACAACGCAATAGTCTACCTGTAGGCTGCCGTCTCGGACTCAACCGCCGAGCCGGCCGGGAAGATTCAGCCCCAGCCGCACGGGGATTATTGAGGAGCTCGCATGACCAAACAAAACGCCTTTACTCGGGAAGATTTGCTGCGCTGCAGTCGCGGTGAGCTGTTCGGCCCAGGTAATGCGCAACTGCCCGCCCCGAACATGCTGATGGTCGATCGCATCACCCATATCAGCGCCGAAGGCGGCAAGTACGGCAAAGGTGAATTGGTCGCCGAGCTGGATATCAATCCGGACCTGTGGTTCTTCGCCTGCCACTTCGAGGGCGACCCCGTCATGCCAGGCTGCCTGGGCCTGGATGCCATGTGGCAACTGGTCGGTTTCTTCCTTGGCTGGCAGGGTCTGCCAGGCCGCGGCCGCGCCTTGGGCTCGGGCGAAGTGAAATTCTTCGGCCAGGTACTGCCTTCGGCCCAGAAAGTCACCTACAACATTCATATCAAGCGCGTCCTGAAGGGCAAGCTGAACATGGCCATCGCCGATGGCTCGGTCAGCGTCGACGGCCGCGAGATCTACACCGCCGAAGGCCTGCGGGTCGGCGTGTTCACCTCCACTGACAATTTCTAAGGGTTATTCGCATGCGCCGCGTCGTTATCACTGGTCTGGGCATCGTATCGTGCCTGGGCAATGACAAAGCTACCGTCACCGAAAACCTGCGCAACAGCCGTCCGGGTATCCGTTACAACCCGGAATACAAGGAAATGGGGCTGCGTAGCCAGGTTTCCGGTTCCATCGACCTCAACCTCGAAGAGCTGATCGACCGCAAGGTCTACCGCTTCGTCGGCCATGCCGCTGCCTACGCCTACCTGGCCATGCAGGACGCGATCAAGGACGCCGGTCTGACCGAGGAGCAAGTCTCCAACCCGCGTACCGGCCTGGTTGCAGGTTCCGGCGGCGCCTCCACCCTGAACCAGATGGAAGCCCTGGATACCCTGCGCGAGAAAGGCGTCAAGCGCGTCGGCCCGTACCGCGTCACCCGCACCATGGGCAGCACGGTATCGGCGTGCCTGGCCACCCCGTTCAAGATCAAGGGCATCAACTACTCGATCTCGTCGGCATGCGCCACCTCCGCACACTGCATCGGCACCGCCCTGGAGCAGATCCAGTGGGGCAAGCAAGACATCGTCTTCGCCGGCGGCGGTGAAGAAGAGCACTGGAGCCAGTCGTTCCTGTTCGATGCCATGGGCGCCCTGTCGACCAAGCGCAACGAAACCCCTGAACTGGCCTCGCGCGCCTATGACGCTGACCGCGATGGCTTCGTCATCGCCGGTGGTGGCGGCATGGTCGTGGTCGAGGAGCTGGAACACGCCCTGGCCCGTGGCGCCAAGATCTATGCCGAAATCGTCGGCTACGGCGCAACTTCCGACGGCTACGACATGGTTGCCCCGAGCGGCGAAGGCGCGATCCGCTGCATGCAGCAGGCGCTGGCCACCGTCGACACCCCGATCGACTACCTCAACACCCACGGCACCTCGACTCCGGTCGGTGACGTCGCCGAGATCAAAGGTGTACGTGAAGTGTTCGGCGACAAGGCTCCGAAGATCAGCTCGACCAAGAGCCTGTCCGGCCACTCCCTGGGTGCCGCAGGCGTACACGAGGCGATCTACTGCCTGCTGATGATGGAAAACAACTTCATCGCCGGCTCCGCCAACATCGACGAGCTGGACCCGGAGGTCGCCGACCTGCCGATCCTGCGCCAGACCGAAGAAAACGCCAAGATCGACACGGTCATGAGCAACAGCTTCGGCTTCGGTGGCACTAACGCCACCCTGGTGCTCAAGCGCTGGACTGGCAAGTAACAGCCTGACCTCGCTGCAACGAAAACGCCCCGACTGGTTCGGGGCGTTTTCGTTTGGCTGCAAGAACAGAGCGAGGGCCTTGCCCTTGCTGGGCTACACCGAAAACCTGTGCACCAGTGCGTTCAGATCCACCGCCAGCTGCGACAAGGCCTGGCTCGCCGCCGAGGTCTGCTCGGCCCCCGCCGAGGACTGGTGCGCCAGGTCGCGGATGGTGGTCAGGTTGCGATCCACTTCTCGGGTCACCTGAGCCTGCTCTTCCGATGCACTGGCGATCACCAGGTTGCGTTCGTTGATCCGCGCTATGGCCGCCGTGATCGCCTCCAACGCCTCGCCCGCGGCATGGGCCCCCTCAAGGGTCGAACGCGCCCGCTCATTGCTTTGTTGCATGCCGTGCACGGCACGTTCGGTGCCGGCCTGGATGGCAACGATCATCTGCTCGATCTCGCGGGTAGACGTCTGTGTGCGGTGGGCCAACGCCCTTACCTCATCAGCCACCACCGCAAAGCCACGCCCCGCCTCTCCCGCCCGCGCCGCCTCGATAGCGGCATTGAGCGCCAACAGGTTGGTCTGTTCAGCAATAGCACCTATCACATCCAGCACCTTGCTGATGTCCTGAACCTGCTGGGCCAGTTGCCCGACCTCATCGGCATTGTCGGCCACGCCCGCCGCCAGGGACTCGATGGCATGCACGGTCGCCTGCACCTGTTCACGCCCCTGGCGGGCGATACGGTCGGACTCGCGGGAGGCCTCTGACGTCGCTACCGCATTGCTCGCCACCTCCTCCACTGCCGAGGTCATCTGGTTGACGGCCGTCGCCGCCTGTTCGATTTCCTGGCTCTGTTGCTGCAACCCTCGGGTAGCGTCCTCGGTAACCGCACTGAGCTGCTCGGAAGCTGAAGCTAACTGTCCCGCCGAATCGGAAATTCGTCCGATGGTGTCACGCAGGCTCTGCTGCATGACCTTGAGCGCCGCCTGCAAGCGCGCAGGCTCGTCCTCGCCCTGCACAGTGATCTGCGGCGTCAGGTCGCCCTTGGCGACCGTCTCAGCCACCTGTAACGACTGCCCCAGCGGCCGCACGATACTGCGTGTCAGGGCCAGCGCCAGGACCACGGTCATGGTCACCGCCACCAGTAACAATCCCCACACCCAGACCTTGGCCCCTGCGTAGACCGCCTCGGCAAGATCCGTGGCGCGATCGGCATGGTGGATGTTCAGCTCGATCAGTTCGTTGAGGGTCGCGGTCATCTGGTCAGCGAACTGGTTCATCTCGCCGTTGACCAAGGTCGCGGCCGCATCAGTGCGCCCTTCGCCCGCCAGTTGCATTACCTGGCCCTGCAGGTCCAGGTATTGGCGTTCAAGCCCTTGGTAGCGAGTGAGCAGCGTGTGCTCTTCCGGCAACACGATCAGCGCCTTATAACGCTGCTGGACTTCGTTCAAGCCGGCTTTGAGTTCTTCGATACGCGCACGGTTCTGCTGTTGTGCCGCCGGCGCCGGGTCGATCAGCAGGCGCAAGGTCAGGGCGCGGATTCGCAACATGTCCTGAGTCATGCGCCCGACCGAAATGACACTGGGCAACCAGTTGTCGTCCACCTGCTCGGCTTGCTGGCGCATCTGTGTCATCTGTTGGAGAGAAAAGCCCCCGAGCAGGGCGACCAGCAAGGCCATCAGGCCAAAGCCAAGCCCCGCACGGGGGGCGATATTCAAACGTCTCAGACTCATGTACAGCTCCCTCTGCCACGTTGTCGTTGTTATAGACACTATCGGGGAGGGGCCGAATTTGCTTAAGACGAAAAGGCAATATCAAAGGGCCAGAATCAAGCGGCACGCATTATTTTGGTGCACCCGGTAGCACTGACAGAAAATTCGTGTGCGCCACACGGTTGGCCACTTCGACCGGCAGCGCATCGAGGAAGGCATCAAAACCGTGCATCTGCTCGCCGATTCCGGAAAAGCGCCCGACCACATCCGAACCGAGCATGAAACGCCCCGGGAACCGCTCGACCAGCTTGACCCATGCCTCGTGCGGCTTGCCCTGCCCGTCCAGCAAGTAAGGCTCGCGCATGCTCCAAGAGAGATCGATATACAGGTTCGGGTAGTCTTCGAGCAGCCGGGTGAGCACTGGCAGGAGGAAGTTCATCTGTGTCTGATGCCGATGGATTTCCGCGCTGGTACCGGCATGGGCCCAGATGAAGCGGGTGTGTGGATGGTTACGCAGTGGCTCTTCGATCTCCGCCAGGTAAAGCGGGTTGCGCTCGCGCTTGGAGGTGATGTTGGAATGGATGAGCACCGGCAAGTCACGCTCGGCCGCCAAGTGATAGATCCGCGTCATGGCCTCATTGTTGGCCCTGGGCGTATCGCCACTGGTGAGCGCAGTCAGATCGTCATGACGGGTGAACACCTCGCCAATGCCCTGCCAAAGCCCTGGGTACAGCTCAAGCATGCGCTCGATGTGGCTGACGGCATTCTTGTCCACCGGATTGAAGCCGCTGAGAAATGGATGCAAACGTCGGCGCTGCTGCGGCGGCAACTGCTGCACCGCGGCGGCGACGTAGACATCGGTGGCGCTGTACCAGTAGGCGTCCGCATCATCACCGGCGTAGTAGCGCGGGCGCTTGGGCTCATCTTCATGCCACTTCTTGGCCACGGGAATACCCGCGATCATGGACTGCTCGACCCCAGCCTCGTCCATGGCCTTGAACAGCGCAGCCATGCCCTCGCTCTCCTGGAAGAAGTCGACGTAATGCAGGTGGGCATCACTGTAGCGGTAATCCCGCGCCTGCACCGTCAGGCACAGGACGGTGGACAACAGCAGGCAGGCCAGCGCTCTGGCGATCATGGTGGTCTTTCCTCTGCGGCTTGGAGAAGAGTAGACCCGAGCCTGCGCAAGGCGGTTCAGCCCGCTTCGCTGAACCGCTATGCTTGAGGCATCCGTCGCCCGCCTGGAGCCCTGTCATGAGCCGCCCCTTGATCATTCATCCGCGCGCCGAATCGGTAGAGGGCCAACCGATCCTGCGCCCACTGCCATCGGCCCAGTGTCGCAGCGTGGGTCCTTTCGTGTTCTTCGACCACATGCTCGATACACGCTATGCCCCCGGCAGCGGCATGGACATCCGCCAACACCCGCATATCGGCCTGTCGACCCTGACGTATTTGTTCGAAGGCGAAATCCTGCACAAGGACAGCCTGGGCTCCGAACAGCGCGTCCTGCCCGGCGATGTCAGCTGGATGACTGCAGGTAGCGGCGTCGCTCACGTCGAGCGCACTCCCGCCGATGCCTTGAGCAGGGGTTCGCGCCTGCATGGCCTACAGGTATGGCTGGCTTCGCCCCGCGAGAATGAGCAAGGGCCGCCCAGCTACAGCCATCATCCGGCCGATAGCCTGCCGGTCAGCGACAATCTGGGCGTAAGCATCCGCATGATCGCAGGCCAAGGGTTTTGTCTTGAATCCCCAGTGCCGGTGCTCTCCCCTACCCTGTATGCCCTGGTACAAATGCAGGCGACCACCACGCTCAACGTGCCCCTCGAACATGCCGAGCGTGCCCTCTACCTGCTCGATGGCGAGCTGCTGCTGGGCGAGGACGAGGTCGAGCCATGCAACCTGCTGGTACTGCCCGAAGGCGAAGAGGTGACGCTGTATGCACAAAGCGAGTGCCAGCTGGTGCTGATCGGTGGCGCGCCGCTGGATGGGCCACGGCGGATGAACTGGAACTTCGTGGCCAGCGATCCGGAACTGATCGAACAGGCCCGGGCGCGCTGGGCTGCGGGGGATTGGCCGACAGTGCCGGGGGAAACGTCGCGGATCGAATTGCCGCGTTGAGAGGGCCGCCATGTGGTCAACGCAGGCCTCGCAAGGACCCAAGGGGCTTGTGGCGTTGTAGCGCGGCAGATCCGTGGGCGCTGGCGTAGCCTGCGATGGGCTGCCGCGCAGCCCTTGCCCAGTCAGCGCTGGAACACTTCGTCCAGCAGGTTGTGCATGGCACGGAACGCACGCTCGCTGGTACGGCGGTCGTATTGCATCTTGCCGGGCACGTTGGCGGACGGGTCGGTGAACGAGTGCACCGCACCGCCATAACTGAGCAATTGCCAGTCGACCTTGGCCGCGTTCATCTCCTCCTCGAACGCCGGCAACTGCTCCTTTGGCACCAGCGGGTCGGAAGCACCGTGCAACACCAGCACAGAGCCTTTGATGCGCTGGGCATCGGCCGGGTTCGGCGTATCCAGCGTCCCGTGGAACGACACTGCCGCCCGTAGGTCGGCGCCGGTACGGGCTAGCTCCAGGGCGCAGCAACCACCGAAACAGAAGCCAAAGGTCGCCACCTTGCCCGGCTCCAGCAATGCCTTGGACTGCCCGAGCAATTGTGCCAAGGCTTCCTGCATGCGCTTGCGCAGTTCGCCACGGTCATTCTTGAGCGGCATCATCGCCGCGCCGGCCTCGTCGGCATTGGATGGACGAACCGATTGTCCGTAAAGGTCAGCGACCAGCACCACATACCCCTGGCTGGCCACTTCCTTGGCAATCCGTTCGGCGCCTTCGCCGACGCCCATCCAGTTCGGCGCCATCACCAGGCCCGGCTGGGGCAGCGCGCCCGGCTCATAGACCAGGCGGCTCTCGTAGGCCTTGCCCGCATGGTGATAGACCAGCGATTCGACGATTACCTTGCTCATCAAACTCCTCCTTGCACCATGAAAAAAGCCCGCCGAAGCGGGCTTTGTCTTCAACTCAAGCAGACAATTCGACCAACAGCTTGTTCAGGCGACGAACGTACGCCGCCGGATCCTTCAAGCTGTCACCTGCTGCCAGCGCAGCCTGGTCGAACAGGATGTGGGAAAGCTCCGCAAAGCGGTCCTCGCTCTGTTCGTTATCCAGCTTCTCGATCAGCGGGTGGCTCGGGTTGAATTCGAAGATCGGCTTGGAGTCCGGCACCTTCTGACCACTGGCCTCGAGGATCTGGCGCATCTGCAGGCCCAGGTCCTGCTCGCCGATGGCAAGGATCGCCGGAGAGTCGGTCAGACGGTGCGAGACACGCACTTCGGCGACACTCTCACCCAGGGCGGTCTTCAGGCGCTCGACCAGGCCTTCCTTCTCCTTGGCGACTTCTTCCTGGGCCTTCTTGTCTTCCTCGGAGTCCAGCTTGCCCAAGTCCAGGTCGCCACGGGCGACATCGACAAAGGCCTTGCCGTCGAACTCATTGAGGTAGCTCATCAGCCACTCGTCGATGCGGTCAGTCAGCAGCAGAACCTCGATGCCTTTCTTGCGGAAGACTTCCAAGTGCGGACTGTTCTTGACCTGTGCGTAGGACTCGCCGGTCAGGTAGTAGATCTTGTCCTGGCCTTCCTTGGCGCGGGCCAGGTAGTCCGCCAGCGCAACGCTCTGCTCGCCGCTTTCGTCGGCGGTCGAGGCAAAGCGCAGCAGGCCGGCAATCTTCTCCTTGTTGGCGAAGTCTTCGGCCGGGCCTTCCTTCATCACCTGACCGAAGTTCTTCCAGAAGCTCTTGTACTGTTCAGGCTCGTTCTTCGCCAGTTTCTCCAGCATGTCCAGCACGCGCTTGGTCAACGCCGACTTCATCGAGTCGATGATCGGATCCTTCTGCAGGATTTCGCGCGAGACGTTCAGCGACAGGTCATTGGAATCGACCACACCCTTGATGAAACGCAGGTAAAGCGGCAGGAACGACTCGGCTTGGTCCATGATGAATACGCGCTGCACATACAGCTTCAGGCCGCGCGGCGCTTCGCGCTGGTACAGGTCGAACGGTGCGCGGGCCGGCACGTACAGCAGCGAGTTGTACTCCAGCTTGCCTTCGACCTTGTTGTGGCTCCAGGCCAGCGGGTTCTCGAAGTCATGGCCGATGTGCTTGTAGAACTCCTGGTACTCCTCGTCCTTGATCTCGGTACGCGGACGGGTCCACAGGGCGCTTGCGCGGTTGACGGTTTCCCATTCCTGGGCAGGCTTTTCTTCGCCTTCGGCGGTCTCGACGTGCTGCTTGGGCAGTTCGATCGGCAGAGCAATATGGTCGGAGTATTTCTTGACGATGTTGCGCAGGCGCCAACCATCGGCGAACTCTTCTTCGCCCTTCTTCAAGTGCAGGACAATACGGGTACCGCGTTGCGGCTTGTCGAGCGTGGCGACTTCGAACTCGCCTTCACCCTTGGACGACCAGTGGACACCCTCGGCGGCAGGAAGACCTGCGCGACGGCTGTAGACATCGACCTTGTCGGCGACGATGAACGCCGAATAGAAGCCGACGCCGAACTGGCCGATCAGGTGCGAGTCCTTCTTCTGGTCACCGGTCAAGTTCTTCATGAAGTCGGCAGTGCCGGACTTGGCGATGGTGCCCAGGTGCGTGATGACGTCTTCACGGCTCATGCCGATACCGTTGTCCTCGAGGGTCACGGTGCCGGCGTCCTTGTCGAAGCTAACGCGGATTTTCAGCTCGGCGTCGCCTTCGAGCAGCTCTGGCTTGGCCAGCGCTTCGAAACGCAGCTTGTCGGCGGCGTCGGAGGCGTTGGAAATCAGCTCACGCAGGAAGATCTCCTTGTTCGAATACAAGGAATGGATCATGAGGTGCAGCAGTTGCTTTACCTCGGTCTGGAAGCCCAGGGTTTCTTTTTGAGTTTCCACACTCATGGTCTTCAAAACTCCGATCTGTTGGCGGTGGCCACCTGGCGCCCCTCGAAGGGCTGCGTTGGCGGCGGATGTCCAGCAGATGGGGGCTGGCCTGACTATTTCAAGGGCTTTTCCGGTTCAATCTTGAAATGAGCACGCGCGGTAGCGATCGGTGAGTCGGGGTCGGCCTGCCAGGCGGTGATGGCGACGTTGGTCACCCGACGCCCCTGGCGCCAGAGCTGACAACGCGCGAACGTGTCGCGATAGTGCCCGGCCCGCAGGTAATCGATGGAGAAATCGATGATCTTGGGAATGCTGGCGCTCTCACTGTAGATCAGTAGGTAAAGGGCCGCGGAGAGCTCCATGAAGCCTGCGATCACCCCGCCATGGATCGCGGGCAGCAAGGGATTGCCAATGTTGTCCTGGTTCGCCGGCAGACGAAACAGTAAGTCATCACCCTGGCGCTCGCACTCGATGCCGATGAGTCCGGCGTAGGGAATCAGCCTCAGCAAAGGCTGGTAATTGCCGACGGCGTGGGCTTCGTTGAGCTGGAGACGAACATCAGCAGGAATCATGACCTCTCCTCCTTGAGGCTGTTGCCGAAGCGGATGCCGCCCTTGACCTCCTGCCCCAGACGCATGAAGGTGCCGACCACATGACAAATCGGGCGTGACGGATCGTCCTGGTAGGCAGTGCCGCGGGTAAAGATCACGTCGCGAGTCACCCGGTAGCACTGCGCATGGCCGTGAATATCCTTGCCTGCCTCGGCCGGGTGCATGTAGTCGATGCGAAGGTCCAGCGTCGGGCAGACCTCGAAGCGCGGCAGGGCGCACAAGGTGGCCATGCCACAGGTGGTGTCCATCAGCGTGGTCAGGGCTCCGCCGTGCACCGCGCCGGTCTGCGGATTGCCGACGATGGCCGCAGACCAAGGCAGCACCAGTGTCATGCCTTCGGCATCGGCGTGGTGGACTCGCATCCGCAATAACTGACAATGTTTCAATGCGGACAGAAAGCGTTCGGCCATGGCCCGCAGGTCTGTATCTGTCATGGGGCAACCTGTTTTTGTGAGGCTATTCACTCTGCACAAATCCGAGGAAAAGTCTATCTGGATCCACGCTATATATATCTGTAATCTTCGCGGAACTTATTCCACTTACTTGAGCTCGAATGGAACAAGTAAGTTATTCCACCAAGGAGAGACACCCCATGCGTAAACCTTTTGCTTTTGCCCTGATGCTGGCCGCTGCCATGGGCCTGGCCGCTTGCGACAAGGCGAGCGAAAACAAGGCTCCGGAAACCAAGACCGAGCAAGCCGCCCCTGAAGCTGCCCCAGCTACCCCGGCTCCAGAAGCCGCCCCTGCTACCCCAGCTCCGGAAGCCACTCCTGCTCCGGAAACCGCTCCAAGCGAAGAGCCGGCCAAGCAGTAAGCAGCACGTAAAAAAACCCGACACTGTCGGGTTTTTTTATGCCTGGCGTTCAGGGAAGGGGTCAGCTAGCCGGGCTGGCAGGCTCTTTGAGCCCCTCCCCGGCCACCGGCTCGGTGGGCGTGAATACCATTACCTCGAGCACATCGGAATGAAACTCCCGGCGATAGAGAATCAGCACCACGCAGACACTGGTGACCATGAACAACCAAGGGCTGATGAACCAGGTCAGCATGGCCATTCCGAAGTAATACGAACGCAGCCCGAAGTTGAACTGGTTGGCTGCCAGTGATAATACCCGCGCCGCTCTAGATGCAAATGCCTTGCGCTCCAACTCACTGACTTGTCGCTCACCGATCATGGGCGCAGAACCCACCAGAACTGCGGCGAAGTTGTACTGGCGCATGCACCAACTAAAAGTGAAGAAGGCATAGACGAACACCATTGCCAGCCCCAGCAGCTTGATTTCCGACATGCCTTGGGACGCCTGCTGCACCAGAGGCAGGTCGGCCAGCAACGACAGCGCGCGGTCCGATGCCCCGAGCACGGTGAGGATACCGGCAAGGATGATCAGCGTACTGGAGGCGAAGAACGAGGCGTTGCGCTCCAGATTGCCGATCACGCTGGCATCGGCGATGCGGTTGTCACGCAACAACATGCGGCGCATCCAGTCCTCCCGGTACAAGTGCAGCACGCTGGCCAGGCACGCGGTGTCGCGCCCTTTCCAGATCGCATAACGGGTGTAGCCACCCCAACAGAGGGCGAACCAGCAGGCCGCAACCCAGTGGCTCAGATTGCTTTGAATGAAGCTCATGCAGGCTCCTGATCGTTCAAGTCCTGAGAATATTGAAGTCCGCTTTTCGACGCACGGCGGCCAGAAAAGACACGCTCTGGAAACAAAACGTAGCAACAAAAAACCCCGTATCCGAATGGACACGGGGTTGGCGTTTTGACCATCGGCTGGCGCCCTTTGGCTTGTGGCCGGCGCCAGCGCTCTGGCTTCAACGTATCAGGCCAGCGCCTCGCGGGGCTTGCCCAGCATGCGATCGCATGCAACGGCCAAGCCCAGGGTGATGACCGACGGCACCAGCCAGGCCAGGCCCTGATCGCTCAGCGGCAGATGGGCCATGGCGTCCGGCAGCATGTGCGCCAGGTTGCTGCCTTTGATGGCATCGACCATGCCGAACAGCAGCGACACCAGCATTACCGGCGCCAGGATGCGCACCGGCGAGTTCCAAAGCTCTTTGACGAAGCTCAGGCCCACCACAACGATGCAGGGCGGGTAGATGGCGGTCAGCACCGGGATCGAGAACAGGATCAGCTTGGTCAGGCCGAGGTTGGAGATCAGCAGCGAGAAGCCGGCCAGGATCACTACCAGTGCACGGTAGGACAGCGGCAGGATCTGGCTGAAGTACTCGGCACAGGCGCAGGTCAGGCCCACGGCGGTCACCAGGCATGCCAGTGCGATCAGCACCGCGAGGAAGCCACTGCCCAGCGAGCCGAAGGTGTGCTGCACGTAGGCATGCAGGACCGCAGCGCCGTTGGTCGCACCCATGGCGATGTCATGGCTGCCGGCACCCAATCGGAACAGGCTGATGTACACGAGCGCCAGGCCCACACCAGCGATCAGGCCAGCGATGATGGCGTAACGGGTGATCAGTTTCGGCGACTCCACACCGCGCGAACGGATGGCATTGACGATGACGATACCGAAGACCAGCGCACCCAGGGTGTCCATGGTCAGATAGCCATTGATGAAGCCCTGGGAGAACGGCGCGGCCACGTAGGCCGGCTGCGCCTCACCGATGGTGCCGGCCGGCAGCGCGAAGGCAGCGATGCCCAGCACGGCCAGGGCGATGATCTTCAACGGGGCCAGGAACCGGCCGACGGTATCGAGCAGCTTGCCCGGATACATCGACACGGCCAGCACCACGATGAAGTAGATCAGGCTATAGATGAACAGCGCCAGCGGGCTCTCACCCGTCAGCGGTGCCACACCGACCTCGAACGAGACCGTAGCTGTACGCGGGGTGGCGAACAACGGGCCCACCGACAGGTAGCACACGGCCGCCAGCAGGCCGCCGAAGAACTTGCCGATCGGGCTGCTCAGGGCGTCCATGCCGCCGCCGACCTTGGCCAGGGCAACCACGGTGATGACCGGCAGACCCACAGCGGTGACGAGGAAGCCAAGGGCTGCCATCCAGACATGTGGACCGGATTGCAAACCAACGATAGGCGGGAAGATGATGTTGCCCGCGCCGACGAAAAGCGCAAACGTCATAAAGCCAAGCGCCAGGATATCCTGGCCTTTCAACACTTTCATTTAGGGTAGTACCACACTGCTGAAATCGGGGTTCGAGAAGGGATTTCCCCAGGGGTATGGGAAAATGCTGCCCGGCTTGATAGGCCAGACCCGTTTAGCGTGTCGTTCCCTTTTGGGGGACGGGCACAGAGTGAACGCGTAGGTTAACCGTTTTACCCGGCAAACGCACTGGCACAGGCCTGCTTGTCCGATGTGCGTATGTTCTTGTCGTCTGGGTGACTCTGTGACGCGGTTAATGCTGGCAGATAGGATCAAACCCGTCTGCCTTAAAATCCCTATCAAATCGATCGATTTTTCTTACAAGTTACACAAACCTGCCGAAAACGCCGGCTTGTCCTCGGCAGGTCATTCCTCAAAGCGGTTTGTCAGCCGCGTCTATCCCAACGCTCTGCCAAAAGCGTTTGATTTCGTGAATGTTGCCAAAGTTGTAGCGTGGCCCGGTGTAAAAGCCACCGTCACCGGAACAAAAAATTTCGGAGTCGACGCCGGTCTGCGGCAAGGTTTCGCTACCGGCGCTGTATAGACGGGCTTGCGCCCAAACAGGTTTGTGCATGACTTTCTACCTTTTTCACGGTTTACATCAGGATTGATGTGCTTGCCACAGCGCCTGGATGCGCTGGTGTATATGCTGCTCCTGCGAACCAAGCCCCGAATAGATCGGCCGCAGTTCCTCATCGAAACACCACTCCTGCCGCCCATTTCGGCTCGCGGCAGGAACAGCGACCATCAATGCCAACGACAGGGAAAACTCCTCGGGAGGAATCTGATAATGCAGGTCCTCAAAGGCACGCATATGTAGGAGCTTGCCTGGGCTCAAGCGAACTTCTTCAGGCTCACCCAGTACAGGCCTGGTCCGCGCGTCGACCTGCGCTGCATTGAGTATCGGGTACTTCATGGTTCGGTAGCCGCAGCCTTGATAACCCACGGCATACAGTTCGAAATCGTGGGTATGTGGCACGCCATAGATGAAGGTTTGCCGCTCAGCCTGCGCTTGGGCCGGCAACCAGCAGGTCATTCGCAGGGAGACGTACTGCGAGGCATGCAACGCAAAACCGTACGGGCTGTACACCTGCTCCCCGCGGCTGAAGGCGTGTTGCTGGATGTGCTCATACATGCACTCCCCAAGCAGGCTGCGATTCTGCGCAAGCGCCAGAAGGTCGGCGCTGATCGCGTCCTGCTCTCGCTCAAGATCCCGCTGCTCGAGTCGCTCGATGAATGTATCCAGTTTCATGCCGCCCCCTGCCCAAGGTAGTTCGACAGCATGTCGTCGAGTGCAGGGTCGGATAGTGAGCGAAGGACCTTCAGATAATGCTCAAGATGCCCTGGAGCCAATCTCATCAACACCTCGAAAGCCCGCCAACGGACAGCCGAATGGTGGTGATAGATCAGCTCACCTGCCACAGCTTCCAGATACGGATCCTCGATGCGCTGGAGTGCATCGAGCCACACAAGAAAGCGCGAAACCTGCGGATCGGCGGGAAACCAGGCGATACGTGCCAGCGTGGTGCGGTCGAACACCTCGATGTCACTGCCGGGGTTTGGCAGGTTCAAGCTGAAGACCAGACGCTCTGACCGTTCATCTGGGCATAGCGCCACCACCTTACAAGCACCGTCTACAAGCACGGGCGCTTGGGGTGTCACCTCCACCTTCACACCGTTGCACAGGCGGTCGGATTCGCGGTTGAACAGCCATAGGGCGTATTCGAAGCCCTGGGGTGCAAACCAGATGCTGTAACCCGAAGTGGAATACAGATGATCCGCTGTCGAGCGCACCCGCGTGACATCCAGTGCAACAGGTTCATGTGGGGCATTGAGTCGTAGACGCTCACTGAAATGAGCGACCGTGCCACACAACATGGCCTTGCTCCCAGGCTCGCCCTGGTCTTTCATGCGTTGGTCAAAACCCTGCCATGCGGCGTTGACGAATGCACGCATGTCGGTACACCTCACCTGTTCCAACAGGACGGCCGGTTCGGGTTTCCTACTCAGCAATGCTTCCATGAAGTTTTCTTTCATCCGCTCTTCTGATCTCGAGCGGGATGATCTCTGACATGGGTAACGTCATTAAGATGGAAGTAATCCCCTGAAACGACAAAGGCCACCCGAGGGTGGCCTTTGTGCGCGTGGGGGGTAAAGCGTATTACTTCTTCATTTCCCAACCGGTCAGCTCGGCCAGCGCCTTGCCGATGTCAGCCAGGGAACGCACGGTTTTGACACCAGCGTCCTGGAGGGCGGCGAACTTCTCGTCCGCAGTACCCTTGCCACCGGAGATGATGGCGCCAGCGTGGCCCATGCGCTTGCCCGCAGGCGCGGTAACGCCGGCGATGTAGGAAACGACAGGCTTGGTCACATTGGCCTTGATGTAGGCCGCGGCTTCTTCTTCAGCAGAACCGCCGATTTCACCGATCATAACGATCGCTTCGGTCTGCGGATCTTCCTGGAACAGCTTCAGGATATCGATGAAGTTGGAGCCTGGGATCGGGTCACCACCGATACCAACGCAGGTCGACTGACCGAAACCTGCGTCGGTGGTCTGCTTGACCGCTTCGTAGGTCAGGGTGCCGGAACGGGAAACGATACCGACCTTGCCTGGCAGGTGGATGTGGCCTGGCATGATGCCGATCTTGCACTCGCCCGGGGTGATGACACCTGGGCAGTTAGGGCCGATCAGGCGTACACCCAGCTCGTCGCACTTGACCTTGGCGTCCAGCATGTCGAGGGTAGGAATACCCTCGGTGATGCAGACGATCAGCTTGATGCCACCAAAGGCAGCTTCCAGGATCGAGTCTTTGCAGAACGGAGCCGGAACATAGATGACCGAAGCTTCGGCGCCGGTGGCCTCAACCGCTTCCTTCACGGTGTTGAACACCGGCAGGCCCAGGTGGGTGGTGCCACCCTTGCCTGGGGTTACGCCGCCAACCATCTTGGTGCCGTAGGCGATGGCTTGTTCGGAGTGGAAAGTACCCTGCGAGCCGGTGAAGCCCTGGCAGATGACTTTGGTGTCTTTATTGATCAGGACGCTCATTACTTGCCCTCCGCAGCTTTGACAACTTGTTGAGCAGCGTCGGTCAGGCTGGTTGCCGCAATGATGTTCAAACCGCTTTCTGCCAGTACTTTAGCGCCCAGTTCGGCGTTGTTGCCTTCGAGGCGAACGACGACCGGAACTTTAACGCCGACTTCTTTCACTGCACCGATGATGCCTTCGGCAATCATGTCGCAACGAACGATGCCGCCGAAGATGTTGACCAGAACGGCCGCGACATTGCTGTCGGACAGAATGATCTTGAACGCTTCGGTAACGCGCTCTTTGGTAGCACCACCGCCAACGTCGAGGAAGTTGGCCGGCTTGCCGCCGTGCAGGTTGACGATGTCCATGGTACCCATGGCCAGACCGGCACCGTTGACCATGCAGCCGATGTTGCCTTCCAGGGCAACGTAGTTCAGTTCGAACTTGGCAGCGTGGGCTTCACGGGCGTCGTCCTGGGACGGGTCGTGGAAGGTCTTCAGCTTTGGCTGACGGTACATGGCGTTGGCGTCGATGTTGATCTTGGCATCGAGGCAGTGCAGGTCGCCGTCGGCCTTGATGACCAGCGGGTTCACTTCCAGCAGGGCCAGATCGTGATCCTTGAACAGCTTGGCCAGGCCAACGAAGATCTTGGCGAACTGTTGAACTTGCTTGCCTTCCAGACCCAGCTGGAACGCCAGTTCACGACCTTGGAACGGCTGAGCGCCGACCAGCGGATCGATGGTAGCCTTGAGGATCTTCTCGGGAGTTTCGTGAGCGACTTTCTCGATGTCCACGCCACCTTCGGTGGAAGCCATGAACACGATACGGCGGCTCGAACGATCGACTACAGCGCCCAGGTACAGCTCTTTGGCGATGTCAGTGCAGGATTCGACCAGGATCTTGGAAACTGGTTGACCGTTGGCATCGGTCTGGTAGGTGACCAGGTTCTTGCCGAGCCACTGTGCAGCGAACGCCTTGGCGTCTTCCTTGCTGCGAACCAGCTTGACGCCGCCCGCCTTACCGCGACCACCAGCGTGGACCTGGGCCTTTACGACCCACTCGGAACCGCCGATCTTGTCGCAGGCTTCTGCAGCTTGCTCAGGGGTATCGACTGCGAAACCCTTGGAAACTGGCAGGCCGTATTCAGCGAACAGCTGTTTACCCTGATACTCGTGAAGATTCATGCTTTTTACCGTCTTCGTTAGGTACTGCGCTTCGGCGCTGCGCCATCACTGGCGCCGCACCACCTGTGACCGTTGACCCCGGGTTTCCCGTGTGATCCGGTCCGGCGGACGTTCCGCGGTGAGTCTTGCACGCAAGACCCACGACGGGCAGCCCGCCGTGGTTTCTTATAATTAACGCTTCTTACGGTTGGCGACGTGAATGGCGCCGCCATTCACAGCCAGCGCTGCTTCATGCAGCGCTTCGGACAGGGTCGGATGGCTGAAGACCATCATGCCCAGATCCTCGGCACTGGTGCCGAATTCCATTGCGATCGCGCCTTGCTGAACCAGCTCGGCAGCCGATGGGCCGATCACGTGAACACCCAGGACACGGTCGGTCTTGGCATCGGCGATGACCTTGACGAAACCGCCGGTATCGTTGGCTGCCATCGCACGGCCGCTGGCCGCGAACGGGAAGGTGCCCACGTTAACCTCAACGCCCTCGGCCTTCAAGGCCTGTTCGGTCTTGCCGACCCACGCGATTTCCGGGTGGGTATAGATGACCGACGGAATCAGGTCATAGTTCATCTGGGCTTTGTGGCCCTTGATGCGCTCGACGACCATGATGCCCTCTTCCGAGGCCTTGTGCGCCAGCATCAGACCACGGACCACGTCACCGATGGCGTAGACGCCCGGTACGCTGGTCGCGCAGTAGTCGTCGACGTAGATGTAGCCACGCTCGTCGATGGTCACACCGCTGTCGGCAGCCAGCAGGTCGGTGGTCACCGGACGACGGCCCACGGCCACGATCAGTTTGTCGAAGACGATCTTCTGCTCGCCGTTGGCGTCGGTGTAGGTGACTTCGACTTCTTCGCCATTGACCTTCGAGCCGGTCACGCGAGCGCCCAGCTTGATGTCCAGGCCTTGCTTGGTCAGGGTTTTCTGGGCTTCCTTGGAAACCGCGGTGTCAGCGGCCATCAGGAAGGTGTCCAAGGCTTCCAGGACGGTCACCTGGGCACCCAGGCGGGACCATACCGAACCCAGCTCCAGACCGATCACGCCTGCGCCGATGACGCCCAGACGCTTCGGTACCGATTGGAATTCCAGGGCGCCGGTGGAGTCGACGATGACTTTCTGGTCGACCGGAGCAGGCGGAATGTCGATCGGACGCGAGCCGGAGGCCAGAATCACGTTCTCGGCTTCGATGACTTCGGTGGTGCCGTCAGCCTTGGTGACTTCGACTTTCTTGCCAGCCAGCAGTTTGCCGTGACCTTGGATGGAGGTAACACCGTTGGCCTTGAACAGGGTGGCGACACCACCGGTCAGGTTCTTGACGATGCCAGCCTTGCGGCCAACCATCGCAGCAACGTCCATCTTCACTTCGCCAGTGGAGATACCGTGGACGTTGAAGCTCTCTTTGGCCTCCTTGTACTTCCAGGAGCTGTCCAGCAGGGCCTTGGAAGGAATGCAACCCACGTTCAGGCAGGTACCGCCCAGGGCCAGTTTGCCCTCGGCGTCGGTGTATTTCTCGATGCAGGCGGTCTTGAGGCCGAGCTGAGCAGCCTTGATCGCGGCCACGTAGCCGCCAGGACCTGCACCAATCACCACTACGTCGAATTTCTGGGTCATAAAAGATTCCTTTTTAGCTTCAAGCGGCAAGTTGCAAGCCGCAAGACTGGCAAGCTTCGACGTGAAGCTTGCCGCTTGCAGCTTGCAGCTGCGCGATTAGATGTCCAGCAGCAGACGAGCCGGATCTTCCAGCAGATTCTTGATGGTCACCAGGAAGGTTACCGCTTCCTTGCCGTCGATCAGGCGGTGATCGTAGGACAGCGCCAGGTACATCATCGGGCGAATGACCACTTGGCCGTTGATCGCCATCGGACGCTGGATGATGTTGTGCATGCCCAGGATGGCAGCCTGCGGCGGGTTGACGATCGGGGTCGACATCATCGAGCCGAAGGTACCACCGTTGGTGATGGTGAAGGTACCGCCAGTCATCTCTTCGATGGCCAGTTTGCCTTCGCGGGCCTTCTTGCCGAAGGTGGCGATGCCGTTCTCGATCTCGGCCAGCGACATCGATTCGGCGTTGCGCAGGACAGGAACCACCAGGCCGCGGTCGCTGGAGACGGCAACGCCGACGTCAGCATAACCGTGGTAGACGATGTCGTTGCCATCGATCGAGGCGTTGACGGCCGGGAAGCGCTTCAGTGCTTCGGTGGCAGCCTTGACGAAGAACGACATGAAGCCCAGGCGTACGCCGTTGTGGGACTTCTCGAACAGGTCCTTGTACTTCGAGCGCAGGGCCATGACTTCGGTCATGTCCACTTCGTTGAAGGTGGTCAACATGGCCATGCTCGACTGGGCTTCGACCAGACGCTCGGCGATCTTGGCGCGCAGACGGGTCATCGGCACACGCTTCTCGGTGCGATCGCCTGCGGCGGTGACCACTGGCGCAGCAGCAGCGGCAGGCTTGGCAGCCGGAGCGGCGGCAGGCGCGGCCTTCTTGTTGGCGATGGCGGCAACCACGTCTTCCTTGGTGACGCGGCCACCTTTACCGGTGCCGGCAACCGAAGCCAGATCGATGCCGTTCTCTTCAGCCAGCTTGCGAGCGGCTGGAGCGGCGATCGGGTCTTCTTCGCCAGCGTCGGCGGCAGCGGCAGCCGGAGCAGCAGCGGCCGGGGCGGCGGCAGGCGCGGCGGCGGCAGCGCCACCTTCAACGATCGAACCCAGGACTTCGTCGGACAGGACGGTATCGCCCTCGCCCTTGACGATGTCGCCCAGCACGCCGTCGGCGGTGGCCAGAACTTCCAGGACGACCTTGTCGGTCTCGATGTCGACGATCAGCTCGTCACGCTTGACGGCATCGCCCGGCTTCTTGTGCCAGGTGGCAACGGTGCCGTCGGCGACCGATTCCGGGAAGGTTGGGGCTTTGATCTCGATAGCCATTATCAGTGTTTCCTTAAATTCGGTTTCAGGTGCGCGAAGGCGTTAGACAGTGAAAGCATCCTGCAGCAGTTTTTCCTGCTGCTCGGCGTGCATCGAAGCGTAGCCACAGGCTGGCGCGGCGGAAGCGTCGCGACCGGCGTATTCCAGGACCAGCGCCTTGTTGTGGCGGGTCAGGATACGGCGCATGTGATGCTGGCTGCTGTACCAGGCGCCCTGGTTCATCGGCTCTTCCTGACACCAGACCGCGTGCTTGAGGTTGGTGTAAGGCGCCAGGATTTCCACCAGGTCGTCCTCAGGGAACGGATACAGCTGCTCGATACGCACGATGGCGATGTCTTCGCGGCCTTCGGCACGGCGCTTTTCCAGCAGATCGTAGTAGACCTTGCCGCTGCACAGCACGAGGCGCTCGACCTTGGCCGGATCGAGAGTGTCGATTTCCGGGATCACGGTCTGGAACGAACCTTCGGCCAGATCTTCCAGGGTCGAGACGGCCAGCTTGTGGCGCAGCAGCGACTTAGGCGTCAGGACGATCAGCGGCTTGCGCAGCGGACGGATGACCTGGCGGCGCAGCAGGTGGTAGATCTGAGCCGGAGTGGTCGGTACGCAGACCTGGATGTTGTGCTCGGCGCACAGCTGCAGGTAACGCTCCAGACGCGCCGAGGAGTGCTCGGGACCCTGGCCTTCATAGCCATGCGGCAGCAGCATGGTCAGGCCGCACAGACGACCCCACTTGTGCTCGCCACTGGTGATGAACTGGTCGATCACGACCTGGGCACCGTTGGCGAAGTCACCGAACTGGGCTTCCCAAATCACCAGCGCGTTCGGCGTGGTGGTGGAGTAGCCATATTCGAAGGCCAGTACCGCCTCTTCCGACAGGAAGGAGTCGTACAGCTCGAACTTCGGCTGGCCCGGGAACAGATTCTGCAGCGGTACGTAGGTGCTGGCGTCCTTCTGGTTGTGCAACACCGCATGGCGGTGCGAGAAGGTGCCACGACCGATGTCCTGGCCGGTCATGCGGATCGGGTGACCTTCGAACTGCAGGGTGGCGTAAGCCATGGTCTCTGCGTAACCCCAGTTGATCGGCAAGCCACCGGCCTGCATCTTCTGGCGGTCTTCGTAGATCTTCGCGACCTGACGTTGGACGACGAAGCCTTCCGGCAGCTCGAGCAGCTTGGCCGACAGGTCCTGCAGGGTCTTGAGGTCGAAGCGGGTGTCGTGACGCGCAGTCCAGGCATGGCCCAGGTACGGACGCCAGTCGACGAACAGCTCGCGGTTCGGCTCCTTGACCAGGCTCTTGACCACGTGCAGACCGTTGTCCAGGGCGTTGCGGTACTCGTCGATCTTGGCCTGGGCGCGCTCGGCATCGATGCGACCAGCCTGGATCAACGCGTCGGCATACAGCTCACGGGTGGTGCGCTGCTTGCTGATCTGCTGGTACATCAGAGGCTGGGTACCATTCGGCTCGTCGGCCTCGTTGTGGCCGCGACGACGATAGCAGACCAGGTCGATGACCACGTCACGCTTGAACTGCATGCGATAGTCGATAGCCAGCTGAGTGACGAACAGCACCGCTTCCGGATCATCGCCGTTCACGTGCAGGATCGGCGCCTGGATCATCTTGGCGACGTCGGTAGCGTACTCGGTGGAGCGCGAGTCCAGCGGGTTGGAGATGGTGAAGCCAACCTGGTTGTTAATCACGATGTGCACGGTCCCGCCGGTCTTGAAACCGCGAGTCTGCGACATCTGGAAGGTTTCCATGACCACGCCCTGACCGGCGAACGCAGCGTCACCGTGGATCGAGATCGGCAGAACCTTGTCACCCACGGTGTCGTTGCGACGGTCCTGGCGAGCGCGCACCGAACCTTCCACCACCGGCGAGACGATTTCCAGGTGGGAGGGGTTGAACGCCATGGCCAGGTGGACTTCGCCACCGGGGGTCATCACGTTGGAGGAGAAGCCCTGGTGATACTTCACGTCACCGGAGCCCAGCTCGTTCATCTTCTTGCCTTCGAACTCGTCGAACAGCTCGCGCGGGTTCTTGCCGAAGGTGTTGACCAGCACGTTCAGGCGGCCGCGGTGGGCCATGCCGATCACGACCTCCTTGGTGCCGTAGGAGCCGGAGCGCTGGATCATTTCGTCCAGCATCGGGATCAGGCTTTCGCCGCCCTCGAGGCCGAAACGCTTGGTCCCCGGGTACTTGGTGCCCAGGTACTTTTCCAGGCCTTCGCCCGCGGTGACGCGCTCGAGCAGGTGAGTCTGCACGTCAGCGGAGAATTCAGGACGGCCACGAACGCTTTCCAGACGCTGCTGGAACCAGCTGCGCTGCTCGGAATCGACGATGTGGGTGAACTCGGCGCCGATGGTGCGACAATATGTCTTCTGCAGCGCATCGAAAATTTCGCGTAGGCTCGCTTCCTCTTTGCCGATGAACAGGTCACCGGTACGGAAGGTCGTATCAAGGTCGGCATTGGTCAAGCCGTAGTGATTGATCGACAGGTCTACGGGCGCAGGACGCTGCCACAACCCCAACGGGTCGAGCTTGGCAGCCTGATGGCCGCGCATACGATAGGCCTGGATCAGTCGCAGAACTTCAACCTGCTTCTTCTCGTGTTCACTGCTCACGCTCCCGGCGGATACCGGTTGGGCGCGGCGCTGGTTCTTTGCCAGCAGTACGAAATGGTCGCGGATTGTAGAGTGCGATACATCGGTAGCGGTGCTGCCGTCGGCGGGCAACTTCTGGAAGTAGGTGCGCCACTCTTCTGGCACAGCGTTAGGGTCGTGCAGGTAGAGCTCATAAAGCTCTTCCACATATGCAGCGTTACCACCTGAAAGGTGGGCGCTTTCCCACATGCGCTGCATCACGCTTTCTTGCATGCTTGGTCACCCTCGGTTAGGGGACTGATCGGCAAAAGCCACAGCAAACCTGGAAAAGTCCGAACACAGCGACTGAACCACGCCACCTGGATCCTGCTGATTTTCCGGGTACCAGCCCGGAAGCCCCTGCTGGTCTCATATCTTCATAGGTAATGAGCGCGGGCTTTGTGGGCCCTTGCTCGGGTTTTACCTTGGTGCGGGCTCAGCGCCCGCACCTCGGCTTACTGCAGGTGCAACATTTTTGAATCAGGTGCCGCTTTGCAGCAGCATGTTACGTACGTGACCGATTGCCTTGGTCGGGTTCAGACCTTTCGGGCAAACGTTTACGCAGTTCATGATCCCGCGGCAGCGGAATACGCTGAACGGGTCATCCAGGGACGCCAGGCGCTCCTGAGTCTTGGTATCACGGCTGTCGGCCAGGAAGCGGTAGGCCTGCAGCAGCGCGGCGGGGCCCAGGAACTTGTCCGGGTTCCACCAGAACGACGGGCAGGAGGTCGAGCAGCAAGCGCACAGGATGCACTCGTACAGACCGTCCAGCTTGTCGCGGTCTTCCGGCGACTGCAGACGCTCGATGGCCGGGGCCGGCGTGTCGTTCTGCAGGAACGGCTTCACCTTCTCGTACTGCTTGTAGAAGATGCTCATGTCGACGACCAGGTCACGAATGACCGGCAGACCCGGCAGCGGGCGCAGAACGAGCTTGTTGCCCTTGACCACCGACGACAGCGGAGTGATGCAGGCCAGGCCGTTCTTGCCATTGATGTTCATGCCATCGGAACCGCAAACGCCTTCACGGCAGGAGCGACGGTACGAGAAGCCCTCGTCCTGCTCCTTGATCAGTGCCAGCACGTCCAGGACCATCAGATCCTTGCCACCGGTATCGACCTGGAAGGTCTGCATCTTCGGCGCCGAATCGGTATCCGGGTTGTAACGATAAACTTCGACTTGCAACATAGCGGCCACCCTTAGTAAGTCCGGACTTTCGGTTCGAAGGCAGGAACTGTCTTCGGCGCAAAGTTGACGCCACGCTTGGCAACGCGCTTCTCACCCGGGTAGTACAGGGTGTGGCACAGCCAGTTCTCGTCGTCACGGTCTTCGTAGTCTTCACGGGCGTGAGCACCGCGAGACTCTTTACGGGCTTCGGCCGCGATGGCGGTAGCTTCGGCGACTTCCAGCAGGTTCTGCAGCTCCAGCGCTTCGATACGCGCGGTGTTGAAGGCCTGGGACTTGTCGTTGATCTTGACGTTGGCAATACGCTCGCGCAGACCAGCCAGCTGAGCGATACCCTTCTGCATGTATTCGCCAGTACGGAATACACCGAAGTAGTTCTGCATGCAGCTCTGCAGCTCGCGCTTGAGGCTGGCAACGTCTTCGCCAGTGGTGCGCTCGTTGAGCTTGTTCAGGCGGTTCAGGGCTACGTCGACGTCGGTGTCGCTGGCGTCGCGGTATTCGACGCCTTCGGTCAGCGCCTTCTCCAGATGCAGACCAGCTGCACGGCCGAAGACCACCAGGTCCAGCAGCGAGTTGCCGCCCAGACGGTTGGCACCGTGAACCGATACGCAAGCCACTTCACCTACAGCGAACAGGCCTGGGATGATCTGATCCTTGCCTTCGGCGTCCATGGTGATGGCCTGGCCATGAATGTTGGTGGCGATACCACCCATCATGTAGTGGCAGGTCGGGATGACCGGAACCGGCGCGACCACAGGGTCAACGTGAGCGAAGGTCTTGGACAGTTCGCAGATACCTGGCAGGCGGCTGTGCAGCACCTCCTCGCCCAGGTGGTCGAGCTTCAGCAGCACGTGGTCCTTGTTCGGGCCCACGCCGTTGCCGGCGATGATTTCCTTGACCATGGAACGGGCGACGACGTCGCGACCAGCCAGGTCTTTGGCGTTCGGCGCGTAACGCTCCATGAAGCGCTCGCCGTGGGCGTTGATCAGGTAGCCACCCTCGCCGCGGCAACCCTCGGTGACCAGTACACCGGCACCGGCGATGCCGGTCGGGTGGAACTGCCACATTTCGATGTCCTGCACCGGCACGCCGGCACGCAGGGCCATGCCGACACCGTCACCGGTGTTGATCAGGGCGTTGGTGGTCGAGGCGTAGATACGGCCCGCACCGCCAGTGGCCAGTACGGTAGCCTTGGACTTGATGTACAGGGTTTCGCCGGTTTCGATGCAGATCGCGATCACGCCGACAAAAGCGCCGTCCTGGTTCTTCACCAGATCAACGGCATAGTACTCGTTGAGGAAGGTGGTGCCTGCTTTCAGGTTGCCCTGATACAGGGTGTGCAGCAGCGCGTGACCGGTACGGTCGGAAGCGGCGCAGGTACGGGCGGCCTGGCCACCCTTGCCGAAGTCCTTGGACTGGCCACCGAACGGACGCTGGTAGATACGCCCAGTTTCGGTACGCGAGAACGGCAGACCCATGTGGTCCAGTTCGAAGACCGCAGCAGGGCCTTCCTGACACATGTACTCGATAGCGTCCTGGTCACCGATGTAGTCGGAACCTTTGACGGTGTCGTACATGTGCCAGCGCCAGTCGTCGTTCGGGTCGGCCGAAGCGATGGCGCAGGTGATGCCGCCTTGGGCGGATACAGTGTGCGAACGGGTCGGGAAGACCTTGGTGACTACGGCAGTCTTGTGACCGCCCTGGGCCAGCTGCAGCGCAGCGCGCATGCCGGCACCGCCGCCACCGATGATGATGGCGTCGAAAGAAATGGTTGGAATGCTAGCCATGGATCAGATACCCCAGAGAATCTGCACACCCCAGACGAAGTACGCGAACATCGCAACGCCGCACACAGCCTGGAACAGGAAACGAATCGCAGTCGCCGACTTGCCGAAGGACATCGGCGTCAGGTAGTCGGTGGCAATGGTCCACATGCCGACCCAGGCGTGAGCGCCCAGGGCAACGAGTGCCAGCAGACTGAAGATACGCATCGCGTTGTTGGAGAACAGACCGTGCCACTGGGCATAGTCGAGACCCGGGTGAACGGCGACGTAGCCGATCAGGAAAATGAAGTAAGCCGCGAGAACGACCGCAGATACGCGCTGCGCCATCCAGTCATAGAGGCCCGAACGCGACAGGTTCGTGACATTAGTTACCATACCCAAACTCCCGCCAGAACGATCAGCACCACGGAGATGACGATCACGATTTTCGAGCCCAGCTTGCCGCCCTCGAGCGTCTCACCGACACCCATGTCCATGATCAGGTGGCGTACACCTGCAACGAGGTGGTACAGCAGGCCGGACAGCAGGCCCCAAGTCACCAGCTTGGCCAGCGGACTGGTCAGACACGCCTTCACCTCGGCAAAGCCCTCCTCGGAACCCAGCGACTTGCCCAATGCGTAAAGCATGATGGCCAGGCCAAGGAACAGGATGACGCCGGAGATACGGTGAAGAATGGACGTGTACGCGGTGATCGGGAGTTTGATGGTCCTTAGGTCTAGGTTTACAGGTCGTTGGCTTTTCACGGCTTTTTTCACACTGAAGAGCCCCTAGCTAACAGGGCAAAGTTGTTGGTAAGTGTACTGGTCAGGTACCCACCACCCAGGGAGCGACGACCCCCAGCGGAACGGGCTTGCAAGCCCCTGGCGGTCGGTTGCGGAGTATAGACAGTTAGGCTGCTTATGACAACGTGAGGGGCTAGCCCAAATAGCGCATTGCCTTTAGCGAACAAAAGGCGTAAATGGGCGAGAATTTCGTGAAAAATCAGGGCTCAGAGGGTGTTTCAACCAGCCTTTAGGCAAATTGACATTCGAATTTATCCCTCTATAGTGGTGCGGGCCCTGCGTGGGGGGTCTGTCTGATGATTTCAAGCATTAATAGGAGGCCACATGGCTGACAAAAAAGCGCAGTTGGTCATCGAGGGCGCTGCCCCCGTCGAGCTGCCCATTTTAACCGGCACCGTTGGTCCCGATGTTATCGACGTCCGCGGGTTGGGGGCTACTGGTCACTTCACCTTCGACCCCGGTTTCATGGCGACTGCGTCCTGCGAGTCGAAGATCACCTACATCGATGGCGACAAGGGTGTCCTGCTGCACCGCGGCTACCCGATCGAACAGCTCGCCGAAAAATCGGACTACCTGGAAACCTGCTACCTGCTGCTCAACGGCGAACTGCCGAACGCCGAGCAGAAGGCCCAGTTCGTCAGCACCGTGAAGAACCACACCATGGTTCACGAGCAGCTGAAATCCTTCTTCAACGGCTTCCGCCGCGACGCTCACCCGATGGCGGTGATGTGCGGCGTGGTCGGCGCCCTGTCGGCGTTCTATCACGACTCCCTGGACATCAACAACCCGCAGCATCGCGAGATCTCTGCGGTGCGCCTGGTCGCAAAAATGCCGACCCTGGCCGCGATGGTCTACAAGTACTCCATGGGCCAGCCGATGATGTATCCGCGCAACGACCTGTCGTACGCGGAAAACTTCCTGCACATGATGTTCAACACGCCGTGCGAGATCAAACCGATCAGCCCGGTGCTGGCCAAGGCAATGGACCGGATCTTCATCCTCCACGCCGACCACGAGCAGAACGCCTCTACCTCCACCGTGCGCCTGGCGGGCTCCTCGGGCGCCAACCCGTTCGCCTGTATCGCCGCCGGCATCGCTGCACTGTGGGGTCCGGCCCACGGCGGCGCCAACGAAGCCGTACTGACCATGCTCGATGAAATTGGCGATGTCTCCAACATCGACAAGTACATCGCCAAGGCCAAGGACAAGAACGATCCGTTCAAGCTCATGGGCTTCGGTCACCGCGTTTACAAGAACCGCGACCCACGCGCCACCGTGATGAAGAAGACCTGCGACGAGGTGCTGAGCGAACTGGGCATCAAGAACGATCCGCAGCTCGAACTGGCGATGCGCCTGGAAGAGATCGCACTGACCGATCCGTACTTCATCGAGCGCTCGCTGTACCCGAACGTCGACTTCTACTCCGGCATCATCCTGAAGGCGATCGGCATTCCGACCAGCATGTTCACCGTGATCTTCGCCCTGGCACGCACCGTCGGCTGGATCTCGCACTGGAAGGAGATGCTCTCCAGCCCGTACAAGATCGGCCGTCCGCGCCAGCTGTACACTGGCCACGAGCAGCGTGACATCGTTGACTTGAAAGACCGCAAGTAAGCTCTTCGAGCCGAACGTAAAAAAGGCTGCCCTTGGGCAGCCTTTTTTATAGCGCAGCAACCGATAGACCGCTGCTCACCGCTTCGCGGGCATGCCCGCCCTCAGACTCAGGGCTTTTCAGCCTTGTCGCGCAACCCCTTGAGGGTATTGAACGGCGCGTCGACCACGAACTTGTTGGCCAGCCAGGACGGCACACTGCCTCCAGGCTCGGTGTGCACTTGGTAGGTAACCTCGGTGCTGTCACCCTTGGGCACCAGCTTCCAGAAGCCTTGGACCTGTGCCACACGCACATAGCCCTTTTCCTCCGGCAGGTATTTGGGGTCCTCCTCGAGCTTTCGGACCAGGCTGCCGTCAGCCTCCTCGGTGGTGGTCACGTGAAGGATCGAATCACGCGGCGTCACCGGCCAGGGCGTATTGAAACGAGTATAGGTCCAGCTCTGCGCGCCATCCTGCTTGAGCAGCTTTTGCGACTCGCACTCATGAATCCACTTGCAGGCACCTACGGTGTCCTCCTGCAAAGCCTTGACCTTGGCCAGCGGCGCCTTGATCAAGGTCACGCCGCGATAGGCTTTGTACTTCGAACCCGGCACTTCACTGAGGGACACCTTGATGCCGTCCTCATCCTTGGCCACCTGCCAGTTCTCGGCCCAGGCAGCCGGCGACAGCAGAACACCGACGCCACACAGCAGTGCAATACGCTTGATCGATCTCATCGTTTTGTTCCTTGTTGTCGAAGATCCAACCTGTTACGCCGCCGTCATTTGCTCCAACCAGCCGAGAATCCTGATCGCCTCGTCGCGATCATTGCCGCACACCTCCACGTCCGCCTTGAACCCACCACACACCGCCGGCCGCTCAGCCTTGCCGAACAACTCACAGAGGTTGTCAGTGGTCAGGTGCAGGCACCGCTCGCCAGCTGGCTTGCCCTGGGGCATGCGCGGCATCGGCGAGCTGATGGATGGGGCAATGCAGCATGCGCCGCAGCCCTCTCGGCATTTCATGAAACAGGACTCCCACGAGCAAAACGGGACGAACGTCCCTGGATAGTAACCGCTCAAACATATGTTTGAAATTGCGGATCGGATGAAATCTGCCGTGACCCGGCAGTCAGTTGGAACACCTACTGACGAAACTCGAAATCGATAGCAGCGCCCTCCACATCATGACGACTGTCGTTGCGCAGCTGTAACTGCATTTCGTTGTTGATCAGGCGCCCATTGAGTTGGAAGGGACTGTCATCGCTGACTGGCTTTTGCGGAAACATGGACGGCAGCAAAGGCTTGCGCCGCATCACCGGATCACCCACCTCTGGCTTGAGTTCTTCGACCATCGCGGCAGGCAAACTCAGGTCTAGCTTTGGCTTGGGCAACGGCTTGGCGACCGCCTTGGTCAAAGGTTTTTTGCGCACTACCTTGCCGGACGGCTTGGCCTTGCCCCTGCCCGGCGTCTTGCTCGCGACTTGGCCGGCCTTGTTCGCCGCCTGCTTGCGTACCGGCTTGGCCGCCGCCTTGGTTTGCGTCGCAGACGCTTTGGCCGCCGGCTGCGTGGCGTGTGCCATAGCAGCGGACAGGCACAACGGCGCCAGGCAAAGGAGTAGGACAAAAGAGCGAAGCGCTTTCATGGACATCAGGAGCGTGCTGGAAAAGTGTGCGTATGCTCTCTGTTCCGAACGCCACTGACAAGATTTACAACAGTGATCCTGTCGACGATTTGCATAACTGATGAGCCAGCAGACCCAGCGTGATCACTGCACGCTCGGCCTCCTTGTTCCATGGAATGCCGCAGTTGAGCCGAATGCAATGGTTGAACTGCTCGGTGTTGCTGAAGATAAGCCCCGGCGCGATGCTGATGCCTTGCTCCAACGCCCGCACATGCAGATCTTGGGTGTTGACCCTCCCAGGCAGGCTCACCCACAGAATAAATCCTCCCGTAGGCCGGGTCATCTGCGTACCTTCAGGAAAATGCTGCTGCACGGCCAACTGATAGGCGCTGAGGTTCTTGCGGTACTCCTGGCGGATGTACCGCAGGTGGCGGTCATATCCGCCGTTTTCCAGATAGGCGGCCACACCCATCTGGGTGACGCTGCACGCCGAATGGGTGGTGAAGGTCTGCAGGCGCTGGATCTCGTCCTGGTAACGACCGGCGATCATCCAACCTACCCGCACTCCAGGCGAAAGGGTCTTGGAAAAGCTTGAGCAGTAGATGACCCGATCCAGACGATCGAATGCCTTGAGCGCCTTGGTCCGGCCTTGCTCGAACATCAGTTCGCCATAGATGTCGTCCTCGACGATCTGGATATCGAAGTCCGAGGCCAGACGCAACAGCTGCTTTTGCCGATCCTCAGGGATCGTACCCCCCAAGGGATTGCTCAGACGCGGGGTCAACACCAGGGCCTTGATTGACCATTGGTTGGCAGCCAACTGCAAGGCCTCAAGACTGATGCCGGTCGACGGGTCACTCGGAATCTCGATGACCTTGAGCCCCAACAAGTCGGCCAATTGCAGCAATCCATAATAGGTGGGCGACTCCGCAGCGATCAGGTCGCCTGGGCGAGTCAGTACCCGCAACGACATTTGCAGGGCATCGACGCAACCATGGGTCACCACCACCTCACGCGGATCGACCAGCACCCCGGCGTCACGCATACGAATGGCTATCTGCCGGCGCAGTGGCTCGAAGCCAGGACTGAACATGTAACTGAAGGCGCGCGGGCTGTGAAAGCGCGTCACTTTGGCCAATTGCTGATGCAGAGCCCGCACCGGCAAATAGTCAACGTGCGGGACTGCCGCACCAAAGGGGAAAACTCCGTCTCGTCGCGCCTCGGTCAGCACCTGCTGGATGATGCTCGCACGAGTGACCAGGCCCGGCCGCTCGACCCGGGCGATATCAGGGGTCTGTGCGGTGAGTGCCGGGGTCTGGTGCACGTAGTAGCCGGACTGCGGCCGCGCGCGGATCAGGCCTTGATCCTCCAGATTGGCATAGGCCTGCAGCACCGTGGCATGACTGACGTTGAGCTGGGCGCTCATCTTGCGCACGGAGGGCACACGCTCACCAGGCTGGTAGACACCTCGGCGGATGTCATCGGCCAGTTGCTGGGCAATGCGCTGGTACAACAGCAGGTTGGTCATGGCGGCTCTCGAAACGCGGACGGGTTCGTTGTTCTTGTGCGACTCAAAGCCGAGTCAGAATACCGTAACAGTTACGAAGTGTACTGGGACAGATTGGAGAATAGTCAACAATACAGTGAGGTAACAATCACAGAATCAACAAACCCGCCCGTTACCGACGAACGAGATAGCCAAAAACCTACAAGAACGCCCGGCTTCAACGCGCTGGCGCGAGCTTGCCCTTGTCGTCGGAAAAGACGATTTCGACCCGACGGTTCTGCGCCCTGCCCCGCTCGGACGCATTGGCGTCGATCGGATACTGGTCGCCATAGCCTTCGACCTGTATGCGTTTTTCGTCTACACCCAGGTCGATCAACATATCAGCCACGGCCTGGGCACGATCCCGCGATAGCGCGAGGTTATCCTCGGGCAGTCCGGTACTGTCGGTATACCCTTCGACCCGCACCACACGACGAGGATTGAGCTGCAGGAACTGGACGAGCTTGAGCACCGTGCGGCTGGCGGAGGTCTTGAGCTCGGCGCGACCAGTGTCGAACAGCACATCGCCCAACGTCATCACCAAGCCACGATCGCTTTGCTCGGAGGCCATGGCCGCAATCTGCGCTTCGACCCACTTACCCTGCTGTTGGACGCTGGCCAATTTGGCTTCGCGCAGACCCAGCTGCAAGCGCTGGCGCTCCAGGTCGAGCTTGGCCAGACGCTCTTGATTGAGGGCCAACTTGGCATGCTCGGCCGCGATCTCGCTGTAGCGCTTGCTCAAATAGGCGTAGTGACGCACGTCGGACCCGGTGCCGATGTAGCTCGAGAGACGCTCGGCACGCGCCAGGGATTCACCAGCCCGAATCACATCGCGCGGCGCGCTGCGCAGCACATCGGCATCATCCTTGACCTTTTGGAAGGCGACCGCCGCTTCATCGAGCGCCGACTCGCTGCGCTGGCTCGCGCAACCCTGCAACCCGACCAGCGCCATCAGCGCCAGTGCAGCCATTGATTGGCGACGCATCATGGCTGGACCTCCAGTTGCTTGCGAAGGCGCTTGACCCGCGCCTGCACGACCTGAAGCTGCTCTTCGCTCTTCTGGGTCAACACCCGAGCCTCGGCCAGGCGCGCATCCAGCTCGGCCTGCTCGGCGCGCATGCGCGCGTCACGGTAATCCTCGGTGGCCATGTTGGTCTTGGCTCTCGCCAGTTTGTCTTCGGCCAGTTTCAATTCCGCCACCTGCTCGGTGGCACCGACGGCCTTGGCCTGCTCCAGGGCCTGCTCGGACAGACGCATCTGCTCGTTGGGCGCAGGATCGTTGGCACAGCCAGCCAGGCCGAGCATGGCCAAGGCAAGGATCAGTGGTTGGGTTCTCATTGCATTCCTACTGTTTAGGGGCATCCAGAGGCGCCTGCATCTGCGCCTTCCAGCGCTCGACATTGCGCTGCAGCACAGCCTGGGACACCCCGGAGATCGGCAATTCTGTCAGTTTTTTTGCCAGTTGTCCGCGCAGCCAGGCGTCATTGCAGGCCGAGTTGTGCGACACAGCGAGGTACAGGCCTGGGCGGTCCACCGGCAAGCCGCGGGCGATCAAGTCATTGCCCATCCCCAGACTCTGGACCATGCCCATGCCCGAATAGCGCCCGGCCAGCACATAATCGACCTGGCCCAGTACCAGTTTCTGGAAGGCCTGAGTCAGGTTCTGCGCAGGGGCCAGCTTGAGCTGGGCCTTGGCGAAGGCTTCGAAAGCCGGAGTCAGGCGAGCCCGCTCGGAAATACTGCCTTGGTACTGGGCAAGGTCCGCCGGCCCGTCGAAGACCAACGTGGCGTCATGACGAGTCCAGACAAGGTACTCGTTGAGCTGCAACGGCGGATGGATGTAGTCCAGGGCGGTCAACTGTTCGACCTGCATGGGCGTATCGATCAACAGGTCCATACGCCCGCTGCGCACTTCCTCCAGCGCCTGGTCGCGCTTGCCGGCGTGCAGCACTTCGACCGACACCCCAAGCTCGGCGGCGACCTGACGCAGCAGGTCGACATTGGCACCGATCAGATGCCGAGGATCTTTCGGATCCTGCCAGGAATACGGCGGAGCATCCGGGCTGCCAGTCGCCACCAGGCGTTCGCACTTGCCTGCTGCCATTGTCCATGGCGCCGACAACGCCGCCATGCAGGCCAGCACCCTGCCCGCTTTGCGAAACTCCATGCCCTACTCCTTGCAGCCAGAAAAAAGCCCGGCCCTCGTTTCGGAGGGCCGGGCTTCTTTATAAGTGAAGCCGCCGGATCAGACCAGCTTTTCCAGCTCTGGAACCGCCTCGAACAGGTCGGCGACCAGGCCGTAGTCGGCGACCTGGAAGATCGGTGCTTCTTCGTCCTTGTTGATCGCAACGATCACCTTGGAGTCCTTCATGCCCGCCAGGTGCTGGATCGCGCCCGAGATACCGACGGCGATGTACAGCTGCGGCGCAACGATCTTGCCGGTCTGGCCGACCTGCATGTCGTTGGGCACGAAGCCTGCGTCGACCGCGGCACGCGAGGCACCGACAGCAGCGCCGAGCTTGTCGGCCAGGGCGTACAGATGCTTGAAGTTGTCACCGTTGCCCATGCCGCGACCGCCGGAAACGACGATCTTGGCAGCGGTCAGCTCAGGACGGTCGGACTTGGCCAGCTCTTCACCAACGAAAGCAGACTTGCCAGCGTCGTGCACGGCACCAACGGCCTCGACAGCAGCCGAACCACCCTCGGCGGCCACGGCGTCGAAGCCGGTGGTACGCACGGTGATGACCTTGACCGCAGCGCTGGACTGCACGGTAGCAATGGCGTTACCGGCATAGATCGGGCGCTTGAAGGTGTCGGCAGACTCGACCGAGATGATCTCGGAGATCTGGTCGACGTCCAGCAGCGCGGCGACGCGTGGCAGGATGTTCTTGCCATTGGTGGTGGCCGGAGCCAGCACGTGGCTGTAGCTCTTGCCCAACTCGGCGATCAGCGGCGCTACGTTTTCCGGCAGCGCGTGAGCGTAGGCGGCATTGTCAGCGACCAGTACCTTGGCAACGCCAGCGATCTTGGCGGCAGCTTCAGCGACACCACCGACGTTCTGGCCTGCGACCAGCACATGGATATCCCCACCGATCTTGGCGGCAGCGGCAACAGTGTTCAGGGTAGCCGGGGCAACGGCACCGTTTTCGTGTTCAGCGACAACCAGGATAGTCATTTAGATTACCTTCGCCTCGTTCTTCAGTTTCTCGACCAGTTCAGCCACCGACTTGACCTTGATACCCGCGCTGCGAGCAGCCGGGGCTTCGACTTTCAGGGTCTTGGTGGTGGAAGCGGTGGAGACGCCCAGCGCGTCTGGAGTGACAGTCTCCAGCGGCTTCTTCTTGGCTTTCATGATGTTCGGCAGCGACGCATAGCGTGGCTCGTTCAGACGCAGGTCGGTGGTGACGATCGCCGGCAGGTTCAGCGCGACGGTCTGCAGGCCGCCATCGATTTCACGGGTGACGTTGAGCTTGTCGCCAGCCACTTCGACCTTGGAGGCGAAGGTGCCTTGGGCGTAGCCGGTCAGCGCAGCCAGCATCTGGCCGGTCTGGTTGTTGTCACTGTCGATGGCTTGCTTGCCAAGGATGACCAACTGTGGCTGCTCTTTATCGACAATGGCCTTGAGCGCCTTGGCCACGGCCAGGGAGTTGAGCTCTTCGGCGGTCTCGACCAGGATGGCGCGATCGGCACCCAGCGCCAGGGCGGTACGCAGCTGCTCCTGAGCAGCGGTCGGACCGACGGCAACGGCGACGATCTCGGTCGCAACGCCCTTTTCCTTCAGGCGTACGGCTTCTTCCACGGCGATTTCGCAGAAGGGGTTCATGGACATCTTGACGTTTGCAAGGTCGACGCCGGAGTTGTCCGCCTTGACGCGAACCTTGACGTTGTAGTCGACCACTCGTTTGACAGCTACAAGAACCTTCATGGATTCCTCGTTACTCTCCGGTGAAAAGAATGTCGCCTGGGGCATGCCCGGCGATTGCGCGTGGGTACAAGGGCACCTCTAAAAACGTTCCTGGCTGCGGGGAATTTCCTGTGACCGAACAGTCCTGTTTCGACTTCGCCGGCAAAACCGACGGGTCATTTTCTGTCGTGGCGTGTAGACTCCACTACAAAACCGGATTCGGCCCGAAAACCCTGCTCCATGCCTGGTCTTTAGGGGTACACCTGCGCCCGGCGGTCAGCCTACGGCGAGCGTAAAACCGCTCGTATCTTGACCGTAACACCTAATCCGGTCAATACGGCAAATCGGCCAGCCTCCAGCCGCGTTCCAGTGATTTTACTGGGCTCCGGCAAATTCAAACAAACGTTTGTATTGGACCCGCCAAGTGGTGTAGATATAATGCGCGGCCAAGACAAAGCGGTGTAGTCCGTCATCCACGAAGCTACAGCTTACACAGTCGTGCATGGCCCTCCATCACCCAAAAAGACAAGACAAGCAACAGCGATGAGCCTTGAGTAGGAGAGAACCAGTGGAACGCGAATACATGGAATTCGACGTGGTCATCGTCGGCGCAGGCCCGGCGGGCCTGTCCGCCGCCTGCCGCCTGAAGCAGAAGGCCGCCGAAGCCGGTAACGAGATCAGCGTCTGCGTGGTCGAGAAAGGCTCGGAAGTCGGTGCCCACATCCTCTCCGGCGCGGTGTTCGAGCCACGTGCTCTGAACGAACTGTTCCCCGACTGGAAAGAACTCGGTGCTCCGCTGAACACCGAAGTCAAGCGCGACGACATCTATGTACTCAAGGATGCGAGCAGCTCGACCAAGGTCCCTGACCTGTTCGTGCCAAAGACCATGCATAACCAGGGTAACTACATTATCTCCCTGGGCAATCTGTGCCGCTGGCTGGCCCAACAAGCCGAGAACCTGGGCGTGGAAATTTACCCAGGCTTCGCCGCCCAGGAAGCGCTGTTCGATGAGAACGGCGTGGTCCGCGGGATCATCACGGGCGACCTGGGGGTCGACCGCGAAGGCAACCCTAAAGACGGCCTGTACACGCCAGGCATGGAACTGCGCGCCAAGTACACGTTGTTCGCCGAAGGCTGCCGTGGTCATATCGGCAAACAGTTGATCAAGCGCTTCAACCTCGACAGCGAGTCCGACGTCCAGCACTACGGCATTGGCCTCAAGGAAATCTGGGAAATCGATCCGGCCAAGCACGAGCAAGGCCTGGTGGTGCACACCGCCGGCTGGCCGCTGGACGTAGTGAGCGCCGAGAACACCGGCGGCTCCTTCCTTTATCATCTGGAGAACAATCAGGTGGTGGTCGGCCTGATCGTCGACCTCTCCTATGCCAACCCCTACCTGTCGCCATTCGATGAGTTCCAGCGGCTGAAGCACCACCCGGTGATGAGCCAGTACCTCGAAGGCGGCAAGCGCATCAGCTACGGTGCCCGCGCCATCTGCAAGGGCGGCCTGAACTCGCTGCCGAAGATGGTCTTCAACGGCGGCGCACTGATCGGTTGCGACCTGGGCACCCTGAACTTCTCCAAGATCAAAGGCAGCCACACCGCCATGAAGTCCGGCATGCTCGCCGCCGACGCCGTGGCCGAAGCTCTGTTCGCCGGTCGCGAAGGTGGCGACACCCTCGACAACTACGTCAGCGCCTTCAAAGCCAGCTGGCTGTATGAGGAGCTGTTCGCCAGCCGCAACTTCGGCCCTGCGCTGCACAAGTTCGGCCCCTTGCTCGGTGGTGCGTTCAACTACATCGACCAGAACTGGTTCGGCGGCAAGCTGCCGTTCACCCTGCACGACACCAAGCCGGACTACGCCTGCCTCAAGCTGGCAGCCGATTCGCAGAAGATCGACTACCCCAAACCCGACGGCAAGCTCAGCTTCGACAAGCTGAGTTCGGTGTTCCTCTCCAGCACCAACCATGAAGAGGAACAGCCCTGCCACCTGAAACTGGCCGATGCCAGCGTACCGATCGCCAGCAACCTGCCGCTGTATGACGAACCTGCCCAGCGCTACTGCCCGGCCGGCGTGTACGAAGTGGTTACCCAGGAAGACGGCAGCAAGCGCTTCCAGATCAACGCGCAGAACTGTGTGCATTGCAAGACCTGCGACATCAAGGACCCGGCCCAGAACATCACCTGGGTCACTCCAGAAGGCGCAGGCGGGCCGAATTACCCGAACATGTAACATCGCCCCGCATGAAAAAAGCCCCCAAGGCCAGGCCTTGGGGGCTTTTTCGTTTGGGTTGCAGGCCATCACATCGCCGGGGTTTGCGTCCTGTATCGGATCTGCGTACTGCTCGTATCCAGCCCAAGTTGGGCCAGCCGTTCGCGCACATGTGCCAGACATGTGCCGCCATCGGGCAGGTAATGCCCGGACGCGTCGTTGATCATCCCCAAAAGATCCTGCACAGCCATGTGGGTCGCAACACGAGTGATGGTGAGCTCTCCGGCGCACACCACTGGATTGCCGGAGCCGAGTTGGCTATGACGGATATAGCTGCTGCGGGACGCGGTCTTGTCCCAACGCCGGATGATGATGCTTCCCTGTGGGGTGTAGACCCACGTGTAAGAATCGATTGCGGTATTGGGCTCAAGATAGACCGGTTTCTTGTCTTTGAGATCGTAGGCCAGAAGCCTGCCCTGATACTCGCCAATCAACTGGCACACCCCCGTGAGCGTTTCCGGTTCATACGAACGCCAGTTCAGCCAATCGGACAGCAGTGGCCCCCAATTGACCGGATAGGTGTACCCGGCAAAGTCCAACGGCGTCTGACCGCCCTCCTCACGCCAGTCCAGCCAATTGATCGTACCCGTCCAGTTTGCGCCTGACGTTGGCAACAGCCATGGACTGTCGGACCCGAGCACACGGTTGCTCATGTGGTCATTGACCACCAGATCCAGCGCGTTCATACGCCATGCTGGACCGTAGCCGTCGCCGCTTACCTGATACAGCTCCACGCTGACGAGTTCGTCGGCAAAGATGGCGCGCCCTTGGAACATACTGGCCAGATCCACCTCGGCAGCCAGCGCCGAGCCTCGTTCGAAATTCCTGGCCAGAAGCTGCTGATGACGGCTGCCATTGATCGAGAAGTAGACGCTGTCCGAAGTCCCGGCGCTGTAGTCGTCGCAGACCTGCACATGCAGGACCAGCTTCTCGACCTGCATGCCCGACGCCTTGTTACGCGGTCGTTTCACCTGCCAACGCACAGATGGCAACCCCGGGTCCTGAGGCTGAAGCCAGACCTCGCCATGCGCCGGGTCTGCGCACAGCGCCTGCGCCTGAGGGCCAAACGCAAGCACCCCTTCGGGAGAAAGATGCCATTTTTCAAGCCCTTGGGCGGGCGGCAGACAACGTACTCCCAGGCCAAGGACTTGACCGGTGGCGACGCTGCTCAGTTTTCCGTCCTTGAACATCCATTGCATGGCCAGGGTCTCCGGCCCCGAATCAATGCGCACGCCCTTTTCATCGGCCATCAGCAAAGCATGGTCATGGCCCAGGCAAAAAGGGATACCCACTGGCAATCCCTCGATTTCGGACTCGCGGCCGTCCTTGCCATCCAGCGAATCAAGTTCCAGGTGCGAGATTTCCACCTCATGGCCATTGGCATCGATCAGACGCAGTGCAACGCCACTGGCCGCCTCCTGGATATCAGCGATATGCCGGAACCCTTGCAGAGGTCGGCCCCCCGTGAGCCGCTGGCCATCCCCATAGACCACCAGCCAGGCCTGCTCATGGTGTACCCGGTCATCAAAGACGCAGGCTTTGCTGTTTCCCCAGCGTATGACGGGCGTACTCATCACAGGGGCATGACCGGGATCAGCCTCTGGCGTGTCGCGCGCCACACCGGAGAACAACATGTCCTGGGGGATTTCCGGCAGTTGCTCGCGCGTCTGCCACTTCACGTTAAAGCCATACATCGGCAGCCTCCAAATCCGGTAGATGCGGGTGCTTGAATCAAGCACCGAGCAATCTACGCAGAGGCTCCACCACCGACAGTCAGTGCCGTTCCCCTTACCTTGCGTGAACCCAAGCTCGCGCACCGTAGGACACGCACTGCACCTTCAGAGGGGCGAGGTAGCCGAGCACGACGTCGCGCACGCTACTCCACGACCGCGGAAGTAGGCCGCCGTCATGAAACCGACAAGCCCCATGATCAGGCAGAACCCGACGCACACCCAGGGGCTCCATGGCATCAATGCAATCAACGCCAGCGGCGTGGTGCTGGCCCATAAGGCATAGGCGATGTTGTAGGTGAAGGAAATACCCGACACTCGGATCTGCGCCGGGAACAACCCGACCATCACTGATGGCACCACCCCTACCACACCGCAGGACAACCCTGCCAAGGCATAGGCCAGCCACGTCCAGCCAAACTGCCCCACCAGACTTGCGTACAACGCTCCGATGCCCACAGGCAACAGCAGGCTGTAGATCATCAAGGCGCGCCAGGCACCGATGCGGTCGACCAGCAAGCCGGCCAGCACGCAACCCATGTTGAGAAAGACAATTCCCACGCTGCTCAGGGCGAAGGTGTGGCCCGCTGCGATGCCGAAGCGCTGCTGCATCACGGTAGGGGTGATCACCACCAGCACCACCACTGCCGACGTCAGCACGCAAGTCAGCAAGGCCGCCGGAATCAGTGCATGACGATGCGTGCCCAGCACGCTACGCAGCGGGAAGGCCACTGGCTGTTCCTGGCGTTCGCGCAGGGCCAGGAACACCGGCGTTTCACTCAACCAGCGGCGCAACCAGACGCCGACGACACCAAACACACCGCCCAACAGGAAGGGATAACGCCAGGCGTAGTCGAGAATCTCCTGCGGACTGTAAAGCTTCGCCAACAAGGTCGCGGTCAAGGCGCCCAGCAGGTAGCCGAAGGTCAGTCCGGCCTGCAGAAAGCCCAGGGCATAGCCGCGCCGGCCCACAGGGGCATGTTCGGCAACGAAGGTCCAGGCGCTCGGCACCTCGCCACCCACCGCAGCGCCTTGGAGGATACGCAACGCCAGCAGGATCAGCGGCGCGGCATAGCCGATATCGGCATAGGTCGGCATCAGGCCGATCAGCAAGCACGGCAGGGCCATCATCAGGATGCTCAGGCTGAACACCCGCTTGCGCCCCAGGTGGTCGGCGAAGTGCGCCATCAGGATGCCGCCCAGGGGCCTGGCCAGGTACCCGGTGACGAAAATTCCGAAACTCTGCAGCAGCCGCAACCACTCAGGCATTTCAGGCGGGAAAAACAGCTGGCTGAGGGTCAGGGCGAAGAACACGAAGATAATGAAATCGTAGATTTCCAACGCGCCGCCCAACGCCGCCAGGCCCAGGGTCCGGTGATCGCCGCGGCTGAACCGGGGTGCACGGGCGGTATCGATGACAGTCATGGCATGGTTCCGCAAATCGGCAAAGGGCAAGAGGATAGCAAATGCCACCCCCTTGCCCCACCTGACTCAGCTCGAGCGGCTGAACACTGTGTGGCCGAAGTTTCGGTGCCGGATCGGATTGCCCTTGCCCGCCAGGCTCGCCGGCAGCGGCAACTGCCCTACCACCAAAGGCAGGTCGATGATCGCCATGAACGATTGCAGCGCCTCGTCATCCGGTACGCGCGGCAGGCTGATGTTCACCGCCTGGCGCTGGGCCTGAGGCACTGCGGGCACCTTCAGGTGCTGAGAATGGTAGAGCAAGGCATGCTGGATCTGGGTGCTGACCCGGCAAAAGCGCGCCAGGTCGACGCCGGCGTGGCTGGCCAGCTCGATGTTGCCGATCAATAGATTGAATGGCTGCAGCGCGCTCTGCACCAAACGCTGGAGGTCTTCGAAACTTTCCACCGGGGCGATGCGGTAGTAGCCCAGGCCATTGAGCATTTTTTCCAGCTGCAAACGTTGGCACGGATGCTCGTCGGCAATGAGGATGCGCATGGTCTTGTTTGCCATTGTCTGCACCTGGGCAACGAGGCGTTGAGGGAATATGCCCTGCCCCTACTGCGCCAGTACAGGCAACCACCACGACGGGGGCCCGGCCGGGGTCTTTCCTTGATAGTTGTCGGGAAAGCAGGAGAAATCAAGTCGCCAGCATGGGGAATTTTCATTTCCCATCAAGGGTGTAACACGGCTGATACGGGTGTTTCAGGGATGTGTCGGCAACGTCAGGATTCCCACTCGCGCATGCGTACGCGGCAGTGTTTCATGGCATTGACAATATGCTTTTCCACCAGGCTGCGAGAAATCCCCAGGCGCTCGGCGATCTGCGGGTGAGACAGCCCTTCGAGTTTGCGCAGCAGGAAGCTGTCCCGGCAGGGTTTGCTCAGCTCATCAAGGGCGCGCTGCATCAATTCCAGGCGCTGGTCCATCTGCATGCTGTGGGACAACCCAGGCCCGTGCCAGCGCTCGTCGGTGTCCAGCACTTCCAGCGGCTCGGCTTGGCGCACCTGATGACGTCGGTGGCGATCGACCACCAGGTTCAGCGCAGTGCGGTACAAAAAAGCGCGCGGGTGTTCGATGCGCTGAGCGTCAGTGCGCTCCAGCACTCTCAGGTAGGCATCGTGGGCGACGTCCTCCGCCGCCTGACGGTTGCCCAGGCGCGCGGAAAGGAAACTCACCAGCTCACGATAGTAATGTTCCACGACGGTACCTGGCATTTCCTTGCTCGACACTTGCAATCGGAACACGGGACGAAGTGATATCAGCGCGACATATTACAAATTATAATTATTCTCAGCAACAACCCACCCCCACTTCTCGAATCGACTAAATCTCCCCGTTGTGGCTTCGTCTACCTGAGACCGCCCTGCGTGCCACGATTGGCCGCGTGTGACTTTCACCCCTGGCCGGAAGCCCGCATGAGACGCTTAATCCACACCCGCCGTCGGATCCTGCTCGGTGGCCTGGGCCTGCTTGGCCTGGGCGCCATCCTGGCCTGGAAGACCCTGCCCTTCGGCACCCTGCCGGTTAGCACCGTCCAGGTCGTGCGAGGCGATATCGAAAGCAGCGTCACGGCCTTGGGCACCTTACAGCCCAGGCGTTATGTCGATGTGGGCGCCCAGGCCTCCGGGCAGATCCGCACGTTGCACGTGGAGGTGGGCGATGTGGTGCGCCAGGGTCAGTTGCTGGTCGAGATCGACCCGTCCACCCAGCAAGCCAAGCTCGATGCCGGTCGCTACTCCATCGAAAACCTCAAGGCCCAACTGGCCGAGCAACGCGCCCAGTACCAGCTGGCGACGCAACAGTACCAACGCCAACGTGATCTAGCCGCCGCAGGCGCCACCCGCGAGGAAGACCTGCAAACAGCCCAAGCCCAACTCAAAGTGACCCAGGCGCGCATCGACATGTACCAGGCGCAGATCCGCCAGGCTCAAGCCAGCCTGCGCAGCGACGAGGCCGAGTTGGGTTACACGCGCATCTATGCCCCCATGAGCGGCACCGTGGTCGCTGTGGATGCCCGGGAGGGCCAGACCCTCAACGCCCAGCAACAGACGCCGTTGATCCTGCGTATCGCCAAACTCTCGCCGATGACCGTCTGGGCCCAGGTATCGGAGGCCGACATCGGCAAGGTCCAGCCCGGCATGAGCGCCTACTTCACCACCCTGGCCGGCGGCAAGCGCCGCTGGAGCAGCCGCGTGCGGCAGATCCTGCCGATCCCGCCCAAGCCGTTGGACCAGGCCAGCCAGGGCGGCGGCAGCCCGGCCAGCGCCAGCGCCGGCACCACCGGCAACAAGGTGGTGCAGTACACCGTGCTGCTGGATGTCGACAACCCCGATGGCGCCCTGATGGCCGAAATGACCACCCAGGTGTTCTTCGTTGCCGGCCAGGCCAAGCAGGTGCTCACAGCCCCCCTGGCCGCTCTGGAGGACGCCGATGACGACGGCCTGTACTTGGCCCAAGTGCTCAATCGCGAGGGCAAGATCGAGCAGCGCCAAGTGCGAACGGGCCTGAGCGATCGTCTGCGCGTGCAGATCCTCGAAGGCCTGAGCGAAGGCGAACAACTGGTTATCGGCGCCCCGGCCGCCAGCGGAGGTTGAATGCCTGTCCCTCTGATCGAACTCACCGACATCCGCAAGGCCTATGGCGGCATCGACACACCGAAAGTCGAGGTGTTGCGCGGCATCAGCCTGACCATCCACCCCGGCGAGTTCGTCGCCATCGTCGGTGCCTCGGGCTCAGGCAAGTCGACGCTGATGAACATTCTCGGCTGCCTTGATCGCCCCAGCGCCGGCAGTTATCGCTTCGCCGGCAAGGACGTCGCCGACCTGGACAGCGATGAGCTGGCGTGGCTGCGTCGCGAGGCCTTTGGCTTCGTGTTCCAGGGCTATCACCTGATCCCCTCGGGCTCCGCCCAGGAAAACGTCGAGATGCCGGCCATCTATGCCGGAACGCCCGCCGCCGAACGCCACGCCAGAGCTCGTGCGCTGCTCGAACGCCTGGGGCTGGCCAGCCGCACCACCAACCGCCCGCACCAACTCTCCGGCGGCCAGCAACAGCGGGTATCGATCGCCCGGGCACTGATGAACGGCGGACACATCATCCTCGCCGACGAGCCCACCGGCGCGCTGGACAGTCACAGCGGCGCCGAAGTCATGGCCCTGCTGGATGAGCTCGCCCACCAAGGCCACGTGATCATTTTGATCACCCACGACCGCGAAGTGGCGGCACGAGCTCATCGGGTCATCGAGATCCGTGATGGCCTGATGCTCAGCGACTCCGCCGACGAGCAACCTGCAACCGCTACGTACCCAGGCCTGCAAGCCGACGAGCTGCGCCAGCGTCTGGACCGCGGCGCCACCCTGCGCGGCGCCTGGAAAGGCGAGCTGCTCGAAGCCCTGCAGGCGGCCTGGCGGGTCATGTGGATCAACCGCTTCCGCACTGCCTTGACCTTGCTCGGCATCGTCATCGGCGTCGCCTCGGTGGTGGTGATGCTGGCCGTCGGCGAAGGCAGCAAGCGCCAGGTCATGGCACAAATGGCCGCGTTCGGCTCGAACATCCTCTACCTGTCCGGCAAAGCGGCGACACTGCGCGAACCTGCAGGCCTCATCACCCTCGATGATGTCGACGCGATCGCCGAACTGCCACAGGTCAAACGCGTCATGCCGGTCATCGGCGAAGAGCTGATGGTGCGCTACGGCAACAACAGCCAGCAGTTCTATGTCGGTGGCAACAACACCTGGTTCCCGGAAGTCTTCAACTGGCCAGTGGTCGAAGGGGCCTTTTTCAGTGAGTCTGACGAGGCCAGTGGTGCTGCCGTGGCGGTGATCGGGCAGAAAGTGAAGGAGAAGATGCTCGGCAACCGGCGCGACCCGCTGGGCCAGTACCTGTTGATCGGCAACGTGCCGTTCCAGGTCGTGGGCATTCTGGCCGGCAAGGGTGCAAGCTCGGGGGACCAGGACAGCGACGAGCGCATCGTGGTGCCCTACTCCGCCGCCGCCATCCGCTTGTTCGGGCGCTATGAGCCCGAGTACATCGCCATTGCCGCTCTCGACTCATCCCAGGTCCACGCCACCGAGGCGGCCATCGACCACCTGCTGCGCCAGCGCCACCAAGGCAAGCGCGATTTCGAACTGACCAACGATGCAGCCTTGATCCAAGCCGAAGCCCGCACCCAGAACAGCCTGTCGCTGATGCTCGGCGCGATTGCCGCCATCTCCTTGCTGGTTGGCGGCATCGGCGTGATGAACATCATGCTCATGACCGTGCGCGAGCGCACCCGTGAGATCGGCATCCGCATGGCCACTGGGGCCCGTCAGCGCGACATCCTGCGTCAATTCCTCAGCGAAGCGGTGATGCTGTCGATGGTCGGCGGGGTCACCGGCATCGTACTGGCCCTGTGCATCGGCGCAGGCCTGATGCTGGCCGACATCGCCGTGGCCTTCGCTCTACCCGCCATGCTCGGTGCATTCGCCTGCGCCGTCGTCACCGGCGTGGTGTTCGGCTTCATGCCAGCCCGCAAGGCCGCTCGCCTCGATCCGGTCAAAGCCCTCACCAGCGTATAACTCATGACATTGCCCAGCCGCATCAGCCTGTTGACCCTGAGCCTCGCCCTTGCCGCGTGCAGCACACCGCCCAGTCCAGAGGCCGATATCACCGCGCCGGCGACCTGGCAGGCGCAGCGCGAAGACGCCACCCGCCCCCTGCCCGATGCCATCTGGTGGAAGGCATTCGCCAGCCCCCAGCTGGACCAATTGATCGAGCGAGCCCTGCGCAACAGCCATGACCTCGCCGCCGCCACCGCACGGGTGCGCCAGGCCCAGGCCCGCGCAGTGATCGCCGGCGCACCTTTGTTGCCAGAGCTGCAGTTCGGCCTGGATGCCAGCCGCCAGCGCCTGTTGCGCGGCGACGGCAACGACCAACTCGATGCCAGCAGCAGCGAGCGTACCAGCACCTCCTTCGGCACCCGCCTGAGCGCCAGCTACGAGATCGATTTCTGGGGAGGCCTGCGCGCTGCACGCGACAGCGCCTTGCATGGCCTGGACGCCAGTCGCTTCGACCGCCAGACGGTCGAGCTGACGCTGACCTGCGCGGTGGCCGACAGTTACCTGCAAGGCTTGGCACTGGAGGAACAACTGCGTATTGCCCGTCTGAACCTGGACAATGCGCGTGACGTGCTGGCGCTCGTACAAGCGCGGGAACGCTCAGGTTCGGCCACACGCCTGGAGTTGGCCCAGCAGCGCAGCCTGGTGGCCGCCCAGGAACGCCAGGTGCCGCTGCTTGAGCAGCGATGGCAAGACAGCCGCGTCACCTTGGCCACTCTGCTGGGCGAGCCGGTCCAGCACCTGCCCGCCAACCGTGGCACGATCGGCGCCTTGCAATGGCCGCGCATCGGCAGCGGCGTCCCCAGCGATCTGCTCGGCCGCCGCCCCGATATCGCCGCTGCCGAGGCACGCCTGGCGGCAGCCAGCGCCAACGTTCAGGTCGCCCGGGCCGCGCTGTTGCCCAAGCTGACTCTGGGCGCCGACCTGGGCAGCGGCGCGCGCACCTTCGCCCAGATCCTGGACAGCCCCTATTACACCCTCACCAGCGGGCTGATCGCGCCGGTCTTCAACAACGGCCGTCTGCGTGCCGCCCGCGACCTGGCCACTGCCGAGCAGCAAGAACTGCTGGAAAACTACCGGACGAGCATTCTGGCGAGCTTTGCCGACGTGGAGAAGGCGCTCAATGCCATCCAGGGTGTGGACCACCAGCGCCAGTGGCAGGACGAGGAAGTGCGCCAGGCGCGCATCGCCTTCGATCTTGCCCAGCAACGCTATGCCGCCGGCGCAGAGACCCTGCTCAGCGTGCTGCAGACCCAGCGCACCCTATATGACGCGCAGGACCAGCAGGCGCAATTGCGCCTGGCCCGGCTACAGGGCAGCGTGGCGTTGTACAAGGCGTTGGGGGGTGGCTGGCAGGTGCCTTCGCGCTGAAGGGCATCGGGGCCGCAATGCGGCCCCTGGACATCGATCAGGACACGATGTTCTTCAGCGAAAGATGCCGCGCATACCAGGGCCGGCGAGGCACCCGCCGCACCAGATCGCCGATCGCATCATCCTCGCCAAAGGTGATGCGCAGCGCCAGTTTCATGATCTCGACATCCATCTCCACCGACTTGCCGGGACGCGTGCCAGGAACCGTGCTGCAACCATGGGTGTCCGGCCCCAGCCAGGGGTCATCGACCTCTACCCAGCGCCCTGGCGCGAACCAGTCCACACCGTTGACCTGCATACGCCGCACCTGGCCTGGGTGGTAGCGCTCCTGGGCGCGGTACCAGTCCTCGATCCGGTCGTCGATCCAACCATGGAAGCCCCAGAACACAGGGTTCACATGGGAAGAGAACGGGTCACCGAGAAAGTCGTTCTCCGGCCCGAACCAACGCAGGGCGAAGTCAGCCGGATCGCGGGCGAAAGGCACCGGCGCACCATTGAGCGGATCACGCGGCACCGAAGCCCAGCACATGTGCAGCCAGTCGTGCAGGGTCATCTCCATCTCCGATCCCAGAGCGCCCAGGCTCAGCTTCGCGAGGTACCGAGGGTCCTGGTACTGCGACTCCCAGACCTGGAAGTTACTGCAAAACGTCTCGCTGGCCTTGATCGCCGACACCCACTGCCCATAGGGCTCATCACCCGGCGCCTGCCAGCTCGGTGGCACACAGCAACCATCGTGATTCTCGTGATAGCGGGCAAAGCCTGCCCGGTCGAGCTCGACATTTGGCGCGGGCAATGGGAAGTGCGTCCAGGATGGTAAGTCCTGCAGCTGACGAGCGGTCTGCAGCATATGCCTGTGCATGAACAGAAAATCGATCCCCGAGCCATTGCGGTGCTTGCGCGGGCCGCGGGCATCGCGCTCACGCTCCCGTGGGCCTGGCTGCCAGCCCAGGCCACGCAGGGCGCCGCGCTGCTGTTCGGACAGGTCGTGCCATTTGTCCCGGGTGGCATGCCAAAGCTGGTGGAACAACCGATGCTCGGCACTGAGCACCCAGGCGTGCATCTGTGGCGTATAGCCGATGCGCTCGCGGGCTTCGGGGAAGCGCCGCTTGACCGCGACGAAGCGGCTGTCGGCCACCGGCAGCATGAGCGGTCGGTCCAACCGCTGCAGACGTCCGCTCAGGGTACCGGTGCCAGCATTGGCGAAATCGCCCCAGACCTCGTCGAGACTGGCAATGCATTCGTAGCTGGCCCCTCCCTGCTGGTTCAGCAAGCGCCAACGCACCTGCGCAGACGATGCCTCGACCAGATCGCCCAACACTCGATAGCGGGCCACCCCGTCACTACGCAAGCGCTCACCGGTATCGACAAAGCCGCGCAAGCCGCGCCCCTTGGTGGCAACGTCGAGAAACAGCTCGACACCGACCACGGGCAACCCTTCAAGGCCCGCTTCTGTGCCTTCGAAGCGCAGGTCCCAGATGCCACGCAGGTGATCGGCCAGTACTTGTCCTGCGTAGTCGGCCAACTCGACGCTGGCCTCCCCTGGCGTGACGATGTCGTCCTCAGGATCGTGGGTCAGCGCCTTGTGTGCGTGATAGGCAGCCGTACCGGTTGCCCCCGCCACTGCCAGGCCTGCGATGAATCCTCGTCGGGAAATGCCCATTGCGCCTCTATCCGTTCCAGCCACACTGCGGGTTCTGTCCAAGCTAGGACGTAACCTGGATCGGGAAATTTACTGCTGGCAGAAGCCCCCGAGCCTTGGCAGGTTCCGTTCGTTCAACCGGCGGACACCGCTGCCTGCACGGCCTGAGCAAAGCGGTCGGCCACGTCGTCGATTTGTTCGGCACTGATGATCAGCGGTGGCAGGAAGCGCACCACCGCACCGTGGCGCCCGCCGAGCTCCAGGATCAAGCCGCGCCTGAGGCATTCGCGCTGAATTTTCGGTGTCAGGGTGCCGTTGGCCGGAGCCCGGCCCAGCGCATCGACGGCGCCATCCGGGTCCACCAGTTCGACCCCAAGCATCAGCCCACGACCCCGAACATCTCCAAGCTGCGGATAATCCTGCTGCACATGCAGCAAGTGGCCGCGCAAGCGTTGGCCCATGGCCTCGGCGTGCTCGGCCAGGCGATGCTCGACCAAGTAGCCCATCACCGCGGAACCTGCCGCCATGGCCATTTGGTTACCGCGGAAGGTACCGGCATGGGCTCCAGGCTTCCAGGTGTCCAGCCAGTCGCGATAGACCACCACCGCCAGGGGCAGGCTGCCGCCGATGGCCTTGGACAGGGTGACCACGTCCGGCACGATGCCGGCGTGCTCGAAGGCGAACATGCGCCCGGTGCGGGCAAAGCCACTTTGAATCTCGTCGACGATCAACGCGACGCCGGCCTGCTCGGTGATACGGCGCAGGCCACGTAACCACTGGATATCCGCAGGGATCACTCCGCCTTCGCCCTGCACCACTTCGACGATCACCGCCGCCGGCAACGCGACACCGGCTTCCGGATCGCACAGCAGGTTCTCCAGGTAATGCAGGTTGGCACGCACGCCCGCCTCGCCACCCAGGCCGAAGGGGCATCGATAGTCATAGGGATACGGCAGGAACTGCACGCCATTGGCCAGCAGCGCACCCAGCGGCTGTTTCGGCCCCAGGCTGCCCATCAGGCTCAACGCCCCCTGGGACATGCCATGGTAAGCCCCCTGAAAGGCCAGCACCGTGCTGCGCCCCGTGGCGGTGCGTACCAGTTTCAGCGCCGCCTCTACCGCATCGGTGCCGGTCGGTCCACAGAACTGGACCTTTGCCTCCCGGCGCAAGGCTTCGGGCATGATGCCGAACAGGTCCTGGACGAAGCGGTCCTTGACCGGCGTGGTCAAGTCCAGGGTGTGCAGGGGCAGCTCTTCGGCCAGCACGCGCTGGATGGCCTCGATCACCACCGGGTGGTTGTGGCCCAGGGCCAGGGTGCCGGCACCTGCCAGACAATCGATGAACTGACGGCCTTCGACGTCCTCGACATGGATGCCACGGGCACGCTTGAGTGCCAAGGGAATACGCCGCGGGTAACTGCGGGCGTTGGACTCCTGTTGCTGCTGGCGCAACAGCAGGGGGGAATCCTCGAACTCGTACAGCGTCTGTGGCGCGCTGCTCGGCAGGACCTGGGCAAGGCTGGAAGCGATCGACATCGGAAAAATCCTCGCGAACAAGCGAATGAGCCCCGCCACGCCCCGGTAAGCGGATGGGTGTCGGGTGGTTATCGCTTGGAAAACGCTTCAGCGAGGCAAGGATTTAGCTGTCAGGCAGGTTTTTCCGCAGGCGCACTCTTCGTGGGTAAACCCGCTCCCGCAGGGCCCAGGTGGGCCGAATGGGAACGGGTTTAACCGTCATGAGGTTTGCGCCACATCGAGGATCAAGCCTCCTGGCGCGCCGGCACCTGCAGCCACACCCGCAGCCCATCGTTGTGGCTTTCGAAGCGCAGGCTGCCGGCGCAGCGCTGCACGATGGCCTGGACAATCGCCAGCCCCAACCCGCAGCCACCGCTCTGGTCATGACGCCAGAAGCGTTCGGTCAGGTGCTCGATGTCCTCTTCGGCGATCCCCGGCCCGTGGTCCCGAACCATGAAACCCACCTGCCCGTCGGCCATCTGCACCTCCAGTTCCACCGCGTTTTCGCCGCCGTGGCGCAGCGCGTTGTCCAGCAGGTTGCGCAATGCCGCCACCGCCAGCGGCGCGGGCATGCCCAGGTAGATCCGGCTGGCCTCCTCCGGCAGGCGTACCACGATGCGGCGGTTGTCGCCGCCGCCGGCGTCTTGCACCGCCTGGCGTGCCACCTGCTCGGCGCTGCACTGCACGCCGTCGTCGAACGACAGGCTGCCCTCAACCCGGGCCAGCATCAGCAGTTGTTCGAGAGTCCGGTGCATGCGGTCAGTGCCTTGCTCGGCATGCTCAAGGGCCTGCTCGCGGACCGCGCCGTCAGTCATGCGCGCGACCTGCAGGTGGGTCTTGATCGCCGTCAGCGGGCTACGCAGCTCATGGGCGGCATCGTCGGTCAGGCGCCGTTCGCGCTCGATGGTCTGGGCGATGCGCAAGAACAGTTGATTCTGGGTCTCGAGCAATGGCTGCAGCTCACTGGGCATGCCCGCTACCTGCAGCGGCTCGACGCTGTCGGCGCGGCGTCTGCGCAGCGCATCGCGCATGCGGTTGAGCGGCTCCAGCCCTTTGCCGACGCCGATCCACAACAACCCTAGGCTGCCAAGCAGGGCCATCAATACCGGCGCTGAGGCTGCCAGCAAGATCGAGCGATTGAGCGCCTCGCGTTCCTGGTGACGGTCGGCGGTGGTGATGCGCACATCGCCATGGTTGTAGGTGAAAGTGCGCCACAGCGCACCGTCGATGGTCTGGTCACGGAAGCCACTGCGCTGATCATCCATGGCACCGTCGTGCTTGTGGTTGCTGGCCAGGATCTCGCCGCGCAGGGAGCTGACCTGGCAGGCCATGCCATCCGGCACGCTGAGCTGGTCGGCGGAGAAATGCGCATCCTCGCCCTTGGCCGCCAGCGGCTGCGGCAGTTGTTCGATCAGCCCGGCGACCATACGCGCCGATGCGACCAGCCGTTGGTCGAGGGAAAACATCATCTGTTGGCGCAGGTCGCGCAGCATCCAGGCGGCGGCCAATGCCCAGATGATCACGAAGGCGCTGCCAAGGATCAGCGTCAGGCGCGCGCGCAGGCTCATGGTGCTGGCTCCTGCGGCGCCTGCGCCGGGCCTAGGCGATAACCCAGGCCGCGCACGGTCTCGACGATGCTGTTGCCGAGCTTGCGGCGCAGGTGATGGATATGGACGTTCAAGGCATTGCTTTCGACCTCGTCGCTGAAGCCATAGACGCAGTCCTTGAGCTGCTCGCTGGAGAGCACCCGTCCGGGATTTTGCAGCAAGGCCTGCAGCAGCGCCTGCTCGCGGCGGGACAGGTCCACCGCCCGGCCGGCCAGGGTGGCCTCGCAACTGCTGGGGTCGTAACGTAGGGGGCCATGCTCGATGACATTCACCGCACGACCCGCTACGCGCCGCAACAGAGTGTGCAGACGGGCCGCCAGTTCGCGCAGGTCGAAGGGTTTGAGCAGGTAGTCGTCGGCCCCGGCCTGCAGGCCATCGACCCGGTCGGTGACCGCATCGCGGGCGGTGAGCACCAGCACGGGCAGGGTCACGCCTTGTTGGCGCAGGCGGCGCAGCAGTTTGAGGCCATCTTCGTCGGGCAGGCCCAGATCGAGGATCATCACATCGAACTGCGCAGCCTGAAGCAAGGCCTGCGCGGCCGAAGCGGTGGCCACCCTGTCCACGGTCAAGCCTTGGGCGGCGAGGCCGGCGCAGATGCCGCTGGCGATCAGGTCGTCGTCCTCGCAAAGCAGTACGTGCATGAGGGGTCTCCGATGGGGAAGCTTGTATTGCACGCTTGGCGGATTAAGAACCGATTATGAATGATTAACGAGACGGCTGTACCCGCCCATTGCCAGTCGAACCTCGGGCGGCACTTGCAGAATGGCAGCAAAACGACACCGGTTAACTTTGGGTTAATCAGCCAAGGCCAGCATGGCCAGATTCACAGTACTGCCAAGGCGAAGACATGCGCGTTCTCCTGCTCTTCCTGACATTTCTGCTGGCCGGCCCGCTGCAGGCCAACCCGTTCGAGACCAAGCCTGACTTCCTGCCGGTCAACCAGGCTTTCGTCCTGACCCATGACCGCCAGGCAGACGGCCAGATGCGCCTGAACTTCCAGATCAAGGACGGCTATTACCTTTACCAAAAGCGTCTGAAGTTCGACGGCCTCGCGCCTGAACAACAGCCACAGCTCCCTCCCGCCGAAAACCACCATGATGAGTTCTTCGGTGACAGCGCGGTCTACCGCCACCAACTCCAATTGCTGATACCCGCCAATGCCCAGGGCCAATTGCGCCTGGGCTGGCAAGGCTGCGCCGATGCAGGCTTGTGCTACCCGCCTCAAACCACCGCCATCGACCTGGGTGGCCAGGCGGTGCCGGCTTCGGATCAAGCCACTGACCAGGCCCTGGCCAGCGACCTGCAACAGGCCAGCCTGGCGTGGAGCCTGCTGGCGTTCTTCGGCCTTGGCCTGCTGCTGGCCTTCACGCCCTGTTCGCTGCCGATGCTGCCGATCCTCGCCGGGCTGGTCCTGGGCAATGGCGCCAGCGCCCGCCGTGGCTGGCTGCTGGCGGGGGTCTATGTACTGAGCATGGCGCTGGTCTATGCCGGCCTCGGCGTGGTGGCCGCCCTGCTCGGCGCCAGCCTGCAGGCGTGGCTGCAACAACCCTGGTTGCTGGGCAGCCTGGCAGCGTTGTTCGTGATGCTCGCCCTGCCGATGTTCGGCGCCTTCGAACTGCAACTGCCTGCCGCCCTGCGCGATCGCCTGGACCGGGCCGGCCAAGGCACCCGTGGTGGCAATGTGTATGGCGCAGCCCTGCTCGGCGCGCTCTCCGGTCTGCTCATGGGGCCCTGCATGACCGCACCGCTGGCCGGCGCATTGCTGTACATCGCCCAGAGCGGCGACGTGCTGCAAGGGGCGTTGGTGCTGTTCAGCCTCGGGCTGGGCATGGGCGTCCCTCTGCTGTTGCTGGTCACCCTCGGTAACCGCTACCTGCCCCGCCCCGGCGCCTGGATGAACCTGGTCAAGGGGCTGTTCGGTTTCGTCTTCCTGGCCATGGCCCTGTACACCTTGCGCAGCCTGCTGCCGGCCCCGTTGCTGCTGGCCCTGGGTGGCGCCTGGTTGATCGCCCTGGCCTGGGCCGCCTGGCCGGCCCTGCACCGTTTGCCGGCCCTGCGCGCGATCCCCTTGCTGGGTGCGCTCTGGGGCGGGCTGTTGCTGGTCGGCGCGGCCGCTGGCGGCGACGATCTGTGGCAACCCTTGCAGCCCTTTGCCGGCAGCGGCGTGCAAAGCGCGGCCAAGGCCGAGGACGCCTTCGTCACTGTCAGCCAGCCCCAGGATCTGCAACGCGAACTGGACGCTGCCAAGGCGCGTGGCCAGTGGGTCATGCTGGACTACTATGCCGACTGGTGCGTGTCGTGCAAGGTGATGGAGAAACAGGTATTCGCCCGGCCCGATGTGCTTGCCGACCTCGCCAGCGTGCACCTGGTGCGCCTGGACGTCACCGCCGACACGCCCGCCAGCCGCGAGTTGCTGCAACGCTACCAGGTGCCAGGCCCGCCCAGCCTGATCTGGATCGGTCCGGAAGGCGACGAGCGCCGAGCCCGGCGCATCACCGGTGAAGTGGATGCCGCAGCCTTCAAGCAACACTGGGCACAGACCAGGAGCCAAGGCTGATGCTGACTGTGACCCTGGGGCCACTGACCATGGCCCTCAACCACCTGCTACTGCTCGCGGCCCTGGCCGTGGCCAGTGTCGTGGGCTGGTGGGTGGCCCGGCGCGGCGGTGAAAGCCCCGAGTCGGCGCTGTTCAACCTGTTCCTGCTGGGGCTGCTGTGTGCCCGCGCAGGTTTCGTCCTGGCGTACTGGCCGATGTTCCGCGACGATCCGCTGCAGGCGATCGACATTCGCGACGGCGGTTTCCTGCTGTGGGCCGGCCTGATCGGCATCGTCATCGGCGCGCTGTGGCAGGGCCGGCGACATCCGGGCCTGCGTCGGCCACTGGGCTGGGCGCTGCTGAGCGGTGCGGTGTTCTGGATCCTTGCCAGCCTCGGCAGCCATCTCTACAGCAAAGGCACCGAGTTGCCGACATTGAGCCTGCGCAATGCCGGCGGCCAATCGGTGGCACTGCACGATTACCGAGGCAAGCCGCTGGTGATCAACCTCTGGGCCACCTGGTGCCCACCGTGCCGTCGGGAAATGCCTGTGCTGCAACAGGCCCAGGACGAGTACCCGCACGTGACGTTCCTGTTCGTGAACCAAGGCGAGACGCCGGAGAACGTCAGCACCTTCCTGGCCACTACCGGCTTGAGCCTGACCCACGTGCTGTTCGACGGTAGCGGTCAGCTGGCCCAGCAGGTGGGCTCCATGGCCCTGCCCACCACCTTGTTCTACACCGCCGAAGGGCGCTTGATCGGCAGTCACCTGGGCGAGTTGTCCCGGGCCAGTCTGCACCGCGCCCTGGAACCTTTCGAGCAGGCCAACCTGCCCGCCTCCGCCGCACAAGGAAATTGACATGCGATTGAATGCCCTCCTGCCCCTTGCCCTCATGGCTTTCACGGCCCCCGCACTGCAGGCTGAAGAGTTGCCCAAGGCCATCGAGCAACTGCAAGCCAAGGGCGCCGAAATCAAAGGCACCTTCGATGCGCCTAATGGCCTCAAAGGCTATGCCGCTGCCTACCAGAACAACGGCATCGCCCTGTACCTCACCCCCGATGGCAAGCACGTGCTGGTGGGCAGCCTGTTCGACGAACAAGGCAAGGACCTCAGCGCCGAGCCGCTGGAAAAACTCGTGTATGCCCCGATGAGCAAAGCGATCTGGGCGAAGATGGAAAAAACCGCCTGGATCGCTGACGGCAGGGACGACGCACCGCGCAAGGTGTACCTGTTCAGCGATCCCAACTGCCCGTACTGCAACATGTTCTGGGAGCAGGCGCGGCCTTGGGTGGAATCGGGCAAGGTGCAACTGCGCCACATCATGGTCGGCATCATCCGCGAGGACAGCCCGGGCAAGTCAGCGGCGCTGTTGGCTGCCAAGGACCCGGCCAAAGCGCTGCAACAGCATGAGAAAGCCGGCAAGGCGAGCACCCTCAAGCCGCTGGAGACCATCCCCGAGGCGGTGCGTCAAAAGCTGGAGGCCAACATGGCCTTGATGGAAGAGATGGGCTTGGCAGCGACCCCGGCGATCTTCTACCAGAATGACAAAGGCCAGTTACAGAGCCAGCAAGGCGCGCCGCGGCCCGAGATGCTCGGGCAGATTCTGGGCAAGCGCTGAACAGTAGCCTGCCCAGCCCCCTGATGCGCGGGTAAAACCGCCCCCGCAGGCACCGTGGTTGTGAGAACACCGCAGTGTCTGCCAGAGCGGGCTTCCCGCGAAGGGGCGCAACGCGGCCCCTACACCTCAAAGCGCCTCCAACTCCGCCATCAGGTCACTGAGCCGGTCGACCTTGCCCTCATCCAGCGCGCTGCCCTCCAGCGCTCGCACGTATTCGGCCAATGCCTCCACCGTGTTGCACTCGAACATCGCCCGCAGCGGCACATTCAGTTGCAACTGTTGTTGCACACGCGAGGCGATCTGGGTTGCCAACAATGAATGCCCGCCCAACTCGAAGAAGTTGTCGTGCACCCCCACGCGCTCGACCTTGAGCACATCGGCCCAGATCCCCGCTAGCTTGTGCTCCAGCTCGTCGCGGGGCGCCAGGTAGTCCTGGCTGTGCTGCGCGCCGATGTCGATCGCAGGCAGGGCCTTGCGGTCGAGCTTGCCGTTGGCGTTGTGGGGCAGGTTCGCCAGCCAGGCCCAGTGCAGCGGCACCATGTATTCCGGCAACTCGGCGCGCAGACGCGACTTGAGCTGCTCCAACAGCACGGCATCGGCCGCCACGCCCTGATGCGCCACCAGATAGCCGACCAAGTGCTTGCCGTTGATGCCTTCCTGTACGCCCACCGCCGCATCGCGAATCTCGACCTGCTCATGCAGACGGGCTTCGATCTCACCCAGCTCGATGCGGTAGCCGCGGATCTTCACCTGGTGGTCGATCCGGCCCACGTACTCGAGCACACCATCGACCCGGCGCCGTGCCAAGTCGCCCGTGCGGTACAGACGCTCGCCTGGGGCACCGTAGGGGTGAGGGATGAAAGCCAGCGCAGTGCGCAGCGGGTCCCCCACATAGCCACGCCCCACGCCGGTACCGGCCACGCACAACTCGCCCACCGCTCCCAAGGGCACCAGCGCCTCGGTCTCGTCGAGCAAGTACAGTCGGTTGTTATCGGTCGGCGTGCCAATCGGCAGGTAGCTGCCGCGGGTAGATGCAGCATCGACCCGGAAGAACGCCACATCGTCCGAGCACTCCGCCGGGCCATAGGCGTTGACCAGCCCGATGTGCGGATAGCGTTGCAACCATTGGGCGGCCAGCTCCGGAGGCATGGCCTCACCGGTTGGCAGCATCCAGCGCAGGCCCTCGAGTGCCCGCTGCTCGCTGGCGAGCATGCCCTGGATCAGCGAAGGCACACTCTCGAGCACCGTGATGCCAGTGGCCTGCACGTGCGCCAGCAGGCCTTGTGGGTCGTGGGCGATGGCGTTCGGCACGATCTGCACCCGGGCGCCGAACAAGGGCGCTGCGAGGAACTGCCACACCGAAATATCGAAGCTCTGGGACGCGGTCTGGGCGATCACGTCGTGCTCGTCCAACTCCAGGTACGGCACCTTGCTCAACTGGTTGTTGAGCATGCCGCGTTGCTCGACCATCACCCCCTTGGGCAGGCCGGTGGAGCCGGAGGTATAGATCACGTAGGCCAGGTTGTTGGGCGCGCTGTAGATGCCTGGGTTGTGACTGGCCATGGCACTGGCTTGCACCTGCTCCCATACCAGCAGCGTCGGCCTGGCGACCCCGGAGATCTCGTCGAGCAACTGACGCGCCTGCTCGGCGCAGGCCGCCGTGCACACCAGCACCGGCGTGCGGCTGAGTTCGACGATGCGCTGCAGGCGCGCAGGCGGCAGGCCCGGGTCCAGCGGCAGATAACCACCGCCGGCCTTGAAGCAACCGACGATCATGCCCAGCAGCGGCAGACCACGCTCGGCGAGCAGCGCCACCGGCTGATCGACGGCCACGCCCGCGGCGATCAAGGCATGGCCCAGGCGGTTGGCCACAAGGTTCAGCCCGGCGTAATCGCAGGACGCGTCCAGGCAGCGAGCGACCGTGCGCTCAGGGTGCGCGGCGACCCGCGCCTCGAACAGCTCGACATAGCTCTGCTCCAGCGCATAGGCGTGTTCGGTGCGGTTGCAGTCTTCCAGCAGGAAGCGTTGCTCGGCTTCGCCAAGCAACGGCAGTTCGGCCACATCACCGTCAAAGCCGTCTACAAGCGCCAGCAGCAGGCGCTTGAACTCGGCCAACAAGCGCTCGACGGTGGCGAAGTCGAAGTAACGCTGGTCGAACGACAGGTGCAGGCCCAAGTCGTCGCCCGGGTAGCACACCGCCGTGAGCGGGAAGTTGGTGTGGGTACGGCCCGAATCGGAGCTGGCGTTCAATTGCTGGGCATGGTCCAGCACGGCGGTTTCCACCGGGGCGTTCTCGAACACGAACAGGCTGTCGAACAGTGGCTGGCCCTTGGGCAGTTCGCTGCACTCCTGGATCGCTACCAGCGGCAGGTACTCGTACTCGCGCAGTTCCATATTGCGCTCAAGCAGGCTTTGCAACCATTGCCCCACGCGCTGACGCTGGCCCGGCTCGGGCAGTCGCACACGCAGGGCAATACTGTTGATGAACAGGCCGACAGTGCGCTGCATCTGCGGCAGGCTGACCGGGCGGCCGGCCACGGTGACGCCGAAGACCACGTCGCGCTCGCCGCTGTAGCGGGCCAGCACCAGCGCCCAGGCCGCCTGGGCGAAGGTGTTGATGGTCAACTGATGGGCCTGGGCCAGCTCGCGCAGTCGCACGCCGTCGCGCACGTCCAGGCGGGTGTAGCAGTCGCCGACGATCATGCCGTTGCCCGCATGGTCATGGCGCAGCGGCCGGTCGCTAGGGATGGCCGTGGCGCGCTCGAAGCCTGCCAGGTTGCGCTGCCACCACTGGCGCGCCTCACCCAGGTCCTGGCGTTGCAGCCAGCCGATGTAGTCGCGGTAGCGCGGCGGCACCGGCAACTGAGCGGCGCGCCCCTCGCCCAGGGCCTGGTAGAGCGCGAAGAAATCGTTCATCAGCAACGAACGGCACCAGGCATCGATGAGGATGTGGTGGTTGCTCATCATGAACCAGTAGCGGTCGTCAGCAACCTGTACCAGCCGCAGGTGGAAAGGAGCCTCGCGCAGCAGGTCGAAGCCGGCTTCGCGCTCCTGCTTGTGCAGCGCTTGCAGGCGCGCCTCCTGGGCCGCGTCGTCAAGACCGCGCCAGTCTTGGTAGTCCAGCGGCGTCTTGCCTGGTTTGTGGATGATCTGCAGCATCGCTTCGCCGGCGTTCCAACTGAACGATGCTCGCAGGGCCTCGTGGCGCGCCACCACGGCCTGCCAGGCCTGGGCGAAGCGCTCGTGATCCAGGGCGCTGTGGATGCGGTAGCGGTCTTGCATGTAATAGATGCCTGTGCCCGGTTCCAGCAAGGTGTGCAGCAGCAGGCCTTCCTGCATGGGCGTGAGCGGGTAGACATCCTCGATCTGCGCTGCCGGTACCGGCAAAGCGTCGATCTGCGCCTGGGTCAGGCGAGCCAGCGGGAAATCCGAAGGCGTGAAACTGCCGGTGCCGTCGGCCAGGCAATGGCCGACCAGGGCCAGCAGCTCCTGGCGATAGGCCTCGGCCAACGCGGCGATGGTCGCCTCGTCATAGCGCTCGGTGCTGAAGGTCCAACGCAGTTGCAGGGCACCGCCATACACCTGGCCATCGACGCTGAGCCAATTGGGCAGCGGCGCATCCAGGTCATGGGCCAGGCCTGCCGGCGCATCCAGCGGCTGGAACAGCGCGGCACTGTCGAACTGCTGGTCGAATTGACCCAGGTAATTGAAGGTGATGCGCGCCTGGGGCAAGGCGGCCATGGCTTCGCGCCCGGTGGTGTCGGCCAGGTAGCGCAGCACACCATATCCCAGCCCCTTGTGCGGCACCTGGCGCAGTTGTTCCTTGATGCCCTTGATGGCCGCGGCGACGTCCTGTTCGGTGTCGCCCAGTTGCGGCGTCAGGCACAGCGGATAGGCATTGGTGAACCAGCCGACGCTGCGGGTCAGGTCCATGTCCTCGAACAGGCCGTCACGACCATGGCCTTCCAGTTGCACCAGTACCTGGCTGTCACCGCTCCAGCGGCACAGGGTGCGCGCCAGGGCGGTGAGCAGCAAGTCATTGACCTGGGTCCGGTAGGCCGCAGGTGCCTGTTGCAGCAACTGGCGGGTCTGCTCCTCGTCCAGGCCGATGGCCAAGGTACGGGCATGGCGGTGCAGGTTGCCGCCCTGGGGATGATCGCAGGGCAGTTCGCGATGGGCAGTACCGAGCTGATCCTGCCACCAGCCAAGCTCGTCACGCAGCGAGTCGCTGCCGGCATAGCTGACCAGGCGCGCGGCCCAGTCAGCCATGGCGTGGGTCTTGGCCGCCAGTGGCTGGCCGCGGTAGAGCGCCTGCAGGTCCTCGAGCAACACGCGCCAGGACACACCGTCCACCACCAGGTGATGGATCGCCAGCAGCAAGCGCTGGGCGCCCTGCCCGTCGGTCACCAGCAGCGCACGCAGCAATGGGCCTTCGGCAAGGTCCAGGCTGCGCTGTACATCGGTGTACAGTGCCTGGCAATTCTCGAAATCCGCCACGGTGGCGACCCACAGTAATTGCTGGCCAGGCGATTGGACGTACTCGGCCTGCCAATGCCCGTTGGCCTGGGTAAAGCGCAGGCGCAGGCTGTCGTGATGCGCCACCAGCGCCGCCAGGGCATGCTCCAGCGCCTGAGTCTGCAACGGCTGACGGACCTCCAGCAGCACGGCCTGATTCCAGTGTTGAGGGTGAACGATCTCGCTGTCGAAGAACCATCGCTGGATTGGCGTCAGGGCGCTGCTGCCCTGCCGAGCGCCCTGCTCGATGCCGCTTTGCGCCTCGCTACGGCTGACCACGGCGGCGAGCGCCTGGACAGTCTGGTGTTGGAACAGATCGCGCGGGGTGAACTGCAAGCCCAGCTGGCGAGCGCGACTGACCACCTGAATCGACAAAATCGAGTCGCCCCCCAATTCGAAGAAGTTGTCCTGCACACCGATGCGGGCAACGTTGAGCACCTCTTGCCAGACCTGCGCCAGTTGCTGCTCCAGTTCGTTGGCCGGCGCCTGATAGTGCTGGCGTGCCTGCTCGATGTCCGGCGCCGGCAAGGCGCGGCGATCGAGCTTGCCGTTGCCCATCAGCGGCAGGCTGCTCAGCAGCACCAGGTGCGCAGGCACCATGTAATCCGGCAGGTGCTGCCGGGCATGGGCCTTGACCGCCTCGCGCAGGGCCGCCTGGGTGTCGGCGTCAGCACTGGCCTGTGGGCAGACCAGATAGCCCACCAATTGCTTGCCCCCCGGCAGGTCCAGGGCGACGACCACGGCTTCATCGACAGCGGCATGGGCCTGCAGCTGGCTTTCGATCTCGCCCAGTTCGATACGGAAACCACGGATTTTCACCTGCTGATCGGCACGCCCCACATACTCGACCAGACCATCGGCGCGCAGGCGTACCAAATCCCCTGTGCGGTACAGACGACCGCCCTCCTGACTGAACGGGTCGGCGACGAAGCGCTCAGCCGACAGCCCCGGACGATCGTGATACCCCTGGGCAAGACCGGCGCCCCCAATGTACAGCTCACCGATGCCGCCCTGAGGCAGTAACGCCAGGTCATCATCCAGAACGTAAGCCGTGCGCGCCCCGATCACCCGGCCGATCGGCACGCTGCCCGCATCCGCCGGCAACTGCTGCGGCGCAAGGCAGGCCAGCGGCATGACCACGGTTTCAGTCGGCCCGTAGGCGTTGAAGAACTGCTGTGGCAGGAATGCCTGGCGGATTCGCTGCAGATGCTCCCCGGTCAATGCTTCGCCCCCGGTGATCACCAGGCGCACCGGCAACTGCTCGTGCTGCCCGAGCAGGTACTGGGCCAACTGGCTACCGTAACTGGGGGTAAAGCCCAGGATGCTCACCTGCTGCGCGCGCACCAGCTGGCAGATCTCTTCGGCACCCCACTGGCCCTGGCCACGCAGCACCACCCGAGCGCCGCACAACAGCGGCGCCAGCAGGCGCTCAGTGGCGGCGTCGAAGTTGATCGAATAGAAGTGCAACTCGCAGTCGTCGCTGCGCATGCCGAAGGCCGCGATCACCGCCTGGCAATGCATGGCGATTTCGCCATGACTGACCACCACACCCTTTGGCTGGCCGGTGGAGCCTGAGGTGTAGATCAGGTAGGCCTGATGCTGCGGCAGGTTGAGGTTGTCCAGTGGCGCATCGCTGTAATGCGCAAGCGACGCGGCATCGTCTTCCAGGCACCATTGGGCCACGCCTTCAGGCAGCCCCCCTATGGCATCGAACAGAGCACGCTGCCCGAGCAGCAGGCCGAGTCGGCTGTCCTCGATCATGTAGCGCAAGCGGTCGAGGGGATACTCCGGGTCCAGCGGCACATAGGCACCGCCGGCCTTGAGGATGGCAAGCAAGCCCACGACCATTTCCAGCGAACGCTCCAGGGCAAGGCCCACCCGCACCTGCGGCCCGACGCCACGTTCACGCAGGGCGCGGGCCAGGCGGTTGGCCTGCTGGTCCAGTTCAGCGTAGGTCAGGTGCTGGCCGGCGAAGGTCAGCGCCCGGGCCTGAGGGCTGCGCGAAGCCTGCAAGGCGAACAGGCCATGCAGGGTCTGGTCGAGCTCGAGGCCTTGCTCACCCTGCAACTGGCCGACCAGCGCGTGCTGCTCAGCGTTGCTGAGCATCGGCAGCTCGCACAGGCGCGAGCCCGGGGCATCGATCAGGCCGACCAACAATTGCTGCCAGTGCTCAGCCATGCGGGCGATGCGCGGCTCGTCGAACAGGTCACGGCTGTAGGTCAGGCAGCAGCCCAGGCGACCGTCCAGGTCAGTCACCTCCAGGTAAAGGTCGAATTTGGTCGCACTGGCGTCGTTGACCAGGTAATCCACGCTCATGCCCGCCAGTTCGCGGCTTTGCTGGAAGGCCCAGCGCTGGACATTGCACATCACCTGGAACAACGGGTTGTAGGCGCTACTGCGCGGGGGCTGCAAGGCCTCCACCAGCTGGTCGAACGGCAGGTCCTGGTGCGACTGGCCATCGATCACGGTGCGACGGACCTGTTCGAGCAATTGGCTGCCGGTCATTTGCCCATCGAGCTCGCAACGCAGCACCTGGGTGTTGAGGAAGGCGCCAATCAGCCCTTCGCTTTCCGGGCGGATACGGTTGGCCATCGGCGCGCCGATGCGCAGGTCGCGCTGACCGCTATGGCGGTGCAGCAAGGCGGCCAGGGTGGCGGTCATGGTCATGAACAAGGTCAAGCCATGCTGGCTGTTGAAGGCATGCACACGTTCGACCAGCGCGGGGTCGAGGTCGAAGCGGTACAGCTCGCCACGATGGCTCTGTACGGCCGGACGCGGACGGTCCGAAGGCAGCGCCAGCACCGGATGCTCGTGACCCAGGCGGGCTTTCCAGTAGGCCAGTTGGCGGGCTGCTTCTCCGCTTTCGAGCCACTGGCGCTGCCAGACGCTGTAATCGAGGTACTGCACCGGCAGCGGCGCCAGGGGCGACTCGCGCTCATCGACGAAGGCCTCGTACAGCTCGCCCAGCTCACGGGCGAAGATGTCCATGGCCCAGCCTTCGGTGACAATGTGGTGCAGGGTCAGCACGAAGTAGTGTTCGCGCTCACCGGTCTTGACCAGGCAGGCGCGCAGCAACGGGCCGCGCGCCAGGTCGAACGGCAGGTGCGCCTGCTCATCGGCCAGTAGCTGCAAGCGCTGCTGGCGATCTTCGCCCTGGAGCGCGGAAAAATCATGCCACTGCACACGCAGCGGGCTGTCTTCGGCCACGCACTGATATGGCACGCCGTCGATCTCAGGGAAGGTCGTGCGCAGGGTCTCATGGCGCACGACCAGGGCCTGCAAGGCCCGTTCGAAGGCATCCACATGCAACACGCCGCGCAGGCGCGCCATACCGCCGACGTTGTAGGCCGGGCTCTCCGGCGCCATCTGCCACAACACCCACATGCGCTGCTGCGAATACGACAGCGGCACTGCCTGGCGCCGATCGACCCGCTCGATGACGCCTTGCCGGTTGTGCCCGCCGTCGGCCTGAATGCGCTCGATCTCGGCGCAGAAGGCGCCCAGTTCGCTGGCCTCGAACAAGGCCTTGAGCGGCAGCTCGACGTCGAGCGCCTGGCGGGTACGCGAGACGATCTGGGTGGCGAGCAGCGAGTGGCCACCGAGGGCGAAGAAGTCATCCAGAAGACCGACCCGCGGCAGATTCAGCACCTCACGCCAGATCGCCGCCACCTGTTTCTGCACAGCGCTTTGCGGCTCGACATGACCGCGTTGCTGCCAGACCGGTGCCGGCAGTGCCTTGCGATCAACCTTGCCGCTCGGCCCCAGGGGCATCTGTGCCAGGTGAATCAGTTGCGCCGGCACCATGTAGGTCGGCAGGCGCTCGCCCAAGGCTGCGAGCAGCGCCTCGGACTGTTCGACACCGCTGTAGTAGCCGACCAGCTGCGCACCGACGGCATCGGGGTGGACCAGCACCAAGGCCTGGTCGACGCCCGGCTCGGCCAACAGGCAGGCCTGGACCTCCTGGGGCTCGACACGAAATCCTCGCACCTTGACCTGTTGATCGAGGCGGCCGAGGTATTCCAAGGCTTGCTGCGGCACCAGCCAGCGGGCACGGTCGCCGCTGCGGTACAGGCGCTCGCCGTTGCCATCGGGCTGGGGCACGAAGCGTTCGGCGGTCAGCCCAGGACGGCCCAGGTAACCACGGGCCAGTCCCGCGCCGCCCAGGCACAACTCGCCCGGTACGCCCGGCGCGGTCAGTTCCAGCTCGTCATCCAGCACTCGGCACAGCACGTTGCCCAGCGGCCGGCCGATCGGCGAGCGTTCGCCATCCTGCGTCTGGCAATGCCAGTGGGTGACGTTGATGGCGGTCTCGGTCGGGCCATAGCGGTTGTGCAACTGCACCTGCGGCAAGACTTGCAGCACGCGGTCACGCAGGTGCGCCGACAGCGCCTCGCCGCCGGAGAACACCCGGCGCAGGCTGGTACAGCTCGCCGCCAGCGGCTCCTGGACAAACACCTGCAGCAACGGCGGGACGAAATGCAGCGTGGTCACGCCATGGGCCTGCACCAGCTCGGCGATACGCCGCGGGTCGCGGTGCTCGCCAGGGCCGGCCAGTACCAGCGTGCACCCCTGGATCAACGGCCAGAAGCACTCCCACACCGATACGTCGAAGCTGATCGGTGCCTTCTGCATCAGCACGTCGCTGTCGTCCAGCGCGTAGGTGCCCTGCATCCATTGCAAGCGCTCAGCCAACGCGGCATGGGTGTTGCCCACGCCCTTGGGCTGGCCGGTGGAGCCTGAGGTGTAGATCACATAGGCCAGGTTGTCGCCGTCCAGGTGCAGGCCTGGGGCATGGCTCGGCCAGCTGTCCAAATGCAGCTGGTCCAAAGCGATGGCACTGACGCCCTGGACCTGCGGCAGGCGTTCGAGCGTGGCGCTGTGGCTGAGCAGCAGTGCGGCGCCACAGTCGCTGAGCATGTAAGCCAGGCGCTCGGCTGGGTAGTCGACATCCAGCGGCACATAGGCGCCACCGGCCTTGAGGATGGCCAACAGACCGATCATCAACTGTGGCGAGCGTTCCAGGGCGATGGCCACGCGGGTGTCCGGGCCGACGCCCTTGTCACGCAGGTAGTGGGCCAGGCGATTGGCCTGCTGGTGCAGGCTGGCGTAGTCGAGACTGCCACCTTCCCACACCAGCGCCGTACGCTCCGGTGTGCGTTGGCCCTGGTCGGTCAGTTGCTCGACCACCAGGCGCTGGGCGCTCGGCCCAGGCGCCTGCCCCCAAGCCAGCAGTTGCGCATGGCCTGCGTCGTCGAGCAAGCGCACCTCGCCCAGCACGCGCTGCGGGCAGGCGCAGACTTGCTCGAGCAGGGTCAGCAGGTGCCTGGCCAGACGTTCGATGGTATCGGCCTCGAACAGCTCGGCGGCATAGTCGAACGCCAGACTCAAACGCCCCTGGTGATCCTGCTCGCTGTGCAATTGCAGGTCGAACTTGGCCTCGCGGCTATGCCAGGGCAATTCTTCGGCGAGCAGACCAGGCAGGCGGCGCAGCGCCGAAAGATCACGCTGCTGATGATTGAACATCACCTGGAACAGCCCCTGCTCGCGGGCATCTGGCAGCGCCTCGAGCAATTGCTCGAACGGCAAGTCCTGGTTGGCCTGGGCCAGCAGTGTGGCCTGGCGCACCTGGGCCAGTAACTGATTGAACGGCAGGCGGCCATGGAGTTCGGCGCGCAGCACTTGGGTGTTGATGAAAAAGCCCACCATGCCCTGGGTTTCCAGGCGCGGGCGGTTGGCGTTGGGCACACCGACGCGGATATCGCCCTGACCGGTGTACCGGTGCAACAGGCCTTGCCAGGCGGCCAGCAGGACCATGAACAGGCTAGCCTGCTGCTCGCGGGCCAACGTGTCCAGGGCAGTGGCCAGCGTGGCGGGCACCTTCACGCTCAGACGCGCGGCGCGATGGGTGCGCTCAGTGGCGCGCGGATGGTCGGTGTACAGGTCGAGCACCGGCAATTCATCGCCCAGTTGCGCCTTCCAGTGGTTCAACTGCCGCTCACCTTCGCCGCCGGCCAACCATTGGCGCTGCCAATGACCATAGTCGGCGTAGCCCAGCGGCAGGGGCGCCAGGTTGGCCTGAAGGCCTTGGCAATGGGCGGCGTACAGCTTGGCGAATTCGTCGAGCAGGATGTTCAACGACCAGCCATCGGCAACGATGTGGTGCAGGGTTACCCAGAGCTGGTGGTCCTCATCGCCCAGGCGCGCCAGCGTGACGCGCAGCAGCGGTCCTTGGGTGAGGTCGAACGGCTGCCGCGCCTCGGCCTCGCGACAGGCCAGGACCTGCTCGGCGTCCGCCCCTTGCAGATCCGTGCGGTGCAGCTCGAAGGTCGCCTCGGGCAAGACCTGCTGCATGGCCTGGCCGTCGACCTCGCAAAAATGCGTACGCAAGGACTCGTGACGTGCCACCAGCGCCTGGAAGCTCGCCTGCAGCGCCGACTCGTCCAACTCACCCCGCAGGTGCAAACCGGCAGGGATGTTATAGGCCGCCGACTCCGGCGCCAGCTGCCACAGTAGCCACAGACGGTTCTGCGCCAGCGATTGCGGCAGAGCCTTGCCACGCCCCAGAGCATCGATGGCCGCGGACGCGGTGCCACCTTCGGCCAGGTTCGCTGCCACCGCAGCGCTGTAATCGGCCAGGGTCGGCGACTCGAACAGCGTGCTCAGGCTCAGGCCGACACCCAGTGCGTCCGCCAGGCGAGCGGTCGCCTGGGTGGCGGCGATGGAGTTGCCGCCCAGCAGCAGGAAATGATCGTCCGGTGCCACCGTTTCGACCTTGAGCACTTCGCGCCAGATGGCCGCAATACGCTCCTGCAGCTCACCACCTATCGCCTGCGCAGCCACAGGCGCTTCGACAGTCGGAAAACGTGCATAGCAGTCCAGGCTGCCATCGGCCATGCGCAGGCGGCAGGCCGAGCGCTGGAGCTTGCCACTGGAGGTCTTGGGCAAGGCGCCGGGGTTGAGCAGCAGTACCACCGCAGGTGCCTGGCGGCAGGCATCGGCAATGACCTGGCGCACAGTACGGATCAGGTCCTGAGGTTTGATGACCTTCTGCACGTTGCGGCTGATCTCCACCGCCACGCCGATACCCTCTTCCCCCTGGTCGTCCACGGCGAATACCGCGACACGGCCTTTACGCAGCCCTTCGACCTCGCGTTCAAGGGTCTTTTCCAGGTCCTGTGGGTAGAGGTTCTGGCCCCGAACGATGAGCATGTCTTTCAGGCGCCCAGTGACGAACACCTCGCCATCACGCATGAAGCCCAGGTCCCCGGTGCGCAGCCAGGTCTGGCCGTCCTGCTCGACAAAGGTGCGTGCGGTGGCCTCTGGGTTGCGCCAATAGCCCTGCGCGATGCTCGGCCCTGCAGCCCACACTTCGCCGATGCGGTTATCGCCCAACACCGCCAGGCGCTGCGGGTCGACGATGCGCACGGCGTGGCCGGGCTGCGGATAGCCACAGCTCATCAGTACACTGCCCTGGCCAGGTTCGGCGCGATTGGCGGCGAGCGCCTCGGCGTCCAGGGCCATGGCAGCGATGCCCTGGCCCCGGCGGCTACCGCTGACGAACAGCGTCGCCTCGGCCAGGCCGTAGCTGGCAAAGAAGCTGCTCGCCTCGAATCCACATGCACTGAACTTGTCCGCGAAGGTCTGCAGGCTGTCCTGGCGAATCGGCTCGGACCCTGAATACGCCACCCGCCAACGGCTCAGGTCCAGGCCAGCCAGGGCCGCCTCGCTGACCCGCTCGCTACACAGGCGGTAGGCGAAATCCGGACCACCGCTGATGGTGCCGCCGTAGTCGCTGATCGCCTGCAGCCAGCGCTGTGGCCGGGCAAGGAAATAGCCCGGCGACATCAGCACGCAGGGCACGCCGCTGAAGATCGGTTGCAAGAGCCCGCCGATCAGGCCCATGTCGTGGTACAGCGGCAACCAGCTGACGATCACGTCGTCCGGGTTCAGGTCGATGCCAAAGCCCTGACGGATCAGTTGCTCGTTGGCCACCAGGTTGCCATGGCTGACCTGCACGCCCTTGGGCAAGGCAGTCGAGCCGGAGGTGTATTGCAAGAAGGCAATGTGCTCACCGGTCAGCACCGGCTCGCGCCAGTCGGCCGCCAGCGCCGGGTCCAGACAGTCCACGGCCAGCAGGCCAGGGGCGCCCTGCTGCGCCAGGGCATCGAGGCCCTGCAAGCTGTCGCGCAAGGCGTCGACGGTGAGCAGCAGGCGCGGCTGGGCATCGTCGATGATCGATAGCAGACGCTCCTGGTGATGGCGCCGCGAAGATTCCGGCGGATACGCCGGCACGGCAATGACCCCGGCGTACAGGCACCCGAAGAACGCCGCCACGTAGTCCGGGCCACTGGGAAACAGCAGTACCGCCCGGTCGCCAAAATCGGTACGCGCCTGCAGCGCCGCGGCAATGGCCCTCGCTCGCAGATCCAGCTCCTGATAGCTGAGCACGGCCTGCTCGCTGGGATCATCGGCCAGAAAGCGCAAGGCGATCCGGTCGGGGGTCCGCGTGGCGCGCTGCGCCAGGGCGTGGACCAACGAGAGCGGGAGTTCGAAGGCGTCCATCATGGGGAGTTCCTGCCAGTGTCTGGATAAGTCGTGCCGACGCTGCGCCGCGAGACAGGCGCAAAGCGTTCGACAGCCGGATGTACACAGGGGAACGGATGGGCGGGGCAAATAATTAAACCGCTTGGCAGCGGCAGACAAAGCAGACGAGAGGCGAAAGGGGCCGATTTCAACGGTCGAGGCTTAGAACGCAACCGTCACGCTACTAATTACTTTTCGCATTTGACAATCATTATCATTGTGAATAATTTGTCGCTCGTCGTAGGAAGCGTCCTACGCAGACGCCTTCCCCTTCCCTTCAGCGTCCAGGTGATTTCCATGGCGGAACAACTATCCACAAGTAAGTGCGATTCACCACTGCTCCAGGCATTCGTCGACAACCGCAGCATCCTGGTCAAGATCGCGGCCCGCATCACCGGCTGCCGTTCACGCGCCGAAGATGTGGTGCAGGATGCCTTCTTCCGACTCAGCGCCGCGCCGCAGATCACCTCGTCGTTCAAGGCCCAGCTCAGCTACCTGTTCCAGATCGTGCGCAACCTGGCCATCGATCACTATCGCAAGCAGGCCATGGAGCAGAAGTATTCCGGCAGTGAAGAAGAAGGCCTGAACGTCGTCCTGCAGAACGCCTCGCCCGAAACCACCCACATCAACCTCGCCACCCTCGAGCACATCGCCGAGGCCCTCGGCGAGTTGCCCCAGCGCACCCGTTACGCCTTCGAGATGTATCGCCTGCATGGCGTGCCGCAGAAAGACATCGCCAAGGAACTTGGGGTGTCGCCGACGCTGGTCAATTTCATGATCCGCGATGCCCTGATCCATTGCCGCAAGCACACCCGCCAGGCCTGAACCCGATGGGGCCGCTGTGCGGCCCCATCGGCTCAGGACAGTGAGCAGCGGTCGAAGAACCGCTCCCGCCCCAAGATCATCAACGCCGCCCGTTTGTGCGGAAAATCGAACTCTTTTTCGCAATGGAAGCACTGATCGTGCATGTAGCCGATCATCTTGCCGTTGTCGGCACGCGGCTCGGCGACCACCCGCTGGGTCCGCGGATCGTCCAAGAACAAATAGTGCACCAGCGCCGACAGCCAACTGGCTACCTTGTGCGGACCGCGATGGGCCTGCTCGCCCACCAGCATATGGATACCCCGGTCGTAGTCGTCCGCCGGATAGAACGGCGCGATGCGGTCCTCCTTGGCCCAGTAGGCCTCGAAGTAGGCAAAGGGCTGGTCATCGAAGCAGCCGATCAAGGTAAGGGTATGCGGGTCGGCCTGAAGCTTGGTCAGGTATTGGCGATGCTGTTCGAGCGTGCCGCCTTCCTGCCAGAACTGCAGCACACGTGCATCGTTCTGCCAGCGATTGAAGCGTTCCAGGTCCTGTTCGATTTCAAGCGTGCGCAGCGACACCCAGGCCCCCAGGCGCGCATCGAATCGCCGGTACACCTCACCTCGGGGCTTGGGTGCACGACGAGGATGGCGCTTGCCATCGCTGATCTGCATTTGCTGCGGATAAGCGCCGGCTTGCGCATCGCCCAGCCAGGGCTGCGGCAGTTGCCAGAACATCGCTCGCTCGCACAGGTACAGCCCTGGCTGGTCACCGGGCACCAGCAGGCCGCTGGCCAAGGCCGAATCCACTGGATGCGGGCAATGCCAGACCAGGCGCTGGCGCGCTGGATCCCGCGAGAGCAGCCAGTAGCAGGCTGCCCACAGCGCTTGCGCGGGGCGCGCTTGGCACACCTGCTCGAGGTGGATGTGCAGCGGCTCGCCTGGGGTCAGGCGAACCCGGATCAACGCTTGCCCCTCAAGGGTCAGGCTCAACCGGCAATCGTTTTCATCGGCGCTGAGACTGCGCCAACGCGGCAGGGAAAGGGGCTGCGAATCGGCATCGAACGGCATGGTCATGGCTCACGGCATTGAAATGAAGGCTCAATCCGGTAGACGTGACGGGCATTAGGGAATTTAGTGGCCGCTCGGCGCCACGACGTTGATCCGATAGGGCTGGAAGATGCGCAGCAATTCGCCGCTCGCGCGCAGCCGATCGAGCAAGGCGGCGAATGTCCGGGCATCGATCGGCGCGCCTGGTCGCACCATCGCATAGTGGTGATAGACCTGATCGACCCGCTCGGAGGCCATCAGCTGCGCCCGGCTGTCCGGGTTTCGCGCCATGAAGTCAGCTAGAAACGATCGCGTCGCCAGGGCAATGTCGACACGTCCACGCTGCACCATCAGCAAGTTGCTGTCGTGGGAGTAGGTCAGCGTGGCGCTGAAGTTCTGGCTCAGATAGCGGGGGTCGGAATTGAAGTCGGCAAAGGCGTAGTGATAGCCGTGGAACAATGCCAGGCGTTTGCCTTGCAGGCTGCTGAAATAGTGCTGGTCTCGCCCGGCCTGTTGGCGTGCGACGAACACTTCGGCATCTTCCAGGCCCATGTCCACGCTTTCGTGGGGAACCTGTTCCCAGCCCCATTTGGGATTCTCGAATATCGCGATGTCCGTGCGCCCTTGCTGGAAATCGCCAAAACGCCGAGGAATCGACGTGGGAACCTGCACGAAGTGGTAGCTGTGCTGTTGCTGGTTGAGGGCTTTGAGCAATTGCGGCAACAGGCCGTTGTCAGCGCCCTGCTCGGGACGCACGGTATAGGGCGGAAAATGCGCCGCCCCGACCCTCACCTCGACAACCGCTTGCGCCGACGCAGGCAGCGCCATCCACACTGCGGCGAGTATCAACAAGGAAGACAAGGCCTTCGAGCCGGTCACGGAAGTCAAAAGCAGACACTCATCACGGTTTGTGGATGGATTCAACTAAGCTAGGCGCTTTCCCGCCAGGGCACAACCTTCTGCGATGTCAAAACAGCAGCATTGTGCCAGGGGATGCCCTTGGGCCTCAGATTGGCTACGCTCTAGCGACCACGCAGGGGACTGCGTCTTGCACGGGAGCCCGGTATGGGGCATTGGCTGGTGATTGACCTGGAAGCGACCACCGATGACGGTGGCTGGCCCGTCACGGAGATGGAAATCATTGAAATCGGGGCGAGCCTGGTGACACGCGAAGGTCGCGAGATCGATCACTTCCAGCGCTTCGTGCGGCCCAGGCGGCGACCACAGCTGACCCCCTTCTGCCGTGAGTTGACCCATATCACCCAGGCCAGTGTCGACGGCGCAGCCTCCTTTACCGAGGTCTGGGCGCAGTTCGAGCGCTGGCTCGGCCATCATCAGGGGCAGTTGCAGGCCTGGGTCAGCTGGGGCGACTACGACCGCCAGCAGCTGCAACAGGAATGGAAACAGCACCAGCTCACCAGCCTGCTGCAGGCCCTGCCCCACATCAACCTCAAACAGCGCTTTGCCAAGGCCCGCCAACTGCAGCGCCCGATGGGGCTGAACAGCGCCCTGCAACTGGCCGGCCTGCAGTTCGCCGGCCAGCAGCATCGCGCCCTGGAAGACGCCCGCAACACTGCGCGGTTACTTCCGTTGAGCCTGCCGGCCAGCGGCACCTGAATTCAGATGACGAGGTGTTGGGGCTTGGGCATACTGGCCAGCCTTTTTTCCTCCCTTTTTTCAGGAGTCGCTCCATGTTCAAGGTCAATGAGTACTTCGATGGCACCGTCAAGTCGATCGCCTTCACGGGCGAGGAAGGTCCAGCTACCGTGGGTGTCATGGCGCCGGGCGAATACGAGTTCGGCACGGCCAAGCGGGAAATCATGCACGTGGTGTCCGGCGCGCTGACCGTGAAGCTGCCGGGGAGCGATAACTGGGAAGTCTTCAAGGCGGGGAGCCAGTTCAATGTACCTGCGGACAGCAAGTTCCAGCTGAAGGTGGCGGTGGATACAGCTTACCTGTGTGAGTATCGCGACTGAGCTCTTCTTGGATAGTGTGATTATCCGTTTCTGGTGGTGACGCCACCGACGCTTTTCGCCTTTGCGGCGACTACTGTTGCTGTTGGGCAAAAGTAGGTCGCCGCAATGGCGCAAAGGTGACCAAGCGGCGGCACATCAGACGGATCAGCCACAAACCTCAAACCAACACCACTACCTCATCAGAAACGCAGCAACCCGCTCAGCCGCCACTTGCAGATGCCCCTCATGCGTCAAACCCGACGCCTTCAGCGGCTTCAAGTCATGATCCGCTGCCGCCAACCAACACAACTCGATCGCAGGCGACAACACATACCCCGCCACCGCCTCCCGGTTCCCCAGGGCATCGCGCTCGCCCTGGACGATGAGCGTAGGCGTGCGCAATCCCGCCAGATGCTCGACCCGGGGTTTTTCCGGCTTGCCCACCGCATAGAACGGATACCCCAAGCAAACCAAGGCATCGGCCCCCAGCTCATCGGCCAGCAGGCTCGCCATGCGCCCGCCCATGGACTTGCCGCCAATGGCCAACGGCCCCGCGACCAATAGTCGCACCTGCCGATACACGTCGCGCCAGCAGTCGAGCAGCACCTTCTGTGGGTTGGGCGGCCGCTTGCCGCCGCCCTCACGACGTTGGGCCATGTAGGGGAACTCGAAGCGGATCACGCCTACCCCTTGCGCTGCCAGCCTTTGCGCCATGTCCTCCAGAAAGTCGCTGTCCATCGGCGCCCCCGCGCCGTGGGCCAGGATCAGGCAGCCCTTGTAGTCCTGATCCCCCCGAATTCTCGGAGGATCGCAGCGCAAGCCTGGGATATTTCCCACCTGCGCCCATTGATCCCCGTCAATACCGGCAATGTGCCCATTACTCATGCTTGCCTCGCTATCTAGCCTGCCTATAACCGTGGATGGGAACCCATACATGAACACAACCAGCAGTACCGCCTATAACTACAAGGTGGTCCGCCAATTCGCCATCATGACGGTGGTGTGGGGAATCGTCGGGATGGGGCTCGGCGTTTTCATTGCCGCGCAACTCGTCTGGCCCTCCCTGAACTTCGACCTTCCCTGGACCAGCTTCGGCCGCCTGCGACCGCTGCACACCAATGCGGTGATCTTCGCCTTCGGCGGCTGTGCCTTGTTCGCCACTTCCTATTATTCGGTGCAACGCACCTGCCAGACCACGCTGTTCGCCCCCGCCCTGGCGGCGTTCACCTTCTGGGGCTGGCAGCTGGTGATCCTGCTGGCGGCCATCACCCTGCCGCTGGGCTTCACCAGTTCCAAGGAATACGCCGAACTGGAATGGCCCATCGACATCCTGATCACCATCGTCTGGGTCGCCTACGCCGTGGTGTTCTTCGGTACGCTGATCAAGCGCAACACCAAACACATCTACGTCGGTAACTGGTTCTATGGCGGCTTCATCCTGACCGTGGCGATGCTGCATATCGTCAACAACCTGGAAATGCCCGTCAGCCTGACCAAGTCCTACTCGATCTATGCCGGCGCCACCGATGCAATGGTCCAGTGGTGGTATGGCCACAACGCCGTGGGCTTCTTCCTGACCGCAGGCTTCCTGGGGATGATGTACTACTACGTGCCCAAGCAGGCCGAGCGCCCGGTGTATTCCTATCGGCTGTCGATCGTCCACTTCTGGGCGCTGATCACCCTGTACATCTGGGCAGGCCCGCACCATCTGCACTACACCGCCTTGCCCGACTGGGCGCAGTCGCTGGGCATGATCATGTCGCTGATCCTGCTGGCGCCGAGCTGGGGCGGGATGATCAACGGCATGATGACCCTCTCCGGCGCCTGGCACAAACTGCGCAGCGACCCGATCTTGCGCTTCCTGGTGGTCTCGCTGGCCTTCTACGGCATGTCCACCTTCGAAGGCCCGATGATGGCCATCAAGACCGTCAATGCCCTCTCCCACTACACCGACTGGACTATCGGCCACGTCCACGCCGGCGCCCTCGGCTGGGTCGCGATGATCTCCATCGGCGCGCTGTACCACACCATTCCCAAGGTGTTCGGCAAGGAGCGCATGTACAGCATTGGCCTGATCAACGCCCACTTCTGGCTGGCGACCATCGGCACCGTGCTGTACATCGCCTCGATGTGGGTCAACGGCATCGCCCAGGGCCTGATGTGGCGCGCGGTCAACGCCGACGGCACGCTCACCTACTCCTTCGTCGAGACGCTGGTGGCCAGCCATCCTGGCTTCATCGTCCGCTTCGTCGGCGGCGCGATCTTCCTCAGCGGAATGTTGCTGATGGCCTGGAACACCTGGCGCACCGTGCGCGCACCGGCCACCGACGCCGCCCCTGCGAACGCCCAGCTGGCCTGAGGAGACACGCCTGATGAAACATGAAGTCATCGAAAAGAACGTAGGCCTGCTGGCTTTGCTGATGGTCTTTGCCGTCAGCATCGGCGGCCTGACCCAGATCGTCCCGCTGTTCTTCCAGGACGTCACCAACAAGCCGGTCGAAGGCATGAAGCCCTACACCGCCCTGCAGCTCGAAGGCCGCGACATCTACATCCGTGAAGGCTGCGTTGGCTGCCACTCGCAGATGATCCGTCCGTTCCGCGCCGAGACCGAGCGCTACGGCCACTACTCGGTGGCTGGCGAGAGCGTCTGGGACCACCCGTTCCTGTGGGGCTCCAAGCGCACCGGTCCGGACCTGGCCCGCGTCGGTGGCCGCTACTCCGACGACTGGCACCGCGCGCACCTGTACAACCCGCGCAACGTGGTGCCCGAATCGAAGATGCCGTCCTACCCGTGGCTCGTCGCGCAAAAGGTCGACAACAGTCACACCGACACCAAGATGCGCACCCTACGCACCCTGGGCGTGCCCTACACCGACGAAGACATCGCCGGTGCCCGCGACGCGGTCAAGGGCAAGACCGAGATGGATGCCCTGGTGGCCTACCTGCAGGTGCTGGGCACCGCGATCAAGAACAAGAGGTAACGATGGAACTGTCACTGGATATCGGCATGATCCGCGGCCTGGGCACCTTGGTGGTGATGATCGCCTTCATCGGCCTGAGCCTGTGGGTCTTCAACCGCCGCCGCGACCGTGATTTCGCCGAAGCGCGCCTGCTGCCCTTCGTCGATGACCGCCTGCCCCCTGCCGGGCAGGAACCTGCCATGAGGAATAATCGGTAATGACCACCTTCTGGAGTACCTACATCAGTGTACTGACCATCGGCAGCCTGATTGGCCTGACCTGGCTGCTGCTCGGCACCCGCAAGGGCCAGAGCAACAACACCACCGACCAGACCATGGGCCACAGCTTCGATGGCATCGAGGAGTATGACAACCCGCTGCCCAAGTGGTGGTTCTGGCTGTTCGTCGGCACCCTGGTGTTCGCGGTGGGCTACCTCATCCTCTATCCGGGTCTGGGTAACTGGAAAGGCATCCTGCCGGGCTACGAGAATGGTTGGACCCAGGTCAATGAATGGCAAAAGGAAATGGACAAGGCCGACGCCAAGTTCGGGCCGATCTTCGCCAAGTTCGCCGCCATGCCGGTCGAAGAAGTGGCCAAGGACCCGCAGGCACTGAAAATGGGTGGCCGCCTGTTCGCCTCCAACTGCTCGGTGTGCCACGGCTCCGACGCCAAGGGCGCCTACGGCTTCCCCAACCTGACCGACAAGGACTGGCGCTGGGGCGGGGAGCCTGAAACCATCAAGGCGTCGATCATGGACGGTCGCCATGGCGTGATGCCAGGCTGGTCCGAAGTGATCGGTGAACAGGGCGTGGCCGACGTGGCTGCCTTCGTGCTCACTAACCTCGATGGCCGTACCCTCCCTGAAGGCGCCAAGGCCGACCCGGTCAAAGGTCAGGAGATCTTCGCGGCCAACTGCGTGGCCTGCCACGGTCCTGAGGGCAAGGGCACCCCGGCGATGGGCGCGCCCAACCTGACCCACCCGCAGGCGTTCATCTACGGCTCGAGTTTCGCCCAGCTGCAGCAGACCATCCGCTACGGCCGTCAGGGCCAGATGCCGGCCCAGCGCGAAATCCAGGGCAACGACAAGGTGCATCTGCTGGCAGCCTATGTGTACAGCCTGTCGCAGGATGACGCGTCCGAAACCGTGACTGCCAAGTAACACCCTTCGCGGGTAAACCCGCCCCCACAGGAACAGCGCCGATCCTTGTGGGAGCGGGTTCACCCGCGAATATCCCGCCCAAGCACCAGGACAAGCGACGTCCGCCAAGGGCTGCGCTCCGCCCTCCCCGCCTCATCCCTCCTTGCACCCCCTCTGAACAGAACTAAGCTTGTTGCCACAGTGGCCTCGCTTATAGCGAACCCACATGGCGCGGCGCATGGCCTGACTCCGCGCACCGGCTTTTGCGGGTCGATCGAACAGATTTCGGTAGACGTCCCTTCTTACCGGAGCCCTGCAGAAAAAGCTTGACCGATCGATCAGAAAAAGGCGAAAAACGGTACACATTACAAACATTTATTTGTGTACAATCACCCAGCCCCTAAACCGCGGGACGGTGGTGGAAAGGGCCTGGACACGGGTCGGCGTCATGATCCTTGCGTTGCCATAACCCTGGTGGTTATCGATACTGGCGCCGATTTTCGACCAACAAGAACACCCAAAACCGTGGAACCTTAGAATGAGCACTGCAATCAGTCCGACTGCTTATAACTATAAGGTCGTCCGCCAGTTCGCCATCATGACGGTGGTCTGGGGGATCCTTGGCATGGGCCTCGGCGTCTTCATTGCCTCGCAACTGGTATGGCCCCAGCTCAACCTGGACCTGCCATGGACGAGCTTCGGCCGCCTTCGCCCGCTGCACACCAACCTGGTGATCTTCGCCTTCGGAGGTTGCGCGCTGTTCGCCACTTCCTACTACGTCGTGCAGCGCACCTGCCAGACTCGGCTGATCTCCGACAGCATGGCCGCGTTCACCTTCTGGGGTTGGCAGGCAGTGATCGTCGGCGCGCTGGTCACCCTGCCGATGGGCTACACCACCACCAAGGAATACGCCGAGCTCGAGTGGCCGCTGGCGATTCTGCTGGCCATCGTCTGGGTCACCTACGGCCTGGTGTTCTTCGGCACCATCGTCAAGCGCAAGACCAAGCACATCTATGTCGGCAACTGGTTCTACGGTGCGTTCATCGTTGTCACGGCGATGCTGCACATCGTCAACCACATGTCCTTGCCGGTCAGCCTGTTCAAGTCGTACTCGGCCTACTCCGGCGCCACCGATGCAATGATCCAGTGGTGGTACGGGCACAACGCTGTGGGCTTCTTCCTGACCACGGGCTTCCTGGGGATGATGTACTACTTCGTGCCCAAGCAGGCCGAGCGTCCGATCTACTCCTATCGCCTGTCGATCGTCCACTTCTGGGCACTGATCACCCTGTACATCTGGGCAGGCCCGCACCATCTGCACTACACCGCGCTGCCTGACTGGGCGCAGTCGCTGGGCATGGTGATGTCGATCATCCTCCTGGCCCCGAGCTGGGGCGGCATGATCAACGGCATGATGACCCTCTCCGGTGCGTGGCACAAACTGCGCACCGACCCGATCTTGCGGTTCCTGGTGGTCTCGCTGGCCTTCTATGGCATGTCCACCTTCGAAGGCCCGATGATGGCCATCAAGACCGTCAACTCGCTGTCGCACTACACCGACTGGACCATCGGCCACGTCCACGCCGGCGCCCTCGGTTGGGTCGCGATGATCTCCATCGGTGCCGTGTATCACATGATCCCGCGCCTCTACGGTCGCCAGCAGATGCACAGTGTCGGCCTGATCAACGCCCACTTCTGGCTGGCGACCATCGGTACCGTGCTGTACATCGCCTCGATGTGGGTCAACGGCATCACCCAGGGCCTGATGTGGCGCGCCATCAACGACGACGGCACCCTCACCTATTCCTTCGTCGAAGCCCTCCAGGCCAGCCATCCGGGTTATATCGTCCGCGCCCTGGGCGGTGCGTTCTTCGCCTCCGGCATGCTGCTGATGGCCTACAACGTCTACCGCACTGTCCGCGCCGCGAAGCCGGCCGAGGCTGAGGAAGCCGCCAAGATCGTCGTCGTGGGAGCTCACTGATGAAGCACGAAGCAGTCGAGAAGAATATCGGCCTATTGGCCTTCTTCATGGTCATCGCCGTCAGCATCGGCGGCCTGACCCAGATCGTCCCGCTGTTCTTCCAGGACGTCACCAACAAGCCCGTCGAAGGCATGAAGCCGCGTACCGCGCTGGAGCTTGAGGGTCGCGACATCTACATCCGCGAAGGCTGCGTCGGCTGCCACTCGCAGATGATCCGTCCGTTCCGCGCCGAGACCGAGCGCTACGGCCATTACTCGGTGGCCGGCGAGAGTGTCTGGGATCATCCGTTCCTGTGGGGCTCCAAGCGCACCGGCCCGGACCTGGCGCGTGTGGGCGGTCGCTACTCCGATGACTGGCACCGCGCGCACCTGTACAACCCGCGCAACGTCGTGCCCGAGTCGAAGATGCCCTCCTACCCCTGGCTGGTGGAAAACAAGCTCGATGGCAAGGACACGCCGAAGAAAATGGAAGTCCTGCGCACCCTGGGCGTGCCCTACACCGACGAGGACATTGCCGGCGCCCGCGACGCGGTCAAGGGCAAGACCGAGATGGACGCCCTCGTGGCGTACCTGCAAGGCCTCGGCACCATCATCAAGAGCAAGCGGTGACACTGATGGACATCGGGATGATTCGTGGCCTGGGCACCGTCGTGGTGATGGTCGCCTTCGTAGGCCTGGCGCTGTGGGTGTTCAACCCACGGCGCAAGAAAGAGTTCGACGAGGCAACCCAGTTGCCGTTCGCCGATGATCCCGAAGCCAGCCGGCACGTCGAGCAAGCGCAAGCGAAAGCTTCTAGGAGCAAAGAACAATGACAACCTTCTGGAGTCTGTACGTCACCGTCCTGACCCTGGGCACCATCTTTTCCCTGACCTGGCTGTTGCTCTCCACCCGCAAGGGCCAGCGCGAGGAAATCACCGACGAGACCGTCGGCCATGCCTTTGACGGTATCGAGGAATACGACAACCCGCTGCCCAAGTGGTGGTTCTGGCTGTTCGTCGGCACCATCGTGTTCGCCTTGGGCTATCTGGTGCTGTACCCAGGCCTGGGTAACTGGAAAGGCGTCCTGCCTGGCTACCAGTACCTGGATACCGAAAAGCAGACCGAGTTCTCCAACGGCCAGGCCGGCTGGACCGGCGTGCACGAATGGGAAAAGGAAATGGCCAAGGCCGATGCCCGCTTCGGGCCGATCTTCGCCAAATTCGCCGCCATGCCGGTCGAGGAAGTCGCCAAGGATCCGCAGGCGCTGAAGATGGGAGGTCGCCTGTTCGCCTCCAACTGCTCAGTGTGCCACGGCTCCGATGCCAAGGGCGCCTACGGCTTCCCCAACCTGACCGACAACGACTGGCGTTGGGGCGGCGAGCCGGAGACCATCAAGACCACCATCATGAATGGTCGCCACGGCGTCATGCCGGCCTGGGCCGAAGTGCTGGGCGAGCAAGGCGTGGCCGATGTCGCAGCCTTCGTCCTGACCAATCTTGACGGCCGCACACTGCCCGAAGGCGCCAAAGCCGATCCGGCCAATGGCCAGAAGCTCTTCGCCGCTAACTGCGTGGCCTGTCATGGCCCCGAAGGCAAAGGCACTCCAGCGATGGGCGCGCCTAACCTGACCCACCCGCAGGCGTTCATCTACGGCTCGAGCTTCGCTCAGCTGCAACAGACCATCCGCTACGGTCGTCAAGGCCAGATGCCGGCTCAGGCGCAGATGCAGGGCAACGACAAGGTCCACCTGCTGGCGGCCTATGTCTACAGCCTGTCGCATCAAGACGCTGCGCAGCAGAAAGCAGAGTAACCACAGCAAGCGGCCCCGGCGATCACCACCGGGGCCGTTTTTTCTGGGCTGGCAGGATTGATAGGAGGAATCGCTACCGGATTCCGAAGGACAGGACACTAGGAAATTCTCTGGTGGACAGGCATCGAGCCTGACTTACCCAGAGGATTTAAGAAATGGCCTACCCCACCTATCCCGTAGCCCTACCCCCAAAACAGCCTGGCCGCTATGGCAACCGCCCGACACCCAGAGCGTTCGTGTTCGCATCCGATCCACAGTACCCATGGACGCCCGCTTCCGACTATGGCGAATATGAAAGCGACGCTGAACGCAACAAAGAATCGAAAGCCCTGATCAACGAGCAGTACGCCAGCATTGCGAGCTACCGCAACAGCTTGGGTGGCACGGGCGTCCCGGTGATGATCAATGGCGACATGAGAGCATACGGGCACGGCTGGCAACGCAAAGTTCTCTACCCGATCATCGAGCGCCACCTGCACAAGAACTACTACTTTGGCCTGGGCAATCATGATTACAAGAACAACATCACCGATGAATTCGGAGGCTCATTCAACAACGGCGGGCCCCGGGACAGCGTGATGGATCTGCTCAATCACCACCGAGATGTGGTGGACACGATGGATGTCGCGACGTCGAGCAGCTACAGGCTGACCAGCTACAGCGGCAGCCTGGCATACAGCATCAGTTTCGGCAGGGTTCGTCTGATCCAGCTGAACAACGAGCCCACCTACCGTGTGGATTTCGACAGTGGCTGGGCATGGCCTTTCGAGCCCCGCGATAAGTTCAGGATCAATGACGCACTGGGCTGGCTGGAGGGGCAATTGAAAGAAGCCTATGAGAACGGCCAGATCGTCCTGCTCAACCTGCATCAGCCAGACGATTGGGACGGCACCGAGGAGGACCTGATGCATTTCAGGGACATGATCAACCACTTCCAGGTCAACGCGGTGTTCGGTGGCCACTATCACACCGAAGCCGGAGGCTGGTATCGCTCCAACCGGCAATATGGCGCGGTCCCGGTCTTCCTGAGTGGTTCGGCCTCCCAGCGCACCTACCTGCTGGCCGAACTGGACGACGATGCCCAAGGGTTGGCCATCAAACGCGTGAGGAACAATGACTGGACCCAGGCCGAAACACTGAGGCACCTGAGGCTGTATCGGGCATAGACACTTGCCTGCGGCGGGCACGCCTTGTCAATTGACCTGCGTCAAGGCGAGCCCCAATACACGATAATCAAATGCAACCCAATGCGACTTAACGCCGCAGCCACACTCCAGGTGCCATGACGGGCGTATCATGCACGGACACCTGATGGGTCACAAACGCGGTCGGCATGCACTGGCCGCAGCGTTTTTCCACTGCCGTGGGACATGATGATGAGCAAGCAAATTCCGGTACATGACGTCACCCCGCCCGCCAAGAAAGGCAAGGAATCCGTCGACCTCTACGCCTCACGGGAAAAAATCTACACCCGTGCCTTCACCGGCGTGTTCCGCAGGCTGCGCATGGTCGGCGGGGCCATCCTGTTCCTGCTCTACTTCGGCACGGTGTGGCTGAACTGGGGCGAGCATCAGGCTGTGTGGTGGAACCTGCCCGAGCGTAAGTTCTACATCTTCGGCGCCACCATCTGGCCGCAGGACTTCATCCTGCTCTCGGGCCTGCTGATCGTGGCGGCCTTCGGCTTGTTCTTCATCACGGTGTTCGCCGGGCGTGTGTGGTGCGGTTATACCTGTCCGCAGAGCGTCTGGACCTGGATTTTCATGTGGTGCGAGAAGGTCACCGAGGGTGACCGCAACCAGCGCATGAAACTCGACAAGGCGCCAATGAGCACCAACAAGTTTTTGCGCAAGGCCGCCAAGCACAGTCTGTGGCTGCTGATCGGCTTCGTCACTGGCATGACCTTCGTCGGCTACTTCTCGCCCATTCGCGAACTGGTCACCGAGTTCTTTACCGGCCAAGCCGATGGCTGGGCCTATTTCTGGGTCGCGTTCTTCACCCTCGCCACCTACGGCAATGCCGGCTGGCTGCGTGAGCAGGTGTGCGTGTACATGTGCCCTTACGCCCGCTTCCAGAGCGTAATGTTCGACAAAGACACCCTGATCGTCTCCTATGACCCACGCCGCGGCGAGACCCGAGGCCCGCGCAAGAAAGACATCGACTACAAGGCCAAAGGCCTGGGCGACTGCATCGACTGCACCATGTGCGTGCAGGTCTGCCCCACCGGCATCGACATCCGCGACGGTCTGCAGATCGAGTGCATCGGCTGCGCGGCCTGCATCGACGCCTGCGACAACATCATGGAGAAAATGGACTATCCCAAAGGACTGATCAGCTACACCACCGAGCACAACCTGTCCGGGCAGAAGACCCACATGCTGCGTCCACGCCTGATCGGCTACGCCGTGGTGCTACTGGTGATGATCGGTCTGCTTGCCACCGCCTTCGCCACCCGCTCGCTGGTGGGCTTCGATGTCAGCAAGGACCGAGTGCTGTATCGCGAAAACGCCCAAGGACGGATCGAGAACGTATACAGCCTCAAGGTCATGAACAAGGACCAGCGCGACCACGTCTACGTGCTCGACGCCACCGGCCTGCCGGGCCTGCAGCTCGAAGGCCATCGCGAGATCCGCGTCGCTGCCGGCGATATCGTCAGCCTGCCAGTGCAGTTGTCGGTCGCGCCCGAGCAATTGCCCTCGACCACCAACGAAATCACCTTCATCCTCAAGGACGCTGATCAAAGCGCCACCCAGGTTGAAGCCAAGAGCCGCTTCATCGGCCCGCAAATACGCTGAGAGAGAATTCGACAATGCCTGCCGCAACCGCCGACAGCCCCTGGTACAAACACCTTTGGCCGTGGATCATCATCGGTATCCTGGCCACCTCGGTATGCCTGAGCCTGACCATGGTCAGCATCGCCGTGCACAACCCCGACAACTTGGTGAACGACAACTACTACGAGGCCGGCAAAGGCATCAATCGCTCCCTGGATCGTGAACTGCTGGCCCAGACCCTCAACCTCAAGGCCAGTGTGCACCTGGACGAACTGACCGGCGAAGTCGATGTACGCCTGACCGGCAACAGCGCCCCTCAGACGCTGGAGCTGAATCTGATCTCGCCCACCCAGCCAGACAAGGACCGCAAGGTACAGCTAGCCCGCAGCGAACCCGGTCGTTACCTCGGCCAGCTCGACGACCGGGTCGAAGGCCGGCGCTTCGTCGAACTGCTGGGCAGCGAAGACGGTCACGTCTGGCGTCTGTTCGAGGAGGAGAAAGTTGCCCATGGCGTGACCCTGGCGCTGGGCGACGAGGCCCTGCAGGGCGCCGAGCACCAAGAGTAAACGATTCCCCGTTAGAGCAGGTTTACCGCACGATGGCGCCCGACCTGGCGATGAGACAGGCAGTCCGGCGCCATTACGCGGTGAACCCGCCCCACAGGGTTGCGCTGCAGCCAGAAGACATCACATGACCCAACCCACCCCCTGCTACCACTGCGCCCTCCCCATCCCCGCCGGCAGTCGTTTCACCGCGGTAGTCCTTGGCGAGCCGCGTCAGTTCTGCTGCCCGGGCTGCCAGGCAGTGGCTGCGTCCATCGTCGCAGGTGGCCTGGAGCACTACTATCAGCATCGCAGCGACACCAGCGCTAACCCCGAAGCCCTGCCTCGGCAATTGCAGGACGAACTGGCGCTCTACGATCGCGCCGATGTGCAGCAGGCGTTCGTACGTCACCAAGACGAGCTGTCCGAAGCCACACTGATGATCGAAGGCATCAGTTGCGCCGCCTGCGGCTGGCTGATCGAAAAGCATCTGCGTAACGTGGCCGGCGTCGCCGAAGCACGACTGAACCTGTCCAATCACCGCTTGCTGGTGACCTGGGACGACCGCCAATTGCCCCTTTCCCAGCTGCTGGCCGAACTGCGCCAGATCGGTTACGCGGCCCACCCCTATCAACCGGACCAAGCCGCCGAACGCCTGGCCCAGGAGAACCGCAGTGCGCTGCGCCGCCTGGGCGTGGCAGGCCTGCTGTGGTTCCAGGCGATGATGGCGACCATGGCCACCTGGCCGGAATTCAACATCGACCTGAGCCCGGAACTGCACACTATCCTGCGTTGGGTCGCGCTGTTTCTGACTACCCCAATCGTGTTCTACAGCTGCGCACCGTTCTTCAAAGGTGCCGCCCGCGACGTGCGCACACGCCACCTGACCATGGACGTCTCGGTGTCTCTGGCCATTGCCCTGGCTTATGGCGCCGGCATCTGGACTGCCATCACCGGCAGCGGCGAGCTGTACTTCGACACCGTCGGTATGTTCGCGCTGTTCCTGCTCACCGGCCGTTATCTGGAACGCCGTGCGCGGGAGCGCACAGCAGCGGCCACCGCCCAACTGGTCAACCTGCTCCCCGCCTCCTGCCTGCGCCTGGACAGCGTCGGAAACGCTGAGCGCATCCTGCTCGGCGAGCTCAACCAGGGTGATCGGGTCCAGGTGCTGCCTGGCTCGGTGATCCCCGCCGACGGGCGTATTGTCGATGGCCGCTCCAGCGTGGACGAATCGCTGCTCACCGGTGAATACCTGCCTCTGGCACGGCAGGTCGGTGACCGGGTCACCGGCGGCACCTTGAACGTCGAGAGCACGTTGACCGTGGCGGTCGAAGCCACTGGCCAGGACTCGCGCCTCTCAGCCATCGTGCGCCTGCTGGAGCGAGCCCAGTCGGAAAAACCGCGCCTGGCCGAGATTGCCGACCGCGCCTCTCAATGGTTCCTGCTGTTCACGCTGGTGGCCAGCGTAGCCATTGGCCTGCTGTGGTGGCAACTCGATGCGACGCGAGCCTTCTGGATCGTCCTGGCCATGTTGGTAGCGACCTGTCCCTGCGCGCTGTCCCTGGCCACTCCGACCGCCCTCACCGCCGCCACCGGCACCCTGCATAAACTGGGCCTGCTGGTGACGCGAGGCCATGTGTTGGAAGGGCTGAACCAGGTCGATACGGTAATCTTCGACAAGACCGGCACCCTCACCGAGGGTCGCTTGGCGCTACGCAGTATCCTCCCCTTGGGGGCGCTGCCTGCCGATCGTTGCCTGGCGCTGGCCGCCGCCTTGGAGAACCGCTCCGAGCACCCCATCGCTCGCGCCTTCGGTCGTACCGCCGAGCCAGCAGAAGATGTGCAGACCGTGCCCGGGCTGGGGCTGGAGGGGCGCTTCGACGGGCAGCAACTGCGCATCGGCCAGGCCACGTTCGTTTGCGCGTTGAGTGGCGCCCAGATCCCGCCAGTACCAGAGGCGCGTGGCCAATGGTTGCTGCTGGGTGATCGCCAAGGTCCGCTGGCCTGGTTCGGCCTGGATGATCGGCTGCGTGATGACGCACCTGCCCTGCTGGCCGCCTGCAAAGCCCGTGGCTGGCACACCCTGCTGCTATCGGGCGACAACTCGCCAATGGTCGCTGAAGTCGCCACACAACTGGGCATTGACCAGGCCATTGGCGGCCTGCGCCCGGACGACAAACTGGAACGCCTCAAGGCGCTGCAGGCCGAGGGTCGCAAGGTGCTGATGCTGGGAGACGGGGTCAACGACGTGCCGGTGCTGGCCGCCGCCGACATAAGCATCGCCATGGGTTCGGCCACTGATCTTGCCAAGACCTGCGCCGACGCAGTGCTGTTGTCCAACCGTCTGGACGCTCTGGTGCAAGCCTTCGACCTGGCCCGACGCACTCGCCGCAATATCATCGAGAACCTGCTTTGGGCGACCTTGTATAATGGCCTCATGTTGCCGTTCGCCGCCCTCGGCTGGATCACCCCGGTCTGGGCAGCCATCGGCATGTCGGTCAGTTCGCTGATCGTGGTGCTCAATGCCCTGCGCCTGACCCGGCCGACAGGCGCGAGCCTGCTTGCGAGCCAGACGCCCGCGACCGAAAGGAAACCGCTATGCCCGCCCTCTACGTCATGATCCCCGCGGCTCTGCTGATCGTCGGCGTGGCCGTCTACATCTTTTTCTGGGCAGTGGACAGCGGCCAATACGACGACCTCGACAGCCCTGCCCACAGCATCCTGTTCGACGATCAGGACCCACGCCACCAGGCCGCTGTCAAACCCGACGAAAACCAGCCAGACGACAAGGATCCGCCCACCCGTGCCTGACCTGCTTCCCCTGCTCGGCTCGGCACTGGTCCTAGGCTTGCTCGGCGGTGGGCACTGCCTGGGCATGTGCGGCGGCCTGATGGGCGCCCTGACGCTGGCCATCCCTCCTGAGCAACGCAGCCGTCGCCTGCACCTGCTGCTGGCCTATAACTTAGGGCGCGTACTGAGCTATGCCACCGCAGGCCTGTTGCTCGGCCTGGCCGGCGTGGCACTGGCCAGCAGCCCACTGGCCCAAGGCCTGCGCGTGGTCGCTGCACTGCTGTTGATCGCCATGGGCCTGTACCTGGCGGGGTGGTGGAGCGGCCTGACCCGCATCGAAGCACTGGGCCGCGGCTTGTGGCGCCACATCCAGCCCCTGGCCACTCGCCTGCTGCCAGTCTCCAGCCTGCCCCGGGCGCTGCTGCTCGGAGCCCTGTGGGGCTGGCTGCCGTGCGGCTTGGTGTACAGCACACTGCTATGGGCTGCCAGCCAGGGCAATGCCGCTCATAGCGCGGCCTTGATGCTGGCGTTCGGCATCGGGACCTGGCCGGTGCTGGTGGCTACGGGGCTGGCTGCCGAACGCATCGGCGCGGTGCTGCGGCGGCGCGGCGTACGCATGGCCGGGGGACTGCTGGTGGTCCTGTTCGGCCTGTGGACCCTGCCAGGGCCGCACCAGCACTGGTTGATGGGACACTGACAGCGCCTCAGCCCCAGCTACGCGCTCCCATCCAGACCCCGTTGATGCAAATCAAGACGAGCCCCAGCGGGCCGCCCTAGACTCCGGACACTGCCGCTCTCTCCGGGGACCACCATGCTCGACGACCTACGCTGGGACTGCGACCTGATCCGCCGCTACGATCTGGCCGGCCCACGCTACACCTCTTATCCGACCGCCATGCAACTGCACGGCGAAGTGGGTTCGTTCGACCTGCTCCACGCCCTGCGCGAGAGCCGTCGCGCGGTCCGCCCACTGTCGCTGTACGTACACGTGCCGTTCTGCGCCAACATCTGCTACTACTGCGCCTGCAACAAGGTCATCACCAAGGATCGCGCCAGAGCCCAGCCTTACTTGCAACGCCTGGAGCAAGAGATCCAGCTGATCGCCTGCCATCTGGATGCCAAGCAGCGGGTCGAGCAATTGCATTTCGGTGGAGGCACACCCACCTTCCTCAGCCATGTCGAACTGCGCCAATTGATGGCCACCCTGCGCCAGCACTTCCACCTACTGGACGACGACTCCGGCGACTACGGTATCGAGATCGACCCACGCGAAGCCGACTGGTCGACCATGGGCCTTTTGCGCGAGCTGGGCTTCAACCGCGTCAGCCTGGGCGTGCAGGATCTCGACCCGGCCGTGCAGCGCGCGATCAACCGCCTGCAAAGTCTGGAGCAGACCCGCACCTTGATCGAGGCCGCACGCACCTTGCAGTTCCGCTCGGTCAACCTCGATCTGATCTATGGCCTGCCCCGCCAGACCCCGGAAGGCTTCGCCCGCACCGTCGAGGAAGTGATCCGCCTGCAGCCGGACCGCCTTTCGGTATTCAACTATGCCCACCTGCCCGAGCGCTTCATGCCCCAGCGACGCATCGACAGCGCTGAGCTGCCAACGCCTTCGGCCAAGCTGGAAATGCTCCAGGGCACCATCGAGCAATTGACGTGCGCCGGCTATCGTTACATCGGCATGGACCACTTCGCCTTGCCCGATGACGAGCTGGCGATCGCCCAAGAAGAGGGCACCCTGCAACGCAACTTCCAGGGCTATACCACCCACGGCCACTGCGACCTGATTGGCCTGGGCGTATCGGCCATCAGCCAGATCGGCGATCTCTACTGCCAGAACAGCAGCGACCTGGCCACCTACCAAGACACCCTTTCCAGCGCCCAGCTGGCCACCCAGCGCGGGCTGCTGTGCAACCCGGATGACCGCCTGCGACGCGCGGTGATCCAGCAATTGATCTGCCATTTCGAGCTGGACTTCGACAGCATCGAGCAAGCTTTCACCATCGACTTTCGAGGTTACTTCAAGGACCAATGGCCACAATTGCAGGCCATGCAGCGTGATGGTCTGATCAGCCTGGATGCAAAGGGTATTCGGGTACTGCCTGCCGGGCGACTGCTGGTACGTTCGGTGTGCATGGTGTTCGACGCCTATTTGGCCATGCACAACCAGCAACGCTTCTCTCGGGTGATATAAACAAACCGAGTCGATCAACCGCATGGACAGAACGCCTTGTCAGGCACACTATGGACAGTTAACAGGCCTTGGCATACTCCCGCCAAAGCCCCGGCCAGGTCGCACCAAAATAGCGCACGCTGGCCTACTGCCTATGCTGTGAGTTACCCTTACAGCTTATGTGTGCTTTCCCACAAGGATCGATAGAAATGTCCGAGCCAGTCAAACTGCGCCCACACAACCAGGCCCATTGCAAGGACTGCAGCCTGGCCCCCCTGTGCCTGCCCCTGTCACTCAATCTGGAGGACATGGATGCACTGGATGAAATCGTCAAGCGTGGCCGTCCCCTGAAAAAGGGTGAGTTCCTGTTCCGCCAGGGTGACAATTTCGGCTCGGTCTACGCCGTACGTTCCGGCGCCCTGAAAACGTTCAGCCTCAGTGATGGTGGCGAAGAGCAAATCACCGGCTTCCATCTGCCGAGCGAACTGGTCGGGCTGTCGGGGATGGACACCGAGACCTACCCGGTGTCGGCCCAAGCCCAGGAAACCACCTCGGTCTGCGAGATCCCCTTCGAGCGGCTGGATGAGCTGTCGGTCCAGCTGCCCCAGTTGCGTCGCCAGTTGATGCGGGTCATGAGCCGGGAGATTCGCGATGACCAGCAGATGATGCTGCTGCTGTCGAAAAAGACCGCTGACGAACGCATCGCCACCTTCCTGGTCAACCTGTCCGCCCGCTTCCGCGCCCGGGGCTATTCGGCCAACCAGTTCCGCCTAAGCATGTCGCGCAACGAAATCGGCAACTATCTGGGCCTGGCGGTGGAAACCGTGTCCCGGGTGTTTACCCGCTTCCAGCAGAACGGCCTGATCAAGGCCGAGGGCAAGGAAGTTCATATCCTCGACCCGATCCAGCTGTGCGCGCTGGCCGGCGGCGCGATAGAAGCCTGAAGCCGCACCGGCAAGGTATACTGGCGCATCCGTTTTCCAGGAAAGCCACATGCACAGCGATACCTTCGACCTCAAAGCCCTGATCCGCCCGGTCCCGGACTTTCCCAAGCCGGGCGTGATCTTCCGCGACATTACCCCTCTGTTCCAGTCGCCGCGCGGGCTGCGCTATGTGGCCGACCAGTTCATCGAGCGTTATGTCGAAGCCGAGTTCAGTCACATTGGTGCCATGGATGCCCGGGGTTTTCTGATCGGCTCGATCATTGCCCACCAGCTGAACAAGCCACTGATCCTGTTCCGCAAGCAAGGCAAGCTGCCGGCCGACGTGCTATCGGAGGCTTACCAGACCGAGTACGGCGAAGCGTTTCTCGAAGTGCATGCCGACAGTCTCTGCGAGGGGGATTCGGTACTGATCTTCGACGACCTGATCGCCACCGGCGGTACCCTGCTGGCGGCCGCCAATCTGATCCGTCGCACCGGTGCCGAGGTGTTCGAGGCTGCGGCCATCATCGACCTGCCTGAGCTGGACGGCTCGCGCCGCCTGCAGGCTGCGGGCGTACCCACCTTCTGCCTGACCGAGTTTTCGCTGAGCGAGTTCTGATTTTTTGTCAGAGCCCTGCGCCTACAGGCGACTGCAGGCGCGGTTCTGTTCATGATTCAGAGCGAGATCGGCTTACGCCCGGCGAAGGCATGAGCCAAGGTACCGCCATCGACCAGTTCCAGCTCCCCACCCAACGGCACGCCATGGGCGATTCGCGAGGCGATCAGGCCTTTCTCGGTCAGCAACTGGGCGATGTAGTGGGCGGTTGCCTCCCCTTCCACGGTAGGGTTGGTCGCCAGAATCACCTCGGTGAAGCTGCCTTGCTCCTCGATCCGTGCCATCAATTGCGGAATACCGATCGCATCCGGGCCAAGCCCGTCCAACGGTGACAGATGCCCCTTCAGGACGAAGTAGCGGCCTCGGTACCCTGTCTGCTCCACTGCATACACATCCATCGGACCTTCGACCACACAAAGTTGTGTGTCGTCACGGCGCGTGTCGGCGCATTGCGGGCACAATTCCTGCTCGGTCAGGGTCCGGCATTGACGGCAGTGGCCGACGCCTTCCATGGCCTGGCTCAGGGCCTGGGCCAGACGCAGACCGCCACTGCGGTCGCGCTCGAGCAACTGCAGGGCCATACGCTGGGCGGTTTTCTGGCCGACACCGGGCAGCGTGCGCAAGGCGTCGATCAGTTGGCGGATCAGGGGGCTGAAGCTCATGGGAAAGGCCTGACAGATCAATAGGAGGCGGTTTATACCGGCCGGGGTCATATACGTCAAATACCCCCTTCAAGCGGCCACCAGCAACGACCTCACTTCCCGCCGCCCTTGCTCTTCATGCGCGATAGTCCAGACACCATCAATCACGTATGAAGAGCAAAAGCTACGGGCATGGGCAGCGAACCCGTTGTCGCTGATGTGCTGGATCAGCATGGCTTTTCACAGCCAAATAAAAAAGCCGCCCCGATCATCGGTAGCGGCTTTTCGATGCGCAGCCAGTCATTGCCTGGCCAGGCAACAGTCAGAACGGCATCTTGAAGCCCGGTGGCAGCTGCATGCCTGCAGTCATGCTACCCATCTTCTCCTGGCTGTTCTGCTCGACCTTGCGCACTGCATCGTTCACAGCAGCAGCGATCAAGTCTTCCAGCACTTCTTTGTCCTCTTGCATCAGGCTGTCATCGATGCTGATGCGCTTGACGTCATGACGACCGGTCATCACCACGCTGACCAAGCCGGCACCGGATTGGCCAGTCACTTCAGCATTGGCCAGCTCTTCCTGCATCTTGGCCATTTTTTCCTGCATCTGCTGGGCCTGCTTCATCAGGCCGGCCATGCCACCTTTCATCATGGGGGTACACCTCGATTGGGTCATGTGATGCGCCCCGGCTCGCTACCGGGCGCATGGTTATCCGTTCATTCGCCCTGGCTGACCAGGGCTTGCACAGGCTCAATAGTATCCTGTCGTACCGTCGCACCGAACTGCCGGATCATCTGCTGGATGAGTGGGTCCTGCTCGATCGATACCTCAGCCTCGCGCTGGCGCTCTGCACGCTTGCGCGCAGCAGCCTGGGCCGGAGTTTCCTGCTCGGGGCGGATCAGTTCGATCTTCAGTCGCAGGGTTCGTCCCAAGTGCTGATTCAGCGCATCGTTCAGCCGGCGCTGCTGGGTCGTATTGAACAGCGCGCCCTGCCCCGGGTCCAGATGCAGCAGCCAATCGTCACCATCAGCGGCAATCAGCGTACAGTTTGCGGCGATGTTGCCTGTCATACCGGAGACAGGCAACTGTGGGAATAATTCCAGCCATTGCAGAGCCAAGCCCGTGGCCGGCTTGGCCGCTGGCAGAGGCTCCGGCGCCTTCGCCGGCTCGGCTTCGTGCACATGCTCGGCCAATTCGTCCAGGTAGCTGAAACCTGCCGGATCGCTGTCAGGCGTGTAGTAATCCTCATCGAGCGGCGGTTCGTCGTCGCGGTCCATGGCGGCCGAGCCGTAGGCTGACGGATCGAAAGGCGGCTCGTCATGGCTTGGGCTCTGACTGGACACCGGAACAGGCTGAGCCTGCGGCGCGGGCGAGACGTCGGGCGCAGGTGACGCGACGGGGTCTTCCCACGGCAGGTCGATGACGTCCTCCACCACCACATCCGGCTCCGGCGCAGCTACCTCGACTTGTCGCTCGGGCTCGGGCGCAGGTACCGGGTCGACAACCGCTGACGGTGGTTCGACCGGCGGCACAGCCGCTGGCTCAGCAGCAACAGCTGCCTGGGCCGGCGTCTCGGATTGCTCGGGAACACTCGCGACAGGCGGCTCGACGACAGGCGTCGCGGCTGCCACCGGTTTTGCCGGATCAGCTGTGGCCTGGCTGATCCCCACTGGCTTTAGTACCGGCTTCGGCGCATCTTCGGCATCCGCCGGGCGGAAAGCCAGCATGCGTAACAGGACCATCTCGAATCCGCCCCGCGGATCCGGCGCCAACGGCAGGTCCCGTCGACCGATCAGGCCCATCTGGTAATAGAACTGCACATCCTCGGCCGGCAATGCCGAGGCCAGGGCCAGCACGCGGTCACGATCGCCCTGGCCGTTGTCCACGGCCTCTGGCAGCGCCTGGGCGATCGCGACCCGGTGAAGCACATTGAGCATCTCGGCCAGCACGCCGTTCCAGTCCGGCCCCTGTTCGGCGAGATTGCGCACGGCCTCCAGTAGCGCCCGCGCATCGCCCTCCAGCAGCGCCTGGAGTACGCCATACACCTGACCATGGTCGAGGGTGCCGAGCATTGCCCGGACATCGGCGGCCAGCACCTTGCCCTCACCGAAAGCGATGGCCTGGTCGGTCAGGCTCATGGCGTCGCGCATGGAGCCATCAGCCGCACGGCCGAGCAGCCACAGGGCATCCTCCTCGAACGGTACGTTTTCGGCAGCCAGGACATGGCTCAGATGCTCCACCACCCGCTCCGGGCTCATGTTCTTCAACGAGAACTGCAGGCAACGAGACAGGATGGTCGCCGGAAGCTTCTGCGGATCGGTGGTCGCGAGGATGAACTTGACGTAAGGCGGAGGCTCTTCCAGCGTCTTCAACAGGGCGTTGAACGAGTGGGTGGAAAGCATGTGCACTTCGTCGATCAGATAGACCTTGAAACGCCCACGGCTCGGCGCGTACTGCACATTGTCGAGCAGTTCACGGGTGTCCTCGACCTTGGTCCGGCTCGCCGCGTCGATCTCGATCAGGTCGACGAAGCGCCCCTCGTCGATCTCTCGGCAGACCGAACAGGTACCGCAGGGTGTTGAGGTAATACCGGTTTCGCAGTTCAGGCACTTGGCGATGATCCGCGCGATCGTGGTCTTGCCCACGCCGCGCGTACCGGTGAATAGATAGGCATGGTGCAGGCGCTGGTTGTCCAGGGCGTTGATCAAAGCCTTGAGCACATGGGCCTGGCCGACCATTTCGCGGAACGAGCGCGGGCGCCATTTACGTGCAAGAACCTGATAACTCATCAAAAAACCATCGCAACCTGAACAAGCGGAAGATCGCTAATGCTAGCGGAGCGGGGGCAAAATTGCACCCTGCCGAACTCGTCTAAGCTAAGGACAAACGCACGCATTGGCAGCGATCAAGGAGGATTGACGTGCACAAAGCCCTGCTCATCCTCATGCTCTGGGCCGGCAACGCCCTGGCCGAGCAGCCAGTGCTGCGATTCTCCGTCGCCGAAAGCTGGAGCATGCCGCTGATCCGCATCGAACAGGACCAGCCGGTGGAGGGCATTCTGTTCGATCTGATGCAGACACTGGCCCGGGAGACAGGCACACGGGCGGAATATCACGTCATGGCACGCCTGCGGGTGCAACAGGCGATGGACGCGGACGAAGTCGATGTACGCTGCCATGTGACCCCGGCGTGGTTCGACAACCGCTTCGACAAGTTCCTGTGGAGTGTCCCTCTCCTTCACCAGCGTGACCTGCTGGTCGGGAGCCCTGGTCAGTACGCTCCTACCCGCCTTGAACAACTGCCGACTCAGGCCGTCGGCACAGTCCTAGGCTATCGCTACCCCTCACTGGACGCATTGTTTGACCAAGGTCGGTTACGTCGCGAAGACAGTCGCAATCAGGTTCTCGTCTTGCAAAAGCTCCAGGCAGGCCGCTACCGCCATGCCGTGAGCAACGAATTCTCACTGCTATGGTTCAATCGCACACTGCCCCCGGCGCAACAATTACAGGCCCTTGCCGTACTGGAGGAGCAGGACTTGCGTTGTATCGTGCGCAATGACCCGACAGTCCCCACCCAGGCGGTGCTCAACGCCCTGGCACACATGAAGCAGTCAGGGCAGATCGAGCGGATTCTGCAGCGCTACAGCACCCCGCCCACACGGCCGGTCAGCTCGCAGACAGTGACATCGTCCCAGATTCTCGATCGCTGACCCTCACCACGGGCCCGCCTGCACCAGCATCGCACTCAAGAACAACCCCACCCCGAACACCATATGCGTCGCGACGCTGCGCAGGCAGCTGACCAGCGGCTTGGGCGTACGCGACGCAAAGAAGCCTGCCCCCAAGGCAGGCTGCATGAAACAAAGCGGTGCCACGACCGAGCACAAGCCGAAAGCCAGGGCCGGCCAGAGTGTTGGCGAGCTCAGCCACGCCTCCCCTGCCAAACTCACCAGCAATGCTGCAAAGGCGAGGCCGGTGGCGTAGTGCATGAGCCAGCCCAGTGCGCGTTCGTGCCTAATGGGCGCGGCCTTGGCGATTGCTTCATGGCGCAGATGCCCATGTCCCATATGGCCTACCCAACGTCCGACCATCGCATAGTTCAAGGTGGCAACGCCTATACGCTTGAGCATCAACGTCCACAGGTCCATGACCAGCGTGGCGCCGATGCCGATCGACAAAGTACTTAGGAAAGCAGTTGTGGCAGACATACGAACGCCCTCTGGCATTGACGGAAAATTCCATGCCGCGCAGCATAGAAGTTGAAGTCAACTTCAAGTCAAGGGATGCACAAATGGACATCGCCGATGTGGCCAGGCGCACAGGGGTACCGGCCTCGACACTGCGCTACTACGCCAAGAAAGGTCTGATCAGGTCGCTGTCCAGGCAGGGCGAGCGCCGACAATTCCCTGCCGATATCGCCCAGCGGCTGGGGTTGATCGCCCTAGGCCAGGCTGCAGGATTTTCACTGGATGAAGTGGGGGCGATGTTGGTGGAGCAGCAAGTCGATCGACAGATGCTGCGAGACAAGGCCGACGAGCTGGATCAACGAATCAAGCGCCTGCAAGCGATGAGCAAAGGCCTTCGCCATGCGGCGGCATGTCCTGAAGAGGATCACCTGAACTGCCCGACGTTTCAGCGACTGCTGAAGCTTGCCGCCGCCAGTACACGAGCGAAAAAGCAGGCCAAGCCTCAGTAACCGTGCGATTCCCGGAACGGTTGACTCTTATGGTAGGCCACCCATTCCTCTACCTCATAGGGCAGGTAAAGCTGACGCCGCGCCCGCGAAAGTGCGATGTACACTGCACAGACCCGAGCATCGAACGCATAGGCGTCCTTGAAGGGGTCGGTGCTCATCAGCTCCGGCGTCAACAGCACGCGCTCGAACTCCAACCCTCCCGCATCCTGGGCCAGCATCAACAGAACGCTGCCGGGCTGGCCGGTCACCCGAGCCTTGACCTTGTTCAGCTCAGCGATACGGAAGCCTTCCTGCAGCCTGGCCTCGACCCAGACGAATGCAGCATCGTGCTGATGGATTTCGCGAACCTGCCGCCAATCCGTGGAGTGAGCGAAGGACGGATGCGACTCGTCACTATCCTGCTCTCCCCTGAACAACCTGATCGCGGTTTCCATGAAGCCCTGCAGGTTCATCTGCTCGGCAAAGGCGATTGCGTAATGCTTGCCGGCCAGTTCCATCGCCCATTTCATCGCGTCCCAGTGGGATGCGGTCAACACCACGCAGCCCTCCGGCGGCACAAAGCCTTCTGGATAGAACTCCACGCCGACCTCGGCGCTACCCGCGCCCTCGAATGCCAGCTTGGACTTTTGCGAATGCACGCTGATCAGCGGGTTGATCAAGCGCTCGACCTGAGGACCGCTACGCACGGAGAAGGCGATATCGCGCTGACGCACCTCGCGCTGCCTGCGCAGTCCCGGCCCCCAGGCGCGCTGGTACTCATCGCCAAGGGTAATCAGGACCTGACGGCCACGCTCGATGATCTGCAACAAGGACGCCGGCACGTCCTGGCTCTCGTCGATGATCACGTGGCTATAGCGGGCCGGCACACTGCAACCGGCAAGGCTTGCACGCTTGATCAGCAACAGTGCCAGGAATCCCGTGTGGCTGTCCCAGGCAGGATTAGCCTGGAGGTAGGTCCACAGCCGGCTTGAATATTCCAGCAGTACCCGACTGTCGAGGTTGGACAGCGGGTGTTCGAAATAGGGCAGGTGCCGGGCAGTGATGCTGTAGTCCCAGGACTCGCAGTAGTTCTTCAGCAGCTCAAGGCAGATCTCCAGCGTTTTCTCCGGTCCGTACTGGCGAAAACCGAGAATGCCCAGTTCCTCGGCCAAGGCACGTTTGCGCGGAACCCTCACGGCCTTGGCAGGAGCGCGTCGCGAGCCCTGCAACAACTCATGGGCGAATTCGCCAAACGTCTTGCCTCGCTTGCTATCGGCAGCGACACCCAGGCGCCGCCGCAGCGCGTGCAATTTGCCGGAGGTACGCGCCAGCGGCAGCACGCTCCCCGCGGGCAGGCAGTCCATCAATGCCCCGAGCAAATAGCTCTTGCCGATACCCGCATAGCCTTGAACGTGCAAGTCCTCGTCCGGATTGGCCCGCACTATCCTGACCAGCTTGTCCTGCTCGGCGGTGAGCCAGCGCTCCCTGTCGAACCTGGTGATCGCTTGCTGACGAAACGGATTGTTGCGCTGGTGGCGGCGGATCTTGAACTCGAAATCCCACTTGCCATCAGGTAACAGGTACTCGCCGGCCGCCACTTCGTCAGCCATCAGCAAATGCAGCTTCGAGCCTTTGATGAGCTCCAGCCCGAAGTACAGTTTTCGCGCATCGAACAACCGCCGCGCTTCCGACAACAGCCCTATCCCAGGTGAATGGCGAACATCGACCGACCAGGCCAACAGCCTGGCCAGTACCTTTTCGGCTGCAGAGGGATCGAGCACCTGCCCCTTGGCCTCGACAAGATTCTGGATAACCAATACCGCTGCCAACTGCGCATCGCCCAGCGCATCGAGCGCGCTGTGATCCTGGGCATCGAGCAACCCCTGGCAGGTCTCCAGGGAGACCGGCAGGAACACGGGGTTGGTGAAATCGTAGTGTTCAGGTTGCATACGCGCTCACGGGAAAATCATTCAACGCGGCAAGGCCCGCCGGCCTCGGCCACTGTCAGGGTGTACTCGTACGTCCCAAGGCTGCCCGACATGCCGCCCGGATAGCTTCGTGCTTCTGGGAGGCCGGCTTCCAGCGTGCCGTCGAGTTCATAGATTGCCATTTCCAGCAGCTTGCGCAGGTCCCGGGCGCTACCAGCCGAAACCTTGAGCTCAAAACCCAAAGCCCCTTGAGCGACGACGCCCTGATCAGTGTTTGCAATGACTTCGGCCTCGCCGAGGATGCGCTCATGCTCCTCTTCCATCTGGTCGAGCACCCTCGACAGCTCCAGAACCCGCTCGGGATGGGCAGCCATCAGGTCCTTGATTTCCAGGCGACGGATTTGCCAATCACGGATCTTGTGGCGGGTCTGGTCATCTAGGTGATCCATGGGCGTACCTCAGGAGGTGAAACAGCGAACGGAATGCCTTGCATGATAAGGCGCTCGCAGGGGCGGGAGAAAGACGCGCGGTATTACCAGACGTTGAATTCTGGCGCAGGGAGAGAGGTAGGAGAGACAGGTGAATCGCTTGGCGGACGCCAGAAATGGAGGCGGCCCCACCAGCCACACCCCGGCACACGATGTTCCCGCTATGGCTGCTCCCTTCCGGGCCTGACCAGGTTAACGGGTAATCGTTGCGGGGGGACCGATGGGGCCACCACGACGGCTCGCCATGTGACGAGCCGCGCCATTGTACCGGTCTGGGGCGAAGTTACAACCTCTGCATCGAGAAAAAACCATCATTTCTCAATGACTTGTCCCCTCCGCTGGTCAGACGGCGATGCCGTGACCCTCAAGGAAGGCGACAAACGCTTCCTCATCCAGCACCTTGACACCTAGCTCGCTGGCCTTGGCGAGCTTGGAGCCCGCACCGGGCCCGGCGACGACGCAATGGGTCTTGCTGGAAACCGATCCTGCCACCTTGGCACCGAGGCTTTCCAGCTTGTCCTTGGCGATGTCACGGCTCATGCGTTCCAGGGTGCCGGTCAGCACCCAGGTCTGCCCGGCCAGGGGCAGCCCTTGCGCGACCCTTTTCTCGCTGGCCCAGTGCATGCCGAAGTCGAGCAGTTGCGCTTCAATGGCACGGGCCAGCTGCTGGTTGGCCTCGACTCTGAAGAACTCCCGCACCGCCTCGGCCTGCTTGGTGTTCAGAGCCTGGCGCAGGTCAATACCATCGGCTTCGATGATCTTGTCCAGGGTACCCAGCTTGTCCACCAGTTTTTCCGCGCCCGTCGGCCCGACCGAGGGGATATCGAGCTTGGCGATCATGCCCGCCAAGGTAGTACTGGCGGCGAACTCGGCCGCCAGTTCGCCCTCATCCTGCAACTGCATACCACTGTCGAGCAACTGCTGGATGACCTCACGGTTGTGGTCATCCTCGAAGAAGTTATGGATCTCGTAAGCGACTTCCAGGCCAATGTCAGGCAGATAGGTCAGCACCTGCGGCAGCGCCTTTTGCACCCGCGCCAGGCTGCCCAAGGAGCGGGCCAGGACTTTGGCGGTCTCCTCGCCGACATCCGGAATCCCCAAGGCGAAGATGAAGCGCGCAAGGCTGGGCTGCTTGCTGGCCTGGATCGCCTCCAGCAACTTGTTGCTGGACACTTCGGCAAAGCCCTCGAGCTCGACGATTTGCTCGAACTTAAGGTCGTACAGGTCGGCCGGAGAGCGGATCAATCCTTCGTCAACCAATTGCTCGACGCTCTTTTCGCCCAGGCCGTCGATATCCATGGCTCGGCGCGAAACGTAATGGATGATCGCCTGCTTGAGCTGGGCGGCACAGGCCAGGCGCCCTACGCAGCGGTAAACCGCGCCTTCACTGGTGGTCTCCTTGCCTTTGCTGCGCTTGACCAACTGGGTGCGCTCGACTTGCGAGCCACAGACCGGGCACTGACTGGGCACAACCACCGGACGGGCGTTGTCGGGACGGCGCTCGATCACCACCTGCATCACTTGCGGAATGACGTCACCGGCCCGACGGATGATCACGCTATCGCCAATCATCAGACCCAGGCGGGCGATTTCATCCATGTTGTGCAGCGTGGCGTTGGAGACCGTGACACCAGCCACCTTCACCGGCTTGAGCCGCGCCACGGGGGTGACGGCGCCAGTGCGGCCGACCTGGAACTCGACGTCGAGCACTTCGGTGAGTTCTTCCATGGCCGGGAACTTGTGGGCGATGGCCCAACGCGGCTCCCGGGCTCGAAAGCCCAGCTCGCGCTGGGCAGCCAGGCTGTTGACCTTGAACACCACACCGTCGATCTCGTAAGGCAGATCGTTGCGGCGGGCGCCAATGTCGCGGTAGTACGCCAAGCATTGCTCCACCCCTGCGGCATGGCGCAGCTCGCGACTGATGGGCAAGCCCCAGGTCTTGAGCTTCTCCAGGATACCGATATGGCTGTCGGCGATGGCCTCGGAGACCTGGCCCAGCCCGTAGCAGCAGAATTCCAGGGGGCGGCTGGCGGTAATCTTGGAGTCCAGCTGGCGCAAACTGCCGGCAGCGGCGTTGCGCGGATTGGCGAAGGTCTTGCCGCCGCTCTCGGCCTGGGCGGCGTTCAGGCGCTCGAAGCCGGCCTTGCTCATGTACACCTCGCCGCGCACCTCAAGCACCGCCGGCCAGCCTTCGCCGTGCAGCTTGAGCGGGATGTTGCGAACAGTACGCACGTTAGCGCTGATGTCCTCGCCCGTGGTGCCATCCCCCCGAGTGGCGCCCTGCACCAGTTGGCCGTCGCGATACAGCAGGCTGACTGCAAGGCCATCGAGCTTGGGCTCACAGCTGTAATCGACCGCGGCCTGCTCAGCGAACAGATCGCCGGCCGGCAGATCCAGCCCCTCCACCACGCGCCGATCGAAGTCGCGCAGGTCGTCTTCCTCGAAGGCATTGCCCAGGCTGAGCATAGGAATTTCGTGGCGCACCTGGCTGAACGCCGCCAGCGCCGCCCCGCCGACGCGCTGGGTTGGCGAATCGGGCGTCACAAGGTGCGGATACTCGGCCTCCAGCGCCTTGAGCTCGTTGAACAGACGGTCGTATTCGGCGTCAGGCACGCTCGGCTCGTCCAGCACGTAATAGCGGTAATTGTGCTGTTCGAGTTCGGCACGCAGTTCATGGATACGGTTTTCGGCGTTCATCGTTCATCTTCTCTTGCAACGCAAAAGAGCAGCACAGGGCTGCTCTTTTTGCTCAAATCGGGCGGGCAGGATCAAGGCAGGTCCGCCCGCTGGGGGCCATCAACGCTTCTGGGTCAGCGCGCGACGCTCGAACTCGACGATGCGCTGGCGGTAGTGCTCGATGGTCTGGGCGGTCAGTACGCTACGCTGGTCATCCTTGAGCTCGCCGTTGAGTTCATGGGCCAGCTTGCGGGCGGCAGCGACCATCACGTCGAAGGCCTGCTTGGGGTGACGCGGGCCTGGCAGGCCCAGGAAGAAGCTCACCGCGCGAGTGCTGAAATGGTCGATATCGTCCAGATCGAACACCCCTGGCTTGACCGCATTGGCCATGGAGAACAGCACTTCGCCGTGACCGGCCATGCTCTCGTGCCGATGGAAGATGTCCATCTCGCCGAAACGCAGGCCGCTTTCGAGGATGTTCTGCAGCAGGGCCGGCCCCTTGAACCCCCCCTCGTCGCGGGAGATCACGCTGATCACCAGTACTTCCTCGGCCGGAGGCAGTTCTTTGACTGTATTGCCCGCGCCTGCACCGTTGTGGCGGCTGTGCTCGGCAGGACGATCATCATCGGCGTCGGCAAACAGGTCCGGCTCACGCGGCTCGGCAGCCAGGTTCAGGTCGCCCTGCTGTGGCTCGCTGGCGCGCTTGCCACGTTTGTTGGTTTTGGCTGGCTTGGGCTCACGCTCGAGCGCCGGGGCGCTGACCGAAGGCAGATCGCTTTCGTCCAGCTCGGGTTCTTTTTGGGTTTCCAGTACGCGTGCAGGGCCCAGTACCTCGGCGCTGCCCTCGTCGTCCGGCAGATTGGAGTAGCTGCGATCCAGACGGAATTTCAACTTGCCCTTGCCGCCGCGCATGCGGCGCCAGCCGTCGAAAAGAATACCGGCGATGACAATGACGCCGATGACGATCAGCCATTCGCGCAGACCGATTTCCATGTAATCCCGTGCCTCTAAAAAATATGCTTGAAAACAAAGGCTTCAAAGCCCTTTAACACGTGGCGCCAACTCTATGTTCTGACAGGCGTTTTACCCACGCAAAAAATAAGTGACATAAAGCTAGCACGACCAAAGGCAACTTTACACCGTCTGTCGCACATGTCGGGGGGATTTCCCCACGTATCCTGCCTTATCTTCGCTCATCAGGCATCGACCATGGCCAACGCTTCCTCCACATCAACTGCAACAAGACGTGAGCAGCCTGGCTCGTGCATGGTCACCCCCATCAATTGATCGGCCATTTCCATGGCAATCTTGTTATGGGTGATGTAGATGAATTGCACGCTTTCGCTCATTTCCTTCACCAACCTGGCGTAACGTCCGACGTTGGCATCGTCCAGCGGCGCATCGACCTCGTCGAGCATGCAGAACGGTGCCGGGTTCAGCTTGAAGATGGCGAACACCAGTGCGAGGGCGGTCAACGCCTTCTCGCCACCGGACAGCAGATGGATGGTGCTGTTCTTCTTGCCCGGCGGGCGCGCCATGATCGTCACCCCAGTATCGAGTAGATCTTCGCCCGTCAGTTCCAGGTAAGCACTGCCGCCACCGAAAACTTTTGGAAAAAGTGCCTGCAAACCGGCATTTATCTGATCAAAGGTATCCTTGAAGCGATTACGGGTTTCCTTGTCGATCTTGCGGATGACGCTTTCCAGTGTCTCCAGTGCTTCCACCAGGTCGGCATCCTGGGCGTCCAGGTAACGCTTACGTTCGGACTGCTGCTGGTATTCCTCGATGGCCGCCAGGTTGATTGCGCCCAGGCGCTGGATGCGCCCGTCCAGTTGCTCGAGTTCTTGCTCGGTGCCCTGCTCGCTTGCCTCGGGCTCGAGGGTGGCGAGCACACCCTGCAAGTCATAGCCATCGGCCAGCAGTTGCTCCTGCAGCGTCTTGCGACGCACATCCAGGCCCTGGGACTCCAGGCGGGACTGCTCAAGCTGACCGCGCAGCAACTGAGCCTGTTGCTCGGCCTGGGTTCGACGGCGTTCGGCATCGCGCAGTTCACGGTCGGCTTCATCCATATGCAGACGAGCCTGGCGCATTTCCTCATCGACGCTCATGCGCCGCTCCAGCAGCTCTTCGAGCTTCAGGCGCTGTTCTTCCAGCGGCGCTTCGCCCTCCTCCAGATTGAGGCTCAGTTGCTCCTGGCGCTCGCTCAGGCGTGCCGCCTGTAGCTCCAAACGCTCCAGGGCCTGACGGGTGGAATCATGCTGGGCCCGCAGGGAGCCCAGGCGCACCGCCAACTGATGGGCATGATCCTTGTGCTGACGAGCCTCCTGACGGATACGATCGAGCCCTTCGCGCAGAGTGTCGCGCCGGGCCATCAGTTGCTCGCGCTGCTCGGTGTCTTGAGCCATCCGCTCCAGGGCTTCCTGTAACAGCAGACGGGCCTCGCCCAGTTGCTCATGCTCCATGGCCCGCTGCTCTTGCAGCTCGGCCAATTCTTCTTGCAGCCGGCGGCAGCGCAGCTGCACCTGCTCGGCGCGGGCTCGCCCGGCCGAAAGCCGCGCCTTGAGTTCGCCGAGCTGGCGGTTTTCGTCCTGACTGCGTCGGCGCAGCTGTTCACGCTGCGCTTCCAGGTCGCGCTGTTGTCCGCGCAGGTCCTGAAGGTGTTGCTCCAGTTGCTCCAGACGCGACTGGAGTTCGAGCTGCTCATGCCCCAGGCGTTCGATTTCCTGGCCACGGGCCAGTACCCCGCCTTGGGACTCCCCACCCCGGCTGATCCGCAAAAAGTGCCGGCCGATCCAATATCCGTCTCGACTGACCAGGCTCTGACCTTCCGTCAGCCCGGCTCGCAAGGCCAAGGCCTGTTCGAGACTCTCCACGGGACGTACCTGACCGAGCCAGGGCGCAAGATCGGTGCGGCCCTCGACTTTGTCCAGCAGGCTGCCCGGCAGTCGAGCCCCCTGCGTGCTCGCCAGCAGCAGCCGCAGTTCGCCCTGCTCCAGGGCAGTGAAATCCAGTGAGGCGAAGTCTTCGACCAACACTGCTTGCAGATCGGCACCCAGCACGGTCTCGACCGCCAGCTCCCAGCCTGGCTCGACCCGCAGCCCTTCAGCCAGCCGCGGCTTATGCTCCAGCCCTTGGCCGCGCAGCCAGTCACTGGCACCCGCACCGGGCTCCAGGGCCGCCTGCTGCAATGCTTCCAGAGATGCCAGGCGCCCGCCTAAACGTTGCAGTTCGCCTTGGGACTGCTGATGAGTCTCAGTAGACTGTTGCAACTGCTCGCGTACCGCGTCGAGCTGCTCGAGCACCTGTTGCTCGCTCATCTGAAGCGTTTCGAGCTCCAGTTCGCTACTGGCCACTTGCTCGGTCAACTCGAACAACGCGGCGTCTTCGGGTTCGGCCGCGAGCTGCTCGCGCTCTTCCTCCAGCTTGCGTTGACGCTCGGCCAAACGCTCCAGGCCAGCCTCCAGCTGCTGCAAACGGGACTGTTGCACTTCAGCCTGGCGCCGCGGCTCGGCGGACTGGGTATTGAAACTGTCCCATTGCTCCTGCCAGGCGTGCATGCCCAGCTCAGCCTCCTCGAGGGTGGCGGTCGCCTCTTCGGCGCTAGCCAAGGTCAGTTCCTGCTCGGGTTCGAGCATCGCCAGCTCTTCACCCAGGGTCGCCAGCAACGTGCGGTCATGCCCTAGGTGCGACTCAGTTTCCAGGCGGGTGCGCTCGGCTTCCTTGAGGTCGTCTTGCAATTGGCGCAAGCGTTGCTGGCCATGCTGGATGCTCTGCTCCACACGGGCGATGTCGCCGGCGACGGAATAGAAGCGACCCTGGACCTGATTGAAGCGCTCTGACAGCTCATGATGGCCGTCACGCAGGCGCTCGATACTCGCATCGGCATTGCGCTGCTCGGCCACCAGGGCTTCAAAAGCCACCTCCTGATCGCCGATGACCGCTTCGCGCTGGCGCACGCGCTCATCCAGCTCGCGCCAACGCAGGGCTGACAGGCGCGCCTTGAGTTGGCGCTCCTGAGCCTTGTACTCCCGGTATTTCTCGGCGGCCTGGGCCTGGCGGTGCAGGCGTTCAAGCTGGCGTTCGAGCTCCTCGCGAAGGTCGGTCAGGCGCGCCAGGTTCTCCTGGGTACGACGAATGCGGCTCTCGGTTTCGCGGCGACGCTCCTTGTATTTGGAGATGCCTGCGGCTTCTTCGATGAAATTACGCAGCTCCTCTGGCTTGGCCTCGATGAGCTTGGAGATCATCCCTTGCTCGATGATCGAGTAGCTGCGCGGCCCGAGGCCGGTGCCGAGGAAGATGTCCGTGATATCACGCCGCCGGCATTTGGTGCCGTTCAGGTAATAGGTGTTTTGCCCGTCGCGGGTGACCTTGCGGCGGATGGAAATCTCGGCGTAGGCGGCGTACTCGCCCAGCAACGTAGTCTCGCTGTTGTCGAACACCAGCTCGATGCTGGCCTGGCTCACCGGCTTGCGGCCGGATGAGCCATTGAAGATCACGTCGGTCATCGACTCGCCGCGTAGGTTCTTGGCCGAGCTTTCGCCCATCACCCAGCGCACCGCATCGATGATGTTGGATTTCCCGCAGCCATTGGGACCTACCACGGCGGCCATGTTGCTGGGGAAATTGACCGTGGTCGGATCGACGAACGACTTGAACCCAGCCAATCGAATGCACTTCAGGCGCATCGATCAGACCTGCGCCAGGGCCGCCAACACCAGCTCGCAACTGCGCTGGCTGTAGGCGACCAAGACCTCGCGGATACGTGCCTGGTCGCGGGCGACCACGGCTTCGAGCAGGCGAGCGAACAGTTCGAGGTAGTCGACCATGTTGGCCTGGCGCTGGTCCAGGGCCAGGTAATAGGCGCGGCTCATAGCAGGCTGAAGGTTTTCGACGGTTTCCTGCAGATAGGGATTGTCGGCGAACGGATAGGCTGCGCGCATCACCGCGAAGCTCTCGGCGACGAAGGTCTCGATGTCCTGGTTGGCATGGGCCCGCTGCAAGCGCTGCTGGATCTCGAGGAACGGCTCCAGATCACGCTCATGGCGCCAGCTGCTGGCCACCGCGTTGCCCAGCAGAATGTAGAACTCGCCCATCAGAGTGCACAGGCTGCGCACGCCACGTTCGTCCAGTTCGGTGACGTGGGCGCCGCGGCGCGCCAGGATCGCCACCAAATGTCGGCGTTCGAGGATCAACAGCGCCTCGCGCACAGAGCCGCGGCTGACGTTGAGCGCCTGGGTGACCTTCAGTTCCTGGATCCGTTCGCCCGGCTTGAGTTCGCCGCGAATGATCCGTTCGGCCAGGTAATGGGCAATCTGCTCGGAGAGGCTGTCCGGCGCCTTGAACGTCATGGTTTTCCTTCAGAATCTTGAACGGGGGCACAAGGAGGCGATTGTAGCCTACTTGCCCGGCCGTCGCGCAGGGGTTCGCTGCGCTTTAATTCGACCTGTGGACGTGCTGCGAAGCCGGCGCGTTCTATGCTTTGAATATGACGATCTTGTCCCGTCGGGACGTGGCGCACGCAATTTCTTGACCTTTGAGTCAGAAATTTATTGACCAAATGGTCAAGCGTGCTTAGAGTCCGACCGAACAACAATAAAACCATTGCGAGGCCTTCCCCGTGATCCAGTTTCTCGTCAACCAGGAGCTGCGTAGTGAGCACGCCCTGGACCCGAACATGACGGTGCTGCAATACCTGCGTGAGCACCTGGGCAAACCCGGCACCAAGGAAGGCTGCGCCAGTGGCGACTGCGGCGCTTGCACCGTGGTGGTCGGCGAGCTGACCCAGGACGACCAGGGCCGTGACACGCTGCGCTACCGCAGTCTCAACTCATGCCTGACGTTCGTCTCGTCACTGCACGGCAAGCAGCTGATCAGCGTCGAAGGCCTGAAACACCAGGGTGAACTGCACAGCGTGCAGCGAGCCATGGCCGATTGCCATGGTTCCCAGTGCGGCTTCTGCACTCCAGGCTTCGTCATGTCCCTGTTCGCCCTGCAAAAGAACAGCGACGGCCACGATCTGCACCAAGCCCAGGAGGCCCTGGCAGGCAACCTGTGCCGCTGCACCGGCTACCGCCCGATCCTTGCCGCGGCCGAGCAGAGCTGCGCCCAGCCTTGCCGCGACCAGTTCGACGAGCAACAAGCCCAGACCATCGCCCGCCTCAAGGCGATCGCCCCGACCGAAACCGGTGAGCTCAACAGCGGCGACAAGCGCTGCCTGGTGCCACTGACCGTGGCCGACCTTGCCGACCTGTACAGCTCGCACCCTGAGGCGCGTCTGCTGGCCGGCGGCACCGACCTGGCCCTGGAAGTCACCCAGTTCCACAAGTCGCTGCCGGTGATGATCTATGTCGGTCACGTGGCCGAACTCAAGCGCATCGAAAAAACCGAGACCCACCTGGAAATCGGCGCCGCCACCCCGCTGACCGACTGCTACGGCGCACTCAACGAGGAGTACCCCGATTTCGGCGCCCTGCTGCACCGCTTCGCCTCCCTGCAGATCCGCAACCAGGGCACGCTGGGCGGCAACATCGGCAACGCGTCGCCGATCGGTGATTCGCCACCCCTGCTGATCGCCCTCGACGCCCAGGTGGTTCTGCGCCAGGGCGAGACCCAGCGCACCCTGGCGCTGGAAGACTACTTCATCGACTACCGCATCACTGCGCGCCAGGACAGCGAGTTCATCGAGAAGATCATCGTCCCGCGTGCCAGCGCAGACTGGACGTTCCGCGCCTACAAGGTTTCCAAGCGCCTGGACGACGACATCTCGGCGGTGTGCGCGGCGTTCAACCTGCGTATCGAGGACGGTGTGGTGCGCGAGGCGCGGATCGCCTTCGGCGGCATGGCGGCCATTCCCAAGCGCGCCCGCGCCTGCGAGGCCGCACTGGAGGGCAAGGCCTGGGACCAGGCCAGCATCGAGCAGGCCTGCCTGACCCTAGACGAAGACTTCACCCCGCTCTCGGACTTCCGCGCCAGCAAGCAATACCGCCTACTGACCGCACAGAACCTGCTGCGCAAGTACTTCATCGAACTGCAATCGCCGTACATCGAAACCCGGGTGACCGCTTATGTCTAACCATCACGTAGCCAAAAGCCAGGCCGAGATGGCCGAACTGTTCAGCCAGGACCTGACCACCGGGGTCGGCCGCAGCATCAAGCATGACAGCGCCGACAAGCACGTCAGCGGCGAGGCGGTGTACATCGATGACCGCCTGGAATTCCCCAATCAGCTGCACGTCTATGCGCGTACAGCCGACCGCGCCCATGCGCGCATCCTGCGCATCGACACCACGCCGTGCTACGCCTTCGAAGGCGTACGCATCGCAATCACCCATGAAGACATCCCGGGCCTGAAGGACATCGGCCCAGTGGTCGCCGGCGACCCGCTGCTGGCCATCGACAAGGTCGAGTTCTTCGGTCAGCCAGTGCTTGCTGTCGCCGCCCGAGACCTGGACACCGCACGCCGCGCCGCCATGGCGGCGATCGTCGAGTACGAAGACCTCGAACCGGTGCTGGACGTGGTCGAGGCCCTGCGCAAAAAGCATTTCGTGCTGGACAGTCACACCCACCAGCGCGGCGACTCGGACAGCGCCCTGGCCACCGCCCCCCACCGCCTGCAAGGCACCCTGCACATCGGCGGCCAGGAGCACTTCTACCTGGAAACCCAGATTTCCTCGGTGATGCCCACCGAGGACGGCGGCATGATCGTCTTCTGCTCCACCCAGAACCCCACCGAAGTGCAGAAACTGGTGGCCGAGGTGCTGGACGTGCCGATGAACAAGATCGTCGTCGACATGCGCCGCATGGGCGGCGGCTTTGGCGGCAAGGAGACCCAGGCCGCCAGCCCGGCCTGCCTGTGCGCGGTGATCGCGCGCCTGACCGGTCAGCCGACCAAGATGCGCCTGCCGCGCGTCGAAGACATGATGATGACCGGCAAGCGTCACCCGTTCTACGTGGAGTACGACGTCGGCTTCGACGACACCGGCCGCCTGCACGGCATCAACCTGGATCTTGCCGGCAACTGCGGTTACTCGCCTGACCTGTCCGGCTCGATCGTCGACCGCGCCATGTTCCACTCCGACAACGCCTACTACCTGGGCGATGCCACCGTGCATGGTCACCGCTGCAAGACCAACACCGCATCCAATACCGCCTATCGCGGCTTCGGCGGGCCACAGGGCATGGTCGCCATCGAACAGGTGATGGACCATATCGCCCGCCACCTGGCGCTCGACCCGCTGGCCGTGCGCAAGGCCAACTACTACGGCAAGACCGAACGCAACGTCACCCACTACTACCAGACCGTCGAGCACAACATGCTCGAGGAGATGACCGCCGAACTCGAGGCCAGTGCCGACTACGCCGAGCGCCGCGAGTCGATTCGTCGCTTCAACGAGCACAGCCCGGTGCTCAAAAAAGGCCTGGCACTGACCCCGGTGAAGTTCGGAATTTCCTTCACCGCGACCTTCCTCAACCAAGCCGGCGCGCTGATCCACATCTACACCGACGGCAGCATCCACCTGAACCACGGCGGCACCGAGATGGGCCAGGGCCTGAACACCAAGGTCGCACAGGTGGTGGCGCAGGTGTTCCAGGTCGATTTCGAACGCATCCAGATCACCGCCACCAACACCGATAAGGTACCCAACACGTCGCCGACCGCCGCCTCCAGTGGCGCGGACCTCAACGGCAAGGCCGCGCAGAACGCCGCTGAAATCCTCAAGAAGCGCCTGACCGAGTTCGCCGCGCGGCATTACAAGGTCACCGAAGAGGATGTGGAGTTCCGCAACGGCCACGTGCGGGTGCGCGACCAGATCGTCAGTTTCGAGCAGTTGGTGCAACAGGCCTACTTCGCCCAAGTATCACTGTCGAGCACCGGTTTTTATCGCACGCCGAAGATCTACTACGACCGCGACCAGGCCCGCGGCCGCCCGTTCTACTACTTCGCGTTCGGCGCTGCTTGTGTCGAGGTGGTCGTCGATACCCTGACCGGCGAATACAAGATGCTGCGGGCCGACATCCTGCACGACGTTGGCGCCTCGCTGAACCCAGCCATCGACATCGGTCAGGTCGAAGGTGGCTTCATCCAGGGCATGGGCTGGCTGACCACCGAAGAGCTGGTGTGGAACGCCAAGGGCAAGTTGATGACCAATGGCCCAGCGAGCTACAAGATCCCGGCAGTGGCGGACATGCCGCTGGACCTGCGCGTGAAGCTGGTGGAAAACCGCAAGAACCCGGAGGACACGGTGTTCCATTCCAAGGCCGTGGGCGAGCCGCCGTTCATGCTCGGCATCGCCGCCTGGTGCGCCATCAAGGATGCCGTGGCGAGCATCGCCGACTACCGCGTGCAACCGCAGATCGATGCACCGGCGACGCCTGAGCGGGTGCTGTGGGGCTGCGAGCAGATGCGCAAGGCGGTAGCCGCCGAGCAGCCCGCCGAGCAGGAACTGGAAACCGTGACTCACTGACAACGCGAATCCCTGTGTGAGCCGGTTCATCCGCTTCCACAGGGGGCCGTGGCGCAACTTAGAGAGGCTGCATCATGCACCAATGGATCAACGCCCTCGCCGACCACCAGGCCCGCGGTGAAGCTTGCGTTCTGGTGACCATCATCGAGGAGCGCGGCTCGACGCCACGCAACGCCGGCTCGAAGATGGTGGTCAGTGCCGCGGGTCTGTTCGACACCATCGGCGGCGGACATCTGGAATACAAGGCGCTGCACATCGCCCGGCAGATGCTCGCGGAGCAGCGCACCACCCCGCATCTGGAGCGCTTCAGCCTGGGCGCGAGCCTCGGCCAATGCTGCGGCGGCGTCACGGTGCTGCTGTTCGAACCGATGGCCGCAGTGCAGGCGCAGATCGCAGTGTTCGGCGCGGGCCATGTCGGCCGTGCTCTGGTACCCTTGCTCGCCGCGCTGCCCTGCCGGGTACGCTGGATCGATTCGCGCGAGCATGAGTTTCCCGAGGTCATCCCCAATGGCGTGACCAAGGTCGTCAGCGAGGAACCGGTCGACGAAGTCGCCGAGCTGCCAGCGGGCAGCTATTGCATCGTCATGACCCATAATCACCAGCTCGACCTGGAACTGACCGCCGCCATCCTCAAGCGCAATGATTTCACCTGGTTCGGCCTGATCGGCTCGAAGACCAAACGGGTCAAGTTCGAGCACCGCCTGCGCGAACGCGGCTACGACGACGCCATCGTGGCGCGGATGCGTTGCCCTATGGGCCTGGCTGAGGTCAAAGGCAAGCTGCCGATCGAGATCGCCGTGTCCATCGCCGCGGAAATCATCGCCACCTACAACGCCTGCTTCGGCCAGCATGACGCTGCCGCCAATTCAGGCCCAATCGCCCAACTGCTGCCGCCCTCCCGGCGCAGCCAAGCCAATTGACGAGACCGTTATGAGCGCAACCCGCAAAGCCTACCGAGCCGCCATTTTGCACAGCATCGCCGACCCGGCCGAGGTGGGCCTCGACGCCTCCCATGAATATTACGAAGACGGCCTGCTGGTGGTCGAAGATGGCCGCATCAGTGCACTGGGTCACGCCAGCGACTTGCTGCCCAGGCTCGGCACCGACGTCGAAGTGATCCATCACCAGCACGCTCTGATCACTCCAGGCTTCATCGATACCCATATTCATTTCCCACAGACCGGCATGATCGGCTCCTACGGCGAGCAGTTGCTGGACTGGCTGAACACCTACACCTTCCCTTGCGAAAAGCAGTTCGCCGACAAGGCCCATGCCGACCAGGTGGCCAAGATCTTCCTCAAGGAACTGCTGCGCAACGGCACCACCAGCGCGCTGGTGTTCGGCAGTGTCCATCCCGAGTCGGTCGATGCCTTGTTCGAAGAAGCCCAGCGTCTGGACCTGCGTCTGATCGCCGGCAAAGTGATGATGGATCGCAACGCCCCGGACTACCTGACCGACACCGCCGAGTCCAGCTATGCCCAAAGCAAGGCGCTGATCGAGCGTTGGCACGGCAAGGGCCGACTGCACTATGCGGTGACCCCGCGTTTCGCACCCACCAGCACCCCCGAACAACTGGCTCTGGCCGGCCAGTTGCTCAAGGAGTACCCGGGTCTGTACATGCACACCCACCTGTCGGAGAACGTCAAGGAAATCGACTGGGTCAAGGCACTGTTCCCTGAGCGCAAGGGCTACCTGGACGTCTACGACCACTACGAACTGCTGGGCGAGCGCTCGGTGTTCGCCCACGGCGTGCACCTGTGCGACGCAGAGTGCCAGCGCCTGGCCGACACCGGTTCGGCTGTGGCCTTCTGCCCCACCTCCAACCTGTTCCTGGGCAGCGGACTGTTCAACCTGCCTCAGGCCGAGCGCTTCAAGGTCAACGTGGGCCTGGGCACCGACGTGGGCGCAGGCACCAGCTTCTCGCTGCTCAACACCTTGAACGAGGCCTACAAGGTCATGCAGCTGCAGGGCGCGCGCCTGCACCCGTACAAGTCCCTATACCTGGCGACGCTCGGCGGTGCCCGCGCCCTGCGCCTGGACGACCGCATCGGCAGCCTGCGCCCAGGCAACGATGCCGACTTCGTGGTGCTCGACTACAAGGCCACCCCACTTCTGGACTACCGCATCCAGCAGTCCAACAGCATCGAAGAAACCCTGTTCGTGCTCACCACCTTGGGCGACGACCGCACCGTGCGTGAAACCTACGCCGCCGGTCGCTGCGTGCACCAGCGCTAAGGCTCCCGAGCCAGCCCTCGGTACAGCGCGCCGCCGATCGCCGCCCCGATCAGCGGCGCCACCCAGAACAACCACAACTGCTGCAACGCCCAGCCCCCGACGAACAGGGCTGGGCCGGTGCTGCGTGCGGGATTGACGGATGTGTTGGTCACCGGAATGGAAATCAGGTGAATCAGCGTCAACGCCAGGCCTATGGCGATGGGCGCCAACCCCGCTGGCGCGCGCGTGTCGGTGGCGCCCATGATGATCACCAGGAACATCGCCGTCATCACCACCTCGCTGACAAAGCCCGCCGCCAGCGAGTATCCCCCCGGCGAATGATCGGCGTAGCCATTGGAGGCCAACCCCGATGACAATTCAAAGCCCGCCTTGCCACTGGCAATGAAGTAGATCACCGCTGCCGCCAGGATCGCCCCGATCACTTGGGCAATCACGTAGGGCACGAACTCCTTGGCCGGAAACCGCCCGCCCACCACGAGCCCGAACGATACCGCAGGGTTGAGGTGGCAGCCGGAGATATGGCCGATGGCAAACGCCATGGTCAGTACAGTCAGGCCGAATGCGAAGGCGACACCGAGGATACCGATGCCGGTCGGAAAGCTTGCGGCCAGCACCGCACTGCCGCAACCGCCAAGGACCAACCAGAAAGTGCCGACCAGCTCGGCACCCATGCGCTTGCCCAGGGACATACTCATGAACCAATCCTCAAGTAGTGGAATGCACTGGATGCGCAAGCCCAACTGCTTGATGAAGGTTTGCAAAAAACAATCTAGCAGAGCCTTGGCCAAAGGCCAGCAGCCCTCGTACACCGCATCAGCACTGGCTTTCCGCCCCATTAGCGATCATTGCGGGGCTGAAATGAAAAACGCCACCGCTCCGAGTGGGGAGCGATGGCGTTGGTAGCTACGGTCTGCCCGTAGACCGGGCAAACGATCAACCTTTGACTGGCACCTTCGGCTTTTTCAGCAAATGCGAGAACACAGCATGCAGGTCGTCGGAGGCGCCCTCCTCGTCCAGGTTCAGTTTGGTGTCGATGTGATCCATGTGATGCATCATCAGATTCACTGCCAGCTCCGCGTCACGGGCCTCGATGGCATCGATCAGTTGCATGTGCTCGTCGTAGGAGCAGTGCGAACGGTTGCCGCTTTCGTACTGTGCGATGATCAGCGAAGTTTGCGAAACCAGGCTGCGCTGGAAACTGATCAGGGGGGCATTGCCAGCGGCTTCGGCCAGTTTGAGGTGGAACTCGCCGGAAAGGCGGATACCCGCGCCCCGGTCGCCACGAGAGAAGCTGTCGCGCTCCTCGCGTACCATCTGGCGCAGTTCGTTCAGTTGCTCGATCGTGGCGTGCTGCACGGCAAGCTCGGTGATCGCGCGCTCGACCATGCGCCGAGAGAAGAACACCTGGCGCGCCTCTTCCACCGTGGGGCTCGCCACCACTGCACCGCGATTGGGCCGCAGTAGCACCACGCTTTCGTGAGCCAGGCGCGACAAGGCACGACGGATGATGGTGCGGCTGACGCCGAAGATCTCGCCCAGCGCTTCCTCGCTCAACTTGGTGCCCGGTGCCAGACGCTGCTCGAGGATCGCCTCGAAAATATGCGCATAGACGATGTCGTCCTGGGTACCGCTGCGGCCGGCCTTGCCATTGCGCGCAGGTTTCTTCAGAGGTTGCAGCTGTTCGTTCATGGGTTCTCGAGCACGAGGATCCGCCAGTCGGGACCTTGACTGTAATACCTGTCAGAGGGTGGCTGGCAAGTCCTGGATAGAAAATAAAGGGACCAAGGTATCGGTCTATTGTACACAGGCCATTCGATTTCTGCAGGTGGCCTTTTCCCATATAGCCACTACGCGACAGATCGCGCACACAAAAAATAAAACATTATTTGCATTATTTGTACACAACAGCATAATCCAGCGAGCAACTTTCTGACTCGAAAGTCAACAAATCGATCAGACGTCTGCCAATCCCCTCGCGGAACCGCCCAAGTGCATTGGCGCAGGACCAAGGTTCCGAAACAACAAGAAAGACTTGAGGAGTACTCGCTGTGGAAAGCCGCAAATCCGAAGCCCCTACGCTGGATCTCGCTCCACCGCTCGAAACGAGTTGGCTGGAACGGATTTTCAAACTCAAGCGACACGGCAGCACCGTCAGGACCGAGCTGATCGCCGGGGTGACCACCTTCATCACCATGGCCTACATCATTTTCGTCAACCCCAACATCATGGCCGATGCCGGTATCGACCATGGTGCGGCGTTCGTTGCCACCTGTATCGCCGCGGCCTTGGGCTGCCTGTTGATGGGCCTCTACGCCAACTGGCCGGTGGGCCTGGCCCCCGGCATGGGGCTCAACGCCTTCTTCACCTACACCGTGGTCGGCACCATGGGTTACACCTGGGAAGCGGCACTGGGTGCAGTGTTCGTATCCGGCGTGCTGTTCATGGCCCTGACCCTCTCCCGCGTGCGCGAATGGTTGCTCAACAGCATTCCGGTCAGCCTGCGCCACGCCATGGGTGCGGGGGTCGGCCTGTTCCTCGGACTGATCGGACTGAAAACCGCCGGCATCGTCGTCGACAGTCCTGCCACGCTGATCAAGCTGGGCTCTCTCCATGAGCCTGGCCCGCTGCTGGCAGCAGTGTGTTTCCTGATGATCGCGGTACTGAGCTACCACCGTGTGTTCGGCGCGATCCTCATCAGCATCATCACCGTTACCTTGGCAGGCTGGGGCCTGGGCCTGGTCCAGTATGGCGGGGTGTTCTCGCTGCCTCCGAGCCTGGCACCGACCTGGATGGCCATGGATGTGGCGGGCGTATTCAACGTCAGCATGATCAGCGTGGTGCTGGCGTTCCTGTTCGTGCACATGTTCGACACCGCCGGCACCCTGATGGGTGTGGCCCAGCGCGCCAACCTGGTCGGTGAAGACGGCCGCATCGAGAACCTGTCCCGTGCACTGAAGGCCGACAGCGCCTCCAGCGTGTTCGGTGCTGCCGTCGGCGTACCACCTGTGACCAGCTATGTGGAAAGCGCCGCAGGCGTCGCCGCCGGGGGGCGTACCGGCCTGACGGCCGTGGTGGTTGGCCTGCTGTTCGTCGCCGCCATGTTCTTCGCACCGCTGGCCGGCATGATCCCCGCCTACGCCACCGCAGGGGCGCTGATCTATGTGGCCATGCTGATGATGGGCAGCATGGCACACATCCACTGGGACGAGGCGACCGACAGCATTCCTGCGATCGTCACCGTGATCATGATGCCGCTCACGTTCTCGGTCGCCGACGGCATCGCCCTGGGCTTCATCAGCTACGTGGCGCTCAAGGCCGGGACCGGCAAGTTCAAGGATATTTCTGCCAGCCTGTGGGTGCTCTGCGTGATCTTCATCGCCAAGTTCGTGTTCCTCTGAGAGCCTGGCGCTGCCGAGGGCGCCTCGAACCCTCTCTCGCTCAAACAAAAAAACCCGATGGCAGTTCCCTGCCATCGGGTTTTTTAGTGGGTAACCGATTTACTTGGCGACGGACCCGGCGGCGCCGGAGGCCTGTCCACTCCGCTTGCTCTTGAGCATGTAGAAGGCATACATCACCACCAGCCAGACCGGAATCGCATACACCGAGACCTGGATACCAGGGATCTGCAGCATGATGCCCAGGATCAGCACCACGAAGGCCAGGCACAGGTAGTTGCCATACGGGTACCAGAGCGCCTTGAACAGCGCCTTCTGCCCGGTGCGGTCCAGGTGCTGACGGAATTTGAGGTGCGAGTAGCTGATCATCGCCCAGTTGATCACCAGCGCAGCCACCACCAACGACATCAACAGCTCCAGCGCATGTTGCGGCATGAAGTAGTTCAGCAGCACCGCCACCAGCGTCACGCCGGCCGAGGCCAGGATCGAACGGACCGGTACGCCGCGCTTGTCGATCTTGGCCAGGCTTGCCGGGGCGTCGCCTTGCTCGGCCATGCCGTAGAGCATGCGAGCGTTGCAGTAGGTCCCGCTGTTATAGACCGACAGCGCCGCAGTCAGGACCACGAAGTTCAGCAGGTGCGCCGCCACGTCGCTACCGAGCAGCGAGAACACCTGGACGAACGGGCTGCTGCCATAGCTGCCGCCGGAGGCATCGATGCTCGCGACCAGGCTATTCCATGGGGTCAGCGACAGCAGGATCACCAGCGCGCCGATATAGAAGATCAGGATGCGGTAGATGACCTGGTTGATCGCCTTAGGAATCACGGTCTTTGGCTTGTCGGCCTCGGCAGCGGTGAAGCCCAGCATTTCCAGGCCACCAAAGGAGAACATGATGATCGCCAGAGCCATCACCAGGCCACTCACGCCATTGGGGAAGAAACCGCCATGGGCCCAAAGGTTGGTCACCGAAGCTTCAGGACCACCGCTGCCGCTGGTGAGCAGATAGGCACCCAGGCCGATCATGCCGACGATGGCGAGTACCTTGATGATGGCGAACCAGAACTCGGCCTCGCCGAACACTTTCACGTTCATCAGGTTGATCGCGTTGATCAGGATGAAGAAGCCCGCCGCAGTGACCCAGGTAGGGATCTCCGGCCACCAGTAGTGAATGTACTTACCGACCGCGGACAGCTCCGACATGCCGACCAGAATGTACAGCACCCAGCAGTTCCAACCGGACAGGAAGCCCGCGAAACCGCCCCAGTACTTGTGGGCGAAGTGGCTGAAGGAGCCGGCAACCGGCTCTTCGACGATCATTTCGCCCAGTTGGCGCATGATCATGAAGGCGATGAAGCCGCAGATGGCGTAGCCGAGAATCATCGACGGACCGGCGGACTTCATCACGCCGGCAGAGCCCAGGAACAATCCGGTACCAATTGCGCCACCCAGGGCAATCAGCTGGATATGGCGGTTCTTCAGGCCACGCTTGAGCTCGCCTGAAGGCATGTTTTGTCCACTCATGAACGAAGTCACCTGCTTGTTTTTATCTGTGACGGAATCGGACCCACCGCGCTCGTGGCGCAGCGGAATGGGCAAGGTGGTTACCTTGGGTTTCTTGGACGGGGGTGATGACACCGAGGGACAGGCCCCGGGCGACTCAACCAGGCGTCAGCAAGAGTGCGCGGTACGCATTGGGGTCACAGGTAAAACGCGGCGCATTGTATACCCCTGCGTACGCGCAGGCGTCAACGCGTTGCGTCATTTCCTGATGAAAAAACGCAGCGATCCTGGCGGGAAGGCCTGAAAAGGCAAGATGATCGGCGTACATGGCGCCTCCATTTGTTGTTTTCGATGCCCAGCTCTACGGCCAGGCCCTGCACACGGCATGGGCGCTATATCAGCGTGCGGCGACGGGTTGAACAAGGGGGCGAGTGGCAAAGAAACAGCTCTGGAACGCGGCACTTGGCAGAATTTGTTTACATGCACAGGTGTACCGGCAAAAACGGTCGAAATTCGTAAAGATTTTGTTACAAGCTGGTCGATAGGGTTTCCAGACCCCATAAAAAATCGCGTCGGATCAAGATGTTAGATTTCTAGAGGCGCAAAAAAGGGGCCACGAGGGCCCCTTTCCTATGACGCTGAGCAATCAGCCGCGTGGCTTGCCGCGGCCACGGCCTGCTGGCTTTTCGGCCTCCGGCTTGGCCGGACGCTTACGCATCTCGCTGGGGCGTTCGGCAACCGTGCTGCTGCGACCGCCCTTGCGTGGCGCCTCTTCACGGGTCGGACGTTCACGCGCAGGACGCTCGGCTTGGCCATCTTGGGCGGGACGCAGGGTACGCACACGTTCGCCACGACCGAGCGGCCGGGTGGACTTGCGCTGCATGCGCTCGAGCTTGTCCTTGGCCTTGAGGTTCAACGCTGGCAACGCCACCGGCTGCAGGCCGACTTCCGCTGCCAGGATGTCGATCTCGCCCTGGGTCATTTCGCGCCAACGCCCCATCGGCAGGTCGGAATTGAGGAACACCGGACCGAAGCGCACGCGCTTGAGGCGGCTGACCACCACGCCTTGGGATTCCCACAGGCGACGTACCTCACGGTTGCGACCTTCCATCACCACGCAGTGGTACCAGTGGTTGAAGCCTTCGCCGCCCGGAGCTTTCTGGATGTCGGTGAACTTCGCCGGACCATCTTCGAGCATCACACCCGCCTTGAGGCGATCGACCATGTCGTCGTCGACCTCACCGCGCACACGCACCGCATACTCACGGTCCATCTCGTAGGAGGGGTGCATCAGGCGGTTGGCCAGTTCACCGTCGGTGGTGAACAGCAGCAGGCCAGTGGTGTTGATGTCCAGACGGCCGATATTGATCCAACGCCCTTCTTTCGGACGCGGCAGGCGATCGAACACAGTCGGACGACCTTCCGGATCGTCACGGGTGCAGATCTCGCCGTCAGGCTTGTTGTACATGATCACGCGGCGGGTGGCCTCGGCGGCCTCCACACGCTTGATCAGCTTGCCATCGACGGCAATGGCATCGTGCAGATCGACACGCTGGCCAAGGGTAGCCTCGACGCCATTGACCTTGATACGGCCCTGGCTGATCCAGGCCTCGACGTCACGACGCGAACCGACGCCGATACGCGCCAGCACCTTCTGCAGCTTTTCGCCGGACGGAGGGGTGGATTGGGTTTCTTGCAGGTCTTGGTCACTCATCTGGGCACCTCCCGGTGTAGTAGTGAAAGCGTTTTTTTGGCGAAAGATGCGCCAAAGGGGCGCGCATCATACGCGGTTCGGCGGACGAACGCACTGGAGACTAACGGTTTATCGCGATTGGGCTGTGAGTTTCCGCCCGAAGGTGCTGCAGCGTCACCCGTAGCCCCGCTGCACCTATGAGCGCGGGTTCATCCGCGAACGGGCCAGAGCGATCTATGACTCAGGCTCATCCTCGACGTTGGCAGCCTCATTCCGCAGATCATCGAAATCGGTCTTGAGCCCATGTTCCATCGCATCGAGCTCCACCAGCAGCGTCCGGAAGCTGGTCTCCTCCCGAGGCGGCGCCTCGCCCTCCTCGTCCTCACCCAGGCTCGCATCGGCCAGCGCCTGCAGGTGCGCAGGCACGGGTGCGTCATCCGGATCCAGCAACGGCTCGGTGTCCATTTCGCGCAGTTCGGCCAGAGCCGGCAGCTCATCGAGGCTCTTGAGGTTGAAATGATCGAGCAATGCCTTGGTGGTGGCGAACATCGCCGGTCGGCCGGGCACCTCACGATAACCGACGATACGGATCCATTCACGCTCCATCAGGGTCTTGATGATGTTGCTGTTGACCGCCACACCGCGCACATCCTCGATTTCGCCGCGGGTGATCGGTTGGCGATAGGCAATCAGCGCCAAAGTCTCCAGCAGCGCCCGGGAGTAGCGCTGCGGACGCTCTTCCCACAGCCGGCCGACCCAGGGCGCAAAGTCCTCGCGGATTTGCAGGCGATAGCCGGTCGCCACTTCCTTGAGCTCGAAGGCGCGGCCATTGCAGGACTTGGCCAGGATTTCCAAAGCCTTCTTGAAGACAGCAGGCGCGGGGCGCTCGGCCTCTTCGAGCAACTCGTACAGGCGCTCGAGCGATTGCGGCTTGCCAGAGGCAAGGAGGAAGGCTTCGATCAGCGAGGCCAGGTCACGGGGTTCGTTCAGGTTCATCGGTAGGAAAGGCTTGCTCGTGGTCACTCGGCCCGGGCACGGACATGGATCGGGGCAAAGGGGTCATTCTGCACCAGTTCGATGAGCGATTCCTTCACCAGTTCGAGAATTGCCATGAAGGTGACGACCACCCCCAACTTGCCTTCCTCGGCGGTAAAGAGCTCGATGAACGGCACGAAGCCGCCACCCTTGAGTCGTTCGAGCACTTCACTCATGCGCTCACGGGTCGACAAGGTCTCGCGGGTGATCTGATGGCTTTCGAACAGGTCGTTGCGCCGCATCACCTGGGCCATGGACAGCAGGATTTCCTCCAGAGAAACATCGGGCAACAGCTTGCGAACCTTGGCCTGAGGCGCCTCCAGGCGCGGCACGACAATCTCCCGGCCTACCCGCGGCAGCTCATCGAGGCCTTCGGCGGCGGCTTTGAAGCGCTCGTATTCCTGCAGCCTGCGGATCAGCTCGGCACGTGGATCGCCCTCTTCCTCCTCGACCTCGCTGGAGCGCGGCAGCAGCATGCGCGATTTGATCTCGGCAAGCATGGCAGCCATCACCAAGTACTCTGCGGCCAACTCCAGGCGCACGCTCTTCATCAGCTCGACGTAGGACATGTACTGGCGGGTGATCTCCGCCACGGGGATGTCGAGGATGTCGATGTTCTGCTTGCGGATCAGATACAGCAACAAGTCCAGCGGGCCCTCGAAGGCTTCAAGGAACACTTCCAGGGCGTCAGGAGGGATGTACAGGTCCAGCGGCAGTTCGGTGAGTGCCTCGCCGTAGACCAGCGCCAGTTGCAGCTGTTGCGGCGCCTCGCTGTCAGCGACCGGGGCCGGGGCCTCTTGCACCGTGCTCACGCGGGCGCCAGGAACGGCGCAGGGTCGCCACAGCCAACACGGATGACTTCCGGCTCGTCACCTTCCAGGCTGATCACGGTGGAAGCTTTGAGGTCACCGAAGCCGCCATCGATGATCAGGTCCACATGATGCTCAAGGCGCGCACGGATCTCGTAGGGGTCGGTCATCGGCTCTTCATCACCGGGCAGGATGAGGCTCACGCTCATCAAGGGTTCGCCCAATTCCTCGAGCAGTGCCCGGGCAATGGGGTTGGAAGGAACCCGCAGGCCGATGGTCCGACGCTTTTCATGCAACAACAGCCTGGGCACTTCCCGCGTGGCATTGAGGATGAAGGTATAGGGACCGGGAATGTGCGCTTTGAGCAGACGGAAGGTCGCTGTGTCGATCTTGGCGAACAACCCCATTTGCGAAAGGTCGCAACACAGCAGTGTGAAGTTGTGGTTCTTGTCCAGCTGGCGCAGTCGTCGGACCCGCTCCACGGCAGTCTTGTCGCCGATCTGGCAGCCCATCGCGTAGGCCGAGTCGGTCGGATAGACCACGACACCGCCCTTGCGGATGATCTCGACGGCCTGTTTGATCAGGCGCGCCTGCGGGTTTTCCGCATGAATCTGGAAAAATTGGCTCACGTAGTCGTCCTGTTCATACCGCCAAAGGCTGTTCATGGCTGAATCGGCGCCACAAAGGTGGCAGATCCTCGGGCAATGGCCGGTAGGCACCGATCTCGCCCCAGGTGCCGGGGCCGTGGAAGTCACTGCCAGCACTTGCCAGCAGGCCGAACTCACGGGTGAGGATGGACATCGTGCCCACCTGCTCGGCCGGCATCATCCCGTTGACCACCTCCAACGCCTGCCCGCCTGCCTGAATATAGTCTGCAATCAGCCGTCTGCGCTTACTGCGAGTCAACTCGTAATGCATCGGATGGGCCAGACTCACCCAAGCGTTGGACCGACGCAGCGTGGCGACGGTTTCCTCCAGGGTCGGCCAATGCAGCTTGACGTCGCCCAGCTTGCCGGCGCCCAGCCACTTGCGAAACGCCTCACCGCGGTCTTTGACGTGGCCGGCACGCACCAGGAACTCGGCAAAGTGCGGACGCGCCGGGGCATTGCCGCTGTCGCCCAGCTCCTGCTGCACCGCCCTGGCGCCTTCGAGCGTGCCGGGCATGCCCTTGGCCGCGAGCCGTCGGTCGATTTCCTCGGAGCGCAGCCAACGGCCACGGTGCAAGGCCTCGATAGCCTCGAGTAGCGGCGGTGCATCGAGCGGGAAGTCATAGCCCAGCACATGGATCGTGGCGCCCCCCCAGGTACAGGACAGTTCCACTCCACTGACCCAGCGCATGCCGTTGGCGTGGCAGGCCTGACGCGCCTCGGCCAGGCCTTCTATGGTGTCGTGGTCGGTCAGTGCCAACGTCTGCACCCCGTGCTCGTGGGCCCGGGCGACCAGGGCCGAAGGCGACAAGGCGCCGTCGGAGGCCGTGCTGTGACAGTGCAGATCAACATTCATGGAGGAGCGCTTTCGCTGGAATCGATGTTTGTTATTATGCCGTCACATCCCGCTTCTGGCTGCCACTGTGAAACAATTCATCGATTTCATCCCGCTGTTGTTGTTCTTCATCGTCTACAAACTCGACCCGCGCGCGGTCGAAATCGCTGGTCACAGCGTCGAGTTCGGCGGCATCTACAGCGCCACGGCGGTGCTGATTCTCAGCTCCCTGGTGGTCTACGGCGCGCTGTTCCTGCGCCACGGCAAGCTCGAGAAGGGGCAGCTGCTGACCCTGGTCGCCTGCCTGGTGTTCGGCGGCCTTACCCTGGCCTTCCACAGCGAAACCTTCCTCAAGTGGAAAGCACCGGTGGTGAACTGGCTGTTCGCCCTGGCCTTCGCCGGCAGCCACTTCGTCGGTGACCGGGTCCTGATCAAGCGCATCATGGGCCACGCCCTGAGCCTGCCCGAGGCAATCTGGACGCGCCTGAACCTGGCCTGGATCGGCTTCTTCCTGGTGTGCGGTGCGGCCAACCTGTTCGTCGCATTCACCTTCCAGGACTTCTGGGTCGACTTCAAGGTGTTCGGCAGCCTGGGCATGACCGTGATCTTCCTGGTGGCCCAGGGCGTGTACCTGTCGCGCCACCTGCATGACAGCGACCCCTCCACTTCCAAACCTAAGGATTGACATGCTCTACGCCATCATCGCAAGCGACGTCGAAGGTTCCCTGGAAAAACGCCTGGCTGCCCGCCCGGCGCACATCGAGCGCCTGCAGCTGCTCAAGGCCGAGGGACGTGTGATCCTGGCCGGCCCGCACCCGGCGATCGACAGCAACGACCCAGGCGCCGCAGGCTTCACCGGCAGCCTCATCGTCGCCGAATTCGACTCCCTGACCGCCGCCCAAGCCTGGGCCGATGCCGACCCGTACATCGCCGCCGGCGTGTACGACAAGGTCGTGGTCAAGCCATTCAAGCAAGTCCTGCCTTGATCGGACCGGGCCTCATGACAGGTTCATGAGGCCCGCGCTCATCTATTACGACCTGCGGCCGACAACCTTCTGAACCGATAGGAATCAGGAGTTCCAATGCGCCGAGGTCCGATGTCACTGCTGCTTTGCCTGCTGTCGCTGTCCCCTTTCGCCATTGCCGAAGAACCACTGTCGTTGACTGCCGCTGCGCAGATCACCGAGCTGCAGCAACGTCTGCAGGACAGTGAACAGCAACGCGCCGCGCTCAACCAGCAATTGCAAGACACCCAAAACGGGCAAGACAATACCCAGCTCGCACGCCTGCGCCAGGAAAACCAGCGCCTTAAGCTTTCGCTCAAGGAGCTGCAAGCCAGCGCCCCGGTACCGCTGCTCAGCGACCAGCAGTTATGGTTCGTGATCGGCTCGGCCGTTGCACTGTTTTCGGCTGTCTGCGGTATCTTAGCCAGTGGCGGACACAGAAGACGCCGTCAATGGTTGAATTGAGTGAGTCATGAGCGAGCTGTTACTGATTGATGATGACCAGGAACTCTGCGAGCTGCTCGGCAGTTGGCTGAGCCAGGAAGGGTTCGACGTACGTGCCTGCCACGATGGCCAGAGCGCGCGCCAAGCCTTGGCTGCCCATGCGCCGGCGGCCGTGGTGCTGGACGTGATGCTGCCTGATGGCAGTGGCCTGGAGCTGCTCAAGCAACTGCGCACCGAGCATGCGGAGTTGCCAGTGCTGATGCTGTCGGCCCGCGGCGAACCCCTGGACCGCATCCTGGGCCTGGAGCTGGGCGCCGACGACTACCTGGCCAAGCCCTGCGACCCACGCGAGCTCACCGCCCGCCTGCGCGCGGTGCTGCGTCGCAGCCACCCGGCAGCCACCAGCACCCAGCTCGAAGTCGGCGACCTGACCTTCAGCCCTGCGCGGGGCGTGGTCAGTGTCGATGCTCGCGAAATGACCCTCACGCTTTCCGAAAGCCGCATTCTCGAGGCATTGCTGCGCCAGCCTGGCGACCCACTGGACAAACAGGAACTGGCGCAGATCGCCCTGGGCCGCAAGCTGACCCTCTATGACCGCAGCCTGGACATGCACGTCAGCAACCTGCGCAAGAAAGTCGGCCCGCACCCTGATGGCCGACCTCGCATCGTTGCCCTGCGTAGCCGCGGTTACTACTACAGCCTGTAGCGGCAAGCGATGAGCTGCGAGAAGGCAGCCTCCCCACGGATCTGTCTTGTAGTTTGCAGCTTGCAGCCCAAGCCTTTACCAAGTCTTTACGCTCACCTGACCGCCCTTGACCTTGCTTTCCCTAGACTGGGCTCATCCGGTAACCACCGGCCCATGAAAGGAGAAACACCATGCGCAAGACCCTTATCGCTCTGATGTTCGCCGCCACCCTGCCGACCGTGGCCATGGCCATGCCCGAAGGCGGTCCGCACCACGGTGGCTGGCATCATCGCGGTGACGCGCCTTTCGCCCAACTGGACCTGAGCCGCGACCAGCGCCAGCAGATCGGCAAGCTGATGGGCGAGCAAATGAAGCACCGCCGCGACATCACCGAACGTTACATCGCCAAGCTGCCGGCTGCCGACCAGAAGGCCATGAAAGACGAGATCAAGGCCAGCCACGACAAGACCCAGGCCGATATCCGCGCCTTGCTCAAGCCCGACCAGCAGAAGAAGTTCGACGAGTTGCAAAAGGAACGCGCCGCCCGCAAGGCCGAGTGGCAGGAGTTCCAGGCCTGGAAAGCTGAAAAAGGCACCAAGGCCCAGTAAGCTGTCAGCCCTGCGCCCGACCCGCCTCCCGGCGGGCCGGGTTTTTCTTGCTTTCAGGAGGTGCTCTTGCGGTCATTGTTCTGGCGCATCCTGGCCAGCTTCTGGCTGGCCATCGCCCTGGTCGCCGGCCTGTCGATCCTGCTTGGCCACATGCTCAACCAGGATGCCTGGATCCTCAGTCGCCATCCGGGCCTCAATACCCTGGCCAGCCGCTGGACCCAGCACTATGAGCAGGAAGGCCTGGAGTCTGCCCAGCGCTTTCTGGAACGGCGCAAGCACCGCTTTGGCATCGACGTGCAGGTGCTCAACGACAGTGGCGAGGCCGTGGTCCCGGGCACTTTCCCACGTCGCGCCGCCGCCTTCGAGGCCCGTCAGCACAATGACCAGCGCCGTCTGCCCTGGCGTCGCCTGACCCAGGAATACACCAGCCCGGACAGTGGCGAGACCTACCTGCTGATCTACCGCATTCCACATCCGGCGCTCAACGCCTGGCACCGCGAGAGCCTGCTGTGGCCGCTCAGCGCCTTGGGAATCGCCCTGGTGGTGCTGACGCTGTTCAGCCTGTTCGTCACGCTGTCGATCACCCGCCCGCTCAGCCGGCTGCGAGGGGCGGTACACGATCTGGGACAAACCAGCTACCAGCAGAACAGCCTGGCGCGACTGGCGGCCCGGCGTGACGAGTTCGGTGTACTGGCTAATGACTTCAACAAGATGGGCGCGCGGTTGCAAAGCCTGATCGGCAGCCAGCGGCAACTGCTGCGCGATGTCTCCCACGAGCTGCGCTCACCCTTGGCGCGGCTGCGCATCGCCCTGGCCTTGGCCGAACGTGCCGAGCCTGAGCAGCGCCAGGCCCTATGGCCGCGACTGACCCGTGAGTGCGATCGCCTGGAAGACCTGATCAGCGAAATCCTCGCCCTGGCCAGGGTCGACGCCGAGCAGTCCCATGCCGAGCCAGTGGACCTCAACGCCCTGCTGGGCAGCGTGCGCAAGGACGCCCAGCTCAGCGTCCCGGAGCAGGAAATACGCCTGGAGGCCACCCCGGGGCTCACCCTGCAAGGCTGGCCGACACTGATCGAGCGTGCCGTGGACAACCTGGTGCGCAATGCCTTGCGCTTCAACCCGCCAGGTCAGCCGATCGAGATCCATGCCGTTCGCGAGGCTGGGCGGATCGTACTGAGCGTACGTGACCATGGGCCCGGGGTGGCCGATGAGCACCTGGCGCAGTTGGGGGAGCCATTCTTCCGCGCTCCTGGGCAGGAAGCACCTGGGCACGGCCTGGGACTGGCCATCGCCCGACGGGCGGCGGAACGCCACGGCGGGAACCTAGTGCTAGGCAATCATCCGCAAGGCGGGTTTGTCGCGACGCTGGAGCTGCCCTGCGAGATGATTACCGACTGAAAGGACCCAGGGCCGTGCAGCGGCCCTGGTGAATCACTCGCCCCAGGCGTTGACGAAGTCGGCGGTAGCCAGCACCGGAGCGGTCCGTGGCTCAGCCATGGGCGTGCCGACATACAGGTAGCCGATCAGCTCCTCGTTGTCGGCAAGCCCCAGGCCTTGGTGCACATGAGCATCGAACGCCATGTCGCCGGTACGCCACACAGCGCCGATCCCCTGGGCATGAGCGGCGATGAGAATGCCATGGGCAGCGCAACCGGCTGCAAGGCGTTGCTCGGACTTGGGCACCTTGAAGTGGTCCTGCAGGCGAGCCACCACCACGATCAGCAAAGGCGCACGCAGCGGCATGGCCCGCGCCTTGTCCAGCGCGGCCTGGCTGGCGTCGCCCTTCTTCTGTACCGCCTCGGCGAACAGCTCACCGAGCTTTTCACGAGCCGCACCCTCGATGGTCAGGAAGCGCCATGGGCGCAGCTGGCCATGGTCCGGGGCGCGCAAGGCCGACTGGAACAGCGCTTCGCGCTGGGCGGCATTGGGCGCCGGGTCGGTCAGGCGTGGCACGGAAACACGGTTGAGCAATGCGTCGAGAGCCTCCATGGGCTACCCTCCTGGCAGATTGAAAAAGTGCGGCCATTCTCAAGCTGCACGCCGCAAGCTGCAAGCCGCAAGAAAAACGTCCTCTCACGCTTACCGCTTGCAGCTTGCAGCCTGCCGCTTAAAATGGCGCCCTTTCCGTTTCGAGTCAGAGCAGATCACATGGCGTTGCCGACCTTAAGGATCATTGGTTTCATCATCGGCATCTTCCTGATCACCCTGGCGGTCAGCATGGTCGTGCCCATGACGACCCTGGTGGTCTTCGAACGCACCAGCGACATGCCTTCGTTCCTCTGGTCGAGCCTGATCACCTTCATCGCCGGCCTGGCGCTGGTCGTTCAGGGGCGGCCAGAGCACGTCCACCTGCGCCCACGCGACATGTACCTGCTGACGGTCAGCAGTTGGTTGGTCGTGTGCGTGTTCGCCGCCCTGCCGTTCCTGTTGACCCAGCACATCAGCTACACCGACGCTTTTTTCGAAAGCATGTCCGGCATCACCGCCACTGGCGCCACGGTGCTCAGCGGGCTCGACAACATGTCCCCAGGCATCCTGATGTGGCGCTCGATGCTGCACTGGCTCGGCGGCATCGGCTTCATCGGCATGGCGGTAGCGATCCTGCCGCTGCTGCGAATCGGTGGCATGCGCCTGTTCCAGACCGAATCCTCCGACCGCTCTGAAAAGGTCATGCCGCGCTCGCACATGGTCGCCAAGTCGATCGTGGCGGTGTATGTCGGCATCACCGTGTTCGGCAGCCTGGCGTTCTGGTGGGCAGGCATGCGGCCGTTCGATGCCATCAACCATGCCATGTCGGCGATTTCCACCGGCGGGTTCTCCACCTCCGATCAGTCCCTGGCCAAGTGGGACATCCCAGCCGTGCACTGGGTGGCGGTGGTGGTGATGATCCTGGGCAGCGTGCCGTTTACCCTGTACGTGGCCACCTTGCGCGGTAACCGCAAGGCCTTGATCCGCGACCAGCAGGTCCAAGGCCTGCTCGGTTTGCTGGTGGCCACCTGGCTGGTACTGGGCACTTGGTACTGGGCCACCACCAATCTGCACTGGCTCGACGCCTTGCGCCATGTGGCGCTGAACGTCACGTCGGTGGTCACCACCACTGGGTTCGCCCTGGGCGACTACAGCTTGTGGGGCAACTTCTCGCTGATGCTGTTCTTCTACCTGGGCTTCATCGGGGGCTGCTCCGGCTCCACCGCCGGTGGCATCAAGATCTTCCGCTTCCAGGTCGCCTACATCCTGCTCAAGGCGAGCCTCAACCAGTTGATCCACCCCCGCGCGGTCATCAAGCAAAAATACAACGGCCACCGTCTCGACGAAGAGATCGTGCGCTCGATCCTGACCTTCTCGTTCTTCTTCGCCGTCACCATCTGTGTCATCGCCCTGCTGCTGTCGTTGCTGGGCGTGGACTGGATGACCGCGCTGACCGGCGCCGCGGGCACCGTCTCCGGCGTCGGGCCGGGCCTGGGCGAGGTGATTGGCCCTGCGGGCAACTATGCGACCCTGCCGGATGCGGCCAAATGGATTCTTTCAGGCGGCATGCTGCTCGGCCGTCTGGAAATCATTACGGTGCTGGTGTTGTGCATGCCGGCGTTCTGGCGTCACTGACCGACTCTGCCTCAAGGCGGGCGCGATACTCGCTTGGGGTGACATCGAACCAGCGGCGGAACGCCCGGTAAAAGTTGCTCGGGTCGGCAAACCCCAGCAGGTAGGCGGTTTCCAGCAAAGTCATGCCGGGCTGGGCCAGGTACTGTTCGGCGAGTTCCCGGCGGGTGTCGTCGAGCAAGGTCTGGAAGCTGGTGCCCTCCTCCTGCAAGCGGCGCTGCAGGGTACGCTGGGACAGGTGCAACGCCTGGGCGAGGGTTTCGCGCTTGGGCTCACCCTGGGGCAGGACGCGACACAACACCTGGCGCACCCGATGAGTCACCCGGCTTTCCGAGAAGCGTGCCAGGTACTCCCCTGCGAATCGGTCGTGCAGCACGGCCATGGCCTCGTTGGCCGTCGGCAGCGGGGCCTCCATGTCCGCCCGCTCGAACACCAGCGCATCATGGGGCGCACCGAACACCAAAGGGGCATGGAACGCCGTCTTGTAGGGCTCGACGTTCTTCGGCTGTGGCCCTTGGATCAACACCCGGCGCGGCTGGATGGCACGCCCACTGAGCCAGGTGCACAAGGACAACGCGCAAGCCAGCGACGCCTCGGCGCTATGGCGGGTGGGAGGCAGGTGGTCGCCATGCACGGTCAGCACCAGCGCGTAACCCTCCGGCTCCAGGCGAAAGCTCAGATCGGCGCTCTCGGCGATGATTCTCTGATAACGCACCAGGCGTTCGAATCCCTCGGCCAGGGTGCGGCTGGACATCAGCGCATAACCCACCACATGGAACGATGCCGGACGCACCACCCGGGCCATGTTCAGGCCAATCGCCTCATTGCCCGAAAGCTCCACCGCCAGCTGCCACAGGCGGGTCATGGCGTCCTGGGGAAAGCGCGCGTCAGGATCGTCCAGGGCCGCAAAATCCAGCCCGAGCTGCTTGAACATGGCCTGGCAATCGAGCCCTTCCAGCTCGAGCGCTTTGACAATCCCTGATGCCCAGCTGGCTGACGTGGTTCTCTCGCTCATGGCAGGCTTCTTGTGCTGACCGCTTCATGCGGCGAATCGAAAAGATACTCAATTGGCGCCTTTGGTCACTGGCCGGCTCCGACAATCACTCTAGACTCGATTCAGGCTCCGCGCCGTGTATCTGTTCACAACGCGAACCTGACGGGAGTACTGCCATGACCCCTACCGCACATTTTCGAAGTTTTGCCGAGTTCTACCCCTATTACCTGGGCGAACACAGCAACCCCACTTGCCGCCGCCTGCACTTCGTCGGCACCAGCCTGGTCATCGCCCTGCTCGCCTACACCTTCGCCAGCGGGCGCTGGCAACTACTGCTGGTCGTACCCTTTGCCGGGTATGGCTTTGCCTGGATCGGTCATTTCTTTTTCGAGAAGAATCGCCCGGCCACTTTCAGCCATCCGCTGTACAGCCTGCTGGGCGACTTCGCCATGTTCCGCGATATCCTGCGCGGCAAGATCAGCCTCTAAGGCAGCTAGGCCGTCTCACGTAGCGCGGCCAAGCGCTCGGCCTCGCGGGCCTGGGCATCGGCCAGGCGATAGAGTTCGATCTGCCCATCCCAGTGCTCGATCAGCGCCGTGCATGACTCCACCCAGTCGCCGCAATTGAGGTATTGCACCTCTCCTACCTGGCGAATCTCGGCGTGATGGATATGACCGCAGACAACGCCGTGCAAGCCCCGCCGGGTGCATTCGTGGGCGATGGCATCTTCGAAGTCACTGATGAAGTTCACCGCCCCCTTGACCTTGTGCTTGAGGTACGCCGACAGCGACCAGTAGCCGTAGCCATAGCGGGCCCGCCACTGGTTGAGCCAACGGTTGAGCACCAAGGTGAATTCATAGGCCCGATCACCCAGGAACGCCAGCCAGCGATGGTAGCGAGTAATCACATCGAACTGGTCGCCATGGATCACCAGCAGGCGCCGGCCATCGGCGGTCAAGTGTTCGGCCTCGTCCACCAATTGGATGTTACCCAGGATCAACTTGGAGTAGCGCCGCAGGAATTCGTCGTGGTTGCCAGTGACATAGATGACCTCGGTGCCGCGTTTGCTCAGGGTGAGCAACCGACGGATGACATTGGTATGGGCCTGGGGCCAGTAGATGCCACCGCGCAGCTTCCAGCCATCGATAATGTCCCCGACCAGGTAGATGCGGTCGGCCTGGTACCCCTTGAGAAACTGCGACAAGTGTTCGGCCTGGCAATCGCGGGTACCTAAGTGCACATCGGAAATCCACAAGGTGCGCACGCGTTGCTTGCGCGACGGGCGGGCGAGTTCGGCATGGGTCATGGGCAGGCTCCTGCGCTGTTTGCTGGAGACTGGCAGTTGCGGATGACAGGTTGGTGGCAGCGGCGTGACGGATTCCCCGGGCAACAGCCCGGTGTGTACACTAGGGCTCGAATGCAATGTGTTCACGAAACGGAGCGGGCAAGCGCAGCGTATTAGCGTATACGAGCATTCCAAACCCCGTTTCAACGCAGTGTGGGCGAGTGCGGATACATTTCGCACAGAGCCTAGCGCCCTGCCCCGCGAGGAAGCTCCCATGACCGCCGGCCCGATCCTCTCCCTGCGCCACTACCGCCACGACCTGATTGCCCACAGTCACGACCATTCACAACTGGTGTTTGGCCTGGGCGGCCGCCTGGATTTCGAGGTGCAGGGCCATGGCGCTTTAGTCCAGCGCCAGGGCCTGATGGTGGTGCCAGCCGGCGCACATCACACCTGCGGCAGTCCATCCGGCAGCGACTGCCTGGTGCTGGATGTTCCTGATGAACACTGGTTGTACGAGCAATTGGGCCGCCACGCCGATGCCAGCCGCCGCCTGCTGGATCGTCCAGGCCCTCTGAGCCTGGACAGCCGGCAGCAACAGTTGGTCGACTGGCTCGCCAGCAGCCCGGTGGATGACCCCTTGATCGCCCAGCAGGGCGCAGTCCTGCTGCTGGCCAGCCTCAACGCGCACACCCTGCCGGCGAGCGTCCAGCGGCGCCTGCCCTACGCGGCATTCGATGCGCACATCGAGCAGCACGCGGCCCACCCGCTGCAGGTGGCCGACCTGGCACGCCTGGCCGGTTTGTCCAGCGCCCGCCTGCATGCGCGCTTCGCCAGCGAATGCGCGATGACGCCGATGGACTACATCCGCCAGCGGCGATTGCTCAAGGCGCGACGTTTGCTGCAGCAGACCTGCCTGCCGATCGGCGAAATTGCCGCGCAGGTCGGTTACAGTTCCCAGAGTGCGTTTTCTGCCGCCATGCTGCGCGACTTCGGCCGCTCGCCCATGGCCTTGCGCCGCGAGCCTGGCGACAACTGACGCGAGGATCTCGACAGACAGTACGCGACAGCCCTCGTAGACTGGCCCTGGAATATCGAGCCAGCGGGTTGTTCGCCGGCCGCCTGACCCATCGCCGGATACACCCGCTCGACCGCGCCTGGGCCACTGTCATCACAAGGACTACCATGAACCACCGCACCGCCCTTGGCGCCCTGCACATCGGCGCCCTTTTCTTCGGCCTTACCGGCGTCTTCGGCAAGCTGGCGACCAGTGCCAGCCCCACGATCATCGTCTTCGGACGCGCCGCCTTCGCCGTGCTCGCTCTGGCACTGTTCGCCAGCCTCGCCGGCCCCGGTTGGCAACGCCTCAGCGCCCAGGATGCGCGCCGGCTGCTGCTCGGCGGCGTGCTGCTGGCCGGGCATTGGGTCAGTTTCTTCATTGCCGTCAAGGTCGGCGGCGTGGCCATCGCCACCCTCGGCTTCGCCAGTTTCCCCGCCTTCACAGTGATTCTCGAAGGCGTGTTGTTCCGCGAGCGTATACGCCGCAACGAGGCCGTGCTGGTGGTGCTGGTAAGCATCGGCTTGGTCCTGGTCACCCCTGCCTTCGACCTGCAAAGCGAAGCGACAGGCGGGCTGCTGTGGGCGTTGCTCTCGGGATTGCTGTTCTCGCTGCTGTCGCTGACCAATCGCGCCGGTTCCGGACGGCTGCCGGCGGTACAGGCGGCGCTGTGGCAGAACCTGGTGGTCGGCCTGTGCCTGCTGCCCTTCGCCGGCCCAGGCCTGAACCAGGTAGCGACCATGGACTGGCTGTGGATCGCCCTGCTCGGCATCTTCTGCACAGGCGTCGCCCACAGCCTGTTCGTCGCCAGCCTGGCAGTGATCAAGGCGCGCACCGCCGCCGTGGTGTTCGGCATGGAGCCGGTCTATGGCATCGCCGTCGCCTGGGTGGTGTTCGCCGAAACGCCGACCGTGCGCATGTTGGTGGGCGGTGTGCTGATCATCTTCGCCATCGTGCTCTCCAGTCGCATGGCCGCCGAGCAACCGCCCAGGCAGCGCTCACTGGCCGAAAGCGCCTGATCAGCGATCGTTATGGCCCAGGTCGCGCTGCGGGTCGATCTGGTCGCGCAGTCGCTGCTTGAGCACCTTGGCCTCGGGGAAGCCACCATCGGCCTTGCGCTCCCAGAGCTGGATGCCATCGCAGGTTATGCGGAACACGCCACCGGTACCCGGCTCCAGGGCCACGCGGCCCAGGTCGTCGGCAAAGGTGCTGAGCAACTCCTGAGCCAGCCAGGCCGCACGCAGCAGCCATTGGCATTGGGTGCAATAAGTGATGACGATTTCAGGCTTGGGCTGCGTCATGGCAACGCGTCTCCTTCGGGATGAGCCGCTTATACTAGCGGTCTTTGACCACGGTTTTGAGACTCACGATGCGCCGCCTGCTGTTCTGCCTTTTGCTGATAGTCACCAGTTTCACTACCCTGGCCGCTGAAGTCGCCCGGCCCAAGGTCGGCCTGGTGTTGTCAGGTGGCGCGGCCCGGGGCATTGCCCATATCGGCGTGCTCAAGGCTTTGGAGGAGCAAGGTGTACGCATCGACGCTATCGCCGGCACCAGCATGGGGGCGGTGATCGGCGGGCTGTATGCCTCCGGCTACAGCGTCGAGGAGCTCGAGAAACTCGCCACCACCCTCGACTGGCAGCAGGCGCTGTCCGATGCACCGCCACGCAAGGACGTACCGTTCCGGCGCAAGCAGGACGACCGCGATTTCCTGGTCAAGCAGAAGCTCAGCTTTCGCGACGATGGCAGTCTTGGCCTGCCCCTGGGCGTGATCCAGGGCCAGAACCTCTCCCTGCTGCTGGAAAGCAAGCTGGCCCACACCGCCGACACCCGTGATTTCGACAAGCTGCCGATCCCTTTTCGCGCCGTAGCCACCGACATCGCCAGTGGCGAAAAGGTGGTGTTCAGCCGCGGCCACCTGCCCCAGGTGATCCGCGCCAGCATGTCGATCCCGGCGGTGTTCGCCCCGGTCGAACTCGACGGCCGCCTGTTGGTGGATGGTGGCATGGTCGACAACATTCCCGTCGATGTGGCGCGGGACATGGGGGTGGACCTGGCCATCGTGGTCGACATCGGCACCCCCTTGCGTGACCGCAAGCAACTGGCCACGGTGGTCGACGTGCTCAACCAGTCGATCACCTTGATGACCCGACGCAACTCCGAGGAGCAATTGGCCAGCCTGCACCAGGACGATGTCCTCATCCAGCCCTCGCTCGCCGCCTTCGGCGTGACCGATTTCGGCCGCGCCCAAGACATGATCGATGCCGGCTATCGCGCCGCCCGGGCCTTGGACAACCGCCTGGCCAGCCTGCGCCGCGCCGAGGGCGATACCGGGCTGGCCGTGGCTCGCTCGCCACGCCAGCGCCGGCCGATCATCACCGCGATCAGGGTGGAGAACGATTCGAAGGTCAGCGACGATGTGATCCGTTACTACATCCGCCAACCCTTGGGCGAGCCCTTGGAGCTGGATCGTCTGCAGACAGACATGGGCACTCTGTACGGCTTGGACTACTTCGACCGGGTGCAGTACCGCGTGGTGCACAAAGGCGATGACAACACTCTGGTGATCAATGCCCGCGGCAGGCGTGGCGGCACCGATTACCTGCGCCTGGGCCTGAATCTTTCGGACGACATGCGCGGCGACAGCGCCTTCAACCTCGGCGCCAGCTACCGGGTCAACGGTATCAACCGGCTAGGCGCCGAGTGGCTGACCCGTGCCCAGATCGGCGACCAGCAGGAGCTCTACAGCGAGTTCTACCAACCCCTGGATGTGGGCTCGCGCTATTTCATCGCGCCCTATCTGGACTTCGGCTCGCAGAACATCGAGGCGACCCTGGACAACGACCCGATCGCCGAATACCGCCTTGAGCGCTACGGCTTCGGCCTCAACCTCGGTCGACAGATCGGTACCTATGGCGAAGTACGCGTGGGGGTGGGCAAGGCCTGGGGCGAGGCCGAGGTACGCATCGGGGACCAGGACCTGCCTTCGGTCAGCTTCAACGAAGGTTTCTACGAGCTGAAGTACTCCTTCGACACGTTTGACAACGTGTACTTCCCCCACAGCGGCGAAGACATCGGGCTGGCCGTGCGCCAATACGACAAGTCGCTGGATTCGGACGAGCAGTACCGCCAGTGGGAGTTCAAGCTGGACAAGGCCTTCAGCAGCGGGCCGAACAGCCTGGTGCTGGGCGGGCGCTATGGGCGCACCCTGGATGACGCCCAGGTGGTGACCTCAAGCTTCGTGTTCGGTGGGGCCAGGCAGTTGTCGGGCTTTCGCCAGGACTCGGTGTCGGGGCAGAACATCAGCCTGATGCGCATGGTCTACTACCGCCGCCTGACGCCCCGCGCCTACCTACCGCTGGACTTCCCATTGTATTTGGGGGGCTCGCTCGAGCGTGGCCGGGCCTGGAACAACGACAACGAGTTCGACAGCGGGTACATCAACGCAGCGAGCATCTTCCTGGGCCTGGAGACACCGTTGGGGCCGTTGAACATCAGCTATGGAGCCAACGATGAACATCAGAAGGCGGTGTACCTGAACCTGGGTCATACCTTCTAAACCAGTGGAGCCGCCGTGCGGCCCCACGTGGCATGGATTCAGGATTTTTCGAGGTTGGCGAGAATCTTCGCATGCACCCGCATGCAGACTTCCAGATCAGCCTCGTCGACCCCTGTGAACAACTCCTGACGCAGGGCGTTGGCGATGGTCTCGATCTGGTCGATCAGCGGCTTGGCCGGTGGGCACAGCAGGATTTTCTTCGCCCGACGGTCTTCCATCACCGCCTGACGGCGCACCAGGCCTTGGCTCTCCAGGCTGTCGAGCAACCGCGCCAGCGTCGGCCCCTCGACCCCGACGCTCTGGGCCAGCTCGCGCTGGGTCGGGGACTCTTCGAAGCGGGCCAGGTGCAACAGCACCAACCAGCGTGCCTGGGACAGGTTGAGCCCGGCAAGGCGGCGGTCCAGTTCGGCGCGCCAGCCACGGGACATCTGGGCCAGCTGCATGCCGAAGCGGTGTTGGTTATCGGTCAGGGGCATAAGCGACTCTATGAACAGAACTAATTATTAGCCAGCTAATCATGCCCGACGCCAACAGGCAAGGCTGCAGCGCGCGGGAATGTCCGATAATCGTCAAAAAGCGTGACGAGGGTCAGTCACAGCTCGAACTCCGCGGCCAATGCCGCACGCACACAATGCAGCACGCCTTCAGGTACGCGCTGGCCGAACAATGGTGACACTGCCGATACCGGAGGCAGTTCGCCTTCGCCGTCAAGGAAGGCATCCTGCACTTCCATCAGCAGGTCTTCGGGCAGATCCAGAGCCTGCTCAAGGCTCAACTCCTGGCGACCAAGGGCCTCGGCCAGCAGGCTGTAGACATTCTTCTCACTGCAATTGAGCTGGCCGGCGATCTGCGCCGGCGTCATGCCGGCACGGGCCAGGCTGACCAGCTCGTGGCGAAGGTCGAGCACCACCTTCGGCGCCTGATCCCCCGTACCGCCATTGAGTACCTCGAGGAACGCTTCGCCGTAACGCTCCAACTTGCGCGCACCGACGCCACTGACCTGGGCCATGTCGCTGAGGCTGGTAGGTTGACTGCGCAGCATCTCCAGCAGGGTCGAGTCGGGGAAGATGACATAAGGCGGCACGCTGTGCTCCTCGGCCAGCTTGCGCCGCAGGGCTCGCAGCGCCTCCCAGAGCTCGCGCTCCTCGGCACGCACCAGCTGGCTGGCAGGGCTGCCGCCACCGGAGGATTTGGCCACGGCCTGTGGTTTGAGGTCGCGGCGCAACTGCAAGGTGACTTCGCCGCGCAACAAGGGCCGGCAACTGTCCGTCAGACGCAGCCCACCGTAGCCTTCCAGGTCGATGTCCACCAAGGCACGTGCCACCAGCTGGCGGAACAGCGAACGCCATTCGTGTTCGCTCAGGGCCTTGCCGACGCCGAACACCGACAGCTTTTCATGACCGAAACTACGCACCTTCTCGGTATCCTTGCCCACCAGCACATCGACCAGATGGCCCACCCCGTAGCGCTGACCAGTGCGGTATACCGCCGACAGGGCCTGGCGCGCAGGCTCGGTGGCATCCCAGGTCTGGACCTGGTCTACGCAATTGTCGCAATGACCGCAGGGCTGTTCGAGCACTTCGTCGAAGTACGCCAGCAGTGTCTGGCGGCGACAGCGGGTTTCTTCACACAGCGCCAGCATGGCGTCGAGCTTGTGCTGCTCGATGCGCTTGTGGCGCTCGTCGCCTTCGGAGTTCTGCAGCATCTGCTTGAGCATCACCATGTCCTGAAGGCCGTAGGCCATCCAGGCGTCAGACGGCAGGCCATCACGGCCGGCACGGCCGGTTTCCTGGTAATAGGCTTCCATCGATTTGGGCAGATCGAGGTGGGCGACGAAGCGTACGTTAGGCTTGTCGATGCCCATGCCGAAGGCAATGGTGGCGACCATGATCAAGCCTTCCTCGTTGAGGAAGCGATGCTGGTTGGCCGCACGGGTCTCGGCGGCCAGGCCGGCGTGATAAGGCAGGGCTGGGAAGCCCTGCTCGCAGAGGAAGGCGGCTGTCTCGTCGACTTTCTTGCGCGACAGGCAATAGACGATGCCGGCATTGCCACGGCGCTCTGCGAGAAACGCCATCAGCTGCTTGCGCGGCGCTTCCTTGGGCACGATGCGGTAGAAGATGTTGGGCCGGTCGAAACTCGACAGGAATCGCTCTGCGCCCTGCAGATGCAGGCGCTGGACAATCTCCTCGCGGGTACGCATGTCGGCCGTTGCAGTCAGGGCGATCCGGGGTACCTGGGGGAACAGCTCGGCCAGTTGGCCCAGTTGCAGGTATTCCGGGCGAAAATCATGGCCCCACTGCGAGACACAGTGAGCTTCATCGATGGCAAACAGCGCGATATCCAGGGTCCGCAGAAACTCCAGCATGCGTGGCTGCACCAGGCGCTCGGGGGCCAGATACAGCATCTTCACCTCGCCACGACGCAGGCGCCCGGCCAGCTCGCGTTGCTGCTCGGCACTCAAGGTCGAATTCAGCGCAGCGGCCGCCACCCCCAGTTCGTCGAGGGTGGCGACCTGGTCGTCCATGAGCGCGATCAGCGGTGAAACCACGACAGCAAGGCCCGGACGCAGCAAGGCCGGCACTTGGAAACACAAGGACTTGCCGCCGCCGGTGGGCATCAGCACCAGGGCATCGCCGCCACTGGCCACGCATTCGATGATCGCTGCCTGGCGCCCCCGGAAACTGTCGTAGCCGAAGATGTCCTTGAGGACGCGCTGAGCCTGTTCGAGCATTGGAAACTCCAAAATCGCCGTACCATCCTGGACACAGGCTGGACGAAAAATCCGCCAGACACACTTGCCAATGCGTAAGCGGCTTTTGCCGGAATGCCGGGGAAACGGCACCCTGGGTGAAAAATCGCGAAGTATACCCCAGTGCCCGCTCGCGCAGGATGCCTTGACTGCTTCCCCACGACAGACGTTCCCTTGGCCCCCAGCCGCCGCAAGGTGCTAGAATTCGTTATCGTTTATTCCCCAAGGTAGCCCTGTAATGTCCTTCGCCGAGCAACTGACCCGCCTGCAAGCCTTCCTCGACGCCGACGAGCTGCACGAAGAAGCGCTGGACTACGTCGCCGCCCATGGCTACCTGACCGCGCTGTCGATCTGCTCCGAGGAAGTTCCCGAGCGCGAATGGATCGACGCCCTGTTCGCTGAAGAGCCCCACTACGCGAGCGATGCCCAGCGCACCGAGATCGAGGCGACCCTGGTGGCCCTCAAGGCCCACATCGGCCGCCAACTGGCCAGCGACGACGAGTTCGAGCTGCCATGCGACCTGGACTTGACCGACGAGCCGGACGACTCCGACCTGCGCGGCTGGTGCATCGGTTTCATGGAAGGCGTCTTCCTGCGCGAGGAAGCCTGGTTCGAGAACGCCGAGGAAGAAGTCAGCGAAATGCTGCTGCCGATCATGGTCGGTTCGGGCCTGTTCGACGAGCAACCGGAGTTCGAGGACATCGCCCGCAATGCCAGCCTGCAGGATGACATGATCGTGCAGATCCCCGAGGCGCTCACCGCGCTGTTCCTGCTGCTGCACGCCCCTGACGAGAAACCTGCCCTGCTCAAGCCGCGCCACCACTAAGGTGGCCATGCGCTACCTGTTGCTGGCCATCGGCTGGCTCAGCGTTGCGCTGGGGGTGGTGGGGATCTTCCTGCCGGTGCTGCCTACCACCCCTTTCCTGCTGCTGGCTGCGGCGTGCTTCGCGCGCAGCTCGCCACGCTTTCACCACTGGTTGATCAACCACCCCAAACTGGGTCCGTGGATCCGCGATTACCTCAGTGGCGAAGGCATCCCGCTCAAAGGCAAGGTCTACGCCATCGGCCTCATGTGGGCGAGCATCGGCCTTTCCTGCTACCTGGTGCCCCTGTTCTGGGCACGGGCCTTCATGCTCACCAGCGCCGTGTTGGTCAGCCTGTACATTCTCAAGCAAAAGACCCTGCGCCGCCCCGGTTGACGCTCAATCGCTGAGCGACGACGGTTCGGACTCCACCACCAGCAACAGACACCCCCTGGGCGAACGCAACCAATGCTCGGAGCCTGCGGCGTAGACCAAGCTGTCGCCCGCGCGAAACACCTGACCATCGACATCCATGACTTCGCCCTCCAGCACCTGCAGCAACTCGGTGGCTGCGTGCCGGTGCGGCACTGAGCGGCTGCCGGGCGCCATTTTCATCCAGTAGGCCTGCCAGGGGCCGGTGTCGGCCAGGATTTTCCAGCTGACGCCTTCCAGGCGCTGACCGCCCAAGAGCATGGGCTGCCACTGGACCTGGCTGGGGGCATGGGATTCGCGTAGGGACATGTGGACTGATTCCGAGGTGGGCTCGATCACAGTCTAGGGAGCTGACGCAGGCCCGGTGCTGCAGGTACGACCAGGGCGTATGCCCTGGCGTCGCATTTGTGCCTGGATCGAGAGGCGAGCCCGCGCCTGCAGGCGCGGGTCTCACGCCGCCCGTAACATTCAGACAGTATCCACTTTCAATGAGTGGTCATTGAGCATCCCATTGATGATAGTTGCAGTGTCCTGCCCCGAGGCGATCACCCCACCCGCGCCGGCCGTGACACCATAATGCTGAGCCAAGTCGACCCCGGCCAGCTCGATGGTCTGGGTGGGCGCCGCGCCCGCCACACTGCTGACTTCGATGGTCGAGACCACATTGGTTCCGGTACCGGTGACCTTGAAGTGCAGGTAGTCGTCCAGCGAGGCGGACGTGGCATGCTCTCCCTGAAGCAGCTGCGACAGGTCGAGGCGATCACTGCCGGGGATGAAGTCAGTGACGGTGTCGTGCCCCACATCCCCCTTCTGCCACACAAACGTATCGTTACCGCCCCCCCCGGTGAGCCGGTCATTGCCCACCCCGCCGATGAGGACGTTGTTGCCGCTATTGCCGATCAGGAGGTCGTTGTAGTCGGAGCCGATCAAGTTATCGATGCCATTGAGGGTGTCGATACCAGCGCCCCCGGTATCCTGCGCCCCCGTGAGGTTCAGGTTGACCGTCACCGCGCCGGGGGCCGAGGCGTAGCTGGCGGTATCGGTACCTGCACCGCCATCGAGCAGATCATTGCCCGGGCCGCCGATCAGCAGGTCATTGCCTTCCCCGCCGTAGAGCTTGTCATCACCACCGCCACCGACCAGCACATCGTTGCCAGCAGCACCGTGCAGGGTATCGTTCCCCGCGCCGGCAACCAGGGTGTCGTTGTCGGCAGTGCCGGTGAGCACACTGCCGCCCTGGTAGGTGATGTCGGCATTGCCCGTCGCGCTGCCGCCGTGGCCATCGCTCACCGTGTAAGTGCCGTTGTAGGCATCCTGCTCGGCATTGCTGTAATCGATCGACATCGTCAGTAGGTAGTTCACATTGCCGTGGCTGCCATTGCCGCTGGACAAGTTGATCATGTGGATGGAGTACGTCCCGTCGTGGCTGGCAGTGAAACCTTTGTCATTGTCGATGGCCTGGTAGCTACCGCTTTCGTCCTTCCATGCCATGGCGACCTGACTTGCCGACACGTCATGGTGCAGGTTCAGGGTCTCACCTTTCTTGAGCGTGACCGTCAAAACATCCTGGGCGTTGGCGAAGTTGCCGTTGGGCGAGGCCAGGAAGCCGCTCACGATCAGCGCGGCCGCCATGCTGTCGGCCGGCCCACGGAACTCGCTGCGCGCAAGGTCACGCACCCGGTTGGACAAGTTGCTGCCGGTACCAGTGAAGTCGGCCACAGGCGTGTCGCTTCCCACGCCAAAACCTGCGCCGTTGGGGGAAAACCGAGTGTCGAAGTAGGTCGAGGACACCGAGAGCTTGTCGTAATCAGGGTCGTTGTCATTGGCCAGCAGGGCCTCGGCCGGCACCGTCATCCCAGTGCCGGCGATATTGGTGATGAGATGGTCGGCCCCAGCCACAGGAGGCGCGTTCGTCACCTGCGGTTCACCGATCCAGGGCTGGCTGTCCTGTACCTTGATGCTGACGGTGGTGGTGCTTTCATCGCCGTCGGCGTCGCGGATGGTGTAGACGAAGGTGTCGGTCGCGCCATCGCTGCCCACGCTGTTGGGGTTGGCGTGGTAGCTGGCGCTGCCGTCGGCCTTGAGGATCAGGTAGCCATAGTTGCCCATGATCTGTGTGCCAACCTCACCATGGGCGGCGGTCGAAGTGTCGCTGCCAGCGCGCACGCCAACCACGACGTTGCCATTGGTCACCTTGTCCGCGCCCAGGTCATCGTTGTACAGCACATTGCCGGTGACCACCCCGCCTTCATGCACGATCGACTTCGCATCGGCGATGGCCTGGGGCACGTCGTCGACGATGTTGATGACGATCTGGCTGGTGATGGTATTGCCCTGCTGATCCTTCGCCTGGTAGGTGAAGGTCTCGGTCGTGGTATTCGGGCCATCGTTGACGCCACCTGGGGTCTTCGGCGCCGAGGTCAGGGTGTAGGTGTAGGTGCCGTCTCCGTTCAGATGAATCTGACCGTATTGCCCGAC
>NZ_FMYX01000022.1 GCF_900102675.1 Pseudomonas guariconensis
TTGAAGCGCATCACCTTGCTGTGGGACTACATTCGCGATGTGACCGAGGCCAACGCGCCGTTGCTGATGGGCAACAGCCGGGAGATGAAGTTCGCCGGTGGGTGAATCGACAATGAGTAAGGGTGCCTCATCCTACCGATGCTAAAGGCTCCCTAGCAACGATTTGTGACAGGGGTTGTGACACGCCTGCCCGTGGGCATAACAGCGAACCACCTCCGGAGCCAGCTCCCGCTCGGCCTAGGCTCGCTACAACTCGTTTGAAGAATCAAAGTCACGTGCGGGGAAGCTGGGCATCGCGGACTCACGAAAGACGTTCCACAGCTTCCGCTACACGCTGATTGATGACCTGTGGAAGCCGGGATACAGGACTCGCTGATCAAGAGGATCGCAGGATATGAGGACGGAGCAGTAACTTTTAGCATCTACGGCAGCCGCAGCCCACTCAAAGCAATGTTTGAAGCCATTACGGAGATAGAGATAGGGCACTCAAACTTGACAACTACTCCGACTATCACACGACTCAACCGCAAGTAGAGAGCATCAACTCTAAGAGCATGAAAAAGCATTGACAAAGTTGTGTCATGCATGCCACGGATATTGACAAAATGAACTTTTCTCGCTATAATTCATATATAAGCAATTTGAACTTCTTACACTCATTTCGATACTATCCACACTGCCATCCTAGGCGATTACGCAGCGCAGACAGTGGCTCAGTAGATATTTTACTTCACTCATTGAGCTAGCCCAGTTCAGCTACACCCGCACCATAAACTCCCCTTCTGTGAAAGCCCCAGTTACCAACGAATGATCTGATGGTGCATCTGCACCACAGTATCGCTTGCTAATTAGGGGCTTCTTCACGCCCAACACAAACTAAAACTAGGTATCAAAAATGAAATCATATATTGAATGGCGGCATTGTGTCGTCTGCAATTCTGCAATTAATCCTACCAGCCGCTCTCATCGAAAAACCTGCTCCCAGTCTTGCCGAAGCAAGCTATCGAGAGCTAGCAAAAAAGCTGGCTTACTGGTGCAACTTCGCTTGCCGGTCCTCCAGTACACCAACCTTGTTATAGCGGCCCTATCAACTGGTAAGCGCTTAGGCGAATACATCTGCGATGCACTGCCCAACCCGAACAAGAAACCATAAACAGCACCATGGAGTTACAGCAATGACTATCAACGCAGAAACATTCGTACGCGGCTTGCGAAATGCAACCGCCAAACGAAAGTCGACTGTTCGTACGCAAACAGTGAACGACAACGATGTAAAGACAAATGAAGAAGCAGCAGAAGCGTACCGTGCCAATATACTTGCTTTGATTCTGAACCACATCCAAAAAACCAAGGAGTAAATCAATGGGTAACAAGATAAGCAAAACAACTATTTCCGGCACACCTCCTCAATGGTCTGACGACCAGTTCAATCACAGGCTTCGTGTGCGGCTGCACGCATATGGGAACACCAGAGAATCAACTGTTATCGTATCCCATCCACTTGAGCATGACTGGCTAAAGTTGGTCGCAGAGAAAGTGCAAGAAGGTTACACGCTTGACCGTCGCTGGCCGATTACACATGCCGAACTTACGCATGCTGTACCAATGATTAAACCGCAATCGGTACAGGACGAAGAAAAAGAGGCATTGAAAGTTCAGGTCAAAGAGGACTACGTTGCTTACTTGCAAGCATCTTGTAATGAGTACAAAGCACAGCTGACACGACAGTTACTGGAAGCAGCAGAAGAAAGGGATCGACGTAAAGCTCAGGAAGCTGCTGACAAACGCCGTCGAGAAGCAGAGCGCGAAGCTGCTGAGTGTTTTGGTGAGCTTGTAGTGCCTGATGGCTTCCCTGAGCAGAAGCCAGCTTTGCTTAGTCTATCGGTAAGCGCGGAATGAAGTTCCTCGCTTTACATTGGCCATCGAATTCGATCCATACCGGGTATGAGAATGTCACTGCTGATGAGCAATTGGTGATCAAGCATCGCTACAAAGGTAGCCAATGGCACCTAGTGCAGGTGTGTGATGTGATCTTTGAGAAATACCACAAGCTCCATGTCGAGCATGACAGTGTGTCAGTCAATCAATTGGTGAGAGTTAGCAAAGCTTTCCTGTCTGCTGTGAAACAGCTTAAGCCTGCTGTTCGTCGCTCCCACTGGGAGCAAGCTCGTAGCCGCCACATGTGGCTGTGAGCGTCTGCGAGCCTATTAAAGAAGACTTAGCGCTATACTAACCCAATCCCCCATGGCAGCATGCCGTAAACAGCTGTAGCCGCTCTCTATGAGGGGCCAAGGGAGCAAATCAAACAATAGTTGACAGACTCACTCGTTATTGACTTGAACTAAATCTTCGTGTATAATCCGCCCCCTAAATTGTGACCCGCCAACCCTCCACGCGACCAGCCCTGAACCCAAGGGATGCCTCGCAGGGGGATTCGTCGTGCCTGTGATTTGAACAGTTGCACCACCACACTGAAACGGCACCGCCCAAGAGGAAATGCCAATGAACTGAACTGAAAAGGAGAATGACAAATGCACCACAGCTACATCTATACCGCCGTTGCTCAGCCCGGAGCAGGCAAGACACAGAAGCTACTCGATTCCCTCATCGACGCATACAAGGCTACTGGTCGTCTAGACCCCACCATCATTGCATTACCGACACTAGTCCTCATAGACGACATTGCGGATCGCATCAAGAACCTTGGAGTACCGTTCACAACCATCGATCATCGAATGGGTGACCTTGTTGTTCCCAAGTTGGAACAGGCTCTATTTAGCAAACAAGACCATTTGGTCATCTGTACTCAAGAGTCGATTCGACGGATCACCCCATCACTATTGACAGGCTGGGTGCTGGTTGTTGATGAGCTACCGGCAGTAGTTGGTTATCGCGACTATTCACTGCCCCCACTCGAACTGAAGCGTGTATTCGATTACGTGGATGAAAGAGACGGCCAACTGTGGATCACTCATGGAATGGAAAAACTGGTTAGGAAGCAAGTAGCCACCAATCACGCCGACATGATTGGCAAATCACACTCCACTCTTAGCAAGTCAGCAACCCATATATTCCAAATGCTATTGAGCAAGGTGGATGTATTTATCGACCAGCCTCAATCCAATGGAAATCGACACGTTAGAGCTGTTGAAGAGCACACCGAGTGGTGGAGCATCATGTCATCAGCAGATGAGGCGCACGTACTGGCCGCAAACATTGAAGGTACAGAGTTTGAGATTTTTGCTGAGGTGCATGGACTCACACTCAAGACCTCTAGGTTCCAGCCTGAAGCTACTGAATACAAGAGCCATGTCACTATATATCCACTGACACCCGCGGGCGAGATATTTAGCAAGCAAAGAATGCTGCATATGCATAATGGGCAGCGAGCTATCGATTTGGTTCTACAAGCTGCACTGGATCACACCAGGACCAAACATTACAAGACAAAGCCATTATTGCTGGCTAATAACTGGGCATGCCTTCGAAGCGCAATTGGTGTCCAATGGGTTGATAAAGATTGCCGCGGCCTGAATAACTACGATCAACATACTGACGTGATTTTGTTATTTGGTGGCAATCCAAGTCCATCCGATCAAAAGGGGCTGGACTATTTGTTAAGCAAATATGGCAGGGACTTCAAATCAGCTTTTCTGACCAGCCGGTTGCTGGAACCCAGTCTACAGGCTGTCACACGCACCGCTGTACGCCGCATAGACAATACTGACCATGTACATCTGTACGTACAAGATGGCCGCGTGGTGGACTATTTGCTGAACACCTACCTAGGCCATGCGGTCGTCGATTGGTCATTGTCTGACTGTCTTCCTAAGGCGGTTGACGGTCGTCAGATTGATCCATCCACCAAGGCTGAAGTGCTCAGACTAGTTAATCAGGGTGTTAGTATCAGCAATATCGCCATTCTTACTAAGATCAGTAGGCCGACTATCAGCAAATGGAAAAACCAAGCTCTAGCAGCTTGATAGCAAAAACGGACTTGACACCTGTAAACTATCTCTAAGAAGCCTTCTAGGGATGCTTTACAGCTCAAGCCTATTTGTTCATGACAGACAGCTCGGTCATGATTAATAAGAACTATGCCCTCTGTGGAGATGCTCCTCACAGGATAGGCTTTATTCAGGGTGGTCACCCTGAATAGCTGTGCGGGGAGTAGTTGAAAGACAGATGGGAGAAACCCATCAGAAACCCCAACACATGAAAGTTCTGTGTACAAACACAGAGTGGCTGACATTCCTGTGCTACAGCACAGAAGAAGATCAAGAGCTGGTCAGGCTTCGCTACTCTGCCCTGCTGAAAAGCATTCGCACTCCGTGCTCACTGCGGACACTGGCATGTATAGGTATGTGATCGCACTCGCACGTAGTGCAGTTGTATGTCTATGTGCATTGCACATGTTAATACGCTCACTTTTGTGTGTTACATACACGATTAACAGGTGGTGGCGATGTGCTCATACTCCACATCTCAAGCAGGGAGAAACGAGCGATTAGGCTACACCTTTGATTCTGCTTGGTGCCGATTGCTTACGTGCCAAGCACAACCTCCTTTCTCGCCAATCAATTTTGATCTATCTACGCTTTAGTCATTTCCTGATCAAATCATAGACGCAAGTAGACCTGAAAGCTCCTACAAAGCGATTGCAGATGCTTTCTCATGAGTTTATGAGTAGATATAGACAAGAAGGGAAAGCACCACCTATGCGAACAGGGGAGCTCTCTGCTCAAGACGCGGATGCTATACCGGGTCCGGATCAGTAGGAGGAAGGGTGTCTGTCAAGCGCTGGCGATGATCGCAAGCTGACCACCCCTAATTTACAGAATATAATTCTGTAAATTAGCTAACCCGCGAAAACACTGGACCAACCACCATAGCCCATGCTCTAATTAACAAATCAAGGCGTAATCACACGGAATGTTAACTAGAATGAACACTGTCGAAGCGGTGAAGACGCAAGCTGAGGCTGAAATGATCAGCCGCAAACTGACCCGGAATGCAAAAGGGAACACTCTGTACGCAGACATTTGGCGGTTCGGCGTGAACACTGCCCTTCGCATTAGTGACCTGCTGAGCATCACCTTCGGGGAGGTTCAAGGTAGTCGCCTGATCATCAAGGAGAGTAAGACAGGTAAGACCCGTAACATCGACCTGAACGCTCCAGCAAAGGCCATCATCGAACGGCGTAGAGCGGAACACCCCAAGCATACCTATCTATTTGAAGTTGATAGCAACCGAGCAAAGGGCAAGCCTGTAAGCCGCGTGGCAGTAGCGAATGCCTTCAAAGCCGTAGGAGACGAAATGAGCCTACAACTGGGCACACACTCCATGCGCAAGACACGCGGTTGGCTGATGTATAGTGCCGGTACGTCCATTGAGTTAATCTGCAAGACATTGAATCATAGTAGTCCCGCCGTCACCATGGCGTACATCGGCATCACTCAAGCCGAGGTTGATGCCACCTATCACCAGTTTATGTTTTAAGGCTCAGTCTTCAAGCCAAGGGGATACGGCGCCGTTCAGCATAGCTAATACCCTGATACCAATTTTAATCAAACGCCCCGCATTGAGCTTAATGAGAGCTTTAGCTGGGCGTTGTCATATGTGGTATCAGCCATGTAGGGATTTCATGGAACCTTGGCGTACCCGCGTCGTTTTCATGAGGTACTGCTGAGCAGTCCAGCTCGACCGCTGGGAATTTCGGACTCTGGAATATTCCCAGTGGACTTGAAAGCCAAACCTGAAATTAAGAAGGGGGATGGGTTTATTCTCTATTAACAGTTAATGCTGGATGCTGTTCATCAACACAAAACTTATTCCAATAAACCACCTCAAATCCAGAAAGCATATTCACCTCTCGCGCCTGAGCAGTCTCCCTAGGATTTTCAATCTCCACTGTATAAGTGTCGAATGTACCAAGCTGTTCGTTCGAGACGCTTCTAGAAGCAAAGCGCATATTCCCAGCATAGCCACCGAAACTGTTCTTTCCATCAACAAAGCCACAAATAGATATTTCCGTTTGGCCTTCTATTTTCTTTTCCACAACAAATGAAGATCGGATAACCATGGAGTCTGGATCTTTCATCCTAGCGCGAAGGGTCTTCTCAACATCATCCCTAGCCCAACCGACGGGACCAATCATTTTGTTTCTGACAAAAGCTCCCGCCATCACGATCACAGGAATTAGTAGAATTATTACGACCCACTTAACAGTCTTCATATTAATCCATGCATCCTATATTATTCCTTGATACCAACCTTCTTTTTAAGCACATGAATAACCCTCCAGAATAGTTAGTTCCCTTGTGCATCCATACACTTCTGATACTGGGCTTCTGCGAATTCTTGAGCCACTAGATCTATTTGGTTTTGATCGACAAGCTCTACTAAGTAGGCGTCGTTAATCAGCATGTATTGACGCAGACGACTATTAACGTTAGCCATATGACGATCTACCATATTTTTCAGTTCGTGTTTAGGTGTGGGTAATTGACGCATTTCCATCGTACTATAAGCGTTGGAGCGCAATGCATCACAAAGGGCTACTACCGCTTCAGATTCCGATTGAGCCCCCTTACTTTGATTGACGTACAAACCCAACGCAATCGGTACTACCCCGGCACCTAACATGACTTTCTTTGATACCGCTTTCAGCTGAGCGTCAAATTTCATATTAATTTTTATCCAAATCGTCACATCGTCGAATGCAGCTGGGAGGCACCCAACCTGACTGGTAGCGTACTGCCCCCCCTGATCACGATGGTGCCACACCTTTCCAGTTTTTCACAATATATTGTGAAGACTTGACCGCCCTCCAAAGCCGACAGTCCGCTCTCCAGCAGAAGGGGTTACGGTTTGGACGCAGGGGTAGCATTCGGTAAAGTCTTACGCGAGCGGCGCAAGCTTGCTGGTCTTACGCAGGAGCAATTGGCGCTCGAAGCCGATATCCAACGGAACTATGTCAGTCTCATCGAACGAGGCGTGAACCAGCCGACGATCACCGTCATCTTCAAGCTGGCCACTGCCTTGAAGTGTCAGCCATCCGTCCTTATTGCCGAAGTCGAAGCTCATTTAGACAGCTGATCGTCCTCGCATCTGGGGGCGTTGCGCTGAGGGACTCTACATACGCTCAGCCTTACTTCGTAGCATTTTTTGAATCACCTCCTTTCTATAGCTAGTTAACAGGTATTAACCTGAAGAGCGCCTGCCACCTACACAATGTACGCCCCCATGAGCTCGCCATTAGTAATCCGCCCCGAGCCAATGGGAACAACCTAGCTTAAAGTACAGTTTTCGCCTATAGTGTAAATTTGAGATAACCTGACTCTATAACGCATCGGTTACAGGAAGTTTTCACATGCCTAAGCTCTCCGCCATAGAACACTCGCCCCCACTAATTGAACTCTTCGAAGTTAACGGATTAAATGGATTCAAAAACCTTCGACTAGAAACGCCCACATGTGTTCGTATAGTTGTCGCCGAAAACGGTACGGGAAAGACAACATTACTCAACATGTTATACGCAATACTATCCAAGCGATTCTCGAAGCTTTTCCCAATAAAATTTGACTCACTAACAATACAATTTTCTGGATATGAACCATTTCACCTAAATAGGACAGACGTATTTCGTTCCGAAGTCAAGCCCTCGTCATCTTCAGCCCTTTCTGAAATTTATTCATATGGAGTTTCAGAAAGCGAGTTCAACCAATTCGCAGCCGAAGCTCCAATAGAGTACGATTCAGATTACGTGCGAGACAGCGCTATTTTTCAAACCATATATAGACATGGTCCGCACGATGTGAGCGATACGCTCATGCTCATAAGAAAAGCAATGCCCTCTGTGGAAGGTTCCAAACAGCTAAGTAATTTCATCACCTATATTACAAGAGCCCTCGGACCTATAGAAGTTCTTTACCTACCTACTTTCCGACGGATTGAGGTAGAAGATAGTCGTTTCAAGAAGCGCGCTCGCCATGAGCGTAACCCATTCGCTTCCGACGATCTATTCGGAACCAACAAAGACGAGCCCGACGATGATAATCTCATCTGGTTCGGGATGGGGGATGTTGAAGCGCAGCTTGAACTCATTAGGGAAAGAATTAGGTCTGAAACATTTTCGGCTTACTCGCGCCTAAGTGTTCAGTCGTTAGAGGATTTATTATCGCCGGTAAACAAACATCCCGATCCAATACCGCAAAATAACGAAATTTTGCTATCTCAGCTACGTTTGGTTTTAGCGCGAATCGGCCAAGCGGATACGAAATCTGGCGCCAAGATTTGGGAATTGATCGGCAATGGCAAAATCAATGATCCCGAATACGATAATCTCCGCACCTACCTATTCCAAATGCTGGAAATTTACACATCAACTCAAAAGGACGAGCAGTCCATTGAGGGCTTCGTCAAAGTTATAAACAATTATTGGAACAAGTCTGCCCAAGAAACGAATACTCAGGTGGAAAAGTCCTTTATATTCGACAAAACCAACCTCGGCATTGATATCAAAACCCCTTACTCCCCGACCCCATTGAGCCTTGGGAACTTATCGTCAGGCGAAAAACAAATCGTTTCTGTTTTCGCAAAACTTCACCTACAAAAAGACAGACAGTTTATAGTTTTGATTGACGAGCCGGAACTGTCGCTATCCATGACGTGGCAACAACTATTTTTGCCGGATATCCTTGAGTCGCCAAGCTGCGCTCAGCTTATAGCCATCACGCACTCGCCTTTTGTATTCGAGAATATGCTCGATAGTTATGCTCAGCCACTTTTTGTGACATATAACAAGGTGTGACTATGTCTCTAAACTCTATGCGAGCTGCAAGATCTACGGCAAGTGTAGCTCTAATTCGGTATGCCACTGTCCGAGGCAAGAACCCTGATAGGTTGATCTGTGTTTTTGAAGGTCTTGAAGATCAGCCCTACTACGAAACAGCTTTTCATCGCACGCTTGGGCACGCTGACTTTGCACCACTGATTGCAAAAGGCAAAGATCAAGTGTTAGAGCTTAGGTCAATCTTACAGAAACAAGAGCCTTTCGATCAGAGCATTCGATTCTTTGTAGACAGGGACTTCGACTACCTTAAAGAACATAATGGGGGTGATGATATTTATGTTACTGAAGGCTACTCTATCGAAAACCACTTAGTTTCAAAGTCCATCCTGCTTTCTCTGCTTGGCTCAGAATACAAGTGCACGGCGGATGGCGACTTTGAAGCACTCGAAAAGTCCGACAAACTTTTCGATGAGTTATTGGAATCGTTTTTTAGAATTATGCGACCAGTAAATCTTGCCATTTACCATGCAAGAAAGAATGGCCTCAAGCTGAAAAATATTGAAGATCGAGTAACTGAGTATATTTCCTTATCACTGACAGAAGTCGTTAAGACGGAAAACGATATTTTTCAGCTCATTGGCTGGCCCGAAGGTGAATCCCAAGACACATCTAGTGCAGAGGAAACATTCTCTAACATTGATCCCTTAATGGGATGGAGAGGGAAATTCATATTCGCCTTATTTATTAAAATGTTACACCTACTAAAGAATGATCGCACATCGGAGAGACCTAATATATTTCAAAAAAAGACGGGAGTACGCTTTGACCCGAGCGGAGAAGTTGTGCGCTCTTTCGCTTCGATAGCAGCAATTCCGCAATCATTGTCGCATTTTATTCACTCATGCGGATTGCCAACCCGCACCGCAGTAGTATCTTAAGGCACTCCCACTTGAAGTTTTTTGGCAAACATCCTTAAGCGCGATCCAGAAAAGGATCACAGGCATTCTGTTAGGCCGACCACTTGTTCTAGGGAATTAACCAGAAAATGACCCAAGTCTTTTGTTTGCGGGCTTGGGTTTTTCATGGCTGTTCTCTAGCGGAATCGCCAGAGCGAGGTTCAATCAAAATTCAGGACAATGTTATACTCGCCTACCGACCTTCGATATTGACGCTGATGCCACACCCTCAGCGATTAAGCTCCTGCGGGAATGTTTTAGATCTGTCACCAGCGGAGATATTGCAAGAGCGCCTGAAAGGGGTGCGCGCTAGTTGCAAGCAAAGAGAAAGCGGCACCGCTGCATCAGCTATTCTTTAAGTTTACTTGCACTGGGCTTCAGCTGCCCATCTATATACAACAGCGATATATTTGAACCAGCAATAGCCGAATGAATTTCATTCATACTATCAACTTGCTTTTGAGTCATCCCAAGGTCGAGTATCAAGTAAATTGCCTTTCGAGACTTCTCCGACTTCATATACTCCGGAAGCTGACGAACTATACCATTCTTTATATGTGAGTTATCCGACTTCTTGATCTCTACAAGCACGCTATTTTCATTATTAGAACCAAACTTAAAATCGACCGGCCCACGACCGGAGTTTGATTCTCGCGCAAGCATAATTTTATTAGCCTCACAATAAGCCTCAGCAACACCGTAAAATGCCAACTGGATAGCAGTCTCATTTTTAACCTTTGATTTACTGTCATAGAACAGAGTGTTCAATCCATTATTCTCAACAAGCTGCTTGAACTTATCACATATGACCATGACGAGAGCATAGACCTCATCAAGCGTGGGATGGGTGCTAAGTGAAAGAGCAAGTGGGTGCTCTGATACGGCCTCTACGCTGCGGCGATACCAAGCGTACTCTCCTTTTTTGTCCTCATCAAAATCATAAGGCTTGACGTCCTTTGAAGTATATTGATCTACGAGATCATCAATCAAATCCGGATATTTAAGGACCAATTTTTTTAGGTCTTCTTTTTTCATATTTGCAAGGGCGCGCCAGCTGTTCCCCACCAAAGCATTTAGAGCCTCTCTAACTTCGGAACTACTGACACCGACCTCATCCGAACCATTCCAATCAAACGCAGAAGGCAGATCTCGCAACAACTCCTTTGGCACAAGCAGTATTGGCTCTTTTGTAAAGGGGTTACGCGGCAACCCTGTACGCTTATCAAGGGCGCCATCCCAACCTTTCGGTAATATTTTCTTGTAAATATTCCTCGAATAATTAAGGATATCTTCTTGAATTACATTTGCTGTCATATCACTAATACGATCAGGACCAAAGTTTCCTTCAAACAAGCCTACAAGCTCGAAAAGCTCCGGGTCATTCTTGCCAGCATCGATTATCAATTTTGCAGTATCGAGAATCCTATCCCGAAGCCCCTTCCCGATACCACTGCCGGCAGTGCCACCAGAAGAGTAGCCGATGCATAAACCGCGAACTTCATGCCAGCTCATTTTAGAGGCAGCCGAATTCCAGAATGGGTCATGTTTCTTATTGCTTGTTTGAAGTAACTTCCCAATTGCCAAAAATCTTGCCTGCAAATCTGCGTAACTGGTCGCGAATTCTGGTGCCTTGCAGTGTTTTAACAAAAGAGGGTCAATAAAAAGACGTGTATCGTAATCGAGAATCGGATCAAAGACTCCAAGCGACTCCAACGTCTTGCCGGGAATTCCGAGGTATTTTGATAATGACGTTGGCATGACAATCCCTGCGCACACAAAATGAGGTTAAAATGCCATCATACACTGCTACCCTCAATCGTTGAAAGCCATAAAGCGCCCGCTGTGTCGCTAGATAGAATTATGAATACTCAGAAGGAGCGCGCGACGAGACGAATCCACATATAATGAGCTAAGCACCGAAATGCCGTGGGCCACCCGAGCAGAGGGAGATAGGATGCTCAGCGCTGCACCACTCAGATGTGCCTAGGCACTGTTACACTTCGGTATTGGTCGAAGAAAGTACTTTAAAATTAAGTAGTTACAAAAATCGAGGCGGCTCTACCAGCTACCTCCGATATACTACCCGCATAGCAATGGCAAATAACCGGTCCTCCTCGACTTCGCTCGTTTCTCAAATTGCCTACAAGTCATCGGATCCCGGTATTAAACAGCTCTTTCAGTAGCTGTGCGATGGTCTGAACTGGAACCCCAGAACCATAAGTGTCAAACGTTATCGTGCCTGAGGCATGTCCCAGGACAGCCTGAGCATGGGTGGTCGGAACCCCTTTGGCTTGCATCAAGGACGCCAGCGAGTGGCGCAGTGAGTGGAAAACAAAACCACGTTTGTACGAGTCAGCGAGAGCAGCAGGGATAGCTTGCTGATTGACCCACTCGCCAGACGATCTGTAATCAATCGATGCCAATGATATGGCTCCGTTGCGACGGCACGTATCGACGTACCTCAAGAATGCCGCAAGCTCGAAGCCGTAGGCACCGTCAGTAAGTGGCACTAGTCGCTCACTCTGCTTGTTCTTTATTGACTTCCCCTCGCCTCTCTCATTTATGTGGATCGCAACGACCCCCGAGTCCATAGTCAATACATCGCTTGTGGTCAGCTGGCATATCTCCCTCAGCCGCCCACCTGTGATGATGCCGAGACTGAGCAGCCAACGTTTCCAAGAGGTTTCAGGAAGACTATTCGCATAGTCCATTAGCTTACTCACTTGCGGTTGGGAGAACGCCTTACGGGTCGATTCAACGCCCTTTGTTAGCTTCAGCTTCTTATCGTAAGTCCTGCTCAAGTACCCGTTTTCGACGGCCCATGCGAATACAGCCGAAAGCTTCACAATTAGTTTGTTCACCGTTGAAGGCATCCGACCTTCCGACAAGCGCCCTCGGAATGCCACAAGGTCTTCACGGGAATGGTTTCTCAGATCCAGTCCATCCAGATGCTCGGCGATGACCTTGTGGCATAGCTTCGTCTCCTTCAAGGTCGTTGGTTTCTGCTCCCCACCACGATCAGTCATGTAAAGCCGAGAGAGAACATCGAAGGTCAGCGGGGTAGATACTGGCTCTGTTGCCGCACTCGTCCCCTCGCTATGCGGTGCCAAAACCGCAGAAGGGATAGCGCCAACGTTCCGGTACATGTCACCCCAATGGCGTAATGGGTGGCCGTCGTCAGCAGACATCAGCGTACTGCTCACCAACGTCAGCAGATGCTCCCGCAAATCGTTCCACGAGGCATCCGGGTGACCCAGGTGGAACTCCTGAAGTAACGACGTAATACAACCAGATGCCTGCATTGCCCACCTACGATCAGTGGTCTTCAGAGAGATAGACACCGCCCTGTTCACGCTGCCAGTCACGCGAAGGCGTAGGTAGTAGATGCCGTGGCGTCGGTAGTGGTAAGGACTGGCCAACCGGCAATTTGGCCTCAAGGGAATCGTGCGGGTTGTGACGCCACTTGTAACAGGGTGGCTCTGTAGGATGACGCTCATGATGGCTAACCCCTTGAATCTATTGGATTAACCCTTTCCCTCTTTGTCGTTCTGGATGTACTGCCGGGAGGACCTGCGCAAGTTGAAGCGCATCACCTTGCTGTGGGACTACATTCGCGATGTGACCGAGGCCAACGCGCCGT
>NZ_FMYX01000009.1 GCF_900102675.1 Pseudomonas guariconensis
AGTGAAACGATGCATCGCCGATGGTAGTGTGGGGCTTCCCCATGTGAGAGTAGGTCATCGTCAAGATTCATTTCGCAAAACCCCTATCTGCGTGAGCAGGTAGGGGTTTTGTCTTTTGGGTCCCTGAAATAAACGCCTATACAAATCGCGTCGCTGCCCTGGCTCCGTCAGCCACGCGCCAGCTCTGCCAGGTGTGCGGTCGCCTCTTCACTCTTGAGGACCAACACGTCCCCTTCCAAGGCGTCGAGAACCACTTCCGAAGTATTGCCAATCAAAGCACCGGAAATGCCTGTGCGGGCCACAGTACCCATGACGGTCACCACCGCATCGAGCTGTTTTTCGGTGTAAGGAATAAGAACGTCTGCCGGGCCTTCGGCAATGTGCAAGTGATCATCAGAAATACCGAATTCGGCCTGAAAGGCCGTGCAGGCTTCGCGATATCGCTGCTCGATGGTTTCGGAGAGCTGGTAAGTCGGGTCAGACGCCGAAAGCATGGGAGAAGGGTGGGCGGCGATGACGTGCAGGTCACCCTTGGCCAGGCCGGCAATCGCATAGCCATGGTCGATGATGCTGGCATGTAGACGCCTGTGGTCTTCATCGTTGTTGCCTACGTCCACTGCGGCAAGAATCGCGCCTCCCGTCCAGGGCCGCTCGTTCTTCACCATTAGGACTGCACAGGGGCAATACCGCAGAAGTTTCCAATCGCTAGGGGTCAGCAGTGCCTTGCGCAGTGGATTGTCTGGCCGGTGCTCCTTGATGACCAGTTCGCAACCTTCGGCCTGCTGCACCTCGATGATGGATTCATGCAGGCTTTCATGCCAGGTCTGTTCATGGGTGATGTTGTCATACCCGTCATCGTGTAGCTGACTGCTCAGCAGGCTGAGTAGGGCACTGTGGTCCTGGCGCTTGTCACACATTAGCAAGTGCATGCGTGCGCCTGTCACCCCGGCGATGAGCTTGGCGCGTGTCAAGGCGCGACTGTGGGCGTGTTCGGGGTCTAGGACGACGAGTATGCTGCGGACGGCTTGCATGGGCATTAACTCCCTTGGTAGGTGGCGGCCAATGGCTGACTATAGTCAGCATCCCGCGCAGTGCCGCTTGATATGTATCAGCATAGTCGCTGGCGATCAGCGCCACCGCCGGTATAATCGCCAATCCTGCCGTTGGCCTGTCGTTGTGAGCTTATGTCCCTGATTCCTGAAATCGATGCCTTCCTGGGCTGTCCTACCCCCGACGCTTGGATCGAAGCGGCGCTCGCCGACCAGGAAACCTTGTTGATCGATCACAAAAACTGCGAGTTCAAGGCCGCCAGTACCGCGCTGAGCCTGATCGCCAAGTACAACACCCATCTTGACTTGATCAACATGATGTCGCGCCTGGCCCGTGAGGAGTTGGTGCATCATGAGCAAGTCCTGCGCCTGATGAAGCGTCGTGGTGTTCCGTTGCGACCGGTGTCGGCGGGGCGTTATGCGTCCGGTCTGCGGCGCCTGGTGCGGGCTCACGAACCTGTCAAGCTGGTCGATACGCTGGTGGTCGGTGCTTTCATCGAGGCCCGCAGTTGCGAGCGTTTCGCAGCGTTGGTACCGCACCTGGACGAAGAACTCGGGACCTTCTATCACGGCCTGCTCAAGAGCGAAGCGCGCCATTACCAAGGCTACCTCAAGTTGGCCCACCAATATGGCGAGGCCACTGACATCGCCCGGGTCGTAGAACAGGTGCGTGAAGCCGAGGCGGAACTGATCAGTTCGCCAGATCAGGAACTGCGCTTCCACAGCGGTATCCCAATGGCCATGGCGGCCTGAGCGGTCCGGTGATCGGGCGAGTCAGCGTCGCTGGCCCAACACAAGGCCGATCACCAGCCCCACACCCGCAGAGATTGCCACCGTCTGCCATGGGTGTCCGCCCATATAGTGCTCGGCAGCTTCTATCGCAGGCTGTGCCTTGCCTCGCAGGGTATCCGCGGCCTGGCGTGCTTGGCGCAGCTTGAGGGCGACCTGTGCCCGTAACGTATCGGCCTCGTCCCCCACCAGCGCAGCACTGTCTTGGAGCAGACGCTCCGATTCTTCGATCAAGGCCTGCAGTTCGCTGAAAACCTGGTCCTTGATTTGTTCGTTGTCGCTGTGCGCGGCGATTTTCCTGGCCATGAATGTGTCCTCGATCGTAGGGGGTTGAGCAATGGATGCCGCGCCGTGCGGAAAGTTGCCGCGGCGTAACGGTTGCTCGCCGCTACAGTGTAAGATAGCGGCCATTTTCAAGCGGTAGGTAATCCCATGAGTTTCAATCTGGCCAACAGAAGCTTCGAGGAACGGGCACAGATCGAGGCAGAGAAGGCCCGGCTGTTCGAACATTGGCAGAACAACCTCGGCAAGGCTAAGGGCGAGGCTGCGCGGTTGATCGGTGAGAAGCCACGGCGCAAGAGCAAATGGGCGGAATGGGTTCGCGCCGAACTCGATGGCATGTCGCCCCCTGAGTTCGCCAACATGGTGCGCAGCGAAGTCAACAAGATGATGGCCGCGGCCAGCAGCAATCGCTGAGCCACACCGCCTGCGCGATCACCAGGTCGCGCTACCGACAGTGGGCGGGTCGAGCTTGCCCTTGTCGGTGAAGCGCACGGTCCCTAAGGGGCCGCCAGCCATCTTGCCCTGCAGCACGTAGGGCAACCCTTGCAGTGAGCCCAGCCTTCCCAAACCATAGGCTTGGCGCACCATCGCAAAGGCCGTGACGCTCATGGGCACGACGATGACCGCTTCGTCGTAGCGGCCAATGTGCCCCTTCTGATCGCTGACCCCGGCAGCCAGGGGCTGGCCGTTGACCTCAAGCTTGAGCGCAATGCCGTTGAAATCGACAGGCGCCTCGTTGGGATTTTGCACACGGATTTTCACTGCCATGCGCAATTCAAGCTCCGCGGACGGCAGTGGTTCGATCCCGACGACGCTGATGTTCAATGGATCACGCGCCTGGAACAGGGCGCAGGCATTGAGGGTGAAGGCCAACAGGGCAATCAGCCAGAATCGGAGGCGGCGAGTGGTCATGGCAATGGCCTTGGCGTAACGGTCAAGCCCGCAGTGTGGCAAAAGGGTGCAGGCGTTGAAAGACCCTCTGTACAGAGTCCTCCGAAAGACTCAGGCGAAGGCCTCCCGCAGGTCTTCGGCAAAGGCTTGCTGCGCCTCACCCGGTGCTTGTGCACGATGCCGGGCGAGGGTAAAGAGCACGCTGAAATCCAGGCCCGGATCCAACGCCCGTAGCAGCCCGCGCGTCTCCCAGGGCGCGGCGCAATGGAGGGGCAGGTAGCCGATGTGGCGCCCCGAAAGGATGAACGTCAAGGCACTGTCGATCTGCTCGGCCAAGGCAGAGCTGCGTCGGCTCTGGAAGGGCTCACCCGCTTTGAGGAAGCGGTAGGGGTGGCGGACCTGGTCAGCTTCGAGCAACTCCTCCGCCGACACCTGCATAACTGCGAACAACGGGTGTCCCTGACCGCAATACAGCCGTTGGGTTTCGTTGAACAGCGGCTGGTAATCGAACGCAGCCTGGCTACCGGAGAAGTAGCTGATGGCGTAGTCCAGGCGCTGCTCGAGAAGCAGCCGCTCGAGCTCAGCCGGCGGCGCGCTGATCAACTCCAGTTGCACCGACTCCTCGCGTTGGCGAAAGCGTGCGATGGCATTGGCCAGACGAAGCGTGACGCTGGCGTCCTGGTTCTCGGCCATGCCGATGCGTACAGACCCCAGCAGCCGTCCGCCTACACCATTGGCCTGCTGACGGAACTGCTCGATCTGGACCAGCAACTCCCGGGTAGCCTTGAGCAGCAACTCGCCTTTTTCGGTCAGGCGAAATCCACCCTTGCCACGACTGCACAGGCGGTATCCCAGGCGGGTTTCGAGGCGCCCCATCTGCTGACTGATGCTGGGCTGGCTCAGGCCCAGCACGCCTTGGGCGGCACTGAAGCCGCCGGCCTCGACTACAGTGACGAACAGCCTCAGCAGGTGCAGGTCTGGGTCGTGCAGTTGTCCGAGCATTACATCACTCCTGGTGAATGTCAGCTTTGCAAACTTGCGATTTTTTCAATGTAACCCGGCTGGCATGCTGACGGCATCCACTCATTTGCCGAGGTGTTCGCCATGCGTCGATCGCTGTGTCTGCTGTCCCTGGTCCTGGCTTTGCCGCTCCAGGCCGAAGAGAAGGTCGTCAACCTCTACAGCTGGGCCGACTATGTCGCGGAGTCGACGCTCAAGCGATTCGAGCAGCAGACCGGTTACAAGGTGCGCTATGACACCTTCGACACGCCCGAAGTACTGGAGACCAAACTGCTCACCGGCGGTAGCGGCTATGACGTGGTGGTGCCTTCATCCACGGTTCTGGCCAGGGCCCTCAAGGCCAATGCGTTGCAGCCCTTGCAGGCCCAGGAAATGCCCGGGTACAGCAACCTCGACCCGGATATGCTGGCCAAGCTGGCCGAGACCGATCCCGGCAATCGCTATGCGGTGCCCTACACCTGGGGCACCCTGGGGTTGGGTGTGAATGTCGAGGCGGTGCGAGAACGTCTGGGGGACGTACCGCTGGACAGCCTTGATCTGCTGTTCAAACCCGAATACGCCAGTCGCCTCAAAGGCTGTGGCATCGCCTTGCCCGACTCGCCTCAGGAAGTGATCGGGGTAACCCTCAATTACCTGGGCAAAGACCCATACAGCCAGAGCAAGGCCGATCTGGATGCCGCTCAGGCTTTGCTACGTCAGTTGCAGCCCTCGGTGAGCTACGTGGCCAACGGCCGGCAGATCAATGACCTGGCCAACGGCAGCGTATGCCTGGCGTTGACCTACAACGGCGATGCGGCGATGGCTGCTGACCAGGCGCGTCGTGCCGGCAAGGCCTTCGAAGTGATCTACCGCATCCCGCGCGAGGGAACGTTGGTCTGGCAGGATAATTTGGTCATCCCCAAGGACGCCCCGCACCCGGAGGCTGCTCGCGCCTTCATCGCCTTCATGCTGCGTCCTGAATCCGTGGCCGAACTGACCAACACGCTGTTCTTTGCCAATGCCAACCGGGCTGCCACGCCACTGGTGGACGATGCCGTGCGCAACGACCCGGACATCTACCCATCCGCCGAGGTCCGCCAGCGTTTGTATGGCGACCGCGGCATGGCGCTGTCCGACTTGCGCCAGCGCAATCGGATGTGGACTGCGTTTCGCAGCCGTCAGTAACGAACAATGACAACCAGGAGCTTGACCGTGGAACACGCCCATAACAATGACCAGGCCATGACCCGCGATAGCCTTTACGGCACTGCCGCGGAAAGCACCTACGCCGGCATTACCAGTTTTTCTCGGCGCCGCTATAGCCGTGACCTGCGCGGCGTCGATGTGGTGGTCAGCGGTGTGCCGTTCGATACCGCCACCAGCAACCGTCCTGGCGCCCGCTTCGGGCCGCGGGCCATCCGCGCCGCCTCGGTGCAGCAGGCCTGGGCCAGACATTGGCCGTGGACGTTCGACCCCTTCGATCATCTGGCGGTGATCGACTATGGCGATTGCGCTTTCGACAGTGGTACACCCGAGTCGGTCCCGGCCAGCATCGAGGCCCATGCCAGGCAGATCCTCGACGCTGGGTGCGCCATGTTGACCCTCGGGGGCGATCATTTCATCAGTTACCCGCTGCTCAAGGCCCATGCCGAGCGCCACGGAGCTTTGGCGCTGATCCACTTCGACGCGCACAGCGATACCTGGCCGGACGAGGAGGGCAAGCGTATCGATCATGGCACCATGTTCTGGCACGCAGCCCGTGAGGGGCTGGTAGACCCCTCCTGTTCCGTGCAGATCGGTTTGCGCACCACCAATGACGACACCCAGGGTTTTGCCATCCTCGACGCGCGCCAGGTGCACCGTCAGGGCACCGAGGCTGTGATCGCGGCGATCCGCCAGCGGGTGGGAGATCGACCGGTGTATCTCACGTTCGACATCGACTGCCTCGATCCTGCGTTCGCACCTGGCACGGGTACGCCGGTCTGTGGCGGCCTGAGCACGGTGCAGGCGCTGGAGATCCTGGGCGGGCTGCGCGGCATCAACTTGGTGGGGATGGACATGGTGGAAGTGGCGCCGGCTTATGACCACGCTGACATCACCGCCTTGGCTGGCGCCACGCTGGCCATGGAGATGCTTTGCCTGTATGCCGCTCGGCACAAGGTCGACGCCAAGGTTTGAGCAGCTCGATCAAGGCCGCTCGCGCCATTGAGCGATGAGTGGTTCTTGTGTCGCGAAAGCCCAGCGGGGCAATCCCCTGGGCTCATACTGAAACATCAGGAAACCTCTCTCCCTGGATTCGCACTTTTGCCGCGAACCTGTCGCGTCTTAGGCTATCCAACGCTTTAGCGCGCGGTTGCGTATAGGAGGTGGAGCATGAATCCCACGATATCCGCTCTGGTTATCGGCCTTTCGCTGAGTCTGCCACTGTCGGCCGCACCGTTCCCCGAACCGTTGCTCATTGCCGCCGACCGCAACAATCCCTACAACAGCCCGATCCAGCGCGCCAACCCCAATAGTCGCCAAGGCAGCATGCAGGCCACACCTCCGGTCCGCGGGCCGTCCACTCAGCCGATCATCCGGCCTCCAACGCTGGACAACCGTGGCATAGGCAATGGCGATAACCTGCGGCGCGAGCAGCAAAGCCCGAACCTGGAACCTACTCGGCCGCCGCGTGATAACCAACGCGCGCCCTGAGCCCCACTGGAAGGAACCGAGCATGAACCGTAGAACCTGGCTGGCCACCTTCGCCCTGATACCCCTGTTGGCCCAAGCGGCCCCTGAACAGCGCTTGCCCAGCGAGGAGGGGCAACTGACGGTCAGCACGATTGCCGAAGGTTTGCGCAACCCCTGGGCCTTGGCCTTTTTGCCAGGCGGCCAGGGCATGCTGGTGACCGAGCGCTCCGGCAACCTGCGCGTGGTCAGTGCCGAGGGCAAGGTCGGTCCGCCACTGAGCGGTGTGCCTGTGGTCTGGGCCCAGGGGCAAGGCGGACTGCTTGATGTGGTGCTGTCCCCCGAGTTCACCAAGGACCGCACGATATACCTCTCCTATGCCGAGCAAGGCGCCGACGGCAAGGCCGGTACCGCGGTCGGTCGTGGGCAGCTGTCCCAGGATCTCGCCCGGTTGGAGCATTTCACGGTGATCTTCCGCCAGCAGCCGAAGCTCTCTGAAGGCATCCACTTCGGCTCACGCCTGGTATTCGACCGTGACGGCTATCTCTTTATCGCGTTGGGTGAGAACAACCAGCGTGCCACTGCTCAGGACTTGGATAAACTCCAAGGGAAGATCGTACGTATCCTCCCGGATGGCGAAATTCCCAAGGACAACCCTTTCGTCGGTCAGGCCAATGTGCGGCCCGAAATTTGGTCCTTTGGCCATCGCAACCAGCAGGGTGCCGCGCTCAACCCTTGGACTGGCAAGCTCTGGACTCACGAGCACGGGCCCCGGGGCGGTGACGAGATCAACATCCCTGAGCCCGGCAAGAACTACGGCTGGCCTATCGCGACCCATGGAATCAACTACTCGCTGTTACCGATCCCCGAAGCCAAGGGCCAGCACGTGGAGGGCACCCAGCCCCCCCATCATGTCTGGGAAAAGTCGCCCGCCATCAGCGGCATGGCGTTCTATGACAGCCCGACCTTCAAGGCCTGGGACCACAACCTGTTCATCGGTGCCCTGGCTACCCAGGAGCTGATTCGCTTGCAGCTCAAGGGTGACAAGATCGTGCATGAGGAGCGCCTGCTGGGTGAGCTCAAGGCGCGCATCCGAGACGTGCGGGTCGGGCCGGATGGTTATCTGTACGTGTTGACCGATGCGAAGGACGGGGCGCTGCTCAAGGTGGGATTGAGCGAAGACTGACGGGCGTTTGCCCCCAGCAAGCCCGAATGCGTAGGATGCGTTCTTTTATCGAGCGTCAGGGCATGTCCTTCGATCCGCAAACCCTTTATCGCCAGGCTATCGACGAGCATGGGTTCGTCCATGACGGCGCCCAGGCTCTGGCAGTGGACGCGCTCCAGGCGTGTTTCGAGGCGCTGCGATTGGGTAAGCCCACTTTGGGCGTGTACCTCTGGGGCCCGGTCGGGCGAGGCAAGACCTGGCTGATGGATCAGTTCCACCGCAGTCTGCAGGTCCCGTCCCGACGCCAGCATTTCCACCACTTCATGGCCTGGGTGCACCAACGGCTGTTCCAGCTCAATGGCACCCGTGACCCCTTGCAGGCTTTGGCCAAGGCCCTGGCGACCGAGATACGCGTGTTGTGCTTCGATGAGCTGTTCGTCAGCGACATTGGCGACGCAATCATCCTGGGTCGCCTGTTTCAGACCCTGTTCGACCAGGGGGTGATGATCGTCGCCACCTCAAACCAGCCTCCGGAGCAGCTCTACCGAGACGGTTTCAACCGTGAGCGCTTCTTGCCGGCGATCGCCGCCATCGGGCGGCACATGCGTGTGCTGAACGTGGCGGGCGAGCAGGATCATCGCCTGCATCCAGGCGCCCTTCGACAACGCTATTGGGTCGCTGAACCCGGGCGGCCCACGGCCCTGGGGGCTGTGTTCGGTCAACTGAGCCAGGACGGTCCTGCCACTGACCAGCCGTTGTCGATCGGTTCGCGGCAAATCCGCGTGATTCGTCGCAGCGAGCGGACGATCTGGTGCCATTTCAGCGAAGTGTGCGAGCAACCCTTGTCGGCGCTGGAGTTCATGGGGTTGTGCGACCGCTTTTCGGCGATTCTGGTCCAAGGCATCCCGGCATTGGGCGGTGCCCAGCGGGCGGGACGCATTGCACGTGGCACCGAAGATGGGGCCCAGCGAGTGGTGGCCGGAGACCGCGACTTGCCGACGCTGGCACCCAAGGATGACAGCGTGCGTCGCTTCATCGCCCTGGTCGACGAGTGCTACGACCGTCGGGTCGCCTTGTACCTGGAAGCCGAAGTCCCGCTCGAAGCGCTCTACACTCAAGGGTATCTGGCGTTCCCGTACCAGCGGACCCTGAGCCGGCTACGGGAGATGCAACTGCAACGCTTCGCCTGAAGGAGTCGACCATGGAGCCGCTGTCGCATCACCTGCTGACCCAGGCCTACAACAATGGCTGGGCTAACCACCGCCTGTACAAGGCATGCCTGCAACTGACCCAGGACGAGTTCGTCGCCCCTCGTTGCAGCTTTTTTCCTTCGATCAAGGCCACGCTCAACCACCTCCTGACGGTGGACTGGTTCTACCTGCATGCGCTGGAGTGCGAGCAGCGCGGGGAGGCACCGGACCCGGACGGCGAGCGATTTTTCGAGCCCGAGCAGCCTTTTGCCACCTGTGCAGACCTGCATGCCGAGCAGGCCCAGGCCGACCACCGGCTGATTGCCTATTGCCAGCTTCTGCGCGATGACCAATTGCAACGTTATGTGAGCATCGTGCGTCCGGATCGCCTGCAGCGTGAACAGCGCCTGCGCTTGCTGTCGCACCTGTTCGAGCATCAAATCCATCATCGTGGCCAGGTGCACGCCATGCTCAGTGATACGACGGTGCGTCCGCCTCAGCTGGACGAGTTCTTCTGTGAAGAGGAGGCTTGCCTTCGGGCCGATGACTTCGCCGAGTTGGGATGGACCGAGGCGTTGGTCTGGGGACGCTCGTAAGGGCGGCGGTTCTCCTGCGAGACTGCTCTTGCAAGGCTCAACGTCGGACTACGGTCAGCGTCCGTGCATCCAGCCCAGGGTGATCATCGCCAGTACCAGGTAGCGCCCGCCCTTGGCCAAGGTCACCAGCAGCACGAAGCGCCAGAACGGTTCACGCATGATGCCGGCGATCAAGGTCAATGGGTCGCCGATCACCGGCATCCAGCTCAGCAGCAGCGACCATTGCCCCCAGCGCCGGTAACGCTGCTGGGCGCGCTCCAGCTGATGGGCACTGAAGGGGAACCAACGTCGATCGCGCAGGTGCTCGATGGCCCGCCCCAACAGCCAGTTGACGATCGAGCCCAGCACGTTGCCGAGGGTGGCCACCAGCAGTAACGTCGCCCAGGCTTCGGGTTGGCGCAGCAGCAACCCCACCAGCACCGCCTCCGATTGCAGTGGCAGCAAGGTGGCGGCACCGAAGGCGCTGAGAAACAGCGCCCAGAGACTGAGCATCAATAGTTGGCCAGCACTTCGTCCTTGCCTTCCTGGGTCAGGCCGATGACCTGGTAGGCGTCCTTGTGGTCACCCATCTCCATGCCGGGCGAGCCCATGGGCATGCCCGGCACGGCGATGCCCTTGAGGTCATTGCGCTTGGCGAGCAGGCGGATCTGTTCGGCCGGCACATGACCTTCGACGAACTTGCCGTTGATCACTCCGGTATGGCAGGACGCAAGACGTGGGGCTACGCCCAGGCGCTGCTTGACCTCGCTCATGTTCGGCTCGACGTGATCGTTGACCGTGAAGCCATTTTCCCGCAGGTGGCTGATCCATTCCTTGCAGCAGCCGCAATTGGGGTCGCGGTAGACGTCGATGGTCTCGGCGGCCTGGGCCAGGCCGGCAATCGCCAGCAGGCCGAGGGAGAACAGGTGTTTGCGCAGCATGGTGATAGTCCTCTAGATACGCAGGCAGATACTGGCGTCTGGATGGGCCGCTTGCATGTCCGCGATGTGCTGGGACACGCGCGAACAGCGTGTCTGGAAGGGCGGCCCGTAACCCTGAATTGACCCGCAGCATAGCGTAACCGGCCTTCTGGCGCAGCGCAGTCGGTTGCCACCTGTACCGGCGGCCTGCACGATGTTCGCCTTCGCCAGCTGTCAGCGGCCTGAACGCAGCATTACAGATCTGTCAGGCGCTTGTGCTCCAATTCCAGGTCGCGCATCAGCAACCCGTATTCCAGAGAGACTTGTTCGGGAATGGGCAGGTAAACCACATGGCCATCGCCTGGCGCCACCTGGATGGTCTGTTGATGGCGGTCGCGCAGGTGATTCAAGTCGAAGTGATAGTTGCCCCGCGGGGTCATCAGTTCCAGGTGATCGCCCACGGCAAAACGGTTCTTCACCTTGACCTCGGCCAGACCCTCCACCCGTGCGCCGGTCAGTTCGCCCACGAACTGCTGGCGCTCGGAGACCGAGTTGCCGCGTTGGTAGTTCTGGTACTCATCGTGCACATGGCGTCGCAGGAAGCCTTCGGTGTAGCCCCGTTGGGCGAGGGACTCCAGATTGCCCATCAAGCCGCGATCGAAGGGCCGTCCGGCCACGGCATCGTCGATGGCCTGACGGTAGGACTGGACGGCGCGGGCGCAGTAGAAGTGCGACTTGGTCCGGCCTTCGATCTTCAGCGAATGCACACCCATTCGGGTGAGCCGCTCCACGTGCTGGATGGCGCGCAGGTCCTTGGCATTCATGATGTAGGTGCCATGTTCGTCTTCGAAGGCTGGCATTTCTTCGCCTGGGCGGTTGCTTTCCTGAAGCAGGAACGCCTGCTCGGTCGGCGCGCCGATGCCCAGGGTCGGCTCGACCTGCTGGACGATTTCACCGGTGGCGTTCTCTGTGGCTGGGGTGGCTTGGTATTTCCAGCGGCAGGCATTGGTGCAGGTGCCCTGGTTGGCGTCTCGACGGTTCAGGTAGCCAGACAGCAGGCAGCGACCGGAGTAGGCCATGCACAGGGCACCGTGGACGAACACTTCCAGCTCCATGTCGGGCACGTGCTGGCGGATTTCCTCGATCTCTTCGAGCGACAACTCGCGCGAGAGAATCACCCGGCTAAGGCCGAGCTGCTTCCAGAACTCGACACTGGCCCAATTCACCGTGTTGGCCTGCACCGAGAGGTGGATCGGCATCTGCGGGAAGTGCTGGCGAACCAGCATGATCAAGCCCGGGTCGGACATGATCAGGGCGTCGGGCGCCATCTCGATGACCGGGGCGAGGTCCTTGATGAAGGTCTTGAGCTTGGCATTGTGCGGCGCAATGTTGACCACCACGTAGAAGCGCTTGCCCAAGGCATGCGCCTCGCGGATACCCAGCGCCAGGTTGGCGTGGTCGAACTCGTTGTTGCGCACGCGCAGGCTGTAGCGCGGCTGGCCAGCATAGACCGCATCGGCACCGTAGGCGAAGGCGTAGCGCAGGGTCTTGAGGGTGCCGGCGGGAGCCAGCAGTTCGGGCTTGGCGGGAGGGGTCATGTGCGCACCGGGGCAAAGGCGCGGATGCTAAAGCCAGCACGTCGATGCGACATTGATCTGGATCAACGGCACTTTTGCCCAAGCGGCGGGCACTAAAGGGATGACCCCCGCGAGAAAACTCCATGAACCAGACCGCACTGCAGAACAAGGCCCTGACTGTCCTCCTGGCGTTGGTGACCATCGCCTTCCTGTGGATCTTGCTGCCGTTCTACGGTGCGGTGTTCTGGGCAGTGATCCTTGCCATCCTGTTCTCCCCGTTGCAGCGTGACCTGATGCTGCGCTTGGGAGGACGGCGCAACCTGGCGGCAGCCTTGACGTTGCTGGTGTGCCTGCTGATCGCCATCTTGCCGGTGATCATCATTGGTACCTTGCTGGTGCAGGAGGGCGCTAGCCTGTATCAGCGCATCGAGAAGGGCGAGCTGGATATCGCCGGTCATCTGGAAGGTTTCAAGTCATTGTTGCCGGCCTTCGTCCAGAACGCCTTGGAGCGCCTGGGCATGGGCGATCTGGAAGGGCTGCGGGACAAGATCACCAAGTGGGCCACGCAAGGCAGCCAGTTCCTGGCGGGCCAGGCGTTCAGCTTTGGTCAGGGTACGTTCGATTTTCTGGTGAGTTTCGGCATCATGCTGTACCTGTTGTTTTTCTTCCTGCGAGAAGGCGGCGAGCTGGCGCGCAAGGTACGGCTGGCCGTGCCGCTTCCCGAGCAGCAAAAGCGTCGCCTGCAATTGAAGTTCAGCCGTGTGGTACGTGCCACGGTCAAGGGCAATCTGCTGGTGGCCATTACCCAGGGGGCGCTGGGTGGTCTTATCTTCTGGGTGCTGGGCATTCCCAGTGCGTTGGTCTGGGGCGTGTTGATGGCGTTTCTGTCGTTGTTGCCAGCGGTGGGGGCGGGCATTGTCTGGGCGCCGGTGGCGGTCTATTTCCTGGCCACCGGCGCAATACTGCCGGGTATTGTGTTGATCGCTTTTGGGGTACTGGTGATTGGCCTGGTGGACAACCTGCTGCGCCCGATCCTGGTGGGCAAGGACACCAAGATGCCCGACTACCTGATCCTGATTTCCACCTTGGGCGGCCTGGCGGTGTTCGGCCTCAACGGATTCGTCATCGGTCCGCTGATCGCCGCGCTATTCATGTCCAGCTGGGCGATCTTCACGAGTCGGTTGCAGGTACAGTTGCCGTCATGACCTTTCAGAGAAAGCTGTAGGAAACGCCGGCGTAGACAGCAAAACCTTCGCCCGGCGTGGAGCGTGGGTTGTCCTTGCCCTGATCGTCATACCCAGGCGTCACCGTGGCGGCATAGCGTTTGTTGGTCAGGTTGCGCAGGTCCAGCCAGGTCTGCCAGTCCTGCTTCGGAGCATTCCAGCCCAGGCGGGCGCCGAGCAGGGCGTAGGCATCGGCATGGTAGCTGTTGGCGTAGTCGACCTGGACTTTGGAGGCCATCTGGGTGTTGAGGCCTGCATAGAAGCCGCTTGGCCAGTCGTAGCGTACCTCGGCCTGGTAATAGTGCATCGGGATGCCTGGCAGGCGGTTGTCGCCGAAGGTGTCGTCGTCCCGGTAATGGAAGTCGCTGAAGGTATAGGCCTGGCGCAGGGATACCCTGCCGATGCCGGCCTGTTCCCAGAGCGTGCTGTCCAGGCTAGCCTCGACGCCTTGGTGTACGGTGGGGCTGGCGTTGAACTCCTTGGGCAGGGCGCCTTGCACGATTTCTACGGCCAGCAGTTCGTGACGTACCTGCGAGTAGTACCAGGCCAGGTCCCAACGCCCCAGCTGCGAATCGCCCCGTGCACCCAGCTCCAGCGTGGTGGCGGTCTGGTTTTGCATTTCGATCGGCTGGGTAGGGACTGTCGAGCTCCAGATTAGCGACCAAGGGTGTGCAGGTTCCACGGAGCGGCTGAGGTTGCCATACACCTGCACTTGCGGACTGATGTCGTACCGCAAGCCCAGGCGAGGCGCATAGTCCCAGTCATGCTGGCTGACCTTGCCGCCATCCTGCGGGTAGGTCACATCGCTTTCGCGGCGGGTATAGATCATCGCCAGGCCGCTGGTCAGCCATAGATCAGGCATGAGTTCCAGGTCGTTGCCGACATGCAGTACGGTGTCCGAGCCCTGGTAGCTGAAGTCCCGGGTGCGTGGGCCGAAGGCATCGCCATCGCGGACGAACTGCGAGGCGCCGCTGTTGGGCAAGTGTTTGGTGGTGCGCCAACCGATGGTGGTGTTGCTCTGATGCCCGAACAGGGTGTCGCGGCGCACATAGTTGAGGGTCCCGCTGACATCGGTGTAGGCGACCTTGAGACGCATGGGGCCTTCGCGCAGGTCCATCGGGTAGTCGTGGTAGACCAGTCCCGCTTCCAGGCGAGCGTCATCCTCCAGGTAGAAGGTGGTCTTGTTGGCGACCCAAGTGCTACCCGGCTGCGGACGACTGTCGTCTCGGGCCAAGTAGGCTGGATTGGCTGCACGTGGATCATGCTTGACCTGTTCTTTGGTCAGGCGTCCAGCCAGGTCGTTCTCTGTTTCGCGGTAGCGCAGGTAGAAGCGTGTTTCCAGGTTGGGATTGAAGCGATAGCCGACGTTGGCGGCGAAACCCTTGGCGCTGCCGCTGCTGTGTTCCTGATAGCCATCGTATTCGGCGTCGGTCAAGGCCACGTAGTAATCCAGATCACCCAATACCTGTCCGGAGCTCACGTGCCGATGGGCGTATCCGCGACTGCCCACTTCATAGCGCACTTGAGCAGGCGCAGCGTCGTAGCCTGTGTGGGTCACATAGTTGATCGCGCCGCCGAGGGCCAATGCCCCCCGGTCGAAGCCATTGGCGCCACGCAGCACTTCGGCACGGCTCAGCCACAGGGGTTCGAACAGCTCGTAGGGCGTGCCCCCTGGGCCCGTCAACGGCAGGCCGTCGAACATCGTGTAGACACCAGAGCCATGGGCACCGGGTGCGCGATTGATGCCTGAGCCGCGGATCGACAGTTTGATGCCATCGTTGCCGGCCGACTGGGCGAAGACACCAGGCTGATAGGCCAGCACGTCCTGGTTGGTGGCGACGCGCCCTTGCTCGACACGTTGCATGTCGATGAGGTTGGTAGCCCCTGGGACCTCCCGTAGGCGCTGCGCGGCAGACTCCAGCTCACTTTGCTGCTGGCCTTCGATCACGACCTGCTCCAGCTCCAAAGGCGCAGCGGCCAGTGTCGAATGGCCGGTAGCAACGACCCATAGGCCGACAGCGCAAGGGAAAGGTGAAACGGGACGCATCGTACAACTCCGGGCAGTAGGGCGGGTAACAGGTGTCAGACGTACGCAAAATCCTTCAGAGCACGTCGCTTTTATGGGGAAAAAGTGCCCCTCTGCATGTAGGACGTTTTGTGTAGGGCGCCGATCTACAACCCTGGGCGCTGGAATCAAGCGGCGACGGCTTCGTAAGGTTCAAGCACATCAAACGTAAATGCCTTTGGGCTCTTATGACCGTAGGAGAGTGCCTCATGAACCTGCAACGCCAACTGGTACCTGACGTCGACGCCGATCAGCCCATCCACCTTACCCCCAGAGAACGGGAAGTGCTGCTGTGGTGCGCCTACGGCAAGACCTCCTGGGAAATCGGCCAAATCGTGGGCTGCAAGGAGTCAACGGTCAACTTCCATGTCAGCAATATCTTGCGCAAGTTCGCCGTGAACACCCGGGTAGCGGCGGTGATCAAGGCGATACGTTACGGCATGCTGAACAATCAGTGAGTGGAGGGCGAGCCGTGAGTCGGGATTCATACGTCCCATTTGAGTGCCGGCCCAAGCGCTATCTGGTCTACCACGATCCGTTCTGGCCGCGGATAGAGCTTGGGCGGTTGCGTGAGCGACTGGGGTTGTCATCGCAGGTCAGCGATACGCGATTGGAGCTCGCCGCCAGGAGCTCGATGGAGGTTGCAGCGCGAGAGTTCGCTGATTGGCGCCGTTGCCTGCGCGAGCGTGGCTATCGGCGGCTGATCGATGTCGACGGTCATGAGCAGGGGCGGGCACTTTCGATTTGCTATCTGCGTCTGGTGGAGGCCCGGACCCGCTGGAGCCTGGCCCAACAGGTCAGGGAAACGACGGTGAGCGGTGCCGGTAGCGAAGCGCAGGGGGATCAATGCTTGACAGGGCGATGGGTCAATTCTTCGAGGCGACGTTCCAGCTGAGAGATGCGCAACTTGTCCTCGATGGTCGCGCGGATGGCTTGCAGATCCAGTGCCGACAGGGCCCGCAACTGATCGAGCAGATCCGCCTCCCAAGCAGAGGGATGCCCTTGAGGGAGGGATGCGCTGGATGTTCGGTTTTGTTGCCCGTCCCCTAGAAGCAGCCAGTCGAGGGACACCCCTTGTTTCTGCGCCAACTCCATGCACAACGCGTAAGGAATACTCCCGCGTATCTTCCAACTGCTCAAGGTTTGCGGGCTGATACTCAATGCTTTGGCAAGTTCGGCATCGGTTCTGGCGCCGGTGAGGTCCTTCATTCGATGCAATATCGCAGACAGGGAAAGTGTACTCATTATGAATACCAAAAAAGGACTATGTATGAGATCTGTAGGCAAAAATATGCGATAAGAATATATTGGGAGCACCAAACAAATCGGTAACGGTATGAATGATGATCGCAGCGAAAATGCCTACATTTGCTCAGCTATATACCTACAACAACAATCAATCAAGCTTATGGACAAATCTCAGGCAAAAGATAGTCAGGCAGGACGCTTGGTTCGGCTATCGCAGGACGGAGAAAGTACTCAATACGAGTAAATGTTTCTGTAAGCCCATGAGCCGAACCCATCTGGATGGATGGGTGAAGCTCCACTCAGCGTCGGATGGTAAGTAACATGAATTTATCGAGAAGTCTTAAATCGGTGGGGGCGGACACTGACTGTGATCGTCACGGTGTCTTACACGCGGCGAGGGTACCTAAAAGGAGGTGCCTGTGAGCAGCTACAAATTGGTATGCCCTCATTGCACCGGCAAAATGCGGATTCGCACCAGTGAAGGGCGTCATATCTTCCTCCGTATCGCCTACCTGCAATGCGTCAACGAGGCCTGCGGCTGGTCGGTGCGTGCCCAGTTCGAGATGACCCATGAACTCTCCCCCAGCGGTATGCCAAATCCAGATGTCCACCTGCCGAGCGCCTATGGTGAGTTGCGGCGCGCCGCCCACAACCCGGGCTGTACACGCAAGCCGGCGCGCAATGGCAAAAATACACCAAGCACAGCATGACACCCGCCTTCGCCTACATGGAGCAGAAAACAAAACACCCCGCATGTGCGGGGTGTTTTGTTTTTGCAGATTGATCAGCCGATCAATTGCAGGCCGGCTTGTTGGACCAGTTCCAACAGAGGCTGTGGGTACACGCCCAGGACGAAGGCGAGGATAGCGATGGCCAGCAGCATGACGCCGCCAGTGCGCTGTTCCCACTTCAGCGGAGCGTCGTGGCGACGCAGGTTTGGCTCTACCAAGTACAGGGTGACCATGACGCGCAGGTAGTAGTACACGCCGATGGCGCTACCGATGACCAGGGCACCGACCAGCCACCACAGGTGCGACTCGACGCCAGTGGCGATGATGTAGAACTTGCCGATGAAGCCTGCGGTCAGCGGGATACCTGCCAACGACAGCATCATGACGGTCAGCACCGCGGTCAGGTACGGACGGCGCCAGAACAGGCCGCGATACTCGTACAGGGCATCGGCATCACGACCGGCATAGGGCGAAGACATCAAGGTGATCACGCCGAAGGCGCCCAGGCTGGTAATGACGTAGGTCACCAGGTAAACACCCATGGCCTCCAGGGCCAGGCCCTTGCTGGCGACCAGAGCGATGACCAGGTAGCCGAAGTGGGCGATGGACGAGTAACCGAGCAGACGCTTGAGGTTGCTCTGGGTCAACGCCAGCAGGTTGCCGATCAGGATCGAGGCGACGGCGATCACGGCCAGTACGGTGCTCAGCACACCGCTGCTGGCGGCAGGGGAGAGCATGAACAGGCGAACGACCACGGCGAAGACCGCGACCTTGCTGGCAGTGGCCAGGAACGCGGCGACCGGCGCCGGAGCACCTTCGTACACGTCCGGGGTCCACAGGTGGAACGGTACCAGCGACAGCTTGAAGGCCAGGCCCACCAGCATCATGCCCAGGCCCAGTTGGGCCAGCAGGCTCGGCATGCTGGTGGCAGCCAGTGCCTTGCCGATCTGGTCGAAGGTCAGGCTGCCGGCATCGGCGTACAGCAGGGCCATGCCGAACAGCAGGAAGGCAGAGCCTGCCGCAGAAAGCACCATGTACTTGATGCCGGCTTCCAGCGAACGCTTGTTGAAGAATGCATACGCCACCAGGCCATAGACCGGTACCGACAGCAGTTCCAGGCCAATGAACAGGCCAGCCAGGTGGTTGGCGCTGACCAGCACCAGGCCGCCCAGGGCGGACATCAGCAGCAGCAAGTACAGTTCTTCACGGTTGCCCGGGTAGCCCTTGGACCCTTCGCCCAAGTAGGCATGGGCGAGGGTGACGCAGGCCAGGGTTGCCACCAGGATGATCGCCATGTACAGGCAGGCGAACTTGTCGATGGTCACAAGCGAGGTGACCGCCAGCGGCGCGACCTTCAGCGCCGGCAGGATCGACAGCAGGGCCAGGTTCAGGCCCACGGTGGACAGCAGGAAGGTCTGCGAGTGATTGCGCTTCCAGGCGATCGCCAGCATCACCACCACCGTCGTGACGGTGGTGATGAGCATCGGCGCCAATGCGATGAAGTGTTGAGTGGTGAATTCCATAGCGCTCTTACCGGGCCGAAGCGAGTTGAGTGAAAGCGGAACCGATCCACTGCTGCACACCGCTCATGGTGGCGGCAGAGGTGTCCAGGAACGGCTGCGGGTACACGCCGAGCAGGATCAGCAGGCCGGCCAGGACCAGGACCATGATCAGTTCGCGACCGTCCATGCCGGCCAGTACGGTGTCGGACTTGGCCGGACCGAAGTAGGCGCGGTGGATCATGATCAGCGAGTAGACCGAGCCAAAGACCAGGCCAGTGGTGGCGATCACGGTGATCCAGGGTACATGGACGAAGCTGCCGATCAGGATCAGGAACTCACCGACGAAGTTGCCGGTACCTGGCAGGCCCAGGGAGGCGGCGGCGAAGAACAGGCTGATGGCAGGAAGATAGGCGATGCGGTGCCACAGGCCGCCCATTTCGCGCATGTCACGGGTATGCATGCGCTCGTACAGCTGGCCGGCCAGGATGAACAGCGCCGCGGCCGACAGACCGTGGGCCAGCATCTGGATCACCGCGCCCTGCAGTGCTTGCTGGCTGCCGGAATAGATGCCGATCAGCACGAAGCCCATGTGCGAGACGCTGGAGAAGGCCACCAGGCGCTTGATGTCGGTTTGCGCGAAGGCCAGGAAGGCCCCGTAGAAGATACCGATCAGGCCCAGGGTCATGGCGATTGGCGCGAACTCGGCCGAAGCGTTCGGGAACAGCGGCAGGGCGAAGCGCAGCAGGCCGTAGGCCGCAGTCTTCAGCAAGATACCGGCCAGGTCCACGGAGCCTGCGGTCGGTGCCTGGGCGTGAGCGTCAGGCAGCCAGGAGTGGAACGGCACCACCGGCAGCTTCACGGCGAAGGCGATGAAGAAGCCCAGCATCAGCAGGTACTCGGTACCGGCTGGCAGTTCGGCCTTGAGCAGGTCGCTGTAGTTGAAGGTGATGACGCCGGTGCTGTTGTAGTTCACCAGTACCAGGCCAAGGATCGCCACCAGCATGATCAGGCCGCTGGCCTGGGTGAAGATGAAGAACTTGGTGGCAGCGTAGATCCGGGTCTTCTTGCCGTCGGCGGAGCTGTGACCCCAGAGCGCGATGAGGAAGTACATCGGCACCAGCATCATTTCCCAGAAGAAGAAGAACAGGAACAGGTCCAGGGCCAGGAACACACCGACCACACCGCCCAGGATCCACATCAGGTTGAGGTGGAAGAAGCCGACGTGGCGCTGGATCTCTTTCCAGGAGCACAGGACCGAAAGCACACCCAGCAGGCCGGTGAGCAGGATCATCAGCAGCGACAGGCCATCGAGGGCCAGGTGAATGCTGATGCCGAAGCGCTTGATCCACTCGACTTTGTATTCGAGGGTCCAAGCCGGTTCCGCGCCCGGGGCAGGGGCCAGGGTGTAGTCGCCGTTAGCCCACAGCCACAGGCCGATGCCAAGCAGCAGGGACATGGTCAGCAGCGCGATCCAGCGGGGCAGGGTGGCGCCGAAGCGCTCACCCAGCCAGCACAGGAGGCCGCCGATGAAGGGGATCAGGATCAGCCAAGGCAGAATCATGACGGGTTCGTTTCCTTTCGCAAAGTCGCAAGGTTCATAGTCATACCGCGGCCACTACCACGGCGCCGAGTACCAGAACGGCACCTACGGCGATCGAGGCGGTGTACCAGCGCAGCTGGCCGGTTTCGGTCTTGCTCATGGCGACGTGACCGCCGCGAGCCATCCGAGGAATCAGGCCGATGCTGCGGTCAACCGGATCCTTGCGCAGGATGTGGCTGATCAGCAGATAAGGTTTGACGAACAGCTTGTCGTAGATCCAGTCGAAGCCCCAGGCGGCGAACCACCAGGCCGACAGGACGCGACCGATGCCGCTGTTGGCGATCGCGCTGACCAGGGTGCGTTTGCCCAGGAACAGCACCGCGGCCAGCAGGATACCGGCGATGGCGATGGCGCCAGAGACGATTTCAAGCGAGTGCTGGGCTTCGCCACCTGCATGACCGACGCTCTGTGGCAGTACACCCGCCAGAGGCGGGTGGATCCAGGCGCCGACGAAGGTCGACAGCACGATCAGCACACCCAGTGGCAGCCAGTGGGAGATACCGTGGCCGGCGTGGGCTTCGGTCTTCGCTTCGCCGTGGAAGGCGATGAAGATCAGGCGGAAGGTGTACAGCGAGGTCATGAACGCACCGACCAGGCCAGCGTACAACAGGCCGGTATGGCCGCTGGCGAAGGCTTCCCAGAGGATCTCGTCCTTGGAGTAGAAGCCCGCGGTCAGGATCGGCAGGGCGGCCAGGGCGGCACCACCGACCACGAAGCTGGCGTAGGCCAGCGGCAGCTTCTTCCACAGGCCACCCATCTTGAAGATGTTCTGCTCATGGTGGCAGGCAACGATGACCGCACCGGAGGCAAGGAACAGCAGGGCCTTGAAGAAGGCGTGGGTCATCAGGTGGAAGATCGCGCCTTCCCAGGCACCGACGCCCAAGGCCAAGAACATGTAGCCGATCTGGCTCATGGTCGAGTAGGCGAGGATACGCTTGATGTCGGTCTGGACCAGCGCGGCGAAGCCGGCCAGGACCAGGGTCACGCCACCGACGATACCCACCAGGTGCAGGATGTCCGGCGCCAGAAGGAACAGGCCGTGGGTACGGGCGATCAGGTAGACGCCCGCGGTCACCATGGTTGCGGCGTGGATCAGCGCGGAGACCGGAGTCGGACCGGCCATCGCATCGGCGAGCCAGGTCTGCAGTGGCAGTTGGGCCGATTTACCGACGGCGCCGCCGAGCAGCATCAGGGTCGCCAGCACCATCCAGGTATCGCCTGCCTGGAACTTCTGCGGTGCCAGCACCAGCAGTTCCTGGACGTTCAGAGTACCCAGCTGGGCGAACAGGATGAACAGGCCGATGGCCATGAACACGTCGCCGATACGGGTGACGATGAAGGCCTTCAGTGCAGCGTTACCGTTGTTGCGATTACTGTAGTAGAAACCGATCAACAGGTAGGAGCACAGGCCCACACCTTCCCAGCCGAAGTAAATGAACAGCAGGTTGTCGCCCAGCACCAGGAACAACATGCTGGCGATGAACAGGTTGGTGTACGAGAAGAAGCGCGAGTAACCGGCTTCGCCACGCATGTACCAGGACGCGAACAGGTGGATCAGGAAGCCCACGCCGGTGACCACGCCGAGCATGGTGATCGACAGACCATCCACGTACAGGGTGAAGTTCGGCGCAAAGCCGTCCACCGACATCCACTGCCACAGCAGCTGGCTGTACGCACCGCCTTCAGGCGGCGCGACATTGAATTGCCAGATCACATAGGCGGCCACGGCGGCCGACAGGCCGACGGAACCGACGCCGATCAGCGCGGACAGGTTCTCCGAGAACCGCCCGCGCGAGAACGACAGCAGCAGGAAGCCGATCAGGGGGAAGACGAAAGTCAGGAAGATAAGGTTCATCCGCGCATCTCACTGGCAGCATCGATGTCGAGAGTGTGGAAGCGGCGATACAGCTGCAGCAGGATCGCCAGGCCAATGCTGGCCTCGGCGGCTGCCAGGCTGATCACCAGAATGAACATCACCTGACCGTCGGGTTGAACCCAACGGGCGCCGGCGACGATGAACGCCAGGGCAGCGGCGTTCATCATGACTTCCAGACTCATGAGCACGAAGAGGATGTTGCGGCGGACCATCAGGCCAACCAGACCTAAGCAGAACAGGATGCCGGCGACCGCCAGCCCATGCTCGAGAGGGATAGCACCCATGATTTACTCCTTCGCCTCGTTGCGGCCCAGGTGGAAGGCGGTGACGGCCGCGGCCAGCAGCAGCATCGAAGCCAGTTCGACCACCAGCAGGTAAGGACCGAACAGGCTGATGCCCACGGCCTTGGCGTCCACGGTAGTACCGCTGATGGCCGCGCCGCTTGGCTCGGCGAACAGCACGTACAGCAGCTCAAGCAGCAGCAGGGCGGCCAGGAACACGGGCCCTGCCCAGATACCCGGCTTGAGCCAGCCACGCTCCTGCGCGACCGAAGCCGGCCCGAGGTTGAGCATCATCACCACGAAGACGAACAGCACCATGATGGCGCCAGCATAGGCGATTACTTCCAGGGCGCCGGCAAACGGCGCACCCAGGGAGAAGAAGATCATCGCCACGGAGATCAGGGAAATGATCAGGTAGAGCAGGGCGTGCACGGGGTTGGTGCCGGTCACCACCCGAAGGGTGGAAACCACGGCGATCCCGGATGCGAAGTAGAAAGCGAATTCCATCTTTCTGTCCTTATGGGAGCAAGCTCTTCACGTTGATCGGCTCGGCTTCGTTCTGTGCAGCGCCCTTAGGCTTGCCAGCGATCGCCATACCCGCAACACGGTAGAAGTTGTAGTCAGGGTTCTTGCCGGGGCCGGAGATCAGGAGGTCTTCCTTCTCGTACACCAGGTCCTGACGCTTGAACTCGGCCATTTCGAAATCCGGAGTCAGCTGGATCGCGGTGGTCGGGCACGCTTCCTCGCACAGGCCGCAGAAGATGCAGCGCGAGAAGTTGATGCGGAAGAACTCCGGATACCAGCGGCCGTCCTCGGTCTCGGCCTTCTGCAGCGAGATGCAGCCAACCGGGCAGGCCACCGCGCAGAGGTTGCACGCCACGCAGCGCTCCTCGCCGTCGGGGTCGCGGGTCAGGACGATGCGGCCGCGGTAGCGCGGCGGCAGGTACACGGGCTCTTCGGGGTATTGCAGGGTATCGCGCTTGCGGAACCCGTGGGAGAACACCATCACCAGGCTGCGCAGCTGGGTGCCGGTGCCTTTAACGATGTCGCCGATATATTTGAACATGGGTCAAATCCTCACTGGGCCGCGACGGCTGGCGTGTTGTAGAGCACGATCGCAGCGGTCACCAGCAAATTGATCAAGGTCAGCGGCAGGCAGAACTTCCAGCTGAAGTCCATCACCTGGTCATAGCGTGGGCGCGGAATCGACGCGCGCAGCAGGATGAACAGCATGATGAAGAACGCGGTCTTCAGGGCGAACCACAGGAACGGAACCTGTGGCAGCAGGCCGAATGGGCCGTGCCAGCCGCCGAAGAACAGGGTCACCAGCAGCGCCGAGATCAGGATGATGCCGATGTACTCACCGACGAAGAACATGCCCCACTTCATGCCGGCATATTCAATGTGGTAGCCGTCAGCCAGTTCCTGTTCCGCTTCTGGCTGGTCGAACGGGTGACGGTGAGTCACGGCGACGCCAGCGATGAAGAAGGTGCAGAAGCCGAAGAACTGCGGAATGATGAACCACAGGTTCTGTGCCTGGTAGTCGACGATGTCGCGCATGTTGAACGAACCGACCTGAACCACCACGCCCATCAGCGCCAGGCCCAGGAACACTTCGTACGACACGGTCTGGGCCGAAGCACGCAGGCTGCCGAGCAGGGCGTACTTGTTGTTCGACGACCAGCCGGCGAACAGCACCGCATACACCGACAGACCGGCCATGGCGAAGAAGAACAGCAGACCGATGTTCAGGTCAGCCACGCCCCAGACCGGAGTGATCGGGATGACCACGAAGGCGATCAGCAGGGCGCTCATGGCCACGACTGGCGCCAGGGTGAAGATCATGCGATCGACGAAAGGCGGGTTCCAGTCTTCCTTGAAGAACATCTTCAGCATGTCGGCAGCGATCTGGAACATGCCGAACGGGCCGACACGGTTCGGACCGTAGCGGTCCTGCCACCAACCCAGCAGGCGACGCTCGACGAAGCTGAGCAGCGCGCCGCAGACCACCACCGCCAGCAGGACCACGATGGCCCGGACGACGGTGAGGATCACATCGATCACTTCGGGGGTGAACCAGCTCATTGTGCTGCCTCCTGCAGACCTTCGACGGATGCTCCGAAGATGGCAGGCGGAATGCCGGCCAGGCCTTTCGGCAGCGCGACCAGGCCAGCGCCCAGCTCTTCATTGACACGCAGCGGCAGGCGCAGGGAGACGCCTGCCACGTTCAGGCTCAGCAGGGCACCCTCGTTGACGCCCAGGCGGTCGGCCTCGGACTTGGCCAGTGCCACGTAGGCGGCCGGGATGCGTTCTTGCACCGGGGCGGCGCGGGAAGAAGACTCTTCGCTGCCGAACAGGTGGTAGAACGGCACGGCAGTCCAGGTGCCGCGGGCCGGGTTGAAGGCCGCCGGGATGGTGGTGAACCAGTGCAGGCGATCGCCTTGCGGCTCGATCAGGCGCACGCCTGGATCGCCAGCGCGCAGGTGGCCGCCGACCTCGTCCTGGAACTTGTTCCAGGCCTGTGGGGAGTTCCAGCCCGGCGACCAGGCGAATGGCACCTGCTGGCGCGGTTCGGCCGAGCCCGAGTAGCCTTCCATGGAGAAGGCGAAGGCGGTGTCCTTGTCTTGCGGGGTACGCGGTTCGTGCACGCTGATGTTGGCGCGCATGGCAGTACGACCGGAATAGCGCAGCGGTTCACGGGCCAGTTTCAAGCCCTTGATGCGGAACGCGGCCGAAGGCGCTGCGTTGACGATGCCGGCCAGTTGCGGGGCGGCTTCGGCGCAGGCGCTGGTGACGTGATCCAGTTGGGTCCAGTCGACCGGCTTGTTCAGCAGGGTCGCACGCAGGGCGTGCATCCAGCGCCAGCCTTCGTGAACCAGGATGCTGCTGTCGAGGTATTGCGGGTCGAACACCTGGAAGAAGCGCTGTGCACGGCCTTCCTGGCTGACCAGGGTACCGTCGCCTTCGGCGAAGGTGGCCGCCGGCAGCACCAGATGGGCGCGGTCGGTGGTCGGGGTCTTGGAGTGGTCGGCGACGATCACCACCTTGGCCGCGGCCAGGGCAGCGTCAACCTTGGCGGCCGGCACGCGGGCGTACAGGTCGTTCTCCAGCACTACGATAGCGTCGGCCTTGCCGCTGATGACGGCATCCAGCGCGGCGTCGACGGACTCACCGCCCATCATGGCCATGCCGAGGCTGTTGGCTTCTGGCACCACCAGGCTCAGCGAGCCGTTCTTCTCACGCAGCTTCAAGGCCTTGGCGATGTTGGCGGCGGCTTCGATCAGTGCGGGGTCGGCCAGGGAAGTGCCGGCGACTACCAGCGGACGCTGGGCTGCGACCAGGGCATCGGCGATGCGCTGGGCCAGAGCCTTGGCTTCGGCGTCCAGGCCGTCAACGGCAGGTGCGCTCGGATCGATGGCGTGGGCCACGGCGAAGCCCAGGCGAGCCAGGTCCGCCGGCGCTGCGTGCACGCACTCCTCGGCTACGTCGTCGAGCTTGGTTTCAGCCAGCGAGGCGATGAACAGCGGATACAGCGCGTGCTGGCCGATGTTCTTGACCGCAGCGTCCAGCCACGGTTGTACGCGCATGGCGTCGGCCATGGCTTCGGCCTTGCCCTTGGTGGCCTGGCGCACGGCCAGTGCGACGCGGGCGGCGGTCTGGGTCAGGTCTTCACCGAGGACGAACACAGCGTCGTGGTCTTCGATGTCGCGCAGGGTCGGCACGGGCAGCGGGCTATTGTTGAGCACCTCGAGAGCAAGGCGCACGCGGGCCAACTCGCCGGCTTCCATACCCGAATAGAAATAGTCGGCGCCGACCAGCTCACGCAGGCCATAGTTGCTTTCCAGGCTGGCGCGTGGCGAGCCGATACCGACGATGGTGCGACCGCGCAGCAGGTCGGCGGCTTTGTCCAGGGCAGCGTCCAGGCCCAGCTTGGTGCCGTCGGCCAGGTGCGGTTGGCGTGGACGGTCGCTGCGGTTGACGTAGCCATAGCCGAAGCGGCCACGGTCGCACAGGAAGTACTGGTTGACCGAGCCGTTGAAGCGGTTCTCGATACGGCGCAGTTCACCATAGCGCTCACCGGGGCTGATGTTGCAGCCGCTGGAGCAGCCGTGGCAGATGCTCGGGGCGAACTGCATGTCCCACTTGCGGTTGTAGCGCTCGGAGTGGGTCTTGTCGGTGAACACGCCGGTCGGGCAGACCTCGGTCAGGTTGCCGGAGAACTCGCTCTCCAGCACGCCGTCTTCGACGCGACCGAAGTACACGTTGTCGTGGGCGCCGTAGACACCCAGGTCGGTACCGCCTGCGTAGTCCTTGTAGTAGCGAACGCAGCGGTAGCAGGCGATGCAGCGGTTCATCTCATGGGCGATGAACGGGCCGAGGTCCTGGTTCTGGTGGGTACGCTTGGTGAAACGGTAGCGGCGCTCGTTGTGGCCGGTCATTACCGTCATGTCCTGCAGGTGGCAGTGACCGCCTTCCTCGCACACTGGGCAGTCGTGCGGGTGGTTGGTCATCAGCCATTCGACGACGCTGGCGCGGAACGCCTTGGATTCTTCATCGTCGATGGAGATCCAGGTGCCGTCGGAGGCAGGGGTCATGCAGGACATGACGATACGACCGCGGGTGTCGTTCTCGTCGGTGTACTGCTTGACCGCGCACTGCCGGCAGGCGCCGACGCTACCGAGCGCCGGGTGCCAGCAGAAATAGGGGATGTCGAGGCCGAGCGACAGACAGGCCTGTAACAGGTTGTCCGCACCATTGACTTCGAGCGCTTTGCCGTCTACGTGGATAGTGGCCATGGTTCAAAGTTCTTCGTTGGCCCGCGTGAGCAGGCGTGGCTAATGGAAATCGGTGAGCCTGCGGCCAGCCACGAATCGTTCGGGCCGGCCTGCAGGCTGGCGGATGGCACGGACCATCCGCGATTCATCTTGTTATGCGCCGACCACGACCGGCCCGGTCGGTATCGGCTTGGCCAGGTTCGGGCGCAGGGCGTCGCCAGCGCTGGCTGGGGCGACACCGGCCTCGAACTCGGACCGGAAATACTTGATGGCACTGCCCAGAGGCTCGACGGCACCCGGTGCGTGAGCACAGAAGGTCCGGCCTGGGCCGAGGAAGTTGACCAGTCCCAGCAGCGTCTCGATGTCCTCGGCACGGCCTTGGCCTTTCTCCAGGGCGCGCAACATCTTCACGCTCCATGGCAGACCGTCACGGCACGGGGTGCACCAGCCGCACGATTCTCGGGCGAAGAACTCTTCCATGTTGCGCAGCAGCGAGACCATATTGATGCTGTCGTCGACCGCCATGGCCAGGCCCGTACCCATACGGGTGCCGACCTTGGCGATGCCACCGGCATACATCTGTGCGTCGAGGTGCTCGGGCAGCAGGAAACCGGTACCGGCGCCGCCTGGCTGCCAGCACTTGAGCTTGTAGCCATCGCGCATGCCACCGGCGTAGTCCTCGAACAGCTCGCGGGCGGTGACGCCAAACGGCAGTTCCCACAGGCCAGGGTTCTTCACCTTGCCGGAGAAGCCCATCAGCTTGGTGCCGTGGTCTTCGCTGCCTTCGCGGGCCAGCGACTTGTACCAGTCGTTGCCGTTGGCGACGATGGCCGGAACGTTGCACAGGGTCTCGACGTTGTTCACGCAGGTCGGCTTGCCCCACACACCGACGGCGGCAGGGAAGGGCGGCTTGGAGCGTGGGTTGGCGCGGCGGCCTTCCAGGGAGTTGATCAGTGCGGTTTCTTCACCGCAGATGTAGCGGCCGGCACCGGTGTGCACGAACAGTTCGAAGTCGAAACCGCTGCCGAGGATGTTCTTGCCCAGAAGGCCTGCGGCCTTGGCTTCCTCGATGGCGCGGTTGAGGTTCTTGGCCGCAGTGGTGTATTCGCCACGCAGGAAGATGTAGCCGCGGTAGGCCTTCAAGGCGCGGGCACTGATCAGCATGCCCTCGACCAGCAGATGGGGCTGTTGCTCCATCAGCATGCGGTCTTTCCAGGTGTTGGGCTCCATTTCGTCCGCGTTGCACAGCAGGTAGCGGATGTTCATGGACTCGTCCTTGGGCATCAGGCCCCACTTCACGCCAGTGGGGAAGCCTGCGCCACCACGGCCCTTGAGGCCGGAGTCCTTGACGCTTTGGACGATATCATCCGCAGACATTTGCGCCAGCGCCTTGCGGGCGGCGGCGTAGCCGTTCTTGGCCTGGTACTCTTCGAGCCAAATCGGCTCGCCGTCGTCACGCAGGCGCCAGGTCAGCGGATGGGTTTCAGCCGAGCGCGCGATGCGGTTGGCCGGGCCGAAGGAAGTGATGGTCATACGTAACCCTCCAGCAGTTTGGCGACGCCGGCAGGTTGCACGTCGCCAAAGGTGTCATCGTCGATCATCAGTGCCGGGGCCTTGTCGCAGTTGCCCAGGCAGCAGACCGGCAGCAGGGTGAAGCGGCCATCGGCAGTGGTCTGGCCCAGGCCGATGCCCAGCTCGCTCTGGATCTGGCTGACCACCGACTCGTGGCCACCGATGTAGCAGACCATGCTGTCGCAGACGCGAATGATGTGGCGACCGACCGGCTGGCGGAAGATCTGGCTGTAGAAGGTGGCCACGCCTTCGACGTCGCTGGCTGGGATGCCCAGGACTTCGCCGATGGCGTAGATGGCGCCGTCCGGCACCCAGCCACGTTCTTTCTGAACGATCTTCAGGGCTTCGATGGACGCCGCGCGCGGATCCTCGTAGTGGTGCATCTCATGCTCGATGGCCGAGCGCTCGGTTTCGCTCAGGACGAAACGGTCGGTTTGGATAAGCGTGTTGTTCATGCTTAGCGGTCCACGTCAGCCATAACGAAGTCGATACTGCCCAGGTACGCGATGAGGTCCGCGACCATGCTGCCTTTGATCACCGATGGGATCTGCTGCAGGTGCGGGTAGCTCGGGGTACGGATCCGGGTGCGGTAGCTCATGGTGCCGCCATCGCTCGTCAGGTAGTAACTGTTGATGCCCTTGGTCGCCTCGATCATCTGGAACGACTCGTTGGCCGGCATGACCGGGCCCCACGAGACTTGCAGGAAGTGGGTGATCAGGGTCTCGATGTGCTGCAGGGTGCGCTCTTTGGGCGGCGGCGTGGTCAGCGGGTGATCCGCCTTGTACGGGCCTTCCGGCATGTTGCGCAGGCACTGGTCGATGATGCGGATACTCTGGCGCATCTCCTCGACGCGGACCATGCAGCGATCGTAGGCATCGCCGTTGTGGGCCAGCGGTACTTCGAACTCGAAGTTCTCGTAGCCGGAGTAGGGGCGGGCTTTACGCAGGTCGAAGTCGCAGCCGGTGGCACGCAGGCCGGCACCGGTGGTACCCCACGACAGCGCTTCCTGGGTGTTGTACGCGGCGACGCCGATGGTACGACCCTTGAGGATGCTGTTCTTGAGCGCAGCCTTTTCGTACTCGTCCAGGCGCTTGGGCAGCCATTCGACGAAGTCCTTGACCAGCTTGTCCCAGCCGCGTGGCAGGTCGTGGGCGACGCCACCGATGCGGTACCAGGCCGGGTGCAGACGGAAACCAGTGATCGCCTCGATCACGGTGTAGGCCCGCTGGCGGTCGGTAAAGGTGAAGAACACCGGGGTCATGGCGCCCACGTCTTGGATGTAGGTACCCAGGAACAGCAGGTGGCTGGTGATCCTGAAGAACTCGGCCAACATGACGCGAATGGTGTCGACCTTCTGCGGCACCTTGATGCCGGCCAGCTTCTCGACAGCCAGGACGTACGGCAGGTTGTTCATCACCCCACCGAGGTAGTCGATGCGGTCGGTGTAGGGGATGAAACTGTGCCAGGACTGGCGCTCGGCCATCTTCTCTGCACCACGGTGGTGGTAGCCGATGTCCGGAACGCAGTCGACGATCTCTTCGCCGTCCAGTTGCAGGACGATACGGAAGGCACCGTGAGCCGAAGGGTGGTTGGGACCCAGGTTGAGGAACATGTAGTCCTCGTTGGCGCCGTGACGCTTCATGCCCCAGGCTTCGGGGTTGAAGCGCGCCGATTCCTCTTCAAGCTGCTGCTTGGCCAGGTTCAGGCTGTACGGATCGAATTCGGTGGCGCGCGCCGGGAAGTCCTTGCGCAGCGGGTGGCCTTCCCAGGTCGGTGGCATGAGGATGCGCGACAGGTGCGGATGGCCGGCGAAGTCGATGCCGAACATGTCCCAGACTTCGCGCTCGTACCAGTTGGCGTTTGGCCAGATGCCGGTGACCGACGGCAGGTTCAGGTCGCCTTCGCTCAAGGCCACCTTGATCATCACGTCGCTGTTACGTTCGACCGACAGCAGGTGGTAGAACACGCTGAAATCGGCAGCCGGCAGGCCGCGGCGCTGGGTGCGCAGGCGCTCGTCCACGCCGTGCAGGTCGAACAGCATGCTGTACGGCTTGGCAACGTTGCGCAGGAAGGAGAGGACGTCTTTGAGCTGGGCGCGGTTTACCCACAGGACCGGCATGCCGGTGCGGGTTTCCTGGGCGACGAATGCGTCTGCGCCAAAACGGTTGTGCAGTTCGACGACCACATCTTGGTCGTCAGCCTTGTAAGGCGGAATATAAATAGCGGTGTCCGCTGTCATGGTCTCGGTCGCTTTGAGTCAACGTAGAGAATGAAGCCAGGCCGCCGGCTCCTTCCGGAGCGGGCGGCATGTCGCTGGATCAGACTTCGTCGGGGCTGCGCAGGTTGGTGACCTGGATGCGCTGTTCACGACGCAGGTCTTTCTGGGCGGGCATCTCGGCACGGTAAATGCCTTGATCACCGACAACCCAGGAAAGCGGGCGTCGCTCCTGGCCGATCGACTCCTGCAGCAGCATCAGGCCCTGCAGGAAGGCTTCGGGGCGAGGCGGGCAGCCAGGCACGTAGACATCCACGGGGAGGAACTTGTCGACCCCCTGAACGACCGAGTAAATGTCGTACATGCCGCCGGAGTTGGCGCACGAGCCCATGGAGATCACCCACTTGGGTTCGAGCATCTGCTCGTAGAGGCGCTGAATGATCGGCGCCATCTTGATGAAGCAGGTGCCGGCGACGACCATGAAGTCGGCCTGACGGGGCGAGGCCCGGATGACTTCGGCGCCGAAGCGGGCGATGTCATGGGGTGCCGTGAAGGCCGTGGTCATTTCCACGTAGCAGCAGGACAGGCCGAAGTTGTACGGCCAGAGGGAGTTCTTGCGACCCCAGTTGACCGCGCCACGCAGCACATCTTCGAGCTTGCCCATGAAGATGTTCTTGTGGACCTGGTCCTCTAGCAGTTGATCGGTGACGGTTTCCCGTTCACCGACCGGGTACTGCTCGTTGGGCGCATCCGGATCGATTCTGGTGAGATTGTATTGCATGCCAAAGCCTCATTGTTTCAGCTTCGCTTGCCGCTTGCGGCGACCTTCGGGAGCCCAATCGAGCGCCCCGACGCGCCATAGGTAGACAAGACCAGCCAACAGAATTGCAATGAAAACGAGTGCTTCGACGAATCCGGTCCAGCCGCTTTCGCGGACGGACACAGACCATGCATACAGGAAGAGGGCTTCGATATCGAAGATCACGAACAGCATCGCGACCAGATAGAATTTGGCGGACAGGCGCAGACGGGCGCTGCCGACGGGCAGCATGCCGGATTCGAAGGGTTCGTTCTTGGCGCGACCCCAAGCCTTGCTACCGAGCAGGCTGGAGAGGCCGAGCATGAAGGCACACAGGCCGACGACACCCAGGAGGAAGATGGCAAAGCCCCAGTTGTGGGCGATGAGTCCTACCGAATCGGACATGCTAGAAATCCTTATACAGAGACCCAGCTCTGCAGTCTGAAATAAGTAGAGCGGCGACGCGTGTCGCGGTTGCAGTGACCAAATGTCGCAGCTGAATCAATCGGGCTGATTTTATGGGTAAACCCGGTGCAAGTAAAATTTCTGTGGCAAATTTATTCGTAGGATTAAGAACAAAAAAATCTCCTAAATGGCTGAAACCCTTGAGTTTCGGGCATTGCACGCGCTTTTGTTAATTATGTTTCTTGCATCATGTAACGACCTTTTGCGCCAGTAATGATAATTAATATCATTTGGCCTGATGTGTTGTTTTAAACCTGGCCTGACGCTTGCAAAGTTCATTTTTCCAGCGTGTATCTTGCAAATAAGAAAGCCTCTCGTTCTAGCAGCTGGGCTCGCGTCTTGCACCGCTCTGAATCAACAGTTTATCGATTGAGCCACGATAAGCCGACGCGGCGATTGCCCATTGGCCCAGCCAGTAGGCGAGAATGATCAAGAATTGGGCGCCGGCGAATGGCATGACGAAGCGGTCGATGCCGATCAGGCTGTCGGAGAACACGAATAGGCCGGCTCCGATTGCAGCCAGCCCACCGCAGGCGAGGGCGCGCCAGAGCATTGCACCAATCGCCAAGGCATAAAGCGCCACGGGTATCAGCAAGGACCCCAGGCCGTGGCTGGCCAGCAGTGCGAACAGCGCGCAGGTGAGCAGTACACATACCGCCAGTGTGGCCAGGGCGGGGCGCCGAGTGATGCGGCAATAGGCATGCAGGTAGGCCAGGTGTGCGCAGAAGAAGGCTGCAAGGCCGAAAACGAACCAATCGCGTGGAACGGCCAAAATGATATCGCCCAGTACCGAAAAACCGAGTCCGATACTGATCCAGCGCGTGTAGGGCGTCGCAGGAGCGCTGCATAGCCAGGCAATCAATGCCAGCACTGGCAATGGCTTGGCCAGCAATGCGAGCAGGGTATTGTCGCTGGCCAATGCATATATATAGAAGGCGGCGGCCGTGAGGGCGATGGCGATCAGATGGCTTGGACGGGGCATGGGCGGTCCTTGCTGCTGGGTAGCCACAAGCATAGACCCATGTTGCCGGCTGTGCTGCGAACGCTGAGGGCTAAGCGGGTTCCTACGTGGTAATCAGAAATACGTGTAGGAACAACGTTGTTGCCACTCGATAAAGAAAAAGGCCCGACACCTTTGCAGGGTCGGGCCTCGTTCGAAGGGCGTCACACTCAGTGGAACTGCTCTTCCTCGGTCGAGCCGGTCAGGGCGGTTACCGACGAAGCGCCACCTTGAATCACGGTGGTCATGTCGTCGAAGTAGCCGGTGCCGACTTCCTGCTGGTGCGCCACGAAGGTATAGCCTTTGCTGGCGTCAGCGAACTCCTGCTCCTGCAGCTTGACGTAGGCGGTCATGTCGTTGCGGGCGTAGTCGTGCGCCAAGTTGAACATGCCGTGCCACATGTTGTGGATGCCTGCCAGGGTGATGAACTGGTGCTTGTAGCCCATGGCCGACAGTTCGCGCTGGAACTTGGCGATGGTGGCGTCGTCCAGGTTCTTCTTCCAGTTGAAGGATGGCGAGCAGTTGTACGACAGGATCTGGTCCGGGTACTCCTTCTTGATCGCCTCGGCGAAGCGGCGAGCTTCTTCGAGGTCCGGCTTGGCGGTTTCACACCAGATCAGGTCGGCATACGGGGCATAGGCCAGGCCGCGGGCGATGGCTTGGTCGAGGCCGGCGCGGACTTTATAGAAGCCCTCACGCGTGCGCTCGCCGATCACGAACGGCTGGTCGTACGGGTCGCAATCGCTGGTCAGCAGGTCAGCGGCGTTGGCGTCGGTACGGGCCAGGATGATGGTCGGTACGCCAGCGACGTCCGCAGCCAGGCGGGCAGCAACGAGTTTTTGCACGGCTTCCTGGGTTGGGACCAGTACCTTGCCACCCATGTGGCCGCATTTTTTCACCGAGGCCAGCTGGTCTTCGAAGTGAACCCCGGCTGCGCCTGCCTCGATCATGTTCTTCATCAGTTCGTAGGCGTTCAGCACGCCGCCGAAACCGGCTTCGGCGTCTGCCACGATCGGTGCGAAGTAGTCGATGTAGCCTTCGTCACCTGGGTTCTTGCCTGCTTTCCACTGGATCTGGTCGGCGCGGCGGAAGGCGTTGTTGATGCGCTTGACCACGGTCGGAACCGAATCGACCGGGTACAGCGACTGGTCAGGGTACATGGACTCGGCCGAGTTGTTGTCGGCGGCCACCTGCCAGCCAGACAGGTAGATGGCCTGGATGCCGGCCTTGACCTGCTGGACTGCCTGGCCGCCGGTCAGGGCGCCCATGCAGTTGACGAAATCTTTTTCAGGGCGGAAGGACGGATGGGCACCTTCGGTGACCAGCTTCCACAGTTTCTCTGCACCCTGGCGAGCGAAGGTGTGCTCCGGCTGCAGGGAACCACGCAGGCGGACGACATCGGCGGCGGTATAGGTACGGGTCACGCCTTTCCAGCGCGGGTTCTCGGCCCAGTCTTTCTCAAGGGCTGCAATTTGCTGTTCGCGTGTCAGTGCCATGGAAATAAAACCTCGTCGCATCAGTCTTTGAAGTAAGTGCTTGTGCTCTGCGGTTCAGAAGCCTGGCGGCTGTCCTGTCCGGCGGAAGGTGAGTGCGTACGAGGGAGGCTCGAAGGGGAAGAGGTGCAGGGCCGGGCGAGGTGTGGCGGCAGGTCGGCTCGTGGATGCCTTGCTGCGGTGCGACAGGACTGCCAGGTACTGCGGTGATGCGCTTCCGTCCCTCGGGACAACTTCTTCGTTGCAGTCACTATCCCGTCGAACCGCCTTGTGGGCCGTATAGACACGAGACGCCCCCAGGGGTAAGGAGGAGCGCGTCTCGAAGGCCCTTGCCAGGGCCTCTGATTAGCGGGAGCGAGGCCATCATGCCCTTGGAAAAAAGTACCTGTCAAATGTTTTGTAGTGGTTTTTTTCGCTTACTACATCTTTGGTCTAATGAGACTCTTCGGTCAGTTTCAAGGCCTTTGGTCGAGGCCTTGAATTGCCTGGGATCAGTCAAGAAGGTCGACTTTGACGCGTAATGTCATGTTTTCACCCCGTTGGGTGCTGTAGGTGTAGCTTGAGGCGCTACGTTCGGCTTGGCTCTGCTGATTGAACCCGGCCAGGGTGATCCACTCGCCGAGCTTGCCGGTGACGGTCGTGTCGGTGCTTTGAACTTTTACTACATCCTGACGTTCAAGGCTCATTCGGTCATTATTGGTGCTTATTTGCAGACGAACCGTATCGCCGCTCAGGCTCGGCGTGACATAGAAACCCTGGGTGACATTGCGGTATTCAGTGTCGCTTTGAATGCGTCCGTAGCCGTCGGTGCTGGTACTGGTGATGGGAATGCTCTGACCGATCTGGATCAACGCCGGCTGGCCTTCGCTGGCCTGGATCTGCTGCATCCCGCCCTCACGGTTGCTCGTGCCGTAATGGATGATGCGGGCGTTGCCACGGTTGTCCTGGAAGTTGCTGTCGTCGTTGTCGACGCTGATCAACAGGCGCTTGGGCGCAGTGTCGAGCTGTTGCAACAGTGCGCGCAGGTCATCGATGCGCTCGGGGCTGGCATTGACGATCAGCTTGTTCTCGAAGGTGCTGACCGTGCCGTCCTTGCCCAGGAATGACTGAGCGGTAGGCAGCATTTCGGCGCTGGTGCGATGTTGCAGTGGCAGCACCTCGGTGGCCGCCTGGGCGGTGAGGCTGATGGCCAACAGAAAAGACGTGATGAAGGGGCGTAGCGGCATGTCCATGATCTCCGCAGGTGGAATGATCATGATGGCAAATTTGTCGCGCCTCTGCTGGGTCTGGATCACAGGCTGGGCAGCTCATGTTGCTTGCGGGCTTGCGAAGGCCCCGCAGCAGGCTGCCTGAACCTTTGACAGGGCCTGGCAGTCGCAGCACAAGAAGCCCAAAGGACTGCCCTGATGCTGCGTTTGCTCGTCTTGTTGATTTGTCTGCCCTTGAGCGCGGCCGTGGCCGCACAGCAACCCTTGCGCATCCAGCAACTGCAACGTTGTGGCGATCTGCTGGGCGAAGGCCCGCAGCGATGGTGTCTGCGGGTCCAGGGGCTGGAGCAAGGCAAGCCTGCGGTGTGGCTCGGTGACCAGCCGTTGTCCGAAACGCATGTGGTGCGTCAGGGCGACACGCTCACATTGACCCTCGATCCGCCCCGCCAGCGCAGCGCCCCGTTGTGGCTCGAAGCCCGCGGCCAGAGGAGCAATCCGGTTTGGCTCACGCGCCAGCGCAGCCATGTGCTGGCCGCAGGGCCCGACGAAGTGGCGAAGAACATGGATGGCCTGACCACCTACCTGAACTTGGTCAGTGTATTGATCGAGGAACATCACGACGGTCTGCGTCAAGCGCAGCGCATCGCCGACAAATATGGCGCCCAGGTCGTCGGCGCGATTGCTCCGCTCAACGTCTATCAGTTGCGCTTGCCAGTCCATGACCTGGTGCAGCGGGACGCGATGATCCTGCGTATCGGCAGCGAAACCAGTGTGGATGCAGTGATCGTCGAGGAGTCCGCGCCCGAACGCGGCGAGGAAGGCGCTGTGCAAGTCGCCAAGCCGCCCATCGATCAGGCCCAGGAATGGGCTGCCAATCGCTTCATGGATGCCTTGTATTATTACCAGCGCCGTATCCCGGCCTCAAAGGTGCCCGTAAAGCCATTGCGGATCGGCGTGATCGAGCGGGCGGTGGACTTCGATGCTCCGGCATTCATGGCCTACCGCGGCGCTTGCGGTGCGGGCGAAACCTGTGTGTACGCCCGGGATGGCGACCAGGCGCAAAGCCATGGCACGCAGGTCACCGGGATTCTCGCCGGACGAGGCGGCGAGGGCGCGCCAGGCGGCTTTCTCACTGGGCTGGGCAAGGCCGCCCCGGGCTTCGAAGTGATCGTCGAGCGCAATGCCGATGCTGGAATCACTGCCAACATCGCCGCCTCGGTGAATCTGGTCGAGGATGGCGTGAGGGTGCTGAACTGGAGCTGGGGTATCCACCGCGTCGGGGCCAGGGACGTACGGGGCGATGAGGTGGACTCGCTGGTACGCTCAGGGCTCGCCATGAGCGGTTATGAAGAACTGCTAGAGGAATTCTTCCTGTGGTTGCGCAAGGCACATCCGGATGTGGTAGTGGTCAATTCGGCAGGCAACGGTGCTTCCTGGTCTGGAAGGGATGAATATCGCCTGCCGTCGTCATTCATCACCGATCAGTTGCTGGTGGTCGGCGGCCACCAACGCAGCGACCAAGCCGTTGCGCTCGAAAGCCCGACCCACGTGACCAAGCGGCGCAGCTCCAATGTCGACATGCGTGTGGATATCAGTGCTGCTGCCTGCATCCGTCCTGCGCCGCAAGGCAGGGTCCATTGCGGTACCTCCTATGCGACCCCGCTGGTCACTGCCACAGTGGCTGCCATGCTGTCGATCAACCCACAGCTGACCCCCGACCAGGTGCGCATGCTGCTGCGCCGCAGTGCGCTGACCTTGGGCCCGCAGCAGGATTTCGAAGCCATGGACGCCGAAGACCTGACCGCGCCAATCCTGCCTTCCGAACGCAATGGCCAGTTGCAGCATCCGGATTTGGGGCGTTCGGCGCGTCTGGACATGCTGCGGGCACTGGACCTGGCGGTACAGAGTCGCGAGCGCGTGCGCTGAGCTGCCGATCGGTGGTCGCTATCGGACAAATCTCGTAACATCGCGCCCCTCGATTTTTCATCCCGGTCGCTTCTGCATCCGGACACGACACAGGAACCCCATGAAACCCGCCCGACTTCGCGCCGACGTGCTCGCTGGCCTGACCACGTCTTTCGCCCTGGTGCCTGAATGTATTGCCTTCGCCCTGGTGGCACACCTCAACCCCCTCATGGGCCTGTACGGTGCTTTCATCATCTGTACCCTGACCGCGCTGTTCGGTGGGCGCCCCGGGATGATCTCCGGTGCCGCAGGCTCCATGGCGGTGGTGATCGTCGCCCTGGTGGTGCAGCACGGTGCCCAGTATCTATTGGCTACGGTGCTACTCGGTGGGGGTGTGATGATCCTGTTTGGCGTACTGCGCCTGGGCAAACTGGTGCGCCTGGTGCCGTATCCGGTGATGCTCGGGTTCGTCAATGGCCTGGCGATCGTCATTGCCCTGGCCCAGTTGGAGCACTTCAAGGACGGCGAGCACTGGCTCAGCGGCTCACCGCTGTACCTGATGGTCGGCCTGGTGGCGCTGACCATGCTGGTGGTCTACGTGCTGCCGCGCCTGACCCGCGCCGTGCCTCCGGCGCTGGTCGCGATTCTTGGTGTCGGTCTGCTGGTCTATCTGCTTGGTTTGCCGACCCGCACGTTGGGCGACATGGCGCACATCGCCGGCGGTCTGCCACGACTGGCCCTGCCAGAGGTGCCGTGGAACCTTGAGACGTTGAAGATCATCGCGCCCTACGCCGTGTTGATGGCAATGGTCGGCCTGCTGGAAACCCTGTTGACCTTGAACCTCACCGATGAGATCACCGAAAGCCGTGGCTACCCCGATCGCGAATGCGTGGCGCTCGGGGCGGCCAACATGGTCTCGGGGCTATGTGGCGGCATGGGTGGCTGCGCGATGATCGGCCAGACCGTGATCAACCTCAGCTCCAATGGCCGCGGCCGGCTGTCGGGCGTGGTGGCGGGCGGGATGATCCTGCTGTTCGTGTTGTTCCTCTCGCCGCTGATCGAGCGTATCCCGCTGGCGGCGTTGGTTGGCGTGATGTTCGTGGTCGCCCAGCAGACCTTCGCCTGGGCATCGCTTCGAGTGTTGCGCAAGGTGCCGGTCAGCGACGTGCTGGCAATCATCGCAGTGACGGTGGTGACGGTATTGACTGACCTTGCGACTGCCGTGCTGTTCGGCATCGTCATCGCCGCGATCAACTTTGCCTGGCAGCACGCCCGCGAACTCTATGCCGACAGCCATCTGGACGAGGCGGGCGGCAAGGTCTATCAAGTGCACGGCACGCTGTTCTTCGCCTCGACCACGCCGTTTCTCGATCAGTTCGACCCGGCGCAGGATCCAGCCAGCGTTACCCTGGACTGTAAGCACCTGAGCTTTGTCGACTACTCGGCGATCGCGGCGTTGAAGACCCTGCGCGAACGCTATGCCAAGGCTGGCAAGCACCTGCGCGTGGTGCACCTGTCGGAGCGCTGCAAGAAGCTGCTCAAGCGGGCAGGGGAGCAGCATTGAGCAGGGCTTTTGCCCGCATCGGCCCCTTCGCGGGTGAGCCCGCGAAGGTGTCTGGCCACTTGCCGCTACAGCGGATTACTCCCCTTTGCTCTTCTTGACGATGCTGTCGGCGATGCTTGCCGGCGCCTCTGCATACTTGGTGAATTCCATCGAGTAGCTGGCCCGGCCCTGGGTCATCGAACGCATGTCGGTGGAATAGCCAAACATCTCGCCCAATGGCACTTCGGCACGGATCACCTTGCCGGCGGGGCTGTCCTCCGAGCCTTGGATCATGCCGCGCCGACGGCTCAGATCGCCCATGATGTCGCCCAGGTATTCCTCGGGCGTGACCACCTCGACCTTCATCACCGGCTCCAGCAGCACGGCACCGCCTTTCTGGGCCAGTTGCTTGGTGGCCATGGACGCGGCAATCTTGTAGGCCATCTCGTTGGAGTCCACGTCGTGGTACGAGCCGTCGTACACCGCGGCCTTGAGGCTGATCAGCGGGTAACCGGCCAGCACGCCATTTTGCATCTGCTCCTCGATGCCTTTCTGGATGGCGGGAATGTACTCGCGTGGCACCACGCCGCCGACGATCTCGTTGATGAATTCAAGGCCTTCCTTGCCATCGTCGCCCGGTGCAAAACGGATCCAGCAATGGCCATACTGGCCGCGTCCACCGGACTGGCGGATGAAGCGCCCCTCGATTTCGCAGGTGTTGCGGATCTTCTCGCGATAGGCCACCTGCGGCTTGCCGATATTGGCCTCGACGTTGAACTCGCGGCGCATGCGATCGACGATGATGTCCAGGTGCAGCTCACCCATGCCTGAGATGATCGTCTGGCCGGTCTCCTCGTCGGTCTTGACCCGGAACGAGGGGTCCTCCTGGGCCAGCTTGCCCAAGGCAATGCCCATTTTTTCCTGGTCGGCTTTGGTCTTGGGCTCAACGGCCACGGAAATCACCGGGTCGGGGAAATCCATGCGCTCGAGGATGATCGGCTTGTTCATGTCGCACAGGGTGTCGCCGGTGGTGACATCCTTCATGCCGATCAGTGCGGCGATGTCGCCGGCGCAGACATTCTTGATCTCGGCGCGCTGGTTGGCGTGCATCTGCACCATGCGTCCGACCCGTTCCTTCTTGCCCTTGACCGAGTTGAGCACGGCGTCGCCGGAACTGAGCACGCCAGAGTAGACGCGCGCGAACGTCAAGGTGCCCACGAACGGATCGGTGGCGATCTTGAAGGCCAAGGCCGAGAACGGTTCGTTGTCGTCGGCGTGGCGCTCCAGGTGCTTTTCCTCGTCATCTGGGTCGACGCCCTTGATCGAGGGAATCTCGCTGGGGGCGGGCAGGTAGTCGATCACGGCATCGAGCATCAGAGGCACGCCTTTGTTCTTGAAGGACGAGCCGAGGATGGTCGGCACGATCTCGTTGGCCAAGGTGCGTTGGCGCAGCCCGGCCTTGATCTCGTCAACGCTCAGCGCTTCACCCTCGAGAAACTTCATCGTCAGCTCGTCATTGGCTTCGGCGGCGGCTTCGACCATGTGCGCGCGCCATTCATCGGCCAGCGCGCGCAGCTCAGCGGGAATCTCCTCTTCGCGATAGCTGGTGCCCTGGTCGGCGTCGTTCCAGTAGATGGCTTTCATCTTCACCAGGTCGATCTGCCCGGCGAAGTGCTCCTCGCTGCCGATGGCCAGCTGGATCGGTACCGGGTGGTGGCCCAGGCGCTGGTGGATCTGCTTGACCACCCGCAGGAAATCCGCGCCCTGGCGGTCCATCTTGTTGATGTAGGCCAGGCGCGGCACATGGTACTTGTTGGCCTGGCGCCAGACTGTCTCGGACTGCGGCTCGACGCCGTCGGCGCCGCTGAACACCACCACCGCGCCGTCGAGCACGCGCAGCGAGCGCTCCACCTCGATGGTGAAATCGACGTGGCCGGGGGTGTCGATGATGTTGAACCGGTACTTGTCGGCAAACTGCTTGGTCGAGCCTTGCCAGAACGCCGTGGTCGCCGCCGAGGTGATGGTGATGCCGCGCTCCTGCTCCTGGGCCATCCAGTCCATGGTGGCGGCGCCGTCATGAACTTCGCCCATTTTATGGTTGACCCCGGTGTAGAACAGGATGCGTTCGGTGGTGGTGGTCTTGCCGGCGTCGACGTGGGCGACGATGCCGATGTTGCGGTACAGCTCGATGGGAGTCGTGCGGGCCATGGTCATTCACCTGTGGGTGAGCGGGTTCTCCCAAGGTAGCAGACGATGGCGCTGCTGATGGGGCCCAGGCCAAGTATCCGACGGTTGCCAAGGGGGGCTGATGTGCCGCCTAATCCAGGCCCTGCCTAATGATCTGCCTGGAGTCGCCCATGGCCCTCGAAGTTCCGCTGCAGACCTGGTGCCAGCAGCACCCGTTGATCGCCGACCTGGTGCGCCACGCCCCGGTCACTTGGTTCAATCCTGGCGTCGCACCGAGTGCCCAGGCGTTGGGCGATGTACCGCTGGGGGCAGGCGATATCGCCGAGGCCAGCGCACGGTTGACGCGTTTTGCACCGTTCATCGCCTCGGCCTTCCCGCAGACCCAAGCCGCCGGTGGGTTGATCGAATCGCCACTGTTGCCTTTGCCCGGCCTGCAGGCTGCCTTGTGCGATGAGCTCGACATCGCGCCGCTCGGCACGCTGTGGCTCAAGGCAGACAACCTGCTGCCAATCTCAGGCTCGATCAAGGCCCGTGGCGGTATCTATGAAGTGCTCAAGCACGCCGAGGGTCTGGCCTTGGTCGGCGGCCTGCTCAAGCCTGGAGATGATTACGCAACGCTCGACAGCGAGGCGGCACGGGTCTTCTTCAGCCAGTACAGCATCGCCGTCGGCTCGACCGGCAACCTGGGGTTGTCCATCGGCGTCATGGGGGCGCGCCTGGGGTTGCGCACGACGGTCCACATGTCCGCCGATGCCCGTCAATGGAAGAAGGATCGCTTGCGGGCCTGTGGTGTCGAGGTGCGCGAATACGACGCCGATTACGGCGTCGCGGTCGAGCAGGGGCGGCGCGAAGCCGATGCCGATCCCCAATGTCACTTCGTCGATGACGAAAATTCCACCGACCTGTTCCTGGGCTATGCCGTGGCGGCCGAACGCTTGCGCGGGCAGTTGCAGGCGGCGGGCATCGTCGTCGATGCCGAGCATCCGCTGTTCGTCTATTTGCCCTGTGGCGTGGGCGGTGGTCCAGGGGGCGTGGCCTTTGGCTTGAAGCAGGCGTTCGGCGATGCGGTGCACTGCCTGTTCGCCGAGCCCAGCCACTCGCCGTGCATGCTGTTGGGGGTGTACACCGGTTTGCATGAGCAGGTGTCGGTCTATGACTTTGGTCTGGACAACCATACCGCCGCCGACGGGCTCGCGGTCGGCAGGCCTTCAGGGTTTGTCGGGCGTGCCATGCAGCGCCTGATCGACGGTTACTACACCGTCAGCGATGCCGAATTGTTCCGCTTGCTGGCGCTGGTGGAGAAGCTAGAAGGGCTGGCATTGGAGCCTTCGGCGCTGGCGGGCGTGCCGGGCATGGGCCGGGTGTTGCAGGAAAACCAAGGCTATCGTCAGCGTCTGGGCCTGGATGAGCGGCGCATGGCCAATGCCACCCACCTAGTCTGGGCGACGGGCGGCAGCATGGTGCCGCGTGAGGAGATGGACGCTTACCTGGAAAAAGGCCGTGCCATCGTGCATGGCCGCCAGGGGCGCTAAGCCCGGCGGCCAAGCGCCCGGGTCAGTCGGCCAGGGCTTGCAAGTGCCACTGGCCGTCGGTTTCGCGGGCCAGGCCGCTGGCTGGCAGCAGGGCCAGCAGACGCTCGTGCAGGGCGGTTTCGGTGAACGTCTTGACGGTGGCCAGGTCCAGCGCGCCGGTCAGTGGTAGATCGTTCTTGGTGTAGGACAGCCAGGCCTTCTTCAGCACCAGCAGGACATCGCTCCCCGCGGTGTTGGCGAAGCGCCGGTGCATGGTACGGCCTTCGAGTGCGAAGGTGTGCTGGTGGCTGTAGTCACTTTCGTCGCCGCCCCGTTCCAGGCAGCGGTGGCAGCGGCAGGCGCCTTCGCCGAAGGCATTGCGCAGGTAGGCGTTGAAGTCCACGACGGGCTTGAGACTCAGGCGTTTGTCGACTTCGAACAGGTCGGCGATCAGGGGTTCTTCGGCGCTCACTCGGGATCCTCGTGTGGTGGGGCGTGCATCGGCGGGCACCCTAACAGATTTCGGGGCTGCGGTCTCGGGACGGGCGGATGCCTGTGAACGAGCGGTTTGCCCGGGCAAATGCGCGCGCGGTACTCGCGCGCGCGCATCGCCTGCCGTAACCTACGCACCCTTGGCGCCCGATGCGCCGTCCCTTTCTTATGAGGCAACCCGATTGAGTAAGTACCCCTACATCGCCACCGTGACCGTCAGCGCCGAAGACCGTGGGGGTGATGCCGAAGCCATGGAAAACCCCAACATGCGCGTGGGCCTGGAAGCGGTCACCGAAACGCTGAAGAAGGTGCACTTCGTCGGCACCCTGGCCGCACCGGAAAAGTCTGCCACGCACATCTGCGTGACGCTGGAGAACGGCCTGACCTACTACGGCCCGATCGTCAATGGCCACGCCGAACTCGAAGGCGGCTGGATCGCCTTCGAGTCCGACATGCTCACCCCGGAAGAGTTGGGCCTCTAACGCGTCAGCCCAGCGCGGCGAGGCACTGTTCGAGGATATCCAGGCCTTCTTCGAGGACCTGCGGCTCGATCGTCAGCGGTGCCAGCAGGCGAATGATGTGCCGCGCCTTGCCGCTTGGCATCAACAGCAGGCCTTTGGCGCGGGCCGACTCGAGTACCTTGGCCAGTTGGGCTGGCGCGGGGCTGCCGTCGGCGTTGACCAGCTCCAGCCCGCGCATCGCTCCGGCGCCGGTCAGGCGACCTAGCGCCGACGTCAGCCCGGTGGCCTTCCAGCGCTGGTAGCGGCCCACGATGGCCTGCTCCTGGCGCTCTCCCCAGGTCGCGAGATTCTCGTCGGTCATCTGCTCCAGGCTGGCCAAAGCTGCCGCGCACGCGATCGGGTTGCCCGAATAGGTGCCACCCAGGCCGCCCTTGGGCAGCGAGTCCATGACTGTCTTGCGGCCGACCACCGCGCCCAGTGGCATGCCACCGGCGATGCTCTTGGCCAACAGCAACAGGTCAGGCTCGATGCCCAGGCGAGGGAAGGCGAAGCGCTGACCGGTGCGGCCGAAGCCAGACTGGATCTCGTCGATGATGATCAGGATGCCGTGCTCATCGCAGAAGCGGCGCAGTGCCTGGGCAAAGGTCGGGTCCAGCGCCAGGAAGCCGCCTTCGCCTTGCACGGGCTCGAAGATGAACGCTGCGACGTCTTCCACCGCCAGTTCCACGCTGAACAGCCTGTCCATGGCTTTGAGCGCCTGCTCACAGGTGACGCCGGTGTCGGCGCTGGGGTAGGGCAGGTGGTACACCGGCCCGGGCAATTCACCCACGCGTTGCTTGTACGGCGCGACCTTGCCGTTGAGGTTGAGGGTGGCCAGGGTGCGACCATGGAAACCACCGTCGAAGGCGACGATGGCGCGCTTGCCGGTGGCGCCACGGGCCACTTTCAGCGCGTTCTCCGCAGCCTCGGCGCCGCTGTTGGTGAGCATCCCCGCCAGGGGGTAGCTCACCGGCACGAAGTGCTGCAAACGCTCCATCAGCGCCAGGTAAGGACCATGGGGGGCGGCATTGAACGCATAGTGGGTCAGGCGTGTGGCCTGGGTCTGGATGGCCTGGACCACGGCTGGGTTGCAATGGCCCAGGTTCAGAACGCCGATACCGCCGACAAAGTCGATGTAACGTGTGCCGTCGGTGTCCCAGACTTCGGCATTGCGGCCATGGGAAAGTGTAATCGGATGAACAATTGCAATGGACTGACTGATACTTTCCTGATTCATGTGCACGCAAACCTTGGTTTGATTTTCTTATTATCCAAGCGCGGCGAAGTGTCGTTTCGCAAACGAATTATTCGATTGCGGTCATTCCAAAAATTCTTGCTTTTCCAGGGCTAGCCTCCTGCGCGCCAGCGCGGTCTGTCACCAGCGGCCACGACAAACTTCAGTCCCCCTGTGCCACCCGCTCCAGGATCCATTGCACGAACGCCCGCACCTTCGGTACCTCCGCCGCATGCTCGGCATGGGCGATGAAGTGCTTGCCATTGCTGGGTACCGGGTGGTCCCAGGCCACCACCAGCTTGCCTTCGGCCAGCTCTTCGGCGACCAGGTATCGCGGGATCAGGGCGATGCCGCAACCTGCGATGGCGGCGCGGATGCATAGGTAGAACGTGTCGAAACGTGGGCCGTGATAGCTGTTTTCGCTATGCAACCCAAGGCCCAGGAACCACTCATGCCAAGCCTCGGGCCGCGAAGCGCATTGCAACAGGCGATGCTGGGTCAATGCTTCGGCGCTGTCGAAGCGGTGTTGGGCCCGTAGCGATGGCGCACACACCGGCACCACTGCCTCGCTGAACAGTTCGATGCACGTCGCGCCAGGCCAGGTGCCCTGGCCGAAGAAAAAGGCGATGTCCGCCTTGGACTGGACCAGGTCGAAAGGTTCCAGCTCGTTGCGGATGTCCAGGTGGATACGTGGGTGACGATCGCCGAAACCCTTGAGCCTGGGCACCAGCCAGCGGGCTCCGAACGTCGGCTGGGTGGCGATGCGCAGCACCTCGGTTTCATCGCCGTAGCTCAGGATGTAGCGGCTGGAGATGTCGATTTGGGTGAGGATCTTGTTCACTTCGGTCAGGTACAGCGCGCCGGCCGGTGTCAGCTGCAGGCGCCTGCGGATGCGCTGGAACAGCGGGTGCGCCAGCATGTCCTCCAGTTGCGCCACTTGCTTGCTCACGGCGCTCTGGGTCAGGTGCAGTTCCTGCGCCGCCCGCGTGAAGCTCAGATGACGAGCGGCCGCTTCGAAGCACTGCAGGGCGGTGGAAGAAGGCATCAGTCGTTTTGACATGAGCGGTGAGTACCCCGTGAATTTGGAAGGATTTCATTCCGCAACGGAATCATGTGCTTCGAAAAGGTCGTTTGTTGACCTCGTCTTATTAGATTAATACTGACCTGTATCAACGATGACAACCCGCTGTTGAAACAGGAGAAGAACAATGACTGTCGACGCGTTCGAACGTCTCGGCGCGGCTGAAATGTTATTTGCCATCGGCAAATGCCAGCGTCCGACTGCACGGCATCGATAAGGGCCTGCGCCTGATCGGACCGAAAACAACAAGAACACGAAAGCAACGATTTTGCCTTCTGCTCCCTTTTCAGCCGCCGCTGGCGGCGGCCGACCCATTCGAGGGTTCCCCATGGCATCGCCACACCCAAAAAAACAACGCTCGCTGCAACATGGCCTGACCTCGCGTCAGGTCTCCATGATTTCCATCGCCGGCATCATCGGAGCCGGCCTTTTCATCGGTTCTTCCAACGCCATCGCCACCGCGGGCCCGGCGATCCTGATTTCCTACGCCATGACTGGCCTGCTGGTCTTGCTGGTGATGCGCATGTTGGGCGAAATGGCGATTGCCAACCCCAACAGTGGTTCATTCTCCACCTATGCCGCCGAGGCCATCGGACCCTGGGCGGGTTTCACCATCGGTTGGCTGTACTGGTGGTTCTGGGTGCTGATCATCCCGGTCGAAGCGATTGCCGGCGCGGATATCCTCCATGCGTACTTCCCCGGCGTGCCGTCCTGGTTGCTCGCGTTCCTGATCATGGTCGTGCTGTCGGCCACCAACCTGATCAGCGTGAAGAACTTCGGTGAATTCGAGTACTGGTTCGCGCTGGTCAAGGTGATCGCCATTCTTGCGTTCATCGGCATCTGCAGCATGGCCGTGTTCGGCGTCTGGCCGCTGGCGGAAGTCTCCGGTGTCAGCCATCTGTGGGCCAGCGGCGGCTTCATGCCCAACGGCTTTGGCACGGTGCTCGGCGGCGTGTTGATTACGATTTTCTCGTTCTTCGGCGCCGAGATCGTCACCATTGCGGCCGACGAGACCGCCAACCCGAAAGACAAGATTCGCCGCGCTACCAACCTGGTGGTGTATCGCATCGCCATCTTCTACCTGGCCTCGATCTTCCTGGTGGTGTCGCTGGTGGCCTGGAACGACCCTGGCCTTAAAGCAGTGGGGTCCTTCCAGCGCGTACTCGAGGTGCTGAACGTGCCGGGTGCCAAGTTGATGGTTGACCTGGTGGTGCTGGTGGCGGTCACCAGTTGCATGAATTCCGGTCTCTATACCGCCTCACGCATGCTCTATTCGCTGGGTGCACGGGGCGAGGCGCCACGGATGATCAAGCGTATCTCCGGCAATGGCGTGCCGACCGTGGCAGTCGTGCTGTCGACCCTGGCAGGTTTCGCCGGTTGCTTCGTCAACTATGTGTTGCCTGGCAAGGTGTTCGGCTTCCTGTTGTCGACCACCGGCGCCATCGCCTTGCTGGTGTACTTGGTGATTGCCGTGTCGCAGTTGCGCATGCGGGCGCGTGCCGAGCGCGAAGGCATGGAGCTTGCGCTGAAGATGTGGTTGTTCCCTTGGCTGACCTGGCTGGTGATCGGGCTGATCGTCATGGTGCTTGGCTACATGCTGTTCAGCGATGCCTATCGCTACGAGACGCTGATGACGGCGGGGGTGACCTGCTTCATCCTGCTGATTGCCCTGACCCGCAGGCGTGGTATCTCGGTGCTGGCCCCGGCAACGGATCGGTAGCGCAAAACGAGGCTGCCAGCGCAGCCTCGTCGTTGGCGGGGGAAGGGTGGAGCGCTACCATCGGTGGCGTCTTCTCCGCATACCAACAAGCACAGGACGCGTATGAACGAACACGTACTTTCCCAGCAGGAGCTGGCGGCCCCTGAGGGTACCTGCTACGGCTGTGGCTGCTCGCACCCCAGCGGACTGCACATCAAGAGTCATTGGGATGACGATGGTATTCACCTGATCTGTCGCCACTCGCCCGACAGCAGCTTCATCGGCTGGCCGGGGCTGGTCTATGGTGGCTTCCTGGCCATGCTGGTGGATTGCCATTCCAACTGGACGGCCATGGCCTATCACTACCGGGCCGAAGGACGCGAAGCGGGGAGCCTGCCGCGAATCGATTGTGTCACCGGCACCCTCAGCCTGACGTACCTCAAACCCACGCCGATGGGCGTGGAGCTGGTGCTCAAAGCACGTGTAGAAGGTGAAGTCGGGCGCAAGACCCGGGTCATCTGCGAAGTCTGGGCAGGCGATGTACTGACCGTGACGGCTGACTCGGTATTCGTGCGCGTGGATACCGAGAAGCTCAAGCTCAAGGCCCATGGTTTGTCTTGAGTGCTGCTATCGGCAGACGGTCCTGAGCCGTCTGCCGAGTGGTTAATGCCCCAATTCGTTGAAAAACCTTACGGGCTTGTCAGGTGAGTCCTATGCGGCTCGTCCAGGGTTACGAATAGGCTGGTCTGGTTTTCGCAACCGACGGTCTTGGATGTTCGTTTAATCCCACATAAAGCTCCCACTCTCGCCTTTGCGACGCAGGCGAGGTTCTGCTGAGCATCCGAGACTTTTCCTACCCCCCTGATGCAAACGCGTGCGTGATCGCGGCGGGAGCTCCGTGCCCATGCGCCTTGCACCGAGGAGTTGTTTTCATGCGTGCCAGATCCATCCGCAATCTCATGCCTCTGGGCGGCCTGTTATTGGCCCTGGGCGGCTGCGCCAGTGTTGTCGTGCCGACAGAACAGATCGAGCTGACCCGTAACGCGGTCAATCGTGCCGTGGCTGCCGATGCGACCCAGTATGCGCCCGTCGAAATGCGTGCGGCCCAAGACAAACTCAATGCCATGGAGCGGGCCATGGGCCAGCAGGACATGGCTCAAGTCCGCACCCTCGCCGAACAAGCCGAGGCCGATGCCAGCTTCGCCGAGCGCAAGGCCCAGGCGAGCAAGGCACAGGCACAACTCAGTGCCGCCCGCGAAGGCATCGAAGTGCTCAAGCGGGAAATGCTCGAAGCACCCGACACACTGCCTGCCGTGACCGCCGAATAAGGAGCTGACCATGTCGAAATCGTATCTGTTGCCTTGTGTCTCGGTACTCGCACTGGCGTTGGCCGGTTGTAGCGCGACGCCAGAAAACCCAAGCTTGCTGGAGGCCCGCGAGGCGTATTCGGTCCTGCAAAGCAAGCCTGACGCCAGCCGCCTTGCCGCCCTGGAGACCCAGGAAGCCTACCGTGCCCTTGGCAAGGCGGAGCTGGCCTCGCTCAAGGACCGCAAGGACATGCAGGTCGAGCAGCTCGCCTACCTGGCCAACCGCAAGATCGAGACGGCCGAGCAGACCATCGTGCTGCGTCAGGCCGAGGCCGGTCTTCAGCGTATCGAGGCCCAGCGTACCGAGGCGCGCCTTCAGGTGCGTACCGCCCAGCTCAAGGCGTTGCAATCGCTCAAGTCCCAGCAAACCGAGCGTGGCACCGTCGTGACGTTCGGCGATGTGCTGTTCGACACCGGGCGAGCGCAACTGCGTCCGAGCAGCGACCGCGATATCCAGAAGCTGGCCGCATTCCTCAACGACAACCCTGAACGCAAGGTGCTGGTAGAAGGCTTCACCGATGCCACTGGCAGCGATGCATTCAATCAGAAGCTGTCCGAACAGCGCGCCGCTTCCGTGGCGATGGCGCTGCGCCGTCAGGGCGTGGAGCCTGGCCGCATCACCACTGGCGGTTATGGTAAGGAATACCCGGTTGCCTCCAATGCCGATGCGCATTCCCGGCAGCTCAATCGTCGTGTGGAAGTGATCATTTCCAAGGGTGCAGAGCGCGTTCCGACGCGCTACTGATGTGACGGATGGCGCATCCACGGGCGCGCCATCGGAAACACTGCACGGTCTTTGTGGGAGCGGGTTCACCCGCGAATGCGGTAGTGGATTCACCAACGTATTCGCGGCTAAACCCACTCCCACGCATGGCGGCGAAATCCCCAGTAACAACCGATGGCCAAACCACCGGGTTACCCCTACAGTGGTCATTTCCTCGTTTTCAGGAAGTGCCCATGACCGATCTCAGCGCTTTTCCCATCACCCGCAAATGGCCGGCGCGTCATCCCGAGCGCCTGCAGTTGTATTCCTTGGCCACGCCCAACGGCGTCAAGGTCTCGATCATGCTGGAGGAGATCGGCCTGCCTTATGAAGTGCACAAGGTCAGTTTCGACAACGATGACCAGATGAGCCCTGAGTTCATCTCCTTGAGCGCCAACAACAAGATTCCTGCCATCCTCGACCCCAACGGGCCGAACGGTCAGCCATTGCCGCTGTTCGAGTCCGGCGCGATCCTGCAGTACCTGGCTGAGAAGACCGGCCAATTGCTCAGCCAGGACCCGGCCACCCGTTACCAGACCCTGCAATGGCTGATGTTCCAGATGGGCGGGATCGGGCCGATGTTCGGCCAGGTTGGGTTCTTCCATTTCTTCGCGGGCAAGGAGTACGAGGACAAGCGCCCGCGGGACCGCTACGTCAATGAATCCCGGCGTCTGCTGGGCGTGCTCGACCGGCATCTGTCCGGACGCGAATGGATGGTTGATGACTACAGCATCGCCGACATCGCCATCTTCCCCTGGGTGCGCAACCTGGTGGAGCGCTACAACGCACGGGAGCTGGTGCGGTTCGATGAGTTCAAGCAGGTGCAGCGAGTGCTGGAGGCCTTCCTGGCCCGGCCTGCCGTGCAGCGGGGCCTGAAGATTCCGGGCTGAGTCTGCAGGTGTTCAGGGTCGCGACGCGGCCCTGAACCTTCAGAATACCTGGCACAGCAGCCAGTACAGGCATCCGGCCAGCAACATTGCTGCCGGCAAGGTCAACACCCAGGCCATCAACAGATTGAACAGCGTCCGGCGCTGGACGCCTGAGCCGTTCGCCACCATGGTCCCCGCGACACCGGATGAGAGCACGTGGGTGGTCGACACCGGTAGACCGAACAGGTCCGCCGCGCCAATGGTGCACATGGCCACCACTTCTGCCGAGGCGCCCTGGGCATAGCTCAGGTGGGTCTTGCCGATCTTTTCCCCCACCGTGACCACGATGCGTCGCCAGCCCACCATCGTGCCCAGGCCCAATGCAATGGCGACCACCACCTTGACCCACAGCGGGATATAGCGGGTGGCATCGTCCAGTTGCTGTTTGAACACCGTTATCTGGCGGTGGGTATCGGCGTCGAAGCGTGCCAACTGTTGCTTGTCGATGAGGCGGATGGTTTCGCTCGCCAGATACATGTCGTTGCGTATGTTGGCCATGGCTTCGGCTGGCACTCGGTTGAGCGAGCCATAGCCTTTGACCTGTTCGCCGATCATCCCGCTGAGTGCGGCCAAGGCGGGGACCAGCTGGGGGCTCGCCTTGGGCTCGGCAATGAAGGCGACCAGCGCCTGACGGGGGTCGCCCGGTGCTGCTTGAGGCGCACTGCGCACCAGCGCTTGACGGGTGCTTTGGGCGATGACAGAGAACTGCTGTGCCTGCTCGGTGGGCATGGTCTTGTTCAGCGCGTAGGCCATTGGCAAGGTGCCCACCAGAATCAGCATGATCAGCCCCATGCCTTTCTGGCCATCATTGGACCCATGGGCGAACGACACGCCGGTGCAGGTCAGGATCAACACGCTGCGGATCCACCAGGGGGGAGGTGTCTGCCCTTGCGGTGCCTGGTATAGCTCGCGACGCTTGATCAGCAGGCGCATTGCCAGCAACAGCAAGGCGGCGCAGGCGAAGCCGATCAGCGGCGAAAACAGCAGGGCATAGCCCACCTTGCCGGCTTGGGCCCAGTCCACCCCGCTGGTGCCTGCGCGGCCATGCATCAGGGCGTTGGCCACGCCGACGCCGATGATGGAGCCGATCAAGGTGTGTGAGGACGAGGCTGGCAGACCCAGCCACCAGGTGCCCAGGTTCCAGATGATTGCCGCCAGCAGCAAGGCGAACACCATGGCAAAGCCGGCCGTTGAGCCGACCTGCAGAATCAACTCCACCGGCAGCAGCGCAATGATGGCGAAGGCCACGGCACCGCTGGACAGCAGCACCCCAAGGAAATTGCACAGGCCAGACCATACCACCGCCACCGACGCAGGCAACGAATGGGTGTAGATCACCGTGGCGACCGCATTGGCCGTGTCATGAAAGCCGTTGACGAACTCGAAGCCCAGGGCGATCAGCAGCGCCAGGCCCAGCAGCAGGAAGGGAGTGAAGGTAGTAACGACGGTGCCGCTGGCGCTGACATCCTGTTTCAGGCTCCAGGCGGTGTAAGCCACAGCGGCCAGCAGCAGGCCGATGAACAGCGTGAGGGTGCCGCGGCCGGGTCTGTGCGACAACGGCGGGCGGACGTCGCAGTGGGCCAGGTCGGTCTGGTTGGCCAGTGACGAGGTTGCCATGGAGGGCTCCGGGTGGCGTCGGGCAAAGATGCCAGGCGGGCAAAGCATAGAAGGCAATTCAGAGTCTGCACGTGACCTTGGTCAATGAAGGCCCTAGGCTGATGGGAAAGCCTGGCGTAGGAGAACGTCGTGATCCGTTGCAAACGTGTCTACGATCCAATGGAGGCCGAGGACGGTCAGCGGGTGCTGGTCGATCGCCTGTGGCCACGCAACAAACGCAAGGACGACCTTCACGGCCGATGGTTGCGAGAGGTCGCACCCTCCGATGAGTTGCGTAAGGCGTTTCATCATGGCGAGGTTGATTTCGCCGGTTTCACCCAGCGCTACCAGCAGGAGCTCGCGGCCCATCCCGAGCATTGGTACCCCCTGCTGGATCTGGCGGCCAAGGGCAACTTGACCTTGCTCTATGCCGGCAAGGACACCAAGCACAATAACGCCGTGGTGCTGGCCGGGTGGCTGGAGGATGAACTGGAGCGCCGTGGACCGGGTAGTTCACCGGTGTGCTATGCCCCGTAGATTGACTGGAAGACCACTCCACATGCCGTTCGAACTGACCCCCGCCACCGACGCCTACCGCACCTTCGCCCGCGATCTGACCCGGCGCGCCATGCTGCCTTACTACCGGGAGTTCGACCTGCTGTGGATCGAGGAAGCCTTCGACGAAGCCTGGGGTTGGCGCGAACAGTGGCTGGTGACGCAGGAGGGGCAAGTGCTGGGTTTTTGCAGCCTCAGCCAGGATCGTCAGGCCCTGTTCATCCGCGAGTTGCACCTGCTGCCGGAGCACAGGGGGCGTGGTGTCGGCGCTTGGGTATTGGAGACCCTGGCCCAGTGGGCAGGGCAACGGGGGCTGCCCTTGCTCAGATTGATGGTGTTCAAGAGCAATCCTGCGCGTCAGCTCTATCGGCGACATGGTTTCGTCGAGATGGGCGAGGACGACTGTTTCGTGCGTATGCAACGCGGGGTCGCGCCGAAAAGCTGACTGTCGAGACGGATCGTGACCAATGGCGCAATGATGGCTTGCCAGGATTGGATCCCACTTGGCATAGTGCCATCCGGGGTGATGGCCACTTGCTCGAAGGTCACCATTTCCGTGGGATTCATGGACAGCAAGGGAAGGGAGTCGAATGAGTGGAATTGGTCCGCGGCTGCGGGAAGAGCGTGAGCGCCTTGGCCTCACCCAGCGGGTGTTCGGCGACATCGGCGGTGTCGAGCCCAATGCCCAGGGCAAGTATGAAAGTGGTGAGCGCACGCCGCGGGTCGATTATCTGGCCGCGCTGGCCAAGCGGGGCGTTGATGCGCTCTATGTGCTCAGTGGTGCGCATACCCCAGCCCCACTGGACAGCCTGACCGTCGATGAAGACCGCGTGCTGGCGCTTTTCCGCCGACTGCCTGAGGCTGATCAGGTTGCCTTGCGCCACCTGTTGCAGCGTCTGGCTGGAGAGGCGGGCGAGCGCGATGGTGGCCAGGTACGCACATCGGGTCGGTCTGTGATTTTCGACGATGCATTGACCTAGTGACCGCTGCGCGCTAGGAGGCGAAATAGCCAACCAGGTCACTAGGTCAGCAGTGAAAAATTTTGTTAAGGTGGCGGGATCCAATCGCCCCATTGACGAGGTGTCTGTTTGATTAGGGTCTTGGTGGTCGATGATCACGATCTGGTGCGTACCGGCATCACGCGCATGTTGGCCGATATCGATGGCCTGCAGGTGGTGGGGGAGGCGGATTCCGGCGAGTCGGCACTGAAGCTGGCCCGGGAGCTTAAGCCGGACGTCGTCCTGATGGATGTGAAAATGCCAGGCATCGGCGGCTTGGAGGCGACCCGCAAGTTGTTGCGCAGCCATCCGGACATCAAAGTGGTCGCGGTCACCGTGTGTGAGGACGACCCGTTCCCCACGCGCCTGATGCAGGCCGGGGCGGCCGGTTACCTGACCAAGGGGGCAGGGCTGGACGAAATGGTCCAGGCTATCCGCCTGGCCTTTGCCGGCCAGCGCTACATCAGCCCGCAGATCGCCCAGCAGCTGGCGCTCAAGTCGTTCCAGCCCCAGGGCTCGCCATTCGATGCCCTGTCGGAGCGGGAGATCCAGATCGCGTTGATGATCGTGGGCTGCCAGAAAGTGCAGATCATCTCCGACAAGTTGTGCCTGTCGCCCAAGACCGTCAATACTTACCGTTATCGGATCTTCGAAAAACTCTCGGTCACCAGCGACGTCGAACTGACCTTGCTGGCCGTTCGCCACGGTATGGTTGACGCAAGTCTGTAAGGCCCCATGTCTCAAATCTTCGATGCCAGTGCATTCCTGGCGACCTGCAGCGGTCGCCCAGGCGTCTACCGAATGTTCGACGCCGAGGCGCGGCTGCTCTACGTGGGCAAAGCCAAGAACCTCAAGAAACGCCTGGCCAGTTATTTTCGCAAGACGGGTCTTGCGCCCAAGACGGCAGCCCTGGTGGGGCGCATCGCCCAGGTGGAGACCACCATCACCGCCAACGAGACCGAGGCGTTGCTACTGGAGCAGACGCTGATCAAAGAATGGCGTCCGCCCTATAACATCCTGCTGCGCGACGACAAATCCTACCCCTATGTCTTTCTTTCCGACGGTGAATTCCCACGGCTGGGCATTCATCGTGGCGCCAAGAAGGCCAAGGGGCGTTACTTCGGTCCGTACCCTAGCGCTGGCGCCATTCGCGAGAGCCTGAGCCTGCTGCAAAAAGCCTTCTCGGTGCGCCAATGTGAGGACAGCTATTACGCCAACCGCACCCGGCCATGCCTGCAATACCAGATCAAGCGCTGCAAAGGCCCGTGCGTCGGCCTGGTGACGCCAGAGGAGTACGCTGAGGATGTGCGCCATTCGATGATGTTCCTCGAAGGCCGCAGCCAGCAATTGGGCAATGAGCTCAATGCCGAAATGGAAAAGGCCGCCATGGCCCTGAACTTCGAGAAGGCGGCAGAGTTGCGCGACCAGATCGCCTTGCTGCGCCGAGTGCAGGACCAACAGTACATGGAAGGTGGCTCGGGGGATGTCGACGTCGTGGCTGCCTTCGTCAACCCGGGTGGCGCCTGCGTGCACCTGATCAGCGTGCGGGGCGGGCGGGTACTGGGCAGCAAGAACTTCTTTCCCCAGGTGGGCATCGAGGAGGAGGTGGCCGAGGTCATGGCCGCGTTCTTGTCCCAGTACTACCTGGGCAATGCCGAGCGCGAACTGCCGGGCGAATTGATCGTCAACGTGACCCACGAAGACTTTGCCGCCATCAGCGAGGCGGTGCAGACCCTGCGTGGCCGGGAACTGGCCATCAGCCATAGGGTGCGTGGCACGCGGGCACGCTGGCAGCAGTTGGCGGTCACCAATGCCGAACAGGCCCTCAACGCCCGCCTGGCCAACCGCCAGCACATGGCCGCGCGTTTCGAGGCTCTGGCCCAGGTGCTGGGCCTCGATGAAGTGCCCCAGCGCCTGGAATGCTACGACATCAGCCATTCCAGCGGTGAAGCCACCGTGGCCAGTTGCGTGGTGTTCGGCCCGGAAGGACCGCTCAAGTCCGACTATCGACGCTTCAACATCGAAGGCGTGACCGCCGGCGACGACTACGCCGCCATGCACCAGGCCCTGACGCGCCGCTTCGGTCGCATCAAGGACGGCGAGGGCAAGCTGCCCGACGTGCTCCTGGTGGACGGCGGCAAGGGACAGTTGAACATGGCCCGCGAGGTCATGCAGGAGCTTGCCCTGACCGACCTGACCTTGCTCGGCGTGGCCAAGGGTGTGACGCGCAAGGCTGGTTTCGAGACCTTGTACCTCAACGACGTGGCCCACGAGTTCACCCTCAAGGGGGATTCACCGGCCTTGCACCTGATCCAACAGATCCGCGACGAAGCCCACCGTTTTGCCATCACCGGCCACCGTGCCCGGCGCGGCAAGGCTCGGCGCACCTCGAGCCTGGAGGACGTGGCCGGGGTCGGGCCCAAGCGCCGCCGTGACCTGCTGAAACATTTCGGCGGCCTGCAGGAGCTCAACCGCGCCAGCATCGATGAAATCGCCAAGGCGCCAGGCATCAGTAAAAAGCTTGCCGAGTCGATTTATGCCAGCCTGCATAGCGAGTAGAATGCCACCCTCAACCCGCAGCCAGTCGTACCGATGAATATTCCAAACCTGCTCACCGTTCTACGCGTCCTGCTCATCCCGATCTTCATCCTGCTGTTCTATGTGCCCTATCACTGGAGCTACATTGCCGCCAGCACGGTGTTCGCCATTGCCGCCGCCACTGACTGGCTGGACGGCTACCTGGCCCGTCGCCTGCAGCAGAGCACGCCATTCGGTGCCTTCCTGGACCCGGTGGCGGACAAGCTGATGGTCGCGGTCGCCTTGGTGTTGCTGGTGCAGGTGCATGCCAATTTCTGGCTGACGTTGCCGGCTGCGGTGATCATCGGTCGCGAGATCGTGGTTTCGGCGCTGCGTGAATGGATGGCGGAACTGGGGGCGAGGGCGCATGTGGCCGTGTCCAACCTCGGCAAGTGGAAAACCGCCGCGCAGATGCTGGCGCTGGTCATTCTGCTGGCCAATCCACCGGTGCTGACCTTCTGGGTGGTGCTCGGCTACGCCTTGCTGCTGGTCGCCGCTGGCTTGACGCTGCTGTCGATGGTCCACTACCTGGTCGCTGCCTGGCCGCACCTGCGCGAAGGCTCGGAGCAGAAGTAAAAGTTTTTTTGAATCAAAGGGTTGACGTTGTTTTGCAGATCGCTACAATGGCACCCATCACGACGCGGGAATAGCTCAGTTGGTAGAGCACGACCTTGCCAAGGTCGGGGTCGCGAGTTCGAGTCTCGTTTCCCGCTCCAAATTCAGTGTTCATGGGGTGTCACCCGATATCCCGGAACGCTTCCAGAAAAGGCCAAAGATTTTATCTTTGGCCTTTTTTGTTTTTCCCGTTTCCAATACGCCACGCCAGTCAGAGGCGCAAGCTCCCGGCTGAACCAGGGGGATGGGCACCGCCTGGACGTTCGTGCCGTTGGCGGTGCGTATGGTAAGTGTCAGAGCGTCGGCATCACCGGCTCACGTCCGGCGAGAATATCTTCCACACGTCGTTGCAGGGCATCATTGAGCACCTGCGGTTGTGGAATGAGCCAGTAACGTTCCTCCTGAATTCCTTCGAATACCCGTTCGGCGAACTGGTCCGGGGTCAGCCCATGCGCGTCCAGCATCTGACGCATGGTGTCGACGAACCCTCGCACTTCGGGGCGGTCGAGCGCATCGCCAAAGGGATTGTCGAAGATGCCACTACGCACCGGGCCCGGTGCGAGCAGCGACACCCCCACGGGCGTGCCGAGCATTTTCAACTCGCCATGCAGCGACTCGGTCAGGGCGACGACGGCGAACTTCGTCGCCGAGTAGGGCGCCATCAGTGGGCTTGCCAAAAACCCGCCCACCGATGCGGTGTTGATGATGCGCGCCGGCGCATTGCGCTCTAGCATGCGTGGCACGAAGCTGCGCAGGCCGTTGAGCACGCCATGGACATTGACCGCAAAGCTGTTTTCGAAGCGCTCCGGTGAGATCTCCCAGCTAAAGCCCGTGGCCATGATGCCGGCATTGTTGAACAGCAGATCGACACCGCCGAAACGCTGCCAGGTGGCCTCGGCCAGCGCCTCGAGCGCTTGCGGATTGCGCACATCGGTCGGTACGCACAGCGTCTCGGTGTCGAGCGTGGCCGCGACGGCCTCGAGTTTGTCGCGGTCCAGGTCGGCCAGCACCACGCGCATGCCAAGCTTGGCGGCATGCCGCGCCAGCCCACTGCCGATGCCACTGGCCGCGCCGGTAATGACCGCGGTACCGCCTTCGAAACGAATGGATGTCGTCATCTTCGGTTTTCTGTCGGGTTGAGAGTGGACGCCTACCTGCGCAGGCACCCACCATGACCCAGAGGTCGAACCCTCACATCGTCCGTTTGAACGAGAGCCAATGAAGCGCTCAGCTACCCGAAGGTCATGCCTCTGGGGCAGGCAAACGCCGCTCAACTGTGCGCACATGCACTGCGCGTCCACCCAATGCGAGCACCTATGGCTTGGCCTTCCAGGCACCCGAGGCCGCTGCCGCGCGGAATTTGGCGCGATTCTCGGGCGTGTCGGCAGGCTCGGACTCCCCGAAGATCGCCTTCATCCAGTGCCCGTCGGTCGGGTTGGGGAAGACGATGAACTTATCGCCGAACTGGGCACGGTCTTCATCGAGCAACGTGGCGCGCTGCTGGACGTTGTCGACGTAGTACCGGCGTTTGAAGTCGTTGAGGTTGTCGCCCAGCATCAGCAGCACGTCGTGGTGCTCGGCTATGGCCTTTTGCGCAGGCTCTTTGTTGGAGCTTTCGCGCAGGATGGTCACGTGTTCTTTGTCGGCGAAGGGCACCTTCAGTGCGCGCAGGTTTTCGAGTGCGTACGCGTCGGTCTTGTCGCCCTGATCGCGGCTGGATACATAGAAGATTTCCACGCCCTTGGACTTGGCATATTCGAGAAACGCCAGTGCACCTGGTGTCAGGGTCGGGCCGTTGGCGGCGACCCAGCGGTCCCAGAGGGCATCGTCGAAGAAGTCCTTATCCTCGTTCATCAGCGCGCCCCAGTAGGTGTTGCTGCTGAGGATCGTGTCGTCCAGGTCGCTGATGATCGCTGGCGGCTTGGCACCAGGTTTGCGCTCGGCCAGGGCCTGGTCCAGGCGCAGCTTGGCCAAGTTGAAGCCCTGGTAGTACAAGGCACGGTATTCGGCCGCAGTCTGCCGCCAGGCGACGGCGGCGGTCAGCAGGTTGGGCTTGGCGGGGGCGGTATCGGCCAGCGCCAACTGGAAGGGCGCGGCGAGTAGCAGAGCGGTGGTGGCGATTATTGTTCTTGGCGTGGGCATGTACGAGATTCCTTGTCTCACCCGCTGCGGGTCGGCGGGCCTAGGAACCTCGTAACACAAGCCGGGCGGCTGTCTCAATCGCGGTGACGCAATTGGGTAGCAACCTGGCGCCATATCGTCAGGCCCCCGTGAGCTCGGCCAGCAGCTCGTCGCGCAGCTTCTGCAATCGCGGCGCGTGCCGTTCGCGCGGGTGCGGTAGCTCCACGCGCACTTCATGGCGAATGCGCCCAGGGCGAGGGTCCATCACGATGACCCGGTCGCCCAGGTAAAGGGCTTCCTCCACGTCATGGGTCACCATGATCATGCTGCTGCCCTGTTGCAGCCAGATGCGTTGTAGCTCGCGTTGCAGGTGGATGCGGGTCAGGGCATCCAGGGCGCCGAAGGGCTCGTCGAGCAACAGCAGCTTAGGCCGGGTGATCAACGCCCGGGCAATGGCTGCGCGTTGGGCCATCCCGCCGGAGAGTTGGTGCGGGTAGGCGTGCTCGAAGCCTTGCAGGCCGACCAACGCCAGATGCTCGGCGACCCGTTCGGCTTTTTCCCGTTTGCCCAGGCGCAGGGGCTTGAGGGCCAGGGCCACGTTCTGTTCGACGGTTTTCCAGGGAAACAGGCGGTGATCCTGGAACACCAGGCCCCGGTCCAGGCTGGTGCCTTGTACGCGTTCGCCATCCAGATGGATGTGCCCGGCGTAGTCTTGCTCCAGCCCCACGATCAGCCGCAACAGCGAGGACTTGCCGCACCCGCTGGCGCCGACGATGCAGACGAACTCGCCCGGCAGCACCTGCAGATCGATGTCCTTGAGCACCTGCAACGGCTTGCCGTCGATCTGGTAGTGCTTGTTCAGCCCACGAATCTGCAAGGCGCCGGGTTGGCCGAGGGTGTAGGCGGGTAGAACGGAATTGAGCAATGCGGTCATCACGGTCACCTATCGACGAAGAGCGCGCCAGCGCAGCAGGTGCCGGCTGAGGCGGGAGAACAGTTGGTTCATGGCATAGCCGAGCAAGCCGATGCACAGCACGCCGATCACGATGACCTCCATGCGCGAGCCGGTCTCGGCGTTCATCATCAGGTTGCCCAGGCCCATGCCGGTGGAGAGGAACAGCTCGCTGCCCACCGAACTGACCCAGGCGAAGGCCAGCGCGTGCAACACGCCGTTGCACAAGCTGGGCAGAGCGCCAGGCAGGAGGATCTGCGCGAACTGCTGCCAGGGCGACAGGGCATACAGGCGCCCGACTTCCCGGTAGCGTTTCTCCACGTGGCTGAAGCCTTCGAAGGCGTTGAGCGTCATCGGGTAGAACGCCGCCAGAGAGACGATCAATACCTTGGTCGCTTCGCCGCTGCCGAACCACAACGCCAACAGGGGGATCAGCCCTAGGATGGGAACCTGGCGCAGGCCATGGAACAACGGCGCGAAGAGCCGCTCCAGCCAGCGCGACGAGGCCATCCCGGCGCCCAGGGCGAAGCCTGCCAGCACGCCGAACAGCAGCCCCAGGCAGGTGCGTTGCAGGCTGGCCTGCACGCTCAACCACAGCTCGCCGCTGGCCAGCAGCTCGACCAGGCCTTGGCCGATGCGCTCGAGCGGTACGAAGGCATAGGCCTGGCTGGCGCCTTGGCGCGAGGCGATGTCCCAGGCCGCGATCAACAGCAGGGGCAGTACCAGCCCGCGGCCCCGGCGGGCCAATGAAATCAGTCGGTTCATAGGGGTTTCCAGCGCAGCACGCGCCGCTCCAGCAGTCTTAGACCTTGATCGAGGGTGAAGCCCACCAGCCCGGTCACCAGCACACCGACCATCACCACATCGATGCGCAGCATCTGCCGGCTCATCTCGATCATCTGCCCCAGGCCGCTGTCGGCGGCCAGCAGCTCAGCAGCCACCAGCACCATCCAGGCGCGGCTCAGGCCAATGCGCAGGCCAGTGAGGATCGGTGGCGCGGCGGCCGGGAAGGCGACCTGCGTGAGCAGGGTCGGCAGGGGTAGGCGCTGCACCTGGGCGACCTCGAAGTAGCTGCGCGGGATGCCGCGCACGCCCTCGCAGGTCGCAAGGGCCACAGGGAAGAACGTGGCCTTGATGACGATCACGATCTTGAACGTCTCCTCGACGCCGAAGGACAGGATGAACATCGGGATCAGGGCAATCGACGGGACTTGGCGCAGGGTATGGAAGAGTGGCCCGCAATAGGCCTCGACACCGGGCGACAGGGCCATGGCACAGCCAAAGGCAAGGCCTGCGCCGGCGCCGAACACGAAGCCCAGGGCCAAGCGCGACAGGCTGCTGCCCAGGTGTTCGCGCAGCTCGCCGCTGGCCAGCAACTGCTCGAAGGTTTGCCAGACCTCGCGCGGTGGTACCAGCAGCTGGCGCGGGAAGGCGCCGCTGTCGGCCAGCACTATCCACGCCGCGAGCAGCGCCAGCGGCGAGACGAGCAGAGTCAGGTGATGCCAAGGGAGTGTGCGCATCGAGTCAGCCCTCCACGACGATGACAGGGGTCGTACCGCGCCGCACGTGGCGCAGCCAGCAGAACAGGGCGGTGAGCAGCACCAGCGGGGTCCACGCCAAAAACAGGTTGGCCGTGCCGATCCAGTGGCTGATCACCCCACCTAGCAAGGCACCGGTACAGCCGCCAAGCATCCCGGCCAGGTTGAACAGGCCCGAGAGCTTGCTCTTGTCCAGCGGCGAGTCGCTCATCCGCGCCATGTTCACCAAGTGCGCCAGGGCGCTGGCCACGCTCAGCAGCACTGCCCCCGCGGCCAGCCAGGCATAGCCCTGGCCACGACCGAGCAGCAGCAGGCCCGTCACTGCCAGGCCCAGCCCTGCAAGGTAGGTCAGGCGTCGCCCCGCGCGCGTTACCAAGCGGCCAAGGCTGAACAGGCCCAGCACCGCCGCCAGACCCTGGATCATCACCAAACTCACGGCACGCTCCTGGCTCAGGTGTGCGACCTCCATGGCCAGCACGATGACGAAGGTGCCGAACAACGCACCGGTGGCGCCGGACAACAGTTCGATCAGGCAGCTCTCGGCCACCTCGGCATGGCCGAGCAAGGCACGGGACTGGGCGAGGATGCCGCCGTCAATCTCGGGGGCGGTCTCGGCCGGGTTTTCGTGCTCCCAAAAGCCAAGGCTGTACACCGCCATCGAGCCGAAGCACAGCCCGATCACCACGAAGCCCAACGTAAAGCTGCCACCGCTCAGGGCATTGCCCAGTAACGGGCCGAGCAAGCCCATGCCCAGGGTCAGCGCGCCGCGATACCAGCCGGCCTTGTCGCGGCCTATGTGGCGCAACTGACGCAGAAAGGCGCTGTTCATGGCCACGATGCGAAACGGGATGCACAGGCCGATCAGCAGCCGCGCCACGGCCAGCCAGGTCCAATGGGCGAACAGCGGGATCGCCAAGTTCAGCAGCAGCGGCCCGAGGCTGGCCAGAAAGTACACCCGGCGTGCACCGACGCGGGCGATGACGAAGCCCGCCGGCAGGGTCAGCAGCACCATGCCCAGCGACTCCATGGCCGAGATCACCCCCAACTGCAACGGGCTGGCGCCCAGGTGCATGGCGTACAGAGTGGTGACGATCTTCGCCATGCCGATGGTGGCGCCACTGAAGGTCGCCAGGAACATGAAGCTGGCGATGAAGCCGTGCGGCCTAGATGGCGACATTGACGTTCTCCAGCAGGTGCGCCAGCGGCCGGGGTTCGATCCACTGACGCACATCGAAGCGGCGCGCAATGAACCCCCAGCGTTCGAGAAAGTCCGTGAGGTCCTGCAAGGCCTCGATGGAGCGCTCGGCCAGGTTGGTGCGCAGGCGCAGGTGGGCGTCTTCGCCATAGGCCGCCGCGACCCAGTACTCGCTGGTGTTCAGCTCGCGGGCGAGGAAGCGGCGGGTCTCTTCGGGGCGGGCCCAGGCCCATTGCTCGGCACGCAGCACGCTGTCGAGAATCAGCACCGCGGCGTCGAAGTGCTGGTCCAGCAGGTGCTGGTCGACGGTCAGGGTGCGTGGGGTGCCGATGTTGGCGCGCACCAGCGGATCGGGGTGCGAACCGATGTCCACCACCACCCGCAGGCCGAATTCGTCGGCCAGGTGCAGGCCGTGGGCGCCCTTGAGGAAGATCGCGTCGATATCGCCTCGCAGCAGGCCGATCAACTCGTTGTTGCGCTGGCGCACACGGTCGCCGAGGCTGACCTGGGCACCGTGCACGTGGCGCACCGGGTCGTCGCTGTAGGTGCCGCCATAGGGGTAGTCCACCAGCTCCACGTCATGGGGGCTCAGGCCCTCCAGGCGCAGGGCGTTTTCCAGGCCCCGGATGGCCTGGGCACGGGTGAAATCGATCTGCACGTTGGCCCACTTGGGAAGGCCGAAGCGGCGGTTGCGCAGGTCGCGAATACCGCGCACAGGGCTATCGGCGGTGGTGACGATCAACTGCACCTCGTCGCTCCATGACAGGCCCAGCACGCGGGTATCGCGCCCGCTGGCGCGGGCCCAGATGGCCGGGATGTTGCCGCCATGGCGTACCGAATTGTGCAGATGATGGTCGAAGTGCGCCTCACGCACCTCGCGGTCGGAGGATTCGCGCAGGGCCTGGATGCGCGTACCCCAGGGCTGGAAGGCCCGGGCCAGTCGGCCGGATTCGACAGCGATGCCGAGCCCCGTGGGTACCGGACTGTGGGTGTACCAGAGGGTGTCGAGTGGGTTGTTCATGCAAGAGCCTTGTGCGGATGGGCAGTCGGCCCCAGCCTGCGCCGGGGCCAGATGATGCTCAGCTGGCGCGCTTGGCGACGGCGCTGCGCAGGGCGTCCAGCGGGCGCGGGTCGATCCAGTCGCGCACCGCGAAGCGCTCGGGGATGAAGCCCCAGCGGTGCAGGAAGTCGGTGAAGTCCTGCAAGGCCGTGGCGGCGCGCTCGTCGAGCGCGGTGTGCAGGCGCAGGTGCGCGTCCTCGCCGTAGGCCTGGACCACCCAATACTCGCTGCTGTTGGCTTCGCGAGCGAGGTAGCGGCGGGTGTCCTCCGGGTGAGCATGGGCCCATTGCTCGGCGCGCAGCACCGCACCGAGGATGCCCACGGCACTGTCGAAGTGCTGGTCGAGCAGGTGCTGATCGACGCTCAGGGTGCGCGGCGTTCCGTTGTTCGAACGCACCAGCGGCTCAGGGTGCGAGCCGGTGTCGATCACCGTGTGCAGGCCAAACTGCTGGGCCAGCTGCACCGCATGAGCCCCCTTGAGGAAGATCGCATCCACTTCACCGCGCAGCAGCCCGGTGAGCTCCGGGTTCTGCCCGCCACGGCGGCTGCCGCCGAAGGCCCCGAGACCGGCGATGCGCTGGGGCGCTTCATCGCTGAAGGTGCCGCCCTGGATGAAGTCCACCAACTCCACGTCCTTGACCTCCAGGCCTTCCAGACGCAGGGCATTTTCCAGACCGCGGATGGCCTGGGCGCGGGTGAAGTCGATCTGTGCGCCAGTCCAGTGGGGCAGGCCGAAGCGCCGGCCCTTAAGGTCCTTGACGGAGCGGATGCCGCTGTCCGGCAAACTGAGGATCAGTTGCACCTCGTCGGCCCAAGACAAGCCGATCACCCGAGTCTCGCGCCCGCTGGCGCGGGCCCAGATGGCCGGAATGCTGCCCCCGTGGCGCACCGAGTTCTGCAGGCTGTGATCGAAATGCGACTCACGCACTGCCTGGCTGGCGGACTCACGTAGCGACTGGATGCGCGTGCCCTGGTCGCCCAGGGCCTGTTCCAGCCAGCCTTTCTGCAAGGCAATGCCGAGCCCGGTGGGCACGGGGCAGCGGGTGTACCAGAGGGTATCGAGCGGTTGACTCATGATGTGCAGCTCCTTGCAGGGTCAGGCGCTGGCCTTCAGCGCGGTGGGGTGGTCGTCTTGCGAGTGACGGCGGGTCTGCACCAGCGGCAGAACTTCCTGGCCGATGCGCAGGGCTTCTTCCAGGTGCGGATTGCCGGCCAGGATGAAGGTCGAGAAACCGGCGTCGCGGTATTCGGCCAGGCGTTCGGCGACGTTCTCGTGGCTGCCCACCAGACCCACGGTGGGCCCTGGCTTGGCCTTGCCGAAACCGGCCCAGAGGTTAGGGCCCAGGATCAGGTCGTCGAAGCGTTCCAGGTGCTGGTGATAGGCGCTCTGGCGGGCGGCGCCCACCGAGTCGGAGCCGCTGGCGAAGTGCTTAATTGCGGCACTGGTGCGGGTGTCGATCCGCTCGTATTGCTGGCGCAGCTCGCGCCAGGCGGCGTCTTCGGTTTCGCGAGCGAACAGGTCGATGCGGATGCCGAAGCGCACCTGGCGGCCTTGTTTGTCGGCCAACTCGCGGACACGGTCCAAGTGGGGTTTGAGCTTGTCCACCGGCTCTGCCCAGTTCAGGTAGACATCGGCGTGGCGCGCGGCCACGTCCAGCGCGGCGTCGGAGAAGCCGGAGAAGTAGATGCTCGGCTTGCGCTCGTGCTTGAGCCCTGGTGGCAGCGCGCCGTTCTCCAGTTGGTAGATATCGCCCTGGTAGCTGAACTGTTCGTTGCGCCACAGACCCTCGATGATGTCGAGGAATTCACCGGTGCGCTGATAGCGTTTGTCGTGTTCGAGGAAGTCGCCGTTGGCGCGTTGGCTGGCAGGGTTGCCACCGGTGATGATGTTCCACTCCAGGCGGCCGTGGCTGAGGTTCTGCAGGATCGCGGCTTGCTGGGCGGCATAGGCCGGCAGCGTCCAGGTGGCCTGGAAGGCCACCAGGAACTTGATGCGGCGGGTCTCCCGGGCCAAAGCCGCGGCGGCGATCCACGGCTCCGGCCCGGTGGGCAGCAGGGCCCCTTCGAAGCCTGCAAGCTCGGCGGCCTTGGCCACCTGGGCGATGTAGTCGATGTACGTGAAGCCGTCGGCCTCGCCGTTGGGCAGACGCCCGGGGGCAATGTTGCCCGGACGGTAAGTCGGGGCGCCGCGGTTGTTCTTGTCGGTGGCCAGGTAAGGGCCGTCGCTACCCAAGGGTAGGCGCCAGAAGAATTCGGTGCTCATGGCTGTGCTCCAGTGGCTGCATGAAGGAAGGCCCGAACGCATCCAGCGTGGGCTTGCCAGTCATTGAGCAAGGGCTGTGCCGAAAGTCTGGAAGCCTTGTGCAGCAAGGGGTGCAGCGTGGTTCAAGCCGCATCCATGAGCGCGATTGCTGATCCAGCAACACTTGGTCAGCAACGGCTGTTGGCGCCGCAGCAGATGCGGGCCGTACGTGCCGTGGAAATTGATCTTGTAACGGATAAGTGATTGAAAAAACTTGAAATTCAGGAGTGGCACAACTTCTGCTCAGACAGTGCTAGCCCGACTTTCCGAGGCGCTACACAGGAGTTGCACCATGTCCCATCGAATCACCCCGGTACTGCTCGCCCAGCTCGATCGCGTGCGGCACGATTTCGCCAAGGCCTTCCAGGTGTTGCGCGATACCCGCACGCTGAGCGCCACCAATACCTTCCAGGCCTACCTGCGTGTGCCGGACAGCGATCTGGTGATCGCCCTGCACGCCCCAAGCCCCTGGGCCGATGACCCGACCATTCGCGCAGTGGTTGCCAGTTACGATGGCGAGGTGGTGCTGGACGAGACCGCCGACGGCAGTTCCCCCTTGAGCGGACGCAAGGCCGGCGGCAATGGCCAGCGTTACGCCCAGGTGTTCCAGCGGCGTCCTGAGGTGAATGTGGTGATTCACGTGCATACCCCGTACCTGGGGGGCTGGGCCAGTGCGCACCGGGTACTGCCGATCCGCTATGCCGCCTCCCAGCGCGTGACGTTGGCCCGCGAGCTGCCGATCTACATCGACCGTCGCCAGCCTGAACAAGCGTTCATCGTCGAGCGTATCGAGCAGAACCCGTATACACCGGCCATTCTCGAAGCCAATGGCGGCGCCACGTTCTGGGGTGAGTCGTTGTTGCAGGTGTCCAAGTTGATTTTGCTGATCGAGGAGGGCGCGCACTTCCAAGGGCTGGCTGAACTGTTCGGCGGCTCCCAGGAGTTCGGCCCGGGCGTGCTGGAGCAGCAGTGGAAGATGACCGGGCTGTGGGCACAGGGCCAAAAGTTGCTGGAACGCGTGGCCTGATCCCGGCGGCTGCTGCGCAGCCCATTCGCGGGCCTACCCGCAAATGGGCTGCGCAGCAGCCCCGGCGGTGTTGATCAGGGCTGGGTGGCGACCGAAGCCACAGGCACTGTCCAGTACTGCTGCAACTGCAGATTCTGCAACCCTTGCTGCACGAATTTCGGCTCGAGCAAGGTCTCTACGTTCACCGCGCCGCGAATCAACCGAGCCTTGAGGGCATAGGCAATGGCGTCGGTGTAATGCTGGCGCAGCGCCTGGTCGTACAGGGGGCTGAAATGCTGCGCCCAAGGCTGGCCCTCGGCTTCGCGCTGCAACACGCTCAAAGGTTGTCCGGACTGCGCCTGGTAGGCCTGGTACGCCGCCTGGTTCTCTGGCTGCGCGGTCCAGTGGGCGGCCTTGAGGTAGGCATCGACCACCAGTTGGGTAATCTCAGGCTGCTGGGCGATGAAATCCTTGGCGCCCCACAGTTCGGCGCGCATCCGCCAGTCAGCGGGGGCCTGCTTGCTCGACCAGATGATGCGCCCGACCTGCTTGTCTTCGAGCAGATACGCATCGCTCAGGGTGAAGAGCGCATCGACACGCCCCGCACTGAGCGCAGCGGCACCGGCCTGGGGGTTGAGGTTGAAGATGCGAAAGTCATCGAACCGCAGCTGGTTGGCGTCGAGCAACTTGGCGAACGAGAGCTCCCAGGGCCGCCCGCGGTGCAGGGCGATGCGCTTACCCTTGAGGTCGGCGATGGATTTGGCCGATGACCCCGGCGGCACCACCAAGTACACGTTGTTGCCGCTGCCGCCAGGCACGATCAGTTGGGTCGAGACGCCTGAGGCATTGGCGATGATCGACGGCAGGTCGCCATAGAAGGCGAAATCGATACGCCGGTTGGCGAACTCTTCGTTGACGAATGTCCCCACCGAGGCAGTGGCGGCCGGTACCCATTGGAGTTTGATGTTGCGCTGGGCCAGCTGCTGTTCGAGCCATTTGTCCCGATCCATGACGTAGGACGGGCCATTGAAGATGGTCTTGCCGGCATTGGCATAGGCCACGGTGGCGATGCGCACGGTCTGTGGTTCAGCCGCCTGGGCCTGGGCCGTGAGCAACGCGGCGGGCAGCAGCAGGTGACGCAGCAGCCGGGGCAGGGTAGCGATGGGCATGATGGGCTCCTCGAGCAGGCCCGCGGCACATGCCGCGGGCGTTGGGGTCAGAATTCGGTGGTGACGGAAACGCCGAAGGTGCGCGGGTCGCCGAACATCACGCCGGCAGTTTGGAAGCCGCCCGGCAGGGTGTGGTTGCGGTACTCCTTGTCGGTCAGGTTGCTGACATAGGCGCTCACTTGAGTGGTGTCGCCGGGCAGCTCGTAGGTGATCCGCGCGTTGCCCAGGGTATAGCCGCCGCTACGCATGTTCTGGCTCTGGTCGTTGGAGAAGAAGTACTGGCGGCTGCGGGTGTTCCAGTCGGTGCCCAGCACCAGTGCGCCGCCGACTTGCAGCGGGATGCGGTAGTCCGCGCCGATCACCGCCGAGACGTTCGGTGCGCGGACGAACTTGTTGCCCGAATAGTCGTTGCTGCCGGAGGTGTAGTCGGTGAACTCGGTGTGCAACAGACCCAGGGCGAAGTTCAGGTGCAGGTTTTGCACTGGCACCGCTTCGAGCTCGAACTCCGCGCCGTACGCCTCGCCCTCGGCACCGTTGGCCAGGCGCGAGACGGTCTGGTTGTTCACCGCGCTGACGATATTCAGCTGGATGTCTTCATAGTCGTAGTAGAACAGCGCGGCGTTGGCGTTCAGCCGCCCATCCAGCCACTCGGACTTCACCCCCAGCTCGTAGGAGGTCAGGTATTCCGGGTTCACCGTGGCCACGGTCGCCTGGCTGGTCGCGCCGGTGTTGTAACCGCCGGAGCGGAAGCCATAGGCGTAGCGCAGGTACACCCGCGCGTTGTCGGAAATCTGGTACTCGGGGGTGAGATCGTAAGTCCAGTCGCTCCAGGTGTTGTGCTCGTCCTGCACAGCGTTGACCACCAGCGGGCTGGACACGCTGCCAGGCTTCCACCAGTCGCCGTTGGAAAAGTCAGCCTGGCCCTGGTTCTGCACCCGGCGCAGGTCGATGTCCTTGGTTTCGCGGGTCCAGCGCAGGCCGGCGGTGATGCTGAAGTCCTCGGTGAAGCGGAACGTGCTGCTGCCGAAGACCGCGTAGCTCTCGGTGCCCTGGTTGTAGCTGAGGTTGTTGTAGTAGCGAGGGATGAACGGGTTGTCCAGGGCGGCGCTGGCGTTGCGCGAGTCGAGGTCCTCGTTGAAGTAGTGCAGGCCCACCACCCAGTTCAGCCGGTCCTCGCGCGGCGAGGCCAGGCGCAGCTCCTGGGACCACTGCTGGCTGTCGGCATAGGCGTAGCTGCGTTGCAGCTCGAGCGGGGTGTTGTCCGAATCGCTGAAACCGTCGCGTGTGAAGTGCTCGAACGCGCTGATGGAGGTGAGCGTCAAGTCGCCCAACTGCCAGTTGAGGTTGAGGTTGGTGCCGACCTGGTCGATCTGCACTTGGTATTTGGCGTTGTAGTTGACCTTGCCCTGCTTGGGATCGATACGGTAGCCGAACTGGTTGCTGCCATCGGGACGCAGGCCATAGCTCACGGTGCTGTAGCCGCCGGTGTCGTGATAGCTGCGGGCATGCAGGTTGAGGTTGGCCTCCAGATCATCGTTGATGTAAGCCAGGAACTGCAACCGCGCGGCGTCGTCCTCGAGCGCCCCTTGGTCGTTGTGGTCGGCGATGTTCTCGTTGTAGCCATCGCGGCCCTGATGGCGGAACGACAGGCGTGCGGCCAGGCGATCGCTCACCAGGGCATCGCTGATGGCGCCTTCGAGCACACGATCGTCATAGTCGCCATAGCCGGCCTTGGCATAGCCAGAGCGTTCGAAGGTCGGCTTGCGCGAGATGAAGTTGATTGCGCCGGCGGTGGTGTTCTTGCCCCAGAGGGTACCTTGGGGGCCGCGCAGGACCTCGACGCGCTCCTGGTCGAACAGCGGGAAACCTGTGGCGCTGATGTTGGCGATGTATACGTCATCGACATAGATGCCCACGGGGCTCACGGTATTGGCGCCCTGATCGCCGGTGCCCAGGCCGCGAATCCACCAGCGCGGCCGGCCATGACCCTCGGTAGTACCGGCCGAAGCGTTGGGGATGAAGCGTGTGACCTCGTTGGCCGATTGCAGCGAGCTGTCGCGGATTTTGTCGCCGCTGAGCACTGAAATCGAAGCTGGAACTTCCTGGGCGGTCTCCTCGCGCTTCTGCGCGGTGACCACCACCTTGGACAAGGTAGAGCCGGTACTGTCGACGGTGGTCGACTCACTGGGCGTAAGGCTTTCGTCAGCCTGCGCCGTTAATGCGGGCAGCCCCCCCAGGGCGACGGCGATGGAAAGTGCGGTGCGTTTGAACATGCTGATCCCCAATGGCATTCGGAACGGACGTCGTGCAGCGGTGTGGCTGCGTTGTCGTAATGACGGTGCGTGCGTCCGTTGGCTGGCGCGCATGGCATCCGGCGCGTCCTGGTCTGGCAGGACACCTTGGGGTAGGGCAACAACCGTACCGGTTTTCATTTTTGTTGGATAACTAATTGAATTTATTGTGATTTTCTTGATTTTGGCGGGCTTATCGCATGGGCTGGGGGATCTGCGCTGGCAGCAAGGGTTGCTGCTGCTGTGCTGCTGGTGCAACAGTGCCAACAAAGTTATAAGCAAATGAATATTTATAATTATTTTGTAATAAGGATTTTCGGGCACTATCGACCCATTGCCTGCCAAAGGACTTGCCGCCATGTCGCTGCTCACCCATCCCCACGCCCGAGAACTGAGCAAATCGGTGCGTGCCACCGTGTTGGTCTTCGAGGACCCGCGCTCGCGCGAACTGCTCAGCCGCATCGAGCGCCTTGCCCCCAGTGAAGCCAATGCGTTGATCATCGGCGAGACGGGCACGGGCAAGGAACTGGTCGCCCGCCATATCCATCAGTTGAGCCGACGCGCCCGGGCGCCGTTCGTTGCCGTGAACTGCGGCGCGTTCCCCGAGAGCCTGGTGGAGAGCGAGCTGTTCGGACACGAGAAGGGCGCCTTCACCGGGGCCACCTCCAGCAAGGCCGGCTGGTTCGAGGCGGCCAATGGCGGCACGCTGTTTCTCGACGAGATCGGCGATCTGCCACTGAACATGCAAGTCAAGCTGCTGCGGGTGCTGCAGGAGCGCGAAGTGGTGCGCCTGGGTTCGCGCAACGCTATCCCCATCGACGTACGCTTGGTGGCGGCGACCAACGTCAACCTGGCCGATGCCGTGGTGGCCGGGCATTTTCGCGAGGACCTGTTCTACCGCCTGCACGTGGCGACCATCCGCCTGCCGCCGTTGCGCGAACGGCCCGGGGACATCCTGCCGCTGGCCAGGTTCTTCGTCGAGGAGCATTGCCAGCGTCTGGGCTACCAGCGCGCCACCTTGAGCCCCGAGGCCGAACGCAAGCTGCTCGGGCACAGCTGGCCTGGCAACATCCGCGAGCTGGAGAACGCCATCCACCATGCGCTGCTGGTCTGCCGCCAGCAGCGGGTTCAGCCGGGCGACTTGCACCTGGCCGACATGCGCACCCCTGCGTCACGCCATGAGGCGCTGCCCGCCCCGCCCCTCGAAGCGAGCCTGGATGCTGCGTTGCTGGCGTTGTACGAGCGCAACCTGCCGGACCTCTACGAGCACATCGAAGAGGCCGTGTTTCGCACGGCCTATCACTACTGCCATGGCAATCAGTTGCAGACCGCACGGCTGCTGGGCATCAGCCGCAACATCGTGCGGGCTCGGCTGGAGCGGATCGGGGAACTGGAGCCTTCCAGCCGGACATTGAAAGCCAATGAGCGGTGGCTGGCGTCGGGGTGAGTGGCAAGTGGCAGGCTGTCCTGGTCAGGCACCAGGACAGCCTATGGCATCAGAAGCGGTAGGCCAGGCTGGCTTCCAGGGTACGAGGGGCACCTGGGGTGATCAGGTCCACCGAGCCATGGGCAGAGGCGTAGTAGTCCCGGTCGAATGCGTTCTTCAAGCGCAGCGCCATGTCCCAGTGCTGTTCGCTGTACAGCAGCGCGGCATCGAAGGTGGTGTAGCCAGGCATCACCACACGGTTGTCCAAGGCGGTGTAGCGCTCGTCCACATAATTGGCGCCGGCGGCGACGCGCCACTGTGCGTTGAGGCTGCGTACCAGCCAGAGGTTGGCGCTGTTGCGTGGAGTGAGCGTTGGGGTCTGGCCTTCGTTGGCAATGCCGTTGGTCTTGGCGTTGGACTTGATGATTTCTGCATCCAGGTAGGCGTAGCCGGCATAGACCTGCCATTTGTCCGAGAGCTGACCGGTGACCGTCGCCTCGAAGCCGTCGGTACGCTGCTCGCCGGCCAGGATGGTCAATCCTGGGACGACCGGGTCTGGGGTCCGCATGTTGGTGCGCTCCAGGCGGAAGATGGCTGCAGTCACCGCCAGCTTGTTGTCCAGCAAGTCCCACTTGGCGCCCAACTCGTAGTTGGTGGTTTTCTCAGGCTCCAAATCCGCGTTGCCGGCGTTGACGGCAAACATTTCCCCTGAAGGCTGGTAGCTGCGGCTGACGGATACGTAGTACGACTGGATCTGGTCGGGCTGGTACACCAGGCCCACGCGTGGGCTCCATGTCTTGTCGGTACGGTCAAGGTCGACGTCGTCGGCACGGATGTCGTCGTACTCCTGGCCGAAGATGTCATACCGCACGCCGACCAGCGCTTTCCAGTGCTCGTTCAGCTCGATCAGATCCTGCACGTAAAAGCCTGCGGTCTGCTGGTAATTGGTGCCCTTGGAGGTCAGGTTGGCGGCATGCTCCGGGACCGGGACCAAGCCGTCGCGATACACCGGTACCTGAGCGACGTTGTTCTGGCTGAACACGCGTTGGTATTTGTCTTGATAGCCCACTTCCACGCCATACAGCAGGTTGTGCTGCATGCCGGCCAGTTGCGCCTGCTGCTTGAGCTCAGTCTGGTTGAACACGCCGTACTCGTCGCGGGCCACGTTGCCGCGGTTGAGTTTGACCAACAGCTCGCCGTCCGGCGCGGTGACGAAGCGGGTCGGGCTGCTGTCGGCCAGGGTGTTGTTGCGGTCCAGATCGTAGTGGTAGTAGCGGCTGGTGTTGGTCAGGGTGAAGTCGTCGTTGATGCGGTAGTCCAGGCTCGCGGTGAAGGAAAACACTTCGCTGCGGGCGTAGTCTTGGTCGGCGTCGCCGGAGCCGAAGCGCTTGTCGCGGTCCACATCCACCGGGCGGTTGCCCAGGGCCGGGATACCGAAGTCGATCAGGCGTTTGTCGTACAGGTAGGTGGCACCCAGGTTCAATTCCAAGTCGTCAGAAAGACGGAAATACGCCGACGGTGCGATGGCCTTGCGATCAATGTAGCCATCGTCGCGGAAGGTGTCGCTGTCCTCGAACGCGCCGGTGAGGCGATAGGCCTGGTTGCCCTGCGGGTCGGCATAGCCGGTGTCGAACTGGGTGCGGCGCTTGCCTTCGGTGTCGAAGGTCATCCCCACTTCGTGTTTGGGCGCAAAGCCTGGTTTCTTGCTGACGCTGTTGATCAAGCCACCTGACGAACCACGGCCGTAGAGCACGGCAGCCGGGCCTTTGATGACCTCGACGCGCTCGATATTGGACAGATCGCGAAAATACAAGGCGTCGTCGCGAACCCCATCGATGTACATATCGCCGATAGCACTGAAGCCACGAATGGTGACCTGGTCGCGTTGGCCATCGCCGTTGGAGAGTCCGACCCCGGGCACGTTCTTGAGCACGTCTTCCATGGACTGTGCGCCTTGATCCTTGATCACGCTCTCTGGCACCACGTTGACCGTCTGGGGAATGTCGCGCAGGGGCGCATCGATCTTCAGGGCACTCTTGCTTTCGCTGGCCTTGTAGCCTTGCTGCTCGTAGGCACCGGTGACCGGGGTCGCTGGCAAGGCCAGCGTTTGCTGGGTTTCAGCGTAGGCGGCAGGGATTACCAACAGGCCCAGCATCGACAGCGATGCTGGGGCGACAGACTTTTTTGCCATTACGAATCACTCGCGTTGTTGTTTTCTGTCGCAAATAGTAACGATTCACAAATGTAAAGCAAGTGTAAAGAAGCGCGCACTCAATCGAATGCTTACGCATGGCGAGAGCGGGCAAAGGGATGTCGTTGGAGGGTGTCGGGGTCTGTGCTACAGACCTAGTCCAAATGGAGGGTGCATCGGGCGTTCGCGTAAGGATAGGTTTGCTAGCACCGTCCGCGACCGGACAAGCAGCAGGCGGCCCCCGGAACGTTCAAGGGCAGGGGGCTGCGAGGGCGCGCACCTGCCCAAGGTGCAGCAGATGAAAACAGCGTCTGGTGGCAACCATCCCAGGGAGAACCTCATGCAAGACGCAATGACACTGGAGCAACGCATCGCCCGCCTCGAGGCCCTGGAGGCCATCCGAGAGCTCAAGCATCGTTGCTTGAACGCATGCGATCTCAAGGACGTGGCCGCGATTCGCGACTGTTTCGCTCAAGGCCCGGTGCTGATCGACTACGGCCCGCTGGGCGTGTTCAACGACCGCGAACCGTTCCTGGCGCTATACCGCGAACTGGCCTGTGTGCCCCGGGTGATCGATCTGCACCACGCCGCCAACCCGCAGATCGACTACCAAGACCCAGACAACGCCCAGGCGCGCTGGGCCTTGCACTACCAGAACCGCGACGCTGAAACCGGCGTGACCCGCCAGCTTGGTGGCTTCTACCAGGACCGCTACCGACGAGAGGCGGGTCAGTGGCGCATCGTCGAAACGGTATTTCGCGGGCACTTCGAAGTGGTGCGGCCAAAGCCCGGACCGATCAGTCCCTGGCCTTGAACACGCCGGCTTCGCGGCCCATCTGGTTCGAAGCCTGGGGCAGGGAGGTCACTTTGATCGCTCGCGCCGGCACGGCGAACTTGGCCCCGATGCTGGCGAACTGCTCAAGCAACTGGAAGTTGATCGCCTGCTGGATGTCCATGTACAGGTTGTAGCCGGGGTCGAGCACGATGTAGACGCATTCGAACTCCAGCGACTCCTTGCCGAAGCCGCGCAGGTGCGCGCGGTCGAAGCGTACCTGCTGCTGGGACTTGATCACCTGGGCGACGATGCCCGGCGCCTTTTTCACCGCCTCGGTGGGCGTGTCGTAGGACAGGCCGAATTCAAAGACGATGCGCCGTTCCTGCAGGCGTTTGTAGTTCTGGATGGTGCTGCTGATCATGCCGGCGTTGGCCATGACGATCTGCTCGCCGCCCAGGCTGCGGATGCGCGTGGTCTTCAGACCAATGTGTTCGACCGTGCCGGCCAGTGGGCCGATGACGATGAAGTCGCCCACCTCGAATGGCTTGTCCACGGCGATGGAGAGGGAAGCGAACAGGTCGCCGAGGATGTTCTGCACCGCCAGCGCCACGGCGATCCCGCCCACGCCGAGGCTGGCGACGAAGGCGGTGATGTTCACCCCCAGGTTCGACAGCATCGCCAGCAACACCATCGACCACAGCAGCACCCGCGCGCCCCAGGCCGACAGGGTGGCCAGGGCGCTGCCTTGGTAGAAGCCTTCGGCGCTGTGCCGCGCGAAATAGCGGGCAAGGCCCAGGGCGATGGCGCGGTTGGCCCACAGGCCGATCTGCAGGGCGGCGACCACGAACCACAGGCTGCCGACCCGGTCCAGCCAGCGCTCGGGCAGGTCCAGCACGCCCAGGCCCACCAGCAGCGCGGCGAGCAGCAACAGCACGTTGCTGGTGCCATCGAGGACTTTGGCCAGGACTTGGGCGAAATGCCCATCGTGGGAGGACCAATGCTGGACCCGGCGCTTGACGAAGCTGATCGCCCAGCGAGCGATCAGGAAGGTGAGGATGCTGACCGCCAGGGCCAGCATCAGGTTGAGCACAGAGATGCCAAAGAGCGTCGTGGTCGTCAGCGATTCGAGGAATCGTTCGTTCATCGTCGGTTGCCCTCCAAGGCAGTGTTGAACACGTGCTCGTTAGAAGGGCATTGGCATCGGGGGTTGGACCGCATGTGTGCGGCCCTCGACGAACGGTGCGCGCGTGAGTGCCGCGCTTCAGGCTTGGCGCTTGGGCACAAAGCGCAGGATGGCGCAGGCGACGAGCGCCGACACCAGCGAGCCGAGCAGGATGCCGATCTTGGCCTCGTCGATCCGCTCGGGCTGCCCTGGGAAAGCCAACTCGCCGATGAACAGGCTCATGGTAAAGCCGATGCCGCACAGCATCGCCACCCCGTAGATCTGCAGCCAGCTGGCGCCGCGCGGCTTGGCCGCAAGGCCGGTCTTGACCGCCAGCCAGACGCCTGCGAACACGCCCAGCTGTTTGCCCAGCAACAGGCCCAGGGCAATGGCCAGTGGCAGCGGGGCGAGCACATCGCTCACGCTCAAGTGGCTGAAGGAAACCCCCGCATTGGCAAAGCCAAAGGCCGGCACGATCAAGAACCCGACCCATGGCGCCAGGGCGTGCTCGAGCTTGAGCTGCGGGCTGGCTTTGCCGACCCCGGCGCTGTAGGGAATCAACAGTGCGCCGACCACGCCAGCGATGGTGGCGTGCACACCCGACAGCAAGGTGACGTACCACAGCGCCGCGACACCCAGCAGGTACGGCCACAGAGACACCACGCGCAGACGGTTGAACGCCAGCAGCACGAGGATGATCCCGCCTGCTGCAGCCAGGGCCAGCAGGTTGATCGACGAGGTGTAGAACAGCGCGATGATCGCCACGGCGCCCATGTCATCGATGATCGCCACCGAGACCAGCATCACCTTCAGCGACAGCGGTGCGTGCCGACCCAGCAGCGCCAGGGCGCCGACGGCGAAAGCGATGTCCGTGGCCGCGGGGATGGCCCAGCCGCTGGCAAGGCCCGGTTCGCTGCGCGAGACCGCCAGGAAGATCAGCGCCGGGACGGCCATGCCCATCAAGGCCGGCAACGCCGGCAGGCGGCGTTGCTCCCAGGTGGCCAGACGGCCATCGACCAGCTCGCGCTTGATTTCCAGCCCCACCAGCAGGAAGAACACCGCCATCAACCCGTCGTTGACCCACAGGTGAATGGTCATCGGGCCGAGCTTGTCGCTGAGCGTGGGCCCCACGGGCAAGTGCAACAGATGTTGGTAAGTGCTGGCCCAAGGGCTGTTGGCCAGGACAATGGCAAGGGCAGCGGTGATCATCAGCAGCACGCCGCCAGCGGCCTCGCTGGTCAGCAGGCGGTGCAGCAGCGACGGCCGCGCAAGGGTGGGCACAGGTGCATTCATACGGGAGTCCTCGTTCATGACGTCACCTTCGCGAGGGCAGCGGCGCGTCGGAATGCGGACACAGCAAAACGATGGCCCCGGACGTTCCGGGCCACTGCAGCAAAGGATGGGAAGAAGGGAAGGGGATGGCGCTTGGAAAGCCCGGCCGAGACACGGCGGAGCGGGGAACGCCAAAACAGTGTGGAGGCTGCATGCGACATGAAAATAGCTCTCGGAAAACAAATGAATGTTCTCCGTATTCGGGAAGGCTCCCGGGCGCACGCAGCACACGCCAGGCGACAATTCTACGAGGGTAATTCGCTACTTTCTGTAGGAATTTACTTCGAAATGTTGCCGCGGTTGTGTTTTGTTTTGCTCAAGCCCTGGCCATGTGCAGGTCACGTCGCTGTCATGCCCCCTTGGTAAGGTCAGGCGCCCATGCGTCCAAACAACAAGAAGGTGACCTAAGGTGTTTTCCGGCACGCCCCGCAAACAGATCATCCTCCGCTCCCGAGGCCTGCGCAGCGACGCTTTCGGTGCGTTGTTCTCGCAGATGTTCGACAACCTCTATGCCGACTCGCTGGCGCTGTCGGACGACATCGTCATCAGTGGCGTCTATGGGCGGCACGAGGGCGTCAGCTTTCGCCGCATGCACTACCGGGGCGACTGCTCCATCACCTTTGGCGCCCCGCAAGATGAGATCACCTTCGTGCTGCCCAGCGCCGGGCGGGTCGTCTTCGAGCACGGCGTCGAGACGACCGGCCGGCCCGGTATGGGCCTGGCCATCGACAAGCGAGCGATCCGGACCCTGCATTTTGCCGACGACCATGCCCAGTGCGGCATGTCGATCCGCCGGGGGCTGATCACCGAGCGGCTGGCGATCCTGTTGGGCCGTCCGGTATTACAGCCGATCCGCTTCGAGCCGGTGGTGGACCTGGGTGTCGCGGCGTTCCAGGGCATTCGTGCGTTGCTCGAGCTGGCCACGGGGAACGCGTTCGACTCGTTGATCCACGCGGGCGTGCTGATGCCAGTGCGCTTGCAGGAAATGCTGGTCGACGCGGTGCTCGAGGCCTGGCCGCACAACCACAGCGAAGCGCTGCGCCGGCCCTCGCCGCAAATCGCGCCGCGGCATGTGAAGCTGGCCATGGACTACATCCGCGCCAACCCCCACAGCCTGTCCAGCGGGGCCGAGCTGGCAGCGCTGGCCAACGTCAGCCTGCGGGCTCTGCAGCAGGGCTTCAAGCGGTTCGTGGGGGCATCGATCGTCGATTATCAACGCCAGGTACGCCTGGAGCGGGCCTATGAAGCCCTGGCACGTGGGGAGTCCGGTTCGGTGTCGGAGGTGGCGTTGCGTCATGGGTTCAGCAACGCCGGGCGGTTTTCGCACTACTTCCAACAGGCCTATGGCGTGAGCCCCGCTCAGGTGCTGCGGGGAGTGTAAGCCCCCGCTCTGCAGAGCAGTGGGGGTCAGAACGCGTAGCTGGCCTTCAGGCTCCCGATCACCCCATGGCTGTCACCGCCCCCCATGGCCGCCACTTCACCGCCCACGCTGAACGCACCCAGGTTGGCCATGAGGTTGACCGCGCCGGTGAACTGGTCGCGATTGTCGAACGCGGCGCGTTGTTCGATATCCAGCCCCAGCAGATGACCTTCGCTGTCCACCTGATGATCCCCAAGCACATGCTCGTAACCCACCGAGAAGCCCGGCACCAGCTGCCAGCCGCTGTCCAAGTGCACCGCCGCCAGGTTGCCCTGAAGGTTGGCCACGGCGCTGCGTCGGGTCTGCCCGATGCCATCGACGTCCAGGGCCAGCTCGCTGCCTTTTTCAGTGAACCCCGACAGGTCCACATGACTGACCCTCACGCCCAGGCTCGGTTCCAGCACCAGCGCGCCGCTGTTCAGGCGATAGCCCAAGGCAACGCTCGCCCCCGCCAGGTTGCCGTGACTGTCGCCCTTGGCCCGGCCCAGGCCGCCGCCCAGATCGCGCTTGCTTTGATAGTCGAACCACCCGGCGCTGGCCTTGGCATCGATGAACAGCCCTCGCTCCAGGCTGCCGGGAGCGAAGCGGGCACCTGCACTGAGGAAGGTCAGGTCGGTGTCTGCCTCACCGCCAGCGCCGCCGACGTTGCCGTTGCTGTAACCGAAGCCGGCATGGGCACTGAGCTGCTCGGAAACGCGCTGGGTCACGCCGATCATCAGGCCCTGGCTGTGCTCGTTGCTGCTTTGTGCTTGGGACGAGCCGTCGGTGCCCACATAGCCGGCCAGCGCCGTGCTCCACAGGCGCGACTGACCAGGCTTGAGGTCCGCGCCATGGGTGAAGGGCGCTGCTGCCTGGTCGATCATCGCGCCCTGGCGCAGCAGGTAGCTGGCCGCATCCGCATGCACCTGGCCCCCGACAGTGGATTCCAAGCCCCCCAAAGTGCCAGCATCGATGGCCGATTGCAGGTAGTAGTTGTAGGCGCTGTAAGTGCCAGAGAGCGAGCTGTCCTGCAGGTCTTGCAACAGACCTGCGCCGGCGGCAGCGTTGCCTTGCAGGCTGGCCTGGCCGGGCAGGCTGTTATAGCGGACCATCTTGCCGCGCAGCACGTAGATCGTTTCCTGGGACAGGCCTAGGCCCTGTTTGAGGTAGTTGTCCATGGTGCCGTAGCGCGCCTTGACCTCATCGAGCCCAGCCTGCAGGTAGCTGGCGTCCACGCCGATCATCGGCCCGTAGATCGCCGCCAGGTTCGGCGGCAGCGCTGCCAGCGTCGCCGCGATGCGGTCAGCGGTGTAGTCGTTGGTGGCCAGGTAGTTGGCCATGATGGTGGCGTCGTCCACCCCGGCGATGCTTTGCAGTACCGCAGCGGTCCAGCCGGTGCGGTCCTTGCCGGCGGTGCAATGGAACAATGTCGCGCCTTCGGCGCTGGCCAGTTCGTTGAACAGCACGGTGTACTGGCTACGCATGCCCGCGTCATAGACGAATGCGCGGTTGGTCTCCTTCATCATGGCAATTGCCTCGTCGGCGTTGTGGAACGTGGTGTTGGTGATGTCCACCCCCGAGGTGGTCGCACCGATGATGTCGATGTTCTGGTAGCGAACGCCGGGCGGCAGGCGGTCAGGCGTGACGGCGATCTCGTTGGGGGTGCGCAGGTCGAACACCTTGCCGATGTTCAGGCTGGTGAGGGTGGCCATGTCCGCGTTGGTCGGTGTCACGGCATTGGTGCGGTAGAACACGCCGGCGCGCAGGGTCCCATTGTGGGCGGTGCTGTACGCGGTGGTGGTGCCGGCAATGTCGCGGAAGTTGTCCATGCCCACCAGGCGCGGAGTGTTGAGCGGGTCGGCGGCGTGAGCGGCGCCAATGGCGAGGGTGAGCAGGGACAGGGAACACAGGACGCGTGAATACACGGATCTAGCCTCGTTGTTGTGTAGGGGCTAGCCACTATTAGCGCGTTCGTTGGGCCGCGATATTGCACAGGCCCCTGGCGACGACGATGAGTGCGCGATTGGTCTGCGCGGTGCGCGATCTGTCTATCCAACTCCTGTTCTTGCAGGGTTCTCGAGGCCCATTCGCGTGTAAATCGACACCCACCTGGTCCCGGTGAATCTTGTGCGAGCGGGTTAACCGAACTGCCGTGAACGGCACGGCCGGTGCCTTGCGCGGGCGAGGCTGCCAGGCAGCCTCAGGGTGGGTTTACACGCAGGCGTAGACCACCAGTTCCACCAGCATTTCCTCCCGCGCCAAACCGGCCACCACCACGGCTGCACGGTTGGGGTAGGGCGCTTGGAAATAATCGGTGTACAGGCTGTTGACCGTGGCCAGGTAACTGCGGTCGGTGACGTAGATCAGCACTTGGGTCACGGCGTCCAGCGAGCTGCCGGCCGCCTCCAGGGTGTGCCGCAGATTGTCCAGGGTCTGGCGGGTCTGGGCCTCGATGCCGCCAGCGACGACCTGGCCGTGGGCGTCGATGGGAATCTGTGCGGTGTACAGAGTGCCATTGCCGACGACCGCCCATTCCAATGGGGCCTTGGAGGCGAACAGGTTGGTCTTGATCGCATGTTTCATGAAGGAAATTCCTGAGTGTTCGGTAAGGGTCAGTCGGCATCGCTGCCGCCGCCCGCGCCATGGCGGCGGGAGGCTTCGGTGCTTTCGACGAGGATGTGATCGGCCATCTGCTTGAGCCTGCGCCAGGTGTGTTCGCTGACCGTGAACCCTTGGTTGAGCAGGCTGTGGGTCGCGGCGACCGGAGCGATGGCCCGGGCAGGCCGACTGAACAACACCGTGATGCTTTGCTCGATCGCATCCCCGGCACCGGGCGGGGCGTCGCAGTGCAGTTGAGGATGGTTGGCGCCTGCGGCGAAGCTGGCCACATGGCGCTGGCGGGCATCGTCCCAGCGGGCCTGCACCTGCAGCCCCATCTCGGCCGCCCGGCTCAGGTAGCCCAGCAACAGCAGGCGGTTGTGGCAGTGGTGAATACGCAGCACCGCCTGACCGCTGCGCAGGGCCTTGCCCAGCGCTAGTTCCACCACGGTCGCGGCGCAACGCAGCACGCTCTGGCCCTTGGCGTCGATCACCAGCAGGGCGCTGTCTTCGTAGCACAGGGTGAACGGCTGCTCGGCTTCGCTTTGCAGGTAGTCCAGGGCTTTTTCCAGCGTGCCGATGCCGTCCAGCCCTTGCAGGTGCAACCAGCCGACCAGGTCGGCGGCGTCCTCGCAGTCGCCAGCGGCAAAGCCCATGCCTTCGAAGGCCTTGCGGCACATCACCTGGATTTCGTTGAGCGATACGCGCATGGTCACAGCCCCTCCTGCGGCATCACCGCGAAGTTCCAGTCGTCATCGAACGGCTGGCCGATGTCGCTGACCAGCGGCGCGCCCTGGAACAGCGTGATGCGTACCCAGCGACTGGACTTGGGGTCGAACTTGCCCGCGCCGAAGAACGCCAGTTTGCAGCGCAGCAGGTGGATCGGCAGCATGTCCTGGGCCAGCAGGTTGGCGCGGATTTCGCCATAGCTGGTATGCGCCATGCCTTGCAGGCGGCGCACCGTGCCCTTGAACGCCGGTTGGGCGATGAGGAAATGCGCGGTCAGTGCCTGGGGTTGCTCGCGCAGGTGCTCTACTAACGCCCCATGACAGCGCTGGATGTTGCGGGCGATGCCCAGTTGCATCTCTTTTTCGGCGCCCGGCTCCTCGGCGCGCATGCCCAGGCGCGGCTCTTCTTTTTCGGCCGAGCGGTACCAGAAGAAATGCTCGGCTTCGACATTGCCGAAGTCGTAGGCCAGGGCCCAGGCGTACTGCCGCTCGATGAGTTCACGCAACTGCGCAAGGGGCATCTGGGCATCCAGGCGCAGGCCTTCGACCACACCCATCTGCTCGGCCAGCGGCGTGACTTGCTCGGGGTACAGCTCCAGCAACAGGCTCACCAGCAGTTCCTGGCAACCTAGCCCGGCGTGGGCTTCGCTCCAGGCCAGCAGGCGCGGCCAGAGATCGTCGCCCGCCGGCTGGCCACCGAGCCAGTCGGCCAACGCCGACAGCTCGGCGAGGGTGCGCAGGTTTTGCTCGTGCTGGCGCACATCTTCGGTCTGGGTCTGGCTCAGGTGCAGGTGGGCGCGGCTGAGCAACCGCTGAAGGCGGGCCAGATGCGCAGGTTCGGCCGATCGTGCCAGTACCTGCGCCAGGGCGGTTTCCCGCGTGCTGATCCAGCGCTCCACGAGCTGCGGGTGATTGATCAAAAAAGGCGCCATGCCCAGGCCCGTGGCATTGCCTACGCCCAGGTAGCGTTGCAGTGCCGGGGCCAGCTGTACCGCCCGTTGTGGGTTGAGCGCACGGGCCATGTGCTCGATCTGCTCGATGCTGAAATGGCGCAGCAGGTACACCGTGAACATCTGCGCGCTGAACGGCTGGTTGAAGTCCGGGTTGTCTTGCAGGCAACCAAAGTCGGCGATGCCGAACTTACCGTTGCCGTAGACGGCGGTGGTGCGGTAGAGGTAGCCCACCTCGGCCAGCTGACGCGGGTCCGGTTGCTGTCCTTCGGCCAGCGCCGCCAGGAACCGGTCGAAGTTGCGCAGGCTGCGGTTGGCCCGGGACAGCACCAGCACGCGGGCATCGAAGCGACCGGCTTCCTGCAGCGGCACGTTGCGCGCAAGCTCGTCCAGTTGCGCCGCGTCGATATCCCCGGCCACCAGCACGAAGGTCACGTCCCACTGGTCGGCGATCACCCGGTCGCTGCGCTTTTCCGGCGGCAGGTAGGCCGAGAAGATCACGCAGTGGTAATGGGCACTCGGCGTGTCGATGCGGTAGATCACAGTGCCGAAACCTTCGCCATCGAGGTCGAAGCGGCTGCGCTGGATCTGCCAGCGCTGGTTCATCATCCGCCGCATGCTGCTGCGCACGAAGCTCAGCGGGCTTTGGAAGTGGCTGCCCAACCGGGCCAAGTCCATGACCTGGTCGGCAGGGCGCAGCGTGGGGGTGGCAAGCACGGTGTTGGACATTGTTGTCGTACCTGGATGCATCATGTTCAGACGCCTTGTTCGCGGGCCATGTGCCGGGCGATGCGCACCGCATCCCACAACGCTGGCAGGATCACCAGCGACACCGGCACCGCGGTGATGACAATGAAGGACTGCAGGGCGGTCACGCCGCCTGCGCCGATGGTGATCAGCACCACCGCCGCCAGGCCCATGCCGATGGCCCAGAAGCCGCACAGCCATTTCTTCGGTTTATCGTTGCTGGACATCGCCAGCGCCACGGTGAAGGCCATGGCATCGCCGTTGGTGGCTACCGAGATGAAGCTCAGGAACAGGAACAGCGCGCTGATCAAGCCGCCCAGCGGCAGGTTCTGCGTCACGCCCAGCAGCAGGTCCTCGGGTTGGGCGCCATGAGCGGTGACAATGCCTGGGGTCTGCAACTCAAGGCCAATGCCGGTCCCGCCGACCACGGTGAACCAGAACATGGTCACCAACGGTGCGATGATCGACAGGGTCATGATGATCTCGCGGATGGTGCGGCCCCGCGAGATCCGCGCGACGTACAGCGCCACCATCGGCGCATAGCCGATGAACCAGCCCCAGTAGAACACCGTCCACCAGTCCAGCCACTTGGGATCGGCGCGGAACATCGTCATCGGGATGAAGTGCTCCACATGCAGGGCGAAGGCCTGCGGGAAACCGCCGAGGATGAACAGCGTCGGCCCGAACACCACCATGAACACCGCCAGGCCAATCATCAGCCAGACGTTGATTTCGCTGACGAAGCGGATGCCCTTGAGCCCTACCAGGCAGGAGACGGTGTACATCGCCGTGACCAGCACGATGGTGATCGATTGGGTGACGATGCCGTTGGGGACACCCCACACCGCATGCAAGGCGCTGCTGATCTGCAAGCCCAGGAAACCGATCGGGCCGATGGTGCCGGCGACCACCGCGATGATCGAGGTGGCGTCGGCCAGGGTGCCGATCGGGCCTTTGAGCGCGCGTTCGCCGAACAGCGGGTAGAGCAGGGTGCGCGGAGCCAGTGGCAAGCCTTTGTCGTAGTGCAGGTGCATCAGCACGATCGCCAGCAAGCTGCCGAGCACCGCCCAGGCCAGGAAACCCCAGTGCACGAAGGACTGCGCCAGGGCTGCGGTGGCCGCCGCTTCGCTGTGCGGTTGCACGCCCGCGAACAGCGGTGGCGGGCTGGCAAAGTGCATCAGCGGCTCGGCCGCGGCCCAGAAGGCGCCGCCGCCGGCCAGCAGGGCGCACATGATCACGGCGATCCAGTTGAAGGTGCTGATGTCCGGGCGTTGGGTCACGCCGCCCAGGCGTACGCGCCCGCACTTGGAAAAGCCAATGGCCAGGCTGACCACGAAGGTCGCCAGCATCAAGACCTGCCAATACAGGCCAAAGGCCTTGGTCGACCAGGCGAACAACGTGTTGACCAGGGCCGAGACCACATCGATGTCGATCAGGGCCGCCAACAGAAATGCGCCAAGGAAACCGCCGCTGATCAGAAACAGCGGCCAGTCGATGTCCCGCGACAGCGGCAGGCGCAGGGTCTGGTCGTCAGCCGGCAGGGTGGTTGGGTTTTTCATTTAGCCTCCGGAACCTGTGATTGTTGTTTTTGTAAGGCTGTCCGTGCGAGGGGCTCAGGCCTGCGCCGTGGTGGCGGTTTCCAGCAGGCGCAACCAGTTCAGCCCCATGATCTTGCGCACGTCTTCCTCGGCAAAGCCACGGGCGCGCAGGCCCTGGGCGATGTTGGGGAAGTCGCGGCTGTCGCGGAACCATTGCAACGGCGCTGGCCAGTTGGCGTTGTCCTTGGAGCCTTCGCCGTAGTCTTTCTCCTTGCTCCAGCGGCCGTTGCGCATCCATTCGAGCACTGACAGCGGCTGTCCCTGGCACAGGTCGGTGCCGATGCCGATGTGCTCGACGCCCATCAGGTCGGCGGTACGCGCGACCATGTCGCAGAAGCTCTCCAGGGAGCACTCCGAAGCGCCCTTGAGGTGGAACGGGTAGGTGCTAAAGCCCAGCAGCCCGCCGGACTCGGCGATTGCGCGCAGCACCGCGTCGGACTTGTTGCGCTTGGCGGCGTGGAAGCTCGACGGGTTGGCGTGGGAGATGATCACTGGCCGGGTCGACAGCTCGATGGCCTCCAGCGTGCTGCGTTCGGCGCTGTGGGACATGTCGATCAGCATGCCGACGCGGTTCATCTCGGCGATCACCTGGCGCCCGAAGCGGCTGATGCCGTTGTCTTCGCGCTCGTAGCAACCGCTGGCCAGCAAGCTCTGGTTGTTGTAGGTCAGCTGCATGACGAACACCCCGAGCTGGCGGAAGACTTCCACCAAGGCGATGTCGTCCTCGATCGGCGAGCAGTTCTGGAATCCGAAGAAGATCCCCACGCGGCCCTCTTCATGGGCCAGGCGAATGTCGCTGGCCGAGCGTACCGGGCGGATCAGTTCGGGCCAGGTCTCGAAGCGGCGGTTCCACTCGCCCAGGCGCGACAGGGTTTCGCGAGCGTTCTCGTGGTAGGCGATGGTGGCGTGCACCGCGCTCAGGCCACCGGCCTGCATTTGCTGGAATATCTCCGGGCCCCAGTTGGAGTACTGCAGGCCGTCGATCATCAAGAGGTCGTGCATGGCGCGTATTCCTTCAGGGCCGCAGATAGGTGGTCTTGACCACGGTGTAGAAGTCGCGGGCGTACTGGCCCTGTTCGCGCGGGCCGAAGCTCGACGCTTTGCGACCGCCGAACGGCACGTGGTAGTCGGTGCCGGCGGTGGGCAGGTTGACCATCACGCAGCCGGTCTGGGCGCGGCGCTTGAACTCACTGGCGTGGCGCAGGGACTGGGTGATGATGCCGGCGGTGAGGCCGTATTGGGTGTCGTTGAGCGTGGCTAGGGCCTCTTCGAAGTCGCGCACGCGGATTACGCAGGCGATGGGGCCAAAGACCTCTTCGCGGTTGATGCGCATGTCGTTGCGGCTGTCGATGAACAGCGCCGGGCGCATGTAATAGCCGTCGGTGTCCAGCTGCAGGCGTTCGCCGCCTTCGATCAAGGTGGCGCCTTCGGCCTGGGCCAGGTGCAGGTACTCCAGGTTCTGCTCCAGCTGGCGCGCATCGGCGACCGGGCCGATCTGCACCCCGGCTTGCAGGGCATGGCCGACCTTGAGCTGGCGCATGCGCAGGCGCAGGGCCTCGACAAAGCGGTCGTGGATTGCCTCGCAGACGATCAAGCGCGAAGACGCCGTGCACTTCTGCCCGGTGCCGAAGAACGCCCCGTTGAGCGCGCATTCCACCGCCAGGTCCAGGTCGGCGTCGTCCATCACCACCAGAGCGTTCTTGCTGCCCATCTCCAGCTGGCAGCGCACCAGGTTGCCGGCGGTGGCAACGGCGACGCGGCGGCCGGTTTCCAGGGATCCGGTGAAGGTCAGGGCGTCGATGTCGGCCGAGTTGACCAGGGTTTCGCCGACGCTGGCGCCGCTGCCCATGACCAGGTTGAAGGTGCCGGCGGGCAGGCCTTGGCGGCTGATGATCTCGGTCAAGGCCCAGGCGCTGGCCGGCACCAGATTGGCCGGCTTGAACACCACGGCATTGCCGAAGGCCAGGGCCGGGGCGATCTTCCAGGCCGCCGTAGCCATGGGGAAGTTCCACGGGGTGATGATGCCTACCACGCCCACTGGCTCGCGGTGCACTTCGATATCGATCCCTGGACGCACGGAGGCGGCGGTCTCGCCCATCTGGCGCAGCACTTCGGCGGCGTAGTAGTGGAAGAACTGGCCGCTGCGGTAGACCTCGCCGATGCCTTCGGCCAGGGGCTTGCCTTCTTCACGCGAGAGCAGCTCGCCGAGTTCTTCCTTGCGGGCGATCAGCTCGTCGCCGATGGCCATCAGCACCTGCTGGCGGGCCTCAAGGCCCGAGGCGGCCCACAGGGGTTGCGCAGCGCGGGCGGCCTGAATGGCCTGGCGGGCCTGTTCGGCGCTGGCCTGGTGGTACTCGCCGATCAGATCGCGTGTATCCGAGGGGCTGTGATTCGCCAGGGTGGCCTGGCCTTCGCACCACTGGCCATCGATGTAGTTCTTGTACGTCATGGATGAAAGCCTCCGTTTGCCTGGCTCTCATCTTGCGAGCAATATGCAGCAAATAAAAATTAATAAAAAAAATGCTTTGATAAGGATCGCTAACCATGCTGCCCGAACTGAAGATTGCCCAACTGCGCTATTTCGTGCTGGTCGCCGAACTCAAGAGCTTCCACGCCGCCGCACGCCAGGCGTTTCGCACCCAACCGGCCATTTCCCTGGCGGTGCGGGAGCTGGAGCAGAAACTGGGCCAGGCCCTGGTCGAGAAGGGCGGTGGCCGCGTGGAGCTCACGCCGTTCGGCGAGCATTGCCTGCCGCTGTTTCGCGGCTTGATCGAACACCACGACCGCATCGCCCGCGAGGCCACCTTGCTGGCCCGGCACGAGATTGGCCAGGTCAGCATCGCCACCGTGCCCTCGGTGGCCAGCCGCTTGCTGCCAGGGCCGTTGGCGCGTTTCGTAGCCGAGCACCCGAACGTGCAAGTCAGCATCCAGGACGGCACGGCCGAAAGTGTCCAGCAACTGTTGACCAAGGGGCAGGTGGACTTCGGGATCAGTAGCCTGTGGATGGAGGACGAGCAGATCGAGTTCATGCCGATCGCCCATGACCAGGTGGGCGTGGTGTGCCGGGCCGATCATCCACTGGTGCAGGTGGGCGGGGCCTTGCATTGGTCGCAGCTGCAGGGCCTGCCGATGATCGGCAACGGCACCTCGCGGCTACTGGAAGGCACGGATGCGGCGTGTTTGCTGGAGCACAGCCGGTTGTTCGTCTCCAACATGATTTCGTTGATCGCGATGTTGGAAGAAGGGGTAGGGATCAGTACCCTGCCGTACCTGGCGTTTCCGCTGGAAAACGAAAAACTCGCCTTCCTGCCCTTGGCCGCGCCCAAGGTGGAGCGCCAGATCGGCATGCTCACCCGCAAGGGGCGCAGCCTGTCACCGGCGGCGGGGGCGTTGATGGCGTTCTTGCAGGCGCAATGGCCGAGCGCCGAATGAAGGCCCACAGGTACCACGTCGCGCTTGGACCTGTGGGGCAAAGCCTACGATGGGCTGCAACACCGCCACACCTTCAGCGTGAGGTCTCGACGCGCAGCACCTCGGTGTAGATGGCATCGACCGTCTGGCCGACCTTGAGGTTCTTCATGCGCGCTTGTAGATCAGGGTTCTCGACCTTGACCACCTGCACCTTGCCTTCCGGCGGCAGCAGGGTCACTTCATGGTTCTTCAGGTCGATCTTGCTGATCTTGGAAGTGACCTTGACCTGGCGGAACGCCTCGCCGCCGGGGTTGGGGTTGTCCTTGGTGGCGCGGATGGTGCCGGACTCCTCGCTCATCTTCGGCGCACCACCGACCTCGGTATTGAGTTCGTAGGCGACCGCCCGGGTCACGTAGATGTCCACGTTGTCCCCCACCTTGAGGTTGGGCAAGGCCTTGGCTTTCTCGGTGAGCTGGAAGGTCACAGGTTTCTGGTTGGGGCCTTCGACGGTGACCTGGTAGTTCGGCGCATCCACCGCCAGTACATGGGTGGAGACGTGGCTTTCCAGGGCTTCACTGCCCAGCGGCAGCGGGGCCGCAACGACGGTGAAACTGGCGGCGCAGGTCAGCGAAGCAAGGGCGAGGGAGCGGGTGAGTTTCATCGGGCTTCTTTCCATGTCGTCGATTCCGGTTAGGCGTGCGCTGCGCACGCGCCTAGCAAGCATAGCCAGACTCTGGCGATATGCCTGTAACCAGGATGGCCCGTGACGAAGCCGGTGCTGCGGTCTGCAGGGGGCGCAAACTGCCCTTTGCGGAAGCGAATTTACCCGCCAATGCGACAGTGGTTTCATCAACGGCATTCGCCGGTAAACCTGCCCCACGGGGACTGCACAGCCTGACGGTGAATTTTTTTACGTTCCGCTGTATCTGATGCCATAGAACGTGCATCCGCGACAGGGAGCGACCATGAAATCACGGAAAAAGACCGTCAAGCCGATCGGCTTGCAGGACATCACCATCGTCGACGACGCCAAGATGCGCAAGGCGATCACCGCCGCGGCGCTGGGCAATGCCATGGAGTGGTTCGACTTCGGTGTCTATGGGTTCGTTGCCTATGCACTGGGCAAGGTGTTCTTTCCTAACGCAAGCCCCGGGGTGCAGATGATCGCGGCACTGGCCACGTTCTCGGTGCCATTCCTGATCCGCCCGCTGGGTGGGCTGTTCTTCGGCGCGTTGGGTGACCGCTATGGGCGTCAGAAGGTGCTGGCGGCGACCATCGTGATCATGTCCTTGAGTACGTTCGCCATCGGGCTGATCCCGTCCTATGCCTCGATCGGCATCTGGGCGCCGATCCTGTTGCTGCTGGCCAAGATGGCCCAAGGGTTCTCGGTGGGCGGCGAATACACCGGGGCGTCGATTTTCGTGGCCGAATACGCACCGGACCGCAAGCGGGGCTTTCTCGGCAGTTGGCTGGACTTCGGTTCGATCGCAGGGTTCGTGCTGGGCGCGGGCCTGGTGGTGCTCATCTCCACTGCACTGGGCGAGGCGGCGTTTCTGGAGTGGGGCTGGCGCTTGCCGTTCTTCCTGGCCTTGCCGCTGGGCCTGATCGGCCTCTACCTGCGCCACGCCCTCGAAGAGACGCCAGCTTTCCAGCAGCATGTCGACAAGCTGGAGCAGGGCGATCGCGAGGGCCTGGCTTCAGGCCCGAAGGTGTCGTTCAAGGAGGTCGCCACCCAGCACTGGCGCAGCCTGGTGACCTGCGTGGGTGTGGTCATCGCCACCAACGTCACCTACTACATGCTGCTCACCTACATGCCCAGCTACCTGTCCCATAACCTGCACTACAGCGAAGACCATGGGGTGCTGATCATCATCGCGATCATGGTCGGCATGTTGTTCGTGCAGCCGATCATTGGCCTGTTGAGCGACAAGGTCGGCCGCCGGCCCTTCATCATCGGTGGCAGCGTGGGGCTGTTGGTGCTTGCCATTCCGGCGTTCATGCTGATCAACAGCGGCGTGCTCGGGGTGATCTTCGCCGGTTTGCTGATCCTGGCCGTGCTGCTCAATTTCTTCATCGGGGTGATGGCTTCTACCTTGCCGGCGATGTTCCCCACCCATATCCGCTACAGCGCTTTGGCCAGCGCCTTCAACATTTCGGTGCTGATCGCCGGGCTGACCCCAACCATCGCCGCCTGGCTGGTGGAGAGCACCGAAAACCTGTACATGCCGGCCTACTACCTGATGGTGATCGCATTGGTGGGATTGGCCACGGGCGTGTCGATGAAGGAGACGGCCAACAAGCCCCTGCACGGCGCTGCCCCCGCTGCCTCGGACATCGAAGAAGCGCGCGAGCTGCTGCAGGAACACCACGACACGCTGGAGCAGAAGATCGAAGACATCGACGCGAAGATTGCCGAGCTTCAAGCCCAGCGCGCACGTTTGGCGCAACAGCATCCTCATATCGATTGACGGCGCGAAGCGGAGTCTGAATGTTCATTGCAAGTGCAAACTATTTAAGTCGGGTGATTAATTTGACGCCATAAAATAATTGGCAAATACCCGAGGTAGAGCGCTTGCAAAGTCATTTGTTGGCACCTTTACTTGTTACTGGATATGAGGGGCGCTGTTTCAATGAAGCGTGGCTTTCATATCAATGAGTTAAAGGGTGCATTGACGTTTCGCGTTGATATTCCGGCCTATTTGTCAGGTTCATAAAGGGTGGCTACATCCTTTATGGGTTTGCCGTTCCTGACGGGTCCCGCTCAGTGGGGAGGACTGTTCATGGAAAGTGAGGTGTCGGCGTTCAGTCAATTGGATTCCCATCATCGTCGGCACTGGACATTGGCCGCGTATAAATACATCGCGCGAAAACGGCTGGCTCGTCATGTCGATATCAGCCTGAAAAGCATCGCGGAAAAAAGCTGGGACATCGCCCCAGGTTGCCTGTCGTTCTCTCCGCCAGCCATTGCGCTGCCCGGCCAGCTGGAGCGCGTCACCGGCTGGGAGGAAAAACGCTTCTATCCATATGAGCACCCGGCCCGCACCATGGCAGGGTTGGGCGAAGTGGTGCAGGGCCCGACCCGGGGCTATCTGCTCAAGGACGTCTGGTTGATCGACGGAGTGCTGTACAAGGGGCGGGCCAGTTTCTGGCTTTCCCAACGGCCCAGGGCATTCCCGCCTGTGGTCGTGGAGCATGAGATCGACCGCGGGGCAATCTACTGTTCGGTCAACGGCAATACCTGGTTCGGCAACTGGATGGTCGAAGACTGCGTGACCTATCCCCTGGCCGCCGAGGAAGGTGTGCCGGTCACTGTCGGGCCGTCGGCGCGGTTTCCCATCTACACCCAGGCGCCGCCCTACGAAGACTGGCTCGGCATGAAGCCAAGGCGCCTGAGTGGCGCCTACTTCCATGAACTGGTGCTGTTCGATGACTTCTGTAACAACCGCAACAAGTATCTGCGTTTTCGCGCCATGGGCGACAAGCTGCTGTCGCGGGTGAACTATCAGTCTCACCCCGGCGTGTTCTTGCTGCGCGGTGGCGACGGCGACCTGCGCTTGCTGCGCAACGAACTGGAGTTGGCCGAGCACCTGCGTCGAACCCGTGGTTTTCACGTGGTCGATCCGCTGAAAAGCGACGTGCCGTCCATCGTTGCGGCCTGCGCCGGGGCGCAGGTGGTGATCGGTGTCGAGGGCAGCCAGCTGGTGCATGGGGTCAATGTCCTGCAACCGGGCGGTGCTTTGCTCGCCCTGCAACCGCCCAATCGCTTCGTCAGCTATTACAAGTACCACACCGACCGAGACAACCAGCACTTCGCTTATGTGGTCGGTACCCCCGATGGCGACGGTTTCAGGATCGACATCGAGGAAGTGGAGCGCACGTTGGATTTGATTCCACCGCCGTGAGCCGTGACCCAGAGCACGTTCAGGATGTGGCCCGGGCCAGGAGAAGGTTTGCCGTCTTCACCATTTGAATCCACTCCTGCTCGGTCACCAACCCCCTCTGCCGGAGCAACTGGGCCTCCAGGATGGCCTCGTCGTACTCGGATTCGGTGAACCCCTTCAAGTGCACGTGCCTTGACGACCACAAGGCAAATTCCGGTGATTGAATGTCGTTCATCGTCGCAAACCCTTCCGTGGTCAGATCTTGAAGTTCGCCACCAAGCCGTTGAGTTCGATTGCAAGCTGGGACAACGCCTGGCTGGCCGCGCTGGTCTGGTTTGCGCCCGCGGAGGTCTGCATCGACAGGTCACGGATATTGACCAGGTTGCGATCGACTTCCCGGGCGACCTGAGCCTGCTCTTCTGAGGCGCTGGCGATCACCAGGTTGCGGTCGTTGATGGTGGACATGGACTGGGAGATAACCGTCAGGGCGTGGCCCGCCGCCTGGGCGATTTCCAGCGTACTGTTGGCGCGGCTTTCACTTGCGCGCATGGCATCGACCGCATGCGCAGTGCCGGAGCGGATGCCGCTGATCATCTGTTCGATCTCGCCGGTGGACTGCTGGGTGCGATGGGCGAGGGCGCGTACTTCGTCGGCTACCACCGCGAAGCCACGCCCGGCTTCGCCTGCCCGCGCCGCCTCGATCGCGGCGTTCAAGGCCAGTAGATTGGTCTGCTCGGCGATCTCACCGATCACCTCGAGCACGCGGTTGATCTCGTTGGCGCGGTGCGCCAGCTCGGCGATCTGCCCAGAGGTCGTGCTGACATCGCCCACCAGTTGCTGGAGCGAACCCAGTGCCTGTTCGACTTTCTCGCGGCCCTGGCGCGTGGTGCTGTCGGCGTCCTCGGAGGCCTGAGCAGTATTGACTGCATTGCTGGCCACTTCCTCGACGGCTGCGGTCATTTCGTTGACAGCGGTTGCGGCCTGTTCGATCTCCGCGCTCTGCTGGTGCAATCCACGGTTGGTATCTTCGGTCACCGCGTGCAGCTCTTCGGCCGCGGAGGCGAGCTGGTCGGAGGATTGAGCGATGTGCTGCAAGGTCTGGCGCAGGCTGTCCTGCATGTGCTTGAGCGATGCCAGCAATTGGCCCGGCTCGTCGCGCTCCTTGATACGGAGCTCTTGGGTCAGGTCGTTGCCGGCAATCCGCTGGGCGACCGCAATGGCATCCGCCAGCGGGCGCACGATGCTACGGGTCAGCAAGAACGAGCAGAGCAGCATCACGAGCAGGATGACCACCAAGGCTACGACGATGGCGAAGAACGCCTCGTAGTAAGCCTTTTCGCTGGCTTCGGCTGCGCGGTCGGCGCTGTCGGAGTTGAAGATTCGCAGGGCATTGAGGGCGGCCATCATGCTGTCGGCCTGAGGGGACAGCTCATGCTTGATGGTGTTCATGGTCGCCGCCTTGTCGCCCTGGGCTGCGAGGACCTTGTCCAGTATCGTCAGGTAGTTTGCGTATTCGCGGCTGAAGGCGGTGAAGAGGGCACGGTCTTCTTCGCTGTGGAGGGTTTTCTCGTATTCGGCCAACGCGCTGGAAACATCGCCCTTGAGCGATTCGATCCTGCGCACGTCTTCAACGTCTTGCTCGATGAAATTGCGCAGGGCCAGCGAACGTATCCGCCCCAGATGGTTGCTGATATCGCCGGTGGCCATCACACCGGGCAGCCAGTGCTGGCGGACTTGTTCGGCCGAGGCGTTCATGGATCGGGTTTGCAGGATGGCAGTCACGCCGATCGCCAGCGTCAACAAGGCGATGAGCGAGAAAATAAGCGCGCAGCGGCTTCCGATGGCGAGGGATCGTAAATTCATGGGGAGAGGCTCCACGGTCAAGAGGACGTCGCACTTCGAGCACGGTGTACCGTGGATTATCAAGCCATTGGGTGGGCGTGGCTTTTGCCCGGAGGGCCGCGTCTTTCGCTGGCGGGAAATTTTTGTTGGCGCAGACGCGCTCGCGAAGTATCCGCAGTTGAAGCGCGCAAAAGTGGCATGCGATAAAACGGCTGTACAGGCCTGCGTGATGGTGCGGGCCGGCTCTGTAATCGGCCGGTAGAGGAGGGAGTTTCATCGAGACGCTAAATCTTGCGCCAGACGTTCTCCAAGGGCAGCGTATCCTGGTCGTCGATGATGTCGACAATGAGCGGATGCTGCTCGCCGACTACCTGCAGCAGCAAGGTTGCCGCGTGTATCTGGCACGCAACGGCCAGGATGCATTCAAGAAGGTTCAGCTGATCAATCCGGACATCGTGTTGATGGATGTGCTGATGCCGGTTTGCGATGGCCTGACCTGTTGTCGAATGATGCAGGCCTCGGCATTGACCCGGCAGATCCCCGTGATCTTCCTGACAGGCGCGGGCATGCCTGACCAGCGGGTGCAAGGCCTGCTGTGCGGCGCGGTCGACTACATCGTCAAACCCTTCAGGCTGGAAGAGATCCGTCTGCGGCTGGTGATTCATCTTCGACGCAAACTGGACAACGCTTCGGTGAATGAGCATCAGGCCGCACCAGTGCGCAACCTCGACAACATACTGTTCCAGACCGCGCGCAACGTGTTGGTGAATGCGTTGAGCACGACCCCTGACCTGCACGAGCTGGCCGCGCAGGTGGGCACCAACAGCAAACGCCTGAACGAAGCCTTCCGCCAGTGCGCCGGGGTGACGGTGTTCGAATTCCTGCGAGAGGAACGCATGAAGGAGGCGTGCCGCCTGCTGTCCAACACCGGCCTTGCCTCCCAGGCGATCGCCCTGGAGGTGGGATTCACTAGCGGCGCCAGCTTCTCGACGGCGTTTCGCGACCGTTACGGGCTCTCGCCCAATCAGTTTCGCCAGTCGCGCGGCAACTTGGAGTCGGGCGATGTCGACTGACGCTCGTAGCGCATGCACGGTCTTTTTCGGGGCCTTGCTGTTGTTGCTGGCCTTCGGCTCGGTGGCGGTGTTCGATCAGCGCAGTTTCCACGCCCCGTTCCAAGCGCTCACTGGTAGTGCCCAAGTCTTCGAAGAGCCCCCCGGACAGGCCCTCGAAGCGCAGCAGGCCCTGCAACAGGCACGCTGGCGTCCAGCCAGCAAAGCGCTTCTGAGCGCGCCGCGTCGTCATTCCGCGCTCTGGCTGAGGCTCAAGGTCCAGGCACCGGACTTGCCGGTCACCGAGCGCTGGCTGGAAGTTGCGCCCTGGCGAGTCGGAGACATCGATCTCTACCAACTCGATGCCCGTACCGGCGAAGTGATCGACCATCAGCGCACCGGCCCTTCGCTGCCCATCGAGGCGCGGGCGATTCACAGTCAGCGGAATCTGCTGCCCATCACTTTCGTCGGCGCAACGCCGAGCGATCTGTTGATTCGGGTGCAAAGCGAACACAGGCCCACGCTGTCACTCAGGTTATGGGAGGCGGACGCCGTGCAGGCCCAGGACCGCCTCGAGCAGTTGCAGCATGCCGTGCTGTTCGGGTGTGTGCTGGCGCTGGTGGCGATCCTGCTACTGCGGCTGAAGCTGGCCTTCATGACACTTGCCCTGTGGCTGCTGGCAACCTTCGCCATGCAGGCCGAACAGGAAGGCTACCTGACTTTTCAGCTGTTCGATGGATTGCAATCCATGGGGCTGGCCCTGCGCACGACGTTCTGGCAAATCGCTCTGTTCAGCTTCCTGACCTCGGCGCTGCTATTGCTCGACCTTCGCCAGCGCCGGGCGTGGCGGTACTTCTATTGGCCGAGCGTGGTGCTCATAGGGGCGTTGGTCCTGAGCCAGGCATTGTGGGATAACAATACGCTGCGCACGCTCAGCGCCTACCTGAGCCTGACCGTGCTGCTGGCATGGCCTTTCTCGTTATCGCGCGTCGCCTTGCGCGGCAACCCCTATCGCCAGGTGCTGTTGGTGCTGTTCCTGCTCAGCTGGCTGGAAAGCCTGTGGTTCACCTTCAACTACACCTTTGCCATCAACTATGACGGGCTGTTCAACATCTCGGCCATGCTCATCCGGTTAGGCATCATTGTCGGCATCATTGGCTTGTTCGCCCTCGAGCAGCAGGTCAGGCGCAAGCAGATCGAGCAGGAGCTGCTCGAGAGCGAACGCCAGCAAAAGCACCGCTTGGAAAAGGCCGTGGCCCAGCGTACACGGGCGCTTCAGGCCGCCGTGGTCGAAGCCAACAACGCCAGCCAGGCAAAAATCGAATTTCTCGGTCGGGTCAGCCACGATCTGCGCTCGCCGCTGACCTCGATCATCGGCTACGCGCAACTGTTGCAAGCCGAAGGGGGTGCGATCACACGAAAGGCGGGGGTGATCTTCAAGAGCGCCAACCACATGCTGGCGCTGGTCAGCGACCTGATCGATTACGCCAAAGGCACCTCGGGACAAACCTTGCTCGTGGCGCCGGTGTACTTCCATGGTGTGCTGGACTCGGTGGTCATGGAGGCGCAAGTCCTGGCCCTGCGACGCAACAACAAATTCTCGTTCGACCTGTCTGGGGCTGTACCGCCCGTTGTGGAAGTCGATGCCAAGCGCCTGCGCCAGGTGTTGATCAATCTGCTGGACAACGCCGCCAAGTTCACCCGAGACGGCATGATCGGCCTGAAGGTGCGTGCGACGGATACACCGGGCAAGGCGAGCTGCGTGGACCTGCATTTTTGCGTGCACGACACCGGCCTTGGCATCGCCAAAGAAGACTTGCCGAACCTGTTTGCGCCTTTCTTTCGCAGCCACGCCCACGAAGTGGAGGGCAGTGGACTGGGCTTGGCCATCGTCGATCACTGGTTGGGGCTGATGGGCGCGAACGTTGAGGTCGACAGCGCCGTTGGAGAAGGGACGCGCATCGGGTTTTGCCTGACGGTCAATGTCGCTTGCGAGAGCCAGATCACCGAGCCGCAATGGCTGGATTTCTCGATTGCCGTACCGCCGGTCCTGGGGGAGGGGCGCACGGTGTGGGTGGTCGAAGACAACGACGACATCCGCAATTTGTTGGTAGATGAACTGCTCACTTGCGGGTTCGCTGTCCAGGCGGCGGTGGATGGCGAGGATTGCCTGGCACGGCTCGCCGCGACCGTTTCCCAGCCGCCAGCGTTGGTCCTGACCGATTACCTGATGCCCAAGCTCAACGGCGCGCAGTTGCTGCGAGCATTGCGCGAGCGTTGGCCCGCGCTGCCTGTGGTGTTGATTTCGGCGACCCAGCACAGCCAGCATCTGCCCAGCCCACCGCACCCCGCCTTCGACGCTGCGCTGATAAAGCCGGTCAATCTGGCGACATTGCGCCAGACGCTGGCGCAGCTACTGGGGCTGGGTTATCGCATGGAAGGCAGGGAGGAGGAGGTGCCGTGCGACCGGGTGCTGCTGATCCACCAATTGAGCAGCCTGGAGGCGCATCGTTTGCGGGAGTTACGTGTGTTGCTCGAGGCGGGGGCGGTCACGGACCTGTTCGAATGGGTGCAAGGTCTTCCGCAGGAGCTCGAGATGCTGGCGGCCCATATGTGTGCATTGGCTGAAGCCTGTGATCTGGATGCCGTGAGCGCGCTGCTCGAAGCCGTGCCCGCGACAAAACCGTGAGGTCGTGCAGGTTTCACGGGTAAACCGGACACCGAACCGATTCACCCGCGAAGCGGGCGCCACGCAGAAGGGCAGCGCCGACAAGGATCATTTCTTCAGGGCCTGGTACGACTTGACCATGTCCTGCGCCCAACCGTCGAGCACGGCCTTGGCATCTTTGGCCTGCATGACTTGCGATGAGTTCTCCAGCTCTGTGCCGGCGCCTTTGCGCACCACCTCGGCCACTACCTGGTTGTTGCTGCCATCGATGAAGGCCGCCTCGGTGGCGATGCTGGTGTCCTGGTCGCGAATGCCGGTGGCGGTGCTGATACCCGCGGCGATCAGGGCGATCGGGATCACTTCATACGGGCGCAGGCTCTTGGTGGAGGCGCTGACCGCAGTGATCGCCGGGCGCACGACCAACACGCCTGGGCCTGGGCTGGTGGCCAGCGGCAGGACCTTGGAGAAGTGTGATTTCAAGGTCTGGTCGTAGTACTGGGTGATGCCTTGAAGCGTGGACTGCGGAACCTTCTCGGTCGGCTGCGGCCGCGGATAGAGCTGGCTGGGCTCGATGTAGACGCTGCGGAAGGCGTTGACGTCGACGCCAGGCTTGATCCAGCGCATCACCGGCGCACCGGAGGGGGACTTTTCTTCCTTGAGGATGCTGTAGTCCTTCAAAAAGCCGGAATACTGATCGGACTCCACGTATTTGCTCGCGCAACCGGAGAGCAGTAGCGAGGACAGGCACAAGGTTGTAGCGAACGACTTCAAGTTCATTCAGGTTCTCCTTGGGACATTGGCAGTGCGCGGTGGCCTTGGTTTCGAGTTCGTGTGACGGTGTCGTGGAAACGCCAGGTCGCGCGCCCTCCAATGATATGTAGCGCACAGTTGCCGAAGTTGCCGGACAAAGTGTTGTCCGACAGTGCATTTGTCGGGTCAATGTCCTGTTGCTGAGTCAGATCAAGGTGTCGCTCATGCTAGAATCCGCCGCTTCGAATCAGGAGGTAGACGCGTGCGCAAACTGGCAGTGGTAATGGCAGTGCTGGCCCTGGCGGGCTGTGAGAACGAGGTCGAGGGTGTCCACAAACAGGTGGCCGAACACCTGCACAACCCCAAGACGGCCAAGTTCGCCAACGTGCGGATCGACACCCAGGGCTCGATCTGCGGCCAGGTGCGCGGCAAGGACGACGCCGGGCAGTACGAGGCGTACCGCAGTTATGTGGCGATCAAGCACGATGGCCAGTATGAAATCCTCGTCGATGACACCGGCAACAACCTGCGCATCCGTGAGGTCTGCGGCGGTGCCGAGCTGCAACGCCGCGCCGATGCCCTGGCTGACCAGCCGGCCCCGGAAGGCTGGGATGTGGAAGTGATCCAAGGGGCCAACATGGGCGCCTTGACCGACATGACTGCCCGCCTGATCGAAAAGGGCATCCCGTCCTCGGTCGAGTATCGCAATGGCAAGCCGGTGGTGTTGATGGGGCCATTCCCCACCAAGGCCGAGGCCGAGGCACGCAAGGCCGATGTCATGGCGCGCCTGGGCACGGACTCGATCGTCATCCAGCACGGCGCACAGCGCTAAGGCACGGGCCGCACAGCGGCTCCAGGGCGTCAAAAATGCATGTCCGGGGCGTGTGCGGCTATGCTTGCAGGGAAGCAGGTGGTTGAGGGGGAAAGGCCTCATGTCTACGCTGGAACGGGCCATTGCCGTCGCTGCCAGGGCGCATGAAGGGCAATACGACAAGGGTGGGGCGGCCTACATTCTCCACCCGTTGCGGGTGATGATGCGGGTTTCGACGCCCGAGCAGCGGATCGTCGCGGTGCTCCACGACGTGTTGGAGGACACCCCGCTGACCCTGTCGGACCTCGCGCGCGAAGGCTTCCCCCTGAAGATCCTCGCCGCCGTGCTGGCGTTGAGCCGGCGTGAAGGCGAGAGCTACGAAGCGTTCGTGGTGCGCCTTGGCGGCGACCCGCTGGCGCGGCAGGTCAAGCTGGCGGACCTGGCCGACAACAGTGACCTGTCGCGTATCCCATGCCCGGGCCCGGCGGACCTGGCCCGGCTTTGCCGCTACCAGCAGGCCAGCGCCTACCTGCAGACCCTCAACTGATCAGCCACAGGCCTGCATGTTCACCGGCCCGACGAAGTCGTTGCCATGGCCCATCACGCACGCCACCTGTTGGTTGCGCTGCAACTCCCAGGTCTGCGGTGGATAGGTCTTGTTCCAGGCCTCGAACAACTGCCGGTCTTGCTTGGACAGGCGCAGGTTGTACTGTTTGCTCATATAGAAGTAGGTGCGCGCGATCATCCCGCGGATCGACGGGCGCGGCATCACTTTCTTGGCCTTGAAGTCCACCTGGGTCAGGCAGCTGCCGTACTGGCCCTGTTGCTGCGGCAGCCAGCCGAAGCTGTAGTTGCTGCGGTCGCCATTGACCTCGCCGATGCTCGGTACCAAGTTGTGCAGGTCGGCTTCGGCGCGTTTGTACACCTCATCGTGGCGCGAGCAGTTCTTGCGTCCACCATTCTGCCAGCATTGGCGCTGATGGCCGATCTGCCAGGCAGGCACGATGTGTTCCCATTCGATGCGCGAAGCGCGTTGGGCATTCTTGCGCGGGGTGTAGCCGCAAGAGGCCAGGTCCACTTTGTTGCCTTTGTACTTGCAACCACAGTAGAACTCGGTGGATTGCGGTGCATACAGGCGCCAGGCGACCTTCTTGGCTTCCTGGAAGGTACGTGGGGCGTCGGCGTGGGCAGTGACAGCGGTGAACAGCAGGCACAGGCCTGCGAAAAGCGAAACTCTCATGCGCGGTCAGTCTTCCTTGGGCACAGTCCAGAAGATCTGCACGCCGCCGTCATCGCGGTGGGCGAGGGTGACGTTGTCGTTTTCGGCGATTTCCTCGAGCAGGGTTTCCCAGTCGTCGGGCGACTCGTGCTCCAGGCGGAAGATCAAGGCCGCGCGGCTGCGCTGGGCGATGGGGCTGTTGATGATCTTCTGGATGCGCAGACCCAGTTGTTCGTAGGTGCTAGGGGATGCTGCAGAGGTACTGGCCACGGGGCTTTTCCTTGTTTTGCTGTATGCGCATACAGTATTTCACTGTAAGGCATTTCGCAACAGCGTGTAAGGCGAAAGCGTCTATGACCGCAGGGATGGAATTGGTTCACTCACGGGTGAATGCAGTTGCGGGTAAGCCCGCTCCTCCCACGTCCGCTCTGGACCCTGTGGGAGCGGGTTTACCCGCGAAGGGGCCGGCTCATACAACGCGCCGGCCCGACGTCATGGCAACGAATCAATACTCCCAGAAGATCCGCTGCAGCTCCTTGCTGTCCTGGGTCTTGGTCATCGCCACCATCGCCAGGATCCGCGCCTTCTGCGGATTCAGGTCATGGGCCACGACCCAGTCGTTCTTGTCGTCAGGCTGTTCGGCGTTGCGCAGCACGAAACCACCCTGATTGACGTGGGACGAACGAATGATCTGAACACCGTTCTTGCGCAGCTCTTGCAGGGCTGGCACCACCCGCGACGATACCGAGCCATTGCCAGTGCCGGCGTGGATCAGAGCCTTGGCGCCATTTTGCGCCAGCGCCTTGTAAGCGGTGTCGGTCACGTTGCCGTAGCCATAGGCGATGTCCACCTGGGGCAGGGCGCTGATTTGCTTGATGTCGAACTCCGAGTTGACGGTATGGCGCTTGGCCGGCAGGCGGAACCAGTAGGACTTGCCTTCGACCACCATGCCCATCGGGCCCCAGGCGCTCTTGAACGCTTCGGTCTTGATGTTGACCGACTTGCTCACGTCACGGCCGGACTGGATCTCATCATTCATGGTCACCAGCACCCCTTTACCGCGGGACTGCTTGTCGCTGGCTACTGCTACGGCGTTGTACAGGTTGAGCATGCCGTCGGCGGACATCGCAGTACCTGGACGCATGGAGCCGACGACCACGATTGGCTTGTCGGTCTTCTCCACCAGGTTGAGGAAATAGGCGGTTTCTTCGAGGGTATCGGTGCCGTGGGTGATGACGATGCCGTCGACATCCTTGCTGTCGGCCAACTCCGCGACGCGTTTGCCAAGCTTGAGCAGGTCGTCGTTGCTGATGCTCTCGGAGGCGATCTGCATCACCTGCTCGCCGCGCACGTTGGCCAAGGTGGCCAGCTCCGGTACGCCGGCGATGAGTTTGTCGACACCGAGCTTGGCGGCCTGGTAGGTGGCGCTGTTGGCGGCGCTGGCACCGGCGCCGGCGATGGTGCCGCCGGTGGCGAGGATGACCACGTTGGCCAGCTTCTGCTGTTGCTCGGCTTCCTTGGCGCTAAGGCCGGTCGGCAGGATCAGCAACAGGGCGAGGGCGCTTGGGGCGAAGGTTTTCACTGCAGCATTCATGTTTTTATTTTCTCTCTTCCAAATGAGACGGTTGGCTGTGTCGCGCCCTAGAGCAGGCAGGTTTCGTACCAGCGGGGGCCGTGGCCCCAGCAAGGGCTGGATGAGGCCGTGATCAGGGCGCGTTACGACAAACCTGTGAGACTGGTTCGGGCTGCATGACAGCCTGTTCCGTTCGGTATCCCGAATGAGAGTAGGAAAAGGTGTTCGGTTTTTCGGAAATTTTTCGGATAATCCCGACGTACGCGGCTTGGGCAAAACCGCGTGAGGGATTTGACAAAAGCAGGTCTTGTTTCCATAGTTAGGCAACGCAAACGTTTGCGATCCGATAAAAAACACAAGATTCGGAGTCAAATTCATGAAATTGCCATTCCCTGGCCGCTTGCTGGCCCTGGCTGTCTTCTCCACGCTTGCCCTCTCGCTCCCCGTGTCCGCCGCCCAGGCCCAGGACAAACCCAAGGTCGCCCTGGTCATGAAATCCCTGGCCAACGAGTTCTTCCTGACCATGGAAGACGGCGCCAAGACCTACCAGAAAACCCACGCTGATGATTTCGACTTGGTGGCCAATGGCATCAAGGACGAATCCGATACTGGCAACCAGATCCGCATCGTCGAGCAGATGATCGTCTCCGGCGTCAACGCCCTGGTCATCGCTCCGGCCGACTCCAAAGCCCTGGTGCCGGTGATCAAGAAGGCCATGGACGCGGGCATCACTGTGGTCAACATCGACAACCGCCTCGACCCCGACGTGCTCAAGAGCAAAGGCCTGAGCGTGCCCTTCGTCGGCCCCGACAACCGCAAGGGCGCACGTTTGGTCGGCGACTACCTGGCCCAGCAGAAGCTCAAGGCCGGGGACCAGGTCGGTATCATCGAAGGCGTGCCGACCACCACCAACGCCCAGCAGCGCACCGCAGGCTTCAAGGACGCCATGGAAGCTGCGCAGATGAACGTGGTCTCGGTGCAGTCGGGCAACTGGGAGATCGACAAGGGCAACGCCGTCGCCGCCGCCATGCTCAACGAATACCCCGATCTCAAGGCATTGCTGGCCGGCAACGACAGCATGGCCCTGGGCGCTGTGTCGGCGGTGCGGGCGGCAGGCAAGACCGGCCAGGTGCAAGTGGTTGGGTACGACAACATCCGCGCCATCAAGCCCATGCTCAAAGACGGCCGCGTGCTTGCCACCCTCGAGCAGCATGGCGCCGACCAGGCAGTGTTCGGCATCCAGGCGGCCTTGCAGATGCTCAAGGGCGAAAAGCCTGCGGTGGATGCCGACAACGTCATCCAGACCCCGGTTGAACTGGTTACCAAATGATGATGCGGCATCGCGGCGCCGGTTTCGCCGGTAGGACCGCACCCACAGGTACAGCAGGGTTTTCCAGGCCTGCGCAAGGTCTGTTGGCACCGGCTCATCCGCGAGGAGGCCAGCACAGCCAATACAAGACCGCTGCGTTCCCTGGGGCGGGGTGTCTGCCATGAAAGAAGCGAATGAGGTCACCCTTGCCGTCAGCGGCCTGGGCAAGACTTACACCCAGCCGGTGCTCGGCGATGTGACGCTGGAGCTGCGCGCCGGCGAAGTGCTGGCGCTCACCGGCGAGAACGGCGCGGGCAAGAGCACGCTGTCCAAGCTGATCAGCGGCCTGGAAACGCCCACCACAGGGCAGATGCGTTATCGCGGCGAGCCCTACGCGCCCGGCAGTCGCAGCGCGGCCGAGCGCCTGGGCGTGCGCATGGTGATGCAGGAGCTCAACCTGCTGCCCACCCTGACCGTGGCCGAGAACCTGTTCCTCGACAACCTGCCCAGCCGCGCCGGTTGGATCAGTCAGAAACGCCTGCGCCAACTGGCTACCGCCGCCATGGCCCAGGTCGGCCTGGATGCCATCGACCCGGACACCCCGGTCGGCGAGTTGGGCATCGGCCATCAGCAGATGGTGGAGATCGCCCGCAACCTCATTGGCGATTGCCATGTGCTGATCTTCGACGAGCCCACGGCGATGCTCACCGCTCGCGAAGTGGAGCTGCTGTTCACTCAGATCGAACGCCTACGCCAGCGCGGCGTGGCCATCGTCTATATCTCCCATCGCCTGGAAGAGCTGCAGCGCGTGGCCCAGCGCATCGCCGTGCTGCGCGATGGCAAGTTGGTGTGCGTCGAGCCGATCCAGCGCTACAGCAGCGCCGAGCTGGTCAACCTCATGGTCGGTCGCGAGCTGGGCGAGCATATCGACCTCGGTCGTCGCGAGATCGGCCAGACGCTGCTCAAGGTCAACAAGCTAAGCCGTGGCGACAAGGTGCGCGAGGTGTCGTTCGAGGTCAGTGCAGGGGAGATCTTCGGTATTTCCGGCCTGATCGGCGCCGGACGCACTGAGCTGTTGCGCCTGATCTACGGCGCAGACCGCGCCGACAGCGGGCAGATCGAACTTGGCCAGCCCTTGCAGCCGGTCACCCTCGATTCGCCCAAGGCGGCGGTGCGCGCGGGCATCGCGTTGATCACCGAGGACCGCAAGGGCGAAGGCCTGCTGCTCACTCAATCGATCAGCGCCAATATTGCCCTGGGCAACCTGGAGGCGGTGTCCCGCGCGGGCATACTCGACGCCGAAGCCGAGCGCGCCCAGGCGCTGCGCCAGATCAATGCCATGCGCATCCGCAGCGCCAGCCCGGCCCAGGCCGTGGGCGAGCTTTCCGGCGGCAACCAGCAGAAAGTGGTGATCGGCCGCTGGCTGGAGCGCAACTGCCAGGTGCTGTTGTTCGACGAGCCGACCCGGGGCATCGATGTCGGCGCCAAGTTCGACATCTATGGCCTGCTGGCCGAGCTGGCGCGCCAGGGCAAGGCCTTGGTGGTGGTGTCCAGCGACCTGCGCGAGCTGATGCTGATCTGCGATCGCATCGCTGTGCTCTCGGCGGGCCGGCTGATCGACACCTTCGACCGCGAGCGCTGGAGCCAGGATCAACTGCTCGCCGCCGCCTTCGCCGGCTATCAGAAACGTGACGCACTGCTGCATGAAGCAGCTCCCAGGATGGACCCATGAAGACCACACCCCTCGACACCCCGGGCCGCGCCCCCGCGCGCCGCAGCGCCAATTACTTCGGCCTGGGTACCTACCTGGGCCTGGCCGGCGCCTTGCTGGCGATGATCGTGCTGTTCTCGTTCTTGAGCAGCCACTTTTTGTCCTACGCCACCTTCAGTACCCTGGCCAACCAGATCCCGGACCTCATGGTGCTGGCGGTGGGCATGACCTTCGTGCTGATCATCGGCGGCATCGACCTGTCGGTGGGCTCGGTGTTGGCCCTGGCCGCCTCGGCGGTCAGCGTGGCGATCCTGGGCTGGGGCTGGAGCCCGTTGCCTGCGGCGTTGCTGGGCATGGCCGTGGCGGCGCTGGCCGGCAGCGTCACCGGTGGCATCACCGTGGCCTGGCGCATCCCATCGTTCATCGTGTCCTTGGGCGTGCTGGAGATGGCCCGAGGCCTGGCTTACCAGTTCACCGACTCGCGCACCGCCTACATCGGCGATGCCTTCGCCTGGTTCTCCAACCCCATCGCCTTCGGTATTTCGCCAGCCTTCATCATCGCCTTGCTGGTCATCGTCGTCGCCCAGTTGGCGCTGACCCGCACGGTGTTCGGCCGCTACCTGATCGGCATCGGCACCAATGAGGAGGCCGTGCGCCTGGCTGGCATCGACCCGCGCCCCTACAAGGTGCTGGTGTTCGCCTTGATGGGGCTGCTCGCGGGCCTGGCCGCGCTGTTCCAGATCTCCCGCCTGGAAGCCGCCGACCCCAATGCCGGCGCTGGCCTGGAGCTGCAGGTCATCGCCGCCGTGGTCATCGGCGGCACCAGCCTGATGGGCGGGCGCGGCTCGGTCATCAGCACTTTCTTCGGTGTGCTGATCATCTCTGTGTTGGCCGCGGGGCTGGCGCAGATCGGTGCCTCCGAACCCACCAAACGCATCATCACCGGGGCGGTCATCGTGATCGCCGTGGTGCTCGACACTTACCGGAGCCGGCGCGCAGGCCGGCGGAACTGAACCCATGGCAACCATCAAAGACGTCGCGGCATTGGCAGGTATTTCCTATACCACCGTGTCCCATGTACTGAACAAGACCCGCCCGGTCAGCGAGCATGTGCGCCTGAAGGTCGAGGCGGCCATCGCCGAGCTCGACTACGTGCCCAGCGCCGTGGCCCGTTCGCTCAAGGCCCGCAGCACCGCCACCATCGGCCTGCTGGTGCCCAACAGCGTCAACCCGTACTTCGCCGAGTTGGCCCGGGGTATCGAGGACGGCTGCGAGCGCAATGGCTATTGCGTGATCCTCTGCAACTCCGACGACAACCCGCAAAAGCAGCGCAGCTACCTGCGGGTGTTGCTGGAAAAGCGCATCGACGGCCTGATCGTCGCCTCGGTCGGCCAGGACAGCGACCTGCTGGAAAGCCTGGCCTGCGTGCGCACGCCGATGGTCATCGTCGACCGCGCCCTGGATGGCATCGACGCCGACCTGGTACGCATCGACCACGAACAGGGTGGCTACCTCGCCACCCGGCACCTGCTGGACCTGGGCCACCGTGACATCGCCTGCATCGGCGGGCCGGCCGACTCAGGGCCTGCCCAGTTACGCCTGGCGGGCTACCGTCGGGCCATGGCCGAGCAGGGCGTGGCGGAGGGTGAAAATCGCATTCTGCACAGTGACTTCAGCAGCCCCGGTGGCTACGACGCCGCGGTGCACCTGCTCGACGGCCCGCGGCCCACGGCGATCTTCGCCGGCAACGACATGATCGGTTTTGGCGTGTTGCGTGCGGCGGCCGAGCGCAACATCCACGTGCCGGGCGAGTTGTCGGTGGTCGGCTTCGACGACATCGAGCTCAGCCGCTATGTGTACCCGCCGTTGACCACGGTCGGCCAGTCGATCCGCGAGCTGGGCGAAAGCGCCGCGCAGCTGCTGCTCTCGCGCATCGCCACCCCCCGCAGCGGCGGCGTGGAGCAGCGCATCGTCGCCCCGCGCATCGTGCTGCGTGAATCCACCGGGCCGCGCCCGGACCTGTTCAATGATTACCGCTAAGGAGTGACCATGAGCGCCAAGGTCGTGGTGGTCGGCAGTCTCAACATGGACTTGGTGGCCCGCACCCAGCGTTTGCCCCGGCCCGGCGAGACGCTGGCCGGCGACAGCTTCTTCACCGTGCCCGGCGGCAAGGGTGCCAACCAGGCGGTGGCCGTGGCTCGGCTTGGGGCCAGCGTGGCCATGGTCGGCAACGTGGGCGACGACGCCTATGGCCAGCAACTGCGCAAGGCCCTGGAGCATGAGGGCATCGATTGCCAAGCGGTGGGCGTATGCCCAGGCGTCTCCAGCGGCGTGGCGCTGATCATGGTCGATGCCGCCAGCCAGAACTCCATCGTCATCATCCCCGGCGGCAACGGCCAGCTGACGCCGGCGTCCGTGCAGCGTTACGACGCTCTGTTGCAAGCGGCCGAGGTGATCATCTGCCAGCTGGAAGTGCCCATGACCACGGTGGCCTGGACGCTGGCCCGTGGGCGTGAACTGGGTAAGACAGTGATCCTCAACCCCGCGCCTGCCACCGGCCCGCTGCCGTCGGACTGGTTCGCCGATATCGATTACCTCACGCCCAACGAGAGCGAGGCCGAAGCCTTGACCGGGCTGCCGGTGACCGACATCGACAGTGCACGCCGCGCCGGTGAACGGCTGTTGCAGCTGGGCGCGGGCAAGGTGATCGTCACGCTGGGGGCGCAGGGTGCGTTGTTCGTCAGCCCTGCGGATAGCCGGCATTTTCCCGCCCCGGTGGTCAAGCCCGTGGATACCACCGCGGCAGGGGATACCTTCATCGGCGGCTTCGCTGCCGGCCTGGTGCGTGGATTGGAGGAGGGCGAGGCCATCGCCTTCGGCCAGCGGGCCGCGGCGTTGTCGGTGACCCGCGTGGGCGCCCAGCCTTCGATTCCCTATTTGGCGGAGCTTGCGCCATGAAGAAGACCGGATTGTTGAACGTGGCGTTGTCCAGGGTGGTCGCCGGGCTGGGCCATGGTGACATCCTGGTGATCGGCGATGCCGGGCTGCCGGTGCCGCCGGGCGTAGAACTGATCGATCTGGCCGTGACCCCCGGTGTGCCGGATTTCGCCAGTGTGTTGCAGGCGGTGCTGGAGGAGATGCAAGTGGAGCGGCATGTGCTGGCCGAGCAGATGCTCGAGGTAGCGCCGCCAGCCTTGGCGCAGGTACAGGGGCTGCAAGGACAGCTGGGCGTGCGCGAGCTGCTGAGCCATCAAGCGTTCAAAGAGTTGTGCCGCCAGGCCAAGGCCGTGGTGCGAACCGGGGAGTGCAAACCCTACAGCAACATCGCGCTAGTGGCGGGTGTCACGTTCTGAGGTCAAGGCCCACTCGCGGGTAAACCCGGTCCTGCGCCGAACCCTGTGGGAGCGGGTTTACCCACGAAAGGCCGCAACGCGGCCCCACTATCGAAGGCAACAAGGAGTGCCCTATGTTCAAACACCTCCTCAAAGGAGTCGTCCTCATGTCAGCCGTGGCCACCACCTCCCTCCAGGCCGCTACGCGGGATGTGATCATCGACACCGACCCGGGTGCCGACGACGTCGTCGCGCTGCTGCTCGCCATGGCCTCGCCCGAGGACTTGAACATCCGCGCCATCACCACCGTGGCCGGCAACGTGCGTCTGGACAAGACCTCACGCAACGCTCGCCTCGCGCGGGAATGGGCTGGGCGCGAAGACATCCCGGTCTACGCCGGGGCAGGGCGCCCGCTGGTGCGCAAGCCGATCTACGCTGACGATATCCATGGTCGGGAGGGCCTGGAAGGGGTGAAGGTCCACGAGCCCAAACAGGGCCTGGCCCAGGGCAATGCCGTGCAGTACCTGGTCGATACGCTGTCCCACGCCGAGCCTCACAGCATCACCCTGGCCATGCTCGGTCCGCAGACCAACCTGGCCCTGGCGTTGATCCAGAAGCCCGAGATCGCCAAAGGCATCAAGGAAGTGGTGGTAATGGGTGGTGCTCACTTCAATGGCGGCAACATCACCCCGGTGGCCGAGTTCAACCTCTACGCCGACCCCCATGCTGCGCAGGTGGTGCTGGCCAGCGGCGTCAAGCTGACCTATGTGCCCCTGGACCTGACCCACAAGGTGATCACCAGTGAAGCGCGCTTCAAGCAGTTGGCAGCCATCAACAATCAGGCCAGCCAGCGTGTGGTGGATATCCTCGACGCCTACGTCAAGCACGACATGGACCTGTACGGGATGCCCGGAGGCCCGGTGCACGATGCCAGTGTCATCGCCTACCTGATCAAGCCCGAGCTGTTCAGCGGCAGGCGGGCCCACCTGGAGGTCGACAGCCGTGAAGGCCCGACCTTTGGCCAGACCGTCGTTGACTGGTACGCGGTGCTCAAGCGTCCGGCCAATGTGCTGTGGCTGAACGAGGGCGATGCCCAGGGTTTCTTCGACCTGCTCAGCGAGCGCTTGGCTCGATTGCAATAGCGGCGTGCGGGGCGTAGCGCTCGAACACCTGCTCGATGAAGCTGCGCGCTGCTTCGCTGCCGCGGTCGCGGACCAACAAGTCGATGGCGATCAGCAGCAGTTCTTCAGGGGTGCTGGGGCTGTAGGCGCTCTGGCCCTCGGCCCATTTGACCTTGATGTCGGCGTCGATGCTGTGGCTGCTCATGGGAGGCTCTCGTGGCAAGCCTGGGCTAAGGGTCGAACACCGGACCCTGGCGTTCGAAGGGAGGCGTGCTGCGCTCCGGTTGTTGCAGTAAATCATGCCTTTGCATTCGTCGCACGACCGCTGGCGAATAAACCGCCAGGCGTACGGCGCAAAATCCAGTCACGATTCCCTTTCGCCATCAGGGGCCGGTTCAGGCAGACTTGCCCGGTTTTGCAACAAAAGTTGAGCGGAGCTGTCGCATGAGACAGTTCCCATGATGATTAGGAGGATTCATGTTCCGTACCCGTGCTTACCTGGCGACCTTGCTGGCGGCTGCAGTCCTGGCAGGTTGCAGCACAGGCGGTTCTTCCAGCGGTGGCGACAAGGCCCCAGGCACCTCGGCCGATAACGGCGGTCGCTGCGAGGCCAGCGGTGCCGACTTCACCATCGGCAAACAGGCCACCCCGGCGCTGCTGGAGCAGGCACGCAAGGCCAGCGGTTCGCAACTGGCACGTATCCTCAAGCCCCACGATGTAATCACCCTGGAATACCGCTCCGAGCGGCTGAACCTGAACGTCGATGACAAAGGCGTGGTGACCCGCGTTAACTGCGGTTGAGGTTTCGCCTGCGACAAAAGCGAACACCCACAAAAAACCCGCCATGAAGGCGGGTTTTTTGTATTCGTATCCGAATTACTCCGGACGAACCTGCGCAGCCTGCATGCCCTTCTGACCGCGTTCGGCAACGAAGGAAACGGACTGGCCTTCTTTCAGGCTCTTGAAGCCGTCGGTTTCGATGGCCTTGAAGTGTACGAACAGGTCGTCGCCGCCGCCTGCTGGGGTGATGAAGCCGTAGCCTTTTTCATCATTGAACCATTTGACGGTGCCGTTTTGGCGATTGGACATGGGGTGAATCTCCAGAAACATGGTTTTTTTTTCGAGGTGCGATGTTGCCGAGGCTACGCAGCACCGGCGACATCATAGTCTAATTCTGCGTATCTAGCGCCTGTTACCTTCGCAGGATACTGATCCACGGCAAATAATGCGTGCATCGCCCCGCAAAAAGGCTCAGCTCTTAGGTGCGCAGGCCTGACGTACCACGGTTTGCGCCCGCTGCATCAGCTTGGCGTCGACACCGTCCTTGCTGTCCAGGTCTTCGATTTCCGCCTTGGTGAAGTTCTTCTCGATCGCATCAGCGCCGCACTTGCAGTGCTGGTCCGCCGTTTTCGCATCGACACCTTGAGCCGACGCCACCTGGACGCACTGCTCCATGTAGGCGCCTTTCTTGCCGGCAGGCCACTCGGCATGTGCCGCCAGGGGCAGCAGCAGGGCGCTGGCGGCGGTCAGGGCCAGAAGAGACTGAAGTCGCATAACCACACACTCCTTGGGTTGGATCTCATCAAGAGTAGGATGCTTCAGAAACTCTGAGGTGGAATTTTCCGAACAAGTTCACCCAGACGGCTTAATTTCCAAATATTTCTGCCTGCCGCCCAAGCCGCGTGCTAGCATGCTCGGCTTGCAGCTGCACCCTGGCAGCTGTTTTCCATTTTTCTTTCCAGTCACTCTGGTTCGTCCCTGGTTGGCCGAAAGGCTCCTGCCACTGTGAGGCAGGCTTTCCCGCGGGAAAGGCAGGTCGGATCTTGTACTGGCTCATCCCAACCCATGTGACCTTTGGTAGGGGTCACCACTAGGAGAGGAGGCGCCATGCCCGTAATTACTCTTCCCGATGGCAGTCAACGTACGTTCGACAAGGCCGTCACCGTTGCCGAAGTCGCCGCCTCCATTGGCGCGGGCCTCGCCAAGGCCACGCTGGCCGGCAAGGTCGATGGCAAGCTGGTCGACGCCTGCGACCTGATCGAGAACGACGCCACGCTGCAGATCATCACCCCTAAAGATGAAGAGGGACTGGAGATCATCCGTCACTCGTGCGCCCACCTGGTCGGCCACGCAGTGAAACAGCTGTACCCGACCGCCAAGATGGTGATCGGCCCGGTGATCGACGAAGGCTTCTACTACGACATCGCCTACGAGCGCCCCTTCACCCCAGAAGACATGGCCGCCATCGAACAGCGCATGCAACAGCTGATCGACAAGGACTACGACGTCATCAAGAAGATGACCCCGCGCGCCGAAGTCATCGACGTGTTCAAGAGCCGTGGCGAAGACTACAAGCTGCGCCTGGTCGAGGACATGCCGGACGAACAGGCCATGGGCCTGTACTACCACGAAGAATACGTCGACATGTGCCGTGGCCCGCACGTGCCGAACACCCGTTTCCTCAAGGCCTTCAAGCTGACCAAGCTGTCTGGCGCCTACTGGCGCGGCGATGCCAAGAACGAGCAGCTGCAGCGCGTGTACGGCACCGCCTGGGCTGACAAGAAGCAACTGGCTGCCTACATCCAGCGCATCGAAGAAGCCGAAAAGCGCGACCACCGCAAGATCGGCAAGCAGCTGGATCTCTTCCACCTGCAGGAAGAAGCCCCGGGCATGGTCTTCTGGCACCCGGCCGGTTGGACCGTCTATCAGGTGCTCGAGCAGTACATGCGCGGCGTGCAGCGCGAAAACGGCTACCTGGAGATCAAGACGCCGCAGGTCGTCGACCGCATCCTCTGGGAGCGTTCCGGCCACTGGTCCAACTACGCCGAGAACATGTTCACCACTTCGTCGGAAAGTCGCGATTTCGCGGTAAAACCGATGAACTGCCCGTGCCACGTACAGGTGTTCAACCAAGGCCTGAAGTCCTACCGTGACCTGCCGCTGCGCCTGGCCGAGTTCGGTGCCTGCCACCGTAACGAGCCGTCCGGCGCCTTGCACGGCATCATGCGTGTGCGTGGCTTCACCCAGGACGACGCCCACATCTTCTGCACCGAAGATCAGGTGAAGAAAGAAGCGGCCGACTTCATCAAGCTCACCCTGGATGTCTACAAGGACTTCGGTTTCACCGACATCGCCATGAAGCTCTCGACCCGTCCCGCTAAGCGCGTGGGCTCCGAAGAGCTGTGGGACCGCGCCGAAGGCGCCCTGGCCGATGCGCTGAACGAGTCGGGCCTGGAGTGGGAATACCAGCCGGGCGAGGGCGCTTTCTACGGTCCGAAGATCGAATTCACCCTACGTGACTGCCTGGGCCGTAACTGGCAGTGCGGCACCCTGCAGTACGATCCGAACCTGCCGGAGCGTCTGGATGCCAGCTATATCGCCGAAGATAACAACCGTAAGCGCCCAGTCATGCTGCACCGTGCGATCCTCGGTTCCTTCGAGCGTTTCATCGGCATGCTGATCGAGCACTACGCGGGCGTATTCCCGGCGTGGCTGGCCCCGACCCAGGCGGTGATCATGAACATCACCGACAAGCAGGCCGATTTCGCACTCGAAGTGGAAAAATCCCTCAATGGGGCTGGTTTCCGTGCCAAGTCCGACTTGAGAAATGAGAAGATCGGCTTTAAAATCCGCGAGCATACTTTGCTCAAGGTCCCATACCTTCTGGTTATAGGGGACCGCGAAGTCGAAACGCAGACCGTTGCAGTGCGTACCCGTGATGGCAAAGACCTGGGCTCCATGCCCGTCTCCCAATTCACCCAACTGCTCGCTGATGCCGTGGCTCAGCGCGGTCGCCTAGAATCGGAGTAATGACTATTAAGCGTGAAATGAGAAACGATAAACGAACTGCACCGAAAGCCCCGATCAACGAGAATATCTCGGCACGCGAGGTTCGGTTAATTGGCGCTGACGGCGAGCAGATTGGCATCGTCTCGATTGATGAAGCGCTGCGTATCGCTGATGAAGCGAAGCTGGATCTGGTGGAGATCTCTGCAGACGCGCAACCGCCTGTCTGCAAGGTCATGGACTACGGCAAGCACCTCTTCGAAAAGAAGAAGCAGGCCAACGAAGCCAAGAAAAACCAGAAGCAGATCCAGATCAAAGAAATCAAGTTTCGTCCAGGGACGGAAGAAGGGGATTACCAGGTAAAACTACGCAACCTGGTACGTTTCCTTAGCGATGGGGACAAGGCCAAGATCTCTCTGAGATTCCGCGGCCGTGAGATGGCCCACCAGGAGCTGGGCATGGAGCTGTTGAAGCGGGTCGAAGCTGACCTCGCCGAATACGGCACCGTTGAGCAGCATCCGAAGATGGAAGGACGCCAGCTTATGATGGTCATCGCCCCCAAAAAGAAGAAGTAATCTCCCGGGCACGGCAGGCCTGATGATTATGTGTAATTTTATCGAATGCGGAGTTCCAACATGCCAAAAATGAAAACCAAGAGCGGTGCTGCGAAGCGTTTCCTGAAAACCGCTTCCGGCTTCAAGCACAAGCACGCTTTCAAGAGCCACATCCTGACCAAAATGTCGACCAAGCGTAAGCGTCAACTGCGCGGTGCCAGCCTGCTGCACCCGTCTGACGTGGCAAAAGTCGAGCGCATGCTGCGCGTACGTTAATTCTGGTCAACGATAGAGGAAGTTACTCATGGCTCGTGTAAAGCGTGGCGTCATCGCTCGTAAGCGTCACAAGAAAATTCTGAAACTGGCTAAAGGCTACTACGGTGCACGCTCGCGCGTATTCCGCGTTGCCAAGCAGGCTGTCATCAAGGCTGGCCAATACGCCTACCGTGACCGTCGCCAGAAGAAGCGTCAGTTCCGCGCTCTGTGGATCGCTCGTATCAACGCCGGTGCCCGCACCAACGGTCTGTCCTACAGCCGTCTGATCGCTGGCCTGAAGAAAGCGTCGATCGAAATCGACCGCAAGGTTCTGGCCGACCTGGCAGTGAACGAAAAAGCGGCGTTTGCTGCGATTGTCGAGAAAGCTAAAGCCGTCCTGGCTTAAGTACCCACGACAATCATCCGGCGGCGCTTTGCGTCGTCGGGTGTAAAACGTCATCGATAGGGGAAGAGCCTTCAAAAGCTCTTCCCCTATTTTCGTATCTGGAGTCTGTACATGGAAAACCTGGACGCGCTGGTTGCCCAAGCCCTCGAGGCCGTGGAACGCGCTGAAGACATCACTACCCTGGAACAGATCCGGGTCCAATACCTCGGCAAGAAAGGCGAGCTGACCCAGGTGATGAAGACCCTGGGCAACCTGCCAGCCGAAGAGCGCCCGAAAGTCGGCGCGCTGATCAACGACGCCAAAGAGCGCGTCACCGACGTGCTCAACGCACGCAAGGCTGCCTTCGAAGAAGCCGAGCTCAACGCTCGCCTGGCCGCCGAATGCATCGACGTGACCCTGCCAGGCCGTGGCCAGACCACCGGCGGGCTGCACCCGATCACCCGTACCCTCGAGCGCATCGAGCAGTTCTTCACCCACATCGGCTACGGCATCGCCGAAGGCCCTGAGGTCGAAGACGACTACCACAACTTCGAAGCGCTCAACATCCCCGGCCATCACCCGGCCCGGGCGATGCACGACACCTTCTACTTCAATGCCAACATGCTGCTGCGCACCCACACTTCGCCTGTGCAGGTGCGGACCATGGAGTCCAGCCAGCCGCCGATCCGCATTGTCTGCCCGGGCCGCGTCTATCGCTGCGACTCGGACATTACCCACTCGCCGATGTTCCACCAGGTCGAAGGCCTGCTGGTCGATCGCGGCATCAACTTCGCCGACCTCAAGGGCACCATCGAAGAGTTCCTGCGCGTGTTCTTCGAAAAAGAACTGGCGGTACGCTTCCGTCCGTCGTTCTTCCCCTTCACCGAGCCTTCGGCTGAAGTCGACATCCAGTGCGTGATGTGCTCCGGCAATGGCTGCCGCGTGTGCAAGCAGACCGGCTGGCTCGAAGTCATGGGTTGCGGCATGGTCCACCCGAACGTGCTGCGCATGTCCGGCATCGACCCGGAAGAGTTCCAAGGCTTCGCCTTCGGCATGGGCGCCGAGCGCCTGGCCATGCTGCGCTATGGCGTCAACGATTTGCGTCTGTTCTTCGACAACGACCTGCGGTTCCTCGCCCAATTCCGCTAGGCCCAATCGACGCACTTTCTAGGAGAACAGCATGAAATTCAGTGAACAGTGGCTGCGCGGTTGGGTAAACCCGCAAGTCTCCCGTGACGAACTGGTCGCCCGCCTGTCCATGGCCGGCCTTGAAGTCGACAGCGTGACCCCCGCTGCCGGCCAGTTCAGCGGCATCGTGGTGGGCGAGATCCTCGCCACCGAACAACACCCGGACGCCGACAAGCTGCGCGTGTGCCAGGTGAGCAACGGCCAGGAAACCTTCCAGGTCGTCTGCGGCGCTCCGAACGCGCGCCCAGGCATCAAGATCCCGTTCGCCATGATCGGTGCCGAACTGCCGGGCGACTTCAAGATCAAGAAGGCCAAGCTGCGCGGCGTCGAGTCCTTCGGCATGCTGTGCTCGGCCGCCGAGCTGCAGATCAGCGAAGAGAACGACGGCCTGCTGGAACTGGCGGCTGACGCCCCGGTCGGCGAAGACATTCGCCAGTACCTGAACCTGGACGACGCCAGCATCGAAATCGGCCTGACCCCGAACCGCGGCGACTGCCTGTCCATCGCAGGCCTGGCCCGCGACGTCAGCGCCCTGTACGACGTGCCGGTCACCCGTCCTCAAGTGCCTGCCGTTGCCCCGGCCCACGACGAAGTGCGCCCGGTTGAAGTCTGCGCGCCGGCGGCCTGCCCACGGTACCTGGGCCGCGTCATCCGCAACGTCGACCTGAGCAAGCCGACCCCGCTGTGGATGGTCGAGCGCCTGCGCCGTAGCGACGTGCGCAGCATCGACGCCGCTGTCGACATCACCAACTACGTGATGCTCGAACTCGGCCAGCCGATGCACGCCTTCGACCTCGCCGAAATCAACGGCGGCATCCGCGTACGCATGGCCGAGGAGGGCGAGAAGCTCGTCCTGCTGGACGGCCAGGAAGTCGCGCTGCGTGCCGACACCCTGGTCATCGCCGACCACACCCGCGCCCTGGCCATCGCCGGCGTCATGGGTGGCGAACACAGCGGCGTGAATACCGAGAAGACCCGCGATCTGTTCTTGGAAAGCGCCTTCTTCGAGCCGATTTCCGTCGCAGGCAAGGCCCGTTCCTACGGTCTGCACACCGATGCCTCGCACCGCTACGAGCGCGGCGTCGATTCGCAACTGGCCCGTGAAGCCATGGAGCGCGCCACCGCCCTGGTCCTCGAGATCGTCGGCGGCGAAGCCGGCCCCATCGTCGAGGCCGTGAGCGAGCAGCACCTGCCGAAGGTCGCGCCAGTCACCCTGCGCGCCGAGCGTATCAACCAGATGCTTGGCATGGACATGGACGCTGCCCAGGTCGAGCAACTGCTCAACGCCCTGGAGCTGAAAACCAGCGCTGATGGGGCAGGGCAGTGGACTGTCGAAGTCCCAAGCCACCGCTTCGACATCAGCCTCGAAGTCGACCTGATCGAAGAGCTGGCCCGCCTGTACGGCTACAACAACCTGCCGGTCCGCTACCCGCAAGCCCGCCTGGCTCCGCAGACCCGCCCGGAAGCCCGTGGCGAGCTGCCGACCCTGCGCCGCCTGCTGGTCGCCCGCGGCTATCAGGAAGCGATCACCTACAGCTTCATCGACCCGAAACTGTTCGAGCTGTTCACCCCGGGCGTCGAGCCGCTGCTGCTGGCCAACCCTATCTCCAGCGACATGGCCGCCATGCGCGCGTCCCTGTGGCCGGGCCTGGTCAAGGCGCTGCAGCACAACCTCAACCGCCAGCAGGACCGCGTACGCCTGTTCGAAAGCGGCCTGCGCTTCGTCGGCCAGCTGGGCGACCTCAAGCAGCAGCCGATGATCGCCGGCGTCGCCACGGGCAGTCGCCTGCCGGAAGGCTGGGCGAACGGCCGTGACAGCCTCGACTTCTTCGACGTGAAAGCCGACGTGGAAGCCCTGCTGGGCTACTCGGGCGCCCTGGACGACTTCACGTTCGTCGCCGGCAAGCACCCAGCCCTGCACCCTGGCCAGACCGCCCGCATCGAGCGCGACGGCAAGGAAGTCGGCTACATCGGCGCTATCCACCCAGAGCTCGCCAAGACCCTGGGCCTGGAGCGTCCGGTGTTCGTCTTCGAGCTGGTACTGGGTGAGGTGGTCGAAGGCCGCCTGCCGAAATTCAGCGAACTGTCCAAGTTCCCAGAAGTGAGGCGTGACCTGGCTTTGATCGCAGGACGTGATGTTGCTTCTAGCTCCGTGCTTGAAGTAATTCGTGACAATGCGGGCGAATGGCTCACAGACCTCAGGCTGTTTGACGTCTACCAAGGTAAAGGCATTGATCCTGATAGAAAAAGCCTGGCCGTCGGCTTGACCTGGCAGCATCCATCGCGCACTCTTAACGACGATGAGGTGAACACTACCCTGCAAAACATCCTCACCTCGCTTGAACAAAGGTTGAACACCACGTTAAGGAAATAGCGTATGGGTGCTCTGACGAAAGCTGAGATGGCCGAAAGGCTGTACGAGGAGCTGGGGCTCAACAAGAGAGAGGCCAAGGAGCTGGTCGAGCTGTTTTTCGAAGAAATTCGGCACGCACTTGAAGAGAACGAGCAGGTCAAGCTGTCCGGTTTCGGCAACTTCGACCTTCGCGACAAACGCCAGCGGCCGGGCCGCAACCCCAAGACAGGGGAAGAGATCCCGATCACCGCTCGCCGCGTCGTCACCTTTCGTCCAGGGCAGAAACTGAAAGCCCGGGTTGAGGCCTATGCTGGAACCAAGCCATAACGACGAGCTGCCCCCCATTCCGGGCAAGCGCTACTTCACCATCGGTGAGGTCAGTGAGCTCTGTGCGGTAAAACCGCACGTGCTGCGTTATTGGGAACAGGAGTTCCCGCAACTCAACCCGGTCAAGCGCCGCGGTAACCGGCGGTATTACCAGCGCCAAGACGTGCTGATGATCCGCCAGATCCGCGCGCTGCTGTACGACCAAGGCTTCACCATCGGCGGGGCGCGACTGCGCCTCTCCAGTGATGAGGCCAAGGATGACACCACCCAGTACAAGCAGCTGATCCGGCAGATGATTGCCGAGTTGGAGGATGTGTTGGTGGTGTTGAAGAAGTGAACCGAACCCGATGAATGGAAAGTTTTTGAAAAAAAGCTTCCATTATTCAAAAGGTTAGGGTAGATTCTTCACCGTTCTCAGCAATATCGAGAATGATGTCGGGGCGTAGCGCAGCCCGGTAGCGCACTTGCATGGGGTGCAAGGGGTCGAGTGTTCGAATCACTCCGTCCCGACCAAAAATCCCTAGAAAATCCAGTCACCGCGAGGTGACTGGATTTTTTTATGTCTGGTGGTTTTCGAGTGCCTCGGGAGACTGGGCGGCACGGCGAGTGGTGATCAGCTTGGATGAGTAGCGATTGCTCGTAGAGGAAGTCAATTTCAGGGCTTTGGGCGAAACTAGGAGCGATTCAGTTTCATTTAATGAGGCTTAAGCTTTATGCCAGCGGATCGTCATGACTTGATCCGCAGTTGGCAAGCCAAGGTTATACGTTACGCCATCGAGGCAGTGGGTTGCCGTAGCGCGGAGGCGTTGACCTCCAGTTCCACTGACATCGAGCGCTCCTGGAAGTACCGTGCAGTCTGCTCATCCGTGCAGTACAGGTAACACCCCTTCATCCCGCGTGTCATCAGAGTGCGGTAGGTGTTCTTGATGATCAGGTCGACCAGCTTACGGGTCTCTTCCGGCTCAGACTTCATGCGAGTCTTGTAACCCCGAATCGAGCGATCCTGCTTATCGCGCATTTCCGGTGCGGTGACGACTCGGCCATTCCTGATAACCAGGTCCGGCCCGATGATCACGCCGATATAGTCCACTTCCAGCCCTTGGCAGGTATGGATACACCCCACTTGCTCAATCGAGTTTTCGGCGATGATCCAAAGGCTACCGTCCTGGTCGAGATTCCATTTACGCCGATAATTTTCACCGATCACGATGTCGTAGGCAGACGCCTGCTTTTTGCTGCTCCAGGGCCAGCAGTAACCGGCCACTACGCGGGATTTGTTTTGGCTGTTCTTCTCTCGAATGGCTTCATGTAGCGCTTCAGGTGTTTCGAATACCTTGAACTCGTAGGTGCTTGTATCGAGATGGCGGTTGGCGGTATTTCGAATCTCCAGTACATCATCGAGCCAAGCGAGGTATCCATCCGAACCGTTGCATCGGAACTGTGAGGCCAGGCTGTATTCTTCAACCTCGGCGCCCTTGGCTTTGGCAAATGCACGAATGGCTTCGCGGCTGCCTATATCGCTCAGGGTTACACGCTGGTCTTCGTCGATAAAGAAGATCGTGCACTTGGAGGAATTGATCAGTTCCTTGATCTGGTTCTCGCCGAGGTTGCCATACAGCCCGCTTTTTTCGTTGAGGCGGTGGGCTTCGTCCACGACCAGGAAATCGTAGGTGTTCGCTTCGGTATCGACGAACGCGCCGGAGCCAGTAAACATGTGAGAGAAGCGGCTGCGAGTGATGGAGCCGGCAAGCTTGCTCTCATAGACCTTACGCGGTGCAGCATTCTTCGACACGTACTTACCGACCAGACCATGGCTGGTGAGTTTGACTAACAGATTGAGCGCCACCACGGTTTTACCGGTGCCGGGCCCTCCTTCAATGATGACGACTCTGGGATGCTCTGCGGACGAGGCTGTACCAGCGGCGGCAGCGGCTTCGAATACTTCTTTCTGGTCGTCGATCAGAATGAATTCGGGCTGCGCTTTGAGTAAGCCTTTCAACGAGTCGGCCAACGCTTTTGAAGGCCGGATCGGGCTGGCCATCAGGTCATGCAGCACGCTGTTCTCATCACCCATGGCGATGTGCTGCTTGATATAGGTGCGCATGCGAGCGAGCTCTTCTTTACCTTTGAGGAAGAGCGGGGCCTTACTGATGTAGTCCTGATAATGGTGGGCATCGATCATGCCATCGCCTACGTAGTTGTGCAGGTAGGCGCATGCATTGACTTGGATGCCGCCGGAATATACTGCTTCGTTGAAGCCTTCCAGCAACGAGGCGTACGACCAAGCTTGGTAAGACGGATGAACTGTTTCACGTAGACCGCCGCCCAGCGCCGTTTTGACGATAGCGTCCTTACCCGTCGCCTTGGCCGAACTCCACTGCTTGAGTTCAACCAACAGGGCATTGCGTTGCCCTTGGGCGTTATACCCGGTGAGGGTGATGTCGATGCGCTTGGAGGTTTGGGGAATGTGCAGCTCAATCGCTACCCCCATGTCATCCGGGATCTCGGTATCGCGCAGTACCTTCGCCATGGCGCCGAGGGAGTTCTTCCAGGCGTTCATCTCCGCAACGGCCACGGCTTTGCCGGTCGCAGTTTTGAAGCTCTGTAAGATCACGTCTTCGATGTCATCGTTATCGTTGTCGTGCAAAAACCGTACTTTGGTCGCTTCGTAAACGATCAAGGCCTTTCTTCCTTAGTCAAGGCTGCAATCAGAGCTGGTCGTATTTCTTGGCGGTATCCCGAGCCTTATCGACGGGGTATTTTTCGCCGTTGATTCGCAGCTTGTTTTGCACGGCAGCATTGAGGTCGACGCCCAGGACCGATGCCAGGCGCACCAGATACATCAGCACGTCGGCCAACTCGTCTTGAACTGCTTGGCCGGTCTCGGGCGAGCGAGCGGCAGACTTCGATGCTTCCTCGGTCAGCCATTGGAATATCTCGTTCAGCTCTCCCACTTCGCCGTTCAGCGCCATGACCAGATTTTTGGGCGAGTGGAACTGAGCCCAATTGCGGTCAGTGGCGAACTGCTCAAGCGCCTGTGCGAGTTGGCTGACTTCGACGAGTCTGGGCGAGGAGGGAGTTTGGGCTGTCACGGATGCTTCCTGTGGTGTCGAGCAGGCGAACAGGGCGGGCGTGCCATCGTTTCGCCTTTTTTACGTATGCTCGACACCTTACTTCCTTCAGACTGAATGAGGAAGATCGTAAGAAAAATCTATGTACTCTGCATGATTTTTGCGCATGGCCTAGAAGTTACAGCTGCCTTCCAAGCTAGAAATCGCTATTGAGATGTTCACTGAGCGTGCTGTTGATGAAACGTGGTGCAGCTACTTGCAATAGCTGCGGTGGCTTGGATCAGACTTTCCCACTTCCCTGTAGTCCCTTTCCCAAACATACTTCTACGCCTTCCAGCCCATTGCTGTCGCTCCATCAGAGCTCTAGTCTCGCCGGGTCGTTGCAAATTCAACGACCGGTTTTGACAGGCCGACTCTGATTTTCGGACCACAGCGGATCGCTTTATGGCAGCTGTCGTGGGGCACTTCGGTGCGCCGAGTTCCGATATCCTCGGTCTGTCAACCCGCGTACAGCTGCCACCCATTTGTTTGACAGCAGAGACGTGGCAGCTTCATTGATATCGGAGTTTGTCATGCTCAAAATCGTCCCCGACCCACCCATACCATCCGAATCCCTCACCACCCTTGAAGAGATCCTCATCCAGATCTCCGAATACCTCGTCTGCGCCCTGACCGTTTCCCAGCACAGCGTCCAGCTTCACGCCAAGCCTCCCGGCCAGGTCCTGGCCTTGGCAGCCATGCACGAAATCGAGCGCGCCCACGCTTTGGCGGAGATGGCGCTGAGTCGTGTGCAGGCGCAGCACTGATCACCTGTAGTCCGTTTCCGAAATGGCGCGAGTTCCCTCGTAAGCCTGTCCAGATGGTCTAGCCTCGCAGTGTTCGTCGTTCTTCATCGACCAGGGCTGGCCAGGCTATGGGCAGAGATTTGCGTAGGGTTGCGCAGGTTGGTTTGGTCGCTCTGGTTGGTGTTGAGCGACGAGCCCTTGAATCAGTGAGCGCCTCTGGTGGATACCCAGGGGCGCTTTTTTTTGCGTTGAGGGCAATTGATTAAAAAGCAGGGTCCGCCTTGCGGGCCATCGCGGCACAAAGACGCTTTTACACAGTGGGCGTGCAATTAGCGGGCTGCAATCGCGTTGAAGCGAAACGCCAACGCTGGGAGGCTAGGGCGGTCTGCTTCGTTTTCCGGCAGGTACAAGGGTTGGCCTTCCAGCGAAACGTATTCGCTCTGCTTCAACGCGTCGGCGATGCCAATTCGCATATCGCTTGGGTTGACCCATAACAGCCCCAAGTCGAACAGGGTATGCACGTCAGCCCTCAGTAACAGCCCATTGCTAACTACGTTGGTTTCATCGCCGAGGTAGGGGTGGATATGGGCCGCCTCCAACACCTGCGGCAAGGTGCAGCCTGTCATGGCGCAGCGGCCTTTGTAGGCCTTGAGCAATTGCTTTCGGAATTGAGGTTGGCCGCGTCGTCGAACGATCGACGTCAGGGTGCGCGTGCGTGCGTCGCTCAGGTCATCGGGATTGAAGGCGCCTTGGGTGTCTAGTGCTTGCTCGATCGTTGCCGGAAGATCTTCTCCAGCCGCAGCCGGTACACGCTTCAATACGAACGATGTCGGTCGACTGCCTTCACTGCCTACACACGTGAAGACACCCTCGTACCGAAAACCCGCATTGGGATGTTCGTACTTCGCTTTGCGATAGAAAACCAGCAACTCCAGGCCTCGCTGACGATGCTCCAGGATGAGGGCATCGGTTCGCCCCAGGGTTTGTCCTTGCATGCGAAGGGTGTCGCCTTCCAGGGTGTCTTCGTATTGGGTTCTGTCAGACGTCTTGTGTTCGGTGATGAACAGCCAGACAGAGTCATACCCCTTCGGGCGGAAGATCCCGGTGTTGAGCGTGGCGTCGTGAATGTCGAAGCGTGCCTTGAGGTCCGCTCGGCTGTAAACGCTGCCTGGCTCCAACTGCTGCGATGTGAATACGCTGGGTGAGATTCCGTTAGGTGGAAGAGTGGAGGGCAGCGTCACGAGGGCATCCTTGCAAGCGAGGGCAGGGGCCTACATTTCGGCGCTGCCAGGGATGCCCGATACCTTACTTCCTTCAGAATTAATGAGGAAGCATGTAGGAGAATTCTCTAGTTACAGATGGCAGATGGATAGGCGCCTCTGGTGGCTGCCAGAAGCGCTTTTTTGTGCCCGTACCGCAAATTAAGCACCGAGTAGCCCATCACGACAAAAGCCCGCTACCACACGTAAAGCGTTTACCTTTGGCGTTGAATGTCAGCCTCCCGCCCTCACACCGGCGGCCTGACATACACAACCTGGTCACGCCCATTCTGCTTGGCGGCATAGAGCCCTTTGTCGGCGCGCTCCAGTGCGTCATCGATTTTTTCACCCGGGGCGAAGAGGGTGCAGCCGATGCTCACGCTAACCTTCAACTGAGTGCTGGGCAGTTGCATCGGGCTGCTGCCGACCTGTTCACGAATGCGCTCGGCAATCCGCTTCAGTTCTTCGTTGTCATTGACCTGCAAAATAGCGACGAATTCTTCTCCGCCGTGGCGCACGAGCAGGTCGTCGGGGCGAAGGGCGGCTCGCAGGCGGCGGGCGCATTCACAGAGCACTTTGTCTCCGCTTGCATGGCCGTACTTGTCGTTGATGGATTTGAAATGGTCGAGGTCTGCGTAAATCGCAGCCAGGCGTAAGCCACTGGCTGCGGACATGCGCCGTTGGTGCTCTTCAAACGCGGTCAACGCGCCGCGGTTCCACAGTTGTGTCAAAGGGTCGAGCAGCGCTTTACGGTGCTCTCGATCCATTTCAAGGCGCAGGTCGCGGTTGGCCTGGGCCAAGGCGCGCATTTGCAGATAGCCCTCCGCGAGGGTGGCCAGGTCCTTGAAGTTCGCTTTTTGGGTGTCGCTGAGCACGCGGGGGCGGGGGTCGAACATGCACAGGGTGCCGATGGCCTTGCCGTTGCCAGCGCGTAGCGGGTGGCCGGCATAGAAGCGGATATGGGGCGCGTTGAGCACCAGCGGATTGTCAACGAAGCGCTCATCGTACCTGGCGTCGGGGACCATCAAGGTATCTTCACCGAGAATGGCGTAGCCGCAGAAGGAAATACTCCGTGTCGTTTCGCTTACCTCGAGCCCGATTCGGGCTTTGAACCACTGCCTGTCCTGGTCGATGAGGCTGATGAGCACCGTGTCCACGTGGGCCAGATCCTGGGTGAGCCGTACCAAGGTATCGAGGTAGTGCTCGGCTGGAGTATCGACCAGGTTCATGTCATCGAGGGCGCGCTGGCGAAGCGCTTCGTCAACGGGCAAAGGGCAAGCTGGCATGTTCAATCTCCCATTCCTTGGTTCACGGCTTCCGGAGTTGGCAAGGTGCAGTTTCTGTTCGTTCGTCAAACCAAGCACAGCATAGGTCATGGCATCAAGACTACGACAGTAAGGACACGCCCTGAACGCCCGTCATCCATTTCTTCGCGAACATGTGATTTCTCCCACTCGATTGTCGTCAAGAATGCCACCCCTCGCTGTCGTCTGGGGGACTGATGACTGGGCCTTCCATGCAAACGCTGTTGAACGAAATTCTCGACGAAGTGCGTCCCTTGATCGGCAAGGGCAAAGTGGCTGATTACATTCCCGCGCTGGCCGATGTGCCCGCGAACCAGCTGGGCATCGCGGTCTATGGCAACGATGGCAGTTATTACTGCGCAGGCGACGCGCTGGTGCCGTTTTCGGTGCAAAGTATTTCCAAGGTGTTCAGCCTGGTCCAGGCGATCGAGCACTCGGGTGAGGCGATCTGGGAGCGGCTGGGTCATGAGCCTTCGGGCCAGCCGTTCAATTCCCTGGTGCAGCTGGAGTTCGAGCGCGGGCGTCCGCGTAACCCATTCATCAATGCCGGGGCGCTGGTGATCTGCGATATCAACCAGTCGCGTTTCGCCGCGCCCACGTTGTCGATGCGCGATTTCGTGCGGCGGTTGTCGGGCAATCCGCACATTGCGATCGATACCCGGGTCGCTGACTCGGAGTATCAGTTCCGCGCGCGCAACGCGGCCATGGCTTATCTGATGCAGTCATTCGGCAACTTCCATAACGAGGTCGAGACGGTGCTGCGCAGTTATTTCAGCTACTGCGCGCTGCAAATGAACTGCCTGGACTTGGCCAAGGCGTTCTGTTTCCTGGCAAACGATGGGTTCTGCAAGCACAGCGGCAATCAGATTCTGACCCAGCGCCAGACTCAGCAGGTGAACTCGATCATGGCCACCAGCGGGCTGTATGACGAAGCCGGGAATTTCGCCTACCGCGTGGGCTTGCCCGGCAAAAGTGGCGTAGGCGGCGGGATCGTCGCGATCGTGCCAGGGCAGTTCACGGTCTGCGTGTGGTCACCTGAGTTGAACGCCGCGGGCAACTCGCTGGCCGGGATGGCAGCGCTCGAGTTGCTCAGCTCACGGATCGGATGGTCGGTGTTCTGATCGGCACTCGGCCGCAATACCGTTACAGCACGAAAGCTCCAGGGCTTTCGTGCTGTAAAACCGCTCAACACAGCCATTAAAAAAAACGCCCCTCACCCCCGGATTCCATCGTTTTTCAGCTTTTGGCCATATCCCTATAGTCCCCCCAAGGCCCGATCTTGAATCGGTGCAAGACTCTCAGCCTGCGGGAAGCGGATATGAACAAGAACGAAAACCTCGAGCACAACAGCGTGGCCGGTATCGGCACACAGGTGGTGTGGAGCGGCGAGCAAGTGCAGCATCCCTACAACGCCACCCAGACCCCGATCGTGGTCAGCGCCGCCTACGGCTACAACGACATCGACGCCTGGTACGACGTGGCCCTGGGCAAACTGCCGGGCTATATCTACAGCCGCATGAGCAACCCCACGGTTGCCACGCTGGAGGCGAAAGTGGCCCAGCTGGAGCAGGCCGAATCGGCAGTGGCGTTCAGCAGCGGCATGGCGGCGATCAGCGCGGTGCTGCACACCTTCCTCTGCACCGGCAAGCGCGTGGTGTCGACCCGCGACAGCTACGGTGGCACCAACAAGATCTTCGAAGAGTTCCTGCCGCGCATGGGCGTGCAGGTGTGCCTGTGCGACACGCTCGATACCGAGGCGCTGGAGCGTGAGATCGAAGCCGGCTGCGACGTGCTGTACCTCGAAACCCCCACCAACCCCACGCTGAAGGTGCTGGACATCCGCCGCCTGAGCGCCGCCGCGCGGCGGGTGGGGGCCATCGTGGTGGCGGACAACACTTTTGCCACGCCGCTCAACCAGAACCCTCTGGCCCTGGGCGTGGACGTGGTGGTGCACAGCGCCACCAAGTTCCTGTCCGGCCACGGTGATGTGCTGGGCGGGGTGGTGTGCGGCGCCGAGGCGTTGATGGCCCAGGTGCGTCACTACCGGGAGATCAACGGCGCGGCCCTGGACCCGTTCTCGGCCTACCTGATCATCCGGGGCATCAAGACTTTGGCCCTGCGCATGCGCCAGCAACAGGCCAGCGCCCTGGCCCTGGCCCAGTACCTGAGCCACGAGCCGCTGGTGGAGGCGGTGAACTACCCAGGCTTGCCCGAGCATCCGGGCCATGCCATTGCCAAGGCGCAGATGCGCGGCTTCGGCGCCATCGTGAGCTTCGTGCTCAAGGGCGGCATGCCGACGGTGGCGCGCTTGCTGCCGCGTCTTAAGTACGCCCACCGGGCGGGCAACCTGGGGGCGGTGGAGACGATCTATGGCCCGGCGCGCACTACCAGCCACGTGGAGAACACGCTGGAGGAGCGCCTGGCGCTGGGCATCTGCGAAGGCCTGGTGCGCATTTCGGTCGGCATCGAAGAAACCGACGACCTGCTGGCCGACCTGGCGCAAGCCTGCACGGCCGTCCGTCAGGAGCTGGCCGAGGCCAAGGAACTGCACGGTGATGTGGCGTGCAGCACGATCGAGCTGCCCGCCTGAGCTGTCGCGCGGCACTCGCTCGGGAGGGCGGGTGCCCCTTCATGAAGTAGAACAACAACAACGATGCAAGGCCATTCGATTCGCTCTGCCAAGACGAGGTCGTTGCTACGCCCTTGCCCGCCAACATTCATGAGAAACCCACAATGTCCGTGCAAACAACGACAAGTAAAAATGCTTCGGTGCACTCCTTCAAACAGGACATGCAAACCCGCCATATCGTCATGCTGGCGTTGGGCGGTGTCATCGGCACCGGCCTGTTCCTGACGTCCGGCTACACCGTCAACCAGGCCGGCCCATTGGGCGCGGTGATCGCCTACGTGCTGGGGGCGATCATGGTGTACCTGGTGATGATTTGCCTCGGTGAGCTGGCCGTGCACATGCCGGAAGTCGGCTCGTTCAGCAGCTACGCCACGCGCTACATCGGCCCGGGCACCGGCTACATGGTCGCCTGGATGTACTGGTTGACCTGGACGGTGGCCATCGGCTCGGAGTTCACCGCTGCCGGTATCTTGATGGTGCGCTGGTTCCCGGACACGCCGGTGTGGATCTGGAGTGCGTTGTTCGGGGCCGCGGTGTTCATCAGCAATATCATCTCGGTGCGTTCGTTCGCCGAGACTGAGTTCTGGCTGTCGTTGATCAAGGTGCTTGCCGTTGTCGCGTTCCTGGTGGTGGGCGGCGGGGCGATTCTCGGTGGTTTCGAGATCGAGCAGGCGCACAGCGTCGGGCTGGGCAACTTCACCCGCGAAGGGCTGTTCCCAACCGGCTTCTGGTCGATTGCCATGACCTTGCTGGCGGTGGCGTTCGCCTTCTCCGGCACCGAGCTGATCGGTATCGCCGCCGGCGAAACCCGTGACCCTGAAAAGAACGTACCCAAGGCCATCCGCACTACGGTGCTGCGCCTGGCGCTGTTCTTCATCGGCACCATCTTCGTGCTGGCCACGCTGTTGCCTCGGGAACAGGCCGGGCTGGTGGAGAGCCCGTTCGTGATGGTCTTCGAGATGATCGGCATCCCCTATGCCGCGGACATCATGAACTTCGTGATCATCACCGCGCTGCTGTCGGCCGCCAACTCCGGGCTGTACGCCGCCGCGCGGATGCTCTGGACCTTGAGCGATCAGGGCAGCATGCCGCGCCGGTATGCCTCGCTGTCGCGTCGTGGCACGCCGGTCAACGCCATCGTGCTGAGCATGGCAGGCGGCATGGCGTCCTTGCTGAGCAGCGTGTTCGCCCCTGACACCATCTACCTGGCGTTGGTGTCGATTTCCGGGCTGGCGGTGGTGGTGGTGTGGATCAGCATCGCCGTGAGCCAGATCGCTTTCCGCCGGCATTACCTGGCCCACGGCGGCAAGCTCGAAGACCTCAAGTTCCGCGTGCGGGGCTACCCGTTCGTGCCGCTGGCGGCGATCTTCTGCTGTCTGCTGGCCTGCGTCGGTATCGCTTTCGACCCGGCCCAGCGCGTGGCCCTGTACTTTGGTTTGCCGTTCATTGCCTGGTGCTACTTCGTGTACTGGCTGACCTGCAAGTTCAAGGCGCGCAGCCAGGCGCCGGAAATTGCCGCGCCCGGTACCGAGGCCGCCTGAGCACAGCGATACTAGGCCATCGCCGAACGTTGTCATCAGGAGCCGCCCTTGAGCCAGAAAACCTTGCCCCCCTTGAACTGGCTTCGTGCCTTTGAAGTCTCGGCCCGCTACCTGAACTTCACCCACGCGGCAGAGGAGCTGCACCTCACCCAGGGCGCCGTGAGCCAGCAGATTCGCCACCTGGAAAGCCAACTCGGGGTGGCGCTGTTCAAGCGCCTGCCCCGGGGGCTGGGGTTGACCGAAGAAGGGCAGTCGTACCTGCCGGTGGTGCAGGACGCCATCAGCCGCCTGGCGGTGGGCACCAACGAGATTTTTGGCCAACGCAAGCGCCGGCCGTTGAAGGTGCGCGGCAGCCTGTCGTTCCTGCACTTCTGGTTGGCGCCGCGGTTGGCTGACTTTCGCCATGCCTACCCGCAGGTGGATCTGCGCTACATCAGCAACCTGTGGGTCAAGGAGCTCGATGCCGAGGATGACCTGGAGATTCGCTGGGGCAACGGTCAGTGGTCGGGGGTTGAGGCGCAGCGGCTGACCCATGACGTGCTGGTGCCGGTGTGCTCGCCGGCGCTGCTCGCCCGTTGCCCGCTACGCGAGCCCCGCGACCTGGCCCGTCTGCCGCTGCTGCATGTATTGGGCTACGAGGAGGGGTGGGGGTACTGGCTGGAGCGAGTCGGGGCCGAGGGGGTCGACTATTCCAGCGGCATGCAGTTCGACACCTTGGTGTCCACCTTGCGCATGGCCGAGGCCGGGCTGGGGGTGGCCCTGGCGCGTTCCTCGTTGGCCGAAGACCTGCTGCGCGAGGGGCGTCTGGTGGCGCCGTTCAGCCAGCGGATCGAGGCCAGCGAGTCGTTTTATCTGGTCCGGGGCCTGGGCGAGGCCCTGACCCCGGATGCCCAGGCTTTCAGCCATTGGCTGGTGGCCATGGCGCACCGCTAATCACGAGTATTCACCTGGAGCAACGATGCAGTACACATCCACGCGCGGTACCCAGACACGAGTTGATTTCCGCACGGCGCTGCTGTCCGGGCTGGCCGAGGACGGCGGGCTGTATGTGCCGGCGTCCCTCCCGGTGTTCAGCCCACAGGAAATCGCCAAATGGTCGTGGCTGCCGTTCGATGAGCTGGCCTGGCGTGTCATCGCGCCCTTCGTGGGCGATACCCTCGATGAGCCGACCTTGCGCGCGCTGGTCAGCGACAGTTACCGCGGGTTCCAGCACCGGGCCATCGCCCCGTTGCAGCAGATCGGCCACAACGAGTGGATCCTGGAGCTGTTCCACGGGCCGACACGTTCGTCCAAGGACTTCGCCGCGCAGTTGCAGGCGCGGCTGATCCGCCACTTCCTGGGCCAGGCGTGCGAGCGGGTGATGTGGGTCGGCGCTAGCAATGGCGACACCGCCGTGGCCGCCATCGATGCCTTGCGTCATTGCCCGACGGCGCGTCTGCTGGCGTTGTATCCGTCCGCCGGCACCCCGCCGGACCGCGCTGCGATCATGAACAGCGCCGACTCCGACAGCGTCAGTTGCATGGCGGTCGATGGCAGTTTCGATGACTGCCAGTCCCTGGCCTCACGCCTGCTGCGGGCCTGGCCGTGCCCGGCGCTGATGCCGATCAGTTTCAACTCCAGCAACTGGGTCGGTGTGCTGGCGCAGATCGTGTTCTATTTCCATGCGGCGCTGCAGTTGGGCGGCGGCATCCGGCCAGTGGGGTTCAGCATTCCCACGGCCAGTTTCGCCGAGATCTACGCCGGGTTCATCGCGCAGAAGATGGGGCTGCCGATCAACCAGATCATCGTCTCCACCAACCGCAACGACGCCTTGCACCGGTTCATCCACAGCAACCGCTACAGCCGCTCGGCCACCCGGCAAACCTTGTCGCCGGCCATGGATTTCTCGCTGTTCTCCAACCTGGAGCGGTTTGTCTGGGAGCTGTACGACCGCGATGGTGGTGCGACCCGGGCGCTGATGGAGCACTTCGAAGACTGCGGCGAACTGAGCATCGGCAACCGCCAGTGGTTGCAGGCGCGCATGCTGTTCGACTCCTACGCCGTGGACGATGCGCTGATCCGCGAAGAGATCGTCACGCTGTTCCACGAGACCGGCAGCGCCGTGGACCCTCACACCGCGACCGGCGCCTTCGCCGGGCGCCTGCACCGGCGCAACATCGGCGCGCCCATCGTCACGCTGGGCCAGTTCGCGCCTGAAAAATCCGCCACGCTGCTGGCCGAGCTGGGCGCCTGGCACGGTGCGGTGCCGGCCCAGCCGACCGGCACCACGGCCGCGCCGCGCCTGGGCAGGGATGACTTGGCGGGGCTGCACGAGGCACTGATCCAGTTGCAGGCCGCGCGATGAAGCGCATTCTCGACCCGTTGGACGAGCGCATTCTCGCCGAGCTCACCGCCAACGCACGCATTGCCCACGCCGAGCTGGGGCAGAAGGTGAATCTCTCGCGCAATGCGGTGCGCCAGCGTATCGAACGGCTGGAGCGCGATGGGGCCATCCAGGGCTATACCTTGCGCATCGGCGAGGGGCGGCGGCCCACCTCGCTGATCAACGCGGTGATCTTCGTCTACCGCTACGACCGCATGCGGGGGGAGGCGGTACTGGATGCGCTGCGGATGATCCCCGAGGTGGTCCAGTGCGAAGTGCTCAGCGGCGAGTTCGATCTGCTGCTGCGCGTGGAGGCCGCCAGCCCCGAGCGGGTGCACCACGTCTGGAAGGAAATCGCCGCCATGTCGGGCGTCGAGAACACCGTCACCTCGTTCGTGCTGTCCAGCGTGATCTGAGCCCATCACCGTATTGCGCACACCTGCTGCCGAACCACGCCGCCCGGGCTCGACCCGGGCGGCGTTTTTCGTGTGGCCGGCATAAAAGCAGGCGCCAGGCACTGGTCAGATTGGCCAATAAATACAGCGGATTGCCATATTCAACTGGCATGGCCCGGCTCTTAGGCTAACCCCATCGACCAATCGCCTGAGAAGGACCACGCAGCATGACTGAATACAAGATCGCACTCGTTGGCTTTGGCGGAGTGAACCGCGCCCTGGCCCAGCTGATCGCCGAGCGCAATGCGCGCTGGCAGCAGGAGTTGGGTTTCAGCCTGAAGATCGTCGGCGTCACCGACCTGTTCCTGGGGTCGGCCATCGACCGCGATGGCCTGGATGCCGCCACCCTGGTCGCGCTACCGGCCAGCAAGGGGGCGCTGGCGCAGTTGGCACAAGGCTCGGCGGAGGCCTTCAATGAGGCGGTGATCAAGCAGTCCGGCGCCGACATCATCGCTGAGGCCACATTCACCAATCCCAAGGATGGCGAACCTGCTGCCACCTTCTGCCGCTGGGCGCTGGAGGCGGGCAAGCATGTGGTCACCACCAACAAAGGGCCGGTTGCCCTGCATGCCCAGTCGCTCAAGGCGCTGGCCAAGGCCAAGGGGGTGTCGTTCGAGTACGAAGGCGCCGTGATGAGCGGCACCCCGGTCCTGCGCATGGCACGCCAGACATTGCCCGGAGCAGGGCTGGTCGGTTTCGAGGGCATTCTGAACGGCACCTCCAACTATGTGCTGACGCGCATGGAAGAAGGCCTTGGCTTTGCAGAGGCGGTCGCCAAGGCCCAGGAATTGGGCTACGCCGAAGCGGACCCGAGTGCCGACGTCGAAGGTTACGACGTGCGCCTGAAGGTGGTCATTCTGGCCAACGAACTGCTGGGCGCCTGCCTGCAGGTCAGCGATGTGGCGTGCAGCGGCATCAGCGCGATCACCTGCGACGATATCCAGCAGGCCCTGGCCTCGGGCCAGCGCTGGAAGCTGATCGGTGCTGCCAGCCGTAACCAGGACGGCTCGGTCCAGGCCAGCGTGCAAGCCCGCCTGCTACCCGGCAACCACCCCCTGGCAGGCATCAGCGGCGCCACCAACGCGGTCGCATTCGATACCAAACTGCTGGGCGCCGTGACTGTGTCGGGCCCTGGCGCCGGGCGGATCGAAACCGCATTTGCCTTGCTGTCGGACATCGTCGCCATCCACGCCACCAAGCACTCGGCCTGAGGAGCAACCCCATGAATCTGTCCTACCTGCCACGGGTTTCCTTGCAGGAGCCCGCCTTGATCGACGTGTATAGCCCCTTCGATGGCAGCCTCGTCGGCAGCGTCGAAAACCTCGGTGTCCAGGACGTGCCGGGCCTGTTGGCCCGCGCTCGCCAGGGCGTCAGCGACAGCGCCGCACTGCCTCGGCATCGCCGAGCCAGCATCCTGGAAAATACCGCGCGGCTCATCGAGCGGGATGCGGCGGACTTCGCCGGCCTGATCGTCGACGAGGCGGGCAAGACCCTGCGCCAGGCCGAAAAAGAAGTGAAGCGTTGCATCAACACCCTCAGGCTCTCCGCCGAGGAAGCGCGGCGCAACGCCGGGGAAGTGGTGCCTTTCGATGCCTATGAAGGCTCGGAATCGCGCCAAGGCTGGTTCACCCGCGAACCCCTGGGGTTGATCCTGGCGATCACCCCTTACAACGACCCGCTGAACCTTGTGGCCCACAAGCTTGGCCCGGCCATCGCCGGGGGCAACGCGGTCATTCTCAAGCCTTCGGAGTTGACCCCGCTGTCGGCCATCAAGCTGGTGCAATACCTGGGCCTGGCGGGTTTGCCCGACACCGTGGTCACTGTCGCCACCGGCGGCGCCGAGCTGGGCAAGGCCCTGGTCGCGGTGCGTGAAGTCCGTATGATTTCCTTCACCGGCGGCTTCGCTACCGGCGAGCAGATTGCGCGTAACGCGGGCCTGAAGAAGCTAGCCATGGACCTGGGCGGCAATGCCCCGGTGCTGGTGCTGGAAGACTGCGACCTTGCCGCCACGGTCGAGGCCTGCGTCTCGGGTGCATTCTGGGCGGCCGGGCAGAACTGCATCGGTACCCAGCGCATTCTCGTGCACGCCTCGATCTATGAGGCGTTCCGCGAGCGCTTCGTCGCCCTGACACGCTCGATGGTGTTGGGCGATCCCGCCCGGCGCGAAACCGACATGGGGCCGATGATCACCGAGGCCGCGGCACGACGGGTCGAGGCCCTGGTGGACCAGGCGCTGGAGGAGGGGGCAACGCTGCTGTGCGGCCACCAGCGCGAGGGCGCCGCCTATGCACCTACCGTGCTCGAGCAGGTCTCCCACGCCAGCCAATTGTGGCGCGAAGAAGCGTTCGCACCGGTGGTCATGCTGGCGCCGTTCGATGATCGCGAGCAGGCCATCGCCCTGGCCAATGCGCCGGAGTACAGCCTGCATGCCGGCGTGTTCACCCAGGATCTGTCCGCCGCGCTTGCACTGGCCAAGCGCATCGAGGCCGGTGGCGTGATGATCAACGACTCCTCGGACTACCGCTTCGACGCCATGCCGTTCGGCGGTTCCAAGTACGGCAGCCTCGGGCGCGAGGGTGTGCGCTTCGCCTATGAAGACATGACCCAGCCCAAGGTGGTCTGCATCAATCAACTGAGTTAATGCACAAGGGAGTACACATCGATGATCACACGTCATGCCTCAGGCGACCGGATGTCGCTGGCCGTCAGCTACCGAGGCCTGTTCGAAACGGCGGGTATCGCCGCCCACGACCTGCAACAGGATGTGCAGGGGCAACTCCGGCAAGTGCTTGCGATCATCGATGGCCTGATGGCCGAGGCAAGCATCGGTAAGGACCAGTTGACCCGGGTTCAGTTATGGCTAGCGGACTACAGCCATTTCGACCGGGTCAACGAGGTGTACGACGCCTGGCTTGAGGGCTGCCCAAAGCCAGTGCGTGCCTGCGTCGGCGCTGACCTGGGCGACGGTTACCTGGTGGAGATGCAGGTGTTTGCGATTCATCAGGGGAGTGCTGGGGGCTAGCGCCAGTAATACCCCGAGCACTCATGTTGAAGCGCCCCCGGGAACTCCCAGTTGCGAATCAAGTACTGCTCCGCACCCGGCAGCGCGCAGTCAATATGGCGGCGGTTGAGCGCCGGTTTGTGCGCTGCAATCAACACCGACTCCACGGCGCGGATTGCTTGCGCGGTGAGCTGTTGCCCCTCTTCAAGGGTGCCCAGGGAGACCGAGAGATTGGCGTGATACCAGAACCGGCCCTTCAGATGCTCCCCCAGCCGCGCCCGAAAAGACCGGCCAGTGGCGGACATTTTCGTCTCGCCAATATACAGAAGCACATCCGGTCCATAGACCGGATGACGCCCGTAGAGGCAGTAAAAACCGGTGCGCTGAAAACCGTCTGCCTCCGGCAGCCCGTGCACCTGTTCGTTGGGGTCATAGTGGATCTTGATCCGATCGGACCAGGAAATATCGACAACGGTGAATTCGGTCATGGCGCTCTCTTGGCGGGTCTCAAGCTGGCGTGTTGACAGTGTCATCTGCGCTCGAGTTGGCGATATTGATGCAGGGCATGGAGGGACAAGGCCAGGATCACGGGGATGTGCAAGGTCATGGAGATCGCCCCGATGTCGTACCAGACGTGGGCAACCGTATTGAGATAGAAGAACAGCGCAAACAGCCCAAATAATGATTGCTGGAACAACTGCGGCTTGTCTTTTTTCAAGTGGCTGCGTGTTCTGTCGAAGGCAATGCCGCTGAACACGATGCTCAACAGGAACCCGATAATTGGGATGAGCAGGAGCGGGTGGGCGCTTCCTGTGTCGGTCAGCCTGCGAGCAAGGAAGAAGTACTCGCCGGCCAGGAGGATCAGCGAGGACGTCAGGATGAAGGCGAACAGGTAGAAATACCCGTTCAGAATGCATTCGAGTACTGGTTTCTCCTGGCGTTCTTCTTCCTGCCGGTTTCTCGGCATACTCACTGCGGCCGTCAGCAACCCACCGCCCAGCCCCCCGAGTGTCATGGCGGTGAAGGTGGTCAGCACGCCAGCCAGCTCGATCTTGCCGAGCAATCGCTCGCGCTCGTTTTTCAATGAGGCGGCATTGGGTGCAGGGTTGGTGGTCTTGTCAGGCGTGAGCCTCCCACTCCCAGGGGCCGGCGTTTCGAGCCCGGATAATTGCTGCTCTACATCGATCAAGCGTTTCTTGGCACTGAGGCTGTCAGCTGCGATATCTGCTGTGATGATCACCGCCCCACAGATGGCGATGACAAAACCCAGCATCAATCCGCGGGCGGTGCTCAGTTTCAACGGGATGATGGAGGCGAAAAACGTCACGATGCCCCAGACGACGAGCATCTCCAGGAAAGGGGTTTGTATCAGCTCATTCCAGTTGTCGAGCCTGGAAAGGTATTGCTGCTGCAGGGTCTGGAAGAGCGGTTGGATACTCGACTGCACTTATCTGTCCGAAGGTCGCGAAAAGAAGATCCAACCTGTTAGATCGCCCTGGGTTTGCAGATCTTTAATGATTTGCAGGGCGTTTCTAATGCTGCATCAGCGTCTACGGCGCAACACCGCTGCCAGCGCCACGGTCAACACCACCGCCAGCACCACGGCCAAGGCAAAGGTCGCCGCGATCCCCAACTGCTCCAGCAACCCTGCGACCACCAGATAAAACGCGATAACCCCCACCGCCCCGATGGCATTGCCCCGCACCATCGCCGCCATCCCCGCGCGCCCGCCCTGCACATGGGCGAACACCACCAATGGCCAGGCAATCACCGGAATCGGCGCCAGCATCCCGCTCGCTGCCGGCCCCAGCCAGCTGGCAAAGCCGGTGGTGACCATCAGCAAGGTGGTGGCGGCCACCATGCGCAGGGGGATTTCCCAGTAGCGATGACGGGGTTTGGCCAACAGCTCTGGCTTGGGTTCGCGGTCGGTCGCGCGGATCAGCCAGGCGATCAGCGCCACGGAGACGGCAATCGACAGGTACAGGCTGCCGCCGTGGGTAAAGGCGTAGGCGGCCACGGCGTAGAGCGCCAAGGCCAGCAGAACGGCCCAGCCTATGCCGGTACGGCGGGTCGCATACAGATAGCAGACGTAGGTCGCCTGCACCGCTGCAAGGCCGCCGAGCGCACCGGGTACTGCGTTCAGGGTGAAGGCGGTGCCTTGTTCCAGGCATAGGAAGGTCATCACCAGCGCGGAGGTGATGGGCAAGCCGGACAACAATCCACCCAGCAGGCCACCCCAGCGCCGCGAAGCGAGGGAGACGGCCCACATCAGAAGCGGGGTGACGATGAGCTTGAGGTAGAAGAGCGTCATTGCCGGCGGCTCGTCCGCGTCGATTGTGCCGGGGGGGCAGAGGGCGTGGGGATGGCGCGGTCTTCCGGCTTCATGCAATCGGTCCTTGAGCACAGGCGGGTGTGACCGAGCATGCGGTGCTCCAGTGTTGATGGTCAACCCTTGTGCGCGCCGTTGCTGAGGCGGCTATTCGGGGCTGGCGAAAAGGCCTCGAAGGGGCGGGCAGGGAGATGACGAGGTTCTTCGGAAGGCACCGACATACAGGCCATCAGGGGCTGCGTACGCTACGGGTTTTGCACGCGGCGACTGGTTTTCCGCCATCTCGGTTCTTCAGACAGGATGCTTGATGAGACTTACACGCTTGGACGAACTCGGAGCACGCCCCTCGACCTACCTGGCGCGGATGCGCATCGAGCAACTGATCGATCTGCCTCGGTTGTTTGCGGTGATCGATGCCGACCCGGCGCTGATCGGGGCGGGGGTGGTTTATATCGATGCGCAGTACAACATCGTCAACCTGCGTAGGTTTCAGGCGGTGTGCAGTGTGGTGCCGAAGCGGGTGGTGATTCAGGAGCTGAGGCGGCATGTTACGCCACAGCAGTATGTGGAGCAGGTTCAGCGAGGTTCGCGCGAGTCTCGGCTCCTTGAAGAGATGGCCAATATGGGGGTGGCTTGTACTGGCGCGGTCTTGAGTGTGGCACTTGTCATTGGGGGTGGCGGAGTGTCTGCTGTTTCTGCAGGGCTCGCTACGCCGATAATGTATCTCGGGATGGCGGGTGCGGTAGTGTCGGTCGTTCAGTGCGGTATCGGTATCAGAAGGGCAAGAGCCGAATACACCAACCCTGGACTTGTCGATCGGTGGGATAACGATCAATGGGTCCTGTCAGTAAGCCGGTTGCTTGATGCGATTTCGTTGCTTGCGGTCCTTGGGGGCAGCTACAACATGATCAAGTACCTGCAGCATTTGAGGTCTGTGACGGGACGTAGCTGGTCCGAGTTATTGAGGCCCTTGGGACGACAGCAGCGTAAGGCGTTGAACAATGAACTGCTTCGCATCAGTCATCCAAGCCTTACGAAAAAACAGCTAAAGCTAGCGCAGCAGACTGGTCAGATGAAAAAAAGGCTCACCGCTATAGAGATGAAGAGGGTGACATCTATTCAGATACGTGAGTCCCTGGCTAACGTACTTGGGATCGCCGGAAATGCGACTGTGCAGTCTATCGTCGTTAGTACTGTCGAGCTTGATACAAAATGACGTATATAAGAAAAGAGCTTCCGATCTGGATCAGGCCTTATTTCACGATCTTCTCCGCCGTCTTTGTTCTCTCCATTGCCGCAGGAGTTAACGGGGTTACGAGTGTCGCGGAAAAATTCCTCACTGGCCCTATGCAAGAGCATGCTCTGGATGCCACGGCAGGCTCCATTAGTTTGGTTGTCTTGGTTCAGATTCTCTTGATTTTGAGAGCCCATGTACGAGCGCTGAAAAGTTTAGTGGTGCTGCTGGTAATTGCGCTGATCAGCACCCTCGCAACCTATACGACCTCATCCAATGCCCAGGTGACCGTCATGTCCGCCATTCTCCCGTTGGCGGCCTTATTGCTGATGAACACTCGTCGCTTCAGAGGCCTTTGGAAACGCCTATGCGTCATGCGCAGGCGCCGCACCCGCCAGCGGCGCCTGATCAGGCAACTGAAGCGAACCGACAGGCGTTAGTTTCCGATCCTGCCGATACTGCGCCTTATCGAAGGCCGTATTAGCGGGTTTAGCCACGAATAGCCAGTGCACCAATACAAGGCGATTTCTTGGAAGGGTGTTCGAGCGATCGCCGTAAACGTCATGGAGTTTGATCCAGAATGATATATTACGAACCGTTGCCTTGGGCGATAAGGCGGCGTCTTACGATCTTCTTGGCTATTTACTTTCTTACACTGATGGCAGGTGCGGCCGCGTTGTTTAGCATCACTCAGGTAATTCCATTGAGCCGCGATAAAGTAGGTTTAATATATTTTGTGGGCTTAGGCTTGGCGTTTTTTACTGTGTGTCTAGTCTTTTTTGTATCGAGGGCTCATCCTCGCGCACTGAAAAGCCTAATTGTTTTACTCGTGGTGTGTTTCTTATGTGCATCCTTCATCTACAAGACATCACCAAAGCCCGTCTTAACTCTGATGGTCTTGCTTCCCTCATTGATTGCCTTATGGCTACTGAACACCCGCCGCTTTCGAGGCCTCTGGAAACGCCTCTGCGTCATGCGCAGGCGCCGCACCCGCCAGCGACGCCTGATCCGACAGCTCAAACGAATGCGTAGGCGTTAGGTTTCTGATGACGGCGTCGTCCTTGTGGACGCCTGCGCGGGTAAATTGGAGCGCCGGAGCGCCACTCCCATTTACCCGCGAATAGGCCAGGGCCTGTCAACGATTGCAACCCGTCACCCGCGGCTCGCCTCCAGCGCCTGCGCCAGGTCCGCGATGATGTCATCGCAGTGCTCGATCCCGATCGACAGTCGCACCATGTCCCTTGGTACCCCAGCTTTTTCCAGCTCTTCATCATTGAGTTGGCGATGGGTGGTGGACGCGGGATGGCAGGCCAGTGACTTGGCATCGCCGATGTTCACCAAGCGCACCACCAACTGCAGCGCATCGATGAAGCGTGCGCCGGCTTCTTGTCCGCCTTTGATCCCGAACGAAAGAATCGACGCCGGTTTGCCGCCGGTGTAGCGGCGCGCTAGCGCGTGCTCCGGATGGTCCGGCAAGCCGGCGTACTTCACCCAGGCGACCTGTTGGTGCCCTTGCAGGTAGTGGGCGACCTTCAGGGCGTTTTCGGTGTGTCGCTCCATGCGCAGGGCCAGGGTCTCAAGCCCCTGCAGGATCAAGAACGCATTGAACGGCGACAACGCCGCGCCCGTGTTGCGCAGCGGCACCACGCGGCAGCGGCCGATGAAGGCGGCAGGGCCGAAGGCTTCGGTGTAGGTCACGCCGTGGTAGGACGGATCGGGGGTGTTGAGCAGGGCGAAGCGTGCTTTGTTATCGGCCCAGGGGAATTTGCCGGAATCGATGACGATGCCGCCGATGCTGGTGCCGTGGCCACCGATGTACTTGGTCAGCGAGTGCACGACGATGTCGGCACCGTGCTCGAAGGGGCGACACAGGATCGGGGTGGCGACAGTGTTGTCGACGATCAGCGGCACGCCGTGGCGGTGCGCGGCGTCGGCCAGGGCCTGGAGGTCGACGATGTTACCGGCGGGGTTGCCGATGGATTCGCAGAACACCGCCTTGGTGCGGTCGTCGATCAGCGCTTCAAGGGCGGCGATATCGTCATGCGGCGCGAAGCGGGTCTGGATGCCCATGCGTGGCAGGGTGTGGGCCAGCAGGTTGTAGGTGCCACCGTAGAGCTTGGCCACCGAGACGATATTGTCGCCGGCCTCGGCGACGGTCTGGATGGCATAGGTGATGGCGGCCATGCCCGAGGCAACGGCCAGGGCGCCGACACCGCCTTCCAACGCCGCCATGCGCTGCTCGAGGACGTCGTTGGTGGGGTTCATGATGCGCGAGTAGATGTTGCCGGCTACCTTCAGATCGAACAGGTCGGCGCCGTGCTGGGTGTCGTCGAAGGCGAACGAGGTGGTCTGGTAGATCGGGACGGCCACAGCCTTGGTGGTCGGGTCGGGGCTGAAGCCCGCGTGGATGGCCAGGGTTTCCAGCTTCATGTATCGATCCTTGAGTCGTGGTGGAAGCGTTTGAGCATGGAGGCTGGGAGGAGGGTGGTCAAGGTGATGGAAGGCGAGTGATGTGCTCGAAAAGTTGATGTGCTTGGATACTCACCGTTGGTCCGTGAGCCTCGATCAGCACTCGCCCGGATGAGGCATCCCGGCGCTGGCGGATAACTTATTCGCTTTCCGCCTTTGCAGGTTCGGCCAGCGCATCGCCCGTTTCCCGACGCTTGTTCGCCACCCCAAACGGCACATGCACCATCGGCAGATCCCCAGCCACGGACGTCAGGTGGCTGCGTTGGTCGTCGAAAAACATGTGCGGCTTGAGGATCGACAGCACGCGGTCTTTTTCCATGCCGCCCAGGAAGAACGACTCGTCCGGCGACACGCCCCAGTTCTTCAAGGTGGTCACCACCCGCTCATGGGACGGCGCATTGCGCGCGGTGACGATGGCGATGCGCAGGATGCGCTGGTAGTCCGGGCACTGGGCCAGTTTCTGGTCCTCCAGGGTGCGGATGTGCGAGAGCTTGCGGTAGAGGTCCGCCAGCGGGCCTGGCTGGTGGGGGATGGCCTTGCGGTCGCGCTCGTGGGCCAGGAACTCGCCGAGGTCGTGATGCTGCTTGTACACGCTCTCGGCCTCGTCATCGGCGATCACGCCATCGAAGTCGAAAGCCACCCTCAGCTCGGTGTCGATTTCATCGTCGTAGATGCGCGTGGGTAGCACGAGGCCGGCGGGGTAGTCGGCGTCGATGGCGCGCTGGACGTCTTCTTCGTGGGCGCTCAAGAACAGCGAGGCATTGAAGGCCGGGATGTACTCGTAGGGCGAGCGGCCGGACATGAATGCCGCCCGGGTGATGTCCAGGCCGTAGTGGTCGATCGAGCGGAACACCCGCAGGCCGGTCTCTGGCGAATTGCGTGAGAGCAGCACCACTTCTACCGGCAGTTGCGCCGGGAAGGCCTTGTTGATGCTCAGAAAACGCCGGATGAACGGGAAGGCGACGCCCTTGGGGAAGGGCTCGTCGAGGTTCTGCTCCTGGTGCAGACGGTACGCCTCGACCCCCTCGGTCTTGTAGATGTCGTCGGACACGGTCAGGTCGAACAGCGCGCTGGAGGCGACGCCGACGACAAGTTTCTGCTCGATGGGGTAGGGCATGTGGCCTCCTGGGGCTGCTGTGCAAGCCAGATTACCCCAACGACGCCACGCTGTTGAGCAAGGTCTTCACCAACTGCGCCTGGCGCGTGGCGCCGGTCTTGGCGAACACCCCGCGCAGGTGCGCGCGCACGGTATTGCGCGACACATGCAGCAGGTCCGCCGTTTCGTCCAGGGTCTGCCCGTCCATCACCAGCATTGCCACCTCGGTTTCCATGGGTGTGAGCTGGAACAGGCTGCGCAGCAGGTGGCGCGAGGCCTGGGGCGAGTCGGCCGGGTCGCGGATGAACAGGGCCACCGCCGGTCTGCGGGTGGCTTTGCCGGCCTGGTAGTTCAGCGGGATCGGCCGCAGCAGCAGGTTGAGTGGCATCTGGCCGCTGGGGCGGGAGAGGGTGAGCACCTCCAGCTCATCCAGCCCGCGCTGGCGCTGGCGCAGCACGGCCTGGACCGCTTGCTGCAAGGCGCGGTTCTCGTGGTTGAGGTAGGCGCACAGCTTCTCTTGCCGGCACACCAGGCCATCGCCTTCGTCGAACAGCCGCTGCGCTGCGCGGTTGCAACGCAGCTTGCGGCCGTTCTCATCGAGGATCACCGTACCGACCATCAAGCGGTCGATGGTCGCAGCATACAGCTGGCGCTCGGAGTCCAGCTGGTCCACGGCCGAGTGCAGGTCCACCGCCTGCTGCACGTGTGGCTGCAGCAGGCGTACCAGGGCGACCTCCCCGGCATCGAAGTCCGTACCGGTGTGCCCGCGGCTGGCGAACAAGGCGCAGTGCATCCCGGCGTTGGTCACCATGTTGGCCACCAGTACGTGGCGCAGGTCCAGCGGTTGCAGGTAGTTGCGGTAGAAGTCGTGGGCCAGCCACAGCGCGCTGCCCATCACCTGGTCGGCCGTAGCCACTTGATTGGCTGGCCAGTCGAGAAACGGGCAGATGGAATAGTAGTACTCGCTGTAGGACGGCTCGCCGGGCAGCAGCGGACCGTGGCTGGAGGCGTTGACGATCAGGCCGGGGCGTTCGTGCTCGGGGTTGCGCAGCACCAGGGTGATGAAACGGGCGTCAAGGCGCTGGCGCAACTGTTCGAGAAAGCTGCCCCAAGGCGTGGATTCGAGAGGGCCTTGATAGACCAAGGCGAGCAAGGCGCTGAGCGCGTCGGTAGCGATGGGAGCCGGATGATGAGCGGTCATGCTGCGCCTCGCGGGGTATCGGGAAGGGCAGTATTGATGGGGGACTTGCCGGGTAAATCGTCTGTTTGGACTAACTGGCTATGCTCGGGGATGATCCTGCCGCAACCGTCAGCGCCGGCGTCCAAGGCGAAGCCCGATGATCTATGCTCGTTCGTATGCCAGCAACGGGGTATCGCGCAGGGACGCACCTCTCCCATGGGCGCCCGACGAGCATTAGAAAATGAAACTCCCCACGTTGAAGCAGGAATGGCCGAACCTGGTGCTCTGGGCGTTTTTGCTATCGCCCATCATTATCCGCACCCTCGCCAACCCGTACGCGAAGATCGACCTGCTGGCGCTCTACACCGTCGCCATCTCGTTGCTGTGGCTGGCGGCGATCCGTTTTGCCTCCACCGATCAATTCAAGCTTCATGTTGGGTTGTTGCCGTTCTATTTGTTGGCCACCATCGACCTGTTCCTGACGCTCAACTTCAACTCCCGGTTGACGGCGGCCTACCTGTTCATCGGGCTGACCAACTACAAGGAAACGACCGACTTCCTGCTGACTTACTGGAAGTCCATTACGTTCGTGCTGGCGGTATTCGCGGCTTGTTACGGGATCGGACTGGCCGGCCTGTACCGGCGTCGGCTGCCCAAGAGCCGGTCGCTGTTCGCCTTGAGCCTGTGCGCCTTGCTGCTGGGGTATGGCGCGTACTTCTACAAGACCGTGACGGTCAATTCGCTGGGCAAGGGCGCCGTGCTCGACCTGGTCGCCAAGGACCAGAGCACGCCGGTGGGTTACCTGTCGCAAATCGGCCTGACCGCCTACCTGCACGGCGAAACCCTCGAATACATCAAGCAGCGCCAGGACACCGAGGTCAACATCACCCGCGTCGAGAACGATTCGAACATCGAAACCCTCGTTTTCGTGATCGGCGAATCTTCTCGGCCGCACAACTGGTCGCTCTACGGCTACGACAAACCGACCACACCGAACCTGGACAAGCGCCTGGGGCTGTTCAAGTTCAACCGCATGTGCACCACCGCGCCCTACACCGCGTTTGCCGTGCCGTCGATGCTGAGCCTGTCGCCGATCTCCGACTGGGACCAGATCGCCTCGACCAAATCCCTGGTGGGCATCTACCGTGCAGCGGGCTACAAGACCCATTGGTTGTCTGTCCAGGAGGTCGACAGCTTTGGTGGGATCATTCCGCAGATTGCCGCCGAGGCACACAGCCGGCAGTACTTCGAGCGCAGCTATGACGCCGCGCTGCTGCCTGTACATGAGCAAATCCTGCATTCGGCCGCTGCCAAGCAGGCGATCTTCATCCACATCAAAGGCAGCCATTTCGATTACGAGCGCCGGTATCCGGACAGCTTCGGGCAGTTCCAGCCCGCCACCGACAGCGCCAAGGACAGACTCGTCGCCCATTACGACAACACCGTGCTCTACACCGATTGGCTGTTGCACACCCTCATGAATCAACTGGAGGCCAGTAACAAACCGTCAGTGCTGGTCTACAGCTCCGATCATGGCCAGAACCTCATGGATGATGATCGCGGCTTGTTGGGGCATGGCATCGGTAATGAATACGACTTGTCGGTCTCGGCGTTCGTCTGGGCCACTGACAACGTGTCGCGCCACCAGAGCGCGAAGCTCGAAAAACTCAAGCAACGCCAAGACCAACGGGTGAGCATTGCCTCCCTGCCGCATACGCTGCTGGGGCTCACCGGCGTTTACACGGACGGCTACAACAGTGCCGAGGATCTGCTCAGCGACGACTTCGTCGACTCCAACTGCCCCTACCTGCTCGGCTCGGGTTTCGTGCCCTCGTTCGAGTTCGGTACCCGCTGAGCGGTCAGGTGCGGGCACGGCGGCGTGGCACCGCGCCCGCTGCGCTCATAGCCTGAGCAAGGCTTCGACGATGCGCTCGGCGGCGGCTTCGGCCGATTCGCGTTGGGTGTCGATGTGCAGCTCCGGGGTCACCGGTGGCTCGTAGGGCGAGTCGATGCCGGTGAAGTTCTTCAGCTCGCCCCGCCGGGCTTTCTGGTACAGCCCCTTGGGGTCGCGCTGTTCGGCCAGGGCCAGTGGGGCGTCGATGTAGATCTCCAGGAAGTTGCCATCCCCGGCAAGGCTACGGGCCATGTCGCGCTCGGCGCGAAACGGCGAGATGAACGAGACCAGGGTGATCAACCCGGCATCGAGCATCAGCTTGGCCACCTCGGCCACGCGGCGGATGTTCTCCACCCGGTCCGCCTCGGTGAAGCCCAGGTCGCGGTTCAGACCGTGGCGTACGTTGTCGCCGTCGAGCAGGTAGGTGTGCCGGCCCAGGGCGTGCAGCTTGCGTTCCACCAGGTTGGCGATGGTCGATTTACCTGCCCCCGACAACCCGGTGAACCACAGCACCCGCGGGCTCTGGCCCTTGAGCGCGGCGTGGGCCTCGCGGTTGACGTCGATGGCTTGCCAATGCACGTTCTGCGCGCGGCGCAGGGCAAAGTGCAACATGCCGGCGCCCACCGTGCGGTTGCTCAGGCGGTCGATGACGATGAAGCCGCCGGTGTCGCGGTTGTCGGCATAGGCATCGAACGGGATCGGCCGGTCCAAGTGCAGGTTGCACACGCCGATGCCGTTGAGCTCCAGGGTCTTGGCCGCGAGTTGCTCAAGGCTGTTCACATCGACCCGGTGCTTGAGATTGGCGCAGCTCATGCCTACGGTGCGGCAGCCGATCTTCATCAGGTAGGGGCGCCCGGGCAGCAGGGCGTCCTCGTCCATCCACACCAGGGTGGCCTCGAACTGGTCGGCCACCGCAGGCGGGGCATCGGCCAGGGCGATCAGGTCGCCGCGGCTGATGTCGATCTCGTCCTTGAGCACCAAGGTCACAGCTTGGCCGCATTCGGCCCGTTGTTGCGGGCCGTTGGGGCCGAGGATTTGCGTGACCTCGCTCTGCTGGCCTGAAGGCAGTACGCGGATGCGCTCGCCGACGCTCACGCTGCCAGCGGCGACGTTGCCGCAGTAGCCGCGAAAATCAAGGTTCGGCCGGTTGACCCATTGCACTGGCAGGCGAAACGCCGCTTCGCTGGCGCGGGCCTGCTCCAGGGGCACCTCTTCCAGATACGCCAGCAGGCTCGGGCCTGTGTACCACGGGGTATTCAGGCTGGGGCTGAGCATGTTGTCGCCGCGCAGCGCCGACAGCGGGATGCACTGGATATCGTGCAGGCCGATCTGCGCGGCGAAGGCGCGGTACTCGGCCTCGATGCGCTCGAACACCGCCTGGGCGTAATCCATCAGGTCGAGTTTGTTGATCGCCAGCACCACTTTGCCGATACCCAGCAGGGACACCAGGTAGCTGTGGCGGCGGGTCTGGGTCAGCAAGCCTTGGCGGGCATCCACCAGGATCACCGCCAGGTCCGCGGTGGAAGCGCCGGTAACCATGTTGCGGGTGTACTGCTCATGGCCGGGGGTGTCGGCGACGATGAACTTGCGTTTGTCGGTAGCGAAGAAGCGGTACGCCACATCGATGGTGATGCCTTGCTCACGCTCGGCGGCCAGACCGTCCACCAGCAGGGCGAAGTCCAGCTCCTCGCCTTGGGTGCCGAGCTTTTTCGAGTCGGCTTCGAGCTGGCCGAGCTGGTCTTCGAACAACACCTTGGACTCGTACAGCAGGCGCCCGATCAGGGTGCTTTTGCCGTCGTCGACACTGCCACAGGTGATGAAGCGCAGCAGTTGCTTGTGCTGTTGCGCCTGCAGGTACGGGGTGAGTTCGTCGTGCTGGGTGATGGCGTTCATCAGAAGTACCCTTCTTGTTTTTTCTTCTCCATGGAGCCGGCCGAATCGCTGTCGATCAGGCGGCCTTGGCGTTCCGAGGTGCGGCTGACCAGCATCTCGCTGATGATCGCCGGCAGGTCGTGGGCGTCGCTGTCGATGGCACCGGTAAGCGGGTAGCACCCCAGGGTGCGAAAGCGCACCTTGCGCATTTGCGGGGTCTCGCCGTCACGCAGCGGCAGACGGTGGTCGTCGACCATGATCAGGGTGCCATCGCGCTCCACCACCGGACGCTCCTTGGCGAAGTACAGCGGCACGATGGGGATCTGCTCGAGATAGATGTATTGCCAGATGTCCAGTTCGGTCCAGTTCGACAGCGGGAACACCCGCAGGCTCTCGCCCTTGCGCTTGCGCGTGTTGTACAGACGCCAAAGCTCCGGGCGCTGCTGCTTGGGGTCCCAGCGGTGCTGCTCGGAGCGCAGCGAGAATACCCGCTCCTTGGCCCGGGACTTTTCCTCGTCGCGCCGCGCGCCGCCAAAGGCTGCGTCGAAACCGTGCTTGTCCAGCGCCTGCTTGAGGCCCTGGGTCTTCCACACATCGGTGTGCAGCGCCGAGCCGTGGGTGAAAGGGTCAATGGCCTTTTCCACGCCCTCGGGGTTGATGTGCACCAGCAGTTCCAGGCCCAGGCGCTTGGCGGTCTGGTCGCGGAAGGCGATCATTTCGCGAAACTTCCAGGTGGTGTCCACGTGCAGCAGCGGGAAGGGCGGTCTGCCCGGAGCGAAGGCCTTCATCGCCAGGTGCAGCATCACCGCGCTGTCCTTGCCGATGGAGTAAAGCATCACCGGGTTTTCACACTCGGCCACCACTTCGCGGATGATCTGGATGCTCTCGGCTTCCAGCCATTGCAGATGAGTCAACATCGGATACCTCCTCGTGATCGTCCGGGCTTGAGCCCGGTTGACGCCAAGGTAGGCAATGCGCCCCCGGCGCCTCTTCGTCTGCTCGGACGAAGTGCGCCGGGGGCATGGAGATCACCCAGCAGCAGCGCGCAGCGACTCGGCGCGGGCCTTCACCGCCAGGGCCACGGCATCGAAGCCCTGCTTGACCCAGTGGCCATGGTTGGCCATGACCGTGTCGGCGGTGGGCCCCAGGAACTGGTCGGTGGTGTGGTAGCGGCAGCTGTCCGGGCCGGTACGTTCGATCACCTGCTCGCGGCGGGCGGCGTCGGGGTTGCTGGCGCTGGCGTGCATCTCCCAGGCCAGCAGGCGGTACGGTTCGAAGTCGGCCAACTGCTCGGTCACGTGGATCAGCTCACCGGGCTGCGTGGGATCAGGCAGGTACAGATTGACCGGCTCGCCCAGGCGCAAGGTGGACTCGACCTTGATCGTGTACGGGTTCCACTGGGGATAGCGGGGCAGATCGATGAGGATCGACCAGACCAGCTCTGCAGGGGCGGCGATATCCACGGTGACGGAGCGAACCAGGTTTTTTTCTGTTGTCATCAAGGTGTCCTCGTTGGATGGCCCAAGCCCGGCTGGGCGCGGGAGAGCCAGATGGCCCAACGGGGGATCGTCGCCCGTTGCGACGGGGGGCTCCTCGTCCGTTTGGACGAGGAGGCAGAGTGAGGTAATCCTACTTGGAGCTAGGCATTGTTCCGTATGAGTGGCGGCAAAATCCGCCTGCTGTGAAGCAGTGCGCGTGCAGAACTCTGATCGAAAGTTAGGAACAATCCCACGCTACTGAACAAGGAGTGATGCACATGCCATCTAACGGTAATCCACCTTCAGCCTGGGGCAGGGCGCACGGGCGATCATTGTTCTCGTCGCCTCCCACTGCGCAAGCACACACGCCTGAGGAACCAAGGCCAAGAGCGGCAACTTCGCCAAGATTGCCGTCTCAGGATTTTTCTGGCATGGCGACGGCTAAGGAGGTGGAAAAAGCAAGAACGGCCGCAGCTTGGCAGGCCAGGAAGGAGCGTTTCGACCATGGCGCCGGCCTCATCATCAACGGTGAGCCAGGTGAAAAACTCAAGCGGGTGTTGCGCGCGCAAGGCGCCAAGAGCATCCATGAAATCGAGGCTGTAGGGCGCGACAAGGAGACCGGGCTGTACGTGTACATCCAGAATGCCGGGATGAAGGGCGGGATGTATCACGTTGTGGGCAAGCACCTAGACGACTTCCATAAAGTCGGGGCCTACAGCAATGCGCAAATCAGAGAATTGGTGATCAGCGCAGTGACAACGGGCAGGCACGTCGCTACGCAAGGGCAGAACCGTCCGGTCTACCAGATCCAGTACGGGGGAAGATTGGTGCGGGTTGCCGTCAGTGTCGCTGCCAATGGGTATGTTATCGGCGCGAACATCTCCAAGCCTGGCGACACGACACGCGCACCGGAGGCTCGGTGGAATCCGCTGTAGGGAACAGGCGCCCGGAGAGAAGGGGGCAAGCCACAAGGCTGTTAGATCGCTGAGCTTTCACCGCGTGTGGGGGTGCTTAGGATGCTGAAAAGGGGCGGGTTATCTCGTAATGACTGAAGGAGCAAGTCTTGAACATTTCCCTATTCAGCAACACACCCACCGTCACGGTGTCGGACAATCGCGGCTTGCCTGTACGCAGCATCGCCTATCATCGCCACCCCGATACCCCGCACGTGACGGACACGCGCATCACCTACCATCGCCACGATGCCCGCGGCTTTCTGACCCAGAGCACCGATCCGCGCCTGCACGAGGCCGGGTTGGCCAACTTCACCTACCTGACGAGCCTGGCCGGCGAGGTCTTGCGCACGCAAAGCGTCGATGCCGGAACATCACTGGCCCTGAGCGATGTCGCCGGTAGGCCGTGCCTGACGCTGCACAACATCAGCGCCGACAAGGACGACCCGCCCGTGACCCGCACCTGGCAGTACGAGGACGCCTCGCTGCCGGGCCGCCCACTGTACGTGACGGAGCAGGTGGCCGGTGCGCCGGCGCGCGTCATCGAACGCCTTCTTTGGGCCGATCCGACACCAGAGGCCCAGGCACATAACCTCGCCGGCCAGTGTATTCGTCACTACGACACCGCCGGGCTGGTGAGGACCGAGCGCATTGCCCTGACCGGCGTGTCTCAGTCGGTCACCCGACAACTGCTCAAGGATGCCGACAGCCCTGACACCCTCGTCGATTGGCAGGGCGAGGACGACGCGGGGCTCGAGCCCGACGCATACACCACCCAGACCACCACCGATGCCACTGGGGCAGTGCTGAGCACCCAGGATGCCGCAGGCCATAAGCAACGTCTGTGCTATGACGTGGCCGGCCAATTGGCTGGCAGCTGGCTCACGCTCAAGGGCGGCACCGAACAGGTGATCGTCAAATCCCTCCATTACTCTGCTGCCGGCCAGAAGCTGCGCGAGGAACATGGCAACGGGGTGGTGACGACCTATACCTACGAGCCCAAGACCCAGCGCCTGGCCTCCATCAAGACCGAGCGTCAGGGCAGTGGGGCGAAAGTGCTGCAGGATCTGCGCTACGCCTACGACCCGGTGGGCAACGTGTTGAGCGTGCGTAACGACGCCGAAGCCACGCGCTTCTGGCGCAACCAGAAGGTGGTCCCGGAAAACACCTACGCGTACGACAGCCTCTATCAACTGGTCAGCGCAACGGGGCGCGAGATGGCCGATCCCGGCGCCACGACCCGCTACACCCGCCGCTATACCTACGACACGGCGGGCAACCTGAGCCAGATCCGCCACAGCGCCCCTGCCACGAACCACAGCTACACCACCGACATCACCATCAGCGCTCGAAGCAATCGGGCGGTGCTGAGCACCTTGGCCAAGGATCCGACCGAGGTCGAGGCGCTGTTCGGCGCCGCAGGTCAGCAAAAGCTGCTGTCACCCGGGCAAACCCTTGCCTGGACACCGCGCGGCGAGTTGCACCAGGTCTCTCCGGTGAAGCGCGAAGGCGGCCTGAACGATCATGAAAGCTACCGCTATGACCATGACAGCCAGCGTGTACTCAAGAGCAGCGTCCAGCAGGCCTCCGGCAGCGTGCAGAGACAATGGGTGCTTTATCTGCCCGGGCTTGAGCAGCGGTGCACGGCAACGGGCGACAAGGTCACCGAAGACCTGCAGGTCATCACCCTGGGCAAGGCGGGCCGTGCCCAGGTGCGGGTGTTGCACTGGACCGCAGGCAAGCCTGCGGACATTGCCAACGACCAACTGCGCTACAGCTACGACAACCTGCTGGGCAGCAGCGCTCTGGAGGTCGACGGCGCGGGCAACCTGATCAGCCAGGAGGAGTTCTACCCCTTCGGCGGGACGGCGGTCTGGACCCATCGCAATGCGGTGCAGGCGAGCTACAAGACAGTTCGCTACTCAGGCAAGGAGCGGGATGCGACGGGGCTCTATTACTACGGCTATCGCTATTACCAATCTTGGGTCGGGCGGTGGCTCAGTGCCGATCCCGCTGGCACGGTGGACGGGCTGAACCTGTACTGCATGGTCAGGAACAATCCGGTCTCGCGGATCGACGACCAAGGGTTGGCGGACCGAGATCCGAATGAGGATGACGACGGATTTGTATTGCCCAAGGGCAGGAAGCAAAGGAATCAGCAGCCCAAGCAAAGCATGGACGCAAACACGGGTGCCGCTGCAGGCGGCTCAAGGGCAGCGCCTAATTATGCGCTGAAAGACAGCGCCTCCACCGGTCTGCGTCAATGGGTCGAATCCAGAAATAGCCGTGTTAAATACGAGCCTACCGAGGCAGTGGGTAGAAGACTTGTAAATGTTGGCGGGAAGCAGGAGTTGAGACCTGTTTTTATGCTCACTGGCTGGATTGGAACGGATAAAGACAAAAAAGGAGACAAGTCAAAGGGGGAGGGGTGGAGGCACATCAGAGAAAATCATTACGGTGATTTTGAAGCCGTCGGGTTCACTAAAGATGTAGAAATACAGTCGATCATCATGAAAGCCCTCACTGAGGGAGAGATCGTGGGTCAGCAAGGCAAGGCACATGGACGCGACTCGGCCCGCCCAATCTATAAGGTTGAGGCGGGAGGGAAAAACCACTTTATTGCCATTAGCGTTAGTCCGGATGGGAGCATCATTGGGGCTAATCCAAATGATAAGCAGTATTTGGCGGCAGGCTGGAACGTAGTGTTTCCCTCCAGGCATGAATATTTGAAGGGGGTGCAACAAAATAAAAAAATGCATGAAATATCTAAAAGTTTTTATTACCCAGCATCCAAGAAATAAACCGTTGTATTGACCGCACTGCACAGAGCGCTTTAGTCCGCTCGGACGTAGTACTCCGAGGGTCGCAATTCCTATGGTCTCCCAACCCGCGGCATTCCGCCCCCCAAGGAGACCCTCATGGTTAACGACCCAACCGAGCAGCAGGTGTGCAGCGGTGAAACCTGGAACCGGTTCTGCGAACAGCTAAGGCGCAGCGGCGAGCAGATCCTGCGCGCCGAGGCGCCGGCCGATGCGCAGACCCGCGCCGAAGGCTTTCGCTACCTCACACGCCTGCTGCGCATCGCCCTGGAGATGCACCTGGAGTTCGCCGACCCGGACTTCCCAGGCTTCATCACACCCTCCCACGAAACCGCCAAGATCGGCGCCGACAACCCCGACAACCTGTACCGCTACGCCCGCCTCAATGGCGCCCAGCGCTACCGCATCAGCGGCCAGCGCGGCAGTGTCGCCTACTTGAGCTTCGGCACACAAAAAGGCGGTTACGAGACCGACGGCAAGATGATCCAGACCGGCTTCATCGACGCCAGCCAGCTTGAGCTCGATGCTCAGGGCAACTTCGAAATCATCCTCAGCCAGTACCCGCAGGCCAGCGGCAACTGGTTGCGCCTGGAGCCGGAGAGTAACGCGCTGATCGTGCGCCAGACCTTCCTCGACCGCGCCACCGAGCAGCCTGCACGGCTGCATATCGAGCGCCTGGACGCCGACCAGGTGCCCGCGCCGCTGGACCCTGCCTTCCTGCAGCAAGGCCTGCAGCGCGCCGCCTCGTTCGTGGAGAACACCGCACGGCTGTTCGCCGACTGGGCCCAGGGCTACCAGGCCCACACCAATGAGCTGCCGCCGGCCGACCAGGCGCTGTGCCAGTCGGTGGGGGGCGACCCGAACATCTTCTACTACCACTCGTACTGGGCGCTGGCTGACGACGAGGCGTTGCTGATCGAGGTCGACCACGTACCGGCGTGCGATTTCTGGAACCTGCAGATCAACAACTACTGGATGGAATCCCTGGACTACCGCTACCACCGCATCTGCCTGAACAAACACTCGGCCCAGTTGGATGACAACGGTGGCCTGCGCATGGTGCTCAGCGCCCGTGACCCGGGCTTGGCCAACTGGCTGCACACCGCCGGTCACCCCCACGGCACCCTGTGCCTGCGCTGGGTCGGCGCGAAATCCCCTGTTCACCCCAGCACCCGCGTCGTGAAGTTGCATGCCCTTGAGGAGCTCGTCTGATGATCAACAGTGAATTCGCCCCAGACCGCCTGCTGGCCGACGCCAGCGCCCGGACCGGCGGCCTGCAGGATTTCGGCCCCGGTAACTACCGAGAGGCCCTGGCAGTACTTGCCCAGGCGCTGGAGCTGGAGGCCCGGTTGTCGTCCGCCGGGCGCGGCATGCTGCGCGAAAAGTTGGTGGCGCAACTGGCCAACCGCTTGGTGGTGGAGGAGCACTGCAAGCGCTTCCCCGAAATCCTGGCGCAACCTGTCGACGACCCACTGGTGATCGTCGGCCTGCCGCGCACCGGCACCACCTTGTTGCAGCGCACCCTGGCGGTCGATCCGCAGTTCAGCAAGGCCCATTGGTGGGAAACCCGCTATCCGGCGCCCCTGCCCGGCGAAGACCCGGCCCAGCCCGAGGCGCGCATCCAGCGCGCCCGCGCAGAGGTCGCGGCAATGGTCGAGCACCTGCCGCAGTTGCTGGCCATCCACCCCCTCGATGCCGAGCAGGCCGATGAAGAGTTCATGTTGATGGAGCACAGCTTCCTCTGCGCCATGGACTCCTATGTCAATGTGCCCAGCTACACCGCCTGGCTCGATCGCCAGGACCAGACCGAGGTCTACCACTACCTCAAGCGTTGCTTGCAGTTCCTGCAATGGCAGCAGGGCTTGCGCGGTATCGCACCGGGCCGTCGCTGGCTGCTCAAGAGCCCCCAGCACCTGCATACCCTGGAGCTGTTGATCAAGGTCTTCCCAGGCGCACAGGTGATCCTCACCCACCGCGAGCCTGCCAGCACCATCCCGTCGCTGGCGAGCTTCATCCATACCCTGTGGCAGCTGTACAGCGACCAGGCCGATGCCGAGGCCGTCGGCGAGCAGTGGAACCGCCGCATGGCCCGTGCCCTTCGTCATACCATGGCCGTGCGCGAGCTGCTGCCCGCAGGGCGTGTGCTGGATGTGCATTTCGAAGACACCCTTGGCCAGCCATTGGCGGTGGTCGAGCGTATCTACGCGTTCGCCGGCCTGGACCTGAGCGACGCGGTGCGCGAAGCCATTGTGCGTTGGCTGGCCGACAACGGCCGCGAGAAGCGCGCCAGCCACCACTACACCCCCGAGCGTTTCGGCCTTACCGAGGCCATCTTGCAGCGCGACTATGCCCAATACCGCAGCCGCCACCTGCGCGCCCGTGCCTGACACCCTCACAACCAGAAGAAGGAACACTCCATGCTGTTGAACGACAAAGTCGTGATGATCTCCGGCATCGGCCCGGGCCTGGGTATCAAGCTGGCCCTGGAGGCCGCGCGCGAAGGTGCGCGCGCCCTGGCCATCGGGGCTCGCAGCGCCGAGCGGCTGGCCGACGCCCGCGCCCGCATTCTCGCCCTGGGCCACGCTTGCGACGTGCTGTGCGTGCCCACCGACATCACCCAGCCCGAGGCCTGCACCCGGTTTGCCGAAGCCACCCTGCAGGCCTTCGGGCGCATCGATGCCTTGGTCAACAGCGCGTTCTCCCACGGCGGTTTCCAGGCCGTGGAAGAGGCTGACAACGCGCCGCTGCGCGAGGCGCTTGAGGTCAACCTGCTGGGCTCGCTGAACATGTCCCGGGCCGTGCTGCCGGCGATGCGCGAGCAGGGCGCAGGGGCGATCGTGATGATCAACACGCTCGGTGTGCGCAAGCCTTACCCGGGCGGCGCGGCTTACTCGGCATCCAAGGCGGCCCTGGCCGCCAGCGTGCGGTACCTGGCCTGCGAGCAGGCCGGGTATGGCATCCGCGTCAATGCCCTGGCCTGCGGCTGGATGTGGGGGGCGCCGGTGCAGGCGGTGGTCCGTCAGAGTGCCGAGGCCCGCGGGATCAGCGAGGCGCAGGTCAAGGCCGAGTTCAGCGCGGGCATCCCCGGCGGGCGTATGCGCACCGATGATGAATGCGCCCGGGCGGCGCTGTTTCTGGCCTCGGACTATTCCAGCGCAATCAACGGCGCGCAGCTCGACGCCAATGGCGGCGAAGTGATGTAGTGAAGGGGGCGGTCATGATCGATCATTGCGCTTTCAACGGCGACGCCGATGGCCTGTGTGCCCTGCAGCAGTTGCGCCTGGCGGGCGAACTCGACCCAAACGTGCAACTGGTCAGCGGGGTCAAGCGCGACATTGCATTGTTGGACCGGGTCAAGGCCCGCCCCGGCGAGCGGGTGACGGTGCTGGACATCGGCCACGAGCAGAACCGCGAAGACGTCCAGCGTTTACTGGCCGACGGCGCCCAGGTGCGCTACTTCGACCATCACTTTGCCGGGGAACTGCCCCAGCATCCGGCCTTCGATGCGCACATCGACACGGCGGCGCACGTGTGTACCAGCCTGCTGGTCGACACCTGGCTGCAAGGCAAGGCCCACCGCTGGGCGGTGGTGGCGGCCTTTGGCGATGGCATGGCCGGGCCGGCACGGGCCCTGGCGCAACGCCATGGTCTGGGCGCACCTGAGCTGACGGCCCTGGCGCAGTTGGGCGAATTGCTCAATTACAACGCTTATGGCGACAGCGTGGCCGATTTGCACTTCGACCCGCTGGCCCTGGCCGCCGAGCTGTTGCCCTATGCCGACCCGCTGGATTTCGTGCAGCACAGCGCAAGCTTTGCCGTGCTGCGGGCCGGTTACGCCGCGGACATGGCCGCCGCCGCGGGGCTTTCGCCGTGGTGCGAAGGGCCGGGCATGCGCCTGTTCCGCTTGCCGGAACAGGCCTGGGCGCGGCGAGTCAGCGGTGTGCTGGCCAACGACCTGGCCGCTGCCGCGCCTGGACGTGCCGTGGGGCTGCTCAGCGCCAAGCCTGATGGCGACTGGATGTTCAGCCTGCGCGTGCCGGACGGTGCGCTTTGGTCCGCCGATGCCTTTTGCCGGCAGTTCCCCAGCGGGGGCGGCCGGGTGCGTGCCGCGGGCATCAATCGCCTGAGCCCCGCACAACTGCCAGCACTCGTCCAGCGCCTGGCCGCCTGCTACCCCGGCTGATCCCTCCCACCTCGAAAGCGCAAGGCAAAACAAAAAGCCCCGGGTCTTTCGACACGGGGCTTTGAGGTGGTCGCTGCTTAGCGGGTGCCGAGCTTGCGCAGGTTGCCTGGCGTGAATTCGTCAGCGCCGAAGTTGCTGGCGTTGAGCTTGGCCGGGGTCTGGCCGTCGAGCAGGCGGTCGACCATGTAGGACCCGGCGATCAGGTCGTGGTACAGGCCCAGACGGGCATGGAAGCGCTGGATGTCATAGGCATACACCGAGGTCTGCATGTTGGTGCGCCACAGCTGGCCACGGGCATCGTAGTTGTCGGCCAGGATGGCAGCCCAGCTGTCCTCGTCGATGTAGAAGGTACGCTTGGCATAGATGTGACGCGCGCTCGGTTTGAGGGTGGCCTGCAAGACCCAGACGCGATGCTTCTCGTAGCGCATCAGGTCAGGGTTGATGTGACCGGCGGCGTTGATGATATCGGCCTGGCTGACTTGCGGGCTGTCGATCTTGTAGTTGTTGTACGGGATGTAGATCTCTTTCTTGCCGACGATCTTCCAGTCGTAACGGTCGGTGGCACCGTTGAACAGGCGGTCCTCGTCGTACACGCGGAAACCACCGGCACCGGTCGGGGAGTCATAGCCCACGGTCGGCGCACGGCGCACGCGGCGCTGGCCAGGGGTGTACTGCCAGGCCTGGCGCGGCTGGGCGGCGGCGTTGATGAACTCGTGACCGACGACGATCTCACCTTTCTTGCGCACAGGCTCCAGGGTGGTGAGCAGGAAGTCGGTGAACACACCGTTGGTGCTTTGCGCATTCTGCTTGGGGTCGGACCACAGCGAGTAGATCTTGTAGTTGACCTTCTCCAGCACGCGGTTGTTATCGGCGTAGACCACCACCTGGTTGTAGTTGGCCTCCTCGGTGATCGCACGGGCCTGCATGGTGTGGTTGAGAATCAGCTCGTTGCCGTTCTTCGGCACCGGGAACGGCGAGGCACCGAAGGCGTCCAGGGCGTCGTTGCCGTCGCTGCTGAGCTTGGCGCTGGCGGCGTTGCGGCTGATGGCCGCCTCGGTGTCCGGATCGACGCGAAAATCCCGGTGGCTGGGGTAGACCGGCATCTTGAAGGTGTCGGGATAACGCTTGAACAACGCTTTCTGGCCGTCAGAGAGGTTGGCCGCGTACTGGTCCATGTTCTGCGCGGTGATGACGAACAGCGGCTTTTCGTCGGCATAGGGATCCGGGTAGGGGGTGCCGGGGCCGGCGAATTTCACCTGGGGCGGTGCGCCGCGCCATTTGCCGGTCCAGGCCGGGATGCTGCCGTCGGCGTTGCCGGCGCGCTCGGCGCCCATGGGCGTCAGGTCCTTGCCCAGGGATGCGGCACTGGTGCCGCTGACGTTGGCCTGCAGGGCCAGGCTGCTGCCGAGCAGGGCGACGGCGAGGGTGGTGCGTATCCAGGGGTGCTTGAGATTGGACATGTCGATGATCCTCCGTCGGGGGCTTCAGAACCGGTATTTGAAGTTGAGGGCAACGTTGTCGCGGTCGGCCCAGGGCGAGTTGTTGGCATTGCCCAGGTAGGCGCTGTAGAGGGCCTCGACAGTGAAGTTGCCGAGGTAGCGCCAGGTGGTACCGATGCTGGCGCGGTCGTCGCCCTGGCCGTAGTTGATCGAGCCGGTCAGGGCGCTGTCGTGCTGGGCGGCGGTGCTGAAGTTGATCGGCACCGACATGTCCCAGCCACTGAACACGTCGTTGTAGTCGAAGTTGACTTGCACCGTGTAACCCCAGGCATCGCGATCGCCGACCAGCGAGTCGGTGCCCGGCAGCGAGAAGCCAGGGGCCAGGGTCAGCGGGTCGGACTTGTCGTTGTTGAGCACGGTGTTGTAGACCAGCTCACCGGTCAGGGTGGTGTTATCGGAGAAGGCATTGGGGCCGAACACGTGGATGGCCGACACCTGGGCCTGCAAGGTCTCGGCGCGTACCGCGCTGGAGAAACCGTTGTCGACCATCACCGGTTGGCCGTCGCGGTAGCTGACTTCGCCGGCCAGGCTGGTATCGCCGAGCACGGTGGCGAAGCTTGCGCCGTACAGGTCGATGTTGTCGAAGTAGCGCGCACGGTAGAAGCCCAGGTCACTCTGGAAGTCCAGCGTCGGGGTCTTGTCGTGGTAGCGCACGTAGTACAGGCCGAACTCGGTGTTGTTCAGCGACGCTGCGCTGTAGCGCAGGGCCAGGCCGTACTGGCCGCTGTCACTGGGCTCGTTGTCGGGCAGGCGCTTGACGAAGCCGCTGGCATCGCTGTAGCCGCCACGGTCGATGAAGTCGGTGGTGGAGAAGTAGCTGCCGACGCCGAACAACTGTGTCTTTTCCCACTTGTACTGGTAGTAGGCTTCCACATCCAGGTCGTCGGTCAGGCTGAACTGGCCGAACACCTGGCCGACCGGCAGCAGCACTTCCTTCACCTCGACGCCGGGGGTAGTCGCCTTGGTGGCATCCACCGGGCTCTGGGCGCCCGAGACGCCTGGGTAGAACAGGCTTTCACCCCAGCTCACCACTTGGTCGCCCACGCGCAGGTTGAGGTTGTGCCCGGCCATGTCCCAGGTGCCGTAGGCATAGGCATCGAGCAGGCGCAGGTCGTCGCGGTGCTGGTCGACGGTGTCCTTGGGGAACTGGTTCGGTTTGCTGCACACACCGCTGGCGAAGCAGTTGGAGGTACCGGTGTCGTTGTCGTTGCTCTGGTCGTAGGCCTTGTCGTAGAAGCCCGAGGCGCGCATGAACAGGCCGTAGTTTTCCTGCCAGCGCAGGTTGGCTTCGGTGAGGAAACCCACCCGGTCGGTGATCAGGCTGCCGCGGTCGAAGGCGTTGTCGCCGTCGTTGCCGTCGGCGTTGTTCACCAGCTTGTGGTCACGCTTCTCGGTACGCCAGGCAAGGCTGTAGGACAACGTCGTGTCCCAATCGATGCTCAGGTCATCGCTGGGCTGGAAGGTCAAGGCACTGGCCTGCTGGCCGAGGCCCCCGGCCAGCAGCAACAGGGACAGACGCACGTACGTGTTAAGGGGTTGGGGGGCGATTGTTGTTTTTATCATTGTCGTCCTCATGCGCGGGCATGCCTGCCCGACCGACGTTCCGGTTTTGGGAGGTGAAGCAGGGCCGACTATGGGACCGGACCCTTGGACCAACATCGTCCAAGTGGACTACGCGCAATCGGTGGTGACCCGCTAGTCCCATCGGACGATGTCCGGTCATGCACCGCGCCAGACAATCGAGCGAGCCCTTGGCCCAGGCCGCGTTCTTCCTTTTCCGGCGCGGGCTTTGGAGGCGTCTGCCCCGAGGAGGTGCGTGCATGATCAGGTGGGACGAATGTTGCGATGTACTGGTGATCGGTTCGGGGGCGGGCGGCCTGACCGCCGCGTTGCGAGCCCATGACCTGGGGCTCGATACCCTGGTGATCGAGAAGAGCGAGCAGTACGGCGGCACCTCGGCGGTGTCCGGCGGGGGGATCTGGATCCCCGACAACCACCGCGTGGCCGCGCTGGGTGGGGCGGACTCGGCCGCCGAGGCGGTGGCGTACCTCAAGGCCGTGACGCAAGGCGAGGTCGACGACGGGCGCATCGAGGCCTACGTCGAGCATGCCCGGTCCATGGTCCAGTACCTGGAGCGCGACACCCGCGTGCGCTTCGAAGCCCAGGCCCACTACACCGACTACTACCCCGAAGTGCCGGGCGGCAAGCCCGGCTACCGTTCCATGGACCCGTTGCCGTTCGACGCCGCGCAGCTGGGTGATGAATTCCTGCGGATGCGCGCACCATCCCCCGGTACGTTGATGATGGGGCGCATGGCCATGACCATGAAGGAAGCGCGGGTCTTGCTGTGCCGAGGCAAAGGCTGGATGGGCCTGACCGCCAAGGTGCTGTGGCGCTACTGGCGCGACCGCAAGGGCCGCAGGCTGTCGCGCCGCGACCGCTACCTGACCCTGGGCAACGCCTTGGTGGGCGCCTTGCGCTGCTCGTTGCTCGACCGAGGCGTGCCACTGTGGCTCGATTGCCGGCTCGATCAGTTGTTGATCGTCGGCGAGCGCATCGGCGGCGCCCGAGTGCTGCGCGACGGGCAATGGCTGAACATCAAGGCCCGGCAAGGGGTGATCATCGCCGCCGGCGGTTTCGAGCGGAACCAGGCGATGCGCGAGCAGTATCACCCGCAACCGTCCAATGCCGGTTGGAGCGCCACACCGCCGCACAACACCGGTGATGGCATTCGCGCGGCCGTGGCCGTTGGCGCACGCACGGCCCTGATGGAACACAGCTGGTGGGCGCCGACCGTGCAGGTGGCGGGCGAGGAGAAGCAGCGCGCGCTGTTCGTCGAGCGCAACCTGCCTGGCTGCATCCTGGTCAACTCGGCCGGTGAGCGCTTCGTCAACGAAGGTGCGCCCTACAGCGACATCGTCTACGCCATGTACGCGAACAACCGCGAAGGCGCCACCAGCGTGCCGTGCTGGATGGTCTTCGACGCCCAGTTCCGGCGCAAGTACCCCTGTGGCCCGTTGCTGCCCGGCTATGCCCAGCCGGACTGGCGATTGCCGGCGCACCTGCGCCAGGTGCTGCACAAGGCCGATGACCTGGGCACGCTGGCGGCGCAGATCGGCGTCGATGCCACCGGCCTGGGCCGCACTGTACAGCGCTTCAACGCCATGGCCGCCCAGGGCCGCGACGACGATTTCGGCAAGGGCGAGTCGCTGTTCGACCGCTACTACGGCGACCCCGGCGTGCAGCCCAACCCATGCCTTGCACCGCTGACCAAGGGGCCGTTCTACGCCGTGCGGGTGGATGCCGGCGACATCGGCACCAAGGGCGGTTTGCTCACCAATACGTACGCCCAGGTGCTGCACCAGGATGGCGGGCCGATCCTGGGGCTGTACGCCATCGGCAACAGCGCCGCCTCGATGATGGGCCGCACCTATCCCGGCGCCGGTGCCACCCTTGGCCCGGCCATGACCTTCGGTTACCTGGCGGCCAACCATATCCATGCCCATAGCGAACACAACCAGGGTCAACCGACCCTGGCCACCACTGGGAGGTAAGCATGCACAACGAAAGGCCACAGGTAGCATTGGTCACAGGCGCCAGTCGCGGTGTCGGGCGCGGTATTGCCCAGGCACTGGGTGAGGCGGGCATGACCGTGTACGTCACAGGGCGGATGGCCGGGCAGGGCGGCTCGACGCTCTATGGCCAGGCCCTGGAGGGTGACCTGCAGGGCACGGCCGATGCCATCGACGCGGCGGGCGGACGGGGTATCGCCGTGGCCTGTGACCATGGCGACGATGAGCAGGTGCGGGCGCTGTTCGAACGCATCGAGCGCGAATGCGGCCAGCTGGATCTGCTGGTCAACAACGTTGCCCATATCCATGACCAGCTGATCGAGCCGGGCCCGTTCTGGGAAAAACCGCTGTCGCTGGTGCGCATCCTCGACGTCGGCTTGCGCTCGGCCTATGTCGCCAGCTATCACGCGGCCCCTTTGCTACTGCGCAGCGGGCGTGCGTTGGTGTGCTTCACCTCGTCCTTCGGGGCCGGTTGCTACATGCACGGGCCGGCGTATGGCGCGCAGAAGGCCGGTTGCGACAAGTTCGCGGCGGACATGGCCATCGACTTCGAAGGCCGTGGCGTGGCGGCGGTCTCGCTGTGGCTCGGGCCGCAGCTGACCGAACGCACGCGCATTGCCGGGGAGCAGCATGGTGAGCAGTACCGTGCGTTCCTGGAGAACGCCGAGACGCCGCAGTTCAACGGGCGCCTGATCCATGCCTTGCTCAATGACCCGCAATTGGCCGACTACAGCGGCCAGACCCTCATCAGCGCCGAGGTCGCCCCACGCTACGGCATCACCGAAGCTGACGGCCGCCAGCCTCCGTCGCACCGCGCCATGTTGGGCGAGCCCCGCCAGCAGCATCCAGCGCGGGTCATCTGAATCCCGGGGCCGCGTTGCGGCCCATCGCAGGCTCCGCCAGCGCTACCGAATCTCGCCCTGCTGAGCAGCACGGTAGCTGTGGGCGTCAGCGGAGCGATGGGGCGCAACGCGCCCCCGTGGTTCTCAAACAGGCTCCGCGACCCAAGCGCGCAACACCTGCTTGGCCACCTTGCCGGTGGCATTGAGCGGCATGTTGTTCAGCACCTGGACCCGCCGTGGCACCTTGTAATTGGCCATCTGAACCCGGCACCAGGCCAAGAACGCCGCTTCGTCGATCCGCTGCCCCGGCACCGGCAGCAGGAAGGCCATGGCGACCTCGCCCAGACGCTCGTCGGCAATGCCGATCACCGCCGCCTGGGCCACACCGGGATAACGCACCAAAGTCTGTTCGATCTCCGCCGGGTACACGTTGAAACCACCGGTGATGAACATGTCCTTCAAGCGGTCGGTAATGCGCAGATAGCCCTCGTCATCGAGCACCCCCACATCGCCGGTATGCAGCCAGCCTTGGGCGTCGATCGTCTCGTCGGTGGCCCTCGGATCGTCCAGGTAGCCGCGCATCAGGTTGTAGCCGCGCACCAGCACCTCGCCCGGCTGATTGGCCGGCACCGGCTGGCCTTGGGGATCGACGCAGCGCACCTCGACATCAGGCATCGCCCGGCCACAGGTGGTGGCGACCCGCTCGGCGCTGTCGCCGGCCCGGCAGATAGTGACGAAGCCACAGGCCTCGGTCAGGCCGTAGGCGGTGACGATGATGGCAAAGCCCAGCTCGCTGGCCATGCGCCGGATCATCTGCACCGGGATCGACGCCGCGCCCGTCACGGCAATGCGCAGGCTGCCCAGGTCATACGCCTGGCGCTCGGGGTGGGCCAGCAATGACTGGTACAACGTGGGCGGCCCGGGCAGCACGTTGATGCGCTCGCGCTGGATACATTCAAGCAGCGCCTGGGTGTCGAACACCTGCTGCGGCAGCAGGGTGCAGCCGCGCATCAGCGCTGCGACCCAGCCGGCCTTGTAGCCAAAGGAATGGAAGAACGGGTTGACGATCAGGTAGCGATCGCCCGCCTGCAGACCGACGATTGCGCTCCAGTCACGCACCACGCGCAGGTTCTGGCCATGGCAGCTCATCACGCCCTTGGGCTTGCCCGAGGTGCCGGAGGTGAACAGCAGGTCCGACAAGGTGTCGGCCGTGACCTGTCGTTCGCGTTCGCTCAAACAGGCGTCGGGCACCTGCTCGGCGAGGGCGAGAAAGTCCTCCCAGGCCAGGCCTTGGCCGACATCGCCCTCAGGGCGCAGGTGGATCACCTGGCGCAGCGCGGGCAAGGTCTGGTCGGCCAACAGGGCAGGGTAGTCGGTGTCGAGAAAACGGCTGATGCAGAACAGCACACAGGTGCCGCTGTCGTGCAGCACCTGCGCGGCCTCGGCGCCTTTCATGCGGGTGTTCAGCGGCACCAGGGTGGCGCCGACGCTGTGCAGGGCGGCGGCCGCGACGATCCACTCCCAAAGGTTCGGAGCCCACACTGCCACCCGCGCCGCCACCGGCACGTCCAGGGCCAGCAAGGCACGCGCGGCCTGGCGGCGCAACTGGTCCAGGCGCTGGTAGCTGATGGGATCGCCGGCGTCTTCGATGGCCGGGCGCTCGCCGTAGGCCTCGGCGGCCAGGGCGAACAGTTGCGGGAAGGTCTGGGCGTTTTCCACGGACGGCATGTGGCCTCCTCAGGCAGAGGATCGATAGACGAAGGGAAAGGCCGGGCGCCAGGCCCGGCCGGGTCGGTCAGGCGCTGGGCGGGGCGAAGCGGCGGCCGGCGGAGAAACCACCGTCCACGGCGATCATCTGCCCGCTGACGAAGGACGCCTCGTCGCTGGCCAAAAACAGCGCGACATTGGCCACTTCTTCCGGCTGCCCGGGGCGGCTGAGCATGTGCTGCGAGGCGAAGAAATCATGGAACGCCTGGTTCTCGCGGACCATGCTGGTCATCGGCGTTTCGATCAGGCCCGGACACAGGCCGTTGACGCGGATATTGGCGTAGCCATAGTCGATGGCCATGCTGCGGGTCAGCTGGTTGATGCCGCCCTTGGAGACGTTGTAGGCGACGTTGCCGTCGCAGCCCTGCAGGCCGAAGATCGAGCCGATGTTGATGATCGAGCCGCTGCGCTGGGCCTGCATCTGCCCCAGCACATGCTTGCTGGTGAGCATGCTGCCGGTCAGGTTGATGTCCAGGACCCGCTGCCAGTCGGCGGTGCTGGCGCTGGTGACGCTGCCTTGGCTGGCGACGCCGGCGGCGTTGACCAACACATCGATATGGCCGAAACGCTGGACGACCTCGGCCATCACCTGCTGCACCTGGGTTTCGTCGCGGACATCCAGGGTCATGAACAGGCCCGGGAAGTCCGCTGGCGCCTGGCCGACATCCAGCCCGACCACCTGGGCGCCCTCGGCGCTGAAGCGACGCACGCAGGCCAGGCCAATGCCCGACGCGCCCCCGGTGACCACCGCGACCTTGTTTTGCAAACGAGCCATATTCGAACCTCAGTCTTTTATTGTTGTGAAGCTGCTGCTGTGGCGAGTCTACCTGTTGCGGGTGCGGGTGGGATCGTCTGTAGAGACTAGGGGGGACTGGCTTTTTCGCGGGTAAACCCGCGAATTGGCCAGGGCACCCTCGAAAGCCTTAGGCAGGAAACTTCAATCGCACCCGCGCGCCCTGCGGATGCCCCTGGCACGCCAAGGTCCACCCGGCCGCAAGCTCCGCCTGGCTGAGCACATCGTTGCGGGTCAGCTGCGACTGGCCTTCCTCGACGGTGCACATGCAGGCCCCGCAGAACCCTTCCTCGCACGAGTACGGCACATCCAGCCCCGCCGAACGACAGCTCTGCAGCAGGGTTTCGCCCGGGCGCGGCACGATCTGGTGGGTCACACCGTCCAGCTCCACCAGCAGCAGCTCGCAGCTGGTGCCGTCAAGTGGCACCGGGGCCTGTGCGGCGCCTTGGCTGTCCGGGTCGGGCGGCGAGACGAAACGCTCCACATGGATGCTGTCGCGTGCTTCGCCCAAGGCCAGCAGGGTGGTTTCCACGGTGTCCATGAACGGCCCTGGCCCGCAGATGAAGTAGTCCGCGCCACGCCAATGGCGCACCAGCTGGCGTACCTGGGCGGCATCGAGAAAGCCTTGCACCGAGTCCAGCACGTGCACCACCTGCAATTGCTCCGGGTGGGCCCGGGTGAGCAGGCGCAATTGATCGCGGAAGATCACCGACGCCTCGTCACGGTTGGCATACACCAGCAGCACCGGGCGCTGGCCGCTGTGCAGCACCGCCTTGAGCAAGGAGAATACCGGGGTGATGCCGGAGCCGCCGCCAAACAGCACCAAGGGCCGGCTGGCGTCGGCCGCCTGGCGCTGGTCGAGACAGAAGTGCCCGGCCGGCGGCAGCACGTCGAGCCAGTCGCCGGCCTGCACGTGCTGGTTCATCCAGTTCGACACTCGCCCGCCTTCGACGCGCTTGATGGTCACCTGGGGCTGTGCATCGGTCCACGGCGAGCTGGACATCGAGTAGCAACGGGTCAGGCGCTTGCCGTCCACGGTCACCCGAAAGCTCAGGAACTGCCCGGGTTTGTAGGCAAAGCGTTCGCGCAGTGCCTGCGGGACGTCGAACACCAGCGAGCGGGCATCGGCGGTCTCGTCGATCACCGCGCTCACCTGCAGGCGCAGCGTGCTGGCAGGCGCCGGGCTGGCCTGGGTCTGGTCTGGGGTGGCCTGGATGTTCATGTCAGCGGCCACGGGTCAGTTGCGCGTTGCATGGGTGTTCTCCTTCAGAGGCACGTTGGCTTGCGGCAAGCTCGGCCACATGGGCCGCGGCGCGCCGGCCAGAAAAGACACAATCGGCCAGGGACAGGCCCGAGACATACAGGTTCGACGCAACGCCCACGGCGCAGCGGCCGGCGCCGTACAGCCCGGCGATGGGGGCGCCTTGCTGGTCGAGCATCCGGCCGCTTTGCTCGCACACCCGCAGTCCGCCCAAGGTCAGGGTCGGGCAAGGGTAAAGGCGGCTGTCGTAGGACAGATCCAGGCAATACCAGGGGCCCTGGCCCAAGTCATGCAGCATCGAGGCGGACTTGCCCAGCGGGTCGGTGGTCTCGCCACGGGCCGCCAGGTTGTAGGTCTCCACGCTGCGGCGCAGGGTGTCGGCGGGCAACCGGCAGCGGTCGGCCAACTGCTCCAGCGTGTTGCCTCGGCGGCAGTTGAACAGCAGGTTGAGCAGCACCGGCAAACGCTGGAACGACCACACCTTGCCTGGCCCGACCTGCGCCAGGGCCTGGTTGCGCAAGGTGCGGTCGAGGATCAAAAGTGCACGGCCGTCGTGTTCCTCGACCATGGCATGGCCCAGGGTGGCGCCGTAGAGTTCTTCGTTGCAGTAGCGCTCGCCCCGGGCGTTGACGATCAATCCGCGCGCCCAAGCCAGCGGTGGATTGATGAAGCGCCAGGCGCTGACTTTGTTCATGCGCCCAAGGCTGGCGCCCACGCTACGCCCCAGGTCGATGCCGCTGCCGTCACAGCCGCTGCTGCCCAGGGGCAGGCCATCGAGGTAGCGCGGCGCATACTCGCCCAGCAGCTGGCGGTTGAACACGAAACCGCCGCTGGCCAGCACTACACCATGATCGGCGCGGACCCGCACCGGCCGGGCATGGCGTTGCTCGAGGCGCTGCATGCGCGCCCGCAGCCTGGCGGACAACGCCGGCACGTACATGTGCACGGCGGCGGCCCAGCGCGCCAGGCGCGCATGGCTGCGTGCCGCGCGGCTGCCGGCGGGCAATTGCCAGGCTTCAACGCCGATCACCTGGTTGTCACGGTCGATCACCAAACGCCGCACCTGGCACTGGGTGCGCACCTGCACGCCACGGCGCCGGGCGCTGTCGGCCAGGGCACGGAACAGCGCCGAACCGGACATGCCTGTGCCTTTGGTGCGGTGCCCGCGGGGCGCGGCGGCGGCATCAACGGCATAGGCTGGCACCGCCTCGTTGCCCGAGTAATAGAGGTAGTAGCGGTCGCTGGGATAGGAAGTCTTGTGTGGGGCCATGCTGCCCTCGAACACCGCGCCCTGGCGCTCCAGCCAGGCCAGTTGCTCCCGGCTGCCTTCGCAAAAAGTGCGCAGGGTCTGTTCGCTGACCGCATCGCCTACCTCCTTGCGCAAGTAGTTGAACATCGCCTCGCTGCTGTCCGGGTAGCCCGCTTGCAATTGCTGGGGCGTACCGCCGCCGGCATAGACCACGCCACCGCTCAGGGCCGTGGCGCCGCCGCCGGCGAAGCGCTCCAGTACCAACACCGAAAGGCCGCGACTGGCGGCCTCGATGGCGGCACTGGCACCGGCGCCGCCGAAGCCGACCACCACCAGGTCGGCGCGCTGCTGCCAGTGCAGTTGCTCGGCGTTGTCGACGCGCAGCGGTGCTGTCACCGCGTGCTTCGCCATGGCCGCGCCTCAGCCGACACTGGCCGCGAGGGGCGCAGGCTTGGCAGTGGTGGTGTAGTGGCCGTCCAGGTACACCAGCGGGGTGATGGTCGGGGTGGTGTGGATGCGCAGGATGCGACCGATGAAGACCGTGTGGGTGCCGTAGGCGAACTGGCCATCCTGGCGGCAGAGGATCGATGACTGGGCGTCGGCCAGGTACGGGATGCCTTCGTCGCTGGTCAGCCACTCACCTTGGCCGAAGCGCGCCTCGCCCTTGATGCTGCCGCTGCACAGGTGTGCCAGGTGCTGCTGCTCCAGGCCCAGGATGTTCACGCAGAAGCTGGCACCGGCGGCCAGCGCGGCGTGAGGTGAGGCGCTCTGGTTGACGCAGATCAGCAGCGATGGCGGCTCGGTGCTCAGCGAATCCACCGCAGTGGCGGCCATGGCGAAGCGCTGGCTGCCGTCGCTGGTGCTGATGATGGTCACGGACTTGGCCAGGCGGCGCATGGCCTGGAGCATGTCGGCTTTCAAATTGTTGTTGTCGTTCATCGCACGCCCTCGGGTTGGCTGTCTCAGTGGGATGAATTCTTCCAACGACTGCAAGGGGCAACATCGTCCGAGGGGACTAGTCAATGCGCACCCCACATGGTCCGTTTGAGGGATGTCGCGCGCGATTGACCTTGTTGCAATGGCCACGGTGGAGGCCCAACGCCTCTCTCGCACGCTCCGGGGATCGGGGCGATCAGAGGAGAACAACAAGATGAATCAAGACCTCGTACGCCAACAGTTGCGCCAGCGCGCCCGTGAACTGGTGCCGGTGCTGCGTGAACGTGCCGAGCAGGCCGCGCAGATGGGCCGCCTGCCGGAACAGACCCTCGCTGACTTCCACGAGGCAGGCTTCTTCCGCATTCTCCAACCGGCCCGCTGGCAGGGCCTGGAGCTCGAACCCAAGGACTTCTTCGAGGTGCAGATGACCCTGGCCGAGGGGTGCATGTCGTCAGCCTGGGTGCTGGGCGTGGTGGCGATCCACAACTGGCAGCTGGCGCTGTTCGATGACCGCGCCGCGCAGGATGTCTGGGGGCAGGACACCTCCGTGCTGATCTCCTCGTCCTACATGCCAGTGGGCAAGGTCCGGCGGGTCGAAGGGGGCTTCCGTCTGAGTGGGCGTTGGGGGTTCTCTTCCGGCAGCAAGCATTGTCAGTGGGCGTTCCTTGGGGCCATGGTGCCGCCGGCTGAGCCGGGCGGCGCGCCGGACTACCGCACCTTCCTGGTGCCGCGCAGCGATTACCAGATCCTCGACAACTGGAACGTGATGGGCCTGGAGGCCACCGGCTCCCATGACGTGCTGGTCGAGGACGCCTTCGTGCCCGAGTACCGCACCCACCGCGCCGTCGATGGCTTCATGCAAGACAGCCCGGGCAATGCGGTCAACACCTCGCCGCTGTACCGCCTGCCGTTCGGGCAGATCTTCGTGCGCGCGGTGTCGTCCTCGGCGATCGGTGCGTTGCAGGGCGCGGTCGATCACTTCATCGCCCACAACAAGGCGCGGGTGGCGGTCAACGATGGCCGCAAGATGCTCCAGGACCCGGCCGCACAGAGCGCCCTGGCCGACGCCATGGTCTGCGTCGATGAGTGCCGCACCGTGCTGCTGCGCAACTTCGAGGTGATGCTCGACCATGCCCGCGCCGGCACCGCGCTTGGGCTGCAGGCGCGGGTGAAGATGCGCTACGACTCGGCCCTGGTGGCCGACCGCTGCGCCAAGGCGGCGGCACAGCTGATGTTCAACAGCGGTGCATCGACCATCTTCCGTGACCACCCGATCAACCGTGCGTTCCGCGACATCCACACAGGGCGCGCCCACGTCGCCAACAGCCCGGCCAAGTACGCCTGGAACCTCGGCGGCGTGAGCATGGGCCAGGACACCACCGACTTCTTCCTCTGAACCGTCGGGCGCTCACCGAAACCGGCTAGTCCGTTTTAGGGATTCGAGCCCACCCGCGATGCCAGAGGATGTGACCAAGGCCGGCGTTGCCGGCCAACGTCAACAGAACAACAAGGAACGCACATGAAATTCTCGCTGATATACGAAGCCCAGACGATCGATGCCAGCCGCGAGGGTGACCGCAAGATCTTCGATGACACCGTCGAGCAGGCGGTGCTGGCCGACAAGCTGGGCTTCGACACCTTCTGGTGCGTGGAGCACACCGCGCTGACCAACTACTCGCACATGTCCGCGCCGGAAACCATGCTCGCCTTCGTGGCCGGCAAGACCGAGCGCATCGGCATCGGCCACGGCGTGGTGTGCCTGCCGCCGGCGATGAACCACCCGGTCAAGGTGGCCGAGCGCATCGCCACCCTGGACCTGCTGTCCAAAGGCCGTGTGCATTTTGGCGTGGGCAAGGGCGGCACCCAGCAGGAGGCCGGCACCTTCGGCTATGACCTGGCGACCCTGCAGCCGCAGATCGACGAGGCCATGTACTTGATCCCGAAAATGTTCGTGCAGGATGAGATCGAGCACCACGGCGACTTCGTCAAGATCCCCAAGCGCCCGATCCACCCCAAGCCTTACCAGGATCCGCACCCGCCGATGTACCTGGCCTGCACCAACACCGACTCGCTGAAAAACGCCGGCGGCCGTGGCATGGGCGCGCTGGTGCTGGGTTTCGGTGGGCCCGAGGAAATCGCCAAGAAGGTCGAGGTCTACCACCAGGCCTTCGACAACCGTGAGGCGCGCAATCAGGTGGGCTTCCGCCCGAACCGCCACATCGCTGCACTGTGCCCGGCCATCGTGCTGGATGACAACGAAACCGCGCGCCGCATCGGTATTCGCGGCCAGCGTTACTTCATGGAGTCGCTGGGCTACTGGTACGGCGGCGGCGAGCGTCCGGATCCGCAGAAGTGGAAAGACGACACCTACGTCGATGGCAATGGCCAGGCGGTGATCAAGTCGCGCTTTGCCTCCGAGGAAGTGAGCGTGGACTTCTCCGACCCGACCATGGCGATGATGAACCCCAACCATGCCTACGGCACCGTCGAGGACTGCATTGGCTATGTGCAGCGCCTGATCGATGCCGGCGCCGACGAGATCCTGTTCATCTGCCAGATGGGCACCGTGCCGCAGTGGGCTCAGCTGGAGACCTTGCGCAACATCGGCGAGAAGGTCATCCCGCATTTTCGCAACAAGCAGTAAGCCCATCGGGGGGCTGCAACGCAGCCCCATTTGCGCAAGCGCGGGGTATGGCACCGGCCTTGCCGGTGTTCTCGGGTGAACTCGCTCCCTCAGGTTCTGTGCTGTTGGTGCGCATGGCGCCAAACCAGTGGGAGCGGGCTTGCCCGCGAAGCATTCGCCGCCGAGCAAGGCCGTTGCTCGGCCGGTATCACGCGGCCTGCGGGCCGGTAGTCCTATTGGACGATGCCGCCAACCCCCTGACTGGCTTGAATACGCCAAGTACAAAAACGAGGAGATCGTGCATGGATATCCGTGGCCTGGGTTACGTCACCGTACGTTCCAGCGACCTGGCGCAGTGGCGTCACTACGCATCCCAAGTGCTGGGCATGATGGTGGTCGAGGACGAGCGCGGCGAGTGTCTGTTCCTGAAGATGGACGAGCGCCCGTACCGCATCCTGGTGCAGCACAGCGCCCAGGATGGTTTCGGCGCCTGTGGCTGGGAAGTAGCCGGCCAGGCCGCCTTCGACCAGGCCGTGGCCGAGCTGCACGCTGCCGGCGTGGTGGTGGAGCAGGGCAGCGCTGAGCAAGCTGCGCTGCGCCAGGTCCAGGCGCTGGCGCTGTTCGCCGACCCTGATGGCAACCGCCACGAGCTGTACTGGGGCCCGCGCCAGGATTTCGCCCGCTTCGTCTCCCCGGTGGGCGTGCGCGGTTTCGTCAGCGACGGGCTGGGCATGGGCCATGTGGTCCTGCCGGCACCGACCTTCGACCGCTGCCGCGATTTCTACGAGCAGGTAATGGGCTTTGGCCTGTCGGACCTGATGAAAGTGCGCTTCACCCCGGACCCTGCCGAGCCGGAAAAACGCATTCACTTCATGCACTGCAACAACGGCCGTCACCACTCGCTGGCGATCTTCGAATGCCCGGTGCCTAGCGGTTGCGTGCACATGATGGTCGAGGTCGCGGGCCTGGAAGACGTGGGCCGCGCCCTGGACCGCATGCACGCCAACGGCGTGAAGCTCTCCGCGACCCTGGGCCAGCACACCAACGACCAGATGATCTCCTTCTACATGAAGACCCCGTCCGGTTTCGACCTGGAGTACGGCTGCGACGGCCTGGTGGTCGACTGGAGCCGGCACACCCCGTTCGAAAGCACGGTGGTCAGCCAGTGGGGCCACGACTTCAGCGTCGGCCGCCAATGAGGACAACACCCATGGATAAACAGATGACCACGGCCGAAATGGTCGCCCAGTTGCGCGACGGCATGACCCTCGGCATCGGCGGCTGGGGCCCGCGCCGCAAGCCCATGGCGTTGGTGCGCGAGATCCTGCGCTCGGACCTCAAGGACCTGACCATCGTCGCCTACGGCGGTGCTGACGTCGGCCTGCTGTGCGCTGCCGGCAAGGTGAAGAAACTGGTGTTCGCCTTTGTCTCCCTCGACTTCATCCCACTCGAGCCGTACTTTCGCAAGGCGCGCCAGGAAGGCGCCCTGGAAGTGATGGAGATCGACGAAGGCATGCTGCTGCTGGGCCTGCGTGCCGCCGCCATGAACGTGCCGTTCATCCCCACCGCGGTGGGCCTGGGCACCGACGTGTTGCGCCACAACCCCGAGATCAAGCTGATCGCCTCGCCCTACGCCGATGGCCGTGACTGGGTCGCGATGCCAGCGCTCAAGCTCGACGCCGCCCTGGTGCACGTGGACCGCGCCGATGCGCGCGGCGTGTGCCAGATCGCCGGCCCCGACCACTACATGGACGATCTGTTCGTGCGGGCTGCGGCGCGCACCTATGTCACTTGCGACGAGTGGGTCGACAGCGCGTGGTTCCACGCGGAGCCTGCGCGTGCGCACCAGGTGTTCTGGGAGCGCAACCTGACCACCGCCGTGGCCCACGTGCCCGGTGGCGCGCACCCCTCGTCCTGCGCGCCGCTGTATGGCTTCGACGTGCCGCACTTCAAGGCCTACGCCGCCTCGGCGCAGAGCGAAGAGGGCTGGCAGGCCTATGTCGATCAGTACGTGGCCTGTTCCCACTCCCAGTACCTGGAGCGTTGCGGGGGCCTTGAGGCCATCCGTCGATTGCCCCTGCCGGTTTTCTAAGCGAGGAACGTCATGACCACCGCAAGCACCTACAGCCTCGCCGAACTGATGATCTGCGCCGCCGCCCAAGCCTGGCGCGACGACGGCGAAGTCCTGGCCACCGGCATCGGCGTGATCCCACGCCTGGCGGCGTCCCTGAGCATGCTCGACAACAACCCACGACTGATGATGACCGACTCGGAAGCCTATATGGTCGCCGAGCCCGTGCCGGTCGGTGCGCGCAATGGCTACGTGCCCAAACGCGACAGCTGGATGGGCTTCTCGCGCATCTTCGACAACGTCTGGAGCGGCAAGCGCCACGCCATGATCGGCCCGATCCAGGTCGACCGCTTCGGCCAGGCCAACATCTCCTGCATCGGCGGCGACTACCACAAGCCCAAGGCGCAGATGCTGGGCGTGCGGGGCCTGCCGGGCAACTCCATCAGTCATGCCAACTCGTTCTATGTGCCCAGCCACAACCGCCGGGTGTTCGTCGAAGGCGAGTGCGACGTGGTCGCCTCGGTGGGCTACAACCCCGCGCGCCTGGCCCGTGGCTGGTCGCTGGAAGACATCGACATCCGCCTGATCGTCACCGACCTGTGCGTGCTCGACTTCCTCGGGCCTGAGCACCAGGTGCGCGTGCGCTCTCTGCATCCTGGCGTGAGCCTGGACGAGGTGCGTGACAACACAGGCTTTGCCCTGCATGTGCCTGAGCACTGCCCGGTGACCACCGCGCCCACCGAGGCGCAGTTGCAGCTGATCCAGCGACTGGACCCGCATAACCTGCGCGCCAGCCAGCTCAAGGACAACCCACCGGGCCAGCGCTCCGCGCGCTGACAGCCCGTTCCAGCCAACCGCCTTGCCGGAGTGCAGTAATGAGCGAGCAAAACAATAAAGAGGCCGATGAGGTGGTGCTGTACGAAGTGCGGGACGCGGTAGCCCTAGTCACCATGAACCGCCCCGAGTACCACAACGCCCAGAACTCGCGGATGACCTATGCCCTGGATGCGGCCTTCGCCCGTGCGTGCGCCGATGACCAGGTCAAGGTCATCGTCCTGCGCGGGGCCGGCAAACACTTCTCCGCCGGGCACGACATCGGCACCCCAGGGCGTGACGTCAACCAGAGCTTCGAGCGCGTGAGCCTGTGGTACGACCATGTCGACAAGCCTGGCGGCGAGTTCCTCTACGCCCGTGAGCAGGAGGTGTACCTGGGCATGTGCCGGCGCTGGCGCGAGATGCCCAAGCCGACCATCGCCATGGTCCAGGGCGCCTGCATCGCCGGCGGCCTGATGCTGGCCTGGGTGTGCGATTTGATCGTGGCCAGTGACGATGCGTACTTCCGCGATCCGGTGGTGCGCATGGGGATTCCGGGGGTGGAGTACTTCGCCCACGTGCATGAGCTCAATCCGCGTATCGCCAAGGAGTTTCTCTTCCTCGGCGCGCCGATGCCGGCGGCGCGTGCCTACCAGATGGGCATGCTCAACCGCGTGGTGTCCCGCGAGCAGTTGGAACAGGAGACCTTGGTCATGGCCGGGCAGATCGCCCAGATGCCGCGCCTGGGCCTGCAACTGAGCAAACAGGCGGTGAACAACGCCGAAGACCTGATGGGCAAGCGCTCGACCATGGACATGGTGTTCGGCCTGCACCACTTCGCCCACGCTCACAACGAGTTGGTGTCCGGCGATCGTCTGGGCGGCTACGACGCCAAGGCCATGGCCAGCTCCCAGCGCGAACCGGGGAGGGCGTGAGCATGGCCGTGTCGCTCGATACCCGCCTGACCGCCTTGCTCGGCTGCCGCTACCCGATCATCCAGACCGCCATGGGCTGGGTCGCCGACCCGCGCCTGGTGGCCGCCACCTGCAACGCCGGGGGCTTTGGCTTTCTGGCCGGGGCGACCATCGAACCTCGGCAGATGGAGGCAGCGATCCTCGAGACCAAACGCCTGGCCGACCGTCCGTTCGGGGTCAACTTCCACATGTACCAGGCCAACGCCGAAGAGATCGTCGAGCTGGTGGTGCGCCACCAGGTGCGCGCGGTCAGCTACAGCCGCTCGCCAGGCAAGCAGATGATCGCCCGGCTCAAGGATGCCGGGGTGGTCTGCATGCCCACGGTGGGCGCGCTGAAGCACGCGCAGAAGGCCGTGGAGATGGGCGCCGACGTGGTGACCGTGCAGGGCGGCGAGGGCGGTGGCCACACCGGTGCGGTGCCCACGGCCATGCTGTTGGGCCAGGTGCTCGACGCGGTGCAGGTGCCGGTGGTGGCCGCAGGTGGTTTCAAGGATGGCCGCGGGTTGGTGTCGGCCCTGGCCCAGGGCGCCGATGGTATTGCCATGGGCACGCGTTTTCTGATGACCGCCGACAGCCCGGTGCCCCAGGCCACCCTGGCGCGCTACCTGGCGGTCAAGGACCCGGCGGCGGTGATCGTCAGCCGGGCCATCGATGGCTTGCCGCAACGCATGATCCGCAACGAGCTGCTCGATGAGCTGGAAACCAGCAGCGGCCTGCGTCGCTGGCTGCTGGCCGTGCGCAGTGGCCTGGCCTACCGCCGTCACACGGGCCTGGGCCTGGGGCAGTTGCTGGGCAGCGCCCTGAAGATGCGCCGCGACGGCGGCCTGAGCGCCGCCCAGAGCCTGATGGCGGCCAACGCGCCGATGGTCATCCAGAAAGCCATGGTCGAAGGTCTGCCCGCCGAAGGCGTGTTGCCGGCCGGGCAGGTGGCCGCAGGCATCGACAGCCTGCCGGGCTGCGCCGAATTGATAGAGCAGATCGTCCGGGACGCCGAGCAGCGCCTGGGCGCGCTGTGTCGCCGAATTTCGTGAGGGGGACTCCCAGTGCAACCATTCAACGTGAGCATCGATAACGGCGTTGCCGAGATGGTCTTCAACCATCCCCCGGTCAATGCCTTCAACAGCCAGGGCTGGGCCGACATCGCCAGCACCCTGCAGGCGCTGGGCGAGGACGCGCAGGTCAGGGCCATCGTCATCCGCGCCGAAGGCCGTGGCTTCTGCGCCGGGGTCGATATCAAGGAGCTGGCTGCTGACGGCAACCTGATCGTCGCGGTCAACAAGGGCAACTACGACACCTTCAAGGCCGTGCATCGCAACAAGGTGCCGGTGATCGTCGCCGTGCACGGTTTCGTCCTGGGCGGTGGCATTGGCATCTGCGGTGCCGCTGACATCGTCGTCGCGTCCGACTGCGCGCGCTTTGGCGTGCCCGAGGTGGACCGTGGCGCCATGGGCGGCGGTGCCCACCTGCAGCGGCTGTTCCCAGTGCAGAAGGTGCGCCACATGTACTTCACCGGCGAGATGATCGACGCCGCCGAGGCCTACCGCCTGGGCGCGCTGGAGCGGGTGGTGCCGCGCGAGCAGTTGCGCGAGACCGCGTTGAGCATCGCCGCATCCATCGCCGCCAAGAGCCCGGCGATGATCCGCCTGGCCAAGGAAGCGCTCACCGGCATCGAGGACGGCAACCTGGAAGACAAGTACCGCTGGGAGCAGGGCTTCACCCTCGAGGCCTACCGCACCCAGGACTCCCAGGAAGCCCGCGACTCGTTCGTCGAGAAGCGCCACGCGAACTTCAACGGCTGAGGGCAGACCATGGACCTTACCTACACCCCTGCCCAGCAGGCCTTTCGCGCCGAAGTGCGGGCCTGGCTCCAGGCCAATGTGCCGAGCCAACCGCTGCCTTCGTTCGACACCGAGGAAGGCTTTGCCGCCCACCGCGCCTGGGAAGCGCGCCTGAACGAAGGCCGCTGGGGCATGGTCACCTGGCCCACGCGCCTGGGCGGGCGCGGCTGCGACCTGATCGAATGGCTGATCTTCGAAGAAGAGTACTACCGGGCCGGTGCACCGGCGCGGGTCAACCAGAACGGCATCTTCCTGCTCGGCCCGACCCTGATGGAGTACGGCACCGAGGCGCAGAAGGCGCGCTTCCTGCCACGCATGGCCACCGGCCAGGACATCTGGGCCCAGGGTTGGTCGGAGCCGGGCGCAGGCTCGGACATGGCAGCGATCCGCTCGCGCGCCGAGCGTGACGGCGACCACTATGTGATCAATGGCCAGAAGACCTGGTCGACTCGGGCGGTATGGGCCGATTGGGTGTTCGGCATCTTCCGCACCGACCCGGGTTCCCAGCGTCACCACGGCCTGACGTTCATTCTGGTGCCGCTCAACAGCCCCGGCATCACTGTGCGGCCGATTGCGCAGCTCAACGGCTTGCCAGGCTTTGCCGAGATCTTCTTCGACGATGTGCGCGTGCCGGTGGAGAACGTACTCGGCGGGGAGGGCATGGGCTGGCACGTGGCGATGTCCACGGCGGGCTTCGAGCGTGGCTTGATGCTGCGCTCGCCGGCGCGCTTCCAGGAAACCGCCCGGCGCTTGGTGCAGCTGTACCAGGCCAACCGCGAACGCGCCGACCGGGACCCGGCCATCGGCGAGGCGGTGATGCGCGCCTGGCTGGATGCCGAGGCCTACACCCAGTCCACCTACATGACCGCCTCGCAGCTGGTCAAAGGCGGGCGCATCGGGCCGGAGTCCTCGACCAACAAGATCTTCTGGTCCGAGCTTGACCTGCGCATGCACGAAACGGCCATGAGCATCCTGGGCCTGCGCGGCGAGCTGCTGCCCGAGGCGCCGGCTGCTGGGGACGTCGGTCAATGGCTGGACGGCTTCCTGTTCGCCCAGGCCGGCCCCATCTACGCCGGCACCAACGAGATCCAGCGCAACATCATTGCCGAACGCATGCTCGGCATGCCGCGTGCCTGAGGAGCAGACCATGGACTTTAGTTTCAACAGCGACCAGTTGCTCTTCCAGGACAACGTACGCAGTTTCTTTATCAACGAAGTGACGCCCGAGCGCATCCGCGAGCTGTGGCAGAGCGACAGCGGCCGTTGCGACCGGCTCTGGGGGCAACTGGTGGAGCTGGGCCTGACTGCCTTGACCGTGCCGGAGCAGTACGGCGGCATGGGCCTGGGCGCCCTGGACTTCGTCTTGCTGGCCCAGGAATGCGGCTATGCGGGCCTGCCGGAGCCGCTGGTGGAGACCATGCTGGTGGCGGTGCCGCTGCTGGCCGAACTGGGCGCGGCGCACGAGGGCCTGAAGGCGGACTGGCTGGGGCGCGTGGCCGAGGGCCAGGCGCGCCTGGCGGTGAGCGAGCCGGGCAATCCGCTGGTCAGCGACGCCCACGTGGCCGACCTGCTGCTGCTCAGCCACGCCGATGAGCTGCACGCCGTGCCGCGCGAAGATGTCGAGCTGGTGCGCAACCTGTCTGTGGACCCGAGCCGCCAGCTGTACCAGGTGCTGTGGACCCCCGGCGCGGCCACCTGCGTAGCCCGTGGCGAGGAGGCCGCGCGGTTGCTGGCGCGCGCCTTCGAGCGCGGCGCGCTGGGCTGCGCGGCGCAATTGCTGGGCCTGGCCAAGCGCATGGTGGACCTGGCCGTGGACTACAGCTTCGAGCGTAAGCAGTTCGGCAAGCCGATCGGCTCGTTCCAGGCGGTCAAGCACTTGATGGCCAATGTTGCGGTGCGCATCGAGTTCGCCAAAGGCCCGCTGTACCGCGCCGCCCACGCGGTGGCCCACGGTGAGGCCGGGCAGGCGCTGGCGGTGTCCCACGCGCGCCTGGCGGCCTCGGAGGCGGCGCTGTTGGCCGCCCGCAACGCCATCCAGACCCATGGCGCCATGGGGTACACCTGGGAGGTCGACCTGCAGCTGTTCATGAAGCGCGCCTGGGCTCTGGACAAGGCCTGGGGCGACCATGCCCTGCACAAGGCGCGGATCCGCCAGGCGCTGTTCGACTCACGCCGGGCCATAGGGGCCGGCACCACGTTCATGTCGGCAGAGGTAGAAGATGCCTGAAGCTTATATCGTCGATGCCCTGCGCACGCCCACCGGGCGACGCAAAGGTGGCTTGGCCCATATCCACGCGGCCGATCTGGGCGGCCACGTGCTGCGCGCCCTGGTCGAGCGCAATTCGATCCCCGATGAAGACTATGACGACGTGATCTTCGGCTGCGTCGACACCATCGGCCCGTTGGCCGGCGACATTGCCCGCACCGCGTGGCTGGCGGCCGGCCTCAGCGACGCGGTGCCCGGCACCACCGTCGACCGCCAGTGCGGCTCTTCGCAGCAGGCGCTGCACTTCGCCGCCCAGGCGGTGATGAGCGGCACCCAGGACGTGGTGGTCGCAGGCGGCGTGCAGACCATGACGCAGATCCCGATTTCCTCGGCCATGACCGCCGCCGAGCCGTTGGGCTTCACCAACCCGTTCACCGGTTCCGAAGGCTGGGTGCGCCGCTACGGCTCGACCCCGCCGACCCAGTTCCGCTCCGCGCAGATGATCGCCGAGCACTGGCAGCTCAGCCGCCAGGCGCTGGAGGCCTATTCGCTGGAGTCCCATCGCCGTGCGCTGCGGGCCATCGAGCAGGGCTATTTCACCCGTGAGATCGTGCCCCTGGCCGGGGTCGAGCATGACGAAACCCCACGTCACACCAGCCTGGACAAGATGGCCGAGCTCGACATCCTGTTTGGCTGCGACCGCGTCACCGCGGGCGTCTCCAGCCAGACCTGCGACGCGGCCAGCGCGCTGCTGGTGGTTTCGGAGGCGGCGCTCAAGCGCTACAACCTCACACCCCGGGCGCGCATCCATCACATGAGCGTGCGTGCCGCCGACCCGGTGTGGATGCTCACCGCGCCCATCCCGGCCACCGCCTATGCGCTCAAGCGCGCCGGCATGCGCCTGGAGCAGATCGACCGGGTGGAGATCAACGAAGCCTTCGCCGCGGTGGCCATGGCCTGGATCAACGAGACCGGCTACCCCCACGCCCAGACCAACGTCAACGGCGGCGCCATCGCGCTGGGCCATCCACTGGGCGCCACCGGCACCCGGATGATGTGCAGCCTGCTCCACGAGCTTGAGCGCAGCGGCGGGCGTTATGGCCTGCAGACCATGTGCGAAGGCGGCGGCCAGGCCAACGTCACCATCATCGAGCGCCTGTAAGCGCAGGAGAGTCCCATGAGCAGTTGCAACAACCGAGTCGTGGTCATCACTGGCGCAGGCGGCGGCCTGGGCCGCGCCTACGCCCTGGCCTTCGCGGCCGAAGGCGCCAAGGTGGTGGTCAACGACATCAACCGCGACGCAGCCGAAGCGGTGGTCGCGCAGATCCGCGAGCAGGATGGCCAGGCCATCGCCAACAGCAACGACATCACGCATTACGAAGACGCAGGACGCATCGTCGCCGCCGCGCTGGAGGCCTTCGGCGGCCTCGATGTGGTGGTGAACAACGCCGGCATCTGCCGCGACCGCATGTTCGCCAGCCTCACCGAGGCGGACTGGGACGCGGTGGTGGCGGTGCACCTGAAGGGGCACTTCTGCCTGTCCAGCCATGCCGTACGCCACTGGCGCGAGCAGGCCAAAAATGGCGCCAAGGTCGATGCGCGCATCATCAACACCAGCTCCGGCGCGGGCCTGCAGGGCTCGATCGGGCAGTCCAACTACGCCGCAGCCAAAGGCGGTATCGCGTCCTTGACGCTGGTTCAGGCGGCGGAGCTGGCGCGTTATGGCATCACCGTCAACGCCCTGGCCCCGGCGGCCCGTACCGGCATGACCGAAGGGGTGTTTGGCGAGGTGATGAAAAAGCCCGAAGCAGGCTTTGATTACTTCGCTCCGGAGAACGTCGCGCCAGTGGTGGTGTGGTTGGGCTCGCGCGAATCCGCTGGCGTCACCGGGCAGATGTTCGAGGTCGAAGGCGGCAAATTGTCCATCGCCGACGGCTGGCGGCGCGGCCCGCTGGTCGACAACCAAGGCCGTTGGGCCGTGGCCCAGGTGGGCGCGGCGGTCGGTGAGCTGCTGGAGCGTGCCGTGCCGGCACAGAAAGTCTACGGCAGCTGATTAGAGGTTTTTTCGCCATTAGGGCGGGGCCGCACCACATGCCAGGGTGGTGCGGTTTTTTTTTGCCTACACACAATCTATGCGTAGTCCTTTCGCTGGTGCGGGGTTGTCTTGTGATAACCGGCGGAGCCGATTTACCCGCGAAGCAGACACCACCGCGCCTAGTCCACTTGGCCGATTCGACCGCCAGCGCATCTGGCCACACTCGCAGGCACCTGGGCCAGACGAGTAGAAGACGCCGCGATGGACTTTGCATTGAGCGACGAACAGGAAATGATCCGCGCATCGGCCGAGGGCTTCCTTGCCGATGTGTCCGACTGTGCCGCCGTGCGCGCGGCCATGGTCAGCGAAACCGGTTATGACACCGACCTCTGGCAGCGCCTGTGCAACGAAATGTACTGGCCTGCGATTCACATTCCCGAAGCCTACGGCGGTTTGGGCCTGGGCTTCGTCGAACTGGCCATCCTCCTGGAACAGATGGGCCGGCGCCTGTTGTGCTCGCCGTTCTTCGCCACTGCCTGCCTGGCCACGCCAGCGCTGCTGCTGGCCGGCACCGAGGCGCAAAAACAGCGCTGGCTGCCGGCCATCGCCGAAGGCCGTGTGCGCGGCACCGCAGCCTGGGGCGATGGGGGTGGTTGGTCCGCCGAAGGTATTGGCGTGACGGCAACGCCCGAAGGCGAAGGCTACGTGCTGGACGGCGAATACGCCCAGGTGATCGACGGCCACAGCGCCGACCTGCTGGTGGTCGCCGCGCGTCTGGCCGGCAGCACGGGCGAGGCGGGCGTGAGCCTGTTCCTGGTCGAGGCCGGGCAGACGGGCCTGGCGCGTCAGTGGCAGCCGACCATGGACCAGACCCGGCGTTTGGGCCGCGTGCGCCTCACGCGTCTGTACGTGGGCCCGGACGCGGTGCTCGGCGAGGCCGGTACGGCCTGGCCAAAACTGCAGGACATGCTGCGCCTGGCCTGCGTGGGCCTGGCCGCCGAACAGGTCGGCGGCGCCCAACAGGCGTTGGACCTGAGCGTGGCCTACCTGCAGGAGCGCCAGCAGTTCGGCCGCCCCTTGGCCAGCTTCCAAGCCCTCAAGCACCGCGCCGCCGACATGATGCTGCAAGTCGAATGCGCGCGCTCGGCGAGCTATTACGCCGCCTGCGTCGCCCAGGAGGCGCTGGATCCCGCCGGTGACGCCCAGGTGGCCGCAGAGTTGCCACTGGCCGCTTCCCTGGCCAAGTCCCAGTGCTCCCAGGCGTACTTCCACTGCGCTGCCGAGTCGATCCAGTTGCATGGCGGCGTGGGCTTTACCTGGGAATACGACCCGCATCTGTATTTCAAGCGTGCCCGGGCCAGCGAGAGCTACCTCGGCGCACCGGCCTGGCATCTGCAACAAATCGCCAGCGTGATTATCGGGGAGCAGCCATGAAGATCCGTTTCAGTGAGCAGGACGAGCGCTTTCGCCAGGAGGTCGCCCAATGGATGGCCGCCCACTTGCAGGGCGAGTTCGAAGCTCTGCGTTTTCGCGGCGGCCCGGGGGATGAGCACATGTTCCCCGAGGCGCGCAAAGCCTGGGAGCGCAAGCTCGCCGAGGGCGGCTGGACCTGCGTGGGCTGGGCGCCGGAGCATGGCGGGCGAGGGCTGTCGATCAGCCAGCAGGTGATCTTCCACGAAGAATACGCCCGCGCCGGAGGGCCCGGTCGTATGGGGCACATCGGCGAGGGCCTGGCCGGGCCGACCATCGCGGCGTTTGGCAGCGACGAACAGAAGCGGCGTTTCTTGCCGGGCATCGTCCAAGGCACCACGTTCTGGTGCCAGGGGTATTCGGAGCCGGGGGCAGGTTCGGACCTGGCGGCGGTGAAGACCCGCGCCGCACAGGATGCCAACGGCGACTGGCTGATCAACGGGCAGAAGGTCTGGACATCGCTGGCCCACGAATCGGACTGGTGTTTCGTGCTGGCCCGCACCGAGCCGGGCAGCGTCGGCCACCAGGGCTTGTCGTTCTTGCTGGTGCCGATGGACCAGCCGGGCATCAGCGTGCGGCCGATCGAGCAGATGACCGGCACCTCGGAGTTCAACGAGGTGTTCTTCGACGACGCCCGCACCGAGGCGTCGAACATCGTCGGCCAGCCGGGCGAGGGCTGGAAGATCGCCATGGCGTTGCTGGGCTTCGAGCGCGGCGTGTCCACCCTGGGCCAGCAGATGCAGTTCCAGAACGAGCTCGACGAGATCATCGCCATCGCTCGTACCAACGGCGCCGACCGTGACCCGCACCTGCGCCAGCGCCTGGCCGAGGCGTGGTGTGGCCTGCGCATCCTGCGCTACAACTCGCTGCGCATGCTCTCCGGGCCTCAGGACGGCACGCTGCGCCGCGAGGCGACCATCTACAAGCTGGGCTGGTCGAGCTGGCACGCCAGCCTCGGCAAGCTGGCCATGGACGTGCTCGGCCCCCAGGCCGAGTTGCTCGAGGCTGCGCCGTATCAGCTCAACCGCCTGCAATCGCTGTATCTGTTCAGCCGCGCCGACACCCTGTACGGCGGCAGCAACGAGATCCAGCGCAACATCATCGCCGAACGCGCCCTGGGCATGCCCCGGGAGCCGCGCCCGCGTCCCTGATCGAGGAGTCTTCGCATGTCCGTTCCACACTATGTTCCCGGCCATGGCCTGCTGCGCGGCAAGTCGGTGCTGATCACCGCTGCGGCCGGTTCCGGCATCGGTTTTTCTGCCGCCTTGCGTGCGGCCGAGGAGGGCTGCCGGGCCCTGATGATCAGTGACATCCACGAAGGCCGGCTCAATGAAGCGGTCACGCGCATCCGCGAGGCCACCGGCCTTGCCCAGGTGCATGGGCGCCTGTGCAATGTCACCGACGAAGATCAGGTGCGTACCCTGGTCGAGGTCGCCGAGGGTACCTTGGGCGGCGTCGATGTGCTGATCAACAACGCCGGCCTGGGTGGGTCGCGGGCACTGGTGGAGATGCCCGACGATGAATGGAACCGGGTGCTCGATGTGACCCTCACCGGCACCATGCGCATGACCCGCGCCATGCTGCCGTACATGATGGCGCGTCGCGCCGGCGTCATCGTCAACAACGCCTCGGTGCTCGGCTGGCGCGCGCAGAAGCAACAGGCTCACTACGCCGCGGCCAAGGCCGGGGTCATGGCCCTGACGCGCTGCGCGGCGGTGGAAGCTGCCGAGCATGGCATCCGCATCAACGCGGTGAGCCCGAGCATCGCCATGCACGATTTTCTCGCCCGCTCCGCGCCCCAGGCGGTGCTCGACCAGCTGGCGGCCAACGAGGCCTTTGGCCGCGCCGCCGAGGTGTGGGAAGTGGCCAACGTGATGATGTTCCTGGCCAGCGACTACAGCTCGTACATGACCGGCGAAGTGCTGTCGGTTTCCAGCCAGAGGGCCTGAACATGGCGCGTATCTTCCGCACACCCGAGGCGTTGCACGAAGCGGTGGGCCAGGAGCTTGGCAAAAGCGACTGGTTGCGCATCGACCAGGCGCGCATCGACCTGTTCGCCGAGGCCAGTGGCGACCACCAATGGATCCACGTCGATCCCGAGCGCGCGGCCCAGGGGCCATTCGGCGCCTGCATCGCCCACGGCTACCTGAGCCTGTCGCTGGTCAACCTGTTCTTGCCGCAGATCATCGAAGTTCAGGGCATCGCCATGGGCGTCAACTATGGTTGTGAACGTGTGCGTTTTCCGTCGGTGGTGCGTGTGGGGTCGCGGGTGCGCGGCAGTGCCTTGCTGGTCTCGACCGAGGCGGTCGGCAGCGGGGTGCAGGCGGTGATCCGCGTCAGCGTCGAGATCGAAGGCCAGGAGCGTCCTGGCTGCGTGGTCGACACCATCAGCCGGTACTACCCGGCATGAGTCATCCAAGGAGTCCAGCATGAACGAAGCAGTGATCGTTTCCACGGCGCGTACGCCCATCGGCAAGGCCTTTCGCGGCGCCTTCAACGACACCGAGGCCCCGACCCTGGGTGGCCACGTGGTAGCCGAAGCGGTACGCCGCGCAGGCATCGCGCCGGACGAAGTGGACGATGTGATCATCGGCGCCGCCGCCCAGCAGGGCACTCAGGCCTATAACCTTGGGCGCCTGTGCGCCACGGCCGCCGGGCTGCCGGTGCAGGTGTCCGGCATGGCGGTGGAGCGCCAGTGCGCCTCGGGCCTGATGAGCATCGCCATCGCTGCCAAGGGCATCCTCTGCAACGAGCTCGACATTGCCGTGGCCGGTGGCCTGGAGTCGATCTCCCTGGTGCAGAACAAGCACAAGAACCTCTACCGCTGGCAGTCCACCCTGGTGCGTGAACGTGACCCGCGGGCCTACATCCCGATGCTCGAGACCGGCGAAATCGTCGCCCAGCGCTACGGCATCACCCGTGAAGAACAGGATGCCTACAGCCTGCAGAGCCAACTGCGCACCGCCAGCGCGCAACAGGGCGGGCGCTTCGACCTGGAACTGGCGCCGTTGACCACCCAGAAACTGATCGTCGACAAGGCCAGCGGCGAGAGCCGTCATGAAGCGGTGACCCTGTTGCAGGACGAGTGCAACCGCCCCGACACCACCGCCGCCAGCCTGGCGGCCCTGGAGCCGGTGTGGGGGGGCGGGCAGTGGACCGAAGCCGGGCGTTTCATCACCGCTGGCAACGCCTCCCAGCTCTCGGACGGCGCCTCGGCCTCGGTGCTGATGAGCGCGCGCTTGGCCGAGCAGCGCGGGTTGCAACCGCTGGGTATCTATCGCGGGCTGGCGGTGGCCGGTTGCGAGGCCGACGAGATGGGCATCGGGCCGGTGTACGCGATCCCCAAACTGCTCAAGCGCCATGGCCTGAAGGTCGATGACATCGGCCTGTGGGAGCTCAACGAAGCGTTCGCCTGCCAGGTGCTGTACTGCCGCGACACACTGGGCATCGACAACGACCGCCTCAATGTCAACGGCGGCGCAATTGCCATTGGCCACCCGTTTGGCATGTCGGGGGCGCGGATGGTCGGGCATGGGTTGATCGAGGGTAAACGCCGGGGTGTGCGCTATGTGGTGGTGAGCATGTGCATCGGCGGTGGCATGGGCGCTGCTGCGCTGTTCGAGGTGGCTTGAGATGGGCCTGCCGACGCCAGAGCAGGTGCAGGTGCGCATGCAGCGTTACGTCGAGCTGGTGGACGCCGGGGACATCGACGGCATCCTGGCGTTGTACGCCGAGGATGCCACCGTCGAAGACCCGGTGGGCCAGCCGCCGTTGCGTGGGATGGACGCGATCAGTGCGTTCTATCGGCAAGGGTTGGGGCAGATGAATGTGTCCGCAGCCCTCACCGGACCTGTGCGCGCTACCCACAACGGCTGCGGCGCCGTGCCGTTTCGGGTGGACCTCACCTGGGACGGGCGCGAATGCTCGCTGCAGGTGATCGATGTGATGGAGTTCGATGAGCACGGCCTGATCCGCAGCATGAAGGCCTTCTGGAGCGAAGTGAACCTCCAGTCGCGTTGAGAGCGATTGCACCGGCTACGCCGGTGTTCGCGGGTGAATCGGAGCGCCGAACCGCCGCTCCCACAGGTGCTACGCTGCGTTCTGGTCTGTGGAGTCGGTGCAAATGGGGCTGCTTTGCAGCCCATCGCAGGCTTTGCCTGCGTCTACGAGAGCGGATTTACCCGCGAACACCGGGAAGTCCTCGGCGCTTTTCGCTGTGCCCAGGTCACTGGCTTTTCGCCGCATCGAGGAAAGCCGGGCGTTCGCCGCCGCCATGCACCATCAGGTCGGCGCCGCTGACATAGCGGGCGAGCGGCGACGCCAGGTACAGGCAGGTGTCGCCGATGTCGTCCGGCTCGGCCAAGCGGCCCAAGGGCACGGTCGCGGCCACCTGGGCCTGTTGCTGGGCGTCACCATAATGCAGTTCGGCCTGTTCGGTCAGGATCAACCCGGCAGTGACCGCATTGACCCGCACCTTGGGCGCCCACTCCACCGCCAGCGAGCGGGTCAGGTTGAGCAAGCCGGCCTTGGCGGCGCCGTAGGCGGCGGTGCCGGGCGAGGGGCGGGTGGCGCTGACGCTGCAGATGTTGACGATGGCGCCGCCCTCGGCCTGCTCCTGCATCACCCGGTTGGCCAACTGGCACAGGTTCAGCGGGGCCAGCAGGTTGAGCCGCACGATGGACTCGGAAAACCGTGGCGAGGCCGTGGCCGCTTCGGCGAACGGCGCGCCGCCGGCGTTGTTGACCAGCACATCGAGGCGGCCGAAGAACTTGAGCACGTTGCCGATCAATTGCTCGAGCTGCTCCAGGTCACGCACGTCGCACTGCATGAACACCGCCTGCTTGCCGCCGCCGCTGGGCAGCCGCTCCGGTGCCTGGCGGCCGCAGATCACCACGTTCGCACCGCACTCCAGGAAGCGGCGGGTGATACCGCGGCCCACGCCTTTGGCACCACCTGTGACCAGAACCACTTTGCCGCGAAAATCCAATGGGTCATGCATGGAAATGCCTTGTCTTGTCTGTCGGAAGGTTGCCTCGATGCTAGGCAGCCATTGCCGTGCGGCCAACGTCCAAAGGGACTAGGGGCGCCGCTTGTAGTCTTGTTGGACGATGCCGTATGCCCTGGCCGCTCTGAATAATCCCGGTACAACAACAAGCCGGGAGGTTTCCCCATGGGCGCAGCAGCGCAAGGGCACAAGGTCAGGTTGGCGGATGGCCTGCAACTGCACTATCAGGACGTCGGCACGGGCGAGGCGGTGGTATTCATCCATGGCAGCGGTCCAGGCGCCAGCGGCCACAGCAACTTCAAGCGCAACTACCCGCAATTCGCCGCCGCCGGCTATCGTGCCATCGTGCCGGACCTGCCGGGCTACGGCGCCTCGGACAAACCACAGACCGCCTACACCCTGGATTTCTTCGTCGAGGCGTTGCTGGGGCTGCTCGACGCGCTGGACATCCAGCGCTGCACCCTGGTCGGCAACTCCCTGGGCGGCGCCATCGCCATTGCCATCGCCCTGCGCCAGCCGCAGCGGGTGGCGCGCCTGGTGCTGATGGCCCCCGGCGGGTTGATGGACAAGGCCCAGTACTACCTACAGATGGAAGGCATCCAGCGCATGGCCGCGGCCTTTGCCAGTGGCGAGCTGCGCGACGCTTCCGGCATGAGGCGCCTGCTGGGCTTGCAACTGTTCGACCCCTCGCTGATCGACGATGACACCGTCGCCGAGCGCGTCGCGGTGGTCGCTGAGCAGCCCCCGTGCGTGCTCTCGACCATGGAGGTGCCGAACATGGCCGAACAGCTGTCGCAGCTGGCTTGCCCGATCCTCGGCTTCTGGGGCATGAACGACAAGTTCTGTCCGGTGTCCGGGGCCAACACCCTGATGCAGGCCTGCCAGCGCATCCGCTTCGTGCTACTGAGCGAGTGTGGCCATTGGGTGATGGTCGAGCACCGTGAGCTGTTCAACCGCGAATGCCTGGCGTTCCTCGCGGAGGGCCGAGCATGAGCCTCGAACTGCGCCGCCAGCACGGCGACGAACTCTACCAGGCCCTGTGCGACGGCCAGACCCTGGCCCCGCTGACCGAGCGCTGGCCCCAGATCAGCATCGAAGACGCCTACCATATTTCCCTGCACTGCATCGAACGCCGGGTGGCGGCGGGCGATCGCATCGTCGGCAAGAAAATCGGCGTCACCTCGGCTGCCGTGCAGCGCATGCTCGATGTGCACCAGCCGGACTTCGGCTTCATCACCCGGGGTATGGCCTTCGACAATGGCGCCGACATCTCGCTCGCCGGGAACCGCCTGATCCAGCCGCGCGCCGAGGGCGAGATCGCCTTCGTGCTCAAGCACGACCTGATCGGCCCGGGAGTGACCGAGGCCGATGTGCTGGCGGCCACCGATTACGTTACGCCGTGCTTCGAGATCGTCGACTCACGCATCCATGACTGGCGCATCCGCATTCAGGACACCGTGGCCGACAACGCCTCGTGCGGCGTGTTCGTGCTCGGCCAGGAACGCGTCGACCCGCGCGAACTCGACCTGCCGGCGCTGCACATGCGCGTGTTCAAGAACGGCGAGCTGCTGAGCGAGGGCCTGGGCTCGGCGGTGCAGGGCAACCCGTTGACCGCGGTCGCCTGGCTGGCCAACACCCTCGGCGCCTTCGGCATCCCCTTCAAGGCGGGCGAGGTGATCCTCTCCGGCTCGCTGGTGCCGCTGGAGCCGGTGCGGGCAGGCGACCGCTTTTCCCTGACCATCGACGGCCTGGGCAGTGCCCAGGTGTCCTTCCGAGCCTGATCGAGGAGCAAGGCCCATGAGCCAGAAACTAAAAGCGGCCATTATCGGCCCGGGAAACATCGGCACCGACCTGCTGATGAAAATGTGCCGCTCGCAGTGGATCGAGCCGGTGTGGATGGTGGGCGTGGACCCGGAGTCCGAAGGCCTCAAGCGTGCCCGGGCGATGGGGGTGAAGACCACCGCCGACGGCCTCGACGGCCTGCTGCCCCATGTGCTGGACGATGACATCCGCATCGCCTTCGACGCCACCTCGGCCTACGTGCATGCGCACAACAGCCGCAAGCTCAACGAGCTGGGCGTGATCATGGTCGACCTGACCCCGGCGGCCATCGGCCCGTTCTGCGTGCCGCCGGTCAACCTCAAGGAGCACGCGGCCAAGCTCGCGATGAACGTCAACATGGTCACCTGCGGCGGCCAGGCGACCATCCCGATGGTGGCGGCAGTGTCGCGGGTGCAGCCAGTGGCCTATGGCGAGATCGTCGCCACCGTGTCGTCCAGCTCCGTGGGCCCCGGTACCCGCCAAAACATCGACGAGTTCACCCGCACCACCGCAGGCGCGGTGGAAAGTATCGGTGGCGCCCGTCGCGGCAAGGCGATCATCGTCATCAACCCGGCCGAGCCGCCGCTGATGATGCGCGACACCATCCATTGCCTGACCGACGACACCCCCGACCAGGACGCCATCCGCGCGTCGGTGCTGAGCATGGTCGAAGAGGTCCAGCGTTACGTGCCCGGCTACAAGCTAGTCAACGGCCCGGTGTTCGACGGCAACAAGGTATCGATCTTCATCGAGGTGCAAGGCTTGGGGGACTTTCTGCCCAAGTCGGCCGGCAACCTGGACATCATGACCGCCGCCGGCCTGCGCACCGCCGAGATGTTCGCCGAAGAAGCCCACAAGGGCACCCTGCAATTGCCAGCCCGCTGAGGAGAGGTGGTGATGAACCTTCAAGGTAAGAACGTGCTGTTGCACGACATGAGCCTGCGTGACGGCATGCATGCCAAGCGCCACCAGATCAGCCTCAAGCAGATGGTCGATGTGGCCACCGGCCTGGACGCCGCCGGCGTGCCGCTGATCGAAATCACCCACGGCGATGGCCTGGGTGGGGCCTCGTTGAACTATGGCTTCCCGGCGCACAGCGATGAGGAGTACTTCAGCGCGGTGATCCCCAAGCTCAAGCAGGCCAAGGTCTCGGCCTTGCTGCTGCCAGGCATCGGCACTCTGGATCATCTGAAGATGGCCCATGAGCACGGCGTCTCGACCATCCGCGTGGCCACCCACTGCACCGAGGCGGACGTCTCCGGGCAGCACATCGGCATGGCGGCGAAGATGGGCCTGGACACCGTGGGCTTCTTGATGATGGCGCACATGGTCAGCGCCGAGAAGCTGCTGGAGCAAGCGCGCCTGATGCAAAGCTACGGCGCCAACTGCATCTACTGCACCGACTCGGCCGGCTACATGCTGCCCGACGAAGTCAGCGAGAAGATCGGCGTATTGCGCCAAGGGCTGGAGGCGAAAACCGAGGTGGGCTTCCACGGCCACCACAACCTGGGCATGGCGATTGCCAACTCCCTGGCCGCGATCGAAGCCGGCGCGGTGCGTATCGACGGCTCCGTGGCCGGCCTGGGTGCCGGTGCCGGCAACACCCCGCTGGAAGTGTTCGTCGCCGTACTCGAGCGCATGGGCGTGAACAGCGGCGTGGACCTGTACCGCATCATGGACGTGGCCGAAGACCTCGTGGTGCCGATGATGGACCAGCCCATCCGCCTGGACCGCGACGCCCTGACACTCGGTTACGCCGGTGTGTACAGCTCCTTCCTACTGTTTGCCAAGCGCGCCGAGCTCAAGTACGGCATCCCCGCCCGCGACCTGCTGGTAGAGCTAGGCCGCCGCGGCACCGTGGGAGGACAAGAAGACATGATCGAAGACCTCGCCCTGACCCTCTCCCGCGCCCGCAACCTCCTGCCAACCTGAAACCCCAAAGGGCTGCTTTGCAGCCCATCGCAACTGCGCCAGCACCCCCAAGCATTTGCGCCGACCGTCAGGTCGGCGCCTGAGCGCCGAACCACCGCTCCCACAGCGCAGACCAGAACAAATAATCAGCTTGTTTGCCGTTGCCGTTGCCGTTGCCGTTGCCGTTGCCGTTGCCGTTGCGGTTGCCCTTGCCCTTGCCCTTGCCCTTGCCCTTGCCGTTGCTTTTGATGCGCGACGGTTCAGCCACCACCGATCGCGACCTCAGAAGGCCGAGAGGAGGTGTCTGGAGGGGCAGGTGCGCAGCGCCCTTCGGCGTAGCCGAAGTCGCGAGATGGAGGCTGGCGTAGCCAGCCGGAGGCCGCGAAGCCCCGTAAGACACCGCAGCGAGGGGACCCGGTGCGAAGCGCCGGGCCGGATGTGGGAGCCAGCGGTTTTTGCCTACTTTTGCCCAAGAGCAAAAGTAGGTCGCCGTAAAGGCGAAAAGCGCCGGTGGCGCCACCGCCAACACCGGATATTCACCCAATCTGAAAGCTCAAGCCCAAGCCCATGCCCTACTTGAGTTCAGCCCCGCTCAGCCAGGACCCCCATCGCCATGAACAACGCTGCAATAGCCCGAGCCTCATGCAGCTCACCCGTGGCCACCAGCTTAGGAACGTCCGCCAAATCCACCGCCAAACACTCCAAAGGCTCCGGCTCATCCCCACCGTCATTGCTGCAAGGACTCAGCTGCTCAGCCAGCACCACCCGACAACGGTGACACAGATGCCCCGGCGCCAAGGTCAGCTCACCCAGCTCGGTCAGCCGACCGGCCCGCAGGCCGACTTCCTCACCCAACTCACGCTGCGCCGCCTCCAAATAGCCCTCACCGGTATCGGCACCGCCCTTGGGCAAACCGAGAATGGTGCCTTCGACCCCCACCGCATACTCGCGCACCATCAGCACATGCTGCGGATCCGGCATGGCCACCAGCAGCACCGAGCGGTAGCCGGTACCACGCAGGCGCTCGTAGACGCGATGCTGGCCATTGCTAAAGCGCAGGTGCAGGGCTTCGATCTGGAAGTGGCTGCTCTGGGCCAGCAGCTCGGTCTTGAGGATGGTTGGGCTCTGGCGCATGGCGGGGCCTCTGGCGACGGAAAGCGACAGGGGCTACTGTGCGCTGCCAGCCGGCACCTGCCATCGTCCGAGCGGACGATGGCCAGGCAGGGGGGTAGGGCGGGGCTTCAGCCCAAGGTGGCGACGCTGCGCAGGATCAACCGCACGAGCATGGTCTGGCGTGTGACGCCGGTCTTGGAGAAGGTCGAGCGCAGGTGCGCACGCGAGGTATTGCGGCTGATGCCCAGTTCCTCGGAGGCTTCGTCGAGGGTCAGGCCGTTGGCCAGCAGCATCGCCAACTGGGTTTCGGCCGGGGTGAAGTCGAACAGGGCGCGGACGATCTCCTGGGGCGCCGAGGATTGCTGCTCCGGGTCGCTGATGAAAATGACCACGGTCGGGCATTGTTTGCCCTCGCTCCAGGCCGACAGCGGTACTGAACGCACGATGATGCCCAGGTCGGCACGCCCGGAGGGGCGCTTGACGCGCATGGCCTCGACCACCGACGCCAGGTTGCCCTTCTGCGAGAGCATGGCCTGGCGCACCAGGCGACGAAACTCCTGGGTATCCCGGGCGCTGCCGACCTGCAACCCATCATTGACCTGCTTGATGCCGTCCTTTTCCTGCAGCAGGCGCTCGGCCACCTGGTTGGTCTGCAGCACCTTGCCGGTGTCGTCGAGGATGATCGTGCCCACGGCCATCTGGTCCACGGCGCCGGCATACAGGTTGCGTTCAGTCTCGATGCGGTTGAGCTGCATGTGCAGCTTGATCGAACGTTCCAGGTGCGGGATGAACCGCGCCAGCAGGTGTTTTTCCGATTCGACGAAGGGCGCATCGTCACGCCCGCGGCTGATACGCAGGCGGCACTGGGCGCCGTCGTTGGTGTTGATGTCCACCCCCAGGATGTGAAACACATCCACCGGCTCCAGGAAATTGCGGAAGAACTCCGACTGCTTGAGCTCGGCCTCGGGCATGAAGTCGGCCAGGGCCACCACTTCCCGGTTGGGCAGCCCGACGAACGGGTCCAAGGCGAAGAAGTGTTTGTTGTAGGACGCGGTGGCGTCGCTGGAGCTGCCGGTGGTGCTGACCATCAACCCATCGACCTGGGTGCTGGGCGGGCGCAGGATGAAGGTGACGTACTTGCTGTGCAGCAGGCTGTTGAGCTGATTGAGAAAGGTGACCCAGGGGATGGATTCCAGCGGGCCCTCGTAGAGCTGGCCGACCAGCTCGCTGAAGTCTTCGAAACTGAGAGTCTGCATCGGTGGTTACCGCTTCTTATTATTAGCATTGGCGCCGCGAGCATATAGGCAGCCCTTGTCCGCGCGCAATGTCCTGTTGCGGGGGCCCGACAGCCGCCCGTTCGGGCGGTTGCCAGGTTGTGCCAGGCGGTGTAACGGTCAAGCGCGCTCGCGGCTGCGCACGACGAATTGCTTGCAGTCGCGGGTCTCATCGGCCAGCAAGGCGACGTCGGTGTAAAACTGCTCGTACCAGCGACGCAACTGGTACACCGGGCCGTCGCCGTCGCACAGCAGTGGGTTGTCGACGCGGGTCTTGGTGTGCCAGATGGCCACATCCTCGTAGAAGGCTTCCTGGGCCTGCTTGACGTAGGCCTTGGCGATGGCCTGGTTTTCCTCCTCGGACAGTCCTGGGATTTTCTTGACCAGCACGCCATAGCGCAGGGTGAAACTGTTCAGGTCGATCGGTACGTGGCAATTGAGCAGGATCGAGTGGATCGGCTGCCCGCCCATGGCACCGGTCATTTCCGTGATCTGGTAGGCCGGGCCATAGTAGGTGGCCACGGTGGTCAGCTCGCTGTCACCGGACAACCGCTCGCTGCGCGCCCGCATGATCTGGGCGGCGGTGTGGCCCTCGAAAACGTTGCTGAATTCATCGACCGGTGCGCCATGCACGCTGCCGAAGTGCGCCATGTCGGCGACGTTGTCGATCAGTTCGCGGCAGTTGGTGTCGATCTTCAGATCGGCGATTTCCCAGTGGGCCCAGGCGTCGTCGAAACAGGCGTCGATGCGTGGGATGGCCTGCTCGGCGATCGGCGGGTTGCCTTCGGGATCGTTCCACACGAACAGCAGATGGTTCTGCTCCATGATCGGCCAGCGCTTGATCTTCGCCCGTGGAGGAATGCGCTTGGCGTAGGGGATGTCGTCGCACACGCCGTCGGCGTTCCAGCGCCAGCTGTGGAAGGGGCAGCGGATGGCGTTGCCTTCGATGCAGCCGGTGCTCAGGTCAGCGCCCATGTGTGGGCAATAGCCATCGAGAATGTTGAGCTGGCCGTCCTCGCCCTGGAAGGCCACCAAGCGGGTGCCGAAGACATCCAGGCGGTGCGCCTTGCCATCACGGTATTGCGCCGCCAGGCCCAGGCAATGCCAGCCGCGCGCGTAGCGGTCCTCCAGCAGTTTGGCTTCGATACGGTGCAGCGTGCTCATGTTGTTGTTCTCCGGTCTTTGTTGGGGCCGCCGGCCGTACCACGCCACCTTGGTCACTGGCAGCTCGGTTGGCGGTACTGATGCACCCGAGTGATTCTGCCGCGCGTGACGCATCGGTCATCGTCTGAACGGACGATGGCCGCCATCGACGGTGCCGATCTACTGGCGTGCATGCCTACCTCGCAACGTTCAAGGAGAGCGCCATGCCCCTCGATAACCAGCTGGCCGCCGTGCTCCAGGGTTTCACCGCCCAGGGCGAACCGGACTACGCCACCCTCGATGCCGTGCAATACCGCCTGCACGCCGACAACCTGATGCCGCCGCTGCCGGGGGCGGACATGGCCGAAGTGCGCGACCTCCAAGTGGCCGGGGCGGCGGGCCTGCTGCCGGCGCGCCTGTACCGCCCGGTGGCCCGCGAGGACTTGCCGCTGCTGGTGTTCTTCCATGGCGGCGGCTTTGTCATCGGCAACCTCGACACTCACGACAACCTGTGCCGCGCCCTGGCCCTTGAGACCCGCGCGGTGGTGGTGTCGGTGGGCTATCGCCTGGCGCCGGAGGCGCGCTTCCCGGCGGCGCCTGAGGACTGCTACGCCGCCACGTGCTGGTTGGTCGAGCAGGCCGATGCGCTGGGGGTGGACGCCCGCCGCCTGGCGGTGGCCGGGGACAGCGCCGGCGGCAACCTGGCCATTGCCGTGAGCCGGCTGGCCCGGGAGCGCCAGGGCCCGGCGATCCGTCACCAATGCCTGTTCTACCCGGTGACGGACGCGGCGTGCGACAGCGCGTCCTATCGCGACTTCGCCGAGGGCTACCTGTTGTCGCGGGCAATGATGGGGTGGTTCTGGGCGCAGTACCTGAAGCGCCCGGAGCAGGGCGCCGACCCCTTGGCCTCGCCGCTGCGCGATGACGATTTGCAGGGCCTGCCGGCCACCACGCTGCTGACTGCCGAGTACGACCCGCTGCGCGATGAGGGCGAGGCCTTCGCCGAGCGCCTGCAGGCGGCCGGGGTGGCGGTGCGTTTGCAGCGCTGCGACGGCATGGTGCATGGCTTCGTCAGCCTGGCGCCGTTCGTCGAGGCGGCCGCCCGAGCGTTGCAGGGGGCTGCGGCGGACATCCGTCGGGCGCTGTCGTGAAATTGATCCGCCTCGTCCGTTTGGACGAGGCGGGCCGAGAACGTCGCTTCTAGTCTGGCTTCACAACGTCTCCCTCGCGCATAGAGGCATGGCCATGAAAACAACAACAAGATTTTGCCTGACCCTGATCGTGTGTGCCTTCGCCGCCGCCTATGTGGCCGCGGTCACACGCCCCTTGCCCATGCCGCTGAGCATGGCCTACTACTGCCAGCCCAATTACCAGCCGTGCTACATGCCGGTACCCAGTTCCATGCGCCTGTTGCCCTGACGGGCTCAGGTACCGATGTGGTGCAGCAGGCGCAGTTGCTTGCGGATCTGCTCGGGCGCCTCGGGCACCAGGCAGTAGGCCAGGCATAGCCGGCTGATCAGGGCGATGCTGTCGTCCAGGCTGACGCTGGCGCCGTGGCGCTGCACGTGCCGCTCGAAGGGGCCTGCCAGCACTTGCTGCCACAACGGCGCGATGTCCTCAAGGATGTAGGCGAACACCTCGGGGCTGGCCGCCTTGGCCAGGTAGCCCTGGTGAAACCCACCCCGGTGCTGGTCGCGGTAGCGCACGGCAAAGCACAGGCATTCCTCCAGGTAGCGCTCGAAGTCGTCCTCGAAGCTGACCAACTGCTCCTGCATGGCACTGAAGAATCCGGCGTTCTCGCTGCTGATCACCGCCTGTACCAGTGCCTGCTTGGTGGCGAAGTAGCGGTAGAGCGTGCGTCGGGAAATATTCGCCCGGCGCGCCACGTCGTCGATGGCAAACCCCTCCGGGCCCATCTCGCTCATCGCCGCCAGGGCGCATTCGAGGATCTGCTGGCGCCCTTGCTCGGCACTGTCCATACGGCTGGCATCGCCCCAGCGCAGTTGTCGGGTCATGGCGGAACCTTCTGTGATCATTGGAAGTGGCGGCGATTGTCGCACTTAATGGCACGGCTGCAAGTTTTTGTGTCATCGCAATGGCTCACAAATAAAAATATGTGACATAGTGCGATCTCCATGGAATCGCGGCCAGCGGCCGCCAGCGGGGAGGTGCATCGATGAACAACAATCAGCAGGCTGTGCACTGGGACGCCGTCTACGACGTGGTCGTGGTCGGTTCAGGCGCTGGGGCCATGACTGCGGCGCTACGGGCCCACGACCAGGGGCTGTCGGTATTGATGGTGGAGAAGGCCGCCGAGTACGGCGGCACCACCGCCATCTCCGGGGGCGGGATCTGGATCCCCTGTAACGACCAGATCGAAGGGCTCGGTGGCAACGATTCGCGGGAAGAGGCCCGGGCCTACCTGCGTGCCACGGTCGGCGAGGACTACGACCCAGCGCGCATCGAGGCTTATCTGGAGCATGGCCCGCGCATGGTCGGCTACCTGGCCGCCCAGGCGCAGACGTACTTTCGCGCCGTGAAGCGCTACCCGGACTACTACCCCGAACGCGAGGGCGGCAAGCCCGGCTACCGCACCATGGAGCCGGCGAGCTTCGATGCGGCGCGCCTGGGGGATGAATTCCAGCGTCTGCGCGCGCCGTCGCCTGCGACCTTGATCGCCGGGCGCATCGCCATGACTCAGGTCGAGGCCCACACCATTCTGGCCAAGGAGCCCGGCTGGCTGTGGCTCACCGCGCGCCTGGGCCTCAAATACATGGCCGACTTTGCCTGGCGCCGGCGCACGCGGCGTGATCGGCGCTTGACCCTGGGCAACGCCCTGGTCGCCAGCCTGCGCGTGGCGATGCAGGCGCGGCAGATCGAGTTGTGGCTGCAAGCACCGATGCGCAGGCTGTTGAGCCACGGGGGCAAGGTGACGGGGTTGGTGGTCGAGCGTCAGGGCCAGCCGTTGAACGTGCGCGCGGCGTTTGGTGTGGTCCTCGGGTGCGGCGGCTTTGAAGCCGACCAACCGATGCGTGAGCAGTACCTGCCCAGCCCGACACGCGCCGAGTGGACCGCCGCGCCGCCGATCAACACGGGCGACGGCATCCGCGCAGGCCTTGCGCAGGGCGCGGACGTGGCGCTGATGGACCATGTATGGGGCGCACCCACCGTGCGGGTGCCGGGCGAGGAGAAGCAACGGGCGCTGTTCGTCGAGCGGGCGTTTCCGCGGTGCATCCTGGTCAATGGCCGGGGCGAGCGCTTCGTCAACGAGGCCGCGCCGTACCCGGACATCATCTACGCCATGTACGCCGACCAGGCGCGCACCGGCGCCAACGTGCCGGCCTGGCTGATCTTCGATGCCGAATACCGCAAGCGCTACCCCTGTGGCGTGTTGCTGCCTGGCTCGGTGCAGCCGGACAGCAAGATCCCCGAGGGTTGGCTGGACAACGTCATCTACCGCGCCGACAGCCTGGCGGCGTTGGCGGGCAAGATCGGCGTGAGCGCGGCGGGGCTGGGGCAGAGCGTGCAGCGCTTCAACCAGATGGCAGCCCAAGGTGTGGACACCCAGTTCGGCAAGGGCGACAGCCTGTTCGACCGCTATTACGGCGACAGCAACTGCCGGCCCAACCCGTGCCTGGGACCGGTGGAGCGGGGGCCGTTCTATGCCCTGCGCATCGATGCCGGCGAGCTGGGCACCAAAGGCGGCCTGCGCACCGACGCCGACGCCCGCGTGTTGCGCGCGGACGGGGCGGTGATCGAAGGGTTGTATGCCATCGGCAATACCAGCGCGGCGTTGATGGGCAAGACCTACCCAGGGCCAGGGTCGACGATCGGGCCGGCGATGACGTTTGGTTTCATCGCGGCCGATCACCTGGCGCGGCGGGTGCCGATTGAGTGGGGGAGCGATGTCATACGCTAGATCGCTTGTGAATAAAATAAAAAAGCCCCGGTAAAAACGGGGCTTGTTCTATAGGATAGTTTTGAACAAAAGAGCCGCACTATAATTTTACGCAAATGCAGTCGCGTAACATACCAATAGATAAGAGTATCTGGGGGTGGTGCGGCAAATTTGCATTTTTAATTAATGGCTGCACACATAATAATGCTCGGAATTTGGGTCGATCGGGCCGGGATGGTCTTGTCCTGTGGCTACATTGAATAAGGCAGGTGCAGGGTTTGGTCTCGATCCATCATACTGCCAATATAGGTCAGGCTTAAAATCGGAGCCGCTAAAGCTTGAAAGAATACCCCACTTGTTCGACACGTGCTTTATCTCGCCGGTAAGAAGGTAACCTTGACTTTTACACGCGGCTTCGGCTTTGTCGAAAGGGAGTTTTTCTTTAGACGGTATGTAATACATTTGAGGTCGAATAGTGTGATGGAATTTATAGGTGCCCCGTGGGAGTTTGAATTCTATGGTGGCCATTTCGTAGTTGTAGTCTGGTATGTCGGTTACTTTGAATGACGTATCGTTTGTGGATGTTTTCGATAGCCAGGAAACCTTCGTGGATGCGTTGTAGCCTTTTATCTCGCTGTGGAATTTATTGTCGTAAACGAAATGGAATTCTGCGCCTTTAAATAGACGCTCTGGCTCGAGATAAGCCATAACACCTTTACTATTCGCGGCTAACACCCCAGGGACATAGCCCGAGGGTGGAAGTGTGACAATCTGTTGCAGTGTACCCATGTCGGCGCCATCAAGCGTGGGAATTATTTTGTGGTCATCCTCCAGGATGGTGATAAAAGTTGCCGTGTACGTGCCCGCCGTGGCAGTTTCTTTCACGTCGCTGATGTGTACATCTCCAGGTTCCAACGGATTGCCATTAGAGTCACTTTTGACGACGAATTTTAGCCGGCTTGCAATCCCGGTCATGGGCATGCCGTCCGCATCTTTTGCTTCCAGTGTCAACGTGGAAACCGGGTTCAGTAGGGTTATTCTCGTGGGATTCGCGGTAAACGTAGATATAGGCGCGGATGCTTTCAGTTCGACTGTTTTGGTCAAACTGCCCAATCGCATTTTTTTGTGCATCGGCGTCACGCTCCAGATCTCGACCCGAGTGCCGCTAAGCTTGGCGGTGTAGATTCCCGGGGTAGTTTCCTGCAGATCCTTGATAGTCACGTCAGCGCCAGCCGCCACGCCTTTGCTATCGATCACTTCGAATTCCAGGTCTCCTACGATGCCGGGTATAAGGTTGCCGTGGGCGTCCTTGGCCGTCAGCGTCAGACCGGACTCCCCTGTGCCCACGATGATGGAAATTGGGTTTGCGGTGAAGTCGGACGTACCGTCGTCCACTGCGCCCGGCGTCAGGGTCACGGTTTCGCTCAGGCTGCCGACAGCGGCACCCTCGAACACTGGCCTTACGGTCCAGGTATCGACCTTGGTCCCGCTCAGCTTCGCTTCGTACACGCCCGGTGAGGTTTCTTTCACCTCGGTGACAGTGATATCAGAGCCAGCATCGCCGCCGCTGCTGTCCTTCACGCTGAAGGTCACTTTGTCGGCGCTCTTGGTGACCGGGTTGTCCTTGGCGTCCATGGCGGTGAATGTCAGAACCGAGTAAGCGCTGCCGCTGGCTTCGATGGGGGTCGGTGCGGCGGCAAAGCTCGACCGGCTGGCGTCCGGTGCATCGGGCGTCAGGGTCACCTTGGCTGCGAGGCTACCGATGGCGCTGCCCTTGAGCTGTGGGGTGACGGTCCAGACATCGGCCTTGCTCCCTTTGAGCGTCGCGGTGTACGTACCCGGGGTGGTTTCCTTGAGGGGTTCCACGGTCACGTCGCTACCCGCCGCACCGCCAGCGCTGTCAGTTACGTTGAAGGCAAGGTCGCCAACGATACCGGTGACCGGGTTGCCTTTGGCGTCCTTGGCAGTGAAGGTCAGTTCGGACGGGGTGGAACCATTCGCTGTGATGGTGTCCGGGGCGGCGGCGATCGTCGAGGTGCCTGCGTCCACCACGCCAGCGATCAGCATCACTTTCTCGCTCATGCCGGTGGCGGCGCCGTCGAGGATGAGCGCCACGGTCCAAGTGTCGGCCTTGCTGCCTTTGAGGGTCGCGGTATAGGTGCCTGGCGCGGACTCGCTCAGGTTCTCGATGGTGACGGCTGTGCCGGCCTCCTGGCCATGGTCGTTCTTCACGGTGAAGGTGAGCTTGGTTGCCAGGCCAGAGATCGGGTTGTTCTTGGCGTCCTTGGCGCTGAGAGTGAGCTGCGAGCTGTCGCCGCCGTTGGCAACGATAGGGTTTGGTGCGGCGGTGAATTTGGACAGGGAAGTGTCCAAGGTACCGGCAACCAAGGTCACGTCGGTGGCCAAGCCGCTCAAGGCGCTGCCTTCGAGCTGTGGGGTCACGGTCCAGACTTCGGCCTTGGTGCCGCTGAGCTTGGCGGTGTAAATGCCTGGGGTGGTTTCCTGCAGACGGGTGATGGTCACTTCGGAACCCGCCGGTGTGCCGAAGCTGTCGCGCACATCGAAGCTCAGGTTTGCCGCGATGCCGGAAACAGGATTGCCCTGGGCATCTTTGGCCTCCAGTTTAAGGTCGGATTCGCCAGTCCCTACCACGACGGAGAGTGGGTTGGCAGTGAAAACCGATTTGCCGACGTCCACTGCGCCCGGCTCCACGATTACCTTCTCTTCGAGGTCCAGGGCGGCACTTTCAAAGAGCGGCGTTACTGTCCAGGTATCGGCTTTGGTCCCGCTCAGGTTCGCCTTGTAGACGCCTGGCGCGGATTCGGTCAAGGCGGTGACGGTGACGTCGGAGCCTGCATCCGCGCCGCTGTCATTCTTCACGCTGAAAGACAGTTTGCTGGCGATGTCGGAGATCGGGTTGTCTTCGGCGTCCTTGGCGGTCAGCGTCAGGACCGAGATGGCGCCGCCGCCGGCGATGATTTTGTTTGGCGCGGCGGTGAGGGTCGAGCGTGCTGCCGCGATGGGGCCGGCAGTCAGCGTCACGGTGCCTTTGAGGGTACCGAGGGCGCTGCCTTTGAATTGCGGGGTGACGGTCCACACACCGGCCTTGGTGCCGGAGAGGCGTGCGCTATAGCTGCCAGCGGTGGTTTCGGTCACTGGGCCGAGGGTGATGCCGGTGCCTGGCGAGGTGCCTGCGGCATCCTTGATGGCGAAAGTCAGTTGATCGGCGATGTCCGGGACCGGATTGCCGTCGGCATCGTTGGCCGTCAGGGTGAGAGTGGCCACGTCGGTGCCGGTGGTATCGATCTCGTCGGGAGCGATCTTGAAAGTGGAGGTGCCGGCGTCGGGTACCCGGTCCATGATCGCGATGTTGGCTTGAGCCAAGGCGGTGTTCTGGACCGACGGCGTGAGGGTCAGGGCCTCCGGCAGGGTGCCGGCGGTGACGGTCACTTCGTACACCCCGACCGATTTACGGCTGAAGTCCGAGACCTTGGCGCCGGTGCTCGCGGTGCCACGGGTCACGGCCATGCTCAGGTCGCTCAGCGGCACATCGATCAGGCCGTCCTGGGCGTCGCGCACGGTCAAGGTCACCACCTGGACGCCATCTTTGGTCGGCACGACGCTGTCGGTGGGCAGGAAGGTGCTGCGCGCGGCATCGAACACCGGCGCGTTGACCGTGACTTGTGTTTCGCTGCGGTTGGAGCGGTTGCCTTGTTTGTCCACGGCCACGCCATGCAGGGTGTAGGTGTTCACGGCCTGGGCACCGGTGCGGTATTGGGGCAGGGTCAGTTGATAGTCGCTGCCGCCCAGGTGCTCGATCTTGCCACCGGCCTGCAGCAAGGTGGCGGCGCTCCAGTCGATGCGCTCCAGGCCGTACTTGCTCTGCACCGTCACTTGCAAGGACTTGCGTTCGCCACTGGCTCCGGCGAGCTGGCGGGCAACGTTCAGGCGAATGACTTCTTTCTTGCGGTATTCGAGCACGATGTTGTTGTTGCGCTCGACCAGGTCGTAGCGGCTGCCGGCCAGGGTGCGCATGGCGGCGACTTTGCTTGGGTCGGTCTGCTTGCTCCAGCTCTGGCCCAGGCTCCAGTTGAACTGCATGCCGAACTGGGTATCGCTGGCACCGGCGTTGCCCCGACGTTGCTCGGCGCTGAAGGTGAGCAGGGGGATCGGGGTGTAGGTGACGCCGGTGGTGATGGCGTGCGGGTTTTTCTTGCGGTTGTCCTTGCCGAACAGGCCGACTTCGCTGCCGTAGTATTTCTCGTAGGTCAGCTTGCCGCCCAATTGCGGCATGGACGGCAGCCAGCCTTCGGCGCGCACGTCCCAGCCGTTGGCTGGACGCTCTTGGTAGTCGTCCAGGTCCGGCGAGGTGCGCCAGCTGCTCAGGCGGTGGTAGCCGTTGGCGCTGAGCTTGAGGTAGTCGCGCCAGTACTCAACGCCCACGCCCAGGCGCGAGTGGCTGCGCGAGAGGTCGTGATCGAAGAAGGTGTTGGCGCCGAGCATGTAGCCATCGTTGAAACGACGCACGCCCACACCCAGGTTGGCCTGGTTGCGGTCGTCGGTGCGATGGATGCTGCCTTGGGTGAAGAGCAGGTGTTTCTCTTCGTCCCGGACCGGCAGCAGCAGGTCGAGGGAGGAGCTGGCCAGTGAGAGCTTGTCGTCGACGTCGATCTGCACGCGGGCGGTGCCGAAGCGGCTCAACCATGCCTGAGCCTGGCCGCTGGCCTCGCTCGCCGCCATGCCACGGGCCATGGACGAGGCGGCGTCGGCCTTGTTGACGTCCGAGGTGAGGAAGTTGGCGGTGCCGCTGGCCAGGCTGGCGGCCTTGCGGGCCTGTTCTTCGTCCTGGTTGTCCAGCGTCTCGCGGGTCACACCGTTGGAATTGAGCTCCGGCAAGGGCATGCGCTGTGCGCTGAGTGCTTCCAGACGGTCACTGTCGGCACCGGCGTGGGTGGAGGTAAGAGCAACGGTCAACGGCAAGGTGGCCTGGATGGCGATGTTCATCCAGGTCAATGTTCGAGTGGTAGATGACAGTTGCGAGGGGACACGTTTAATCATTAGAGGTTCCGAAAGTTCTCCAAACGCCGAGTACAGGCGAACGCCTGCATCACCCGCCGTGAATTACAAACGGCAAGGAAAGTTGCAGGGGAAACTTCGCCCTGACTTTCTATCGGGTTGATGAGCCAGCGTTGTTATCCGCCATGGCGATGCAGGCAAATGTCTGGAACCCACAAAAAACAAGCCATCCAGCGATGCGGCGTCGAACTTGAAGTGTCTTGTGAGTTACAGGTCTGTTAGTCGAAAGACCGCAGACACGTTAGGCGTTGGAGTATTCGAAGAGTACGGGACGAACCGGCTGGAACTGTGGGAATGATCCACTTTTGTTGAGTTTGATAACTTTTGGAAGTGGAGGTGTAGGGCAACGCTATAGGTGGCGGTGAAGGGGCTGAAATAGGCGGGTGAAGTTGCTCAGCATAGGGCGGGGTAACTGTAAGTGCCTGGGCGCGCAGCGCGCACCCAGGGGTTGGACTCTCAGCCAAAGGAAGTACCAGCGAGCATCCCGCCGTCGATGATGAACTCGGAGCCGGTGCAATAGCTGGACTCGTCACTGGCCAGGAACAACACCAGGTTGGCCACTTCCTCGGGCTGGCCGATACGCGGAATCGGCAGGCCTTTGTAGACCTGCGCCGGGTCGAAATCGGCCATTTCCGGTGGACGTGACATGACTGTGTCGATGCCGCCCGGGTGCACCGAGTTGACCCGGATCCCCGAGGCGCCCAGCTCCAGGGCGGCTGCCTTGGTCATGCCGCGCACGGCGAACTTGCTCGAGGAGTAGGCCGTGCCATAGGCCACGCCTTCCATGCCGGCGGTGGAGGACACGTTGACGATCGAGCCGCCGCCGGCCTGGCGCATGGCTGCCAGCACCGATTTCATGCCTAGCCAGCAGCCAACCTGGTTGACCTCGATCACCCGCCGGTAGTCCTCCAGCGAGCAGTGCTCCAGCGGCGCCATGCGCAGGATGGCGGCGTTGTTGACCAGCACATCGAGTTTGCCGAACTGCGCCTGGGTCACCTCGACCGCCGCCTGCCACTGCTCGGGCTGGGTGACGTCCAGCGGTTGGAAGCGCACGGCATCACCCAATTCGGCGGCCAAGGCCCGGCCTTCGGCTTCCAGTACATCGGCGATCACAACTTTCGCGCCCTCGGCGACGAAACGCCGAGCTTCTGCTGCGCCCTGGCCGCGTGCGGCACCGGTGATCAGGGCGACTTTGCCTGCCAATCGACTCATCGTGTAGCTCCTTTTGTTGTTATCAAAGGGCCCCGGTGCTCGCACCGGAGCAGGGGAATGCTCAGCCGGCGAACACCCGCACTGGCTGCTCGCCATTCCACTCGCGGGCTTGAGCGATGCCGTGGTCGATCATCTGGCGCAGGCCTGCGCCTTCGATGACTTCGAACAGCACGCCTGGCTCATTGGGGTTTTGCAGGTAGCAGACGCGGGTGGTGGCGTTGCCGGCTTCGAATACCGGTTGCAGCCCTCGCTCGCGCAGGTTGGCGACGGCGCTGTCCAGCTCGTCCACCAGCCAGGCCATGTGGTGCAGGCCCCGGGCGTCGCGGTAAGGGGAGGGGCCGTCGCTGGTGGTGTGGATCAGCTCGATCTGCAGGCCGCCCTGATAGGCCAGGCCCACGTTCATGCGAACCTCCACGGCCTGGCCTTGATAGCTGCCCTCAAGCTGGACATCGCGAAACACCGTCCAAGGTCCGACGCCCAGTTGCAGCCAATGGTCGATGCTCTGGTCCAGGTCCTGGACCACGAATCCGAGCTGATCGAAGGCTTGCGGAGCAGGGTGGTGCATGGCGCGCGTCCTCTCTATGTCACGTATTTATTATTTTGTGTCGGCATAATGGCACAAAATAATAAATGTGTGTCATTTAGGCAACGAACTTCGTCGCCTCGCGACATGATCCGGCTGGGGGCCGCGCTGCAGCCCATCGCAGGCCTCCCCAGCCCTACAAAATGCGACTTAGGCCGCAGTGGGATTAGGCGAAGCCAGCGATGGGACACCCGCAGCCCCACGTTTCTCGCCCTTGCCCCCGTCCCCGAACCTTGGCACCCTTTGCCGGCCATTGCGTATCGCCAATACAGCAACAAAAGGAACCGCCAAGGTGAGCTGGGAAAAAGTCGGGAAAGCCCTCGTGGGCGTGCTGGTCGTCGCGACCTCGGTTGCTGCGCTGTCTGTGGCGCTCAAGGACGACAGCGGTCTTGAGGCGCGTCTGACCTACGCCTACCTGACCTATCCGAGCCAATTCAGCGAACGCATCAGCACCACCAACGATCTGCTCAAGTACGAGCGCCTGCACGCCCAGGTGAGCGCCATCGGCAAAGGCGCGTTGAACCATCAGCAGGTCGACAAGCTGGTCGACCTGGCCCAGGCGCCTTACCTGCAACTGTTCGCCAAACCCTTCGAGGCGGGGTTGGTGGACCATCGCACCGGCCTGCTCATCGAGCTGCGCAACAAGGGCCAGACGCCGCTCAAGAACGTGCACATCCGTCTGCCAGCCAAGGGGCTGGTACAGATTCGCGACGACGCCGGCAACGACAACATCCTCCAGGCGCCGACCAGCACGATCGATATCGACGCGATCGGGCGGGAAGGGGCGTGCAAGGTGTGGGTGTACTTCGACTCCGACTACTCATTGATTCGCCAGGGCGGGATCAGCATTCGCCATGCCGGCGGGGCGGCGGATGTGCAGGTGTACCGGGAACTGGTGGGGTTCCCGGCCTGGGTCGGGCGCTATAGCCGCGAGGTCAGTGTGCTGGTGGCGGGGCTGGCGGTGGCTGTGCTGGGGTTGTGTGCTGTGTGCCTGAGGCAGCGGCGCAAGCTGGCGCGTCTTCGCAAGGCTGTCTGATTCGCGGCGCCTGCTTCGCGGGTAAACCCGCTTCCACAAGGGCTGTTCCGAGCCCGCTTCTTGGGTGAGCCCACTCCCACTGGCACCAGCGCACGCCGTGTGGGAGCGGGTTTACCCGCGAATCGGCCGCTACCGGCACACACTCATATGTAGCCGATCAACAACAACACCAACAGCACGACCAGCACCACGCCGATGATGCCGGAAGGGCCGTAGCCCCAGGCGCGAGAGTGGGGGAACACAGGCAAACCACCAATCAACAGCAGGATCAGGATGATGATGAGGATCGTGACCATGGTTGAATCCTTGCGTCAGTGGATGGGAAGGGGCCCGGCAATGTTGGCCTCTTGTTAAGTCCGACTGTTGCGTGAACGCAAAGATTCCATCGAATCCCGGATCTTCGCTTCAGGTGTTTTCCTCGTGCAGGTCCAGGCTCTGGCGCAGCAGCTCGAGCATGGCACTGCGCAGCGCCTCGGGCGCCTGAACGCGGATCGCGCCAGCCTGGGACAGCAGCCAGCCCATCAGCGTGGCGTTGTCCTGCACTGTGGCGGTGAGTTGGGCGCCGCCATCGGGCAGCGCGTTCAGGCGCATGTCCGCGGCCAAAGGCTGTCGTTGCAGGCGCAGGGCCAGGGCATCGTCGACCCAGGCCTGCAATTGCACCGATGGTGCGCTGGCCAGCTCGTTCGGTTGCAGAGGGCGAACCTCGCCCAGGGTCAGGCCCGGCTTCCAGTGCCAGCCATAGGGCATGCCTTTGGCATTGCATTGCAATGGGAACAGGGTCGCCAGTTCGTTGAGGTCGCGTTCGACCGTGCGCTTGGTGGTCTTGTGGCCGATCCTGGCCAGTGCCGCTTGTAATTGGGTGGCGCTCATGCCGGGGTGACGATGGGGCAGCAGGTTGAGCAGCTGCCATTGGCGAGCGACGGTGTGGCGGGTGGTATGGCTGGGCAACGCGGCATCCTTGTCGGGCAGTAGGCTGATCGCTCAGGTAGTGGCGATTGGCTATGCCGGGAAGCATACACAAGCTGGCAGATCGGATCCAACTTGTGGCGATGGCGGCGGGGGCGATATGGGCTGAGGGTTTGGGGCCGTTGTGCGGCCCATCGAAGGCGTCCGCCAATTTCTAGGGGAGGCTACGCCGTCCTTGTGCTTACGCCAGGCTTTCGCACAGCCCCTCGATGAAGGCTTGCTCGGCCCTGCTCATGCGCTGGTCGCGGTTCCATAGCAGGTGCACATCCACGTCGGCGATGCCGTCGAGCGGCGGCAGTTTCCACAGCAGTCCGGCGGCCACGTCCTCCTGCACACCATGTTCGGGCAGGCAGCCGATGCCGAACCCGGCGATCACCAACCGGCGCACTTCCTCGAAGCTGGGCGAGGAGGCGACGATGCGGCCGGTGAAGCCTTGCTGGTCACGGAAGATGGTCAACGGCGAGAGCATGCCGCCGATCTGGTCGCTGCTGAAACTGACGAAATTCTCCTGCTTGAGGTTGCCCTCCAACTGCCCGAACAAGCGATGGTGCTTGCCGCAGAAAAATGCATAGCGCTGGCGCTGGAGCAGACGCTGCTCGAGGCGGGCATGGCGGTGGCGGCTCAGGCTCAGGCCGGCGGTGGCGGTCTTTTCCTGCAGCGCGGCGACGATGTCGGTGCTGCGCATCACCTCAATCTCCATCTCCACCCGCGGGTACTGCTGGTGAAAGCGCGCCAGGAAGTCATCGAAGCGCTGACAGCACAAGCGGCTGATCATCAGCAGGCGTACCTTGCCGACCACCTCCGCGCTCGGCTGCTCCAGCAGCCCGCTGATCTGCGCGACCTGCCCATACACTTCGCCCGACAGCTCGAACAAGCGCTCGCCCACCTCGGTGAGCACGAAGCGTGGTCCGCGGCGGGCGATCAGCGGGCGACCGAGCTGCTCTTCCAGGCGCTTGAGCGCCTGGCTCACCGCCGGTTGGGTCAGGTGCAGGCGCGCTGCGGCGCGGCTGATGGAGAGCTCCTGGCCGATCACCCGGAAGGTGCGCAGCAGGTTCCAGTCGAGGCGGTCGTTGAAGGGGCGGTTGGGCATGGTGGGGTTCGATGATCAACGGGAGAGACTTGAGTTTAGCGGCGCGTGGCAGGGCCGGGGGCTACAGCCCGCCCCGGCGCACATGCTTGACCAGCACCTTCTCCAGCAATTCCCACATGGCCGGCTCGGTGCTGAAGGCCACGTTGAAGCGCATCCAGCCGGTGGCCTTGGCGTCGACCATGAACAACTGGCCGGGCCCGAGCATGATGCCTTGCTCCAAGGCATCGTCCAGCAGCGCGGCGCTGTCCGGGATGGCGGGATGGCGGGTCCAGATGTACATGCCTTCGTCGGACTCGGTGAACAGCTCGAAGCCCAGCCGATGCAGGTGCCGGCCAACTTCCTGGTGGGCTTCGGCCAGGCGTTGGCGCAGGCGCTTGAGGTGCTTGCGCCAGCGGCCGTCGATGATGGCTGCATACACCACGCGCTCCATCACCTGGGAGGTGGTGAGCCCAGAGCGCATCTTCAGGTGCAGCAGCTGTTGCATGAGTTCAGGGTTTGCCAGCAGGTAGCCGACCCGCACATTAGGCGAGATGCTCTTGGAGTAGCTGCCCACGTACACCACCTGTTGCAGGTGATCGAGGCTGGCAAGGCAAGGTTGCGGCTCGGCGATCATGTCGGCGTACAGGTTGTTCTCCACCAGACGCAAGCCATGGCGGGTGGCCAGTTGCAGCAGGCGATGCAACTGGGGCAGAGGTGTACGCGAACAGGTGGGGCTGTGCAGGTGCGGCTGGGTGAAGAACGCCGTGGGTCGGTGATGGGCGAGCAGGCGCTCCAGGTGGTCCAGGTCGTAGCCGGCCGGGGTGCGCGGCACGCCCAGCAGGGTTGCGCCCTGGGTGCGCAGGATACTCATCAGGTTGGGGTAGCTGGGGTCGTCCACCAGCACCACATCGCCTGGACGTACCAGGGTGCGCACGGCCAGGTCCAAGGCTTGGCTGGCGCCGTGGGTGAGCATCAACTGTGCAGGATTGGCGACGATCGACAGCTCTTGTTGCAGGTTCTGCGCGGTCAGCACACGCAGCTCGGGCAGGCCCATGGGGTCGCCATAGCCGGACAGTTCCAGGGGGCTGCCGGCCACCTGGCGCAGGCCACGACGCAGGCCGTCTTCGTACATCCAGTCGTTGGGTAGCCAGCCGCAGCCGGGTTTGTACGGCAACTGGCGGGTTTCGAAGATCTGTTGCAGATACCACTCGGAGTTGAACGTCGGCCGGGTGGTGTCGGCCTCCTGATGCTGGGTGTCGAGCAACTCGCTCGCTGCACGGTTGACGAAGAACCCCGCGTTGCCGCGACTGACCAGCAGGCCTTGGGCCACCAAGCGGTCATAGGCTTCGACCACGGTGAACGTGCTCACCGAGTAGGTGGCGGCGAAGGCGCGGATCGACGGCACCTTGGCGCCAGGCTTGAGGGTCTGCTTGTCGATCAGCTCGCGCAATCCATCGATGATCTGGTTGACCAGCGGCGTGGAAGAGTCGGGGTGTAGTTGCAGCATTCGGGTGCCTTCAGGGGTGCGTATCGCCAAGCGCCTGCAGGGTGTTGCGGGTGTATTGCATTGGCGGCCTGTACAGTGCAGTGCGTATTTCGTGCCACTGTGCATGGCTCTGGGTGGCAGACATTTTTACATTACGTGTCAGTTATCGCCACCAGCGTACATGTCAGCGTCATGCACAATCACAAATTCGCTGCTTTGCCGTCGAGGTTTGCCTCGCACCTTCATTTCGTCGCACCGAGCCGTTGCCGCTCGGCCAGCACAGGTTTCAGTTCGTCCGGGGGCCAGCCTTCGGACGCGTAAGCAGGCCGCCATGGAAGGCCTGCGTGTGCCCCAGAGCACACCTTCCTGCCCGCATAAGTACTGATGTTAGGTGAGACCGATAGCCATCGGGGTTTCACAGTTTTTCCTTGGATAAAAAGAAGCACGGGGTACACAACTGATGGACGCAACATCCACATCCACCACCGCGAAGGGAGCGCACGAGAGCAAACTCAGTGCCTCGCTCAAGTCGCGCCACCTGACGATGATGTCGATCGCCGGGGTCATCGGCGGCGCCTTGTTCGTCGGTTCCGGCAGCGTGATCCACAGCGCCGGACCTGCTGCGGTCCTGGCCTACCTGGCCGGCGGCATCCTGGTGGTGCTGATCATGCGCATGCTCGGCGAGATGGCGACTTCCTCGCCGGACACTGGCTCGTTCTCTACCTACGCCGACCGCGCCATCGGCCGCTGGGCCGGTTTCACCATCGGCTGGCTGTACTGGTGGTACTGGGTCATCCTGATGGCCTGGGAAGCCTACGTGGCGGGCAAGATCCTGCATGGCTGGTTCCCTGGCGTCAGTGTCAACGTGTTCGTGCTGGCCACGACCTTGGTGCTGATCACGGTCAACTTCTTCAACGTCAAGCACTACGGCGAGTTCGAGTTCTGGTTCGCGCTGATCAAGGTGGTGGCGATCGTCTGCTTCCTGACCGTGTGCACCGCGGCGGTGTTCAACATCTGGCAGTTCGGTGAAGTGCGTGGCATGAGCCACCTGACCGCCGAAGGCTTCATGCCCAATGGCATCACCACGGTGATCGGAGCGCTGCTGGGGGTGATGTTCGCCTTCCTGGGCGCGGAGATCGTGACCATCGCGGCGTCCGAAGCCAAGGATCCGTCCACCCAGATCGTCAAGGCGACCAACTCGGTGGTCTGGCGTGTGTGCCTGTTCTATGTGGGTTCGATCTTCCTGATCGTCTGTCTGGTGCCGTGGAACGACCCGCACCTGGGTGAGTCCGGCTACGGCGCCTACCGTCGTACCCTGGAGCTGCTGGGTGTGCCGTACGCCGAGCTGTTGATGAACTTCGTGGTGCTGACCTCGGTGAGCAGCTGCCTGATCTCCGGCCACTACACCGCCTCGCGCATGCTGTTCTCCCTGGGCCAGCGTGGCGATGCACCGTCGATGTTCAAGATCACCCGCGCCGGTACCGGCGTGCCGGTGTACGCGATCATGGGCTCGTGCGTGGTGGCGATCTTCTGCGCGCTGATCAACTTCAGCGAGACCCTGCGTCCGAAGGACGTGCTGGAAACCCTGATGAACACCACCGGCATGATTGCCCTGCTGGTGTACCTGGTGATCGCCTTCTCGCAGCTGCGCATGCGTCGCAAGCTTCAGGCCGAAGGCAAGGAGATCCGCCTGAAGATGTGGCTGTTCCCGTGGCTGACCTACCTGGTGATCGCCTTCATCGTGGCGGCCCTGGTGACCATGGCGTTCATGCCTGACTACCAGATCCTGGTGATCTCCACCGGTATCGCTGCGGCCATCGTGGTGGCCATGGGCGTGGTGCACCAGATCCGTACCGGCAACCGCCACTAAGGCGTTCTTGCTGCATGACGCGGCCGGCTCCCCTCGGGGACCCGGCCGTTTTCATTTTTGCGCGTCCGACCGGCTCACCACGGTCAGCCAGCGGGTGTAGGTGTCTACTTTGATGGGCAGCTCGGCGCGCAGCTCGGCCAGGGCCTGGTCGCTGTCGTCCAAGGGCAGGTCGCGCCAGACCCGCAGGCCTTGTAACGCCTCGGCGTCGAACCACAGCAATCCCTGACGGTGACGGGCCAGGCGCTCCAGGGTCTCGCTCAGGGGCTGGCCGTCTGCGGGCAGGCGCTGCAGATGCCAGGCCGCCTGCAAGGTGCCGCTGTCCACGCTCCCCAGGGTGCCGGGGCCGCTGGCCTCCAAGCGCAAGTGCTGGCCTTCGTGCAATGACAAATGGCCGCTGTCGCCCTCGAGGTCGGCCTGGCCTCGCAGCACACTGACCTCGCTGACATCGCCCAGGCACTCGACGATCAATTGCCCCGCCAAGGGGCGCAAGGTGCCCTGGGGGGTGCTGATCCGAAAGGGGCGCGCATCGTCTGTGGCGATCTCGATCAATAGCTGGCCCTTGAGCAATTGCAGGTGCCGCTGGAGGGCATCGAATTCCACATCCACCGAAGAGCTGGCGTCTAGGGTCAGCAGGCTGCCGTCTTCGAGCTTGCGGGTCAGGCGGTGCTGGCTGTCGGTGGCAAGGTCGGCCAGCTCGAAGCCTTGGCCCATCCACGGAGAGGCGAGCAGGGCGGAGGCCGCCACCAGGGCCACGATGGCCAGGGGCAGGGCAAGGCGTGGAAACAGGCGGGGTGGGATCATGGGTGTGGGGCGTATTTCCGGCTGAGCTCAGTTCAAGCATAGCCCCCCTGCGCAAGCCCAGGCCCTGCGCGGCGTCAGTGGTCTGGCGGGTCTTCGTGCTGGCGGCGATAGGCGCCGGGTTGCACGCCCACGGCCTTGGCGAACGCCCGGGTGAAGGCCGCCACCGATTGATACCCCACCTGGGCCCCGACTTGCTCCACGGTATTGCCGGCCTTGAGCAATTGACAGGCATGGCGCATGCGCAGCGCCAGCAGCACCTGGCCTGGCGATTGGCCGGCCAGATCGTTGAAGCGTTTGAAGAATGCCGATCGCGAAAGGCCCGTGCAGGCGGCCATGCTTTCCAGCGTCCATGCCTGGCCTGGGCTGGCGATCAGTTGCTCCAGCAGCGTGGCGAAGGCTGGCTGGCGGGCGAGGGCGACCAGCCCGTGCAAGGTCTCCCCGGCATGCACCTGCTGGCGCAACACGTACAGGAACAACAGATGAGTCAGGCGCTCGAGCAACGTCTGCGAGGGCGCGGGTGAGCGGCGGCACTCTGCCAGGATCAACTCGAACAACGCCCGCGCGGCATGCCCGGCCGGGTCATCGGCGCGCAGCAGGATCCAGTCGGCCAGGCCGTCGACGATCAGCGTCGACAGCCCCGATTGAAAGTGAAAGAACCCACACACCAACCCGACGCCTTCCTCGGCCTGGCTGTCCAGAGGCTGCATGGGCTGTCGCGGCTGAGCGCAGGCGCTGGCCGGGTCGGCATCGCTGGAAAGCCGGTAGCTCAGGTCGCGCAGCAGGAACACCGCATCGCCACGTTCCAGGCGCACGGCCTCGGGATGGCCGTCGACATGCAGCCAGCAATGCCCCTGCACCACCAGGTGGAAACTGGCTCGGCCCATCCCCTGGGTGCTGGCATGCCAGCCGCCACAGTAGCGGCCCACATGGAACAGGCTGGCATCGAGCTCCAGGCGCTCTAATAACCAATCGACAAGATGGCTGGATGAAATCATCTAATGCAAAGACTCAGGAGCAAGGAAAGGCGACTGATGAATATGGAGGGGAATTCTTATAACCAACAGACTATAAGCACACCTACCCAAGGAGACCACTCCATGACATCGCGCATTACTCTACACACTCTGCAAAGCGCCCCGGAAGCGGCACGGCCTTTCCTGGAAAACGCCCTGAAGAACTCAGGCTTCATCCCCAACTTGCTGGGCGTGCTGGCCAATGCGCCGGCGGCCTTGGAAACCTACGTGACTGTCTCGGCACTCAATGGCAAGGCCGAGCTGACCCTGGCTGAGCGCGAAGTGGTGCAGTTGATCGCCGCGACCGAGCATGGCTGCGACTTCTGCGTCGCCGGTCACACCGCTGTGGCGCTGAACAAGGCCAAGCTGCCTCAGGAAGTGGTCGACGCCCTGCGTGCCCGCGGCGAGCTGCCCAATGCCCGGTACGAAGCCCTGGCCGCGTTCACCCGCGAAGTGATCGCCACCCGTGGCAACGTCAGTGAGGCTACCTACGGCGCTCTGCGCGAGGCCGGCTACAGCGAAGGCAACGCCCTGGAAGCGATTCTCGGCGTGAGCCTCGCGACCCTGTGCAACTTTGCTAATGTGTTCGCCCAGACGCCGCTCAATGACGAGCTGGGCCAATACCGCTGGCAGCCTTCGGCCTGATCCGCCTGGTGCCGGCCTGGCCGGCGTTTCGAACAAAGGAGTAGGGACATGCTTGATTGCGCATTTCGACAATGGCTGGATGCCAATGCCGAAGCCATCGACCAGGGCCAGTGCGATCCGCACCTGGTACTGGCGCACATCGCCGAATCGCAGCTGCTGCGGGTCGGTATCGAGCCCGCCCTGGGCGGCTCGGGCGGGCGGGTCACCGACGCCGTCGAAGCCATCGCCGCCATCGCCAGTCGGTCCCTGGCCGCGGCCTTTGTCTGCTGGGGCCAACGCTCGTTCATCGAGTACCTGCTGCAGAGCCCCAACCAGGGCCTGCGCGAGCGGCTGCTGCCTAGCCTGCTCGCCGGTGAGCTGGCCGGTGCCACCGGCCTATCCAACGCCATGAAATACCTGTCGGGCATCGAGGCGTTGCAAGTCTGCGCCCAGCCCGCGGCAAACGGCTGGGCCCTCGACGGCCGTCTGCATTGGGTGACTAACCTGCGCAAAAGCGGCTTTGCCGTGGCTGCGGCGATCGAAGACGCCACCGGCGGCCCTCCGTTCGTGGTGGCAGTGCCTTCGAACCTGGCGGGCCTTGAGCGCTCCGACGACCTGGCGTTGATGGGCTTGCAGTCGAGCAACACCGCCGCGCTGGCATTCCATCAGGTAGCACTGGGGCGCGAGTGGCTGCTGCATGACAATGCCCGTGAGTTCCTGCCTAAAGTGCGTCCGGCGTTTCTGGCACTGCAGTGCGGCATGGCCATCGGCCTTGCGCGGCGTGCACTGGAGGAAGTGAGCGGGCACCTGCAGGGGCGCGGATCGTTCCTCGACGAGGCCCGGCAGGTACTGGCCGAGCGCTTGGAAAATACCATGGACGAGCTCAAGCAGGGCTTGCTGGAAGGGCGCTTCACTCAGCAGCCGGCGGCGTTGTTCAAACTGCGCATCCTCCTAGCTGAAAGCGCAGCCGATGCCGTGCAGTTGGAACTGCAGGCCAGCGGCGGCAAGGCTTACCTCACCGCGTATGGCGAAGGTTTCGCCCGGCGCTGGCGCGAGTCGGCGTTCGTGCCCATCGTCACCCCGAGCCTGGTGCAATTGCGTGCCGAGCTGCAGCGTCAGGCGGCTGCAGCATGACCCAGGCGTTACTCCAAGCCCGCGACATCAGCCTGGGCTACCCTCGCGATGGCGGCTGGCAGACTGTACTGGAGCGCTTCGACCTGGCCCTGGCGCCGGGAGAAGTGGTCAGCATCCTGGGGCCCAGCGGAGTGGGCAAGTCCAGCCTGCTGCGCGTGCTGGCCGGGTTACAGCAACCTTGCGGCGGCAGCGTGACCCTGCACGGCGAGCCGTTGCACGGGCCGCACCCGCGTCTGGCCGTGGCGTTCCAGGACCCGAGCCTGCTGCCCTGGCTGAGCCTGGAGAAGAACGTCGCTTTCGGCCTGGACTTCGCCCGCCAGCCCAAACTCAATGCAGCCGAGCGACGCGCCCGTATCGACCATGCCATCGAGGCGGTGGGGCTGGACCACGCGCGCAGCCAGTACCCCGCGCAGCTCTCCGGTGGCATGGCCCAGCGCACTGCGCTGGCCCGCTGCCTGGCGCGTCAGCCCCAGGTGCTGTTGCTCGATGAGCCCTTCGGCGCGTTGGACGAGGTGACCCGCGCCGACATGCAGCAACTGCTGCTGCAGCTGATCGCCACCCATCGCACGGCGGCGGTGCTGATCACCCACGATATCGACGAAGCCCTGCTGTTGTCCGATCGCGTGTTGCTACTGGGCGACCACCCGGCGCACATCCTCGGGCAATGGGCTGTCGACCTGCCGCAGCCACGGGCGCAGCGGGTCGAGGAGCTGGGCACGTTGCGTATCGAGATCCTCAAGACCCTACGGCGGGCGAGCCGCTGCCCAGACCCTGTTCCTTCTCCCTTGCCGCTGCCGTCGGAGGCTCGCCATGTGCATGGATGATTGCTGTTCTACTACTTCCCGTCGCGACTTCATCAAGCTCAGCGCCATGCTCACCGCGGCAGGCGCCTTGCCGCTGCTCTCGAGCTTGCAGGCGCGTGCCGCCAGCGAACCGGACGCCCCGGTGCGCATTGGCTATCTGCCGATCACCGACGCCACGCCGTTGCTGGTGGCGCACAACAATGGCCTGTTCGAAGCCGAGGGCATCAAGGCCGAGCGTCCGGTGCTGCTGCGTAGCTGGGCCCAAGTGATCGAAGCGTTCATCTCGGGCCAGGTCAACGTGATCCACCTGCTTTCGCCGATGACCATCTGGGCTCGCTACGCCAGCCGAGTGCCGGCCAAGGTGGTGGCCTGGAACCACGTGGGCGGCTCGGGCCTGACCGTGGCGCCGGACATCACCGACATCAAGCAACTGGGTGGCAAGACCGTGGCGATCCCGTTCTGGTATTCGATCCATAACGTGGTGGTGCAGCAACTGCTGCAAGCCAATGGCCTTACACCGGTTTCCAAGCCGGCCAACGCGTCGCTGGCGGCCAACGAGGTCAATCTTTTGGTGCTGCCGCCGTCGGACATGCCGCCGGCCCTGGCCAGCAAGCGTATCGCCGGCTACATCGTCGCCGAGCCCTTCAATGCCCTGGCCGAGGACCTGAAGGTCGGACGCGTGCAGCGCTTTACCGGCGATGTGTGGCGTAACCATGCCTGCTGCGTGGTGTTCATGCACGAGCACGACCTGAACAACCGCCCCGAGTGGTCGCAGAAGGTGGTCAATGCCATCGTCAAGGCCCAGCTGTGGACCCGCGACCATCGGGCCGAGGCAGCCGCGCTGCTGTCGAAGGCCGGCCCCAACAAGTACACACCACATACCCCGCAGGTGCTCGCCAAGGTGTTGGCGCCGGCCGCAGAGGACCGCGCCGGTTATATCGCCAGCGGTGCGATCGCGCATCAGCAATGGGATGAGAAACGCATCGACTTCCAGCCGTATCCATTCCCCAGCTACACCGAAGCGCTGGTCAAGCACCTCAAAGGCACGCTGATCGAGGGCGACAGTGGCTTCCTGGCCGGGCTGGACCCGGCCCAGGTGGCGCGCGACCTGGTCGATGATCGCTTCGTGCGTACAGCCATCGAGGCGGCCGGTGGTTTGGCGGCGTTCGGCCAGCCCGACAGTTTCGAGCGCCACGAGGAGTTCGCCGTCTGATGGGCAAGTCTGTCATGCATGGCCTCTTAGGCCTGGCGGGGCTGTTGGGGCTGTTGCTGCTGTGGTGGGCGGGGGTGCAGGTGTTTGGCGAGGCCGACGGCCTTTCGGCGCGTTTTTCGCCCCAGGCCACGCTGGCCAGCCTGGTGCAATTGCTGGGCGAGGGCGAGGTCTATGGGCATGTCTGGGTCAGTCTCAAGCGCATCCTGGTGGGGCTGTTGCTGGCGCTATCGGTTGGCGTGCCCTTGGGCTTGCTGGTGGGCAGTTACCGCCACCTGGAGGCTGCGACCACACCGGCGTTCCAGTTCCTGCGAATGATCTCGCCGCTGTCGTGGATGCCGGTGGTGGTGATGTTGATGGGGGTGGGCGACCAGCCGATCTATTTCCTGCTGGCTTTCGCCGCGCTGTGGCCGATCCTGCTCAACACCGCCGCAGGTGTGCGCCAGCTCGATCCGCGCTGGTTGCAGTTGTCCCGTAGCCTGAGCGCCACGCGCTGGGAAACCTTGTGCAAGGTGATCATCCCTGGGGTGATCGGCCATGTGCTGACCGGTGTGCGTCTGGCGATCGGCATCCTGTGGATCGTGCTGGTGCCGTGCGAGATGCTTGGGGTCAGCGCAGGGCTAGGCTATTTCATCCTCGATACGCGTGACCGGCTGGCCTATTCGGAGCTGATGGCCATGGTGCTGCTGATCGGTGCGCTGGGGTTCATGCTCGATGCACTGGCCCGTGGGCTGCATCGGCGGTGGGTACACGCCTGAAATCGCCGGGACCGCCCAGCGGTCCCGTTCAATGCACGGTCTTGCGCTGCTTCACACAGGCCTGTGCCTGCAAGGCCAGGGCATCAAGGCGTTCGTCGCGCTGTTTTTCCGCCGCCAGCATGGCCTCGTCGCCATGCTGCTTGAGCAGGTAGGCGTGAATCTGCCGCACTTCAGTGGTGCGATAGATCGGGGCGATGTCCAGACGGCCGACCAGTGCGCCACTGGCGTGCCCGGTGCTGCTCATCAGCACCTGCGGCCCGGCGGCGGCGGCCACCTGCAAACCCATCGCCTCGAACCATGGCACTTGCCCTGCAAAGACATTGAGCTCGACACAGGCATAGCGTGACTGGGCATCGGCCAGCAGCGCTCGGGCGATGCCTTGGCGGCGGTGGTCTGGGTGCACGGCCAGAAACGCCAGCACGCAGGCCTGATCGTCATCCTGGGCCGGCAGGGCAAGGGCGAAGCCGAGCAGTCGGTCCGGTGCTTCGGCATCCAAGGCCAGGGTCAGTTCCACGGCCAGACCTCGGGTGCCGTCCATGGCCTGCAAATACTGATGCACCTCCAGGCCGACGCCGTACTGGTACAGCGGGTACAGCGGGTTGTCCGGGGTGATGGCCACGCTGCTCAGTTCACCGACATGGTCGATGACCAACTGACGGATCTGATTCTGGAAGGATTCGGGGGGCACACCGTCGAGGTGGCTGAGAATGAACATCGGGCAAGCTCCAGCAGGGTCGAACCGTCCCGCGCCGAGCGGCGCGGGAGGCACAGTCTAACCCAGGGCGGCGAGCATCAGGTCGAGGTTCTGCACGGCGGCGCCCGAGGCGCCTTTGCCGAGGTTGTCGAACACGGCCGTGAGCACCACTTGGCCGTAGGCCGGGTTGGCGAACAGGGCCAGGCGCAGGTCGTTGGTGTCGTTGAGCGCCTCGGGGTCCAGTTTGCTGGCCGGACCCTGCTGATGCAGTGGCATCACCTGTACATGGCGTGCACCGTGGTAGTGCTGCTCAAGGCAGGTTTGCAAGTGTTCAGCGGTGATGCCGCCGGCCAGCAGGCGCAGTTGCAGGGGGATGCTCAGCGCGATGCCCTGGCGGTAGTCGCCATAACCCGGCAGGAACACCGGGCGTGCAGCGAGCCCGGCGTGTCGCTCGATCTCCGGTACATGCTTGTGGGCCAGTTCCAGGCCATAGAGTTGAAGGGCAGGCACCTTGACGGCGCTAGTTTGCTCATGAAGTTCCACCGCCGACCGGCCACCCCCGGAATACCCCGAGATTGCATGGATGCTCAGCGGATAGTCCGCCGGCAGCAGCCCAGCCTGGATCAGCGGGCGCAGCAGAGCGATGGCGCCGGTCGGGTAGCAACCGGGGTTGCTCACCCGCTTGGCCCGGGCGATGCGCTCGGCTTGTTCGGCGTCCAGCTCAGGAAGCCCGTAGACCCAGCCGGGCGTGGTGCGGTGGGCGGAACTGGCGTCGATCACACGTACTGCCGGGTTGTGGATGGCCGCCACCGCTTCACGGGCTGCGTCGTCAGGCAGACAGAGCAGGGCGATGTCGGCGTCGTTGATGGCCTCGGCGCGGCGTTGCGGGTCTTTGCGCTCGGTGTGCGGCACGGTCAGCAGGCGCACGTCCTGGCGGCCTTGCAGGCGGGCATGGATCTGCAGGCCGGTGGTGCCTTGGTCGCCGTCGATGAAGACGAGAGGGGTGTGCATGGTCGGGATCCGTGTGCGAGAGAGATGGCCTATGCTCGCCTGCGGCTGGACGAAAGAAAATTTGAATATCATGATGCTTGGATTCAGAAAAAATGAATGACCGTGTCAGTCTTTTTGCGGGTAGATCCGCTCCCAGGCCGACCGCTGAACCAGGATCCACGCCGTACCTGTGGGAGCGGGTTTACCCGCGAACAGGCCAGCCCCCAGAGGACCCCCATGCGCGAAATCAGCCTCGACCGCCTGCGCACGCTGGTGGTCATCGCCGACCTCGGTTCCTTCGCCGAGGCCGCTCGTCAGCTCAACCTGGCTGCGCCCACCATCAGCCTGCACGTGGCCGAGCTGGAAGCGCGCGTGGGGGCGCCGCTGCTCACCCGCACCCGAGGCCAGGTGCGCCCCACCACCGTGGGCGAGACGCTGCTGGGCCGCGCCCGTCGCCTGCTGGCCGATGCCGACCTGGCCCTGGACGAGGTGCGTCGACAGGTGCAGGGGCTGACCGGGCGTGTGCGCCTGGGGGCCTCCACCGGGGCCATCGCCCATCTGCTGCCCAAAGCCTTGGCGCACCTGCGTGAGGCGCATCCGGGCATCGACGTGCAGGTGCAGGTGCTGACCTCCCAGGCTTCCCTGGCGCGCCTGCGTGAGGGCACGCTGGACATCGGCCTGGTGGCGCTGCCCCAGGTAGCGGGCAGAGGGGTGAAGCTCACCCCCTGGCGACGCGATCCGATCATGGCCTACCTGCCGGCCGACTGGCAGCCGCCCGCTAAGGTCACGCCGGCCTGGCTGGCCGAGCGAGCGCTGATACTCAACGACAACACCACCCAACTGTCGCGGGTGACGGCGGAATGGTTCGCCGCAGCGGGGCTGTACCCCGAGGCGCGCATCGAGCTGAACTACAACGATGCGATCAAGAGCCTGGTGGCGGCAGGCTATGGCGCGACACTGCTGCCCCAAGAAGGCGAAGCGGAGCGGCTGAACCCGCGGATTGCCCGTCGGCCCTTGCGCCCTGGCCTTTGGCGTCAGCTGGGGATCGCCTGCCGGGAGGGGCAGGTGGAGCGGGCAACCGGGTACGTGCTGCAGGCGCTGGAGCGCTTGCGTCAATGAACTGTGGCTGAATCTTTGAGCAAGGCTATGCTTTTGGCTGCGTCGGGCCCGCCGACGTGCCTGTCAGAAGTCCGGCTTTTCTCACGGAGAACACACCATGAAATCCCTGACACTGCTGCTGATCGCTTCTGCATTGAGCTTCACCGTTCACGCCGAAACCAGCCCGGAAACCAACTGCGCCGCCAAGATCAAGGAACTTGAGGATATCCACCGGACCGATGGCCAGGCCCTGCATGGCGGCATGGCCAAGGACTATCAGAACCTGCTCAACCAGGCCAAGGAGGCTCAGGCCGCAGGCAACATGGCTGAATGCCAGGCTTCAGCCGACCGCGCCAAAACCATCTACAACAAGGCCCGCGGCAAGTAGCGCGCCGACCACCCGGGCCTGGTCGCCACCGGTGCGATGGGCCTGGGTAGGCGAATGTGATCATGGCGTTCGTGTCTCTGGGGTAAGCTTTGCGCCGGCAACCCAACGAGACTCTGGCATGATTCTGAACAGCCTCATCCTGGACAACCTGCTCACAGGCTTGGCCCAACCTTTCACCCGCCCCGGCTCGCGCAGTGCCATTGCCAAGCACCCCCGCCAAGGGCCACTGGCCGTAGGACGGCTCGGGCTCGAAGGCGACGAACAGGGGGATCTGCGGGTCCACGGTGGTGTGGAAAAGGCCATCCACCACTATCCCCGCGAGCACTATGCAGCCTGGGCGGCAGAGCTTGGCGAGCATCCATTGCTGGCCGAGCCCGGCGCATTCGGCGAGAACTTCAGCACCACCGGTTGGCGCGAGGCGGATGTCTGCCTGGGCGACCGGATTCGTGTGGGGTCGGCGCTGCTGGAGGTGTCCCAGGGGCGGATGCCCTGTTGGAAGCTCAACGACCGCTTCGACGTGGCGCAGATGGCCTTGCGCGTTCAGCAAAGTGGGCGCACCGGTTGGTATTACCGGGTGCTGGAGGAGGGCGTGGTGCAGGCGGGCGAGCGCTTGGAACTGGTCGAGCGCCCGCACGGCGAATGGTCGGTGGCGCGCCTGTCGGCGGTGCTGTTCGATAAACACCTAGAGCCTGAGCTGTTACGCGAATGCCTGGCATTGCCGCTGGTGCCATCCTGGCGCAAGACCCTGCAACGGCGCCTGGAGCAACGCCAGGTCGAAGACTGGGCGCCGCGTCTGCACGGCGCCTGAGGGCTGTTGTCAGAACCAGCGGTCGTTGCGTTTACGACCGCGGGTCAATGCCGGCAGGATCAATCCCGCGAGCAGACCGGCCCCGGCGATGCTGCCGCCGTAGACCATGTAGCGCATCATCACTTGCTTGTTCTCGTCACCCAGACGCGCCTGGGTGTCACGCAGCGACGACTGCACCTGGTCGAGTTGTTCGTTGAGCGACTTGTTGCGCGTTTCCAGTTCGTCGATCAGCGCCTTGCGCGAGTCGAGGGTTTCCTGCATGCCCTGGACGCGATTCTTCCAGCTGTCGTCGATGGTCTTGAGCTGTTCGGACAACTGCGTCACCTGCGCGTCGAGTGCCGGAAGGCGTTCGGCCTGGCCCGGGACCGATTGCAGGTCGCTGCTCAGGATCCATACCAGATCGCCGTTTTGCCCGCGGACCTGGCTGTATTCCCCTTGGGTGCCCACCAGCGTGACCTTCTGCCCGGCCTTGACCGAACCCACTATACGGTGGCCGTTGGTGGGGCCGCTGCGCACATAGGTGCTCAGGCTGTCGCTGACCCAGCGTGCGTCGTTGGCCGGTTCTTCGGCATGCGCGGGGATAGCCAAGGCAAGCAAGGAGGCTGCGAGCAGGGGGGCAAGGGCAAAGGAGGCTGGTCGGGAATCAGGCATGGTGATCTTCGCTGGAGCTGGACAAAAGAAGGCCCGATGACTGGGCCGATGAACCGGTCGGTGAGTTGACCGTCAGCGAAAGACCGTTTTTATCGAAGCAGGTTCACTGCTTGTTGTAGGAAATGTCTGCAGGATGTTGCGAGTAGAAGGTCAAGGGGCTGTGGCGCTGGCGCGAGCTATGTAGTGTCCGCTTTGCGGGTAAACCCGCTCCCACAAGGGCCGTGCGGACCTGTTGGGAGCGAGTTCTGCCGCTCAGCGGTCGCGACGGGTTAGGTCACTACCTGATAGCAAGGCACATACGCTGCCCCACCGGGCAACTTCATCCGGTGCTGATCAACGAAGGCCTGCAGCAAGCGCCCAAGCGGGTCGAGCACCGCGCTGTCGCCACGGATCTGGTACGGCCCGTGCTCTTCGATCAGGCGAATGCCCTTGTCCTTGACGTTGCCCGCCACCACCCCGGAGAAGGCCCGGCGCAGGTTGGCGGCCAGCTCATGGGGCGGCAGGTCCCGGCGCAGCTCGAGGTTGGCCATGTTTTCATGGGTGGGGTCGAACGGGCGCTGGAAACCTTCCTCGATCTTCAGCAGCCAGTTGAAGTGGAAGGCATCGTTGCGCTCGCGGCGGAACTGCTTGACGGCCTTGAGCCCCTCGACCATGTGCCGGGCCACTTCGGCCGGGTCGTCGATGATGATCTGGTAATGCTGCTGGGCCGTCTCGCCCAGGGTCGCGCCGACGAAGGCATGCAACTGCTGCAGGTACGCCTCGGCGCTGCGTGGGCCAGTGAGCACGACGGGGAAGGGCAAGCCTTCGTTGTCCGGGTGCATGAGGATGCCCAGCAGGTACAGGAACTCTTCGGCCGTGCCTGCGCCACCGGGAAAGATTATGATGCCGTGGCCGACCCGCACGAACGCCTCCAGGCGCTTTTCGATGTCCGGCAGGATCACCAGCTCGTTGACGATCGGGTTGGGCGCTTCGGCGGCGATGATGCCCGGCTCGGTCAGGCCCAGGTAACGGCTGCCGTGCATGCGCTGCTTGGCATGGGCGATGGTCGCGCCTTTCATCGGGCCTTTCATCACGCCCGGGCCGCAGCCTGTGCATACGTCCAGCTTGCGCAGGCCCAGCTCGTGGCCGACCTTCTTGGTGTACTGGTATTCCTCGCTGCTGATCGAGTGGCCGCCCCAGCACACCACCATCTTCGGTTCCACGCCCGGGCGCAGCGTGCGGGCGTTGCGCAGCAGGTGGAAGACGTAGTCGGTGATGCCCTGGGAGCTTTCCAGGTCGATGCGCTGGCTGGCCAGCTCGCTTTCGGTGTAGACGATATCGCGCAGGGCGCTGAACAGCATTTCGCGGGTGCTGGCGATCATCTCGCCATCGACGAACGCGTCGGCCGGGGCGTTGAGCAGCTCCAGGCGTACGCCGCGGTCTTGCTGATGGATACGCACCTCGAAGTCCTTGTAGGCCTCGAGGATGGTCTTGGCATTGTCGACATGGGCGCCGGTGTTGAGGATGGCCAGGGCGCACTGGCGGAACAGGGTGTAAAGGCTGCCGGTACCGACTTCACTCAGTTGCTGGACTTCACGTTGCGACAGCGTCTCCAGGCTGCCTTTGGGGCTGACGGATGCGTTGATGACATGGCGTTGGGGCATCTAAGTCTTTCCTGTGCAATGAAACTTCCTACTTGGACACCACCATACCGACAAAAACGCACGGCAACGAGGGGGGCGCAGAAAAAGCCTCGTTGCCGCTTGCCAAGCGGTTACCCCAGCCCTGCACGATCGTGGACGGCGGCATAGCCTGCGATGGCGCACGGCGCTCCGGGATCAGCCGCTGCCATTCATCCGAAAAGCCGTTGTACTCCCAGGGTGATGGCCAGACCGCCACCGATCAGCCACAGGTTGAGGATCGCCCCGGTGATCAGCGCGCGCGGGCCAGCCTGGCGGATCTGGCTCACGCGGGTTTCCATGCCCAGCGCGGTCATGGCCATGGTCAGGGCGAAGGTGTCGAGGCTATTGATGGTGTTCACCACCGCCGCCGGCAGGACTTGCAACGAATTGACCAATACCAGCAGCAGGAAGCCAAAGGCGAACCATGGCACGGCGATACGCCCGCCGCCCTGGGCCTGGCCTTGCTTGCGCGAGCGGCTGACCCACAAGCCCACCACCAGCAGCACCGGCACCAACAGCAACACACGGGTCATCTTCACGATGGTGGCGATGTGGGTGGCCTCGGGGCTCACGTTGCTGGCCGCACCCACTACCTGCGCCACTTCGTGCAGGGTGCCACCGAAGAACAGGCCTACGCCGAGATTGTCGAGTTGCACCCAGCCGGCGCTGACCGCCAGTGGGTAAAGGAACATCGACAACGTGCCGAACAGCACCACGCTGCCCACCGCCATGGCCGCCTTGTGTGGCTGCGAGCGCAGCGCCGATTCGAATGCCAGCACCGCAGCTGCGCCACAGATCGCGCTGCCCGCAGCGGTCAGCAGCGCCGTGTCGCGGTCAAGCTTCATCACCTTCATGCCCACCAACAGGCCCACCAGCAGGGTGCTGACCACCACCAGCAGCGAGACTGTCAGACCCGACCAGCCCACCTGGGCGATCTCTTGCAAGCTCACCCGCAGGCCAAAGAACGCCACGGCCAGGCGCAGCAGGTTGCGCGCCGAGAAGTTGACCCCCGCCGCCCAGCTTTCCGGCAGCCCATAGCGCAGAGCATTGCCATACAGGGCACCGGCGACGATGCCGACGATCAGCGGGCTGATCCCCAGCCCGGCGATGGCCGGCAGGGCCGCCACCTGAGTGACGGCGAGGGCGAACAGGGCGACGAACAGAATACCGTTGAGCCGCCCACGGGTCGCGTGGGAAGGCGCAAGGGCGGGAGTAGGGTGGGCCGTGGCCATGGTAAGACCTCCGATGTGTATTGATGAGGTCTACGTTAATTCAGTTATAAGCTTATAAAAAATCGTGATTTAGGATGGCAAGTATCCGCTTAGCTGATATTTTGAACGTATGACCCCTGAACAACTGATAACTTTCGCCACCGTCGCCGAGCACGGCAACATCAGTCACGCCGCCGCCGCGCTGCACTTGTCGCAGCCGGCCGTGTCGGGTCAGCTGAAGTTGCTGCAGGAAGCGTTCGGTGAGCCGCTGTATCAACGTGCCGGACGCGGGGTGCGCCTGACGGCCGCCGGCGAGCAACTGCTAGGCCACGCCCAACGCCTGCGCGAGACCTTTCTCCAGGCCCAGGCCCTGCGCGACGCCATGCGTGCGATGGAGCGCGGCACCTTGCGCATCGGCGCCAGTACCACCCCAGCCAGTTACCTGTTGCCCTACCTGATCGCGGACTTCCACGCCCGCTACCCGGATACCGCGATCACCACGACCCATGGCAACACGGCGGAAATCGTCGCGGCTCTGGGTGAGCTGGACATCGCCTTGATCGAAGGCCCGCCAGGCCAGGAACTACCGCTTGGCACCAGCGTCACCGCCTGGCGCGAGGACGAGATCGTCGCCATCGTTCCGAGCGGCCATCCGCTGGCCGACGGCGTTCAGGTGCAGACGCTTCAAGCGCTGGGGGCGTATCCGTTGGTGCTGCGCGAAAGTGGCTCGGGGGTACGGCAGTTGGTGGAGCGCGCCTTTGCCCGGGAGGGTGTGCCGATGCGCGTGGCGTTAGAAATTGCCGGAGTGGAGGGGGTCAAGGAAGCGGTACGGGCGGGGATGGGCATTGGCTTCGTGTCGGCGATGTCCATTCGCCATGAAGACAACGCCTTGTACCGGCTGGGCATTGCACCGCAGCCATTAGCGCGGCATTTCTCGATACTGATGCCCCATGCCGCCGCGCCGTCGAGGGCGGCGCGGCGGTTCTTGGGGTTGTGTTTCGCGGACGTACCAGTCATTGGCCGTAGTGCTGTTTAGGTTTTGTACGAAATGTAACCGGGCTCGGTCGTTTGTTACTTTAAGGTTCTGTAGCAAATTGCTTTGCCATCGACTGAGCCTTCAGGTGCCACCTCGGTTGCCCCGTCCATGAGAAGCAGGCGCAGATAGTGGCCTGCGCCAGCGGGGTCGGACAGCCACGTAGAGTTGGCCAGAAAAGAATAGCCCACGAAGCCGTACTCTGAAGCTGGGGTACCGACTCCTATTACGCCTTCTCCTTTTGTGGCGTCGGCCTTGGACACTGGCTGAAGTCCAAGAGCGGAACACCTGTTCATCGCGGCAGCCCAATTCCTTGATAATGAGTTATCGATATAAAACCATTTTTTTATCCTGAAGGTGTAGCTGTGTGAGACGTGGCTGCCCTTGCGGGTTCCCGTAATGGTGATTTCGCCTGAAGCATCATCAGGCGGAGTGGAAAATATAAAAAGGCCGGAGGAGCGATGGGTCAACCAGCTGACACTGGATGACCAGTTGTAATCTTTGGAATGGGCGCCGTTTGCAAGTGTTGCGGAAAACCCTACGCGATCGTAAGCCGTCGTGGGGAACCCGCTATCGACAGCGTGTGAATATTTACCAGGATACGAGTAACTGTGGAGTTCGGTGATGTGAGTACTCATCAGGGACAGGCGCGCATCCGCTCCCAAAGGTTCGTTATCGATCTTGGGCGTCATGGTGTAAAGATCGGGTTGCGAGCCGCTCAATGTAGCCTCGTACACCCCTGTGTTTCCAACTTCGACGATACGGCTCAATTCAACATCCGACGCAGGATTGCCCTTTGAGTCGGTCACGGTAAATGACACTTGGCCGACAATGCCACTGATTGGCTGCCCAAGCGAGTTCTTGACAATGAACGATGCTTTCGCCTCGTCCACGCCATCTGCCAGGATATCGGTCTTGCTTAGCACGAGCCGGGAGCTTCCTGCCGCAGGCGGTAAGACCTTCAGCTCCACTGATTTTGCCAGTGAGTCCATGACGTCACCGTCGACTTCAGGTGTGAGCGTAAAGTCCCCAGCTTGAGTACCACGCAGCGTGGCGCTGTATTCCCCTGTCGTGCCTTTTTCTTGAATAGCCGTCACGGTGATCTTGCCGGGTTCAGGCTGTTTGCCGCTGTCATCGGTCACGTTGAAAACGAGTAGGTTGGCCAGGCCGCTCACGGGCTTGTTGTCGGCATTCCTTGCTATGAACGTCAAGGTTGTTGAGTCGAAGCCATCTGCGTCGATGGACGGTGGCATAACCTTGAACGCTGAGTTGAGCTCCGCGGGCGGCAGTGCCTGTAATTCCACGCTGGCTTTCAGGGTACCGACGGGCTTACCGTCAAAATGAGGCGCAACGGTGTAATGGCCTGCCAGGAGGCCGCGCAGCTTCGCGGTATAAGTGCCTGCGCTTTCCACGATGGCTTCAACGGTGACATCCGGTGGCGAGACATTGCCACTGGCGCCATTCACCACGAACGCCAAGTGTTTGCCGATGCCCTCGAGTGGCAGGCCATTCGCATCCCTGGCGTCAAAGGCCAAGGTGGTGGTGGCCTTGTTATCAGCTGCAATGGTGGGCCGACTTGCCGAGAATCGAGAGCTGCCTGGGTTCGGTAGCACGCTCGTTGTGGAAACCAAGGCTTGCGCCAGTGCCGTGCCCTGAACCGTCGGTGTCAGGGTGACTGTCTGCTCGGTCTTGCTGGCAGTGACCTGGATCTCGTATACGCCAGGCGAGGTGCGTGTTGGATCCGAGACCTTGATGTCGTCCCCGTGCTTGCCTGCGCGTACGTGGTCGCTGGTGATCTTGATATCCGCCAAGGCGATGTCCACCGGCTGCTGCTGCTCGTCGCGGATGGCGAGGGTCAGGGTTTGCTGAGTCTTGCCATCGGCCGGCAGCACGGT
>NZ_FMYX01000007.1 GCF_900102675.1 Pseudomonas guariconensis
ACGGCGCGTTGGCCTCGGTCACATCGCGAATGTAGTCCCACAGCAAGGTGATGCGCTTCAACTTGCGCAGGTCCTCCCGGCAGTACATCCAGAACTGCCGAGTGATCTCCACCTCTTCAGGCAATAGATTGATCAATCGTGCATCCTGCGCAGCCAGGAAACACGGCAGGATTGCCAGGCCCCGGCCTTGCAAGGCCGCGGTGTATTGGGCGATCACGCTGGTGCTGCGCAGGTGGGCGTTGGCGTTGGGGATCAGGTTGGCCAGGTACAAAAGCTCGGAGCTGAACGCCAAGTCGTCCACATAACTGATGAACCGGTGCTGGGTCAGGTCTGCGGCCTGGCGGATTGGCGGGTGGTTGTCCAGGTATTCCTGGGTCGCGTACAGCCGCAGGCGATAGTCGCACAGCTTGCAGCACACATAGGGCCCATGCTCGGGCCGCTCCAAGGCGATGACGATGTCGGCCTCGCGCTTGGACAGGCTGATGAAGTGTGGCAGGGGCAGGATGTCCACCGAGATTGCCGGGTAGGCATCGACGAAGTGACTCAGTTGCGGAGTGACGAAGAAGCTGCCGAAGCCCTCGGTGCAGCCCATGCGAACATGGCCCGAAAGTGCCACGCCTGAGCCTGAGACCTGCTCGCAGGCCATGTGCAGCGTGCTTTCGATCGATTCGGCGTAGCCCAGCAGGCGTTGACCCTCAGAGGTCAGGACAAAGCCGTTGGTCCGGGATTTTTCGAACAGAAGCGTGCCCAGCGCGCCTTCCAGCGAGCTGATGCGTCGCGACACCGTGGTGTAGTCAACGGCCAGGCGCTTGGCCGCGCTGCTGGCCTTGCGGGTGCGCGCCACTTCAAGAAAGAACTTCAAATCGTCCCAGTTCAATGAACTCAGGGAGGTGAGGTCTTTTTGCATGATGATCCGGTTTTTTTGTGCGTTCTTGTTGGATGTTTGCACATCTATACTCGAAAAAAGCCCCACGGCGCCACCCCGCCTCGGCGCGCTGGCGATCTCGTTCCGACAATAATTCCAAGGAGAGCGCAGATGAACGCACCCCATACCCCCGACCAGGCCAAGGTCGAGCAGGTCAAGCTGCTGATCGACGGCCAGTGGGTCGAGTCCAAGACCACCGAGTGGCGCGACATCGTCAACCCGGCCACCCAGCAGGTGCTGGCGCGGGTGCCGTTCGCCACCGTAGAGGAAGTCGACGCCGCCGTGGCTGCGGCCCAGCGAGCCTTCGCCAGCTGGCGCGACACCCCCATCGGCGCGCGTATGCGCATCATGCTCAAGCTGCAGGCGCTGATCCGCGAACACACCAAGCGTATCGCCCAGACCCTCAGTGCCGAGCAGGGCAAGACCCTCGCCGATGCCGAAGGCGATATCTTCCGCGGCCTGGAGGTGGTCGAGCACGCGGCCTCGATCGGCACCCTGCAGATGGGCGAGTTCGCCGAAAACGTCGCAGGTGGCGTGGACACCTATACCCTGCGCCAACCGATCGGCGTATGCGCTGGCATCACCCCGTTCAACTTCCCGGCGATGATTCCGCTGTGGATGTTCCCGATGGCCATCGTTTGCGGCAACACTTTCGTGCTCAAGCCGTCCGAACAGGACCCACTGTCGACCATGATGCTGGTGGAACTGGCCCTGGAAGCCGGCATACCGGCCGGTGTGCTGAACGTGGTGCATGGCGGCAAGCAGGTGGTGGATGCGATCTGCACCCACAAGGACATCAAGGCGATTTCCTTTGTCGGTTCCACCGAGGTCGGCACCCACGTGTACAACCTGGCTAGCCAGCACGGCAAGCGCGTGCAGTCGATGATGGGCGCCAAGAACCACGCCGTGGTGCTGCCGGACGCCAACCGTACCCAGACGATCAATGCCCTGGTCGGTGCTGCTTTCGGCGCGGCCGGTCAGCGCTGCATGGCCACCTCGGTGGCGGTGTTGGTAGGCAAGGCCCGCGAATGGCTGCCGGACATCAAGGAAGCCGCCAGCAAGCTCAAGGTCAATGCTGGTTGCGAGCCGGGCACCGACGTCGGCCCGGTGGTTTCCAAGCGTGCCAAGGAGCGCGTGCTGGGGCTGATCGAAAGCGGAATCAAAGAAGGCGCCAAGCTCGAACTGGACGGGCGTGACGTCAAGGTGCCGGGCTATGAGCAGGGCAACTTTGTCGGCCCAACCCTGTTCTCTGGGGTACGCACCGACATGCAGATCTACACCCAGGAAATCTTCGGCCCGGTGCTGGTGACCCTGGAAGTCGACACCCTCGACGAGGCCATCGCCCTGGTCAATGCCAACCCGTTCGGCAACGGCACGGGCCTGTTCACCCAGAGCGGTGCGGCAGCGCGCAAGTTCCAGAGCGAGATCGACATCGGCCAGGTTGGCATCAACATTCCGATTCCCGTGCCGGTGCCGTTCTTCAGTTTCACAGGTTCGCGCGGCTCCAAGCTGGGCGACCTGGGCCCGTACGGCAAGCAGGTGGTGCAGTTCTACACTCAGACCAAGACCGTCACCGCCCGCTGGTTCGACGATGACAGCGTCAATGACGGTGTGAACACCACCATCAGCCTGCGCTAAGGAGTTCGTCATGCGTATCGCATTCATCGGCCTGGGCAACATGGGCGCGCCCATGGCCCGAAACCTGATCAAGGCCGGGCATCAACTGAACCTGTTCGACCTGAACAAGACCGTGCTGGCCGAGCTCGCCGAACTGGGCGGGCAGGTCAGCGCCTCGCCGAAGGAGGCGGCGGCCAGCAGTGATCTGGTGATCACCATGCTGCCGGCGGCGGCCCACGTGCGCAGTGTCTATCTGGGTGACGATGGCGTGCTGGCGGGTGTACGGCCGGGCACACCGACCGTGGACTGCAGCACCATCGATCCGCAGACCGCCCGCGAAGTGTCCAAAGCCGCAGCGGCCAAGGGCGTGGACATGGGCGATGCGCCGGTGTCCGGTGGTACCGGTGGCGCGGCAGCGGGTACCTTGACCTTCATGGTCGGTGCCAGCGCCGAGCTGTTCGCCACGCTCAAGCCGGTGCTGGAACAGATGGGGCGCAACATCGTGCACTGCGGCGAGGTGGGTACCGGACAGATCGCCAAGATCTGCAACAACCTCCTGCTGGGTATCTCGATGATCGGTGTGTCCGAAGCCATGGCCCTGGGCAATGCGCTGGGCATCGACACCAAGGTGCTGGCCGGCATCATCAACAGCTCCACCGGGCGTTGCTGGAGTTCGGATACCTACAACCCCTGGCCAGGCATCATCGAGACCGCCCCGGCTTCGCGCGGCTACACCGGCGGCTTTGGCGCCGAGCTGATGCTCAAGGACCTGGGGCTGGCCACCGAGGCTGCGCGTCTGGCGCACCAGCCGGTGATCCTCGGCGCCGTGGCGCAGCAGCTTTATCAGGCCATGAGCCTGCGTGGCGAGGGCGGCAAGGACTTTTCGGCGATCGTCGAGAGTTATCGCAAGAAGGATTGACGAGCGAGGTGAATTTTATCGCGGGCCAGGTGGCCTTCCCTCTGTAACTGCGCACCAGAGGGAAGGGCACCTGCCTCGCGATTTTTTTCGTGCTCGATTTTTCAGGTGTGGTGCAGTCTGTGGGCGCGGGTAAACCCGTTCCCACAGGGACGCGCCGTGTTGACCTGGCTGCGCCATTCAAAGCCCTGCGAAAGGGCTTTGGCATCAGGCGAAGACGAAGTACTTGCGCACGGTCTCGACCACTTCCCAGGTGCCTTTGAGACCTGGCTCGATGATGAACACGTCGCCTGCCTTCAGGTGCTTGGGCTCTTCACCTTCCGGCGTGATGATCACGTAGCCTTCGAGGAAGTGGCAGAACTCCCACTTCTCGTAGTTGATCTCGAACTTGCCGGGAGTGCAGATCCAGGTGCCCATGATCTTGCTGCCATCGGCAGAGAGATAGGCGTTCAGGTTGACGGTCTGCGGGTTGCCGCCGATGCGCTTCCACGGGGTGGCGTTCAGGGCCGGGGTCGGGCAGGTTTCGCGCAGGACGGTAATGAAGTCGGACATGGCAGGTTCCCAGGTAAGTGGCTGAATGACACGTCACCATAGGGCCTGCGCTGGCGCTGGAGTTGCCTGGGCTCGACGTCCAGGTGTCTGGATGCGCTATGTGGGCATATGCGACTTGCAATGAAGAACGAAGGCGTTGACCTGTTCCGGCCATTGGGCGAGCAGGTCCGGCGCGGTACCCAGGTAGGCGGCGCGCGCGTTGGCCAGCACCGGTTGGTGCGCGTCTGGCAAACGCTCCAGCAACCACTGGGCGGCTACATCCTTGGCTGCGATCGACCCCGTCGCCAGGCTGTACCAGATGCGCGCCAGGGCGAGCACCACGGTGTGCTCGTCGCCGGTCCAGTCCTCGGGCGTGTTCCATTGGGCCAGGGTGTCGGCAAAGGCTTGTTTCAGGTCGGCGGGCGGCACCGGGTCGAACCAGCTCGCAGCCGCTTCGCCCACCAGGCAAAGGCTGTGCTGGCGGGCCTTGGTCAGCAGAATGGCCAGGTCCGGGTCGAGCTGGGCAGGTTCGACCTCGCCTGCCAGCAGCGATGCTCGCAGCCACTCACCGAATTGCAGCTCGCGGCGGGCCGGATAGCGCCAGGGATGGATGTCGTCGCGTACCAACAGCGTCACCTCCAGGGCGCGCAGGTTGGGGTCTGCTCCCGGTGGTGCCGAAACATCCAGCAGCGCGCGCATCAACCCCTGGCGTGTGGCGTCGGACAGCGGTCGGGACACAGTCACCAGCAGGTCGAGATCGCTGTGCGGCCTCAATCCACCGGCCACGGCCGAGCCGTACAGGTGGATGGCCTGCAAGGCGTCGCCAAGGTGCTGGGCAAGCAGTTGCTGGGCAGCGAGCAGTTGTGGGTCGGTCATGGTGCGCCTCCTGAGGGCACACCATAGCAATCACCCTCAGGCGTTGGCCATTGCGTTGACTTCGACCGTGATGTGCACCAGTTCTTCATGGACCGCCAGTGCCTGGCGTACGGTGTCGGCGCTAAGACAGCCCGTCGCCGCCAGGCTGAGAATGCAGGCGTACTGGTCCTTGCCGACACGCCACACGTGCAAGTCGGTGAGGGTGGCCGGTACCGACAGTTGCGCCACGGCGTCGCGGATCTCCTGGACCACGGGCGCGTCCATCTCGGCGTCCAGCAATACCCGCCCGGTGTCACGCAGCAGGCCTTTGGCCCACACCGCCACCAGCACCGCTCCCACCAGGCCCATCACCGGGTCGAGCCAGCCGGCGCCCCAGAACTTGCCGGACAGCAGGGCAATGATCGCCAGCACCGAGGTCGCGGCGTCGGCCATCACGTGCAGGTAGGCCGATCGCAGGTTCAGGTCATGGTGGTGGTGGTGGTGGTGGTGGTGGTGGTGGTGGTGGTGGTGGTGGTGGTGGTGGTGGTGATCATGATGATGGCCATGGTGGTGATCGTGATGGTGATCGTCGCGCAGCAGCCAGGCACAGGCGAGGTTCACGGCAAGCCCGAGTGCCGCAAGGGTGATGGCTTGGTCATAGTGAATCGGCCCAGGTGTCAGCAGCCGCTCGACCGACTGGAAGGCCATGAGCCCGGCTACGCCCAGCAGAAGCAAAGCGCTGGAGTAGCCGCCGAGGATCTCGATCTTCCACGTGCCGAAGGCGAAGCGACGGTCGCGGGCGTAGCGCCGTGCGGCAGCGTACGCCAGCAGTGAGAGCCCCAGGGCCAGGGCATGGGAGCTCATGTGCCAGCCGTCGGCCAGCAGCGCCATGGAGTTGAAGTACCAGCCGCCGGCGATCTCCGCCACCATCATCACCGCCGTGAGCCACACGGCCAGGCGTGTCTTGCGCTCGGCGCCGAGGTTGCCGGTATGGAACTGATGGCTGTGCAGCCACTTGTCTGAGGTTTGCGCAACCATGGTTTATCATGCTCCGGTAGATAGGCGAAATATACTATACCCCAGTATACCTAGAGTGATGCACAACCCTATGGCACATACCATCAAGAGCAAGAAGCAACTGCTGACCCGTGTGCGCAAGATCAAGGGCCAAGCCGCAGCCCTGGAAAGCGCGTTGGAGCAGGACAAGGACTGCTTGGCGATCCTGCAGCAAATCGCCGCCGTACGAGGTGCGGTGAATGGGTTGATGGCCGAGGTGATGGAAGGGCACATTCGTGAGCATCTGGTGGCCGATGACCTGAGTGCCGAGCAGCGCCAGGAGGAGGCCGACAAGGTGGCCTCGCTGCTGCGCTCTTACCTCAAGTAACCAGTGTGGGCTGCGTTGCGGCCCATCGCAGGCTTGGCGATTCGGCAAGCCCAGGCCGCAGTTCTGAATACCCCCTGGGGGTATTTTTCTAGGCCCACCAGTACCGTACGAAGTGGAAGAACACCGGTGCCGCGAAGCACACCGAGTCCATGCGGTCCAGCATGCCGCCGTGGCCTTCGATCATGTGTCCCCAGTCCTTCACCCCGCGGTCGCGCTTGATCGCCGACATCACCAGCCCGCCAAAGAAGCCCATGGCATTGACGGTCAGCGCCATCAGCGCTGCCTGCCAGAAGTTGAACGGGGTGATCCAGCACAGCAAGGCGCCCACCAGGGTGGCCAAAGCTACGCCGCCGGCCAGCCCTTCGACGGTCTTGGAGGGCGACAGGTTAGGCGCCACCTTGCGTTTGCCGAACAGCTTGCCGCAGACGTACTGCAACACATCGCTGATCTGCACCACAAGGATCAGCCAAGCGATCAGCAACAGGTTGCGGCCTTCATAACCCGTAATGTCCAAGGTCATCAATGCCGGCACCGAGGACAGGCAGTACACCGCGATCATCAGCCCCCACTGCACCTTGGAAGCGCGCTCGAGAAAGCGCGTGGTGTCGCCACCGAAGCTCGCCAGGATCGGCAGGAACAGAAACAGGTACACCGGGATGAAGATGCTGAACAAACCGTACCAGTCCATGGCGATCAACAGGTACTGCACCGGCAGCGCCACGTAGAACGCCGCCACCAACGCCGGGTAATCGCTGCGCCGGGTGGGCGTGAGGGTCATGAACTCGCGCAGGGCATAGAACGAGACGAAGTAGAACAGTGCGATCACGCCGTACTTGCCGAACACGAAAGCGATGCCGATCACCAGCACCATCACCCACCAGGCGTTGATGCGGGCGTTGAGGTTGTCGATCACTGCGTGCGGCGCGGGGCCGGCGCGCCATTTGAGTAGACGGCCGATCACGCTGGCGAGCAGGAGCAGGGCGCCGATGCCGGCGAACAGGGAAAGGGTGTTGTCGTCCATCTCAGGCATCCTTCGGGGCCAGGTTCAGCAGGGCCTGGCGGGCCCGCTCGAGAAAGGCCTGCTTGCTCTCGTCAGGCAGCAGGTGCAGGGGTTCGCCGAAGCTCAAGGTGCACAGCAGCGGCAAGGGCAGGGCGCGGCCCTTGGGCATGACGCGGTTGAGGTTGGCGATCCACACTGGCACCAGCTCGATATCAGGGTTGGCCGAGGCCAGGTGGAACAGGCCGCTCTTGAACGGCAGCAGTGGCTCATCGCTGAGATTGCGGGTGCCTTCAGGGAAGAAGATCAGCGAATCGCCTTGGCCCAAGGCATCGAGCACCGGTTGCAGTGGGTTGTCGTTGGACTCGCCACGCTGGCGGTCGATCAGTACGGCGTCGAACACGTTACGGATCAGAAACTCCCGGATGCCCGGCTTGGCCCAATAGTCGGCCCCGGCGACCGGGCGTGTACGGCGGCGCAGTGGTTCGGGCAGCGAGGCCCAGAGCAGCACGAAGTCGCCATGGCTGCTGTGGTTGGCAAAATACAGGCGTTGCCTGGGGTGCGGCGTGCAGCCGAGCCAGAGAGCCCGGGCACCGGTGATCAGGCGTGTGGCAGAGGTGATGGCAAAGGCGGTCAAGGCGGCGAACATGGCGCGGTGGTTATCCGGTGAAAGAGAGTAACAGCAGGGTAGTCAGGGCTAGCACGACTTGCGCGGCGAAGCACAGCGCCTGGCGTCGCAGCAGGCCCAGCGCGCCCTGGCTGCGCGAGGGCCAGTCGCGTGCGTCGTGGGCGTGGGGCTTGAGGTTCAAGTCAAACAGGGCGCGATCCAAGGCTTGGGTGTCGGCGGTGAGGTCTGCGCTGCTGGCGAGCCGGGCGAACAGCGCGGCGTCCAAGGCTACGCGGATTGCCCAGTACTTGTGCAGCAGCCCCAGCCCCAGCAACACCGCGCACACCGCACTGGCCAGCGGGGGCAGGTGTGTCACCAGGGGGGCCAGGCCGTAGGCCAGGGCCAACAGGGTGATGCCATCGGACAAGCATTCGAGCTGTCGACCACGGCCCAGCAGGCTGGCCACCAGATGCAGGTTCATGGCTGGGCCTCCAGCTGTTCGAGTGCCATGCGATGGCCTGGATGTAACACGACAGAGGGTCGGGCTTTGCGGATCAGCGCTTCGGCCTGGGTAACGTTGGCGCAACGGCCACTGTGCACCAGCCAGGCGGCCACCGCGCTGGCGCTGCGGGAGTAGCCCAGGGCGCAGCAGACCAGGACCGGGCCCTGCTGACGCAGGCATTCGATGGCCTCGGCGGCCTGTCTGAGCAAGCTGGCATCCGGGACGATCAGGTCCAGGGTGGGCAGGCAGGTGTAATGTGCGGGCATCTGCATTGTCTGGCCTGGCCCATTTGCGGGTTTACCCGCGAAAGCGCCGGCACAGGCATAGCACGGCAGTTCAGCCGTCAGGTCCAGCGCGGCATTGAATGAGGAGGCCTCGCCGGCTCCGGGAATGCGCCCCAGAAATACCCCATCGCACACCTCATCGGCCTGTGGCCGTTTGCGGGTCCAGAGCCGCGAGTTGATCCAGGCCCCTAACAAATAGGGCGCCAGCAACCCAGTGGCGGCATTGGATAGCCGTCCATCCGCGCCTTTCTGGAATCCACCGGCACCGAACACGGCATAGTTCAGCGCCACCATCAGCAGCGAAACCGCCGGCCACAGCAGCCATAGCCAGGCGCCCGCCAACTGCAGCGCCAGCACCGCGCACAACAGCGCGCCGCCCCCGTAATACAGGGCAAGCCGCCAACGTCGAGGATCACGGGCCAGGCGTGCTGCCCGCAGCGGCAGCTCGCCCTCCCTCGGCCACAGCCAGACGCATACCAGCCCCGCCAGTGCCCCGGTGGGCAGATCGATGAAATGATGCTGCCAGGTGGTCAGCACCGATACCCCGATCAAAGCCATCCAGCCATGCATCAGCCCGCGCCAAGGCTGGCGATGAACATGACGGGCAAACATTGTCCAGATGATCACCAACAGCGCGATGTGCAGTGACGGGGCCTGGTTGAAGGGCTTGTCGAACCCCATCAGCACATCGAACAGCCAACCGAACAGGCCGTCCAGCGCTGGGCGTTCGAAGGTAAAGCGCAGTGGCCACAGCAAGAAGCAGCCGACGCTGATCACTTGCGCGGTCAGCAGGGCCAGGGCGTGGCGGTCCATCTCCCGGCGGGTGGTCGGCAACAGGAAGGACAACCCGTACAGCAGGTCGATCGACCAGTAGGGCACGATCGTCCACGGCCATAGTGGCGTTTGCCCTTCCCAGCCGAACACCAGGCTGCCGACGTCGTCGCGGGTAGCGGTGTGGTTGTTGACCAGCCCATAGCTGAGAAAGAAGAACGGCCCCAGCAGCAACAGCCAGAGCACGCCTCGGCGGATCAAGCCGGGTTCGCGTGTCATCAATCCACCCGTTGCGCCAGGCTGACACTGAAAATGCCCCACTCATCGATGCGCTGAGCGACCTTGCGAAAGCCTGCCGCCTCCACCAACTGGTCCATCTCCGCCTGGCTGCGCCGACGCATTACCCAGGCCTGGCCATCGCGGTGGCTGGTGAGGGCACGGGCGATCATCTCCAGTTGCGGGTGCCAGGGCTGGCCGGTGTACACAAGATAGCCGCCCGGCTGAACAGCATCGGCCAGGCCCGCCAGGGAACTGCCCACCAGGTCATTGCTGGCGAACAGCTCATACAGGCCAGACACCACTGCCAGGGTCGGGTGCGGATCGAGACTGGCCAGGCTCTGGCGGTCGAAGGCATCGCCTTGGACGAAGCGGGCCACCTCGGTCAGGCCCTTCTCGGCAATCAAGGCGCTGCCTTGCTGGACGTTCAGCTCGCTGTAGTCGCGCAGCAGGATCGAGTCGGGCATCTGCTCCTGCAGCGCTTCGAGGATGTAACGACCGTGGCCTGCCGCGATGTCGACGATGTGTACCGGGCGCTGCTGCTCGCGCAGGCGGCGGATGGCTTCGCGCAGCAGTTCCTCCACATGCAGCTTGCGCTGGCGGATGCCGCGCCAGCCGATGGCGTTGAGATAGTTCCGGTCGATCAGTTCGCCCAGCTTGCCTTTGCCGCTGGGCTGGTTGCGATACACGTAGTCCAGGGTACTGCCCGAATCGAAGCCGGTGTCGAAGCCCAGCTTCACCCCTTCCGAGAAGCCCTTGCCCAAGCGCAGTCCGGCACGGGTGGACCGCCAGTAAAGGTCGCGGGGCGAGTTGCGAGGTAGCGGCGCGGCCAGGCTTTCGGCTTCAGCGCAGCTGGCGCCGCTCTTGTCGGCATCGAGCAGCGAGGGCACCGGTAAGGGCCTGTCGAAGCAGTGCGCAACGAAGCGCTGGATCCGCACCAGGGCGTGGGCCCGGTCGCGCTCGCCGAGGGTGTCGTGGAAAAAGCCCGGCAAAACATGCATCTCTTTGCGCGCACTGCCCAGACGCTCGAAGAAGCGCTCCTGGGGCTTGCGTTCGACCACAAGGTCGGCGCCGGACACCAGCATCTGGGTCGGCACCTGGATCGCCTGGGCATCGGCGACCACTCGGTCGGCCGCTTCATACAGGCCCAGCAGCATGGTCACCGAGATCGGCCGGCTGATCAGCGGGTCGGCCAAGTAGGACATGACCCGCTCCGGGTCGTGGGTCAGCAAGCGTGGCTTGACGTAGCTGTTGACGAAGAAATTGCCGCGCAATGCCTTGAGCAGCTTCAGGCCTGGGCGAGCGAACGGCACGTAAAGCTTGACCTTGAAGGCCGGCGAGGCCAGCACAAGGCAGCGCACTTTCGGCGCGTAGTCATGGGCCCAGGTCGCCACCAGCACCGCCCCCACGCTCTGGGCCAGTACCACCATGTCCGCCTCGGCGATGCCATGGCTGTCGCGGACATGCTCGATGAAGGTCTGCACGTCCCGCACGCTGGTGGCAAAGCCTGGGCTGTCGCCACGTGCTCCGGGTGACTGGCCATGGCCCCGGGCGTCCCAGGCGAAAAAGTCGTAGCCGGGCATGTCCAGCTCATCGGCCAAATGGGCCATGCGCCCGCCGTGTTCGTGGCCGCGGTGGAACATCACCACCGCCCGGCGTGGCTGGTATTCGTTACGGGTGGCGGGCCAATAGCGGTAATGCAGCTCGACGCCATCATGGGTGCAGAAGTGCAGCGATTGCGCTTGGCGCATGGCGAAGGTCCTTGTCCGGCGGCGAAGAGGTCAGCGAGTTTCGGCCAGGCCTTGGCGAACCCGGTTGTAGAGGGTATAGAGCGAGAGTGCGAGGATGACCAGCAGCAGGCCGTCGATCCATGCTGCGCTCAGCACCCCGAAAGCGATCCCGGTGCCCAGCACACCAAAGGCGAAGGCCCGGTCGCTCTTGCCCATGGGCCCGTCGTATCGCCGCGAAGCCCCCGCCAGCGGCCCCATCACGCCAGCGTACTCGCTGATGACCGCGCTCACGACCACCAGCACCACCAGCGCCGGTGATACCCCCGGCAACAGGGCGAATGGTAGGTACAGCGCCGCATCGGCGACCACGTCGCACAGCTCGTTGAGGTAAGCCCCAAGCTTCGATTGCTGGCCGAACTCCCGCGCCAGCATGCCGTCGACGGCATTGAGGGCCATGCGCAGCAGCATCCACACCGGCACCAGGATGAACAGCCCGGTCACATCGTGCTGCCAGGCCAGCAACAGGCCCAGCAGTACCGACACCAATGCGGCTGCCACGGTGACTTGATTGGCGGTGACGCCGCGCGCATACAGGCGCTTTACGCCAGGGCGCAACAGGGCCTGGAAACGGGGTTTGAGTTGATAGATCGACGGCACGTTGAACTCCCTTTCATGGCGCGACATGACCCGATTGTGAGGAATGAGCCAGGTGGGCGGCAAGGGGGACGTTGATGACTTTCAACGGTGCGGCATGCCGTGGTATTCGTTGCCCGGCCGTTGCCTTGTCGGTTCGCTGCGTGCCCAGAACCAGGCACCTCCCTGCGCAATGACCAGGCCGCCGAAGCAAACCAGAAGGTCCGCCTCGCAGTGCTCCCAGGTACCGACCCTGAAGCCCGTATTCTCCAATGTCAGGAATTCACCTGTGGCAGGCAAGCATTGCGGGGAGCCTTTGAGGCCGCCATGGAACAGCTGCTCAGGGCTATGGCAAACCCGGGCGTGCAGCTGTTCGGGTTTTTTCTTCGCTTCATGCATGAAGCGCGAGATGAATGTCTTGCGGATATATCGCTGTGCGAACGTCTGCAGCAGGCGCGCCAGATCGTCACTGGAACACAGGCGATTGTCGTGTCGATTCATGAAGGCATCCCGTGGAAACGAAAGATCGCGTTCGCTCAGGGTTTTAACGTAGATGCCGGGCCAGGCGCGCCAGGACCGTGCCGGGTTGGTTGTAGGTTGAGTCTCGATTTCGCGGTGGGGGTGATGGTGTTGCAGCCTGCGCGGGTTTCAGCTGTCCTCCAGTTGTTTCACCAAAGCGGCGGCATACCCTGGCAATGCTCCGAAATCCCGGGCGCACAGTAACAGTCGACGGTTGGCCCAAGGCTCGGGCAATGCGATCCAGCGCAGTGGCAATACCCCTTCCCAGCGTCGCACCGATGCCAACGGCACCACCGCTACCCCGGCGCCGCCGGCAACCATGCGAATCACCCCGTCGAATCCTTCTGCCCGCACCCGTACCTGCATGCGCCGCCCTTCCCGCAGGGCTTGTTCCTCCAGATGCAGGGCCAGGGCGCTGTTGGCACCCAGCCCGACATGGCCGTGGGCAAGGCTGTCGATGAAAGTCGGCGCGGCCTGCTCGGCCAGGGGATGAGCGATGGGCATCGCCAGTACCAGCGGATCGTCGCGAAAGGGACGAGTCTGCAGGTGCTCGTTGGGTGCGGCGGTAGAGATGATGCCCAGGTCGGCCATGCCCTGGGTGATCGATTGCACGATGCGCAGACTTGGCATTTCCTGAACATCGACGCTGACACCGGGATGGCTACACAGATAGGCGGCCAGCAGCTCGGGTAGGTATTCGGTCAGCGCGGCGGTGTTGCACAACAGGCGCACCTGGCCATATTGGCCTTGGGCGTACTGGGCCAGATCGTATTGCAGGCGTTCGACCTGCTGGCTGATCAGCCGGGCATGCTGCAACAGGGCCTGGCCGGCGGGTGTGGGCAGTACGCCACGGCGATTGCGCTCCAGCAGTGCGATGCCGAGCGAGGCTTCCATGGCGCGGATGCGGGCGCTGGCGGCGGGCAGCGACAGGTGGCTGCGACGCGCGCCTGCGGTGATGTTGCCGCACTCGGCGGTGTGGCGAAACAGCTGGAGGTCGGTCAGGTCGAAATGCATCAGCCTCTGTCCTGGCAATAGTCTGGCTGAGTATATGGCAGATTTTCAGCCAGGCGCCGAGACGTCATTCTGGCGCCATGAAGACTTTCTTGGCGTTTTATCAGGATATGGGCCCGGCACTGTGGTTGCTGGTGGCGATGACCTTTTTGCTGGCCGGTGCGGTCAAGGGAGTGATTGGCCTGGGCCTTCCGACCATCGCCATTGGCCTGCTCGGTCTGGCTATGGCACCGTCGCAGGCTGCCGCACTGCTGATCCTTCCTTCCACCGTCACCAACCTCTGGCAGTTGGCCTCTGGGGGGCATTTGCGTGGATTGCTGCGTCGCCTGGGCCCGTTGTTGCTGATGATTCTGGCCGGCACCCTGATCGGCAGTGCCTGGCTGGGTATCGACAGTGGACCTTGGGCCGCTCATGCGCTGGGTGGGGCGTTGCTGCTGTATGCCGTATATGGGCTGTCGGGGCCAACGATGAAGGTGCGGCCCGCATGGGAAGTGTGGCTGGGACCGTTGTGCGGCCTGGTGACCGGCCTGGTGACGGCGGCGACGGGCGTGTTCGTGATGCCGGCGGTGCCTTACCTGCAAAGCCTGGGCTTGTCGCGTGACGAGATGGTCCAGGCCCTGGGCCTGTCGTTCACGGTGTCCACGCTGGCGCTGGCCTTGGGCCTGGCCGGTCAGGATGCCCTCGGCGGACAGACGCTTGGCGCATCACTGTTGATGTTGGTGCCCGCCCTGTTGGGGATGCTTGGCGGCCAGTGGTTGCGTCAGCGCATCAGCGCGCAGGTGTTCAAGCGCTGTTTCTTCATCGGCCTGGCGCTGCTGGGCGGGCACCTGCTGCTCAACGGCTAGCCGAGCAAGGGCTGAGCATCTCGATCAGCTGGATGTCGAAATCGCGCTCCAGGTACTCCATGCGCTGTTCGAAGAATTCGCGCATGTGCGGCAGGGCCGAATGCACATCCAGATCGGCCTTGCTGGCCCAGACCTCATAGAACACGAACAGGCTGGGATCCTGCTTGTCGCGCAGCATGTGGTACTCGATGCAGCCCGGCTCCTGGCGGCTCGGTTCGACATAGGCGCGGAACAACCGCTCGAAAGCCTCGGCTTTTTCCGGGCGGGTCTTAGCTTTGAGAATGAACGCGTATTGCTCGGTCATGGACTGGCCTCGTGGGTTAAAAGATGGGAAGAATTTTAAAGCAATAATGGGTGTTCAATTCGTGATTCGAGCGCAAATGTATTTTGCCGATCGAGCGCTTTTTCTCAGCTTCCCGGATGCCTAATCTGCCGCCATCGAACTTGACGTGACCGGTGGCCGACAGCCTCGGGTCCCCTTATCGGAGGCTCCCATGAAAAAGATTCTTCTGCTCAACGGCGGCAAACGCTTCGCCCATTCCGACGGTCGTCTCAACACGACCCTGCACGAGGTTGCCTTGGCCCATCTGGACCGCGCAGGTTTCGACGTGAAGCAGACCTTCATCGATGGTGGCTACGACGTTCAGGAAGAAGTCGACAAGTTTCTCTGGGCTGATGTCGTGATCTGGCAGATGCCCGGCTGGTGGATGGGCGCGCCGTGGACCGTCAAGCAGTACATCGATGAAGTCTTCACCGCAGGCCACGGCAGCCTGTACGCCAACGATGGCCGCACCCGCTCCGACGCCTCGCAGAAGTACGGCAGCGGCGGTCTGATCCAGGGCAAGCAGTACATGCTTTCGCTCACCTGGAATGCCCCGCAGCAAGCCTTCGACGACCCGAGCGACTTCTTCGAGGGCAAAGGTGTGGATGCGGTGTATTTCCCGTTCCACAAGGCCAACCAGTTCCTGGGCATGACCGGCCTGCCGACTTTCCTGGCAGTGGACGTGATGAAGCGTCCGGAAGTGCCGGCGGCGGTGGCAGCCTATGAAGCCCATCTGGACAAGGTGTTCGGCAAGGCCCAGTGAAGGGCTAAGGCTGTGGTGCAGCCCCTCGCAGGCTCGGTCAGCGCTCTCCACGTGCGTCGGAAGCAGCCCTGGACTGCGATGGGCGCCTTGCATGAATCTCTGTCACCCGCTATCAATCACGGCATTCTCCGATACAGGCCTGATACGTGAAAACCCGATCCGAAGAGCTCCAGGTATTCGTCGCTGTGATCGACTGCGGCTCGATTTCCGCCGCTGCCGAGCAGATCGGCCAGACGCCGTCGGCTGTCAGCCGCACGTTGTCACGGCTCGAGGGTAAGCTCGGCACCACGTTGGTCAACCGCACCACCCGGCGCATGGACCTGACCGAGGAAGGGCGCTTTTTTCTGGAGCGTTCGCGGCAGATCCTCGAGCAAATGGACGACATGGAAGAGCACCTGTCGATGCATAACCAGACGCCTTCCGGGCGTCTGCGCATCAATGCCGCGGCGCCGTTCATGCTGCATGCCATCCTGCCGTGGATTGGTGAGTTTCGTCGCCAGTACCCTGGCATCGAGCTGGAACTCAACACGGACGATCTGATCATCGACCTGCTCGAGCAAAGCACCGACGTTGCCATCCGCATCGGCGACCTTGCTGACTCCAGCCTGCATGCTCGCGCCCTGGGGTGCAGCCCGATCCAAGTGCTGGCGAGCCCCGAGTACCTGGCGCGCCATGGCACGCCAGAAAAGGTCGAGGACCTGAACGCGCATTCCCTGCTCGGTTTCAGCCAGCCGGAGTCGCTCAATCGCTGGCCGCTGCGCCATGCCCAAGGTGATTACTGGCAGATCCGTCCCAGTCTGATTGCCTCCAGCGGCGAAACCTTGCGTCAGCTGGCCTTGGCGGGAGAGGGCATTGTCAGCCTCTCGCACTTCATGACCCATGAGGACATCCGCACCGGCCGCTTGCAGGTGGTGCTGGGCGAGTTCAATAACGGTTATCGCCAGCCAATCCATGCGGTGTACTACCGCAATACCCAGTTGGCCCTGCGTATCCAATGCTTCCTGGATTTCATTCAGAAGAAGCTGGCGATGTACGCCTGCTGAGTTGCCTGAACACGACAGGACCTGTGCAGGGGCGGCGCAATCTTCCCCGGGTGTTTGCTTAGTCGAACGGCTTCGGCCTTAATGACTGATCAACAAAAACAACACCAAGGAAGTGCGCATGCGTATCGTCATGTTCCAGTCCATGGCCCTCGGGGCCGCGATCCTGAGCTGTTCGTCCGCCTTTGCGGTCACCCTGGAGGGTGGCGCGGTGGCCGCGCCCGATCAATATGGCGCACAGGTGGCCGCCGACATTCTGAAGAAGGGCGGTAATGCAGTGGATGCCGCCGTGGCCACGGCCTTCACCCTGGCGGTGACCTACCCTGAAGCCGGCAACATCGGTGGCGGCGGCTTCATGACCCTGTTCGTCGATGGCAAGCCGTATTTCCTCGATTACCGCGAAGTGGCGCCCAAGGCGGCCAGTCGCAACATGTACCTCGACGAAAAAGGCGAGGTCATCGAGAACCTCAGCCTGGTCGGAGCCCGAGCCGCTGGTGTGCCAGGTACGGTGATGGGGCTTTGGGAGGCCCACAAGAAGTTCGGCAAGCTGCCCTGGAGCGAACTGCTGACCCCCGCCATCGGCTATGCCAAGAACGGTTTCAAGGTCGCCCAGAAGCAGTACCAGTACCGCAACGATGCCCAAGGCATGTTCAAGACCGCCACCAACTTCAACGACTACTTCGGCAACATGAAGGTAGGTGAGCTGTTCAAGCAGCCTGAGCTCGCCCAGACCTTGGAGCGAATCGCCGACAAGGGCGTCAGCGAGTTCTACCAGGGCAAGACCGCCGACTTGCTGGTGGCGCAGATGCAGGCCGATAAAGGCCTGATCACCAAGGCCGACCTCAAGGACTACAAAGCCGTGTGGCGTCAGCCAATGGCGATCAGCTGGCGTGGCAATGTTGTCTACACCGCACCGCCACCTAGCTCTGGAGGTGTGGCCCTGGCCCAGTTGCTGGGCATCAAAGAAGACCGCGCGGCGGACTTCAAGGGTGTGGCGCACAACTCGGCCAAGTACATCCACCTGCTTTCGGAGATCGAGAAGCGTGTGTTCGCCGACCGTGCCGACTATCTGGGTGACCCGGCTTTCACCAAGGTGCCGGTCGACCAGTTGATCGCCAAGGACTACCTCGCCAAGCGCGCCGCCCAGGTCAACCCAAACGCCATCTCCGACACCGACAAGGTCAAGCCGGGCCTGGAGCCGCACCAGACCACGCACTTCTCCATCGTGGACAAGCAGGGCAATGCGGTGAGCAACACCTACACCCTGAACCTCGATTACGGCAGCGGCGTGGTGGTCAAGGGCGCGGGCTTCTTGCTCAACGACGAAATGGACGACTTCAGCGCCAAGCCGGGCGCAGCCAACGCCTTCGGCGTGGTAGGCGGCGATGCCAATGCCATCGAGCCGGGCAAACGCATGCTGTCGTCGATGAGTCCCAGCCTGGTGACCCGTGACGACAAGGTGGCGCTTGTGCTCGGCACACCCGGTGGTTCGCGGATCTTCACCTCGATCTTCCAGGTGATGAACAACCTGTACGACTACGACATGCCGCTTGAAAAAGCCGTGGCGGCGCAGCGCGTGCATCACCAACTGCTGCCCAAGGACACCATCTATTTCGACAGCTATGCGCCACTGACTGGCCAGGTGGCCGATGAGCTGAAGAAAATGGGTTATGTGCTGGAGGACCAAGGCTGGGAGATGGGCGACATCCAGGCGATCCGGGTGACCGGCGAGAAGCTCGAGACTGCCTCTGACCCGCGTGGGCGAGGGGTAGGGATGATCGTCAAGTAAGCCGATGGTGCGTCAGGTCATGCAAGATTGCCTGGCCTGACGCATTCGCGGGTAAACCCGCTCCCACAGGGTGCGCTGTTCTAACGACACCGCTGCCTCTGTGGAAGTGGGCTCACCCGCGAAGAGGGCTCTATGAATCTCAGGTCAGACGCGGAACTGGCTGACCAGTGTCTGCAGATGTCCGCCCAGGCGCGCCAGCTCGACACTCGAGGCGGCGGTCTCGTCACTCGCGGTAGCGGTCTGCTCCGACACATCACGCACATTCAGGATGCTGCGGCTGATTTCTTCGGCCACGGCACTCTGCTGCTCGGCGGCGGCGGCGATCTGTTGGTTCATCGACTGAATGTTCGACACCGTACGGGTGATGTTCTCAAGCGAAGCGCCAGCCTTGCGCGCCAGCTCAACGCTGCTGTCGGTCAGGCTGCGGCTGTCGTTCATCACATCAGCCACCTGCTGGGTGCCATTTTGCAGGCTTGCCACCAGCCCTTCGATTTCCTCGGTGGACTGCTGGGTACGCTGGGCCAGGCCGCGGACTTCATCGGCGACCACCGCAAAACCGCGGCCGGCTTCCCCGGCGCGTGCGGCTTCGATGGCGGCGTTCAGCGCCAGCAGGTTGGTCTGCTCGGCCACCGATTTGATCACGTCCATGACGCTGCCGATCTTCTGGCTTTCCTGCTGCAGCAGGCTCATGGCTTCGGTGGAACGGTGCACTTCCGAGGCCAGGCGTTCGATCTGGTTGATCGCCTCGCCTACCACGCGATCACCTGCGCGGGCTTCTTGATCGGCGCCAGTCGCGGCATGGGAGGCTTGCTCGGCGTTGCGTGCCACTTCCTGTACGGTGGCCGCCATTTCGTGCATGGCGGTGGCCACCTGGTCGGTCTCGACTTTCTGGCTGTTGGCGCCGGCGCTGGTCTGCTCGGTCACCGCCGACAGTTCCTCGGCAGCGCTGGCGATTTGGGTGACGCCATCGCGGATACCGGTGATCAACTCGCGCAGGGTCGTGCCCATGCGCGCGATGCCTTGCTGCAGCGCGCCAAGTTCATCGCGGCGAGTGACACGCAGGTTCTGGGTCAGATCGCCATTGGCGATTTTTTCCACCACGTCCAAGGTCTCGCGCAGGGGGCGGGTGATCTGGCGGGTGATGAGGAATGCTGCCAGCACGCCGACCAGCAGGGCCAGCAAGGTAGCGATGGTCTGCAGGCTGCGGGCCTGGGCGCTTTCGCTGTCGCGACGGTCCAGTTGGATCTGGTACAGCTGGTCGCTGCGTTTGACGATATCGGCGCCTTCTACGGTCATTTCCGCACGGGCCACGCCGACTTCGGCGTTGGCATCGCGGAACTGACGCAGTGCATCGCGGTAGCCGCTCATGGCCGACTCGAACGCCTGGATTCGGGCGGTCTCCCCAGGTAGGTGGCGCTTGAGGTTGTCGATCTCCACCAAGGTTTTTTCAACCTGACGGGTGACGGTCTGTTCGGCATCGCTGGTGAGGTCCGCGATATAGCTGCGCACGTCCAGGCGCAGCTGGACGAGCTGTTCCTTGGCCTGGCTGATGGCCAGGAACTGCTGCAGGGTGGCTGTGTCGCCCGAAGTGCGCGCCAACGCGTCGCGGCTGACGGCCTCGATGGCGGCGAGCGCCTCGCTGGCCTGGCGGGCGTTCTGGTTCAGGGCTTCTCGCGCGGCGAGGCCGGTTTTGTAGGCCTTGCGCATCTTCTCCAGCGAGACCCGGTACTTGGCGATGGTCTCGCCCTGCTCGCGCAGCAGCTTGAGGTTTTCTGGGCTTTTGAAGGTATTGACCAGATGCTGTTGCTGGGCACCGAAAGCATCGAGCTTGTCCAGCACGTTGGCGGCCGAGGTGTCGTCGCCGTTGGTCAGCATGTACTGCAGGCGCGCCACGCGCAGGTTGGTCAGGTCACTGTTGAGCTTGGTGATGTCGCTCATCCAGTTGCTGCGGTCGATCAGGCTGCCCAGGCTGGTCCAGCCGGTCAGGGCCAGAAGGCCGGTCAGAAGCAGGACCAGGCCGAAGCCCAATCCGAGTTTGAGGTTGACGCTGATATTGGCAAACCAGCCGTTCATGGCACGCTCTCCAGAAAATTGATTTCGCTCGCTTGATCTCCAATCGCTGGGCATTGTTGTTATCGGCGCCCGCTGATTCATGCCAGGGGTTATCGGCAAGATCGAGCGAAGCTGAAACGCTTTTTCAGCAGATTTGTAACCTACTGAAAACGTTTGCGTTTTGGAGATGGCAGGCGGCGACGTCGCAGCCTATCGAAGGCTTTGGCAGCTTCTACAGCGGTGAAGATGGCTGGAAGTTCGTGGGAAAGGGCGAAGCCTGAGAGGGGGCCGCAGGGCGGCCCTGTCTGTCAGAGGCTGCGTGAGCCGAAGGTATCGCAGCGGTTCACGTCCCCGCTGGAGAAGCCGGTCTTGAACCAGCGCACCCGCTGCTGCGAGGTGCCATGGGTGAAGGAGTCTGGCACCACACGGCCCTGGCCCTGCTGCTGGAGGCGGTCGTCGCCGATGGCGTTGGCGGCATTCAGGGCTTCTTCCACATCGCCAGGTTCGAGCCAGTTCAGGCGCTTTTGCGCCTGGTAGGCCCAGACGCCTGCCAGGCAGTCGGCCTGCAATTCCTGGCGCACCAGCAGGCCGTTGTCGCCTTCCATGCGTTGGCCGTTGCGCCGCGCCGCGTCGACCTTGGCCGAGACGCCCAGCAAGGTCTGCACGTGATGGCCGATCTCGTGGGCGATCACATAAGCCTGGGCGAAGTCACCGGCGGCGGCAAAACGGGTTTCCATCTCGCGGAAGAAGGTCATGTCCAGATACACCCGCTGGTCTGCCGGACAGTAGAACGGCCCGACCGCCGAGGAGGCGAAACCACAGGCGGAATTCACCTGGCCACTGAACAGCACCAGTTTGGGATCGCGGTACTGCTTGCCGGCCTGGGCGAACAAGGCCTTCCAGGTATCCTCGGTGTCGCCCAGGATCGAGGCGACGAACTCGGCCTGCTCGTCGTTGGCCGGTGGCGCCTTGCCACCCGCGCCCGACGGCGCCTGTTGCTGCTGCTCCATCTGGCCGGCGAGTTGGCCGAGGATCTGCAGCGGGTCTTGCCCTGTGATCCAGCCGATGCCGACGATCAGCAGGATGGCGCCCAGCCCCAGCCCTTTGCCACCGCCAAAACGCATGCCGCCGCCACCGCCTTCACCTCGGGCATCGACCACATTGTCGCTGCGTCGGCCTTTTCGCCATTCCATGTAATGTTCTCCGGAGCCTGAAACATGAGCACAAAGATTAGTTCAGGGCTGTTTCGGGTGTCAGCCAATCTGTAGATGCATAACCATTTGGTTAAGTAAGGTCACGTTGTTTTCAATGTTCATGCCCCGTGACCTATCTGAAACTGCATGTCCACCTGCCACGCACAGGTGCCCGACAATTCCAAGAGAGGAACACGGCATGCCCGCCCAGGACACCAGCCGCTTCGTGATCCGTGATCGCAACTGGCACCCCAAGGCCCTCACGCCTGACTACAAAACCTCCGTGGCCCGCTCGCCACGCCAGGCGCTGGTCAGCATCCCGCAGTCGATCAGCGAAAGCACCGGGCCGGACTTTTCCCACCTGGGCTTCGGCCCTCACGACAACGATCTGTTGCTCAACTTCAACCACGGCGGTCTGCCGATCGGTGAGCGCATCATCGTCGCAGGCCGGGTGGTCGACCAGTATGGCCAGCCGGTGCCCAACACCTTGGTTGAGATGTGGCAAGCCAACGCCGGTGGCCGTTACCGGCACAAGAATGACCGCTACCTGGCGCCGCTGGACCCGAACTTCGGTGGTGTCGGCCGCAGCCTGACCGACCGTGACGGCTACTACAGTTTTCGCACCATCAAGCCAGGGCCTTATCCGTGGCGCAATGGCCCCAACGACTGGCGCCCGGCGCACATCCACGTGTCGGTCAGTGGCCCGTCGATCGCCACCCGCTTGATCACCCAGCTGTACTTCGAAGGCGACCCGCTGATCCCGCTGTGCCCGATCGTCAAGTCGATCGCCAACCCCGACGCGGTGCAGCGCCTGATCGCCAAGCTCGACATGAGCAACGCCAACCCCATGGACTGCCTGGCGTATCGCTTCGACATCGTGCTGCGCGGCCAGCGCAAGACCCACTTCGAAAACTGCTGAGGACCCCGTCATGCCTATCGAACTGCTGCCGGAAACCCCTTCTCAGACCGCCGGCCCCTATGTGCACATTGGCCTGGCCCTGGAAGCGGCCGGCAACCCTACCCGCGACCAGGAAATCTGGAATCGCCTGGCCAAGCCTGACGCGCCAGGTGAGCACATCCTGTTGTTCGGTCATGTGTACGACGGCAATGGGCACCTGGTGCGCGACTCGTTTCTGGAGTTCTGGCAGGCCGATGCCAACGGTGAATACCAGGACCAGTACCACCACGAGAACGCCTTCAACAGCTTTGGCCGTACCGCCACCACCTTCGATGCCGGTGAGTGGACCCTGCACACGGTCAAGCCAGGCGTGGTGAACAATGCCGCCGGGGTGCCCATGGCGCCGCACATCAACCTCAGCCTGTTCGCGCGGGGGATCAACATCCACCTGCACACCCGGTTGTATTTCGACGATGAGGCCCAGGCCAATGTCCAGTGCCCGGTGCTCAACCTGATCGAGCAGCCGCAACGGCGCGAGACGCTGATCGCTCGGCGTTGCGAGGTGGACGGGAAGACGGCGTATCGTTTCGATATCCGTATTCAGGGGGAAGGGGAGACGGTGTTCTTCGACTTCTGAGTGAACTCTGGGGCTGCAGTGCAGCCCCAGGCCCCGAAACTCAACGCCGAACCAGCAGTACGCCGCTTTCCATGTGGTGGGTGTAAGGGAACTGGTCGAACAGCGCGCAGCGCTCGATGCGGTGAGTGTCCTGCAACTGGGCGATGTTGGCTGCCAGCGTCTCGGGGTTGCACGAGATGTACAGGATCCGCTCGAAGCGGCGAGTCAGCTCGCAGGTGTCCGGGTCCATGCCGGCGCGCGGCGGGTCGACGAACACGGTGCCGAAGTCGTAGCTTTTCAGGTCGATGCCTTCAAGACGACGGAACGGGCGCACCTCGTTCAGTGCCTGGGTCAGCTCTTCGGCCGACAAGCGCACCAGGCGCACATTTTCCACGGCGTTCTCATCCAGGTTGCTCAGCGCGGCATTGACCGAGGTCTTGCTGATTTCGGTGGCCAGCACCTGGCGCACGCGGGTGGCCAGCGGCAGGGTGAAGTTGCCGTTGCCGCAATACAGCTCCAGCAGGTCATCGTCACGCTCGCCGATAGCCTCGTAAGCCCAGCTCAGCATCTTCTGGTTCACCGCGCCGTTGGGTTGGGTGAAAGCGCCTTCTGGCTGGCGATAGCTGAACACGCGGCCGGCCACGTTGAGTTTTTCCACGGCATAGTCGCGACCGATGACCAAGCGCTTGCCCTTGGAGCGGCCGATGATGCTGACGCCCAGATCCTCGGCCAATTGCCGAGCAGCGACTTCCCAGGCGTCATCGAGCGGGCGGTGATAGCACATCGTGATCATGGCGTCGCCGGCCAACGTGGTGAGGAACTCCACTTGGAACAGTCGGTTGCCCAGTTCCTCGCTGGCCTGCCAGGCGGCCTTCAGGCGTGGCATCAATGCGTTGATCCGTTCGCTCGCGATGGGGAAGTCATCGATCAGGATCGCCTTGTGTTTTTCGCCTGGGGCGAACATCGCATAGTGGCGCTGGCCCTCTTCGCGCCACAGGCGAAACTCGGCGCGCAGGCGGTAGTGCTCGCGCGGCGAATCGAAGACGGCGGGCTCCGGCGCGCCGAACGGCGTCAATAGCTCACGCAGCCGGGCGACTTTGCCCTCGAGCTGCGTGGAATAGGCGGAAGGGTCGAAGACAGCACTCATGCGTTGAACCAGCCCAGCTTGATGACGAACAGGATGGAAAGGATCACCAATGCCGAGTTCAGGTCGCGGTAGCGACCGGAGATCAGCTTGATGGCGGTCCAGGCGATGAAGCCGAAGGCGATGCCGTTGGCGATGGAGTAGGTCAGCGGCATGGCCAGGGCGGTGACCACCACGGGCGCTGCTTCGGTGACGTCGTCCCAGTTTATTTCCGCCAGGCCCGAGGCCATCAGCACCGCGACGAACAGCAGCGCGGGGGCGGTGGCGAAGGCCGGTACGCTACCGGCCAGCGGCGCGAAGAACAACGCCAGCAGGAACAGGATGGCAACCACGATTGCGGTCAGGCCCGTGCGGCCACCGGCGCTCACGCCGGCCGCGGATTCGATGTAGCTGGTGGTGGTCGAGGTGCCCAGCAGCGAGCCGGCCATGGCGGCGGTGCTGTCGGCGATCAGGGCGCGACCCATTTTCGGCATGTGGCCGTCCTTGCCCATCAGGCCGGCGCGTTTGGCCACGCCGATCAATGTGCCGGAGTTGTCGAACAGGTCGACGAACAGGAAGGCGAAGATCACGCTGATCAGGCCGACGTCCAAGGCGCCCTTGATGTCCAGTTGCAGGAAGGTCGGGGCCAGCGATGGCGGCATGGACACCACGCCGCCGAAGGGCGTCACGCCCATCAGGATCGAGGCCAGGGTCACCGCCAGGATGCCGATCAGCACCGCGCCACGGACCTTCATGGCCTCAAGGGCCACGATCAGGAAGAAGCCCAGGGTCGCCAGGATCGGTGCAGGTTGCTTGAGGTCCCCCAGGCCCACCAGGGTGGCCGGGTTGTCCACGACGATGCCGGCGTTGTGCAGGGCGATCAGCGCCAGGAACAGGCCGATACCGGCAGCGATGGCCGAGCGCAGCGGCAGCGGGATGCTGTTCACGATCCATTCGCGGATGCGGAAGATCGACAACAGGAAGAACAGCACTGCCGAGAGGAAGACCGCGCCCAGCGCCACTTGCCAGGTGTGCCCCATGTGCAGGACCACGGTGTAGGTGAAGAACGCGTTCAGGCCCATGCCCGGTGCCAGGGCGATAGGGTAGTTGGCGATCAGGCCCATGGTCACCGAGCCGATGGCTGCGGCAAGGCAGGTGGCGACGAAGATCGCGCCCTTGTCCATGCCGGTCTCGCCGAGGATGCTCGGGTTGACGAACAGGATGTAGGCCATGGCCAGGAAGGTGGTGACGCCCGCGAGAATCTCGGTGCGCACGTTGGTGTTGTGTGCTTTTAGTTGAAACAGCCTGTCCAGCATGCCCGCTCCCCAAGGCGCCCCCGGCGCCGCGATTGAATCGTCCCCAATCAGCAAAGCACAGACCGTCGACGATGCCTGCATTTGTGTGGGGCACAAAAAAGCCGCGCATGATACCAGTATGGGGGGCGAGGGCCTATGGCCGGTGGGAAGGCCGCTGGCCGCGTTGGCCCGTTCGCGGGGGAGTCCGCTCCTAAAGAGGGCCTGCAGGGCCTCGAGACAGAAGCCGACGTAACCCGTGAGGGAGCGGGTTTACCCACGAATGGACCGTATCACTCACCGTGCAGCCTGTCGCGCTTGGCCAAGGTCGGGAACAGCTTCATCCAGGTGCCGGTCACCACCAGCGTGCCCACGCCACCGAGCACCACCGCCGGCACGGTACCGAACCAGTGGGCCGTCACGCCGGACTCGAACTCGCCGAGCTGGTTCGAGGCGCCAATGAACAGGCCGTTCACCGCGCTGACCCGGCCGCGCATCTCGTCCGGCGTCTCCAACTGCACGAAGGCGCCACGGATGACCATGCTGATCATGTCCGCCGCACCCAGTACCACCAGCACCGCGAGGGAGAACCAGAACGAGGTCGACAGGCCGAAGGCGATGGTGGCCACGCCGAACACGCCCACGGCGGTGAACATCGTCAGACCCACCTTGCGCTCCACCGGGAAGCGCGCCAGCCACAGTGACATCAGCAGCGCCCCCACCGCCGGCGCCGAGCGCAGCAGGCCCAGGCCCCAGGCGCCGGTGAGCAGGATGTCCTTGGCGAACACCGGCAGCAGGGCTGTGGCACCACCGAGCAGCACGGCGAACAGGTCCAGGGAGATCGCTCCGAAGATGTCCGGGCGGCTACGGATGAAGCGGATCCCAGCCAACAGGGACTCCAGGCTGGCGCGCCCACGTTGGGCCACTTGCTGGCGGGCATCGAGGCTCAAGGTCAGCAGGCAGGCGATGACGTAGAGCGCCACGGTCGGTCCGTACACCCAGATGCTGCCGAAGGCATAGAGAAAGCCACCCACGGCCGGAGCGACGATGGTCGCCGCCTGGGTTGCCGATGCCGATGCTGCCACGGCCCGCGGGAACAGCCCTGGCGGTACGACATTGGGCAGCAGGGCCTGGGTGGCCGGCATTTCGAAGGAGCGGGTGGCACCGAGCAGGAAGGCCAGCACGAAGATCAGCTCACGGCTGACGTTGTCGGTGGCGCTGCCCACGGCCAGGGCCAATGCGATCAGCGCCTGCAGGCTTTGGCACAGGGCGGCGACACGGCGCCGGTCATAGCGGTCGGCGACGTGGCCGGTATGCAGCATGAACAGCACCCGCGGGGCAAATTCCACCAGGCCGACCAAGCCCAAGTCCAGCACATTGCCGGTCAACTGGTAGAGGTGCCAGCCAATGGCCACGGTGAGCATCTGAAAGCCGCTGGCGGTGAACACACGGGCCAGCCAGAACGCCAAAAAGGGGCGATGCTGGCGGAGCAGAAGCGGGGTGGGGTCGGACATCGGTGAGCCTTGGCCTCGGTACGTGGAGGCGCTGCAGGGTATCACCTGTTTGTAACAAATGGTTGCTGTTTGCCGGGGCAGACAGCTTTTTCACACCCCTTCAAGACGGTGGGACAACCGGTCACGCGGCAATCAACCGCACGGCTCGCCTGTGTATTCGGGTCTATGCTTCCCAACAATCGTTGATTTGGGTCAATCGTTCCAAATGCAACGATCCGGCCATCGGCCGCAATCCCTGCGATCGAACAGAACAATTCCAAGACAGCGCACTCGATAACCGTGGGGGCAGTGGGCGTCAGGGCCACGAGCCCGGACGCCGGATTACCTGAAGAGGAAGCACTATGTTCGGTTTAGAGGCCTTGGAGCTCGCCCGAATCCAGTTTGCGTTTACCGTGTCCTTTCACATCCTGTTCCCGGCCATCACCATTGGCCTGGCGAGCTACCTGGCGGTTCTGGAGGGCCTTTGGCTCAGGACCGGCAACAACACCTACCGCGACCTTTACCACTTCTGGTCCAAGATCTTTGCCGTCAACTTCGGCATGGGCGTGGTCTCAGGCCTGGTCATGGCGTATCAGTTCGGCACCAACTGGAGCCGCTTCTCCGACTTCGCCGGCTCCATCACCGGCCCTCTGCTGACCTACGAAGTGCTCACTGCCTTCTTCCTCGAGGCGGGCTTCTTGGGTGTCATGCTGTTTGGCTGGAACCGTGTCGGCCGTGGCCTGCACTTTTTCTCCACGGTCATGGTGGCGCTCGGGACCCTGGTCTCGACCTTCTGGATCCTGGCGTCCAACAGCTGGATGCAGACGCCACAGGGCCACGAGATCATCGATGGCCGGGTGGTCCCGGTGGACTGGCTGGCGGTGATCTTCAACCCGTCCTTCCCCTTCCGCCTGATGCACATGGCCACTGCCGCGTTCGTCTCCACGGCCTTCTTCGTCGGTGCCTCGGCTGCCTGGCACCTGCTGCGCGGGCGTGACAATCCGGCTGTACGCAAGATGCTGTCGATGGCCATGTGGATGGCGCTGATCGTTGCGCCGATCCAGGCGGTGATCGGTGACTTCCATGGCTTGAATACCCTCAAGCATCAGCCGGTGAAGATCGCCGCCATCGAGGGTCACTGGGAGAACAAGCCTGGCGAGCCGACACCGTTGATCCTGTTCGGCATCCCGGACATGAAGGCCGAGACCACCCACTTCAAGATCGAGATCCCGGCACTGGGCAGCCTGATCCTCACCCATAGTCTGGACAAGCAAGTCCCGGCGATGAAGGAGTTCCCGCCCGAAGACCGCCCCAATTCGACCATCGTGTTCTGGTCGTTCCGGATCATGGTCGGCCTGGGCCTTCTGATGATCGCCGTCGGTTTCTGGAGCCTGTGGCTGCGCAAGCGCGGCACGCTGTACAGCTCGCGTCCCTTCCTGCACATGGTGTTGTGGATGGGGCCTTCGGGTCTGATCGCCTTGCTGGCGGGCTGGTTCACCACTGAAATCGGCCGCCAACCCTGGGTGGTCTACGGCCTGATGCGCACCGCCGATGGGGTTTCCAACCACAGCTACGGCCAGTTGGGCCTGACGCTGGTGATCTTCGTGGTTGTCTACTTCGCGTTGTTCGGCACCGGCCTGGGCTACATGATGCGTCTGGTGCGCAAAGGGCCGAAGACTGGCGAGGGTGACGAGCACAATCCTGGCGGGCCTGGCCAGAAACGTACGCCGGCGCGGCCGCTGTCCGCCGCCGATGAAGGCCATCCGGCCGATTCCGCCAGTCTGAGCAAGGGGAACTGAGCCATGGGTATCGACCTTCCGTTGATCTGGGCCGTGATCATCATCTTCGGCGTGATGATGTATGTAGTGATGGACGGCTTCGACCTGGGGATCGGCATGCTCTTCCCCTTCGTCAAGGCAGAGCGTGACCGGGATGTGATGATGAACACCGTTGCCCCCGTGTGGGACGGCAACGAGACCTGGCTGGTGCTGGGTGGGGCGGGGCTGTTCGGTGCCTTCCCGATGGCCTACTCGGTGGTGCTCGAAGCGCTGTACCTGCCGTTGATCCTGATGCTGGTTGGGTTGATCTTCCGGGGCGTGGCGTTCGAGTTCCGCTTCAAGGCCACGGCGCACAAGCGTCATCTTTGGGACAAGGCGTTCATCTGGGGCTCGCTGGTGGCGACCTTCTTCCAGGGCGTGGCCCTGGGCGCTTTCATCGAAGGCTTCAAGGTGGTCGATCGTCACTATGCGGGCGGGGCCTTCGACTGGTTGACCCCATTCAGTCTCTTCTCCGGGCTGGGGCTGATCGTCGCCTATAGCTTGCTCGGCTGCACCTGGCTGATCATGAAGACCGAAGGACCATTGCAAGAGCAGATGCACACGCTGGGCAAGCCCCTGGCGCTGGTGTTGCTCGCGGTGATCGGCATCGTCAGCCTGTGGACACCGCTGGCTTACCCGCAGATCGCCGACCGCTGGTTCAGCATGCCCAACCTGATTTGGTTCATGCCGGTGCCGATCCTGGTGTTGGTGACCTTCTACGGCCTGTTGCGGGCGGTGGCGCGCAATGCGCATTACACCCCGTTCCTGCTGACCTTGGTGCTGATCTTCCTGGGTTACAGCGGCCTTGGCATCAGCTTGTGGCCGAACATCATCCCGCCGTCGATTTCCATCTGGGATGCCGCGGCACCACCGCAAAGCCAGGGCTTCATGCTGGTGGGGACGCTGTTCATCCTGCCATTCATCCTGGGCTACACCTTCTGGAGCTACTACGTGTTCCGCGGCAAGGTGACCCATGACCAGGGCTATCACTAGGAGGTCGGGCAATGATGGCTGAACAGAAGAAGCCCTTGTGGCAACGCCTGGGCTGGCTGGTGCTGATCTGGGCGGGCAGCGTGGCCGCCCTCGGTGTGGTGGCCTGGCTGATGCGGATGTTCATGAGTGCGGCTGGATTGAGTACCCACTGAACCCTGGGGCCGCAAGGCGGCCCCAATCAGGTTACTTGCGTGCCTTGAGGATCACGAACTTGGGGGTCGCCGCCACTTGCTCCACCCCTCTGAACAACCGCCCCAGCTTGCTGTGATAGCCCAGGTGGCGGTTGCCGACGATGTACAGCGCCCCTCCTACCACCAACGCTTCACGGGCCTGCTGGAACATGCGCCAGGCTAGAAAGTCCCCGACCACCTGTTGCTGATGGAACGGCGGGTTGCACAGCACCACGTCCAGCGACTGTTTTTCCTGCCCCGCCAGACCGTCGGCGGCGCGGATTTCCGCGTCCCGCCCACCCAGCGCCGCCTGCCAATTCTCACGGGCAGACTGCACAGCCATGTACGACTCGTCCACCAGCGTGTAATGGGCCTCGGGATTGGCCAGGGCACTGGCGATCGCCAGCACGCCATTGCCGCAGCCAAGGTCCGCGACCCGCGCCTGCCCCAGGTTGCGCGGCAGGTGTGGAAGGAAGGCGCGCGTGCCGATGTCCAGCCCTTCGCGGCAGAAAACATTGGCGTGGTTGATCAGCTCCAGGGCCGGCGCATCCAGGCGATAACGGGTGGGATAGGGTGAGCGGGCGAGCGGGCGCTCGGCAACGGTGGCGGTCAGCAGCCGGGCTTTTTTCTGGGCCAGCGATGCCTGGACCGGGCCGATGTACTTTTCCATCAGGTCACCTGCCGCTCGCGGCAGGTGCTTGATCATGGCGCCCGCGATCACCTCCGCGCCGGGGGCCAGGTGGCCTTGCAGGCGGATCAGTTGCTCCTCGAGCAGGGCCAGGGTCTTGGGTACCCGCACCAGGACCCGGTCGAACATGCCTTGCCAGGCCTCGCTGGCGGGAATGAAGGGCACGCTGTCGAAGGGCTTGCCGTTGCGCACCAGGTTCTTCTCCAGCGCCAGGCGGCCCAGGTGGGAATCGCCGCTGCTGACTACCGGCAAACGGCCTGCCAGGCTGGCGGCCAGCGCGCCGAAGCTGTCGTTGAGCACCAGTACCCGGCAATCGGCGGCAGGCGCCTGGCTGGCCAGGTGCTCCAGCAGGTACTGGTCGGCGGCGTCGAAGGCCTGCAAGGGGTCGTTGGCCTGCTCAGGCTGGCGGATGAGGTCGAGTTCGGCGAAAGGGCTGGTCAGCAGGGGCATGGCGTAGGGCTCGGGTACCAATCTGCTCGACGCAGGCCACGTCGAGCTTCAAAGGCGCGATTCTACAGGGCTTTGTCGTCCGCTTGTACGATGGAGGCCCTACAAACCATCGGTGTTCATCCCTGGCGCTTTGCGCGACACTGGGCGCACCTGCTCGATGGAGTCCGTCATGACCGCCAGCGCCGACAAGTTCACCCGCCAGACCCTGCTTGACGTTCAGCCGCTTACCCCCAGCCTGTTCACGCTGAGGGTCACTCGCGATCCTGGATTTCGCTTCCGCTCCGGGCAGTTCGCCCGACTGGGCGTGACCAAGGCCGACGGCAGCGTGGTGTGGCGGGCGTACTCGATGGTCAGCGCACCTCATGACGAGCATCTGGACTTTTTCTCCATCGTCGTGCCAGGAGGAGAGTTCACCAGCGAGTTGAGCCGTCTGGGGGAGGGCGACACCTTGTTGATCGACCGCCAGGCCTTCGGTTACCTGACCCTCGACCGCTTCGTTGGCGGTCGCGACCTGTGGTTGCTGGCGACCGGCACTGGTATCGCGCCGTTCATGTCGATCCTGCAAGACTTCGAGGCCTGGGAGCGTTTCGAGCACATCAAGCTGGTGTACTCGGTGCGTGAAGCGAAGGAGCTGGCCTACCTGGATCTGATCGCAGGCCTCGAGCAACGGGAGTATCTTGCCGAGTTCGCGGGCAAGTTGCAGTTCATCCCTGTGGTCACTCGTGAGGCGTACCCCGGGGCGCTGAATGCGCGGATCACCACGCTGATCGAAAACGGTGAGCTGGAAAGGGCGGCGGGCTTGGCGCTGTCGCCGGAGCATTCGCGGATCATGCTGTGCGGCAACCCGCAGATGATCGATGACACGCGCAAGGCTCTGAAAGCACGGGACCTGCAGTTGAGCCTGAGCAAGCGGCCGGGGCAGGTGGCTGTGGAGAATTACTGGTAGTTGGAAGCGTCAAGCTGCAAGGTTCAAGCTGCAAGTGGGTGTGGAATCCACCCTGTTCGCTTGCAGCTTGCAGCTTGCAGCTTACTGCCGGTTCTGCGCCTTGAGCAGGTCGCGGATCTCGGTCAGCAGGGTTTCCTCGGCGCTCGGCACGGGCGGTGCGCTCGGCGCCGCGGCTTCTTCGCGCTTGAGGCGGTTGATCGCCTTGACGCCCATGAAGATGGCGAAGGCAACGATCAGGAAGTCGATCACCGTCTGGATGAACTTGCCATACGCCAGCACTACCGCCGGCACGTCACCTTCGGCCGCCTTGAGGGTGACGGCCAGGTCGCTGAAGTCCACGCCGCCAATCAACAGACCCAGCGGTGGCATGACCACGTCGCCGACGAAGGACGATACGATCTTGCCAAAGGCCGCTCCGATGATGATACCGACTGCCATGTCGACGACATTTCCCTTGACCGCGAAGGCCTTGAATTCACTGAGCATGCCCATGGTTTATTCCTTGTAACAAATGGAGAGGTAATCGCAGTGTAAGCCAGCAATGCGCTTCATGCGCTGCATCGCGATTACAGACTTCGCTTAGAGCGAATAGTTTTGTCGCCTCCCGGCGCATTCGAGACACGTCCGGCTCGGCTATCATGGCGATTTTTTCCAGGAGACTGAGCCCATGGCCAAGGCCAAGCGCTTGTATGGCTGCACTGAGTGCGGCGCAACCTTTCCCAAATGGGCTGGCCAATGCGGCGAATGCGGGGCCTGGAACACACTGGTCGAGACCATGATCGAAAGCGGTGGCGCCGCGGCCCCGGCCGGGCGTACCGGCTGGGCCGGGCAGCAGGCGCAGATCAAGACCCTGGCCGAAGTCAGCGTCGAGGAGATCCCACGCTTCACCACCAGCAGCACCGAGCTTGACCGAGTGCTGGGCGGGGGCCTGGTGGATGGCTCGGTGGTGCTCATCGGCGGCGATCCGGGCATCGGCAAGTCGACCATCCTTCTGCAGACCCTGTGCAACATCGCCACCCGCATGCCGGCCCTGTACGTCACCGGGGAGGAATCCCAGCAGCAGGTAGCCATGCGTTCGCGTCGCCTGGGGTTGCCCCAGGAGCAGCTCAAGGTGATGACCGAGACTTGTATCGAGACGATCATCGCCACCGCACGGGTGGAAAAACCCCGGGTCATGGTCATCGACTCGATCCAGACCATCTTCACCGAACAGTTGCAGTCAGCCCCCGGCGGCGTTGCCCAGGTGCGCGAAAGCACGGCCTTGCTGGTGCGCTATGCCAAGCAAAGCGGTACGGCAATCTTCCTGGTGGGCCATGTCACCAAGGAAGGCTCGCTCGCCGGCCCGAGGGTGCTGGAGCACATGGTCGATACCGTGCTGTATTTCGAGGGCGAGTCCGATGGCCGACTGCGTCTGCTGCGGGCGGTGAAGAACCGCTTCGGCGCGGTCAACGAACTGGGCGTGTTCGGCATGACCGACCGTGGGCTCAAGGAGGTCTCCAACCCGTCGGCGATCTTCCTCAACCGCACCCAGGAGGAAGTCCCGGGCAGCGTGGTGATGGCGACCTGGGAGGGCACCCGGCCGATGCTGGTGGAAGTCCAGGCGCTGGTGGACGACAGCCACCTGGCCAACCCACGGCGGGTCACCCTGGGCCTGGACCAGAACCGCCTGGCCATGTTGCTGGCGGTCCTGCATCGACACGGCGGGATTCCCACCCATGACCAGGACGTGTTCCTCAACGTAGTGGGTGGGGTGAAGGTGCTGGAGACGGCTTCTGACCTGGCGTTGCTCGCGGCAGTGATGTCCAGCCTGCGCAACCGCCCGCTGGCCCATGGGCTGCTGGTGTTCGGCGAGATCGGTCTGTCTGGCGAAGTGCGTCCGGTACCCAGCGGCCAAGAGCGCCTCAAGGAGGCGGCCAAGCATGGCTTCAAGCGCGCCATCGTGCCCAAGGGCAATGCGCCGAAGGAGGCGCCGGCGGGCTTGCAGGTCATTGCCGTGACGCGCCTGGAGCAGGCGCTGGATGCATTGTTCGAGTGACATCGCGGCGGCCCTATCGCGGGTTTACCCGCGAAGAGCACACCGCGACATCGGGCCTGTTCGCAAAGAAAAAGGGGAGCCGACGATGCGCATCGGCTCCCCTCGACCACCTCGGCGGGCGATCAGTGCTCGGCTAACGCTTTGCGCCGGGGCGCCTCGTTGCCATGTTCATCGAGCTCCATCACAGGCACTTCGTTGCCGTCGGCGTCGAACAGCTTACCGTCTTTAAAGTAGTCGCCATCACGCAGGCAGGAGATGTCAGAGTACTGGATGGTGCGTTCGTAAGCGGCGGCGAATACCGACTGCTGGTCCGAGTTGCCGGTCTTGAGGTGGTTGAACAGCAGGTTCAGCAAGATCGCCATGATCGCCGCGGAGCTGATGCCGGAGTGGAAGATGGTTTCGAACCAGCTCGGGAAGTTGTGGTAGAAGGTCGGCGCAGCGATCGGGATCATGCCGAAGCCCAGGGAGGCAGCGACGATGATCAGGTTGACGTTGTTCTTGTAGCTGACTGTCGACAGGGTGCGGATGCCGCTGGCTGCCACGGTGCCGAACAATACGATGCCGGCGCCGCCCAGGACTGGGGTCGGTACCGCAGCGATGATGCGGCCCATGATTGGCAGCAGGCCCAATATCACCAGGATGACGCCACCGGTAGCCACCACATAGCGGCTCTTGACCCCGGTCACGGCTACCAGGCCGACGTTCTGGGCGAAGGCGCTCTGGGTGAAGGAGCCGAAGATCGGCGCCAGGATGCTCGAGGCCATGTCGGCGCGCAGGCCGTTGCCCAGACGCTTGGAGTCGACCTTGGTGTCGATGATCTCACCCACGGCGAGGATGTCTGCCGAGGTTTCCACCAGGGTCACCATGATCACGATGCACATCGACAGGATCGCGGCGATGTGGAAGGTCGGCATGCCGAAGTGGAACGGGGTGGGGAAGGCGAAGATCGGACCTTCGGTGACTTTGCTGAAGTCGGTCATGCCCAGCGACCAGGCGATCAGAGTGCCGATGACCATGGCCAGCAGGATCGACAGGCGCGAGATGGTCGCGCTGCCCAGCTTGCTCAGCACCAGGACGATGGCGAAGGTCAGTGCTGCCAAGCCGATGTTGGCCACGCTGCCGAACTCCGGCGAGGCACTGTTGCCGCCCATGACCCAGCGTGCGGCGACGGGCATCAGGGTCAGGCCGATGGTGGTGATGACGATGCCGGTCACCAGCGGAGGGAAGAACTTGGTGATGCGCGAGAACACCGGCGTGATCAAGAAGCCGATGAACGACGCCGCCATGACCGCACCGAGCACCCCTGGAAGACCGCCGCCGTCCTGGCTGCTGAGAATGGCGCCCATGGTTGCCACGCCGGCGAACGAAACCCCTTGCACCAGCGGTAGCTGACAGCCGAAGAACGGCAGGCCCAGGGTCTGCAGCAAGGTCGCCAGACCGCCTGCGAACAACGATGCGGCGATCAGGATACCGATTTCCGCAGGTGCCAGGCCTGCGGCCTGTCCGAGAATCAGGGGTACGGCAACGATGCCCCCATACATGGTCAATACGTGTTGCAGACCATAAGCCAAGTTGGCACCAAGCCCGAGATTTTCGTCTTCGGGACGTTTGGTGGGAGACGTGCTAGGGGACGTAGTCATGGAGCAGGCTCACTTGTTTATTGTTGTGCCGCTACTGTAGACAATTCTTACAACCAAATACCATATGAATTGTATACAAGATTTTGATCGGAGCACGGACGCAGGTAAACGCCACATGCGCTACAAGTGAATGCAGGTTGTGTTCCAAAGTGTCAGAGGCGGTGCTAGAGGGGTGTGTACATCCTGTCCACCAGCCGACAGAAAGCTGTCTGGGTAGACAGGAAACACATTGAGGCTAGAACGTTAGCAGGCTAAGAGATATCAATATTCGATGAGTTCGCGCAGCTCGCGCATCATTTCGGTGCCGTCGGCCACGTTCAGCTCCACAAGACGGTGCAAATGCGTCATCGAGTCGATATCGATATACAGGCAGACGAAGCCCAGGCGGGTGGGCTCTTCGTGGCGCAGTTCGACCTGCATGCTCACGTGATTTTTCGGGTCGAGGTGGATGATGGCGTCGAAATCCTGGGTCAGGTCCGCATCCCAGGGTTCTGGCCTTTCGATCAACAGGCCCTTCAGCGAGAGATCGAGCAGCTTTACCGGCCAGCGTTTGAGGCCCTGGCGCAGTTCGGTGGGGGCGTCGAAATCTATGCGCAGGAAACGGCGGCGTTCGTCGTGTTCGCTCATGGGGCAGGCCCTCCGGGGGTACTTCCTGACTATAGTTGATTGTGTATGTCCTACCGGTACCTGAATCGGGCCGCAAAGGCTCTAGACCAAAGCAAGTGTGGCAATGCGCGATGACACGCCCTAGACTCGATGGGCGGTCTTTTTCCAATCCACCAGCTGGAAGTAAACCATGAACAACAATAATAGCCTGCTACGCCACATTCCGTGGCTGGCGCTGGCAGTCATAGGAGCCTGCGCGCTGGGTGTGGTCGCCCTGCGTCGCGGCGAGGCGATCAACGCCTTGTGGATCGTGGTCGCGGCAGTGGCCATCTACCTGGTCGCCTATCGCTACTACAGCCTGTTCATCGCCACCAAGGTGATGCAACTCGATCCCCGTCGGGCCACACCGGCGGTGCTCAACAACGATGGCCTGGACTACGTCCCGACCAACAAACACATTCTCTTCGGTCACCACTTCGCGGCCATTGCCGGCGCAGGCCCCTTGGTCGGTCCGGTGCTTGCCGCGCAGATGGGCTACCTGCCCGGCACGCTCTGGCTGATTGCAGGCGTCGTGCTGGCAGGTGCGGTCCAGGACTTCATGATCCTGTTCCTGTCCACTCGCCGTAACGGCCGGTCCCTTGGGGACATGGTCCGTGAGGAAATGGGCCGCATCCCCGGCACCATCGCCCTGTTCGGCTGCTTCCTGATCATGATCATCATCCTTGCGGTGCTGGCGCTGATCGTGGTCAAGGCCCTGGCCGAGAGCCCATGGGGCATGTTCACGGTGATGGCGACCATCCCGATCGCGATGTTCATGGGCGTTTACATGCGCTACATCCGTCCGGGACGCATCGGCGAGATCTCGATCATCGGCGTGGTACTGCTCTTGCTGTCGATCTGGCTGGGGGGCCAGGTGGCGGCCGATCCGGTCTGGGGCCGGGCGTTCACCTTCACCGGCGTGCAGATCACCTGGATGCTGGTCGGTTATGGTTTCGTGGCTGCCGTGCTGCCGGTATGGCTGGTGCTGGCGCCGCGTGACTACCTGTCGACTTTCCTCAAGATCGGCACCATCGTGGGCCTGGCCATCGGTATCCTGATCATCGCGCCGGAACTGAAGATGCCGGCCCTGACCCAGTTCACCGACGGTACCGGCCCTGTCTGGAAGGGCACCCTGTTCCCGTTCCTGTTCATCACCATTGCCTGTGGCGCGGTGTCCGGCTTCCATGCGCTGATCTCTTCGGGGACTACGCCCAAGCTGCTGGACAACGAAGTCAACGCTCGCTACATCGGCTACGGCGGCATGCTGATGGAGTCGTTCGTCGCCATCATGGCCATGGTCGCCGCCTCGGTGATCGAGCCGGGTGTGTACTTCGCCATGAACAGTCCGGCTGCGGTAGTCGGTGCCGACGTTGCATCGGTCGCCCAGACCGTCAGCAGTTGGGGCTTCCTGATCACTCCCGAGCAGCTCGAGGCCACCGCCCGTGACATCGGCGAGCACACTGTCCTGGCCCGTGCCGGTGGTGCGCCGACCCTGGCGGTGGGGATCGCCCAGATCCTGCACCAGGTGTTGCCGGGCGATAACACCATGGCGTTCTGGTACCACTTCGCGATCCTGTTCGAGGCGCTGTTCATCCTCACCGCGGTGGACGCCGGTACCCGTGCCGGTCGCTTCATGCTGCAGGACCTGCTGGGCAGCTTCGTTCCAGCCCTCAAGCGTACCGACTCGTGGGGTGCCAACCTGGTGGGTACCGCAGGCTGCGTGGCCTTGTGGGGCTATCTGCTGTACCAAGGGGTGATCGATCCGCTCGGTGGTATCAACACCTTGTGGCCGCTGTTCGGCATTTCCAACCAGATGCTGGCCGGTATCGCCCTGATGCTCGGCACCGTGGTGCTGATCAAGATGAAGCGCCAGCAGTACGTCTGGGTCACCCTGCTGCCGGCGGCCTGGCTGCTGATCTGCACCACCGCCGCGGGCCTGATCAAGCTGTTCGATCCGAACCCGGCAGTGGGCTTCCTGGCCCTGGCCAACAAGTACAGCGTTGCGCTGGACGCAGGCCAGGTGCTGGCGCCGGCCAAGGACATTGGCCAGATGCAGCACGTGATCTACAACGCCTACACCAACGCGGGCCTGACCGTGTTGTTCCTGGTGGTGGTGTTCAGCGTGCTGATCTTCGCGATCAAGGTCGGCATCGCCGCCCTGGGCCGCAAGGAGCGCAGCGACAAGGAAACTCCGTTCCAGGCCTTGCCTGACGCGTAACCGAAGAGGAATGCAGTGATGTTCAACGACCTGGGGCGACTGGGTAAGTACCTAGGGCAAGCAGCCCGCCTGATGGTCGGCATGCCTGACTACGACAACTATGTCGAGCACATGCAGACCAAGCACCCGGACAAACCGGTGATGAGCTACGAGGCGTTCTTCCGTGAGCGTCAGGAGGCCCGTTACGGTGGCAAGTCCGGCCCCAAGTGCTGTTGACGCAACCCTTGGGAGGTCGGCTCCGGCCTCCCATTGAACATCACGCCCCTCATTGAGTAGCAGAACCTGTGGGAGCGGGTTTACCCGCGAAAACGTCGGTGAGTTCACTGGCGCATTCGCACGCAAGCCCGCTCCCACAGGTTTATTGCTTGAGGCCTCGCGCAATTCTTATCAGCTTCAGGAGACGACCGCGTGCAAACGCCTATTCCCGTGACGGTGCTGACCGGTTTTCTCGGCGCCGGCAAGACCACCCTGCTCAAGCACATGCTCAAGGCCGAACATGGCATGAAGATCGCTGTGATCGAAAACGAGTTCAGTGAAGCAGGCATCGACAGCCAGCTGCTTGGTGACGAGCCGGTACAGGTCATGACCCTGGCCAACGGCTGCGTGTGCTGCACCATCCACACCGACCTGACCAAGGCTCTGTACTTGCTGCTTGAGCGCCTGGATGCCGGCGAGATCGCTTTCGACCGCCTGGTGATCGAATGCACGGGGCTGGCTGACCCGGCTCCGGTGGCGCAGACCTTCTTCATCGACGAAGACCTGCGCGAGCGCTACCTGCTGGACGGCATCATCACCCTGGTCGATGCCGCGCACGCCGAGGTGCACCTCACCCAGGCCATCGCGCAGGCCCAGGTCGGTTTCGCCGACCGCCTGCTACTGAGCAAGACCGACCTGGTCGAGCCTGAGAGCGTGAAAGCTTTGGAGCAGCGCCTGTCCCGCATCAACGGCCGTGCCGCGATCCGCGTGGTCGAGCATGGCCACATCGATTTGGCCGAGTTGCTGGATGTGCGCGGCTTCAACCTCAATACCGACCTGGGCGCCAACCTAAAGCCCGCATTGCGCCCGGTGCTCAAGCCCGCGACCCCGGATCGTATTTCGACCCTCGTGCTGCGTACCGACACCCCGCTGGACATCGACCGCCTCAGCGACTTCATGAACGAGCTGCTGGAAAGCCATGGCAAGCAATTGCTGCGTTACAAAGGCGTGCTGAACATCGCCGGCGAGGACCGCCGTCTGGTGTTCCAGGGCGTGCTCAAGCTGTATGGCTTCGACTGGGACGCCGAGTGGGCCGAGGGCGAGAAGCGGGAAAGCGTGATGGTGTTCATTGCCGATGAGCTGCCGGAAGAGAAGATCCGGGCGGGGTTCGAGGCGTTGAGCCAAGGCTAGCAACTGAGCCCGCAACTGATCGCTGGGCAAGCCGAAAGCATCGCCCGTCTTACGCACAATGAAAAAGCCCGGCACAAGGCCGGGCTTTTTTACATCAGGCGATTGCCGATCAGTTGCCGTACACCGGCAGCTTCTTGCAGATGGCCTTGACCTTCTCGCGAACGGCGTCGATCACCGCTTCGTTGTTCAGGTCGGCGAGGATGTCGCAGATCCAGCCGGCCAGCTCGCGGCACTCAGCTTCCTTGAAGCCACGGGTGGTGACGGCTGGGGTGCCGAAACGCAGGCCCGAGGTGACGAACGGGGAGCGTGGGTCGTTCGGGACCGAGTTCTTGTTGACGGTGATGAAGGCCTTGCCCAGGGCGGCGTCGGCGTCCTTACCGGAGATGTCCTGCTTGATCAGCGACAGCAGGAACAGGTGGTTCTGGGTGCCGCCGGAAACGACGTCGAAGCCACGTTCGATGAACACGCTGGCCATGGCCTGGGCGTTCTTCACGACCTGCTGTTGGTAAGCCTTGAACTCAGGCTGCAGTGCCTCCTTGAAGCAGATCGCCTTGGCAGCGATGACGTGCTCCAGCGGGCCGCCCTGGGCGCCTGGGAAGACAGCCGAGTTGAGCTTCTTCTCGATTTCTTCGTTCTTGCGAGCGAGGATCAGGCCGCCGCGTGGACCGCGCAGGGTCTTGTGGGTGGTGGTGGTGACCACGTCAGCGAACGGAACAGGGTTCGGGTAGACGCCAGCGGCGACCAGGCCGGCAACGTGGGCCATGTCGACGAACAGGTAGGCACCGACCTTGTCGGCGATGGCGCGGAAGCGGGCGAAGTCCAGGACCTGCGAGTAGGCCGAGAAGCCCGCGACGATCATCTTCGGCTTGTGCTCGACCGCCAGGCGCTCGACTTCGTCGTAGTCGATCAGGCCGTTGCTGTCGATGCCGTACTGGATGGCGTTGTACAACTTGCCGGAGGAGCTCACGGCGGCGCCGTGGGTCAGGTGGCCACCGTGGGCCAGGCTCATGCCCAGGATGGTGTCACCGGCAGACAGCAGGGCCAGGTAGACGGCTGCGTTGGCCTGGGAGCCGGCGTGCGGCTGGACGTTGGCGTAGTCGGCGCCGAACAGCTGCTTGGCACGGTCGATGGCCAGTTGCTCGACGACGTCGACGTACTCGCAGCCACCGTAGTAGCGCTTGCCTGGATAGCCTTCGGCGTACTTGTTGGTCAGTACCGAGCCCTGGGCTTCCATGACGGCGGGGCTTGTGTAGTTTTCCGAAGCGATCAGCTCGATGTGCTCTTCCTGGCGCAGAGCTTCTTGCTGCATGGCTTCGAAGAGCTCGGCGTCGTACTTGGCAATGGTCAAATCACGGCTGAACATGGCGGTCCTCAAGGATCGGGCTGAATTGGGTGGGCATTCTAACCGATTGATTCGCCACTGGCATATGAAGTGGTGTCACGTAGCAGACCAATGGGGTTCATGTTGCAACCCGCGCCCTGACTGGGCTGCGCACCTGTGCAGGTTGACTCGAAAGTCCGGTTTTGCCTTCGGCTGGCCTGGGGCGGTCAAGCGACGCTTTTGTGGGTAAACCTGCGAACCGCCTCGCTCACTGGAACACGAACAACGTCTCGTGGCTGAACTGCGCCTCGAACTGGTGAGCCGGCATGGGGCGACCGAACAGGTAGCCCTGCACTTCGTCGCAGTCGTGCTCACGCAGGAACTCCAACTGCTCGTGAGTCTCGACCCCCTCGGCGATGACCGCCAGGTTCAAGCTGTGGGCCATGGCGATGATCGCCCGGGCGATCTGGGCGTCCTGCTCGCCTTCCGGCAGGCCATCGACGAACGTGCGGTCGATCTTCAGCACGTCGATGGGGAACTGCTTCAGGTAGTTGAGCGACGAATAGCCGGTGCCGAAGTCGTCGACCGCGATGCTCAGGCCGAGGTTCTTCAGGCTGTCGAGAATCTGCATGGCCTCGCTGACCTCGCGCATCAGGATACTTTCGGTCAGTTCCAGCTCCAGGCATGCCGGGGGCAGTCCGGTCTCCTCGAGGATGGTGGCGATGCGCGTACCCAACTGGCCATCGGAGAACTGCCGCGCCGAGATGTTCACCGACACCTTCGGCACCCGCAGCTTGGCTTTGTGCCAAGCCTTGAGCTGGCGGCTGGCTTCTCGCAGCACCCAGTCGCCGACGTCCACCACCAGGCCCAGCTCCTCGATGACCGGAATGAAGTCGCCCGGTGGAACCAGGCCTCGGCGTGGGTGACGCCAGCGCAGCAAGGCCTCGGCTCCGGTCAGGCGTTTGCCGTCTCCGCTGAACTGCGGCTGGTAGTAGAGGATGAACTCGTTCTGCTCCAGGGCATGGCGCAGATCGCTTTCCAGCTCCAGGCGCTCCAGGGCGCTGGCGTTCATGTCGGCCTGGTAGAACTGGAAGTTGTTCTTGCCGCGCTCCTTCGCGTGGTACATCGCGGTGTCGGCGTTCTTCATCAACTGGCTCAGTTCACCGCCGTCCTGCGGGCTGAGGGCGATGCCGATACTGGCAGTGACGAAGAACTCGCGGTTTTCCAGGACGAACGGGCGCACCAGGCTGCCGAGGATGTTCTCGGCCACGTGAATAGCGCGGTTCAGGGCCATCTCGCGGCTGGCCTTGGGTTGCAGCAGCAGCGTGAACTCATCGCCGCCCATGCGCGCAACGGTATCGTCATCGTCGACGCAAGCCAGCAGGCGCTGGGCCATGTCCTTGAGCATGCGATCGCCCGCGGCGTGGCCGAGGGAGTCGTTGATCGGCTTGAAACGGTCCAGGTCCAGGAACATCAACACCACCCAGGACTTGTGGCGCTCGGCCTGTTGCAACGCGGTGAACAGGCGATCCTGGAACAGGGTCCGGTTGGGCAGGTGGGTCAGGGCATCGTAGTAGGCCAGGCGGTGGATGCGCTGTTCACTGGCCTTGCGCTCGCTGATGTCGGTGAAGAAGCACACATAGCTGGCCAGGTCGCCCTCGTCGTCGAGCACGGCGGTAATGCCGACCCAGGCCGGGTAGTGCTCGCCGTTGCGACGCTTGAGCCAGACTTCGCCTTCCCAGCTACCGCGCTGATGCAGTTGCTTGACCACATAGCGCAGGTGCGCCTCTTGCTGGGCGTCGACCGTGAGCATGCCGGGCAGTTGATCGAGCACCTCGCTGACCGCATAGCCGCTGACCCGGCTGAATGCTTCGTTGGCTTGCACGATGTAGCCGGCCGGGTCGGTGATGAGGATGGCCGAGGTGGAATGCTCGAATACCGTCGCGGCCATGCGCAGGTCTTTTTCGGCGCGGCGCTGCTGGCTGATGTCACGCCCGACACCGAGCACACCTTCGAAGTGTTCGTGCTCGTCCCAGACCAGCACCAGGCGCAGCTCGATGGGAATCTTGCGGCCATCGGCGCGCAGACAGTCGAACAGGAACAACTGAGTGGGCAGCTGGCTGCGCAGTTGGGCGAGCTGCTCGCTGTCGTGCAATGCCTTGCTGACCCGCTCGAGCAGGGTGTAGACGCCCGTGAGTTGGGCCGGGTTGGCGACGATCGATTGCCAGCCGTGCTCGAAGATCCAGTCGGCCTGATAGCCCAGCACCGCCTGCACCGACGGGCTGACATAGTTCAGTTGCAACTGGCTGTCGGTGGAGAAGATCACATCGCTGATGCTTTCTGCCAGCATGCGGTAGCGCTGCTCGCTGTCGCGCAGCGATTCACTGGCTTCGATCTGCACCGTGACGTCCTTGCCCACCCCGATGATGCGTGTCACTTGGCCATTGGCCTCGCGGGTCAGGACCTGCTCGCGGATTTCGTAGCAGCGCCAGCCGCCGTCACGGTGGCGGAAGCGCAGTTGGCAATGCAGGGTCTGGCCGTGACCGGTCTCACGCTGCTGCTGGCGTAGCGTTTCGTAGTGTTCGGCATCCTCCGGATGCAGCAGCAGTTCCCAGAAGCGGTCCCCCATCTGTGCAAGCTCGGCGCGGTCGTAGCCCAGGGTCTGGCCGAGGTGGCGATTGCTGAAGATGATCCGTTGGCTATGCACATCCTGCACGTACAACTGGTCGGGAACGGTGCGCACCACGTCCGACCAAAAGCTCTCACGTTCGAGCAGTGACAGCTCGACCTGTTTGCGGCGGGTGATGTCGCTGATGCTCAGGATCACTGCCTGGTAGTCCCGGCGCTGCTGGGGCAGGCGGGCCATCAGCCAAAGATGCAACTCGCCACTGGTGGACGTGGGCAGGCGCACTTCCAGTTCCAGCAGGCTGCGTTGTTCGATCAGCGCATCGATCAGTTGCATGCCGACGCTTTCACGGCCATCGCCGCTACCGTCGATCAGGCGCTGCCAGGCCCCCTCGTGGCAATGCACGTTGAGCAGCTGGCGTGCGACTTCGTTGATTTCGGTGATCTTCAGCTCTTGCAGCAGCGAGCGGCGCAAATTGGCATCCAGGGCCAGGCTCTGCTTGAGGGCGGCATGGTTGCGCAGGTGGTAACGGTCGAGCTGACCAGGCAGGCTGGACAGATCGAGCACGCACAATGCCACGCCAGTGCCTTCGAAGATTTCCTGGTAGCGACGGCGGTCCTCTTGCAGCGCCCGATGGCGGCGACGCATGTTGATCAGGGCCAGCACCGGCAGCAGGGCGCAGAACAGCACCAGCAAGCACTTTCCGATCAGGGGAGGGAGCAGATCGGCACGTGCCTGCTCGGCGTCGAACAGACCGCGCAGTTGCCAGGCACTGTTGTCGATGAAGGCCAGCATCACGCTTTGTAGCGGCTCGCTAGGCGGCGGTACTGCTCCGTGCCGCTCCAGAACCGTGCCGCTGCGGCTGTTTTCCAGCAGCCACAGGAGGTGGCTCGTGCCGTTTAGGTGTTCGGACAGTTGCTGGTAGTAGCGAGGGGCGAGCCGCAACAACCAGTAGCCGCGGTCGTCTGGCTGGCGCAGCAGCAGGTAGATCTGGTTATTGTCTGCAGTGTTGCTGAAGAAGTACGGGCGGCCTTGACTCAATTGCAGCAGCTCGTCAATCGATTGACGGTCCGGGCTGCCGACCAGACTGTCGGCCACCACCCTGCCGCTGTCGTCCAGCCAGGCCAGCTGTTGCAGGTTGGGAAGCCGGTCACGAACCGCGTGCAGCACCGAAGGCAATGCCGACGGTGTCGGGGCGTTGACGTAAGGTTGCAGAATGTTCCCGGCCTGTTCGGCCTTCAGGGCCATGCTCAGGCTCAAGTGATCGGCCAGCTGGGCGCTCGCTGCCAAGCTCTGGCGGTGCAGGTCGTTTTGGGTATGGCGGTATTGCGAGAACAGTTGCCACAGGAGCAACGCCAGCAGGACCAGGGCCAACAAGGCCAGGGCGCCTTTGAGCGAGCCACGCGGATTGCCAGCCGAGGCAGCTTCAGCAGGGCGCAGGGAGGGCGGTTGAGTGAGATTGGTCAAGCGTTGATCCTGCGATTGGGCTGGCGATGGCAGGGGCTGAACATGCATGGGGCGTGCCTGGGCATATCGCCGGGCGCACTATTATAGAGTGGCGCATCAAGCCGACTAGCATGCCTTGAATTATGGCAAAGTGCCACTCTTCTGTCCCCTGCCGATGGTCGACATCCTGTTCGGCAAGACCCTTCAAGCTGTGCGAGAATGCGCGCCGCTTCATAGTCAACGCTTCTGGAGATGTACGGTTTTGGTTACTCACTATTCCACCAATGGCCTCGATTCCGCCTGTGGGCGCAGCAGTCAGACCCTGGTCAGCACTGCCGTGACCGACGACGTATCCTGCAAGTCCTGCCAGCGTTCGCTGGCAAAGCCAGATGCTGCCAACGCGGCGGTGCGCAAGAGCCCTTCGCTGGCTGAGCTGCGCAAGTCGGCCAAGGCGACCGTCGAGCCGGTTGTCGAGTCGGTTGCCGTGGCTGTGCCTTCGGCAAGACCTGCCGCCAAACCGGGTGCCCAGCCAGCCGCCAAGCAAGGTGCGAGCAAGCCGGCACGCACCGGTGGTTTCAGCGTCAAGGCCGCCTGGGCTGCGCGCCTGGCCGAGCAGAACGACCGTTGCCGTCTGCCACGCGGCAAGGCCAAACAAGCTCACGTCTAAGCTTGCCTGGCCGCAGGCTGCGCCCCTCGGTCGCGGCTTCAAGGCCGCTCCCTCCGGCACAGCCCGTGTACGGATGGGAACGGCCTCGCCAGAGCACTGGCCCTTCAATGCACCCATTCGACGCCCCGCCATCTGTGAAACGCCACGACTTGGCGTAGAATGGCCCACTTTGTTCAACGACACCCCGTAAACACATCCCCCTGGCCCATGCCGGGGTCGTTGTCTTTACCTTTCTGATAGAGGGCTTGGTTTTGGCTCAATACGTCTACACCATGCATCGGCTGAGCAAGGTCGTGCCGCCGAAGCGGGAAATCCTGAAGAACATTTCCCTGTCGTTCTTCCCCGGCGCGAAGATCGGTGTGCTCGGCCTCAACGGCGCGGGCAAGTCGACCCTGCTGCGCATCATGGCCGGCGTCGACAAGGAGTTCGACGGCGAAGCCCGTCCGATGCCGGACATCAATGTCGGCTACCTGCCCCAGGAGCCGCAGCTGGACGCGAGCAAGACCGTCCGCGAGGTCGTCGAGGAAGCGGTGAGCGTGATCAAGGATGCCCAGGCACGCCTGGACGAGGTCTACGCCGCCTACGCCGAGCCGGATGCCGACTTCGACAAGCTGGCTGCCGAGCAGGCCAAGCTCGAAGCGATCCTGCAGGCCTCCGACGGCCACAACCTGGAGCGCCAGCTGGAAGTCGCCGCCGACGCCCTGCGTCTGCCGCCATGGGACGCCAAGATCGAGCACCTGTCCGGTGGTGAGAAGCGCCGTGTGGCCCTGTGCCGCCTGCTGCTGTCGGCCCCCGACATGCTGCTGCTGGACGAACCGACCAACCACCTGGATGCCGACTCGGTGGCTTGGCTGGAGCACTTCCTGCACGACTTCCCCGGGACCGTGGTGGCGATCACCCACGACCGTTACTTCCTGGACAACGTTGCAGGCTGGATTCTCGAACTGGACCGTGGCGCCGGTATTCCGTACGAAGGCAACTACTCGGGCTGGTTGGAAGCCAAGTCGGCGCGCCTGGAGCAGGAATCCAAGCAGCAGAGCGCCCACGAACGCGCCATGAAGGAAGAACTGGAGTGGGTGCGCAAAGGCGCCAAGGCCCGCCAGTCCAAGTCCAAGGCTCGTCTGGCACGCTTCGAAGAGATGCAGTCCCAAGAGTTCCAGAAGCGCAGCGAGACCAACGAGATCTACATCCCGGCCGGTCCGCGCCTGGGCGACAAAGTCATCGAGTTCAAGAACGTCACCAAGGGCTACGGCGACCGCGTGCTGATCGACAACCTGTCGTTCTCCATGCCCAAGGGCGCCATCGTCGGTGTGATCGGGGGTAACGGTGCCGGTAAGTCGACCCTGTTCCGCATGCTGATGGGCAAGGAGCAGCCGGACTCGGGCAGCATCGAGATCGGTGAGACCGTGCAACTGGCCTGCGTCGACCAGAGCCGCGAGGACCTGGACGGCAGCAAGACCGTGTTCCAGCAGATTTCCGACGGCTCGGACGTGATCCGTATCGGCAACTACGAAATCCCGTCGCGTACCTACGTTGGCCGTTTCAACTTCAAAGGTGGCGACCAGCAGAAATTCGTGAAGGACCTGTCCGGCGGTGAGCGTGGCCGTCTGCACCTGGCCCTGACCTTGAAGGAGGGTGGCAACGTCCTGCTGCTCGACGAACCGTCCAACGACCTCGACGTCGAAACCCTGCGTTCGTTGGAGGAAGCCTTGCTGGACTTCCCGGGCGCCGCGATCGTGATCTCCCACGACCGTTGGTTCCTGGACCGTGTGGCCACTCATATCCTGGCCTATGAGGACGACTCGAACGTGGTGTTCTTCGAGGGCAACTACACCGAGTACGAGGCCGACCGCAAGAAGCGCCTGGGCGATGCCGCTGCCCAACCGCACCGGGTACGGCACAAGAAGCTGGCCCAGTAAGCCGGCAAGCGCTGCACAAGAATGGGGCCCTCAGGGGCCCCATTTTTGTGCCTGGCGCGTAACGGCGCTGCGCATGAGCGCGGCAGTCGAAGAGGGCCTTTTATTGAGGTTGGGCGCGATGGCAAACCGCTCTTGAACTCACCGATTGGCAACGTGTTGTTTGTATACAGTTATAGAAATTGCACCAGAAAATTTCAAAAAAACGACATGCCGCCCTGTTCCGGTGCGATTGGTTCTTGGTAAAGTCTCGGAAAAAACCAATAAGTCCAATCCTCTTGGTGAGATGTCTACCATGATCGAATCCGTCGACGATTTCCTGGCCCGCCTGAAGCAGCGCGACCCGGCCCAGCCTGAATTCCACCAGGCCGTGGAAGAAGTTTTGCGCAGCCTGTGGCCTTTCCTCGAAGCCAACCCCCGCTACCTCAAGGCCGGTATTCTCGAACGGATGGTCGAGCCCGAGCGTGCAGTACTGTTCCGCGTTTCGTGGGTCGACGACCAAGGCAAAGTGCAAGTCAACCGCGGTTACCGCATCCAGATGAGTAGCGCTATCGGCCCTTACAAAGGCGGCCTGCGTTTCCACCCATCGGTCAACTTGGGGGTGCTCAAGTTCCTGGCCTTCGAGCAGGTGTTCAAGAATTCATTGACCTCGCTGCCCATGGGCGGCGGCAAGGGGGGCTCGGACTTCGATCCGAAAGGCAAGAGCGATGCCGAAGTCATGCGCTTCTGCCAGGCCTTCATGAGTGAGCTGTATCGTCACATCGGCGCCGACCTGGACGTGCCGGCCGGTGACATCGGGGTCGGCGCCCGTGAGATCGGCTACCTGTTCGGCCAGTACAAGCGCCTGGCCAACCAGTTCACCTCGGTACTGACCGGCAAGGGCATGACCTACGGTGGCAGCCTGATCCGCCCAGAAGCCACTGGCTACGGTTGTGTGTACTTCGCCGAAGAAATGCTCAAACGCCGCGATCTGCGTATCGATGGCCGTCGTGTGGCGATCTCCGGTTCGGGCAACGTGGCGCAGTACGCCGCGCGCAAGGTCATGGACCTGGGCGGCAAGGTCATTTCGCTGTCGGACTCCGAGGGCACCCTGTTCTGCGAAGCCGGCCTGACCGACGAGCAGTGGGATGCGCTGATGGAGCTCAAGAACGTCAAGCGCGGCCGCATCAGCGAGATGGCCAGCCTGTACGGTCTGGAGTTCCGCAAAGGCCAGACGCCTTGGAGTCTGCCATGCGACATCGCGCTGCCATGCGCCACCCAGAACGAACTCAACGCCGAAGATGCCCGCACCCTGCTGCAAAACGGCTGCATCTGCGTGGCCGAGGGCGCCAACATGCCGACCACCCTCGAGGCGGTGGATATCTTCCTGGAAGCGGGCATCCTCTATGCGCCGGGCAAAGCCTCCAACGCAGGTGGCGTGGCGGTTTCGGGCCTGGAAATGTCGCAGAACGCCATGCGCCTGCTATGGACTGCCGGGGAGGTGGACAGCAAGCTGCACAACATCATGCAGTCGATCCATCACGCTTGCGTGCACTACGGCGAAGAGGCCGATGGCACCATCAACTACGTCAAGGGCGCCAACATCGCCGGCTTCGTCAAGGTCGCCGATGCCATGCTGGCCCAGGGTGTGGTTTAAAAGCCATCACCGACCCTTTCGCGGGTAAACCTGCTCCGACAAGGATTCAGCTTGTAGGAGCGGGTCGCCCGAGAAAAGGGCGTACGCTGTTTCAGGGCTCGCCTTCGATGCTGACGACCTCGATCGACTGATCCCCCGCCGGTCGTCGCCACAGCACTTCATCCCCGGGCCCCGCACCCAGCAGCGCACGGCCCAACGGTGAGCCCCAGTTGACCAGGCCACGCGTAGCGTCGGCCTGGTCTTCCCCCACCAGTTGCACGGTGTGTTGCTGGTCATTTTCGTCGACGAAGGTCACCCGGCTGCCAATCTGCACTTTTTCGGTGGAATGGGCAGCAGGCACGACTTGGGCGCTTTGTACCCGCGCAGAGAAATACCGAAAATCCCGTTCGCTGTCGGCCAGGCGCTGCTTGTCGGCGCGCTCGCCCTGGGCCATGAGCTCGTTGCGCAGTGCGTTGAGCTCGGCCACACGCTGCTGCAGCTGGGCGAGCCCGCTGGCGGTGACGTAGTTGGGCTGGTCGCTGACCCGTCGCTCCACCGGTTGGCTGGCCTGGGCAGCGGCCTGATCCTCGTTGACAAATGCTCGACTCATGAAAGCCTCCTTGTGCAGGAGACCATGGTGGCAGCGTGCGGGTTTCAACGGTTGTCCGTTTGCGACTCATTGGCGGCGATAGGCGCGCGCGGCGTCGCGGTCTTTTTCCTGCTGCCATTGCCGGTCGCGCTCATCCCAATAGCGTTCGCGATACTGGCGTAGATCTTCGTTGGACTGCATTGCATTGCACTGGCGAAAACCGTCGTCCCAACCGGTTTCGTACTGGCGCTCGTGCAGGTACCGCGCCACGTTCTTGCGAAAGCCCCCGACCATTAGCCCGGCTGCCTGGCGACCGCTGCTACAGCCGTCCTCGAAACCATCGGCATAGGCGGGCGGATAGCCCTGGTCGATCATGTGCTGGTGGGCTGACTGGCAGCCGGTGAGCGACAACGTTATCCACAACCCGACCCCACACCAACGCATGACCACATACCCTCTGACCGATACGGGAAAGTCTAGGCGGCGATTTGTCGGTGGGGCGTCAAAACCGTGTCAATGACTCGCACAGCGATCCTGTTTGCTGAGGTGTCAGCGGGTAAACCCGCTAACACGGACAGGGGCGACTCAGTAGTGGTACCACTTCAACTCCAGCATCACCTCGTTCTGCGCCGTCGCCAGCTGGCTGAACTGGCGGCTGGCACTTAACCGCAACCCGAGGTTCTGGCTGATTTCCCACTGCTGGTTGAGGCTCAGCGTACGGCGTACCTCGCCATTGGTGAAGTAGTCGCCCTTGGCTTCCAGGGTCAGATTGCCCAGGCCGTTGCGCCACAACAGCCCGCCGTTGAAACCTGCCGCCGGGGCGATGAACTGGGCAAAGTCGTTGTGGTGCTCGATCCGCGCGGTGCCCAGGGCGAAGCCCAAGAGGCCGTCGGCCAGCTGCCAGGTGGCACCGGCGCCACCGTTGACATGACTGACCAGGACCTCGTCATCATGCTTGCCCGGCACCCGCTCGAGCCCTCCCGCTACCTGCCAGGACCAGGGCTGGAGCAGTTCGTTGCGTGGTGTCAGGGAACGGATGGTCGCAAGGTCCAGGCGTTGCACCTGCCAGTCGTTGTTTTCGTACTGGCGCAGCTTGAGCTGCAGGATCTCGATCTGCGCGCCCAGCGGGAAACCGTAGGCATTGTCGTTGAGGTCATGGTAGGCCATGCGCAGGCCGTATTCGGCGTAGGCGCGGTCGTCGCGGGTGCCGACGCCCAGTTGCCAGGTGCGTGACTGATGACCGTCCTCGGGCAAGCCCGGCCGCTCGATTGCCAGTGGCGGTGGCGGGTTGCGGTTGATCGCCTGCAACAGTTCGAAGCTGCGCCGGGCCTGGGCCGGGTCGCGGACCTGGCCATTGGCGCGGTAACGCTCCAATCGGTAGGCGGCGTCCTGCACGAGGGCTTGGCGTTCGTGGGGCAGGGCGGTGAAGGCGGGAGCCTTTAGTTCTGCGGTATCGGCACTGACGGCCAGCACCTGCTGCTTTTCGTCGTGATCCAGTGATTCGGCGCGGGCCAGCAGTTCACGCTCGCGGGAGGGGCGGTAATGGACACTGGCGACCAACCCGGACTGCTTGACCGCCTTGACCGTGTCGGTGGGGATGGCGGTCAGCGGGAACTGCGAGGTGAGGTCCAGGCTGGGGCGGGCCACCTGCAACAACTCCAGCAGGCGGTAGGAGCAGTTCTCATCGAAGAAGAAGTAATCGAACTGGATCTGCTTGAGTTCCCACACATGTTCGACCATGCGTCCGGTCTCTTCGGGTGTCAGGTCCAGCTGGTATTCCCACAGGTCGCGATTTTCCAGGCTGCGGTACTCGGAGAGTTTTTCCTGGTAGGGCATCAGGGCGAACAGGCCGGGATAACCGCCCATCAGCCCCTTCCAGGCATAGAGAATGCTGTTGTCGCTGCCTTCGATATAAGCACCGAAGTTGATCGCGTAGCTCAGCAGCGTGGTGTCGTCGCTGCGGGTATTGGACTGGTCGATGCGCAGCAAGGTATGGCCGAACATCGACGAAGGGCTGTTCAGGTAGGCCGCCGGAAACACCAGCACGGCGCTGTGCGGGTCGATGGATTTGTACCAGGTGGCGAATTCCTGGCAGTTCGGTTGAGGCAAGTCCGTGAGCTGCAGTTGCTCACGCAGCCAGCGGGTGCGCGCAGGGAAGACGCATTGGGCATGTTTGTCACCCAGGCTGGCCGGGGCATACAGCGCTTGGACCGTGGCCTCGAGCTCCTGATCGGGATGATGGGCGCCATCGGGGGCCAGGAAGAACGCGTCATCGTCCACATAGCTGCGCCAGCCACCGAGCTTGGCCGTCTCGTAGTGGCCCAGGGCAATCCAGTAAGGGGTCGAGGCCAGTTGTTGGACTCGCGCCTGATCGAGCTGTGGCGCGGCATGAAGTGGAGCACTGGCGACCAGCGCCAGGGAAGCGAGGCGTTTGAGCATATCGGGCAACTACGTCTGGATGATGCCGAAGGTAAAAGTGACCGAACCCGCCCCGAAACCGGGGCGGGAAAGGGCAGGCCTCAAGCCTCGGTGGCGTATTTGGCCAGGCGTGGATCGCTCTTGAGAACAGCGAGCGTGTTGCTGTGCACGGTCTCGGCAGTGACGTCGGCGCTGCTGAAGATTTCACTGAAGTGCTGGTGGGTGACAGCGGCGAAATGCGCGCGGTCTTCAGGTGCCACACCAAGAACCACGGCATAGGTGGTCAGGGCTTCGCCCTGGCCCTGGGCCATGTCCTCGGAGAGCTCGTTCATCATGCCGTTCATGGCGAACCAGGACTTGCCGCCATAAGTGAGCGCTGCCTTGGTCGAGCAGCCGTTGGTACCAGAGGTCATGCCGAAGGTCGCGTTGCCGGAAGTGCCGTTGGTGGTGGAAGCCAGGAAGTGGGCCGGTGTACCGCGCTGGCCCTCGAACAGCAAGTTGCCCCAGCCGCAGTTCGGGCCGCCCGGCGCTTCCGCCATGGCATTGATCGAAACAGCGGCGAACAGAGTACCCAGAAGAATCCGTTTCATAGCTTTGTTCTCTTTTTCGGTTTCAGTAGACGTACCAATGGTCAGGGTTCTGGCAACGCGGTTGCCAGGTCGGGAAAGCAAATACGCCCACCCGCGCAGGTTGGAGTTTAGGCACGATCCAAAGGTTGCGTTATTTATTGCGAAAAATTGCTTGCGCATTCGCATTGGCTGGGCTGCGACATAAAGTCCCGCCAAGCCTTGCAAGCAGCGCGCGGGCAGCGCCAGAATGCCTTTCATCCGCCCCGCCGAAGTAAGGAAACCCCATGCCCGATTCTGTCGCCTCGCGCCTGCGTCTCGCGCCCGAAGCCCTGACCCGGCGTTTCTCCGCTGAGCAGTTTGCCTTTTCCACCACCGACGATCTGGAGCCGTTTCGAGGGGTCCTGGGCCAGGAGCGTGCCGTAGAGGCCCTGCAGTTCGGCGTGGCCATGCCGCGCCCAGGTTACAACGTGTATGTCATGGGCGAGCCGGGCACCGGCCGCTTCTCGTTCGTCAAGCGTTACCTCAAGGCTGAGGGCAAACGCCAGCAGACGCCGTCTGACTGGCTCTACGTCAACAACTTCGACGACACCCGCGAGCCACGGGCACTGGAGCTGCCGGCTGGCAGCGCCAACGAATTCATCACCGACATGAACGGCCTGATCGACAACCTGCTGGCCACGTTCCCGGCAGTGTTCGAGCATCCGTCCTACCAACAGAAGAAAGGCGCGATCGACCGGGCCTTCAACCAGCGCTACGACCGTGCCCTGGATGTGATCGAGCGGGCGTCTTTGGAAAAGGACGTGGCCCTGTACCGCGACGCCAGCAACGTCGCCTTCACGCCCATGGCCGATGGCAAGGCCCTGGACGAGGCCGAGTTCGCTCAACTGCCCGAGGAGGTGCGCGAGCAGTTCCACGAGGACATCGCCGCACTCGAGGAGCGTCTCAACGAGGAGCTGGCCAGCCTGCCTCAGTGGAAGCGCGAATCGAACAACCAGTTGCGTCAACTCAATGAAGAAACCATCACCCTGGCCCTTCAGCCACTGCTGGCGCCGCTGTCTGAAAAATACGCAGAGAATGCGGCCGTCTGCGCCTACCTGCAGTCCATGCAACTGAACCTGCTGCGTACCGTGGTGGAGCAACTGGTCGACGACAGCAAGACCGATGCCGTGGCGCGCAAGATGCTCGAGGAGCAATACGCCCCGAGCCTGGTGGTCGGTCATCACGTCAGCGGCGGAGCGCCGATGGTGTTCGAGCCGCACCCGACCTACGACAACCTGTTCGGCCGAATCGAGTACAGCACCGACCAGGGCGCGCTCTACACCTCCTATCGCCAGCTGCGCCCGGGTGCGCTGCACCGGGCCAATGGTGGCTTCCTGATCCTCGAAGCGGAGAAGATGCTCGGCGAGCCGTTCGTCTGGGACGCCCTCAAGCGCGCCCTGCAATCGCGCAAGCTGAAGATGGAATCGCCGCTGGGCGAACTGGGGCGGGTCGCCAGCGTGACCCTCACGCCGCAGATGATCCCGCTCACCATCAAATTGGTCATCATCGGTTCTCGCCAGCTGTACTACGCGCTGCAGGACCACGACTCGGACTTCCAGGAGATGTTCCGGGTGCTGGTGGACTTTGACGAAGACATGCCGATGGTCGACGAGAACCTCGAGCAGTTCGCCCAGTTGCTGCGCACCCGCACCAACGAGGAAGGCATGGCCCCGCTGACCAGCGATGCCGTGGCCCGGCTGGCCACCTACAGCGCCCGTCTTGCAGAGAACCAGTCGCGCCTGTCGGCGCGTATCGGTGACCTGTTCCAGTTGGTCAGTGAGGCGGACTTCATCCGTCAGTTGGCCAGCGAGGACATGACCGATGCCGGGCACATCGAACGCGCCCTCAAGGCCAAGGCCACACGCACCGGGCGAGTGTCGCAGCGAGTGCTCGACGACATGCTCGCCGGCATCATCCTGATCGACACCGAGGGTGCCGCCATCGGCAAGTGCAACGGCCTGACCGTGCTCGAGGTCGGGGATTCGGCGTTCGGCATGCCGGCGCGGATCTCCGCGACTGTCTACCCGGGCGGCAGCGGCATCGTCGATATCGAACGTGAGGTCAACCTAGGCCAGCCGATTCACTCCAAAGGCGTGATGATCCTCACCGGTTATCTGGGGAGCCGCTATGCCCAGGAGTTCCCGCTGGCGATCTCGGCGAGCATCGCGCTGGAGCAGTCCTATGGATATGTGGACGGGGACAGCGCATCGCTCGGCGAAGTCTGTACCTTGATCTCGGCCTTGTCCCGGACCCCGCTCAAGCAGTGCTTCGCCATCACCGGTTCGATCAACCAGTTCGGTGAAGTGCAGGCGGTGGGAGGGGTCAACGAGAAGATCGAAGGCTTCTTCCGTCTCTGTGAGGCACGCGGGCTGACCGGTGAGCAAGGCGTGATCATTCCGCGCGCCAACGTCGCTACGCTGATGCTCGATGAGCGGGTGGTTCAGGCGGTCGAGGCCGGACGGTTCCACGTCTATGCCGTCAGCCAGGCCGACGAGGCCCTGAGCCTACTGGTGGGCGAGGAGGCCGGGGCACCTGACGAGAAGGGCCAATTCCCTGAAGGCAGCGTCAATGCGCGGGTGGTCGAGCGCTTGCGTGTGATTGCCGAGATGATCAGCGAGGAAGACATCAAGGAAGCCGAGAAAGAGCGCATGGAGGAGGTCGTGGCCCAAGCGAATCCCGCTTGAGTCAATAAACCGGCGCTGGAGGCAAATGGCTACCGTTCAGCGCCGGTTTTCCATCTTTTTTTGTGGGTCTTCTATGCTGGAACTTAGGACGGCATCAGCGTTCAGGATGGAAACAGCCTGAAGTTTTCGGGCTGAACAAGGCTTCACAGAGGGGACGCCGCCATGCGCAACCTCAGCCTCACCCGCCAGTGCCTGGGCCTGGTGACGCGTATCGAATGCAGTATCCGTCCGCTGGCCGGCGACACCGGGATGTGGACCTTGCTCTTCGCTGCCGGGATGGAGGGAGAGCAACCTTCGGCCATCAAGGCTCAAGGACCATTCCATGGTCCACTGGTCGCCGAGTCGGTGCTCAATGCCATTGTCGACAGCCTGACCTTGCATGGTTATCAGGTCGCTGATGACCCGCAGATCTGGTGCCTGCACCTGCAAGCGCAGTTGCGGCGGATCAATGGCGAGCGCTGTCGCAACCTGGGGGATTATCAGTTCCATCCCGAGACCTGATTGCTCGGCAGTCGTTGCGTTCGGCTGCCTGGAGCATGGGGCGCCGCCTCCACCGGTGGAGGCGGTTAACCCGCGACGCTCTGGGCTCCAGGCTTTTGCTGTCCCGGAGGGGTAGCTATACTCGCGCTCGCTTTTTCGCCATCTGACGAGTCTCTATCTCCCCATGGAACGTATCCTTGAAAATGCGATGTATGCCTCGCGCTGGCTGCTCGCTCCGATCTATTTCGGCCTGTCCCTGGGCCTGCTGGCCCTGGCGCTGAAGTTCTTCCAGGAAGTCATCCACGTCCTGCCCAATGTCTTCGCGCTGAGCGAGGCCGACCTGATTCTGGTGATCCTGTCGCTGATCGACATGTCGCTGGTCGGAGGCCTGCTGGTGATGGTGATGATCTCTGGCTACGAAAACTTCGTCTCGCAGTTGGATATCGACGACAACAAGGAGAAGCTCAACTGGCTGGGCAAGATGGATTCTTCTTCGCTGAAGATGAAAGTCGCGGCCTCCATCGTGGCGATCTCCTCGATCCATCTGCTGCGGGTATTCATGGATGCCCAGAACATCTCCACCGACTATCTGATGTGGTATGTGATCATCCACATGACCTTCGTGGTCTCGGCGTTCGTCATGGGTTACCTGGACAAGCTCACCAAGCACTGATCGACGCTGTTGCCGAGCATCTAGCCGCCGCCCGTCCGTTGCCAAACGGACGGGCGGTTGCGCTCATGGCTTGTGATTTTTCAACGGGTGTACAAAAAATGAGCAGTCATGCGTGGTTCCCACTTGTGAGGTGCTCTCATGAACCTGCATCAGCTCAATGTCGAAGCCAGGGCTGGCCATGTCGAGGAACTCAATCTGATCGCCATCGAAGGCGGTGATTATCTGCTCGAGGCCCGGATCCAGGGCCATGCCCACCCACTGGCAGATGGTCGTGGCGAACGGTTGCGGGTGCATTCGGTGGAGGATGCGCGGCAACTGCTCAACGCTCTGCCGATGTTGTCGATGAACCTGGTGCACTGGTCGGTCCAGGACGAAATGTGCGGAATGGGTTCGCACCCGGAGGAGGACTTGAAAGTGCCGATCTCCCAGCGTTCGGCCTGGTAGCCCTGATAGCTGAATCACTGCGTCGCTGTGTGCTAGGCTTCTCGCCCTTTTTCATGCAGGGCGGATTTCCTTCGCCCTCAAGCGGAGAGTGAAATGTCCGAACTGAACCTGAGCACCGACGAAACGCGCGTCAGCTATGGCATTGGCCGTCAGCTGGGCGGCCAACTGCGTGACAACCCGCCGCCAGGCGTGAGCCTGGAAGCCATCCTGGCTGGCCTGACCGATGCGTTCAACGGTGCCGAGAGCCGAGTCAGCGAAGCCGACCTGTCGGCCAGCTTCAAGGTCATCCGTGAGGTGATGCAAGCCGAAGCGGCTGCCAAGGCCGAAGCTGCTGCTGCCGCTGGCAAGCAGTTCCTGGTCGAGAATGCCAAGCGTGACGGCATCGTCACCCTGGCGTCGGGCCTGCAGTACGAAGTCCTGACCGCAGGCGAAGGCGCCAAGCCGACTCGCGAAGACAACGTGCGTACCCACTATCACGGCACCCTGATCGACGGCACTGTGTTCGACAGCTCCTACGATCGTGGCCAGCCGGCCGAATTCCCGGTCGGTGGTGTCATCGCGGGCTGGACCGAGGCGCTGCAACTGATGAATGCCGGTAGCAAATGGCGTCTGTACGTGCCGAGCGAGCTGGCCTATGGCGCCCAGGGCGTCGGCAGCATCCCGCCGCACAGCGTACTGGTGTTCGACGTCGAGCTGCTCGACGTTCTGTAATGCCGTCGGGGCCGCATTGCGGCCCAGTCGCGGGCAAGCCCGCTCCCGCAGGTGCCGTGCATTCAGCGCGTGCGGGAGTTGGCCAAGCCTGTGGCATCAGTTCCACTCTGTTCCCCCGGGGCGCAATGCCCGTGCATAGCAATACAGAAACAGATTTCGCACCAACTCCTTGAGCACTCCCGGCTCGCTTGAATTCAGGCCATTGAGGTCCAGGTCGCCCTGGTCGCGCAGCTCATCGAGCGCGTCTTGCTCGAGCACGGCACAGACTTCGCCTGTTTCGCGATGCAGAATGCGCAGGTAGGGGTGAGGCCGGTCGAGCCAGGCATCGATCAGATAGGTCATGGCTGTTCTCCTTGGAATGGGTTCCAATGAGAATAATTCTTATTATCAGAATAGCAAGACCCTATTGGAAGTTTTCTTCCGGGCGGGGTAGGGACTTGTCGCAGACCTGAGGGGCCGCCCGGGTGGCGGCCCCGGTGCGGGGTCAGACCTTGCGTACGAACTCGGACTTCAGCTTCATGGCGCCGATGCCGTCGATCTTGCAGTCGATATCGTGGTCGCCATCGCACAGGCGGATATTCTTGACCTTGGTGCCGACCTTCACCACCAGGGAAGATCCTTTGACCTTGAGGTCCTTGATGACCGTGACGGTGTCGCCGTCCTGCAGGACATTGCCGACCGAATCCTTTTTCACCACGTCGTCGCTGGCGGCTTCGGCTTCGCCATTGGCCGACCATTCGTGGGCGCATTCGGGGCAGATCAGCTGAGTGCCATCCTCATAGGTGTATTCGGAGTTGCATTTGGGGCAAGGTGGCAAAGTGCTCACAGGGGTTCCTCAAGACAAGCGGGATTAAGGCCCACATTGTATAAGGTTTTGATCGGATAGTGTGTTTTGCCTGTGCAAACGCATTCGCGGGTAACCCCGCTCCCACAGACGCGGCGCAATCTGTGGGGCGGAGTTACCCGCGAATGAGGGCGATGCGATCTTAGTGGGTTCGGGCTACCGCAAACTCGCTCAGTTCGATCAGTGCGTCACGGTATTCGCTGGCTGGCAGCACTTCCAGGCATTCGATGGCGCGCTTGACGTAGTCCCGGGCGAGCTGGGCGGTATAGTCCAAGGCGCCGGAGGCTTCCACGGCGATGCGGATCTGCTCCAAGTCCTCGATACCGCCCTTCTGGATCGCCTGGCGTACCAGGGCGGCCTGTTCGGCGGTGCCTTCGCGCATGGTGTAGATCAGCGGCAGGGTTGGCTTGCCCTCGGCCAGGTCGTCGCCGACGTTCTTGCCCAGGGTCTGCGAGTCGCCTTTGTAATCCAGCAGGTCGTCGACCAGCTGGAAGGCCACGCCCAGATGGTCACCGAAGGTGCGCAGGGCTTCGCGCTGCTCGTCGCTGGCGCCGGCCAGTGCAGCGGCGCTGTGGGTGGAGGCCTCGAACAGCATCGCGGTCTTGCCGCGGATGACATCCATGTAGACCTCCTCGGTGGTGCTGGCATCGCGAACTCGCGACAGTTGCAGCACCTCGCCCTCGGCGATCACCCGGGTGGCCTTGGAGAGGATCTGCATGACCGGCATCGAGCCCAGCTCGACCATCATCTCGAACGAGCGCGAATAAAGGAAGTCGCCGACCAGCACGCTCGGGGCGTTGCCCCACAGGGCGTTGGCGGTGGAGCGGCCACGGCGCATACCGGACATGTCGACCACGTCATCGTGCAGCAAGGTGGCGGTGTGCAGGAACTCGATGGTCGCCGCGAGCAAGCGCAGGTCGTCGCCTTCACGACCCAGGGCCTTGCCGCACAGCAGCACCAGCAATGGGCGCAGGCGCTTGCCGCCAGCGGACGTGATATAGTCGCCGATCTTCGATACCAGCGGCACGCGCGAGGTCAGCTGCTTCTTGATGATCTCGTCGACGGCGCTGAAATCGTCAGCTACCGCGCGGTAGAAGGTTTGGGGTTGCATCGGCTGCTCCATTGAGGTTGCGCGGCATGCTAGGTCGCGGGTCCCGGTGTGTCAAGGCGCGGTGCCCGTGGCCCCTGGCCGCCACTTGCAAGCATTTATTGGGTTGCGTACAATCGCGCACCCTAACTTCCTGGGCAGCACCTGCCTTACGCAATTGCACCGGGCCGTTCCAGCCCAGTGCAGCCATGCCAGCCAATACTCATCATATAAAGCGCTGGGTGAGCAGGATTATCGGAGAAATACCCAATGTCTTACGCAGTAATCGTTACCGGCGGCAAGCAGTACAAAGTCGCTGAAGGTGAATTCCTCAAGATCGAGAAGCTGGAAGTCGCTACTGGCGAATCCGTGACCTTCGATCGCGTTCTGCTGGTCGCCAACGGCGAAGAAGTCACCATCGGCGCTCCAGTCGTCGCAGGTGCCAAGGTTGTGGCCGAAGTCGTTTCGCAAGGCCGTCACGACAAGGTTCGCATCATCAAGTTCCGTCGTCGTAAGCACCACATGAAGCGCATGGGCCACCGCCAGTGGTTCACCGAAATCAAAATCACCGGTATCCAGGCTTAATCGCCCCGATCCCCTGAATTTATTGGAGAATTGAACCATGGCACACAAAAAGGCTGGTGGTAGTACTCGTAACGGTCGCGACTCAGAATCGAAACGCCTTGGCGTGAAGATGTATGGTGGCCAGGTTATCAAGCCAGGCAACATCATCGTCCGCCAGCGCGGCACCGAATTCCACGCCGGCTACGGCGTTGGTATGGGCAAGGATCACACCCTGTTCGCCAAGATCGAAGGCGTGATCAAGTTCGAGAAGAAAGGCGAGTTCGGTCGTCGTTACGTAAGCGTCGTCGCGGCCTAATCGCGCTGTCGCTGGAGAAGCCCCGTCATGCGACGGGGCTTTTTCGTTTGTGGTGAGCCTCTTGCAAAGCTGTTTGTATGGGCTGCCGGCGTGGGTTTCTACGGTCGTACGGGGCCGCCGCGCTCATTTTTGCAAGAGCCTCATGTAATTGAGTCATTCAGCTCGTCGGAAGACGAGAGGCGGTTTTTATGAAGTTTGTTGACGAAGTATCGATCCGGGTCAAGGCCGGTGACGGCGGCAATGGTTGCATGAGCTTCCGCCGCGAGAAGTTCATCGAGAACGGTGGCCCCAACGGTGGTGATGGTGGCGACGGCGGCTCGGTGTACATGGTTGCCGATGAGAACCTCAACACCTTGGTCGACTACCGCTACACCCGTCATCACGAAGCCCAGCGTGGTCAGAACGGTGGCAGCACCGACTGCACCGGCAAGAAAGGTGAAGACCTGTTCCTGCGCGTGCCGGTCGGCACCACCGTGATCGACGCCTCGACCCAGGAGGTGATCGGTGATCTGGTCACGCCGGGGCAGAAGCTGATGGTCGCCCAGGGCGGCTGGCACGGCCTTGGCAACACCCGTTTCAAGTCCAGCACTAACCGCGCGCCGCGTCAGACCACGCCAGGCAAACCGGGTGAGCAGCGCGACCTGAAGATGGAGCTCAAGGTCCTGGCCGACGTCGGTCTGCTGGGCTTGCCGAATGCGGGCAAGAGCACCTTCATCCGTGCGGTTTCCGCAGCCAAGCCGAAGGTTGCCGACTACCCGTTCACCACCCTGGTGCCGAACCTGGGTGTGGTCAGCGTCGACCGCTGGAAGAGTTTCGTCATCGCCGACATCCCGGGCCTGATCGAAGGTGCTTCCGATGGCGCCGGCCTGGGTATCCGCTTCCTCAAGCACCTGGCGCGCACCCGTGTGCTGTTGCACCTGGTCGACCTGGCGCCGCTGGACGGCAGCAGCCCGGCCGATGCCGCTGAAATCATCCTCAACGAGCTGGCGCAGTTCAGCCCGGCTTTGGTCGATCGTGAGCGTTGGCTGGTGCTGAACAAGGCCGACATGATCATGGACGATGAGCGCGAAGAGCGCGTCAAGGAAGTCGTCGAGCGCTTGAACTGGGATGGTCCGGTCTATGTGATTTCGGCCATTGCCAAGCAGGGCACCGAACAGCTCAGCCACGACCTGATGCGTTACCTGGAAGACCGCGCCGACCGCCTGGCCAACGACCCGGCCTACGCCGAAGAGCTGGCCGAGCTCGATCAGCGTATCGAAGATGAAGCCCGTGCCCAGCTGCAGGCGCTGGATGACGCGCGTACTCTGCGCCGCACCGGCGTCAAGAGCGTGCACGACATCGGCGACGACGATGACTGGGATGATTTCGAGGACGACGAAGACGGTCCGGAAATCATTTACGTGCGCGACTGATCGGTTGCAGTACACTAAACGCCGCTCAAACGAGCGGCGTTTTTGTATCTACGGTATCTACAGATTCGACATAGGTTGGAAGAGAAGATGCGAAGCAAGGTGACAGGCGCCAAGCGCTGGGTCGTGAAGATCGGCAGCGCCCTGCTGACGGCGGATGGCAAAGGCCTCGACCGCGGCGCCATGGCTGTCTGGGTCGAGCAGATGGTCGCACTGCGGGAAGCAGGTGTGGAATTGGTGCTGGTCTCCTCCGGGGCCGTGGCAGCGGGCATGAGCCAGCTGGGCTGGACCTCGCGACCGAGCGCGATGAACGAGCTGCAAGCCGCCGCTTCCATTGGCCAGATGCGCCTGGTGCAGGCATGGGAGTCGAGCTTCGGCGAGCACGGCAAACACACCGCGCAGATTCTTCTGACCCATGATGACCTTTCCGACCGCAAGCGTTACCTCAATGCGCGCAGCACCCTGCGTACTCTCGTCGATCTGGGTGTGGTCCCGGTGATCAACGAGAACGACACCGTGGTCACCGACGAGATCCGTTTCGGTGACAACGACACCCTGGCCGCCTTGGTGGCCAACCTGGTGGAAGCCGATCTGCTGGTGATCCTCACCGACCGCGACGGCATGTTCGACGCAGACCCACGCAACAACCCGCAGGCGCAGCTGATCTATGAGGCTCGCGCCGATGATCCGTCGCTCGATGCCGTTGCTGGCGGTACCGGGGGGGCGCTCGGTCGCGGCGGTATGCAGACCAAACTGCGCGCCGCGCGCCTGGCTGCCCGTTCCGGCGCCCATACCATCATCATCGGTGGCCGCATCGAGCGTGTCCTGGATCGCTTGAAGGCTGGCGAGCGCTTGGGAACTCTGCTGTCGCCCGAGCGCGGCATGCTCGCCGCACGCAAGCAGTGGCTGGCCGGCCATCTGCAAACCCGCGGGACCCTGGTGCTGGACGACGGCGCCGTGAAGGCCTTGCGCGAATCGAACAAGAGCCTGCTGCCGGTTGGCGTGAAGACCGTGCAGGGCAGCTTCCGTCGTGGCGAAATGGTGGTCTGCGTAGGGCCTGATGGCCGTGAAGTGGCCCGTGGCCTGGCCAATTACAGCGCCCTGGAGGCGCAGAAGATCATCGGCCAGCCTTCCGATGCCATCGAGAGCCTGCTGGGCTACAGCGCCGAACCGGAGCTGGTGCACCGCGACAACCTGGTGCTGGTCTGAGGAGGCGGGGCATGCTGAAAAAGATGATTGCCCTGGCGGCCTTGGCGCTGCCGGTGCTAGCCCCAGCCGATGAAATCGGCCAGGTATCCACTGTGTTCAAGTTCCTCGGGCCGAACGACCGCATTGTGGTCGAGGCGTTCGACGATCCGAAGGTCGAGGGTGTGACTTGCTACCTGTCGCGGGCCAAGACGGGCGGTGTGAAAGGTGGGCTGGGTCTGGCCGAAGACCGCGCAGAGGCGTCGATCGCCTGCCGTCAGGTCGGTCCGATCAACTTCAAGGGTGAGCTCAAGGACGGCGAGGAAGTATTCAAGGAGCGCACCTCGCTGGTGTTCAAGACCATGCAGGTGGTGCGCTTTCTGGACAAGAAGCGCAACACGCTGGTGTACCTGGTGTACAGCGACCGGATGATCGAAGGCAGCCCGCAAAATGCGGTAACGGCAATTCCCATCCTGCCGTGGGCGCAGTGATACCTGGTTGACGGTCGGGAGGGGGCTTTGGCCCCATCCTACGCTGCAAGGGAGTCACGCCAGACTCAAAGCATGCAGGCGCTGGCGCTAGCCTGCGAAGGGCCGCAAAAGCGGCCCCAGTTCACCGACTCAGGCCAGTTCCTCGGCCACATCCTCACGCACGATCGCCTTCACTTCATCGATACGGCTGATGAACTTCCAGTCCGCTTCGTCGATGTAGATGCCGTTCGGTCCGCTACCCCCTTCCAGGTCAATCGCGACCCGCGCCGACACCTGCGGCTTCACGCTCGCCAGAATCGGCACGAAGCCTAGCTGCTGGCTGGTTTCCAGCAGCGCTGCCTGGTTGCGTTCGTCGATGTCCGCCGCCTCGTCGAGGTAGTAGGGCAGGCGGATGCGCCCGGCCAGATCGCGATCCATCAAGTGCAGCAGCAGGTACATGTTGGTCAGCGCCTTGATGGTCATGGTGGTGCCGTTGGACGCGGCGCCATCGATGTCGGCGTGGATCACCGGCTGGCTGTTGATCTTGGTGATCTCGAAGGCGAGCTCGAACAGGTCCTTCAGGCCCAGCTGGTTGTGGTTGGCCGCCACCAGCCGCGCCAGGTACTCCTTGGCCTCTTCGTTCTTGTGATCCTGCTCGGCGCTCTGGGTCAGGTCGAACACCGACAGGGTCTCGCCTTCTTCGTACTGGCCGGCGCTGTGGATGATCTGGTCGATGTGCTTGAGCGCTTCCTTGTTCGGTGCCAGGACCACGCGGAAGCTCTCCAGGTTGGACACCTGGCGCCGGTTGATCTCGCGGTTGAACAGCGCCAGTTGGTGCTCGAGGCTGTCGTAGTCACTGCGAATGTTGCGCAGAGTCCGGGCGATGTCGGTGACCGCCGCGCGACGGGCCTTGGCCAGGGTCAGGGCCTCTTCGGTGCGGTGCGAGTAGGCATTGATCAGCAGCTGCAGGCGGCGTTCCATGTCGTCTTCGCTGTCGAACTTGGCCACGCCCTTGAGGCGCACCTGGGCGTACAGCGCCTCGATCTGGTTGTCCACCCGCTGCAGCGCCTGCCAGCTGTCCTGGTAGTCGTTGAGCAGTGGCAGCAGGTTGTCCATGGAGTCGTCGACCGCTTCCATGAACGGCGTGCCGAACGGCAGGTCGGCCGGCAGCAGCTGGCGGCGGCGCAGGGCGTCGTCGAGGGTGCGTTGCTTGGCTTCGAGGTCGGCGATCTGCCGGCCGACCAGTTGCAGCTTGGCCGACAATTGCTGGACGCGTTCGGTGAAGGCGTCGCTGGAGCGCTTGAGCTCGTCCTGGGCGGCTTCCAGTTGCGCCAGTTGCTCCATCTTCTCGGGCTCTTCGGCGCTCAGGGTTTCGCTGCGGCGGAAGTCTTCCAGGGCCTTCTGGGCGTCGAGCACCTGTTGGTACAGGGCCTCGGTCTGGGCCTTGCTCGCGTTGCGGTCGGCGGCGACTGCCTGCTGGGTCTTGAGCTGCTTGAGTTCTTTTTCCAGGCGCTCCTTCTGGTCGCGCAAGGCGGCGCGGTCGGCCAGGGCCTGCAGGGCCGGCGGGTCGATGTGCGAAAGGTCGATGGACAGGCCAGGCGCCTCGAAGCGCTCGCCCTTGAAGCTGTCGAGCACTGCTTCGAGGGTCTTGACCCAGACATCGCTGTCGTCCAGCTCGATGCCCCGATCGCCCAGCGGCAGGCTGAACAGCGCACCGTTGAACAGGCGCATCAGGCGGTCGACATCCTGCTGGGAAAACTCCTCGCGCAGGCGGGCGTAGCTGTTGTTGTCGGCGTGATCGAGCTGCTGCTTGACCTGCTTTAGGCGTTTTTCCAGATCGCGCACGCGCTCGTCGAGGTCCTCGGCGGAGAACTGACGCGACTGGGCCAGGGCGCCGGCCAATTCGTCGTGGGCATCCTTGGCGGCCAGCAGTTGCTGCTCCAGGACCTTGGCATCTTCGACCAAGGCGAAGCGATGCTTGAGTACCGACAGCTCGCCAAGCCAGCGCTGGATGCCGGTGATCTCGCGCTCCAGTCGCATCAGCTCCTGGGTACCACCGCGTTGGTCGTTCTGCAGGCGGTCCTGTTCGCTGCGGTAGTGCTCGGCCTGGATGACCAGTTCTTCCTTGCGCGCCATGGCGTACTCCTGCCAAGTGCCCAGCAGGTTGTCGAGCAGGGGCGAGAGGCGGTGCAGCTTGCCGCGCAGGATGTCGCGCTGGGCCACGCCGCCGGCCAGGGCCTCGACCAGCGGGCCTGCGGCGACCAGGGCATTGTAGTCCTGCTCCATGCGGCGCACGTCGCGGAAGGCTTCCTCGCAGGCGGCGATGTAATCGACGCTGCCCGAGCGCAGGCTGTGCTCGAAGGCATCGAGGAACAGCTGCTTGAGCTTGGCTGCGGTGATCTCGCGCATGTGCAGCAGGTTGATGAACAGCGAGCGGAAGGTCTTCAGGCTCTGTTCGCTGGTCGAGCGCAGCGGGATCAGGGTCAGGTCCAGCGGCACCGACGTATGACCGCCGACCAGCAGTCGGCGCAGTTCGTCGGGCTTGAGTTCGTAGGCCTTCAGGCCGTGCTGCTCGAGGTTGGTGAACAGCTCCTTCTGTCGCAGGCAGGTGTCGTTCTTCTGGTAGTGCGCCAGGTCCAGCTGTCCCTGGTAGGCAAAGAACTGGTGGCCGAAACCACCCCCTGGGCCGCGGCCGACCACACCGATCACGTGGGGGCCGTGGGGCAGGTTCAGCTCGCAGAGGATATAGCTGGTGTCGCTGGCGAAGTAGAACCGGCGCGACTGCTCCAGGCTGTACTTGCCGAAGCTCATGTCGGACATGCGCGCCAGGATCGGGAACTGCAGGGCGTTGATCGAGGCGGATTTACCGAGGTTGTTGGCACCATAGACCGACAGCGGCTGCTCCAGAGGGAACAGTCCCAGGCTGTAGCCGGCGGTGTTGAGCAGTGCGAAGCGGCGAATACCGTAGCGTTCCTGGCTCATGCGTCAATCTCCTGTTGCTCTTCGCGGATGGCTCGGGCGAGGGCTTCTTCCTCGCTCTCCTCGCTGTCGAACGGCGACAGGTCGAGCGGATCGTCGGTGCGGTTGAGTTCTTCCGGGCTTTCTTCTTCGACCAGTACCGGCGTTGGCAACGGCAGGTCGCTGTGCAGACTGGCAGCCAGATCCCGGTCCTGCTGGACCGACAGGCACACATCCAGGAAGCGGTGCATCGGCGGCAGGAAGCGGTAGATGCCGCCTTCCTCGTGGGCAAAACCCAGCTGGGTCATGCGGCGCAGGATCTTTTCTTCCAGCTCGTCGACGGTCTGCACTTCGGCCTGGATGAACAGGTCGCGGTACTTTTCCAGCAGCGAAGGCAGCTCATCGCGGCCAATGCTGCCGCCGTCAAGCACGGCCATTGGATCGCGGCCCTGGTCGGCCAGGTGCTCGACCAGGATGAAGGTGAACAGCGACAATCGCTGGGCGGTCTTGTTGACCTGCGCGGCGGCCTGCTCGGGCACGAAGTAGTAGAACCCGCGGGTATCGCACACCAGTTCGAAGCCCAGGGCCTTGAACAGGGTGCGGTACTGGTCCTGGAAGTTCGACAACTGGGCATACAGCTCAGGGTCCCGGCGGCTGATGTGAAAACCTTTGAACAGCTCGCGGAAGATGGGGGCGAGCTGGGACAGTTCGGAAAGATCAAGATGCATTGGCTGGGCTCGCGTTGGATTCAGGCGTGGTTTCGCGGCTGGAGGTCAGGGCGAAGGAGCGCAGGCTGACCAGGTGCTCGCGGGTGGTGTACTCGCGGCGGTCCAGGCGTTCGCGGCTAAAGCGCTTCTCCCGCGACAGGCGCGAGAACCAGTACAGCAATTCGTCGGTGGCGCCTTCGGGCTCCTGCTCGAGCAGCCAGACCATCAGATCCGGCAGGGGCAAGGCGTCCTCGCAGCGCTCGAGCATTTCCTTGACCGTGCGCGGAGCGCGGGGCAGCGGGCCCTTCTGGCTCTTGTGCGCCTTGGGGAAGCGCGCCGGCTTGGGCTCGAAGCGGGCCAAGGCATACACATAGGCCTCGACCTGGCTGGCGCTGCCGAGGAACGTGCTCTGCGGGCGGGTGAACATCGGCATGGCCGCATGCGGCACCGCATCGATGCCTTTGCGTCGGATCACCGAGAGGGCCAGGGCCGCGCCACGGGTGACCGCGTTGTGCCGGCGCGCTTCTTCGCGCAGCGGCAGCAGCAGCTCACGGGCATGGCGCAGGGTGAGCTGGGCGCTGGTCTGCATCTCGAGGATGCGCGCATGGGTGCGCAGCAACATGTCGTCGTCGACCAGATGGCCCAGGCGCGCCTGCTCGCCCAGCAGGCGCAGCAGCACGGTTTCGACCTTGCGCACGCCTTGTTCGAAGGCGCCGTCGGCATTGACCAGTTGGATCATCGGCTCGACGTATTCGTCCCAAGTCGCCAGGACTTCGGCGTAACGTTGGCGCAGGGGGATCTGGCGGTTGCTGGTCTTGGCCCGTTCAGCCACGGCGACCAGCGCCTGCTCGTCGTTGTCGAGTTTCTTGAGGACATCGCGCACGCGCATGTCGAGCAGGCGCAGTTGGCGCGCCAGGTCGTCGCTGTCGCGGTTGTCGAAGGCGTCCTGGATGTGCCCGGCCAGGCGCTCCAGGTGGCGCAGGTAGGCCTCGATCTCAAGGCACAGGCCCAGGCGGTGCTCGCGGCGCAGGTAGGCGAGGAAGTCGTGGATCTGGGCGTTGAGCTCGAAGCGGTTCGGGCTCTTGGCCACCGGCACCAGGATATCCAGGCGTATCCATACGTCCAGCAGCTGGGTGATGTCCTGCGGCGTACTTTCCACCTGCTGCCGGGCAAGCTGCTGGCGCAGTTCGACCAGGCTCAGGGTGCCCTGGTCGAAACGCTCGCACAGCGGCTCGATCAGGGCCCAGTGTTCGGCTAGGGCGCGCAGGACGCGCTTGGGTTCGATCATTGGCGGGTCGACTCGTTGCCAAATAAAAGGGGCGATTGTACTGCATCCGGGGGGGAGGATTTCACCCCTTGGTCTGTAATCGGGATGGCCCCAAGCCTTGCAGGGAATTGCCTGGCCTCTTCGCGGGCAAGCCCGCTCTCGCCTGGTCCAGTGGTGCGCTCAGCAACACCGCTGTATCCGTGGACGCGGGTTTGCCTGCGGATGGGGAAGCAAACAACAAATTTCCGCCGACCAGTTGCGGCGCTTGCTGGGCAACGGCGTTAGAATGGCCGACTGTTTTCGTTCCCCGGATGCCTGTGCCTTGCTGACCGAGCCCCGCCGCCGCGCTTACCTATCCGCCATGCAAGTGGTGCATTGGCTGCCGCGCGCCGAACTGCCGTTCGCCGCACCGTCGCGTCCGGAGCTGTTGGCGCCTTTGGCGCCGGTCGAGGACGTCGAAATCGACGTGCGGGCCTCGGTGCCATCGTCCGAGCAGGCGCCAGCCGCGCCGCAGGCCCGCTCGGCGGAGCGACCGAAGATCGAGATCCCCCGACCTGGCAGCGCTCCCAAGCCCGCCAGCAAACCGGTCGAAGTCGAGGAGCAGGCGCCGGCACCCCGGCCAGTGCCTGTGCCGCCGCCGCGTTTCGCCCTGCAATTGCTGCGTGCCGGCAGTTGCCTGCTGTTGGTGGAGCTGGCCACCGGCCAGCCGTTCCAGAGCCGTGACCCGTCTTACTTGCTGCTCAAGGACATGCTGCGCGCCGCCGGCCTGCCCGATGCGCCGCAGATCATCGGCGAGCCGGTGCGCTGGCCGCTGCTGGTACGCGGCAACATGGACCAAGGCCCAGAGGCTGCGCGCGACTTCGTCCAAGGGTTCATTCAGGCTCGCCTGGAAGAGGCGCCCTGCACCTGCCTGTGGCTGGTCGGCCTGCCAGCCGTGCGCTTTGCCGGCCAAGCCGACGGCGAGGCCTACTACCAAGAACTGAAGGTCGAGGGCCTGGGCGATGCCTGGGCCTTGCCGGGCCTTGAACTGTTGATGGACGAGCCGCAACGCAAGGCGGACGTCTGGCAAGCGATGCGCCGGCTGATGGCGCGCTGGAAGAGCGTTGAATGAGTGACTCGATCAGTTTCCGCCGAATGACCGAGGCGGATCTGGATGCCGTGCTTAAGATCGAATATGCCGCGTTCAGTCATCCCTGGACCCGCGGGATCTTTCAGGATGCGCTCAAATCCTACGAAGTGTGGCTGATGTTCGACGGGCAGCAGCAGGTGGGGCATGGCGTGATCAACGTGATCATCGACGAAGCCCACTTGCTCAACATCACCGTCAAGCCCGAGAACCAGGGACGCGGCCTGGGCCTGCGCTTGCTCGAGCACCTGATGGCGCGGGCCTATCAGCTCAATGGTCGCGAATGTTTCCTGGAGGTGCGCGCCAGCAACCAGTCGGCTTATCGTTTGTACGAGCGCTACGGATTCAACGAAATCGGCCGGCGCCGGGACTACTATCCGGTCGCCGGCGGCCGCGAAGACGCCCTGGTGATGGCCTGCACCCTGCTCGAAGAGTGACCTTGCAGGAGCAGGTCGTGTCACACAGCCATACCCTGATGAGGCAACGACCATGCATGACCTGCAGGAACTGATCGACAACAATGAGCGCTGGGCCGATGCGATCAAGCAGCGCGACCCGGATTTCTTCGCCAAGCTGGCCCGCCAGCAAACCCCCGAATTCCTCTGGATCGGCTGCTCCGATGCCCGCGTGCCGGCCAACGAGATTGTTGGCATGCTGCCGGGCGATCTGTTCGTGCATCGCAATGTCGCCAACGTGGTGCTGCACACCGACCTGAACTGCCTGTCGGTGATCCAGTACGCGGTCGAGGTGCTCAAGGTCAAGCACATCCTGGTCACCGGCCACTACGGCTGCGGCGGGGTGCGGGCGGCCATGCAGGACCGCCAGCTGGGCCTGATCGATGGCTGGCTGCGCTCGATCCGCGACCTGTATTACGAAAAGCGCGGCGAGCTGGCCAAGCTGGAGAGCGAAGAGGCCAGGGTCGATCGGCTGTGCGAGCTCAATGTCATCCAGCAGGTCGCCAACGTGGCTCATACCAGCATCGTGCAGAACGCCTGGCATCGCGGACAGGAGCTGTCGATTCATGGCTGTATCTATGGCATCAAGGATGGTCGCTGGAAGAGCCTGGACACCACCATCAGCGGCTTTGCCCAGTTGCCGCCTCAATATCGCCTGCGGCCTCTTGAGTAGCCCTTACCTCAATAGCGCGGGGCCCGTGCTTTACTCGGTGTAGGGACGAGCACAGGAGTGGTAGATGAAAGGCATGACGCTGCTGGCATTGGCGGCAAGTCTGGTGATGGGCGCCCACGCTCGCGCCGATGATCGAGACCTGTGGATGTTCGCCCAATGGGCGGGTGACCACGAGACGCGAGCCTTCCGCCAGATGCTGGTGGATGCACGCCTTTATGGTGTAGTGCCGATCCATCAACTGCTGCGCTCGGCCTCGGACTGGCGCCTGTGCCAGGCCTCGCCCTTCGCCGTGCCGCCGGCCGCCCAATGGCCCCAGGTGCGATCCACCTTGGCGCTGCTCAAGACCCTTGATGAACAAGGCATCCTGCGTCAGTTCGAAGTGGTCTCGGCCTATCGCGATCCGCGCCTGAACGCCTGTGCGGGCGGCGCGCCGGGTAGCGCTCACACGCGGGCTTTCGCGGTCGACGTGCTGCTGCCGGCGTGGTCAGATCCCAATCCGCTTTGCCGCTTCTGGCAGCAGCACGGCCAGGCCTGGAACATGGGACTGGGGCGCTACCCGACTGGGCGCATTCATCTGGATACCGCAGGGTTTCGGACTTGGGGTGGCGACGGTCACTCGGGCTCGTCGTTCTGTATCAAGCCCAAGTGAGCCAGGCAGCTGCGGCACTCCTGAACCACCCACGTCGCGAAGCGCTGGCGCTTGTCACCGGCCTCCAAGGGGCGGGGGCTGAGCAGGTGATAGGCAGAGCCATCACGCAAGAAGCCAAACGGCGCCTGAAGCTGTCCGCTGTCGAGCTCGTCGCGAACCATCAAGGCTGAAGCGATCGCCAGGCCCAGGCCCGCGCTGGCGGCCTGTATCGACAGATAAAAATGCTCGAAGTCGCTACGCTCGGTCTCTCGGGCCTGTCTACCGTCCAGGCGCAGCCAAGTGCTCCAGGCGTTGGGGCGGGTGGCGCTGTGCAGCAGCCGTTGGCCTTCGAGGCTGCCTCCCAGGTTGGGTTGGCAGACCGGGCCGATCCATTCGTCGCAGATCTTCAAACTGTGCAGCTGTCGGTCCCAATGGAAGTCGTCACGCCGCAGGGCCAGGTCGACACCCGCCCGTGCGAAATCCAGCGGGCCGCCAGCGGCCACCAGGTGCAGTTGCAGGTCAGGGTGGGTGGCGTGGAAGCGGGGCAGGCGCGGAATCAACCAGCGCATGGCGATGGTCGGCTCGCACGACAACACCAGGACGTTATCGCGCTCCTGGGTTTGCAGGCGCTGCACCGTGCCTTCCAGTTGTTCGAAGATCGATTGGGTGGTGCTGTGCAGTGTCCGGCCGGCAGCGGTGAGGAAGATCGCCCGGTTGCGCCGTTCGAACAGTTCGATGCCAAGGCTCTCCTCCAGCAGTCGCACCTGGCGACTGACCGCACCATGGGTCACATGCAGGCGCTCGGCGGCGCGCACGAAGCTTTCGGTTTCGGCGGCGATGTCGAAGTAACGAAAAGCGGTAAGTGGCGGCATTTTCATGATCGTGTCGGCGCGACAGCCCTGTGGGAGTGGGTTCGCCCGCGAAGGGAATCCTGTGTTTTCAAGAGCGAGTTCGCTCTCGAATCCGTGAAAGAAACTAGCGGATTTGTCGCACTATAAATCGATTTTTGCCTGTGGATAAGCCCTCGATAATTGGCGCTTCTGTGTATTTTCATCGCCTATCGAGGGGTTTTTTTGTGAATGAACTGATCGCTGTCGCCCTGTTCACCGTGCTGGCTGTCATCAGCCCGGGCGCTGACTTCGCCATGGTCACCCGCAGCAGTTATGCGCAAGGGCGCAAGGCAGGACTTGCCGCTGCCATCGGCATCGCATTGGGGGTGCAGGTGCATGTGCTGTACACCGTCCTGGGTATTGCCGTGATCATCAGCCAGAGCCCGGTGTTGTTCATGGCGATGAAGGTGGTGGGGGCGGGCTACCTGATCTACCTGGGCTACAAGTCGCTGACCAACACCTCACGCATCTGCCTCGATGGCCTTGCGCAGGACGGCCAGGCGAGCACGTTGCAGGCGTTGCGCACGGGCTTTCTGACCAATGCGCTGAATCCCAAGACCATGCTGTTTGTCGTCAGCGCCTATACCCAGGTCGTGCAACCGGGTAGCCCGTTAGCCCTGGACTTTGCCTATGGTGCGTTCATGTCCTTTGCCCATTGGCTGTGGTTCAGCCTGGTGGCGGTGTTCTTTTCCAGTGCGGTGTTGCGCAAGGCAATGATCGAGCGGCAGGTGATGGTCGATCGGGTGATCGGCGTAGCCTTGATCGGGCTGGGCGTCGCGGTGGTGGCGGCGGGGGTGCGATGAGTGATAGAGCTGGCGCGACTTTTCGCGGGCAAAGAAAAAGGGCTTATCTTTCGATAAGCCCTTTTCAATATGGTGGCTACACAGGGACTTGAACCCCGGACACCGGCATTATGAATGCCGTGCTCTAACCGACTGAGCTATGTAGCCAAGTGGCGCGCATTATTCGCCTGAAACGCGATTGTGTCAACACTCATTTCAAAAAAAATTTACGCGCTTTCAATCGCTTAGCCAGAAAGCCCTGAATCCGCGCATCACCAGACAATGGCCGAGCACCTTGACCAGGCGCTAATGCTGTTCGCCAGCCAAGCGTGCTGCGCGCTGTGTGGGGTGTCGATGGTGAAGTCATCACTGACGCGCCGCTGGAGAGATTGTGGCGACAATATAAAAAGGTAGCTATCTATCTACTTATTTCCGGATAATCGGATCCCAAATTCGCGGACGGAATACCTGCCATGGCCATCAGCAGCGCCCAGACTTCCACTGCCGCCAGCGCGACGGCCCAAGCCAACCCGCTGGTGATTCGCATCATCGCCTTCTGCGCTTTGGCGCATCTGATCAACGACTTGATCCAGTCGGTGTTGCCAGCCATCTACCCCATGCTCAAGGCGAACTATGACCTGAGCTTTGCCCAGATCGGCCTGATCACCCTGACCTTCCAGGTCACTGCCTCGCTACTGCAACCTTGGGTGGGCTTTTTCACCGACCGGCGACCGACGCCGAACCTGTTGCCTCTGGGCACGGTGTGCACGTTGGTGGGGATCGTGATGCTGGCGTTCGTCGGCAGCTTTCCGATGATTCTCCTGGCCTCGGCGTTGGTAGGCATCGGCTCGTCGACCTTCCATCCGGAAACCTCGCGGATCGCCCGTCTGGCCTCGGGCGGACGGTTTGGCCTGGCCCAGTCGACGTTCCAGGTTGGCGGCAATGCCGGCTCTGCCTTCGGCCCGTTGCTAGCGGCGGCGATCGTCATTCCCTTCGGCCAGACCCACGTGGCCTGGTTCGGACTGGCCGGATTGTTCTTCTTCGCCGTGACCTTGCTGCTGCGCCGCTGGTACACCGGGCACCTCAACCAGTTCAAGGCGCGCAAGGCCGTACAGGCCAGCCATGGCATCTCCCGCCAGCGAGTGATCCTGGCGCTGGTGGTACTGGGCCTGTTGGTGTTCTCCAAGTACTTCTACATGGCCAGCTTCACCAGTTACTTCACTTTCTACCTGATCGAGAAGTTCGACCTGTCGGTGGCCAGCTCCCAGTTGCACCTGTTCCTGTTCCTCGGCGCAGTGGCCGCCGGGACCTTCTTTGGCGGGCCGATCGGTGATCGCATCGGGCGCAAAGCGGTGATTTGGTTCTCCATCCTGGGCGTGGCGCCATTCACCCTGGTGCTGCCCTATGCCGATCTGTTCTGGACCACCGTGCTCAGTGTCGTGATCGGCTTCATCCTCGCGTCAGCCTTCTCCGCGATCGTGGTGTACGCCCAGGAACTGGTGCCTGGGAGTGTCGGCATGATTGCCGGGATCTTCTTTGGCCTGATGTTCGGGTTCGGGGGCATTGGGGCGGCGTTGCTCGGGTATCTGGCTGACTTGCGGGGAATCGAGTACGTGTACGGGTTGTGTTCGTACCTGCCGTTGTTCGGCCTGCTGGCGGTGTTCTTGCCGTCCACCAGCAAGCGCTGATGTCGTTGGGACCGCCTGGCGGTCCCGAGATTGACGAGTCGGCGGCCGTTGGCCTAGAGTGCCGGCTCTTTTCTTTCCACGTAGTCGATGCAATGCGCTGTTCCCTGAGTTCTCGCCTTGTTCGCCAGCCTGCTTTCCAGGCTGCACGTCGCACGTGGCCGAGCGACACGGTGCTCAAGCGTCGACGCAGCGTGCTGTTCGCCTTCACTTTCTCGCCACACCTTGCCCTGATCTGATCCGCGCTTACCTGCGCCGCGCCTTTGCGGTGCGCGTCTGCGCTTGCATCTGTTTTCAGTGATTTTTCCAGCCGACCGGGCCCCCATGGGGGCTGCCTGGCGGCGCGCAAGGAGTGGTACATGAACATGCGTTTACTGGCGGGCCTGTTGTTCGCCGTGTCAGTGGTGGGCTTCAGCCTCGGAGCGAGCCTGCCGCTGGTGTCGTTACGCCTTCACGAGGCGGGGGCCAGCACCCTTGAAATTGGCATCATCTCGGCCATTCCGGCGGCAGGAATGATGCTCTCGGCGTTCATGGTCGATGCCTGCTGCCGGCACCTGACCCGGCGCACCATCTACCTGTTCTGCTTTAGCCTGTGCACCCTGAGCATCGCCTTGCTGGAGTGGTCGTTCGCCTCGATCTGGTACCTGGCGCTGCTGCGCCTGGCGTTGGGGGTTGGCATGGGAATCGCGATCATCCTGGGTGAATCTTGGGTCAACGAGCTGTGCCCGGATCACAACCGCGGCAAGATCATGGCGCTGTACGCCACCAGCTTCACCGGCTTCCAGGTGCTGGGCCCGGCGATGCTGGCGCTGGTCGGTGCCAATAGCCCCTGGGTCACCGGCGTGGTGACGGCCTGTTACGGCCTGGCCCTGTTGTGCATCCTGCTGACGGTGCCCAAGGATCATGTGGAACACGGCGAGGAGGGCGAAAAGAGTTTCACCCTCGCCGGCTTCTTCCGCGTGGCACCAGCGCTGTGCGTGGCGGTGTTGTTCTTTTCCTTCTTCGATGCCGTGGTGCTGTCGTTGCTGCCGGTGTACGCCAGCAGTCATGGCTTTGCGGTGGGCGTGGCGGCGCTGATGGTGACGGTGGTGTTCGCCGGCGACATGATCTTCCAGTTGCCCCTGGGCTGGCTGGCCGACCGGGTCGAGCGCACCGGGTTGCATTTGGTGTGCGGGGTAGTGGCGATGTCGATCGGCATAGGTCTGCCGTGGCTGTTGCAGGCAACCTGGTTGCTCTGGCCGATGCTGGTGCTGCTGGGGGCAGTGGCCGGTGGCATCTACACCTTGGCGCTGGTGCTGATCGGCCAGCGCTTCAAGGGCCAGGACCTGGTCACCGCAAACGCCAGTGTCGGCTTGCTATGGGGTGTCGGCAGCCTGGTCGGGCCGCTGGTCAGCGGCGCGGCGATGGATGTGGCGCCCCATGGGTTGCCGATGGCGCTGGCGCTGATGGCGGGTCTGTTCGTGTGCTTTGCCCGGCAGTCGTATCGTCGGGCGGCCAGGCTGCGGGCTGTGACAGACTGACGCCAAGGCGCTGCCAATATCGGTCTGTTCGCAGGCATTTCGCGAAGAAGGCGCCACGGAGCAAGACCATTGAAAGCGGAATTACCCGCGCAAGATCCGTCGTTTAGCCGGTGAGCGATTGGTCTAAGCTGGGTGTTTTCCGCTCCCTGGAGGGCACTGCGCATGATCCACGCCGACCTCTCGCCCGCGGCCTACCGTGAAGCCACGGATTATCTGGCCGCTCTGGACCCGGACTGGGCCCGGCATATCGACACCATCGGCCCTTGCCTGCACAGCGCTGCGCCCGAGCGTGAACCCTTCGAAGCGCTGGTGCGGGCGGTGGCCTATCAGCAACTGCATGCCAGGGCAGCCGAGGCGATCCTGGCGCGGATGCTGGCCTTGTTTCCTGATGCCGCATTCCCCGAACCTGAGCAGCTGTTGGCGACACCGCCTGAGGTGCTGCGCGGCTGTGGCTTTTCTGCGAGCAAGCTGGCGACCGTGCAGGGTATCGCCCAGGCGCGCCTGGACGGTATCGTGCCCAGCCGCGAGCAGGCCATGACCTTGACCGATGACGCACTGATCGAACGGTTGGTGAGCCTGCGCGGTGTTGGCCGTTGGACGGTGGAGATGCTCCTGATCTATTGCCTGGAGCGCTCTGACATCCTGCCGGTGGACGACTTCGGCGTACGGGAGGGTTACCGGCGGCTCAAGGGCATGGACAAGGCCCCGACCCCCGCGCAGTTGCGTTCGTTGGGTGGGGTATGGAGCCCGTATCGGACGGTGGCGTCCTGGTATCTGTGGCGGGCTTGAACCGATGACGCACAGATTGCTCGGCAAGAATCGGAGTGCCACGCTCCAAGCACCCTGTCAGGCTTGAACCATCCGCAGCCAGGAGATGCCCATGAAGCCTGCCTCGACTTACCTCACCGATACCGACCGCTGGCACGCTGTGCAGGCGCGCGACGCTGCGGCCTGCGGTCATTTCGTCTATGCCGTGCGCACCACGGGGGTCTATTGCCAACCCGGTTGCAAGTCGCGGCTGGCCAAGCGCGAGAACGTCGAGTTCTTCGCCGATAGCGGGGCTGCCGAGGCGGCCGGTTATCGTGCTTGCCGACGCTGCACCGAGGCCAAGGCCGAGCAGGTTGCGCGACGCACTGAGCTGGTTGCTCGTGCCTGTCGCTTGATCGAGGCCAGCGACACCGCACCCAACCTCGAGCAACTGGGTGAGCAACTGGCACTGAGCCCGTTCCACCTGCATCGCCTGTTCAAGGCTGAAACCGGCCTTACGCCCAAGGCCTACGCCTCGGCCTTCCGCGCCCGTCGCCTGCGCGAGCGGCTCGATGATCAAGGCAGTTCCGTGACCGACGCGATCTATGACGCCGGTTACAACTCCAACAGCCGATTCTATGAAAGCGCAGGCCAACGCCTGGGCATGCGCCCGCGCGAGTACCGCGCCGGCGGGGCGGGGGCGAGGATCCGATTCGCCATTGGCCAATGTTCTCTGGGGGCGATCCTGGTGGCCCAGAGCGAGCGCGGCATCTGCGCCATTCTGTTGGGCGACGACCCGGAGCAGCTGTTGCGCGAGTTGCAGGATCAATTTCGCAATGCGCAGTTGATCGGCGGTGATGCCGGCTTCGAGCAATTGGTTGCGGTGGTGGTGGGCTTTGTCGAGCAGCCGGCACTAGGGCTGGCCTTGCCGCTGGATGTGCAGGGCACGGCCTTTCAGGAGCGGGTCTGGCAGGCGCTGCGTGAGGTGCCGCTGGGCAGCCGGGTCAGCTATACCGACATCGCCCAGCGCATCGGCGCGCCCAAGGCCGTGCGTGCGGTGGCCCAGGCCTGCGCGGCCAACCACCTGGCCGTGGCGATCCCCTGCCATCGGGTGGTGCGCCGCGATGGCGACCTCAGTGGCTACCGGTGGGGTGTCGAGCGCAAGCGGCAATTGCTGGAGCGAGAAACGGCACTCACGTGATCATCAGGAGCAGCGTAGAATTCCCGCCCAATCGAGCTTGTAAATAGGGGAATTCGATGGGGCGACTCAGCCATTGCCGTTTTTACGTGGGAATCCTCGCCTTGTTGCTGTGGGTGGCGACACCGGCCTGGTCGGCATCCGTCGGGCCGCTGAGCCTGGACGAACTGCCGGTGCTGGACGAAAACGCCAGCTTGAAGCAACTGACCGATCGGCTTGATCAGGTTCGCCAGGAACTGACCAGCGAAGCCAACGATGACCTGCTGTCACAGTTGCGTCAGGCCGCCTTGCAGGTGCAGCGCCAAGCGGACGCCTTGAGCGCCCAGCGTACGACCGATGTCGAGCGTCTGGACGACCAGCTCAAGGTCCTTGGCCCAGTATTGCCGGATGAAGCCGAGAGCATCACGCGTCAGCGCAAGCAGCTCAGTGACGAGAAAAAGCAGGTGCTGGCCGAGCAACAGCAGGCCATCAAGCTGACCCAGTCGGCGCGCGACCTGGCTACGCAGATCGTCAACCTGCGCCGCAGCCAGTTCAACTCCCAGGTCACCACCCGTGCTGCCAGCCCCTTGAGTCCGGCGTTCTGGTCGAGCCTGATCCGGCCGACCGACGAAGATGTCGCCCGCCTGCGCGATCTGCGTGGCGAGGCGACTGACGCTGTGGCCAGCGCCTTCAGTGCCGATCACCGCTGGTTGTTCATTGGCAGCCTGGCGGCCGCGCTGTTGGTCTGGACCTGGGTACGCCGCTTGCTCGAGCGCTTGCTGGCCAACGCCATGGTCCGCTGGTTGCCCGAGGGCCGCCTACGTCGCAGCGCCTTGGCCTTGAGTGTCAGTCTGGCGACCTTGAGCACCATCGGCGGCTCGGTGTCGTTGGTGCGTTGGGGCCTGGAGAACAGCGCCGAGCTGGGCAATGACATTGCCAGCTTGACCAACCACATTCTGGCGCTGGTGGTGTTCAGTGCCTTCATTGCTGGCCTTGGCCGCGCCATGCTGATGCTCCAGCGTCCGTCCTGGCGACTGCCGCCGATTCCGGATGAAGTGGCCAGCGCCCTCGGCTGGTTCCCCAAGCTCCTGGCGCTGGCGTTGATGGTGCTGCTGACCCAGGAGCGCATCAACAGCGTGATCGGTACCAGCCTCGCGCTCACCGTGGCCACCAATGGCCTGACCGCGCTGGTGGTGTCGCTGATCTTCGTCGCAGCGCTGGTGCGCTATCGTCGTGCCCGCAAGCAGCATCAGCTGGAACGGGCACCTGGGCTTGCGGGGCTGATCCCGTTCGTGATCGTGGTGTGGGTCGCGTTGGTCCTGCTGGCGCTGCTCACCGGTTACCTGACCCTGGCTTATTTCCTCACCGCCAAGCTGCTTTGGGTCAGCGTGGTGGGCACCTGCGCCTACCTGCTGGTCACGGTGTTTGGCGATCTGTGCGAAACCTTGCTCTCGCCACGCCAGCCTGGTGGCCTGGCCCTGGCCGCTGCGCTGGGGCTGCAGCAGCGCCACCAGGCCCAGGCCAGCACGATCCTGGCAGGGATCGGCCGCACCTTCTTGTTGTTTGTCGCCGGCCTGCTGGTGCTCATGCCGTCGGGCACCAGCCCGGGCGAGCTGCTGCAGAGCCTGGCGGACTGGGATGACACCGGCGGCAAGCTGCTGGGCAACCTGAACATCGTGCCCCAGGACATCCTGCTGGCCGTGGCCATGTTCCTGGGCGGTCTGTTCGCCATTCGTGTGGTCAAGCGCTGGCTGAGCGAGCGCCTGCTGCCGGAGACGGACATGGATGCCGGCATGCGTGCCTCCCTGGTGACCTTGGTCGGCTACCTGGGCTTCTTGTTCCTGGCCATGCTGGTGATGACGACCCTGCGCATCAACCTCACCAGCCTCACCTGGGTAGTCAGTGCCCTGTCGGTGGGTATCGGTTTTGGCTTGCAGCAGATCGTGCAGAACTTCATCTCCGGCTTGATCCTGCTCACTGAGCGTCCGGTCAAAGTAGGTGACTGGGTGAGCCTGGCCGGTGTGGAAGGGGATATCCGCCGGATCAACGTGCGAGCCACGGAAATCCAGATGTCAGACCGCTCCACGGTGATCGTGCCCAACTCCCAGTTCATTTCGCAGAACGTGCGCAACGTCACCATGGGCAATGCCCTGGGTGTGGTCGGCATCACCCTGACCTTGCCGCTGGAAACCGATGCGAACAAAGTGCGCGAACTGCTGCTGACGGCCTTCCGCGAACATGAGTCGATCCTCGATGCGCCAGCCTCGTCGGTGACCTTCAAGGACCTCACCACCAGCGGTATGGTGCTCAGCGTCAGCGGCTATGTGGCCAGCCCCCGCCAGGTGTCGGGCGCGCGCAGCGACCTGTTGTTCATGGTGCTGGGGCGTCTGCGCGACGAGGGCATCGCACTGTCGTCGCCGCAGAGCATGGTGCTGTTGCAGGACAATGCACGGCCAGCGGACGGAGCTGTGTGAGGCCCATCGCGGGCACCCCGGTGCTTTTGAGCGAAGCGTAAATCCTGGAGTTGCCCGCGAAGCCGACGGCTCGGTCGTTCAGACCGGCGTTGTCGGTGTTCGTGGGATAGAGGCGTAAGCACCTTCAGGCTCAATGCTGCTTCGCCCGCCGGATCCGCAACAGGATCATCCCCAGCAGCAGAATCACCGGCACCGCCATTCCCAGCAACGCCTCGCGCGCCGTCAGCCCAGCCCCCAGCACGTTCAGCCCGCCATACAGCAGCTTGAACAGGTTCAACAGGTAGTAGGTGATGGCGATGATCGACAGCCCTTCCACGGCCCGCTGGATCTTCACCTGGGCGTCAGCGCGGGCATTGAGGCTGCGCAGGATCTCGGCGTTCTGTTCTTCCATCTCCACTTGCACCCGAGCCTGCAATAGGTCGCCCAGGTTGGCCACGTTCTTGGCCAATTGTTCCAGGCGTTGCTCGGTGGCCGCGCAGTAACGCACGGTCGGCTTGAAACGCCGCTCGATGAACACCCCTAGACGCTGGCAGTCGCCCACATGGCTTTCGCGCAGCTCGCCCAGGCGCTCGAACACCAGCTGTGCATAGGCCTGGGTCGCGCCGAAGCGATGACGGGTCTTGACCGTGCGGCTGACCACCTGGCGCGAGAGGTGGGCAATGGCTTCGAGCAGGGCTTTGGAGTCCTGGCCGTCGACGCTGGCACTGCGTTCGGAGAGGCTCACCAGGGTCCGGTCAAAGGCATCGAGCTCCTGGCTCAACGTCTTGGCCGTGGTGAGTGTCAGCGAAGCCATCATACGGTAGGTCTCGATCTCCAGCAGGCGCCGGATCATGCGACCTTGGCGGTAGGCATTGAGCCGCCGGTTGACGAACAGCAGGCGGTTGGTGCCGTCTTCGGTCAGGCGAAAATCGCTCCACACCACCGCATCACCGCCCCCGACGCAGGAGCCGCAGGGGTCCTTGAAACCGTACCGTGTCAGGTCCAGGTCCTGCTCGCCACGCACCAGCACCTGTACGGCATTGATCACTTGCGCCGCCTGCGGCGCGACGGCCTCGGCCAGGACCTGGGGCAGCCCCTGCCAGCCGGCATCGTGGGCGGCGCAGGGCACCACCAGCGTCAGGGTGAAGAACTCGGCGTGGCGCTCCCATTTGAACGGATGGCCCTCCAGCCGGGTGATGCCTTGGGCGGCCTCGGTGTCGAGTGCATCCGGGCAACAGCGCTGCAGCAAGGCCCGGCAGTCGGCCTCATCGCCCAGCAGTGCCAGGTGATGGACATGGGCAGGCTCGTTGAAATACAGCGAAGGTCGGGCGTGCAGTTCGTTGTGCAGGGCGGTGCGTTGCGGGTGCATGGGAGGTCTGGCCTGGTGTTGTGATTGTTGGGCTACCAGGGGTGGGACTCTTTCATTTTAGATAAAAGTCACCAGAGGCACAGAAATGTGCCGGCGGGTTGTGGGACCCGCTCGCTGCGTAACGTCATTGTGGCGACCGATCGCTTGCAGGATGCAATCGAACGAGCTCTGGTCGCGTCTGAAAGAGTGGGTTGCGTTGCGTCTGTCGTTCATCCGCGTACCGAGCGGCTTGAGCAGTTCTACGCACAATATGCGGGGTTCAGGCACTGCCCTGATCTATCACTCAAGACGATGATGCTGGCGCTTCGGTAGCCAGTGCCTTATTTGTGAAAGCCCCTTGTGACAGCCGTCAGCAAGGGGCTTTTCGTCTCCGGCTATCAGCCCAGGCAACGCGTCACATGCTTGACCGACTGATACGCCGACAAGCCCCACGGCCCCAGTTCACGGCCGATGCCGCTGCCCTTGGTTCCGCCCCAGGACGTCTCGACGAATACCGCCTGGACCGAGTTGATCCACACGTGCCCGACCTCCAGCGCATCGGCCACACGTTCGGCGCGTTCGAGGTCGGCGCTGCAGACCGTGGCGACCAGGCCGAAGCGGCTGTCGTTGGCCTGGGCGATGGCTTGGTCTTCAGTGGCGAAGCGGCGGGCGCAAAGCACCGGGCCGAAGATTTCCTCGCTCCACAGGCGGCTGGATTCGGGCACGTCCACGTACAGGGTGGGGCTGACGAACCAGCCGTCACGGTCCAGTACCTGGCCGCCGGTCAGGCAGCGCAGGCCTTCTTCGCGCGCGGTAGCGAAGTAGCCGGCGACCTTCAGCCATTGCGCCTGGCTGGTCAGTGGGCCCATGGCCACCTCCTCGGTCAGCGGATTGCCCACCTGCATCTGCTCCAGGGCTGCCTGCAGACGTGGCAGCAGAGCATCGGCGATGCCGTCCTGCACGAGCAGGCGGGAGGTGGCCGAGCACATCTGGCCGGCGTTCCAGGTGATGCCTGCGACGATCCACTCCACTGCTTGGTCCACGTCACAGTCATCGAACACCACGATCGCCGACTTGCCCCCAAGCTCCAGGGTCACCGGCCGGCATTGGGCTGCGGCGGCGCGCATCACTTGGCTGCCGACGCCATTGCTGCCGGTGAACGACAGCTTGTCCAGGCCGTTGTGGCCACTCAGGGCGGCGCCGGTCTCGGCCTTGCCGTTGACGATGTTCAGCACACCGGCAGGCAGGTTCAAGGCCTCGGCAATCTGGCCGTAGGCCTGTTCGATCAGCGGGGTGACTTCCGAGGGTTTGAGCACCACGGTGCAGCCTGCGGCCAGCGCTGGGGCGAGTTTCCAGGCGCTGGTCACCAGAGGGAAGTTCCACGGCACGATCAGGCCGACCACGCCTACCGGCTCCAGGCGGGTGCGGGCGGTGAAGCCTGGGGCGGCCAGGGGCACGACGCGGTTCTTCTCGGGCAGTTGCTCGGCAAGGTCTGCGTAGTAGCCGAAAGTGGCGATGGCATCGTCCAGGTCGATCTCGGCTTCGTGGCGCGGCTTGCCGTTGTTGCGCATCTGCAGAGTGATCAACGCCTCGCGGCGTTGGCCGAGTTGATCGGCGAAGCCACGCAACAGTGCGGCGCGGGTGGCCGGGCTGGTGGTTTTCCAGGCAGGCAGGGCGCGGCGGGCGGCGGCCACGGCTTGGTCGACCTGAGCAGCGCTGGCCGACATCAGTTCGGCGAACGGCTGGCCCAGCGAAGGGTCATGCACGACGATGCAGTCGTTGCCTTGGCCTTCGACCCAGTGGCCATCGATGTAGTGAGGTGCGGTCATGATCGGATTCCAGTCAGGCGATTTCGGCGGAGGTTACCGGCGTGCGCGGCGCGCTTTTGCAGCGCACCCAGCGCGGGCCGTTCGGGCCATAGACGCCGGCAGGTTCAGGGAACAGATTGAGCAGGATCAGGTACAGCACGCCCGCCAAGCCCAGGGTGACTGGCAAGCTCAGGTCGATACCGCCGGCCAGTTCACCCAGGGGGCCGACGAACTGTCCGGGCAGGTTGACGAAGCATAGGCCCACCGCCGCGCTGGGGATCCAGGCGCCCATGCCGCGCCAGTTCCAGCCATGCAGGAACCAGTAATGGCCGCCGCGTTGGCCCCGGGTGAACACTTGCAGGTCATCGGCGTGGTAGAAGCCGCGGCGTGTGATCAGGCCGAGGATCATGATCACCATCCAGGGGCTGGTGCAGGTAATGATCAGCACGGCGAAGGTCGACACGCTCTGCACCAGGTTGAAGGTGAAGCGGCCAATGAAGATGAAGGCGATGGCAGCGACCCCGATCAGCAGGGTGGCGCCGGCGCGGCTGAGCAGGCGCGGGAAGACGCTGGACATGTCCAGACCTGTGCCGTACAGCGCTGTGGTGCCGGTGGACATGCCGCCGATCACCGCGATCAGGCATACCGGCAGGAAGAACCAGCTCGGCGAGATCGCCAGCAGGCCGCCGACATAGTTGTTGGCCGCGATGTAGTCCGGTGCCTGGGTGGCGACCAGGGTCGCGGTGCACAGGCCGAACAGGAACGGGATCAGCGTCGCCAGCTGGGCAGCGATCACCGCCAGCATGATGCGCGCCTTGGGCGTCTGGCGTGGGATGTAGCGCGACCAGTCGCCAAGGAAAGCGCCGAACGAGACCGGATTGCTCATCGCCAGTATCGCCGCGCCCACGAATGCCGCCCAGAAGCCTGGCTGACCGAGATTGACGCTGCCAGCGAAGTTGAGGTCGAAGGGGCCGGCGAAGGCGAGGATGCCCAGCAGGAACAGCAGGCTCGAAGCCCATACCGCGATCTTGTTGACCCACAGCATGAAGCGGAAGCCAAAGATGCACACCACCAATACCAGCACCGCGAACAGGCCATAGGCCAGGCCCAGGGTCAGGTCGGTTTCCGGCACCCCGACCAGGCGCTTGGCGCCGCCGACCAAGGCGTCGCCCGAGCTCCACACCGACAGGGAAAAGAACGCTACAGCGGTGAGCAGCGACAGGAACGAGCCGACGATGCGCCCATGCACGCCGAAGTGCGCACCTGACGACACCGCGTTGTTGGTGCCGTTGAGCGCGCCGAACAGGCCCATGGGCGCGAGGATCAGGGCGCCGACCCCGACGCCGAGCAGGATCGCCCAGACACCGGCCTGGAACGACAGGCCGAACAGCACCGGGAAGCTGCCCAGCACCGCGGTGGCGAAGGTATTGGCACCGCCGAATATCAGGCGGAACAGGTCCAGCGGGGAGGCGTCGCGTTGATCGTCGGGGATCTGTTCGACGCCGTTGGTCTCGATACCGGTCGATTGACTCATGGCAAGGCTCCAGCGCGCATGTTGTAGGTCGTCGCGGGGCGCGACCCTATTGTGGTTGCGTTGGCAGTGCGGCAAGGCCGCGGAAAAGGTCAGGCGTCGGAGACGACCGACAGGTGCTCGTGGCAGGCCAGCCAGCCTTCGTCCTGGCGGCGGAAGACGATGGTTTCGCGTTCGGCGAGCGAGTGCTCCTGGCCTGCGATGCGGATGCGGGTGGCCACATCGTGCATGAAGATCGCTACGTCGCCCTGCAGGCTCACGTGCTGATTGCTGGACTGACACGCCAGCACGGCGAAGCCTTCGGCTTGCCATTGGGCCCACAGGTGCTCATAGGCCCGGCGCGACAGCAGCGGCTGCGCCAGGGTATGGAAGAGGAAGGTGGCGTCTTCGCTGAAACAGGCGAAATAGCGGGCGGTATCGTTGCTGGCGAAAGCGGCGACGAGGTCGGCGGCGGCCTGGCGTACCTGGAGGGTCTGGTCCACAGCAGTGGCCTCACGGTTATTGTGATTGTGGTGCAGCGATTCTGGTGAGCCTTGGCGGGGGGAAAAATCGCTGGGGATAAATAATCAGTTCAGGAATTTGTGAACCAAGTCATCCAAGGGGGCGGCCGTTGTGACGTTTTCCAGAACCTTGGAGTTTTCACACAGTCAGCGACGGCCGTTGCAACGCTGCTGAAACAGTGCGCGTTTTTTAGCCACAGAATGGTTGTCGAGATTTTGACGAGGCAGGGGAGGGGCCATTGAGATTTATCATGGTGGCGGTCTATTGACGTAGTGTCATGGTGCCCCATACTCAAGCCATATAAAAAGAAAGCTGTTTCTCAATTAAACAGTTTCAATCCTCTTTCAGGGAGGGGATCATGCGCTCGACACTGATCATCAAGTCGATTTTCTTGTTGGTGCTGATGAGTGGCGCAGCTGGCGCTGCGGATTCCTACATCAGCAAGGCGAGTGTAGTGCCTGCCGCGACGGCGGGATGGCTATTTTCCTTTGCGGTGATTGGGTTTATCGCCCTCGCCAACCGATCGAAAATATAGTGAAAGTTATTCGCTTTTCTGTGCATTAACACCTTGGTTTTAATGCGTACGTTTTAAACATTGGCGTGCGGTGTATTGCCCTGCGCCGATAAGTGAAAACGATGTGAAAGTTCCTGGAAGAACCGCGTTTTATCAGGACGGAGCAACGGCTTGTGGAATCCCATGCCGTTGCTATATTCCACTTGTCGGCGCCCCCCAGCGGACGCCGCGGGAGCAGGAAGCTTCGTCGATGTGTTTCATCGCGGAAACATCCTCCAGGACGGTCGAGGCGATTGCGGTCGGTACTTGTTTTACGGCAAAGGCGAGCGTTTTCGCCCCGTTCTATTGTGTAGCGCTGGGCATGGCTACTTGACCGGAGGGATCCCGATGTTCCGTTTCCTGATCTCCACACTCTGCGCACTGATGCTCCTGCCTTCGGCGGCCAATGCCACCGAGCCGAATGCGGCCTACCTGCTGAGCCCTGGCGATGTAATCCTGGTCTCGGTCTGGCAGGAAGAAAACCTTCGCCAGGAGGTGAAGGTGCTTCCCGATGGCAGCATCACCTTCCCGCTTGCCGGGCGCGTCGACGTCGCCGGCCTCGATGCCAGCACGGTCGCCCAGAAGATTGCCAAGAAACTCGAGCAGTACCTGCCCGAGCCGAATGTCAGCGTGGTCGTCACCAGCATCGCCGGCAACCTCGTTTATGTGCAGGGCAAGGTGCTCAAGCCCGGCCCGGTGCTGATGGAAGGCCCCATGGCGGTGTTGCAGGCCCTGAGCATGTCCGGTGGCCTGGACAAGTTCGCCGATGAAGGCTCCATCAAAGTGATCCGGCGCAAGGGTGAGAGCCAGCAAGTGCTGCCCGTGCGCTACCGGGACCTGGTTTCCGGACGTGACATGACCACCAATTTCCAACTGCAGGCCGGCGATACGCTGGTCGTTCCTTGATCCTGCTTTGAGCCTATCGTGTCTGTATTGAAAACTTCCCGGGTCGCCGCGGCGATCCTGATTCTTCCTTGCCCGGCCGTGGTCCAGGCAGCGCTCTGGCACACGTCGGTCGCCGTACCCATGACCGTCGAACATGACAGCAACCCGTTGCTGCTGACCTCTCAGGAGAAAGCAGTGACCAGCACCTACCTCGATCCGGAAGTCGGCCTGCTGGGCACTTTCGATCGCGATCAGTTCGACTTCGGTCTGGGGGCTCATGTGTTGCGCTCATCCGATCGCAACATCCTCGACAACCGCGAGGACCCTCGCGTGCGGCTGGGGTGGCAACGCGATTACGACAAAGGCCGTTATGGCCTGGTGGGGACCTACGTCGAGAGTTCGACGCTGTCCAGTGCGGTACTCGAAACCGGCGTGGTCACCACCGACGGTACGCAGAAGCTCTACACCCTGACCGGCAACTGGAGCCGGCAGCTCAGCGAGCGAGGCCTTCTGGAAAACGAGACCTCGTACGACGACGCCAGCTACGACGTGTCCACGCTGATCGGCTACAAGGAATACGCCAACCGGTTGAGCTACACCTATGCCTGGACCGAGCGCACCGACCTGTTCACCCGGTTCATCTACCGGCGTTACGAACCGGATGATCGCGATGCGGCGATCGCCTCGAACAGCTACACGCCAGTGATCGGCATGACGCACCAGTTCACCGAACGCCTGGAGGGGAGCGTGAACGTCGGCGTCAACGAAGTCTCCGGTGACGGCGGTGGACGCAAGGGGCAGGGCGGCGTGTCGTTGCGCTATCGGGGCGAGCGCATGGACGCCAACGTCGCCGCCGACCGCAGTTCGGTGGCCAGCGGTCAGGGTGGGTTTTCCGAGATCGACACGTTGCGCGGCTCCTGGAGCTACCTGGTCGCCGACACCGATCGGGTCGGGTTCGATGCCAGCTGGCAGGACAGCAAAGGGCAAACGCCCAACAAATTATGGTCGGTTGGCGCCTGGGCCAGTCGAGAGCTCTCGCCATTTTGGGTAGCGCGCCTATCCTTGGTGTACAGAGAGCGCCAGCAAGACAACCTGCCAGATGCCACCGGCACCATTATCGGACTGAGCTTGACCTATAGATTTCCCGACTACTGATTTTTCAGCGGTGTGGTGACTATGAAATCTGAATACGAGCTGTCGATCAGGGACTACATCTCCATCATCAAGGATCGTGCACTGGTGCTGGCGATTGTCATCGTGGTGATCCTCGCGGCGACCGTGGCGGTCGCCGTGGCGGTGCCGCCGGTCTACCAGTCGACCGGGACTATCCTGGTGGAGTCCCAGCAGATATCTCCGGATCTGGTCGCCAACAACAACAACAGCTTTGCCGACGAACGCATCGAGGTGATCCGCCAGCGGGTGATGACCCGCGAAAACCTGCTGCGGATCATCGACAAGTACGGGCTGTTTTCCAGCAAGGCCCGCCAGCTCAGTGACGCCGACAAGGTCGAGCTGATGCGCACCGCGATCTTGGTCGAGACCTTGAGTACCTTCATAAAAGGGCGTGGCGAGGCCACGGTCGCCTTCAATGTGTCCTTCGAACACAAGCAGCCGGAGGTGGCCAGGGAGGTCGCCAACGAGCTGGTGACCTTGTTCCTCAACGAGAACATCAAGCAGCGTACCGAGCGCGCCAGTGAGACCACCGAGTTCCTCAGCCAGGAAGCGGACAAGCTGGGCGCCGAACTGCAGAGCCTCGAGAACCAGTTGGCCGACTTCAAACAAGCGCATGCCAACGCACTGCCGGAACACCAGACCCTGCGCATGAACATGCTGTCGCGCTCGGAGATGGAGTTCAGGGAAATCGATCGTGACTACAAGGCCGCCCAAGAGGAGTTGCGCTACCTGGACTTGGAACTGGCCGGGGCCAAGGCCGGCGTGCCTAGCACACTCGATGGCGGCAGGCCTCGTACGGCGGAGCCGCCGCAGGATCTGGCCAGCCTGCAGGCCGAGTACACCCAGTTGCTCTCCCGCTACAAGGAAGCGCACCCCGACGTACGTGCGGTCAAGCGCAAGATCGACGCCTTGAAAGCCGGCGGCGGCGCCGGTGGCATTGGCGTCGAGGGTAACCTGGACGTGGCCAAGGTACGCACCCGCATGGCCGCGGCGCAGGAGCGCGTTGCCTCGCTGGCCCAGCAAAAGCGCGACATGTCGCAGAAGATCAACGCCTACGAGGCCGAGATCCTCGAGGCACCCCAGGTCGAGCGTGGCCTGGTCAACCTGATGCGCGACCACGACAACGCCCGCAAGAAGTACGAAGAGATTCGTGCCAAGCAAATGGCGGCGAAGATTTCCGAAAGCCTGGAGCAGGAGAACAAGGCCGAGCGCTTCGTGCTCCTGGAGCCGCCGATGTTGCCGGAAAAACCGGTGAAGCCTAATCGCAAGAAGATCGTCGCGCTGGGCTTCGTCCTGGCCCCGGCCGGCGGTGGCGCACTGGTGATGGTGCTGGAAATGCTCAACCAGCGCGTGCGCGGTGTGGGGGCCCTGGAAAGCATCGTGGGCAAGCGGGTCCTGGTCAGCATTCCGCATATCCCGACCCAGGCCGAGCTTGCGCAGCGGCGGCGTTGGCGCGTGTGGCTGGTGGTCTCGATCCTGGCACTGGCGGTGCTAGGGGTGGTGTTGCTGCACTTCTTCTATATGCCGTTTGACCTCTTGCTGATGAAGGCCATGAGTCGGTTCGGATAGGGACAGCTGCGATGAACAAGATCACGCCGATAGACGAAACGAAAAAGACCGGCGCATCAGCGCCTTCCTCCATCGTGCCGGTCAAGCATCCGGAAGTGCCAGGCCTGTTCGACTATGTGCGCACCAAGGTCGTGCCCTTGCGCCCGGACCATCTGGAGCGTCACCGCATCGTGGCCTACAAGAAGAACTCGGCGATCAGCTCGGCCTTCGACCTGCTGCGCACCCAGGTGCTGCAAGCCATGGAGGAGAACGGCTGGCGCACGCTGGCCATCACCTCGCCGACGCCTGAGGCGGGCAAGACGGTGCTGGCGATCAACCTGGCGATGAGTATCGCCCACCACACCACCAAGACTGCGTTGCTGGTGGACTTCGACCTGCGCAGGCCACGGGTCGGCGCCTGCCTGGGGTTGCCGATGGAGAAGTCACTCAACGACTACCTGGCCAACGAAGCTGAGTTGTGCGATGCCATGGTCAACCCGACCTTGCCACGCTTCGTGGTGTTGCCGACCCGCGAGCCCATTCCGCTGTCGACCGAATTGCTGTCCTCGCCGCTGGTGAGCAACCTGATCCACGAGTTGCGCGAGCGTTACGAGTCGCGCATCACCATCTTCGACCTGCCGCCGCTGCTGAGCTCCGATGACGCCATCACCCTGCTGCCGAAATTCGATTGCGTGTTGCTGGTGGTGGCCAATGGCATGAACAGCAAGAAGGACATCGAGGACAGCCTGTATCACCTGGGTACCAGTAACCTGATCGGGACGGTGCTGAACAAGGCCGAGGAACAGCCGCGCACCTACTACTGAACTGCTGGCCACTGGGCAAGGGCTGCCGATCAGTTCGGGGAGTACCAAGGGTACTTTTGCTCCCAATGCCAGGCATGCGAGACGATCTGCTCCAGCGCCGCGAAGGCCGGTCGCCAGCCCAGCACGGTCCTGGCCCGGCTGGCATCTGCCACCAGGCGGGGCGGGTCGCCGGCGCGGCGGGGGGCGTCGCTGGTGGCGATCTTGCGCCCGGTCACGCCGCAGGCGGTGTCGATCACTTCCTGCACCGAGAAGCCCAGCCCGTTGCCCAGGTTGAATGCCGTGCTCGCACCACCGGCGAGCAGGTAGTCCACCGCCAGTGAATGCGCCGCAGCCAGGTCTGCCACATGAATGTAGTCGCGGATACAGGTGCCATCCGGCGTGTCGTAGTCCCGGCCGTACACCGTGATCGTCTCACGCCGTCCGGAGGCCGCCTGCAGAATCAACGGCAGTAGGTGGGTCTCAGGCTCATGGCATTCACCCAGTTCGCCCTCCGGGTCCGCGCCCGCGGCGTTGAAGTAGCGCAGGCACACTGAGCGCAAGCCATAGGCGCGGTCGAAATCCTCGAGGATCTGCTCGACCATCCACTTGCTGCGTCCATAAGGATTGATCGGCTGCTTGGGATGCGCTTCGTCGATGGGCACATGCTGCGGGTCGCCGTAGACGGCGGCGGTCGAGGAGAAGATCAGGTGACGGACATTGGCGCGCACCATCGCCTGCAACAGGGTCAGGGTCGCGACGACATTGTTCTGGTAGTACTTGGAGGGTTCGACCACCGACTCGCCCACCTGGATGAACGAGGCGAAATGAAACACCGCGCTGAATCGATGCTGGGCGAACAAGGCATCCAAAGCATGGGCGTCGGCGATGTCCAGCCTGACCCAGTTCGGACGCGGCCCGCAGGCGCAATTGTCCGCCACGATGACGTCGTGCCCTGCGCAACGCAGGTGTTTGACCATGTGCGAGCCTATGTAGCCCGCGCCGCCGACAACCAAGAACTTCATCCAAGCCTCCTGGAATCTGTTTGATGTGCAAGCGCGCTCCGGAGGGGCCGGGCGGTCATCCTTAGCAAGCGGATCAGGTGGTCAGCGGGTTGGCCATCTGCATGGGCACGCCCCTGGTTTCTTGGAGCCTAGATGCCTATTTCAAGAACAGCCAATTCGTCATCTGCCTGCCGTCGAAATGGATCAGATAGCGCCCGTCCTGATAGCTGACGGGGTATTCCTGAAGCTGTCCCTGGGCGTTTCGACTGAACAGTTTCAAGCCGTCGACGGCCTGGATCGACAAGGTGCCGTCCAGCGGCTCGACACGAAACGGGGTCCGCTTGTTCGGCTGGGGCTCGGCCCGGGTGCCCAGGGAGATCAACAGGTTTCGCGACTGTTTCAGCGGTTTGCCGTCCAGGCTCTGCACCGCCACGCTCGCGCTGGCGGTCTTGAGCTTAAGCTGGATGTCACCGAGCGCGAGCGTCTTGCCGCCGAGCCAGCCGATGGCCGCTTGGGTCAGCGGTGTGTCGATGGTGTAGAGCCCTTGTTGCCAGTTGCGTCTGAGCTCGCCGGTGTCGCTGCGGGCCTCGCTGGCGTTGGCCGGCAGCAGGGACTGGTTGGGATCCTGGATAACCTTGGCGCCGGTGGGCAGTGCGCTCGCCTGCAGCCACGGCAGCGCCGGTGTCTTTGGCATGGCAATCTGCAATTTGCCTTTTTCCATGGCTGTGCGCAGCAGCACCGAATCGGCTGGCGAGATGGACTGGTTGAACAAGGTGTCCGAGGTGGGGGCGAAGACGTAGCTTTGGTCGGCTTCGCGTACATCGCCGCGGCGATAGACCAGGGCAGCGGCCGGGAGTGTGGCCAGCTGGCTGGGGTCGTTGTAGGCGTGCCAGTTGCTCGCCGAACGATCCTGCTCGCGGAACGGCTCCTGGCTGTAGGCGTAGTGCATCAAGGCGTCCCAGCCCTGATAGCGGGCCGTGGCGGCGACATACAGCGCCAGTGTGTAGCGATCGGCCACAGGCTGGGTGTCGCTTTGCCATTCGTTGTTCCACTCGGTCACGCTCAACGGCCGGCCCACGACCTGGGCCGCGGCGAGCCAGTTGACCAGGTTGTCGCTGGTCAGCGGGTTCTTTTCCAGCTGGCCTGCGCCGCCATAGCTGTGGACGTCGATCAGGTCGCCACTGGTCAAGGCCGGCAAGGCGCTCAGGCCATTGCGTCCCCAGGTGCTGGTGGTGACGATCGGCACCTTCACGCCCAAAGTACGCAGGTGATCGATCATCTGCTGGTCGAAGCGTTGCTCCAGGTCGTTGAGGAACAGCTTGGATGGGCCATGTTCCCAGGCGCGCCAGGTCTGCTGCTTCGCGAGCCCATGTTGCTTGGCGAAGGCTTCGGCCAATTCCATGTAGCGCTTGATGTGCTGGGTGGGTGTCTTGTCTGGAAGCAGGGCATTGCCGTAATGCCCGGTGAGGTCGTTTTCATTGGTGATCAGTACGGCGGCGATGGCCGGGTCATCCTTGTAGGCAAGGCCGGTGTAGGCGTTGACGTGCCCCAGGTACTGCTCGGCGAAGCGCTTCATCGTCTGGGCGATGGTGTCGTTGACATAGTTGTAGCCCTTGAGGTCGGCGATGGGCTGTTTGTCGCGGTCGGTCAGGCCTTCGCGCTTGGGTAATTCATCGAAGCCGCGGATCTTGTCCCTGGCCATCAGGGCGCGCTGGACGTGCAGGTCCAGCCACACGTAGATCCCTTCGTCCTTGAGGCATTTGATCCACCAGTCGATCTTTTGCAAAGACTCAGGGCTCAGGTTCTGGGTGTCCCGCACTTGGTCGTGCCGGCCGAAGATGCTCGGTGTCACCCAATACGAATCGTGGTGATGCAGGCGCACGAGGTTGAATCCCAGGGCCGACAGGCGCTTGGCCTGGGCACGGATTTCGTCGTCCGTGGTGTTGAACAGGGCATAGGCCGAGACGTTGGTGCCCCAGAAGCGCACCGGGGTGCCATCGGCGAATTGCAACCGATCGCCCACTGCCTTGACGAAGCCACGCTTGCCGGCCGGTTTTTCTCCAGCGTTGAGGAACGACAGGTCCACCGGCGAGGTGCGCCAGTCGGTCTGGTCCAGCGGCCAGCGGCTGGTGTCGCCCAGGCCGAAGCGCTCATCGGAGGTCTGGGCCAGCTCGATGCCCTGCGAGACCGTGAGCACGCCTTTGATCTGCTGGGTGCCGGGAACGATCTGGTCTTTGTAGAAGAACGCCCGTACTTCGGCGTCGTCGATGGGCTCGATGTACACGCTCGTCAGGGGCGGATCGAAGCGCATCTCGATGTACGGCCCTTTGGCGCGGTCGCCCCAGGTCCAGCCTCGATTGCCCGGCAGCAGGCTTGGCTTGCCCATTTCAGTGAACAGGGCGCGGTCGAACTGGAACGAGATGCCGCCGCCCATCACATTGGTTTTGCGGCTGTGGGCCTGCAAGTCGAAAGCCCAGGTCAGGCTCTGCTGCGTGGTCTTGGCGATCTGGGCCTTGAGGTCGAACCCCAGTGTGGAGTTCCTGGCCTGCAGACTGTAGGTGAAGGGGGCCTCTACCTTGAAGGCGCCGCTGTCGAAGTTCGCCCATTTCCAGTCGGCAGCGAAGAACTTGAACTTGGCCTGCATCGCCAGGTTACCGCCACGGGTCAATTGTGGCAGGCCCTGGCTTTCGTCGATACTGGCGACCCAGTCCTCGGCGTGAGTGACGGGGGGCAATGCCAGCAGCAGGGTGAGCAGCAGGGATGAAACCAGGCAGCGTCGTGTCATGCGGGTCACCGGGCGGGCAGGCCGACACCAACGATGCCGGCAGCGTGGGCGAGTTTGAACCGGCGCACCATCTGCACATAGGCAACGGCTACACCGGCGAGGGACCAGTACACCACGGGGATGAACGTGATGCTGCTGACGGTGAAGATCGTGATCAGGATGCCAAGCAGGGTGGCTAGCAAACTGCGCCCGAGTCGGCACAGGTGCTCGTCCTTGTCGGCAAACGTACGCAGTGTCTTGCGCAGGCTCAGCAGCGCGGAGGCGAAGAAGGCGACGAACAGGGCCAGGCCGACCACGCCAAAGCGCAGGGCCAAGTTCAGGTAGGTATTGACGATGTCGATGATGCCTTGGCCCTGGACCATCGACTGCATTTCCGGCGTCTTGCGAAAATCGAACGAGCCGAACCACAGGTTGCGCTCGATGACGATCAGTGAGTTGTCCAGCAGCCGCTCCCGATAGGTGATGTTGTCTTTTTCCAGCGTGCCGATGTACGGCAGCATGTCGATCACCTTCTCGCCCCCCGGCACCACGGCCAGCAACGGCAAGCAAAGCAGGCCGGCGACCGCCAGCATTCCCAGGCGCTTGACCGCGCCACGCCCGGTGGCGATGAACACCACGATGATCACGCCCGTGCCGACCCAGGGCCCGCGCGACAACGGCACGAACAGTCCGGCTGCCAGTAGCAGGGCGCCCAGGGTGCGTTGCAGTGTGCTGCGTACATAGCCTTGGACGAACAGGTACAAGCCGATGCCGACCATCATCAGGTAGCCCAGAACGATCGCCTGGCCTGTGGTGGCGCTGGCGCGCAGCGCACCGCCCCGGCTCAGGTAGCTGGTCATGTCCATGTGGATGCCCAGCACGTAGGTCAAGGCGTTGTACAACAGCCAATGGCGCGCCGACTCGAAGGTTCCGATCAGTGCTAGCAACATCGTGGCGATCACGAAGCTGAACAAGGCGTCCTTGAAATGGCTGAGTTCCTTGAGTGCCCGGCTGGCCACGTAGTACGGCAGGAAGATATCCAGGAACAGGTACAACGTCTGGCGCAACGTGTCGGTCAGGCTGGTCTCGCGCAGGTAGAGCAGGTTCATCAGTACCAGGCTGGCGAGCAGGAAGCGGTCAGGCCAGGTGCGCCCGAACGGCAAGGTGTCCGACTCTTGGCGCAGGGCCAGGGCCGCGGGCAGCAGTACGCTCAGGCTGAGCAGGCGGATATGGTCCAGGTCGACCAGGTAGTTGATCACGCCAAAGCCAGGCACCGGTATCGCCGCCGCCGGCATCAGGAACAGCAGCATGAGGAACAGCGCCATCGGGTTGTGCTCGCGCCGTCCGGCAACCAGCAGCACCAGGACGGCAATGACGGCATACACCCAGAAGTTGCCGGACACGAACACCAGCAAGGTGAGCGCGAACCAGAGGTTGCGCCGACGCTTGAAGTCGGCTGAACGGATCAGGTCCAGCGCCGGCCGTCGTGCCATGGTGAACACCACGGTGGCCAGGAACAGGATGACGATCAATGCGCGAAGGTGTTCTGGCATAGGCGGTGATGACCTGTCCCTTTGTGATGGACGACGGCTAGCGACATGGCAGATTGAGACTATAGTGACTTTAGCCAATAGGTCAGGGAATGTAGTCATGCCGTCAGTCGACTTATCGCCGCCGACCAGCCTGCGCAAACGCGCATTGGGAGCGGGTGCGTGGAACATGGTCTCCCTGGTCGGTACGCAGGCCCTGCGCCTTGGCGGCAACCTGATCATGGCACGGCTGCTGGTGCCGGACATGTTCGGCATCATGGCCATCTCCACTACCTTGTCGGTGGTCCTGCACCTGCTGTCGGATGTCGGCCTGCGCCAGAACATCATCCAGAGCCCGCGCGGCGACGATCCGCTGTTTCTCAATACCGCCTGGACCGTGCAACTGCTGCGCGGCATCCTGCTGTTCGCCGTGACGCTGCTCATCGCCTTTGGCTCCTGGGCGACCCAGCAGATCAACCTGTGGCCAGCCGGATCCTCCTATGCCGCTCCGGAGCTGCCGTTGGTGCTGGCGGTCACCGGCATTTCCGCAGTGATCTACGGCTTGCAGTCCAACACCATCGACCTGGCCGTGCGGGCGTTCCAGCAAAAGCGCGTGGTGATTCTCGAGCTCACGGCGCAGTTCGTCGGATTGCTGGTCATGCTGGTGTTCGGCTACCTCACCCGGTCGATCTGGTCGCTGGTGGCCGCCGGGATCGTCTCCACCCTCGTCTCCACCGTGATGAGCCACTTGCTATTCGAAGGGCCACGCAGCCGCTTGTGCTGGGACAAGTCTGCGCTGACCGAGCTGATCAACTATGGCCGCTGGATTCTGTTGTCCTCGATGGTGGGCGTGCTGGCGATGAACGGCGACCGCATCTGGTTCGGCGGGGTGATGTCCACTTTCGACATGGGCGTCTACTCCATCGCGGTGCTGATTCTCTCGGCCGTGCAGGTCGGCTTGCTGAAACTGGGCGGGGCGGTGGTGCTGCCGGCCTTCAGCGAGGCCACTCGCGCTGGCGACAAACCCCGGCTGCTCAAGCTGTACAACCACTTCAGGCTGTACTTCGACACCGCCTGCCTGTTCGCCTGCGGCCTGTTCCTCACGGTCAGCCCGCTGATCATCAGCTGGTTGTACGACGACCGTTACCAGGATGCGGGCCGGATCTTGGCTATTCTTTCATGGTCGTTCTTCACCTTGCGTTACAGCTTGGCCCATCAGGTGTGGCTGGCCGTGGGGCTGACCAAGTACCAGGCCATGGACAACATCATCCGGGCCGTTTCGCTTTGGGTTGGGATGCCAGTGATGCTGGCCATCGGCGGCGTGGACTACGCGATCTGGTGGGTGGCGCTGCATACCTTCCCCACGTTGATCCTGGTGTTCTACGTCAATCGCAAACTGGAGATGTTCAGCCTCAAGCGTGAGCTGATGGTCTTGCCGATCATCGCGGTCGGCGCGTTGTGTGGTGAGCTGGTGACGCGGCTTTTCAACGGGTTCTGATTCCATCGCGAATACGCTGTCTGTCGCCGTCGGAAACCTAGAATTCCAAAGTCAATTTCACGGCATGGGTCTTGGAATCATGGGAAAGCATGACTCTGTTTCCCCGCTGCTAGGACGCAGGGGCTTTCTCAAGGGATGCGCGGTATTGGGTGCAGGCGGGCTGGTCTTCGGGCTTTCCGGGACCGCCACGCGCAAAGTCACTCAGACCGGGGGCTTCGTGGTGATCAACGGATGGGTGTTGCCCGCCGAATACTTTCGCAAGGCCTGAGCATGATCAAGGATTATCAGACGCACAAAGCACTGCGTGATGACTACGACTTCTGCATCATCGGCGGGGGACCTGCGGGCATCACCCTGGCCTTGCGCCTGGCCGAAGCAGGCTGGCGCGTGGTGTTGCTCGAAGGCGGCGGACACGAGTATTCCCAGCAATCCCAGGATCTTTATCAATGCACCTCCTCCGGTCTGGAGGCGTATATCCAAAATACGCGCCTGCGCTTTCTGGGCGGCACCTCCAACCATTGGGCCGGGCGCTGCCGGCCATTCGAAGCCTCGGACTTTTCTGTCCCGCCGCCGGGCGGCATTCCTGGCTGGCCCATCGCCTATGCCGAGATCGAGCGGTACCTGCCGGCCGCCATGGCCATCGTCGACCTGCCGGAAGGCGCGCACTTCCAGGCGATCAATGTCAGTCGGCTCGGTGATGACTTCGTACCTGACGAGTTCTTGCTCAGCCCGCCCACTCGGTTTGCCCAGAAGTACGCCAAGGCGCTGGAGCAGACGCCAGGGCTGGATGTGTTCATCCACTGCAATTGCGTCGACCTGGAATTCGATCACGCTGCCGATAGGGTCAAGGCTGTAGTGGTGTCCGATTACGATCTGCACCGGGAGCGGGTGATCGCCCGGCAGTTCGTACTGGCCATGGGCGCTGTGGAAAATGCCCGGCAACTGCTCAATAGCGAGTCACTGGCTGCCGCGGGCGTGGTCAAGCCCGATGGTTTTGTGGGGCGCTGTTTCATGGAGCACCTGAATGTCGACCTGGGCACGTTCATCCTCAATAGCGGAAAAGTGGACAAGCCTCGCCAGTACTTCACCACCGATGCGTTCGTGGCCGAGTATCACGCGGGCAAAGGCAATGTCTCCGCGACGGTGCTGGACGAGGTGACGAACTATGGCCGGACCGCCCAGGTCAAGGACTTCCTCGAGACCCTCAGCTGCGATATGGGAATCGCCCACAAGATCGATTTCATCGCCAAGTTCAACTGCCCCGGCGATGGCGTGCTGAGCACCATGATCGAACAGTTCCCCAACCTGCAGAGCCGCCTTTCGACATTGCAAGAAAAGGACGCGCTGGGCGTGGCCAAAGTGAACATGAACTGGGTACTGAGCGGCGATGACCGCCAGACCATCAAGTGCATCGGCGTCGAGCTGGCAAAGCGTTTCGCCGAAAGCGGGCTGGCCTTCGTCAAGTTGAACGACTTCGTCCACGACACGTCCCTGCCCCTGAAAATGTCGCCCCACGCGCACCACATGGGCACCACGCGCATGGCGGCCTCGCCCGATGCCGGGGTGGTCGACCCGGACTGCAAGGTGTTCGGCACAGACAATCTGTATATCGCTGGCAGCAGCATTTTCGCCAAGGGCGGGGCGAGCAATCCGACGATGCCGCTTCTGCAGTTCGCCTTGCGGCTGGCGGACCATCTGGACGCAAAGATGAAGTCTCAGGCGGGAGAGTTCGCCTGAAGGGTGTGACAGCGCGCCTGCAACCTGTGGATGTCTGGCAGCTGCGCTGATGGGGCAGGTACCGTGCGAGGAACGTGCGGCCTGGGTTCGGTTCGACATCGATAGGTTTGCGAGGGCAACAGCATGATGGGATGGCTGAGAAAAATCGTGGCGCATTACGCCATGTCCACCGGACGTGGGGCCGGACTGTACAGGCGCCTGTGCCGCCCCAACGCTATCCAGTGGGGCGCGTACCTGTCGCGCTGGGGGCGGTTTCACTCCACCGGGACCAACGTCCAGATAAACCCGGGATGCAATATCACCGACCCTTCCCTGGTGCGCCTGGGCAACAATTGCGGTCTGTCGGATTGCACGCTGATCGGGCACGACGGTGTGGTGGAGCTGATTGAGGTCATCTACGGCAAGAAGCTCGACTCGGTGGGTTTCATCGATGTCCGTGACAACAGCTGGGTCGCCCATGGGGCGATCGTCATGCCGCGGGTGACCATCGGGCCGAACTCCATCGTGGCCGCAGGGGCGGTGGTGACCAAGGACGTGCCGCCGGGCACGGTCGTTGGTGGCAACCCGGCCAAGGTCCTGTGCACGCTCGAAGACCTGGTCAAGCGGGTCGAGGCGCGCTGCGAGGCCTACCCGTGGATCGACCTGATCAAGAATCGGGCAGATGTCTTCGATCCACAGCTGGAGCCGAAACTGGCTGCCATGCGCGCCGAGTACTTTTACGGCACCGGGAGGCAGGAGACATGACTGAAAAGCTCGTCGATGTGCTGATCGTCAATTACAACACCGCAGGGCTGCTGCAACCGATGTTCGATGCCCTGCGCCGTGGCGAGGGCGCGGATCTGGCGAGCTACTTGGTGGTCGACAACGCCTCGGTCGATGACTCCCTGGAGCGCCTGGCGGCGGTCTGCCCCGAGGCGCTGCTGGTGGCCAATCCGAAGAACGTCGGTTTCGGCCGCGCCAACAACCAACTGGTCGAGCACCTGCAGGGCAAATACGCTTTGCTGCTCAATACCGACGCCTTCGTCGCGCACGACACCCTGGTGCGAACGGTCGAATACATGGAAGCGCATCCGCAGTGCGGCGTGCTCGGGGTGCGTCTGGTGGGGCGCGAGGGAGACCTTCAGCCCAGCTGCCGGTACTTTCCGACGCCGCTGAACATGTTTGCCGCGCGCACGGGGCTGGAGCGCTTCTTCCCTGGGCTGCAGACCATCGACGAGATGAACTGGGACCACGACTCGGTGCGTGAATGCGACTGGTTGCCAGGCTGTTTCTACCTGGTCCGACGCGAGGTCATCGAGCAGGTAGGTTTGTTCGACCCGCGCTACTTCCTCTATTACGAGGAAGTGGACCATTGCAAACGGGTCAAGCAGGCTGGCTGGAAAGTCGTGTATTACCCCTACACCACAGTGGTGCACATCGGCGGCGAAAGCTCCAAGTCAGTCACCGAGCTCGAAGCGGCCAGCCGGCAGATCTCGGTGATGCAGATCGAAAGCGAGCTGCTGTACTTTCGCAAGCACCATGGCGTGCCAGGGCTTGTGCTGCACATGCTGCTGGTGAGCCTCGGGGACACCTTGCTGGCGCTCAAGGCATTGCTCAAACGACGTGGCTGGGGGGCCGTGAAAGCCAGCTGGAAGCATGCCCGGGCGACCTGGGCGTTGCTCTTCGACACGCGCTTTGCAAGCCAGCCGACACGCTAGGGGGCCGTATGTTCGAGAACGTTCGCGCGGACCTGCGGGCCCATGGAGGCGACTGGGCGGCACAGGGCTTCTGGGTGATGCTGGTCTACCGTTTCGGGCGCTGGCGCTACGGGGTGCGTCCGGCGTTGCTGCGCAAGCTGCTGTCGTTCATCTACAAGGTGCTGTTCAAGCTGGTGCAGATCCTCACCGGCATCGAACTGCCCTGCGAGGTGGAGCTGGGGCGCAACTTCGTCATCGATCATTTTGGCGGCATCGTGGTCAGCGGCTATGCCCGCTTCGGCGATGACTGCCGCATTCGCAATGGCGTGGTGGTGGGCTTGAAGAACGTGCAGGAGCCCATCGCGCCGGTATTCGGCAACAACGTCGATATCGGCACCGGGGCCAAGGTGCTGGGCAATATCCGCATCGGCAACAATGTGATCATCGGGGCCAACGCGGTGGTGTTGACCGATGTGCCCGACGATTCGCTGGCTGTCGGTGTGCCCGCGGTCATCAAGCCCCGACGCAGTGGCGGATGAATCCATGATGACCGGCATCGGTGTGGTGGTGATCGGGCGCAACGAGGGCTCGCGGCTGGAGCGCTGCCTGGCGTCGCTGGCCGGTGCGGCGGATCAGGTGGTGTATGTCGACTCAGGCTCCACCGACGGGTCTGTGCAGATGGCGCAGGCGCGGGGTATCGAGGTGCTGGCCCTGGACATGACGCAGCCCTTCACTGCCGCGCGTGCGCGCAACGAAGGCTTTGCCTGTTTGCATCGCTTGATGCCTTCGGTGCGTTACGTGCAGTTCGTCGATGGCGATTGCGAAGTGGTCGCCGGCTGGCTGCCCGCGGCGCAGGCCTTTCTCGACCAGCACCCTGAGGTCGCCGTGGTCTGTGGTCGGCGCCGCGAGCGATACCCCACACGTTCGATCTACAACCAGTTGTGCGACCTGGAGTGGGACACCCCGGTCGGCCAGGCCAAGGCCTGTGGCGGCGATGCGCTCATGCGCGCCGATGCCTTCGTCCAAGTGAATGGCTACCGCGCTGACTTGATCGCCGGCGAGGAGCCGGAGTTGTGCGTGCGCCTGCGCGCCCAGGGCTGGAAGGTCTGGCGTCTGGACGCCGAAATGACCCTGCACGACGCGGCCATGACCCGCTTCAGCCAATGGTGGCGGCGCAGCCTGCGCGGCGGCTATGCCTTTGCCGAAGGCGCGTTCCTGCATGGCGCGGCACCCGAGCGCCATTGGCTGCGTGAGTCGCGCCGAGCCTGGGTGTGGGGGCTGGGGATTCCCTTGGCGACCCTGCTGGCCTGCACGTTGTTCGGTTGGGGCGGGCTGTTGCTGTTGCTCGTCTACCCGCTGCAGGTGCTGCGGCTGATGCGCCGGGGGCGCGGGTCGTTGCAGCAGAACGGGTTGCAGGCGGGGTTTCTGGTGTTGGGCAAGTTTCCCGAAATGTGTGGGCAGGTGAAGTTCTTGCTGAAAAGGTTCGGTGTCGGCAAATCCGTGTTGATCGAATACAAGTGAGATGTCCATGACATATCGGTCACTGGTCAAAAGCGTGTTCACCTTGCACCCCGGTTACTCGCTGCGGGCGCTGCACAACAAGCTCCGTCTGGTACGGCACATGGCGCGGGAATGGTCCGGCCTCAATGCGTTCCAGCGGCGTCTGTCGCTTGCCTTGGGCGACAGTGGCCGGGAGCGACTGGGCATCGATTGCATCGGCCTAGTCCAGTGGCCGTACATCAGCAAGGACTGGCCGGCGTCGATGCGCTTCGATGCGCTGGCCTCGCACTACGAAGTGGTCAGCAGCCGGTGCCCGAGCCTGCTGCTGCTGGGGCGCGAAGAGCGGCTGCTGCTCGATGACCTGTCGCGCTATTCACCGGCATGCTCTTTGGTGCTTGATCGGGCGTTCTGGTTCATGCGCGAAGGGGAGTTGGTGCTTAACCTGTTCCAACATGATCTGCGGGTCGCGTCGCTGGCCTTCAGCCTGGGCCTGGAGGACGGCGAGCTGTGCGTGTTCATCGGCGCAGTGCAGGGCATTCACAAAGGCATCGACAGCGAAACGTCACTGTCGATCTATCGGACGCTGACCAAGGATTTCGAAGGGCTGCGTCCGCGCAGCCTGTTGATCGAGGTGCTCCGCCACCTGGCCACGCGCCTGGGCGTCACGCGGCTCTACGCCGTGGGAGATAGCTACCGGCATCATCGCCATGCCTACTTCGGTGCGCAAAAGGCCCAGGAGTTGCCGACCAACTACGATGTCATCTGGCAAGAGCACGGTGCGCTGCCTTCGCAGCGCCAGGACTTCTACGTCATGCCGATCGACGAGGCCCGGCGCAGCCTGGACGACGTCGCGCCCAAGAAGCGCGCGATGTACCGCCGCCGTCATGACCTGCTGGACGATGTATTCGCCCAGGTGGACGCCACGTTGCGTTTGCAAGGTAAACAATCGGTGAGCGTGAAGGAGGCAGGCTACCCTGAGTCAGGAGTGCACCCATAATCAATCGAACACGCATTCAGTCGGGTCCCTATGCGCATTACGTATTTCGTCAATCAGTACCCGAAGGTCAGCCATAGCTTCATACGCCGTGAAATCCTGGCGCTGGAGCGTCAGGGCTTCATCATCCAGCGCATGGCCTTGCGGGGTTGGGATGCGCAATTGCTGGATGCCGACGACATGGCCGAGCGGGATCAGACCCAGTACGTCCTGCAAGGCGGCCTCAGAGGGCTGATCAAGCCCTTGCTACAGGTGCTGCGGGCCGACCCGCGACGGTTTTTTACCGCATTCTGGCTGGCCTTGCGCCTGGGCTGGCGCGCCGACCGGCCATTGCCTTACCACGTGGTCTACCTGGCTGAAGCCTGCTGGGTGCTGCAGCGATTGCGGGCATTTGGCAGCGAGCATGTGCATGCGCACTTTGGCACCAACTCCACCGAAGTGGTGATGCTGGCCAATGCCCTTGGCGGGCCGGCGTACAGCTTTACCGTGCACGGGCCGGAAGAGTTCGACAAACCCCAGTTTCTCCACTTGGGCGAGAAGGTCCGGCGCGCCGCGTTCGTCGCGGCGATCAGCTCCTACGGGCGCAGCCAGTTGTTCCGTTGGGTCGCCCATGGGCATTGGGCCAAGGTGAAGGTGGTGCATTGCGGCCTGGAGCGGATGTTCCACGACGTGCCGGCAGTACCGGCTCCGGCGGTACCAAGGCTGGTGTGCGTGGGGCGGCTGTGCGAACAGAAAGGGCAACTGCTGTTGCTCGAGGCGGCGCGGCGCCTGGCCGAGCGCGGTGTGGCCTGCGAATTGGTGCTGGCGGGCGATGGCGAGATGCGGGCGGATATCGAGGCGCTGATCGCCCGGCACGGCCTGCAGGCCCAGGTGCGCATCACCGGCTGGATCAGCAGCGCGCAGGTGCGTGCCGAGATCCTGGCGGCGCGCGCCCTGGTGCTGCCGAGTTTCGCTGAGGGTCTGCCGGTGGTGATCATGGAGGCCATGGCCCTGCGCCGACCTGTCTTAACGACCTATGTGGCGGGCATCCCCGAGCTGGTCCGCCAGGGTGAGAACGGCTGGTTGTTCAGCGCCGGGGCCGTGGAGGAACTGGCGCAGGCCATGGCCGACTGCCTGGCGCAACCGGTGGAGGTGCTTCAGCGTATGGGGGAGGCGGCGTATGCGCGGGTGCTTGAGCGCCATGACATCGACACCGAGGCCGGTAAGCTGGCCGCACTGTTCAGGGCTCCGGCATGACAGGGCTCGCGGCGGCGATACTGGGCGCGCTGGCGTTGCTCGTGCTGTTGCCGACGCTGGTGTTGTTCATCGAGGTGCTGATGGCCTGCCTGCCGGCACGGCTGCCGCCTGCGGCCCGCGTGCCGCGTCCGCGTTTGGCGGTGCTGGTGCCGGCCCATGATGAGGCCTCGATCATCATCGCCACGCTGGACAGCATCCGTGCGCAGCTGTGCGAGGGTGATCGACTGCTTGTGGTGGCGGACAACTGCACCGATGACACCGCAGCGCTTGCGCGGGCAGCAGGTGCCGAGGTGGTCGAGCGCTTCGATGCACAGGCGCGGGGCAAGGGTTATGCGCTGGACTTTGGAGTGCGCTACCTGGGTTTCGACCCACCGCCGGTGATCGTCGTGGTCGATGCCGATTGCCAGCTGGGCGAGGGCGCGCTCACGCGCCTTGCTACCTGCTGCATCGACAGCGGGCGTCCGGTTCAGGCGTTGTACCTGATGCAGGCGCCTGAGGGCGCAGGACTCAAGACCCGCGTGGCCGAGTTCGCCTGGCGCGTGAAGAACCTGGTGCGTCCACGCGGCTGGGCGCGGCTGGGCCTGCCTTGTCAGTTGATGGGCGCTGGCATGGCGTTCACCTGGCGTGACCTGGCCTCGCTGGAGCTTGCCAGTGGCCATTTGGTCGAGGACCTGAAGATGGGCCTGGACCTGTGCCGCATCGGCAAGGCGCCGTTGTTCTGTCCCGATGCCAGAGTCACCAGCTGGTTTCCCGTCAGCAACGAAGGGCTGGGGGCGCAACGGCGACGTTGGGAGCACGGGCACCTGGGCGTCTTGCTCAAGGATGCGCCACGGTTGTTGATCGAAAGCCTCGCCCGTCGCAATGGTGCGTTGTTGGCCCTGGCGCTGGACCTGATGGTGCCACCGCTGGCCTTGCTGGTGTTGGCCTTGGCCGGGGTTTTCTGCCTTTCGTGGTTGGCCTGGTTGCTGCTGGATGTCAGCACCGCGCCGTGGCTGGCGAGCTGCGCAGTGGTATTGCTGGGCATCGCCGTCCTGCTGGCCTGGTACCGGTTCTGCCGAGGGCTGATCGCATTTTCAGTGCTGCTCTACGCGCCGCTCTACGCGGCGAAGAAAATCCCTATCTACCTGGGGTTCCTGGTCAAACGCCAGGTGGACTGGGTGCGCTCCAAACGGGATGGCAACTGATGCCTATGTCGATCTGGCAAGGCCACTGGAGCACCATCGTCGACAAGCTGCGGGTGGTCGAAGACGCAGAGGATGAGCAGCGCTTGCTGGCCCAGTTATCCACACCTGGGGCGCGGCGGGTGCTGGGTTTCGTCAACGCCCATGCCATGAACTTGGTGACCCGCGACCGCGCTTATCTCCAGGCGCTGGCTTCGGCGGACGTGCTGTTGCGCGACGGTTCGGGCATGGCGATCCTGTTGCGCCGGCTGGGGTTGGCGCCTGGCCTGAACATGAACGGCACCGACTTCATTCCCAAGTTGCTGATGGCCTTCAGCGGGCGGCGTGTGGCGTTCTGGGGCACCGAAGCGCCTTATCTGGAAAACGCAGCGCGCAGCAGCGAAGCCCGCTTCGGGGTTCAGGTGACGTCTGTTCACCATGGTTTCGATCAGATCGATACCTACCTGGCCCTGGCGCACCGGCAGCGGCCGGAGCTGATCGTGCTGGGCATGGGCATGCCCAAGCAGGAGGCGGTCGCTGCCCGGCTGGCGCAAAGCGGCGTGCCCTGCGTGGTGGTGTGCGGCGGGGCGATCCTGGATTTTCTCGGCGACAAGGTGACGCGTGCGCCTCGGTGGATGCGGCGCCTGGGCTGCGAGTGGTTGTTCCGACTGCTGCGTGAGCCTAGGCGGCTGTTCAGCCGGTATGTGCTCGGCAATCCATTGTTCCTCTGGCGCACGTTGAGCTATGCGCGAGCGCGTGGTCACTGACAGGGAGTGGTGTCTGCTTCGCGGGTAAACCTGCGAAGGGGGCGACGCGCCTCTGCAACGGCCCAAAAGGGTAAATCCCCGGCGCGGTTCCAAAGTACTGCTACAGTGATATCAAACGCACCCATGTGCCGAGGACCCTCGGCAAACGGGTCGCACTATCGCCCTGGGGAGCAGTCCGCGCATTAGCGTGTGATTCAGGTGATCGATAGTCACGGGGACGATCTCCTACGTCATTGACCAGGCGGCACTCGCTGAGTGCGCGTCGGGTCTTTGTCTTTTCAGGATGAATGCGGTTGTTCTTGGCTTGGTAGGAAAGCGTGTGGTTTCTCGGCATCAGTGAGGACGAGCAATGGTTTTCGAACCCAGAAGTAACCGTTCCCTACTCCAGCGCAGACGCAGCATCAGCAACGCCATCCAGGCCGGGCTTGACGGCATCGCGGTGACCGGAGTCGCCTGGTACCTGATCTACCTGCACGTCGGTTACATCACCCCCGACTACGTCATCATGCTGCTGTTGCTGATCGGCGCCCTGGCGGTGGTCTATGACCACTACGCCATCTACCGCAGCAACGTGGGCCTGTCGATCAAGGCGTTCAAGCTGTTCAAGGCCTGGACGGTGACGTTCTGCTTTCTCGTGGCCATGGCTTTTCTCACCAAACAGAGCGAGCAGTATTCGCGCCTGCTGGTGGGCGAGCTGTTCGTCATCGGCTATTTCATCCAGTTGCTGCTGCATTTTCTGGTACGTGAAATCCAGGTGAAATTCCTGACGCTGCCCTACAGCCAGGAGAACGCCTTGATCATCGGCTCCGGTGAACTGGCGACCTTCCTGCACAAGAAGATCAGCAACAACCCCTGGCTGGGCGAGAAGATCGTCGGCTGCGTGCACATCGGTGAGACGGAGCTGCAAGTAGGGGCGCAGGAGGGAGAGGGTGGCCCGGTGATCCTGGGCGATATTTCCCAGCTGGATGACATCGTGGTACGTCATGGCATCAAGACCGTCTACCTGGTCACGCCGCTGGAAGGCTCGCAACTGATCCGCGATGTGTACCTGCGGCTGCTGGACAAGTGCGTTTCGGTCAACTGGATTCCCGACATCTTCTCGCTGCGACTGATCAACCATAGCGTGCGCGAAATTGCCGGTATCCCTGTGCTCACGCTTTCCGAAACGCCACTCACCGGCACCAGCCTGTTCCTCAAGAACCTCGAAGACAAACTGCTGGCCGCATTGATTGTGCTGTGTGCCGCACCGGTCCTGCTCATCATCGCTGTGGCCATCAAGCTCGACAGCCCGGGGCCAGTGTTCTTCCGCCAGGAGCGCATGGGCTGGAGCGGCGAGACCTTCCGCATCTGGAAATTCAGAAGCATGTTCGTGCACCAGCCCGAAACCGGGGTGCTCCAACAGGCGCAGAAGAACGACCCGCGCATGACCCGGGTCGGGGCGTTCATTCGCCGCACCAGCCTCGACGAGTTACCGCAGCTGTTCAATGTATTGATGGGCGAGATGTCCCTGGTGGGGCCACGTCCGCACGCCATCCAGCACGACACTCAGTATTCCAGGGACATCGCCGACTATTTCGCGCGCAACAACATCAAGCCCGGCATGACAGGGTTGGCGCAGGTGCGCGGTTACCGGGGAGAGACCAAGGATCTGGGACAGATGATCCAGCGGGTCGACTCGGACATCGAATACATCAACAACTGGTCGGTGTGGCTGGATTTCATCATTCTCGTGCGCACGCTTTCGGCGTTCACCGGCAAGCAGGCGTACTAGCGCGTCAGACGTGTCTGGATTATCGGCATCGGGTTCAGGTGCGCGTAGCGGCTGCGCAAGGTCTCGATCAAGGACGGGCTTGGTACCCGGGAGCAATGCAAGTACACCTTGGACAACCCGCCAAAGCCCATTTCCCGGTAGCGGCTGGCGATCTCTTCATCGCTCGGCCCCTCGGGCACACCCAGGTGCAAGGTCAGCCGGCCATCCTCCACCGCGAACAGCGGCGTACTCCAGAGGAACCATTCCGAGCCGGTGCGGGGGAGCCTGACAAAGAAGTGGGCATGGTTGCCTAAGGTATCGACGTCGCCGCCGCGGCGTCTTTTCCATTCCAGCAGCCCATCGTCGGGGCGGGCCAGGCAGCAGCCAATGTCGTAGTAGTCGAAGCCGTTTTCCAGCGCCCACTCCAACGCCATGAAGGTGGTAATCGAGTTGACCTCGCGCAGCTGCTTGGCATCGGCGAAAACCGACTCGGGGTAGCCGAAGCGAATGGTGCTCCAGTAGCGCTTACCGGCACGGGTGATGACGCAGCCCAGGTGGCAGGCCACCACTTCATCGTCGCGCAGGATCAGGTCCAGCCGGCCTGCGGACTTGGCGAGCCTGAAAACCTCGGCAGTGGCAATCTGCGAGGCGGACGCCCCATGGCGAGCCTTGGCGTAGGGTTGCAGCATCGTCGTGTCGGCATGGGCGATCTCTTCGTCGGTGACTGCCGGGCGCATGTGATAGCGCGGCCGGTGCTTGCGCAGGCTGCGCCGCAACTCACTGTTGTAGGTGGCGACGATGCTGTCCAGAGAGCGCCCCAATGGCACCACGGCGCTCAAAAAATGCGGCACCTGCAGGGCTCCGGGCACCGGCACTTCGCTGGCCAGTACCACGGCATCGCTGGTCGCGCTGGCCGGCGTGGTCGCCCCCATCAGTAACTTGGCCAGGTCGCGGTGGGCTTTGCGGCCCAAGTAAACCACCTCGTGGCTGCTCTGTTGGTCGGGCTTGAAGCGGCTGCGCTCCCAGCGCCACAGGCAGGCGCGGCTGGCCAGGTCCTTGAGCCTGGCGGACGTGGCCCTGATTTCGAAGCGGACCGACGGCGAAATGCACTGCCTGGCCAGTAGGGCGAGCTGTTCTTTCATCGCGGTGCTGGCGCTCCTTCAAGGGGCATGTGCATACCTAGAACGAGTAAAGATGTGAAACGGCCAGCTCGCAAGGCAGGGCCACAGTGTTCACCCAATGGAACGCTGAGGTCTGATTTGAGTATCTAGCGACTGTCCACTCGTCGGACTAACGTTGTGTCTATTGTTTTTTCAGAAGGGGCGCCGACCGCCGAATCGAGCCGACTGACGGTCGCTTGGCATGGCCGGTGTTGCCTACGCTGATAGTCCCGCACATGAATTGCGGGCAGGCGGCAACTGGATTGCGTACGTCTAAAAATCCCACCGAAGAAAGGAGCATTACCATGGCTTTCCAATACAAGCGTCTGGACAAGAACGACGCCGCTGTCTTGCTGGTCGATCACCAGACGGGTCTGCTCTCCCTGGTGCGTGATATCGAACCGGACCGCTTCAAGAACAACGTGCTGGCCCTCTCGGACTTGGCCAAGTACTTCAAGCTGCCGACCATCCTCACCACAAGCTTCGAAAACGGCCCCAATGGCCCGCTGGTGCCTGAGCTCAAGGCGCAGTTCCCAGATGCGCCCTATATCGCCCGCCCCGGCAACATCAACGCCTGGGACAACGAAGACTTCGTCAAGGCGGTGAAGGCCACCGGTAAGAAGCAACTGATCATCGCCGGTGTGGTGACCGAGGTGTGCGTGGCCTTCCCGGCGCTGTCGGCCCTGGAAGAGGGCTTCGATGTGTTCGTGGTCACCGATGCCTCCGGGACCTTCAACGAACTGACCCGTGATTCTGCCTGGCGCCGCATGGAGGCGGCCGGTGCGCAGTTGATGACCTGGTTCGGCGTGGCCTGTGAGCTGCACCGCGACTGGCGCAACGACATCGAAGGCCTGGGCACACTGTTCTCCAACCACATCCCGGACTACCGTAACTTGATGACCAGCTTCAGCACGCTGACGAAGTAATCCGGCGTGGGAGCTTTGCCTTAGGGGCTCATGCGCCTGGGGCAGGGTTCCCCGTCCGTATCCAGAGGTACCGGATGGGTCCACTGATCGGCTATTTCAAACTGGCCCTCAATCCCGGGCGTGGGGTGTTGCTCTTCACCTTACGCACCATCGTCGCAGGCCTGCTGTGTCTGTATCTGGCGTTCATCTTCGATCTGGAACAGCCCAAGTGGGCGCTGATGACCGTGATCATCATCAGCCTGCCCTTGGCCGGCATGACCCTCAAGCGCAGCTTCGCGCAGGTGATCGGCACGGCGGCGGGCGCGGCGGTGGCGGTGGTGCTCATGGCGCTGTTCCCCCAGGCACCGATGCCCTTCATCGTTTGCCTGGCCTTGTGGCTGGCGTTCTGCACGGCAGGGGGCACGCTGCTGCGCTATACCGACTCCCATGCCTTCGTCCTCAGTGGTTTCACTGCCGTGGTGGTGGCGATGCTGGCGGTGCCCGAACCGGACGGCATCCTGCTGCTGGCCATCACGCGCCTGACCGAAACCCTGCTGGCAGTGGCCTGTGTAGCCGTGGTCAGCCTGCTGACAGCGCGTCCGCAGGCGGTCGCCCAAGGTTACTTCGCCCAGGTCGACAGCCTGGTCAAGCTGATCGCTCGGCATGCCGCCGAGGTCATCAGGACCGAGGAAGACGAAGCCGCTTTCAACCAGCGCCAAGCCCAGCTGATCGCCCAGGTCAGCGCGCTGGAAGGCCTGCGCCGACATCTTTATTTCGATGCCCCGCACCTGCGCAACGCCGATGGCCTGGTGCAACTGCTGGCCAACCAGCTGGTGCTGCTGGTGTCGCGCCTACTGGTGTTGCGACAGCAACGTGAGCTGATCAAGCAGCACTGGCAAGGGCCGCTGCCGGCCGACATCCAACTGTTGCGCAACGATGAGCTGGACAGCCTCGATGCCCTGGCCAATGAGGGTGTGGCCTTATCGGCGCAGCGTCGCCAGGCCATACACCGCCTGAACCAGCGCTTCGAGCAGGCCGCCGACCGTGCGGAATTTCTCAGCGAACCATTGCCACCGCGTCTGCGTTCACTGGCCTGGGCCCTGCGTTGGGAGCAGGCGCGTCTGTTGCAACAACTGAACGAGCTGATCGAGCTGAACGAGGCGATCCAGCAGGGCAGGGCTGCCAGCTGCCCCCATGCCCAAGGGCGGGTCAGTGCCCTGCACCTGGATTTTCGCCTGGCCGGCATGAACGCCGCGCGGGCCTTCCTGGCGTTGTTCCTGGCAGGGTGGCTGTGGATCGAGACCGCTTGGGACGGCGCCCGCTCTGGAGTGATCCTGATCGGCGTCATGTGCTCGCTGATGGCCACTTTGCCTCGACCGCTGCTGGCCAGCCAGAACTACAACCGCGGATTGCTGGTGGCGCTGGTACTCTCAGCGGTCTATCAGTTCGGCCTGCTGCCGATCTTCACCGATTTCGAAATGCTCGCCCTGTGCCTGACACCCTTGCTCTATCTGGCCGCCGTCGGTCTGGCCAACCCCATGACCGCCGGGATCGGTATGGGCATCGGCCTGGTGGGCCTGCTGATGATCGGCCCGCAGAACGTCGGGGCTTACCATAACAGCGCCATCCAATGGTTCGAGTTCGCCGGGGCCTACCTAGCCGGGGGGCTGCTGGCGATGGTGGTGTTTGCCCTGGTCTTCCCGTTCAACCCGCAAAGGCGCATGGCCCGCCTGTTTCGCCTGAGCCGGGAAGATGTGTACCAACACGTGACTGCCCCCTCCAGCCTGGTGCGCCAGTTCGATTTCGAGAGCCGCATGCTCGACCGGCTCTCGGCCATGATCGGCCTGCTGCCGGCCACCAGCGATGCGCGTTCGCGGGAGCTGTTCGAGTGCAATCTGGTGTGCCCGGCATTGGCTATCGTCCTGGCCAAGGCACAGGCCCAGTGCGTCACCAGCGAGACCTTGCCGGAAGGCGTAAAGGCGCGATTGCGCCTAGGGTTGCAAGAGATGGCGGACTTCATCGGTGCGCGTCGTCAGGTGGACCTGGACGCACTGCTGCACGAGCTCGAAGCGCTTGGCGAAACCCTGGACGCCTTGCATCAGGTGCATTTCGAGGCGGGCCGGGAGGCGCTGCGTCAGTTGTTCATCCTGCGGGTCGCCTTGGCGATCGCCGGCCAGTTGCTCCAGCGCTACCGCCAGGTACTGGTGCCGACCACGCAGCCTGAAGAGGAGGGCGCCTATGCCCATTGATTTCGAGTTCGGCGGTGTCTACCTGCCGCCGATCGCCCAGGCGTTGTTGCTGGGCTTGCCGTTGTTTCTGCTTGCCGACGCCTTGCTGCGTCGAGTTGGGGTGCTGGCGTTGGTGTGGCATCCCGCCTTGTTCCAGGGTGCTCTGTATGCCGCGATCTGCGCGGCCCTGGTGTTATCGATGGGAGTGAGTGTCTAACAATGCCTGCCTTGAAACCTGTATTTTCCAAGGCACTGACCTTGGCCGTGCTGGCCCTTGCCCTGGTGCTGGGCTGGTTTGCCTGGGACTACTACACCCGTGCGCCCTGGACCCGCGACGCCCGGGTGAGGGCGGACGTGGTGACCCTGTCGGCCGAGGTGGCCGGTCGCATCATCGAACTGCCGATCCATGACAACCAGTTCGTCAAGCAAGGCGAGCTGCTGCTGCAGATCGACCCCGCCCGTTATGAGCTTGCGGTACTGCATGCCGAGCGCGCGGTCGAGGTCGCTCGCGCCGCACTGGGGCAGTCCAAGGCATCGATCGTCGCCAACGAAGCCCTGCTCAAGCAACGGCGCAGCGAAGAGCAACGCCGGCGTAGGCTTCAGTCCTTGTCGGCGATTTCCGCGGAAGAGTGGGAGAAGTCCGGCACGGACGTGGCCGTGGCCCAGGCCGATCTTCTACGCGAGCAGTCCAACCTGGGGTTGGCCCAGGCCAACGTGCAGCTCGCCGAGGCCACATTGAAGCAGGCCCGCCTGGACCTGGAGCGCACACGGGTCACCGCGCCGGTCAGCGGCTATGTAACCAACCTGTTGACCCGCCAGGGGGATTTCGCCCAATCCGGCACGCCGCTGTTGGCGCTGGTCGACAGCAGCTCGTTCCACGTCAGTGGCTATTTCGAAGAAACCAAGCTGCCGAAGATCAAGGTGGGCAGCCACGCGCGCATCGCCTTGATGAGCGGCGAGGTGCTGGAGGGCACGGTGGAAAGCATCGCCTACGCCATCACCGATCGCGAGAACCAGCCGGGCAACCGCCTGCTGGCCAACGTCAATCCGAGCTATACCTGGGTCAAGCTTGCCCAGCGGATCCCGGTGCGCCTGCGTCTGGAGCGCAGCGCCGACGCACCGCCGCTGCGCGCTGGGACCACGGCGACGGTCACCATCGTGGATTGAGTTGGGTGAGTCTGTCGCATGTTCGATCTGAATGATTTGTACCTGTACACCAAGGTGGTGGAGCACGGTGGCTTCGCCCCCGCCGGCCGTGTCCTCGGCTTGCCCAAGTCGCGCCTTAGCCGTCGTGTGGCCCTGCTGGAAGAGCGCCTGGGCGTGCGTCTTATCCAGCGCTCCACCTGCCAGTTCGCCGTCACCGAGGTGGGCCTGGAGTACTACCATCACTGTGTATCGATGATGGACCGGGCGTATGCCGCCGAAGACGCGATCGAGCGCAGCCGTGCGGTGCCCAGCGGTATTATCCGCCTGGCCTGCAGCACCTCGCTGCTGGACTCGCGCCTGGCGCCGATGCTGGCGCGCTTCATGGCCGAATGCCCAGTGGTGGAGTTGCTGGTCAAAAGCTACAACCGGCGTGTCGATGTCATTGGCGAGGGCTTCGACCTGGTCCTGAGCGTGCGCCATCGGCCACTGGAGAGCAGCGAGCTGGTGATGCGCAAGTTGGCCGATAGTCGCCAATGCCTGGTAGTCGCCCCCAGGCTGCTGATCGGACATGAGCAACCGCTGCGCCCCTCGGACCTGTTCGAACTGCCGAGCCTGGGCTGGGGCGCCAATGTACAGGAGTACACCTGGGACCTGGACGGGCCGGACGGCGCCGTGGCGTCGATTCGCTACCGGCCCCGCCTGGTGTCGGACGATGTCGCGGTGCTGCGCCAGGGTGCGTTGGCAGGTGTCGGTGTGGTGTTGCTCCCCGAGGAACTGGTGCGCGCCGACCTGGCAGCCGGGCGCCTGGTGCCTGCCTTGGAAGATTGGACCCCACGCAAGGGCGAGATCGTTGCGCTGTTCCCGTCACGACGCGGGGTGATGCCTGCGGTGCGCAAGCTGATCGACTTTTTGGTGGCGGCGTTCGAGCGAGAGGCTGAAGGCCAGATGCGACAAACCCTTTGAAACGGGGAGGTCACGAGGTGGGAGGTCAGGGAGCTGCAAGGCTCGGTGTCCGCTTCGTAGAGAGCGGATCATAAAGCCGTGCGCTTGAGTATTTCTTTTATGGCATCCAGCGCTTTTGGCCTTCGCGGGATGGATTTATACAGTAAAACGAGTTGGCGTATGTAGTCATCGGAGTCTGAGACGGGCGTGGCGAACACCTCCCCACTTTTCAAACCTGCCCATGCGGGAACGAGCGATACGCCCATCCCTTTCTCTACCATGATGTAAATGGCGTCAAGCGCATCGAGGTTGCACAGTAGATCAGGGCTTAGATCGTTGTCATGCAAGTATTGCAGGGCTATCTGCCCGCCCCAAGCATTTGAATCGTATCGAATCAACGGGTGGGTGAGAATGGTCGTATTTATATTGCTCTGCTCAATGGGTTCCTTTGTCAACAGCATTAAAGGTTCATGCCGCAGCGTTTGCATCTTGATGGATTTCGGTACGGAAAACGGGGGGCAGACCATAAGCCCGGCATCGAGTTCACCTGTTACCACCTGCTCATACAGCGCGCGCGAGTCGCCAGGTGTGATTCTAAGCCTCAGGTGCGGTGCCGTTATCGTTAATTGGTGCATTAATTCTGGAAGCAGGCCTGTCAACGCAGTTGAAATAGCGCCTAACTTGAAATCACCTGTAAGCCCATTGCTGTCGAATCCATCCCTGAGTTCCGTGGCGCACTGAATTAAGTTGCGCATTTTCGGCAACAGTGCCAAGCATTGTTCAGAGGGATCAACTGAGTGGGATCCACGGTTCAATAGTTCACAGCAGAGCGATTTCTCAAGCGCTTGAATACGCTGGCTGATGGCAGGTGCAGTAAGGTTTTCTCGGCGGGCGGCTGCCGCGATGGAACCTGTTTCAATAACCGCGACCAGACTTTCGAGAAATCGAATATCCAAAACAATTCCTTTCGGTCAGAGATGGAAAATCACGCTCCAGAACAAGCGAAAGGATAGGGTAGGCTGCACGAAATTCCCACCCAAACAAGAGGGCGTTTCCGTGACCGCATTTTTCCATGCCTCCTATCATGTAACAAACCTTGAAGAGTCTCGTAAGTTTTACGGCGAGGTGCTGGGCTGTAAAGAAGGCCGCTCCAGCGAGACGTACATCGATTACGACTTATTCGGTCATCAAATTTCCCTTCACGAAGGCACGCCATTTCCGACCACGCGCACCGGCAAGGTCGGCGAGCACATGGTGCTGATGCCGCACATCGGCCTGGTGCTTCAGTTGGATGATTGGATGGTGATGGCAGAGCGCCTGCAAGCCCATGGGGTGAAGTTCGATATTCCCCCCGTTGTGCGCTTCCCGGGTCAGCCGGGTGAGCAGCGGACAATGTTCTTCCTCGATCCAAGTGGCAACCCAATCGAGATAAAAGGTTTCAAGGACTTCAAAGAAGTCTTTGCTGTTTGAAGGCGTGCTTTTATCCAAGCAGCACGCTTTGTCGATCACGCTGTTTATCATGAGCACCAACGCATGAGTGCGAATACCGGATGCTTGAGTGTGCGCGGCGTTTACCAGCCAGTTGACAGTCCAAATTATAATAATGGGAGGACGTATGGCGAAGGCGAGTCTGGTCACAAGAATCATCGTGGGTCTGGTGTTGGGCATTATAGTGGGTGCCCTGTTAAATATTTATCCAGATTACAAAGTATGGGTGAGTAGTCAGGTCCTGCAGCCAGCCGGTGATATTTTCATCAAGATGATGAAAATGATCGTGGCGCCACTGGTCTTTGCCTGCATGGTCAGTGCCGTTGCCGGTAATGGCGACAGCAAGGCAATCGGGCGGGTGGGGGCCAAAACCATGTTCTACTTCTTCGTCGTCACGGGTATCGCCATTGTTTGTGGTTTGATCATAGGTAATGTGGCCCAGCCAGGTACCGGCGCGAACTTGAGTACCCTTTCGGCTGCCCAGTCACTGACGTTGCCCTCTTCTTCGGAGGGTGGCGATGTCGGAAGTGTGATTCTTGGTGTCATTCCGGATAACATCGTGAATGCAATGGCGCAGGGTAACTTGCTACCCATCTTGTTCTTTTCGATCCTGTTCGGTTTTGGTGTGAATGCGCTTGATGCGGATAAGAAGCGACCGCTGATCGCTGTGTTCAACGCCTTTTCCGGAGCGATGTTCAAAGTCACGCACATCGTCATGCACTATTCTCCGATCGGCATTTTCGGTCTCATTGGCGTGACGGTGTCTAACTTCGGACTTTCTGCGCTGTTGCCGTTGGGTAAATTGATTCTTGTCACTTACGCCGCTGTCCTGCTGTTCGGACTGGTCGTACTTGGCGGAATAGCCAAAGCGGTTGGCATTAACATCTTCGACCTGATCACGTTCATCAAGGATGAACTGATTTTGGCATTCAGTACCGCCACTTCGGCTACCGTGATGCCACAGCTCATCGAGAAGGTGGAGGCTTACGGCGCGCCGAGGTCCATTGCTTCCTTGGTGATTCCTACTGGGTACTCGTTCAATCTGGATGGCGCATCGCTCTTCGTGGGCATTGGTACGCTTTTCATCGCCCAACTGTATGAAATCCCATTGAGCCTCGCTGACCAGGCGGTGCTGGTGCTCATCATGGTTTTGACGTCCAAAGGCGCGGCGGGTGTGCCAGGGGCGATGTTCGTCATCCTCACCGCCACGCTGACCAGTGCCGGGCTTCCCGTGGAGGGCATCGCTTTCATCGCCGGTGTCTACAGGCTCATGGACATGCCGATCACCGCGTTGAATGTGCTGGGCAACGCCTTGGCGCCCTTGGTGATCTCCAAGTGGGAAAACCAATTTCGAATAGCACCTAGCCAACAGCCTGACGCAGTTGCGGGTGAGCGCCCTATGAACGCGTTGGCAAGCGAAGGGGGGGGCTGAACCGGACACTCGTGGGCAATAAAAAACCCCTTGAATCGGCTGTATTCAAGGGGTTTTGATGTCCATCAGGAGCTCGTGCGATCTCGACTCCCGATTAGACGTTGAAGCGGAAGTGCATCACGTCACCGTCCTTGACGATGTAGTCCTTGCCTTCCAGACGCCATTTACCGGCTTCCTTGGCGCCGCCTTCACCCTTGTACTGGATGAAGTCGTCATAGGCCACGACTTCGGCGCGGATGAAGCCTTTCTCGAAGTCGGTGTGGATCACGGCGGCGGCTTGCGGCGCGGTGGCACCGACACGCACGGTCCAGGCGCGGACTTCTTTCACACCCGCGGTGAAGTAGGTCTGCAGATTGAGCAGGGCGTAGCCGGCGCGGATCACGCGGTTCAGGCCAGGCTCTTCCAGGCCCAGGGCCTCGAGGAACATGTCCTTCTCCTCGCCTTCTTCCAGCTCGGCGATCTCCGCTTCGATCTTGTTGCACACTGGCACCACGACCGCGCCTTCTTCCTCGGCGATGGCCTTGACCACGTCCAGGTGCGGGTTGTTCTCGAAGCCGTCCTCGGCCACGTTGGCGATGTACATCACCGGCTTGCTGGTCAGCAGGTGGAAGCCGCGGATCACGGCCTTCTCCTCGACGCTCATGTTCTTCATCAGGCTGCGCGCAGGCTTGCCATCGGTGAAGTGGGCAATGAGCTTTTCCAGCAGGGCTTTCTGGGCCAGGGCTTCCTTGTCACCGCCCTTGGCGTTGCGCGCGACCTTCTGCAGTTGCTTCTCGCAGCTGTCCAGGTCGGCGAAGATCAGTTCCAGGTCGATGATCTCGATGTCACGCTTGGGGTCGACGCTGTTGGAGACGTGGATCACGTTCTCGTCTTCGAAGCAGCGCACCACATGGGCGATGGCGTCGGTCTCGCGGATGTTGGCGAGGAACTTGTTGCCCAGGCCTTCGCCCTTCGAGGCACCGGCGACGAGACCTGCGATGTCGACGAATTCCATGGTGGTCGGAATCACACGCTCAGGCTTGACGATCTCGGCCAGGGCGTCGAGGCGTGCATCGGGCATCGGCACGATGCCGCTGTTCGGCTCGATGGTGCAGAAGGGGAAGTTCTCCGCCGCGATACCGGACTTGGTCAGGGCGTTGAACAGGGTGGACTTGCCGACGTTGGGCAGGCCGACGATGCCGCAATTGAAACCCATGGGAATTCCCCTCTCTAGGAAATCAGGCCTTCTGGCTGTGCAGTTCGCGCATCGCCTTGGCGAAATCGCCTGCGAGCACGTCCGGCATCACGCCGAGGGCAAAATCGATGCTGGCGTCGAGCTTCTCCTGCTCGGCGCGCGGTGCGCGGCCCAGGACGAAGTTGGAGACCAGTTTGGCGTCACCTGGGTGGCCGATGCCGAGCCGCAGGCGATGGAAGTCGTTCTGGTTGCCGAGCTGCGCGATGATGTCGCGCAGGCCGTTGTGCCCACCATGGCCGCCGCCTTTCTTGAGCTTGGCGACGCCCGGGGGCAGGTCGAGTTCGTCATGCGCCACCAGGATGGCCGCCGGTGGAATCCGGAAGAAATTGGCCAGTGCCGCGACGGACTGGCCGCTGCGGTTCATGTAGGTGGTGGGAATGAGCAGACGAACGTCTTGGCCCTGATGGCTGAACTTAGCCGTCAGGCCGAAATACTTGCGGTCAGCGGTCAGCGATACACGCTGGGCGCTGGCGAGGCGTTCAACGAAAAGAGCCCCTGCGTTATGCCGGGTCTGTTCGTATTCGGGGCCGGGGTTACCCAGGCCGACGATCAACTGGATGGCGGTCACGTCAGGGGCTCTTCCTTGGAGTTGGTGGGTTACGGTGCGCGCGGCACTGTAACCCGATCAACGCCGGCGTGCGAGTGGATTACTCGGCAGCGCCTTCAGCAGCGTCAGCGGCTACGCGCGGGGCGTGGACGTTGGCAACAGCTTTGTCATCACCGTGGGCCAGAGCGACGAACTCTACGCCTTTCGGAGCTTTCAGGTCCGACAGGTGGATGATGGTGCCGATTTCAGCCTTGGCCAGGTCGACTTCGATGAACTCAGGCAGGTCTTTGGCTTCGCAGGAAACTTCGATCTCGGCTTCTACGTGGGAGATCTCGCCGCCTTTCTTGACCGGGGCTTCTTCGTTGATGAAGTGAACCGGTACCTTGGCGGTCAGCTTCTGGCCAGCAACGACGCGAACGAAGTCGGCGTGCATGATGAAGCCTTTGGCTGGGTGACGCTGCAGGGCCTTGACGACGACGTTCTGCTTGGTGCCGTCGACGTTCAGTTCCAGAACGTGGCTGAAGGCAGCTTCGTTATCGAACAGCTTGGTGATTTCCTTGGCCAGGATGGTCAGGGATTGGGCTTCTTTGCCACCACCGTAGACAACGGCTGGGATGTTGGCGGAATGACGCAGGCGGCGGCTCGCACCTTTCCCCAGGTCAGTACGCGCTTGGGCGTTCAGGATGAAATCGGTCATTTTGTATCTCCAAAATAGCCTCCCGTATGGCGTTTGCGACCAGCGCCATCGGGATTGGCAAAAAAGCCCCGCCCCGACAAGATGCCGGGGCGGGGCGCTTTTCGTCAGCGAGCGTTCCGCTTAGCGGAACATCGCGCTGATCGATTCTTCGTTGCTGATGCGGCGAACCGCTTCAGCGACAACCGGTGCGATATCCAGCTGGCGGATACGGTCACAGGCTTGAGCAGCGGCGGACAGCGGGATGGTGTTGGTCACCACCAGCTCGTCCAGCACCGACTTCTCGATGTTCTCGATCGCACGGCCCGACAGTACCGGGTGCGTGCAGTAGGCGTAGACCTTGGCCGCGCCGTGGTCTTTCAGGGCCTTGGCCGCGTTGCACAGGGTACCGGCGGTATCGACCATGTCGTCTACCAGGATGCAGGTGCGTCCTTCGACGTCGCCGATGATGTGCATCACTTCGGAGTGATTGGCCTTTTCACGGCGCTTGTCGATGATACCCAGGTCGACACCCAGGGACTTGGCGACGGCACGTGCGCGCACGACACCACCGATGTCCGGGGAGACGATCATCAGGTTCTCGAAACGCTGGTCTTCGATGTCGTCGACCAGTACGGGCGAGCCGTAGATGTTGTCGACGGGAATATCGAAGAAGCCCTGGATCTGGTCAGCGTGCAGGTCGACAGTGAGTACACGGTCGATACCCACGACAGTGAGCATGTCAGCGACGACTTTGGCGCTGATGGCTACACGTGCCGAACGCGGACGGCGGTCCTGGCGGGCGTATCCGAAGTAAGGAATCACGGCAGTGATTCGTGACGCTGAGGAGCGGCGGAAGGCGTCGGCCATCACTACCAGTTCCATCAGATTGTCGTTGGTAGGGGCACAGGTTGGCTGAATGATGAAAACGTCCTTACCACGAACATTTTCATTGATCTCAGCACTGATTTCGCCGTCGGAGAATTTACCGACAGAAACATCACCCAGTGGAATATGCAGCTGACGTACGACACGCCGAGCCAGATCGGGGTTGGCATTCCCCGTGAAGACCATCATCTTGGACACGCGCAGTACCTGAAGGCTGAGGGTAACCTGGATGAGTATAAGGAAAATGGCAGGGGCGGCTGGATTCGAACCAACGCATGGCAGGATCAAAACCTGCTGCCTTACCGCTTGGCGACGCCCCTGTATCTGTTGCTGCGAGTACCGAATACTCGACTTCTAGAGCAGGCTCTGCAGCTTGCGATGCAACATCGAAATGTTGCTTCCCTTTGCCACAAACCCTGTTTGGGTCTCTGAAAGAAGGGCCAGAACTTTATCAGCTTCGGCTTTGCTTGGGAAGGCCCCAAACACACAACTTCCAGTGCCGGTTAGACGAGCTTCAGTGTATTTACCCAGCAGATTCAACGCATTGCGAACTTCTGGATAACCTTGCTCTACCACCGGTTGGCAGTCATTTCGACTGTTTCCCTCGGGAACGGGGCGCATCTTAAGGGGGAGGGAATCACGTGTCAACTCTGGATGCGAAAAAATTTCCGCTGTGCTGACAGACACTTGCGGCACCAGTACGACGTACCAGGGCTCTTCGGGGTCCACCGGGGTCAGTTGCTCACCCACACCTTGGGCGAAGGCGGCGTGGCCGCGGACGAACACCGGTACATCGGCGCCAAGCCCCAGGCCCAGGCCGGCCAGGCGGTCTTCGTCCCAGCCCAGTTGCCACAGATGATTGAGGGCCAGCAGCGTGGTCGCGGCGTTGGAGCTGCCGCCACCGATGCCGCCGCCCATGGGCAGGATCTTGTCCAGCCAGATGTCGACGCCGAGCGCGCAGCCTGATTGTTGTTGCAGCTGGCGTGCAGCTTTCACGATCAGATTGCTGTCGTGGGGCACGCCGGCGATTTCGGTGCGCAAGTGGATCTGGCCATCGTCACGCAGGCTGTAGTGCAGCTGATCGGCATGGTCGAGAAACTGGAACACGGTTTCCAGCTCGTGGTAACCGTCTGGGCGGCGACCGATGATATGCAGCCACAGGTTGAGCTTGGCCGGGGCGGGAAGGGTGAGCGTGGCCATCGATCAATGCCCCAGCTGACGTGGCTGCCAGTCCTTGACCACCAGGGTGACGTCCAGGTCCTGGCCGTGCAGCTTCAGGCGTTCAGGTAGCCAGTAGCCGTTCTGTTGGGTGTAGCTCAGGTACTGCACCTGCCAGCCGTCCTGGGTCAGGCTGGCCAGGCGGCTGTCGCCATCCAGGGTCAGTTGGCTCTTGCTGTCGGGGGCAGGCAGGCCACGGACCCACCAGACCAAATGCGAGACCGGCAGTTGCCAGCCCAGCTGTTCTTCGAGCAGTGCCTCGGGGCTTGGGGCTTCGTAGCGGCCCTGGTTGGCCACCTCCAGGACCACGCCGCCGGGGCGTCCGGTCAGGCGTGCCGCCCCGCGACCCAGGGGGCCGGCCAGGCGGATGTCGTAGTAGTCCTGGCGTTGCAGCCAGAACAAGGTACCACTGCCCGAATCACGGGGGGCGCGAATGCCGACCTTGCCGTTGATCTGCCAGCCGTCGAGGTTGCTCAGTTGCTCTTTATGGGCGCGCCACAACTGTGGATCGCCGTGGCCTTGCAGGGATTCACGGCTACCGAATCCGGCGCAGCCGGCCAGCAGGGCGATCAGGGTAAAGGTGATGCAATGACGCAGGAACATGGTTTACAGGGTCTCTGATCCGGTCAGGCGCAGGAGAGTCTTGCGCAGGATTTGGCTGTCGGGTTGGCCCTCGAAGGCCTTGGCCCAGACCTGGCGGGCTTCGCGGCGTTTGCCGTTGGCCCAGAGCACTTCACCCAGGTGGGCTGCTACTTCGTGGTCGGGGAAGCGCGCCAGGGCCTGGCGCAGCAGGCGTTCAGCTTCGTCGAGGTTGCCCATGCGGTAGTTGACCCAGCCCAGGCTGTCGAGCACAGCGGGGTCGTCCGGGGTGAGCTGGTGGGCTTTTTCGATCAGCGCCTTGGCTTCGGCGTAGCGCGTGGTGCGGTCGGCAAGGGTGTAGCCGAGCGCGTTCAGGGCCATGGCGTTTTCCGGTTCGCGCTGGATGATGGCGCGCAGGTCTTTTTCCATTTGCCCCAGGTCATCGCGCTTCTCCGCCAGCATGGCGCGGGTATAAAGCAGGTTGAGGTCATCCGGGTAGCGCTTGATCGCCTGGGCCAGGACTTGTTCAGCCTGGGCTTCCTTGGCGTTGTTGCCGTAGCTTTCCGCCTCGATCAGGTACAGCTGGATGGCGTAGTCCGGCTGGGCCTCTCGGGCTTCGCCGAGCAGGCGCGACGCCTCGCTGGAGCGGCCGTTAGCGATGAGGATGTCGGCCTGGCGCAATTGCGCCGGCAGGTAATCGGGGCCAGGGCCTACCAGGGCGTATTCACGCAGGGCGGCCTCGGGATCGCCGCGCTCTTCGTGCAGGCGGCCCAGGTTCAGGTGTGCGGCGTCGACATTGCTGTCGCGCTCCACCAGCTCCTGCAGATACCCCTCGGCCTCGTCCCAGTTCTTGGTTTCCAGGCAGACCAGAGCGAGCGAATAGCGCAGCTCGTCATCTTCGGGGTACTGCTGAAGCAGGCTCTCGAATTCGGCCTTGGCATCTGCCATGCGGTCCTGCTCGACCAGAGTGCGGGCGTAGGTCAGGCGCAGGCGCTTGTCGTCGGGATTGTCGCGAATAGCCCCGCGCAGCAGTGGCAAAGCCTCCGAACCACGGTCCAGGGTCTGCAGCAGACGGGCGCGCAGCAACACCGGGGCGACTTCGCCGTTTTGCGGCGGGTGCGATTCGAGTAGTTCGAGGGCTTGCTCGGTCTTGCCATCCTGGTTCAGCAACAGTGCTTTGCCAAACACCAACTGGCCGTTGTCCGGATACTTGACCAACAGGCGGTCGAAGCTTTGCAACAAGCCGTCGCGGGTGTTCTGGTCGGTTTCGGCTGCGGACAGCGCGAGGAAGTCGAAGTGGGTGTCGCCCTGGCCCTGGAGGACCTTTTCCATGTAGGCCATGGATTCGTCGTAGCGTCCGGCGCGGGCCAGTTGAATGGCCGCGGCCCGTTGAGCGTCGAGGTTCTGCGCATCGTTGCGTGCCCAGATCATCGCGGTGTCCAGCGCGGGCTCGTCGGCACCGAGGTATTCGGCGATGCGGTAGGCGCGTTCGGAGACGGCTGGGTCCTGGGTCTTCTCAGCCTGGTCGACATAGTTGGCCAGGGCAATGTCAAAGCGGTTACGTTGCCCGGCCAGTTCCGCTACCAGCAGGCTGTAGAGCGTTTCCTCTTTGAACGAGCCGTACACCACAGGCTTTTCCGGTGCGCTTTTGCCTGCCGCGGCAACGGGCGACGCGGCCTCGTTCTTCTGCGGGGCCAGGCTTTGGCAGCCCTGGAGCAGGGCGAGAGCAAGCAACAATGCGTAGGACTTGTTCATAAAGAAGGCTTTGGATACCGGCGGTCGGAGCATGATGACACAAGCGCGATGGCAAACCCACCTGCGAAGGTCGAGGTTGCGAGGTTTCGGATTGTTCGGACCATTCTATTAGCGGGTTGTTCTGGACTTTCGAAATCACCGGACCAAAATCCCAATCCCGCTTTTGCTTTTAATTGCACAAATTAGTTCAGGCGCCGCCAATCGCGACTTCAGGAGGCCGAGTGCAGGTGCCTGTAGCGGCAGGCGCGCAGCGCCCTTCGGCATCAGCCGAAGTTGCGAGATGGAGACTTGCGAAGCAAGTCGGAGGCCGCGAAGCCCCGGAAGGCGCCGGAGCGTAGGGGCCGGATGCAGGAGCAAGCGGTTTTTGCCTCCTTTTTGCCAAGACAAAAAGGAGGTCGCCGTAAGGGCGAAAGGTGAGTCTGCGCCGGCGCAGGGAACGGATATTCCCACGCTGTAAATGCCCACCGGCGGTGTTTGAGCCATCGTGCACCAAAAAGCCAAAGCCGATAGGGTGAGAGCGAGGGCTGTCAGTCACTGTATGTGCTCGTAGCGTCTGGCCGGCGCAACGGCCCGCCACCGTCGATAGCCCTCGGGTATCGCGACAATAGCGAACGGTGGTTGTTCTGAAACCTGCGAAGTAGGACAATTATCGGCTTCTCGTCACAACCAGCGACCTCGCATGGCCTTTCTTGCACTTGGTATCAACCATAAGACTGCCTCGGTAGACGTACGCGAGCGCGTGGCGTTTACGCCAGAGCAGCTGGTCGATGCCCTGCAGCAGCTTTGCCGACTGACCGCCAGCCGTGAGGCGGCGATCCTGTCGACTTGCAACCGCAGTGAACTCTATATCGAACAGGACCACCTGGCCGCCGACGCCGTGCTGCAGTGGCTGGCCGAGTATCATCAGCTCAACCTCGAAGAGCTGCGTGCCAGCGCCTATATCCACGAAGAGCATGATGCGGTCAGGCACATGATGCGTGTGGCCTCGGGCCTGGATTCGCTGGTGCTGGGCGAGCCACAGATTCTCGGCCAGATGAAGTCGGCCTACGCCGTGGCCCGCGAGGCCGGGACCATCGGCCCGCTGCTCGGGCGCCTGTTCCAGGCCACGTTCAGTGCTGCCAAGCAGGTGCGCACCGACACCGCCATCGGCGAGAACCCGGTTTCCGTAGCCTTCGCCGCCGTCAGCCTGGCCAAGCAGATCTTCAGCGACCTGGGTCGCAGCCAGGCGCTGCTGATCGGCGCTGGCGAGACCATCACCCTGGTCGCCCGCCACCTCCATGAGCAGGGTGTACGGCGTATCGTCGTGGCCAACCGTACCCTGGAGCGCGCCAGCATCCTGGCCGAACAGTTCGGTGCCCATGCGGTGCTGCTTTCGGACATCCCTCAGGAGCTGGCCAACAGCGACATCGTCATCAGTTCCACCGCCAGCCAGTTGCCGATCCTCGGCAAGGGCGCGGTGGAAAGCGCCTTGAAGCAGCGTCGGCACAAGCCCATCTTCATGGTCGATATCGCCGTGCCAAGGGACATCGAACCGCAGGTTGGCGAGCTCGATGACGTCTACCTATATACGGTCGATGACCTGCATGACGTCGTCGCGGAAAACCTCAAGAGCCGCCAAGGCGCGGCCCAGGCTGCCGAGGAGCTGGTATCGGTCGGTGCCGAGGATTTCATGGCGCGCCTGCGCGAGCTGGCCGCGGTGGATGTGCTCAAGGCCTATCGCCAGCAAAGCGAGCGCCTGCGCGACGAAGAACTGCAAAAGGCCCAGCGCCTGCTGGCCAATGGCGGCAATCCCGAAGAGGTACTGGCCCAGCTGGCCCGGGGGCTGACCAACAAATTGCTGCATGCGCCCAGCGTGCAATTGAAAAAGCTCTCCGCCGAAGGCCGCCTCGATGCGCTGGCCATGGCCCAGGAACTCTTTGCCCTCAACGAGGGCTCGACGGACAAAACCCCGCAATGAAAGCGTCGCTGCTCAATAAACTGGACACGCTCCAGGACCGCTTCGAAGAACTCACCGCTCTGTTGGGCGATGCCGAGGTCATTTCCGACCAGACCCGTTTCCGCGCTTATTCGCGTGAATACGCCGAAGTCGAGCCGGTCATCGACGCCTATAAAGAGTGGCGAAAGGTCCAGGACGATCTGGCCGGCGCTCAGGCGCTGCTCAAGGACAGCGACCCGGACTTGCGCGAAATGGCTGTCGAGGAAGTGCGTGAGGCCAAGGAGCAACTGGTCGGCCTGGAGGCCCGGTTGCAGCGCATGTTGCTGCCCAAGGACCCCAACGACGGGCGCAACGTGTTCCTCGAGATCCGCGCCGGTACCGGTGGCGACGAGGCCGCGATCTTCTCGGGCGACTTGTTCCGCATGTATTCGCGTTACGCCGAAAAGCGTGGCTGGCGTCTGGAGATTCTCTCCGAGAACGAAGGCGAGCACGGCGGCTACAAGGAGATCATCGCCCGGGTCGAAGGCGACAGTGTCTACGGCAAGCTCAAATTCGAATCTGGCGCACATCGCGTGCAACGAGTGCCGGAGACCGAATCGCAAGGGCGTATCCACACCTCCGCCTGCACCGTGGCGGTCTTGCCGGAGCCGGATGAACAGGTCGCCATCGAGATCAACCCGGCCGACCTTCGTATCGATACCTACCGCGCCTCGGGCGCCGGTGGTCAGCACGTCAACAAGACCGACTCGGCGATTCGCATCACCCACCTGCCTACCGGCATCGTGGTCGAATGCCAGGAGGAGCGGTCGCAGCACAAGAACCGTGCCCGGGCCATGTCCTGGCTGTCGGCCAAGCTCAATGACATGCAGACCAGCGCCGCGCAAAACGCCATTGCCACCGAGCGCAAGCTGCTGGTGGGCTCGGGCGATCGCTCCGAGCGTATCCGCACCTACAATTATCCACAGGGCCGGGTGACCGATCATCGCATCAACCTGACCCTGTACTCCCTGGATGAAATTCTGGCCGGGGGCGTCGATGCGGTCATCGAACCCCTGCTCGCTGAATACCAGGCCGATCAGTTGGCCGCCCTGGGGGATTGAATGACCATCATCGCCAGCCTGCTGCGCGACGCGCAGTTGCCGGATTCCCCGACCGAGCGCCTGGACGTCGAGCTATTGCTCGCCGCAGCCCTGGGTAAGTCGCGCAGTTATCTGCACACCTGGCCAGAGCGAATCGTCAGCAGCGAGGCCGCCGAGACGTTCGCCGGCTACCTGGCGCGTCGCCGAGCCGGTGAGCCGGTGGCCTACATCCTGGGCCAGCAGGGTTTTTGGAAGCTCGATCTTGAAGTCGCGCCGCACACCCTGATCCCACGTCCGGAAACCGAGCTGCTGGTAGAAGCGGCGTTGGAACTGCTGCCCATGCGACCTGCGCGGGTGCTTGACCTGGGCACTGGCACCGGCGCCATTGCCCTGGCCCTGGCCAGCGAATGCCCGGCCTGGCAGGTAACCGCACTGGACCGCGTGCCCGAAGCCGTGGCCCTGGCCGAGCGCAACCGCGATCGCCTTGGCCTGGCCAATGCCCAGGTACGCCTGAGCCACTGGTATGACGCCGTGGCTGGCGAGCGCTTCGACCTGATCCTGAGCAACCCTCCCTACATCGCTGCCGACGACCCGCATCTGGTCGCAGGCGATGTGCGCTTCGAGCCCAGCAGTGCCCTGGTGGCGGGGCAGGATGGCCTGGATGACCTGCGAGTGATCATCGCCCAGGCGCCGGATCACCTATCGGCCGGTGGCTGGCTGCTGCTCGAACACGGTTACGACCAGGCCTCGGCCGTGCGTGAGCTGCTCACCCGCCACGGCTTTATCGACGTGGCCAGCCGCCTGGACCTGGCCGGTCACGAACGCATTTCCATGGGACGACTGCCATGCTGAGTGATCAGGAACTGTTGCGCTACAGCCGGCAGATCCTGCTGGCCCAGGTGGATATCGACGGTCAGTTGCGGCTCAAGCGCAGCAAGGCGTTGGTCGTCGGGCTTGGGGGGCTAGGGTCGCCGGTTGCTCTGTACCTGGCCGCGGCCGGTGTCGGCGAGCTGCACTTGGCCGACTTCGACACCGTCGACCTGACCAACCTGCAACGCCAGGTCATCCATGACAGCGACAGCGTGGGCATGAGCAAGGTCGACTCGGCGTGCAAGCGTCTTGAGGCGATCAACCCCGAGGTCAAGCTGGTTGCGCACCGCGAGGCGCTGGACGAAGACTCCCTTGCCGCGGCCGTCGGCGCGGTCGACGTGGTGCTGGACTGCTCGGACAACTTCTCCACCCGCGAAGCGGTCAACGCCGCCTGTGTCGCAGCAGGCAAGCCGCTGGTCAGTGGTGCGGCGATCCGCCTGGAAGGGCAGCTGTCGGTGTTCGACCCCCGTCGTGACTACAGCCCCTGCTACCACTGCCTTTATGGCCATGGCAGCGAGGCTGAGCTGACGTGCAGCGAGGCGGGTGTGCTCGGTCCGTTGGTGGGCTTGGTGGGCAGCCTGCAAGCACTCGAGGCGATGAAACTGCTGGCCGGCTTCGGCGATCCTCTGGTGGGGCGCTTGCTGTTGATCGATGCGTTGGGCACACGCATGCGCGAGCTGCGGGTAAAGCGCGATCCGGCGTGTGCTGTCTGTGGCAGCCGGCATGGCTGAGCGTGCGGCGCCGGTCGGCGTGATGGATTCTGGGGTCGGCGGTCTGTCGGTGCTCGCCGAGATCCAGCGCCTGTTGCCCAACGAATCGCTCCTGTATGTCGCCGACAGCGGCCATGTGCCGTACGGCGAAAAGTCACCGGACTATATCCGCCAGCGCTTGCGCCACATTGCCGGGTTCTTCCACGCGCAAGGTGCCAAGGCGATGGTCCTGGCCTGCAACACTGCGACCGTGGCGGCAGTGGCCGACCTGCGCGAGCTGTACCCGAATTGGCCTCTGGTGGGCATGGAGCCTGCGGTCAAGCCGGCCGCTGCAGCGACGCGCTCTGGCGTGGTCGGGGTGCTGGCCACCACCGGCACTTTGCAGAGCGCCAAGTTCGCTGCCTTGCTCGATCGTTTCGCCAACGATGTCCAGGTCATCACCCAGCCGTGTCCTGGCCTGGTGGAGCGCATCGAGGCGGGGGATCTCGACAGTCCACAGCTGCGCCAGTTGTTGCACGGCTATGTGCGGCCTTTGCTGGACGCAGGTTGCGACACGCTCATCCTTGGCTGCACCCACTACCCCTTCCTGCGTCCGCTGTTGGCCAGCATGGTGCCGGCGGATGTGGCCATCATCGATACCGGTGCCGCTGTGGCGCGGCAACTGCAGCGCTTGCTGGCGGCGCGGGACCTGCTGGCCGAGGGGCCAGCGCGTGACACCGCGTTCTGGACCAGCGCCGAACCACAGTCGCTGAACGACGTGCTGCCGCTGCTCTGGGGGCGTGCCGATCAGGTTCTGCCTTTTCCGCTGTAACCGAAGTGTGCTGCCCAAGGGTGCGGCTGCAGACGCTGGCCTAGCCTGCGATGGGGCGCACCGCGCGCCGCAGGCTCAATCCTTAAGACCTTGAAACGCCGCCAAGACCCGCTCACGACTGCTGCCCAGGTCCACGATCGGCTGCACGTATGACGCAGAAAATAAATCCCCGCCGGCACCCGGTTCATGGATGGTTTTGTCATCAAGCCCCTGCAATTCCGGCAGCCAATGACGGATGAACTGCCCTTGCGGGTCGAAGCGGCGTGACTGGCTGACCGGGTTGAACAGACGGAAATAGGGCACTGCATCGGTCCCGGTGGAGGCACTCCATTGCCATCCACCATTGTTGGCGGCCAGATCGCCGTCGATCAGGTGTCGCATGAAATGCCGTTCGCCCAGGCGCCAGTCGATCAGCAGGTTTTTGCTCAGGAACATCGCCACGACCATGCGCAGACGATTGTGCATCCAGCCGGTGTGCAGCAATTGGCGCATGGCGGCATCGACGATCGGAAAACCGGTACGACCGGTTTTCCAGGCTTCCAAGTCTTCGGGGGCATCCCGCCAGGGCAGCGCTTCGGTGGGGGCGCGGAAGGCCCGGTGTCGAGAGACCTGTGGATAACCCACCAAGATGTGTTTGTAAAACTCCCGCCACAGCAGCTCGTTGATCCAGGTTTGTACACCTACGCTGCCGCTGTCCAATTCGCCCTGGTTCCCGCTCAAGGCAGCGTGCAGGCACTGGCGCGGCGATATCACGCCGGCAGCCAAGTATGGCGAGAGTTGGCTGGTGCCGGTCCGGGCGGGTAGGTCCCGTAGTTGAAGGTAGTCCTCGACCGTCTCGTCGATGAAGCGGGTCAGGCGCCGATGGGCTTCGTTTTCTCCGGCTGGCCAGTGCTCGCGCACACTTCGCGGTGGGGACGGAAAACCGGTGAAGCCCTGGGGGAGGGGATCGCTGGCAATGCGCAGCGGTGCCTGACGTTTCACGGGAGGCGCCAGGCTTGGCAGGCTCAGATGCAGATGCTCAAGGCATGCCCGACGGAACTGGCCGAACACCTGGAAGTAGTGCCCGCTTCGGGTCAGCACCGAGCCTGGGCGAAGCAGCAACTGATCCAGGTGGCCATGGGTGAGGATGCCCGCCTGCTCGAGCAGATCCTGGGTAGCGGCGTCACGCTGCTGCTCGTTCACGCCGTACTCTTCATTCCAATGCACCGCCTCGATCCGATGTTCTCGGCAGACCTCCAGCACCGCCTGGGGCGCCTGTCGCCAGGTGTCGACGTGGCGGATCAGCAAGGGGATATTCAGGCGCTCCAAGGACTGGCGCAGGGTCTGCAGGTTGCGCAGCCAGAAATCGACCTTGCAGGGAGCATCGTCATGGGCGAGCCACTGGCCGGGGCTGGCCAGCCACAGGGCGAGGGTCGGCCCAAGGGCACAGGCCGCGCTCAGGGCGGTGTTGTCTTCGACGCGCAGGTCGCTGCGCAGCCAGATCAGTTGCAAAAGCGTTTCCTCAAAGTGATTGCAGCAGGCGCAGGGCTGCCAGGGGCGTGTCGAACAACTGCAAGCCCTCGACGTCGGATTCGACCAGGCGCGGGCCGTGCGCGAAGACAGTGCCACCACCGGCCAGCAGTGGGATGTCGATGCCGGTCAACGCTGCCTTGAACGAGCGGATGTCGACACGGGTGCCGAGGTAGAAGATCACCGCCCGTGGCCGCAGGGCTTGCACCGCGCGGTGCAGGCAGGGGCCGGTGAGCGGTTGTTCGAGCACCTCCACGGCGATCGCACTGTTGCCGAGCAACCAGGCGCACAGCCAAAGGTGCGGATCGAACGCGCCATCGCCGCAGGTTGTGATGAGCACGGCGGGGCCTGGCAGCGACAGGCTGTCGTGCTGAACGCGCGCGCCCAGCTTGCTACGCAGCCAGGTGTAGAAGAATGCTTGCTCGAGCCGGGCGTTGAAGTAGCTGCGCCAGCGTTGTTCCAGGCTGTCCAGCAGGGGCAGCAGCAATTGCTCGCACAAAGTGAAGGCCGGATACAGTGCCATCGCCTGGTTGAATTGCTGGTCGAGAGCATGATGTGAAAGCGAGGCGATGGCCTCGATCATCGCCTGTTCGCGTAATTGCCAATCGCCCACCGGGGCAACGCTCGGCGGGCGTTCGAGCAGCTCGCGCACCTGGCCCACCGACGCGCCGCGTTCCAGCCAGCTCAGGATGGCGTGCACCCGCTCGACCTGTTCTGGCGGATAAAGGCGATGGCCTTTGGCGGTGCGCTGGGGTTTGAGCAAGCCATAACGCCGCTCCCAGGCCCGCAGGGTGATCGGGTTGACGCCTGTGCGCCGGGCCAGTTCGCCTATCGGCAGCAGGATTTCAGAGAGCATTGCGCAGGCCCAGGGGCGCGGGGTGTGGTTGCAGGTAAGCCTGTTGCAGCAGATAAGGGTCGGGGTGGTTGCGCAGGTGATGCTTGAGCAAGGTCAGGGGCACCACCAACGGCACGATGCCTTGCTGGTACTGGCCGATGAGCTGCTGCAGTTCGTTGCGGTCGCCTTGTCCCAGAACATCTCTCAAGTAACCACTCAGGTGCTGCAAGACGTTGCCATGGGTGCCACGGCTGGCGCGACGGCGTAGCGCCTGCATCAGCGCGCTGAAATAACGGGGGCCGATGTCGAGCGGGTCGTCGTCACGGCGCATGCTGCCGAGCATTCGGCCCAGTTCGCGATAGGCCTGAGGATTGTTGGCCATGAGCAGGTATTTGTAGCGCGAGTGAAAGCGCACCAGGGCTCCGCGGTTCAGGCCCTGCGTCAGCAGATGCTGCCAGTCGGCATAGGCATAGACGCGGCTGATGAAGTTTTCCCGTAGTACCGGGTCGTGCAGGCGGCCTTCTTCTTCCACCGGAAGATCCGGGCGGCGCGCGCAAAATGCACTGGCGTATGCACCTTGCCCCGGCAGGCGGGAGAGCTGACCGTCGTGCTGATAGACCTTCACCCGCTCCAGGCCACAGGACGGCGACTTCTGCATGAAGATGTAACCGCACAGGTCATCGAGCGACTCGGCCATCTGCTCGCCATAGGCGCGCAGCGGGCCCGACAGATCAGTGCCAGGGCTTTGGGGGGCTATCACTTCAGGGCGTTCAGGATCGCCGACCAGGCGGATAGCGGCGCGGGGAACGCCTAGACCAATGGCCACCTCAGGGCATACCGGAGCCCATTCGAAGTGATCTGCGAGCAACTCAAGGCACAGGGGAGAGGCCTTGTGACCGGCGTTGAAGCGCACGGATTGGCCGAGCAGACAGGCACTGATACCAATCCGCGGCTTGTCGGTGGGCGAAGCGATGTCCATGGCGGGTCTCCGGAAAACCTGTACGCTGATGTGCGTCTTGTACAGGTTCATTCCAGCACACCGAAAAACTTATGCAAGAGAAATTTTTTGTACAGCTCTGCGGATCGCGTTAATCGAGGTGCTCCAGCAGCCGCCGGGCAGCCTCCTGACCGCTGAGCCAGGCGCCTTCCACGCGGCCGGACAGGCACCAGTCCCCGCAGGCATACAACCCAAGGTCGGCATCGGCCAGGGCCCCCCACTCATGGTTGCCGGCCGGACGGGCATACAACCAGCGGTGCGCCAGGGCGAAGGTCGGTGGCGGCACGATGCAGCCAATCAACTCAGCGAATTCGCCCCACAGCTGCTCGATCACGTCCTCTTTGGGCAGGTCGATATGCTGCTTGCTCCAGTTCGAAGTGGCGTGCAGTACCCAGGTGTCGAGTTGTTCGTCGCGCCCAGGCTTGCTGCGGTTGCGGGCCAGCCAGTCGAGCGGGTTGTCCTGTACGAAGCAGCCCTGCATGGGCGTATCGAGGGCGGTCTGGAAAGCCAGGGCGACGGCCCAGGTAGGCTCCATCTGCACGCCAGCGGCCACGGCGGCGAGCTTGGGCGTCGCGGCCAGCAGCGGTGTCGCCTGGGGCGCGGGCACCGCGATCACCACACGGCTGAAGGGGCCGTGGCTGCACCCTTCGGTGTCCTGCAGGTGCCAGTATTGTTTGCCACGGAAGACTTCGGCGATGCGGCAGCCGAAGTTCACCGTCACGTCCTTGAGCAGGCCGCGGGTGATGGCGCTCATGCGCGGCACACCGACCCAGCGCGTCTGTTCGTCGGGTGAGGGGGTCAGTTCGCCGTCTCGGTAGTTGTACAGCTGAGGCTTCCACTGCTGCACCCAGCCGGCCTCGACCCATTGATGGACCTGCTCGACGAAACGCCGGTCACGGGCGGTGAAGTACTGCGCACCCAAGTCCAGTGCGCCCGCTTCGCTGCGTTTGCTGGCCATGCGGCCGCCGCTGCCGTGGCCCTTGTCGAACAAGTGGACCGTCTGCCCGGCTTTCTGCAGAGCCTGGGCGGCGGAAAGGCCGGCGATACCGGCACCGATGATGGCAATAGGTACTGTCATGATGGCCTCTTCGAACCTTGCTGTAAGCAGACTACGCTGTTAGGCAAACCTGTACAATGCACAAAATTTGTATAAGGTTATACCGCTCGATAGGGCAGGTTGGCCTATGTTTAATCCGAGAGCATCCGGTCTAAAAAGTGCCTTGTTCTTAAAAATAGACCACGGCCGCAACTTGCGAGGACACAGCCATGCATATATTGCTGACCGGCGGTACTGGCTTGATCGGCCGGCACCTGTGCCAGTACTGGCTCGGCCAGGGCCATCGCCTGACCGTATGGAGCCGTCGCCCCGAGCAGGTCGCTAAAATCTGCGGCACCGGCGTGCGCGGCATCGCCCGACTGGAAGACCTGGCAGCGGATGAGGAGGTCGACGCGGTGATCAACCTGGCCGGCGCACCGATCGCCGACCGTCCTTGGACTGCCTCGCGACGGACCCTGCTGTGGGCCAGCCGCATCACCCTCACCGAGCAGCTGCTGGCGTGGCTGGAGAGCCGTGAGCAGCGCCCCGAGGTGCTGATATCGGGGTCCGCGGTGGGCTGGTACGGCGACGGTGGCGAGCGGGAACTGACCGAGGCCTCGCCTCCGGTGAAGGAAGATTTCGCCAGCCAGCTGTGCATCGCCTGGGAGGAAACCGCCCAGCGTGCGCAACGGCTGGGCATTCGCGTGGTGCTGGTGCGAACCGGGCTGGTGCTGGCCAGCGACGGCGGCTTTTTGTCGCGCCTGCGCCTGCCGTTCAAGCTGGGGCTGGGCGGGCCTTTGGGAGATGGTCGGCAATGGATGCCCTGGGTCCATATAGAAGACCAGGTCGGCTTGATTGATTTTCTCTTGCAGCACAAGGACACCACCGGTCCCTATAATGCCTGCGCGCCAGAGCCGGTGCGCAACCGCGAATTCGCCAAGCGTCTGGGGCGTGCCCTGCATCGGCCTGCCTTCATGCCGACACCGGCGCTACTGCTCAGGGCGGGCCTGGGCGAGCTTTCGACGCTGCTGCTTGGCGGACAACGGGCGCGCCCGGTCCGCTTGCTGGCGGCAGGATTCACATTCCGTTTCAACGATCTGCAATCGGCCCTGGACGACCTGTCCAGCCGCCTCTGACATAGGATGCTGCATGACCGATCACGCCTTGCTACTGGTCAACCTGGGTTCGCCGGCCTCCACCTCGGTTGCCGACGTGCGCCGTTACCTCAACCAGTTCCTCATGGACCCCTACGTGATCGACCTGCCGTGGCCTGTGCGTCGTCTGCTGGTGTCGCTGATCCTGATCAAGCGACCGGAGCAGTCGGCCCACGCCTACGCCTCGATCTGGTGGGACGAGGGCTCGCCCCTCGTGGTCCTGACCCGGCGCCTGCAAGCGGCCATGGTCGAGCATTGGCCCCATGGCCCGGTGGAGATCGCCATGCGCTATGGCCAGCCGGCCTTGCCCGAGGTGCTGGAGCGTCTGGCGGCCCAGGGTGTGCGCAAGGTTACCCTGGCGCCGCTTTATCCACAGTTCGCCGACAGTACCGTGACCACGGTGGTGGAGCTGGCCAAGCAGACCATCGCAAATCGTCAGCTGCCATTGCAGATGCGCGTGCTGCAGCCGTTCTATGATCACCCCGACTACATCGATGCCTTGGTGGCCAGCGCCAAGCCGTATCTTGAGCAGGGCTACGATCACCTGCTGCTGAGCTTCCACGGCTTGCCCGAGCGACATCTGAAGAAGCTCGACCCGACCGGCAAGCATGACTTCCAGGCCGCCGATTGCTGCAAGGATGCCGATGCCCAGACCCGTGCGATCTGCTACCGCGGTCAATGCCTGGCCACGGCCAAGGCGTTCGCGCAAAAGATGGGGATCGCCGATGGCAAGTGGTCAGTGTCGTTCCAGTCACGCCTGGGGCGTGCCAAGTGGATCGAGCCCTATACCGAGACGCGTCTGGATGAGCTGGGCAAGGCTGGGGTGAAGAAGCTGCTGGTGATGTGCCCGGCGTTCGTCGCCGATTGCATCGAGACGCTGGAGGAGATTGGTCAGCGCGGCAGTGAGCAATTCATCGAGGCGGGAGGTCAAGAGTTGGTGCTGGTGCCATGTCTGAACGACCACCCGCAGTGGGTGAAGGTGCTGGCAGGGATGTGCGAAAAGGCCTGACTTTCTGAACACCTGTTCGGCCTCTTCACGAGTAAACCCGCGAAGAGGCCTGGTCAGGCTGAAGTCGGGTGTCAGGGCAACTGATCGTCCAGTTTCTTGTGCTTCCAGCTGTCGTTACCCGGCAGGATCAGGTTCAGGGCGATGGCCACGATGGCGCACAGGGCGATGCCCTTCAGACCCCAGTCATCGGGGCCGTCGCCGCTGCCGATCAATACGCCGCCGATGCCGAACACCAGGGTCACCGAGACGATCACCAGGTTGCGGGCTTCGGCCAGGTCGATCTTGTGACGGATCATGGTGTTCATGCCCACTGCGGCGATCGAACCGAACAGCAGGCACAGAATCCCGCCCATCACCGGTACCGGAATGCTTTGCAACAGCGCGCCGAACTTGCCGATGAACGCCAAGGTGATGGCGAAAATCGCCGCCCAGGTCATGATCTTCGGGTTGTAGTTCTTGGTCAGCATCACTGCGCCGGTCACTTCGGCATAGGTGGTGTTGGGCGGGCCGCCGAACAGGCCGGCTGCGGTGGTGGCCAGGCCATCGCCGAGCAGGGTACGGTGCAGGCCCGGCTTTTTCAGGTAATCGCGCCCGGTCACGCTGCCCACGGCAATGACGCCGCCGATGTGCTCGATCGCCGGAGCCAGAGCCACCGGAACGATGAACAGGATCGCCTGCCAGTTGAATGCCGGCGCGGTGAATTTCGGCAGTTCAAGCCAGGGCGCCGAGGCGATCTTGGCGGTATCGACCACCCCAAAGGCGAACGACAGGCCAAAGCCCACCAGCACGCCGGCGATGATCGGTACCAGACGGAAGATCCCCTTGCCGAACACGGCCACGATCAGCGTGGTCAGCAATGCCGGCATGGAGATCAACATGGCGGTCTTGTACGGCATCAGCACACTGCCATCACCGGCCTTGCCCATGGCCATATTGGCCGCGATCGGCGCCATGGCCAGGCCGATGGAGATGATCACCGGGCCGATCACCACAGGCGGTAGCATACGGTCGATGAAACCGGTGCCCTTGATCTTCACCATCAGGCCCATGAAGGTGTACACGAAGCCCGCTGCCATCACGCCGCCCATGGTCTCGGCCAGGCCGAACTGGCCCTTTGCGAGAATGATGGGGGTGATGAAGGCAAAGCTGGAGGCCAGGAATACTGGGACCTGGCGGCCTGTAACCAGCTGGAACAGCAAGGTGCCGATGCCCGCGGTGAACAGCGCCACGTTGGGGTCGAGGCCGGTGATCAGCGGCATCAGTACCAGCGCGCCGAATGCCACGAAGAGCATCTGCGCGCCCGAGACGACCTGGCGCCAGAGCGGGTCGTTGAAGCCGTCCTGCATGTTCAGGCGTCCTTCTGCTTGGTGCCGAAGATCTTGTCGCCGGCATCACCCAGGCCTGGGACGATGTAGCCGTGTTCGTTCAGGCGCTGGTCGATCGATGCGGTGTAGATCTGCACGTCTGGGTGGGCTTTCTCCACCACGGCGATGCCTTCGGGTGCGGCGACCAGGACCATGGCGCGGATCTCTTTGCAGCCTGCCTTCTTGAGCAGGTCGATGGTGGCGACCATCGAGCCGCCGGTGGCCAGCATCGGGTCGATGATCAGGGCCAGGCGCTGGTTGATGTCCGGCGCGAGCTTTTCCAGGTAGGTATGTGCTTCGAGGGTTTCTTCGTTGCGGGCAACGCCCACGGCGCTCACCTTGGCGCCCGGCACCAGGCTGAGCACACCATCGAGCATGCCGATGCCTGCGCGCAGGATCGGAACCACGGTGATCTTCTTGCCGGCGATTTTCTCGACCTGCACCTTGCCGCACCAGCCGTCGATCTCGTAGGTCTCCAGCGGCAGGTCCTGGGTGGCTTCATAGGTCAGGAGCGCGCCGACTTCCTGGGCGAGTTCGCGAAAATTCTTGGTGCTGATATCGGCGCGGCGCATCAGGCCGAGCTTGTGGCGGATCAGCGGGTGGCGGATCTCACGAGTAGGCATAGGGGAGGGCTCCGGGAGGCGGGCAAAAAAACGGCGGTAGATTAATCTATTCAGTCCGGCATGTCGTCTGCTCATTCTGGACGTTAGTCCATAAATGCTTGATCTGGGGCGGGCGGATGCGTACCTTTGCCCGCTTTTCCAATTCCGAGCCCCCTGGAGAGCGCCATGTCCGCCGATCTCGAGCATATCCGTCAAGTCATGCGCGAGGCTGACTGCCTGTACACCGAAGCCGAGGTCGAAGCGGCCATCGCCAAGGTCGGCAAGCAGATCTGCCAAGACCTGCATGACAAGAACCCGGTGGTCTTCTGTGTCATGAACGGTGGCCTGATCTTCGCCGGCAAGCTGCTGACTCACCTGCAGTTCCCGCTTGAGGCCTCCTACCTGCACGCCACGCGTTACCGCAACCAAACCAGCGGCGGCGAACTGTTCTGGAAGGCCAAGCCTGAGATTTCCTTCATCGACCGCGACGTGCTGATCGTCGACGACATCCTCGATGAGGGTCACACCCTCAGCGCCATCATCGATTTCTGCAAGCATGCCGGTGCCCGCTCCGTGCACACCGCGGTGCTGATCGACAAGGATCACGACCGTAAAGCCAGCCCGGACCTCAAGGCCAACTATGCCGGCTTGCCGTGCGTCGACCGCTACATCTTCGGCTATGGCATGGACTACAAAGGCTACTGGCGCAACGCCAACGGCATCTTCGCAGTCAAGGGCCTGTGACCATGCGCCAACCTGCATTCATCGACCACGCGTTGTTTGCCGAGTTGGCGCAAAAAGCTGCCGACAGCCCCCGTGGGCGGCAACACCATAATTTCCATGAGATGGAAGAACCCTGCCACCGCATGGCCGTCGGCCTGCAGCCCACCACCTACATCCCGCCCCACCGCCACCTGAGCGACGACAAGGCCGAGGCGCTGATCGTGCTCAAGGGGCGCCTGGGCCTGTTGATCTTCGACGAGCAGGGCGTGGTGATCGACAAGCGGGTGATGCAGGCCGGAGGCGATTGCCTGGGTGTCGACTTGGCGCCGGGTACCTACCATGGGCTGGTGGTGCTAGAAGCCGACAGCATGCTGTTCGAATGCAAGGCCGGGCCCTACCGGCCGGTGGGCGAGGGCGAGCGTGCTCATTGGGCGCCGCGTGAGGGCGAGCCAGGCGTGGCCGAATACCATGCGTGGATGCGTGCGCAGTTCGAGTAGCGTTCGCGGGTAAGCCTGGTCCGCAGTGCCTTTGGGGGCGAGTGTACCCACTGAGACGACACCGCAGAGCAAGGCAGTTTCACCATGAACCTGAGTGGCAGCGGTTTTCTGCGAAGGGACGCAGACGCAATCAAAAAGCGCCACGCCCACTCAGGATCCTGAACCCACCTCCATGCTAGAGTGCTTCTCCCTGCCAAGGAGCCTCACATGCGTGCGATTCTTCCTTTCCTGCTGGCGGTGAGCCTGCCGCTGTCCGCGGCGCCGCTGCATGGCCAGTTCCTGCCCCCCGATGAGCTGTCCCTGCGCCAAGAGGCTCCGACAGCCCAGCAACTGCTGCAGGTGACCGACTATTCGGTGGTGACCGGCATCCAGCGCCAGTCCGACCAGCAACCCATCCCGATCACCTCATCGTTGCTGTTGCGCCTGAAGGGCAAGCCCTTGAGCAAGGGCGCCACCCTCAGCCAGGTCTTGATCAATTTCGATGGCGAAGGCGGCAAGAGCCTGAAGAAGCCGGTCTACGACGAAAAGACCCGAACCCTCACCTTGAGCTATCCGCTGGCCAACTATCGAGTGATCATGGACCTGCTGCGCAACGAGACGTTGTACGTGCAGTTTCTCACTTACCCCAACGGTCATCTCTGGGCGGATCTGCACACCGGCACCGTACGTACGCGTTGAGACCCGCGGGCCGTGAGGGGTAAACTGCGGGCCTTTGAATGCCCATATGGCCCAGTTGGAGTCGGCAATGCGTAAAGACAAGAAGCAGGTGATTGGTGACGAGATCAGCGACGACTACGTCAAGACGTTCCTCCAGTTCGAGCCGGCCGATGGCGTGACCTCGCCATCGCTGCACAAACTGGTCAAGGCCTATCGTGGCCTGCGCGTAGACGATTTCGAGCGTTTCGTCGGCTTCTTCGTCGAGGCGGGTCTGGACCTGGACGGCAAAGATGAGCACGGCAAGACCTTTGTCGAGCTGATCGCCGACCAGCGCAATGCGCCTGAATACATCGAGATCATCAATAACGCCCGTGGCTGATCGGTAAGCCTGTGCCGACCTTTCGCGGGTAGGCCCGCTCCCACAGGGTTCATCGCAATGCTTGTGGGCGCGGTTTCCCGCGAAGAGCACCGCAAATCCAGGCACAAAAAAACGCCCCGAGGGGCGTTTTTTTGTGGGGTCGGTATCAAGCGTAGTGCTGGGCCGGGCTGCTGGTGTCTTCCACCATTTCCAGCGCTTCGTCGTTCTGTGCGCTGATCTTGTGGTAGAGCGCGGCATCGGTGGCCAGGACCTTCTCGCGAGCCGGGAAGATCTCCTTGAGCTTGGCAGCCCAGGCACCCTTGGCCTGCTCGGGGAAGCAGCGCTCGATCAGTTCAAGCATGATCGAGACGGTCACCGAAGCGCCTGGCGAGGCGCCGAGCAGGGCTGCCAGGCTGCCGTCCTGTGCCGAGACCAGCTCGGTACCGAATTGCAGAATGCCGCCTTTCTTCGGATCCTTCTTGATGATCTGCACGCGCTGGCCTGCAACTTCCAGACGCCAGTCCTCGGCTTTGGCTTCAGGGTAGAAGCGGCGCAGGGCCTCCAGGCGTTGTTCCATCGACTGCATCACTTCGCTGACCAGGTATTTGGTCAGGTCCATGTTGTCACGGGCGACGGCCAGCATCGGGCCGATGTTGCCCATGCGTACCGACAGCGGCAGGTCGAGCAGAGAGCCGTGCTTGAGGAACTTGGTGGTGAAGCCTGCATACGGGCCGAACAGCAGCGACTTCTTGCCATCGACCACACGGGTGTCCAGGTGTGGAACCGACATGGGCGGAGCGCCGACCGCGGCCTGGCTGTAGACCTTGGCCTGGTGCTGCTTGACGATCTCGGGGTTGTCGCAGCGCAGCCACTGGCCGCTGACCGGGAAACCGCCGAAGCCCTTGCTTTCGGGGATGCCGGACATCTGCAGCAACGGCAGGGCCGCGCCGCCAGCGCCGAGGAAGACGAAGCGGGCATCGACTTCACGGCTGCCGCCGCTGTTGACGTCCTTGATGCTGACGGTCCAGCCGCTGCCGTTGCGGCGCAGGCCGACGACCTTCTTGCTGTACTTGACCTGCGCATCGGCGCAGTTGCCCAGTTGCTTGAGCAGCTTGTTGGTCAGGGCGCCGAAGTTCACGTCGGTACCCTTGATCACGCGTGTGGCGGCGATGCGCTGGTCGGCCGGGCGGCCCGGCATCATCAGCGGCATCCACTGCTCCATCACGGCCTTGTCTTCGGTGTACTCCATCTCGCTGAAGGCATGGTGCTGTTTGAGCAGCTCGAAGCGCTTCTTGAGGAAGGAAACGCCCTTGTCACCTTCGACATAGCTCAGGTGCGGGACCGGATTGATGAAGGCACGTGGCGAGCCGAAGCTGCCCTTGCGCACGAGATAGGCCCAGAACTGACGGGACACCTCGAATTGGGTATTGATGTGCACGGCCTTCTTGATGTCGATGCTGCCATCGGCGGCCTGAGGCGTGTAGTTCAGCTCGCACAGGCCTGCGTGGCCCGTCCCTGCGTTGTTCCAGGGGTTGGAACTTTCCGCGGCACCGGAGTCCATCGCCTCGACGACCTCCAGCTTGATCGACGGGTCGAGTTCCTTGAGCAGTACGGCCAGGGTGGCACTCATGATGCCCGCGCCTACCAGTACCACATCAACCGATTCGTTCTGCGCCATTAACGCGTCTCCACAATCTACAGCACCTAATTGACAGCATAGGATCCCTGGGTTGGCCAGGATCGCCATGTCCGACTCTTCGCAGTTCTTGCCACTTCCGCGGACCCTGCCAATTCAGTCTTGGTGTTCGGCTATTGAACGCCCTTGCCACGGGTGCGGCAATTCGACTTATGGTCAAGGTATCCGCCGTGCGGTATGGACCGGCTTCAGTACTTCATCGAGGATGAGCACTTTTGCCGTCTGTTCGAGGCTGTTCGGGACGCATCTGTCGCTTTTGCACATGCCAGACTGTTCATTTGCTCGCCACACTCTTGTGAAGTTTGAAAAACCCGTTTTTTCACGCTCTTTTGGAACGTGAACCTCAAAAGGGACTGCGCGATGGCAATCCACAGGTTCCTGCAATGCGAAGGCCGGGACAGCAGGCGCGGCGGATGCAAGACCTGAGTGGAAGGCTCTCTGTGGGCAAAGCGTCGAAAGTGCCGTGGTCAACGGCGATGCGGGGCCCGATCAGGAGACGTCCTTATAATCGGGGGGAGATTATAACGATGTCGCGGGCAGAAAGGTGCGCTTAATGGGCTTTTTATTGCTGCGTTTGTCAGGCTGGCAGGGTGCGTTGCTGCCAGCGGCGGCTTGCGTGCGCGCAAACCCGAGCACTGTCCGGTAGCGGCTGACCAAGCCAGCCCAGCTGGGCTTCGCTGACCTGCACCCAGCCGCTGCTGCTGGGCCGTCGTGTGCAGTGCAGGAATCCAAGGCAATTGCCCTCGGCATCGAGGCGGACATAGGTGTTCTGGCGGGGGCGGGAGAAAAGCAGATTCCACAGCGAGGTCATGGCGGCGATCCTGTTCGGTCTGTCTGGCAACAGGATGAACGCCCGGCATGAACCCCATGTGACAACCGCAATTAAGGAGGCGGATCGGTTGCTCGGCTGCTTTTTCTAACAGCTTGCAGCGTGAAGCTTGTCGCTAGGTATACTGTGGGCCTTTGCCGTATTTTCTGGAGAAACGCGCATGTTGCAACGTCTGTTGTTCGGTTTGATCGCGGTGGCCAGCCTGAGCCTGGTCGGTTGTGCCCACAGCCCGCAACAACTCAGCCCGCAACCCAAGCTCACCGCCCAGCTCAATCCGGTCGGCCGTGGCCAGCCGGTCGTGGTCAAGGTGGTCGATGGCCGTGCCTCGCAATCGCTGGGGACCCGGGGTGGCATGTACCCTGAAACCAGCACTATCAGCGTCAGTGGCAACGATATCGTGCCCAAGCTGCAGGCCCAGGCCGAGGCCGCGGTACGCCTGTTGGGCTTCACTCCGACGCCCAACGCCTACAATGCCCCTCAGTTGACCGTGACCCTGGCCGAGCTCAAGTACCAGTCGCCCAAGGACAAGATGTATGTGACCGAAGCCACCATCGGCGCCAGCTTCCGTGCCGATGTGTCCAACGCCAACCGTCGCTACAGCGGCCGTTACGGTGCTTCCCTGGATCAGCGCTTCGGCATGGCGCCGAATCAGGAGACCAACACCAAGCTGGTCGGTGACGTGCTCAGCGATGCCCTGACCCGTCTGTTCAAGGACCCGACCATCGGCCAGGTCCTAGGCGAATAAGCGCAGCGCCCTCGATAAAAAGCCCGCTGCCGGGTGCTTCCGGTAGCGGGCTTTTTGTTGCCTGTGAAGAGGCTAAGGAGCAGGCCAGCTTGTCATGCGGCCTCTATACGAAAGTCGAGCAGGCTACGGCCGGTATAAATATCGACTTCGGGCAGGTTTTGGTGGGCATGACCACCCAAGGCGCAATAGACCAGCCACTGGCGATCCTGGACGTTAATGGCCAAGCCGTCGATCAGCGCCTGTTGTTCATCGCTCTGGGCGACAAGGTAGAGGCGGTCCTGGTTTTCGGCGTGCAACATGACAAGCTCCATCGTAGGAAAAGGCCGACAGGGTGGCCTGTCCTGATGACGAGCGTGTGACAGTGAAATTCAATGACAGTTGGTCGCAAAATCCGAGCAGCAGGATTGGGCTTGGGTAGAATGCCGGGCTTTGCCGTCGTTCTTTTCCGAGGTTATGCGATGTCCTTGCAAGTGCTCTGGGGATTCCTGGCTGCCCATCCGGCCAAGTTGATCAATCTGCTGGCCCTGCTGATTACCTGTCCCGGCGGGCTGCTGCTGCAAAGCGCACGGCGGCGCGAAGTGGTGGCGCGGGCAAGTGGTGCGAGCGACGAGGCAGTGGTCGATGCCTTCGACCAGCGGGTGCCGCGCTACTACTACATCCTCGGATTCTCTTGCCTGGCCATGGCGCTGCTGCTGTCCTGGTTCAGCACCTGGATCTGAACACCGGATGCCCCTGTTGGGACGGGTAACCCGCCCCAACAGGGGATATTTCAGGCGACGGGGCTTTGAGCCTTGACCTGGTACTGGTTGCGCACCGGGGTGGCGTACTGCTGCACCAGGTAGGGCTGGTGTTCCACCGGGCAAGCGTCCAGGCGGCGCTGCCATTCTTCCTTGGCCTTGGCCAATTCCTGCGCGGGGAACAGTTTCTCCGCACTCGGCACCTGCAGGGCCGGGTCTGCTTCACTCCACATGCCATAGGCCAGGTAATGCACCGGGAACAGGCGGTAGCCGCCGAGAATCTGCCGGTCGATTTCCTGCGCCAGTTGCTTGGTGTCTTCGAAGTACTCGGTCACCGGGGCCGCGAAGCTGATATGCACCCGACCTTTGTAGCCGGTGATGCCCTGGGCGATGCTGTTGTCGTCCTCGCCCGGTGCCTTCTTGTAGGTGCCGGTGGTGGCGCGGATGTACAGCTCGCGGGCCTTGGCCAGGTCGCACGGATCGTACTCGTAGCTGATCGACACCGGTGTCAGGTTCAGGCTCTGGATCACGGCGCCGAAGGCTTCGTCCTTGCGGCTCATGTGGAACATCTTGAGGATCGCCGAATCGGTACGGTCATCGCCGTCCTTGGCCCGTCCTTCGGCCTGGGCGATCCAGATCGACACGCAGTCGTTGCGGATCGAGTGATTGATATAGGCCGACAACAGCTGGTAGGCGGCGAGTTTTTCCCGGCGACCGCTCAGCGAGCGATGGACGATGAAGCTCTTGTTCAGGCGCATCATGTCGCTGACGAAGGGCTTTTGCAGCAGGTTGTCGCCAATGGCGATGCGCGGCGTCGGCAGGCCGGCGTGATACACCGCGTAATTGACGAAGGCCGGGTCCATGACGATGTCGCGATGGTTGGCCAGGAACAGGTAGGCCGTCCCTGACTTGAGCTGCTCGACCCCGGAGTAGGTGACCCCATCGGTGGCGCGCTCGATGGTCTGGTCGACGTAGTGCTCGACCTTGTCCTGCAGGGTCGAGACGCAGGTAACGCCGGCGAACTCGTTGCGCAGGCGGCGGGCGATCAGTGGCTTGAGCAGCCAGCCGAAGGCGCCGGCCGCCCGCGGGAAGCGGAAGTGGGTGAGGATATCCAGAAATGCCGGGTCGCTGAGCAGGCGTGCCAGGACGGCAGGGACCTCAGCGTCGTCGTACGGTCGGATGGCATCGAATTCGCCCATCATGCTCTCTTGTTGGAAACGGCTAGGGTAATAAGGTAGGGGTGGGGTCCGAAAAAACGGCTCGGACACACGCAGGCCCTGTAAACAGACCGGCAATTATACGCATAAGTCACCGCGGAGGCCGCGATGCTGGAAACCGACTTCTATCGTTGTCCCTATTGTGGTGAAACCGTGGAAACCACGGTGGATATCTCCGGCGGCGACCAGGTGTACACCGAGGACTGCCAGGTGTGTTGCCAGCCAGTGGTGTTCATCTTGCAGGTGCATGGTGACGAATGGATGCTCGATGTCAGACGCGAGGATGATGCCTGATGATGCGGATCTACGAGCCGGAGAGCCTGATGGAGGCGCAGTTGCTGGTGGGCATGCTGGCCAGCGAGGGTGTCCAGGTACATCTGGCCGGGCGTGATCTGGTCGGCGCTGCCGGCGAGTTGCCGATGCAAGGGTTGCTCGGTCTGGTAGTACCGGACGAGCAGGCTGGGTACGCACGGCAGTTGATCGATGCGTACAATGCGGCCCTGCCACTTGCCGGCGACGAACCGGAGAGTTTCCCCGGAACCCTGATCTGCTGAGTTTTTATCGCCATGTGTGGACGCTACGCCCTGTTTCGCTGGTCCCCGGCCTTTGCCGCCTTGCCCGGGTACCCCGCCGACCAGCAGGCGCAATGGAACATTGCCCCAGGCGCTTCGGTGCTGATCCAACGTCAGCTCGACGGCCAGATCCAGTTGGCCAGGGCCCGCTGGGGACTGACCCCGGCCTGGCTGACCGACTTATCCCGCACACCTGCCCAGGCGCGTGCCGAAACCTTGGCGGAGCAGCCGATGTTCCGCGAGGCCTTCCGCCAGAGGCGCTGTCTGATGCCGGCCAATGGTTTCTACGAGTGGCGTGGCACGGTGCGCAAGCGGCCGTACTGGCTGACACCGGGGGAGGGGGCCTCGCTGTTCTTCGCGGCGGTGTGGGAGGCGTATCCGGTGCAGGACGAGGTCTGGCTGAGTTGCGCGGTAGTGACCCAGGCGGCGATGAACCAACGTCGACCGCTGATTCTCGATGAAGCGGGGCAGGCGGCCTGGTTGGACCCGGAAACGCCGCTGGCGCGGCTGCACGAGCTGTTGGCCAGCCCACCAGCAGCGTTGCGCGAGCGGGCGCTGGCGCATTTCGTCAATGATCCGAAGCTCGATGCGCCGGAGTGCCTGACCCCGGCGTGAACCTCACGGGGCTGCAAGGCAGCCCCTTGTTCCTCAAACGCGGAACTGGTTGATCAAGCGCCGCTGCTGTTCGGCCAGCTTGGTCAGTTCGGCGCTGGCCTGGCTCGACTCGTCGGCACCGCCGGCCACTTCACCGGCCACCTGGCCAATATTGATGACGTTGCGGTTGATGTCTTCGGCCACGGCGCTCTGCTGCTCGGCCGCGCTGGCGATCTGGGTGTTCATGTCGTTGATCACCGACACGGCCTGAGTGATGCTCTCCAGCGCTTCGGCGGCACGGGTGGCCTGTTGCACGCTGTCGTCGGTCTTGCCCTGGCTGTCTTCCATGACCTTGACCACTTCGCGGGTACCTTGCTGCAGCTGTTGGATCATCTGCTGGATTTCTTCGGTGGCCTGCTGGGTCTTCTGCGCCAGGTTGCGGACCTCGTCGGCGACCACGGCAAAGCCCCGGCCTTGCTCGCCCGCGCGGGCCGCTTCGATGGCGGCGTTGAGTGCCAGCAGGTTGGTCTGCTCGGCGATGGCGCGGATCGCCACGAGGATCGCGTTGATGTTCTCGCTGTCGCGGGCCAGGGTCTGGACCACCTCCACCGCACGGCCTATCTCAGTGGCGAGCACGCTGATCGAATGGGAGGTGTCGCGCACGATCTGCAAGCCCTGGTTGGCCGCCTGGTCGGCGTTGTTCGCGGCCTGGGCGGCGTGGGTCGCATTGCGCGCCACATCCTGGGCAGTGGCAGTCATTTCCTGCACGGCAGTGGCCACCTGATCGATCTCGGCCATCTGCTTGTGCACGCCTTGGTTGGTGCGAATGGCGATATCGGCAGTGTGCTCCGAGGAGTCGCTGACTTTCTGCACCGAGCCCACCACCTGGGTGATCATCGCCTGCAACTTGGCCAGGAAGGTGTTGAAGCCCTTGGCGATCGCGCCCAGTTCGTCGGCACGGTCGCTGTGCAGGCGGCGGGTAAGGTCGCCTTCGCCCTGGGCGATGTCGTCGAGCATGGCCACCATCTGACGCAGGGGGCGGGCGATACCGTGGGCCAGCAGCCAGATCACCAACAAGCCGATGGCGGCGATACCCAGACCCATCAGGGTCATGCCGGTGATGTCGGTGCGCCGTTGTGCGGCGAGGTCTTTCTGCAGTTGGTTGACGTCGGCCATCACTGTGCTCAGCGGCAGTTCGAGCAGCAGCGTCCAGCGGGCGTCGGTGCTGGCGACGCGGAAGGGCAAGTAGAGTTCGATGCGGTCCTTGGTTTCGTCGAGCTCATAGTGGAGGTTTTCGCCAGTCAGGGACGTAAGCGTGCCCGACTCCTCGGCATCCAGCACATCACTGGCTTTTTCGCCGAACTTCGACGGGTCACGGGTATAGGCCACCAGGCGGCCGTTGCTCGAGACCAGGGCCAGTTCGCCGGCGCCGTCGTATAGCTGACGGTCGGCGTTGTTGAGCAAGTCCTGGATGAAGTCTACCGACAGGTCGGCACCGGCCATGCCCTGGAACTGGCCATCGATCATGATCGGTGCGACGAACGAGGCGAGCATGACGGTCTTGTCGCCCACCTTGTAGGGCGCCGGATCGATCACACAGGGCTTCTTCGACTCTTTCGGGCACAGGTAGTACTCACTGGCGCGTACGCCTGTGGCCAGCACGGTATGGTCGTTCACATCGATCAGCTTGTCCTGGCCGAGGCTGCCGTCACCATTACGGAACCACCACGGCAGGAAACGTCCCGTGGCGCTATCGACGCCAACCATGTTGCTGCCGACATAGCGGGCATCGTCATGGTCCAGGGCATTGGGCTCCCAACCCAGGTAGGCGCCGAGCACGGTCGGGTTGACCTCGACGGTGCGCTTGAGTTGGTTGACCAGGGATTGGCGGTCGACGCGCATCAGCGGTTGGCCGTCGGTGCCTTGCATGCCGATCATGGCATTGCTGGTGGCCAGGCTGCGGGCAATCAGCAGCGGCGCTTCCAGCCCGCGCTGGATCTCGCTGACTTGCGTACGGGCCAGGGCCCCCAGGCGTTGCTCGATCACGTTTTCAAACTGTTGACGGGTGCGTTCCTGCACCAGCGACTGAGTGCGTTCGCCGGAGTACACGGCGTACAGCACCAGGGCCGCGACAATGCTCAAAACGATGGCGCCCGCCAGGGCAGCCACGGAAAACTGAATCGACTTGAACTTCATGGGGCACCGCGTTCGAGAATGATTGTTTCCCGGGTTATCGGCGGGGCCTGGCGAAAGCATGAGGGGGTGATGAGAAATCTTACCTGCGGCTCTGGCGAGGCCAGGCGACTCGGCCTAGGATACGCGGCATGTAAAAACGGAGTGCTTTCATGCGTAGTTCATTCGTTGCCAGCCTGATCGGCGCCAGTATCCTGCTGTCTGGTTGCCAGGCAGTGAATACCACCAGCGGTGGTGCCGTGGGCGTCGATCGCCAGCAGTACATGTTCAGCATGCTCTCGACCGACCAGGTCAACCAGATGTATGCCCAGTCGTATCAACAGACGCTCAGCGAGGCCTCGAGCAAGGGTGAGCTGGACAAGAGCAGCGCCAAGGCCAAGCGTATCCAGGCCATCGCCAGCCGCCTGATCGCCCAGGCGCCCAAGTTCCGGCCGGACGCCGCGCAGTGGAACTGGGAGGTCAACCTGATCGACAGCGACGAGCTCAACGCCAACTGTGGCCCGGGCGGAAAGATCATTTTTTATACCGGCCTGATGGACAAGCTGCAGCTCACCGACGCTGAGATTGCTGCTGTACTGGGTCATGAAATCGCCCATGCCCTGCGCGAGCATGGCCGCGAAGCCATGTCCAAGGCCTATGGGGTGGAAATGGCGCGCCAAGGCGCCGGTGCTCTGTTCGGCCTGGGTCAGGGCGGCATGGCCCTGGCGGACACCGTGGTGAACTACGCCATGACCCTGCCCAACAGCCGCGCCAACGAGAACGAGGCCGACTTGATCGGCCTGGAGCTGGCGGCGCGTGCCGGTTACGACCCGAATGCCGCGATCACCTTATGGAACAAGATGAGCAAGGCCTCCGAAGGCGCGCCGCCTGAGTTCATGAGCACCCACCCGGCCTCAAGCAGCCGTATTGCCTCGCTGCAGGCGGCGATTCCGAAGGTGATGCCGCTCTACCAGGCTGCCAAGAAGTAAGCTGCAAGCTTCAAGCTGTAAGGACGGCGTGACTCGCTTCTCTTGCAGCTTGCAGCTTTTAGCCCACCCAGCCGCTGGCTTTCATGGCCGAGTACACGGCGACGATGGCCAGTACGAAGAATGCAGCCGCTGCCAGGCGTCGAATCAGTGTCAGTGGCAGCTTCTCGGCGGCGAAGTTGCCCGCCAGCACAACCGGCACGTTGGCAATCAGCATGCCCAGGGTGGTCCCGAGGATGACCATGATCAGGTGAGGATACTGGGCCGCCAGCATGACCGTGGCGACCTGGGTCTTGTCGCCGATTTCAGCCAGGAAAAATGCGATCAGCGTGGTGACGAAGGGGCCGAAGCGGCGTGCGGCGCTGTTTTCGTCATCGTCCATCTTGTCTGGAACCAATGTCCACAGGGCTGTTGCAGCGAAGCTCGCGGCGAGGATCCAGTGCAATACCGTCTCGCTGAAGAAACTGCTGACCCAGGCGCCCACGGCACCGGCGGCGGCATGGTTGGCGAGGGTGGCTGCGATGATGCCGGCGATGATCGGCCAAGGCTTGCGAAAACGCGCGGCGAGAATGAGGGCGAGCAATTGCGTCTTGTCGCCGATTTCAGCGAGGGCGACGATTGCGGTGGGGACGAGCAGGGATTCCAGCATCAGGTTTCCTACGGGGGCGGGTCGACACGGCTATGACACGTACGACCTCCCCGCCCCGGGTAAGGTGTGCGTGTCATAGGTCTTGTCAAACCCTGGATCTGTCTGCGCAGACCGCGGGTCGCACGCGCCATGGCCTGTGGGCCAAGTGTGTTGACGCGTGCCGGGCGAGCAGGGCGCTCGCGGGAGACTACTCCCCTAGGACGGTGCGGATTCTGCCTAGGTGAATGCGTTTCGGCAAGCCCTGTTTTCAGCCGCGTGTGGCCTGGTAGATACGAAAGCCGTCCGCCTCGGCGCAGACCCGGCAATTGCCCAGGGCGCCTTCGATCAGCGGTTGATAGCGCAGGAAGCTATTGGCGACCAGACGCATTTCCCCACCTTTTTGCAGATGAAGACCTGACTTTTTCAGCAGGTTCTCCGATGCCTGGTAGTTGGTATGCACACCGGTATGAAAGGGCGGGTTGCTCAGGATCACGTTCAGCCCGGTAGGCGCGGCATCGATGCCGTCGCCACTGATCACGTCGCCTTCCAGACCATTGGCCGCCAAGGTCAGCCGACTGCTCGCCACGGCGAAGGCATCCACATCGAGCAGGGTGACGCGGCTCTGTGGATAACGGCGTTTGATGGTCGCGCCCAGTACGCCGGCACCGCAGCCGAAGTCCAGCACGTGACCGGCCGGCAGGTTGTCCAGGTGTTGGAGCAGCAGGGCAGTGCCGCGATCCAGACGGCCATGGCTGAACACGCCGGGCAGGCTCACGACCTGCAGCGGGCCGTCTTCCAGGGGCAGCTCGAAACGTTCGGCCAGGCTCTCCAGGGGTTTGGCCTGCGGAGCATGGTCCACCGTCACTTGCCACAGCTGGCAGTGACGCGCGCTGTCGAGCTTGCGCGGCTTGCCGAAAGCTTGCAGCTGCTTGGCAGCGCCCTCGATGCCCCCGCGCTTCTCGCCTACCAGATACAACTCACGGCCTGCCAGGCGGGACGCCAGGGCATTGAGCAGATAGGCAGCAAGCTCCCGCGACTTGGGCAGAAACAGTACGGCGGCCTCGAAGGCCACTTCGGGCACGTGCACGCCATAGTGGCTGCGGTCGCTGAAACGGCTGTCGAGCAGGGCCTGGTCCCCGGCGTGCCAGGACCAGCCGCTAGCCTGCGGCAGTTGGCCGAGCAGGTCGTCGGCGGGCAGCCCGGCGAGCAACAGCGGGCCTTGGAACAGTTCGGCCTGGCGAAGCAACACTTCACTGCGCGGGTCCATGGACGACGTCTCCTGAAAAAGCGCGCAGTGTACCAGAGCCCCTTGCCGATTCAGCTGACCACTCGCCGTGGCTGGCCGGCGAAGAAGGCCTGGGCGTTCTCGCTCAACTGGCCGACGATGCGCTGGCGCGACTCCACCGCGCCCCAGGCGCTGTGCGGGGTGACGATCAGACGCGGGATGTCCGGGGCCAGCAAGGGGTTGCCATCGACCGGGGGTTCGACGCTCAGCACGTCAGTGGCTGCGCCGCCGAGGTGGCCGCTGCGCAGGGCGTCGGCCAGCGCCTGTTCATCGATGAGGCCGCCTCGAGCGGTATTGACCACCAGGGCGCCGGGTTTGAGCTGCGCCAGTTCGCGCGCGCCGATCATGTGCCGGGTGTGCTCGTTGAGCGGGCAGTGCAGGGTCAGCGCATCGACCTGAGGCAGCAGTTCGTCCAGTGGCAAACGTTCAGCGCGGGCTGGGCGACCGGGGATCTGCCCGCTGAGCACGCGCATGCCGAACGCCTCGGCCAGCCGCGCCACCGCGCCGCCGAGCTCGCCGTGACCTAGCAGGCCGAGGGTCTTGCCTTCCAGTTCGACGATCGGGAAGTCCAGCAGGCAAAACTGGCTGGCCGTGGCCCAGCGGCCCTCGCTGACCGCCTGGTGGTAGTCGCACAGGCGCGTGGCCAAGGCCAGCAACAAGGCCAGAGTGTGCTGGGCGACCGATGGGGTGCCATAACCCTGGCAGTTGCACACGGTGATGCCCTGGGCACGGGCGGCGGCCAAGTCGACATTGTTGGTGCCGGTGGCGGCAACCAGAATCAGCTTGAGCTGTGGATTGGCCGCCATGGCCGCGGCGTCGATCATTACTTTGTTGCTGATCACCGCTGTGGCACCTTGCAGGCGCTCGGCGACCTGTTCCGGCTGGGTAGAGGCGAACAGCTGCAGGCTGTCGAAGGGGCGTTGCAAGGGCGCGAGATCGAGGTCGCCCAGGTCAAGGGACTGGTGATCGAGGAAGACGGCGCGACGCGGGCTAGGCATGAGGGGCTCCGGGCTGGGGTTCGGGCGGTGACAGATCAGGTCAGCCGTTGCGCGACAGCGCAGCCGATCAAGCTGAAGGCGGGTTGGCAAAGTGTCAAGCGTGTGGGGCGAGGCCACTCATACCTTTATCCCTTCGAATCATTCCTTCGGCTGATTTGACCAAAGTGTCACCGTTCTAGAGTAGACATCAGACTTCTCCGGCCAGCATTGCAGATAAGGGATCCCTATGTTGCAGACGCGTATCATCAAGCCCGCCGAGGGCGCCTATACCTTCCCGCTGTTGATCAAGCGTCTGCTGATGTCGGGCAGCCGCTACGAAAAGACCCGAGAGATCGTCTACCGCGACCAGTTGCGCCTGACCTATCCGCAACTGGTCGAGCGCATCGCGCGTCTGGCCAACGTGTTGACCGAGGCTGGGGTCAAGGCCGGTGATACCGTGGCGGTGATGGATTGGGACAGCCATCGATACCTGGAGTGCATGTTCGCCATCCCGATGATTGGCGCGGTGGTGCACACGATCAACGTGCGCCTGTCGCCGGAGCAGATTCTCTACACCATGAACCACGCCGAGGATCGCGTGGTGCTGGTCAACAGCGACTTCGCCGGTCTTTACCAAGCCATCGCCGGCCAGTTGACCACGGTAGATAAAACCATCCTGCTGACCGATGGGCCAGACAAACAGGCCGATCTGCCCAGTCTGGTCGGCGAGTACGAGCAACTGCTCGCCGCGGCCAGTCCACACTATGACTTTCCCGATTTCGACGAAAACTCGGTGGCCACCACCTTCTACACCACTGGCACCACCGGCAACCCCAAGGGGGTGTATTTCACGCATCGCCAGTTGGTGCTGCACACCCTGGCCGAGGCGTCGGTCACCGGTAGTATCGACAGCGTGCGCCTGCTGGGCAGCAACGATGTGTACATGCCTATCACCCCGATGTTCCACGTGCATGCCTGGGGCATTCCCTATGCGGCCACCATGCTCGGCATGAAGCAGGTCTATCCGGGGCGCTACGAGCCGGAAATGCTGGTGAAGCTGTGGCGCGAGGAAAAGGTCACCTTCTCCCATTGCGTGCCGACCATCCTGCAAATGCTGCTCAATTGCCCGTCTGCCCAAGGCGAGGATTTTGGCGGCTGGAAGATCATCATCGGCGGCAGCGCGCTCAATAGGGCGCTCTATGAGGCGGCCCTGGCGCGGGGCATCCAGCTGACCGCAGCCTACGGAATGTCGGAAACCTGCCCGCTGATTTCCTGCGCCCACCTCAACGACGAATTGCAGGCCGGCAGCGAGGACGAGCGTATTTCCTACCGCATCAAGGCGGGTGTGCCGGTACCGTTGGTGGAGGCGGCGATCGTCGATGGTAACGGCAACTTCCTCCCAGCCGATGGTGAGACCCAGGGCGAACTGGTCTTGCGCGCACCCTGGCTGACCCAGGGGTACTTCAAGGAATCCGAAAAGAGCGAGGAGCTGTGGGCGGGCGGCTGGCTGCATACCGGCGATGTCGCCACCCTCGACGGCATGGGCTACATCGACATCCGTGACCGCATCAAGGACGTGATCAAGACCGGTGGCGAGTGGATCTCCTCCCTCGACCTCGAGGACCTGATCAGTCGCCACCCGGCGGTGCGCGAAGTGGCGGTGGTCGGTGTGGCCGACCCGCAATGGGGCGAGCGGCCATTCGCCTTGCTGGTGGTCCGCGAAGGGCAGGCCATCGATGCCCGGGCGCTCAAGGATCACCTCAAGCCGTTCGTCGAGCAGGGGCACATCAACAAGTGGGCGATCCCTAGCCAGATCGCGATTGTTACTGAAGTTCCCAAGACCAGTGTCGGCAAGCTCGACAAGAAGCGTATCCGCCAGGACATCGTCCAGTGGCAGGCCAGTAACAGCGCGTTTCTGTCGACCTTGTAACCTCCCTGCGGGTCGCGCTCGTCTGCGCGCGACCCGCAGGCCAGAGCGGCTGGCGCTTGTAAAACGCTGAAATTGCGCCATGCTTGCGCGCGTCCTGAAAGCCATCGTCGGCCCAGGAAACACAAATCACACTTTAGAGGGATCAAGCACCCGGACCTGCTGGCTATAGTCGGGGCCAGGTGATTTTCAGGAATGGGGCAAGGCACTGCGCGCAAGTCGCAGCGCCGCGGGCGCAAGCCTGCACACCGGTCGCACGGGCCGTTTCTGAAAGGACTCACTGCCATAACAATAAAGTACATGGAGTAGCGTCGATGACATCTGCAAACCTGTTCTGGCGCCGGGCGAAGTTGCCCTTGGCCGTCAGCCTCGCTTCCACGCTCGCAAGTCCCGCATTCGGTGTCAGCTTCAACATCGGGGAAATCGAAGGCCAGTTCGATTCGTCGCTCTCCATCGGGGCCAGCTGGTCAACGGCCAATCCGAACCAGAACCTGATCGGGGTCAACAACGGTGGAAAGGGCTTGTCCCAGACCTCCGATGATGGCCACCTGAACTTCAAGAAGGGCGAGACCTTTTCGAAGATTTTCAAGGGCATCCATGACCTGGAATTGAAGTACGGCGACACCGGCGTGTTCGTCCGGGGCAAGTATTGGTATGACTTCGAACTCAAGGACGAGCACCGCCAGTTCAAGGACATCAGCGACTCCAATCGCAAGGAAGGCGCCAAGTCCTCGGGCGCCGAGCTGCTCGACGCCTTCGTCTACCACAACTACTCCATCGGCGATCTGCCAGGCTCCGTACGCCTGGGCAAGCAGGTGGTCAGCTGGGGTGAGAGCACCTTCATCGGTGGCGGCATCAACGCGATCAACCCGATCGACGTGTCTGCCTTCCGCCGCCCTGGCGCCGAGATCAAGGAAGGCCTGATCCCGGTCAACATGTTCTATATCTCCCAAAGCCTGACCGACAACCTGTCGGCCGAAGCCTTCTACCAGATCGAATGGGACCAGACGGTCGTCGACAACTGCGGCACCTTCTTCTCCCAGGCCGACATCATCGCCGATGGCTGTAGCGACAACCTGCGCGTGCTCAACAGCAGCCGCTCCCTGCCGGCTCCGGTGCTGGGCCTTCTGGCCAGCCAAGGGGTGGATATCAACCAGGAGGGCGTGAAGGTCGCCCGTGGGCCGGACCGCGATGCACGCGACAGTGGCCAGTTCGGCGTGGCCATGCGCTACATGTTCGAGCCGCTGGATACCGAGTTCGGCGCGTATTTCATGAACTACCACAGCCGTGCGCCGATCTTCAGCGCAACTGGCGCACCTGCGTCGGTCTATGCCGCAGCGGGCAACTTCGGTCGACTGGCGCCGATCATCGTCGCGGGTAACTCGAAATACTTCGTCGAATACCCTGAGGATATCCGACTGTATGGCCTGAGCTTCTCCACCACGCTGCCCACCGGCACTGCTTGGAGTGGCGAGCTGAGCTACCGCCCCAACGCTCCGGTGCAGTTGAACACCACCGACATCCTCTTCTCGGCCGTGCGTCCGCTGGGCGGCCCTTACGCCGATGCCTCGGTGCTCACCGGCGTGCCGGGCGAGGACCTGCACGGGTACACCCGAAAGGAAATCACCCAGTTCCAGACCACCTTGACCCACTTCTTCGATCAGGTCATGGGTGCCAGCCGCCTCACCGTGGTGGGAGAAGTGGGCGTCACCCACGTAGGCGGGCTCGAGAGCTCGAGCAAAGCGCGGTACGGTCGCGACCCGGTCTTTGGCCCAGGCAATCTGCCCAACGGTACCTGCGAAGCGCTCAACGGCAGCACCATCGGGGGCTCTGGCCTGAACAGCTCCACCGCCAACATCAGCCGCAACTGCGAGAACGATGGCTTTACCACCACGACCTCCTGGGGTTACCGCGCCCGCGCCATCTGGGACTACAACGATGTCTTCGCCGGGGTGAACCTGCGGCCGAACGTGGCCTGGTCCCATGACGTCTCGGGTTATTCGCCAGGCCCTGGCGCCAACTTCGAGGAAGGCCGCAAGGCCATCAGCCTGGGCCTGGACGCCGAATACCAGAACACCTACACGGCGAGCCTTTCGTACACCAACTTCTTCGATGGCAAGTACAGCACCGTGGACGATCGCGACTTCGTGGCGCTGAGCTTTGGCGTGAACTTCTAAGCACACTGATCCAGGACGACAACAATGAACAAGACCAGAAGTCTGCTCAAAGCCGGTGTACTGGGGCTGTCCCTGCTGGCCACCAGCGTAATGGCCGCGGTGTCCGCCGACGAGGCTGCCAAGCTGGGCGCCAGCCTGACCCCAATGGGGGCAGAGAAGGCCGGCAATGCCGATGGCTCCATCGGCCCGTGGGAACCGCTGTCCAAGACTGCAGGCAGCGCTGACGCCAAGGGCTTTTTGTCCGACCCCTATGCCAGCGACAAGCCGCTCTACACCATCACCGCGCAAAACGTCGACCAGTACAAGGACAAGCTGTCACCAGGCCAGGTGGCGATGTTCAAGCGCTACCCGGACACGTACAAGATCCCGGTGTACAAGACCCACCGCGGCGCGACCGTGCCCGATGAAGTGTTCGCCGCCATCAAGGAAAACGCCACCAAAACCACGCTGGTCGAAGGCGGCAACGGCCTGAACAACTTCCGCACCGCCATTCCGTTCCCGATCCCCAAAAGCGGTCTGGAGGTGATCTGGAACCACATCACTCGCTACCGTGGCGGTAGCGTGACCCGCCTGGTCACCCAGGCCACGCCCCAGCAGAACGGCTCCTACAGCCTGGTGTACTTCCAGGACCAGTTCGTCTTCCGTGACCGCATGAAGGACTACGACCCGAACAACCCAGGCAACATCCTGTTCTACTTCAAGCAGAAGGTCACCGCCCCGGCGCGTCTGGCGGGCACCGTGCTGCTGGTTCACGAGACCCTCGACCAGGTCAAGGAGCCGCGCAAGGCCTGGATCTACAACGCTGGCCAGCGTCGTGTGCGCCAGGCTCCACAGGTGTCCTACGATGGGCCGGGCACCGCCGCGGACGGGCTGCGCACCTCCGACAACCTGGACATGTACAACGGTGCACCGGACCGCTACGACTGGAAGCTCGAAGGCAAGAAGGAGCTGTACATCGCCTCCAACAGCTACAAGCTCGACTCGCCCACCCTCAAGTACGCCGACATCCTCAAGCCGGGGCACATCAACCAGGACCTGGCCCGCTACGAGCTGCGCCGTGTGTGGCATGTGGTCGCGACCTTGAAGCCTGGCCAGCGGCACATCTACGCCAAGCGTGACTTCTACATCGACGAGGACACCTGGCAGGCCGCGGTGATCGACCAGTACGACGGCCGTGGCCAGCTGTGGCGTGTATCGGAGGCTCATGCCCAGGACTACTACAACGTGCAAGTGCCGTGGTACACCCTGGAGACCATCTACGACCTGCAATCGGGCCGTTACCTGGCGCTGGGCATGAAGAACGAGGAAAAACGCGCCTACGACTTCGGTTTCAGTGCCAGCAAGAGCGACTTCCAACCGGCGGCGCTGCGCCAGGACGGCGTGCGTTGAGGTCTGATTTCGCCTGAAGCCACTGGGGCTGCCAAAGCAGCCCCAGAGGTTTACACACCCTGCCTGCCATTCACGCATCCAATGCCTGCTCATTCCCGCCATCGGCCTTGTTTCTTTTTGTTGTAGTCTTTTTCTTGCCAGCCGCAGCCATCATCTTCAAATGAGCGGCGTTACCGGCTAGTCTCGCAACAATCCATACCCGCCGTAGTCCTCCACCCAGAACGAGCCGGCCATGACAGACCTGTCCCGTATGCATGGATTTGCCAGTCAGGCCTTCGGCCTGTTGGACGGGCGTTTCTTCCGGCCGCCCCTGCCTGATGGCCATGTGCCCAGGTCGCGGCTGTGCCAGCGCCTGCAGTTGGGCCTCGATGGGCGTCTGTTGCTGGTCAACGCACCGGCGGGCTTCGGCAAAAGCTCCCTGGCTATCGAGTTCTGTCAGGCCTTACCTGTTCACTGGCGCAGCCTGTGGCTTGGCCTCAGCCAGCGCGATGCCGACCCCGGCCGCTTCCTTGAACGCCTGCTCGAAGGCCTCCAGCAGTTCTGTCCGGCCCTGGGGGGCCAGGCCATGGGGCTGCTGAAAATGCGTCAGCGCCACCAACCGTTCGCCTTCGAACAGTGGCTCGATGGCCTGCTCGACGAGCTCGCGCTCTACCTGCAGGCGGACTCTCCTTTGCTGTTGGTGCTGGACGACTATCACCTGGCCCAGGGGCCCGTGCTGGACCGTTGCCTGCAGTTCTTCCTCAACCATTTGCCCACCGGCCTGGTCTTGCTGGTCACCAGCCGCCAGCGACCTGACTGGCACCTGGCGCGGTTGCGGCTGTCGCGCCAATTGGTCGAGCTCAATGAGCAGGACCTGCGCCTGACGCCCGACGAAGCCTTGGCAGTGATCGGCCGCCAACCCACAGGGCTGCGCGGGCAGGCGCTGGACAACTTGATCCAGCGCAGCGACGGTTGGGTTGCCGGGCTGCGTTTCTGGCAACTGGCGGCCAGCGAGTCCGGCGAGGACAACGCCTTGCCCCAGGCCTTGCACGGCGGCGAAGGGCTGATTCGCGACTACTTGCTCGAAGAGGTCATCGAGATCCTGCCGGCCCATGTGCAGGCGTTTCTCTATGACACCGCCTGCCAGGAGCGCTTCTGCGCTGAGCTGTGCGATGCATTGCGCGAACGCGAGGACAGCGCCGGCATCCTGAAATACCTGCAGGCCCACCAGGTGTTTCTGGTGCCGTTGGACGAACATGGCCGCTGGTTCCGTTATCACCATCTGTTCTCCGATCTGTTGCGCAGCCGTCAATCCAGCCAGCCGTTAGGCGCCCTGCACCTGCGGGCGTGCCGCTGGTTCCAGGCCCAAGGCTTGCTCGACGAGGCCGTGGAACAGGCCTTGCGCGCGGGGCATCTGGACGTAGCCGCCGACCTGGTGCAGAGCCTGTCTGAAGAGCAACTGCTGGCCGAGCAGAACGTCGGCATGCTGCTGCGCTGGAAGATGGACCTGCCCGATAGCCTGCTGATCAGCACCCCGCGTCTGATCGTGCTGTATAGCTGGGCCTTGGGCCTGGCGTGCCAGCTTGATGCGGCCGAAGAGCTGGCGGCGCACTTGAGCCGTTTCCTGCCGGCCCCTTCGGCCACTGCGCAGAAATCCATGCTCGCCCAGTGGCTGGCATTGAGCGGGGTGATCGCCCGGGGGCGTGGGGACCGTCAGCGCACCCTGGCCTACTGTGGCGAGGCACTGCGCAGCCTGCCTTACAAACGCTATGGCCAGCGTCTGGTGTGCCTATCGACGCTATCCAACCTGGCGATCGCCGATGGCGATTTCTGGCGGGCCCGAGGTTGGAACCGAGAAGCCTTGGAGTTGGCGCAGCGCGTCGGCAATCCGTTGTTCGAGGCCCTGGCCCATTACGATCGGGCGCGCGTGCTGCACGCCCGCGGTGAGGTGCTGCGTGCCCTGGATGAAGTGCATCAAGGCCTGCAGCGTCTGCAAGGGTTGTCGGCGCAACGCCTGTATGCCGTACGCGCCCGGCTGACCTTGTATGAGGGGTATCTGCTGGTCTCGCGCCTGCAGCCCGCCCAAGGCCGCGCGCGGCTTCGTGCCGGGCTCAGCGAGGCGCGGGCTTGCCGCGATATCAGCGTGCTGATCGGCCATTGTGTGATCGCCTCGCTCGACGGTCGGGAGGGCCGGTTCGCCGAGGCCTTCGCCGAACTGGCCGAGGCCGAGCGGTTGATGCACATCTGGGATGTGCCGCCGATCTTCTACCTGGCCATGATCACTTTGGTGAAATGCGAGCTGTGGCTGGCCCAGGGGCGTACCGACCTGGCCGGCTCCTGGCTGTTGCGCCTGGGCCAGACCTACGGCGGCGAACGACCGGCGGCGGCGCCGGAATTCCACCCGTTGCTGGCGCTGCACATCGAGTTGCAGCAGTCGCTGCTCGAGCCCGTGCTGGCGCGGCCTCAGGAGGCGGCGGAGCGTCTGCGTGCACTGGTGGAGCGTGGTCAGGCCAGTGGCGGCATGATGCTGGTCGTCAACGCCCTGTGCCAATGGATGTCGCTGTTACTGGCCGAGGGGCAGGAGCAGGAGGCGGCGGCCTTGCTGCCTCAAGCCCTCGAGGCCGCCCGGGGCGGCGTGTTGCAACCGTTCCAGCGACTGCTCGAGCAGCAGCCCCACTGGCTGCGTGAGCAACTGGCCACACGCCCGGCCTGTCAAGTCCAGGCCGAATTGCTCGCCCGCCTGCCGCGCCCCGCAGCGGTCGCGGAAAACATCGAGGCGCTCAGCGGACGCGAGTTGGCGGTGCTCGAATTGATCGCCCAAGGCTGCTCGAACCAACAGATCAGCGAGCGGCTGTTCATCTCCCTGCATACCGTCAAGACCCACGCCAGTCACATCAACGCCAAGCTTGGCGTTGAGCGTCGCACACAGGCCGTGGCCAAGGCCAAGAGCCTGGGGCTGCTTGCCTGATCGTGGATCGGGTCGGATAATGGCTCATGGCCATTATTTCTGGGCGGCCATCGCGGGCTCATCTTTCCTGACTCGCTGCCGATAGCCTGTTCGGCGGTACGCATCGCCACGGACCATTCTCCAACTCTTGCCAATACAGGGTCGTGTTGATGCTGCAGTACGGGCAAAAAAGCTTCCTGATCGTCGACGACTTCACCGACTTTCGCACCTCGACCCGCTCCATGCTCCGTGAGCTGGGGGTGCGCGATGTGGATACCGCCGACAGCGGCGAGCAAGCCTTGCGCATGTGCGCGCAGAAGCGCTACGACTTCGTCCTCCAGGATTTCCACCTGGGCGACGGCAAGAAAAACGGTCAGCAGGTGCTCGAAGACCTGCTGCTGGACAAGCTGATCAGCCATGAATGCGTGTTCATCATGGTCACCGCCGAGAGCAGCCAGTCCATCGTCCTGAGCGCACTCGAACATGAGCCCGATGCCTATCTGACCAAACCGTTCAACCGGGTGGGTCTGGCCCAGCGCTTGGAAAAACTCGTTCAGCGCAAGACCCTGCTCAAGCCGATTCTCCAGGCCCTGGACCGTGCACGCCCTGCCGAAGTGCTGGCGGCCTGCACCGAGCTGTGCAAGAAGGACCCACGCTTCGCCCCGCTGTGCCTGCGCTATCGCGCTGATGCGCTGCGCGACCTGAACCGCTTCGAAGAGCTGGAAAAATTCCTCACCAGCATCCTTGCCAGTCGCCCCCAGCCGTGGGTCTATGCGTCCCTTGGCAGCCTGCTGCACAAGCGTGGCCAGCATGCCCAGGCCCAGGGTGTCTATGAGCAGGCGCTCAAGGCGTTCCCGATCATGCCGGGGTTGTACGATGGCATGGCTGAAGTGCTGGTCGCCCAGGGCGAGACCAAGCGGGCCCAGCACATGCTCGAAGAAGCCGTGCGCCTGTCGCCCCTGGCGGTACGCCGGCAGGCGGCGCTGGGTAAGCTGGCGCTGGACAACGAAGACTTCGAGAGCGCTTCCAAGGCCTATCGTCACGCCGTCAACCAAGGCCAGAGTTCTCGTTATAAAAGCCCGGAGAGTAACTTGGGCCTGGCCCAGGCGCTGATGAGCAAGAACGCCGGCAATGGCCTGGATGCCCGCACTCGCGTCGAGATCAACACGGTGCTCAGCGAAGTGGCCAAGGAAAACGTCGAGGATCAGGGCCTGCAGGTGCGTGCCCGACTGATGAAAGCCGCCAGTCTGCAACAGGCCGGTGACGAGGAAACGGCGGGCAAACTCACCGAGCAGGCCATGCAGCGCCTGGAGAAGATGGACCAGTTCTTCTCGGTCGAAGCGGCCCTGACCGTGGCCAAGCAGTTGCAGCAACTCGGCCAGGCTTCGGCCGGCACCAGCATCCTCAAGGGCTGTGTGGAAACCTACGGCGACGACCCCAAGGTCATGCAGAGCGTGGCCAAGCTCACCGACGACCCTAGCGTGCTCGGTGCTGTCACCGAGGCGGTGGACCTCAACCGCCAAGGCGTGCGCAGCTACCAGGGCGGCCAGCTCAACGAGGCGCTGGAGATGTTCCGCCGGGCGCTGGCGTTGCAGCCCAAGAACATCAGCATTGCACTGAATACCGCCCAGGCGCTGCTGCGTATCGGTGGCGAAAACCCGGCGCCTGCACTGATGCAGGAGTGCCGCAACTGCCTGCAGAGCGTCGCCGGCATTCCGGCCAGTGACAACCGCTACGATCGCTACCGCAAACTGCATATCCGGGTATTCGGCGCATGAATCGAGACGAGCAGGGGCTGGATTTCTCCACGGTGATCGCGTCTACCGTGCATGACATGAAAAACTCGCTGTCGGCGCTGATCCAGGCCCACGACCAATGGCTGGCGCGGCTGCCCGAAGTGCTGCACGGCGGCAGCGAGCAAGGCGTGATGGAGCATGAGTTTCGCCACCTCAACGGCATGCTGGTGCAGTTGCTGGGCCTGTACAAGCTGGATATCAACCAGTTGCCGATCTGCCCGGACTACCACGAACTGGACGACTTCATCGAAGCCCAGCTCGCCGCCCAGCAGGAGGTGCTGGAGCATCGCGACATTCTCGCCACCTGGCGCCTGGAGACCGAAAGCCCGCTGGGTTTCTTTGACCGCGAGCTGGTCGCTTCGGTGGTGGGCAACGTCCTCACCAACGCCATTCGCCATGCCGGTCACGCCTTGCAGATCAGCATCGAAGACGTGGGAGAGCAACTGGTGATCAGCGTCAACGACGATGGCCCCGGTTATCCACAGCGCATGCTCGAACGCCAGCAGGACTACGTCCAAGGCATCGACTCGAGCACCGGCAGCACAGGCCTTGGTCTGTATTTCGCCGCCCGCATCGCCGCCCTGCACGAGCGCAATGGCGTGCGCGGGCGGATCGAGATCAGCAACGGCGGGGTGCTGGGGGGCGGGTTGTTCCGGTTGTATTTGCCTTGATGCTGTATCGAACACGTTTTGTATAAGCCTCGTTCGCGGGTAAACCCACCCCCGCAAGGGGCAACGCGGGCCAGATAGCGGGTTTACCCGCGAAGAAGGCGCCACGAAGCGAGACAGTTGCTCTTCAGTTCTCTGTTATTGGTATGGGGAGCCAGGGGTTTTTCTTGTATGGTTTCTGCCTGAACGCAAGCAGGACCAAACGCACATGAATCCCCAATCTCCCAGCCTCATTCGGGAAACCTTCCCCGTCGGCCCGTTGCAGTGCAACTGCACTCTGATCGGCGATCCGATCAGCAAGAAGGCAATCGTGGTCGACCCGGGGGGCGATCCGGAAAAGATTCTCGCCCGCCTGCAGGCCCATGGCCTGACATTGGTGAGCATCATCCACACCCATGCCCACTTCGATCACTTCCTCGCCTCGGGCAAACTCAAGGAACTGACTGGCGCGACCTTGCATCTGCACAAGGACGACCAGCCTTTGTGGGACAACCTTCAGATGCAATGCCAGATGTTCGGCGTGCCCTACACGCCGGTGCCGCCACCGGACCGCTGGTTGGGAGACGACGAGGAACTGGCCTGTGGCTGCGGTGTGGCTTTGCATACGCCGGGACACACACCGGGCTCGATGAGCTTCTGGTTCGCCGATGCCAAGCTGCTGATCGCAGGTGATACGTTGTTCCGCCGGGGAATCGGTCGCACCGATTTGTGGGGTGGGGATCAGCGGGCGATCGTCCGTTCCATCAAGGAGCGGCTCTATCGCCTGGACGAGGAAGCGGTGGTGGTGACCGGCCATGGCCCGGATACTCGTCTTGGCGACGAAATGCGCGAAAATCCTTTCGTGCGGGCGTGAGGTTTCACGGAATTATTCCGCCTCGCTTCGGTCCAAGGCTGGCATAGGGCCATCCACGACCTTTTGCACTTTCGAATTTCTGTAGGAGCTTGTCCATGTTCACCATGCGTCGTCTGATTATCGTCGCTACCGCTGCTGCCCTGATGACCGGCTGTGCCGGCCAGAACCCCTATGACAGCCAGGGCCAGGCGCAGGGCTCCACCGGGATGAGCAAGACCGCCAAGTATGGTGGCCTGGGCGCGCTGGCCGGTGCCATCGCCGGCGCTGCCATCGATCACAACAACCGTGGCAAGGGCGCGCTGATCGGCGCCGCCGCAGTGGGCGCCGCCGCTGCTGGCTATGGTTACTATGCCGACAAACAGGAAGCCGAGCTGCGCGCCAAGATGGCCAATACCGGTGTCGAAGTGCAGCGCCAAGGCGACCAGATCAAGCTGATCATGCCGGGCAACATCACCTTCGCCACCGATTCGGCGAACATCTCCCCAAGCTTCTACTCGCCGCTGAACAACCTGGCCAACTCGTTCAAGCAGTTCAACCAGAACACCATCGAGGTGGTCGGCTTCACCGACAGCACCGGCAGCCGCCAGCACAACATGGACCTGTCCCAGCGTCGCGCCCAGGCCGTCAGCAGCTATCTGACTTCCCAGGGCGTCGACCCGTCCCGCGTCAGCGTGCGCGGCATGGGCCCGGACCAGCCGATCGCCAGCAACGCCGACGCCAATGGCCGTGCGCAGAACCGTCGTGTAGAGGTCAACCTCAAGCCGATTCCGGGTCAGCAGTACGATCAGCAGGGCACTGTCCAGCAGTACCCGTAAGCGTCAGACCCACATGACAGGGGCCGCATAGCGGCCCCTGTTCATTTCAGCGCACGGTACTGGCCTGAATCGCGGTCAAGGCGATGGTGTGGACGATATCGTCTACCTGAGCCCCGCGTGGCAGGTCGTTCACCGGCTTGCGCAACCCTTGAAGCATCGGGCCGAGGCTGACGCAGTCGGCGCTGCGTTGCACGGCCTTGTGCGTGGTGTTGCCGGTGTTCAGGTCCGGGAAGACGAACACTGTCGCCCGCCCGGCCACAGGGCTTGCCGGAGCCAGCTGACGAGCGATTTCGGGGTTGGCGGCGGCGTCGTACTGCAACGGGCCGTCTATCACCAGATCGTGCTCGGCCTGCTGCGCCAGGCGGGTGGCCTCACGTACCTTCTCCACTTCCTCGTCGCTGGCGGCCGAATCGCTGGAGTAGCTGAGCATCGCCACGCGTGGGGCAATGCCGAAGGCCTGGGCCGATTCGGCACTCTGCCTGGCAATCTCGGCCAGTTCCGCAGCGCTGGGGTGCGGGTTCATCACGCAGTCGCCGTAGACCAGCACCTGCTCGGGGAAGAGCATGAAGAACACCGACGACACCAGGCTGCTGCCGGGTGCGGTCTTGATCAATTGCAGGGCAGGGCGGATGGTATTGGCAGTCGAATGGACCAGCCCTGACACCAGCCCGTCGACCTCGTCGAGCGCCAGCATCATGGTGCCGATCACCACTGGATCTTCCAGTTGCTGTTCGGCCATGGGAGCGTTGAGATTCCGGCTCTTGCGCAGCTCGACCATGGGCTGGACGTAGCGGCCGCGGATCAACTCCGGATCGAGCACCTCGAGATCCGGTGGCAGGGTGATGCCCTGGGCGCGGGCGACCGCCTGGACGTCCTCGGGCTTGGCCAGCAGCACGCAACGGGCGATGCCCCGCGCCTGGCAGATGGCGGCGGCCTGCACCAGCAGCGGCTCGGCGCCTTCGGGCAGGACGATGCGCTTGTTGGCCTGCTGGGCGCGCTGGATCAACTGGTAGCGGAACACCGCCGGTGACAGGCGCAACTCGCGTGGTGTGCCACAACGCTGATGCAGCCAGGCGGCATCCAGGTGGCTGGCGACGAAGTCGGTGATGAACTCGGCGCGTTCGCGATCATCGACTGGGATTTCGCGGTTGAGTGAGTTGAGGCGATTGGCGGTGTCGTAGGAACCGGTGCTCACCGACAGGATCGGCAGGCCGGCCTGCAGGGCGCCGCGGCACAGTTCCAGGATGCGAGGGTCCGGCTTGCTGTCGCTGGTCAGCAGCAGGCCCGCCAGCGGGACCCCATTGATCGCCGCCAGGCTCACCGCGAGGATGATGTCGTCGCGGTCACCCGGCGTCACCACCAACGTGCCCGGCTTGAGCAGCGGCACGGTGTTGGCCACGGTGCGGGCGCAGATGATGATGGTGTTCATGCGCCGCTGCTCGTAGTCGCCGGCATTGAGCACTTGGGCGCCTAGCAGCTCGGCCACATCGCGGGTCCGTGGGGCATTGAGCTCGGCCTGGTAGGGGATGCAGCCGAGCAGGCGGAAGTCATCGCCGCGCAGCAGGGGCGAGTGTTCGCGCAGGCGGGTGGCGAAGTCGGCCATGCTCTCTTCGGTGCGAACCTTGTTCAGGACCACGCCGAGCACCTTCGGATCGCGCGGACCACCGAACAGCTGGGCCTGCAGTTCGACACGGCCGGACAGCTCGCTGAGTACTTCGTTTTCCGGTGCCGACACCAGGATCACCTCGGCGTCCAGGCTCTTGGCCAGGTGCAGGTTGACCCGGGCCGCGTAGCTGGCATGGCGGGTGGGCACCATGCCCTCGACCACCACCACGTCGTTGCCGATGCACGCCTGCTGGTACAGGCGGATGATTTCCTCGAGCAACTCGTCCAACTGGCCATCGCCGAGCATGCGCTCGACCTGGGCCAGGCTCAGGGGTGTGGGCGGGCGGATGCCGTGGGTGCGGGCGACCAGTTCGCTGGAGCGCTCCGGGCCTGTGTCGCCAGGGTGGTGCTGGGCGATCGGCTTGAAGAAGCCGACCTTCAGGCCGCCGCGCTCGAGGGTGCGGACCAGGCCGAGGCTGATGGATGTCAGGCCGACACCAAAATCTGTCGGCGCGATGAAAAATGTCTGCATGCGTGCTTCTCGAAATAAGCGGTGCAAGGGATCAACGGCCAAGGGTATCGCTATCGGTACCCTGGGCGCACCAGCCGCAGGCAAATACCTGGCCGATGCGCCGTTCGCGCTCTTGGGCATCGAGCACCCAGGGCCTGGCCTGCCAGGGCGGTTGGTGGCGCAGGTGCTGGGTATGGCCACAGGAAAGCTCAACCACCCAGTGGCCGTCTTCGTCCTGGTGAAACCCAGTCACCCGACTGACGGGGCGCTCAATGTCCGAGGGGCGTTCGCAATCGGGCGATGCCTTGGTTACACTTATTCGCTCTACATTCTTTTGCAAAAGGTCTTGCCCCATGCTGATTGCCGCCAACAAGGCTGTCTCCATCGACTATACCCTGACCAACGACGCCGGGGAGGTCATCGACAGTTCCGCCGGCGGTGCTCCGCTGGTGTACCTGCACGGTGCCTCCAACATCATTCCAGGCCTGGAAAAAGCCCTGGAAGGCAAGCAGGCCGGCGACGAACTGAACGTCAGCGTCGAGCCTGAAGAGGCCTACGGCGAGTACCTGGCCGAACTGGTCAGCACCCTCAACCGCAGCCTGTTCGAAGGCGTCGATCAACTGGAAGTGGGCATGCAGTTCCACGCTTCGGCACCGGACGGCCAGATGCAGATCGTCACCATCCGCGACATCGACGGCGACGACATCACTGTCGACGGCAACCACCCGCTGGCCGGCCAGCGCCTGAACTTCAAGGTCAAGGTGGTCAATGTGCGTGACGCCAGCGACGAAGAAATCGCTCACCGCCACATCCACGGTGAAGGTGGCCATCACCACTGATTTTCTGCGCTAAGCTCAGAGAGTCGCCAGGCGCTCGGGCAAGCCGACTTGCCTTCCTTGGGGAAGGTGTGGACGGTTTGGCCGCGCGCCTTTTTAGTGGGCGCCTTTCGCCCCTGCGACAACCGGGAACCTGAGAGGGGAGTCATCATGAGTGCATTTCACGACCTGACGTTGAAGGCGCTGAACGGCGAGGATCTGCCCCTTGCACCGTTCAAGGGCCAGGTGGTGTTGGTGGTCAATGTCGCCTCCAAGTGTGGTTTGACACCGCAATACAAAGCCCTGGAGAACCTGTACCAGGATTACAAGGACAAAGGCTTCAACGTCCTCGGTTTGCCTTGCAACCAGTTCGCCGGGCAAGAGCCGGGCAGCGAGGAGGAAATCCAGGCGTTCTGCAGCCTCAACTACGGCGTGAGCTTCCCGTTGGGGGCCAAGCTCGAAGTCAACGGGCCGCAGCGTCATTCGCTGTACCGCCTGCTGGCGGGTGAGGGGGCTGAATTCCCCGGGGATATCACCTGGAACTTCGAAAAATTCCTGGTCGGCAAGGATGGCCGGGTCCTGGCTCGTTTCGCACCGCGTACCACACCGGATGACCCGACGGTGGTCCAGGCGATCGAGAAGGCGCTGGCCTGAGTCCTATTTGATTCGGGGCTTCAGTCCTGCGAGTCGCCAAACAACGGCGGCCCTACTGCGCAGTCCATTCGCGGGTAAACCCGCTCCCCCAGGGGCTCTGCCAGCCTGAAGGCCGGCGCAGGCCTGTGAGAGCGGGTTTACTCGCGAATGGACCACCGTTTTGAGTCCGACGAGCGCTCAGCTGCGCGGTGTGGTCGAGCCTCGCTTGATCGCCAGATCTGTCTTTACAGCCTGAGTGTTCATCATTCCTGCCTGGCGACAAGCACTAGCCAGGTACCCTTCGAACTGCTCGACGATCGCCGGCCAGCCCTGGCGACTGGCGTGCTGGCGGGCATTCAGACGTACCGTGCGCAAGGTTTCCTGCTCTTCCATCAGCCAGCAGGCCGCGTCGATGAACGCCGCCTGGTCGCCCGGCATTGCCAACGCGCCGCTGTGCCCGTGGCGGATGTGCTGGGCGGCCGCTGCTTCGTCATAGGCAACCACCGCCAAGCCCGAGGCGAGGGCCTCGAGAACAACGTTGCCGAAGGTTTCGGTCAGACTCGGAAACAGGAACAAGTCACCGCTGGCATAGTGCTCGGCCAATACCTCGCCCCGTTGGGCGCCACAGAACACGGCATCGGGCAACTGCTGTTCGAGCGTTTCGCGCTGGGGGCCGTCGCCGACGATGACCAGGCGCATGCGGCGCTGTGGATAAGCCTTGCGCAAGGCCTCCATGCACGGTGCAAGCAGCCCTAGGTTCTTCTCTGCGGCCAGCCGCCCCACGTGCAGCACGGCAATGTCGTCCGCGCCCAGGCCCCAGCGCTCGCGCAGCGCCTGGCTGCGCCGGGCCGGATTGAACAGGCAGGCGTCGACGCCGCGGGCCATGAGCGCTAGGCGCTCGAAACCACGGCGCTCCAGCTCCAGGCGCTGGCTCGCGCTCGGCACCAGGGTGATGGCGGTGCGCCGGTGAAACCAGCGCAGGTAATGAGTGAGCAGGCGCGTCAGCAGGCCCAGGCCGTACTGCCGCGAATATTGTTGGAAATTGGTATGAAAGCCGCTGACCACCGCAACCCCCAACTGCCGCGCCGCACGCAGTGCGCTGAGGCCCAGCGGCCCTTCGGTGGCGATGTAGAGCACGTCCGGGCGGTGCTTGCGCCAGCGGCGCAGCAGTGTGCGCTTGGTGATCTCGCCCCATTGCAGGCCTGGGTAACCCGGCAGTGGCCAGCCCCGGCAGAGCAGCAGATCATCCCCTTCACGCTGCGAGGTGTCGCTGGCCTGTCTTGGGCGCACCAGCTCGACCTGATGACCACGTTGGCGCAGCCCTTCGATGAGGCGTCCGAGGGTATTGGCCACGCCGTTGATCTCGGGTGGAAACGTCTCGCTGACAAGGGTGATACGTAGGGGCGGTCTATTCATGACAAAAAGTTTCCACCCGCCGCGTTGCGGTTCTGTGACGTCATTGTGACGGCCGGGTGACGCCATTTTTTTGAAGGGAAAAATGCTTGGAAATTTCCCCTTTGGGGTGCTCAAGAATCCCCCAGGACCAGCCGATGCAGATGTATTCGACACTCGAGGTGCGCTCCGGGAGAGCGGTCATGTTCAACAGCAAACTCAAGAAAGAAATCCAACAGCTGCGCGAGGACCTGATGTCCGTCGAGCAAGTCAAAAGCAGCCTGGACAGCGAGATGTTGGTGCTTCAGCTCGACCCCCACGGGCGCATCGAGTCGGTCAACAGCAACTTCGAAAAGGAGATGCTGTACAGCGCCGGGCAGTTGATTGGGCGCAACCTCGAAGAAATCGTGCCGCCTCATGTGAAGGAGCTGGACTTCTATCACCGCATGAAAGGCGCCATCACCCGTGGCGAACACCTCAACGGCGCGTTCCGCCTGCTACGCGGCAACGGCGAGGAAGCCTGGCTGCGCTCGATCCTGCAGCCGGTCAAGAGCAGCGATGGGCGGATCAAGCATTTCAGCATGCATTCGAGCGACTTGACCCGCACCATCGAGGCCTCCCGCGAGCACGAGAGCCTGATCAAGGCCTTGATGCGCTCCACCGCCCTGATCGAGTTCAACCTGCAAGGCGAAGTGCTCACCGCCAACGACCGCTTCCTCAACGCGATGGGTTACACCCTGGAGCAAGTGCGTGGCAAACCACACCGCATGTTCTGCGAACCGGAAGAGGCCAATTCGCCGGCTTACCAGGCGTTCTGGGACAAGCTGCGCCGGGGCGAATTCGTTGCCGACCGTTTCAAGCGTGTCGATGCCCATGGCCGGACCGTGTGGCTGGAAGCTTCCTATAACCCGATAATCGATGCCCATGACGTGCTCTACAAAGTGGTCAAATTCGCCACCGTGATCACCGACCAAGTCAACCAGGAAATCGCCGTCGCCCAGGCTGCGGACATCGCCTACAACACCTCGCTGGGTACCGACGCCAGTGCCCGCAAGGCCACTGAGGTGGTCACCCAGACCGTCGATGTCATGCGCGGTCTGGAAAGCTCCATGCAGGATGCCGCCCAGGGCATCCAGGCGCTGGACACCCAGTCCCGGGTGATCGGCTCGATCATCAAGACCATCAGTGACATTGCCGGGCAGACCAACCTGCTCGCGCTCAACGCCGCCATCGAAGCGGCGCGCGCGGGGGAGCAGGGACGCGGGTTCGCCGTGGTCGCCGACGAAGTGCGCCAGCTCGCCTCGCGCACCAGCACCGCCACCGACGAGATCGCCAAGGTAGTGCAGCAGAACGAACAATTGGCTCAGGCGGCGGTGGACATCATCGACACCAGCAAGCGCCAGGCCGAGCAAGGCCTGACCCTGGCTGCCGAAACCGGCAGCGTGATCGTCGAAATCCAGGACGGGGCGAAGAAGGTGGTGGATGCGGTAGGGCAGTTTTCCAACCAGCTGAATCATTGATGCCCCGCACCGTGGGGCGGGGTTAGCCGCGAAGGGGGCGCAGTACGCCCCCTCGCGAGGTCAGCTGCGCTCGCGTACCCAGAACAAGGTCGCGCCCGCCACGGCGGCTGGCATCATCACCACGTTCACCAGCGGGATCATCAGCGCCAGGTAGGTGATGCCGCCAAAGCCCAGTGACTGCCAGCGCTTTTCGCGCAGCCAAGCGAGCATGTCCTGCCAGCTCATCTTGTTGTTGTCCGCCGGGTAGTCGATGTACTGGATGGCCATCATCCAGACCCCGAAGATCAGCCACAACGGGGCGGCCACCACGTTGACCACCGGGATCAAAGACAGGATGAACAGGCCGATGGCCCGTGGCAGAAAGTAGCCTAGCTTGCGCATTTCACGGCCGAAGGTGCGTGGCACCATGGCGATCAACTCGCCCCAGCTGAATGCGGGGAAGTTATCCTGCCCGCGGACCACCACCTCGACCTTTTCGGCCAGAAACCCATTGAAGGGCGCGGCGATGACGTTGGCCACCAGGGTGAAGGTGAAGAACACCATGAGGATCACCAAGGCGACGAACAGTGGCCACAGAATGTAGGTCAGAAAGCTCAGCCAGCTCGGCAGGGTGGGCATCAGGGTATCGACCCACAGGCTGAACTGATGCCCTGCGAAGTAGATCAGCCCGCCGAACAGCAACAGGTTGACTGTCAGCGGCAGCAGCACGAACAGGCGCAGGCTGGGGCTCATGACCAGTTTCAGCCCTTCGCGCAGGTACTGTGGGCCAGAGAGGACAGGGGCTTGCATCGAGACGCTCCGGATCAGGGGAAAACGCGCTGACCTTACCGAGTTTGAGGCCTCGACGAAAGCCGCCTGGTGCGGGAGCAACGGGCTGTAACAAAAGCGAGGGAAGATTTTCTATCGGTTCGGTCGGGAGATAGAGGCAGCCTATAAGGTGGATTGTCGAAGGATATTTCCTTAATCTCTGCGACCTCGCTACAGTGCGCTCAACTTTTTGGTTTCGGATCTGCGCGTCATAGGCTTCCCCAAGCGCTGCGTAGGTCCCTTTTCATTCCAGCCGGCACTGCCGGTGCCCCGACGCCGGCCCAGCGGCCGTCTCGACAGGAGTTCGACATGTCTGAAGTACGTCATTCGCGCGTCATCATCCTCGGTTCCGGCCCGGCCGGTTACAGCGCAGCGGTCTATGCCGCCCGTGCCAACTTGAAGCCGCTGCTGATCACCGGCATGCAGGCCGGCGGTCAGCTGACCACCACCACCGAAGTCGACAACTGGCCGGGCGACCCCCACGGCCTGACCGGCCCGGCCCTGATGCAGCGCATGCAGGAGCATGCCGAGCGCTTCGAGACCGAGATCGTCTTCGACCACATCAATGCCGTGGACCTGGCCAACAAGCCGTTCACCCTGCGCGGCGACAGCGGCACCTACACCTGCGACGCCCTGATCATCGCCACCGGTGCCAGCGCTCGCTACCTGGGGCTGCCGTCGGAAGAGACTTTCATGGGCAAAGGCGTTTCGGCCTGCGCAACCTGCGACGGTTTCTTCTACCGCAACAAGCCGGTTGCCGTGGTGGGTGGTGGCAACACCGCCGTGGAAGAAGCCCTGTACCTGGCCAACATCGCCAGCAAGGTGACGCTGGTCCACCGCCGCGACACCTTCCGCGCCGAGAAGATTCTGGTCGACAAGCTGCACGCCCGTGTGGCCGAAGGCAAGATCGAGCTCAAGCTCAACGCCACCCTGGATGAAGTGCTCGGTGACGACATGGGGGTGACCGGTGCGCGCCTGAAGAACAACGACGGTAGCAGCGACGAAATCAAGGTCGACGGCGTGTTCATCGCCATTGGCCACACCCCGAACACCTCGCTGTTCGAAGGCCAGCTGACCCTCAAGGACGGCTACCTGGTGGTCAACGGCGGCCGTGAAGGCAACGCTACCGCCACCAACGTCGAAGGCGTGTTCGCGGCTGGCGACGTGGCCGACCACGTCTACCGCCAGGCGATCACCTCCGCCGGTGCCGGCTGCATGGCTGCACTGGACGTGGAGCGTTACCTGGACGGCCTGGCGAACGCTTCGTTCTAAGGATTCGCCAGCGTCCACCGGGGCTTTGGCCCCCTACAAAAAAACCGGCCTGATGGCCGGTTTTTTTGTGTCTTGAAAGAGCCTTACAGGCTAAGGCGCATCGACAGGTCCACCGCCTTCACGTCCTTGGTCATGGCGCCGATGGAAATGTAGTCCACGCCGGTCTCGGCGATCACCCGCAGCGTGCTTTCGTTCACGCCGCCGCTGGCCTCGAGCTTGGCCTTGCCAGCGGTGATGCGCACGGCTTCGCGCATTTCATCGAGGGTGAGTTCATCGAGCATGATGATGTCGGCGCCGGCCGCCAAGGCCTGGCGCAGCTCGTCCAGGCTTTCGACCTCGATTTCCACAGGCTTGCCCGGCGCGATGCGGTGCGCTGCGTTGACGGCCTCGGCCACCCCGCCGCTGGCGGCGATATGGTTTTCCTTGATCAGGAACGCGTCGTACAGGCCGATGCGGTGGTTGTGACAGCCGCCGCAGGTGACTGCGTACTTCTGCGCCAGACGCAGGCCGGGGAGGGTCTTGCGGGTGTCGAGCAGGCGCACCTGGGTGCCCTGTACCAAGTCCGCGAGAAAGCGCGCCCGGGTCGCCACACCCGACAGCATTTGCAGGAAGTTCAGCGCCGTGCGTTCGCCGCTGAGCAGCGAGCGTGCCGGGCCTTCGAGGTGGAACAGCGCCTGGTTGGGCGTGGCCCGATCGCCATCGGACACCTGCCAATGCACCGCGACCCGCGGGTCGAGCTGGCGGAACACCGCATCGACCCAGGCGGTACCGGCGATGGTGCAGTCCTCACGGGTGATGATGGTTGCCTTGGCCAGGCGCTCGGCCGGAATCAGCTGGGCGGTGATGTCGCCACTGCCGATGTCTTCGAGCAGCGCGCGGCGCACGTTGGCTTCGATTTCGGCGGTCAGGTCGGCGAGGCGTAGGTTCGGCATGGTCGGCTCCACAAGCTAGGTGCGGCGATTATAGGGCAGGGGGGCGGCGTGTACAGCGGCAACGGGACTGACCTTTGGTCGGGACGGCTGAGCATTGTGGCGAATGGAGTGTCAGTTGCTGGCGTGTGAAGAACGCTCTAGTAGCTATCGGAATTTTTACCGATAATGCGCCCAGTATTTGGCGTCATGGTTTTGACTGGCATCGCGCCAACGAAAACACCCACAAGGAGTCCGGGATGCAGAAAGAAGGCAAGGTGGTGCCTTTGGCGGTCGCCATCGATCGCGGGGCTCATGCGCCCTCGTGCCTCCCGGTGCCGCTTCTGCAAGTGCGCGACCAGGCTGCATTGCAGCTGCGCCAAGGGCTGCAGGCATTGTTCGACAATGCTGACGACACGCTCTTCGAAATGGCCGACAAGGCTCCTGATCGTTTCGAGCAGAACCTGTACTTCGAAGCCATGCGCGACCTGCGTCTGAAGCGAAAGAGCATCGAGCGCGGCTTTCTCGACACTTTCTATGACCGCTTTGCCCAGGTAGGGCAGGTCGAAGCCTCGGCATTCACCCTCAGCGAGGACCCGCTCGGTTCGGCGCAGTTGGCACGCACCGCCGTCCTCGAAACCATGGTCGCCCGGGTGCTTTCGCGCGATGGTCTTGCTTTGGAACACCTGGCGTTGCGCCTGCAAGCCCTGCTCGGCAACGCTGCGGCGGCGCCGGACAACCCCCTGGGGCCGGACCGTTTGTGCGGTTATTTCCTGGAGGCCGCGCGCAGCCAAGGCGTTACCCGCAGGGTCAAGCTGGTCCTGCTCAAGCTGTTCGAACGCTACGTGTTGCGCGACCTCGATCAGTTGTACGATCAAGCCAACCAGTTGCTGGCCGACGCCGGTGTGCTGCCTGAACTCAAGCCGACACCGCGCCGTCGTGCCGACGATCGTCGCCAATCCGTCCAACGCCTGTCAGCCGAGCTGGCGCGCGACGAAGCGCCGGATCTCGATGGCGCAGGCCAGGCGTTCTTCGATTCCGTACAGGCACTGCTGGCCCCGATCCGAGGCCGAATCGCGCCGCGTGTGCAGCAGGTCGCCAGCGCCCAGCCGATCAGCACCGCCGACCTGCTGCGCCTGCTGTCGCATCTTCAGCACTATGTACCGGCCACCTGCGAGGCGGATGACTTCTCGCTTGGCCAGCAGTTGGAGCAGTTGCTGCTGCGGGTGAGCGTGCGCAGCGGCACGCGCCGCCGGATCGACACGGCTGACGAAGACACCCTCAATCTGGTCGGCCTGCTGTTCGACTTCATCCAGGCCGACAACAACTTGCCTGTATCCCTGCGCGGGTTGATCGCTCGCTTGCACATTCCACTGCTCAAGGTCGCCTTGCTCGATAAAGGCCTGTTCAGCCGTGCCAGTCATCCTGCCCGGCGTCTGCTCAACGAGATTGCCGCCGCCGCGATCGGCTGGGAAAGCGGCAGCGAGGGCGTGCGCGACAGCTTGCATCTGCGCGTGGAGCGGGTGATCCAACGCCTGCTCAACGACTTCACTGACGATTCCCGCGTGTTCGCCGATCTGCTCGAGGATTTTCTCGCGTTCAACCAGGAAGAGCGGCGGCGCAACGAACTGCTCGAACAGCGCACCCGTGACGCCGAAGAGGGGCGCGCCCGGGCGCTGCAAGCCCGGCAACGGGTACAGCAGGCACTGAACTTGCGCCTACAAGGTCGGGTGCTGCCGCACGCGGTGGTACACATGCTGGTGCATGGTTGGAGCCAGGTCTTGCTGCTGGCCTGGCTCAGGGAGGGCGAAGTCTCCAGCGCCTGGCGCGATGGCCTGGACACAGTCGATGCCCTGCTGGCCAGCATCGCCCCGCACCGAGATCCACAGGCGCGGGAGCGCTTGTTGCAACAGGTGCCGGTGCTGCTCAAGAACCTGCGCGACGGATTGGCCGGGGTGGTCACCGAAGCCGCCGCGACCCGGGAGTTCTTCCTGCGACTGGAGCAGTTGCACCTGCGCGCCTTTGCTGGCGGTGACGTTTCATCCACCGACGGCGCGCCTGACCTGGATGAGGTCTTGGTGGCCGAGCAGATCATTCTGGCGGTGGCCGATGAATCGGCCTGTGGTCCGTTGCTGCGTCTGGATGGACAAAGCCCTGAACTGGGACAGGTGCGGCGGCTGCGCATCGGTGCCTGGGTAGAAGTGATGGATGACGATGAGCCCCTGCGCTGCAAGTTGGTGGCGGTGATCGACAGCAGCGACCGCTATGTCTTCGCCAATCGTACCGGCATGAAGGTGCGGGAGTGGAGCTGCGCCGGACTGGTCCAGGCCCTGCGGCGTGGTGAGGTTCGTCTGCTCGACGACGGTCTTTTGTTCGAGCGCGCGCTGGACGCTGTGCTGGAACGATTGCGCAGCCAGCAGACGCGCTGAACAATCATTTACATGCAAGCCTGCCGGACGCGGGGCATACTGGCGGCTCCTCCCTGGCGATTTCAGGAACTGCTCCATGCAATTGGACCGTGCGACTGGCTGGTTCTCCGGCGTCACCCACTGCCCCTCGCCGAATTTCAACGCGCGCCCTGAAGGCGAAGCCATCTCCCTGTTGGTTATCCACAACATCAGCCTGCCTCCGGCCTGTTTCGGCACCGGCAAGGTCCAGCAGTTCTTCCAGAACCGGCTCGATCCCGCCGAGCACCCCTACTTCGAAAGCATCTGCCATTTGACCGTCTCAGCGCACTTGTTCATCGAGCGGGACGGGGCGGTGACCCAGTTCGTCTCTTTGCTGGACCGTGCCTGGCATGCCGGTGTTTCGCGCTTCGGCGAGCGCGAGGGTTGCAACGATTTTTCCATTGGTATCGAGCTGGAGGGCACCGATGATTTGCCCTACACCGACGCCCAGTACCAGACCTTGAAACAACTGACCGAGCAGATTCGCGGCGCGTGGCCTGTGATCGACCTCGGACGTATCTGCGGTCACAGCGACATCGCCCCGGAGCGCAAGACCGACCCGGGCCCGGCTTTCGATTGGTGCCGCTACCGGGCGGCCCTGCAGTGCAGTGAGGACGACGCATGAGCTTTCTAGTGTTGGTGTTGGTGCTCTGGTTCGAGAAGTTCTCGGCCCTGCGCCAGCGGTTGCAGCGTGACGGGTTCTTCATCGGCGAGCTGGTACGTCTGGAGCGCAGCGGCAAGGTGCATCCCTGGTGGACGCTGGCCATCCTGGTGCTGGCGCCCGTAGTGTTGCTGGTGCTGTTGCTGCACGTGCTGGAGCCTGTGGCTTACGGCCTGCTGGCCTTGCCAGTGCACCTGCTGGTGCTGATCTACAGCCTCGGGCGTGGCGACATCAAGGCATCCCTGGGGCCGTTTCGAGATGCCTGGCGCCGGGCCGATGACCAAGCCGCGCTGCATGTGGCCGAGCGGGATCTGGGCCTGGCCGCCGACGATGCCCCTAGCTTGTTGGTGCGGGTGCAGGGGCATTTGCTGTGGCAGGCCTACCAGAGCTTTTTCGCGGTGATCTTCTGGTACTTCCTGCTCGGCCCGGGCGCGGCCTTGGCCTATCGGCTGCTGGCGCTGAGTGTAGAGAACAGCCGCCAACCGGCACTCAAGGAGCGCGCCGAGCAGCTGCGCCATGCCCTGGACTGGTTGCCGGTGCGGGTGCTGGCCCTGAGCTTTGCCCTGGTAGGCAACTTTGTCGCCGTGGTGCGGGTGATGCTGCATGAACTGCTCAACTGGCACATCAGTGCGGGGCATCTGGTGGCGCGGGTCGGACGCGTGGCGGACAGCGCGCCTGAGGAAGAAGACACCCAGCGGGGGCTCGGTCGTCTGGACAGCCTCTGGGAGCTGCTGCTGCGTTGCGCGGTGCTGTGGTATGCCTGCTTTGCGCTGTGGACGGTATTGGTCTGAGTGCGTGCTTCGGCTTGTCGGCCTGGTATCGAGCGAGCCAGGCCTACGCAAGCAGTGCTTAACCTTAAATTACAAACCTTGGGTTCGATCTGCGTTATACAAGTCCCCTGGCCGTTAATGGCCTTGTGCTACCTCGCAGAATAAAAAGAATCCAAGGAGATGCGCATGAAGCGTTTGCTCTATCCGGCCATCGCCCTGATGGACCGGCTGAGCTTCGGCTTGAAGTTCAGCTTGATCAGCACTTTGTTCTTCGTCCCCATGCTGGTCACCAGCTTCTACCTGGTGCGCGACGTCTACGACGAATTCCACGCCACCGGCGTCGAGCTGCAGGGCTTGGGGCCCCTGGCTGGCGCCCTGACCCTGCGTAGCGATCTGGAAACCCTGGGCAACCTGTTGCAGATCAACGCCCTGTTGGGCCAGTCGGGACAGGCCGGCGACGTGGAGCAGCGTATCGGCGCCCTTGAGGACAAGGTCGCCGCGGGGCTTGAGGCGATACCCACGAGCGACCCGCAGCTACAGGCCCGACGAGAAGAGCTGAGCGAAATCTTCACCCGCGCGCGCAACGAGTCCTCCCTGCAAAGCAAGGCGGCTCTGTTCGACAAGCTGTTGGTTCAGGCCCAGGTCCTGACCAAACAGGTGGCCAGTCAATCCGGGCTGGACCAGGACCACCAGGCCTCGGTGCGGCATCTGAGCGAGCTGCTGGGCAGTGCCACCGGTCAGGTAACCCAGACCCTGGGCGAAGGGCGGGCATTGGGGGCCATGGCGTTGGGCCGTGGCTTCATCGATTCGGCCGGCAGTGCCCGCTTCGAAGACTTGTTGCAACGCTTGGAGCGGCTGTCTGCCGACTACGGCATTCGCCTGGACGACGCACTGGCCGCTGACCCGCGCGCAAGGACCGCCTTGGCCGCGCTGGCCGAAGCCAGCCAGGCAACGGTGAAACAGGCCGCGACCTTGTTCGAAGACCGTGTGGTGATGGCCGAAACCCTGGACGCGCCGTGGCTTGGGTTCTATCAGCAGGTCAGCGACCTGATGGTGCAGACCTACCGCCTCAACGACGCCATTCTCTCCCATCTTCAGGTGCAACTGCAGGATCGCCTGGACGAGCACCGCCTGCGCATGATCGCGCTGGTCGCTGCGCTGCTGGCGGTATTTGCCCTGATCATCTATCTGGACAGCGGCTTCTATGTGTCCATCCGCCAAACCTTGGGCAATCTGGGCGCGGCCATGGACAAGGTCGCAGCCGGCGACATGACCGTGAGTTTCAAGGCCCACAGCCGCGACGAGCTCGGCGAGCTGGGCCAAGGCTTCAACCAAACGGTGTTGCGCATTCGCGAGCTGATCGATCAGGTGGGGCGGACTGTCTCGACGGTCGAGGAGCAAGCCGGGCAGGTGCTGGAGGTGTCGGTGCGCAGCAACCAGGCGGTCAGTGGCCAGCGTGAGCAGATCGAACAAGTGGCCACCGCCATGAACCAGATGAGCGCCACCTCCCAGGAGGTCGCCCGCAGTGCAGCCCTGGCCGCCGAAGGCGCGCAACAGGTCAATCGCGAGAGCGCCACCGGCCGTGGCCTGGTGGAAAACCAGCAGGACAGCATCACCCGCCTGGCCGGGGAGATTGACCAGAGCGTGGTTGCGGTCAACCAGCTGGCCGGTGACAGCCAGGCCATCGGCCGGGTGCTGGAGGTGATCCGCAGCATCGCCGAGCAGACCAACCTGCTGGCGCTCAACGCCGCCATCGAGGCGGCTCGGGCCGGCGAGCAGGGCAGGGGCTTTGCCGTGGTGGCCGATGAGGTACGCACCCTGGCGCGCCGCACCCAGGACTCCACTGAGGAGATCGCCCAGATGATCCAGCGCCTGCAGGCGGGCGTCGACGCGGCGGTCACGGCCATGGGCAGCAGCCACCAGATGGCGGCGGGGACGGTGGACGAAGCACGTCAGGTGCAACAGGCGCTGGGCAACATCCTTGGTGCGGTGGGCGGCATCGTCGCGCAGAACCAGCAGATCGCCGCGGCCGTCGAGCAGCAGACCGCGGTGGCCCATGACATCGACCTGAATATCGTGGCAATCAACCGCGCTGCCCAGGACACCACCCAAGGCGCCTGCCAGACCGAACAGGCCAGCCGGGCGTTGTCGAACCAGGTGGACGAGCTCAAGCGACTGATCGGCGCGTTCCGCGTCTAGGCTGATTCGTGGCGACTTCTTCGCGGGTTTACCCGCGGATGGGCCTGCGATGGCTTACCAGCCGAACAGCTCACAGGCATTGCGGCTGCTGATCTGAGCCAGGCGCTCGGCGTCTATGCCCATCACCTCGGCCAGTGCGTGGGCGATTTCCGGGAGATGTTCCGGGCTGTTGCGTTCTCCGGGGAACATCACCGGTGCCATGTCCGGGGCGTCGGTCTCAAGCACCACGCTTTCCAGCGGCAACCGGGGCAAGGTCTTGCGCAGGCGCAGGGCTTGAGGCCAGGTGGCCGCGCCGCCCAGGCCCAGCCTGAAGCCGAGCTTGATGTATTCGCGCGCTTCTTCATAGCTGCCGGCGAAGGCGTGGATGATACCGGCGCGCGCAGGCTTATAGCGCTTGAGGGTGGCGATCACCTGGGCATGGCTGCGGCGTACGTGCAGCAGGGCGGGCAGGTCGAAGTCGCAGGCTAGTTGCAACTGCGCCTCGAACAACGCTTGCTGGCGTTCCTTGTCCAGTTCCGGCAGGTAATAGTCCAGGCCGAACTCACCCACCGCACACAGACGCGGGTCGCCGCGCAGACGTTCGAGCCAGGCGCGCAGTTGTGCCAGGTGCTCGGGGCGGTGCTGGTCGAGGTACACCGGATGCAGGCCCAAGGCCGCGAACAGCCGCTGTTCGCCACAGACCAGATCCCACACCCGTTGCCAATTGGCCTGATACACCCCCAGCACCACCATGCGCTCCACGCCTCGAGCCGCCGCGTTGGTCAGCAGGCGGTCGCGGTCGGCGTCGAAGTCGGGGAAGTCCAGATGGGTATGGGTGTCGATCAGGCGCATGGTCAGCCTGCGTTGATGCGTTGCTTGAAGGTCCGGGCTACCGCATGCACGCCGGGCTCGTAGCGCTTGTCCTCGATCGCGGCCAGGGCCAGTTCCAAGGCGGTGGCCGCGATAAGGCCGTGCTGCTGGGCCATGGCATTGACCGGCAAGGGCAGGAAGTCCAGCAACTGGTTGTCGCCGAAAGTACCCAGTTGCAGCTGGCGCGAGTCGGCCGGGCGCGTCTGCAGGGTATCGAACACGCCCTGGAGCAACACGTAGGAGGTGGTCACCAAGGCGTCGGGCAGGCCGCCGAAGTCCTCGATCAGTTGCTGCATCAGGCGCTGGCCACACTCGCGGCTGAAGGCTTCGCCCTGGTAGCGGCGCACCTGGCCGGTGAACGGTTGCAGGGCTTCGTCGAAACCGCCAGCACGGGCCTGGCTGACCGACAGCTCCGGGCGTGCGCCGATCAGGGCGATGGTGTCTGGGCGGGTATCCAGAAGGCTTTGGGCCAGCTGGCGGCTGGCGTCGCGGTCGTCGCTGATCACTGAGCAGAAGTATTCCGGTGCCATCCGCCGGTCGATGGCGATGACCGGTAGGCCTTTGTCCTGCAGCTCACGATAGCTTTCGTCATCAGGCGGCAGGCAACTGGCGACGAACAGCGCATCGCAACGACGGGCGCGGAACAGCTGCTGCAACTGGCGTTCGCTGTCGGGCTGGTCATCGCTGCTGGCGATCAGCAACTGGTAGCCGCGGGCGCGGGCACCCTGTTCGAGTTGCTTGGCAATGCGGGCGTAGCTGGGGTTCTCCAGATCCGGGAGAATGAAGCCCAGGGTGCGGGTGTGCCGGCTGCGCAGGCCGGCGGCCTGGGGGTTGGGCGTGAAGCCGTGGGCCTCGACCACCGCACGCACGCGCTCGACGGTGCTGTTGCTGATGCGCTGTTGTTCGGCCTTGCCATTGATGACGTAGCTGGCGGTGGTCACGGACACACCGGCCAGACGGGCGATATCGCTGAGTTTCACCGAATTTTCCTTGTTATTACCGGGGCTGCCTGCGAGGCCGGACCGGGTAGTTTCACCTGGCGCCGGGGCCTTGGGCAGGCGACCATTGTCGCAATTGTCCGACAGGATGGGGCTTTTTCGTCGGAAGATTATCGAGTAACGTGGCCACCTGGTCAGGTTAAACGATTCAGCAGGCAAATTTTCTGCCCCGTGTACCGTCTGCGCAAGACCGTTGAACAGACCCGATTCGTGGAATTCACAACAATACCTCAGGTCCCCGCCCCGGGGGGCTGCAAAAGGAGAAGGTCATGCTGGAGCTCGCTCAGGAGCAGATCGCTATGGACCAGGTGGCTGCCGACAAGGCCGAGGCGCTGCGCCTTCTGGCCGATCGGCTGGTCGCCGATGGCCTGGTCGCCGAAGGTTACCTGCAAGGGCTCCTGGACCGCGAGGCGCAAGGCTCGACATTCCTTGGCCAGGGTATCGCCATCCCCCACGGCACGCCGCAGACCCGCGACCAAGTCTTCGCCACCGGCGTGCGCCTGTTGCAGTTTCCCGAGGGGGTGGACTGGGGGGACGGTCAGATCGTTTACCTGGCCATCGGCATTGCCGCCCGGTCCGACGAGCACCTGCGCCTGCTGCAATTGCTGACCCGTGCCCTGGGCGAGACCGACCTGGCCGAGGCCCTGCGCCGTGCCTCCAGCGCTGAGGCGTTGCTCAAGCTGTTGCAAGGCGCACCCCAGGCCCTGGCGCTGGACGCGCAACTGGTGGGGCTGGGCCTGGCCGCCGAAGACTTCGACGAGCTGGCCTGGCGTGGCGCGCGGCTGCTGCAACGTGCCGGCTGCGTCGATGCCGGGTTTGCCAACGTGCTGCAACAGGCCGAGCCGCTGCCCCTGGGTGAGGGATTGTGGTGGCTGCACAGCGAGCGCCTTGTGCGTCAGCCAGGCCTGGCCTTCGTCACGCCGCAGCAACCGCTGCGCTACCGTGACCAGCCGCTCAACGGCCTGTTCTGTCTGGCGAGCCTGGGTGTCGCTCATCAAGCTTTGCTCGAGCGCCTGTGTGAAGTGCTGATCGAAGGCCGTGGGCAAATGCTCTACCAAGCGCCCAACAGCCGCGCCGTGCTGCAGGTGCTCGGTGGAGAGGCCCCGGCCGATTGGCCGAGCGTTTGCGTGGTGCTGGCCAATCCCCACGGTTTGCATGCGCGCCCAGCCAAGGTGCTGGCCCAGCTGGCCAAAGGTTTCGAGGGCGAGTTGCGTGTCCGCCTGCAGGACAGCGTCGAGCCGGCAGTGTCGCTCAAGAGCCTGAGCAAGCTGCTCAGCCTTGGGGCCCGGCGCGGCCAGACGCTGGAGCTCATCGCCGAACCCAGTATTGCCAACGATGCCCTGCCGGTCTTGCTGGCGGCCATCGAGCAAGGCCTGGGCGAGGTGGTGGAAGCGCTGCCTGAAACGGCCTCGCCAAGTGTCCAAGAGCCTGTGCAGACGCTCCAGGCGCCGGCGGCCGGAAGCGTCGTGCAGGGTGTCGGCGCTGCGCCGGGCATCGCCAGTGGCCCGGCTTTTGTGCAGGTAGAGCGCCAGATCGACTACCCGCTACGCGGCGAGTCGCCTGCCCAAGAGCGGCATAAGCTGCGCGATGCGCTGGCGGTGGTGAATGCCGAGCTGCAGGCCCTGGTGGAGCGTAGTGACCCCACGATCGGCGAGATATTCGTCACCCACCAGGAAATGCTCGCCGACCCGGGCCTGAGCGATGAAGTCGAGCAGCGCCTGGCCCAAGGCGAGAGCGCGGCGGCTGCCTGGATGGCGGTGATCGACGGCGCGGCGCGTCAGCAGGAGGCGTTGCACGACACCCTGCTGGCCGAGCGTGCTGCGGATCTGCGTGATATCGGCCGGCGAGTGCTGGCGCAACTGTGCGGTGTCCAGGACATCGTCGAACCTGAGCAGCCCTACGTGCTGGTGATGGCCGAGGTGGGCCCGTCGGATGTGGCCCGCCTGGACCCGGCCCGGGTCGCCGGTATCGTCACTGCCCAAGGCGGTGCCACGGCCCACAGCGCAATCGTTGCCCGCGCGCTGGGCATCCCGGCGGTGGTGGGGGCCGGTGCCGCCATTCTGTTGCTGGAGGCCGGCACGCCGTTGTTGCTCGATGGCCAGCGTGGCCGGGTCAGCGTGGCGCCGGCGGCCAATGACCTGCAGCGGGCCCTGGCCGAGCGCGATCTGCGCGAGCAACGCCTGCAGGCCGCCTGGGCCAAGCGTCACGAGCCGGCGGTGACCCGCGATGGCCATGCGGTCGAAGTGTTCGCCAACATCGGCGAGAGCACGGGGATCGACAAGGTGGTGGAGCAGGGCGCCGAAGGCGTCGGCCTGCTGCGCACCGAACTGATCTTCATGGCCCACCCCCAGGCACCTGATATCGCCACCCAGGAGGCTGAATACCGCCGCGTGCTCGATGGCCTGGGCGGGCGGCCCCTGGTGGTGCGCACGCTGGATGTGGGGGGCGACAAACCGCTGCCGTACTGGCCGATCGACGCCGAGGAGAATCCCTTCCTGGGGGTTCGCGGCGTGCGCCTGACCCTGCAGCGTCCCCAGATAATGGAAGCCCAGCTGCGCGCCTTGCTGCAGGCAGCCGATGACCGCCCCCTGCGCATCATGTTCCCGATGGTCGGACAGGTGCATGAATGGCGCGAGGCCAAGGCCATGGTTGATCGCCTGCGTGCGCAAATCCCGGTGGCTGACCTGCAAGTGGGCATCATGGTCGAGGTGCCGTCAGCGGCGCTGCTGGCACCGCAACTGGCGCGCGAAGTGGATTTCTTCAGTATTGGCACCAACGACCTGACCCAGTACACCCTGGCCATCGACCGTGGCCATCCGAGCCTTTCGGCCCAGGCCGACGGCCTGCACCCGGCGGTGCTGCAACTGATCGACGTGACCGTGCGTGCCGCCCACGCCCAAGGCAAATGGGTGGGTGTGTGCGGCGAGCTGGCGGCGGACCCGCAGGCGGTCGCGGTGCTGCTGGGCCTGGATGTGGACGAGCTGAGCGTCGCGGCCCGCAGCATTGCCGAAGTCAAGGCGCTGGTCCGCCAGGCCGATCACCAGACGGCACGCGCCCTGGCGCGCGAGGCCTTGCAACAAGACAGCGCCGCGGCGGTCCGGGCGCTGGTGGAGCGTTATTGAAATGGCCAAGATCCTCACCCTTACCCTGAACCCGGCGCTCGACATCACCATCAGCCTGGACACCCTGCGCCCCGGCCATGTCAATCGCAGCCACAGCCAGCACAGCCATGCCGCGGGCAAGGGGCTGAACGTTGCCCAGGTCCTGGCCGACCTGGGCCACAGCGTGACTGTGGGCGGCTTTCTGGGGCGCGACAATATCGAGCCGTTCGAGGCGCTGATCGCCTGGCGCGGCTTTGCCGACTGCTTTGTCCGGGTGCCGGGCGAGACCCGTAGCAACATCAAGCTGGTCGAGGCCGATGGCCGGGTCACCGATATCAACGGTCAAGGGCCGGAAGTTGACGAGGCGGCCCGTGTTGCCCTGCTTCGTCGCTTGGAACAGGTGGCGGCGGGGCACGATGCTGTGGTGGTGGCCGGCAGTCTGCCCCGAGGTGTCGATGCGCAGTGGTTCCATCAGCTACTGCTGCAACTGAAGCAGCAGGGTTTGAAGATTGCCCTGGACACCAGCGGCGAAGCCTTGCGTGTCGGCCTGCAGGTCGGGCCCTGGCTGGTCAAGCCCAACACCGAGGAACTGGGCGAGGCGCTCGGCGCCAAGGTGGACACTGCGCAAGCCCAGCGCCTGGCTGCCGAGCGGCTGCTGGCCAGCGGCGTCGAGCACGTGGTGGTGTCCCAAGGCGAGCAGGGCCTGAGCTGGTTTGCCCAAGATCGGCCACCCCTGCATGGGCGACCGCCGAAGGTGCAGGTGGCCAGCACTGTCGGCGCTGGTGATTCGTTGGTCGCGGGCATGGTCCATGGCCTGCTGCTGGATGAGCCGCGCGAGCACACGCTACGCCGGGCCACGGCCATCGCCGCTCAGGCGGTCACTCAGGTCGGCTTTGGGATTCGCGATCGCGAACAGCTGGCGCGCCTGGAAAACGCTGTGCAACTGACAGAACAACAAGAGGGTTGCCGATGAACATCGCCATCATCACCGCCTGCCCCAACGGCCAGGTGTCCAGCGTTCTGAGCGCGCGCTTGCTGGCGGCTGCCGCCCGGCAACGCGGCTGGAACCCCGTGGTCGAGGTGCAGGATGTCGAACGTGCCGAGGGGCGCTTGAGTCCGGCGCAGATCGCCGAGGCCGACTGGGTACTGGTGGTCAGCACTGGCCCTGTGGATCTGGAGCGCTTCGTCGGCAAGCGGGTCTACCGCAGCACACCGGCCCAGGCCCTGGCCGATCGGGAGCGTTTCCTGGATGAGGCGGCGGCCCAGGCCCAAGTGCTGGAGGCGCAGACGCCTGCGGTGCCCACGGCGAACGGTACGCTGCCGAGGGTCGTTGCTGTCACTGCCTGCCCCACCGGTGTGGCCCACACCTTCATGGCCGCCGAAGCGTTGCAACAGGCAGCCAAGGACTTGGGCTATCAATTGACGGTGGAAACCCAAGGCTCGGTAGGGGCGCGCAATCCGCTCTCAGCCGAGGCCATCGCCGACGCCGATGTGGTATTGCTGGCCGCCGACATCGAAGTGCCCACGGCGCGCTTTGCCGGCAAACGCATCTACCGCTGCGGTACTGGCATCGCGTTGAAGCAGGCGCGCACCATCCTCGACAAGGCCCTGGCCGAAGGCAAGGTCGAGGTAGGGGTGGAGGCTGCCGCAGAGACCGTGAAGAAAAGCGAGAAGAGCGGCGTCTACAAACACCTGCTTACCGGCGTGTCATTCATGCTGCCGATGGTGGTGGCCGGTGGCCTGTTGATCGCCTTGTCGTTCGTCTTCGGCATCGAGGCCTACAAGGAGCCTGGCACCTTGCCAGCGGCCTTGATGCAGATCGGCGGCGAGGCGGCATTCAAGCTGATGGTGCCCCTGCTGGCCGGCTATATCGCCTGGTCCATCGCCGACCGCCCCGGGCTGGCGCCGGGCATGATCGGTGGTCTGCTTGCCAGCACATTGGGGGCGGGCTTCATCGGCGGCATCATCGCAGGCTTCCTGGCCGGCTACAGCGCCAAGGCCATCAGCCGCTGGGCGCGTCTGCCGAGCAGCCTCGAGGCGCTTAAGCCGATCCTGATCATTCCGCTATTGGCCAGTCTGTTCACCGGTTTGGTGATGATCTACGTGGTCGGCCAGCCAGTAGCGGCGATGCTCGAAGGCCTGACGCGCTTTCTCGACAGCATGGGCACCACCAACGCCATTCTGCTTGGGCTGTTGCTGGGCGGCATGATGTGCGTGGATCTGGGCGGTCCGATCAACAAGGCGGCCTACGCCTTCTCGGTGGGGCTGCTGGCCTCGTCCAGCTATGCACCGATGGCGGCGACCATGGCCGCCGGGATGGTGCCGCCGATCGGCCTGGGCATCGCCAGCTTCCTGGCCCGGCGCAAGTTCGCCCAGAGCGAGCGCGAGGCGGGCAAGGCGGCATTGGCCCTGGGGCTGTGCTTCATCTCCGAGGGCGCGATTCCGTTTGCCGCCAAGGACCCGCTGCGGGTGATCCCGGCCAGTGTCGCGGGCGGCGCGCTGACCGGGGCGCTGTCGATGTACTTTGGCTGCAAGCTGATGGCGCCCCATGGCGGGCTGTTCGTGCTGCTGATCCCCAACGCGATCAACCATGCGTTGCTTTACCTGCTGGCGATCCTGGCGGGCAGCCTGCTGACGGCGGTGGTGTATGCACTGATCAAGAAAGGTGAGCGTGTGGAATTGGCGGTGGCGCCGGCCAAGGGCTGAGGAAAGCGAGCCTGAGGTCGTAGCGCGGCCCCAGGCGATTCAGCGGCGGTGTTTCTGGCGCAACGGCGTCAGCAGTTCACCCAGCCCGTTGTGGTCGATCTCATGCATCAACGCCAGCAGTCCACCCAACTCGCCAGGCGGGAAGCCCTTGCGGGCGAACCATGCCAGATAGTCGCCGGGCAGGTCGGCGATCAGGCGACCTTGGTACTTGCCAAAGGGCATGGTGCGGGTGACCAGCAGCTGCAGGGTTTCAGGTTTCATCGCCAGCCCTTACCGAACAAAGCGCCGACCATACTGCAAACTGCACGAACACCCAAGCGGCGATCATGCAGAACGCCGCCCAAGGTGTTGCTCCACGGTTTCGTAACTCATTGAATTAACGAAGAATTATCCTTTTTGTCGATTTGGCACGATGCCTGCTCCATTCCAAGTGACTATCACCTGCCAAGGAGTTCGCGCCATGAGTCATCCAAACAACGACGTGATCGATGTGCTCAACGACCTGATCGAGTACAGCAAGGACGGCGAAAAGGGGTTCAAAGAGTCGGCCGAAGACGTCAAGAATACCGAGTTGAAGGCATTCTTCGTGCAACGCGCCGGTGAATGCGCCAGCGCTGCCGCCGAGCTGCAGAGCGAGGTGCGTCGTCTGGGCGGCGACCCGGAAACCTCTACAAGCCTCAGTGGCGACCTGCATCGGGGCTGGGTCAACTTGAAGTCCATGCTGACCGGCAAGAGCGAGGAAGCGGTGCTCAACGAGGTCGAGCGCGGCGAGGACTTCGCGCTCAAGGCCTACAAGGACGCCCGCGAGAAACTGGTCAAGCTCGGCCGCAGCGCCAGCGACCAGACCTACGCGTTGGTAGAGAAGCAGCTGCAAGGTGTGCAGCGTAACCATGACCAGGTCAAAGCGCTGCGCGACGCCGCGCGCGCTCGGTCCTAAAGCTCCGGGCCCTCGACACGGTTGCGGCCGTTGGCCTTGGCCCTGTAGAGCGCCTCGTCCGCGCTGCCCAGCAGGCCCGTCAGGTCCCGCTGGGTGCCAGGGACGTGCACGCCGATACCAATGCTGACGGTCACCGGTCGTTCGTCGCCTGCGAAAGTCGGTAGCGCCTCGACCTGGGCGCGGATGCGCTCGGCGAGCAGGCGCGCACCGGCCAAATCCGTCTCCGGCAGCACCACCTGAAATTCCTCCCCACCATACCGCGCCGCCAGATCCGCCGGGCGGCGAATACAGTGTTCGAGCGTATGGGCGACTTCACGCAGGGCATGATCGCCCCCGGCATGGCCGTGGCGCTGGTTGAACGCTTTGAAGTGATCCACATCCACCATGAGAATGGCCAGCGGCTGACGATTGCGCTGGGCCCGCGCCCATTCCTGTCGCAGCACCTGATCGAGATGCCGGCGATTGGCCAAGCCTGTGAGGCTGTCGGTGGCCGCCAGAGTCGCCAGGCATTGTTCGGCTTCGTGACGACGGCGCAATTCGCGGCCTAGCAGTAAGGTCAGCCAAAGAATGCCGATGCACAGCATGCCGGTCGCTACGCTGACCAGGATCGCAGTGCGTCGCCAGGACTGAAACACCTCTTCGGCCGAGTCCACCACCAGAACGATCAACGGCAGGTCGGCGACCCGGGCGAACGTATAGATATGCGGCGTGCCGGCCGACCCGGAGCGCGCGGTGAAACTGCCGCTGCGTTCGCTGAGGATGCGTTGGAAATTGGGCCGTTCGCGGTAATTGCTGCCGATCATCGGGTCTTGCGCCCGGGAGGGCTGGCGGGCCAGTAACTGCCCTTCGGTGTTAAGCAGGTTGATGCTGCTGTCGTTGCCGATGTCCAGGCGTTCGAACAGCTCGCTGAAATAGGACAGGCGCAGGGCACCGGAGGCGATGCCGGCGAATTCGCCATCAGGGCCGGAAATGCGCCGGCTGAAACTGATGCACCAATCCAGATCCCCCAGACGCGCTTTGAACGGCGGGCTGATGAACAACCCAAGGCCCGGGCGGTCGCGATGGGCCTTGAAGGCAACGCTGTCGCTCAAATCTCCTTGCCTTGGCGGCATGCTGAGCGAGTCACCGAGCACCTTGCCCTGGGCATCGACCCAGAGGATATCGCCCCGTACGGGGGCGGCGAAGGTCTGGTTGAAGAGGATTTGTTGGCGCAGCTCAGGCGAGGTATCCAGCAGTTCAGGGTGCTTCACCGCCCAGATCAGGCCGTGCAGGGTCTGGTCGTAGAGTTCGACGTTACGCAGGATATCGCTTTCGATGAGCTGGACGATATTACTGGAGGAACGTTTGGCCGATTGTTCGACACTGTCGCGTTCGCGGCTCAGCAGGTAGCTGACGATCGCCACGATGGCGAGCACGGCAAGGCAACTGCCCAGGTTGAGGATCAGTTCGGGGTGCGACCTGTACAGGGTAAAGCGCGATGATCGGGTGGGCATGTTCGCTACTGCACAGGCGGGGCCATTATGCGGCGGCGGTATTCTAGGGAAGCCAGGATTGTCGGACAAGATTCGTTCGACGGAAAAACGAGGCCGGCCGCTGTACGGCCTATCGCAGGCCTGGCCCGCTCCCACAGAGGCTACGGTGTCCTCTGCAGGTGCGGGCTTGCGCGGCGAACGAGGGCCAAGCCCTCGCTAGGTCTTTAGGTCAGAAGATGTTCAACGGATAGTCGACGATCACCCGGACTTCATCGTTGTCGCTGTTGCCATCGATGGCGGCATAGCCCTGGCTGCCGCGATGGCTGGCGTAGCGCAACAGCACCGACAGGTCCTTGAGGCTGCCTTCCTGGAAGACGTACTTCACGTCCAGGTCGCGTTCCCAGTGCATGGCGTTCTTGCCTTCGGGATTGTAGTAGGCGTAGTGGGTGGTGTCCTGGTCGGCCTTGGTCAGGTCCGCTTCACCGCGCGAGTACGACAGCGAGGTGCTCAGGCCGGGCATGCCGAGGCCGGTGAAATCATAGTCGTACTGCAGTTTCCAGGACCGCTCGTTGGGCGCGTTGAAGTCCGAATACATCCGCGAGTTGTCCAGGTACACGCTGTCGCCCAGGTTGATGTAGTCGAACGGCGTGTTGCCGTTCACGCGCTGGTAGGCGGCCGTGATGCTGTGGTAGCCGGCATTGACTGTGAAATGCAGGCTGTAGGTGTTGTTGTCGATGTTGCCCAGCAGTGCCTGGCCGGTGTCCTGGGTGTGATAGAAATGCAGGCCCGGGTTGAGGCTGACCAAGTCGTTGACCACATAGGTGTAGTCGAAGTCGACGTAGTACTGGTTCCAGATGTCCTTCAGTTCGGCGGCATAGAGATTGGTGGTGACGTTCTCGGTACCGCTCCAGGACAGCCCGGCCCAGGTCAGGTGGTCACTTTTGCTTCCATCATCCAGGCTGCCGTAGTAGGTATCGATGCGGCGATGCCCGCTCTGGTTGTACGGCTTGGTGAAGCTGGCCTGGCCACCTTCGAGCAGCAGGCCGTCGATGCTGGTGTTGGTCAGGCTCACGCCGCGGAAGGTCTGCGGCAGCATGCGCGACTCGCCACCGGCGATCACCGGGTTGGTGAGGAACAGGTCACCGGCCTTGAGCTCGGTGTCGAAGGCCTTGAACTTGACCGCCGCGCCTGCAGTGGAGAACGAATGCGGGGCTGCCCCCGGTTCGCCATCGTCTTGTACGTGTTTGGGCAGGATACTGGTGCCGGAGTGGCCGCCACCGCCGTCGAGCTTCAGGCCCAGCATGGCATGGGCATCGACACCGACGCCGATCACGCCGGGGGTATAGCCGGACTCGAAACGCGCAACGAAGCCTTGGCCCCATTCACGCAGGTCGCGCTCTGCGGGGTTGAGGTTGTTGCGATTGAAGTAGGCATTGCGAAAATGCAGGTTCAGGGAAGAACCTTCGATGAATCCATCAGCCTTGTCTTCATCGGCCTGGACAGCGAACGGCATCGTTGCAGTCAATGCAACGAACAGCGGGGTAAAACGAAACGCGGAAGGCACCGGTACGAGCTCCTTTGATCTGGCGGTGGGGTCGTTGTTGTTTTGGGGAATGCAAGTTTCTTGTTATGTACGCAACAGCCTGGCTGATAGTTTTGGCACATAAAAAAAGCCGCTGATCGGCAGCGGCTTTGAAAGGCTAACATATTGGCGCACGGGGCGCCCGTGTGAGAGCCAAGGGAAAAAACAGGAGCGGAAAACAGTCGATCAGCTATCGGCACTGTCGTCGGCGACGGCCTTGGAAGCGGTCTGCTGTACGTCTTTAGCAGCATCTGCCTTCTGCGCGGCATAGGCTTCGCGAGCCTGTTGATGGACAACTGCAAGTTCTGCGTTACGGGCAGCGAAGGCCGGCGATTCTTCAGCCATGGCCAGAGGCGACAACAACAGGGAAGACAGAATGAAAACGCTGGCAACACCCATACTGTTGGACATTTAAAACAACCTTCTTGCGATGCAAGTGTTAACGAGGACAGGCATAAGTTAGTCCCTTCAACCATGTAGAAACAGGCTGAAGTTGGATAAGCACTGTTACGCAAAAAGTAATGATTGGCGGCGAAAACGCTAGGATCCAACGCGCAAACCAGCGTCCTTGAGCGTCCGGCAGGCAAAATGCCGAAGGTGTTGCCGCCCTGCGCGCTGCAAACGAAAAAGCGCCCCCTGCTGTCCATCAAGGCTGACAGCCCCATCGGTTTCAGTTGGTTGGTGGCCAATTGCCAATATGCTGCTCTGGATCAATGTTTTGTCAGTCATTGGCCCTAGAGTCGAACGCCCTGCCGATTTTCCCCACAACAACAACGAGTGCCTCCGATGAAGTGCAATTTGCCTGTTACCGGTCGCCAAGTGGATTACCCCGGCGATGCCAACATCCTGTCCACCACCGATCTGGACAGCCGGATCACCTATGCCAACGACGATTTCGTGCGAATCAGTGGGTTCACTCGCGATGAATTGTTGGGCCATGCGCACCATATCGTGCGCCACCCGGACATGCCGCCCGAGGCGTTCGAACAGATGTGGGGGGCGCTCAAGGCTGGGCGCTCCTGGATGGGGTTGGTGAAGAATCGCTGCAAGAACGGCGACCATTACTGGGTCAGTGCGTTCGTTTCGCCGATCAGCAGCGGTGGCAGAACCATCGAGTACCAGTCGGTGCGCACCCGGCCCAGCGCCGAGCAGGTGGCGGCGGCCGAGCGCTGCTATCGACAACTGCGCGAAGGGCGGCGTAACTGGCGCGCGCGCCTGCCGGTGCTCGGCCTGGGACTGCGGCTGTCGTTGGGCGTCGCAGCGGCGCTAGCGCTGGTGGTCGGCGTCGGACATGGCTGGCAGGATGTGCCGGTGTGGCGTTCGCTGGCGGAAATAATGCTTGCAGCCGGGGCCAGCAGTGCGCTGTTGATCTGGCAGCTGCGTCCCTTCGAGCGCTTGCGCCAGCAGGCCTTGGCGATTGCCGACAACCCGCTGAGCCAGCAGTTGTACACCGGGCGGCGCGATGCCATTGGCCAGATCGAATTCGCCATGCGCATGCTCAAGGCCCAGCTGGGTGCGGTGGTGGGGCGCATTGGCGATACCTCGGCACGCCTGGCCGGGCATTCCGGGTCGTTGGTGCAGGCGCTTGAGGTCAGCCATGCCAACAGCCTGGAGCAGCAGGAAGAGGCGGACCAGGTGGCCACCGCCATTCACCAGATGAGCGCCAGTGTCGCCCAGGTGGCCAGCAGTGCGCAGTTGGCGGCCGTGGCCGCCAACCAAGCCGAAGATGAAACCCAGGCCGGCCATCAAGTGGTGGACCGCAATCGCTGCGCGATCCAGGACCTGGCCGGGTCGCTGGTCGAAGCCAGTGATGCAGTCCATCAATTGGAGCAGCACAGCAGTGATATTTCCGGAGTGCTTGACGTGATCCGGGGGATCGCCGAGCAGACCAACCTGCTGGCGCTCAACGCAGCCATCGAGGCTGCCCGGGCGGGCGATCAGGGCCGAGGTTTCGCCGTGGTGGCCGACGAGGTGCGCGGCCTGGCCCAGCGCACCACGCAATCGACCCACGAGATCCAGCGCATGATCGGCACGCTGCAGGACGGGGCTCGTGCCGCGGTGCAGGTGATGCGCCAGAGCAGCAGCCACGCCGGGCACAGCGTCGAGCAAGCGCAACTGGCCAGCGGTGCGCTCGATGGCATCAGCGCACGGGTCAACCAGATCAATGAGATGAGCCTGCAGATTGCCGCTGCGGTGGAGCAGCAGAGCCAGGTGAGCGAAAACATCAACCGCAACATCATCAGCATCCGCCAGGCCAGCGAAGCGACGGTCGATGTCGGCCAGCGCAGCCATGCCAATGCGACCGACGTGGCGGACCTCGCCATGGACCTGCGGCGTCTGGCTGATGAGTTCTGGCGCCGTTGCCAGTGAATCAGAAACCGATGAAGGCGTAGTAGAGCGGCGGTTCGGCGGTGGTCGACAGACCGAGTGCGGCCAACTCGTGCATCAGGGGCGGGGCTTCGATGTGCAAGGTCCAGGGCGCCTGGTTGTCGGCCGGCAGCTGTTCCAAGGCCGCGGCGAAAGCGTCCATGGCGGGCAGGTAGGCCGTGAAGCCGTTGCCCTTGAGAGCGCTGGTGGTCATGCCCAAGGCTTGGCAGAGGGCCACCTTGGCGGCGATGTCGTCACGGTCGGCCTGGCGCGAGGCTTCGATCAGGGCGCGCAGGTGCGGGTCCACCAGTGACTGGCCGTGGATCAGTTCAGGGCCTTGGCTCCAGGCGTCGGGCGGACAGTCCTTGTTTTCCGGACGCAGGGGCAGGTGCGGGTTGATCTCGGCCGGGTAGATGCGGCAAACCAACGGGCGGGTCTCATAGATAGTGCACAGGTCGTTGTCGTCCAGGTTGCGGCAACGGCCCGGGTTGAAGGCGGCGAACGTCACCGACACGTGCAGCCGGGCCGTGCCGCAGACAACCGGGTAGGCCCGGCGCAGGACATGGTCGCGTTGTTCTGCCGGCATGCCGGGGCCGTCGCAGACGAACCCTTCGATCAGCACCACCACCTGGCCGCCGTTGGCCGCCCATTGGCGGGTTTCGTCCAGGGTCAGCGGCACATGATGGCCGGTGCAGCACTTGCCGCAACCGGTGCAGGCGAAACGAATGCTGTCGCTCACGGCGCGCCTGGGCTCCATTCGCTGACGAAGGCCTGGTGACGCTGGCGGTCATACAGGCACAGCTCGGTGCCGGTGCGCTGCTGCATGTGCTTTTGCGGGTAGATGCCCTCGATCAGCAGGACGCTGTAGCCCACCTGGTCGTCGAACTCCGCGGGTTTGCCGCGGGCATGGGCATCCTTGAGCTGGCTGGCGGCCAGGCAGCCCTTGAGCATCTGTTGGCGTTGTTCATTCCAGGCTTGACTGCTGGAAGCCTGGGCCATGCCGCTGGCGAGGATACAGGCGATCAGAAGGGTGCTGAGAAACTTCATACAAGGTACCGGCAACAAAACAACCGAAGGGCGCGAATTATGCCCGAGTCGTCCCGGGCAGCAAGCCAGGGAAATTGTCGCTGACTATATCAGTGCTCGGCAAAGACCACGGCCCGCGCGGCCACCACCAGACAATCGGTCAGCTCGGGCGAAGAGAACTTGGTGAGAATCGCGTTGGCGCCGGCCAGCTTGGCTTTTTCGCCGCTCATGGTGCTGTCCAGCGAGGTGTGCAGCAGTACGTAGAGATGCTGGAAGTCCGGGCTTTCCCGCAGGGTGCGGGTGAAGGCGTAGCCGTCCATCTCTGACATCTCGATGTCCGAGACGATGATGTTGATTTCCCGCTCGGTGCCTTGCAGTTCCAGCAACACGTTGATCGCATCCTTGGCGCTGCGTGCGGTGTGGCATTCGATGCCCAGGTTGCGCAGGGTATGGATCGACTGCTGCAAAGCCACTTGGCTGTCATCCACCACCAGAATGTTGGCGGCCGCCAGCAGGCTGGCGTCTTCCTCGCTGAGTTCGCCTGGGTGCGGTTCTGGCTCGGGCGGTGCGATGGCGTGGATGACCTTTTCGATGTCCAGCACCTGCACCAAGGTGTTGTCGACCCGAGTCACGCCGGTGATGAACGAGCGGTTGCCCGAGCCGTAGGGGGGCGGCTTGATGTCGGTGCTCAGGCAGTGAACGATGCGGCTCACCGCCTGCACATGCAGGCCCTGGCGCGAACGGCTGATCTCGGTGACGATCAGGCAGCCACCGGACGGGTCGGCCAACGGCTGCTCGCCGATGGCGCGGGAGAGATCGATCACCGACAGCGGGTTGCCGCGCAGCGTCGCCACGCCTTTGACGTGCGGATGCGATTCCGGCAGGCGGGTCAGCGGCGGGCAAGGGATGATCTCGCTGACTTTGAGCAGGTTGATCGCCATCAGCTTGCCGCTGCGCAAGGTGAACAGCAGCAGGGACAACGAGTCCGCACGGGCGTTTTGCGTGGCCATGGGCAACCTTCGAGTCTGTCGGTAATAAAAGGAGGATGCCGGGTTATCGGCCTGTTGGGGCCAGGCTTTAGGTCACGGTGCGGTCAATCGCAGGCGTTGCCTGGGCAGGTATCGCCTGCGTTGACCCTTTCGCGGGTAAATCTGGGCGCCGAAGGTCGTTTCGCGGTGGCGGGACTGGGCGCAAGGGCCAGCGCAACCCCAGGCGCTTGGCCAGGCGGCTGAGATTGGCGCGATCGAGCCCCAGCTCACGCGCTGCTGCCGCCCAGTTGTCCTGGTGGCGCTCAAGGCAAGCGCCGATCACCTGCCGTTGATATGCGTCCACCGCTTCGCGCAAGCCACCGTCGGGCAGGTTGAGCAGTGGCTGAACCGGGGCAGGAGTGGGGGCGTGGTGGGGCACAAGGGCGGTGTGCAGGTCCAGGTCGCTGGCTTCCAGGGTCAGAATGCGAGGACGCTCGGGATGCTGGCCGAGGGCTTTGAGTGCCGAGCGGCCAATCAGATGCTCAAGTTCGCGCACGTTGCCAGGCCAGTCGTAGGCCAGCAAGGCGGCCTGGGCGTCGGCACTCAGTCGCAGGCTGTTCAGGCCCAGGCGGGAGCGGTTCTGCTCGAGGAAGTATCCGGCAATCAGCAACACATCCCGGCCGCGCTCCCGCAGCGGCGGGACCTGCAGCGGATAGACGCTCAGGCGGTGGTAGAAGTCGGCGCGGTAGTGGCCGTTGCGCACTTCCATGGCCAGGTCGCGGTTGGTGGCAGCGATCAGGCGCACATCGACCTGGTGCTCGCGATCTGAGCCCAGGCGCTGCAACTGCCCGCTTTGCAGGACCCGCAGCAGCTTGGCCTGTACTGTCAGGGGCAGTTCGCCCACCTCGTCGAGAAACAGCGTGCCGCCATTGGCCAGCTCGAATTTGCCGCGCCGCTCGCCATGGGCGCCGGTGAAAGCCCCGCGCACGTGGCCGAACAGTTCGCTCTCCACCAACGTGTCGGGCAGGGCGGCGCAGTTGAGGCTGATCAGCGGTTTGTGGGCGCGGTTGCTGGCCTGGTGCAGGGCCTGGGCCACGAGCTCCTTGCCGACACCGGTCTCGCCGGTGATCAGCACAGTCAGGTCGCTGCCGCCGACCAGGCGGATTTCTTCCAGCAAGCGTTTGTGCGCCTTGCTCTGACCGATCAGCTCTTTGGCTTGCCCGCTGGCCTGGCGATAGACCTCGGCGCGTTGGTGTTCATCCTCGGCGCGTAGGGCCAGGTCCTCGATGCGCTCGGCCACGGTGACAGTGGCCGCGGCGAGGCTGGCGAAGGCTTGCAGGGACTCGAGTTCCAGGCTTTGGAAACGCCCGGGCGTGAGGGCATCGAGGGTGACCAGGCCCCAGGGTTGTTCATCGACCATCAAGGGGCAGCCCATGCAGTCGTGCACGTGCAGGTCGGCATGCGGCGCGTTGACCAGGCCGTCGTACGGGTCGGGCAGTTCGCTGTCGCTGGCGAAGCGGGTCGGGCCGGGACGGCTGAGCAGGATCTGGAAGCGCGGGTGTTCACTGACCCTGAAGCGTCGACCCAGCGTATCGGGCGACAGGCCATCGACCGCCAGCGGCACTAGCCATTCGCCATCCAGGCGCAACAGGGCGGCTGCATCGCATGGCAGCAGGTTGCGCATGGCTTGCAGCAGGCGGCGATAGCGCTCCTGGTCCGGAAGATCACGGGATAGATCGCTGACCAGAGGGAGCAGGGTGGTGAGCAGAGGGCGTGTAGTCATATGGACTCCTGTTGGTCGTTATGACTATACGCGCATTGGTGTCGTTTTGACTCGCATTGCTTGAAAACCCCGTAAACACTGGGCTCAGAAGTTGGCACGGTTGATGAAATACCGAGGGCAGACCAGTTCAAGCCCTAGGCTCAGGAGTCGTACCAAATGCTCAATGCCGAACAACGCGCAATCATCAAAGCCACTGTCCCGCTGCTCGAAAGCGGTGGCGAGGCCCTGACGACGCATTTCTACAAGATGATGCTCAGCGAGTACCCCGAAGTGCGCCCGCTGTTCAACCAGGCCCACCAGGCCAGCGGCGATCAGCCGCGCGCACTGGCCAACGGTGTGCTGATGTATGCCCGCCACATCGACCAGTTGGAGCAACTCGGTGGTCTGGTCGGGCAGATCATCAACAAGCATGTCGCCTTGCAGATCCTGCCCGAGCATTATCCGATCGTCGGCAGCTGCCTGCTGCGCGCTATCGAGGAAGTCCTTGGCAAGGACATCGCCACCGCTGAGGTGATCGCTGCCTGGGGCGCGGCCTACGGGCAATTGGCCGATATCCTGATCGGCGCCGAGGAAAGCCTCTATAAACAGAAAGAAGAAGCGGCCGGTGGCTGGCGCGGTACCCGTGAGTTTCGTCTGGTGCGTCGGGAGCAGGAGAGCAGCGAGATCGTCTCTTTCTATTTCGCACCGGTGGATGGCAAGCCGGTCCTGAAAGCCGAGCCTGGCCAGTACATCGGCCTGCAGCTGTTCATCGACGGTGTCGAGCAGCGCCGGAACTATTCACTGTCGGCCCTGTGCGATGGCGAGCAGTACCGCATCAGCGTCAAACGTGAAGTCGGTGGCAAGGTGTCCAATTACCTGCATCAGCAACTGCAGGTCGGCCAGACCCTGCAATTGTTCCCGCCGTCCGGAGATTTCACCTTGACGCACAGCGACAAGCCGCTGGTGCTCATCAGCGGAGGCGTAGGCATTACGCCGACCCTGGCGATGCTCCAGGCCGCCTTGCAGACGCAACGCCCGGTGCATTTCATCCATTGCGCGCGCAACGGGGCGGTGCACGCCTTCCGTGACTGGATCGATGGCCTGGCGGCGCGTCATCCACAGCTCAAACGCTTCTATTGCTATGCCGAGCAGGACGGCAAGGGCGAGGCCGACGCGGTCGGGGTGCTGAGTCAGGAGCAACTGGGCCAGTGGCTGCCGGCCGAGCGTGATGTGGATGCCTACTTCCTGGGCCCGAAAGGCTTCATGGCGGCGGTCAAGCGCCACCTCAAGGACCTGGGTGTGCCCGAGCAGCAAAGCCGTTACGAATTCTTCGGGCCGGCGGCTGCGCTGGAGTGAAGCCTCGATAATCTGGTCAGTCCGCTTCGGGGTGCAATCCACGAAGCGGACGACGCAGGATTTCCATTCCAATCGCTGGCAAGCCAGCTCTCGTATGCGGTGCTCCCGGACGTGGGTAATCGAGACGAAGCGAACGCGACATCGTTCGTGCGGGGGCTGGCTTGCCAGCGATTGGACCTGTAGGTCGCTTCTTATATAAGGAGATGAAATAAGCGAGGCCAATTTCATCTTTAATCTTCCTTTAATCACTGTATCCTTCACTCCCGGGTGTCGAGGGGCGTTCGCCTGTCCGGCATCCGGGTTGCCGCTTTTTGGCGGCTGACGTTGAACCGACGTCGCCCCGGCTGGTCTGAAGACGTCATCGGATAGCCCCGCGCAGTGCTATCACGCCGCTTCCTCGACGCACGTGTAGACTGTCGCCCAGGCAGGCCATTGCCCCGACAGGCCTGGCGCTGCCTCTATCCATCGAAGGAATCGGTAATGAACGAACAAACATCGCGCCTGAATCGCGAACGGCGCTTCCTGGTTCTGCTGGGTGTGATCTGCCTGTCGTTGATCGGCGGGGCGCTCTACATGCAGGTAGTGCTCGGCGAGGCCCCATGCCCGCTGTGTATCCTGCAACGTTATGCGCTGCTGTTGATCGCGGTGTTCGCTTTCCTTGCCGCCGCCATGCCGGGAAAACGCAGCCTGACGTTCTTCGAGGCGTTGGTGGTGCTCAGCGCGATCGGCGGAATCGTTGCGGCCGGCAACCATGTGTATATACTCGCGCACCCGATGGTCAGCTGCGGTATCGACACGCTGCAGCCGATCGTCGATGACCTGCCGCTGGCGCAGGTCTGGCCACTGGCGTTCCAAGTCGATGGATTCTGCAGCACGCCATACCCGCCGATCCTCGGATTGTCCCTGGCTCAGTGGGCGCTTCTGGCGTTCGTCCTCACTGCCGTCTTGGTGCCGCTGGGTATCTATCGGAACCGACGCAAGGCTTAGACAAAAGTCCCGCTTCCGACCTCTTCTGTTGCACGGCGAGAAACCAAAAGAAACTTGCCTCCCGCTTGACCCAGATCAACCACGAAGCCTTGTGCAATGCGGGCTTCAGGGCTATCAAGCGGGGTGCGACAAACTGTCGCGAAGTTGATTTTCCCTTCTGTATTGTTACCGAATTGGTAAAAGACTGTTGCGCAATAAGTCATAGTCAAGGGTGGGCGACCTATCTACAATCGCCCCCAATTTCCGTTCGGCACTGCTTGCAAGTCGCAGGATTGAAGGAAGCCGAGGCTCCTTTTTGCTGACTTCGTCAAGTTTCGCCCAACGGCGATACCGGGCGGACCCCCCTCCGCGTTTTCCCGCACCAAATGGACTTGGTCTGAAGTACAGGCCTGTTGCCTACGAAACCATAAGCACCGCTAACCCGCTTGACGCCAAGGTCCTGCAGTCGGACCTCCGGCAGGAGCGAGTACGGGCGCGAAATGCCTCACTTGGCAGGACGAAGTGTTGGCTACCAAAACACAAATTGCATTGAAGCAAGCTGATCTAGAGGTCGTGAGATGAGTAAAAAGCGTTACCCCAGACTGTTTGGCATATTGCCCTTTTTAGGCATGCTTTTACTCAGTGGGTGCAACTGGACCCTGCTCGACCCGAAGGGCCAGGTCGGCATTGAGCAAAAGAACCTGATCCTGATCGCCACTGGCCTGATGCTGCTGGTCGTCGTACCGGTCATCATCATGACCATCGCGTTCGCCTGGAAGTACCGTGCTTCCAACAAGGCTGCCACCTACACGCCCGACTGGTCGCACTCGACCAAGATCGAAGCGGCTGTCTGGATCATCCCGATCCTGATCATCATTGCCCTGGGCTACGTCACCTACCACTCCACCCACAAGCTGGACCCGTACCGTCCACTGGATTCCGAAGTGAAGCCGGTGCAGATCGACGTGGTCGCGCTGGACTGGAAGTGGCTGTTCATCTACCCGGAGCAGGGCATCGCCACCGTCAACAAGATCGTCTTCCCGGCTAATACCCCGGTCAACTTCCGCGTCACCTCCGACGCCGTGATGAACTCCTTCTTCATCCCGGGCCTGGGCGGCCAGATCTACGCCATGGCCGGCATGACCACCAAACTGCACCTGATCGCCAACGAGAACGGCGAATTCGACGGTATCAGCGCCAACTACAGCGGTGCTGGCTTCACCGGCATGAAATTCAAGGCTACTGCCACCTCCCAGGAAGACTTCGACAAGTGGGTCGCCGAGGTCAAGCAGTCGCCGAAGAAGCTGGACAAGGCTGAATACGACGCCTTGGCCAAACCAAGCGAAAACAACCCAGTCGCGCTGTATAGCGAGGCTTCGCCTGACCAGTTCCAGCTGATCGTCGACAAGTACGAAGGCATGAACCGCGGTCGTCCGAGCCACGAAGAAGCAGGCAGCAAAGATCTGGCCACTACCAAGGGTGTGGAATCGAGTATGCAACCAGCTGCCGGTGCAGAGGAGTAAGAGATGTTCGGTAAATTAAGCCTGGAGGCGATACCCTATCACGAGCCGATAGTCATGGTGACGCTTGCCATGATTGCGCTCGGTGGTATCGCTTTGGTCGGTGCTATCACCTATTTCCGCAAGTGGACCTACTTGTGGACTGAGTGGCTGACCACGGTCGACCACAAGAAAATCGGGGTGATGTACATCATCGTCGCGATGGTCATGCTGCTGCGCGGCTTCGCCGACGCCATCATGATGCGTACCCAGCTGGCTGCCGCTACCGGCGGCGCCGAAGGCTACCTGCCGCCTGAACACTATGACCAGATCTTCACCGCCCACGGTGTGATCATGATCATCTTCATGGCGATGCCGTTCTTCACCGGCCTGATGAACCTGGCGGTTCCTCTGCAGATCGGTGCACGTGACGTTGCCTTCCCGTTCCTGAACTCCCTGAGCTTCTACCTGCTGCTGGCAGGCGTGCTGCTGGTCAACATCTCCCTGGGCGTTGGTGAATTCGCCAAGACCGGTTGGGTTGCCTATCCGCCGCTCGCGGGTATCCAGTACAGCCCTGGCGTGGGTGTGGACTACTACATCTGGGCGCTACAGCTATCCGGATTGGGTACGACGCTTACCGGTGTGAACTTCCTCGTCACCGTGATGAAGATGCGCGCGCCTGGCATGAAGCTGATGGACATGCCGATCTTCACCTGGACCTGCACCTGGGCCAACGTGCTGATCGTCGCTTCCTTCCCGATCCTGACCGCTGCACTGGCTCTGCTGACTGTTGACCGTTATCTGGACTTCCACATCTTCACCAACGAGCTTGGTGGGAACCCGATGATGTATGTCAACCTGTTCTGGGCCTGGGGTCACCCTGAGGTTTACATCCTGATCCTGCCGGCCTTCGGTGTGTTCTCGGAAGTCACCTCGACCTTCGCTGGCAAGCGTCTGTTCGGCCACCACTCGATGATCTACGCATCGGGCGCGATCGCTGTTCTGGGCTTTGCCGTCTGGCTGCACCACTTCTTCACCATGGGTGCAGGCGCGAGCGTCAACACCTTCTTCGGTCTGGCGACGATGCTGATCTCCATTCCGACCGGTGTGAAGCTGTTCAACTGGCTGTTCACCATCTACCAGGGCCGTCTGCGTTTCACCGCGCCGATCATGTGGACCCTGGGCTTCATGGTCACCTTCTCGATCGGTGGTATGACTGGCGTTCTGCTGGCTGTTCCAGGTGCTGACTTCGTTCTGCACAACAGCCTGTTCGTTATCGCCCACTTCCACAACGTGATCATCGGTGGTGCGGTATTCGGCTACATCGCCGGCTTCGCCTATTGGTTCCCGAAAGCCTTCGGTTTCACCCTGAACGAGAAGTGGGGCAAGGCTGCCTTCTGGTTCTGGATCTCCGGCTTCTACGTAGCGTTCATGCCGCTGTACGCCCTGGGCTTCATGGGTATGACCCGTCGTCTGAACCACTCGGACAACCCGGCTTGGGAACCCTACCTGTACGTTGCCGTCGTCGGCGCCGTGCTGATCCTGTTCGGTATCGCTTGCCAGCTGATCCAGCTGTACGTATCGGTCCGCGACCGCAACCAGAACCTGGACGTCACTGGCGATCCATGGGGTGGCCGTACCCTGGAATGGTCGACTTCGTCGCCACCTCCGTTCTACAACTTCGCCCACATGCCTGAGAAGGTTGGCCTGGACGCCTGGCACGAAGCCAAGGAAGCCGGTGTCGCCTACAAGCCTGCGGCCAAGTACGAAGCGATCCACATGCCGAGCAATACCTCCACCGGTTTGTTCATGGGCCTGTTCCTGACCGTCTTCGGCTTCGCATTCATCTGGCACATCTGGTGGCTGGTTGGCGCGAGCCTGGTTGCAACCATCGCTGTCTTCGTTCGCCACGCCGCGCGTGACGACCAGGGCTACATGGTTCCGGCCGAAGAAGTGGCGCGCATCGAAGGCGAGCGCATGAAAGCGCTGGCCAAAGCAGGTGCTCTGCCTGCCGGCGCACGTGTCGAATCGTTTGAGCGGGTGTAATCAATGTCCAGTCAAGTAATCCACGCCGGCGCTCATGGTCACGACCATGGGCACGACGATCACCACCACGACTCGGGCCAGATGACCGTACTCGGTTTCTGGCTGTACCTGATGACCGACTGCATCCTGTTTGCGTCGCTCTTCGCCACCTACGCGGTGCTGTCCGGCAGTTTTGCCGGCGGCCCGTCGGGTCATGACATCTTCCAGCTCGATTTCGTAGCTGTTGAAACCGCACTGCTGCTGCTGTCCTCGATCACCTTCGGCTTTGCCATGCTGCAGATGTTCAAGGGCAACAAAGGTGGCGTGCTGGGCTGGCTGGCCATCACCTTCCTGTTCGGTGCTGGCTTCATCGCGATGGAAGTCTATGAGTTCCATCACCTGATCGGCGAAGGCTTCGGCCCGAACCGCAGCGGCTTCCTGTCGGGCTTCTTCGCCCTGGTCGGCACCCACGGTCTGCACGTGACTGCCGGTCTGATCTGGATGGCTGTCCTGATGTATCAGATCAGCACCAAGGGCATCACCCCGACCGCCAAGACCCGCATGAGCTGCCTGAGCCTGTTCTGGCACTTCCTGGACGTGGTCTGGATCTGCGTATTCACCGTCGTCTACCTGCTGGGAGTTCTGTAATGGCTAGCGCACACGACACTCATCACGAAGGCAACCACGGCAGCGTCAAGTCGTACGCGATCGGCTTCATCCTGTCGATCATCCTGACCGCGATCCCGTTCGGTCTGGTGATGTACCCGAGCCTGCCGAAGAACCTGACCGTCCTGATCGTGGTGGCCATGGCCGTCATTCAGGTGGTGGTGCACCTGGTGTACTTCCTGCACATGGACCGCTCGAAAGAGCAGCGTTCGAATGTGTCGACGTTCCTGTTCACCACTCTCGTAATCGCTCTGTTGGTCGGCCTGTCGCTGTGGATCATGTTCAGCATCCACATCGAAATGATGGCCAAGTGAGGTAAGACTGCATGTCCGTGAAGCACTTTATCCAAATCACCAAACCGGGGATCATTTTCGGTAACGTGCTTTCCGTGGCAGGCGGTTTCTTCCTTGCCTCGAAGGGCCATGTGGACTTCGCCCTGTTCCTGGCGGTAGTGGTGGGGACCTCTCTGGTCGTCGCGTCCGGTTGCGTGTTCAACAACTGCATCGACCGCGACATCGACCAGAAGATGGAGCGCACCAAGAACCGCGTCATGGTTCAGGGCGGCATGTCGCTGACCCTCGCGCTGATCTACGCCACCCTGCTCGGGGTGGCGGGCTTCAGCCTGTTGTATGTCCAGGCCAATCCGCTGTCGGCGTTCTGCGCAGCTGTGGGCTTCGTCGTCTACGTCGGCTTCTACAGCCTGTGGCTCAAGCGCAAGTCGGTACACGGTACCTTGGTCGGCAGCCTGTCCGGTGCCATGCCTCCGGTGATCGGTTACTGCGCCGTCAGCAACAGCTTCGACCTGGCTGCCGTGACGCTGCTGGTGATGTTCAGCCTGTGGCAGATGCCACACAGCTTTGCCATCGCCATCTTCCGCTTCAAGGATTACAGCGCTGCCAACATTCCGGTTTTGCCGGTGGCACGCGGTATTCTCGCGGCGAAGAAGCAGATCGTGCTGTACGTACTGGCCTTCGTGCTTGCCACCCTGATGCTGACCTTGGGCGGTTACGCCGGCCTGGGTTACCTCGCCGTGGCGGCTGCCATGGGCCTTTACTGGCTGTACATGGCCTGGGGCGGCTACAAGGCTGAGGACGATAGCAAGTGGGCCCGCAAGGTCTTCGGTTTCTCCATCCTCACCGTCACTGCCCTGAGCGTGATGATGTCGGTGGACAGCCAGACTGCCGCGGACGTGCTGATGACATACGCACGCTGATACAGACGCCTGTTACACGAAAACCCCGGCCTTGTGCCGGGGTTTTTTTATGCCTGTGGTGTGTGTTGCGGCTTCTTCGCAGTTTACCGGTGATAGGGCCAGCCCAGGCAACGTAAATCTAATGAATTCGATAAATAAGCCTAAAAAGATCTAATAAAACAGGAAATCGTCCTTTACAGGTTGTATGTTTCGGCACTATCTTCTGATTCGGCCGCCGCAGCGGCCCACGTCGCTCGGACGGTTCCGGGCGCTTACGTCATTCGAGGAAGCCATGGCCAACCCAGGTTCGCCGCGCCGCTTTGCGCGCATCGATCGTCTCCCCCCTTACGTCTTCAACATCACAGCCGAGCTCAAGATGGCCGCCCGCCGCCGTGGCGAGGACATCATTGACCTGAGCATGGGTAACCCCGACGGTGCCACGCCACCGCATATTGTCGAGAAGCTCGTCCAAGTCGCCCAACGGGAAGACACTCACGGTTATTCCACCTCCCGCGGTATCCCGCGTCTGCGCCGCGCCATCTCACGCTGGTACCAGGAGCGCTACGAGGTCGACATCGACCCGGAAACCGAAGCCATCGTCACCATCGGCTCCAAGGAAGGCCTGGCGCACTTGATGCTTGGCACCCTCGACCATGGCGACACGGTACTGGTGCCCAATCCCAGTTACCCGATCCACATCTACGGCGCGGTGATCGCCGGTGCCCAGGTGCGTTCGGTGCCGCTGGTGCCAGGCGTGGACTTCTTCAACGAGCTGGAGCGGGCGATTCGCGAATCGATCCCCAAGCCCAAGATGATGATCCTGGGCTTCCCGTCCAACCCGACCGCCCAGTGCGTCGAGCTGGACTTCTTCGAGCGTGTGGTCGCGCTGGCCAAGCAGTATGACGTGTTGGTGGTTCACGACCTGGCCTACGCCGACATCGTCTATGACGGCTGGAAAGCCCCCTCGATCATGCAGGTGCCAGGCGCCAAGGACATCGCGGTGGAATTCTTCACCCTGTCCAAGAGCTACAACATGGCCGGCTGGCGCATCGGCTTCATGGTCGGCAACCCGGAGCTGGTCAGCGCCCTGGCCCGGATCAAGAGCTACCACGACTATGGCACCTTCACCCCGTTGCAGGTGGCGGCCATCGCCGCGCTCGAAGGCGACCAGCAGTGTGTACGCGATATCGCCGAGCAATACCGCCAGCGCCGCAACCTGCTGGTCAAAGGGCTGCATGAGATCGGCTGGATGGTCGAAAACCCCAAAGCCTCGATGTACGTGTGGGCGAAGATTCCCGAAGCCTATGCTCACCTGGGCTCGCTGGAGTTCTCCAAGAAACTGCTCGCCGAGGCCAAGGTCTGTGTGTCGCCCGGGATCGGCTTTGGCGACTATGGCGATGACCATGTGCGCTTCGCCCTGATCGAGAACCAGGACCGTATTCGCCAGGCCATTCGCGGCATTCGGCAGATGTTCAGGGCCGATGGCTTGACGCGAAAATAAGCTGCAAGCCGCAAGAGGGCCGCGTGAGCAGCGGCCTTTTGCGGCTTTTCAATCTTGATGCAGCAAGTCGCCTTGCCGCTTGCTACTTGCCGCTGACAAGCGGTGGTTTTTTTTGCTTTCCCCCTCTTCTCAGCCACCCCTGGTTGGACTGAGAATGGCGCGCGGGCCTAGCCCTCATAACAACAACCCTCCCTCCGTGCCATCATGTCCGAATACAACCCTTGCCTTGACTGCGGCGCCTGCTGCGGGTACTTCCGTGTGTCTTTTTTCTGGGGCGAATGCCAATCAGCCGGGGGCGTGGTGCCCGACGATCTGGTGGTTCAGATCAACCCAACCCGGGTCGCGATGATCGGCACCGATGCCAAACCTTGCCGCTGTACGGCGTTGGGTGGCGAGATCGGCAAGCAGGTCGCTTGCACCATCTACGAAAACCGCTCGAGTCCATGCCGAGAATTCGAAGCCTCGTGGGTCAACGGTGTGCATAACCCCAGCTGTGACGCAGCCCGCGCGCATTATGGGCTGCCGCCGCTGGAGGCCAACGAGCCGCACTGGCCGGAGGATGATGGGGCCGAAGTGGCCTGACAGGGGCTTGTGGCGGGAAACCACCTGTTGCGTGAAACACAGGTGCTGTATGGTTTCAGGTTCGTCCAAATACCCTGGAGCCTGAGGTTGTCTGCCTATTACCTGCCGTTGTGCCTGCTTGTGTACCTGATCGGCCTGTTTTTTGACGGCGCGTTGATGGGAGCAGGTCGGCACATGCCTGCCTTGCAGATGCTGCTTTACGGGCCCTGGGGCGTACCGTTCGGCTTGTATCAATGGTTTGCCAACCCGTTGCTGGTGCTAGCGGTGCTGGCCCATCGGCGCTTTCGCCGGTTGGCGTTGCTGTTGGGGGTGTGCGCCCTGTACCTGGCGCTCAGTAGCCTGGGTATCGAGCGGCTGCCGGACAACCACAGCTATGCCTTCCAGGACGTCACCGGCTTCGGTGTTGGCTTCTACTTGTGGAGCCTGGCGATCCTGGTGTTTTGCCTGGGGCAGGCCTGGTGGTGCTGGAAGGCACGGCGCGCCGACGACATGCCCGGCTGGCACTGGCTCGATGTGGCGCTGATTGCTGCGATCGCCGTCACGATGTATGCCGGCACTCAGATGCCTGCACTGCATTTCGATGTGGACAAGGTCCTGATGCCGCCGGAGTCGTCACAGTCGCTGTGACTGCAGCTGTGTTGCCAGCGAGCAAGACAGTGCGAACACCACATCAGCGAGACGTACCCCACTGCACCACCAGCATACCCGCCACGATCATCCCGACGCCCGCCAGGCGCAGAGCGTTGACGGGCCGTTCCGGCAACCCCATCAGCCCCCATTGGTCGATCAGCAGTGACGACAGCACCTGCCCGGCGATCACGCAGACGATGAATCCCGCAGCCCCCAGCCGGGGTGTCAGCACCAGTGCGGCAGTGATGTAGAGCACACCCGCCACACCGCCAAACCAGGCCCACCAAGGCGCCTGGGCCAGGTTCTGCAACTGCGGCACAGGTGCTCGCATCAGCAGCAAGGCAGGGACCAGCATCAGCAGGCTGATAGTCAGCGATACCCCCGCCGCCCACAAAGGGTGGCCCAGCAAGCGACCGAGCGCGGCATTGCTGCCGGCCTGGAAAGGCACGGCGGCGCCTGCCAGCAGTGCAACGAGCAAAGGGAGGACGGCTGAGAAGGAGAGGGCGTGCGGCATTGAATGGCTCCTGTCGAAAACACTAGGCGCAGTGTTGTTTATCCATTTCAATGATGGAAATTCGAAATTCACACAGGCTGTATTCGTCATATGGATGATTTGCGTCGTATCGACCTCAACCTGCTGTTGACCCTGCATGCCTTGCTCAGCGAGCAGCATGTTTCACGGGCTGCCGTACGCCTGCACCGCAGTCAGCCTGCCGTGAGCCATGCGCTGGCCCAGCTGCGAGACATCTTCGCTGACCCACTGTTGGTGCGCCGGGGCGGCCGTCTGCACTTGAGCAGCCGTGCCCAGGCCCTGCATGAGCCGCTGGAGCAGGCCCTCGCACAGCTCGACGGCCTCTTGGGGAGTCCGCGTTTCGAACCGAACCGGGCGCGACGCACCTTTCGCCTGGCAATGTCGGACTATGGCGCGCGGGTGGTGTTGCCGGGGCTGATGCGCAAGCTCAGAGAGCAGGCGCCAGGCATCGACCTGGTGGTATCCCAAGGCAGCCGTGAAGCGATGATCGGACAGTTGATCGACGGTGAAGTGGACTTGGCCCTAGGGGTGTTCCCCGATTTGCCCTCAGAGGTGGAGGTACAGGTGTTGTTCGAGGAGTCGTTCATCTGCCTGGCGGACCGCCACAGTCTACCGGCGCGCACCGGGCTTTCGCTGGCTCAGTGGCTGGCGCGACCTCACGTGCTGGTGGCCGTGCGGCCGGGCATCGACAACGAGATCGACTTGGCGCTCCAGGCGTCGGGTCAGGGGCGGCGGATCGCGCTCACCCTGCCGCACTGGGGCGTGGCCCAAGGCGTGATCAGCGGTACGGACCTCATTCTGACCGTGGCCCGCCGCAGCCTGGCGGGTACCCGGCTCGACCCTGGGTTGCGCTGCTTTGCGCCACCACTGCCGATCGCGCCGTTTGCCTTTACCCAGGCCTGGCACACCCGGCGCGAGGGCGATGCCGGTCACCGCTGGCTGCGTGAACTCATCCGTACGCTTTGCGATGAACACGATGTGCCGAGCTTAGCCAGTTGAGCGCAGGGTTCTGAGGGTGGCGCCGTCGCCATGGGAGCGCCGCTCCGGCGCCCCTGGCTTATGCGGGGCAGGGCTCAGGGCGCGAGGCGTGGCTCGCGTTTGGCCCGGGCCTTGAGGTATTCGCGCACCTCGACCCCGTCGCCGGCAAACTCGATACGCTCTGCCTTGGCTTGGCGTTGGTAGGCATACATCGGGTCGTAGTATTCGTTGAGCAACCCTTCGATCCAACCCCGGTGCAGATCCACCGCGCCACTGCGCAGCTGCTCGTCCAGGGCCTGGCCCAGCAGCGCCGACAACCGCTGGAAGCGCTCACCGCCCAAGCGCTTGTGGATATTGCCCATGCTTTGCAGCATGCGTTCGGCGAACAGCCGACGGCCGTCTTCGTCGCCATGCAAGGCGACGAACTCGGCGCACAGGTTGATCACGTAGTCCCGCAGGATACGCTCCACGCGGTTTTCGAAGCTGTCTTCCAGCCACACCAGCGGGTACTGCTGCATGCCCTGGTACAGCTCCAGGGGCACCGAGCAACTCCCGACGATGCGCCCTTCATCCTCCAGAACGAACTGCTGCATTCCTCGGGCGCGCTTTTTCAGGATGTCGATGGCCAGCTGGTTTTCGAAATCGATCTGCGCCGGCTGCGCCGTGGCCCGCTTGCCGAAGCTCGAGCCGCGGTGGTTGGCGTGGCCTTCGAGGTCGAGCACGTTGTCCAACTGAAGCAGCACGTCGGTCTTGCCCGTGCCGGTAAGGCCGCCTACCAGCACGAAGTCGCACTGCTCGACAGCTTGCAAGGTGGTCTCCAGCAGGAAGGTCCGCATGGCCTTGTAGCCACCCTTGACCTTCGGGTACTGGATGCCGGCTTCGTCCTTCAGCCAGCCTTGGACGATCTGTGAGCGCAGGCCTCCGCGGAAGCAGTACAGATAGCCGTCGGGGTGGGCCTTGGCGAACGCCGCCCAGGCTTCCAGGCGTGCCTGCTTGATGGCGCCGCCGACCAGTTGGTGACCCAGGGCGATGGCGGCGGCCTGGCCTTGCTGCTTGTAGCAGGTGCCGACCTTTTGCCGCTCTTGATCGTTCATCAGCGGCAGGTTGACGGCGCCGGGGAAGGCCCCCTTGGCGAATTCGATCGGCGCGCGCATGTCCATCATCGGCACGTCGTCGAGGAACAGTTGGCGGTAGTCGGTGCAGTCGTTGCGCATCAAAGCACCTCGACCGCGTGGGTCTGTCGCTCGACCAGCTCGCCGATTGGCGAGAGGGCCAGGTTCAGTTCTGCGGCTACGGCGAGGAATTCGGCCTCGCCCTCGGGGCTGACCGCCACCAGCAATCCACCGCTGGTCTGCGGGTCGCACAGCAGGTGTTTCTGGTCTTTGGTCAAGGCTCCGATCTTGTGGCCGTAGCTGTCGAAGTTGCGCAGGGTGCCGCCAGGGATGCAGCCCTCGGCCAGGTAGTGATCGACGCTGGGCAGGCGTGGCACGGCATCGTAGCGCAGGTGCGCCGTCAGGCCGCTGCCTTCGGCCAGCTCCACCAGGTGGCCGAGCAGGCCGAATCCGGTGACGTCGGTCATGGCCTTGACGCCGTCGAGCTTGCCGAAGCGGCTGCCGGGGGTATTAAGGGTGCACATCCAATCGCGGGCCAGGCCCTGGTCCTGGGTGCGCAGCTTGGCCTTCTTCTCGGCGGTGGTGAGGATGCCGATGCCCAGGGGCTTGGTCAGGTACAGGCGGCAGCCGACGTGGGCGGTGTCGTTGCGCTTGAGGTGGCGCTTGCTGACCACGCCGGTGACCGCCAGGCCGAAGATCGGCTCGGGCGCATCGATGGAGTGACCACCGGCCAGCGGGATACCCGCTTCGGCGCACACGGCGCGCCCGCCGCGGATGACTTCGCGGGCGACTTCCGGCGGCAAGACGTTGACCGGCCAGCCGAGGATGGCGATGGCCATCAGCGGGTCACCGCCCATGGCGTAGATATCACTGATAGCGTTGGTGGCAGCGATGCGGCCGAAATCGTACGGGTCGTCGACGATCGGCATGAAGAAGTCGGTGGTCGAGACCACGCCGCGTTCATCGTCCAGGGCGTACACGGCGGCATCGTCGCGCGAGGCGTTACCGACCCAGAGTTTCGGGTCCAGGGCCTGGGCGCCGCTTTCGGCGAGAATCACATCCAGCACCTTGGGGGAGATCTTGCAACCACAGCCGGCGCCATGGCTGTACTGGGTCAGACGAATCGGTTCGCTCATACGCACCTCGGATTTTCGTGATGCGCGATTGTAGCAAAGCTGGCCTTTGCGCCAGCGGCTCTTATAATCCCCCGGTCGGCGCGTTGCCGGCCTTTTCCCCGCTATTGAACCGGAGAATCCCATGCTCAAACGTCCTCTGGCGGTCGCCGCCGGTCTCGTGCTGTCTTGCTGTGCCGTCATTGCCCAGGCTGCTGACACCCTGCGGGTAAGCGCCATCCCGGACGAAGCGCCGACCGAACTGCAGCGCAAGTTCAAGCCGCTGGGCGAATACCTTTCCAAGCAGTTGGGCATGGACGTGAAGTTCGTACCGGTGGCCGATTACCCGGCGGTGGTCGAGTCGCTGGCTTCCAATCGTCTGGACATGGCCTGGCTGGGCGGCTTCACCTTCGTCCAAGTGCACTTGAAGGACCCGACCGCCACGCCGCTGGTGCAGCGCGAGCAGGATGCCCAGTTCACCTCCAAGTTCATCACCGCCAACCCGGATGTGAAGAGCCTGGCCGACCTCAAGGGCAAATCGTTCGCCTTCGGTTCGATTTCCTCGACTTCCGGCAGCCTGATGCCGCGTTACTTCATGCTCAAGGAAGACAACATCAAGCCTGAGAGCTACTTCAGCCGCGTTGCCTACTCCGGCGCCCACGATGCCACCGTGGCCTGGGTCCAGGCTGGCAAGGTCGATGGCGGCGTGCTCAACGCCAGTGTCTGGCAGAAGCTGGTCGATGCCGGCAAGGTCGACACCAACAAGGTCAAGGTCTTTGCCACCACTCCGACCTACTACGACTACAACTGGACCGTGCGCGGCAACCTGGACCCGGCCCTGAAGCAGAAAATCAAGGCCGCTTTCCTGGCGCTGGACCCAGCCAACCCGGAGCACAAGGCGATCCTCGACCTGCAGGCCGCCAGCCGCTTCATCGAAACCAAGCCTGAAAACTACGTAGGCACCGAGCAAGCTGCCCGTGAGGCCGGTCTGCTCAAGTGACTATTCATCTGCACGGCGCCAGCCTGCGCCATGGCCAGGTTCGCGCCCTCGATGCGGTGAGCCTGCGCATCGACAAAGGTGAGCGGGTGGCGATCATCGGCCCTTCCGGGGCCGGCAAGTCGAGCCTGCTGCACCTGATGGCGACGGCGGTCCAGCCCAGTGCCGGGCGCCTGGAGCTGCTCGGCCAGCAACCTTGGGCGCTGTCTGCCAGAGCCCGCCAGCGCCTGCGCGCGCGGGTGGGCCTGGTGCACCAGGCGCCGCCGTTGCCACCGCGCCAGCGTGTGGTCACGGCGGTGCTGGCCGGGCGCCTGGGGCAGTGGGGCATCCTGCGTGGCCTGCTCAACCTGATCTACCCGAGCGATGTGCCTGGGGCTCGTCAGGCTTTGGCCGAGCTGGGACTGGCGGACAAACTGTTCGTTCAGTGTGGGCAGTTGTCCGGCGGTCAGTTGCAGCGAGTCGGCATTGCCCGAGCGTTGTATCAGCGGCCTGAAGTGTTGCTGGCCGATGAGCCGGTTTCGGCCATGGACCCGGTGCTCGCCGACCACAGCCTGGCTCTGCTCAATCGTCATGCCCAGGACAACGGCGTGACCTTGGTGGCCAGCCTGCACGCAGTCGATCTGGCACTGGCGCACTTTCCCCGAGTGATCGGGATCCGCGAAGGTCAGGTCGCATTCGACTGCCCTGCCCAGGCGGTGACCGAGAGCCTGCTTGATGCGCTTTATGCCAACGAACAGCTGGCCTCGCCGCCCACCCCTGGGCCGACCCTGACGGTACAGATCCCGCGATGCTGAAGGCCGACACACGCGACCCTGCGGCATTGCCCCGGCTGTTGCTGACCTTGCTCGCTCTGGCGTTGCTGTGGCCTGGGCTGCGCTTGAGCGAGCTGAACCCTGGTGTGCTGCTGCAGGCGGAAAACCGTCAGCAGATGGGCAGCTTCGTCAGCGCTTTCTGGCCACCGGCGCACGATAGCGACTTTCTCTCGCTGCTCTTCGAAGCCACCTTGCAGACACTGGCCGTGGCCACTGCTGGCATGGCCTTGGCATTGCTGCTCGCGGTGCCGACCAGCCTTTTGGCCAGTCGCGCCCTGTCGCTGAGGGCCGCCTCACGCGGTGGTCGCCCGGGGCTGTGGTCGCGGCTGCTGCGCATGCCGGTGCGCGGCTTGCTGGTATTTTTGCGCAGCGTGCCGGAGATCGTCTGGGCTTTATTGTTCGTGCGCGCCGTTGGCCTTGGGCCTACGGCTGGCGTGCTGGCGATTGCCATCACCTACGCCGGCATGCTCGGCAAGGTCTACGCGGAAATCTTCGAATCGGTCGACCAGCGCCCGGCCCATGCGCTGTTGCAGGCCGGAAGCGGGCGGTTGATGGCGTTCTTCTACGGCATCTTGCCCGGCGCTGCCGCGGAGGTGGTGTCCTACACCGTGTATCGCTGGGAGTGTGCGGTGCGGGCCTCGGTGGTAATGGGCTTTGTCGGTGCGGGCGGCCTGGGGCAGCAGATCGACTTGTCCATGCGCATGTTCGCCGGGGCCGAGGTCGCGAGCATGCTGCTGGCGTTCCTGGTGCTGGTGGTGCTGGCCGATCTGCTCAGCCGGGTGCTGCGGGGGAGGCTGGCATGAACCGGGTGATCAACCTGCTGATCGTCGTCGCGATTCTCGCCGCTGTGGTGGCGTCGTTCAGCTACCTCGAGCTGGACATGGCGTCGGTGGTCGGCAACGGCGGGCTGGCGCAGATGGGCGAATATGCACGCCGATTCCTGAGCCCGGACCTGTCCACCGAGCACCTGCGAGCCGTAGGCAAGGGCGCACTGGAGACACTGGCCATGTCTGGGCTTGGAACCCTGCTGGCAATGGTACTCGGCCTGTTGCTGGCGCTGCCGGCCGCCGGCCGCTTCGGCTGGCCGCTGCAGGGCGCTGCGCGGTTGCTGCTCAATGCCTTGCGTGCAATCCCTGAGCTCGTCTGGGCCGCTTTGACCGTGCTCGCTGCGGGCCTAGGCCCCAACGCCGGCACCCTGGCTTTGGCCCTGCATACTGCAGGCGTATTGGGCCGCCTGTTCGCCGAGGCCCTGGAAAACGCCCCCGCCGAGCCTGCTGCCGCCATCCGCCTGCAAGGTGGCAGCCAGGCTGCGGCGTTCTGCTTCGGCACCTTGCCCAATCTCTGGCCGCAATTGCTTGCCTACAGCCTCTATCGTTGGGAAAACAATATCCGCATGGCCAGCGTGCTCGGTTTCGTCGGCGCCGGCGGGCTGGGACAGATGCTCTACACCACCCTGAGCCTGTTCCAGGAGGCCCAGGCCAGCACCGTGATCATCGGCATGCTGGTGCTGGTGTTGCTGGTGGATGCCTTCAGCGACGTGCTGCGCCAGCGGTACGTGCGCGCCTGAGCCCTTGGTGGGCTGCGCTCACTAGGAAAGGGCCGGGGAAGCGAGGGTCAAGCGAGCACCTGCCTCATCTGCACCAATGCCACTCGGCTGCCATCCGGCGCCTGGCGCTCTTCGATGCCAAACGGCACGAAGCCCAGCTGTGGATAAAGCAGCAAACCCGCCGTGTTGTGGTTGAAGCACGATACCCACACCTCCCGTGCCGCGAATCGCTCCCGCGCCTGGTCGATCATGCATTGCACCAGATAGCGGGCCACGCCGTGGCCTCGCGCGGCAGGGGCCACCACCACGTTGCCCAAGGCGCACACGCCACCATGCTCGGCCTTGTAGAAATTGGCAAAGCCCAGCACCACGCCATCGCCTTCGATCACCGTCGATCCGCTGCGCTGGGCGATGGCATCGCTCAGTTGGTCGGGCGTGAGCGGGTAGGTGGCCTTCGGGAACATGTAGAAGAGCTCGTCCGGGCCTTGAGGGAAGCAGCAGATAGCGGCGATGTCGTCGTGGCGTACGGGGCGGTGTGACAGCTTCATGGGGTATGCCTTGGATCAGTGGGGCTCACTTCAAGGATACATCGTTGAACTTGAGTGCCTGTGTGCCGTTATCCCGTGTTGAGAAGATCAGCTTGATCGAAGGCGAATGCTCGACCTTTCTATCCGTTTCCTGAAAGACGAGGCTCACTGTCGTGGGTACGTTACGCAACAGTTGGAAGTTGCTCCAATAACTTTGCTGTTGCTGACCGACCCGCAACTCCTTGATCTGGATCGGGGCGCCTGCCTCGTCGAAGAACCTGCTGGCATTCTCGAATCTGAACTCACGGTCCATATCCAGGTTGGTCAGGGTGAACGTGCAGTTGGGGAAACGGCCAATGCTTTCGCAACCGACCAGCTCGATACGAACGCTATCCACAACCTCCATGCGCTTGCCCAGCAGGTTATTGCCATCGTTCTCAATGACCATCGACTGCACCTTGGCGAACTCGAACGACGGTTTTGCGTATTCGGTCCCGAGAATGAAAAAGGCGAAGGATAGACCGGCGATCAGAAAGGTCATCACTGTGCCATGGATCATCTTGGGCAGGTTGCGGATCTGCCAGCAAACCGATAGCGCACCCAATACCGTGAACACGCTTACCAGCAGCACGATATTGCGCCAATTGATGAAGCCGAAGCCGAACACACTAGGGTCGGGCACCAGGTATGTAATGATCGCCCACATGCCGCCGAGGACGACGCCAAGGCCTGTCATGATCTTGGCGACCAGCGAGGTGATCTGATTGCTGCGGGTGGAAAGCTCAGGGGCTTGCGCTTGGGTCATTCGAACTCCATTTCGTGCATCGTGGCAGGATGGGTGATTTCAAAATGACATTATCCGGTTGGTTGAAGCGCCGGTAAAGCTGCTGCGATGGCAGATGCCACGCCAGCCTGGTAGGAGCGGGCTTGCCCCGCGAACAAGGGCGAAGCCCTTGCCATGCCGGCGCGTTTCCAGGCCAGACCAACCGCGGGCCCGCTCCCACAGGGTTTCCCGAATCAAATGGCGATGCATCGTTCGATGAGAGAGCGGGCTTATCCGATGATGTGCCTATGGCTGTGCGCGCTGGCGCCCAACCTCCACGTCATCCATGATCGCCTTGGCCATATCGCTGAGCAGATGTGCCGCCCAGCCGAGGTCCGCCTCGCCATCGGTCGCCGCCAGCAGCGTCATTCGCCGCACACACTGCAGCATCGCCGAGGCCTGGTCCAACGCCAAGATCGCGTCCTGTCCCGGTTCCACCCGAAACAAAGGCGCATCACCCGTGCCGTAGCCAAAGCAGGTCACGCCTACTGTCTTGGTTGTCATCGTCATGCTTGTCAGTGGCGTACCTGAACCTTGCTCAGCGCCATTTCCACCATGCCGCGAGCCGCCTCGATCTCGTGCATCGTGGCCAGGGTCAGCGCCTGAGCGGATGAGGCCTGATGGGCGAGGGTGTTCTGCTGGGCGATGGAGAGGGCGCAAACCAGGTATTCGGAGGTCTGCATCAGGATGTCTTCGAGAGAATGGGCGAGCTCGGTGGGGTAGGGTGGGTCGGGGACGATCTTTAACATGGTGGTCTCCTAGCTTCGGGAAGGCGCCACCACCATTTGCTGTCAAACAAGAGGGTGGCGGCAGTACGCGGGTTGACAGACCGAGGAAGCTAGGCACTCGGCGCGCCCGAAGGCGCCCCACGTACAACCGCCATAAAAGCGAATTGATGCGTCGGTAGCTTCGAATCGGCCTGTCAAAGCCGGTCGTTGAATTGGCAACGACAGGCCGAGACTAGAACCCGATCCAGAGCACCGCAATGGCTTGAAGGGGACAGGGAGTATGTTTGGGAAACAGCCTACAGGGAATGCGGGAAATCTGAAAATATGAGGAGTCGCGCATACCTTGTGGGAGCTGGCTTGTCCCGCGATCAAGGTCGAAGTCCGTGCCATGCAAGCGCGTTTCCAGGCCCGGCCAATCGCGGGACAAGCCCGCTCCTACAGGAGACGCGCTATGGCCTTTGGAGAAGAGGCCAAATCCCGGGCACAAAAAAACCGACCATAAGGTCGGTTTTTTCCGGATCTTGGTGCCCCGAGGGAGACTCGAACTCCCACTCCTTTCGAAAACGGATTTTGAATCCGCCGCGTCTACCAATTCCGCCATCAGGGCTTGTGGGGGCGCAGTATAGAGAGCCGCCGTGGGTCGGTCAATCGGGTTTCATGGTCAATTTTCGTTCGTTGGGCTAAACTTTCCGACCCTGTCGAACCGAACACCATCATGCGCGTCGCCGATTTTTCCTTCGAACTCCCCGATTCCCTGATCGCCCGTCATCCCCTGGCCGAGCGCCATGGCAGCCGTCTGCTGGTCCTAGATGGGCCGAGCGGGGAGCTGGCGCACCGGCAATTCACCGACTTGCTGGAATACCTGCGCCCCGGCGACCTGATGATCTTCAACAATACCCGGGTCATCCCGGCGCGGTTGTTCGGCCAGAAGGCCTCCGGTGGCAAGCTGGAAGTGCTGGTCGAGCGCGTGCTGGACAGCTACCGGGTGCTGGCCCATGTGCGTGCCAGCAAGGCGCCCAAGCCGGGCACGCAAATCCTCATCGATGGCGGTGGCGAGGCCGAGATGGTGGCGCGCCACGAGACGCTGTTCGAGCTGCGCTTCACCGAGGAGGTGCTGCCGCTGCTGGACCGTGTCGGGCACATGCCGCTGCCGCCATACATCGATCGTCCGGACGAAGGTGCCGACCGCGAGCGCTACCAGACGGTCTATGCCGAGCGTGCGGGCGCCGTGGCGGCGCCGACCGCAGGCCTGCATTTCGATGAGGCCCTGCTGGAAAGGATCGCCGCCAAGGGCGTGGAACGTGCCTTCGTCACCTTGCATGTGGGCGCCGGTACCTTCCAGCCGGTGCGCGTGGACAAGATCGAAGACCACCACATGCACAAGGAGTGGCTGGAGGTCAGCCAGGAGGTGGTGGACGCTGTCCAGGCCTGTCGCGCCCGAGGTGGCCGGGTAATTGCCGTGGGTACCACCAGCGTGCGCTCGCTGGAGAGCGCCGCCCGTGATGGCCAGTTGAAGGCTTTCAGCGGCGACACCGATATCTTCATCTACCCGGGTCGGCCGTTCCATGTGGTCGATGCCTTGGTCACCAACTTCCACCTGCCGGAGTCCACGCTGCTGATGCTGGTCTCGGCCTTCGCCGGCTACCCCGAGACCATGGCTGCCTACGCGGCGGCGGTCGAACAGGGGTACCGCTTCTTCAGTTACGGTGATGCCATGTTCATCACCCGCAATCCGGCGCCACGCGGCCCCGAGGATCAAGCATGAGTCGCACCTGTCGAATGTCGTTCGAACTGCTGGCCACCGACGGCAAGGCCCGTCGCGGCCGTCTGACTTTCCCCCGTGGCACGGTAGAGACTCCGGCGTTCATGCCGGTGGGTACCTATGGCACGGTCAAGGGCATGCTGCCACGCGACATCGAAGCGATCGGCGCCGAAATCATCCTGGGCAACACCTTCCACCTGTGGCTACGTCCAGGCACCGAGGTGATCAAGAAGCACGGCAGCCTGCACGATTTCATGCAGTGGAAAGGCCCGATTCTCACCGACTCCGGTGGTTTCCAGGTGTTCAGCCTCGGCGCCATGCGCAAAATCAAAGAAGAGGGCGTAACCTTCGCCTCGCCGGTCGATGGCTCCAAGGTGTTCATGGGCCCCGAGGAGTCCATGCAGGTCCAGCGTGACCTGGGCTCGGACATCGTGATGATCTTCGACGAATGCACGCCATACCCGGCCGAGCACGACGTGGCGCGCACCTCCATGGAGCTGTCGCTGCGCTGGGCCCAGCGCTCGAAGAATGCTCACGCCGACAACACAGCGGCGCTGTTCGGTATCGTTCAGGGCGGTATGTATCAAGACCTGCGCATGCGCTCGCTCGAAGCGCTCGAAAACATCGGTTTTGACGGCCTGGCCATTGGCGGTCTGTCGGTGGGCGAGCCCAAGCACGAGATGATCAAGGTGCTGGACTACCTGCCAGGCCAGATGCCGGCTGACAAACCTCGTTACCTTATGGGGGTAGGCAAGCCGGAGGATCTTGTAGAGGGTGTGCGCCGCGGCGTCGACATGTTCGACTGCGTGATGCCGACGCGCAATGCGCGCAACGGCCATCTGTTCGTCGATACCGGGGTGATCAAGATCCGTAACGCGTTCCATCGTCATGATGATTCGCCGCTCGATCCGACCTGTGATTGCTACACCTGCACCAACTTCTCGCGCGCGTATCTTCATCATCTGGATAAATGCGGCGAAATGTTGAGCAGCATGCTGAATACCATCCACAACTTGCGCCATTACCAGCGCTTGATGGCCGGTTTACGCGAGGCTATTCAACAAGGTAAATTGGCCGCCTTTGTCGACGCCTTCTATGCCAAGCGCGGGCTGCCTGTGCCGCCTTTGGACTGACTGTTCGCATCCATTATTAGAAAATATCCATTAGGAGTGCCCAATGAGCTTCTTGATTCCCGCCGCCTACGCGGACGCAGCAGCCCCTGCCGCCGGCCCTGCCGGTACCGGTTTTGAATGGATCTTCCTGGTCGGTTTCCTGGTCATCTTCTATCTGATGATCTGGCGCCCACAGGCCAAGCGTGCCAAGGAGCAGAAGAACCTGCTGAGCAACTTGCAAAAAGGTGACGAAGTTGTCACCAACGGCGGTATCGCCGGCAAGATCGTCAAAGTCTCCGATGACTTCGTGGTACTGGAAGTGTCCGACAACGTCGAGCTGAAGTTCCAGAAGGGCGCCGTTGCCGCGACCCTGCCAAAAGGTACGCTCAAGGCTATCTGAGTTACCGGTTATCTTTTCCAGTCGGGGCGCGCAACGCGCCCCGCGTCTTGAACGGGCGGCGTGATGCTGAACAAATACCCTCTGTGGAAATACCTGCTGATCCTGCTGGTACTGGCGATCGGCTTTATTTATTCCGCTCCCAACCTCTACCCGGATGACCCGGCGGTGCAGATCAGCGGTGCGAGCTCCGCGCTGCATGTGAGCCAGGCCGATTTGGATCGCGCCACCAAGGCGCTGACCGATGCCGGTATCGCCGTCAAGGGCGGCAGCCTGGGTGAGAAGGGCAGTGCGCTGGTGCGCCTGACCAACCAGGAAGACCAGCTCCCAGCCAAGGATGTGGTACGCAAGGCACTGGGCGATGATTACGTCGTGGCCCTGAACCTGGCCCAGACCACCCCGCAATGGCTGCGCAACCTCGGCGCCAGCCCGATGAAACTGGGCCTGGACCTGTCCGGTGGTGTGCACTTCCTGCTGGAAGTGGACATGGACAAGGCCATGAGCGCCCGTATGAAAGTCTACGAAGGCGAGGTCAAGACCTTGCTGCGCAAAGAGCGCATCCGCTATCGCAGCCTGCCCCAGCAGGACGGCGCGATCATGCTGGGCTTTGCCGACGATGCCACCCGCGAACAGGCTCGCAGCCTGGTCCGCAAGAATTTCAATGACTTCGACCTGACCACCACCGAGCGCAACGAGCTCGCCGTGCTGCGTCTGGCGCTGACCCCGGCCAAAGTCGCCGAGATCCGCGAATACTCGATCAAGCAGAACCTGACCACCGTCCGTAACCGGGTCAACGAGCTGGGCGTCGCCGAGCCGCTGGTTCAGCGTCAGGGTGCCAACCGTATCGTGGTCGAGCTGCCAGGCGTGCAGGACACCGCCGAGGCCAAGCGTATCCTGGGCAAGACCGCCAACCTGGAGTTTCGCTTCGGCGCCGAGCCGGGCGCGTCCAAGGCTACCACCGAGGTCTTCGAGTTCCGCGAAGGTGGCCGTTCCGCTGCAGTCGAGCGTGGCCTGATCATCACAGGCGACCAGGTGACCGACGCCCAGGCCAGCTTCGATGAGCATGGCCGTCCGCAGGTGAACATCCGTCTCGATGGTCACGGCGGCGAGCTGATGAGCCGCGCTACCCGTACCAACGTCGGGCGCAGCATGGCGGTGATCTTCATCGAGCAGAAGCCGATGACCCGCTACGAGAAGCAGATGGTCAACGGTGTCGAGAAAGACGTCGCGGTCCAGACCTTCAAGGAAGAGAAGAAGATCATCAGCCTGGCGACCATCCAGTCGCCGCTGGGCAGCCAGTTCCGTATCACCGGCCTGAACGGCCAGGGCGAATCGTCCGAGCTGGCCCTGCTGCTGCGCGCTGGTGGCCTGGCGGCGCCGATGTACTTTGCCGAAGAGCGCACCATCGGCCCGAGCCTGGGTGCCGACAACATCACCAAGGGTATCGATGCGTCCCTGTGGGGCATGCTGTTCGTCTCGCTGTTCATCATCGCCATCTACCGTGCCTTCGGCGTGCTGGCGACCATCGCCCTGGCGGGCAACATGGTATTGCTGTTGGCGCTGATGTCGCTGCTGGGCGCTACCCTGACCCTGCCGGGTATCGCCGGTATCGTACTGACCATGGGTATGGCGGTGGACGCCAACGTGCTGATCTTCTCGCGTATCCGTGAAGAGATCGCGGCGGGCATGTCGGTTCAGCGCGCCATTCACGAAGGCTTCAACCGTGCCTACTCGGCGATCGTCGATGCCAACCTGACCACGCTGCTGGTCGGCGGCATCCTGTTCGCCATGGGTACCGGTCCGGTTAAAGGCTTCGCCGTCACCATGTCCCTCGGGATTTTCACCTCGATGTTCACCGCCGTCATGATGACCCGTGCACTGGTCAACCTGACTTGTGGCGGGCGTGACATCAAGAAGCTGTGGGTTTGAGGGAGCTGACATGAAAACCATCAACTTCATGGGCGTACGCAACGTCGCGTTCGCCATCACTGCGCTCCTGACTGTCCTGGCGTTGTTCAGCTGGTGGCAAAAGGGCCTGAACTTCGGCCTGGACTTCACCGGCGGTACGCTGATCGAGCTGACCTATGAGCGTCCTGCGGACCTCAAGGCGGTCCGTGCCGAGCTGGTCGACTCCGGCTTCCACGAGGCTGTCGTGCAGAGCTTCGGCGCCACCACCGACCTGCTGGTGCGTATGCCTGGTGACGACCCGCAATTGGGTAATAAGGTGGCCGAAGCCCTGCAGAAGGCAGGTGGCGACAATCCGGCAACCGTCAAGCGTGTCGAGTTCGTCGGCCCTCAGGTGGGCGAGGAGCTGCGTGACCAGGGTGGCCTGGGCATGCTCCTGGCGCTGGGGGGCATCCTGGTCTACCTGGCATTCCGCTTCCAGTGGAAGTTCGCCGTTGGTGCAATCGTCTCGCTGATCCACGACGTGGTGGTGACGCTGGGTATCCTGTCGTTCTTCCAGATCACCTTCGACCTGACGGTGCTGGCGGCGGTCCTGGCGATCATTGGTTACTCGCTCAACGACACCATCGTCGTCTTCGACCGGGTACGTGAAAACTTCCGCGTCATGCGCAAGGCCTCGCTGATCGAGAACATCAACGTTTCGACCACCCAGACCCTGCTGCGTACCATCGCCACCTCGGTGTCGACCTTGCTGGCTATCGCTGCGCTGCTGTTCTTCGGTGGTGACAACCTGTTCGGCTTCTCCCTGGCGCTGTTCATCGGTGTCATGGCGGGTACCTACTCGTCGATCTACATCGCCAACGTGGTGCTGATCTGGCTGAATCTGAGCAGTGAAGACCTGATTCCGCCCGCCAAGACTGACGGTGTGGACGACCGTCCGTAAGGTTGTTTCCTACGCCATTTGGCGTAAAGAGAGGCGCGAGTATTGAACTCGCGCCTTTTTTTTTGCTCCAAGGCTGGGAGAAGGCGGGCGCGAGCCCGCAGGTGCGATCAGGAGGTTCACGTGAATAAATCAATGCTAGTGGGTGCGGTTCTGGGTGCTGTCGGTGTAACCGCCGGAGGTGCTGTGGCGACCTACAGCTTGGTGAACAAGGGGCCGGAGTACGCCCAGGTCACGGACGTGCAGCCCATCAAGGAAACCATCAAGACGCCGCGTCAGGTCTGCCGGGACGTCGCGGTCACGCGTCAGGCGCCGGTCAAGGACCAGCATCAGATCGCCGGTACCGTGGTCGGAGCAATCGCAGGTGGCCTGCTGGGTAACCAGATCGGTGGCGGCACCGGCAAGAAGATCGCGACCGTGGCCGGTGCGGTCGGTGGCGGCTATGCGGGAAACAAGGTGCAGGAGGGGATGCAGGAGCGTGACACCTATACCACCACGCAAACCCGCTGCAACACCGTCAATGACCTGAGCGAGAAAGTGGTCGGCTACAACGTGACCTACTCCATTGGAGACAAGGTCGGGCGGGTGAAAATGAACCACGAGCCGGGTTCGACCATCCCGCTGGACAAGAACGGCAACCTGGTCCTTAGCGAAAACCAGGCAGGACAATGACGCTCACGCCGGCACTCTGGTGCTGGCCGCTTCGCGGGTGAGTCCGCGCTCCCACAGGTTCTAGGCTTGCACAGCGCTTGTGGTCTTTCTCTGAACCATAAAAAAAGCACCCCGAGGGGTGCTTTTTTTATGCGGCAATCGGCGCTTAGCGTTTCATGTGCTCGGGCAGGTGTGGCTGGATGGCAGTCAGCACGGCCTTGAAGCACTTGATGTTGCCGGCGACGATGTGGCCTTTGTCGAGGAAGTCGTGGCCGCCATTGAAGTCGCTCACCAGTCCACCAGCTTCCTGGATCAGCAGTACACCAGCGGCCATGTCCCACTCGGACAGGCCCGACTCCCAGAAGGCGTCGAAACGGCCGGCAGCAACATAGGCCAGGTCCAGGCTCGCGGAGCCGGCCCGACGGATGCCGGCGGTCTGGCCAGTCAGGGCGCGGAACATACCCAGGTAGTTGTCCAGATCGGCCATCTGGTTGTCGCGGAACGGGAAGCCGGTACCCAGCAGGGCGCCTTCCAGGCTGGTGCGCGAGCTGACGCGCAGGCGACGGCCGTTGAGTTGCGCGCCGCGACCCCGGCTGGCGGTGAATTCTTCCTGGCGAACCGGATCGACGATGACGGCGTGCTCAAGGCGGCCACGGTACTTGCAGGCGATGCTGACGGCGAAGTGAGGAACGCCACGCAGGAAGTTGGTGGTACCGTCCAGTGGGTCGATGATCCACAGGTAGTCCTTGCCTTCCTCGCCGGAGCCGGCGTGCAGGCCGGTCTCTTCACCCTGGATGGAGTGGTTCGGGTAGGCCTTGCGCAGGGCGTTGACGATGGTCTGCTCGGCGGCGCGATCGACTTCGGAGACGTAATCCTTGGCGTCTTTCTCGTCGACCTTGAGGCTATCCAGGCGTTCGATGGAGCGGAAAATCAGTTCACTGGCGCTGCGAGCGGCGCGCAGCGCGATATTCAGCATAGGCTGCATGGGCGTTTCACCTGGGATGTTAAAGAAGAAAGCCGCACATTCTATCAGAAAACTGTTCCGGCAGAAGGGTGACATTTGCTTTCATGGCGTTACGTCTGTCGGTTCTGTAAGATCGACTCCCCCTTTTCCTGTCTCTGTGAGCTCTACACCTTGCTGCAAAATATTCGTGTTGTTCTGGTCAATACCAGCCACCCCGGCAATATCGGCGGCGCTGCGCGAGCCATGAAAAACATGGGCTTGTCGCGCCTGGTGCTGGTCCAGCCACTGGATTTCCCTTCGGTGGACGCCACCGCCCGCGCATCCGGCGCCGATGACGTGCTGGAAAACGCCCAAGTGGTCGACAGCCTGGAAGCGGCGCTGGTCGGCTGCAGTCTGGCGATCGGCACCAGTGCCCGCGATCGCAGCATTCCCTGGCCCTTGCTCGACCCCCGCGAATGCGGTGCAAAGACCGTCGAGCAGGCGGGGGCTGGTGAGGAAATCGCCCTGGTGTTCGGTCGTGAGCACGCCGGTCTGACCAACGAAGAGCTGCAGCGATGTCACTTCCACGTGCACATTCCCTCGAACCCCGACTTCAGTTCGCTGAACCTTGCCGCCGCGGTCCAGGTGCTCGCCTACGAGGTGCGCATGGCTTGGCTGGCGGCACAAGGTTCGCCAACCAAGGTCGAGAAGTTCGAAGCCAACTCGCTGCGTAGCGGTGAGCTGGCGACCATGGACGAAATGGAGCTGTTCTACGAACACCTGGAGAAGACCCTGGTGGAAATCGGCTTCCTCGACCCTGAAAAGCCCAAGCACCTGATGCCGCGACTGCGCAGGCTCTATGGGCGCAGCTCGGTCAATCGTTCGGAAATGAGCATTTTGCGCGGCATTCTCACCGAGACCCAGAAAGTCGCCCGGGGCGAGCCGCATAAACGGAAGGACTAGAAAGAGATGTTCGAGCGTCTGCGTGAAGATATCCAGAGCGTATTCCATCGGGACCCGGCGGCGCGCAACGCCTTCGAGGTGCTGACCTGCTACCCGGGCATGCATGCAATCTGGCTGCACCGCCTGGGCCACGCATTGTGGATTCGTGACTTCAAGTGGCTGGCGCGCCTGGTGTCGAACTTCGGTCGCTGGCTCACCGGCATCGAGATCCATCCGGGAGCGACCATCGGACGGCGCTTCTTCATCGACCATGGCATGGGCATCGTCATCGGCGAAACCGCCGAAATTGGCGACGACGTCACCCTCTACCAGGGCGTGACCCTCGGCGGCACCAGCTGGAACAAGGGTAAGCGCCATCCGACCCTCGAGAATGGCGTGGTGGTGGGGGCGGGCGCCAAGGTGCTTGGTCCGTTCACCGTCGGGGCCGGGGCCAAGATAGGCTCCAACGCCGTGGTCACCAAGGCAGTGCCTGCGGGTGCCACAGCGGTCGGCATTCCGGGGCGTATCATCGTCAAGACCGAGGACACCGAGGTCGAAGCCAAGCGCAAGGCCATGGCTGAAAAAATCGGTTTCGATGCCTACGGCGTCAGTGGCGATATGCCTGACCCAGTTGCCCGTGCGATCGGTCAGATGCTCGATCATCTGCAAGCGGTCGACGAGCGGCTGGAAGGTATGTGCGGGGCGCTGACCAAACTCGGTAGCGATTATTGCGGCAAGGAGCTGCCTGCGCTGCCCGAGGAAGACTTCGTCGAAGTTAAGCAAGCCGCACAGAGCGACACTCAGCCGCATTGATTACGGCGCCATGACACACGGGGCGTGTGCTCGCGCCCCTGGTCTGTTAAACTCGCGCCCGCCTCCCTGATGCAAACCCGACTAAAGCAGTAGGTCTAATAGTTGACTTAAATGCTCGGGAATCGCATACTCGCTCACATCCTGTAACTCCCGTGGTACCCATTAGCCATGCGACTGACTACCAAAGGCCGATATGCCGTGACCGCCATGCTCGATCTGGCGTTGCACGCGCAGCATGGGCCGGTGTCTTTGGCCGACATTTCCGAGCGCCAGGGCATTTCCCTCTCTTATCTGGAGCAGCTGTTCGCCAAGTTGCGCCGCAGCAGCCTGGTTTCCAGCGTGCGCGGCCCGGGTGGCGGCTACCAGCTGTCGCGGGGCATGGAAACCATCCAGGTGGCCCAGGTCATCGATGCGGTCAACGAATCGGTCGATGCCACCCGTTGCCAGGGCCTGGGGGACTGTCACGCCGGTGACACCTGTCTGACCCATCACCTGTGGTGCGACCTCAGCCAGCAGATCCATGAATTCCTTAGCGGTATCAGCCTGGCCGACCTCGTCATGCGCCGCGAGGTGCAGGAAGTCGCCCACCGCCAGGACCTGCGACGCGTCGCGGGCCGTACCGCCCAGCTGGACAAGATTGAGACGTCCGCCGTCGACTGATAGCAGCGACGAGCGACGCCACCGCCTGATAGGAGATACTCAATGAAGTTGCCGATCTACCTCGATTACTCCGCGACCACTCCGGTCGATCCCCGTGTCGCCCAGAAGATGGCCGACTGCCTGCTGGTCGACGGGAACTTCGGTAATCCGGCCTCGCGCTCCCACGTCTTCGGCTGGAAAGCCGAGGAAGCGGTCGAGAACGGCCGTCGCCAAGTCGCCGAGCTGATCAACGCCGACCCGCGCGAGATCGTCTGGACCAGCGGTGCCACCGAGTCCGACAACCTCGCCCTCAAAGGCGTGGCGCACTTCTATCAGACCAAGGGCAAGCACATCATCACCTCCAAGATCGAGCACAAAGCGGTCCTGGATACCGCTCGCCAGCTCGAGCGTGAAGGTTTCGAAGTCACCTACCTGGAGCCGGGTGAAGACGGCATCGTCACCCCGGCAATGGTCGAGGCTGCACTGCGCGAAGACACCATCCTGGTCTCGCTGATGCACGTGAACAACGAAGTCGGCTCGATCAACGACATCGCCGCCATCGGTGAGCTGACCCGCTCGCGTGGTGTGCTGTTCCATGTCGACGCCGCGCAGTCGGCCGGCAAGGTCGAGATCGACCTGCAGAAGCTCAAGGTCGACCTGATGTCGTTCTCGGCGCACAAGGTCTATGGTCCGAAGGGCATCGGCGCGCTGTACGTCAGCCGCAAACCACGTGTACGCCTGGAAGCCATCATCCATGGTGGTGGTCATGAGCGCGGCATGCGTTCAGGCACCCTGCCGACCCACCAGATCGTCGGCATGGGCGAGGCCTTCGCCATCGCCAAGCAGGAAATGGCCGCCGAGAACGCGCGCATCAAGGCCCTGAGCGACCGCTTCTTCGAGCAGGTATCCAACCTCGAAGAGCTGTACGTCAACGGCAGCCGCACTGCCCGCGTGCCGCACAACCTGAACCTGAGCTTCAACTACGTTGAAGGCGAATCGCTGCTGATGTCGCTCAAGGACATCGCCGTATCGTCCGGTTCGGCCTGTACCTCCGCTTCGCTCGAGCCGTCCTATGTGCTGCGCGCCCTGGGGCGCAACGACGAACTGGCGCACAGCTCGATCCGCTTTTCCTTCGGCCGCTTCACCACCGAGGAAGAAGTCGACTACGCCGCGCAGAAAGTCTGCGAGGCCGTGAACAAACTGCGTGAGCTGTCGCCGCTGTGGGACATGTACAAAGACGGCGTTGACATCTCCAAGATCGAGTGGGCCGCCCACTAAGCAGTCGCCAGCAAGAGCGGCTCCCTGATGAGGAAGGAATTGCACCATGGCATACAGTGAAAAGGTCATCGACCACTACGAAAACCCACGCAACGTCGGCAAGATGAACGCCGATGATCCGGATGTCGGTACCGGCATGGTCGGCGCGCCGGCTTGCGGCGACGTCATGCGCCTGCAGATCAAGGTCAACGAGCAAGGCGTCATCGAAGACGCCAAGTTCAAGACCTACGGTTGTGGCTCGGCGATCGCCTCCAGCTCCCTGGCCACTGAGTGGATGAAGGGCAAGACTCTGGACGAAGCCGAGACCATCAAGAACACCCAGCTGGCCGAAGAACTGGCGTTGCCGCCGGTGAAGATCCACTGTTCGGTACTTGCCGAGGACGCCATCAAGGCGGCCGTGCGCGATTACAAGCAGAAGAAAGGCTTGCTCTAAGTCGCCTGTCGCAAGGCCACTGACGTTGAGGAAAGAGTTCCGATGGCTATCAGCATGACAGAAGCCGCCGCCAACCACGTGCGGCGTTCCCTCGAAGGGCGCGGCAAGGGCGAAGGCATCCGCCTGGGCGTGCGCACCACCGGCTGCTCGGGCTTGGCTTACGTCCTGGAGTTCGTTGATGAGCTGGCCGCCGAAGACCAAGTGTTCGAGAACCATGGCGTGAAGGTCATCATCGACCCGAAGAGCCTGGTGTACCTCGATGGCACCGAGCTGGACTTCGTCAAGGAAGGGTTGAACGAAGGCTTCAAGTTCAACAACCCCAACGTGCGCGGTGAGTGTGGCTGCGGCGAAAGCTTCAATGTCTGAGGCTTGACGTGGGTACTCCTTGCCATTTCGCTCTGTTTGACCTCCAGCCTGGTTTCCGTCTGGACCTCGATAAACTGGCCAATCGCTATCGCGAGCTGGCCCGTGAGGTCCATCCGGACCGTTTCGCCGATGCCTCCGAGCGTGAGCAGCGCGTGGCGCTGGAAAAATCGGCGGCACTGAACGACGCCTACCAGACTCTGCGCAGCGCACCGCGCCGTGCCCGTTACCTGCTGGCCATCAGTGGCCATGAAGTGCCCCAGGAAGTCACCGTGCACGACCCGGACTTCCTCCTGCAACAGATGCAGTGGCGCGAAGAGCTCGAAGAGCTGCAGGACGAAGCCGATCTGGAAGGTGTGGCGGTGTTCAAGAAGCGCCTGAAGGCTGCGCAGGAGACGTTGAACGAGGACTTCGCCGCCTGCTGGGACGTGGCTGGCGAGCGTGACAGGGCCGAGCGCCTGATGCGCCGCATGCAGTTCCTCGACAAGCTCGCCCAGGAAGTGCGCCAACTCGAAGAGCGCCTCGACGATTAACTCCGGCGTTGCCCGTGACGACGCCTAAGGTACTCAGATAAGCATGGCCCTACTGCAGATCGCCGAACCCGGTCAAAGCCCTCAGCCTCACCAGCGTCGCCTGGCGGTGGGGATTGACCTGGGCACCACCAACTCCTTGGTCGCTGCCGTGCGCAGTGGTCGCAGCGAACCCCTGCCCGATGAGCAGGGCAACGTCATTTTGCCGTCCGCGGTGCGCTACCTCGACGGCCGCAGCGAAGTCGGCCTGGCTGCGCGCGAAGCCGCTTCAAGCGACCCGCTCAACACCATTCTTTCGGTCAAGCGCCTGATGGGGCGTGGCTTGGCCGACGTCAAGCAATTGGGTGAGCAACTGCCGTACCGCTTCGTCGGCGGCGAGTCGCATATGCCGTTCATCGAAACTGTCCAGGGGCCCAAGAGCCCGGTGGAAGTGTCTGCAGACATTCTCAAGGTATTGCGCCAGCGCGCCGAGCAGACCCTCGGTGGTGAGCTGGTGGGGGCTGTGATCACCGTTCCGGCCTATTTCGACGATGCCCAGCGCCAAGCCACCAAGGACGCTGCGCGCCTGGCCGGTCTTAATGTCTTGCGCCTGCTCAACGAGCCTACCGCAGCTGCCGTGGCCTATGGCCTGGACCAGAACGCTGAAGGGCTGGTGGCCATCTATGACCTGGGTGGTGGCACCTTCGATATTTCCATCCTGCGCCTGACCGGTGGTGTCTTCGAAGTCCTCGCCACTGGCGGCGACACGGCCTTGGGTGGCGACGATTTCGACCATGCCATCGCCGGCTGGATCATCGAACAGGCCGGTCTTTCGTCCGACCTTGACCCGTCTGCCCAGCGCCAGCTGTTGCAGGCTGCCTGTGCTGCCAAAGAAGCCCTGACCGACGCCGATGTCGTCAGCGTGCGTCATGGCGACTGGCACGGAGAGTTGAGCCGTGCCGGTTTCGAAGCGCTGATCGAACCGCTCATTGCCCGTAGCCTCAAGGCCTGCCGCCGCGCCGTGCGCGACAGTGGCGTTGAGCTCGAGGAGGTCGGTGCGGTGGTGATGGTCGGTGGATCGACCCGCGTACCTCGCGTTCGCGAGGCGGTGGGTGGCCTGTTCGGCCGTACTCCGCTGACTTCGATCGATCCGGACCAAGTGGTTGCCATCGGTGCTGCCATCCAGGCCGATACGCTGGCCGGCAACCGTCGTGAAGGCGGCGAACTGCTCTTGCTGGACGTCATCCCGCTGTCCCTGGGCCTGGAAACCATGGGCGGGCTGATGGAGAAGGTGATCCCGCGCAACACGACCATTCCGGTGGCTCGCGCGCAGGAGTTCACCACCTACAAGGATGGCCAGTCGGCCATGATGATCCACGTCCTGCAGGGCGAGCGCGAGCTGATCAGCGATTGCCGTTCGCTGGCGCGCTTCGAGCTGCGCGGCATCCCGGCCATGGTGGCGGGCGCGGCGAAGATCCGCGTCACCTTCCAGGTGGATGCCGATGGCCTGCTCAGCGTCTCGGCCCGTGAGCTGGGTTCGGGCGTTGAGTCCAGTATCCAGGTCAAGCCGTCTTATGGGCTGACCGACGGCGAAATCGCCCGCATGCTCAAGGATTCCTTCGAGCATGCCGGTTCCGACAAGCAGGCGCGCCAGTTGCGCGAGCATCAGGTCGACGCTGAACGCCTGCTCGAAGCGGTGCAGGGCGCCTTGGATGCCGATGGCGATCGACTGCTCAGCAGCGAAGAGCGCGAAGCGATCGAGTACCAGATGCAAGAATTGCGTGATTTGCTCAGCGGCACCGATGGCGCGGCCATCGAGCAGCAGACCAAGCGTCTGTCGCAGGTGACCGATGCATTTGCCGCCCGTCGCCTTGATTCGACGGTCAAAGCCGCACTGGCCGGGCGCAACCTGAATGAGATCGAGGAGTAACCGATGCCCCAGGTGATTTTCCTGCCGCACGAGAAGTTCTGCCCGGATGGGCTGGTGGTGGAGGTGGAGCCAGGCACCAATATCCTGGAGTTGGCTCACGAGCACCACATCGAAATGGAGAGCGCCTGCGGTGGCGTTTGTGCCTGCACCACCTGTCATTGCATCGTCCGCGAGGGTTTCGACTCGCTGGAGGAAGCCGATGAGCTGGAAGAGGATATGCTGGACAAGGCCTGGGGTCTGGAGGCGCAATCGCGTCTGGCCTGCCAGGTGATCGTCGGGGAAGAAGACCTGACCATCGAGATTCCCAAGTATTCGCTCAACCACGCCGCCGAAGCGCCGCACTGAGGTTTCAGCATGAGCCTGAAATGGATTGATGTACTTGAGATCGCCATCCAGCTTGCGGAAAGCAAGCCGGACGTCGATCCTCGTTATGTGAATTTCGTCGATCTGCACCGCTGGGTGCTGGCTTTGCCAGAGTTCAGCGACGATCCGTCACGCGGCGGTGAGAAGGTGCTCGAGGCCATCCAGGCGGCCTGGATCGAAGAAGCCGACTGAGCGTTACCTGCAGGTTAGGCAATCCCCTGGAACCCGCGTATAATTCGCGGGTTTAATTTTTCGCAACACTCAATTTTCTGGAGTTATCCATGGCTGTTCAACGTACTTTCTCCATCATCAAGCCTGACGCCGTCGCCAAGAACGTCATCGGCGAAATCACCACTCGTTTCGAGAAAGCCGGCCTGCGCGTCGTCGCTTCGAAAATGAAGCAACTGTCCAAAGCCGAAGCCGAAGGCTTCTACGCTGAGCACAAAGAGCGCGGTTTCTTCGCTGATCTGGTTGCCTTCATGACCTCTGGTCCAGTCATCGTTCAGGTTCTGGAAGGCGAAAACGCCGTTCTGGCCAACCGTGAGCTGATGGGCGCTACCAACCCGAAAGAAGCTGCTGCCGGCACCATCCGCGCCGACTTCGCCGTTTCCATCGACGAGAACGCTGTCCACGGTTCCGACTCGGAAGCTTCGGCTGCCCGCGAAATCGCTTACTTCTTCTCCGCTACCGAGCTGTGCGACCGCATTCGCTAAGCGAAGCAGGTCTTGGGTGATTCCATGAGTGACATGACTGGCAAGATCAACCTGTTGGGCCTGACCCTGCAGGAAATGGAAAAATTCTTCGAGTCCATCGGAGAGAAGCGTTTTCGTGCCGGTCAGGTCATGAAATGGATTCACCACTTTGGCGTCGATGATTTCGCTGCCATGACCAATGTCGGCAAGGCCTTGCGCGAAAAGCTCGAGGCCGTTGCCGAGATTCGGGCTCCGGAAGTGGTCAGCGAAGACATTTCCGCCGACGGTACCCGCAAGTGGGTGGTCCGCGTTGCCTCCGGCAGCTGCGTCGAGACCGTCTACATTCCCACCGACGATCGCGGCACCCTCTGCGTTTCGTCCCAAGCCGGCTGCGCGCTGGATTGCAGTTTCTGCTCCACCGGCAAGCAAGGCTTCAACAGCAACCTCACTGCCGCCGAAGTGATCGGCCAGGTGTGGCTTGCCAACAAATCCTTCGGGACCGTCCCGGCCAAGATCGACCGCGCCATTACCAACGTGGTCATGATGGGCATGGGCGAACCGCTTTTGAATTTTGACAATGTCATCGCCGCCATGAAGATCATGATGGATGATCTGGGCTATGGCATTTCCAAGCGCCGCGTCACGCTTTCCACCTCGGGCGTGGTGCCGATGATCGACGAGCTGGCCAAGCACATCGATGTGTCCCTGGCCCTGTCGCTGCACGCGCCCAATGACGAACTGCGCAACCAACTGGTACCGATCAACAAGAAGTACCCGCTGAAGATGCTGCTCGAATCGTGCATGGGCTACATGTCGACCCTGGGCGGCAAGCGTGTGCTTACCATTGAGTACACCCTGCTCAAGGACGTCAACGACCAGCCCGAGCATGCCGCCCAGATGATCGAGCTGCTGCGCGATGTGCCGTGCAAAATCAACCTGATCCCGTTCAACCCGTTCCCGCATTCGGGCTACGAGCGGCCGAGCAACAATGCCATCCGCCGCTTCCAGGATCTGCTGCACCACGGTGGCTTCAATGTCACCACCCGCACTACCCGCGGCGAAGACATCGATGCCGCCTGTGGTCAACTGGTCGGCCAGGTCATGGATCGCACCCGTCGCAGCGAGCGCTACATCGCCGTGCGCCAGTTGAGCGCCGATGCAGAGCGCCAAGACAACGCCCCGCGCCACTGACGGTACCCGCCCATGACCTTGCGCGCCGCGCTGTCGATCCTGTCGCTTTCGCTGCTGGCCGGCTGCGTGTCTGGTGGCGCAGGTGACCCTCTGGCCAGTCGCCAAGGGCGCGAAGAGGCCGGGCGGGCCTACGTGCAATTGGGCCTGGGTTATTTGCAACAAGGTTTGACCGGGCAGGCCAAGGCTCCATTGGTGCGAGCCTTGGCACTCAACGGCGGCGATGCCGATGCCCACGCCGCGCTGGCGCTGGTGTTCCAGGCCGAAGGCGAGCCAGAGCTGGCCGAAGCGCATTTCCGTAAGGCCCTGGCAGCGCGCCCGGGGGACACGCGTATTCGCAACAACTACGGCAGTTTCCTTTATGCTCAGGGGCAATTTGCCAAGGCCGAGCAGATGTTTCGCCAAGCCGCCGCCGATACCCTGTATCCTGAGCGCTCGCGAATCTACGAGAATCTTGGCCTGGTCGCCCTGAAGCTCGAGCGTCGGGACCGGGCGCATGAGTATCTGGTCAAAGCCCTGCAACTCAATCCGCAGCAACCGAAGGCGTTGCTCGAAATGGCTGAGTTGTCCTATGAAAACAGGCATTATGTGCCGGCCCGGGACTACTACGATCGTTTCAGCCAGCTGAACGACCCGAGCGCCCGTAGCCTGTTGCTGGGTAGCCGCCTTGCCCAGGCATTCGACGAGCCTGGCACGGTGGCCGAACTGGGCCAGCAATTACAACGACTTTATCCCGGTACGCCGGAATATCAGCAATACCTGTCGGAGCAACGATGAAAGCCGCGCACCCCGAAGTAGCAGCAGCGACTCGCCAGAATCCCGGTGAGGTCTTGCGCCAGGCCCGCGAGAATCGGGAATGGTCGCAAGCCGAGGTGGCCCGCAAGCTCAACCTCACGGTAAGTTCGTTGAACAACCTTGAAAACGGCGCCTTCGACAAGCTGCCGGGGCACACCTTCGCCCGCGGATACATCCGTGCCTATGCCAAGCTGATGGGCATGGACCAGGCGCCTCTGGTCGAGGCATTCGATCACTACACCGGCACTCATGCCAAGGGCAGCGAGGTCCATTCCCTGGGCCGGATCGAAGAGCCGGTGCGTCTGTCGCACAACATCCTGCGCGGCGTCAGCCTGCTGTTGCTGGTGGTCGTAGTCGGTGGTGGCTTCTTCTGGTGGCAGGACCAGAGCAGCCTGCGCGGCAAGGACCTGGCCAAGATCGCCCTGGAGCATGTCGAGGTCGAAAGCGCCGACGGCACCACCCAGATCCACCCGCTGGACGAGCCGGAAGACCAAGCTGTCACCGAAGGCCAGCAACCGGAAGCCTCACCGCTGCCGCTTGAGCAGGCCACCGAGGGCTCTACGCCTGAGGCGGTCATCAGCAGCGAAGCGCCGGCAAGCACGACCGAAACCCCTGCAGTCACGCCAGCGCCTCAGGCCCCAGCCGCAGCCCCAGCCGCCAACGCGCCTGTGGCACCTGCTGCTGCGCCCGTGCTGCCCGCCGCAGCTCCGTCGGCACCGGCCGCTCCTACCAATGCACCGCTCACGGCCGCTACGACCCCGTCCGAAGCGCCGGTGGGCAGCGCCAAGGTTCAAATCCAGTTCACCGCCGATTGCTGGACCCAGGTCACCGACGGCAACGGCAAGGTGCTGTTCAGCGCCATCAAACGCAAGGGCGACAGCCTCGACCTGAGCGGCAAACCGCCGTTCTCGGTACGCCTGGGCTTTGCCCGTGGCGCCCAGGTCAGTTACAACGGCCAGCCGGTCGACGTAGCTCCGTTCACCAGTGGCGAGACCGCTCGCCTGAAGTTGGGACAGTAACCATGCACGGCGAATCTCCGATCAAACGTCGCGAATCCCGGAAGATCTGGGTCGGCAATGTACCCGTGGGCGGCGATGCCCCCATCGCGGTGCAGAGCATGACCAACACCGACACCAATGACGTCGCTGCCACGGTCGCGCAGATCCAGCGCCTGGTCGATGCCGGCGTCGACATCGTTCGCGTTTCGGTACCGGACATGGACGCCGCCGAGGCGTTCGGCCGCATCAAGCAGCAGGTCAGCGTGCCGCTCGTCGCCGACATCCACTTCGACTATCGCATTGCGTTGCGTGTGGCCGAAGTGGGCGTCGACTGTCTGCGCATCAACCCGGGCAACATCGGCCGCGAGGACCGCGTGCGTGCGGTGGTCGACGCCGCCCGTGACCGTGGTATCCCGATCCGTATCGGCGTCAACGCCGGTTCCCTGGAGAAGGACCTGCAGAAGAAATACGGCGAACCGACCCCGGCAGCGCTGGTCGAGTCGGCACTGCGCCATGTCGAGCACCTTGATCGCCTGGACTTCCAGGACTTCAAGGTCAGCGTCAAAGCGTCCGATGTATTCATGGCCGTGGAGGCCTACCGCTTGCTGGCCAAGCAGATCGTCCAACCGCTGCACCTGGGCATCACCGAAGCCGGTGGCCTGCGTTCGGGGACGGTGAAATCCGCTGTCGGCCTCGGTATGCTGCTGGCCGAAGGCATTGGCGATACCATCCGCATTTCCCTGGCCGCCGATCCGGTCGAGGAAGTGAAGGTCGGCTACGACATCCTCAAGTCGCTGCACCTGCGTTCGCGTGGTATCAACTTCATCGCCTGCCCGAGCTGCTCGCGCCAGAACTTCGATGTGGTCAAGACCATGAACGAGTTGGAAGGGCGCCTGGAAGACCTGCTGGTACCGCTTGACGTGGCCGTAATCGGCTGCGTGGTCAACGGCCCGGGTGAAGCCAAGGAGTCCCATGTAGGCCTGACCGGCGGCACGCCGAACCTGGTCTACATCGACGGCAAACCGTCGCAGAAGCTGACCAATGACAACCTGGTCGATGAGCTGGAAAAACTCATCCGCCAGAAAGCGGCCGAAAAGGCCGAGGCCGACGCGGCGCTGATCGCCCGCGGCTGATTCCCAGATTCGTAAGGACTTTTCGTGAGCAAATCGCTGCAAGCCATCCGTGGCATGAACGACATCCTGCCCGACCAGTCGCCCCTGTGGCGCTACTTCGAAGGTACCGTGGCCGGCCTGCTGGACACCTATGGCTACAGCCAGATCCGCACGCCGATCGTCGAATTCACCGAGCTGTTCAAGCGCTCGATCGGTGAAGTCACCGATATCGTCGAAAAAGAGATGTACACCTTCGAGGACCGCAACGGCGATTCGCTCACCTTGCGTCCTGAAGGCACTGCCGCCTGCGTGCGCGCCGTCCTCGAGCACGGCATCACCGGCAACGGCCAGGTGCAGAAGCTGTGGTACGTGGGCCAGATGTTCCGCCATGAGCGCCCGCAAAAGGGCCGCTACCGCCAGTTTCACCAGATCGGTGTCGAGGTGTTCAACCTCGAAGGGCCGGACGTCGATGCCGAGCTGATCATGCTGACCTGGCGCCTGTGGGGCCTGCTGGGCATCCAGGACGCGGTCAAGCTCGAACTCAACAGCCTGGGCACCAGCGAGGCCCGTGCCCGCTACCGCGAAGCGCTGGTCGAATTCCTGTCGGCACGTCTCGAGCAACTGGATGAAGACAGCCAGCGTCGCCTCAAGAGCAACCCGCTGCGTATCCTCGATAGCAAGGACCAGGGTACCCAGGCGGTGCTGGTCGGTGCGCCAAAGCTCGAAGACTACCTGGACGAAGCGTCCCGCGTGCACTTCGAGGGCCTCAAGGCTCGCCTGGACGCCGCCGGCATTCCGTTCGTGATCAACACCAAGCTGGTCCGCGGGCTGGACTACTACAGCAAGACCGTGTTCGAGTGGGTTACCGACAAGCTCGGCGCCCAGGGCACTGTCTGTGCCGGTGGCCGCTATGATGGGCTGGTCGAGCAGATGGGCGGCAAGCCGACCCCGGGCGTTGGTTTCGCCATGGGCATCGAGCGTCTGATCCTGCTGCTGGAGACCCTGGGCAAGGTGCCCGAATCCATTAGCCGTCAGATCGACGTCTACCTGTGCGCCTTTGGCGAGCAGGCGGAGCTGGCCGGCCTGCGTCTTTCCGAGGCCCTGCGCGATCGCCTGCCGGGTCTGCGCCTGGCGGTCAACGCCGGTGGCGGCAGCTTCAAGAGCCAGTTCAAGAAGGCCGACAAGAGCGGGGCGCTGTTCGCCCTGATCCTCGGTGATGACGAACTGGCGCAGCAAATGATTGGATTCAAGCCCCTGCGTGGCCAGGGCGAACAACAGAACATTGCCTGGGATGCTCTGGCCGAGCATCTGCAAGCCGCTGTCGCGCAGGCGTGACAGGGTCAAACAGCCGAATTGCTGAAAAGGAGTATTGGGGTGTCGAGTACCGATGATGAAGGCCTGGCCGCAGCCAAGGACTGGTGGAACCGCAACGGCAAGCCGCTGCTGACCGGTGCCCTGCTGGCCGGCGTGGTGGTTATGGGCTGGCAGACCTGGCACAAGTACCAGAACAACCAGTCGCAAGGCGCCTCGGCCCTGTACCAGGCCCTGCTGGAAACCAGCCTGACGCCAAGCGGTCAGCCAGACGCAACCAAGGTTGCGGAACTGTCCGGCAAGCTCAAGAGCGAGTTCGGTGGCTCGGCCTATGCCCAGTACGGCAGCCTGTTCGTGGCCAAGGTCGCGGTCGACAGCGGCAAGCTTGACGACGCTGCCGCCGAGCTTAAAAGCGTGATGGAAAAGCCGGCCGATGCCACCTTGGGTGAGATCGCACGTCAGCGTCTGGCCCGTGTGCTCGCCGCCCAGGACAAAGCCGAAGAAGCCCTCAAGCTGCTCGACGGTGATGCCGACAAGGCCTTCCTGGCCAGCCGCGAAGAACTCAAGGGCGATTTGCTGGTTCAGCTGGGGCGAGCCGACGATGCCCATAGCGCCTATGAAAAAGCCAAGGCTGCGTTGTCCGATGACGCTGCGGTCGGTGGCTTGCAACTGAAGCTGGATGACCTGGCCAAAGGGGACGCCTGACGTGATCGGTTGGAAACAAGCAGCAGTGCTCACCCTGGCCGTGCTGGCCGCAGGTTGCAGCAGCAACAGCAAGAAGGAACTGCCTCCGGCCGAGCTGACCAAGTTCACCGAGGAAGTGGTGCTCAAGAAGCAGTGGAGCCGCTCGATCGGCGACGGCCAGGGTGAGACGTACAACACCTTGGTTCCGGCCATCGAGAACGACCGCATCTATGCCTCCGACGTCAACGGTCGGGTCATGGCCCTGAACCGCATCGACGGCGACGTGGTGTGGAAGAAGGACTTGGACCTGTCGGTCTCCGGCGCAGTCGGCGTGGGTTACGGTCTGGTCATGCTCGGCACCCTCAAGGGCGAAGTCATTGCCCTGGATGCCAGCACCGGCGAAGAGCGCTGGCGTTCTCGGGTGACCAGCGAAGTGCTGGCGCCGCCTGCCAACAACGGTGACGTGGTAGTGGTGCAGACCCAGGACGACCGTTTGATCGGCCTCGACGCTGCCACCGGTGACCGCCTGTGGATCTATGAGAACACTCCGGCCGTACTGACCCTGCGCGGCACCGGCGCACCGGTGGTGACCAACCGCCTGGCCGTGGCCGGCCTGTCCACCGGCAAGGTGGTCGCGGTGGATGTGCGCAACGGCGTGCCGGTGTGGGAGAGCCGCGTGGCCATTCCGCAGGGCCGTTCCGAGCTCGACCGCGTGGTGGACATCGACGGCGGCCTGCTGCTGTCCGGCGGCACCCTGTACGTGAGCACCTACCAGGGCCGTGTTGCGGGCCTGGACCTGGAAACCGGACGTGTGCTGTGGCAGCGCGATGCCTCCAGCTACGTCGGTGTCGCCCAGGGCTTCGGCAACGTCTATGTCAGCGAAGCGTCGGGCACCGTGGAAAGCGTCGATGAGCGCTCGTCCAGCGCCCTGTGGACCAACGACTCCATGGCACGCCGTCAGCTGTCAGCGCCGGAGGTGTTCTCCAGCTACGTGGCCGTAGGTGATTTCGAGGGCTACCTGCACCTGCTCAGCCAGGTCGATGGTCGCTTCGTGGGTCGCGAGCGGATCGACAGCGATGGCCTGCGCGCCCGTCCCCTGGTGGTCGGCGACACCATCTATGTCTTCGGCAACAGCGGCAAACTCGAGGCACTGACCATCCGCTGAAGCTAAGCTTGAGGCCGGATACGGCCTCGAGCCGCGGCGCTTGATGCGCCGCACGAACTCCGGCCGCTGCCTTGCAGCGGCCTTTGCATTTTCAAGAATTCAAGAGTGGAGAGCCGCATGGTTCCCGTAATCGCCCTGGTGGGACGGCCGAACGTCGGCAAATCCACCATGTTCAACCGCCTGACCAAGACCCGCGATGCCATCGTCGGTGACCTGTCGGGCCTGACCCGTGACCGCCAATATGGTGATGCCACCTGGCAGGGTCGTTCCTACATCCTGATCGACACCGGTGGTATCACCGGTGACGAAGTGGGCATGGACGAGAAGATGGCCGAGCAGTCGCTGATGGCCATCGAAGAAGCCGACTATGTGTTGTTCCTGGTGGATGCCCGCGCCGGTATGACCGCCGCTGACCAGATGATCGCCGAGCACCTGCGCAAGCGAAACAAAGAGGCAATCCTGGTCGCCAACAAGATCGACAACATCGATGCGGACGTTGCCCGCGCCGAGTTCTCGCCACTGGGCATGGGTAATGCCATCCCGGTCGCCGGCTCCCAAGGGCGTGGCATCAACGCCTTGATGGAAGCCGTGCTGGGCCACATTCCGCGCGACAAGGTCGAGGAAGCCCTCGACGAAGACGTTGCCGAAGGCGAAGAAGCCGCACGCATCCCGGGGCCGAGCGAGAAGGATGGCATCAAGATCGCCATCATCGGTCGTCCCAACGTCGGCAAATCGACCTTGGTCAACCGTATGTTGGGCGAAGAGCGCGTGGTGGTCTACGACCAGCCGGGCACTACCCGGGACAGTATTTACATCCCGTTCGAGCGTGACGACGAGAAGTACACCTTCATCGACACCGCCGGGGTGCGCAAGCGCGGCAAGATCCACGAGGAAGTCGAGAAGTTCTCGGTGGTCAAGACGCTGCAGGCGATCAAGGACGCCAACGTGGTGATCTTTGTCATGGATGCCCGTGAAGGCGTGGTCGATCATGACCTGAACCTGCTGGGCTTCGCTCTGGAAGCGGGTCGTGCCATCGTCATCGCCCTGAACAAGTGGGACGGCATGGAGCCGAGCGAGCGCGAATACGTGAAGACGGAGCTCGAGCGCCGGCTATTCTTCGTCGACTTCGCCGACATCCACTTCATCTCTGCGCTGCACGGCACCGGTGTGGGCCATCTGTACAAATCCGTGCAGGCTGCGTTCAAGTCGGCAGTCACCCGCTGGCCGACCAGCCGCCTGACCCAGATCCTCGAGGACGCCATCAGCGAGCACCAGCCGCCAATGGTCAACGGTCGTCGCATCAAGCTGCGTTACGCCCACCTCGGCGGCGCGAACCCGCCGCTGATCGTGATCCACGGCAACCAGACCGACAAGATCCCGCGGTCGTACTCGCGTTACCTGGAAAACACCTACCGCCGGGTGCTCAAGCTGGTCGGCACGCCGATCCGTATCGAGTACAAGGGCAGCGACAACCCGTTCGAGGGCAAGAAGAACACCCTCACCGATCGTCAGGTCAACAAGAAGCGCCGCCTGATGTCGCACCACAAGAAAGCCGAGAAGAAGCGCAAGGACAAGCGCAAGTAAGCGGCGAGCTTCAAGCTTCAAGCCTCAAGAGAGAGCAGTGCACCGAGTCCGCTCTTTCTTGCCGCTTGAAGCTTTTCGCGTGTGGCTTCGTCCTTTTTCCTGACCGCTCGATCCGCTATGCTCGGGCTCTACCCCGTGCCGTATGCAGTGTTCAGGAAAGAGGGCTTCATGATCCGCAGCAAATTGCCGAACGTCGGCACGACCATTTTCACCACCATGTCGCAGTTGGCCGTACAGACAGGTGCGCTCAACCTGTCCCAAGGCTTCCCAGACTTCGACGCGCCCCAGGCGCTGCTCGATGCCGTGTGCCGCCATGTCATGGCCGGCCATAACCAATACTCGCCGATGACCGGCCTGCCAGCCTTGCGCCAGCAAGTGGCGGCCAAGATCGCACGCCTGTATGGCGTGACGGTCGATGCCGATCAGGAAGTGACCATCACGCCAGGTGCCACCGAGGCGATCTTCTGTGCCATCCAGGCGGTGATCCAGGCGGGCGACGAGGTGATTGTCTTCGATCCGTCCTATGACAGCTACGAGCCGTCCGTTGAACTGGCCGGCGGACGCTGCGTGCACGTGCAACTGTGCGATGGCGAGTTCCGTATCGACTGGCAGAAGTTCAGCAATGCACTGACGCCGCGCACGCGCATGGTCATCCTGAATTCGCCACACAACCCCAGCGGCGCATTGATTAGCCGTGAGGACCTGGACCAGCTGGCACACTTGATCGAAGGTCGTGATATCTACCTGGTCAGCGACGAAGTGTACGAGCACCTGATCTTTGACGGCGTGCGCCATGCCAGTGTATTGGCCCATGAGCAGCTCTACTCACGTGCATTCGTGGTCAGCTCGTTCGGCAAGACCTATCACGTCACTGGCTGGAAGACCGGCTATGTGGTGGCGCCACCGGCGTTGAGCGTGGAGTTGCGCAAGGTCCACCAATACGTCAACTTCTGTGGTGTAACGCCCTTGCAGTGTGCCTTGGCCGACTACATGGCCGAGCACCCTGAACATCTGGATGAGTTGCCGGGCTTCTATCAGGCCAAGCGCGACCTGTTCTGCGACTTGCTGCAGGACTCGCGTTTCACCTTCACTCGTACCCCAGGTACTTACTTCCAGCTGGTGGATTATTCGCAGATACGCCCGGATCTGGGTGATGTCGAAATGTCGCTGTGGCTGACCCGTGAGCACGGCGTGGCGACCATTCCGGTTTCGGTGTTCTACCAGCAACCTATCCCCGAGCAACGCCTGGTGCGCCTGTGCTTTGCCAAACGTGAGGAGACGCTGCGTCAGGCGGCGGAAAAACTATGCGCGATCTGAGCCAACTGCCTAACCTGAAAGTCGCCCTGGTGCAGACAACCTTGGCCTGGCACGACCGCGAGGCCAACTATGCGCATTTCGAAGAGCTGTTGGCCCAGGTCGGCGAGGCGGATCTGGTGATCCTTCCTGAGATGTTCACCACTGGCTTCTCCATGGAGTCCGAAAGCCTCGCCGAGCCTGAGAATGGCCCCACCTACAAATGGCTGAAGGCTCAGGCCAAGAAGTTCGATACGGTGATCACCGGCAGCGTGATCATCCAGGCCGCCGATGGCAGCCACCGCAACCGCTTGCTGTGGGCGCGGCCCGATGGCGAGATCCTGCATTACGACAAGCGCCACCTGTTCCGCATGGCCGGCGAGCACCGGCACTACACACCGGGCGAGCGCCAGGTGCAGTTCGAGCTCAAAGGTTGGCGCGTGCGTCCGCTGATCTGCTACGACCTGCGCTTCCCGGTGTGGAGCCGTGATGCCCAGGACACCGACCTTTTGCTTTATACCGCCAACTGGCCGGCCGCGCGCCGTCAGCACTGGAACCGTCTGTTGCCGGCGCGGGGGATCGAGAACCTGTGCTATGTGGCGGCAGTGAACCGTGTCGGCACCGACGGCAAGGGCTTTGCCTATTCAGGCGACAGCCAGGTGCTGGATTTCCAAGGGGAGAGCCTGCTCAGTGCCGGCGAAGCCGATGGGGTGTTCACCGTGGTGCTCCGGGCGGCGGAGCTGGCGGCGTATCGCGCACGTTTCCCGGCCAACCTGGATGCCGATACCTTCGAACTGCATTATTGAATCTTTCGCAGGTCAACCCGCTCCCACCAGTACTGCGCTGAGCCACAGGACAGCGCAATACCTGTAGGTGCGGGTTTGCTCAATCAATACACATCCCGCCGATACCGCCCATCCTCGATCAACTGCTGCACCATCTCGGCCCCGAGGATTCCATTGAGCGCTGCATCCACGCCAGCGGCCATCCCCTGCAAGCTGCCGCAGACATAGATACAAGCCCCCTCGGCCACCCAGCGCTTGAGCACCTCGGCCTGCTGCAACAGGACATCCTGCACATACACTTTATCTGCCTGGTCCCGTGAAAACGCCAAGTCCAGTCGTTGCAGGTCGCCAGCGGTCAACCAGGCCTGAAGCTCGTTCCCGCACAGCAAGTCATGAGCGCGGTTGCGCTCGCCGAACAGCAACCAATTGCGTGTTTCGCCAGCGGCGATACGCGCCTTGAGCAGGCTGCGCAGGCCCGCAAGGCCTGTGCCGTTGCCGATCAGAATCATCGGCGCGGGTGCATCCGGCAGGCGGAAGCCGCTGTTGCGACGCAGGCGCAGGGTGACATTGCCCTGCAGCGGTAAGTATTCAGTCAGCCAGCCTGAGCCCAGGCCCAGGCTGCCGTCGGGGTGCAGTTCTTGACGAACGATCAGCTCCAGCATGCCGTCGCTGGCGATCGACGCGATGGAGTACTCCCGTGGGGTGATGGGAATCAAGGCATCGACCACTGCCTGGGCATGCAGACCCACCAGATGTTCCCGGCCCAGCGGCAACTGGCGGGTGGCCAGGGCCTTACCGAGAGGCTCGCACAGGCCGTCCAGTTGCACCGGGGTCGTCACGTCCAGCCCCAGGCCGGCGAGCAAGGCGTCAATGCGCGGTTGACCGTTGCGCGGCAGGACCTCTACCAGATCACCCGCTTCCCAGGTGTGGGGCTGGTCTGACTGCAGCGCCAGCAGGTAGACCGGTGCGCCCTGGCTGCCTGGGTTCAGGCATTGGCGCTGGCGCAGGGTCCAGTTGGCGAACGACGGCGCTGGCCAGGCAGTCACCGGTTCGGCTCCGGTCAGTCGGGCGAGTGCCTGATGCCATTGCAGCAGGGCTGCCGGATCAGCGTTGTCCACTTCCACTGGGCTGAAGGCACGGGTGGCGCCGCGCTCGCCCAGCCAGGCCTGGAGTCTGCGGGCGAAGCCACAGAAGTGCGGGTACTGGCGATCGCCCAGCGCGAGCACGGCGTAGTTCAGGTGGTCCAGCGCCCACGGTTTGCCGAGCACCTTGCGCTCGAAGGCGCGGGCGCTGTCAGGGGCTTCGCCGTCGCCGAAGGTACTGACCACGAACAGCGCGCGACGGGCCTGTTGCAGGTCGGCTTGACCCAATTCGGCGAGCGCACGGACTTGCACCGGCAGACCGGCTGCTTGCAGTTGGCCGGCGCTCTGCCAGGCCAGCTGTTCGGCGAAACCGCTCTGGCTGGCGAAACCGATCAGCCAGTTGTCGCCACCGGCCTTGGCGGGGGTTACCGAGCTGCGGGCTGCCTGCACTTGGCGTTTCTTGCGTCGGCGATCGAGGTACAGCAGCCAGCCGGTGATGAAGAACAGCGGCATGGTCAGGCTGGCCACGGTGACGATGATCCGACCTGGCAGGCCGAAGTAGCTGCCCACGTGCAAGGCATAGACGCTTTGCAGCAACTGCGCTTTGAACGGTTTGTCGGCGTAGCGCTCGTGGTGTTTCACCTGGCCGGTGGCCGGGTCCAGCGTGAGGGTGTTGAAAGCGCGCTCGTGGTCGGCACCTTCGAGGAGGTAGAAGAGCGTCGCCGGTCGCCCTCCGGCAGGCGGCAGGCGCAGGTTGTAAGTCAAAAGGCCGGGGCCTGCGGCCTCCTTGAGGCTGGTCCAGATGGCGTCGTAGTCCACCACCAGAGGCGGTGCGTCCTTGTCGAGCTTCTGCGGGCCGTGGCGGCCACGACCCTCTCCACGCTTTTGCTGCTGCCCGGCGGCGGGGGCCTCGGCCAATAGTTTGTTCAGGCCTTCGCGGTACCATTCGTAGGACCAGAACAAGCCCGTCAGGGCGAACAGCAGATAGAACAGCAGACACCAGGTCCCGGCGACGGCGTGCAGGTCCCAATTGAAGGCACGGCCTTTCTTGGCCCACTCCAGCGTCAGCCATGCCCGCCAGTTCAACGCCTGACGTGGCCAGCGCAGATACAGGCCTGAGAGGCAGAAGAACACCAGCATCAGGGTGCAGGCACCGGTAATTTGGCGACCGGTGTCGCCCATGGCCAAGAAGCGATGCAGCTGCAGCATCAGATTGAAGAAGCCTTGCCCCGTGACGTCACCCTGGAACTGGCCGGTGTAGGGGTCGACATAGCGCATCTGGCCGCGGCGCTCACCGGGTGGCGGCTGGAAGAAAATGCGTGCAGCGTTGCCCTCACGGGTATCGACCCACAGCATCGAGACGGTGTCGCCCTGGGCCGCCTCGACCCGGCGCACCAGCTCGGCCGGCGGTAGCACGCCTTCCTGGCGTACCTGCACCTTGAGCACGTGCGGATTGAACAGGCGCAGCAGTTCTTCCTGGAACGAATAAACCGCCCCGGTGACGCCCATCAACGCCAGCACCAGGCCGGCGGTGATGCCAAAGAACCAGTGCAATTGGAACAGCGACTTCTTCACCACATCATTCACCTTGTCTGGACGCCGGGCGAGGCGCGGCGAGCATTATGCCTTGGTGCGCGAAAGCCCCGGTCACCGGAAAGGTGAGCGGGGCTTTGGGGCGCGACTTGATTAGAAGTGGAAGTTCGCGCTCATCAGTGCAGTACGTCCTGGTGCGACGTGCGCATAGTGCGGAGCGAACACCTGATCGAAATAGCGCTTGTCGGTCAGGTTCTGCACGTTGAGTTGGAGATCGACGTTCTTGGTCAAGCGATAGGTCGCCATCGCATCGTAACGCCAGTACGACGGTACTTCGACCGAGTTGGCTTCATCGCCAAAGCGGGAATCCATGAAGGTAGCGCCTGCACCAACGGTCAGTTGCGGAACGATGTCGTAGGTAGACCAGAAGGTGAAGCTGTTACGAGGCGTGTTAGGCATGTGATTGCCCTTGTTCGCCGGGGTCGTGGTCTTCACGATCTCGCTTTCCATATAGGTGTAGCCGCCATAGACCTTCCATTTCTGGGTCAGGTTGCCCGCGTAGGTGAACTCGAGGCCTTGGACACGCTGTTCACCGTCCAGTACTTGGTAGCTGGCATTGTCAGGGTCCGTTACCCGCGCATTGGTCTTGTCGGTGCGGAACAGTGCAGCGGTCAGCGAGAGGTTGTCATCGAAGAAGTCCCACTTCGTGCCGATCTCGTAGTTGCGGTTACGTTCTGGGTCGAGGTCGCTGTTGTTTCTCGTCAGATCCAAGCCACCGTTGCCGCTGGTTTCACCCGAAGGGTTGCTCGAAGTTGACCATGCGGCATAGATGCTGCCATTGGGCAGAGGGTTGTAGACCACGCCCAATTGGTAGTTCCACAGGTGGGTATTGTTCTCGCGCGAGAAGCTGCCGGCCGGGCCATTACGACCTGCGTTGGCGTAACCACTGGACTTGGTCTGGTAGTCGTCGTAGCGCAGCCCCATGTTCAACGACCATTGCTCATTGAATTTCAACGTGTCGAAGACGTAGACAGCGCTGGTCTTGGTGTCGGTGTCGGTAAACGCCTTGCTGTCGGTGATGGTGCCGGACCATGCGTCATCTGGAGACGGATCGTGCAGACTGGTGCAGTCGCCAGATGCCAGCAAAGCAGGGGTGCACTTGGTGCCATTGCCCGCCGCGGATTTGATGTCGTAACCACGGTTGTGCGTATCGCTGTAGGTGAACTCCAAACCAGTGACGAGGCTGTGCTCGATGGAACCGGTATTGAACTTCGCGCTCAAGTCGGTCTGGTTGACCCAACCTTTGGAGGTCGAATTCCGGTTCTTGGTCGCACGGTAGACTGTGCCGTCGGCCACGTTGCCCTTGCTGTCGTCAGGGTTGGTGACGATGTAGTCCAAGGTTGAACGCGACATGCGGAAACTGTTGGACAGCGTCAGGTTTTCGTTGAAGTCGTGCTCGATCTTGATCGTGCCGCTGTCGTTGGTGGTCTTGCGATAGTCGCGATCGTTCAGGCCGTAGAAGTTGTCGCGGTCCACATGCGCGGGTTTGTCGACGTTGTATTTGCTGCGATTGGCGCTACGCGTGAGCGGAATGCCGTAGTCCGGCATGTCGTCGGTCTTGAGGTGGTAGTAGCCGACGGTCACGCGAGTATCGGTACCGAGGCCGAACGCGAACGAGGGGGCGACACCCCAACGGCTGACATCCACATCATCTCGGCCGGCTACGTTGGCTTCGTGCTTCATCAGGTTCAGGCGAAACGCCGAAGTGTCGGTCAGCTGCTTGTTCAGGTCCAACGTGGTCCGCTTGGTCTGGTCAGAGCCCCAAGTAAAGCCACCATTGTAGGCATCACCGAGCTTGGCGGTTTTGGTGACCAGATTCAGGCTGCCACCCGTGGAGCCTGCGCCTGTGAAGGCCGAGCCAGGGCCTTTGCTGACTTCGATCGATTCGACGTTGAAGATTTCACGGCTCTGCGAAGCCACGTCGCGCATGCCATCGACGAATACATCGCTTTCTGCGTTGAAACCGCGAATGATCGGACGGTCGCCTGCCGGGTTGCCGCCTTCGCCAGCACCGAAAGTGATGCCAGGGGTCGTACGCAATGCGTCTACGAGACTGGTTGCGCCCGTATCACGAATGACCTGCTGTGGGATGACGGTGACACTCTTGGGTGTTTCGCGCAGCGGCGCCGTGTACTTCTTCGAGGTTGCCGTGTCGGTCTTGTAGCTGGTGGTGTCCTGTGCCGCGTTGACACTGGTGGCATCCAGCGAGACGACGCCATCGGTTGGCTGTTCCGCCGCTAGGGCAAGCTGGGCGGCGGAGGAAGCAGTGATGGCAACGCCGATGGCGGAGGCGAGCAGACGTGGTGAACTCACAGCAGATGGCACGTGACGCATTTCGATGAACCTTCCCCAAGGTTTGAAGTCGGCGGATCTTAATGCAAGCAATTGCGAGTCTCAATTGAGAATCGTTAACAGTCGCGAGAAACTTACAATCTTTACAATTTCTCTTTACGGTTTTGCTGTGCTGAAACGTCTTAAGCGGCTGGCGGGGCTTGTGTGGTGCAAAAGGGAATCAATATCATTGGCGGCCTTACTACCTCTCAGGTGCCACCGTCATGCTGCTTCACATTCCCGGTCTGTTCGACGCCGACGAACTCTCCCGCATCCGTGAGGCGCTGGAGCAGGCGGACTGGGCCGACGGCAAGGTCACCGCGGGTTATCAGTCGGCTAAGGCCAAGCACAACCTGCAGTTGCCAGAAGGGCACGCGCTGGCCAAGGAGATCGGCAGCGCCTTGATCGATCGTCTGTGGCGCAATCCGCTGTTCATGTCTGCGGCATTACCGCACAAGGTGTTTCCACCGCTGATCAACTGCTACCGCGAAGGCGGCAATTTCGGCTTCCACATCGACAACGCGCTGCGTCAGCCCAAGGGCAGCGCCGAGCGGATACGCACGGATGTCTCTTCTACGTTGTTCTTGAGCGATCCGGACAGCTATGACGGTGGCGAACTCGTCATCCAGGACACCTATGGTGTGCAGCAGGTCAAGCTGGCGGCCGGCGACATGGTGCTGTATCCGGGCACCAGCCTGCACAAGGTCAATCCGGTTACCCGTGGGGCGCGCTATGCGGCGTTTTTCTGGACCCAAAGCCTGGTGCGCGAGGACAGCCAGCGCACCTTGCTGTTCGAGATGGACAATGCCATCCGCCAATTGACCGCCGATGTCCCCGATCACCCGTCGTTGCTGCAACTGACCGGCACCTATCACAACCTGCTGCGCCGCTGGGCCGAGGTCTGAGCCGTGTCATATCAGTTGCGTCGTGAGGAAGTCGTCGATATCGCAGGTCTGCAAGCCATGCTCGAACAAAGCCCTGGCAAGGCGGCCCAAGCCATCCTGGCCGCGGCGCAACGGGGGGTTGTCGAGGCGCAGTTGATGCTCGGGCAGATTCTGCTGGATGGCCGCGGCATCGAGCAGGACCGGGCGCTGGCGCGGCAGTGGTTTGCTATAGCGGCCCAAGGCGCAAGCGCCATGGGGCACAACATGCTGGGACGATGCCTGGAGCATGGCTGGGGCGGGGAAAGCGACCTGCGGATGGCCGCTGCTCACTATCGCCAGGCGGCTGACGCCGGTCTGGACTGGGGGCTGTACAACTATGCCAACCTGCTGGCTACCGGGAGAGGCGTCGCTGTGGACCAGGCTCTGGCGTTGAGCTGTTATGAAAAGGCGGCGCACTTGGGCCATGCCAAGTCGATGAACCTGTATGGCCGTTACCTGGAGCAGGGGATCGCCACCGCTGCCAGTCCGGTGCGCGCGGTGCGCTGGTATCGCCGTTCGGCTGAGGCGGGTGATTTTCGCGGCATGTTCAGCCTGGCGATGGTACTGGTCGAACGTGGGCAGTTGGCCGAGGCCCAGCCTTGGTTGGAGCGGGCGCGGGTCGAGGGGAACCTGAATTTTCTGCGCAGTGCCTTGGTGACCTTGCAGCACGCGGGGCCGATGCTGATGGCGTTTGCCGCGCGGTATGCCCAAGAGCTGCAAAGGCGTAAGCCTTGAAGGCGTCTGTCTTTACAGTCCTTCGCGTAAATCCGCTCCACCAGGCCCGTAATGGACTTGATGGGGCGGGTTTACCCACGAAGAAGGCGCACATGAAAACGGGGCCTCGCGGCCCCGTCTTGCATTACAGGTAGTAGGCCTTCAGCGGCGGGAAGCCGTTGAACTCCACCGCGCTGTAGCTGGTGGTGTAGGCGCCGGTGGACAGCCAGTAGAGGCGGTCACCGATGGCCAGGTTCAGTGGCAGGCCGTACTTGTAGTGCTCGTACATGATGTCGGCGCTGTCGCAGGTGGGGCCGGCGATGACCACTTCTTCGGTCTCGCCTTTCTTCTCGGTCCAGATCGGGAACTTGATCGACTCGTCCATGGTTTCGATCAGGCCGGAGAATTTGCCCACGTCGGTGTAGATCCAGCGTTCGACAGCGGTGCGCGACTTGCGTGCCACCAGCACCACTTCGCTGACCAGGATGCCGGCGTTGGCGATCAGCGAGCGACCTGGCTCGAGGATGATTTCCGGCAGGTCGTCACCGAAGTCTTCTTTGAGGAAGCGGATGATTTCCTCGGCGTAGGTTTCGAGGCTGTTGGTACGGGTGATGTAGTTGGCCGGGAAACCACCGCCCATGTTGATCAGCTTGAGCTCGATGCCGTCTTCTTCCTTCAGGCGCTCGAAGATCACCTTGACCTTGGCGATGGCCGCGTCCCAGACGCTGATGTCGCGCTGCTGGGAGCCGACATGGAAGGAGATGCCGTAAGGCACCAGGCCCAGGTCACGGGCCAGGATCAGCAGGTCCATGGCCATGTCGGTCTGGCAGCCGAACTTGCGCGACAGCGGCCAGTCGGCAGTGGTGGAGCCTTCGGTGAGGATGCGCACGTAGACTTTCGAACCCGGTGCGGCCTTGGCGATGTTGCGCAGGTCCGCCTCGGAGTCGGTGGCGTACAGGCGCACGCCCTTCTCGTAGAAGTAGCGGATGTCCTTGGACTTCTTGATGGTGTTGCCGTAGCTGATGCGGTCGGCGGTGACACCACGGCCCAGCACTTTGTCCAGCTCGTAGATCGAGGCGATATCGAAGCTCGAGCCTTTTTCCTTGAGCAGGTCGATGATCTCGACTGCCGGGTTGGCCTTGACCGCGTAGTAGACCTTGGCGAATTCGAAGCCTGCGCGCAGGTCGTCATAGGCCTGGCTGATCATCTGGGTGTCGATGAGTACGAACGGGGTTTCCTGCTTGTCGGCGAACGCCTTCATCTTCTGGAAGGTGTCACGCGCGAAATAGTCTTCGACCTGGATCGACATGCTGAGGGACTCCATGGGCAAACTGAAAAATTAAGTGGTGCAAACTGAACGTCCTCCGTATCCCCACTTTGGTTCGCCTACTTCCCAAGGCATGTCGCCGAAAGCAAAAAGGTCAACCGTGCCCGTGAAGCGGAGCGGCGGGTGACCTTGCTGTCTCGTCGTCAGTACTTGAGCCGGATGGATCGTTTCCAGCATGGACGTTCGGCGCGCACTTTAGGGCGTGAGGAATGCAGAATCAACAGGCAATCCCGGCACGTTCGTCGCGTTTTGGCCACCTGCCACTGGAATAACCGACCTGTGTGAACGGCTGATGTTCCCAAGCGTAAAGAATTGTGGAATGGACCGCGCCGCCCCCTTCAGAGGCGAGCCCCCGAAAAAGACGCCATGGTGTTCTCTTGGCGACGCGAGACCGAGCAAAGGCAACAGATCGATGGCGCCAAAGTGTTCATATTTATGGCCACTTGAGGGGCGCGTCAGATCGACCGAAATTCCAATAAATTTTTTGTTACCGATCTCTAGGTCGGGCTGGGTCATCGTTGATTTGCCGTCGTTTATGAGAAGCATTACTATTCGCGACCTTGTACCTGCCCCTAGATGGCCTCGACCATGTCTGGACACAAAGGCTTCCTCGATCACTATCACGAGCTGATCGGCACCTGGACGCGCAAGCTGCGCAACCGTCCACAGGCCGAGGACCTCGCCCATGACGCTTTCGTGCGGGTGCTGGAAAACCCGCGAGAGGTCATCGAGCAGCCGCGCGCCTACCTGCACCAGACGGCCCGCAACATTGCCGTCGACGGTTACCGCCGTGAGGACCGGCGCCAGGCCTTGGAAGAGGAGATGTTCGATGAAGGCGCCGCAGGCAATGGTGATCCGGAAGCCTATGTGCATGCCCTGGAACTGGCCGACAGCGTCGAGCGCGCCCTGGCCGAGCTGCCGGTCAATTGCCGGCAGGTGTTCGTCTGGCAGAAGCTCGAGGGGCTGACCCAGGCGGAGATTGCCGAGCGCATGGGCCTGAGCAAGAACATGGTCGAAAAGTATATGATCCGCACGCTCCGGCATCTGCGTGAGCACCTGGATGTGTCCACCCGATGAGTCAGGAGACCCTTTGCATGAAACAGCCCGGCGCCGAAGACGTGCGTGAGCAGGCCGCCGAATGGTTCGCGCGTATCCAGGATGCGCCGGGAGATACCCAGCTGCAGGCGCGCTTGCATCAGTGGCTTAAGGCCGATCCTCGCCACCGCCAGGAGTACGGCCTGCTCGAGCGGTTGTGGCAGGCCGCCGACCACATCCCGCCCCAGCGCCTGGAGGCGCTGTGCGTTCCTGAGCCTGTGCGGCATCTGCCCCGTCGGCGTTTCCTGCAGCAGGCCCTGGCGGCGGGGGTGGGCGCCGCCGCCCTTGGATTGGGCTGGCGTGGCTGGCAATACACCCGCGAAAACCATAGCGAAGACCTGCAGACCGCCTTGGGCGAGCGCCGTGATATCGAGCTGCCGGACGGCTCGCAGCTGCAACTCAATGGCGCGACTCGCCTGGGCGTGAGGTACAGCGCCGGGCAGCGACAGGTCGTGCTCGAAGCGGGTGAAGTGATGTTCAGCGTCGCCCACGACAGCGCACGGCCTTTCGTGGTCGACACCGCTCAGGGACGCGTCACCGTAACCGGGACCCGTTTCGATGTGCGCCTGGACCGCGGGCACACCCGGGTGGCCGTGGAACAGGGCTCCGTCAAGGTGGAAGGGGCTTCGGGTCCATCGGCGCAGCTCACCGCGGGCCTGGGCGCGCATATCGATCCGCAAGGGCAGGTCGTGGCGCCGTACCCTGTGGATGCGGCTGTCGTGACGGCCTGGCGTCACGGCAAGCTGGTGTTCGATAACGCCACCTTGGCCGAGGTGGTGGCGGAAGTCTCCCGTTACCGCAGCCAGCCACTGCGCGTCGCCCCTGGCAAGGCGGCGGGCCTGCGCCTGTCCAGCACCTTCAGTGTCGATGACACCGACGCGCTGCTTCGGGCCCTGCCGAGCATTTTGCCGGTGGCCATCAAGACCCACGGCGACGGCTCCAGCGAAATTATCGCGAAATAAATTCAGGTTTTTTTTCACTCGTTCGTCTTCCTCGCCAGCTGCAACTGCCAAGCATTTCCATTTGCGTGTGGTTGGCGTTCATCCGGACTTTCAGGATTCTTCGACGACGTGAATAACAACAAGCCTTTCCTGCGTTTGCCTTCCCTCGCGCTGGCCCTGGCGATCAGTGCCGCCACGGCCAATGCCTACGCCGAACAAACGCCGGCGACGATCCAAATCCAGGCTCAGCCCCTGGCTTCGGCCTTGAGCCAGTTGGGGCAACAGACCAACCTGCAATTGTTCTTCAGCCCTGAACTGGTGGCGGGCAAGCAGGCCCCGGCGGTCTCGGGAAATCTTGCGCCGGAGCAGGCGCTGCAACAATTATTGCAAGGCAGTGGGCTGACCTATGAGCTGTCCCAGGGCACCGTGGTGGTCAAGCCGGCCGAGAGCGCAGGCGTGTTGACCACCGGCAGCCTTGAGCTGGCGCCCACCGACGTCAAAGTGGTCGGCGACTGGCTGGGGGATGCCCAGCAGAGCGTGGTACAGAACCATCCCGGCGCGCGCACCGTGGTGCGTCGTGAGGCCATGGTGGAAAAGGGCGCGATGAACGTACGCGACGTGCTGCGCGGCATCCCCGGTGTGCAGGTCCAGGATTCCAATGGCACCGGTGGCAGCGACCTGTCGCTCAACGTGGGTGTGCGCGGACTGACATCACGCCTGTCGCCGCGCTCGACGGTGTTGATCGACGGTATCCCCGCCGCGTTCGCGCCCTATGGCCAGCCACAGCTGTCCATGGCGCCAATTTCCTCGGGCAACCTCGACAGCATCGATGTGGTTCGCGGCGCAGGCTCCGTGCGCTATGGCCCGCAGAACGTCGGCGGGGTGATCAACTTCGTGACCCGTGCCATCCCGGAGAAAGCTTCGGGTGAGTTGTCCACAACGCTGGAAACCTCTCGCCATGGCGGCTGGAAACACACCGAGTCGGCATTTGTCGGCGGCACTGCCGATAACGGCATGGGTGTGGCATTGCTCTATACCGGCGTGAACGGCAACGGTTACCGCAGCAGCAACAATGGCAATGACATCGACGACGTCATCCTCAAGACCCACTGGGCGCCCACCGACAGCGACGAGTTCTGGCTCAACTTCCATTACTACGATGGTCGGGCCGACATGCCCGGTGGCCTGACCCAGGCGCAGTTCGACCAAGACCCCTTCCAGTCGGTGCGCGACTACGACTACTTCGCCGGCCGTCGCAAGGACGTGTCGTTCAAGTGGCAGCGTCAGCTCGACGAGGCCACCCAGTTCGAAGTGCTGACCTATTACACCGACAGCTTCCGCGGCAGCTCCATCGCCGACCGCACCATGAAGACCCTGTCGTCGTACCCGCGCAATTACCATACCTTCGCCATCGAGCCGCGCCTGTCGCGGATCTTCTTCGCCGGCCCTACCACCCAGGAAGTCAGCGTCGGCTATCGCTACCTGAAGGAAGCCATGCGCGAGCAGTCTTCGCAGCTGGCGCTGATCGACAACGTGCCGACGCCGGTCCCGGGTTCCGACGGCCATGTCATCCAGGACCGCAGCGGGGGCACCGAAGCCAGTGCCTACTACATCGACGACAAGATCGACGTCGGCAACTGGACCATCACCCCCGGCATCCGCTTCGAGCACATCAATACCGACTGGCGCGACCGCCCGGTGCTGGATGGAGACTACCAGCGCGTCCCTGAGAAAAACCGCAGTGTCACCAGCAACGAACCCCTGCCAGCATTGAGCGTGATGTATCACCTGTCCGATGCCTGGAAGCTGTTCGCCAACTACGAGACCTCTTTCGGCAGCCTGCAGTACTTCCAGCTTGGGCAAGGTGGTAAAGGCGACAGCACCGCCAATGGCCTGGAGCCGGAAAAGGCCAAGACCTACGAGATCGGCACGCGTTATGACGATGGCCATTTCGCGGGCGAGCTGACCGCGTTCTACATCGACTTCGACGACGAGCTGCAATACATCAGCAACGAGGTCGGCTGGACCAACCTGGGGGCGACCAAGCACCAGGGCATCGAAGCTGCCGTGCGTTATGACCTGTCCGGGTTGGATGCACGCCTGCAAGGGCTGACGGCCAATGCAGGCTACACCTATACCCGCGCCACCTATGAAGGCGAGATCCCTGGCTTCAAAGGTCGTGACCTGCCGTTCTACTCCCGCCAGGTGGCCACGGCGGGGCTGCGCTACGAGATGAACCGCTGGACCTGGAATCTGGATGCTTATGCCCAGTCCAAGCAGCGCTCGCCAGGCACGGGGATCACCAATGGCCAGTTCAACGGCAACTACATCACCGAGCCGAGTGCCGATGGACGGTTCGGCGATATTCCGGGTTATGTCACCTGGCATGCCCGTGGTGGGTATGACTTCGGACCGCAGCTATCGAACCTGAAGCTGGCGGCGGGCGTGAAGAACCTCTTCGACAAGCAGTACTACACCCGCTCCAGCGACAACAACGCCGGGCTCTATGTGGGGGAGCCGCGCACCTTCTATGTGCAGGCCAGTGTAGGGTTCTGACACCAGTGGTGCCTGATTCGCAGGTAAATCCGCTCCTGCAAATACAACGCTATTGGCTGTAGGAGCGGGTTTACCCGCGAAGCGGTCGGCACAACCGACACGCCTATTAGAGGGCGACAACCGCCTCTGCCGGCGAAACGATACTGGTCTTGCCCCCACGCGAACGCCCCGAACTCAGGTAGGCCGCAATGGACTCCTGGGTCACCTCGCCTAGGAACACCTGCTCGGCATCGAGCACCGGCAACCAGGCACGATTGAACTCATACATCCGCGACAGGAGGATGCGCAGGTGTTCGTCGTGGGCTGCGGTGGCGTTGAACGGGCGCAGGAAATCGCCACAGCTCCCTTGCTGGCGATGCAGGTCGCGCCTGCGCACGTATCCCAACGCCCGGTTCTGCGCATCGGTGACCACCACGTAGCGGCGGTCATGCTCGTCCATCAGCTCCAGGGCATCGCTCACGGGCGTCTCGGGGCTCAGGGACGGGGCGTTGTCTGCGGCATCCTCGGCACGGACCAGCAACAGGCGCTTCAAGGTGCTGTCCTGGCCGACGAAATTGCTCACGAAGTCATCCACCGGATGGGCCAGCAAGGTGTCCGGGTGGTCGAGCTGCAGCAGTTTGCCGGCGCGGAAGATGGCGATCTTGTCGCCCAGCTTGATCGCCTCGTCGATGTCATGGCTGACCATGATCACGGTCTTGTTCAGCGCCCGTTGCATCTCGAAGAACTCGTTCTGGATCATCTCGCGATTGATCGGGTCGACCGCGCCGAAAGGCTCATCCATCAGCAACACCGGTGCCTCGGCGGCCAAGGCACGGATCACGCCGATCCGCTGTTGCTGGCCGCCCGAAAGTTCACGCGGGTAGCGCTGCAGGTACTGCTTGGGCTCGAGCTTGATCATGTGCATCAGCTCGCGGGCGCGCTCGTGACATCTTTGCTTGTCCCAGCCCAGCAAGCGCGGGACGACTGTGATGTTTTCCTCGATGGTCATGTTCGGGAACAGGCCGATCTGCTGGATCACGTAGCCAATGTGGCGGCGCAGGGTCACCTCGTCTAGGGCGCTGGTGTCCTCGCCGTTGATCAATACCTGGCCGCTGGTCGGTGTGATCAGGCGGTTGATCATTTTCAGGGTTGTGCTCTTGCCGCAGCCCGAGGGGCCGAGAAACACGCAGATTTCGCCTTCGTTGACGGTGAGGCTGACCGCGTCGACGGCTTTGACGTCCTTGCCGTTGACGTTGAAGGTCTTGCTGAGGTTCTTCAGTTCGATCATGGACGCAGTCCTTCCGGAGTCAGGGCACGTTGCAGGGTTTGCAGAAGCAGGTCGGCGATGATCGCCAGCAGGCTGACCAGCACGGCGCCGACCAGCAGCATGGACATGTCGCTGCGGCTGATGGAGGTGAGGATGAGTACACCCAGGCCGCCGGCGCCGATGGTGGCGGCGATGGTCATCACGCCGATGTTCATCACCACGGCGGTGCGCACGCCGGCGAGAATCACCGGCACCGCGATGGGCAACTCGACCATGCGCAGGCGCTGGCCGAAGGTCATGCCGATGCCGCGCGCCGCTTCACGGATGCCAGGTTCGACATTGGTCAGGGCCAGATAGGTGTTACGCATGATCGGCAGCAGCGAATAAAGGAATACCGCCGTGATCGCGGGCAATGGCCCCAGGCCCTGGCCGAACTTGGAGTAGAACGGCAGCAGCAGGCCGAACAGGGCGATCGAAGGGACGGTCAGCAGCACCGTGGCGCTGGCCTGCAGGGGGCCAGCCAAGGATGGGAAGCGGGTCATCAAGACCCCCAAGGGCACCCCGACCAAGATCGCCAGGCCCACGGCCACGCCCACCAGGGTGATGTGCTGGCCGGTCAGGTGCAGCACTTGGAACCAGTCCAGATGCGTGAACGTATCGAGCAGGTTCATGGCTGTACCTCGCTGATCGGGTGCTCGCGCAGAAATGCCGCGGCCACGGTCGCCGGGCTCTGGTGCTCGACATCGACCTTGGCGTTGAGTGCACGCATGGTCTGGTCGTCGAGCAGCTCGGCCAGAGGCTTGAGCAGGTCGGCCAGGCGCGGGTTGGCGTCGAGCGTCTGTTGGCGCACCACCGGGGCGGCGGTGTAGTCGGGGAAGTAGTGTTTATCGTCTTCGAGCAGCTTGAGGTTGAACGCGTTCAGGCGCCCGTCGGTGGTGTACACCAGGCCGGCGAAGACTTGGTTATTGCGCATCGCGGTATAGACCAAGCCGCCGTCCATCTGCCGAATGTTGCGCCGGTCGAGCGGCAGGTCATACAACTCGCGCAGCCCCACCAAGCCGTCCGGCCGATTGGCGAACTCGGTGTCCAGTGCCACCAGGTGGTTGCGCTCATGCTCGTCGCGCAGCACCCGCTGCAACTGACTGATGGTGTTGAGCTGCGGGTAAGCCTTGGCCACGGCTTGGGGCAGGCCCAGGGCATAGGTGTTGCTGAATTTCGACGGGGTTAGCCAGACCAGGCCCTTCTCGGCGTCCAGTGCCTTGACCCTGGCGTAGGTGGCCTCGGCGCTGGGCATGCGTTCGTCGATGTGGTTGTAGGAGACCAGCGAAACCCCGGTGTATTCCCACATCAGGTCGAGTTGGCCGGTTTCCTGGGCCTGGCGTGCAATGTTGCTGCCCAGGCCTTCGGTGACGCGCACGGTGTAGCCGTTGGCGCGCAGGTATTGGGCGGTGATTTCAGCGAGCACGGTCTGTTCGGTGAAGACCCGCGCGCCGATGCGAATCAGCGGTTTTTCCGCGGCCTGGGAGAGCCCTGCGAATAGCATGGCCGCGCCCAGGAGCAAGGCGATTTTCTTGTTCATTGGTTCCCTCTTTTTATTGGGACAGGCCGCGTTCCAGCCAGCGCTTGCTGGAAAGGCTCACCAAGGCATCGAGCGCCAGTGCCAGCAAGGCCGTGCAGGCTGCGCCCAGCAACAGTTGCGGCTGGTTGTTCAGGGCGATGCCGGGGAAGATCAGGCTGCCCAGGCTGTTGGCGCCGATCAGGAAGGCCAGGGGGGCCGTGCCCACGTTCAGCGCCAGGGCCACGCGCACACCGCCGACGATGATCGGCACAGCGTTGGGCAGCTCTACCTGCCAAAGTTGCTGGCGCGCGGTCATGCCGATGCCGGTGGCCGCTTCCTTGAGTGAGGCGGGGACGTTCTTCAGGCCTTCGTAGGTGTTGCGCACGATGGGCAGGAGGGAGGCGAGGAACAGGGCGAAGATCGCAGGGCCTGCGCCGATGCCCAGGACACTCAGGGCAATGGCCAGGACGGCCAGGGGAGGGATGGTGTTGCCAACGTTGAACAGCTGCATGAAGCGCTCGGCCTTGTCGACCCTGTGCGGTCGACTCAAGGCAATGCCGGCTGGGATACCCACGGCTAACGCCGCCGCCATCGAAGCCAGCACCAGCACCAGGTGCGCTTGCAGATAGAACCAAAGGTCTTCGCGATAACGCGCGAAGGTATCGATGCCGATCCAGTGGACCAGCAGGGCCAGGATGACGAGCACGGCGGCCCATCCCAACAGCCCTTTGCCATAGCGTTCAGCCACAGGCGGACTCCTTTTCAGTCGGCGAACACACTCCCGTGGCGGGCGCCATACCTGGCGCCAGGCAGTGTGGTCGCGAGTAGCAGCGTGACGCACTGAAGACAGGCGGTCACGCCATGAGCCGAACCCCGTCGGGCCCGAAATGCAGATGAAACACGCCCTGAACCGAGGCGGGTTGCAGGGGAGTGGACGTCTCCGAGGCGTTAAAGGTTCCCATCTGAAGAGGCGTTTGGCCAGTGTTAATCACTGGCTCTTCAGAAAAATCACGCGATAAAAAAGCGTGGATAGCACGTGGAGGCGTTGAAGTACCTGCTATTCGGCGGTTTGCCGTACGGCGACTTGGCTGGGCAATTTTCTTGTTATTCGCTTGAATCGAGGCTCTCGGCGGAACACTTGAGCTTGAACCGCATATGGCTGGGCATGCACTGGTCACGCTTGAAGGCTCTCTGCGACACCGGCGACTCGCAAGATTCAAAGCTGATGCCCAATGGCCTCAGGCGGGTTTTGGCCCTGCTCCGACTTCAGGTATGATATTGCCCCTTTTTGATCCCAAGTCAGGCGATTTCCCATGACCAACCAGGCCGCCGAAGTCGCGAAGCGCCGCACTTTCGCCATCATTTCCCACCCCGACGCCGGTAAGACCACCATCACCGAGAAGCTCCTGCTGATGGGCAAGGCCATTGCCGTCGCCGGTACCGTGAAGTCGCGCAAGTCCGACCGCCACGCCACCTCCGACTGGATGGAAATGGAGAAGCAGCGCGGCATCTCCATCACCACCTCGGTGATGCAGTTCCCCTACCGCGAGCACATGATCAACCTGCTCGACACCCCCGGCCACGAGGACTTCTCCGAAGATACCTACCGCACCCTGACCGCGGTCGACTCGGCGCTGATGGTGCTCGACGGCGGTAAAGGTGTAGAGCCGCGGACCATCGCCCTGATGGATGTCTGCCGCCTGCGCGACACGCCGATCGTCAGCTTCATCAACAAACTCGACCGTGACATCCGCGACCCGATCGAACTGCTCGACGAGATCGAGGCGGTCCTGAAGATCAAGGCTGCGCCGATTACCTGGCCGATCGGTTGCTACCGCGACTTCAAGGGTGTGTACCACCTCACCGGCGACTATATCGTGGTCTATACCCCGGGTCATGGTCATGAGCGCACCGAAGCCAAGATCATCCAGAAGCTGGACTCCGACGAGGCCCGTGCGCACCTGGGCGACCAGTACGATTCGTTCGTCGAGCAGCTGGAACTGGTGCAGGGCGCCTGCCATGAGTTCAACCAGGACGAGTTCATCAACGGTCAGCTGACCCCGGTGTTCTTCGGTACCGCCCTTGGCAACTTCGGTGTCGACCATGTGCTCGATGCAGTTGTCGATTGGGCACCGCGTCCGCTGGGCCGCGTGGCGCACGAGCGTACCGTCGAGCCTGTGGAAGAGAAGTTCACCGGCTTCGTGTTCAAGATCCAGGCGAACATGGACCCGAAACACCGCGACCGCATCGCCTTCATGCGGATCTGCTCGGGCAAGTACGAAAAAGGCATGAAGATGCGCCACGTGCGCCTGGGCAAGGACCTGCGCATCGGCGATGCGCTGACGTTCTTCTCCTCCGAGCGTGAACAGCTCGAGGAAGCCTATGCCGGCGACATCATCGGCCTGCACAACCATGGCACCATCCAGATCGGCGACACCTTCACCGAAGGCGAGGCGCTGGGCTTCACGGGTATTCCGCACTTCGCCCCGGAACTGTTCCGCCGCGTGCGCCTGAAGGACCCGCTCAAGTCCAAGCAACTGCGCCAGGGCCTGCAACAGCTGGCCGAAGAAGGCGCGACCCAGGTGTTCTTCCCCGAGCGCAGCAACGACATCATCCTCGGCGCCGTGGGTGTGCTGCAGTTCGATGTGGTCGCCAGCCGCCTGAAGGAAGAGTACAAGGTCGAATGTGCCTACGAGCCCATCACCGTCTGGTCGGCGCGCTGGATCAGCTGCGACGACAAGAAGAAGCTCGAGGAATTCCAGAACAAGGCCATGGAGAACCTGGCCATCGACGGTGGCGGTCACCTGACCTACCTGGCGCCGACCCGGGTGAACCTATCGTTGATGGAAGAGCGCTGGCCGGACATCAAGTTCCGCGCCACTCGCGAGCATCACTAAAGAGCAGCGGCAAGCTACCAGCAGCAAGCTTCAAGCGGCGCGAGCCTGAACGGGCTCCGTTCTTCTTGCCGCTTGCCGCTTGCCGCTGACGACTGTCAGTTGCCTGCTTTGATACTGGTCCAGATCCGTGTACGGATGCGGTCGATCTTCGCCGGCATCGCCTCCAGGGCATACAGCTTGCCCAGCACCTCGTCACTCGGGTAGATCATGCTGTTGGCCTTGAGTTTCGGGTCCACCAGGCTGTCTGCCTTCAAGTTGCCGTTGGCGTACTGCACATAGTCGCTGATATTGGCCATCACCTCTGGCTGCAACAGGTAGTTCATGTAGGCGTAGCCGGCTTTTTCGTCCGGTGCGTCGGCGGGCATGGCGACCATGTCGAACCACAGCGGCGCCCCTTCCTTGGGTATCGAGTAGCCCACCTTCACCCCATTGTTCGCCTCTTCGGCGCGGTTCTTCGCCTGCAGCACATCCCCCGAGAAACCTACCACCACGCAGACATCGCCGTTGGCCAGGTCGCCGGTGTACTTGGATGAGTGGAAGTAGCTGATGTACGGCCGCACCTGCATCAACAGCGCCTTGGCTTTGTCGTAATCGGCCGGGTTCTGGCTGTGGTGCGGCAGGCCCAGGTAGTGCAGGGCGATCGGTAGCAGCTCCGGGCCGTTGTCCAGCACGGCAACGCCGCAGCTTTTGAGTTTGGAAATGTTCTCGGGCTTGAAGATCAGGTCCCAGGAATCCACCGGCGCATTGTCGCCCAGTACCGCCTTGACCTTGTCGATGTTGTAGCCAATGCCCGTGCTGCCCCAGAGGTAGGGGAAGCCATAGCGATTGCCCGGGTCGTTCACCTCCAGCGCCTTGAGCAGCACCGGGTTGAGGTTATGCCAGTTGGGCAACTGGCTCTTGTCCAGCGGCTTGAGGGCTTTGCCCTGGATCTGCCGGGCCATGAAGTGGTTGGAGGGGAACACCACGTCGTAGCCGGAGTTGCCCGTCATCAGCTTGCCGTCGAGGGTCTCGTTGCTGTCGAACACGTCATAGGTCGGCTGGATGCCGGTGGCCTGCTGGAACTGCTTGAGGGTGTCGGGGGCGATGTAGCTGGACCAGTTGTAGATCTTCACCGAGTCGGCGGCGTTGGCCACGCAGGTGGCGAGCATCAGAGGGGCGAGCAGGAGGGTGCGCATGTCCGGTATACCTTGCTGTGCTTGTTGTTATCGAAGGGCGGCAGGCGATCGTCGGATCAGAAAATCAGAACGTAGGTCTTGCGCACTGTTTCCTGGATATCCCAGGTGCCGGTGCTGTTGGCCGGCAGCATCAGGGCGTCGCCGGCTTCGATGAGCAAGGGCTCGCCACCGTCGGGGGTGAAGGTGCAGCGGCCCTTGATGAAATGGCAGAACTCCTGCTGCACGATCTGCCGCCGCCAGCGCCCCGGGGTGCACTCCCAGATGCCGGTTTCGACGCCGTCGTTGCGCTCGACGCAGGTCACGGAGGTGACCGCGACCGGCTCGCCGAGAGGGACGGCGACAGGACTGGTGTTTTCCAGGGTGACGCTGCCCGTGTGCTTGAACTGGGTGATGCTCATGACCTTGGATCCTGTGTGTTGGTTTGGGTTGAATCAGCGCATGAAGCCTTCCATGAAGTCGGCAAGCGTGCTGGCCAGGCGCCTTCGCCAAGGAGCGCTGCCGGGCTGGGCGAGGGTCTGGTCCTCGTGCACGAAGCTTCGGATGATCGCGTTGTAGCCCAGCCAGCGGCAGGGCTCGGGCGGCCAGCTGGCCAGGCTCGACAGCGGGCGGTTGTCGTACACCCAAGGCTGCGCGGTCAGGGCGTTGTGCTGGCCGAGTATCAGCGCGGCCAGGGTGCGTCCGCCCAGGTTGGTGGCGCCGACGCCTTCGCCGCCATAGCCGCCCGACAGCGCAATGCCGCGCTGGCGATCGCACAGCATGTGCGGGTGGAAGCGCCGGGCCATGCCCAGGTTGCCGCCCCAGGAATGGGTGATGCGCACGTCCTTGAGCTGTGGGAACAGGTCGCCGAACAGGTAGCGGCGCAGGGCGATCTCGCTGTCGGTAAGGCTGAAGTCTTCCCGCAGCCGGCCGCCGAAGCGGTAGCCGCCACGAGCACCGAATACCAGGCGGTTGTCGGCGGTGCGTTGGCCATAGGTGACTTGGCGGCTGCCCTCGCTGAAGGCCTGGCCCTGATCCAGGCCGATCTGTGCCCAGGTCGATTCAGGCAGGGGTTCGGTGGCCACCAGCAGGCTCTGCACGGGCAACTGATGACGTCCCAGCGGCGGCAGACTGGCGGCGTAGCCTTCCACGGCTGGCACGATCCACTGGCTGCGGATCGTCGCCTGGGGCGTACGTACCTCGCCGGTTCGCCAGTCGATGGCCGGGGTGTTCTCGTAGATCGGTACGCCCAGGCGTTCGACCGCACGGGCCAGGCCGCGCACGAGTTTGGCCGGCTGGAGGGTAGCGACATGCGGGCTGAAGATCGCGCCATAGGCATTGCTCACCCGCAGTTGGCCATTCAACGCCTCAGGCCCCAGCCAGCGGTAGTCGTCTTCATTCATGCCTTGGCGATAGAGGTCATCCAGGTAGGCACGCAGACTGCGTTCCTGCTCCGGGTAACGGGCGGCGCAATAGAGCACGCCGCCTTTGCGGTAGTCGCAGTCGATGCCTTCGCGTTGCAGGACGCTGTGGACCTCGTTGGGGATGTCATGCAGCAAATCGGTGCTGGCGCGGCGTTGCTGGGGCGAGAGGGTGGCGAGCATCCGGTCCTCGCCCAGCAGGTTGCCCATCAGCCAGCCGCCATTACGACCCGAGGCGCCGTAACCTGCGATATTGGCGTCGATCATCGCGACGTTCAGTTGTGGCGCCTGGCGCTTGAGGTAATAGGCGGTCCATAGGCCTGTGTAGCCGGCGCCGATGATGCATACATCCACCTCCAGGTCCTGGTCCAGGGCCGGGCGGGCGCAGAGTGGCTCCTCGAGCTGGTCCATCCAAAGGCTGATCGTACGCCAGGCTTGCATCGGGTTCGGCTCCACATCCGTAAAGGTCTGCGGGCGATCCTAGTGGCGTGTGGGGAGGGTTGTCTTACGTGCGTGCACGCAGGGAAATCTGCTTCACATAGGCCTTGGGCGACAAACCGGTGTGCTCGCGGAAGCACTTGTAGAACGCCGACAGCGAATTGAAACCCGCGGCAAAGGCCAGATCGTCGACCGGGGTTGTCGCGTGCTGGGCGTCGAGGCTGGCCAACAGATGTTGCAGGCGGGCCTGGTTGACGTAACGGTAGAAGCTTTGGCCGAGCACCTGGTTGAGCAGGTAGGAAATCTGATTACGGCTGTAGCCGCTGTGGTCGGCGACCTGTTGCAGGTCCAGCTCCGGGTCAAGGTAGGGGCGCTGTCGCTGAAAGTAGTGCTCCAGGTCCTGGGCCATGGTGGAGAGCTGGCGCGGTGAAAGGCCCAGGCGGCTGGTGGCCGAACGCGGGTTGGCGCGGCGGGCGACTTGGGCATCACGACGCACCAAGGTGGCGTATTCGTTGATACGCCAGATCAGCCCATCCTTGACGGTGATCGCCTCGCTGGCCTGGAACGCCACCAATCCGTCACCACCCTGGACCGTGACTTCGTACTGGATGAATGCCGTGCAGCCGTCCACGCGGATGCGGTCGCTGTGTACGATGTCTTCGCCGACCTGGTGGGGCAGCGAGGCGCGAACGTAATCGCGCAGCTCATCGATGCCGAGCACGCGGTTCTGGAAGAAGTCGTGGTATTGGATGTCGGGGTGGTACAGCGCCATGACACCGTCGAGGTCGCGGTGCTTCCAGCACAGGTGGTAGCGCAACACGGTGTCGGCGGTGAGCGGGGTTTGCTCGGGGCCGTCGGGGAGGGTAGTGGCGGTCATGGACACTGATAGTGCATTGCAGAACACCCTGGCGCAAGGCTGCGGATCCGGCATATTGCACGGTGTTGCCAAGCGGCTTGTCGGCTAAACCGTTGATTACGCTGAGGGTGATTTTTCAGTGAGGCTGGCATGGGCACTGCAGCTGTCTTTTCACCAACGAACGGGAGAAAGGCCATGCGCTCGATACTGCTTTGGATGATTGGGGTGCCGATTCCGGTGATCATTTTGATCTGGTTCTTCATGCATTGAGGCACAGGGCCACTGTGCGGCCTGTTCACGGCTAACCCGCTTCCACAAGGAGCGATGATCCTGGTGGAAGCGGGTTTACCCGCGAACAGGTCTAGACCGATCTAGAGAAACTGCTCGGCGTAGTGGCAGGCCACCTGCCGCGTACCCACTTGTCTCAACGCTGGTATTTCTTTGGCGCAGCGCTCGGTGGCATACGGGCAGCGCTTGTGGAACGCACAGCCGTCCGGTGGATTGAGTGGGTTGGGCAGCTCACCGGCGATACGGATCTTCGGCTTGAGTGGATCGGGGTGAATCGCCGGAGTCGCCGACAGCAGCGCCTGGGTATAAGGGTGCAGGGGCTTCTCGTAGATATCCTCCTTCGGTCCCATCTCCGCCGGTCGTCCCAGGTACATCACCAGCACCTGGTCGGCCACGTGTCGCACTACCGCCAAGTTGTGGGAGATGAACACGTAGGCGGTGTTGAACTCCTTCTGCAGGTCCATGAACAGGTTCAGCACCTGTGCCTGGATCGACACGTCGAGGGCCGACGTCGGCTCGTCGGCCACCAGTACTTTCGGCTGCAGCATCATCGCCCGGGCCAGGGCGATGCGCTGGCGCTGGCCACCGGAGAACATGTGCGGATAGCGCTGGTAGTGCTCCGGACGCAGGCCGACCTGCTCCATCATCTTCTGCACTTTCTCGCGGCGTTCGGTCTTGCTCAGCGAGGTGTTGATCAGCAGGGGTTCTGCGAGTTGGTCACCGATCTTCTGCCGCGGGTTGAGCGAGGCGTAAGGGCTCTGGAAGACCATCTGCACGTCGCGGCGCAGTTGCTTGCGCTCAGCCTTGCTGGCGCCTTTGACCTCCGTTCCGGCGATCTGCAGGGAGCCGGAGGACGGCTCCTCGATCAGCGTCAGGGCTCGGGCCAGGGTGGACTTGCCGCAGCCGGACTCGCCGACCACGGCAAGGGTCTTGCCGGCCTCCAGTTCGAATGACACGCCATTGAGGGCGCGCACCAGCGCATGGCCCTTGAACAGGCCGCGGGAGACTTCGTAATGGCGGGTCAGCTCACGGGCGGATAGGACGACGGTCATCACGCCACCTCCTGGTTCAGCGGATAGAAGCAACGCACCAGGCTATGGGCCTGGGGATCGAGGGGCGGACGCTGCTGGCGGCAGTTTTCCTGCACATAGGGGCAGCGCGGCGACAACAGACAGCCCTTGGGCCGGTCGTAACGCCCTGGCACGATGCCTGGCAGCGTGGCCAGGCGCTCGGCCCCGATGCTGTGCTCGGGGATGGCAGCCAGCAAGGCCTCGCTGTAGGGGTGAGCGGGGACGTCGAACAGCTCCGGCACCTGGCCCACTTCCACGGCTTGGCCGGCATACATCACGCATACGCGCTTTGCGGTCTCGGCCACCACGGCCAGGTCGTGAGTGATGAGAATGAGCGCCATGTTGCGCTCTTTCTGCAGGTTCACCAGCAGTTCCATGATCTGCGCCTGGATGGTCACATCCAGCGCCGTGGTCGGTTCGTCGGCAATCAGCAGCTTAGGTTCGCCGGCAATTGCCATGGCGATCGCCACACGTTGGCTCATGCCGCCGGAGAGCTGGTGGGGATAGGCGTCCAGACGGCTTTCGGCAGCCGGGATCTCGACTTTCTTGAGCAGCTCCAGGGCCCGCTGTCGAGCGGCCTTGCCCTTCAGGCCCAAGTGCTGGCGCAGGACTTCCTCGATCTGGTAGCCCACGGTGTAGCTGGGATTCAGGGCGGTCATCGGGTCCTGGAAGACCATGGCGATGTCCTTGCCCACGACCTTGCGCCGTTGCCGGCCGCTCAGCTTGAGCATGTCGGTGCCGTCGAAATTGAGCACGTCGGCGGTGATGCGCCCGGGGGCGTCGATCAGGCCCATCAGGGCCATCATGGTCACCGACTTGCCGGAGCCGGACTCGCCGACGATGGCGAGGATTTCGCCGGCGTCCACCGCAAGGTCCAGGCCGTCCACCACGGGTACGGCGTTGGCGTCGCCGAAGCGCACGTTCAGGTTGTTGATCTGCAACAGTGACATGGCGTTCTCCTCAGGCGGCGTTCTTGAGTTTCGGGTCCAGCGCATCGCGCAGGCCGTCGCCCATCAGGTTGATTGCCAACACACTGAGCAGGATCGTCAGGCCCGGCAGGCTCACCACCCACCAGGCGCGCTCGATGTAGTCGCGGGCCGAGGCCAGCATGGTGCCCCATTCGGGCGTCGGCGGCTGCACGCCCAGGCCCAGGAAGCCCAGGGCGGCGGCGTCGAGGATCGCCGAGGAGAAGCTCAAGGTGGCCTGTACGATCAGCGGCGCCATGCAGTTGGGCAGCACGGTGACGAACATCAGGCGCGGCAGGCCGGCACCGGCCAGACGTGCGGCGGTGACGTAGTCACGGTTCAGCTCGCCCATCACCGCCGCGCGGGTCAGGCGTACGTAGGAGGGCAGCGAGACGATGGCGATGGCGATCACGGTGTTGATCAGGCCAGGGCCGAGGATGGCGACGATGGCCACGGCCAGCAGCAGCGATGGCAGCGCCAGCATCACGTCCATCAGGCGCATGATCGAAGGGCCGAGGATCTGCGGGAAGAATCCGGCCAGCAGGCCCAGCAGGATGCCAGGGATCAGCGACATCACCACTGACGACAGGCCGATCAGCAGCGACAGCCGCGCGCCCTGGATCAGGCGTGAAAGCAGGTCCCGGCCGAGCTCGTCGGTGCCGAGGATGAACTGCCAGGTACCGCCTTCGAGCCACACCGGCGGGGTGAGCAGGAAGTCGCGGTATTGTTCGCTCGGGTTGTGCGGCGCGATCCAGGGGGCGAACAGTGCGCAGAACACGATCAGGCACATGAAGGCAAGGCCGGCCACGGCGCCTTTGTTGCGCGAGAACGCCTGCCAGAATTCCTTGTACGGGGAAGGGTAGAGCAGGCTCTGGTCCACTGGGCTGGCCGGTGTGACGGATTTTGGAATAGGGCTAGTCATGGCTTGGGCCTCAGCGCTGATGACGGATGCGTGGGTTGGCCAGGCCGTAGAGGATGTCCACGACGAAGTTGACCAGGATCACCAGGCAGGCGATGAGCAGGATGCCGTTCTGGACCACGGGGTAGTCACGGGCGCCGATGGCTTCGATCAGCCACTTGCCGATGCCCGGCCAGGAGAAGATGGTTTCGGTAAGCACGGCACCGGCGAGCAAGGTGCCGACCTGCAGGCCGAATACCGTCAGCACCGGGATCAGTGCGTTGCGCAGGCCGTGGATGAACACCACGCGGCTGGGCGACAGGCCCTTGGCGCGGGCGGTGCGGATGTAGTCTTCGCGCAGGACTTCGAGCATTGAAGAGCGGGTCATGCGGGCGATCACTGCCAGGGGGATGGTGCCCAGCACGATGGCCGGCAGGATCAGGTGCATGACGGCGTCCTTGAACGCGCCTTCCTCGTCGCTGAGCAATGTGTCGATCAACATGAAGCCGGTTTTCGGCTCGATGTCGTAGAGCAGGTCGATCCGCCCTGAGACCGGCGTCCAGCCAAGGCTCACCGAGAAGAACATGATCAGGATCAGGCCCCACCAGAAAATCGGCATGGAGTAGCCGGCCAGCGAGACGCCCATGACCCCGTGGTCGAACAGCGAGCCGCGCTTGAGCGCGGCGATCACCCCGGCCAACAAGCCAACGATGCCAGCGAACAGCAAGGCGGCGAAGGCCAGTTCGAGGGTGGCGGGGAACAGGGTGAGAAATTCGTTCCACACGCTCTCACGCGTGCGCAGGGACTCGCCCAGGTCGCCCTGGGCCAGCTTGCCGATGTAATCCACGTACTGCACCGGCAGCGGTTTGTTCAGGCCCAGGCGCTCCATGGCCTGGGCGTGCATTTCAGGGTCGACCCTGCGTTCGCCCATCATCACTTCCACCGGGTCGCCGGGGATCAGGCGTATGAGCGCGAAGGTCAGCAGGGTGATGCCGAAGAAGGTCGGAATCAGCAAGCCGAGGCGCCGGGCAATAAAACTCAACATCGTCGGGTGTACCTCATTAAGCCGGTCAGGCGGTGCCGCCGGTTCCCGTGTGGGTCGCCGGCGGTCGTTGTTGTTGTGTTACTTCACCTTGGTGGTGGCGAAGTTGTTGTTGGTCAGAGGGTTGATCACGTAACCCTCCACGTTGTCACGCATGGCGGTGAACATCTTGGGATGGGCCATGTTGATCCAGGGTTGGTCGTCATCGTACACCCTCATGGCCTCGGCATAGACCCATCCGCGCTCTTCATCCTTGGTGATCGTGCGTGCGCGGGTGATCAGATCCTGGAACGTCTTGTTGCACCAGCGGGCGTAGTTCTCACCGTTCTTTGCAGCCTCGCAGCTGAGCAACGGGCCGAGGAAGTTGTCCGGGTCACCGTTGTCGCTGGCCCAGCCGGCAGACACCAGGTCGGCTTCACCGGCTTTGGCACGGCGCAGCATTTCGGCCCATTCCATCACCCGGATGTCCAGCTTGATGCCGATCTGGGCCAGGTCCGCCTGGAGCATCTCGGCGGAGAGCCGCGGGTTGGGGTTGGTTGGCCCGCCACCGTTGCGGGTGAAGAGGCTCATCACGGTCCCCTCCGGCACGCCAGCTTCCTTCAACAGCGCTCGGGCCTTGTCCAGGTCGCGTGGCGGATTCTGGATCGTCACGTTGTTGCCCAACATGGTATGCGGGTACGGATTGACCGCCTCGGTCGCGTTGCCTTTGCCGAACAGCTGGTCAATGTGATGCTGACGGTCGAAGGCCATATTGAGGGCTTTGCGCACCCGTACGTCATTCAGGTACTTGTGCTCTGTGTTCATGGCGATGTAACCGGTGACCAGCGCCTCGATCTCGGCAACCTTGAGTTTCGGATCGGCCTTGATCGCCGGCACGTCGTCCGGCTTTGGATACAGGGCGATCTGACACTCGTTGGCACGCAGCTTTTGCAGACGCACGTTGCTGTCGGTGGCGATGGCGAAGATCAACGCGTCTGCCGGTGGTTTGCCCCGGAAGTAATCCGGGTTGGGCTTGTAGCGAACCTGGGCGTCCTTGTTGTAGCGCTGGAAGATGAACGGCCCGGTGCCGATCGGCTTGCTGTTGAGCTCGCCAGTCTTGCCGGCCTTGAGCAACTGGTCGCCGTACTCGGCGGAGTAGATCGAGGTGAAGGCCATGGCCATGTCGCGCAGGAAGGGGGCTTCCGGACGGGTCAGGGTGATCACCACGGTGTGGTCGTCGGTCTTGCTTACCGACTTGAGCAAGTCCTTGAAGGCCATGCTCTCGAAGTAGGGATAGCCGACGCTGGTCTTGTCGTGCCAGGGATGCTTCGGGTCAAGCTGGCGGTTGAGGCTCCAAAGCACGTCATCGGCATTGAAGTCGCGTGTGGGTTTGAAGTACGGGGTGGTGTGGAACTTGACGCCTTCGCGCAGGTGGAAGGTGTAGGTCAGCCCGTCCGGGCTGATGTCCCAGCTTTTGGCCAGCGCCGGCTGGATATCGGTGGTACCGGGCTTGAAGTCGACCAGGCGATTGAAGAGCGTCTCGGCCGAGGCGTCGGCGGTGACCGCGGTGGTGTACTGGACGATGTCGAAGCCTTCCGGGCTCGCCTCGGTGCACACCACCAACGGCTTGGCCGCGAGCTGGGTCGCGGCGCCGAGAAGGACGGCCGCCAGGGCGGCACGTAATGGTAGCGATGTCATGAAACCTCCCTGCAGATTGTTCCAGCGTAGCGCTTCGGCCCGCACAAGGCGGGCCGGCGCGGGGGTCAGAGGATGTTGAATGGAATGGTGGTGACGATACGCAGCTCGTCCAGGCTACCGTCGGCCTGGGCTTTGCTGGCGCGGTGCGCGGTGTAGGTGGCGCGGATGCTGGTGTCTTTCAGCGGACCGCTCTGCACGGCGTAGCTGGTACCGATGCCCCACTCGTAGTGGGTCTCGCCATCCATGCCTTTGACGTCGTAGGCATCGCCCCGGTAGTGGGTGCCGTCGATACCCCAGCCACGGGCGTTGTAGACGTTGAACTTCAAGCCCGGCACGCCATAGGGGGCCATGTTCAGCACGTAGGAGATCTGCAGGGACTTCTCGTTGGGGCCGTTGAAGTCCGACAGCAGCGAGTTGGCCAGGTAGATGCCGTTGGTTTCGTGCAGGTAGTCGAAGTACTCGTTGCCGTTGACCTGTTGCCAGGAGGCGCTGAGCGTGTGGGCCTGATGGGTGAGGCCGAACGACAGGCTGTAGGTGTCGTTGTCGATCTCGCCCATCTTCTTGCTGCCGGTATCCACGGTCTTGTAGTAGTTCAGGCCCGTGGTCAGGCTCAGCACCGCGCTGTCGCCCAGCACGTGGTTGGCGCCGAAATAGTACTGGTTCCAGAAGTCGTCGACCTTGGTGGCGTAGAGGCTGGTGGAGAGGCTCTTGAACGGCTGGTAGTTGACCCCGGCGGTGCTGGCACGGTCGGTTTCCACGCCATTGCCATACTCGCTGCGGAACTTGCTCAAGCTCTGCTCGGTACGGGGCGAGACGCGGTCGAAGGTGCCCAGGTCGAACGACAGGTTGTCGAATTCGGCGCTGTGCAGGAATGCACCCTGGAAGCTCGACGGCAACGCGCGGTTGCCGATGTAGGAAATCATCGGCGTGTCCACCGACTGACGGCCCACGGTAAGGGTACTGTTGGATACCCGTGCCTTGACGTTGCCCAAGCCCATCTTGCTCCACTGGCCGATCACGTCGCCATCGCTGTGGGTCAGCGTGCGGTTGTTCGGCCCGGCCACCGCGGCGCGGCCACGCTCGAGGGCGATGGCGTTGTAGCCGGCGGCTTCGACAGCGAAGCCCACGGTGCCTTGGGTGAAGCCTGAGCTGTAGTTCAGGATGGTGCCCTGCACCCAGTTGTCACGGCTGTGAGTCCGGTGCAGAGTGCCGTCGCTCTTGTAGTACCTGAACAGCGGTGCGCGGGTGGCGCGTTCGCGGGCGTACCAGTTGCGCGTGCTACCGGTCAGGCTCTGGCCTTCGAGAAAGCCTGTGGCCTCGGCCTGCTCGCTGCTGGATTTGAGGGTGACCGGGACGAAGTCCTGGCTGACGGGTTCGGCCTGGGCTGTGGCGGACAATGCGCCTAACGACAGGGCCAGTGCGGTAAAGGTTGTACGTCTCAAGGTGAAGCTCCCTTTCTATTTCTAGTTATTCCCGCGCCTTGTGGGCTGGGGGTTTTGCTGCGGTGTTGCCAGGGGTGCCGCGGGATCGCCGGGCAGAGTCGGGGGCGTTGTGCTGGCGGTGCCGGTCTGTTCATGGATAAACCCGCTGCCGCAGGGGCGGTGATCAGTGCGGGAGCGGGTTTACTCGCGAAGAGAGGGGCTAATCAGTCAACACTCACACCGGAAAAGTCGTTGCGTCCAAAGGGGCTGACGCGAAAGTCCTTGACCTTGGCGCTGATCGGCTGGTTGACCGTGGAGTGGGCCACCGGGGTGATCGGCACCTGTTGCTTGAGACGTTGCTGGGCTTGCTGATAGAGCCGGGTGCGCTGCTCGCGGTCGGTGACCTGCTTGGCCTGCTTGACCAGCGTGTCGTACTCACGGTCGCACCACAGGGAGTAGTTGTTGCTGCCGATGGCATCGCAGCTGTACAGAGTCCCCAGCCAGTTGTCCGGGTCGCCGTTGTCGCCGGTCCAACCGATCAGGGCGATGTCGTGCTCGCCGTTTTTCATGCGCTTGAGGTATTCCCCCCATTCGTAACTGACGATCCTGGCCTTGATGCCGACCTTGGCCCAGTCGGCTTGGAGCATCTCGGCCATCAGCTTGGCATTGGGGTTGTAGGGCCGCTGTACCGGCATGGCCCACAGGGTCACTTCGGTGCCCTCCTTGACGCCGGCGGCCTGGAGCAGTTCGCGGGCTTTGGCCGGGTTGAAACCTGCGTCCTTGATGGTTTTGTCATAGGACCACTGAGTCGGCGGCATGGCGTTGACCGCCGCCTGGCCGGAGTCTTGGTACACGGCCTGGATGATCGCCTGCTTGTTCACGGCCATGTCCATGGCCTGGCGTACCTCGAGGCGATCGAAGGGCGGATGCTGGGTGTTGTAGGCGATATAGCCAAGGTTGAAGCCCGGCTTGTGCAGCACGCTCAGCTTGCTGTCGGCCTTGATCGCCGGCAGGTCGGCGGGGCGGGGGTGCAAGGTGACCTGGCATTCGTTGCGGCGGAGTTTCTGGATGCGTACCGAAGGGTCGATGTTGATGGAGAACACTAAGTTGTCGAGCTTGACCTGCTCCGGCGCCCAATAGGCCGGGTTGCCCTTGTAGCGAATCTGCGAATCCTTCTGGTAACGCTGGAACACGAACGGGCCGGTGCCGATCGGCTTTTGGTTGATGTCGCTGGCGCGACCTTCGGCCAGCAGGTGGTCGGCGTATTCGGCGGAGAGGATCGAGGCGAAGCTCATGGCGAGGTTCTGGATGAACGCGGCATCGACACTGTTGAGGGTGAACACCACCGTCAGCGGGCCGGTCTTTTCGACCTTGGCGATGTTCTTGTCCAGCCCCATGCTGACGAAGTAGGGGAACTCGGTGGGGTAGGCCTTGCGGAAGGGGTGTCGTTTGTCGAGCATGCGATTGAAGGTGAACAGCACGTCGTCGGCGCTGAAATCACGGCTTGGCGTGAAGTCCTTGTTGCCATGGAACTTGACGCCTTCGCGCAGGTGGAAGGTGTAGCGCATGCCATCCTCGGAGATCTCCCAGAAGGTCGCCAGCGCCGGATGCACGGCAGTGCCGCCTCGCTCGAATTCGACCAGGCGGTTGTAGATCGGCTCGGCGGCATCGTTGTCGGTAGCGCTGGTGTACTGGGCGGTGTCGAAGCCGGCCGGGCTGCCTTCGGAACAGAACACCAGGTTCTTGGCGAGCAGGTCGGGGGCCTGGGTCATCAGGCCGAGGCCAAGCAGGGTGCCGAGGAGAGTGATGGGGCGCATGGCTAGTCCTTTTGCATCTGTCGTGCCGCAACTTTGTAGGAATCGCGGCAACAGGAATCCGATCCCGCTGCGGGTGGCATCGGGAGGGCGCTTGTTTCTGGGGGGCGCTCGTGGCGCGGAATGTCACCGTGGGCGCTCAGGCCCACGGCGCAGGGGCTGGCCCTATTTCTCCACGCTGACGCCGTAGAAGGAGTTCAGGCCGAACGGGCTGATCTTGAAGTCCTTCACCTTGTCGCTCATCGGCTGATAGACAGTGGAGTGAGCGATCGGCGTGATCGGCACTTGCTCCTTGAGGATGTGTTGCGCTTTTTGATACAGCTCGGTGCGCTTGGCCTGGTCGGAAGTGGCCTTGGCCTGCTTGATCAGGTCGTCGTAGGGCTTGTAGCACCACTTGGAGAAGTTGTTCCCATCCATGGCATCGCAGCCGTAGAGGGTACCCAGCCAGTTGTCGGGGTCACCGTTGTCGCCGCTCCAGCCGATCAGCATGGCGCCTTGCTCGCCGCCTTTGGAACGCTTGATGTACTCGCCCCACTCGTAGCTGACGATCTTGGCCTTGATGCCGATCTTGGCCCAGTCGGACTGGAGCATTTCGGCCATCAACTTGGCGTTGGGGTTGTAGGGGCGCTGCACGGGCATGGCCCACAGGGTGATCTCGGTGCCTTCCTTGATGCCGGCTTCCTTGAGCAGTTGCTTGGCTTTCTCCGGGTCGTACTTGGCATCCTTGATGGAGGTGTCGTAGGACCACTGCGTCGGCGGCATGGCGTTGACCGCCAGTTGGCCTGCGCCCTGGTACACCGATTCGATGATCTGCTGCTTGTTCACCGCCATGTCCAGTGCCTGGCGAACCTTCAGCTGGGACAGGGGGTTGGCTTCGTTGCTGCCCTTGATCTTGTCCATCACGTTGTAGGCGATGTAGCCAAGGTTGAAGCCGGCCTGTTCAGGCATTTGAAGTTTCGGATCTTTCTTCAGCGGCTCGATATCGGCAGGGCGTGGGAACAGAGTGACCTGGCACTCGTTCTTCTTGAGCTTCTGCATGCGTACCGAGGCGTCGGTACTGATGGCGAAGATCAGGTTGTCGATCTTCACGTCATCGGGGTTCCAGTAGTCCTTGTTGCCCTTGAAACGGATCTGGGCGTCCTTCTGGTACTTGCTGAACACGAACGGGCCGGTGCCGATCGGTTTCTGGTTGATGTCGGCGGCCTTGCCCTGCTTGAGCAACTGGTCGGCGTACTCGGCGGACTGGATCGAGGCGAAGCTCATGGCCAGGTTCTGGATGAAGGCGGCGTCCACCTCGTTGAGGGTGAAGCGTACGGTGTGATCGTCGACCTTTTCGAGACGGGCGATGTTCTTGTCCATGCCCATGTCGGTGAAGTAGGGGAATTCGGTGGGGTAGGCTTTGCGGAACGGATGGTTCTTGTCGAGCATGCGGTTGAAGGTGAACAGCACGTCGTCGGCGTTGAACTCGCGGGTCGGCTTGAAGAAGTCGGTGGTGTGGAACTTGACGCCTTCGCGCAGGTGGAAGGTGTAGGTCTTGCCGTCGTCGGAGACGTCCCACTTGGTTGCCAGCCCCGGAATGACCGCGGTGCCGCCGCGCTCGAACTGGGTCAGGCGATTGAAGACGGTTTCGGCCGAGGCGTCGAAGTCGGTTCCTGTGGTGTATTGGCCCGGGTCGAAGCCTGCGGGGCTGCCTTCGGAGCAGAACACCAGGTTGGTCGCGGCTAGCGCGGAGGGTGCGCCGGCGAGCAAGCCTGCGCTGACCAGGAACGGAATGACTGCGTGTTTGAGCATGGTGGCCTCATTGTTGTCATTTTTCGATTGAGGCGGCCTCGTGAGCCGACCTGCGGATACTAATGCAGGGTAGATCGCCAATGCAACAGGCAGAGGGATAGTTGACGTCAAAATTGTGGGACTAACGTACATGGATGTCGCATCCATGTAATTTTCATGAAAGTTGAACGTTTGCGCTGGTTTTTTGCAGGCAATTTGCCAGATGTTTTTCAACTTTGAAGTCAATAGGAAAGCAGCTATAGCGCTGTAGGAATGAGGCTTGAAACTGTCAGTTCTGGAAATGACATCAAAGCGACGGGCATTGCACCCGTCGCTTCGGTTCACTGAGGTCGATCAGGGCATCTGGACTTCGATCAGGCCATCGGCGTTCATGCTGACTTCGCTGGTACCGGCTTCGATGTCCGGCGCGGGAGCGGCTTCATCGGCTGCCATGGCCTTCATGGCCATCGGCGCGCTGCGCAGGTAGGGGCGTGGGTAGCCGCTGCTGTTGAGGTTCAGGCTGACCACTTTGTAGCCTTTGCCGCCGAGGGCTTCGGTGGCCAACTGGGCGCGTGCCTTGAAGGCGTCGACGGCCTCCTTGAGCAGGGCGTCCTCGTTTCTCTTGCGGGTGGCTTGGGCAATGGAGAAGTCCATGCCGCCCATTTTCAGGTCTTGGAGCAGTTCCCCGGTGAGTTTGGACAGGGCTGGGAAGTCGGCGCTTTCCAGGCGCAGTTCGGCGCGTTCGCGCCAGCCAGTGATCTTCTGGCCTTTGCTGTCATAGACCGGGTAGCTGTTGCGGCTACCCTGGCTGATCTTCACGTCCTTGACCTGGCGTGCCTGCTGCACGGCTTTGTTCATGGTCTCGGTGATTTCCTTGGCCAGCTTGCCTGGGTCGTTGTTCTGGGCTTCGCTGTACAGGGTTACGACCATCAAGTCGCGCGCCACTTCCTTGGTGACTTCGGCGCGCAGCGATACCTGGTTGTAGCGCGGCGCATCGTCCGCCAACGCCGGCAGGCTGGCCAGCAGGCCACAGGACAGGATCAGCGCGGTGCCACGACGGGGGATGTGCATGTAGGACTCCTTGGCAAATAAAGGCGCGGGCATTGTCCATCCCGCGCATGGCCCATCAGACCGGGAACAGTGTAGTGGGTTCCTAAATGCCATCATTAACCTGTGACAAAGTGTGGCGCTTTGCCGCATCGCTGCAGCGGGGCGCCTGGCTTCGGTATACTCCGGTCGATTTTCCTGGAGCACTCATCAGGAGAGCTCATGCTCGCTGCCGCACATCCGCTGTCCGCTACGCGCCAGAACCTCTGGCGTCTGACCTTCATCCGTATCCTGGTCCTGGCCGCCCAGGCTGGCTCCGTTGGCGTGGCCTACTGGACCGAACTGGTCCCGCTGCCCTGGCTGTCGCTGGCTATCACACTGGCCTTGTCGTCGTTGCTGTGTGCCTTCACCGCCTTGCGCCTGCGCTTGTCGTTGCCGGTCACCGAACTCGAGTATGCCCTGCAGCTGGCCTGTGACCTGCTGATCCACAGTGCCTTGCTGTACTACTCCGGCGGCTCGACCAACCCGTTCGTTTCCTACTACCTGGTACCGCTGGCGATCGCCGCGGTGACCTTGCCATGGATCTATTCGCTGGTGCTGTCTGGCATTGCTCTGGTGGCCTATAGCCTGCTGCTGGTGCAGTTCTACCCGCTCGAGACCCTGCCCATGGCGCGGGAAAAGATGCAGGTCTATGGCATGTGGTTGAGCATCGCCTTGGCGGCCGGCGTGATCACGTTCTTCGCCGCACGCATGGCTGAAGAGCTTCGTCGCCAGGAGAAACTGCGCGCCGATCGCCGCGAGGAGAGCCTTCGAGACGAGCAACTGCTCGCCGTGGCCACCCAGGCCGCCGGGGCCGCCCATGAACTGGGCACGCCTCTGGCGACCATGAGCGTGCTGCTCAATGAAATGCGTCAGGACCACACAGACCCGCAATTGCAGGAAGACCTGGAGATCCTTCAGGACCAGGTCAAGCTGTGCAAGGAGACCTTGCAGCAACTGGTCCGCGCCGCCGAAGCCAACCGTCGTCTGAGCGTGGTCGAGCAGGAGGTGACCGCCTGGCTGGATGAAGCGCTCAACCGCTGGCACCTGATGCGCCCGGAGGCCACCTACCGCTTCCAGCGCCTGCGCGATGGCCAGGTTCCGCGTCTGACGCCCCCCCCGGACTTGACCCAGGCCTTGCTCAATCTGCTTAACAACGCCGCCGATGCCTGCCCCGAGGATCTGGAAGTGCGCCTGGACTGGAACGCCCAGGACATCATCATCACGATCCGCGATCACGGCCCTGGCGTTCCCGTCGCCATCGCCGAGGCGATCGGTAAACCCTTCTTTACCACCAAGGGCAAAGGCTTCGGCCTGGGCCTGTTCCTGAGCAAGGCCAGCGTGACCCGTGCTGGCGGCTCGGTGAAACTCTATAGTCATGAACAGGGCGGCACCCTCACCGAGCTGCGCCTGCCCCATGGCAAGCGAGGAGATGAACGATGAGCGAAGAAAACCTGGTCGAAGGCGAAGAGCTGCCGCACTTGTTGCTGGTGGACGACGACGCCACCTTCACCCGCGTCATGGCGCGCGCCATGAGCCGTCGCGGTTTCCGCGTGAGCACCGCCTCCTCGGCCGAGGAGGGGTTGGTGCTGGCCAAGCAGGACGTGCCTGATTACGCGACCCTAGACCTCAAGATGGACGGCGATTCCGGGCTGGCGCTGCTGCCCAAGCTGCTGGAGCTGGACCCTGAAATGCGGGTGTTGATCCTGACGGGTTATTCGAGCATCGCCACCGCGGTTGAGGCTATCAAGCGCGGTGCCTGCAACTATCTGTGCAAGCCGGCGGACGCCGATGATGTGTTGGCGGCGCTGTTGTCCGAGCATGCGGATCTGGATTCGCTGGTGCCGGAGAACCCGATGTCGGTGGATCGCCTGCAGTGGGAGCATATCCAGCGGGTGTTGGCCGAGCATGACGGGAACATATCCGCGACGGCGCGGGCCCTTGGGATGCATCGGCGCACGTTGCAGCGTAAGTTGCAGAAGCGGCCTGTGCGGCGGTGAGGCTTTGTGGTTTGTGGTTGTGGGTTTTGAGGTTTGTGGGCTTATCCGTTTTATTTGTCGACGGTTAATCACCTTTCCGCCTTTACGGCGGGTCACTTTTGGTCTTGGCCAAAAGTAACCAAAAGCCGCGCGCCCCTGCATCCGGCCCGGCGCTTCGCACCGGGTTCCCTCGCTGCGGTGTCTTACGGGGCCTCGCGGCCTCCGGCTGGCT
>NZ_FMYX01000006.1 GCF_900102675.1 Pseudomonas guariconensis
CGATGTGCCGCTGGACGCGGACCTGGTGATCGATACCCAGACCACCAGCGTTGAAGACGGCGTCAAGCAGGTGCTGGATGTGCTGCTGATCCGCTTGCCATAAACAGAAAACCCCGCTTCGGCGGGGTTTTTTGTTTATGGCACCTGACTAGTTGCGCAACAGGCGCCGGGTCTGTTTTTCGGTCCTGATCATTTCCAGGTGCCGGTCATAATCGCTGCGTTGCGCGCACGCTGGGCTGTAGGGGGACATGTCGCAGTTGAAGTGTTGATCTGGGTTGTCTGGCCCGAGGTAGGGGCCGCCGGCGCTACAGGCTGATAGGAGCAGGAGGCCGGTGAGAAGTGATTGTTTCAAGAGGCCTAGTGCTGGGGTTGCTTGATCCATCGAAAGTACTCCTGATAGTCCATTTGCCGTTCGTGGCCATGCCGGAAAGGATCCATGTCGCATTTGAAATGAACCGCTTATCGGTCCGGGAAGAATAAAGGCATTTGTTATTGCGTCCTGCTAGAAAGATTACTGATAGAGCGGTCAGCTCTTTAATGGTTGGGTAGGGTAAGCCGTTCATTGATTATTCTTTTGTGGGGGTGACGTGTTTTGGATTTCTAAGTCTGACAAGTAAGCCTGGTAAAATCTGGATTGTATGTTGTGCGACATCTCGGCTGCGGCTGTAGGGAGAGTCTGATGACTATAGGGGGAGGGTTTCCGGTTCGCTTAGGCTTTGCACGACTTGTAATTATTGTGGGACTAGTTTTGGTAGGCCGGCTTTACCAAGCCCTTTCGGCTCAATAATTAAAGGTGGTGTAATGGGGAAGTATTCAAAAGTGAAGGTTGCACGATTCAGCGGGTCTGGAGGTACCGTCCTTCCTCCCAACCAATCTATGCATGCGGGCGATTTCATAAAATCTCCTAATGGGCGCTATGCGCTGCGTCTTCGCCCTGATGGAAACTTAGTACTTGAAGATCGTGGCTCTGTAATCTGGGTGGCTAACGAGAAACAACCGCACAGCGACACTTTCAAATTGAGAAAGCGGGAAACACTTCACTTCGTTATCCAGAATTCTGGCTTTCTCTATGATCCATCCCGTGGTCGGGTATGGTCCGCTCAAGCTACAGAGACTCGAGACAAGTCCTATTGGCGTCATAATCACCTAGGAGTAACCGATACAGGTAATCTGGAAATTTATGATAGAAGGAATGGAGAGATTAGATGGGCGCGCTCAGGGTTTGTGCCAGGCCGCCTTCGGCGTAGGGAAAAGATATGGCCGCACTCTGACCTGCCTGAGCTTCCTCCGCTATTCCAAGTAAAGCATGATTATCCCTAGCTTTAGGGGTAGCCGAATATACGTGGCTCCAAGTTTAATCCCCTGGGTTTGGTGACATGGCTTGGAGCTGTCGGCTGACTTTAAGTAAGAAGTTGTGATGAGCTTAGTGTCGCGGCTTTTGGATCAGTTTGTAATGCTCTTGATAATCTATTCTTCTTTCGCAACCTTGCCGATAGGGGTCCATGTCACATTTGAATTTTATGTCTTGTCTATCAGGGATCCACATCCAGTCGTTGCCGCACCCGGAAAGAAAAAACATGAGCATAAGGTTGAGGTGTTTCATGGTGTGCTCGCGCATCTAAGGGGCCGTTTATTTTCACCACGAACCCTGTTGAGGGATACTTCATTTTTTCACAAGCTTAAGTAGGAAGCTCTCCTCGTTAGTGGGAGACGGGTCTTACATAGGAGGGTGGCGCATGCCTTCATGGGGGCATAGATGAATCGACCGGATGAAAACATGCGCTAGTTAGTTTTGTGGTGTCGTGTGGAGTCGCTGGGTATAAGGTTTTCAGCTATTTCATATGTGTTTTTCCGACACCGGAATCACTCGCCGCTCCTTCACCGCCTTGTACGAAAAACTCGAATAGATCTCTTTAACGCCCGGCAAACGCTGCAACACCTCCCGGGTAAATTCCCCGAACGATTCCAGGTCCCGCGCAAGGATCTCCAACAAGAAGTCATAGCGCCCGGAAATGTTGTGGCAGGAAACGATCTCGGGGATTTCCAACAGCCGTTTCTCGAAGGCCAGGGCCATTTCCTTGGTGTGCGAGTCCATCATGATGCTCACGAAGGCGGTCACGCCAAAGCCCAGTGACTTGGGCGAGAGGATGGCTTGATAGCCGGTGATGTAGCCGTTGTCCTCCAGCAGTTTGACGCGACGCCAGCAGGGCGAGGTGGTGAGGGAAACCTGGTCGGCAAGTTCAGCGACGGTGAGGCGGGCATTGTCCTGCAAGGCCGCGAGCAGGGCGCGGTCGGTGCGGTCTAGGGTCGAAGGCATGATTTGCCCTCCTGGTGTTTGGTTTGTTGTTTTTATGCCAAAAGATATGCGAATGCGTGGGCGATTTTGGAAAATTACCCGCGACCCGGTGGCATAAGCTTATAACAAACCATCAGAGGCTGTTGCCATGCGCGACTCCAATAACAACACCGGTTTTTCAACACGGGCCATCCATCATGGCTATGACCCGCTTTCCCACGGCGGCGCGCTGGTGCCGCCGGTGTACCAGACCGCCACCTATGCCTTCCCGACTGTCGAGTACGGCGCGGCCTGTTTTGCAGGTGAGGAGAGTGGGCATTTCTACAGCCGCATTTCCAACCCGACCCTGGCCTTGCTCGAACAACGCATGGCATCGCTAGAAGGTGGCGAAGCAGGACTGGCGTTGGCCTCGGGCATGGGCGCCATCACCTCGACGCTATGGACGCTACTACGTCCGGGCGATGAGCTGATCGTTGGGCGTACCCTGTACGGCTGCACCTTTGCCTACTTGCACCATGGCATCGGCGAATTCGGAGTCAAGATCCAGCACGTTGACCTTAACGACGAAAAGGCGTTGAAGGCGGCCATAACCTCTAAGACCCGGATGATCTATTTCGAAAGCCCGGCCAACCCCAACATGCAACTGGTCGATATCGCGGCCGTCGCAGAGGCGGTGCGTGGTCGCGACATCCACGTCGTGGTCGACAATACTTACTGCACGCCCTACTTGCAGCGTCCGCTGGAGCTGGGTGCCGACCTGGTGGTGCATTCGGCCACCAAGTACCTGAGCGGCCATGGCGATATCACTGCGGGCCTGGTGGTCGGGCGCAAGGCGCTGATCGACCGGATCCGCCTGGAAGGCCTGAAGGACATGACCGGCGCGGTCCTTTCGCCTCACGATGCCTCGCTGCTGATGCGCGGCATGAAGACCCTTGCCCTGCGCATGGAGCGCCACTGCAGCAACGCTCAGCAGTTAGCCGAGTACCTGGCGCGCCAGCCCCAGGTGGAGTTGATCCACTATCCGGGCCTGCCGAGTTTTGTCCAGCATGCGTTGGCTCAGCGGCAGATGCGCCTGCCGGGCGGGATGATCGCGTTCGAGCTCAAGGGTGGGATCGAGGCGGGGCGTCGGTTCATGAATGCCCTGCAGTTGTTCAGTCGGGCGGTGAGCTTGGGCGATGCCGAGTCACTGGCCCAGCATCCGGCGAGCATGACCCATTCGAGCTATACGCCGCAGGAGCGCGCGCACCATGGCATCTCTGAGGGCCTTGTGCGGCTGTCGGTGGGGTTGGAAGACATCGATGACTTGGTGGCTGATATCGCCCAGGCATTGAAGGCCTGCGCCTGAAGCCGCGCCAAGCGCTGTGTGAGCGGGTTTACCCGCAAATCGTGTCCGGAAACCGAAGGAAAAGCCCGATGGTGGCGATGATGAATCCGAACGAGCCATTGACGGCCCAGGGTACCGACCTGGACAGCGACCCGGCTGAAACCCGCGAATGGTGCGAAGCGCTCGAGTCTACCCTGGCCCATTGCGGCCCGGCGCGGGCGCGCTATCTGCTACAGCGTTTGCAAAGCCATGCACTGGAATTGGGGCTGGCGCGCGATACCTTGCCGTTCTCGGCCTACCGCAACACCTTGTCGGTGGAGCAGCAAGGCGCCTATCCGGGCGACCTGGAGATGGACGAGCGCATCACTGGCATCCTGCGCTGGAACGCGCTGGCCATGGTGGTGCGGGCCAATCATGCCTATGGCGATCTGGGTGGGCATATCGCCAGTTATGCCTCGGCGGCGGAGATCTTCGAGGTGGGCTTCCAGCACTTTTTCCGGGGCGAGAGCGGTGGCGAGCGACGCTCGGCAGACCTGGTGTTCTTCCAGCCTCATTCCGCCCCGGGTATCTATGCCCGGGCATTTCTCGAAGGGCGTTTGAGCGAGGCGCAACTGGCCAGCTATCGCCAGGAAGTCGCCGGCAATGGCCTGTGCTCTTACCCACACCCTTGGTTGATGCCCGACTTCTGGCAGTTTCCCACCGGTTCCATGGGGATCGGTCCGCTCAATGCCATCTACCAGGCGCGTTTCATGCGCTATCTGCAGCACCGTGGTGTGCTCGAGACGGAGTCACGGCATGTCTGGGGCGTGTTCGGTGATGGCGAAATGGACGAACCGGAGTCCACCGCAGGCCTGACCCTGGCGGCGCGCGAAGGCCTGGACAACCTGACGTTCATCGTCAACTGCAACCTGCAACGCCTGGATGGCCCGGTGCGCGGCAACGGGCAGATCATCCAGGAACTGGAAGCGCTGTTCAGCGGCGCCGGTTGGAACGTGATCAAGGTGCTCTGGGGCTCGGAGTGGGATGCTCTGTTCGCCCGCGACCATGACCATGTGCTGCTGCGTCAACTTGCAGCGACGCCCGATGGCCAGTTCCAGACCCTTGGCGCCAACGACGGCACCTACAACCTGGAGCATTTCTTCAACCAGCACCCGGCACTGCAACAGCTGGTGGCGCACATGAGCTCCGACGAGATCAACGCCCTCAAGCGTGGCGGTCATGATTTTCGCAAGCTATACGCCGCCTATGCCGCGGCCAAGGCATGCAAGGGCCGGCCGACGGTGATCCTGGCCAAGACCAAGAAGGGCTATGGCATGAGCAGCGCTGGCGAGTCGCGGATGACTGCGCACCAGGCCAAGAAGCTCGACGTTCAGGCACTGCTGGCATTTCGGGATCGCTTCCATCTCCCCCTGTCGGACGAAGCCGTGGAGCAACTGCGCTTCTACCGGCCTGACGAGGACAGCCCGGAGATGCGTTACCTGCGCAAGCAGCGTGCTGCGTTGGGCGGGCCGTTGCCGATGCGGCGCAGCGACTGTCCTCGCCTGCCGTTGCCGGATCTTGAAACCTTCGGTGGTTTTGCCTTGCACGCTGAGGGCAAGGAAATGTCCACCACCATGGCCGCCGTGCGCCTGCTCGGCCACTGGTTGAAGGCGCCGGAGCTGGGTCCGCGGGTGGTACCGATCGTCGCCGATGAGGCGCGTACGTTCGGTATGGCCAGTTTGTTCAGACAGATCGGTATCTATTCGTCTTGCGGGCAGCGTTACGAGCCTGAGGATGCCGGGTCTTTGCTCACCTACAAAGAGGCGCGTGACGGCCAGTTGCTCGAAGAGGGCATCACCGAGGCAGGGGCGATTTCTTCTTGGGTAGCGGCGGCCACGTCCTACGCGGTACACGGCGAGCCTATGTTGCCGGTGTACATCTATTACTCGATGTTCGGATTCCAGCGGGTCGGTGACCTGATCTGGGCTGCCGCCGACCAGCGCGCCCGTGGCTTGTTGCTGGGGGCTACGGCCGGGCGCACCACCTTGGGTGGCGAAGGATTGCAGCACCAGGACGGCTCCAGCTTGGTGATGGCGGCCTTGGTGCCCAACTGCCGGGCCTGGGACCCATGCTTTGCCGGCGAGCTGGCCGTGATTCTCGATCATGCAGCCCGGCGCATGCTGGTGGAGCAGTGCGACGAATTCCACTACGTGGCGGTGATGAACGAAAACTATCCACAGCCCTCGTTGCCCGAGGCGATGCACGGCGATGTGCTTCGCGGCATGTACCGTTTCGCCAGGCAGCAGGCCCTGCAGCCACGTGCCAAGGTGCGTCTGCTGGGCTCAGGGGCGATTCTGCGCGAGGTGATTGCCGCCAGTGAGCTGCTCGCTACCGAATGGCAGGTGGACAGTGATGTGTTCAGTGTCACCAGTTTCAGCGAACTGGCACGCGAGGCACGGGAAGTGCAGCGAGCGGCGACCCAAGGGCGAGGCGGGGTCAGCCACGTGAGCCTGTGCCTGGCGGGTGATGACCCGGTGGTTGCCGCCACAGACTATGCCCGGGCCTGGCCGCAGTTGATCGCCGAATACGTACCGGCACCTTACATGACCCTGGGTACCGATGGCTTCGGGCGCAGCGATACACGTCAGCAACTGCGGCGGTTCTTCGAGGTGGATCGTTACGGTGTGGTGATGGCAGCGCTGTACAGCCTGGTCAGGCAGGGGCGGTTGGACGAGCAGGTATTGGAGCAGGCGAGGGCGCGGTACGAAATCGCTGGCGGGGTGGCCCCTTGGTGTCGATGAGCGGCAGCTTGGCAAGGGCTTGTGTTTGAAGGCAAGCCCATTTCGTCCTCGTGGTGCTTTGCAGCTCATCGCAGGCTTCGCCAGCTCTTATGGGCGTTGCTAGGAAGTTGCTTACAAACGCCCACAAAAAAAGGCCTCTTGCGAGGCCTTTTTCATGTTCAGCGTTTGAGGCCGTAGCTCTCGTCGAGCATGCCCGGCGAGTTCGGCGCCTTGGGCGCGTAGTCGCGAGGCACTTCGGCGGTGTCCTTCGGCGGAGTCAGGCGATCACGCGGGCCCTGGGCCGCTTCGGAGTGCAGGGCGGCCAGCAGGCGCTGGCGGGTCACGTCGTCGAGGGCCAGACGGTTGGCGCCGTCGGCCAAGTGGTCCTGGACGTCCTGGTAGCTCTGGGTCAGTTTCTTGACCAGCGCTGCTGTGCTGTTGAAGTGGGTGACCACTTCGTTCTGGTAGCTATCGAAGCGCTGCTGGATGTCATCCAACTGACGCTGGGTGCTGCTGGGCGCTGCGTTGGGCAGCAGACGGGCGACGACAAAGCCCACCACCACGCCGACGACGAGGGCCAGGGTCGGCAACAACCAAACAAGGAGCGAGAGTTCCACGAGTCCTTCCTCTATAAACGGCTTTGCTTTACGTTAACGGCTCAGACCTGCGCTGTATACCGCGAGCGATCGCAAATCAGAACAGAATTCTTCAGCTAGACGAGTCGACCTTCACAGAGGTCACGGAGTAGTGCCTTGCTTATCCGCGAAACCCCCTTGTTCATTGATGGCCCGAGCGGCCAGCTGGAAGCCTTGTACCTGGATGTGGCCGGCGCCCGCGGTGCGGTGCTGATCTGCCATCCCAACCCGGTCCAGGGTGGCACCATGCTCAACAAGGTGGTCTCGACCCTGCAGCGCACCGCCCGTGATGCAGGTTACATCACCTTACGCTTCAACTACCGCGGCGTGGGTCAGAGTGCGGGCAGTCATGACATGGGGGCCGGCGAGGTCGCCGATGCCGAGGCGGCCGCGGCCTGGCTGCGGGCCAAGCACCCTGAGCTGCCGCTGGTGCTGATGGGCTTCTCATTCGGCGGATTTGTCGCGGCCAGCCTGGCCGGACGCCTGGAAGCCGACGATGTGGCGTTGCAGCATCTGTTCATGATCGCCCCGGCGGTAATGCGCTTGAGCGAGCAGTTCCCGCTGGCCCAGCGTTGCCCGCTGACCGTGGTGCAGCCGGACACCGATGAAGTCGTCGATCCTCAGCTGGTCTACGACTGGTCCGACAACCTGCAGCGCCCCCATGAGCTGCTGAAAGTGGCAGAATGCGGACACTTTTTCCATGGCAAGCTGACCGATCTGAAGGATCTGGTGCTGCCGCGTCTTTCGAACTGAGCCAAGCCTGATCAAGCGAACACCCATGACTACGCGTATTCTCACCGGTATCACCACCACCGGAACCCCGCACCTGGGCAACTACGCCGGCGCCATCCGCCCTGCGATCGTCGCCAGCCAACAGCCCGGTGCCGATTCGTTCTATTTCCTGGCCGACTACCACGCCCTGATCAAATGCGACGATCCGCTGCGCATCCAGCGCTCGCGTCTGGAAATTGCCGCCACCTGGCTGGCCGGTGGCCTGGACCCGGACAAGGTCACCTTCTACCGCCAGTCCGACATCCCTGAGATTCCCGAGCTCACCTGGCTGCTGACCTGCGTCGCCGCCAAGGGCCTGCTCAACCGCGCCCATGCTTACAAGGCCTCGGTGGACAAGAACGTCGAAGCCGGCGAAGACCCGGATGCCGGCGTGACCATGGGCCTGTTCAGCTACCCTGTGCTGATGGCCGCGGACATCCTGATGTTCAACGCCCACAAGGTGCCGGTCGGTCGTGACCAGATCCAGCACGTGGAGATGGCCCGCGACATCGGCCAGCGTTTCAACCACCTGTTCGGCCAGGGAAAGGACTTCTTCACCTTGCCGGAGGCGGTGATCGAGGAAACCGTGGCGACGCTGCCGGGCCTGGACGGTCGCAAGATGTCCAAGAGCTACGACAACACCATTCCGCTGTTCACCAGCGCCAAGGACATGAAGGACGCGATCTCGCGCATCGTCACCGACTCCCGCGCGCCGGGCGAGCCGAAGGATGCGGACAACTCGCACCTGTTCACCCTGTTCCAGGCCTTCGCCACCCCCGCGCAGGCGGCCGAGTTCCGTGAAGAGCTGCTGCAGGGCATTGGTTGGGGCGAGGCCAAACAGCGCCTGTTCCAACTGCTCGACGGCCAGTTGGCCGAAAAGCGCGAACACTATCACCAATTGATCTCGCGCCCCTCGGACCTGGAAGACATTCTCCTGGCCGGTGCGGCCAAGGCCCGCAAGAGCGCCACGCCGTTCCTTGAGCAACTGCGCGAGGCAGTGGGCCTGCGTTCGTTCCGCACCAGTGTCCAGGCCAGCACCGAAGTGAAGAAGAAAGCCGCCAAGACCGCGCGCTTCGTCAGCTTCCGCGACGACGATGGCAGCTTCCGCTTCCGTTTGCTGGCAGCCGATGGCGAACAGCTGCTGCTTTCGCGCAGCTTCGCTGACGGCAAGAGCGCCGGCGCTGTTAGCAAGCAGTTGCAGCAGGGCGGTGAGGCCGATGTGCGCGTCGACGGCCTGGGCTTCTCGCTCTGGCTGAACGGTGAGCAGGTGGCCGATGGGCCACAGTTCCAGACCGGCGAGGCCCGTGACGCCGCCATCGAGAGCCTGCGCGCGGCATTGCAGCCTCAAGACTGAGGCGTAGGGTCCCGGCTGTTCGCCGGTATCGGCGGATGAATCCGTTGCCACAAGTCCTGCGGTGTCAATGAGAACGCTGCTGTACCTGTGGGAGCGGGTTTGCCCGTGAAAGGGCCGGAACAGACAAGCCGGATAGAGGCTTGTGTACCGGTAGCTTACGGCCCTGCGGCGCGATGGCCGTATGTATGATTGCCATTAAGCGGGCCTGTCGCTACAGTGACGGCCCGTTTTTTGTTGCCTCGCTAACGAATCATGACGCCCCTCGAACGATATCAAGCAGATCTGAAACGTCCCGACTTCTTCCATGATGCGGCGCAGGAAACTGCGGTGCGTCACCTGCAGCGCCTGTACGATGACCTGTTGGCGGCGCAGAACAACAAGCCGGGCGTGTTCGGCAAGCTGTTCGGCAGGAAGGAGCAGGCACCGGTCAAGGGCTTGTACTTCTGGGGGGGCGTGGGACGCGGCAAGACCTATCTGGTCGACACTTTCTTCGAGGCGCTGCCGTTCAAGCAGAAGATGCGCACGCACTTCCACCGCTTCATGAAGCGTGTTCACGAAGAGATGAAAACCCTCAAGGGGGAGAAGAACCCGCTCACCATCATCGCCAAGCGCTTCTCTGAGGAAGCCAAGGTGATCTGCTTCGATGAGTTCTTCGTGTCCGACATCACCGATGCCATGATCCTCGGCACGTTGATGGAAGAGCTGTTCAAGAATGGCGTCACCTTGGTGGCGACTTCGAATATCGTCCCCGACGGCCTGTACAAGGACGGCCTGCAACGCGCGCGTTTCCTGCCGGCTATCGCGCTGATCAAGCAGAACACCGAGGTGGTCAACGTCGACAGCGGGGTCGACTACCGCCTGCGTCACCTGGAGCAGGCCGAGCTGTACCACTTCCCGCTCGACGAAGCCGCCCATGAAAGCCTGCGCCAGAGTTTCCGTGCCTTGACGCCCGAGTGCACCCAGGCTGTGGAAAACGACGTGCTGGTGATCGAGAACCGCGAGATCCAAGCTATCCGCACCTGCGATGACGTCGCTTGGTTCGACTTCCGCGCCCTGTGCGACGGCCCGCGTAGCCAGAACGACTACATCGAGCTGGGCAAGATCTTCCATGCCGTGTTGCTGAGCAATGTCGAGCAGATGGGCGTGACCACCGACGACATCGCCCGCCGCTTCATCAACATGGTGGATGAGTTCTACGACCGCAACGTCAAATTGATCATCTCCGCCGAGGTCGAACTCAAGGATTTGTACACTGGCGGCCGCCTGAGCTTCGAATTCCAGCGCACGCTCAGCCGCCTGCTGGAGATGCAGTCCCACGAGTTCCTGGCGCGGGCGCACAAGCCCTGAGGGAAGCTACAAGCTACAAAAAAGCCAGAGCAGTTCGCGAACTGCTCTGGCTTTTTCTTTTTCTCGTGGCTTGCCGCTAGAAGCTTGCCACTCAAGAAAGCCCTCAGGCCTCCTGCACGAACTGCTGCCGGTACTGATTCGGGGACAGTTCGGTGTGCTGACGGAACAGCCTGGCGAAGAAGCTGGCGTCGTCGTAACCCACTTCATAGCTGATGGTCTTGATGCTCTTGCGCGTACTCGACAAGAGCCCCTTGGCCGTCTCGATACGCAGACGTTGGAGGTAATGCAGGGGCTTGTCGCCGGTGGCGCTCTGGAAACGGCGCATGAAGTTGCGGATGCTCATGCCGTGGTTGCGCGCTACGTCCTCGAAGCGGAACTTGTCGGCGAAGTGCTCCTCCAGCCAGTGCTGGATCTGCAGGATGATCAGGTCCTGGTGCAGCTTCTGTCCGCCAAAGCCCATGCGTCCCGGGGTATAGCTGCGCTGGACTTCGTAGAGGATGTCTCGGGCCACGGCGCGGGCGACGTTGGGGCCGCAGAATCGCTCGATCAGATAGATGTACAGGTCGCACGCCGATGTGGTGCCACCAGCGCAATACAGGTTGTCGGCATCGGTCAGGTGCTTGTCCTGGTTCAGCCGGACATTGGGGAAGCGCTCTGCGAAGCTGTTGAAGAAGCGCCAGTACGTAGTTGCCTCCTTGCCATCGAGCAGGCCTGCCTCTGCCAGCCAGAACACACCACTGGCCTCGCCGCACAACACCGCACCGCGGGCATGCTGCTCGCGTAGCCAGGGCAGGACCTGGGGGTAACGCTGTTGCAGGTTATCGAAGTCTTCCCAGAACGCCGGGAGGATGATCACGTCGGCATCGACCAGGCCGCTGTCGACCGGTACCTGCACATTGCTGAAGCTGTCCACGGGCTTGCCGTCCGGGCTCACCAGGCAGATCTCGAACATCGGTTGCAGCCCCAGGCCCAGCTGCTTGCTGTAGCGCAGGCTGGCCAGGTGGAAGAAATCCTTTGCCTGCATCAGTGTCGAGGCGAACACCTTGTCAATGGCCAGGATGCTGACGCGCCGCAACGACGCGGAGGGTTGGGTAAACATCATTGTCATTGTTCTTATAGGGTAGAGTGGTCAATCACCGGCTGGATCGTCTTATTTTTTCTGTTGGGCTGCAAGCTTCTTCAAGCGGTAAGTGGCAAGCGGCAAGCGGCAAGAAAAAAGCCAGAGCAGTCCGCGGACTGCTTTTGCTTGCCACTTGCAGCTTGCCATTGCCGCGGCCCTCAAGGCGCCGGGTTGGGCTGGTCCTGGTGGATGGCCTCGATGGCTGCAAGCAATTCATCGCTGAGGGTCAAGGCCTGGCTGTCCAGGTTGCTTTGCAGTTGCTCAACGCTGGTAGCCCCGATGATGTTGCTGGTCACGAACGGCTGACGGGTGACGAAGGCCAGGGCCATCTGGGCCGGGTCAAGACCATGCTGGCGGGCCAGCTGCACATAACGGCTGCAGGCGGACACAGTCTGCGGATTGGAGTAGCGCGAGAACCGGCTGAACAACGTCAGGCGTGCCTGTGCCGGCCGTGCGCCGCCTTCGTACTTGCCCGAGAGCATGCCGAAGGCCAGAGGCGAATAAGCCAGCAGGCCGCACTGCTCACGGATCGCCACCTCCGCCAGGCCTACCTCGAAGCTGCGATTGAGCAGGTTGTAGGGGTTCTGGATCGACACGGCTCGCGGCCAGCCGCGAGTCTCGGCCAGGTGCAAGAACTTCATGGTGCCCCATGGCGTTTCGTTGGACAGGCCGATATGGCGGATCTTGCCGGCGCGCACCTGTTCGTCGAGTACTTCGAGGGTTTCTTCCAGTGGCGTGAACAGGTCGTGAGGCAGATGCTGGTAGCCCAGTTTGCCGAAGAAGTTGGTGCTGCGCTCGGGCCAATGCAGCTGGTACAGGTCGATGCGATCGGTGTGCAGGCGCTGCAGGCTGTCCTCCAGCGCAGCGACGATATGCTGGCGGTTGTGCTTGAGCTGGCCGTCGCGGATATGGCTGATGCCGTTGCCGGGACCTGCGACTTTGCTCGCGAGGATCCAGTCGTCACGATCGCCATGACGGCGGAACCAGTTGCCGATGATGCGCTCGGTGGCGGCGTAGGTTTCGGGCCGTGGCGGCACCGGGTACATCTCTGCCGTGTCGATGAAATTGACCCCGCTGGCCTTGGCCAGTGCGATCTGGGCAAAGGCCTGGGCTTCGTCGTTCTGTTCGCCCCAGGTCATGGTGCCCAGGCACAGGGCGCTGACATTGAGGTCGGTTCGGCCGAGTTGGCGATATTCCATGGGGTACCGTCTCCTGCAAATCGAACCATCAAATCAGGTTGAATTTTTTTCTGCAATCTGGATAATTCGGCACCTCTCCGTGTGGCGGAAGTGATGCACCACCATGCAGGAGGAACCCTTGTCGAACATTGGACGCGCCGACCCGAGCCCCCAATAGCGTCCGTGTGCGGCTGCGCGCTTGCCCTTGGCAAGCTGTGCACTATCCAGTAAGATTCGCCGTCTATTTTTCGCTGGGCGGCCTCTGAGGCTTTAGAGAATGAAAACTTTTACTGCTAAACCGGAAACAGTAAAGCGCGACTGGTACGTAGTTGACGCCGCTGGTCAGACCCTGGGTCGTCTGGCTACCGAAATCGCTCGTCGTCTGCGTGGCAAGCACAAGCCAGAATACACCCCTCACGTTGACACCGGCGACTACATCGTCGTCATCAACGCCGAGCAGGTACGTGTCACTGGTGCCAAAACTTCGGACAAGATGTACTACTCCCACTCCGGTTTCCCAGGTGGCATCAAGGAAATCAGCTTCGAGAAGCTGATCGACAAAGCCCCTGAGCGTGTCATCGAGACCGCGGTCAAAGGCATGCTGCCGAAGAACCCGCTGGGTCGCGACATGTACCGCAAGCTGAAAGTGTACGCGGGTGCTGCTCACCCACACACTGCTCAGCAGCCTCAAGAACTGAAGATCTAACGGGATAGTTCATTATGTCGGCGACTCAAAATTACGGCACTGGCCGTCGCAAGACCGCAACCGCTCGCGTTTTCCTGCGTCCGGGCACTGGTAACATCTCCATCAACAACCGTTCTCTGGACGTGTTCTTCGGTCGCGAAACTGCTCGCATGGTTGTTCGTCAGCCGCTGGAACTGACCGAGACCGTTGAGAAGTTCGACATCTACGTCACCGTTTCCGGTGGTGGTGTCAGCGGTCAAGCCGGTGCGATCCGTCACGGTATCACCCGCGCTCTGATGGACTACGACGAATCCCTGCGTGGCGCTCTGCGTCGTGCTGGTTACGTCACCCGCGACGCTCGTGAAGTCGAGCGTAAGAAAGTGGGTCTGCGTAAAGCGCGTAAGCGTCCTCAGTACTCCAAGCGTTAATACCGCTTCGGCAGTCGAAAAAAAGCCCGGTTCCGTTTATGGAGCCGGGCTTTTTTTATGTCTTGAACTAACCTGTCAGCATGTCAGTGACAACTTGCCGCATAGACGCAGATCAAGCAAAGCGAGGGTTGCAGCCCGCCTGGGGGGTAATCACCTTGTCAGTGTGTGGACTTGTTCCTTACCATTGCGGCCAACTTTAAGTGCCACAGACACAACTAAGTAGATGCCTGATCCAACAGGCCAAAGCAGCTGATGGGAGAGGACTGAATGAGCAATGACGGCGTCAACGCAGGCCGGCGCCGCTTCCTCGTAGCCGCCACATCCGTGGTAGGCGCAGCGGGGGCAGTGGGGGCTGCGGTACCGTTCGTGGGGTCATGGTTCCCCAGTGCCAAGGCGAAGGCCGCCGGCGCACCGGTGAAGGTCAATATCGCCAAGGTCGAACCAGGTCAGCAGATGGTGGCTGAGTGGCGAGGGCAACCTGTGTTCATCGTGCGACGGACTGAGGAGATCCTCGGGAATCTCAAGAAAATCACCGGGGAATTGTCCGACCCCGAATCCAAGGCTTCGGTGCAGCCGACCTATGTCGACCCGCAAAATCGCTCGATCAAGCCCGAAATCCTCGTCCTTGTTGGCTTGTGCACCCACTTGGGTTGTTCGCCGACCTTCCGTCCTGAGGTTGCGCCCGCCGACCTGGGGCCGAAATGGGTCGGGGGCTACTTCTGCCCTTGCCACGGTTCGCACTATGACCTGGCTGGTCGCGTCTACAAATCGCAGCCGGCACCTCTCAACCTGCCAGTGCCTCCGCACTCGTATGAGTCGGACGACATCATTGTCATCGGCATCGATCAGGAGAAGGCATGATGAGCAAGTTCATGGACTGGATTGATGCTCGCTTCCCCGCGACAAAGATGTGGGAAGACCACCTGAGCAAGTATTACGCGCCCAAGAACTTCAACTTCTTGTACTTCTTCGGCTCCCTGGCGCTGCTGGTGCTGGTCAACCAGATCGTTACCGGTGTGTGGTTGACCATGAGCTTCACGCCCTCGGCGGAAGAGGCATTTGCCTCGGTCGAGTACATCATGCGTGACGTCGAATATGGCTGGATCCTGCGCTACCTGCACTCGACCGGCGCCTCGGCGTTCTTCATCGTTGTGTACCTGCACATGTTCCGCGGCCTGCTCTATGGCTCCTACCAGAAGCCGCGCGAGCTGGTCTGGCTGTTCGGCATGCTGATCTACCTGGCGCTCATGGCCGAGGCATTCATGGGCTACCTGCTGCCATGGGGGCAGATGTCGTACTGGGGCGCCCAGGTGATCATCTCGCTGTTTGGTGCCATTCCGGTGATCGGGGGTGACCTGACCCAGTGGATCCGTGGCGACTACCTGATTTCGGGTATTACTCTGAACCGCTTCTTCGCTCTGCACGTGGTTGCCCTGCCGATCGTGATCCTGGGTCTGGTGGTGCTGCACATTCTCGCGCTGCACGAAGTGGGTTCGAACAACCCGGACGGCGTCGACATCAAGAAGAAAAAGGATGAAAACGGCATTCCGCTCGACGGTATCCCGTTCCACCCGTACTACACCGTCAAGGACATTGTCGGCGTGGTGGTGTTCCTGTTCGTGTTCTGTGCGGTGGTGTTCTTCTTCCCTGAAATGGGCGGTTACTTCCTGGAAAAACCGAACTTCGAGCAGGCCAACGCCTTCAAGACCCCTGAGCACATCGCGCCGGTCTGGTACTTCACGCCGTTCTACGCGATCTTGCGTGCTGTCCCTGACAAATTGTTCGGCGTGATCGCCATGGGGGCCGCCATTGCCGTGCTGTTCGTGTTGCCCTGGCTTGACCGCAGCCCAGTGCGCTCGATGCGCTACAAGGGCTGGCTGAGCAAAGTGTTCCTGCTGGTGTTCTGCATTGCCTTCGTGATTCTCGGTGTCCTGGGCGTACTGGCGCCTACGCCGGGTCGGACCTTGCTGTCGCAGGTCTGCACCGTGCTGTATTTCGCCTACTTCCTGTTGATGCCGTTCTACACAAGGCTCGAGAAGACCAAACCGGTTCCGGAAAGGGTGACTGGCTGATGAAAAAGCTAATTGCAGTACTGTTCCTGGCAATGATGCCCGCCTTGTCCTTCGCCGCCAGCGAGCACGGCCCGGTGCTGGACAAGGTCGATATCGATCTGACCGACAAAGCCGCCATGCAGGATGGCGCGCGTACCTTCGCCAACTATTGCATGGGCTGCCACAGCGCCAAGTTCCAGCGCTATGAGCGCGTGGCCGACGACTTGGGCATTCCGCACGAGCTGATGCTCGAGAAACTGGTATTCACCGGTGCCAAGATCGGCGATCACATGAAGATCGGCATGCAGCCAAGCGATGCCAAGACCTGGTTCGGTGCGGCACCGCCCGACCTGACCCTGGTCGCTCGTGTGCGTGGCACCGACTGGCTGTACACCTATCTGCGCAGCTTCTATGAGGACAAGTCGCGTCCTTATGGGGTCAACAACAAGGTGTTCCCGAACGTGGGTATGCCCAACGTCCTAGTTGGCCTGCAAGGTAACCAGGTGATCGGTTGCAAGCAGGTGCAGATGGTGGTCGACGGCAAGAAGCAGTTTGACCCGCTGACCGGCAGCCCGTTGACCCATGAGGCCTGTGACCAGCTGACCATCGAGCCGAAATCCGGTACCCTGACGCCCGAGCAGTTCGACGAGAAGGTCAAGAACCTGGTGACCTTCCTGGCCTATTCGGCCAACCCGGTCAAACTGGAAAGCCAGCGCATCGGTACCTATGTGTTGCTGTACCTGGCTTTCTTCTTCGTATTCGCCTATTTGCTCAAGCGCGAGTACTGGAAGGACGTGCACTGATCACGCAGTAGTTTCTGGTAGTTGAACGCGCCCTGGGGCGCTCCATCGCTGATGCGGTGGAGCCCTCCAGGGCGCGTTTGCATTTAGAGTTTCACAAAGCATCCCCATGCGAGGAGGCGCTACATGGGCGCAACCAACCGGTTAGCCTGCTATTCCGACCCCGCTGATCATTATTCTCACCGGGTACGCCTTGTTCTCGCCGAGAAGGGCATCAGTGTGCAGATCGTCGATGTCGATCCTGCGCGTCTGCCGCCCAAGCTGGTCGAAGTAAACCCCTACGCCAGCGTGCCGACCCTGGTCGACCGCGATCTGGCCCTGTACGAATCGACCGTGATAATGGAGTACCTCGAGGAGCGTTATCCGCATCCGCCGCTCATGCCGGTCTATCCGGTGGCGCGCGGCAACAGTCGGCTGCTGATGCATCGTATCCAGCGTGACTGGTGCGCGTTGGCCGATACGATTCTCGATGCGCGCAGCACGGAGGCGGCGCGCGTTGATGCGCGTAAAGCGTTGCGCGAGAGCCTGACCGGCGTCTCTGCGTTGTTCGGAGAATTTCCTTGCTTCATGAGTGAGGAGCAAAGCCTGGTCGATTGTTGTCTATTGCCCATATTGTGGCGGTTGCCGGTATTGGGTATCGAATTGCCGCGGCAGGCCAAGCCGCTATTGGATTACATGGAGCGGCAGTTTGCCCGCGAGCCTTTTCAGGCGAGCCTGTCCGCTGCAGAACGTGAAATGCGCAAGCTTTAAGGAGCCGTTGATGAACTCCAGTCGCCCCTATCTGGTTCGAGCGCTGTACGAGTGGATCGTCGACAACGATTGCACCCCCCACATGCTGGTCAATGCTGAGTTTCCAGCGGTCCAGGTTCCCCAGGGATTCGCCAGCGATGGTCAGATCGTCCTGAACATCTCCCCTAATGCCGTGCGTAACCTGCACATGGACAACGATGCGGTCAGTTTCGAAGGTCGCTTCAGCGGCGTGGCGCATTCGTTGTTCGTGCCTGTGGGTGCGATCTTGGGTATCTATGCCCGGGAGAATGGCCAGGGCATGGTCTTCGAGCTGGAGCCGCCACTGGACAGCGATGAGCTGGACGACGAGGGTGTCGAGCCTGATGATGATGGGCCGCCGGAGGGCGGTGGTCAGCCGCCACGTCCCAGTGGCCGACCCAGTCTCAAGGTGGTCAAGTAATAAAAAAAGGCGATCCGGATGGATCGCCTTTTTTGTTGGCTTCAGGGCTTGGCTTACAAGTCTTGAATGCTGCGGACCTGGTCCTTGTTGACGCGGGTGCGCTTGCCATCCAGTTGCTCGAACTCGTAGAAGCCGGCATCGCTGTCGAACTTCGGTGCGTCGACGGTCTGGATTTCACGGCCATCGTTGAGGGTGATCTGGCTTGGGGTCGAGCAGCCGGCCAGGGCGGCGAAGGCGCCGATTGCGAGGACGGACAGCAGGGACTTCTTCATGGGTACTTCCTGAGGATTACGAGGGGTGGAACGAATCTTGGGGCAGGGTGCCGCTCCGCAGGGGGATCACTGCAGGAGCGGGCTGGTATCGCGGTCAGGTGTTACGCTGCCAGGTGGGTCAGTCGATGTACTCGAACAACTTGACGATCTTCTGCACACCCGACACGCCCTGTACCACGTTGGTGGCGGCGTTGGCTTCCCCTTGGGTCACCAGGCCCAGCAGATAGACGATGCCGTTCTCCGTGATCACCTTGATGCGGGTGCTGGGCACATTGGCATCGCCCAGCATCTGGGCCTTGATCTTGGTGGTCAGCCAGGCGTCGTTGTTGCGGGCGAGGATCGAGGATGGCTGCATGACCTGCAGCTCGTTGTGGACCTTCTTGACGCGTTGGACCTGGCTGGCGGTTTGTTCGGCCAGGCTCTTGAGGTCTGCACGTGGGGTCTGGCCGGCCAACAGGACGATGCCGTTGTAGCTGCTGACGACAATGTGAGAGCCCTTGTCGAGGTCGGCATTGGCTTTGGCGATGTTGACCGAAACCTTGGTCTCGATCAGCGAGTCATCGATCTTGCTTCCGATGGTGCGGGTGCCGCGATCGTCCTCGATGGGCGAGTTGCGGGTGGAGGTCAGTACCGAGCTGCAACCCGAGATGCTCAGGCACAGGGTCAGGGCCATCAGGCCGAGGCGCTTGGGGTTCATTCTTCACTCCCGAACAGTTGGCTGTCGATCAGGTCGCACAGGCAATGGATCGCCAGCAGGTGGACTTCCTGGATTCGCGCGGTGACGTTCGACGGCACGCGAATCTCCACGTCTTCAGGCAGCAACAGCGAGGCCATGCCTCCACCGTCGCGCCCGGTCAGTGCCACGACGATCATTTCACGGTCGTGCGCAGCCTGGATCGCTTGTATCACGTTGGCGGAATTGCCGCTGGTAGAGATCGCCAGCAATACATCCCCGGGCTGCCCCAGAGCACGGATCTGCTTGGAGAAGACCTCGTTGTAGCTGTAATCGTTGGCGATCGACGTGAGGGTCGAGCTGTCGGTGGTCAGGGCGATGGCTGGCAGGCTCGGGCGTTCACGCTCGAATCGATTGAGCAGCTCCGAGGAGAAATGCTGGGCATCGCCTGCCGAGCCGCCGTTGCCGCACGCGAGCATCTTGCCCTCGTTGAGCAGGGCATTGACCATGACCAGGCTGGCCTGCTCGATGTGAGGTGCCAGGATGTCCATCGCCTGTTGCTTGGTATCGATGCTGGCCTGGAACAGCCGGCGAATTCGGGATTGCATGTCCATCTGGTGTGACCTTAAGAGGGGCGGTGGCCAGCGCGACGCGCGACAGGAACCAGCCCGCGAAACATAGAGCTAAAAAATCGGAATGGGTTCAGCATTCGAAGGCGTTTTTCAGCCATTGCAGCGGTTGGCCCGCGTGGTGGCTGCCCTGCAGGGCGACAACGTCGAAGCGGCAGGGCTGATCGGCCCAGCGAGGCTCCTTCTGCAGGAACAGGTTGGCGGCTAGCGCCAGTCGCTTCTGCTTGCGTGTGTCGATGCTCCCGACGGCTCCGCCGAAGGCCGCATGCAACCGGTAGCGGACTTCGACGAATACTACTGTATCGGCGTCGAGCATGACCAGATCGAGCTCACCGCCCTTGCATCGCCAGTTGCGCGCCAGCAGCTGCAAACCGTGCCCTCGAAGAAATGCGAGGGCGTGGTTTTCCGCAGCCAGGCCTGCGCTGGCAGGCGATGCGTCGGGCATCAGCGAGGGGTATCCGGCAGGCGCTTGACTTGGCCGCCAGAGAACTCGGCCCAGGGCAGTTGGCGTTCGACGCGCTGGCTGGGGTTCATGGTCAGGCTGCCGGAGAGGCCCTCGACTCGGTTGTCAGGCAGGGCCTTGAGCTGGTTCAGGCGCGGCGCCAGGCTGTAGGCGTCGACACCCATGGCGTACAGGCGCCCGAGGCTGCCGGCGGCCTGAGGCCACTGCTGGACCACTTGCTGACGCAAGCTGTTGGTGGAGTCGAGCAGCCATGGGGTTTCGCAGAAGCGAATGCCGTTCATGTCGTTGTACTGGTTCACGTCACCGCTGGCGCTGTACAGGTTCGAGGTGGCGTAGACCGGAACGTCACCGGCGTACTGGAAGTTCAGGGTCGGCTTGATCTGCTGCGCCTGTTGTGGAGTAGAGGCGAGGAAGATGAAGTCGATATCCTGGCGACGCGAAGGTTGTGCGGCGATGGTGCCGCCGACAGTGCTTTGCAAGCTCTTGGCGCGGCCTTCGCTCTGACGCAGTTGGAAGAGCTCGGCGATCTGCTGGGCGAGGGCGACCGGCTGGGCGATGCGTTCGGCGGCCAGCAGGGTGCCGCCATGGCTCTCCCAGTCCTGACGGAAGGCGGCCAGCACGCGGTCACCCCATTCACCGCTTGGCACCAGTGCCACGGCGCGAACCATGCCGTCGGCCCGGGCGCGGCGGGAGACTTCGCGGGCTTCGTCCTCGGCGGCAAGACCGAACTGGAACAGTTGTGGCGGTGCTTTCTGGCCGGCATCGGCGTAGTTCAGCGCCAGGGTGGTGATCGGCAGTTGCGGGTAAGCCGCGAGCTTTTTCACCAAGGGTTTTTCCAGCGGGCCGACGACCAGCTGTACACCGGCGGCCTGGGCCTGGCGGTAGAACTCGTCGAGCGAGGTCATGCGCGAGCTGTCGAAGACCTGTACGGCCGGCGCAGGTTGACCGGACTGCTGAGCCTGGAAGTGAGCGGCCATGAAGCCGTCACGCAGGGCGCGGGCAACGCCGGCCAGTGGGCCTTCCTGAGGCAGCAACAGGGCGATCTTGGTCAGCGGCTGGCTGGCCAGTTCCTTCAGTTTGACCAGGGCCTGCGGCAGTTGCTTGGCGGCTGGGTGATCCGGGTGCTGATCGCGCCAGGTATCAATGGCTGCCTGTTGTTGCTCCAGGGTGCCAGCACGCTTGACGGCCAGCGCCAGGCTCGTCCAGCCGGCGAGGGTTTCGTTGCTGGCAGGCTGTTGCAATTGCTCGGCCGGCAGCGAGGCGACGAGGGCCCAGATGGCGTCGTCGTTCGCGGCAGCGGCCTTGCCGCTGAGCAGCGGGGCAAGCAGGACACGCTGCTGGGCGGCGGCCAGGGTCTGGCCGTCGGCCTCCAGGGCGGCGGCGTGGACGCTGTAGGTACGTGCCTGCTGGTCCTTTGGCAGTTCGTCCAGGCGTTGCAGGCTCGGATGGGAGAGGGCGCTCAGGGCCGCCTTGGGCTGGTTTCGGCTCATGGCGAGCTCGGCGGCCAAGGTGCTGGCGAACACTTGTTGGGCAGGCTTGAGCGAGTCCATCGGGACCTGCTCGAGAATGCGTGCGGCGCGTGGGTAGTCCTTCTGCTTGTAGGCCAGGTCGGCGGCGCTAAGGCGCAGGAGCGCGGCATCTTCCGCGGACTTGCTGGTGGCTGCCTTGTCGAGCAGTTGCTCGATGCTGGCATCCGGGGTGCGCGGCAGTTCACCCAGGCTGGATGAGGGCGAGCTGGCGCAAGCTGCCAGCAGGGCAGCGAAGCAGAGGGCTGTGAACAGCCGCAGGCAAGCGATCATGTAAAAGTCCTGTTACTCGATCAAGGTGGCCGGCAATTGTACCCAAGCGTCGGCCGGGGCGCGATGTTGCTGACGTGGAATCCTTCACTATAGGTCGTCTGCAGGAGCAGGTCCGTGAAGTTCTTTGCGCGCTGTTGCGGGTGCTCGGGCTACAATGGCGCCTTTGATCCACAAGACAGGTGTGCGCAGTGACTGATGTTGCAGGGGCTTCGAAATCCATGATGGGCACGCTTTATGTCGTCGCCACGCCGATCGGCAATCTGGACGACATGAGTGCCCGGGCCCTCAAGGTCCTGGCGAATGTGGCGCTGATCGCTGCTGAAGATACCCGTCACTCGGTGCGCCTGCTTCAGCATTTCGGTATTGACACTCCACTGGCAGCTTGCCACGAACACAACGAGCGAGATGAAGGCGGGCGGTTCATCACTCGGCTTCTGGCGGGAGACGACGTGGCCTTGGTATCGGATGCCGGCACGCCGCTGATCTCCGATCCAGGCTACTACTTGGTGCGCCAGGCGCGTGCGGCAGGGGTGCAGGTGGTGCCAGTGCCCGGCGCCTGCGCATTGATCGCCGCGTTGTCGGCGGCGGGGCTGCCGTCGGACCGATTCATTTTCGAAGGCTTCCTGCCGGCCAAGGCGGCGGGCCGCCGGGCCCGGCTCGAGCTGGTCAAGGAGGAGCCGCGGACCCTGATTTTCTATGAAGCCCCGCACCGCATCCTCGAATGCCTGGAGGACATGGAAGCGGTGCTCGGTGCGGATCGCCCGGCAGTGCTGGGGCGTGAGCTGACCAAGACCTTCGAGACCCTCAAGGGGTTGCCGCTGGGTGAGTTGCGCGCCTTTGTCGAGGGCGACAGCAATCAGCAGCGCGGTGAGTGTGTGGTGTTGGTCGGTGGTTGGAGCGCACCTGAGGATGAGCAAGCCATCAGCGGCGAAGCGCAGCGGGTGCTCGACCTGTTGCTGGCGGAGTTGCCGCTCAAGCGCGCGGCTGCGCTGGCGGCGGAAATCACTGGCGTTCGCAAGAACTTGCTCTATCAATTTGCCCTGGAAAAACAGAAAGCCAAATAGTGGCAAATTGATATTCTTTGGTGCGTCACTTGTTCTTGAGCGCGCCTGCCGTTAACCTTGTCGGCGGAGAGTCGATCGGACAGTCGCTGCCTTCTTTTGTTCCGCAAAAGAGGGGGGAGGAAAGTCCGGGCTCCATAGGGCAGAGTGCCAGGTAACGCCTGGGGGGCGCGAGCCTACGGAAAGTGCCACAGAAAACAACCGCCTAAGCACTTCGGTGCCGGTAAGGGTGAAAAGGTGCGGTAAGAGCGCACCGCACGACTGGTAACAGTTCGTGGCTAGGTAAACCCCACTCGGAGCAAGACCAAATAGGGTTCCTTACGGCGTGGCCCGCGTCGGAACCGGGTAGGTTGCTAAAGGCGTCCAGTGATGGCCGTCGTAGAGGAATGACTGTCCTCGACAGAACCCGGCTTACAGATCGACTCTCCACCTTCCTCTCCCTGCTTGAATCGATAGCAGATATGTCCTGGTAATACCGAAAAATTCTTACTCTTAATAAATCACTTTAACTTCACGCTGCATCTGTCCGCGTGTCTTTGATTTTTCTCGCCAAATTTCTTCGCTGGTAGTCGTTCCTCCTTCCTTTGTTGCGCTAAATCGCCGTCCTGTAAGGGATTTCCTTATGAACGTGCCTTGACGGTGTGGCGGACGGATTCCTATAGTGTGCGCAAGTGGCAGAAAGTGGGATGAAGTGGGTTTTCTGACCAAATAAAGCTAACCTCAGTGGGGAATCGCAGCCGTGTTCCGCGGAGCCAACGCCGTCAGCCTCGATGCAAAGGGCCGACTCGCCATGCCGAGTCGGTACCGTGACGAGCTCGATTCGCGTTGCAATGGTCAATTGATCGTGACCATTGACGCAGTAGACCCCTGCTTGTGTGTTTATCCCCTCGATGAGTGGGAACAGATCGAAGCCAAGTTGCGTGCCTTGCCGTCGTTGCGTGAGGAAAACCGCCGCCTGCAGCGTTTGCTGATCGGCAATGCGGTGGACCTGGAGCTCGATGGCAGCGGTCGTTTCCTGGTGCCGCCCCGTCTGCGCGAATACGCCAAGCTCGACAAGAAGGCGATGCTGGTGGGGCAGCTGAACAAATTCCAGCTGTGGGATGAAGATGCCTGGAACGCGGTTTCGGCAGCCGACCTTGCAGCTATTCAACAACCGGGCGCCATGCCCGATGATTTGCGTGACCTGATCCTGTGACGATAGATAGCGGCTTCAACCACATCACCGTGCTGCTCGACGAGGCTGTCGAGGCATTGGCCCTGCGCGCCGACGGTTGCTATCTGGATGGCACCTTCGGGCGGGGTGGGCACAGTCGCCTTATTCTCAGCAAGCTCGGGCCGCAAGGACGGTTGCTGGGTTTCGACAAAGATCCACAAGCGATTGCGACAGGGCAAGCGCTGGCGGCCGAAGACGGCCGCTTTGTCATTGTGCAGCGCAGCTTTGCCGAGATGGGCGATGAAGTCGCGCGACGTGGCCTCGATGGCAAGGTCAGCGGCATTCTGCTGGACCTGGGCGTCTCCTCGCCGCAATTGGATGACCCCGAGCGTGGCTTCAGTTTCCTCAACGACGGCCCGTTGGACATGCGCATGAATCCCGACCAGGGCATCAGCGCCGCCGAGTTCATCGCCACTGCCCCCGAAGACGAAATCGCCCGGGTCTTCAAAGAATACGGTGAGGAACGTTTCGCCAAGCGCATGGCGCGCGCCGTCGTGCAGCGCCGAGAGCAGCAGCCGTTCACTCGCACGGGTGACCTTGCCGAAGTGCTCAAGGTCGCCAACCCTGCCTGGGAAAAGGGCAAGAATCCCGCCACCCGCGCCTTCCAGGGGCTGCGTATTCACGTCAACAACGAACTGGGCGACCTCGAGACCGGCCTTGAAGCTGCTATCGAGGCGCTGGAGGTTGGTGGCCGACTGGCGGTGATCAGCTTCCATTCGCTCGAGGACCGCATCGTCAAGCTGTTCATGCGCAAGCTGGCCAAGGGCGAGGCAGACAACCTGCCGCGCAACCTGCCGGTGCAGCACAAGGTCTTCGAACCCCGGATCCGCCTGATCGGCAAGGCGCAGTTCGCCTCCGATGCAGAGCTTCAGGCCAACCCGCGCGCACGCAGTGCCGTGATGCGGGTGGCGGAGAAACTGCGGTGAGCCGGCTGTTTGCCAAACCTTTGCCAGGCGGAAGCTTCCTGATGCTTCTGCTGTTTATCGGTGTGCTGGTGTCGGCGATCGCCGTGTCTTACAGCGCCCACTGGAACCGCCAGTTGCTCAACACTCTCTATGGCGAGCTTAACGAGCGTGACAAAGCCCAGGCCGAGTGGGGTCGGTTGATTCTCGAGCAAAGCACTTGGACCGCCCACAGCCGTATCGAGAACCTGGCCAGCGAGCAACTGAAAATGCGTGTGCCGGCCGCTGACGAAGTGCGGATGGTGGCGCCATGATGAAGCTCGAAGGCGCACTCTACCCCTGGCGCTTCCGGGTTGTGATCGCTTTGCTGGCGCTGATGGTCGGCGCCATCGCCTGGCGTATCATCGACCTTCAGGTGATCGACCGTGACTTCCTCAAGGGCCAGGGCGATGCCCGCAGCCTGCGTCATATTCCTATTCCCGCGCACCGTGGCCTGATTACCGACCGCAACGGTGAGCCGTTGGCCGTCAGTACGCCGGTCACCACCCTGTGGGCCAACCCCAAGGAAATGCAGGTTGCCCGTGATCGCTGGCCACAACTGGCTGCCGCGCTTGGGCAGAACGCTCAGCAACTGACCGAGCGCCTGACCCAGCAAGCCAACAAAGAATTCATCTACCTGGTCCGCGGGCTGACGCCGGAGCAGGGCCAGCAGGTGCTCGACCTCAAGGTGCCGGGCGTCTACGGCATGGAAGAGTTCCGCCGCTTCTATCCGGCGGGCGATGTCACCGCGCACATGGTGGGCTTCACAGACCTGGACGACCATGGTCGCGAAGGGGTCGAGCTGGCCTATGACGAGTGGCTCGCCGGGGTGCCTGGCAAACGCCAGGTGATCAAGGATCGGCGTGGTCGGCTGATCAAGGACATCCAGGTCACCAAGAACGCCAAGGCCGGCAAGACCTTGGCGTTGTCCATCGACCTGCGCCTGCAGTACCTGGCCACCCGTGAGCTGCGTAATGCCATCGCCGAGCAGGAAGCCAAGGCCGGCAGCCTGGTGATCATGGACGTCAAGACCGGCGAGGTCCTGGCGATGGTCAACCAGCCGACCTACAACCCGAACAACCGCCGCAGCATGTTCCCGGCGGCCATGCGCAACCGGGCGATCATCGACGTGTTCGAGCCGGGCTCCACCGTCAAGCCGATCTCCATGAGTGCGGCCCTGCAGAGCGGCCGCTGGAAACCCACCGACAAGGTCGAAGTGTATCCGGGCAGCCTGCAGATTGGCCGCTACACCATCAAGGACGTGTCCAAGAGCGAGGGGCCGATCCTCGACCTGACCGGCATCCTGATCAACTCCAGTAACGTCGGCATGAGCAAGATTGCTTTCGACATCGGTGGCGAGGCGATCTATCGGGTCATGTCCCAAGTCGGCCTGGGGCAGTACACCGGCCTGGGCTTCCCGGGCGAGCGTGTCGGCAATCTGCCCAACCACCGCGAATGGCGCAAGGCCGAGACCGCCACCCTGTCCTACGGCTATGGCGTTTCGGTGACGGCCTTGCAGTTGGTGCATGCCTACGCGGCGATTGCCAACGACGGCAAGATGGTGCCGCTGTCGATTCTCAAGGTCGACAAGGCGCCGGAAGCCGTGCAGGCGATTCCGGCCGACACCGCCGAAACCGTCCAGGCCATGTTGCAGCAGGTCATCGAAGCTCCGCGCGGTGTGTTCCGCGCCCAGGTGCCGTTCTATCACGTGGGAGGTAAGTCCGGTACCGCGCGTAAGGCCACTGTCGGTTCCAAGGGCTACACCGAAAACGCCTACCGTTCGCTGTTCGCAGGATTCGGTCCGATGAGCGATCCGCGCTACGCCATCGTGGTGGTCATCGATGAGCCGAGCAAAGGTGGCTATTTCGGCGGCCTGGTCTCGGCGCCTGTATTCAGCAAGGTGATGTCGGGCACCCTGCGCCTGATGAACGTTCCGCCAGACAACCTGCCGCCCCCCGCGACCCAGCAGGCCAGTGCAGTACCCGCCAATGGAGGGCGTGGTTGATGACAATGCCATTGAGCAAGCTTTTCGCCCATGCCAGCCGCGATCCACTGATCCGCGAGTTGACGCTCGACAGCCGCCAGGTGCGGCCGGGCGACCTGTTCCTGGCTGTTCCAGGGGCGAAGGTCGACGGCCGCGAGCACATCGCCGATGCCTTGGCCCGCGGCGCCGCCGCCGTGGCCTATGAAGAGCAGGGAGCGAGCGTTCTGCCGATCACCGAGGCGCCGCTGATTCCGGTGCGCGGCCTGATTGGCCAACTGTCGGAAATCGCCGGGCGGTTCTATGGCGAACCAAGCCGTCAGCTGGATCTGGTGGGTGTCACCGGCACCAACGGCAAGACCAGCGTTACCCAACTGGTGGCCCAGGCCCTTGATGCCCTGGGGCAGCGCTGCGGGCTGATCGGCACGCTGGGCACAGGTTTCTATGGCGAGCTACGCAGCGGCCGCCTGACCACACCTGACCCGATCGCTGTGCAGGCGACCTTGAACGACCTCAAGCATGGCGGCGCCAAGGCCGTGGCCATGGAAGTGTCGTCCCATGCCCTGGAGCAGGGCCGTGTCGCGGCACTGGCATTCGACATCGCGGTGATGACCAACCTGTCCCGTGATCACCTGGACTACCACGGCAGCATGGAGGCCTACGAGGCTGCCAAGGCCAAGCTGTTCGCCTGGCCGAACCTGCGTTGCCGCGTGGTCAACCTGGACGATGAGTTCGGTCGTCGCCTGGCCCAGAGCCACGGCGAGTCCCGTCTGATCAGCTACAGCCTGCTGGATCCGACCGCCACGTTGTTCTGCAAGCAAGCCCGCTTCGATGACGACGGCGTACGTGCTGTGCTGGTGACCCCGCAGGGCGAGCATGCGCTGCGCAGTCGTCTGCTGGGCCGCTTCAACCTGAGCAACATGCTCGCTGCGGTGGCCACCCTGCTCGCGCTGGACTACCCGTTGGACGAAATCCTGAAGGTCACCCCGCAGCTGCAGGGCCCTATCGGGCGCATGCAGCGCCTGGGGGGTGGCGAGAAGCCGCTGGTGGTGGTCGATTACGCCCATACGCCCGATGCGCTGGAAAAGGTCCTCGAAGCCCTGCGTCCGCACGCCCATGGCCGCCTGCTGTGCCTGTTTGGCTGCGGTGGCGATCGTGATCGCGGCAAGCGTCCGTTGATGGCTGAAGTGGCCGAGCGCCTGGCTGACCGCGTGCTGGTCACCGACGACAATCCGCGTACCGAAGACCCGCAGCGGATCTTCGATGATATTCGCCCTGGGTTCGCCAAGCCGGCCGACGTCGAATTCGTCGCCGGCCGAGGCGATGCCATCGCCCATCTGATCGCCACCGCTGCCGCCGACGATGTCATCGTCCTCGCTGGCAAGGGGCATGAGGATTATCAGGAGATCAATGGCGAACGCCATGACTTCTCCGATCTGGTCGAGGCCGAGAAGGCACTTGCAGCCTGGGAGGCTCCGCATGCTTAAGCCCATGACACTTAGCCAGCTGGTCGCGCCGCTCGCGGGACGCCATGTCGGTGCCGATGCGAGCTTCAGCGGCGTCAGCATCGACAGCCGCACCGTGGGGGCCGGACAGTTGTTCGTCGCTCTGGCCGGGCCGCGTTTCGATGGTCACGACTATTTGGCTGACGTCAAGGCCAAGGGTGCCGTGGCTGCGCTGGTGGAGCGCGAAGTGGAAGGCGTCGACTTGCCACAGCTGGTGGTTGCCGACAGCCGGCTCGCCCTGGGCCAGCTCGGTGCCCTGAACCGCGCTGCCTTCGACAAGCCGGTCGCGGCCATCACCGGTTCCAGCGGCAAGACCACGGTCAAGGAGCTGCTGGCCAGCATCCTGCGCACGCGCGGCTTGGTACTTGCCACTCGCGGCAATCTCAACAACGACCTCGGCGCACCGCTGACCTTGCTGGAGATTTCCCCGGAGCACAGCGCAGCGGTGATCGAGCTGGGCGCCTCGCGTATCGGCGAGATCCGCTATACCGTCTGTCTGACCCAGCCTCAGGTCGTCATCATCAACAACGCCGGAACCGCCCACGTTGGCGAATTCGGCGGTCCCGAGAAGATCGTCGAGGCCAAGGGCGAGATCCTCGAGGGCCTGGGCGAGGGCGGCACGGCTGTCCTTAATCTGGCCGACAAAGCCTTCGAGGTCTGGCGCAAGCGCGCCGGCCAGCACCGCATCCTCAGCTTTGCACTGGACAATCCTCAGGCTGATTTCCACGCCAGCGACATCGGGCGCGACGCCCGTGGCTGCCCGTCCTTCACCTTGAACGGGCCGCAAGGCTCGGTGAAGGTGCAACTGAACCTGCTGGGCACCCACAACGTCAGCAACGCGCTGGCCGCCGCCGCCGCTGCCCATGCCTTGGGCGTGAGCCTGGAAGGCATTGCAGCCGGGTTGGAGGCAGTCCAGCCAGTCAAAGGCCGCACCGTTGCCCAGATCGCTGCCAACGGCGTGCGTGTGATCGACGACAGCTACAACGCAAATCCCACCTCGATGTGCGCTGCCATTGATATACTCGCCGGCTTTTCCGGACGCACCGTTCTGGTGCTCGGGGATATCGGCGAACTGGGGCAATGGGCAGAAGAAGGCCACCGTCAGGTGGGTGACTACGCCCGCGGCAAGGTCGACGCCCTGTACGCGGTGGGTACCAACATGGCCCACGCGGTCGCGGCGTACGGCGCCAATGGCCGCCATTTCACCACCCAGGCTGAGCTGATCGATGCCGTTCGCGCCGAGACTGCCAGTGACACCACTATCTTGATCAAGGGTTCGCGCAGCGCTGCGATGGAAAACGTCGTGGCGGCCTTGTGCGGTCCCAGCGGGGAGAAACATTAATGCTGCTGCTGTTGGCCGAGTATCTGCAACAGTTCTACAAGGGCTTCGCGGTCTTCCAGTACCTGTCCCTGCGCGGGATCCTGGGTGTGTTGACCGCGCTGTCCCTGGCGCTGTGGCTCGGGCCGTGGATGATCCGCACCCTGCAGATCCGCCAGATCGGTCAGGCTGTCCGTAACGACGGCCCGCAATCGCACCTGTCCAAATCCGGCACCCCTACCATGGGCGGTGCCCTGATCCTGTCTGCCATCGGCATCAGCACACTGTTGTGGGCCGACCTGACCAACCGCTACGTCTGGGTCGTACTGATCGTGACCATGCTGTTCGGCGCCATCGGCTGGGTCGACGACTATCGCAAGGTGATCGAGAAGAACTCCCGTGGCTTGCCGAGCCGCTGGAAGTACTTCTGGCAATCAGTGTTCGGTCTGGGCGCGGCAGTGTTCCTTTACACCACCGCACCGACCAGCGTCGAGACCACCCTGATCGTGCCGATGCTCAAGGACCTCACCATTCCCCTGGGCGCGTTCTTCATCGTGCTGACCTATTTCGTCATCGTCGGCTCGAGCAACGCGGTCAACCTGACCGACGGCCTCGATGGCCTGGCGATCATGCCAACCGTGATGGTCGGCGGCGCCCTGGGCATCTTCTGCTACTTGTCCGGCAACGTTAAGTTCGCTGAATACCTGCTGATCCCGTACGTACCGGGGGCAGGTGAGCTGATCGTGTTCTGCGGCGCGCTGATCGGTGCCGGCCTGGGCTTCCTGTGGTTCAACACCTACCCGGCCCAGGTCTTCATGGGTGACGTCGGCGCGCTGGCGCTGGGCGCTGCGCTGGGCACCATCGCCGTCATCGTTCGCCAGGAAATCGTCCTGTTCATCATGGGCGGCGTGTTCGTCATGGAGACCCTGTCGGTGGTGATCCAGGTGGCCTCCTTCAAGTTGACCGGCAAGCGGGTGTTCCGCATGGCGCCGATCCATCACCATTTTGAACTCAAGGGTTGGCCCGAGCCGCGGGTGATCGTCCGATTCTGGATCATCACCGTGATTCTGGTGCTGATCGGCCTTGCCACCCTGAAACTGAGGTAAGTGAGCGTGTCATTGATCGCTTCCGACCAATTCCGCATCGTTGTCGGCCTCGGCAAGAGCGGCATGTCCCTGGTTCGCTTCCTGGCGAGCCGGGGCATTGCCTTTGCGGTCGCCGATACCCGCGAGCAGCCGCCGGAACTGGAAACCCTGCGTCGTGAATATCCGCAGGTGGAAGTGCGCTGTGGCGAGCTGGACGTGGACTTCCTGTGCCGCGCCAACGAACTCTATGTCAGCCCTGGCCTGGCCCTGGCCACCCCGGCCCTGCAGCAGGCTGCGGCCCGCGGCGTGACGCTGTCCGGCGACATCGAGTTGTTCGCGCGTCATGCCAAGGCGCCCATCGTGGCGATCAGCGGCTCCAATGCCAAAAGCACCGTGACCACCCTGGTCGGCGAAATGGCCGCCAAGGCGGGCAAGCGTGTGGCGGTGGGCGGCAACCTGGGTACGCCGGCGCTGGATCTGCTGGATGACACGGTGGAACTGTATGTTCTGGAGCTTTCCAGCTTCCAGCTGGAGACCACCGACCAGCTCAACGCTGAAGTGGCCACTGTGCTGAACATCAGCGAAGACCACATGGACCGCTACAGCGGCCTGCCGGCCTATCACCTGGCCAAGCACCGGATCTTCCGTGGCGCTCGCCAGGTGGTGGTCAACCGCCAGGATGCCTTGAGCCGGCCGTTGCCGGTCGAGGGCCGCCCGTGCTGGACCTTTGGCTTGAACGTTCCAGACTTCAAGGCTTTCGGCCTGCGTGAAGTGGACGGCGAGAAGTACCTGGCCTTCGAATTCCAGACCCTCATGCCGGTGCGTGAACTGAAGATCCGCGGTGCCCACAATCAGAGCAACGCCCTGGCCGCCCTGGCCCTGGGTCATGCCGTGGGCCTGCCGTTCGCGCCGATGCTCGAAGCGCTGCGTGAGTTCACCGGGCTCGCCCACCGTTGCCAATGGGTGCGTGAGCGCAACGGTGTCAACTGGTACGACGACTCCAAGGCCACCAACGTCGGTGCTGCCCTGGCGGCGATCGAAGGTCTGGGAGCGGATATCGACGGCAAACTGGTGCTCATCGCCGGTGGCGACGGTAAGGGAGCGGACTTCTCGGCATTGCGTGAGCCGGTGGCGCGTTTCTGCCGCGCCGTGGTCCTGCTGGGGCGGGATGCCGAGCGCTTGGCCCAGTCGCTGGGCGAGGGCGTGCACCAGGTTCGGGTCAAGACCCTGGATGAAGCCGTGCAGCAATGCGCCGAGCTGGCCGAGCCAGGCGATGCCGTGCTCTTGTCGCCGGCCTGCGCCAGCCTCGACATGTTCAAGAACTTCGAAGAGCGCGGACGTCTGTTCGCCCGGGCAGCGGAGGGGCTGGCATGATCTTCGGCATCCTCAAGCCTTATCCATCGCCGCTGATCAGCGGCCGCGGCATCGACCTGGACTTCGCCTTCCTCGCCGGTTGTCTGGCGCTGCTGGGCCTGGGCCTGGTGATGATCACCTCGGCCTCCTCGGAAGTGGCCGCAGTGCAGTCGGGCAACCCGCTGTATCACATGTTCCGCCATCTGGTGTACGTGGCCCTGGGCCTGGTCGCCTGTGGCGCGACCATGATGGTGCCGATCGCCACCTGGCAGCGCATGGGCTTCATGATGCTGGTCGGTGCCTTTGGCTTGCTGTTCCTGGTATTGGTGCCAGGCATTGGCCGGGAAGTGAACGGTTCCATGCGCTGGATCGGCTTCAGCTTCTTCAACGTCCAGCCCTCCGAGATTGCCAAGGTTTTCGTGGTCATCTACCTGGCCGGCTACCTGGTACGCCGCCAGCAGGAAGTCCGTGAGAGCTGGATGGGCTTCTTCAAACCCTTCATCGTCCTGCTGCCCATGGCCGGCCTGCTGCTGATGGAACCGGACTTCGGCGCCACCGTCGTGATGATGGGCGCAGCCGCAGCCATGTTGTTCCTCGGCGGGGTGGGGTTGTTCCGCTTCAGCTTGATGGTGGTGCTGGCGGTGGTGGCGGTGTTCATTCTGGTCCAGGCCCAGCCCTACCGGATGGCGCGTCTGATCACCTTCACCGACCCCTGGGCCGACCAGTTCGGCTCCGGCTACCAGCTGACCCAGGCACTGATTGCCTTCGGGCGTGGCGAATGGCTGGGCGTGGGCCTGGGCAACAGCGTGCAGAAGCAGTTCTACCTGCCTGAAGCGCACACCGACTTCGTGTTCTCGGTCCTGGCCGAGGAACTGGGCGTGGTCGGCTCGCTGTGCACCGTGGCGCTGTTCGTCTTCGTCACCGTGCGGGCCCTGTACATTGGCCTGTGGGCGGAAAAGGCCAAGCAGTTCTTTGCCGCCTACATGGCGTTCGGCCTGGCGTTCCTGTGGATCGGCCAGTTCCTGATCAACATCGGCGTGAACGTCGGCCTGCTACCGACCAAAGGCCTGACCCTGCCGTTCCTCAGCTACGGCGGCAGTTCGCTGGTGATCTGCTGTGCCTGCGTGGGATTGCTGCTGCGCATCGAGTGGGAAAGCCGCACGCACCTGGGCAGCGAGGAGCACGAGTTCAAGGAAAGCGATTTTGCCGAGGAGACCTACCATGGCCGCTGACGGCAAAAACGTTCTGATCATGGCCGGTGGCACCGGGGGGCACGTCTTCCCGGCCCTGGCCTGCGCCCGTGAATTCCAGGCCCGTGGCTACAGCGTGCATTGGCTGGGTACTCCGCGCGGTATCGAGAACGAACTCGTGCCCCAGGCAGGTCTGCCCCTGCACCTGATCCAGGTCAGCGGCCTGCGCGGCAAAGGCAAGCTTTCGCTGCTCAAGGCGCCGTTCACGCTGGTCAAGGCGGTGCTCCAGGCGCGACGTATCATCCGTCAGCTCAAGCCGGTCTGCGTGCTGGGCTTTGGCGGCTACGTGACCGGCCCAGGCGGTGTTGCCGCGCGGCTTTGTGGTGTGCCGCTGGTCATCCATGAGCAGAACGCCCGCGCCGGTACCGCCAATCGGCTGCTGGTGCCGCTGTCGGCGCGAGTCTGCGAAGCTTTCCCGGACACGTTCCAGGCCAGCGGCAAGCGCCGCACTACCGGCAATCCGGTGCGCCCGGAGCTGTTCCTGGAGGCACCACGCGCCCCGTTGGCCGAGCGCCGCGCACGCCTGTTGGTGCTCGGTGGCAGCCTGGGTGCGGAACCATTGAACAAATTGCTGCCTAAGGCCCTGTCGGAAGTGCCTGCGAGCCTGCGCCCCGAGGTGTTCCATCAGGCCGGCAAGCAACACGCGCCGATCACCGCCGAGCGTTATCGCGAGGCGGGGGTCGAGGCTCAGGTAGAGCCCTTCATCAAGGACATGGCCCATGCCTATGGCTGGGCTGACATGGTGGTATGCCGGGCGGGTGCCCTGACCGTCAGCGAACTGGCTGCGGCAGGCCTGCCCTCGGTGCTGGTGCCTTTGCCCCACGCCATCGACGACCACCAGACCCACAACGCCCAATACCTGGCTCGTGAAGGCGCTGCCTTCCTGATGCCACAAGCGACAACTGGCGCAGCGCAGCTCGCTGAACGCCTGAACGAGGTGCTGATGCAACCCGAGAAACTCAACACCATGGCCAGCACCGCACGGCGCCTGGCCAAACCTGCCGCAACCAGCACCGTGGTCGATATCTGCCTGGAGGTGGCCCATGGTTGAGAGCCAGAAAGCCATGCCCCAGCCGAAAATGGGCCGCATCCATCGCATCCACTTCGTCGGTGTCGGCGGCGTGGGCATGTGCGGCATCGCCGAAGTGCTGCTGAACCTGGGCTACCAGGTGTCCGGTTCGGACCTCAAAGCGTCCCCGGTCACCGAGCGCCTGGAGTCGTTCGGCGCCGAGATTTTCGTCGGCCACCGTGCCGAGAACGCCGCCAACGCTGATGTACTGGTGGTGTCCAGCGCCATCAATCCGGCCAACCCGGAAGTCGCCACCGCCCTCGAGCGGCGCATTCCTGTGGTGCCGCGCGCCGAAATGCTCGCCGAGCTGATGCGCTACCGTCATGGCATCGCCGTGGCCGGTACCCATGGCAAGACCACCACCACCAGCCTGCTGGCATCGGTGTTCGCCGCCGGCGGCCTGGATCCGACCTTCGTCATCGGTGGGCGCCTGACCGCAGCCGGCACCAACGCCCAGCTCGGCACCAGCCGCTACCTGATCGCCGAGGCCGATGAGAGCGACGCCAGCTTCCTGCACCTGCAACCGATGGTCGCGGTCGTCACCAACATCGATGCCGACCACATGGCCACCTACGAAGGCGACTTCAACAAACTGAAGAAAACCTTCGTCGAGTTCCTGCACAACCTGCCGTTCTACGGTCTGGCCGTGATGTGCCTGGACGATCCGGTGGTGCGCGAGATCCTGCCACAGGTCAAGCGTCCGACCGTCACCTACGGCTTCAGCGAAGAAGCTGACGTGCGCGCCATCAACGTTCGCCAGGAAGGCATGCAGACCCACTTCACCGTGTTGCGCCGCGACTGCGAGCCGTTGGAGGTTTCGGTCAACATGCCGGGCAACCACAACGTGCTCAATGCCCTGGCCACCATTGCCATCGCCACCGACGAAGGCATCAGCGACGACGCCATCGTCCAGGGCCTGTCCGGCTTCCAGGGCGTGGGCCGGCGTTTCCAGGTGTACGGCGAGCTGCCGGTCGAAGGCGGCAGCGTGATGCTGGTCGACGACTACGGACACCACCCGACCGAAGTGGCCGCGGTAATCAAGGCCGTGCGTGGCGGTTGGCCGAGCCGGCGTCTGGTGATGGTCTATCAGCCGCACCGCTACAGCCGCACCCGCGACCTGTACGACGACTTTGTACAGGTACTGGCCGACGCCAACGTATTGCTGCTGATGGAGGTCTACCCGGCCGGCGAGGAGCCGATCCCGGGGGCCGACAGTCGCCAGCTGTGCCACAGCATCCGTCAGCGCGGCCAACTGGACCCGATCTACATCGAACGGGGTGTCGATCTTGCGCCGCTGGTCAAGCCATTGCTGCGCGCCGGCGACATCCTGCTGTGCCAAGGCGCCGGTGACATCGGCGGCCTGGCCCCGCAACTGATCAAGAGCCCGCTGTTCGCTGGCGCCGTCGCCAGCCAGGAGAAGTCGAAATGAGCAGCGCCTACGACAAATTGCACTCGACCCTGGACGTAAAAGCCTTCGGTCGCGTCGCTGTGCTGTACGGCGGCAAGAGCGCCGAGCGCGAGGTGTCGCTCAAGTCCGGCAAGGCGGTGCTCGAAGCGCTGACCAGCGCCGGTGTCGACGTGGTCGGCATCGATGTGGGCGATGACCTGCTCGCACGCCTGCAGAGCGAGAAGATCGACCGCGCCTTCATCATTCTCCATGGCCGTGGGGGAGAAGATGGCAGCATGCAGGGCCTGCTGGAGTGCCTGGACATTCCCTACACCGGCAGCGGCATCCTGGCGTCTGCGCTGGCGATGGACAAACTGCGCACCAAGCAGGTCTGGCAGAGCCTGGGCATTCCGACCCCGCGCCATGCCGTGCTGGGCAGCGAGCACGATTGTGTCGAGGCCGGTAAGGAACTGGGCTTCCCGTTGATCGTCAAACCGGCCCATGAAGGTTCCAGTATCGGCATGGCCAAGGTGAACAACGAGCAGGAGCTGGTCGCTGCCTGGCGCGATGCCGCCCGCTACGACTCCCAGGTGCTGGTCGAGCAGTGGATCCATGGTCCGGAGTTCACCGTGGCTGTGCTGCGCGGTCAGGTGCTGCCTCCGATTGCCTTGGGCACGCCGCACGTGTTCTACGACTACGACGCCAAGTACCTGGCCAACGATACCCAATACCGCATCCCGTGCGGCCTGGACAACGCCAAGGAACAGGAACTGATCGAACTGACCGCACGCGCCTGCGATGCCATTGGCATCGAAGGCTGGGGGCGTCTGGACGTGATGCAGGACGAGCAGGGCCGGTTCTGGCTGCTCGAAGTCAACACCGCACCCGGCATGACCGACCATAGCCTGGTGCCGATGGCGGCCCGCGCGGCCGGTCTGGACTTCCAGCAACTGGTGCTGGCGATCCTGGCCGAAAGCGTAGCGACGCGAGGTTAAGAGCCATGCACGGCGCGATGATACGTCAGCAGCAACCCGTTACCGGCCGTAGCAAGCCGGTGCCGCGTGGTGCCAGCCGACTGGTGGCCGACGAGCCCGTATCGGCGCGCCTGCCGCGGCCCAGCCTGGGCGGCCTCAAACGCTTGCTGTGGCCGGTGTTGCTGGTCGCTGCAGGCTTCGGGGCCTATGAAGGCGCCGTGCGCCTGATGCCGTATGCCGACCGGCCGATCACCAAGATCGCCGTGCAGGGCGACCTGAGCTACATCAGCCAGCAGGCAGTGCAGCAGCGGATCGCGCCGTACGTGGCCGCAAGCTTCTTCAGTGTCGACCTGACGGCGATGCGCCTGGAGCTCGAACAGATGCCATGGATCGCCCATGCCGAAGTCCGCCGGGTATGGCCGGACGAGGTGGTGATCCGCCTGGAAGAACAGTTGCCGGTGGCGCGCTGGGGCGACGAAGCCTTGCTCAACAACCAAGGCCAGGCCTTCACCCCGCGCGAACTGGCCAACTACGAGCACCTGCCGCAGCTGTTCGGGCCGCAGCGCGCTCAGCAACAAGTCATGCAGCAGTATCAGGTATTGAGCCAGATGCTGCGCCCCCTGGGCTTTTCCATCGCTCGCCTGGAGCTGCGCGAGCGAGGCAGTTGGTTCCTCACCACCGGCGCGGGTAGCGCCGGGCCTGGGATCGAGCTGCTGCTGGGGCGCGACCATCTGGTGGAGAAGATGCGCCGTTTCATTGCCATTTACGACAAGACACTCAAAGAGCAGATCACCAACATCGCCCGCGTTGATCTGCGGTACGCCAACGGGCTTGCCGTTGGCTGGCGGGAACCGATTGCACCGACGACGGCCCAACCCGCCGTTGCGAAGAATTAGAGAGAGGCAGGACCATGGCAAACGCGCATAGCGGCAAAATGATCGTCGGGCTGGACATCGGCACCTCCAAGGTGGTGGCGCTGGTGGGTGAGGTGGCCGCTGACGGCACACTGGAAATCGTGGGCATCGGTACCCATCCCTCCCGCGGCCTGAAGAAAGGCGTGGTGGTGAACATCGAGTCCACCGTGCAGTCGATCCAGCGCGCGGTGGAAGAGGCGCAGCTGATGGCCGGCTGCCGTATTCACTCGGCGTTCGTCGGCGTCGCCGGTAATCACATTCGCAGCCTCAACTCCCACGGCATCGTCGCGATTCGCGATCGCGAAGTCAGCACCGCTGACCTCGAGCGCGTACTGGACGCCGCCCAGGCCGTGGCCATCCCGGCAGACCAGCGGGTGCTGCACACCCTGCCGCAGGACTACGTGATCGACAACCAGGAAGGCGTGCGCGAGCCTCTGGGCATGTCCGGTGTGCGTCTGGAAGCCAAGGTCCACGTGGTCACCTGCGCAGTCAACGCCGCCCAGAACATCGAAAAGTGCGTGCGCCGCTGTGGTCTGGAAATCGACGACATCATCCTCGAACAACTGGCGTCGGCCTATTCGGTGCTGACCGATGACGAGAAGGAACTGGGCGTGTGCCTGGTGGACATCGGTGGTGGTACCACCGACATCGCCATCTTCACCGAGGGTGCCATCCGCCACACCGCGGTGATCCCGATCGCGGGCGACCAGGTGACCAACGATATCGCCATGGCCCTGCGGACCCCGACCCAGTACGCCGAGGAAATCAAGATCCGCTACGCCTGTGCCTTGGCCAAGCTGGCCGGCGCTGGCGAGACCATCAAGGTGCCGAGCGTGGGCGACCGCCCACCGCGCGAGCTGTCGCGCCAGGCCTTGGCCGAGGTGGTGGAGCCCCGTTACGACGAGCTCTTCACCTTGATCCAGGCCGAGCTGCGTCGCAGCGGCTACGAGGATCTGGTGCCGGCCGGCATCGTCCTGACCGGCGGCACCTCCAAGATGGAAGGCGCTGTGGAACTGGCCGAGGAAATCTTCCACATGCCGGTGCGCCTTGGCGTACCGCACAGCGTTCGGGGGCTCAGCGATGTCGTGCGCAACCCGATCTATTCCACCGGCGTGGGCTTGCTCACCTACGGCCTGCAAAAGCAGACCGAGGACCTGCCCCTGACCGGCAACAGCAGCAACAACAGCTATGGCGATGAACCGAAGGCTCCGGTGCTTGAACGATTCAAGCGTTGGGTCCAGGGCAACTTCTAAGTTTCAAAGCAGTAGTGGTAGGCGCAAAAACTAGAGAACAGTTAAGGAGAGGGAAAATGTTCGAGCTCGTAGACAACGTCCCGCAAAGTCCGGTCATCAAAGTGATCGGTGTCGGTGGTGGTGGTGGCAACGCCGTCAACCACATGGTCAAAAGCAACATCGAAGGCGTCGAGTTCATCTGCGCCAACACCGATGCCCAGGCGCTGAAGAACATCGGCGCGCGCACCATCCTGCAGCTGGGTACCGGTGTCACCAAGGGCCTGGGTGCTGGTGCCAATCCGGAAGTCGGCCGTCAGGCCGCGCTGGAAGACCGTGAGCGTATCGCTGAGGTGCTGCAGGGCACCAACATGGTCTTCATCACCACTGGCATGGGCGGCGGTACCGGTACCGGTGCTGCGCCGATCATCGCCGAAGTGGCCAAGGAAATGGGCATCCTCACCGTTGCGGTGGTGACCCGTCCGTTCCCGTTCGAAGGTCGCAAGCGCATGCAGATCGCCGACGAGGGCATCCGCATGCTGGCCGAAAGCGTCGACTCGTTGATCACCATCCCCAACGAGAAGCTGCTGACCATCCTGGGCAAGGATGCAAGCCTGCTGTCGGCCTTCGCCAAGGCCGATGACGTACTGGCTGGCGCCGTGCGTGGTATCTCCGACATCATCAAGCGTCCGGGCATGATCAACGTCGACTTCGCCGACGTGCGCACCGTAATGGGTGAGATGGGCATGGCGATGATGGGTACCGGCTGCGCCAGCGGTCCGAACCGTGCCCGCGAAGCCACCGAGGCGGCGATCCGCAACCCGCTGCTCGAAGACGTCAACCTGCAGGGCGCCCGCGGCATCCTGGTGAACATCACCGCAGGTCCGGACCTATCCCTGGGCGAGTACTCCGACGTCGGTAGCATCATCGAAGCCTTCGCCTCCGACCATGCCATGGTCAAGGTCGGCACCGTGATCGATCCGGATATGCGCGACGAGCTGCACGTGACCGTGGTTGCCACTGGTCTGGGCGCACGTATCGAGAAACCGGTCAAAGTCGTCGACAACACTCTGCAGAGCGCGGCCGCCGCCTACGAGGCGTCCAACCCTGCACCGGTGCGTCAGGAGCAGCCTGCCGTCAATTACCGCGACCTGGAGCGTCCGACCGTGATGCGCAACCAGGCCCACGGAGGTGCCGCAGCAGCGGCTAAACTCAACCCACAGGATGATCTGGACTACCTCGACATCCCGGCGTTCCTGCGTCGCCAGGCCGATTAATGGAATTTATCAGGGGTATAGGGGTGATTGGTGTTCAGCAAAGGCCGGGTCTGTTATCATCCCCAGCCTTTGTTGATACCTGTTCGCAATTTGCGCTGAAGCGGCCAAAGCCATGATTAGACAACGCACCCTGAAGAATACCATCCGTGCCACAGGTGTCGGCCTGCACTCCGGGGAGAAGGTCTACCTGACCCTCAAGCCAGCGCCTGTGGACACCGGCATCGTCTTCCGCCGTGCCGACCTCGACCCCGTCGTCGAGATCCCGGCCCGTGCGGCCAACGTCGGCGAGACAACCATGTCGACGACGCTGGTCAACGGTGACGTAAAGGTCGATACGGTCGAGCACCTGCTCTCCGCCATGGCGGGCCTGGGCATCGATAACGCCTACGTCGAGCTCTCCGCCTCGGAAGTACCGATCATGGATGGCAGCGCGGGCCCCTTCGTATTCCTGATTCAATCCGCCGGCCTGGAAGAACAGGACGCCGCCAAGAAGTTCATCCGCATCCTGCGCGAAGTGACGGTGGAGGAGGGCGACAAACGCGCCACCTTCCTGCCTTTCGACGGGTTCAAGGTGAGCTTTGAGATCGACTTCGATCATCCGGTACTGCGCAACCGGACCCAGAGCGCCAGTGTCGACTTCTCCAGCACGTCGTTCGTGAAGGAAGTCAGCCGCGCCCGTACCTTCGGTTTCATGCGTGACATCGAGTACCTGCGCAAGCACAACCTTGCGTTGGGCGGCAGTGTGGAAAACGCCATCGTGGTCGATGAGGACGGCGTGCTCAACGAAGACGGCCTTCGTTACGAAGACGAATTCGTCAAGCACAAGATCCTCGATGCCATCGGCGATCTCTACCTGCTGGGCAACAGCCTGATCGGCGAGTTCAAGGGCTACAAGTCCGGACACGCGCTGAACAACCAGTTGCTGCGCAAGCTCATCGCTGAGAAGGACGCCTGGGAAGTGGTCACTTTCGAAGATGCCAGCACGGCACCGATCTCCTACATGCGCCCTGTTGCGGCCGTGTAAGTTCGAACACTCTCTAGTTCATTGAGGCCACCTTCGGGTGGCCTTTTTTATGGGGCGTTTTCAGCCCTTTTCCTTGCCTTGGGCATGCGCTGCCAGCCGTTCCAGGGCTGCCCGCAGCTTGGGGTCGGCGATGCCCTCGGCCGAATCGCGGATACTCTCGGCGGCCTTGCAGGACAGCTCCACACCTTGGCCATCCCGTTTGGCCGGCACCAGCGGGGGTTGCACCTTGAACAAGATGCGCTGCAAATTGCCGAATGCCTCCAGTGCCTGAAGCTGGCGTTGCAGGCGCTTCTGCTGATAGCGCAGACGCGTAGCCCAGTGACCGTCCGTCACCACCAGCAGCAAGGTGCCATCTCGCCAGGACGCCACATGGCAATGCTCGCGAGCGGCCGGTTGCAGCTGGCTTTCCAGCAGACGCTGCAAATGGGCCAAGCGCTCGGCCTGGTTGAGCAGCAGGCGCAGTGGCCTGGCCTGACGCAACAGCGCGGCCGGAGGCTGGGCGGGGGAGGGCTTGTAGGCCATGGGGGTACGCAGGTGGTTACAGATTGGCCATCTTAACAGAAGCCATGGCGCTGGACTGACCGCAGGACACTCCCGCTGTGGCGGTTTTATAGCTCAATTGAGAGGGCAGGCTGACCTGCAAGGGCGGCAACCCCATGATCTCTTTGGGAAATGTCCCTGAGACGTTTCATCTTCCAGCACCTTGAACTTGTTCGAAAAGGCCTTATGTTAGGAGGGCCCCCGCCAAAGCGCTGTGCCAGCATCGTGGAAATCCACCACTTTCCTCACCATCGTTTCCGGGTAGAATGCTCGTTCGCATGCGGCCTCAGGGCTGCACGGGCGACTCATGGGGCCGCCCTCCATCCCTACGTGTGGAAGATCCTGCCGATATGTTTGCGCCTTTGTTAAAAAAACTTTTTGGAAGCAAGAACGAGCGTGAAGTCAAACGCATGCTCAAGACGGTGAACATCGTCAATGCCTTCGAAGAGAAGATGGTGGCCCTCTCCGACGAGCAGCTGCGGAGCAAGACCGCAGAGTTCAAGGAGCGCCTGGCCAAAGGCGAGACCCTCGACCAACTGCTGCCGGAAGCCTTCGCCGTGGCCCGCGAGGCCGGCAAGCGTGTCATGGGCATGCGTCACTTCGACGTGCAGCTGATCGGCGGTATGACCCTGCACGAAGGCATGATCGCAGAAATGCGTACCGGTGAAGGCAAGACCTTGGTCGGTACCCTGGCGGTCTATCTCAACGCGCTGTCCGGCAAGGGCGTGCACGTGGTGACCGTCAACGACTACCTCGCCCGCCGCGATGCCAACTGGATGCGCCCGCTGTACGAGTTCCTCGGTCTGTCCGTGGGCATCGTGTCGGCTTTCCAGCCGCCGGAAGAAAAGCGCGCTGCCTACGCCGCGGACATCACCTACGGCACCAACAACGAATTCGGTTTCGATTACCTGCGCGACAACATGGCGTTCAGCCTGGAAGAGAAGTTCCAGCGTGAGCTGAACTTCGCCGTGATCGACGAAGTCGACTCGATCCTCATCGACGAAGCCCGTACGCCGCTGATCATCTCCGGCCAGGCCGAGGACAGCTCCAAGCTGTACATCGAGATCAACCGCCTGATCCCGCGCCTGAAGCAGCACATCGAGGAAGTCGAAGGCCAGGTCACCCAGGAAGGCCACTTCACCATCGACGAAAAGAGCCGTCAGGTGGAGCTCAACGAAGCCGGTCACCAGTTCATCGAGGAGATGCTGACCCAGGCCGGCCTGCTGGCCGAGGGCGAGAGCCTCTACTCGGCGCACAACCTGGGCCTGCTGACCCACGTCTATGCCGGTCTGCGCGCCCACAAACTGTTCCATCGCAACGTCGAGTACATCGTCCAGGACGGCCAGGTCCTGCTGATCGACGAGCACACCGGTCGTACCATGCCGGGCCGCCGTCTCTCCGAAGGCCTGCACCAGGCCATCGAAGCGAAGGAAAACCTGAACATCCAGGCCGAGAGCCAGACCCTGGCTTCGACCACCTTCCAGAACTACTTCCGCCTCTACACCAAGCTGTCCGGTATGACCGGCACCGCTGACACCGAGGCCTTCGAGTTCGCCCAGATCTACAACCTCAACGTGATGGTCATTCCGCCGAACAAGCCGTTGGCGCGCAAGGACTTCAACGACCTGGTGTACCTGACTGCCGACGAGAAGTACGCGGCGATCATCGCCGACATCAAGGAAAGCATGAAGCAGGGACGTCCGGTGCTGGTCGGTACCGCCACCATCGAGACCTCCGAGCACATGTCCAACCTTCTGAAAAAAGAAGGTATCGACCATAAGGTGCTCAACGCCAAGTACCACGAAAAAGAAGCCGAGATCATCGCCCAGGCCGGTGCGCCAGGTGCGCTGACCATCGCCACCAACATGGCCGGCCGTGGTACCGACATTCTGCTGGGCGGCAACTGGGAGGCAGAAGTCGCCGCCCTTGAGAACCCGAGCGCCGAGCAGATCGCCCAGATCAAGGCCGACTGGCAGAAGCGTCATCAGCAGGTGATCGAGGCCGGTGGCCTGCACGTGATCGCGTCCGAGCGTCACGAGTCCCGCCGTATCGACAACCAGCTGCGTGGTCGTGCCGGTCGTCAGGGCGACCCAGGCTCGAGCCGCTTCTACCTGTCTCTTGAAGACAGTCTGATGCGTATCTTTGCCTCCGACCGCGTGAAGAACTTCATGAAGGCGCTGGGCATGCAGTCCGGCGAGGCCATCGAACACCGCATGGTCACCAATGCCATCGAGAAGGCCCAGCGCAAGGTCGAGGGTCGCAACTTCGACATCCGCAAGCAGTTGCTCGAATACGACGATGTGGCCAACGAACAGCGCAAGGTGATCTACCACATGCGCAACAGCTTGCTGGCCGCCGAGAACATCGGTGACACCATCGCCGAGTTCCGCCAGGAAGTGCTCGATGCCACCATCAGCCAGCACATCCCGCCGCAATCGCTGCCTGAGCAGTGGGACGTGGCAGGCCTGGAGGCCGCGCTGGCCAGTGATTTCGCCATCAAGCTGCCGATCCAGCAGTGGCTCGACGAGGACGAGCGCCTCTACGAAGAGACCCTGCGCGAGAAGCTGCTCCACGAAATCACCACTGCCTATAACGAGAAGGAAGACCAGGCTGGCATCGAGGCCCTGCGCACCTTCGAGAAGCAGATCCTGCTGCGCGTGCTGGACGATCTGTGGAAAGACCACCTGTCGACCATGGACCACCTGCGCCACGGTATCCACCTGCGCGGTTATGCGCAGAAGAACCCGAAGCAAGAGTACAAGCGCGAATCCTTCACCCTGTTCCAGGAACTGCTGGAGTCGATCAAGCGCGATACCATCCGCGTGCTTTCCCACGTCCAGGTTCGCCGCGAGGATCCGGCCGAAGAAGAGGCCCGTCTGCGCCGCGAAGCCGAGGAACTGGCTCAGCGCATGCAGTTCCAGCATGCTGCTGCCCCTGGCCTGGAAAGCGAGCAGCAGCTCGCCGAGGAAGGCGCCGAGGTGGCTGTGGCTGCCGCGCCGGTACGCAACGAGCAGAAGCTGGGTCGCAACGAGCCGTGCTGGTGCGGTTCGGGCAAGAAGTTCAAGCACTGCCACGGCCAGATCGAGTGATCGGATAGCCCTGGCGCTGACTGTTGATTAGGGCTGCTTTGCAGCCCACCGCGACACAAGGCCGCTACCACAGGTGCAGCGCGTGACTCCAAAACGCTGCAACCTTGTGATAGCGGCCTTGTGTCGCAAAAGGGCCGCATAGCGGTCCCGCTCTTCCATCCGCGCGTTGGCCGCTATTAAGATCGTGCGGCATCGCCACATCCCCTTTGGTTTCTCTAGGAGCGCTTACATGGCTGTTGGTCTTGGTCCTTTGCCCACCCTGCACCCGGTTCCCGGTTTCGAACTCGGCATCGCCTCGGCGGGTATCAAGCGCCCTGGGCGCAAGGACGTGGTGGTGATGCGTTGCGCCGAAGGGTCCAGCGTCGCCGGTGTGTTTACCCTCAACGCCTTCTGCGCAGCGCCTGTGATCCTGTCCAAGCAGCGCGTGCAGGGCACCGTGCGCTACCTGCTGACCAACACTGGCAACGCCAACGCAGGTACCGGCGCACCGGGCCTGGCCGCTGCCGAGCGCACCTGTGCCAAGCTGGCGGAACTGGCGGGCGTGGAGGCCAGCGCTGTGCTGCCGTTTTCCACTGGCGTGATCGGCGAGCCGCTGCCGGTCGAGAAGATCGAGGGCGCGCTGCAAGCTGCCCTGGATGACCTGTCGGAAAACAACTGGGCCGAGGCCGCCACCGGCATCATGACCACCGACACCCTGCCCAAGGGGGCCAGCCGCCAGTTCCAGCACGACGGCGTGACTGTCACCGTGACCGGCATCAGCAAGGGCGCCGGGATGATCCGTCCGAACATGGCCACCATGCTCGGCTACATCGCCACCGATGCCAAGGTGGCTCCTGCGGTGCTCAAGGACCTTCTGCTCGATGGCGCCAACAAGTCGTTCAACCGCATCACCATCGACGGCGATACCTCGACCAACGACTGCTGCATGTTGATCGCGACCGGCAAGGCCGATCTGCCGGAAGTCACCCAGGCCAGCGGTGCGCTGTTCGAGGCCCTGAAAAAGGCTGTCTTCGAGGTGTGCATGGAAGTTGCCCAGGCCATCGTTCGCGACGGTGAAGGCGCGACCAAGTTCGTTACCGTTCAGGTCAACGGTGGTGGCAATCACCAGGAGTGCCTGGACGTCGGCTACGCCGTAGCCCACTCGCCGCTGATCAAGACCGCGCTGTTCGCCTCCGACCCCAACTGGGGCCGCATCCTCGCCGCCGTCGGCCGTGCCGGCGTGCCCGCGCTGGATGTCAGCCTGATCGACGTGTTCCTCGATGATGTGTGCATCGCCAGCAAGGGCGGCCGCAGCCCGAGCTACACCGAGGATCAGGGCGCCAAGGTGATGGCCCAGGAAGAAATCACCATTCGCATCGAGCTTGGTCGTGGCCAATGCAGCGAAACCATCTGGACGACCGACCTGTCCCACGAATATGTGAAGATCAACGCCGAATACCGCACCTGATGGCCTCTTCGCGGGTAAATCCGCTCCCATGCAGCATATGCAAACGTTGTGGGAGCGGGTTCGCCCGCGAAGCGCTGCACAGCAGTCCCTAGTATTCTGATCCAATGGAGCCGAACCATGAGCTATCACCTGATCATCGGCGACAAGCTGTACTCATCCTGGTCGCTACGCGGTGCCCTGGCCCTTGAGCTGGCTGGCGTGCCGTATGAAGAGACGCTGATCACCCTGAACCAGCCCGATACCCGCAAACGTATCCTCGAATTCTCCGCTACCGGCAAGGTGCCGCTGCTCAAGACCGAGCACGGCGTCATCGCCGACTCCTTGGCCATTGCCGAATACCTTGCCGAACGTCATCCCGAGGCCCAACTGTGGCCGGCGGACATCGCTGCCCGTGCCCAGGCGCGTTCAGCGTGTGCGCAGATGCACAGTGGTTTCATGGCGCTGCGCAGCACGATGCCGTTCGATCTGTCTCGCGATGAAGCGTTGGTGAACATGCCGCTGGACGTGCAAGTCGATATCGACCGAATCGTTGCCCTGTGGTCTGAGTGCCGACTGGCGGCCAAGGAGACTGGGCCGTTCCTGTTCGGCAAGCCGAGCCTGGCCGATGCGTTCTTCGCGCCGGTGGCGGTGCGTCTGCGCACCTACCGCGTCGAAGTTCCGGCCGAAGCGGCCGCTTACATTGAAACCATTTATCAATGGCCGGCCTTCCAGGCCTGGCAGAAGGCAGGTCTGGCGGAGCGAGAAGGGTGAAACGGATTCATGTTGTTGCGGCGGTCATTCGTGGCGCAGACGGGCGCATCCTGATTGCCCGACGCGCCGATACCCAGCACCAGGGCGGCCTGTGGGAGTTCCCTGGCGGCAAGGTGGAAGAGGGTGAGGCCGTCGAGATGGCGCTGGCGCGTGAGTTGCGCGAAGAGCTGGGTATCGAGGTGACGGGCTCGCGACCACTTATCAAGGTCAGCCACGACTACCCGGACAAACAGGTGCTGCTGGATGTCCGTGAGGTGGACGCCTTCACCGGCGAACCCCATGGCGCCGAGGGCCAGCCCCTGGCTTGGGTAGCGCCACGGGACTTGGGGCACTACGAGTTCCCTGAGGCCAACAAGCCGATCGTTGCTGCCGCGCGACTGCCGGACCAGTACTTGATCACCCCCGATGGCCTGGAGGCGCCCGAATTGCTGCGCGGCATCCAGAAGGCCATCGCAGGCGGCATCCGTCTGATCCAGCTGCGTGCGCCGGACATGTACGATCCCAAATACCGTGATGTGGCAGTGGATGCGGTCGGGCTGTGTGCCGGCAAGGCCCAGCTGATGCTCAAGGGACCGCTGGAATGGCTGGGCGACTTCCCGTCGGCGGGTTGGCACCTGACGTCCGCACAACTGCGCAAGTACGCCGCCAATGGGCGACCGTTCCCGAAGACGCGCTGGTTGGCGGCTTCGTGCCACAACGCTGAAGAGCTGGCCTTGGCCGAGCAGATGGGAGTGGATTTCGTCACCTTGTCGCCTGTGCAGGCGACCCAGACTCATCCAGAGGCTACCCCGTTGGGTTGGGAGGAGGCTGGGCGGTTGATCCAGGGGATCAATCATCCGGTGTTCCTGCTGGGAGGGGTTGGCGCCGGGGAGCGTGAGCGTGCCTGGGAAGCTGGTGCCCAGGGCGTGGCAGGTATCCGGGCGTTCTGGCCGCAGTCCTGATCTCGGTCATTGGCCGGTAAACCCGCTCGTACAAGGTCAACACCTTCCCTGTATGAGCGGGTTTAGCTGCGATATCAGGCCTGCGGTTTGGCCGCAGCCTGCCACAGCACCTCTGCGACCCCTTGGCGACGCCCGATGATCCGCGCTGCGACGAACAACAGATCGGACAGCCGGTTGATGTACGCCAAGCCCACCCCATCCAGCGGCTCGATGGCATTCAACTGCTGGCACCGACGCTCTGCGCTGCGCGCCTGGCTTCGACACACGTGGGCCTGGGCCACCAGCGCCGAACCACTGGGCAGGATGAAGTTCTTCAGGGGGCCGAGCTCCTCGTTCCAGCGATCGATGGCCGCTTCCAGCCGCTCTACTTCGACTTGGTCCAAGGCTTGATAGCTGGGCATCGCCAATTCGCCGCCCAGGTCGAACAGCCGGTGCTGACAAGGCGCCAGAATCTCGATCAACTCCTCCAGCCCTTCGCTCTGCAGCCCGGCGAGCAGCACGCCCAGTTGACTGTTGAGGCTGTCCACCTCGCCGATCGCCTCGATCCGCGGATGATCCTTGGGTACCCGGCGACCGTCGCCAAGGCCTGTTTCGCCCTTGTCGCCGGTGCGGGTGTAGATCTTCGACAGCCGATAGCCCATGTCATGCCTCCGAGTTGGCCGACGCCATCGGTGCCGGCTGACCTAGGGGCAGGCGCAGGGTGAAACAGGTGCCCTGGCCGGGTGCGGAGTGAACCTCCATCTGCCCCTTGTGGTTGTTGGTGATGATGAAGTACGAAACCGACAGGCCAAGCCCTGTGCCCTGGCCGATCTCCTTGGTGGTGAAGAATGGTTCGAAGGTGCGTTTGCGCACCGACTCCGGCATCCCGACGCCGTTGTCTTCGACCTGGATTTCCGCCCAAGGCGGGTTGAGCCGGGTACGCAGGACGATACGCCCAGGTTCGGCTGGTTGTGGCCGTTGATGGATGGCCTGGGCTGCATTCTTGAGCAGGTTCAGCAGCACTTGCTCCAGCTCGTTGGCGGTGCAGGGCACCGGCCCCAATGCGGGGTCGAACTGGCGCACGATGTTTTGCCCTTTGAAGTCGAAACCGACCGTCAGGTCGAAGTCGTTGCCCGCGATTTCCACCGCCTGGTCGATCAGGGCCGGCAAGTCGCAGGGCACCAGTTGTCGGTTGCTGCGGCGGCTGAAGCTGAGCATGTGGGTAACGATTTTCGCCGCCCGTGCACCGGCCTGCTGGATGCCGTCGAGCAACTGCGGTACGTCGCGGCTTTCGAGGTAGCGGTTGACGGTCGCCAGGTCGATGTCCAGCTCCGCGGCCTGCTCCTGGTTGCGTGGCAGTTCAGGCGATAGCCGTCGGCGAATGTTCTGTACGTTGTGCAGGATGGCCCCGAGCGGGTTGTTGATCTCATGGGCCATGCCGGCGGCCAGCCCCCCCACCGACAGCATTTTTTCCGATTGCACCATCATCTCTTCGAGCGACAGACGCTGGGTGATGTCGTCGATTCGAATCACCACCCCCCGGCCTCCGCCGCCGGTCAAGGGGTAGAAGGTCAGGGCATAGTGGCGCAGGTCCTCGCCCTTGGGCCAGGTGACCCGTTCGATTTTCGCCACCCGGTGTTTCTCGACGCTTTCCTTGAGCTGCGGGAGGAACGGCTTGAGCGGTTCGAAGGCAATGAAGATCGGCTGGTTCAACGCCTCATCCAGGGGCGTGCCCGAGAGCACGGTCGCTTCGTGGTTCCATTGGGTCACGTAGAGCTGCTCGTCCAGGGCGATCAGGGCCGAGGGCATGGAGTCGATGATGCTGTTGAGGTAGTTCTGGAAGCCTGTGAGTTTTTTCTCGATCTTGCTGCGCACCTGGACTTCCAGCTCCAGCTTGCGGTTGGTATGGCGGGTTTCCTCGGCCAACCCCTGGGCTTGGTCATAGGCCATCTGGAACTCGTCACGCGTGCGCTTGAGCTGCTGCTCGCGCGCCTCGATGCGCGAGAGCATGGTATTGAACGCCTCGGCCAGGCTGCCGATCTCGTCGTCGTTGCCACGCTGGGCGCGCAAGGCGTAGCTCTCCTCGCGGGTGACCTGACGGCTAAGCTCCTCCAGCTGGTTGATCGGTTGGGTGATGAGGCGCTTGATTTGCCGGGCAATGACCATCCACAGCAGGATGCTGAACACCAGGATCGCCAGGCTGGCGGTCAGAGTGCCGGTGTAGAAGGCCACGGGCAATTCGCTGCTGGCCACCAGCAGCAGGTGCGCTGGCGGGCCGCCGTCGCGAGGCAGGCGGATCAGCTGGGTGCTGCGAAACTCCATCAGGCGCCAGCCATCGATGTTGCGAAAGCGTTTGGGCAGCGCCAGCGGCTCGCCGTGTTGCAGTTGGGCCAGCATGCGTCCGTCACTGCCGTACAAGGCCGCCGCACGCAACGGGGTGTAGCTGTCGAGCTCCTTGAGCAGTGCCGTGGCCGTTTGCGGTGAGTCGCCGGCGCGGGCCGACAGCTGAGGGTTGGACACCAGCCGGCCGATGGTCTGCAGGGCTTGGGGCGCCATGCTTTCCTGGGTGATCCAGTAGGCGGCGCTGATGAACGTGAGGTTGGCCACCAGCAGGATGGTGACCAGCAGTACCAGCAGGGCCGCCAGCAGTTTCTGCCCGACCGGGAGATTTTCCAGGCGTTGGCGCAAGGTCATGGGCGAGGGTGCGTCCTCTGTGCGGTTGAAGGGCCAGCGTCAGTCGCTGGGCAGGCCACGGGCCTTCAAGTTATCGACCAGGCGCTGGTGCAACTGTTCCAGGTGCGGCAGCTCCAGGCCATGGCGGGCAGCGGCCCGGCAGGCGTGGCCAAGCAGGTAGTGCACTTCGGTGCGACGGCCATGGCGAACATCCTGGTACATGGAAGAGTAGTTGGCCGCGGTGGCCAGAATCACCCGTTGCACCTGTTCATCCAGGCCCTCGGCGGCTTCTGGCTGGCCGCAACGACGCAGCAGATCGGCCAGTTCGACGCACAGGGTGGAGACTTGCTCCAGGTGTGCCAGCAGACCACCGTTGTGGCAGTCGTGAAGTACAGTCAGCGGGTTGATTGCGCAATTGAGCGCCAGTTTGCGCCACAGGCGGGTGAGGATATCCACCGTCCATTCGGCGGGGATGGCGGCATCGTGCAGATCGTCGAACCATTGCGGCACGGACGGGTTCACGGGATCGCCCAGCCAGTTGAAGCCTTGCCCGGCAAAGCGTACGCGCCAGTCGTCCTCGCGGAAGGCGCCTTCGGTACTGGAGGCGAAGATGCACCGGGCGTGAGGCACCTGATCGGCCACTTCATCCTGGCTGCCCAGGCCGTTTTGCAGCAGCACCAATTCGGCGCCCGCGGCCAGGCGAGGCGCCAGACGGGCGATGGCAGGCGCGGCGTCATACGCCTTGCAGGCCACCAGTAGGCGGTGGATAGGCGCGTGGGCCTGGTCGGTTTCGGCGGGAATCGCGTAGTGGCTGGTCAGGTCCTGCTCCAGCAAGGTCAGGCCGCCGGCGGCCTGGTACGCGGCCAGGCGCTGCTCGTCACGCAGGATCAGGCGGACCGCCTTGCCCGCGCGGGCCAGGCGACAGGCCCAGAGGCTGCCGAGGCTACCGGCGCCGAGAATATGCCAGGTGCTGCTCATCTGCGTTTCGCAACCCGTTATAATGAGCCCGCATTTTAACCGTCAAACCTGGCGCGCTCCATCCGACCGAGCGCGCTTTTATTTTTGGAGAACAACCATGCCTTCGTTCGACGTGGTATCGGAACTGGACAAGCACGAAGTCACCAACGCCGTGGACAACGCGGTGAAGGAACTGGACCGTCGCTACGACCTCAAGGGCAAGGGCAGCTTCGAGTTCAAGGACAAGGAGCAGACCGTGCTTCTGACCGCCGAGGCGGAATTCCAGCTCGAGGCGATGATCGAGATCCTTCGCCTGGCACTGGTCAAGCGCAAGATCGACGTCAAGTGCCTGGAAGTCAAGGACGCCTACCCTTCGGGTAAGGAAATGAAGCAGGAAGCCAAGTTCCGCGAGGGCATCGACAAGGATCTGGCCAAGAAGATCGTTGCCACCATCAAGGACGGCAAGCTGAAGGTCCAGGCCGCCATCCAGGGCGAGCAGGTGCGCGTCACCGGGAAAAAGCGTGACGACCTGCAGGAAGCCATCGCCCTGCTGCGCACCAAGGAGTTCGACATGCCGCTGCAGTTCAACAACTTCCGCGACTGATCAGGTATCGCAGGAACCTTGATGGCGTATTGATGTCCATGAGGCCCTGAGGCCGCGGAATTTCCGCGGCCTGTTTTTTCGTGTATGTGTCATCCGGCATCAGGAGATGAATATGGATTTGAACGCTGAAGTCGATCAGCTGGTCCGCCAATCGCAGACCTGGATCCCTTTGATCATGGAATACGGCAGCCGTGTGGCGCTCGCGCTGGTGACCCTGGCCATTGGTTGGTGGGTCACCAACAAGCTCAGCGCTCGCTTGGGCAAGCTGGTTGGGATGCGCAACCCTGATCCGGCGCTGCAAAGCTTCATCAGTACCATCGCCAATATCGTGCTGAAGATTCTGCTGGCGATCAGTGTGGCTTCGATGATCGGCATCGAGACCACCTCGTTCGTGGCGGCCATCGGTGGTTCTGCCCTGGCCATCGGCCTGGCCCTGCAGGGTAGTCTGGCGAACTTCGCGGGCGGCGTGCTGATCTTGCTGTTCCGCCCGTTCCGTATCGGCGACTGGATCGAAGCCCAGGGCGTGAGCGGCACCGTCGACAGTATCCAGATCTTCCACACCGTGCTGCGCACCGGTGACAACAAGACCGTGATCATGCCCAACGGCAGCTTGTCCAACGGTATCGTCACCAACTTCAACCGCCAGCCCACCCGCAAGGTCGTGTTCGATGTGGGCGTCGATTATGACGCCGACCTGCAGAAAGCCCGCAATGTCCTGCTGGACCTGGCCAAGGATCCACGGGTCCTGCAGGATCCCGCCCCGCAGGCGGTGATCTCCACCTTGGGCGACAGTGCGATCACCGTGTCCCTGCGTGTGTGGGTCAAGACCGCCGATTACTGGGACGTGATGTTCATGCTCAACGAGCATGCTCGCGATCGCCTCAAGGCCGAAGGTATCGACATTCCCTTCCCGCAGCGGGTCATCCGCGTGGTGCAGGAGCCGGCTGTGCAGTAAGCTGCACCGCACGACGTACTGTCGCGGGGCAAGCCCGCTCCTACCGATGCAGCGCAAGTGGTCAGCGCGCATACGATCGGTGGAGTGGGGCTTGCCCCGCGATGCGTTTTCTCTCCATTACACTTGTTCACAGCCTGATCCTGTCATTTCTGGCATATAGGCTGATCCCTCCTGTTTCCAGCTGTTTTTCATCATGAAGCCATTGCTGCATATCACGCCCCTGCGAGCCTTGCTGTTCGCACTTACCCTGGCCCTGTTCGAATTGCTGACGTATCTCGCCAGCGATGCGGTCATGCCCGCCATGCCCGTGGTGGTCGACGACCTCAAGGCCAGCCCCGAGTACATTCCCCACGCCCTGAACCTGTACCTGCTCGGCGGTGTACTGTTGCAATGGCTGATCGGTCCGCTGGCCGATCGCTACGGTCGTCGCCCGCTGTTGCTGGCTGGTTGCGCGTTCTTTGGCGTGGCTTGCCTGGCCACGTACTGGGTACACGACATTGGCCTGTTCAATCTGCTGCGCTTGTTGCAGGGCGTAGGTCTGGGCTTCGTCGTCACGGTCAGCTACCCGGCGCTGAACGAGGCCTTCAGCGAAGCCGATGCGGTACGCATGATGGCCTTGTTGGCCAACATCGCCCTGCTATCGCCGCTATTGGGCCCATTGGTGGGCACCTTGCTGTTGCAATGGCTGGACTGGCGCTGGTTGTTCCTGGCGTTCGCCGCTGGCGCGGTGCTGACCTGGCTGCTGCTGTACCGGTTGATGCCGGAGACTCTGGGCGTAGAGCGGCGCGATGGCTCGCGGTTGCCCTTCACGCCGATTCACCTGTTGCCGCTGCTGGCGGGTTATGGCCAGTTGCTGGCCAACCGCCGCTTCGTCGCGGGCAGCGCGGCGCTGGGTTTGGTGGGCTTGCCACTGATCGGTTGGATCGGCCTGTCGCCTGTGCTGTTGATCAGTGACGAGGGCCTGAGCACGATGGAGTATGCGCTGTGGCAATTGCCAGTGTTTGGCGGGCTGATTCTGGGCAACTTGATCATCAACCGCATCGCCGACCGCTATCCGTTGCCCAGCCTGGTACGCGGTGCGCTGTGGCCCTACCTGGCGGGGCTGTGCCTGATGGTCGTGGCCACCTGGACCTGGCCGACGGTGACCAGCCTGGTCGCGGGGATGTCCCTGTATGCCTTGGGCCTGGGGGTGGCCAATGCGGTCCTGTACCGCATGACCCTGTTCTCCAGCGAGCAGAGCAAGGGGCTGGTATCGGCCATGCTGGGCATGATCACCATTGCCCTGTTGGGGCTCGGTGGCGCGTTGCTGGCGATGTTGGGGGCGGGGGCGAGCCTGCTGCACTTCGCGTTGGCGGCAGGTATTGCCGGGGCGCTAGCGCTGTGGCCGTTGTGGTACGTGGTGGGTGGGCGCGAAGGAGCCGTGGCCTAGGCGCTGTACGAAATATTTCCGTACTCACTCACTGGAAAGCAAACCCTGGGTTTGGGGGGCCGCAAGGCGGCCCCTGTTCCTCAAGGGCGCTCGGCCGCGGAGTCTTCCACCGGCGCCTGTTTGCCTCGACCGGCTTCCTGATGCCAGTGCAAGGCGATCAGGATCAGGGTCGGCACGCCGAGCAGGGCGGTGATCAGGAAGAAGTCATGGTAGCCGAACTTCTCTACCAGCACGCCCGAATAGCCACCGATCAAACGTGGCAGCAAGAGCATGATCGAGCTCAGCAGGGCGTACTGGGTCGCCGAGAACTTCAGGTTGGTCAGGCTCGACAGATAGGCGACGAAGGCCGAGGTGGCAAGGCCCGAGCTGAAGTTGTCCAGCGAGATGGTGACCACCAGCATCTCCAGGTTCGGACCCATATCGGCCAGCATCAGGAACAGGATGTTGGTCGCCGCCGATGCCGCACCGCCGATGAACAGGATCGGCAGGATGCCGAAGCGTACGATCAACAGGCCACCGATACCCGCGCCGACCAAGGTCATGATCAAGCCGAAGATTTTGCTGACGCTGGCGATCTGGTCCTTGGTAAAGCCTTGGTCGATGTAGAACACGTTGGCCATCACACCCATCACGGTATCCGACATGCGATAGGTGGCGATCAGGCCCAGCAGCAGCAGCGCCTGCCAGCGATAGCGCAGGATGAAGTCGTTGACCGGTGTCAGCACAGGCGCCAGGCCCCGCCGGCCCAGGGACGACAGGCAGGCCCAGGTCAGCAGCACATAGAGAATCAGGCGCAGGAAGGCACGGTCCTCGATCAGCAGGTCCAGAACCGTCGCGTCGCCGGAAATCACGCTCGACCATCCGGTATTGAACATCTGGGTGAAACTCGCCGGTACCGATACCAGCAGGATGATCAGCACGAACACCGACGCCAGCTGGTGTACCAGACCATAGCGCGCCGCCGACAGCTGGGTGCGCATGGGCACCGGCGGTTCGCGCATCACCAGCGTGGTGAACACAGCTGGCAGCATCAGCACGCCGAACAGTACGTATGTGCCGGTCCAGGCCTGATGCAGGTAGCTAAAGCCGGTGGAACCGAACCATTCGGCGAAGAACAGGGCGCCGGCGGTGGCGAGCAGGGCGGCGACCCGGTAACCGGCCATGTAACTGGCGGCGAGGGCGGCCTGGCGCTGGTCATCGGCGATTTCCAGGCGGTAGGCGTCGACGGCGATGTCTTGTGTGGCCGAGGCAAACGCCACCAGCACGGCCAGGGCAATCAGCCAGGAAAGGTGCTTTTGCGGGTCGCACAGCCCCATGCCGACCAGGCCGATCATCACCAGCATCTGTGAAAGCAGCAGCCAAGAGCGGCGACGGCCCAGAGCGCCGAGCACTGGCAGGCGCCATTGGTCGAGCAACGGTGACCAGACCCACTTGAAGGCGTAGGCCAGGCCAATCAGGCTGGCATAGCCGATGGTTTCGCGGGCAACGCCGGCTTCCCGGAGCCAGACCGACAATGTCGAAAACACCAGCATGTAGGGCAGGCCGGCGGCGAAGCCGAGCAACAAAAGCACCAAGGTCGACGGGCTGGCATAGGCAGCGAGCGCAGCGCGCCAGGTTTTACGGGGCATGGGCCAACATCTGCCTCAAGTTTGCGAAAACAAAACGCGCACTCTAACCGCTGTGCTCCATTGGACGCCAGCCGTGACGCGACATATCCACGCGATTGTTCCTGACTGTCACGCCTTCTGCACGCAATCGTGCGCGCTGTTCGTCTCCTGACGGGGTGCCCAATGCCAGGCTCAGGCGACCGCCGGCTCCGAGCACCCGATGCCAGGGCAAGCGGGTGTCTGCAGGCAGTTGTCCGAGAGTGCGACCCACCCAACGCGCCGCGCGGCCGAGCCCTGCGAGCTCGGCCAGCTCACCGTAGCTGACCACCTTGCCGGGTGGAATCTCGCCGAGCACCGAGTACAGCGCCATTCGTCGGGCCTGGGCCTCGTCGGTGGAGGCGTGTGATGAACCGGACATCAAAGGCCCCCTGGCCTGCAGATGAAAGCGGACCAACGGTCGGGATAAATGAGAGTGGAACTCAACGGCATGGTCTGGGTCTGTCCTTGCTCTGGTCGTGGCGATCTGGATAATGCCCGGCTTTTTTCGTCAAATCGAACCTGTAGTCAGCTTATGTATTCTAGAACCCTGCTTTTCATTCTCGCTGTCTTGTCCTGCGTGCCGGCGTTTGCCGACACGGTATGGATGAAAAACGGCGACAGGCTCAGTGGCACGATCAAGGTCTTCGATGGTGGCAAGCTGTTGTTGCAAACCACTTACGGCGGTGCCATCGCCTTGGACTGGAAGCAAGTGCAGACCCTGGAAAGCGACCAGGAACTGCTGGTCAAGCAGGACGCCTATAGCGGTGAAAAGGCCAAGTCGCTCAAGGCCGCCGAGCCCGGCAAGGTCACCCTGGCCAATGGCGATGTCCCCAAGACCGTGGACCTTGCCAGCATCGAGCAGATCATGAAGCCTCAGCCGCTGGTCGAAGACTTCCTGTGGAAAGGCAATGTGGACCTTGCCATGGACTACAAGCGCGCCGAGAACGATACCGACGACTACGACATCAGCTTCAAGACCACCGCCCGCCATGGCCGCTGGCGGCACAACGCCGAAGGCGAGTACAACCGCGAGACCAAGGACGACGTCACCACCACCAATAACTGGAGCGCCGAATACGCACTGGACCGCTTCATCACCGACAAGTGGTTCTGGCAGGGGCGTATGGAATACAAGCGTGACCATGTCGAGGACCTGGCTCGCCAGCGCACCGTGGGTACTGGCCCGGGCTACCAGTTCTGGGACGACGAGTTGGGGGCTTTCTCCCTTGGCTCGCTGATCAACCGCACGGATTTCGAATACCGCGATGGCGGCAAGGACAATTTCTATTCCGCTGCCGTGAAGTGGGACTACAACCGCTATCTGATCGGCAAGAGTGTCGAGCTGTTCACCCGCGGCGAGGTGGGTAAACCGCTGGGCGGTGTGGCGAACTATGCGCTGGATGCCGAGGCAGGCCTGCGCTACAAAGTCACCGAATGGGCCTCGCTCAACCTCAAGGCAGAGAGAGACATCATCAGCGGCACGCGTGACAGCGACCTGGACAAAACCCGCTACACCGCAGGCTTTGGCGTGACCTGGTAAGCGCCTGGGCTGCCACGCAGCCCTTCGCGAACAGAGCGCCAGGGAGCAAGGCAGTGCGCCCTGGCGCGTGGGGAATCTATGGCACCCGACAGGGATAATGCTTATCTTGTCAGCCAACAGTCCGCCACCAGGAGCGCCTTTCGTGAGTGACAACGCCCTGCGCCCCGCCCGAGAACTCCTGCTCAAGGAATACCGCGGCGTGCTTTCGACCCATTCCAAATCCATGCCCGGCTATCCGTTCGGCTCCGTGGTGCCGTACTGCCTTGACGCCGAGGGGCACCCGCTGATCCTCATCAGCCGCATCGCCCAGCACACGCATAACCTGCAGAAAGATGCCAAGTGCTCTCTGCTGGTGGGCGAGCGCGATGCCGAGGATGTCCAGGCGGTAGGGCGCCTGACGGTGATGGCCGAGGCGCACAAGCTCACCGACGAGGCCGCCATCGAAGCGGCGGCCGAGCGTTATTACCGTTACTTTCCCGAAGCGGCCAACTACCACAAGGCCCATGATTTCGATTTCTGGGTCCTGCAGCCAGTGCGCCACCGCTACATCGGTGGTTTCGGCGCAATCCATTGGCTCGACCAGGTCACCTTGGCCAACCCCTTCGCCGGCAAGGTCGAGGCGAGCATGATCGAGCACATGAACAGTGATCACGCCAATGCCATTGCGCATTACGTAGCGCTGACCGACCTGCCGCGCACCGCACCTGCCGAGCTGGTCGGCATCGACAGCGAGGGCATGCACCTTCGCATCGGCCAGGGTATCCACTGGTTGGCTTTCCCCCAGGTTTGCAATACGCCGATACAGGTTCGCGAAGCCTTGGTCTTGCTGGCCCGCGCCGACCAATGGCCGGTTACGGCGAAAGTCGAGGGTTGAAATGCCGAGTCCACGCATCCATCTGGTGGTCGTAATGGAAGGTTTTCTTCCGCCGAGGATCCTTTGATGCGTGCTTTTCTATTGCTGTTTCTGATTTTTCCGGTGCTGGAGCTGTTCGTCTTCGTCAAGGTCAGTGCCGCCATCGGTTTCTTCCCGGCGCTGCTGCTGATCATCGCCGGTTCCGCTTTGGGTGTGCTGGTCATGCGGGTGGCCGGGCTGGCCACCGCCCTGCGCGCCCGTGAGAGTCTGCAGCGCGGCGAACTGCCCGCCGAGGACATGTTCCAGGGCATGATGCTGGCGCTGGGCGGTGGCCTGCTGTTGCTGCCGGGCTTCATCAGCGACGTGTTGGGCCTGCTGTGCCTGTTGCCTTTCACCCGTCATCTCGCCGCACGCAAGATGCGTCAGCGCGCCGAAGCCCAGGCCATGCGCCAGCGGGCCTTCCAGGATGACCCGTTCCAGCCTCGTCCCAACGATGCCGGCCATCGCCCCAATGTGATCGAGGGTGAGTACGAGCGGCACGACAAGTAACGTTCCAGGGGCCGCATCGCCTTCGATCGCAGGTAAAGCTGCGATGGAAGGCGACGCGGCCCTCGCTTTTTTCAAGTCGATGAAAAATTTTCCGAGCCAAGCCTTGTAATTGATTTTGCCGACCACATGTATGGGTCACCGCAAGGTTTCTGGTGGCGACACCAGACATATATACGGGGCTCGTCCCGTGCGAGCCCTGACCGGCAACGCCGGACCGTATCAACCCGCCGGTATCGACACCGGCCGATGAAAACCACAATTTGGGAGAGATCGACAATGAAGCTTCGTCCTCTGCATGACCGCGTCGTCATCCGTCGCAGCGAAGAAGAATCGAAAACCGCTGGCGGTATCGTCCTGCCGGGTTCGGCCGCTGAAAAACCAAACCGCGGCGAAGTCGTCGCCGTCGGCACCGGTCGCATCCTGGACAACGGCGAAGTTCGTGCCCTGGCCGTCAAAGTGGGCGACAAAGTGGTCTTCGGCCCTTATTCGGGCAGCAACACCGTCAAAGTCGACGGCGAAGACCTGCTGGTGATGAGCGAGAACGAAATCCTCGCTGTCGTCGAAGGCTGATTCCCCTCCCGGTTTCCAGAAGCATTCTAGAATTCAAGGATTAAACGATCATGGCTGCTAAAGACGTAAAATTCGGCGATTCCGCCCGTAAAAAAATGCTGGTTGGCGTTAACGTTCTGGCTGACGCAGTAAAAGCGACCTTGGGCCCGAAAGGCCGTAACGTTGTCCTGGCCAAGAGCTTCGGCGCTCCGACCATCACCAAGGACGGCGTTTCCGTTGCCAAGGAAATCGAGCTGAAAGACGCCTTCGAGAACATGGGCGCCCAGCTGGTCAAGGAAGTCGCTTCCAAGGCCAACGACGCTGCCGGTGACGGCACCACCACCGCTACCGTTCTGGCTCAGGCCATCGTCAACGAAGGCCTCAAGGCCGTTGCCGCCGGCATGAACCCGATGGACCTCAAGCGCGGCATCGACAAGGCCACTGCTGCCATCGTCGCCGAGCTGAAGAACCTGTCCAAGCCTTGCGCCGACTCCAAGGCCATCGCCCAGGTAGGTACCATCTCCGCCAACTCCGACAGCTCCATCGGTGAAATCATCGCCGAAGCCATGGAAAAAGTCGGTAAAGAAGGCGTCATCACCGTCGAAGAAGGCTCGGGCCTGGAAAACGAACTGTCCGTCGTAGAAGGCATGCAGTTCGACCGCGGCTACCTGTCGCCTTACTTCGTCAACAAGCCGGACACCATGGTTGCCGAGCTGGAAGGCCCGCTGCTGCTGCTGGTCGACAAGAAGATCTCCAACATCCGCGAACTGCTGCCAGTGCTGGAAGCCGTTGCCAAGGCCGGCCGTCCGCTGCTGATCGTTGCTGAAGACGTCGAAGGCGAAGCCCTGGCTACCCTGGTCGTCAACAACATGCGCGGCATCGTCAAGGTCGCGGCTGTCAAGGCACCTGGCTTCGGCGACCGCCGCAAGGCCATGCTGCAGGACATCGCCACCCTGACTGGCGGCCAGGTCATCTCCGAAGAAATCGGCCTGACCCTGGAAACCACCACCCTGGAGCACCTGGGTAACGCCAAGCGCGTCATCCTGTCCAAGGAAAACACCACCATCATCGACGGCGCAGGTTCCGACGCTGACATCGAAGCACGCGTCAAGCAGATCCGTGCCCAGATCGAAGAAACCTCTTCGGACTACGACCGTGAGAAGCTGCAAGAGCGTCTGGCCAAGCTGGCTGGCGGTGTTGCCGTGATCAAGGTCGGTGCTGGCACCGAAGTCGAGATGAAAGAGAAGAAAGCCCGCGTTGAAGACGCCCTGCACGCTACCCGCGCAGCCGTCGAAGAAGGCGTGGTGCCTGGCGGTGGTGTTGCCCTGGTTCGCGCTCTGCAGGCCGTTGCCGAACTCAAAGGCGACAACGAAGACCAGAACGTCGGTATCGCTCTGCTGCGTCGCTCGGTCGAAGCACCGCTGCGCCAGATCACTGCCAACGCCGGCGACGAGCCAAGCGTTGTCGCTGACAAGGTCAAGCAAGGTTCGGGCAACTACGGCTACAACGCTGCTACCGGCGAATACGGCGACATGATCGAGATGGGTATCCTGGACCCAGCCAAGGTCACCCGTTCGGCTCTGCAAGCCGCAGCTTCGATCGGTGGTCTGATGATCACCACCGAAGCCATGGTTGCCGACCTGCCGGAAGACAAGCCAGCTGCAGGCGGCATGCCTGACATGGGCGGCATGGGTGGCATGGGCGGCATGATGTAAGCCAGCCTCACCCGCTGCATGAAAAAGCCCCGCCTAGTGCGGGGCTTTTTCTTGGGCGTGTGTTTTGCTCCGGTGGCGCAGCTTCTCACGGGTAAACCCGCTCCCACAGATCGATGTGGCAGCAGGCGACAGTTTGCGATGGGGCGCACAGTGCTCCTTCAGGCCACGCTGCGTTGAGGCACTGCCTCCAGCGCAATGCCTCGGCGATACAAGACCAGGTAATAGCAGCCCAGCCCGATCAACCAGCAGAAAACCGCCGTCCACACGTTGTGCGACAGGAAGTGTGCCCCTTGCAGCATACGGCCGATGGACAGCACGGTACCGGTCACGAACGCTACGGTGAAGGCTGCACGGGCCAGACGTGGTCTGCGATCGCGCAGCATGAAGAACAGCGCAAACAGGCTGAAACCCGTTGCCGCGTGGCCGCCTGGCCAGCAGCGGCCAGGCTTGTCGGTTTGCGGACGATGCTCCATCAATTTGCTATAGGTTTCCTTGCCGCCGAACTGGCTCAGGCTCCAGGGGCACTGGACTTCGGTCACCGCCTTGAGTGGGGTGACGAAGGAGGTGGAGAGCGCCAGCGCCAGTACCAGGCAACCCAGTTCGCGACGCCAGCCGAACAGGCGCGACCAGAAGAAGCTGGCGATGAAGGCGACAATGGACAGCAAACCCATGACGATCACGATCTGCTTGACCCGGTCATGCAGGATGTTTTCCAGAAAATAGCTATGACGGCCGATGAATGCCCCAGCCACTGGGTCGAAGGCCAGATTGGCCACGTCCATGTCCAAAGAGGTCCACTCACTCAGGAGCAGGGCCACCACGGTGGCCAGCGGAATACCCAGGTACAACCAGAGGTTGATCGGGCGGGGGCGGGTGGTTTCTTGCATGACGACTCCAGGGACGATAAATGCCGGGCATTGTCGGCCTGCGGCTATCCTGGGTTCGTGAAGGATCAGTGAAAAATACGTCAGCAACGGCCAAATGCCCTAAGGCTGGCGCGGCGCGGGCGATGGCCTTAAGCTGCGCCTGCCGCGCAGAGCGAAAGCGTCGTACAGGAGAAACCGATGCGCATTCTACTGGTTGAAGACAACCGCGATATCCTCGCCAACCTGGCCGACTACCTTGGGATGAAAGGCTATACCGTCGACTGCGCTCAGGATGGCCTGTCAGGGCTGCATCTTGCCGCGACCGAACACTACGACCTGATCGTGCTCGATATCATGCTGCCTGGGATCGACGGTTACACCCTGTGCAAACGCCTGCGCGAAGATGCCCGCCGTGATACCCCGGTGATCATGCTCACCGCCCGCGATCAGCTCGATGATCGCCTGCAGGGCTTCCGTTCCGGTGCCGACGATTATCTGCTCAAGCCTTTTGCCCTGTCGGAGCTGGCAGCGCGTATCGAGGCAGTGCTGCGACGCTCCCAGGGGGGCGGCCGACGCACGTTGCAGGTCGCTGATCTGAGCTATGACCTCGACACCCTGGAGGTCACTCGCCAGGGCCGCCTGCTCAAGCTCAACCCGGTCGGCCTCAAGCTGCTGGCCGTGCTGATGCAGAAGAGTCCGCACGTGCTGCGCCGCGAGGTGCTGGAAGAAGCCCTCTGGGGGGACGACTGTCCCGACAGCGACAGCTTGCGCAGCCATGTACACCAGTTGCGTCAGGTCATCGACAAACCCTTCGAGAAACCGTTGCTGCATACCGTCCATGGCGTCGGCTATCGCCTCGCCGAGGGCCGTGATGGAGTTTAAGCAAAGTCTTGCCCAGCGCATCATCATCGCCTTTGCGTTGATGAGCGCCCTGGTGGCCGGGGCCTTCGCTTTCGGCATCGTCGCCACGGTCCACCTGGTCGAGGAGCGTTTGATCTCCGCCGTGCTCGGTGGCGATCTGCAGCGCTTGTTGCGCATGGACAGCATCAGCGACTGGAGCCATCGGCCCCGTCCTGACCAGCTGTTCTACTTCAGTGGCGGGCGTGACGATTTCGAACTGCCCAAGGACTTGCGGCACCTGACGCCGGGCTTCCACGAGGTGTTCCGCGACCAGCTTTCCTATCACGCGATGGTCGAGATCGTCGATGGCCGGCGCTACGTGCTGCTGCAGGACCAGAGCGATTTCGAAGAGCGCGAGCGGGTGCTGTTCGCGGTCGTGGTGGTGGGCTTCGTGCTCAGCCTGGTATTGGCGGTGACCCTGGGCTGGCTGTTGGCAAGGCGAGTGATGGCCCCGGTGATCCGCCTGGCCCGGCAGGTCCGCCACCGGGACCAGTTGCTGGGCCTGGCACCCCCGCTGGCCCCGGACTATGCCGCGGACGAGGTCGGGCAGTTGGCCGTGGCCTTCGACGATACGCTCGGCCGCTTGCGCGATGCACTGACCCGCGAGCGGTTGTTCACCAGCGATGTCAGCCATGAGCTGCGCACGCCGCTGATGGTGCTCGCCACCTCCTGCGAACTGCTGATGGAGAATCCCAACCTGGACAGCCGTTCACGCAGCCAGGTGGAGCGCATCGCGCGGGCGACCGAGGAGATGCGTGAGCTGGTCAAGACCTTCCTGATGCTGGCCCGTGCCCAGCGCGATGAAGGCGCTGTCGCTTCGCAGGCGACCTTGAGCGAAGTGGCCGACGACCTGGTAGGGGTTTGGCGCGATACCATCGAACAGAAGGGCCTGACCCTTTATTACGACGGCCGGGTCAGTGCGAGCCCGGTGTTGTACAACGCGACGTTCCTGCAATCGGTGATGGGCAATCTCCTGCGCAATGCCGCCCACTACACCGACAGTGGCTACATTCGTCTGAGCCTGGAACCGAACGGTTTCAGCGTCGAGGACAGCGGTGTGGGCATCCCTGAGGAGCAGCGCGAAGCGATGTTCCGCCCCTTCGTGCGCGGTGACGAACGCCGTGGCGAGGGCCTGGGTCTGGGCTTGTCGCTGGTGCAGCGGATCTGCGACGACCAGGGCTGGCGCGTCACCCTGACGGCGACGTTGCCTCATGGCTGTCGCTTCCAGGTGGACCTGAGCAGGGGCAAGGCGATTACAGCGGACAGCGAGGCCGGCGACCAAGCCCCACTGTTGGGGTGATACCTGAAATATGCTGTTGCAGGCATGACGGATTTTTCACATGGGCATAACCTGATTCCAACGCTTCGCTCCGTAGAGTGGGTGGAATTGAATCAGGAGATGCCCAATGCGGAGCCCGATCAAACTCCCATTTTCCGAGAAGTATGACCGTCAGCATGCCCAGGAGTACTTCCTCAAGCATCAAGATGGTCTGGCACGCCGCCTTTCCCATTACCGTGACGAACAACTGGCCCGCCGCGCCCTGGCGCTTGCAGGGGAGCCTGGCCTGGTACTCGACCTGCCGTGTGGTGCAGGGCGTTTCTGGCCGCTATTGGCGGAAAAGCCCAATCGGGTGATCATCGGCGCCGACAATTCCGCCGACATGATCGAGACCGCCTGTACTTCCCAGCCGCCAGAGGTGGTTGCCCGGGTGCGCCCCTTGCAGACTTCCGCATTCGCTATCGATTTGCCGGACAACGCGGTGGACAGCATTTTCTGCATGCGCCTGTTCCACCACATCGGCGATGCCGCCCACCGCAAGACGATCCTCTCGGAGTTTCATCGGGTCAGCCGCGACAGCGTGATCCTGTCGCTGTGGGTCGATGGCAACTTCAAGGCCTGGCGACGCAAGAAGCTCGAGCATCGGCGCAGTGCGAAGGCCGCGCAGGGCAGTTATCAAAATCGCTTTGTGTTGCCGGTCGATACCATCGAAAATGAGTTTGTTACAGCCGGTTTCAGAATTCAGGACCGTCTGGATTTCCTGCCGTTGTATGCGATGTGGCGGGTATACGTATTACGCAAGGGGTAGGTGTTCATGGCAGTGGCCGGCAATGCGATGTCCGATTTCGAGTACTACTGGCAGCAACAGGGTGAATGGGTGGAGGAGCCCAACCAGCGGCGCGGTGGGGAGAGTGGTGTGCAGCGTCTGAGCGACGCGAAGGGCAAGGTCCTGTATGCCAAGCGTCAGGTCGGTCACATCTATCGCAGCCTGCGCCATCCGTTCGGCCGCCCGACGGTACTGCGTGAGCTGGATGCCCTGAACAGTTTCGAGCAGCTTGGCGTGCGTGTGCCGCGGTTGGTGTTCGCTGGCGCCGAGCGCGGCGCCGATCACCAATGGCGAGCCCTGCTGGTGAGCGAGGCGCTCGACGGGTTCGTCGACCTGGACACCTGGCATGCCGAAGGCGCCCGCGAGCGTTACCCGCAAGTGCTGCACGAACGCATGCTCAAGGAGCTGGCCGACAATCTGGCGCGCATGCACTTGGGCCATTGGCAGCACGGCTGCCTGTATGGCAAGCATGTGTTCGTCAAGGTCATCGGCGAGGGCGAGAAGGCCCGGGCCGAAGTCGCGCTGCTGGACCTGGAAAAGTGCCGCCGGCGCATCAGTTGCCAGCGCGCAGCCGCCAAGGACCTGCGCCAATTGCGGCGCCATTCGTCACTCAACGATGCACAGTGGCAGAGCCTGCTCTATTTTTACCAGATGGCGTTTGGCAGCGCTGTCAAAGGGTTAGAGCAATGAAACTAGAAATCGCTCGAGCTTTGTTCCTGGTCGCGGCACTGGCAGTGACCACCGCTGCTGTGGCGGCGTGGGAAGAGCCTAGACCGGCGGTGTTCAGCAAGGCCGAAATCGGTGGCCTGTGCGCGGTGCCCCGCGAAGTGAAGCAGCAGAATACGGCCCAGCCGGATCATGACCTGTTGCTGTTCCTGTTCGGTATGCGCCAAGGGCTGCGACCGTTCGGTTGATCGAGCGCGTGATGGTGAAGCGCCAGGGGCCCAATGAAGGGCCCCTGGCGTTTTTTATTGCCCGCCAATTTTGTTTGTGTCGACCGCATCGCGGGTAAAACCCGTTCCCAAAGGGATCAGGGCGGACCTGGTGGGACCGGGGGTACCCGTGAAGACGTCGCCACGGTCCGGTGCGCCAACAGCGTGTAGATGCTGGGCAACACGAACAGGGTGAACAATGTGCCGATCGACATGCCGGTGGCGATGACCATGCCGATGTCGAAGCGGCTGACCGCACCGGCCCCGGTCGCCAGGATCAACGGCACCATGCCGAATACCATAGCTGCGGTGGTCATCAGCACCGGCCGCAGGCGTATGGCTGCGGCGACTTCTATGGCCTCGCGGGCATCCACGCCCATCCGCTCGCGCAACTGGTTGGCGAACTCGACGATCAGAATGCCGTGCTTGCTGATCAGGCCGATCAGCGTCACCAGCCCCACCTGGGTGTAGATGTTCATGCTCGAAACGCCGAGGAACAGCGGCAACAGGGCGCCGCAGATGGAGAGCGGCACCGTGACCAGAATCACCAGCGGATCCCTGAAACTTTCGAACTGCGCCGCCAGCACCAGGAAGATGATCGCCAGCGCCAGACCAAAGGTGACCCACAAGGCGCTGCCTTCCTGGACGAACTGCCGTGCGGTGCCAGCGTAATCGAACGAGAACCCTTCCGGCGCCTCCTCTTTGGCGATCGCCTGCACGGTCTGCAGCGCCTCGCCGACACTGACCAGTGGAAAGCCCTGGATGATCGCCGAGTTCAGTTGCTGGAACTGGTTGAGCTGGCGGGGCCTTGCGCGGTCGCTGACGGTGATCAGGGTCGACAAGGGCAGTAACTGGTCCTGATCGTTCTTCACGTAGTAATTGTTCAGCCAGCCGGCGTTGTCCCGGTAGGGCCGTTCGACCTGGGCGATGACTTTGTAGCTACGCCCCTCAAGGGTGAAACGGTTGATTTCGCCCTCGCCCAGCAACGTTGCTAGGGTGCCGCCCAGATCATCCATGGACACGCCCATCTGCGCTGCCTTGTCCCGGTCGATGTCCACCACCACCTCGGGCTTGTCGAAGGCCAGGTCGATGTCGAGGAAGGCGAACTTGCCTGATGCCTGGGCGCGGGCCTTGATCCGTTCGGCCACCTCCAGCAGGGCAGGGTAGTCGCCTGCGGTATTGATCACGAACTGGAACGGCAGGCCTTCGCCTGTGCCCGGGAGCGACGGCAGGTTGAAGCCGAAGATCTGCAGTCCGCCGATTTCTTCCAGTTTGGCTTGCACCAGCGGCAACAACTCCATCTGGGTGCGCTCGCGTTCGTTCCAGGGCTTGAGCAGAAAGCCCCCGATACCGCTCTGCACCCCATTGAAGCCGTTGATCTGGAACGATGAGTAGTACTCGGGGAAGGTCTTGAACACCGGTGTGAACTGATCGGTGTAGGCGTTGAGGTAGTCCAGGTTGGCCGTTTGCGGGGCATTGCTCATCATGAAGATCACCCCCTGGTCCTCGTCCGGCGCCAGTTCGTTGTGGGTGAACATCAAGAGCACCGGGATCAGGCACAACACGATCACGGCGAACACCAGCACCACCGGCCGGCTGTTCAGGGTGCCGTGCAGCAGGCGTTGGTAGCGGACCTTGAGGCCGTCGAACAGCACGTCTAGGCGATGGGCAAGACCGCTGGGGTTCTGTTCGTGGCGCAGCAGCAGGGCGCACATCATCGGCGACAGGGTCAGGGCGACGATGCCGGAGATGACCACCGCCCCGGCCAACGTCAGGGCGAACTCCTTGAACAGCGCGCCGGTCAGGCCTGTGAGAAAGCCGATGGGGGCATAGACCGCCGCCAGGGTGATGGTCATCGACACCACCGGCATGGCGATCTCCCGAGCGCCTTCCAGGGCGGCCTCGAAGGGCGTCTTGCCTTCTTCCATGTGCCGGTGGATGTTCTCCACCACGACAATGGCGTCATCCACCACCAGGCCGATGGCCAGCACCATGGCCAGCAAGGTCAAAAGGTTCAGCGAGTAACCCATCATCTGCATGAAGAACAATACGCCGATCATCGACAGCGGAATGGTCACCACCGGGATGAGCACCGAGCGCAGGGCACCCAGGAACAGGAACACCACGACAATGACGATCAGCACGGCCTCGCCGAGGGTCTTGATCACCTCATCGATGGAAGCCTGGATGAACAAGGTCGCGTCGTAGGCGATGGAGACCTTGAGATTCGACGGCAACTGCGCTTCCAGCGTCGGCATGATCCGCCGGACTTCCTTGATCACCTCCAGCGGGTTGGCGGCGGGGGTGGCCTTGATGCCGATGTACACCGAAGGCGTGCCGTCGAAGGAGCTGACCGTGTCGTAGTTCTCCGCGCCCATTTCCACCCGCGCTACATCGCCCAGCAGCACACGCCTGTCGCCGATGGTCTTGACCGGCAGCTTGGCAAAGGCCTCGGCGGATTTGAGCTCGGTGGTGGCATTGATGCTGGTGACCACGTACTCGCCTTTGACTTCGCCGGCAGCGGAGAGAAAGTTGTAGCGGCGGACCGCGTTGGTCACGTCGGTGGCCGCCAGGCCAAAGCCTGCCAGCTTCACAGGGTCCAGCCAGATGCGCATGGCGAACACCTGATTGCCGAGGATTTCCGCCTCGGCCATGCCAGGCAGTGTGGCCAGCTTGGGCTGGATCACACGCGAAAGGTAATCGGTGATCTGTGGGTTGCTCATCTGCTGGCTGTAGAAGCTGATGTACATCAGGGCCGAGGCGTCGGCGGCCTCTTTGCTCAGCACCGGGTCTTCGGAGTCCTGGGGCAGCTTGTTACGTACCTCGTTGGCCTTGGCCAGCAGTTGCGTGAACAGGCGGTCAGTGTCAGCGCCGATGCGTGCATAGACCGAGATCACCGAGAAGTTCTGGCGGCTCACCGAGGTCATGTAGTCGATGCCGTCGGCGCTGGCCAGGCTCTGTTGCAAAGGTTGGGTGATATAGCCCTGAATGGTCTCGGCATTGGCCCCGGGATAGGCGGTGGTCACCGTTATCAGGGCGTTTTCCATCTGCGGGTACTGGCGGATCTGCAGCTTGCTCCAGGCCTGGAAGCCCAGCAGCAGGATCAACAGGCTGACCACGCTGGCCAGGACCGGGCGGCGGATGAACGGGTCGGTGAACGCCATGCCAGCCTCCTGATCAGTTGGCGCCGGAGGCGCGCTGGCCGTCCAGCTGGAGGGCTTCGTCGTGGCTGATGCGGATGGCCGTGCCAGGCGTGAGCTTCAGCTGGCCGGCGGTCACCACCTGTTCACCCGCCTTGAGGCCTTCGCCCACCACCACTAGACCATCACGACGTTCTCCGGTCTTGACCGTGCGCTGTTCGGCGACCATTTGCGGCTGGCCGTCGGCGGCCTTTTCCACCTGTCCGTTCTTGTCTTTCTTCTGAGCGACCACGTACACCGAGTTGCCATAGAGCGTGTAGGTAATGGCGCTTTCCGGTACCACCACTTGAGGACGCGGGTCGGGCAACAGCACCAGCAAACTGGCGAACATGCCAGGCAGCAGCTTGCCGTCGGGGTTGGCCAGGGTGGCGCGCAGCAATAGGTTGCGGGTGCTTTCCTCGACCTTGGGGTTGATGGCGCTCAGGCTGGCAGGGAAAGTCTGGCCCGGGTAGGCCGCCACTTGCACCAGCACCTGCTGGCCGAGGCTCAGTTGGGGCAGGGTTTGCTCGGGCACGTTGAAGTCGACATACAGGCTGGAGAGATCCTGCAGGGTGGCGATCACTGTGCCGCTGGCGAGGTAGTCGCCCACGTCCACCTGGCGAATACCGATGGTGCCGCTGAAGGGCGCGCTGATGCTTTTCTTGGCCAGGGAGGCCTTGAGCTGGTCGACGACGGCCTGGTTGCGTCGGTACTGGGCGGTGAGGCGGTCGAACTCGCCGCGGGAAATCGCCGAATCGCCAACCAACTGGCTGCCCCGGCCGAAGTCCACCTTGGCCAGGCCCAGGTCTGCCTGGGCTGTGCCGAGCAGTGCGGTCTCCTGGTCGTGGTCCAGTTGCAACAGAAGCTGGCCGGCCTTGACCTTCTGGCCCGACTCGAAATGCAGCGATTTGACTGTGCCGGCCACTTCCAGGCTCAACTCGACGCCCTGGAACGCCTTGAGACTGCCGATCGCAGGCAGACGCTCCTGCCACTGGCGCTCTTCGGCCACTGCCGCAGCGACGCTGACCGGCGGTTTCGGTGCGGAGAACATCTGGATCTGCTTGTAGATCGAGAACGCCTTGATGCCACCTAAGGTCAATACGATCAGCAGGACCACGGCCAACATGATCAGCATGCGGCGGCGCAGCATAGTCCGGTTCCTTGGATAGTTGTTGTTCGTCTGGCACGACAACGGGCGATCCTGCCCACGTGCGGATGGGAGAAGTATTGCCTGTTTTTCAGGGATGGGGGAAGGCGGGGATGGACAGGTGGTCGCCGATGGGCGAACACGCAGGTTTGCAGCCCTTTCGCGGGGTGGCCGCGAAAGGGCCGTGCGGTCCCCTAGGCCAGGTGCAGGTGGTTGTCCCAGAACCCGGACGGCAGGTTCAGCGGCTGGGCGACCAGCTCTGCTTTGCGGCAGTCATAGAACCGGCAGCGCCCTTGGCCTGAGGTGACCACGAAACCGTCCTTCACCGCGCCCACGCCCGCACAGTCGGGCATCGGCGCGTCGAGCTTGACCGCACCGCTGTCCAGGTCCCAGATGAACAAGCGGTTGGCCCGTGGTGCGGTCAACGCCACCAGGCGCAGGTCGCTGTGGATGGCGACGCTGGCGGTGTACTGGGCCATCGACTGCAACTGTCGCTCGGGCACCGGGAAGGCCTTGAACGGTTCGCCTGGACGCTTGATCGCGAGCAATTCGGCGGTCTCGTGGGCATCGCCCATGAACTGCTGGCAGGCGGCGATGGTGCCGTCGCTGCCGACGGCCAGATGGCGCACGCTGTTCATCTGCTGGGCGAGGGTTTCCTTGCTCAGCAGGGTACCGTCGCGCCGCATCAGCACCAGGCTGGGCTCCATGGCGTCGAGGTTCATTTCCACCCGGCTTTCGGCCTCGGTGCGGATACCGCCGTTGGCCACCACCAGGGTTTCGCCGTCCGGCAGCCAGGATACCTGGTGCGGGCCGATGCCGTGGGTAGGGATCTCACCGCTGTGGACCAGGCGATCACCTTCGAAGCGGTAGATGCCCAGCACGCCACGCCCCGGATCGGTGGTGTCGTTCTCGGTGGCGTACAGCCACTCACCGCTTTTATGAATCACCGCGTGGCCGTAGAAGTGCCGGTCCGGTTGCGAGGTGACGGTCTGCAGCAGGCGCCCGTCGCGCAGGTCGATCAGGTAGCTTTCGGTGCCTGGTCGACGTGCCACGAACAGGGCGATCGGCCGCTCGGGGTGGTTGATGATGTCATGGCAACGCTGGGCCACCTGGGTGGCGAACACCTGGGTGCCGTCCAGACGGTAACCGACGGCATAGTGCCTGCCGTCGCCATCGTCGCGCGCCGAGAGCAGCAGGGGTTCGCTGGCGCTGTTGCGAAACAGGCTCCAGCCGCCCAGGGTGAGGGCGCTGAGCACGACGCTACCGAGTTTGAGGGCCTGGCGTCGCAGCATGATCAGTCACCGTCGTTGGCATTGAAGCCCAGCTGGATGTTGAGTGCCTTGGCCAGGTCACCTTCGTGCAGGCGGTGGACGGCGTTGAGGCTGTCGTAGATCTGGTCGAGGGTCTGTTTGCCAGCGTCGTCGGCCAACAGTTCGCCCAACGGCTTGTCGTTGGCTTCCAGCAGCTTGAGCGAGGTGGCGTAGGCGTCGTCGATCTTCTGCGCCAGGGCAGCCTGGTCCTTGCCCAGCAAGGCGCGCAGGCCCTGGTTGTCGACGCCGACCCAAACCGCCTGGGCGGCCTTGAGGCTGGCTTCCAGGCTCTTGAGCGAGGACTGGCTGCGCCAGGCTTCGGCCTGCAGCGGCTGGGCGATGCCCTTGCTCTGGCGGCCCATCGGAGCGCCAAGCTTCTTCTTCAGGGTGTCCAGGGCGGTGACCTGGGCACGCAGCAGGTCGGCGATCGCCTCGTGGGAATCGGCGTAGCGCTGGTTGGGGAACTTGGTCATCTGCGAGAGCATGCCATCGGTGCTGTTCCAGCCTTTGAGGATCTCCTCGGCCAGGGCCTTTTGGTGCTCGCCGATGGCGACCAGCAATGGGCAATAGCGGGCCTTCTGCTCAGGCGTGGCGACGTCCGGCTTGCTGTCGAACAGGATGTATTCGTAGGCGGACAGGCCGCGCACCACGACGCTGGACTTGCCCAGTGTCTCGGCGTCGATCGGCTTGTCGCCGGCGACCAGTTGCTCGACCTGACGGCCGACCAGGTTTTTCTTGTCGGGCCAGAACTGCACTTGCCAGGCGCGGTTACCTTCGGCCAGCGGGCCGACCAGCAGCGGTTGCAGCTCGGCCCAGGCCTTTTGGGCGTTGAGGAAATCGGCGCGCGCGGTCTCGAGCGACTCCTTGCCTTCGCAATAAGCCAGGGCGCTGGCGGCCAGCTGGCGGTCGGCTTCGACCCAACGGCTGTAGGTCGGCAGGATCACCTGCTTGGCGATGGCGGCGGAGGTCACAGCCTGCGGGTCCTGGGGCGAGCAGGCACCGAGGGCGAGTGCGGCGAGGCTGGTGAACAACAGTTTGGGTCGGAACATTGCCCGGCTCCTTGCGCGTTAAAGTGAGTTCAAAAAGGCCAGCAGCGCAGCGCGTTGCTCGGCATTGAAGGTCAGTACATGGTTGCGCGCCGCTTCGGCTTCGCCGCCGTGCCAGAGCACGGCCTCCAGCAGATTGCGGGCGCGGCCGTCATGCAGGAACTGGGTGTGGCCGCTGACCGTTTCGGTCAGGCCGATACCCCACAGTGGAGGGGTACGCCAATCCTGCCCGGAGGCTTTGAATTCGCTGCGATTGTCGGCCAGGCCTGGGCCCATGTCGTGCAGCAGCAGATCGCTGTACGGCCGGATCACCTGGTTGGCCAGTTCGGGTTCGTGGGTGTCGGGGCCGGTGGTGAACTGCGGGGTATGACAGCCTTGGCAGCCGGCCTGGAAGAACAGGTTCTTGCCGGCCAATACCTGGGGCGCGCCGACGTCGCGGCGCGCCGGCACGCCTAGATTACGGGTGTAGAAGGTGACCAGGCGCAGGATATTGTCGCTGACTTCTTTCTCGCCGCCTGTGCCGTCGCCGTTGGGGGCGGCCAGGCAATCGACCTGGGCAGGCGTGCAGTCATCGACCGGCTGCAAGGTGCTGGTCAGGCCCATGTCGCCGGCAAAGGCATGGACGTTCTGCTGGTTCACGTTGGGCTGCCCGGCTTTCCAGCCGAAGCGGCCGAGCACGGTCTTGTTCGTCGTCTGGTCCCAGACCTGGTTGGGGCGTCCACGGATGCCATCGCCGTTGCGATCGTCCGGATCGGCATTGGCAAGGATTGCGGCCTCCGGGATCGCCTCCAGCAGGCCCAGGCCGATCATCGGCGGGGCCACACGGGCGGAGAAACGGGTATCGGGGTGCATCGGTCCGTAGCCGAGCTGGGTGATCTGCAGCGCCGGACGACGCAGCTCCACCACATGGCCGTCCTCGAAGGTGACGGTCTCGCTGGTGTAATCCACCCGCACCTTGCCCTCCGGTGCCACGCCGGGGACGGCCATGTCTTGCAGTTGCGTGCCATACACCGGCTCCGGCACCACGCCCAGGCGTTCGATTTCCTTGGCGTATTGCGCCTGATCGGGAATCGACAGGCGCACCAGCATCGAGACCGCGTTGCTGGCGTTGGGCTCAGGTGGATGGCCACGCCCATCGCGCACATGGCAGTTCTGGCAAGCGTTGGTATTGAACAGCGGGCCTAAGCCATCACGGGCGGTGGTGGTGGAGGGGGCGATCACCCAGGGGTTGCGAAAGAAACTGTTGCCGACACTGAAGTCCAGGCGCCGCTCTGGCGAGAGATTGGCCGAGGGCAGGGAAAAGGCGTTGCGGTCGCTGCGCTGCACGGTGGCCTTGCCGGCGGAAAGGGCTTCGCCGGGCTCGGCCTGGGTGAAACGCGGGGCGTCATCACAGGCGGCCAGGGCGGCGACCAGCAGCAAGGGAGAGAGTCGGAGCAGCGACGCGGGCATCGAGGATCCTGGGTGAGTGCTAAAAAACCGGCGTGCAAGCTTAGCAGGGTGACGGAATTTGAATAAGAGCAATTTGCAATTGCCTTGATGAAATCGATGTCAGGTTGTCGTTGGCTCGCGTCTGCGGCAGTAGATTTTCCGGCCATGAAAAAGGCGGCCCGAAGGCCGCCCCTGTCGAACCACTGGATCCGGATCAGAATTCGTGATCGGCGGTGTCCGGGTTCAGGTTGGCGATGCCCAGCTTGCCGGCGGCTTGCTCGATCGAGCCGGTCTGCTTGACCAGGGATGCGATGGCGTCACGCACGATCTGGTTGCCAGCAGCGTTGTCAGCCGCGATCAGCTGGTCGTAGTGTTCGCCTTTGAGGGCGTGGTCGACCATGACCTGGATCTTCGCCTCGGTGGCTTCCAAGTCCGCCTTGAGGGTGGCGTCGGTGGCCGGATCGACCTTGGCGACCAACTCCGACAAGCTCGGGCCGGTCAGCTTGGAGCCGTCGGCGCGGGTGTACTCGCCCAGGTAGACGTTGCGGATACCCTTGGCGTCGTAGAAGTGCGAGTAGTGGGTGTTGTCGCTGAAGCAGTCCTGCTCGTCTTCTGGCGAGTTGGCCTCCAGGGAGACCTTCATGCGCTCACCGGCCAGTTCGCCCAGCGACAGGCTGCCCATACCGAACAGCATTTTGCGCAGACCATCGGCCACAGGCTCGGCCTCCAGCTTGGCGCGGTAGTTGTCGCTGACGTTCGGCGCCCAGTTGGCGACCATTTCTTCCAGATCCTGGACCAGCAGTTGGGTCACGGCCTTCAGGTAGGCGCGACGGCGCTCGTTGTGACCGCCAGTGGCGCCTTGGCCTTCCAGGTAGTCCGAAGCCGGGCGGTTGCCGGCGCCTGGGCCGGTGCCGTTGAGGTCCTGGCCCCACAGCAGGAATTCGATGGCGTGATAGCCGGTGGCGACGTTGGCCTCGGAACCGCCCAGCTCGTTCAGGCTGGCCAGTTTCTCAGGGGTGATGTCCTTGACGTCGACCTTTTCTTCGCCGACCTGGACTTCGGTGTTGGCAATGATGTTGGCGCTGGCCGCCGGGTTGCCCAGGGCGTGCTCGTAGCTCTTGTCGACGTAATCGATCAGGCCTTCGTCCAGAGGCCATGCGTTCACCTGGCCTTCCCAGTCGTCGATGATGGTGTTGCCGAAGCGGAACACTTCGCTCTGCAGGTACGGCACACGAGCCGCTGCCCAGGCTTGCTTGGCAGCCATCAGGGTCTGGTCGTTGGGCTTGGCCAGGAAGGCGTCGATGGCGGTCTGCAGGGTCTTGGCGGTGCTCAGCGAGTCGCTGTAGACGGCGTGGACCATTTCGGCATAGTGCTTGACCACGGCCTTGCCGGCCGCTTCGTCGACAGCCCCGGGCGCTGCGGTGGCGCTTGCGGCAGCCGGTGCCTGGGCTTGCGGCGCGGCAGCCCTGTCATCCTTGCTCTCACCGCAACCGGCGAGGGCGATGGCGATGGCCAGCAGACTGGCGGAGGCCAGAGGCATTCGAATCATTGTAGGTATCCTGCGTCGTGAGGTTAGACAGTGTGGCCTGCGAAACCGCAACATAATGCGAAAGATTTGCATTTTGTGTAAAGGGGCAGGTGCGCAATTCATGCGCAAGGGTCGCTTTCGCGATCGAGCGGTCGCTGGGGTCAGAACGCGGTGACTTGGTTGCGCTGCGCGTGCTTGAGGAAGGCCGTCAGTTCGCGAGCCGACAGCGGCTTGCTGTAGTGGTAGCCCTGACCCTCATGGCAGCCCTGGGCGATGATGTAGGCTTCCTGCTCGGCGGTTTCCACGCCTTCGGCGATCACCTGCATGCCCAGGCTCTTGCCCAGCTGGATGACAGCCCGGACGATGGTGGCGTCGTCATCGTCATCCAGCAGGTCCTGGACGAAGCTCTTGTCGATCTTGATCTTGTCCAGCGGCAACGACTTCAGGTAGCTGAGCGAGGAGTAACCGGTCCCGAAGTCATCGATGGCGATCAGCGCCCCGGAGCGGCGCAGGCTCAGCAAGTGCTGGGCGGCGGTGCTGATGTCCTCCATCAGGCCGGTCTCGGTCACCTCCAGCTCCAGGCTGCGCGGGGGCAGGCGGTAGATCTGCAACAGGTTGTTCACCACCCGGGGCAGCTCGCTGTGGTGCAGCTGCACGGTGGACAGGTTGACGGCCATGCGCAGGTCGCTGAAGCCCAGGTCGTGCCATTCACGCAACTGTCGGCAGGCCTGGTCGAGCACCCACTCGCCGATGCCGATGATGCTGCCGTTCTGTTCGGCCAGAGGGATGAACTGGTCGGGCGGAACCATGCCCAGCTCCGGGTGCTGCCAGCGCAACAGGGCTTCGACGCCGACCACACGGTGATCGCGGTAGCTGATCTGGGGTTGGTACACCAGGTACAACTGGTTGCGCGGCAGGGCTTCGCGCAGGTCTTTTTCCAGCTCGCGGCGCCGACGCATCTCGCTGTCGACGCTGGCGATATAGAACTGGTAGCGGTTACGGGAGCGGGCCTTGGCCAAGGTCATGGTCTGCTCGGCTTTTTGCAGCAGTTTCTCGGTGCTGTCGCCATCTTCGGGGAACAAGGTGATGCCGATGGTAGCACGCAGCCGGATGTTCTGGTGATCCAGGGGGAAGGGCATTTCCAAGTCGTCGAGGATGCTCTGGGCGAGCTCGGCGGCCTCGTAGGGTTGTTCGATGTCGGCCTGGACCAGGGCGAACTGGTCCCCACCGAGCCGCGCCAGGGCGCCGAGGCGGCCGCTGTGGGCACGCAGGCGGTCGGCCAAGGCCAGCAACAATTGATCGCCGACTTGATAGCTGAATTGCTCATTGATGCCCTTGAAATCGTCCAGGCCCACGCACAACACCGCGACCCGGCGCTGCAGGCGGCCACCATCGACGAGGATCTTGTCCAACTGCTGCTGGAATTGCTGGCGGTTTGGCAGCCCGGTGAGGAAGTCGTACTGGGCCATGCGTTGTAGGCTGTTCTCGGCTTCGTGGCGCAGGTGGGTGTTGCGTTCGATGGAGGCCAGCAACTGGTTGGCGGTGTTGACCCACAGCCCCAGCTCGTTCTTTTCATGGCCCTTGAGCAGCGGGATCTCATGCTGGCTGGGGCGGTCGGGATTGATCTGGGTGAGGTGCTCGATGAGCTTGGACAATGGCTTGGTCAGCAGCCAGTGATAGACCAGATACAGCACCAGGCCCATGGCGAGCGCGCGCAGCACCCCGGAAATGAAGATGATCACTGCATTGATCAGAAAGCCTTCGCCATAGGTGGCCGTGTCCAGGGTGATGCTCAGGTCGCCGTAATACTCGCTGTACGGCCCACGGCCGACCAGTTGGGTGGTGAAGGTCCTTTGCTGACCGAGGATCAGGTCGGTCAGCCAGCGTGCGGGCGTGTCCTGAAGCGGACGGGATTTTTCCGCGAGCATGGTTTCGTTGGGGTGGCCGATGGAGGCCGCGCGCACTGAAGCGTCCTGGAACAGGCCTTCCATGACCTGCATGCCCATCTCCCGGTCAAGGCTGTAGACCGCTTGGGTAGACGGGTCGCGGAACATGTCGAGGATGCGTTGGGCATCGTTGTTGACGGACTGGCGGGTCTTGTAGGCGTCATAGACGATCTGCGCGCAGCTGAGGACAACGCCGACAGCCAGCGCCGAGAGCAGCACGACCCTGAGCAACTTGACCGACAAGCTGTCCCGAAATTCCAGCTTCAATGGGGTTTCCTTAATCCATGCGCATGCCATTATTTTGCCATTACCCTTGGCAATACACTATCGACCGATTGTCGCGACAGGTGACGGCCGTCGTTCATCCTCTCATGGGCAATATATCGGTTGTGGGGACTGGCGACTTGAGTGCGCTGTATCAACTTTCCAGAAGATTCATGTTAGCGCGCTATCGGGTGTGGGCAAGCGCTGGCGAAGCGTGTGCGTGTGCGAGGGCCTCATTGGCGAAACCTGCACAAAAAAAATCCGACGCATGAGCGTCGGATTTCTTGGATCGAAGGTTACCCCAGGCATCAGGCCTTGAAGGTTTTGCCTTCGAACTGCTCGGCCACGAAGGCCCAGTTGACCAGGTTCCAGAACGCCTCGACGTACTTAGGACGCAGGTTGCGGTAGTCGATGTAGTAGGCGTGTTCCCAGACGTCGCAGGTCAGCAGCGGGGTGTCGCCGCTGGTCAGCGGGTTGCCGGCGCCGATGGTGCTGGCCAGGGCCAGGGAACCGTCGGCCTTCTTCACCAGCCAGCCCCAGCCGGAACCGAAGGTGCCGACGGAAGTCTTGGTGAACTCTTCCTTGAACTTGTCGAAGGAACCGAAAGCCTTGGTGATGGCATCGGCCAGGGCGCCGGTTGGCTGGCCGCCGCCGTTTGGCGACAGGCAGTTCCAGTAGAAGGTGTGGTTCCAGACTTGAGCGGCGTTGTTGAAGATGCCACCCGAGGAGGTCTTGACGATGTCTTCCAGGGACTTGCCCTCGAATTCGGTGCCTGGGACCAGGTTGTTCAGGTTCACGACATAGGTGTTGTGGTGCTTGTCGTGGTGATACTCCAGGGTTTCCTTGGAGATGTGCGGCTGCAGGGCATCGTGGGCGTACGGCAGCGGCGGCAATTCAAAAGCCATGGTGGATCTCCTGATTCAGGTCTGTTCGCGGTTTGCGCAAGGCCGATCACGGGCGGCCCGAGGTGCGTCAGCGCGTTTGACACGCTTTGCGACGCAAGGGCTGGATCATAGCACCGGCCCTTGCGCATAACCACGCAACAAACATAGGGAATAGTGGGCGCTGCGAGCTTCACGCAAGCGTCAAGCTTCAAGCTTCAAGCTGGAAGAGGGCGCCGTGTCTGCCTTTGGCTTGCAGCTTGCAGCTTAGAACTCACCCTTCAAGAAAAGATCAATTGCGCGGCGACGGCGAACATCATCACAGCCACCATCAGGTCCAGCAGGCGCCAGGTGGCTGGACGGGCGAGCCATGGCGCAAGCCAGGCCGCGCCCAGCGCAAGGGTCGAGAACCACACCAGCGAGGCACTGGCGGCGCCGGCCACATAGGCCCCAGGTACGGTCTGTTGGGCGCCCAGCGAGCCGATCAGCAGCACGGTGTCGAGGTAGACATGAGGGTTGAGCAGGGTCACTGCCAGGGCGCTGAGCAACACCGCGCGACGCGAGCGCATGCCTTGGCCTTGCTGGTGTTGCAGGCTCTGCTTGGAGCACGCGCTACGCAGTGCCTTGGCCCCGTACCAAATGAGGAACACCGCACCGCCCCAGCGTGCGACCGCCAGCAAGGTCGGGTTGTGAGCCAGGACCGTGGCCAGGCCGAACACCCCGGCGGCCACCAGGATGGCATCGCAGATGATGCACAGCGCGGCCACCGGCAAGTGATGCTCGCGGCGCAGGCTCTGGGCCAGGACGAAGGCGTTCTGTGCGCCGATGGCCATGATCAGGCCGAATGCCACCAGCATGCCGTTCAGATAGCTTTGCCACATAACAGGAACACTCCACTGACGCCGAACAAGCGCCGGCGTTGATTACCCAAGAAGATGCTGGCCATTGTGAGGAAATGCCCTGTATAAGAAAAACAAATAAAGCTGATCTGGCATTAGAGAAATAGATGTTCGACTACAAGCTGCTTGCCGCCCTCGCTGCCGTCATCGAACAAGGCGGTTTCGAACGTGCTGCTCAAGTTCTGGGCCTGTCGCAATCGGCCATTTCCCATCGCATCAAGCTGCTCGAGGCGCGGGTCGGCCAGCCGGTGCTGGTGCGGGCCACGCCACCGAGCCCCACCGAGGTGGGGCGACAGTTGCTCAACCATGTGCAGCAGGTGCGTCTGCTTGAGCGTGACCTGCAGCGCCAGGTCCCGGCGCTGGACGAGGAAGGCCTGCCCGAGCGCCTGCGTATCGCCCTCAACGCCGACAGCCTGGCGACCTGGTGGGCGGGTGCGGTGGGGGATTTCTGCGCGGGGCAGCAGGTGTTGCTCGATCTGGTAGTCGAAGACCAGGAGGTCGGCCTCAAGCGCATGCGTGCCGGCGAAGTGGCGGCGTGCCTGTGTGGCAGCGAGCGGCCGGTGGCCGGCGCGCGCAGCGTGTTGCTGGGGGCCATGCGTTACCGGGCATTGGCCAGCCCCGCGTTCATGGCCCGGCACTTTGCCCAGGGGTTCGAGGCCCGGCGCCTGGCGCGGATCCCGGCAGTGGTGTACGGCCCGGATGATTTCCTGCAACACCGCTACCTGGCTTCGTTGGGCATCGAGGGCAGTTTCCTGTATCACCTGTGCCCTTCGTCCGAAGGGTTTCTGCGCATGACCGAGGCCGGTGTGGGGTGGGGGTTGGTGCCGGAATTGCAGGCCCGCGAACAACTGGCCAGCGGCCAATTGGTGGAAATCTGCACCGATACCCCCATCGACGTGCCGTTGTACTGGCATCATTGGCGCAATGGCGGGCAGTTGCTCGCTCAGCTGACCGAGCACCTGCGCCATACGGCGTCGAGCTGGCTGGTGCCCTTGTAGGCGCGGACGGCGTCAGCTGCATCTGTAATTTGGCAAGGCGGAGTGTTACATGCGAATTCTGGTCACCGGTGCGAGCGGCTTCATCGGCGGGCGCTTTGCGCGCTTTGCCTTGGAGCAGGGCCTGGAGGTGCGGGTCAATGGCCGGCGCGCCGAGGGCGTTGAGCATCTGGTCAAGCGCGGCGCCCAGTTCATTTCTGGCGACCTAGGCGATGCCGAGCTGGCCCGGCGGCTCTGTCAGGGTGTCGACGCGGTGGTCCATTGCGCTGGCGCCACCGGCCACTGGGGTCGCTATCAGGATTTTCACCAGGGTAACGTGGTGGTCACCGAGAACGTGGTGGAAGGCTGCTTGAAGGAGCACGTGCGGCGCCTGGTGTACCTGTCGTCGCCGTCGCTGTACTTCAATGGCTCCTCGCGTCTTGATATCCGCGAGGAGCCATTACCTCGGCGATTTCATGACCTTCAGGCGTCGACCAAGCGCCTGGCCGAACAGAAGGTCTTCGGCGCCCAGGAGTTCGGCCTGGAAGTGCTGGCCCTGCGACCGCAACGGGTCACCGGCGCGGGCGATGCCGGTTTCTTCCCAAGGCTCATGCAGCTGCAGCGCAAGCGCCGCCTGGCCATCATCGGCAATGGCCTTAACAAGGCCGATTTCACCAGTGTGCACAACCTTAACGAAGCCCTGCTCAGCGCTCTGTTCGCCGATGAGCAGGCGCTTGGCCAGGCCTACAACATCAGCAACGGCCAACCGTTGCCGCTGTGGGATGTGATCAATTACGTGATGCGCCAGATGCAGCTGCCCCAGGTTACCCGCTACCGTGGCTATGGCCTGGCCTACAGCCTGGGCGCGTTGAACGAGGCCGCCTGCCTGCTGTGGCCAGGCCGTCCACAACCGACCCTGTCGCGCCTCGGGGCGCAGATGATGAGCAGGGATTTCACTTTGGATATCAGCCGCGCGCGGCAACATCTGGACTACCGGCCCAAGGTCAGCCTGTGGACCGCGCTGGATGAATTCTGCGCCTGGTGGAAGAACGTGCCCGGCCAACAATGAACCCCGGCCGAGGATAATGGTCATCAGTGCGCCGCTCTGGCGGTTTATACTCATGCCTCTTTGCTATTACTGTGGTTGAAAGCCTCCATGCGTAACGACCCCCTCGACGATTTCGACGATGTGCCGACCCTGCGTGCCGGTACTCCGGATGATGATGAACTGCTCCCGGCGCACGTGGCACGGAGCCGGCGCAAGGCCGCGCGTCCGGCCAGCACGGGCCCGCTGTGGGCGCTGCTGGGGGCCTCGGTCATCGCCCTGGCGGGCCTGGGATGGTGGAGCTTCCAACAGATCTCGCTGATGGAGCAGCAGTTGGTAGCGACCCAGGAGAGCTTCGCCCGGATCAGCGAAGAAGCCGCGGGGCGACTTCAGGCGATCAGCGGCAAAGTCGAGGCCAGCGAGTCCAGTGTCAACACCGGTAGCGAGGCCTTGAAGCTGCAGATCCGCCAGTTGAAGGCGAGCTTGGCCGAGCAGAGCAAGCAGCAGCAGGGTGTGGCGGGCCAGGCGGGGGATCTGGGCAAGCGTCTGGAGCAGGTCTTGGCCGATACCCGTGCACAGCAAAAAGCGGTGACAGAATTGCAGAGCCAGTTGCAGGCGCAGCTCAAGGCGGTCAATGGTGAGTTGGCCGCGCTCAAGTCCGGCCAGCTCGATGGCGGCAAGCTCGACGGCCAGATCAAGAGCCTGAGCAGCGAAGTGGCGAGCCTGAAGAAACAGGGTAATCCCAGTGCGGCGATCGAGAGCCTGGAGCAGGATGTGCTGGTGCTCAAGAGTCAGATCGACAACCGCCCGGCACCTAGCGCTGGTGGGGCTTCGGTGCAGGAGTTCGATGCCTTCCGCAGCCAGGTGACCCGCAACCTCAATACCTTGCAGAGCCAGATCCAGAACCTGCAACAGCAGATCAACGCCCGGCCTTGAATCTACTGAGCTGTGTTCGCGGGTGAACCCGCTCCCACAAGGCTTGTAGGAGCGGATTTACGATCACATCCGCGGATAGTCGATGTAGCCCACCGGCCCTTTGGCGTAGAAGGTCTCCGGGCGCGGCTCGTTCAGCGGCGCATCGGCGGCCAGACGGGCGGGCAGGTCGGGGTTGGCGATGAATGGGATGCCAAAGGCCACCGCGTCGGCTTTGCCGCTGGCCAGCGCCGCGTTGGCACTGGCTTTGTCGAAGCGCTCATTGACGATGTACGGGCCACCGAAGGCTTCCTTGATCAGCGGGCCGATGCTGTCGTCGGCTTCTTTCTCCCGCGAGCAGATGAATGCGATGCCGCGCTTGCCCAGCTCCCGAGCGACATAGCTGAAGGTCTCGGCACGGTCGGCATCGCCCATGTCATGGGCGTCGGCCCGTGGTGCCAAGTGCACGCCTACACGATTGGCGCCCCACACCTCGATCGCCGCGTCGGTCACCTCCAGCAGCAGACGAGCACGGTTTTCCAGGGAGCCGCCGTAACGGTCGGTGCGCTGGTTGGTGCTGCTTTGCAGGAATTGATCGAGCAGGTAGCCGTTGGCCCCGTGGATCTCTACGCCATCGAAGCCGGCCGCCTTGGCATTTTCGGCACCGGTGCGGTAGGCCTCGACGATGTCGGCGATTTCTTCGGTCTCAAGGGCTCGTGGCGTCGGGTACTCGGTGATCGGACGGATCAAGCTGACGTGGCCCTTGGGCTGGATCGCGCTCGGGGCCACCGGCAGTTCGCCGTTGAGGTACTGGGTGTGGGAGATGCGCCCGACGTGCCACAGCTGCAGGAAGATGCGCCCACCAGCCCCGTGCACGGCCTTGGTGACGTTGGTCCAGCCGCGCACCTGTTCGTCCGACCAGATGCCGGGAGTGTCAGGGTAGCCAACGCCCATGGGGGTCACCGAGGTGGCCTCGCTGAGGATCAGTCCGGCGCTGGCGCGTTGCACGTAGTACTCGGCCATCAATGCGTTGGGCACTCGACCTTCGTCGGCGCGGCAACGGGTCAATGGGGCCATGATGATGCGGTTGGGCAGTTGCAGGTCGCCCAGTGTGATCGGATCGAAGAGCGTGGTCATTGGCGTAGCCTCGCGAGGGTCAGTTGGAAGCGGTGGCCAGTTCGGCGTTGCCGCCGCGCTGGTGGAAGGTAATCAAGGTGACGATCAGCGCCAGGATCGCCAGGGCAGCCGCGGCCAAGGGCACGCGGGTCAGGCCGAAGCCGTGGGCGATGACACTGCCGCCGACCCAGGCGCCCAGGGCATTGCCCAGGTTGAAGGCACCGATGTTCAGGGTCGACACCAGGTTGGGTGCGGCCTTGCCGTAAGTCACCACGTTGACCTGCAGGGCAGGCACGGCGGCAAAGGCGGCGGTGGCCCAGAGGAACAAAGTGATCTCGGCAGGTACCAGGGCCGTGCTGGTCCAGCTCAACGCCGTGGACACCACTGCCATGGCGGCGAACACACCCACCAGAGTCGCCCCCAGGCGGCGGTCGGCGAGCTTGCCGCCGAGGATGTTGCCCACGGTCAGGCCCAGGCCGATCAACAGCAAGGTCCAGGTGACGCCACGTGGCGATACGCCGGTGACGTCGCCGAGCAGGGGGGCGACGTAGGTGAACAGGGCGAACATCGAGGCCGAGAACAGCACGGTCATGCTTAGCGACAGCCAGATGCCGGCCCCCTTGAGGGCGCCCAGTTCGGCGCGCATGTCGACTTTCTCTTCCTGGCGCTGCAGCGGCAGGTAGCGCACCAGGCCGATCAGTGCGATCACGCCGATGGCGGTCACCGCCCAGAAGGTCGAGCGCCAGCCAGCGGCCTGGCCCAGCGCAGTCCCCAAGGGCACGCCGAGCACGTTGGCCAGGGTCAAGCCGGTGAACATCAGGGCCACGGCCGAGGCGCGGCGGTTGGCCGGTACCAGGCTTGCCGCCACCACCGAGCCGATGCCGAAGAAGGCGCCATGGCACAGGGCGGTCACCACGCGGGCGAACATCAAAAGGTCATAGTCCGCGGCCACCGCGCAGAGCAGGTTGCCGACGATGAACACGCCCATCAGCGTCACCAGCGCGGCCTTGCGCGGCAGACGCGCAGTGGCCAGGGCCATGAACGGTGCGCCGATGGCCACCCCCAGGGCGTAGCCGGTCACCAGCCAGCCGGCACCGGGGATGGTCACCCCCAGGTCCTGCGCCACATCGGGCAGCAGGCCCATGATGACGAATTCGGTGGTGCCGATGGCGAAGGCGCTGAGCGCCAGGATCATCAGGGAAAGAGGCATTGCAAGGTCCTTGTCAGAGCTCTTGGCTCATCTGCTGGAGGAACGCCTGGATGGTGTCCTCGTTGCGTTTGAAGAAGTGCCACTGGCCGATCTTCTGGCTGCTGATGAGGCCCGCGCGCTGCAAGGTGGCCAGGTGGGCGGAGACGGTCGACTGCGACAGGCCGCAGCGTTGGTCGATTTGCCCGGCACAGACGCCGTATTCGGTGCTGTGCTGCTGGTCGGGGAACTGCGCAGCCGGGTCCTTGAGCCAGGTGAGGATTTCTCGCCTTACCGGGTGGGAGAGGGCTTTTATTATTTCGTCGAGATCAAGAGGCATGGTGGGACTCATGGTGTGTAGCGTTATATCGCGATGAGGCGAAATATAAATCGGTATTTCGCGATATACAAATATGAAGAGGTTCTTAGCTGAGCGCGAATCGCTATATCGCGTTATAACGATATGGTTCCCGTGAGTGCTAGACTGGGCGCCATGAACTACCTCGCACACCTGCATCTGGGCGGCCGAGAGCCGCAACAACTGCTCGGCAGCCTGTATGGCGATTTCGTCAAAGGTTCGCTGCAAGGGCGCTTCCCGCCGGCCCTCGAGGCTTCGATTCGTCTGCACCGCCATATCGACAGCTACACCGACAGCCACCCGCTGGTACTGGCGGCGCTGGCGCGCTTTCCCCGTGAGCGGCGGCGTTTTGCCGGGATCGTCCTGGATGTGTTTTTCGACCACTGCCTGGCGCGGCACTGGGACGATTACGCCGCACAGCCGCTGAGCGCCTTCACCGGAGACTTCTACCGCGTACTGCTCGCCGAGCCGGCACTGCCCGGGCGGCTGGCGCATATCGCCCCGTTCATGGCCGCAGACGACTGGCTGGGCGCCTATGGCGATTTCGACACGCTGGAGCAGGTGTTTCGCGGTATCGCCCGGCGGTTGTCACGGCCGGAAGGCATGGACGGGGTGATGGGGGAGTTGGAGGTGTTGTACGAGCCGTTGTTGGCGGATTTTCGCGAGTTCTATCCGCAGTTGCAGGCTTTTGCGCTGGCGAGTCGATGAACCTTCATACGACCGTACGGGCCTTTTCGCGGGTAAACCCGCTCCCACAAGGCACCGCCACCCTTATCGGAGCGGGTTTACCCGCGAAAGGGCCGATTGGACCGCCACACGACTCAGGCCGCCTTCGCTTGCCGTCGCGGCACCGCTTCCCACCCGTCGGCGCCATACAAGGCCAGCTGCACCGCCTGCTGCGCCTGGAACGCCAGCACCGCCCGCTCCTTGCCTAGGCTGGGGATCGGCTCCAGCAGCTGGATGATCACTTCCCCGTGCGGCTGGCGGAACAAACGCATCAGGTGAGACACCAGGTCGTCATCGCCAATAAACGGCGCGATCGGGTCCGCTTGACCGTTGCGCAGGTACTGGATCGCCACCGGCTGCACCGGGGTGCCTTGGTCGATGGCGCCGGCCAGCAGCCGGCCATGGAAGGTACGCAGGGCGCGGCCGTTGGTGGTGGTGCCTTCCGGAAAGATCAGCAGCGGCCGTTGCTGGGCCAACTGCTCACCGATCTGCTGAGACAGGCGCTGGCCGTCACCACCGCCACGGCGGATGAACAGGGTGCCGGCTTTTTCCGCCAGCCAACCGGCCAGCGGCCAGTGGCGCACTTCGGCCTTGGACAGGAACGACAGCGGCGTGAGCATGCCAAGCAGGGGGATGTCGGTCCAGGACACATGGTTGCTGACCCACAGCATCGGCTGTAACGGTAAAGGGCCAATCACTCGGACCTCGAAGGGCAGGGCGGCGACCAGATACCGCATGAACAGGCATGTCCAGCGCTGGCGCCGTTGGCAGGAAGGCTTCAGGCCCAGGCGTTCTCCCAGGGTGATCGCGCTGGCCATGACGATGCCCAGTGCCAGCACCAGCAGCAGACGCGACAGGCGGGCGAATGCCCGCAATCCAGGCATCACACCGCCGCCTTGAAGTGGCGGGCGTAGCGCGGGCAGAGGTCGTCGCGCTTGAGCAGGATGAACACATCGGCGACCTGGAAATCCTCGTCCCAGCACGGTTCGCCGCAGATCTTCGCGCCCAGGCGCATGTAAGCCTTGAGCAAGGGCGGCATTTCGGCGATGACGTTGTTCGGCAGGGCCAGGGTCGGCAGTGGTTTTTTCGGCTCGGCCCGCAGGTGCTCGGTGCACAGGTAGCGTTCGCGCAGGCGCTGCATGATGGCGTGGGCCTGCACGCCGCCGTCCTGCATGGGAATGCTGGCGCACCCCATCAAGTAGTTGTAGCGGCCTTCGTTGAGCACTTCGGCGAGCTCGCCCCAGAGCACGGCAATGGTGCCGCCATTGCGATAGGCCGGGTCGACGCAGGTACGGCCCAGCTCCAGGATCGGCCCCTGCAGTTCCAGCAGGCCGTGCAGGCTGAACTCTTCTTCGCTGTAGAAGCGTCCCAGGCTGCTGGCGGCCTGGTGGTCGAGCAGACGGGTAGTGGCGACCAGTTGGCCGGTGGCCAGGTCACGCACGCCGATGTGGCGACAATGGATGTCGTAGTCGTCCATGTCCAGGCCCAGTTCCGCGCCCTTGAGCTTGGCCTGGAATTCGGCGCTGAACACTTTGAAGCGCAGGGCCTGTGCTTCCTGAAGCGCCGTGGCGCCGACCAGGCGTTCGGCTTGCAGACGGCGTTCAGTGCTGGTGTCGCCAGAGCGTGCGGTCCGAGTCATTGCGAGTCTCCATGAGCCAGCCAAGGGTTGCGGCCGGTCGACTTTGTTGTGCAAAGTCAGCCTAGGTACGCGCGGTGTCACCCCCGTGAAGCTTTGGTGATGCTTGCGTGACAACCCCTGACGAGGAGCCTGAGATGCCCTGGTTGCAACGAGTCAACGACCCCTACCGCCAGCCCGAGGCCCAAAGCCTGGGTGAAGGCTACGCCGCCCTGCTCGAGCGTCTCGGGCCAGTCTCGCCCTTCGAGCTGGCGGTGCTCGGTGGGCGGGCGATGGCGACGCCGGGGCTGGCTTTTCTAGTCGGTTACCAAGCGGCCCTGCGTGTGCTCTGGCCCAGTGCCCCAGCCAGCCTGGGTGCCTTGTGTGCCACCGAGCGGCGCAGCGTGCGGCCGGCGGACATGCAGACCCGCCTGGAGAACCTGCGCCTGACCGGCAGCAAGGATTTCGTCACCGCCGGGCTGGACGCCGAATGGCTGCTGGTGGCGGCGCGCAGCGAGGCTGATGGCGAGAAGCCTCGACTGCAACTGGCGGTGGTCTATCCGGGTGAGGCAGGGGTGACGCTGGAGGCCTTGCCCACCTTGCCGTTGATGCCCGAAGTCGGCCATGCGCGCCTGCAGTTGCACCAGGCCGCCTGCGAACGGCTCGCCGGTGATGGTTGGGATGCCTACGTCAAACCCTTCCGCTCGTTGGAAGACCTCTACGTGCTCGCCGCGCTGGTGGCCTGGCTGTATGGCGTCGGTCAGGAAAGTGCCTGGCCCCAGGACCTGCGGCTGCGTTTACTGGGCCTGCTGGGTGGATGCGCCGAGGGCAGCCGACAGTCCGCCGACAGCGCCGCCTGCCACTTGCTGCTGGGCGGTCTGTTCGCCCAGTTTCATGCGCTGCGCGAGACGATCGACAAAGCCCTGGCGGGCGGGCCGCCTCACTGGATGCAGTTGTGGCAGCGCGATCAGGGCGTGCTGGCGCTGGCCACGGCGGCGCGGGAGAAGCGCCTGCACAAGGCCTGGGCCGCTGTCGGATTGTCATGAAACCCTGGCAGGCTCGCCCGTTCAGCCACGTGAGGGGCGGCCATGGGCAGGTTGGGGAAATTGCTGGGCATTCTGGCAGGGGTGAGCGTTTCGGCGTGGGCCGAGTCGTGGCCGGATCCACAGTGGCAGCGCGAACCTGCGGCCATCGACTGGCAGGCGGTCGAGGCCTATGCCTTTCCCGACCGCGACGAGACCGGGCGCACGGGTGTGCGCAGCGATGCGCTGCTGGTCATCCGTGACGGGCGTATCCTGTATGAGCGCTACGTCGCGCCCACCCGTGTCGACACCACGCACCTGACCTGGTCGATCAGCAAGAGTGTGCTGGCCACTGTGCTGGGGGTGGCTTACGGCGAAGGGCGCTTTACCCTCGATGCGCCGGCATGGCACTACTATCCGCCGCTCAAGGTGCATTCGGAACTGCGCATCGTCGACCTGCTGCATTGGGCCAGCGGCCTGGCCTGGCAGGAGGACTACGAATACGCACCGCTCAAGTCCTCGGTGGTGGCCATGCTGTATACCCGTGGCCGTAAGGACATGGCTGCCTTCACCGCAGCGCAGCCGGCCGAGGTGGCACCGGGCGAGCGCTTTCGCTACTCCAGTGGCGACAGCAACCTGCTGGCGGCGGCCTTGCGCGGCATGCTGCCCCCCGACAGCCGTGATGACTACCCATGGCAGGCGTTGTTCGAGCCCTTGGGTATTCGCCGCGCAGTCTGGGAGCGCGATAGCGCCGGCACCTACGTGGGCTCCTCCTATCTTTATTTGAGTGCGCGAGACCTGGCCCGCATCGGCCTGCTGATGCTGCGTGATGGGCGTTGGCAAGGGCGGCAACTGTTGCCAAGGGACTGGGTGGCGTTCAATCAGCAGCTGTTCGAGCGGGCCGAGGCGATCCCGGACGAGGCCAATCCTGGCGGGCACTGGTGGCTCAACCAGCCGTTGCCGGGCCAGCCGGCGCCATGGCCGGACGCTGCCCAAGACGTCTATGCCGCACTGGGTCATTGGGGCCAGGCACTTTATGTGGTGCCTTCGCAGAAATTGGTGATCGTGCGTTACGCCGATGACCGCGATGGCACCTATCAGCACAACGAACTGCTCAAGCGGGTGTTGGCGGCCGTTGCGGGGGAGGGCAGATGAAGCGCGTCCTGCTGTTGTTGATGGTGGCGTTGCTGGTGTGGGCGTTGCACGAGCGTCAGGCGTTGGCGGATTTTCCAAGCATCCTGTCGGCCTACTCGGCCAAGGAGTACTGCTCGTGCCGCTTCGTCATGGGCTTCGATGAGGTCTACTGCCGGGGTTATGTACAGCAGTACCTGCCCTTGGGCAGGTTGGAAGAGGACCACGCGCGACGTCGGGTGCTCGCTGAAGGCTTGGGGCGGCGCAATCAGGCAGCCTGGGTGAACGCGCGGGAGGGCTGCCGCTTGCTGCCGTGAAGGCGGGCGGGTAAGGTTGACGGCCTTGTTACACGAGATTTCAAATGTTCAAACTGCCCCGTCTACTGCCTGCTCTGCTCATGGCCTTGTGCCTGCCTGCCCATGCCAGCTGGCACCTGGATGGCGAGTCCTCACGTTTGTCTTTTGTCACCAGCAAGAATGGTGACACCTCCGAGGTGCATCGCTTCCTGGTGTTCCATGGCAAGGTCGACGGCAAAGGCAATGCCCTGGTCAGCATCGAAATGGATTCGGTCAGCGGTGGCATACCGCTACGTGACGAGCGCATGCGCAACGAGCTGTTCCAGGTCGCCAAGTTTCCCGAAGCCCTTGTGCAGACGAAGATCGACCTGCGCCCCATCAACGACCTGGCCAATGGCGCGCAGGTCGAACTGCGTCTACCGGTGACTGTGACCCTGCACGGGCAATCGCACCGCTACGACACCTTGCTGCTGGCCACCCGTCTGGATGAACGTCGTTTCCAGGTGGTAACCCTGGAGCCGTTGATCCTGCGTGCCGAGGAGTTCGATCTGTTGCCGGGGCTGGCGTCCCTGCGCAAGCTTTCCGGTGTTGCGTCCATCAGCCCATCGGTGCCGGTGAGTGCGGTGCTGATCTTCTCCGCCCGCTGACATGCCGGGGCCGGTCTTCCCCTGGCGGGATGGCAACGAGTTCGAACTGCTGATCGACGGCCCCGAGTTCTTTCCGCGCATGCTCCTGGCGATCGTGCGCGCCGAATTCCAGGTCGATCTGGAGCTCTATCTGGTCGAAGCCGGTCGCTGTGCAGATGCGGTGGTCGAGGCCTTGGAGCAGGCCGCCAGCCGTGGCGTGCGGGTTCGCTGCCTGTTCGACGATTATGGCTCGCTGGCCTTCCCCTCAGCGTTGCGCCAACGCCTGGAGGCGGCGGGCGTACAGGTGCGCTACTACAACCGCCTGCGTTGGCGGCGTGGGGTTCGCAACCTGTACCGGGACCACCGCAAGCTGTTGCTGGTCGATGAATGCTGGGCAGTGGTGGGCGGGACGGGCGTTACCGATGAATTCTGGACCCCAGGCGTCGACACCAGCGAATGGCATGAAGTGATGGTGCGAATGGAAGGCCCCATCGTCACCGACTGGCAACTGTTGTTCGATCGCCAGTGGCACGCCAACAATCGGCGCACCGCCTGGCGGCCAGCCGAGGGCTTTGGCCTGCCCCGCCTGCCGCGGGTGCCCGCCCAAGGCCAGGGCATGGGCCGGGTGGCCTACGCCGACGCCCGTCAGCATCAGGACATCTTGCACTCGCTGGTGCGTGCCCTCAACAGCGGCCAACGGCGCATCTGGCTGGCCACACCGTACTTCCTCCCGACCTTCAGTGTGCGTCGCTCCCTGCGACGAGCGGCGCAGAAGGGCATCGACGTGCGTCTATTGCTCACCGGCCCGCGCACCGACCACCCGGCGGTCCGTTACGCCGGGCACCGCTATTACCCCCGTCTACTGCGCGCCGGCGTTCGGATCTTCGAGTATCAACCGTGCTTCCTGCACCTGAAGATGGTGCTGGTGGACGAGTGGGTCAGTGTGGGGTCATGCAACTTCGATCATTGGAACCTGCACTTCAACCTCGAGGCCAATGTAGAAGCCCTCGACCCGCCCCTGACGGCGGCGGTGGCCGCCAGCTTCGAGCGAGACTTCGCCCTCAGCCAGGAAGTCGACCTGGCACGCTGGCATGCCCGGCCCTTCTGGCGTCGGCTGCAGCAGCGGTTGTGGGGGTGGCTCGACCGGCTGGTGGTCAATCTGCTCAATCGTCGCGACTAGACCTGTGGTGAGTACCCGTACACGCTGAAGCGGACTATCGTGCAGGGATTGTTCCCATGCAACGGAAGGGGTGGATGCGATGACGGCCAAGAAAATTCTCATGCTGGTGGGTGACTTCGTCGAGGACTACGAAGTGATGGTGCCGTTCCAGGCACTGAAGATGGTCGGGCATACTGTGCATGCGGTGTGTCCGGAGAAGCTGGCCGGGCAGACGGTGCGCACGGCGATCCATGACTTCGAGGGCGACCAGACCTACAGCGAGAAGCCTGGGCACAACTTTGCCTTGAACTTCGATTTCGTGCAGGTTCGGGCCGAGGGGTACGACGCGTTGGTGATCCCCGGTGGCCGGGCGCCTGAGTACCTGCGCCTGGATGAGCGGGTGCTGGCGCTGGTCAAGGCCTTCGACCAGGCGGGCAAGACGATCGCGGCGGTGTGTCACGGGGCGCAGTTGCTGGCGGCGGCAGGTGTGCTGGAGGGGCGTGAGTGCAGTGCGTATCCTGCGTGTGCACCTGATGTACGGTTGGCGGGGGGGCGGTTTGTGGATATCGCTCTGGACCAGGCGCATGTGGATGGGAATCTGGTGACGGCGCCTGCCTGGCCGGCGCATCCTGCCTGGTTGGCGGCGTTTCTGCGGGTGCTTGGGTAGTTTCTTGGACTAGGTCGGTGTCGGTGGGTTCATTCATTTGAGTTGTTGACGCTGACTCACCGTTTCGCCCTTACGGCGGGTCACTTTTGCCCAAGAGCAAAAGAAGGTCGCCGTAAGGGCGAGAAGCGCCATCAGCGCCCCCACCAACATTGGATATTCACACGCTCCTCAAAAAGCTCAACCTACCTGCTCAACCCAATCATTCAAGTTGTAGTAATTGGTCACCCGAGCAATCTTCCCGCAATGGATATAGAAGAACGCCCCCGCCGGCAGCACATACGTCTGTCCGTTGGCCGGTGGCAGCCCTTCGTCGTCGGCCAGGTACTCCCCATGTACGGTGAACTCCGCCGCCGCACGGCTCCCATCGGCATTCTGCATCACCACGATGTCCGCCAGACGCTCCCGGTAGCAGCGGTTCATCTTGTCCATGAACGCTGCAAACGCCGCTTTGCCCATCTGCCGCTCACCCTGGTTGATGTCGTGAATCACATCTTCGCTGAGCAATCCGAGGAAGGCGGGCATGTCGCCAGCATTGAAGGCTGCGTAATAAGCGTTCACAAGTTCGGTAGCGGTCATGGCAATGTTCCTGTCGTGTACGGGAAAGGGAATGGCTTGGGCCGGATGATAGGGTTTCCCCTCAAGCCCGGCTTAGCCGAGCGCGTCATCCACATCGACAAAACGACCGCTAAGCATGGAAATCCGCCTGTTGCACGGCGCCGCGATTGCGCCTTACATCGATGACCTCGCTCGCCTGCGCCTTTCGGTGTTTCGCGAGTTTCCCTACCTTTACGACGGTACGCCGCAGTACGAGGCCGACTACTTGTCCACCTACGCCCGCTCCGGGCGCAGCCTGGCGGTGCTGGCCATCGACCAAGGGCAGGTGGTGGGGGCCTCCACGGGCCTGCCTCTGGTCGACGAGACGCCTGAATTCCAACAGCCGTTCCTGGCCCAAGGGCGCGATCCTGCGAGCGTCTACTACTTCGGCGAGTCGGTGCTATTGCCGGCTTACCGGGGCCAGGGCTTGGGTGTGCGCTTTTTCATCGAGCGCGAGTCTTACGCTCACAAGCTCGCCGAATTCGACTACTGCGCGTTCTGCTCGGTCGAGCGGCCGGCCGGGCATCCCCGGCGTCCTGCCGACTACAAGCCCTTGCACGGCTTCTGGCGCAATCGGGGCTTCCTGCATGAGCCGTCGCTGCGCACGACCTATGCCTGGCGCGACCTCGACGAGGAGCAGGCATCGGCGAAGATTATGTCCTTCTGGCTCAAGGAACTACCCTTGTGATCCGTCTGGCCGCTTGCCAGTACGCCATCGAGCTGCACACGACCTGGGCGGCCTATGCCGAGCACCTCCAGAGCTTGTGCGTCGAGGCTGTCGAGGGCGGCGCGCAGTTGTTGCTGCTGCCTGAGTATGCGGGGTTGGTCCTAAGTGGCCAGTTGCCCTCTGAGCAACGGAGCGACCTGAAGGGATCGATCGCTGGGATCCAGCCGCTGATCGAGCCCTGGCTTGCCTTGTGCGAGGGAATCGCTCGGCGCTGGGGAATCTATCTGCAGCCAGGCAGCCTGCCGGTGCTCGAGACGGACGGGCGCTACCGCAACCGTGCCTGGTTGTTCGGACCGGACGGTGTGCTGGGTTATCAGGACAAACTGATCATGACCCGCTTCGAGCGTGAGCAATGGAACATCGCTGCTGGTGAAGGGCTCAAGGTGTTCGATACGGCGCTGGGACAATTGGGCATCCTGATCTGTTACGACAACGAATTCCCCCTGCTCGCCCGATACTTGGCCGAACGAGGCGCCGACTTGATCCTGGCCCCAAGCTGTACTGACACCGAGGCTGGTTATCACCGGGTGCGCATCGGTGCCCAGGCCCGAGCACTGGAGAATCAGATCGCGGTGCTGCAAAGCCCGACGGTGGGTATGGCGCCTTGGTCGCCGGCGCTTGACGAGAATATCGGACGGGCAGGGCTGTTCGTGCCGCCGGATTACGGCATGCCGAGTAATGGGGTGATTGCCGAGAGCGCCGAGCTTTGCCCTGATGGCAGTCGCTGGCTGCTGGGTAAAGTCGATCTGGAGGAAGTACGTCGGGTTCGACGCGAAGGACAGGTGTTCATCCGGCGGGACTGGCCGGAGCAGTTCGACAGAATTGGATAGGACAGTTGCGGCCCCTTCGCGGGTGAACCGGCTCCTACGAACGCTCCACTGTTTTGGAGTTCAGTGGATGCCCTGTGGGAGCGGGTCCATCCGCGAAGAAGGCGCCGCTGCTACATCAGGCTTACTTCACTTCAACCGCAAGGCTCTGCGCGATCTTGCTCTGCCACAGGGCGGGACCGGTGATGTGCACCGACTCACCGTTGCTGTCCACCGCGACGGTGACCGGCATGTCCTTGACCTCGAACTCGTAGATCGCTTCCATGCCCAGCTCGGCGAAGGCCAGGACCTGGGACTTGCGGATTGCCTGGGCCACCAGGTAGGCGGCGCCGCCAACGGCCATCAGGTACACCGCTTTGTTGTCCTTGATCGCCTCGATGGCGGTCGGGCCACGCTCGGACTTGCCGATCATGCCCAGCAGGCCGGTCTGCTCGAGGATCTGGCGGGTGAACTTGTCCATGCGGGTGGCGGTGGTCGGGCCGGCAGGGCCTACCACTTCGTCACCGACCGGATCGACCGGGCCGACGTAATAGATGAAGCGGCCTTTGAGGTCGACCGGCAGCTCTTCGCCGCGGTTGAGCATCTCGACCATGCGCTTGTGCGCGGCGTCACGACCGGTGAGCATCTTGCCGTTGAGCAGCAGGGTCTCGCCCGGCTTCCAGCTGGCGACTTCTTCCGGGGTGATCGCATCGAGGTTGACGCGGCGGGCGCTCGGGCCGGCTTCCCAGACGATTTCCGGGTAGGCGTCCAGCGACGGCGCTTCCAGCTCGGCCGGGCCGGAGCCGTCCAGCACGAAATGGGCGTGGCGGGTGGCGGCGCAGTTCGGGATCATGCAGACCGGCAGCGAGGCGGCGTGGGTCGGGTAGTCCATGATCTTGACGTCGAGCACGGTGGTCAGACCGCCCAGGCCCTGGGCACCGATACCCAGCTGGTTGACCTTCTCGAACAGCTCCAGGCGCAGTTCTTCGATGCGGTTCTGCGGGCCACGGGCCTTGAGCTCATGGATGTCGATGGACTCCATCAACACTTCCTTGGCCATGACCGCAGCTTTCTCTGCAGTGCCGCCGATGCCGATACCCAGCATGCCAGGCGGGCACCAGCCGGCGCCCATGGTCGGGACAGTCTTCAGGACCCAGTCGACGATCGAGTCGGATGGGTTGAGCATGGCCATCTTCGACTTGTTCTCCGAGCCACCGCCCTTGGCTGCGACGTCGACCTCGACCTTGTCGCCGGGCACGATGGAGTAGTGGATGACGGCCGGGGTGTTGTCCTTGGTGTTCTTGCGGGCACCGGCGGGGTCAGCCAGGATCGAGGCGCGCAGGACGTTTTCAGGCAGGTTGTAGGCGCGACGCACACCCTCGTTGATCATGTCGTCGACGCTCATGGTGGCGCCATCCCAGCGCACGTCCATGCCCACGCGCACGAACACGGTGACGATACCGGTGTCCTGGCAAATCGGGCGGTGGCCGGTGGCGCACATGCGCGAGTTGATCAGGATCTGGGCGATGGAGTCGCGCGCAGCGGGCGACTCTTCACGCAGATAAGCCTCGTGCATCGCCTGGATGAAATCGACGGGGTGGTAGTACGAGATGAATTGCAGGGCGTCGGCAACGCTCTGAATCAGGTCGTCTTGCTTGATCACGGTCATGCAGCGCGCTCCTCTTAAAGACGGGAACATTCAAAAAGGCTCTTCCGACACAGCCGACCAGCGCGTCGAAACACCTTGCAAGGCGCGCCGGCAGGCAGTGGCCGACGCAAAAGGGCGCGGCAGTATAGCGCGCATCGATGCCCGGCACACCTGCGCGTGGTCTGGACCAAGGTCGGCATGCTGTGGGCATCCTTTTTGCTCAATTGCCGGGCAAGCCCTAGAGTGGGCGCAGTGATGTGTGGAGATGTTTCGATCATGCCCGAACTTCGCGTCGGCGAGCACCGCTGGAGCGTGCCGGCCGCCAGCAACCTGCTCGACGCCCTCAACGAGGCCGGCTATGCCGTGCCCTACAGCTGCCGCGCCGGCAATTGCCACGCCTGCCTGGTGCATTGCCTGGAAGGCCAGCCCGAGGATGCCATGCCCGAGGCCTTGAGCAGTGAGCAGCGCGAGCAGGGCTGGCGCCTGGCCTGCCAGTGCCGGGTGAACGGCGATCTGCAGGTCGCCGTCTTCGACCCGCTGACCGACGGCTTGCCTGCACGGGTCTGCGAGCTGGACTGGTTCGGTGACGTATTGCGTTTGCGTCTGCAACCCGAGCGGACTCTGCGCTATCAGGCAGGCCAACATCTGGTGCTGTGGCAGCAGGGCGTTGCACGGCCTTATTCGCTGGCCAGCCTGCCAGGCGAGGACAGGTTTCTGGAGTTTCATCTGGACTGCCGCCTGCCGGGTGCCTTTTGCGATAAAGCCAGGCATTTGGTCGTCGGCGACGGACTGCGCCTGGGTGAGCTCAGGGGCGGTGCCCTGCACTACGACGCCGGGTGGCAGGATCGGCCGCTATGGCTGCTGGCGGCAGGGACAGGGCTTGGGCCGTTGTGGGGGATTCTGCGCGAGGCGCTGCGACAGAGGCATCAGGGGGAGATCAAGGTGATGCACGTGGCGCGGGATCGCCAGGGACATTATCTGGCTGGCCCCTTGAATGAGCTGGCGAGCCGTTATCCACAGGTGAGTGTGTGCTGCGTGACCGCAGAGGCGTTGGAGGAAGCGTTGGCGGGGCTGTGCCCTTCGTCGCGACAGACGGTGGCGCTTGCGTGCGGAGCGCCGGGCAGTGTGGAGCAGTTCGCGCGGCGGCTGTTCATTGCCGGTGTGCCGAGGAACCAGGTGTTTGCCGATGTGTTCACCGAACATGCCTGAGTGAACAGAGGAGGGCGTTGCCCTCCTTTCGCGATGCAAGGCCGCCCCCACAGGTAAAGCGGTGGGCGCTGGCCAAGCCTGCGATGGGCCGCGAAGCGGCCCCAGGGTCCGACAACATCAGACCAGCGGATCACCCACGTGCAGGATCTTCATGCCGTTGGTGCCACCGATGGTGTGGTAGCTGTCGCCTTTGGTCAGGATCACCCAGTCACCCTGTTGCACCAAGCCGCGCTTGAGCAGTTCGTCGACGGCTGCCTGGCTGACCTTTTCGGCTGGCAGCGAGGCTGGGTCGAAGGCGATCGGGTAGACGCCGCGGAACAGCGATGCACGCGCCTGGGTGGCACGGTGCGGCGACATGGCGTAGATCGGCACGTGCGAACGCAGGCGCGACATGATCAGCGGGGTGTAGCCGCTCTCGGTGAGGGCGATGATCGCCTTGACGCCCGGGAAGTGGTTGGCGGTGTACATCGCGGCCAGGGCGATGCTTTCGTCGCAACGTTCGAACGTCGTGTGCAGGCGGTGGCTGGATTTCTGGCTGGTCGGGTGCTTCTCGGCACCTTGGCAGACGCGGGCCATGGCCTTGACCGCTTCGATCGGGTAGGCACCGGCGGCGCTTTCGGCGGAGAGCATGACCGCGTCGGTGTTGTCCAGCACGGCGTTGGCCACGTCGGACACTTCGGCGCGGGTCGGCATCGGGTTCTGGATCATCGACTCCATCATCTGGGTCGCGACGATCACCGCTTTGTTGTTGCGGCGGGCATGCTGGATGATCTTCTTCTGGATGGCGATCAGCTCGGCGTCGCCGATTTCCACGCCCAGGTCACCACGGGCGACCATTACCGCGTCGGAGGCTGCGATCAGGTTGTCCAGAGTCTCGTCGTCGGCGACGGCCTCGGCGCGTTCGATCTTGGCCACCAGCCAGGCGGTGCCACCGGCTTCGTCGCGCAGCTTGCGGGCATATTCCATGTCGCTGGCGTCACGCGGGAAGGAAACGGCCAGGTAGTCCAGGTCCATCTCTGCAGCCAGCTTGATGTCGGCCTTGTCCTTCTCGGTCAAGGCCGGCGCGGTCAGGCCGCCACCTTTGCGGTTGATGCCTTTATGGTCGGACAGCGGACCGCCGATGATCACCACGCAGTGCAGGGCGTCGGCGGTCGCGGTTTCGACGCGCATGACCACGCGGCCGTCGTCGAGCAGCAGCTCGTCGCCGACACCGCAGTCCTTGACCAGGTCGGGGTAGTCGATACCGACGATTTCCTGGTTGCCTTCGGTCAGCGGATGGGCGGTGGAGAAGGTGAATTTGTCACCGATCTTCAATTCGATGCGCTTGTTGCTGAATTTGGCGATGCGGATCTTCGGACCCTGCAGATCGCCCAGCAGCGCGACGTGGCGGCCATTCTTGGCGGCGATGTCGCGGATCAGGCGGGCGCGGGCCTTGTGCTCGTCTGGAGTGCCGTGGGAGAAGTTCAGGCGCGCCACGTCCAGGCCGGCGAGGATCAGTTGTTCGATCACTTCCGGTGAATTGCTGGCGGGGCCCAGGGTGGCGACGATTTTGGTACGGCGGATGGTCATGCACAGACTCCTATAGTGAAGCGCAGCGAAAGGCTACTCCTGAATATCGCTGTAGTCATTGTTCCGTTGCACTACCTCACCAGTTGGCAGGGTGGCGTTTGAACGGTCGGGGTATGCTTGCAGATGCATGTGAAGATTTGCCGCGCCAGGCCGATACACTGTCCATCAAAGGAGATCCCCCATGCGAGCCCTGATCGTTTTAGCCGTCGCGGCCAGTGTCGTCGGCTGCACCCGCTGGTCGATGGACCATCACCTGAACAATGCCTACCGAGCCTATGACCGGGGCGACTGCCAGCGTGTGATGCTGGAGCTCTCGCAGGTGGACCGCACCAGCCGGGCACGGCCGTTCATCCATCCGGAAGTTTCGATGCTGCGTGGCCAGTGCCTTGAGCGTCAGAAGCTCTACATGGACGCGGCCCAGACCTATCAGTACCTGATGCAGCGTTATCCACAGAACGAGTATGCCTACCGCGCCAAGGCGCGCCTGCAGACCCTCGAACAGCTCGGGCACCTGCGTGGCGAGTCGGCGGTGGCGACGCCTGCGACCGGTACACCTTGGCGTTAACACCAAGGTGTTCTTGATTTCATGGAAATGCCGAGTCGCGCTGAGCTAATCTGTTAACCAGATGTAACGCTCACCGCCAGTACCTTGTCTTCCTGGCATCAGGTACGGATCGCGCCACGCCATGTTTATTCAACGCCATATAGAACGCCACCAGTTGCCTTGTGTCCTCAAGGTCTACAACCGGTTCACCGACCAGCAGATCGGCTACTTGGGCAATGCTTCGGAAGACGGCCTGATGTTGATCAGCCATCTGCCGGTACTGGTGGGGCCGGATTTCGAGTTGCAACTGCGCCTGCCGGTGGTTGGTGGCGGGGTGCAATGCATCAATCTTACCGCCAGTTGCCTGTGGTGCCGTGAGGATCAGACCCCCGGCCACTACGACGCCGGTTTCATGCTGTTGCAGCCCCCGCGCGAATACGACGACTTCGTCCGGGCTCTGCGCAACTACTTCAGCTTCCGCCCCATCAACGCCTCCGCCTGAGTCTTCGGCAACGCGCTGCAGCGAATTCGTGGGTGCGGACCGGCCTGTCAGGTCGCTAGACTCTGGTCGACCTTGTTACAGGAAGACCCCGTGAGCTCCAGCATCTTCTGGCACGACTACGAAACCACCGGCATCAATCCACGCTGCGACCGTCCGCTGCAGGTCGCAGGCGTGCGAACGGACTTTGAACTCAACGAGATCGAAGCGCCTATCAGCCTCTATTGTCGTCCCAGCGACGATATCCTGCCGCACCCGGCCGCCTGCCTGGTCACCGGCATCACGCCCGCGCAACTGGCCCGTGAGGGGCTATGCGAAGCCGAATTCATGACCCGGGTCCATGCGCAACTGGCCCGCCCCGGCACTTGTGGCGCGGGCTACAACACCCTGCGTTTCGATGACGAGGTCACCCGCTACAGCCTCTACCGAAACTTCTTCGACCCCTACGCCCGAGAATGGCAGGGCGGCAACAGCCGCTGGGACTTGATCGACGTGGTGCGCACCGCCTATGCCTTGCGCCCGGAAGGCATCGTCTGGCCGCAGCAGGACGGTCGCACCAGTCTGCGCCTTGAACTGCTGAGCAAGGCCAACGGCATCGACCATGGCCACGCCCACGAAGCGCTTTCCGACGTACGGGCAACGATCGCCTTGGCTCGCCTGATTCGCCAGAAGCAACCCAAGTTATATGACTGGTTGTTCCAATTGCGCAGCAAGCACAAGGTGATGGAGCAGATCCGTCTTTTGCAGCCGCTGGTACATGTATCTGGCCGCTTCTCTGCAGAGCGTAATTATCTGGGGGTGGTATTGCCATTGGCCTGGCATCCACGTAATCGGAATGCGCTGATTGTGTGCGACCTGCACCTGGATACCTTGCCGTTATTGCAAGAGACCACAGAAACATTACGACAATGTTTGTATACCCGGCGTGACGAATTGCCTGATGGACAATTACCCGTTCCGCTGAAGTTGGTGCACATCAATCGTTGCCCGGTCGTGGCCCCGTTGACGGTATTGCGCCCTGTCGATCAGCAGCGGCTGGGTCTGGATATGTCGCAGTTGCAACGTCGTGGGGAACAATTGGCCGAGCAACAGCATATTTGGCAGGACAAGCTCGAAGGCATTTACAGCGGCGATGAGTTCGCGCCTAGCGAGGACCCTGAGCAACAGTTGTATGATGGTTTTCTGGGAGACCGAGATCGTCGCCTCTGTGATCAAGTGCGCGCCCTTGACCCTGTGCAATTGGGACAGGGGCACTGGATGTTCGATGACTCGAGGATGTCAGAGCTGTTATTCCGTTATCGGGCAAGAAACTTCCCCGATACCTTGAGTGCCGAGGAGCGGCAGCGTTGGTTCTCGTTCTGTCAGCAGCGCTTGAGCGACCCGCGACTGGGCGCGCCGAACACGCTGGGTGACTTCGAGCAGGCTTGCCAGAGCGCCCTGGCAACGGCAGATGCTGCCGGAAGGGGAGTATTGGAGGCGTGGCAGGCACATGTTCAGCAGTTGAAGGCGCAATATCAACGCTAAGGTGCACGCCCAATAAAAACGCCGGCAATGTGCCGGCGTTTTTATTGGGCGTGTGAGAGGCAGCCAGCTGTCAGTCCAGCAGTGTTGCCCAGCCTTCAACCACATCGCCACCCCATTTGGCTTTCCATTCTTTCAGGGTCTTGTGGTTGCCGCCTTTGGTTTCGATCACTTCGCCATTGTGCGGGTTTTTGTACTGCTTGACCTTGCGAGCACGCTTGGTGCCAGTGGTCTTGACCGCACCGCGCGGAGCTTTGCTCAGTTTGGATTCTGGATCCAGCAGGGCAATCACGTCACGCAGGGACTTGGAATATTCGCCCATCAGTGCGCGCAGTTTGCCTTCGAACTCGAGTTCTTTCTTCAGTTTGTCATCTTGCGACAGGTTGGCCAGACGGGCCTGAAGTTCCTTGATGGCTTCTTCGGTAGCGCGGTATTCGTTGATCAGGGACATGGAGTGGTCCTTAGTGCAATGTTCAAAGAGAAACAGTTCGGGCCAATAATAGACAGGCGATACTCTCAAGTAAACAATTAAAAAGGCAATAAACTGTTAATTGTCGTGGGGCAATGCAGGCATTTGGTTAAGAAAATTTTACATATCGCCCGACAAATTCATCATTTCCTACGTGGTCGGCTCAATTGGCAGCTTTGCCCCTCGCGGGCCGAGCGTGTGTGCTGTAGCGGGCAATCATTACTGCGTTTTTTCTGGCGGGCCGCTAGAATGTGCGCCTTTGCGAAGTTTCCGGAGTCTCCTTCATGCGCACCTATCGACTGGTGATTGCCTGCCCCGACCGTGTCGGCATCGTGGCAAAAGTCAGTAATTTCCTGGCCCTGTACAACGGCTGGATCAACGAAGCCAGCCACCACTCCGATGAGCAGAGCGGTTGGTTCTTCATGCGCCATGAGATCCGCGCCGAATCCCTGCCATTTGGCATCGAAGCGTTTCGCGAGGCGTTCGCGCCGATCGCCGAAGAGTTCTCCATGACCTGGCGGATCACCGACTCGGCCCAGAAGAAACGCGTGGTGCTGATGGCCAGCCGCGAATCCCACTGCCTGGCCGATCTGCTGCATCGCTGGCACACCGACGAGCTCGATTGCGAAATTCCCTGCGTGATCTCCAACCACAACGACCTGCGCAGCATGGTCGAGTGGCACGGCATCCCGTTCTTCCATGTCCCGGTCGATCCCAAGGACAAGCAACCGGCGTTCGCCGAGGTCTCGCGTCTGGTCCAGGAGCATGGGGCCGATGTCGTGGTGCTGGCGCGCTACATGCAGATCCTGCCGCCGCAGCTGTGCCAGGAATACGCCGAAAAAGTCATCAACATCCACCACAGCTTCCTGCCATCGTTCGTCGGCGCCAAGCCGTACCACCAGGCGGCGCTGCGTGGCGTGAAACTGATCGGTGCGACCTGCCACTACGTCACCGAAGAGCTGGACGCCGGTCCGATCATCGAGCAGGACGTGGTGCGTGTCACCCACGCCGACAGCATTGAAGACATGGTGCGTTTCGGTCGTGACGTGGAGAAGATGGTGCTGGCCCGCGGCCTGCGCTACCACCTGGAAGACCGTGTCTTGGTGCATGGCAACAAAACCGTGGTGTTCGACTAAGCGCCGATGGCCGATCCCCGCGACAAGGCTGCGGCGGCGTCGCCGCCCACTCTGGGCGAGGGGTGCCTCGCTCGCTTCGATCTCGAGCGCTTGAGCGAAGAGGCTGGCACCCACTTCCCGGATGCCGCCGCGCTCTGGCGCCAGCTCAACTCGCCTGACGACGCCAGCGCTCCAGCAACGGACGCGCCAACAGGCAAACGAATACCGGGCCCCCGGCGATCAGGTAGAAGTAGTAAGTGACCGCGCGCCAGATCAGGATCGCCGCCGCCGCCGTAGAGCTGCCCACCAGGGGCGTCAGCAGGCTCGCCGAGGTCAATTCGGCGGCTCCGGCTCCGCCTGGCAGCAGGCTGAACTGCCCGGCGCTGAGTGACAGGATCTGCACCAGAAAGCTTGGAATCCACGAAAGCTCCACACCCAGCCCTCGCAGAACCAGGTACAGCACGCTGTAGCGCAGGCTCCAGTGCACACAAGTCAAACTGAAAACCAGAATCAGGATGCGCTTGGGCAGGCGCCAGGTGTCCGTCAGTGCATGGACGAAACGCAACAGCTTGCGCGCCCATTGCCGTCTGCGCCGCGCCGACATGCCCAAGCGGCGTAGTAACCGGCCGTTCAGGCGCATCACCGTGCGCCGGTAGCGCAGCAACGCGAGAATCCCAAGCAGCGCCGAACACAGCAACAGGGCGCTGCCCAACAGCATGCTCTGCTGGGTATGTCCCAGGCTGTGGAACAGGGCATAGCCAGCAATCGCCAGCATCGCGCAGAAGAAGAACACCAGATCGTTCAACTGATCCATGGCGAACACCGCACCGCTGCGCGCCGGGCCGATACGCTCGCGCGCCAGCAGGGCCATGAGGGTCAATGGTCCGCCGCTGCCGCCAGGGGTGGTACAGATGGCGAATTCGGTGGCCATGACCACACCCAGGCTGCGTACCCGGCCGAGGCGTGCCCCTTGTTGGCCGAGCAGCAGCCGCAGGCGCACGGCATTGATCACCCAGCACAGCAGGATCATGCCCAGTAGCACAGCCATCAGGCTCGGGGCAAAGGCGCGTAGGCGCGCCAGCAAATCGCTGCCACCGAGCAAGGTGGGTACCAGCAACGCCAGCAGCAGTGCCAGGCCCAGCCAGCCCAGGCGGTTCATGCCTGGACCTGACGCGCCAGCCAGGCGGATTTGGTCAGGGGTTGACGTCCCTGCGCTAGCAACGTTTGCAATGTCTGCAACCAGTAGTCGCGAGAGGCCGGATGACGCATATCCACGGGATGCAGGCCGAGGCGCAGCGTGGCTGCATTGCGCCAGCGTCGCCCTTGCCAGTCGCAGATCATCCGCGAAAGCCCCCGTCGCCAAGCACTGCGGGCGCTCCACACCAAGCCGGGGGCCTGGATGGCGGTGAACTCCGGGAGGCGATAGAGGTGCTGGGGCGTGCTGGTGTAGCGCAGCGGCAACCGACGCAGGGCCTGGCGTGTGCCTTCGCTCATCAACCAGGCCGGGGCGACGAAACCGGCCACCGGCCAGCCGTGGCGGTCGAACACTTCCAAGCCGGCTTCCAGGCGCAGCAGGGCCTCGGCCTCATCTAGCCCATAGAATTCGCCTTCATGGGTGTAGATTCGGCGCATGAAGAACTCGCGGGCGCTGCGCGGCGGGGGCCCATCATCAGCATGGAAATAGCCGTGCAGGGCCAGCTCGTCGCCCTGTGCCAAGCGTCGTTCGAGCAAGCGGCAGAAGGTCGGCGAGCGGGACAGGGGATTGCGATGATGGAAGTCCGGCACCACCAGCCATGTCATGGGCACGTTGCCCAGGCGTTCCACGGCCTGGACGAACGGCTGGTAGTCCGGCCAGGTTTCGGGCGCGACATCGTGCAGCACCAGCATCAGGCTACGCGGCGCGGCGTCTGTCTCAACCATGGGCGCGTACCTGCGGCTGGTGACCGAGCACGGCCTGGTAGTGCTCCAGCAGGCCATCGACCACATGGTCCCAGGCGTAGTGCAGTTCGACATGACGACGGGCCTGGGCTCCCAGCCGACGGACACCGGCCTCGAAGGTTTCGCGCACAGCGTTAGCCATGGCCTGGGCGTCGTTGGGTGTGCACAGGCGTCCGCAGCGTTCATCGACGATTTCACTGAAGGCGCCGGCACGTACCGCGACCACGGGCAGGGCACTGGCCATAGCCTCGAGGATAACCAGGCCGAAGGTTTCCTGATCGCCTGCATGTACCAGCAGGTCCGCACTGGCGAACAGCCGGGCGACCTCTTGAGGTGGGCAGAAATGGTCGATGACACTGACATTGTCCGGCACATTGGCGGGCATGTTCGAGCCGACCAACAATAAATGATAGTGGCGGCCCAATCGCCTCATGCAGTCGAGCAGCACCGGCAGGTTCTTCTCCCGCGAGCCACGCCCGGCGAACACCAGCAGGCGCGTGGTGTCGGGGATTCCCAGTTCGGCCCGAAGGCCCGGATCGCGGTGTTCGGGGTTGAAGGTGCACAGGTCGACGCCCAGGTGTTGCACATGCACGTCCTTGACGCCTAGCCGACACAGCTTGTCAGCCATCACTTGGCTGGGCGCCAGCACGCGGTCGAAGTTGCCGTACAGTTTGCTGACATAGGCCTCGACGTTGGGGGTGAACCAGTTGCCCATGCGGTTGCTCACCAGCAGCGGCAAGTCGGAGTGGTAGAAGCCGATTACCGGTACGTCGAGCTTGCGCCGCGCTTCCAGGGCGGCCCAGGCCGTGAGGTAGGGGTCACCGACTTCGATCAGGTCAGGCTGCAGGCGCCGCAACACGTTGCACCAAGGGGCCAGGCGGACGGGAAAGCGGTAGCCGTTGCCAAAGGGCAGGGGCGGCGCCGGCACCTGGTAGATGCCATCGGCATCGGTGGCGCTGGCGCCAGGAATCAAAAGGCTGTGACGCACGCCGGGCCTGGCGTCGAGTCGGCGATGTTTGGCATCAAGATAGGTACGTACGCCGCCACTGGCCGGGGCGTAGAACATGGTGATGTCAGCGATGTGCACGATCAGCATCCCTCCGGGATCGTCTTCGGGTCTGTCATCGGGCTGCGATGAGCAGGCGATGACGCGCCTAAAGGTTGACCTTACTGAAGGATAGTTTGTTCGATCGGAGGGAGGCAGCGGTCAGCGTCAAGCTGCAGGGTGCGAGCTGCAAGCTTCAAGCTGCAAGAGCCAGCGGCGCCCTGCCTGCTGTTCTTGCGGCTTGAAGCTCGAAGCTTGCGGCTTGAAGCTCTTAGATCCGGAAACTGCCGACCAGATGCTTGAGGCGGGTGGCTTGCTGTTCCAGGTCCGTGCAGGCGCGTAGGGTAGCCTGCAGGTTCTCGACGCCCTCCTGGTTGAGCATGTTGATTTCGTTGATGTCCATGTTGATCGAGTCGACCACGGCGGTTTGCTCCTCGGTGGCCGTAGCCACCGACTGGTTCATGCCGTCGATTTCGCCGATACGCACGGTCACGCTGTCCAGGCGCTCGCCGGCCTGGTTGGCGATCTCCACGCTGTCCTGGCTGTGGCGCTGGCTCTGACCCATGGTTTCGACCGACTCACGGGCACCGACCTGCAGCTCCTCGATCATGTTCTGCACTTGCTGTGCCGATTCCTGGGTGCGGTGGGCGAGGTTGCGTACTTCGTCGGCGACCACGGCGAAACCGCGGCCAGCCTCGCCTGCACGGGCGGCCTCGATCGCCGCGTTGAGCGCCAGCAGGTTCGTCTGTTGGGAAATGCTGGTGATCACCTCGAGAATCTGGCCGATGTTGACGGTCTTGTTGTTGAGCGTCTCGATGTGGGCGCTGGAGGTGACGATCAGGTCGGACAGGCGATTCATCGCCTCGATGTTGCGCTCCACCACCTGCTGGCCTTCTTCGGCCAGCAGGCGCGCCGAGGTGGCGTGCTGAGAGGCCTGGGCCGCGTTGCCGGCGATCTCCTGGGCAGCGGCGCCGAGCTCGTTGATGGCGGCGGCGACGCTGTTGGTGCGGTTGGCCTGCTCGTCGGAGTTTGCCATCGACGAGTTGGAGGCACTGATCACCCGCAAGGCCACTTCGTTGACTTGTTCGGTGGCCGAGGACACTTCGCGGATCGAGGCGTGGATACGCTCGACGAAGCGGTTGAACGCCGTGCCGAGGATGCCGAACTCATCGTGTTGATGGATCTGCAGGCGCTTGGTCAGGTCGCCTTCACCCTCGGCGATGTCTTCCATCGCACGGGTCATGGTGTGCAAGGGCTGCATCAGCACGCGGATCAGTAAACCCAGCAGGGCAATGATGATGACCACCGCCACGATCGTCGCGATCACCGCCGAGGTGCGGAAGGTGCTGAGCATGGCGAAGGCTTTGTCTTTATCTACCGACAGGCCGATGTACCAGTTGGCCGAAGGCAGCCCCTTGATCGGGGTGAAGGTCAGCAAGCGAGCCTGGCCGTCGGACTCGACTTCGGTCAGCTCGCCGGACAGCTTGGGTGTTTGCTGTGGGAACAGGTCCGACAGCGACTTCATCACCAAGTCTTTGTTCGGATGTACCAGGATCTTGCCTTGGTCGTTGACCAGGAAGGCGTAGCCCATGCCGCCGAAGTCCAGCGAATTGATGATGTCCACAAGGCCGTCGAGGGCCAGGTCCCCACCGACCACACCGACAGTGCTCGAGACCTTGCTGAGGATACCGATGACCATCTTGTTGGTGGTCAAGTCGATGTAGGGTTCGGTCAGCATGGCGCCACTGGCGTTCATGCCGTCCTTGTACCAGGGGCGCACGCGAGGGTCGTAGCCGTCGGGCATCTTGGAATCGGGACGCACGCTGAAGCCGCCGTCCACCTTGCCCAGGTAGACGGTGAGAAAGCTCGACAGTAGGGCTTGCTGACTCATGAAGGTTTCGGCATTGGCCGGATTCTGTGCGATGTTCTGCGACAGGTTTTCCACTAACTTGATTCGGCCATCGAACAGGTTGCGAATGTTGGTCGAGGTGGATTCGCCCATTTCAGCCAGATAACTCTCCAGGTCGGCGCGAATGGCATTACGCTGGAGATAATCGTTGTAGAGGGTGAACAGGCTGAAGGCGAGTATCACGATCAAAGACGCCGCCAAGAGAATCTTGTGGCTGAAACGTAGGCTTTTGTTCATGGCGTGGTCCGCTAAGGTTTTTATCGGGTCGTTCGCACGAAGGCAGCTTGAAAACAGTGCAACAATCACCGGAGGTCCTTTTCGGGATGTTCCTGTCTTTCAGAATGAGTAGCACCACGGGGTATCGGCCGTTATGCGGCAAAGCTTGAATAGAGGATGAAAGAAGATGTCGGATACTTCGCAAATAGTTGTGGGGGCGGGGCCTGACGGCCAGCCAGTGAGCCAAGCCATGCGCCTGGCCAACCGTCATGGGCTGGTTGCCGGTGCCACAGGGACGGGCAAGACCGTGACCCTGCAACGCCTGGCCGAGGTCTTCAGCGATGCGGGAGTTGCGGTGTTCGCCGCCGACGTGAAGGGCGACCTGTGCGGCCTGGGGGCAGCCGGAGCCCCGCAGGGCAAAGTGGCCGAGCGTATCGCCGCAATGCCGTGGTTGGGCCACCGCCCTCAGGCCTATCCCGTGACCTTGTGGGATATTGCAGGGGAGTCGGGTCATCCCTTGCGAACGACACTCAGTGAAATGGGGCCTCTGTTGTTGGGCAACTTGCTGGAGCTGACCGACAGCCAGCAGGCAGCACTATACGCAGCCTTCAAGGTGGCTGACCGCGAAGGGCTATTGCTCCTGGACCTCAAGGACCTCAAGGCGCTGCTCGGGCACTTGAAGGACAACCCGCAATTGCTGGGTGAGGACAGCGCATTGATGACCACGGGCTCCACCCAGGCCCTGCTACGTCGCCTGGCGACTCTGGAGCAACAGGGGGCCGAGGCCCTGTTCGGAGAGCCGGCCCTGCAACTGGAGGATCTACTGCGCCCGGACCGCGATGGGCGAGGGCGCATCCACTTGCTCGATGCCAGCCGGTTGGTGCATGAGGCGCCGAAGGTCTACGCCACCTTCCTTTTATGGTTGTTGGCCGAGTTGTTCGAACAGTTGCCCGAGCGTGGTGATGCCGACAAACCGGTGTTGGCGTTGTTCTTCGACGAGGCGCATCTGCTGTTCAACGGCACCCCCAAGGCCCTGCAGGATCGCCTCGAGCAAGTGGTTCGACTGATCCGCTCCAAAGGCGTAGGGGTTTATTTCGTGACCCAGTCGCCAGGGGACTTGCCCGATGCCGTGCTGGCGCAGTTGGGGCTGCGTATCCAGCATGGGCTTCGTGCGTTCACCGCCAAGGAGCAGAAGTCGCTCAGGGCCGTGGCCGACGGATTCCGTCCTAACCCGGCATTCGATGCACTCGCCGTGTTGACCGAACTGGGTATCGGTGAGGCATTGGTAGGGACCCTGCAGGAGAAAGGCACGCCGGAAATGGTCCAGCGGGTACTGGTAGCGCCACCGCAGTCGCGTATCGGGCCGTTGACCGAGACCGAGCGCAAAGCGCTGGTTGCAGCCTCGCCACTGGCGGGACGTTATGACAAACCAGTCGACCGTGAATCGGCTTATGAGATGCTGACCGCTCGCAAGGGCGAGCCGGTGGAGCCCGTGCCGCAGCCCAAGGCCGATGAGGAGAGCTTCGCCGACAAGGCTGGAGAGTTTTTGCAGAGTGCTGCGGGGCAGGCGATCAAGTCGGCAGTGCGCCAGGCGGCCAATCAGTTGGGGCGCCAATTGGTGCGTGGCCTGATGGGCTCGCTGCTGGGCGGCAAACGGCGGTAGTGGCCAGTGGCGCCAGCACTCACAGGTGCTAGGCATCGTGAACCCATGAAAAAGGCGCCCGAAGGCGCCTTTTTCATGACAGCGGTATCGATCAGCCGATCGCCTTGGAGGCCAGCCAGAACAGGCCGGCGGCCAGGCCCATCGAAGCCGGCAGGGTCAGGACCCAGGCCAGCAGGATGGTCTTCACGGTGCCGCCTTGCAGGCCGCTCTTGTTGGCGACCATGGTGCCGGCGACACCCGACGACAATACGTGGGTGGTCGAGACCGGCAGGCTGAAAACGTTGGCCAAGCCGATGGCGCAGGCTGCGGTGATCTGCGCCGACATGCCCTGGGCGTAGGTCATGCCTTGCTTGCCGATCTTCTCGCCGACGGTCAGCACCACGCGCTTCCAGCCGACCATGGTGCCCAGGCCCAGGGCCAGGGCGACAGCCACGATCACCCAGAACGGTGCGTATTCGGTGGTGGCGGTCAGGTCTTTGCGCAGCTTCTCGAGGTCGGCCTTTTCACGGCTTTCCAGTCCTGGGAGCTTGCCGACCTTCTTGGCGGTGTCATCCAGGCAGAGCAGATAGCGACGGACTTCGACGCGCTTCTCCGCGCTCAGGTCGCGGTAGTCGGTGACACCGTGCAGCGACGATTGCAGGGCGGCGATGGTCGGTTCGGTCTGCTGCGGATTGCAGCTGAACTGCTCCGGCAGGTCGGTCGACTTGGCCTTGCCCAGTGCCAGGAACTCGCCCAGGGTGGCGGCGTTGCGCTGGTAGAACTGGCTCATGTGCAGGGTGGCGTCGCGGGTACGCTCGATCTGGTAGGTGGTGCTGTTCAGGTCGAGGACGAACTTGGCAGGAACGATACCGATCAGGACCAGCATGATCAGGCCGATGCCTTTCTGGCCGTCGTTGGAGCCGTGCACGAAGCTGACGCCCATCGCGGAAATCACCAGCACCAGGCGATTCCAGAATGGCGGATGCTTCTTGTCGTCCAGCTTGCGGCGTTGTTCCGGTGTCTTGTGCATCTTCGACAGCGGGCGCCACCATTTGAGGCCGATCAATACCAGGGCCGCGACGGCGAAGCCGGCCATGGGCGAGATCACCAGCGACATGGCGATGTCGATCGCTTTCTGCCAGTTGACGCCATCGCCGAGGGGGATGTCGTTGAGCAGGGCATTGGCCAGGCCCACGCCCAGGATCGAGCCGATCAGGGTATGAGAGCTGGATGCGGGGATGCCGAAGTACCAGGTGCCGAGGTTCCAGGTGATGGCCGCGGCCAGCAACGAGAAGACCATGGCCAGCCCGTGTCCGGTGTTCACATTGATCAGCAGTTCGACTGGCAGCAGGTGGACGATGGCATAGGCCACCCCGACGCCGCCGAGCAGAACCCCGAGGAAGTTGAACACACCGGAGAAGAACACGGCCAGGTGCGGTGGCATGGCTTTGGTATAGATGACGGTGGCTACCGCGTTGGCGGTGTCATGAAAGCCATTGATGAACTCGAATGCGAGCACGAAGGTCAGAGCGAGCAGCAAGCTCACCAGCACCCACGCATCCAGTCCGCTGAATAAATCGATCATGAAGGTTGTCTGGCGGTCATAGGGGGGCGCGATTATGCCAGAAAACCTTGGCAATCGATGCCCCTGCAACCGATCGACGAGACGGGAAACATCCCAGGGAAGCGGCGATTCGATGCAAGATAGGTAGGGTTTTTCACGACTAAAATCGCTAAAAAACCACAAAAAAGCAGCTAAAACCCGCAATCATGAATATGGTGGTTATTTCAAACGATCGTATGAAATTTGTGTAATTCCATTTCATCATGGCGCATCGATAAAAGGACCGCTGCGCACCACCGCGTTGAAGGCGGTGGTGCGCCGCTTCGCAAGGCACACCGGGTCAGGTGTTCTCGCTGCGCAGTTCCTTTTCCATTTTTTCCAGCTCTTGGGCGAAGACCTGGTCCTGGACAGTGGCGCGCTTGCGCCAAGGTTTGCGCTCTGGTTCCAATTGCGCGGCGTAAGTGGTCACTTCACCACCGTATACTTCCTTGTAACGTTCAGCCTGGCGCTCGAGTTCCGCGCGCAGTTCTTCTTTCGTCACAGTCATACCCGAATAGGTTGAAATTTTGCCTTGGCGTTCATCATGCAAAGTTATGCAGACGGCTACGTCGCCAAGGCGAACATGCTGTCGCAGCGACAGGATCCATGAGGTACATGGCACTTGGATTAACGGGGTAGGCCCTGAGCCCTGCACCTGACTGGCGGCGTCTCCGTGGGAACGTCGACGAATATCGTTCTGAATGAACGATCCGGCCAGCGCATTCGATTATAGCAATCGATAAGTCAATGGCCATCATTCTTTAGCGGCACGTGCCAAACATTCAAAGTTATGTAGTGGGCACAATGGCGATAATCAGACTGGCCGTGAAAGTTTGAGGTGTGCTCGTCCATGAAAGTTCGGGCGAACAACAAGGAAAACAAAAACGGCCTCGTGGGAAACGAGGCCGTTGCCTGGGACTTCTACGGTGGGTACCTGACCAGTCTCTCCAAAGAAGCCACATGTGGCAGGAGAAAGGTATAAGTAAAAGTGTCAGCGGTCAATTGCGATTATCGGCCGTTGGTTCGATAATCGCACAAGCGACCGTTTTTTTTGAGGTTCACCATGAGCGAAGAAACCCTGGACAAAGCTTCCGCCAATCCGGAGCCGGGACGTACCGCAGCGCCTGCACTGGCCCCGCCGATCGTGGCCTCGCCCGCCAAACGTATCCAGGCCTTTACCGGCGACCCGGATTTCATGACTTCGCTGGCCCGTGGGCTGGCGGTCATCCAGGCCTTCCAGGAGCGCAAGCGCCACCTGACCATCGCACAGATCAGCCATCGCACCGAGATTCCCCGGGCGGCGGTGCGCCGCTGTCTGCATACCCTGATCAAACTGGGTTACGCGACCACCGATGGGCGCACCTATTCGTTGTTGCCCAAGGTCCTGACCCTGGGGCATGCGTATCTGTCCTCGACACCTCTTGCGGTCTCCGCGCAGCCTTACCTGGATCGGATCAGCGATCAGTTGCACGAAGCGGCCAACATGGCGACGCTCGAAGGTGACGACATTTTGTATATCGCCCGTTCGGCAACGGTGGAGCGGTTGATCTCGGTCGACCTTTCGGTGGGCGGCCGCTTGCCGGCCTACTGCACCTCGATGGGGCGTATCCTGCTGGCAGCACTGGACGATGCCAGTCTCTGGGAATACCTCGAACGCGCCGACCTCAAAGCCCGCACCAGTCGAACCCTGCACGATCCGGACTCACTGTTCGCCTGCATACAGCAGGTGCGCGCCCAAGGCTGGTGCGTGGTGGACCAGGAGCTGGAACAGGGCCTGCGCTCGATCGCGGTGCCGATCTACGACGCCTCGGGGCAGGTACTGGCCGCTCTCAACGTCAGTACTCACGTGGGTCGGGTGACGCGCAGCGAGTTGGAGCAGCGCTTCCTGCCGATCCTGCTGGCGGCCAGCCGCGACCTCTGCCACCAGCTATTTGGATAGCAATGCCCAGGGCCGCTTCGCGGCCCATTCACGGTCTGCATTTATCCACAGGCCGAACGGCGCCACGCGTTTCTTGTTCGATTAACGCACAGTCTCGTTTTCCATGAATTGCGCACCTGGGATGCGCTGATTAATGTCTTGCGCAACGGTCGGTTTGCCGACCGGACAATAACAACATTCGAGACGCACCCCATGAGCATTGTCCTTTCGCTGTCGCGGCCGCACCCGCCTGCAGCGTCGCCGCTTTCCGGCTGATCCACCGACGCATTCGCTTATCCTGCTCCCTGCACATCCTCCGTGTGCAGTGGCCTGTCTGCGCCTCATTTTCCGGACAACAACAATGAATAAACCGCAAACCGCTGTCGGAAACTGCCTCGACGTCCAGTCCTTCATCAACGACCAGCCACTGTCCCGCTATCAGTGGCGGGTGGTGATCCTGTGTTTTCTGATCGTCTTCCTCGATGGCCTGGATACCGCGGCCATGGGTTTCATCGCGCCGGCCCTGTCCCAGGAGTGGGGCATCGATCGCGCAAGCCTTGGCCCGGTGATGAGCGCTGCGCTGATTGGCATGGTGTTCGGTGCCCTGGGGTCGGGGCCTTTGGCTGACCGCTTCGGGCGCAAGGGCGTGCTGGTCGGGGCGGTGCTGGTGTTCGGCGGCTTCAGCCTGGCCTCGGCCTATGCCACCGACGTCGATCAACTGCTGGTGCTGCGTTTTCTCACTGGCCTGGGGCTGGGCGCTGGTATGCCCAATGCCACCACGCTGCTCTCCGAGTACACCCCCGAGCGGCTCAAGTCATTGCTGGTCACCAGCATGTTCTGTGGCTTCAATCTGGGCATGGCAGGCGGTGGTTTCATTTCCGCCAAGCTGATCCCCGCCTACGGCTGGCATAGCCTGCTGGTGCTCGGTGGCGTGCTGCCGCTGCTGTTGGCGGTGGTGCTGCTGGTGTGGTTGCCGGAGTCCGCGCGGTTTCTGGTGGTGCGCAATCGCGGGATCGACAAGGTTCGCAAGGCCTTGGCTCCGATCGCTCCTGCCAAGGTAGCTGAGGCGGCGAGCTTCAGTGTGCCGGAACAGAAGGCGGTGGCCGCCGGCAACGTGTTCACGGTGATCTTCTCCGGCACCTATGGTCTGGGCACCGTTTTGCTCTGGCTGACCTACTTCATGGGGCTGGTCATCGTCTACCTGCTGACCAGCTGGCTGCCGACCCTGATGCGTGACAGTGGTGCCAGCATGGAGCAGGCCGCGTTCATTGGCGCCTTGTTCCAGTTCGGTGGCGTACTCAGCGCGGTTGGCGTGGGCTGGGCGATGGACCGCTTCAGCCCACACAAGGTCATTGGTCTGTTCTATCTATTGGCGGGTGTGTTCGCCTACGCAGTCGGGCAGAGCCTGGGCAACATGACTCTGCTGGCCACCCTGGTGCTGGTGGCGGGCATGTGCATTAACGGCGCGCAATCGGCCATGCCCTCGTTGGCAGCGCGGTTCTACCCCACTCAAGGGCGTGCCACCGGGGTGTCTTGGATGCTCGGCATCGGCCGGTTCGGCGCGATCCTCGGGGCCTGGAGCGGCGCGACGTTGCTGGGACTTGGCTGGAACTTCGAACAGGTGCTGACCGCGCTGCTGGTGCCAGCGGCGCTGGCCACCGTGGGTGTGGTGGTCAAAGGGCTGGTGAGCCACGCCGACGCGACCTGATCGCTCAGGGTGGAGGAGCGATTTACCCGCAGATGAGAGGGTGCACCTCACCGTTGTTTCGCGGTTAAACCCGGCTCCACGCAGGTGTGCCCTGGGTCTGGGACGAATTGATAGCGGAACAACAAATGGTTCGATAATCGCACAAAAGTGCGATTATCGGATTGTAAGCGCCCCGGCGTCCTCCTTAATCTGAGCCCATCGCAGCGATGCATCGGCCCGCTGCTCCCTGACCCGACTCGTCCTGACCAGGAGTCTCCAATGGCAGCAATCCTCTCGCTTCATGATGCCGTGAAGCAATTCATCCAGGATGGCGACACCGTCGCCCTCGAAGGTTTCACCCACCTGATCCCGACCGCCGCCGGCCATGAGATCATCCGTCAGAACAAGCGGGACCTGACCTTGGTGCGCATGACCCCGGACCTGATCTACGACCAATTGATCGGTGCCGGTTGCGCGCGCAAGTTGATCTTCTCCTGGGGCGGGAACCCCGGTGTGGGCTCGCTGCACCGCCTGCGCGATGCGGTGGAAAAACACTGGCCTCACGCCATCGAAATCGAAGAGCACAGCCACGCCGACCTGGCCAATGCCTACGTCGCCGGTGCTTCGGGCTTGCCCTTTGCCGTGCTGCGCGCCTACGCAGGTTCCGACCTGCCGAAGGTCAACCCGCTGATCAAGAGCGTGACCTGCCCGTTCACCGGCGAAGTACTCGCCGCCGTGCCTTCGGTGCGCCCGGATGTCACCGTGATCCACGCACAAAAAGCCGACCGCAAGGGCAACGTACTGCTCTGGGGCATCCTGGGCGTGCAGAAGGAAGCGGCCCTGGCGGCCAAGCGCTGCATCGTCACGGTCGAGGAAATCGTCGATGACCTGCAGGCCCCGATGAACGCCTGTGTACTGCCGACCTGGGCGCTCAGCGCCGTATGTCTGGTGCCCGGCGGCGCCCATCCGTCCTACGCCCATGGTTACTACGAGCGCGACAACCGCTTCTACCAAGCCTGGGACCCGATTGCGCGCAACCGTGAGTCGTTCACTGCCTGGATCGACACCTACATCCGTGGCACCGCTGACTTCAATGAATTCAAGGCCAAGCTGGCCAGCACCGCGGAGGCTGCGCAATGAACTATTCCACTTCCGAGATGATGACTGTCGCCGCAGCCCGTCGCCTGCGTAACGGCGCGGTCTGCTTCGTGGGGATCGGCCTGCCGTCCAAGGCCGCCAACCTGGCACGCCTGACGTCCTCCCCGGACGTGGTGCTGATCTACGAATCCGGCCCGATCGGTGCCAAGCCCAGCGTGTTGCCGCTGTCGATCGGCGACGGCGAGCTGGCTGAAACCGCCGATACCGTAGTGCCAACCGCCGAGATCTTCCGCTATTGGCTGCAAGGCGGGCGCATTGACGTGGGCTTCCTTGGCGCTGCCCAGGTCGACCGCTTCGGCAACATCAACACCACCGTTGTCGGTGACTACCACGCGCCCAAGACGCGCCTGCCGGGTGCTGGCGGCGCACCGGAGATCGCCGGTTCCGCCAAGCAGGTGCTGATCATCCTCAAGCAGTCGCCTCGTGCGTTCGTCGAGAAACTGGACTTCATCACGTCGGTCGGTCACGGCGAGGGCGGCGATTCGCGCAAACGCCTGGGCCTGCCGGGCGAGGGCCCGGTCGGGATCATCACCGACCTGTGCATCATGGAACCGGAAGCCGGCACCCATGAGTTCGTGGTCACCTCGATTCATCCAGGCGTGACCCGCGAGCAGATCATTGCCGCCACCGGTTGGCCGATCCGCTTTGCCGACAGCGTGCAGACCACCGATGCCCCCACCGAGGTCGAGCTGGGCGCGCTGCGCGACCTTGAGGCCCGTACCGCCGCCGCCCATGGCCAGACGGCAGGAGAAGCCTGATGCGTGACGTATTCATCTGCGACGCCATCCGCACCCCCATCGGCCGCTTCGGCGGCGCCTTGGCCGGCGTGCGTGCCGATGACCTGGCGGCGGTGCCGCTCAAGGCATTGATCGAGCGCAACCCGCAGGTCGACTGGACGCAGCTCGACGAAGTGTTCCTGGGCTGTGCCAACCAGGCCGGCGAGGATAACCGTAACGTGGCGCGCATGGCGCTGCTGCTGGCCGGCCTGCCACAAAGCGTTCCGGGCGTGACCCTCAACCGCCTGTGTGCCTCGGGAATGGATGCTGTCGGCACCGCGTTCCGCGCCATCGCCAGCGGCGAGATGGAGCTGGCCATCGCTGGCGGGGTGGAGTCCATGTCCCGTGCTCCTTTCGTCATGGGCAAGGCCGAGAGCGGCTACTCGCGCAACATGAAGCTTGAGGACACCACCATCGGCTGGCGCTTCATTAACCCGCTGATGAAGGCCCAGTACGGCGTGGATGCCATGCCCGAGACGGCCGACAACGTGGCGGACGACTATCAGGTTTCGCGCGCCGACCAGGACGCTTTCGCCCTGCGCAGCCAGCAGAAGGCTGCGGCAGCCCAGGCGGCTGGGTTCTTCGCCGAAGAGATCGTACCGGTGCGTATCGTTCACAAGAAGGGCGAGACCCTGGTCGAGCAGGACGAGCACCTGCGCCCGGAGACCACTCTGGAGGCTCTGGCCAAGCTCAAACCGGTCAATGGCCCGGACAAGACGGTCACTGCCGGCAACGCTTCGGGCGTCAACGACGGTGCGGCCGCGTTGATCCTGGCGTCGGCTGAAGCGGTGAAAAAGCACGGCCTCACCCCGCGTGCACGGGTGCTGGGCATGGCCAGCGCCGGTGTGGCGCCTCGGGTGATGGGAATCGGTCCGGTGCCTGCGGTGCGCAAGTTGACGGAGCGGCTGGGCATTGCGGTGACAGATTTCGATGTCATCGAGCTGAACGAAGCCTTCGCCAGCCAGGGCCTGGCCGTACTGCGCGAGCTGGGTGTCGCCGATGACGCCCCTCAGGTCAACCCCAACGGCGGGGCCATTGCCTTGGGCCATCCGCTGGGCATGAGCGGGGCCCGCCTGGTGCTGACCGCACTGCATCAGTTGGAGAAGCGCGGCGGGCGCAAAGGCCTGGCGACCATGTGCGTGGGCGTTGGGCAGGGGCTGGCATTGGCGATCGAGCGCGTTTGATCGGGTGTTTGGACCCATCGCGGGGAAATCGGAGCGGCGGTTTAGCGCTCCGATTTACCCGCGAATAGGGACTGCCGGAACCTCGCTCCACGTAAGGTGCAGGCCGGGCTGCGGAACGAGACTGTTACTGGGTGTGTCTAGACTTAGCAATGGCCTTCCAGGAGTAAGCACGTCATGACCTCTAGCTATTACACAGGCGAAGAACGCAGTAAGCGCATCTTCGCGATCGTCGGTGCCTCCTCGGGCAACCTGGTGGAATGGTTCGACTTCTACGTCTATGCCTTCTGCGCGATCTACTTCGCCCCGGCGTTCTTCCCTTCGGACGATCCCACCGTGCAGTTGCTCAATACTGCTGGGGTGTTCGCCGCAGGCTTCCTGATGCGTCCGATCGGAGGTTGGATCTTCGGCCGTCTGGCTGACCGCCATGGGCGCAAGAATTCCCTGATGATCTCGGTGCTGATGATGTGCGGCGGCTCGCTGATCATCGCTTGTCTGCCTACCTATGCGAGCATCGGCACCTGGGCGCCGGCCCTCCTGTTGCTGGCGCGGCTGATCCAGGGCCTGTCGGTGGGCGGTGAATACGGCACTACCGCGACCTACATGAGTGAAGTGGCACTGCGCGGGCAGCGCGGCTTCTTTGCCTCTTTCCAGTACGTCACGCTGATCGGTGGGCAGTTGCTGGCGGTGCTGGTGGTGGTGATCCTGCAGCAGTTGCTGACCGAGGATGAGCTGCGTGCCTATGGCTGGCGTATCCCGTTCGTGGTGGGCGCCATCGCCGCGCTGATCTCGCTGATGCTGCGCCGTTCGCTGAAAGAGACCAGCAGCGCCGAAACCCGCCAGGACAAAGAGGCCGGCACCATCAGCGGGCTGTTCCGTAACCACGCCGCGGCGTTCATCACCGTGCTGGGCTATACCGCCGGCGGTTCGCTGATCTTCTACACCTTCACCACGTACATGCAGAAGTTCCTGGTCAACACCGCCGGGATGAACGCCAAGAGCGCCAGCTTCGTGATGACCGGGGCGCTGTTCCTATTCATGATCCTGCAGCCGCTGTTCGGCATGTTGTCCGACCGCATTGGCCGGCGTAACTCGATGATGTTGTTCGGCGCCTTGGGGACGCTGTTCACCGTGCCACTGCTGATGGCGCTCAAGACCGTGACCAGCCCATTGCTGGCCTTCGTCCTGGTGACGCTGGCGCTGTGCATCGTCAGTTTCTACACCTCGATCAGCGGCCTGGTGAAAGCCGAGATGTTCCCCACGCAAGTGCGTGCCTTGGGCGTCGGCCTGGCTTATGCGGTGGCCAACGCGGTATTTGGCGGTTCAGCCGAATACGTGGCCCTGGGCTTGAAAACCCTGGGAATGGAGAACACCTTCTACTGGTACGTGACCGCCATGATGGCGGTGGCCTTCCTGTTCAGTCTGCGCCTGCCGAAGCAGGCTGCGTACCTGCACCATGATCATTAAGGACGTTGCATGACCCACCAGCTCTTCGACGTTTACTTCACAGCGCCCGCCATGCGCGAGATCTTCTGCGATCGCGGTCGCCTGCAGGGCATGCTCGATTTCGAGGCTGCCCTGGCGCGCGCCGAAGCGGCCGTCGGGCTGGTACCGCACAGTGCCGTGGCGGCCATCGAGACCGCCTGCCATGCCGAGCGCTATGACATCCGCGCCCTAGCCGAGGCCATCGCCACGGCGGGCAACTCGGCGATTCCCTTGGTGAAGGCCTTGGGCAAAGTGATCGCCAGCGGCGTACCGGAGGCCGAGCGTTACGTTCACCTGGGCGCGACCAGTCAGGACGCGATGGATACCGGTCTGGTGCTGCAACTACGCGATGCCCTGGCGCTGATCGAGGCCGATCTTGCCAAGCTGGCCGAGACCCTGGCGCGCCAGGCCCTGCTACATGCCGATACCCCTTTGGTAGGGCGCACTTGGTTGCAACACGCCACACCCGTCACCCTGGGCATGAAGCTGGCCGGTGTGCTGGGCGCGTTGACCCGCCATCGTCAGCGTCTTGCACAACTGCGTCCACGGCTGCTCTGCCTGCAGTTCGGCGGTGCTTCTGGCAGTCTTGCGGCCTTGGGCAGCAAGGCTCTGCCGGTCGCTGAAGGGCTTGCTGCGGACCTGGGCCTGAGCCTGCCCGAGCAACCTTGGCATACCCAGCGCGATAGGCTGGTGGAGTTCGCCTCGGTACTGGGGCTGGTGGCCGGCACGTTGGGCAAATTCGGGCGCGATGTGAGCTTGCTGATGCAGACCGAGGCTGGGGAGGTGTTCGAGCCCTCCGCGCCGGGCAAGGGCGGCTCTTCGACCATGCCGCACAAACGCAACCCGGTAGGCGCCGCGGTGCTGATCGGCGCCGCCACGCGGGTGCCGGGCTTGGTATCGACGATGTACGCCGCCATGCCTCAGGAACACGAGCGTAGCCTGGGCCTGTGGCACGCCGAATGGGAAACCCTGCCGGAAATCTGCTGCCTGGTGTCCGGCGCCCTGCGCCAGGCCCAGGTGATCGCCGAGGGCATGGAGGTCGATGCTACGCGCATGCGCCGCAATCTGGATTTGACCCAGGGCCTGGTGCTGGCCGAGGCGGTGAGCATCGTCCTGGCCCAGCGCCTGGGGCGTGATCGCGCCCACCATCTGCTAGAGGACTGTTGCCAACGTGCGGTGGCCGAGCAGCGCCATCTGCGCGCGGTGCTGGGCGAGGACGCGCAAGTCAGCGCCGAGCTGAGCGCCGAAGAACTCGACCGTCTGCTCGACCCTGCCCACTACCTGGGCCAGGCCCGCGTCTGGGTGGCGCGGGCCGTGGCCGAACATCAACGTTTCACTGCCTGAAGGAGACCGCTGTGGCGCTACTGCAACTGGCCGATGGCGTATTGAACTACCAATTCGACGGCCCAGAGCACGCCCCGGTGCTGGTGTTGTCCAACTCGCTGGGTACCGACCTGCACATGTGGGACACCCAGATTCCGGCGTGGTCCGAGCATTTTCGCGTGTTGCGCTACGACACTCGTGGTCATGGCGGCTCGCAGGTCACCGAAGGCCCTTACCGCATCGAACAGCTAGGCCGCGATGTGCTAGCGCTGCTCGATGCGCTGGATATCCCGCAGGCCCACTTCGTCGGCCTGTCCATGGGCGGCCTGATCGGCCAGTGGCTGGGCATCAATGCCGGCCACCGCCTACTCAGCCTGACCCTGTGCAACACTGCGGCCAAGATCGCCAACGACGAAGTGTGGAACACCCGTATCGACACGGTGCTCAAGGGCGGTCAGCAGGCGATGGTCGATTTGCGCGATGCCTCTATCGCGCGCTGGTTCACCCCAGGATTTGCCCAGGCCCAACCCGATCAGGCTCAACGTATCTGCCAGATGCTCGCGCAGACTTCCCCCCAGGGGTACGCGGCCAATTGCGCCGCGGTGCGTGATGCGGATTTTCGTGAGCAACTGGTCAGCGTCAAGGTGCCGACCCTGATCGTCGCGGGGACCGAGGATGTGGTGACCACCCCGGAACACGGTCGCTTCATGCAGGTGCAGATCCAGGGGGCAGCCTATGTGGAGTTTGCTGCGGCGCACCTGTCCAATGTCGAGATCGGCGCACCGTTCACCCGCCGGGTGCTCGATTTTCTGCTGACCTGCTGAGGAATTGGCGATGGATGAGAAACAACGCTACGAGGCAGGCATGCAGGTGCGCCGCGCCGTACTTGGCGATGCCCATGTGGACCGCAGCCTGGAAAAGCTCAACGACTTCAATGGCGAGTTCCAGGAGATGATCACCCGGCATGCCTGGGGCGATATCTGGACGCGCCCGGGTTTGCCCCGGCATACCCGCAGCCTGATCACCATCGCGATGCTGATCGGCATGAACCGCAACGAGGAGCTCAAGCTGCACCTGCGTGCGGCCGCCAATAACGGCGTGACGCGAGAGCAGATCAAGGAAGTGATCATGCAGAGTGCGATCTATTGCGGGATCCCGGCGGCCAATGCCACCTTCCACCTGGCTGAGTCGGTGTGGGATGAGCTGGGGGTCGAGTCGCGGCAGTGAAACCTGGCGGGGTCGCATTGCGGCCCCTCGCAGGTGTGTGACGTCAGGCTGCCGCTTTCTTCTGGCGCACCGCCACCGGACCTGCCTTGGTTTCCACGGTGCGCTTGAGCGCCGGACACAGCCCCAACATGAACGCCAGCTCCGCCACCACGAACAGCGGCCCGATGATCAGCCCGCTGATATCGTCCACGAACGCCGGCTTGCGGCCTTCGTAATAATGGCCGACGAACTGGATGATCCAGCCCACCACGAAGGCGCCGAGCCCGGCGCTCAGCCACAGCCCGGTGGCCTGTACCGCAAGTGTCTGGCCAACCCACAGGCACCCGCCCAGTAACGCGCCCATCACCAGCCCGAAGCGCACATCCAGACGCAGGTAGAACCACACCGAGGCGGCGGCGACCAGCAGCGCCGGGGAAAGCCACACCCCCAGCATTGAGCCGCCGGGGCGTGACAGCAGGATGGTCACTGCCAGCACGATCAGCGGAATCCCGACGAAATGGGTGGCGATATTGCGTGGGTCACGGTGGTAGCTGGCGTACTGGCTCAGGTGGTCGACGAGGGTTTTCATTGTTGTTTCTCCCTGGGGGCCTGATTGGCTGATGCCTGTCCCGGCGTTTTCGCAGGTTTCCCTGCGAAAGGGCTTGTCTGAGCATAGCGCCCGGACATCATGGCCGGAACCTGGTGCAGGTGATGGCCTGTTATCACCGCAGCGAATGGCGTTACCCCAGGCTGCGGGCGGAGGGCTGTGCGGGCGTGTCGAGTCTCACCAGGGTCTCGATCATGGCCCGCGCCGCAGGCGACAGCCGGTAGCCACTGCGGCTGATCACCCCACATCGCACGCTCAGCACCTCCAGCCTTGGCGGCAGGTTGCGCCAGTGCAGCCGAACCAGGCGGCCGGCTGCCAGGTCCTCGGCGATCGCCTCTTCGCTGGCGTTGCCGATGGCGTCGCTGGCCAGCACGACACTGCGCAGCACGGCCAAGTGTTCGGTTTGCAGGTGAGGCGTGAAGTCGCTGCGCCCGCTCAAGTTGGCCAGTCGTTTGCGCACACCGGAAACGAGCAGGGCGCTGGCCAGTGGATAGGCGAACAGGTCGTTGGTCGACAGGCTGTCCTTGGCCAGCAAGGGGTGCCCGGGGCGGCAGAAGAACAGGCCAGGGCGTGGCGTCAGCGGTTCGGTATGAAAGTACGGGTCGGCCTCGAAGGGGCGGATGTCATCGACGAAGAACTCTATTTGCTCACGGCGCAGTGCCTGGCCCAGCTGCTCTGCGTTGTTCACTTGCAAGCGGGTGAGGATCCCTGGGTGGGTCTGGATGAAATGGCGCAGAGCCTCGGGCACCAGACGCGCAGCCAGGGCCGGCCCGCTGCCGAAATGCAGCTCGCCGGCGTCGAGCTTGGTCATCTGGAGCACATCGTTGCTCAACTGCGCGGCACCCTGGACCAGTCGCCTGGCATGTTGCAGTACCACCTGCCCTTCAGGGGTGGGCTGCAGCGCCTTGCTGGCGCGGTCGACAAGCGGGCAACCCAAGGTCTGCTCCAGGCCCTGGATGGCGCGGCTGAAGGCCGGCTGGGTAATGCCCATGGCTTCGGCGGCGCGAACGAAACTGCGATATTCGGTCAGGGCAATGAAGTAGCGCAGTTGGCGAAGGTCCATGTTCGGGCTCTGGTGCGGGGATCAGGGCTCGGTTTTAGCGGGTCGTTACATATATCGTCAAAGAATGTTATTTGATTTAATTATTCTTTTTGGCTATTTGCCGGTGATCAGACGATGCGCGGCGTGAACCCGCTCCCACAAAGTCGACGGTGATCTTTGTTGGAGCGGGTTTACCCGCGAAGTGTCCTGGCTAGAGCAGGTTCAGCGGGTAGCTGATGATCAGTCGATTCTCGTCGAACGCGTTGGTGCTGAAATCCCGGCGCATGGTGGAGTTGCGCCATTTAAGCGACAGGTCCTTGAAGGAACCGGCCTGGATCACGTAGGCAAGCTCGGTTTCCCGCGCCCACTCCTTGCCGTCGGTGACGCCGCCGGCCTGCACATTGTCGCCTTTGATGTAGCGGTTCATCAGGGTCAGCCCGGGCACGCCGAGGGCGACGAAGTTGAAGTCGTGTCGCACCTGCCAGGAGCGCTCTTTGGCGTTGTCGAAGCTTGAGTTGTAGCTGTCGTTGGCCAGGGTGCCACCGCTGGTCCCGTTGACCCGCATCCAGGCGTCGTCACCGCTGACCTTCTGCAGGCCCAGGTAGAACGTATGACCTTGGTAGCGTGCCGAGAGCATGGCCGAGGCGGTGCGGTTGTCCAATTTGCCAGCGCGCTCGGCACCGTCCTCGCCGCCGACGAAATAACCGAGGTTGGCGCCCAGGGTCCAGTCGCCCAGAGGCTGGCTGTGCACCAGGTTGACGTACTGTTGGCGGTAGATGTCCTTGAGCTGGGCATTCCACAGGCCAACCAGCGTGCGCTTGTCGTTGAAGGTGTATTCGCCGCCGGCGAAGTTGAACCGGTCGGAGGTGAAGGCGGCGCGGCCATTGAGCGACATGTCTTCCATGCTGGCGTCGTTGCGCGGGCTGTTGCCACGGAACTGGCCGGCATACAGGGTCAGCCCGGCGATCTCCTGGGAGGTGAGCTGGCCGCCGCGGAAGGTCTGTGGCAGTGAGCGGCCATCGTCCGAGCGCAGGATCGGTAGCACGGGCATCCATTCACCGACCTTCAGTTCGGTCTGCGACGCCTTGGCTTTGAGCGCGATGCCAAGGCGGCCGAAATCATCGGCGGGGCGGCCGTCGTCGTGCACGGGCAGCAGGTGAGTGCCGGCTGTGCCTTTGCCGCCATCGAGCTTGATCGAATACAGCCCGAGCACGTCCACGCCGAAACCGACGGTGCCCTGGGTGAAGCCGGAGCGGGCATCGAGGATGAAGCTCTGAGTCCATTCCTCGGCTTTGCTCTGGCGATTGACCGGGTCGACGAAGTTGCGGTTGATGTAGAAGTTGCGCAGGTTGAGGGTGGCCTTGGCGCCTTCCACGAAACCGCTTTCAGCGGCCAGGGAGGGCAGGGCGCAGGACAGGGCCAACAGGCCGGGCAGCAGTTGGCGTGCGGGTTGCAAAGTGCTCATCGGTTGCGGATCTCTTGTTTTTATTCGGGCGAGCCGGTGCGCTGCGGGTGCGGGCCGCAGGGTGTGGCGTCTTTTGTGAGAGCGTGTGCAACGTTGCGTGGGCGATGGTGCGGTGCAAGGTGAGGGCGAGGCAATTCGCCCAATGCGGAACGGGGCGATTATCGAACGGAATGTCGAGGTGGTTAATTCGGGGGCGCGGTGGGGCTGTCCCATAAAAAAAGCCCACCGCGAGGGTGGGCTTGATGCTGCTAGCGGGTCGCTCAGCCTTTCGGTGTTTCCACCGAAGCCTGCTGGTTGGCCTGCCCGGTCTGCTCGTACCAGCCGCCACCGAGGGCCTTGTACAGGTTGACCTCGCTGACCAGCTGCGAGAGCCGGTCGTTGATCAGCGACTGCTGCGAACTGAACAGGTTGCGCTGGGCATCGAGGAAGGTCAGGTTGCTGTCGATCCCGATGCGGTAGCGGCGCTCGGCCAGGCGGTAGTAGTCCTGGTTGGCGGCCACCAGGTCGCGCTGGGCCTGCAGCTGCTCCTCGAAGGTCTTGCGTGCGGCCAGGCCATCGGAGACTTCCTGGAAGGCGGTCTGGATGGTCTTTTCGTACTTGGCGACGTTGATGTCCTTCTGGATCTTCGAGTAGTCCAGGCTCGCTTTCAGGCTGCCGGCGTTGAAGATCGGCAGGTTGATCTGCGGCTGGAACAGCCAAGTGCCCGACCCGCCCTTGAACAGCCCGCCCATGTCCGGGCTCAGGGTGCCGGCGTTGGCGGTCAGGCTGATGCTCGGGAAGAACGCAGCGCGGGCCGCGCCGATATTGGCGTTGGCGGCTTTGAGCAGGTGCTCGGCTTCCTGGATGTCCGGACGCCGTTGCAGCAGATCCGATGGCAGGCCGGCCGGGACCTCGGCCAGTTGATCGGCGTCGAGCTGAAGCGGTGCCGGCAGGTCAGCCGGCACGCCAGTGCCCAGCAGCACGGTCAGGCTGTTCAGGTCCTGGGCGACCAGGCGCTGGTACTGCGCGAGTTTGACCCGCGCGCCTTCAACGGCGGTGCGGGCCTGGCTCACATCGAGCGCTGAGGCAACACCCACCTCATTGCTACGGCGGGTGAGGTTGTAGCTTTCGACGTAGGTCTTGAGGGTCTCTTCGGTCAGCTTGAGCTGCGCTTGGTCGGCCTGCCAGGTGTAGTAGGCATTGGCCACGCTGGCGACCAGGCTGATTTGCGTGGAGCGGCGGGCCTGCTCGCTGGAGAGGTAGGTCTCCAAGGCCTGCTCGGTGAGGCTGCGCACACGGCCGAACAAGTCCAGCTCATAGGCGCTGACACCCAGGGTGGCCGAGTACTGGCTGGTGATGCCCGCTTCGCCGGTCTGCGACATGTTCGCCGGTACCCGCTGGCGGCTGCCGCTGCCATTGGCCGATACCGCCGGGAACAGGTCGGCCCGCTGGATGCGGTACTGGGCCCGGTAGGCATCGATGTTCAGGGCGGCGACGCGCAGGTCGCGGTTGTTGACCAGCGCGGTCTGGATCAGTTGCTGCAGCGCAGGATCATGGAAGAACTGACGCCAGCCCTGCTCGGCCGCGGCTACGTCGGCCGACTGGGTCGGCGAGTACGCAGGGCCTTGCGGCCACTGCGCCGCCACTGGCGATTCAGGGGTCTGGTAGTCAGGGATCAGCGAGCAGCCGCCAAGGATGAAAGCGGTTACCGCCAGGGATAACAAAGACTTGGTCATTGCCCAGCCTCATAACGAGTAGTTTCAGGGGTGGCGTCGGATTCAGGCTTCTTGCTGCCGAACAGCGACGACACTGCAACGAAGAACAGCGGTACCCAGAAGATGGCCAGCACGGTCGCACTGATCATACCGCCGATCACCCCGGTGCCGATGGCGTGCTGGCTGCCCGAGCCTGCGCCGCTGGCGATGGTCAACGGTACCACGCCGAGGATGAACGCCAGCGAGGTCATGATGATTGGGCGCAGACGCATGCGGCAGGCCTCGATGGCCGCGTCATACAGGCTGCGGCCCTGCTCGTGCAGTTCCTTGGCGAATTCGACGATCAGGATCGCGTTCTTCGCCGCCAGGCCGATAGTGGTCAGCAGGCCGACCAGGAAGTACACGTCGTTGGACAACCCGCGCAGGCTGGCGGCGATCAGCGCACCTATGATACCCAGCGGTACGACAAGCACGACGGCGATCGGAATCGACCAGCTTTCGTACAGCGCTGCCAGGCACAGGAACACGAACAGGACCGAGAGGGCGAACAGCGCCGGCATCTGCGAGCCGGAGAGTTTCTCCTCGTAGGACATGCCGGTCCAGGAATAGCCGATGCCAGCTGGCAGTTCGCCCGCGATGCGCTCGACCTCGGCCATGGCTTCGCCGGTACTGTAGCCCGGTGCCGGGGCACCGAGGATTTCGACCGCTTCCACACCGTTGTAGCGCGAGAGCTTCGGCGAGCCATAGCTCCATTCGCCCTTGGCGAAGGAGGAGAACGGCACCATCTCGCCCGCGCCATTGCGCACGTACCACTTCTGCAGGTCTTCCGGGCTCATCCGGGCGCTTGGTTCGCCCTGGATGTACACCTTCTTGACCCGACCGCGGTCGATGAAGTCGTTGACGTAGTTGCCGCCCAGGGCGATCGACAGGGTGGCGTTGATGTCGGCGATGGTCACGCCCAAGGCGCTGGCACGTTCGTCATCGATGATCAGCTGGTACTGCGGCTCGTCGTTCAGGCCGTTCGGACGCACCGCGGTGAGCACCTTGCTCTGGGCGGCCTTGGCCAGGAACTGGTTGCGTGCTTCCATCAGTTTCGCGTGGCCGACACCGGCGCGGTCCTGGAGGAACACGTCGAAGCCGGTGGCGTTACCCAGTTCGAGTACCGCAGGTGGCGCGAAGGCGAACACCATGGCGTCACGGAAGCTGAAGAAGTGCTGCTGGGCGCGGGCCGCGAGGTTGAACACGCTGTTTTCCGCCGAGCGTTCGTCCCATGGCTTGAGCATGATGAAGGCCATGCCCGAGCTCTGGCCGCGGCCAGCGAAGTTGAAGCCGTTCACGGTGAAGACCGAGGAGACGGTGTCAGCTTCGTCCTTGAGCAGGTACTCGCGCATCTGGTCGACGACCACCTGGGTACGTTGGGCACTGGAGCCGGCCGGGGTCTGGACCTGGGCAAACAGCACGCCTTGGTCTTCCTCGGGCAGGAACGCGGTGGGAATGCGCATGAACAGCCAGACCATGCCGACCACGATCAGGGCGTAGGCCAACAGGAACGGGAACTTGTTGCGCAGGATGCCGCCGACGCTGCGCTCATAGCCTTGCACGCTGCGGTCGAAGTTGCGGTTGAACCAGCCGAAGAAGCCGCGCTTGGCCACATGATGCTCGCCCTTTTTCAGGGGTTTGAGCATGGTGGCGCACAGTGCCGGGGTGAAGATCAGCGCCACCAGCACCGACAGGCCCATGGCCGAAACGATGGTGATGGAGAACTGACGGTAGATCACACCGGTGGAGCCGCCGAAGAAAGCCATCGGCAGCAGTACCGCCGACAGCACCAGGGCGATACCCACCAGGGCACCCTGAATCTGTTCCATGGAGCGCTTGGTGGCCTCCTTGGGCGGCAAGCCCTCTTCGGACATGACCCGCTCGACGTTCTCCACCACGACGATGGCGTCGTCCACCAGCAAGCCGATGGCCAGGACCATGGCGAACATGGTCAGGGTGTTGATGCTAAAGCCCGCGGCGGCAAGGATGCCGAAGGTACCCAGCAACACCACCGGTACGGTCATGGTGGTGATGATGGTGGCGCGGAAGTTCTGCAGGAACAGGTACATCACCAGGAACACCAGGACCACCGCCTCGATCAGCGTGTGGATCACGCCGCTGATGGATTCAGTGACCACCGGAGTGGTGTCGTAAGGGAACACGGCCTTCACGCCCGGCGGGAAGAACGGCTCCAGGTCGCTGATGGTCTTGCGCAGCGCCTTGGCGGTATCCAGGGCGTTGGCCCCGGTGGCCAGCTTGATCGCCAGGCCCGAGGCCGGGAAACCGTTGTACTGGGCGCTGATGGCGTAGTTCTCACCGCCCAGGCCGACCTTGGCGACATCGCTCAGGCGCACCTGGGAGCCGTCGCTGTTGACCTTGAGCAGGATCTTTTCGAACTGCTCGGCGGTCTGCAGGCGGGTCTTGCCGATGATGGTGGCGTTGAGCTGGGTACCGGGCATGGCAGGTAGACCGCCGAGCTGACCGGAGGATACCTGCACGTTCTGCGCGCTGACCGCGTTGCGCACGTCGACCGGAGTCAGCTGGAACTTGTTCAGCTTGGCCGGATCGAGCCAGATACGCATGGCGTACTGGGCACCGAACACCTGGAAGTCACCCACGCCGGCAGTCCGCGAGATCGGATCCTGCATGTTGGAGACGATGTAGTTGGACAGGTCGTCCTTGGTCATGCTGCCGTCTTCGGACACCAGGCCGATCACCAACAGGAAGTTCTTCACTGCCTTGGTGACGCGGATACCTTGCTGCTGCACTTCCTGCGGCAGCAGCGGGGTAGCCAGGTTCAGTTTGTTTTGCACCTGGACCTGCGCGGTATCAGGGTTGGTGCCCTGCTCGAAGGTGGCGGTGATGGTCATGCTGCCGTCGGAGTTGCTCTCCGAGGAGACATAACGCAGGTTGTCGATACCGTTGAGCTGCTGCTCGATGACCTGTACCACGGTGTCCTGCACCGTTTGCGCCGAGGCGCCCGGATAGGTCACGGCGATCGCGATGGCCGGCGGTGCGATGCTCGGATACTGGTTGATCGGCAGCTTCAGGATGGAGAGCGCGCCGACCAGCATGATGACCAAGGCGATCACCCAGGCGAAGATCGGGCGATCGATAAAGAACTTCGACATGGTTTACTCCGCTTTGGCGTCTACTTTCGCAGTGCTGGCCTGGTCTGGGCTGCCTGGCTTCTTGACGTTGGTGGCTTCGCTGACCTTGACCTCGACACCAGGGCGCACGAACTGCAGCCCTTCGGTGATGAGGCGGTCGCCTGGGTTCAGGCCTTCCTCGATCAGCCAGTCGCTGCCCAGGGTACGACTGGCCTTGAGCTGGCGCAGTTCGACCTTGTTTTCCTGGTTGACCACCAGCGCGGTGGGGGTGCCCTTCAGGTCACGGGTCACGCCCTGTTGTGGTGCCAGGATGGCGTTGGCATTGACCCCGGCCTTCAGGCGGGCGTGAACGAACATGCCCGGCAGCAGGGTGTGGTCAGGGTTGGGGAAGATGGCGCGCAAGGTCACGGAACCGGTGGTTTCGTCGACCGCGACTTCGGAGAACTCCAGGCGACCTTGCTGTTTGAACAGGCTGCCATCCTCAAGCACCAGCTGGACGGAGGCGGCGTTCTCGCCGGCCTTCTGCAACTGGCCGCTTTCCAGGTCGCGTCGCAGCTTGAGCAGCTCGGCGGTGGACTGGGTGACATCGACGTAGATCGGGTCGAGCTGCTGGATGGTGGCCAACGCGTTGGCTTGGCCATTGCTCACCAGGGCACCTTCGGTGACGGACGAGCGCCCGACACGACCGCTGATCGGCGCCAGAACCTTGGTGTAGCGCAGGTCGATCTGGGCGCTTTTGAGCGAAGCCTCGGCCTGCAATCGTTTGGCATTGGCGTCGTCGTATTCCTGCTTGGAGACAGCCTGCTCGTCGATCAGTTGCTTGTAGCGCTCGGCCAGCGAACGGGTAGCTTGCAGGTTGGCCTGGGCATTGGCCAGGTTGGCTTCGTAGACGGCCGGGTCGATCTGATACAGCTGCTGACCTTCCTTGACGTCACTGCCTTCCTTGAACAGGCGCTTGAGAATGATGCCATTGACCTGTGGGCGGACCTCGGCGACGCGGAAGGCGGTGGTACGCCCCGGTAGCTCGGACGTCAGGGTATAGGCCTGAGGCTGGAGAGTGACAACGCCGACCAGAGGAGCCTGCGCCGCAGGCGCTGCTTCTTCTTTCTTACAGCCACTTAGCAGGGTTGCCAGGGCGACGGCGGAAACCAGGGCGGTGACGGCTGGCTTGAATTGCATAGGATCCTCGGGTCGCTAGAGCAGGGAGACGCTCAAGAATAATTGAAGTGTTTTCAGAAAAGGTGCTATCCGGTGGATAAATAGCTTACTAACGAATATACTTACATTCATGCTTGTTTGTAAATACCGCAGTCAGCCTTGAACGGGCGCTGCGGATCCGTCGAATACTCCCCGGGAGGCGCCCTTAAAGAGGCGACCCCGGCCTGAACCCCGCGCGCCGGTCGAGCCTGCGGGTCGTGATGAGGTTGAGCTGCCATGGTCCGTCGAACCAAAGAGGAAGCCCAGGAAACCCGTGCCCAGATCATCGAGGCAGCGGAAAAGGCCTTCTACAAGCGCGGGGTTGCGCGAACCACCCTGGCCGACATCGCTGAACTGGCGGGTGTGACCCGTGGGGCGATCTATTGGCATTTCAACAACAAGGCCGAGCTGGTGCAGGCGCTGCTGGACAGCCTGCATGAAACCCATGACCACCTGGCCCGCGCCAGCGAGAGCGAGGACGAACTCGACCCGCTTGGCTGCATTCGCACCCTGTTGCTGCAGGTGCTCAATGACCTGGTGCTCGATGCCAGGACCCGACGCATCAATGAAATCCTGCACCACAAATGTGAGTTCACCGACGACATGTGCGAGATCCGCCAGCAGCGCCAAGGCGCTGTGCTGGACTGCCACGAAGGCATCGCCTTGGCCATGGCCAATGCCGTGCGCCGTGGGCAGTTGCCCGAGGATCTGGATGTGCAACGTGCCGCTGTTGCGTTGTTCGCCTATGTCGATGGCCTGATCGGGCGCTGGCTGTTGCTGCCGGACAGCTTCGACCTGCTGCGCGATGTGGAGCGTTGGGTCGACACAGGGTTGGATATGCTGCGCTTGAGCCCTTCCTTGCGCAAATGACACTTTGTGAATGATTGTGATGAAGTGTTTCCCCCTTTCATTAAGGGGGAGTTAATGGTTATGCGCAGCCCAATGCAGTGTGGCAGATGACATCAACGTCCTCGTAGTTGCCGGTCGGGCATGACCAGCGCGGCGGCTAGGCCCAGAAGCGACAGGGCGGCACTGGTCATCAGCAAGTGACGGAAGGTTCGCAACAGCCGCGCTTGGGTCAATGGGTCCGGTTCGCCTGCCTGCAGGCTACCCAGCAGCGGATTGTCCAACGCCTCGAAACCGTCCTGATGCAGCAGCGCCAACAGCAAACTGGACATGCAGGCCACCCCCATGGCGCCGCCCAGGGCGCGGAACAGGTTGGTGGTACTGGTGGCAACGCCGATGTCCTTGTGCTCCACCGCGCTCTGGGTCCCCACCAAGGAGGTCGGGAACTGCAAGCCGCAGGCAATACCGGTCAACAGCATGAACACCGCGCCGAGCAGCGCCGATTGCGGTGGCGTGAGGGCCATGCCGAGGATAGCCAAGGGCATCAGTACGAAACCGATAACGATTTGCGGGCGATAGCGACCTGTGCGACTGGTCAGGCGTCCACCGGTGAAGGCGCCCAGGGGCAGCCCCATCGCCAGCGGCAACAGATAAAGCGCGGCGCTGTCGGCGCCTGCGCCGGTGATGCTCTGGTAGCGCAGAGGCATCAGCATGGTCAGCGAGATCGATTGGAAGCTGGCCAAGAAGATCGCGCACCAGCACAGCATTGCAGTGCGGTTGCCGAACAACTTGAGCGGCAACAGCGGCTCTGGGCAGCGCCGCTCATGGCCGATGAACACCACAAGGCCCAGCAGGGCACCGCCCAGCAGTGCCAGTACCGGCGGCGATAGCCAGGCGTGGCCCTGACCGACCAAGGTGATACCCAGCAGTAGGCTGCCCAGGCCCAGGATCAGCAGCAGCGCACCGAGGTAATCCACCTGGGCCTCTCGGCGCTGTACCGGCATGCCGGCCAGGGCACGGCGGATCGCCCACAGGGCGAACAGACCCAGGGGCAGGTTGATCCAGAACACCCAGCGCCAGGACAGGTATTCGGTCAACCAGCCACCGAGCACCGGTCCGGCGACGCTGGCCAGGGCGTACATGCTGCTGAAATAGCCCTGGTAGCGGCCGCGCTCGCGAGGCGGCACGAAATCGCCAATGATCGCCTGGCTCACCGAAACCATGCCCCCTGCGCCAATCCCCTGGACCACCCGCGCCAGTACCAACTGCTGCATGTCCTGGGCCAGGGCGCAGGCCACCGAAGCCAGGGTGAACAAGGCCGTGCCCGTGAGGATCATGCGCCGCCGGCCATACAGGTCGCCGAGCTTGCCGTAGATCGGCACGGCGATGGTCATGGCTACCATGTAACCGGAGATGACCCAGGCCAGCAGACCAACATCGTTGAACTGTGCGGAAATCGCTGGCATGGACACGGCGACAATGGTCTGGTCCAGCGCACCGAGAAAAATCGCCAGCATCAGGGCGGTGAGGACTGTGCGCAGGACAGTAGGGGGCAGGGCGGCAGTCACGGAAAATACCTTGTCGTGGTCGCTGTCTGGGGGTTGGCCGCGGCTCAGCCAAGCGCGGAGCAAGGCCGCATTGTAGCTGAGTTACGTAGCTTCCTATGTACTATGCGCATCCCCTATGCAAGATCGGCATTGGCGCATCCATCCAGTAGCGCATGGCTGCGTGATATCGTGATCTGACCGCAACGGCTGAAATCCGGGCTTTGCACCAGCATGGTGCAGCCATTTACGTGCGGATTTCATGCTGTTGTACCCCACACCTTCTATTCCTCTGCCTGCATGTCGAGCATGACCGCCCTGATGGCGACGGTTGGAACAGGTCAGGTAGACCCGATTCAAGGGTCAGTAGTCAGCCCGTTCAAATTTCCTGTTATTGCGGAGTGATCATGCCCAAGGCTTCCCACCACGATCTGCGTTTTGCCTTCCGTGAACTGCTTGCGTCCGGTTCGTGCTATCACACCGCATCGGTGTTCGACCCCATGTCGGCCCGCATCGCCGCTGACCTGGGTTTTGAGGTCGGTATCCTCGGTGGTTCGGTTGCCTCGCTGCAGGTACTGGCCGCGCCGGACTTTGCCTTGATCACCCTGAGCGAGTTCGTCGAGCAGGCCACCCGCATTGGCCGTGTCGCACAGTTGCCGGTGATCGCCGACGCCGACCATGGCTATGGCAATGCGCTCAACGTCATGCGCACGGTGATCGAGCTGGAGCGCGCCGGTGTCGCCGCGCTGACCATTGAGGACACCCTGCTGCCGGCCCAGTTCGGTCGCAAATCCACGGACCTGATCTCAGTGGAGGAGGGCGTCGGCAAGATCCGTGCGGCCATCGAGGCGCGGGTCGACTCGGCGCTGTCGATCATCGCCCGGACCAACGCCGGTGTGCTGTCGACCGAGCAAATCATCCATCGCACCCAGAGCTACCAGAAGGCTGGTGCCGACGGTATCTGCATGGTAGGCGTCAAGGATTTCGATCAACTGGAGCAGATCGCCGAGCACCTGACGGTGCCCCTGATGCTGGTGAGCTACGGCAACCCCAACCTGCGTGACGATGCGCGGCTGGCGAGCCTGGGGGTGCGGATCGTGGTCGATGGCCATGCCGCCTATTTCGCCGCCATCAAAGCCACCTATGACTGTCTGCGCCTTCAGCGTGGGCAGCAGAACAAATCCGACAACCTCAACGCGACCGAGCTTTCCCACACCTATACCCAACCTGAGGATTACATCCGTTGGGCCAAGGAGTACATGAGCGTCGAGGAGTGACCGGCGACTGACTCGGCGCAGCCGCCTGCGGGTCAGAGGTCTTCATCCCACTGCGGCTCATCGGTGAACCGCTGCGCGAGAAAATCCAGCATGCTGCGCAGGGTTGCCGGCATGTGCTTACGCGAGGTGTACACGGCATTCAGGTTCAGCTCGCGCGGGCGCGCCTCGGGCAGCAGACGGACCAGTTCTCCACTGCGTAGCGCTCCCGCCGCCTGGTAGGTCGGCAGCATGGCGATGCCGGCACCGGCCAGCGCGGCCTTCTGCAAGGTCATGGCCTCGTTGGCGCTGATGTTGCCTTGCACCGGCACGGCCACATGCCGCCCCCCGACTTCGAACTGCCACAGGCTATGCCCGAAGTAGGCGTGGGTCAGGCAATTGTGCTGGCTCAGTTCTTCGACCTGCTGCGGCATGCCATGTTCGGCCAGGTACTTCGGCGCGGCGCATACCACTGAGCGACACACTGTCAGGCGCCGGGCGATCAGATTCGGGTCCAGGTCGTTGCTGGTGCGGATCGCCAGGTCGATGCGTTCGTCCACCAGGTTGACCGTACGATCGAGCATCTGCAGTTCCACCTTCACTCCCGGGTAACGCCGTACGTAGTCGGCCACCGCATCCACCAACTGGGCCTGGCCGAACGAGGTGCTGACGCTGATGCGCAGCTCGCCGCGTGGCGCGTCGTCCGGCTGGCGTACAGCGGCCTGTAGATCACCGGCCAGCTCCAGCAATTGGCGACAGCGCGGCAGGGTTTGCTGGCCGGCGGCGGTGAGGCTGAGCTTGCGTGTGGTGCGCTGCATCAGACGCGCACCGACCCAGTCCTCCAGTTCCGCCAGATAGCGCGACACCACAGGCCGAGAGAGTTGCAGATGGTCGGCCGCGGCTGACTGGCTGCCCAGGTCGACCACGGTGACGAAGACGCGCATGGCGTTTAGACGGTCCATGATTTGTCCGCTTTCAGAAACAAACTATGTCTGAGCATCGCATTTTTTGTGATGGATTGGGCAACTATGCTGTTGCTCACTCTCCCGTTCACAGGAATGTCCGATGTCGCTCATCTCCACCCTGCGCAGTCTGGTACTGGCCAGCCTCGCCCTGGCCGGCCAGGCGTTGGCCGCCGAACCCCTTCAGCTCGAGGTGTACAACCCAGGCCATGAGGCGATCTTCCCGGTCAGCTCGGTGATCGTCAGTGGCAAGCACGATGCCATCCTGGTTGACGCCCAGTTCGGCAAGGCCCAGGCCGAGCAACTGGTACAGCGCCTCAAGGCTGGTGGCAAGCGATTGACCACCATTTATGTCAGCCATGGCGATCCGGACTATTACTTTGGGCTGGACACCCTGACGCGTGCGTTTCCCCAGGCCCGAGTGGTCGCCTCGGCCGCCACTGTGGAGCATATCCGCAAGACCATGGACGCCAAGCTGGACTACTGGGGCCCGCAAATGGGCAGCGACAGGCCCGCGAAACTGGTCGTGCCGCAGGTGCTGGTGGGGGATCGCCTGGCGCTGGAAGGGCAGACGCTGGAAGTCGTCGGTCTCGATGGGCCACAGCCAGACCGTAGTTTCGTGTGGATTCCCTCGATCAAGGCTGTGGTCGGTGGCGTGGTCGTGGCCGAGCACATTCATGTCTGGATGGCCGACACCCAGACCGCCCAGTCCCATGCCGATTGGCTTGCCACCCTCGAGCGCATCGAGCGGCTCGCTCCGCGCACAGTGATCCCCGGCCACTACCTCGGGCAGAGCAGCCGCTCGCTGGACGCAGTACGTTTCACCGCCGGTTACATCCGCGCCTTCGACGCCGAAGCAGCCAAGGCCGCCGATGCCGATGCGCTGATCAAGGCGATGGAGCAGCGGTATCCAAAGCTGGGCGACGCCAGTTCGCTGGAACTCAGCGCCAAGGTCGCCAAGGGCGAAATGCAGTGGTAGTTCTTTTCAACTGATGGAGTGTGTCCTCATGAGCAAGATCGCAATCATCGGTGCCACCGGTCGTGCCGGTAGCCAGTTGCTGGAAGAGGCCCTGCGCCGCGGCCATCAGGTCGTGGCCATCGCCCGTGACCCGTCGATGCTGGACGGGCGTGAAGGCGTTACCGCCAAGGCGCTGGACGCCAAGGACAGTGCAGCCCTGCAGGCCGCCGTGGCCGGGACGGAGGCCGTGCTGAGCGCGGCGCATTTCGCGACGATCGAGCCCCAGGCGATCATCGAGCCGGTCAAGCGTGCGGGCGTGGCCCGCTTGCTGGTGGTGGGCGGTGCCGGCAGCCTGCTGCTACCCTCCGGGCAACGGGTCATCGACAGCCCGGACTTCCCCGAGGCCTACAAAGCCGAAGCCAGCGCCGGCGTGCGTTTTCTCGACGCATTGCGTCAGACGTCGGGCCTGGATTGGACCTTCCTCTCGCCCTCGGCGGAGTTCGTCGAAGGTGCGCGAAGCGGGCACTACCGTCTGGGCAAGGATCAGTTGCTGATCGGTGCCGATGGCCGGAGCTGGATCACCTTCGCTGACTACGCTATCGCAATGATCGACGAATTGGAGAAACCAGCCCATTCACGGGAGCGGTTCACGGTGGGGTACTGAGTCGTCTGGTCTGGCCTGTGCCTGGAGCCAGTCCAGCAATTCGACCAACCCCGGCGGCAGGCTCCGGGCAGGGCTGACCAGGTAGTAGCCTTTGCCCGTGAGCACCTTCAGCCCGAACGGCATGCACAGCCTGCCACTGCGTAGGTCATCGCCGACCAATGCCCAATCGCCGATCGCGACTCCCGTACCCTGGGACGCCATGGCCATCGCCATGTCCAGCGTCTCGAAATGCTGGCGCGGCCCGTTGAGCTCGATACTGGCGCCTGCAGCCTGCAGCCATAGGCGCCAGTCTTGCTCGTCCCGTGACGGATGCAGCAGCATGTGACGGGACAGGTCTTCGAGCCGCGTAAGCGGCAACTGCCCTTCGAGCAGCGAGGGCGCGCACATCGGCGTCAGTTGCTCATCGAACAGCTTGCGTACTTGCAGTCCCCCGTTGGGCAGTGCGCCATACACCACGGCGGCGTCGAAGCCCTCGCGACGGAAATCCACGCCATGCTGCACCGTGGTGGTCAGCTCCACCGGCACGTCCGGACGCAATGCCTGCCATTCCATCAGCCGCGGCAGCAACCAGCGCATGACACAGGTGGGCGCCTTGAGCTGCAGCGTGGCACTGTGGCGGCCGACCTCGCGCACACCCTGTTCGATCAGGGCGAAAATCTGCTGTACCCGCGGCAGCCAGTCCTGACCCTCCCGGGTCAGGCTCAGGCCACGCGCCTGACGCTGGAACAGCGCATAGCCCAGGTGCTCTTCCAGCCCGGCGATCTGCCGGCTGACTGCACCTTGAGTGATGTGCAACTGCTGGGCTGCCCGGGTGAAGTTGCAGTGCTGGGCGGTGATCAGGAAGGTGTGCAGGGCGGGGAGGGGCGGGAGGCGTTTCATCGATGTGAGCCATGATCCTGAGACATGGCTAGTATGTGTTTTTTTGCATTGTGGCGATAGCTGCGCCTTGGTTCCATAAACACAGATTTTCAACAAGAACCAGGGTGAATCCGATGGCAACCTGCGGCGAAGTATTGGTCAATCTCCTCGAAGGCTATGGCGTGGACCATGTCTTCGGGATTCCGGGCGTGCATACCGTGGAGCTCTACCGGGGTCTCGCGGGTTCCTCCATCCGCCACATCACCCCTCGTCATGAACAGGGCGCTGGGTTCATGGCCGACGGCTATGCCCGTACCCGCGGCAAGCCCGGGGTCTGCTTCATCATCACCGGCCCGGGCATGACCAACATCACCACCGCCATGGGTCAGGCCTACGCCGACTCGATTCCGATGCTGGTGATTTCCAGCGTGCAGTCCCGGGACCAGCTTGGTGGTGGTCGCGGCAAACTGCATGAACTGCCCAACCAAGGTGCGTTGGTTGCCGGCGTGGCGGCGTTTTCCCACACCCTGATGAGCGCTGACGACCTGCCGCAAGTGCTGGCGCGCGCCTTCGCGGTGTTCGAGGGCGCACGTCCTCGGCCTGTGCATATCGAGATCCCCCTGGATGTGCTGGTCGAGCCCGCCGACCACCTGTTGCCGGCGCGGCCTGTACGCACCGCTCGTGCGGGGGCAGCGCCTCGGACTGTGGCGCTGATGGCCGAGCGCCTGGCCAAGGCCCAGCGTCCGCTGATCCTGGCCGGTGGCGGTGCGCTGGCGGCAGGCCCTGCACTGGCGGCGCTTGCCGAGCACCTGCAGGCACCGGTGGCCCTGACCATCAATGCCAAGGGCCTGTTGCCGGCCAGCCATCCATTGCAGATCGGCTCGACCCAATCGCTGGTCGCGACGCGCGCGTTGGTGGCGGAGGCCGATGTGGTGCTGGCGATCGGCACCGAGCTGGCCGAAACCGACTATGACGTTACCTTCAAGGGCGGTTTCGAAATCCCGGGTAGTTTGCTGCGCATCGACATCGATCCCGACCAGACCGTGCGCAACTACCTGCCGGAGCTGGCACTCGTCGCTGACGCCGAACAAGCCGCCGAGGCGCTGCTGGCTGCCTTGCAAGCGCTGCCTACACCTGCGCTGAACGCCGCCTGGGGTAGTGCCCGTGCCGCACGCCTGCGCAGGGACCTGGCCAGCACCTGGGACCAGCCGACCCTGAGCCAGACCCGTCTACTCACCGGCATTCTCGAGGCCCTGCCTACGGCAATCCTGGTGGGCGACTCGACCCAACCGGTGTACACCGGCAATCTCACGCTGGACATGTCCCAGCCACGGCGCTGGTTCAACGCCTCGACCGGCTACGGCACCCTGGGCTACGCCTTGCCGGCCGCCATGGGCGCCTGGCTCGGCAGCGCCGAAGACGCAGCGGACCGATCGCCCGCGGTTTGCCTGATCGGCGATGGTGGCTTGCAGTTCACCCTGCCGGAGCTCGCCAGCGCGGTGGAGGCCCAGGTGCCGTTGATCGTGCTGCTGTGGAACAACCAGGGGTACGAGGAAATCAAGAAGTACATGGTCAACCGAGCCATTGAGCCGGTGGGTGTGGACATCCATACCCCTGACTTCATCGGCGTGGCCCAGGCGCTGGGCGCGGCGGCATGCAATGTGGGCGATGTCGCGCAGTTGCAGGCGGCGCTGCACAAAGCGGTCGAGCGCAAGGGACCGACCTTGATCCAGGTCGACCAGACGCAGTGGCAAGCTGCGGTGGCAGGTTGAGGGCGAACACCAGCCCTGAGGTCATGTTCGCGGATAAAGCCGCTTCCACTGGGTCTCCTTAGGCAGGCCTTGCTGGAAGCGGCCTTGCCTCAACTGGCGTTGGCCCGCAGCCGCGCCACGTCCCGAATCGGCGGCGCCCCATACAACCGGCTGTATTCACGGCTGAACTGCGAGGGGCTTTCATACCCCACCCGATAGCCCGCCACGGCGGCTTCCAGTCCGTCATTGAGCATCAGCCGACGGGCTTCCTGCAGGCGCAGCTGTTTCTGGTACTGCAAGGGGCTCATCGAGGTCACGGCCTTGAACCTGTGGTGCAATGTCGAGGTGCTGAGGTTCACTTCCCGGGCCAGGTCTTCGATGCGCAGCGGCTGCTGATAGTGGCGGTTGAGCCAGGTGATGGCTTGGCAGACGCGGTGGGTCTGGCTGTTGGCCAGGGCGATTTCATACAGGCGATGGCCCTGCGGGCCGCGCAGTAACCGGTAGAGAATCTCGCGGCGAATCAGTGGCGCCAACACCGGGATGTCCCTTGGAGAATCGAGCAACCGGAGCAGGCGCAGCAAGGCGTCGAGCAACTGCGGATCGGTCCTTTCCACATACAGGCCGCGGCCAGACGGTAGGTTGGGCACCATCATCGGGCTGCTTTCGGCGATCAGCTGGCTGATCTGCGCCGGATCGATGTCCATGCGAAGGCCAAGGCTCGGGTTCTCGGGGCTGGCTTCGAGCAGCGCACCGCTGATCGGCAAGGTCACCGACACCACCATGTAATGCAGCGGATCATAGGCGTAGCGCTCATCGCCCAGGAACAAGGTCTTGCTGCCCTGGGCCAGGACGCACAACGCCGGCTGCGCCAGGGCCGGCATCGAGCGCACGCTTTCGCGGTAGCGGACCAGGTACAGATCCTCGATGGCCGATGCCGGACCATAAGGCTCGCCGGCATGGCGGCCAATCAGGTCGGCCAGCTCCTGGCGCTGGGCCTCGAGGGTGGGTTCCAAGGGTGTTGCGGGCATGGCGGTTTCCTCTGCTGACCGACGCAGCATAGGTTTGGGCAATGACAGGCGCTAGTCGAAAGCTGCCGCTCGATTGCCTGATCCTGCCGCGCGGCAGGATCAGGCAATCGAGCGGCAGTAATGACCTAACGTCGCGCGAGGGCGGGGCACTAACCTTGGCAGCCTGGTTTTTCCGTCCGCATGCTTCAAGGAGATCGTTCATGACCCAGCCACAACCGGTCACTCACCTGGCTTTCATCCGTGCCAGCAGCGGTCGTTCGGCGGAACTGGGCGCGCGTCTGCGCGACCTGCTGGAGCCTTCGTTGCGTACACCGGGTTGCCTGAGTTTTACCATACAGCGGTCCCAGGCCGACGACGACCTGTGGTTGCTCAGCGGCAGCTGGAGCGATCAGCAAGCCATGAGCGGCTACTTCGCTTCGCCGACCCTCGAGGTGTTTGGCGAGCTGGTGCAGGCCCAGGTGGTGAGCAGCCTGGACCTGCATACGTTTGCCTGATGTGTATGCATGGACTTTTTGCGGGCAAACCTGCTCCTACAGAGGCGTGAAACTTCATCCGTAATTGAGGGGTAGAATGGCGGCCCTCGTTTTTCGGATGCGGATTTGCAGCATGGCACGTAGAGAGTTTTCCCACTTCGAAGCTGTTTCGGCGATGGTCCCTGTACAAGGCGGTGGTTACAACGCGGCCATCGCCGTAAAAGCCCTGGGCATGGGCGGCGCGCCGCGCTTTCACAAGGTGCTCGATGGCCAGGTGTTTCAGAGTGCAGTGGCGGCCGACGAGGCCGCCTGTACCGAACTCGCACGCCTGCAAGGCGTGGGCGAGGAAGGCGAACTGATTTTCTGATCAGACCTGCGGGCGGGCCATCTTGAACAGATTGCCCAGCTCGAAGTAGTCCGCTGGGCCTCCTCCCCGCAGGATCGGCTCGGCGGCGGCGGTGTCGTAGATGCCATCTTTGAGCAGATGCTCGGCGATGTGCACGGCCACGACTTCCCCCAGGATCAGCCAACTGGGCACCAGCGCCTGGTCGGCCCGCTTGAGCTGCACGATCTGGCTCACCTTGCATTCGAAGGCCACCGGGCTTTCGCCTACTCGAGGTACACCGACGATGCGCGATGCCGTCGGAGTCAGACCGCTCAATTCGAACTCATCGACATCCGCGGCTACCGCCGCGCAGCTTTGGTTCATCGGCTCGGCCAGTGTTCGGGTCGCCAGGTTCCAAACGAATTCGCCGGTCTGCTCGATATTGTTCAGGCTGTCTTTGCGCCCAACGCTGCAGAAACCGATGATCGGAGGAATGTAGTTGAAGGCGTTGAAGAAACTGTAAGGCGCCAAATTGAGGCGGCCTTGCTGGTCCTGGGAAGAGATCCAGCCGATAGGGCGGGGGCCAACGATGGCATTGAACGGGTCGTGGGGCAGGCCATGGCCTTTGGCGGGTTCGTAGTAGTACATCTGCGCAAGGCCCGTAGGCCCTTTCCTTGTTGTGGACGAGGTGCCTAGTGTGCCAAGGCTCCAGCCCGCTGGAAATGATCAAGCCCGGCCGAAGCCGGGCTGGGCGCTCGCATCGGATCAGCTGATGCGGTGGGCATTGGTGCGGTCGAAGCCGTCTTCGGCGAAGCGCTGTGCGCCGGTGCGGTCGTAGCCGTCTTCAGCGAAGCGCTGTGCACCGGTGCGGTCGTAGCCATCTTCGGCGAAGCGCTGTGCGCCGGTGCGGTCGTAGCCGTCTTCGGCGAAGCGCTGTGCGCCGGTGCGGTCGTAGCCGTCTTCAGCGAAGCGCTGTGCACCGGTGCGGTCGTAGCCATCTTCAGCGAAGCGCTGTGCGCCGGTGCGGTCGTAGCCATCTTCTGCGTAAGTTGCCGATTGGGTCTGGGCGGCGGCGAAGCTGTGGGCGCTGGTACGGTCGAAACCGTCTTCGGCGAATGCACCGGTAGCCAGTGCCGACAGAGCCAGGGTCAGGATCAGTTTGCTTTTCATGGTCGTTGCTCCAGTGAGATTCGCGGGTTGTTTGTTTCTATGGGTTTAATGCTACGCCGATTAATTTGATTAAAAAGCGCAAAAAATCACGCATAAAAATCGATTTAATCGATGTGTTTGGGCGCGCTTTCGTCTTTTAAACGACAGAGGTGCTGCGAGACAGGCGCTTCGCGCCCTCGTCTCTCCACGGTTTAAGGATGCGGGAGGGGAATTAATCCCGAGTTAAATGAAACCTTCGATGAACGAACGCTTTTTTCATGCTCCACCAACCGTTTTTTCAAACCCGCCCGCTCAGCATCGCGCCCACTCAACCCAGGAGCGGCAAACAATGAATAAACTTCCGCAAATCACCTTGGCCTTCTGGGTCATGAAGATCTGCGCCACCACTTTGGGCGAGACGGCGGGCGACCTGCTGTCGATGACCCTCGATATTGGCTATGCCATGAGCTCGCTGCTGTTGATCAGCGTGTTTCTGGTGACATTGCTCACCCAGCTTTACTCTCGTTCATACAATCCCTGGCTCTACTGGCTGGTCATCCTATCCACCAGTACTGCGGGCACCACGATGTCCGATTTCATGGACCGTACCCTGGGCCTGGGCTATGCCGCGGGTTCGGCCATCCTGATCGGCATCTTGCTGCTGACGTTCGCCCTTTGGCGCCTGAGCGGAAATCCGCTGGACGTCACCCGCATCAAGAACCGAGGCGGCGAGCTGTTCTACTGGGTGGCAATCCTGTTTTCCAACACCCTTGGCACCGCGCTGGGCGACTTCCTGGCGGACGACTCAGGCCTCGGTTTCGCCGGTGGCGCACTGCTGATCGGCAGCACCATCGGCCTGGTGGTGCTGGCCCGCTACTGGACCCGTATCCCAGGCGTGGCGCTGTTCTGGATCGCATTCGTCCTGACCCGCCCATTCGGTGCGACCTTGGGCGACTTCCTGACAAAACCGCACGAAAAAGGCGGGATGGACTTCGGTACGGTGGGCTCTTCAGCGGTGCTCGGCGGCATCTTGTTGGTGCTGATTCTGATGGCGTCGTTCTATCACCGCGAAGCGCGTCGGGAGTTAGAAGCTTCCTGACGGCCGTCACTGTCTGGGGCGTAATTGGCTCACTGCTCGTCGAACCATGAAAAAGGGGCGCTCCGTCAGCCGGAGCGCCCCTTTTCGAATACCGCGTGAGCAGGATCAGTCAGTCGTGATCCGCGAATGCTTGGCGGTGTCTTTCATGGTCGCGTAGACCAGCAGCGAGCAAGCGATGCAGCCGGTGACGTACCAGTAGAAGCCGGTTTCCATGCCGTTGCTCTTGAACCACAGGGCCACGTACTCGGCGGTGCCGCCGAAGATCGAGACGGTCAGAGCGTAGGGCAGGCCGACGCCCAGGGCGCGGATTTCGGTAGGGAACAGCTCGGCTTTGACCACGGCGTTGATGGAGGTGTAGCCACTGACGATGATCAGCGCCGCCATGATCAGGAAGAAGGCGCCCCACCAGGTCTGCACGGTGTGCAGAGTGCTGAGGATCGGTACGGTGAACAAGGTTCCGAGCACGCCGAAGGCGATCAGGATCGGACGACGACCGATCTTGTCGGAGAGTCCACCGATCACCGGTTGCAGGCACATGAACAGGAATAAAGTGGCCGCCGAGATGGTGGTCGAGTCGCTGATGCTCATGCCTACGGTGTTCACCAGGTATTTCTGCATGTAGGTGGTGTAGGTGTAGAAGGCCAGGGTGCCGCCCATGGTCAGGCCGACCACGGTGAGCAGTTCCTTGGGATGGCGCAGCAGGGTGCGCATCAGGCTTTCCTTGGACTTTTCCTTCTTGGTGAAGGAGCTGGTCTCCTCCATGCCGCGACGCAGGTACAAGGCGACCACCGCGCACAGCGCGCCGATCACGAAGGGTACGCGCCAGCCCCAGGCATACAGCTGCTCGGTGGTGAGCGTCTGTTGCAGGATGATCAGCACCGCCAGGGCGATGAGCTGACCGGAGATCAGGGTCACGTATTGGAAGCTTGAGAAGAAGCCGCGGCGATCCTTGCTGGCCATCTCGCTGAGGTAGGTGGCCGAGGTGCCGTACTCACCGCCGACCGACAGGCCTTGCATCAGGCGCGCCAGGACCAGCAGGATCGGCGCGGCGACGCCGATGGTCTCGTAGCCAGGGGTCAGGGCGATGACCAGGGAGCCTGCGCACATCAGCAGGACCGAGGCCATCAGCGCGGCCTTGCGGCCCTTGCGGTCCGCATACAGGCCCATCAGCCAGCCACCGATCGGGCGCATCAGAAAGCCCACGGCGAAGATGGCGGCGGTGTTGAGCAGTTGTGCGGTGGTATCGCCGGCCGGGAAGAAGGCCTTGGCGAAGTACAGTGAGAACGCCGCATAGACGTACCAGTCGTACCATTCGACCATGTTGCCGATGGAGCCACTGAAAATCGACTTGAGACGGCTTGCGGTGGTTTTTTCCGCGGCGGGCGCAATGGCCGCCCCGGTGGGCAGGGTGCTGGCGTTATCCATCAGGGGATACCTTCTCGTTGTTTTTGTGGAGCGCGCAGGTCAGCGCTTGAGAAGGGTTTTGCAGAAGCTATGCCAAAGGCGTGCACTGGCGGGCCTGAATGCCCCATCGCGGCGCACGACCATTCCATAACCCGCGAATCCAAAGGCCCTGCAGGCGCAACGTCGCCACGCGATGGGCTGCGTAGCCGCGCCCTTCAATACTTTCGATAAGCGGTTTTTTGCTCATCGGCCACAATGGCTAGGCAAAAAACCGCTCATTCGCGCTCGAGAAAATCGTCCCGCACCAGCCCATGACGCTGCATCTTTTCGTTGAGTGTCCGCCGAGGCAGTTGCAAGGCCTCCATCACGGCCTTGATCTCACCCTTGTACTGTCGCAGCGCGGCGCGCAGGCACTGTGCCTCGAACGCCTCCATCTGGCCGGCGAGCGATTGCCCTGCGGCGCGGGCCTCGACGCTCGGCGCGCCCAGCCCCAGGGCGTGGCGCTCGGCGGCATTGGCCAGCTCGCGCACATTGCCTGGCCAATCATGGGCCAGCAGTTGCGCCAACTGCCCACCGCTCACCGGCGGGGCCGTGCGGCCCAGGCGCTCGGCGGCAGCGCGGGCAAAGTGTTCGAACAACAGGGGGATGTCCTCGCGCCGTTCGCGCAGTGGTGCCAGGCGCAGTTCGGCGACGTTCAGACGGTACGCCAGGTCTTCGCGAAAGCGTCCGGCGCGGGCTTCTTCGAGCAGGTCCGGTTTGGTGGCGGCGATAATGCGCAGGTCGACACTGATGCTCTGGTTGGCGCCCAGGCGCTCCAGCTTCTGCTCCTGAATCACCCGCAGCAGTTTGGCCTGCTGGGCCAGCGGCATGCTCTCGATCTCATCGAGAAACACGGTTCCCCCGTTGGCATATTCCAGCTTGCCGATGCGCTTGCCCTGGGCGCCGGTGAAGGCGCCACTCTCGTGTCCGAACAGCTCGGCCTCGAACAGCGTTTCAGGAATCGCCGCGCAGTTGAGGGCGACGAAGGGCTTGTCGGCGCGCGGACCGAAGTCGTGCAGGCAACGGGCCACACGTTCCTTGCCGCTGCCGGTTTCGCCGCGGATCAACACGTTGACCGGCAGGCTGGCCAGGTCCAGCACCTGCCGGCGCAGGCTCTGCAAGCCTTGGGACATGCCCAGCAGGGTGTTTTCCAGGCGCGCCTTGAGATCGGCCTGCTGGTGCAGGCGACGGTTCTCCAGCACCAACTGGCGTTTCTCCAGGGCGCGGCGCAGGCTGCCGAGCAGGGTCTGCGGCGTAAAGGGTTTTTCCAGAAAGTCATAGGCGCCGTTGCGCATGGCCTCGACGGCCATGGGCACGTCGCCATGGCCGGTGAGCAGGATCACCGGAAGGTCCGGGTCCAGTGCCTGCAGCCGTTCGAGCAGTTGCAGGCCATCGATGCCGGGCATGCGCACATCGCTGACGATCACGCCTGGGAAGTGTTCCGGCAATTGGGCCAGGCACTCTTCGGCGCGGGCGAACAGTTGCACGCTGAAGCCCGAAAGGCTCAGCCACTGCTGCACCGCGGTGCGGATGCTGGCTTCATCATCGACGACGATCACCGAATTCAACATACAGGCTCCAGGTCGCGGGGCAAGGTAAGGCTCAGGCGGGCGCCACCGGGCAGGTTTTCGGCCTGCAACTGGCCGCCGGCCTCATGGACGATGCCATAAGAGATCGCCAGACCCAGGCCGAGCCCTTCGCCGACCGGTTTGGTGGTGAAGAACGGATCGAAGATTCGGGCCAGATCCGCCTGGGGGATACCGCCGCCGGAGTCCAGCACGCTCAGGCGCCACTGACCATCATCGGCTTCGATTCGGATCTCCAGGCGTTTGTAACGCTTGTCGGCCATGGCGTCGAGGGCATTGCGCAACAGGTTGATCAACACTTGCTCGAGGCGGATCGCATCGCCCCTGACCCACGCGGGGCGCGCCAGGTACAGCGCCACTTCGACGCCCTCGCCACGGATGCGGGCATCGAGCAGGTGCAACGCCTGATCGACCACGGTAGCCAGGTCCAGGCGCTCGCGTAGCCCGCCGGGGCTGTTGCGGGCAAAGGTCTTGAGATGGCCGGTCAGCGCCGCCATGCGCGTGAGCATCTGCTCCAGCGGCTCCAGGGCCTGCCGGGCCTCGTCGTAGCGACCGTGGTCGAGCAGCAGGCGCAGGGTCTCGAGCTGCATGCGCTGGGTGGTCAGGGGCTGGTTGATTTCATGGGCCAGAGCCGCCGACATTTGCCCCAGGGCCGCAAGCTTGGCTGACTGCACCAGGCCCTCTTGGGCGGTGCGCAGTTCGCGGGTGCGCTCTTCGACCAGGCGCTTGAGTTCGTTGCGGCTGCGCTGGCGCAGGCGTGCCAGGCGCAGGCGCTGGCTGACGAACAGTGCGGCGAACACCAGGCTCAGCCAGATCGCCGCCGCGGTCAGGGCGGCGTTGCGTCCGTCGGCGCTGACCTGGGGCTTACGCAGCAGATGCAAGGTCCAGCCTTCTGCCTCCAGCGGCAGGCTTTCCCACAGGTAGTCGACGCTGCCATCCGGGCCTTGCACGCGGCTCAAATGGCTGTTGGCGCCGAAGTCGGTCAGCACCTGATGCTGCAGGGGGACCAAGGGTTGCTTGTCGTACTGGCGGGTCTCGGCAAGCTCGGCGCGGTCGGCGGGGGAAATCGGCTGTAGCTCACGGTAGCGCCAGCCGTCCTGGTTGGCGATGAAGGTGATGCCTCGGGCATCGCTGACCAACAGGATGTCGCTGCCTTGGCGCCATTCGCGCTCAAGTTCGGGGAACTCCAGTTTGACCACCATGGCGCCGAGGAAGCGTCCCTGTTCGTCGGTGACCGCGTTGGCCAGGAAGTAGCCTGGTACGCCACTGGTGACACCGACCGCGTAGAAGCGGCCGCTGCCGTGGCTGCGGGTCTGCTTGAAATAGGGGCGAAAGCCGTAGTTGGAGCCGACATAGGTCGTCGGCAGGCGCCAGTTGCTGGCCGCGATGGCCAAGCCCGTGCGATCGAGCAACTCCAGGGTGGAGGAGTTGGCGGCGCCGTTGATGCGTTCGAGCTTGCGGTTCAGGGCGTCCTGCACCTGTTCGGTGACCGGGCCGCGCAAGGCCGCGATCAGCTCCGGGTCCAGCGCCAGTACGGCGGGCAGGGCACGGTAGCGCTCGATCAGGGTGTGCAGGGCATTGGCGTAGAGGGTCAGTTGCTGGCTGGCCCGACGTGCGTCGGTCTCCATCGACTGGCGCTTGGCCTGGTGCATCGCCCAGCCAGCGCTGAGCGCGGTGCCGATGACAATCACCAGGACGATCAGGGCCAGACGCAAGGTTCGGAAGGAAAATAGCATGCGGCTGATCCTTGGCCTGTGCTGGGTGTGTTTAAGGTTTTTCACGCAGACTGTGGGCGCGGGTAAACCCACGCCCACAGGGCTGTGCTTAGGGCGCAACCCTGCGGGCGGAAGTTGTCACAGCAACTCGAAGCTCTGCTGCTGCACAGCCTCGGAGTCGAGGCCGACCTGGACATTGAACTGCCCCGGCTCTGCGACCCGTTGCAGCTGGCCATTGTAGAACTTCAGATCATCCTCGCTGATGCGGAAGGTCAAGGTGCGCGACTCGCCAGCCTTGAGCATCAGTTTCTGGAAGTTTTTCAGTTCTTTGACCGGACGGCTCATGGAAGCGCTGACATCCTGAACGTAGAGCTGGACCACGGTTTCGCCGTCGCGCTTGCCGGTGTTCTTCACCGTCACCTTGGCCTCCAGCGTGCCGCCACGCTTGAGCTGCTGGCTACCCAACGACAGGCCGGACAGTTCGAAGCTGCTGTAGCTCAGGCCATAGCCGAACGGGTAGAGCGGGCCGTTGGGCTCCTCGAAGTACTGCGAGGTGTAGTTGCCTGGCTTGCCCGGAGTGTATGGCCGGCCGATGCGCATGTGGTTGTAGTACATCGGGATTTGCCCGACCGAACGCGGGAAGGTGATCGCCAGCTTGCCGGACGGGTTGTAGTCGCCGAACAGTACATCGGCGATCGCGTTGCCGCCTTCGGTGCCGCTGAACCAGGTTTCCAGCAATGCGTCGGCCTGCTCACGCTCCCAGGCCAGCGACAGCGGGCGGCCGTTCATCAACACCAGTACCAAAGGCTTGCCGGTAGCCTTCAGCGCCTTGATCAAGTCACGCTGCACTGCCGGGATTTCCAGCGTGGTACGGCTGGAGGATTCGTGGGACATGCCGCGAGACTCGCCGACCACCGCCACCACCACATCCGATTGTTTGGCGGCCTTGACCGCTTCGTCGATCAGCACGGCGGCTGGACGCGGGTCGTCGACGATCTCGGGCGCGGCGAAGTTGAGGAAGTTCAGGTAGTCGAAGATGGCCTTGTCGCCGGTGACGTTCGAGCCTTTGGCGTAAAGCAGCTTGGCCTTGCCCTCCAAGGCGCGGCGCAGGCCTTCGCGCACGGTCACAGAGTGTTCCGGTTTGCCGTCGGCGGCCCAACTGCCCATCATGTCGATTGGTGCATCGGCCAGAGGGCCGACCAAGGCGATGGTGCCGGCCTTCTTCAGAGGCAGGGTCTGGTCGCGGTTTTCCAGCAGGACCAGGCTGCGGCGTGCCACGTCACGGGCGGCTTCGCGGTGCAGGCGGCTTTCAGCGTAGTAATCCTTGACGTCGTTTTCGGCCTTGCCGATGCGCACGTACGGGTCCTTGAACAGGCCCATGTCGTACTTGGCGCCCAGCACTTCGCGCACGGCCTGGTTCAGTTCGGCCTGGGTCACTTCACCGGACTTGAGCAGGCCGGGCAGTTCCTCGCCGTAGAGCGTGTCGTTCATGCTCATGTCGATACCGGCCTTGATGGCCAGCTTGGCGGCTTCGCGACCGTCCTGGGCCACGCCATGGCGGATCAGTTCCTGGATGGCGCCGTGGTCGCTGATGGTCACACCCTTGAAGCCCCACTCCTTGCGCAGCAGGTCGTTCATCAGCCAGGTGTTGGAGGTGGCCGGCACGCCATTGATCGAGTTCAGTGCGACCATCACGCCACCGGCGCCGGCCTCCAGGCTGGCGCGGTAGGGCGGCAGGTAGTCGTTGTACATCTTCGGCAGGCTCATATCGACTGTGTTGTAGTCGCGCCCGCCTTCCACCGCGCCGTACAGGGCGAAGTGCTTGACGATGGCCATGATGCTGTCGGGTTCGGCCGGGCTGGTGCCCTGGAATGCCTTGACCATTACCTGGCCGATTTTCGAAGTGAGATAGGTGTCCTCACCGAAGCCCTCGCTGGTGCGGCCCCAGCGTGGGTCGCGGGCGATATCGACCATCGGGCCGAAGGTCATGTCCAGGGAGTCGGCGGCCGCCTCGATCGCCGAGGTGCGGCCGACCTTGGCAATGGCGTCCATGTCCCAAGTCGCCGCCAGGCCCAGGCCGATCGGGAAAATGGTGCGCTCGCCATGGATGGTGTCGTAGGCGAAGAACATCGGGATCTTCAGGCGGCTGCGCATAGCAGCGTCCTGCATCGGCCGGTTCTCGGGGGCAGTGCGCGAGTTGAAGGTGCCGCCGATGCGTCCGGCCGCGATTTCTTCACGGATCTTCTCGCGGGGCATTTCCGGGCCGATGCTGATCAGGCGCAACTGGCCGATCTTCTCGGCCTCGGTCATCTGGCCGATCAGGTGTTCGATGAACGCCTGCTTGTCCTGCAGCGGCGGTGCGGAGGTGGCGGCCAGGGCCGCCTGACTGGCAAGGCCCATGGCCAGGCCCAGCAAAGACAGTTTCATCATGAATTCCATTGTCGTGGCCCCTTGCCGTATCCAGGGGGATACGTGTACGGCCGGAGTTTTTCTTGGCGGCTATTGTTGTACAGTTCGCCGGGCTTCACTTGGCTGATCGGCCCTGCCTGGTCCAATGCAGCGGCGGATTATGCCTTATATGGCGGGCATCATGAGATACACTTCCCGCCGACCGGCTGTCGGGACAACAACAATAAGAACGATCGAGAGACCCATGGCATGACTGTCTTCAACGAATACGAGCAGCGCCAGATTGCCGAGGCCATCGCTCGGGCCGAGCAACGCACCGATGCGGAACTGGTGACCGTGCTGGCGCGCCGCGCGGACGATTACGCCTACCTGCCCCTGCTATGGGCCGCGCTGCTGGCTTTGGCCATACCGGGCCTGGCGCACATGGCCTTGGGGTGGCCTGATTTGCGCAGCCTGTTGGTGGTCCAGGTAGTGACGTTCGTCGGCCTGTGCCTGCTGCTGCGCAATCCACGTTTGGCCAGCCGCCTGGTCCCGCGCCTGTTGCGTCAGCGCCGCGCCTCGGGCCTGGCTCGGCAACAGTTTCTCGAGCTCAACTTGCAACACACCGCCGGTGCTACCGGGGTGCTGATCTTCGTCAGCGAGGCCGAGCGACATGTGGAGATCCTGGTCGACGAGGGCATTGCCCGGCATCTGCCCGAGCAGCCGTGGGATGCCATCATCGCCCGCTTTACCGAGCAGGTGTGCCAGGGCCAGACCCTGCAGGGCTTCGTCGATTGCATCGAAGCCTGTGGCGAGCTGCTAAGCGAACACGTACCGCCGACCTTCGCGCGCAACGAGCTGCCCAACCGCCTGGTGATCCTGGACTGAGCCGCGTCCATCGATTAAAGCTTCGCGCTGGCCGGGCATCGACGTAAAATGTCGGCCATTGCGCGCTGCGCGCCCCCCCCCCGCGATTCGAGGCACCCACTTTCCATGTCCGCCACTCCCTCCGCTATCACCGCGCCGGATGCGCGTGCCCAGTTCCTGGCTTTGCTGGCCGATGCCTTGCAGGCCGGTACCCTGGTCAAGCTGGTGCTGGCGCGCCATGTCGGCGTTGACCAGACCCTTCAGCGGATCATCGCCAAGCCTTTACAGGTCAAGGGCCAGGACTGCCTGTCGCTGGTCTACCGCCACCAGACCCGTGACATTACCCGCAACCTGCCGCTGGAGCAGGCCCAGACGCTGGTGGCCGAGCTGTTGCCCGAGAGTTTTCGCAATGCACATCTGTTCACCGCCGAGGGCGAGGTGCAGCTGGGTTTCAGCAAAAAGGGCAAGCCGATGCTCCAGCGCCACATCGCCCAACCTGCCCGTGAACAGGCTGCCACTACCCATGATCGGGAGAAGAAGCGCTACCTGGAGCTGTCGCGGCCGTTCTTGCGCGATCTAGGAGTGACCGATGCCCAGGGCGCGTTGATTCCGTCCATGTCGCGCAAGTGGAAGCAGATCAACAAGTTCATCGAGGTCTTCGACCACGCCCTGGCCAGCGCACCCCTGACCATGGACCAGCCGCTACGGGTGGCGGATTTCGGTTCGGGCAAGGGCTACCTGACCTTCGCCATGCACGACTACCTGCGCAACAGCCTGGTGCGTGAAGCCCTGGTGACCGGTGTCGAGCTGCGTCAGGACATGGTCGACCTGTGCAACGCCGCTGCCGCGCGGCTGGAGCACCCTGGCCTTGAGTTCCAGTGCGGCGACGTGCGCAGCGTGGTGCCCGAAGCCATCGAGGTGATGATCGCGTTGCACGCCTGCGACATTGCCACCGACTACGCCATCCATACCGGCATCCGTTGCAACGCCGCGATCATCATGTGCTCGCCGTGCTGCCACAAGCAGATCCGCCCGCAACTGCACAGCCCAGGCCTGCTCCAGCCGATGTTGCAGTACGGCCTGCACCTCGGCCAGCAGGCCGAGATGCTCACCGACAGCCTACGCGCCCTTTACCTCGAGGCCTGCGGCTACGAGACCAAGGTGTTCGAGTTCATCTCCCTGGAGCACACCAACAAGAACAAGATGATTCTGGCGGTCAAGCGCCGGCAGGCGGGGGACAACACCGCATTGCTGGCCAAGATCGAGCAGCTGAAGGCGTTCTATGGCGTGAAGGAGCATTGCCTGGAGACGTTGTTGCGTCAGGATGGGTTGCTCGCCGCTTGACCTGTCTTGGGGTGTACAGCAGCCCATGACAGGTGGAGCATTCATCTGGGTCGGGCGTGTTCTGCCGGTCCCACGATTGCCAACGCCGGGTTGCCCAGCGGGTGGCTGGCGGCGTCGAAGAAGTGCACGGCCGTTCCTGGCAGGTCGGCGAAGCGCTGCATGAAATGCTGCTTCTGGTTGATGATCGACGCTTCGCTCAAGGGGCGGATGGCGATCGACAGGTGCGTGGGCCGGGCTTGGCGAATGGCCTCGAGCAGGTGCTGATCGCTGGCGTCCAGGTGCTGGCCGAACAGGCATAGGCCCTCGCGTTCCCCGGACAGTTGGCCCAACCCCCACGACAGGTAGTCCGAGGCGCGGATAGCGCGCAGTTTTTCTTCGCTGCGGCTCTCGTTGACGAACAGCGGCACTTCCCCCGGAATGTTCACGGCAAAGCCTTCGAGCAGCTCGGCGCATTCGGCGCTGCGCTGGCGGGTGGTGCCGTCGGGGAGTTTGAGCAGGTGCAGCCCGCCGTGCAGATGAACGATGCGGATGCCTTCGGTCGCGGTGCGGCGCACATCGAAGAAGCCCTGCTCGTCGAACAGCGTGGCGAAGCCTTCCGGCGCCTGATTGACAGCCCAAGGCAGGAGCAGGTCGTAGTTACTGGTGTAGACGTTGCGGTAGCTGCGCAGAGCCTGGTTGATCGTCGCCAAGGTGTCGCTCGGCACGCGCGTCCAGGGCAGGTGCACGGCGCGCGTGGCGTGGATCAGGGCTTCCTTGATCGAGTAGTAGCGGTTCAGTGGCGCGGTGGAGTTGATGGCCAGCGCGGCATTGGCGCGTACCGTGGTGTTCAGGGTGCTGAGCACCGGCTCGAACAGCTCGGTACCCAGGGACTTGAACAGCGCCTGGTCGCTTACGCCCAAGGCCTTGTGACGGACCCGCTGGGCCTCCTCGAACAGCGAGAAGTAGCCGAACGGCTTCCACACGGCACGGCTGGCGCCGTTGCCCACCAGCAGGGCAGTGCAGGGATGGCGGTCATTGAGCGCCTGCCAGGAGGGCAGGTGGGCATCGAGAGAAGGCATGGCAGGTCCATTGGGCAAGGCGAGGAACGCGGGGACTTTAGCATGCCGCAGCCTTGATGCGGGACGCGCACCGCGCTTGCCTAGGCCAGGCCTCCCCAGCGCGTGCCTGCTCGTGACCGGGCCACGGACTGCTTACGGTTCGAGTACCGGATGTCGGCGTGTGCGGTTGCGCCACACCCGATACGCCCGAATTCCTGCACGCACCGAGCCGAACAGCAGCTTTTCTTCCATTTCCCGCGCCATGCCTGAGCGCACCAGCATGCGCAGGAAGTTGCCACGGGCGCGGGCGATGGCGAAGTAGATACCTTGGGCGGCGAGGGTGTCGCGCACTTCGCGCAGGGCGGCGACGCCGCTGACGTCGATGCTGGTCACCGCCTCGGCGTCGAACAGTACGGCCTGGGGCTTGCTCTCACCTTGGACGGCATCGAGCAGGCGCATCTTGAAGTAGTCGGCGTTGAAAAACAGGATCGCGTCGTCGAAGCGATACACCACAAGGCCCGGCACCGTCCGCGCTTCGGGGTGATGGCGAACGTCGACCTGGCCCTCGACGCCGGGCAGCCAGCCAAGGACGGCGTCGGTGGGCTGATAGATGCTGTACAGCAGGCGCAGGATCGCCAGGGTCACGGCGAAGATGATCCCAGGCAGCACACCCAGACTGAGGACGCCGGCGGTGGTGAGCAGGCACAGCCAGAATTCGAAGCGGCTGAGCTTGTGGATCTTGCTCAGGGACTTCACATCGATCAACCCCCAGCCGGCCATCAACAAGACGGCGCCCAGCGCCGCCTGGGGAATCCACGCCATGGGGGCGGTGAAGAACAGCAGAATCAAGGCGATTACCAGCGCGGCGATGATGCCGACCAGTTGGCTCTTGCCTCCGACCATGTCGTTGACCGCCGTGCGCGAGTCGGCGCCGCTGATGGCAAAGCCCTGGGACATCCCCGCCGCCAGGTTGCTCACGCCGAGGGCAACGAACTCGTGGTTGGCATTGATCGCATAGCCGTGGCGGGCGGCGAAGCTGCGAGCGGTGAGCATCGCGCTGCAGAAACTGACGGTGGCGATGCCCAGGGCATCGCGCAACAGGCTTTTGGTTTCCGCCAGGGTGCTTTGCGGCCATGCCAGCTCCGGAATGCCTGCTGGCACCGGGCCGAGAATGGCGACGCCGAAGCGGTCGAGGCCGAACAGGCCGGCCAGCAAGGTGAATACCGCCACGGTCACCAGCGCTGCCGGCAAGCGGGGGTAGCGTCGCGGCAGCCAGACCAGCAGGCCCAGGCCGACCAGGCCGATGGCCAGGGTCAGCCAGTGGATCTCGCCCAGGCGCTGGAGAAAGTTGATCAGGCTAAGGATGAAACCGTCGCCTTCGATCTTGAACCCCACCACCTTGCTCATCTGCCCGGCGATCAGACTCAGGCCGATACCATTGAGATAGCCGATCAGGATGGGGCGCGAGAAGAAGCTGGCGATGAAGCCCGCCCGCGCGACGCCGGCGGCGATCAGCATCACGCCGACCAGCACCGTGACGATCACCGAAAGCTCGGCGATGCGGTGCGGATCGCCCATCGCCAGTGGGGCGACGGCGCCGGCGATCATGGCGCAAGTAGCGGCGTCCGGGCCGACCATGAGTTGGCGGGAGCTGCCGACCAGGGCATAGACGATCATCGGCAGCACGCAGGCGTATAGCCCGTACTGGGGTGGCAGGCCGACGATCTGGGCATAGGCGATGGCAATGGGGATCTGGATCGCGGCCACCGAAAGGCCGGCCTGAAGGTCAGCGTGGAACCACTCGCGGCGGTAGTGCAGCAGATTGGCCAGGCCCGGTAGCCAGCGGGAGAGAAACATGCACGCGTCCTTGGAAATGTTTCGGGGTGCTGATCAGCATAAGTGTCCTGAGGCCGCTTCGCTTGCGAGCCCACGGACAGCATTCAAGCTGATCGGGTCGATGATGGCTATGGGCTAGGTCAAGAACAGCGGAGATTGGGCAGCGAAGGGGAGGTTCACAATCCCGGAAGCTGTCGGAGCCTGCGATGGATAGCGGCCTTTGGATTGTCCAGGACTACGTAGATACGAACAGGCGCGCCTCGCGATAGGCGATGGGGGCTTGTATTGATTAAGGCTGGATCGGCGCGGGCTGCGCCTGGAGGAAAGTGGAGCGGGTAGAGGGAATCGAACCCTCACCGATAGCTTGGGAAGCTATAGTTGTACCATTCAACTATACCCGCTTCAGAAGCCGACATTTTTACCAGAACACGCCAGTCATGAGAAGCCCGGCCGTGCAAAAAGGCCTGTCGGCGACGTGTAGCCCGGGGCACTGCAAGGGCTAGACGTCGCCGAACCACTCAGATAGCCAGTGCATGCTGCCCCTGTACGTAGTGACTGCGTTGACGGGGTTGGCGCAGCGTCGGGTTGAGGAAGCCAAGCATCGCGGCCCGGGTGTCCTCGCACGCGCTCTTGTGCTCGATATCCAGGAAGTGACCGGCATCGCGGATGACGCTGAAATGGCTTTGGACCACGTGCTGGCTGAAATGCCGCGCATCCTCGACGGTGGTGTACTCGTCACGGTCGCCATTGATGAACAGCACCGGGATGTCGATGTTGCGCGCCGATTTCAGGGCTCGCTCCAGATCATGATCCAGCACCTGGTTGATGTGGAAGTGCATTTGCGCGTACTCATGGCTGTCCAGGCTGCTCACATGGCGGTAGTTGAAGCGCTTGAACAGCGACGGCAGGTACTTGCCGATGGTGTCGTTGACCAGGTTGCCCACCTGGTAGCGGTCGCAGGCGGCCAGGTACTGGCAACCGCGCGCCAGGTAGTCGCGCATTGGCTCGTTGATGATCGGCGAGAACGAACTGACCACGGCCTTCTTCACCCGGCTCGGCTGGTGCGCCAGCGCCAGCAGGGCACAGGCACCGCCCCAGGAGAACGACATCACATGGTCGGCCTGGAAGTGCTCGATCAGCTCCAGGAGAATGTGCGCCTCGGTCTCCTTGGTGATCAGCCGTTCCTGATGGTTGTGCGGCTTGGACTTGCCAGCATAGGGCTGGTCGTACAACACAACGTTGAAATGCGGGTGCAGGCTGCGCACCGTCTGGGCGAAAGAGGCCGTTGTGGCCAGCGATCCATTGATCAGGATGATCGTCTTCTCTGCTGCTTCCGCGCGATAGAACTCCGTGTAAACCCGATACTGACCTTGGATATCAAGCACAGCGATTTCTGGCCTCATGTCATCGACTCCTGGCGCAAAAAGGGTATTCGCGTGACCTAGGGTGCACGTTGTTTATGACAGGTAGGCATACGCCTGGAAGAGAAACCGGGGGCCCTTGTGTCGATCCATGGCACGGTCGTCGACGGTATTTGTTCTAGGTGGGCGGTTTGCCGTGCCCCAGGGCATCGAGACCCTGGGTGACCGGCAAAAGGCGTCTTGGACTGCAATCGTGACCGATAAGTCACATGCGGACCGACGAGTTTGATTCAAGCAGCAGGGTGGCGATCTCGCAAGTGCCGTTCAGGGGGATGGCACGAGAAAAACAACGGGATGAACCTGTCTATACCGCTCTATGCAGGGGCCCACCTGCGCAGAGGCTTCGAGGTTCAGACCGAGGCGATCTCTTCGGCCGTCAGTTCACGATACTCACCCGGAGCCAAAGCAGGATCCAGGCCAATGCAGCCCATCCGCTCCCGGTGCAGCCCCACCACCTTGTTGTCGAAGTGCCCGAACATGCGCTTTACCTGGTGATAGCGGCCTTCGACGATTGCCAGCCGCGCCTGGCGCGGTCCGAGAATGTCCAGTTGCGCGGGGAGGGTGGTGAGGTCCTCGAAGGCGAAGTAGAAGCCTTCGCGGAACTTGGCCACGTAGTGCTCGCCGATCTCGTCTTCGGTCTGGACGTGATAGATCTTCGGCAGCTTGGTCTTGGGCTGGGTCAGGCGCCGCGACCATTGACCGTCGTTGGTCAGGATCATCAACCCGGTGGTGTTGTAGTCCAGGCGGCCAGCGATGTGCAGGTCTTCGCGCAGTTCGGCCGGCAGCAGGTCTAGCACGGTAGGGTGCTGTGGATCCTGGGTGGCGCTGACGCAGCCGCTGGGCTTGTGCAGCATGAGGTAGCGCGCCGGGCGACCGGCTTGGAGTACTTGCTCGTCCACTTCGACCCGGCTGAATTCGCGTACTTCCTGGCGCGGGTCGGTGGCAACCATGCCATCGACGCGCACGCGCTGTTGCACCAGCAGCAGGCGGACCTGCTGGCGGTTGTAGCAGGGCAAGTTGGCGAGAAAACGATCAAGACGCATGGCACTGAGCGGTTCGAAAAAAGGGCTAGCGGTTGGACGCTGATTGCGCCGCCTTGAGCTGGTCATCGACCTCGGCGCATCGAGGACACAGGCAAGCCTTGTTGCGCAATTCGTCGGGCAGCGCCCTGAGCGCGGCCGGATCGATGGTGACGGTGAAACACCAGCAGGGCTGCGTGGCGAGGCGTGGGTCGGCCAGGCTGCACTGATTCAGGGCGCCACAGGCCGGGCAGCGCTGTTTGTCGTTCATGTCGGATCCAGACGTCTAGGTAGCAGGCATTCTACCGGTTATGGCGACAGGGTGTTTCCGGCTGTCGGCAACCTGTTTCAATTCATTGCGAAAATGGCACTGCACCCGGGCGCAACGGTCTTATTCGGTGTCGATGTACGTATTGCCATCGATGCTCGCCAGCGCCGCTGTGTCGGGCACTCCCGCGGTCCAGGAGGCCGCCATGTACCTACGAATTCTGCTGATCGCCTTGTTGGCACTCCTCACCAGCGCCTGCGTCCCTTACTACGAGGACGGAGGTTACTACCGCTCGGGTTACTACCGCTCGGACTACTACTCAAGCGACCGCGACTATTATCCGGGCTATTACCGTCAGGATCGTTACTACATCAGCCAGCCGCGCTACTACCAGAGCGCGCCTCGCTACTATCAACCCGCACCTCGTTATTACCGCCCGGCGCCCACGCCCCACTATCGGCCTTACCCGGGGCATCAGGTGAATCAATGGCATGGCAATCCGCGCAACGACTATGGCAACCGTCATCGCTATGACTATGGGCGGGACCGGGACCGTCATGACTATCGCAACGACAATCGCCGGCCGCAGAACGACCGTTGGCATTCCAATGGTCGAGGCGACAACAATCGTCGTCATGATGGCAGGCACGGGGACGACGGTCGTAACTGGCGGCGTTGATCACCGGGCTTGAGCCCGGTCTGCCTGCCGGAGCGGCGCTCATTCCAGATCAGCCAGGGGATGGCGCCCCTCCCAGACTTTGGTGAAATGCGCCTCGACCACCGCCGCTGGCACCTGGGCGATGTCCGGCCAGTGCCAGCGTGGCTGGTTGTCCTTGTCCAGCAAACGGGCACGCACGCCCTCGCTGAACTCCGGGTGACGGCAGCAGTTCAGGCTCATGGTGAATTCCATCTGGAACACTTGGGCCAGCGACAGGTATTTGGCCCGGCGGATCTGCTCCCACACCAAGTGCGCGGTCAGCGGACAGCCCTCGTGCAAGCGTCGGCCGGCCTCGGCCAGCAGTGGGTCGGCATGACGGCTCAGGTCGGATAACGCCCGCCAGGCGGCAGCAGGGTCGGCTACGTCGAGCAGCTCGTCGATCAATGCCCGGCGCGGCAACCACTGGGCTTCGGGCAGGTCGGCGCAGGCCCGGTGCTGTTCGGCCTTGAGCAGGCTGTTCAGCTGTAGGGCGGTCTGCTCCTGCCAATTCAGTTGCAGCAGTTCCTCGATCAGGGCTTCTTGCTGATGCTCGCCCAGCAGGCGATCAGCCAGGCCAAGGTCCAGGGCGTCGCGGGCGTTGATCGGCGCGCCAGTCAGCCCAAGGAACAGGCCGAGCTTGCCGGGCAGGCGGGAAAGGAACCAGCTGGCGCCGACGTCCGGATACAGCCCGATGCTGATTTCCGGCATGGCCAGCCGGCTGCTGGGAGTGACGATGCGGATGCCCGCGGCCTGCAGAAGGCCCATCCCCCCGCCGAGCACGTGGCCATGCCCCCAGCACAGCAAGGGCTTGGGATAGGTGTGCAGGCGATAATCGAGCCGGTACTCGGCGGCGAAGAAGGTGGCGGCCAGGGGCGGGACGCTACCGGGGTGGTCGCGGCAGGCCTGGACCAGCGCACGTACATCGCCGCCTGCACAGAACGCCTTGGGCCCGCTGCCGCGCAGCAGCACGCAGACGATGCCCGGATCGTTGGCCCAGGCGCGCAGGCGCTCATCGAGGACCTCGATCATAGGCAGGTTCAGGGCATTGAGCGCCTTGGGCGCATCCAGGGTGGCGATGCCGATGCGCGCGCCATCGGCGCCTGTGAGTACCTCGCATTGAATGGACATGGGCGACCTCGTGTAGTCATCGCACAAGTATGGACCCCACAGACGATCATGGCGGTCGTCGGTCGGATCGATTGACAAGGCCGGGCGGCTTACCTAGTGTCGCGCCATTGTTTACGGATGGCCCCATGACTGACGACGATCGCATCAAACTCGAACCCGGCTGGAAGGCCGCGTTGCGCGCCGAGTTCGACCAACCCTACATGCACAAGCTGCGCGAGTTCCTGCGCGAGGAATATGCGGCGGGCAAGGAGATCTACCCGCCGGGGCCGCTGATCTTCAACGCGCTCAATTCCACGCCGCTGGACAAGGTGAAGGTGGTGATCCTCGGCCAGGACCCTTACCACGGGCCAGGCCAGGCCCATGGCCTGTGCTTCTCGGTGCAGCCTGGCGTGCCGACGCCGCCGTCGCTGGTGAACATCTACAAAGAGCTGCACCGCGACCTCAACTTGCCGATTCCCAACCATGGTTACCTGCAAAGCTGGGCGGAGCAGGGGGTGTTGCTGCTCAACACCACCATGACCGTGCAACGCGGCAACGCGGCCTCCCACGCCAACGCGGGCTGGCAGCCATTCACCGATCGGGTCATCCAGGTGGTCAGCGAGCAGTGCGAAAACGTGGTGTTCCTGCTGTGGGGCTCGCATGCCCAGAGCAAGCAGAAGCTGATCGACGGCACTCGGCACCTGGTACTCAAGTCGGTGCACCCGTCGCCGCTGTCGGCGTATCGGGGCTTCTTCGGATGCGGGCATTTCAGCCGCACCAACAGCTTCCTCGAGCAGCGTGGGCTGGCGCCGATCAACTGGTCGTTGCCGCCGCTCTGAAAAAACGTGTGGCCTTCTTCGCGGGAACGCTCCCACAGGGGCGGCGATAAGCCTTGTGGGAGCGGGTTTACCCGCGAAGAAAACTGCACGCCGTCACGGTCGGTTCGTGTTCCAGCGCCGGAACAACGGCTCGGCCAGAAACAGCACGAACAGCAACCTCATCACCTGCAGTGCCGTCACCAACGGTACTGACAGTTGCAAGGTCTCGGCCGTCAGGCTCATTTCGGCGATACCGCCAGGCATCATTCCCAGGGTCAGCGAGCGCAGGTCCAGCTGGGTCATCATACTCAACACCCAGGCCGCGCTGGCGGCGATCAACATGCACAGGAAGGTCGCCAGCAAGGTCCGCCCCAGGAAGGACGGCGCCCGGCGAAAGAACGCCCGGTTGAAGTGGCAGGCCAAGCCACTGCCGATCAGCCACTGTCCGATCTGGCTGGCGCCGGGCGGCAGGGCGATCTGCAGGTTCCCCGCCAGGCTCACGCAGGCGGCAACCAACAGCGGACCGAACAGCCACGGGTTGGGCTGGCGCAGGCGCTGCCAGATCAACGCGGCCAACACACCAAACGGCGCGATCAGGGTCAGCCAGCCCCAACTGACGCTGCCTGCGTGGGTCAGCGGCACGCCATCGCCGAGCAAAAACTTGAACAGCGCCGGCACGCACAGCACCACTGCCAACACCCGCAGGCTCTGGGCTGCGGCCACCTGGCTGAGCACCGCACCGTTGCGTGCGCCCAGGTTGACCATCTCACCCGAGCCCCCCGGCATGCTGGCGAAGAACGCCGTGGCGCGGTCTTCACCGGTACGCCTGAGCAGCCAGACGCTGATCACTGCTGACAACGTGGTGAACAGTGCCCCGAAGAAGATCAGACCAAAGTGGCTGGCCACTTGCTCGATGACCGCTGGGGTGAAGTGCAGGCCGATACCGATGCCGATGATCCACTGCCCGCACTTGCGGCCATTGGGGATTTCCGACAGCTGCCAGGGTGTCAGGCAGCGCACCAGGATGATTGCCAACAACGAGCCGACCATCCACGGCAAAGGCCAGCCGACCTTGCTGGCGAGAAACCCGCCAGCAAGACCGACCAGCCCGGTAGCCCAGAACGGCGGTGACCGATCAGGCATCGGCCATCGCCCGACGCTGCAGGCTACGTTTACGCCAGCTGCGCAGCAACGGCAGGGTCAGCATGCAGAAGGTCAGCACCCACACCGACATGCTGATCGGGCTCGACCAGAGGATGCCCAGCTCGCCGTTGGAGATCGATAGTGCGCGGCGCAGGTTCTGCTCCATCAGCCCGCCCAGGATGAAGCCGAGCAGAATCGGCGACAGCGGGAAGTCCAGCTTGCGCAGGATGTAGCCCATGATGCCGATGCCGACCATCAGGAACAGATCGAAGGTGGTCGCATGCACGGCGTACACGCCGATCCCGGTGATGATCGCGATCACCGGCACCAGCGCCCAATTCGGCACGGCGAGGATGCGGGTGAAGATGCGGATCATCGGAATGTTCAGGATCACCAGCATGATGTTGGCGATGAACAGCGAGGCGATCAGCCCCCAGACAATGTCAGGTTGCTGTTCGAACAGCAGCGGGCCTGGGGTGATGTTGTACAGGGTCAGTGCACCGATCATCACCGCGGTGGTGCCGGAACCCGGCACGCCCAGGGTCAGCATCGGCACCAGGGCGCCGCAGCAGGAGGCGCCGATGGCGGTTTCCGGAGCGGCCAGGCCGCGCGCGTCGCCCTTGCCGAACTTGCCCTTGTCGCCAGCGATGCGTTTCTCGGTCATGTAGGCCACGGCACTGGCCAGGGTCGCGCCGGCGCCGGGCAGTACGCCCATGACGAAGCCCAGCAGGCCGCAGCGCAGGTTGACGATGAACACCGAAGCGGCTTCCTTGAGGTTGAACAGCATGCGCCCAGTGGCCTTCACCGCTTCGTGGCCATGGTGGGTCTTTTCCAGCAACAGCAAGATCTCGCTGATGGAGAACAGACCCAGTACCAGCACCACGAACTGGATGCCATCGGCCAGGTGCACGCTGTCGCCGGTAAAGCGGTACACGCCGCTGTTGGCGTCGATGCCGACGCTGGACAGGAACAGGCCGATCAGCGCGGCGATGAAGGTCTTCAGTGGTTTGTCGCCGGCCATGCCGCCCAGGGCGACGATGGCGAACACCATCAGCACGAAGTATTCGGCGGGCCCGAAGGCGATCGCCCATTTCGCCAGCAGCGGAGCGAATAGCACCATGCCGCAGGTGGCGATGAAGGCGCCGATGAACGAGCTCCACGCCGACAGCGACAGAGCGACGCCGGCCAGGCCTTGGCGGGCCATGGGGTAGCCGTCAAGGGTGGTCATCACGGTGGAGGCTTCGCCGGGAATGTTCAGCAGGATCGAGCTGATCCTTCCGCCATACTCGCAGCCGAGATAGACCGCGGCCAGCAGGATCAGCGCCGATTCAGGTGGCAGGCCCAGGGCAAAGGCGATGGGGATCAGCAGTGCCACACCATTGATCGGCCCAAGGCCCGGCAGCAGGCCGACCACGGTGCCGATGAGGGTGCCGGTCAGGGCGGTGACCAGGTTGTACGGGCTCAGGGCGACGCCGAAGCCCTGGCCCAGATAGCTCAAGGTATCCATGTGTCAGTTCTCCAGTACATCCAGCAGGCCGAGGGGCAGAGGTACATCCATCACGCGGTCGAACAGCCAGTAGAGCAGCAGGCTCATGGCGCCCACCACGATCAGACTGTGCAGCCAGCGCCCGCCATACAGGCGTGCCATGGGTACGCCGACGAGTACGGCGCTGAGGATGAAACCGAGCGACTCGAAGGTGCTGGCGAAGACGATCAGCAGGCCCACACAGCCGCTGATCTTGACCAGGGTTTCACGGTCCAGCGGCGGTTCGTCGTCCTTGCGCACGATGGGCGTTGGGCGAACGGCCAGGTAGAGCAGAGCCACGCCCATCAGGCCGAGCATCAGCAAGGGATAGGCCCGTGGACCTACAGGCTCGTAGGAAAACGCAGCCTGGTACGGCCAGGCCATCACGGCCAGGGCGGCGCATACCGCCAGCAGAGCCAGGGCAAAAATGCGTTGCAGGATCATGAGGGAATCCTCGGAATTGTTCGGTACGGCGCCGACCCTTTGGGAGCGGGTTTACCTGCGACCCAGGGCGCAGCCCAGGCCACGCGTCGGCGGTGTCCGTTTCGCGGGTAAACCGCCCCCTAAAGGGGAGCAGCGTTGCAGCTCGATCTACTGGACCAGGCCGAATTCCCGGGCCAGGGCCTTGTAGTCGGCGACCTGCTTCTTCACGTAGGTGTCCAGCTCCTGCCCGGTCATGGCGAACGGGAACAGCTCACGCTGGTCACGCAGCTTGGCGAAGTCCTCGGAGGCCAGCAGTTTGTCGAAGGAGGCTTTCCACCAGGCGTAGTCCTCGTCGCTGACCTTTGGCCCTAGGTAGAAGCCGCGTACTACTGGCCAGACGATGTCGTAGCCTTGTTCCTTGGCGGTGGGGATGTCTTTCATTTCCGGCTCGTCCAGGCGGGTTTCGGAGAACACCGCGAGGATGCGCATGTCACCGCTCTGGATGTGCGGCATGGAGTCCGAGATGTCGGTGGAGCCCACCTGAATATGCCCGCCGAGCAGCGCTGTGGCGATTTCACCGCCGCCTTCCAGGGCCACGTAGCGAAGGTCGCGAGGATTGATGCCGGCGGCCTTGGCGATCAGGGCGGTCTGCATCCAGTCCTGGCTGCCGACGGTGCCGCCGGAGCCGATGACGACTTTGCTCGGGTCTTTCTTCAAGGCCGCGACCAGATCATCGAGGGTCTTGTAGGGCGAGTCGCTCTTCACGGCGATGGCACCATAGCTGGTGCCGACAGCTGCCAGCCATTTCACGGCGTTCTCGTCGAAGCGCCCGAACTTGCCCTGGGCCAGGTTGAGCAGGGAGCCGCTGGACCAGGCCACCAGAGTGCCGGCATCGGCCGGGCGCTGGGCGACCACGGCGTTGTAGGCCACCGCGCCGACGCCGCCGGGCATGTAGGTCACGCGCATGGGCTTGGAGAGGATCTTCTCGTTGACCAAGGCACTTTGCACCAGTTTGCAGGTCAGGTCGAAGCCGCCACCGGGCGAGGCGGGGGCGATGCATTCGGGGCGTTTCGGTTCAGCGGCCAGGGCGTTGCCAGCCAGCAGCAGGCAACCGGTAGCCAGGACGAGGCGGCGCATTGAAAAGGTCATCGTCTATCTCCGTGAGCGTTGTTGTTATGGGTTACCACAGAGCCACGCTGTAGCTCACCAGCAGCCTGACTTCGTCGGCGTCGCGGGCGAAGTTGGAGCGGAAGGTGGCGTTGCGCAGGCGAACGGCGACGTCCTTCAACGGGCCGCTTTGTACCACGTACTTGAACTCGGTGTTGCGCTCCCACTCCTTGCCCTCGCCACCGTCGGCGCGGCTGACGTTGTCGCCGCTGATATAGCGGGTCATGAAGGTCAGCCCGGGGATGCCCAGGGCAGCGAAGTTGTAGTCGTAGCGTGCTTGCCAGGAGCGCTCGTCGGCGCCGGCGAAGTCGTTGATCTGGACGAAGTTGACCAGGTACGGGTCGGCGCCATCGACGTAGGGGAAGGCGCTGTCGCCCGACAGGTGCTGGTAGGCGGCGCTGACCTTGTGACCGCCAAGGGCATAGCTGAGCATGCCGTTGACGGTGGTGTTGTCGATGTTGCCGGCCTTGGCCTGACCTGCATCGTCGCTCACTGCCAGGCGCAGGTCGGCACCGAAGGTGCCCGGGCCCCAGGGCTGGGTAGCGACCATGCCGATGAAATGCTGACGGTAGATGTCGTCGAGTTCGGCGAAGTGGTAGCTGCCGGTGATGCGATCGGTGAACTGGTAATCCAGCCCGGCCAGGTCGAAGTTGTCGGCGCTGAAAGTGCCGCCGAAACGGCCATTCTTGTTGTTGAGGGCGAGGTCTTCCCAGTTGGTGTCGTTGCGGTCCTTGGCTTTTTCCAGGCGCCCGCCGGTGAACGTCAGGCCCTTGAGTTCCTTGGAGGTGAGCAGGCCGCCCTCGAAGGTCTGCGGCAGGATGCGCCCGTCGTTGGGCTGCAGGGTCGGCAGTTCCGGGATGAGTGTGCCGACCTTGAGCTCGGTGTTGGAGACCTTGATCTTGCCGGTCAGGCCGAGCTTGGAGTATTCGTCGGCGGCCTTACCGTCATCATGGGTCGGCAGCAGGCCTGTGTCGGTGCGGTCTGGGCTGGAGTCGAGCTTGATGCCGAGCATGCCCAGCGCGTCCAGGCCGAACCCTACGGTGCCGTCGGTGTAGCCGGACTCGAAATTGAGCATGAAGCCCTGGGCCCATTCGTCGCGCTTGGATTGCTGGCTGCTGGTGCCATCGCGAAAGTCACGGTTGAAGTACATGTTGCGGGTTTCGAAGGTGGCCGTGCTGTCTTCGAAAAAAGCGGCCTGGCTCAGCGGGGCGACACCGGCTAGCGCAAGGGCGCTGGCGATGGCGGACGGGCGTGCGGACAGGGAACGGGTAGGCGCGAACGCCTGCGGCTGCATGGACAGCATCGTCGGGAGACTCCGTTTATTGTTCTTATCGGGCGCACCTTGCTGGTGCTTTTTTTCGGCGCGCGGGGCGACCGTGGTGCGATGCTAGGTAATGAACCTTTCGCTAACCTTTCAGAGTGAAAGGTTTGCCGGGAGGGCTTCACAGGCCCCCCGACGGCGGTACACTCCGCGCCAAAGCCCCACCCGAGCAGGGAGAATCCGATGCGAGTGTTGCTGGTCGAAGACCACCTGCAACTGGCCGAAAGCGTGGCCCTGGCCCTTAAAAGCCAAGGTCTGACCGTGGATGTGCTGCACGATGGCGTGGCCGCCGACCTGGCCCTGGCCAGCGAGGACTATGCGGTGGCAGTGCTCGATGTCGGCCTGCCGCGCATGGACGGCTTCGAAGTGCTGGCGCGCCTGCGTGGCCGTGGCAAGACGCTGCCGGTGCTGATGCTCACCGCGCGCAGCGATGTCAAGGATCGGGTACATGGCCTGAACCTGGGCGCCGATGACTACCTGGCCAAACCCTTCGAACTGACCGAACTGGAAGCGCGAGTCAAGGCACTGCTGCGCCGTAGCGTGCTCGGTGGCGAGCGTCAGCAGCGCTGCGGGCCGCTGGTCTACGATCTGGATACCCGCCGCTTCACCCTGGGTGAAGAAGCTCTGACCCTGACCCAGCGCGAGCAAAGCGTGCTCGAAGCCCTGATCGCCCGCCCGGGCCGAGTGATGAGCAAGGAGCAACTGGCGGCCCAGGTATTTGGCCTGGACGAAGAGGCCAGCCCCGATGCCATCGAGATCTACATCCATCGGCTACGCAAGAAGCTCGATGGCCATCCAGTGGCTATCGTCACGTTCCGCGGCCTGGGTTATTTGCTCGAGCACCGCGATGCGTGACAACGGCAGCCTGCGTGGGCGTTTGCTGGGCAATTTGGCGCTGCTGTTGGTGGTGCTGATGCTCGCCAGCGGCCTGAGCGCCTACTGGAACGGCCGCGAGGCCGCCGACACCGCTTACGATCGCACGTTGCTGGCTTCGGCACGGACCATCGCCGCAGGCCTGTCGCAGCGCGACGGGACCCTGAGCGCGGATGTGCCCTACGTGGCCCTGGACACCTTTGCCTACGACAGCGCCGGACGTATCTACTACCAAGTGCTGGATATTCATCAGCGGCTGATTTCCGGCTACGAGAACCTTCCGCCTCCGCCGCCGGGCACCCCGCGTACCGACGACTATCCGGCCTTGGCGCGTTTCTACAACGCCACCTACCAGGGCCAGGATGTACGCGTGGTCAGCTTGCTCAAGCCAGTCAGCGAACCGAACATGAACGGCATGGCCGAGATCCGCGTGGCCGAGACCGAGGAGGCACGGGTGCGCATGGCCCGGGGCCTGATGGCCGATACCTTGCTGCGTCTGGGCATGCTGGCGCTGGGGGCGCTCATGATGGTCTGGTTCGCCGTGAGCGCAGCACTGCGGCCGCTGGAGCGGCTGCGTACGGCGGTCGAAGAGCGCCAACCCGATGACTTGCGGTCCTTGCCGGTGGTTCAGGTGCAGCGAGAGCTCGGGCCCTTGGTGCACGCCTTGAACCATTTCACCGAGCGGCTGCGTGGTCAGTTCGAGCGTCAGGCACAATTCATCGCCGACGCCGCCCATGAGTTGCGCACGCCGTTGGCCGCCCTCAAGGCGCGGCTTGAGCTGGGCTTGCGCTCCCAGGAGCCGGAGCAGTGGCGACAAACCCTCGAAGCCGCCACCCAGGGTACTGACCGTCTGACTCACCTGGCCAATCAGTTGTTGTCCCTGGCGCGGGTGGAAAATGGGGCCCGCGCGATTGCCGAAGGGGGTGCCCAGCGTCTGGACCTGTGCCAATTGACGCGTGAGCTCGGCATGGCCATGGCGCCTCTGGCCCATGCCCGGGGCGTGGCCCTGGCGCTGGAAGCCGAGGCGCCGGTATGGCTCAAAGGCGAGCCGACTTTGCTCAATGAGCTGCTCAGCAACCTGGTGGACAATGCCCTGGCCCATACGCCCAAGGGCGGCAACGTGATCCTGCGCGTGATGGCCCCGGCCATGCTGGAAGTGGAGGATGACGGGCCGGGTATTCCCGAGTCTGACCGTGAGCGCGTGTTCGAGCGCTTCTATCGACGCAGCGCCCAGGGCACAGGCCTGGGGCTGGCGATCGTCGGCGAAATCTGCCGCGCGCACCTGGCGCAGATCAGCCTGCATGATGGCGAAAAAGGCGGGTTGCGCGTGCGGGTGAGTTTTATCGCCGATTGAGCGGCTTCCCGGGGCTTGGAGAGCAACTGTCCTGGGTTATCTGCGCTGGCCTATTCTCGGGTAAACCCGCTCCCACGGGGTTGGCGGTGATCCTTGTGGAGCGGGTGTCTTGCTTAGCGCAGCATGCTGCGGGCATCGAGCAGGTCGGCGACATCCAACTCGGTCCCGTAAGGGAGTCCGAGATGCTGGTAGGCAGGCAAGGCCGCCAGGGGCCGGCTGCGGGTCCGATGGCTGAGGTGACGAGCGATCTGCACGATGTCGATGTAGTCGATGCTCTCGGTGCGTCGATCCAGGTCCTGCACCTGGCTGGGCAGGTTGACCAACTGCTCGGGAAACTCCCAGGCCTTGAGAATTTTGTCGCCCAGCACCGGCTGGATCTGCTCGATCACATAGTGCAGGCACACAGGGTCCGAAAGCAGCTCGTTGTGCTCCTCGGCGTAGATCAGAACTGGCAGGGCGCCGATTTGGTAGACCAAGCCCCCTAGGGTGGCCTGGTCAGGCTTGAGCTGGGTGTAGCGGCGGCAGAGTTCATAGCTGATACCCGCGACTTCAAGGCTGTTGGCCCAAATATCGCGCAGTTTTTGTTCGACGGCCGGTGAGCGGGCGTGGAAGATCTGCTCGATTACCAGGCCGATCGCCAAGTTGCAGCTGTAGTTGATACCCAGGCGAGTGATGGCGGTGTGCAGGTCGGTGACCTCCACTGCCGCACGCAGCAGCGGGCTGTTGACCACCTTGATCAGGCGCGCCGAGAGGGCGGCGTCGCGGCCGATCACCTTGCTCAAGGCGGCGACGCTGATCTCGCTGTCCTCCGCCGCCTCGCGGATGCTCAAGGCAACCTCCGGAAGGGTCGGCAGGACCAGGTCGTCCTTGTCGATGGCTGCGAGCAATTGTGCTTGAACCGTCTCGGCCAGCTTGTTCATCTAACTTCTCTACCGCAGTGGTGGTGCGACCCCGCAGGGCAGCGGGGCAGGCTGGTCAGCGAAGGATTTCCCGGTCGCGGTCCAGTTCATAGGGCAGGTCCAGCAGTGTCAGGCGCGGGCCTTCGAGGCTAGCCAGGTGCAGGTTGTCGTCTGCCACGGCTTCGGCACTGAGCACGGCGAGCAGTTCGCAGCCGTCACCGGTACTGGCGGCGATGACCACTTCGCCCACCGACGAACCGTGGGTGGGCGAGAAGATCTCGGCACCAGGGGCGGGCACGTCCCGCTGGGCCAGGGCCAAGCGGTACTGTCGGCGCTTGAGCTTACCCAGGTACTGCATACGCGCGACGATCTCTTGGCCGGTGTAGCAGCCTTTCTTGAAGCTCACCCCATCGACCGCCTGCAGATTGATCATCTGCGGGATGAACAGTTCACGGGTGGGGCCCATGACCTGGCCGATGCCGGCACGGATCTGGCCCAACAGCCAGTCGTTGAGGCTGCCTTCGGTCAGGTGAGTGGCGAGGGTCTGGCGCACGGTGTCTGCTTGCGCGGCGGGCGCCCAGAGCTCCACACGGCCGGTGCTGACGCCAATGGCGATCAGGCCGTCGTGGCGTACCGTGGCGCCAGCTTCGGTCGGCGTGGCCAAGCCCAGCGCGTTTAGCGCGGCATCGCCTTGCGTCAGGCCGAAGCGGACCCACGCGGCGCTCTCATCGGTCAAGGTAGCCTTGGAGAAGACAGCGTACTTCTTGAGGTCGGCCAGTTGCGCGTCGAGCAGCTCGCTGGCCATGGCCAGCAAGTAACCGTTGCCCTCGGGGAGAATGCGGAAGCTCGACTGCATGCGGCCCTTGACCATGCACCGGGCGCCGAGGCTCGCGTGCTCTTGGCTCAGGTAGTTGATGTTGCAGGTCAGCTGGCCTTGCAGGAACTTGCCGGCATCGGAGCCGCGGACGGCGAGGATGCCCTCGTGGGACAGGGGACAGAAGAAAGCGGAATCGGCCATGGGTCATCGCGGTTGCTTGAGACTGGCGGCCATCATAGAACGCCGGTAACAAAATAGGTAGGTGACTAGACCAACGCCTTGTGCCCCCGCGAGCGCCCCGCTGTATACTGGCGACCCATTCGAGGAGGGCCCCATGGTCGAACAAACTGAACTCAACCGGCTTTTCTGGCACAGCCGCCGCGGCATGCTGGAACTGGACGTACTGCTGGTGCCATTCACCCAGGAGGTCTACCCCACCCTGAGCGAAGCGGACCGCGAGCTGTACCGTCGCCTGCTGACCTGCGAAGACCAGGACATGTTCGGCTGGTTCATGGAGCGCACCGAGTCCGACGACCCTGAGCTGCAACGCATGGTTCGCATCATCCTGGACCGTGTCCAGCCCAAGTGAGCATTTCGAGTGCCGCTGGCGAGGCTCGCGCCTGCTGCTGGCGGCCTACCTGACCTGCCAGGTGCTCGCACTCTGGGCCATGGTCCTGAGCGCGCAGCCCTGGTGGTTGAGCGTTCCCCTCGTCCTTGCTTGCCTTGCCCACGCCTGCTGGGCCATCCCCCGTCGTATCTTGCTGACCCATCCCGAGGCCATCACTGGCCTGCGCCGTGATCGAACCGGCTGGCGGCTGTTCAGCCGTGCCAGAGGATGGCAGCAGGTGAGGTTGTGTCGGGATAGCGTGGCGATGCCAGGTCTGGTTGTGCTGCGCTTTGTCAGATCGGGACGCTGGTTTGGCGAGAGCCAGTGCGTACCGCGCGATGCCCTGGATGCGGATCAGCATCGGCGTTTGCGCGTGAGGTTGAAGTTCAGCCGCAGGCGCTGGGCCGAGGTTTCAGTGCAATAACCCGCTCCCACAGGGCTCGCAGGGTTCTGTGGGAGCGGGTCGAACCGCGAACGCGTCAGTTCAGACCGGACTGAGGATGGTGTCCTTGGCCTCGGGCAGCATTCCCGGATAGTCCAGTGTGTAATGCAGCCCGCGGCTTTCCTTACGCTGCATGGCTGAGCGGATCATCAGCTCGGCGACCTGGGCCAGGTTACGCAGTTCGATCAGGTCGCGGCTGACCTTGTAGTTGCTGTAGAACTCGTCGATCTCGTCGAGCAGCAGGCGCACCCGATGCTCGGCTCGTTGCAGGCGTTTGCTGGTGCGCACGATACCTACGTAGTCCCACATGAAGCGCCGCAGTTCGTCCCAGTTGTGCGCAATGATCACGTCCTCGTCCGAGTCGGTAACCTGGCTTGCGTCCCAGCAGGGTAGGGCGGTCGGAGCCTGCACTTCATCAAGGTGCGCCTCGATGTCGGCGGCAGCGGCACGGCCATAGACGAAGCATTCGAGCAACGAATTGCTGGCCATGCGGTTGGCCCCGTGCAGGCCAGTGAAGCTGGTTTCGCCAATGGCGTACAGGCCGGGGACATCGGTATGGCCGCGATCATCGACCATCACGCCGCCGCAGGTGTAATGGGCGGCCGGGACCACCGGAATCGCCTGGCGGGTGATGTCGATACCGAAGGCCAGGCAGCGTTCATAGACCGTAGGGAAGTGATTCTTGATGAAGTCGGCTGGCTTGTGGCTGATGTCCAGATAGACACAATCAACGCCCAAACGCTTCATTTCGTGGTCGATGGCGCGGGCGACGATATCTCGGGGCGCGAGCTCCTCGCGGGGGTCGAAGCGCGGCATGAAGCGTTCGCCATTGGGCAGGCGCAGCAGGGCGCCTTCGCCGCGCAGGGCTTCTGTGATCAGGAAGCTCTTGGCCTGCGGGTGGTACAGGCAGGTGGGGTGGAACTGGTTGAATTCCAGGTTGGCCACCCGACAGCCGGCGCGCCAGGCCATGGCGATGCCATCGCCGCAGGCACCGTCGGGATTGCTGGTATAGAGGTAGACCTTGGCCGCACCGCCGGTGGCCAGCACGGTGAAGCGCGCACCGAAGGTGTCGACTTCGCCGGTATTGCGGTCCAGTACATAGGCGCCCAGGCAACGTTCGCCTGGCAGGCCCAGACGACGCTCGGTGATCAGGTCGACCGCGACGCGCTGTTCCAGCAGCTCGATGTTCGGCCGTTGGCGTGCTTGGTTCAGCAAAGTGGTGAAAATCGCGGCGCCCGTTGCGTCGGCGGCATGAATGATGCGTCGGTGGCTGTGACCTCCTTCACGGGTCAGATGGAACTCGAAGCCGCCGTCATCGACGCTGTAATGCTCGTCGCGAGTGAAGGGCACCCCTTGTTCGATCAACCACTCGATGGCTTCGCGGCTGTGCTCGACGGTGAAGCGCACGGCATCTTCATGGCAGAGGCCGCCGCCGGCATTGAGCGTGTCCTCGACATGGGACTGGACGGTATCGGTGTTGTCCAGGACCGCGGCTACGCCGCCCTGGGCCCAGAAGGTCGAACCATTGGCCAGGTCGCCCTTGCTCAGCACGGCGATGCGCAAGTGGCTGGGAAGGTTCAGTGCCAGGCTGAGGCCAGCGGCGCCGCTGCCGATCACCAGGACATCGTGTTGGAATTGTTGGCTCATGTCTTGACACTAGTAATCTTGGGAAGGGGAGCGGCACAATAGTCATGCGCAGATGGCATTGTGAAACTATCGTTAAGCCTGTCCGGCTGCCTTTATAGCAGTCACAGGTGTCTGATTTCCAATGGCATCTGCACCGGCGTCGCGATCTTTATGGGAACTTTCCGATACCGGTGGAAATCCTAAGAAGGCTGCCCGCACGCCACCAAATGCCACGGCGACGCATGGCGGTAGCTCTTTCGGGGCTGACACCTGCGTATTCGAAATCAGATTATCGACGCAGCCGGCCGTGACCGCGCTGCGTCTTTCGTGCGAGCCGACCAAGGGCCGCAGGAAACTTGCTTGGAGGGGAGAACTTTTGCGCAAAGGCCGAGTCTATGGTTGCAAGCCTGAACGATGGCTGTTGCAACGCTCCTTCGAGACCACTGAGGAGTGTTCATGCTAACCCAGGAAGAGGATCAGCAGCTTGTTGAGCGCGTGCAGCGCGGCGACAGGCGAGCGTTCGATCTGTTGGTGCTGAAGTATCAGCACAAGATTCTCGGGTTGATCGTGCGGTTCGTACACGACACCCACGAGGCCCAGGATGTGGCGCAGGAGGCTTTCATCAAGGCCTACCGGGCGCTAGGAAATTTTCGCGGTGACAGCGCTTTCTATACCTGGCTGTACCGCATCGCCATTAACACGGCGAAGAACTACCTGGTGTCCCGCGGAAGACGGCCACCAGACAGTGATGTGAGCTCCGAGGATGCGGAGTTTTACGACGGCGATCATGGCCTCAAGGATCTCGAGTCTCCAGAGCGCGCGTTGTTGAGGGATGAAATCGAAGGCACCGTCCATCGCACCATCCAGCAACTGCCCGAGGACCTGCGCACGGCATTGACCCTACGTGAGTTCGACGGACTGAGTTACGAAGACATTGCCAGTGTCATGCAATGTCCGGTAGGTACCGTGCGCTCTCGAATTTTCCGCGCTCGGGAGGCCATTGATAAAGCCCTGCAGCCTTTGTTGCAGGAAACCTGAGACAGCGGCGACAGCCAAGAGAGGAACCGCCATGAGTCGTGAAGCTTTGCAGGAATCGCTGTCCGCGGTGATGGATAACGAAGCGGACGAACTTGAACTGCGTCGCGTGTTGAACGCGGTCGACGATCCTGAAACCCGTGCCACCTGGTCCCGCTACCAAGTAGCGCGCGCAGCGATGCACAACGAGCTGGTACTGCCCAAGCTCGATATCGCCTCGGCGGTATCCGCAGCGCTGGCCGACGAAGCCGTGCCTGCCAAGGTCAAGCAAGGCCCATGGCGCACCATTGGTCGCCTGGCTGTAGCCGCCTCGGTGACCGTTGCCGTGCTGGCTGGCGTGCGCCTGTACAACCAGGACGAAATCACCGGTGCCGAGCTCGCTGCCCAGCAGCCTGTCCAGCAAGGGCTGAGCGTGCCACAAGCACAGGGCCCCGCCGTTTTGGCAGGCTATAGTGAGAGCAGTGAGCAACCGACCGGGCCGATGGCCAACGGCGTGCTGCAGAACCAGGCCGGCTGGGATCAGCGTCTGCCAGGGTATCTGCGCCAGCATGCCCAGGAATCTGCGCTCAAGGGTACTGAGACCGCTCTGCCCTATGCACGCGCCGCCAGCCTGGAAAACCGTTAAGTAAGGAGGATCATGCGCGCGCTACCTCTCCTGACGCTTCTGCTTGGCAGTTGCATGATGGTGCCGGCCTTGGCGGCCAACTCCTCGCCCGAGGCGAGCGAGTGGCTGAACAAGCTGGCACAGGCCGAGCGAGAACAGAGTTACCAGGGTTCCTTCGTCTACGAACGTAATGGCAGCTTCTCCTCACACGATATCTGGCACCGCGTCCAGGACGGCAAGGTCAGCGAGCGTTTGTTGCAGCTCGATGGGGCGACCCAGGAAATCGTGCGGGTCGATGGCAAGGTCCAGTGCGTCAGCGGCTCCCTGGTTAGCCGCGTAGGAACCCCGCCGGACTCCGCGCCCCGTGTGCTCGATCCTCTGAAACTGATGAGCTGGTACGACCTGAGCGTCGCAGGCAAGTCCCGGGTTGCCGGGCGCGATGCCGTGATCGTGACGCTCACGCCGCGAGACCAGCATCGCTACGCCTTCGAACTGCATTTGGATCGCCGCACTGGACTGCCCTTGCGCTCGTTGATGATCAACGACAAGGGCCAGTTGCTCGAGCGCTTCCAGATGACCCGCCTGGATACCGACGATCTACCCAGCGATGACGACCTGCGCGCCAGTTCTTCGTGCAAGCCGGTCGAGCACGTCGCAGCCGCGCATTCCGACGCTGCCTCTGCCTGGCGTTCGGACTGGTTGCCGCCGGGCTTCGAATTGATCAATAGCTCCGTGCGCCGGGACCCGGTGCGTGACAGCATGGTCAGCAGCCTCATGTATGACGATGGCTTGGCACGCTTCTCGGTGTTCCTGGAGCCGGTGAGCGATGATGCCGGACCGGATACCCGTGCGCAGTTAGGGCCTACCGTCGCCGTGTCGCGTCGTCTCAACACGCCCAAGGGCAAGGTCATGGTCACTGTGGTTGGCGAGATTCCCTTGGGAACCGCCGAGCGTGTCGCCCTGTCCATGCGGGCCCAGGATGCCCAGGCGCGTCAGTGATAGCGCGCCTTCCTACATCTCGTAGGGCATGCTTCTGACATGAAATTAAAGCATTGTCATTTGCAATCCCTTCGTAAATTTTCTATAGGTCAGGCTTCTCGGGGTCTGGCCTTTCTTGCTTGTGCAAAGGCCTCACTTTGTTAACTACGCTCGTTGTGACGGGAGCCGTATGTCAATACCACGCTTGAAATCCTACCTATCGATGTTCGCCGCCGTGCTGATGCTTGGCCAGGTGCTCACCGCCCAGGCCGAGGAAGCCCTGCCGGACTTCACCACCCTGGTCGAGCAGGCCTCGCCTGCTGTGGTGAACATCAGTACCAAGCAGAAGCTGCCGGACCGCCGTGTCGCCGCAGGGCAGATGCCGGACCTGGAAGGCCTGCCACCGATGTTCCGCGAGTTCTTCGAGCGCAACATGCCGCAAGTGCCGCGCTCGCCCCGTGGTGACCGTCAACGAGAAGCCCAGTCGCTCGGTTCGGGCTTCATCATCTCCAGCGATGGCTATGTGCTGACCAACAACCATGTGGTCGCCGATGCCGATGAGATCATCGTGCGTCTGTCCGACCGCAGCGAGCTGCAGGCCAAGCTGGTCGGTACCGATCCGCGCACAGACGTGGCCTTGCTCAAGGTCGAAGGCAAGAACCTGCCGACCGTCAAGCTCGGCGACTCCGAAAAGCTCAAGGTCGGTGAGTGGGTGCTGGCGATCGGCTCGCCGTTCGGCTTCGACCATTCGGTGACCAAGGGCATCGTGAGCGCCAAGGGGCGGACCCTGCCCAACGACACTTATGTCCCGTTCATCCAGACCGACGTGGCGATCAACCCGGGTAACTCCGGTGGCCCGCTATTCAACATGAATGGCGAGGTGGTGGGCATCAACTCGCAGATTTTCACCCGTTCCGGTGGCTTCATGGGGCTGTCGTTCGCTATCCCGATCGATGTGGCGCTGGATGTTTCCAATCAGCTGAAGAAGGACGGCAAGGTCAGTCGTGGCTGGCTTGGCGTGGTGATCCAGGAGGTCAACAAGGACCTGGCTGAATCCTTCGGTCTGGACAAGCCAGCCGGTGCCTTGGTCGCCCAAGTGCTAGAGGACGGTCCGGCAGCCAAGGGTGGCTTGCAGGTAGGGGACGTGATTCTGAGCATGAATGGCCAGCCGATCATCATGTCGGCCGACCTGCCGCACTTGGTCGGCAGCCTCAAGGACGGCGCCAAGGCTCGTCTGGAGATCATCCGCAACGGCAAGCGCCAGAATCTGGATATCACCATCGGCGCGCTGCCCGAGGACGATGCGGACATCGGTACCGGCGCTGGAGCCGGCGCAGAACGCAACAGCAACCGTCTGGGCGTTTCCGTGGCCGACCTGACCGCCGAGCAGAAAAAGTCCCTGGAACTCAAGGGCGGCGTGGTCATCAAGGAGGTCCAGGATGGTCCGGCGGCGTTGATTGGCCTGCGTCCTGGCGATGTCATCAGTCACCTGAACAACCAGGCGATCGCTTCGGCCAAGCAGTTCACCGAAATTGCCAAGGATCTGCCGAAGAATCGTTCGGTGTCGATGCGCGTGCTGCGTCAGGGCCGAGCCAGCTTCATTACCTTCAAGTTGGCGGAATAATCTGCGCACTGCATAGGAAAGGGCAGCTTCGGCTGCCCTTTTTCATGAAATATTCCGTTGTCGCCCCTCATCCAAGGGCTGCGGGTAGCTCGGGCGCGCGCAATTCGGGGCTCCTACAGGGCAGCGCTCGTTACCATGTCGCTTGATCTGGAATCTCCCATATCCCTGCCGCTTAAGGTACAATTCCCGGCTATTTTTCGGCGGGCGTCCGGCTCGCAGCCTTTTCGAGTGTTGACCCGTGAGTGATTTGAGTCATATCCGCAATTTCTCCATCATCGCCCACATCGACCATGGCAAGTCGACGCTGGCCGACCGTTTCATCCAGATGTGCGGTGGCCTGTCGGCACGCGAAATGGAAGCCCAGGTCCTCGATTCCATGGATCTGGAGCGTGAGCGCGGGATCACCATCAAGGCCCACAGCGTCACGCTGAGCTATAAGGCCCAGGACGGCAAGGTCTACCAGCTGAACTTCATCGATACTCCCGGCCACGTCGACTTCACCTATGAAGTCAGCCGTTCCCTGGCCGCGTGCGAAGGCGCGCTGCTGGTCGTGGACGCCGGTCAGGGTGTCGAGGCCCAGTCCGTGGCCAACTGCTACACCGCTATCGAGCAGGGCCTGGAGGTCATGCCGGTGCTTAACAAGATGGACCTGCCCCAGGCCGACCCAGACCGCGTCAAGGACGAGATCGAGAAGATCATCGGCATCGACGCCACCGATGCCGTGGCATGCAGCGCCAAGAGCGGCATGGGCGTCGATGAGGTCCTCGAGCGTCTGGTGCAGACCATTCCCGCCCCGGAAGGCGAAATCGATGCTCCTCTGCAGGCACTGATCATCGATTCCTGGTTCGACAATTACCTGGGCGTCGTCTCCCTGGTCCGCGTGCGTCATGGCCGGGTCAAGAAAGGGGACAAGATCCTGGTCAAGTCCACCGGCAAGGTGCATCTGGTGGACAGCGTCGGTGTCTTCACCCCGAAACACACGCAGACCGCCGACCTCAAGGCGGGCGAGGTGGGCTTCATCATCGCCAGCATCAAAGACATTCACGGGGCACCGGTCGGTGACACCCTGACCCTGTCCTCGACCCCAGAGGTCGAAGTGCTGCCAGGCTTCAAAAAGATCCAGCCGCAGGTTTATGCCGGCCTGTTCCCGGTCAGCTCCGACGATTTTGAAGATTTCCGCGACGCACTGTCGAAGCTGACCTTGAACGACTCCTCGCTGCAATACCTGCCGGAAAGCTCCGACGCACTGGGCTTCGGCTTCCGTTGCGGCTTCCTCGGCATGTTGCACATGGAGATCATTCAGGAGCGCCTGGAGCGCGAATACGACCTGGACCTGATCACCACCGCGCCGAGCGTGATCTACGAGCTGGTGCTCAAGACCGGTGAGACCATCTACGTCGACAACCCATCCAAGCTACCGGATGTTTCTGCGGTCCAGGACTTCCGTGAGCCAATCGTCACCGCCACCATCCTCGTGCCTCAGGAGCACCTGGGTAACGTCATCACCCTGTGCATCGAGAAGCGTGGCGTGCAGCGCGACATGCAGTTCCTCGGCAGCCAGGTACAGGTGCGCTACGACCTGCCGATGAACGAAGTGGTGCTGGACTTCTTCGATAAACTCAAGTCCACCAGCCGCGGTTACGCTTCGCTGGACTATCATTTCGATCGCTACCAGTCGGCCAACCTGGTCAAGCTGGACGTGCTGATCAACGGCGACAAGGTAGACGCCCTGGCGCTGATCGTTCACCGCGACAATGCCCACTACAAGGGCCGTGCGCTGACTGAGAAGATGAAGGAGCTGATCCCTCGGCAGATGTTCGATGTGGCGATCCAGGCAGCCATCGGTGGCCAGATCGTCGCCCGTACGACCGTCAAGGCGCTCAGAAAGAACGTACTGGCTAAGTGCTACGGCGGTGACGTCAGCCGTAAGAAGAAGCTGCTGGAGAAGCAGAAGGCCGGTAAGAAACGCATGAAGCAGGTCGGCAACGTGGAGATCCCACAGGAAGCCTTCCTCGCCGTGCTCAGGTTGGATAGCTAGGTCCTATGTCGCTAAATTTCCCGCTGTTGCTAGTCATCGCCGTAGCTGTCTGCGGCCTGTTGGGCTTGATCGACCTGCTGTTCCTGGCTCCGCGCCGGCGAGCGGCGGTCGCCAACTACCAGGGCAGCGTCAGCCAGCCCGAGATGGCAGTGCTCGAGCGCCTGAACAAGGAGCCGTTGCTCGTCGAGTACGGCAAGTCGTTCTTCCCGGTGCTGTTCATCGTGCTGGTGTTGCGTTCGTTCCTGGTCGAGCCGTTCCAGATCCCATCGGGATCGATGAAACCGACTCTGGAAGTGGGCGATTTCATCTTGGTGAACAAGTTCTCCTACGGTATTCGCCTGCCGGTGATCGACAAGAAAGTCATCGAGGTGGGAGACCCGCAGCGCGGCGACGTGATGGTGTTCCGCTACCCGAGCGACCCGAATGTCAACTACATCAAGCGTGTGGTCGGGCTGCCGGGCGATCAGGTGCGCTACACCAGCGACAAGCGCCTGTACGTCAATGGCCAGCCGGTCGCCGAGCAATTGGTCGGTACCGAGCCAGGCACCCTGGGCAGTGCCCAGCTGTACAAGGAAAAACTCGGCGAGGCCGAGCACCTGATCCGCAAGGAAATGAGCCGCTACCGCATGCCGCCGGACCAGCAATGGACCGTTCCGGCTGGCCATTACTTCATGATGGGTGACAACCGCGACAACTCCAACGACAGCCGCTACTGGGACGATCCGAACATTCCCAAGGAACTGCACGGCATGGTTCCGGATCGCAACATTGTCGGCAAGGCCTTCGCGGTCTGGATGAGCTGGCCGGAGCCCAAGCTCAGCCACTTCCCCAACCTGTCGCGGGTAGGCCTGATCCATTGATACCCAACGGCGCTGTCTGACAGACAGCGCCGAATGCATTTCTGACATAGGCTGTGTTCTCAGGGATCGAGAGATTCCGCCGCCCACAAGGTGGTGGGCCACAGCCAAACAGTCTTTCAGGATGTTGATTTGAACAACGCGTTGAACAATCCACGGGTGGCCCCATGAGTGCTTCCCTCGCGCGCCTGGAGCGCAAGCTCGGCTATACCTTCAAGAACCAGGACCAGATGCTCCTGGCCCTGACTCATCGCAGCTATGCCGGGCGCAACAACGAGCGCCTGGAGTTTCTGGGCGATGCCATCCTCAACTTCGTGGCCGGCGAAGCGCTGTTCGAGCGTTTTCCGCAGGCCCGCGAAGGCCAGCTCTCGCGCCTGCGCGCCCGTCTGGTCAAAGGTGAGACCCTGGCCCGTCTGGCCCGGGGCTTCGATCTGGGCGAATACCTGCGCTTGGGCTCGGGTGAGCTCAAGAGCGGTGGTTTCCGGCGGGAGTCGATCCTGGCCGATGCCCTCGAAGCGCTGATCGGGGCGATCTACCTGGACGCCGACATGGAGACCGCACGCGAACGCATCCTGGCCTGGCTGGCCGGTGAGTTCGATGGGTTGACTCTGGTCGACACCAACAAAGACCCCAAGACTCGTCTGCAGGAATTCCTGCAGTCGCGTGCCTGCGAACTGCCACGCTATGAAGTGGTGGACATCCAGGGCGAACCGCACTGCCGTACCTTCTTCGTCGAATGCGAGGTGGTGCTGCTGAACAACAAGAGCCGTGGCCAGGGCGTGAGCCGGCGTATCGCCGAGCAGGTCGCCGCCGCTGCTGCATTGATCGCCCTTGGCGTGGAGAATGGCAATGACTGAGAACACTTCGACCCGTTGCGGCTATGTCGCGATCGTCGGTCGCCCCAACGTGGGCAAGTCCACGCTGCTCAACCACATCCTCGGCCAGAAGCTGGCGATCACCTCGCGCAAGCCGCAGACCACCCGGCACAACATGCTCGGTATCAAGACCGAGGGCGACGTGCAGGCGATCTACGTCGATACGCCCGGTATGCACAAGGCCAACGACAAGGCCTTGAACCGCTACATGAACCGCAACGCATCGGCTGCCTTGAAGGATGTCGACGTAGTCATCTTCGTGGTCGACCGGACCCGCTGGACCGACGAGGACCAACTGGTGCTTGAGCGTGTGCAGTACGTGAGTGGCCCGGTGATCCTGGCGGTCAACAAGACCGACCGCATGGATGAGAAAGCCGAGCTGATCCCGCACTTGCAGTGGCTGCAGCAGCAGTTGCCCAATGCCGAGATCGTGCCGATTTCCGCCCAGCAAGGCCACAACCTCGAAGCCTTGGAAGCGTTGATCGCCAAGCATCTGCCCGAGAACGAGCATTTCTTCCCGGAAGATCAGATCACCGACCGCAGTAGCCGCTTCCTGGCTGCGGAACTGGTGCGCGAAAAGATCATGCGCCAGCTCGGTGCTGAGCTTCCGTACCAGATCACCGTGGAGATCGAGGAATTCAAGCAGCAGGGCCATGTGCTGCATATCCATGCGTTGATCCTGGTCGAGCGTGACGGTCAGAAGAAGATCATCATTGGTGACAAGGGCGAGCGCATCAAGCGCATCGGTTCGGACGCGCGCAAGGATATGGAAGTGTTGTTCGACGCCAAGGTCATGCTCAACCTGTGGGTCAAGGTCAAAGGCGGCTGGTCCGACGATGAGCGCGCCCTGCGCTCGCTGGGCTACGGCGACCTGTAACCGCTCCAGCCAACAGACAGCTGGCTCGTACCCTGTGGGAGCGGGTTCACCTTCGAATGACAGTGGTTTCACTGATGCGTTCGAAGGTGGCCCCGCTCCCACAGGCACATTCAAACCCCAGAGATCGCTGATGGAACAACCCGCCGGCCAGCCGGCCTACGTGCTTCACAGCCGTGCCTACAAGGAAACCAGCGCGCTGGTGGATTTCCTCACGCCCCAAGGCCGTGTACGTGCGGTGCTGCGCCGTGCCCGGGGCAAGGGGGGCAGCCTGGTCCGGCCGTTCGTGGAGCTGGAGGTGGAGTTGCGTGGGCGAGGGGAGCTGAAGAACGTCGGTCGCCTGGACAGTGTCGGCATCGGCGGCTGGTTGCATGGCGATGCCTTGTTCAGCGGGCTGTACCTCAATGAACTGTTGATGCGCCTGCTGCCTGCGGAGGCGCCGCATCCTGCGTTGTTCGAGCACTACACCTTGACGCTGCAGGCCCTGGCCGCCGGTCGGCCCCTGGAGCCGCTGTTGCGTGCCTTCGAGTGGCGCCTGTTGGATGAGTTAGGTTATGCCTTTGCCCTGACCCACGATATCAACGACGACCCCATCGACACCCAAGGACTGTATCGCCTGCAGGTCGATGCGGGCCTGGAGCGGGTTTACCTGGCGCAGCCTGGGTTGTTCACCGGGGCAGAGCTGCTGGCACTGGCCGAGGCCGATTGGCAAGCCCCGGGTGCGTTGCTTGCTGCCAAGCGCCTGATGCGCCAGGCCTTGGCGGTACACCTGGGGCCGAAGCCGCTGGTGAGCCGGGAACTGTTTCGCAAGCGTTGAGCACATCGTATGCTGTGGGGCTCAACTTTCAGGAGAGCCCTTTCGTGACTCACAGCAACCGCATGCTTCTTGGCGTCAACATCGACCACGTGGCGACCCTTCGCCAGGCCCGGGGCACCCGTTACCCAGACCCGGTCAAGGCCGCGCTGGATGCCGAGGAAGCGGGCGCCGACGGTATCACCGTGCACCTGCGCGAAGACCGCCGGCATATCCAGGAGCGCGACGTGCTGCTGCTCAAGGACGTGCTGCAGACCCGCATGAACTTCGAAATGGGCATCACCGAAGAAATGATGGCCTTCGCCGAGAAGATCCGTCCGGCGCATATCTGCCTGGTGCCTGAAACCCGCCAGGAACTGACGACCGAGGGTGGCCTGGACGTCGCCGGCCAGGAGGCTCGGATCAAGGCTGCGGTGGAGCGTCTGTCGCGCACAGGGGCTGAAGTTTCACTGTTCATCGATCCGGACGCGCGTCAGATCGAAGCTTCGCGCCGTGTCGGTGCACCGGCGATCGAACTGCACACCGGCCGCTATGCCGATGCCGAAACCCCGACCGAGGTGGCCGAAGAGCTGCAGCGGATCATTGACGGCGTGGCCGTGGGGGTAGGGCAGGGGCTGATCGTCAATGCCGGCCATGGCCTTCACTACCACAACGTCGAGGCGGTGGCGGCGATCAAGGGCATCAATGAACTGAACATCGGCCATGCGCTGGTGGCCCATGCGCTGTTCGTCGGTTTCAAGGCGGCTGTGGCCGAGATGAAGGCGCTGATCGTAGCGGCTTCTCGCTAATTGCCGTTCGGCTGTACTGGCCCCTTCGCCGGTACAGCCCCCGTCATTGCGCTCGGAATACCAAGGTGAAGCGGGTAGGGCCAGCAGGCGTGCTGCTGGCCTCGACTCGTCCGCCATGCAACTGCATGATCGACTTCACGATCGCCAGTCCCAATCCTGTCCCACCCTCCAGCCGCGAGCGTCCGCATCCTGCGCGGTAAAAGCGTTCGAACAGGTGCGGCAGATGACACCCGGCTATGCCTGGCCCCTGGTTGCGCACCCCTAGGTGTATCTCATCGCCCTGACGTTCGATCAGGACCGTCACCACCTGGTTCTCTGGGCTGTGGCGGATGGCATTGCTCAACAGGTTGGACAGCGCCCGCTGGAACATCAAGCGATCGGCCATGGCCGTCCCCCAACCCTGCAGATGCAGTTCGATCCCCTTGAGCTCGGCGCTGACGGCGAACAGTTCGCAGACCCGCTCCGCTTCCTGAGCCAGGGCCAGTGGCCCGAGCATTACCTGGGCCTGGGGTTGGCTGACTTGGGCGAGAAACAACATGTCGTTGATGATGCGGTTGAGGCGGGTCAATTCCTCGACACTGTCCTCCAGTGCTTCCCGGTAATAGGTGCCATCGCGGTCCCGGGCCAGGGTGACCTGGGCCTTGCCCATGAGATTACCGATGGGCGTGCGAAGCTCATGGGCCAGATCATCGGAGAATTGCGAGAGCTGGCGTACACCTTGATCCAGGCGATCGAGCATGACATTGATGGCCTTGGCCAGCTCGGCCAGTTCCACCGGCAAGCCTGTGTCGGGAAGGCGATGCCCCAGGTCCTGGGCCGAGACGCGCCCGGCAATCCGGCGAAAGTGACGCAAAGGGCGCAATCCCATTTGCATCAGTTTCCAGGCACTGAGGCCGATCAGTACCAGCAACAAGGGCAGGGCCAACAATGTCGAGTTCAGGTAGGCCTGGAGCAGGGTGTTATCGTCGGCGCGATTGAGCGACATCATCACCCGAACGGTGGTGTCGTCGCGCAGGCGCATCAGGCGGGTGGCGGTGAGGATCTGGGCATCGGCACTGTCGCGCCACTCGTGGAAGCTCAGCCGGTCGCCGACCGGCAGCTCGTTCAGGCGTGCTTCCAGCGCAGGTCCCAGGCTCAGCAGCAAGGGGTGACGACCGTCGAGCGCCAGGATGCTCAGGCTCAGGTTGTCATGGCCCATGATCACATCGAGCAAGGGATGGGCGCGGCGGGCCAGATCCTCGTTGCGTAGATCGACGCGCAGATTGTGTTCGATCTGCAGCATCTTACGGTCCAGGTCTTTGCGGGCGCGGCTGTCCAGTTCGTGCTGCAGAGCGAACACGGCCAGGCAAGCCAGCAATAGCACCAGCGTGGCGCCCATCAGGGTCACCGACAACCCCAGGCGCAAGGACAGGCTGGCAGGTTTCATGGCCTGGCCTCGAGCACGTAGCCCACGCCGCGCAGAGTGTGGATCAGTTTGTCGTCGAACGGGTCGTCGATCTTGGCCCGCAGGCGACGGATCGACACCTCCACCACGTTGGTGTCGCAGTCGAAATTCATGTCCCAGACCAGCGAGATGATCTGCGTGCGCGACAACACTTCGCCGCTCTGGCGCATCAATAGGTGCAGCAGAGCGAACTCCTTGGCGGTCAGGTCGATGCGCCGCCCTGCGCGGTAGGCGCGGTGGCGGCCAGGGTCCAGTTCCAGGTCAGCGACGCGCAGGGTGCTCGGTTGCAGATGCTGGTCGTTGCGCCGCAGAAGGCTGCGGATTCGAGCCAGCAATTCCGGGAATTCGAAGGGTTTGAGCAGATAATCGTCGGCGCCCAGGTCCAGGCCTTTGACCCGGTCGTCCAGGCGGCCATGGGCCGTAAGCATCATGATCCGCGTGGCCGATTCGCTGCGCAGGCGTTGCAGTACGCTCCAGCCGTCCAGGCCGGGCAGGTTGACGTCGAGAATCACCAGGTCATAGGGCTGCTGGCGGGCCAAATGCAGCCCGTCGATACCGGTATGGGCGCAGTCGACCACGTAGCCGTTCTCGCGCAGACCCTGTTGCAGGTAATCAGCGGTACGCAGTTCGTCTTCGATGATCAGTAGGCGCATGGGAAGCTCGGTGTAATGAAAGGTGGCGATTCTCGACCCTGTAGCGAGATCAGGGTCAAGGTTGCCGATGTTACGGGATGCAACCGAGCGGAAAGCTTGAATAACGGATTTGTAATGGGCCGGACATGTGGCTGAAAGGCGTTGCGCAAGTCTGTGCCGAAACGCCGCTCAAGTCTTGCAACACTGTAATGTCCGACTCACCTTGGCGTTAGCTGCGCCTCGCTACGATGGCCTCGAACGACTGGTTATCACGAGGCAAACACGATGAACCTGACCCAATACTTGTTGTTGGCTGTACTCGCCTTGGGCAGTTCTGGGGCAATGGCCGAAGGCGGCGCCGAGCGTTCCAGGCAGTTCTGGGAGGCGTTCCGGCAAGACCAGCAGCGCCTGCATGGCGACAAAGAGCAAGCCGTGGTGGCGCGTGAGCGCAAGGCGAACGAGAAGGCCCGTGAATTGGCCAAGGATTGACGTGTAGCCGCCTTCGCAGTCGCTCCTCTGACGAAGGCGAGTCTGGCGCCCCTACGGGGGCGCCTTTTTTATTTGCGTGCCAGCAAGGTGGCGCGACGTGGGGCCGGGAGGCCCTCGATGGTGCGGCTGTGATCGTTCGGGTCGAGGAAGTCGGCGAGCGACTGGTAGCGCATCCAGTCGGTACTGCGCTGCTCGTCCACGCTGGTGACGCTGACATCGACACAGCGCACGTCGCTGAACCCGGCACGGCGCAGCCAGCGCTCCAGGGCCGGCACCGACGGCAGGAACCAAACGTTGCGCATCTGCGCGTAGCGGTCCTCGGGCACCAGCACCTGGTGTTCGTCGCCCTCGACGACCAGGGTTTCCAGCACCAGCTCGCCACCTTTGACCAGGCAGTCCTTGAGCGCCAGCAGGTGCTCGATGGGCGAGCGTCGGTGATAGAACACGCCCATGGAGAACACGGTGTCGAAGCCTTCTAGGTTCGCTGGCAGCTCTTCCAGAGCGAAGGGCAGGTGCCAGGCGGGAAGCTCCGGCAGGTACTTTTGCACGGCCTGGAACTGGCAGAAGAACAGCCAGTTGGGGTCCACGCCGATCACCATGTCGGCGCCGGCACCTAGCATGCGCCACTGGTAGTAGCCATTGCCGCAGCCGACGTCGAGCACGCGTTTGCCTTTCAGATCCAGATGCGGGCTTACCCGCGACCACTTCCAGTCAGAGCGCCATTCGGTGTCCACGTGGACGCCGAACAGGTCGAACGGCCCCTTGCGCCAGGGCGAGAGCCCCATCAACGCTTGGTGCATCCGGGCTCGGGTGGCATCGTCACAGTCGCTGTCCAGACGCAGGCCGTTTTGCAAGTCGACCTCGCTGGGCAGCAGATCCGGCAGGGCATCCAGCGCGCCGCGCCAACGATCGAGATCGCCATGGCCTTTCTCCAGCTTGGTGTGCAGTTGTGCTTGCAGGCCTTGGGACCACGTGGCAAGGGGCGTGCCCGCCAGGCGGCGGACGAGGGGGGAGAGGTCGATCATGGCAGGGCAATCAGTGAGGCGAAATTGAGGCATTGGAACCAAGGCACGACCTTGGAGAAGCCGGCGGCATGCAGGCGGTCTTTGTGGGTCTGCAGGGTGTCGGGTTTCATCACGTTCTCGATGGCGCTGCGCTTCTGGGCGATTTCCAGTTCGCTGTAGCCATTGGCACGCTTGAAGTCCAGGTGCAACTCGTTGAGCAGGTCCTGCTCCTGGTCATCGGCAAAACGCAGCTTCTCGGAGAGGACGAGCGCGCCGCCGGGCAGCAGCGCCTGGCGGATGCGACCTAGCAGTGCCAGGCGTTGGTCCGGGGCGATGAACTGCAAGGTGAAGTTCATCGCCACCACCGAGGCCGGCTCGAAGGGCAGGGCCAGGATATCGGCCTCCAGCACCTGTACTGGCAGCAGTTCCTGGAACATCGAGTCCTGGGCGGTGAGGTACTGACGGCAGCGCTCGACCATGGCTGCGGAATTGTCCACCGCAATCACCCGGCAGCCGTCGGCACGCACGTGCCGGCGCAGGGACTGGGTCACCGCGCCCAGTGATGCGCCCAGGTCGTACAGCGCAGTGTGCGGCTGGGCGAAGCGGGCGGCGAGCACGCCGAGGTTCTCGACAATGGTCGGGTAACCTGGCACCGAACGCTTGATCATGTCCGGGAACACCCGCACCACGTCCTCGTTGAAGGCAAAGTCGGGCACCTGCTCCAAGGGCTGGGCGAAGAGGCGGTCGGGTTGTTGGCTCACGGAAGTACCAGGTGGGGGTGGTAAAGAGCGTGCATTTTAGCCAACCCTGACCGTTTGCGCATCGCCTCTGGGCAGGTTCAGTCGACCGTCACGGCGCAGTCGAAGGTCTGTGCAGGGCGCACTTCGGGTGCCCAGGGTTGCTGATACACCAGAATGAGATGGCTCACGCCTTGGCCCTGGGCCTGGAAGCGCCACAAGGACTGGCCTGCACTGCCCACCACACCTGTGTCTTCTGGATCGCTATACACCTCAGGGCCCAGGCTGCGCAGGATGTTGGCCGCCGGGTGTTGAACCAGCCAGCGGTAACCGGTGCTGGGATTGCTGGGCAAACGCAAGGTCAATGTTTGTCCGGGCACCAGGGTGATTGGGCATTCACTGGCTTTTTCCAGAACGATAGGTTCAGGGGAGGACGGGGTTTGGCTGCAGGCGCTCAACAGCCCGAAGGCCAGGGGAAACAGTGCAAGGCGAGATCTCATGAAGTCTCCTGTCTGAATATGCCAATAGATCTTGTAGGAGGAACGATTGCCATCTGATGACTCATCGGGGCGAGTCATAACTTTGTACCACCAAACCAGCCCGGTTTGGGTACAAGGAGAAATGTATGAGTTTCCAAAGAGCCAGCTATGAAACGCTGGCAAATGAGGCGGCCAGCCAACCTGTAGCAATGGTTACAGCAATGGCCGAGCGCGACGGTAGTAATGAAGGCGGCCTGACACTCAGCCGCGAGCACATCGTCACCATCAACCAATATGCCAATTTTGTTTTTGGTCTGCCCAAGACCCCACAAACCGTTGAGCAATGGCTGGGCTACAAGACCATCGATGAGCCTGAGCTGAAGCCCTCGGCCATGTCCAGCCTGTTTGAGGGGCTGCGTCGTCATGCCAACGCCTGGACAACACTGTCAGATCGCAGCAAGCGGCTCTCGAGCGAACTGGCAACCACCGCCAACTTGATCGATGTCGTTGGCGAGGAAATTGTTGCAGAGTGCAGTCGCCTGAGATTTCTGAAACCGCAAATGACCTGGGAGCAAGTGGCGCTCGCGAGGCCGGTCAAACTGGGCGCCGAGGACCAGAAAGCCGTCACGCAACTGGTCGAGTACATGCAAATCCTCAACGACGATGTCAGGAACTATGCCAAGCGTGTAGACGGTGTAAAGAAAGACAGCGAAGCCTTCAGGGACACCGTTAAAAAGGAGTTGCTGCCTGCAGTCGGCAACAAGGACAAGGCGCTAAAACGCAAGAAACAAGACGGGCTGGTTGAAGCGTTGCGCACTGAACTCAAAGCCCTCGACGTCGAGATCGGCGAACTTAAAAAAGAATACGACAGGTACCTCTCCAACGGACTGAGCAGCCTCGCTGGGGGGCCGCTTGGGGCTATTGTCGGCGGTGCGATCTATGGCGCCAAAGCAGAATCTGCGCGTAAGCAACGTAAAAAGTTAGAACAACAGCGCAGGGGGGTCGCAGCGAAACTGAAGGCCCGTGTGAATCTGGAAGGCCGGCTCAAGGAAATGACCCAGTTTGTGGATGATCTGGACGTGCGTCTTAACGATGTCCTGACCTCAGCCTCCCATTTGCAGACGGTCTGGGAGCGTGTCGAGGTCTACATCACCAGCTCCATCGAAGAGCTCGGAAAGATCACAGATGGCCAGCGGCTGGCGATCTTTCTGATCTTTTTCAAACGATTCCTCCGGCAGTGGAAGGAAATCGAGCGCACTTCGCTGCAACTGACAGCGGTTTTCGACAATGCCGCATCGGCACGCTAATTCATTAAAGGACTATTACCATGAATGCCAAGGTTTCTTATCTGTCGCCTGCCAGCCAGCAACCCGTACTGGACGACATTCTCTCGACGACCCGTGTTTTCCTGCTTGAGTGGCAGCAGGGCAACCTGAAGCCCTTGCCGACGTTGTATGAATCGATTGAGCGACATGCCAAGTTTCTGGACAGCATTACCAAGCGAATGGCAACTCAAGCCCTGCGGATGGAGGCAGAGCTGCATGCAAGCGGGTTAGAGGATATCGTCGATGCGCTTGAGGACATCGGCGAAGACCCTGAGCTTCTGTTCATTGCCCAGGAAACTATCAATAAAGTGCTGTCGAATCTGACGATTCAAATCAGTGGCGTAAAGAATGCCTCTACGGAGTTGTCGGCTTTGTCTGCCCCCAACGCCTCCCGCGACGAAGCCCGTTTATTCAGGCAGCAGATGGAACTGGAAACGACCAGTGTCGCCTTGAAAGCCGAAATAGACGCCGAGTCGTCCAAGATCGAGGCACTGCATACCGCCCTCAAAGCGCTGGAAGCTATCGATATCGAGGTCAAGTTCGACGGCCTGATTCCCACGCCCGAGCAATTGGCTGCGCTGGCAGTGCCCGGTGGGCAGATCGCCTTACTGAGTGAGGCCGCAGCCCAGGCCCTGAAAAACCTGGAGAAAACGCTTGGACAGTTGTCTGCCGACCTCAATTACAGCCGACTGCAGGCAGAGCGTCGGCAATTGACACTCGGACTCAGAACGCTGCAGCGGGACCTTGCCGCCAATAGCCGAACCCTGGCGACATGCCGTCAACAGCTCAAGGCGCTGGAAAATGTGCCTAGGCTCGTCGCGCAACGTAAGGCCTGCCTGATTGCCTTGAATGCACTGAGCATGGCGTTGGGGAGTTTCTACAACCTGCTGAAGAACGCCAAGTACAAGGGAATCGAAGACCTGCGTGCTATCGATGCGTTTTTGAAGACGCTCCTGGCTTATCAGCGCAGCATGATCAAGCAGATCAGCAATGCATTTTGATTCGTGATCAATAGCCTGACTGCCATTCATCAGAGCGGCGGTCAGGCTTACGGAGTTAATGCTCATGGAACAAAGGATGCTGATGCCGATGGGGAGCGCTGCACGGGCGATGGAAGTGCGAGTGGCAGCGCTCTTCAAACAGGCGCGAAGCGGCGTGGGTGATCTAAAAGCCTCTGTTGCGCAGCTGGATGCCTATGTCCGCAGGGTTCACGATTTACCTCAAGGACGATTGGCGCGTTGGGTGAGCTATTCGTATGTCTCTGAGCCAGTCCTGAATATTGGTAATTTGGAACGGCTGATCGCTAGGCTGTCCTACAGGAGTGGTTTTTGGTGGTCCTTGCGTGAGCGTGGAAGTGCGCTGAGTCAGGCATTGGTCGGGCATACCCAAACGGTCACGCAGCGGAGTGCAGAAATACAGAACATTGCGTCTCGGCTCGAGATGGCGAACGGTGATGCAGATAGATGGGAGGCGTTGTCTCGCGAAAAGGATTTGGCACTCAGTCCCAGGGATTTGACGCGTGTGGAAACAATGGTTGCATACGTGGTCAGTCTTCGGAGGGAGGTCGAGGCCTTTGACATCCATCTCACTGAATACATGTCAGGTATCGAGGACTTTCGCGAAACGCACCGGCGTGAATTACAACCCGACCTGGATAGGGTGATCAAAGCGCTTGATACGGTTGAGGTGCGCAAGTGCACGCTGAGATTCGAGCCGTTTTGGACAAACTGTCGGAAAGCGACTTTTGAAGAAGAAGATCGCGAGCAGCTTAGGGCTTTGTTTGGCGTGCGTGATCTACAGCTGGCTGGCGTGCATGGCAATATTGAAAAACTTCATACGGCTTGGCAAGCGATAGGCACGTATGTCGAAAGTGCACACAATCATTTGAGCAAAGTGAAACGCCAGCGAGAGCTGGCGCTTTTCATGGTGTACTTCAAAATATTCTTGGGACAGTGGAAACAGGTTGCCGTGCACGCGCAGCGATTGCGTGAGGCTTTTGCCTGAAAAACAGAGGGGCCGTGGCCCCTCTGTTCAATCAAGCGAACAACACTTTCGCCACGTCGGCATAGCGCTTGGCGAAATGCACAGTCAGCCCTTCACGTAGATAGTCCGGCAGCTCTTCGAAGTCGCCGCGGTTGGCCTCTGGCAGGATCAGTTCGAAGATCTTCTGTCGCCGTGCGGCGATTACCTTCTCACGGACCCCACCAATCGGTAGCACCTGCCCGGTGAGTGTCAGTTCACCGGTCATGGCCACGCCTTTTTTCGGCGCCTGGTCCCGGGCGAGCGATAACAGGGCGCTTGCCATGGTGATGCCGGCGCTCGGCCCATCCTTGGGCGTGGCGCCCTCGGGTACGTGCAAGTGGATGAAGGCTTCGTTGAAAAAGCTCGGGTCGCCACCGTATTGCTTCAGGTTCGAGCTGACATAGCTGTAGGCGATCTCGGCCGATTCCTTCATCACATCGCCCAGCTTGCCGGTGAGCTTGAAGCCACGGTTGAGGGTATGGATACGGGTGGCTTCGATCGGTAAGGTGGCCCCGCCCATGCTGGTCCAGGCAAGGCCGGTGATCACGCCCTTGCCAGCGAGCACCTGCTCGCTGCGGAACACCGGCATACCGAGTGCCGCTTCCAAGTCCTTGGTGCCGATCTTGAGCTTGGCCTGCGGCGTCTCGAGCAGCTTGACCACTGCCTTGCGCACCAGTTTGCCCAGCTGTTTTTCCAGTTGGCGCACACCGGCCTCGCGTGCATACCCCTCGATCACCATGCGCAGAGCGCTGTCGCTGATGCTCAGGCTGGATTTGGCGACTCCGGCTTTGGCCAGTTGCTTGGGCCATAGATGGCGCTTGGCGATCGCCAGTTTCTCTTCGGTGATGTAGCCGGAGAGGCGGATCACTTCCATGCGGTCGAGCAGTGGGCCGGGGATCGAGTCCAAGGTGTTGGCGGTGCAAACGAACAGCACTTTGGACAAGTCCAGGCGCAGGTCCAGGTAGTGGTCGAGGAAGTCGACGTTCTGTTCGGGGTCGAGGGTTTCGAGCAGCGCCGAGGCCGGGTCGCCTTGGTAGCTCTGGCCCATCTTGTCGATCTCGTCGAGCATGATCACCGGGTTCATCACCTCGACGTCCTTCAGGGCCTGCACCAGCTTGCCCGGCTGGGCGCCGATATAGGTGCGTCGGTGGCCCTTGATCTCCGCCTCGTCGCGCATGCCGCCGACGCTGAAGCGGAAGAACGGCCGGCCGAGGCTTTCGGCGATGGACTTGCCGATACTGGTCTTGCCCACCCCGGGCGGGCCGACCAGCAGGACAATGGAGCCGCTGATTTCGCCTTTCCAGGCCCCAACGGCAAGGAACTCCAGGATCCGATCCTTGATGTCGTCCAGCCCGGCGTGATGCTGGTCGAGGACTTTGCGCGCATGGGTGAGGTCAAGCTTGTCTTGGCCGTAAATGCCCCAGGGCAGTGCGGTGGCCCAGTCCAGATAGTTGCGGGTGACGGCGTATTCCGGCGAACCGGTCTCGAGGATCGACAGCTTGTTCATTTCCTCGTCGATGCGCTTTTTCGCCTGCTCCGGCAGGGTCTTGCCTTCCAGGCGCTGCTGGAACTGCTCCAGGTCGGCGCTACGGTCGTCTTTGGTCAGGCCCAGCTCCTGCTGGATGACTTTGAGCTGTTCCTTGAGGAAGAACTCGCGCTGGTGTTCGCCAATCTGCCGGTTGACCTCGGCGGAGATCTCGTTTTGCAGACGCGCGACCTCGACCTCCTTGCGCAGCATCGGCAGGACTTTTTCCATGCGCTTGAGCATTGGCACACAGTCGAGCACTTCCTGCAGCTGCGCGCCGGTAGCCGAGGTCAGCGCGGCGGCGAAGTCGGTCAAGGGCGATGGGTCGTTTGGGCTGAAGCGGTTGAGGTAGTTCTTCAGCTCTTCGCTGTACAACGGATTGAGCGGCAACAGCTCCTTGATCGCATTGATCAGGGCCATGCCATAGGCCTTCACCTCGTCGGTGGGTTCGGCGGGTTGATGCGGGTAGTCCACTTCCACCAAGTAGGGCGGGCGATGGTGCTTGAGCCAGGTCCGGATGCGCACCCGGGTCAGGCCCTGGGCGACGAACTGCAGCTTGCCGTTCTCGCGGCTGGCGTGGTGGACCTTGACCAAGGTGCCGTACTGCGGCAGGGAAGAGGTGTCGAAATGACGATGGTCTTCTGGCGGCTCGTCCAGGAAGAACAGGGCCAGGGAGTGGTGCGGGGTCTTGGCGACCAGATCCAGGGTTTCTGCCCAAGGTTCTTCATTGACGATCACCGGCAGGACCTGGGCCGGGAAGAACGGGCGGTTGTGGATCGGGATCACATAGACCTTGTCCGGCAGTTGTTGGCCGGGCAGGGCAAGGTGGTGGCCGGGGGTGGCCTTGGCGTGGAGATGTTCGACTGTTTCGTGTTCGTCTGGATGGTCCGGTAGATCTTGCTGGTCGCTCATGGGGCACCTGCGCAAATGACTATGGTGCTTAGATGGGGCGGGGGGGGATGGGTTTCAAGCTTTGAGCTTCGAGCTGCAAGCTGCAAGAAAAAAGCGGGGCCTCGTAGGCCCCGCTTTCTTTTGTCGCTTGCCGCTTAGTCGGCGAGCTTGTAGGCGATGATGTAGTCGCCCATCTTGGTGCCCAGCGAGCCGTGGCCGCCGGCGGTGACCAGCACGTACTGCTTGCCATCCTTGCCGGTGTAGGTCATTGGCGTGGCTTGGCCACCCGCTGGCAGGCGGGCTTTCCACAGCTCCTTGCCGTTGTGCACGTCATAAGCGCGCAGGTACTGGTCCAGGGTGCCGCTGAGGAAGCCTACGCCACCTGCGGTGACGATCGAGCCACCCATGCTCGGTACGCCGACCGGCAGGCCGATCGGTACTGGAGTGCTGTCGCGGGTGGTGCCGTTCTTGTGCTTCCAGATCACCTTATTGGTGAACAGGTCGATCGCCGCGACGTAACCCCAGGCCGGCGCCTGGCACGGTACGCCCAAAGGCGACATGAATGGATGCATGATCACCGCGTAGGGCGCACCGGTGTTCGGTTGCACGCCGCTGGTCTCGCTCTCGCGCTTGCTGCCGGCGGCGACTTGCTCGCGGGGCACCATCTTCGAGACGAACGCCATGTAGTTCGGTGAGGTGAACAGCACCTGGCGAACTGGGTCGACCGACACGCTACCCCAGTTGAACACGCCAACGTTGCCTGGGTAGACCAGCGAGCCCTGCTCGGACGGCGGGGTGTACTGGCCCTCGTAGCGCAGGCTGCGGAACTGGATACGGCAGAGCATCTGATCGAACGGCGTTGCGCCCCACATGGCCTTTTCGGTCAGCTCGGGGCCGAGCAGGTTGAGGTCCGAACGTGCCTGGGTCGGTGCGGTGTGATCGCCTTTGACGGCGCCTTGGGGGACCGGAATCTCACGGATCGGCACGATCGGCGTGCCGTCGCGACGGTCTAGCACATACAGGCTGCCTTGCTTGGTTGGCACGATGACCGCGGGCTTGATGCCATCGTCGGTTTTCAGGTGCACCAGGGTCGGCTGGCTGCCCACGTCCATATCCCACAGGTCGTGGTGGGTGAACTGGTAGTTCCAGCGCACTTTGCCGGTGGCCAGGTCCAGGGCGACGATACCGGCGCTGTACTTCTCGGCGCCTGGAGTACGGTCGGCGCCCCACTGGTCGGGGGTCTGGTTGCCCAGCGGCAGGTAGATCATCCCCAGGTCTTCGTCGACGCTGGCGATCGACCACATGTTGGCCGAGTTGCGGCTGTAGGTCTGGCCGGCGGTGAGTGGCTTGGTGTCCTCTGGGTTGTTGCTGTCCCAGTTCCACACCAGGTGGCCGTCGTGCACGTCGTACGCGCGGATCACGCCGGACGGCTCATTGGTCGACTCGTTGTCGGTGACGTGACCGCCAATGATCACCAGCTCGCGGGTGACCGCCGCTGGCGAGGTGGAGTAGTACCCGCCGGCGGTGAAGGGCCCAAGGCCGGTGGTCAGGTCGATCACGCCCTGGTTGGCGAAGCCTTCGCAGACCTTGCCATTGTCGGCGTTGATGGCGATCAGGCGGGCGTCGGCGGTCGGCAGGTACAGGCGGCGCGGGCAGGTCTGGGCCACGATCTGGCCTGCGTCGGAGATCTTTGGCGCAGGCTTGCCGTCGCGGCTGACGTAGCGGTTTTCGTCATAGTACGAAACGCCGCGGCAGGTCATGTGGGCAAAGCCCTTGAGCGAGCCGGTAGGGCTCTTGATCTGCGGGTCGAAGCGCCAGATCTCGGCACCGGTGTCCGGATCCAAGGCCAGCAGCTTGCTGTGAGCGGTGCACGCATAGAGCATGCCGTTGACCTTCAGCGGCGTGTTCTGGTTGGTCAGCTCTACCGGATCGTCATCGGTCGGTAGGTCACCGGTGCGGATGCGCCAGGCTTCTTCCAGTCGGTAGGCATTCTGCGGGGTGATCTGGCGCAGCGGCGAGTAGCGGTCGCCGTGTTCTGTACGGCCGTAGGCCTGCCATTCGCCGTCCGGCATGTCGGGGGCTGCGCTGCCCATTTCGCTGTTGTCGCGATTGAGCGTGCCGAAGGTCTCGCCCGGGTGTGTGAACTGGCTGCCCAGGGCGCTGGCGCCGGCGGCGACCACCGCGACGCTGAGCAGCGCGGTGTTGATTTTCGATGACGGGCCGATCAGGGGACGACGTGCCCATGGCAGCAGCAGGACGACCCCGACGGCGAACCAGATCGCCAGACGTGGCACCAGTTGCCACCAGTCCAGGCCGACTTCCCACAGTGCCCAGATCGTGCTGCCCAACAGCACCAAGCCATACAGGCCCAAAGCGATACGGCGCATGGCCAGCAGGAGGATGCCGGACAGGGCAAAGCCAATGCCGGCGATAAGGTAGTACAGGGATCCTCCCAGCTGGCTCAGCTTGATGCCGCCTGCCAGCAGGGCCAGGCCCATCAGCAACAGCAGCACGCCCAGAAGGCGCGGTAGCCAGCGGGTTCCATTCTTGGCACCGTCAGTGCTCATCGTATGTTCTCCGTAGGTCGAAGGGGTGGGTTAGAAACTGCTCTGAATTTTCAGGCCGCCGATCAGGGCGGCGTCGACCTGCGACACACCGCCTGGATGGCGGATGTATTGCAGGTTGGGTCGTACGGTGAGCCAATCGGCCAGGTGAATGCCGTAGTAGAGCTCGGCGCTGTATTCGGTGTCTTGGACGGGCAGGTAGCCAGGGTTGTCGTAATCGTCCAGGCCGGCGGCCTGGTTGATGAGGCGGGCATTCTTGCGATAGCCGGGATTGACGTGCACGCGGGCGAGGGCGAAACCGATGTCGTCCTTGGCGCGGGCATCGAAGGGCCCTTTGTACACCACACCTGCCTGAACATAGTTGTCGATGGCATTGGTCTTCTTGTCGTGCATCGTGGCATTGGCGAACAGGCTCAAGCCGCGGGAGTGGTCCGAGGCCAGCGACGTCACTTGCTGCTGGGCTCCGAGCCAGAAGCCATGCTTGCTCGAGCTGCTGCGATAGGCCTGGCCGCTCAAGGCAGCCGGCTGGCCGTTGCTGTCCTTCAGAACATCCTGTGCCTTGGCATTACTGTAGTAGTAGCCAGCGCGATATTCCCCTTCAAAGCCATTGACCCGCGGGCTCCACACCAGTTCGATCGGCATGACCGCGCCCTGGGTACCGCTGCCGCTGAGCTTGAAGCCGTTACCGCTTTCAAGGTTCGAGGGGTTCTGTTCGAAGACGCCGACCTGGGCGTACAGCGAGTCGTTGAGGTTGTAGCGAACGCGCAGGGCCCACTGGCTGACGGGCCAGTTGTACCAGATGCCACCCACCCAGTTGCCCACCTGGGAGCCGCAGAAGGCCAGGTTCTGGAAGTCGCAAGGGAAGCTGTTGAAGTCCTCGCCTTCACCGAAGCGCCCGAATTTCACATCCAGGGCGCCATCGAAGTACTTCTGCTTGATCCACATCTGCGTCAGCCGCCAGGTCTGGCCGCGGCCCCAGACTTCCTGGGCCGAGGTGAAGCCGCCGACCCGGGGGTCGTTGATCCGGTCGTTGCTGATGTTCTGGCCATGGCGTTCGGTGATCGCCAGCTTGAACTCGGCATCCTGCCAGCCAAGGATCTTTTCCAGATCAAGGTGGCTGGCGAAGGTGAACTGGTCGCTGTAGCGCGCGGTACGGTCGTGGTCATAGCCGCCGTGCAGGTTGCTGCCCATCTCGCCGGTGTAGCCGAGGGTGAAGTCGTAGCCTTTTTCCAGCAATTCGGTGCGGGTGCCACCCCAGTCGCCAAGCATCCACGGGGAGTCGCTGGCGAACAGCTCATGGGCTGCGCTGGTGGACGACAACCCGCCCAGAACAGTGGCGAGGGCGAAGCTGGAAAAACGGGTTTTGGGCAGTTGGAGCATGAGATAGCGCTATCTTTTGATTATTGAAAAAACGGCAAGCGCATCGAAGGGCGGGCCCTTCAATGGAGATGGCTGCAAGGTTCGTGGATGAAGCGTTTCAGCGTGCGGCGTGGAGGATATAGGGGAAGTTGTAAGAAAAAAAGACAAATTGTCGCAGCGGATTGTTGCTCAGAGAGTAATAGTTGGGGCAGTTGGGCAGCCTTTTGTAGGCTTCGCCAGCTCCCGCGCCACTGAGGGAACTGGCTTGTCCTGGCTCCGGACCATCGCGATTGGGCCCATGGCGCCGCCAGAATGCTTAGAACGAGGTACGCAATCCCACCTGTACACTGCGTCCAGGCGCTGGTGCGATGTCTCGCAGGATCGAACTGGCATAACGCACGGTCTGGTCGGTCAGGTTTTCTCCGCGCACGAATACCAGCCAGTCGCTCTGACCGATATCGAAGCGGTAGCCCAGACTGGCGCCGAGGGTGGTGTAGCCGTCGGTACTGGTCTCGTTGGCGGGTTTGCGGTGCTGCGAGGCCGCGTGCTGCACGTCGACCCGCGCTTGCCAGCGATCCCGTTCCCAGAGCAAACCGCTGTTCAGGCGTAGCGGCGCGATACGCGGCAGAGGCTCGCCACTGTCAAGGTTCTTGGCGCGGGTGTAATCGCCTGAGAGCTCCAGTGCGAAGCTGCCGTAGCGGTTTTCGGCCAACTGCCAGCGGTCTTGGGCTTCGATGCCATAGAACCGGGCGCGCACGCCTTGGTACAGGTATTCGGGCAGTTCGCCATGATCGTGATCGTGATCATCATGATCGTGGTGGTGGCCTTCGCGCAGGTTGCCGGTGCCGATCAGGCCGATGTAGTTGCGAAAATGGCTGTAGAACACGCCCACGCTGCCCTTGTGGGTGCCATTGTCGAAGCGCAGGGCCAGGTCGGTGGAAACGGCTTTTTCCTTGTTCAGGTTCGGGTCGCCCACTTCGAAGGCGCCCGTGGCTACGTGTGCGCCGTTGGCGTACAACTCGTAGAAGGTCGGGGCGCGCTCGGTGTAGGCGAGGTTCGCGGCCAGCGACCAGACCGGGTCGAGTTGGTACACCGCGCCGGACGAGAGACTTGCGGAAGTGAAGCTTTCCGAGTTGTCGGCACTGGCAAAGGTGGCGTTGCCCTTGGCATCCGGATCGATGCGGGTGTGTTCCAGACGCGCGCCGAGGCTCAGGTTCAAGCGCTCGCTGGTCTGCCATTGTTCGAGCATGAACAGCGCCAGGCTGTCGGTGTCGGTGTGGGGGACGAACGCTTCCTCGCCCAGGGCGGAGAATTCGTTGCGGCTGATTTGCGCGCCCAGGACGCCCTCGACGGGGCCGAAGGGCTGGTGGCGTGCTTCGACCCGCGCCTCGTAGCCTTTGTTCTTGAACGTGGTGTGAACTTCGCCGCTTTCGATCTCGCGGTGCTGGTAATCGGTGTAGCCCGCATCGACTTTGATCGAGCTGAACGGGCCTTCGAGGTCGCGCAGCTCGCTGGCAAAACCATAGTGATCTTGCTGCATGTCCAGGCGGACCCCGGGCTCTGCGACCGAGCCGTAGTTACTGTCGTAGCGACTGTAAGAAAGGCCGGTGTAGCCCCGGTCCCAATGGTACGCACCGCCGATGGCGCCGCCATCCTGGCGTCCGTCGCTATTTTCCAGTCGATGACGGCTGCCGGGCTCATCGCTGTCGCGCACTTTCGAGCTGCGGGCATAGCCTGGGATACGCAGGTCGTTGAACTGGCGGCTGTTGGCGTCCAGGTGCAAGGCGAAAGCCCCATTGCCGGCCTCCAGCTTGCCGGCGCTGCTGCGGGTGGTGTCGGCGCCGCCGTAGCGCAGCTCGCCGGCGCCGTGGATCCCCTCGATGGGCGAGTCGGGAATGCGGTTGTCGAAGGTGTTGACCACACCGCCGATGGCATTGCCGCCATAGAGCAGGGCGGCCGGGCCGCGGACGATTTCGATGCGTTCGACGTTGACCGGATCCAGCGGGACGGCGTGGTCATAGGACAGCGATGAAGCATCCAGTGCGCCCACGCCGTTGCGCAGGATGCGGATCCGGTCGCCATCCAGGCCGCGGATCACCGGGCGACTAGCGCCGGGGCCGAACCAGGTCGAAGCGACGCCGGGCTGTTTGTTGAGGGTCTCGCCCAGGCTGCCTTGCTGTTGATGCAGCAGGTCGTCGCCTTGTAGCACCGTGTTGGGCGCGGCGAATTGGCGATTGCCCAAGGGGTTGGCGGTGATGACCTGAGGTTCTAGTTCCACGGCCTGGCTGGGCATGGAGGCCAGCCAGAGGGCGACAGCGAGGGGGGAGAGGCGCAGGGACATGTGACGCATGGGGGTGTGACGTTCCTTGGCAGAGAGCTTTATTGTTACAATATAACATCTCTATTGCAGCACAAGGGTTCACGCTTTGGCCAGTGCTTCGTGCAAATGCGACTCGCAACGCCGAATCAGCGCCGCCTGTCACTACACTCGTGTAAGGTGCGCATCTTTACCCGCGGGAGCACAGGCATGAGCACGGCCCAACACAACGCGCTGCACGGCAAGACGCTGGAGCAGATCCTCACCGAGCTGGTGGCCCACTACCAATGGCAAGGCCTGGCCGAGCGCATCGACATTCGTTGCTTCAAGAGCAACCCGACCATCAAGTCGAGCCTGACCTTCCTGCGCAAGACGCCCTGGGCGCGGGAGAAGGTCGAGCAGCTCTACGTGAAACTCCAGCGGGCTGGCTGATGCCGCGTCATCCCTGGCTGACTTTCGCCGCGTGGCTCGGCTGGACGGGCCTGGCGATACAGGTCTACCTGGTGCTGTGGGCCCGCTGGGAGGAGCAGGCTAGCCTGATCGGCGGTCTGGTGAATGTGTTTGGTTACTTCACGGTGCTGACCAATACCCTGGTCGCGACAGTGCTTAGCTATGCGGCGTTTGGCCGGGCGTCGAGTGCGCAGCGGTTCTTCCTTTCGCCCGTGGTGGGTTCCGGCATCACCGCGAGCATCGTGCTGGTCGCGCTCGCCTATAGCGTGCTGCTGCGCCATCTGTGGCAACCCCAGGGCTGGCAATGGGTGGCCGATGAATTGCTGCACGATGTGATGCCGCTGGTATGCGTGCTGTATTGGTGGCGTGAGGTGCCCAAGGGCAGCTTGCGGCTGTGGCACTTGGCGGCGTGGACCCTGTACCCAGCAATGTATTTTGCCTATGCCTTGTGGCGGGGGCGGGAAATCGGCGTTTATGCGTACCCGTTCATCGATGTCGCGACTCTTGGCTATGGGCAGGTGCTGCTCAATGCCTTGGGCGTGCTTGTGGGATTCTGGGGGATCGGGTTGGTGTTGGTCGGGGTGGATCGCTGGCGGGGGCGTCGGTTGACGCAGGCCTATTGAGGCAGTGTCGGCCCGTTCGCGCGTAACCCTGCTCCCACAGGTACAGCGGTGTTCCCTATAGCACCGAAGTACCTGCGCAACCGGGTTTACCTGCGAAGAGGACGCTACAGAGCAAGCCAGTTGTACCTGCAATGCATGAGCTGCAGAACATCATTCGTCATCGACACTGCCGTCCTGGCGCCAGTAGGCCGCAGCTTTCAGCGCATCGTCCTTCACACCTTTTTCCAGCAGCAATGCCTTGGCCTGGCGGGTCAGGGTCTTTTCCAACGCAACCCAGGCGTACAGCGCACCGGGCGGCAGCGCCAGTTGCTCGAGCATGGCCAACAGGTCGTCCTGGTGGCGATGCACCCAGATCACCTCGACGTGCGCCTTGCTCGGCAATGGCTGCTGCTCCTGCTCGTCTTCGATCTGGATCAGCGCCAGCACCCGGCGGCCAGCAGGCAATTCTTCGAGACGTCGACCGATGGCGGGGATCGCGGTTTCGTCGCCAATCAGCAGGTAGCTGTCGAATAGGTCCGGCACCACCATCGAGGCGCGTGGGCCGGCGATGTCCAGGGTTTGGCCCGGTGCAGCCTGCGCCGCCCAGGTGGACGCCGGGCCATCGCCGTGCAGCACGAAATCGATATCCAATTCATTGGCCACCAGGTCGATGCGTCGGGGCGTGTACTCGCGCATGGTCGGACGAGCGCCACCATCGCGACCGAGATTGCGGGCGTCGATGGCCTGTTGCTCTTCGGGGGAGAGGGCGAACAGCAGCTTGATGTGATCATCGCTGCCCATGCTGGTGAAGCCTTGCAGTTCTGGGCCGCCCAAGGTGATGCGGCGCATGCGCGGGGTCAGGTCGGTGACCCGCAGCACCTGCAGGCGGCGTTGGCGGATTTCATGGTTGACGCGATGGATGGTATCGCTCATGGGGTGTTCTCCGTAACAGCCTCGGTGGGGCCTGAGGCGATGGCCTTGGCAGTGTCGTTGAGCAGGGTGCGTACCCGCTCGATCTCCTCGAGCGTCCAGCGACCGCTATGCATGTGCAGGGCGTGACGCAGGTTACCGACTGCTTCGTGGATCTCTGGCGGGCGATCGTGCCCACGCAGGGCGCGTTTGCTGACTTCGATGCGCATACGCACGCCATCGAGCGCCACCGCCTGCTCGGCCAAGGCCTCACGCCCCGCTTCGGTGATGACGTAGAGGCGCTTGCTGCCCTGGACCTGGCCGGTGATCAGCTCGGCTTCTTCGAGAAAATTCAGGGTCGGGTAGATGACCCCCGGGCTTGGGGTATAGCTGCCGTCGAACAGGCTTTCGATCTGGCGGATCAGGTCATAACCGTGACCGGGCTGCTCGGCCAGCATCGACAGCATCAACAGCTTCAGATCGCCAGGGGCGAAGACCCGCGGGCCACGCTCGCCCCGGGCGGGGCGGCGTTCGAAGGGGTCGTGTGGGACGTGGTCGCGCATGGAGAGACGGCTCCGTGTGTTTCGATATATCGAAAGATATTACTCAAGATATATCTAAACACAAGCGCCAAAATGCGGATGATTCTTATCTGTATTTTCGATGAGTCGTTGCATCACGGCGTATGCATCGCCACCTCCGGGGCCTTGCATTCGGTGGCGCTGCCCGGCTCCAGATACGGCATGAGAATCGGCGCCATCCCCTTGAGCACCTGCACCGGCAAGGCCGAGGTAAACGTGAACGCCTCGGCCGAACGCCCCGGGACGAAGGCGGTCAGGGTGCCGAAGTGGTTCTCGCCGAGGAAGAACACGAACGTGGCGGTACGGTTGAGCGAGCGCGAACCGATCAGGCGGCCCCCAGCACCGAAGCTTTCGATGCGGTTGTCGCCGGTGCCGGTCTTGCCGCCCATCACCAGCGACGTGCCGTCATGCAGCTTGAAGCTGCCGGAGATCCGCCGCGCTGTGCCGGCATCCACCACCTGCGACATCGCGCCCTTCAGGGCCCTGGCCACTTCCACCGGAAGGATCCGCTGGCCGCGGTCCGGGTCGCTGATCAGCTTGGTTTCGTAGGGGGTGTTGGCGGCAAAGTGAAGGGTGTCGATGCGCAAGGTCGGCAGGCGAACGCCGTCGTTCTGGATGATCCCGACCAGCTCGGAGAGTGCGGCCGGGCGATCACCGGAACTGCCAATGGCGGTGGCCAGCGACGGCACCAGATGATCGAACGGATAGCCCACGCGCTTCCAGCGTTGGTGAATATCCAGGAAGGCTTCGATCTCGACCATGGTCCGGATGCGGCTGTCGCGGGCGCCCTGATGGCGGCTCTTGAACAGCCAGCTGTAGACCTCCTGGCGCTCGAATCGGCTGGCGTTGACCATCTCGGTGAGCGAGGCACCGGGGTTCTTGAGCAGATAGCCCAGCAGCCACAGGTCCAACGGGTGCACTTTGGCGATGTAGCCCTGATCGGGCAGGTCGTACTTGCCGGGCCCATAGGCCTCGTACATCTCCGACAGACGACCATCGGTGAGCTTGGCCAGAGCCTTCTTGTCGTTGGCGCTATGGGCGCGGACGAAGGCGTTGAAGGTTTCCTGTCCGGCCTCCGGGAACAGGTAGCGGTGCACGGCGGCCAGGCGCTGCGGGGTGACGCGCATGCTGTCGAGGAAGGTGTCCAGGCGCTGCTGGGAGGTCTTGCGCTGGTACTTTTTCCAGAACCGCATCAGGTAGTTGGTGCCTTCTTTGTCGGCAAAACGCGCCAGGTATTCCTGGCGCCGTGGGTCGGAATCGTCCTTGAGCAGCGGCTCGCGGTTGAACGGCTGCTGATAGGTGACATAGCGCACCAAGTCGCGCATCAGGCGGATGAACGGCAGGTTGATCGACTCGCGCAGGGCGATCTTGAGGGTCGGGTTTCGGCTGTTGTCTTCCTTGCGGAAGTTGTTGAACACGTGCATGCCGCCGCCGGTGAAGAAGGCTTCGCCGGTGTTGGCCGAGTACTTGCGCTCCAGTGCTGCGTCGAGCATGGCATCCAGGCTCTGGTCCTTGGGGTTCTGCATCAGCCATTCGAGCGACCATTGAGTGATGCGGTCGAGCTCGGCCACCGGGACCTTCTTGAGCTCCGCGGCAGGCTTGCCGGCGTACTTGTCGTGGAGTTCGGCGATGATTTCCAGGTAGGTGGTCAGTACCCGCAGCTTGGCTGTGGAGCCCAACTCCAGCTTGCTGCCTTCGTTGATATCGAAGGGCTGGTCGGTGCTGTCGGTCTGCACCCGTACCCGGGAGCCATCGGCGGTGCGCTCGAACAAGGTGAAGCTGTAGCGCACCTGGTCGGTGGTTTTGGTCGTGAGCAGGCGTTCGCCGATCAGGCCCATCTGGGCTGCGAACTCAGGGTCGGAAAGGTTTTTCAGGTACTGGCTGACCTGCATTTGCAAGTCGGCCTGCAAGGTGCTGGTGGCCGAGACGTCGAGACGGTCGAGGTCGTAAAGCGGCCGGTTGAGCATGGCTGCCAGGCGGTTGCGGGCCAGGCTGATACCCTTGTTGGTGATGATCGGCACGATGGTCGGCTGGGCCACCCAGTCGCGGTACACCGCCTTGCTGGCCAAGGCGGCATCGGCCAGGGGACGGTCGATCACACCGTTGGCGGCGAGCACGCGAATGTGCGCGTCAGTGAGCTCGGCCAGCTCCACCCGGCCCTTGGTCAGGTAATGGGAGGGCCGGCGCTGGGCGATCATCAACGACAGTACCTGGCGCAAGGCCAGGCCGCGCGCTGCCATGGAGTCCGGGTCGGTGGCGGTACCGGCCAGCGCCTGGTTGACCTGGTCGAAATCGGCGCCATACCAGACCCGCAGCCCTTCGGCCATGCCGTGGACCTCACCGTGGCCCGGCACCGCCGACAGCGGCACGCTGTTGAGGTAGTCGCGCACGATGCGTTCACGCGCCACCGTGGTATCCGGCCCGCCTTGGTAGGCGCGCACGCTGGCGGAAATCATCTGGCGGATCTTCTCGGAGCCGGACACGGTCAAGCCGTCGGGGGAGTGGCGATACTTTTCCAACTGCGTGGCCAAGGTACTGCCGCCAGCCGACTGGCCGGGCAGGGCAAGGTACTTGGCCACCTGGCTGTAGGCGGCCTTGGCAAAGCGCGGCCAGTCCACCGCCGGGTTATTGCGTGGGTCTTGCGGGTCGAGCAGGTCGCGGTTTTCGATGAACAGCAGGCTTTTGACGATGATCGGCGGGATCGAGGCGAAATCCGGGTACAGGTGCTGCGGGTAGTTGTAGTGGTACAGATCCTGGCCGCGGCAGTCGGTAATCGACAGGCCGGCCTGGATCTTCTCCACGTAGGGAACGAACAGGCCGTGCTCGACGTAGTTCATCAGCGCCGGCGAGAAGCGCACTTGCTGGCTGATCAGGTAGTCGCGCTTGAGCAGTCGTGGCAGGAACTCGCCCAGTGCGCTGTAGCCCAGACGCTTGTCGAACGGGCCGTCGCCCGGGTAGATGATCGCATCGCTCGGGCCAGGCTCCAGGGAGTAGGCGAGGGTGCCGGCCAGACGGCTGAATTCCCTGGATTGCAGCTTGGAGGTGCGCATTTCGTCGTAGGCGGCGAAGCCGATGACGATGGCAGCGAGCAGCACGATGAGCACGATGAGCCGCCACCATAGGCGACGCTGGCGGGGAGTCTTTGGTAGTGGCGCTTCAGCCGGAGAGGTTTCGGGTGCTTCCGTTCTGGTTGGTTCCGATTGCCACAGTGCGCCCATAGTCTTCAATCCGGCCAGGTACTTTTCGTCTTGCTTGTCTGAAGCTTAGACGTTAGGCGGGGTTGGTGAAAAAATTGTAAGAAGCCTCGCAAGCTGGAGTCGGAATATCCGCCTTTGGTGCAGCTTCCATTCTGCGGCAATGTTGCTATGGTAGCCGCCCCATTCTCCTCGAGAGGGGGGCGAGAGGGATTTCTCTCTTCCGCGAAAGGGATTTTGGTCCAGAACTCTCTCCAAATTTCCCTGTTTATATAGTGAAAAGCCCTGCGGGCGGATTCCTATACTGCTCGACCCCTTCGTCCGCCGGATTCGGTGGACAGGCGGGCCCACAAGGCTCACTTGGCAAGACGACGCCACGCCCATCGGCATGGCCGGCGCTGCACGAAGGTCATATCCAATAACAAAATGAGGTTGTATTGCTATGCCAGTCGGCAACCACCCTGCCCATGGTGAGACCGCCCAGGGCGGCCCACTCAAGCGCGAGCTGGGCGAACGGCACATCCGTCTGATGGCGCTGGGCGCCTGTATCGGTGTAGGCCTGTTCCTCGGTTCGGCCAAGGCCATCGAAATGGCCGGTCCTGCGATCATGCTTTCCTACATCATCGGTGGCCTGGCCATCCTGGTGATCATGCGCGCGCTCGGCGAAATGGCCGTTCACAACCCTGTCGCCGGCTCCTTCAGTCGCTATGCCCAGGATTACCTCGGCCCGCTGGCGGGCTTCTTGACCGGCTGGAACTACTGGTTCCTGTGGCTGGTAACCTGCGTGGCGGAAATCACGGCCGTGGCCATCTACATGGGCATCTGGTTCCCTGACGTACCCCGCTGGATCTGGGCCTTGGCAGCACTGGGCAGCATGGGGGCGATCAACCTGATCGCGGTCAAGGCGTTCGGCGAGTTCGAGTTCTGGTTTGCCCTGATCAAGATCGTCACGATCGTTGCCATGGTCCTGGGCGGCATCGGCATCATCGCCTTCGGCTTCGGCAACGATGGCGTGGCGATGGGCATCTCCAACCTGTGGAGCAACGGCGGCTTCATGCCCAACGGTGTGACCGGCGTGCTGATGTCGCTGCAGATGGTCATGTTCGCCTACCTGGGCGTCGAGATGATCGGCCTGACTGCCGGTGAAGCACGCAACCCGCAAAAGACCATTCCCCAAGCCATCGGCTCGGTGTTCTGGCGCATCCTGCTGTTCTATGTGGGCGCATTGTTCGTGATCCTGTCGATCTACCCGTGGAACGAAATCGGCAGCCAAGGCAGCCCGTTCGTGATGACCTTCGAGCGTCTGGGCATCAAGACTGCCGCTGGCATCATCAACTTCGTGGTGATCACTGCGGCGTTGTCCTCCTGTAACGGCGGCATCTTCAGCACTGGGCGCATGCTCTACAGCCTGGCGCAAAATGGTCAGGCTCCTGCGGCTTTCGCCCGTACCTCCAAGAGCGGCGTGCCGCGTAATGCGCTGCTGTTGTCGATCGGCGCGTTGCTGCTGGGCGTGCTGGCCAACTACCTGGTACCTGAGAAGGTGTTCGTCTGGGTGACTTCGATCGCCACCTTCGGTGCGATCTGGACCTGGGTGATGATCCTGCTGGCCCAGCTCAAGTTCCGCGCCGGTCTCTCCACCGCTGAGCGTCAGGGTCTGAAGTACCGCATGTGGCTGTGGCCGCTGAGCTCCTACCTGGCCTTGGCCTTCCTGGTGCTGGTGGTCGGCCTGATGGCCTACTTCGAGGACACTCGCGTGGCCCTGTACATCGGCCCGGCGTTCCTGGTGTTGCTGACCGTGCTGTACTACGCGTTCCGCCTGGCTCCGAAAGAGACGCAGGGCGTGACAAGTACCGCCTCCTGACGAACGAAGCCCCGGCCAGCGCCGGGGCTTTGTTTTTCGACCGTGCTGAGCGTCAATGACCTGTGGAACTGACCGTTGCCCTGTTGCTGGCTGGCAAACGCGCACGCCGCTGACGGCGAAGCAGACCTTCTGCCAATACCATCAGGCTCACGCCCAGCAGCGCCAGATCCTTGATCAGAAAGCTGCCGGCGCGGTTGAGCCAAGGGAAACCACCTGACGCGACCTCCCAGATCGGCACGGCAAGCATGATCGACAGCGTCGTGGCGAAGGTGAGCGCGCAAAGCCCTCCACCGGCAATGGCGGCTTTGGTCGACCATCGGCTGGCCAAGACCAGCACGGCGGCCAATATTTCCACTACCCCCAGCACGTAGGATGTCCCTGCCACGCCAAACACGGCATACAACCAGCTCAGCCAAGGTGTCTGGCTGATGAGCGGTTTGAGGGCTTGTACTTCGATCGATGTGAATTTGAGCAGGCCGATCATCAACATCGGCATGACAACGCCCAGCACGGCGATCTGCCTGGCGAGCGCCAGCAGGCGCTGAGACCTGGAGACCGAGCAGGTTTCTGGAAAGTTTGGATTGTTGGTCGACGACATGATGTGCACTCCTGAATGAGAGGCATCGAGCATGTCGGGTATTGATTAACGACTATTTAATGGGTGGGTAGGAGGCGGCTCGGCGCATTGTAGGACATTGCTCTAAATCACCCGATGTGCCTGGCCCAGCGCAGGCACATCAAATGAGGATAGCTTCAGGCGGCGACCTCGGTGTGCGGCTCGAAACTGTCTGCCCGGGCCATCTGCCACATGCGCGAATAGAACTGCCCGTTCACCTCGCCGGTGAGCAATTCGCCCGGCTTGAGGAACACATGCATCTGCGAGAACAGTTTGATTTCGGTGGCGGAGATGCGCCGGACCAAGTGCTTGGCCTCCAGTTGCGCCGGATGCTCCAGGCCTGCCGCAGCCAGCATTTCGGCCAACGCGCGCAGCGTGTTGTGGTGGAAATTGAGTACCCGCTGGGCTTTGTCCGGCACTACCAGGGCACGCTGACGCAGGGCATCCTGGGTGGCCACACCGGTGGGGCATTTGTTGGTGTGGCAGCTCTGGGACTGGATGCAGCCAATGGCGAACATGAAACCCCGGGCCGCATTGGCCCAGTCGGCGCCGATGGCCAGCACGCTGGCGATGTCGAAGGCGCTGACGATCTTGCCGCTGGCGCCGAGCTTGATCTTGTCGCGCAGGTTCAGCCCCACCAACGTGTTGTGCACGAACAGCAAGCCTTCGCGCAGCGGCACGCCCATATGGTCGGTGAACTCCACAGGTGCAGCACCTGTGCCGCCTTCCTTGCCGTCGACGACGATGAAGTCCGGCAGGATGCCGGTCTCGAGCATGGCCTTGGCGATGCCCATGAACTCCCAAGGGTGGCCCAGGCAGAACTTGAAGCCCACCGGCTTGCCGCCGGACAGCTCACGTAAGCGGGCGATGAACTGCATCATCTCGATGGGCGTGGAGAAGGCGCTGTGGCGTGAAGGCGAGATGCAGTCCTCACCCATCAGGACGCCGCGGGTCGCAGCAATCTCTTCGGTGACCTTGTGCTTGGGCAGGATGCCGCCATGGCCGGGCTTGGCGCCCTGGCTCATCTTGATCTCGATCATGCGCACTTGCGGGTTGCGCGCCTGCTCGGCGAAACGTTCGGGGTCGAAGCGTCCGTCCGGGGTGCGGCAACCGAAGTAGCCGGAGCCCAGCTCCCAGACCAGGTCGCCGCCATTTTCGCGGTGGTAAGGGCTGATGCTGCCTTCGCCGGTGTCGTGGGCGAAGTTGCCCAGCTTGGCGCCCTGATTCAGGGCGCGGATGGCGTTGGCGCTGAGCGAGCCGAAGCTCATGGCCGAGATATTGAAGATGGATGCCGAGTACGGCTGGCTGCACTGCGGGCCGCCGACCACCACGCGAAAGCTCGATGGGTCCGCCAAGGGCGCCGGGCGCATGGAATGGCCAATGAATTCGAAGCCCGATTCATAGACGTCGATCAGCGTACCGAAGGGTTTGTCGGACGCTTCGTTCTTGGCGCGGGCGTAGACCAGCGAGCGCTGGGCCCGGGAGAAGGGCAGGGCATCGCTGTCGGCTTCTAGCAGGTACTGGCGGATTTCCGGGCGAATGGCCTCGACCAAGTAGCGGATGTTGCCAAGGATCGGGTAGTTGCGCCGCACCGCGTGGCGCTGCTGCAGCAGGTCGAACAGGCCGATCAGGCTGAGCACGCCGGTGGTCAGGGTGAAGGGCCACAACCATTCGTGGTGCAGGAAGGGCAGGGTGGCCAAGGTAAACAGCACACAGGCGGCGAAAAAGGCATAGCGGCTGAGAAGTGACAGGCTCATACGGGGTCCTTGCGATGGCTCGGTCAGGCTCAGGGGCCTGGGTCAAACCCCGACCTTAGCCCCATTGCGTGGCGTATTGCCAGTCGATGGCCCGCTGTACACATGAAAGATTGGTCATGCTCAAGGGCCACTGCACGACCCTGCGCAGGCTTGGCCAGTTCTCACAAGGCTTTGTGGCATGCAATCGGCAGATGCCTGCGAAAGGGTGCGAAGCGGCTTCAGGGCCTGTCACGCAACAACTGCTGTCGCCAGCTCTCATGTTCTGTGGTCGGCGCTTCCAGCAGGAACTCATAACGCCCCGCCACCCGGGTCGCCACCGGCACGCCATCGCGGTACAGCAGCCGATTGCCACCCGCCGCGGCCACTTTGTTTCCTGGCAGCAACGTTCCCAGCAGGTTCAGCGGGTCGCAGGCGCTGACCATCACCCGCTCGCCTTGTGGCGTGCGCTTTCGTACCTGGCGCAGCAAACCGACCGCCTCGGGCAGGGCGAATTGCTCTCCGGCCAGCCCGGCGATGAAGCGTCCACCGCGGATCTCCCCGCGTGCCTCCAGGCGATGATAGCAACGCAGCAAATCACGCCAGGGCGGTAGCACGTCGCTTTCACGTTCCAGCAATCGCCAACAGATCACCCCGTATCGGCGCAGTAGCGCACGGGCGATGTGTTCCAGGCGCTGCTCTGGTTCCTGCGTCTGGCTGCTTCGGCGCAGCAGTGCCCAGCGCCCGGCGTGGGCCATGCTGCTCGAAAGCGGCGGATGGCCGCGGCGACTGTTGCGTGAACTGCGCTTGGCTGCGGGAGCGATCAGGCTGCGCAGGCCGGTGAAGCTGTCCGCACTGATCAGGCCTGCGCCCACCAATTGCTGCAGGGCTGTTTCGAGTTCGCTGGGTAGCAGATGCGTTTCTTGAGCCAGCTCATCGAAGAACAAAGCACCTTGTTCTTGGAGTGTCTGATACACACGTTGTGCCCTGGGGCTGAGTGTGTCGGGCGCCGGAGCGGGGGCCAGGCTGCGCCATAGACCGAGGTGCTCGCGGGGCAACAGTACTAGCGGTGTGCTCGACAGCGTGCTGGCGGAGACGGTCGATGCCAGTCGGCTCCAGGCCCACTGGCCGCTGCGACAGGCATCGTCTAGCCAGTGCGGGCTGTAGTCCTTGATGCGGGCAGGCAGCAGCTCCGCCTCCCAGGCTCCGGCCGCACTCGGAAAACCTTGCAGTTGATCGAGCACCAAGGCCACTGCCTGCGGGCCTTGCACGCGCTCGCTGGTCGTCACGTGCTGCCAGTCGAACAGAAAGCGCATGAAATCTTGCAGGGTGACCGGCTCGATCTCCCGGCGCAGGCGCTTGACCGTGTAGCGATGGATACGCGCGAGCAGATGCCGCTCGCACCACTGCTGGGTGTGCTGGCCAGGGCTGAAATGCCCGCGCAGTACGTAGCCTTCGACCTCCAGGCGGGCAAGGGCCTGTTCGATATCGCTGCTGGGCAGGCCCAGGGGCGCGGCGATTTGCGCCACGGTCAATGGGCCAAAACCGCTCAGACGCGAGCGCAGCAGTTCGGTCAGCGCGGTGTCTGGCTCGATCGGGTGGTCGAAGCCTGGCAACAGCTCGAATGCAGGCTCCAGGTGGGCGTGCGGATAACACGCCAGCACCAGGTTCTGGCGTTCGCGGGCAAGCCACAGGTTGTGCTCGCCGTGGTGCAGTCGGCAGGCGCGACCGGCGTCTGCCAATTGTCCAAGAAGGTCAGCCCACGATGCGTTGGCCTGCACCTCGGCCTGGCTGATGGCACCCAGGCTCATCAAGGCTTCGTGCATTTCATCGGCATTGCTTGGTTGCGGCCAGGCTTCGGCCTGCACGGCGGCGATGGCGTCGATGTCCAGCGCGCCCAGATCGTCGCTGCCCTGGACTTCGTTCCAGCGGCGGTTGAGCACCGCCTGGGTGCGGCGCTCCTCCAGAGGCGCATCGTCCAAGAAGGTGTAAGGCCGGGCATTGAGGATGGCCGAGGCCAGCGGTGATGGCGCGGGCAGATCGCGGGCAAGCAGGCGTATCTGCCCGCTTTCCATGCGCCGCAGCAGGGCCAGCCAGCCCTCGCTGTCCATGGCTTCGTGCAGGCAGTCGTCCAAGGTCTGCTGCACCAGCGGGTGGTCGGGGATCTGCCGCTCGCCCGCGATGTTTTCGAGGCATGCAATCTGGTCGGGGAACACGGCGGCGATCAGGTCTTCGCTTTTCATCCGCTGGATCTGCGGCGCCACCTTGCGTCCACCGACATAGCGTGGCAAGGCCAGGGCCACGCCAGCGTTCCAGCGCCAGCGCACGCCGAACAGCGGTGCGTCGAGCAAGGCCTGGATCAGGATCGGCTCGGCGCTTGTGCTGGACAGATACCGCCAGACATCGTCCAGCGCGAAGCTATGGCTGGTCGACAGCGACAGCACGATGGCGTCTTCACTGGCCGCGGCCTGCAGTTCGAAGTTGAACGTGCGGCAGAAGCGCTTGCGCAGGGCCAGGCCCCATGCCCGGTTGATACGGCTGCCGTAGGGCGAATGGATGATCAGTTGGGTGCCGCCGGATTCGTCGAAGAAACGCTCCATGACTAGGGTTTGCTGGGAGGGCAGGGCGCCAAACACCTGCCAGGTGCGGCCGAGGTAGTCGAGCAGTTGGCTGGCGCAGGCTTCGTCCAGCGCTAAGGCGTCCTGGAGCCAGGCCAACACCGGGGCAAAGTCGCCGCCGCTGGCCTGCAGGCGTTCATCGATTCGCGCCTGCAGACGGGCAACGGCAGCGGACAGCTCATCGCTGCGCCCCGGTGCTTCACCGAGCCAGAATGGAATGGTCGGGGGCAGGCCGTGGGCGTCTTCGACCCGTACCCGACCAGGCTCGACCCGCAAGATGCGATAGGACGCGTTGCCTAGCTGGAAGATGTCGCCGGCGATGCTTTCCACCGCGAAGTCTTCATTGACGCTGCCGATGTTAAGCGACTGCGGCTCGAGCAACACCGCGTAGTCGGCGGTGTCCGGAATGGTCCCGCCACTGGTCAGGGCGGTCAGCTGGCTGCCCCGGCGTCCGCGCAAGGTGGCGCTGACCGCATCGCGGTGCAGGTAGGCACTGCGTATACCCTGGCGTCCGTTGTAGCCCTCGGCGAGCATGCGCAGCAATGCCTGGTAATGGTCCTGGTCCAGGGCGCTGTAAGGCGTGGCCTGGCGCAGGCAGTCGTAAAGCGCCAGTTCCGACCAAGGCTGGTTGGCCACTTCAGCGACGATCTGCTGGGCCAATACGTCCAGCGGCGCCTTGGGAATGTGCAGCTCATCGAGCTCGCCGTGATGAATGCTGTCGAGCAAGGCCACGCATTCGATCAGATCGTCTCGCGAGGTCGGGAACAGCCGCCCCTTGGGCACCCCTTCCACCTGGTGGCCGGAGCGCCCGACCCGTTGCAGGAAGGCTGAAATAGAGCCGGGCGAGGCGATCTGGCATACCAGCTCAACCTCGCCGATGTCGATGCCCAGCTCCAGCGAGGCGGTGGCCACCAGCACCTGCAGCTCGCCCGCCTTCAGACGCTGTTCGGCGGCGAGGCGGTACTCCTTGGCCAGGCTACCGTGGTGCGCGGCCACTGCAGTCTGACCCAGGCGTTCGCCCAGGTGACGGGTCAAGCGTTCGGCCAGGCGCCGGGTGTTGACGAAGACCAACGTGGTGCGGTGTTCGCGGGCGAGCGTGGCGATGCGGTCATAGACCAAGTCCCACACATCGGTGGCCATCACTGCCCCCAGCGGGACCGGTGGCACTTCTATGGCAAGGTCGCGGCGGCGGGCATGGCCGACGTCGACAATGGCGCATGGGCGCTGGTGACCGACCAGAAACTGCGCCACTCGCTCCACGGGACGCTGCGTAGCGGACAGGCCGATGCGCCGCAGGGGGCGTCCACACAGCGCTTGCAGGCGCTCCAGGGTCAAGGCCAGATGGCAGCCGCGCTTGTTGCCGGCCAAGGCGTGGATCTCGTCGACGATGACCGTGTGCACGCTGGCCAGGCCCTCGCGGCCAGAGGCCGAGCCCAGCAGCACGTAGAGCGACTCGGGGGTGGTCACCAGGATGTGCGGCGCCTGCTTGCGCATGGCGGCGCGTTCCTTTTGCGGGGTGTCGCCGGTACGCACTTGGGTGGTGATGCGTGGCGCCTGTAGGCCTTGGTACTGCAATACCTGGCTGATGCCCGCCAGCGGTACGTCCAGGTTGAGACGGATGTCGTTGGACAGCGCCTTGAGCGGCGATACATAGACCACCTGGGTCTGCGCGGGCAGTTCACCGCCCTGTGCCAGGCCCTGGCAAAACAGCTCATCGAGCACGGCAAGGAAGGCGCTCAACGTCTTGCCCGAGCCGGTAGGGGCGGCGAGCAGCATCGACTGGCCGCCGTGGATCAGCGGCCAGGCTCGGGCCTGGGCGTCGGTCACGGTGGCGAAGTGTTGCCGGAACCAAGTGCCGACGGCGGGGTGGAACAGGTCGAGCACCGGATGGTGCTGGGCGGGAAGGTTCATGTGTCGTTTATGGAGGGTGAGGCGGCCATTGGCAAGGGGCCGTTCGTCATGAACTTAGCGGTTCCTTGTCCATACCCTGCGCCCGTGTGATCCTTGCTGCCTTTTTACCTGTAAGCGAGTTCCCATGTCCCAGATCATCCGCATCGCCGCCGCCCTGCTGATCGACCCGCAAGGTCGTACCCTGCTCGTACGCAAGCGCGGCACCCAGGCCTTCATGCAGCCTGGTGGCAAGATCGATGCCGGTGAGTCGCCCCAAGCGGCGCTGGTGCGTGAGCTGCATGAGGAGTTGGGGCTGCGGCTGGACCCCGCACAAGCGGTCTATCTGGGTCAGTTCAGCGCACCGGCTGCCAACGAGCCAGGCTTCGAAGTCCTGGCCGAGCTGTTTCGGGTCGACAGCGCCGAGGACGTCGCCCCGGCGGCAGAAATAGAAGAAGTGGTCTGGCTGGCCGCTGACCAGATCACGGATCTAGAGTTGGCGCCCCTGACCCGCGACCTGATCCTGCCGCTCTACCGCCAGGCGGTCAGCGCACCGCGCTGACACCATCGAGGGTAGAGAAGGACGTGTCCTTGGCCGTCAGCAGGAAGTCGCGCATGTAAGGCGCATCGAGCATGTCGGTGCGCACTGCCGCGTGCAGGGTGGCGAACAGGCCCTTCTCACCCAGGCGTTTGCCTTTCACATAGCCGCGCGAGCTGTATTCGTGCAGTGCCCAGTGCGGGATACCGCACACACCACGGCCACTGGCCACCAATTGCATCATCATCACCGTCAGCTCCGAGGTGCGCACCGCGGCGGGCTCGATGTCGGCCGGTTCCAGAAAACGGGTGAAGATGTCCAGGCGATCGCGCTCCACGGGATAGGTGATCAAGGTCTGGTCGAGCAAGTCCTGGGGCACGATGTAGGGCTTGTTGGCCAACGGATGCTGGTTGGCGACCGCGAGCATGGCTTCGTAGGTAAACAGCGGCACGTAGGTGATCCCTGGCAGATCCACAGGGTCGGAAGTCACCACCAGGTCCAGGTCGCCGCGGGCCAAGGCTGGCAGTGGGGCGAAGGCAAAGCCTGAAGCCAGGTCCAGCTCCACCTCAGGCCACGCATCGCGGAACTGGTCGATGGTCGGCATCAGCCATTGAAAACAGCTGTGGCACTCGATGGCCATGTGCAGGCGGCCTGCGGTACCACCGGCCAGCCGGGCGATGTCTCGTTCGGCGCCGCGCAGCAGGGGCAGGGTGGCATCGGCCAGTTGCAGCAGGCGAAGGCCCGCGCTGGTGAAGCGGATCGGTTTGGTCTTGCGCACGAACAGTGCCATTCCCAAGCGTTCTTCCAGCTCCTTGAATTGGTGTGATAGGGCCGACTGGGTCAGGTGCAGGCGTTCGGCGGCCTCTACCAGGCTGTCGGCTTCGCGCAGGGCATGAAGAGTTTTCAGGTGACGGATTTCCAGCACGGCGGCTCCGAGGGCATTCATGGGGATAACAACGAGTGTTGTTGAGTTTCCCTCATGTTGAGCGCGTTGTCGACGCGGGAAAAAGAAGGGCACCTGAACAGGTGCCCACAATAGCTAGAAGTGCGGTGAGAGGTGTTTCTGAGCCTGGGCACGACTCAGGTCGCCGCGCCAGATGGCCTCTACATGGCTGATTTGCCATTCCCGGCCCAGATAGCGTTGGGCCGGTGTCTTCAGGTGCGCCTTGACGAAGTCGTCGAACGCAGGTGTTGACTTGTTGAAATGCACATGGGCGTACCACAGAACCTTGGTCAGGTCCTGGCGCTTATCGATCACTTTGAATTCCTGCAGGAAGTCTCGACGTCCATCGGGTAGCCGCTTGAGCTCGACCAAGGCGCCCACTTTCTCGATCTTCACGACATCCTGCTCAACCAGGTAGTCGAGCTGCGCACCCTTGGGCTCCTGAGTCTTCACGATCTGTTCGATACGCAGGGTCCGGCCGCGTTCGACAAGACGCTCGGAAGCCTCGCGTAGGCGGGGCAACGAAGGGTCGTTGGAATCGAGCTGGGTGATCCGGCTGACAATATCATCAAGGTCTGCTGCCTTGAACTGCATCAGGTCTTGCAGGCTTGCCCCGTCCATGTCCTGTGCCGCGTACTGCTCGATCTGACGCTTGAAGGCCTCTAGCGCGCCGAGCTGGCGATTCGCTTCAGCCTGCAGTTCCTTGAGGGTTGCCTTGCGTAAGTGCCTCAGGTCGGTGGGGGCCGGGTTGGTGAGGACGAACTTGCCGGAGGCGTCCTGTCGATAGGTTTCTGTGCGGCCGTTCGCGCCTGTGACGTGGTAGGTGTTGGCCTGTTGCCGGTCACGGGTGCCGATCAGGTAATCGTCCTGCACGGTTTCGAATACCCGTGGTTGGTTGGGTCCCTGAGCGGGGCGTTGTGGTTGCTGGTGGGGATCTGGCTGCTTGGCGGCCTCCTGCAGCTTTCTGGCATAGGGCATATAGGCATCGAGCTTGGCTTCCAGGCGTTTGACTCGGGAAAGGTCCAAGTAGTCGGTGTAGCTGAGCTTCCAGTACCTCAAACTGCTTTTGAATTGCCCTATCAGGTCGATCGATCTGGTGACGATGACGCGGCGTTGACGGTTGCTGGCCTGCACATTAGGCAGTTCATGCAGAAGATAGAGGGCACGATCCAGATCCGCTTGTGGCGCTGCCATCAGAACGCGGAGATTGAACCAGCCGCCATCGGGGGAATGTACGGGTTTGAGCAACAGGTCTTGCAGTTGGGAGATCTCCATGTAGTCCAGAACAGGGTCTGTCAGCCTCTGCATACCGGCATCTATGGTGGCGATATTCTTATGACGCGGCTGGGTGTTCGTGATTGCATTACGCCATGTGCGTAGCGTTTGTATGTGTTGGCGAAACTCGTCCAGTTCTGCCAGCGCCTTGACACGCTGGGTGCTCATTTGTTGGCGAATGGCCAAGTACTCCTGGAGTTTGACCTGGAACAGCGAGCTCTCCATTTCAGGACGCAGCTCAAACGCTTTTGCGTGGCTCGCCTGCCTGAGATTGCCCAGTTCGTCCAGTATTTCCAGGTAGCGCAACTGACTGACCTGTATCAGTCGGTAGTGGCCGTCAACGATCATTATTGCCGCCTCATTCGCGTCAGCCGTGCTATTGGCTCTGACGCGCCCGGACGATACTTCTTCCAGACTCAGGCAGTCCGCATGGAGGCGTTTGGCCTCCTTGATGCACGCTTTGAGCTCGGCGATCAGATCGGTATCGCGGAAATGTACCGATAGCGAAGGCTCCATACGATGCTTGAGCGCTTCAGCCCTAGCTTGCAACAAGTTCCACTCGCGCGGAATGCTCTCGCGAAGGCGGTTATGCAGCCGGTAGGCCCGGTCGCGCCACCAGCGAGGCAGTTGTTCTCTGATGAAGGCGGGCCATATGGGGTCCAGTGTGTCGGCAAGATGGCCCAATGCCTGACCACCGCCTGCGCCTCCACCCAGGCGGTGGACGCCGTACAGGGCAAAGTGCGTGTTCCAGTTATCCGTGTCATCAAGCGCGATTGCCCGTTTGAATGCGCTGCCGGTGTCGCCGGTCAGTTCCCAGGTATGACTGGTCTCGTCCCACCGTACCTTGTACTGGTGGCCCTGCACCACGATGTAGTTGCCTTGGGAATGACGGTAAATGCCTCGGTAACGGCCCTCATTGGCCGGAGAGAGTCCTACCAGGGAGACGGGTTCGCTGACCCGATAAGCGGCCAGTCCGGCAAACGGTTCCGGCCTGGGGGGTGGCAGGTGGGGCGATGTTGCGCCTGCTGTCGACAATCGTCCTAGTTGGTATCGCCTGGCTGAACGGCGCAGCGCGGGGGCGCGGATGTCCACGCCACTGCCCAGCACATCCATGGCGACATCGATCAGGCTGGCCAGTACATTCTCGATGGCATCGAGCACATTGCCTGTCTGGCCATCGGCCAGGGCTCTAACCAGTTCCGCAGAAGCGTCGTACAGATCATAAAGACTTACCGGTAAGCCCAGGACGGGGATCAAGCCCAATGCGATCTTGAAGCCCAGCAGCAGTTTTCCAGCTTGCGCGGCGAGGTTTTCGATATGCAGGTCAAGGTTGCTTCGTGAGGTATCGCGATGTGCCTGAAGCAGTTGCCCCATATGGGTATCGAGCTGCAACTGAGCAAGCGATTGGGTTGCGGGCCACTCGGCGCCAATGCCGATAATGCCGTTGAAACGATGTTGATGGGCCTGATTCAGCCGCGAATGGTGAGCTCTTGAATTTCCCCCCAGGGCCCGGCTGACTAGATAGTCGCGCTCGCGTGCGTCCACGCTGCCCTCGAACAGGCTGAGCCGTGCCGACTCCAGATCCGGATACTGGCGTAGTGGCGCGACGGGATGGTCTGGTCGGTACAAGAGCGTGGTCTTGTGGATGCGGTCCTCGATGAACGTGATGCCTCCAAGGGTGGTGGGCTGGTCGGAGGTGTCCTTGCCTCCACTTGTCAGCCGTGCAGCCAGCAGGCGCAGGTCGAATCCGTTGGCCTGCAGGTCGGCTTTGCTGCGTGAGTCGATCACTTGAGCGAACATGGCGTGGCTGGTGCTGTCCAGGTGACCGCTGGTGTGAAACAGCAGATTTTGCAGCTTGAGTATCAAGCGGTGGGGCTCGATCAGGCATTCGCGTCGGTAGGCCTGCTCGAAGTCGCTTTCATCATTGCCCCTAAAGGCATGGATGATCGCCGCCTCGTATTGCTTTGCAACGTCCAGCTCGTTGGCCAGCGTGCGCAGATAGGCGGCATCGAGCTGGCCTTGCAAGCGCTGGCGCAGGTCGTCATCGGCCGGCGTGACCTTCACATTCACAAAGCGCAGCCGGTCCTGCATCGCGTCATCGATGTGCTGCAGCAGGGCAGTTTCAAGGGTGAGCGTGACACGTTCGGTACTGGGCTTGAGTGTGGATTTGACCGGCGTCCCGGGGGCTCCGCTGCCGGCGACCAAGTCTTTGCCGCTATTGGCTGTACTGACAGGCACGTCGAGTTCGATGTATTGGTCGACGAAGCCCTGGACGTCCTGCTTTAGACGTTTGTTGATCAGATTCCGGCAGAACTGTGTCCGCTCTGGCAGGTCGCGACGAATCAGGGACTGGGCCTTGCGCAACGCCGTGAGGTAGTCATGGATGAGCGTGCGCAGGGGCTGGCGTTCGTTGGCGGGTACTTTTTCCAGGCTATCGAGTGCAATACCTGCTTGGGTAATGACGTCTTGCTGCCGTTTGTGTAGAAGCAGAGCTGTTTCGCGCGCGGCGTGACGCGGCACTTGCAGACGAAGGGCAAGTGACTCTCGCAGTTGCGGCAATTGTGCAGGCATCGCGTCCAGGCCAAGACGCTCCTGCAGAGCGTCCTTTTCCTTGCGGCAGGCGGCCAGCACGCCATCGAGCGTGTGGCCGAGCGCATTCTCCGACAGTGAGGACAGACGCACAGGCAAACCCGCTTTCAGGCAAATCTCGAGCTGGCGTTGTCCTTCGCATCGCAACAGCCCGCCGTGTTCACCTAGCCAATACAACAGCAACGTCTGGGTACCATCGGTTGCGTCCAGTGCCGCCTGGACTGTGATGACCAGCGCACCGTGCAGAATGTCGGCCGGCGTTCCGTCAGTGGGCTCGCTCGTTTCGTGCAGCAGTTCGATCTGGGCGGCCACCGCTTCGGTATCTGTTTCGGTATCTGCTTCGGTACCTGTCTCGGTGCAGACCGACTCCACCCACGCCAGATGCTGGTCGTCGAGCAGCCCCAGCGCATGTTGGAACTGTGCATGGGCAAGCAGTCCATCGCGATGAGCCTCGATCAGTGGTGTGCTGGCGGTCACAGGCTGGGCGTCCGAATGCCATTTGGCCGATGAGATCACTTGGGTAATCAATATTTGGGCCGAGTTCCTGGCTTTGGCCAAGGCGTCTTGATGCCGTTGGCACGCTTCGACTTCGCTGGCGGAGAGTGCCTCCAGCAGCGTGAGCTGTTTGTCGATCAATGCTTTGCGCAGGGTGGGGGCAAGGTCCAACCCTAGGTTGCCGAAGTCGAACAGGGTGGGCTGGGTATCCTCCGGGTCGTGTGGGTAGTCGTCATCGGGCGCTTGGGCGAACACCGGGCTGTTACGCCAGCTTTGTTCCAGTTCGTCGGCGCCGGCCAGGCTGGTGGCAGCATCGGTTTCAAGGTCCGGACCTACCCCCGTTTTCAGTGTGTCCAGCAGGTCGGCTTCGAGCTGGTCGAGCAGCGCGGTGAAGCCCAGGCCGATGCCGTCCACGGCGGTGTAGGTGATCGTTTCTTGGCCCATAGAGGCCAGATGGGTCTCAAGCGCTTCACGCGTGGCGTAGCCCGTGAAGGCCGTTGTCTGGTCCGGCGAGTAGAGCACCTGGGGTGCTTGGCCTTCGAGGCTGATGACCAAGGCGCCGGGTTGGCTCGAGGGCACTTCGAGCTGCACCTTTTTCTGGTTGTGGATCAACCACTCTGGATTTTCCAGCAGGCCGATCACCGGCGCTCGATACTCGACGTCCAAGGTGCCTTGATCCAGCACGATATCCAGCGTGGCGAGGAAATGTGCTCGGTATTGCTGGCGGGCGAACTCACGCCGGCTCAAGGTCGTCCCTTCGGCGCGCGCGTCCCAATACGCCTGCCAGCGCTTGCTCACCGCCGTTGACAGGTCAAACGCGGCGAGGCGGGCATACAGTTCGTTCGGGCGTAGCTGGGTCAGCTGGCGATTGGCGTCGGATTTGCCCTTCACCTTGGCCTTGGTGTTCAGGTCCTGGGGTGGTGTCCGATGTTGATCGGCGAACACGCACAGTTGGGTCAGGTTGACGAACTGGTTATCGGACTCCAGCACCAGGCCGGTATGTTCCGGATCGCTGGCGAGTGCGCTTTGCAGCACGTCATTGACCGATTGGCGAACGCCAGGCGCAAGGCTCAGCAGACGGTTGAAGGTCTGGCGTGCCTGGCGCCACTGTGCAAGGGCACGGCGAGTCGACGGGGTATCGGCTAACAGGGCACGCGAGTCATCGTGAGGGGGCAGGTAAAATGTCGTCGTAACGGTCATGAGGATTCCATCAAACGTTCGGCCGGATTGGCCGGAATCATTGAAGGGCAACCGCGTAGGAGGGATGAGGTACTCAGATATGGCAGGACCGCCCGGCAGGGTTCACGAAACTGTCATGCTTTTGTGGCAGCGCGCCCGAACGGTTTTCATCAGACTCGCGTTCTACTGGGGATCTGCATTCTGGTGTTTCATTCATGCGGGCTTTTTTGGTTTTCTTGTTTTTGGCACTCAGCACGCCGGCGAGCTTCGCCGAAGGACGCTGCGACACGCGTGCGCCGGTACAACGGGTCGAACTGGGCGAATTGAGCCTGGTTTACCAAAGCGTGGGAGCACCGTCGGACCCTGTGTTGCTGTTGGTCATGGGGCTGGGTGGGCAATTGATCCACTGGCCCGACGATGTGGTCGAGGCCCTGTGTCGCCAAGGTTTCCGTGTCGTTCGTTATGACAACCGCGATGCCGGGCTGTCGCGTTGGAACCAGCTGCCAGCCTCGGCCAACCTGACCGTCGAGCTGTTGCGTTACAAGCTGGGGCTGCCCGTTTCGGCCCCGTATACCTTGACCGACATGGCCACCGATGGCTTGCGCCTGATGGATGAGCTGAAGGTCGAGCAATTCCATGTGCTGGGGGTGAGCATGGGCGGCATGATTGCCCAACACCTGGCGGCGATGGCGCCGGAGCGTGTGCGCAGCCTGACGCTGGTGATGTCGAGCTCTGGCGCCGAGGGCCTGCCGGCGCCAAGCGCTGCATTGGTGCAACTGCTGGCCCGGCGTGATGCGCCGAATCGTGAAGTGGCCATCGAGCACCAGGCGGACCTGCTGGCTGCGCTGGGTAGCCCGACGATCACCGACGAGCGCACGGTGCTGTTGGACCAGGCGGCTGTGGCTTATGACCGGGCGTTCAATCCAGAAGGGGCTCAGCGGCAGATCATGGCCATTCTGGCCGAGCCCAGCCGGGTGGCGCTGCTCAATCAGTTGCGTGTCCCCACGCTGGTCGTGCATGGCACGGCCGATCCGCTGTTGCCGGTGATGCATGGGGTGCACCTGGCCGCGCATATCCAGGGCAGCCAGTTACGGCTGATCCCGGGGCTGGCGCACCGTTTCCAGGAGCCGTTCAAGGCGCCGCTGTTGGCGGCGGTGCTGCCTTACTTGAGCTCGCACCGCGAAGATCCGAGGCATGTGGCCGGCCTTTGACCTGTGATGCCCTTCTGGTGAGGAAGCCGTACCCACAAGGATCACGAGGCGCGGCTGCTCAGTGAAAGCGCATCCACAGCGTGACCAGCACTGTCGCTGCCGCCAGCCAGGCCACCGTGGCCAGGGCCAGCGAGGCTTCCAGGCGCAGCCGGTCGACCAGAACGTACAAGGTGGCCAGGTAGACGAAGTACGGGATGATCGACCACATGCCGAACAGGATGGTGGCCTTCAGGTCCGCCAGCGACCGGCTCTTGCCCACGATGTAGTGGGCGATCAGCGCAAAGGTCGGAAACAACGGCACCAGCCCCGCGATGTAGTAGTTGCGGGTCTTGGAAAGGATCGCCAGGAGCACCACGACGGCGGCGCCCAGGCTGGCTTTGAGTATGAGGTCCACGGGCTTCCCTTGGCCTCAGCTGAGGCCGTACTTCTTCACTTTGTCGAACAGCGTGGTCTTGGCCATGCCCAGCTCCTGGCTGGCCTGGCTAAGGTTGCCACCGGTGCGCTGTAGAGCGTCGCTGAGCAGGTTGCGCTCGAAGGCTTCCACGGCCTCGGCAAAGCCCAGGCCTTGACTGGCGCCGCTGGCGTTCTTCTTGAAGGCTGGCAGGCCAAGGGCATAGCGCTCGGCCACGTTGCGCAACTCACGCACATTGCCTGGCCAATCGTGGGCCATCAGCCGTGACAGGGTCTGGCTGTCCAGCTCCGGCACCTCACGGTCGAAGCGCAGCGCCGATTGCTCGAGAAAGTGCTCGAACAATTGCAGGATGTCCTCGCGGCGTTCGCGCAGAGGCGGCAGCTCCAGGGTGACGACGTTCAGGCGGTAGTACAAATCGCTGCGAAACTGCCCGTTCTGGCCCATGGCGTCCAGGTCCGACTTGGTCGCGGCGATCACCCGGCAGTCCACCGGAATGCTCTGGTTCGAGCCCAGGCGCTCCAGCGTGCGCTCCTGCAACACGCGCAGCAGCTTGATCTGCAGATTGATCGGCATGCTCTCGACTTCATCGAGGAACAACGTCCCGCCATTGGCATGTTCGATCTTGCCGATGCGCCGTTTGCCGGCGCCCGTGAAGGCATTGGCCTCATGACCGAAGATCTCGCTCTCGAACAGGTTCTCCGGCAGGCCGCCGCAGTTGAGCGCCACGAAGGGCTGCCCCTGGCGACGACTGAAATCGTGCAAGCAACGGGCGACCAGTTCCTTGCCGGTGCCGGTCTCGCCTTCGATGAGCACGTTGGCTGAGGTGTCGGCCACGTTGGCGATCAGTTCGCGCAGGTTCTGCATCGCTGGCGAGCGGCCGATGATGCGGCCTTCCAGCGTGCTGTGGCCGGCCAGCTGGCGACGCAGCGCATGGACCTCGCGGGACAGGCCGCGTTGCTCCAGGGCGCGGCGGACCACATCCACCAAGCGCTCGGGGGAGAAGGGTTTCTCCATGAAGTCATAGGCGCCGTTGCGCATGGCGCCGACCGCCATGTCGATGTCGCCGTGGCCGGTGATCAGCACCACCGGCAGGCTACGGTCGCGGGCCTTGAGCCGGCCGAGCAGCTCCAGGCCATCCATGCCGGGCAGGCGGATATCGCTGACGACGATACCGGCGAAATCATCGCCGATGCGTTCCAGCGCTTGCTCGGCGCTGCCCACGCCTTCGCAGGCGATGTCTTCCAGGGCCAGAGCCTGCTGGCAGCCCAGCAGCACATGGGGGTCGTCTTCGACGATCAGGACAGTCAAGGGCACTTGGTTCATACGGACCCTGCGTTCATAGAGGTTCTACCGAATTGCCGGTGGGCGTGACCAAGGGCAGGGCGAGCACGAAGGCGGTCCCGCCACTGGCAGGATGCTCGACGCTCAGCGAGCCCTTGGCAGCGGCGGCGAGGCTCGCCGAAAGGGTCAGGCCCAGGCCCAGGCCATGCTCGCCCGGTTTGGTGGTGAAGAAAGGTTCGAACAGGTGCTTGCGCGCCTCGGCATCGATGCCGTGACCATTATCGCGCACCCGCAGGCGGTATTTGTCGCCCTGCAGCTCGCCCTCGAGCCAAAGCTGCGGTGTGGGCTGGTGGGTCATGGCGTCCAGGGCGTTGCCGACCAGGTTGACCAGGATCTGCTCCAGGCGTGTCTGGTCGATGGCCAGTTGCTGGTCCTCGAATTGGCTGTGCAGCTGTAGCTTGCAGCCGGCGATGCGGTTGGCCAGCACCTGCAAGGAGGCATCGACGGCCTTGCTCAACGAGGCCTGGCCACTGTCATCGCCACGCCTTGCGAAGGAGCGCAGGCTAGCGGTGATACGGCCCATGCGGTCGATCAAGTCGTTCATGGTGCGCAGATTGGTGCTGGCCGTTTCCAGGGCCCCGCGTTCCAGGAAGCGCACAGTATTGCCAGACAACGTGCGCAGCGCCGCCAGAGGCTGGTTCAACTCGTGGGCGATGCTGGTGGACATTTGCCCGATGGCCGCCAGTTTGCCGGCCTGGACCAGTTCGTCCTGGGCGTGGCGCAGGGTCTGCTCGGCGTGCCGACGTTCGCGGATCTGCCCCTTGAGCCGCTCGTTGCTGGCGCGCAGATCAGCGGTACGCTCGGTGATGCGTCGCTCCAGTTGGCTGTTGGCCTCTTCGAGGGCTTCGCGGGCGGCCAGGCGGGTGGCGATCACCTTGCGGCGCTCGTTCCAGGCGATCGCCAGGATGGTCAGCAGGGCGAAGGCCACACCCACCAGGATGCCCTGGACCATGGACTCACGGTGCAGGTCCTGCAGGGGCGTGAGCAAGGTGAAGTGCCAGGGGGTGTCCACCAGGCGCCGGGTCTGGGCCAGGTAGGCCATTTCACGGGGCTTGCCCTGGCCGATTTCGCTGTTGGCAGGGAAGGTGAGTTTTTCCACGCCCTCGGACAGGGTTTCCCGGGCCAGTGGTTGCAATTCGTTGAGCGGCCACCAGTAGTACTGCAGGCTGCGCGCCAGGCGTTCCTTGATCTGCGGGGGCAGCGGGCGCACCGACTTGAGCCGGCGGGCCGGGTCGCTGGAAAGAATGATGATGCCATTCTCATCGCTGACGAAGGCTTCCAGGCGGGCGCGTTGCCAGCGTTCTTCTAGGGTGTCCAGGCGCACCTTGATCACCGCCACGCCGATGATCTTGCCGTGCTCTTCCAGCCCATGGGCCAGGTAGTAGCCTGCTTCGCCAGTGGTGCTGCCGATGCCGTAGAAGCGGCCAGGCTCGCCGCGCACGGCATCCTGGAAGTAGGCGCGGAACGACAAGTCCTCGCCAAGGAAGGAGTCGGCGTCGCGCCAGTTGCTGGTGGCCTGGACGCGACCGGTGGTGTCCAGGACGAAGATGGCCCGGCTACGGCTGCGCCGGTTCAGGCCTTCGAGGTATTCGTTGACGGTCTGGCGGTAGCCGCCATCGGGGTCGGTGAGCAGTTTCGAGACGCTGTCTTCGAGTTCCAGCAGGCTCGGCAGGTAGGTGTATTTGCTGATCTCGCTCTCGACGGTGCGTGCGTGGAGCTCGAGCTGGCGTTCGCCGTTCTCGCTCAAGGCGCGGATGCCGTTGCTCTCGCTGATCAGGTAGCCGGCCATCCCCAGGCCGACCATCAGCAAAATGATCAGGGGTGGTAGCAGCAATTGACGGATCAGGCGGGATTTCACGGCAGGCTGGGCAGGGCGAAGGAGCGAGGGGTCGCATTTCATCACAGTGGCCTTGTCACGACCAGCGTCCGCTGCCCGGATCGCCGGGCAGCGGCATGGCCGACTCAGTGCTGCAGGATCTTGCTGAGGAAGTGCTGGGTGCGCTCGTGGCGGCCTTCGGGGTTGCCGAAGAAGTCTTCCTTCTGGCAGTCCTCGATGATGCTGCCCTTGTCCATGAAGATCACCCGGTTGGCCACCTTGCGAGCGAAGCCCATCTCGTGGGTCACGCACATCATGGTCATGCCTTCATGGGCCAGTTCGACCATCACGTCCAGCACCTCGTTGACCATTTCCGGATCCAGCGCCGAGGTCGGTTCGTCGAACAGCATGACGATCGGGTCCATCGACAGCGCACGGGCGATCGCCACACGCTGCTGCTGGCCGCCGGAGAGCTGGCCAGGATGCTTCTTGGCGTGGGCGCCCAGGCCTACGCGGTCGAGCAGGGCCAGACCTTTCTTGGTGGCTTCGGCCTCACTGCGGCCCAGAACCTTGCGCTGGGCGATGGTCAGGTTCTCGGTGATCGACAGGTGCGGGAACAGCTCGAAGTGCTGGAACACCATGCCGACGCGTGAACGCAGCTTGGGCAGGTTGGTCTTCGGGTCGGCGATGGAGGTGCCGTCGACCACGATGTCACCCTTCTGGAAGGGCTCCAGGGCATTGACGCACTTGATCAGCGTGGACTTGCCCGAGCCGGATGGCCCGCAGACCACCACCACTTCACCTTTCTTGACCTCGGTGCTGCAGTCGGTCAGCACCTGGAAGTCCCCGTACCACTTGTTGACGTTCTTGATGGAAATCATACGGTGATCCTTTTTTGCAGGCGCTTGACCAGCCACGAAGCGGAGAAGCTGATGAGGAAGTACACGACCCCGGCGAAGATCAGGAACTCATGGGAGCGCCCGATGATGTCGCCGTTGGAGCGTGCCGAGTTGAGGAAATCCACCAGGCCCACGGTGTAGACCAGCGAGGTGTCCTGGAACAGGATGATGCTCTGCTGCAGCAGCAGGGGGGTCATCTTGCGAAACGCCTGGGGCAGGATGATCAGGCGCATGGTCTGGCCGTAGGTCATGCCCAGTGCCTGCGCGGCGCCCATCTGGCCCTTGGAGATCGACTGCACGCCGGCCCGCACGATCTCGCAGAAGTAGGCGGCCTCGAACATCATGAACGCCACCACACAGGAGGTGAAGGCGCCGACCGGGGTGTCCTCGCCGGTGATCCAGCGCAGCACGAACGGGACTGCCAGGTAGAACCAGGTGATCACCAGCAGCAGCGGGATGGAGCGGAAGTAGTTGACGTAGGCGCCGGCCAGATTCGACAGCAGCTTGCTCGATGACAGGCGCATCAGCGCCAGGATCGTACCCAGCACGATACCGCCGACCACGCCCATGACCATCAGTTGCAGGGTCATCACCATGCCTTCCCAGAGGGCCGGCAGGGCGGGGATGATTTCGCTGAAATCCATGTCCATTTACTTGCCCCCCACGGAGATCAGGCCAGGTACCGAGACTTTCTTCTCGATGAAACGCATGAACAGCATCAGCCCCATGTTCAGGGTGAAGTAGATCAAGGTGGCCAGCGTGAATGCTTCGAACAGGTTCGCGGAGAACTCGGCGGTCTGCTTGGTCTGGGCCAGCAGTTCCATCAGGCCGATCAGCGACGCCACGGAGGAGTTCTTGAACACGTTCAAAAATTCCGAGGTGAGCGGCGGGATGATGATCCGGTAGGCCTGGGGCAGCAGCACGTTCATGTAGATCTGCGGCAGGCTGAAGCCCAGCGCCCGGCCAGCCGATTCCTGACCGCGAGGCAGGGCCTGGATGCCGGTGCGTACCTGCTCGCAGACCCGCGCGGCGGTGAACAGGCCCAGGCAGATGACCACGCTGATGAGGGCGGAGGTGGTCGGGTTGAGGTCTTGCTTGAACCACTCCTGCAGCCCTTCAGGCAGCAGGTCCGGTACCAGGAAGTACCAGATGAACAGTTGCACCAACAGCGGCACGTTGCGGAACAGTTCCACATAGGCGGTGGCGATCCCCGATACCACACGGTTCGGCACGGTGCGCATCACGCCGAGCAGCGAGCCCAGCAGCAAGGCGATGATCCAGGCGGTCACGGCAATGGCGATGGTCCAGCCCAGACCGGTGATATACCAGTCCAGGTAGGTTTCGCTGCCCACGCCGGTGGACTTGAAGAATACGCCCCAGTCCCAGTTGTAATTCATCGGGATTTCCCCTCAGACGGTTGTTTCACGGGCACCTTCGAGCAACCGAGGGCGGCGAGCGCCCTCGGTTGAAAGGTTAGACACTAATGAGTGGCCTGTCGGGTTGATGCTGCTCGGGTCGAGCAGTAGGCCACTGGCTGGGGATCAGGACTTCTTCTCGTCCGCCGCCTTGTCGGTCGGCTCGGCGATCAGCTTTTTCAGCTCTTCGCTCATCGGGAAGTTCAGGTTAAGGCCTTTTGGCGGAATCGGCTGCTGGAACCACTTCTCGTAGCTCTTGTTGACCGCGCCAGACTTGAAGTACGCCACGATGGCGTCATCGACCGCTTTCTTGAAGGCGTCGTCACCCTTGCGCACCATGCAGCCGTAGATCTCGTAGGACTGCGGGGTGCCGGTGATGACCCAGTCGGCAGGCTTGCGCGCCTTGGCCATTTCGCCGGCGAGCAGGGCGTCGTCCATCATGAAGGCCACGGCGCGGCCGCTTTCGAGCATGTTGAAGGCTTCGCCGTGGTCTTTTGCGGAGATCACGTTCATCTTCATCTGCTTGTCGGCGTTCATCGCCTTGAGGATGCGTTCGGAGGTGGTACCGGCGGTGGTCACCACGTTCTTGCCGGCCAGGTCCGGGAAGTCCTTGTAGGCTGGCTGACCGTCCTTGACCTTGGTCAGCAGGCGGGTGCCGACTTCGAAGATGCCGACCGAGAAGCCGACCTGCTGCTGGCGCTCGACGTTGTTGGTGGTGGAGCCGCATTCAAGGTCCACGGTGCCGTTCTGCACCAGCGGGATGCGGGTCTGGGAGGTGACCAGGTTGTAGCGGACCTTGATGTCCGTACCCAGTTGCTTTTTCAGCGCGTCGACGACGGCCAGCTGGATGTCGTGGGAATAGCCCACAGGCTCTGGCTTGCCGGCCAGGTAGGAAAATGGAATGGAGGAGTCGCGGTGGCCCAGGGTGATGGTGCCCGAATCCTTGATCTTCTTCAGGGTGCCGGTCAGTTCTTCGGCCATGACAGGCGATGCGATGACAGCGGCCGCGATGGCGGCGCCCAGCAATTGACGAACGATGCGCATCAAATTTTCCTCGACGTGTTTGTTTTTTTTATGGAGCCGTTGGCGGACTCTTCGTTCCACGAATACAGCAGCAAACGTGGTGCATTCGGCTACCAAGTGTAGAGCATGAGTCGTGCCAAGCCCTGCTGTCGATCATATCGCCGCGAAATTACTGGTTTTGAGGCTTTTTTTTACCGTTTTTTGCCAGAGCAGACGTGCGGATTTCCGAATGAATACCCTCTGCGTGTTCGGAAATCCGAATGAGGGGCCTGGGTAGTACTCCGGTACTGCGCCACCGGGGCAAGCAATTGATGAGATCGAGCTTTTCAACTGCTCGAGATTGCACATGCCTGATTCCGCTCCATCTGACGATTCCATCGACACCTTGTTCGCGCAACAGATGCCAAGCTGGTTGCGCCGTGAGGACGGCCACCTGCACTGTATCGATCGCCTGCGTGCGTTTCACAAGGCATTGCTCAGGCAAGAGCGTGCGGTAGCCGCCTTGCGCCCGGTGCTGGCGCAGATTCCTTCGATCGAGGCGTTCGCCGAGCCGCTTTTACGTGAAAAGCTGGTGCAACTGGGTGAAGCGGCTCCTGACGTCAGGCACAGCCAGGTGTGTATCTGGCGGCGTCCGGTCATGCCGTCCTTTGCTTTAATACTTTCGACGCGCCAGTTCGTTCCATCATCGACACAAAGCCTATTGGCCGCTGCGCTGCACAACTTTCATCTGGTCGAGACCCGGCCTTCCGACACTCGCAAAGGGTATCTGCGCACGCGTTCGGGTAAGCGGATGGCCTTGGGGTTTCATGCCTTTGCCGGGCGCTGCCGAGAGCTGGACATCGGCGCGAAGTACCAGGAAAAACTCAAGGCGGTTCTCAAACCCAAAGACGGCGCTGAGGCCGTGTATCGCCTGTTCCAGGAGAACCAGCAGGCGCACCTTGAGGTCGCCGTGCGCTCGGCGCAGCTCAAGGGCGAGCTGGATGAGGACAGCTTCCAGTGCATGCTGGCCTTGATGGCGTTTCCGTCAATCGTGCCGGCAACCTCGTCCAACGTGGAGCTTCGGCACCTGTATATATTGGGCGTACCCGTTCATGGCGTGGTCTGCGCAGCGGCCAGTGCGGCTGATGGTGGGGCGTTGCAAGGTGTGATCGTCTGGGTGCCCAATGATCCGGATTGTCCGGTGAAGCGTTTTGATTCCTGGCAGGCAGTCTACGACGGGCTGGCCAGGCGTTTGGTCAGCCGTCGTTATCGGCAGTTTTTTGCCCGATTCGTCAGCGAGGCCGACCGCGTCAAGTTCTTCACCCGTCTGGCCGAGCAGTCCAAGGGCTGGACGCACGAACGGTTGGCGACATTGACCGGCGGACATAAGCCGATCATTGCAAAAAAGGACAAATCGATAGGAGAGCGGTTGAGAGTCTTTCTGGCTGACTCGCAGATAGACAAGATTTTCGACGATGCACGTGTGCTCGCTGTGCCGACAGGTCAGGAAGACGAAAACGATCGTAACGAACGGCTAAGCGGTTACGAGTCCTTGGGCCTGAATGTACTCAATATCGCTTCGCTGTTCGTTCCGGTATTGGGGGAGGCATTGCTGCCTGTGGCCCTGGTGCAGATCGCCAGCGAGTTCTATGAAGGTTACGAGGATTGGAACCTGGGCGATCGTCAGGGAGCTATCGCCCATGTGTTTGGGGTGGCCGAGAGCATGGTCGCTGGAGCGCTGCTGGCTAAAGGGGTATCGGTGGCGGTAAAAGCGCTCAAGCCAGTGGCATTCGTCGATAAGCTCAGCCTGGTTCGCACCCGTCAGGGCAAGGTGAAGCTGTTCGACGGCTCGCTCGAGGGTTACCGGCTAGACCCCGCCAGCCACAATGCTCAAACCCCGCAAGAACAATGGTTGCTGCATGACGACAATCAGCTCTACCGGCTGCAGACCGAGCGTGGCGGGCGCCTGCGTCATCCCACGCGTGCTGATATGTACACGCCGCGTATAGAAGACAACGGAGCAGGGGGCTGGCGCCACGAATTCGAGCAGCCGCGGACCTGGAGCGGTGCCGGTACCTTGGTTCGGCGGCTGAGCGGGCGCTTGTCTGACCTTTCCGATGAAACGGCAAAGCATTTGTTGCAGGCGACCGGTTACAGCGAGGCGCAGATACGCCGATTGCACCTCGAAAACCAGGGGGCGCCTGCGCGATTGCTCGATGCGCTGGAGCGTCATCAACTGCATCAGCAGCATGCTCATCTGGGGGGCGCTGAGCTCGAGGCGCTGTTCAAGGAGCGCGAACCCATGGCCGGTCCAGCGCAAAGCAAATTGCTGCGGGATTTTCCGGGGTTGTCGCTTCGTTGTGCGCGGGAAATCTGTGCCCAGGCCACTGGCGCCGAAATCACCCGCCTGGAGAGCAGCGAGCGAGTGCCGTTGGCATTGGCCGAACGTGCTCGATGGTATCTGCGCGAGAGCCGTCTCGACCGCGCCTGCGCCGGGCTGCGCCTGTTCAGGGCGACCAATGCCGACACCCAGCGTCTGGCGCTTGAGTTGATCGAGTTGCTGGCGCCCTGGCCTGCGGATTTGCGGATCGAGATTCGCGAAGGCTCGATCGAGGGACCGCTGCTGGCCAAACAGGGCAAGGCGCAGGCTGCCAGGCGGAGGTCGATCATCCGTTCAGGTAATCGATACGCGCTCCAGGGGCACAAAGGCGAGCAGGATTTGATGTCGTTGTTGTTCGGCCTGTTGAGCGACGGGCAAAAACGTACGTTGGGTATTGCGGGAAAGCAGGTCGACGCCCTGGAAAATCGCTTGGCAGCGTATGCCAGCGAGTCGCGTGATCGGGTTGCCAAGTGCCTTGGTATGGGCGATGCGAAGGCCCTACGTGCCCCGCTGCGCTTCGGCGATGGGCAGGCGGGGTATGCACTCAGCGGAAGAGGGGCTGTCGATGGATCGGCCATCGTGCGAGGCATCCATCGGATTTTCCCGACGTTGAGCGCCCTGCAGCTCGATGCCTACATTCGTGAGCTGCGCACCCGTCATTTGGGGTTGTACGAGCACTTTTCGATGTTGTCGCTGCATCTGGAGCAGTTGCGCACGGGGCTGGAGGCTTGGCGCAACGAGGCCAGCGGGCTGTTCACTCGTCTGCGTCGTCGTCGGGTCGCCGACCAGATCAGGCGTAGCTGGCGACGCAAGATCGTCAATGAAGATGGCTCCTACGTCCTGGTGATCGACGGAGAGCGGGTCGGCGGGCTACCGACCTTGCCTGAAGGGGTGAGGTTCGATCACGTCGAGCGGCTGGTTCTGCGCAACATGGAACTGTCCGACATCGAGGCGGATTTTCTGCACCGCTTCGCCAATGTGCGTGAGCTCGATCTGAGGGGCAACCGCCTTGGCCGCGTGCCTCAGGGCCTGGAATACCTTGGGCAGCTCAGGTGGCTCGATCTGTCGCGTAATCACATCGTCATGGATGAAGCCGGGGAACACTGTCTGCGCGGCCTGGTGCGCCTTCAGCATCTCAACCTCAGCCATAATGGCGAACTCGGCCGCGCGCCGGACCTGAGCCACCTGCGCCACCTGCGCGAGATGCGCTTGCGGGCGACGGGGTTGATGGCGTTGCCGGAGCGACTCCCACTGGCTGCACTGGTGGATTTGCGCAGCAATCGTATTCAGTTGCTGCAGCGTGACAACCACAGGCTTCGCCACCGACTCGAGCGGGTGCTGCTGCACGATAATCCGCCCTCGCACAGCGGCAGCGAAGGGTCCTCCAGCTCGGGCGATGTGTCGTTGGCGCCGGTGAGGGCGATCGCGGGCGAGGATGTCCAGGAGAATCCCGGTTACCAGCATGCTGTCGTCGACGCTTCGCTGCGCGCGCGGTGGCTGGATGAGGGAGCGGATGAACAGAGCCTGCGCAGGCAGGCACTCTGGGAGACGTTGCAGGAGGAGCCTGGTTCGGCATCGTTGTTCCAGTTTCTGGCTGACTTTGCCAGCTCGCGGGATTTCACGAGGAATCCGCAGCGCTTTCGCGCCCGCATCTGGTCATTGCTGCAAGCGTGTGCCGAGCGTGAGCCCTTGCGCCAGCGGCTGTTCATGATGATGGATGGTCCCCGCGGCTGTGATGACAGATTGTTGCTGACGCTGCGTCACGCCGAAGAGGCCGTGCTTGCCGAACAGGCCATTCTCGGCGTTGCGAAGGATCAGGTGGAAAGCACCTTGCTTGGCCTGGCACGTCCATTGTTCCGACTGGATGAGATCGACCGGATCGCCAAGGAGCACGTCGCCCGGCTGGAGTCTGAACGGGAAATGCAACTTGCCCTGGGGCAAGAGACGGGTGTGGTGGATCCGGTTGAGACGGAGCTGGCTTACCGGGTCGCGCTCTATGAATGGATCGGTCTGCCGCTGCAGAAGGACTGGATGCATTTCGGGCGTTTTTCCAGGCTTACCAAGCACGACGTGGAAATCGCTCAAGCGCGGGTGCTTTCGCTGGAAAATGATGACGCCTTAATCGACTCGCTCGCTCAACGCCCGTTCTGGGCGCACTACGTCAGGGAACACTACGCGCAGCGCTTCGAGGCGGTGCATCAGGCGTCTTGGGGAGAGCTGGATTCGCTCGACGATAAGCTGGCTGCGGACCAGATCACAGAAGGGGAATACGCAAGACGGCTGAAGGAGATGGCTGATGAGTTCAACCGGGCCGAACGTGAGCTGGTGAAGGCGCTGGCCCGGGAGGTCTACATGCGCGCCAAGCCATAGGCTGGCTGTCAGCCCCCTGGCTGCGCGGGCGCCATGCCAGGGGGCTTGATTGAGGGTCAGGCTGCCTGCTCGGCGGCTCGGTTGGAGTGGGCGCGGTGCAGGTAATCGGCCAGTGCCTGCTTTTCAGCCGGGCTGGTGAACAGCCCCAGCTTGGTCCGGCGCCAGAGGATGTCATCGGCTTGCACCGCCCATTCCTGGGCGATCAAATAGTCCACTTCACGGCTGAACAAGCCGCCACCGATTGGTTGGCCCAGTTCCTCGGGCCCACTCACGCCTTCGATCAGGCGCCATACCCGGCTGCCATAGGTCACTGCCCAACGCTTGGCGATATCCACCGGCAGCCAGCCGTGGCGGGCCAATACCGCATCGACCAGCGCCTGAACCGTCGTCATGTTTTCACCGCCTGGGAGTGGGGCGGTGGCCGTCCAGCTATCACGCATCTGGGTGAAGAATGGCTTGAGTTCGCCCATGGCCGATTCGGCCAGCTTACGGTACGTGGTGAGCTTGCCGCCAAAGACCGACAGCAGAGGTGCCTGGCCGTCGCTGGCCGACAGCGCCAAGGTGTAGTCGCGGGTGACGGCCGACGGATTGTCGGATTCGTCGTTGCACAGCGGGCGTACCCCGGAATAGGTGTGCAGGATATCGGCGCGGCTGAGCTGATGGTTGAAATGCTCGTTGACGATCTTGAGCAAGTAGTCGGTTTCCATCTCGGTGATGGCTACCTTGGCTGGGTCGGCGCTGTACTCACGGTCGGTAGTGCCGATCAGGGTGAAGCGATCCAGGTACGGGATGGCGAAGACGATGCGTTGGTCTTCGTTCTGCAGGATGTAGGCGTGTTCGCCTTCGTACAGACGCGGAACGATGATGTGGCTGCCCTGGATCAGGCGGATGCCGTAAGGCGCGTCGAGCTTGAGATCGTCCTTGATGAAGCTGGCTACCCAAGGCCCGGCGGCGTTGACCAAGGCGCGGGCGCGGATGGTGCGCTGGCTGCCGTCGGCCTGTTGCAGTGCCACCTCCCACACCCCATCGACGCGCTCTGCGCGCAGGCAGCGGGTATGGGTATGAATGTGCGCGCCTTTTTCACGGGCAGCCATGGCATTGAGCACCACCAAACGCGCGTCGTCCACGGCGCAATCGGCGTACTCGAAACCTCGGGTAATGACGGGCTTGAGCGGATTGCCAGCACCGAAGCGCAGGCTGCGAGAGGCCCCCAGGCGCTTGCGCTTGCCCAGGTGATCGTAGAGGAACAGGCCCGCGCGGATCATCCAGGCTGGGCGCAGGTGTGGGCGGTGGGGCAGGACGAAACGCATGGGTTTGACGATATGCGGTGCCTTGGCCAGCAACACCTCGCGCTCTGCCAGGGCCTCACGGACCAGACGGAACTCATAGTGCTCCAAGTAGCGCAGGCCGCCATGAATCAACTTGCTACTGGCCGAGGACGTATGGCTGGCCAGGTCGTCTTTTTCGCAAAGGAACACCTTCAGGCCGCGTCCCGCTGCGTCGGCGGCGATGCCCACGCCATTGATGCCTCCCCCGATCACAGCGAGGTCGTAACAATCGGCGAGGGGCGGCTGGGACGAAGCGGGCTGGGACACGGCAAGGCCTCCTGGGGGCGCAGTTCACATCGAAAGTGAACATTGATGTTCATTTTCGAAAATATTAGCGCAACGAATAGCCGTTATCCAGTCAGTCTCTATAGAAAAAACTGATCAGAGAACAAGAAAATGAACGATAGCGAACATAGAACGCGCCGTATTCGGCGCATGCGAGCACTGGGGGTGGGCCGGTGAGGACCTGACCTGTAATGGGCTGCAAGGCAGCCCAGGATCTGCTGGATTCCGACGCCCGGATCAGACGACTTCTAGGCGAATCTTGTGCTGGTTGAGCAATTGGGTGAGGGCGGGGGTTGGGGGCTGGTCGGTCACCAGGCAGTCGACCAGGCTGATCGAACCCAGGCGAACCATGGCATTGCGGCCGAACTTGCTCGAGTCGGCAGCCAGGATGACCTGACGGGCATTGTTGATGATCGCCTGGGAAACCCGTACTTCCTGATAGTCGAAATCGAGCAGGCTGCCGTCTTCGTCGATGCCACTGATGCCGACCAGGGCGAAGTCGACCTTGAACTGGTTGATGAAGTCGACGCTTGCCTGGCCCACGACCCCGCCGTCGCGGCGCACGGTGCCGCCAGCCACCAGGACTTCGAAATCGTCCTTGGCGCCGAGTATCGCGGCCACATGCAGGTTGTTGGTGATGACCTTGAGATGGTTGTGATTGAGCAGGGCGCGGGCGATCGACTCGGTGGTCGTGCCGATATTGATGAACAGTGAGGCATGATCGGGAATCTGCCGGGCCACGGCTTCGGCGATGCGTTGCTTCTCATCGCGCATCTGGTCTGCACGCATGGCGTAGGCGGTGTTCTCGATGCTCGAATCGTAGGCTGCGCCGCCGTGGTAGCGTCGCAGCAGGTTGCCCTCGGCGAGCTGGTTGATGTCACGGCGGATGGTTTGTGGGGTGACGACGAACAGCTGCGCCATTTCTTCGATGCTGACGTAACCGCGCTCGCGCACCAGTTCGAGGATTTGTTGTTGGCGGGGAGGCAGATTCATGGGCGGTCCTTTGGGGCTGCCGGACAAATTCTGCAATGAAACCAAAGGCGGCTATAAGCTACAAGCTACAAGTTACAAGCCATAAGAAAAAGCAGCGTTCGGTTGGCCGACGTGCCTATGCTTGGCTTGCAGCTTGCAGCTTGCAGCTTGCAGCTTGCAGCTTGCAGCTTGCAGCCTACTCTTCCCAGTCGCGGGTGCGCTCCACAGCCTTTTGCCAGCCTTTGTAGAGCTTTTCTTTCTGCGCTTCTTCCAGTTGTGGGCTGAACTCGCGCTCGATGATGGCCTTGTCCCGCAGTTCGTCCAGTCCGCTCCAGAAACCACAGGCCAGGCCTGCCAGGTAGGCTGCGCCCAGGGCTGTGGTTTCGCGCATTTTCGGTCGTTCGACGCAGGTGCCGAGGATATCGGCCTGGAACTGCATGAGGAAGTTATTAGCCACTGCGCCCCCATCGACGCGCAGTTCGCTCAGGCGCTGGCCGCAATCTTGCTGCATGGCATCGAGCACGTCGCGGGTCTGGAAGGCGATCGATTCCAGGGCTGCCCGGATGATGTGATCGACCTTGACACCGCGGGTCAGCCCGAACAGCGCGCCACGGGCATAGGGGTCCCAATAGGGGGCGCCGAGGCCGGTGAAGGCGGGTACCAGATAGACGCCATTGCTGTCCTTGACCTTGCTGGCGAAGTATTCGGTGTCATAGGCATCGTTGACGATCTTCAGCTCGTCGCGCAGCCACTGCACGGTGGAGCCGCCGTTGAACACCGCGCCTTCCAGGGCATAGGCCACTTCCCCCCGCGGGCCGCAGGCGATGGTGGTGAGTAGGCCGTGGGACGACTTCACCGCCTGCTTGCCGGTATTCATCAGCAGGAAGCAGCCCGTGCCGTAGGTGTTCTTGGCCTGACCGGGCTCGACGCACATCTGGCCGAACAGCGCCGATTGCTGGTCGCCGGCGATACCGGCAATGGCGATGCCGCTTTTGGTGTGACCATAGACCTCGGACGATGGGCGTACCTGGGGCAGCATCTGGCGAGGAATACCCAGGATCTGCAGCAGTTGGTCGTCCCATTGCAGGGTATGGATGTTGAACATCAGGGTGCGCGAGGCGTTGGTGTAATCGGTGACATGGACCTTGCCGCCCGAGAATTTCCAGATCAGCCAGGTATCGATGGTGCCGAACAGCAGTTCGCCCCGTTCGGCACGCTCACGGACACCTTCGACGTTGTCGAGGATCCATTTGAGCTTGGTGCCGGAGAAATAGGGGTCGGTGACCAGCCCGGTGGTTTCGCGGATGTACGCCTCATGGCCTTCGCGTTTGAGCTGCTCGCAGATCTCGGTGCTGCGCCGGCACTGCCAGACGATGGCGTTGTACACGGGGCGGCCGGTTTCCTTGTCCCAGACCACAGTGGTTTCACGCTGGTTGGTGATGCCCAGCGCGGCCACCTGGGCATGGCTGATGCCAGCCTGGGCCAGCGCCTCGACCATGGTCGCGCTCTGGGTGGCGAAGATTTCCATCGGGTCGTGCTCGACCCAGCCAGCCTGGGGATAGTGCTGGGCGAACTCGCGCTGCGAGGTGCCGACCACGTTAGCGTCGCGGTCGAAGATGATGGCCCGCGAACTGGTGGTGCCCTGGTCCAGGGCGATGATGTAGTTCTTGTCCTGGGTATCTGTCATGTCGGTGGCCTTGCACAAAATTGGGGGAAGTCAGGGCTGGTCGGGCAATTGGCCCGGCGGCGGCATCAGGAGACCTGGGTCTTGCCCTGAGGATTATCGTCTGTTTGTAGGTTCGCGGGTTGCACCGTCGGCAAATTGCGGGCGATCAGGCCCCGGTACAGGGCGGCGCCCAGGCAGGCGCCTAGGATCGGTGCGAACACCGGAACCAAAAAGTAGGGGATGTCACGCCCGCCGGTGAAGGCGATTTGGCCCCAGCCAGCCAGGAAGGTCATCAGCTTGGGCCCGAAATCCCGAGCCGGATTCATGGCAAAGCCGGTGAGCGGGCCCATGGCACTGCCGATCACTGCGATCAGCAAGCCAATCAAGAGCGGTGCCATGGCGCCTCGGGGCAAGCCGTTGTTGTCGTCGGTCAGCGCCATGATCACGGCCATGAGAATGGCGGTAATCACTACTTCGACCACTACGGCCTGGGCAATGGACAGAGACGGGTGTGGATAGGTGGAGAACACCGAGGCCAGCTCCAGACTGGCCTGGCTGCCACGAACCATCGCGTGGGTCTGTTCGAATTCGAAGAACAGGTTGCTGTACAGCGTGTAGACCAGCGCTGCGGCACAGAAGGCGCCACAGACTTGGGCGAGGATGTAGAAGGGCAGTTTGCGCTTGTCGAAATCGGCGAACAGGCTCAAGGCAATGCTCACGGCGGGGTTCAAGTGAGCCCCTGAAATGCCGGCGGTGAGGTAGATCGCCATGCTGACGCCAATGCCCCAGATGATGCTGATCTCCCAGAGGCCGAAACTGGCACCCGCGACCTTGAGAGCGGCGACGCAACCGGTACCGAAGAAGATGAGCAAGGCGGTGCCGAGGAACTCGGCCAGGCATTGGCTTGAAAGGGTGGGTTGTCGTAGAGCAGTCGTCATGTGAAACCTCGTTTCTTGTTGTTGTGAGGCACTGGGCGCTCGACAAAAGGCTCGGTGTCTATCCCCATAAACCCCGGGCGAATGTAGGAAACGCACCTTTAAAGGGCGCCATTTATTCAAAAACGAAAAAATATAGACAAGAAACGCTGATGTCAAAGGTCGAAAGTGAACCGTCATTCACAATCTGACTGCCTGTATCAAGCGTGAATCCGCGAGCCAGACACGGTGGAGCTCGGTTCGCTGGTCGCTCTGTGGGATTTGCCCTAAAGTAGCCGGCGACTTGCCATCGACTGGAGCCGTACATGACCCCCGCCCTCGATCTTTTGAAGAAGGCGCGTGCCGAACACCGCGTGCACAGCTACGAACATGACCCCAAGGCGGCCTCCTACGGCTTGGAGGCCGCAGAGAAGCTAGGGCTCGACCCGCAGCGGGTGTTCAAGACCCTGTTGGCCAGCAGTGAAAAAGGTGAATTGCTGGTGGCAGTGGTGCCCGTGGGAGGCACGCTGGATTTGAAGGCGTTGGCCCATGCGGCAGGGGTGAAGAAGTGTGAGATGGCCGACCCGGTGGCGGCGCAGCGTGTCACGGGCTACCTGGTGGGTGGGATCAGCCCGCTGGGCCAGAAGAAGCGCCTGCGTACCTTCATCGACGATTCTGCGCAGCAGTTCGAGAGCATCCATGTGAGCGCCGGGCGACGCGGGCTTGAGGTGGAGCTGGCGGCGGCGGTGCTGGCCGAGCACACCCAAGGGAAGTTCGCCGGGATCGGGCGAGGCTGAACCCTAGCGGATTGGATGGAGGGAAGCAGGTGCTCCGGACAATCAGGAATGGGCCGCCCAGCGGCCCTTGTCGGGTGGCTCAGGTTGCCGAGCTGTAGCGGCGAACCCCGTTCTCCTGACGTGGCAACTGCGCCGCCACGCTGCCTGGTACCGGGAAAAGTACCAGGTGATCTGCTGCCACGCTGATGCCGACATCCTGACCGACCTGATGGTCGATATGGCTCGGGAAGATCGCCTCGAGCTGGCTACCGGTGGGCAGCTGCAGGCGATACAGCGTCGACGCGCCGAGGAAGCTTTTGCCGATGATGGTTGCCCGCAAATCGCTGTCCGGCGCGTGGATGATGTCATCCGGACGCAACAGCACGTCCACCGAGCTGCCCAGCGCCATGGTGTAGGCACGATTGCCGCGCAACTCACCCAGTTCGGTATTGACCGCATCATGGCTGCTCATCTGGCCACGGATGAAGTAGCCCTGGCCGATGAAGCTGGCGACGAACGGCGTCTGCGGTTCGTGATAGAGGTTGTAAGGGGTATCCCACTGCTCCAGGCGGCCTTCTTTGAACACGCCCACGTGATCGCTCACGGCGAAGGCTTCCTCCTGATCGTGGGTAACCAGGATGGCGCTGGTGCCGCGGCTCTTGAGGATATCGCGCACCTCATGGCTCAGACGCCGGCGCAGCTCCACGTCCAGGTTGGAGAAGGGCTCGTCAAGCAGCAACAACTGGGGTTCCGGCGCCAAAGCCCGGGCTAGGGCGACCCGCTGCTGCTGGCCGCCGGACAGCTCGTGGGGGTAACGACTACCCAGGCCGCTGAGCTTGACCAGCTCCAGCATTTCGTCGACCACCTCGCCCTGACGGGGATGCTTCCCGATACCGAAGGCGATGTTCTGCGCGACGGTCAAATGGGGGAACAGTGCATAGTCCTGAAACACCATGCCAATGCGGCGTTTCTCCGGCGCCAGGGTGAAGCCTGCGCGGGAGATGACCTCGCCGGCCAGCTGGATCTCGCCCTCATGCACCGGCTCGAAACCGGCGATGGCGCGCAGTGTGGTGGTCTTGCCGCAGCCTGAAGACCCCAGCAGGCAACCGATGTCGCCTGCATTGAGGTGCAGATTTAGGTTCTGGACGATGCGCTGGTCGCCATAGCCACAGGCCAGGTTGCGCAGGTTAAGCAGTAGCGGATGACTCATGCGTGGTGGTAAGCCGGTTCTACAAGGAATTCCAGAAGGGCCTTCTGCGCATGCAGGCGGTTTTCAGCCTGGTCCCAGGCGACCGAACGTGGGTCGTCGAGCAGGTCCTGGCTGATTTCCTCGCCACGGTGGGCGGGCAGGCAATGCATGAACAGGGCGTCGGGTGCCGCCAGGTCGAGCAGTTCGCGGGTGACCTGGTAGGGCGCGAAATGCGCCAGGCGCCGTGCAGTTTCCTCCTCCTGGCCCATGGAAGTCCAGACATCGGTGGTCACAAGGTGTGCACCGCGCACGGCTTCTTTGGGGTCGCGGACGATGGTCACGCGATCGCCACCCAGTTGGAGGAAGCGCGGATCGGGCTCATAGCCTTCCGGGCAGGCGATGCGCAGTTGGAAGTCGAATTGGTGGGCGGCTTCGATATAGGAGTTGCACATATTGAAGCCATCGCCGATCCAGGCCACGGTCTTGCCCTGGATCGAGCCGCGGTGCTCGAGGAAGGTCTGCATGTCGGCCAGCAACTGGCACGGGTGCGACTCGTCGGACAGGGCGTTGATCACCGGGACGCGCGAATAAGCGGCGAATTCGGTCAGGGTGCTGTGGGCGTGGGTGCGGATCATCACCACGTCAAGCATGCTCGACAGGACGATGGCGCTGTCGCTGATCGGCTCGCCACGACCCAGTTGGGTGTCACGCGGCGAAAGGAAGATCGCCTGGCCGCCCAGTTGGATCATGCCAGCCTCGAAGGAGACACGGGTACGGGTCGAGGATTTTTCGAAGATCATCCCCAGTACGCGATTCTTCAGTGGCTCGAACAGCACGCCTCGTTTGCGCAGATCCTTCAGCTCGATGCCTCGGCGGATCACACCGAGCAATTCGTCGGTGGTGAAATCCAGCAGGGAGAGAAAGTGCCTAGCGCTCATGATTGACTACCTTATCTGCAACGGTTTGCAGGTCGACCGTATGGTTTTGTTGACAACGGGAGTGACCTGCGGCGTAAGCCGCACGAGGCGGACGGAATAGGGGAAGGCGCAATACTATAATTAAATGTCGCCTCAAACCAAGAGGGGAAACAGCTGCTCTATTACTGCGGGTGTCATAACCCTTTGTAGGGCTGCTGTTTTTTATTTTCTACAGGGGTTGTACACGGCTTGCCGGCGGTTTGGCAAACCCCTTGTCGCGAATCGCGTGCCACAGGTCGGAGGATGTTCAAAGCATTGCGCGGCGTCGATACCTATGTGAAGGCCGCTGTGGTGCCGGCAAGGCCGAGCATGCTGCTCGGCTTTCCGTTACAATGCGTCACCGTGCCGACGATTGCGTCGGAAAGTTCAGCCGAGGTGCTTCATGGATATCATCGAAACAATCAAAGAGCAGATCGCCAACAACACCATTCTGCTTTACATGAAAGGCTCGCCGAATGCCCCGCAGTGCGGCTTCTCGGCGCGCGCTGCGCAGGCCGTGATGGGTTGTGGCGAGAAGTTTGCCTACGTCGACATCCTGCAGAACCCGGAAATCCGCGCCAACCTGCCCAAGTACGCCAACTGGCCAACCTTCCCGCAACTGTGGGTCGGTGGTGAGCTGGTCGGCGGCAGCGACATCATGCTCGAAATGTTCGAGAAGGGTGAGCTGCAAACCTTGATCAAGGAAGCCGCCGCCAAGGCCAAGGCCTCCGAAGCCTGATCTTGCCGCCAGCCCCGCGATAGAGCAATCCGGCGGGGCTGACAAGGTTTGACAGGTATGAAAAAGCCCCGCATATGGCGGGGCTTTTTCGTTGCTGGCGAAACTTATTCTTCGCCCATCTGCGATTGCAGGTAGTTCTCGATACCAATTTTTTCGATCAGACCCAATTGGGTTTCCAGCCAATCGATGTGTTCTTCCTCGGACTCGAGGATATCCTCGAGCAGGTCGCGAGAGCCGAAGTCGCCTGCGGTCTCGCAGTGGGCGATCGCAGCCTTAAGGTCGGCCAAGCCCTTCTGCTCGATCTTCAGATCGCATTCGAGCATTTCCTTGGTGTGTTCGCCGATCAGCAACTTGCCCAGGTCCTGAACGTTGGGGATGCCTTCGAGGAAGAGAATACGCTTGATCAGTTTATCAGCGTGCTTCATCTCATCGATGGACTCCTTGTACTCGTGCTTGCCGAGTTTGTTCAGGCCCCAGTCTTCATACATACGTGCGTGCAGGAAGTACTGGTTGATTGCGACCAGCTCGTTTCCGAGGATCTTGTTGAGATGCTGGATGACGCTTACGTCGCCTTTCATGTCGGGTTCCTGCCCTTGTTGAAGTGTGTCAATACAAGAAGTCTGATCCCGCCAACGGCCTCTGTCAAACCTAAGTAATTGAATAGTAAGTGAAAATTAATAGAAATAAGAATGTTTGTGAACCGCGTTAGGACGCTAACTTCTTGAATTCTGGGCATAAAAAAACCGGACGCTGGGTCCGGTTCTTCTTGATTGGGTGTGTTCAGGCCGCGTTGAATTCAACAGGGTAGGGCAGGGCAGCGTGCTGGGTGGCCTGAAGTTCAGTCAACGTCTCGCGAACGACCTGCTTGGCAAGGCAGGCGCATTTGCCGCACTGGCTGGCCACGTTGGTGGCGGCTCGGACTTCCTTGTAGCTGCAGCATCCTTCATAGATCGCATCGCGGATCTGTCCGTCGGTGACGCCGACACAAAGACACACATACATAGGGGAGACCATCGCTGGTTAGGCTCGATGGGGTGGAGCTTAATGGTAATGAGAATGCGTGTCAAAGAACTTTCGGTAAGCGTCCGTCTAGAGCGACCGGTGGTTGGATTCGGCCTGTCACCAGAAGCCGTGTATGATGGGCGACCTTTGCTGGATGCCGGGCGGCCCGCCCACCCAGGCATCGGTATTTCACCACCCTCAGGAGATCACGAATGAGCGTACTCGTTGGTAAACAAGCCCCTGACTTCACCGTTCCAGCTGTGCTGGGCAACGGCGAGATCGTCGACAGCTTCAACCTGGCTTCGGCCATCAAAGGCAAGTACGGCCTGGTATTCTTCTACCCGCTGGACTTCACCTTTGTCTGCCCGTCCGAGCTGATCGCCCTGGACCACCGCATCCCTGACTTCCAGGCGCGCGGCGTGGAAGTGATCGGCGTGTCGATCGACTCGCACTTCACCCACAACGCCTGGCGTAACACCCCAGTCGACAAAGGCGGCATCGGCCAGGTCAAGTACACCCTGGCAGCTGACATCGCCCACGACATCTGCAAGGCTTACGACGTCGAATCCGAAGGCGGCGTGGCCTTCCGTGGCGCCTTCCTGATCGACAAGAACGGCGTTGTCCGTTCGCAGATCGTCAACGACCTGCCTCTGGGCCGTAACATGGACGAATTGCTGCGCCTGGTCGATGCTCTGCAGTTCCACGAAGAGCACGGCGAAGTGTGCCCGGCCAACTGGAAGAAAGGCGACAAAGGCATGACCGCTTCGCCAGAGGGCGTTGCTGCTTACCTGAGCGAGAACGCTGGCAAGCTGTAATTGCCAAGCGCATAAAAAAACCGGCCTTCGTGGCCGGTTTTTTTATGCGTCGGATTTGAGCTCAATCGTTGAAGTCGCGCCAGCCGCCCATTTCCTTCCAGCGGTTGACGATGCCGCAGAACAGCTCGGCGGTCTTCTCCGTATCGTAGCGGGCCGAGTGGGCCTCGCGGCCGTCGAAGTCGATGTCGGCGCTCTGGCAGGCCCGTGCGAGTACGGTCTGGCCGTAGGCCAGGCCCGCCAGAGTGGCCGTGTCGAAGCTGGAGAATGGGTGGAACGGATTGCGCTTGAGGTCGGTGCGCGCCACCGCGGCATTAAGGAAGTTCAGGTCGAAGCTGCTGTTGTGCCCGACCAGGATAGCCCGTTTGCAGCCATTGGCCTTCAACGCCTTGCGCACGCCGCGGAAGATGTCGGTGAGCGCCGTTTCCTCGCTCACCGCCATGCGCAGCGGATGGTCCAGCTTGATGCCAGTGAATTCCAGGGCTGCCGGCTCGATGTTGGCCCCTTCGAAAGGCTCGACCCGATAGAAGTAGGTGTGCTCCGGGAACAGGAAGCCCTTTTCGTCCATGCCGATGGTGACTGCGGCGATTTCCAGCAAGGCATCGGTCGCACTATTGAAACCGCCGGTTTCAACGTCCACCACGACGGGCAGGTAACCGCGGAAACGCTCGGCCATCGGATGGCGAGCGCCGCTGCCTTGACCTTCCTGGTCTTCTTCGTAGAACGCTTCGCTCACGCCTGACCCTCCAGCAGACGCCAGCGCAGCTTCTCGCCTGCGCGCAGGGGGATCACGGTATTGTCGCCCAGTGGCAGGCTGTCCGGGGCAGTCCACTCCTCGCGTACCAGGGTAATGGTGTCGGTGTTCGCCGGCAGGCCATAGAAGGCCGGGCCGTGGAGGCTGGCGAAGCCTTCGAGCTTGTCCAGCGCATTACGTTGCTCGAACGCCTCGGCATACAGCTCGATGGCGGCATAGGCGGTGTAGCAGCCGGCGCAACCGCAGGCGGCTTCCTTGGCATGACGGGCGTGCGGTGCCGAGTCGGTCCCCAGGAAGAACTTGCTGTTGCCGCTGGTGGCCGCATCCAGCAAGGCCACCTGGTGGGTGTTGCGCTTGAGGATCGGCAGGCAATAGAAGTGCGGACGGATACCGCCCACCAGCATGTGGTTGCGGTTGTACAGCAAATGCTGGGCAGTGATGGTCGCGCCGACGTTGGCCGGGGCCTGCAGGACGAACTGCGCGGCATCGGCGGTGGTGATGTGCTCGAACACCACTTTCAGAGTCGGGAAACGCTCGACCAGGCGAACCAGGTGCTCGTCGATGAAGCGCTTCTCACGGTCGAACACATCGACCTCGGGGCGGGTCACCTCTCCGTGCACCAGCAGCGGCATGCCGGTCTCGGCCAGGGCTTCGAGCGCTGGTGTGATGTTGTCCAGGCTGGTCACCCCCGAGTCGGAGTTGGTCGTGGCGCCGGCCGGGTACATTTTGGCGGCATACACGAATCCGCTGGCCTTGGCCGCGCGGATGTCCTCGGCGCTGGTTCGGTCGGTGAGGTACAGCACCATCAAAGGCTCGAATCGGCTGCCGGCCGGACGTGCGGCCAGGATGCGCTCACGATACGCTCCGGCCTCGGTGGCAGTGCGGACCGGTGGGACGAGATTGGGCATGATGATGGCGCGGGCGAAGGTGCGCGCCACGTCGCCAACGGTGTGGGGCAGGACGGCACCATCGCGCAGATGGATGTGCCAGTCGTCGGGGCGCAGGAGGGTCAGGCGATCGGACATTGGGGATTCCAGGCGGGTCGAACTCGTGTGCCAATGCTACCGGAAAACCCTCGTTCGAGCACGGCTATCAAGTTTTCCTGCCAGCGTCCGATAGCTTGCAGGTAAGCCGTCAGAATCAATGGAGCCGCCCGTGCGCCAGCGTTACCTAGCCCTGTTCATCCTGTTTGCCAGCCTGCCGGCCGGGGCATTGACCTTCCAGACTCGCGTGGAGAACGTTACCTGGAACGTCGAAGGGGATCAGTTCGAGTGCCGCCTTGTCCAGCCGATCGACGGTTTCGGTAGTGGTGAGTTCGTGCGTCGGGCCGGTGAGCAGCCGATCTTCCAATTGCGTTCGGACACCAACGCACTGGGAGCCGGCGGTGCGACTTTGCTGGCGGCAGCGGCGCCTTGGCAACCAGGTCGCGGTGATATCAATCTCGGCTCAGTGCGCATGGGCCGCACGGGGGTGTTGTTCACCTCGTCCCAGGGCCAGGCCAGCCGACTGATCAATGGCCTGCTCGATGGTCGCAGCACGGTGGTGCGCAACTACACGGGCGAAGCTGGCAGGCCCATGGAAGTGCGTGTGCTGCCTGTGAGTTTCGCCAAGGCTTACAGCGACTACCAGGTGTGCGCCAGCAAATTGCTGCCGATGAACTTCGACCAGATTCGCCAGACGCAGGTGAGCTTCCCCCGTGGGATCGAGCTGGACAGTGCTGCCAGGGCGCGACTGGATGTGATCCTCGATTACCTCAAGGCCGACCCTTCGGTGAATCACATCGAGCTCGATGGCCATTCCGACAACAGCGGCAATCGGCTGACCAACCGCGACACGTCGAGGCGCCGGGCCCTGGCGGTCGCCGATTACCTCAAGGCCCATGGTGTGCCACAGGAGCAGATCACCGTGCGCTTCCACGGCGAGCGATACCCGCTCGCGCGCAACAACAGTGCCGCCAACCGGGCGCGCAACCGCCGGGTGAGCATCCAGCTGGATCGCGTCGCGCCGGTGGAAAAACCCGTGGAAGCCCCCACCGACAAGCCCGCTGGCCAACCGCCAGCGACGCCTCCCGCCACCGCCCCAGCGACCCCGGCTGCTGCCGTGGCTGGCCCGCGCACGGGTAAAGCTGTCTGAATGCGACCGCTGGTCGCGGTCTTGACTGTTCCTGTCGCTTTGTCGTCACAAGCTGTCGCCCCATTGTAAATATTTCAATGGGGCCGGTAGAATCAACCGCTTTCCGTACAACCCCGTGGAGTGATGGCATGGCGGACGTAAAAAAGGTCGTACTGGCGTATTCCGGCGGCCTTGATACTTCGGTGATTCTCAAGTGGCTGCAGGATACCTACAACTGCGAAGTGGTGACTTTCACCGCTGACCTGGGGCAGGGCGAAGAGGTCGAACCGGCCCGCGCCAAGGCTCAGGCGATGGGCGTGAAAGAAATCTACATCGATGACCTGCGCGAAGAATTCGTGCGTGATTTCGTTTTCCCGATGTTCCGCGCCAACACCGTCTACGAAGGCGAGTACCTGCTGGGTACGTCCATCGCCCGTCCGCTGATCGCCAAGCGTCTGATCGAAATTGCCAACGAAACCGGCGCCGATGCCATTTCCCACGGTGCCACCGGCAAGGGTAACGACCAGGTGCGCTTCGAGCTGGGCGCCTATGCGCTCAAACCAGGCGTAAAGGTCATTGCACCCTGGCGTGAGTGGGATCTGCTGTCCCGCGAGAAGCTGATGGACTACGCCGAAAAGCACGGCATTCCGATCGAGCGCCACGGCAAGAAGAAATCGCCGTACTCGATGGACGCCAACCTGCTGCACATCTCCTATGAAGGCGGTGTCCTGGAAGATACCTGGACCGAGCACGAGGAAGACATGTGGCGCTGGAGCGTGTCTCCGGAAAACGCCCCGGATCAGCCCACCTACATCGAGCTGACCTACCGCAATGGTGACATCGTCGCCATCGACGGCGTCGAAATGACCCCCGCCACCGTACTGGCCGAACTTAACCGTATCGGCGGTGCCAACGGCATCGGTCGCCTGGACATCGTCGAGAACCGCTACGTGGGCATGAAGTCCCGCGGTTGCTACGAAACCCCTGGCGGCACCATCATGCTCAAGGCTCACCGTGCCATCGAGTCGATCACCCTGGACCGCGAAGTCGCTCACCTGAAAGATGAGCTGATGCCGAAGTATGCCAGCCTGATCTACACCGGCTATTGGTGGAGCCCGGAGCGTCTGATGCTGCAGCAGATGATCGACGCTTCCCAGGTCAACGTTAACGGTGTCGTTCGCCTGAAACTGTACAAGGGCAACGTGATTGTCGTAGGGCGCAAGTCGGACGATTCGTTGTTCGATGCCAACATCGCGACCTTCGAGGAAGATGGCGGTGCCTACAACCAGGCCGATGCCGCGGGCTTCATCAAGCTCAACGCCCTGCGTATGCGCATTGCAGCCAACAAGGGCCGTTCGCTGCTCTGATCTTTGCGAGCGCCTCGAAAACCCCGGCCGTGTGCCGGGGTTTTTTTTGCCTGGATTTCAGGGCTGCTCACGTTTTTCGTTTGTGCCCTCGACATTGATCGAGAGATGGATGCGAACACCGGTCTCGAGGTTTTCGAGAACCCAACTGCGAGGGAGCGTATGAGGTTGGTTGAGAGCACGCAGAATGTGGGGTTCGACGATCTTGCGTGTGTCTGGGCCGGAAAGGGTGATGCTCAGGGGCTGTTCTGGCGAGACGTGTTCAGGAGGGGATGAAAGGGAGCTCTGAGGGTCGGTCTTTTCTGCCGTCTCCGGCAGGGGAGGTTGATACAAAGATTGATTGTTGAAGTTCAAGGTCAGGAAAAACAGCATAGTCAGGAAGAAGGGAAAGCCTACCAGGAACCACGTGTAGATTTCCTGACTGTTCTCACTGAGAAAAGGCAACGTCGCCAGCGCAGAAGCTTCGATGATGCCTGCAAAGATGGCGATGATAGCCAAGGGGCTGATGGAGTCTGTTTGCATGGTGCTTGCCCACGAATGTTTGCCTATCTCTCGCCTGTTTTGGGCCTGATGAAAAGATAGAGCTGTTTCCCGTGGAAGCGACATGACGCTTCATGTCATCTGCATTTTTCTAAAGTTACCCCGCCTGAATCGAGAATTCCTTCAAGTTAGAAGCGTTATGGAAGTGGGGTTTTATATTGCTTATTGTTAGTTTTATAGGCGGCGCCTGGGTGCAAAAGTTTTAAGTAACTAGGCTTGTAGGAAAATTCTTTAATTTATGTAGGGGCTCTCTCTGCTTGGTGATGAGCGGCAATTCGCTGCGCCATAAGGCAGTCAGCTCGGTTATCGTAATGCTTTGGAGTTGTAATAGTGAACCAATGGATGCCGCATGAATAAAGTGCTTATCGTGGATGATCATCCGGTAATTCGTCTGGCCGTACGCATGCTGATGGAACGGCACGGGTACGACGTGGTGGCGGAAACCGACAATGGTGTGGATGCCTTGCAATTGATCCGGGAGCACCTTCCGGACATCGTGATACTCGATATAGGTATTCCGAAGCTGGATGGGCTGGAAGTCATCGGCCGTATGGCATGCATCAGTCCAGGCAGCAAAGTGTTGGTACTGACCTCGCAGGCGGCGGGACATTTTTCGATGCGTTGCATGCAGGCCGGTGCTGCCGGGTATGTGTGCAAGCAGCAAGACCTGACGGAGTTGCTCAGTGCGATCAAGGCCGTGTTGTCTGGATACAGCTATTTCCCCAATCAGGCGCTGCACAAAGCTCGTGGATGCGTGAAGGGCGGCAGCGAGGAGGAAATGGTCCAGCGCCTCTCCGGCAGAGAGGTGATGGTGTTGAAGGAGCTGGCCAGCGGCAAGAGCAACAAAGAAATCGCCGACAGCATGTTCCTCAGCAACAAGACGGTGAGCACTTACAAGACGCGTCTATTACTCAAGCTCAATGCCCATTCGCTGGTCGACCTCATCGAGCTCGCCCAGCGCCATGGCTTATCCCGTCCCTGAAACACGAAGCCTCCGCAAGGGAGGCTATCTAGGATATCCGACCCGTCATAGGTCGTAATCAAAATCGGCGAGTTGCTTTTGCAAACGCCGCTCCTCGAGAAGGTTGTCGATGGTGCGGCGCTTGCTCAAATTGGTCTTTGCAGGTTCCACCTGAGGCTCTGCGTCGTCTTCCGAGGTGGAAAATTCATCGTCGATTGACAGCTCGTCTTTATCGGTACTCATGAGTCACTCCAAGCCAAGGGGCCGTTGGCCGTCCTTATAGCGAGAAACCCGATTCCGGTAAAAAAGATTTTTTCAATCGTGTAGAACCCTTTCTTTCTATTGCATCAATCGTCAGAAGTCTTGTGTTTGTACTCGCACAAGTCTTCGATTCGACAGCTGCCACAGCGAGGCTTGCGCGCCTGGCATACATAGCGACCATGAAGGATCAACCAGTGATGAGCGTCGAGCAGGTAGTCTCGGGGCACGAACTTCATGAGTTTCTTTTCTACCTCCAGCACCGTCTTGCCAGGGGCGATGCCGGTGCGGTTGCTGACCCGGAAAATATGCGTATCAACCGCCATGGCGGGCTGACGGAAAGCGGTATTGAGCACTACGTTCGCGGTTTTGCGACCCACGCCCGGCAGTGCTTCCAAAGCTTCACGAGTTTGTGGCACTTCGCTGCCGTGGTGCTCAATCAGTAAACGACAGGTTTCGATGACATTCTTGGCTTTGCTGTTGTAGAGGCCGATGGTCTTGATGTATTCGCTAAGCCCTTCGACACCCAGTGCGTAGATCGCCTCGGGGGTATTGGCCACCGGATACAGGCGAGCGGTGGCCTTGTTGACGCTGACGTCCGTTGCCTGGGCGGACAGGATTACGGCGATCAGCAATTCGAAGGGCGTAGTGTAGGCCAGTTCGGTTTTCGGATCGGGATTGTCTTCGTGCAGCCTGCGAAAAATCTCCAGGCGTTTGGCAGCATTCATGGGCTCAACGGCTTCCTTGACAACGTGAGGGGGCAGCCCCCGGATGCAGGCGATTGTACAGGGCCAGCAGCAGGCCAAGCAGCATCAACCCCCCAGGCACAAGGCCCGCCAAATGAAGACCTGGCCCTGTTGCCAGCCATTGACGACAGGCGCCAAGCAGTACGCATAGCATTGACAGAGCGCTCACGTGAACCGCGAGATAGCGCCACCGCCCCGTGGTGGGGAGCAGGTAATCTACCGCGAGGCTCTGCACGCTCAGCAAGACCGGGTAATGGCCGAGCGCCAGGGCCAGGGGTAGCGCCCAAGCGTTCAAACTTAATTGCAGGCAACTGGCCAAACCGGCGAGCAGCAGCAGGCTGGCCAGCAAACGGGGGAGGCCAGTCAGAGTTTTGCGCAGAGGGAGCATCAAGATCTGGTGAGTGATGATCATCCCGGCCGCGCAAAGGCCGATCATTATCCCTTGCGCCAGGGTCGAGGTCGCACCGACCAACGTCACCACGCTCACCCCCAGCAATCCGAACCTATTCATGTGCACTTTCCTCCAGCAATGCGGTTCGATGGGTGTCGAAATAGCGCAATGCGTCCTGCAGGGCGTCGATTACCGCGCGTGAGGTGACGGTAGCGCCTGCCAGCTGGTCGAAGTCCCCTTGATCACGTTTCAATGCCCATCGGCTGGTCTGGGCGTGGCCTGAAAATTGCTCCAACCAATGCACCGCAGGGTCGATCAGCCGCGCCCCCAGTCCAGGGCTTTCCTGTTGTTCCAGTACTCGGATGCCCAGCAGACGCCCATCGGGAGCGATCGCGATTGCCAAGATTATCGGGCCGGCATAACCCTGGACCTGACTGCGCAGCAAGATGGCGCTTGGGCTTGCGCCCAATGTGGCACGGTAGCCGGCGAGTAACTCGCTATGGGGCAGACGGGTATCGCGCAGGGCGAGGGGCGCTTGCAGGGGCTGGTTGTCATAGCTGCTGTCAGGAAGCACCGAAAGCCATTGACGGCTTTGCAGCTGTTGCTCGGCTTGCTGGATGGCCGAGAGCGTCCAATGCCTCCAGATCAATGTCATGCCCAGTGACAAGGCGCCGACCACGACAACCAACAGGACACCACGCGCTGTACGGTTCATGGGGCGGCCTGCGTGAGACGTGCGGCGTATCGTTCCAGAGCCGGCACGGCAAGGTTCATCAGCAAGATGGCGAACGCGGTACCGTCGGGGTAGCTACCCCAGGTTCGGATCAAGTAGATGAGCAGCCCAGTGCCGAAACCGAACAGTAGCCGCGCCGGAGGACTCTTGGGGCCAGACACAGGCTCAGTGGCGATGAAGAATGCGGCCAGCATGGTCGAGCCGGAAAACCAGTGCAGCAGCGGCGAGCCATTGGAGTCGGAACCTGATCCGTTCCAGCACAGCAGGCTGAACAGGAACAATCCGCCGAGCAAGCCTGCCGGCGTGTGCCAGCTGATGACCTTGCGCTGAAGCAGAAACAGCCCGCCCACCAAAAAACCGACATTCACCCATTCGCTGCTTCGACCTCCAATCGCGCCGAATCCAGGGTGCTGGGCGAACAGTTCATCGATGGTCAGGCTGCGATTGTGGCGCAGGCCATCGAGCACTGTCGGGGTAGCCCAGGCGTCGATGTGTCCGGTGCTGGCCCAAAGGCTGTGCAGGCTTTCCATGAGCCCGGGCGAGTGGCCCGGCCATTGGTTCATCTGTAGGGGGAAGCTCAGGAGCACGAAGGCATAACCGACCATCGCGGGGTTGAAGGGGTTGCGGCCGACCCCGCCAAAAGCGTGCTTGCCAACGCCGATGGCGACGCTTGTGGCGATGACCGGCAACCACCAAGGCGCATGGGGGGGGAGTGAGGCGGCCAGCAGTACGGCGGTTACCAATGCGCTTGCATCGGCCAACGTCGGTTGCGCAGGTTGGCTGCGCAGGGCCAGGAGTAACGCTTCGCAAGCCAGCGCAGTGCTTGCGCAAAACAGCAAGTTGAACAGTACGCCCCAGCCGTGCAGCCAAAGCAGCCCTAGCAAGCCTGGCACACAGGCCAGCAGCACTTGGCCCATGGCGCTGCGCAAGCGCGGATCAGGCGCGGGCATGATCCGCCCCGGCCTGAAGGGCGTCGAGGTGCTGTTGGGCGTCTTTGGCGGCTTTTTCCAGTAGGTTTAACTGGGCGTGCTGCGCCTCGTTCGGTGCGGCGCCGAATGCGCTGCGGGCTTTGTTCAGTTGCGCGCGGCTCATGGCCGCTGCGATCTTGGCTTGCTTGAGGGCGGCATCGTTGTGGGCGGCCTTTTGTGCCTTGACCCGTTCGATAGCGGCTTTGATCGGGTCGGATGCGTCGCCACTGGCGGTCGGATTGCTCGCAGCACGCTGGCTGCGTGCCATACGTTCGGCCTGGCGACGTGCTTCCTCGCGCTGCAGTCGGGCATTGCGTTGTTCGTGGCGATGACGGGCGTGGTCACGACGTTTGGCGCGGGCATCGAGTTGTTCGGCAGTGTGAGCCAGGCCGCCGACGATAGGTACGATCTTGTCGGGCAGGGGCAGCAGGTCGATACAATCGACCGGGCAAGGCGCCAGGCAGAGGTCACAGCCGGTGCACTCGCTGGCGATGACCGTGTGCATCAGCTTGGCAGCGCCGACGATGGCATCCACTGGGCACGCCTGGATGCATTTGGTGCAACCGATACATTCGGCCTCGCGAATAAAGGCGACTTGGGGCGGTGCGTTACCACGCCCGGTGTCCAGTGCAATGACCGGCACCTTGAGCAGGTTGGCAAGGGCGGCGATGGTTTCGTCGCCGCCGGGTGGGCATTTGTTGATCGCTTCGCCCGCGGCCAGCCCTTCGGCATAGGGCCGGCAACCGGCATGGCCGCACTTGCCGCATTGGGTTTGCGGCAGCAGGGCATCGATGCGTTGAATCAGACTCATTGTGTAAATAATCCGTTGAAACCGGAAAATGCCATGGTCATCACTCCGGCGCCGATCAGGTCGATGGGAAGGCCACGCAAAGCACTGGGGAGGTCTGAATGATCGCTGCGCTGGCGCAGGTCATCGAACAATGCCAGGGCAAGCCAGAAGCCCAATCCACCGAATACGCCCCATCCCCACACCGCCAACCATCGATCATTCGCATGGATGACCTGTAGCAGCAAGCCTAGCACCAGGGCGTTGCAGAGTAGCCAGGGCAGCAGGTCCTGCAATGGCCAGGTCGGCTGTATCCGCTGGAGCGCATTGGCGATGCCCCAGCCCAGTAATAGCAACAGCGGTAGGAACAGGAACAATTGCAGGTCCTGCAGGCCCAACGCATTCAACACTTGATCATGCAAAAGCTTTCCAAGCGGCAGGCCCAAAAGCATGAGTAAGACTATGGATGCGCCGAGCAAGTGAATCCGCAGGCGAGAGACCGGCGTCCTATGCAAGATCAGGTGATTGACCAGCGCAGCGCTGACCAGAACCAAGACGTAGTCGTTCATGGGGATGCCGATGGCCGGGCCTGCCGTCATTATCCGGTAGGCGGCCGGGGATGGAAATGCCCCGGCACTGGGCCGGGGCAGAAACGCGGACGCTTACTTGATGCGCTGGCCAGGCTTGGCGCCGCTGTCAGGGCTGAGCAGGTAGATCTCTTCGCCACCCGGGCCGGCCGCCATGACCATGCCTTCGGACACGCCAAAGCGCATTTTCCGTGGCTTGAGGTTGGCGACCATCATGGTCAGACGGCCTTCGAGCTTGGCCGGGTCAGGATAGGCCGATTTGATACCGGAGAACACGTTGCGACGCTCGTCGCCAATGTCCAGGGTCAGGCGCAGGAGCTTGTCGGCCCCTTCCACGGCCTCAGCTTTGACGATCAGCGCCACGCGCAGATCGACCGCGGCAAAAGTGTCGAACTCGATTTCTGGCGACAGCGGGTCTTTGGTCAGCTCACCGTTGCCTGCCGGGACCGGGGATTGGGTGGCAGCCAGGTCTTCCTTGCTGGCGGCGATCATGGCTTCGACCTTAGCAGGCTCGATGCGGCTCATCAGCGCCTTGAATGGGTTGAGCTTGTGGTTTTCCAGGCGCGACAGGTGGTCATTCCAGGTCAGCGGCGCGACGTTGAGGAAGGCCTCGGCATCGGCAGCCAGCAGCGGCAGCACAGGCTTGAGGAAGATCACCAGTTGGCGGAACAGGTTGATCCCCTGGGCGCAGATGGCCTGGACCTCGTCCTGCTTGCCTTCCTGCTTGGCCAGGGACCAGGGGGCCTTGTCGGCAATCCAAGCGTTGGCGCGGTCGGCCAGTGCCATGATTTCACGCATGGCGCGGGAGAAATCACGGTTCTCGTAAGCTTCGGCGATCGACGGCGCAGCCGCGAGGAAGGCCTCGCTCAGTTCGGGTGCGGCATCGCCGGCGACCAGGACGCCCTCGTTGCCCTTGTGCACGAAGCCTGCGCAGCGGCTGGCGATGTTGACCACTTTGCCGACCAGGTCGGAGTTGACCTTCTGCACGAAGTCGTCGAGGTTCAAGTCCAGGTCGTCGACGCCACGGCCCAGCTTGGAGGCGTAGTAGTAGCGCAGGTACTCGGGGGCCAGGTGGTCCAGGTAGGTACGCGCCTTGATGAAGGTGCCGCGCGACTTGGACATCTTCGCGCCGTTGACGGTCAGGTAACCGTGCACGTTGATGCCGGTCGGCTTGCGGAAGCCCGCGCCTTCGAGCATGGCCGGCCAGAACAGGGCGTGGAAGTTGACGATGTCCTTGCCGATGAAGTGGTACAGCTCGGCCTTGGAGTCTTCTTTCCAGAACGCGTCGAAGTCCAGTTCCGGACGACGCGCGCAGAGGTTCTTGAAACTGGCCATGTAGCCGATCGGCGCATCCAGCCAGACGTAGAAGTACTTGCCGGGTTCGCCTGGAATCTCGAAGCCGAAGTACGGCGCATCACGGGAGATGTCCCACTCCTGAAGGCCCGAATCCAACCACTCGGCGAGTTTGTTCGAGACCGCTTCCTGCAGGGTGCCGCTGCGGGTCCACTGCTGCAGCATGGCCTGGAAATCCGGGAGCTTGAAGAAGAAGTGCTGGGAGTCGCGCAGCTCCGGCGTGGCGCCGGAGATTGCCGATTTTGGGTTCTTCAGCTCGGTGGGTGCGTAAGTGGCGCCGCATTTTTCGCAGTTGTCGCCGTACTGGTCTTCGGCCGCACACTTGGGGCAGGTGCCCTTGATGAAGCGGTCGGCCAGGAACATGCCTTTCTCGGGGTCGTAATACTGGGTGACCGAACGGGTGGCGATGTGGCCGGCGTCGCGCAGGCGGGTGTAGATCAGGCTCGACAGCTCGCGGTTTTCTTCGCAGTGGGTCGAATGGAAGTTGTCGAAGTCGACCAGGAAGTCGGCGAAGTCGCTGCTGTGCTCGGCCTGGACATTGGCGATCAGTTGTTCGGGTGTGATGCCTTCCTTTTCGGCACGCAGCATGATGGCCGAGCCGTGGGCGTCGTCGGCGCAGACATAGATGCACTGGTTGCCGCGCAGCTTCTGGAAGCGCACCCACATGTCCGTCTGGATGTACTCGAGCATATGGCCAAGGTGGATTGAACCGTTGGCATAGGGCAGGGCGCTGGTGACGAGAATCTGGCGTGGCTCGGACATGGTGGCTCGGCTACTTAATCTGGCGACAGGATGGAAAAATAAAGATGATCGGCAACTATAAAGGGCTGACGAATATATTTCACCCCAAGGACGCATCTGCTGACGATTGACGGGTTAGCATAGGCACCTGTTCGATCTAAAGCCTGCCAATGGGAGCCTCCATGAGTGCCGTCACACGTGCCGCCGTCGAAGGCGTGCTTCGCCAGTACACCGACCCCTATCTGAACCAGGATCCGGTCAGCGCCGGTTGCGTGCGCGCTATCGATATCCAGGGCGGCCAGGTCAATGTGCAGTTGCAGTTGGGCTATGCGGCCGGGCTGTTCAAGAATGGCTGGGCGCAGGTGCTGGGCACGGCCATCGAGAACCTGGACGGCGTCACGGCCGCACAAGTGTCCGTCGAGTGCGTGGTCGTGGCGCACAAGGCCCAGGCTCAGGTCCCGGCCATGGCCAACGTCAAGAACATCATCGCCGTGGCCTCGGGCAAGGGCGGGGTGGGCAAGTCCACCACCGCTGCCAACTTGGCCCTGGCCCTGGCCCGCGAAGGCGCCCGGGTCGGCATCCTGGACGCCGATATCTATGGCCCGAGCCAAGGTGTCATGTTCGGCATCGCCGAGGGTACCCGCCCTCAGATCCGCGAGCAGAAGTGGTTTGTACCGATCAAGGCGCACGGCGTGGAAGTCATGTCGATGGCCTTCCTCACCGATGACAATACCCCGATGGTCTGGCGCGGCCCGATGGTTTCCGGCGCGCTGCTGCAACTGGTGACCCAGACTGCCTGGGATAACCTGGACTATCTGGTGATCGACATGCCGCCTGGCACCGGCGACATCCAGTTGACTCTGGCGCAGAAAGTGCCGGTGGCAGGTTCCGTGATCGTCACCACCCCGCAGGATCTGGCGCTGCTGGATGCGAAGAAGGGCGTGGAGATGTTCCGCAAGGTGAACATTCCGGTGCTGGGTGTGGTGGAAAACATGGCCGTGCACATCTGCTCGAATTGCGGTCATGCCGAGCATTTGTTCGGCGAGGGGGGCGGGGAGAAGCTCGCCGCTCAGTATGGCGTCGACCTGCTGGCCTCGCTGCCCCTGTCGATGTTGATCCGCGAGCAGGCCGACAACGGCAAGCCGACCGCCATTGCCGAGCCGGAAAGTCAGATCGCCATGGTCTACCAGGAATTGGCCCGCCAGGTAGGGGCGCGGATCGTGCTGCAGGAAGCTGCGGCGCCTGCGATGCCGAACATCACCATCAGCGAGGACTGACCCGCAGGACCGACAGTTTGCTTCACGGGTAAACCCGCTCCCGCCGCTGTGGTAGCGGGTTCAATCCGCGAAGAAGCCTGCAAATTTCTGCGTCAGGCATAAAAAAACCCGCCATATGGCGGGTTTTTTTGAAGCGCGAAAGAAGGATTAACCTTCGATGCGAACTTCTTCAGCCTGCATACCTTTCTGGCCGCGGGTAGCGACGAAAGTAACAGCCTGGCCTTCTTTCAGGGTTTTGAAGCCGTCAGCCTGGATGGCCTTGAAGTGTACGAACAGATCGTCACCCGACTGAGGGGTGATGAAGCCGTAGCCCTTCTCATCGTTGAACCACTTGACGGTACCGGATTGGCGGTTGGACATGGTATGTCTCCTTGGACAAAGTAGATTTCGGCACAGGAACACCCTGGCCGGGACTGAGTGCAAAGAGAGCGGAAAATTCAGCGATGGGCCGATAGGAATCGTGCATCAAACAGAGATTCTCGGTGTCACGTGCAGCACAGTGGCGCCACCTTAACCCACTTTCCCCGACCTGCCAATGGTCAATGACGGCTTTGTCGAAAATCGGATCGGCGGCGGCTGCAGCTCCCGTCCGGCGCGGGATTGCGGGATGGAACTTTGCCGTAGCCGCCGGGACCGGTAAGATGCGCGTCTCGTTTTTCACCTAGCACTTTCAGGACACTCCCGCCATGAGCATCAAATCGGACAAGTGGATTCGCCGCATGGCGCAGGAACACGGCATGATCGAACCGTTCGTCGAGCGCCAGGTGCGCGGCGGCGAGGACAGCCGAGTCATTTCCTTCGGCGTGTCCAGCTACGGCTACGACGTGCGCTGCGCCGATGAATTCAAGGTCTTCACCAACATCAATTCGGCCACTGTCGACCCGAAAAACTTCGACGCCGGCAGCTTCGTCGACGTCAAGAGCGACGTGTGCATCATTCCTCCGAACTCCTTCGCCCTGGCCCGCACCGTCGAGTACTTCCGCATTCCGCGCAATGTGCTGACCATCTGCCTGGGCAAGAGCACCTACGCGCGTTGCGGCATCATCGTCAACGTCACGCCGCTGGAACCGGAGTGGGAGGGTCACGTGACCCTGGAGTTCTCCAATACCACCACCTTGCCGGCGAAGATCTATGCCAATGAAGGCGTGGCGCAGATGCTCTTCCTCGAATCCGATGAGGAGTGCGAAGTGTCCTACAAGGATCGCGGTGGTAAATACCAAGGGCAGCGCGGCGTCACCCTGCCACGCACCTGAGGCGACGAGCGCGGGGAATTCCTCGTCCGCCAGGCACTCCAATGGCTAGAACGATCCGGTGCGCATGACGCGCATCGGGCATCGCCGGGAGCCGCCAATGAAACTTCACCCCGCAATCAGTGCGAAGCTCGCCGTCCTGCAGCCCAACCAGATAGGGCTGCTGGCTTGGTCATTGCTGGCGCACCCTTCAACGCCCGTACAAGCCGGTGGCGTACCCCATCAGCCCGACCCCGACACACCTCAGCCCCCGGATCCTGGCGAGTCGCCACCCATGGAGCCGGGAGAGCCGACCTTGCCTGACGAACCACCTCCTTCGCCGGTGGCCTGAGGGCCAGCCAGCACGACGGGCTCAGTTGGCCAGCAGGTAACCGCTGCGACAGACCTGCTCGCCCGCCACGTGGGCGACGACCATGCCCGCTGTGGCCATGCGCCTGACGCTGCGTGCATAAAGGAGGCCAGGCTGGGTATTGCGCACCGCGGTCACCCGGTCGTTCAGCGGATCGATGACTTCCGCGATCAGCTCGCCCGCCTCCAGGTATTGGCCGGGTGTCGCGTGGAAGACCAACAGCCCGCCCAACGGCGCCACCACAGGCTCCACGGCGGCCAGCGGCGTTGCCGGGTACGCCAATGGCGGCAGGGCGGGCGCTTCTCCTGAAATCACCCCAGCATGGGTCAGGAAATTGAGTATCCCTTGGCAATCCTGAGTGGCTAGGTCGTGGCTGACATCTGCCTGCCCGCGTAGCTCGACAGTCACAGAGAAACTGCCCAGAGGGATGGGGAACTGCTTGCCAAAACGTTGCTGCAACTGCCACCACACCAGGCTGAAGCATTCATCGAAAGACTGGCCGCCGGAGTCCGTGGCCAGCAGGCTGGCCTGCACGCCCAGATAGCGGGCCAGCGGCTCTACCTGATCCCAGGCCTCCGGTGTGGTGTACAGATGCTCCACGGCCTCGAAGTCGCAATGCAGGTCCAAAACCATATCGGCATCGCACGCCAGGCGTTGCAGGGTCAGGCGCTGGGATTGCAGTGGGGTGCGCGCGGGATGCGCATCCAGGCCCCGGCGCAGGTACTCGCGGATCAGCTCCAGGTTGTGCGAAGGATCGTGGGTCAGATGGCCCTCGATCTGATCGCCGATACTGTCGGACAAATCAACGAAGTTGCGGTTGAAGTTTTCGCCACTTTGCAGCTCGAAGCGCCCCAAGGGCGCGTCCAGGAGCACCTGTTCCAGGCCCACGGGGTTGGCCACCGGAACGAGGATGATCTCGCGTTGCAGCCGCCCGTCCTGTTCCAGCTCCAGCAAACGGCGCTTCAGGTGCCAGGCCACCAGCATGCCGGGTAGCTCGTCGGCATGCAGTGACGCCTGGATGTACACCTTGCCACCGCCGCGAGGGCCGAAGTGGAAGCTATGAAGCTGGCGGGCAATGCCCGGGACAGGGGACAGCAGGTCGTGGGTCGAATGATGCATGGTGGTCCTGGCTGAAGTGGCGAATACGGTCTGCGATGACAGTCGGCAGAAAGATAGAAGCATAACTTCTGCCATTGCGCAGCCTCCTTGCGCGGGTTTGCCCGCACTCAGGCAAGCAAGGCCTGCAAGGTGGCCAGGTCGTCGGCTTCTTGCACAGGTTTGTCATGGCGCCAGCGCAGCATGCGCGGAAAGCGCACCGCGATGCCGCTCTTGTGGCGTTTGGACAAGGCAATACCCTCGAAGCCCAGCTCGAACACCAGTGTCGGGGTCACACTGCGCACCGGGCCGAAGGTTTCCACCGTAGTCTTGCGGATGATGGCGTCGACTTGGCGCATTTCTGCATCGCTCAGTCCGGAATACGCCTTGGCGAAAGGCACCAGGGTGCGTCCGGGAGTCCCCGGTGGCCCGTCCCAGACGGCAAAGGTGTAATCGCTGTACAGGCTGGCACGACGGCCATGACCGCGCTGGGCGTAGATCAACACGGCATCGACGCTGAAAGGATCGATCTTCCACTTCCACCACAGGCCCATGTCTTTGGTGCGGCCCACGCCATAGAGGGCATCGCGCTGCTTGAGCATCAGACCTTCGACGCCCAGACTGCGTGACTGCTCGCGCTGGCGGGCGAGGTCATGCCAGTCGCTGCCCTGTAGCAACGGTGACAACAGCACCGGGGCCAGTGGGTACTGCTGCGTCAGGTGTTGCAGTTGGGCCCGACGTTCATGTTGAGGCCGGTTGCGCCAATCTTCACCCTGCCATTCGAGCAGGTCATAGGCTTGCAGCACCACCGGCGCCTCGGTGAGCAACTTCTTGCCCAGCGTCTTGCGGCCCAAGCGCTGTTGCAGCAGGGCGAAAGGTTGCACGGCGACATCGCCGGCTTGGCTGCCCGGTTTCCAGACCAGGATTTCACCATCGAGCACTACACCGTCAGGCAAAGTGGTGGCCAGGCTGTGCAGTTCCGGAAAGCGCTCGGTGACCAGTTCCTCTCCCCGCGACCATATCCACAGCTGGCCATCGCGCTTGACCACCTGTGCGCGAATGCCATCCCACTTCCACTCCGCCTGCCAGGCAGACACCGAGCCGAGCAACGTCTCGAACTGCTCGACGGGAGCCTGCAGCGCGTGGGCGAGGAAGAACGGGTAGGGCTGGCCGCCGCGTTGGCGATGTTCGTCGGCAGATTCGGCGGCGATCAGCTGCAGGTAGTCTTGCGCCGTCGGGCGGTGGCTGAGATCGGTATAGCCCACCAGACGCTGCGCCACGCGTTTGGCATCCAGACCGGCGAGCTGGGCCAGGGCGCGGGTCACCAGCAGTTTGGACACCCCGACGCGCAAGCTGCCGGTGATAAGTTTCAGGCATAGCATCAAACCGGGCCGATCCAGCTGCGACCACAAGCCTGGCAGGCGTTGACGGATGGTTTCCGGCGGTAGGCCGCGCAGGGGCAGCAGGTGCTCCTCGACCCAAAAGGCCAGTCCCTCGTCATTGCCATGCGGGTTGTCCGGGAGCACCAGGGAAATAGTCTCTGCCAGATCGCCCACAGCCTGGTAGCTTTCTTCGAACAGCCAGTCGGGCAAGTGCGAAAGTTCAAGGGTGAGCTCGCGCAGCAGACGGGTAGGGACCATTTGCCGCGGACGGCCGCCGGCCAGGAAGTACACGGCCCAGGCTGCATCCTCGGCAGGTGCGTCTGCGAAGTAGTCGCGCAGAGCCTCGAGCTTGGCATTGCTGGATGTGGTCGCGTCCAGGCGCAGATAGAGCTCGGCGAAGGTCTTCATGTGCCAGCCTCGGTGTCGGTCTCGTCCTCGTCGCCGTATTCGGTAGCGAAGGCGCGGGCATCGAGGCCCTGTTCGTTGAGGTAGCGCACCAACACATCGACCGAGCCGTGAGTGACCATCACCCGCTCGGCGCCGGTCTGCTCGATCGCCCATAGCAGCCCCGGCCAATCGGCATGATCGGAGAGCACGAATCCGCGGTCCACGCCGCGGCGTCGTCGGGTGCCGCGCAGGCGCATCCAACCGCTGGCCAAGGCGTCACTGTAATCGCCGAAGCGCTTCATCCAACTGCTACCGGCCGCCGAAGGCGGAGCCAGCACCAGGGCCTGGCGCAACATCGGATCGTTGCGGGGGATGTCGCCTGCATAGTGCGTCGGGGCCAGGTGCACGCCCGCTTCCCGATAGACGCGGTTCAGAGGTTCCATCGCGCCATGGACCAGAATTGGGCCGGCGTGCGGGTCCAAGCCGTGGAGGATCCGCTGGGCCTTTCCGAAGGCATAGCAGAACAGCACGCTGGTTTTGCCCTGTTCACGATTGGCCCGCCACCAGGCATCGATCTGCGCCATCACCTCGGCCTGAGGTTGCCAGCGGTAGATCGGCAGGCCGAAAGTCGACTCACTGATGAAGGTATGGCAGCGCACCGGCTCGAACGCAGCGCAGGTGCCGTCCGGCTCGATCTTGTAATCTCCCGAGGCGACCCAGACCTCGCCTCGGTATTCCAGGCGCACCTGGCCCGAGCCGAGCACGTGGCCAGCGGGGTGAAAACTCAAGGTCACGCCCCGGTGTTCGAGGCGTTCGCCATAGGCAAGCGTCTGCAGCTGGATGTCCGGCCCCAATCGGCTGCGCAGGATGCCTGCACCGGGGGCGGCGGTCAGGTAATGGTGATTGCCGGGCCGGGCGTGATCGCCGTGGCCGTGGGTAATCACTGCGCGGTCCACCGGGCGCCACGGGTCGATGTAGAAATCACCGGGCGGGCAATAGAGGCCTTCGGGGCGGGCGATGACGAGATCCATAGGCGTGCCGGTTGGCTAAGGGCTTGTAACCTCAGAGCACGACAGGGTCACGGAAGTTCTTGGTGAAGGAACCGCGAGCGTCCAACGGCGGACGTCGCGGTTCAAAGGGGGCTTGCGATCAGCGGCCAGGGACCAGGGTGAGTCGCTGCGAGCCATAGGCGCGGGAGAAGTTCTGCTGTTGCAGCGGCAGGTTCATGAAACGGCCCTGGAACCAGGCGTCCAGGCCATCGCTGTAATGCCGGCTCGCCGGGTTGCCGGACTGGCCATTGCTCGTCAGCACCTGCAGCGGTTCGGCCTGCCCGAAATCGACGATCATGCGCGCCGATGCCGGCAGGTAGGTATCGAAGCTGCCGCCCCAGGCATAAGGCGTCAGCGCCAGGGTGCTGAAATCGCCGCCTGCGGCCATGGGGTTGCGGCTGATGGCATCACCCAGGCCATGGTAGGTCGGTGCTGGCCAGCGATACTGGTGCAGCTTGCCCCATTGCCAGGCGCGACGGTCGCTGCCCAGCTGGGCGACGCCAGCATCCAGGGCCCCTGCCAGGCTACGGGCGAGAATGGCAGGCTTGTCTTCTTTTTGCGGCGTGTTGCGGTCATCCCAGAACGGGCTGTCCTCGCGGCCCAGCAAGTGGTCGGCCTGGGCCGAGTAGGAAAGCTGCGCATTGCCGATGAACGCTTGCCAGGCCGGGCTGGACTCTGGGCCCAGATCGTCGAGGAAGGTCTGGCGAGCGACCTCCTGCAGGAACAATGCATACAGCGCGGCATCGGCCGATACCGGGCTCAGGCGGCCATCGAAAGCCTTTAGCCGGGTCAGTGCTTCACGCGCTTTGTCCCGCTGGGCGGCCGGTAATGCGTCGATCGCTTGAGTGAGCGACTGGGCCATGCCGGGGGCGTCGAACATCTGCTTGAGTTTGTCTGCCAGCAGAGCGACCTGGTCGTTCTGCAGGGCCATCAGGCTACGGCTGTCGTGGCGGCCGTTGCCGGCCAGCTGGGCCAGGCGCTCGGCGCGCTCGGGGTAGTACCAAGTGTTGGACAGCTGCATCCCGTAGCCACGTGGCAGGCTGCGTTGGTTGGCATGGCCGACCCAGCCGGCGACCGGGTCCTGGTCGTAAGGGTGCAGCATTGGATCGGCGTAGCCATCCCAGTCGTAACGGCTATCCCAGCCGGGCGAGGGCAGCAGGCCCTGGCCTTCGCGGCGATTGGGGTAGCGGCCGCTGACCTGCCAGCCGATGTGCTGCGGTTCGGCGAAGACGAAGTTCAGGGCAGCGGCGCCGACTTCACGGGTATTGTCGAAGGCCCGCTCCACCGACGATGCGCGGGTCAGGTCGAACAGCGCGTCAAGGCTGCGATCGCCTTTGAGTTGTGGCAGGTTCAGGGCCAGGCCGAGGCTGGCATTGGCCGGTTGGCTGAGCAGAGTGCCGTGGCGGGTGTCGTACATGACTTCACGCAGGGGACGTTGACCGCGGACGAAGAAGGTTTCGCTGCGTGCGCGGGCAGGTTGCCACTTGCCATCGGCCAAGTAGCTCACCTGGCTGCCCTGGTGACGCAATTGCTCCAGATACAGGTCCTGGTTGTCGGCCATCACCGCGCTGCTGCTCCAGGCCAGCTTGCCGTTGTAGCCGGCGAGGATGATGGGCAGGCCCGGCAGTGCCAGGCCTGCGACTTGATACTTGCCGGTGTGGATCTGTACCGGGGCGAGGGCCCACGTGGCGCGGCTATCGCTGGCCAACAGGCTCTTGCCGCTGCGGCTGCGTTGCGGCGACAGTGCCAGGTTGGCCGAGCCGGGGCTGCCCAGCAGGCCCAGGTCGGCGAGCTTCTGCCCTGCAGAGCTCAAGCGCTCCAGGCCTGGCAGTTGGCTCTTGAGGTTCAAACCCCTGAGCTTGTCCAGTTCGGCTTCGGCCAGTGGCTCGTCGGGAGCACCTGGCAGGAGCCAGGCGAGCTTGTCGCTGCCGACTTTCTGCGCCAGGGTCAGGGCGGTCAGTTCTTCCTGCAGGTTCACCGACTGGCTGAAGGCATACAGGCTGAAGATCAGCGCCGAGTCCTCAGGCTTCCAATATTCCGGGCGATAGCCGCTGCGGGCCAGGTCCGCAGGCAACTTGTCGCGGTAACGGAACAGATAGGCGTTGACGCCGCGGGCATAGACCTCGAAGAACCGCTTCAGGCGTGGCGAGGCGTCGGCGTAAAGCTGTCCAGCGCTTTGCTTGAGGTTGGCAGCGCGCATCAGACGATCGATGTCCAAGGCGTCAGGGCCGGCCAGTTCAGCCAGGCGCCCTTGGGCCAGCAGGCGCATGGCGACCATCTGTTCGATGCGATCGCCGGCCTGCACGTAGCCCAGGCTGAACAGGGCATCATGGAAACTGCTGCTTTCGATCAGCGGTGCGCCCATGGCGTTGCGGCGTACCGAGACATTCTGTGCCAGGCCTTTGAGCGGTTGCACACCAGTGGTCGGAGGCACGCTGTCCTGGTAGCCGCCCACCTGACAGCCGGCAAGGCCGAACATGCCGAGCACGACGGCAGCGGGGCCGAACCGAAGGCGGAAGGGGGGAAGGACGGGGGCTGCCATGACAAGGCTCCTGCAGGGCGTGGCGGGATTCGGAAAGGCGCTACGTTAGTGAGCGCGCGGTCGCCATGCAAGGTGCCTGTAGGCTTTATTTTCAGGGGGCTGCCCAGTGGTTGGCCGGACCTGAAGTTTCAAGCTTCAAGTCAAAGCAGGTCGAGGGCGAGTCTGCTTTTTCTTGTCGCTTGAAACGTGCCGCTGCCGCGGGGTCAGGCCCCGTGGCACTTCTTGAATTTCTTCTGGCTACCGCACGGGCACGGGTCGTTGCGGCCAACGTCTTTCAGAGCGTTGCGCACCGGCTCCTGATGGCCATGGTTGCAGTGCGGGCCGTGCACGTGGCCGTGGTCGTGATCATGGTGATGGTCGTGACCGTGGTTGCAGTCCGGGCCATGAACATGGGGTTGCTGGGTCATTGCAGGGTTACTCCGGTTGAAGATCGCCGGGGATTATCTCACCACTGCGCGACAAGTGCAGGTCCCGATGGATGATCAGTCCCGTGTGCAGTTCGGCTTGCAGGCGGTAGTGCAGAGGCTGCTCGCGCTTGAGCATCTTGGCCAAGGGCTTGAGCTTTTGCCACAGGTTGGTTCGGGCCGTGATCTTGAACGTGCGCTGGGCGTGGCCGCCGACGCTTCGCCACAGGCTGGCTCCATCCTGCACCAGCAACAGGTCGTTCAGGCGTACCGAGTAGTCCAGGCTGCGGATGAACAAGCGGCTGTCGTTGGGGTTTTCGACCCGCACGTGGAGAATGAACTCCTGTTGCAGCAACCGGGCCTTGACCGTCTCGACCCGGACCAGGTGCACCTGCGGTTCGCGCCATTCGTCGTCACCCCAGCTCGCACAGCCCGCCAGGAGCGTCATCAGCAATGACAGGGCAAGCAGGCGGGCCAGGGTGCTCATGGTCAGCTACCAATGTAACTGGCGCAGCATTTCTTGAACTTCTGTCCGCTGGCGCAGGGGCAAGGGTCGTTGCGTCCGGCCTTGAGTGAAACTGTCGGGTCGATGAAGTACCAACGACCACTGTTCTGAACGAAGGCAGAGCGCTCGCGGTGCTGGTGATCGCCGTGCTGGTCATGCCAGCGTGCGGTGAAGCTTACGAAGGCGTGCTCAGGCTGTCCGCCCAATACCTCGGCGTTCTCGACCTCTAGGCCAAGCCAGGTGCTCTGGGCGCTCCAGGCAGCGATCGCGGCGCGGTCCAGGCCGGCCTGCTGGGCCGGCAGGGTGGTGTCCACCAGATAGTCGACCAAGCCCAGCACATAGGCGCTGTAGCGCGAGCGCATCAGGGCCTGGGCGTCGGGCGCCGGGGTGCCGGCATGGTATCGCCCGCAACAGGCATCGAGCAGGTTGCCACTGCCGCATGGACAGACCGAGACACTCATTGAATCACCACCAGTACTTGCCGAAGTTTTCAGGGTTTGCCCAGAACTTGGCGTTGAGCCAGTCCGGGACCTGCTTGTAGTCATGTAGATCATAGGTGAACAGGCTCAATACCTGCTCGTCTCGCCGGAACTTCTCGCTGGCCGACAGCGCCAGGGCGAAGAAGTCCGTGTCCTGCCAGCCGCAGGCTTGCAGGTCGGCGAGCACTGCAACCCGGCTGGCATTGAGGTTGCGGATGCCGCCGAGCAACTGAAGGCCGGTGCGCTTGGGCAGGTGCTCCAGACAATCCACCAGTACCGCAAGGTCGAAGCGCTGGGCGGCGGCCGGTGCGGGCAGCGGGCCTGGCGGGACCACTTCGATATGCACTTGCGGATGCGCCTGGGCGAAGGCTTCCAAGGCCGGGAAGCGCGTGCCCACCAGCAGCAGACGCTGGGGTGTGAAGCGCTCGAGCAAGGCTGCCAGGGCCTGCTGTGGGGTGCGCTGGGAGAAACTGTCGGTCATTGCCAATCCTCGTTCAGGTCGTCCTAGCCTATCGGGCCGGGCGCGCTCGGCAAAGAGGCGTGGTGCCCTGTGTGGCTTATTGCTGGCAGAGAGGAAGCGGGCGGTCTTTACTCCGAAGGATCGGTCTTATGCCGATTCCCCCTAGGAGATGCGACAAAATGAGCATAGTACGCACAGCGATACCCCTGGTCCTGCTCACCAGCGTGTTGACTGGTTGTGCAGGTTTGCAAAAAACCGACTGGCCGAAGTGTGCTGCCGTCGGGGGTGTAAGTGGCGCAGCCCTCGGCGCCATCGAGAGTTCCACTTGGGCGGGTTGGGGCGCGCTGCTTGGCGGTGGCCTGGCGGCGGGCTACTGCTGGGCCCACGGCGATGGCGACGAAGATGGCGATGGCGTACCGGACAGCCGGGACAAGTGCCCTGGCACGCCACGCGGTGTACAGGTCGATGCCAACGGCTGCCCACCGGCACCGGCGCCGGTCGAGGAGGTGGTGGTACAGAAGGAAGAGGTCATCGTCATCCGCGACGTGCACTTCGAATTCGATTCCGCCCGCCTGACTGCCACCGACAAGGAGCGACTGAACACCATTGCCACCCGACTGAAGCAGGAAGCGCCCAGCGCCCGCCTGACCGTCACCGGACATACCGACAGTGTGGGTTCTGATACCTACAACCAGAAACTGTCCGAGCGCCGTGCGCATTCGGTCACCGACTATCTGGTCGAAAGCGGTGTGCCACGTAGCAGCTTCGTTTCGGTGGTAGGGGCCGGGGAGTCCCAGCCGGTTGCCGACAACGCGACGGCTGATGGCCGTGCCATGAACCGCCGCACCGAGATCAAGATCCAGCGCTGACGGCATGCGCCCATGCCTTGAGCAGTGGCATGGGCGCGTCTTTACTCGGGTGACCGGTAGAGACCGGTGACACAGGAGCTTGATCATGGGTGTTATGTCGAAGGCGGCGTTGCCGCTGGTGCTGGTTACAGGCCTGCTCGCCGGTTGTGCCACCCACAGCGATGGCAGCGCGCCCCTCAATCAAAGGACCTGGCCCCTGTGCAGCCTGCTAGGCGGGCTGGTCGGCGGCGGCCTGGGTGCCATCGAGAATTCCAGTTGGGCTGCCGGTGCCGGAGCGCTCGGCGCTATCGCCGGTGGCTTGATCTGTTACGCCCAGGACGGTGACGGAGATGGTGATGGCGTGTTCGACCGTCGCGACCGCTGCCCTGATACCCCGGCCGGGACGTCGGTCAATCACATGGGCTGCCCGTTGCCGCAGTATCCGACAACGCCACCGGCAGGCGAAGCGCCGGTGCCTGAGGTCATTACCCTGGATGACCAGGGGCAGGTGCTGTTCGCCTTCGACTCGGCACAGTTGACCGTCGAGGCCCAGCAACGCCTGCGTGCCTTGCTCCCTCAGCTGAGCGATCCGCAGGTGACCCGTATCAAGGTCATTGGCTTTACCGACAGCGTCGGCACCGATGCCTACAACCAGGGCCTGTCTGAGCAGCGTGCCGGCAGTGTCGCGGAGTTCCTGATCGCTCAGGGTCTGGCCGCGGACAAGGTGACCAGCCAAGGCCGCGGCGAAAGTGAGCCTGTGGCCGACAACGACACACAAGAAGGTCGGGCTCGTAATCGACGGGTAGAACTGCACCTGAATTGACACCTCTAGCGCCTACCCTGGCATAGGTTTACTGTTGGCTGCACGGCCTGCTCGCTCGGGCCTTGCAGCCATAACAACAAATTCAGGGGGCGGGTATGAAATTCATCCTGGGCCTGGGCAAGGCCCTGACGGTGGTGTTCTGGTGGGTGGTGCTGGTGAACCTGTTCATGCCGCAACCGCTGCCGTTCAATCTGTTACTCAATGCCGTGGGGATCTTCCTGCTGAGCCTGCACTGCCTGGAAGTGCTGTTCTTCAATGCCAGCTTGCGCGGGCGTAGCCACCGTTGGTTCGATCGGCTGCAGATCCTGCTGACGGGCATTTTTCATGTCATGTCCATTCCCAAGCCCTTGGAGACGCCACGCCATGCGTAAGGTGATGTTGATGCTGGCGTTGACCAGTCCCATGGTCCAGGCCGAAAGCCTGGACGTTGCGGCCCATTCGGTGCTGCGCCTACCGAACAAAGCGAGCAGCGTGCACCTTGAGCAATTGCAGATCGCCGATTCGGCGACACTGTTGCTGCCCGCGACGCTGACGGAACTGAAGGTGGATCGTCTGGTGCTGGGGCGCGATGCGCGCATAGCCATTACCCCCGCCGAGGCCCCTTTGCGTATCGAGACCGGTGTTGCCGAGCTGGGTGACGGCAGCGAATTCAGTGCCACCGGCGCTGCCGGCACTTATGAACGCGCCGCTCGGCCTGGGCGGGATCTGGAACTCAGGCTGAACGGGTTGCAGGCGCAGCGGCTGTCGATCGATGCCCGAGGCGGCACCGGTGCGCCAGGCTATGTCGGGCTCGATGGTGCCAACGGCAAAGCCGGCGGTTGTACCTGGGGCCAGGCTAGCCGCGGCGCCAATGGAGACGACGGTGGAAACGGGCATGATGGCGCTTCCGGTGGGCGCATTCGCCTGGCTGTGCCGGAGGGGTTCCCGCCGGAGCGTATCCAGGTTCGGCTCGATGGCGGTGCGCCGGGCAAGCCGGGTGCGGCGGGCAAGGCTGGCTTGGGCGGCGCCAGCAAGGGATGCCTTGTTTATCGAACCGACGCCGGTGCGGATGGGCGGCCAGGCGTGGAGGGGCAGCCCGGGTTGGCAGGAGCGGCTGGGGAGTTGGTCCTGGAGCGCTTATGAGTTGATTCTTGGGGCGAAGCTGGTTCAGTTCGTCCCAAGCACCTCCACTCGGCGCGCTGATGGTGGCCCGTTTGGGACGGTGGAGCGACCGTCAACCATTCAAGTTGGTGCCGCTGCGCGGCCCATCGCAGGCTTCGCCAGCGCCAGGTTCTGTGCTGTTTCGCCTTTGATGCGCGATAGTCCAGGCGCTACCAATGGCGACCTCAAGGCCGCGTGGAGGTTTATGTAGAGCTGGCGCGCAGTGCCCTTCGGCGTGAGCCGAAGTCGCGAGATGGAGGCTTGCACCGCTAGCCGGAGAAGCCCAAGCACAACCTCAAACCAAAACCCGCGAACTGGCCACCACCACAACCAAAATCCCCAACAGCAAATTAACCCCGACCATTCGACGAATCTGCCCAAGCACGCCAGCCCCCGTCGCCCAGTCCTCAGCCGTCACTGCCGCCCGCAGCTGTGGCAGCAACAGCGCCTGAACCCGCATGAACAACGCAAACATGGCAATCCCACCCCCAATCATCACCTGGATGTAACGCGGTGCGGTCTCGAAGCCATTGAAGCGCAGGTGCAACATCCCGATACCGCTTATCGCAAGAATGACCACTGCCAGCCAGACCCATCGGAAGAACCGTCGGAAAACTTCCACCCACAACTTCAGTCGTGCAGGCCCTTCGAGGGCTGAAACCGCCGCTGGCCGCAGTACCAGCCAGGCGAAGAACATACCGCCGACCCAAACCAGGGCCGCGAGGACATGCAATGTGTAGGGCAGGGCAAAGGCAAGCATCCGGATCTCCATGCGGCATAAAGGGCAATAGCGGGGTATGATAGCCGGCCCATGCGAAACACTGAAAATTTATCCAGCCCTCCGGGCGCCTGCAGACCATGATCAGCAACGAACTCAAAGCCACCATCCAGGGCGCCTACTCGCGTTTTCTCGAAGCCAAGAGCCTAAAGCCCCGCTACGGCCAGCGCCTGATGATCGCCGAAGTGGCCAAGGTGCTCGGCGACATCGCCTGTGACGATGAAGGACGCCGTGCAGGCGAGCCCGCCGTGGTCGCGGTCGAGGCCGGTACCGGTACCGGCAAGACGGTCGCCTACAGCCTGGCCGCCATTCCCGCCGCCAAGGCTGCCGGCAAGCGGTTGGTGATCGCCACAGCAACCGTCGCCCTGCAAGAGCAGATCGTCTTCAAGGATCTGCCCGACCTGATGCGCAGCAGCGGGCTCAACTTCAGTTTCGCCCTGGCCAAGGGCCGTGGCCGCTATCTGTGCCTGTCCAAGCTCGACATCCTGTTGCAGGAGGGGCATGCCCAATCGGCCACCGCGCAGCTGTTCGAGGAAGAGGGCTTCCGCATCGAGGTCGATGAAAAGAGCCAGAAGCTGTTCAACAGCATGATCGAGCGGCTCGCCGGCAACCGCTGGGACGGCGACCGCGACAGCTGGCCCGAGGCACTCGAGGACCAGGACTGGGCCCGTCTGACCACCGACCACAGCCAATGCACGGGGCGCCACTGCCCGAACTTCCAGCAGTGCGTGTTCTACAAGGCCCGTGAGGGTATGGGCAAGGTCGATGTGATCGTCACCAACCATGACATGGTCCTGGCCGATCTGGCCCTGGGCGGCGGTGCCGTATTGCCCGATCCGCGCGATACCATTTACGTCTTTGACGAAGGCCATCACCTGCCGGATAAGGCCATTGGCCACTTCGCCCATTACTCGCGGCTGCGCTCGACCGCGGATTGGCTGGAGCAGACCGCCAAGAACCTCACCAAGCTCTTGGCTCAGCATCCTTTGCCGGGTGACCTGGGCAAGCTGATCGAACAAGTGCCGGAACTGGCGCGGGAAGTGCGTACCCAGCAACAGTTCATGTTCACCCTGTGCGAGCAGGTCGCGGATTTCCGTCCCGGTGAAGACATGGAAGGCCGGGAGCGTCCACGCTACCGCTTCGAGGGCGGTGTGGTGCCGGAGCAGATTCGCGAGATTGGGATCGAGCTGAAGAAAGGCTTCGCCCGTCTCAATGATGTGTTCACCCGGCTGGCCGACCTGCTCAAGGAAGGCATGGACGGTGAGGTCAACATCGGTATCGCCAGTCATCAGGCCGAGGAATGGTACCCGCTGTTCGGCAGCCTGGTGACCCGTGCCCAGGGCAACTGGGAGCTATGGACCGCCTTTACCGCCGAGGACCCCGAAGACAGCCCGCCCATGGCGCGTTGGCTCACACTTGCCGAAAGTGGTGCGCTGTTCGACATTGAGGTCAACGCCAGCCCCATTCTGGCTGCTGAAATGCTGCGTCGCAGCCTGTGGAACGTCGCTCATGGCGCCTTGGTGACCTCCGCGACCCTCACTGCCTTGGGTAAATTCGATCGATTCCGCATGCGCTCGGGCCTGCCACGCGATGCGATCACCTGTGTCGTACCCAGTCCGTTCGTGCACGGCGATGCAGGCCTGTTGCGGGTCCCTGACCTGGGAGCCGACCCGCGCGACGTGCCGGGACACACTGCAGCCATCATCCGCGAACTGCCGGGCATGCTCGAGGAGGCCCGTGGCGCGTTGGTGCTGTTCTCGTCGCGCAAGCAAATGCAAGACGTGTTCGATGGCCTGGATCGAGACTGGCGCAAGCTGGTGCTCATCCAGGGCAACCTGTCCAAGCAGGAAACCCTGAACAAGCACAAGGCGCGCGTAGATGACGGCCAGCACAGTGTGCTTTTCGGCCTGGCGAGCTTTGCCGAGGGTGTCGACCTGCCCGGCGCTTACTGCGAACACGTGGTCATCGCCAAGATCCCCTTCGCCGTACCGGACGATCCGGTCGAAGCGGCCCTGGCCGAGTGGATCGAAGCCCGTGGCGGCAACCCGTTCATGGAGATCGCCGTCCCCGACGCCTCGTTGCGCTTGATCCAGGCCTGCGGTCGCCTGCTGCGTACCGAGCAGGACCGCGGGGTGATCACGTTGCTCGATCGTCGCCTGGTCACCCAGCGCTATGGCAAGGCTATCCTCAATGCGCTGCCGCCGTTCCGGCGGGAAATTTCCTGACGGTCGCGGCTCGGCTGCGACCTGCTGTTCATTACCTGTCACGGACCCATGGTCCTGAAGGAGAGCTTCAACCCTATGATCCGCCGCACCCTGCCTGCCGTTCTCGCCCTGTTGTTCAGCTCGCCCTTGCTGGCCGGGCAGCAGACGTTGTTCAGTTTCGTGCGTCCGGCAGCGGTGGTCAATGTGACTACAACCGATGCCCATATGCCGCAATACAACGCCGAGCAGACCACTGAAGGCGAGGTGCTGCGGCGCGTGGTGTTCAACCCAGTGCAGCAGCCGACCTTGCGCCTGAGCCCGCAGAATGGCGCCTGGGATTGGTCAGCCGGCCAGGCCCTGACCCTACGATTGCAAAGCGCCATGGACTGGGCATTGACTGTGGACGTAACGGTGCAGAGTAGCGACGGTCGCACCCTGAGCAGCCGTATCGACCTACCTGCGGGCCCTGCTCAGACGGTGCTGGTGCCTTTGCGGGCCCGTTCACCATCGAGCCAGGGCATGCGCGCCGGGCCGCCAATGCCCTGGATGTATGAGGGGCAGCGCGTATTGCTCGCCAGCAGTGCAGGGGAGGTGGATCTTGCGCAGGTGGTTGGCGTCAGCCTGAGCATCCCCAATCCGAAGGTGGCCCAGAGTCTGCTGATCGAGAGGGTCGGTATCCAGGACGATGACCAGGTCTTCACGGCCGCCTACGAAGGGCTGCTCGATGCCTACGGCCAGTCTACGCGCGGGCGATGGCCTGAAAAAATCACCAGTGATGAGCAGTTGAAAGCCGCCCGAGGACGTGAGCAGCAGCAGCTCAAGGGCTGGCTTGATGCCCGCGGCAAACAGCAGCTCGATGCCTACGGGGGGCTGCTGGCCGGGCCTGCATTCGAAGCCAAAGGGTTCTTTCGAACCGAGAAGCGCGACGGACGCTGGTACCTGGTGACGCCGGATGGGCACGCGTTCTATTCCCTGGGCGTCAATGCAGTGGCCGCCGATGGCGGGCGCACATATGTGGCGGGCCGCGAAAGCATGTTCAAGGCTTTACCTGGCGAGGGTGAACCGCTGGCAGCCTTCTATGGGCAGGGTAACAACGACGATGGCAATGCCTCATCCCTGGGGCGCAATTTCAAGCAAGGTCGCTGGTTCGACTTCTATGCAGCCAATCTATACCGCACCTATGGCGAGCCTTGTCCGGCAAGCCCAGCGGTGCCGTGCCCACCAGCCTCCCTGGATGCTGCACGCTGGCAGGCCCATACCTTGGACCGGCTGCAGGTCTGGGGCTTCAACACCCTGGGCAACTGGAGCGATCCGGCGCTGGGGCAGGCTCGGCGGATGCCCTATACCCTGCCGTTGTCAATCGTCGGCGACTACACCAGCATCAGCACCGGCATGGATTGGTGGGGCCGCATGCCCGATCCGTTCGACCCGCGCTTTGCCATGGCGACCGAGCGTGCGGTCGCCATCGCGGCTCGGGATCACCGTGATGACCCATGGCTGATCGGCTACTTCGCTGACAACGAACTGGCCTGGGCGGCCCCTGGCGAAGACCCCAAGGCCCGCTATGGCCTGGCTTACGGCACCTTGCGCCTGACGACCGATGTGCCGGCCAAGCGCGCCTTCCTCAAACAGTTGCGCGACAAGTACCGCAACCAGCAAGGTTTGTCCAAGGCTTGGGGCATCGACCTGCAGGCCTGGGAGCTGATGGAAGACCCTGGTTTCGAAGCGCCTTTGCCGAACCCCGAGCATCCCGAGATTGAGCGCGACTACCAGTACTTCCAGCAGGTATTTGCCGAGACGTATTTCAAGACCATCTCCGACGCGCTCAAATGGCATGCACCCAACCACCTGTTGCTGGGCGGTCGATATGCAGTGAGCACCCCGGAAGCGGTCAAGGCCTGCGCCGAGTTCTGCGACGTGCTCAGCTTCAATTTCTATACCCTCAAGCCTGAGGACGGCTATGACTTCGCTCGCTTGGCTGAACTGGACAAGCCCGTACTGGTCTCGGAGTTCCAGTTCGGCTCGCGCGATCGTGGACCGTTCTGGCCGGGGCCGGTGGAGGTCGCAAGGGAGGAGGACCGTGGGCCGGCCTATGGCAACTTCCTCAAGGCGGCTCTGGGCCAGCCGATGATCGTCGGTGCGCACTGGTTCCAGTACCTTGATCAGCCAGCCAGCGGGCGCCTGCTCGATGGGGAAAACGGCCACCTTGGCCTGGTCGCCATCACCGACGTGCCGTATCCGGGGTTTGTGGAGGCGGTGCGCAAGAGCAACCAGCAGGCGCTCGAGCACCTACGCAAAGGCCTGGAGCAGCCTGTGCAATGAGGGCAGGGCCGCTAGGCGGCTATATGGCAGTACCAACAGAGCGTAGCGGCCCCGTGCCACGTATGACCATCCGGCCACATTCAGTTTGCAAATTGGCCAACTACTGGAACAATGCACGACTTTCGTTGAGATGAGTCGTACGGAGAGCTGTCGGGTGCAGATCCAGGGTCACTATGAGCTGAAGTTCGAGGCGGTGCGAGAAGCCTTCGCCGCGTTGTTCGACGATCCCCAGGAGCGTGGTGCGGGACTGTGCATCCAGGTTGGCGGCGAAACCGTGGTGGATCTGTGGGCCGGCAGTGCCGACAAGGACGGCCGCGAGGCCTGGCACAGCGACACCATCGCCAACTTGTTCTCGTGCACCAAGACCTTCACTGCCGTCACCGCGTTGCAACTGGTCGGGGAGGGCAAGCTCAGCCTGGATGCTCCTGTGGTGCGCTACTGGCCCGAGTTCGGCCAGGCCGGCAAAGCGTCCGTGACCTTACGCCAATTGCTCAGCCACCGGGCTGGCCTACCGGCCATTCGCGAACTGCTGCCGGCCGAGGCGCTTTACGACTGGCAAGCCATGGTCGACGCCTTGGCAGCCGAAGCCCCCTGGTGGACGCCGGGCACCGAGCACGGTTATGCCGCTATCACCTATGGCTGGCTGATCGGTGAGCTCATCCGGCGTGTCGATGGGCGTGGCCCAGGCGAGTCGATCGTCGCCCGTACTGCTCGTCCCCTGGGGCTGGATTTCCATGTCGGTCTGGCCGACGAAGAGTTCCATCGCGTGGCGCACATCGCCCGCGGCAAGGGTAACCCCGGCGACGCGGCGGCCCAGCGCCTGCTACAGGTGACCCTGCGTGAGCCCGAGGCCTTGTCCACTCGTGCCTTCACCAATCCCCCGGCCATTCTCACCAGCACCAACAAACCTGAGTGGCGACGCATGCAGCAGCCAGCGGCCAATGGCCATGGCAATGCCCGTAGCCTCGCGGGGTTTTACGCCGGCCTGCTCGACGGCAGCTTGCTGGAGTCGGAACTGCTCGATGAGCTGACCCGTGAGCACAGCCTTGGCCAGGACCGAACCTTGTTGACCCAGACACGCTTCGGCCTGGGTTGCATGCTCGACCAGCCTGATGTGGCCAACGCGACGTTCGGATTGGGCGCCCGGGCCTTCGGTCACCCAGGGGCCGGCGGTTCGGTCGGATTTGCCGATCCGGAGTACGACGTAGCCTTTGGTTTCGTGACCAATACGCTGGGCCCCTATGTGCTGATGGACCCTCGTGCCCAGAAGCTGGTACGCGTTCTTGGCACTTGCCTTTGATCGGGTAGTGCGGGTAATGCCCAGGCCCTTTGACTATCCTCAATGCCAACGCCTGATGTGTGTTGGCAAAATTTCTTTCTATTTCATGGTGTATCGCTGATGTCTTCACATAAAACCTTAGCACTCGCTCTGTGCCTGGCCGTTACCGGCTGTGCCCAGCATTCGCAAAATGCGTCGAGCGACGCAGGCCACAGCTGGTGGCCGTTCGGCTCGGACAAAGTGGCCGAGCAGGAAGTGAAGGAAGCCGTGACTGAAAAGGTGGCCAAGGCCGATGCCAAGTCCGAGAGCGGCAGCCGCTGGTGGTGGCCGTTTGGCGGGGACGACAAGCAGGCCAAGGGCCCGGTTGCACCCAAGATCGACCAGAAGGCCACCCAGGCCTGGCTCGATGAATACGAGCCAAAGCTGCGTGAAGCCATCAAAGACAGCAAGTTCGAGTTGGAACGCCGTGACAACGTGCTCGCAGTGACCATCCCCGTGGACGGCTCCTACAACCCGGATCGCCCTAACATGCTGCTACCGATGACCCTGGGCCCGATCACTCGCGTGGCCAAGACCGTCGAAACCGACCCCAAGACCGCCGTGCTGATTCTCGGTCACGCCGACACCAGCGGCGCCGCCGCAGCCAATCAGAAGCTCAGCCTGGAGCGCGCAGCTTCGGTATCGGCGATTTTCCGCCTCAGCGGCCTGCAGCGTGACCGCTTGACCCTCAAGGGCATGGGCTCGGTAATGCCACGTGCTGCTAACGACAGCGCCGAAGGCCGCGCTCTGAACCGCCGCGTTGAAATGCTGCTGACCCCGCAGAACACCATGGTTGCGCTGCTGGCCAAGTACCAACAGGCAGCGCCTGCACCTGCGCCTGCGTCGATGGTTGCCACCCAGGACGCTCCGGCTCCCGCAGCCAAGGCAGCCGCCGGCAAGCCTGCGGCGAAGGCAGCCGCCAAGCCGGCCGCCAAAAAGCCAGCCGTCAAGGCCAAGGCTCCTGCCAAAGCCACTGCGAAAAAGAAAGCCGCACCGGCCAAGCCGGTTGCAAAGAAGGCCACGACTGAAAAGAAAGTAGCCTCTGCGAAGACCAATTGATCGTCAAGGAAACGCAGTCATGACCCAATCTCTGGCCGATATGCGGCGCGACTACACCCGTGATGGCCTGGCCGAACCCCAGGCACCGGGTGAGCCGTTCGCCTTGTTCCACCAGTGGTTCGGCGAAGCCGTGAAAACCGAGCAGGCACCGGTTGAGGCGAACGCCATGACCCTGGCCACTGTCGATGAGCAAGGGCGTCCCCATTGCCGGGTGCTGTTGCTAAAGGGGCTCGACGAGCGTGGTTTCACCTTTTTCACCAACTACGACAGTGCCAAAGGCCAGCAACTGCTGGCCAATCCATACGCTGCCATGACGTTTTTCTGGCCGGCGCTGGAACGCCAGGTGCGTATCGAGGGGCGGGTGGAAAAGGTTACGGCCAAGGAGTCTGACGACTATTACCAGGTGCGTCCGCTGGGGAGTCGCCTGGGGGCCTGGGCTTCGCCGCAGAGCCGAGTGATTGCCGGTCGTGAGGAACTCGAAGGCCTGGTCAAGGCTACCGAGGCGCGATTCTCCGATACTCAGCCCCACTGTCCCGAGCATTGGGGGGGGTACCGCCTGCTGCCTGAGCGTATCGAGTTCTGGCAGGGGCGCGCCAGCCGGCTGCATGATCGTTTGAACTATCGATGGGTAGAGGGGCAGTGGCTGCGTGAGCGCCTGGCGCCTTAACCTGTGTAAGCGGCGGCCTGGCGTTCAAGCCAGGCTGCCAATTCCTTCCGCTTGATCTTCTGTCCCCGCGCCTGCTCCAGGCAATCAAGCATGTAGGCCCGTTTGACCGGGTCCTCGCCCGCCAGTGACAAGGCCAGGTCGCGGTCCATCCAGCGGCGCATGCGCACATACAGCCACCAATGGAAGTACAGGCCTGTAACAGTCACCACAACGACGATGAAGTAATCCATGGCTATCCTTGGTTTTCGATAGTCGAGCCCGCAATGGGGTGTGCAGGCTGTACTGCAGCTGAATAAAAGCAAATTTGTAACGTCTGTGTCGTGACAGTCATCAACGCGCGGGGTCTAATGGACACCTGACTTATGGAGAGTTTCCCATGCGTAAATCCGTTTTGCTGGTGGCGAGTTTCACCACCATGTCGCTGCTGCTCGGCGGTTGTGCTTCCAGTCTGACCGGCGACAGCTATTCCCGAGATGAGGCCCGTCGCGTACAGACCGTGCGTATGGGCACCATCGAGTCCCTGCGTCCGGTGAAAATCGAAGGCACCAAGACCCCGATCGGTGGTGGTGCAGGTGCCGTGGTCGGCGGCGTGGCGGGTAGCGCCATTGGTGGCGGTCGCGGCAGTATCGTCGCCGCCGTGATCGGTGCCGTGGCCGGTGGCCTGGCAGGCTCCGCCGCCGAAGAAGGCCTGACCCGCACCCAGGGTGTGGAAATCACCGTTCGTGAAGACGATGGCAGCATGCGTGCCTATGTGCAGCAAGTGCAGCAGAACGAAATCTTCCGTGTGGGTGAGCGCGTGCGCATCATGACCGTCGATGGCACTAGCCGTGTGACGCACTGATCGTTCTGTGGCAATGAAAAACCCCGACTCGGTTTACGCCGGTCGGGGTTTTTTAGTGCCGTAGTGTTCAGTTGATGGGCTTGCGACTGGCCATCGCAGTCATTGCGTAACCGATCAGGGCCGCGAACAGGGAGCCGGTCAGGATGCCCATGCGGTCCATGCCGGCGAACTCGCTGTCCCCAGGTACGAAGGCCAGGGAGCCGACGAACAGGCTCATGGTGAAGCCGATGCCACACAGGGTCGCAACACCCAGCACCTGCCCCCAGTTTGCGCCTGCAGGCAGCGCAGCCAGGCGCAGCTTGACCGCAAGCCAAGTCAGGCCGAACACGCCGACCGTCTTGCCCAACAACAGGCCGACGGCGATACCCAGGGGAACCGGATGAGTGAAGCTGTCCAGGTTCATGCCCGCGAGAGAGACACCGGCATTGGCAAAGGCGAACAGAGGCAGGATGGCATAGGCGACCCAGGGATGCAGGGCGTGCTCCAGTCGCAGCAGTGGCGAGGAGGCGGCGTGGCGAGTGCGCAGTGGAATGCACAGGGCCAGGGCCACACCGGCCAGGGTCGCGTGGACGCCGCTCTTGAGCACGCAGACCCAGAGGATCAGGCCCACCAGCAGGTAGGGTGTCAGCTTGATCACGCCCAGCCGGTTCATCGCCAGCAGGGTCAGCAGGCAAGCACCCGCCAGCATCAGCGAAACGTTCGACAGGGTACCGGAGTAGAACAGGGCGATGATGACGATGGCGCCCAGGTCGTCGATGATCGCCAGGGTCATCAGGAACAGTTTCAGCGACACCGGTACCCGCTTGCCGAGCAGCGCCAGCACGCCCAGGGCGAACGCGATATCGGTGGCGGTGGGAATGGCCCAGCCGGCGATGGCAGCCGGGTTGTCCCGGTTGATCAGCCAATAGATCAGCGCGGGCACCACCATGCCGCCAATGGCTGCGGTGGCCGGGAGGATCACCTGGGAAGGTTTGGACAACTGTCCCTCGATGACTTCGCGCTTGACTTCCAGACCGATCAGCAGGAAGAACAGCGCCATCAGGCCATCGTTGATCCATAGCAGCAGAGGCTTGGCGATCTGCAGGGCGCCGACCTGCACGGCGACCGGCACGTCGAGCAGGCCGCCATACAGATACGAAAGGGGAGAATTGTTGATGATCAGGGCAAGGACCGCCGCGGCGATCAGTAGCAGGCCACCGGCGGCCTCCAGCTGGAGAAAACGGGTAATGAGGGTACGCACGGCCTGACGGGTCTCCATGAACGGGCTCGGATGAAAAAGACGTACACCCTAGCGTGGGGGCGTGGGGTATTGGAACAAAAACGCCCTGCGCTTTTGTTATAGGTTTTTACGGCTCGATCTGCGAAGCCTAAAGGGCTTTTGCCGGACACGGTGATGGAAAAAGTCTGGCGGGTGTGAGGGTTCTTTCTGATCTTTGAACTCAGTTGAGGGCTGTGCTGCAGCCCTCGTTTCCATTTGAGTCAGGCATCGAGACCGAGCATGTCCCGTGCCACGGCTTCGGCGATACGAATGCCATCGACGCCTGCGGAAAGGATGCCGCCGGCATAGCCTGCGCCTTCACCTGCCGGGAACAACCCCTTCAGGTTGAGGCTTTGGTAGTCCGCACCTCGCGTGATACGCACCGGCGAGGACGTGCGTGTCTCGATGCCGGTCAGCACGGCGTCGTGCAGGTTGTAGCCCTTGATCTGGCGATCGAACGCCGGCAGCGCTTCGCGGATGGCCTCGATGGCGAAGTCCGGCAGGCTCGGCGCCAGGTCGCCCAGGGTCACACCTGGCTTGTAGGAAGGTTCAACGCTGCCCAGTTCAGTAGAGGGACGGCCGGCGACGAAATCGCCTACCAACTGCGCAGGCGCCTGATAATTGCTGCCGCCCATCACGTAGGCATGGGACTCCAGGCGTTCCTGCAGTTCGATACCCGCCAGCGGGCCGCCCGGGTAATCGCGCTCCGGATCGATGCCGACAACGATGCCGGAGTTGGCGTTGCGCTCGTTACGCGAGTACTGGCTCATGCCGTTGGTGACCACTCGGCCCGGCTCGCTGGTGGCGGCGACCACGGTGCCGCCCGGGCACATGCAGAAGCTGTAGACCGAGCGGCCGTTCTTGGCATGGTGCACCAGCTTGTAGTCGGCAGCGCCCAGCTTCGGGTGCCCGGCATATTTACCCAGGCGCGCCTTGTCGATCAGTGACTGCGGGTGTTCGATGCGGAAGCCGACCGAGAACGGCTTGGCTTCCATGTAGATGCCTTTGGCATGGAGCATGCGGAAGGTATCGCGAGCACTGTGGCCCAAGGCCAGGACCACATGGCGCGAGTGCAGCTGTTCGCCGCTCTCCAAGACCACGCCGGTCAGTTGACCGTCATCGATCAGCAGGTCGGTGACCTTTTGCTCGAAGCGGACTTCCGCGCCCAGGGCAATCATGTCCTGACGCATCTGCTCGACCATGCCGGTCAGTCGGAAGGTGCCGATGTGCGGTTTGTTGATGTAGAGGATTTCTTCTGGCGCACCGGCCTTGACGAATTCTTCCAGGACCTTGCGGCCATGGTGGTTCGGATCCTTGATCTGGCTGTACAGCTTGCCGTCGGAGAAGGTGCCGGCGCCGCCTTCACCGAACTGGACGTTGGACTCGGGGTTGAGCACGCTCTTGCGCCACAGGCCCCAGGTATCCTTGGTGCGCTGGCGTACTTCCTTGCCACGCTCCAGGATGATCGGGCGAAAGCCCATCTGCGCCAGCAAAAGGCCTGCGAAGATGCCGCAAGGGCCGAAGCCGACCACGATCGGCCGTTCCTGCAGGTCGGTAGGTGCATGACCGACGAACTTGTAGCTGACATCGGGGGCAACGCCGATGTTGCGATCGTCAGCGAACTTGCGCAGCAGTTGCGCTTCGTTGCTCGCTTCCAGGTCGATGGTGTAGATGAACAGCATTTCGCTGTTCTTCTTGCGGGCATCGTAGCTGCGCTTGAACAGGGTGAAGCTGAGCAGTTGTTCATCGGTGATGCCCAGGCGCTCGACGATCGCGTCACGCAGGGCTTCATCGGAGTGGTCCAGGGGCAGCTTCAGTTCGGTGATTCGTAGCATGGCAGGGTCCAGTATCCCGGCCATGGGGCGGCCGGCGGCTTTACACAAACCGCCAAGTATAAGCTGTTAGCCTTCCTGACTGGAGGATAAAAGCGCCCCGGTGATCAGTTGTCGCGGGCACCGCCGTAGTAGCCGCAGCCTTGCAGTGTCTGGCCATCGATACGCAGCTCGGCGCGCAGATGGCGAACAGCTCCGGTGGCGCCATCGATGCAGCGTTGCGGGGCGACCCACAGCTCGATGCGTTGGCCGTTGGCTTCGCTGGACAGGCTCAAGCCACCGCCAGGCATCTGCTCTTCCAGGTAAGGTAGAGGCAGTGGGTCCTTGCCGACACGCTCCAGCACCATGCCCTTGCCGCTGGCCTTGATCGCCCAGTCCGGCTCGTGGCCGTCGGCGCGCAGGGTCAGTTGCTTGAAGTTGGGGTCTTCGCAGGCCTGTGCGGAAGGTTCGAGGCGATACAGGCGTTGCACTTCCAGGCGGCCGTCGTTGTTGGCCTGCTTGGTGCCGGTCAGGCTGCCGCGCACATCGGCGAACAGCTTGTCGCCTGCGTCGTCGGCCAGATTGGCAGCCTCCTGCAGGATGCCGGTGCCGGCAGCATCGCTGACCACGAAACGGCGGGCTTCATTGCAGGGTTTGAACAGCAACTGGCCGCCCCCGGCGCTCAGCTCGCCCTGCATGCGGGTGGTGCCGATATTCGGATCGACCGGCTTGTCCGCCATGAGCTGACAGCCGGCGAACAGCGGCAGCAGGGTGACGAGCAGCAGGGGAGGGGTCAGACGCATGGGGCGGGCTCCGAAAACGTTGCAAAAGAGCTGGCCACGTTACTCAGGCTGGACGTCTATCACAAGCGTGGGGTTGATTGTGCCGGCTCGTTCGTGGGTAAAACGGGAGGGCATGCCCGGTGGATGAGGCGCCTGCCTTTCAGACATGAAAAAGGGCCCGAAGGCCCTTTTTCAATCGTAGGTCGATCAGCCGCCCAGATAGGCGTCGCGCACCTTCGGGTCGACCAGCAGCGCTTCACCGGTACCCTGCATCACTACCTTGCCGTTCTCCAGCACATAGGCGCGGTCGGCGATCTTCAACGCCTGGTTGGCGTTCTGCTCGACCAGGAACACCGTCACGCCGTCACGGCGCAGTTGTTCGATGATGTCGAAGATCTGCTGGATGATGATCGGCGCCAGGCCCAGAGAAGGCTCATCGAGCAGCAGCAGCTTGGGCTTGCTCATCAGCGCCCGGCCGATGGCCAGCATTTGCTGCTCGCCACCGGACATGGTGCCGCCTCGCTGTACGTAGCGTTCCTTCAGGCGCGGGAACAGCTGCAGAACCTTGTCCAACTGCTCCTGGTAATCGCCCTTGTTGGTGAAGAAACCGCCCATTGCCAGGTTCTCCTCCACGGTCAGGCGGGCGAACACACGGCGGCCTTCCGGCACCACCGCGATGCTCTTGCGCATGATGTGCGAGGAGGGCTGGCCGACCAGTTCCTCACCCAGGTACTTGATGCTGCCGCTGTGGGCCTGGGGCGAGCCGCAGAGGGTCATCAGCAGGGTGGATTTGCCGGCGCCGTTGGCGCCGATCAAGGTGACGATCTCGCCCTGGTTGATCTCCACGTTGACGCTGTGCAGCGCCTGGATCTTGCCGTAGAAGGTGGAAACGTTCTCGAACTTCAGCATTTACGCCTCCCCCAGGTAGGCCTTGATCACATCAGGGTTGCCGCGAATTTCTTCCGGCGTGCCATCGGCCAGGGGCGTGCCCTGGTTGATCACCACGATGTGGTCGGAAATGCTCATCACCAGTTTCATGTCGTGCTCGATCAGCAGCACGGTCACGTTATGGGATTCGCGCAGGTAGGCGATCAGGGCCTTGAGGTCCTCGGTCTCCTTGGGGTTCAGGCCGGCGGCTGGTTCGTCGAGCATGATGATCCGAGGCTGGGTCATCATGCAGCGGGCGATCTCCAGCCGGCGTTGCTGGCCGTAGGCCAGGGTGCCGGCGGTACGGTTGGCGAACTCGGTCAGGTTGACCTTCTCCAGCCAGTACTGTGCGCGCTCCATGGCCTCCTTCTCGCTGCGGCGGAAGCTCGGGGTCTTGAACAGGCCTGCGAAGAAGTTGGTGTTCAGGTGGCGGTGCTGGGCGATCAGCAGGTTTTCCAGGGCGGTCATTTCCTTGAACAGACGCACGTTCTGGAAGGTCCGTACCACGCCTTTGCGAGCGATCTCATGGCCGGCCAAGCCCTGGATCGGCTGGCCGTCGAGCAGGATGGTGCCACCGCTGGGCTTGTAGAAGCCGGTCAGGCAGTTGAAGACGGTGGTCTTGCCGGCGCCGTTCGGGCCGATCAGCGCCACCACTTGTTTCTCCTTGACGGTCAGGCCCACGCCGTTGACCGCCAACAAGCCGCCGAAGCGCATGCTCAGGCCGCTGACTTGCAGAATTTCGCGGCTCATCGACGCAGCTCCATATGGGGACGTTGCATAGGCAGAAGGCCTTGCGGACGCCAGATCATCATCAACACCATCAGGGCACCGAACATCAACATCCGGTACTCGCTGAACTCACGCATCAGCTCCGGCAGCAGGATCATCACGATGGCCGCGAGGATCACGCCCAGCTGCGAACCCATGCCGCCCAGCACGACGATGGCGAGGATGATCGCCGACTCGATGAAGGTGAACGACTCCGGTGTCACCAGACCCTGACGGGCGGCGAAGAAGCTACCGGCGAAACCTGCGAAGCACGCGCCGAGGGTGAAGGCCGACAGCTTGATCACGGTCGGGTTCAGGCCCAGTGCACGGCAGGCGATCTCGTCCTCGCGCAACGCTTCCCAGGCGCGGCCGATCGGCATGCGCAGCAGGCGGTTGATGACGAACAGCGCCAGCAACGCCAGCAGCAGGGCCACCAGGTAGAGGAAGATGACCTTGTTGATCGAGTTGTACGGCAGGCCGAAGAACTCATGGAAGGTCTGCATTCCCTCGGCGGCGCGGCGTTCGAAGGTCAGGCCGAAGAACTCCGGCTTGGGGATGTTGCTGATGCCGTTGGGGCCGCCGGTCCAGTCGGTGAGGTTACGCAGGAACAGGCGGATGATCTCGCCGAAGCCGAGGGTCACGATCGCCAGGTAGTCACCGCGTAGGCGCAGCACCGGGAAACCGAGCAGGAAGCCGAACGTGGCGGCCATCAAGCCGGCGATCGGCAAGCATACCCAGAAGCTCCAGCCCAGATAGTGCGAGAGCATGGCGTAGCTGTAGGCGCCGACGGCGTAGAAGCCGACATAACCCAGGTCGAGCAGTCCAGCCAAGCCGACCACGATGTTCAGGCCAAGGCCCAGCAACACGTAGATCAGGATCAGTGTGGCGATGTCGACCGCGCCGCGCGAGCCGAAGAACGGCCATACGAGCGCCGCGACGATCAAACCCATGATCACATAGCGCTGGGTTTTGGGCAGGGTCAGGTAGTTGCTGACGGCCGGAGGGATCAGTTTGCGATCCGAGCGGCGGCCCATCACCGAGTTCCATTGCTTGTCGAACAACACGCGCAGGAACATCAGTACCGAGCACACGGCGATGATGCTGATGGTGAACGAGCCCTGGCTGTGCACGGCCAGGCTGATGCCGTCGATGCTCAGTTTCAGGCCCAGTACCGGGAAGGCCACCGCCCATACCAGCAAGGCGCTGAAGAACGCCTGTTTGAGATTTCTGTTCATACTTTTTCAACCTCCGGACGGCCCAGGATGCCGGTCGGCCGGAACAGCAGGACAAGAACCAACAAGCCGAACGCCACGACGTCCTTGTACTGGTCGCCGAAGATATCGGCACCAAACGCTTCGGCCACGCCCAGCACCAGCCCGCCGAGCATGGCGCCCGGGATGCTGCCGATGCCGCCCAGTACCGCCGCGGTGAAGGCTTTGAGGCCCACCAAGAAGCCGGCGTTGGGGTTGATAACCCCGTACTGCATGCTCAGCAGCACGGCCGCCACCGCCGCCAGCGCGGCGCCGATGACGAAGGTCAGGGCGATGATGTTGTTGGTGTTGATGCCCAGCAGGTTGGCCATCTTGATGTCCTCGGCGCAGGCACGGCAGGCGCGCCCCAGACGGGAACGGGAGATGAACAGGGTCAGGCAGGTCATGGCCACCAATGTGACCACGAACACCAGGATCTGCATGTAGGACACCAGGACTTCCTCCGCACCGCCCGGCCCGAACGAGAAAGCGCCCGGAATCAGGTTGGGGATAGATTTGTCCTTGGAGTCCTGGGAAAGCAGGACAGTGTTTTGCAGGAAGATCGACATACCGATGGCAGAGATCAGCGGGATCAGGCGGTTGCTGTTGCGCAGCGGCCGGTAGGCGACCCGTTCGATGCTATAGCCATAGGCACTGGTGACGAAGATCGTCGCGACGAAAGCGACGGTCATCAGGATCGGCAGCGAATGGATACCCATCATGGCCAGGCCCGCAAGGGCGATGAAGGCCACGTAGGAACCGATCATGTACACCTCGCCGTGGGCGAAGTTGATCATGCCAATGATGCCGTACACCATCGTGTAGCCGATGGCGATCAAGGCATAGGTGCTGCCGATGGTCAATCCATTAACCAGTTGTTGGAAGAAATGGTAGATCTCAGGCATTACAGCGCTCCTAAAAACCTGATTTGCATTCGCTGGCGGGTGGTGAACCCGTCCCGCATCGTGGGCTTGGCAACGATGACAGGCACGGCCAGGGAACCGCGGGTGACGGTTTTAAGATTTTCAGGTGAACCCCCTCCCGGATCGCGGGAATCGGGCCCATGAACCTCGTAAAACAAAGCCCACTGCTCACACAGTGGGCTTTCGGTTAGCTAGTCACGCTGTTACTGGGGGGAGACTTCGGTCTTCGGCTTGCCGAAGTGCCATTCGTAAACCACGAACTTGAAGTCCTTCAGGTCGCCCTTGTCGTCGAACGACAGGTCGCCGGTCGGGGTCTTGAAGGTGCCTTTGTGGATTTCGGCCGCGACTTTCTCGGCGTCGTCGCTGGTGCCGGCGGCCTTGATGCCGTCAGCGATCACCTGGACGGCGGAGTAAGCCGGGAACACGAACGGGCCGCTCGGATCCTGGTTCTTGGCCTTGATGCCGTCGACGATGGCCTTGTTCGCAGGGTCGGCGTCGAAGGACTTGGGCAGGGTGACCAGCAGGCCTTCGGAGGCATTCTGGGCAATCTGCGAGATGGAATCGTTGCCGACGCCTTCTGGACCCATGAACTTGGCTTTCAGGCCTTTTTCCTGGGCTTGGCGCAGGATCAGGCCCAGTTCTGGGTGATAGCCACCGTAGTAGACGAAGTCGACGTTGTTCTGCTTGAGCTTCTGGATGATCGAGGAGAAGTCCTTGTCACCAGCGTTCAGGCCTTCGAAGACAGCGACCTTGACGTTCTTGCCTTCCAGGGTCTGCTTGACCGCGGTGGCGATGCCTTCGCCGTACTGCTGCTTGTCGTGCAGGACCGCGACGACCTTTGGTTTGACGTGGTCGGCAATGTAGTTGCCGGCGGCAGGGCCCTGGGCGCTGTCCAGGCCGATGGTGCGGAAGATCAGCTTGTAGCCACGGGCGGTGATTTCCGGGCTGGTGGCAGCCGGGGTGATCATGATAACGCCTTCGTCTTCGTAGATATCCGACGCAGGCTGAGTGGAGCTGGAGCACAGGTGGCCGACCACGAACTTGACGCCATCGTTGACCACTTTGTTGGCGACCGCAACGGCCTGTTTAGGGTCGCACGCGTCGTCGTATTCCTTGGCCTCGAGCATCTTGCCGTCGATACCGCCTTTGGCGTTGATGTCCTCGATGGCTTTTTTCGCGCCGATGAACTGCATGTCGCCATACTGGGTGACCGGACCGGTCTTAGGGCCGGCGATACCAATCTTGATGGTGTCGGCGGCAAACGAATGGCTGGCAACCCCGGCCAGAACCATTGCGGCGAACAGCTTGGAAATCTTGATCATAGTGCTCCACTCATTCTGTTGTAATTCTTATAGTCCTGGCGGCCAGGGCTACAGATCGGGCGGCTCCGGCATGGCCACGCCATGTCGCAAGCCTACCTTCCCCCGGAACATGTCCCGGAACTGTACCGGTACAGTGTAGAGCGCCCTTCGAGCGCTTGAAAAGCGGGCGAAAAGCGCGACTTTCTCCGGGTGTCGCCTGATCGAAACAAAGATACAGAAAAGCGCCATTACTTTGCCTGCATCCTTGGCCCCACCCCACAACTTCGGGACTGATCGACCAATTTACGTATTTGAAACCGGGTTTTTCTGCAAAAATGCCGGCCTTTTCAAATGCCACATTTCTGCCGGTAGGAACCCATGACTGATCAAGCAAGCACCCTCTATGCCAAATTGCTCGGCGAGACGGCAATCATCGAGTGGAAAGCATTGGAGCGTTTCTGGGCCAAAGGTGACCTGATTTGGGTCGACCCCAGCCTGGACCTGATCGCTGTTGCCGAGGCGATGGCCGAGAATCGCAGCGAGATCTTTGCCAAGTGGCGCAATGATGGCACTGTGGCGCCCGTCACCGCAGAGCAGGCGCTGGACCTGCAAAGCCGCGATCCAGAGATCTGGGCGGTGGTCGTTTCGCCGTTTATCGTGATCCAGGTAAAGAAACCGGAATAAGCACGGGCGTTTTTAGTGCGCGAAAACGCACAGCGCGCCACAAGGGTGCGCATTGACGCTCACGTAAGGTGGAAACAAGTAACAACGGCGCCGTGGTTCGGCGTGGCGGTAACAGTTTACGGCATGCGTAATGCACATCCCGCTTCAGCCTTGGCCAGCGCCAGTTGAATCCCTGGAGCTGGCCAAGCCTGCGATGGGCCGCGACGCGGCCCCAAGCGGTCCATTAGTAATCTACCCGCCCGGTATGGTTGTTCAGAGAGATGACCCGAGTCTTGCCAATCCGGTGGCGGAAGATCTCGCGCAGGTATTTCACTGCTTTCTTCACGCACTCGCGTGACAGGCGGATGTCGTTGATCGAGACGAAGCGGCTCTTGTCGTTGATCAACTCGCGGTACTTCTTCTCGTACATCGGTTTGATCGCGTACCAGTTGGTGTCGAGGATCTTGGCCGGGTTTTCGAACTCGTTGAGCAGGTCGTCGATGCGTTCTTCGGCGAAGTGCTCGCTGGTGATGAATTCGAGGATGGCGTTGTCCAGCGTGTCGTCGAAGCGGTACGGGGTACGCGCGAAGCAGCGCTTGATGAAGGCCACGATCAGTGTCAGGAAGTCGTCCGACAGGCACGGACTCTTGGCGATCAGGGTGGTCAGCGACAGATTCGCCGAGGCGCCGATGACCAGCGCGTAGCGCTTGAGCGTGGTATTGGGGAACAGGCTGTTGAGGTGGGTCTTGAGCCGGTTCAGGTCCATGTACGACAGCTTGTAGTCCTTGGGCAGCGACACGATCGACACCACCGAGGAGCAGTTCTTGAAGAAGTGCAGGTCATGCAGGGCCGCGGCGTCATAGCCGGAGGCTTGGTATTGCTCGAGCGCCGCGCGGTAGCGACGCGATTCGATCGGCAGCAGGCTGATCCCTTCGATGGCTTGGGTCTGCTTGTTGAAGTGCGGCAGGTCGATGGAGCGGAAGAACAGATCGTCGATGTCCAGCCGCGGGCTTTCCTTCTCGAACACCTTGAACTTGTCCGAAGCCGGCGCAGGGCGCTCCGGCACCACCGACTCGGCATAGGCGATGGCGACCGGGCCTGCCAGGCTCATGAACAGGTCGTTGGCGTCCAGGCGAATGGTTTCGCCAATGTCGATGCCGGCGCGACGGAAGTAGTTCTGGTCGTAGTCGGTGGTCACGGCCTGGGCCGTAAGGATGTTGAAGATCTGCTGGGAGATGTACTGGTTGGCGTGCTTCTCCATGGCGTTGACGTCGATGTTCTGGATCGTGCCGTCGTCGCTTTCCTCGGCGTAGCGCATGATGTCGTTGGAGATGAGCATCATGGCATTCCAGGGGCGGATGCGCCCCATGACGCTGGCTTCGCTGCTGTCTTCGTTATCGAAGTTGTACGAGAAGTCCCATTCTTCCGACAGGTACTTGCACAACAGGCGCCCGGCATTGATGTGCAATGCCTCGGACATCTCGCTGCGGTGGTCGGAGATATTCGGCAGCACGCAGATGCCGCTGGTGAAGATCGGTTCGAAGACGAACGAGTGACCGCTCTTGCCGTCGTTCTCGTCGGCTGGCTTGGTATCGAAGGTCTTGTTCATGTACGAGTACTGCTGGGCCAGGCCGAATTCCGAGGCCATGCCCGAGCCGGTACCGCCGCCGGCGCTGAAGATGTAGAAATACAGGCGCGACTGGTTGGCTTTGATGCCGCAGGAGTCGATCAGGTACGAGTGGATCAGTTTCCAGTCGGCGCTGGAGAAACGCTGGGTGTCCTTGTTGAGGATGATCTTGGCCAGGTACTGGCCTAGGATCGGCGCGTTACCGGCCCCGCCGGCGTGGACCTCGGATAGATCCATGATTTTCATCTTGCTGTAGTCACGCAAGAATCCACCGCGCTCGCCTTGGCGGGAGAAGCGGATGCGCCCGGCAATGTCCTTGTCCAGGTCACCGAGCATCACCAGCGGCTCCACCAGAAACACCGGCTTCATGGCCTTGTTCTGTACCAGACGCAGGTTCTGGCGGATCCAGCGCGCTGGGCTGTAGCCAGTTTCGCCTTTGTGCCGATCCTCGTTGTTGAACTCGTTGAGGAAGAATGTCCGGGCGTTGTAGACCAGCTCGGCCACGTCAAGGGCGATGTTCGAGCCACAGCGGCCCAGGCCGATCAAGCACACCGAAGGGAACTGTTGCTCCAGGCGCAGCTGGTTCTCATCCTCGGCGTGCAGGTTCTGCGGAAACACCAGGTCGCGCAGGCCATCGAGATTATCGAGGATGCGTTGGATGTCCGGTTCGGTGTAGTACAGGTATTGCTGCGTGGGCACACTGCGCAACGGCGCGAGGTCCCGGGCGGCACCCGTGGGCAGGGGGGAGGGGATCGACGACTCGGGCACCGCATTGGCAGAAGTAGTTGTTAGGGTCATAGTGCGCCATTTGCCTTGGGTGGTGGGCCGTCGGACAAGTTATGTCATCTAGCCATCACGGGTGGGATTACGCGACTGTATCGTCTGTTTGTCATGCTTCTTTAATCGTCTGCTTGGAGTAGTTCATGAGTACTGCATTGCCTTCGCTGGGGTTCGCCGGAATCGGACTGATGGGATTGCCGATGTGCCAGCGCTTGCTGGCGGCGGGTTACCCGTTGACGGTCTGGAACCGCAACCGGCAAAAGTGCGCCGAACTGGTGGCGGCCGGTGCGCGCCAAGCCGCCAGCCCCGCCGAGTTGTGCCGCGACACGGATATCGTGCTGCTGTGTCTGGCCGATACGGCTGTGGTGCGGGAGGTGGTATTCGGCGAGCAAGGTATTGCCCAGGGCGGACGTGCCGGCCAGCTATTGGTGGATTTCTCCAGCCTGGAGCCGACCGCTACCCGTGAGATGGCGGCCGAGCTTGCCGCGCTGTGCGGCATGGCCTGGCTGGATGCGCCGGTCTCCGGCGGTACTCCGGGCGCCGAGGCCGGCACGCTGGCGATCATGGTGGGAGGCGAGGCGCAGGATCTGGAGCGCGTGCGCCCAGTGTTGTTGACCCTGGGGCAGCGGGTCACGCACATGGGCGGTGTGGGGGCAGGCCAGGTGACCAAGGCCTGCAACCAGATGATCGTGGCGTGCAACGCGCTGGTCATCGCCGAGGTTGTCGCGCTGGCCGAGCAATCGGGCGTTGACGCTCGCCTGATCGCCGAGGCCCTGGCTGGGGGCTTTGCCGACTCCAAGCCACTGCAGATCCTGGCGCCTCAAATGGCTGAGAGTCGGTTCGAGCCGATCAAGTGGCATGTGCGCACGCTACTCAAGGACCTGGATACCGCAGTGAAATTCTCGCGCGAGCAGGGTTCGGCGACACCGGTCAGTGGCCTGGCTGCGCAACTGATGCGCTTGCACGGTAGCCAGGGGTATCTGCAAAAAGATCCGGCGACACTGGTAGAGCTGTATCGCAACAAGGACTGAACGTTGGCGCTTGGCCGTCGAGGCGCTCGAGGATCGGCTGAAGTTCGGCCAGGGGCACCGGGCGGCTGAGCAGGTAGCCCTGCAGGAAATCACAACCGTGGGCGGCGAGGAAGGCATGCTGCTCGGTGGTCTCGACGCCCTCGGTGACGACCTGCAGGTGCAGGGTGTGGGCCATGATGATGATCGCCTGGACAATCTCGCGATCCTTCTGGCTCCCCGGCACGTCCTGGATAAACGACCGATCGATCTTGAGTACGTCCAGCGGCAGGCGCCTGAGGTAGGCCAGTGATGAATATCCAGTGCCGAAATCATCGATCGACAGGGCCACGCCTTGGGCGCGGATGCGCTTGAGCAGGCTGACGACCCGCTGGATATCGCCCATCAAGGCATTCTCGGTAACTTCCAGCTCCAGTTGACGAGCGGACACCCCGGCCTGGAACAGCGCCCTTTCCACTTCATTGGGCAACTCCTCGCGGCCAAGGGTCACCGCCGAGCAATTGACCGTGACCTTGAGGTTGCTATAGCCGTGGCGATTGAGCTGCGCCAGGTCATGACACGCCCGGCGCAGTACCCACAAGTCCAGATCGGCGATCAAACCGTTGGTTTCGGCGATACCGATGAAACGGTCCGGACTGAGCAGGCCGTGCTGGGGGTGCTGCCAGCGCACCAGGGCTTCGAGCTTTGCGACCTGGCCATTGTGCAGGTCGAAGATCGGCTGGTAGTGAACGCACAGTCCTCGCTCTTCGAGCAGGGCCACGCGCAGCTCTTCTTCCAGTTGCAACTCCAGTGTCGCGCGCGTCTTCAGGCTGCTGTTGAAGAAGTTCAGGCTGTTGCGCCCGCAACCCTTGGATTGGTACAGCGCCAGATCAGCATTCTTGAGCAGCTCTTCGGCCGTGCGTCCGTCATCAGGGAAGATGCTGATGCCGATGCTGGTGGTCATGACCATGCGCCGGCCGCCTAGGTCGATCGGGTCCTTCATTCTCTGCATGATGCGCTGGGCCAGGTGGCGTGCTTCGTCGCGGTTGTTGAGGCTGGTGACGATGCAGAACTCGTCTCCGCCAAAACGGGCTACCAGATCCTGGTTACGGGTTGCGGCCTTGATGTGGCCGGCGATGACCTTGAGCAGCTCGTCGCCTGCGGCGTGGCCAAGGCTGTCGTTGATCCGTTTGAAATGATCGATGTCCAGGAACATCACCGCCAGCCGGTTTTCGCTGTTGGCGTGTTCACACAGGCGTTCGGCGAAGACTTGGTTGAAACCGCGGCGGTTGACCAGGTTGGTAAGGGCATCGTAATGGGCGGCCTGCTGCAGGGAGGCGCGCGCCTGGTCCAATTGGCTGAGCAGGACATTGACCCGACGTAGGTCGTGCTCTTTGCTCTGCAGTTTTCTGTCGGACAAGGCGGCGCTGATGCTGCTACCGCTGATCAGAAGGGTAATCAAGGCGACGGTCAGGCCCAATTGCAGACTGTTGTCGGCCGAAGGCAGACGCAAGGCAGTGTCGACGGGAACCACCAGCGTCATGGCAGCCATGTTGATGAAATGCGTGCCGATCAGGCCGCCTGCTATCAGCAGGCTGGCGGCGTACTTGCTGGCCAGATGCAGGGTGCCGCTGCCTCGGCTGAAAAAACGTCCCATCGACAGCACCAGCAGGCTGGCGCCGAGGGTGACGGCCAGCGCCAGGAACGTCAGGACGGGTTCGTAGAATTGGTTGGCGTTGATCTTAAGGCCCGCCATCCCCGCGAAATGCATGAGCACGATGCCCAGCCCGGTCAGCAGGGCGCTTTGCACGTAATGGCCCAGACGCATTTCGTCCCGATCGAGACTGTTCATCGCGAACCAGGCGGTGAGCAGGGCGATCAGCAGTGACAAGCCGGTCATCGGCACGTCGTAGCGAATATCGACCGGTGCCTGCAAGGCCAGTGTGCTGATGAAGTGCAGCGCCCAAATGCCGGCGGCCAGACAACAGGCGCCCAGCACACGCCATTGCCGTCGGGCCATGGGGTCTTCGCTCTGGCTCTGGCGTTCGGCCATGTCCAGCGTCGCGAAACAGGCAATGCAGGCCACCCCATAGGCCAGCAGAACCAGCAGGGGGTCATGGCGGCAGTCCAGGAAGATCTGGCCGGTAGTTGGCAGCTTGGCGAACAATTGCAGTCCCAACCACTCCATTGCATGCCTCTTCGTCGAGTTCGCACTCGTCCCCAAAAAAGCCGGTGGAGACCGTTCTGCAGCAGTATAGAAATGAGTGGTTAAGCCTTCCTGATTAATGGCACTTTGATTTCAACCATTTGGATATTGGCTTAATAGCGCGCGGATCTAAGCTTGGCGGTGAGCGCCAGCGCCTACAGGTCGTCGAAACACGGTAGGCGCTGGCGAAGCCTGCGCGAGGATGCAGATCAGCCCGCGACCAAGACGCGGATCGCCTCCAGGCGCAGGGCGGCTTTTTCCAGCATGGCCAGGCCTTCTTCGCGCTGCTTGCGCAGGGCGTCGATTTCGCTGTCGCGTACGCTCGGGTTGACGGCCTTGAGCGCGGTCAGGCGGGCCAGTTCTTCGTCAGCTTCGGCGGCCAGGCGGCGCTGCGCCTCGGCCACGCGCTCTACATGGCTAGGCATGACCTTGGCTTCGCCGCTGGCGATGCGCTTGGCCAGTACATCGCGCTGGGCTTGGACGAACTTGTTGGCGCTGGCCTTGGGCACGCTTTCCAACTGGTCATTGAGGGTTTCGAAAGCCACACGAGGGCTCAGGTCGTTGCCGTTGGCATCGAGCAGGCAGCGCAGGGCCGCCGAAGGCAGGTAACGACCCAGCTGCAGGCTGCGAGGGGCGACCACTTCGCTGACATAGAGCAGCTCGAGCAGCACGGTGCCAGGCTTGAGCGCCTTGTTCTTGATCAGCGCCACCGCGGTGTTGCCCATGGAACCGGACAGCACCAGATCCATGCCGCCCTGGACCATCGGATGTTCCCAGGTCAGGAACTGCATGTCCTCGCGCGAGAGCGCCTGGTTGCGGTCATAGGTGATGGTCACGCCTTCGTCGTCGCCCAGCGGGAAGCTGGCGTCGAGCATCTTCTCGCTCGGCTTGAGGATCAGCGCGTTTTCCGAGTGGTCTTCGCTGTCGATGCCAAAGGCGTCGAACAGGGTTTCCATATAGATCGGCAGGGCGAACTGGTCGTCCTGTTCGAGAATCGCCTCCACCAGCGCCTGACCTTCGCCCGCACCACCGGAGTTGAGCTCCAGTAGCCGGTCGCGGCCGCTGTGCAGCTCGGCTTCCAGACGCTCGCGCTCTGCACGGGCTTCATCTACCAGCGCCTCCCAGGCCTTGCTATCGCCCCCTTCGAGCAGCTGCAGCAGGCGCGGGCCGAACTGGTGCTGCAAGGCGTTACCCGTCGGGCAGGTGGCCAGGAAGGCGTTAAGGCCCCGGTGGTACCACTGGAACAGGCGCTCCTGCGGGCTGTCCTGCAGGTAGGGGATGTGCAGCTCGATGGTGTGTTTCTGGCCGATACGGTCCAGGCGGCCGATGCGCTGCTCGAGCAGATCGGGGTGGGCCGGCAGATCGAACATGACCAGGTGGTGGGCGAACTGGAAGTTGCGGCCTTCGCTGCCGATTTCCGAGCAGATCAGCACCTGGGCGCCAAACTCTTCGTCGGCGAAGTAGGCAGCGGCGCGGTCGCGCTCCAGGATACTCATACCCTCGTGGAACACCGTGGCCGGAATGCCGGAGCGCACGCGCAGGGCGTCTTCCAGGTCCATGGCGGTCTCGGCGTGGGCGCAGATCACCAACACTTTGGTGCGCTTGAGCATCTTGAGGGTGTCGATCAGCCAGTCGACCCGCGGATCGAAGCGCCACCAACGCTCGTCGTCGCTGGTTTCGCCCTGGGCCTGGAAGGCCACTTCCGGATAGAGCTCGGCACGTTCGCCGCTCGGCAGATCGTGGTATTGCGCCGGATTGGCCAATGGGTAGGGGTGCAGCTGGCGCTCCGGGAAGCCCTGGATCGCCGCGCGAGTGTTACGGAACAGCACGCGGCCGGTACCGTGGCGATCGAGCAGCTCACGGATCAGGCGTGCGCTGGCCTGGCTGTCGCCGTCGGTGACAGCGGCCAGCAGCGCTTCGCCCTCGGCACCGAGGAAGCCTTCGATGGTGGCGTGGGCCTTGGGTGACAGACGGCCTTCGTCGAGCAGTTCCTGAACGGCTTCGGCAACCGGGCGATAGTGCTCGCTCTCGGCGCGGAAGGCGGCCAGGTCATGGAAACGGTTGGGGTCGAGCAGGCGCAGGCGGGCGAAGTGGCTGTCCTGGCCCAATTGCTCGGGAGTGGCGGTGAGCAGCAGCACGCCCGGGATGACCTGGGCCAGTTGCTCGACCAAGGCGTACTCGGGGCTTGCCTGTTCTTCGTGCCAGACCAGGTGGTGCGCTTCGTCGACGACCATCAGGTCCCAGCCAGCGGCGAACAGAGCGTCCTGGGCCTTCTCGTCTTCGACCAGCCACTCCAGCGCCACCAGCGCGAGCTGGGCGTCTTCGAACGGGTTGCTGGCGTCGCTTTCGATGAAGCGCTCCGCATCGAACAGCGCCACTTGCAGGTTGAAGCGCCGACGCATTTCCACCAGCCACTGATGCTGCAGGTTTTCCGGCACCAGGATCAGCACGCGGCTGGCGCGCCCGCAGAGCAGCTGGCGATGGATCACCAGGCCTGCTTCGATGGTCTTGCCCAGGCCTACTTCGTCGGCCAGCAGTACCCGTGGCGCAATGCGGTCAGCCACTTCACGGGCGATGTGCAACTGGTGCGCGATCGGCTGGGCGCGGCAGCCGCCCAGACCCCACAGGGTCGAGAGCATCTGTTTGCTGGTGTGCTGCAAGGTGTTGTAGCGCAGGGAGAACCACGACAGCGGGTCGATCTGCCCGGCGAACAGGCGGTCGCTGGCCAGACGGAACTGGATGAAGTTGGACAGCTGGGTCTCCGGCAGGACTCGCGCTTGGTTCTGGCCGTCGAGGCCGTGGTAGACCAGAAGGCCATCGGCGTCCTCGACCTCGCGCACGGTCAGCTTCCAACCCTCGAAATGAGTGATCTGGTCGCCAGGCGAGAAGCGCACGCGGGTCAGCGGCGCATTGCGCAGGGAATACTGGCGGGTGTCGCCAGTGGCCGGGTAGAGCACGGTCAGCAGGCGGCCATCCTGCGCCAGGATGGTCCCCAGGCCGAGCTCGGCTTCGCTGTCACTGATCCAGCGTTGCCCCGGTTGATACTGCTGCGCCATACTGCCTGAACTCCCGCGATGAAAAGCCGGCTATGTTAACGGATAGGGCCGGTTAGACCAAAGAGTCTAGCTGTTCATCGACGAATACCGTTGCACAACGAGGGCCCCACGCCACCATGCTTGCCAAGCACCGCTGGTTGTATGCCTCCCTGGCCCTGAGCAGTTTGTTGCTGGCTGCCTGTGACCAGAAAAACTTCGAGACCTTGCCGCCGATTCCCGCCGAGCAGCTGGAAGTGCTGGGCGTGCAGACCCCGATCAAGAGCGTGCATTTCCGTGACCGTGACGGCGAAGGCCTGCTGGTGCTCAGCCGAACCGACGGCCAGGCCACTGACGCCGAAACCGAGCAGGAAGTCGACAAGGTGGTGCTCAAGGCCACCCTCTATGGGCGTAGCGCGCAGGCGGATGCGTTCAAGTCCCGCTGGCAGATTGAACAGGAGACCAGTTGCCCGGGGTTGGATCTGGACGTGGACTTCTACACCGATGTCAGTGATGTCAGCGACCTGAACAAAGATGGCGTCGCCGAACTGACCGTGGCCAGCCATGCCTTCTGTGGTGGCGGTATCGATCCCCATGACATCGCCATCGAGATGCGCGAAGGGCAGGCGGTCTACAGCATTACCGGCCAGTCACTGATCACGCCGGCCGGTGAGGAGCCAGTCGGCGGCGAGCGCGAGGACAGCGCCTCGCTCAAGAGTGCGCCGCAGGTGTTGCGCGATCATATGGATGCGGTGTGGCAGCAGGTCTACAAGCGGCCCTGGAGCGAAACCAGTCCATCGGCCGATGAGCCGACCGAAGATGACGTCGAGGTCCAATGAAGGCGGTGTCCTATACTCCGGGCACCTGACCATGAAGGGGCTTGCGAGCGGTCGCTCAAGGCGGCCGGGCGTTGGCCGATACAAGGGTAACAGGAGACGATTTCCATGCTGCCGCCCATCATTCCGCTCAGCGCCGCACCGGTGACTTCGCAACAGGATCCGGTCAAACAGACCCCGCCCATTCCGCCGGTGGTCCCCGCGCAGCCCAGCTCGAGCGACGGCACCATCGATCTGCGTCACCAGCGCGACCCGCAGGAGCAGGCCCTGTTGTTGCGCGAAGAGCAACGCCGGCAACAACAGCAGCGTCAGCAAAAAGATCAGGACGAGCCGTTCAGCGCTGTGCCGGATGATGAGCTTAACGCCGACAACACTGTACCGGTATCGCCGCTGGGCGAGCGACCGCGCCAGGGGCTGCTGGTGGATATCGAAGTCTGAGCTGGTCAGCATCGGCGTCAGGCTTCATCATGCAAGCCTCTGCTGTCAGTCGAGCCTGCCATGAGCCAAGACAACCTGATCGATTTCGATGCCGAGCGCAGCAAGCGCATCCATGACCTCAAGGAAAAGCGCCTGAACGAAGTGCGCCAGGCCTTCGAACAGGCCATGCCGTTGGGCAAATCCAAGAAGAAGCCCAAGGGCAAGCCGAAAAAACGCTGAAATTTGACGCATGTCAAATCTGTACACGCCTCGCGTGCCCGCCCCCGGGCACCATTGACGCCCGTCAATTTTTTCCACTCCCGCATTCGTTACCTTGCATCCATCGGACAACGGCAAACGAACGGGAGGCCGACATGTTCTTCGACAACGTGGTTATCGCCGGTGTGGTAACGGTCGGGTTGATGTTGGTGTTCTTCGCCGGTCTGGGCATTTTCATCTGGAAGGACTCGAGCAAGCGCAAGTCGCGCTGATCCTTCCCGATTCACGAGCACGCAAGGCATTTAGGGCGACTTCGGTCGCCCATTTTTTTGCCTGTGTTTTCGCTATCCGCGTAACTGCTGATGCAGATGGAGCGGGAGTGGATCCAGAATGATGCTTAGCTAGCTAATCAAACGATTCCGCTTTATCCTTGCGCCGTTGTCTATCTTTCATCCATTACCGCTGCGCAAGGCCCGATTCCGTGCCCATCACCCTCACGGCCCTTTTTGCTCCCACCCCCCTCGCTGTCAAGTTCGCCATCAAGACCTTGCTCGGTGGGGGGCTGGCGCTGTGGCTGGCCATGCGTTGGGGCCTGGAGCAACCTTCCTGGGCGTTGATGACGGCTTTCATCGTGGCCCAGCCGCTGTCTGGCATGGTGGTGCAGAAGGGCCTGGCCCGGTTGGCTGGGACCTTGGTAGGCACGTTCATGTCGGTGGTGTTCATGGGGCTGTTCGCCCAGACACCGTGGTTGTTCCTGCTCACTTTGGCGTTGTGGCTGGCGCTGTGTACGGCGGCGTCCACCCAATTACGTAGCGCCTGGGCTTACGCCTTCGTGCTGGCCGGCTATACCGTTGCGATCATCGCCTTGCCGGCGATCAACCATCCGCTGCAAGTGTTCGACCAAGCGGTGGCACGCTGCACGGAGATCTGCCTGGGGATCGTCTGCGCCACCGCCACCAGCGCCTTGCTCTGGCCGCTGCGGGTCGAACAGCAGCTCGCAGGCCAGGCACGCCAGGCCTGGCAGAACGGCCTGCAGGCATGCAGCGCCATGCTCGGTGGCGAAGACGAAGCGCGTAAGGGGCTGTTGGAAATTCTGGGACGAATCGTTGCCATCGATGCCCAGCGCGAACACGCCTGGTTCGAAGGACACCGCGGCCGTCAGCGCGCCCGGGCCATTCGTGGATTGAGCCAGAAATTGATGATGCTGCTGCGTATTTCGCGATCGGTGCGGCGCCAATGGAGCCAGCTTGACGAGACCGAGGCCGGTCGGCTGGCGCCATGGCTGGAAGAGGTTCGCGCACAGTTGATCGCGCCTGAACCCGCGAACCTGCTGCTGTTGCGCCAGCGCCTCTGGGATGCAGCCCATGACGGGCAGATCAGCTCTGCCGAGCATTACTGCCTGGCGCGCCTGACTCTGTTGCTGGATTTTGCCATGGCTGCGACCCAGGCTTTGCAGGACGTGGAGCAGGGCAGGGCTCCCAAAGAAGTGTCCCAGAGCCTGGCCGCTCACCGGGATTTGCCGTTGGCGCTGTTGTTTGGGTCGCGCAGCGCCTTGGCGTTCCTGGCCATGAGCAGTTTCTGGCTGGCCACTGCATGGCCGGCGGCACCGGGTGGATTGGTGCTCACTTGTGTGGTCTGCAGTTTGTTCGCCAGCCGTGAGAACGGTGCGCAGATCGGGCTGAGTTTCCTGCGCGGGATTCTCCTGGCAATCCCAGTGGCGTTTCTGGTGGGACAGATCCTCCTGCCACAGTGGAGCAGCTTCGCGATGCTATGCCTCGGGATGGGCGTGCCGCTGTTCTTCGGTGCTTTGGGCATGGCGCACCCGCGCACAGGCGCCACGGCGACCTCTTATTGCCTGCATTTCATCGTGCTGGTGGCGCCACTGAACACCATGCATTTCGATGTGGCTGCCATGCTCAACAGCGCCCAGGCCATGTTGATCGGTGTGGGGGCGGCGGTGTTGGCGTTTCGGCTGCTGGTGCTGCGTCATCCGGCCTGGCTCGGTCGGCGTCTGCGCAAGGCGACTCAGGGCGATCTGGTGCGCCTGACCCGCCGTGACCTGCGGGGAGCCGATAGCTGGTTCGGCGGGCGCATGGCCGACCGTCTGATGCAGCTGGCGCGACACGCCAGCGAGCTGCCGGAGGCTGAGCGCAAGCGTTGGGACGATGGGTTGCACGGCCTGGATATCGGCGATGAGCTGGTGCATCTGCGCATGTGCCTTGCCGTCGCTCAGGCGCCGTTGGCTGCAGCCGAGCGTCATTACTTGCAACAGTTGGAAGCAGTGCTCGCCAGCGGCCCGGCGCCGGGCCGTGGTCAGCGCCTGGACGCGGCCAGCGAGCAATTCATCGAGGCCCTGCGTCGCCAGCCGCCAAGCGACCCGCTACACCTGGCAATTGGCGCGGTGCTGCAACTGCAAAGAAGCTGGGGCAACTGGTGCCGCCGGCAGGAGGAAATCCATGGGCTTGCGTGAGTGGGCGCTGGGCGGCGTATTGCTCAGCCCGTTTCTGGTCTATGTGCTGATGGCCCTGGCGCTTACCGGATTGCTGCGTCTGGTGGTGCAGGCCACGCCTTTGGGGCGCTGGATCTGGCACGAAGCATTGTTCGATGCCGCATTGTTCGTTTGTGTTCTGTCCCTGGTGGTGCACCTGCTAGGGCCTTTGTAAGGAGTGAAGTCCATGCGTACAGCCGTACGTACCCTGGTCACCCTGTGTGTGGTGGCGCTGGCGGTGTTCGCCGGTTACCAGCTCTGGCAGTACTACATGCTCACCCCCTGGACGCGGGACGCACGGGTCCGCGCGGACGTGGTGGTCATCGCCCCGGACGTCTCCGGATGGGTACGCGAGCTGAAGGTCCATGATAATCAGCAGGTCAAGGCCGGCGATGTGCTAATGAACATCGACCGCGAGCGCTTCCAGGCCGCCTACGACCAAGCCAGCGCTGTGGCCGAAACCCGTGCCCAGCAATTGCGCCTGCGTGAGCGCGAGGCGGCCCGGCGCACTGCGCTCGGCCCAGAGGCCATCAGCGCTGAGCTGCGCGAGAACGCCCAGATCAACGCGGCGATCGCCCGTGGTGAACTGCACGAAGCCCAGGCACAGCTGCAGGTGGCCAAGATAAACCTGGACCGCAGCGAAGTGCGTGCGCCGCGCAGCGGGCACATCACCAACCTGCGTCTGGCCCAGGGCAACTACGTCAACACCGGGCAATCGGTGATGGCCTTGGTGGACGACTCGACTTTTTATATCCAGGCCTATTTCGAGGAGACCAAGCTGTCGCGCATTCGCGTGGGCGACCCGGTCAAAGTCTGGTTGATGGGCGCAGGTGAGTCGATCGATGGGCACGTGGAAAGCATCAGCCGCGGCATCACCGACAGCAACAGCAATCCCGACAGCCAGTTGCTGCCGGAGGTCGAGCCGACCTTCAACTGGGTGCGCCTGGCCCAACGGATCCCGGTGCGCATTCGTCTTGACCAGATCCCGGAGGGCATGAACCTGAGCGCGGGCATGACGGCCAGCGTGCAGGTTCATGAGCAGGCGCAGCGCTGAGCGCCGGCTTAGAGGAACATGCCGCCGGATACTTCCAGCCGTTGGCCGGTAATCCAGCCGTTGCCGTCTTCGAGCAGCAGGGCGATTGCCGCGCCGATGTCATCGGGCAGACCGACCCGGCCCAGGGCTGTGTTACCGGCAATGAAGTCATTGACCTGCTGGTTGTCGCGAACCACGCCACCGCCGAAGTCTGTCTCGATCGCCCCAGGGGCCAGGATGTTCACACGAATGCCCCGGGCTCCTAGCTCCTTGGCCTGGTAGCGGGTCAGCACCTCCATCGCACCTTTCATGGCCGCGTAGGCGGCATAGCCAGGCAGGGCGAAGCGGGTCAGGCCGGTGGAGATATTGACGATGCTCCCGCCATCGACCATCAGCGGCAACAGGCGCTGGGTCAGGAAGTACGGCCCTTTGAGCTGGATGTTGAGCAACTGGTCGAACTGGGCCTCGCTGGTCTCGGTGAACGGCACGTTCAGCCCGATGCCGGCATTGTTTACAAGATAGTCGAAACGCTCCCGGCCAAAGTGCTGTCGCAGGGTCTGGCCTACACGCTCGGCGAAGGTCGCGAAATTGGCGTTGTCACTCACATCCAATTGCAGCATGGCGGCTTTCACTCCGGCCAGTTCCAGGCGGCGTGCGAGCGCTTGGGCTTCGTCGGCCTTGCTGTGGAAGGTGCCGATGATGTCGATGCCTCGCGCGGCCAAGTGTTCTGCGGCGTTCTTGCCCAGGCCTCGGCTGGCGCCGGTGATCAAAGCGAGTTTGCGGGTCATGTCGGTTACCTCGTTGATGGCTGTGGGTAACAGACTATTGGTCTGCACAGGGGTGATAAATCCGGTATTTATGGAAATACTGTTCGAATATTTTGGACAATGAGCGACGTTTCAATGAACAAGCTGGAGCTGCTCCGCACTTTCGTCAGGGTCAGTGAACTGTCCAGTTTCACCCTGGCCGGCGACAGCCTGGGGTTGCCGCGATCAACAGTGTCTGAGCAGATTCGGGCGCTAGAGCATCTGCTGGGCACCCGGCTGTTCAACCGCACCACCCGACGTGTGCAGGCCACTCAGGACGGCATGCTGTTGTATGAGCGCAGCAAGAATCTGCTGTCGAGCATGGAAGAAATCGAGGGGCTGTTTCGTGCTGACGATGTTGATCTGACGGGGCGTTTGCGCATCGATTTGCCGACCATGATGGCCAGGCAAGTGATCATTCCGGCGCTGCCTGGGTTCCTGGATCGCTACCCGCGTCTGGAGGTGGAGATCAGTTGCACCGACCGGCGGGTTGATCTACTGCGCGAAGGCTTCGACTGTGTGCTGCGAATTGGTGTGCTGAACGACCTGGACGTGGTGGCGCGACCGGTTGGCCAATTGAGCATGCGCAACTGCGTAAGCCCAGGGTACCTGGCGCGTTACGGTGAGCCGCGCAGCCTGGAGGATCTGGCTGAGCATCGCCTGGTTCATTACGTCGGCACCCTGGGCGCGCGCAGCCCAGGGTTCGAATACGAGCGCAACGGACAAGTGCATGTCCAGGCCATGACAGGTGCCGTGACCGTGAACAACGCCGAGGCCTACTCGGCGGCCTGTCTGGCAGGCCTGGGGCTGATCCAGGTGCCCGCTGTGGGCGTCGCCAATCATCTGCGTAGTGGTGCGCTGGTCTGTGTGCTGGAAGGGTTTCAGGCCCAAGCCATGCCGGTGTCGTTGTTGTACGCCCGGCAGCGGCATGTACCGCGCCGAGTCCAGGTGTTCATGAACTGGCTGGCCCAGGTGCTGGCGTCCCAGGTCGATCCACAGGCAGACGAAAACTGAACAGCGTCCCCGTCTGCGGATTGGACACGACGTCCATACGCCCACCGTGGGCCAGAGCAATCTGGTTGGCGATGTACAGCCCAAGGCCCAGCCCTTGTTGCGGCCTGTTGGAGAGCGGCCGGGAAAACGGCTGGAACAATTGCGCCAGGGTATGCGCCGGGATCGGCTCGCCCAAGTTGTGCACGCTGAGCACGAAAGTGCCGTCACGTACGGCGGCGGTGATGGTCACCGGCCCATCGGGGGCGCCGTGGGTCAGGGCATTGGCAATCAGATTGGAAAGTAGCTGCATCACTCGTTCCCGGTCGCAATACAGTCCGCCCAGATCGCCGATGTTCAGCACCATCTGGCGCTGCGGATGGACACGCTGCAATTCCGAGGCGACGTGGCTGAGCGCGCCATGCAGATCGTGGCAGGGCTGCACGTTAAGTGTGATGCCGGCACCGAGGCGACCACGGGCAAAGTCCAGCACATCACGCACCAACTGCGAGGCACGTTTGCCGGAGGTTAGGATGTGTCGTGCGATGACACGGTTACGCTCATCCTGCAGGCGCTGGATGAGCAGTTCGGCACCGGCGGTGATGGCGAACAGCGGATTGCGCAGATCATGACCGAGGACGGCGATGAACTGCTCGCGCACTTCGGCCATGGCCCGTTCCTTCTGAAGGGCGCGCTCGGTGCGCTGGGCGCTTTGTTCGCTTTCTATCTGGATCGCCAGCAGCCGGGCAAAGGACTCCATCATGGGCTGGATTGCGCTGCCTTTGAGCGGTGCGGGCTGTGAGTCGAAGGCGATGATGGTGCCGAAGAAACTGCCATCGGTGCGCAGCACCGGCACCGAGATGTAGCTTTCGAAGCGGTAGATCCGCGGTGCGTGATGCTGGCAGTACTGCTCGTCCAGGCTGGCTTGGTCGATCACGATGGTCTGCTGGCTGCTGCGGGTTTCCTGGCACAGGGTAGTGGTCACGTCCAGTTCATCACCAGGTCGCAGGCCCATGCCCAGGTTGTCCAGTACGGCGCAGGCGACCCAATTGTTCTCGGTGACCCGTGCTACGGCAGCAAAACGCAGGCCTGTGGTCTCGCAGATCACTTGCAGGATGGCCGGAACGGCGTTGATGCGGCCAATGATGGCGATGTCGGCACTGAGGTCGATGGCCATGACGGTCCGATGTCCGTGGCGGTAGGAAGATCAGTCTAGCGGGCCGATGGTGGGAGCATGGAAAAACTTGGCGAACGGTCTGCCACTTGCGCTAGGCTGGCCGTGCGCGTCGCCCGAGAAGAGGCGACCGCTCCCGCCCGGCGTGCGTCCTTTCGACATCAATTGCGAGGTACGTATGACCATCACATCCCTGGATATCTGCAATGCCGCCGACCAGCTCATCGGCTTCGTCGGCTACCACGGCAAGCGCGGCACCCATATCGTGCGCTTTAGCGAAGACGCCTTCGGCATGGATGTGGCCGATGAAAGCATCACACCCTGCAGCGAATTCGTCTGGCGCCCTGTGCAAGGCGCCCGCATGGCCCTGTGCCGCGAGCGCCTGGCACTGTTGTTGGCCCAGCATGTGGATGATCGGCTTAATATCGGCGAGCCGCTGCGCCTCTACCTGCGTCGTGGGGATCTTCCGGAGATCATCGCCGAGCGCCGGTTGCGTTGAATGCAAGGCTCAGAGCGCGCCACGCTGGTCGCTGCGCGCCTTGAGCAAACACTCGAAATGCTGGCGATCCAGCGGGCGGCTCAGGTAGTAGCCCTGGACTTCGTCACAGCGATCCTTGGCCAGCAGCTTGAGCTGTTGCTCGGTTTCCACTCCTTCGGCGGTCACCTCCAGGCCCATGGCCCGGCCCAGGTTGATGATTGCCTGAACCACGGCGCGATCGTTGCCGCTCGGGTTGCCTAGGCCTGCGATGAATCGCTTGTCGATCTTGATGCTGTCGAACGGGTAAGTCCGCAAGTAGCCCAGGGAAGAATAGCCGGTGCCGAAATCGTCCATGTTCAGGCGTACGCCGAGCTCCTTGAGGGCGAGCATGGTGCCTAGGGCGCCCTCGATGTCGTTGAGCATGACGTTTTCGGTGATTTCCAGCTCCAGGCGCTGGGCCGGAAAACCCGTGTCCAACAGGATTTCGCGTACATCCGCCACTACGTTGCTACGGGAAAACTGCGCCGGCGAAAGATTGACCGAAATCAGCAGGTCCTGGGGCCAGTCTCGGGCGCTTTGGCAGGCCTCGCGCAGTACCCATCGGCCGAGGGCGACAATGAGATCGCTTTGTTCGGCTAGAGGAATGAAGGTATCCGGGCCGAGCAGACCTTCCTGGGGATGCTGCCAGCGCAGGAGCGCTTCGACCGAAACGATCTGAAGGTCCCGCAGGCGATACCGGGGTTGATAGTGAAGCACGAATTCTTCGTGTTTCAGGGCGCGGCGAAGGTCGTTCTCCAATTGGCGGCGATACTGGATCTGCTGATTCATCTGCGCATCGAAGTAACGCCAAGTGTGCTTGCCTTCGCCTTTGGCCTGGTAAAGGGCGATGTCGGCGCAGCGTATCAGCTCCCCGGCATCGTAGCCTTGGGCGCGGCTCTGGGCGATGCCGAGGCTGGCGCCGATGTGCAGTGCTTGGTCTTCGAATAGGATGGGCTGCTGCAGCAGATCGATCAGTCGGGCACAGAAGCGATCGACTTCGCTGTGATTGTCCAGTCCACTGAGTACCAATACGAACTCGTCTCCGCCCAGGCGTGCTACCAGGTCACCTTCGCGGGTGGTATCGCGCAGGCGCGTGGCGACTTCCAGCAGCACGGCATCGCCAGCGGCATGGCCAAGGGCGTCGTTGATCGGCTTGAAGTTGTCCAGATCCAACAACAGCAAAGTCAGTGGCGGCGCGTCGCTGCCACGCAGCAGCGCCTGTTCCAGGTGGCGGGCGAGCTTGTTGCGATTGGCAAGGCCGGTGAGGGCATCGTGCATCGAAAGGTGCTGGATACGCGCATGGGCGTCCACTTCGTCGGTGATATCGCTGGCGGTACCGCGAAAACCGTTGTGCTTGCCCTCGAACAGGATCGGCCGAGCCGAGATCCGGCAATAACGGTTCTGGCCGTTGTGATCCCGGTAGGCGCAACGCAGGTTGGCCAGCTGCTGCGGGTCGGCCTGCGCCTGGCTGTCCAGCCAGGAGGAGAGGGGAGTGGTGTCGCAAGACAGTAGTTGGTTCAGCGGCTGGCCCAGCCAATCTTCGACGGCGTAGCCGGTGACTCGCACGAAGCGTTGGGACAGGTAGGTCAGGCGCTGTTGGCGATCGGTTTCCCAGATCCAATCGGACGCTGCCTCAGCGACGGCGCGAAAACGCTGCTCGCTGGCCTCCAAGGCCTGGTTGCTCTGCTGCAGGCGTTGCAGGCTCAGCTCGACGGCACGCGAGCCCTGCAACACCTGGCGAAACAGGTAGAGCATCACCAGCCCCAGTACCAGCAATGCCCCAGACAGAGGCGGGAGTACCGCCCAGAGCAATTGCCTGCCCGGTTGCGGGCTGCTCCAGGCCAGGCTGTAGCCGGTGTCGCCCAGCGTGATGCGAGGATGGCTGCGGGCATCGATCGCGTCTTTTTCCAGGTGCAGGTCGGTCAGGCCGGCGCCTTTACCGAGCTGGGAGAGCTTCGGTCCGGTCAGTTCATCGACGAACAGCATCACCGGTGCGTCGTCCACCTCGCTTGGCTCGACGTCTTTGTCCGGGCGTACGGCGGCGGCGCTGAGCACGGCCGGTGAACCGTCGAGCAACACAAACTGGGTCACCTGTTCCCGAGCAGGGGCCGCCGCGCGGGCTTCGGTGATAATCGCCGCCAAAGGTCCATCGATGAGGGCGCTGGCCGGCGAGTCGGTCGGCTTTCCTCTGAGCAGGGCATAAGTGGTGCGCTGGTCGTCCACCACGAAGACGCCTTCGTAACCACTGGCGGTGTACAGTGAATCGCCGATGTTCTTCTCTTCGTAAGCCCAATGCCAATCGACCTGGCCGGCCAAGTGCTGGTAGGCGGCATCCCACACCGCATAACTGGACAGGAACTGACGCGAAGCCTGCAGTCGTTGTTCCAAGGCCTGGGTAGCCTGGAACGTGCTGCGTTCCTGCTCCTGTCGATCGAGAATTCGGGCAATGTTAAACAGTGCGCCTAGAGTGACCAGAGCGGCGAGTATAAACAGCAGGGAAAAACCAATGATCAGGCGACGAACCTGCAAGCGCGGAGCAGGGGTGCTGGGCGAAGAGTCGACATGCCTGTCCATGCGCGAGAGCTCCTTGATGAACTGCATCCCTGGTGCGCGGCGGCCTGGGGCAGGTTCAGTCAGGATAGGCCAGCTTGCGCGTGGCAGCGCCGTCCTGGGAGAAATTCACTTGGTCACGTTTTTCGCGCTTGGCTGCACTGTTCGGGAGACTTGGGGTCGGCTGTAAGGGGCCCAGCCCGCTACTGTTGTGTGTGGGGCACGTTTATCGCATAAGCCGCATTAATGTTGTTCAGCATCAATTCATCGATGAAAAATGGCCTCGCAGGCTATTTCACGGTTAAGCCAATCACTGTGGAGTACCATGAACGCCTTGCTTTTGGTCGGAGTGCTACTGCTCATGTTGCCCCTTGACTCTAACGCTGGTGGGGCGGCGCCCCATCGGGATGGGCGTTTTCATAACCAGGCCATCCTGCCTCAGGACGGCGCTCTGAAAAAACTGCGTATTGGCTTGAAGTACCTGTTCCTGCGCAAGCCCCCCGGAACACGCCCGACCGCATCCATCAGCCTGCAGCCGATGACCCGTCAACAAGTGCTTGATGCGCCGGACCACAGCCTCTGGCGCCTAGGGCATTCGACGGTACTGCTCAAGCTGCGCGGACGCTTCTTTATTACTGACCCGGTGTTCGCCGAGCGCGCCTCGCCCGTGCAATGGGCTGGGCCGCTACGTTTCCATGCTCCGCCCCTGAGCCTGGAGGAGCTGCCGCCGTTGACCGCAGTGATTCTTTCCCATGACCACTTCGATCACCTCGATGAACAGACGATTCGCCAGCTGGCGCCACGTACCGGGTTGTTTCTGACACCGCTTGGCGTGGGAGATCTCTTGATCAGTTGGGGGGTGCCTGCAGCCAAGGTGCGTCAGCTGGATTGGTGGCAGGAAATCGAGGTTGAAGGCATTCGCTTGGCGGCAACCCCGGCGCAGCACTTTTCAGGACGTGGCCTGTTCGACAGCAATCGCAGGTTGTGGGCGTCCTGGGTGGTAATGGATGAAGCGTTGCGTCTGTTCTTCAGTGGAGATACCGGCTATTTCGACGGCTTCCGTCGGATTGGCGAGCGCTACGGGCCGTTCGATCTGACGTTGATTGAAACCGGTGCCTACAACCTGGCCTGGCCCAACGTGCACATGCAGCCGGAGCAGAGCTTACAGGCCCACCTTGACCTGCGCGGGCGCTGGTTGCTGCCAATTCATAATGGAACCTTTGACTTGTCCATCCATGGATGGCAGGAGCCATTCGAGCGCATTGTTGCCCTGGCCTCGCAAGCGCAGGTGCGTTTGTCCACGCCACAAATGGGTGAGCGGGTCAGCCTGGATTCCCCGCATGAGGGACAGAACTGGTGGCAGCCGCGGCCGGTTCGTGAGCGGGGCAGGATGATCGAACGAGATGTTGTGACACGCTAAGGACATTGTTTTGAAGTTTTTGTGAAATAACTGTTGACGGGGTTTCGAATCCCCTTATAATGCGCCCCACTTCCGACGCAGTCGAAACGCAAAACTCCTTGATAATCAACGAGTTGAACGCTTCAGGTAGTATCGGAAGGGCTTCGGTCTTCTGATCGGCAGCGGTGAAAAAGGCAGTTGACAGCAGGTTTTAACGCTGTATGATTCGCCTCCCGCTACGAGAGATCGCAGCGAGTTAAGCGGTTGAAGTTGAACGGGTTTCTCGGAAAAAACTTCAAAATAAACGCTTGACAGACTTAGAGGAAAGCGTAGAATGCGCGGCCTCGGTTGAGCAAAGCGCTTAACCAAATCGCTCTTTAACAATCGAATCAAGCAATTCG
>NZ_FMYX01000005.1 GCF_900102675.1 Pseudomonas guariconensis
ATCTTCGGCCCGGTGGTCAGCGTCACCACCTTCAAGGACGAAGCCGAAGCCCTGGCGATCGCCAACGACACCGAGTTCGGCCTCGGCGCTGGCGTATGGACCCGCGACATCAACCGCGCCTACCGCATGGGCCGCGGCATCAAGGCCGGTCGCGTATGGACCAACTGCTACCACCTGTACCCGGCCCACGCTGCGTTCGGGGGCTACAAGAAGTCCGGTGTCGGCCGTGAAACCCACAAGATGATGCTCGACCACTACCAGCAGACCAAGAACCTGCTGGTGAGCTACGACATCAATCCGCTGGGCTTCTTCTAAATCGCGTTGCCTTTTTCGCGGGTGAACCTGCTTCTGCAGTGCTTGTGCTGTGGGGCTGGGTTTACCCGCGAAAAAGTTATCACCGCCTTAACGATTTCTCGTGGAGTCTTGATGAAAATCCGGTACAAGGTCAGCCTCGCCGCTGCCTGTGTGTTGTTGATCACCACCAGCCTGTTGTCCTTGGCCCAGGTCAGCCAGGTGCGCACGCAAGCGGGAGAAAGCATCCTCGAATCAAGCACGGCCGTTGCAAGGCAGATCGAGAACTGGCTCAACGGCAAGCTGCACCTGATGGATTTGACGGTCCAATCCATCGCCAGCCCCGTCAGCCAGCAAACCGTCCAGCGCATCACCGATTCACCTTTGTTGAAGCAGGAGTTCGCACTGGTGTTCGGTGCCCTGCAGGTCGATGGCAAACCCATTGGCGACCTGGATACCTGGAAACCCAAGCCAGGTTATGACGGTCGCACGCGTCCTTGGTATGCGACCGGGGAAGGGAGCAGCCAGGCAGTGCTGACCGAGCCCTATCAGGATTCCTCAACGGGGAAAGTGTTGATCTCGGCTGTCAGCAGAATCACAGACGATGGGCGGTTTGCCGGTGTGCTGGGCGGCGATATCCATCTCGACACCGTCACCGAGGCCATCAATACCCTGGACTTCAGCGGCGCGGGCTATGCCTTCTTGCTGAACCAGAACGGCAACATCATTTCCCACCCCGATGCCCAGCTCAACGGCAAGCCCTACAGCGCGTTGTTCGGCGGCGCACAGCCGCCTTTGGAAAGCCAGCTTCAGTCGATCGAGGTGGATGGCAAGTCCTTGCTGGTGTCGTTCATTCCGTTGTCCAACCTCCAAGGCATGCACTGGTACATCGGCGTGGTACTGGATGAAGGCATCGTCATGGCCGCCAGTCATCAACTGACCTGGCGAGCGGCAGTCGGCACCGGATTGGGTGTGCTTCTGAGCCTGCTGGTGCTGGGCCTGTTAGTGCGGCGCTTGTTGTTACCCTTGGATCGGCTCAAGGCCTCGCTGGCCGACATGAACCGTGGTAACGGCGACCTGACGCGTCAACTACCGGTGTCCGGCAACGATGAAGTGGCGCTGGTGTCGGTGGAGTTCAATCAATTCCTGGGCAACCTCAAGACGTTGATCGGCGATGTGCAGCAGACCTCGCAACAGGTGCGCGAGAGCACCTCGGCTACTTCCCACGAGGCAAACCAGGCGGCCAGCCGCGTGCAATTGCAGTTGCAGGAGCTCGATCAACTCGCCGCCGCCATGAACGAAATGGCCTCCACCGCCGAGGACGTGGCGCGCAATGCCCAGGCCGCTGCCCAAGCCGCGGTGGCCGCACACGATCAGACTGAGAGCGGCGTGGCGCTGGTGTTGCGCTCGACCGGGGCCATCAACGGCCTGGCCGAGGAAATGAACACCACCGGGCAGGCCATCAACGAGTTGTCCACCCTAAGCCACAGCATCGAGTCGATCCTCTCGGTCATCACCAGCATTGCCGACCAGACCAACCTGCTCGCACTCAACGCCGCGATCGAGGCCGCGCGTGCCGGGGAGTCCGGGCGCGGATTCGCCGTGGTGGCCGATGAGGTGCGTTCGCTGGCTTCGCGCACCCAGCAATCGACCCAGGAGATCCGCCTGATGATCGACCAGTTGCAAGCGGGTGTGCGCCAGGCCCAGATGCGCATGCAGCAAAGTCGTGATGCCGCCAGCAAGACTGCCGAGGATGCCAATGCGGCCAATGAGACCCTCGGCCGCATTCGCGAGGCGATCTACCGCATCAACGACATGAACCTGCAGATCGCCGCTGCTGCCGAGCAGCAGAGCGCCACCAGCGAAGAGATCAACCGCAACACCACCAACATTCGCGACATCGGCCTGGAAGTGTCCGGCGGTGCGCGGCAGCAAGTCAGCCAGTGCTCGGTGATGGTCGACCATGTAAGTCAACAGGACCGCCTGCTCAGCCGCTTCCGGATATGAGCGGCCTGACAACTCTCTGCATCGTGTAAGGAGCACGGTGCGACCGTCTTCAACTGGCAGGGACTGCGAAGCAGCCCCACAGGGCTCACGCCTTACGCTCGAGTTGTCGCTCTATCATGTATTTGACCGCCAGGCGCCTTTCCTTGAGGCGCCGCAGGTCGTCGTCATCGGCAATGCCTGCCGAGATCGATTCGGCCGCCAAAACCTGATTGTCGATATCCACATATTCATCCAGCAGCCGGTCCAGCTCTTTGTCCTGCTGGCGCCGTTGCTGGACGATTTCGCGGGGATAGTGCAGGTCCTGGTACAGGTCGTGGGAAACTGGCATGGCGCCCTCCTTGTAATGCGCAGGTTTTCTTACCTGATTGGAAGGGGCGAACACGCGGTTGTTAAAGCGAGGCGCAAAAAATACGACGGATGGCCAGGGCAGGAATCAGCGGGGAAGACTAACTTGCTGTTTTAAGGCAATTTTTTTCATTCCGGGGGTTCCCAGGTGAATCGAGTGTTGGTATAGTGCCGGCCATTCCAGCACAGCGGCTCAACGTCGTTGTCAGCGAACCGTCAGAACGACAGTGCTCATGCACTCGTCGCATCCGATACAGGGGCGTCGCCAAGCGGTAAGGCAGCAGGTTTTGATCCTGCCATGCGTTGGTTCGAATCCAGCCGCCCCTGCCATTTCTTCACATCTCTTCTCGATATTCCTCTTTGCCTTGGCGCACTGTCTTCTAGTGTCTTTCGCTCGTATAGCGATTGAGGCTCGTGGCGCTTATCCGGCTGCCATCGCGGAACAAGCACAAGGCTGCTCCCTGTAGGAGCGGGCTCGTCCCGCGATAGGGCCAGAATGCTTCAGCGCAATTCCTTGACCATCTTCTCCAAGGTTTCCAACACGGCGCCAGCCAGCGCTTTGGATCGCTCGCCCGACCAGCCGGTAATGGCGTTGGGCGCATCGTCGTGATCCTTGAACGGCATCTCCAGCGTCAGTGAAAGGCAATCATAGGCTTGGCCGACGGCGTTGCAGGCCAGTGTCATGTTGGCCTGACCGGGCTCGTCGCGGGTATAGCCGTGCACGGTCTGGAAGTCCCGTGTGATGCTGCACAGTGTGGAGCGGAACTGCTCCTCTAGCTTCGCCAGGCGGGGCGTGTAGCCCGGGTTGCCTTCGCAGGCGGCGGTGAAGACATGTGGGATTTCCTCGTCGCCATGCACATCGATGAACGCATCCACCCCGTGCTGTTTCATCTGGCTCTGGGCGAAGAAGACCTCGGGGCTGAGCTCGACGCTGGCGTCCTGCCAGGCGCGGTTGAGGTCCTTGCCCTTGAAGTTGGTGCGCAGATGTCCGAGGAAGGCGCCATCAGGGTTCATGTTCGGGATCAGGTACAGGTCGGCGGCCGCGAGCAGTGACTGGACGGTGCTGTCGTTGGCTTGCAGGCGGTCTATGACGCCCTCCATGAACCATTCCGCCATGTGCTCGCCAGGGTGCTGCTGAGCGATCAGCCACAGCTTGCGCTTGCCTGGTGCGCCGTCGCCTGCGCGCAACAGCGGGATATCGCGGCCTTGCACGCTACGACCGCAGGCCAGCAGCTCGACGGCCGGCAGTTGCTTGGCTCGTTCGATCAGTTGGTTGTGGCGGGCGCGGGGGTAGGGTTCGAAATAGGCGAACCAGGCCTGCGGAGCCTTGGCTTGAAGTTCGAACACCAGGGCTTGGCCGTCGAACTGGCTGGGGATGCGAAACCAGTGCTGTTGATCATAGGATGCCACGGCCTGATAGCCGTGCCAGGCCTTGTTGTAGGAGGACTGGCTGGCGTTATCGAGGCTGAAGCGGTGGGTCTGGCCCGGGGTCAGGCCGCTGGCCTTGAAGTGGAACCACTGGAAATGGCCACTGTTGGTATCGGGGCGGATGGCCAAGCGCACGCGGCTCGGGTCGCGGGTGTCCAGTACCTGGATATTGCCGGAATCGAAATCGCAGTCGATCTGCAGCGGGGACAGCGTCACGGTCATTGCCAGACTCCTGTGGCTTTGTTGTGGCGTTACTGTACACCGCTTGGCCAGAAGGCTGGGCGACTAAATCCTGTAGGAAAGAACTGCTTGCCCAATGGCCTGGGATTCAGGTCAAGAAGCCGAGCAAGGCCAAGGCTGCCACACCCAACCCGACCACGATCGCACAACCGCCCAGCGACAGTGCTGCCCGGCCATGGCGGTACCAGCCGTCATGGCCCAATTGGCGCGCAGGGGCGAGCAGGCTGCGCCATCGCAGTTCGGTCTCGTGGAAAGCCTGCAGGTGTTCCGGGGCGGCGTCGAGCCAGCGGCGAAAGTCGATGCGTTCGCAGGCGGTGGCCTCGGGGTTCTGCAAGTGGATGTACCATTGCCCCGCAGTGCGAGCGAGGGCGTCGCCTGGAGTGCAGGTGGTTTGCAAGGCCTGATTCAGGTGGCGCTCGATGGCCAATAGCGGGAGGTCGAGACGCTGGGCGATGTTCGCAAGGTCCAGCTGGTCGAGGCGGTTGAGCAGAAAGACCTGTTGCACGCGCCGTGGCAAGCGCTGCAGGCCATGGAGCAGGGCGTCGCCGGTTGGCGTCTGCAAGGCGGTGTCATGTTCCAGAGGCAGCAATAGACGGTTCATGGACAGCTCCTTGCTCAAAATGGAGTAGGGGGCATCTTCCGTGATGCGCGAATAGATTAATCTTAACGATATTGATTCTCAAGTGCTGATTCCGTAAAACGCTGCAACACCCGTTCACGATTTGACATACCTTTGCTATCCTCGCGGCCATCAAGCGGTACCGATCTTCATTAGCCTGAAGAGCCAAAAAAATGACCCGGCAAAAAGCCGGGTCAAAAACCGTGATTAGCCTGATGAGGAGATAATCTGAGAGTCCGACCTAAGGGCTTCCAGGTTATCCAGCAGGTCTCGCGACCAGCTGAGTGCAATAATAATCGTTATCATTTGACAGTCAAATGAATTTTCCCCTTCCTGGTAAAAAAATATTACCGGGCGGCTCCCTGATAGCCGGAATACGGGCTCTTCACCGCTCGTCGGCCATCACGTCTTGCTCATCTCTCGGTCTTTCCTGACGCTTGCTCGTGCTCCAGCAACGCCCTGGCCATGTTCATCATGTGCATCAATGCGAACATCACCTCCCGGGTCATGCCCTGGGGCTGGTGAGTGGCTGTTTCGTGCGCGGTGGCCGCCGCGCAGCGCAACAGCGCCAGGGCATGATCCCGGGCCTGTGCGGCGCTTACGCCTTCATGTAGCGTCCAGATCTTGTTGTCCAGATTGGGGCGGGGCGGCGTGGGATTAAGGTAGTAGTCCAGGGCGCGGCGGGCTGCTTCGCTGTCGAGATCTGTTTCGTCGTTTTTCGATGGTTTCATCCTGATACCTGTTGATATTCACTTGGGAGTGGTGAATACGCAGCATAGGTCAGTGTGTATTATTTATCTCATTGAAGATAATTCAGGATGTGTATTGATGCGGCAGATGCAGTCCGTATTGTTCTCCGCCATGGAAAACTGGAACGAATTTCTTGCGCGCTACAAGCGTGAACACAAGCTCAACCAGCTCAAACTCGCTGAACGTCTGGGCATGACCCAGGGCGGCGTAGGCCATTGGTTGCGCGGTACCCGAAAACCCACGCTGGCGACCATCAACGAAAAACTGGAAAAACTCGGGCTGGTGTATCTGCAAGCCCAAGTCATGGTGGTGGAGCGCAACCTGTTGCGTGAAGCACCTGGGGTCTACGCGCCAGGGCGGCCAATATCGGGCGAAGCGTTGCGCTATGCCAGTTTTCGGCTTCCGGTACTGGCCTGGAGCGATCTACAGGGCAAATTGCCCGAAACCGCCGAAGTGCACGAGCAGAGTGACTACATGCCAGCCGGTAATGCATTCTGGCTGCCGGTTGAAAACGATTCGATGAATGCCGCAAGCGGTGTGAGTGTGCCCCAGGGAATGCTCATCCTCGTGGATACGGGGCTTGAGGTGGCGCCTGGAAAGCTGGTGATCGCTCGTCAGCCGGGCAAGGCCGCGGTGTTGAGGCAATTGATCGAAGAAGGCGGAGAGCGGATGCTCAGGCCGCTCAATACCCGGTATCCCACAGTGCTGTGCGAAGAGGGCTGCGAGTTTCTCGGCGTCGTGGTTCGCGTGCACGGCAAGTTCTGATCGGCAGGGGCCGCTGCGCAATTCATCGCGCAGCGGCCCCTTTGTGTTTACTCAGCCAATTCCACCAGCACCGCCCCTTCGCTGACCATGTCACCCTCCTGACAAAACAGCGCCTTGACCGTGCCGTCATGCGGTGCGCGGATGCTGTGTTCCATCTTCATCGCTTCGAGCACCATCAGCGCGGTGCCAGCCTCCACGGCCTGGCCCGGCTCCACCAGCACACGTACGATACTGCCGTTCATGGGGGCGCTCAGGCCGCCTTGATGGCTATGGCTGGCTTCGGCCTCGGCGATCGGGTCGAAGGCGTTGACCCTATGCATTTCGCCATTCCATTGCAGATACAGCGCGTCACCTCGGCGTATGGCCAGGTAGCGGCGACGCAGGCCGTCCTGCTCATGGCACAGCTGCTCGCCCTGAAGTTGCCAGGCGGAAGGAGCGCTGGATTCCAGCGCCACGGCCTGGTCCTGTCCGCCACTGCTCAGATGCAGGCTGCTACGCGCCGGCAGGCCCAGGCGCAGGCCGTCATGCCGGGCCCAGGGCGAGCCGGGATCGTCCTGACGCTGGTGCGTGGGACTGCCCTGCAACCAGGCCTCGGCGGCGGCTTGCCAGAACGCCGCAGGCAAGGCAGCGGGGGCCGGCAGCAGCTCGGCCTGGTGGCGTGGAATGAAGCCCGTGTCCAGTTCGGCCGCCGCGAAGGCCGGGTGCGCCAGGATGCGGCGAAGGAAGTCGATATTGGTCTTCAATCCGCCGATGGCGAACTCGTCGAGCATGGCCAGCAGGCGCAGACGGGCCTGTTCGCGGTCTTCGCCCCAGGCGATCAGCTTGCCCAGCATGGGGTCGTAGAACGGCGAGACGGCATCCCCCTCGCTCACGCCGCTGTCCACTCGGCGGCCTTCGCCTGGGGCCGATTCGCGGTACAGCGCAAGGGTGCCGGTGGCCGGCAGGAACTCGTTGGCGGGGTCTTCGGCATACAGCCGCACCTCGATGGCATGACCGATCAGTGGCACCTGAGCCTGGGTGATCGGCAGAGGTTCGCCACAGGCCACGCGGATCTGCCAGGCCACCAAGTCCAGGCCGGTGATGGCTTCGGTGACCGGGTGCTCGACTTGCAGGCGGGTGTTCATCTCCATGAAGAAGAACTCGCCACGGGCATCGAGCAGGAATTCCACGGTACCGGCACCGACATAGCCGATGGCCTGAGCGGCGCGCACCGCCGCCTCGCCCATGGCCCGACGCAGCTCAGGCGACAGGCCTGGGGCGGGGGCTTCTTCGACAACTTTCTGATGACGGCGCTGGATCGAGCAGTCGCGCTCGTTGAGGTACAGGCAATTGCCGTGCTGGTCGGCGAACACCTGGATTTCCACATGACGCGGCTTGAGCACGTACTTTTCCACCAGCATGCGCGCATCGCCGAACGACGATTGCGCCTCGCGCTGCGCCGAGGCCAGGGCGTCGGCCAGTTGGCTTTCTTCCTCGACCACTTTCATGCCTTTGCCGCCACCGCCGGCACTGGCCTTGAGCAGTACCGGATAGCCGATGCGCTCGGCGGCGGCGCGGAAGGTTTCCAGGTCTTGGGCATCGCCGTGGTAGCCGGGCACGAGCGGCACGCCGGCGCTTTCCATCAGCGCCTTGGCCGCCGACTTGCTGCCCATGGCATCGATAGCGCTGGCCGGTGGGCCGAGGAAGATCAGGCCGGCCTGCTCGACGGCGCGGGCGAAGCCTGCGTTCTCCGAGAGGAAGCCATAGCCTGGGTGAATGGCCTGGGCGCCGCTGGCCTTGGCGGCGGCGATGAGTTTGTCGATCACCAGGTAGCTTTCGGCAGCCTTGGTGCCGCCCAGGTCGATGCGAATATCTGCCTCGCGACTGTGGCGGGCATCGCGGTCGGTGGCGCTGTGCACGGCGACCGTGGTCAGGCCCATGGCTTTGGCGGTGCGCATGATCCGGCAGGCGATCTCGCCGCGGTTGGCGACCAGCAGGGTGGTCAGGGTGGGACGGCTCATGGGCGCGGTTCCTTCTCGTTGACTTGCCAGGCGGGGCGGCGTTTTTCCAGGAAGGCGCGCAGGCCCTCCTGGCCTTCCGGGCTGACGCGGATGCGGGCGATGGTGTTTTCGCAGTAGCGGCGCAGGGCCGGGCTCAGCTCGCCGTCGTCGACTTCGCGCAGCAGATCCTTGGTGGCGCGTAGGGCCTGGGGGCTGTTGAGCAGCAGGTTGTCGACCCAGGCCTCGACCTGAGCGTCCAGCTCGTTGGCCGGGTAGACCTCGGCCAGCAAACCCAGCTCACGGGCGCGCACGCCGCTGAAGCGCTCGGCGGTCAGGGCATAGCGGCGGGCGGCGCGCTCGCCGATGGCCTTGACCACGAACGGGCTGATCACCGCTGGCGCGAGGCCGATGCGCACTTCCGAGAGGCACAGTTGTGCGTCCTCGGCGCCGATGGCCATGTCGCAGCAACTGATCAGGCCCAGGGCACCACCGAAAGCTGCGCCTTGCACCACCGCCAGGGTTGGAGCCTTGAGCCGGTGCAGGGCGTACATCAACTCGCCCAGCTCACGGGCGTCGTCCAGATTGGTGTTGAAGTCCAGCTGTGCCGATTGTTGCATCCAGGCCAGATCGGCACCTGCGCTGAAATGCTGGCCGCGGCCGCGCAGCAGCACAAAGCGCAGGCTGGCGTCCTCGGCGAGCTGGTCCAGGGCGACGATCAGTTCGCGGATCATCTGCGCGTTGAAGGCATTGTTCTTGTCTTCGCGGCTCAGCCACAAGGTGGCGAAGCCGCGAGGGTCCTTGATGACTTCCAGGGTGCTGAAATCGTTCATGGTCACATCCGGAAAATGCCGAAGCGGCTCTGTTCGATCGGGGCGTTCAGCGCGGCGGACAACGCCAGGCCGAGCACATCGCGGGTCTGCGCCGGGTCGATGACGCCGTCGTCCCATAGCCGTGCGCTGGAGTAGTAGGGGTGGCCCTGGCGTTCGTACTGGTCGAGGATCGGCTGTTTGAGCTTGGCCTCTTCCTCGGCGCTGAAAGCCGTACCGGCGCGTTCGCTCTGTTCGCGCTTGACCTGGGCCAGTACGCCAGCAGCTTGCTCGGCCCCCATCACGCCGATGCGTGCGTTGGGCCACATCCACAAGAAGCGCGGGTCGTAGGCGCGACCGCACATGCCGTAGTTGCCGGCACCGAAGCTGCCGCCAATGATCACGGTGAACTTCGGCACTTGGGCACAGGCCACCGCGGTCACCAGCTTGGCGCCATGCTTGGCGATGCCGCCTTCTTCATACTTCTTGCCGACCATGAAGCCTGTGATGTTCTGCAGGAACAGCAGCGGGATGCCGCGTTGGCAGGCCAGCTCGATGAAGTGCGCACCTTTTTGCGCGGCCTCGGCAAAGAGGATGCCGTTGTTGGCCAGGATCGCCACCGGGTAGCCATGCAGGTGGGCGAAGCCGCACACAAGTGTGGTACCGAACAAGGCCTTGAACTCATCGAACACCGAACCATCGACCAGACGTGCGATAACTTCGCGCACGTCGAATGGTTGCTTGGCATCGGCGGGGACAACGCCGTACAGCTCCTGGGCGTCGTACAGCGGGGCGATCGGTGCCTGGCGCTGCACGTGGCCGAGCTTGCGCCAGTTGAGATTGGCCACGCTGCGCCGGGCCAAGGCCAGGGCATGTTCATCGTTGTCGGCGTAGTGGTCGGCCACGCCGCTGGTGCGGCAATGCACGTCGGCGCCTCCCAGGTCTTCGGCGCTGACCACCTCACCGGTGGCAGCCTTCACCAAAGGGGGGCCTGCGAGGAAGATCGTCGCCTGCTGGCGCACCATGATCGCTTCGTCGGCCATGGCCGGTACATAGGCGCCGCCTGCGGTGCACGAGCCCATGACCACGGCGATCTGCGGGATACCTTGCGCGCTCATGTTGGCCTGGTTGAAGAAAATCCGTCCGAAGTGCTCGCGGTCCGGGAAGACCTCGTCCTGGCGGGGCAGGTTGGCGCCGCCGGAGTCCACCAGGTAGATGCAGGGCAGGCGGTTCTGCAATGCGATGGTCTGGGCGCGCAGGTGTTTTTTCACCGTCAGCGGGTAATAGGAGCCGCCTTTGACCGTGGCGTCGTTGGCTACGATCATGCACTCGACCCCTTCGATACGACCGATGCCGGCGATCACGCCCGCGGCGGGTACGTCTTCGCCGTAGACCTCATGGGCGGCCAACTGGCCGATCTCGAGGAAGGGCGAGCCTGGGTCGAGCAGGCGATCGATGCGCTCGCGTGGCAACAGTTTGCCTCGCGAAGTATGCCGCTCCTGGGCCTTGGGGCCGCCGCCTTGGTTGACCTGGGCGAGCAGGGTGCGCAGAGCCTGGACCTGGGCCGCCATGGCGCTCCAGTTCTGCGCGAACTCTGGTGATTTAACGTTCAACTGTGACTTCAGGATCATCATGACTCCTCGCGCAGAATCAAGCCTCAAGCTTCAAGCTGCAAGAATGTTCAGTGTTGTGACTGCAAGCGCGCATCGCTGTTTGTCTTGCTGCTTGAAGCTGCTTCAGCGGGTTTCGTTGAACAGTTCGCGACCGATGAGCATCCGGCGGATCTCGCTGGTGCCAGCACCGATTTCGTACAGCTTGGCGTCGCGCAGCAGTCGACCTGCCGGGAATTCATTGATATAGCCATTGCCACCGAGGATCTGGATCGCCTCCAGGGCCATCTGAGTCGCGCGTTCGGCGGTATAGAGGATCACCCCGGCGGCATCCTTGCGGGTGGTCTCGCCGCGGTCGCAGGCCTGGGCCACGGCATACAGGTAGGCGCGGCTGGCGTTGAGCTGGGTGTACATGTCGGCGATCTTGCCCTGGATCAGCTGGAACTCGCCGATGCTCTGGCCGAACTGCTTGCGGTCATGGATATAGGGCACCACCAGGTCCATGCAGGCTTGCATGATGCCGGTCGGGCCGCCGGAGAGGACTACGCGCTCGTAGTCCAGGCCGCTCATCAGCACACGCACGCCGCCGTTGAGCTGGCCGAGGATGTTTTCCTCCGGGACTTCCACACCATCGAAGAACAGCTCGCAGGTATTGGAGCCGCGCATGCCGAGCTTGTCGAACTTGTTGCTGCGCGAGAAGCCTTTCCAGTCGCGCTCGACGATGAACGCGGTGATGCCATGGGGGCCCTTGTCCAGGTCGGTCTTGGCGTAGATCACATAGGTGTTGGCGTCAGGGCCGTTGGTGATCCAGGTCTTGCTGCCATTGAGTACGTAGTGATCGCCGCGCTTCTCGGCGCGCAGCTTCATCGATACCACATCGGAGCCGGCGTTGGGCTCGCTCATGGCCAGGGCGCCGATGTGCTCGCCGCTGATCAGCTTAGGCAGGTACTTGAGCTTTTGCTCATGGGTGCCGTTGCGGTTGATCTGGTTGACGCACAGGTTGGAGTGGGCGCCATAGGACAGGGCCACCGAGGCCGAGCCGCGGCTGATTTCTTCCATCGACACCACGTGGGCCAGATAACCCAGGCCGGCGCCGCCGTATTGCTCTGGCACGGTGATACCCAGCAGGCCCATGTCGCCGAACTTACGCCACATGTCGGCCGGGAACAGGTTGTCCTGGTCGATCTGAGCCGCGCGGGGGGCCAGTTCGGCGGCAACGAAGGTGCGCACCTGGTCGCGGAGCATGTCGATGGTTTCGCCCAAAGCGAAGTTCAGGGTGGGGTAATGCATGCGGAGGGCACCTTCTTGTTATTGACGTTGGGTTACACCGTAGCTCAAGGGCTATCCACCGCTCCCACGGGATGGGTGTCACGCCGACAAGCCGGTTGTCATTTTTCACCTTTACGTTAACGTAAACCTGCTGACTGAGGGTGTCAATCAGCTCGTGACCTTTACGTTAACGTAAATCTGCGCCAGAGTAGCGTCGCTTGCTTCAGTCATGCCCAGAACAAACACAAGAAGGGACATCCATGAGTCAACCAAGCTACACCCGCGGTCGCCAGGACCGCCCGTTGTTGACCCTGACCATCGGCCAGGCCTTCGATGCGACTGTGGCTCGCTATCCCGACGGCGAAGCCCTGGTCGTTCGCCACCAAGGACAGCGCTACAGCTGGCGGCAGCTGGCCGAGACTGTCGATGAGCACGCCCGGGCACTGATGGCGTTGGGTGTGCAGGTCGGCGACCGGGTCGGGATCTGGGCGCCCAACTGTGCTCAGTGGTGCATCCTGCAACTGGCCAGCGCCAAAGTCGGCGCTATCCTGGTCAACATCAACCCGGCCTACCGGGTCGGTGAACTGGAATACGTACTGCGCCAGTCAGGCTGCAGCTGGCTGGTGTGCGCCGACGCCTTCAAGACCTCTGACTACCACGCCATGCTGCTGGACCTGGCCCCAGAACTGCGCACCGACGCGCCCGGCCAACTGGCCAGCGAGCGGCTGCCGGCGCTGCGCGGGGTGATTAGCCTGGCCGTCAACCCGCCGGCCGGTTTCCTGCCTTGGACTCGGCTGATCGAGCGGGCAGGGCAAACCGACCTTGCGGCCTTCGACGCCCGCCAGCGCAGCCTGCAATTCGACCAGCCGGTAAACATCCAGTACACCTCCGGCACCACCGGCGCGCCCAAAGGCGCCACGCTCAGCCACTACAACATCCTCAACAACGGCTACATGGTTGGTGAAAGCCTGGGCCTGACGGCACAGGACCGCATGGTCATCCCGGTGCCGTTGTACCACTGCTTCGGCATGGTCATGGCCAACCTGGGCTGCGTTACCCATGGCAGCACCATGATCTATCCCAACGATGCCTTCGACCCCGGCCTGACCCTGCACGCCGTGGCCGAGGAGCGCGCCAGCATTCTCTACGGCGTGCCGACCATGTTCATCGCCATGCTTGACCACCCCGGTCGCGCCGAGCTGGACCTCTCCAGCCTGCGCAGCGGCATCATGGCCGGGGCCACCTGCCCGATCGAGGTAATGCGCCGGGTGATCGGGCAGATGCACATGGCCCAAGTGCAGATCGCCTACGGCATGACCGAGACCAGCCCGGTGTCGTTGCAGACCGGTCCTGACGACGAGCTGGAGCTGCGCGTGACCACGGTCGGGCGTACCCAGCCACAACTGGAAAGCAAGCTGGTGGATGAGCACGGCAACATCGTCCCGCGTGGCGAAATCGGCGAGCTGTGCACTCGCGGCTACAGCGTGATGCTCGGCTACTGGAACAACCCGCAAGCCACCCAGGATGCCATCGACCCGGCTGGCTGGATGCATTCGGGTGATCTGGCGGTAATGGATGAGCAGGGCTATGTGCGCATCGTCGGGCGCAACAAAGACATGATTATCCGCGGAGGCGAGAACATCTACCCGCGCGAGCTGGAGGAGTTCTTCTATACCCACCCGGCGGTCGCCGATGCCCAGGTGATCGGCATTCCCTGCAGCCGCTATGGCGAGGAGGTAGTGGCCTGGATCAAGCTGCACCCCGGGCACAGCGCCACGGCCGAGGAGCTACAGGGTTGGTGCAAGGCGCGTATCGCGCATTTCAAGGTGCCGCGTCATTATCGCTTCGTCGAGGAATTCCCGATGACGGTGACCGGGAAGGTGCAGAAGTTCCGCATGCGCGAGATCAGCATCGCCGAGATCAATCTCTGAACAGTCCTCGGTATCACCTGGTTGCGAGGGAGTCATGGTCTTGCTGCGGTGACCTTCGCGTGTAAACCCGCTCCCACAAAAAACGCGCTTGCGAAGACACAAGCGGGCTTACCTGCGAAAGGGGCGGCAGTTTCGCTGCCGCTCCCACTGTCCATCCCGTGCTTGTCACGGTCCTTGTCTATCCTTTGCCTTTCACCGGTGGCTCCTCGCTCGGCGGATCCCCCACGGTCGGCGGCACGGTCGGCTTGATCGGCAGCTCGTCCGGCTCCTCCTCTGGCACGCCCGGCGGCAGGGTAGGGTCGTCGATGTTCGGGTCGGGCGTCTCCGGTGGAATGGGAATGTTCATGGCCAGGCCTCCTTTGGGATTCAAGCGTCTTTGCAGGCTTTGACTTGGCCCTGCACCGTTCGCTCATTTTTTTTGAACCCCAGGCAGCGCCCACGGCTCTGAACCCTTACCGCCACCGCAAAAGGGAGCAAGGTTCGATGTCAGGAAATGAGCCGTTCGACAGCGTGCCCATGGCCAATGATCACCCGGACCAGGCCATCAGCCTGTCCCAGGCGTTGCTGGCGCCGCGGATCGTGGTCGAAGATACGCAACCGGTGCTCGACGCTGGCACCTTCGCCACCAAGGCGGTACGAGGCCAGCGCGTGGCGGTGAGCAGCAAAGTCTACAGCGACGGCCATGACCGCTTGGCGGTGGTCCTGCACTGGCGCCAGGCCCACAGCCGCCGCTGGCATACCGTGCCCATGCACTCGCCTGGCAACGACCTGTGGCTGGCCGAATTCACGCCGCTCGAACTGGGCCTTCACCTGTTCAGCATCGAGGCCTGGATCGACCCCTTCGCCACCTACTGCCACGACCTCGAGAAGAAGTACCACGCCGGTGTCGACGTCACGCTCGAGCTGGAGGAGGGCAGGCTGCTGCTGGGCAAGGGCGCCGAGCGCAGCAACGGCCAACTGCGTGGGCAACTCGAGCAGCTCCAGCAACGCCTGCCGACGCTCGCCACCGATGATCAGGTGGCACTGTTGCTCGAGCCGGGCACCGCGGCGCTCATGGTCGATGCCGAGCACCGCAGTTACCTCACCCGCAGCGCAGAGTTCCCGGTGGATGTGGACCGCGAGCAGGCGCTGTTCGCCAGTTGGTACGAACTCTTTCCGCGTTCGATCACCGACAGCGCCGAGCGTCACGGCACCTTCAACGACGTGCACCAGCGCCTGCCGATGATCCGCGACATGGGCTTCGACGTGCTGTACTTTCCGCCGATCCACCCCATCGGCACCAAGCACCGCAAAGGCCGCAACAATGCCCTGCAGGCCGAGCCGGGAGACCCAGGCAGTCCTTATGCAATCGGTAGCCCCGAAGGTGGCCACGATGCTATCCATCCGCAGTTGGGCAGCCGCGAGGATTTTCGCCGCCTGGTCGCCGCCGCCGCAGAACATGGGCTGGAAATCGCTTTGGATTTCGCCATCCAGTGCTCCCAGGATCACCCCTGGCTGACCGAGCATCCCGGCTGGTTCAGCTGGCGCCCGGATGGCACCATCCGCTACGCCGAGAACCCACCGAAAAAGTACCAGGACATCGTCAACGTCGACTTCTATGCCGCCGAGGCCGTGCCCTCCCTGTGGTTGGCCCTGCGTGACGTGGTGATCGGCTGGGTCGAGGAGGGCGTGCGCACCTTCCGTGTCGACAACCCGCACACCAAGCCGTTGCCGTTCTGGCAATGGCTGATCGCCAATGTTCGCAGCCGCTACCCCGATGTGATCTTTCTCGCCGAGGCCTTCACCCGCCCGGCGATGATGGCCCGCCTGGGCAAGGTCGGCTATGCCCAGAGCTACACCTATTTCACCTGGCGCAACACCAAGCAGGAGCTGCGCGAATACTTCCTCGAACTCAACCAGCCGCCCTGGTGCCACTGCTACCGGCCGAACTTCTTCGTCAACACGCCGGACATCAACCCCTATTTCCTGCAGACCTCCGGACGCGCGGGGTTCTTGATTCGCGCTGCCCTGGCGACCATGGGGTCCGGGCTGTGGGGCATGTATTCGGGTTTCGAGTTGTGCGAGGGCACGCCGTTGCCGGGCAAAGAGGAATACCTGGATTCGGAGAAGTACGAAATCCGCCCGCGGGACTTCACCCAACCCGGCAACATCATCGCCGAGATCGCCCAGCTCAACCGTATCCGCCGGCAGAACCGCGCCCTGCAGACCCACCTGGGCGTCGCATTCTTCAACTGCTGGAACGACAACATCCTGTATTTCGCCAAACGCACGCCGGAACGGGACAACTACATCCTGGTGGCGATCAGCCTCGATCCGCACAACGCTCAAGAGGCGCACTTCGAACTGCCGCTGTGGGAGCTGGGCCTGGACGACAACGCCGACACCCTCGGCGAAGACCTGATGAATGGCCACCGTTGGACCTGGCACGGCAAGACCCAGTGGATGCGCATCGAACCCTGGCACCTGCCGTTCGGCATCTGGCGAATCGAAAAAGCCCGTTAGAACGGCGTCCCCTGTGGGAGCGGGTTTACCCGCGAATGCGTCAGTGGGGTAAACCCCTCCCACAGGTCTTAGCGCTACCGGACAACACCGTTGCACGCTGAAATCGAATTGAAAGGAGTCGCCCATGGCCAAGCGTTCCCGCCCACAAGCCTTCATCGACGACCCGCTGTGGTACAAGGACGCAGTGATCTACCAGCTGCACATCAAGTCCTTCTTCGACTCGAACAATGACGGCATCGGTGATTTCGCCGGGCTGATCGGCAAGCTCGACTACATCGCCGAGCTGGGCGTCAACACACTGTGGCTGCTGCCGTTCTACCCCTCGCCACGGCGCGATGACGGCTACGACATCGCCGAGTACAAGGCCGTGCACAGCGACTACGGCACTCTGGCCGATGCCCGGCGCTTCATCGCCGAGGCTCACAAACGCGGCCTGCGGGTGATCACCGAGCTGGTCATCAACCACACCAGCGACCAGCACCCTTGGTTCCAGCGCGCCCGCCACGCCAAACCTGGGAGCAAGGCGCGGGACTTCTACGTGTGGTCGGACACCGACCAGAAATACGACGGTACGCGGATCATCTTCCTGGACACCGAAAAGTCCAACTGGACGTGGGATCCGGTCGCCGGCCAGTACTTCTGGCACCGTTTCTATTCGCACCAGCCGGACCTGAACTTCGACAACCCGCAAGTGATGAAGGCCGTGATCGGCGTCATGCGCTTTTGGCTCGATCTTGGCGTCGACGGCCTGCGCCTGGATGCGATCCCCTACCTGATCGAGCGCGACGGCACCAACAACGAGAACCTCCCCGAAACCCACGCGGTACTCAAGGCGATCCGTGCCGAGATCGACGCCAACTACCCCGACCGCATGCTCCTGGCCGAGGCCAACCAATGGCCCGAGGACACCCGCCCCTATTTCGGCGAGGGCGATGGCGACGAATGCCACATGGCGTTCCACTTCCCGCTGATGCCGCGCATGTACATGGCCCTGGCCATGGAAGACCGCTTCCCGATCACCGACATCCTGCGCCAGACCCCGGAAATCCCCGCCAACTGCCAATGGGCGATCTTCCTGCGCAACCACGATGAACTCACCCTGGAAATGGTCACCGACCGCGAACGTGACTACCTGTGGAACTACTATGCCGAGGACCGCCGCGCCCGCATCAACCTTGGCATCCGCCGTCGCCTGGCGCCGCTGCTGCAGCGTGACCGTCGGCGTATCGAACTGCTCACCAGTCTGTTGCTGTCGATGCCTGGCACTCCGACCCTGTACTACGGCGATGAATTGGGCATGGGCGACAACATCTACCTGGGCGACCGCGATGGCGTGCGCACGCCCATGCAGTGGTCGCCGGACCGCAACGGCGGATTCTCCCGCGCCGACCCGCAGCGCCTGGTGCTACCGCCGATCATGGACCCGCTCTATGGCTACCAGACCGTCAACGTCGAGGCCCAGTCCCACGATCCGCATTCGCTGCTCAACTGGAACCGCCGCCTGCTCGCCGTGCGCAAGCAGCAAAAAGCCTTTGGCCGTGGCACCCTGAAAATGCTCACCCCCAGCAATCGACGCATCCTCGCCTACTTGCGCGAGTACACCGATGGTGAGGGCAACACCGAGATCGTTCTGTGCGTGGCCAACGTTTCGCGTGCGGCCCAGGCTGCCGAGCTGGAGCTGTCGGCCTACGCCGACAAAGTACCGGTGGAGATGCTCGGCGGTAGTGCCTTCCCGCCCATCGGCCAGTTGCCGTTCCTGCTCACCCTGCCGCCCTATGGTTTCTACTGGTTCCTGCTGGCTTCGCGTGATCGCATGCCCAGCTGGCACATCGAGCCGAGCGAAGGTTTGCCGGAGCTGACCACCCTCGTGCTGCGCAAGCGCATGGAGGAACTGCTCGACGCACCCTCGAGCGAGACCCTGGAAACCACCATCTTGCCCCAGTACCTGCCCAAGCGGCGCTGGTTCGCCGGCAAGCAGGGGCCGATCGATCAGGTGCGCCTGAACTATGGCGTACGTCTGGCCACCGCCACCACGCCGGTGCTGCTCAGTGAGCTGCAGGTGCACAGCGAGGGTGTGGTGCAGCATTACCAGCTGCCGTTCGGCCTGCTGCCCGAAGAGCAGATCAACAGCGCCTTGCCCCAGCAGCTGGCGCTTTCGCGGGTGCGCCGTGGCCGCCAGGTGGGGCTGATCACCGACGCCTTCGTGCTCGAACCGTTCATTCGCGCCGTGCTCAGCAACTGCCAGGCCCGCACGCGTCTGCCGTGTGGTACGGGCGAACTGCGTTTCGACTGCACCGAACAACTGGCCAGCCTTGCGCTCAATGAAGAAAGCGAAGTGCGTTACCTGAGCGCCGAGCAGTCCAACAGCTCGGTGGTGGTGGGCGGCAGCCTGGTGCTCAAGCTGATCCGCCGGGTCAATCCAGGCATTCATCCGGAGCTCGAGATGAGCGCGTATTTGACGGCCGCCGGCTTTGCCAACATTTCGCCGTTGCTCGGCTGGGTCAGCCGGGTCGATGATCAAGGCACGCCGCATCTGCTGATGATTGCCCAAGGCTATCTGAACAACCAGGGCGACGCCTGGGATTGGACCCAGAACACCCTGGAGCGCGCCGTGCGCGACGAGATGGAGCCGGCCAGCGTCGAGCCCGAGGCGCACACCGACGCCTTGGTGGAACTCACAGGCTTTGCCGCGTTGCTGGGCCAGCGACTGGGCGAGATGCACCTGTTGCTGGCCGCACCCAGTGATGACGAGGCTTTCGCGCCGCGCCCCAGCGCCACCGAGGACAGCACCCGCTGGAGCACGCAAGTCAGCGCGCAACTGGACCACGCCCTGGACCTGTTGGCCCGGCACCGCGACAGCCTGGACCCTGACAGCCAGGCCCTGGTCGACGACCTGGCGCAACAACGCGAGGGCTTGGCCCAGCACATCGACACCCTGGCCCGCCAGGCCCAAGGCGGTCTGCTGATGCGCGTGCACGGCGACCTGCATCTGGGCCAGGTCTTGGTGGTGCAGGGCGATGCGTACCTGATCGATTTCGAAGGCGAGCCTGCCCGGCCGCTGGAGGAGCGACGGGCCAAGCACAGCCCGTACAAGGATGTCAGCGGCGTGTTGCGCTCCTTCGACTATGCTGCAGCGATGATCTTGCGCAGCGCCTCGGCGGTAGACCTCTCCGACGCTGCACGCCAGGCTCGGCAGCGAGTTGCCCGGCAGTACCTGCATCAGTCGCGTCATGCCTTCGTCGAAGCCTATGGCCTGGCCACCGCCGCCATGCCCCACGCCTGGGAGCAGGCCGAGGGCGAGCGCGCCGCACTGGAGCTGTTCTGCCTGGAAAAAGCCGCCTACGAAATCATCTACGAAGCCGAGAACCGGCCAGGCTGGTTGGCTGTGCCCTTGCATGGACTGCATGGGCTGATCAGTACGTGGGGGGAGGGCTAGGCCTCATGACAGGCGATAGGCCTCCTCTGTGGGAGCGGGTTATTTACTTCAAACAACAACGGATAGGGGCAGTGAGATGAATGCAACCACGCGTGATAACGGCGGCCTTCGGCAACGGGATCTGGACGCCCTGGCCCGCGCCGAGCACGCCAATCCCTTTGCGGTGCTGGGGCCCCACGCCGATGGTGCAGGAGGGCTGTTCGTCCGGGCCTTCCTGCCCACTGCGCTGAACGTCCAGGTGCTGGCGCGCCATGATGGGCGTGTGCTGGCCGAAATGGTGCAGGGCAGCCTGCCGGGGCTGTTCACCGCGCACCTGGACGAAGCCCATCCGTACCTGCTGCGCATCGGTTGGGCCGGAGGTGAGCAGATCACCGAGGACCCCTACAGTTTCGGCCCGCAACTGGGCGAAATGGACTTGTACCTATTCGCCGAAGGCAACCACCGCGATCTCTCCGGGCGTTTCGGCGCCCAGCCGATGTGTGCCGATGGCATCGATGGGGTGTGCTTCTCGGTGTGGGCACCCAATGCCCGGCGCGTGTCGGTGGTGGGCGATTTCAACAACTGGGACGGACGCCGCCATCCCATGCGCCTGCGCCACGACGCCGGCGTGTGGGAGCTGTTTGTGCCACGCCTGGGTATCGGTGAGGCCTACAAGTTCGAGGTGCTCGGCCAGGACGGTGTGCTGCCGCTCAAGGCCGACCCGCTGGCCCGCGCCACCGAGTTGCCGCCGAGCACCGCGTCCAAGGTGTCAGGCCCCCTGCAGCACGCCTGGCAGGATCACGACTGGATGCAACAGCGCGCCGCGCGTCACGCCTACGACGCGCCGCTGTCGATCTACGAGCTGCATGCCGGCTCCTGGCGCTGCGAGCTGGACGACGCCGGCGAGGTGTCGCGCTTTTACAACTGGCGTGAACTGGCCGAGCGCCTGGTGCCCTATGTGCAGGATTTAGGGTTCACCCACATCGAGCTGCTGCCGATCATGGAGCACCCGTTCGGGGGCTCCTGGGGCTACCAGCCACTGTCGCTGTTCGCACCCACCTCGCGCTACGGCAGCGCCGAGGACTTCGCGGCGTTCATCGATGCCTGCCACCAAGGTGGCATCGGCGTGCTGCTGGACTGGGTTCCGGCGCATTTCCCCACCGATGAACATGGCCTGGCGCGCTTCGACGGCACCGCACTCTACGAATACGACAACCCCCTGGAGGGCTACCACCAGGACTGGAACACCTTGATCTACAACTTGGGGCGCAACGAGGTGCGCGGTTTCATGATGGCCTCGGCGTTGCACTGGCTCAAACACTTCCACATCGATGGCCTGCGGGTCGATGCCGTGGCCTCGATGCTGTATCGCGACTACTCGCGCAAGGCCGGCGAGTGGGTGCCTAATCGCCACGGCGGCCGTGAGAACCTCGAAGCCATCGATTTCATCCGCCACCTCAACGGCGTCGCCGCCGTCGAGGCACCGGGCGCCTTGATCATCGCCGAAGAGTCCACCGCCTGGCCCGGGGTCAGCCAGCCGGTGCAGCAGGGCGGGTTGGGCTTTGCCTACAAGTGGAACATGGGCTGGATGCACGACACGCTGCACTACATCCAGAACGACCCGGTGCACCGTGCGTATCACCACAACGAGATGAGCTTCGGGCTGATCTACGCGTACTCAGAGCATTTCATCCTGCCGATCTCCCACGATGAAGTGGTCCATGGCAAGCATTCGCTGATCGACAAGATGCCCGGCGATCGCTGGCAGAAGTTCGCCAACCTGCGCGCCTACCTCACCTTCATGTGGACCCACCCCGGCAAGAAGCTGCTGTTCATGGGCTGCGAGTTCGGCCAGTGGCGCGAGTGGAACCACGACCACCAGCTGGATTGGTACCTGCTGCAGTACCCCGAGCACCAAGGCGTGCAGCGCCTGGTGAGCGACCTCAACCGCCTGTACCGCGAGCTGCCCTCGCTGCACGAACAGGATTGCCAGCCCCAGGGCTTCCAGTGGCTGATCGGCGATGACGCGCACAACAGCGTGTATGCCTGGCTGCGCTGGAGCAGCGCCGGGGAGCCGTTGCTGGTAGTGGCCAACTTCACCCCGGTGCCACGTGAGGGGTACCGCATCGGTGTGCCGTTCGGCGAGCGCTGGCAGGAGTTGCTCAACAGCGATGCCGAGCTGTATGCCGGGTCGAATGTGGGCAATCTGGGAGCGGTGGCCAGTGAGCAGGTGGCCAGCCATGGGCAGCCGCTATCGCTGGCCTTGAACCTTCCGCCGTTGGGGGTTCTGGTGATGAAACCGGCCTGAGCTGTACCGGGGGCCGCAAAGCGGCCCCTTAAGTCTTGAGGTGTTCCATCGATTGAGGACATGGGGCTGCAAGGCAGCCCCGAAGTCTCACCAGCGCATTCTCACGCCCAGGCTGCCAATCAGGCCATTGAGGTCATTGCCGTCCACATCGCTGCTGTAGTCGGCACTGACGAACAGCGCTACTTTCGGCGTGACCCGCGCCACCAATCCCAAGCCAAGGTCCACGGTGGTCGAGTACCGGGAGCTGGAGATCTTGTCGACCTGGTCCAGCTTTACGGTGTCCGAATCGGTGAAGTCGTACCACACGTTGGTCCGCACGTAGGGTTCGATGGGCATCCCACGTACGGTGTAGCGCCCCGACAATTTGGCACCGACCCGGCCGCTCCAGCTCGGCTGGCTGTCGAATGCCTGCAGGGTTTCTTCCTGTGCCCGGTTGCTGGGGAAGAACTGCTGGTTGATCAACTGCGCCTGGGGCTCGATGACCCAGCCACCGCCCAGGCCGATGGGGTATCCACCTTCAACCGAAAAGGTCATCGCATGGCCGCTGTCGTCCAATCGCTGGCCGCTCTCCCCACGGCCATTGACGTCGATGCGGGTGCCCATGGCCACGGCATCGACGTGCCAGCCTTGCTCATGGGTCATGCTCCAGTACACCCCCAGGCTTTCGCCGCTGAGGTTAACGGCATTCTTCTGCTTGTCGCCGAGCAACCGGCGCATGCCGTTGAAGCTGCTTTGCAGGTTGTTGTGGCCCACGAAAATCCCCGCCCGATGCACATTGCCGTTGGTTTCACGCACGAACAGGTCCGGGCCGATCGTCAATTGTTGGCTGGGCGCCTCCAGTTGCGCGGGCACTTGGGCGCCGGGTCTTGTGGCATCCGGGAAGAACTGCGACCACTGGCTGGCGACCAGGTCCGGGGCCGCTTGGCCGTGGCGTTCGCTCATGCGCTCGGAAAATGCACTCAGGGTGCCCAGGCTCAGGCCGCTGGCGGTCACCGGATCGAGGGAGAGCTGCGGCACGGCCGGCGGCTGCAACAGGCCAGCGAAGGAGGCCTGTTCCTGCAGTTCGAACGCGAAGGTTTCCACCGGGGTTGCCAGGAGCAGCGACGTGGAAACCGCACAGAAAATCGCGTCGAAGCGCCAGGGGTTCGAGGTTCTTTTCATGGCGGATCTCCTCTGTTGTGTTGGTGTGTGTTGGTACAGCCCAAGGATCTGGCCTGATGTCACGAGCTGTACGACACAAAAACAGAGGGCGACCCAAACCAGCACGCCTGGGCTCGCAGGTACGCACAAAGGTGCACGCTAGAGGCCCGGCGCGAATTTTTTACGACACGTTGTAGAGTTCAGCTAAGGAGACGTCGCCGCCTGCGTCAAGAAAGCGTGAAAGACTTGTCGGTATGTCGATGAGAGGCGTAAGCGAATGATTTGGCTCGAAATTCAGCTATCGATATCGAGGTTGGTTCTTTACCGAGGTTGGACTATGCCGAATCATTGCTAAAGACGCACCTCCACCGCCAAGGGCAGATGATCGGACAGATGCGTCCAAGGCTTGTGCCCGAGGATTCGCGGGGCATGACTCTCGGCGTTGCGCAGGTAAATGCGGTCCAGGCGCAGCAGCGGCAGGCGGGCCGGATAGGTGCGTGCCAGCAGGCCGTGGTGGCGCTCGAATGCTTCGTGCAGATCACGCTGAGCCCCCAGGGTGCGATTGCCGCGCAGCTGCCAGTCGTTGAAGTCGCCTGCGATGATCACCGGGGCGTCGGCCGGCAGGCTGTCGAGCAAACGGCGCAACAGGTGCAGTTGCTTTTGCCGATGGCTTTCCAGTAACGACAAGTGCACACAAATGGCATGCACCTGGCGTTGGCCGGGCACGTCGAGGATGCAATGCAACAGGCCCCTGCGCTCGGGGCCCGTGATCGATACGTCGAGGTTGCGGTGTTCGAGAATCGGGTACTTCGACAGCAAGGCATTGCCGTGGTGGCCATCGGGATAGACCGCGTTGCGACCGTAGGCGAAGTCGCTCCACATGCTGTCGGCAAGAAACTCGTATTGGGACGTCTGTGGCCAGCCCTGGTAGCGCGCGGCGTGGCGGTCATGGCTGCCGAGCACTTCCTGGAGAAACACGATGTCGGCCTGGGTACTGCGCACAGCCTCGCGCAGCTCTGGCAGGATGAAGCGCCGGTTGAAGGCGGTGAAGCCCTTGTGGGTATTGACCGTCAGCACCCGCAGCCGATGAACGGCTGGGGCTTGGCTGACGCTGGCGAAACCTGGACTACCGGCTTCGGGGCTCACGATGGCTCCTCAAGGACTGCGGGGTTGAATGCCCCATCGCAGGCATGCCGACGTCAGGGCCACTCGCACAAACAGACACTGATTCGGACAGATCTTGCTCGCCTGGGTTCACTCTCCAAGAGGCATCAGGTGTACATACTTATGCAACTCTTTTCGCAAGCCAGTGAGACAGGCCTATCACTCTTCTTCGCGCTGTAGCGCCATCAGCAGCAATGAGCGCCCTTTGACCTCGAACAGCGTATCGAAGGCCAGGTGCTGAGGCTTACGCATCTGTGGCCGGTCGGTGTCGACCAGGCAGCTCCAATAGTCGCCCTCGGGCACCGAGGGCAGCTGGAAGGGCACCGTGTCATGGTAGGCGTTGACGATCAGCAGCAAGGTCGCCTCGCCGCCGGGCCGGGCAATGCCACTGACTTGGGCGCGGCCGTCCATGAGCATGCCCAGGCAGCGGCCATGGGGATCTTCCCACTGCTCCACGCTCATTTCATTGCCATCGGGCGCCAGCCAGGTGACGTCCTTGACCCCGATCGCCTCGTTGTAGTCGCCCACCAGGAACCGCGAACGGCGCAGCACCGGGTAGGCCAGGCGCAGCCGGGTCAGGCGTTTGACGAAGGCCAGCAGTTCGGTGCCTTCCTGGTCCAGATCCCAGTTGATCCAGCCGATCTCGCTGTCCTGGCAGTAGGCATTGTTGTTGCCGTGCTGGGTGCGGCTGAACTCGTCGCCGGCGACGATCATCGGCGTGCCCTGGGCCAGCAGCAGGGTGGCGAAGAAGTTGCGCATCTGGCGCATGCGCAAGGCGTTGATCTGTGGGTCGTCCGTAGGCCCTTCGACACCGCAGTTCCAGGACAGGTTGTTGTCGGTGCCGTCCTGGTTGTTCTCGTCGTTGTCCTCGTTGTGCTTGTCGTTGTACGACACCAGATCGCGCAGCGTGAAGCCATCGTGGGCGGTGACGAAGTTGACCGAGGCATAGGGCCGCCGGCCACGGTTGTTGAACAAGTCGCCCGAGGCGGTCATGCGTGAGGCGAAGTCCGCCAGCTGGCCTTCATCGCCTTTCCAGAAGGCGCGCACGGTGTCGCGAAAGCGATCGTTCCATTCTGCCCAGCCGGGGGCGAAGTTGCCGACCTGGTAGCCACCCGGGCCGCAGTCCCAGGGCTCGGCGATCAGCTTGACCTGGCTCAGCAGCGGGTCCTGGCGGCAGGCCACCAGGAAACTGTGACGCTCGCTGTAGCCATCGTGATAGCGCCCCAGAATGGTCGCCAGGTCGAAGCGAAAACCATCGACATGCATCTCGCCGGCCCAGTAGCGCAGTGAGTCGGTGACCAGTTGCAACACGCAGGGATGGCTCAGGTCGAGGGTATTGCCGGTGCCGGAGTCGTTGATGTAGTAGCGCTTGTCGTCGGGCATCAGCCGGTAGTAGGAGGCGTTGTCGATGCCGCGCATGGATAGCGTCGGCCCCAGCTCGTTGCCCTCGGCGGTGTGGTTGTAGACCACGTCCAGGATCAGCTCCAGGCCAGCATCGTGCAGGTGCGCGACCATCTCCTTGAACTCGGCGACCTTGCCGCTGGCCAGGTACTTGGGGTGAGGCGCGAAGAAGGCGATGCTGTTGTAGCCCCAGTAGTTGTTCAGGCCCTTCTGCAGCAGGTGCTGGTCGTTGACGAAGGCGTGGATCGGCAGCAGCTCGATGGAGGACACGCCCAGGTCCTTGATGTGCTTGAGCAGCTCATCGTTGGCCAGGCCCGCGAAGGTGCCGCGCAGTTCTTCCGGTACCGCCGGATGGCGCATGCTGATGCCACGGGTATGGGCTTCGTAGAGAATGGTGCGCTCCCAAGGGATCTGCACCCGCTGGTCGCGGCCCCAGGTGAAGGCCGGGTCGATGACCTTGCACTTGGGTACGAAGGGCGCACTGTCGCGCTCGTCGAAGGACAAGTCGCCATCGGGATGGCCGATGGTGTACCCGAACAGTGCCTCGGACCATTTCAGATTCCCCACCAGTTGCTTGGCGTAGGGGTCGATCAGCAGCTTGTTGGGGTTGAAGCGGTGACCATTCTCCGGTTCGTACGGGCCATGGACCCGGTAACCGTAGACCAGCCCGGGATGCGCGTCGGGCAGATAGCCGTGGTAGATCTCATCGGTGTATTCGGGGAGCTCGATGCGTTCGATCTCCTGTTCGCCGGTGGAGTCGAACAGGCACAGCTCGACCTTGGTGGCATTGGCCGAGAACAGGGCGAAGTTGACGCCCAGACCGTCCCAGGTGGCACCGAGAGGGAAGGGCAAGCCTTCGCGGATGCGTGAGGGAGCGACGGAGCGGGTTTTCTTCGGGGTGCGGGGGCTCATGACAGTCCTCGTTGGCCTGGTGGACGGATGTACCGATGCATCTATGCCAGCCCTTTCGCGGGCAAACCCGCGAAAGGGTTCGGTACAGGCTCAGCCTGCAGTGGGTTTCTTCACAGCCTTTGGCTTTTTCGCCGCAGCCGGTTTGACCCCCGGCAAGGCAGCCACTTTCGGCTCGGCCGGCGCTTTGGGTTCAGCCGCTGCCTTGGGCTTGGCCGCCGCCTTCTTGCGCGGGGTCGCCTTGGGCGCCAGCGCCTCGGCCTCGGCCAGTTTGCGCGCCATCTCCCAGTGGCGTTCTTCCTGACCTACGGGTTTACCCTCCGACTCCCAGATCTGGTAGGCGAATTCGCGAATACGTTTTTCATCGGCACTCATCATGACGCTCCTGGTGTTCAAGATTGTTGTATCAGCAGGTTGACCGGAAACTCCGCCAGCACAGTATTCAAATACAGCTCCTTTGAAGGGCTGACAGCCGCACTGGAAAAAAGTCCCAAGCAAGTGGCAGACGACAAGGCAAACGGCAAGATCAGCCGGGTATCGTCCCAGTTCTGCGCTGGGATCAAGGGCACAGGGGCGTCGCCGAGCAGGGGGGCGCACAGGCGCGGCACTACCACGATGGCTCGGGCATCCTCGCCCAGGCGTGCGAACGCCAGCACCTTGTCGGCGTGCCGGCCATGCACGGTCAAAGGCAGGTAGGCGCCGCGTTGGAACAGCTGCGGATGGGCCTGGCGGGCATCCAGAACCCGGGCGATCAGCGCCTGCTTGATACGCCCATCGCGCCAATGCGCCAGCAGCTCGGCCAGCGGCACGCTGTCGTCCAGGCTCGCGCGGCGCGCGGCGTAGTCCACCGGGCGACGGTTGTCCGGGTCGACCAGGCTCAGGTCCCAATACTCGTTGCCTTGGTAGAGATCCGGTACGCCGGGGCTGGTCATGCGCAGCAGGCACTGAGCCAGGCCGTTGAGTGCGCCGGCAGAGGCGATGAGCTGCGCGGCGTCGTGAAGCGAGCGGCGCAACTGTTGGTTTTGCGGCCCCAGCAACAGCTCGTCAACGTAGGTCGCGCAGGCTTGCTCGTAGGCGTCGTTCGGTGCGCTCCAGCTGCTGCGCAGCTTGGCCTCGCGCAGGGCCTTCTGCTGCCACTGGCGGACCCGCTCGGCATAACGGCCCAAGGCTCCGAGGTCCTGCAGGTCCAGCTCCAGCGGCCAGCTGCCGAGCAGCGTCTGGTACAGCAGCAGTTCGTCCGCCGGGCTCGGTGCCGGGCCGTCGCTCAATGACTGGCGCAGTGGTGTGGCGAGCTCGCGCCAGTGCTCCACCCGGCTGGCCAGCCAGGGGCCGTGTTCGCTCAGCACCGCCAGGCGCGCGCGGCAGTCCTCGCCGCGCTTGTGGTCGTGGGTGGCGGTGGCCAGCAGGTTGTCGGGAAAGTCCCGCAGGCGCTGCTGGGCCTCGTTGTGGAACCAGGTGGCATCGGCGCTGAACCGTTCGGCTTCGAAGCCCACATCGTTGCGCGACAGCAGGCGTCCTGAGCGATAGAACGCAGTGTCTTCCACGGCTTTGGCCGCGCTCGGTGCCGTCAATTGCTGAAAGCGCACGCAGGCATGGCGCAGGTGCTTGCGGGGCAGGCCACGGGGCAGTTGGCGCCAGGGTTGGCCGCCCAGCCAGTGCTGCAGATGATCGAGCAGTGGCCAGTCGGCTTCAGCCAGGCTCTGCCGGGCGCCGGCCAGGGCGTGTTGGAAGAACGCTTCGTCTTCGGCCGGACGGCCGCAGGCATTGATGTAGGTGCGGTACACCGGGTAATGCTCGACCAGCGCCTGCAGCGCCCGCCGGATCGCGCCGAGGGTCAGGTCGCGGGTCATCAGGTCGCCACGGGCCACCTGCAACAGGGCCTGGGCCACGGACTCACAATCGCCGGCCAAGCTGGCATTGAGCACCAAGTGGCGAGCCTGGCGCACTTCCTCGGGAAAGTCCGGGCGTTCGCTGATACTGCTCCACAGCTCGGTCAAAGGGGCTTCGCCGGCCGGGTCGTGCTGCAACAGCGAGACTTGGTTCATGAACTCGTAGCCGGTGGTGCCGTCGGTGCGCCAGTCCAGATGCAGGTGCTCGCCTGCCCCGAGGATCTTCTCCACATAGATCGGAAAATGCGCTACGGCGGCCTGCACAGGGCGGCGGGCGAGCAGGCGCTCGACCCGTCGGCGCAGCTTGCGGCAGTACTGGCGAGGATCGGCCAGGCCGTCGATATGGTCGATGCGCAGGCCGTCCACCAGGCCTCGTTCGATCAGCTCGAACAGCTTGGCGTGGGTTGCCTCGAACACCACCGCACGCTCCACGCGTAGCCCGCCCAATTCGTTGATGTCGAAAAAACGCCGCCAGTTGATGTCATCGGCCGCAGTGCGCCAGCTGGCCAGGCGATAGGTCTGGTGTTCGAGCAGCAGGTGCAGGCGTTTCAGACCCGCTTCGGTGCGGCTGTCGAACGCGGCCAGGGCGCCGTCGAGGCTCGCGCCTTCGCCAACCAGGCGCGCCAGCTCGGCCTGCAGGGGCAGGGCGTCGGTCAACGGATCGGCGGCCTCGCGCAAGGCACTGAAGTGTTGAGCCAATGCTTGCAAAGCGGGGTGTTCGCTCTGGCCGAGGATTTGCCCGTAGTCCAGCGGGCAGATGGGGAAACGGTGCTCGTAATGGGCGACTTGCAGCACGCCTTGGTCGCTGTCGAACGTCAGCGGGATCTCGCCGTTGTGCAACGCCACGCCGTAGTCAGTGCCCAGGAACGGCAGCAACAGTTGCCCGGCCAGCAGCGGGTCACTGGAGTGCCACTGAATGTCGAAGAATTCTGCGTAGGGGCTGCGCCGGCCCCAGGCCAGCAGGCTCTGCCACCAGGGGTTGTCGGCGCCGCCCACGGCCATGTGGTTGGACACCGTGTCCAGGATCAGCCCCATGCCATGCTGGCGCAGCGCGGCGACCAGGCGTTCGAGCGCCGCTTCCCCCCCCAGCTCCGGATTGACCTGGGTCGGGTCGACCACGTCGTAGCCGTGGCGCGAGCCCGCCCGGGCCTTGAGAATGGGCGAAGCGTACAGGTGGCTGATCCCTAGGCGGGCGAAGTAGGGCACCAGGGGCACCGCATCGTCCAGGGTGAAGTCACTGTGCAATTGCAGGCGCACCGTGGCGGTCAAGGGTTTCATCGGTCACGCTCCCAGGCTTGTTCGCGGGCTTGGGCCAGCAGCTCCAGGCGGCGGGCGGCGTCTTCGTCGTCAAGCAGCTCGCGCACCGGGCGGGCGAAGCGGCGACGCCAATTGGGGTGGCCATCGGTGGTGCCGGGCAGGTTGGGCTGTTCGTCGCAGCCCAGCAAGTCTTCCAGGGGGACCAGCACCAGGGGGGCACGGGTATGTCCGACGTAGCGGATCGCCGCGTCGATCAATGCGTCGTCGTCAGCCAGGGCGCCATAGTTCTGCTCCAAGGTGCGGCGCAGGCCATCACGCTCCCGTTGGCGGGTGTGGCGCCAATGCAGCTCGGCGGCCGCGTCCACCAGTTGCAGGCGATGGCTCCAGTCGATGTCGCGCGCTTGCAGCCAGCCGGCCAAGGGGGCGAGATCGTGGGTGCCGGTAGTGGCCAGGGCATTGTCCGGCCAGTCGAGAATCGGTTTGAAATGCCCCGGCGGTTGTTGCTCGAACGGCAGCACGCGCATGCCCAGCACGGCCTTGGCCGCCAGGGTTTCGCGCAGGCCTTCGGGCACCGTGCCCAGGTCTTCACCCAAAATCACCGCCCGGTGGCGCACCGACTCCAGGGCCAGCAGGCGCAGCAGGTCGTCCAGCGGGTAGTTCAGGTAGGCGCCCTCGCTGGGGCGCGCCCCCCGCGGGATCAGCCACAGCCTGCGCAGGCCCATGACGTGGTCGATACGCAAGCCGCCGGCGTGGGCAAGGTTGGCGCGCAGCATTTCGATGAAGGCGCGGTAGCCGTTGCGCTTGAGGCCTTCCGGAGAGAAGGCGCAGATACCCCAATCCTGGCCCTGGCGGTTGAGGATATCGGGAGGGGCGCCGACCTTGAGATCGGCCAGCAGTTCGTCCTGGCGGCTCCAGGCCTGGCTGCCGGCGCCGTCGGCGCCCACGGCGAGATCCGCGATCAGGCCCACGGCCATGCCGTTGCCGCGCGCGGCCTCCTGGGCGCGTTGCAGGCCGCGTTCGGTGAGCCACTGGCAGAAGGCATGGAACTCGACCTGGGCCGGGCAGGCGCTGGCAAAGGCTTCCACCTCCGGGTGATAAGGGTCGTGCCAGGCCGATGGCCAGTTGCGCCAGTCAGCACCCAGGCCTCGGGCTACCGCTTCGGCCTGCAGCACCTGGAACCAACAGTGGTGCAACAGGGCCTGGCCACCGGCCTCACGGTAGCTGTCGAAGTCCTTTTGCAGGGGGTGAGCGCCCCGGCTGAAGTCCTTGTACAGCGCCTGCAGCAGCTGTTGCCTGGCTTCGGCGGCGCGGGGCCAGTCCACCAGCGGCAGTTGCTCGAGCTCATCGAGCAGCGGCTGCAACTGGCACGCCTCGATCGCCATGCGCACTTCCCGCTCGCCCAGCAGTGCGGCGGGGCTGGCGTACAGCGTGTTGAGCAGCAGGCGGCTGGAGGGGGAGTAGGGGCTGTAGTGGCGCTGGTCGATCGCCGACAAGGCGTGAATCGGGCTGATCGCCAAGGCGTCGGCGCCTCGTTCCGCGGCGGCTCGGGCCAGTTGCTCCAGGGCCAGGCAGTCGCCGTAGCCGCCGTCACCGGGGCGGCGCAAACTGTACAGTTGGACCGCAAGGCCCCAGCACCGAGGCGGTGATTGCTCGGTTGCCTCGTCCAAGGCATGGCAGCGCGCAGGCGCGACCGCCAGGGTGAACGGGCGGTCGTCGATGTTCAGTTGGTGATAGCCCACGGGCAGCTCCCCCGGCAGCTGCGCCTGGCCATCGAGGGCCAGGGTCAGCGGGTCACCGTTCTCGAGGGTGCACTGCACCGGGCTGCCAGGGGCGAAATAGCGCGCAAGGTCCAGCGGCAGGCCCACATCGGCGGTGAGCAACGGCGGCAGATGGTCGGCATCCTCGGCCTCATCGAGCGCCTGGAGGCTGGCGGCGATAGCGGTTTCGTCTTCGGCCGGGTGGCCAAGGCCTGCCAGCACCTGGCGCAGGACGTCATCGCTGACCCGTTGGGGGCGGTCGTTGGCATCGACCCAATCGCGGGCCAAGCCCACCCGCGCGGCCAGTCGGTGCAAAGGCAATTCGCTCATGGAGCCTCCTGGTCGGGTGGCAGCAGGCTGACCACGCAACTGTGCGCGGGCAGGGTAGTGTCGAGATGCGCGGTGTCGCTGCTGTCGAACAACCAGCGCTCGACTGGAGGCAGTGCTACCGATTGCGGCTCGCTGGCCAGGTTGAGGTCGATCCGCAATTGGCTACCGTCGCCCAGGCGCCAGCGTGCGGTCAGGGCCCGTTCGCCCAGTACCGTGGCGCCCAGGGCGCGACTGCCAGGCAGGCGTGGGGTGAGATGCAGGCGGCGCAGGGTCAGCAGGCGCTGGTACAGCCCGTGCCAGCCGGCCACCACCTCCTGCGCTGCGAGCTGCGAGGCGTCGAAGGTGGCCTGGGCGTTGGGGTCGGGGATGCGTTCGCGCTGCGCAGGGTCGGCGAACGCAGCGAAGTGGGCGAACTCGGCACGGCGACCTTCGCGCACCGCGTCGGCCAGCTCATCGTGATGATCGGTGAAAAACAGAAATGGCCGGCGGCTGCCTTCTTCATCGCCCATGAACAGCAGTGGAATCATTGGCGCCAGCAGCAGCAAGCCGGTGGCCGCGCGCAAGGCCGGGGGCGGGCAGAGGCGGGTCAGGCGTTCACCCATTGCCCGATTACCGATCTGGTCGTGGTTTTGCAGAAATAGCACGAACGCACTGGGCGCTAAGTGCCCGCTGGGCTCGCCCCGTGGCGTGCCATGGCGGTTGGCCTGGCCCTGGAAGACAAACCCCTCGCTCAGGCTGCGGGCCAGTTTTTCGATCGGACGATCCTTGTAGTCGGCGTAGTAGCCTTCCGTTTCGCCGGTCAACAGGACATGCAAGGCGTTGTGGCCGTCGTCGTTCCACTGGGCGTCGAAGCCCTGCTCGAGCAGCGAGGCCTGGTTGTGTTCGTTCTCCAGCACCAGCCATACCTGACGACCTGGGGCCACGGCGGCACGTACGCGCTGGGCCAGTTCGATGAGAAAGTCCGGCTGGTCGATGGCATGCACCGCGTCCAGGCGCAGGCCGTCGAAGCGATAGTCGCATAGCCACATCAGGGCATTCTGGATGAAGAACTCGCGCACCTGGGGCCGGCGAAAATCGATGGCAGCGCCCCAGGGCGTCTGCCGGTCTTCGCGAAAGAACGTGCTGGCGTACTGATGCAAGTAGTTGCCGTCGGGACCGAAGTGGTTGTAGACCACATCGAGCAGCACCATCAGGCCATGGCCATGGGCCTCGTCGATCAAGCGGCACAGTTCGGTCGGACTGCCATAGGTGTGCTGCGGGGCGAACGGCAACACGCCGTCGTAGCCCCAATTGCGCGTCCCCGGAAACGCCCCCAGCGGCATTAGCTCGATGGCCGTGATGCCTATCTCGGCCAGGCGCGGCAGTTCGCGCATGACTCCGGCATAGCCGCCCAGCAAGCCGACATGCAGCTCCTGGATCACCGCCTCGTGCCAAGGTCGGCCTTGCCAGGGGTGACGCCAGGGATAGCTGGCGGTGTCCACCACTTGGCTGGGTCCCTGCACGCCCTCGGGCTGGTAGCGCGACGCGGGGTCGGGCACCTGCAGGGTGTCATCGATTCGGTAGCGATAACGGTCGCCCGCCTGGCAAGGCGCCAGGCCGGTGAACCAGCCATCTGCTTCAGGCAGCAGTTCGACCGCAGGTTGTTGCTCCAGCTGCAAGCTCACGCTGCGCGCATCGGGCGCCCAGAGGGCGAAGCGCGCCGACGTGGCGTCCAGCAAGTGTGCGCCATGCCTTTGCATCTTCGGTGCCCTCGTTCAGTAGTGGCCAGCGTGGGCCTGACAGACCAGCTCCTCGTACAGCTTGGCGTAGGGTTCCACGGCCTGGCACCAGTTGAAGGGCTGGGTCATGGCCAGGCAGCGCATGGCATTGAGCAGGTCTTTCTTGCCATGCACGTAGAACGCCCGGCTCAGGGCCTCGCGGTAGCTCTCGACAGTGGACGCGTCGAACAGGAAACCGGTGACTCCGTCCTCGATGGTGTCGGCCAGCCCACCGGTGTTGCGCGCCACCGGCAGCGAGCCGAAGCGCTGCGCGTACATCTGGCTCAGGCCGCAGGGCTCATAGCGCGACGGCATCAGGAGGAAGTCGCTGCCTGCGAACATGCGTCGTGCATCGGTTTCGTTGAAGCCGATGCGCACGCCGATGCGCCCCGGGTAGCGTAGGGCCAGCTCGCGCATGGCCTGTTCTTCCTCAGGTTCGCCTCGACCGATAATGGCGATCTGGCCACCTTGTTTGACGATGTAGTCGGCCACGCCCAGCGTCAGGTCCAGGCCTTTTTGGTACACCAGGCGCGAGACCACGGCGAACAATGGCCCCTGCGATGCCTCGAGTTGGAACAGCGTGCGCACTTCTTGTGCGTTGCGCGCCTTGCCGTCCCAGTCGTTGAGGCTGAAATTGTGCTGCAGGTGCTTGTCGGTGGCCGAATCCCAGCTCTCGTCGATGCCATTGGGAATGCCGCCGAGCAGGCCCTGCTGCGCCTTGCTGGCCAGGAAGCCATCCAGCCCGCAGCCGAATTCGGGCGTGGTGATCTCCCGGGCATAGGTGGCGCTCACGGTGGTGATATGGCTGGAATAAGCCAGGCCCGCCTTGAGGAACGACAGCTTGCCGTAGAACTCCATGCCTTCCTGCTGCAGGGCATGGTCAGGGATGGCCAGCTCCGGGCAGCAGGCACGGCTGAACACGCCCTGGTAGGCCAGGTTGTGGATGGTGAACAGGGTCGGGGTGTTCAGGCCGCGCCAGTGCATGTACGCCGGGGCCAGGCCTGCCGGCCAGTCGTGGGCGTGCACCAGGTCGGGGCGCCAGTGGATCATGCCTTCGCCGGCGGCGATTTCCGCAGCGGCCAGGCCCAGTCGGGCGAAGCGGATGTGGTTGTCCGGCCAGTCGCGGCCATTGTTGGCGCCATAGGGCGTGCCGTCGCGCTCGTACAGTTCGGGGCAGAGCAGGACATAGATGACCAAGCCGTCGGCCAGATCCATGCGGCCGATCTTGCAGGGTGGCAGCGCCGCGTGCCCACCCAGTTCGCCGACGATATGGATGGGGTTGTCGCTGTCGACCACCTGGCGGTAGCCAGGAATCAACACACGGACATCGTGCAGATGGGACAGGGCCCGGGGCAGGGCCGAGGACACGTCGCCCAAACCCCCGGTCTTGACCAGGTCGGCGATTTCCGATGTGACGAACAGGATTTTGCGTTTGTGCGGGTTGTGACGGCGCTGGGCGCCGGGTGCCTTGGCTGTCGTGGCGAATCCTGGCGGCAGCGGTTCGCGGTTGTCCGGGGTGAATGTATCTACGTGAGGTTCGACAGCGGCACTGATCATACTTCTCTCCGTCCCTTGTATCGGGTGGCTGGCACCCTTTGGCGTTATGTCGTGTTGGTTCTCTCTAGTTCAAATCTTCGTAGTGCGGTCCATGCCCCAGAGTGGTGCGCACAAGCACCGTGCAATCGGCGTTCCAGCCGAAGGCAGTTGAGCTGTTTGGGGTGTGGGTGGGCCGAAGCGGGGGGGTCCCCTGTGCATTGGCCTACTTAGTTCCTGACCTGCCGCTTTGTTGGAAAGTTTCTTTTTTTTTCCGTCCGGTTACCCAGACGGTTTGGCGGGCAGAATCCCGAGTGTAGGAGAGGTTGCGTTACATTTGTGACCCGCTGGTCATTTAAATGATGACCGTGGGTCCGCGCAAACGTTGGCGGGTTGTCACAGGATGTTAATGCCGAAGGTAGAGGGGCCGCCTGAAAGGCAGCCCAGGACGCGAAAGGGTGCGTAGGCACTCCAGCGATCAATCGGTGGGCAATAGTGAGGAATGGTGCTGGCTGATCAACCAGCGTTCGCCGTCCCAGCGATAGGTGAAGGTGTAACGTGCCGCCACTTGTTGGCCGCTGGCGGCAAGATCAAAGGTATACAAACCGGCCAGGGTCGCCTCGTTGCAGCTTTGGCGTAGGTGATAGGTGTCGAGTTTGCCGCTGGGGCGCTTGGCCAGAAAGTGTTCGAAGTAGTCAATTCGCGCCTCACGGGTCTGGCGAGGAATCCTGGAAACGGTCGGCAGCAGCAGGGCGTCGTCCTGATAAAGGCTGGCGACCTGGTGTGGATCGCCGCTTTTGAGGCTGTCGTTCCATTGCGTGAACAGCCCCAGCACTTCCCTTTCGCTGGCGGTCTTGCACAGAGCTGCCGTGGCAGGGGCCGACAGGCCGACAAGCCCGATGAAAGTCGGGATCAACCTGTATTTGGATGAGGTCATGCGCGATCTCCGCTCAAAGCAGGCAACACAAGCCTGCGACGCGGCCACTGTAGGAAGGGCGGCGACAGCGAACTATCGGAATCCGGTACGGAGGATGAAGGGAGAATCTTGTCGAGTGGGAGCCATCAGCTCCCACCAGTAGCGATGAAAGATCAGATGCGAATGGCTTTGTCGTCTTCGCAGCGGGCCTGCTCGAGCAACTGATTCAACTGGGCGACCTGCTGGCGCAATTGGTCGCGTTCGTCCTTCAGGCGGCGCAGCTCGTCACGGCGCACGGTGACATAGAGGGTCTGGGTGGGAGTGGAAGGCATCAGGGTACCCATTGGAACACCTCGCGGTTCTGGCTGGTGACAATTTCAAGCGTAGACGCTTGGCGCGGCGCGCATTCTGAATTCTTTTCCTGGCCTTGGGAACTTTTTTGTTTATCGTTGTCGCCCCGTTCGTCGGTGAACCCTCGAACGGAGCACTGGACTAATCTGAAAACCTGAACCGCGTTGTCATCCATTTCAAGGGGAGCATCGACACATGCAACTGGGAATTGTCGGGCTGGGCCGCATGGGCGGCAACATCGCGAGGCGTCTGATGCTCGCAGGGCATCGGACCGTGGTCCACGACCGCAACCGCGACGCGGTGATGACGCTGGAGAGCGAGGGCGCCCAAGGGGCACACGACCTGGGAGCGCTGGTGCAGAAGCTCAAGGCACCTCGCGCGGTGTGGGTAATGCTGCCTGCCGGTGAGCCCACCGAGCAGACCATCGCCCAGCTGGCCGAGCTACTGGAGCCGGGCGACGCGATCATCGATGGTGGCAACACCTTCTATAAGGACGACATGCGCCGGGCCGCCGAGCTGGCCAAGCTGGGCCTGCATTATCTGGACGTCGGCACCTCCGGTGGCGTGTGGGGCCTGGAGCGCGGCTACTGCATGATGATCGGTGGTGAGAAGGACGTATTCGAGCGCCTCGAGCCGCTGTTCAAGGCCCTGGCCCCTGGCGTAGGCGACATCCCCCGCACCCGGGGCCGCGAGGGTGAACATGGCCGCGCCGAGCATGGCTATATCCATGCAGGGCCTGCCGGAGCCGGGCACTACGTGAAGATGGTGCACAACGGTATCGAGTACGGCTTGATGCAGGCCTACGCCGAAGGCTTCGACCTGCTGCGCAGCAAAGGCGGCAACGAACTGCCCGAAGACCAGCGCTTCGACCTGGACGTGGCCGAGATCGCCGAGGTCTGGCGTCGCGGCAGCGTGGTGACCTCCTGGCTGCTGGACCTGACCGCCGACGCCTTGGTGGCTGACCCGCAATTGGCTCAGTTCAGTGGCTCGGTGTCCGACAGCGGCGAAGGCCGTTGGACCATCGATGCCGCCGTCGAGCAGGCCGTGCCGGTGCCGGTGCTGTCCAGTGCGCTGTTTGCCCGTTTCCGTTCGCGCCAGCAGCAGGGCACCTATGGGGACAAGATCCTCTCGGCCATGCGCCTGGGCTTCGGCGGCCACGTCGAGAAAGGCAAATGACGGCACAGCGCATCCCGGCCGCGCCGCCCTGCACGTTGTTCCTGTTCGGCGCCAACGGCGATCTGGTCAAGCGCCTGCTGATGCCGGCGCTGTACAACCTCAGCCGCGATGGCCTGCTGGACCGCAACCTGCGCATCGTTGGTGTCGACCACAATCCAGCCACGGCCGAGGCGTTCGCAGAGCGCCTGCATGCCTTCATGGTCGAGCGCGACAAAGGCGGGGAGGGCTCCAACAAGTGTCTGGATGACAAAGTGTGGGCGCGCCTGGCCAAACGTCTGGACTACCAGATCGGCGATTTCCTGAACCCGGCCACCTATGAGGCCATCGGCAAGCGCATCGACAAGACCGCCCATGGCAATGCCATCTTTTACCTCGCCACCTCGCCGCGCTTCTTCCCGGAAGTGGCGCAGCGTCTGGGAGATGCCGGGCTGCTCGATGAGTCCGGCGGCGGTTTTCGCCGGGTGGTGGTGGAAAAACCCTTCGGCACCGACCTGGCCAGCGCCGAGGCGCTCAACGCCTGCCTGTTGGGGGTGATGAGCGAGCGGCAGATCTACCGGATCGACCATTACCTGGGCAAGGAAACGGTGCAGAACATCCTGGTCAGCCGGTTCTCCAACGGGCTGTTCGAGTCGTTCTGGAACAACCATTACATCGACCACGTGCAAATCACTGCGGCCGAGACCGTCGGTGTCGAAACCCGTGGCGCCTTCTATGACAACACCGGCGCCCTGCGCGACATGGTCCCCAATCACCTGTTCCAGTTGCTGGCCATGGTCGCCATGGAACCGCCGGCGGCCTTCGCCGCCGATGCGGTGCGCAGCGAGAAAGCCAAGGTGATCGGCGCCATCCGCCCCTGGTCGCAGAAGATGGCCCTCAAGCACTCCGTGCGTGGCCAGTACGTGGCCGGCAAGCAGGGCCGCAAGCGCCTGGCCGGGTATCGTCAGGAGCCGAACGTCGATCCTCAAAGCCGCACCGAGACCTATGTTGCCCTCAAGGTGATGATCGACAACTGGCGCTGGGCCGGGGTGCCGTTCTACCTGCGCACCGGCAAGCGCATGAGCGTGCGCGACACCGAGATCGCCATCTGCTTCAAGCCGGCGCCGTATGCGCAGTTCCGCGAGTCGGAACTGGAACGGCCCAAGCCCAACTACCTGAAGATCCAGATCCAGCCCAACGAAGGCATGTGGTTCGACCTGCAGGCCAAGCGTCCCGGGCCTGAGCTGGTGATGGAAAACGTCGAGCTTGGTTTTGCCTACAAGGACTTCTTCAAGATGACCCCGGCGACCGGTTACGAGACCTTGATCTACGACTGTCTCACCGGCGACCAGACCCTGTTCCAGCGCGCCGACAACATCGAGAACGGTTGGCGCGCCGTGCAGCCGTTCCTGGATGCCTGGGCCAGCGGTGGGGAGGTCCATGAATACCCCGCCGGCGAAGATGGCCCCGCGGCGGGCGACGAGCTGCTCACGCGTGACAAGCGGGAGTGGCACACCTTGGGATAAAGGGCTGCGATGGGGCGCAAAGCGCCCCCAAACCGACCGTCTTGCAAAGGAGCGCCCATGCCAGCCCCGATCGAAGACTACGCGTTAGTGGGCAACTGCCGCAGCGCCGCCTTGGTCAGCCGCGACGGCTCCCTGGATTGGCTATGCGTCCCGCGTTTCGACGCCCCGGCGGTGTTCGCCGCGCTGTTGGGCAATGAAGAGAACGGCCGCTGGCGACTGGCGCCCAGCGACCTGGTCGAAACCGTCACCCGCCGCTACCTCGATGACACCTTGGTGCTCGAAACCACCTACACCACTGCCAGCGGCCGCGCCCGGGTCATCGATTGCATGCCCCTGGGCGAACACAACGCCGTGGTCCGCATCGTCGAAGGCTTGGCCGGCGAAAGCGCCTTCGAGATGGATCTGGTACTGCGTTTTGACTATGGGCGCAGCGTCCCTTGGGTAGAGAAGCTTGACCCGCACACCCTCAGTGCGGTCGCCGGCCCTGACCGGATGATCCTGCGCAGCACGGAGCCTGTGCACTCGCGCGACTATCACAGCGTCAGCCGCTTTCGCGTTCTGGCCGGTGAGCGCCAGGTGTTCAGCCTGCGTCACCAGCTCTCGCATCTGCCGCCACAACCGGACTTCGACGTCGACCAGGCCTTGGAAACAACCATCGCCCAGTGGCAGGCCTTCGCCGCCCGCTGTCCGGATGTCGGTCCTTGGACGCCCTTGGTCCGCCGTTCCTTGCTCACCCTCAAGGCCATGACCTACGCCCCCACCGGTGGCATCGTCGCCGCCGCGACCACTTCCCTGCCCGAGCGTGTGGGTGGCGAACGCAACTGGGATTACCGCTACTGCTGGCTGCGCGATGCCACCATGACCCTGTTGGCGCTGATGAACCTCGGCTACTTCGATGAGGCCCAGGCCTGGCGGGAATGGCTGCTGCGTTCGGTCGCCGGCAATCCCGAGCAGATGCAGATCATGTACGGCCTGGCCGGTGAGCGCGACCTGCAAGAGTTCACCCTGCCGTGGCTGAGCGGTTACGAGCACTCCCGCCCCGTGCGTATCGGCAACGCCGCCTCGGGGCAGTTGCAGCTGGACATCTATGGCGAGCTCGCCGATGCCATGACCCAGGCCATCCGCGGTGGCCTGCCCCGGCATCCGCGCAGCTCGGCCATTGCCCGCGCGATCCTGCCGTACCTGGAGCGCATCTGGCGTGAGCCGGACGAAGGCATCTGGGAAGTGCGCGGCGGGCGGCAGCACTTCGTGCATTCCAAGGTCATGGCCTGGGTCGCCTTCGACCGCGCCGCAAGCCTGGCCGACACCACCGAGGAAGACCGCGAACGAGGCCGGCACTACCGCCAAGTGGCCGATCAGATCCACCGCGAAATCTGCGAACAGGGGCTCGACCCTGCGCGCCAGTACTTCGTCCAGGCCTATGGCTCCCGGGAAGTGGACGCAAGCCTGTTGCAGATCGCCCTGACGGGCTTCCTGCCTGCAGACGATCCACGCTTTCTGCGCACCCTGGCGCAGATCGAGCAGCGTCTGCTGCGCAACGGCTTGCTGCTTCGCTACGACAGCGACCGCTGTAGCGACGGCCTGACGCCGGGGGAAGGGACGTTCCTGGTGTGTTCGTTCTGGCTGGCGGACGTGTACGTGTTGCTCGGGCGGCAGCAAGAAGCCCAGGCCTTGTATGAGCGACTGGTCGGGCTATGCAACGACGTGGGCCTGCTGGCCGAGCAGTACGACCCGGTGGGTAAGCGGATGCTGGGCAATTTCCCGCAGGCGTTCAGCCATATCGGGATCATCAATACGGCGTTGAATCTGCACCGGGCGCAGTGTCCGGTGCGGGATCGGGCGGAGTTTTCCGACGCCAGTGTCACCCCTGTGGAAGCGGGCTCAACCGCGATGGGCGCGCGTAGCGCGCCCAAATAGCCGGTGGTGCCCCATGGGGTTACCAGTCGTGCGTATAACTGGCCGTCAACACCATGCCGGGTGCTGGCAGATGGCTGGTGTTGTTGTTATTGCGCAACAACTGGCTGTAGAGCGGGTAGTAGTCGCGATTGAACAGGTTCTGGATGCCCACGCTCACCTTGTCGTCAGGGGAGACCTGGTACTGGCTGATCAGATCCACGGTCGTGTAGGTGTCGACCTGGTGCCGGCCGAAGCTGTCCATGCCATCGAGGCGATAGTCTTTGGAGTCGAAGAAGGTGGCTTGCAGTCGGTTGCTCCAGTCGAAATTCGGCTTGTACTGCAGGTAAGCGGTCAGTTTCAGCGGAGGAACGCGGTAGCCGGTCATGTCTTGCCAGTCTTTGCCGTCTGGCTTTTCTCGTCCTTGCATCCAGGTCGCGCTGCCGCCGGCGCCCCAGATCTCATCGTCCGACAGCCAGTCGGCGCTGGCTTCGACGCCATAGATGCGCTCTTTGGTCCGGGTCAGGATCAAGCCGTTGTTGAAGCTTTGCACATCGCCCAGCTTGGACGTGGTGTAGAACAACGCCAGGGTGCCTAGCGTGTTGCTGCCCAGTTCCCCTCGCCAGCCAAGCTCATAGTTGTTGGTTTTCACAGGTTCCAGGTTCGAGGCGCTCAGATCGAAACCACGGCGTGCGTTTCGCAGTTGGATACCCACATCAGGCAGCTGGAAGCCCTGGCTGAAGGAGGCATAGATCTCCTGGCCGAGCACTGGCGAATAGACGATGCCAAGGTTCGAAAGCACCGCATCGTAGTGGATCCGCCCCCCTTCGACTGCCACGGGCGAGGTGGCCCGGGATTCGGACAGTGGAACGAAGTCATCGAACTGGGCGGTGGAGTATTCGTATCGCAGCCCGCCGTCGATCGACCAGTGCTCGTCGAAACGATGCTGAAGTTGGGCGAACGCACCTGCGCTTCGGGTCTTGAGCGGCGGCATGTAGGTGAGCTTGCCGATCTTGTCGAAGACAAGGCCACCACTGGCGTCATAAGCCGCGGGGTCGAATACATCCAGTGGCATGTCGCTGCGCTCCTGGTTGTAGTCGCCGCCCCAGACCAATTCGGTATTGCCACTTTGCCCGAGCGGGGTGCGCAAGGTCAGGCGGCTGCCGAACACTTCGCTGTTCTGCATCACCTGGTCCACGTTGCCGCCACGGGTGGCGACGGCGCGGGCGTCGAATGGCGTGAAGCGCGTGAAATAGTCCCGGTAGTACAGCTGCGCGGAAAGCCGGCTCGAGAGGATATCGAGATGCTCGTATTCCAGATTCACCAGGGTGTTGCGAATGCGGTTCTGCTCGTCCAGATCCAGTCCCTTGATCGCGTTGGCCGGTACCGAGCCTGCTGGCAGTTTGGCGACGCGTGGGTCGGTGGCGTAGTCGGTGTCCTGGCGCGCGTCGTAGTGGCTGACACCCAGCTGCACCCGTTGGTTTTCGTCGATGTGCAGGCCAAGCTTGCCGCCGATGTTATAGATGTTGGCGTCGAACAGGTCCCCCTGGCTGGGCTCAGGCGCAATGCGGTCGCCGTGGGCATCGTACGAAGCACCGATGTGGCGGGTGCCGAAATCGAAGGCATAGTCCACCGCGCCTTGGGCGCCTGCGACATACTGTTGGAACTGCCCGCCCAGGCCATCGCTGCCCAGCCGGGTGAGGGGCGAGGTGGCGCTCAGGCTGGTCTGCGCGCGGTTCTCGCCACCGGCAGGGCGGGTAGTGATGGAGATGATGCCGCCTGTGGCGCCGCTGCCATAAATGGCGCTGCTGCCGCGGATGACTTCGACCTGTTCGATCAGTGCCGGGTCGATGTTGGCCAGGTTGCGCGAGGAGTCGCGGTTGGTGTTGAGCGGTACGCCGTCGACCATGATCAACATGCTGCGCCCGCGCAAGGTCTGGCCGTATTCGGTGACGGTGCGGCTGGAGTCGGACATGCCAGGAATCGCCTTGGCCAGTACCGTGGCCAGGCTCTCGGAGCCTTGGCGTAGCGCCTGTAGCTGGTCGTGGTCGATCAGTGTCGATTGCCGAGTTGCCGAGACCAGGTCGCTGCGGGTACGCGAAGAGGTGATTTCCATCTGCGCCATTTCAACAGGTTCGCTGCGGGTGATCGGCGAGGGGGTGGCCTGGATTTGCTCGGAGGGGACGATGATGAAGGTATGCGCATCCTTGGCCTGTACCTGCAGCCCTGAGTGCTCGAGCAGTTTTTGCAGTGCTTGCTCTGGCGTGAATCGCCCCTTCAGCGCAGGCGCCTGTTGGCCTGCACCCAGGTCGCCTGCAAAGATGATCTGTACCGAGGATTGCTGTGCCAGGGTGTTGATGGCCTGGCCAAGCGGGGCGGCCGGCAGGTCGATGTTCACCAGTTCCTGGCCTTGAGCCGATATCGCGATGAACAGGCTGCTGGCGAGTAACGACAAGCGTAGAGAGCGACCGCGCAAGGAAGAATGCACTTCTCGAGTTCCTTTGTAGTTGGCTTTTTCAACTAGCCGTCTGGGGAATCGAAAAACCCTACCTTCGCTTGAGTATTTATTTTCCGGGCGCCCGGCGTTCGACCTGGACGCTGCCGTCTTCCTGGCGCGACAGGGAAACAGGCAGGATGCTTGGGAGCAGATCCAGCAGCAGATCGACGTTGTGCGCCTGGAACACGCCAGTCACCTTGAGCGCCGCCAGGCTTGGGTCACCCAGCTCGATGGGCGCCGTTCGATAGTGGCGAAGCACGGCAACGGCCTCGTCCAGCGGTGTTTGCTCGAACACGATGCGATCATGTTTCCAGGCCATCGCCTTGGTCGCGTCAACCTTCGCTACCGTCGTGAGCTGTCCACCGATCGCATCGACCTGTTGCCCTGGCGCCAGGATGACCGGCGTTTGCACGGTTGCCGGTGTATCGACTTCCACACGGCCCCGCGCCAACGTCACCCGAACATTGTCGTCATCCAGTCGACGGATATTGAACAGTGTGCCAAGCACCTGGACCCTGGCCGAACCTGCCGACACCACGAAGGGGCGGTAAACGGCCGAAGACACCTCGAATAGGACCTGGCCGGCGCGAAGATCCACATCGCGACTGAACACACGCCAGCGGACATCGATAGCGCTGGCGCTGTCGAGCAGCAGTTCGCTGCCATCGGCAAGCGCAACAGCGCGCCGCTCGCCGACCGCAGTGGTGAATCGCTCTTGCTTGTAGGCAGGGTTCAACCAGCCCAGGGCACCGATGGCCAGCGCGGCCAACAGCATGAGCGCGGCGGCCTTGGCTGGTTTGCGCGCTGTCGGCTTGGCTGGCGGAACGGGAAACAGCCGCTTGAGGTCTTCACGATGCCGTCCAAGGGCCTCATCCAATCGCCCCTTGTCGGTGTCATGGGTCATGGATGCACCTCGTCACGTCCGAGCGTTGCCCTGCATGCGGCAAGCCCCAGGCGAAGATGCTTTTCCACTGTTTTGATGGAAATACCAAGGTGCTTTGCCACTTCCGCTTGAGGGATTTCGTGGATTTTATGCAGGACGAACACCGCCTGACAGCGCGCAGGCAGTGCGGCGATCGCATCGACGAGCAATTGAAACTCACGCTCGGCCTCGTATCGGTTCACGGGGGTGGCAGCGGTACAGGGGATCTCGGGCAGTTCGCTGGCGGCCTCCACCCAGGCGGCTCGACGGCGCTCGCCACGGTAGCGGCTGATGGCGGTGTCGTGGGAGATTTTGCGCAGCAGGGCGAGGGGACTGCGGACTTCTTCCTTTTCGCCTCGCTCGAGCAACTGCACGCACACGTCATGCACCACGTCGCGCGCTGAGCTTTTGTCACCGAAGCGTCGGCGAATGTGCTCCACGAGCTCGTCGTAGTGCCGGACCAGTGTGGTCAGCAGCGTCGGTTTGGCGGGATCGAACGACACGATGCACCCAGGAAGAAAGCTTGCTTTCGAAGCGAGTGGGCGAGTGTAAATGAGAAATAATTGCGAATAAATACCATCTTTCACAATGGTAATCGTCGAACGAAGGCGGGGGTCGAGCTTGGTTGGAGCTTTGGCGCCACAAGGGACGCGTTGCGTCGTCCCCTGTGGGAGTGCCCAAGCGATCAATCGTGATGCTTGTGCTTCTTGTGCTTGTGTTTCTTGCCGGAGTTGTGGCTGTGAGGGTGATCGTCATCGGCCATGCTGTTGCCGATGGCACTGCCCGCCGCGCCGCCCAGGCCGGCACCGATGGCGCCGCCGGTGGAGCCGCCAACCTTGTTGCCCAGCACCTGGCCACCTGCGGCGCCCAGGCCACCGCCGATGGCGGCTTCGGTTTTCTTGCCGTGCTTGGCCGACACCGCACCGCCTGCCGCGCCGCCAACGCCGGCGCCGATCGCGGCACCCGTACTACCACCAATGGCCTGACCGACCACACTCCCCAGAGCTCCGCCGACACCACCGCCGACCGCGGTGTTGGTGGTTTCGCCGGCGATGGCATACGAGCTGGCCATCAAGGTGAACAGTGCGATTACAGGAAATGACTTGCGCATGTTTTACAGATCTCAGGATGAATCACGAGCGCGAAGTCTGCGGCCCGGCGTGGGCACGGTCAACGAAAAACCGATGGGCTCTGGACTCAGGTCAAGCATTCGACGAGCGCTATGGCCGTTGGTCGGGGCGTTTCATGTCAAATGCCCGTCGCGCGTCATGTGATAACGCCGCAGGTCTTGCGCGAGGATCAGGTTGCCGCGGTAGTGTGCCAGGGCTTCCTGATGCACGTCTGCGATGGACGGGCTGCGCTGGGGGTTGGGCTGATAGCGGGCACTGAAATGGGTGAGCACCAGGTTCTTCACCCCCGCCTGTTCGGCGAACTGCGCCACCGCCGCGGCCGTGCTGTGGCCGAAGGTGGCCTGGGTGCGCTCGATCAGCGGTTGGGTGAAGGTCGCCTCGTGCACCAGCACATCCACGTCCTTTGCCACCTCGGCGAGCAGGCCTGGGGTGTCGTTGTCGCCACAGACGATGATGCGCCGGGCAGGGCGGGACGCGCGCAGGTAATCCTGGGGGTTGAGCCTGCGGCCGTCGTGTACGACCGGATTGCCATGGGCCAGCTCGCCCCACAAAGGACCCCGCGGGATCCCCTCGGCGTCCAAGCGCTGGATGTCCAGGCGTGGTTCGGGGTTGATTTCGGTGAACACAAAGCCGTGGCTGGGGACGCGGTGAGACAGCGCCACGGTGCTCACCTGGATATTGTCGTTGTGCCAGGTGCCGAGTGCTTCGACCGCCAATAAGCGCAATTCGAAGGTCAGGAAGGTCTGGCTGACCGCAAGGCTCAGGCGTATCCAGTCGTGCAGCGCCGCCGGTGTGATCAGATCCAGGGGCTCGGTGCGCCCGGACATGCCTGCGCTGGCCAGCAGGCCTGGAAGGCCGAAGCAGTGGTCGCCGTGGACGTGGGTGATGAACACCCCTCGCAGGTCGCGGATCGACAGCGAGGTATGGAGCAATTGGTGCTGGGTGGCTTCTCCGCAGTCGACCAGGTACCAATGGCTTCCAGTCGCTTCGATGACGGCGGTGCCGGTCACGTTGCGCGCCTTGGTGGGCACACCGGCTGAAGTGCCCAGAAACTGCAGATCCATGGATGGGCTCCTTAGGGGGATAGCGGCATTTTCACGGGTGACCCTGCCGTGAGGCAAGCCGGTGGCCCGAGGATCGAAAAGATGCGTCCCACGCGCCGATCAGTAGGGTATATCTGTAAGATTCAGTCTTCATTTTGCTTAGAGCTTTGGCTATGGACGTTCATTCGATTCTCGCCTTCACCGTGGTCGCCGCGATTGCCATTGCCAGCCCCGGGCCCGCCACCTTGATGGCCATCAATAACAGCCTGGCGCACGGACAGCGCAGCGCGGTGTGGTCCTCGATCGGCAATGCCAGTGGCCTGTTCTGCCTGTCCGCGGCCGCAATGCTTGGCCTGGGGGCGCTGCTGGCCAGTTCCGAATGGCTGTTCAACGCGGTGAAGATTCTCGGCGCGGGCTATCTGTTCTATCTGGGCGCCAGGCAGTTGCTCAAGAAAGGTCCGATGCTGGCGCAAGGCGTCGAAGCGAGTGCGCAGAAGGCCCGCCCCACACGCTGGAAACTCTACAAGTCGGCCTTCCTCACGGCGGTGACCAACCCCAAGGCGACGATGTTCTTCACGGCCTTGTTCCCACAGTTCATCGACCAACAAGCGGCACTGCTGCCGCAGTTCCTGATCCTCACTTCGATCTTCATGGCTTTGTCGCTGGTGTCGTTGAGCCTGTATGCCGCTCTCGCGTCGCGGGCCAAGGGAGTGCTGACCCGTCCTGCGTTGTCGCGGTGGGTCAGTCGGGTGGTGGGGTCGACGTTCATCGGTTTTGGCGCTGCCATCCTGACCATGCGCCGGCAGGCCGCGTGAGGCACCGAGCGGTGCTTTGCAGACGAAAAGGGGGGCGCTTGGCGCCCCTTTTCGTTAACCCAACACTTTTCCGGCCACCTCATCCACGGCGGCCTTGGTGATGGCCACGATGCGCTCGGCATCCTGCTTGTCCAGCACCAGCGGTGGCGCAAAGCCGAGGATGTCGCCGTGGGGCATGGCTCGCGCGATCATGCCACGCTCCAGACAGGCCGCCGACACCTGGGGGCCGACCTTCAGGGCCGGGTCGAACGCAGTACGGGCATCACGGTCGGCCATGAACTCGACCGCGCACAGCATGCCATCGCCGCGCACTTCACCGACCAGCGGATGGCCTTCGAAGGTCTCGCGCATGCGCTGGTTGAGGTAGGCGCCGACCACGGCTGCATTGCCGGTCAGGTCTTCGCGCTCGAGGATGTCCAGGTTAGCCAGCGCCGCTGCCGCGCAGATCGGATGGCCGGAATAGGTCCAACCGTGGCCCATGGGGCCGGCCTTGCGCGAGCCTTCTTCGATCACGTTCCACACCTTCTCTCCGACGATCACCGCCGACAGCGGTGCATAGGCGCTGGTCAGGCCTTTGGCGGTGGTGATCAGGTCCGGGCGGATGCCATAGCGCTGGCTGCCCATTTTGGAGCCCAGGCGGCCGAAGGCGCAGACCACTTCGTCGGCGATCAGCAACACGTCGTAGCGGTCCAGCACGGCCTGGATCGCCGTCCAGTAGCCCTTGGGCGGGACGATGATGCCGCCGGTGCCCATCAACGGCTCGCCGATGAAGGCTGCCACGGTCTCCGGGCCTTCGGCGAGAATCAGTTTCTCCAGCTCATCGGCGCAGTACTGCACGAAGGCTTGCTCGTCCATGCCGGCCGGGGCCTTGCGGTACCAGTGCGGGCAGACGGTGTGCTTGACGCCTTCGACCGGCAGGTCGAAGTGCTGGTGGAAGCTGGGCAGGCCGGTGAGGCTGCCGGTCATGATGCCCGATCCGTGGTAGCCACGATCACGGGAGATGATCTTCTTCTTGTTCGGGCGACCGAGGATGTTGTTGTAGTAGCGCACCAACTTGACTTGGGTCTCGTTGGCGTCGGAGCCGGAGAGGCCGTAATAGACCTTTTTCATGCCCGCCGGCGCCCAGTCGATGATCCGGCTGGAGAGCTCGATGATCGCCTCGGTCGAGTGGCCCACATACGTGTGGTAGTACGCCAGCTCCTTGGCTTGGCGGTGGATGGCGTCGGCCACCTCGGTGCGGCCGTAGCCGATGTTGACGCAGTACAGGCCGGCGAAGGCATCGATCAGTTCGCGCCCTTCGTGGTCGCGCAGGCGAATGCCTTCGGCGCCGGTGATGATCCGCCCCTTGAGTGCGCCGCTGGCATGGTCATGGGCGTGGGTCGAGGGGTGCATGAAGTGGGCGCGGTCTTGTTCGAACAGCTGGTTGTATTCTGGGTTCATGGCAAACACTCCTTAGAGTTGACCTTGATGGTGCAGGCAAAAGTATTTGGTTTCGACGAAAGGCTCGAAGCCTTCGCTGCCGCCTTCGCGGCCAAGGCCTGAGGCCTTCATGCCGCCGAAGGGGATGGGGTGGCCGGTGAATTTCACGCCGTTGACCGCGACCATGGCGTGGTCCAGCCGTCGGATCAGCGGGTGGACCACGTCCAGGCGGTTGGAGCAGATGTAGGCGGCCAGCCCGTACTCGGTGTCGTTGGCCATCTCGATGGCCTGCTCCAGGGTGTCGAAGGGCATGACCCCGGCAATCGGTGCGAAGTTCTCTTCCTGGTAGATGCGCATGCCAGGGGTCACGTCGGCCAGCACCGTTGGCTGGTAGAACCAGCCGCCCAAGGCGTGGGTTTCACCGCCCACCAGGCGGCGGGCGCCTTGGGCGATGGCGTCGTCGACCCGTGCCACCGTGGCATCGAACGCGCCCTGGTGCATCAGGGGGCCGACGTCGGCCGGGGTTTCCTGGCCGTCCACCATCGCCGGCCCTACCCGCAGCGCCCGTACCGCCTCGGCGAAGCGCGCCAGGAAGGCCTCGTACAGTGGGCGCTGGACCATGATTCGGTTGGCCGCGCAGCAGTCCTGCCCGGAGGTCTGGAACTTCGCGGCCACGGCCACCTTCACGGCCAGGTCCAGGTCGGCATCGGCGCAGACGATGAATGGCGCGTTGCCACCGAGCTCCAGGGCGACCTTCTTCACGTCTTGCGCCGCCGCCTGCAACACCAGCTTGCCGACCCGGGTGGAGCCGGTGAAGCTGACCGAGCGCACCCGTGGATCACGTACCAGGGTCTCCATCGTCATCTGCGGTTCGCCGATCACCACGTTGAACACCCCGGGCGCAAAGCCCGCCGCCTCGGCCAGCGCGGCCAAGGCCAGCGCCGAGTAGGGCGTCTCGTGGGCGGGCTTGACCACCACGGTGCAGCCTGCCGCCAGGGCGGCGGCGGCTTTGCGGGTGATCATCGCGCTGGGGAAGTTCCACGGGGTAAGCAGCGCGCACACGCCCACCGGCTCCTTTACCGTGCCCAGGTCTGCGCCGGGGATATGGCTGGGGATGGTCTGGCCATACAGGCGTCGGGCCTCTTCGGCGAACCAGGGAATGAAACTTGCGGCATAGGCGATCTCGCCGCGGGCCTCGGCCAGCGGTTTGCCTTGCTCCTGGCTGAGGATGCGCGCCAGGGCCTCCTGGTGTTCGATGATCAGTTCACCCCAGCGGCGCAGCAGGGTCGCACGTTCCTCAAGGCGCAGCTTGCGCCAGGGGCCGAAGGCACGCTGGGCGGCGTCCACCGCGGCGACGATCTGCTCGTGATCGAGCAGCGGCACATGGCCGATGGTCTGGCGGTTGCCGGGGTCGAGCACGGCGATGCTGTTGCCGCTGGTGCTGTGCACCCATTGGCCGTCGACGTAGCACAGGGATTTGAATGGGTATTCGTTCGACATGATGTTTCCCCTACCTCTCGTTGTCGTCGCGTGCGTGCCGTCTATGCCAGTACGTCCGCGATCACCGCCAGGGTGTCGCCGCACTGCACCAGTCCGGGAAAATGCCGGGCGGCCAGCAGGCCGTCGCGACGGGCGCGGTACTCCACCGGCGCGCTGCCGGTGCGGCGGATGTCGTGGATGCGGGCGATCACTTCGCCCTGGCTGACCTGTTCGCCCAGGTCGCGGCACATCTCCAGCAGGCCGTCGTGCTCGCTGGCGATGAAGCAGTCGCCATCGGGCATGTCGAGCATGATCGATTCGTCGGGCGTGACCTCGCCTTTCAGGATGCCGGCATGCACCAGCAGGTTGTGCACGCCACGTTCGGCCAGGGCCACGCTGCGCGCCGTGGCGGTGCCACCACCCCCCAGTTCGGTGGTGACGAACACCTTGCCCTGGGCCTCGGCAGCGGTGTCGTACATGGCCTGGGCATCGAGCTCCAGCATGCGCATGGCATAGGGCGCTGCGAACGCCCGCATGCCCGCTTCGCAGCGTGCCTGCTGGGCCTTGTCGGGCAGTACGTGGCAGGCGGCGAAGGGCAGAAAGTCCAGGGTGCGGCCACCGGAGTGGATGTCCAGCACCACATCGGCCATCGGCAGCAAGGTGCGTCGGAAGTAATCGGCGATTTTCTGTGTGACTGTGCCATCGGGCTTGCCCGGAAAGCTGCGGTTGAGGTTTCCCTGGTCGATCGGCGAGGTGCGGGTGCCGGCATGGAACGCCGGGGTGTTCATGAACGGCACGATGATCACCCGTCCGCTGACCTGGTCGGCGCGCAGCCGCTGGGCCAGCTTGCTGAGCGCCACAGGTCCTTCGTATTCGTCGCCATGGTTGCCGCCGGTGAGCAGCGCGGTCGGGCCGTCGCCGTGCTTGACCACGGTGATCGGAATCATCACCGCGCCCCAGGCCGAGTCGTCACGCGAATGAGGCAGCTTGAGAAATCCGTGTTGCACGCCATCGCGGGTGAAGTCCACCGTGCTGCTGATCGGGTTGGCCACTTCGGTGTCTGTGAATGCGTTCATGGCATCAGTCCTTGACGAACAACTGGCGTGGCACGTCGCACAGGGTCTGAACCCCGGTCTCGGTGATCAGGATGCTTTCGGTGATCTCAAGCCCCCAGTCGTCCATCCACAGCCCTGGCATGAAATGGAAGGTCATGCCCGGTTGCAGCACGCTGGTGTCGCTGGGGCGCAGGCTCATGGTGCGCTCGCCCCAATCCGGCGGATAACTGAGGCCGATCGGGTAGCCGCACCGGCTGTCTTTGTGAATGCCGAACTTCTCCAGCACCTTGAAGAACGCCTTGGCGATGTCACCGGTAGTGTTGCCGGGGCGGGCGGCCTCCAGGCCGGCGGCGATGCCTTCGACCACGGCTTTCTCGCCTTCGAGAAAGTGCCGTGGCGGCTTGCCGAGGTACACCGTGCGCGACAGCGGGCAGTGGTAACGCTTGTAACAGCCAGCGATCTCGAAGAAGGTCCCGGCGCCTTTGACGAACGGGGAGTCGTCCCAGGTCAGGTGCGGGGCGCTGGCGTCGGCGCCGGTCGGTAGTAGGGGCACGATGGCCGGGTAATCCCCACCATGGCCGTCCACACCGAGAATGCCGCTGCTGTAGATCTCAGCCACCAGCTCATTCTTGCGCATGCCTGGTTCGATGCGTTCGAGGATGCGCGCATGCATCTTCTCGACGATGCGTGCGGCGATGCGCATGTACTCGATTTCCTGCGGGGACTTCACCGCCCGTTGCCAGTTGACCAGCCCGGCGGCATCGCTGAAGGTCGCCTGGGGCAAATGGCGGCACAGGGCCTGGTAGGCAGCGGCGCTGAAGTAGTAGTTGTCCATCTCCACGCCGATGTTGAGCGCGCCCCAGCCCTTGGCCAGGATCACTTCCTGGCACAGGTAGTCCATCGGGTGACGCTCGCGCGACTGCACGTAAATGTCCGGGTAGCCGACGATGTTGTCGTGGCCCATGAATACCGTGCGCTTGGCGCCGTTGGCGTCCTGGCCGCGGCCGAACCAGATCGGTTCGCCTTCCTGCGCCAGCAACACGCACTGATGGACGTAGAACGACCAGCCGTCATAGCCGGTTAGCCAGGCCATGTTCGACGGATCGGTGACCAGCAACAGGTCCAGGCCCTGCGCCTGCATGGCGGCGCGGGTCTTGGCCAGGCGCTGGGCGTATTCCTGCCGGCTGAATGGCAGGTTGACCACTGACTGAGACATTGCAATGCCCTCTGATGAGTGGGGTGGGTTCAGCTGTTGAATGCCAGGCCTTTGCCGGCAGCGCGGGCGCGCTCGAAGGCGAGGTTGGCGATGGCAGTGTCCTGGGCGCCGGTGCCGGTCAGGTCGCACAAGGTGATCTGAGCGGCGCTGAGGCGACCTGGCTGTTGGCCGGCGATGACCTGGCCGAGCTCGCAGAAGCGGCTTTCGTCTTTCACCACCCCAGCGCGCAGGGCGTGGTGCAGCTCGCCGAGCAACCGGGTCTGGCCAAGGCGGTCGGCGACATAGCGCTCGACCTGGGCCACCACCTGCGGTGCGATCTCGTTCTTGTGCTCGGCATCCGAGCCCATGGCGGTGATGTGCAGGCCGGGTTTCAGGTGCCTGGGATGGATCAACGGCTCGCGGCTTGGCGTGCAGGTGATGGCAATGTCCGCGCCGTGCATGGCCTGGTCGACACTGTCGCAGACTGCGACCTGCAAGTGGCCGTCGCGTCCCAGCTCATCGCCCAGCGCCGCGGCCTTTGCTGCATCGCGTGCCCACAGTTGCACCCGCTCGATCGGGCGTACCAGGCGCAGCGCCTGCAACTGCAGGCGAGCCTGTTCGCCGCTGCCGATCAGGGCCGCGCAGCGGCTGTCTTCGCGGGCCAGCCAGCGCGCCGCCACCGCGCCGGCGGCAGCGGTGCGCACGGCGGTGAGGTAGCCGTTGTCCAGCAACAGCGCATCGAGCAGGCCGGTGCGGGCTGAAAGCAGCATCATCATGCCGTTGAGGCTGGGCAGGCCAAGGCTGGGGTTGTCGAAGAACCCCGGGCTGACCTTGATCGCGAATCGCTCGATGCCCGGCAGGTAGGCGGTTTTCACGTCCACCTCGCCGTTGTGCTCCGGCACGTCCAGCCGAAGAATCGGCGGCATGGCCACCTTGGCCGTGGCCAGCAGGGCGAATGCCTGCTCGACAGTATCGATCGCAGCGTGGTCGAGGGTGATGCAGTCTCGCAGGTCGGCTTCGTTGAGCAAGGTGATGGCCGGCATCGGTGAACCTCCAGTGAGCGAAAAAAAGACCTCAGGCAGCGGCGCCGTTGATCACCCGCAGGTGTTGTGCGGTGTCGACATTGCGTCCGCTGACCACCACCACGATCGGCCCGCGAGCGGACACCCGGCCCTCGAGCAGGGCGGCGATACCCACTGCAGCGGCGCCCTCGAGCACCAATCGCTCCTGCTGATACGCGTGACGCAGGCCATTGGCGATGGCGGCTTCGTCGAGCAGATGGACTTGGTCGAGCAGGCGTTGGGTGAGGGCGAAGGTGTGGCGGTTGTCCAGGCCGATACCGCCGCCGAGGGAGTCGGCCAGGGTCGGCAGTTCTTGCACCTCGACCGGGTGGCCGGCCTGCAGACTGGCGTGCATGGCCGCGCCGCGGTGCATGCTGATGCCGTGGGTGGTGATGGCCGGGTTGATGCTTTTGACGGCCAAGGCGACGCCGGCGAACAGACCACCGCCGGAAAGCGGTACAAGCACCTGGGTGACCTCGGGCAGTTGTTCGAGGATTTCCAGGCCCAGGGTGCCTTGGCCTGCGATCACGTCCGGGTGGTCGAACGGCGGAACCAGCGTCGCGCCTTGTTCCTGGGCATGGCGCAGGGCGGCGTGCTGGGCGTCGTCCTGGGAATGGCCGACGATGCATACTTCGGCGCCTAGGTCACGGATGGCCTGGACCTTGTTGGCGGGCACCAGATCGGACAGGTAGACGGTCGCCGGCACGCCCCGTTGCGACGCGGCGTAAGCCAATGCCCGACCGTGGTTGCCAGTGGAGGCGGTCACCACCCCCAGTGCCCGCTGTTCATCGCTGAGGCAGGCGATGGCGTTGCTGGCGCCGCGCAGCTTGAAGCTACCGGTGAGCTGCTGGGACTCGAGCTTGAGGTAGACCGGCACGCCGACCTGGCGGGTCAGGGCAGGGGAGTGCTCCAGTGGCGTGCGGCGCACGAGCCCCTGGATGCGCTGATGGGCAAGGTAGATATCGTGAAGCGAAAGCACTGACATGACCGCATCCCAACCTGTGACCTTGTGTTGGGCGGAGTCTAAGAGCGGCAAATTGTCGTGATGAATGTACTAGGTCAATTTGCCGGACATTTTTTTCATGGCGGGGATTCGGGGCGGCTTTGCGGCCTGTCGCAGGCTTCCAGTCCTGCTTCAAAGCTCATGGATCTGCGGGTATTGGCCGAACAGTTCATGCATGTCGGCCAGGGCCTTGCGCATCTTGGTGTCCGAGCATTCAGCGCCAACACACAACCTGACCGCCCGTGGCCGTGGCGTACCGCGCACCAGGAACGGTTCCGGGGGCGTCACGGCGATATGCCGACGGCGCAGTGCCCTGACCAGGCTGTCGACTTCCCAGTGCGCGGGTATGCCCAGCCAGGCACCGAGCGCCTGCGCCGGGTTGCCCAACAGGTACTCGCCCAGGTGTTCGCGCACCATCGCCTGGCGGGCGCTGATCAGCTTGCGCTGCAGTTCGGCCAACTGCGCCGCGCGGCCGTCGTTGATCCAGCGGGTGGCGATCTCCGCCACCAGCGGGGTAGCCATCCAGCTGTTGACCCGCAGGATGCTCTCGGTGCGTAGCGCCAGGCGCTTGGGCATCGCCAGGTAGCCGACCCGCAGCCCGGTGAGCACCGACTTGGTCATGCTGGTGCAATAGAACGACAGCTCCGGCGCGTAGTGGCTGATCGGCGGCGCATGCCGCTCGCCCAGCAGGGGGCCGTAGACGTCGTCCTCGATGATGTGCACGCCAAAGCGCCGAGCGATGGCGGCGATCTCCCGGCGCCGGGCGTCGGGCATCAGGCTGGTGGTGGGGTTGTTGAGGTTGGGCGTGCACACCAGAGCCGTGACCCGCTCGTTGCTGCACAAGTCCTCGAAGTGCTCCGGGTCGATGCCGTCGCGGTCCATCTCCAGGCCCTTGAGAGTGAACCCCAGCACCTGCGAATTGCCGATCACGCCGTGGTCGGTCAGCCCCTCGCAGAGCACCACATCATCCGGCCCGGCCAGCGACGCCAAGGCCAGGAAGATGCCATGGGCCGCGCCGTTGGTGACCAGCACGTCGTCGCGCTCCACATTCATGCCCAGTCCGGCCAGCCAGCGCACCGCGGCCTCGCGATGGCTCTCGAACCCGGCGATCGGGCGGTAGGCATGGATCCAGGGTTGGTCCTCTTCCACGCTGAGCTCGGCGCAGGTGTCGCGCCAGATGCGCTCGTGCGCCTGGGTATGCAGGATGCGGGTGATGGAAAAATCCACCAGGGTACGCTCGGGCAGGTCGATGATGTCGTCAGCCACCCGGTCGCTCATGCGTCGGCTGACGAAACTGCCACGGCCAATCTCGCAGCGCACCAGGCCTTGGCGCTCCAGTTCCTTGTAGGCATTGGTCACTGTCTGCACGCTGATTCCCAGGGCATCGGCCACCTGGCGCTGCGGTGGCAGGCGCTGGTCATGGACCAGCTCGCCGCGCTCGATCTCCCCGGCGATGGCCTGCACCAGCAGCTTGTACTTGGACTCGCCGATGCGCGCCGAGTCGAGGACGTTCTTCCAGTTCTTCATGTGTATCGCTTCGCTGACCGGGACTGCACACAGCATCGCCCGCGCAGGATCTTCGGGCAATTGTCCTAGTGCAATCCCATCGGCTGCGGGGCTTTTGTATGCTCCGGCCCAAGGTCGACACCCGTAAGTAACAAGACTACGTCGGCCCGCCGGAACGCTCGGGCTGTGCACCGATCGAACGACACACCCGGCCTTCGCTGTTTTGCTCCACTGCCTCCTAAACACAGAGCCGTCGCCGACGGTTTGATAACAAAACAGGAGATTCATTGATGAGCCAGCCTTCCCCCAACGCGGTTTCTTCCCTCAAGCGCCTGCTGGTGGCCTGTGCGGCCATCGGCCTGGCAGCCAGCGCCCAGGCGACGACCCTCGACACCATCAAGGAAAACAGCCGTATCCGCATCGGATATGCCAACGAAACCCCGTTCGCTTTCACCGAGACCGATGGTCGAGTCACGGGCGAATCGCCCGAGATCGCCAAAGTCATCTTCCAGAAGATGGGCATCAAGCAAGTCGATGGCGTGCTGACCGAATGGGGCTCGTTGATCCCTGGTCTGCGGGCGGGGCGCTTCGATGTGATCGCCGCCGGCATGTACATCACGCCGGCGCGCTGCAAACAGGTGATCTTCACCGACCCGCAGTACGCCTTGCCCGACACCTTGCTGGTGGCCGCCGGCAACCCCAAAGGCCTGCACAGCTATGCCGACATCGCCAAGAACCCCGATGTGAAGCTCGCGATCATGGCCGGTACCGTCAACCTCGCCTACGCCCGCGAATCCGGGGTCAAGGACGAGCAGATCCTTCAGGTACCCGACACCACGGCGCAGTTGCAAGCCGTGCGTGCCGGTCGCGCGGACGCCGCCGTGGGCACTCAGCTGACCATGAAGGGCTTGGCGAAAAAGGGCGGCGACAAGGTCCAGGCGATCACCGACTTCACCGACGATCCGTCCCATACCGGCTATGGCGCTCTGGCGTTTCGCCCAGAGGACAAGGACCTGCGTGATGCGGTCAATGCCGAGCTCAAGCGCTGGCTGGGCAGCGAGGAGCACCTGAAGACTGTCGCGCCGTTCGGCTTCGACCGCTCCAACGTGACCGACAAGACCGCCGCCGAGCTGTGTGCCCAGCAATGAATCGAGGTGGCATGGCGCTTGCCATGCCGTTCCCTGCGTAATCCGATTATTCAGGTCGAACCATGGGTGAATTGATACCGCTGTTACTGCAAGGCGCCTGGATCACTGTCCAGGTCACATTCTTCGGCTCGCTGCTGGCCATTGTCGCCGCGATACTCGCGGCCCTTGGCAGGCGCTCGTCCTGGCGACCCTTGAGCTGGTTCTGCGTGGCGTACATCGAGCTGTTTCGCGGCACGTCGCTGCTGGTGCAGCTGTTCTGGCTGTTCTTCGTCCTGCCGCTGCCGCCGTTCAACCTTGAGCTGAGCGCCTACACGGTGGCCATCGTCGGCCTGGGGCTGCACATCGGTGCCTATGGCGCCGAAGTGATGCGTGGGGCCATCGGCTCGGTGGCCAAGGGGCAATATGAAGCCTGCGTCGCCCTCAACATGCCGCCGGCCACCCGCTTTCGCCGGGTCATCCTGCCCCAGGCACTGCTGGCGGCAATCGCTCCGGGCACCAACCTGTTGATCGAGCTGCTCAAGAACACCTCGCTGGTGTCCTTGATCACCTTGTCAGACCTGAGCTTCCGCGCCCGCCAACTGGATCAGGCGACCTTCCAGACCCTGGAGATCTTCAGCCTGACCCTGCTGCTGTACTTCGTCTTGGCGCAATTCATCAACTTCACCATGCGCGGCGTCGAACGGCGCCTGGGCCGTGGTCGCCTGCGGGGGAGCCTGTCATGAATATCTGGGACTGGAACTACGTCGCGCAGATCCTGCCACAGTTGCTGCAGGCCTCGATCAAGACCCTGGGCATCACGCTGGTGGGCTTTTTGATCGCGATCGTTCTGGGGCTGTTCCTGGCGATCGGTCGACGTAGCCGGCAAGCGGTCATCGCCTGGCCGGTGACCTTGCTGATCGAGTTCATCCGCAGCACACCGCTGTTGATCCAGGTGTACTTTCTGTACTACGTGCTGCCCAACTATGGCGTGAACATGAGCGCGATGCAGGCGGGCATCCTCGGCATCGGCCTGCACTACGCCTGCTACCTCGCCGAGGTCTATCGCGGGGGCCTGGACGCCGTGCCGCGCAGCCAGTGGGAGGCGGTGGTGGCGCTGAACTTCGCGCCCTGGACGGCCTACCGCACGGTCATCCTGCCCCAGGCGGTGCGACCGATCCTACCGCCATTGGGCAACTACCTGATCGCGATGCTCAAGGACACCCCGGTGCTCTCTGCCATCACCGTGGTGGAAATCATGCAGCAGGCCAAGAACGTCGGCTCCGAAAGCTTCCGCTACCTGGAGCCGATCACCCTGGTCGGTCTGTTCTTCCTGGCCTTGAGCGTCGCTCTGGCCTATCTGGTTCGGCGCCTCGAAGTGCGCCTGGAGTTACGCTAATGATCGCGCCTGTCTCGAACCTCGCCACCCTCACCACCAGCCCCCTGCAGCGGGACCACGCCATGCCGAAACCGGCCATCGCCCAGCCGATCGTCGCCTTTCGCGACGTGACCAAACGCTACGGCAACTTCACCGTGCTCGATGGCCTGAACCTGGAAGTCGCGCCGGGCGAGAAGGTGGCGATCATCGGCCCCAGCGGCTCGGGCAAATCGACCTTGCTACGGGTACTGATGACCCTGGAGGGTATCGACCAGGGCATGATCGAAGTGGACGGCGAATCGCTGACCCACATGCCAGGACGCAACGGCACCCTGGTGAGCGCCAACGACCGCCATGTGCGCCGCGTGCGCTCGAAGATCGGCATGGTGTTCCAGAGCTTCAACCTGTTCCCGCACATGAGCGCCTTGCAGAACGTCATCGAAGCGCCAGTGCAGGTCCTTGGCATCAAGCCCGCCGAAGCCCGAGAGCGCGCCGCTGAACTGCTGGAAATGGTCGGGCTGGGCAACAAGTTCGACCATTACCCTTCGCAGCTTTCAGGTGGCCAGCAACAGCGGGTGGCCATCGCCCGGGCCTTGGCCATGCGGCCCAAGGTGATGCTGTTCGACGAGGTCACCTCGGCCTTGGACCCGGAGCTGTGCGGTGAAGTGCTCAATGTCATCCGCAGGCTCGGCAGCGAGCACAACCTGACCATGCTCATGGTCACCCACCAGATGGGATTTGCCCGCGAGTTCGCGGATCGGGTGTGCTTCTTCTACAAGGGGCAGATCCACGAACAGGGCGCGCCCGCCCAGCTGTACGAGCATCCTCAGCAGGAGCGGACCCGGGCGTTTCTGAGTGCGGTCAGGGAAGCCAACTGAAGGCCATCCTGTGCCATTTTCCATGGCCCGTTCGCGGCGTCGAACCGCCGCGAAGCAGGCGGCGCGGTGGAGCAGGGCAATCGCTCCCACACGCACCGCGCTGGGTGGCCTCAGGTCTCTGTGGCCTGTGCCTCGGCGTGGGTGCGTTTGACGGCGGATTTCTTTTCCTGAACGACGATGTAGAACTCCTCGCCATGCTTGACCGCGCCATACAGTACGGCTTTCTCGATCAGCTCGTTGCCGCGCAGGTGACGCAGCATCATCGGATCGCGGCGCAGGTCGCGGTAAAGCGCCAGGCACAGCAGCACCATCACGATCACGAACGGCAACGCCACGACGATCGTGAGGTTTTGCAGCCCGGTCAGGGCCTCGCCTGGGTTGGCCGGGTCACCGATCGCCAGCATGATCGCCGCTACTGTGCCGGTCAGCGCGCCCCAGAAGATCACCGTGGCCCGGGACGGCTCCGTGGTGCCGTGCTCGGACAGCGTGCCCATCACCAGGGAGGCGGCATCGGCGCCGGAGACGAAGAAGATACCCACCAGGATCATGATCAATACCGAAGTCACCGACGCCCACGGGTAGCTTTCCAGCAGCTCGTAGAGCGCGTGGTTGCTGTTCACGGCGCCATTGACCAGGGTGAAGGTGCCTTCTTGCAGGGCATCGATACCGGCACCGCCGAAGATCGTGAACCAGATCAAGCTCACCAGGCTAGGCACCAGCAGCACACCGGTGACGAATTGGCGAATGGTGCGCCCGCGGCTGATGCGCGCGATGAACATGCCGACGAAGGGCGTCCAGGAAATCCACCAGGCCCAGTAGAACACGGTCCAGCCGGCCAGCCAGTTGTCCATCTGCTCGCCACCGCTGGCGCTGGTGCGCGCCATCATTTCCGGGAGCATCTTGATGTACACGCCGATCGAGGTCGGCAGCAGGTTGAGCATCAGCAGCGTCGGGCCGACCATGAAGGTGAACAGCGCCAGCACCAACGCCAGGACCATATTGGTGTTGGACAGCCACTGGATGCCCTTGCCGATACCGGACACCGCCGAGGCGACGAAGGCCACGGTCAGCAGGGTGATGATCGAGATGTAGAAGATTTTGCCGGGATGCTCGATCCAGCCGTTGTACTCCAGGCCGCCGGCGATCTGCAGGGCGCCCAGGCCCAGGGAGGCGGCGGAGCCGAACAAAGTGGCGAAGATCGCCATCATGTCGATCACGCGGCCGATGGGGCCGTTGGCATGGCGGCCGATCAGCGGTCGGAACGCCGTGGAAATCAGCTGCGAGCGCCCGCGCCGGAACGTGCCGTAGGCGATCACCAGGCCGACGATGGCGTACATGGCCCAGGGGTGCAGCGTCCAGTGGAACAGGGTAGTGGCCATGGCCACCTGCATCGCCTCGCTGGTTTGTCCGGCGGCAGTTCCTGGAGGCGGGGAGACGTAATGCGACAGTGGCTCAGCCACGCCGAAGAACATCAGACCGATGCCCATGCCGGCGCTGAACATCATCGCTACCCAGGACACGGTGCGAAACTCCGGCGCCTCGCCATCGCGCCCCAACGGGACTTTTCCATAGCGGCTTGCGGCCAGCCACAGCACGAAGACCACGAACAAGGTCGAGGTGAGAACGAAGAACCAACCGAAATGCACGATGACCCAGGACTGGGCGGTGGAGGCGCTTTTGGCCAGGCTCGCTTGGCTGACGAAGCCCCAGATGACGAATGCGACTGCGAGGATGCTGGTGATGCCGAAGACAATCCAGTCGATCTTGCCTTCGAGGTGACGATCCTTCTTGGCTTCTTCGGTCTGCGAAGGATCTGTCACGCCAAGGGCGAGTGTTTCAACGTTCTCTTCCTTTGCCATGTGTCGTAATGCCCCTTTTGTGGGTGCCTGGCCGCTGCAGGTTTGTTGTTGTTGTGCTTGCCGCTACGCGACGACGTGCGACCCGGTCAGGCCGAGCCGCCAAGCGGCGATTATCCTGCCGGCCAAAGGGGGCTTCCTATTCCCAGACCGTCCTGGCACGTCCTTGTTACGACGCCATGGCGGGCTGCCGATTTGGCCGTTGGGCCAGAAGATGAGCCGGAACACCTAGTGAAATCTTCGTAGGACTATCCTTTTCAGCGACATCAAGATCACGACCAAAGGAGGTTAGGTATGCACCTGTTCACAGGCGGTTGCCTTTGCGGTCAGGTCCGCTTCGAGGCTTCGGGGCAGCCCTATAGAGTGGGGCTTTGTCATTGCCTCGATTGTCGAAAACACCATGGGGCACTGTTTCACGCGTCGGCGATTTTCCCCGAAGAGGCGGTGAAGGTCGAAGGCCGGACGGGTGACTATGCCGGACGGTTTTTCTGCCCGCGCTGCGGTTCGTCGGTGTTTTCGCGAAGCGGGGATGAGGTGGAGGTCCACCTCGGAGCGCTGGATGCGCCAGATCAGTTCACGCCAACTTACGAAAGTTGGACCGTTCGGCGTGAAGCGTGGTTGCCGGCGTTCCCGTTCGCCCGACATTACACGGGCGATCGGGAAGGGACGGGGCGTACCGAGGGCTGATTTCGACCCGACAGTCTCGCTTGCAAAGCCATCGCCTCTCGCCCGCGCTAGCCGCTCAGAGCCAGTAGGTCACCGCCCACCAGCCCAGCCCGCCCATGACCACGGTATAAGGCAATGCCATCCATACCATCCGCCCGTACGACAACCGCACCAGCGGTGCGATCGCCGAGGTCAGCAGGAACAGGAACGCCGCCTGCCCATTGGGCGTGGCCACGCTGGGCAGGTTGGTGCCGGTGTTGATCGCCACCGCCAGGGTCTCGAAGTGCTCACGGCTCATGGCGCCGTTGAGAAACGCCTGCTTCACCTCGGTGATGTAAATCGTGGCGACAAACACGTTGTCGCTGATCGCCGACAGCAAGCCATTGGCCAGGTACAGCATGCCCGGCTGCTGGTCGGCCGGCAGAGCCAGGACCCACGTGATCAATGGGCTGAACAACTGCTGCTGATGGATCACCGCGACCACCGCGAAGAACACCACCAGCAGTGCGGTGAACGGCATCGCATCCTGGAATGCACGGCCCAGGCGGTGCTCGTCGGTGATGCCGGTGAAGGCGGTGATCAGCACGATCACCAGCAGGCCGATCAGGCCGACCTCGGCAACGTGCAGGCCTAGGCAGACAATCAGGATCAATGCGGCGATCCCCTGTACCAGCAAAGCGACGCGCTGGGCCGAGGTCCGCGCGGCATCGTCTTCGGCCGCATAGCTGGCCAGCACCTGGCGCACGCGTTCGGGCATCAGCGTGCCGTAACCGAACAACCGCAGCTTCTCCAGCAACATGCACGTCACAAGGCCTGCCGCCAGCACCGGCATCGACACCGGCGCCACCTTGTAGAAGAAATCGGCGAAATGCCAGCCCATCTCATGGCCGATCAGCAGGTTCTGTGGCTCGCCTACCAAGGTGCACACCCCGCCCAGGGCCGTGCCCACCGCGCCATGCATCAACAGGCTGCGCAAAAAGGCGCGGAACTGGTCCAGGTCTTCACGGTGCAGTTGCGGCACCTGGTGGTCGCTGTCGAGTTCGGACTCCTCGCGCGGGTTGGCGCCGGAGGCGACGCGGTGATAGACCGCATAGAAACCCACTGCGGCGCTGATGATCACCGCCGTGACGGTCAAGGCATCGAGAAACGCCGACAGGAATGCCGACAGCACGCAGAACAGCAGCGCCAGGATGGCCTTCGAACGCACGCCTAGCAGGATCTTGGAGAACAGGAACAGCAGCAGTTCCTTCATGAAGTGAATGCCGGCGACCATGAACATCAGCAGCAAGATCACCGGAAAATTGTGCTGCAGCTCTTCATAGAGGGCCTGGGGCGTGCTCATCTCCAACAGCAGCGCCTCGATCAGCAGCAAGCCGCCGGGCATCAACGGGTAGCACTTGAGCGCCATGCCCAGGGTGAAGATGAACTCGATCACCAGCACCCAGCCGGTGACCACCGGACCGAGGGTTGCCAGCAGCACGGGGTTGAGCACGAGGAACAGGCAGATGACGGCCTTGTACCAGAGCGGCGACTGGCCCAGGAAGTTATGGGCGAGAGCGCCGGTCAGGGAGCGGGACATGAATTTGTATCCTTTTGATTCAGCAGTCGCGCAAGGTGCCCGATGCGGGCGTCAGGTGCAAGGCGTTCAGTCCCGCTTTTGGCACAAGCACGGCCTTGAGGGTGCGTTATAGTCCGGCGCGTGAACCTTTTACCTACAGGAGTACCGCCCGTGACCGAGTACCGCGCATTCAAGGTTGAGTTGACCGACAACATTGCCCATGTGCAGATCAACCGTCCGGAAAAGCTCAATGCCATGAACGGCGACTTCTGGAAGGAAATCATCGACATCTTCCAATGGATCGACGACACCGACGCGGTGCGCGTGGTGGTGCTGAGCGCCGCGGGCCAGCACTTCAGTGCAGGTATCGACCTGGCCTTGCTGGCTCAGCTGGCCGGGCAAATGGGCAAGGACGTGGGCCGCAATGCGCGCCTGCTTCGGCGCACCATCCTGGGCCTGCAGGCTTCGTTCAATGCCGTGGACAACTGCCGCAAACCGGTGCTGGCGGCGATCCAGGGCTACTGCCTGGGCGGTGCGATCGACCTGGTCTCGGCCTGTGACATGCGTTACTGCAGTGCCGATGCGCAGTTCTCGATCAAGGAAATCGACATGGGCATGGCCGCCGATGTCGGGACCTTGCAACGTTTGCCGCGTATTATCGGCGACGGTGTGATGCGCGAAATGGCCTACACCGGACGCCATGTCCTGGCGCACGAGGCCCAGCGCATCGGCCTGGTCAATCAGGTGTTCGACGATCAGGCCGCACTGCGTGAAGGAGTCTTTGCCTTGGCAGCGCAAATCGCGCAAAAATCTCCGATTGCGGTGAGCGGCACCAAAGAGATGCTCAATTACATGCGCGACCATCGCATTGACGATGGCCTGGAGTACATCGCCACCTGGAACGCCGCCATGTTGCAGTCCGAAGACCTGCGGGTCGCCATGGCGGCGCACATGAGCAAACAGAAACCGACCTTCGCCGACTGACCGGGGCGGGGGGACGCGCTTTTAAGGATCCCGAAATGTCAGCACGTTGGACTACCGCAGTACTCGACCCGCAGATCACCGGCGGCCTGGCCGTCGCCCGTGGCCCGGAAGGGTTCCTGATGGATGACAACGGCGCGCTGTTCCCCCGCGATTGGCTCAAGGAGCAAGACCTGGACGTGCTCTGCGAGCATGGCATCGGCCACCTGGACGGCCAGCCGGTGTTTCTGCTCGAGCTGCGTGGCAGTGCCGAAGTGTCCGGCTGCAGCTGGCGCGGCCTGCGCCAGTTCATGCTCGAAGGCGACATGCTGACCTACACCCTCTTGGGATATGCCGCGCAGATCGGCACCTGGGCGCGCGAACATCGCTTCTGCGGCAGCTGCGGCCAGCCGATGACCCAGATCCGCTGGGAGCGGGCGATGTACTGTCAGCCGTGCGACCTGCGCAGCTACCCGCGCATCTCGCCGAGCATGATCGTGCTGATCACCCGGGGGGATGAAGTGCTGCTGGCGCGCTCGCCGCGTTTCGTCACGGGCGTCTATAGCACCCTGGCCGGCTTTGCCGAGCCAGGCGAATCGGCCGAGGACTGCCTGGTACGGGAGGTGCGCGAGGAAGTGGCGGTGGAGGTGAAGAACATCCAGTACGTGGGCAGCCAGTGCTGGCCGTTCCCGCACTCGATGATGCTGGGCTTCCACGCCGAGTACGCGGGCGGCGAGATCGTCATGCAACCGGACGAGATCGAGGACGCCCAGTGGTTCAATGTGCACGATCTGCCGCCGCTGCCTGCCGGGCGCTCCATCGCCCGTTACCTGATCGACCTCTACGTGGCACGTCGCCTGGGCCTACCCGACCCAGTGCTGCCACACTAGGCGTACAGTCAACGCCAGCACCACGGCGATGAACACCGGGCGGATGAACTTGCTGCCGCCGCTGATCGCCGTGCGTGCGCCGAAGAAGGCGCCGACCATCACCGACAGGCCCATGCACAGGCCGACGATGTAATCCACCTGCCCGGAAATGATGAACACCGTCAGTGCCGCGATGTTGCTGACGAAGTTCATGCTGCGCGCCACGCCGCTGGCACGCACCAGGTCGATGGGGTAGAGCAGCAGGGTACTGACCGTCCAGAACGCCCCGGTGCCGGGGCCGGCCACGCCGTCATAGAAGCCCAGGCCAAAGCCCTGGGGGAACTGCCACTTCTTCTTGATCGGCGCGTCGGCATCCAACGGTGCCTTGGGCGTCCCGCCGAACAACAGGTAGACGCCACAGGCGAAGACGATCACCGGCAGCATCTTGTTCAGCCAATCGGCCGGCATGTAGTGGGCGGCCAGCGCCCCCAGCAGCGCGCCGACCAAGGTACCGACCAACGCCCGGCGCCACTGCGCGGGGTGGAACAGCTTGCGTCGGTAGTAGGTGAAGCTGGCGGTGGCCGAGCCGAAGGTGGAGCTGAGTTTGTTGGTGCCCAGCACCAGATGGGGCGGCATGCCGGCGGTGAGCAAGGCCGGGGTAGTGAGCAGCCCCCCGCCGCCAGCGATGGCGTCGATGAAACCGGCCACGAAGGCGACCAGGGCGAGGATGAGCAGGGTGAGCGGTTCTACGGTGAGTTCGAAAGGCATGGGGCTTTTACAGACAGGGCGGCGAGTGCGGCAAAAGGCCGCGCTAGAGGCGGTACAGGGTAGTCCTCAAGGACGGGGAATACCAGTCATGCCATGGAGTAGGTGAAGCCCCAGGGATCCGGGGGCGCTTTGCGGCTCCTTGCAGGCTACGCCAGGCCCCAGATCCCCTCCTGCCTGTTCCCGTCAGACGTAGTCGCGCAATCGGTACCACGCCTTCGCCGCCGCCTCCAGGGGCGCGGCCATCAGCTCGCCGCCTGGGAAGCGGCCATTGTCGATGCCTTGGTACAGCCCCAGCAGGTCTTCGTCGCCGAGGATCGCATCGCTCACCGCCCGGGCCGCGGCCAGGGTCGGCAGCACGCCATGCCCCGAGAAGCCCTGCAGCCAGTAGCGTTGGCCCAGACGGCCGATATCCGGGGTGCGCTGGATGCTGCAATCCAGATGACCGCCCCAGGCGTAGTCCAGGCTCACCCCAGTGAGCTGCGGGAACACACGCTCCAGGTAGGGGCGCGTGGCGCTGGCGACGTCCTTGGGGATGCCTCCGAGGTAGGTGCAACCGCCGCCAAACAGCAGGCGATGGTCTGGCGTGAGGCGGAAGTAGTCGGGGACGAACTGGTTGTCGATCACGCAACTGTTGCGCGGCAGCAGCGACTGGGCCATGGCCGGATCCAGCGGCGCGGTGGCCACCTGGTAGGAGCCGACCGGCAGCAGACGGCGCGACAGGTCGCGGTCGAGGCGGTCGATGTAGGCGTTGCAGGCCAACACCAGCACCTGGCTGCGGACTTCGCCCAGGCCTGTACGGGCGACGAAGCCGCTCGAGCTTTCGTGGTAGTCGAGCACCTGGCTTTGCTCGAAGATCTGTCCGCCCGCGGCTTCGATGGCGGCGGCCAGGCCCTGGGCCAGCTTGAGGGGGTTGAGGTGGGCACCGTTGGGATCGTACAGGGCAGCCTGGTAGCGGGGGCTGTCGATCCAGTCGGGCAGCTCGTCACGGCCGATCAGGCGCAGGCAGTCGTAGCCCCATTTCCGTTCGGCTTCGTGCTTGGCTTCTTCGAGTATTTTCACGCGGCGAGGCATCACTGCGGTCCACAGGCTGCCGACCCGGTAGTCCACGTCGAAGCCGTGGCGTTCCGGCAGCTCGCGCATCTCTTCGGCGGCCCAGCGCATGCTGTCCCAGAGGCGCCGGGCGCGTTCGACGCCCAAGGCCTTTTCCAGCGGCGGCATATCACAGGACCAGCCCAGCAACGCCTGGCCACCGTTGCGCCCGGAAGCGGCCCAGGCCACCCTGCTGGCCTCCAGCACGACCACGCGCCTGCCGGCCAGGGCCAAGCGCAGTGCCGTGTGCAGGCCGCTGAAGCCGGCGCCGATAATCAACACGTCGGTGTCCAAGGCGCCTTGCAGGGCAGGGCGCAGCGGGATCGTGGTGGGGTAGGTCTGGGCGTAGTAGCTGGCAACGTGCTGCGCGGACTGTTTGAACATGCGGGCCTCGTGAAATTTGTTGTTATTAATTTCATGAAAAAGTAACAGAAAAAATTCACGACGCCAGCCCCTTCATGGGTAAAGGCTTAACGGGAGCCTGAAAATGCCCTATATGATTCGGCTCCGATTACCTCGACCCGCGGAATACCTCGATGCGCCGTCTGCCTTCCCTGACTGCCCTGCGCACGTTCGAATGCGCCGCCCGCCATGGCCACTTTGGCCGTGCTGCCGCCGAGCTGTGCGTGACCGACAGCGCGGTCAGCCACCAGATTCGCCAACTGGAGGATCAGCTTGGCGTGGCCCTGTTCGAACGGGCGGGGCGCCAGGTGCGTCCGACCACCGAGGCCGAGCGCCTGCTGCACCATTTACAACAGGCCTTCGAGCTGATCGGCAAGGCCTGTGACGAGCTGCGCGACCCTGCCTCCCAGGCCGTGCTGCGGGTCGCGGTCACGGCGGAGCTGGCGCAGAAATGGTTGGTCGCACGGCTTGCCGACTTCAGCAGCCGTTATCCGCACATCACCTTGCACCTGCACGAACAGCCCATCAACGCGGGGGCTCCGGCTTTGGATATCGACATCGCCATCACCTACGGCACCAGTGCGCTGGATGCCAGCACCCACTTCGTACGCCCGTTGCCGCTGTTGCAGTTCTTCCCCGTGTGCAGCCCGGGCCTGTTCAACCAAGGCGGGCTCAAGCGCCCACGGGACTTGGTACGCCATTGTCTGCTGCACGATGATCAGGACGGACGCACCTGGACCACCTGGCTGGCCACGCACGCCGAGGACGCTTTGCCCACCCGCCAGCTGTACTTCCCCCATGCGGCGCTGGCCCTGGAGGCGGCGGTACTGGGGCAGGGGGTGGCGATGGGCGACAACCTGACCTGCCAGGCCGACCTGCAAAGTGGCCGCCTGGTGCGCCCGTTCAGCGCTAGCGTGACCGCTCAGGGCCAGTACGCGCTGATGTGTGAGCGCCTGCGTCTGGAGCGGGGCGCGGTGGCCGAATTCATCGACTGGTTCACCGAACAGATCACCGAATCTTGAATTGAATTCAGCTATTGGCAAGTTTTCATCGTTGGAAGCCTGAGCCCGCGCGGCGTAGCGTGCAGTCATCACTCACCGATGACGAGGTTGATCCATGGCACGTTCGCTCACCACCACCCCCAAGGCCGATGGTTTCCGCCTGCCTGGCGAATTCGAGCGCAAGACGCGCTGCTGGCTCGGCTGGCCGGAGCGTCCGGATGTGTGGCGCAACGGCGGCAAGCCTGCGCAGAAGGTCTGGGTCGACATCGTCACCGCCATCGCCTCCAGCGAGCCGGTGACCGTGTGCGCCTCCGCCGCCCAATACGCCAATGCCAGGCGCCTGCTGCCAGCTCATGTGCGGGTGGTGGAGATGACCTGCAACGACACCTGGTTCCGCGACAGCGGCGCCTGCTTCGTGGTCAATGACGGTACCGGCGAAGTGCGCGGCGTGGATTTCGAGTTCAATGCCTACGGCGGTTTGGACGGCGGCCTCTACTATCCCTGGGACAAGGACGATCAGATCGCCCAGAAGATGCTCGAAATCGAGGGCCTGGACCGCTACCGCGCACCCCTGATCGCCGAGCTGGGTGGCATTCAGAGCGATGGCCAGGGCAGCCTACTGACCACCGAACAGTGCCTGCTCAACCGCAACCGTAACGCCCACCTGGGCAAGGAGGAAGTCACCCGCAGGCTCGAGGATTACCTGGGCGCCGAGCAGGTGATCTGGCTGCCGCGTGGCTGTAAGTTCGACGAGACCGATGGCCACGTCGACGACCTGGCCTGCTTCGTGCGCCCAGGCGAGGTGGTGTTGCAGTGGACCGATGATCGCAACGATCCGCAGTGGGAGATCTACCAGGAGGCCTATGACATCCTGCGCAGCACCCGTGACAGCCGTGGTCGCGAGCTGAAGGTACACAAGCTGCCGCAGCCCCAGGTGCTGGAATGGACCGCCGAGGAAGCGGCCGGGCTGGACCAGGTCGACGGCACCCACCTGCGCCAGGCCGGCACCCGGATCTGCGCCTCCTACATCAATTATTACGCCGGCAACTCGGCCATCGTCGTGCCGCTGTTCGGTGATCGCAATGACAGCGTGGCGCAGGCCACTTTGGCCGAGTTGTTCCCTGACCATCGCATCATCGGTATCGAGAACTCGCGGGAGATCCTGCTCGGTGGCGGCAACGTCGCCTGCATCACCATGCCGCAATACGCCGCTGGAGGTCGCTGATGAAACTCGCCCCGCTGGTCTTGGCGGTCGCCCTGGGTTGCGCAGCGTCGGCGGCCCAGGCAGCCGACGCACAACAGCCGACCGTCAATCTTTACATCTGGGGCGAATACCTCGCCCCGGACACCTTGGCCAACTTCCAGAAGCAGACCGGCATCCGCGTGGTGGCCGACCACTTCGACTCCCTGGAAACCGCCGAGACCAAGTTGCTCACCGGTGGCAGTGGCTACGACGTGGTGCTCAGCGCCGGCCAGCACCTGAGCCGGGCGATTGCCAGCGGTGCCCTGCAGCCGCTGGACAAGAGCAAGTTGCCGCACTTGGCGGGCATCGGCGAGGAGTTTCGCCAGCACATGGCGGTGTTCGACCCGGGCAATCGCTATGCCGGCACCTACGCCTGGGGCACCACGGGCGTGGGCTATCAAGAGCAGGCGGTGGCGGCGCGGCTCGAGGATGCGCCGCGCGACAGCTGGGCGATGCTGCTCGATCCGCAGGTGGTGGCGAAGTTCGCCGATTGCGGGGTGAGTTTCCTCAACGATCCTAACGAGGTGTTCGCCGCGACGATGCGCTACCTGGGGCTGGACATCAACCAGCAGCGCCTGGAAGACCTCAAGACCGCCGAGGCGCACCTGCGCAAGGTGCGTCCGTATATCCGCTATTTCGACAACGACCGCAATATCAACGACCTGGCCAACGGCGAGACCTGCGTGGCAATGTCGTGGAACGGCAACGTGGCCATCGCCCAAGCCCAGGCCGAGCAGGCGGGAAAACCGTTCACGCTGGATTACAGCATTCCCAAGGAAGGCACGTTGATCTGGCTGGATGCGCTCGTTGTGCCTAAGGATGCGCCGCATCCGGAGGCGGCGTGGAAATTGATGGACTACCTGATGCGGCCGGAGGTGATCGCGCCAATCACCGACACCATTCACTATGCCAACGCGATCACGGCGGCCGACGCTCTGGTGGACCCGAAGATCCGCAATGCGCCAGGGACCTATCCACCCGCCGACGTGAGGGCGCGGTTGTACAGCAAGAACGACAATGCCAAAGCCTTCAACCGGGAGCTGACCCGGGCGTTCAGCCGGCTCAAGAGCGGGACCTGACAGAGGGACGTTTGCCTATTCCGGCCCTTTCGCGGGTAAACCTGCGAAAGGGCCGGAATAGGCGACGCATCAACGCGAAGCCTTGCGTCGTGGTTGCCTCGGCTTGCTGCCCGTAGCTTTGGCGCTGTCGGCAGAAGCCTTGCCTTTCCCGCCACTGCGCCGTTTTTTCTTCCAAGGCGCCCCCTTGCTCCCCGCCGGCACCGGCGGCCCGCTGATGGTCAGGCGCATGCCGCTGCAGCGCTGCACCAGCTTGCCCATCCAGGCCGATTGTCGGGCGACGAACTCTTCCAGGCTCATCTCGCCGCTCTGCACCATGTCCAGCGCCTGCTCCCAGATGGCGGTGGTACCGGGGTCGGCGATGGCGCGGGGTACGGCGTCGATCAGGCTGAAGGCAGCCGGTGTGGCGGACAGGGCCTTGCCGTTCTTAACCAGGTAACCGCGGTCGAGCAGGCCCTGGATGATGCTGGCCCGGGTGGCCTCGGTGCCGATACCGGTGGTTTCCTTGAGCTTCTGCTTGAGCAGTGGGTCGTCCACCAGCTTGGCGACGTTCTTCATTGCCTTGATCAGATCGCCTTCGGTGAAGGGTTTGGGCGGTTGGGTCCACAGGTCCTTGAGTTGCAGGTCATGCACGGCGCAGGCCTGGCCTTGGTTCAAGGTCGGCAACACCTGAGGCGGTGGCGCTTCGCGGCCTTTGGCCGGGGTCAGCGCCTCGGGCAGGGCCCGACGCCAACCAGGCTCGACGATCTGCTTGCCTACCGCGCGCAGGGCGTGGCCGGCGCAGTCGAATTCGGCCTGGGTGCGATCGTACTCGTGGTTGGGCAGGAACTGCGCCAGGTAGCGGGCGCGGATCAAGGTGTAGACGGCCTTGTGCTTGGGTGGCAGGCGCGAAGGGTCGCTGGCGGCGGCGGTGGGGATGATGCCGTGGTGGGCGCTGACCTTGGCATCGTTCCAGGCCCGCGAGCGGCGCTGGGGCTCCAGGTGCGCTTGCAAAGGCGCAAGACTGCCGTCGGCGCGTTGCAGGGCGGCCAGGATCCCCGGCGCCTCGCCATGCTGGCTGAGCGGCAGGTAGCCGCAGTCGCTACGTGGGTAGGTGATCAGTTTGTGAGTTTCGTACAGGGCCTGGGCAATATCCAGGGTCTCCTGGGCGCCGAGGCCGAGCTTCTTGGAGCAGACCTCCTGCAGGGTGCCCAGGTCGAAGGGCAGGGGAGCCGCTTCGCGCACGCGTTCGGTGGCCACCTTGGTCACCTGGGCGCTGCCGGCGGCCTGCATGTCGACGGCGGCTTGCTGGGCCAGTGCCGGGTTCAGGCAGCGGCCCTGATCGTCACAGTTATCTTCGGGCGCTCGCCATTGAGCGGTGAAGACGCTGCCGCTGCTCTGGAGTTGCACATCGATAGCCCAGTAGGGCACCGGCACGAAGTCAGCGATGCTGCGGTCGCGGTCGACCACCAGGCGCAGGGTCGGTGTCTGTACCCGGCCCACCGGCAGCACGCCCTGGTAGCCGGATTGGCGGCCCAGCAGTGTGAACAGGCGGCTCATGTTCATACCGATCAGCCAGTCGGCGCGGGAGCGGCCGAGGGCCGAATGGTACAGGCTGAAAGTCTCCTGCCCTGGCAGCAGGCGGGCCAGGGCCTTGCGGATCGAGGCGTCGTCCAGGGCCGAGAGCCACAGGCGTTGGATCGGGCCGCGGTAGCGACAATGCTCCACCAGCTCGCGGGCGATCATCTCGCCTTCGCGGTCGGCGTCGGTGGCGATCACCAGTTCCCGGGCTTCACCGAGCAGGCGCTTGACGGCCTTGAACTGGCTGGCGGTCTTGGGCTTGACCAGCATCTTCCATTTTTCCGGAATGATCGGCAGGTCCGCGAGGTTCCAGCGCTTGTAGCGCTCGTCGTAGCTGTCGGGCGGGGCGGTTTCGAGCAGGTGGCCGATGCACCAGGTCACGCAGACGTCGGAGCCTTGCCAGCAACCGTCGGCCTTGCGGGTGGCGCCGAGGACTTTGGCGATGTCCTTGGCCTGGGAGGGTTTTTCGCAGAGGAACAGGCGCATGGCCGGGAACGCTTCATCGCAAATGAGGGCGCTAGAATGCGCAAGCCAGGGCGCGGAAGCAAGCTTTGTCTGGATGGATATACAGCTTTTTGTCAGGGCGCGTTTCAGCGTCCTCCTTGACTATTCGCGGGTTAACCCGCTTCCACAGGTGCTTCGCTGAGCCCTGTGGGAGCGGGGGTTACCCGCGATTAGGTCCGTCGAATCAGACCGACTTGCGGGTCAGGCCGGTTCGCGGGAGTCGCGCACCATGTCCACATGCGGGATGCCGGCCTCGAGGAATTCCTCGCTGACCACGCGGAATCCCAGGCGCTCGTAGAATGGCGTGGCGTGTACCTGGGCGCTGAGCATCTGCTGCTTGAGGTCACGGTTCTGCGCTTCGACGATCACTGCGCGCACCAGGGTGTCGCCGACCTTCAGCCCGCGCCAGTCCTTGAGCACCGAGATCCGCCCGATGGTGCCATCGGGCAGCAGGCGTGCGGTGCCGATCGGGTAGTCCCCTTCCAGGGCCAGGAAGTGCAGGGCGTCCTGGTCTTCGGCGTCGAACTCCAGCTCTGGTGGAATGTGCTGCTCGGCGACGAACACCGCCTCGCGGATGCGGCGGATATCGGCGTTGTCTTTATGCCAGTCGGCGAGGCGAACGCTGATCTTATTCATTGGCAAATCCCAGGCTTCCTTGTTTGACCAGCTGGCACAGCAATGTCAGACCTTCTTCGTCTTCGAGCCACTGAGAAAGGTTTTCGATGTGCAGCGCGTCGGCGGCGCAGATCAGCTTGAGCAGCTCACGCAGATGGCCCGAGAGCAGGCGGCTCTGGCCGCTGGCGAACAGCAGCAGGTTATCGTCGACTTCCGACCAGGCCATGCGCGCGCTCGGGTTGCGGATCAGGATGGCGCCTTGCTCCAGGCTGTCGATCAGGTCTTCTTCGCTCAGCTCTTCGCCGGTCACCAGCTCCGGATAGCGCGGCTCGGTCATGAACTGGCCGAACCAGGTCAGCAGCAGGCGCTCGTCACCCATGTGCTCGGCCAGCAGGGCCTTGAGGCGGTCCAGGGCATCGTGCTGGATCTGGTGAGGATCTGCGGCAGGCTGGGCGTCGGCATCGCTGTAACGCTCCTCGTCCGGCAGGAACTGGCTGAGGAAATCGGTGAAGTGGGTCAGCACTTCAGCGGCGCTCGGGGCGCGGAAGCCCACCGAATAGGTCAGGCAGTCGTCTTCGGCCACGCCGTAGTGGGCCAGGCGCGGCGGCAGGTAGAGCATGTCGCCAGGCTCCAGGGTCCATTCGCTGCTCTGTTCGAATTCGGCGAGGATGCGCAGGTCGGTGTGTTCCAGCAACGGGCTGTCGCTGTCGCACATCTGGCCGACTTTCCAGTTTCGCTTGCCGTGGCCCTGGAGCAGGAACACGTCGTAATTGTCGAAGTGCGGGCCGACGCTGCCGCCTGGCGCGGCGAAGCTGACCATCACGTCATCGATACGCCAGCTTGGCAGGAAGCGGAAATGCTCCAGCAGCTCGGCGACTTCCGGGACGAACTGATCCACTGCCTGGACCAACAGGGTCCAATCGCGCTCTGGCAGGGTGGCGAAAGTGTCTTCGGCGAAGGGGCCGCGGCGCAGCTCCCACGGGCGCTCGCCGTGCTCGAGCACCAGGCGAGACTCGACTTCCTCTTCCAAGGCAAGGCCGGCCAGTTCGTCAGGGTCGATCGGGCTTTCGAAGTCCGGGAAGGCCTGGCGCACCAGCAGGGGCTTCTTCTGCCAGTAGTCGCGAAGGAATTCACGGGCCGTCAGGCCGCCCAGCAGCTGCAGTGGAGTATCAGGATTCATGTTCAACCTATTGAAAAAACGTAATTTTCATCCGGGAATAAAAACGCCCGGCCAGGCCGGGCGTTGATCACGGGGCGCAGGTCAGATGCGTTTGGCCTGGGCCGCCGCGTTGCCGATGTAGGTAGCCGGGGTCAGCTGCTTGAGCTCGGCCTTGGCTTCAGCTGGCATGTCCAGCCCATCGATGAACGCCTGCAGCGCTTCGGGGCTGATGCCCTTGCCGCGCGTGAGCTCCTTGAGCTTCTCGTAGGGGTTCTCGATGTTGTAGCGGCGCATGACGGTCTGGATCGGCTCGGCCAGGACTTCCCAGCAGGCGTCCAAGTCTTCGGCGATGCGAGCGACGTTCACTTCCAGCTTGCCGATGCCCTTGAGGCTGGCCTCGTAGGCGATGACGCTATGGGCGAAGCCCACGCCCAGGTTGCGCAGGACGGTGGAGTCGGTCAGGTCACGCTGCCAGCGGGAGATTGGCAGTTTGCTGGCCAGGTGCTGGAACAGGGCGTTGGCGATACCCAGGTTGCCTTCGGAGTTCTCGAAGTCGATCGGGTTGACCTTGTGTGGCATGGTCGAGGAGCCGATCTCGCCGGCGACGGTCTTCTGCTTGAAGTAGCCCAGGGAAATGTAGCCCCAGACGTCGCGGTCGAAGTCGATGAGGATGGTGTTGAAGCGGGCGATGGCGTCGAACAGCTCGGCAATGTAGTCGTGCGGCTCGATCTGGGTGGTGTAGGGGTTGAACTGCAGGCCCAGTTCGTCTTCGATGAAGGCGCGGGCGTTGGCTTCCCAGTCGATCTGCGAATAGGCCGACAGGTGGGCGTTGTAGTTGCCCACGGCGCCGTTGATCTTGCCCAGCAGCGGCACGGCGGCGACCTGGGCGATCTGGCGCTCCAGGCGGTAGACCACGTTGGCCAGCTCTTTGCCCAGAGTGGTTGGCGAAGCCGGCTGACCGTGGGTGCGCGAGAGCATCGGCACGTCGGCGTGGGCGTGGGCCAGGGCGCGGATGGCCTGGGCGATCTGGCGCATCAGCGGCAGCAGCACTTCGTCACGGCCGGCGCGCAGCATCAGGGCGTGGGACAGGTTGTTGATGTCCTCGCTGGTGCAGGCGAAATGGATGAATTCGCTGACCTTGGCCAGTTCCGGCAGGGTCGCGGCCTGCTCCTTGAGCAGGTATTCGATGGCCTTGACGTCGTGGTTGGTGGTGCGCTCGATTTCCTTGACGCGCTCGGCGTGCTCGAGTTTGAAATCGGTGGCCAGGGTGTCCAGCAGGGCATTGGCTTCGGCGGAGAACGCCGGCACTTCGCCGATCTGCGGGTGGGCGGCCAGACGCTGGAGCCAGCGCACCTCGACCAGGGCGCGGAAACGGATCAGGCCGTACTCGCTGAAGATGGGGCGCAAGGCCTGGGTTTTGCCGGCGTAGCGGCCGTCTACAGGGGAAACCGCAGTGAGCGAGGAGAGCTGCATGGGGTGTTCTCGGACAGTCAGGCTTTTGGAAGGGCGCATATCATACATGAAAAAGGTAGGCGGCGAGCTTCTAGCTGCAAGCAGCACGTAAAAGCCGACGTGCTGCGTCTGCTGGATGCATGCAGCTTACCCTCGCATCATGTCGTACAGTTCGTTGAGCAATTTGCGACGGCTGAACACCAGCTGCCAGCGGTGTCCACCCAGCTGACGCCACAGACGCGCAGCGCGGATGCCGGAGAGCAGCAGGGCGCGGATCTTCGAGGCATTGCCGGCCTGCTGAAGGAAGCGCATGTCGCCATGCACTTGGATGCGCTGGCGCAAGGTGCTCAGGGTGTCCTGGTACAAGGCTCCGCTGGATGCGATGACATTATCGTGAACCAGGCCGAAATGATCGGCCTGGGCCTGGATCTGGGGCAGGCGCTTGCCGATGGTCTCGAGCATGTCGTCCCGTTTGGCCAGCTGGCGCTCCAGGCCGAGCATCGACAGGGCATAGCGCAGCGGCTCGCGCTGAAGGCTGCTGGGGTCGCGCTCCAGGGCGCCGACCAGGGCGCGGTAGCCGTCGCGCAGGTTCAGGTCATCGCCGCCGAACACCTCCAGGGTGTCCTTGGGGTCCCGCACCAACAGGCTACCCAGCATGCAGCCGATATTGGCCTCGCTGGCCTGGCCGGTCCGGGCGATGCGGTCGACCAGCACTGCGGCCTGGAACACGCCGCCCAAGGCGACCAACTGCTCCTGGAGAGTATTCATTGGCGAGGGCTCCAAGGCTCGGCGGTCTCGATCACACCGCCGCCCAGGCATACCTCGCCGTCATAGAACACCACCGACTGCCCCGGAGTGACAGCGCGTTGCGGCTCGTCGAAGACCGCGCGATAGCCATGCTCGGTGCGCTCCAGGGTGCATTGCTGGTCGCTCTGGCGGTAGCGCACCTTGGCGGTCAGCCTGCGCGGGCTGCTCAGGTCGATCGGGTTGACCCAGAAGATCTCCGAGGCGAGCAGGGCGCGGGAGAACAGCCAAGGGTGTTCGTTGCCTTGACCGACCACCAGTACGTTGCGGGTCAGGTCTTTGTGCAGCACGTACCACGGCTCGTCGCCGGCGTCCTTCAGGCCGCCGATGCCCAGGCCCTGGCGCTGGCCGATGGTGTGGTACATCAGGCCGTGGTGACGCCCGATGACTTCTCCGTCGGTGGTCTCGATGTCGCCCGGCTGGGCGGGCAGGTACTGCTTGAGGAAATCGCTGAAGCGGCGCTCACCGATGAAGCAGATACCGGTGGAGTCTTTCTTCTTGGCCGTGGCCAGGCCGTGCTTCTCGGCAATGGCACGTACTTTGGGCTTTTCCAGCTCGCCGACCGGGAACAGGGTGCGGGCGATCTCCTTGCCGCCGACAGCATGCAGGAAATAGCTCTGGTCTTTGTTCGGGTCCAGCCCCTTGAGCAGTTCGGTGAGCTCGCCGGTGTCGCGGCGGCGCACATAGTGGCCGGTAGCGATCAGGTCGGCGCCCAGGGACAGGGCATAGTCGAGGAAGGCTTTGAACTTGATCTCGCGGTTGCACAGGATGTCCGGGTTCGGTGTACGTCCGGCCTTGTACTCCTCCAGGAAATGCTCGAATACGTTGTCCCAGTATTCGGCCGCGAAATTGGCGGTATGCAGCTTGATACCGATGCGATCGCACACGGCCTGGGCGTCGGCCAGGTCCTCGCGGGCGGTGCAGTATTCGGTGCCGTCGTCCTCTTCCCAGTTCTTCATGAACAGACCTTCCACCTGGTAGCCCTGCTCCATGAGCAAAAGGGCGGAGACGGAAGAGTCCACGCCGCCGGACATGCCGACGATAACGCGGGTCTTGGCGGGGTCTTTGAGTGCTGGGCTGGTCATGGCTACCGGTGTGTATCAGGGGGAAAAATTCCGATTCTATCAGGCCAAGGGCCGGACGTCAGTCGCGCAGCAAGGCGAGGCTATGCAGTGGACCGGCCAGGTAATCGTCGATGCAGCGCGGTACCAGCTCGCTGCGCCAGCGTGCGGGGTCGGCCAGCAGTTGCTCGCGGGTCAGCCAGACGGCACGGACAATATCGCTGTCCAAGGGGCGGGCGGCGTGGTGATGCACGGGGCGCGCGGCGAAACAGATGCGCTGGTAGGTAACGCCATTGCTGGGGGCGGTATAGAGGTAGATGCCAACCACGCCAGTGAGTTCGACTTCCCAGGCGGTTTCCTCCAGGGTCTCGCGCAGGGCGGCCTGGGTCAGGGTCTCGTTGGGCTCAAGATGCCCGGCAGGTTGGTTGAAGACGTGTTGGCCGGCCTTGAACTCTTCGACGAAGAGAAACTTGCCCTCGTGTTCGACGATGGTGGCGACGGTGATGTGGGGTTGCCAGGACACGGTCGGTGCTCTCCCTAAGTGACAAGCTCCAAGCTGCAAGCCACAAGTCAAGATGCTATGCAGACTGCGCTTGCTTGTGGTTTGCAGCTTGAAACCTGCGGCTGAAAAAGCACAAACCCCGGTGCGTGGCCGGGGTTTGTGGTGTTACATCAGAACCTTACAGTGCGGCAATGGCGCTGTTGAGGGTCTGGCTTGGGCGCATGACCTTGGCAGTCAGCTCGGCATCCGGCGCGTAGTAACCACCGATGTCGGCCGGCTTGCCCTGGACGGCAGCCAGTTCGGCGACGATGGTCGCTTCGTTCTCGGCCAGGGTCTTGGCCAGCGGTGCGAAGCGCGCCTGCAGGGCGGCGTCGTCGGTCTGGGCAGCCAGAGCCTCGGCCCAGTACAGGGTCAGGTAGAAGTGGCTGCCGCGGTTGTCGATACCGCCGACTTTGCGCGATGGCGACTTGTTGGTGTCGAGGAACTTGCCGGTGGCCTGGTCCAGGGTATTGGCCAGGACTTTGGCGCGTGGGTTGTCGTAGGTGTTGCCCAGGTGCTCCAGGGAAGCGGCCAGGGCCAGGAACTCACCCAGCGAATCCCAGCGCAGGAAGTTCTCTTCGACCAGCTGCTGCACGTGCTTCGGAGCCGAACCGCCGGCGCCGGTTTCGAACAGGCCACCGCCATTCATCAGCGGGACGATCGACAGCATCTTGGCGCTGGTGCCCAGCTCCATGATCGGGAACAGGTCGGTCAGGTAGTCGCGCAGGACGTTGCCGGTCACCGAGATGGTGTCCTTGCCTTCGCGGATGCGGGCCAGGGAGAACTTGATGGCATCGACCGGCGCCAGGATGCGGATGTCCAGGCCGCTGGTGTCGTGGTCCTTCAGGTACTTCTGGACCTTCTCGATCATCACGCCGTCGTGGGCGCGGGCAGGGTCCAGCCAGAACACCGCCGGGGTGTTGCTCAGGCGGGCGCGGTTGACGGCCAGCTTGACCCAGTCCTGGATCGGCGCGTCCTTGGTCTGGCACATACGGAAGATGTCACCGGCTTCGACGCTCTGTTCCAGCAGCACCTTGCCCTTGCCATCGACCACGCGCACGACGCCGTCGGCCTTGATCTGGAAGGTCTTGTCGTGGGAGCCGTACTCTTCGGCCTTCTGAGCCATCAGGCCGACGTTCGGCACGCTGCCCATGGTGGTCGGGTCGAAGGCGCCGTTGGCCTTGCAGTCCTCGATCACGGCCTGGTAGATGCCGGCGTAGCAACGGTCCGGGATGACGGCCTTGGCGTCCTGCAGCTCACCGGCGGTGTTCCACATCTTGCCCGAGTCGCGGATCATCGCAGGCATCGAGGCGTCGACGATGACATCGCTCGGCACGTGCAGGTTGGTGATGCCCTTGTCGGAGTTGACCATGGCCAGGGCCGGGCGGACGGCGTACAGGGCCTGGATGTCGGCTTCGATCTCGGCCTGCTTGTCAGCTGGCAGGTCCTTGATGCGGGCGTACAGGTCGCCGATGCCGTTGTTGGCGTTGAAGCCGACTTCGGCGAGGGCTGCGGCGTGCTTGGCCAGCACGTCGTTGTAGAACTCTTCGACGATGACGCCGAACATGATCGGGTCGGAGACCTTCATCATGGTGGCTTTCAGGTGGACCGACAGCAGCACGCCGGAGGCCTTGGCATCGGCGATCTGCTCGGCGATGAAGGCTTTGAGGGCCTTGCGGCTCATGACGGCGCAGTCGATGACTTCAGCGGCTTTGACGGCGGTCTTTTCTTTCAGGACGGTGGTAACGCCGTCTTTGCCGACCAGCTCGATGCGCAGGCTGTCATCGCCTTCGATCAGTGCGGCTTTTTCGCTGCCGTAGAAGTCGCCTTGGGTCATGTGGGCGACGTGCGACTTGGAGTCGGCAGTCCAGGCGCCCATCTTGTGCGGATGCTTGCGGGCATAGTTCTTGACCGACAGCGGAGCGCGGCGGTCGGAGTTGCCTTCGCGCAGAACCGGGTTCACGGCGCTGCCTTTGATGCGGTCGTAGCGGGCGCGGGATTCTTTTTCTTGCTCCGTGCTCGGCTCGTCAGCGTAGTCGGGGATGTTGAAGCCCTTGCCTTGCAGTTCCTTGATCGCGGCCTTGAGCTGCGGTACCGAGGCGCTGATGTTCGGCAGCTTGATGATGTTGGCTTCCGGGGTGGTGGCCAGCTGGCCCAGCTCCGCCAGGTGATCGCCTACGCGCTTCTCGGCGCCCAGTTGCTCCGGGAACGCCGCGAGGATACGGCCAGCCAGGGAGATGTCACGGGTTTCGACGGCGATGTCAGCCGAAGCGGTGAAGGCTTCGATGATCGGCAGCAGGGAATAGGTGGCGAGGGCGGGAGCTTCGTCGGTGAAGGTATAGATGATCTTGGAACGGGTGGGCATGCGGGTTAACTCTCTGTTTTGCTGAGCGTGCTCGAAGTCTCGAGATGCGCAGGGTAGGCGCTACGCCCTGGCAGCGCCATGGGCAATTGGTCGAGAGGCTTGCGAGCGGTGATGGTAGATGCATCAGTCGAGCGTCAAACGGCTGGGCGGCGGTAACAGCCCAGGCTTTTTGGCCATTCTTGGCCGAGGGCGAGCCGCGTTTTTCCAAGGGGTCGCCCCAATGACCCTACGGTCAGGGCCGGAGTATACCAAACCCTTCGGGCTAAGTGATATCGGACCGCCTATAAGACGAAAGGCGTAAGGGCAATGTGGCGCGATGCCGCATCCCTCGGCGTCTGCGCGCGGCCAAACTGTGAGTGGGCTTGTCAGTGGTCGCTGCCGGTCAGCTTGCAACTTGCAGCGTGAAGCTTGCAGCTCAGGAAAGCTGGTTTAGGCTCATTGGATCGCAGGATGTCCAATCACACCTGGAAAAGCGGAGTAGTGCAGCATGGGATACCAGAAAATCAAGGTTCCAGCAGACGGCGCCAAGATCACCGTCAATGCAGACCATTCGCTCAATGTTCCCGACAATCCCATCATCCCGTACATCGAGGGCGACGGTATCGGTGTCGATGTTTCGCCGGTGATGATCAAGGTAGTGGATGCTGCCGTGCAGAAGGCCTACGGCGGCAAGCGCAAGATCGCCTGGATGGAGGTGTATGCCGGCGAGAAGGCCACGCAGGTCTACGACCAGGACACCTGGCTGCCCCAGGAAACCCTCGATGCCGTGCGCGATTACGTGGTGTCGATCAAAGGGCCACTGACCACGCCTGTCGGTGGGGGTATCCGTTCCCTGAACGTGGCCTTGCGCCAGCAGTTGGATCTGTACGTGTGCCTGCGTCCGGTGCTGTGGTTCCAGGGCGTGCCGAGCCCGGTGAAAAAGCCTGGTGATGTCGACATGGTGATCTTCCGCGAGAACTCCGAGGACATCTATGCCGGCATCGAATGGAAGGCCGGCTCTGCCGAGGCCAACAAGGTGATCAAGTTCCTCAAGGAGGAAATGGGCGTCACCAAGATCCGCTTCGACGAGAACTGCGGCATCGGCGTCAAGCCGGTCTCCGAGCAGGGCACCAAGCGCCTGGTGCGCAAGGCGCTGCAGTATGCCGTGGACAACGACCGCGAGTCGGTGACCCTGGTGCACAAGGGCAACATCATGAAGTTCACCGAAGGGGCCTTCAAGGATTGGGGGTACGAGGTGGCGCGGGACGAATTCAAGGCCGAGCTGCTCGATGGCGGCCCGTGGATGAGCTTCAAGAATCCCAAGACCGGGCGCCAGATCGTGGTCAAAGATGCGATTGCCGACGCCATGCTCCAGCAGATTCTGCTGCGACCGGCCGAGTACGATGTGATCGCCACCCTGAATCTCAACGGCGACTACCTTTCCGACGCCCTGGCGGCCGAGGTCGGGGGCATCGGTATCGCCCCGGGCGCCAACCTGTCCGACACCGTCGCGATGTTCGAGGCGACCCATGGTACGGCGCCCAAGTATGCCGGGCAGGACAAGGTCAATCCGGGCTCGGTGATTCTGTCGGCAGAAATGATGCTGCGCCACATGGGCTGGACCGAGGCAGCCGACCTGATCATCAAGGGCACCAACGGCGCCATCGCGGCCAAGACCGTGACCTACGACTTCGAGCGCCTGATGGACGGCGCCAAGTTGGTCAGCAGCTCCGGCTTTGGTGATGAGATGATCAAGCACATGTGAAGGCAATGAAAACCGGCCAGCCCTTGCGGGGCTGGCCGGTTGCCGATGTGCCTGCAGAAGGTCAGGGGTGGATCAGGCCTGGACGATGCTCTCGACCGGCTGGACTTCGACTTTCGATGCCGTGGCGCCGGCGCCGCAGATGTTGACGGCGTGCAGCCCCTTGGGTCCCTGGACGATGTCGAAGGTCACGGACTGGCCAGCCTTGAGTGTCTTGTAGCCGTCCATCTGGATATGCGAATAGTGGGCGAACAGGTCTTCGCTCTTGCCCTCCTCGTTGACGAATCCATAGCCCTTGGCATTGTTGAACCACTTGACTTTACCGCTCGCCATCCTCATGTCCCTCTGCAAAGGACTCCATCACTGGAGTATCATCCACGTCATCCGCATACGAACCATGCGAAAAAATCTGGTTGACTGCGCGGATCTTTATCGATCACGGTGGGTTCTTATTGGTTGTAACACCGTTTTGCCGATAGTCAAGGTCAGACGGCCCCCGCGCCGGCAGCGGCCTACGCGGTCAAACCATCACCTTAACTTGTCGTTATGATGAAATTCTTTCCATGCAACCACTCAGCCAGATTCGACTAACATTCAATCAGGATCGCCCGCAATCTAACGAGGACGACGGCTCCGGTCTGGCGGTACAGGAAGCCAAGCCGATCCTGCAGGCGCCACCGATGTACAAGGTGGTTTTGTTCAACGATGACTACACGCCAATGGATTTCGTCGTCGAAGTGCTCGAGACGTTCTTCAATCTGAACCGCGAGCTGGCGACCAAGATCATGCTGACCGTCCATACCGAAGGGCGGGCAGTGTGCGGATTGTTTACCCGTGACATCGCCGAGACAAAGGCCATGCAGGTCAACCAATACGCCAGGGAAAGCCAGCATCCGCTACTCTGTGAAATCGAGAAGGACGGTTAATCGCCGACCACTTGGGTATGAGGTGAAGCTATGTTAAACCGCGAGCTCGAAGTCACCCTCAATCTGGCCTTCAAGGAGGCTCGTTCGAAGCGTCATGAGTTCATGACCGTCGAGCACCTGCTGCTAGCACTCCTTGACAATGAGGCCGCCGCGACCGTTCTGCGCGCCTGTGGCGCCAATCTCGACAAGCTCAAGCACGACCTGCAAGAGTTCATCGATTCCACCACGCCGCTGATCCCTGTCCATGACGAGGACCGCGAGACTCAGCCGACCCTGGGCTTCCAGCGCGTGCTGCAGCGTGCCGTGTTCCATGTGCAGAGCTCCGGCAAGCGCGAAGTCACCGGCGCCAACGTGCTGGTGGCGATCTTCAGCGAGCAGGAAAGCCAGGCCGTGTTTCTGCTCAAGCAGCAGAGCGTGGCACGCATCGACGTGGTCAACTACATCGCCCATGGCATCTCCAAGGTGCCGGGCCACGGCTCGCACAGCGAAAACGATCAGGACATGCAGGACGAGGAGGGCGGCGAATCTGCTTCCTCGAGCAATCCGCTGGATGCTTATGCCAGCAACCTGAACGAATTGGCCCGTCTGGGCCGCATCGATCCGCTGGTGGGGCGTGAGCAGGAAGTCGAGCGCGTCGCGCAGATTCTTGCTCGTCGGCGCAAGAACAACCCGCTGCTGGTCGGCGAGGCTGGCGTGGGCAAGACGGCCATTGCCGAAGGTCTGGCCAAGCGCATCGTCGACGGTCAGGTGCCGGATCTGCTGGCACAGAGCGTGGTGTATTCCTTGGACCTTGGCGCATTGCTGGCCGGTACCAAGTACCGCGGCGATTTCGAGAAGCGCTTCAAGGCGTTGCTCGGTGAGCTGCGCAAGCGTCCGCAGGCCATTCTGTTCATCGACGAGATCCACACCATCATCGGTGCAGGTGCTGCATCCGGTGGCGTGATGGATGCCTCCAACCTGCTCAAGCCGCTGCTGTCGTCGGGCGACATCCGCTGCATCGGCTCGACCACCTTCCAGGAATTCCGTGGCATTTTCGAGAAGGACCGCGCCTTGGCGCGGCGCTTCCAGAAGGTCGACGTCACCGAGCCGTCGGTCGAAGATACCGTGGGCATCCTGCGGGGCCTGAAGGGCCGCTTCGAGAGTCATCACAACATCGAATACAGCGACGAAGCTTTGCGCGCCGCCGCCGAACTCGCTGCGCGCTATATCAATGACCGGCACATGCCGGACAAGGCTATCGACGTGATCGACGAGGCGGGTGCCTATCAGCGCCTGCAGCCAGAGGGCAGTCGCGTCAAGCGCATCGATGTGCCTCAGGTCGAGGACATCGTCGCCAAGATCGCGCGGATCCCGCCCAAGCATGTCACCAGCTCCGACAAGGAGCTGCTGCGCAACCTCGAGCGCGATCTCAAGCTCACCGTGTTTGGTCAGGATGCCGCCATCGATTCGCTGGCCACTGCCATCAAGCTGTCCCGTGCCGGGCTCAAGTCGCCGGACAAGCCGGTCGGCTCGTTCCTGTTCGCAGGCCCCACGGGTGTGGGCAAGACCGAGGCGGCCCGTCAGTTGGCCAAGGCGCTTGGGGTGGAGCTGGTGCGCTTCGACATGTCCGAGTACATGGAGCGGCATACCGTATCGCGCCTGATCGGTGCGCCTCCTGGCTATGTCGGGTTCGACCAGGGTGGTCTGCTGACCGAAGCGATCACCAAGCAGCCGCATTGTGTGCTGTTGCTCGATGAGATCGAGAAGGCCCACCCGGAAGTGTTCAACCTGCTGCTGCAGGTGATGGATCACGGAACCCTGACCGATAACAATGGGCGCAAGGCGGACTTCCGCAACGTGATCCTGATCATGACCACCAACGCCGGTGCTGAAACTGCCGCGCGGGCCTCGATCGGGTTCACTCAGCAGGACCACACGTCTGACGCTATGGAGGTGATCCGCAAGAGCTTCACGCCGGAGTTCCGCAACCGTCTGGACACCATTATCCAGTTCGGCCGCCTGAGCCACGAAACCATCAAGAGCATCGTCGATAAGTTCCTCATCGAGCTGCAGGCGCAGCTGGAAGACAAGCGCGTGCTGCTGGAAGTCAGTGATGACGCCCGCGGTTGGCTGGCGGCTTCTGGTTATGACGTGCAGATGGGGGCGCGGCCGATGGCGCGGCTCATCCAGGACAAGATCAAGCGGCCGCTGGCCGAAGAGATCCTGTTCGGCGAGCTCTCCGAGCATGGCGGCGTGGTGCATGTCGACCTGCGTGATGGCGAGCTGGTGTTCGACTTCGAGACCACGGCTGAGGTTGCATGAGGTCTGGGCTGCTTGCAGCCCCTTTCGCGACATTAAGGCTTCTCCTGTGGGAGTGGCCTTCTGTCGCCAAAAGAGCAGAAAGCGACCCTCTGCATTCGAGCGAGCACAAAAAAGCCCGGCACATTGGCCGGGCTTTTTATTGGCTGAGACTCAGCGGGCGCGATAGGTGATGCGGCCCTTGCTCAGGTCATATGGCGTCAGTTCGACGCGGACCTTGTCGCCAGTGAGAATGCGGATGTAGTTCTTGCGCATCTTTCCGGAGATGTGCGCGGTTACGACGTGCCCGTTTTCCAACTCCACGCGGAACATGGTGTTGGGCAGGGTGTCGACGACAGTACCTTCCATTTCGAAGCTGTCTTCTTTCGACATGCAGTAAAGCCCTCGGTATCCAGTGAATGGCCCGATACGCAACTGCACCGGGCAAAAAAGTGGCGTGGATTATGCCCGAAAACTGTGTTTCAAGCCAATGCTTTCAATTGAGGGTAACCCAGCGCTGGTTGATCAGCAGTTCAATGGGCCGGTACTGGGTCTTGTAGTTCATTTTCTTGCAGTTCTTGATCCAGTAGCCGAGGTAGACCGCATCGAGGTTTTGCCGCAGGGCTTCGGTGATCTGCCAGAGGATGGCATAGCGCCCAAGGCTGCGGCGCTCCTGCTCGGGCTCATAGAAGGTGTAGACCGCAGACAGGCCGTTGGGCAGCAGATCGCTCACGGCCACCGCCATGAGTTTGCCTTCCAGGCGGAACTCATAGAACCAGCAGAACGGCAGGTCGCGCACCAGGAAGGTGGAGAACTGGTCACGGCTGGGGGGGTACATGTCGCCATCGGAATGGCGTTGCTCGATGTAGCGGCGGTACAGGTCGAAATATTCTTCGCGAAACGCCGGGCGCGCGGCGGTGACGGTCAGATCGGCGTTGCGTTTGAGGATGCGCCGTTGCTGGCGGTTGGGGATGAAGCGCGCAGCCGGAATGCGCGCGGGCACGCAGGCGTTGCAGTTCTGGCAATGAGGGCGGTACAGGTGATCGCCGCTGCGGCGAAAGCCCATTTCCGACAGGTCGGCATACACATGCACGTCCATCGGTTGGCTGGGGTCCAGGAACAGCGTAGTGGCCTGCTCCTCTGGCAAATAGCTGCAGGAGTGGGGTTGAGTGGCATAGAACTTCAACCGCGCCAGCTCTGTCATGATCAACCCCTCGGTAAGACTTTGACTTAAGTGTAAGCCAGCTGGCAGAACTCGCCTAGCGAGCCCAGGTCGCCGTGTTTGGGGTATCGAGATAGCGTGCCAGGTGCTCTGCAAAGCAGGCCCGGCTGATGGCGCGGGCGCCGAGGCTGTGCAGATGGTTGGTCGGCATCTGGCAGTCGATCAGCACGAATCCGGCGGCTTTGAGGTGCTCGACCAGGGCTACGAAGCCGACCTTGGACGCATTGTCGGCGCGGCTGAACATCGACTCGCCGAAAAACAGTCGGCCCATGGCCAGGCCATATAGCCCGCCCACCAGTTGACCGTCGCGGCGTACCTCGACCGAGTGGGCGATGCCACGTCGGTGCAGTTCGCAGTAGGCCGCCTGCATGTTGTCGGTGATCCAGGTGCCGTCGGCATAATCGCGTGGCGCGGCGCAGGCGGCGATGACGGCGGGGAAGTCGGTGTCGAAGCTGACCTGGTAATGGCCTTGGCGGATGAACTTGGCCAATGAGCGCGATACGTGCAGCTCGTCCGGGAAAAGCACGGTGCGAGGGTCCGGTGACCACCACAGGATCGGTTGGCCATCCTGGTACCACGGGAAGCAGCCATGGCGATAAGCCTGCACCAAGCGTTCCGGCGTCAGGTCGCCGCCTGCGGCCAGCAGGCCGTTGGGGTCGTGCAGGGCTTTTTCCAGGGGCGGGAAGTTCAGCGAGTCGCGGGTCAGCCAGGTGAGCATGGTCTTTCGGCGGTGGGGGAGGGGAGGGCAACCAGCATGGCGCGCTGGTGGTGTGAGGTCAATGTGTGGCCTTGTGGTGTCAGCCGTTGGCGCGTCTGGGCGCAGGCTGGCACTTTGCGAGGTAATTTCCTGACCATTCAGGCGTCCATTGGCACCATCCGGCACATTTGCTGTCATACCTGTGCAAAAACACAGCATAAGCCTTTGTCACAAAAGAAAATGCGTGCTCAAATTGCACCCATAGGAAATCCGCGCCGCTCCAGCCTCACCTGGCGTGCCGCCATGGCGGCTGGCGGGCAGTAATGTTAAAAGTAGTGGTTCATTGACCGGACACCGGGTCGATCACTACTGGACGCGCAGCAAGCGCAGGAATAGACGCGTTTTGAAGAAATCCACCGCAACCCCGCCCCCTTTGCCCGTGCCCCTGTGGCGACAGCAGCTGCATTACCGCCTCAAGGAAGGTGCGCTGATCGCTGTCGGCGCCCTGTGCCTGTACCTGTGGATGGCACTGCTGACCTACGACACGTCGGACCCAGGCTTCAGTCACACCAGCAATGCCGAACAGGTGCAGAACGCCGCTGGCCGCGCCGGTGCCTACTTTGCCGATATCCTGTTCATGGTGCTGGGCTACTTCGCCTATATCTTCCCGTTGCTGCTGGCGATCAAGACCTGGCAGATCTTCCGCGAGCGTCACCAGCCCTGGCAGTGGAGCGGCTGGCTGTTTTCCTGGCGGTTGATCGGGTTGGTATTCCTGGTGCTGTCGGGCGCGGCGCTGGCGCATATCCATTTCCATCCACCGGCGAGCATGCCGTTCTCTGCCGGTGGTGCCTTGGGCGAAAGCCTGGGCGATCTGGCGCGCAACCTGTTGAACGTGCAGGGCAGCACCTTGATGTTCATCGCCCTGTTCCTGTTCGGCCTGACGGTCTTCACCGACCTGTCCTGGTTCAAGGTGATGGACATCACCGGCAAGATCACGCTCGATCTGTTCGAACTGGTGCAGAGCGCGGCCAACCGTTGGTGGGAAGCGCGCAACGAGCGCAAGCGCCTGGTGGCGCAACTGCGCGAGGTGGATGAGCCGATCCTCGATGTGGCGCCGATGGCCGCCGAGAAGCGCGAGCCGATCAAGCCTCAGCCGCGTGAACGCATCAGCGAACGTGACGAAGCGCCCGCCCGGCCTGTGCTACCACGCGAACCTGTGGTGCCACGCGAGCAACCGGTCGCGCCGGTGATCATGCCGCCAACCCCGGTCAAGGCGCCTGAACCGAGCAAGCGGGTGATGAAGGAGAAGCAGGCACCGCTGTTCGTCGATAGCGCCGTGGAAGGTACCTTGCCGTCAATCTCCATTCTCGACCCGGCCGAGCAGAAGAAGATCGAGTACTCGCCAGAATCCCTGGCCGGTGTCGGCCAATTGCTGGAAATCAAGCTCAAGGAGTTCGGCGTCGAAGTTGCGGTGGACTCGATCCATCCGGGTCCGGTGATCACGCGTTACGAGATCCAGCCGGCCGCTGGCGTGAAGGTCAGCCGCATCGCCAACCTGGCCAAGGACCTGGCGCGTTCGCTGGCAGTGACCAGCGTGCGCGTGGTTGAAGTCATCCCGGGCAAGACCACCGTGGGTATCGAGATTCCCAATGAAAACCGACAGATGGTGCGCTTCTCCGAGGTGCTGTCCACGCCGCAGTACGACGAGCAAAAGTCGCCGGTCACCCTGGCCCTGGGCCATGACATCGGCGGCAAGCCGGTGATCACTGACCTTGCCAAGATGCCGCACCTGCTGGTGGCCGGTACCACCGGTTCCGGTAAGTCGGTGGGTGTCAACGCCATGATCCTGTCGATCCTGTTCAAATCCAGTCCTGAAGATGCGCGGTTGATCATGATCGACCCGAAGATGCTCGAGCTGTCGATCTACGAGGGTATTCCGCATCTGCTCTGCCCGGTGGTCACTGACATGAAGGACGCCGCCAATGCACTGCGCTGGAGCGTGGCCGAGATGGAGCGGCGCTACAAGCTGATGGCCGCCATGGGCGTGCGGAACCTGGCGGGCTTCAACCGCAAGATCAAGGATGCCCAGGAGGCCGGCGAGGTCATCCACGACCCGCTGTACCGCCGCGAGAGCATGGACGACGAGCCGCCTGCGCTGAAGACGCTGCCGACCATCGTGGTGATCGTCGACGAGTTCGCCGACATGATGATGATCGTCGGCAAGAAGGTCGAAGAGCTGATCGCCCGTATCGCCCAGAAGGCACGGGCCGCCGGTATTCACCTGATTCTTGCCACCCAGCGTCCGTCGGTGGATGTGATCACCGGCCTGATCAAGGCCAACATTCCGACCCGCATGGCGTTCCAGGTGTCCAGCAAGATCGACTCTCGGACCATCATCGACCAGGGTGGCGCCGAGCAGTTGCTCGGTCACGGTGACATGCTCTACATGCCGCCGGGCACCAGCCTGCCGATCCGTGTGCATGGTGCGTTCGTCTCCGACGACGAGGTGCACCGGGTCGTCGAAGCCTGGAAGCTGCGCGGCGCGCCGGACTACAACGACGACATCCTCAACGGCGTCGAGGAAGCCGGTAGCGGCTTCGAGGGCGGCGGTGGTGGCGGCGGCGATGGCGACGATCCGGAAGCCGATGCGTTGTACGACGAAGCCGTGCAGTTCGTACTGGAAAGTCGTCGGGCGTCCATTTCCGCGGTGCAGCGCAAGTTGAAGATCGGCTATAACCGCGCCGCGCGGATGATCGAGGCGATGGAGATGGCCGGTGTGGTCACCCCCATGAACAGCAACGGCTCGCGGGAAGTGATTGCCCCGGGCGGCCCACGCGATTGATGATCACCTTGCCGGACGTCGAAGGCGGCGCCCGGCCCATTCACTGTTCAACGAGGATTCCCATGCGCGCGATTCGCATGCTGTTGGTTTCTGCCCTGGCCCTGGGCGCTGTGTCGGCCCAGGCCGATGAGAAGGACGTTGCACGCCTGACCCAGTTGCTGGAGAAGTCGCAGACCATATCGGCTCGTTTCTCACAACTTACCCTCGATGCCAGCGGCACGAGCTTGCAGGAAACCAGTGGCGAGATGTCCGTCAAGCGCCCAGGCCTGTTCTACTGGCACACTGATGCGCCTCAGGAGCAGGTGGTAGTGTCCGACGGGCAGAAGGTCACCCTGTGGGACCCGGACCTGGAGCAGGCCACCATCAAGAAGCTCGACGTGCGACTGAACCAGACCCCGGCGCTGTTGCTGTCCGGTGATGTGTCCAAGATCAGCCAGAGCTTCGATATCACCTCCAAGGAACAGGGCGAAGTCATGGACTTCACCTTGAAGCCCAAGACCAAGGACACCTTGTTCGACTCCCTGCGTGTGTCGTTCCGCCGCGGTCTGATCAACGACATGCAACTGGTCGACAGCGTGGGTCAGCGCACCAATATCCTGTTCAATGGGGTCAAGGCCAACGAGGCGATCCCGGCGAGCAAGTTCCAGTTCAAGATCCCGGAAGGCGCCGACGTCATCCAGGAGTAATGAGAGCGCATCATGGACCTGTTTCGAAGCGAACCTGTCGCCCAGCCCCTGGCCGCCCGGCTGCGTCCGTCCAACCTGGACGAGTACGTCGGCCAGGAGCACCTGCTGGCGCGTGGCAAGCCGCTGCGTGAGGCGCTGGAACAGGGCGCGCTGCACTCGATGATCTTCTGGGGGCCGCCTGGAGTGGGCAAGACCACCCTGGCGCGGTTGTTGGCGCAGTTCTGCGACGCTCACTTCGAGACGGTGTCGGCGGTGCTGGCCGGGGTCAAGGAGATCCGCCAGGCGGTAGAGGTGGCCAAGCAGCAGGCGGGCCAGTATGGTCGCCGGACCATCCTGTTCGTCGATGAGGTGCACCGCTTCAACAAGTCCCAGCAGGATGCCTTTCTGCCTTATGTGGAAGACGGCACGCTGATCTTCATCGGTGCCACCACCGAGAACCCCTCGTTCGAATTGAACAACGCCTTGCTGTCTCGGGCTCGGGTGTATGTGCTCAAGAGCCTGGACGAAGCGGCCTTGCGCAAGTTGGTCAACCGCGCCCTGACCGAGGAACGCGGCCTTGGTGCACGCCAGCTGAGTGTCGGTGACGACGCTTTCAAAATGCTGATGGCGGCAGCTGACGGCGATGGCCGGCGGATGCTCAACTTGCTGGAGAACGCTTCGGATCTCGCTGAGGACGGCGGCGAGATCGGCGTCGATCTGTTGCAGAGCTTGCTCGGCGACAGCCGGCGTCGCTTCGACAAGGGGGGCGAGGCCTTCTACGACCAGATCTCGGCGTTGCACAAGTCTGTGCGGGGCTCCAATCCCGATGCGGCGTTGTACTGGTATGCGCGTATGCTCGACGGCGGCTGCGATCCGCTGTACATCGCTCGTCGAGTGGTGCGCATGGCCAGCGAGGACATCGGCAACGCCGATCCTCGCGCCTTGAGCCTGTGCCTGGCTGCCTGGGATGTGCAGGAGCGTCTGGGCAGCCCCGAGGGGGAACTGGCGGTGGCTCAGGCCATTACCTACATCGCCTGCGCGCCGAAGAGCAATGCCGTGTACATGGGCTTCAAGGCCGCCATGCGCGAAGCCGCCGAGCACGGTTCCCTGGAGGTGCCGTTGCACTTGCGCAACGCTCCGACCAAGCTGATGAAGCAGCTGGGGTATGGCGAGGAATACCGCTACGCCCACGACGAGCCTGATGCGTACGCCGCAGGTGAAGACTACTTCCCCGAACAGCTCGAGCCACGCCAGTACTACCAGCCGGTACCCCGGGGCCTGGAGCTAAAGATAGGGGAGAAACTGCGCCACCTGGCCGAGTTGGACCGCACCAGCCCCCGGCAACGGAGAAAGCCATGATCGGCCTCATCGCCGCGGTCAGCGCGGGCGGTATTGCCGGAACCCTGTTGCGCTTTGCCACGAGCAATTGGGTGGCGGCACACTGGCCACGCCACTTCTATCTCGGTACGCTGGCGGTCAACCTGATCGGCTGCCTGCTGATCGGCCTGCTCTATGGCTTGTTCCTGCACAAGCCGCTGGCGCCGGTCGAGCTGCGCGCCGGGCTGATCGTCGGCTTTCTGGGTGGCCTGACGACTTTTTCTTCTTTCTCGCTCGATACCGTGCGCCTGATGGAAAGTGGGCAAGTTCCGCTGGCCTTGGGCTATACCGGTATTAGCGTAATCGGCGGGCTGCTTGCCACTTGGGCCGGCCTGTCGCTGACCAAATTCTGAACCAACACTCACATAACGAGAGAACGATATGCTCGATTCCAAACTGTTACGCGGCCAACTTCAGGAAGTGGCGGATCGCCTGGCCTCCCGTGGCTTCAGCCTGGATGTCGCGCGCATCGAATCCCTGGAAGAGCGCCGTAAGGCCGTGCAGACCCGCACCGAGCAACTGCAGGCCGAGCGTAACGCCCGTTCCAAGTCGATCGGCCAGGCCAAGGCCAAGGGTGAAGACATCGCGCCGCTGATGGCGGATGTCGAGCGCATGGCTGGCGAGCTGACCGAGGGCAAGGCAGAGCTGGATGCCATCCAGGCCGAACTTGACGCTATCGTGCTGACCATCCCCAACCTGCCGGACGCCAGCGTTCCAGTCGGCCCGGACGAGGAGGCCAACGTCGAGGTGCGCCGTTGGGGCACCCCGCGTGACTTCGATTTCGAGATCAAGGACCACGTGGCACTGGGCGAGATCAGCGGCGGCCTGGACTTCGAGACCGCGGCCAAGCTCTCCGGCGCACGCTTTGCCCTGCTGCGTGGCCCGATCGCCCGCATGCACCGCGCCCTGGCCCAGTTCATGATCAATCTGCACACCAGCGAGCACGGCTACGAGGAGGCCTATACCCCGTATCTGGTGCAAGCGCCGGCCCTGCAGGGCACCGGCCAGTTGCCGAAGTTCGAGGAAGACCTGTTCAAGATCGCCCGTGAAGGCGAGGCGGACTTCTACCTGATTCCGACCGCCGAAGTGTCGCTGACCAACATCGTCGCCGGCGAGATCATCGATGCCAAGCAACTGCCGATCAAGTTCGTCGCCCACACTCCGTGCTTCCGCAGCGAAGCCGGTGCTTCGGGTCGCGATACCCGCGGCATGATCCGCCAGCACCAGTTCGACAAGGTCGAGATGGTGCAGATCGTCGAGCCGTCCAAGTCGATGGAAGCGCTCGAAGGCCTGACCGCCAACGCCGAGCGCGTGCTGCAGGCCTTGGAGTTGCCGTACCGTGTCCTGGCCCTGTGCACCGGCGACATGGGCTTTAGCGCCGTGAAGACCTACGATCTGGAAGTCTGGGTGCCGAGCCAGGGCAAGTACCGCGAGATCAGCTCCTGCTCGAACTGCGGCGACTTCCAGGCCCGCCGCATGCAGGCCCGCTGGCGCAATCCGGAGACCGGCAAACCTGAGCTGGTGCATACCCTCAACGGCTCAGGCCTGGCGGTCGGCCGCACCCTGGTGGCGGTGCTGGAGAACTATCAGCAGGCCGATGGCTCGATTCGCGTGCCGGAAGTGCTCAAGCCCTACATGGGTGGTGTCGAGGTCATCCGCTAAATGGATTACCTGCCGCTGTTCCACAAGCTGCAGGGTGGTCGGGTATTGGTCGTCGGTGGCGGTGAGATCGCCCTGCGCAAGGCGCGTCTGCTGGCCGACGCCGGCGCCGCGCTGCGGGTAGTGGCACCGGAGGTCGACGGCCAGCTGGCCGCGCTGGCCCGTGAGGGTGGTGGTGAGGTCTTGGTGCGCGGTTACCAGCCAGGCGACCTTGACGGTTGCCGGTTGGTGATCGCCGCCACCGACGACTCCGTGCTCAATGCCCAGGTCTCTGCCGATGCCCAGGCGCGTAGCCTGCCGGTCAACGTAGTGGATGCGCCGGCCCTGTGCACGGTGATTTTCCCCGCGATCGTCAATCGTTCGCCTTTGGTGGTGGCCGTGTCCAGTGGCGGCGACGCGCCAGTGCTGGCGCGGCTGATCCGCGCGCGCCTGGAGGCCTGGATTCCAGCCGCCTATGGCGAGTTGGCCGGTTTGGCCGCGCGTTTTCGCGACAAGGTCAAGGCGTTGTATCCGGACGTCAACCAGCGTCGCGGTTTCTGGGAGGATGTCTTTCAGGGGCCGATCGCCGAACGCCAGTTGGCCGGGCAGGGCAGCGAGGCCGAGCGCCTGTTGCAGGCGAAGGTCGATGGTGCGCCGGTGCAGCAAGGGGGCGAGGTGTATCTGGTCGGTGCCGGCCCGGGTGACCCGGACCTGCTGACCTTCCGTGCCTTGCGCCTGATGCAGCAGGCCGATGTGGTGCTGTATGACCGATTGGTGGCGCCGGCGATCATCGAGATGTGCCGACGTGATGCCGAGCGGATCTACGTTGGCAAGCGCCGCGCCGATCATGCGGTGCCGCAGGAGCAGATCAATCGCCTGCTGGTGGACCTGGCGCGCCAGGGCAAGCGAGTGTTGCGCCTGAAGGGCGGCGACCCGTTCATCTTCGGCCGTGGTGGTGAGGAGATCGAAGAGCTGGCCGAGGAGGGTATCCCGTTTCAGGTGGTACCGGGCATCACCGCGGCCAGTGGTTGCTCAGCTTATGGCGGAATTCCGCTGACCCATCGGGATTATGCCCAGTCGGTGCGCTTCGTCACCGGGCATCTGAAGGATGGCACCAGCAACTTGCCTTGGGATGATCTGGTGGCGCCTGCCCAGACCCTGGTGTTCTACATGGGCCTGGTCGGCCTGCCGACCATCTGCGCCGAACTGATTCGCCATGGCCGCGCGGCCAGTACCCCGGCGGCGTTGGTGCAACAGGGGACCACACGTAACCAGCGGGTGTTCACTGGGACCCTGGCGGATCTGCCGGCGCTGGTGGCGCGTCATGAAGTGCATGCGCCGACCCTGGTGATTGTCGGGGAGGTGGTGCGGCTACGCGAGAAGCTGGCGTGGTTCGAAGGATCACAACAAGGGTGACATGATTGGGGCCGCTAAGCGGCCCCAGCTGTTTCAAGCCTGCCAGATGCCTTTGCCCGCCAGCCGCTCGCGGTCATGCGGCTGGTTGAAATCCTGCAGCGGTCCTTTGGGCACGATGCCATTCGGGTTGATGGTCTTGTGGCTCATGTAATAGTGCTTCTGGATGTGCTCCATGTTCACGGTCCCGGCCACGCCCGGCCACTGGTACAGCTCGCGCAGCCAGTTGGACAGGTTCGGGTAGTCGGCCAGGCGACGCAGGTTGCACTTGAAGTGGCCGTGGTACACGGCGTCGAAGCGCACCAGGGTAGTGAACAGACGTACGTCGGCCTCGGTGAGATATTCCCCCGCCAGGTAGCGTTGACGGCCCAACAGGGTCTCGAGGTGATCCAGTTCAGCGAACACCTGATCGAACGCCGCCTCGTAGGCCTCTTGGGTGGTGGCGAAGCCTGCACGGTACACGCCGTTGTTCACCGCCGGGTAGATGCGTTCGTTGAGTGCATCGATGGTCGGGCGAAGCGGCTCGGGGTAGAGGTCCAGCCGGTTGCCTGTCAGCTCATCGAAGGCGCTGTTGAAAATGCGGATGATCTCTGCCGACTCGTTGTTGACGATGCGCTTTTGCTGTTTGTCCCACAGCACCGGTACCGTCACGCGGCCGGTGTAGTGTGGGTCATCCTGGGTATAGCGCTGGTGAAGGTACTGCAGGTCGTCCAGGTGGTCGCCGGTGGAGCCGTGCTGACGATCGAAGGTCCAGCCATGCTCGCCCATCAGCCAACTCACTACAGAGACATCGATCAGCGGTTCCAGGCCCTTGAGGGCACGGAAGATCAAGGTGCGGTGAGCCCAGGGACAGGCCAGGGAGACGTACAAGTGGTAGCGCCCGGCTTCGGCGGCAGGTAGTTGATTACGGCGTTGGGCGTTCTCGCGCTGGAATGCGCCGTCCTTGCTGTTCTGGTACCACTGGTCATGCCAGCGGCCGTCGATTAAAAGGCCCATGGTGAGCTCCTCGGAACATAGTCGTTTGTCGTTGGAGCTCAGTCTAGGCAACTCTGTTCGAATAAATAGCGCAAAGACTGCGGCGATCGGATCGATTTATTCGATGTTTTTACGTTGCGTCCAGTAGTTGCGTGCGGTTTCGAAGGCCTGCTCACGGCTTTGCCCAAGCCCACGCAGGGCCATCGCCATGGTCGCCAGCACTGCCAGTTCGCCATAGCTGTCCTCGGCTTCGCCGCGCCATACCTTCAACAGGTGCTCAGGTTGCAGGGTGGCTGGTTTGACGTGGCGCTGGGCACTCAGCGCCGGCCATTCTTCGTCCCAGGCTGCGCCGGCGGTGGTGCCATAGAGATGGCTGATCACATCGGGGTTGACCTCGATCTCCCCGCCGTCGCCCTTGATCACTACGGCATGGTCGCCCAGTAGACGGCTCGCCTCGCGATGCACAGCCTGGTAACCGGGATGGAAGATGCTTTGCAGGCCGCAGCGTGCGCCCAGCGGATTGAGCACCCGGGCCAGCGAGTGAATCGGCGAGCGCAGCCCCAAGGTGTTGCGCAGATCGATCATGCGCTGCAGTTGCGGGGCCCAGTCCTGCAGCGGTGCGAAGGCCAGGCAGCGCTCTTCCAGGGCCTGGACTACAGCGGGCCAGTCGCGGCACAGGGGGATGTCCAGCAAGTCCAGCAATTGCTCGGTATACAGGCGCCCGGCGGTGTGCGCACCGCCGCCATGCAGGATAATGCGCACACCGTTACCCGCCAGGCATTTGACCGCAAGCAGGTACCAAGGCAGATGGCGCTTCTTGCCGGCGTACGTGGGCCAGTCCAGGTCCACGTTGATGGTAGGGGGCTGCAGGTGAGCGCGTAAGGCCTCGGTGAAGCCGGCGAGCTCCTCGGCGCTTTCCTCCTTGTGCCGCAGCAGCATGAGGAAGGCGCCCAGTTGGGTGTCTTCGACCTTGCCCTCAAGCAGCAGAGTCATGGCCGTGCGGGCCTCCTCACGGGTCAGGCCACGGGCGCCGCGCTTGCCTTTGCCGAGGATGCGCACGAATTCAGCGAAGGGATGTTCGGCCGGGGTTTGCAAAGTGAGTGGACGAGCGATGGTCATATGCAGTTGGTTGGCTTGGGCAGGCCCGCCAGCTTGGCAGCGAGTTTGGCGGGAGTGCCGTTGAACAGACGATTGAGGTGCGGACTGTTGCCTTTTTCCGGGCCTAGCTTGAGGGCGGTGTACTTGATCAGCGGGCGGGTGGCCGGTGACAGCTGGAACTCGTCGTAGAACTGGCGCAGCACTTCCAGTACCTCCCAGTGCTCGGGCGTCAGCGCAATATTCTCGCGTGCGGCCAGCGCTTGGGCGACCTCAGGGGACCACGCTTGCAAGTCGGCCAGAAAGCCGTCCTTGTCCAGGGCGATCTGCTGATCGCCGACAGTGAGGTTGCTCATAGCCAGCTGTTGACCTTGTGGTAATGCAGTGACAGTTCGACGAAGGCCGGATAGTCCACAGGCTCGGCTAATGCGCTGTCGATGGCGCGGGCCTGCAGATCCTCGGCGAGGGCGTAAAGGCGGTTACCTAAGGCGGCGGCTTCGAGCTTGCGCCATGGCTCACTGCCGGCGCGCAGGGCATAGACAGCGTCGCCGCACAGCAGCAGAGCATCATCCGTGCCCAGCAGGCGTAGGCAGCTGTCCAGACGATTGTCGCCGAAGGGCGAATGGCTGATTACATGCAAGGTCGTCATCAGAGTGTCACCACCTGGTCGAAACGGGCAATCAGGGCGGTCAGGCCTGCATCATCCAGCACCTCGACCGCCAGCTCCAGCGCGTCACCCGCCAGGCCGCGCTCGGCCAGGCTGTGGCCGCAGGCGAACAGTTCCTCGACACCGAACATCGGCAGCGCCTGGAGATTGGCAGCGAGATTTTTCTGTTGCAGTGCGCCAGGCTGCTGGCCGGGAGCGAGTTGGAATACGCCATCATCGAGAAAGAGCATGCCCAGGGGCAAATCGAAGGCGCCGCCGGCCAGGGCGATATCCAGGGCCTCACGGGCGCTGGGGCCGTTCCAGGGCGCCTGGCGGCTGATGATCAACAGGGATTTGGCCATCTCAATCACCTCCGAAGCAGACCAGGCGGTCGGCCACTTGTGCCGCCTCATGCAACTGGCCGAGGCCCGAAAGCTCCCAAGGGGCCGGCAGGTTCACGGCCGGGCGCTGGTAGCGGTTGGCTTCGCTCTCATCCAGCACGCCTCGACGCAGGGCTGCGGCGATGCAGACCACGGCATCCAGCCGATGGCTATCGATGAAGTCGCGCCATTGGGCGGCAACGTCCAGTTCATCTTGGGGGACAACGATATTGGCCGAGGCGCTGTGTACCCCGTCCTGGTAGAAGAACAGCCGGGCAATCTCGTGCCCAGCGGCCAGCGCTGCCTCGGCGAAACGCAGGGCGCGACGCGAGGAGGGCGCATGGGCCGGGGAAAAAACCGCGATGGCGAATTTCATGGAAAGCTCGTGCAAAGGGATGGGGCCATGATAAAGCAAAAAGCCCGCACCTGTCGGCGCGGGCTTTTTGGGCCAACGCAAGCATGCGTCAGGCCTGGCCCTTGCTCTCTGGCAGGAACCAATTCAGCACCAGGGCGCAGATGCCGCCGGTGGCCACGCCCGACTCCAGCACGTTACGCAGCGCCGCCGGCATGTGCGCGAGGAACTCCGGCACTTGTGCCACGCCCAGGCCTAGGGCCAGGGATACCGAGATGATGAGCAGTGCCCGACGGTCCAGGCGGGTGCTGGCCAGGATGTTGATACCCGACGCTGCTACCGCGCCGAACATCACCATGGCTGCGCCACCGAGCACTGGTTCAGGCACTGCCTGGATCACACCGGCAACGCTGGGGAACAGGCCCAGCAGCACCAGCATAAGGGCAATCCACACACCGATATGGCGACTGGCGATGCCGGTCAGCTGAATGACGCCGTTGTTCTGCGCAAAGATTGAGCTGGGGAAGGTATTGAACACGCCAGCTAACAGCGAGTTGGCACCGTTGACCAGCACGCCACCCTTGATGCGCTGCATCCACAGCGGGCCTTCGACCGGTTGGCGCGAGACTTTGCTGGTGGCCGTGACGTCACCGATGGCTTCCAGCGAAGTCACCAGATAGATCACCAGCATCGGAATGAACAGGGCCCACGAGAAGCTCAGGCCAAAGTGCAGCGGCATCGGCACTTGGAACAGCGCGGCTTCATGCATGCCGGTGAAGTCCAGGCGGCCGAGGTAGCCGGCCAGGGCATAGCCCACGGCGAGGGCGATGACGATGGCGCAGCTGCGCATCCACACCACCGGAATGCGGTTGAGGATAACGATGATCGCCAGCACAACGCCCGACAGCAGCAGGTTCTCGCCGTTGGCGAAAGTGCCGTTACCCATGGCGGTGAAGCCGCCTCCCATGCTGATCAAGCCCACCTTGATCAGCGTAAGACCGATCATCAGCACCACGATGCCGGTCACCAGAGGGGTGATCAGGCGTTTGACGAACGGGAGGATGCGTGACACGCCCATCTCCACGAAGGAGCCGGCGATCACCACACCGAAAATTGCAGCCATCACGCTCTCTACCGGGGTGCCCTGCTTGACCATCAGCGCACCGCCTGCGATCAGCGGTCCGACGAAGTTGAAGCTGGTGCCCTGCACGATCAACAGCCCAGCGCCAAACGGCCCGAAGCGCTTGCACTGGACGAAGGTCGCGATACCGGAAATCACCAGCGACATGGAGACGATCAGGTTGGTATCACGCGGGGAAACCCCCAAAGCCTGGCAGATCAGCAGGCCAGGAGTGACGATCGGGACGATGATCGCCAGCAGGTGCTGAAGTGCAGCCAGCAGGCCGATCAACGGCCTTGGCTTGTCCTCTAGACCGAGGACCAGTTCATTGGCAGGCGCCGTCGCGCCCGGCCCGTGTTCGATGGAACTCATGGGAAGCTGCCCAGGATGAAAAAAGGAGCGCATTCTACGGGGCAAGACTGGATTGGGGTAGGGGGAAATGCGTGAAGGCGGCCGTACCTGAGGCCTGACAGGTTATAGCAGGATAACGCATTGTCCATGTATTCGCAGGGCACTAGGCTGGCTGGCCCGCGGTGGGGTGTGCAGGAACTCGAAAGTCACCCATAAAAAAACCCGCCGAAGCGGGCTTTTTCTAGTAGCAGGGCTATCAGTCGTCACGGCCCATGATGCCGAACAGCTGCAACAGGCTGACGAACAGGTTGTAGATCGATACATACAGGCTGATGGTCGCCATGATGTAGTTGCGCTCACCACCGTGGATGATCGCACTCGTCTGGAACAGGATGCAGACCGACGAGAACAGCACGAAGCCCGCGCTGATCGCCAGTTGCAGACCGCTGATCTGGAAGAAGAAGCTGGCCACGACAGCGCCCAGCAGCACGAAGAAGCCAGCGGTGATGAAGCCGCTGAGGAAGCTCATGTCCTTACGGGTGACCAGCACGTAGGCCGACAGACCACCGAATACGAGGGCGGTCATCGCGAAGGCCGAGCTCACCACTTCGGCGCCGCCACTCATGCCCAGATAACGGTTGAGGATCGGGCCGAGGATGAAACCCATGAAGCCGGTGAGTGCGAAGGTGGAGACCAGACCCCAGACCGAATCACGCAGCTTGGCGGTGAGGAAGAACAGACCGTAGAAACCGATCAGTACCACGAACACGTTCGGGTAACCGACTCGCATCTGTTGGGCCACGAATGCCATGACGCCGCTGAAGGCGAGGGTGAGCGCCAGCAGACTGTATGTGTTGCGCAGGACGCGGCTGACTTCCTGCTGCTCGGCCTGCTGGCCGTGGTGGACGGCATAATCCTGTTCGCGCATGGCGACACTCCTGTGGTGTGAATCTGTGGTTTCGAAACGAATGGTTGCAATGAGGATACCAGAGCAGCTGCAAGCCGCGACACAGAGAGTTTGACAGCTTGTTTCATTACGGTATGATTGCGGCCGAAAAATTGATCCTGGAAGCGTGGCCGAGTGGTTTAAGGCAACGGTCTTGAAAACCGTCGATGGGCAACTATCCTAGAGTTCGAATCTCTACGCTTCCGCCACATTCAAAGCCCTGATTATTCAGGGCTTTTTGCATTTCTGGGGTAGGCAAATCATTGCTGAGCCCATGCCGCCACTCATCCCCTGCAGGCCCCGGACCAGGGTCGGCACCTCGAATCCTTGACCGACCCAGTATGACGCTCGGCCACGATGGCCTAGCGCTCGTGTGCAGTCGTGAAGATCAGACTGTTTTCGAAATTTTCCGCAACGATGAGTCCTTGGTTCGAGGTCATGCTGTTCGAGCGTGATGCGCCGCTTGAGTTGGTGGATTATGCCCGCTAATTGCTTGGGTAGATCGTGCCGTATATTCAAGAACGAGTGCCATTCGTTGTATAGAACGAGGTGATTTCGTTTCTATAGCGAATTGAAATAGATGAGCTTTTTTACGCGCCAAACACCAACGGAGGGTGTAGGCTCGAAAATCGAACCGCAGTAATTATTTCAAAAAAGGGGCAGTGTGGGTCCGAACCTATCCATTTCAGTGGGGTGGCCGGAGATTTCACATGAACAGTTCCATAACGCCTAGAACGCTGGCGCATGGCGCGCTGCTGTCGGTCCTTGCGGGTTTCTTCGCTGTTGGCTGTACACACGATCCTGATATCCGCATGGGGCACGACAATTCCTCGGGCTACACGGGGAAAAACCCATCGGCTTACTTAAGTTGTGTGAAGAGTGAGCTCCCGGCAAGCGCGAAGACGTATACGCAAGAGCATCAGGACGTGCTCGCGCTATATGTCGACAGTACCGACCCGAACCAGGCAACTGGCCTTGTCGAAGTCAAGGGTTCAGGGCAGGAGCATCAATATCTGGCATACCAGCGAGATGCCTGGTACGACCAAGGCCGTTTGCTCGATGCGGCGCTGATGTGTTCTAGAGCCAGTCTCTGAATATCCTCCCCCTCATCAAGCCCAGCCTGAGCTGGGCTTTTTGTATCGCCGTTGCGCAGCGTCAGGGCAACGGCTTTTTCTGAACGAAGAACTTGATGACTGCGGCACGTATGCCTTCGACGCCGAGCAGTCCGATCACGCCGCCAAAGAAGGGTGCGGTTTCGCTTGGCACGCCGATCAGCGAAAGGCCATGACTTGCAGCGAGTGCGAGGGCGCCGCACAAGGGGGCTTCGATCAGCATTCGTCGCAGCGAGCCGCCCCCATAAATTACGCGTAACGCTGCGATGATTAAGGCCAAGAGGCCTGCGTACAGCCCTGGCCAGTTATCTTGAAGCCAGCGTTCGAGCCAGGCCCAGGCCTCAGGTCGATCAATCATGATTGCACACTTCCTCATGGCCATTCGGTTGTGGCTGGTCTGGGCAATCAAGACCGGCAATGTTTTTCGTGAAGCTACAGGCAGGGCGGGGCATGGAGGTGTCCTTTTAACGGCGCGATATCGCCTTGATGTCGGCATGGTCTGCAGCGGCTCGAAAATCGACAATCCGCAGATGTTCTAGGACTGGCGCTTCATGGCGCGCTTCATGTCTTTCCGTTTGTGTACATCGACGGCACACTCTGCGTTCGTTTGCCCTCAGATGAGCCAACCATGATCGATATTCACAATGTGACCGCCTTCCAGCAGCAGACCCGCGTGCTCGATGGGTTTTCCCTGCACATCGGCGAAGGCGAGAAAGTCGCCATTCTGGGCCCCAACGGTGCCGGCAAGAGCACGTTGCTCAAGCTGATCACCCGAGAGCTCTACCCGGTGGAGCGCGAAGGCAGCCACTTGCGCCTGTTCGGGAGCGAGACGGTCAATCTGTGGGCGCTGCGAAGCCGCATCGGCTTCATCTCTCAAGACCTGCAGGATGATTACACACCCTATACCCAGGCCCTGGATGTGGTGGTTTCCGGTTTCTTTGGTGCCATTGGCGCCCATGGCCATCTGCAGCCGAGCGATGAGCAGCGCGAGCGGGCGCGTCAGTTGCTATCAGTCGTCGAGATGGCCGAATACGAGCAGACCATGTTCCAGCGGCTGTCCACCGGCCAGCGACGCAGGCTTCTGTTGGCACGGGCGTTGGTCCATCAGCCGCGAGCGCTGATTCTCGACGAGCCGGCCAATGGCTTGGACATGGGCGCCAGCCTGGGCATGCTCAACCTGTTGCGGCGCTTCTGCGGTGAAGACCATGCGATGATCATTACCACTCACCATATCGACGAAATCATTCCCGAGATCGAGCGTGTGGTGTTGCTCGAGAAGGGACGCATCATCGCCGATGGTCCCAAGGCCGAAGTGCTGACCAGCGAACGCTTGTCCGCCCTCTACCAGACGCAGCTGCGCATCACCGAACAGGATGGCTGGTACCGCTGCTGGCATGCGTGAGCTCCACTGGCCTGTCTTACCCGCGCCCTTTGTAGCCACCTCTGGCATTTTCCCGAAGGGCGGGGCTTCCCCTGACCGATCTCTGCACCCAATAACCGGATAACCGGTCATTGACTCTCCAGTGTGGAAAACTAATCTCATGACGTGGGAAAAATTCCCACAAAATAAAAACGCTGACTGGCATAGAAGGGAACGTGCACGAGTTACTGCACCTTCATCACCAAGGAGCGGCCGCTGGTTGGCTGGTTGCCCGCAAGGCAGCTGGAGTTCATTGGTTGTTGCGTTCGATTTGAGTACGGAAATGCAACTCTGAAGCGGAGATTCGTCATGCTGCTCAAAAAATGCTTGTTGGCGCTGGCCATCGGTGGCGTCCTTTCGGCATCGCTGGCATTGGTGCCTGACTCGATTAGTGATTTCTCCAGCGCATACGCCAAGGATGGCGGCGGAGGTGGCGGTCATGGTGGCGGCGGTGGTGGCCACGGCGGTGGTGGTGGTGGTGGTGGCGGTGGCCATGGCGGAGGTGGTGGCGGTCATGGCGGCGGTGGCCATGGCGGAGGTGGTGGCGGTCATGGCGGCGGTGGCCACGGTGGCGGCGGAGGCGGTCATGGTGGCGGCAGCGGTGGGGGCCATGGTGGTAGTGGTGGTGGCCACGGTGGCTCAGGTCACGGGGGCGATGGAGGCCATAGCGGTAACAGTGGCCATGGCAATTCGGGGCGTGGCAGCGATGACGGTGGTACCCATGGTGTCGGCCACGGTGCCGATGATGGTGCCAACCACGATGCTGGCGGGCCTCATGGTGTCGGCCATGGCGCAGATGATGGTCCTAACCACGACGTGGGCGACGATCACGGTGTAGGCCGCGGCGCCGATGATGGCCCCGATCATGATGTTGGTGATGATCGTGGCGGTGCCTGACCGCTGAACCTCGGAAGCCGAAACCCGGAGCGATCCGGGTTTCGCATCGACGAGGCGGGTCCTGAACGGTTGTGATGTGCAGGGCAAGGTGCTCGAATGTACCGCCCATGAACACCGTGCGCTCCCCCTTGGTTAAGGAAGCTTTGCAATGCATCTGCCCACTCTACCGCCCTCCCTGTTACCGGCATTGCGCTCTGTGATGCGGCCATTGGTGCGGTTGATGCTGAGAAAGGGAGTGACCTTCAGTAGCTTCGTCAACCTGCTCAAGGAGGTCTTCGTAGAGGTTGCTGAGCGCGAGTTCCGTCTCGATGGAAAACCGCCCAGCGACAGTCGGATCAGTCTGCTGACAGGGGTTCACCGCAAGGACGTCCGGCGCTTGCGGTCCCAGGTCCTGGAGGACGAGGCCAGCCTGCCGGAAGCAGTATCTTTTGGCGCGCATCTGGTGAGTATCTGGCTGAACCACGAGCCATTCTGTGAACAACCCGGCGAACCTCGGGCATTGCCGCGTTTGGCCAGTGTGGGCGGCGAACGGTCATTCGATGCCTTGGTCGCGTCGCTGAGCACGGATATCCGCGCCCGTGTCGTGCTGGATGAGTGGCTCCGCCTAGGGGTCGTGAGCGTCGATGAAGACGATCAGGTCCATTTGCAGACCCGAGCATTCATCCCTCAGCGCGGCTTCGAGGAAAAGATCGCCTATTTTCGGCACAACTTGCATGACCATGCCTGCGCCGCTGTACATAACCTGACCGATGCAGGCGAGCCGTTCTTCGAGCGCAGCGTGCACTACGACAGCTTGTCCCAGGCGGGTGTCCAGCAGCTCAGAGACGCCGTGCGTACCGATGGCATGCAGCTCCTGCTCACGCTCAACCAGCTGGCCGCCGAGCTCGAGGAGCGCGAACAGCCGCCGGCTGAGGTCCGTCAGCGCATCACCGTCGGCCTTTATTTCTACGCCGAACCCAGCCCGCCCGAGGCCGCGTCCGCGACCAAGGCCAGTAAGCCATGAACATGACGTCGCACCTGCTGAGCTCGCTCGCAGCGCTGTGCTGCGCGCTTACCCTGTCGGCGCCGCTGAGTGCCGCGCCTGCCTGCCTCGAGCCGGGTGGCAGCGGCGGTACAGGCATGATGGCGCCGGGCGGCGTCGGTGGGACAGGCGCGCCTGACAATGGAGGCGTCGGTGGGACCGGTGCGCGTCCGGGCGGTGGCGGCATCGGGGGTACCGGTGCGTCGCAGGACGAAGGTGGTGTGGGCGGCACGGGCATCGTCGGCACCATCACAGGATTCGGTTCGATCTGCGTCAATGGCGTGGAGGTTCATTTCGACAACAAAGTGGCGCTCAGCGAGAACGGCCAGCCTGCCAGCAGTCAACGATTGGCGATCGGCCAGGTGGTGGCCGTCGAGGCCCAGCCGTCCCGTCGGGGTCTGGAAGCGCGCAGCATCGCCATACTCAATGCCTATGAAGGGCCGGTGACTGGGCTTGCATCCGGCGATACGCCGATGCGCGTCATGGGCCAACCGGTGCGGGTGGCGGCAGGTGCCCGGGTAGCGCCGGGCCTGCGCATTGGCGAGCCGGTGCGTGTCAGCGGCATGCGCAATGCGCAGGGCGAGGTGGTGGCCAGCCGCGTAGATCGAGCGCCGGGTCTGGTCCAGGTCAGTGCCATCGGTGATATCGGCAAACCGGGCGACTTGCATGGCCTGGCCTTGAATAAGGTGTTGCCACCCACGGGTGAGGTACTGGTGCGCGGCGCCTGGAACGGTCAACAACTGAATGTGGCGCAAACCCTCCGGGATCCAAGCTTCCCCTTCGCTGGACGAGTGCGTAACGCCTTGGTCGAAGGGCTGGTACGTGGACAGCAGGGTAATCGCATCGAAGTCGGTGGTTTCACAGCCAATATCGACCGCGCCACCGAGGGACGGGTCGAGACGCTTGCCATCGGTCAACGCGTCCGCGTCAGCGGTGTGTTCGACACTGGGCGCATCATTCACGCGCAGCGAGTGGAGGTGGTGCATGAACATCACGGCGACAGTCACTGGCATGGCGTGCAGCCCCGTCAGTCTCAGGGGGGCGAGTCCGATGGGCCTCGGGAAGTCGAATCGGGAACGTCTACAGCCGTCGAATCCGCAAAGCAAGCTGGCCGTGGCTCCAGCCATGAACAGGGGCACACCCGCGAGCGCATCGAGAGTGGCGCAGCCCGAGAAAAGGTGGAGCGCACAGACGTATCTGAGTCGGGGGGCGTAGAGCGTCGAGAACGCATCGAAACGCGCGAATCCGGTGATCGGGTGGAAACGCGCGAGCGCATTGAGGTCTTCGAAAATGGCGTGCGTGTTGAGCGGATCGAACGGATTGAGAAGATCGAGCGTTCGGACCGGCCAGACAAGCCTGACCGCATCGAGAAGATCGAGCGCATCGAGAAAGTCGAGCGTCCTGAGAGGGTAGAGCGGCCGGACAAAGTCGAACGCCCTGAGAAGGTCGAGCGTCCGGAAAAAGTCGAGCGGCCCGAGAAGGTCGAGCGACCTGAGCGCCCTGAAAAAGTGGAACGGCCTGAGAAGCTCGAGCGCTCTGAACATTCTGGTTCTCATTAGGCTCGGTTTCCCTGCGCCCGGCTATGCTTCAAAGCATCCAGACCAGGCTGTACCGCACCTGATGTAATGTCCTGATCGCAACGAGGTAGGCATGATTTCGATGCGTGGGTTGTTTCCCTGCCTGATGGCCCTGGCCTGGCCAGCCCTGGCTGATGAAGTGACCTTGTCTACGGGGATGGATTACTCGCGGGGGGACTACGGCACGGCGGCCACCAGCGAGACCTGGTATGTCCCGGTCATTGGCAAGTACGAAACCGGTCCGATGATCTACAAGTTGACCATTCCCTATCTACGCATCACCAATCCTGCGGTAGGGCCGGGTGGTGAACCGCTGGCGGGTGACGACTGTGGCCGCGTCGAGAGCGGGCTCGGCGATACGGTGGCCAGTGCCGATTACGCACTGCTCGATGGCCGCGACGGCGGTAATCTGCTTGTGGATCTGGTTGGAAAGATAAAGCTGCCTACCGCCGATGAAGACCATTGCCTGGGCACCGGCAAGACCGATTATTCAGCCCAGGTGGATCTGGTTCGGGCATTCGGTGCGGTGAATGGCTTCGCCACATTGGGTTGGAAGAAGTTCGGCGATCCGGCCGACTCGGATTTCCATGATCCGGTTTTCACTTCCATCGGCCTGCTCAGCCGGATCGCAACAGCCACATCGATAGGGGCGGTGTACGACTGGCGACAGAAAGTGTCATCAGACGGCGATGAGATCCAGGAACTCACCCTGTTTCTGACCCAAAAACTCAGCGAGGGTTGGAAGGTCCAGCTGTATGCGCTGAAAGGCTTTTCCGACGCGAGCCCTGATTCAGGCGGCGGGCTGCTGCTCAACCATTCGTTTTGACCCCGCACCGGTGCGATTGCCTCAGAGCTGCCTGCCGCCTGGCCCGCGAAACCAGGCGGTTTTGGCATCAGGTGTTACTGCAGGGTAGGGGTGTCCGGTATCTCGCGCAGTGTCGCCTCTATGCCGGCGATGGTTCTGGCGAGCTTGTCGGCTTCCTGGTCGCGGCCTTGGGATTTGAGCAGGTCACGCTGTTGACGCAGGTTGAGAAGCGTCTTCTGCAGGGCCAGGGCGGAGGTTCGATAGGGGTCCATGTCGCTCTCGTGCATTCCATGCTGGGGTAGGAGGCCGCGACCGTATCAGCTCGTTCAAACAGGTGAAACTGATGTTTCATACAGCAGCGGCCAAGCTCGTAGTCTGGAAGCTACTAGCACATAGGAACCCTCCTACAGGAAAGGTGGTAGGAGTGTTTCAGGTGATGTACCGCCTACGGCCTAGCACTCAATGTTCATGGGGGTTGCACGGGCTCCAGTCCGCTCAGTGTCGCGCTCAGGCGCGCATGGCCAGTGTCGATCCACTGAAAAGTTATGTTGCAAATGGGGCTCGAAATCACGCGCCGCGCACGGCCTGTCGCTCCAGAGATCGCGTGGCCACGGCTGCCGTCGATCCCGGTTCTGAGCGCTGGACGCAGAGCAGGTGAAAGCCTGCCGCGCTGGGTAGCTGCTTCATTGGGCAGAACTTACGGGTGAATGCTGGCATTCCTCATTCGGTGTGCGCACAGACTTGCGCTAGCATGTCGTTCCGTTTTTGTATTTCGGATATTGCCCCCATGAGTACCCCGCATTTGCGCCAGGCCACGTCCAAGGATGTGGATCGTTGCTATCAGATCGAGATCAGCGCCTACGAAGGTGACGAGGCCGCCACCCGCGAGAAGATCGCCACGCGCATCGCTCAGTACCCGGAAGGGTTCCTGGTGCTGGAACTCGAGGGGGTGGTGATCGGGTTCATCAACAGTGGTTGTGCCTTTGACGTGGTGATGTCCGACGAGTCCTTCAAGGAATTGGTCGGCCATGACGCCCAGGCGCCGAACGTAGTGATCATGTCGGTAGTGGTCGATTCTGCCTTTCAGGGGCGAGGGTTCGCTGGCCTGCTCATGAGCCATTTCGTCGATCAGATGCGTCAGCGCGGCAAGGCCACCATCCACTTGATGTGCAAGGACCGCCACGTGGGGCTGTACGAAAAAATGGGCTACCGCTATGTGCAGCCTTCGGCCTCCGACCATGGCGGGATGGCTTGGCACGAGATGGTCATGGCTTTGTGACGTTTGCTCTGCGACTGGGTCTGCGGCCCCATCTGATATGCTTTTTTTCCATGAACCTGAATCTGTAACCGTATCAGCCTGCATCAGACAATACCCATCAAGCCCAGCCTTCCGAACCGGCGTGCGCTGGGCAAGCTGCGCTGCTCTGCAACAGCACCGGCCAGCCTCGCCGTTTCGCCATTACCTATAGAGGTTCCGATGGGCAAGCTCGCACTTTTCCTGGGTGGATTCCTGTTGCTGACAATCCTGGTCGGCCTGTTAGGCACCATTCCGCCAAGCTGATACGTTCGTGCCGGCCCGCCGCCTCAATAGGCGGGCTTGTTCTCTTGGGCATGGCCCGCTTCCAGACGCTGCAGGGCGATGCCCTGCGGCGTTGTCGTGCGTACGATAAGTCATTCTCGGCGTTGAGAAATCTGTCCACAAAAAACGTGGGTAGGTCTGTGGATAAATCGCTGCAACCCAAGCCGGCGGCGGGCTCTGTTAAATTGAACAGAATTTGAGCAGCGCTGTCGGTAAGGGGCTATGCGCATGCGTACGCTCACTGACCTAGTGCTGAGGATAGGCGCGGCGCACCCATTGCAATAGCTCGCGCACCCGCACGGGCAGTTCCCCTGCGGGATACAGCGCATGCATCTGCGGATCCTGGCCGCTGCTCGAAGTCAGGCGGTAGTCGGTGCAGACGCGAACCAGGCGCCCGGCATGCACCATTGGCTCGGCCACCCAATCAGCCAGGCGGGCGATTCCCGCACCGGCTAACGCGCTTTGCAGGATCGCCCCCCCAGCACTCAGACGCAGCCGCGGATGTGGGCGCAGGCTGCTGATCTGCCCATCGCGATAGAAGTGCCAGGCCTTGAGCACGCGCGGCGCGGTATGCAGGATCAGGGCGTGCCCATGCAATGCCTCAGGATGTTCGGGCATGCCGTGGCGGGCCAGGTAATCGGGGCTGGCGTACAGGTAGCGCCGATAGGACCAAAGGGGATAACCGATCAGCTCGCTGGACTGCGGAAAGGCGCCCCGGATGACGAAGTCGAACTTGCCCTGCAGCGGATCGAGGGCCTGGTCGCTGAACTGCACGTCCAGGGTGACCTGCGGATATTGCTGGGAGAATGAAGCGAGCACCGCGGGCAATAGCTGTTGGCCGAGCAGCTCGGGCGCGGCGAAGCGAATCCAGCCTTGGGATGAGCCGCTCAGCGCCGCCAGCTCGTCGACGGCATCCCGTTGCACATCCAGCAAGCGCTCGGCATGGGGTAGCAGGCGTTCACCGGCCTCGGTGAGGGTCACGGTACTGGCGCTACGATTGAGCAGCTTGGCCCCGGCATTGTCTTCCAGCGCCTGCACGGCGCGGGTGACGGCGCTTGGCGAGCGCCCCAGGGCACGGGCGGCGGCAACGAAGCTGCGCTTGTGGGCGACGGTGACGAAGGCCTGGATTTCTCGCAACATGTCCAATGCCATGGACGCTCCTGATTGCAGTTTTCGCAACGTCGCATTTCAACATAAGCGCCACCATTTGGTTAGCCTTGGGGCTCTGCTTTTCGTTCCGGAACCTGCCCCATGATGGATATCGCGCTGCTTTCGTTGTTCGCCTTCGCCGCCGGGCTGATCGATGCCGCTGTTGGCGGTGGCGGGTTGATCCAGATTCCGGCGCTGTTCAACGTACTGCCGAACGCGCAACCGGCCGCGCTGCTGGGCAGCAACAAACTGGCCTCGGTCTGTGGCACCTCGTTCGCGGCTCGTTCGTTCCTGCGCAAGGTGCATCTGGACTGGGGCCTGATCGTGCCAGCCGCTGCCAGTGCCTTCGTCATGTCGTTCGCCGGCGCCGCCACGGTTTCGCTGGTGCCACCCAGCGTGATGCGCCCGGCGGTGCTGGTGCTGATCGTGCTGATGGCCATCTACACCTTCTGCAAGAAGGACTTCGGCACCCTGCACAAACCCGCCCGGATCGGTCGCAAGGAGCAGTGCCTGGCGGTGCTGATCGGTGGCGCGATCGGCTTCTACGATGGTCTGTTCGGGCCGGGCACCGGAAGCTTTCTGATCTTCCTGTTCATTCGCTTCTTCGCCTTGGATTTTCTCCATGCCTCGGCGTCAGCCAAGCTTGTGAACATCGCCACCAACCTGGCCGCACTGGTGTTTTTCATCCCATCTGGAAATGTACTTTGGGCCATCGCATTGCCGATGGCGGCCTTCAACATTCTGGGGGCGCTGACGGGCACTTGGCTTGCGGTGCGCAAGGGGGCGGGGTTCGTTCGCGGACTGTTCCTGGTGCTGTTGTGCGTGCTGATTGCCAAGTTGTCCTGGGACTTGCTGGCGGTTTGAGTCAGACGACCTGGCGCTGCGCCTCGGCCTGTACGATGCGATTGCGGCCCGCAGCCTTGGCACGGTAGAGCGCCTGGTCAGCCTGTGCCAGCAAGCTGTCGAGGTTGGGCGCCAACTGCTGGGCGCGGCAACCCGCCAGGCCGATGCTGACGGTGATCTGCAGGCGGCGGTCGAGCACCACCACGCGCAAGTCCTGCACGGCGCGACGCAGACGCTCGGCAGTGAATGTGGCCTGCTCCGGCGCAAGCCCTGCAACGATGATCACGAACTCTTCGCCCCCGAGGCGGGCGAACAGCTCGCCTTCGTGCAATTGGTCCTGAATGGTATGGGAGAACTGACGCAGCACCTGGTCGCCTACGGCATGGCCGTATTGGTCGTTGATGTTCTTGAAGTGATCGATATCTAGCATCATCAAGGTCAGGGGCATCGCTTGGGCATGCTGCTGACGGCTCTCGAGCAGGGCGTTGGCACGACGGGTGAAGGCGCTGCGGGTCAGGGCGCCGGTGAGATGGTCGATGGTGGCTTGGTGCGCCAGGCGTGCCAGCAGACTGCGGTTGGCATTGCTGACGCAGGCCACCACCAGCGGACCGAGCACGAGCATGGCGATGCCCAGGCGCGCCGACATCAGTGTGTTCACCCCAGGCATGCTCTGCGGGAGACTGAAATGCATGAGGCTCAGCGCCACGGCGACGATCAGCGTAGTGCCGGTGGTGAAGGTCAGCAGCGACACCATGAATGACGAGTATGTCCAGGCGCACCACAACAAGGCGGCGATGGGGAAGGCGATGGCGCCTGGCCCGCCGAAAGCGATGCTCAGTGCCAGGGAGCCTAGCAGGATCAGCAGCGGCATCAGACGAATCGCCTGGCCACCGCCTCGAGTCAAGGAGCGTAGGTTCGGTGCGGTGAGTAGCATCGGCAACACCAGCACATTGGTCGAGAACTGTTCGCTGAACCAGGCCAGCCAAGTGGCCTTGAGCGATTCCTGGAACCAAGGAGCGGCCACTACACACGCCATGCTCGCCGCGACGACGGCTCCGGCGGCGCTGGCGCCGAATACACGCAGCACGCCTTCCGGCGTGCGCATGCGGCGATGCACCCGCGGCAAATGCGACAACACCCGCCAGAGGGTGATGATCACCCCCAGATTGCATAGGTTGAACCACAACGCAGGCTTCCAGGCGCTGCCGGTGGCGAGGTCGGCGGTGACCATGGCCAGCCAGACCAGGCCGAACCCTGCGAAGGTGGCCTGCCGTGGATAGCGCAGCAGCACGCCGGCAAGCACCGCATTGACGGGCCAGAACAGCGACAGGGATTCGATCGGTCGGGCCAGGATACCGCCCAGCGTCAGGGCGAGGGACAAGCCGAACAAGGCAAGAAGAGGAAGCAGGCGCGACGGGGCTGGGAACACCATGGGCTCGACCGGCTAGCGGAGACGGAATCCAGGAAAACGCCTGTAAGCACCTGGGGTAATGAGGCGTCAGTGTGTTTCCTGAATGGAGGGATGTCAATTAGCTGGTGTCTGGGCGGCTTTCTATGTGGTAGCGGCCATTTTCGTCGACTTATTGACGCCGGCTACAGACCAAAAAACCACGGCACCATGAAAACAGTCACCAGCATCACCACCATCGTGAACGGCACCCCAACCTTGACGAAGTCGCCGAAGCGGTATTGGCCTGGCCCCAAGACCAGTGTGTTGACCGGCGAGGACACTGGCGTCATGAACGCCGCCGAGGCCGCCAGGGCGACGGTCATGGCGAACGGGTAGGGCGACATGCCTAGCTGCTGTGCGGTGCTGATAGCAACCGGTGCCATCAGCACCGCCGTGGCGGTATTGGAAATGAACAAACCGATCAGCGCGGTGACGGCGAACAGGCAGCCGAGGATAGCGTAAGGCCCCGCATCACCGAGCAGGCTGACCAGGCCGCTCACCGCCAGGTCGATGCCACCCGTTTTCTGCAGGGCCAGGGCGAAGGGCAGCATGCCCACGATCAGCACCAGGCTTTGCCAGTGGATGGCGCGATAAGCGCTGTCCATGTCGATGCAGCGTCCGGCACCCATCAGCACGCAACCGATCAGCGCGGCAACGACGTTGGGCACCATGCCGCTGACCATCAAGCCGACCATCACCATCAGGCTGATCAGTGCAAAGGGGGCTCGGGTCCGGGCCGGAGCCACTTGATCGATTTCCGCAGGCAGGCTCAAGACCAGAAAGTCCTTGGGCTGGCTTTGCAGCTGGCGTATGGCCTTCCAAGGACCGACCACCAGCAGGGTGTCGCCCAGGCGCAGTTTCTCTTCCACCAGTTGCTCATCAATGGCGGTCTGCTCACGGCGCAGGCCGACGACATTCAGCCCAAAGCGGCTACGGAAGGCCAGCTCCAGGATGCTCTTGCCGAGCAATTGCGACCCGGGCGGCAGGGAAACTTCGGCCATGCCCAGGTCCTGGGACTGGTCGATGAAATAGGCAGCCTTGAAGTGCAAGGGCTCAAGTTGCATGGTCTGGCACAGGCTGCGCAAGTCATCGCGATTGGCGAACAGGTCGAGTAGCAGCACGTCACCTTGGTGCAGCACCGTGCTCGAATCGGCGACCATCACCCGGGTGGTGAACTTGTGCTGGCGCTCGATGCCGATCACGTTGGCGCCGTGGCGGGTGCGCAGCTCCAGCTCGCCCAAGGTGTGCCCGATCAGCGGAGAGTGAGCGCGGATGCGCAGACGGCGCTCGCGGCCGTTGAGTTTGTAGTCGAGCACCAGGTCAAGGAGGGTGCGGCGGGTTTCCACCCGGCCATCCTTGCGCACCTCGCCATTGAGCCAGCGGCGGGCGAACAGCATGTAGCCGATGCCGAGCACCAGCACCACCAAGCCGAACGGGGTGAAACTGAAGAAACTGAAACCCGCGCTGCCATGACGCACCAGTTCGCTGTGCACGACCACGTTGGGCGGTGTGGCCACCAGGCTGAGCATGCCACTGATCAGGCCGGCGAAGCTCAGCGGCATCATCAGCCGACTGGGCGACAGGCTAAGGCGCGCAGCGATGCTCAGCACCACGGGGATGAAGATCGCCACCACTCCCGTCGAACTCATGACCGAGCCCAGGCCGGCCACTGCAATCATCAGCAATACCAGCAGGCGTGCCTCGCTGTTGCCGGCCCGTTCGCTCATCCATTCACCGATGCGGTAGGCGATGCCTGTGCGTACCAGGCCTTCGCCGATCACGAACAGCGCTGCGATCAGCACCACGTTGGGGTCGCTGAAGCCTGCCAGCGCCTGCTCGATGGTGAGGATTCCCGAAAGCGGCAGGGCCAGGATCACTAGCAGGGCGATCACATCCATGCGCGGGCGGTTGATGACGAAAAGTGTGACGACGATGGCCAGCAGGCAGAGGACCCAGAGCAGCTCATGGTTCATGGGGAGGGGGTGTTCCTTCACTCAAGGGGCACGGTAGAGAGTAGCGCCGAGTGTGGCACCGTGCAGTGAAGGTGGTGTTGATATGTTGCAATGTTTGTTGACAAGAAGGGGCTGCAAGCAGCCCCTCAGGTGTAGCGGCAATCAGTGGCGGTGACGACGGTGATGCCTGTGGCCGCCGTCGTTGTCACCCATGTGATTGCCCAACGCGCCACCTGCTGCGCCACCCAGGCCCGCGCCAATGGTCGAACCGGTGGAACCGCCGACCGCGCGGCCCAGGATCGAGCCGCCCGCCGAACCCAGGCCACCGCCAATAGCGGCTTCGGTACGATTGCCCTTGCGTGCGCCAACCGCACTGCCGGCAGCGCCGCCCAGGCCTGCGCCGATGGCGGCACCGGTACCGCCGCCGATCTGTTGGCCAACAATGTTACCAAGGGCGCCACCCAGGCCGCCGCCGATGGCAGCGGTGCCGTCGCCGGCAAATGCGCCCTGGCAGAGCAGCAGGCCGAGGGCAAGGGAAGGCAGAGTCAGACGCATGATGTGAACCTCAAACGAATCATCAGGGTAAGGTGCCGCGGCACGGGCGGCGGGTCAGGGGAAAAAAGGCGTTGCAGTATCAGTCGTCGTCATCGTCGTCGCGGTCGCGATAACGGTGGTAGCGATCACGGCGGTCGCGGTCTCGATAGCGATAGCCGTCATCATCACGGTCACGGTAGTAGCGATGGTCCCGGTCACGATCCCGCCAGCCATCATCATCGTCGTGGTAGTGGTGGTAGCAGCCACTGAGGGTGAGCACGGTGGCAATCAACGCAAAACTCGCAATGCGCTTCATCACGATATAGGTCCTTGATCCGCAAAGATTTACGGGGTACCTCCTGAGACCGGAAGCGCTCGATTTGGTTTCTTGGGCGCGCAAAAATCTGCCGCTCCAGCGATGAGTGGCATGTCGGACGTATATTGATCCGGCCGCGCTTGGCGGCCGGCCTGTCCGCGCCTTGCTAGTTCGAGGCGGGCTCGATGGCGAGAATCACCCCATTGGTGGTCTGCACCAGTACGTAGTGGTCAGCCAGGCGTACCCAGTGACTTTCCTTTTCCGGAGGCTGCAGGCCCTTGGCCTGCCAATCGTGGATAACCAAGTCGTCGCGCTTGTACTGATCCGGGGCTTTATCGCCCACTTTAAGTTCGCGTTGGCTGTGCGGGGCGGTGACGCTCTGTTCTTTCGTGTCCGCTGCTGAGGCGGCCAGGGGGAGGGCGACAGTGAAAGCTAGGACATAGAGCAATGGCTTCATGGGGGCTCCTTGAAAACAGGACATGCCCTATCTGCGACCCTCGCCTGCGCGGGATAATTCATTTGTCGTCACTGCAATGCTAGAGTCGCGTTCTTTTTTGTCTCGAGGATGGAAAAATGCGAGCACTCGTGCCGATGGTCGCCGCTCTGGTGTTGGTCGGTTGCGCCTCAGCCACCATGGAAGCTGCACGTGGCAACGCGCCGACCGCGCAACTCGACTCGCACAAGGCGCCGGAGATCGTCGCCCAATGCATTCAGTTCAGCTGGCAGGAAGAAGCGGCGTTCGGGGTCGATGCCAGCGGTTATCTGGAGCCACGCAAGCAAGGTGGTTTCACGGTCTATACCCGCGAAGCCGAGTCGTTCGCCGATATCTATCCGCAATCTGGCGGCACTCGTGTGGATTACTACGCGCAGAACAACGACACCATGGCCCTGCGCCGCCGCGCCGCGGCAGCGACCTGCCTATGATCAACGGGGCATGTAGCGAAGCTGCCAGCGCCTAGGGATTTTCAGCGAAGCCAGGCCCAGCAAGGCTGCCAGCAGGGCGCTGGCGAGCAGGGCTAAGCGGTCGAATTGCTGTTCGAGCAGGACGCCCGCGATGGCGCCCAGGAGCATGCCACACCAGGGGATCAACTGCACCCGCCAACCCAGCTTGCGCTGGCCGAGCAGGGTGCGGCCCAGCCCACGCCCGAAGCGCGACAGGGCACCGGTGACATAGGTCAGGCCGATGGGCAGGCCGTTCACTTCCTCCACCACCGCATTGATCATGCCCATGGCCATGACTGCCGCCAGCAAGGCGGGCAGTTGAAGTAGCTCGGGCATCAGGCCGGCCAGGGCCAGCAAAGTGGCGATCAGGCTCAGCAAAGGCCAGGGACGACGGCCTGTCATTGCTGCAACGACCACGCCCAAGGCGTTGCCCAGAACGAACGCACCGATCACCAGCACCAGGCGCAGCACAGGGCCCAGCTCGGCGCTGCCCAGCGACACCGCCAGGCGTGTGGTGTTGCCACTCATGAACGAAACGAAATCGCCTGTGGCCATGAATCCGATCGCATCGGTCATGCCGGCCAGCACGGACAAGCCGGCGACGAAATAAAGGCCCACCGCGCCGCGGCGCTGCACGTTTCGATGGCAGTGACCATTAGCCGATTGGCTTTCTGGTAGCATCGTCGTTTCTCCGGTTCAGTTCAGGCGGGCTTGCAACCCGGCGATATGGGCTTGCAGGCGTTCGTGCTCGTCGCGTTCGGCTGTGATGTCTTCGAACACACTGATCAGATGCTCTGGTCGGCCGTCGGCGTGTCGCTGCAGCGAAGTGCGTGCGCGCACCCAGAGGTAGTGGCCTTCCTTGTGGCGCACGCGCTTTTCCACTTCGTAGCGGTTGATTTCGCCTGCCAGCATACGTTCGAGGAGCACCAGGTTGTCTGGCAGATCGTCGGGGTGCGTGAGCTGCTGGAAGGTCATGCCATACAGCTCCTGCTCGCTGTAGCCGAGCATTTCGCAGAAGGAGCTGTTGACCCGCTGCCAGCTGCCATCAGGGCCGATGTAGGCCAAGGCGCCCCAGGCCAGCTCGAAAATGGTGCGAAAGCGCTCCTCGCTCTGGCGCAGTTCCGCCTCGGCGACTTTGCGCTCGGTGTCGTCCATGCTGATGCCGACCATCTTCACCGAGCGCCCGGCGCTGTCCTGCAGCACGGTGGCGCGCGACGCGATCCAGCGTTGGCTGCCATCCGGGCGGGTAATGCGAAAATCGCACTCGCATGGAGTGCCGGTAGCCACCGCGCGGGTGTACATGGCATGCATCTGCTGGGCGTCTTCGGGCGCCACATGGGCCCAGAAGTCCTCGTTGCGCCGCACAGGCCAGCCATACACGGCCTCGACGTTGGGTGAATAGGTCACCTCATCGCTGACCAGGTTCCACTCCCAGGTGACAATTCGCGCGCCTTCCTGGGCCAGCTTCATACGCGTCTCGCTTTCCATGATTTCGGCGGTGTAGCGTCGGCGTAGATCGGTCATCGGCAGCTCCAGCACCTCGGCGTGCTGCACGCTTTGCAGCGCTTCTTCGCCATAGCGCAGCCAGATCCAATTGACGTTGAGGAAGTCCGCCAGCTTACGCAGGTTGTCGTAGTCGATCTCGCCGCCCCGGGTCCACTTGTGCACGGCTGTGCGAGAGATGCCCAACGCAGTGCCTACAGCCTGTAGCGTCAGTTTGTGGTGTTCGAGCAGTTCCTTGAGGCGAAAGGCGAAGCTGTTTTCCGTCATGTTCAGGGTCCTGGCAGAAGCGCGAGCTGCGAGTATACCTGAGCTGTCAACTTGAAGTTGACGAGGTGCAAGCGTGCGTTCGAGCTGAAGGGCGCCTGCCGCTGAGGTACAGGGCAGGCGCTCAAGCTCTGGTCAGGAAAGAAAACCGCCGTCCACGTTGAGTGCAGTGCCGGTGGTGTAACTGGAGGCGTCGCTGGCCAGGTACAGCACCGCGCCGGCCATTTCGCCGGGATCGGCCACGCGCTTGAGGGGGATTTGCTGCAAGGCGGCATTGCGGATGGCGTCGTTCTTGACCAATGCCGAGGCGAACTTGGTATCGGTCAAGCCTGGCAGCAATGCGTTGCAACGAATGCCGAACTGCGCACACTCCTTGGCGAACACCTTGGTCATGTTGATGACTGCGGCCTTGGTCACCGAATAGATGCCTTGGAACAATCCGGGCGATACGCCATTGATCGAGGCGACGTTGATGATGCTGCCGCCGCCGTGTTCACGCATCAGCTTGCCGGCCTCCACCGACATGAAGAAGTATCCGCGAATATTCACATCCACGGTTTTCTGGAAGGCGCCGAGGTCGGTGTCCAGCACATTGCAAAACTGCGGATTGGTGGCCGCATTGTTGACCAGGATGTCCAGGCGTCCGAACTGTTCACGGATACTGGCGAACACCTGCTGGATCTGCTCCATTTCACCGATGTGGCAAGCCATGGCAGTGGCCTTGCCGCCAGCGGCGGTGATGGCGTCGGCGACCGCTTGGCAGCCCTCGAGCCTGCGGCTCGAGACGATCACATGGGCGCCTTGCTGGGCTAGCAGATGGGCGATGGCCTCACCGATGCCGCGGCTGGCGCCGGAGACGAAGGCGATTTTGCCGTCGAGGTCGAACAGCGTGGTCTTGGACATGCCGGATTTTCCTTGTTATCAGAGTGAGGACTTATCGATCACTTGCAGGGCCATGTGTTCCAGCAGCCGGTTCATGTGGATGAACTGGGCAAAGCGTTTGTCCTGGGTCTGGCCATGGTGGAAGCGGTAGTAGATCTGCTGGACGATTCCGGCCAGACGGAACAGGCCGTAGCAATAGTAGTAATCGAAATTGTCCAGGTGGATACCGGCGCGTTCTGCGTAGTAATCGACGAACTGGCGACGGGTCAGCATCCCAGGGGCATTGCTCGGCTGACGCCGCATCAGTTGCACCGGTGGTGGGTCGTTGGCCTCGATCCAGTAGGCCAGGCTGTTGCCCAAGTCCATCAACGGATCGCCCAGGGTGGTCATCTCCCAGTCCAGTACACCAATGATGCGCATGGGGTTCTCGGCATCGAGGATGACGTTGTCGAAGCGGTAGTCGTTATGCACGATGCCTGGGCGTGGATGATCGGCGGGCATCTTGTCGTGCAGCCAGGCGATCACCTGTTTCCATAGCGGGGCATCCGGGGTCAGGGCTTTTTCGTAGCGGCTGGTCCAGCCTTCGATCTGACGCTGTACATACCCTTCTGGCTTGCCCAGGTCGGCCAGGCCGCATGCGGTGTAGTCGACCTGGTGCAATTCCACCAGGCGATCGATGAAACTTTTGCACAGCGCCTCTGTGCGGTTGGCATCCAGGCCCAGCGAAGGCGGAATGTCCGAACGCAGGATGACGCCCTTGACCCGCTCCATGACGTAGAACTCAGCGCCTATCAGCGACTCGTCTGTGCAGTGCACATAAGCTTTGGGGCAGTACGGGAAGCCATCGTTGAGCTGATTGAGGATGCGGAACTCCCGCCCCATGTCATGGGCGGACTTGGCCTTGTGGCCGAACGGCGGACGACGCAGGACAAGCTCTCGATCCGGGTAGGCGAGCAAATAGGTGAGATTCGACGCGCCGCCAGGGAACTGGCTGATCGAGGGCTTACCCTGCAAGCCTGCGATATGAGCTTTCAGATAGGGATCGATGACGGCCGCGTCGAGCTCTTCGCCGGGGCGTACCTGGGTGGATTGATCGGTGAGCGTCATGCGTTTTCCTTATTTTCCAGCGCAATAACTATTGGCTAATCTAATTTCGCTACGTCACTGGCACAAGCGTACCAAGGGGCTTATAGGCAAGGGTGTTGCCGCTCAATCACTCATCTTGATGGGCCTTGCATGGCCGCCGGCAAAAAAAAAACCGAAGCCAGTTGGCCTCGGTTTTTCATCGGCAATCGCTCAAGCCACTCAGGCGGGGAACAGCTCGCTGAGTTTCATCGACAGCATCATGTCGCCTTCGACGCGCAGCTTGCCGCTCATGAAGGCCTGCATGCCATCGGTGTCACCGCTGACGATGCCTTTGAGGGTTTCACTGTCCATGACCAGGGTGCAGTTGGCGTCCGGGTTTTCGCCTTCCTGCAGGTTGCAGGTACCGTCCTTGACGATGAGTGCATAGTGCTTGTCTTCGTCGGTGATGTTGAAACCGAACACCAGGTCCAGGCCGGCGGCAGCGGATGGGTTGAACTTCTCTTGCATCTTCTTGACGGCATCAGCTACGGAGGTCATGGCGCATTCCTTATAGAGTGATATTCACGTCCCCGGCGGGGACAACAGGCCGGGCTCATCGATAGGTGACAAGCTCCGGCGTCCTCAACAGCTGCACGTGGGCTTGGCTGTTGAAGGAAGCCAGTGTCACGTCGTTGCCCCGAAATTTCAGTTGGCTGAGCGACGTGTTGATGATCTGCCAGTTGAGCGCGAAGGCTTGGCCGGGCGTGATCCGAGTAACCAGGTGGAGCAAAGCGGCGATGGTTCCGCCGGACGTAAAGATGGCAATGTTGTCGCCTCGGCTTGCGCTTTGGAGCACTCGAGCAAGGCCGCCCTGGACTCGGGCAGTGAACGCCTGCCACGTCTCCAGGCCATCGCTTTGGTGTTCGCCATCGTGCCAGCGTTGCACCATCAGCGCGAACAGGCGCTGGAACTCGCTGCGATGGGTCGTGCCGTTGCGCAGGATATGCAGCGCGTCGGGCTCTTGCGGCAGCAGGTCGGGAAGCAATGCACGGATAACGCCATCGGCATCGAACTCGTTGAACGCCGCGTCGGTCTCAATGGCCGGCGTCGAGCAGCCTTGGGCCTGCATGGCCTCAAGCGTAAGGCGCGCAGTGTCTTGCTGGCGGCGCAGGTCGCCGGCCAGGCACCGATCCAGACGCAGACCGAGCTGGGCAAGATGCTCTCCCAACGCGTGGCTCTGGCGTGCGCCGACGGGTGAGAGGACGTCGTAGTCATCGGCACCGAAGGAGGCTTGGCCATGTCGGATCAGGTAGATATTGCCCACGGAGAGGTCCGGTCCAAGGGAGTTGCTGCGAGGTTAGGATGCGACAGACAGGCTGTCAACGAAAAAACATACAAGCGTTTGAAAAGGTTGTTTGAACTATGTTGCCAGCGTTTTCCCCAGCTGGCAGCGCCTGTGACGCAACGGTATGCTTGATGCAGTTCGCGCCTTCAGGCGCTGGTCTATCAAGGAGTCAATGTGGAGTTTCTTGCCGAATACGCAAGCTTTCTCGCCAAAACCGCCACCCTGGTGATCGCCATCCTGGTGGTCTTGTCGGCCATTGCCGGCTTGCGGGGCAAGGGGCGGCGTAAATCGGGCGGGCATTTGCAGGTCACCCGTCTCAACGAGTTCTACAAGGAGTTGCGCGAACGCCTCGAAGCAGGCGTGTTCGACAAGGCCCAGCTCAAGGCGCTACGCAAGCAACAAGCCAAGACGGAAAAACAGCAAAAGAAGAGTAAGGCCGAAGAGAAAAGCCGTGTGTATGTCCTCGATTTCGATGGGGACATCAAAGCATCCGCCACCGAAAGCCTGCGCAACGAAATCACCGCGCTGCTGAGCCTTGCCACCCCCCGTGACGAGGTCGTGTTGCGTCTTGAGAGTGGTGGTGGTCTGGTGCACAGCTATGGTCTGGCTGCGTCGCAGCTGGCGCGCATCCGTCAGGCCGGCATTCCGCTCACCGTGTGCATCGACAAGGTTGCCGCCAGCGGCGGCTACATGATGGCCTGCATCGGCGAAAAGATCGTCAGCGCCCCCTTTGCCGTGCTCGGTTCGATCGGCGTGGTGGCTCAGCTGCCCAACGTCAATCGCCTGTTGAAGAAGCACGATATCGATTATGAGGTGCTCACCGCCGGCGAGTACAAGCGCACGTTGACGGTGTTCGGCGAGAACACTGAAAAGGGCAGGGAGAAGTTCCAGGAAGACTTGGATATAACGCATCAGCTGTTCAAGGATTTCGTCTCCCGCTACCGCCCTCAGTTGCACATCGATGAGGTCGCCACAGGCGAAGTCTGGCTGGGTGTCGCCGCGCTGAACCGAAAACTGGTCGATGAGCTGCGCACCAGTGATGAATACCTGAGCGAGCGCGCCCGTGAAGCGAATCTGTTCCACTTGCGCTTTGCCGAGCGCAAGAGCTTGCAGGAGCGAATCGGCGTGGCGGCCAGCGGTACCGTAGAGAACACATTGGTCGGTCTCTGGAGTAAACTGAGCCGCCTGCGCTAACACCTTGAGCCCCTTGAATATTTTTTCTAATCAGGGGGGTTGCAAGGATCAACGAATGTAGACATAATGGCGTCCATCGAAACGCAGCAAGCTTTAAAAAGCGCTGAAGTTTCAAGGAGATAGCGACGCGAAAGCAGCTAATTCCGAACTTTGAGGCCGAGTAGCAAAGTGGTTATGCTCCGGATTGCAAATCCGTCTACGCCGGTTCGATTCCGACCTCGGCCTCCACCATTCAAAAGCCCCGCAGATTAACGTCTGCGGGGTTTTTATTTGCGCGCAAAAAATACCGAAGCCCTAGAAAAATCACATCAGTCCCAAACCTCCTCATTTGAAGGTTTGGCAATGGCCCGACGCTTCAACGTATCGACGGGTGTGCTGGCCAGCCAGGTACTCCGGGCGCATGGAAGCCTTGTTCCAGATTTCGTCTGCCGCATAGAAGTCGCGAGCCTTTTTCTGATTGCGACGCACTAACAGCGCGGCTTGTAGGTCGCAAAAGTCCATGGCGCTCCCCTTGGTTGATGCACGAGGGCGGGAACTAGGATGTCTTTATGTGCCCGAAGTCTGACGCTTAAGCCGTAGAACCCCGAGCAACTGCTCAGCCCTTGGCGTGATGTTTGCTGTTGGTGTTTCGTCCCAGGCAGTGATCACAAGTAGTTCATAATGAATGTGACCTCGCTGTTGGCGGAGCCGGCGCTCATCCCTTTATCATATTGACCAGCATCAGCATTCGGTAGTGTACGGATATATTTTGCATTCAAAGGTAAGGAAAAGCTTCCGCCGTCGCTTGAATATTCGTTAAACACATAGGTTGTGTCTAGTTGTATGGGGGTGTAGTGATCGTCTAGTAATTGAAGGGCAATGCCTTTGGCGGTAGAGCTGTTATTTAGCTTTATAATGCCGAGTGCGCTATTCACCGCCGGGGAATCTGCAGTGGCGGATAAGCTGTAGTTGACTTTCTGGATCCCGCTTGGGCAATTATTGAGTTTTATATAAAATTTTTTGGGCGGGGTGGAGTTTCCGTTGCTCGAGAAAGTGCTTAGATTGTGTTCGCCCATATCTACAGCAATGTTCGGTGTCTCGCATGATTGGAGTATGATGGATGAGCTTTTATCAGTAATCATTGCCAGGGGCCTTACAGTTGCTGACTCGACCTGAATAAAACCCAGGGTTCCGGCCGGTATGGTTGCGCCTGGTGATATACTGCCTGTTTTAATGATGCGTAGGGCATTTGTTGTGGTGTTGAATCCATATCCGCCCGGATTCCTAGTGCTTCCGCCGCCGAATCCTATATAGGGTGAGCCTTGGTATATCCATTGCCAGGACAGTCCTGTATTACCAATCGGGAAATAGGATGTCGTTGCGGAATCGCTTCCTACATTGTTTTTTATTCCTGTTGTGAATGTAGTGGAACATGTGTATGAGGCGTTTCCATAGAAGGTTTGCGGTGGGGACTCATAGATAATGGTGTTGTTTGCTGCGTCCCTGGGGATGGATAGGCTTGAAGGAATACTTATCGATATTTGTTTTTGCGAGTGCCCTTCAAAAAAGTTGCAGGCTGCAAATGAAGGCGGTGGTGCAATTATTAGTAAGGCCCAAGTGGCCAAGAGTCTGAGGAACTTCATTATTTGCCAAACCTCTCAGGGTGTTTTCAATTAAATGCTAGGTGCTCGGTTTTTAAGCGAAGGTAAAGCGTTCTTCAGCGCTGGGCTGATGAACTAGGTTGTATGGCGTACTCTAGGCGGCGTAGCAGGTTACAAAGCTTGCTTGGTTATTAAGCGTTGTATATTGGCTCGATGAATGAATCGTCTAAGTTATGCTGTGTCCGCCCTCAGCTTAATCAGACAATTCTGATAAAGCCGCTACTGTGTGTCGCCCGTGGCTTGCTCATCTATCTACGGTGCCGTTACCTGCGTGCTGCATGCCGCGTTGTAATGTGCTCGGGGCGTCGAATGGAAGGCGCTCCCGAGAGTTGGATGCGGCCCTGGCTGCGTTTGGCGCTACCGAATCGGAGAGATTGAGATGTTGGATCCGGAGCAGGCGAAGCTCTACCCAGGTGCGGGTTAGTCTGATTCTCCACTACGGAAATGATGTGTGGAGGTTATTTGATTAGTGATGAAGGGGAGGATGTGGCCACTGAGGCTGGTCGGTATCGCCTTCAGATGATCTAGGCCTGTCAGCTGATCGTAAGGCAACAAAAAGCCCGCTCCATGGCGGGCTCTCTGTGACGGGTGCTGATCCTTCAACTGCGTAGGATTGTAGGGCCAGTGGGTGACGGAATGCTAGAAAAAAGGCCCGCCGGAGCGGGCTGAATGTCCCAACATGAACAAAGTTGACTTTACAGTCAGCTTTGTGAAGAAATCGTGAAAGCGCGCGTTCAAACCATCCCCTTGGAAATCCGCTAGTCGTGCTGTGCTACCTTCGTGGATTGGTGTCCTTTCGATGTTGATTGCTAGAATCCCTTAGTCACTAGGGATCTATCGTAAATGTATCGACTTCCTGTCCTCGTTTGTTCCGCCGTGCTCGTTACGCTGGCTGGGTGCGCATCGCCAGGTCAGCCAACTGGCACCAAGCTAACCCGCAAAACCCCCGAGGTATACGCAGCATGCGTTCTGCCAAAATGGCAGGCCATGGCGCCGCTCACCACTCAAAAATCCATCTCCAATGGTTACCGCATCACAGCGCCCAGCGCAGTGACTTCCGATGATGTGCTTGAGATCGTCAAGTACCATGAGGGAAGCCGCGCAACGTTCTACAAAGGCAGTTTCCTGTCGACCGATAAGCTGCGCACAGCGGCACGAGAGTGTCTGGATTGATGCCCTAAGTCACAGCATTGTGCACCAATGCAAAACCCCGGCACTGCGCCGGGGTTTCGGTAGACGGGGCCAAGTCCCTTTGGCTCGATCGATAATGATCACGTTGCGTGACAAGGGTGTGACAGACTCCCCAGTGGTTACCAATGCATTGGTGGCTACTAACGCGCACCACCCTCGCCACCCATGTGGCGATGTCACGGCATCGGGTTCAAAGTTTGGATACGTCAGTTGTGGGCGCGTCGGCTGGTGTCTCGTCGGTGCTGACCACCTTTGTGGGCAGGGTGGAGAAGGTCACCGCATATTTGCCGAGGTCTTTTTCCTGACGCTGGAAATTGATCGACACTTTTTCGCCTTGCCACGAAAGCACTTCGGCCAAATAGGAGGCCCCGGAAGTCATCTTGATCCAATGGCTATCCTGCTTTGTGGGTTGGCCGAATTGCTCGGTCAGCAGGTCCGTTACCAGATTCAAGCTATTGGCATTGCCACTGAAGACCAGTTCCTGCACCCGGCCACCTGCCAACGTGGCGACCAGCTCGTAGCCTGGGGAAATGGGCAGGTATGGCAAGCCTCGGACCTCGAAGCGGTTCGGGTCGGCGGTAGCGACCCGGCAGGGTTTGTCTGGCCTGGCAACATCGGCGGGGCAGGGAGCAACTTGATTGAGGAAGTCGCCCTGAAGATCGATACCCAGAAACGAGGTCGGCTCCAGTTCCCATGCAGGGCTGTTCTGCTGTGCGTTCGTCCACAGAGGAAGCATGGCGAGCAGGCCCGCCGAAACAGTTAAAAGAGGTAGAGGCTTCATGGAGTCCATTCTTCGAAGAAGATTCAACAAGGGGTGTAGATTACCCACATGCACAGCACATTCAATGCTGTCAATAGGCCTGCTTCGCAGGTGCCCTGCGGAAAAGGAGCAAAACGTTTCTGAAAAGTTCCATACGAAGCGAAAGGGTGTGACGCAGGTCGCGTTTTAGGCGTGGTCGCGCGATGGATCAGAAAAAGAAAAACCCGCCAGGAAGGCGGGTTGAAAGAACGTACGAAGCGGTTTCAGTGTGCCCAGTCGATTGTCAGAAATTCGTGAAGCGCCTGTTCACAGACTGTCGATGACTCTCAAAAATGGGTCAGTTCAAGGCGACTGATCACGCAAACCGAGCCGTCTTCAGCGGGCGTTGAGTCGGTAAAGTCAATCTGGTTGTACACGCCGCCATGGAAGTTAAAGTTCCTTGCGTTCCATGTGCTCGCCAACTGAAGTGCTGGAGAGCGGCCTGTACGGCCATTGCAGGTTGCGCTGAGGATGACTACGCCGCTGGATGAAACTTCGATGATGATCTCGAACGGTGCTCCCAGCGGCACCTCGGTCAGAAAGGTGGTCGTGGGTGCGGTTGCCTGGTTGAATTCGGAGCGAAAGCCGTAAGTGAGCTTGCCTTTGTTCCAGAACACTTTGATGGGTGGGCTGTCATCGTCCTTTACGTGCAGTTGTGAAATCACCACTTTTTGTAACGAGTTGACCTTCTGCAGCGTGAACGTTTGGTGGTTACGGTGGGTAGCGGCGCTGCCCAAGCCCCAATAGACAGGTTCCTTCCATTCGCAACGGGTACGGTGTGTGCTTTTGCTGGCCGCGCCCTTGGTAGGGGCGTTCAGGCGAATGGAACCATCGGGCAATCGCGCGACAAACTCACTCAACGTAGCCAGGGCAACGGCACCGGTGACTTCCAGGGCCACGGGGTTGGTTTCTGATTTAGGGGCAGGCGTGGTGATGATCAGGTTGTCGATGTTCACAGTCATGCGGGTTCTCCTTGATGAAACACAGGTCCACATAGTTGCGAGCATCGAAGCAGGGCATATGGTTCCCACAAAGATTGCGCCGGGAGACCGAATGGGCAAAAAAAGCCCGCCAAGGTGGCGGGCAAGAACGTTTGAAGGGAGAGATTGGAGACTAGCGGTTGAGCGGTTAAGCCAGCGTTAAGCTGTCAACAATTGACCGCGACTGTTGATCGGCCTATACAGGCCTGTTTTGACCTTGGGAGCCCAGCCATGCACGACGAAGACGACCTGCACGAACCCGAGCACGATCATCTGCTCGACCACGAGTTTCTGGAGGAGGATGTCGATCCGGAAGCCGACGCTCATGGAGTACTGGACGAAGCCGAGGAAGATGAAGAGCTTCGGGATGACTTCGATGACGAGGAGCATCCCGCCTGGCACGACGACATCGACGATTGAGTCGTCGTGCCAGTGTTGTGGCCGTCAGCGACGGTCCAGGGAGAAGCGTCCTGCGCCGCTCACCGCCAGTAGTAACAGCCCGCCGACGATGCTCATGTTTTTAAGGAACTGGGTCATGTTGGCGCTGCGCTCCGGGTCGACCATGTTCCAGTATGGATGCCCGATCAATGCAGTGCCCAGAACGAACAACGCGAACAGGAAGGCCAGCGGGCGCGTATAGAAGCCCAGGATCAGCAGGATGCCAACGGCGAACTCCATGATCACTGCAATGGCCGCCGCGAGCATGGGCGCAGGGGCTCCGAGGGAGCTCATGTAATTGACCGTGCCTTCAAAGCCGGTCAGTTTGCTCCAACCGGACAAGATGAAAAGGATCATCAGCAATACGCGGGCGAGCAGGATGATGATGTCGCGTTGACCATCGAAGAGGGAGTAGCGCATGGTGGCATTCCAGTGAGCGGGGACATGTTCCACTGTAGCAGTCGGTACACGTTTTGCTGGGCATGAAAAAGGCGCCGCAAGGGCGCCTTTTCAGAAGGAGATGGTGCGAGTGGCGGGACTCGAACCCGCAAGGCTCACGCCGACAGATTTTAAGTCTGCTGTGTATACCAATTCCACCACACTCGCACGCTTGAAAGGGTCGTCACGACCGGCGCGCTTCAAGGCAGAAGGGCCTGACAATCAAGCGCGCTTTATAACCCACCGTTATAGACAAGTCAACCGCACCTGCCGTTTCAGGGGGTTAATGCGTGGGCGATCTGACGCAGCGTGCAGGCAGAGGATTTCAGGCCCTGGGTATGGCCATCCATTGCCTGGGCATCGTGTCCGTGCACACGATGGCGAAGGTACCGGGCGTGTCCGGAAAGCCCGCGGCAGACAACTTCCAATTCGTTGGCGGTGCGTTGGAGATCATCTTGCAGGCGCTGCATGCGCAAATTGACGAGCATCTTCGTTCCTGGCTTTGCAAAGGCCGGAGCACTATAGGCCAAGGGCTATCTTGCTGTCATTGAGCCTTGCAAGTCCGTGCTCAGGCCCAACGCGTTGCAACTCTTTGCTGGCCGAACGGGAACCATGACGCGTCCAGGCTTGTCTGTGGCTTACATGGGTGCCGGTCTTTTGACTACGCTCAGTGGATGGCCCTGGTAGTGCCTGCGGAGTCTGCATGGTTTCCAATGAGCGTTCCGATCAGCCGCAAATGCCGCCCAACCGTTATGAGCAGCTGGTTCAATCGGTGGTGGACTATGCCATCTATATGCTCGACCTGTCGGGCACGGTGGTGTCCTGGAACCCAGGCGCCGAACGTATCAAGGGCTACCGTGCCGAGGAAGTGATCGGCCAGCATTTTTCGCTGTTCTTCACCGACCAGGACCGGGCCGAAGGCCGTCCGGAGCATTTGTTGCACCAGGCTTTGGAACAGGGTGTGGCTCAGGATGAAGGCTGGCGCGTGCGCAAGGACGGCACGCAATTCTGGGCCCTGGCAGCACTGGATGTGGTAAGGGACGAAACGGGGCAGGTCATCGGACTGGCCAAAGTTACCCGGGACATCACCGACCGACGTGAGTCGGCCCTGCAATTGGATGCCATCCGCGCCCAGCTATTCCAAGCCCAGAAACTCGAGGCCCTGGGGCAACTCACCGGTGGCCTGGCCCATGACTTCAACAACCTGTTGACCATCATTCTCGGGGCCGCCCGGCTCGCCATGAGTAGCGATGATTTGCAGCGTATCCGCCGGCTGCTTGAACACGTTGTCGATGCCGGGGAACGGGGCACGCAATTGACCCGGCAACTGCTGACGTTCGCCCGTCATCGCCAATTGACCGCGGCGCGTATCGCCCCCGCTGAACTGATCGAGGCCACGCGTGGTCTTCTGCAGCATGGACTGACCCAAGGCATCGTGCTTGAGGAATACCTGCAGCCGGACCTGCCATCGATTGAAGCGGACGCGGGGCAACTGCAGATGGTCTTGCTCAACCTGTTGCTCAATGCCCGTGATGCCATTGACGGCGAGGGACGCATTCGTCTTGCCGTCACCTGTGTCGAGCTGTCCGGCGAGGTGGAGGGGCTGCGGGGACGTTTTGTGCGGTTCGATGTGCAGGACACAGGCCAAGGCATCGATCCGAAGGTGCTGCCGCGAATCTTCGAGCCTTTTTTCACCACCAAGCCCTTCGGCCGGGGCACTGGTCTGGGACTGAGCCAGGTCTATGGCTTTGCCAGGCAGTGCAACGGTGCTATCTGCGTGGACAGCCGGTTAGGCGAGGGTACCTGCATGAGTCTGTACCTGCCCGCATGCCCGGACGTCACCGACCCTGGGTCTCAATGAGTAACCACCATGGCAGAATCACTCAAGCGATTGGCGACAGGCATCGATGGACTGGACGTGCTCCTCAAAGGCGGCCTGATCGCCGGGGCCTCCTATATCGTCCAGGGACCGCCGGGTGCGGGCAAGACCATTCTGGCCAACCAGCTGGCATGCAATCATGTGCGCAGCGGCGGTCGCGTGTTGGTGGCGACCTTGCTCAGCGAGTCCCACGAGAGGTTGTTTCAATACTTGTCGACGCTGGACTTCTTCGATCCTGCGCTGGTCGGCGACCCAATCCAGTTCGTCAGTGCCTTCGATACCTTGGAGCAGGAAGGGCTCGATGCGGTGGTCAGGTTGTTACGCCAGGAGATCGCTCGTCAGCAGGCCAGCCTGCTCATCGTCGATGGGCTGCTCAACGCTCGGGTCCGTGCGGAAACCAGCCTCGATACCAAGAAGTTCGTCTCCGAACTGCAGGGGCACGCCGCCTTTGCCGGATGTACCGTGCTGTTGTTGACCAGCGCCCGACTGCAAGAGGGCAGTCCAGAGCACACCATGGTCGATGGGGTGATCGAGTTGGGCGAACAACTGCTAGGCAGCCGGGCGGTGCGCCAGGTCCAGTTGCGCAAGACGCGTGGCAGTGGCGCACTTTCCGGGCTGCATGAGTGCCTGATCGACCAGGCCGGTCTGCAGGTGTTTCCTCGCCTGGAAGCGCTATACAGCCACCCCAGCCAGACGGGAAGCGATACGCTGACGCGGGTCGGTACCGGTATCGCCACGTTGGACGAAATGCTCGGCGGTGGTGTGGCCAAGGGCTCGGTCAGCCTGGTCATGGGGCCTTCGGGGATCGGCAAGACATCGTTAGGCCTGGCGTTCCTCGGGCCCTGCACTCCCCAGGCCCCGGGCCTGCACTTTGGCTTCTACGAAACACCGGCCCGGCTGCGCCTGAAGGCCGCTGCGCTGGGGCATGACCTCGCCAAGCGTGAACGCGAAGGCAGCCTGGCGTTCTGTTGGCAAACCACCACCGAAGGGCTATTGGACCAGCTTGGCGGATACTTGCTCGAGCGTGTCGAGACACTGGGCGCCCAGCGGGTGGTGATCGACAGCCTGGGCGCGTTCAGTCGCCTGGCGTTCGACCCTGCCCGGCTCAATGCCTTCTTCCGTGCCCTGACCGGCGAGTTGCGTGCCCGTGACGTCAGCGTGCTGCTGACCTGGGAGATGCGCGATATCTTCGGCTCGGAGATCACTGCACCAGCGCCAGATCTTTCGAGCCTCGTCGACAACCTGCTCTTGATGCGTTTCGTCGAACTGGATTCGCAGCTGCGGCGCATGGTCTCGGTGCTCAAGGTGCGCGATAGCCATCATGACCCGGCGCTGCACGAGCTGTGCATCGGTCCTCAGGGAATTGTTTTGCGCAAGGCCTTCGAAGGTGCATGCGGCGTGTTGAGCGGCACGCCCGTGCCCCAGGGGAGCGACTGATGGAATAGGACGATGAACACGATCCTGATCGTCGACGATGAATACCTGATAGCCGATATCCTCGGATTCGCGTTGGAGGATGAAGGCTTTCTGGTGGAGAAGGCGAGCAATGGCCGCAAGGCTTTGGAGGCGCTCAAGGAAAAACGGGTAGAGTTGGTGATCACCGACTACATGATGCCGCTGCTCAACGGCGAGGAACTGGTCAAGGCGATCCGCGATGAACTGCAGCTACCTGACCTGCCAGTGATTCTCATGAGCGGCGCACAGGCCAACCAGGGACGCATTTGCCCCGAGTTGTTCGTTGCGGTTTTCGACAAACCCTTCGACATGGACAGGATGATCGCCAAGGTGCGGGAACTGCTAGACACCTGAGGCGTGGCCGCCCGCGTGAGCGGGCTGAACGGTCAAGCGCGTCCGTGCGACTTGAAGCAAGGTTGTTCAGTGCTGGTCGTCGTTCTTCTCCGGAGCAGGGTTGCCGGCCTGGATACGCTTGAAGATCTCTTCACGATGAACCTGTACATCCTTTGGCGCATCGATGCCGATCCTCACTTGCATCCCTTTGACTCCCAGAATGGTTACTTTGATGTCATCGTCGATGACGATGCTTTCGCCAACCTTGCGGGTGAGTATCAGCATGTAGTTCTCCTTGGTAATGATGAAATCCGCGCGGCCATTTACCGCGGCGGCGGGAGCGTGTCCCTCTTCCTTCTCATTAAAGACGCTTTCCGCGAAGAGTAATTCCCGCGCAGATAAATTCTGTTATCTGTCTTTAGTCGCAGGTGCCGAAACGACCAAGGCGGCCGATCAGCGAAGGTGCTCGCTGGCAAGGATAGGGGGCTTACGCCCAGATGGGAAATTTCTCTGTTTGATAGCGCAAATAGAAGCGAGTAATCACCGATTAATCCCCTAGTAATTGCAGGAAGCGAAGTAAGGCGGCTTCCTCCGCCTCCAGGCCTTGGCGCGCCCTGGCTTTGGGCAAGGTGGCCAGTCGGCCGAGCTGATAATGCTCCAGCACCGCCGGGTGGATATAGCAGCGTCGACACACCGCAGGTGTATTGCCCAGGCGCGTGGCCACCTGCCGGACGATAGCGGCAACCTGGCGGCGGGCCTCGCTTTCCGGTTGCCAGGCCAGGGGGCGCAACAGGTCCAGGGCAAGTGCGCTGCCAGCCCAAGTGCGGTAGTCCTTGGCGGTGAAGTCAGCACCCGTTAGCTGCTGCAGGAACTGATTGACCTCGCTCGAACCCACGGCATGTCGCTGGCCCTGTTCGTCCAAGTACTGGAACAAGGTCTGTCCCGGAAGCTCCAGGCAGCGCTTGATCAGCCGCGCCAGGCGTCGGTCGCGCAGGCTGACATCGTGTTCGACGCCCCGTTTGCCGCGAAACTGAAAGCGCACGGTACTGCCTTGGACCTGTACATGCCGGTTGCGCAAGGTGGTCAGGCCGTAGGAATTGTTTTCCCGCAGGTACTGGCGGTTGCCGATTCGGATCAGCGTGGTGTCGAGCAGGCTGACCACCAGGGCCATGACTTTTTCTCGGTCCAGGCCGGGTCGCGCCAGATGGCTATCCAGTTGCCGGCGCAGCCTGGGCAACGCTTGGGCAAAGGCCAGCATGCGATCGTACTTGTGCTGGTCGCGCAGTTCACGCCATTGGGCGTGGTAGCGATACTGCTTGCGTCCTCGGGCGTCGCGCCCGGTGGCTTGCAAATGGCCCTGGGGATCGGGGCAGATCCAGACGGCGGTATAGGCTGGCGGGATCGCCAGGGCGGCGATGCGGGCCAGCGTCTGGGCGTCGCGTATGCGTTTGCCATCGGTGTCGAAGTAGTGAAAGCGGTCGCGCCAGCGACGCCGAGTCAGCCCCGGTTGGCTGTCATCGACATAGTGCAGGGCTTGGGGCAGTGGGCAATCGAGCATGGGGCAATGTCCATCGACCAGTCACAGGACAATGGACAACGGCTGTCCGGTCAATGCTCAGCCCAGCAGCGCCACCGACTTGATCTGAGCCCACAGTGTCTGCCCGGGGTGCAACTCAAGCTGGTCCGCCGAATAGCGGGTGATACGCGCCAGCAGGGCATTGCCCGCCGCGTCCAGGCTCACCAGTACATGGGCCGGATTGTCGGCAGCGCGGCATTGAACGACCTGGACAGGCAGGCGGTTGAGAATGCTTGAGGTGCTGTCGGCGGCCAGCGCCAGGCTGACATCGCGTGCCTGTACCTTGAGCCTCAAGGTGCTGCCGATCACCAAGGCGGGATGGGCGATGCGCAGTGTGGGCGCGCAGTCGCCCATCAGGCGCAGATCGAACAGCCCATAGTGCGGGTCATGACCGGCGACCATTCCGTCGAGCACTACACCGGCATCCTCGCCTTGAGCCAAGGGCAGGTCGAGCCTTGCCAGGGTTTCGCTGATCGGGCCGCTGGCCAGTGCCTGGCCCTGTTCCAGTAGCACAAGATGGTCGGCCAGGCGCGCCACTTCATCCTGGGCATGACTGACGTACACCACGGGGATCTCCAGTTCATCGTGCAAACGCTCCAGGTACGGCAGGATCTCGCGTTTGCGCGCAGCGTCCAGGGCGGCCAGCGGCTCGTCCATCAGCAGCAGGCGTGGGCTGCTGAGTAGGGCGCGGGCGATGCCGACCCGTTGAGCCTCGCCTCCTGAGAGGGTCGCGGGACGGCGCTCGAGCAGAGCAGCGATGCCCAGCAGCTCGCAGGCATGAGCCAGGCTGACCTTGCGGTTGGCGCTGGGGACGCGTCGCCAGCCGAACTCCAGATTGCCGCGCACCGATAGATGAGGGAATAAGCTGGCCTCCTGGAACACGTAACCCACCGCTCGTTTGTGCGGTGCCAGGAAATAGCCTTTGGCGCTGTCTTCCCAGACTTCGCCGTTGACTTCGATGTAGGCGTGCTGGGCGCGCTCGAGGCCCGCCAAACAGCGCAGGCAGGATGTCTTGCCCGAGCCTGAATGGCCGAACAGGGCACTGACGCCGCGTCCAGGCAGATTCAGGTCGACGTTCAGGTTGAACTCGCCGCGCGCCAGGTCCAGGCGCGCCAGGATCGACGAAGGCATCTCAGCTCCAGCCTGCTCTTGCACGGCGACCTGCATAGAGCATCAGTAGCACCAGGAAGGAAAACACCAGCATGACGCCTGCCAGCCAATGCGCCTGCGGATAGGCCATGGCCTCGACATGATCGAAGATCTGCACCGAGACCACGCGGGTCTTGTCGGGGATGTTGCCGCCGATCATCAAGACCACGCCGAACTCACCGACAGTGTGGGCGAAACCAAGGACACTGGCGGTGACAAAACCGGGCCGGGCGAGCGGCAATACCACATGGACGAAGGTGTCCCAGGGGCTGGCGCGCAAGGTCGCGGCAACTTCCAGCGGACGCTGGCCGATGGCGGCGAAGGCATTTTGCAGCGGCTGGACCACGAAGGGCATGGAATACACCACTGAGCCGATCACCAACCCGCTGAAGCTGAATACCACGCTGCCCAACCCCAATGCCTGGGTAGCCTGGCCTAGCCAGCCGTGCGGGCCGAGGGCGATCAGTAGATAGAAGCCGATCACCGTGGGCGGCAGTACCAGCGGCAGGGCCACCACCGCACCGATAGGACCACGCAGCCATGAGCGTGTCCGCGCCAGCCACCAGGCGATGGGCGTGCCCAGCACCAACAGGATCAAGGTGGTCAGGCTGGCCAGTTTGATGGTCAGCCAGATCGCACCCAGGTCGCTGGCGTCCAGTGGCATCAGAGGTCATACCCGTAGGACTTGATCACCGCAGCCGCTTTCGGGCCCTTGAGGTAATCGAACAGGGCCTTGGCGGCCGGGTTGTCCTTGCCCTTTTCGAGAATCACCGCGTCCTGGCGGATCGGCTCGTGCAACGGCGCCGGCACGATCCAGGCCGAGCCGCTCTGCAACTTGCCATCCTTGTAGATCTGCGACAGGGCGACGAAGCCGAGCTCGGCATTGCCTGTGGAGACGAACTGGAAGGCCTGGGTGATGTTCTGGCCCTCGACCAGCTTGGCCTGGGTGGTTTCGGTCAAATTGAGCTTGTCCAGCACTTGGGTGGCGGCCAGGCCATAGGGGGCGGTCTTGGGGTTAGCGATGGCCAGGTGCTGAAAGGTGTTCTGCTTGAGGATCTCGCCTTTGTCATCCACATATCCAGGTTTGGCCGACCACAGAGCCAGGGTGCCGATGGCATAGGTGAAGCGCGAGCCGGGGACAATGGCCTTTTCCTGCTCGAGCTTGGCCGGCGTGCTGTCGTCGGCGGCGAGGAAGACGTCAAAGGGGGCGCCATTCTTGATCTGTGCATAGAACTGGCCGGTGGCGCCGGAGGCGACCACCAGCTTGTGGCCGGTGTCTTTCTCGAAATCCTTGGCGATGGCCTGGAGGGGCGCGGTGAAGTTGGCTGCGACGGCCACTTGGACTTCATCAGCCCAGGCGCTATTGAGCGTAATCAGGCCGGCCAGGACGCCAGCGGCCAAGGTGGACAGGCGGATGAGCATGCAGAGGGGCTCCTTGGGGGTATCGTTATGGTGCTGACTATATAGCGATAGGCCGCCGGACAGGAAGAGGCACGATGCAGGAGCGGGCTTTGCCTCGCGATGGCGTCAATCAGGGGGCAGTTCAGCGCCCGAGCTGCTCCAGCGCTTTGTTGGCGATCTCTAAGGTCAGCTCGCTGGCCGAGCGGTGCCGACCCAGGCGCAGTGCCTGGCCGGCCCACAGGTTGCTGAAATCGCTGTTGCCCTGTGGGTCACGGATCGCCCTGAGCGGCATCAAGGCGCCGCCGGCGAGTGGGAAGCGCGGCGCCAGCGGGCTCATCGGCCCCAGCTCGCGCATGATACGGTTGTTGATGCCTCGCGCTGGACGTCCGGTGAACAGGTTGGTCAGGGCTGTATCGCTGGCCGGCGCGTTGTCCAGCGCATGGCGATGGGCTGCTGATACCTTGGCTTCGGGGCAGAACAGGTAAGCGGTGCCGATTTGCACCGCCGAAGCGCCCAGTGCCAGGGCGGCGACCAGTCCGCGATGATCACCGATGCCGCCTGCCGCGATCACCGGGATGCGCACGGCATCCACCACTTGGGGCACCAACGCGAAGGTACCGATCTGGCTGGTGATGTCGTCGCTCAGGAACATGCCTCGATGCCCGCCGGCCTCGTAGCCCATGGCGATGATCGCATCGCAGCCATTGGCCTCCAGCCAGAGGGCTTCTTCCACCGTGGTGGCGCTAGACAATACCTTGGCACCGCTGGCCTTCACTCGTTGCAGCAGTTCGACCTGGGGCAGGCCGAAATGAAAGCTCACCACCTCAGGACGCAATTGCTCCACCCACTGGCAACTCTGCTCGTCGAATGGCGCCCGGTTGGATACCGGCGTCGGCGCCTCGAAATCCGCCCCGACCTCGTCGTAATAGGGCTTGAGCGCTTGTTTCCAGCGCGCGTCGCGCACCGGGTCAGGCATTGGCGGCTGATGGCAGAAGAAATTGAGATTCAGTGGCCCCTGGCAACTGGCACGAAAGGCTTGTACTTCGCCGTGGAGCTGCTCGGCGGTGAGCATGGCACAGGGCAGGGCGCCCAGCCCGCCGGCATTGCCGACGGCAATGGCCATGGGCGAGCCGCTGGCACCGGCCATGGGCGCTTGGAGTATGGGCAACTGGATGCCCAGTAGGTCGAGGATACGACGGTCGGGCCAGGTGCTCATGCGCTGCTCCTTGATGACGGTGGGGCGGGTTTACAGGGCCTTGCTGACTTGAATGTCGCTGATCTTCTCGGCATCGTCGCCGTGGATCTTGCGCAGCGCTTCGAGCGCCTGCTCATGGGAGGCGTCAGGCATCAGGGCAAAGTCCCAACGGCGCTCGCCGTCGAGCTTGTACTTGATCACGTATTTGATGGTTTGAGTCATGACGGGCCTTAGACGAGTTTGGACGACGAGCGGCGGATGATCTTGATCTTGTGGGTGAAGGTCGGCTTGCGTGTCACCGAGATCGGGCGCGGGCTCACGGTGTCGATGGTGATATTCCAGAAGCCGGTGCTGGGTACGGTGATCTTGGCTGGGAACTTGATGAAGTGGCCACCGTGGTAGGTGTGCCGGCCGCCGTTCTTGAAGCTGCGGAAGTTGGCGTCATTCATCAGGCGGATGTTGCAGCGCTGGGAGCACTCGATGACGACCACGTCGTCCTCGTTCAGGTGCTCGCGCTGGTGTACGAATTTCATGAGGTGCTCCGCAAGGTTTGGTTCTGCAAACATGAACGATACCACGATGTCAGGGTAGACTTGCGCGCGAGATGGTCGGGCCCAAGATAAATCTGCCAAAGCAGGGAGCAAATCAGCCCGACAGTGGTCGAAGCGTTTCTCGATGAAGGAAGGGGTAATGCGAATGAAGTGGTTGGTGCCCGCGATGCTGTTGGCATTGGGCGGCTGTGTCAGTGTTTCGGAGCTGGAGCAATCGCGCGAAACCTTGGATGTCATCTCCGGCAAGACGCCGCGCCAATACGCCGATTGCGTCAAGAGCAAACTGGCAGATAGCCGTGACCCACTGGTCGAAGAGGCGCGTGGCGAGGGCCTGCGCTTGATCGTTCCACAAAAAGTGCCGACAAGCGTCGGTCCTGCTGCCCTGGTGGACATCGACAAACGTGGCAGTGGCAGCAGCATCAAACTTCACGAGCGGCTGAACAATTTCCCGCTGCGCCTGGGCGATGTGCGCACCGCTGCGACCCAGTGCATCTCCGGAACTTGATCCAGCTCAGCAAATGAGCAGTTAGCAGGCGCAATGCCATTTTCTTGCCCGGTGATCGTTGTCGGTATCCGGGGATAGGCCTACTCTTCATGGGCTTATATCGTTTAAGCCTAAGCTTATAACAAGGAAATGGAGCGTCCCGTGAACACACCGTTGAGTCGCGTCGTGATCGGCAGTTTGCTGATCCTGGCCTGGCCTTCGGCGCATGCCGTCGATGGCCAGAAGATCTTCACCCAAGGTGGGCACAACCCCGCCGCCATGGCTTGCCTGGGCTGCCACGGACCGGATGGCAAAGGCATCGCCGCCGCAGGCTTTCCGCACCTGGCCGGCCTGCCAGCGAGTTATCTGAGCAAACAACTGGCCGATTTTCGCAGTGGTAGTCGCAAGCAAGCGGTCATGGAGCCGCTCGCCAAGGCGTTGGACGAAGACGAAATCACCGCCGTCAGCACCTACCTGGCCAGCTTGCCGGCCGACCCGGCCCCCGACTTTCGCCGCCAGCAGATCGCCAATGATCCAGTGTCCCGCCTGGCCCTGTATGGCGATTGGAGCCGGCAGATACCCGGTTGCGTGCAATGCCATGGGCCTGGTGGCGTTGGTGTCGGCGAGCACTTCCCGCCGCTGGCCGGACAACCGGCAGGCTACTTGACCGCACAGCTCAACGCCTGGCGCGACGGTAGTCGCAGCAACGACCCCAACCAATTGATGGTCGGCGTGGCCAAGGCCATGACCGAGGAGGAGGTCAAGGCCATCGCCGCGTTCTTCGCCCAGCCCGTCCGTCAGGAGGCCAAGCCATGAAGCCGATGATCCCGAGCCTGTTGCTGTTGGCCTTGGGCAGCGCCCAGGCTGCACCTATCGCGATGGAAGATCAGTCCCAGCTCAAGGTTCCAGGCAGCCACGCGCCTGCGATGTTCACCCCGCCGTCCGAAACTGATCTGCCGGACAACGCCTTTGGCAAGATGGTCCGTGAAGGCCACGCGCTATTCGTCGACACGCGCCGGCTGATGCCTGAAGCGGTCGGCAACGGCATGAACTGCAGTAACTGCCACCTGGACCAAGGGCGCCTGGCGTATTCCGCGCCGCTGTGGGGTGCGTATCCGATGTATCCGGCGTATCGCAAGAAGAACGACAAGGTCAACACTTTTGCCGAGCGTATCCAAGGCTGTTTCCAGTTCAGCATGAACGGCACGCCGCCGGCGGCCGACAGCCCACAGATGACAGCCCTCAGCGTCTACGCCTACTGGCTGTCGACCCAGGCGCCTACGGGTGTGGAAACACCGGGGCGCGGTTATCCCGAAGTAGCGCCACCGGCTGGCGGCTATGACTTCAAGCGTGGCGAGCAGGTCTACGGCGAGCAATGTGCGATCTGCCACGGTGACCAGGGCCAGGGGCAGAAAGTGGCAGGCGAGTATGTGATGCCACCGTTGTGGGGGCGCGATTCCTACAACTGGGGGGCCGGCATGCACCGGATCAATACGGCCGCTTCGTTCATCAAGCACAACATGCCCCTAGGCCGCCCCGGCAGCCTGAGCGATCAGCAGGCCTGGGACGTGGCAGCCTGGATCAACCGCCATGAGCGGCCACAGGATCCTCGGCTGGTGGAAGGCTCCATCGAGAAGACCCGGCTGAAGTTCCATGCCAACGATGGCGTGAACCTATATGGGCAAAAAGTCGATGGCGTGTTGATCGGGCAGGGCACCGGAGGCTGACGGCGGCTCTTGTCACACGCGTGACCCTGTGCTGTCACTGCCCTGCAACGGTGCCTGGTGTGCAATGGCCGCACTCTTCGACAAGGGTGCGGCCATGGAACTCTGTGTGATCGGGGCGGGGTATGTGGGGCTGGTCACGGCAGCCTGTTTCGCCGAAATGGGCAACCACGTGGTGTGTCTGGAGCGTGACCAGGTGCGCCTGGCGCAACTGCGTCAGGGCCAATGCCCGATCTACGAACCCGGCCTGCAAGCGCTGCTACAGGCCGGGCTGGAGAATGGGTCGTTGAGTTTCAGCGACCATTGGAGCCACGCTCTGGTGCGCGCCGAGGTAGTGTTCATCGCGGTCGGTACGCCCAGTCTGGAGGACGGCTCTGCTGACCTTGGACACGTGTTGGCAGTTGCCGACAGCCTCGCACGCCATCTTTCTCGCGCGTGTCTGGTGGTGAACAAGTCGACCGTCCCGGTGGGCACGGCCGAGCGGGTCGCTCGACACATCGCCAATGGCTTGCGCGAGCGCGGTGCGCGGTTCGCCGTGCAGGTGGCGAGCAATCCTGAATTTCTCAAGGAAGGCAGCGCCGTCGAGGACTTCATGCGACCGGACCGTGTCATCATCGGCAGCGACAGCGAACAGGCCAGCCAGTGCCTGCAGCGCCTCTACAGGCCGTTCGTGCGCAACCGCGAGCGCGTGTTGCTGATGTCGCCGCGTGCGGCCGAGTTCAGCAAATATGCGGCCAATGCCTTCCTTGCCACGCGTATCTCTTTCATCAACGAACTGGCCGGGCTTTGCACGCACCTGGACGTGGACATCGAGCAGGTACGTCGCGGCATCGGCAGCGATACGCGTATCGGCAGTCACTTCATCTATGCCGGCTGCGGCTATGGCGGCTCGTGCTTCCCCAAGGACGTGCGTGCACTGATCCATAGCGCCGAGCAGGCCGGATACCAGCCTGCCATCCTGCAGGCAGTGCAGGCGCGCAACGAGGTGCAGAAGACCGTGTTGTTCGAGGCGCTGCATCAGCACTTCGGTGGCTTTGTACGGGGGCGCACCGTAGCGATCTGGGGGTTGGCCTTCAAGCCCGGTACCGATGATGTGCGCGATGCGCCCAGCCTGGTGCTGCTCGAGGCGCTGTTGGCGGCAGGCGCGCATGTCCAGGCCTGCGACCCGGCAGCGACGGCGGGGGTCGCCGAGCGCTACCGGCACGCGACGGCCAGCGGCCAGCTGCGCCTTACGCAGGATCCCTACGTCTGTGTCGAAGGCGCGGACGCGTTGGTGCTGGTGACTGAATGGAAGCTGTTCCGCCAGCCGGATTTCCGCCGTGTGCGGGGGTTGATGCGCATGCCAGTGCTGTTCGATGGCCGCAATATTTACGATCCATCGGAACTATCTACACTGGGTTATCTCTATCATGGCATCGGTCGGCCAGGGGCGGGGCATTGTAAGGTGACCGCCGCCTGATTAGACTGCGCCGAACTCCACAGGCCCAGCCTTTGTTTAAGGATGTATATGATCAAAAAATGCTTGTTCCCGGCAGCCGGCTACGGCACCCGCTTCCTGCCTGCTACCAAAGCCATGCCCAAGGAAATGCTGCCGGTGGTCAACAAGCCACTGATCCAGTATGGCGTCGAAGAGGCGTTGGATGCAGGTCTGAGCGAGATCTCCATCGTCACCGGTCGCGGCAAGCGCGCCCTGGAAGACCACTTCGACATCAGCTACGAGCTGGAAAACCAGATCAAAGGCACCGACAAGGAAAAATACCTGGTCGGCATCCGTCGTTTGCTGGATGAGTGCTCCTTCTCCTACACCCGTCAGACCGAGATGAAAGGCCTGGGTCACGCCATTCTCACGGGTCGTCCACTGATCGGCGACGAGCCGTTCGCCGTGGTGCTGGCAGACGACCTGTGCGTCAACCCGGAAGGCGACGGCATCCTTACCCAGATGGTCAAGCTGTACAACCAGTTCCGTTGCTCGATCGTCGCCATCCAGGAAGTCGATCCGCAGGAAACCAACAAGTACGGCGTGATCGCTGGCGACATGATCCGCGATGACATCTATCGGGTGACCAACATGGTCGAGAAGCCCAAGCCGGAAGACGCCCCGTCGAACCTGGCGATCATCGGCCGCTATATCCTGACTCCGGATATCTTCGACATCATCCAGAACACCGAACCCGGCAAAGGCGGCGAGATCCAGATCACCGACGCGCTGATGAAGCAGGCCCAGGATGGCTGCGTACTGGCCTACAAGTTCAAGGGCAAGCGTTTCGACTGCGGTGGCGCCGAAGGCTACATCGAGGCGACCAATTTCTGCTTCGAGAATTACTACAAGACCGGCAAGGCGTACTGATTCGCCACTGTTGGTACGAAAGCCACCCTCGGGGTGGCTTTTTTGTTCCCGGCGGGTAACGGCGTTATGCTGGTCGCCAGCCAAGGAGACTGAATACATGGCCTACGATTTTGATCTGTTCGTGATTGGCGCCGGTTCCGGCGGTGTACGCGCGGCGCGTTTCGCCGCAGGCTTCGGTGCCAAGGTGGCGGTGGCCGAAAGCCGTTACCTGGGCGGCACCTGTGTCAACGTCGGTTGCGTGCCAAAAAAACTGCTGGTGTATGGCGCCCATGTGGCCGACGAGCTGGAGCAGGCCGCCGGTTTTGGCTGGACGCTGGAGGAAGGGCATTTCGACTGGGGCACCTTGATCGCCAACAAGAACCGTGAGATCGAGCGCCTCAACGGCATCTACCGCAACCTGCTGGTCAACAGCGGCGTGACCCTGCTGCAAGGGCATGCCCGTATCACCGGTGCCCACGAAGTCGAAGTCGAAGGCCAGCGCTACAGCGCCGAACACATTCTCATCGCCACTGGCGGCTGGCCACAGGTGCCGGATATTCCGGGCAAGGAGCTGGCGATCACCTCCAACGAGGCGTTCTACCTCAAAGAACTGCCGCGTCGTGTACTGGTGGTCGGTGGCGGCTACATCGCCGTCGAGTTCGCTGGCATCTTCCAGGGCCTGGGCGCCGATACCACGCTGTTGTACCGCGGTGACCTGTTCCTGCGCGGCTTCGATGGCTCGGTGCGTATCCACCTCAAGGAAGAACTGCAAAAGCGCGGTCTGGATCTTCAATTCAACGCCGATATCCAGCGTATCGACCAGCAGGCCGATGGCAGCCTCAAGGCAACCCTCAAAGATGGCCGCGAGCTGGTCGCCGATTGTGTGTTCTATGCAACCGGGCGGCGTCCGATGCTGGACAATCTGGGGCTGGAAAACACTGGTGTCGAGCTCGATGACCGCGGCTTTATCCGGGTGGACGATCAGTACCAGACCACCGAACCCTCGATCATCGCCATCGGTGATGTGATCGGTCGCGTCCAGCTCACACCGGTGGCCTTGGCCGAAGGCATGGCAGTGGCTCGTCGTCTGTTCAAGCCCGAGCAGTACCGCCCGGTGGACTATCAGAACATCCCCACTGCCGTGTTCAGCCAGCCGCCGATCGGCACCGTGGGCCTGACCGAGGAGCAGGCGCTGGAAGCCGGGCACAAGGTTCAGATCTTCGAAAGCCGCTTCCGCGCCATGAAACTGACCCTGACGGACATCCAGGAAAAGACCTTGATGAAGCTGGTCGTCGACGCTGAGACCGACAAGGTCTTGGGCTGCCACATGGTCGGGCCGGATGCCGGGGAAATCATCCAGGGCCTGGGTGTGGCCCTGAAGGCTGGCGCGACCAAGCAGCAGTTCGACGAAACCATTGGCGTGCACCCGACCGCTGCCGAAGAGTTCGTGACCATGCGCACCGCGACACGTTGATCCCGCCTTGTCAGCTCCTTCATGGCCTCGCTGCAACGGGGCCATGATTCTTACTTGCCTGCCGTGAATTTCACCTGCCTGGCTGGTAAGTCATCCGACATATTGTTCTTGAGACCTTCCTGATACTGCACCCACGTCCGGCAACCGGACAGCAGCCTGACACTTGCATGGCTGTCAATCAGCAATCAGAAGGTGATCATGAAAACACTCTATAAAGCCTTGTGCGCAGCCTGCGGCAGCGCGCTTCTCTATGCTGGTATCGCGCAGGCGGATCACGGCGAAATCAGCATCAGTGGTCAAGTGCTTGCGCCGACCTGCATCGTCAATGGCGGTAATGGCAACTTGCCGGTCAGTCTGCCTGACGTCAATGCGACCTTGCTGTCTCGGCCTGGACAGGTGGCCGGGCAAACGTCCTTCCAGCTGCGCTTGACCAACTGCGCCCCAACCGTAAGCCGGGTCTCGACCTACTTCGAGCCTGGCCCAACCATTAGCCCCGAGGGACGGCTCATCGTGGATGCCGGCGGTAGCCGCAATGTCCAGATTGAACTGCTCAATAGCAGCTTCGCACCAATGGACTTGTCGGCCGCCAAACGCAGCCAGCGCTCCCAGACCGTGCAGATCGTCGGTGGTAACGCCACGCTCGACTATCACGCGCGTTACTACGCGACCGGGGCCGCTACGCCAGGCCTGGTCTCCAACCGGCCGTTGGGCTCGCAAGGTGGTCGTCTGACGCTGATGGCGGGTTGGGGGCAGGGCGCAGAACGCCAAAGCAGTTACAGCCTGGGCTACAACAACCATCTGGGGAAACTCAACTATGGGATGCGGTTCGACCGTGAGCGGCGACCTTCTGGCCAGGCGCTCGACACATTCACGCTCACGGTCAGCCTGCCGCTTGGGGAGCGGCGTCGTGCTTCGTTGAGCAGTGGGATGACATGGGGGGCTCAGGGGCAGGGCCGTTCGAATGTGCGCTTGCGTGCAACGGCTGGGGAGCGTGGGCAATGGGGGTATGGGCTGGCTGCAGTGCGTCAGGAAGGGACGCGGGGCGGGGCAGGGCTGGATGCCCATCTGCTGCACCGTGGTTCGTTTGGCGAGCTGAACGCCTCGTTCGCCAATCGGCACACTCATCACCAAGCCTCAATGGGCGCCCAAGGGGCTCTGGTTGCCCATCCGGGGGGCTTGTCCATGGCCCCGCCGCTTGGGGAAAGCTTTGCGATTGTCCATGCACCGGGTGCGAGCGCGGCGCGGCTTCGCCAGCATCCTCAGATACGCCTGGATGAGCGTGGGTTCGCGGTGGTACCAGCATTGCTGCCGTATGGCCTGAACACGGTGGAGCTCGACCCCAAAGGCATGTCCAAGGATGTCGAGCTGCAACTCACTGGCCAGTCGGTAGTGCCGCGGTCAGGCGCGGCAAGTTGGTTGCACTATCCAACCCGTAGTGGTCATCCACTGATGCTGCACGCGCTCAAGGTGAGCGGACAGGCATTGCCCTTCGGTGCATTGGTACTGGATGAAGCGGGTAGTGAGCGAGGGATGGTCGGCCAGGGCAGCCGCCTGCATGTGCGTGGCGATGCGCAGCGAGGCCGGCTCAAGGTCATTTGGGGGGAGGCGGGTGATCAACAGTGCTGGCTGGACTATAGCGCCGGTCCCAGCGGGAGGCTCGAGGCATCGGCGTGTGTACAGGCCGACGCGTCTTAGGAATCAAAGCATCTATTGGGATTGGCGACTTATAGCCAAAACCAATCACAAGCATGAGGTTTGCCAATGAGCCTTTATCGGAGCCTGCGGTTAGGATTCTCTCCGTCAACTGATTTCAACCCATGAAGGAGCGTCTCCATGCCTATCATCAACAGCCAGGTCAAACCGTTCAACGCGACTGCCTACCACAAGGGCGAATTCGTCCAGGTCAGCGAAGCCGACCTCAAAGGCAAGTGGTCCGTCGTGTTCTTCTACCCAGCTGACTTCACCTTCGTTTGCCCGACCGAGCTGGGTGACCTTGCTGACAACTACGCCGAGTTCCAGAAGCTGGGCGTGGAAATCTACGGCGTGTCCACCGACACCCACTTCACTCACAAAGCCTGGCACGACACCTCGGAAACCATCGGCAAGATCCAGTACCCGCTGATCGGTGACCCGACCCACGTCATCGCCCGTAACTTCGACGTGCTGATCGAAGAAGCCGGTCTGGCGGATCGCGGTACTTTCGTGATCAACCCGGAAGGTCAGATCAAGATCGTCGAAATCAACGACGGCGGTGTAGGCCGCGATGCCAGCGAGCTGCTGCGCAAGGTCAAGGCTGCCCAGTACGTCGCCGCCCACCCAGGTGAAGTTTGCCCGGCCAAGTGGAAAGAAGGCGAAGCCACCCTGGCGCCATCGCTGGACCTGGTCGGCAAGATCTAAGCCGATGTGTAAGTCGCGGGCGGTAGCCAGTCGCCAAAGCTGAAGTAGCCACCGCCCCGTAAAAACGCCCGGGCGACCTCGCCTGGGCGTTTTTGTATCCAAGTTTTGAAAAAAGGAATCGCCCGTATGTTGGACGCCACGCTTAAATCGCAACTGAAAACCTACCTGGAGCGGGTCACCCAGCCGATCGAGATCGTTGCTTCCCTCGACGACGGCGCGAAATCCCGCGAATTGCATGACCTGCTGGTGGAAATCGCCAGCCTGTCGAACCTCATTACCCTGCGCGAGGACGGCTCCGACGCCCGGCGTCCCTCGTTCTCGCTCAATCGTCCGGGGGCTGACATCAGCCTGCGTTTCGCCGGCATCCCCATGGGCCACGAATTCACTTCTCTGGTACTCGCGCTGTTGCAGGTAGGCGGTCACCCGTCCAAGGCCAGCGCCGAAGTGATCGAGCAGATCCAGGCCCTGGAAGGTGAGTTCACCTTTGAAACCTATTTCTCGCTGTCGTGCCAGAACTGCCCGGATGTGGTCCAGGCCCTGAACTTGATGGCTGTGCTCAACCCCAATGTGCGCCATGTGGCTATCGACGGTGCGCTGTTCCAGGAAGAGGTCGAGTCGCGCAAGATCATGGCGGTGCCGAGCATCTACCTCAACGGCGAAGTCTTCGGCCAGGGCCGCATGGGCCTGGAGGAAATCCTCGGCAAGATCGACACCAATGCCGGAGCCCGTGAGGCCGAGAAGATCAACGCCAAGGATGCCTTCGATGTGCTGGTGGTCGGCGGTGGTCCCGCTGGCGCTTCGGCAGCCATCTACGCCGCGCGCAAAGGCATTCGTACAGGCGTTGCTGCCGAGCGTTTCGGTGGCCAGGTACTCGACACCCTGGCGATCGAGAACTTCATTTCGGTCCAGGAAACCGAAGGACCGAAACTGGCCAGGGCGCTGGAAGAACACGTCAAGCAGTACGATGTGGACATCATGAACCTGCAACGCGGCGAAGCGTTGATCCCAGGCGTCAATGGCGCGCTGCACGAAGTTCGCCTGGCCGGCGGCGCTTCGCTCAAGGCCAAGACCGTGATTCTCGCCACCGGCGCCCGCTGGCGCGAAATGAACGTCCCTGGCGAGCAGGAATACCGCGCCCGTGGCGTAGCCTACTGCCCGCACTGTGATGGCCCGCTGTTCAAGGGCAAGCGTGTGGCTGTGATCGGCGGAGGCAATTCCGGCGTGGAAGCGGCCATTGACCTGGCCGGTATCGTCGCACAAGTGACGTTGATCGAGTTCGACAGCCAATTGCGTGCCGATGCCGTGTTGCAACGCAAGCTGCACAGCCTGCCGAACGTTAAGGTCATCACCAGCGCCCTGACCACCGAAGTGCTGGGCAATGGCGAGAAGGTCACGGGCTTGCGCTACAAGGATCGCAACAGCGATGAGCTGCACGACCTGGCGCTCGAAGGTATCTTCGTGCAAATTGGCCTGCTGCCGAACACCGACTGGCTCAAGGGCACGGTCGAGCTGTCGCCACGTGGCGAGATCATCGTCGACGCCAAGGGGCAGACCAATATCCCCGGCGTGTTCGCTGCAGGTGATGTGACCACGGTGCCGTACAAGCAGATCGTCATCGCCGTGGGTGAAGGGGCCAAGGCTTCGTTGGCAGCCTTCGACCACCTGATCCGCACCTCGGCGCCGGCATAAGCCTGCACCACCCTCTTCGCGGGTAAACCCGCCCCCACAGGTATAGCGCTGGTCTCTGGTTCTGCGCCGTACTTCTGGGGACGGGTTTACCCGTGAATGCTTTTGCGCGTTGTCAAAGCCAAACCTGAAGGTGTCTATGATTTATTGCAGACACCCTCGGGAATCACACTCATGACCCTGATCAGCCGCGAACCCTGGTGGCTAGAGCCACCCAAGCCCGGACAGAAGGAGCAGGACCTGCACTGGGGCTATCTGGAGATCTATGCCGACGGGCGCACGGTCTTTGTCGACCAGCGTCCCACCGACCAAGAGCTGGCCGAGCGTAAGAGTTGCCGCAACTTTCCTGACGCCGATCAGCCCTAAGGTCAGCCCTCCAGTGCGGCAAGGCGCGCCTCAAGCGCTGCGACCCGGGCTTCCAGAGCCTCGATCCGCTCATCCGACACACTGGTGCCGCTATTGCTGCGCTCGGCGCCTTGCTGGCGTGCGGCGAGGATCTCCTCGATCTGCGCCGGGTCGCCAAGGGCGTGGGTGTAGCGGTCTTCGCGTTGGCCGGGCTGGCGTGGCAGGTGCAGCGCCAGGCCGCGTGAGACCAGACGCTCGAGCTGGTGCTGGATCTGCTCGACGTCTTCAAAGTCATGGAGGCGATTACTGCGGGTCAGCAGTTCGTTGAGGGTCTGCGGTCCGCGCAGGAACATCAGCCCCATCAGCACCAATTGAGCCGGCACCAACTCCAGTGCCTTGTCCACCCGGTGCTCCCAACGATCGGCGCGGCTGCCCATCTGCAGACGGGTCATTTCTTGCCCTTCGAGGGCACGCAGGGCCTGGCCGACCTGGCCGGCGGAGAGGTTCATCACCGGTTCACGGCTGGTCTTCTGGTTACAGGCCAGCACCAGGGCGTTAAGGGTCAGCGGGTAGGTTTCCGGGCTGGTGGCTTGTTTTTCGATCAGAGAACCGAGCACACGGATTTCGATGCTGTTGAAACGGCCTTCGCCTGCGGTTTCGTGTTCTGACATGGCCCTGTCTCATTGCGAGGAAAAGGCCACTAGCCTAGGTAATGCGGCAGGCTTAATCAATCAGACAATACTGCGGGGAAAACCCGCTCCGGTTGCCGGAGCGGGCTGTACCTCAGGCGTTGCGGCGCTCCTGCCCCAGGCAAGCCGCTGCAGTGAACAGCACGTCGGTCGAGGAGTTGAGCGCGGTCTCGGCCGAGTCCTGCAATACGCCGATGATGAAGCCGACCGCCACCACTTGCATGGCGATCTCGCTGGGGATCCCGAACAGACTGCAGGCCAGCGGAATCAGCAGCAGCGAGCCACCGGCCACGCCCGAAGCGCCACAGGCACACACGGCCGCCACGACACTGAGCAGCACGGCGGTCGGCAGGTCCACCGTAATGCCCAGGGTGTGTACGGCGGCCAGGGTCAGCACGGTGATGGTGATTGCTGCGCCCGCCATGTTGATGGTCGCGCCCAGCGGGATCGATACCGAATAGGTGTCCTCATGCAGTCCGAGCTTTTCCGACAGCGCCAAGTTGACCGGAATGTTGGCCGCCGAGCTGCGGGTGAAGAACGCCGTGATGCCGCTTTCGCGCAGGCACATGAATACCAGTGGGTACGGGTTGCGACGGATCTTCCAGAACACGATCAGCGGGTTGACCACCAATGCCACGAACAGCATGCAACCGATCAGTACCATCAGTAGGTGCAAGTAACCAAGCAGAGCGTCTAGGCCGGACTGGGCCAGCGTCGAGGCGACCAGGCCGAAGATCCCCAGGGGGGCGAAACGGATGACCACGCGTACGATCAGGGTCACGCCGTTGGACAGGTCTTCGACCACGGTGCGGGTGGTCTGCCCAGCATGGCGGATGGCGACGCCCAGGCCGATGGCCCACGTCAGAATGCCGATGAAGTTGGCGTTGAGCAGCGCATTGACCGGGTTGTCGACGGCGCTCAACAGCAGGCCTTGCAGCACTTCGCTGATGCCGCCGGGAGCGGTGAGCGAGGCATCGCCGGTGCTGAGCACCAAGTTGGACGGGAACGCCATGCTGGCGACCACGGCCACGACCGCGGCGGCGAAGGTGCCCAGCAGGTACAGCCAGAGGATCGGTCTGATGTGGGTTTCCTGGCCGTGACGGTGATTGGCGATCGACGCCATGACCAGGATGAACACCAGTACCGGTGCCACGGCTTTCAGCGCGCTGACGAACACTTTGCCTAGAAAGGCCAGGTCACGGGCCACGGCCGGGGCGAGCAGAGCGAGGGTGATGCCGGCCACCAGGCCGATGCAGATCTGCGTCACCAGACCGGTGCGGTTGATGAGACGAAGGACAGGGGTCATGTGCAGCGGAATCTCGTTTTTGTAAAACCGGCAACTCTAACACAGAGCTTTGCCGGCCTGGTCTGAGCTCGGACGTTCGGGTCGCTTCGCATATAGCCACGAGCTACATTTCCTGCTGACTAATCCGTATTTCCCGCAGCGTGGATCACCAATGAAACAGATCCCGGCGCGCCCCCTCGGTAATCGCCACGATCCCTGGATGGGTGACCTTGCGTTCCACCGAAATGGCATAGAACGACTCGTTCACCGCCTCGGTCTGCCCGATCAGCTCGACGCCATACTGACGGCACACTTCTTCGGCGATCACGCTGGGCGCCACGAAAATCCCGCTACCGGACTGCCCGAAGGCCTGCATCAAGGCGCTGTCATCGAATTCGCCGATGATCCGTGGATGCAGCTGCTGTTCGGCCAACCAGCGCAGCAACCGGCTGCGGACCACGGTTTCCTGGCCCGGGATCAACAGCGGTGCGTCGTCCAGGCAGGTCGGGAAGGGCAGGGCATGCTGGCGCGCCAGCGCCGGGGTGGCGAAGAAACTCAGGCCGCACTCGCCCAGTTTCTGGCTGTAGCCCTTGATATCCAGGTGGCTGGGCATCGGGCTGTCGGAGATCACTACATCAAGGCGCTGGATGGCAAGGTCGGCCAGCAGGCGTTCGAGTTTGTCTTCGCGGCAGTTGATGCGCAGGACGTTGTCCAACTCCATGGTCGGGGCCAGCAGTCGATAGACGATGGATTTGGGAACGACGTCGGCGACACCGACGCGAAACAGGATCTGTTCCTGAGGCCCTGCGCGCAGCAGGGCTTCCAGTTCACCGCCGATCTGGAACATCTGTTCGGCATAGCCCAGTGCCTGGCGGCCAGTCTCGGTCAGCTCCAACTGCCTGCCGACACGCTGGAACAGCTCCAGCCCGTAGGCTTGTTCGAACAGGCTGATCTGCCCGCTGATGGTCTGGGGCGTCAGGTTCAGTTGCTCGCTTGCGCGGGCGATGCTGCCGGTCTTGGCCACCACCCAGAAGTAGTGCAGCTGGCGATAATTGAGCATCCGACACTTTCCCGATTCGTAAAAACCGAAGTATAACCGCTAAAAATACGAATTTTCCTGATGTATGGCGTTCTCTAGAATGCCCACCCATAAGGCGCTGCATGCAGCGCCGGAAATTGGAAAAGCGAGGATTCCCATGTTGCAACTCAAATCCATCGGTACGCCCTTGGTGCTGGCCTTGGCCCTGTTCAGCCTGGCTGGCTGCGACCAGGCCGAGAAGTCCGCCCAGCAGATGCTCGATCAGGCCGCCGAGTCGGCCAAGCAGGCGATCGACAAGACCAACGAAGCTGCCCAACAGGCCCTGAGCGAGGCCATCGGCTCGGAGGGCGCCAAGCCCAAGGCCGCTGAAGAAAAAAGCGACACCCAAGACATCTGACCCGGACCCGATGCAGGACTAAATCATGGAATATTTGCTGGAACTCGCTGCAAGCCCCGCTGCCTGGGTCGCCCTGGCCACGCTGGTGGCCATGGAAATCGTGCTGGGCATCGACAACCTGATCTTCATTTCCATCCTGACCAACAAACTGCCTGAGGCCTACCGCTCCAAGGCGCGGCGTATCGGTATCAGCATGGCGCTGATCATGCGCTTGGCGTTGCTCTCGACCGTGGCCTGGATCGTCCAGTTGACCGAACCTGTGATCGATGTGTTCGGCCACAGCTTCTCTTGGAAGGACATGATCCTCATCGCCGGTGGCCTGTTCCTGCTATGGAAAGCCACCAAAGAGATCCACGAGAACGTCGATCCGCATGGCGCCAAGGAAGAAGCCAAGGCTGGATCCACCGTAACCCTGGGCTTTGCCGCTGCGATCGGCCAGATCCTGATGCTCGACATCGTCTTCTCGATCGATAGCATCATTACCGCTGTAGGCATGACCGAGCACTTGCCGATCATGATCATCGCCGTGATCAGCGCCGTGGTCGTGATGCTGGTAGCTGCCGACCCGCTGGCCAAGTTCATCAACGACAACCCGACCGTGGTGATGCTGGCACTGGGCTTCCTGATCATGATCGGCATGACCCTGATCGCCGAGGGCTTCGGTGCCCATGTGCCAAAAGGCTACGTGTACGCCGCAATGGCGTTCTCGACTGCGATCGAAGTGCTCAACATCATGGCGCGCCGAGCTCGGCTCAAGCGCGAAGCTGCCGAGGGCTGATCGCTCGAAGCACAAAGGAGGGGGCGCAGTGCGCCCCCTTCGCTTTTTCTGGATTCGGGGGCTGACGGGTAGGGGAGCGGTCTATCGTATGTGGGCCGCGTCGGCAGGCTGGGTTGAATGTCAGTGCGCCCCTGCGTGCCGCCGCGCACGACGCGCCGGCTGTGGTTTGGGCAACGTTTGCGGTGGCAGGTGATGGTGGGAATGCCTGCGCACGATGCGCAACACCCCCCACAGCATGGCGGCGGCGACGCTCACCCACATCCCCACCAGCATCAGTATCGCCATTGTCAGGCTCATGTGTGCCTCCTTCTCTCAGGCGCGCACGGGGCTCGCCTTCCAGACACTGCTTTAGTCTAGCCCGCCGGGCGGTGCGTTCCATTGACCGAAGGTCTATTCCCTTGGGCCGTTTCGTTCCAAGCCGGTGACGGGCTATACCCAAACACGCACCCAGCCTATGATCGGAGCCCAGGGCCGGGCGCTGCCTGCCTGGCGACGGAACAAGCGAGTGCCCATGTTGCAAGAAACCTTCACTTCATCGCGCCGGCTGCTGGCCGCGTGCCTGGTCGTGGCCAGCCTGGCCGGTTGCGCCAGTGGTCCATCGCCTGTGGCGAAGGGCCAGGCACAGCGGGTCGAGATCAGCAGCGTGCCGTTCTATCGCGGCAAGGCCAATCACAGCGGGGCCATGGCACTGGCGGCACTGCTGTCGCAACAGGGCGTGGTCATCACGCCGGGTTTGCTTGATAAACCCCTTAACCTGCCACAGGGCGCCGACGCGCTGGGCGCCGGCATTCCCAAGGTAGCGCGTGAATACGGCATGGTCGTCTACCCACTGGACAAGCGCCTTGAGGCCTTGCTGACCCAAGTGGCGGCAGGCAACCCGGTGCTAGTGCGTTACGAAGAAGGCTCGGCCTTTTGGAGTGAGCCACGCTATGCGGTGCTGATTGGCTATGACAGCTACAAAGGGCGGGTGCTGTTGCGTTCGGGGATGCAGCGTCGCCTGTTGATGGCGTTCGATGATTTCGAGGCTGCGTGGGCGAAGACGGGAAGTTGGGCTGTGCTGGTGCAGCCACCGAAACAGCTGCCGGCTCAGGTGGACCGTCAGCGTTGGCTGCAGGCCGCCGACGAGCTGGCCCGGGCAGGCCAGGAAATCGCGGCGAAGCAGGCGGTCCGCAGCCTGGGCCAGTAATGCAATCGCGGGCCAAACCCGCTCCTGCAGCCAGGAGCGGACTTGGCCCGCGATTGGGTCGACCATACCTGGGGCGACGCTTTCGTCGCCCCCGGCTCGTCTTAGATGCCCAGACGGTCGCGCAGGCTGTAGTACCAGGCGCCCAGGGCGCTGAACGGTACGCGCAGCAGCTGACCACCCGGGAACGGGTAGTGCGGCAGACCGGCAAAGGCGTCGAAGCGCTCGGCCTGGCCACGCAGGGCTTCGGCCAGTACCTTGCCCGCCAGGTGGGTGTAGGTCACGCCGTGACCGGAGCAGCCCTGGGAGTAGTAGATGTTGTCGCCGATACGACCCACCTGTGGCAGGCGCGACAGGGTCAGCAGGAAGTTGCCGGTCCAGGCGAAGTCGATCTTCACGTCCTTGAGCTGCGGGAAGGCCTTGAGCATCTTCGGACGGATGATTGCCTCGATGTTGGCCGGGTCGCGAGCACCGTAGACCACGCCACCACCGAAGATCAGACGCTTGTCGCTGGTCAGGCGGTAGTAGTCGAGCAGGTAGTTGCAGTCCTCGACGCAGTAGTCCTGCGGCAGCAGGGTGCGGGCCAGTTCCTCGCCCAGCGGCTCGGTGGTGATCACCTGGGTGCCGCATGGCATGGACTTGGCCGCCAGCTCCGGTACCAGGTTACCCAGGTAGGCGTTACCGGCAACGATGATGAACTTGGCGCGCACCTTGCCTTGCGGGGTGTGCACGACCGGGTTGGCACCGCGCTCGATGCGCACGGCCGGGGTCTGTTCATAAATCACGCCACCCAGCGACTCGACCGCGGCAGCTTCGCCCAAGGCCAGGTTAAGCGGGTGAATGTGGCCACCGCTCATGTCCAGCATGCCGCCGACATAGTTGTCGCAGGCGACCACTTCGCGGATGCGCTTCTGGTCCATCAGCTCCAGCTGGGTGTGGCCGAAACGCTCCCACAGACGCTTTTGCGACTCCAGGTGGCCCATCTGCTTGGCGCTCAGTGCAGCGAACACGCCGCCGTCCTTCAGGTCGCACTGGATGTTGTACTTGGCCACGCGCTCACGGATGATGCGTCCGCCTTCGAAGGCCATCTGACCCAGCAGTTGCGCCTGCTTGGGGCCGACGGTGCGCTCGATCACGTCGATGTCACGGCTGTAGCTGTTGACGATCTGGCCGCCGTTGCGGCCCGATGCGCCGAAGCCCACTTTGGCCGCCTCGACGATGCTCACTTTGAAGCCGTTTTCCAGCAGGAACAGGGCGCTGGACAGGCCGGTGTAACCGGCGCCGATGATGCAGATGTCAGTCTCCACCTCACCCTGCAGCGCCGGACGTGGCGGCACCGGGTTGGCCGAGGCGGCGTAGTAGGACTGGGGGTAGGGGGTATTGGCCATGCTCGGGGAACCTCGTGTTTTATATTTTTAACGAATGTACCGATGCTATCAATAATAATAAACACCCGCTAGTCGTCCGTTGAAAATCCTTTACTCCCCCCGTCGCTTCGGGTCAGGTAAATATTTTTAAGATTCAGTGAGTTAGCGTGAAAAAAACAGTTGACAGCGATTTTGGAGCGCGTAGAATGCGCCCTCATCGACAGGCACATAGCTCAGTTGGTTAGAGCACCACCTTGACATGGTGGGGGTCGTTGGTTCGAGTCCAATTGTGCCTACCAAACAAAAGCCCCGGGTTTCCGGGCACCGAAAAGGGCGATCCGAAAGGATCGCCCTTTTTGCGTTTGCACTACTCCGTGCGGCTTTGTTGAGCGTGCCGACCACTTGCAGATTCGGCCGGCATGTTACCCATCGAGTGGCAGAGCACGAGCCTTGCTCACACGGCACTCGACGAAGCACGGGCTGTCTGCGGGGGGTGAAAGCAGCGATATCCATCAGCTGCTGGGTGTCTTCATCACGCATCGCGGCATTTAGCCGAGCGTGTTCGCCCGTCAGAAGAGTGGGGCACTGTCTTTTCCTGGGTGATAAGTGGGGGCGAACGGGCACCAGTTTACCCTTTACTTCAAGGCGCTTGCTATGAACGACAGGATCGGCCAAGCCGGCTGTCCGGTGCCGCGAATTGATTTCGATCGGTTGGGCAAACCCGGTGCTCTATGTAAGACAACACAGCAAGGGGCATCCCATGAAAAAGAGAGGCGAGACGTACCGACAATGGTGCGATCCGATCCTGCATCATCAAACCCATGAGCAGACCCTCGACGATGGCACCTGCCTCGAGGTGCAGACGCGCTTGTCGCGCACCGGGGCGACACAGCTGTTCATCGGTGTCTACGACGCGGACGGCAATGTGGTGTGTGAACAGATATACGACCAGCGCCCCGGCGAGACCATGACTCGGGCCTTGATGTGGGGGGTGGGCCATGCCAGGCAGTTGGCCGTCCAAGGCGCGGAGGCGCAAGTGGGGCGGTCCGGCCTTGCAGCGAGGTCTAATACAGGAAGGTAGGAATGATTCATCTGGGGTGTGCGGGTTGGAGCTTGCCACGCGAGTACGCCGATGAGTTCGTGCAGTCTGGCAGCCACCTGCAGCGATACGCCGCGCGATTGAACGCAGTGGAAATCAACAGCTCGTTCTATCGCCCCCACCGGCCTGGCACATACGCACGCTGGGCATCGTCCGTGCCGGAAGACTTTCGCTTCGCGGTGAAACTTCCCAAGATCATCACTCATGACCTGCGCCTGCAAGGATGCACTGAGGTCCTCGATGAGTTCCTGGGGCAATGCGGGCAATTAGGCAGCCGCTTGGGTTGCTTGTTGGTGCAATTGCCGCCCTCGCTGAGGTACGACGTTGGCAGTGCCGGACGTTTCTTCGAAGCCTTGCGTGAGCGGTACAGCGGATCGATAGCGCTCGAGCCCAGGCACGTTAGCTGGCAGTTGGCACAGCCGCTGTTGATCGACCTGCAGATCGCGCAAGTAGCCGCCAATCCCTCACGCTTTGAGACCGATGCCCGCCCTGGTGGTTGGCCAGGGCTGGTCTATTGGCGCCTTCATGGTGAGCCGCGGATCTACCACAGCGAATATCCCACGGCCTACCTGCAAAGCTTGGCCGAACAGTTGCAGCGTAGCCGTGCAGCCGGGATACCTACCTGGTGCATATTCGACAACACCGCGTCGGGTGCGGCATTGAGCAATGCGCTGACGCTTCAGGGCTTTCTGTGCTGAGGCTTCAAGGTGCATGGCCGGGCTTCGGGCCACCCCGTACCTGTCGATGGAAATCCACCCGCGAAGCATGCGACTCGGTCGCTGGCACCGGTGTTGCCGAAGTTCGCGGGTGGAGTCGCTCCCACAGGGCGCAACGGAACATGCACCAGCCTAGCCGCGTATAAAGGCCAGCAGGTCAGCGTTGATCGTCTCGGCGTGGGTGGTCGGCATCCCATGAGGGTAGCCGGCATAGAGCTTCAGCGTACTGTTCTGCAGCAGCTTGGCCGAGAGCACGCCGGCGTTCTCATAGGGCACGATCTGGTCATCGTCACCGTGCATCACCAGAACGGGAAGGGTGATGCGCTTGAGGTCTTCGGTGAAATCGGTTTGCGAGAACGCAACGATGCCATCGTAGTGAGCTTTGGCGCCGCCCATCATGCCCTGGCGCCACCAGTTGAGGATGATGCCTTGCGAAGGCTTCGCGCCCGGTCGGTTGTAGCCGTAGAACGGGCCTGCGGGGACGTCGTGGTAGAACTGCGCGCGGTTGGCGGCAAGTTGGGCCTGCAGGTCGTCGAAGACCGATTTGGGCAGGCCGCCTGGGTTGGCGTCGGTCTTGACCATCAACGGCGGCACCGCGCTGATGATGACCGCCTTGGACACGCGATCCTGCCCATGGCGGGCAATATAGTGCACGACCTCGCCGCCACCTGTGGAGTGGCCGATATGAACGGCGCCATGGGTACCAAGGTGATCGACCACCGCAGCCACATCATCGGCATAGTGGTCCATGTCATGGCCATCCCATACCTGGCTCGAGCGACCATGGCCGCGGCGGTCGTGCGCCACCACACGAAACCCTTGGGCCAGGAAGAACAGCATCTGGGCATCCCAGTCATCGGCACTGAGCGGCCAGCCATGGTGGAAATGGATGACCTGCGCATCGCGGGGGCCCCAGTCCTTGTAGAAGATCTCAACGCCGTCTTTGGTTGTGACGTATCCCATGCTTGCATCTCCTGTGTAGGTGAAGTTCGGCACTGCCCATCAACTGTAGGATTAAAATTGAGATTGGGCTCGACTCGCTCGCGGAGGATGCGATGACAATTGATTGGATGGCCTTCACACCCTGGTCGGCCTTGGCCGGCGGCGCACTGATTGGGCTGGGGGCCGGCCTGTTCGTGGTCGCCAACGGACGCATTGCGGGAATCAGCGGTTTGCTCAGCTCGGTGTTTCAGCGTCGGGCTGAGGGGCGTGGCGAGAAATTCGCGTTTCTCCTGGGCCTGCTGGCGGCGCCGTTGTTATGGATGCTGTTCTCGACGCTGCCACCCGCGCACTTCGCTTCGGCCCCGTGGGTACTGGCAACGGCCGGCCTGCTGGTCGGCTTGGGCACGCGCTATGGCAGTGGCTGCACCAGTGGCCATGGTGTTTGCGGTATTTCTCGACTGTCACCCCGTTCACTGGTGGCCACGCTGTGCTTCATGGCAACGGGCTTTCTCACGGTCTTTGTCGTTCGACATCTTCTACAAGGAAGCTGACATGTCCCGTATCAGTGGCTTTATCGCAGGGGTTCTGTTCGGCATGGGGTTGTTACTGGCGGGTATGGCCAATCCTGCCAAGGTGCTGGGGTTTCTCGACCTTGCCGGGCAGTGGGATCCCTCCCTGGGATTGGTGATGGTGGGCGCTATCGGTGTGGCGCTGCTGCCCATGGCCTGGGCACGCCGGCATGGCGTGGCGGTGCTGGGCGGCAAGATGCAACTGCCAGACCGGCGCGATGTAGACCGCCGGCTGGTCGGGGGCAGTCTGCTGTTTGGCGTCGGATGGGGGCTGGCGGGTGTCTGCCCTGGGCCGGCGCTGGTCCTGCTACCGGCCGGGTATTGGCAGGCTTGGTTGTTCGTTGTCGCGATGCTCGCCGGTATGGCGCTGTTCCAATGGATCGAAACGCATCGTCGTCATTGATGGGCGGATTAAACCTGTACCTTGCCGCAGGCCTATCCATATCGTGTCGTGCGACAACGGCCAGAGCCATGTTCAGGTAGTCCAAGACGTAATGGCGAACGTCCTAGGTGATGGCAGGACGCTGGGCATCGCTGCAGCCCTGTTCCAGGGCCATCAGTGCTGGCATGTCCAGAATCTCGACGAGGCGGCCGTGCAAGTCGGCGATACCCAGGGCACGCAAGCGGGCGACCGACCGGCAGATCGTTTCCAGGCGCAGTCCCAGGTAGGAGGCCATGTCTTCCCGCGACATGCGTAGCATGAAGCCATGAGCGGAATAGCCCCGGCTGACGAAGCGCTTGGACAAGCCCAGCAGGAAACTGGCAAGCCGCTCCTCGGCACTGAGGTTGCACAGCATCAGCACACGTTCGTGCTCGCGTACGATTTCCCGGCTCATCAAGCGATTCAGGCTTTGCTGCAGGACGGGAAAGTTTCGAGCCAGCGATTGCAACCGCCGGTAGGGAATAGGGCAGACTTCGCTGTCTTCAAGGGCGATGGCGTCACACACATGAAATTCAGTGGCAATGGCGTCGAGCCCTAGCACATCGCCTGGCATCCAGAAATTGATCACCACACCCAAGCCTTCGGCATTGTTCAGGCTTGTCTTGAAACTGCCGCAACGCACGGCGTAGAGGGTATCCAACGGTGCATTGGCATTGAACAGCGCAGCGCCTTTCTTGATGCGTATGCGTGGGCCCACCAGGCTACCCAGGCAACTGCTGTCGCTTACCGGCAGGCCGGTCGGCAGGCACAGCCCGCTGACCCGGCATTGCTGGCACGGGGACGCCAGCGGCTTGAGATGGATGGGGGTCGCCTTGGCTGCGGGGATGGGCTGCTCGAGCACCCGGACCCTGATCTGACTGGTCATTTCAGGCCCCCTTCACGCATCGCCCGAGCGATGGCATTGCCTTGGCGGACAGCTGCGCATGCCTGCCCGCCATCTGGTTCCAGATTGGGCTGTCGGCGAGCATGTCCAGCGAATGGGGGGCGTTGAGCCGGGCGGTGAGTCGTTCGACGAACTGTTCGGCCTCATCCGGCGTTCTGAAGCCAACGTGCCATTGGTCCATGTGGACACACCAGCGGTGCTGATCGGCGTTTACCTCGATATAGACGTTCATCGGAACCTCCAGAGCGCGCGTGAGCAAGGACTTGCGTATCGATTCGTAGTGCGATGGCGTCCTGCCGACGGCCCTGAAGCCAGGGGGGCATTGCACGATTGCTGTGGCTGTGGGGTTAGCGTGCGCCGTAAATGCTTTGGAGCTTTGATCCGTGTCAAGTTCTTGGTTCGCCGTGGCAGCCGTTTGTCCGAGCCGTTCGAGTTGATAAACATCAAGTCGGGCAGGCGCCGGTAGCAGATGATCGAGGCACGCTTCCCCAACCGCAGAGGTGTGTCATGGACAATCAACGACTCTTGCTCATCGTGTCGCCCTTGATGCGTCGCACGCCGGTCTATGACCGAGCCGCCGCGCTGGCCAAGGCCAAGGGCATGCCCCTGCACATCGTGGCCTTCGACTATCTCGAAGGGCTTGCCACCGCGGGGATGGTCAACGACCAGGCCCTTGCCGTCATGCGCGATGGGTATGTGCGCCAACACCGTGAGTGGCTGGAAACCCAGGCACTGTCGATGCGGCGCAATGGCGTGACGGTCACCACCGAGGTGGTGTGGGTCCAGAATCCGCTGGACGAGATCCTGGTGCATCTGCGCGAGCAGAAATTCGCCATGCTCATCAAGGCGCTCGAGCACGAGCCGTGGTGGGTACGCGCGATGTTCACCTCGCTGGACATCCAGCTGCTGCGCGAAACCAGCATCCCCCTGCATCTGGTGAACAAGGCCAGTCATGCGTTGCCACGCAAGATACTGGCGGCGGTGGACCTGTCCCGGCCCGAAGATCAGGTCGAGGGGCTCAACGACCAGATCATCAGTGAAGCGCTCAAGCTGGCATTGCAATGCAACGCCCAGATCGACCTGCTGTACGTCTATGACCTGGGCTCGATGTATGTTGACGCCGGTGGTGGCCGCGAGCACTCGTTCCTCTTCGACTCGAGCCAGCTCAAGACCCTTCACGAAGCCCAGAGCGAGGCGTTCCAGGCGCTGGCCGAGCGCAATGGTATCGCCGCCGAGCACCGTCACATGCGCGTCGGCGATCCGGCCAAGGGCCTGGCGTTGTACATGCAGAACAACGACACCGACGTGCTGGTGATGGGCAGCTATCACCATCATGGTATTGGCTGGTTCATTGGCAGTACGGCAGAGCGGGTGCTGCACCGGCTCGATAGCAGCGTGCTGGTGATCTCGCCGGAGCGCTCCCGAGGCTGACATCCAAGGCCCGCAAGGGCCTTGTTTCAGGTTCTGAGATCCAGCTCGTGGAGGATCTCGCTGACATCGCCCCCCAGGTAACGTGAGGTGAAGCCCAGCGCCTTGGTCAGTCGGTGCATGGCATAGTTGTTTGCAAGGTCCCTGGACACCATGCAGTGATAGCCATTGCGCCGGGCCGCGTCGATCAGGTGCTTGAGCAGCAACCTGCCCAGGCCCTTGCGTTGCCATGGTTCGCTGACTGCGACTGCGCATTCGCAATTGTGGCTGCCGGGAATCCCTGCATAGCGGCTCACGCCGACCTGTCTGAGTTGGCCGTCCTCATGCGCAAGTGCCACGTATGCCATGCACCGGTGGTAGTCCACCGGCATCAGCCGTGCATCCAGGTTGGGCAAGCCGCTGCTGAGCCCGGCGATGAAGCGAAAGCGCCGTGACTCATAGGTGATCGTGCTGAGAAAGCGCTTGTCCCGTTCATGATCTTCATCGCGCAGTGGGCGGATCAGTACGACAGCGTCATCCGCAAGATGCTCCACCCAATGTTCCTCCACGTCCAGCTGCTTGACGGGTTGCTTGTTCATGTCGCCTCCGATGATCCGGTCGATACCCTGCGAACCGTTGTACCGCGGTGGGCCGGTCCGGTTCTGACAATCGTCAAGTTCATGCGGGACAAGCGGTTTTCTGATCTGCATCAAGCGGCGAGGGGGCTGATTACCGAAGATCAATTGCATCCCTACTCCTGCCGTGCAAGCCCGGAGGTCCGCCATGGGTCAGTATCGACAACTGCTGGTGCTGCTTACCGACATCGATCCGCATTCCTCAGCCCTGCGCAGGGCGCTTGCCTTGGCCCATGTCAGCGGTGCCAGCGTGCATGTACTGGGGCTGTTCGAACCCACTGAAGAGCACCTGCTGCGGGAGGAGCGACTGAACGAGGTGGATATCAAGCGCCAGTTCATCCACTACCGCGAGCGCCTCGCGCAGCTGGTCGACCGGCACCGGGCCAGCGGTGTCGCGCTGACGGTCGACAGCCTTCATGCCGAAGACATTCGCAGCCAGGCCATCGATTACCTGTGCGAAATGCAACCTGACATGGTCATCAAGGACAGCGAAGCGTTGCCGGCCCTGGCGCGGCTGTTCGGCACGCCGCTGGACTGCGCGCTGATGCGTGGGTTCAAGGGAATGGTGCTATTCGTGCCAACGGCGGCGGTGTCGCTGCCCAAACGCATCATGGTTGCCGTGGACACCGCCTTCAGCGATACCCCTGAGGCCCAGGCGCTGTTCAATCACGGGCTGGTCCAGGCCGCGCAAGCGCTGGCCCTGCAGTGCGATGCGCAGCTGCACCTGCTGTCGGCGTACAACCTGGCGGGGGTGTTTGCCTCGGACATGAATGTGACCCAGGCGTGGATCGACGAAATGCGCAGCGCCCTCCAAGAGCCTTTCGACACCCTGGCCGATGCCGAAGGCGTCCCCCAGGATCGTCGGCTTTTCAAGGAAGGTGGGCCTGTGCAGGTCATTCTCGAGCAGGTGGCCGTGCTGGATACGGACGTGGTGGTCATGGGCGTCGTGCAGCCCAAGGGATTGGACAAGCTGCTGGGCGATACCACTGAACGCATCGTCAGCCGACCGCCTTGCAGTGTGCTGGCGGTTCATCCCCATGTGATCCAGACCTGGGAGCCGCAGCCATGCAACTGACCTTCCTAGGCGGTACCGGCACCGTGACCGGCAGCAAATTCCTGTTGACCCGCGACAGCACCCGCGTGCTGATCGACTGCGGGCTGTTCCAGGGCTACAAGCAGTTGCGCCTGCGCAACTGGGAGCCTTTGCCCGCCCCCCTGCGTGCGCTCGATGCCGTGGTGCTGACCCACGCTCACCTCGATCACAGTGGGTACCTCCCGGTGTTGGCACGCGAAGGGTATTGCGGGCCGATCTATGCGACGCCGGCTACCTGCGCCTTGGCCGAAATCCTGCTGCTCGACAGCGCCCGGTTGCAAGAAGAGCAGGCCGAGCACGCCAACCGGCATGGCTATTCCAAGCACTCACCGGCGCGCCCGCTCTATACCGAGCAGGATGCCAAGCGCGTACTGGCGCTGTTTCGCCCGGTAGAGTTGCACCACAGTACCGTGGTTGCCGAGGGCATGGAGCTTCTGTTGCGTACGGCCGGGCATATCTTGGGCGCTGCGTCCGTGCAGATCACCGCCGACGGCCAGCGATTGCTGTTTTCCGGCGACCTGGGGCGCCCGCAGGACCCGATCATGCACGCGCCCGAACTGGTCAGGACGGCAGATGTACTGCTGGTGGAGTCCACCTACGGGGATCGCAAGCATCCTGACGAATCCACCGAGCAGTACCTGGCCCAGGTCATCAACCAGACGCTCCTGCGCCATGGCATCACCTTGGTGCCATCCTTCGCCGTGGGCCGAGCCCAGCTACTGATGTACTACCTGTACAAGCTCAAACGCGACGGGCTGATACCGGACATTCCGGTCTATCTCAACAGCCCGATGGCGACCGATGCCACCGTCCTGTACCAGCAGTTCAGGGGCGAGCACCGCCTGTCACCGGCGGAGTGCGCTGCGATGTGCAGGGGCACACACATCATCCGCACCGTCGATGAGTCTCGGCGCCTGGACCAGCTGCGCGAGCCGGCGGTGATCATTGCCGCCAGCGGCATGGCGACCGGCGGGCGGGTACTGCATCACCTCAAGGCGCTGGCGCCCAATCCCCGCAACAGCATCCTGTTTTCGGGCTTCCAGGCCGGTGGTACACGCGGCGCCGATATCGTCGCCGGCGCGCACAGCGTGCGCGTGCATGGCGAAGATGTGTCCATCAGGGCGCAGGTGTACGCGATGGAGAATCTTTCGGCGCATGCCGATGCTGACGAAATCATGGAGTGGTTGCGCGGGTTCGCCCGACCGCCTCGCCAGACCTATGTCATCCATGGCGAGCCGCACGCGGCCGACACCTTGCGCCGGCGTATCAGCCTCGAACTCGGATGGCAGGTCTGCGTACCCGAACATCAGGAAACCGTTGCCATAGACCCTGTGCGCTAGCCAGGCGCGGGAGGCTGTCATGGATACACAAGCAAGGGCAAAACTCAAGGCATGGATGCAGCGGCCCAAGGGTAGTCTGGGTTGGGTCATGGCCATCGTCACCTGGGTGGTGGCCGCCTCTGCCTACCAGGCGTTGGGCCCGTCCTGGCGCCTGCCGATGCGTGATCCCGCGGTCTTGTTGACGTTACTGGTCTTGAGTATCGCGGTGGGATGGGCCGTGCAGCGCGGCGTGAGGCGCACGGTGGGCAAAGCCATTTTCGAAGGGCAGACCACCGGCTGGCAGGCCAGGCTCGCCTTCATCCGGGCGGTAGCCCGGGAGTCGAATGTGCTGCTGGGCGTGCTGGTGCTCTTGGCTGTGCTCGGCGCCAGCACGCTCTGGCTGGCAGGCCGCTCCGTGGAGCGTATCGTGGATAGATGCCAGGCCAACTTGCAGGCCCAGGTGCAGGCGCCCGAGGACGAGCCCCTCGCCACTCTGGTGGGCAGGCCGGTGTGCTCATGCCTGGCGCAGACCTTTCTGGACCGCAATGGCGTGATCCGACTGGCGTTGTTCGAGACACCCTTGCAGCAAGCGAGCACCCTCAAAGCCTTGACGCCGGCGGATGAGCGGCGCTGTCTGGCGCAGTTCGACTTGCTGCCCGAAGAGGCCGCCGAGGCGATGCCCTAGAGGCGCGATAGGCGATCGAATCAACAGGCGTCCGTCGCGACGCAGGAGGCTCCCATGACTCAGGATCTTGCACGGCAGACTACCTTTGCGAACCGCACCGAAGCCGGTCGAGCCCTGGTGGAGCCGCTGCGTGAATACACCAACAGGCCTGATGCGATCGTGCTCGCATTGCCCCGTGGTGGTGTGCCAGTGGCGTATGAAGTTGCCACGGCCCTCGGGCTTCGCCTGGACCTGCTGGTGGTGCGCAAGCTCGGCCTGCCTTCGCATCCGGAGTACGCCATGGGCGCCATTGCCAGCGGGGGCATCCGCATTCTCAATGACGATGCGCTCCGGGCGTATCCCATCGACCGCACCCGTTTCCAAACTGTGCTGGACCAGGAAACCCAGGAACTGCTGCGACGGGAAAAGAAATACCGGGGCAATCGCCCACCGCTGCAGCTCAAGGACCAAGTGGTAATCCTTATCGACGACGGCCTGGCCACAGGCGCCTCGATGATGGCCGCCGTTCAAGCGGTGCGGGCACAGGCGCCTTCGCGCATCGTGGTTGCGGTGCCGGTCTCGCCCCCGGATACGCTCGACGCCCTGTGCACAAAGGTGGATCAGGTCATTTGCCCGCTGGTGCCGGAGCGGATGGTCTCAGTCGGCTATTGGTACCTGGATTTTCCCCAGACCACCGACGAAGAAGTCCTGGCGCTCATGCACAAGGCAAGCTTGCGTGAGTCAACGTGAGACTGCCGGTCGTAGAGTTTCTCCTGCAAGCTGTTCGAAGGTGCGTTCATCAACGTCATCCCCCAGATGGATAGCTGAGGGCGGCCCTGAAGGGCCGCCGCGACACCGTTTCAGACCAGCGAGAGGCGATGGATGACTTGGCTGGCGTCATCCGGATCCCGGGTCGTGGTGAACCCCGCCGCTTTAGCAAGATCACGCATCGCTACGTTAGAGGCGGCATCGATCGAATACATCGCTCGCAGGCCTCTGCTGCGGGCATGGTCGATCAGATGTTTGAGCAGCAGACGGCCCAGACCGTGATGCTGCCAGCTGTCGAGGACCGTTACCGCGCATTCGCACTCGTCGTCCTTCTCGCAGGCGGCATAGCGGGAAATGCCCACTTCCTGCAGTTCGCCATCGACGTGGGCAAGCGCGACATAGGCGGCGTGCCGGTCCTGGTCGACATCCATCAGTTGGTTGAGCATTGCCTCGCCAGGCTCTTTGAGCTGGCACAGGAAGCGGAAATGACGCGATTCTGGGGATAGCCGTTCGATAAAGGCCTTTTCGCGCTGGCGGTCCTTGGGTTGCAAGGGCCTGATCAGCACATGGGTGCCATTGTCGAGTGCTTCGATCCAGTGCTCGCCGGAGGGCACGGGGAACGAGGGTGCGGTGTGCTTAGGGGTCATATCGGCGGTAGCCATGGCAATTTCCTCGTTTGCAAAAAAGGACGATGGAGATTCAGTTTCAACGTTCAGGCGTTGATCGACTTGATCGTTATCAAGTGCCCGGTTGCCGGTCATCGCAGCCGCTCGCGTCGAGGTCTATCCTCGGCTCAGGTAACCGTTGGGGTCACCGGAAACGATTGCCTGGCGCATGAGCATGACGAGGGCTCGCGGGCTTGTCTTGATCTTGCTCAGGTTCAGGCAGGGAGGCAGATGACCCTTGGTCTGCCATGGCGCATGGCTCAGACGAAGCAGCTAGTTTTTATATATGCCCTGCATGAGAAAGCGGAGGCATCGTCATGTCAGGCTCTGAAGATTTGGGGGCAAGGCCCCAGGTGAAGTGCCTTGCGTGCTCGTTGAGCCGGCTTTGCCTGCCCGCCAGCCTCAGTGCTGACGAAGTGGACAAGCTCGAGCACATCGTGCGCCGGAATCGCCCGCTAAAGAAGGGCGAGTACCTGTTCAAGGCCGATGAGCCCATGGATCACGTGTTTGCCCTGCGCTCAGGGGCCATCAAGAATTTCCTGCTCGACGCCGAAGGCAACGAGCGGGTCAGCGGATTCATCCTGCCGGGGGAAATGCTGGGCCTGGATGCCATCGGTGCCAGTCATTACCGAAGCTACGCCCTGGCGCTGGACATATCGCTGGTCTGCTCGATCAAGCTCGATCAACTGGTTGACCTGTCGGGGCAGATTCCAGGCTTGCGCTACCAGCTGTTGCACATGCTCAGCCTGGGGATCCAGGGCAAGGATGAACACCTGCGCTGCTGCCATGGGCGTGCCGACCAGCGCCTTGCGATATTCCTGCTGGGCATGTCGGCTCGGTATCACCAGCGAGGCCTACGTACCGACCTGTTCAGACTGCCCATGTCCCGAGGCGACATTGCCAATTACCTGGATCTGACGCTTGAAACCGTCAGCCGGCTGTTCAGCCGATTCACCCAGGCAGGGTTCATTGAATGCGTCGGTCGGGAAGTCCGGCTTGTCGACCAGCAAAGCTTGGTCAATCTCACCCGGGTGGAGGAGGCCGGTTGAGCATCGCGAGCACCCGGTCATAGCGTTGCACCGGGCCTTCCAGCGCAGATCGCCAGCGCTCTGCTTGGGGCGCCACTTGATCCGTACGTAGCCAGATACGCTGTGCAGGTACGCCGTGTTGCCAGCACAGGCGGGCGGCTTGGCGGGCGATGTGCGCCGGCGCGCAGCAGTAGACGGTGTCGGGCTTGAAATGCGTCAGTTGATCTGCAAGTTGCGCCCATCCGCTGCAGCTGTTGCGGGGCAGGGTAGACAGCGTCGAGAGCCTGTGGAGACAATCATCGGGTAGCTGATCGTGGGGGAAGCCTTCGTGTGACAGTTGCACCTGCACCCAGGGCAGCCAGCAGAGGATTTCATCCAGGCAGCCAAGAAGCGCCAGGATCCCTTCTCCTCGGGTGATCGCCAGCAGCCGCGTACTGTGCAACGGAATCGGCCAAGCGCTGCCCAGCGGCCCTGAGTAATCGAGAACATCACCTGCCTGCCCCAATGCTTGGGTGCGATGCGTGGTCACGGTGAAGCGCCTGGCCATGCCTGGCAGGCTGACGTAGCTGCATGACAGGTCAACGCCTCGGCTGCCCAGCAGGCAGTACTGGCCCGGCATCGCTTCCGTGAGCTGCGAGCCGCACAGCTCCAGGCGCAAGCATTGCTGGATGCCTGGGCCCGGTAACACTTCCAGTAACCGGACACCTCCGCTGTCTTCCCGCCTCATACGCGCCTCGAACGTGCAAGCGTTACGTGCTTGCTTCAGGCTAGGCCTCTGCCACAGGCGCACTTTGATCAGGGTCAAACCGGCATCCTCGGGCTTCCTTCAGCCGATGACGCATCGCTACTTGGCCTTCCAGTACTTCTGCATCTCCAGGAACAGGAACGATGCCGTCCAGGTGATCAACACCAGGCCTGTCAGCGCTTGCAGGCCTGTGAGGTACTTGAGATTGCCCGTGGGGGCGATGTCGCCGAAGCCGATGGTGGTGTAGGTGGTGAAGGAGAAGTACACGCAGTCCATGAACGTGCCGTCGAAATTGCCACTGAACGAGCCCCAGCCTTCGGCATTGGCCATCAGGTAGTAGGCCAGGGCGAAGCACCACACCTCCAATGCGTGGGCTAGCAGCGCCCCGAACACACCGACCACGATCCGGAAGCGGCTCCATAGCTTCAGCCGTGGCAGCCAGTCGTTCAGGCGCAGAAGGCATTCGTAGTGAATGATCACCACAAGAATCACGACCAGTGTGTTGATCAGCGTGACGGTGAACATGGCAGGCACCCTGGCCGAAATCGGGTGATTATTTTGCAGTGCCGATCAATGGGCATGCCACAGGCTCCTTGAGCTGCGGCTGCAGGGCGGGAAACTCCTCGGGCGTGATGGTTTCTTTGGCCAGCAGCAAGCGCGCGCCTGCGTCCAGATCGGCACGGCGTTGCTCGAGCAATGCCTGGGCTCGCTTGTAGGCCTGCTCGAGCAGCTCACGAATGCCAAGGTCGATTTCCCGCGCCGTTTGCTCGGAGTAATCCTTGTGCTCCTGACGCAACAGGGCGTCTCCAAGGTAACTGGCCTGCTGGCGCTCCAGCACTGCCTGGCCCAATTCAGGGCTCATGCCGAACCGGGTGATCAGCTGTCGGGCAATATCGGTGGCGCGGCCCAGGTCATCGGCGGCCCCGGTGGACACCTGGCCGAATGCCAGGCTTTCGGCCGCACGGCCTGCCATCAGCACCACGATACGGTCTCTGAGCATCTGCCCGCTGATCAGGAAGCGGTCGTCCGTCGGCCTTTGCAGGGTATAGCCCAGCGAGCCCGCGGCCCGTGGGATGATCGACACCTTGTGGACCGGGTCCATCGCCGGCAGGCTGCTGGCGGCCAGGGCATGGCCCATTTCGTGATACGCCACGACCTGGCGCTCGTCTTCACGCAGCACGGTGCTCTTGCGCTCTACCCCAGCGACCAGGCGCTCGACCGCCTCGGTGAAGTCCTCCAGTTCGACCCACTGACTGGCGCGCCGGGTGGCGACGATGGCCGCCTCGTTGACCAGGTTGGCCAGGTCGGCGCCGGTCAGGCCAGGCGTGATATCGGCGATGCGTTCGCAATCCAGGTCGTTCTTGTAGACGATCTTGTGCAGGTGCACTTTCAGGATCGCCAGGCGGCCCTTGCGATCGGGCCGGTCTATCAAGATCTGCCGGTCGAATCGTCCCGCGCGCAGCAGCGCCGGGTCCAACACCTCGGGGCGATTGGTGGCTGCCAGCAGCACGACGCCTTCGCGCGGATCGAAGCCGTCCAGTTCGGCCAGCAGTTGGTTCAGCGTCTGCTCCTTCTCGTCATTGCCACCCAGGTTGCCGATACCGCGCATCTTGCCCAGGGCGTCCAGCTCATCGATGAAAATGATGCACGGTGCCGCGTGTCGAGCCTGGTCGAACAGGTCGCGCACTCGGGCGGCGCCCACGCCCACGAACATTTCCACGAACTCCGATCCGGAGATCGAGAAGAAGGGGACTCCCGCCTCTCCGGCGATTGCCTTGGCCACCAAGGTCTTGCCGGTTCCGGGGGGACCGACCAGCAAGGTGCCTTTGGGGACGTGGGCCCCCAGGCGTGCGTACCAGGCCTGGTTTTTCAGGAACGAGACGATTTCGATCAGTTCATCCTTGACGTCATCGATCCCGGCAACATCGGCGAAGGTGACCTTGATGTCCCGCTGGGCATAGACCCGCGCACGGGACTTGCCGACACTCATCAAGCCCCCCAGCCCCTGCTTTTCCCCAAACCCACGGAAGATGAAGAACCAGGCGCCGAGCATGACCATCAACGGCAGTAACCAGCCCGCCAAGTCCGCGACCGTGTTGTCTTCTGCCAGACCGGTGAAGGCGACCCCGGACTGGCTGAGCTGCGCCGACAGCGCCGGATCGACGCGGACGGTGGAAAACCGTTCGCGCCCATCGATGGGTTCCTGCAGCCTGCCCTGGATACGATTGCGCTTGATTTGCAGATCACTGACTTTTTGCTGTTCGAGCAGTTGCAGGAACTGGCTGTAAGGGAGGGTTGCGACAGCCGAGCGGTCGAACAGACTGAACAGCAGGGCGGTGAGCAGCGCGATCGCGATCGCCAGGTAATACAGTTTCGATGGCTGATCTTTATTCATGGCCGCAGTTCCTCGAGACGATCACTGGACGGGCCTCGTGCCACGCATTCTATGAAGCGCTTCAGGCGATCAGCAGACAATCGTCGACCTTCCTCACGCCGGGCACCGCCCCCTGAAAGCGTGACGACGCCATTGCCTTTAGTCCTTGTTTTTACCCGTCGATGGCCTGGCGCGATTGACAAAGGTCAAGATCGACGTGCTGCCCACGCCGCAGGAGCTTGATAAATGTCAGGCCGCTGCCCGATGCGCTACGGATACTCAAGTCATCTTAGGCACCTGCGAGGGCATGGACATGCGACGCTATCTGCTTATCGGGTTGTCGATCGTGCTGGTATCCGTTTCAGGCTGCAGTCCTTGGCGCGCCGAGGAAATCGATGCGCGCCTGGAGTCGGCGGAGAACAACGCCGCCACCGCAAGGCTGCGCGCTGACGAGGTCTGCTACCGGATCGATCTGGTCGAGCAGACTGCCAACCAGGCGCTGCGCATCGCGACCCAGACCCAGCAAGAGGTCCAACGGTTGCAGCGGCAGGCCAAACAGAAGTAACCGCCATGTCACGTCGTTGGCTGGACCCGGGCCTGTTGCTCGTGAGTGCAGTGGCCTTGCTGTTTGGCGGGGTCGCCTATGCCGCGCAGCAGCCTGCCTGGGCGGCGCTGATCTGGGCGGGAGGCAGCAGTGTGATGGCCCTGGTGCTGGCCGTGGAGATCGCCAGGCGCCTGGCCAGGCGCGAAGCTGGCATCGATCTCATCGCCCTGGTGTCGATCCTGGCGGCGCTGTGGCTGGAGCAGATGCTGGTCGGTGCGGTGGTCGCGCTGATGCTGGCGACCGGGCGTGCATTGGAGGCGCTCAGCCTGCAACACGCCGAGCGCGAACTGCGGGCCTTGATCGAGCGGGCTCCCCAGCGTGCCTGGATTCAAGAAAACGACGGGCTGCGTGAAGTACCCGTGGACGAAGTTCAGCCCGGTCAAATCGTATGGGTGCGCCTGGGCGAGGTGGTGCCGGTCGATGGTCGTCTGCTGAGCGATCAGGTGATACTGGATGAGGCTGCGCTCACGGGCGAGTCCTTGCCGGTCACACGCTATTGCGGTGAGCTTCTGGCCAGTGGCGTGACCAACACCGGCGCGCCAGTGCTGTTACTGGCCACGCGCACGGCAGCGCAGAGCACCTATGCTGGCATCGTACGTCTGGCCGAAACGGCGCGTCGATCTCGCGCGCCTTTCGTTCGCTTGGCCGATCGTTACGCCTTGGGCTTCATTGCGCTGACGTTGCTGGTCGCGGGGGCCGCCTGGTGGCTCAGTGGCGATGTGTATCGCGTGCTCGCAGTGTTGGTGGTCGCCACCCCCTGTCCGCTCATATTGGCCGTGCCCATCGCCATCATCTCCGGTATTTCCAGGGCCGCGCGACGCAACATCCTCGTGCGGGATGGCCAGGTTCTGGAAGCGCTTGCCGGGATCCGGCAGGTCTTTCTGGACAAGACCGGTACCTTGACCGGTGGTCATGCCCAGATGCAATCGATCGAGCTCCAGGGTGAAGGGCTGCCGCTGCAGCTTCTGCAGTGGGCCGCCTCGCTGGCACAGGCCTCTTCGCACCCGATCGCCCAGGCCATTGTCCAGGCCGCTCGCGTGCGCGGTTTGTCGCTGACACCTCCTCAGGATGTGCAGGAGACTCCCGGGCAGGGGCTTGCCGGCACCGTGCAGGGGCATGCCGTGCGCTTGGGAGCGGTGGGCTATGTGCAAGGCGAAGCGCAAAGCGATGCCTGGGCGCAGGCGCGCTTGCAGCAGCTGGATTACCTGGCCAGCAGTGGCAGTTTTGTCGCGATCGACGGTCAACTCAAAGGGATGATCAGGCTGGCCGACAACCTGCGCCTGGAAGCACCCCAGAGCCTGCGCTTGCTCCGTAACCGAGGTATCGAAAAGATCGTCATGCTGACGGGGGATAGTCTGGAAACGGCACAGGCAATCGCACTGACTGCGGGCATCGACGAACTGCATTCTGGCCTGACGCCCGAGGACAAGGTGCGTCTGGTGCAGGAAGGCTGCCGCCGCGAGCCAACGCTGATGGTCGGCGATGGCATCAATGATGCTCCAGCCCTGGCCGCTGCCGATGTCGGCGTGGCCATGGGGGCGTCTGGCGTCACCGCTTCGGCACAGGCGGCGGGTGTGGTGCTGCTGGTGGACCGATTCGACCGGCTGGTCGAAGCACTGGATATTGCCCGGCATGCCGTGCACATCGCGCGGCAAGGCGTGTGGGCCGGGATGAGCCTGTCGTTGCTGGCCATGCTCATCGCCGCGGCAGGCTATCTGCCGGCCTTGCTCGGCGCCATCCTGCAGGAAGGGATCGATCTGCTGATCATCGGCAATGCCCTGCGCGCATTGGGACCCTGGCCCGGTAGGCGGCGCGCCGGCATCGACGTCGCCGCGATCGATCGGCTCCAGGATGAGCACCGGCAACTGGAGGGGGTGCTAACGGACCTGAGCCAGATGGCTCGCGACTTTTCCAGTCGTCCTTTCGACAAGGCACAGGCCGACTTGAGCAACTTGGTCGCTGCTCTGCACAACCTGCTGGAGCGTCACGAACGCGATGACGAACGCCGGCTCTACCCGCTGCTTAGCCGCTTCATGCCAGGTGATGATCCACTGTCGACCATGAGCCATACCCATCGCGAAATCTTTCGCCTGATTCATCTGCTGTCGCGTATGAGCGAAGATTTCAGCCAGGCAACGCGAGCTCCAAGTGCTGAAGAGATACAGCAACAGCTTGTTCGTCTGGACACCCTGGCCAAGCTTCACTTCGACCAGGAGGACGCGCTGTATCGCTCCTTGGATCGACGCTGAGCTTGGGTGTGAGCGGTTGCTGTATCAGGTGTCCTGCAATTGCTCGGCACGCAGCAGTGTCTGACCGGTGCTGATCAGGTCGTCGAAAACGATGACGGTTCTGCCGGCCACGTCACCTATCAGATGCTCGCCCCTCAGCCCTGCCTTGGCCAGCATCAAGCCTAAACGGTGCGCCACCGCATTCAACCGTGAATGGCCAGAATGCTGGACTGGACCTTGTACAGGGCCTGCTCGGTGGTGCTGCCGACAACCTTGGTGCGCCCTTCATGGTAGAGCGTTCCCATCACCACCACGTCGAAACCCTGTTGATTGGCGAACTCGCTGACGACTTTGCTGGCGGGTCCGCGCACCAGATGCAGGTGATCCTGCCGAATGCTTTGGTCGGCACCCAGCTTTGCCAGACGCTCGCGTGCGCGGCCGGTCATTTCCTCGACCAGCGCCTCGGTCCAGGCCACAGGGGCGGCTGCATAGGCAACGAAGCTGGGGCTGGGTTCGTATGCCTGAAGCAGGTGCAGTTGCGCTTTACAGCGCTGCGCAAGGGTGTGTGCCGCTTGCAAGATGCGATCGTTGAGTTTCTGGATCGTTGGGCCGTTCTCGGCCAGTTCCACAGCGGCAATGACACGTGTTGGCAGCGTGGGCTCGGCATGGGCCACCAGGTGTAGAGGGATCGGGCAACGACGCAGCAACTGCCAATCTAGTGGCGTGAGCAGGGCGCGGCTCAGGGCGGTTTCGTGCTTGATGTCCTTGATCACCATTTCCACACGATGCAGTTGGGCCAGGTGAATCAAGTCCTTCAGCGGATCGTCTTCGTCCACGGTTTCGGCGTAGGCGGTGATGCCGAGCGCCCCCAGCGCCGCGACCTGTTCAGCCAGCCAGGCCTTGCGATGCTCGGCGTCCTGCTTGCGGGCATTGCTGCGCAGTACCTGGTCCAGCGTCGCCAAGCGGCTTGGCAGTTGGCTCAACACCACAAGGTGCAGAGTAGCCCCCGTGCCACTGGCCAGCGCTTGCGCGCGGGCCATGGCGGGCGAGGGGTGCAGGTCTGGATGGCAGATCAACAGGAGTCGCGAATAGGTAGTCATGATGGCCTCCTCGGCGATGGCAGCCTTGAGCAAGGCGCATCGGTACAGGCCAAGGGTGACGTATCGGGCCTTTCAAGCCTTGATTTTTATCAAGCTTGCGCCAGCACCTGCTCTGATAATGACGGGGCTGCGAGTGTCGACCCTCGTCTCGGGAGGTGGCCTATGAGCCCGTACCGCCGGATTCTCTTGATCATGACCCAGCCCGAGTCATGTCCGGCCGCCTTGCTTCGGGCGCTGGCGTTGGCGGATGCTTCGGGCGCGGCGTTGCATGTACTGGCTGTCTATGAGCCCACGGAGCTGCGATTGCACCACGAACTGCAGCAACCCCCGGCATCGACAGCATCGTTCGTGCATTTCAATGCCGAGCTCAATGCGTTGCTCGACGAGCAGTGCGCCCACCGGCCCCGTCCATCGTTCGAGGCCGTGCAGACCCTCAACCCGCGTGATTTCCTCCCCGCCTATATTGCGAAGTTCGCACCTGACCTGGTGATCAAGGATTGCCCCGCCAGCTCGATGTTTGGGCAGATCGCGCAGGCCTCGCTCGACTATGCGTTGTTGCATGCCTGCCAAGGGCTGTTCCAGTTCGTGCCGGTCAATGCGCCGGCCATGCCGGCCCAGGTGTTGATTGCAGTGGATGTGGCCAGTCCCGAGCCTGCTCAGCACGTGCTCAACCACCGGTTGATAGAGGCCGGTCAGCAACTGGCGCTCCAGTGCAATGGGCACGCGCACCTGTTGTCGGCCTACGACCTGCCCATGGCCATGCTGGCCAATGCAGAGCTCGCCGAGCCATGGGCACAGGAGGTGCGAGCGTCACTGCGGGTACCGTTCGATACCTTGGCCGATGCGCACGGTATTGCCTATTCGCATCGGTACTTCGTCGAGGGGGCGCCACTTCGCATCATCAAGGCGCATATCAGCTCGCTGATGATCGATGTGGTCGTGGTGGGCGTGGTGCAGCCCAAGCGTTGGGCCAAACTGATTGGGGACACCACCGAAAGACTCATCGGCAGTGCCCCCTGCAGCATTCTGGCGGTCAAGCCGACACCTGCGGTCTGACACGGTGCTATGTGCACGGCCATGGCGCACCAGCTCAATACAAAGGTCGACTTCATAGGGAGGAACGTGGCACTCGATGATGTCCTGTGCGGTCACCCTGGTGGCCGGTCGCACGGCCGCCCGGGGGGCTAATGCGCACCGACAACCCCCTTGGCATGCCTTGGCAACGCGACCGAAATCAAGGCCGCCAGCAGCACGAAGGCGCAGGAGATCCACAGGCACGCCTGTAGGCCATACGCCTGGAACACCCACCCCGAAAGCAGTGTGCCGATCAGCCGCCCCAGGGCGTTGGACATGTAGTAGAAGCCCACATCCAGCGATACGCCGTCTTCCTTGGCATAGCTGACGATCAGATAGCTGTGCAGCGACGAATTCACCGCAAACAGCACGCCGAACAGCATCAGCCCGCCGAGCAGCACGACCTGGGCTGGCGCCCCGGCAGTCAGGCCCAAGGCGATCAGCGCGGGCACGCCAGCGAGGGCGGTGGCCCAGGCCAAGGCCGCCCGGCCGTCGGGGACATGACCGCGCGCCTTGCCGGTGAGGCGAGGGGCAAGCGATTGGACGATGCCATAGCCGATGATCCAGCTGGCCAGGAAGCCGCCGACCTGCCAGAAATCCCAGCCAAAGGCGGTGCTCAGGTACACCGGCAGTGCCACGACGAACCACACATCGCGGGCGCCGAAGAGAAACAGTCGTGCGCCCGAGAGCAGGTTGATCGCCAGGCTCTTGGACAACAGGTCGCGGAATTTCGGTTTGGCCTTGGCCTTGCCCAGATCCTTTTTCAGCAGGATCAGGCTGGCGAGCCAGATCAAGGCCAGTACTATCGCCATGGCCAGCACAGCCTGGGTGAAGCCGAGCAGGGCAAGCAGTGCGCCGCCAAGGAAGAACCCCACGCCCTTGAGCGCGTTTTTCGAGCCCGTGAGTAGGGCAACCCATTGGTAGAGAGTGCCTTGCTGGCTGCCCGGAACCAGCAGCTTGATAGTGCTTTTGGCACTCATCTTGTTGAGGTCCTTGGCGATGCCGGACAGCGCCTGGGTGGCCATCACCCAAGGCACCGTCAGCCAGGCGGCCGGCACCGTGAGCATCAGCAAGGCCAGCACCTGCAGGCCCAGGCCGATGTTCATGGTGCGGTTGAGCCCCAGACGGGCGCCCAGGTAGCCGCCCACCAGGTTGGTGATCACCCCGAACACTTCGTAGAACAGGAACAGCGCCGCGATCTGCAGCGGCGTGTAGCCCAGTGCATGGAAGTGCAGCACCACCAGCATGCGCAAGGCGCCGTCGGTGAGGGTGAAAGCCCAGTAATTGCCGGTCACCAGCAGGTACTGACGGACTTGCGAAGACAGGGCAGACAACGCCTTCATGATCGCTGCTTACTCCGCCGTGCCGACCAGCCGGGCCAGCTCCGCTGCGCGGTTGGCATAGCCCCATTCGTTGTCGTACCAGGCGTAGACCTTCACCTGGGTGCCGTTGACCACCAGCGTCGACAAGGCATCGATGATCGAGGAGCGTGGATCGGTGCGGTAGTCGATGGACACCAGGGGGCGTTCTTCATAACCCAGGATGTCCTTGAGCGGGCCTTCGGCGGCTGCCTTGAGCAGCGCGTTGACTTCTTCGGCCGTGGTCGCACGCTCCACTTCGAACACGCAGTCGGTCAGCGAGGCGTTGGCCAGCGGGATGCGCACGGCATGGCCGTTCAGCTTGCCGCGCAGTTCGGGGAAAATCTCGGCGATCGCAGTGGCCGAGCCAGTGGTGGTGGGAATCAGGCTCATGCCCGAGGCGCGGGCACGACGCAGGTCCTTGTGCGGCGTGTCGAGAATGCTCTGGGTGTTGGTCAAGTCGTGGATGGTGGTGATCGAGCCGTGGCGGATGCCCAGGTGCTGGTGAATCACCTTGACCACCGGCGCCAGGCAGTTGGTGGTGCAGGAGGCGGCGGTGACGATGCGGTGCTGCGCCGGATCGAACAAGTGCTGGTTGACGCCCATCACCACGTTCAACGCGCCGCTTTCCTTCACCGGGGCACAGACCACCACGCGTTTGACGCCTTGGTCGAGGTAGGCCTGGAGCACGGCCACCGATTTCATCTTGCCGCTGGCCTCGATCACCAGGTCGCAGCCCGACCAATCGGTGTCGGAGATCGTCTTGTTGGCGGTGACTTTGATGCGCTTGCCCTCGATCACCACCGAGTCGCCTTCGGCATTGGCTTGACGGTGCCAGCGTCCGTGGACCGAGTCGAAGTTGATCAGGTGGGCGTGGGTTTCAGCGTCGCCGGCCGGGTCATTGATCTGCACGAACTCGAATTCTGGCCACTCCCAGGACGCACGCAGCGCCAGACGACCAATACGTCCAAAACCATTGATGCCTACTTTGATTGTCATGTTCTTGTGCTCGTAGTGCGGTAAACCCACCTCCGACGGAAGTGAGGAAGGTCATGAGGGGGTCAGATAGAACGTTGATTGACGCGCTTGGACAGTTCCTCGGCCGACTCCTTGCGCTCGGAGTAGCGGTCGACCAGGTAATCGGCGCGGTCGCGCAACAGCAGGGTGAATTTCACCAGTTCCTCCATGACATCGACGACGCGGTCGTAGTACGCAGACGGCTTCATGCGCCCGGCTTCGTCGAACTCCAGGTAGGCCTTGGGCACTGACGACTGGTTAGGGATGGTGAACATGCGCATCCAGCGGCCGAGCACACGCAACTGGTTCACCACGTTGAACGACTGCGATCCACCGCAGACCTGCATCAGTGCAAGGGTCTTGCCCTGGGTCGGACGTACCGCGCCCATGCTCAAAGGAATCCAGTCGATCTGCGACTTGAACACGCCGGTCATTGCGCCGTGGCGCTCAGGCGAGCACCAGACCATGCCTTCGGACCAGAGCACCAGTTCGCGCAGTTCCTTGACCTTGGGATGATCGTCCGGGGCGTCATCGGCCAGCGGCAGGCCTGAGGGGTTGAAGATGCGCGTCTGGGCACCGAAGTGTTCCAGCAGGCGGGCCGCTTCTTCGGTCAACAGCCGGCTGAAGGAGCGCTCGCGGGTCGATCCGTAGAGCAGCAGGATCCGTGGTTTGTGCGTGGAGGTCTGCACGCGCGCCAGTTTGTCCACGGTCGGCAGGTCAACGAGTGCGTTGTCCAGGTTGGGAATAGGGTGTTCGTTCATGATTTCACTCTTGGCAGAGGGACGGCGTTCTTTGCTCGCACGCCAATGGTGGCAATCAGCAGCAGGAGGCGAGGCGCTGGGGCCGCTCGCCCATGACATCCAGGCGTCGAGTGCTGGTGCTGAGCCATTCGCGGTTGGCCTCCAGCGTGGTTGCCAGCACTTCGCGTACCCAGGCGGGCAATGCGGGATGTAACCGGTAATACACCCATTGGCCTTGGCGGCGGTCTTCCAGCAGGCCACAGGTGCGAAGTTGCGCCAGGTGGCGGGAGACCTTGGGTTGGCTTTCATCCAGGGCGCAGATCAGTTCGCACACGCAGAGTTCTTCCTCGCGGGCAATCAGCAGCATCATGCGCACACGGTTCTCGTCGGCGAGGCACTTGAAAACCTGGGTGGGCGACAAAGGGTCAATCATGGCGGTTCTCATGGGCTGACGAGCACGAGTTTCGAGGGATATATGATTTTGTGAATATACGCCTTATCGAATATATCTCAAGCCCCCGCTGATCAGAGGCAGAGCTCAGCGGGGCGGTCAGGCGCCAAGGGCCTGCCCACCTCGTCCGGCATTGGCCGGCGACCGCTCAGCGCATGTGAAGGATGATCGGGCTGCTGCTGGCCGGGTCGGTGTGTTCGCGCAGCTTGGCGACCGCCTGGGCCTGCACTGCACCGCCCCGATTACCCCAGGCGCTGCGCATGAAAGTCAGGACATCGGCAATCTGCCGGTCCGACAGCTGCTCGCGAAACGCCGGCATGCGGTAAGCGTCCGGTTGGCCTTGGGCGACGACCCGTTGCGAGCCGTTGAGGGTGATGTTGATGGCCGAGGCGTCTTCCTCCGCCAGCGCCGAGGTGGCCCCGGCCAGGGGCGGCATCCATTCGGGCTGGCCCTTGCCATCGAGGCCGTGGCAGGAGGCGCAGTGGGTCAGGTAGGTCTGGGCGCCTGGGGTGTCCAAGTGCGTGGCAGGCAAGGTCTGGTATTGCCAGGGCGCACCGTCGCGCTCACGGTCGCCCGGCAATGACTTGAGATAGCGCGCGATCGCCGTCAGGTCCTCGTCGTTCATGAACTGGGTGGAGTTGTTGAAGGCTTCGGTCATCGAGCCGAATACCACGGCATGCTGGTTTCGCCCGGTCTTGAGGAAGTGCACGATGTCCGCCTCGCTCCAGCGCCCAAGGCCGGTGTTGTGGTCGCCGCGCAGGCTCGGGGCATACCAGCCATCGAGCAGGGCACCGGCCAGGAACGGCGCACCTCGCTCATCCAGGGCCTTCTCGTTGAAGGCCAGGCCCCGAGGGGTATGGCAACTGCCGCAATGACCGGGGCCCTGGACGATATAGGCGCCGCGGTTCCACAGTGCATCCTGTGCGGGTTTGACCGCATAGGGTGTGGTGGGCGAGAACAGGCCGTTCCACAGGGCGATGGGCCAGCGCAGGTTGAGCGGCCAGGGAATGTCGCTCTGGATGTTGGCCTGGTTGACGGGCGGTACGCCGTGCATGAAGAAGGCATACAGCGCCCTGACGTCATCGTCGCTGAGCTTGGCGTAAGAGGGGTAGGGCATGGCCGGGTACAGCCGTCGGCCTCCTGGCGCGACGCCCTGGCGCACGGCGCGGTCGAAGTCAGCCAGGCTGTAGGTGCCAATGCCGGTCTGCCGGTCGGGGGTGATGTTGGTGGCATGGATCGAGCCCAGCGGCGTGGCCATTTCCAGACCGCCAGCGAATGGCTTGCCCGCCGGCAGGCTGTGGCAGGCGACACAGTCGCTCAGGCGAGCGACGTACTCGCCACGACTGACCAGCGCAGCGTCCGGTGGCGCCTCGCCGGCCAGGGGCGAGGCTGGCTCACGGGTGACATACCAGGCCAACAGGCCTGCCGCAGCCAGGCACGGCAGGGCCAGCCAACGGGCGGCGGTTGCGAGTCGACGGTTGTGCATGGGTGGCCCCTGGGCGTCAGCTGAAGGTATAGCGACTGAGCGGCATGCTGCGAATGCGCTGACCGGTCAGCCGTGCCACCGCGTTGGCCACGGCAGGCGCCACCGCTGGTAGCGGGGGCTCGCCGATCCCGCCCATCTTCGCGCCGCTCTCGATGATGCGCACATGCACCCTCGCCATGCGCGAAGGCGGCAGCACCGGATACAGGTCGTAGTTGCGCGCCCGCGGCATGCCGTTTTGCCATACCGCTTCCTCCAGCAGCACCTGGGACAGCCCCAGGGCCACCGCGCCGTTGACCTGGGCTTCGATGATCGCCGGGTTGACGATGCTGCCCGGGTCGATCGCCTGCCAAATGTCGTGCACCTTGACCTGGCCGTTCTCGATCGACACCTCGGCGATCACCGCCGCCTCGGAGCCGAATGGCGAGGCCATGGCCACGCCACGGGCGCGCGTGCTGCCATCCTCGGCCGTGAACGGACCGCGCTTCCAACCGCCGGACAATTCGCCGACCGCCTGCAGTAATGTGGTCAAGCGCGCGTTGCCCTGCAGCAGTTGCAGACGCAACGCGTAGGGGTCCTGGCCGCCCTTGTCGGCCAGTTCGTCGAGAAAGGCTTCGTAGAAGAAGTCGTTGAGCGAATTACCCACCGAACGCCAGTAGCCGAGCATGGCCGGCCCTTTGACGTAGATCTGGGCGATGCGCGTGTTGGCGATGGCGTAGGCCTTGCCCGACAGCCCCTCGAGCGCTGTAGGGTCCAGTCGCTCGCCCTGTTTGCCGGCGATGGCTTCGGTAGGACCCTCGGTGGCGCTCACCGCTTCAAGCGCCACCGGCAGCCCTTTGTCATCGAGCCCGGCGCGGAACTTGACCACGGCGACGGGGCGCAGCACATCGCGCAGGAATTCTTCCTCGCGGCTCCAGATCACCTTGACTGGGCGGCCGACCGCCTTGGCCAGCGCGATGGCTTGTGGGTAGGGGTTGGCCGAGTCATAGAGAAAATGCCGACCGAAAAAGCCGCCGAGCAGAGGCGAGTGCAGGGTGATCCGCGCAGGGTCGAGCCCGGTGCGTTTGGCGATGTCGTCGCGGAACATGTCTGGCGCCTGGTTGGGCAGCCACACCTCCAGCGAACCGTCCGGGTTGAAGCGCGCGGTCGCCGAGGGCGGCTCCAGCTGGGCATGGTTGAGGTACTGATTGTGGTAGGTGGCCTCGACGGTGGTCTTGGCGCTGGCCAGGGCCGCAGCTACATCACCATGTTTTTCGTCATCGCGGCCTGGACCTGGTTGGGCTGCCAGGTGCTCGCGCCAGGCATCGCTGGAAAAATCCTTGGGCATGGGCCGTACCGTCGCGTCGGGCCCCGGCTCCTGCCAGTCGACCTGAAGCGCCTCGGCTGCACGCTTGGCGTACCACCAACGCTCGGCGACCACTGCGACCGCACCGGGCAGTAGGTGCACGGAATGTACGCCTTTCATGGCCTTGACCTGGGCTTCGTTGCGGATGCCGCCAGGGGTCATGCCCAGACGTGGCGCATGCTGCACGGCGGCCTGGAGCATGCCGTCGAGGTGGATGTCGATGCTGTACTGGGCCTTGCCGGTGGACTTGTCGTAGGCATCGACGCGCTTGACCGGCTTGCCGATCCAGCGGAACTGGCTGGGGTCGCGCAGCGGGACACTGGCCGGGTCCGGCACGGGCAGGTCCATGGCGCGTCCGGCCAGCTCGCCATAGGTGATGCTGCGCCCAGAGGCGCCATGGACGACCTTGCCAGGCTCGGTGGAGAGTTCGCCCACCGGCACGTCGAAGTGCTCGGCGCCGGCCTGCAGCAGCATGGCGCGGGCCATGGCGCCGAGACGGCGCATGGTCGGGTAGCTCATGCGCACCGACATGCTGCCGCCGGTGATGCGCATGCCGTTTTCCATCACCACGTAGGCTTCGCCAGGTGGGGCGCTGTCGACCACGAACGTGGCCGGGTCGGCATCCAGTTCCTCGCCGACGATCTGCGCCATGGCGGTGTAGGTGCCTTGGCCGCCTTCCATGAACGGGCTGAGCAGGCGCACGGTGTTGTCCGGGCGAATCTCCAGGAAGGCCGGTACCTGGGTGCCGCGTTCAGTGCCGGTGGCTGTGGCCGCCTGCACCCTGGGTGAACCCAGGGGCAGGCCGAAGCCCAGCACCAGTGCACCGACGGCGGTACCGGCGAGAAAACGCCGGCGCGACAGGTTGACGGTTGCACCGAGCGTCAGGCTCAGCAGGTCTTCGGGGAGCTCCAGGGGCGTTTTCATCAGGCTTTACCCCCTTGGGCCAGGTCGTGCATGGCGGCGTGGATGGCGTTGTAGGTGCCGCAGCGGCACAGGTTGACCATCGCCGCGTTGATCTGCTCGTCGCTGGGCGTGGGCGTGTGCTTGAGCAGCGCGGTGGCCGCCATCACCTGGCCGGACTGGCAATAGCCGCACTGGGCCACCTGGTGCTCGACCCACGCCGCCACCACGCGCTTGCCGACCTCATCGGCCTCGATCGCCTCGATGGTGGTCACCTCCCGCCCGACCACACCGGCCACCGGCGTGACGCAGGCGCGCACCACGTTGCCGTCGACCAGCACCGAACAGGCGCCGCACTGGGCCAGGCCGCAGCCGTATTTGGTGCCGGTCAGCCCCAGGTCGTCGCGAATCACCCACAGCAGCGGCGTGTCGGCTTCGGCATCGACCTGGTAGGTCTTTTGGTTGATTTTCAGCTCCATGGCTCACCTGTAATCAGTCGGTTGATGTGTCGATTCTCGTCGGCAGGAGGGCAGGGCACCCAATCAGGAAACGCTAGCACAGGCGCAGCTCGAGGGCGGCAGCATTAGACCGATGCTGGACGATCATTAGCCTGATTGCAGGGTAGCCCACCGGTTGTCTGATTCAGTTCTCATTCCTGCCCATGGAGGTTGCATGCCAGGGCGGTTTCGATAGGGTGGCGCTCTGGACAGGAGTCGCAGGAGGCCGACATGCGTATCAGGGGTAATGTGTTTTGGAACTGGGCTGATGCGACCCTTCATCATCGAACGCATCAGGAGGCGCTCGACGATGGCACCTGTATCGATGTGCAGGTAAGGCTGTCGCGCACCGGGGCCACGCAGTTGTTCATCGGTGTGTATGCACGTGGCGGCAAGGCCTTGCACGAAGAAGCGTTCGATGCTCGCCCAGGCGAGACCATGACCCGGGCGCTGGCCTGGGGGGTGGGCCGCGCCAGGTGGATAGCCGGCGAGCGCGTCGCGGTCCCCGCCTGCGCCAAGTGACCGACACCCCGCGGCGCGGCCGGTGCGCTGCCATTTATCGGCCACCACGAACCGACGTAGCGGGCGATGACTCCACACAGGGCAAGTCTTTGTATTCCATCGACTGATGAGGCCCGACAATGAATGCCATCGAACTGCTGATCCAGGATCATGAAACCGTCAAGAAACTGCTCGAGGAACTGTCCAGCACCACCGAGCGCGCCGTGAAAAAGCGCAGTGAGTTGCTCGCCCGCATCGAACAGGAGCTGCAGATCCATACCGCGCTCGAAGAGCAGATCCTCTACCCGGCCATCAAGCAGGCCGGAGGCAAGGAAGAGGAGAAAATGTACTACGAGGCCAAGGAGGAACACCGCACCGTCGACTCGCTGGTCTTGCCCGACTTGCTGCAGACCGACACTGGCACCGTGGAATTCGCAGGCAGGGTCAAGGTGATGAAGGAGCTGCTGGAGCACCATATCGAGGAGGAGGAAGGCGAGCTCTTTCCGACTGCCAAGAAGCTGCTGGGCAAGCAGGCGCTCGAGGAGATGGGCGTCGCCATGCAGGCCCACAAGAAAATGCTAAAGGCCGACCAGAGCGCCGCCTGACGCCCATACGCGACCGGGTAGCCGGTCGCGTTTCATTTTCTCGACAGGAGCGCCGTCCATGGCCAGTCATCTGTTTCTGATCAGCTACATCCTCGATAACCAACCAGGCACCTGCGAAATGCGCAGCGACGAACAGGACATCAGCGTGGAATGCGCGCGCAGCTATCTGCAGGGGCTGCATCGCGGCGAGTCATCGTCGTTCACCGATGTACAGGTGCAGCGCATCGAGCATGAACATGAGCCGGGCACATCCCCGGCCCACTACCAACAACCCTGAGCGGTGTGGCCGGATGGTAGTCCGCACCGGCGACCGCCCTGAGGAACGCCCGGTCGGCCAGCCGGCGCAGGTCGCGCCATTCGGTCCACTCCACCAACCCGAGTCGGTCCATTTCATCCGCTTGGCGCAACAGCGTCTCGTGGTAGGTGCTGGGGCAGTCCTGGCGTAGCGTGTGATCGTCGAACAGGGCGAACCAGCAATCGATCGCCAGGCGCTTGCGTCGCTCCCGCTCCAAAGGCTCGTTGAATGCATTCATGGCCGTTTTCCTGCGCGCTTTGGCAATCGAGCCCGAGAGCGGGGCCAAGGTTCATTGCGAGCGTTCCGGCGGTCGTTTGGGGCGACTGTACCAAGCGTGTGAATCTCGAATGAATTTTCTTTCCCTGCCCCTGCTCCATAGGCTTGGAACCACTGAGGAGGCTTGTGATGGCAGGGCAGCAATTGTTTGTGATCGAGTACGAACTCCATGGCGAGTACCGCACGTTCATCATCCGCCTGGGGCGCATGGACAATGCCGAGGCCTGGCATTGGGCCTGTTGCGATGCGGGCGTGGGCATCATTCCACGGTTCGGCCAGCACACGATCAAGAAGGTCAGCCGACCCATGGCCGAGCGCTACGGCCTGGCCAACGTGCGTTGGCGTCCAGCGGGGCAGGGGCCCGAATTTGTCGCCCCGCCCATCGATGTGAAGAAGTTCAACGGCTCATGAGCCCGGGGGCACGTCATCATGGAAATCGATCCGCTACTCCACGCACTGCTGCTGGCCCGCGGACCGGGCGGGCAGGAGGATGAAGTCCGGCACATCTGCCTGCGCGAACTGGCTCGTCACTGCGACGAAACCCGCATCGATCGCGCCGGCAACGTGCTCGGCGTGCTGCGCGCAACCCAGCCTTGCGAGCCTGAACAGAGCATCCGATTGATGGCTCACATGGATGAGATCGCCATGATCGTGAAGCGCGTGAAGACCGACGGCACGCTCGAAGTACTGGCACTGGGAGGCGCGCAACCGATCAGTTTTGGCGTGTGCCCGGTGGAGCTGCTCGGCGACCAGCAGTGCCTGCCGGGCGTGCTCTCCTATGGCTCGATGCACAACAGCGGCCGCTCCACCAATGGTCGCGAAGTCCTGTCTGGTGACGTGCATTGGCAGGACGTGCACGTGGTCACACGCCAGGATACCGCTGCACTGGAACGCGCCGGGATCAGGCCTGGCACGCGGGTCGTGCTCAGCCGGCACTGGCGTCAACCCTACGCGGTCAACGACTGCATCGCGGCGCATTTTCTCGATGATCGCGCGCCGGTTGCAGCGCTGCTGGGCTGTGCCCGTGATCTTAAGGCACGCCGCGCCGGGCTGCGCCAGGATGTCTGGTTCGTCTTCACCACCCTGGAGGAAGAGTCCAACGCCGGGGCCATGTACGCCGCGGCGCGCCTGCCGGGCGATACTACCGTGGCAGTCGAAGTGGGCCCGGTGCTGGACGAGTACGGTACCCGGTTGAGCGCCGACCCGATCATCAATACCGGGGATCAAAAAGGTCTCTACAGCCGTAGTGTCGTCCATGGGCTGACGGCGGCGGCGCAGCGCGCCGGGTACAGGCCGCAAGCCGCCTTGCTGGTGGATTTCGCCAGTGACGCGAGCGCGGTCATGAGCGCGGGTGTCGCGGCGCAGGCAGGCTGCCTGGCCATTCCCACGGAGAACACCCATGGCTTCGAGATGATCCATGGCGATGGCATCACGGCCTGTGCAGCGACGTTGGTGGAATACGCGCTGGCGCCGCAAACCCCATCAGCCCCCCACAATCCACGTTGAACCCTCTCCCAGGAGCGACCGGTGCCGCGCATCATCACCCCCGCAACCCCAGAGCACGAAATCAGCGAGCGCAATGCCAAGCTGTTCGGTTCTCCAAAGGAGCGTCTGGATTTCTACCGCCGGGAAATCCAGTACGAGACGAGCATCCTGGCCAACCGCACCGATGCCTTTCTTGCGGCCCAGTCGTTTCTGGTCATCGCGTTCGTGTCCTCCATGGGCAATCTCAATCCGGACTGGGGGGCGGCGTTCACCTTGATCGTGCCGCCGTTTCTCGCCTTGTTGGGGGCGTTGAGTTCGTTGAGTGCCTGGCCGGGCATCCGCGCGGCCTACAAGATCATCGACCATTGGCAGTTCAAGCAGAGCCACCTGCTGCGCAGCGAGCCCTTGATGGGGTTGGCTTATGACGAGTCACCCCTGTTTTGCGAGACGGAAATCTCGCGACCTGGGTATCGCAAGTCATTGCTGTTTTCGTTGCGCACTCCTTGGGTATTCCTGGTGTTCTGGCTGGCCCTAGGGGGTTATGCGGTGGCAATCCAGGTGTTGTGATGTGCCCGGGCCTGGCAGTCGAAGCGAGGCCGCGTGGCGCCTTTAGCGTAGCCGCATGCCCACCTGTCGGTTCGACAGAGTCGAGGCGGGGAACTGGCTTTCACAAGCAGTACCCATCATCCCAAAGAGGCAACGCAACATGACATCCATTACCGACAATCTGCTCGACTGGCTGCGAGATGCCCATGCCATGGAACAGCAAGCCGAGAGCATGCTCAAAGGGCAGGCTGAACGCCTCGAGCATTACCCCACCCTCAAGGCACGGATCGTCCAGCACATCGAAGAAACCCAAGGGCAGCAGCGCGTGCTGGTCGAGTGCATCGAGCGCCTGGGCGGAAGCACTTCGGTGTTCAAGGACATGGCAGCCAAACTCATGGCCTTCGGGCAGGCAGTGGGCGGCATGGCCATGAGCGACGAGGTGGTCAAAGGGGCCATGGCCGGCTATGTCTTCGAAAACATGGAGATCGCCTCGTACACCGTGTTGATCGAGGCGGCGGAGGCGGCCGGCGACAGCGCCACCGCACAGGCCTGTAGGTCGATTCTCAAGGAAGAAGTGGCCATGGCCGAATGGCTGAAGGACCACCTGCCGGAAGTGACCCGTGCCTTCCTGGCCCGGTCCGCCGATCCGGATGCCGAAGCCAAACGCTGAAGCCAATCACCCGCACCGGCGTTTTGCCCGGTGCGGGTCCCATCCTACTCCTGACCGTTGTTGACCTTGCCAAGCTCCGCCCCGGTCAGAGGCTGGGCCTGGGGGTTGGACATCGTCCTGGTTTTCATCGCGTCCAATGCGGTTTGCGACTGCGCGTCGAGCTGCACCGAGGCCTCGCCATCGCCGCCATCCACAGCCGGTTGAGGCTGTTCCACATAGACCCAGTCTTGTCCTTCATTCCAGGCCCCGCGCATTTCGCCACCTTTGGAAAGGTTGAAGTACGTGTTGTTGAACTCAGGATCTCCTGGCAGCTTGCCTTGGGGGAAGTTGGGCTGAATGGCATGCAGGGCTTTTTCGAAAGACAGTTGGTGAGCGATTTCCCGACTCATGAGAAAGCCCAGGGCATCCTTGATGCCGGGATCGTCCGTGACATTGATCAGCCGCTCGTAGACGATCTTGGCACGGGCTTCGGCGGCGATGTTGGAGCGAAGATCTGCAGTGGGTTCGCCAATGGTATCGATGTAGGCCGCCGACCAGGGCACACCGCCGGAATTGACCAAGGGTGCGCCGGCGCCATAGAGCAGGCTGGTGATATGCGAGTCGTTACCGGCACCGGTCAGCGAGCGGTAGAGCTCGCCTTCGGCCTCGATGCCCTCGGCCAGTTGGCCTTTGGCGCCCTTGTTGAGCATCACCACGATCGAGCCGATGATTTCCAGGTGGCTCAGTTCCTCCGTGGCGATATCGAATAGCAGGTCCTTGCGCCCTGGGTCATCCTCGCTCACGGCCTGGGTGAAATAGCGCATGGCGGCGGCCAGTTCCCCTTGGGGGCCGCCGAACTGTTCGAGCAGCAGATTCGCCAGCCCAGGATTGGGCTGCGCCACCCGCACGGTGTACTGCAGGCGTTTGTTGTGCATGAACATTGGAATGTGCCTCATCAACAGCGCCGGGGCGGCAGAACCGCCCCGGCAATCGGTGGGAAGTTAGCGGTCGTCGTCGCTTTTACGGCCGCCCCCATGGCTGTGCTGGCCGCCTACGCGACCGGCTTCGGAGGCCTTTTCACGGTCGTTGGCGAAATTGCCGCCGGACGCCTGGCCGCCTTTCTTGCCGGCCTCAGAGGCACGTTCAGGGTCGTTCTTGAAATTGCCCCCGGACATTTGGCCGCCTTTGTGACCGGCTTCGGCGGCGCGCTCAGGATCGTTCTTGAAGTTACCCCCGGACATCTGGCCGCCTTTGTGGCCGGCCTCGGAGGCGCGTTCAGGATCGTTCTTGAAATTGCCACCGGACGCCTGGCCACCTTTATGCCCAGCTTCAGAAGCTTTCTCCCGGTCGTTGGCGAAGTTGCCTGGGTTGGTGTTGGCGCTGCCGCCATGGTTGCTTTGTTTGTCTTGGTTGTCAGCCATGATCTTTCACCTCATGTCATCTACACAGGAAGGTCTGTGTCTAGTAGTGACAAGGGCGAGGCATTGCGCCTCGCAAAAGGAATTGGAATTTGCTGACGGGTTGCTTTAAGGATTGACGGACCGGCGTTTGAGGTGCCAAAGCCAATAACCCTGGCTTGTCTCGCACTGCTTTCGGGTGCGCAGGTTGTTGCTTTACGGATGACCTTCGCGCAAGTATTCGCAAGGCGCTGGCACTGTGGTGAGATCGATTGGTATGTGTCCCTTCGCTTGAACGGGGCGTCAGGTGTGCAGGTCTTCAGGGAAGAAGCGTCAGTCGGCGCTGCCTATACCCGAACCTTTGCCCAGAACACCCGGTATGCCTGCAAAGAAAAACCGCACAGCCAAAGCCCGCGCCACGATCGTCTGTCTACGCAACGGAAAGGTCCTGCTCGTACGCAAGAAAGGCGCGAGGTGGAACCTGCCAGGCGGCGTCATCGAACCGGGCGAGACGCCGGAAGAGGCCGCCATTAGAGAGTTGCGCGAGGAAGCCTCTTTGCACTGCCAGGGCTTGCATGCGTTGTGTACATTGCCGGTTGGCAATGTGCTTCATCACATCTTCACCATCAACCTCGGCGAGCGGACACGGCCGGTGCCCAGCAACGAAATCGTGGCCTGCAAATGGGTGCTGCGCAGCGTGCTGGGCCGTATGCAATTGAGCAGCACCGCCGCTGCCTTGTTGGCCAAGGAGCTGCCGGTGTTGTCGGCACCGGTGTGACAGCGCCGGCCCATTCATCCGCGCTCAACGAAGCTGTCTGAACTTTACGCCGCCGTGCGCCTTCCTCTGTTCACACCTGTGGTTTTTTCGAATCGCAAGAGGAGGCGGATATGAGTGATCCTGTCACGTATTTCTGGATCGCCCTGGTGGCGATCATTCTGCTGGTCGATCTCTGGGCCATCGTCAGCGTGTTCCGCAGCGACAAGTCCGACGGCACCAAAGTGCTGTGGTCGTTGCTGCTGGTGCTGTTCCCAGTGATCGGGCTGGCCATCTGGGGCGTTGCCGGGCCGCGCGGCATCAAGCGTGGCACCGGACCGACTTCGCCTGAGCACAGCAAAGGATAGGAGGTGATGATGACCCAAGCTGCCCACGAACCTGCCAAGCGCCCGCCCAAGGGTGAGGCCGAACGCGACAACGACGCCCATCGTCCTGATGGCTCGACCGGTACTGCGCACGACTCGACGGCGCAAAAGGCCGCGCGGGACAAAGGCAAACGCCACTGAGCCTGCCCAAGTTGGGCATGGTTAAAGGTCTACCCACGCTTGGCGCGAGGCTTTCGGGGCGTCGTGCTCGCAGCCTGCATCGACGCTACACTTGCATCGTCGAGATAGGCGGGTACGACCGAACCGAGGGCGCCCATGCGCAAGCTTTATCGACCGATGCTCTTGTCACTGATGTGTTTCCTGCTTGCCCCGGCGGCTGCCGGGGCAGCGCCGCCGTGCAAGCACTTGGTGGCAACAGGCAATCCCGAGTACCCGCCTTACCTGTGGCGCGACCCGCAGAACCCGCAACGCCTGATCGGCGCCAATGCCGATCTGCTCCAGCGCCTTGGCAGCGAACTGGGGCTTGAGATCGACGTGGTCTATGGCGGGCCGTGGTCGCGTGCGCAGGAGCAGGTCAAGAGCGGGCGGATCGACTTGATTGCCGGCGCCTTTCGTACCGCATCGCGCGAAGTCACCATGGATTTCATACCCCCGCCGTTCCTGAACACGCCCAGCGTGGTCTGGGTGCGTCACGACGACCCGTTTTCCTACACAGGGTGGGCCGACCTGCAAGGGCGCAGCGGTGGCACCCTGGTCAACAACAGCTACGGCCAGCAATTTGACGACTACGCCAACGCTCACCTGAAACTCGAAGCGGTCCCCAGCGCGGACCAAGCGTTTCGCAAGCTGTTGTTCAAACGCAACGACTACGTCATCTACGAGCTTTACCCAGGACTGGCGCTGGCCCGCACTCTGGGCATCTCCCAGCAAGTGCAGGCGCTGGCGCCGCCTGTTTCCAGCGAAGGGCTGTACCTGACCCTCTCCCATCACTCGGCCTGCAACCAGCCCGAGCTACGGGCGCAACTGGCACAAAAACTCACCGACCTGCTCGACCGTGCCGTGCCCAGGCAACTGCTGGAGCAAAACCTCAAGCGCTGGCAGGACCAGCAGGCTCGGTCGGGTACGACGGGCAAGCCTTGATGGCGGCCTCACTTGAACCAGTTCAGCGATCGGGGTTCGCAGTTGAGCAGCACATGCTTGAGTTCGCTGAATTCCTCTAGCCCTGCCGCCGACAGCTCGCGGCCAATGCCGCTGGCCTTGAAGCCGCCCCAGGGCGCCTGGGGAAAGGCCACGTTGTAGTCGTTCACCCAAAGCGTCCCCACCCGTAGCCGCCGCGCCAGACGATGGGCCCGGCCTAGGTCTGCGGTCCACACGCCCGCCGCCAAGCCATAGGGCGTATCGTTGGCAAGCTGAACGGCATGGTTCTCGTCGGTGAAGCGCTCGACGGTGATCACCGGCCCGAAGATTTCCTCACGGGCGATGCCCATGTCGGCCTGGACCTCGGTGAGTAGGGTAGGGCGCAGCCAGAACCCCTTGCTCAAGTGCGCGTCCCTGGGGATATGGCCACCTGCGCTCAGGCGGGCGCCTTCGCCTTGCGCCGTCTGGACCAGTGCCAGCACACGGTCCCGATGCGCCGCCGAGATCAGCGGGCCCATGCGCGTACGGCTGTCGAAGCCATCGCCCAGGACGATGGCTTCGATGCGTTCGGCCAGGCGCTCGACGAAGCGGTCATGGATGCTCGCCTCCAGCAGCAGGCGCGACCCGGCCGAGCACACTTGCCCGGCATTGAAGAACACTGCGTTGAGCGCTTGGTCCAGCGCCACGTCCAGGTCGGCGTCGGCGAACACGATGTTCGGGTTCTTGCCGCCAAGTTCCAGGGCCAGGCGCTTGAAGTTGCCACTGGCGGCCTGCATGACCTTGGCGCCGGCATTGGCGCCACCGGTGAACGACAGCATGTCCACCCGCGCGCTGAGCGCCAGGCGATGGCCCACGGCGCCATCGCCGCAAACCAGGTTGAACACGCCGGGCGGCAGCGCGAGGGCGGCCAGCAGCGATGTCAGGTGCAAGGCGCTCAGCGGCGTCAGTTCGCTCGGTTTGAGAATCACCGTGTTCCCTGCGGCCAGGGCGGGCGCGAGTTTCCAGGCGGTCTGCAGCAGCGGGTAGTTCCACGGCACGATCAGTGCGCAGACGCCCACCGGCTCATGGCGCGTGACGCTGATGACATGGGCGGGCGCCTGGGGATGGGCGATGTCGGTGCGCGCTTCGAGCAGCCCCGCGTAGTAGCGGAAGGTGGCTACCACGCAGGCCAGGTCGGCCTCGCTTTCGCCGAGGGTCTTGCCAGTGTTGAGGGTTTCCAGGCGCGCCAGATGGGCGGCATCGGTTTCGATGGCCGCCGCGATGCGCAGCAGCACGGCGCTGCGCTCGTTCGGCGGCAGTTGGGGCCAGGGGCCGTGGTCGAAGGCGTGGCGGGCGGCGTCGATCGCGGCGTCGATATCGTCGGCGCTTGCCTCTGGCGCCAGGGCGAGCAGGGTTTCGTCGGCGGGGTTGATGATTTCCCGATAGCGCTTGCTGTGCGGTTCACGCCACTGTCCTGCAATGAAGAGCTGATGATGCGCCATGCTGCGTTTCCTCGTGTGCATTGGAAATGACCGCACCATAGCCAGGCCCCTGGGCGCGATCTTGACCGAATGCGACAGCCATTACCGCCCGTGCATTCGCGACAAGCCAGGTCGCATCGCGTCAAGTCCTCGGTTGTGTGCTCCGTAGACTCGGGGATGTGAATGCGTACCCGGGGGGTGCGCTCGAAGCCCGAGGAACTGCCATGCACAACCCATCCATCGCCGTGTTAGACGCCCATGCCCAGCTCCGCGTCGAGCTCGCTTGCGCGTTTCGCTGGACTGCCCGCCTGGGCATGCACGAGGCCATCGCCAACCATTTCAGCCTGGCCGTGTCCGAGGACGGAAGGCGCTTTCTGATCAACCCCTATGGGCGGCATTTTTCCAGGATGCGCGCCAGCGACCTGTTGCTGCTCGATGCCGATGATCCTTCGGCCCTGCAGCGCCCCGGGGCGCCGGACATCACCGCCTGGGCTTTGCACGGTGCCTTGCATCGCCAGCACCCGCACGCGCGCTGCATCCTGCATGTGCATTCCAAGTACGCCACGGCCTTGGCCTGCCTGGCCGATTCACGCCTGCCGCCGATCGAGCAGAACGCCATGCGCTTCTTCGAGCGCGTGGCCATCGACGAGGGTTTCGATGGCATGGGCCTGGGGGATGAAGCGGAGCGAGTGAGTCGTCAGCTGGGCGACAAGCCGATCCTGCTGATGGGCAACCACGGGGTACTGGTGGCGGCGCCCAGCGTGGCCCAGGCCTTCGACGATCTCTACTACTTCGAGCGCGCCTGCGAGCTCTACCTCACCGCCCTGGCCACCGGCCGCCCGCTGCGCATCGCCAGCGACGCCGTGGCGCGCAAGACGGCCCGGCAGTGGTTGGACTACCCGGACTTCGCCACCCGCCATTTTGCCGCGCTGCAGGAAATCCTCGATGAACAGGAGCCGGACTACCGCGCCTGAACGTCCCAACCCTTTGCCACGCCCACCCTCAACCGTTCTGGAGTCGCTCGCATGCCGAAGAAAACAGCCGTATCCGTGCTCGCCGCATCGCTGTTCGCCGCAGCCTTTGCCACCGCCCAGGCGGGGGAACCCGTCGCCTGCCAGACCGTGCATTTCGCCGAGGTCGGCTGGGCCGACATCGCTGCCACTACAGGCCTTGCCACCACCGTGCTGCAGGGCCTGGGCTACAAGACCAAGACGCAGATGCTGTCGATCCCGATGGCTTACCAAGCCATGGAGATGAAGACGATCGATGTCTATCTCGGCGCATGGATGCCCTCGATGGCGGCGATCTCTACGCCGTTTCTGGAAAAAGGCAGCGTCGAGCGGGTGCGCACCAATCTGACCGGCGCCAAGTACACCCTGGCGGTGCCGGACTATGCCTACGAGGCTGGGCTCAAGGATTTCAAGGACATCGCCCGGCTCAAGGACCAGTTGCAGGGGCGCATCTATGGCATCGAGGCGGGCAACGACGGCAACCAGATCATCCAAGGCCTGATCGACAAGGATCGCTACGGCCTCAAGGATTTTCGCCTGGTCGAGTCGAGCGAGGCCGGCATGCTGGTGGAGGTGCGCCGGGCCGTGCGCTCGAAAAAACCGATCGTGTTCCTGGGCTGGGAGCCGCACCCGATGAACACCCAGTTGTCGATGCGCTACCTCAGTGGCGGCGATGACGACTTCGGGCCCAACTATGGCGCTGCGGTGGTCGATACCCACACCCGCAAAGGCTTTGGCCAGGAGTGCCCGAACGTTGGGGCGCTGTTATCGCGGATGGAGTTCCAGCTTGGGATGGAGAGTCAGATCATGGGCGCGATTCTCAACGACAAGCGAAAGCCTGCGCTGGCATCGCGTGAATGGCTCAAGCGCAATCCGCAGGTGCTGGACAGCTGGTTGGCGGGGGTGACGACCTTCGATGGCCAGCCGGGCGTGTCGGCGGTGCGCCGTTACCTGGGGCTCTAGCGCAAGGCCCCCGGGGCCGCGTTGCGGCCCCAAAGGTTCGCATTGCGCTTAGATCGCCAACGGCTGCCGGTCATGCCCTAACGGTTGACGCATGACCGGCGCGTTCAAACTCTGCGAACGGTCATTGCTCGGCGCACAGCCAAACTTGGCGCGGTAGGCGCGGGAGAAGTGCTCCAACGAGCCGAACCCAGCGCTGGCGGCTACCTGGGCGACGCTCATGCGGGTCTGCTGCAACAGGTTGTGCGCACGCGCCAGGCGCAGGCTGAGGTAGTACTTCAATGGCGTCAGGCCGGTGTGCTGCATGAACTGGCGCTCCAGTTGCCGACGCGACAGCGCCACCCGCTCGGCGATAGCCTCGCAACTCAGCGGCTCTTCCAGGTGCTGCTCCATCAGCTCGATGGCCCGCCCCATCTTGCCCGCTTGGGCGTGCAGGCTGCGGCGATAACCCTCAGCCTGCTGGACCTGCGGCTCACGCACCTGCTCGATGAGCATGTGCATGGCCACCTCGCGCGCCAGATTGCCGCCGGCCAGGTGATCCAGCCAGTTGAGGACCATATCCAGCACGGCGGTGGCGCCCGCGCAGGTCAGACGCTTGCGCCCAAGCGAGTAGAGCTGCGCGCACGCCTGGACCTTGGGGTAGCTTTCCTGGAAGCCTTGCAGGTTGTCCCAGTGCACCGCCGCCGGATGGCCATCGAGCACGCCGGCGGCGGCGAGTAGCTCGGTGCCGGTCTCGATGCCGACCATGATTGCGCCGAATGCGGCCTGGCGCTTGATCCAGGCCTTCAGCGCCGGGTTGCGTGCATGGCGGTGCACGTCGAAGCTGGCAATCACCGCGCAGGCGTCGAACTCGGTGTGCTCGCCGATGCCTGCCTGGGCGCTGGCCAGCAGGCCGTTGCTGGCGGGCACGGGCTGGCCGTCCACCGAGAGCAGGGTCCACTGGAACAGGCTGCGTTGGGCCAGCCAGTTGGCGATCGAGAATGGCTCGATCAGCGAGGCCAGGCCGAAATTGGAAAACGACGGCAACAATAGGATGCCGATGCGCAGGGGAGGGCTGGCGGGGCCCTGCCATTGAAGGCCAAGGGTTTCGGATCGGTTCATGGTTGCACCAGGCTCGACAATGGGCGTCGGCTGCATGGGCCGGCGCCTCGTTCATAGAAAAGGCCCGCTGCGCCTATCCAAGCGCAGCGGGTCGGCTTTGGCAAGCGCGCTTCAGCGCTGGCATTGGCGCCAGTGCGGGTGAATCCACACCGGGGCATCGTTGGCCGGCAACGGGTCATGGCCGCGGATCAAGTCACTGGCCTTCTCGGCGATCATCACCGTGGGCGCGTTGGTGTTGCCACTGACGATCTGCGGCATGATCGAGGCGTCGACCACCCGTAAACCACGCAGGCCATGCACGCGCAACTGCGGGTCGACCACCGCCTCCGGATCGCCGGCCGGGCCCATCTTGCACGTGCCGCTGGCGTGGTAGCCGGTCTCGGTGACGCGCCGCGCCCAGGCGTCGAGCTGCGCATCGCTCACTTGGTCGGCACCGGGTACCAGCTCATCGCCCGCATAGGCACGCATCGCCGGTTGCGCGAGGATCTCGCGCACCAGTCGGGCACCGGCGCGCATGTCGGCCCGGTCGCGTTCGCTGGTGAGGTAGTTGAACAGGATGCGTGGCGCCTGGTGCGGGTCGGCGCTGGTCAGGCTGACACTGCCCAGGCTGGTGGGGCGCATTAGGTCGATGTGCACCTGGAACGCGTGCTCCGGCACCAGATCGACGCTGCCCGGTTGCACCGCCAGGGGCATGAAGGTCAGTTGCAGGTCGGGAAACTCAACGCCCGCCCGCGAACGGATGAAGGCGCCGGCCTCGAAATGATTGCTCGCCGCCAGGCCATCGTGGCTGGCGAACCAGCGCGCGCCGATCAGCCATTTGCCTGGCGCCCGCGTCCAGGGATAGATCGACACCGGCTGCTTGCAGCGGTACTGCACCACGGTGTCGGGATGATCGTTGAGCCGCTGGCCAACCCCTGGCAGATCCCGCACCACGGGAATGCCCAGGCGCTGCAGGTCCTCGGCAGGGCCGACGCCGGAGAGCATCAGCAGTTGGGGCGAGTTGATGGCGCCTGCGCTGAGCAGCACTTCGCGGCGCACGCGCACCTGGTGCACGGCACCGTCCATTTCCAATTCCACCCCGTAGGCCTGGTCGCCGTCGAACAGAATCCGGCGGCTCAGCGCCGAGGTGGCGACCGTGACGTTGCCGCCTTGGAGCGCTTCGGCCAAGTAGCCGCGAGCAGTGCTCCAACGTTTGCCGTCGCGGGTGGTGCGGTCGACCGGGCCGAAGCCTTCCTGGCGGTAGCCATTGAGGTCGCCGCTCGCGCCGTAGCCGGCTTGCTGTCCGGCTTCGATGAAGGCCTGGCACAGCGGTGACGACGTATCGCCTGGGGTGACGTGGAGCAGCCCGGCCCCGCCCCGGTAGCGGTCGGCGCCGTCCCGGTGGTTTTGCGCACGGATGAAGTACGGCAGCACCTCGCGGTAGCTCCAGCCCTCGCAGCCGTGCTCGGCCCAGCCGTCATAGTCGCGGGCATGGCCGCGGATGTAGACCATGCCGTTGATCGACGAGGAACCGCCCAAGGTGCGCCCGCGTGGCGTGCCGATACGCCGGCCGTCCAGGCCCGGCTCCGGTTCGCTGCTGTAGCGCCAGTTGAAACGCGTGCCGCCCACCACGATGCCCACGGCCGAGGGCATGTCGATGGTCCAGCTGGCGTCCGGCGGGCCGGACTCCAGCACCAGGATGCGCAGCGCCGGGTTCTCGCCCAGGCGCTTGGCCAGCACGCAGCCGGCCGAGCCTGCGCCGATGATCACGTAGTCGTATTCATGCCCGAGCATAAGGCTCTCCCTCAACGGTCAGCGGCCTTCGCCGATTCCGTCGAACACCAGCTTGTGGAAGTGATGCACCAGGTGCTCGCTTTCGTTGCTGCGTTCGGCATCGATCATGTAGCGGCCTTGGTCGTAGCCCAGCGAGTGCAGGCCTTTCTGCACACTGATGTTGAGCTCGATGTCTTCCGGGCCCAGATCTTCGTTCATCCATTTCATGCAGGCATGGGAAACCGCCGGCACCTGTTCGTGCGGGCTGTAGTAGCCAAAGCGCAGCAGCGAGCGTTCGGCGTCCAGCGGAATCATGATGAAGGTGCCGAGGAACTCGGAGAACGGGAAGGTATAAAAGGTGTTGTTCGGCCATAGGCCAATGTTGAAGAAGCGCTCGTCGGGGTTGCGCGGCCCGCTGAGTTTCACGCCGTAGGCTTCCTCGGCCTGCAGGTTGGCTGGGGCGATGTAGGTCCACCAGTTGTCACGCTTGGTCAGGCGGTAGCCTTTGAAGTCGATCAGCTTGGCCAGGTCGATATGGCAAGGGCCGGACAGCTTGAAGTGATACCCCTCGATGGAGTTGTCCATGATCACCTTCCAGTTGGCCGGCACGATCACGTCCTGCTCCTCGATCAGGCGCATCTTGCCCAGCTCGGGAAACACCGCTCGCATCTCTTCATCGGCGCCGGGGAACAGTTCGGCCAGCGAGGGGGCTTGGGCGTCGAAGTTGAAGTAGACGAAGCCACCGAGCTCTTCGACGCGGACCTTGGGAATATTGAACTGCTGCTTGTCGAAGGCGATCAGCCGTTCGCTACGTGGTGCGCTGCGCAGGCTGCCGTCCATTTCGTAGCACCAGGAGTGATAGGCGCAGCGCAGCACCCGGGTGTCGCTGCCCCGGCGCACGTCCAGCAAGCGATTGCCGCGGTGCTGGCAGACGTTGTGAAAGGCATTGATCTTGCCATCGTTGCCACAGGCCACCACCACGCTCTGGTCAAAGATGTCGCAAACCACGAATTGCCCGGGCTCTGCGAACTCGTTGCGATGTCCGGCCAGGTGCCAGGCGCTCATGAAGATGCGGTCGCGTTCGGCGGCGAAAATCTGCTCATCGAAGAAGTAACGCGAGGGCAGGGTGAACGCCTGTTCCGGGCGCTGATCGGCCCAATCTGCAATGCAAGTGCTGTGCTTGAACTGTTCGACGGATTGCATGGCTGGTCTCCTCCAGACACTGCCCCTTGGGTTCGGTCAGGGGCTTGCTCGGAAGTTAATCTAGGGGAGGGGCAACAGGCGCTCTTGATGGAAAGCGACAACATTCGCCTGTGTTGGCGGGAGTGCTACGGCGATAGGAGCGTGCCCTTGGGGCGCGGTCTTCGCCCCTGGCCTGGCACCGTTGGCAAAGTTTTTGATTTTTTTGAAAAAAGCGCTTTACAGCTGGGGGGCGCCCCCTTAATATGCGCGCCACACGACAGGCACATAGCTCAGTTGGTTAGAGCACCACCTTGACATGGTGGGGGTCGTTGGTTCGAGTCCAATTGTGCCTACCAAACAAAAGCCCCGGGTTTCCGGGCACGAAAAGGGCGATCCGCAAGGGTCGCCCTTTTTTCGTTTGCAAAGTTGTTGCAAACCCCGCCTAAGAAGGGCCACTTCACACATACAGGTTGGAATTAGGCGCGTGTTCATCTCGAAGTAGGCCTGGACCTGTCCCGTGACAGCGACAGGTCCGCTGAAAGTGTTCAGTGCACCTTTCTAGGCGCCTGGCTGCAGGGCATGGTGTGACGAGGTTGGCTTTGTAACCACTCGATCAACGCCCCCAGTGGCAAGGGATGGGCGAGCCAGAAGCCTTGGCCTTGTTCGCAGCCTTTGTCGCGAAGCCACTCAAGTTGTGCCTGCGTTTCGATACCTTCGGCCACCACCTGCATATCCAGCGCATGGGCAATCCCCAAGATCGCACGGACGATGGCTTGGTCGGAGGTATTATCAGAAAGTTCCTTTACAAAAGACCGATCGATTTTCAATTTATGAAAGTGCAAGCCGCGCAGACGACTCAGTGACGAGTAGCCGGTTCCGAAGTCGTCCATGGACAGTGAAATCCCAGCGTGATTCAGCGCGCGTGCGTGCTCGGTCACCAACTCCAGATTGTGCATGGCGACATCTTCGATGATTTCGATTTCCAGGCGGTTGGTGGGCAGGCGGGCTGCATCGCAAAGGTTGGTCACCGTTTGCACGAAGTCGTAACTGCAAAATGAACTGGCACTGATGTTCACTGCGACGGGGACATCCAACACACCCTCTTCGATCAGTCGGGCATTGTCTTGGCAGGCTTTATCCAGTACCCACCGCGTCAGCTCTGGCATCAGCCCATAGGTTTGCGCGATGGGTAGGAACTCATTCGGCGCAATGAGCGTGCCGCTGTGGTCACGCCAACGTATCAAGGCTTCCAGTCCGCAAGGGGCTCGGCTTTGCAGGTCGAACTGCAATTGGTAATGCAGCTCGAATTCTTCTTTCTGGATGGCCTCGCGCAAACGCGTCGAGAGTTGGAAAACGTACTCTGATTTTTTTCGCATCTCTTGGTCGAACAGGCATGTCTGCATGCGGTCACTGGACTTTGCCTGATACATGGCGATGTCCGCAGCGCTGACCAATGCATCGCTGGTTTCTCCATGTTGGGGATACAAACTTATGCCGATACTGGCGGAGACTCTTAGCGGCATGTCATTGATCAGGAAGGGGTCTTCCAAGCTATGCAACAGGCGATGGGAGACTGCTTGCAGCGTGAGCTCGTCACTCGAGGTGATGAGTGCGATGAACTCATCGCCGCCAATCCGTCCCAAACTGTCGTTTTCGCGAAGGCTGGCACGAAAGCGCTCTGCGACTTGTGTCAGCACTTTATCGCCGATGGTGTGGCTGTAGTTGTCGTTGATCTGCTTGAAACCATCCAGGTCGATATACAACACGGCAAATTGCTCGTGTTGTATCCGGCATTGCACTAGCGCGTTGTCCAGGGTTTTGATCAGTTGATGGCGATTGAGGCAGCCGGTGAGGCTGTCATGCGCAGCCAGTTGGATGATGCGCTCCGATAACCGGCGCCGCTCGCTGATGTCATAGCAGATGCCGACAAAAGCCTTACGCCCGTCGAATTGAAATTCACTGACATTCAGGTACATGGGGAACTGCGAGCCGTCCTTGCGCTGCCCCACGACTTCACGACCTACGCCAATTATCGTTCGATTCCCGGTCTTGGAATAATTGGCCAAATAGCCGTCATGGGCTTTTGCATAATCCGTAGGCATCAAGCACGACACGTTTCGCCCAATGAGTTCTTCTTGCCCATAGCCAAAGTCTTGTTGGACCGAGCGGCTGACCGCTTGGACGATACCCCGTTCATTAATGATTACCACGGTATGCATCGAAGCGTCGGTGAATACTTCAAACATGGAGAGGTCAATGTTGCACAGATCAGTTTTCAAGCGTTGCATTGCGCTTCAAATTCCTTTCGGTCCACGGTCAGGACGCTGCAATTTTGGTGTTGCGCAGTAGGGGTTCGTGCACTGAAAACGTGTTTCAGTAATGGCTAAAACCACATGATTATTAAGCTTTTTAGAGAGTGAGTTTTTGCTGCAGAGAGGAAATCTTTCGCTGGCGGGCAATATTTTTATCGATCGTGGCCGTACAGCTGCAGCGGGCCGGTCCGGGCAAAGTCACATGCGATAGGCTGCATGGATAAAGGCCAATGGCCTTCTTTATAAGCGGGAAGGGGTGCACTTGCCTGATGGGCGGTACCTTGGGTGATCGATGCGAAATCGGCCCCACCAGCCTGCACCGGCAGGTCGCACATGGGCAAAAAAATGACGTAAACAGATTACGTACCCTTTAAACCCAGCACGTACATTGACCCTCTAGTAAAGTAAGAATAATTAGTCGAACAATGCATGTCTCATCAGGCCAATACGGCGAATGTGTGAGAGCTAAATCGTGTCGCTTCCCAAGCGAAAGCTGCTTTCACATTGACGGCTCGCACCCCGTTGGGGCTAAAACAAGTTAGCGTGCTAAGTGGTATTGTTGAACGACGGTTCAAAAAACACGGCGTCTTTGCGACCGCAGGATTAACGTTGCAATTTTCAAATAACTAAAAAAACAAATTTTAATATATCGATTATTTCGAGAATTATTAAAAGTAGCCCTTGATGGGTGCTCGCCTGCATGTCGAAGAGGTATCTGTATGTCGTCGCAAAAGGACGGAAAGCCTGCTCAAAACGGCTTTCCTCCCCAGTCCATCGGCTTTCTTTTGCTGGACAGTTTCACGCTGATCTCCCTGGCGTCCGCCGTCGAACCGCTGCGCATGGCCAACCAGCTTTCTGGACGCGAGCTCTACCGTTGGCACACCCTGACCGTCGATGGTGGCCAAGTCTGGGCCAGCGATGGCTTGCAGATTGTCCCCGACGCCGCCATGCACAACGCGCCGCCGATGGATACCGTGATTGTCTGCGGTGGCGTCGGCATTCAACGCACCGTCACCCGTGAACATATCACTTGGCTACAGGCCCAGGCGCGCAAGTCGCGGCGCTTGGGCGGGGTATGCACCGGCAGTTGGGCGCTTGCCTGCGCCGGGTTGCTCGACGGTTTCGATTGCAGCGTGCATTGGGAGTGCCTGGGCGCGATGCAGGAAGCCTTTCCGCGGGTAAACATGAGTACCCGCTTGTTCAGCCTGGATCGCAACCGCTTCACCAGTTCGGGAGGCACAGCCCCCTTGGACATGATGCTGCACCTGATCAGTCGCGAGCACGGTCGAGAACTCTCGGCGGCCATTTCAGAAATGTTCGTGTATGAGCGTATTCGTAATGAGCAGGACCATCAGCGTGTGCCGCTCAAGCATATGCTCGGCACCAATCAGCCGAAGTTGCAGGAAATCGTCGCGCTGATGGAGGCCAATCTGGAGGAGTTGATTGATCTGGATGAGCTGGCCAAATATGTGAATATTTCACGGCGCCAACTTGAACGATTGTTTCAGAAAAACCTGAACTGTACCCCCTCTCGTTATTATCTGCGGTTGCGTCTTGTCCGGGCGCGTCAATTACTCAAGCAAACGCACATGTCGATCATCGAGGTGGCTTCCGTGGTGGGCTTTGTCTCCACGCCGCACTTTTCCAAGTGCTACCGGGAATACTTCGGCGCGCCACCGAAAAACGAAAGAGCTACCTCCAATACTTCGCAAAAGCTGCTGCTGGATGACGACGAGACAAAGGGGCCAGACGACACCACTAAAAGTTCGCTCGACCAAGCACAAAGCGAGTCGACTTTCGCGAGCGTGAAGTTAAAACTTTAACCCTGCGCAAAACGGGTAGGGGCACAGCGACCCCTCCCGCCAGTGACCCTTCAGTTTCCGTGGGTGTGCTCTTTTCCATCTCGGTGGACATGCGTCGTTGGCGAAGGTGTGGCGGGCTGGGCAACGTCCGTTTCGGCCCCGCCATGCCCATCGTGGTGACCTGAGCTGTGTGCTGAGTCGGAGGGTGGATGATGCGCCTTCGATTGCTCCGTACCCTGACCATGGTGGCCTCCAGCGCTGTGCATCGCACTCTCACCACCGCTGTGCTGGTGGCCGCCACTGCTCGCCACCATCGCCTGATACTGCTGAGCGTCCATCTGGGGCAGTCGATCGAGGAAGGCGACGATCCCCCAGATGTACTGATCCCCCATGCTCTTGCCCCATGCCGGCATGCCTGTGGCCTTGATGCCATGCTTGATGGTCCAGAACGCCACGGCGGGATGATCACCGGTCCCGATCTTGGCCAGGTTCGGAGGCGGGGGGTAGAGCGCTTGGCTGAGTTCGGTCTGGTCAACCCCAGGGGCGAGGTGGCACCCGACGCACATGGCGTTGTAGTTGCCCGCTCCCGTGCGGATCAGTGCTTCATCCTTGAGGTTCGGCACCTCGATATCCCTGGCGCGCACTTCGATGGAGCGCTCCCGGGCCATGACCAGGAAGGCATGCACGGCGGGGAAGTGGGGATCATCGGCCCCCACGTTGACCAGGCCCGAGTAGGCGGCGCCCAACACGGCGGCACTCGCTACCGCGCCTGCGACCACGAGCGTTGTCATTGTTCTTTTCATTCAAGGTCTCAGAACCACATCCGAATCCCGGCAACGAAGCGCGCCTCTTCCACATCCCCGTCTTCGTCGCGAATCAGGTCAGCGGTCTTGCCGTAGGAACGGCTCCAGGTAACGCCGATGTACGGCGCGAATTGACGAACGATTTCATAACGAAGACGCAGGCCGACTTCGGTGTTGGCAAGGCCCGAACCGACGCCGCGCGCAGGATCGTTCTTGCCATAGAAGTTGGCCTCGGCGATGGGCTGCAGGATCAGGCGATTGGTCAACAGAATGTCGTACTCGCCCTCAAGACGCGCGGCTGTCTGACCATTCTCGCCAATAAACGCAGTGGCTTCGGCTTCGAAGTCGTAAAGCGCCATGCCCTGCACACCAAACGCTGCCCAGGTCTGCGGTGATTCGGGCTTGAAGTCCTGGCGAACCCCGGCCACCACGTCCCACCAAGGGCCGATGGCGCGGCCATAGAGCAATTGCAACTCGGCATCCTCGGTCACCCCGTTGGTCCGTTCGCCTTCGGAGCGGATCCACAACCGATTGATATCGCCCCCCACCCATCCCGAGGCATCCCAGGCCAGCGCACTGCCTTCGTCCGCGTCCTGATATTCCAGCTGATCGAGCAAGAAGAAGCTGTTGATCGCGCTGTCATGCATCTTGTGACCGTCCAGCGGGGGAAACGCGGCCTTGCGATCGGCGTCCGTGAGGATCGGAATGGGCGTTCGACTGGTCGTTCGGGGGGCGTCGTCGGTGCCAGGGTTCATCATTGAATGATCCATGGCACCGTGGTCCATCCCCTCCATGCTGCCATGACCCATCTTGCCGTGGTCCATGCCCTGCATGGCGCCGTGGTCCATCGACGAGTGCTCCATTTTTTCAGCCGCGAAGCTCGGCGTCCCGCCCAGTGTGCCGAGGGAAATGGCCAATGCCATGAGCGAGGGTCGCACCCGCCTATTGGTCATCTTTCCCTGCCTTGGCTTTGTCGCCGCCCTGGGATTCCATCATCTTGCGGTGATCCATGCCCTTCATCGCGTCATGGTCCATGCCTTTCATCTTGCCGTGATCCATGCCCTTCATCGCGTCATGGTCCATGCCCTTCATCTTGCCGTGATCCATGCCCTTCATCGCGTCATGGTCCATGCCTTTCATCTTGCTGTGATCCATGCCTTTCATCGAGCCATGGTCCATCCCCTTCATGGCATCGGGCTGGCCGGCAGCCTGGGTAGATTTCTGAACGTGTTGCTCATGATCATCGCTGGACCACGAGGACGGCGTGTAGACCGCCAGCAGGCCTGCCAATGCGGCAGAGAAGACATAGGCGTTTCGTTTCATGGTTTTGCTCATTTCAGATCTCCAGTTCATTCGTCCACACGAACTTCTCGGAACATGCCCATTTCCATGTGGAACAGCAGGTGGCAGTGATAGGCCCAACGACCCAAGGCATCCGCCGTCACGCGGTAGCTTCGTTTGGAGCCTGGGGGGATATCGATCGTATGTTTTCGGACCATGAAGTTGCCGTGTTCATCCTCCAGATCGCTCCACATGCCATGCAGGTGGATGGGGTGAGTCATCATGGTGTCGTTGACCAGCGTGATGCGAAGACGCTCGCCATACTTCAGGCGCAGCGGCTCGGCATCGGAGAACTTGATGCCGTCGAAAGACCAGGCGAACTTTTCCATGTGACCGGTCAGGTGCAGTTCCACGGTCCGCCCCGGCTCACGGCCGTCCGGGTCAGCGAAGGTGCTTCGCAGGTCCGCGTAGGTCAGCACACGGCGGCCGTTTTTGCGCAGGCCAATTCCAGGATCATTGAGCTTGGGCGTCGGGGTCATGGTCTGCATGTCGACCAGAGGGTTGTTGGTTTCCGACGCAGGATGGGTCTGCATGGCACCGTCCATGCCAGCCATGCTGCCGTGATCCATCCCGGCCATCTGGCTGTGGTCCATGCCAGTCATGCTGCCGTGATCCATACCCATGTCGCTCATCGAGATGAGCGGGCGTGGATCGACCGCGGGGACGGGCGCCTGCAGGCCTTCGCTTACTGCCAAGGTGCCCCTGGAATACCCGGTACGGTCCATGGACTGAGCGAAAATGGTGTACGCCTGCGCGTCCTCGGGCTCGACGATGACATCGTAGGTTTCCGCCACGGCGATTCGGAATTCATCGACCGAGACGGGATCGACGTGCTGACCATCCGCTGCGACGACAGTCATCTTCAAGCCGGGGATCCGCACATCGAAATAAGTCATGGCCGAGCCGTTGATGAAGCGCAGCCGAATTTTCTCGCCGGGTTTGAAAAGGCCGGTCCAGTTTCCATCAGGGGCCTGGCCATTCATCAGATAGGTGTAGGTATAGCCACTGACGTCGGCGAGGTCGGTGGGGCTCATCTTCATCTGGGCCCACATCTTGCGATCGGCCATGGCCGCCGACCAGCCCATTTCGCTGACATCGTCGACGAAGTCGCCAACGGTGCGCTTGTGGAAGTTGTAGTAGTCGGACTGTTTCTTGAGCTTGGACAGAACCCGGGCAGGATCCTCATCGGTCCAGTCGCTGAGCATGACCACGTAATCGCGATCATAGGTGAATGGCTCGGGCTCCTTGGCATCGATGACCAGCGCGCCATACACCCCGACCTGTTCCTGAAGGCCAGAGTGACTGTGGTACCAGTAGGTACCGTTCTGCTGGACCTTGAACTTGTACTCGTACATCCCGTCGGGGGCGATGCCGTGAAAGCTCAGCCCAGGCACCCCGTCCATGTTCGCCGGAAGGATAATGCCGTGCCAATGGATGGAGGTGTCCTGCTTCAAGCGGTTGCGCACACGCAGCGTGACAGTGTCGCCCTCGCGCCAGCGGAGAATGGGGCCTGGCAGCGAGCCGTTGATGGCCATGGCCGTACGCGCGGCGCCGGTGAAGTTGACCGGCAGGTCTGCGATATACAGATCGAACTCGGTGCCCGTCAGCACGCTGGGTTGGCCGGGGCTGGTCACGGCCCAGACCGGTGTGCGCCACATGCCCAATCCACCCAGTAGTCCGGTCGCGGCCAGGCCTTTGACGAAGGATCGTCTTGTGGTTTTGCTTTGCATGCCGTTGCGTCCAGTCAGTCATATAGTGGCTGATGTACGGGCTATCGGGTCAGCGTCCTTGGTCCCGAGAGCACTCGCACTTTCCAGGCTTACGATAGGCAGGCAGCGCTGTCAGAAAACTGAGTGCAACATTACAGATCTGTCAGGTGTTGGCGGGCAGCATCAGGATCTTGCTCAAGGTCGAGCTAAGTGCCCTGGTTTTGCGCTCAGAGCATCAATGCCAACAATGCAGCAGTCAGCGCTGGCGGCATCACCAGCAAGCCCAGGCGCAGGAAGCGCCAGGCACTGACATGCTCGCCTTCGCGACGGATTGCCACCAGCCATAGCAAGGTCGCCAGGGAGCCTGTGATCGACAGGTTAGGGCCCAGGTCTACACCAATCAGCAGTGCGGCCGTCGTCTGTCCGGGTAACTCGACCAGATGCCCCATGGCCCCGGCGATCAGCCCGGTGGGCAGGTTGTTCATCAGGTTGCTGGCAAGGGCGACACCCACGCCTGCGGCCCAGCTGGCCTGGGTGGGCGAGACCTGGGCCCGTGCCGCCAGGGCCTGAGCCAGCCGGTCGATGACGCCGGTCTGGGCCACGGCTTCGACGAGCACGAACAAACCTGCCACCAGCGGCAGCACGCCCCAGGCCACGTGCCTGAGCACCGGCATCGGGCTACGTCGCTGACGCAGGTGGATCAGCCCGGTGGTGGCCAGACCTGCGCAAAAGGTGGGCAGGCCCAAGGGCATGTCCAGTGCCGACGCCGTCAGCAACAGGGTACCGGTCAGCACAATCCCCACGGCGCTCAGCCTGGCCCCTTGAGACAAGGGCTGCGGGTCGATTTCCAAGGCCAAGGGTTGGCTAATCTGCCGACGCTGGGTGATCCGCAGGACCGCGTAGGTCAGGCCGATGGCCGCCAGCGACGGCAAAGTGAACTGCCTGAGCCATTCCAGCAGCGGCGGCATCTGGCTGCCGAATACGACCAGGTTGGCGGGGTTGGAAATCGGTAACACGAAGCTGGCGGCGTTGGCGATGAACGCGCAGATGAACAGGTACGGCAGCGGTTCGGCCTTGGCCGCCCGGCAGGCGGCGTAGACCGCCGGGGTCAGCACCACGGCAGTCGCATCGTTGGAGAGGAACACGGTAACCAGCGTGCCTACCAGGAACACCAAGTCGAACAACCGCTGCCCGGAGCCACGGGCGTGGCCCACCGCGTACCGGGCGAGCCAGTCGAACAAACCTTCCTGTCGTGCCAGTTCGGCCAATACCATCATGCCGATGAGAAACAGATAGACATCACCGCCTTCGGCGATAGCGGCCATGGCACGGTGCAATGGAATCAGCCCCAGGCCTGTCAGCAGCAGCGCGCCTCCCATGGCCCAGACGTATTCAGGGATGCGCCAGGGACGCAGGATGACGCCACAGGTGGCCAGGGCGGCCACGGTCCAGATGAAGAGTGAGGGGTTGGAGAGTGTCATGCTCGATTCAGGATCCAGCGGGTAAGGAAATGCCGGTCGTCGTGGCGACATGCAGGCGATTGCGGCCCGCCTGCTTGGCGGTATAGAGCGCCTGGTCGGCGCGTTCGAGCAGCGATTGGCTGCTGTCGAGGGAGGCACCGGCCGCGCAGGCGATGCCGATACTGGCGGTCACCTGGCCAAAAGGGCTGCCTTGGTGGGCGATGGACGCCATGGCCAGGCACTCCAGCATCAGCCGCGCCACGACGACGGCACCGTCGCAGTCGGTGTCGGGCAGGACCACTGTCATTTCTTCGCCTCCGTAACGTGCCAGCAGGTCGCACGGGCGACGGATGCAGCCGGTGAGCAGGCCGGCGATTCGCTGCAGGCAGGCATCGCCGGCCGGATGGCCGTAGGTGTCGTTGTAGCGTTTGAAGTGGTCGATATCGATCATCAGCAGGGACAATGGCGTCCCACTTCGACGGGCTCTTCGAATCTCCTCGTCCAGCACCTCGTCGAAGCGGCGTCGGTTGGCGAGTCCGGTCAGAGCATCGAGCATCGCCTGGCGTTCGAGCTGTTGATTGCTGTCGAGCAACTGTTGTTGGGTCTCTCTGAGTTCACGCTCTGCGGCGATCCGTCGGCCCATGGCGCGAATCAGCAGCCAGCCGATGGCGCCGGTGAGGGCGAGCAGACCGCAGACCACCAACGCCGACAGTTGCGCCTCGAAGCGCCAGGCCGCGAGCGCCTCGCGTTTGCCCAGGGCGACGGTTGTCACCAGGGGGAGGGTGTCGCTCTTGCGAAATGCATACAGGCGCTCCACGCCGTCCAGGCTGGAGGTGAACGAGGCCGTGCCCACTGACTGATCGACGAGGTACTTGGCATAGATGGGCGATTTGGAGAAGTTGCGTCCCATGTCCTGTTCACGAAACGGGTAACGCACCAGTATCGCCCCGTCGGTGTACGACAGCCCGATGGCGCCGTCCTGGCCCACATCCAGCTGTCCGAACAGGTGCAGGAAGTTCTCCACGCCCAGCGTCACGGCAACGACGCCGGCGAAATCGCCATGGGCGTCGTTGAAGCGGCGGCTGATGGTGATGACCCATTCCTGGTTGGTGCGGCTGCGGATAGGAAGGCCGATGAACGGCTCGCGGGAAGGATCGTCGCGGTGATGGATGAAGTAGGCGCGGTCGCTGCTGTTGGCACCGACGGGCATGGGGCTGTTGGAGGACATGAGCCCGCGGCCATCCTTGTCATAGATGGTGATGCCGCTCAACTGCGGCATCAACGGGTGCTGACGGCTCACCAGCTGGCTCAGGCGTTCGATCTGCGAAGGCCCGCTGCCTTCGGTTTCCAGCCGCTCGATGAGGCCGAGCAACAGCAGCGAGCTCTGTCGCACGATGCCCTCAGAATAGGTGGACAGTGCCTGGGTGAGGTTCAAGGCGTGGGTATTGATGTCTTCCAGTGCCCGCTCGCGAGAGGCCATGACCTTCCACAGTGTCAACGATGCGAGCGAACAACCGATGATCGACAGCAGCAGAACGACGAGGTGGATGTCACGCTTCACATAGATACCTGATGGGAATTCCGATTTCTCTTGCGGGTCGCGAATGCGTGGGGGATTCGCAACGGGCACTCCCGGCCCTGTGCCACACATCAAGCAGACTGACACTGCCACGGGTGGCTAACCTAGCGGTCAAGAAGTAACCAGGTGGTCCAATTGGCGAAATATAACACTGCTTATGTCGGAGTGTCTGACAGATATTATGAAGAATACGTCAGATGACTGCCTGCTGAATCATTGCTTCCAGCAGGCAGCCCGGCGGGGATCAAAGCATGAAAACGGCGATCAATAGACTGGCCAGGGCGAGCAGCTCGAGCTGGTGGCCCTGGGTCAGCCTTGCCAGCCAGTGGAAGGTCGCACCACCTTGCGAAGGCAACAGCCTATGTTCAGACGGCTTGGGCCTGAAGTGCCGGCACGGACGTTTTCTTGAATTCATCGCCGACGATTTCCTGGACCTTGGACACTATGTAGGCCCCGATCGGAATGGCTGAGGTGGCCGCCGGGGAAGGCGCATTGCAGACGTTGACGCTACGGGCGGTGTTGACGAACAGGAAGTCATCGATGAGCTTCCCGTCATTGGACACCGCCTGGGCGCGCACGCCGGCCGGGTAGGGCTTGAGGTGTTTCTTCTCGAGGCTCGGGCAGTACTTTTGCACGGTCTTGAGGTAGGCCCCCTTGAACAGCGAGTTCTTCATCTCGATCAGCCCTGGGCGAAGATTGTCCTTGAGCACTTTGCGGATACCACGGTGCCCCAGCATGTTGCCCAGGTCGCTCAGGGAGACATCGGATTTGCGATAGCCCTCGCGCTTCATGGCCAGCACTGCATTCGGCCCGACGGTGACGGTGCCATCGATCATCCGGGTCAGGTGTACACCCAGGAACGGCATGGACGGGTCCGGGATCGGGTAGATCAGGTGATTGACGATCCGGTTGTGCTCCGGTGGCAGCAGGTAATACTCGCCACGGAACGGGCAGATGGTAAAACCTGGCTCGACACCGAGCATGCGTACGACTCGGTCAGCCATCAGGCCCGAGCACGACACCAGGTAGCGGGTCGTGTAAGTGCCCCGGTCGGTCTGGACGACGATCGAGTCTGCCTGTTCGACCAGCCCGGTGACTTCGGTATCGAACTGCAGGGTGCCGCCTTTTTTCTCGAACTGCTTGGCCATCTGAGCGGTCACCGCAGCGTAGTTCACGATGGCGCTGGAGGGCACGAAGATCCCGCCCAGGCCGACGATGTTGGGCTCGCGTTCGCGAAGTTCGCCGGCCGACAGCCAGTGACGCTCCAGGCCATTGGCCGCAGTGCGCTCCCACAGGGCGCGCATACGCTGCATCTCCAGCTCGTTGGTGGCGACGAGCAGTTTTCCGCAGTTGTCGTAGGGGATGGCGTGCTCATCGCAGAAGCGTTTGGTGGCCTTGTTGCCTTCAAGGCAGAACTTTGCTTTCAGGCTGCCGGGCGTGTAGTAGACACCCGCATGGATCACACCACTGTTGTGGCCGGTCTGGTGCTGGGCTGGGCTGCTCTCTTTCTCGAGCAGCAGCAGGCGCGCCTCGGGGTACTGGTCAGCCAGCTGCATCGCTGTCGACATGCCGACGATACCGCCGCCGATGATCACGAAATCGTACATGAGTCTGTTCCTTGCAGATGGCCCCGGCCCACAGGTGCCGAGGCCATGCTGAGCATCAGTTGGAGGTCTGGCCCCGGTGGTGTTCCATTTTCGGGAAGCTGAAGTAGCCGCGCTGACGCATCAACTCGCGGCGCAGGCCCGGGTGAGCGACGAAGCGGTCACGGCCGTGCAGCCAGAACAGGTTGTTGATCAGCAGGAACGAGCCGACCGGAACCGGAATCGACACCTTGTGCGCACTGCCTTCGAGTGACTCGCCCAACTGGAACAGCCAGGTGCCTTCCTCGTAGTTCTCTGGCTGCACGAACTGGTCGATGTAGCGCATGGTCGGGCGACCCACCGAGTCGGTATCGAACACGGCATGGAATACATCCTCCCGGGTGTTCTTGCTCGGTGGCGCGGTCCAGCGCATCACCCGACGGGCGAGCGGGTGCTTGTAGAAACGGTCCAGGTCAGCCCAGTCGTCCAGGTGCAGCAACAGGGAATTGCCGCCTTCCATGTTCTGCTCGTCGATTTTCATCATCAGTACATAGTCGGTGATCTGGTTCACGAAGGTGCCGTCGTTGTGCAGCTCCATCACCCGGTGTGGCTGGCGCAGGTAGCTGTCGGAGTTATCGACGTTCTCGACCACGAAGCGCGCGTAGAACTGGCCGCTCATGGCATCGAAATTCGATCGGCCCAGCAGATGGGCCACAGCGGTAGAGAGTTTCACCATGTCTTCAGCCTGGGAGACGTTGTCCAGGCCCTCAGGGGTGACCAGCAGGCCGCCAGTGCTGCGATCGAGCAGGGTGTTGACGATGACCGGGCGCAAAGTGCCCTGGCACAGGTCATCGAGGATCTTGCCGAACTGGAAACGCAGGAACGATTTGTACTCCAAGGCCTGGACCGGCCATTGGGCGACCGCGGCGACGAAGGCGTCGACGGTCTCCTTGGCAAAGCGCAGTTCCAACAGGCGCTCGGACTGGGAGGTCGACTGCAAGGTGAAACCGTGCAGCAGGGCAGGTTGCTCGAGGACAGGCATATCGATGTGGGTGAGGGCGTTCATGGCGACTCCTTGTTAACCGGGCGGTTGAGAGGACGGGTCAGGTCGTGGGGCAAAAATATCGCCGAAATTAAAAAATGTCTACATTTTTAAATATCGTCGTAATTATTGTGTTTTGTACACGATCTGCGTGTCTGAACGGAGTCCGGTATGATAGGTGCGCCTAGCAAGAGAGCCCTCTGGATGGACCACACAGACCTCGCTGAAACCACATCAGATGCTGCCTATTCGCGCTTGAAATCCGACATTCTCCGTGGCGTCTTCCGCCCCGGTGAAAAACTCTTGATGAGCGCCTTGAAAGACCGTTACGCCGTCGGTGTGGGGCCGATGCGCGAGGTGTTGGCGCGGCTTGTGGCGGAGCGGTTGGTCAGCGCGATCAACCAGAAGGGCTACCGGGTGGCACCGATGTCGTTGGACGAGATGCTCGATGTCTACACCGCCCGGGCTCACCTGGAGGCCTTGATCGTGGGGTTGGCGGTAGAGAAGGGCGATGAAGCCTGGGAGGCGTCCATCGTGGCGTGTTCGCACACACTGTCGAAGGTGGTCGAGTTGCACAGTCCGCAGGAAATGGTCGATATCTGGGATGCCCGGCACAAAGCCTTCCACAATGCCATTGCCAGTGGTTGCGGCTCCAAGAGCCTCCTGCAGGCGCGTGCCTTCCTGCAGGATCAGGCCGAACGCTACCGGCAGATCTGGCTCAAGCGCACGGTGTTGTCCGAAGCGGCGTTGCGGCTCAAGCGCGAAGAGCACGCCGAACTGGTCAGTACCATCCTGGGGCGCGATGCCGCCAAGGCCAGCAAGATGATGCTGGAGCATTTGATGACGCCGGTGCCGATCATCACGCAGATCATCGAACGCGAATCCGACATCTTGTAGCCAAACAGCAGGCGAGTGCTTCGCACTCGATCGCAGGCTGCGCCAGCGTCCACGAACCCTGGCGCAGCGCCCCCAGTGTAAAACCGCCTCACTGGATAGGAGCTGGCCTCAGTCTCCCCGGCGAAAGCTTGGTCCTCTGTTGTAGGCGCTGGCGAAGCCTACGATGGCCGCGCGCCTGACGTCCCCCGACCTCATCTGAATCCCTGGCTATGGGTGGCAGCCGTTTGCTGCGCCTGGCTTGACGCGTGAAATTTTTCATGTATTTTTTCATGAAAAATAAATCCAATAATTTCACGGCTGCCTCTGAGCGATGAAGATGGACGAAGAAGTTGAAGCCTTGGCGATCCTCATTCATGACCTGCGCAAGTTCAAGAATCTGACGCTGGGCGAGCTGGCTGAACGCATCGACCGTTCGGTTGGTTTTCTTTCCCAAGTTGAACGGGGTGTTTCGCGCCCGACCGTGGCCGACCTCACCGCCATCAGCGAAACACTCGGCGTCTCGACCGCGTATTTCTACAACCTGAGCAAGCCCCGCGCCGTCAGCTGGGTGACCCGCCCTCATGAGCGGCGCACGTTGTACTTCGGTTCGGGTATCACCGATGTGCTGGCCTCACCGACGATCTCGGGCGCCTTCTCGATGCTCGACAGCCGCCTCGAGCCTGGTGCGAGCAGTGGCCCCGAGCACCTGAGCGATCGTTCGGAGCAGGGCTGCTTTGTGCTCGAAGGCGAACTGACGGTCTGGCTGGACGACGGCGATGCCGTGACGCTGCACGCCAACGACAGCTTCCAGCTGCAACCTCATGCGCGTTTGCGTTACGCCAACCTCACGGACAGGCTCACCCGCGTGCTCTGGGTCTTCAACTGAATTCGTTTCACCTCACAAGGACAAGAAGATGAGTGTCATCTTTCCGGATCTGCTGACTGAAGTGCGCGCTTTTCGCGCCCAACACCCAGACGTGCGTTACGTCGACCTGATTGCGCTGGATATTCCCGGGCATTTTTATGGCAAGCGCTACCCCATGGACATGCTGGAGAAAGTGGCTGCAGGCGCGCCTTTGAAGTTGCCGCAGAACTGTGTGTTGCTGGGGACCCAGGGCGGCCTCTACAAAATTGGCGACTATTGCTTTGCCGATGGTGACCCGGATGCACCGCGGCGCCTGGTGCCTGGCACCCTGAAACCGGTGCGCTGGGAAAAGGAGGCGATCGCCCAGATGATGATCACCTCCGATGGCACCGCCAAGCCCATCGAGTTCGAGCCCCGCGAAGTGCTGGCCCGGGTGCTGCGACGTCTGGCCAGTCGTGGCATTCGTCCGGTGGTTGCCTTTGAGCTTGAGTTCTACCTGTTCGACCGCGCGCTCAAGGACGGCCTGCCGCAGTACCCACGCGATGTCGCTACCGGCGACCAGGACGACCAGCCGAACATGCACATCGAACGGCTGTCGCGGTTCTCGTCCGTGCTGCATGAGATGGTGGATGTCGCCAACGAGCAGGGTGTGCCGGCGAACGTCATCACCGCGGAACTGGGCCCTGGCCAGTTCGAGATCAACTTCTCCCACAGTGACGACGCGCTGAGCGCGGCGGACTGGTCAGCCTTGTTCTGCCGCAGTACGCGCGGTGTCGCCATGAAACATGGCTATCGCGCCAGCTTCATGAGCAAACCTTACCTGGACGCACCGGGCAGCGGCATGCATGTGCATGTCAGTCTCTACGATGAGGCCGGCAACAACCTGTTGGCCGGTTACGGACAACGCAACCTGCGCCATGCCGTCGCCGGTTGCCTGGAGCTGCTGCCCCACTGCATGCCGATCTTCGCCCCTAATCACAACGCCTACCGCCGCTACGGCGCCATGGTCAACGCCGCGAGTGTGGCCAGCTGGGGCTTCGAGGACCGGGATGCGTGCATTCGCATTCCCGAGTCCGATCCACGCAACCTGCGCATCGAACACCGCCTGGCCGGCGCCGATGCCAACCCGTACCTGGTGCTGGCGGCCATTCTCACTGGCATGGAGCATGGCCTTGATCGCGGCGTGGAGCCCATCGCACCGCTCAATGACGATCGCACGAGCGGTATCGATTTCCCCAAGGATGCCCTGAGCGCGGTGGCTGCGATGCGCAACCATCCGGTGGTCAACGAGGGGCTGGGCAGTGAGTTCGTGATGGTCTATTGCGAAAACAAACGCCAGGAACAACTGGATTTCATGAACGCCATCAACGCGCGTGAATATCGCTGGTTCTTGTGAGCATCCGTTTCACCCAACTGCGCCCCACTTTCTTAATCAGTTTGAATAACTCGCAATATTGATTTGCCGGAGGATGATATGCCACGCGTGCCCGTTATCGGCATCACTGCATGCACTCGCATGATTGAACAGCATGCGACCCAGACGATCAGTGAGAAGTATGCGCGCGCCGCGGCCAAGGCGGCGTGTGGCTTGCCCATCGTGATTCCCAGTCTCGGTGAACTGATGGATACCGCCGACATCGTCGACACAGTGGATGGGCTGATCTTCACCGGCTCGCCGTCCAACATCGAACCATTCCACTACAACGGCCCGGCCAGTGAGCCGGGCACCCATCACGATCCGTTGCGCGATGCCACGACGTTGCCGCTGATGCGTGCGGCCATCGCCGCTGGTGTGCCGGTGCTCGGCATCTGCCGGGGTTTCCAGGAAATGAATGTGGCGCTCGGGGGCACCCTGCACCAGAAGGTCCATGAGACCGGTCTGTTCATGGATCACCGCGAAGGCAAGGACGAGCCTGTGGACCAGCAGTATGGCCCGCGCCACGCAATGCATATCCAGCCAGGCGGCCTGATGGACCGTATGGGCTTGCCCGCGGTCATCGACGTCAACTCCATCCATGGCCAGGGCATCGATGTGCTGGCGCCGGGGCTGAGAGTGGAGGCGTTGGCACCGGATGGGCTTGTGGAAGCGATCTCGGTTGAAGGCAGCAAGAGCTTTGCCCTGGCCGTTCAGTGGCATCCGGAGTTCCGGGTACTTGAAAACCCGCATTACCTGACGATCTTCCAGACCTTTGGCAAAGCCTGCCGGCAACGCTCGGTATTGCGTCAGTTGATGTTGAAAACCGCCTGAGCCGTGAACGCTATTGAAACGTTGAATGTTATTACGCAGCCCGGCTGCGCCTCGTTAAGGAGAGTAATAAATGAGTGAAAAGAATTCCCAGACGCTTGCCTGGCAAGCCATGAGCCGAGACCATCATCTGGCGCCGTTCAGCGACGTCAAGCAACTGGCCGAGAAAGGCCCGCGCATCATCACCTCGGCCAAGGGCGTTTATCTTTGGGACAGCGAAGGCCACAAGATCCTCGACGGCATGGCGGGCCTGTGGTGCGTGGCCGTCGGCTACGGTCGTGACGAACTGGCCGACGTGGCTGCCCGGCAGATGAAAGAACTGCCGTACTACAACCTGTTCTTCCAGACCGCGCACCCGCCGGCGCTGGAGCTGGCCAAGGCAATCGCCGATGTGGCCCCGCAGGGCATGAACCATGTGTTCTTCACCGGCTCCGGCTCCGAAGGCAACGACACCGTGCTGCGCATGGTTCGCCATTACTGGGCGATCAAGGGCAAGAAGGACAAGAAGGTCATCATCGGCCGCATCAACGGCTACCACGGCTCCACCGTGGCGGGTGCCGGCCTGGGCGGCATGAGCGGCATGCACCAGCAGGGCGGTTCGCTGCCGGATATCGTGCATATCCCCCAGCCGTACTGGTTCGGTGAAGGCGGCGACATGTCCGAGGCCGAGTTCGGCGTGTGGGCGGCTGAACAACTGGAGAAGAAGATCCTGGAAGTAGGCGAGGACAATGTCGCCGCCTTCATCGCCGAGCCGATCCAGGGCGCAGGCGGCGTGATCATTGCGCCGCAGACCTACTGGCCGAAGATCAAGCAGATCCTGGCCAAGTACGACATCCTGTTCGTGGCTGACGAAGTGATCTGTGGCTTTGGCCGTACCGGTCAGTGGTTCGGCACCGACTACTACGACCTCAAGCCCGACCTGATGACTATCGCCAAGGGCCTGACCTCCGGCTACATCCCCATGGGCGGTGTGATCGTGCGGGACGACGTGGCCAAAGTGATCAGCGAAGGCGGCGACTTCAACCATGGCTTTACCTATTCCGGCCACCCGGTGGCAGCGGCGGTGGGCCTGGAAAACCTGCGTATCCTGCGCGACGAGAAGATCATCGAGCAGGTGCGTGACGTCACTGCACCGTACTTGCAAAAACGTCTGCGTGAACTGGCCGATCACCCGCTGGTGGGTGAAGTGCGTGGCCTGGGCATGCTCGGCGCGATCGAGCTGGTCAAGGACAAGGCCACACGGGCCCGCTACGAAGGCAAGGGCATCGGCATGATCTGCCGCCAGCACTGCTTCGACAATGGCCTGATCATGCGCGCCGTGGGCGACACCATGATCATCGCACCACCTCTGGTGATCAGCACCCAAGAGATCGACGAGCTGGTGGAAAAGGCCCGCAAGTGCCTGGACCTGACTTACCAGGCTGTCCAGTAAGCCTGCGGCACCTCGGCAGGCTCCCTGCCGAGGTGCTCTTCAGGCATCGTGCCCGCCCAGTCCGTCCCCTTCGATCCTTGATCTTGCCTTGCACGGCCCACTCCAATACCCTCCGTCGACACCATCGCTCCCACCGCCAAGACCACACGATGAAAGTGCACGAAGAAATTGAAGGGCTCGCCATACTCATTCGCGATCTGCGCAAGTTCAAGGGCTTGACTCTGGGCGAACTCGCGCAACGCATCGGTCGTTCGGTGGGCTTTCTATCCCAGGTCGAGCGGGGCGTGTCACGCCCAACCGTGGCGGACCTGACGGCGATCAGCGAGACGCTGGGGGTCTCGACGGCCTACTTCTATAGCCTGGAAAAACCCCGCGCGCTCGACTGGGTCACGCGACCGGATGAGCGCCGTACGCTACATCTGGGAGGGGGGATTACCGATGTGCTCGTGTCGCCCACCATCGCCGGTGGTTTCTCGATGCTCGACAGCCACCTCGAACCTGGGGCCTCGAGCGGGGAAGAGTATCTGGACGACAGTTCGGAGCAGGGCTGTTTCGTGCTCGAAGGCGAACTGACTGTCTGGCTGGATGACGGCGACCCGGTGACGCTCCACCCCAATGACAGTTTCCAGCTCCAACCTCACGCGCGTTTCCGTTATGCCAACCTGACGGACAAGCCGACCCGCGTGCTCTGGGTGTTCAACTGAGGGCTCGTCCAGCGCCTAGAGCTTCCCTCCTATCGGATATTCCACCGCCAGGCGTATCTGGTCGGCATCCAGTTCTGCCTGTGCGGCATTGCCCCGGTGCACGTTGTGCCGCAGCGAAAACACCATGCCCTTGGCATTGCCGCTCTGCACCACATACCGCACCTGTAGGTCCCGCTCCCAATGCTTGCCGCCTTTGCCGTAGCCGAGGTAGGCGTAACCGCCGTCCGGGTCGGCATGGGTGCCGTCGATATCGAACCCGCGCACATACAACGCCGTCAGGTCCAAGCCGGGCACGCCGTAGGGGCCCAGGTCCAGGTCATACCGCGCCTGCCAGGATTTTTCGTTCGGTGCGTTGAAGTCGGACAACTGCACCGCATTGCCGAGGTAGATCGCACCCCGGGTCACGTAGTCGAACGGGGTGCTTCCATCGACCTGTTGCCAGCCGAGGCTGAACGTATGCGGGCCGTCGCTGTAGCGGGACACCAGGCTCCAGGTGGTGTTGTCGATACGGCCTGACAAGGCGTCTGCGGTATTGGTGGTGCGGTACAGGTTCAGGTCCAGGCCCAGGCTGCGTCGATCATCCAGAGCATGGCTCAAGGTGCTGCCGAAGTAGTGCTGGTTCCAGGTGTCTTCGTAGCGCGAGGTATAGAGGCTGGCGCTGACCCGGGCATTGGGAGCCCACACCATGCCGGCCAGGTCGAACGTGTTGCCTTGACGGGCATTGGTGTAGTTCACCACGAAGCCTTGGTCGTGGCTCGACGCATTGCGGTCGGTGTTTTCGTTGAAGTGACCTGCGACCAGCCTGAGCGTCGGGATCTCTTTACTGTCGAGAAACCACCCGGTGGCGGTCTCAGGCAGCAGGCGGCTGTCGGATGAACTGAACACGGGCGTCTTGATCCGTTGTTCGCCATACGACAACACAGTGTTGGAGAAACGCAGTTTCACCGCCGCACCGCCACGGCCGTATTGCGTTTTCGGATGGCCGTCGTTGTCCAGCGCGAGCAAGCGCGCCTTGCCGGCGCGGCCGCCGCCGCTGTCGAGTTGCACGCCGAGGTAGGCGTGCGCGTCCAGGCCGACACCGACTCGCCCTTGGGTGAAACCGGACTGAAGACTACCCATCAGGCCGTAGGCCCATTCTCCGGCCTGGTCGCTGCGTTCGCGGCGCGGCTTGAAGGCGTTGCGGGCACTGCTGTTGCTGGAGCCATGGCGATAGTCGCGCTGGTCGAGCACGCTGCGGTTGAGCACGCTCCAGGTGCTGCCGTCGAGGAACCCTTCGGCGTGCGATTGCGCGGCGTCGGCCATTGCCGCAGACGAGGCGCCTGCCAGCGGCAGCAGCAGGGCGATGCGATTGAACAGGGTCATCGCTGTGACTTCTACAAATACTTGAGCCAGGCAATGTCACGTCGCCGCGCCTTGAGGCGGGCGAAGCTGCGCACCGGCAGGTACAGCGCAATGGCCAACAGCAAGGCGACCAGCCAAACCGCGCCGATGCCGTCGAAGCCGAAGTAGTCACCCTGGTTCAGCCCAAACAGCGCGACGCAGGCGAGGTATAGCAGCTTCAACACATACAGGTGCAGCAGGTAGAAGAACATCGGCGCGGCGCCGAACACCGCCAACGTACTGATCCAACGGGCGCTGCCCGCGCGTTCGAAGCCACGCAGCACCAGCAGGCCGATGCCCAGGGTCAATGCCAGGAACAGCAGCGATGGTGGGTACTTGGTGATGTTGAAGACACTCATCAGCGTTTGCGTGGCGGTGGGATAGCCACTCCAGGGCGCCTCGCCGTAGCCATTGATCATACGCAGCACGGCGAAGCCGAGCAGGGCAGCGGCACCTGTGAGCAGCAGTCGCTGCTGGCGCTCACGGGCATCGCTGCCACGGCCGAACCATGGGCCCAAGCCATAGCCCAGGGCGATCACGCCGATCCACGGCAGCACAGGATATGAAGTGCGCAGACGCAAGTCCTCGGAGACCACCAGCCAACCACGGTCATGCAGGATCGCCCACGGCACGTGCAGGGCCGACTCTGGCCCGAAGTGCAGGCCATCGAGCAGGTTGTGCCCGGCGACGATCACCAGGCCCAGCGCCACCAGCGCAGGCCGCGGCAGCCATACCAGCAGCGACAGGGCGATCATGCTCAGGCCGATGGCCCAGATCACTTGCAGGTAGATCACGCTCGGCGGCAGTTGGAAGGTCCAGGCGAAGTTGACCAGGGTGAACTCGAGCGCCACCAGGAACAGCCCTCGCTTGAACAAGAACACCGCCGCAGCGCCTTGGCCCTGGTGCTTTTCGCCGTAGAGCCAGGCCGAAAGCCCCGTGAGCAGCACGAACACCGGGGCGCACAGATGGGCCAGGGTGCGGCTGGCGAACAGGCCGGGTTCGGTCGTGTCGATGTTCATCGGATCGCCGACCTGGTGATGCAGGAAGAACGTCTCGCGCACGTGGTCGAGCAGCATGAACAGGATCACCAGGCCACGCAGGGCGTCGATGCTCTGCAGGCGCTGGGTGGTTTGGGTAAGGGCGGGAGGGGCACTGGTCATGGGCGAGGAGATAATCAGTATGAATGAAACGTTATCTTATAACGTAAATTCATGCCGTGGCTATCGCCTTGGTGATCGGGACTCCAAGCAAGCCCGCGCGAGGCGGGCGTGCTTGGGGGCGTTTGAGTTCACCGCCCTTGCGGCATCTCTCCCTTCGCCAGGCGTGCATTGATGTCGGCGATGACCTCAGGTAGCTCGGCGATGGTGTCGATCAGATAATGTGGACGCGAGCCTTCGAACAATCGACCGATGCGCAGGCGCTCCTGCGCCAGCCGGTCCGCCGGCAAGGCCTTGTACTGGGCGTAGGTCAAGCCCAAGGCATTGCCCGAGCAGGTGAGGGCGACAGTCCACATGCCGGCGCGCCGGCCCTCGAGAATGCCCGGCCAGGTGTCGTCGACCTTGACGCAGGCCGCGACGTCCTCGATGCCCAGCGCAATCACGTTGGCCAATGCCTGGGCCGGGTGAGGGCGGCCATTGGGGACTTCATCGGTGGCCACTACATGGTCGGCTTCATAGCCGTTGGTCTTGGCCAGGGCAACGACCTTTTCCATCACCACCGCCGGATAACCGGAGCACGAGCCGATCTTCAGGCCTTGCGCACGCAGTTGCATGATGGCTTCCAAGGCGCCTGGAATCAGCGCCGAATGTTCGGCGATCTTCTCGATCTGCAACGGCATGAAGCGGTTGTAGATCGCCGTCACGTCCTGGTCGGTGGGGTAGCGGCCAAAGACCGCGTGATAGCGCTCGGCGATCTGCGGCAGGTCGCACAGGGTGCGGATGTGGTCCCACTTGCCCATGCCCATCGGGCCGCGTGCTTCTTCCAGGCTGACCTGGACGCCGAATTCGGCGAACGCCTCGACGAAGATCTGGGTCGGCGCGAAGGAGCCGAAATCGACGACGGTGCCGGCCCAGTCGAGCACGACAGCCTGCAGTTTGCTGGGGGTGTGATAGTTCATGGTGTTCTCCGGTGAGTGAAATTCAGGGCGTACGAAGCCAGCCCGCACGCGGCGGGCGGCAGGCAAGGCGAAGCATCAATGTGGGGCGTTGGGAGCGGTGCTGGCGTCGAACAGCTCGCAGATGATCGGCCGGTTGCGACGAATGCCCAGACAGCACAGGTAGTAGCTGATGTGGAACGGGTCTTCGGCGAAGGCGATCGAGCGCGTGCCGGGGCGATCGGCATACTCCACCGCAGAGACGAAGCCAATCCCGATGCCATGGACCACTGCATGCACGATCGCCTCGCGGCTGTTGAGTTGCATCGCGCAGTCGAGTGTCACGCCGTGCGCCTGGCAACCTTCCTCCACCAGCTGGCGTGTGCGCGATGCCGGCTCGCGCAACACCACACGCTGATCGGCGATCTCCTGGACGCTGATCCGCTCGCGCTGGGCCCACGGATGGTCGTCGCGCACCACCGCGAGGATCGGGCAGGTGCGATACAGCTGGGTGCTCAGGCGATGGTCGAATTCCGACAGAGCGAGAATCGCCACGTCGATATCGAAGTTGTACAGCCGCTCCAGCGTGCCAGCTTCGCTGGTGAACGAGGTTTCCAGCTCGATGTCCGGATACTGCTGCATCAACGAATAGGTCAGGCTCATGGCGATCGGCGGCGAGACGGCGCCGATGCGCAACATACCCTGCTTGCGCTGGGCAAAGCTCTGCAGTAACTGCAGGGCTTCGTCCTCCTGGCCGAACAACCCTTGCGTGATCTCGTACAACTGCTGTCCGGCAGGGCTGAGCTCGATGAAGCGACCGCGACGATGAAACAGCTCCACCGAGAAGCGTTTTTCCAGGCCGCTGACCTGCTCGCTGATGGTCGGCTGGCCGATGTTGAGCAGCGTGGCGGCCTGGGTGAAGCTCCCGCTCCGGGCAACGGCATGAAACGAACGCAACCACTTGTGGTACTGGTACATGGAGCCTCTCGGTCAGGGGCGCGCGGGCAATGACGGGCATCTTCACACCCTCAGCGCCGGACGAACAGGGCGACCAGGGCACTGCAGGCGCAGGCCGTGGTGACGACGATGAAGATCAACGACGTGTTGCCGGTCGTGTCCAGCATACGTCCAATCAAGGGTTCGGCCAGGCCTGCAAACAGATAAGACGAGAAATTCATGATGCCGGTGGCGGTGCCGGCCCGGCGTGCGCCGACAAGGTCCGGGCACAGCGCCCAGAAACTCGACGCCGGCCCGTAGACGAAGAACCCGCACAGGAACAGCGCCAACAACCCCATCGCGCTGTGCGCCGGCAGGCTCCACATCCACAGGCTGGTCAGGGCGCCCAGTACCATGTAGAGCATGATCGCCAGGTAGCGCTTGCTGCCGAACAGCCGGTCCGAGACCCAGCCGTTGCTCAATGCCCCGACAGCCATGCCTACCGGCAGAGCGACGGTGATCCACTTCGGATCGATGAAGCTGTCACCTTTCTGCCAGTTGGCGCCCAAGAAGTGCACGGGCACCCAGACGATCAGCCCGTAGCGCGCAGCGTTCTGGAAGCCCAGCGAAACAGCGGCCACCAGCAGGCGCGGGTTCTTCAGCACGGCCAGGTAGCGTTGCCGGGAGGTTTCCTGGTCGGCGTGGTCGGCTTCGTTCGCACGGTCCGCCGCATTGGCCACACCTGTGTCTGACAAGGGCTCGAAGCCCATGTCCTGTGGCCGCTCGCGCGCCACCAGGTAGAACACGATGCCACCGGCGAGCATCAGCAGCACCGGCAGGCGGAAGATCCACCGCCACTCCAGGTGCAGCACATCGATGACCACCACCGAGGTCACATACGACAGCACCGAGGCGCAGCCTGCGGCGAACACGTAGAAGCCATAGACCTTGCCGCGTTCTCCTGCGCCCCACCAGTTCGACAGCAGGCGGCTTCCCGGTGCCCAGCCCAAGGCCTGGAAGTAGCCATTGACGCCCCAGGGCAGGACCAGGCTGAACAAGCCTCCGGCAAAACTGGTGACCCAGTTTGCACCGCAAGACAGCACGGCCCCCAGGCTCATGATGCGGCGCCCGCCGAACTTGTCGGCGAGGTTGCCATTGATCGCCTGACCGATGGCGTACATCCACAGCATGGCGCTGGAGGCCCAGCCGAGGGTTTCCTTGCTCAGGCCGAACTCGGCCTGGATGCCGGGGATGGCGAATCCAAAGGTCTGGCGACCGGTGTAGAAGAACAGGTAGCAGAACATCGCCGCCAGCAGCATGCGCCATTGGGCGACGCGAAAAGGCGAGGTTCCGGTCAATGGGCCAGACAGGGTTTGTGTACGGTTCATGACGGTTTTCCTTCTTGTTCGTAGGCGCCGCCGTGAGGCACGGCGGGGCGGCACGCTTGTTCGGTGCAACAGGAAAGGGCGGCGGCGCTGGCCACCGGGGTCTGGACGCGTATCAGGCGGCGTGCGAGCCGATGAAGTTACGGCCGCGTGCGCCCTGCATGGCGAAGTCGATCATCGCTTCGGCCTCGGCATCCGTCACGCCGTAGTCCTCGAACTCGGTCTTGACCCCCAGCCGGTGAAGAAACCCACGCAGCTGATGCTGCGCATCGGCCAGGTCATTGCCGAACACCTTCTTCAGGGCTTGGTCACGTCCGGCGTCGCGCCCCCAGGCAAGGCCCAGCACCAAGGGCAGGGTGAAGGAGCAGGCGATGCCGTGAGGCAGACCGTGGCGCAGGGTCATTTCGTAGGAGATGGAATGGGCCAGGGCAGTCTTGGTGTTGGAGAAGGCCATGCCGGCCTTGAGCGCAGCCAACGCCATGCGCGCACGAAGTTCGCGGTTGCCCAGATCCTGCTCAAGACGCGGCAGGCATTCGAGGATGTCTTCGATGGCCGAAATGGCGAAAGTGTCGGAAATCGGATTGGCGTTGTGGTTCCAGATCGATTCCAGTGCGTGGGACAGCGCATCCAGTCCGGTGGAAACCGTCACCGCCGCAGGCACGCTGAGCATCAGGTCAGGGTCGATCAGCGCCACCTTGGGCCAGGTGCACGCCAGGTGCAGGGAATATTTCTTCTGCTGCGCGGCATCCCACAAAGTCGCCCAAGGGGTCACTTCGCTTCCGGTGCCGGCGGTGGTGGGCGCGGCGACCAGGGTCTTGCAGCGCGCAGGGGTGAACGGTTTGCCACTGGCCAGCAGTTCCAGCAATTCGTCGAAGCGCCCAGAGGCGGTCCCCACGATCAACGCCTTGGCTGTGTCGATCGCGCTACCGCCACCCAAGGCAAGCACGGTGTCGCACTCGGCGTTGACCTGCCAGAAGCGCTCATGGACCGTGCGCAGCCAGGCGACATCGGGGTTGGGCTGGACGTCGTCGATCACGCACACCAGCCGCTCGCCGAGCAGGCCGCGCACGCGTTCGACCAAGCCCAGTTGCGCGGCTTCGGGGAAGGTCACCAGTGCGACTTTGCCCGGGCAGAGCGCGGGCAGGCGTTCCAGGCTGCCACTGCCGAACACGGTGGCGACAGGGTTGTGGAAGAGAGCGGGCATGGACAGTTCCTTGTTTTTGTTGTTGAACGGTGCGCCCATGCTCGGCGGCTTGCGGTTTTCGTTCCAATCGATTGATCGCAGGTAGCTATCGGGTGGGCCGATAATGGGTACGCTCCACGTGCGCCACCCGACCCAACGCGGCCTTACTGCATCACCGCCACCTTCTCCTCCATCATGCGGACCAATACCACGTTCTCCACGGGTTCACTGAGCAAGAACCCTTGCACTTCATGGCACTGGTCATCGCTGAGCAAGGCCAGTTGCTCGGCGGTTTCGACACCTTCAGCGGTCACTGTCATGCCCATAGCGTTGCCGAGGTTGATGATGGCCTGGACCACACTGCGGTCGCTGCCGCTCTTGCCCAGGGACTGAACGAAGCGCTTGTCGATCTTGATGCTGTCGAACGGGTAGGTGCGCAGGTAGCCCAGCGAGGAGTAGCCGGTGCCGAAGTCGTCCATGTTCAGCCGCACCCCCAGCTCCTTGAGCGCATGCATGGTGTGCAGAGCGCCTTCGACGTCATTGAGCATGACGTTCTCGGTGATCTCCAGCTCCAGGCGGTGGGCAGGCAGGCCAGTGGCCCGCAGGGCATCGCCGACGTCCTGGACCACATCGGAGCGGCTGAACTGGGCCGGTGACATGTTCACCGAGACCATCACTGCCTGCGGCCATTCCCTGGCCTTGGTGCACGCCTCGTGCAGCACCCAATTGCCCAGCAGCACGATCAGGTCCGATTCCTCGGCCAGGGCAATGAAACGATCCGGTCGCAACAGGCCGAGCCGGGGGTGTTGCCAGCGCACCAGCGCCTCGACCGAGGCGACCGATATCCCGTCGACCTTGAAGCGCGGCTGGAAATGCAGCACCAGTTCCCCGCGTGGTATGCCCTCGCGCAGCTCGCTTTCCAGCACACGTTTGTCCAGCAGCGCCGCATTCATCTGCGCCGAGAAATAGCGCCAAGTGTTCTTGCCTGCCTGTTTGGCGCTGTACAAGGCCACATCAGCGTAGCGGATCAGGTCGCTAGGGGTGCCGGGGTATTCGGCTGACAGCACCACGCCTAGGCTGACGCCGACATGAACCACATGGCCTTCGACCTGCATGGGGCGCTTGAGCGCTTCGATCACCCGCAGGCAGAAGCGGTCCATGTCCTCTCGATCTCCGGGGTGCGTCAGCACGACGATGAACTCATCGCCCCCCAGCCGGGCCACCAGGTCACTGTCCCGGGTGGCCTGGCCAAGGCGCGCAGCGACCTCGATCAGCACCGCATCCCCGGCAGGATGGCCCAGGCTGTCGTTGATCGGCTTGAAGTTGTCCAGATCCAGCATCAGCACCGCGACCTGGCGCGTCTCCCCGCCCGGACCTGAGGGCTCGAGGAAGCGGAACAGCTTGTTGCGGTTGGGCAGACCGGTGAGTGCGTCGTGCAACGACAGGTGTTGGATCTGAGCGTGGGCAGCCACTTCATCGGTGATGTCGCTGCAGGTCCCGCGAAAACCGGTACAAGCGGCCTGGGCCATGGTCGCTCGCGCGGCGATGCGGCAGATGCGTTGCTGGCCCAGGTGATCCTGGTACTGGCAGCGCAAGGTGCCGGAAGCGCCGGTCGCCGCCAGGCCGTGCAGCCAGGTTGCGAGCTCGCTGGTGTCACAGGACAGCAGCTCGGTGATCGGGCGCTGCAACCAGGCCTCGACGGTATGCCCGGTCAGTTCGGCGAAGCGCGCCGAGAGGTAGGTCAGGCGCAGGTGCGCGTCGGTTTCCCAGATCCAGTCCGAGGCGGCTTCGGCTACGGCCTTGAAGCGCTCTTCGCTGGTCTGCAATGCGTGCTTGGAGGCCGCCAGGTCGCGATGGCTGCGGTCGATGCCGGCGCTTGCGCGCATCGCATGGCGGGCAAACAGGGCCATGGCCAGGGCGATGAGCAGCACCGCGATGGCCAGCGGGACGATCACGGTCTTGATCAGTTCGGTGCCGGGTTGGGGAATCTGCCAGGTCAAGACATGGCCGCTGCCTTCGAGCGGCAGCAGGCCTCGCCCGGTAGGGTCGCTGGCCGTGTCGCTCACGGCAAGGCCGGTCAGCCCTACCGATCGACCCAGCGGGGCGAGTACCGCGGGGGTGAGGATGCGGACGAACACCATCACGGTGGTGGGCTCCGGCACGTGATGGGGCAACGCCTGCGGGCGGATCAACGAGGCTGCGAACACCGCAGGCTGGCCGCGGAACAGCAAATAGCCCGAGGCTGCCTGCTCGGTCTGCGCAGCCTGGCGGGCCAGGAGCAGGACCTTGCCGGCACTGGCGCTGTGCTGCTCGAATCCCGCATCGCTCAAGCGTCCGTCGACCATAGCGTAGTGGGTGCCGTCATCGTTGAGTACGAATACGCCGTCATAGCCATCGGCGGTGTAGAGCGTGGCGCCGACATTGTCTTCATCGTAGGCCCAATGGCTATCGACCGGCCCGGCCAGGTGGTCGTAGGCGGCTTGCCAGTTGGCGTGCGTCAGCAAAAACGTTCTGTCGTTCTTTTGCAACTGGGTCATGGCGGACTCGGCGTGGAAGCGGCTTTGCTCCACCTCACGCGCATCCAAGGCCCCGGCGAGGCGGTACAGCGAAAACAACCCCAGCACCAAAGCCAGCAGCAAGACGGAGGAAAACACCACGATCAGTTGGCGGACCACATGACTACGGGGCGACAGGCCATTGTCAGCAAGCACGTCCATTCGTTCACCATCGCTGCCAGGGGAATGCAAGGTTGACCGGGTGCGGGCCCGGGAGGTCGATGCAGCTGACGACCGGTGGTCTATCCAGCCAGCGACCGCCGCTTTGCCAGCGCCGACAAAGTGCACGCAGGCGTCGTTGGCAGCTATGGGATGTTCGTCGCCAGGTCGGGCAGGCTCCTCGCACCACTCGATAATCCCGAAATTCACTCAGGAGACGGTCGTGAAGCTGGAAACGCGAAGTATCGAGTTTGTCCCTCACGCTGAACGCTATGGCACACCCAGGCGGTTGTTCACCATCTGGTTCAGCTCCAATTTCCAGGTGACCGCCCTGATGGTCGGTACGTTGGGCATCGCCGCAGGCTTGAGCTTTGCCTGGACGCTGCTCGGCCTGCTGATCGGCAATCTCGTCGGCACTATCTTCATGGCCGCGCATTCGGCCCAAGGGCCGCATCTGGGCGTGCCGCAGATGATCCAGAGCCGGGCACAGTTCGGTGTCTACGGCGCGGCGATTCCGTTGCTGGTGATGGTGGTGGCCGCTGTGCTGTTCCTGGCCGCCAGCGGTGTACTGATGCGCGATGCCTTGAAAGCGCTGCTACCGATCAGCGACGACCAAGCCATCGTCCTGGTCGGTGTGTTGACCTTCGTCATCGGCTTCGTCGGCTATGAGCTGATCCACCGACTGGGCGCCTGGATGAGCTTGCTGTCCACGCTGGTGTTCGGTGGCGCCCTGGTGCTGATCCTGCTGCATCCCGGCCAGGCGTCGGCGAATGCCTCGGCCACTGGCGCGTTCTCCTGGACCGCTTTCAACCTGGTGGTAGCGCAGGCGGCGTCATGGACGCTGGGATATGGCCCCTACGTGGCCGATTACTCACGCTATCTGCCGGCCAACGTGAACACCCGCACCACATTCTGGACAACCTATTCGGGTTGCGCGCTAGGCTCCTTCGCCATGATGGCCCTGGGCGCGTTGCTGGCCGTCGCGATTCCGACAGCCCTTGGCCTGAACCCGGCCACCGCGATCGCCACGCTGTTCGGGCCTTCGGCGCCGATGGCGCTGGGCGTGATTGCGCTTGGCGTCATCCAGTACAACGTGCTCTGCCTGTACAGCGCCTACATGTCGTCGGTGACGATTTTCGGCGCTTTCGGTGGGCTGCGATATGTCACCCCCACCGCCAAGGCAGTGGTGATGGCGGTGCTGACCCTCGCCGCCACGCTGATCGCCATTGCCACCCAGTACCATTTCGACACCTTCTTTGCCGACATCCTGATCGGGCAGCTCTACCTGTTGATCCCCTGGAGTGCGATCAACCTGGCGGACTACTACTGGGTGTGCCGCGGTCACTACGACGTCGCTGAGCTGTACAACGCCAAGGGCCGCTACGGACGCTTCAATCGCCGGACCCTGGCGGTGTACGCGGTCTCGATCATCGGCACCATTCCGTTCATGAAGCTGTCGTTCTACACAGGCTTCGTCGCGAGCTGGCTGGACGCGGACATCAGCTGGGTGGTGGGCCTGGTACTGGCGGGGGCGCTGTATTGCATGGTCAACAGCCCATCCTCGGTCAGGCAAGGTCAGTTCCCGTCCTCGGTGCCGGAGTAACTGGCTAGCCGGCTATTTCGATAGGCTGAAAACCCAACACGCCCGCAGGAAGCGGGCTTTTCATCCCTTGCGGGGCGTCTTGGCAGCGGGCATGTGCAAGTAAGCCATCACGCTTTCGGTCAACTCTGTCGCCAGCTTCACCGCTTCCTTGTTGCGCGCCATGACGCCGGCCACCAGCCCCTCGATCAATGCCAGCACGGCAATGTTGGAGCTGGTCAATACCGGATGATCGGCGGGCGCGAACAATACATGGTCAGCGATGGCGGTGAGAGGGGAGGCGGGCGAGTCGGTAATTGCCAGCACCGTGGCGTTGCGCTCGCGAGCAAAGCGAGAAAGCTGGAGGGTGTCCTGGGAGTAGCGCGGCATGGAAATCGCCAGCAGCACGTCTTGCTCGGTGATTGCTGCCAGGCGGTAGGCGGCGTTCTCGTTACCGCCTTCCATGCTGATGGCGCAGGCATCCTTGCAGAACGGCACTAGCGTCGAAGCTGCCAGTCCGGCCATGTAGGCGCTGTTTCCGAAGCCCAGCACATAGATTTTGCGTGCCGAGATCAGCCGGCTGACGAAGGCTTCGAACGCATCGGCTGGATTGTTGCTATCGGTGCTGGCCAAGTTGCTGCCGGCACTTTGGATCTGCTCATGCAGGCCGAAGTCTCCGCTGGGCCGCTGGGCTAGCTCGTTGCGGAGTTTGTCTACGGGCGAGACCATTTGCTGCAAGGTGGCCACCAGCTCGGCTTTCATGCCAGTGTAGCCGCCCAGGTCCAGGGCCTTGGCCAGGCGATTGACCGCAGCAGGCGAGGTCGCGGTGGCCTGGGCCATGTCTTCGATGGTCAGGGTCGCCGCTTTCAGCGGGTGGCGCAGAATGTAGTCGGCGACCTTGCGCAACGACGGTGGTAGGTCGAGCAGTTGCTGCGACAACTTGCGCATGACCGGCGAGGCATAGACGGTATTGTTCTTCGATTTGCTCGGCATCCGGCGCAAGCTCCCTGAGTGATTGGCCGTAGTCTATCTCAAGGCATTCCCCGGCCACAGCCGGGGCGCTCGTGCGGACTTACTTGAGGCTGCCGGCAAGAAACTGCTGCAAGCGTTGGGACTGGGGACGTGCGAGCACCTCCTGAGGGGCGCCGCGTTCCAAGGCCACCCCCTGATGCAAGAACAGCACTTGGTTGGAGACCTCCCTGGCAAAGCCCATCTCATGGGTGACCACGACCATGGTGCGGCCTTCCTGAGCCAGGTCCTGCATGACCTTTAGCACCTCGCCGACCAGCTCCGGGTCGAGCGCCGAGGTCGGCTCGTCGAACAGCATGACCTCCGGCTCCATGGCCAGGGCCCGTGCGATCGCCACGCGCTGCTGCTCGCCTCCGGACATGTGTGCTGGGTAGGCGTCACGGCGATGGCTGACGCCAACCTTGTGCAGGTAGTACTCGGCTTTTTCGCGGGCTTGCTTGCGGTTCATGCCCAGGACATGCACAGGGGCTTGCATGACGTTGTCCAGGGTGCTCATGTGCGACCAGAGGTTGAAATGCTGAAAGACCATGCTCAGCCGTGAGCGCAGGCGCTGCAGTTGGCGAGGGTCGGCGGCGCGCAGACCGCCACGGGGGCAGTTGCGCAATCTCAGTTGTTCGCCATTGACCAGGATCTGCCCCGCATTGGGTTGCTCGAGCAAGTTTATGCAGCGTAGGAAGGTGCTCTTGCCGGAGCCGCTGGAGCCGATGATGCTGATCACATCGCCCGCCTTGGCCTGCAGCGAGACGCCTTTGAGCACCTGATGGCTGCCGTAGCTTTTATGCAGGTCCTGAATTTCCAGTTTGTTCATCGATGGGTACTCGTTGTGTCAGTCGCTGAGCAAGCGACCTTGGCGAATAGGCGTGCTACCGGCGACTTTGGCCAGCCACAGACCTGGTTGGGCGAAGCGCAGGCGTTCGCGGGCATAGAGAATGCCGTCAGTGGTGGCCCTGACCACGCTGTGACGATCGCTGAGCGGATCGATCACTTCGAACAACGGGTCCCCGACCTTCACCTGCGCCCCCAGTGGTTGCAGATAGCTGATCACGCCGGGATGTTCGGCATAGGCGTATTGAGCGCCGGCAAAGGGTGTGGCTTGGCAGCAGTGGCTTGGCGCATCGGGCCATTGGCCGCTGATCAGTCCCTGATCGGCGAGGTAGGCAAGGATGTGCTCGGCGTTGGCCTGGCAGAGTTCACGTTCGGTATCGGCCATGCCGCGCAACTCCACGGTGGTGGCGATACAGGCCAACGGGATGTTGGCCTGCTCGAAGTGCTTGGACAGCTTCGTCCAAGGCACCGCGCAGGCTTCGTCGAATGCGTTGCCGCCGGCGTCTTCGGCCAACAGCGCCACCTGCGCCTCCAGGCGTGCCGCCAGAGCGCGCAGACGTGGCCAGTTCTGCGGCAATGCATACAGCAACATCACCGACTCGAAATCGCAGTGCAGGTCCAGCACCACATCGGCGTCGCACGCGTGTTGCAGGAGCAAGCGACGAAGACCGTCGAGCTCCGACTGCGCGGGGGGCATGTGCTCGAGAATATCGAGCATGGTGCGGCGAATGATGGCTACGTTGGCCTCGCCGTCCTCGCCCAGCAGGCCCTCCAGACGTTCGACCAGTGCTGTGGTCAGTTCCGGAAAATCGCGGTTGAAGTTCTTGCCGCTGTTGAACTCGAAACGGCCTTGGTGTGTGGCCTGGAACATCTGGCCGATTCCGATCGGATTGGCCAGTGGCACCAGTTCGATCACGCCCTTGAGCCGGCCTTGGGCTTCCAGCTCGGCCAGGCGGGACTTCAAGGCTACCGCCACGCGCATACCCGGCAGTTCGTCCGCGTGCAGCGAGGCCTGGATATAGGCTTTGCGCGGGCCGTTACCGAAGCGGAACAGGCTCAGGGTGCGTTGGGTACCGCAGGCACTCCAAGGCAGGATATGGTCGATTTGCTGCATGGATGCTCCTCAGTGCTTGCGTGGGGCCAGGTAGGTCAACCAGCGGCGTTCGGCCAGCTTGAACAGGCGCACCAGTAGAAAGGTCAGGACTAGGTAGATCAGCCCCGCGGTAATGAAAGCCTCGAACGGCAGGTAGTAGCGCGCATTGAAGGTCTTGGCCGCGCCGGTGATGTCTACCAGCGTGACGATCGACGCCAGGCTGGTGGTCTGCAGCATCATCAGCACTTCGTTACTGTATTGCGGCAGGGACCGGCGCAGGGCCGAGGGCAGCAGGATGCGCCGGTACAGGGCGAGACGCGACATGCCCATGGCACGTGCGGCTTCGACTTCGCCCCGTGGGGTGGCCCTCAGGCTACCGGCCAACAACTCGGCGCTGTAGGCGCTTGTGTTGATGGCGAACGCCAGGCAGGTGCAGAAAGTCGCGCTGGACAGGTATGGCCAGAGCAGGCTCTGACGCACAAGCTCGAACTGAGCCAGGCCGTAGTAGACCAGGAACAACTGCACCAGCATCGGTGTGCCGCGAATCACGTAGGTGAAGAGCCAGGCCGGGAAGCGCAGCAGATATAAGTTCGACACGCGCATCAGCGCCAGCGGGATCGCTAGCGCCAGGCCGCAGGCCAGGGAAACCAGCAGCACTTTCAGGGTCAGCGCGATGCCGCTTAGGTACAACGGTAGGTTCTGCCAGATCAGGTGATAGTCAAGCATGATGCAAACCTTCCCTTCACAGGTCCGCGGCTTTGAAGCCGAACGAGTAACGGTTTTCCACGCTGCGCAGGATCCACAGCGACAGGCTGGTCAGCAGCAGGTAGAGCCCTGCCACGGTGAGAAAGAACGTGAACGGTTCATGGGTCGCATCGGCCGCGTTCTTGGCCTTGAACATCATGTCCTGCAGGCCGATCACGGAGATCAGCGCGGTGGACTTGGTCAGCACCAGCCAGTTGTTGGTGAAGCCCGGCAGCGCCAGGCGCACCAACTGCGGTACGCTGATTCGCCAGAACACCTGCAGGCTGCCCATGCCATAAGCGGCACCCGCTTCGGCCTGGCCCTTGGGTATGGCGAGAAAGGCCCCGCGAAAAGTCTCTGAGAGATAGGCCCCAAAAATGAAGCCCATGGTGCAAACCCCGGCTATGAATGGGTTGATGTCGATGTACTGCTCGTAGCCCAGGACCAGCGCCAAGCGGTTGACCAAGTCCTGGCCGCCATAAAACACCAGCAGAATCAAGACCAGGTCAGGAATGCCGCGCACCACCGTGGTGTAGACCTCGCCCAGTGCTGCCAGCCAGCGCAGCGGCGACAGCCGGCAGGCGGCGCCGATCAGACCAAGGCCGATGGCCAGTGCCATCGCCATCAGGGCCAGGCTGATGCTCAACCACGCGCCATCGAGAATGCTCGATCCATAGCCGTGAAGCATGATGTAAGTCCTCGTTAGCCGGCGCTATTGGCCATAGATGTCGAATGGGAAGTACTTGCTTTGCACCTGCTGGTAGGTCCCATTGGCACGAATGGCTGCGATGGCGGCATTCAATCGCGCCAGATTGGCGTGATCGCCTTTGCGCACGGCGATCCCCGCGCCCCGACCGAAGTAGCGTGGGTCGCTGATGTCCGGGCCGACCAGTGCGAAGCCTTGGCCAGCGGGCGTCTTGATGAAGCTCTCTTCGGTATTGACGATGTCCGCCAGGGTGGCGTCCAGCCGGCCGGCCACCAGATCGAGGAAGGCTTCGTTTTGCGAGGCGTAGCGCAACACCTCCACACCCGCGCTTTCCAGTTGCTCGGTGGCGAAGCGGTCATAGGTAGAGGCACGCTGCACGCCGAGCTTTTTGCCTTTGAGGTCGTGGACTGGATCGGTTATCTGGCTGCCGGCCTTCATCGCGAACTTGCCGGGGGTGTGGTAGTACTTGTCGGTGAAGTCGACCGACTTGAGCCGATCTTCAGTGATCGACATCGACGACAACACGGCGTCGATCTTGCGTACCTTCAATGACGGAATCATCCCGTCGAACTCTTGGATCACCCACTGACATTTGACCTTCATCTGCGCGCACAGGGCGTTGCCGATATCGTAGTCAAAGCCCGCCAGCTCGCCTTCGGGCGTGCGGTAAGCGAAGGGCGGATAAGCCGCCTCGATGCCGATGCGCAGGCTTCCTTCATCGGCCTGAGCCAACGCGCTGCAGGCACACAGCGCCAATGCGCCTAGAAGTCCGGTCTTGTTCATATTCTTGTCTCCGGTGGATAGGGCGTTACCGGCCTGCCTCTTTGCGGGGTGCGGCTCGGTGCGAAGAGAAAATGACACGTTTAATTTCACAAATCAACGATTGTGAAAATAAAAGTATCAGCTCCTGATTGCGCAAAGCGCGCGCCTAAGACTGTCGCGTCTTACTCATCGAGGAGGTTGTGTGGAGAACACTGGGAATCGCATTTCGAGCACCAGTGCAACATCGTACGGACAGGTGCCGATAGATTTCCCGCAGAGCCTAGCGGCCCTGCAAGGCGCTTATTCGCAGCTGTTTGTCGCAGACAAGGGACTTGCACACGCTCGCCACGCACGCCAAGGCCGCAAACGCAACGCCGGCCCACAGCGCCAGAAAAGCGCCCTGGGCGGAGTACACCTGGAAGAACCCCGCCACCAACGCCGCGCCCAATACCTGCCCGAGCATTCGCATTGTGCTCGACAGGCCGCCCGCCCCACCGCTGCGCTGCGGTGCGATCGACGAAATCATGTCGCGCATGTTCGGCGACTGGAAGAACCCGAACCCCGCGCCACATACGGCCATGCGCAAGGCGATGTCCCATGGCGCGGGCGAAGACGGTAGGGTGCAGAGCAGTACCAGGCCGATCCCCAGTATGCCCATGCCCATGGCGGTGAGGGTGCCGGTCGCGTAGCGGTCCGAGAGCCTTCCAGCGATGGGGGCCATGAGCGCGGCCATGGCAGGCCAAGGCGTGATCAGAAATCCGGTCTCGACCTGGGAGAGCCCCCACTGGTGCTGCAACATGAAGGGCAGGGCGATGAACGCCAGGCTCTGCGCCGTGAGCGACGCCGCAGCGCTGGCGGCAGACAGCGCGTAGAGCGGCTGGCGCAGCAGGTCAAGAGCAAGGATCGGCGCGGGATGACCGGCCTGGCGCCGCAGCAATAGGCACAGGCAAAGCCCGGCGAGCACCGCGCTGCCCAGCGTGACGCTCCATGGCCCGCCTTGGGCAAGGCCATTCACGGCATACACCAGGGCAGCAAGAAACAGCGCGCAGAGCCCTGCGGCCATGGCATCGAATGCCCGCGCGCTGGTAGGGGTGGGCGGCAGCGAGCGCAGGCCGAGAAACACGCCGACCAAGCCCACCGGGACATTGATCAGGAACAGCCAGTGCCAGCTGGCAAGGCTCAGGATCAGTGAAGCCACGCTCGGTCCGGCAGCCAGCGAGGCGCCCACGACCAGCGCATTGACCCCCATGCCGCGCCCGAGCATGTGATTGGGAAAGACGAAACGCGTCATCGCCACACCCACACCCAGGATCCCGGCGGCGCTCAAACCTTGTACCAGGCGACCGACCAGCAGCCACTCGAACGACGGGGCCAGGCCACACAGCAGCGACGCCAGGATGAACAGCACCAGGCCCGCCATGGAGATGCGCCGGTAGCCGACGATGTCTCCCAGCGAAGCCAGTGGCAGCAGGGCGGCGATCATCGCCAGGTGATAAATGCTCACCACCCAGATCGATTGGGCGTCGGTGGTGCCCAGGTCGGCGGCGATGGTCGGCAAGGCCGTGTTGGCGATCGCCGTTTCCAGGTTGGCCATGGCGATGTTGAGCATGATCGCGATGACGGCGATGAGCCTTTGAGGTTTTGGCACCCCTTCGCCGGGGGGCGGCAGGGTGGTCTGCTTGAAGGCGAACACGGCGAGACTCTTGGCAGGGACTGAACGAGGGAGGCGGCAAGGCGCCTGGCACATACTAGGAAATGTCACCCGGCGCTTGAAATTAAATATCGGCATCCTGGGCAGTGAGAATTTGAATCGGCCAACCCTGTGGCGCATGCTCGATGGCATGGGGTCTGAAGCGCGCTAATGGGCCTTTCCTTACATCTTGTGCCGAGAGTCCTGTTGTTATCGGTAATTTTGCAGGCATAGGATCGATCCGCAGCGCATTCAAGGAGACGCATCCATGCAAATCACCCGCAGCATCAGTACCGTCGAAGTCCACACCGGTGGCGAGCCGTTCCGTATCGTGACATCCGGGCTGCCGCGCATGCCGGGCAAAACCATCGTCGAGCGCCGTGCCTGGTTGCGGGAAAACGCCGATGACATCCGCCAGGCCCTGATGTTCGAGCCTCGCGGTCACGCCGACATGTATGGCGGCTACCTTACCGAACCGGTTTCGCCCACGGCGGACTTCGGCATCATCTTTCTGCACAACGAGGGTTACAGCGACCACTGTGGTCACGGCACTATCGCACTGGCGACGGCAGCGGTCGAACTGGGCTGGGTCGAGCGTACCGAGCCGGAAACGCGTGTGGGTATCGATGCCCCTTGTGGCTTCATCGAAGCGTTCGTGAAGTGGGATGGCAAGCACGCCAACGGCGTACGCTTCATCAACGTGCCGTCGTTCATCTACAAGCGCGATGTGACCGTCACGACCCCAAGCTTCGGTGAGGTCACAGGGGACATCGCCTACGGTGGCGCCTTCTATTTCTACACCAGCGGCGCGCCGCATGGCCTGGAGATCCGCGAGTCCGCGGTGGAGACACTGAAGCAGTTCGGCGCGCAAGTGAAGCAGGCGGCCAACGCTGCATTCGCTGTGGTGCATCCGGACATCCCGGAAATCAACCATATCTACGGCACCATCATCGATGGCGCGCCGCGTTTCGCTGAGTCCACCCAGGCCAACTGTTGCATCTTCGCCGATCGCGAAGTGGACCGCTCGCCGACCGGTTCAGGCACTAGTGGCCGGGTCGCGCAGCTCTATCTGCGCGGGCTGCTGGGCAAGGACGAGGTGTTGGTCAACGAGTCGGTGATCGGTTCGGTCTTCACCGCCAAGGTCATCCAGGAAACCACCGTGGGCGACATTCCAGCGGTGATTCCTGAAGTATCGGGCAACGCTTACATCTCTGGGTTTTGCAACTGGATCATCGATGATCGCGATCCGCAGAAGCACGGCTTCCTCGTGCGTTAATGAAAAGGGCAAGAGGTCGCTTTGCTGGGGCACCGCTCTTGCCTCCACACGGGTGTTGCTTTAGAGGTCTGAAGTCTGTCGAATTATGACTTGGACGGTCTTGGTGGGGGAGGCATAGGATGACGGCCACTGGAGTTCACAACTGACTCCCCTCATCAGGAAAGACATCAATGAGCCTCAAATCGCTTATCGCCAACCCACTGGGCTTCGGCACCGCACCGCTTGGCAACATGTTCCGCGACGTACCCCAAGACGAGGTGCAAGCCACCGTCGATGCCGCCTGGAACAACGGCGTGCGTTACTTCGATACCGCGCCGTTCTACGGCGCTGGTCTCTCCGAGTCGCGTCTGGGCGATGCCCTGGTCGGTCGTCCACGTGACGAGTACGTGCTCAGCAGCAAGGTCGGCCGGATCATCCTCGACGAACTGGAAGACCCCACCAGCCGCGAGCTGGGCGAGAAGAGCGGCCTGTTCGAACACGGCAACCGCAACCGCATCGTCAACGACTACAGTGCCGATGCCACCCTGCGTTCGATCGAAGACAGCCTGCGCCGCCTGAAGACCGACCGCCTGGACATCGTCTGGATTCACGACATCGCCCAGGACTTCTACGGTGACGAGTGGCTGGAGCGTTTCGAGACGGCCCGCAAAGGCGCCTTCCGCGTCCTCACCCGCCTGCGTGAAGAGGGCGTGATCAAGGCCTGGGGCCTGGGTGTGAACCGCGTCGAACCGATCGAACTGACCCTGGATCTTGACGAGCCGCAACCCGATGGCTTCCTGCTCGCCGGCCGTTACTCGCTGCTCGATCATGACCGCGCTCTGCAACGTGTCATGCCGCAGGCGGTCGAGCAGGGCGTCGGCATCGTCGTCGGCGGCCCCTACAGCTCTGGCGTGACCGCCGGTGGCGAGCACTTCGAGTACCAGAAAGCCACCCCAGCGGTACTGGCCAAGCTCGAGCGTATCCGTGCTGTGGCGCGTGCCCATGGCGTCGAGGTCAAGGCCGCCGCCTTGCAGTTCGCCCTGGCTCACCCGGCTGTGGTCGCGGCCATTCCTGGCTCTACCCGCGTGGCGCACGCTAACGAAGACCATGCCGCGCTGAGCGCAGTGATCCCGGCGGCGTTCTGGAACGACCTGCGTCAACAAGGCCTGATCAACGCCCTGGCACCGGTTCCGGCCGCCTGAGCATGACGGGGCAGGGCTGCGCCGCAGCCCTGTCAACATCCGCGCCGCGCGTGGCCGATGGGGCACGCGCGGCGTTTTCATGCGTTGAGCGTGCCGCGCGTTGTAACTCGTCGTCCTCTCGGTGTGGAGCGTTGTAATGCCAGGATGGCCCGTGCAGGCGCTTCTTTCACAGGGGAAAGCGTGCTTGCGCGCGTGGTAAGGTCCAACGCATCAATCAACGAGGAGCCAACATGGATCTAGGTATCAAGGGCCGCTGGGCCATCGTCTGCGCCGCCAGTCAAGGGTTGGGCAAGGGCTGCGCCGAGGCCCTGGGCGGCGAGGGCGTCAACCTGGTGATCAACGCCCGCACTGCCACCACCCTGGAGCAGGCGGCTGCCGAACTGCGTAGCCGCTTCCCGGGCATCGAAGTCCGCACGGTCGCTGGCGATGTGGCCGAGCCTGCGGTGCGCGAAGCCCTGCTCAGCGCCTGCCCGCAGGTCGATATCCTGGTCAACAACGCCGGTGGCCCACCACCAGGCGATTTCCGGAACTGGGATCGGGAAGACTGGCTCAAGGCCTTGGACGCCAACATGCTCACGCCCATCGAGCTGATCAAGGCCGTGGTCGATGGCATGGCCGAGCGCGGTTTTGGACGGGTGGTGAACATCACCTCGGGCGCGGTGAAAGCGCCGATCGATATCCTGGGGCTGTCCAATGGTGCGCGCAGCGGCCTGACCGGTTTCATCGCAGGGCTCGCCCGCCAGCAACGTCTGGCCGGGCGCAACGTGACCCTGAACAACCTGCTGCCAGGCGCCTTCGACACCGCTCGCCTGCAAAAGACCTTGCAGGCGGCCAGCCAGGTCAGCGGCGACCTGCAGGCAACCACCCAGGCACGTCGCCAGGCAATCCCGGCGGCGCGGTTCGGCGATGCCAAGGAGTTCGGGGCGTACTGCGCCTTCCTGTGCAGCGTCCATGGTGGCTATATCACCGGGCAGAACCTGCTGATCGACGGCGGTGCCTACCCGGGCACTTTCTGACCTAGCACGCCTGGGCGAAGCGGCTGGATCACCCCAGCCGCGTCACCCACTTGCCCGATGCATGACCTTCCTTGAGTTGGCGCAATGCCCTCGGTAGCGCATCAAAGGCAAAGTCCAGGCGCTGTGGCATTACCAGTCGGCCCTCGGCGACCATTTGCAGCAAACGCTCCCCTTCGACCTTCAACGCCTGGCGATCGAGCAGTCGACCGTGGGCGTGGATGCTGTTGAGCGCGACTTCATGCAACGAGATCGCTGTGCTGAAGGCAGGCAGCGGCGCGGTTTCCTGGCGGTCCTGGATGCATACCAGATGGCCGTTGTAGCCAAGCAGGCAGGCTAGGCTCGCCGCATGCGCGCCGCTGACGGTATCGAACAGTGCATGCAGCGGGCGTTCGCCCAGGGCGGTTTGCAGGTGTGCCTGCCAGTCCTCGGCGCGGTAGTCGAATACACCTATCACGCCCAGTTGCCTGAGGCGGTCATGGTGTTTCTCGCCAGCGGTGGCCCATACGCGCAGACCGCGCTGCACGGCGAGCTGAACAAGGTAGAAGCCCACCGCACCACCCGCGCCCACCACCAGTACATCACGTGAGGCGCCGTCGGCGACTTTGGCCAAGGCCTGCCAGGCAGTGAGCGCCGGGCAGGGGATGGCGGCTGCGGCGGCATCGTCGAGGTTGGCGGGGATGTGCATCACCAGCGTTGCGTCGAGCAGGCAGTACTGGGCAAAGCTGCCATCACGGGACAGCGACTGGTGATAGGCGACACGGGTGCCCAAGGGCAGGTCGACACCTTCGCCGACGGCGGCAACGAGGCCGGCACCGTCGACGCCGGGCACGGTGCCCTGGCGCCAATCGGCATGGCCCCATTCGCAGATCTTCCAGTCCACCGGGTTCAGGGCGATGGCACGGTTGGCCACCAATACTTGACCGGGGCCGGGTTTGGGGAGGGGTTTGTCGATGAGCTCAAGGCCGTCCAGGCCGGCGCCCGGGGTCCAGCCCCAGGCTCGATGCGTGGTGGACATGGGGAGTCCTCTTGGGGGAAGAAGGGGGAGGGTAGCGAGGTGTTGCGAGGGGAAACAGCAGTGTTGGCGCAAAGGCCTGTTGACCTGCGGTCAACAATGACGAGGGGCCGCTGCGTGGCGGCCCCTTGTGTTCATCTCAGCCCAGGGTCTTGGCCAGGGCTTGCAGGCCACCTTCGTAGATGCCGGTGAACAGTGCGATGGCTTCCTCGTCGCTCACGCCAACCGGGGTGAACTCGCCGAGCCATTCCACCAGGCTGCCCTGGCCGTCGGCCTTGACCCGCAGGGTCGACAGGTAGTCGGTTACCGGGAACGGGCTGGTGAGGATCGAGTAGCTGTAGCTGCGCTGGTGTTCATCGAAGGCCATCAGACGCTCGATGATGGCATTGCCCTCCGGATCTTTCAGCGAGCGTACGCGGCCGCCTTCGCTGGAGAGGCTTTCAGGGATGAATGGCAGCCAGTCGGGCAGGCTGTCGAAGCCGCCGATCAGGGCCCAGACGTGATCAGGGCTGTGTTGGGTTTTCAAGGATGCGTAGGCGTTGGCCATGATGGGATTCTCCAGTTGAATTCAGATAGCGAGGCTGTCGACCACACCGCCGTCGACCCGCAGGGCCGCACCGGTGGTGGCGGAGGAGTAGGGGGATGCGAGGTACACCACCAGGTGGGCGACTTCGTCCACTTCGGCGGCGCGTTGAATGATCGAGCTCGGGCGAGCGGTGCGCACGAAGTTGTCCGCCTCTTCGCGAATGCTGCGGCCGGACACCTTGGCTGCTTCAGCCACCAAGGTGGCAACGCCGTCGGTGAGCGTCGGGCCAGGCAATACCGCGTTGACGGTGACGCCCGTGCCGGCCAGGCGCTTGGCCAGGCCGTGGGAGACGGCGAGGTTGGCGGCCTTGGTCACGCCGTAGTTGATCATGTCGGCCGGGATGGCAATGCCGGATTCGGAGGAGATGAACAGGATCCGCCCCCAGCCTTTGTCGACCATGCCCGGTGCGTAGTGGCGAGCCAGGCGCACGCCGGACAGCACGTTGGTGTCGTAGAAGCGGCTCCACTCGCTGTCGGGGACATCGAAGAAGTCGACGTCATCGTAGATGCCCAAGTTGTTGACCAGGATGTCGGCGCTCGGGTGGGCGTCGAACAGCGTCTGGGCGCCTTCGGCGGTGCCCAGGTCGGCCACCACGCCGTGGACCTTGCCGCGGCCACCTTGGGCGTGCAGCTCGGCCAGGGCGGCGTCGACCGACTTCTGGCTACGGCCGGCGATGACTACGTCGGCGTGGGCGCGGGCCAGGCCGCGGGCGATGGCCAGACCAATACCGCCGGTCGAGCCGCTGATGATGGCGGTACGTCCGCCAAGGTCGATGTTCATGGAATGGCTCCTGTGGATGAGTTGCATCGATGGGAGCCATGCTAGGGCGGTCTGGTAAGACTGTAAAAGACTTAATTCGACTGAGTTAAGACCTATGCGGTCTCTTCTGCCAGCGCCAGCACCCGCTCGCGGAACACGCCCACGATTGGCCGCAGGTCTACCTGGTGCCAGGCTGCCCACAACTGCACGCAGGGGCTGAACCACGGCAGCTTGCGCAGCACGACGGTGGAGCCTGCGCTGGCGGACAGGCTGCTCTGGACCATCGCCAGGCCCAGCCCGGCGGACACCAGCCCGAGCACGCTCAGCGGGTCGTTGGCCTCCAGCGACAGGCGCGGGGTGAAGCCTGCGTCGGCGCAGCGGGCGATGAAATCGTCGCGTTTGTTGATCTGGTCAGGCTGGCCGCCGGTGATGATCCATTCCTGCTCATGCAGGTCGGCGGGCGTGAGTTCGGCCTTGATGGCCAAGGGGTGCCCGGCGGGGATGGCCAGCAGCAGAGGGTCGTCCAGCACGGGGTGGCCACGCAGGTCGGGGTCGGTGCTGGGCGGGGGCTCGCAGACCAGGGCGATGTCCAGGCTGCGCTGGCGCAGGCCTTCGAACTGCTCGCGCGGGGTCATGTTGTACAGGGCGATATGGATGTTCGGACGTTCGCTGCGGATGGCCCGCACCGCGCCGGGCAGCACGCCGGCATGGATGGCGTGGTTGACGTAGCCGATGCACAAGCCGCCTTCCTCGCCCCGGCCCAGTCGCTTGCCCAGCGACTCCAGGCGTTCGGCGTGCTTGAGCAGGCCGCGGGCTTCGGACAGGAAGGTGCGGCCGTCGGCGGTCAGGTACAGGCGCTGATTGCGCCGCTCGAACAGGGCAAGGCCCAGGTTGTCTTCGAGCTGGGCGATCTGCCGGCTAAGGGGGGATTGTGAAATGTGTAGCTGCTCGGCCGCGCGTCCAACGTTCTCGCATTCGGCGACAGCGACGAAGTAGCGCAACTGACGTAGATCTTGCATGAGACCTCCAAGGGAACTGCCCAAAGTTTTACGCGGACAGCTCTGCCTTGGCTAGCCTCCTCAGGTGGGGGAACTATACGGTCTCGCCCACGGCCCTGGCGGCGACCTTGCCGCGTCCGCCCAGCCAGACCAGCAGCAGGCCGCCTGCCGCCAGCATGCCGCCGGCGACCGGTACCGCGGCGTAGCCCAGGTCCAGGCTGATGACCGCGCCACCCAGCGCTGCCCCCACCGCATTGCCGAGGTTGAAGGCGCCCACGTTGATCGACGAGGCCAGGCCCGGAGCCTCGCTGGCGGCGATCATCACGCGCATTTGCAGCGGCGGTACCACGGCGAAGGTGAATATGCCCCAGACCAGCAAGGCCAGCGCCGCGCCGACGTGGGAACCGAGCTCGAACGGCATCAGCACCATGATCAGCGCCAGTACGCCGAGGAAGAGACGTGCCGAGCCGTCCAGCGACCAGTCGGCCAGGCGACCGCCGAGGCTGTTGCCCAGGGTGAAGCCCACACCGATCAGCACCAGGCCCAGGGTGACGAAGCGGTCCGAAGCGCCAGTGAGGTCCGCCAGCACCGGGGCGACGTAGGTGTACAGGGTGAACATCGCGCCAGCACCGAGCACCGTGGTGGCCATGGCCAGCAGCACGTTCGGCCGGGCGATCACTGCGAGCTCCCGACGCACATCGGGCACGCTGCCGCGCTCGCCCTTGGGCAGGGCCCACCACAGGGCGGTCATGGCCAGGATGCCAAGCAGCGCAGTGCCGGCGAAGGCTAGACGCCAGCCGACCTGCTGGCCGATCCAGGTGGCGGCGGGGACGCCGCCGATATTGGCGATGGTCAGACCCATGAACATGGTGGCGATGGCGCTGGCCTGCTTGTCGCGAGGCACGACGCTGGCGGCCACCACCGCACCCAGGCCGAAGAAGGCGCCGTGGTTGAGGCTGGTGACCAGGCGCGAGGCGAGCAGCGTGCCGTAGCCCGGCGCCAGGGCCGACAGCAGGTTGCCCACGGTGAAGATGGCCATCAGCGCGATCAGTGCGCCGCGCTTGCCAAAGCGGCTGAACAGCAAGGTCATGATCGGTGCGCCGACCATCACGCCGACGGCGTAGGCGGTCACCAGCATGCCGGCGCTGGGGATGCTGACATCGATGCCTTCGGCGATCACCGGCAGCAGGCCCATGGGGGTGAATTCGGTGGTACCGATACCAAAGGCCCCGATGGCCAGGGCGAACAGGACGTGTCCGGGTTTCATTGCAAAGGCTCCTGGGGGCGAAGTGTGTGAAGGTGAGGCGCAGTATGGCAACGGCCGGCAGGCCGATTAAGTCACGACTGCGCCAAGGACTTTTGATTTGAAATCAACGATCGCCTGGGCGGCGATCAGTGGATGGCCACCGGATTGATGTTGACCTGGGTCGAGCCCTTGTACAGCGGCTGGCCCAGCACGAAGAGGAACTCGAAGGCCTTGTCGCGCACCAAGGCGCGGGTGTCGATCAGCTCCAGGTTGTAGATACCGCGCTTGGCCAGCATGAACTGGTTGACCGGAAACTCTTCGCCTGTGGGGTTGGGGTAGACCTCCGAGGCCCAGGTGTCACCGCCAAAGGCGACGATGCCCTGGTCGGCGAGCCACTGGGCTGCTGGCAGGTCGATGCCGGGCTCGGTAGCGAGGAACTGCTGGTTGTCCTTGCCGATCAGCTCCAGCCAGCCGGTGTTGAACAGCACCACATCGCCCTTGCGCAGGGTGATGCCTTGTTTCTTCAGCACAGCCTTGATGTCGTTCACGGTGAACGATGTGCCACCCGGCACGATGGCCTTGCCGTAGTAGGCGGTCATGTCCAGCACCACGCCGCGGGTCACCATGGGCGGTACTTTCTCCACGCCGAGCTTGGTGACGCCCTCGACGGTGACGAAGTCCGCTGCCTTGTTGCCGTTGTAGTAGACGTTGTCGATACCGATATGGCCGATGCCGTTGAGCTGGGTGCCGACGCCGGTCCAGCCGTTGACCAGTTCATCGTTGAAGCTGAACTTGTTCTTGCCCAGCGTCTGGCCGGCCTGTTCGCCGGGCTGGATGTTGTAGAGGTGGAAGCTGCGATGGCGGAAGGCGGGCAGGTCCTTGCTCACAGGCACGGCCAAGGGGTAAGTCTTGCCGGTCTTGACCAGACCCACGGCCTGTTTGACCACCTCGGGGGTCAGCAGGTTGGCGGCGCCGATTTCGTCCTGCTTGCCATAAGGCGAATCCTGCCAGTCGGCTGCCAGGGTGGCCTGGGCGGTGGTGGCCAGGGCGGCGGCCAGAAGCAGGGGCTTGAAGTAGTTCATCCGGATTCTCCTGATCGGGAAGTGATGTCAGGGACGGATTCTGGGCGGGTGCAGGGGGGAGAAAAAGCAGCGGGCGGGACAATGACTTTTGCGTACGGGTCAAGGAGCGAAGCCTCAGTCGCAGGTGAGCCCGCTCCCGCAGCGATCAAGCGCAACCGATCCAAATGCCTTTAACATGGTTGCGGATCGGCCCCTTCGTTGAAAGAGACCTGTATGGAGTTACGTCAGCTTCGCTATTTCCTGAGTGTCCTGGAGTACGGCAGCCTGGGCAGGGCTGCAATCGAGCTCGGGGTCGGCGCCTCCGCCTTGAGCCAGCAACTGTCGAAGCTGGAGAGCGAGGTGAGTACCCGGCTTTTGACACGTTCGAGCACGGGCGTCTCGCCGACGGCGGCGGGCCTGGCCTTCGAGTACCACGCACGCCTGGCGCTTCGCCAGGCCGAGCATGCCGTTCTTGCCGCGCAAAGCGGGCGCATGAGTGGCTATGCCAGCGTGGGGCTGGCGCCGACCACCGCCTCGATTCTCGGTCTGGCCTTGATCGACAGGATGCGCGAACGCTATCCCGATATCCGTCTGCATCTGGTGGAAATGCTCTCTGGCTACCTGATGAACCAACTCAATGCCAGACACCTCGACTTGGCGGTGCTGTTCCAAGCGGAGTCGGGGCCACGCCTGGATGTCCGGCCGCTTCTGAACGAGCGGCTGTTCGTTCTGGTTCCCGCCCCGTTGGTCAAGGCCGATTGGGGCGAGTCCCTCACGCTGGAACAGATCGCGACGCTTGCATTGGTGATGCCCAGCACACAGCATGGCCTGCGCACGACACTGCGTTCGATCTTCGAGGGGGCCGGGCTGGAGGCCAACATCGTCATGGAAATCGATGGCCTGTCGCTGTTGATGGATTGTGTCTGTGCAGGTCATGCCGCCACCATCCAGCCCGGCGCGACGGTGGCCCGGGCGCACCAGGCGGGCTTGCGAGTGTTCGCCATCGATGAGGCTCAGGCGCAGCGGCGCAACGTGATCGTCAGCCTCACCGATGACGAACTTTCGCCAGCGGCGTTGGCGACCCGGATCGTTCTGCAGGAGCTCGCACGGGAGCTGGTGGAGCAGGGGCGATGGCCGGGCGCCCGGTTACTTTGAGCCTGGGCACGCCATTGCCGCCCAGGACCGTTTAGCAAAACTGAATGCCTCCCCTCGGCGATCGCGTTTCGCCGTCCATGCCCGCTCATTAGAGTCCCCGGTCACGAGGAGCACCCGAACAGTCGGCTCCTCGTGATCTGGAGGCGAAATGATCGATGTGCTTGTCATCGGAGGGGGCAATGCCGCCCTCTGTGCCGCGCTGATGGCGCGGGAGGCCGGAGCCAGCGTGATGCTGCTCGAAGCGGCCCCACGTGCCTGGCGGGGCGGCAATTCCCAACATACCCGCAACCTGCGCTGCATGCATGATGAGCCGCAGGACGTGCTGGTCGAGTCATACCCGGAAGAAGAGTTCTGGCAGGACCTGCTCAAGGTCACCGGTGGCCAGACCGACGAAACGCTCGCGCGTTTGGTGATTCGCGCGTCCTCCAATTGCCGCGACTGGATGCGCCGCCATGGTGTGCACTTCCAGCCGTCGTTATCCGGTGCGCTGCATACCGCTCGAACCAACGCGTTCTTCATGGGCGGTGGCAAGGCGCTGGTCAATGCGTACTTTCGCAGTGCCGAGCATCTGGGCGTACAGATTCGCTACGACACCCCCGTCGCCGACATCGAACTGCACAACGGACGCTTCGTTGCCGCGCACGTGCCGGCGCGTGAAGTCCAAGGCCGACACTTGCCCGCCGAACGCATCGAGGCGCGCAGTTGTGTGCTCGCCGCCGGAGGTTTCGAGTCCAACCGCCAGTGGTTGCGCGAGGTCTGGGGACAGAACGAACGAGGGGAGTGGCCTTCGGACAATTTCCTGATTCGCGGTACGCGTTTCAACGATGGGGTGCTGTTGCGCCGCATGATCGAACACGGCGCCGACACGATCGGCGACCCGACACAGGCGCACATGGTGGCGATCGATGCCCGTGCGCCGCTGTACGACGGCGGCATCTGTACGCGCATCGATTGTGTGTCGCTGGGCGTGGTGGTCAATCGCGACGGTCAGCGTTTCTATGACGAAGGCGAAGACTTCTGGCCCAAGCGTTATGCCATCTGGGGACGGCTGGTGGCCCAACAGCCCGGGCAAGTGGGCTTCTCGATCATCGACCAGAAAGCCCTTGGCCGCTTCATGCCCCCGGTCTTCCCGGGGGCTACCGCCGATAGCCTGGAAGCCCTGGCCGGCCTGCTCGGCTTGCCCGTGCAGCCCTTCGTCGACACCGTGCGGGCCTACAACCGAGCCTGCCAGGCGGGCACCTTCGACCACACCCGGTTGGACGACTGCCACACCCTGGGCCTGGAGCCTGTGAAGAGCCACTGGGCACGACCGATCGATACCCCTCCTTACTACGGCTACCCGCTGCGTCCTGGCGTCACTTTCACCTACTTGGGGCTGCGCACCGACGAAACCGCCGCGGTCCATTTCGCTGGACAGCCCAGCCCGAACCTGTTCGTCGCCGGCGAAATGATGGCGGGCAATGTGCTCGGCAAGGGCTACACCGCGGGTGTCGGCATGTCCATCGGCACTGCCTTCGGCCGCATCGCCGGGACCAGCGCCGCGGCGGCTGCCGGCCATGTATATCCAGAACAAGAGAATCGCCATGACCGCACAACTGCCTGAACCCCGCCAACCTGATGCCGAGCAGCCAGCCCTCGCCCTGATCCCGGTGTTGAACCTTGAGGAGCAGGAAGTGGACCGGCAGATGCGGATCTGCAATGCCTGCCGATACTGCGAGGGCTTCTGCGCCGTGTTCCCGGCCATGACCCGCAGGCTGGAGTTCGGCAAGGCCGATATCCATTACCTGGCCAACCTGTGCCACAACTGCGGCGCTTGCCTGCACGCCTGTCAGTATGCCCAGCCCCACGAATTCGCCGTCAACGTGCCCCAAGCCATGGCCAAGGTGCGCGGGCAGACCTACGCCGAATACGCCTGGCCGAGCCTCTTCGGGCGGCTGTATCGGCACAACGGCACCTATGTCGCCAGTGCCTTGGCAGTGGCCTTGTCGCTGTTTTTGCTGCTGGCATTGTGGGCCAACGGCACGCTGTTGCCCGGGCGGTTGGCGGGGAATTTCTATGCGGTCTTCCCGCACAACACCTTGGCGTTGATGTTCGGCAGTGTCTTTGCCGCCGCAGGTGTGGCGCTGGCGGTGGCGGTGCGTCGTTTCTGGCGCTCGGTCTCGCCTGCCCAGGCCCAGGCGCAACCGGCCAAGGGAGCGGTGCTCGAGGCCTCGAGCGCGGCGCTGACCCTGAAGTATCTGGACGGTGGGCATGGCCAGGGCTGCAACAACGCCGATGATCGCTACACCCTCTGGCGCCGGCGCTTCCATCACTTCACCTTCTACGGCTTCCTGTTGTGCTTCGCTGCCACAGCGGTCGCCACCGGCTACCACTACCTGTGGGGCTACCCGGTGCCGTATCCGCTGCTGAGCGCACCGGTGTTGCTGGGGACCTTGGGTGGGCTTGGCTTGGTCGTCGGGCCAGCCGGGTTACTGGCGCTGAACCTGCGCCGGGCGCCGGAGCAGGGCGATGTGGCCCAGCGGCCCATGGACCGGGCGTTCATCCTGCTGCTCTTGCTGGTCAGCGTCACGGGCCTTGCCCTGCTGGGCCTGCGCGACACCGCCGCGATGGCGATCCTGCTGGCGATCCATTTGGGCACGGTCATGGCGCTGTTCATCACGCTGCCTTACGGCAAGTTCGCCCATGGCCTGTTCCGCAGCGCGGCACTGCTCAAGTTCGCGATCGAAAAGCGCCGCCCCAATGACCTGGGTCTGGGAGGGGAATGAGCCATGGATGCAGCCGGTTTCTCATCTGCACCGTTTTGCGCGTCTCGCTCACCGGTTGGGCCATTTGTCCAACAGGATCGACACGAACTTCTCCGCCGCCGGCGACAGCGATGCCCCGCGTCGGTAGACCAGCCCCAGGGTGCGGGTCACCTGGGGTTCGATCAGCGGCACGCTGACCAGCGTCGGATGATCGGCGCTGGGCATGGCGAGGCTGGGCATGGCCGAAACACCCAGCCCGGCCTCGACCATGCCCAGCGAGGTGGACAGGTGCTGGACCTCATAGAACCACTTGGGCCGCAGGTTGAGCCCGGACAGGGCATGGTCCAGCAGCATCCGGTTGCCGCTCAGCCGGCCCACGCCGATCAGTCGGTAGTCGGCCAGTTCCGTCCAGGTCACCGCGTCGCGGTTCGCCAGCTTGTGGTCCCGACGGCAGGCCAGGACAAAATGCTCCTGCACCAGGGAGACGAATTCGATGTCCGGGTGCTGGCCGCTCATCATGTTGATGCCGAAGTCGGCCTCGCCGCGCAGCACGGCCTCGAGCCCGTCGTTGGCGCTGAGGTCGAGCAGGCGGATGCGGATCTTGGGGTACTGCTCGTTGTAGTCGCGGATCACCGACGGCAGGAAATAAAACGCCGCAGTCGGGATGCAGGCGAGGGTGACCTGGCCGGTCTGTCGTTCGGCGAGTTCGCGAATGCTCAGGATCGAATCCTCGAAGTCATCCAGCAGGCGCCTGGCTTTGGGCAGAAAGTCCCGCCCGACACTGGTCAAGCTGACGCGGCGGGTCGTGCGCTCCAGCAGGGAGGTGCCCAATCCTTCCTCGAGCTTTTTTATCCGCCGACTCAGGGCGGGTTGGGACAGGTGCAGCGCTTCCGCTGCTTCATGGAAACTGCCAAGTTCGGCGATTTTCACGAAAGATCGTATGTCTTGCAGCTCGTATTCCATCTCGGATCGCTCTTTGGCCCTGGCTCTGGATTGATTCACCAATCGCAATAATGGCTACGATATTTGCATTGGATTGATTTATCCATCCCTGTCAATCTTGTGTCCACAACATCAATGATGTCCATTGATCAACAAGAGTGCGAAATCATGCAACGAATTCCTTGCGTACTCATGCGCGGCGGCACCTCCAAGGGGCCCTTTTTCCATGCATGGGATCTTCCTGCCAATGTGGTCGAACGCGACGAATTGCTGATCAACCTGATGGGTTCCGGGCATGAGCTGGAAATCGACGGAATCGGCGGCGGTAGCCCGCAGACCAGCAAGGTGGCGATCGTCAGCCCCTCGCTGCATGCCGACGCCGATGTCGATTACCTGTTCGTGCAGGTCATGGTCGCCCAGCGCCGGGTCGATACCGCACCCAACTGCGGCAATATGCTCTGCGCCGTTGGCCCGTTCGCCATTGAGCAAGGACTGGTCAAGGCCCAGGATGGCAAGACCTTGGTACGCATCCGTAACTTGAACACCAACACCTTCGTCAATTCGCTGGTGGAAACGCCCGGTGGCATCGTGCGTTACGAAGGCCGCACGGCAATCGACGGCGTACCTGGCACTGCCGCCCCGGTGCACCTGACCTTCCTCGACGCGGTGGGCAGCAAGACTGGCAAGCTGTTCCCCACCGGCCAAGCCCAGGATGTGATCGACGGCGTGCCGGTGACCTGCATCGACATGGCCATGCCGATGATGATCGTCGAGGCCAGCCAGCTGGGCGTGACCGGCTCCGAGACCCCCGCACAGCTGGATGCCGACACCCGCCTGCTGCAACGTCTGGAGGCCTTGCGCCTGAAGGCCGGCAAGGCCATGGGGCTGGGCGATGTCAGCGGCATGGTGATCCCCAAGCCCGTACTGGTTTCTCCGTCCCGCCATGACGGCACGCTGCAAGTGCGCTACTTCATGCCTCACAACTGCCATCGCGCCTTGGCCATCACCGGTGCGATCGGGCTGGCGACTGCCTGCGTCAGCCCGGGCACCGTGATCATGGACATGCTTGGCGAACAAGCACAGCACCTGGATGAAGTGCGCCTGGAGCACCCGAGCGGTGGCATCGACGTCGCGCTTTCGCGCAGCGGCGCCGATGGCAAGACACTCCAGGCCTCTGTGGTTAGAACTGCCCGCCGGCTGTTTTCAGGCTTCGTCTACGCCCCAACCTTGCGCAGGCTGGCGGGGTAGGCAGCTGCTTGCATCACATCGCAACCCGCACATCCGCACAATTTCAACAATGGGTGATGCCTCATGAAACTCGCGAAATCACTGTATTTCCAGATCCTCTGCGCCGTCCTGCTGGGCGTGGTGGTCGGTCACTTCTGGGCGCAACAGGCCGTTGCGCTCAAACCACTGGGCGACGCGTTCATCAAACTGATCAAGATGATGATCGCCCCGGTCGTTTTCTGCACCATCGTGACCGGCATCGCCGGCATGACCGACAAGCGCTCGCTGGGTCGGTTGATGAGCAAGACCTTGCTGTTGTTCCTGGGGCTGACGATCGTCAGCCTGATCATCGGCCTGGCTGCGGTGTACCTGTTCCGCCCGGGTGTGGGGATGAACATCGATCCGGCCACCCTCAGCACCGAGGGCCTTGGCCAGTACGCCGCCTCTGCGGCGAAGCTCAGCGTGGTCGATTTCTTCATGCACATCATTCCGGACACCTTCATCGGGGCGTTCAACAAGGGTGAAGTGCTGCCGGTGCTGTTCATCGCGGTGCTCAGCGGTTTTGCCCTGTCGTCCATGGGCGAGAAGGGCAAGCCGGTACTCGATGTGCTGGAGTCGGCCTCGACCATGGTGTTTCGCATCTTCGGCTACCTGATGCGCTTCGCCCCGGTCGGTGCCTTCGGGGCGCTGGCCTTCACGGTTGGGCAGTACGGGGTGACCTCCTTGGGCGCATTGGCCAAGCTGGTCGGCACGCTCTACATCGCCTGCGCATTCTTCGTGCTGGTGGTGCTCGGTGGCATCTGCCGCGCGCACGGCTTCAGCCTGTGGAAGCTGCTGCGTTACTTCCGCGAGGAGTTTCTGGTGGTGCTCGGCACATCGTCCACCGAGCCGGTACTGCCGCGCATGCTGGAAAAACTCGAGAAGCTGGGGTGCAAGAAAGGTGTGGTGGGGCTGGTGCTGCCGACCGGCTATTCCTTCAACCTCGACGGCACCGCCATCTACCTGTCGCTGGCGGCGGTGTTCATCGCCCAGGCCTGCAACATCGACCTGAGCCTCGGGCAGACGGTGACGATGCTGGCGATCATGCTGTTGTCGTCCAAGGGCGCTGCAGGTGTGACCGGCAGTGGTTTCGTGGCGCTGGCCTCGACCTTGACCGTCATCCACGACATCCCGTTGGCAGGGCTGGCCTTGCTGATCGGCATCGATCGTTTCATGTCCGAAGCGCGGGCCCTGACCAGCCTGGCCAGCAACGCCGTGGCCACCGTGGTCATCTCGCTGTCGGAGAACGCCTGTGAACGGGAAACCTTGCTGCGTCGTCTGAACGGCACCCCGGCTGCACCGGCCGAGACGCAGACTGCGCAGGCCGACTGGTCTGCCGAGCCTCGGCATCACGGCTGAAAGCCTCTTCCACCTCCCATCGTTGACGTAAAATCCCACTCGACATCCCGGCGATGCCGAGTGGGGTAGGGGGCCGTCTGCCTTGCCGATGGCCGCAACACAATAAAAACAAGAGAAAAGACCATGCTCGCACTCCTGGGCCTGATCATGGTGGTGACCTTCACCTACCTGATCATGAGTAAACGCCTGTCGCCGATCGTTGCGCTCACCGTGGTACCCATCGTCTTCGCGGTGATCGGTGGTTTTGCCCCCGAGCTGGGCAAGATGATGCTCGATGGCTTGAAGATGGTGGCGCCCTCGGCGGCACTGTTGCTGTTCGCCATCCTGTTCTTCGGCCTGATGATCGATGCTGGCCTGTTCGACCCGCTGATCCGCAAGATTCTCAAGCGCGTCAATGGCGACCCGATCAAGATCGCCATCGGTACGGCGCTGCTGTCGCTGCTGGTGGCACTGGACGGTGACGGCACCACCACCTACATGATCACCTGTGCGGCCATGCTGCCGCTGTACAAGCGCATTGGCATGAACCCGATGATCCTGGCCACGGTGTCCATGCTGTCGCTGAGCATCATGAGCGGCATGAGCCCCTGGGGCGGGCCGGCCACCCGGGCTATCGCCGCGCTCGGGCTGGATGCGACCGAGTACTTCATTCCGATGCTGCCGACCGTGATCGGGGGGGCGGCCTGGGTGGTGTTCACCGCCTACCTGCTGGGCCGTGCCGAGCGTCGACGCATCGGCAACATCGCCCTGGAGTCCGGCGGGGGCAATTGCTACATCAAGGAAATCCTTGGCGACAACCCGCACAAGCGCCCACGGCTGGCGTACGTGAATCTGGTGCTGGTGATTGCCGTCATGACGGCCTTGGTGATGGGTGTGATGCACTCCGCGCTGCTGTTCATGATCGGTTTCGTCGCGGCGCTGATGATCAACTACCCGCAGTTGGAGTTGCAGAAGGAGCGCATCCTCGCCCATTCGGGCAATGCCATGACCGTAGTGCTGCTGGTGTTCGCCGCCGGCATCTTCGCGGGGATCTTCTCCGGCACCAAGATGGTCGATGCCCTGGCGCAGACCCTGGTCGACTGGATTCCCGAGGCCTGGAGCCACTGGTTCCCGCTGGTGGTGGCGCTGACCAGCATGCCGCTGACCTTCGTGCTGTCCAACGATGCCTACTACTTTGGCGTGGTGCCGATCCTGGCCAACGCGGCTGCCGCCTACGGCATCGACCCGGTCGAAATTGCACGCGCCTCGGTGCTAGGCCAGCCGGTGCACCTGATGAGCCCGCTGGTAGCTTCGACCTTGCTGCTGGTGGGCATGGTCGATCGCGATATCGGCGACTTCCAGAAAGCCACCGTCAAATGGGCGGTACTCACCTCGCTGGTGATCACGGCACTGGCGTTGCTCACGGGGGCGCTGTCCTTCTTCGTCTGATCTGCATGGGGCGCTCCTGGCGCCCACCTCTATCCAAGAACAACAACTAGAGTACCGAACATGTCCCGAGCTGTTTTCCGTGGGGCCACCTGTGGCCTGCTCTGCGGCTGGCTGCCTGTGGCCGGCGCTGCCGGATTCATCGATGACGGCAAGCTCAAGCTGCAACTGCGCAATGTCTATTTCAACGAAAACTTCCGTGACGAACAGGGCATGAGCCCCCGCGCTGCCGCGAACGCCAAGAGTGAGCGGGTGGAATGGGCGCAAGGTTTCCTGCTCGATTACCAATCAGGGTTTACTCAAGGCCCGCTGGGTGTGGGCCTCGATGCCCTTGGCTTGGTCGGTGTCCGGCTCGATTCGGGCCGTGGGCGCAGCGGTACCGGCTTGCTGCCGGTCCACGACGATGGCCGCGCCGCAGACGAATTCTCCAGCGCCGGGGTGACGGCCAAGGCGCGCGTGGGGCAGACCGTGGTCAAGCACGGCACTTTGCTGCCCAAGACGCCGGTGTTGGTCTACAACGATGCGCGGCTGCTGCCTCAGACCTACCAAGGCACACAGCTGATCAGTACCGATGTCGAAGGGCTGACCCTGACCGCCGGCCACCTGGATCGCTTCAAGCAGCGTGATTCCTCCGACAGCACTGGCCTATTTCTGGATGGCTACGGCGGTAGCGAGTCTGGCGATTTCAGTTTTGCCGGCGCGGACTATGCCGTGAGCAAACAGCTGCGTTTGAGTTATTTCCATGGCCAGCTCGAACACTTTTACCGCCAGGACTATATGGGGCTGGTACACGACTTGCCATTGGCCGGCGGGGTGTTCACCACCGACGTGCGTTACTTCAAGAGTCGTGACAGCGGAGCCGCTTACGGTGGCAAGATCGACAACGACATGTTCAGTGGGCAGGTGTCGTATACCCACTCGGGGCACACCGTCGGCGCCGGCTACCAAGTGCTTGATGGCGATGCTGGGCTGCCGTACATCAGCGGCGCGACGGTCTACTCGTTCAGCAACGTCGGCATCGGTAAGTTCATCGAGGAGGAAGAGAAAACCTGGATGGCAAGCTATGCCTACAACTTTGCAGCGGCCGGTGTCCCTGGGCTCACCTTCATGGCGCGCTACTTGAGCGGGGACAACGGTCGCTCCGCTGACGCTGAACTCAACGAATGGGAACGTGATGTGGAACTTGCCTACGTGGTGCAGTCCGGTCCGGTCAAAGGGTTGGGCGTGAAGCTGCGCAACTATGTCTACCGCTCTGATTTCTACCGCGGTCGTGACAGCAACCGGATCTACCTGACCTACGACATCGCGCTCTGGTAATGCAGCGACGCGAGCCGGCGCACTTCGGTGCGCCGGCTCGCGCTGTGTCGGACTTTCTCGAAGACGAACTACACGCCGGACGGCTGTGGCGCTTTTTTGCCCAGCCGGATCAGCTCGTTGCGTCTGGAGCGGGCCCGCTGTCACAGGTATTGTTCGAGTCCGCTCAACCGGGTTGCCTCAGTGGGCCAAGTCGCCTTTGACGTAGCGCACCGTATTTTCCAGCGTGCGCGCCATGTCGGGGTGTGTGAATTGATACTTGTGCTCCAGAAGCTCGCTTTGACGCATGTCGAAGCGCTGGGTCTGAATGAAGTCCAATGATTCGGCGCTGACTGCCAGTCGGGCCGCCAGGCCCGGAATCGTCAAAATCCACCTGAGCAAACCTATCGGTACATGGTAGCGGGGTGCCTTGACCTGCAGCGTTCCTGCGATCTGCTCGAGCATCCCTTGCAGGTTCGGTGTGTGCGCGCAGAGCGCCAGGACCTGCCGGTTGGCCATCGAAGGGTCGAGCGCCACGCAGGTCATCATCTTCACCAGGTAATCGACGCTGACCAATGGCAACCAGTGCCTGGCAGAGCCGGGAATCGCTTTGAACCGGCCTTGTGCCAGGTTTCGAATGAGCTCGGCCAGAGGTTGTCCTTGCGGGATGTGCCCAGTCTCGCTGTGGCCACACACCGTAGCAGGATGGACAACGGTGTAATCCGCACCGGCATCGTGCATGTAACGCATGACTGCGAAATGGGACTCGATCTTGCTGCCTTCGTAGCCCCCAGCACGGGCGTAGACTGCAGGCCAATCTGTGTTTTCAGGGCGCTCGTTATCGACGCCGATCCTGGCAAGGTGGGCCAGGTTTTGCAGCATGAAGCCACCTACCATGAGCAAGCGGATGTCCTGGCTCGCCGCAAGCCTGGCGACTCTGAGCGCCCCTTGCACATTGACGGCGCGGGCGTGCTCCATCGTCAGCCCCCAGGAAAAATCCGCCGCAAGGTGGAAAACCACCGAAGCCGAAGACACGCACGCCTGGTCCGCCTCGCTCAGACCAAGCCCCTCTGTGCTGATGTCGCCTTCAACCGCGTGGACATGTGCAGGGTCACCGCCCAGCCGGCTTACCTGTTCTCTGAGCCGTTCGATGTTTCCAGGATTGCGCATGAGCACCCAGGTCTTGTGCCCTGTCGCAGTAAGACGGGCCAGTAGGTGTTGGCCTATAAATCCGCTGCCGCCCGTGACGAAGCATTCCACGCTCATGCCTGATTCCTTGTTTGGATGATGGGTGCAGGCTAAGGTGTAGAGCGTGCTCTACAGTCAAGGAGTTTCTTTAGGTGAACATTGGAGAGTTGGAGCGCCGAAGTGGACTCGGCCGCCACGCATTGCGCTATTACGAAAAGCTCGGGTTGATCGTGGCCCATCGACAGGCCAACAACTACCGCAGCTACAGCGATCAGACCGTTAGTGACCTGGCATTCATTCAAAGTGCCCAGGGGGCGGGATTTTCACTCGCCGAGATCGGGGACATCCTGGCGGCCAGGCGCGGTAACTCGATCAATTGCGCCCAAGGCGCAGCCTTGGTTGCCGGCAAGATGGCCGAGATTCAAGCGAAGATCTCCACCTTGCAGGCCGCGTATGCCTTTCTCGACGCCGAGCGTGCCAAGCTTGAAGCCAGTGCCATTGCCCAAGGGCTGCCGCTGATTGCCAGCTACACGAGGTAGGTCGTCCGCTCCTTCTTCGACGAAAACGGTGGACAGCAACTGTCGATACGATTTCGACTTCACCCTTACCCCTTGAGCAACACCGCAAACGTCGTCCCTTGCTCTTCATTCGACATGACTTCAATCCTGCCGCCGTGACTGGCAACGATTTCCGCCGCGATGAACAACCCTAGCCCAAGACCTGCAGCTGAACCCTTTTCTCCGGCTGCATAACTGGAATAACGCCCCTCCGGCTTGAAGAGGTAGGGGATCACGTCAGCAGGGATGGGTTCTCCCCAGTTGTGGACTGTCACACGCGGACCGATAGCGTCGTTCTCCACCGTGACCTTGATAGGGCAGGCTATATCGCCGTGGCGGATGGCATTGCCTATCAAATTGGAAAAGACCTGGGCGATACGGGCCGAATCAAACGGGCCGGTCACCTGCGCGACTTCGTCAAAGACGATGTCGGCCACCGGGAAAGCGGTTTGCAACTCCTCGATCACGGTGCGGCATATCGGGTTCAGTTCGACCTCCTCTGGATAGACCGGGATGCCGGTACCCAGATTGCAGCGCGCCAGGTCGAGCAGGTCATTCACAATGGCCGTAGCGCGGCGAGCGCTTGTACAAACCTGGGATGCCAGTGCCTTGCCTTTTTCATCCAGCCCTTTCTGGCGCAAAAGCAGATCGCCAGCCATGTGTACCGCCCCCAACGGTGACCGCAGGTCATGGCCTAACACGGCAAGCACCTTTTTTCGTGTCGACTCCACTGCCACCCCATAAGCTGCGATCGACTCTACCAAGGCTTGGTCTATTGCCTCGTTGAACCGAATCATGTCTTGGACCTGGTATTGGTCGAATGCTTCGTGCTTAAGCCAGAGGGAGAGCACACTGGAGCGCAGCGCTCGATATTCGGAGACCATCTGATCCATGGAGAAGCCTGCCATCAGACGTACCACCGCATGTGTCTGGGCCGCTGTCTCGCTGGATATTTGCGGCCCCCTTCCTTGCGCTTTTTCAGACTGTTGATGGGCTGTCTGAGTCGTTCGCATGTCCTGGGCGACCGTGTGCAGGATCTTCTCGGCGTGATTCCTCAAACCGGTCGCATCCAGATTTGGCTGCTGCGTCTCCACCGAACGCGCGAAATCCTCCCAGGCTTGGAGAATCGGCTCCATGTTGCCCTCGATGAATTCGTACAGTCTCATAACGGTCCCTGGCACTGTCCTCAAACGGCGTCCCAATAGACTAGATCATCGAACTGTAGGGGTATAACAACCAGTGCGTTAACTTCTGTCACGCTTTTGCAACGACGCGCTATATGGCTTGGAATTCACCGATGATCACGATGGTGAAGTCGTAGGGTTTATCCGCGAAGGATGATGTTGCCCGTCAACGGTCGAGCAGCGTTTTCATGAACCGAGCAAATGCCTTGATACGCGTGGACTCGCGATTGGCCGGCAGATACACCATGTTGATGCTCGTGTCGACCGAGGTTGGATTGACTTCGAACATTGGCAGCAAGCGGATCAGCCGGCCGTGCCGCACGTCTTCGGCGACCAGCCAGTCGGCCAGCAGCGCGATGCCTTGACCGGCGACGGCAGCCTGGCGGAGAACGTCGGCGTTGTTGCTCTGCATCTGGCCGTGCACTTGGACCGGCACCGTCTGGTCGTCAATCTGGAACTGCCAGGCGCGCATGGGCCCGCCGTAATCGAAGCGCAGGCATCTGTGACGGGGTAGCTCGAGGGGATGGGCGGGGGCCGCGTGCTGCTCGAGGTAGGCAGGGCTTGCCACCAGCCAACGCTGGAAATGGCCGAGCGGGGTGCAAATGACTTCATCGCTGGAAACCGTTGACCCTAAACGCACGGACAAATCAATGCGCTCCTTGAAAAGGTCCACCCGCTCATCGCTGAGGTTGAGGGTGACTTCCAACCCCGGGTGGCTGTCGAGAAAACGCCCCAGATGCGGTGAAATCAAGTGACGGCCGAACTCCACCGGCACGCTGATCCTGAGCGTGCCTTTGGCCTCGCTCCCCCGGTCCATCACCAGGCTGTCGGCCGCAGCCAACGCATCGAGGATGGCCACCGCGTTCGCAAAGTAGGCCTGGCCCAGGTCGGTCGGGCTGTTTCGCCGCGTGCTGCGGGTGATGAGCGTGGCCCCAAGGTCTGCCTCCAACGCTGCAACCTGACGGGCCACCGACGAGGTGGCCACGCCGAGCTTCCGTGCCGCTGCGGAGTAGCCGCCGCAGCGTACCGTCTCGACGAACATGCTCAATGCCAGAAATTTATCCATACGTACAACCTTGTCGAAGAGGACCGGGAGCGCCAGCCCGAAGGTAACGGCTGCACGGATGATAGCCATGTCAAGGGTCATCGAGATAGCGCGATGCCGGCTCAACGAGCATTCCTGTGTTTGACCACGAACACCAGCAATGCCAAGACCGGGAGCAGGGCAGCGGTATAGAGCGCGGTACTCCATCCGAAACGCTCGTACAGCGGGCTTGCCATCATCGAGCCCACTGCGCCGCCGACGAAGATGCTGGTCATGAACACGGCGTTGAGGCGAGCGCGGCTGTGAGGGTCCAGCGCGTAGACCTCACGTTGCCCCAGGACCATGTTCAACTGCACGGCAAAGTCCAAGGCGACAGCTGCCACTACCAGGCCCAGGTAGCCAAGCCCGGAAATGGCACCGATCAGTAGCGAAGCGGGCGCCAACAGCAAGGCAGCCAAAGTGCTGACCTGCCCGTGACCTGCATCGGCAAGGCGCCCGGCGATGGGGGCTGCAACCGCCCCGACCGCACCGACCAAGGCAAAGAGCGCGACGCCGTTCTGGCTGAGGCCGTAATGACGGATCAGCTCGATGGGCGCCAGGGTCCAGAAGCAGCTGAAGCTTGCGAACAGCAGCCCTTGGTACAGCGAGCGCTCGCGCAGCACTGCATAGCGTCTGGCCAATGCGAACACCGATCCGATCAAGCGGCCATAGGTGGTGTGATGGTTCGGGATCCGTTCAGGCAACAGCACCGCTACCAGGGCTGCGATGGCCACCATCAGCAGGGCGGCACTGAAGAACACGCCCCTCCAGCCAACGTACTCCGACAGTAGGCTCGAGACCGGGCGGGCGAGCAAGATGCCGAGCAACAGGCCACTCATGATGTTGCCCACAACGCGACCCCGGCTGCTTTCTGGCGCCAGGTGCGCGGCCAGGGGCACGAGGATCTGCACGGCGACGGAAGTCAGGCCGATCATCAGCGAGGCGGCCAGAAACAGCGAAGGCGAACCGGCAAAACCTGCCGCCGCCAGGCACACCCCCACTACCAAGGTAAAGCCGATGACCAGGCGTTTGTTTTCCATCAGATCTGCCAGCGGCACCAGCAACAGCAAGCCGACGGCATATCCCAACTGGGTCAGCGACACGATCAGGCTGGCATGCTGCGGCGAAAGCCCGATGCTGGGCGCGATGAGTTCAACGATCGGCTGGGCGTAATACAGGTTGGCAACGACGGCGCCGCAACAGAACGCCAGAAACACAACCAGCGCCTTGGACAGGGCAGGCGTGACGACGGCGGACGCCGACGGTGAAGCAACAATCTCAGGGCTGCTCGCTGACATGGTGGACACTCCAAATGGGTTGACAGGTCAGCGACAAGCCTAGGGCTGCGGTCGGGAAGGCGGTAGACCCACTCGCCGCAACGAACTTGTGCGTGCTGCGCAAAACCCCGGGGCCGCCTCACAGCATCGGCTTGCCCCTGTCTCACCATAGCGTGACCCGGAGATGTAGCTGCCCTCGTCGGAGCCGAGCAGGACAAAGACCGGGTCCGGGGATTGGAAGTTGGTGGCGAGGGGCCGATGACGCGACAGGTGGTGCCGGGTCCTGCAAGGGTGTCGTCGGACCACACCTTCCAGAGCACTCAGCGCCGTTTGCGTCGAAGCGTGGCCAGCGCGCAGCTCCCCAGTATCAGCACCGCCGCAGTGACCAGCAACGCAGGTGCAGGGTGTCCAGCGGTGCGCCAACCCCCTTGCACGCCACGGGTGCCAACAGGGGGCTGGAACAGATTGCCGTCCGACACCGCCGCCTTCGGGCTACGCTCGATGCCCAGACGGGTCAGCCAGCCGGTGAACTGGGCAAGGCGAGGCACCAGATGACTGGCCAGGTGCGCGAGCCGCGCCGCTGAGCCCACAGTGGTGTGAGCACGGGGCGATACTGCGCAGGCCACCATGGCCTTGGCCACCAACGCCGGATCGTAGACGGGCCCCGGCGGTTTGAGCGCATGGCCTGTGTAGTTGCCGCCGTCCCTGAAACCCGGCGTGTCCATCACCGCCGGATAGATATCGCACACATGGATATCCGGATATTCCGTCAACTCGCCCCTGAGCGCTTCGGTCAGGCCACGCAAGCCGAACTTGCTGGCCGAATAGGCCGCTGCATAGGGTTGGGCTACCCAACTGCCGACCGACAAGGTGTTGATCAATATCCCGCGCCCCTGGGCCTTGAAGTACGGCAGCGCCGCGTGAGCGCCACGCAAGTAGCCGAGCAGGTCGGTCTGGATGACTTGCTCATGGGCGGGGAGCGGCGTCTGGTCGAAGCTGCCCACGGCTCCGACACCGGCATTGTTGATCCAGATGTCGATGCGTCCGTGGCCGAACTCCGCCGCCCGTACGGCCAGCGCTTCGACCTGTTCGCTACGGGTGACGTCGGTAACCACGACCAAGGCATCGGTGCCGCACTCGGTGCACTCATCCAGCACCTCGAACAGCGCCTGTTCGTCGCGGGCGGCCAGCACGAGGCGGGCACCTTGGCAAGCAAAGGCCTTGGCCGTGGCCCGACCGATGCCACTGGATGCGCCGGTGATGACCACCAGTTGGCCCTGCAGCCGGTGCTGGGCCGAGGGTCGGTGCGGCGTAGGACTGGGTCGTTCGGTGTGCGACGCAGCCGCTTCGCCAGCGCCGGCATCGACCCTCGACAGCTTAAGGGCCGGACCTTCCACCACATGAAGCGTCAGGTCCTCGACCGTCCCGGCGAAGCGATCCGCGAACACCGGCTCGCCTGTGGGCGTAAGGTTGTCATAGATGAACCGCCGACCTTCCAGCCAGCCGACGGCCGTCAACAGCTCAGGTTCCAGGTAATACTTGCCGTCCAGGAAGAATCCCGGAAACTGCTGGACCTCGTCGGGATCGCTTACCCGGTAGCGTTCACCCGGTTTCATTCCCGTTGCCGGATCAATCATGATCGAACCCTCTCTCAGGCAGCCATCGCCGTGAATGATCAAGGCCAACATGCAAACGGAACCGCCTGTTGGGCCGGTGGTGGTTTAAGTAGAGGAAGCTGGACAGCCTGAGGAAGTTCAGGCCAAACGCTCGATGGTCAGGCCCGCTGACACCGGGCATCCTTTTCCTGCTGGTTGGTCAAGGCATACTGCATCTCCCATCGGTCATGGCTGCAGAACACCTCCAGTCCCGGCCCCTGGGTCAGGACCAGGTCGCGCAGGCGACGCTGGTTGGCCAGGCGCAATTTGTGGTCGGTGTCCATCATGCGCTGATACAGACGCATGCCTGGCGGGCAGCGACGTTGGGGGCTGTGCACCTCCAGGTGGTGGAAGTACGCATCGCCGGCATGCAGCAGCCAGCCCTGTCCGGTGCGCAATGCGATCCCGGCATGGCCATGGGTATGGCCGCCCAGGGGTACCAACAGAATGTCGTCCTGGACATCGATCAGCGCGCGCACGGCATCGAAGCCGAACCATTGTTCGCCCAGCTCGGGATAGAACTCCCAATCCGCCACGGCTTGCCACTGGCGGGCGCGGTAACGCCGTGATCCGATCCAGCCACCGGCCTGGGTGGCATGCGATATTTCCTCGCCCATCACATGTACCCGGGCCTGAGGGAAGTCTTCCAGCCCGCCGGCGTGGTCGAAATCCAGGTGCGTCAGCACGATGTGCCTGACATCCCGCGGATCGAAGCCCAGCCGCCTGATCTGATCCAAGGCTGTCAGGCGGTGGTCGAGGCGGATGTTGTTGAACAGCCGAAAGAAGCGGCTCAAGCGCTGTGGGTGCTGGATATCGTTGTAGCCAAAACCCGTGTCGACCAGTACCAGCCCGTCACGCTCGGTTTCGACCAACAGGCAATGGCACGGCACGGTCGCGGTCAGGCCTGGACTGTAGCCGTCGAACAGCGCACCGCCCCAAGGGCACATGCAACCGCAGTTCAAGTGATGAATGTGCATGGTCTTCCTCCAGTGGCCCGAGCCCTCAACGGCGTGCGCAACGCTGCTGAGCGCGTTGTCGACAGGCGTCGCCGAAGACTTTGAAAATGGCCAGGTAATCCGGGTTGAACATGACCTGCCACTCAGGATGCCATTGCACACCCAGGGCAAAGCTCTGGCTGCCTTCTACCGAAAGCGCTTCCACAAGGCCGTCCTCAGCGACGGCCTCGACACGCAAGCCTTTGCCCACCTCGGCGATACCCTGGCCATGGACCGAGTTGACTTCGATACGGCCCGCCAGGCCCAGACGATAAAGCACACCGCCTGGCAACACGGTCAGGTTGTGTGTGCGCGCATATTGGTCTTCCACCGGCTCGTTGCTCGGCGGTTGATGTTCGGTGCCGGTTTCTGGCAACCGCTGTTCAAGGGTGCCGGCGAAGGCGACGTTCATTTCCTGGAACCCTCGACAGATGCCCAATACCGGCAGGCCGGCGTCGACGGCTTCGCGCCACAGCGGCAGGGCCAGATGGTCACGGGCCGCATCATGCGGGGTGTCGGGTGGGCTGGGAGGACCTTGGTAGTGATGTGGCTCGATGTTCGAGGGCGACCCGGTAAACAGCAGGCCGTCGACACGCTCTATGATGTCGCGGGGCATCAGAAGCTCGGCGAACACAGGAATCACGACAGGCAGGCCATTGGCAGCCAAGGCAACGGCGCGCCCGTATTTGTCGTCCATGATCTGCACCGCATGGGGGCCGATTTTCCAGGAGCTTGCCACTATGCCGATTACAGGAAGACGTGCCATACCTTCAGGCCTACTGGTTTCGAGAGAAAAACAACCTGTGTCTTGGCAAAGGATGCCGCCCTGTCCCGAACGTTCAAACTGCGTATGCAGGCGGTTTGGGAAATCGGCGCAGGCAGGTGCGCGCTAAAGCACGGCCCTAATGGATCGTGCACGAGCCATTGGCACCCCGGCGAACCGTTGCCGATCGCTTGGACTGAACTCCCTGTGTTGCGCCCACGTCCCTCGAATGAATGTCGCAAGTTCCGGCATTCACCCCATCGTCAACTTCGAGGACGTCATGATGGAAAAAAACGACCCCAGCGCCACCTCCAGGCCGGGCAGTACACAGGATCACCTCCACGCCATTGCCGATGAAGCCGGAGCTTTGCTCGATGATGCGAAAACCCAAGGTACCCACCAGTACGAGCAATACCGCGACCGTGCGGCGGAGCAGCTCGACGCTCTCAAGGAAGGCGCGCGTTCGGCGGCTTCGGAGCTTGAGGGCCATGACAGCCTAGGGCTTTCCCACTATCTGAACGAGGCGGCCGCCTGCATCGGCAGCTTCGCCGAGCAGGTTCGTCATGAAAGTGCCGAAAGCCTGCTACAGCGAGGTGCACAGCTGGCGCGGGACAATCCTGCGCTCTTTCTCGCAGGCAGCGTGGCGGTGGGATTTGCCTTGTCGCGTTTCGCCAGTGCCAGCAACCGCCACGCAACCGCCGAACCCCCTCAACCTACGACGCACGCGCGCCCTGAGCCCGATCACACCCTACCAGCCGTGCCCGATCGGGCGAGCGATGTTTCCACCCACAAACCCTACACCCCCGTCGACCCTGTGGGGCTCGGCGCCGGAAGGCCGGTGACTGACAGCCCACTGGATCGCGATCCACTCAAAGGAGGCGAGTGATGAACAAGGACCCTTTGCAACACACCCCAACTGCACATTCGACGGTCGACGATCCCGTGGGCGTGACGGGCCTGCTGCGCCAATTGATGCGCGAAGTCCCGGAACTGTTCGCCAAGGAGCTGGCACTGGCCAAGGCCGAACTGCAACAGAACCTGGCCACGCTCAAGGCCGGCACGGCGGCCGTAGCGACCGGCGCGATCGTGTTGCTGGCAGGTTTTGTCATCCTCCTGCTGGCGGCGGTCTATGCCCTGGCGATGGTGCTGGAGCCGTGGCTGGCTGCGCTGATCGTGGGTGCCGTCACCGTCATCGTCGGCTTGATCATGGTGCAATCGGGCAAGAAGCAGTTCGAGCCTTCGCACCTCAGACCTGACCGTACGTTGCATGCCATGGAGCAGGACAAGGACACCTTGAAGAGGAAACTGCCATGACCAGCACCTTCGAACGCGACGCACAAAAAGACCCCGACTTGCTCGAGCAGGAAATCAACGCCAAGCGCGAGCACATCAACGAACTGGTCGATGCACTGGAGCAACGACTGAGCCCTGGGCAATTGGTCGACAGGCTGCTTGCCTATGGCAAAGGCAATGGTGGCGAGTTCCTGCACAACCTGGGCACCACCCTCAAGAACAACCCGGTACCTGCGACCCTGACGGTCCTTGGCCTGGCTTGGCTGGGCCTTAACCAGCACCGGCCCTTTAATCCAGGCCCTGCATCCACAGGGCCTGGGCTGGGCGAAAAACTGGGTGATGCGGTCGATTCCGTGAAAGGTGCATTCGCCCAAGCCGCACAGACGGTGCACGATGCCAGCCACAAGGTGCGCAGCAAAGCCCACGATGCGAGGGACCGCGCCAGCGAGCTCGGCCAGGGCGCACGCGCCTCGGTGAGCGATTCTGCCCAATCCTTGGGCAGCCGCGCACATCAGATAGGCGACCAGGCCACCGCCCTGAAGGGCCAGATGGACCACCTGCTCAAGGAGCAGCCGCTGGTGCTGGCCGCGCTGGGCGTACTGCTGGGGGCGGCGCTGGGCGCTGCGCTGCCCGGCACGCGTCAGGAGGATCGACTCGTGGGGCCCAGCAGCGATCGGGTCACCGACGCGCTCAAGGCCAAGGGCGAGGGGCTCAAGGCGTCGGTGAAACATGCCGTCGACGATACCTCGGGGCAGCAGGCGCCTGGCACGGCGCGTGATGCCAAGGGGGCCGATCTTTCCGCAGGGTTGGGTTTTCCACCTTGATCTGCCGGTAATGGCCGCCAGCCTCCGGAGCGTCCCAGGAGGCTGGCGCTACTGCATGCTCACCCCCAGAACGCCTGGCCGCCATCGAGCGGCAGCGTGGCGCCGGTCAGATAGCCTGCTTCGTCGCTGGCCAACCACGCGACCGTTCGGCCGATATCGTTTTCGCAATCCCCGACCCTGCGCAGCGGAATGCCCTGCAGGAACGCTTCGGCTTCTTGCGGGTGGGCTTGCATCCAGCCTTCGAGCCCTGGAGACAAGGCGTGGGGCGCGATCACATTGACGCGTATGCCATCAGGCCCCCATTCGCATGCGGCTGCGCGGCTGAGGCAGCGGATGGCTTCCTTGGCCGCCGCATAGGCACCATAGCCGCAGGCGTCCCAGCGCACTGCGGCAGAGGAGGCCAGGTTGACCACCACGCCGCCGCCCCGCAGATACGGGTGGCATGCACGCATCAAGCGCAGGGTGGCCAGGGGGCCTGAGTCCATGCCTTGGGCGAAGGCCTCGTCGCTGACCTCCAGCAATCGGCCCAGGGGTACGATCTGGGCGTTGTTGACCAGGATGTCGATCGTGCCGAACGCTTCCAGCACCTGGGCCACGCACCGCTCGATGGCCTGCGCCTGGGTGACGTCGCAGACCACCGCCAGTGCCTCGCCACCGCGCGCGCGGATTTGCGCGCAGGTCGCTTCCAAGGGGGCCAGTGTGCGTCCTGCGACGGCCACCCGCGCGCCCTCGGCGCACAACGCCAGGGCAATGCCTTGGCCTACGCCCTGACCCCCGCCGGTGACCAGGGCTGTCTTGCCGGTAAGACGGTTCATGCGAGGAACTCCAGTGACAGGGGGTATTGGCTGGTGGGCAGTACGCCCAGCTGGTCGAAATCGATGAAGCGCTGGCAGCTGTCCATCATCAGCGCCAGGTTGTGCTGGAACTTCGCCTCATCGCCCGGCGCATCGAAGAACGCCTGCGGATCGTCCATGGCTGCCGGCGGGAAGCATTCCTCGACGATGGCCGCCAACGCGGTGGCGCCAGGGGTGAGCACCTGCACCACCAGGTTTTGCACGTACTGGAAGTTGTCCTGGGTATCGATGGCTATCGGTGTGTGGTGGTTTTGCCAGACCTCGAGCCAGGCCTCGTGGCTCAAGCGCGTCGGCCGTTGCAGGAAGGCTAGTTGCGAGAAGCCGTGGGTGCGCTGGCCGGGGCTGGCGGGGAATCGCGTGTTGCGGATGGGCACCGACTCGCAGACCAGGTACCCCGCAATGCGCGAACAGATCGCCTGCAAGGCCTCGTCGAATGGGCGGCGGAATTCGCCGACGGCGCTGTCCAGCCAGAAGCTCAGTACGGCCTGGGGCAGGGGGCCTGCCTGTGTCTGGCGCAAGCCGTTGGCGGCGCTCACGTCGGCGTCGGCCAGGTTCAGCTGCAGGTGCCGGGCGCCGAGGGTGTGCAGGCGGTCGGCGAGGGGGCCGCTCAATTGCTGGGAGAACGAATCGAACGTGTCGTGCTCGGGTTGCCAAAGCAGGTAGATGACTTTCTGCACGGAGCGCTCCTTGACACAAGGCATGGTTGAGAGATGACCGTGACCATGGTTGATCGCCGTCGCTGCAGAGGAATCCTCCAAACGGACTATCCCGCGCCGATGAGCAGGCTCGCCTTACTTGTTGCCGGGCGATCTTTGCCTATGCTGCGTAGCGAGGGGCTGTATGAAATGTATTCGCGCAAAGGCCAGACAAGGCGAAACCAACACGTCACGAGGGTCGATACCATGTATTACGTGCAACGCGATGCCGCAGGCCAACTGCTGCGGGTCGAAGCCGCTCCTTACGCCGAGTACACGGAGATACTCCCCGCCGACCATGGCGAAATCCAGGCCTGGTTCGCGGACGATGTGGTGGAAAACAGCCTTCGCCAGCTCAAGCAGAGTGACCTGGACATGATCCGTGTGCTCGAAGACCTGATCGACGTGCTGACCACCAAGGGCGTGATCAGCATCACCGACCTGCCGCCGGATGCTCAGTCCAAACTGCTCAACCGCTCTTCGGCGCGCAAGGCGCTCGGCAGCCTGAACAACCTGATCGAGGAAGACGAGGGCGGTGGTCTGATCTGACCCCGTCCGGGGGGCGGCAGCGCTGACGTCAGCGCCAGGGCACAGGCTCGCCCACCCGCCGCCCTTGCATCCCTTGCACGCCCATTTCGCGCAGAACGTTCGATTCCCCTTCGGACTCCACCCGCTCGGCAATCAGCGGCAGGTCGATGCTGTGCGCTGCCCGTTGAATGGCTTCGATGAACAGGCGTTTATGCTGCTCCTGATCGATGTGGCGAATGTAGCTACCATCGATCTTCAAGTAGGCAAGTCCCAGGTTTTCCAGGTTACCGATCATGCTGAAGCGCCCGCCGAAGCGCTGCAGCGCCAGGCCAACGCCCAACTCGCGCAGGCGTCGGGTCAAGTGCTCGAGCGAGGCCTGCCGGGGCAGTTGCTCTTCGCCGATTTCCAGGGTCAAGCGTGCGGCCAATGCGCGATGATGGCCGAGCTTTTCGTAGACCTGGCGCATTGCGCCGTCATCGGCCAGGGTGGCGGCCGAGAGGTTCAGTGCCAGGGAGGCATCGTGGCCTTCCAGATGCCTGAGGACCTTATCCAGCATCAACAGGTCCAGGCGCGGCATCCAACCGAAACGTTCGAGCCACGGCAGGAAGCGACCCGCCGCCAACGGCTCGCCCTGATCATCGTGCAGACGGGAAATGACCTTGTAATGCAGGATCCGGCTCGGCACCTGGCAATCGACCACCGGCTGGAAGAACAGCTCGAACAGCCCCCGGTCCAGGGCCCGGTCGAGCCGCGAGTGCCAGGCATTTTGACTGTCGGGTGCCTGTGTCGCGGCGCTGCGTTCCAGGCACACCCAGCTCGGTGCTCCCTGGTGCTCGGCGCGCGCCAGGGCTTCATCGGCCAGCTTGAGCAGTGCGTCGGGCTGATCGCCTGGCGTGTAGGGGGCAAGGCCCATGCGGGCCACCGGGCTGACATCGCTGGCCTCGGTCTGGTGCAGGCTGTGCAAGGCCTGCTCCAATGCCTGGGCCAGGTGTACGGCTTGCTCGGAGTCCAGGCCAGGGGCCAGCACGGCGAACTCGCCGCCACGGCTGCGCGCGATCAGGTCGCGGGTCTGGGGATGGGAGGCGCAAGCGCGGCGTAGCTGTTCGGCCACCGCCTGGATCAACTGATCGGTACGTTGCCCGCCCAGGCGCGCGTTGAGGCCGGCCAGGTCCTGAATGCGCAGCAGCAGCAGGTAGCCAGCCCGGGCGTCCTCGACGTTGCTGACTTGGTCGTTGAGCTGCATCTGGAAGTAACGCCGGTTGGCCAGGCCAGTGAGGCTGTCCTGATACGATTCGGCACGCAGCTGCTCGCTGCGCTCGGCCTGTTCGTGGAACAGCGCCTTGAGCTTCTCGACCATCTGGTTCATGGCCTGGACGACGCGGCGCAGTTCGGGCGTGCGGGGAAGATCCGGAAGGCTGAGGAATTCCCGGCGGGCGATGGCATGGGACTGGGCAACCATGTAATCGAGCGGGCGCAATTGGCGGCGCAGCAGCAAGGCGCCCAGCACGGCGCTCAAGGCCCCGCACAGCAGCAGCCAGCCCAGGCTGCCCAAGGCGCCTTGCCAGAGCTTGGCCAGGGCGAACATCGGGTGGCTGACCACCTCGACCCGTGCCGCCTGCTGCCAGCCGCGGCTGACGATGGCGTCCGCGCCGGCGGCCTGCAATCCCGCCAGGCGAATGAACCAGGCGGGCACGCCATTGCTGTCGGGTTCGGCGTGGCGCTCCACGAGCACGGCGTTGGAGGCCAGGTCGATGACCTTGATGCTGGCGTAGTACCCGCTGTCGAACAGCGAGCTCACCATCAGCTCGACCATGGCTGGATCGTCGATGTTCGGCGTCAGCGACAGGGCCAATGCAGTGGCACCGTCCTGGGCATGCGAGCGCAGCTGGTTCACGTACTGGCTACGCGAGCTTTCCAGGCTGACCATGAAGCTGCCGGTGAAGGCAACCACCAGGAACAGGCAAATGGCGAACAGCAATTGTTTGAACAGTGACATCTGCGCTCCTTAGTAGACCGGTTCGGCCGGGAAGCCTTCGGCCTGCATCTTTTTCAGCACGTCCTGCCAGCGCGACAGCCGTTTGGTATCGCCGACTTTCTTGTTCCCCGAGGCGCCGGTCAGCCAGAGACCCTCACCGTTGAAGGCGTAGACCGGCAACAGGTCGGTGCGCTCGCCCGCCGGCTTGATCGCGTCCATCAGGCTGTCGAGCACCAGCGGCTGGGCCTGTGGGGTCGAATAATAGGTCAGGACCATGTGCGCCCGATTCTGGCGCAGGGCCTTGACATAGGTGATACGTAGCTTCTCGCTGGGGATGCCCATGCGCCGCAGGCTGAAGTACTTGGCGATAGCGTAGTCCTCGCAATCGCCTGCGCCCTTGATCAGTGACTGGATCGGTGTGGCCCAGTAATCGATGTCGCGCCACAGGTCGATGTCTTCGACGTAGCGCAACTGCTGGTTGAAGAAGAGATTGACCTGCCGCAGCCGTTCCAGCTCGCTGCCTTGTTGCTGGGTGGCGAGCAGCTGCTGCCAGGCATCGATGCGCGCCTGGCCTGGGCCCAGAGGGCCATAGAGGGCCTGGGCCCGTCGGCTGATCTGCGAGAAATCCCAATCGGCGCGCAGGCTGCCCAGCAGCACAAGCGCCAACAGGACGGCGAGGCCGAGGCGCCACACGACGGTTTCGAGCATCCTGGGTTTCGCCACTGCTAAGGCCTATTGAGTACCGATCCTTGACAACCGTGGTGCTGTCGTCCGGGAAAAGCGCAGGGCACGTCACTGCCCGGCGACAACGAGCAGTGTAGATGATCGGCGCCCAGCTATGGCCATGCGCCAGCTATGCAATGAAATCCGATTCGGCGGGCGGCTCTGCCCGGGCATCCTGCTGGATCGTGCCATGCACGGCAATGCCACACACACCGCACAAGCCAACGCTGGCGAGCACGATGTCGCCCAGGATCATGCCGACGATCAACAGCAGCAGGCTGGCGCGAAAGAGGGTGGTCATGACTGCCTCCATGGCAATTGACGTGGGGATGGTGCTAACCATAACGCCTTTGGATCCCAGGATGCAGCCTGGTTTTTGGCAGACGGCAGGCTTTCCATCGGAATTGGCCGATTGGTCCTGTCCGCGTGCTCGGCCCTGATGGCCGCTGGCCGTTGCAGGGCTGGAAACCTCATCCCGACCGAGGCCAGCCTTGGGGGAGGCGAAAGCGGCGGATCAGGCCGGGCGACGCGGAACTTCAAGCGGCGGGCCCGGTCGATAGCATCCCTTGCCTTCCGAACAAGGGCCCAGCCAACCTGGACGGCTGCAAACCTGCCCATCGTGTGGCAGTCCACCCGGTCTTGTCGAGTTCGTTTCCGATGCCAAGCACGCCTGTATGGTTGGCTTTATGCCTGTGTCTGACGGTGGTCGTATCCCAGTGTGCCATGGCTGGCGGCCGTGCCACTCAAGCCCGTAGCAACAACGCCTCCACCGCGTTGATCGAAGCCGCCTCGCAGCAATATGCAGAAGGTCATCTGGACCAGGCGGCGGCGACATTGGAACGCGCGCTGCACATACAGCCGAACAATCCCGCCACCTTGCATTACCTGGGTGTGTTGCGCCTGCAGCAGGGGCAATACCAGCAGGCCGAGACGCTGGCGGCCCGCTCCAACCTTCGTGTCGGCGCCAATCGTGCGCTGTACGCTCGCAATCTTCAGCTGATAACGGCGGCCCGCAACGCTCAGCGCTCAGGTGCAATGCCTGCGGCGATCAAGGACTCCGAGCGGGCCGGCGGCGATGCCAGCGGCATGATCACCGCCGAACAACTCATCCGCTACTGACCCCGGCAGGGCGCCTAGGCCTCACGGGCAAAGCACAGCACCTTGCTCGTCATGCGCTGCAAGGTTTCGCCCCGCTGGTTGGACGTGATGCATTCGACCACCACCATGCCGCGGTCGCGGCGCGTGCGCGAGGGCGTGATGCTCACGATGGTGCTCTGCACACGCAGCCGGTCGCCTGCTCGGGTGGGCTGCGGCCAGGAAACCTCGGCAGTGGCACCGATCACGCCGCGGGCCAGGGGCAGGCTGCTCACCAACAGTTTCATGGTCAGCGCACTGGTCTGCCAGCCGCTGGCGGCCAACCCTTCGAAGAACGTGTCCTTGGCAAGGCTTTCGTCCAGGTGAAACGGCTGCGGATCGTACTCACGGGCAAAGCGAATGATCTGTTCAACATCCAGGCAATGCTCACCGCTGGTGAAGGTATCACCTACGGCCAGGTCCTCCAGATAGATCGGGTCGGTCATGTCAGGCTCCTCACGGGGCAGAGGCCGGGAGCGGCACGCTGCGCTCGGCCCATCAAACGCGATAGTGGGGCCTTGTTCAAGTAGGCCGACACTTGTAGCCAGAGGTCGCGGCGCTGGAAAGCGCCAAGCGAAACCTTGACCTGACTCGAAGTCCACTCTCGCTGTCGACAACACCCCAGGCGGCCTTGCGTCGTGAAAGCACTGCGAGGCCTTCGCCAGGGCCGATACTGCTGGTATCGGCGGCGTCTGGCTGGTGGCGCGGGCCGCGAGGAGGTGTGAGGTGAACAAATTGTCCATTGTGGGTGCCGGAATGGTGGGTGAGGCGGCGGCGCAAATCATCGCCCGGGAGGAGTTCTGCCGTGAGCTGACGTTGATCGATGTGCAAGGGGACATGGCGCAGGGCAAGGCACTGGATGTCTGGCAGGCAGCCGTCGAGTCCGGTTCCGATACCCGGGTCTACGGAGGGGGCGATGCTCAGTTGCTGCAGGATTCCGAGTTGGTGGTGATCACCGCGGGCGTGCCGCGCAAGCCGGGTCAGTCGCGCCAGGATGTACTGAGCATCAACCTGCCGATACTCGACGGCATCATGCGGGACATCAATCGGCATGCCCCGTCGGCGATCGTACTGGTGGTGTCGAACCCGGTCGATGTGCTCACTTACCGGGCCTGGAGCCTCAGTGAGCTGGGCCGCGACAAGGTGTTCGGGCAGGCCGGGGTGCTGGATACCGCGCGGATGAAGTGCTTCATTGCCGAACAGACAGGCTTTTCTGCCCGGGATATCGCGGCGCTGGTGCTCGGAGGCCATGGCGACAGCATGGTGCCGTTGATGCGCTACTGCACGGTCGGCTCTGTACCGCTTTCGCACTTTTTGACCTCTGAGCAGATCGAGCGGATCGTGCAGCGTACCCGTCAGGGAGGCGGCGAAATCCTGGGCCTGAAGAAGGTGGGGAGCGCATGCGATGCACCGGGCGTGGCAATCGCCCAGATGGTGGATGCGATCGCCAACGGTCGAAACCGCATTCTGCCTGCGGTCGCGATCCTCGAGGGCGAGTACGGGCGCCGGGACATTGCCATGGGGGTGCCTTGCGTGCTGGGAGAGCAAGGGCTGACGCGGGTCGTCGAACTGCCCCTGGATGCGCAGGAGCAATCGATGTTCGACCACTCAGCCGACCAGGTGGCGCGTGACATCGGCGAAATGAAAGCGCTGTGAGCCTGCAGGGCGCGGGTTCAGCCGCAGCGCCCCTCAGGCGTGCCCGCGGGCCAACGCCTGCGCGAGATAGGGCGCAGTGCGGCTGCCCTGAACCTGGGCAACCTCGGCGGCGGTGCCGGTCGCGACGACCAGGCCACCGGCCTGGCCTGCCCCGGGTCCAATGTCGATCACCCAGTCGGCCTGGGCCACCATGCGCATGTCGTGCTCGATCATCACCACGCTGTTGCCGGCATCGACCAGCTGTTGCAACTGCGCCATCAGCCGGTCGGCATCGGCCACATGCAGGCCGGTGGTCGGCTCGTCGAGCACGTACAGTGTGCGCCCTCGCTGGCTGCGCTGCAGCTCGGTGGCCAGCTTGATGCGCTGCGCCTCGCCGCCGGACAGCTCGGTGGCCGGCTGGCCCAGGCGCAGGTAACCCAGGCCGATCTCGCGCAGCACCTGCAGCGAGCGCGATACCGCTTGCTCGTCGACGAAGAAATCGCAGGCTTCTTCTACGGTCATGCGCAGCACGTCGGCGATGTTGCGGCCATTCCATTGCACCGCAAGGGTGTCCGCGTTGTAGCGGGCGCCGTGACAGGTGGGGCAGGGGGCATAGACGCTGGGCATGAACAGCAGCTCGACGCTGACGAAGCCTTCGCCTTCACAGGTGTCGCAACGCCCCTTGGCCACGTTGAACGAGAAACGCCCCGCGTCATAGCGGCGCTTGCGGGCTTCGTCGGTCGCGGCGAACAGTTTGCGCACAGGGTCGAACAGCCCGGTATAGGTCGCCAGGTTGGAGCGAGGCGTGCGACCGATCGGCTTCTGGTCCACCTGCACGACCCGTTGCACGGCCTGTACATCGCCGCCCAGGTGACCGCCGGTGCGCTCGATGATCGTCGGGCCTTCGGTGCTGGCTTCGCTGTCTTGCTCCTCAGGTTCGTGCCCCAGGTGCAGCAGCATCAACTCGGGCAATGCCTGGGCGATCAGGCTCGACTTGCCGGAGCCGGAGATGCCGGTCACCGCCGTGAGCACACCCAGCGGCACGCGTGCGTCCACGCCGTGCAGGTTATGACGTCGGATGGCCTTCAGCTCCAGCCAGCCGGTGGGTGTGCGGGCGCGAGTGCTGGGGGCGGGCAGTTGGTCGAACAGGTAGCGGGCGGTGTGCGATTCGGCCACTTCGCGCAGGCCCGCCGGGGCCCCGCTGTAGAGCACGCGGCCGCCGCGCTCACCGGCATCGGGACCGACATCCACCAGCCATTGGGCGCGGCGCATCAGTTCCAGATCATGCTCGACCACGAACACCGAGTTGCCGGCGTCGCGCAGGCGGTCGAGGGCGTCGTAAAGCGCCTGGCTGTCGGAAGGGTGCAGGCCGGCTGAAGGCTCGTCGAGCACATAGACCACGCCGAACAGCAGGGCGCTCAGTTGCGTGGCCAGGCGCAGTCGCTGAAGCTCGCCGGTCGACAGTGTCGGTGTGGCGCGTTCCAGGGTGAGATAGCCAAGGCCCAGCTGCTGCAGCGTGCGCAGGCGCGCCAACACCCCTTCGGCCAGGCGCTGCGCGGCCAGTTGTTTTTCGCTCGAGCGGGTGTCCTGGGCAGAGACTTGGCCTCGGCTGACCGGTTCGAGCAAGGCCACGACCTGGTCCAGCGGCATCTGGGCCAGGGTGCCGATGTCCACCCCGCAGAACGTCACTGACAATGCCTCTGGCTTCAGACGCTTGCCGTCGCACGCTGGGCAGGGGCGACCCTCCATGAAGCGCGACACACGCTTGCGCATCAGCGCGCTCTGGGTGTTGGCGAATGTGTGCAGTACGTAACGCCGGGCACCGGTGAACGTCCCCATGTAGCTGGGCTCGAGTTTGCGCTTGAGGGCGGTGCGGGTTTCGGCCGGCGTGAGGCCCGCATAGACCGGCACGGTGGGCGCTTCTTCGGTGAACAGGATCCAGTCGCGGTCTGCCTGCGGCAGGTCTTTCCAGGGCCTGTCGACGTCATAGCCCAGGGTGACCAGGATGTCGCGCAGGTTCTGCCCATGCCAGGCCGTTGGCCAGGCGGCGATGGCCCGGTCGCGGATGCTCAAGGTCGGGTCGGGGACCAGGCTCGCCTCGCTGACCTCATAGACGTGCCCCAGGCCATGGCACGCCGGGCAGGCCCCTTGCGGTGTATTGGCCGAGAAGTCTTCGGCATACAGCATCGGCTGGCCGCTGGGGTAGGTGCCAGCGCGCGAGTACAACATGCGCACCAGGCTCGACAGGTTGGTCACGCTGCCGACCGAGGAACGGGCATTGCTCGCACCGCGTTGTTGTTGCAGCGCCACAGCCGGGGGCAATCCATCGATCGCGTCGACATCCGGCACGCCCACCTGGTCGATCAGTCGCCGGGCGTAAGGCGCTACGGATTCGAAGTAGCGGCGCTGCGCTTCGGCATACAGAGTGCCGAAGGCCAGCGATGACTTGCCGGAGCCGGAAACGCCGGAAAACACCACCAGTGCATCGCGGGGGATGGCGACATCCACATCCTTGAGGTTGTGTTCGCGCGCGCCGCGCACCATCACATAGCCGTCTTCGGTCTCGAGGTGGGCACGGTCGGTCGGGGAGGGGGTGCGTGTCATGGGGCGGCGGCTCGGCGGCTGGCAAAAGGGTTACGGTAGCCGTTGTCGGGCCTCGGCGCCTACCCCTGGGTGTCTTGAGGGCGTTGGGTGTGGAGTCTGGTGTGCATGTTCTCTGGCGTGCCCTTGTCCTTTGCCAGAAGCTTGCGGGCTGTCTCTATAAAGGGCGTGACCACCAGACTGTACAGCGTCAGGTAACGCTGCTGGTCTTGTTCTGCGGTGCCGAAGCGGATGTCTTCAGGCGTTGAGGTGGTGACATAGAGCGTGCCGAACATCCAGTCCCAGAGGGACAGGTTGGTGCCGAAGTTGCGGTTGAAATGGCGCGGGGCGTCACTGTGGTGGATCTGGTGCTGGGCCGGACTGTTCAATACATGCTCAAGCCGCGGACCGAACGACAGCCAGACATGGCTATGGCGAAGGTTGGCCGCCAGGCCATTGAAGATGAACACCAGGTAGGTCACCCCGAACAAGGTGTAGCGGCTGATTTCGCCGCCGCAGGCGTACCAGAAGCAACCGGCGTACAGGCCGATGAATAGACTGGTGCTCAGTTTTTCGACGATCTTTTCCACGAAGTGCACCCGGCTTGCCGTCACGGGTACCAACACGGGCGCTGAATGATGAACCTTGTGAAAAGCCCAGAGCCAGCGGGAATGAAACGCCCGATGCGCCCAGTAATGAATGAAGTCTTTGACCAGGAACACCCCCTACCCGTACAGCAGTGAGAGCCCGAGGTTTTCACCCACGCGCGGGCGTTCGCCCCAGAGATTGACGAAAAAGGCCTGGTAGTCGCCTGAATGCAGGATGTAGGGATCGACCCAGTTGACGATAGGCAGCACCAGCGCGACTTTGAGGACGGCTCGCACGAAGTAGTAGCGGTAATCCAGCAGCGCCGAGGGATGCAGGTGTACTCGGCCAGCGCCGATGAACTGCCAGAACGAAGGGGCGTCGGTCAGGCCGTGATGCTTTCTGAAGCGGAACAGGCTATAGGCGACGCCATAGGAGATGCAAAGGAACAGGACCCCGAAACGGCCGTTCAGGTTGAATATGCCGAGAAACTGCTCGGTGACGGGCGCGATCACCCACTCGGTCAGATGTTCGAAGGCAAGCGATAGTGCATCCACGAAACGGCGGCCTCGGCGAAAGAAACGGCATTGTAAATCAGATTGATTTACTTAAGCGTCTTTATATGAAGCCTCAACCGTGGGTTTGTGGGCGCTACGCCACGGTATGATAAGCGCAACGCGATCCCGCCAGAGTGAATCATGAACCGTCAGAAAAAAATCAAGCAGTTGCTCAAGGCCCATGCCAAGAAAGCCAGCGCCAAGCTCGCACCGCGCAGCAACAAGCCCAAGTACATCAGCAAGGCCGAGCGGGAGAAGCTGGCCGCGCAGGCGGCGAGTGAATCAAGCGCAGAGATCGAGCAAGGCGCGCATTGATCACCGCCAGCGCTTCCTATCTTCGCAGCGGCGCCACCGACCGCTGCTGATGGCGAGCCAGGTGTTCAAGGCGACGCAGTGTACTTCCTTGTGGCTGGACCTGTTCGAAAGGCACGCCTCCTGCAGGCAAAGGGGCATCCATAGCCCCTGTGCCTCCATGTCTGCCGAATCAATCAGCCGCGATTTGCAGTTCCGGCAGCTTGACACGAAACGCCCGGGTGACCCCTAGCAGGCAGATGAATCCAAGCCCCATCCAGCCCAGGCCAATCATGAACGACATGCTCGACAGGCTGGTCCACAGCCAGATGGTGCTCAGGAACCCCAGCCCCGGAAGCATGCCGTACAACAGGTAGTTGCGCAGGCCACGCAGCTTCTGGCCGACCAGGTAGTGCTTGACCACCGCCAGGTTCACCGCCGAGAAGGCGAACAGTGCACCGAAGCTGATCATGTTGGCGACGGTATCAAGGGTGATGAACAGCGCGATCAGCGACAGAAGGCTGACCACCATGATGGCTGTGGCCGGCACCCGCTTCTTGGACACCAACTGGCCAAATGCGCGCGGCAGCACGCCGTCCCGGCCCATGGCGAACAGCACCCGTGACACGCTCGCCTGGGACACCATCGCCGAGGCGAAGCAACCTGCCACGTAGGTGGCCGTGAAGGCGCTCACCAGCAGTTCACCGCCCACCCGGCGCATGACGTCCACCGATGCGGAGTCGGGGTCGTGGAAAGTGCTCCACTGCGGAAACACCATCTGGGCACACCAGGACACCACCAGAAACAGCAGGCCACCGATCATTGTCACCGCCATGATCGCCTGGGGGATGCGACGTTGTGGGTTGGGGGTTTCCTCGGCCATGGTCGACACCGCGTCGAAGCCCAGGAACGACAAGCAAAGTACGGCTGCGCCGGTCATGATCAGCGGCACGCTGAAGCCTTCATGGTGGAAAGGCGCCAGCAGCGAAACAGGCCCCGCTTGCTGGTTCAGGTGACTGATCGACAGCGCGATGAAGACCACGATGAACACCAACTGGGCAACGATCAGCACCCAGTTGACACGGGTGATGGACTCGATGCCGATCAGGTTGAGGAAAGTCACCAGAGCGATGGAGCCGAGCGCCCATACCCACGCGGGGACTTCGGGGAAGTATTCGGACATGTAGATGCCGATCAACAGATAGCTCAGCAGCGGCAGGAAGATGTAGTCAAGCAGTAGGGTCCATCCGGCCATGAAGCCGAAGTAGGTGCCGAAGGCCTTGCGGGTGTAGGTGTACACCGAGCCGGAATAGGGGTGGGCCTGGACCATTCGTCCATAGCTGTAGGCAGTGAACAGCATGGCGACGAGCGTCAGTATGTAGGCGGTGGGCAGATGCCCTTGGGTCATTTGGGTGACCAGTCCGTAAGTGGTGAATACCGCCAGCGGCACCATGTAGGCTAAACCGAACAGCACTAGGGCGGTCAGGCTCATGGACTGGCGGAAACGACTTGATGAGGTGCTTTGCGACGGTGAATGGTGGGAGGAGGTATCGGCCGCATTTGTTGTTATATTCATTACTGACTCCTGAAAGTTCAGAGGCAAGGCACTGGCGGTATTTGGGTCGATCGTGACTTTGTGGGTACGTTTGTTATCTTTGTAAAAACCTCGGTGCGGGCACGTGATGACCTGCGTTGAAATAACGCATTCAGCACGTCCAAGAGTCGCTACGTTGAAACTTGCAGCTTCACAAGCGTTTTACGGCATGAGTGGGGCGACCTGCGGGCTCGAATGGCGCCAGGCCATGGCAGCGATATAAAACCGGGCCTTCGGAACGAGAGGAGCCGTAACACTGCAGGTCAATTCCTGTAGTTCATTAAGTAGGTGTAACTACTTAATACTTTCAAGGCCTTTATATTGCCATCGAACGGATATCGGATTTCGAATGACAACAGCGGCAATATTGCTCGATGACCACTAAATGCCTTGATCAAGAAAGCATGACAAGACAATCCCTGTTGGCCCAACGACGATCCTGTTTTCGACTTGGGGATTGAACGAGTCCGTTGTCCAACCAGGACTCAAGCTTCAGACGGTTTTGATCCACCTCTCATGGCCTGTCACTCCACCCCTGGAGTGTCAATTCTTCATATCGTCCGTGCTTGGCTATTTTTCCATGGCTGTGCGGAGGCCACCATCACCCTTTTGTGTGAGCTAGCGCTGGGCAGATACGGTCACAGGAGATACAGATTGAACAGGGCCCAGCACCACACCGCAGCGACTATTAATTGCACGGAAAATGCGCCGAACCTGAGCCCTGCAAGCACACTAGGGACGATCGTGTCGCGTTGGCTCCATCGCTCTCTGCAGGGTCGTGTCATCGAACCTTTCCAAGAAGCGGTCGATCTGCGTCTTGCCGCACAGATGCACGGTTGGAACCTGCGGCGCCACAGTCAGGCGGATGGCTTCAATCTCTGCGCGGTAGCTGTTATCGAACTGCCAGACGAATTTCAAGAACTCCAGAAACGCTTTGTCCAGGCGTTCCTTGCAGCCAACCGGCCGGTCGGCCCGGGGCCTGTCCAGCAGGCTGCGAACGATCACCCGGGCGAGGCAGATGAGTCGCGGGGTATCAAGCCAGATGACCAGGTCGGCTTGGGGCAGGCGCAGGTCGAAGGTGCGCCGTGCATAGTTGCCTTCACAGACCCAGGCGGGCGCGGCAACGGCATGGCGTACCCGTTCGCGAAACTGGTCGGCGTCGGGTTCTTCCCAGTTTGGTTCCCAGAACAACGTATCCAGGTGCACGACGCAAGCGCCGAGGCGTTTGCCCAGCGCCCGGGCCAATGTCGATTTGCCGCTGCCGGCGTTACCGAGTATCACAATCCGTTGCATGGGAAGACTTCCAGTCGCCAAATGAGGGGCGGCGATTTTGCGGATTTTGTGGGTGCTGTCAAGGCGAGAAGGGCCAGGCGCCCACGGCATAACTGGTGCGCGCATCGTTCGAGGCCTCATCGTTCAAGTGGCTGATGGCCGCGCTTTTCGCCTGGGCATCCACGAGCGCGGTCTGTCGATCCGAGAGCTGCTGGTTGGCCGTGAACAGGTTCGCCACCTGTTGCTCCAAGTGGTTCAGTGCATCCACAAGTACCTTCTTTTGCTCAAGCTCATCAGCCAGTTGGTGGGCGAGATCGCTCACCCGAGCGATTTGCTGCTCCTGCTCGGGGGTGACGTTCGCTGGCGAGGCAACGGTGAATCCGCTGAACACCGAAGACAGGCTGCAAAGCGCAATGCCAAAATACTTTTCCATCAGGTATCCAGAGCCTGTCACGGTGATGGGTCATCGATTCACGATGGGACCATGACAGGGCCAGGCGGCCAAGAAGATGAGTCTTAAAAGTGCCTTGGTGGGAACACCGAATGCCGGCGTGTTTGCAGTATCATGCGCGCCCGCGTTCGGAGCAGCCCATGGCCAAAGACATCGACAACCCCTGCGTCTCGCTTTGCCAGCTCAATGGCGAGCTGTGCGTGAGCTGTGGCAGAACCCGCGAAGAGATCCGCAAATGGCGCGGCATGAAGCGGCCGGAGAAGATGGCGACGGTGCAGCGTGCGGCGACGCGGTTGAAGGCCATCGTCAAGAAGGGCGCCAAGCGTCAGGCGCGTGACTGACCGGTGAATACCCTTGAGGGCTGCTCAGGGCAGCCCCAAGGGTATCGCCAGCGCACTTGAGCCTTTATCGCAACGCCTTGCCTTTGGTCTCCGGCGCCCAGGCCACTGTCACCAGCAGGCCCAGTAGCGGGAAGAGCGCCATCATGATCAAGGTCGCCGAGAAGCCGAACGCCTGCAGCAACGAGGGCAGCAGGTAGGTCACGCCTGCTGCCGATATCCGCGAGAAAGCCGCCGAGAAGCCGATCCCGGTCGCACGGACATGGGTGTCGAAAATCTCAGGCGGATAGACGAACTGAATGTTGTTGATCGCAGGCCCGATGAACATGTACGTCGCGAACAAGCCTACGACGACCCAGGTCGGCGCATGGGCGAACAGGCCCAGTGCCAGGAAGATCGCCAGTACCGCGACGAAGGTCCAGATGACGAATCCGCGACGGCTCATCCAGTGCACCAGGAACACCCCAAAGACCACCCCGGCGATCTGAATGGCGTTCAGCGACAGGTCGACCCGGTGATCGCCTTGCAGCCCCAGCGTTTCCAGCACCGGCACCATGAAGGTGAAGATGGCGAAGAAGGGGCCGACCTGACAGAACCAGAACAGGCCGGAGAACAAGGTGTGTTTCCAGGTGTCGCGCTTGAACAGCTCGCCCAGCGAGGCGCCCTTGGGGCTGACATCGACATCGGGAATCGCGTACTCGGCGCCGAAGTGCCGATCGACGATGGCCCGGGCCTCGGCGTCCCGTCCCTGTGCCTTGAGCCACATCGGTGTTTCCGGCAGCAGCAGGCGAAGCAGGTAGATGATGACCGCTGGAATCACACTCGAACCCAACAGCATTCGCCAGTTATCACCGTCGTAGAAGGCGCCGATGATGAAGGCGGCGGTAAAGCCGATTTGCCAGGCGATGGTGAAGCAGCCAAGCAAGGCCCCGCGGTTCTTGCGTCGGGAAAACTCGGCCAGGACCGTGGAGCCGACGGCGTACTCGACGCCGATTGCCAGCCCTAGAAGCAAGCGGATGACCACCAGTTGCCAGATGTCCTGCACGAAGAACTGGCACACCGACAGGACAATGAACGCCGCCAGGTTCCAGGAGAACACTGGTCGACGTCCGTAACGGTCGGCGAAGTTGCCGAACACCAGACCGCCGATGAATACACCGATCAACGCACTGCAGGCAATCAGGCCTTGGCTCGTTGCGGTCAGCAGCAGTTCGTTCTTGGCCAGCGCCAGCGCAGGGCCGACGATTCCCAGGATGTAGCCATCCAGCGCAGCGCCGCCCAGACAGGCGAGCGCGGCGATGACATGGATGGGCATCAGGCGCGCCTCATCCAGCAAACGTTGACCGGACGTGCTGCTTGCTTCGCGTGGACTCGAAGCGATTGGCATACCCATAAAAGCCTCCGCAATCTCTCGTTGTAATTATTGATGTGCGCAGACGGTCCCCCCGCCGTGGCGGGCGCCTGCATGACGCGTGCTGGGTCTATGTGGCGGTGCGATACCGGGGCCGTCGGAAGCAAAGACCTCAGGCCCCGGCAGTGGGACTAGGGAAGGGCGATCACCGCCTCGATCTCGACCTGGGCGCCTTTGGGCAGGGCCTTGACCTCATAACAGGCGCGCGCTGGACAAGGCGCTGAGAAGAACTCGGCATAGGCCCCATTGACCAAGGCGAACGCACTCAGGTCGGTGACAAGCAGCGTCGTCTTGACCGTGTACTTCAAGGAGGTGCCGGCCTCGTGCGCGATGGCGGCAATGTTCTCCAGGCACTGGCGCGTCTGCGCGACGACGTCATCGGAACAGAACTCGCCGGTGGCCGGCACGATGGGCAACTGGCCCGAAACGAACAACAAGTTGCCGATCCGGATGGCCTGGGAGTAAGGGCCTATGGCAAGCGGGGCGTGGGTGCTGGAAACCTGGGTGATCATGTCGATATCCGTTGTCGTGGGAAAGGTGCGTTGCTGTAGTGCGATCAGTCGGTGCTCAAGTGATCCGTCGCGCCGTCCAGGAAGGCTTCGATGCGCGCGTACCAGGGCGCGATGTCGAGGTTGTTGCACGCCAGCCATTGGGCGTTGAAATAGGTATCTGCGTAGCGATCGCCGCTGTCGCAGATCAAGGTCACCAGCGAGCCCTCTTCGCCACGGCGTTTCATTTCGCTGGCAATGCACAGCAGTCCGAAGAAGTTCGTGCCGGTCGAGCCGCCGACGCGGCGGAACAGACGCTCCGACAGCAAATGGGCGGCGGCGATCGAGGCGGCGTCCGGCACCTTGAACATGCGGTCGATCACGCCCGGAATGAACGACGGCTCCACACGCGGGCGACCGATGCCTTCGATCCGCGAAGGGTGTGCACAGGTCGTTGACAGATCCCCGGTCTGCCAGGCTTGGCAGAAGGCGGAGTTCTCCACGTCCACGACGCACAGGCGGGTGTCGAAACCGCGATAACGGATGTAGCGGCCGAGGGTGGCCGAGGTGCCGCCGGTGCCGGCGCTCATCACCACCCACGCTGGGCACGACTGCTCCTCGCACTCCATCTGGTTGAATATGCTTTGTGCGATGTTGTTGTTGCCGCGCCAGTCGGTTGCCCGTTCGGCATAGGTGAACTGGTCCAGGTAGTAGCCGCCTTTTTGTGCCGCGATCTCGGCGGCCACGCGATAGACCTCGCCGGGGTGATCGACGAATTCGCAGACCCCACCGAAACGCCGGATGGCGCCGATCTTCGCTTCGCTGGTGCTTCTGGGCATCACGGCAATGAATGGCAAGCCCAGCAGGTTGGCGAAGTAGGCTTCCGACACGGCCGTGGAACCGGAGGAGGCTTCCACCAAGGTGGTGCCCTGGTTGATTCGCCCGTTGCAGATCCCATAGAGAAACAGCGAGCGGGCCAACCGGTGCTTCAGGCTGCCGGTGGGATGGGTACTCTCGTCCTTGAGGTAGACCGAGAGCTTGCCCAGGCCTGGGAAGGTCGGCTTGATCAGATGGGTGTCGGCCGAGCGATGACCGTCGCCCTCCAACAACCTGACCGCGTTGCGTGACCAATCGATCGCTACGGATTGCGTGGTATCAATGCCCATATCAATGTTCCAAGTTATGCCGATCGTTATGAATTGCGCCCACGACCCTGCGCGGACAGCCTCGAGGGCCGTCCGGGGTGCAATCAATTGCCGTGGGGCAGTGCGTCAGTTGCTGGAGGCGTCGGCCGACAGGCGCTCATCCAGGTCAAGCACCGCATCGAGCAGTACCGTGGCGCCCTTAGCGCATTGCTCGGGTGAGGAGTATTCGCGCACGTTGTGCGAGAGCCCTAGGTACGACGGTATGAAGATCATTGCGCTCGGAGCCAGGCCGGCCACGTGCGCAGCGTCGTGCCCGGCGCCGGAGACCATGCGTCGTGCCGAAAAGCCCAGGGCCTCGGTGCAGGCGGCCACGACATCGACGATGCGTGCGTCGAACCTGACCGGTGGTTTGAGCCATACCCTGCGCACCTGCGCCTCGGGGGAGATGCGCCGGATTTCGGCGGTCAGTTCGGTTTCCAGGGCCGTGAGCCCTGTATCGGTGGGGTGGCGCAGGTCCACCTCCAGCGACACCGAGCCCGGTATGACATTGCGTGAATTGGGCCCGGCACTGATGTAGCCGACCGTGCCCACGCCCGGGCTATGGCGGGCTGCCACGGCCTCGACCGCCAACACGATCTTGGAGGCCGCGACCAGGGCATCCTCGCGCATCGTCATGGGACGGCCACCGGCATGGGCTTCGACGCCGGGCACTTTGATGTCCAGCCAGCAGACCCCCTGTACCGCTTCGACGACACCGATCTCCAGGTTCTGCGCTTCCAGTACCGGCCCTTGCTCGATATGCAGTTCCAGGTAGGCGGCAAACGGCAGGAAGCCAGGCTCACGATCACCGCCATAACCGATGGCGTCCAGGGCCTGTGCCACTGAAACACCGGACTTGTCGCAGGTCGCAGCAACGGTTTCCAGCGAATGGGCGCCGCAATACACGCCCGAGCCCATCATGGCCGGGGCAAAGCGAGAACCCTCTTCGTTGGTCCAGACAATGACGGTGATCGGATGGGCAGGGCGCATCCCGGCATCCTGCAATGCGCGCAACAGCTCGACACCGGCCAGCACCCCGAGGATGCCGTCGAAGCGGCCACCGGCAGGCTGCGTGTCCAAATGGCTGCCCATGGCAATGGGGGCCAGGTTTGGGTCGCGGCCTGGGTAGGTCGCGAAGATATTGCCGATCCGGTCGATGTCGATCGTGCAGCCCAGGGCACGGCACGCGGCCACGAACCAGTCCCGAACCTGACGGTCCTCCTCGCTGAGGGCCAGGCGACGCATGCCGGTTTCGCCCAAGGCGCCGAACCTGGCGGTCGACATCAAGTCCGCCCAGAGACGGTCTTGCTGGATGAGCACTTTGCGCGCCTTGCTGGTCGATACGCTCATTGCTGGCCGTCCTGTTTTTTCACGTAGCGGTATTTGAAGTCGCAGCAGGGCGCGCCTTCCATCAAGGTCTGGGTACGTTCGAGTTCGATGTTCGGGTCGTAGCCTTGCGGGAACATGTAGTCGCGGTTGCACGACAGCAGGTGCCCGATGTGGCCCAGGCCCATTTCCCGGTACATCTCGGCGTAGCGGCAGCGGTGGACGGTGTAGTTGAAGTGCTCGTCGGTGGCCGTGTCGACGGCGATGATCAGCGCATCGTCCTGGGTCCACAGCGACTGTAGCTCCTGGAAGGTACGCAGGCTGGTGCCACCCGGGGTCTTGGCGGCGAAGGCCTGGCCGGCCTCGACGGCGGCCTTGCGGATCGCGGCATCGATGATCGCTTGGGCCATGTCCTCGCCCAGGCGGGCGCAGAGTTCCTGGTAGATCGGTGCGATGACACCGGCTTCGATACGGCGCCGGGCAAGGATGCCGATCTCGCCGTCGGTGGCGGATGCCGGACGGTCACCTGGCTTGTCACTCATGCTGCTTCTCCTTTGCTGGAGTTCTTATGGGTATGTGTCGGCACTATACCCAGCAGCACTTATTGGCTGGTAACGGATTTATCTGATAGTTTGATCGCGATTTGCAATAAATCAGGCGCGCGATCGAGCCTGCGCCCAACGGCCTCAATCCTGTAGAGGAAACACTCCGATGGATACCGTCCTGCTGCGCAGTTTCTACAAAGTGGCCTCGGTGGGGAGCTTCAGCGAGGCAGCGCGTCTGCTCAATGCCAGCCAGTCCACGGTCAGCGGGCATATCGCCAAGCTCGAGGACTACCTGCAGACCCAGCTTTTCCGGCGTACCACCCGCAGTTGCCAGCTGACCACGGCCGGTGACGTGCTGCTCACTCATGTCACCACCTTGCTGCAGGTCATCGACCGGATCGAGGAAGAGTTCTGCCCCGCGCGTATGGGCGGCACGATCAAGCTCGGGCTGCCGGATGAATATCACCTGTTCTCGCGCCTGGCGCCGGTGCTGCAAACCTTCATGGCCATGCGCCCGAAGGTGACCATCAAGGTCACCTCGGGGTTGTCCTACGAGCACAGCCGGGCGCTCGCCGATGGCTTTCTCGATGCTGCGCTGATGCGCGAGCCGTTGCAGGAAGGGCAGGTGGCAGATCTATGCCCCTCCCAGCTGGTGTGGATCGGCCTGCCGGGCTTTGACCTGGACCAGGCCGAGGTCCTGCCGCTGGCGCATATTTCAGGGCATTGCCTGTACTTTCGCGAGGCTTTCACGGCGCTGGACCAGGCGGGTGTGCCGTGGCGTTCGGTGTATGACTGCAACACGCTCGAAGGCATTCGCACGGCGGTGCGCAGTGGCCTTGCCATTGCTGCCATCCCCGAGGAAGACTGCCCTGATGATCTTGTGAAGCTGCATCATCCGCGGTTGCCCAGGCTGCCCATCGTGCATGGGCAGTTCAAGACTGCCCACCGCGAACCGCCGGTCATCGTGCAGCAGTTGCTCGCGACCCTGCGCGAGGCCTTGCAGGCCGATGGAAACTAGCAAAGCAGCTTGCCGAAGCCGGTCATGGAGGGCGTACGGCCCATGCAACGCAGTGCATGCCAGAAGGCTGCCTGGTTCGAGGTGATCACCGGCAGCCCTGTTTGCGCCTCCAGCGGTGCGATCAAGTCCAGCGTGGCAGCGGTGGTGCAGGAGAGGAAAAGTGCATCGGCGGTGGCGATATCCATCTGAGCGATGGCACGTCGATAATGCGCCAGCCCCGGAGTGGCGATCTGCACGTCGCTGGTCAGGCCAAAGCACAGACGATCGGAAAAACCGATACCGGCCTCAGCGAATACCCCGCTGGTGATCTCGGCGACATCCTCGGTATAGGGCGCGATGAATGCGATCTTGCTGCATCCCAGGTACTTCAAAGCTTCCACGGCGGCGGTCGCTGGATTGATGACCGGCACGCCGGGACGCAAGGCAGCGATTTGCCCGGCGATTTTCGCGGGTCCGATGATCGCGGAGCCGGAAGTACAGGCGAAGACGATGGCATCGAGTTGTGCTTCAGGCAGCAGCAAACCCATGGCGTCCGGGATGCCCTCTTCGAGCCGCGCGAGCGTGGTGGGCGTCAGTGGCATCGATTGCGCGATCCGCGTGGTCACGATATCGACCCCGGCCGTCAGGCCCATGCGCCAGAAGTCACGCTCGACCAGCACATCCGACGCCAGCGCGATCAAGCCCAGGCGAGGGCGGCGCTGCGGTGGCTGAGTGAAATCGATACCCGTCTGGTGCTGCTTCATGACCTGATCTCCCGGCAGTCAGTGCTATTTGGTGCCCGGTCCGCATCATAGCGGAGGGACAAACGCAGGACTGACGGTGTGTTTCGGCAGGTCCATCGCGATCTGCGATGAATGAGGGCAAAGGTGGCGCCAGGTACCTGGGCATCGGGCGATGTCCAGGTACCTCGGTGAGCCAGGCGCTCGTCGCGGAGCGAGCCTGATCAGCGATCGTTCTTGGTGGAGGAGTGGACTGCGTTGTCCAAGCCTTTGGTGTTGTGACTACCCGGCGTGGTGTCGGAGATCGCTCGGGCCTTGTCCAGGCCGCGGGTTTCCTTGGAGTGTGCGACTCCGGAGGTCACCGAGCCATGCCCTTCGCTGTCATTTCTGTCCTGGCCGTAATGCTTGCCGCTCACGCCGTGGTCGCGGGTGGCTTTGCCGGCATGCAGACCACCTTCGTTGGCGCCATTGCTGTTGCTGCCATGGTTGCCGCCCAGCCCGCCCTTGCCGCCGCCATGGCCACCGCCGTGACCGCCGCCGCCGCCATGACCGCCGCCACCACCATGACCGCCGCCGCCGCCGCCACCGCCGCCACCCTTGGCATAAACCGAACCAATCGGGGAAAGGTCAGCGGGCAGTATGGCTGTAGCACCAAGCGCGAACGCGCACACTGCTGCAACTACCAGGGTTTTCTTCATGATCGAATCGCCTCCAGGGGCGGGATTGGGATGCCGATATGACATCGTCCAGGCCACTGAGTTCGCGGCCTGGCGACGAAATGCAGGCACGCCGGTGCCAAGTTTTCGCTGTCGGGTTCTGTTGGTGGGCGCTACGCTCAGTAGCGGCATTCTCAAGTAAGGAGACAGATGCAATGTCCAGACTCAACACACTGCTCGCCGCCACGCTGGGGCTGGCCTTGCTGGGCGCGCCCCCAGTGCTGGCCGACCCAGGCAAGGGCAATGGCCACGGCAAAAACATGCAGCACGGTAATCAAGGTCATCAGAATCCGGGCGGCGGCAACGACTGGCGCGGTGGCCCGCAGATAGACATCGGGGGCATTCGGGTCATCCTCGACGATAATCGCGGCTACTGGAGCCCGGGAGCAGACCTGCCGCCTGGCGTGCGGAAGAATCTGGCACGTGGCAAGCCGCTTCCGCCAGGCATCGCCAAGAAGCTCGATGGGCGCCTGATTGGCCGGCTGCCTCACTATGACGGCTATGAGTGGCGCCAGGCGGGCACCGACTTGCTGCTGGTCACGATCGCCACGGGCCTGATCTATGAAGTGCTGACCAACGTGCTGGATTGATCCGCCCTGGCGCTGCCACGCCGCCTTGCAAGCTCAGCGGCGTGGCTGCTGAAAGGTGCGCGGGGGCTGCCCGAATTCCCGTTTGAACATCGCCGTGAACGCGCTAGGCGTGGAATAGCCGGCATCCAGCGAGACGTCGAGAATGTTGTGGCCTTGGGCAAGCCTGTCCAGCGCGATCAATAGCCGCGCCTGTTTGCGCCATGTACCGAAACTCATGCCCACATCCTCATGGAACCAGCGCTGCACAGTCTTGATGTTCAAGCCAAGGAAGCCGGCGCACTCGGCCAGCCCCCAGTCCAGCGTCCTGTTCTGGACAAGGTGTTGGCACAGCGCTTGAAGGCGCTGCCCCTTGGGGCGCGGCAGGTAGATCGCCGAGACTCTGGCGAGCGCCAGTTCATCGAGCAGCAACCCGACCAGGCGGGCATGCCGGCTACCTTTGGCAATCTCCAGGTCCATGCCCGAGGTCTCGATGATCAATTCGCGCACCAGATTGGAGATGGCGTAGACCGCGCACTCGCCAGGCATGCCCGGGGTGCGCTGTGGCGCGAAATAAAGCGTGCGGATACAGGTGGCACCGAGGCTGCGTGTCCAGTGGGCGACCTCGGCGGGAATCCACAATCCGTAATTGCAAGGCACCACCCAGCACCCCTGATGGGTGTTGACCATCAACGTGCCCTGGGTGGTGTAGAGCAACTGCCCATGGGGGTGTCGGTGGGTTTCGATGCAGGTGCCGTCCGCCAGGTCCAGGGCCAGCGTGGCCACTTCCTGGTCAGGTGGGAGGAAATGCTGGGTCGCGATCGGGGTCTTGTTGTCCATTATTCGACGATTTGTGTCCATCAGTCGTTAGACGGGAGCGCGCCAGCTTAGCATCATGGCGCCTCATACCCTCGCCCTGTGTGCCTTCGCTCATGAACACGCCTTTGCCTGACCCGGCCGATTTCTCCCAGCAGGTCCTTGCGCAGCTCAAGCGCATCGCCGATTCCCTGGAACGCGCATTCGCGCCTCCACCCGTGCCCGTCCTGGACCCCGATGCCATCGCCTACCAATGGCAGTACCGGGCCAGCCAGGGCGGCCATCGCGCCACCTTGGTACCGGTCAGGCGGCCCATGCTCATCGGCTTCGATCAACTGCAGAACGTCGACCGGCAAAAGGCGCTGATCTGCCAGAATACCCAGCAGTTTCTCGACGGCAAGCCAGCCAACAATGTGTTGCTGACCGGCTCCAGGGGCACGGGCAAGTCCTCGCTGGTCAAGGCGTGCCTCAACGAGTTCCACTCGCGTGGGCTCAAGCTGGTGGAGATCGACAAGGAAAATATCGGGGACCTGCCCGAGGTCATCGAGATCGTCAGTCACCAGCCTGGATACTTCATCCTGTTCTGCGATGACTTGTCGTTCGAGGAAGGGGATATCGGTTACAAACGTCTGAAGACCGCCCTGGACGGTTCGGTGGCCGAGCATTCGTCGAACGTGCTGATCTACGCCACGTCCAACCGCCGGCACCTGATTGCCGAACGCGCCTCGGACAACCTGTCCATGACCCGCGGCGAGAACGGTGCACTGCACCCAGGGGAAGAGATAGAAGAGAAAGTGTCGCTGTCCGAGCGCTTCGGGCTGTGGATTTCGTTCTACGGCTTCTCGCCGGACGAATACCTGAACGCGGTGAACCAGTGGCTGGCGTTCTACGGTGTGCCTGCGCATGCCATCGAGCAGGCCCATGTGCACGCGGTTCGCTGGGCCACTCAGCGCGGCTCGCGTTCCGGGCGCATCGCCGCGCAGTTTGCCCGGGACTACGCCGGACGCTGGAGCCAGGACACGCCCTGATATCAGGGCGTGAGGCGCTTAACGACGGTAATAGCGCTGATCACGCCCGTAATAGCGTCGGTCGTGATCGTAGTAACGGTGATCGTGTTCGTAACGGGCGCGGTAGTGACGGCGTTCCCACTCGTGACGACGCTCGGCCTCCCGGCGGGCCTGCTCGCGGCGCCATTGGGCACGGCGCCAATCGTCCCGTCTGTCGTGCCAGCGGCCGTCTCGCCAGTAGCGGTCGTCGTGGGCGAGCATCGGGCCTTGTTGCTTATCGGTCAGGCTGGCCAGGCTCGGCCAAGGGTTCTCGACCACCCGAGGGGTCGTGATCGGGGCGGCGGGCGCTGGGCTTGCCGCTTTCATCGGTGAAGCAGATGCCGAGCCCATCGACGCGAACGCGAACAGGCCAAGGAGCACCATTCGTGGGACGTTGATTTTCATGAGCAAAGACAACCTCTGAATGACATTGGGATCGCGGCCATGGGGCTTAAACAGCGGTGAGCCGCGTTTATTGAGCTGAGCTCCCTCACATAGACCGATAAATAGCAAAAAGTTCTAGGCGAGGGCCCGAATGATTTTGCCCACGAACCCAGTGAACTCGCGCGGGCACTATTCTGAAACGTTGGGGCTTTCTTTCGAGGAGGTGTGTCATGCGTGCTTTCACAGGGTGTTGCCTGGGGTTGATGTTGCTCGCAGGGCCCGTCAGCGCCCAGAGCGTCGTGCCGCTCAATGGCCAGAGCAGCCAGCAGATGCAACAGGACATGGACTACTGCAATGGTGTGGCCAACAACGCGGCCAACAGCGCCGGCACCTCGTCCGAGGCCCATGTCGGGGGCCGCGTGCGTGGCGCGGCAGCCGGGGCGGCGGCAGGGGCGGTGGGTGCCGAGGTCCGTGGCCGGCAGCACGAGGAACTCTATGACCGGGCCGGTGACGATGCCAAAGCGCAATACCGACAGAACCGCGCCGGCGAAGTGGCCGCAGCGGGGGCGGCAGTCGGTGGAATGCGCCAGCGTCAGGAGCGCCGGCAGGACCGCCGCAGCCAGAACCAAGCCCAGGACTCCGCCCACGCCAGCGCCTACAGCAGCTGCCTGCAGGGACGTGGCTATCAGGTCAGCCCTTGAGGTCGATGACGCGTCGCAACAGGCCGTGTGGCCTTACATATCGACTGCCCCGAGCAGACAGCGGCAGGGGGGCGATGCGCGTCTGTAAACCCTGCGCGGAAAATAAAAACCTGCGACAAGCAAACGGCCATTAATCACCCATACTCAATTCCATCTTGACTGGCGGGACTCAGGCAATCGACTTCGCGCGGGCGATTGCCTGGCATTCGAGCAAGGGGGAGGGAAATGCCTCATGACGGCAGCCTGTTGCAGGCGACGGTAGTCTTTCTGTTGGCTGTGGTGCTTCTGGTTCCTCTGCTCCAGCGCCTTAAGTTGGGCGCCGTACCTGGTTATCTGCTCGCAGGTATCGTGATCGGCCCTTCGGTGTTGGGGTTGATCGACAATCCCCACAACGTCGCACGGCTCTCGGAGATGGGCGTGGTGATGCTGTTGTTCATCATCGGCCTTGAATTGTCGCCGCGTAAATTGTGGACGATGCGCAAGTCGCTGTTCGGCGTCGGCTCGTTGCAGGTGGGCCTCACTGCGCTGGTTCTGGGAGGGCTCGCCTTTGTGCTGTTCGACCAGTCGCCTGCGGCGGCGGTGGTACTCGGCGTGGGCCTTGCATTGTCGTCCACCGCGTTCGGCCTTCAGGTACTGGCCGAGCGCAAGGACCTGAACAAGCCACATGGGCGCTTGGCCGTGGGGATCCTGTTGTTCCAAGACATCGCCGCCATCCCCTTGATTGCCGTGGTGCCGTTGCTCGCCGGTGGCGCGACGACTACGGCCGAGGGCACCCGGCCATTGCTGGCGGTGGCGATTGGTATCGGCATCGTGATCATCGGAGGGCGTTACCTGCTGCGGCCGGTGTTTCTCTGGGTGGCCAAGTCGGGGCTGCACGAGCTTTCCACCGCCACGGCGCTGCTGGTGGTGTTGGGGACGGCCTGGGTGATGGAGCACGTGGGCGTATCGATGGCGCTGGGTGCATTTTTGGCCGGTGTGCTGATGGCTGAGTCTCCCTTTCGTCACGAGCTCGAATCCCAGATCGAGCCGCTCAAGGGGCTGCTGCTGGGGCTGTTCTTCGTCGGCGTCGGCATGACCGCCGACCTGCGATTGCTGCTGGGTTTCCCCCTGCAAGTGCTGGGGCTGACCCTGTTGCTGGTGGGCATCAAGCTGCCTGTGCTGTTTGGCCTGGGACGTTGGGCCGGCGGCCTGAGCCGTGCCCAGGCGCTGTGCCTGGCGGTGGTGCTGGCATCGGGGGGCGAGTTCGCCTTCGTGGTGTTCAAGCTGGCGCTGGATCATCAATTGCTGGCGCAACAGGTGCACGACCTGCTGGTGCTGGCCATCACCTTGTCGATGGCGGTGGTGCCGCTGGTGATGATGGCGCTGGCGCGTCAGTTGCGTGAAGAGCGGCCGGTATTGGAGGCCCCGGACACGCTGCCGGCAGTGGATGAAGCGCCGCAGGTGGTGGTGGCCGGCATGGGCCGCATGGGGCGCGCCATCGCCAGGATGCTGCACGCCGAAGGTGTACGCCTGGTAGCCCTGGATACCTCGGTCGAAACCTTCGGACGCCAAGCCGACAAACAAGGCCCGCCGGTGTTCTATGGCGACCCGTCGCGCTCGCAGATCCTGCGCGCGGCCAAGGTCGGCGAGGCCGAACTGGTGATCGTCGCCACCGACGATCCGCAGGTCAATCTCAAGACCGTGGACCTGCTCGCCCAGCAGTACCCGCATACCCCAGTCATCGCCTCTGTACGCGATCATCGGGATGTCCTGCATCTGCTCGAGCTGGGCGCGAGCCCGGTCCGCGAAACCTTCCATTCCAGCCTTGAAATGGCGCGTCGCGCCTTCATCGCCCTGGGCCAGGACGAAGCCCAGGCCGCTGCCTGGGTGCGGCGCTACCAGCACCAGGAGCAGCGATGGCTGCTGGAGCTTTACCAACGACGCGCGTCCAGTGAAAGGCTCGAGGACGATGACGGTTCGGCAGACGACCACCGACCGCAGGATTGACGACCAACATCGCGCCAATCGGCGCACCGACTGTTCGACCCGCCCACGGCGGCCCGGAGGTGATTCATGCAGCCGAGTTTCAAACTGGACAGCGCCCTGTCGCGGGGATTGCTGGATGTGCTCATCAAGGCGGGGTTGGTGGCAGGCTTGGTGATTTTCGCCTTCCAGGTGTTCCAGCCATTTCTCGAACTGATGCTCTGGGCAGTGATCCTGGCGGTCACGCTGTACCCGTTGCAGCAACGGATCAAGCGTGCCAGCGGCTTGAAGGACGGCCATGCGGCGACACTGGTGGTGCTGTTGGTCCTGCTGGTGCTCCTGGTGCCGATTTACTTGGTGGTGGTGTCCCTCGGCGAGTCGGTCGAGAGCCTGGTGACACTGCTCAAGAGCGGCGCCTGGAGCGTGCCGGCGCCGCCAGAGTCGGTCGCCACCTGGCCATTGGTGGGGCCACGGGTGTATGCCCTCTGGCTGTCGGCCTCCGAAAGCCTGAGCGGGGTGCTGAACAACCTGATGCCGTACCTCAAGGATGCCGGCCGGTTGCTGCTCGGGGCCATCGCCAGTGCTGGCGGCGCGTTCTTGCTGTTTATTGCGGCGATCATCATCTCAGGGGTGATCATGGCCTTTGGCGAGCGCGGTGAATGGGCGGCGCAACGCATCGCCATGCGGGTCTCAGGCGAAGCTCAGGGCAAGCCCATCGCCAAGCTGTGCACCGCCACCATCCGTGCGGTGGCCCAAGGCGTGATCGGCATCGCGTTCATCCAGATGCTGCTGATCGGTGTCGGCTTCGTGATCAAGGGGGTGCCAGGCGCAGGCATCCTGGCCATCGCCATCCTCATGCTGGGTATTGCCCAGGCGCCTGCGACGCTGATCACGCTGCCGGTGATCGCCTACGTCTTGAGCACCGAAGGTTTCACGGTCGGCACCATCGTGTTCGCCATCTACACCTTCGTCGCCGGCCTTGCCGACAACGTGCTCAAGCCCTTGTTGCTGGGGCGTGGCGTGGACGTGCCGATGCCGGTGGTGCTGATCGGTGCGCTGGGTGGCATGGTGGTCAAGGGCATCATTGGCCTGTTCATCGGCCCGGTGATCCTGGCTGTGACCTACAACCTGTTCTGGCAGTGGGTCGCGCAGCAAGTGCCCGAAACGCCCGTCGACAAGACGTATTGAACCAGGGCTTGCCATGGTCAAACGTGTCTTTTGCTGTGCACTGAGCCTGGCCGCCTTGGGCGGTTGCACCCAGGTCGGCCCGGATTTCAAACCCGTGCCGACACCCTGGCTGGACACCTGGAATACCCCCTTGCTGGAGCAGGCCACCCACCCGGCGGCATCGCCGGACCTGCGCCAGTGGTGGGCGGTATTCGCCGACCCGATGCTCGATGCGCTGATCGCCGAAGCCGATGCACATAACACCGACCTGCGCGTGGCCGGCCTGCGCATCGCTGAGGCGCGCGCGCAGTTGGCCATCGCCCAGACCGGGCGCTACCCCCAGGTGCAGCAGCTGCGTGGCGAGAGCCTTTACCTCAAACAGGACCAGTCCGGTACCCCCACGGCCCGGGACTCGGTGTTCTGGCAATCCAGCCTGGGCTTCGACATTGCCTGGGAAGTGGACTTCTGGGGGCGCTTCAGCCGCGCCATCGAGTCGGCCGACGCGCTGTATTTTGCCTCCCAGGCCAACTACGCCGATGCCATGGTGCTGTTGCGGGCGCAGGTGGCCGATACCTATTTCAGCCTGCGTACCGTCGAGGCCCGCCTGGACATCGCCCAGGAGAACGCCCAGCGCCAGGCGCGCAGCTTGCAGATCACCGAACGGCTGTTCCGCCATGGCGAGAACGATGAACTCGACTGGCAGCAAGCCCGCACCCAGTTCCTGGCCACCCAGGCCAGCATTCCGGAGCTGGAAAACCAGCTCAACGCCCTGCGTAACGTGCTGTGCGCATTGCTGGGCCGACCACCTGGGCCATTGCCTGAATTGGCGAGCGGCCACGGGCAGTTGCCGCTGCCTGACCGGGCGATCCTGCAGGACGTGCCGGCGAGCCTACTGCAGCGCCGCCCGGACATCCGCGCTGCCGAACAGGCGGTGGCGGCGCAATCGGCGCTGGTGGGCGTGGCCGAGGCCGACTTGTACCCATCGCTGAGCCTGTTGGGCAGCATTGGCTGGACGTTCGTCTCGGCCAGCCATCTGCCCGACAGCTTCCAGCTCGCCGCCGGCCCCAGCCTGATCTGGAACCCGTTCGACTATGGCCGGCGCAAGAACGCCGTGCGCGTGGAAGATGCGCGCCTTCAGCAGTTGATCGAGTTGTACCAGCGCGATGTGCGCGAGGCCGCTCGCGAGGCCGACGATGCGGCCAGCGGGCTGGTGCGCTCGCTGCAAAGTGCCGAGGTTCGCCAGCAGGCCTCCCAGGCCGCGCAACGCTCGTTGGAACTGGCCACGTCCCAGTACCGTGAGGGCTTTGCCGATTTCCAGCGGGTGCTCGATGCCCAGCAACTGTTGCTGCAACAGCAGGACAGCTACCTGGTGAGCCGTGGCAATGCGGTCGGCAGCCTGGTGGCCCTGTACAAAGCCCTCGGTGGCGGCTGGGATCCGCACCGTGCGCCCATCGCCCCCGACACCCGCCAACACATGCAGCAACGCACCGACTGGGGGGATCTGCTCGACAACCCCACCCCAGCGCGCAACGACACAGGTGAGCCGAAATGAGCGATGCCCCAGCCCCTTCGCCGACACCCGCCAAGCCCGACCGGGGCATGCGCTGGGTCTTGCTGCTGATTCTCGTGAGCCTACTCTGGTATGTGCTCGCCGACCGTTTCACACCCTATACCCAGCAGGCACGGCTGCAGGCCTATGTGGTGCCGGTCAGTGCCGAGGTGGCCGGGCAGGTGAAGCGGGTGGCGGTGGGCAACAACCAGGAAGTGCGCAAGGGCGAGGTGCTGTTCGAACTGGACCAGGCGCAATACCGCATCGCCCTGGCGCGGGCCGAGGCCGAGCTCGACACGGTGCGCCGGCAGATCGGCGCCCATACGGCCGGCATCGACGCCGCCCAGGCTTCGCTGGCTGCCGCCCAGGCCAACGAGCGCAAGGCCCGCCAGGACGCCGAGCGCCTGGCACGCCTGTATCGGGAAGACCCGGGCACGGTGTCCGTGCGACGCCTGGAGGGCGCCCAGGCCAGCCGCGAGCAGGCCAGCAGCCAAGTGGCCGCAGCCCGCGCCGAAGTCGAGCGCGCCCGCGAGCAGCAGGGCGGACAAGAGGCGGACAACGCCCAGGTGCGCAGCGCGGTGGCCAACGTCGAAAAGGCTCGGTTGGACCTGGCACGCACCGCAGTGCGGGCCGACTCCGATGGATTGATCACCGACCTGCGCACCGATGTCGGCCATTATGTCGGCGCCGGCAGCCCGGTGATGACCTTGATCGCCATCCACGACCTGTGGATCAGCGCCGACATGACCGAGAACAACCTGGGCCACCTGCGCCCGGGCACCCCGGTGCTGGTGGTGCTCGATGCCTTGCCCGGCGAGTTGCTGCACGGACGGGTACGCAGCATCGGCTATGGCGTAAGCGTCGGCCAGAGCCCGCCGCCAGGTTCGCTGCCCCAGGTGCAGAACAGCCGCGAGTGGCTGCGTTCGGCGCAGCGCTTCCCGGTGATCGTCGAGCTGGAGCGCGATGGGCGGCTGAACGTGAGCAACCTGCGGGTCGGTGGCCAGGCCGAGATCATGGCGCTGCCAGGGGAGGGCAACCCACTCAACCTGCTGGGCCGGGTGTTCATGTGGCTGATGAGCTGGTTGTCCTATGCCTATTGAACTGCGTCGCCTGCGGGCGCTGCGCCTGGCCTGGGGCACGGCACTGTGCCTGGCGGCGAGCTTCGGCCTGGACATGCCGGTGCCGATCCTGGCGCCGGTGTTCGCCGTGCTGTTGCTGGCCATGCGCAGCCAGGCACTGGGGCTGCGTGCGGCGCCGGTGCTGGCGCTGATGGTGTTGCTCAGCTGTGGAAGTGGCCTGTTGCTGATTCCGCTGCTGCGCCATGCGCCGCTGAGCGGCGTCCTGCTGGTGGGTGTTGGTTTGTTCGCGGTGTTCCGCTACGCCTTGCGCGGCGGCAACGGGCTGCTGGCGAACCTGCTGGTGATCGGCTTGACCATGATCGCCGCGGCAGGGACCAGCGATTTCACCCTGGCGTTGTCGGTGGTCGAGGCACTGGCCAAGGGCATGCTGCTAGCGGTCATCGGCTGTGCGGTGGCCCATGTGCTGTTCCCCGAGCCGGCCGACGTGGCGGCTGCGCCAGTGCCGCCGCGCTTGGGCCCCGATGAGGCGAGCTGGATCGCCCTGCGCGCGACGCTGATTGTCATGCCGGCGTTCGTGCTGGCGCTGATCGCACCGGACCGCTTCATGCCGCTGATCATGAAGGCGGTCAGCCTCGGCCAACAGGCAGACCAGACCGATGCCCGCCAGGCCGCCCGCGAACTGATTGGCTCGACGTTGCTGGCCGGGCTGCTGGCGATTGTGCTGTGGGGTGCGCTCAGCTTGTTCGTCCATCTGTGGATGTTCTTTCTGTGGGGGCTGCTGTTTGCCCTGTGGCAGGCCCGGCGGCTGTATGCGGTGATCGGCAGCCGGCATGGACCGGCGTTCTGGGTCAGTTGCCTGACGACCATGCTGATCTTGCTCGGGCAGTCGGTGCAGGACAGCGTGGCAGGCCAGGACGTGTACCGTGCGTTTGCGGTGCGCATGGCGTTGTTCCTGGCGGTTTCGCTGTATGCCAGCGCCATGCTGGTGTGGATCGACAGCCGGCGTGCGCGACGTGGTAAATCGCAGGTGCAGCGCTACCCTTAACGCACAGTCATTTCAGGCGATAGGCCTTTGCGGGAGGTGCAATGCGCGTTCCAATGCTAGGCGTCATCACAATGATGTTGTGCCTAGGCGGCACGGCGAGCCTCGCCCAGACGGCGACGACAGCGCCTGCCCCGGCTGGCGAGCCGGCGCCGAGCACGGGCGCCGCCAAGACGGCCGTGTTCACCCAGGAGCAGTTGGATCAGATGCTCGCGCCCATCGCGCTGTACCCCGATGCGCTGCTGGCACAGGTGCTCATGGCGGCCACCTACCCGGGCGAGGTCGCCGAGGCGGTGACCTGGTCCAAGGCCAACAGCACGCTCAAGGGCGACGAGGCGGTCAAGCAGGTGGCCGGGCAGACCTGGGACCCCAGCGTGCAGGCGCTGGTGGCCTTTCCGCAGGTGCTGGTGACCTTGGGCCAAGACCCGGTCTGGGTGCAGCGTCTGGGAGATGCCTTCCTGGCCCAGCCCGACGACGTCATGAACAGCGTGCAGCGCCTGCGTCACCAAGCTCAGGCAGCCGGCAACCTGCAGAGCAACCAGTACCAGAACGTGACCGTGCAGGCCGCGCCCGCGCCGTCCTCCGCCGGCGGTACCGGCCAGAGCGCAGCGGCCGGCAACACCACCATCATCATCGAGCCGGCCGACCCGCAAGTGGTCTACGTGCCCAGCTACAACCTCAACACCACCTACGGCACGTGGCAGTACCCCGCCTCTGCGCCGGTGTACTACCCACCGCCGCCGGCCTATTACGCAGGTTCAGCGCTGGTGGCGGGGTTGGCCTTCGGCACTGGCGTGGCGATCATCAATTCGCTGTGGGGCGACTGCGACTGGGACGATCACGACATCGATATCGATGTCGATCGCTACAACAACATCAACAACATCGAAAACCGCATCGACAACAGCCAGAACAAGTGGCAGCACAACGCCGTGCATCGCGATGGTGTGCCCTATCGCGATGCCAGGAGCCGCGAGCAATACGGCCGGCAACTGGACGGCGCCCGCCAGCGCGCCGCGTATCGGGGTGACGATGCCCAGCGCGCCGAGGCCCGAGAACGCGCCCGGGCTTCGATGGACCGGCACGGCATCGAACGTCCGGCCACCACCAACCGCGAGGCCCGTGAACGGGCACGCGAAGCCCAGGCTGGCCATCGCCTGCAAGGTGCGACGAACGCACCCCGGGTAGCCGACCGTCGCCAAGGCGATGGCCAGCTCCGCCAGGCTGCGCACAAGCGGCCTACGGCCTCGGCCGGGCGGGCCCGCAACAATGCTTTCGATGGCGTTCGCTCGCCGTCGCGAGCCAACGTGCAGGCCAACCGTGGACGGTTGAGCCAGTCGTTCGCCCAGCGGCCCGGTTCCGCGCGGGCGGCGGGACGTCCGGTGTCCAGACCGGTCAGTGCGCCGATGCGCAGGGGAGGAGGGCGGCGATGAACCTCAAGTTGCTTATGGGACTATGGGCCACAGGCCTTGCCTGGTCGTGCATCGCCTCGGCCCAGCAGGCCTTCCCGACGCCGGAAAAAGCCGTCGAGGCCTTCGTCCAGGCCCTGGGTGTGGAGCACCCCGACGAAGCGCGCCTGGCGCAGCTGCTCGGCGAAGACTGGCGTAACTACATTCCCCGCGGGGGCGTGCAGCGCAGCGACGTGGATGCGTTCTTGCAGCAGTACCGCGAACGACACCGCATCGAGCCAGACGGCGAGCGCAAGGCGATTCTGGCAGTGGGCAACGCCCCCTGGACCTTGCCGATCCCGCTGGTCAAAGGCAATGGCGGTTGGCGCTTCGATCTGAAGGCCGGCAGCGCCGAGATCCGTGCGCGGCGCATTGGCCGCAATGAGCTGGCGGCTTTGCAGTCGGTGCTGGCGTATCACGACGCGCAGATGGACTACGCCACCCAGGATCGCAACGGCAACGGTGCGCTCGAGTACGCCCAGAAAATCTTCAGCAGCCCAGGCAAGCACGACGGCCTCTACTGGGCGGACGGAGGCGACGGCCAGATCAGCCCGCTGGGCCCGCTGTTCGGTCAGGACGTAGTCGGCGATGACTGGTATGGCTACCACTTTCGCATTCTCGATGGCCAGGGCCCGTCGGCACCTGGCGGCGCGTACAGCTACCTGATCGGCGACCAGATGAGCCGAGGCTTTGCGCTTATCGCCTGGCCTGCCAAGTACAACGAGACGGGGGTGATGAGCTTCATGATCAGCCATGACGGCCAGGTGTTCGACAAGGACCTGGGGCCTGATGGCGAGAAGGTCGCCAAGGCGATGAAGCGCTTCGACCCGGACGACAGCTGGCAGGTGGTGAAGGTAGACCCAGCCGAGTGAGGGCTGGCACTGAAAGCGCAGGCTGAGCCCTGGGCCGAGCTGTGCAGCGATACGTCGGCAATTGCCGAAGCCCACTTCTTGGCCTGGCTATTTTTTTCGAAGCGCCGGCGTATCTACAGTCGCAGGCGAGAGGCAGGCCTCTGTGCGGCTGCGGGCTCACCGGCGAAAGTGTCCCTACAGGCAACGCAACGACAGGGTGCCGGGGCTGCCTGTGCAGTCCTGATTCAGAACTTCTTGCTCGCACTTCCTACCCAGGTCGCCGAACACAGGTCATCGAACCCATAGCTGCTGGCGCACTCGGTCTTGGACAGGTCGGTGTCGATGTACGACAAACTCCAGGTCAGCCCAGCCAGTTCACGGGTCAGCTTCACTTCCCATTCGTGGTGGTCGGACGATGTCTTGCCATCGCCGGCCGTGTACATCGGATCCTTGAAGTCCATGCGCCCGTAACGCAGCTGCAAGCCGATCTCCAGCGGCAGGGCGGTTTCGTAGGCCACGTAGCTGTAGAGGGTGTCCTGGTCATCGCCCAGGGCGCTGCCGGTGTCGTTGGAGTAGTTCGCTCCCAGGGTCACGCCGTAGACGGTGAGGGCGGCGTAGTAGTCGCTGAGGTTGTACAGGCTCGACTTGGGGTAGGTGTACTTGAGGTAGCCCACATCCAGGCTGACTTCATCGGTGGCCTGCCAGTACCAGCCGGCGTAGTAGTCCACCTCCTGGCGGGTCTGGGTGCCGAAGCCAAAGTCCACATTGGAGGTCCAGGCGCCGAGGTACAGGCCGCTGGTGTGCTGCAGGGTGATGGCGAGTTGGGCGGCGGGGTCGTTCTGGGTCTGGGAGATGCCGCGGGTACGGTAATCGCTGACCAGAGCGGGTTCGATCTCCAGGTAGAAGTCATCACTCAGGGATACGGCTTGGCTGGTCAAGGGGGCCAGGGTCGAGGCAATGAGCAGGATGCGGCGCATGAAGGTACCTGTTTGTTGTGATTGTTCTGGCAGGTGCGGGCAAAGCGCGGCCTGGCTCCCGGGTAGCCCGGGAGCTTGGCGTGGTGCAGAGGGAGTCAGTGTTCGGCTTTGTAGACTTCGCGGCCGCCGAACCAGGTCTGCAGGACGCGGGTGTCGGCCAGGTCATTGTCGGCGACGGTGAGCACATCGCGGTCGAGCACGATGAAGTCGGCTTGCTTGCCGGGCGTGAGCGAGCCGATCTGCTTGTCCAGGCCAATGGTGCGTGCGGCGTTGAGGGTGTAGGCCTGGAACATGGTCTGGCGGTCGATGCGCTCCTTTGGGTTAAGCACGCCCTTGGGGCCTTCGCGGGTGATGGCCTGGTGAATGGCCAGCCACGGGTTGGGCGAGGAAACCGACCAGTCGCTGGCCCCGGCGATGGTGGCGCCGTGGCTGAGCAGCGAATGGGCAGGGTACTGGTAGGGGAAGACATGGGGGCTGACGTAGGGCTTGACCATGTCCAAGGTGTATTCGTCGCCCGAGGCCCAGAGCAGCTGCATCGAGGCGATCACGTTCAAGGGCTTGAAGCGGGCGAACTCGGTGGGGTTCACCAGTTGCAGATGAGTGATGGAGTGGGTGACGCCACTCTGGCGGTCCTTGCGCGCTTGGGCGATGCCGTTGAGCGATTCGCGTACCGCCCGGTCACCGATGGCGTGGATATGTACCAGCCAGCCTCGGGCGTCGGCGGCGCTGACCAGCTCGCCGAAATGCGTCGGGTCGATCAAGAGCTCTCCGGTTTTGTGGGAATTGCTGTAGGGCTCGAGCATCGCCGCGCTTTGCGCCGGGTATTCCACCACGCCGTCGGCGAATATCTTGATGCCGGGCAGTGTCAGGTTGGGGATGCCCTGGAACTGCTGGCGAACTTTGTCCAAGGTGTCGAGATCGGCCGGCAGGCTCTTGGGGTTGGCCACCAGCAGCGCAGCGACATGGGCATTCAACTGGCCTTTCTCGGCCAGGGCCTTGTAGGCCGGCAGTACGCCGATGGATTTTTCCGTGGGCTGGAGGCTGAACACCGACTCCCCAGGTGCGGCGTTGGCGGCCGGGTCCATCCAGGCGGTGATGCCGAAGGCGTTGTTGTATTTCACCGCAGCGTCGGCGGCGTGCAGCAGGGCGTCGGCGCTGGGGGAGGGCATGGCGGCGCTGATGCGGTCCCAGCCTGCATCCACGGCAAAGCCATTGGGTGTGCCGTCTTGTTTCTTGCCCAGGGTGTCGCGTTCGGCGGCGGGCAGGGTGGCCAGGAGCCTGGCGTCGATACCGGCGCGGTCGAGCATGGCCTGGTTGGCCCAGGCGGTGTGGTGGTCGCTGCCAATGAACACCACCGGGACCTTTGCCCACTCGCCGTGGTTGAAGGTCGCGCCCAGCTCCTCGGCCTTGGCCCAGTAGGTGGAGCTCACCCCGACCACGGTCAGCACATCGCCTTGGCGGGCTGTGCCGTCGTCACGCCAGGCGCGCAAGCGTTTTTCCAGCTCCGCGGTGGGCACGTTCTCCTCATCGGCCAGGCTGGCTGCCGACAGCTCCAGGCCACCGAAGATGGCGTGGGAGTGGCTGTCGATCATCCCCGGCATGACCCGCTTTCCGCCCAGGTCGATGACTTGGGTCGTGCTGCCGGCCAGAGCCTTGATCTGGGCATCGGTGCCTACTTTGAGCACTTTGCCGTCCTGTACGGCCATGGCCTGTGCAGACGGGTGGGCGGGGTCGGCGGTGTACAGCTTGCCATTGAGCAGCACCAGATCCACAGCGGCCATCGAATCCATCGAGGCAAAGGCCAGCGCCACGGACAGCAACGTAGGCGTGAAACGTCTCATTGCAAAACCTCTTGTTTTTTGGGGGCTGTTGGCGAGACTAACGGCTGGCCCGGGCAGGCAGAACGCCCGAAATGCGCAAAAGCTTTTTTCCTGAATGGAAAAACCATGGACAAGTTCGCCGCCATCACCATGTTCGTCGCCACTGCCGAGCACGGCAGTTTCAGCCGCGCCGCCGAGCAATTGGGCAAGACCCCGTCGGCCCTGACCAAAGCCGTGAGCCATCTGGAGGATGACCTGGGCGTGCGGCTGTTCGAGCGCAGCACGCGGCGCACGGTGCTGACCGAAGCCGGCAAGGTCTACCTGGAAACCGCGCGCCAGGTGCTCATGCGCATGCATGAAGTCGGCGAAGTGGTGGGGCAGATGCAACATGGCTTGCATGGGATCCTGCGGCTGACGGCGCCGCTGGCCTATGGGCGGGCCTTTCTGGACCAGGTGTGCTCACAGTTTCTGCGCGACTATCCGCAGATCCGCCTGCGCGTGGACCTCTCCGATGACTTCGTCGACCTGGTGGAAAGCGGCTACGACCTGGCCCTGCGCGAAGGGCACAATGACTTGCCCGGGTTGATCGCCAGGGAGGTCGGCCGCAACCGCCTGACGCTGTGCGCGAGCCCCGACTACCTGGCGCGCAACCCGATACCGGTCACACCCCAGACCCTCGATCAGCACGACTGGCTGTTGTATCGCCATGCCGCCCTGAGCCGCACCTACTGGTGGGTAGAGAAGGACGGCGAACGTCTGAGCCTGCTGCAGCCCACCCATGCTCGACTGGAAAGCGACAACTACGACCTGCTGCTGGCCAGCGCGCTGGCCGGTGGCGGGTTGTTTCATGTGCCGCTGTGGAGTGGCGCGCCCTATCTGGCCGATGGGCGCCTGGTGCGCTTGATGGAAGACTACGCGATCGACCCCGACGCCTTCGGGCCGAAGATCCTGGCGGTGTACCCCAGCCATCGGCGAGCGACGGGGAAGGTGCTGGCGTTCATCGAGTACCTGGCGGCATACCTGGAGCGCACGGGGTTGGCCTAGCCTTCGATGGCCGGCTCGTTGGCTGCGCTGTGCTCGAACACATGGACACGGTTGCGTCCCGCGGCCTTGGCCGCATACAGCGCGTCGTCCGCCAGCGCCAGCAGGCGCGAGAGTTCGTAGCCTGCGGCCTCGCTGGTGACGACGCCGATGCTGACGCTCAGACTCCCTGGCGTGGGCAGTGCAGCGCTGTGAAAGCGCTGACGAATGTTCTGCGCGACCAGGGTCGCGATCTGCTCCCCCGCACCGGGCAGAAGGCAGGCGAATTCCTCGCCGCCGATCCGGCCGAACACATCGCCGTGGCGCAGGTTGCGGGTCGCCAGCTGACTGAAGGCGATCAACGCCTGGTCGCCTGCCTGGTGACCGAGGCTGTCATTGAGGCGCTTGAAATGGTCCAGGTCGAACAGCAGCAGGGTGATGGGGGTGTGGGTGCGTTTGGCCTCGGCCAGGATCTGCTCACCTTGGGTGATGAATGCCCGGCGGTTGCCGATGCCCGTCAACTCGTCGGTGTTGGCGGCCGTTTTATACTTCTTCTCGGCCTGCTCCTTGACCATTGCCAGGGTGATATAAGCGATGCCGGTGGCATAGAGCATCGACTCGAACAGCATGACGGCAAAGAACCGTGCGCCATCGCCACTGCCGGACAAGGCGTTTTCCAGCGAGAGGCCTTCATCGACGATGAGGCGCACGATGTAGAAGATGGTGTGCATGCCCAGGATCAACAGGGCCGGCAGGTACGCCATGTCCAGGCGATTGCGGCTGCGCCACAGCTCGACGATGCCCAGGCCCGAGTAGGCCGCGGCAAGGGTCGAATACACCGTGATGCGCAGTGACAGCGAGTCGTAGAACACCGGCGTGAAGCAGAACAGCAGCCACACCACCACACCCATGGCAATGCCGGGCAAGTAGGGCGCGCGCCCGGCCAGGGTGCGCATGGCTGTCCAGCCCAGTGCGGCTGACAACAACAGCACGATATTGCCCAGCACCAGGGGAACGAGGTCGTAGCCGCGCTCGCGCAGGCTGATCAAGGCGACGCCCACCGAGGCCAGCAACAACATCGCGCCCAGATAACCCAGCGGCCGCTCACGTCTGCCACGCGCCCAGGTGTGCAGGGTGAGTGTGCCCATCAGACCGAGCAGGAAGACGGTGACGAGAATGAGGGTGGGAATACTCAAGAGCACGGGAAGTCCTTTGGGCTCGGCGGCAGGTCCATCAGTTTTGCCATGTTAAGCGCCAGCGTGGCAGTTTGCCAATGTGCGGAAAGTTATTAAATTCGCTATGGGTGGGGCTGTCGTTAATGTCGCAAGAATAAGCTCACGGATGGCGTACTCTCGGGAAAAAGTTTTTTTAAACAATCTGTTAATTCTTCGGGAAAGCATTATGCCGGGCCGGTTGGTCGGGTTTGCGCAGGTGACCAAGCACGGTGCATGCAGGCCCGGGAGCGAGCCTGAACAAGCCGGGAGGCGCCCTGCGCCTGGCCTGCCGGGCGCCGCGCCCACGGCCGAAAAGCACAAGACTTTCGCGGGGAAAAACCGGATAATGGCCGCCATTTTCGTTTTGCTCGTTATCACGGTATCCCCCGCATGGAAATCAAGGTCAACTTTCTCGACAACCTTCGACTTGAAGCCAAGTTTGATGACTTCACGGTCGTGGCCGACCAGCCGATTCGCTATAAGGGCGATGGTTCGGCACCGGGGCCGTTCGATTATTTCCTGGCCTCTTCGGCCTTGTGTGCGGCGTACTTTGTAAAGTTGTACTGCAATACACGAAACATTCCGACCGATAATATTCGTCTGTCTCAGAATAATATTGTCGATCCGGAAAACCGCTATAAACAGATCTTCAAGATCCAAGTGGAACTGCCGGCGGACATCAGCGAAAAAGACCGCCAGGGCATCTTGCGTTCGATCGAGCGATGCACGGTGAAGAAGGTCGTGCAGACCGGTCCTGAGTTCGTCATCGAAGAGGTGGAGAACCTCGATGCCGATGCCCAGGCATTGCTGATGGTGGACACCGACCCGAGCGCGAGCACCTATATCCCAGGCAAGGACCTGCCACTGGAGCAGACCATCGCCAACATGTCGCAGATCCTGGCCGGTCTGGGCATGAAGATCGAGATCGCCTCCTGGCGCAACATCGTGCCCAACGTATGGTCGCTGCACATCCGCGATGCCCACTCGCCGATGTGCTTCACCAACGGCAAGGGCGCGACCAAGGAGAGCGCCCTGGCGTCGGCCCTGGGCGAGTTCATCGAACGCCTGAACTGCAACTTCTTCTACAACGATCAGTTCTGGGGCGAGGACATCGCCAACGCGCCGTTCGTGCATTACCCGGACGAGCGCTGGTTCAAGCCGGGCCGCAAAGACGCGCTGCCAGCGGAGATCCTCGACCCGTACTGCCTGGAAATCTACAACCCTGAAGGCGAGCTGCGTGGCTCGCACCTTTACGACACCAACTCTGGCAACGTCGAGCGTGGCATTTGCTCGCTGCCCTATGTGCGTCAGTCCGACGGCCAGGTGGTGTATTTCCCGTCCAACCTGGTCGAGAACCTGTTCCTGAGCAACGGCATGAGCGCCGGCAATACCCTGGCTGAAGCGCAGGTGCAGTGCCTGTCGGAAATCTTCGAGCGGGCGGTCAAGCGCGAAATCCTCGAAGGCGAGCTGGCATTGCCGGATGTGCCGCAGGAAGTACTGGCCAAATACCCCGCTATCCTGGCCGGTATCCAGGGGCTCGAGGAGCAGGGTTTCCCGGTGCTGGTCAAGGACGCCTCGCTCGGCGGTGAATTCCCGGTGATGTGCGTCACCTTGATGAACCCGCGTACTGGCGGTGTGTTCGCGTCCTTCGGTGCACACCCAAGCTTCGAAGTGGCGCTGGAGCGCAGTCTGACCGAGCTGTTGCAGGGGCGCAGCTTCGAGGGCCTGAACGACCTGCCTCAACCGACCTTCTCCAGCCATGCGGTGACCGAGCCGAACAACTTCGTCGAGCACTTCATCGATTCGAGCGGTGTGGTGTCCTGGCGCTTCTTCAGCGCCAAGGCCGACTTCGAATTCGTCGAGTGGGACTTCTCCGGCCACGGCGAGGATTCCAACGCCGAGGAGGCCGCCACGTTGTTCGGCATTCTCGAGGGCATGGGCAAAGAGGTGTACATGGCGGTGTACGAGCACCTCGGTGCAACTGCCTGCCGCATCCTGGTGCCGGGCTACTCGGAAATCTATCCGTTGGATGACCTGATCTGGGACAACACCAACAAGGCCCTGTTGTTCCGTGCCGACATCCTCAACTTGCACAGCCTGGACGATGACGCCCTGGCGGCGCTGGTCGAGCGGCTGGAAGAGAGCGAGCTGGACGACTACACCGACATCACCACCTTGATCGGCGTCGAGTTCGACGACAACACGGTCTGGGGGCAGTTGACCATCCTGGAGCTCAAGCTGCTGATCTACCTCGCCCTGGAGCAGTTCGAGGCGGCGAAGGAACTGGTGGAGACCTTCCTGCAGTTCAACGACAACACCGTCGAGCGCGGGCTGTTCTACCAGGCCTTGAACGTGGTGCTGGAAGTGGAACTGGACGAGGACTTGGAGCTGGCCGATTACGAAGCCAACTTCCGCCGCATGTTCGGCGATGCGCGCATGGATGCGGTACTGGGTTCGGTCGATGGCAGCGTACGTTTCCATGGCCTGACACCGACGAGCATGAAGCTCGAAGGCCTCGACCGCCACCTGCGCTTGATCGACAGCTACAAGAAGCTGCACAGCGCCCGGGCCAAGGTGACCCTGCGCTAAGCCAGTCGCCAGCCCTGGTGGCTACCGGGGGCGCGGTGCGCCCCTTTTCGCGGCCCTTCGCCGCTCCCGCAGACGCCGTAGTCCTCCTCGCACAGTTTTTGCGGATGAACCCGCTCCCATCGGATCGGCACCGATCCTGTGGGAGTGGGTTACCCGCGCAGAACACGCTGCACAAAGGCTTGGCTTTATGCGCAGGCGCCGGCCAGCGCCTTGCGTCTGCCCATCAGCCAGTAATAGGTCAGCGCTGGGAAAATCAGGCCGACTGCCCAGGCCAGGTCAACCCCTTGCAGGTGGGTGGCGATGGGCCCGGCGTACATCGAAGTGTTCATGAACGGCACCTCGAGCACGATGGTGACCAGGAATACGCCGATCGCGACGCCATTCACCCGTCCATAGATCCCGCTCGGCCGGAAGATGTCTTCGATGCGGTATACCCCTTTGCGCACGACGTAGTAGTCGACCAGGTTGATGGCCGTCCACGGGATCAGGAAGTAGCTCATGAAGAAGATGAAGTTCAGGAAGAACGCAATGAAGTCATCCTGGGCAAGCGTGCACAACCCTGTAGCCGCAGCGGCAATCACCAGCAGCAACCCTGCCCGCACCCACGCGGTGACCTTGAGTGCGGTGAAGGGTTCGATCACGGTCACTGTCGACATGAATGCTCCGTACAGGTTGAAGACGTTGATGGCGATCTGACCGTAGAGCACGAAGGCGAACATCAACACCGTGCTGCCGCCGAGCAATCCCACCAGGTTCAAGCCAACGTTGTCTCCGAACCCGGCCATCGCCTTGGCCAGCACCGCACCCAGCAGCATCATCCAGCTCCCGCCGATCACCGTGCCCAGGTAGCTGTACCAGAACACCTGCTGCGTCGGGGTTTCGGTAGGCAAGTAGCGGGAGTAGTCGGCCACGTAGGGCGCATAGGAAAGTTGCCAGGTGACCGCGATGCTCACCGAGGCGAGGAAGGTCGGCAGGCTGAAGCCCTCGAGCGACCATTGCCCGGCGGGCACCGGCAGGCTCAGTGCCAGCCAGGTCGCGATGCCGAACACCGCGAGCGAAGCCAGCGTCAGCAGCTTTTGCAGGCGATGGATCAGTTGGTAGCCGAACAGCGCGACCAGGAAGCACACCGCACCCAGCACCACGATGTTGCCGCCATTGCCGATCGGGCTGGCGCTGGCGACGGCCTGGGCGGCGAGCAAGGTATTGCTGACGAAGAAGCCCAGGTAGATGAGCATGACGAACAACAACGGCACGATCGCGCCATAGACGCCGAACTGGGCCCGACTCTGGATCATCTGTGGGATGCCCAGCTTGGGCCCTTGGGCAGAATGTGACGCCATGAAGAGGGCACCGATCATCGAGCCCAAAAGAATCGACAGCGCACTCCAGAACAGGTTGAGGCCCAGGCTGATGGGCAAGACGCCGGCCGCGACCGTGGTGATGTTGGCATTGGCGCCGAACCACACGAAGAACAGCGAACGCGCCTGGCCGTAGCGCTCGCCCTCAGGGATGAAATCGATGCTGCGATTTTCAACTTTCATCAGGATCTCTCCACACTCAGCAATCATGGGCAAGGCGGTGTTCGAAGCGTTGGATCGCGTCGACGAATGCCTCGGGGTGGAAGGCGAGGTGGTCGGGCGTATCGGTGCGCACCGAGCCTGCCGGCTGCTGCTGCCAATGGCGCAGCAGCTGTGACGTGGAGAAGATCTCCAGCCCGTAGATCCAGTTGGAGAGGATCATCAGGGCTGAATAGTGCGCACCCAGCGTCGTGGCCGTGCAGGCATCGGCGACCAGGCTCAGGGTGAAGCCGTGCTGGTAGGCATCGAACACGCTGGTCATGACGCACACATCGGTCAGCACGCCGAACACCACCAGATGCTCGATCCCCTGGCTTCGAAGCCGCTGCGCCAGGTCGGTGCCATGGAAGGCGCTGTAACGGTGCTTGTCCAACACCTGGTCGCCGGCGTGTGGCGCCAGGGCGTCGAGGACCTCCACCGCCGAGGTGCCGGCGCGGTAGCTGGTCGGTTGGCCATGCTCGTCCACCGGCTCCCCGTGCGCCAGGTCGTGGCCTTGGGCGTTGTTCACGTGGCGGGTGTAGATCACGGGGATGGCAAGGCGGCGGGCTGCGCCGATGAGGGCGCCGGCGTTGCCGACGACTTGGTCGAAACGCTCCAGGGGGAAGCCGTCCTCCTGTTGCAGGTCGATCACGAGAAGTGCGCTGGTACAGGTCATGGTAAATCACTCGGGTACAGTGCCCCTGGCGCCGTCGCAGGAGGCGCCTTGAGGGCGAACGAACAGTCGCAGCGTCCAGGCGAGCCGGGCGCTTGTGGGAAGGTCGAGACGACGCTCGAAGGGAACTTACGCGACTATTTGCCAGAACCCGTTCTGTTTGGCTGCCACGCAGGCAGGCAGGCGTGGCAGGGTGACCTGGGCGGGCGCGCGCCCATGGCGAAGGAAGCCTTGCATGGCACTGGGCAGGTCATGTCTGTCAACGCCTGCCCTGCAGAGGGCAGCGTGACGACGATTGCCTGTGAGAGTGAAAAAAGTGCCCATGTGAGGTGCGCCTTGGAACGTTTGAGCAGGAGCAAAGCAAACGTCGGGCCATTATTGGCGTTTTGGCCGTAAGGCGCATTGCAGGGGCATTTGGGGTGCTTAGCGGGGGCGTGTTTCTAGGTATACCGTAATACGGTGATACCAAAAGTAGCGATTTGCGCTGAATCAACAGGCCGTGAGGTCCAGCGCGGCATCCTTGATCCAGATCCGCGCCCCGGCATCGCCTGCCACCGCCTGAACCGCAGCCCCCGGCGGTCGGCGCATCCAGCTCCAAGGCCGCAACGCGAAGTCGTCACCTTGTAACTGGCCGTCGAGTACGAACAGCTCCAGACCTCGCGGGTTGGCAATGTTCAGTGTCTGTCCGGGCTGGGCCTGCTGCACCCAAACCCGTTCATGGATGCTTTGCCACAGTAGCTGGTCACCCTGCTCGGGCACCTGTGCGACCACGCGTTCATGGTCCTCGGGATGGAACTGGCGCAAGTGCACGAAGATGACGCAGCCCTGGGCAGACCCCGGCGAGTGCTGGCTGCCGGGTGGGTTGCGTATGTAGCTGCCAACTGGATACTGACCCTGTTCGTCCTCGAAGACCCCCTCCAGCACCAAGAACTCCTCACCCCCCGGATGGGCGTGGGCATTGAACCGACTGCCAGGCGCATAGCGCACCAGCGAAGTGGCGCGGGCCTGCTCCTGTCCGATGCGGAACAACAGGCGTCGCTCCACCCCGGCTTGCGGGCTGGGAATCCAGGGCAGGGCATGTCCCTGCACGATCACCGTTTGCCGCAGGTCGGCATTGATCAGGGCCGGCATTACCATCGAAGTCATCTCCACACATCCGACCGACTGATGATCCACCGCCATGGCCCGAAAATCGAGCGTAAAAAAAGCCCAGCGCTGGCGCTGGGCTTGGGCGTCTCCTTACTGCACGACGCCGTTGTACACCACCGTCGCGACGCCATCCTTCTTGATCGTCAGCTTGTTGCCCTCGGCCAGCGACTCGACCACTTCGGAGCAGCCATCGACTTCCTGTTTGCCGTCCACGTACTCGCCCTTGGCGTCGAAGCTGAAAACATAGGTGGACGCGGGGCAGGCGTTACCACCTTCACCGGTGGACACCACCACGACGTACTTGCTGGGACCGAACGAATAGGCCTTCTCGATGGTGACATAGCCGGTGGCTTCGACATCTTCGACGACCGACTCCATGACGTTCACGACGCCGGCCCGCGACGGGTACATCAGCGCGGTCCCCAGTTCCATGCGCTGGATGCTGAAGGGACCTGCGCTGTCGCCGCTGACCAGCAGCGTTTCGTAGGCCATGGTCGGTGCAGCGGGGGCCAGTTCCGGCGCCACCGGGGGCTTGGCGGCGAGGGCTTGCGGGGTCTGCGGGCTGACGCACTGGCCGCTTTCGCAGATGCGATCGCCTTTGCAGTCGATGTCCTTGGCGCATTGTCCGGCGGGTACGGTGGCCTGGGCGTTGTTCTGCTCGGTTTTGTCACAACCGGCCAGGGCCAGTGCGACCAGGGTGCAGGCAAACAGACGCTTCATGGGGTGAAGTCCTTTTCCAGAAAAAAAGTGGTGGCACAATAGTATCGCGCAATCGCGCCAGGTTGTCTCAAACGCTTGATTTCAGGCGCGTATCAGCGTGTGCCCGAACGCTGTCGCTTGATCCGGTACATGTCGTGATCGGCATGGCTGAGCAGCGCGTCGGCATCCTCGCCGTCCGCCGGGTAGCAGGCCACGCCGATGCTGCAGGAAGGCATCTCGACCTCGCCGAACTCGGCGCCCAACGGCTCGGCCATGGCCGCGAGGATCTGCGCGATCTTTTCGGCCACCGCGCTGTGCGACGGGATGTCGGTCAACAGCACGATGAACTCATCACCGCCCATGCGTGCCACGGTGTCGGTCTTGCCTACGCAGGCTTCGAGCCGTCGGGCGACCGTGCACAGCACGCGGTCGCCCGCCGCATGGCCATGGACATCATTGATGCCCTTGAAGTCGTTGATGTCCACGAACAGCAGCGCCAGTGCGCTCTGTTGGCGGTGCGCCGTGCGCAGGGCCGATTCCAGCCGGTCATTGAACAGCGAGCGGTTGGCCAGCTGGGTCAGCGGGTCGTGGTGGGCGAGGAAGCGCAGCTCCTTCTCGGCCTGGGCCAGGGCCGTGACGTTGCGCGCCACGCCGATGCGAGCCCCGACCTCATCGGACCAGAAGGCCGCCCACAGGATGTGCACCACGCCGCCATCCTTGCGGATGTAACGGTTGCGAAAATCCACATGGGGCTGGCCATTCATGATGCGGATGATCGAGGCGCGGGTGGCTTCCAGGTCGTCGGGGTGCATGTAGTGGGTGATCGGGGTGCCGACCAACTCGCTGGCTCGATAGCCGAGCAGGGTTTCGCAGGCGTCACTCACGAAGACGATTTCGTTGTCCCGGTCGACCACAAAGACCGTGTCCAGCATCAGGTGGATCAACTTGGGGTAAAGCGCTTGGAGGTCGACGGCCATAGGTCAGCGGAGTCCGGTGCAGAAGGGCGTTCGCGGCGCAGGACAGCATACAAGGCTCATGCCTGCGTCACTACTGGGGCGGGCAAGAAAACCCTCGCTGGCGATGGCCGGCAAGTCGTTCAAGTTCTTCTAGAATTTCGCTAATGCGGGCACCGCTCTGTCGGGAGCCTGATCCTGGTCTCGGCGGTGCTGCTGTTGCTCAATGTCAGCTATACGCTGCACCGCTTGGCCAAGTTGCCTTAGCACACGGTGCTGCAGGTGGTGTTGTGCGTGCTTTAACTGGTTCTGGCTTTACGGGTGGTCGAAATCGTCTGGAGTTTCACGGGCCAATAGTCGCGGTTGAAATCTTCAGGCAGACCGGCCAGGCTCTGCAGCTTTTGATTCTGGAGTCCTCCAAATGTGGGGAAAACCTGCGCGCCAGAGCCCGCCATGGGCCTTGTGCACCTTGCTCGCCATCAATCTCGCCCTGGCCGCCGGCTGCAGCAGCAAAGCCAGCACGGCTCAGTATGCCGCAGCGACGGCGGGGTCTAACTGCTATGCCAAGGCCCTGCCGACAGCGGGCGAGGGCGGTCTGGCCTGGGGGGCGAGCATGAGCATTGCCCGGCAAAAGTCCCTTCACAACTGCATGCGCTACGCAAGCCGCTCCGGCGGTACACCGCATACCTGTCAGGTGGTGTTGGCCAAGTGCAAGCGCTGATGGCCCGAGCCCTGTGACCGAAAAACCTTCATCTTTAATGCCTGTGGCGAAAGTTCGTACATCGGCGCGACAAGTTGTCTGCTTGACTTTGCCAGGGGCGCGGTCGTTGCGCTAAACTTGACGCCAAGGTCAGTTTTTGTGATTTCCACTCCGACCTTGCTTTCGGAACGTCAGTGATTCCGCCCTCCGAGCTATCAAGTACCAGAATACGTCATGGGCAGGCGCGCTCTGCCCAGAGGATGAAGCATGACCCACCGTGATATTTCCCGGCGCGCCTTCCTGCAAGGCGGCGTGATTGCGGGCGTAGGGGTGACCCTCGCACCGCTCGGCAGCCCGGCCTTCGCCGCCCTGATGGAAAACAGTGTCACCACTTCCCCGCAGAAGTGGATGAGCCATGACGGCAAGACACGTTTTCGCAACGATGCGCTGTCCAAGGTGTGCGGCAACAAGGTGTTCGCCCGCGACATCCGCGCCAAGGACATGCCCGGCTGGCCGCAGCAGCAAGGCCACGCCCTGTTGCTCAAGACCATCAAGGCCGACCGCATCTATGCAGGCCTGGACCTTGCCTGGCTGGGCGCCGACCTGCAGCCGGACCGCGTCGTCACCGCCGAGGACCTGCACAAGGATGGCATCGCCTGGCCTGAGGCCCACTCGCCGGACCCGCTGCTGCCACCTGGCAAGGTGCCGATGTTCATCGGCCACCCGGTGGCGATCCTGATCTGGAACGACTTCGAGCGTTACCGCCAGGCCAAGCTCAAGCTGCAATTCAACGACAAGGCCATCCGCTACGGCGCCCAGGCGCCGCTGTATCAAGGCGACCCCTATGGCAGCTTCCGTTTCGTGCGGGTGGCGGGCAAGACGCCGTTCGAGGAGGACGAGTTCTCCAGCCTGAAGAACTCCATGCTGTTCCCCACCATCCTCAACCGCAAACCGGTCTGGACCAACGAGCCCAAGCAGCACGGCACCCTCACCGAGCAAGGGTTGTTCTATGCCAATCGCATGGCCGAGCAGCTCAAGCAGGCCCCTGAGGACTGGTTGGTGTTCGACGAGCGCTACAAGACGCCCTCGATCGAACCGGCAGCGCTCGAGCCGGACAACGGCAACGGCTGGTACGACCCGCAAAGCGGCACCCTGCATTTCGTGGTGGCGACGCAGTGCCCCTTCGAGGTGGCACAGGAATGCGTGCACATGATCAAACCGTCGCGCTTTGCCCTCAAGACGCTGAACATGCACCCCGGCTACACGGTCGGCTACGGCTCCAAGGACAACAACATCTTCGTGTTCTACGCTGCCGTCGCGGCCCTGTACGGCAACGGTGTGCCCGTGCGCCTGGCCAACGACCGCTACGAGCAGTTCCAGAGCGGCATCAAGCGCCATCCGTTCGACATCCACTACCAACTGGCGGTGGACAAGAAAGACATGTCGTTCAAGATCTTCCGTGCCGACATGAGTGTCGACGGTGGCGGACGCGCCAACTACAGCTCCTCGGTGGCCGCCGTGGGCGCGACCGCGGCGCAGTCGATCTACTACATGCCTCAGAGCGATCTGGCCGTGACCGCCTACCACTCCCGCGGTGTCGAGGCCGGTTCCATGCGGGGTTATGGCACCCTGCAGACCATGGCCGCGACCGAGATGATGGTCGACGAGATCGCCGGTCGCCTGGGTGTGGATGCCATCGAGCTGCGCCGGGTCAATGCCCTGAAGTCGGGCATGAAGAACACCCAGGGCGCCGTACCCGCCGGGGCCTTGCGCCTGCATGAAATCCTCGACAAGGCCAGCGCCCACGAACTGTGGAAGAACCGCGACGCCTACAAGAAGGCTATGGAAGCCAAGGACGCCGACAACTGGTACGGCGTGGGCTTTGCCATCTGCCAGAAGGACTTCGGCACGGGTGCCGAAGCGCCCATGGCGAGCATCGAATTCACGGCCGACGGGCGTATCAGCCTGCGTCATATCGGCACCGAACTGGGCACTGGCATGTCGACCTCCCAGGCGTTCGTGGTCAGCGACTTCCTGGGGCGTCCGGCCGATGAAGTGAAAACCGCCGAGACCGAGTGGCCGGAGCTGCAACTGGCCACCCACGGCAACCCCTATCTGATGAGCCAGGCCGAGCAGGACGCTGCCCTGCGTGACCCGCGCTGGGTCGGCAAGCTGGCCTCGCCATCCTCGGCGACCAACTCGGCCTTCTACTTTAGCCACGCCACGCGCGAAGCCGCTCGGGTGTTGTTCAACCATGGCCTGTGGCCGGCGGCGTTGTCGCTGTGGCGCCAGGGCCCGTTCGGTGGGCAGGCCAACCCGCTGGTGGTGCGCCGCGAGAACGCGGTCTGGGTCAACGGTGAACTCACCGGCAATGGCCTGGCCCCGATCCCGTTCGCCGAGCTGGCCAAGAAAGCCCATGAGATGGGGCTGGTGACCGGCGTCAGCGTCCACGCATTCAACCGCTGGAGCTGGGCTGAATCCGATTTCGTCATCGATGGCGTGCGTGAGCGCCTGCCGCTCGATGCGATGGCGGTCAAGTACGGCGACGGTGCGCCGAACGTCAAGAAAGCGCAGATGAACAGCGCCAGCTACCACCTGCTGGACCGCCAGAACGCCGCCTATCCGGCCACCCAGCTGAACAACGCCATGGTGACTTACTACAGCCCGGTGGCGACCCTGGTGCAGGTGAAGGTGAACAAAGGCAGCGGCCAGGTGCAGGTACTCAACCACCACAGCTGGGTGGAGTGTGGCCGTGTACTGGTACCGGAACTGGTCAAGGGCCAGCTCGAAGGCGGTATCGCCATGGGCATCGGCCATGCACTGACCGAAGAAATGCCGCTGTACGAAGGCGGCCCGGGCGAGGGCGACTGGAACTTCAACCGCTATCGCCTGCCAATGGCCAAGGACGTGGCAGTGTGGCAGCAGACATCGGAGATCCTGCCGCCACTGTCACCGACCGACCCCTCCAAGGGCATCGCCGAAGTGGTGATGATCCCGGTGGTCGGCGCGATCGGTAACGCCGTGGCCCATGCCATCGGCAAGCGTGTTCGCGACCTGCCTATCACCCCCGCCCGCGTCAAGGAGGCCCTCAATGGCTAACCGCCCGCTTCAAATGACCTTGAATGGTCAAACCGTCGGTCCGGCCGAAGTGCCTGAAGACCTGGCAATGATCGACTACCTGCACGAATACCAGAACCTCACCGGCTCCCGCCTGGGCTGTGGCCAGGGCATCTGCCACGCCTGCGTGGTGATCGTCGACAACCCTGACGGCACCAGCGAGGAAGTGCGCACCTGCATCACCGGCGCGCATTACTTCGAAGGCAAGAAGGTGCGCACCATCGAGGGCCATGCCAAGCATGACGAGGCGGGCAACCTCAGTGAGCTGAACCCGATCCAGCAGAAGTTCGTCGACCGCTTCGCCTTCCAGTGCAGCTACTGCGCACCCGGCTTCGTCAATGCCGCCACCGTGCTGGTGGAAAAGGCCCAGCGCCAGCCGCTGAAAAAGAGCGAGCTCGAAGGGGCCATCGAGGCCAGTCTCGGCCATCACATCTGCCGCTGCACCGGGTATGTGCGTTACTACGACGCCACTCGCGAAGTGCTCAGTGACCTCGGCCTGGTCAAGGAGGGTTGAGCATGAGGCACGTTCTTTCGGGCCTGGCGCTGGCCATGGGGGCGGCGCTGTCGCTCGGTGTACAGGCAGCCGACCAGGCGCAGGTCAAGCGTGGCGAATACCTGGCCCGCGCGGCCGACTGCATGGCCTGCCACACGGCCGAAGGCGGTGCGCCGTTCGCCGGCGGCCTGCCGATCCATTCTCCGTTCGGCACTATCTACGGCACCAACATCACCTCGGACAAGCAGTTCGGTATCGGTGACTACAGCCGCGACGAATTCTTCGCCGCCCTCACCGAGGGCAAGCGCAAGGACGGCGCCAACCTGTATCCGGCGATGCCCTACACCTCGTACCACTTGATCAAGCGCGAGGATGCCGACGCCATCCACGCGTACTTGATGACCGTGCCGCCGATCAACCGGCCCGCGCCTGAAACCAGCTTGAGCTTCCCGTTCAACGTGCGCATGGGCCTGGCCGGCTGGAACATGCTGTATGGCAAGAGCGTGCAGTTGCAGGCCACCGAGGGCAAGAGCGAGGCTTGGCAGCGCGGGCAGTACATGGTGGAGGTACTCGGCCACTGCGGCGAATGCCACACCCCGCGTAACCGCATCGGCGCCCTGGAGCAGGACAAGCGCTTGACCGGCGGCCTGTTGGCCGGCTACCTGGCACCCAGCCTGCTGGCCCAGGACCTGGCCGAGCGCGGCTGGACCCAGCCGGACCTGACCACGTTCCTCAAGCACGGCATCAGTGCCCAGGGCAGCATGTTCAACGAGATGTTCCCGGTGGTGCACCACAGCACCCAGCATCTGGAAGACGCCGACCTGGCCGCGATGGCGACCTATCTGCTGGGTGACCAGCCACCGAAGGCCAAGGTCGTGCAGGCCGTGCCGGTGGACCAGCTCGGCGAGAGCGCCCAGCGTGGCCGCCAGCAGTACCTCAACGTCTGCGCCGGCTGTCATGGCGTCGAGGGTGAGGGCAAGCCGCACATCGCGGTCGCCATGCAGGGCAACACCGTGCTACGCCAGGCCGACTCGCGCAACCTGGCCAAGGTGATCCTCGAAGGCATCCGCGAGCAGCAGTTCACTGGCTTCGAGCGCATGCAGCCCATGCCGGGCTTTGCCGACAAGCTCGACGACGGGCAAGTCACCGACCTGGTCAACTACCTGCGTGAAGCATGGGGCGGGCTGCCGGGGGACTTGAGTACCCAGCAGCTGGCGAACCTGAAGACGGAGTGAGCCGTGCAGCATCTTGATCTGCAAGTGGTACGACAGGCGCTGCAATGGTCCTGCCAGGGCCAGCGTGTGTGGCTGTGCACCGTGCTCTTCACCTACGGCTCGGCGCCCCGTGCGCCGGGCTCGCTGTTGGCGGTCAATGAGCGCGGGCAGTGGGTGGGGTCGCTTTCTGGCGGCTGCGTCGAGGAAGACTTCCTGGCGCGGGTCGGCGAAGGCGAGTTTGCAGGGCCGGTCGCGGTTGTGCGCTATGGCGATGGTAGCGACAGCCGCTCGAATATTCGGCTTCCGTGCGGCGGTGTGCTCGATGTCCTGGTGGAGAACCTGCCAGCGGATTGCGACGTGCAGGCGCACTTGCGCGAGCTGGAGTCGGCCTTGCTCGGCCAGCGTCGGCTGTTACGCCAGGTGAGCCTGCACGATGGCCAGCGCCGGTTGAGCGACGATATCGAGCAGGGGCCTCGGGTGGCCTACGACGAGGCCGCCGTCCATCTGCGGGTGGGCGCGGCCCAGCGTTTGCTGCTGGCAGGGTATTCCAGCGTCGCGCACTTCTGCGCGGAGTTCGGCAAGGGGCTTGGTTTTGAAGTCATCCTCTGCGAACCCCGCGAAGAGGTGCTCGACGGGGTGGAGCTCGACGGCATCGAGATTCGTCGCGAGCTGCCGTCGGTGTTCATTGCCAATGGCGGCTGCCACCGCGACACGGCGGTCGTGGCCCTGACCCACGATCCCAAGATCGATGATCTGGCCATGCTCGAAGCGGTACGCACCGAGGCGTTCTACATTGGGGTGATGGGTTCGCGCACCACCTCAGAGAAACGCCGCGAACGCCTCCAGCGCATCGGCAAGCTGGATGAGCAGGCGCTGGGGCGGATTCACGCTCCCATCGGCCTGAACCTGGGCAGCAAGACACCTGCGGAAATCGCCTTGGCAGTGCTTGCGGATGTGCTGCGTACCCGCAGCGGCATCGCCCGCGAGGCGCTGTGACGGTCGTTGCGCTGGTACTGGCCGCCGGACGCAGTGCGCGTTTCGGCAGCGACAAGCGCCGTGCGCCTCTGGCTGACGGGCGTAGCCTGTTGGCGCACAGTGTCGAGCAGGCCTTGGCCGTGTTCGACGAGGTGCGGGTGGTGCTGCGTGAGGGGGAAGGCATGCAGGAGTTGGGACTGCCTGCCGGCTGCCGCGTGGTCCCCAGCCCGGATGCTGCCTTGGGCATGGGCCACAGCCTCGCGGCGGGCGTGGCCTCGCTTCAGGACGGCAATGCCCACGCGGTCGCCATCTTGTTGGGGGACATGCCCTGGATCTTGCCGGACACCTTGCGGCGAATGGCGCAGGCCGCTTCGGCATCCAGCATCCTGTTGCCCTCGCATGGGGGGCGACAGGGGCATCCTGTGGTGTTCGGCCGTACCTTTTGGCCGGAACTGATGCGCCTTACTGGCGACGAAGGTGCGCGCTCGGTGCTGCGCTCACACCGGGATTGCTGCGTGCTGCTCGAGGTGGACGACGCCGGCGTATTGCGTGATGTGGATACGCCGGACGCGTTGGCGGCAAGGGCCTCGCCCCTGTAAGAGCGGGTTCACTCGCGAACACCGGCCACCGCTGCACGGTCTGCTTCGCGGCGGTTCGACGCTTAGATAACCCCCCATCCACAGGCTCAGTGGTGCTGTCCTTGTGGGTGGGGGGCTTGTCCTGCGCTGGGCTGCGCAGCAGCCTCGATGGTCTGCCGTCTGGCTAGGCCGCCAGGCGCCCACTGGCAATCGCCTGCGAAGCCGCCAGCATGGCGCGCAGCAACACCGCGCAGCCGGCCGCCAGGTCCTCTGGCGTGGCATTCTCGATTTCGTTGTGGCTGATGCCGCCTTCGCAGGGTACGAAGATCATCCCTGCAGGGCCAAGCTCGGCGAGGAAGATCGCGTCGTGCCCCGCACCGCTGACGATGTCCATGTGCGCCAGGCCCAGGTTGCGCGCCGAGTCGCGCACGGCTTCGACGCAACCTGTGTCGAAGTACAGGGCAGGGAAGTCCGCGGTCGGTGTCAGCGTGTAGCTCAGGCCATGCCGCTGGCAGGTGCTGTCGATCACCTGGCGGACCTCAGCGATCATCGCATCCAGCTGCTCACCCTCCAGGTGACGAAAATCGAGGGTCATGCGCACTTCGCCGGGGATGACGTTGCGCGAGCCAGGGTAGGCTTGCAGGCAGCCCACGGTGCCGCAGGCGTGCGGTTGATGGCTCAGTGCGGCGCGGTTGACCGCGGCCACCACGTCGGCGGCGCCCACCAGGGCGTCCTTGCGCAGGTGCATCGGCGTTGGACCGGCATGGGCCTCGACGCCGCGCAGGGTCAGGTCGAACCACTTCTGGCCCAAGGCGCCCAGCACCACGCCGATGGTCTTGGCTTGGTCCTCGAGGATCGGCCCTTGCTCGATGTGCGCCTCGAAGTAGGCACCCACCGGGTGACCGAGCACGGCCCGTTGACCGGCATAGCCGATGGCATCGAGCGCCTCGCCGACGGTCACGCCCTGGGCATCGACTTTGGCCAAGGTTTCTTCGAGGGTGAACTTACCGGCGAACACGCCTGAGCCCATCATGCACGGGGCAAAGCGCGAGCCTTCCTCGTTGGTCCATACCACCACTTCCAATGGCGCCTCCGTCTCTACGCCCAAGTCATTGAGGGTGCGGATCACTTCCAGGCCGGCCATGACCCCGAAGCAGCCATCGAACTTGCCCCCGGTGGGCTGGGTGTCGATGTGGCTGCCGGTCATCACCGGTGGCAGCTTCGGATTGCGTCCTGGCCGGCGGGCGAAAATGTTACCGACTGCATCGATGCTGACGTCGCAACCGGCGGCCTCGCTCCATTGCACGAACAGGTCGCGCGCCTGGCGGTCGAGGTCGGTCAGGGCCAGGCGGCAGACGCCACCCTTGGCGGTGGCGCCGAGGCGCGCCAGGTCCATCAGGGATTGCCACAGGCGCGCACTGTCGATATGGCGCTCGCTCGATTGCAGGACATGCTGGGCGGGAGTGCTCATGGGTATCTCCTCAGGCTGTTGTTATCCGGTTGGGCGCAGGTCTTGCGTCACGGTATTGGTTTGGCCAGTCGGCTGGGTTTGCGCAGCGCCACGCTGCCCAGGGCGTAATAGAGCGTGCCGCCGAGCACCGAGCCTGTGAACCAGCCGTAGTCGTAGAACCAGCTGAAGCGGTCGTTGCCGATGGCGATGATCGTCAGCGCCACGGGCAGGGCAAAGGCGGCGAAGCCCGCCCAGTTCCAGGCGGGGTAAACGTCGTCACGGTACAGACCAGCCAGGTCCAGGCGTTGCCGGCGGACCAGGAAGTAGTCCACCACCATGATTCCGGCAATCGGCCCGAGCAGGCTGGAGTAGCCCAGCAGCCAATTGGAATAGACACTCTCAAGGCTCAGGTCCGAGACGATCCAGCCAAGCTTTTTCAACAGCTCGTGAGCCATCAGGGCCAGGCCGATGAAACCGGTGAGCCACACGGCGCGGCTACGGCCGATCAGCCGTGGGGCGATGTTCTGGAAGTCGTTGGTGGGCGAGACGATGTTCGCCGCCGTGTTGGTCGACAGCGTGGCAATGATGATCAGCGCCATGGCCAGTGCCACCCAGCCTGGGCTCTGGATGTGACCGATCAGGCTGACAGGGTCCGACACTGTCTCACCGACCAGGGACGCCGAGGCCGCCGTCATGATCACGCCCAGGGAGGCGAACAGGAACATGGTCAGCGGCAAGCCGAAGATCTGCCCGAGGATCTGGTCTTTCTGGCTCCTGGCGTAACGGCTGAAATCCGGGATGTTCAGCGACAGCGTCGCCCAGAACCCCACCATGGCCGTGAGCCCCGCGCAGAAGTAGCCCACCACGCTGGCGCCTTCCGGACGCTTGGGCGGCTGGGCCAGCAACTCAGTCATCGACATGTGCGGCAGCGCCCACATCAGCAGGCCGAAGCCCACCGCCACGAGCAGTGGGGCCGACAGGGTCTCGAGCCATTTGATCGACTCCGCACCGCGCAGCACCACCCACAAGTTGAGCGACCAGAACACCATGAAACCGATCACCTCGCCGGTGCCGCCCAACGACTTCCAGCCCTCGAACAGCGACCCGAGGAACAGGTGAATGGCCAGGCCACCGAACATTGTCTGGATGCCGAACCAGCCGCAGGCGACCACTGCGCGGATCAGGCAGGGCACGTTGGAGCCCAGGATGCCGAAGGAGGCGCGTAGCAGGACGGGGAAGGGGATGCCGTACTGGGTGCCGGGAAAGGCATTGAGCGTCAAGGGAATCAACACGATCAGGTTGGCCAGCAGGATCGCCAGCAACGCCTCGCCGACGCTCAGACCGAAATAGGCGGTGAGCACGCCACCGAGTGTGTAGGTGGGTACACAGATGGACATCCCCACCCACAGGGCGGTGATGTGCCATTTGTTCCAGGTCCGTTGATGCACCTTGGTCGGTGCGATGTCGTGGTTGTAGCGCGGGCTGTCCAGGACATCGCTGCCGGCGGACAGCTCAAACAGCCCGTCCTGCTCGATCACTTGCGATCTGCTCTGTTGCATGGGGCTCTCCAGGTTTTTCTTGTAGTTGTTCGCTCATCGGGCTGATGCGATGGCCGGAGTACACACACCACCAGTACTGCACCTTCGGTCCGGCCAGGCGGTTGGGGCCGCACTCAACAAACGTGCCGGGTTGGCCCTGGACCTTCCCGGATGGCCGCCGCCGACCGAAGGTAATGCGCTGCAAAGCATTTCTCGACAACAACAGCGGGCGCGGCACCTGCCGCGCCCGCTGTTTTCGTGTTGTACGGACCAGATTTCAAACAGCTGAATTTGCATGGAAAATCTCGACCAATTTCGCTTCTTGTCAAGTGAGTCAAGCTGGTTCGAGGTCCGCTGTTTTTCCTGTTTTTTATAAAAAACTAATAAAAACAAGATGTTAATGATTGACGATTTTGCCAATTAATTTTTTGACCAAACCCGGATCAGCAACTAGATTCCAATCTTGTCAGGTCTGACAGGATTGCATGTTCCTTTCCAGGCCTAGGCCACATAACAATTTCAAGAACCGGCCCTGACCGGTCAGCCTGCGAGGAAAACGGCATGTCCCTGTTGATCCGTGGCGCCACCGTGGTTACGCATGAAGAACACTATCGCGCAGATGTCCTGTGCGCCGATGGCCTGATCCGCGCCATCGGGGAAAACCTCGACCCACCGGCCGACTGCGAGATTCTCGACGGCAGCGGCCAATACCTGATGCCAGGCGGCATCGACCCCCACACTCACATGCAGTTGCCGTTCATGGGCACGGTAGCCAGCGAGGACTTCTTCAGCGGCACGGCCGCAGGCCTTGCCGGTGGCACCACGTCGATCATCGACTTCGTCATCCCCAACCCGCAGCAATCGCTGCTGGAGGCTTTCCACACCTGGCGTGGCTGGGCGCAGAAATCCGCCGCCGACTATGGTTTTCATGTCGCCATTACCTGGTGGAGCGAGCAGGTGGCCGAAGAAATGGGCGAACTGGTCGCCCACCACGGGGTGAACAGCTTCAAGCACTTCATGGCCTACAAGAACGCCATCATGGCGGCCGACGACACCCTGGTGGCCAGCTTCGAACGTTGCCTGCAACTGGGGGCGGTGCCCACGGTGCATGCCGAGAACGGCGAGCTGGTGTTCCACTTGCAGCAGAAGTTGCTTGCCCAAGGCCTGACCGGGCCAGAAGCGCATCCGCTGTCGCGTCCCTCCCAGGTCGAGGGCGAAGCCGCCAGCCGCGCCATTCGCATCGCCGAGACGCTCGGGACACCGCTGTACCTGGTGCATGTCTCCAGCCGCGAAGCCCTGGATGAGATCACCTACGCCCGGGCCAAGGGCCAGCCGGTGTACGGCGAGGTGCTGCCGGGCCATTTGCTGATCGACGACAGCGTCTACCGCGACCCTGACTGGGCCACGGCCGCAGGCTACGTGATGAGCCCGCCGTTCCGCCCGCGCGAACATCAGCAAGCGCTGTGGCGTGGGCTGCAATCGGGCAGTCTGCATACCACCGCGACAGACCATTGCTGCTTCTGCGCCGAGCAGAAGGCCATGGGCCGCAACGACTTCAGCCGCATTCCCAATGGCACCGCCGGCATCGAGGACCGCATGGCGGTGCTGTGGGACGCCGGCGTGAACAGCGGGCGCCTGTCGATGCACGAGTTCGTCGCGCTGACCTCCACCAACACCGCGAAGATCTTCAACCTGTTCCCGCGCAAGGGCGCCATTCGCGTTGGGGCCGATGCCGACCTGGTGCTCTGGGACCCCCAAGGCACACGCACGATTTCCGCCCAGACCCATCACCAGCGAGTGGACTTCAACATCTTCGAGGGGCGCACGGTCCGTGGCGTGCCCAGCCACACCATCAGCCAGGGCCGCGTGTGCTGGGCCGATGGCGATTTGCGCGCCGAGCCCGGGGCAGGGCGCTATGTGGAGCGTCCGGCCTACCCAGCGGTGTACGAAGTGCTGGGCCGACGTGCCGAGCAGCAGCGGCCGACGCCCGTCAGCCGCTGAGCCTGAGGGCTGCGCTGGCAGCCCTTCAGACACCACGAACTGCCGTTGACTGCCATCCCGAGAACGCCGGGCGGGTGACCGCCGCCCGGCCAATAAGAAAGAGAGGCTACAACCGTGATCGATGCCCTGAACCACTTGCCCAAGCCCCGGGCCAGCCGTGAGCAGCTGGCCGAGGCGTTCACCGATCTTGCACCTGCGCTGACGGCGCGCCAGGCTGCCGTGGAAAGCGCACGCTGCCTTTACTGCTACGACGCGCCTTGCGTCAATGCCTGTCCCAGCGAGATCGACATCCCCTCGTTCATCCGTCGCATTGCCGACGAGAACCTGCAGGGCGCTGCCGAGCGCATCCTTTCGGCCAACATCCTCGGTGGCAGCTGCGCCCGCGTCTGTCCGACCGAGATCCTCTGCCAGCAGGCCTGCGTACGCAACAACGCCCAGGAGTGCGCGCCAGTGCTGATCGGCCAGTTGCAGCGCTACGCGCTGGACAATGCAGGCTTCACCGGGCATCCGTTCCAGCGCTCACCGGCTACCGGCAAGCGCATTGCCGTGGTCGGCGCAGGGCCGGCCGGGCTTTCCTGCGCCCATCGCCTGGCCATGCAGGGCCACGATGTGGTGATCTTCGAAGCGCGGGAGAAGGCCGGTGGCCTCAATGAGTACGGCATCGCCCGCTACAAGCTGGTGGATGACTACGCCCAGCGCGAGGTCGAGTTCCTGCTCGGTATCGGCGGTATCGAAATCCGCCATGGCCAGGCGCTGGGAGCCAACCTCACCTTGACGGAGCTGCGTGGGCAGTACGATGCAGTGTTCCTCGGCCTGGGCCTTGGGGCCGTGCGCCAACTGGGCTTGCAGGATGAAGAGGCCCCAGGCGTGCTTGGCGCTACTGCATACATCCGCGAGTTGCGCCAGGCCAGCGATCTGACGCAACTGCCCGTGGCCGACCGCTGCCTGGTCATCGGTGCAGGCAACACCGCCATCGACATGGCGGTGCAGATGAGCCGCCTGGGCGCGCGGGACGTGAATCTGGTGTATCGCCGCGGCCAGGCCGACATGGGCGCGACCGGGCATGAGCAGGACATCGCCAAGGCCAACCAGGTGCGCCTGCACACCTGGGCCCGCCCCGACGTGGTGCTGCTCGATGACTGCGGCCGGGTGCGCGGCATGCGCTTTGCCCGCACGGCGCTGGTCGATGGGCGACTGACCGACACGGGCGAGACATTCGAACTGGCCGCCGATGCCATCTTCAAGGCCATTGGCCAACGCTTCGACGATGCAAGCCTGGCCGATCCGCTGGCGGCGCAGCTGGAGCGCGACGGCGAGCGCATCCGCGTCGATGCGCAGATGCGCACCAGCCTGCCAGGCGTCTATGCCGGTGGCGACTGCACCGCGCTGGGCCAGGACTTGACTGTCCAGGCCGTGCAACATGGCAAACTGGCTGCCCAAGCCATCCATGCCGAACTCATGCTCAACGTGGAGGCTGCGTAAATGGCCGACTTGTCTATCGTCTTCGCCGGCATCAAGGCGCCTAATCCTTTCTGGCTGGCCTCCGCGCCGCCCACCGACAAGGCCTACAACGTGGTGCGCGCCTTCGAGGCCGGTTGGGGCGGGGTGGTATGGAAGACCCTCGGCGAGGACCCTGCGGCGGTCAACGTGTCGTCGCGCTACTCCGCGCACTACGGCCCCAACCGCCAGGTGCAGGGCATCAATAACATCGAGCTGATCACCGACCGCTCGCTGGAGATCAACTTGCGCGAGATCACTCAGGTGAAGAAAGACTGGCCTGACCGCGCATTGATCGTGTCGCTGATGGTGCCCTGCGTGGAGGAGTCCTGGAAATTCATCCTGCCGCTGGTGGAGGCCACGGGCGCCGACGGTATCGAGCTGAACTTCGGTTGCCCCCATGGCATGCCGGAACGGGGCATGGGTGCGGCGGTCGGCCAAGTGCCGGAGTACGTGGAGATGGTCACCCGCTGGTGCAAGACCCATTGCTCGCTGCCGGTGATCGTCAAGCTCACGCCCAACATCACCGACATACGCCAGTCAGCCCGCGCCGCCCATCGTGGCGGAGCGGACGCGGTGTCGCTGATCAACACTATCAACTCCATCACCAGTGTCGACCTTGATCGGATGGTCGCGCATCCGATCGTGGGCGAGCAGAGCACCCATGGCGGTTACTGCGGTTCGGCGGTCAAGCCGATTGCGTTGAACATGGTGGCCGAGATCGCGCGGGATCCGCAGACGCGCGGCCTGCCGATCTGCGGCATCGGCGGTATCGGCAACTGGCGGGACGCCGCGGAGTTCGTCGCCTTGGGCTGTGGCGCGGTGCAGGTGTGCACGGCAGCGATGCTGCACGGTTTCCGTATTGTCGAGGACATGAAAGATGGCCTGTCGCGTTGGATGGATCAGCACGGCCATCACAGCCTGGAGGCCTTCCGCGGTCTGGCGGTGGGGCACACGACCGACTGGAAGTACCTGGACATGAATTACCAGGTTGTGGCCCACATCGACCAGCAGGCCTGCATCGGCTGCGGTCGCTGCCACATCGCCTGCGAGGACACCTCGCACCAGGCCATCGCCAGCACCCTCAAGGCCGACGGCACCCATGCCTACAGCGTGATCGACAAGGAATGCGTAGGCTGCAACCTGTGCCAGATCACTTGCCCGGTGGAGGGCTGCATCGACATGGTGGCGCAGGACACCGGCAAGCCCTACCTCAACTGGACCCAGGATCCGCGCAATCCCTATCGCGAGGCCAGTTGATCCCTGGCCGGCCGGACGTGAGCTTGGGGCTGCTGCGCAGCCCATCGCAGGCTGTCGCCAGTTCCCACGGTTAAACAGCAAGATCTGTGGGCGCTGGCGACAGCCTGCGATGGGGCGCGTATCGGCACCAGGGGCAGCAATGGGATCAGGGCTCCAGGCCGATGCCGCGCAGGATCACGCAGGTCACGGTCTGCACGGCCCGCTCGAAGGCCGGGTCTGACAGCGGCTCGCCGCCATTGAGCAGCGTCACCTGATAGCCGAAGTCGGCGTAGTGCTGGGTCGCGGCCCAGATCATGTACAGCAGTGCCGAAGGCTCCACCGGCAGGATACGTTTTTCCTCCACCCAGCGTCGGATCTTGGCTTCCTTCATCAGCGCCCAGGGCACCAAGTCGTCGTCCAGGCTGGCGCCGAGCAGGGGCGCGCCATGCAGGATCTCTTCGGCCCAGACCTTCGAGCCCAGCGGCCGCGAGCGCGAATGACCCATCTTTGCGCGAATGTAGCTGGTCAGTACCACCCGCGGATCCTCGAAGCGCTCGAAGCACAGGGCGTCCTGCTTCCACACTTCCAGCAGATCGCGCAGCACCGCCTGGTACAGCTCGTCCTTGGTGCTGAAGTAGTAGTGCAGGTTGGAGCGGGGCAGTTCGGCTTGCTCGGCGATATCGCCCATGGAGGTGCCGGCGTAGCCTTTTTCGGCAAATACCTTTTCGGCGGCCTGCAGGATCTTTTCGACGTTGCGTCGACGGATCTCGATCTTGTGGTTGGTCATAGCCTGTCCATTGCAACCTTCGCCCGCCAAGGCTAACAGCTTTACAGGGCACGGCCCAAAGCGAATGCACGACCTGCAAGCCTCTGGTTGGCATCTATGGCCACTGTGCACTACCGTTCAAGCAACGGGGCCTGCGCCATTTATCGCTTTCTTTGATGCCCAGACCACGAATCAACGTTGTCAGGACGACGTCACTCGTTTGGCTTACGGAGTAGACAAGCAAATGCAGGATGTCCGTCCGAACCCGCGTCTTCCCTTGGCCCACGATGCTGGGCAGCCGATCTTCATGGACTTTTTGCAGCAGGCTCAGCGCTCGCCGCAGGCGCCTGCCATTGTTTCCGAGCATGGCATCTGTACTTTTCTTGAGCTTGAGGCGATCAGCCGGGGTATTGCAGCGTTGCTGATCGAAAGCGGGGTGCATCAAGGCGATCGCGTCGTGATCGTTTCGAGCCGGTGCGCGGGGCTGGTCTACGCCATGCTCGGTGCCTCGCGGGCGGGCGCGATCTTCACGGTGGCCGACACGGCCTACCCGAAGGCGCGTATCGCTCAGATCCTGCATACGCTGCAACCTGCCTTCGTCTTGTTGGCCGGGGCGGCGCAGCTTGACCTCGATGACGCGTCCATTCGGGTGGAACGGGTGCCGGAGCCGGCAGCTGAGGCCCTGGCGCGCTTTGCCCATCACCAACAGCAGTTGCCGTTGGTCGATCCTGATCAACCGGCCTATATCACCTTTACGTCCGGCAGCACTGGCGAGCCCAAGGGCGTGGTGACGACCCACGCGCCATTGGTGCACTTCATCGGCTGGCATGTTCGCCAGCATGGATTTTCCCAAGAAGACTGCTTCTCGCTGCTCTCCGGGCTGGGCCATGACCCGGTGTACCGGGATGTGTTCACGCCGCTGTCCATCGGTGCCAGGGTTGCGATCCCTGCACAGACCACAGTGATCGACCCGACTGCACTGGCGGCCTGGCTGCAGGCCCAGGCGGTCTCGGTGGTTCACCTCACACCGCCCCTGGGCAAGCTGATCGAGACCGGCGCCAGGCTCGGCGGCATCAGGCTCGATGCGCTGCGCTACCTGTTCTGGGGCGGCGAAGCGCTGGGCAGCGCCCTGTATGGGCAAATACGCGAAATCGCCCCCAACGCCTGCTGCGTCAACTTCTACGGCACCACCGAAACGCCCCAGGCCATGGCGTACCACCGGATCGATCCGGGCGCCGACCACAGCAGGATCCCCCTGGGCAAAGGCATCGATGGCGCGCAGCTGCTGGTCGTGGATGACGCTAACCAACTGGCCGGGCAAGGGCAGGTTGGCGAGATCCTGATCCGCAGCCCCTATCTGTCCCAGGGGTACTGGGGCGATACGGTCCAGACCCGCCAACGCTATGTGCCCAACCCCTTCACCCAGGCCGAAGACGACCTGTGCTACCGCACCGGTGACCTGGGCAGTTACGGTGCCGACGGCAGCGTCACGTTCCTTGGCCGTGGAGACAGCCAGGTCAAGATACGTGGGCACCGGATCGAACTGGCGGAGATCGAAGCGGTGTTGGCCCGGCACCCGCAGCTCAGGCAATGCGTGGTGCTGGCCGACACCGAAGGCCCCAGTACCAAGCTGGTGGCCTATTGCGTTGCCAACGACGCAGCGTCCTCCCAGGCGCTGCGCGAGTACGCTGCCAGCCAATTGCCGGACTACATGGTGCCGGCGTTGTTCGTGATGCTCCAGGCGATTCCGATCACGCCGAACGGCAAGGTCGACAAGCGTGCCTTGCAGGCGCTGCGCGGCGACATCGAGGCGAGCACCGTGCAGGCAAACCAGGCGCTGTCGCCGGTGGCGCAAAAGCTGGTCAGCGCCTGGTCAGAAATCCTGCAGACGCCTGAGATCGACCCGAACCTGTCATTCGTCGAACTGGGCGGCGATTCACTGTCGTTCGTCCAGGCCTCGATGGTGCTGGAGACGCTTATCGGCCCGCTACCGGCGCAATGGGAGCTCAAGCCGATCCATGAGCTGTGTCAGCTAAGTGCCACGCGGCCAGCGGCCAGGCCTATGATCCGCGCCGTGGAGATCCCGGTGCTGTTGCGGGTGCTGTCGATCCTGCTGATCGTCATCGGGCATTTTCACGGTGGCTCGGGTTGGCCGATCGTGGGCGAAACGTCGGTGTTGTTCGCGGTGTCCGGGCTTGCCCTGGCGCGGTTTCAACTCAAGGCCATCGACGACTATGGCAGCGTGCGCACGCTGATTCGCTCGATCGCCGTCATCGTGGTGCCGACCCTGCTCTATACGCTGTTGACCCAGGTCGTGTTCGGCAACGTGCACTGGCAGGCTTTCTTGCTGATCGCGAACTGGTACCCGCCAGCGGTCACCGGAGGTTTTTCGTATTGGTACATCGAGCTGCTGGTGCAGATGCTGGCGATCATGGCGGTGGTGCTGTCGTTCGCCCGGGTCAGGGCGCTGATCATGGCGGCGCCGTTTCGCGTGCTGCTGGCCGGTGCCTGCGCGGCGGCCGTGGCGGGCCTGTTGATCGATGCCTATATCTTCGATGCAAGTGCGCTCTACAACCGCGTGCCCCAGCATTACCTTGCGGTCCTGGTGCTGGGCATGGCGATTCAATTTGCCCGGACCACGCCGCAGAAATGGCTGGCCAGCGCGGTGGTGGTGCTCGTGCTGGGCGGGCAGCGTGTGGTGGATGTGCTGGCGCATGGGGTGGACTTCAGCCAATACGTCGATGTGGCCATCCCGGCGGTGCTGACGATGATTTGGTGGCGCGCCGTTCCCCTGCCTGACCTCATTGCCCGTGGGGCTGCCTTGATCGCATCCTCGACGCTGTTCATCTACCTGACCCACTATCAGTTCCAGTCCGTCGCGCGCCGTCTGGGCGATGTGCCGGGGCTCGATGTGGTTCTGGCCATCGTCGGCGGGATCGCTGTGGCTTATGCCTGGAACAAAGCCGTCCGCTTCGTCTCGATGCGCTGGAGTGGCGGCGCCAAGCGCAGCGCGGAAAAGTTCGAGCGCGTCCTGTGACGGGGCTGTGCGGGGGCTGACTGGCCTGCTAACGTGCCCACTTGCACCTGCACAGGCCTCGCCCCATGCCCGTCGTCGACAACCTGATCGCCTTCACCTTCGCCGCCACGGTGCTGACCCTCACGCCGGGCCTGGACACCGCATTGATTTTGCGTACAGCCACGGTGGAGAGCCGCACCCAAGCCATGCGCGCCGCCTTGGGCATCAACGCAGGCTGCCTGCTGTGGGGCGCTGCGGTGGCATTCGGGCTCGGGGCCCTGATTGCGGTCTCGGAGCTGGCCTACAACCTGCTGAAATACTGCGGCGCGGCCTACCTGGCTTACCTGGGGCTGAACATGCTGTTGCGCCCGCGCCAGGCCTTGTCGGCTGCCGGCGAGCAGGCCAGGCCTGTGGCCAACTGGTTTCTCAAGGGCATGATGGGCAACCTGCTCAACCCCAAGGTCGGCATCTTCTATGTGTCCTTCTTGCCTCAGTTCATCCCCCAAGGCGAGCCGCTGGTGGCCTGGACCTTCGGCCTGGTCGGGATCCATGTGGTGCTGGGGCTGCTCTGGGCGAGCGCCCTGATCGCCGCGACCCAGCCGCTGGCGACGGTGCTGCGCCGGGGCCCGGTGATCCAATGGATGGACCGCACCACCGGGCTGATCTTCGTTGCCTTCGCCGCGCGTCTGGTCTTGAGCAGGCGCTGAGCAGCACGCAGTTCAGCGGCGCACGGGAAGCACCACCTGCGCAAGCAATCCGCCGCTGTCGCGATTGCGCAGGGTCAGCTCGCCGCCCTGTTCGCGAACGATCGCCCGCGCCGCCGAAAGCCCCAGGCCAACGCCACCGGTGTCACGGTTGCGCGAGGCCTCCAGGCGAAAGAACGGGGCGAACACCTGCTCCAGCGCGGCCTCGGGAATCCCTGGCCCTTCGTCGCTGACATCGATGCGCACCGCCTGATCGTCCTGGGTCAGGGTAATGGCCGGGTTTCGTCCGTACTTGAGGGCGTTTTCCAGCAGGTTGACGACCACCCGCTTGATGCCCAGCGGACGCCCCAGGTACACCAGGTGGGCGGGGCCCGTGAAGTCGACGGCGATGTCCTGGTCGCGGTAGTCGTCGACGATGGTGTGCAAAAGCTCGGAGAGATCGAACGCGGTGCTGGGCTCGCGCTGGGTGTCTTCGCGAAAGAACGCCAAAGCGGCGTTGATCATCGACTGCATTTCCTCGACATCGCGGATGAGCTTGCGCTGGTGATCCAGGTCTTCCATGAACTCGCTGCGCAGGCGCATGCGTGTGAGCGGGGCGCGCAGGTCGTGGGAGATCGAGGCGAGCATGTGGGTGCGTTCGGCGACGAAATGCTGGATCTGCGCCTGCATGGTATTGAAGGCGATGATCGCCTGGCGGATTTCCTCGGGGCCTTGCACCTCGATGGGCGGGGCGCGCAGGTCATCGCCGAAGCGCCGCGCCGCGCTGGCGAAGCGCTGCAAGGGACCTGCCAGCTGGCGCGTGGCGATCCAGGCCACCAGCAGGGTGGCCACCAGGCCGAGGGCGATGATCACGGCGATGCGCACGTTAGCGCGCAAGCCCCAGCTGCGTTCGGGCGGGGTGAAGGACAGCCAGCTGCGGTCCTGAAGCTGAACCAGCGCCACGTAACGGGCCTGAGGGCTATCGCCGGGCCAGTCGTCGGGGGTGAAGATGTCGATTTCCCGGCCATCGCCCAGCAATCGGTGCAGCACCGGCACCTGGCCTGCATCGAGCCGTGCGCCGTCGCTGGGCAGCTGGAAGTCGGCGCGCTGCGCATTCCAGGCCACCCGCAGCATGGGGTTGCTGGCGGCGCTTGCCAATTGCGCTCGCAGCGGCGCAGGCGCAGCTTCGATCACCCGGGTGGTCGAGGCGATCTGCTCCAGCAGGCCGGTGCGTTCGATGGGCGGGCGCGCCCAGGTGCCGGCGACCTGGACGAACAGGGCGTTGAGGGCCAGCGAGGCGAGCATCGCGGCGACGATGGTCAGGGCGATGCGGCGCCTGAGGGTGTCGCGACGCAGCAGTGGCTCGATCATGAGCGGGTGACCTTGGCCGTGAACAGGTAGCCACCGTTGCGCACCGTGCGGATCAGTTCGGGGCGTTTGCTGTCCGGCTCGATCTTGCGCCGCAGGCGGCTGACCTGCACGTCGATGCTGCGGTCGAACGCCTCATGGCCCTGGCCGTGGGCCAGGTCGATCAACTGCTCGCGGGTGAGGATGCGCTGGGGGTGTTCGAGAAACACCACCAGCAAGTCGAACTCGCCACCGGACAAGGGCACCATCACGCCCTCGGAGGAGCGCAATTCGCGGCAGGTGATATCCAGGTGCCAACCTGCAAAGTGGATGACCGGCCGTGTCGGTTCGCCTGCCGGGAGGTTTGGCTGGCCGATGCGTCGCTGCAGCGCGCGAACCCGGGCGAGCAACTCGCGCGGTGCAAAGGGTTTGGTCAGGTAGTCGTCCGCACCGAGCTCCAGGCCCACGATGCGATCGCTCAGCTCGGCCATGGCGGTGAGCATGATGATCGGAATACCGGTCTGGGCATGGACCTTCTGGCACAGGCTCAGGCCGTTTTCCCCGGGCAGCATCAGGTCGAGGATCACGGTGTCGGGCCGCTGCGCCGCAATCGCCGCCCACATGGCCTCGCCGTCGGCTGCGACGTCCACCTCATAGGCGTGCTGAACGAAGAATTTCTTCAGCAGGGTCAGGATTTCCACGTCGTCGTCGACGATCAGCAATCGGCTCACGTTCACAGGGTCCAGGGCTAGAAAGGGCGGTATCTAAAACCATTCTGCTGCTTGGGTCATTTATTTCAATCGAGCAACATTCCTTCAGGCCTGACATCAAGCGGACATCCTCTGGCAAAACGCCTTGGGTACTTTGCACGCCTTCGTTTTTGGGGGCTTGCATGAAGGATTTGAGCAACAGGTACACCACCGATCAGGGCGCGGCTGCACGCCCGTTGATCCTGGCCCAACGCACCACCGCGCCAGGGCAGGATGCACCGATTCTGTTCCAGCAGTCCTGCCTGGGCGTGGCCGAGGATCAAGAGCGCATCGTCCTGCGTCGCTATTTCGAGCGCTACAGCCCGGACAGCGGACATTGGGTGCAATACGTCCACTCGATCCCCACGGCCGATTTCATCCACTGGATCATGACCCATGGCCAGTTGCACATCGAATGCTCGGACAACACCCCGGATACCCACGGCCACGCCTGAGCGGCGCCGGCCATCGAGCAGAACAAGGACCTTTGATTGATGAAAAAGCATCGCTCGCTGCCGCTGGTGCTGGCGGCCACCCTGAGCTTGTCGGCATGCAGCAGCAAGACCGTCAGCCCCAAGATGTACACAGGGTTTCTGAAGGACTACAGCCAGTTGGCGCCGCACCAATCACCCTCGGGCCAGCAGGTGTCGAGCTGGGTCAGCCCGGCGCTCAAGACCGGTCGCTACAAACAGGTGTACCTGGAACCGAGCCAGTTCTATCCGCGGCCTGAGCCGACCGAGCGGATCCCCCGCAGCACTTTGATCAACGTCACCGGCTACTACGATGCGGCGCTGAGGCTGGAGTTGGGAAAAGTCGTCCCCCTGGCCTCCAAGCCTGGCCCGGACACGTTGGTCGTCAGGCCCGCCATCACCCGGATCGCCACCTCCACCCAAGGCCTGCGCTTCTATGAGTGGCTGCCGGTCACGCTGGTGGCCGCTGGCGTGAGTGCGGCGACGGGGATACGCGACCAAGACAGCGAGATCGCCACCGAGGTGTCCTTCGAGGACGGCGAAACCGGCGCGGTCGTCGCCGAGCTGGTGCGCAAGGGCACGGGTGTACCGCTGGACAATGACAAGCAGGTCTTGACCGCGCACAACGTCAAGGCAGTGCTCGATGGCTGGGCGGGTGACCTGCGTACGGCCTATTCGGCGCGTCTTCAGTAGAAACTCTTGCGCGGGATGAACGAAAGGGCTGCGTAACAGCCCTTTGTTTTTGCATCGGTAGACGTTTGCCGTGGCTCAGTCCCAGATCGGCGCCAGGCCGTCAGGGCTGACCTCGCGTCCGTTGCGCTCGAGCTTGGCGATGCGCGCCATGTCCTCGTCGTCCAGGCGCAGGTCTCGGGCAAGCAGGTTGCTGGCCAGGTTCTCGGGCTTGGTGGAGGAGGGGATGACCGCATAGCCCAGCTGCATCGCCCAGGCCAGCGCGACTTGTGCGACGGTCGCCTTGTGCTTGGCGGCGATGTCGGCCAGCACAGGGTCCTTGAGCACCTTGCCGTAGGCCAGGGTCATGTAGGACGTGACGGTGATGCCTTGCTCCTTGAGGAATGCTGCGAGCTTGGTGTTCTGCAGGTACGGGCTGAGTTCGATCTGGTTGGTGGCGATCTCGCCCTTGCCGACCACCTCGATGGCCTGGCGGGTCAGTTCGATGTTGAAGTTGGAGACGCCGATCTGACGCGTCAGGCCTTGCTTCTTGGCGTCGGCCAGGGCGGTCATGTATTCGCGCAGTTCGACGCCGTTGCCGGGGGCTGGCCAGTGGATCAGCAGCAGGTCGACATGATCGGTGCGCAGCTTCGCCAGGCTCTCGCGCAGGCTCGGGATCAGCTTGTCGGCGGCATAGTTGTCGACCCAGATCTTGGTGGTGATGAACAGCTCGTCACGCGGTACGCCGCTCTCGAAGATCGCCTGGCCCACGTCGGCTTCGTTGCCGTAGATCTGCGCGGTATCGATGACGCGGTAGCCCAGCTCGAGGGCGGACTTGACCGAGTCGATGACGGCTTGACCGGTGAGGCGGAAGGTGCCGAGGCCGAAAGAGGGAATGCTCATTGATCTGCTCCTGGTAAGTGTGGCAAGGATCGAACCCAGAGATAGTGTGGCCCGGAATCGATCGAGTGAGACCAGTGTGCGGATTTACCGAAGATTGATTAAGACGCCGGTGAACCAAGGTCATTTGACTTCAAATCATCAATGGCCGGTGGCGCGTGCGTGAGGCAGGGGCAATGGGCGAAAACGACACGGCCCGCCAAAGGGCGGGCCGGTCGGTGCTGGCTGTGACGATCAACGGCGGCGGAACAGCGGCAGCGGCTCGTCGGTGGCGCCCTGGTAGGTCACCGAGAAGTCCTTCAGGCTCTGCAGCGCGTCTTCTGGGTCCTTGTCCGCGCGGATGGCGAAGGCGTCGAAACCGCAGCGGGCCATATAGAACAGCTGGTCGCGCAGCACGTCGCCAATGGCGCGCAGCTCGCCTTTGAACTTGTAGCGGTCCCGTAGCAGGCGCGCGTTGGAGTAGTTGCGCCCGTCGGTGAAGGCCGGGAAGTTCAAGGCGATGACCTGGAAGGCATCCACGTCTTCGCCGATCTCTTCGGCTTCTTCGTCGCTGTCCAGCCATACACCCAGGCCGCCGTCGCGTGCCTTGAGGGCATGGGCGTGGTCACGCCACATTTGCAGCGGGACGATGTAGTCGTCGCAGTTGGTCAGCTCGTCGAACGAGGTGCCTTTGGGCAGCAGGTGCCAGGTTTCGTCGACCAGTTGGTTGTTTTTAATGATTCGCTGCATAGACGCGTTCCTTGAAGGGGTCGATGCCAATACGCTGGTAGGTGTCGATGAAGCGCTCGTCTTCGGTACGCTGTTCCACGTACACGTCGATCAGCTTCTCGATCACATCGGCCATTTCGTCCTGGGCGAAGGAGGGACCGAGGATCTTGCCCAGGCTCGCATCGCGCGCGGCGTTGCCACCCAGGGAGACCTGGTAGAACTCTTCGCCTTTCTTGTCCACACCGAGGATGCCGATGTGGCCAACGTGGTGGTGACCACAGGCGTTCATGCAACCGGAGATGTTCAGGTCGATCTCGCCGATGTCGAACAGGTAGTCCAGGTCGTCGAAGCGGCGCTGGATGGATTCGGCGATCGGGATCGACTTGGCGTTGGCCAGCGAGCAGTAGTCGCCGCCCGGGCAGCAGATGATGTCGGTCAAAAGGCCGACGTTCGGCGTGGCGAAGCCCTGTTCGCGCAGCTCCAGCCAGAGGGCGTGCAGTTGGCGCTGCTCGACGTCGGCCAGGATGATGTTCTGCTCGTGGGAGGTGCGCAGGAAGCCGAAGCTGTAACGCTCGGCAAGGTCGGCCACGGCGTCGAGCTGCTTGTCGCTGATATCGCCCGGGGCAACGCCGGTGGGCTTGAGTGACAGGGTGACAGCGACATAGCCGGGCTTCTTGTGGGCGCGGGTGTTGCGTGAGCGCCAGCGGGCGAAGCCTGGGTATTGCTCGTCCAGCGAGGCGTAGTCGACGTTGTCCAGGGCCAGGTAGGCCGGGTCGACGAAGTGGCGCGACACGCGCTGCAACTCGGCTTCGGTCAGGGTGGTCGGGCCGCCACGCAGGTGGGCCATCTCGGCCTCGACCTTCTCGGCGAACACTTCCGGGGTCAGGGCCTTGACCAGGATCTTGATCCGCGCCTTGTACTTGTTGTCACGGCGGCCGTAACGGTTGTACACGCGCAGGATGGCGTCCAGGTAGCTGATCAGGTCTTGCCAGGGCAGGAATTCATTGATGAACGAGCCGACCACAGGAGTACGGCCCAGGCCGCCGCCGACCAGTACACGGAAGCCCAGCTCACCGGCCTCGTTGTACACCGGCTCCAGGCCGATATCGTGGACTTCGATGGCGGCGCGGTCTTCCTTCGAGCCGTTGATGGCGATCTTGAACTTGCGCGGCAGGTAGGCGAATTCCGGATGGAAGGTGGTCCACTGGCGTACGATTTCGCACCACGGGCGTGGGTCGATCACTTCATCGGCGGCGACGCCGGCGAATTGGTCGGTGGTGGTGTTGCGCAGGCAGTTGCCGCTGGTCTGGATCGCGTGCATCTGCACGGTGGCCAGCTCTGCCAGGATGTCCGGAATGTCCTCGAGTGCCGGCCAGTTGTACTGGACGTTCTGGCGGGTACTGATGTGGGCGTAGCCCTTGTCGTAGTCACGGGCGATCTTCGCCAGTACGCGGACTTGGCGTGCGTTCAGCTGGCCATAGGGCACTGCGACACGCAGCATGGGCGCAAAACGTTGGATATACAGGCCGTTCTGCAGGCGCAGAGGGCGGAATTCTTCTTCGCTCAGCTCACCGGCCAGGTAGCGGCGGGTCTGATCCCGGAACTGCTTGACGCGGTCCTCGATGATCCGCTGGTCGTACTCGTCGTATACGTACATATAAGTCCTGTCTCAGGCTGCAGGCAGCTATTCGCGCGCACGGCCGCGCACTCCGCTTCGGAGCCGGAGCACGATATCAGGTTGTGTTTATGCGCTAAAGTGATGTTTTTGCATATGAAAAGAACCAATAGGACTAAGTGAGATCCACTGGCATTTGCCCGCCTTCAGGCCCCGTCCGTTTATACTCGCGCGTTTGTTTCGCAACGGATGTCATCGAATGCTCAAGGCCTTGTGCCAGGCCCTGTCGCTGAGCTTGCTCCTGGCAGCAGCGAACGCGCAGGCCGCCTCCGTGGTGTTCCTCAACCCGGGCTTTTCCCATGAGGCTTTCTGGGTCGGCTACTCGCGCTTCATGCAGGCGGCCGCGCAGGAGCTGGGCATGGACTTGCGCATCGAATACAGCGAGCGGCGCACGGACCTGGCGCTGGCCCAGGCCCGCGCGGTGCTGACCGGGCCCCAGCGCCCGGACTACCTGGTCTTGGTCAACGAGCAATACCTGGCCCCGGAAATCATCCGCCTGGCACAGGGGCTTGGCGTCAAGTTGTTCCTGGTCAACAACGGCCTGACCGAAACCCAGGCGCGCAGCATTCAGGCTCAGCCGGACCGCTATGCGCAGGTGCTGGGCACCCTGACTGCCAACGACGAGCAGGCGGGCTACCAGATGCTGCGGCAGATGGTTGCCATGCTGCCGCCAGGTCCGGGACCGGTGGACCTGGTGGCGTTCGCCGGGGTCAAGACCACCCCGGCCTCCCAATTGCGCGAGCAAGGCATGCGCCAAGCCCTGGCGGACTTCCCCCAGGTGCGCCTGCGCCAGGTGGTCTATGGCGGCTGGAGTCGCAAGCGCGCCTATGAACAGGCCCAGTTGCTGGCAGAGCGCTATCCGGATACGCAGTTGGTGTGGTCTGCCAACGACGAGATGGCTTTCGGTGCCATGCAGGCATTTGAAGAGAAGGGACGCACGCCTGGGCGTGATGTGATCTTCGGCGCCATCAACAGCTCTCCCGAAGCGCTGCGCGCGCGAATCGATGGGCGTCTGAGTGTGCTGATGGGCGGGCATTTCACTTTGGGCGGCTGGGCCATGGTGATGTTGCATGACGATGCCTTGGGGCTGGCGATCAATCGTGATGGTCTGCAAGCGCACACGATGCCGGTGTTGCAGTCCTTCGACCAGGCCAAGGCCCGCCGCTGGCTCAAGTTGCTTGAAAGCTGCGACGACATGGGGGTGGATTTTCTGCGCTACAGCGCAGAAGGGCGACCGGAAGGTTTTCGTTATCCGTTTTTGGCCAAGCCTGTCGACTATTGAAAGACCTTGCTTGAGAGAAGGCCATTGCTGGGCTTAACTGCTGGTTGAAGTGCATTCCCATAACCACTACAAGAGGCAATGCAATGGGAAACTCGACCAAGTTGCGCAAAGCTGACAGCACTGTCGACGCCTGGGCGATCCTCTGCCTGATCGTCCTGGTCGTCGTGGCCGCCGTGTATTGGGTCAGCCACCAATAGCGCCGATCTTCAGACCTTGAGCAAACCGGAACCGCCCGCGGAAGGGATATCCGCGGGCGGCTTGCGTTCTAGCGGGCGGTCAGGTGCATGGCCAATTGCACCAGGCCGATCAGTGCGAGGATGAACACCAGGGTGAACAAGGTGCCCAGTGCGATGAAGTGACTGGCCTTGCCATGGGTGAAGTCGCGCGCGCGGTTCTTGCCGCTCTGCACGCCGAAGGCGGCGGCGAGGATGCTGTGAAGCATCTGCCAGAAGGTGGGCGGTTTGCCGGGGTCGTTGTCATCCATGAAGGGCTCCTGAAAACAGAGACAATCACACGACAGTGTAGACAGGCCTGTGGACGCTGCGCAGGTCTTCGCGGGTAAACCCGCTCCCACAAGGATCACTGTGAACCCTATGGGAGCGGGTTTACCCGCGAGAGTGCCGCAGCGCGGCCGCCTAGCAGATCAGCTCTCGTAACCGAGGTTCGGTGCCAACCAGCGCTCGCTGACGCTGATGTCCTGGCCCTTGCGCGCGCTGTAGCGCTCGATCTGGTCTTTGTCCACCTTGCCCACGGCGAAGTACTGCGCCTGCGGGTGAGCGAAGTACCAGCCGCTGACCGCCGCTGCCGGGAACATGGCGAAGTGTTCGGTAAGGAACACACCGCTCGGCCCGGTCTCGCCGATGGCTGTGCCGTCGAGCAGGCGGAACAGCGTGGCTTTCTCGGTGTGGTCCGGACAGGCCGGATAACCAGGAGCAGGGCGAATACCGCTGTACTGCTCCTTGATCAGCGCTTCGTTGTCCAGGTGTTCGTCCTTGGCATAACCCCAGTACTGCTTGCGGACCTGCTCGTGCAGCCACTCGGCGCAGGCTTCGGCCAGGCGATCGGCCAGGGCCTTGACCATGATCGAGTTGTAGTCGTCGCCTTTGTCCTGGTAGGCCTTGGCCACTTCCTCGGCACCGATACCGGCGGTGGTGATGAAACCGCCGACGTAATCGGTCACGCCACTGTCCTTGGGCGCGACGAAGTCGGCCAGGGAGAAGTTCGGCTTGCCGTCCGGCTTGATGGTCTGCTGACGCAGGTGGTGCAGGGTGGCGAGCTTCTCGCCGTTGTCGCCGTAGACCTCGATGTCGTCATGCTCGACCTGGTTGGCCGGCCAGAAGCCGAAGACCGCACGGGCACTGATGAGCTTTTCGTCGATCAGCTTGTCGAGCATCTCGCGGGCATCGTTGTACAGCGAGGTAGCGGCCTCGCCGACCACTTCGTCGGTGAGGATACGCGGGAATTTGCCGGCCAAGTCCCAGGAAATGAAGAACGGCGTCCAGTCGATGTATTCGGCCAGTACGCGCAGGTCGATGTCCTCGAGCACCTTGACGCCCGTGAAGGAGGGCACCGCTGGGGTGTAGCCGGCCCAGTCATACTGAGGCTTGGCGGCGATGGCCTGGTCGTAGCCCAGGCGCTCGGTGCGGGCGCTGCGGTTGGCGGTGCGCTCACGGACTTCCACGTATTCCTGGCGGGTCTTCTCGACGAAGGCCGGCTTGAGTTCCTTCGACAGTAGCTGAGTGGCCACGCCCACCGCACGCGAGGCGTCGGTGACGTAGACCACCGCGTCGTTGGAGTACTTGGGTTCGATCTTGACCGCCGTATGGGCCTTGGAGGTGGTGGCACCGCCGATCATCAGCGGCAGCTCGAAGCCTTGGCGCTGCATTTCGCGGGCGACGTGGACCATTTCGTCCAGCGACGGGGTGATCAGGCCGGAGAGGCCGATGATGTCGCATTTCTGCTCTCGGGCGGTCTGCAGGATCTTCTCCGCTGGCACCATCACGCCCAGGTCGACGATGTCATAACCGTTGCAGCCAAGCACGACGCCGACGATGTTCTTGCCGATGTCGTGCACGTCGCCCTTGACCGTGGCCATGAGGATCTTGCCCTTGGCCTCGGGGGTATCGCCTTTCTCGGCTTCGATGAACGGGATCAGGTGGGCCACGGCTTGCTTCATCACTCGGGCGGACTTGACCACCTGAGGCAGGAACATCTTGCCGGCACCGAACAGGTCGCCAACTACGTTCATGCCGCTCATCAGCGGCCCTTCGATGACCTCGATGGGGCGCGCGCACTGTTGGCGGCACTCCTCGGTATCCTCGACGATGAAGGCGGTGATGCCTTTGACTAGCGCATGCTCCAGGCGTTTTTCCACCGGCAGCGTGCGCCACTGTTCGTTTTCCACTTCCTTGGTCGCGCCGCCGCCCTTGTAGTCGTCGGCAATCGCCAGCAGTGCGTCGGTGCCGTGCGGGGTGCGGTTGAGCACCACGTCCTCGACCTTCTCGCGCAGCGCCGCCGGGATCTCGTCGTAGATTTCCAGTTGGCCGGCGTTGACGATGCCCATGGTCAGGCCGTTCTTGATGGCGTGGTAGAGGAATACCGAGTGGATCGCCTCGCGCACCGGGTTGTTGCCGCGGAAGGAGAACGACACGTTGGACACGCCGCCGCTCGACAGGGCGAATGGCAGATGGTCGCGGATGTAGGCGCAGGCTTCGATGAAGTCCACGGCATAGTTGTTGTGTTCCTCGATGCCGGTGGCCACGGCAAAGATGTTCGGGTCGAAGATGATGTCTTCCGGCGGGAAGCCCACTTCATTGACCAGGATGTCGTAGCTGCGCTGGCAGATTTCCTTCTTGCGCGCGGCGGTGTCGGCCTGGCCGACCTCGTCGAAGGCCATCACCACCACGGCGGCGCCGTAGCGCTTGCACAGGCGGGCATGGTGCTTGAACTGCTCGACGCCTTCTTTCATGGAGATCGAGTTGACGATGCCCTTGCCTTGGATGCACTTGAGGCCCGCTTCGATCACCTCCCATTTGGAGGAGTCGATCATGATCGGCACCCGGGAGATATCCGGCTCGCCCGCGATCAGGTTGAGGAAGCGGACCATGGCAGCCTTCGAATCGAGCATGCCTTCGTCCATGTTGATGTCGATCACCTGCGCGCCGGCCTCGACCTGCTGCAGGGCCACTTCCAGTGCTTCGGTGTAGTTCTCCTCGCGGATCAGGCGGGCGAACTTGGCGGAACCTGTGATGTTGGTGCGCTCGCCCACGTTGACGAACAGCGACTGGCGATCGATGGTGAACGGCTCCAAACCCGACAGGCGGCAGGCCTTGGGGATGTCCGGAATTTCGCGTGGTTTGTACTTGGCCACGGCCTCGGCGATGGCCTGGATGTGCGGCGGGGTGGTGCCGCAGCAACCGCCGATGATGTTGAGAAAACCACTGGCAGCGAATTCCTCGACCACCGCGGCCATTTCAGCCGGGGTTTCGTCGTACTCGCCGAAGGCGTTGGGCAGGCCGGCGTTGGGGTGGGCCGAGACGTGGGTGTCGGCCTTGGTGGCCAACTCTTCAAGGTAGGGGCGCAGGTCCTTGGCGCCCAGGGCGCAGTTCAGGCCTACGGAGATTGGCTTGGCGTGGCGCACCGAGTTCCAGAACGCCTCGGTGGTCTGGCCCGACAGGGTACGGCCGGAGGCGTCGGTGATGGTGCCGGAGATCATGATCGGCAATTCGACGCCGTCTTCCTCGAACACTTGCTGCACGGCGAAGATCGCCGCTTTGGCGTTGAGGGTGTCGAAGATGGTCTCGATCAGCAGCAGGTCGGCGCCGCCTTCGATCAGGCCGCGGGTGGCCTCGGTGTAGTTTTCGACCAGCTCGTCGAAGGTGACGTTGCGATAGCCCGGGTCGTTGACGTCCGGGGAGATCGAGCAGGTGCGGCTGGTAGGGCCGAGCACGCCAGCGACGAAGCGAGGCTTGTCCGGGGTTTCCAGTGTCTTGGCGTCGGCCACCTGGCGGGCGATGCGCGCGCCTTCGACGTTGAGCTCGTACACCAGCGCTTCCATGCCGTAGTCGGCCTGGGAAATCTGCGTGGCGTTGAAGGTGTTGGTCTCGAGGATGTCGGCGCCGGCGTCGAGGTAGGCTTTCTCGATCGAGGCGATGACATCGGGGCGGGTGAGCAGCAGTAAATCGTTGTTGCCCTTGACGTCGCTTGGCCAATCGGCGAAGCGCGTGCCACGATAGTCGTGTTCCTCGAGGCGGTAGCTTTGGATCATAGTACCCATGCCGCCGTCGAGGATCAGTATGCGCTCCTTGAGTGCTTGCTGGAGTGCTTGGAAACGAGCGCTGCGGTCGGACATAGGAACTACCTGGTCGGGCGAATTTCGGAAGGTGCTGAATAATAACAAAGCTGCACGGATTTTAGGCGTGCCGGCCATTTGCATGAATTTCCTTCATGTTGGTGAGCGCGCCAAAGCACCCAAGGACCGGTCAGGCAATCGTGATGGCTTTCAGGAATCAGGACATTCGGCACATGGTGCATCGTTTACTTGCTGGCGCTTTCGCCCTGCTCATCAGCGGCGTGGCGTTCGGGCAAGCCCCTCAATCGAGCCCGGCGATTTCGTACACCCGGGACATTCAACCGATCTTCACTGAGAAGTGCGTGGCCTGCCATGCATGCAACGACGCGGCCTGCCAGCTCAAGCTGGAAAGCCCAGAAGGTGCAGTGCGCGGTGCTTCCAAGACGCCGGTGTACCAGGGGGAGCGCAGCAAGGCGGTGCCCACCACGCGGCTGTTCTATGACGCCCACGACGAGCAGGCCTGGCGCAAGATGGGCTTTTATTCGGTGCTCGACAACCAGGGCAGCCAGGCCGCGTTGATGGCACGTATGCTCGAGCTGGGTCACAAAACGCCGCTGACGCCCAACGCCAAGCTGCCCGAGGAGATCGTCTTGGGGCTCAACCGTAACAACATGTGCCCATTGCCCCATGAGTTCGACGCCTACGCCGGTGCCCACCCCAAGGAGGGGATGCCGCTAGCTGTCACCGGGCTCACCGATGCCGAGTACCAGACCCTGCAGCGCTGGCTGGCGGCCGGTGCGCCGGTCGAATACCAGCCGATCCAGCCCAGCGCCATCGAGTCCCGGCAGATCGCCGAATGGGAAGAGCTGCTCAACCGTCCGGGTTCCACCGAGGCCCTGGTGGGCCGCTGGCTGTACGAGCATCTGTTCCTGGCGCATGTCTATTTCACCGGGGGCGAGCCGGGGCACTTCTTCCAGTGGGTGCGTTCGCGCACCCCAAGCGGCAAGCCGGTGGACATCATCGCCACCCGCAGGCCCAACGACCCGCCCGGCACTGACTTCTATTACCGCCTGATCCCGGTACAGGGTGTGATCGTGCACAAGACCCACATCACCTACCCGATGGGCCCGCAGAAGCTCAAGCGCGTCAAGCAACTGTTCTACAGCGGCGACTGGCACGCCACGTCACTGCCGGGGTACGGCCCGCGCCACCGCTCCAACCCGTTCGAGACCTTCGAGGCGATCCCGGCGGTGGCGCGCTACCAGTTCATGCTGGACAACGCCGAATACTTCGTGCGCACCTTCATCCGTGGCCCGGTGTGTCGTGGGCAGATCGCCACCGATGTGATTCGCGACAACTTCTGGGCGCTGTTCCAGGAGCCGGCCCATGACCGCTACATCACCGATGCCGAGTACCGCGGCAAGGCGACACCGCTGCTGGCGATGCCTGGGCAGATCGACGACGTGGGCAGTGTGCTGAGTCTGTGGCATGCCTATCGCGACAAGCGCAACGAGTACGAGAAGCTGCGTCGCGAAGCTTATGCCCAGATGCCTGCACCGAGCTGGTCGACCCTGTGGGCGGGCAATGACAATGCGCTGCTGACCATCTTCCGCCACTTCGACAGCGCGTCGGTGAGCAAGGGCCTGATCGGCGACGTGCCGCTGACCACCTGGTTGTTCGACTACCCGCTGTTCGAGCGCACCTACTATCAATTGGCGGTGAACTTCGATGTATTCGGCAACGTCTCGCACCAGTTGCAGACCCGCCTGTACTTCGACCTGATCCGCAATGGTGCCGAGATCAACTTCCTGCGCCTGATGCCGGCCGACCAGCGCGGCGCGATCCTGAGCGACTGGTACCAGAACAGCGGCAAGGTAAAGATGTGGCTCGACTACGAGGACATCGACACCAGTACACCAAGTGCGCTGAAGCTGGACGAGGCAAATCCCAAGCGTGATTTCGGCCTCAAATTGCTGCAACGCACTGGTAGCCTCAACGCGGCGCCCGATCCGATCAACCGCTGCACTGGTGCCCATTGCTCGCGTCCGCAGATGAGCGCCGAGTTCCAAGATGCCGAGCAGAGTCTTAGCCGCCTGGTCTCGCGCCCGGCTGCCGGGCTCAAGGTGATCAACCAGTTGCCCGAGGCGACCCTGCTGCGCATCGAAGGGCAGGGCGGCCAGCGCCAGGTCTACAGCCTGTTGCGCAACCGCGCCCACAGCAACGTCGCCTTCCTGCTCGGCGAGGCCTATCGCTACCAGCCAGGCCTGGACACGCTGACCCTGTACCCGGGCGTGCTCAGCAGCTACCCGAACTTCATCTTCAACATCCCGACCCAGGATGTACCGGAGTTCGTCGAGGACATGGAGGCTGCCCGCGACGATACGGCCAAGTTCGAGCGGATCGTCATGCGCTGGGGCGTGCGCCGCAGCCACCCTGAGTTCTGGCGCTACTTCCATGACCTGAACACGTTCATCAAGGAGACCGAGCCTGTGGAAGCGGGTGTGCTGGACATGAACCGCTACGAGAACCTTTGATCGGGTCGGGCTGACCTTTTCGGATACGTTGCGGTCGGACCTGCCGGGTGGTCCTGATCCATCGCGGGGGCTGCGTGGCAGCCCTTGGCGGGTAAACCCGCTCCCACGGTTTCGCCGCAAGCCGTGCGCAAGCGGGTTTAGCTTCGACGAGCGCGCAGTGCGCGCCGCTGCGTTCGATCGGGGCCTCAATGCACCGAAAACCGCAGGAACCGGCATGCTGTATTCGCTTCAGGCTCTCCGGGCATTCGCCGCCTGGGTGGTGGTCTGCCACCACTTCATGCAGATCTTCTTCGACTTCCACGCTACCGGGCCGATCGGCCGACTGCTCGCCGAACGAGGCGCCGTGGGCGTGGATATCTTCTTCGTCATCAGCGGGCTGGTGATATACCTCTCGACCCGCGACAAACCTATCGCGCCCGGGCAGTTCCTGCTCAATCGGGTGCTGCGCATCGTTCCTGCCTATTGGTTCTACACATTGCTGATGGCCTTGCTGTTGCTGGTGGCCAGTCGCTGGATGCCGCACCAAGTGTTCGACGGGCAGCATCTGCTGCTGTCACTGTTGTTCATCCCGGCGGAGAACCCCGGCGGCTACGGCTTGTATCCGACACTCAACGTCGGCTGGACGCTGAACTTCGAGATGTTCTTCTACCTGTTGTTCGGCCTGGCCTTCCTGGTGCGACGGCGACACCATCTGTTGCTGGTGAGCGCAGCTCTGTTGATGGTCAGTGAGGTGCTTGGACGCATGGGCGTACTGAGCCGCTTCTACAGCAACGGCATCATCTACGAGTTCTTGCTGGGCATCGGCATTGGCGTGCTGTACCGCCGCGGGCTGGTGCGCGAAGGGCTGTGGTTGCCGCTGATGGTACTGGGGTTGGCGGGGTATGCCTTGTATCAGCTGGATGCCTCCGTGCGCCTGCTGCACTGGGGCGTGCCGAGTGCGTTGGTAGTGTTGGCGTTTGTCGCACTGGAGCCGTATTTCCATGGCAACCGGGTGCTCAAGGCACTGGGCGACTGCTCCTATTCGGTGTACTTGATTCACGTGCTGGTGCTCTATGGCGGCTGGTTCGCCAGTCAGCGCCTGGGCTTGAATCCCTATGCGGTGTTTGCCGTCTGCGTGCTGTCCATTGGACTAATGTCGTGGCTCAGCTTCCACTGGCTGGAGCGCGGCCTGTACCGGCGTATGCAGGCCTGGTTGCGTGAAGACAGGGAGCCAGCCCAGGTGCTGGCGCTTTCCCGAGTCAAATACTAGGACTTTGTTCGGGGGCCAGGTTGGCGTACACTTGCCGACAAGTCTGTGAGGAACTTCCATGAGCGCTATAACCATTACCGACGCCGCCCATGATTACCTGGCCGATCTGCTGTCCAAGCAGAACACCCCGGGCATCGGCATCCGCATTTTCATCACCCAGCCGGGTACCCAGTACGCTGAAACCTGCATTGCCTACTGCAAACCAGGCGAGGAGAAGCCCGACGACACGGCCGTGGGCCTGAAGAGCTTCACCGCGTACATCGATGCGGTCAGCGAGCCGTTCCTGGAGGACGCGCTGGTCGACTACGCCACCGATCGCATGGGTGGTCAGCTCACCATCAAGGCACCCAACGCCAAGGTGCCGATGGTCAACGAGGACAGCCCGCTCAACGAGCGCATCAACTATTACCTGCAGACCGAGATCAACCCGGGACTGGCCAGCCACGGCGGCGCCGTGAGCCTGGTGGATGTGGTCGATGACGGCATCGCCGTGTTGCAGTTCGGCGGCGGCTGCCAAGGCTGCGGCCAGGCCGACGTCACCCTCAAGGACGGCATCGAGCGCACCCTGCTCGAGCGTATCCCGGAGCTCAAGGGTGTGCGTGACGTGACCGACCACAGCAACAAGGAAAACGCCTACTACTGATCCATGCTGCCTGGCGTGGGTTCATCCAGCGTTCTCTTTGCAAGATGTTGCACTTAGCAACAAAGTGTTACGGAATCAAGCCCTGCGACAACAGGCCGCAGCCCGGATTTCAAGGGCTGCAGGCCGATCCCTCCTTCGTCGGGTGGATGCCCCTGGGGTGTCATGCCAGAATGCCTCGGTTTTTTCGTCGGCCCATCCCAGGGGCCGGCACCTTCCCTATAAAGGATGGTTCCATGACTGATTTACTGACCCGGCGTGCTGTCGTCGCCGGGATGGGCGTTCTGGGGCTTGGCCTGCTGGCCGGTTGCAACCCGGCCCGGGGGCTCGAGTTCAAGTACGGCAAGAACATGAGCAACGAAATCCTCGGGCGCAAATTCCGCCTGAAGGACACCCAAGGGAACGAGCGCACCCTGTCGAGCTTCTATGGCTCCATGCCGATGATCTTCTTCGGCTTCACCCAGTGCCCGGCTGTCTGCCCGACCGCCATGGCGCGCGCGGCGCAAATCAGGAAGTTGCTCAGGGGCCGCGACCGCGACCTGTTCCAGGTGGTGCTCATCACCCTGGACCCGGAGCGTGATACCCCAGAAGTGCTCGATGCCTACGTCAAGGCCTTCGACCCGTCGTTCACCGCCCTGACCGGCACCCCCGAGGAAATCGCCGAGGTGGCCAAGGAATTCAAGGTGTTCTACGAGAAGGTCCCCGCCGGCGATACCTACACCGTCTCTCATTCGTCCACCAGCTACGTCTATGACACGCGTGGCACTCTGCGCTTGAGTCTTGGCCATTCCCTGACCGCCAAGGAATGCGCCGAAGACCTGGTCACCCTGATGGAGATTTGCTAATGGCTGTTTCACTGCAACCTGCCAAACGTGCGCTGGCCGTTCTGGCCATGATGGGCCTGGCCTTGCCGGCCCTGGCCCAGACCACCGTGAGTGATGCCTGGGTTCGCGCCAGCGTGCCGCACCAGCAGTCCACTGGCGCGTTCATGACGCTGACTGCCGACACCGACAGCAAGCTGCTCAGCGTGGCCTCGCCGGTCGCCAAGACCGTACAGATCCACGAGATGAGCATGAAGGGCGACGTGATGAGCATGGGGGAGGTCAAGGCCGTCGACCTGCCCGCCGGTAAAGCGGTCTCCCTCGATCCTAACGGCTACCACGTGATGCTCATGGGCCTGACCCAGCAGGTCAAGGAAGGCGAGCAGGTGCCGCTGACCCTGACCATCGAAGATGCCAAGGGAACAAAGCAGACCCTGGAAATCCAGGCACCGGTTCGCCCGCTGGGGGCTGAAGCCGGGCATGATCACGCGCACATGCACTGATCGGTGGCATGGGCTGCCGCGCAGCCCAACGCGACACAAGGCCGCTCCCACCGTGTGGGCGCGGCCTTGCTACATAAAAGGGGCGCCAAAGCGCCCCGATCGACATTACAAATACTGCTCAGCTACGAAACCTCGGCAACGGTCGCTCGATGGTCAGCGAGGTCAAGGTCTTGCGTACCTGGGCGTCTTCGGCCTCCAGTGCCTTGAGGCTGGCGCGGATCTTGCCAGCCGCGGGCACATCGCCCTGCCGGTCGATCCAGTCGGCAATCTCCTTGCAGGCACTGCTCAGACAGGCTTGGCGCTGGTTCATCAGCGTCAGGAGGGTGGTGAGCTCTCTATCGGACATGGCAGGTTCCTCCGTTCAGCCCTTTCAGTGTAGCAGGGGGTGGGGCTCCTGCCTGATGTGGGGGCTAGGTACTCACTGCGCATCACCCTCACGTCTCGCGCGATGCACAACGACTGCATTATCCATTGAATGGCATATATACACGGCTTGGGTAAGACGGTCTTCATCCTCTCTATATGGGTCTTGTTCGGAGTGCGAGGCGTCTGTAGGAAGTGGTGTGGGGCAGATGTTGTTTACAATGTTTTGAGCGCGTGGTTCTCCTCGGAGGCGGCGGTTGGCTACGTTTTCTCGCTGCTGGCCACGGGTACCGTGCTGGGCGGCCTGCTCTACACCAGGGTTCAATCGACACACCTCGGTGCGTCTTGTGTTGCGCTATTGGGGGGCGACGCAAGGCATTGACCCGCCTGCAATTGGAGCTGCCTTTTTGAACTGTGTGACCGGGTGCTAAACGAACCGACACGCCTGCCGATACGCCCCCGGCGTCACGCCATAGGCCTGCTTGAATTGCCTGCTGAGGTGGCTCTGGTCGGCAAAACCCAGGGCGAAGGCGACTTCTGAGGCGGGGAGGCCGCTCTTGAGCAGCTCTCGGGCGCGGGACAGGCGGCGCTGCTTGAGCCAAGCGTGGGGTGGCAGGCCGGTGGCCTGGCGGAACACCCGGGCGAAGTGGAAGGGGGAGAGGTTGACCGCTGCGGCCAAGGCTTCGAGCGACGGTGGGTCGGCCAGCTGGCTTTCGAGCAGTTCGCGGGCGCGGGCCACAGCGCGCGGTTCGTTGCCGGGGGCGGGCGCCTCGGCGCCGTGGCCATGGCGTTGTACCAGCGCCAGGACTGCCTGGCGCCAGGCGGTCTGTTGTTCCAAGGCGCTTGCGTCGGACTCCGACAGCCGATGCAACTCGCTGAACAGGGCGGCCAAGGCGGGGTCCTGGATCACGCTGTCCTTGAAGTGCGGCATGCCATGGCGACCCAGCTCCAGCTCGTCGAGCACGCCGGTGACCCGTTCGTGCTCGGGGTAGAAGCCACGATAGCGCCAGCCTGCCTCGTGTGCCGTGGCGCCGGTGTGCAACTCGTCCGGGTTGATCAGCACCATGCTGCCCACCGGTGCCAGGTGCTCGCTGCCACGATGCCAGAATCGTTGGGCGCCGGACTCGATCACAGTGAACACGTAGCCTTCATGCACATGGGGGGCGAAGCGTTGCTGGAAATACCGCGCGTGCAGCATTTCCACATCGCCCAGTGCCGGGGCTTGCCAGAGGTGGGTCTGTTCGCGCGGGGGCGTGTTCATGCCAGCCAGCTGCGCAGGAGGAAGAAGATCAACATGCTCACCAGCATGCTCAGCAACACACTGCGGGTCAACAGCACCAGGGCGATGGCCACCAGTGAGCCGAGCAGGTAGGGGTTGGTGAGGCTCAGGTCCAGTTGATGCCCAGGCAGGAAGATGATCGGCCCGCAGATGGCCGTCAGCATGCCAGGTACGGCGAAGCCCAAGAATTGCCGGGCATTGGAGCTCAGGCGCAGGGGCAGGCGCGGTTCCAGGAAAGCGTAGCGGTTAAGAAACACCACAAGGCCCATGGCGAAGATCAGCAGCCAGGTCATGAGCGGCCTCCGGTGAGTTTCTGGCAAGCGAAGCCGGCGCTCATGCCCAGCAGGCCGGCGGCGACCAGAGCGGTCTCCCAATGCCAGTGGCTGAACAGCACCGAACACAACAGCGACACCGCCACGCACACCACTGTCGGCAGGTTGCGCACCAGCGGTGCGATCAACGCGACGAACGTGGCGACGATGGAAAAGTCCAGGCCCAGCTGGTCCAGGTGTGGAATGTTCTGGCCTAGCAGGATGCCGGCCAGGGTGAACAGATTCCAGGCCACATAGAACGTCAGGCCGACGCCCAGGGCGTACCAGCGGTTGAACTGCTGTTGGTCGTAGCGGCTGGTCAGGGCAAAGAATTCATCGGTGAGCAGAAAGCCCAGCCCCAGGCGCCAGCGCAGCGGCTGGCCGGACAGCACCGGACGCATGCTCAGGCCGTAGAGCAAATGTTGGGAAGTCAGCAACAAGGTTGTGAGCAGGATCGAGAACAGGTTGGCACCGCCCTTGAGCATGCCGATCGCTACCAATTGCGCGGCCCCTGCGAAAACGATGGCCGACAGCCCTTGGCCCTCCCAGGCGCTGAGGTTGGCCTCGATGGCCATGGAACCGGCGAGCAGGCCCCAGGGGGCTACGGCCAGGGATAAGGGCATGATGGCGATGGCGCCATGGAGGAATGCTTGGCGGGCGACAGGTGGGCTGCAGGGCATGGTGGTGACTTGAATCGGCAAGGCAGTCCAGCATGCCAGAGCGGATGGGGCATGGCTTGAACATTCTTGCTGCCTGCCCCTTGCTAAGCGAGTCTAGCGTTTGCTGGTCAGGTGTCGTTGGGCTGCGGCGCAGCCATTGATGTCCACTGCCTTTTGCAGCAAGGTCTGGCGTTGTTGAGGATCGAGGTCGCCGAGCAGACGATACACCTCCGCCTGGTAGTCCCGCTGGCGCCCCCACTGCATTTCCAGGCCTTGGGGTTGACTGCGGTTGCAGGCCAGCCGTATCGCAGGCTGAGGGTAATAGGCGGCATAACGGGTGGCCATGCTGGGGATCGCTTCCAGCGCCTGACGGTAGGCGGGGCTTGCGTGGTAAGGCGGGCACCAGGTCGCGATCGCCGGGGCGGGTGGCGCGAATCCTTGTTGCAGGCTGGCTTCGAGCAGCGGGCAGGCCGCATCCGGAATTTGCGCCGTCGGCAGGTAGGTCATGTAGTACAGCGCCAGGCGGTACTGGGCGACCGGATGGTTGAGTGCCACCGATTTTTTCAGCAAGGCCACGGCGGTGGGTAGGGTTCGCGCCAGGGCCTGGCCTTGGCGGCTGAGTTCCGGGTCGCTGCCAATCGAGGTGCGCAGTGGGCTGGGGCTGTCGTCCTGGAGGTCGGCCTGCTCCAAGAGGGGCAGGGCCTGGCGGTAGAGCAGATCGGCATGGGGGTCGATCTGTACTTCCAGCGCTTGGGCGTCGAGCGCCAGCACGGCCATGAACAACGGCGACCAGAAGAAGGCGCGGTTCACAGGTAGGCCTCGCAGGCGGACTGGCCAGGGTGGGCCAGATACGGCAGGACGGCTTCGATCATCATGGCAGTTACGCATGTACCTCAAGCGAATCAAGAGCGACGACGCCGTATTCTAGCCACCCAACGCTGCCTGCCGAAAGGCCAATCCTGTTTTGTCAGACTAGCCTGACGGGCGGTGGTCGATAATTGGCGTGCTTTTCCTGGGCCAGCCCGAGCTTGGCGGTGATCACCTTGGCCAGTGCACTGTTGCCCAAGTCGTTGAAATGCAGGCGGTCGACGAACAACGGTTGGTCGAACATCGCGCAACTGCTGAGCATGCAGTTCATGTCATAGCAGGGCACCTGCGCGGCCTGTTGCTTGATGCGTCGAAAGAAGTCCGTGTGCAACTGGCTGTCGAAGACGTCGGCCAGCAGGCGGTCGAAGTTCGTCGGCTGGCGTTGCAGGTGCTGCAGCATGAGCTGCTCGCCCTGTGGAATGGCCTCCCGGCACCAGGGCAACAGGGGCTGAAGGATGAAGGTGAGGGTGGCATAGCCACCGCCCAGCAGGCGGTCCCACTGCTGCAGGCTGCGGCCGATGGTGTCGGCGGCGCGTGCCAGGCGTTTGTCGGGGGGCGACAGCTTCCAGGCGGGGGCCGGCGATTGTCTGCGAGGCGCCAGGGCTTGGCCCAGGCGGCGCCAGAGCGACTCGCCGGGTGGTGGATGGGCGGTGTGCACGCCTTCGTTGAAGCTGTTGAGCAGGTCCTGGTAAGCCAGGGCGTGCCCTTGTTCGTGATCGCCCGCCAGCACTTCGCCCAACGCCTCGTGTGCCAAGGTGTTCAGGCCGCTGAGTACGACTACGTGGCCGACCTCTGTGAAGCGATGTTGGTGGGTCAGGAACATCAGCAGTTCCTGAGTGGCATTGAGGCCGCAGCCGGCCAGGCTCAGCCAGACCTCGCCGGTCAGCGCCGACAGGTAGGAGGCGATCGTGTGTTTGTCGGAGCTGGCGCCGATGCCCAGGGTGGTCGAACCACCTACCAGCAGATTGACCCGCTTGACGCCGCTGTGCTCGGTCACCGAGCAGCGTCTGTCGGCACAATGGCTGTAGCGCATGCCATGGCTGTCGGTGTTGATGGTGCCGGAGCGATAGCCTCGTTCATGCATGTAAAGGGTATGCGGTGCGCGACGGCTGCCCAGTAGCAGGAAGCGCTGATAGTCCTGCTGCAGGGGAAGAGGGCTGCCCTGGACGTTCGTGTCATGGTCGATCGGTCTCATGGGCGCTCCTTTGGCACGCGAGGTCGAGGGTGGCGCGGTTCAGCCGGCCAGCTCCTTGATGTTGTAGGCCAGTCCGGCAAGGGCGATCAGCAACAGGGCAATGCCCGAGGCAAGTGTGATGATGCGGTTGCTGCGTTGCGAGGCGATCTTGCCGATGGCGAATATGTACAGGCTGAGCACGGCGAAATCGATGGCAATCCACAATAGCGACAGCACCACCATGCTCTTGCCGAACGATTCGGTGATCTGGATGAACTGCGGGAAGAAGGAAATGAAAAAGATGATGTCCTTGGGGTTGGAGATGCCCACCATGAACCCCTGGAGCAGCCCGCCGCGTCCAGGCTGTTCAGGGGCCTGCGCTGGCACGTCGAGGGCTGGCGCTTGCAGCGCTTCCCGAAGGGTAGTGATGGCGATGTAGGCGATGAACAGGCAGCCCAGCAGGCTCATGCCGCTGAGCCAGGTCTTGTCGACCGCAGCGCTGGTCATGATGATCCAGGCAGCGGCGGCGATCAGGACAAGCGAAGCCCAATTGGTGCCGATGGCGGTCGACAGCGCCTTGCGCGAGCCTGAGGTAGCCGCGGTATTGACGATCAGTGCCACCACTGGGCCAGGGGTGGCGATCAGCAGCAGCACGGTGAGGGCATAGGTGGCGGTGAGTGCGGTGTTCACGGTCAGTTCTCGATCAGGGTTTCAGGTGTTGCATGCGCATGGAATGGGCAGCGCGAAGGGTTGAGCGAGCCCGGTTCCTGGAGTTGATACTGGCGCCATTCGAAATTGTCCTCCTGGCCGAAGAAGCCCAGGGTATCGGGTACGACGCCATCGTTGTAATGGCGTACCCGCTCGCGAATGCGTGCACGGATGCGACGGCCGCTTTCGGTGGCGGCGCTGGCGACCTCGTCGAAGCTCTCCCGCGGGTTGATGACGAAGGCGATGTGCGCGCCCAGGTTGCGGCTTTTCATTTGCCGGTGGGCCGGGAAATTCATGTTGATGAACAGCGCCATGCCAGCGAAGCAGAACGACCAGCCGCTGTCATGAGGGTCTGTGGGTAGCGTCCGAGGCCAGGGTTGCGGGTCCAGTTCATGGACTTGTTGCAGCACCGACCAGGCCAGCGCCTGCTGTTCGGCCAGCGTGCTGTCTGGCTCGGTTTCGAGAAACACCAGTAAGGGGTTGCCGATGCGCTGCCTGAGCGGGATGGGTTCGAGGATGCTCACGTAATCGGCGAGCCCTCGGGCAATGTCTGTCGCCAGTTGCGTCGCGCGCGCGAAGACAAGATGGCAGGTGCCGGCGGCGACCGCCTTGCGGCCGAACAGGCAGGGAAAGTCGGGATGGCCGAGCAAAGTACGAAACTGTGCGAGGGTTTGATACGCCCAATGTTGGCATTTTTGGATATGTTCAGCGGCCAGCTCTAGCGCATCCAGGCGATAGCAATTTCCATAACCCGTAAACATGGTGTCCCCAGAGATTCAGTGACATCTAAGCAAGATGTATGCGGTTTCCATTGTAAATTTGTGATTTAACAGCATTTTCTGAGAACCCTCCGACGTTGTAAAACGTGTGGAACTATGACCTACTATTAGTCTCACTCATGCTTTGGGCAGGACCATGTCAGAACGGATTCAAGCACTCCACGCCTTACGCGCCTTCGAAGTGGCCTCGCGCTACGGCTCCTTCACCCGAGCAGCCCAGGAGTTGGCCTTGACCCAGGGAGCGGTAAGCCATCACGTCAAGACCCTAGAGGCCATGTTCGGCTGCGACCTGTTCGAGCGGCGCGGACCCAAGCTGCGCCTGACCGAGCATGGCCGGTTGCTGGCCCAGGAGCTCAAGGTGGGTTTCAAGATCATCGAAAACGCCTGCGCCTTACTGCGTCAGGACCGCTACGGCCTTCGTCTGAAGGCGCCTTCGACGCTCACTGTGCGCTGGTTGCTCAAGGCGCTGGATGGCTTCAAGAAAATCGACAATAGCTGCACTGTGCAGTTGTCGAGCGTCTGGATGGACATCGACACGGTGGACTTCTATTCCGAGCCCTACGACTGCGCCATCCTGTTGGGCAATGGACGCTTCGCCGCGGATGTCGAGAGCCTGAAACTGTTCGACGAGTGGCTGATCCCGGTGTGCCATCCTGAGTATCTTCAAGGCGCTGAGCCGGGGCTATCTGCGCTGCAGCATTGCGACCTGTTGCACCCCTCGCCGGATCGGCGCGACTGGCGGCGCTGGCTGGCGCGGATGGACGCCCAGGACATCAGCATCGACCAGGGGCAGGTTTTCGACACTCTCGACCAAGGTATTTCGGCGGCCCAGCAGGGCCTGGGCATCTCGGTGGTCGACCTGGTGCTGGTCAGCGCCGACCTGGCCGCGGGCCGTCTGGTGACGCCGTTCAAGCACGCGGTGGCCACAGGTGATGGCTATTACATGACGTGGCTCAAGTCCAGCCCCAAGGCGCGCCACATGCAGCGCCTGCGGGACTACTTGCTCAGCCAGGTGCCGCCACTGGCTCACAAGGACATCGATTACCTCTACGGCTGATGACAAGCCCAGCGCACGGATCGGGCGCGCCCTGGATTGAATGGCCCCATGCAATCAAGACAGTCGCTCCCGTCCCGGCGCGGTAGAATGACGCTTTGCCAACGAACATGATCGAGGTCGACGCGGTGCAGTTGCAGCAGGGCTTTGTCCTCACCCGCCATTGGCATGACACGCCCGAGGGCACCTGCGTGGAGTTCTGGCTGGCCACCGACCAGGGCCCACGGCAGTTGCGTCTGGCGCCGCAGGTGTCGGTGGCGTTCATCGCAGCCGGGCAAGGCGAGCACGCGCGGCTGTTGCTGGGGAACGAGCAAGGGGTCGAGCTGCGCCCGCTTGGCTTGCGCGACTTCGAACAGCGTCCGGTATTGGGCCTGTATTGCCGGCAGCACCGTCAATTGATGCAACTTGAGCAGCGCCTGCGCAGCGCCGGCATCGAGGTTTTCGAGGCTGACATCCGCCCACCGGAGCGCTACCTGATGGAGCGTTTCATCACCGCGCCGGTGCTGTTCAGCGGTCAAGCCGATGCCCAGGGCGTGATCTGCGATGCCCATCTCAAACCAAACCCTGACTACCGCCCTGCGTTGCGCCTGGTGTCGTTGGACATCGAGACCAGCGAGCGCGGCGAACTCTACAGTATCGCCCTGGAAGGCTGCGGCCAGCGGCAGGTCTATATGCTGGGGCCGGCCAACGGCGATACCCGCGAAGTGGATTTCGACCTCGAATACTGCGAGGACCGCGCCCAGTTGCTTGAGCGCCTCAACCAGTGGTTCGCACGCCATGACCCGGACGCGATCATCGGGTGGAGCCTGGTGCAATTCGACCTACGCCTGCTGCATGAGCATGCCGCGCGTCTGCAGGTGCCACTGACCCTGGGACGCAACGGTGCGCCGCTGACTTTGCGCGCCCATGGCAGCCGCAACCACGTGTTCGCCGATGCCCCAGGCCGGCTGTTGATCGACGGCATCGAATCACTGCGCTCGGCCACCTGGAGCTTTCCGTCGTTCAGTCTCGAGAGTGTCGCCCAGACCCTGCTGGGCGAGGGCAAGGCCATCGACTCGCCCTACCAGCGCATGGACGAAATCAACCGCATGTTCGCCGAGGACAAGCCTGCGCTGGCGCGCTACAACCTCAAGGACTGCGAACTGGTCACGCGCATTTTCGCCCATACCCGTCTGCTGGAGTTTCTCCTGGAACGCGCCACAGTCACGGGCCTGCCGGTCGATCGCAGCGGTGGTTCGGTGGCAGCGTTCTGTCATTTGTACATCCCGCCCATGCACCGGCTGGGGTATGTCGCGCCGAACCTGGGCAGCCGCCCGGACGAAGCCAGCCCCGGCGGCTTTGTCATGGATTCGCGCCCTGGGTTGTACGATTCGGTGCTGGTGCTCGATTACAAGAGTCTGTATCCCTCGATCATTCGTACCTTCCTGATCGATCCGGTGGGGCTGGTCGAAGGCCTGGCCCAGCCGGACGATGCGCATTCGGTGGAGGGATTTCGCGGGGCCCGGTTCTCCCGTACCCGGCACAGCCTGCCGGCGATCGTCGAGCGGGTCTGGCAGGGCAGGGAGGCGGCCAAGCGCGCAGGCAATGCGCCGTTGTCCCAAGCACTGAAGATCATCATGAACGCCTTCTATGGCGTGCTGGGTTCCAGTGGCTGCCGGTTCTTCGACCCCCGGTTGGCATCGTCGATCACCATGCGCGGTCATCAGATCATGCGTCAGACCCGGGCGCTGATCGAAGCCCGTGGCTTCGATGTGATCTATGGCGACACCGACTCCACATTCGTCTGGCTCAAAGGGGCGCACAGCGAAGAGGCCGCCGCGCGTATTGGCCGTGAGCTGGTAAACGAGGTCAACCAGTGGTGGCGCCAGCACCTTGAGACAACCATGGGCCTGGACAGCGCCTTGGAGCTGCAGTTCGAAACCCACTATCGACGCTTTCTCATGCCGACCATCCGCGGTACCGACGAGGGCAGCAAGAAGCGCTACGCCGGCCTGGTCCGCCGCGCCGAGGGCCAGGAGGAGATGGTCTACAAGGGGCTGGAGTCGGTGCGCACCGACTGGTCACCGCTGGCCCGGCAGTTCCAGCAGGAGCTGTATGGACGTATTTTCCGCGGCCAGCCCTATCGGGACTATGTGTGCGATTTCGTGCGACGCACTTTGGCCGGTGAGCAGGATGACTTGTTGGTCTATCGCAAGCGCCTGAGGCGTCCTCTGGCCGACTACCAACGCAACGTGCCCCCGCATGTGCGCGCCGCGCGCTTGGCCGATGAGTACAACAGCCGCCTGGGGCGAGCGCAGCAGTACCAGAACGGCGGCTGGATCAGCTACGTCATCACCACGGCCGGTCCCGAGCCGTTGGAAAACCAGCAGTCTCCGATCGATCACGAGCATTACCTGTCGCGTCAGTTGCAGCCAGTGGCCGACGCGATCCTGCCTTTCGTCGGTGATGACTTCGGCACATTGACCGGTCGGCAACTGCAGTTGTTTTGAGGTGGTAGCTATCTAGCGTTCCTTCGCCAAGCCAGGCGCCTAGCCTCGTCGCTCCAGTCAACCAGGAGATGGACATGGGCGGCGAGCGCAATGAACCGCAAGTGAACGAAGCAACGCAGCTGGCAGCGGAGCGTGCCTATCAGGATGGCTTCATCGCCGAACGCCTGCCGCTGTGGATGAAGTCGGCGACGCCGCAGCAACGGGCTCGGTTTGCAGATGCGATGGACGAAAGCGTGGTGCTGCGTTCGCATCTCAAACACGTGCTGGGGCGCATCGAGGCGCTGGACGGCTTTATCAAATCCAAGCTGCAGGCTGCATTGCGAGCGCGCTATTCGGCTCAGTTCAATCTTCATCAGTGGAGCTTTATCGGCGGGTACCCGGAGCCTGTGATCAATGCCCAGCCCGTTGGCGTCCACCTGACCAAGCAGCAGTACGACCAGCGTTCGCTTCTGGAGGTGGCAGTACGCAACTTCACCGCTGAGGAAGCCGTAGCGGGCGGGCAACCGCGCGGCAATCGCTTGTCCAGCGCCAGGCAGGGCAGGATCAAGGCGCCGTCTGCAACCGAGTTTGCCAAGCTGTGTCGTGAACTCGATCTTGGCAGCGCGTACCAAGCGCATCTGGCCGAGGTTTTGAGCGGACCTGTGACAGACGACAAACCGGCATGGACCGTCCCATGCTTGCTGGCTGACTGGAGCCGCCATGCCATGCTGTTTGATGCCTACCAGGCCCGTGACCGCGCTGGACTGAGCGAGCGTGAGCTCGAGACGATTGCCGAACTCTGCGCGAAAGAGGGCGCGCAAAACAAGGCTTCGACCGTGACAGCGCAACGTCTGCGTCTGCTGGACTGCGACCTGCAGCAGATCGTAGTCATCGATGAGTCGCACAACGACGGAAGGTTGCTGCTCTATGTGCCTGGCGATCCAAACGGGGCCTGGAGCGCGTTCTCCAGCCTTCGCAAGCTCGCCAACGAACTGGGTAGGCGCCTACGCAGCCAGGCGTACCAGACATTCTTTCGCCGCTTCGTGCGCAGACGCGACAGTCATGCGTTCTATTCAATCGTGATCCCCGCGTACAAAGACTTGGTCATCTGGGCCAACATCAGCCTGGATGAAAGCCTCATGCCCTATGGCACGCCGTTTTTTCAACGCCTGGCCCATGCGCGTATCGAGCAGATAAAAGATGACGCGAAGGTGCTCGTGGCGCCGGTTGAAGAACTGGACCGCACCCTGCAGCGCGAATACGACGAGCGCCTCGCTGCCGATGGCCAGGCATTGTTGTCCGCCGCAGGCCTATTTGTGCCGGTGCTTGGCGAGGTGCTTTTGGCCGTCAGCGCCTGGGAAACGCTCACTGAGGTCTACCACGGCATCGAGGCCTGGCAAGACAACCACACCCGCCAGGCATGCAAGCACCTACTCAATGTCGTTACCGCGGTGTCGGTGGCCGGCGCCACCACCGCGGCGGTCGCTGGGGTAGAGGCCCTCTCGGCGCGCTCGAGCATCATGGACAACCTGCTGCCGGCCTATCTGGAAGACGGTTCGGCAAAGCTGTGGGCTGCGGACGTCAAGGCCTTTCGCAGTGACGTGCCACCGTCTGGCGCGACGAGCGATACAGCCGGGGTCTTCCGGTTGGGGGAGCAGGCCTGGATCGAGATGGACGGACACTACTACCGCGTGCGTCAGCGAACCCAGGACGGGCAATGGCAACTGCTGCCGCAGGCTGGGCATGGGCCGTTGTTGAGACACAACGGTGCGGGTGCCTGGCGGTTGTGGTTCGAGCAGCCGGCCCAGTGGGAAGACGTCCATTACTTGTTCCGTCGATTGGGTGGGCACTTTCGCGAGCTGGATGACGAGCGGATCGATCTGGTCCTGAGTTTCCACGGGCTAAAGGCGGATGATCTGCGGGGGTTGCACGTGTATGGTCGCGCGCCGGCTTCCGGGTTGCTGGACAGCACGGTCCGTGCCCACCTGGACTTGCGCATCCGCGACATGGTCGAGCGCTTGCGCTCGGGCAAACAGGTGGAGGATGCCTTCGCATTGCAAGGCGCCCAACGTCTTCCCGGAGCTGGCGGGCTGCCTGACCAGGCATTGGCCGAGGTGGCATGGAAGGCTCGGCGCGAGTTGCTGCAGGATCTCTACGAACACATGCCCAACGGCGAGAACCTCGCCAGCACGATGTTGCGTCGGGTGTTTCCCAGTCTGCATTGGCGTGCTGCGCAGGGGTTGGTGGACGCGGCGACGACTACGGACCGGCAACGCTTACTCGACAGTGGACGGGTGCCGCTGCAATTGGCGGAATCGTCCAGAGCGTATGTACAAAACATGCGTGTGACACGCGTGTATGAAGCGCTGCACCTGGACACGCCGCAAAACGCTGATGTGGCCCGGGTCGCCATCGGCATGCTGCGCTATTTGCCCGGTGCTGCCACGGGTATCCGCTGGCGTTTGTTCGAGGGCAGTGCGAGCGGCCTCTTGCTCGTTGCGAGCGAGCAGGGGGCCACCGCCTGCGATCTGATACACGTCGAGGGTAAGTTCCTGGTCGTCGATCCCAAAACGAACCTGTTAAGTGAGCCGCATGAGTTGTTCGACGCGATGGCCACCGCCTATAAAGGCCAGCAAGCGGCCATGGGCATTGCCGATCCCTTTGCCCACAACCTGCGCGTGCTGCTGGCCCGCCAGGCGATCGAACGCCCCAGCGAGGTCGGGGAGCTGTTGAACAAAGGGCAAGGCAAGGACCGCTGGCTGGCCCCGCTGCGCCAGGACGATGGCCGGCTCGGTTATCCCTTGAGTGGGCGCCTGTCCGGTAGCAGCCGGAGCCGAGGAGGGCCCTGGATGATCCAGGCGGAACTGCGGCGGATCTATCCCACTTACTCCGACGCCCAGGTCAGCGCCTGGCAAGTGAAAATGCAGCGTACCGGCAGGGACATGGCGCAGGAACTGCGTCAGCTTCGTCACGAACTCAAGACCCTGGAACAATCGCTCAATACTTGGCTCACAGCCACCACTGCGCTGTTGGAAAGGTCAGACCGCAGGCGGGTCACGGGACAATTGCTGGCGTGCTGGCAGCGAGTCATCGACGAGCCTTCGCAGCTCAATTCGTTGGCGATCGACTATCGCTTGGAACTTAACGGCCTGAGACCAGGATTCTTGCCCCCTCTGCCTACCCGCAGCTTCTCCCATGTTTCTGAGCTGGCGATTCTGGATATGGACTTGGCGCATGTGCCGGACTATTTCCTGCAGGCGTTTCCCAACCTCCGGACGCTGCGGGTCAGCGGCAACCGACTGTCTCGACTGCCGGCACGCCTGCATCAACTGCCGCGCCTGCGTGAACTGAACCTGTACGACAACCAAATCGTCCTGGATGACAGCCAAGCCTCTGAGCTGACTCGCTGCTCACGCCTGGAATACATCAATCTTTCGCACAACCCTCTGGGGCTGGTGTTTTCCGTCAGCGGATTTTCCAGGCTCAGGCGACTGCTGCTGCGCAACACTTTCATCGATGTGCTGCCTCCGGGATTGCTAGAGTGCACGGAGCTGGACTATGCGGACCTGAGCGACAATCGAATCACCCGGATACCGCCGATGTTCCATCAGGCCCCCTTGTGGCTCAGGCATCGCGTGCTGTTGATGGGCAATCCGCTGGCCGAGGACGATGTACAGGCCTTGCGCGTGGCGTTCCAGTCCGTCAGGGGAGCCAATACCCATGCCATAGCCTGGAGCAATGCCGTTGCGAGCGCTGACCGGGACCGGCTGCTCGAACTGTGGCACTCGATCGAGGCGGTCGAGGGCTCGGCTGGGCTCATGACACTTCTGCGCAGGTTGCTCGATACCGCGGATTTCCAGAAACAACCGCAGATATTGGCCCAGCGTGTGCTGACCATGCTGAAAAACATGCACGAGCAGACTGATTTGCTTACAGAGTTGTTTACCCATGCTGACGATGACCTGACTTGCCAGGACAGTGTGGCGTTGCGGTTTCACAATCTGGAGGTGCGGATGTTGGCGGTCCAGGCCAAGGCCCAGGCCGGCACTGAGCAGGGCGCTACGACGCAGGCATTGCTTAGGCTCGGACGGCGCCTGTGGCGCCTGGCGCAGGTCCAGGATCATATCTTGAGCTTCCTACGTGCCCAGGCTGAAGCCGGCACCCCCCTAGATGAGGTCGAGGTAATGCTGGGCTATCAGCTGGCATTGCGTGGATCACTCGATTTACCCATCGAGGCGGGCGAAATGGCGTTTCCCGAGTATGCCCATCTGGATCCGGCCCGGGTCGACCGGATCCGTACACAGGTTCGCGCCGCAGAACAGCATGAAGCGCTGGCCAGCTGGATGGTGGATCAGGATTTCTGGCGTGAGCATCTGTTGGCGGAAAACCCAGGACACTTCGACCAAGGCAACGCACGGCATCACCGACAGCTTGAGCAATTGACGGCGCAGCGGGATGCGTTGACGCAGGGCGACACCCAGGCGCAGGCCTTATCGGCCCAGGTTCTGCAACAGGTGGAAAACATCGAAGATCAGATGAAACAAATCCAGAAGCTGCAAAAAGCTGATGAGCGATACGAGATGCGTGTATTGACCAACCGGGTGCTGGGGACGGCCCCGGCCGGTGCCGGCATCGATGTCCGTTGATGCAAGTATTGCCTGCAGGTGCCGCGCTGGCTGGAGGGCTTTGGACTATGCTCAGTTCGGGGGCCCGCGGTTTCTGCAGAGGTCGCAAGCCTGGTTCGACGCGCTGCTGGTAATGGCCAGTTACCTTTCGCCTTATCACCTGACTTGTCAGGTGGTTTAGGCTCGCACGTCGGATCTTTCTCAATGATCTGTAGTCTTTGAGTTATCGAGAAATAAGGAGATGCGCATGCTCGTCCGGTCACTGACCCTCGCCACTCTGCTTGCCCTCGCAAGCCCTGTGTTCGCTGCGGACAGCGATGCTCCGCTGGCCAAAGAACTGGGCAAGGCAAGGCCCTTGGTCATCATCGCACCCAGCAGCGCCGACCCGACCTTGCGCGGGTTGAACGAGGCACTCCAGGACCCCGCTACCCAAGCCGCCTTCAAAGAGCGCAGCCTGGTGCTGTACAGCGTTGCCAACATGATGGGCAAGCGCGAGGACAAGAACCTCGAACAGCAGACCACCATGGCGTTGATTCGCGAACTCAAGCTCGGCGCCAGCAAGGGCACCAAGGTGATCCTGGTGGGCAAGGATGGCGAGCGGCATGTGCTCAAGGACGACGACAGCGGCGAGAAGATCGATCCGCAGGTGATCATCAAGGCCGTGGACGAACTACCTGCCAGCGAGAAGGCTGTGAGCGCGCCGGAGCCGGTGGCGGCTTCCGCGCCTGCTGAGCCCAAGTCCAAGGGCAAGGACAGCAAGCCTGCCAAGCCGGCAAAACCGGCGGCACCGCCAAAGCCGCTCGAGGACTGATCGATACAAGCGAGGCGCCGGTTGGCCTGGCGCCTTGCCTGCGTGAGCAGATGCCCCTACGCTTCGGCTTGCTTGGGCTGCGTCGAAGCTTGCTGTTTCTTCGCAGGCTTCAGGCGTGTCACGCCGTACAACACCAGCGCCAGACCCGCCAACTGATACCCCGAGATCTGCTCGCTGAGGATCGCCCACGACGCGAGCATCGTCAGCACCGGACCCAGATTGCCCACCGCTGCGGTATGGGTGGGGCCCAGGCGCTGGATCGCCAGGGCCACCCAGTAGATCGGCAACACCGTGGAAAACACCGCCATCAGCCCCGCATGTATCCAGATCGCCAGTGGCTGCTGCCACAGCTGGCCGATGTCCGCCACCAGCAGGTAGTGCGCCAGCACCATCAATGACGAGGCGATGCCGCAGAGCCCAGCCAGACGCATCGAGCTCATGCGCTTGAGCATGATGCCGGTACCCGAGTAATAGAGCGCGTAGCTCACCGCACTGGCCACCACCCACAACGATCCCAGCACCACTTGCTCGCCGACCCCGGCCACACTGACATCGTGTACGAAGGCGATGCCCAGGCCCAGGTAACACAGGCCCATGGCCGTCAGGGTCCGCAGGGTAGGGCGCTCGCGCAGGGCGATGGCCTGGAACACCAGCACGAGCGTGGGATAAGTGAACAGGATCAGCCGCTCGAGGCCGGCGCTGATGTACTGCAGACCATAGAAGTCGAACAGGCTCGCCAGGTAGTAGCCCAGCAACCCGAGCCCGGCCACGCGCAGGCCGTCCCCAAGCCCCAGCTTCGCAGCGGACTGGCCACGGCTGAGCCAGGTCAGCCAGGCGAACAGCGGCAGTGCCAACCCCATGCGCATGGCCAACAGGGTGATGGCGTCCACCGGACCTGCGGCATAGGCCAGCTTGACGAAGATGGCCTTGAAGCTGAATCCCAAGGCCGCCAGCACGGCATATCCACCGCCGTTGTGGATCGCAGTCTGAAGGCGAAGGTGCAAACGCGTCATGGCAAAGTCCAGGCAATTGAAGGCAGGACTTATTCTGTACAGAACGGGTTGTGGCTAGAATCGCTTTTTCTCGAACATGGCTTTCGCTTTTGGAGAACGCACAAGGATGCACTTCGACTTGCCCGATCTGCGCCTGTTTGCCGCCATTGCCGTTACCGGCAGCCTGAGCAAGGCGGCGGCGACCATTCCGGTGGCGGTGTCCGCCGCCAGCACCCGCCTGCGCCTGTTCGAGTCTCGCTGTGGCTTTGCCCTGTTCGTTCGCAAGGCTGATGGCATGCAACTGACCCCCGCTGGCCGGCTGGTACTGGAGGCGGCCCGTGGTGTGCTGGGGGAGGCGCAAAAGCTGCAGGACACCTTGAAGGAGTTGGCAGGGCAGCGGCGCATCACGCTGCACCTGGCGGCTTCCACCGTCAGCAACAGCACGCTGTTGCCGGCGGTGCTCGGACCGTTTCTGGCCGACTACCCTGAGGTCGACCTGCAACTGGTCGAGCACAAGAGCATCGATGTATTGCGCGTGGTGCTGGCCGGTGAATGCGAGTTAGGGGTGTATGACGGCAACCTGATCGACGAAGGCATCGTCTCGCTGCCGTTTCGCAACGAGCGCCTGGTAATGCTGGTACCAGTGGATCATCCCTTGGCCGGTCGCGAACAATTGCGCTTGGTTGATGCCCTGGGTTACCCGTTTGTGTGTCTGCCGGCAGAGCGGGCGATGCAGCGCTTCGTCGAGGAGCTGGCGATGAATCTGGCCATGCCGTTGAAGGTGCGTGTGCGTGCGCCGAGCTTCGAGGCCATCGCTCAATTGGTGGCCCAGCGCGCGGGTATCGCCATGCTGCCGGAAACCGCCGCTGTGCGCGCCGAGCAGGAGCTGGCGGTTCGCAGGGTGATGCTGGAGGAGCGCTGGGCCACCCTGGAGCTGCGTATCTGTTTTCGTGACTGGGAGCGCCTGAGTTCTCATGGTCGGCAATTGGTCAGCTATCTCTCGACGGCGTGAGCCCACCGGATCGGCGACTGACATGTTGATGTTTCGCCGCCCGCGAGGCGCTTTTGAAAAGACCCTCCAGTCGGTAGCGACCTGCTAAAAGTGCATCCGAACGCTTACAATCCACGCCCTTCAATACGATCGCTCAGGCCTGTCCGCTCATGGCTCTAGACCCCCTCACGATGTTGACCATCAGCATTGCCCTCGCGGCTGCGGCTGCTTTGTACCTGGCGGTCGAGTGGCGCACCGTGCGTGCCACCTCGCTGCTGTTCTGGGCCGCTGGGTTCGCCACCATCAGTGTGGGGTCGACCTTGGCATTGTTGCGCGTCAGTGGGCTGATGCTCGTCGGGGTGTGGTTCGCCAATGGCTTGCTGGTGTTGGCGCATTGGTTCTTTCTCGTGGGTGTGGCGCGGTTTACCGAGATGCGGCTTTCCCGTGGCTGGTACCTGTTGCCCGTTGTCTGGCTGATGCTGTTGCTGCTGCCTGAAAGCCCGCAGTGGTCGAAGGTGATGTTGCTGGCCAACTCGCTGCTGGTGGCCTTGCCCACCCTGTGGGCCTGCGTGCTGCTGCGGCCCCATGGCAAGTCGTTGCGCGTGGGGGCGGTGCAGCTGCGTTATGTGCTGCTGGCCCACGGCATCTTCTACCTGGCCAAGATGATTCCGCCGTTGGTGCCTGGGACGCTGATCGATCTGGCGGCCTTGCGTGGCGCGATCATCCAGGTGTCGCTGGTCGAGGGCACGATGGCGATCATGCTCATCGCCTTGTCCATGACTGGCACCGAGCGCCACCGACGCGAACGGCAGATCGCCCGGCTGGCGGCGCGCGATCCCTTGACCGCCCTGTATAACCGGCGCGCCTTGGAGGCACGCGCCCCGCGTCTGCTGGATGACGTGGCAACGGACCGCCCCGGTGCGCTTTTGCTGATCGACATCGACAACTTCAAGATGGTCAACGACCTGCATGGCCATACTGCCGGTGATCGCCTGCTGGTTGCATTGGGCGAGATGATTCGCGCCTCGACCCCCGCCAGTGGCTTGGCCGCCCGGTTGGGCGGCGATGAGTTCGTCATCCTGCTGGGTAACGCGACCCGTGAAAAAGTCGAAGGGTTGGGGAGCGCTTTGCGCGAGCAGTTCCATCGGATGACCGCGCAGACGTTCCCTACGCCTGCGGCGGTCACCCTCAGCATCGGCGTCAACCTGTTCGATCGGGCGCCTGCCAGCCTGGCGGCACTGATCGAACAGGGTGACGTTGCACTCTACGAATCCAAGCGAGGCGGGCGTGACAGCATCCGCCTGGTCGATCGCACCCAGCCTAAGGCATAGCGAAGGGTCGTCTTGGCATCGGAACCGCATCGGCCCGGCGTTTTTCTTCTTCAGCCCACCCGCAACCAGAGCGCCGATGCGTCGTCGCTCATTTTGAACCGTGGATAACGAACGCAGGCGGCATCGTCGCGCTCGATCTGCCGTAGTCGCAGCGCAAGTTCTGCCAGGCCCTGCTCGCGCAGCTGGGTCATGAAGGTGTGGGGCGTGCAGGCCCGGTAGGTATCGAACAGGGCCGCGAAACCATCGCTCATCAGCACCAGGTCGTCGCCGCGCCTTACCGGTGCGCGGGTGTATACGGTACCAGCCCTGGCCACTTCGGCATCGACGCTGAGCACGGCCTTGGGACGCTCCCGGGCGATGCGCCGATCTGCCTGCACGGCAGGGGTGCGCACGCCATGGGCGCCGGTGCCAGGGCCCAGGGCGAGCGCCTCGGCGCGCTCGGTTTCGCGGTCCGGCTCAGGTGTCAGGAAGGCCATGCCGTGCTCGCTGCGGTGAAGTACGACGCAGTCCGCCAGATGGGCGCAGACTACTTCGTCATCTTCCAGCGCCACCGCCGCAAAGGCCGCGCGGGGCAGCTCCCAGCCGGCGACCGGCTCACGTCGGCGGTCTCGTTCGTAGGCTGCGGCCACGGTAGCGAACACCTGTTCGCACAGGCTCTGCAACGGCCCGCTTGCGCTGACAAAGGCAGCCTGCGCTGCCGCTGCCAACCAGGCCGCGCCCCCTTGTTCACCCAGCAGACCAGGCGGGCCCAGATCGGTTGCGCCGTCGATGACCCAAGCATGACGGCTTGCACAGCCAATACGGTCGTCATTGGGAACATCGGCCTTGCCGGCCAGGTTGAGACTTTGGATCAGGTCGAAATGCATGGTGTGTCGTCTATCTCGTGAATAAAGAAGCTTCGACAAGCGCGGCTACCTTGAGTTGTGCTGCGCCGGCTCGTTGTGCAGCCGATGCTGGTGAAGCAGCGCCAAGCGCTCGAGACTAGGCCAAATACCGTTTCAATTATGTAGGAAACCACCGTGAACCACGCTCTGACTGCGCGACTATCGCCTGGCCCATCCGCAAGCGTCTGCAACCGACGAAGCGCTTGCCCAGGCCATCGCCTGCCAGGGGTGAAGGTCTAGACTCTAACCTTTGCGATGTGATCGTGGAGACTCCAATGCCCAGCAAAAACACCATCTGCCTCTGGTTCGACGAGGATGCCCTGGAGGCGGCGACTTTTTACGCCAAGACCTTCCCCGACAGCGCAGTAGGGGCAGTGCATCACGCACCGGGCGACTACCCGTCGGGCAGGGCCGGCGATGTCATCACTGTCGAGTTCACCGTGGCCGGTATTCCCTGCGTCGGCCTGAACGGGGGGACCGCGTTCAAGCACAGCGAGGCATTTTCGTTCCAGATCTGCACGCAGGATCAGGCCGAGACCGACCGTCTGTGGCAGGCCATCGTCGGCAACGGCGGCCAGGAAAGCGTCTGCGGCTGGTGCAAGGACAAGTGGGGCATCTCGTGGCAGATCTCGCCCCGGGTGCTGCTCGAGGCCATGGACAACCCAGACCGGGCCGCCGCCAAGCGCGCATTCGACGCCATGATGCGGATGGGCAAGATCGACATCGCCGGGATCGAGGCGGCGCTCAAAGGTTAGCGGCATCATGCTTTGCCGTGCCCTGGCAATAGCCCGCTGATCAGCTGGCGCGCGGTTTGGCGCAGGATGCCGGCTTGGTCCGGGTCGCCTTGCAGCAGGGCGCCGGCGAACTTCTTCGCCTGCTCCAGGGTGATGTGCGGCGGCAGCGGCGGGACATCGGGGTCGGTACGAAAATCGATGACCACGGGCACCTCGCTGGCCAAGGCCTGCTCCCAGGCGTCGGCCACGTCCTGCTCGCGTTCGACATACAGGCCCTTCAGACCGATCGAGAGGGCGAACAGGTGGTAGGGCACGTCAGGAATGTCCTGGCTGGCGGCAAACTTGGGGTCTCCCTCCATCACCCGCTGCTCCCAGGTGACCTGGTTGAGATCCTGATTGTTGAACACCGCACAAATCCAACGTCCGTTGCCCCATTGTCGCCAGTACTTGGCCACGGTGATCAGTTCGGCCATGTTGTTCATCTGCATGGCACCGTCGCCTACCAGGGCCACCACGCAGCGCTCGGGGTGAGCGAACTTGGCTGCGATGGCGTAGGGCACTGCCGCGCCCATCGAAGCCAAGCCCCCGGACAACGAACATTCCATACCCGGGCGGATCCGCAGGTCGCGGGCGAACCAGTTGGCGCAGGAGCCCGAGTCGCACGTGATGATGGCGGCGTCCGGCAGGCGAGGCGAGAGTTCATGGACGACCCGCTGCGGATTGATCGGCGCAGCCTTGCTCAGGGCGCGTTGCGTCAGCTTCTTGTCCCACGCCTTGCGCCAACCTTCGACCTTGGTTCGCCAACTGCGGCGGGTCTTATGCTCGATCAGCGGTAGCAGGGCGTCCAGCGTCTGTGCGGCATCGCCCATCAAGTTCACTTCCATGGGATAGCGCAGGCCGAGCATGTCGGCAGCGATGTCGATCTGTACGCCGCGGGCCTGACCTTCCTCTGGTAGGAACTCGGCGTAGGGGAAGCCTGAACCGATTATCAGCAGCGTGTCGCATTCGTTCATCAGCTTCAGGCTGGGTTCGGTACCCAACAGACCGATGCAACCGGTGACCCAAGGCAGGTCATCGGGCAATACGGCCTTGCCCAGCAGGGCCTTGGCGACGCCTGCACCGAGCTTTTCGGCGATTGCGCTCACCTGCTCACGGGCCTGCAGCGCGCCGGCCCCCACCAGGATCGCGACTTTCTTGCCGGCGTTGAGTATCTGCGCAGCCTGCTGCAATGCGTCGGGGTGGGGCACGATCCTCGGTGGGTTGAAGCCTGTGCCCGAATGCAAGGTGCCATGGGCCCGTGCAGGCGACTCGTAGGGCATTTCCTGCAGATCGTTGGGCAGCACCAATGCGGTGACCCGGCGTTCGCCCTGCGCCGTGCGTACGGCGCGATCCAGCAAATGGCGCACTTGGGCCGGGGCCGTGGCCTGCTGGACGAATGCACCGGCCACGTCCTTGAACATCGAGACCAGATCCAGCTCCTGCTGGTAATGCCCACCCAGCGCGGTGCGGGCCTGCTGGCCGACGATGGCCAACACCGGCATGTGGTCCAGGCGGGCGTCATACAGGCCTGTCAGCAAGTGCGAAGCGCCAGGCCCGGACGTTGCGATGCACACGCCAAGCTCACCTGTGAACTTGGCATGGGCGCTGGCCATGAATGCCGCCATTTCTTCATGGCGGCACTGCACGAATTCGATCGTACCGGCCCGACGCAGTGCACCGAACACGCCATTGATGCCATCGCCCGGATAGCCGAATACCCGCTTCACGCCCCATTGGCTCAAACGCTCAACCAGAAAATCGCCTACGGTGCTCGCCATCGTTCCTACCTCCATGCAAACCGTCACAGCAGTGAAACTTCCGACGACCCCCAGGGCCGGATGTTCAGATTCATTTGACAGGCTGAATGAATCCAACTGGTGGCTTGGGGAAAGTTGCGCTAACTATCTAGAGGGCTGACTTCGCTTGCGAGGCCGATCAGGCGCAGGGGCGGCAGACAGATACGCCGCACGAGCCTTGCGCACGACAGGGAGTACACAACGAGGCATCACGTCTCGCAGGAGGAAACATGAACACCACGAAGACGTTGCGATGGGCCTTGGTAGGCCTCACGTGCGGCATGCTCAGTGCCCAGGCCGCCGAGACCAAACGGGTCGACGTACTGCTGGTCGGGGGCGGGATCATGAGTTCGACCCTGGCGGTCTGGCTGAATGAGCTGGAGCCGGGTTGGTCGATGGAAATGGTCGAACGCCTGGACAAAGTCGCCGAGGAAAGCTCCAACGGCTGGAACAACGCAGGCACCGGGCACTCGGCGCTGGCAGAGCTCAACTACACACCGGAGAAGAACGGCAAGATCGACATCGCCAAGGCCATCGAGATCAACGAGTCGTTCCAGATCACCCGGCAGTTCCTCGCCTGGCAGGTCAAGCAGGGCGTGCTCAAGGACCCGCATTCGTTCATCAACACCACACCGCACATGAGTTTCGTGTGGGGTGACGACAACATTCGGTTTCTGAAAAAACGCTACGAGGCCCTGCAGGCCAGCCCCCTGTTCAAGCCCATGCAGTATTCGGAGGACCCGGAACAGATCAAGCAGTGGGTGCCGTTGATGATGGAGGGCCGTGACCCCGCGCAGAAGCTCGCGGTGACCTGGACCCCCATCGGCACCGACGTCAATTTTGGTGAGATCACCCGCCAGTACGTGGGCTACCTGCAAGGCCGACCGAACTTCGACCTGAAGCTCTCGAGCGAAGTCCAGGACATCACCCGCAACGATGACGGCTCCTGGCACGTCGAATACAAGAACCTCAAGGACGGTACCACGTCCGCCACCGACGCCAAGTTCCTGTTCATCGGCGCCGGCGGCGCCGCCTTGCCGCTGCTGCAAAAGTCGGGCATCCCTGAAGCCAAGGACTATGCGGGCTTCCCGGTGGGCGGCTCGTTCCTGGTGACCGACAACCCGGCCATCGCCCAGCGGCACATGGCCAAGGCCTACGGCATCGCCGCGACCGGCGCGCCGCCCATGTCGGTACCCCATCTGGATACCCGCGTGCTCGATGGCAAGCGCATGATCCTGTTCGGCCCATTCGCCACCTTCTCCACGCGTTTTCTAAAAGAGGGCTCGCTGCTGGACCTGTTCGCCAGCATGTCCGTGCACAACACCTGGCCCATGGTGCGCGTCGGGGTACGTGAATTCGACCTGGTGCAGTACCTGATCGGGCAATTGATGCAATCCGACGATGACCGCTTCGAGGCGCTGCAGACCTACTTCCCCCACGCCAAGAAAGAGGACTGGCGCCTGTGGCAGGCGGGGCAGCGGGTGCAGATCATCAAGAAGGACCCGGAGCTGGGCGGGGTCCTCAAGCTCGGCACCGAAGTGGTGATGGCCAAGGACGGCAGCATCGCTGGCTTGCTGGGCGCATCGCCGGGGGCCTCGACCGCGCCGCCGATCATGCTCGACCTGCTGCACAAGGTGTTCAAGGACAAGGCAGCCTCTGTGCCCTGGCAGGAGAAGTTCCGGCAGATCATTCCGTCCTACGGGATTCGCCTGAACGATCATCCTGACAAGCTCGAACAGGAGTGGGCCTACACCAACGAGTTGCTCCAGTTGGCGCCGCCGTCGAGCCACGCAGGGCAGACCGAAATCGCAGCGCCGTAGTGTGCACGATGCCCCGGGTGGCCTTGCGCCTCCCGGCGGCTTCTACTCCACGTGATTGGCCACCTCCCAGACTTTTTGGCGAAACCACCTGCGCAATGGATCGGCGTGCGTGCGCTCGTGCCAGATCTGCATCAATTCGACCCTCGGTAGCGCCAGGGGCAGCGGGTATACCGCAAGCTCCGGGTCCCGTGCCGCCGCATCTTCGGCCAGCGAACGCAGGCAGGTGAGCAGCAGGTCGGTGCCACTGACCAGGCGGGCTGGGGCAAGAAAGCTCGACAACCCCGCAATCACACGTCGTCGATGGCCTTGGGCGCGCAGCGCGCGGTCCACTAGCCCATCGAGGTCACCGGTGAGGGTGGTCAGCACATGCTCGCAGGCCAGAAACGCCTCCAGGTCCAGGCCGTCGGTCAGGTGTGGGTTGCTCCTTGCGGCCAGCACCACCAACTCTTCGCCGAGCAGACGCTGCTGGTGGAAGGTGTCCGGCAGGTCGGTGAAGAATCCGGCGATGGCCAAGTCGCACGTGCCTTTCTCCAGGGCTTCGCGCGGCAACTGGCCACGGGTGTTGTGGGTGACCAGCACCAGGTTGGGGGCCTGGCTGCGCAGTATCGGCAGCAGACGGGGCAGCAGGGTTTGCTCCAGATAGTCGGTGCTATACAGGTGCAGGCGGGCAGGGCGGGTGAGCATGTCCGCGCCGTCGCAACGTTCGTAGAACAGCTCCAGTTGCTCCACCAAGTGCTGAACCTGAGGCGCCAGCTCATGGGCGCGAGGTGTCGGTGTCAGCCCGCGAGGCGCCCGGACGAACAGCGGGTCGCCGAATTGATGGCGCAGCTTGTTCAGCTTGTGGCTCAGCGCCGGCTGGCTGAGCGCCATGCGCTCGGCGGCCAGGGACGCGTTACGTTCCTGATAGAGCATCTGGAAGACCAGCAACAGGTTCAGGTCCTTGTTTGCGATATTCATATTTTGGATCGCTGAAATTAGATCTTTAGAATTATCGAATCATAGCGCAGTCGATAGCATGGCCTCACTGACCGATACCGACCTTGGAGTCCAGTCATGCCTATCAGCATCTTCGCCACTATTTTCCCCAAGCCCGAACACCGCGACGCGGTGGAACAGGCCCTGCGGGTGATGGTGGAGCACTCGCGCGCCGAGCCCGGCAACCTGCGCTATGACCTGTTCGTTCGTGAAGCAGACGAACTGGCCTTCGACCTGTTCGAGCTGTATGTCGACTCGGCGGCCATTGATGCACACCGCAACAGTGCTCATTACCAGGCCTATCGCGCTGCCACCGCTGACTGGGTGGCTGCACCGACCCAGGTCCGCGTTGCCCACCCACTCGACATTGTCCCCTTCGCCTGAACAGGAACCTGACCATGAACAAAATTTCCACCCTGGCGCTCACGGTGGCTGGCGCATTGCTGGCCGGCCAGGCCACTGCCGCGTCCAAAGGCGAGGTGCTGGTCTTGCTGTCGAGCGAGCATCAACTGCAGCTCAAGGACGGCAAACCGTACCCGACCGGCTATTACCTCAACGAGTTCGGCGTGCCGGCCGACCAACTGCTCAAGGCCGGCTACACGCTCGTGCTGGTGACGCCCAAGGGCAATGCGCCGAGCGTCGATGAGCGTTCGGTCGACCCGCAGTATTTCGGTGGCGATGCGGCCGAGATGCAGCGTATTCACAAGGTTGTGCAGAGTCTGCCGGGCATCGACGACACCTTGTCGGTCAAGGAGGTGTTGGCGGGTGACCTGGACCGTTACGCCGGCCTGTTCATCCCCGGTGGCCATGCGCCGCTGATCGATCTTGCCAACAACCCTGACGTCGGGGCATTGCTGCGCCACTTCCATCAGGCAGGCAAACCGACCGCCGCGATCTGCCATGGCCCGATCACCCTGCTGTCGGCCCAGCAGGACCCGGTTGCCTACCGCGCGGCCTTGGCACGCGGCGAGACGCCGGCCGCCAGTGACTGGGTGTACCAGGGCTATCGCATGACGATCTTCTCGGATCCGGAAGAACAAGTGTTCGAAAGTTCGCTCAAAGATCAACGCCTGCAGTTCTACCCGGCCAAGGCCATGGCTGCGGCGGGCGGCGACATGAGCTACGCGAAGGCCTGGGCGCCCCATGTGGTCATCGACCGTGAGCTGATCACCGGACAGAACCCGTTCTCCGACAAGGCGCTGGCCAAGGCATTAGTGGAGAAACTGGACGGTGCCAGGCAGTAAGGGCAAGCCTTCGGTGCCGGCGGTGGCACTTGCCATGCTCGTCTAGACTTAAAGCCCGGGCCTGTTTCGCGCAGGCCCGGCAATCATCCATCCGACCACCGCCTCCCGGCCCGGACGTCGCCGACGGTGGCCTTCTTGCAGAGGAGGGCAGGTCATGGACGAGGCAAGACTTCACGAGTTCATGGGCAAGCTGGTGGGCGACATGGGCGCGGCGGCGACACTGGCCAACGTGATCCTGGGCGATGAGCTGGGGCTGTATCGGGCCATGGCCGATAGCCAACCCGTGACCCCCGAGGTGCTGGCTCAGCGAACCGGCTGTCATCCACGGCTGCTGCGAGAATGGCTCAGCGCCCAGGTAGCAGCCGGCTACATGGTTCACCACGACGGTACGTTCAGTCTTCCCGAAGAGCAGGCTCTGGCCCTGGCCATCGAGGAGTCGCCAGCCTACATGGCCGGCGGCGCGTCGGTGGTAGCGGCACTGTTTCATGACAAAGACAAGCTGATCGCCGCCATGCGTGGCGATGGAGGGCTGCCTTGGGGTGACCATCATCCGTGCATGTTCAGCGGCACCGAGCGTTTCTTCAGGCCCGGTTACCGTACCTTCCTGGTGGCTGAGTGGCTACCGGCGCTGGAGGGGGTGACCGCCAAGCTGCAGGCCGGAGCCAAGGTGGCCGATGTGGGATGCGGCCACGGCGCCTCGACCATCGTCATGGCCCAGGCTTTTCCCGCGTCTCGCTTTATCGGCTACGACTACCATGGGCCCTCGATCACGACCGCCACTGCGCGTGCCGAGGAGGCGGGCGTAGCCGGGCAGGTCAGCTTTGCCCAGGCCTCGGCCAAGGACTATCCGGGGCATGATCATGACCTGGTGTGCTTTTTCGATTGCCTGCACGACATGGGGGATCCGGTCGGTGCGGCCAGGCATGCCTACCACGCGCTCAAGGACGACGGCACGGTGATGCTGGTCGAGCCCTATGCGGAGGATTCGCTGGAAGGCAACCTGAACCCGGTGGGGCGGTTGTTCTACGCGGCCTCGACATTCATTTGCACCCCCAACTCGCTGTCTCAGGAGGTAGGGTTGGGGCTGGGGGCCCAGGCCGGCGAGGCGCGGCTGCGGGCGGTGTTCGAGGAGGCGGGGTTCACGCGGTTCCGGCGGGCGACGCAGACACCATTCAACCTGATCCTGGAGGCGCGCAAGTAGCGGGCGAGCCTGTGAGAGCGTTGCGACTTCAAAAGGAGCACCGTGCGCAGTGGGGCGTCTGTGGGCACTGGCCACACGCAGAAGGGGCGCCATCTGGCGCCCCTTCTGTTTGCTGCTTAGGCTTCAGCGTCCCAAGGACGATCGCCTTTTTCGTCTTTGATGCGGGTCGGCAGGCCCATCACGTCCAGCGCCTTGAGGAACGGCTCGGCCGGCAGCTCCTCGACGTTGACCATGCGCTTGGCATCCCATTCGCCACGGGCGACCAGCAGGGCCGCGGCCACTGGCGGCACACCAGCGGTATAGGAAATACCCTGACTGTCGGTCTCGGCGAACGCCTCTTCGTGGTCGGCCACGTTGTAGATGAACACTTCACGCGGCTGGCCATCCTTGGTGCCCTTGACCAGGTCACCGATGCAGGTCTTGCCGGTGTAGCCCGGAGCCAGCGAGGACGGGTCAGGCAGCACGGCCTTGACCACTTTGAGTGGCACCACTTCCAGGCCTTCGGCGGTCTTGACCGGCTGCTCGGAGAGCAGGCCCAGGTTCTTCAGGACGGTGAACACATTGATGTAATGCTCGCCGAAGCTCATCCAGAAGCGGATGTTCGGCACGTCGAGGTTCTTCGACAGCGAGTGGACTTCATCGTGGCCGGTCAGGTAGAGGTTCTGCGAGCCCACCACCGGCAGGTCGTCGGTGCGCTTGACCTCGAACATTTTGTTGCTGGTCCATTGGCTGTTCTGCCAGCTCCAGACTTGACCTGTGAATTCGCGGAAGTTGATTTCCGGGTCGAAGTTGGTGGCGAAGTACTTGCCATGGGAGCCGGCATTGACGTCGAGAATGTCGATCGAGTCAATGCGGTCGAAATACTGTTGCTGCGCAAGTTTGGCGTAGCTGTTCACCACACCCGGGTCGAAGCCGACGCCGAGAATGGCGGTGATGTTCTTTGCTTGGCACTCTTCGAGGTGTTTCCACTCGTAGTTGCCGTACCAAGGCGGCGTTTCGCAGATCTTGCCCGGCTCTTCGTGGATCGCGGTGTCCAGGTAGGCGGCGCCGGTATCGATGCAGGCACGCAGCACCGACATGTTGAGGAAGGCGGACCCGACGTTGATCACGATCTGCGATTCGGTCTCGCGGATCAGCGCCTTGGTTGCCTCGACATCGAGGGCATTGAGCGAGAAGGCCTGGATGTCGGCGGGTACCTTGAGGCTACCCTTGGCCTTGACGCTGTCGATGATGGCCTGGCATTTGGAGATGTTCCGTGACGCAATCGCAATACGACCGAGCTCGTCGTTATGCTGTGCGCACTTGTGGGCCACCACCTTGGCGACACCTCCTGCACCAATGATAAGAACGTTCTTCTTCAATTTACCTTTTGCTCCTTACTGAAAGGGCCTGCCTCAGGACAGGCTGGAAACGTAGTCTTCGAAACCGAACTCGCGCACCACCTCGACGCTGCCGTCGAGCTGCTTGACCACGATGGCCGGCATTTTCAGACCGTTGAACCAGTTTTTCTTGACCATGGTGTAACCGGCGGCATCGACGAACGACAGGCGGTCACCGATAGCCAGAGGCTTGTCGAACTGATACTCGCCGAAGATATCGCCGGCCAGGCACGACTTGCCGCAGACCATGTAGGTGTGCTCGCCGTTGTTGGGGGCCATCTTGGCGTTGAGGCGATAGATCAACAGGTCGAGCATGTGCGCTTCGATGGAGCTGTCGACCACGGCCAGGTGCTTGCCGTTGTACAGGGTGTCGAGAACGGTGACTTCCAGCGAGGCGCTCTGGGTGATGGCTGCTTCGCCGGGCTCCAGGTAGACCTGCACGCCGTACTTCTCGGAGAAGGCCTTCAGGCGCGCGCAGAATGCGTCCAGGGCATAGCCTTCGCCGGTGAAGTGGATCCCGCCACCGAGGCTGACCCACTGGACCTTGTGCAGCAGGTGACCGAAGCGCTCCTCGATGTGCGAGAGCATCTTGTCGAAGAGGCCGAAATCGCCGTTCTCGCAGTTGTTGTGGAACATGAAGCCGGAGATCTGTTCGATCACCTTCTCGATCTTCTCAGGGTCCCATTCGCCCAGACGGCTGAACGGGCGTGCCGGGTCGGCCAGCAGGTAGTCGGAGCTGCTCACCTGCGGGTTGACGCGCAGACCGCGCACCTTGCCCTGGGACTGTTCGGCATAGCGTTGCAGCTGGCCGATGGAGTTGAAGATGATCTTGTCGCAGTTCTCGAGCATCTCCTCGATCTCGTCGTCGGCCCAGGCCACGCTGTAGGCGTGGGTTTCGCCGGCAAACTTCTGGCGACCTAGCTTGAGCTCGTAGAGCGACGAAGAAGTGGTGCCATCCATGTACTGCTGCATCAGGTCGAACACCGACCAGGTGGCGAAGCACTTGAGTGCCAGCAGGGCCTTGGCCCCGGAGTGTTCGCGCACGTAGGCAATCTTTTCCATGTTGCCCAGCAGCTTTTGTTTATCGATGAGGTAGTACGGCGTCTTGATCATTTAAAGGCCCCCGGCCAGGCCGGCCAAAAAAAGGACACGCATTGTGCCTTCACTTGCCCCGGACCGAAAGGGTCGAAGGCGCATTTCGTCCGAGTTGCACGTGTATTTGTTGTCCCTTTGCCATCAAGGCATCGGTCGCTTCGGTCAGAGGAGCCTCATCAGGGTATCTGCAGCCTCGTGGCAGACCCAGTTGAGCAGATGAATGTGACCGTTGCGGTCACAGGGTTTGCGCCGCCATCTGTCGGAAGGAGGGAGCAGGGCATGTGCCGTGGGGCTCGAACCTTCAGAACTGATCCATGAGGAGAACCCCATGACCAAGCATCACGAAAGCTCCCACGGTTTTGCCGACGACCCACAGAAAGTCCACGATGCCGGCCGCAAGGGCGGCACCAACCAGGATGTGAAGACCGACCGGGCAGAAAAGGCCCGGGTCGGTGGCCAGCACAGCCATGGCGGTACCCCGCGGCGCAGCGATCGCTGAGCGCCGTTCAGCCCTGGGCCGCCAGCCACGCCTGGATCTGCTCCAGCGTGGCGGTGGCCCCGCCGCAGACGATCACCAGGACATTGCGGTACGCCGCCAGGGCCTCGGGTTGGTAGGCCAAGGCCAGTGCCGCGCCGCAGGCCGGCTCGACCAGTACGCGGTGATCCAGTAAAAAACGCTCGCAGGCCTGCAGCGCGGCGCGGTCGCTGACCAGGCAACTTTCGACTGGGTGACGCTGTGCACAGGCCAGCGCCTGTTCTGCGACGCGCTTGGCGCCCAGGGAGGTGGCCACCGAAGTGATGCGTGGCAGTTCCACGGTCTGTCCGGCTTCAAGGGCTGCATGCAACGAGGCCGCACCGTCGGTTTCCACCGCCAGCACCGGCACGTCGTGCCAACCGTTGCGTTCGAGTCCTTCGACCACGCCACTGAGCAGGCCGCCGCCACCCACCGAGAGCACCACGGCATCGGGCTTCATGCCGGCGCGGGCGACTTCGTCGATCATGCTGGCATGACCGGCCCACAACAGTGGATCGTCGAACGGGTGGATGAAGGCATCGTCTGGCCCGACCAATGTCTGCGCCAGTTCGTTGGCCTCCTGCCAGGAGCTGCCGTGCACCACGACCTTGGCGTCTTCCAGGCGCAGCAGCGCCTTGGCGCGTTCGGTGGTGGTTTCTGGCACCACCACGGTCACCGGCACGCCGAGCTTGCGCCCGGCATAGGCCACAGCCAACCCCGCGTTGCCACCGGAGGACGAGACGAAGTGGCGCGCACCGCGGGCATGATGGACCTGGCAGGCATGGCCAACGCCACGCAGCTTGAATGAGCCGCACGGCTGCAGGGCTTCGAGCTTGAGCCAGACCGAGCGGCCGGCGATCAGCGAGAGAGGACGGGATTCGATCAGGGGCGTCTGGATGTGCAGGGACATGTGGGCTCTCCAAAGGGATGCTTCATTGTTCCGGCAGACGCAATCGCGGGGCAAGGGCGTTTTTTCAGGTGTATCGGGCTGTGCCCGTTTGCGCGTTGGCGATGATCGTAGTGGGAGCGGGTTTATCCGCGAAGCAACCGATTCAGTGCTTGCGGATAAACCTGTTTCCAGCCAGGCGTTGGATCAGCCCAGTGGCGGGGTGCGCGGCGGAATCATGCGACGCGAGCCGGTGGCCTCGAAGGCGGCACCGAAGCTCAGCAGTGCATTGTCGCTGTAGGCACGGCCTGCGAAGGTCAGACCGACCGGCATACCGATGTCGGCCATCACGCCCATGGGTACGGTGACAGTGGGCACACCCAGGTGACGGATGGCCAGGTTGCCGTTGGCGACCCAGACGCCGTTGCTCCAGGCGATATCTGCCGATACGGGGTTGACGTCGGCATCGGCCGGGCCCACGTCGGCCACGGTCGGGAACAGCACCGCGTCCAGGCCCAGGTTGTCCATCCAGTCTTCCAGGTCCATCTTGCGGGTCTTTTCCAGCCCACGCAGGCCGTCCGGCAGGGTCTCGATCTGATCCCAGGTCTTCAGGCCGCGCTTGGCCATGTTGACGTACTCATCCATGCCGGCCGCCAGGTCGTCCTCACGGTTGGGCAGGGTGCCCGGGTCGTGGGGGAAGATCTGCGGGCCGTCGACGTCGGCCAGGCGGTTGAGCTTCGGATCATTGTTGGCGCGCAGGAAGTCATCGAAGGCCCAGCCGGACAGTTCCCACAGTTCATCGTGCAGGAATTCCTTGGAGACGATGCCGCGGTTGTACACCGTCGGAGCGCCCGGGCGGTCGCCTTCGCAGTTGGACACCAGCGGGAAGTCCACTTCGATCACTTCGGCACCGGCCGCTTCCAGGGCTTGACGCGCCTGCTTCCACAGGTCGATGACGCTGGCGCGGGTATTGATGCGTTGGCCGGTCGGGCCACCGATGCCAGGTTTTTCCGAGGTGCCGGCGTCAGGGTCGGCATTGATGTACATCTTCGGCACGCCAAAACGCTTGCCCTTGAGGGCGCTGGCGTCGACGGCCAGATCCAGGTAGGAAGCCGGGCGTACCGAGGACGCAGCCGGGATCGGCACCCATGGCTGTAGACGCCACAGGTCGCCACGCTTGTCGGCGTCATCGGCAACGACGACATCGAGGATTTCCAGCAGATCGGCCATGGTGCGGGCGTAGGGCACCACGACGTCCATGGTCGGCGTCAGCGGCCAGTTGCCGCGCACCGAGATGACCCCGCGCGAGGGGGTATAGGCGCACAGACCGTTGTTCGAGGCAGGGCCACGGCCGCTGGACCAGGTTTCTTCTGCCAGGCCGAAAGCCGAATAGCTGGCAGCGGTGGCGGTCCCGGCACCGTTGGACGAGCCGGAGGCGAACGGCGCGGTCAGGTAGGCGGCGTTGTACGGGCTTTCGGCGCGGCCATAGACGCCACGCTGCATGCCGCCGTTGGCCATCGGTGGCATGTTGGTCTTGCCCAGGCAGATGGCACCGGCGGCGCGCAGGCGCTCGATGGTGAAGGCGTCGCGCTGGGCCACCAGGTCCTTGAAAGCCGGGCTGCCGGAAGCGGCGGTCAGGCCTTTGACCAGGTAGCTGTCCTTGGCGGTGTAAGGGATGCCATCGAGCGGGCTCAACGTCTGGCCCTTGGCTCGGCGAGCGTCGGAGGCCTCGGCCTCCTTGAGCGCTTCAGGATTGCGTACCACCACAGCGTTCAGGGCAGTGGCGGTGTCGGCTCCGTCATAGGCGTCGATGCGGGCCAGGTAGGCCTTGACCAGCTCAACCGCCGTCGTGCGGCCGGACTCGAGCGCGTCGCGCAGCTCGGCAATGGAAACCTCAGTTACCTCGATCATGCTGTCACCAGTTATGCAGGTGGAAACTCGTGGCGCGAGTGTAGCAAGAAGCCCTTGCCCGGCGCAGGCATGCAGCGTGGCAATGGTCATTTGCACGGCGGCAGTCTCGTGCGCTGCATGCGTGCGTCAGTGCATGTGTCGAGGTCGAGGCTCAGACCGCCTCGAATGGCGTTTTTTCTGGTTTGCGAAGGCCACTACGCGCCCCGTCCGCAGGCTTCGTCAGCGTCTACAGGTTCCGTAGGCGCTTGCTCGGTGGAAGCTGGCAAGCCTGCGATGGGCTGCAAGGCAGCCCAGGCATTTCACACCAAGTCTGCCGCCGAATGCCGCTCCGGCACCTGGCTTTGCTCATCCCCCCAGGTCCGGTTCACCCGGGTACCTCGCTGCACAGCCGGCCGTTGGGCGATGGCCTCGGCCCAGCGCTGCACATGGGGGTATTCATGCACAGCAAGAAACTCTGCCGCGCCATACAGGTTGCCGCGCACCAACTGGCCATACCAGGGCCATACGGCGATGTCGGCAATGCTGTATTGCTCGCCGCCGAGGTAGTCGCTTTCGGCCAGACGTCGGTCGAGCACATCCAGTTGGCGCTTGGCCTCCATGGTGAAGCGATTGATGGCGTATTCGAACTTCTCGGGTGCATAGACATAGAAGTGACCAAAACCACCGCCCAGGTAAGGCGCCGAGCCCATCTGCCAGAACAGCCAGTTCAGGCACTCGGTCCGGGCAGCTGGGGCCTTGGGCAGGAAAGCGTCGAACTTCTCGGCCAGGTACAACAAGATCGAACCGGACTCGAACACCCGCACGGGCGGCTCGACGCTGCGATCGAGCAGGGCGGGGATCTTCGAGTTGGGGTTGACCTGCACGAACCCGCTGGAAAACTGGTCGCCTTCGCCGATGCGGATCAGCCAGGCGTCGTACTCGGCGCCGGCATGGCCGAGAGCCAACAGCTCCTCCAGCAAGATGGTCACCTTGACCCCGTTGGGCGTGGCCAGTGAGTACAACTGCAGCGGGTGCTTGCCCACCGGCAGCGCCCGCTCGTGGGTGGGGCCGGCGACAGGCCGGTTGATGTTGGCGAACTGACCGCCGGACGGCGCCTCGTGGGTCCAGACCTTGGGCGGGACGTAGGGTTTGCTCATGGGCGAAGTCTCCTGAAGGCTCGAGGTAGGCACATCGTAAGGTGGACCTGCATCTATGCCATGGGTTCGCCGCCGGGGGCAAATGCATTGTGGGGGGGCGTTGGGGGCATCACGCCATGCGCTGAAGGCGTGGCGGTATGGGTGCGGGCCCTCGCTTACAGTGGGCGGTGACGCTGTAAGCGAGGGAATGGGCTAATAGAAAGCGGCGCTCACCACGGCGCGATTACTTTATTGGCTGGCGACAGATGGTGCCTCGGAACCAATGATCAGGCCGCGTCTGGGTCCCCCCGACTGGAAACCCGGCATATTGTGGCGTCAGCATCCAACGCATGCCTGGCCCCGCTGCATCAGGTAGCCAGACCTCATATGTTAGCCAGTTGATTTGCATATAGCCCCATTCTGAGGTCGGGGTGCCCAGGGCGCGAACATTATCGCCTTTTGTCGCTTCGGCTTTTGATACTTGTATAAGTCCCAGGGAACTACAGATTTTCATCGCGTCCTTCCAAGGTTCCATATAGTCGTGCGCCATATGGAACCAGTTACTTACCTTGAAGGTATAACGGTGTGTCACTGCGCTGCCCTTGCGAGCGCCGGTAATCGTTATCGTGCCCGAGTCGGTATCACTGGGTTGCGCAGTGAACTCGAAGTATCCATTGCTTGAGGGCGTTAGCCAACTTGCCGTTGAAGTCCATGTGTAATCCACTGGGTCGGCGCCGTTTGCCAATTCCACCACAAAACTGGCTTCCAAATGAGCGGTAGTCGGGAACCCGGTACTTACAGGAAATCGATGCCGGGGCCGGCCGGCATTCAGCGCTACGATCTCGGTACTCATCAGCTCGATGGGGCGCTTCAATGAGTTCATGTTGATGCCATCCAGGCGTGGGACAACTTCATAACGGCCTACCTTCGGCCCTTGCAGTTGCACCTGATAGCCCTTGGCCGTTGATGTGACTGCGCTTAGCGTGACATCGGACGTGGGCTTTCCAGCGCTGTCCGTCACGAGGAACGAGACCCGATCGAGCAGGTCGGCTATCGATTGATCGAGCTCGTTGCGCACGTCAAATGTAATGGCGGCTTGGTGCACGTCATCGGCGAATATTTTGGAGTTCGACAGCGTGATCGTGGAGTGCGCCTCTGATGGCAGCAACGTCAATACGGTCAACTCCGCTGTCAGGCTATCCATCGAGTCGTTTTCAACGCGAGGAGTGATGGTCAGGTCGCCCGGTATCTTCGTTTTAAGCGTGGTGCGGTAGTTGCCCTCCACGGTTTCCTGCACAGGGTCCAACTTGAAGCCCTCAGGTGGCAGTGGTTGGTTGCTGGCGTCCCGGACGATGAATGTCAGTGCATCGGCCAACCCACTCACCGGCTTGTCGTTGATGTCCTTGGCGGTGAAGTTCAGGGTGGAGAACTCCTTCAAATTGGCCTTGATCGTGTCCGGCTTGATCTGAAACTTCGAGTGGCTTGCAGCTGGCGGCAGAGGCAGCAGCTCGACGTCGGCTTTCAGCGTGCCGAACGGGGCGCCGTTGTAGTGCGGTATGAAGGTGTAGTGGCCTGGGATAGTGCCCTGGAGCGTTGCACGGTACTCACCGGTCTTGGCTTCTGAAATGTCGCCGAGCGTAATGCCCGGGGCCGGGCCGTTGGCCAGTTCGAACTTCAGCTGATCGGCGAGACCTCCCACGGGCTTGTCGTTTGCGTCCCTGGCGGTGAAAGTCAGCGTCGATGGGGCGGTGCCACTTGCCGGGATCTTGGGCGGTGCGGCCTCGAACGTCGAGCGGCCCAGTGCAGGCGGCAAGGCCTTCAGTTGCACGGTGGCACTCAAGCCATTGACCGGCTGGCGCCCGATGGTCGGGACAAAGGTGTAAGTGTCTGCTTGCAGGCCGCGCACTGTGGTGACGTAGATGCCGGTATTGCCGCTCTCCTGGATCGGCTCGAGGGTGAGCTCGTCAGGTGCCGGTGGCAGGCCGCTGCTATTGGTGGCATTCACTGCCAGCCGGTTGCCCAGGCCGGTGACGGGATTACCGTTGATGTCCTTGGCCACGAAGGTCAGTGTCGAGGGATCGGAGCCGTTGGCCGGGATGATGTCTGGCTTGGCCTCCAATTTCGAAGTGGACGGCACGGGCCGCAACGCCTGCAGCTCAACCTCGGCGTTGAGGCGGCCGATGGGCTTACCGCCCAGCTGGGGGGTGACGGTGTAACGGCCGACCAATTTGCCCTTGAACGTCGCGGTGTAGCGGCCTTGGGCGCTTTCCACGATGGGGCTCACCGTCACATCCGGAGGCGACGCGCTGCCCTTGTCGCTGTGCACCGCGAACTTCAGATGCTTGGCGATGCCCTCCACCGGTGCGCCATTGGCGTCCTGAGCGGTGAAGGTGAGTACAGCATGGGTTTTGTCGTCCGCCGGGAGTGAGCTGCGGTCTGCGGCGAAGGCGGATTTGCCGTCGTCCGGCACAGAGCTGACCGTGCTGACCTGCGCTTGCGACAGCGCAGTCCCTTGAACGGACGGGGTCAAGGTAATCGATTGCGGCGCGCTGCCCGCGGTCACCCGTACTTCATAGTCGCCCGCCGAAACACGCTCAGGCTTCGAAACCACGATGCCGCCGGCGCGCGTTTGCGTCTCGGCGACAGCGATCTGAATATCCGCCAAGGCGATGTCCACCGGCTGCTGCTGCTCGTCGCGGATGGCGAGGGTCAGGGTTTGCTGAGTCTTGCCATCGGCCGGCAGCACGGTATGGGCAGGGGTGAAGGTCGAGTGGCGCGCGCTGACCGCGGGAGCGTTGACGGTCACGCGGGTCTCGCTGCGCCCGGAGCGGTTGCCTTTGCTGTCCACGGCCACGCCGTGGAGGGTGTAGACGTTGGTTTGCTGGGTTTGGTAGTCGGGCAGCAGCACGCTGTAGTGGGGGCCGCCGTCGTGCACGAGCCGGCCGCCGGCCTGCAGCAGCGCCGGGGCTGTCCAGTCGATGTGCGACAGCGGGTACTTGCTGTTGACCCACACGCTCAGGGATTTGGTCTCGCCGCCCTGGCCGCTGACGTGGGCGGCGGCGGCCATTTGGATGACCTGCTTCTTGCGGTACTCGAGGACGATGTGGTTGTTGCGTTCGACCAGGTCGTAACGGCTGCCAGCCAGGGTGCGCAGGGCGCCGACGCCGGCGGGGTCGACCTGCTTGGCCCAGGGCTCGCCGATCTGGTAGCTGAACTCGGCACCGACGGTGGTCTCGTTGCCGCCGTTGCCCTTGCGTTGGTCG
>NZ_FMYX01000002.1 GCF_900102675.1 Pseudomonas guariconensis
CCCCGAGATCATGCGCGCCAGCGCTGCCCTGGCCGACGAGCTGGACGTGCGCCTGCACACCCACCTGGCCGAAACCCTCGATGAAGAGGACTTCTGCCTGCAGCGCTTCGGCCTGCGTACCGTCGATTACCTGGACAGCGTTGGCTGGCTCGGCCCGCGTACTTGGCTCGCCCATGGCATTCACTTCAACAACGAGGAAATTGCCCGCCTGGGCGAGGCCGGCACCGGCATCTGCCATTGCCCGAGCTCGAACATGCGCCTGGCTTCCGGCATCTGCCCGACCGTGGAACTGGAAGCCGCCGGCGCACCGGTTGGCCTAGGCGTCGACGGTTCGGCCTCCAACGATGCTTCGAACATGATCCTCGAAGCCCGTCAGGCCCTGTACCTGCAGCGCCTGCGCTATGGCGCCGAGCAGATCACCCCCGAGCGAGCCCTGGGCTGGGCGACCCGAGGCTCGGCACGTCTGCTGGGACGTAGCGACATTGGCGAGCTGGCCGTCGGCAAGCAGGCAGATCTGGCGCTGTTCAAGCTCGACGAGCTGCGCTTCTCCGGTAGCCACGATCCACTCTCGGCGCTGCTGCTGTGTGGTGCCGACCGCGCCGACCGGGTCATGGTCGCAGGCCAATGGCGCGTCATCGACGGGCAGATCGAGGGCCTAGATGTACAAGGCCTGATTGCTGACCACCGCCAAGCTGCCGCCCAGCTGATCGCCGGCTGATCCTGCACGGAGGCAGAAGCCCTCAGCCTCGTCATGACACAAGGCAGCCCCACGGGCCCACACGGGATCCTTGGGGCGGCCTTGTGTCATGAGCGGGCTGCGCAGTTGCCGCGCACGCCCTGTAGAATGGCGCGAACCGTACCTGATCGAGACTACACCTATGTATGACTGGCTCAACGCCTTGCCCAAGGCCGAACTGCACATGCACCTGGAGGGCTCGCTGGAGCCGGAACTGCTGTTCGCCCTGGCCGAACGCAACAGGATCGCCCTGCCCTGGGCCGATGTGGAAACCCTGCGCAGCGCCTATGCCTTCAACAACCTGCAGGAATTTCTCGACCTTTATTACCAAGGTGCCGATGTACTGCGAACCGAGCAGGACTTCTACGACCTGACCTGGGCCTACCTGCAACGTTGCAAAGCCCAGAACGTGGTGCATACCGAACCCTTTTTCGACCCGCAGACCCACACCGATCGGGGCATCCCCTTCGAAGTGGTGCTCAATGGCATCAGCCAGGCCCTCAAGGATGGCCGCGAACAGCTGGGCATCGGCAGCGGCCTGATCCTGAGCTTCCTGCGCCACCTCAGCGAAGAGCAAGCACAACAGACCCTCGACCAGGCGCTGCCCTGGCGTGATGCGTTCATCGCCGTGGGCCTGGACAGTTCGGAAAAAGGCCATCCGCCGAGCAAGTTCCAGCGCGTCTTCGACCGCGCCCGCAGCGAAGGCTTCCTGACCGTCGCCCATGCCGGTGAGGAAGGCCCGCCCGAGTACATCTGGGAAGCCCTCGACCTGCTGCAGGTCCAACGCATCGATCATGGTGTACGCGCCATCGAAGACGAACGGCTGATGCAGCGCATCATAGACGAGCAGATCCCGCTGACAGTGTGCCCGCTGTCGAATACCAAGTTATGTGTGTTCGAGCACATGGGTCAGCACAACATTCTCGACATGCTCGAGCGTGGCGTGAAGGTGACGGTGAACTCCGATGATCCGGCCTACTTTGGTGGCTATATCACCGAGAACTTCCATGCCTTGCACACCCACCTGGGCATGACCCAGGATCAAGCCCGACGCCTGGCGCAAAACAGCCTGGACGCCCGCCTGGTTCGATAGCTTGCCCCTCTGGCTGGCCCGCCCGGGCTAGCCCCTAGCCAACCTGCAAGGCTGGCATGCGGGCGATACGGTTGATCTGCTGGACGCCCAGTGGAGAGATCTGCAACGCCCGCGAGCCTTCCTGTTCGCACAGCCAACCCGATTGCAGGAACAGCCTGAACAAAGCGTGGCCCAGGCTGCCTCCCAGGTGCGGCCCCTGATCGCTCCATTCATTGCAGTGACAAATCATGCAGCCGTTCTTCTGACCGGATGCCAACGCCTCGGTGTAGACCCCGACAGCGGCCAATTGGGCCCGGCCTTCGAGGCTGACCCTCGGCTGCTGCTGGGTGCCTTCCAGCCACCCGGCTACGATCAGCCGATGCAGCAGATCGGCCGCCAGCTCTCCCCCGAGATGGTCGCCACAGCGGCGCGCCCGACGCATGGACATGGGCACCTGCAAAGGTGTGGCTTGTGTGTTTCCTTGCCCGCGGCTTTCGAGATGCACACTGGCCAAGGCTTCCACCGCCGCTCCCACCTGCGGCGTGGCGAGACGGAAATACCGCTTGCGGCCACGTGACTCCAGCCTGAGCAGGCCCGCCGACGACAACAGCGACAGGTGCGCACAGGCGGACGACGAGGTCAGGCCGGTCATCAGGGCCAACTCATCGGCAGGGCGAGGGACCCCGTCGATCAATGCCCATAACATGGCGCTGCGCTTGGGGTCGGCCATCAGGCCGGCGATCTGGGCGATACTGCTGACTGCTTTCATTTCCAACTCCCTGCATGATCACGTCGGTTCCTATCGGCCAACCGCCAGCGTGGCACCTCTGCCGGAACTGGCAAGAACGGATACGCCGGAGCCCGCAAACGACGCAAGGCGCTCCGGTCGCGCTCGAATCGACGCAGTCTCTTGCCGTTCCCTGGCAGGGAAATCTCTCTCGCTGGTACTGGCCGGGCTAGCCAGTATAAGTCGCTACAGGCCTTGCGCCTGCGCCGGCAGCCGGCGTCCACAGAGCAGAACAGCATTGGGGGGTATCACCCTCGGCCAGGCTTGCGGCGTTGCGCCAGGCTTCGGCCAGAGCGCCATGTAACCGGTGGCCCCATGACAGCGAGCACGCGGTCCCACAGAGGCCGACAGTCTCAGCTCAATGCAGGAAACAATACCGACGCAAACCTTCCTCATGTACGGCAGGCCAAAGCGAAGCTTCCACATGCTACTGAACATTGCCCGAACCGACCGGGCGTCCCCCCGACCAGAGGCACGACCGTCAGTCCGAAGGCCTGTACCAAGCCATGGCACCCGCAAGTGGCAGCGCTAAACTGCATCGGCTCCCGCCCATTGGAGGTATGCCGCGATGAAGATTGTCGTCAGTGCTTCGAACCGCAACCCCAACTGCCCGTGGCAAGTCCGGCTCGATCAGCATGTGGTGAGTTTCCGCAGCGAAGCCGAAGCTCGCTCGTTCGTTGCCACGCTGGAAAGTCGCCTGCAGGCGCCTCACCCCCTCATGCGGGACGCCTGGCCTGCAAGCGCCGAGTCAACATCGCGACACTGACGACCAGCACGCCACACAAGCTGATCACCAAGGCCATGGGCACCGCACTGCCATCGTGCAGCACGCCCACGAGCGCTGCCGCGCCGGCAGCGACGCTGAACTGCGCGCAGCCCATCAAGGCCGAGGCACTACCGGCCCTGGCGCCTTGACCGCTCATGGCGCACGCCGATGCGTTGGGGATGATGCAGCCCAGGCTTGCGATGCACAGGAACAACGGCACCAGCAGTGGCCACAACGACTCCGGCCGCAACGCCGCGACGCACAGCAGCGCCAAGCCCGCCAGCAGGTACAACCACACCGCCCGCGCCAACAGGAATGCCGGGCCGCGCTTGGCCAGCAGACGCGCATTGACCTGGGCCATGAGGATGAAGCCTGCGGCATTGGTGCCGAACAGCCAGCCATAGTGCTCGGCGGGAACGCCATACAGCTTGATGAACACAAAGGGGGAGCCGGCGATGTAGGCGAACATACCGGCAATGGCGATTCCACCGGTCAGAGCGTGCCCCAGGAACACCCGATCACCGAGCAAACGCAGGTACTGGCGCAAGGCACCGGACAGCGGTTGGCGAGGCATGTCCGGCGGCAGGCTTTCCGGCAGCCCCAGGCTCACCGCGAGCAGACAAGCCGCACTGAACAGGCTCAAGGCCAGGAAAATCGACTGCCAGCCCGACACATTGACCAGCACCCCGCCTAGCATCGGTGCCAGGATCGGCGCCAGCCCCATCACCAGCATCAACTGCGAGAACACCTTGGCCGAGGCCACCGGGTCGCACTTGTCGCTGACAATGGCCCGCGACAGTACCATCCCCGCGCAACCGCCCAGGGCCTGGACGAAACGCGCCAGCACCAGCGTCTGGAGGTTCGGTGCATAGGCACAAGCCAGGGAAGCCAGGGTGAACAGAGTGATGCCGAACAGCAGCGGCGTACGTCGGCCGAAGCGATCGGCCACCGGGCCATAGGCCAACTGGCCGAGCGACAGGCCGAGGAAGTAGGCCGCCAGTGTGGTCTGGACGTGCTTTTCGTCGGTGCCGAAGGCTTGCGCCATGGCGGGGAAAGCGGGCAGGTAGAAGTCGATCGCCAGGGGCCCGAACGCACTGAGGGCGCCCAGGATCAACACTATTCGCAGGTTCATCGGGAATCCATAGCTGGCTAAGCAAGTGCGTCAGTCTACCTGCACTGGGCCCGATCAGCTTGAAAACCTTTGTAATAAATGGGGGCGCCATGCACCCCCGGACGATCAGGCTTGCTCAGCCTGGTAACCTTCCTCACGAATCGCCGCCAGGATCTGCTCGGCAGCCAACTGGCTCTGTACGCGCACTTGCTGGCTCGGCAGATCGACCTGCACCTGGGCAGCCGCATCCTGTGCCTGCACCGCTCGGGTTACCGCCTTCACGCAATGGCCGCAGGTCATGCCTTGAACATTGAACACTTGCATCGGGTGTCTCCTTCAGGGGTTTTTCGCAGTCTCGTCCTTACCATCATGGCAAGGTCAAGTATTGCGTTGACCGGCCGGGCTGGAAATCCGCGCGCGGCTCGGCCAAGCTGCGCCTTTGACGATTTGGCAAGCAGGAGATTCTTCATGTTCAGGGCAGCATTGGGCCTGGTTGGATTGCTGGGCACACTGGCCGCGGTGCCGCCAGCCAGCGCCGAAGGCAACTCGGACTACAGCGTGCTGATCATTTCCCGGGAACGCCTGGAAGTGGCCACCAGTTGCGAGATCGGCATCTACCTCAACGACCAGCTCTCCGGGCGCCTGTTCCAGGAGCAGTCCACCTCCTTCAATTTGCCACCCGGCCCGGTGGACGTCCGCCTGCGCCTGTTGCCAGGACAGGTGCCCGGCTGCGCGCCCGGTATCGAAGACCAACGCAGCACACGCCTGAGCCTACAGGCCGGACAGATCAGCAAATACCGCATCGCCATGGGTGCCAATGGGCTGCAGTTGAAGAGGGCCGGCTTGGGGTATTGACCTTCCCCGTGTGGCAAGGTTGATGCTGAAGGCCTGTCCAAGGAGGAGAGCCATGTCCGCATCCACCACGTTCGACCTGCCGATCTCCGGCATGACCTGCGCCAGCTGTGCTGGCCGGGTAGAGCGCGCACTGCGCAAGGTCACCGGCGCTGAACAGGTCAGCGTCAATCTCGCCACCGAACAGGCCAGGGTCCAGGCCCCGGCCGACAGCCTTCCCGCCCTCGTCGACGCAGTTCGAGAGGCCGGTTATGGCGTTCCCACCCGCACTCTCGAACTGCAGATCGTCGGCATGACCTGCGCCAGTTGCGTGGGCCGGGTCGAACGCGCCCTCGCCAAAGTGCCGGGGGTCGAGCAGGTCAACGTCAACCTAGCCAGCGAACGCGCCCACCTCGAAGTCCTCCAGGGGCTCGACGACACCCTACTGATCGATGCCGTGCAAAAGGCAGGCTATAGCGCCAGCCTGCCCCAGGCCGCACGTGACGACCAGGCCGACGCCCAGCGTCGCCTACGCAACGAGCGCCTGGCCGTCGGTGCCGCACTGTTGCTGGCGCTGCCCTTGGTACTGCCCATGATTGTGCAACCCTTCGGTCTGCACTGGATGCTCCCGGCCTGGGTGCAGTTCCTGCTGGCCACGCCTGTCCAGTTCATCCTCGGCGCGCGCTTCTATGTGGCTGCCTGGAAAGCCGTGCGCGCTGGTGCCGGCAACATGGACCTGCTGGTGGCCCTGGGTACCAGCGCGGGCTATGGCCTGAGCCTGTACCAGTGGGCCCAGGCCCCGTCAGGCATGCAGCCGCACCTGTATTTCGAGGCCTCGGCGGTGGTGATCGCCCTGGTGTTGCTGGGTAAGTACCTGGAAAGCCGCGCCAAACGCCAGACTGCCAGCGCCATCCGAGCCCTGGAAGCCCTGCGCCCGGACCGGGCCGTGCGGGTGGTCGACGGCCGAGAGGAAGACGTGCCCATCAACCAGTTGCGCCTGGGTGATCTGGTGCTGGTCAAACCTGGCGAGCGATTCCCGGTCGACGGCGAGGTGCTCGAAGGTAGCAGCCATGCCGATGAAGCCCTGATCAGCGGCGAGAGCCTGCCGGTGCCCAAGCAGCCGGGCGACGCCGTCACCGGCGGCGCGATCAACGGCGAAGGCCGCCTGTTGATCCGTACCCAGGCGCTGGGCACCGAAACCGTGCTGGCCCGGATCATCCGTCTGGTCGAAGATGCCCAGGCGGCCAAAGCGCCGATCCAGAAGCTGGTGGATCGGGTCAGCCAGGTGTTCGTTCCGGCGGTGCTGGTGATCGCCTTGATCACCTTGATTGGCTGGTGGCTGGCCGGTGCGCCGCTGGAAACCGCGCTGATCAATGCCGTCGCCGTGCTGGTCATCGCTTGCCCCTGTGCCCTGGGCCTGGCCACGCCTGCGGCGATCATGGCAGGCACCGGTGTCGCCGCCCGCCATGGCATCCTCATCAAGGATGCCGAGGCACTGGAGCGCGCCCACGCGGTCAATCGCGTGGTGTTCGACAAGACCGGCACTCTGACCTCAGGAAGCCCTCGCGTGGTCCATAGCCAAGCCCTCCACGGCGACACCGGCGAACTGTTCCAGCTGGCCGGTGCCTTGCAACGCGGCAGCGAACATCCCTTGGCCAAGGCCGTGCTCGATGCCTGTGCCGAACAGGGCCTGGACGTGCCGCAAGTGGCCGACAGCCAATCGCTCACCGGCCGTGGCATCGCCGGGCGTGTCGGCGAGCGCGAACTGGCCCTGGGCAACCGCCGCCTGCTCGATGAAAGCACCCTGTCGCCTGGCGAACTCGCCACCCAGGCCCAAGCCTGGGAGGCCGAGGGCCGCACGCTGTCGTGGCTGATCGAACGCCAACCGCAACAGCGGGTGCTGGGCCTGTTCGCCTTCGGTGACAGCCTCAAGCCCGGTGCCGGACACGCTATCGAAGCCTTGCATGCGCAACACATCAGCAGCCACCTGCTGACCGGCGACAATCGGGGCAGCGCCAAGGTCGTGGCCGATGCTCTTGGGATCGATGATGTCCATGCCGAAGTGCTGCCCGCAGACAAAGCCGCCACCGTGGCCGCGCTCAAGCGCGACGGGGTGGTGGCGATGGTCGGCGATGGCATCAACGACGCTCCGGCCCTGGCGGCTGCCGACATCGGTATCGCCATGGGTGGCGGCACCGACGTGGCCATGCAAGCCGCCGGCATCACCCTCATGCGCGGCGATCCGCGCCTGGTGCCTGCGGCGCTGGAGATCAGCCGCAAGACCTACGCCAAGATCCGCCAGAACCTGTTCTGGGCTTTCATCTACAACCTGATCGGCATTCCACTGGCCGCGTTCGGCCTGCTCAACCCCGTGCTGGCCGGCGCCGCCATGGCCTTGTCGAGTGTCAGCGTGGTGAGCAACGCTCTGTGGCTCAAGACCTGGAAGCCCACCGACAACGCGCAGGAGCATCCATGAACATCGGCCAGGCCGCCCGCAGCAGCGGGCTCAGCACCAAGATGATCCGTTACTACGAGTCCATCGGCCTGCTCAAGCCGGCCGTGCGCAGCGACAGTGGCTATCGCCTGTACCAACAGGACGATCTGCACACCCTGGCGTTCATCAAGCGCTCGCGTGACCTGGGGTTTTCCCTGGAGGAGGTGGCCAAGCTGCTGACCCTCTGGCAGGACCGCCAGCGCGCCAGCGCAGACGTCAAAGCCCTGGCGATGCAACACATCGAGGCGCTGAACAAGCGGATCGAGGAACTGGTCAGTCTGCGTGACACGCTCAGCGACCTGGCTGCCCACTGTCAGGGCAATGACCGTCCGGACTGCCCGATCCTCAAGGACCTGGCCAACGGCAAGAGCTGCTGCGCCTGATCCTGCTCTGCAGGAGCGGCCCTAGGTCGCTGCTGCAGGCTGGGCGCAAATCATGACCGATCGGTCACAAAACACGATTTTGGCTAATAAATCTGGGCACTCCCCTACAAAAAAGCCGAATGCTGCCGATGTCTAAGACACCTGCCTCAGGTATCGATAAAAACAATCGGGGATCGTGGATGAACATCAAGCAAAAACTGACCTGGGCCTTCGCCATTATCGCGGGCCTGCCCATCGTCCTCGTGGCCACCTTGGTGGTGCTCAACCTGCGCAGTGAAGCCCGTGAAGACTTCCTCGGCAACAGCAGCCGGGAAATCCGCCAAGTCGGCAATGCGATGAACCTGTTCTTCCAGGGCATCGAGCAGAACGTGAACTACATTGCGGCACAACCGGTGGTCGCAGCGACCGGCAACAACCTGAACAAGTACCTGACCGCCAACCCGACCCGGGAGCTGGGCGAGCAGGACAAACAAGTCTTCGAGTTCATGACCCGCCTGGCCGAGGCCCATCCCAGCTATGCCTACATCTCCTACGGCGTGAGCGACGGCGGCTACGTCGGCTGGCCGAACGACGACACCTTCGCCAACTACGACCCCCGCCAGCGCCCCTGGTACCAGCTGGCCCTGGCCAACCCCGGCAAGACCTTGCGCACTGCACCTTACTACTGGGCATCCGGCGACGTGGTGCAGATCAGTGTGGTACGCGCGGTGGGCAACGCACTGGGCAGCCTGGGCGGCGTCGTGAGTATCGATGTGTCGCTCAATGGACTGACTGATCTGCTCAAGCAGATCAAGCTGGGCGAAACCGGCTACCTGATGTTGGTCGAGAAAAACGGCAACGTGATCGTCGACCCGCGCGACCCCAACCACAACTTCAAGCAACTGGACAGCTTCGGCGACGGCTATGCCACCCTGGCCAAGGCCGACAAGGGCCTGGTCGAAGTAGAGCTGGGCGGCGAACGCTACATGGCCAACATCTATCCCGACGCCCAGACGGGCTGGACCTTCATCGGCCTGATCCGCCACGACGAAGTCATGCAGACCACCACCCGCCTGACCTGGGTGATCGGCACCATCGCCCTGGTCCTGGCCTTGCTGTTCGCAGGTGTCGGCGCGGCCTTCGCCAAACTCATCGTGCGGCCGATCAATAGCGTCAGCAGCGGCCTGGAAGACATCGCCCAGGGCGAAGGCGACCTGACCCGCAGCCTGGAGATCCACGGCCGCGACGAAACCGCGCAACTGGCCAACTGGTTCAACCAGTTCCTCGGCGCCATCCGCAGTTTGATCCAGCACATCGGCGCCGCCGCCGGGCAGATCCTGCATACCTCCAGCAGCTCGACCCGCGTCTCCAGCGACATGAGCGAAGCGGCCAGCCGCCAACGCGAGTCGGTGGACATGGTTTCCACCGCCTTCCACGAAATGGTCGCCACCGCCAACGAAGTGGCCCGCTCCTGCAGCCAGGCGGCGCAGTCGGCCGACAGCGGCCAGCAGCAGGCCCGCGAAGGCCAGCAGCAGATCGACGCGGCGGTGCAAAGCGTGGACCGCCTGAGCCAGGAGATCGAGCAGTCGGCCCAGTCGATCCAGCAACTGGAACGCGACAGCAATGCCATCCAGTCGATTCTCGGCACCATCCGTTCAATCGCCGAACAGACCAACCTGCTGGCCCTGAACGCCGCCATCGAAGCCGCCCGCGCCGGCGAGCAAGGCCGTGGCTTTGCCGTGGTCGCCGACGAAGTCCGCGCCTTGGCTAAGCGCACCGCCGATTCCACTGCCGAGATCGACGGCCTGCTGGGCAACCTCGCCTCGCGCACCGCCGAGGTCGCAGAGCAGATGCACGCAAGCCTCGAGGTCTCGCAGCAGTCGGTCAGCCGCATTGGCCTGGCGCGTGACAGTTTCGGGCAGATCCGCGAGTCGGTGGACATCATTCGCGACATGAACACCCAGATCGCCACTGCCGCCGAAGAGCAACATCAGGTGGCCGAGGACATCAACCGCCACATCAGCCAGATCCACGGCGATGCACAGTTGGTGGCCGAGCTGGCCCAGGCCGCACGTCAGGACTCCGAGAGCCTGGCGGGGCTGTCCAATGAGCTGGATGCACTGGTGCGCAGGTTCCGTACCTGAGTCATGCCCTTAGCGGGTCAATCGGAGCAGCGGTTTCACCTCCGATTGCCCGCGAACGGGCCACGACCTGCGGGCGCTAGAACTGCAACGCCCAGGCGTGGAGCCCAACGGAGCCTAACAGCCAGGGTTCATCGGCTACTGCGCCAGTGGGAGCTGGCGACAGCCTGCGATGGGCTGCACGGCAGCCCCAGCCGCCCCTCACCGCTCGACGATCATCGTCACCCCCTGCCCTCCCGCCGCGCAAATGGAGATCAGTCCTCGGCCCTTACCGGCCGTGGCCAGCAACTTGGCCATGTTCGCCAGGATGCGCCCGCCGGTAGCCGCGAACGGATGCCCTGTCGCCAGGGAGCTGCCTTTGACATTAAGCTTGCTGCGATCGATGGCGCCCAACGGCTGCGCAAGGCCCAGGCGCGTGCGGCAGTACTCCTCATCCTCCCAGGCCTTGAGCGTGCACAGCACCTGGGCGGCGAAGGCCTCGTGAATCTCGTAGTAGTCGAAATCCTGCAGGGTCAGCCCATTACGCGCCAACAACCGAGGTACCGCGTAGACAGGCGCCATCAACAGCCCTTCGTGACCGGTGACGAAATCCACTGCAGCGGTCTCGCCATCCACCACATACGCCAGCACAGGCAAGTCGTGCTCCCTGGCCCATTCTTCGGTGCCCAGCAATACCAGTGAGGCGCCATCGGTCAGCGGTGTGGAGTTGCCGGCCGTCAGGGTGCCCTGCCCGCTGCGGTCGAACGCGGGCTTGAGCTTGGCCAACTGCTCCAAGGTCAGGTCCGCACGCAGGTTGTTGTCCCGGGCCAGGCCCAGGTAAGGCGTGAGCAAGTCCTCATGCCAGCCCTCATCGAACGAGGCCAGCAGACGTTGATGACTGAGCAGGGCCAGCTCGTCCTGCTCGGCACGACCAATCTGCCAGGTCTGCGCCATGCGCTCGCAATGCTCGCCCATCGACAGCCCCGTGCGCGCCTCTTCGATACGCGGCAGTTCAGGTAGAAAGTGCCTGGGACGCAGCTTGAGGAACGGCTTGAGCCGCTCGGGCCAGGTTCTGGCGCTGTTGGCCTGCAACAGGATGCGCCGCAGGCCCGGGCTGACGGCGATCGGGGCGTCCGAGGCGGTGTCCACGCCGCCGGCGATGGCACAGTCGATCTGCCCGAGGGCAATCTTGTTGGCCGACAGCAGCGCCACCTCCAGGCCCGTGCCACAGGCCAGCTGAAGGTCATAGGCCGGTGTCTGTGCCGAAAGCCGTGAGCCCAGCACGCTCTCGCGGGTCAGGCTCATGTCGCGGGCATGTTTGACCACCGCGCCCGCGGCCACCTCGCCCAGGCGCAAGCCATGCAGATGGCAGCGCTCAATAAGGCCCTCTAGCGCGGCGGTGAGCATCGCCTGGTTGCTGGCCTTGGCATAGACGCCGTTGGAGCGGGCAAACGGTATTCGGTTGGCGCCCAGGATCGCGACGCGGCGGGGTGAAACCATGGCGCATGTTCCTTCTGAAACAATTTGATCCGTACAGACTAGGTGTTTTTACCGCAGTCGAACGACCTCGACACAAACTTGGTCCACACTTGCAAGCTTGTCCCCTGGGAGACCCGCACATGAGCGACCGCTATCTCGGCTTTGCCAACTCCAACCTTGGCCGACGCCTCGTCGATGCCTTGGGCCTGCCCCGTCCGGCGCCGCTGGAGCGATGGCAGGCAGGGCGCCTGCGTCCCGTGGAGGGTGCCCTGGTGCTCGGAGGTGGGCCCCTGGCAGTCCAGGTGGAGGCCATCGCTCCACGCCTGACCGACACCCTCTACAGCTTCAACGGCGAAGGGCTGCAGGCGCAGACCTGGGTCGCCGGCATGGGGCCGAAGCTCAAGGCCGTGGTGTTCGATGCCAGCCATCTGGCCGACAGCGACGATTTGCGCCAATTGCGTGAGTTCTTCCAGCCGCTGCTGCGCAGCTTGGCCCGCTGCGCCCATGTGGTGATCCTCGGGCGCGCGCCCGAAAGCCTCGACGACCCGCAGGCCAGCGTGGCCCAGCGCGCCCTGGAAGGCTTCAGCCGTTCACTGGGCAAGGAACTGCGCGACGGTGCCACCGTGCAGTTGCTGTATGTCGACAAGGCCGCCGAAGACCAGCTCGAAGGCGCCTTGCGCTTCTTCCTGTCGCCCCGCAGTGCCTTCATCAGCGGCCAAGTTCTGCGCCTGGGCCCTTGCGCCAACCACGTCGAGGACTGGACCCGCCCGCTGGCCGGCCGCCGCGCCCTGGTGACCGGTGCCGCCCGAGGGATTGGCGCAGCCATCGCCGAGACCCTGGCCCGCGATGGCGCGGACGTCATCCTGCTGGATGTTCCACAGGCACAAAAAGACCTCGACGCCCTTGCCGCCCGCCTGGGTGGCGAGGCCCTGGCCCTGGACATCTGCGCCAGCGATGCCCCAGCCAAGCTGGTCGAAGCCCTGCCCGACGGCCTCGACATCCTGGTGCACAACGCCGGCATCACCCGCGACAAGACCCTGGCCAACATGACGCCCGAATATTGGGACGCGGTGCTGGCCGTGAACCTTAAGGCCCCGCAAGTCCTGACCCAAGCGTTGTTCGACGCCGGCAAGCTTCACGACGGGGCGCGCATCACCCTGCTCGCCTCGGTCAGCGGCATCGGCGGCAATCGCGGGCAGTCCAATTACGCAGCGAGCAAGGCCGGCCTGATCGGCTTCGCCCAAGCCTGGGCACCCAAGCTGGCCAAGCAGGGCGCCAGCATCAATGCCGTGGCCCCAGGCTTTATCGAAACCCACATGACCGCCGCCATGCCCATGGGCCTGCGCGAAGCCGGACGACGCCTGAGTTCGCTGGGCCAGGGCGGCGTGCCACAGGACGTCGCCGAGGCCATCGCCTGGCTCAGCCAGCCCGGCACGGGCGCGGTCAATGGCCAAGTCCTGCGGGTCTGCGGCCAGGCACTGATGGGGGCATGACAATGACCCGTTCATGGCACGACCTGCACAACCCCGACGCACGCGCCAGCCTTTACCTGCGGGCGTTGCGCAAACGCGGTATCAGCGGCGACCGATTGCCCGAGGCCGGCCTGCGCTGTTTCCTGCGGGTTCAGCCCGACAACCTGGCGGCCTATCGCCGACTGTGCCATTTCGCCGACCACGGCCGCCTGCCGCCGACCTATCCCCACATCATGGCCTTCACCCTGCAGCTCCAGTTGCTCACGGCCCATCGCTTCCCTTTCCCGCTGCTCGGTTTGGTCCACCTGCACAACGAAATCCAGGTCCATCGTCCGCTGGGCGGTATCGATGGCCTGCGCTTTGCGGTCTACGCCGACAACCTGCAGCCCCACGCCAAAGGCGGCACCTTCGATCTGGTCACCGAGGCCGAGGATGGGCTGGGTCTGCTCTGGCGGGAAACCAGCCGGATGCTGGTGCGCGGCCTGCGTTTGGAAGGCCAGGGGGACGAGGTGCAGACCGTCGAACCCGGCAACCTGCCGGAGGTCACCCGGTGGTACGCCGACAGTGATATTGGCCGGCGCTACGCCAAGGTGTGCGGCGACTACAATCCGATCCACCTGAGCGCCTCCAGCGCCCGCCTGTTCGGCTTCCCCACCGCCATCGCCCATGGCATGTGGACCAAGGCCATGGCGATGGCCGCCTTGCGCGGCCATCTGCCGGCCAGCGGCTATGCCTTCGCGGTAGATTTCCACAAACCCGTGCGCTTGCCTTCGGAGGTGGTGCTCAGTGCCAGCGAAGCCGGGCCGGAAGGCGTGTTGCGCCTGGAGGGGCATGGGGCGCTGGTGCACATGCTCGGGCGCTGGTCCCCGCTCTAGCCCTGGGGCTGCCATGCAGCCCGAGGCGCTTGCTTTGCAGCCAGGCTCATCCGAAGCTATGCGCCATTAGGAGAGCCCAATGAACCTGCAAGAACTGACTGAACGCCTGCACCGGATCCGCGACACCAACGACTGGCGCGGCTTCCACAGCCCCAAGAACCTGGCCATGGCGGCCAGTGTCGAAATGGCTGAACTGGTGGAGATCTTCCAATGGCTGACCGAGGATCAGTCGCGCCAGCTTCCCCCTGAAAAACTCGCCCACGCCGGCCAGGAAGTGGGCGATATCGTCCTCTACCTGTTGCTGCTGTGCAGCGAACTGGGGCTGGACATGAACGAAGTGGTGTGTGCCAAGCTGGCTGACAGCGAGAGGCGCTTCGCCAAATGAACGACCGTCATTTCGATGAATTGGCCACCCGTTTCGCCGAGAAGATCTATGGCGGCGCCAAAGGCGCGATCCGCCTCGCGGTCCTTCAGGCCGACCTCGCCGAAGCCCTACCCGACCGTCCCTTGCGCGTGCTGGACATCGGCGCAGGCTTGGGCCACATGGCCCTGTGGCTGGCCGAACGCGGCCACCACCTGACCCTCGCCGAACCCGCCGCGCCCATGCTCGACGGTGCCCGCGCCCGCTTTGCCGAGGCCGGCCAGGCAGCCACCTTCATCCAGGCGCCCTGGCAGGACCTGCTCGGCCAGCTGACCGAGCCGTTCGACCTGGTGCTGTGCCACGCCGTGCTGGAATGGCTGGCCGAACCCGAGAGCATCCTGCCGGTGCTGCACCAGTTGACCGCACCTGCCGGCTGGTTGTCCCTGGCGTTCTACAACCGCGACGCGCTGGTCTACCGCAACCTGCTCAAAGGCCATTTCCGCAAGTTGCGCAGCAACCGCCTAGCGGGTGAAAGCCAGAGCCTGACTCCGCAGAAACCGCTTGATCCAAGGGAGCTCAAGGCGCAACTTGAACCCATGTGGCAAGTCGAAAGTGAAAGTGGCGTGCGGGTGTTCCATGACTACATGCCCAAGGACTTCCAGGCCAAGGCCGAGCTGCTCGACCTACTGGAGATGGAGCTCGCACACCGCCGCCACCCCAGCTTCGCTGGGCTTGGCCGCTATCTGCACTGGATCTGCCGACCGCATTGACCCGCTTGCCGGGAGGACCCCATGCCGTACCCGCAACTCTGCCTGGCATTGCTCACCCTGACCCTGGCTGCCTGCCAGGGCAGCAACCCTTATGTCGCCAGTAGCCGGCCATTGCCGCCGGCACCGGCCCAGGCAGCCAACACCTTCGATGCCAGCGCTTATCCTGCACCGCCGCGCGACTATGGCCGCTATCGCAGCTGGCGCTGGCGCGACGGCCAGCCGCCAAGTGCCAATGCCAACGCCGACCCTGCGCAACTGGCCGAGGCGGTCAGCAGCGCCCTCGACCAGCATGGTTTGCGTCCTGCACGCGGCAATGCCGCGGACCTTCTGGTAAGCGCCGATATCCGTCTGGAGCGTCGCCTGCGCCAGGTGCGTGACTATGACTATTACGACCCCTACTACGGCCCGTACCCCTACGGCAGCATCGGCTATGGCGGTTATCGCAATGGCTATGGCGCCTATGGCAGCGTGCCGATCGTGCGCACCTATGAAGTCGAAGTCATGGTGGTGCGCATCGACCTGTTCGACGCGCGCGACGGCCAACCGGTATGGAGCGCCAGCGCCGAGAGTGGCAGCGGCAAGGACTCGCCTCGGGACCGCGAAAACGCTTTGCGCGAGTCAGTGGGCAAGGCGCTGAGCGGCTATCCTCCCAGTTAGTGTCCAACGGAGAACCATCATGTTGCGCCGCCTCGTTATGTTGTCATTCGCGTTGTTGCTCACCGCCTGCGCCAACAACAACGTCACCCAGGATTTCGACGCCAGCCGTGACTTCGCTGCCTACCGCAGCTGGGCCTGGCAGGAACCGGCGTTGCAGTACCGCCCGGACGACCCACGGATCAAGAGCGACCTGACCGAGCAGCGCATCCGCCAGGCCGTGGCCGACCAGCTCGACCAACGCGGCCTGAGACCGGTGCAGGGCAATGCCCAGGCCGATGTGAAGGTACGCGCCTACCTCATCGTCGAGGAACGCCAGCAGCAGATCACCACCAACTACGGCGGCGCCTGGGGTGGGTACTGGGGAGGTTATTGGGGCGGGCCGATGTACAACGAGACCCGTAGCGTCGACTACAAGGTCGCGACCATCCAGGTGGACATGTTCGACGGCCGTGACGGCAAGCTGGTCTGGCGTGCCAGCGCCGAACAGATCATGAACAACTACCCGCCCGGCCCGGAAGAACGCAACACTGCGATCCAGAAGACCGTCACCCAGGTGATGTCGCACTATCCACCGCGCCGGCAGTAAACAGACGATGCAGTGATGGCACGGGCTTCGCCCGTGTTCGCGGGATAAGCCGCGAACACGGGCCGGCAAGGTCGTCACGATCGACCAAGCAAACACGGCAATTAGCCATCACCTTTACTACACTCCTTTCACCGCCGCCGCGCTGCTTGGCCAGAGGCCTGCAAAGGAGTGCCCGTGGTTCTTCGTTATCCCGCACGCCAACGCGGCGCGATCGGCCTGATGGCCGCGCTCACGCTGGGCCTTGCCCTGCTGTTCATGCTGCTGGTGGTCGACAGCGGCCGGCTTTATCTGGAGCAGCGTAAACTTCAGCGCATCGCCGACATGGCAGCATTGGAGGCGGCTGGCCAGCACGCCGTGTGCACCGGCACCGGTCCCCAGGCCCCCACCCTTGCGCGCACCGCCGCCACCCGCAATGGCCATGATCCGAGCAACCCGCTGGTGGCCAGTTGTGGCCATGTGCAAACCGGGGCCGACCACCTGCGCACCTTCACCGTCGATGCCTCGCGCAATGAGGCAATCAGGGTGCAGGTCAGCAACACCGTCCCCACCAGCGTTGCCGCCGGTGTCTTTGCCTTGGTCAAAGGCGATGGTTTGCCCTTGACCAGCACTTTGACTGCCAGCGCCGTGGCCTCAGTGCCCACGCAACCGCAGGCGATGCTGCGAATCCGCAGCACACTGGTGAAGATCGACACCCGCCAGGCGGCGCTGCTCAATGCTCTGCTCGCCCCCCTGGGTGGCAACCTGCAGCTCGACGTTGCCGGCTGGCAGGGCCTGGCCGACACCCAACTCAATCTACTCAAGTACCTGGATCAGTTGGCAGTGGACCTGAACATCAAAGCCGGCGACTACCAGACCCTGCTCGACACGAACGCCAGCGCAACCCAACTGCTGCAAGCCGCCGTGAAAGTCCTGCAGCAAAGTGGCACCGCGGTTGACGTGGTATCGAACCTGGGCAAGGTGGCACTGGCCGGCAGCGGCAGTTCATTGCATCTGGGGGAGCTGGTCGATATCCAGAACGGCACCGCCAAGGCCGGGCTCGATGCTAGCCTTCAGTTGCTTCAGTTGGTCCATGGCATGCTCATGGTCGCAGCCAGCGACAGCGCCGCAGGCATCGACCTCTCGCCCAGCGTGCTTGGCCTGGCCAATGGTCGAATACGGGTGAAAGTCATAGAGCCACAACAGATTTCCTCGGTGGGTGACCCATCAAAAGATGAGCTCAGGGTGCATACCGCCCAGGTCAAAGTCCTGGTGTCGGTCGATCTGCCGTTGCTGGACAGCGTCGTCGGCCTGGTAAACGCCGTGCTCGACCTGGCGGCCCCCTTGACCAACGTGCTGAACAATCTGCTCAGCCTGAACCTGTTCGGCACCGTGCAATCGCTGACCTGTAGCCTGGGCATTCCGTGCAAGGTCAGCGACATCAAGCTGATGCCGGACAAGCTTCACCTGGATATCGGCCTGGAGATAGGCGAAGCCACCAGCCGCCTCAAGCCGCCGTTGACGAGCAGTTACAGTTGCTCCCCCAAGCGCCTCACTACCCTCACCGACCGCTCCGCCGTGAAGATCTCGGTGGGCAGGTTCGACTCGCCCGACACGTTTTTCGCCCAGGGCACCGCTGCGAACAAGGCCCTGCCTTTGATCGACATCGGCACCAATGTCTGCAGCCGCGTGTTGATCCTACCGCCAGTCTGCGGCACCCGCGTGCCCTTCGCCGGTGGCGGCATCGGCGTGCGTGTCGACAGCAAGGTACTGGGGTACGGCCAGGGCGAACATGACTTGGTCTTCCAAGGCGCGAGCGAGCCGCCCGATATTGGTCTCGATCCGCGCTATCAGGCGATGGCGACCGCCAACAGCAATGTGGTGGGCAGCCTCAGCGACACCTTGCTGGGGATTCACCTGGAGGCCTACGAACCCACTGCGAACAGTGGCCTGGGCAAGATCTTGGTGTTGACCGCAGGCCTGCTCGACGGTGTGAAGAGCATCCTCGAACCGCTGATCAAGAACCTGCTCAGCCCGATCATCGATCCGTTGGTGGAAATGCTCCTCAAGATGCTCGGCATCGACCTGGTCAACGCAGAAGTCGGGGCCAACCTCAGTTGTTCCAGCGGCCGCGCTCAGTTGGTGCTGTAAACCGGCAGACACACCCTGAAGCACGCGCCCTCGGCTCCGTTGGCCACGCTCAGGCTGCCTTCCATGGCTTCGATGATGCCATGGCTCACCGACAGTCCTAGCCCGGTGCCGACACCCGCCGGTTTGGTGGTAAAGAACGGCTCGAAAATACGCGCCTGGACCTGCGGGTCGATGCCGCCGCCGTTGTCCTCCACCCACAGGCACAGCTGCCCAGGCTGCAAGGTCTGGCGGATGCTGATCCAGGGCTCGGCGCAACGTTGTTCGAGCAGGGCATCGCGGGCATTGATCATGAGGTTGATCATCACCTGCTCCAGTTGATCCTTGTGCCCCAGCACCTGCGGTTGGTCCTCGGGCGTCTCGATCCGCAGGGAGACGCCCTTGCCGCGCAGGCTTTCCTCGAGCATCGCCGTCGCCTCCTGCACCGCGCTCCAGGCTGCGAAGCGCTGACGCTCGACCTCGGAGCGGCGCCCGAACACGCGCATGTGGTCCACCAGCCGTGCGGTACGCTCGATCTGCGCTTCGATGCGGTGCAACTTATCCTCCAGATAGGCAGGCTCGGCCGTGCCGTTCTCCAGGCGTTTCAGGGCATTGGCCGCCGCCATGCGCATGACGTTCAGTGGCTGGTTGATTTCATGCAGCAGGCCGGTGGTCAACTCGCCGAGCGTCGCCATCTTGGCGCCTTGCAGCAGCTGCCGCTGGCTGCGTCGCACTTCGGTGTTGTCACGGCCCACTGCCTGGATCTCCAGCAGCCGCCCCTGCTCATCGAACAGCCCGCGGTCGGCCCAGACCCACCAGGCGTGCTCGCGACCAGGCAACTGCAGGCAGATCTCCGCGCTGCTCATCGGTTGCTCGGGGGTCAGCAGTTGCAGCCGCGCCAGGAACGCTTCGCGCTGCTCCTGCGAGAGCCACTGGCCGAGGTTCATACCCTCCAGTTGCTCCGGCGCGCAGTGCAGGTAGTCGGCCAAGGGTCGGTTGCCGAACACCAGGGCCAGGTCTGGACGATAACGGCAGATCATCGCCGGAGAGTCCTCTACCAGCACCCGGTAGCGCTCCTCGCTCTGGCGTACCCGGTCGGCGGCCTCGGTGGCCTCGCTGACATCCAGCCACAAGCCGACCACCTCCAGCGGCTGGCCAATATCGTTGCGCAGCAGTCGCGCCTCATCGAGTATCCAGTGGTAGCCACCCCGGCTATCTCGCAGACGGTAGCGGCTACGGGCCTGGCCCTCGCGCAGCAAGGTGCGGGTACGCTCCAGCCACAATGCGCGGTCGTCCGGATGCACGGCCAGGCCCGGCTGGCGGGCCTGTTCGCTGTCCGGCGTCCAGCCCAGCAGCGGCATCAAGCTGGCGCTGAAGAATTCGCTGTGCAACGCACCTTCGGCGTAGCGCTGTATGTAGATCACCGCCGGTGAACTGGCGATCAGGCTTTCCAGGCGTGTGCGCGCCGCGCTCGTCTGCAGCTCCTGCGCCTTGAGCGCGCTGATGTCGAGCAGAAAACCGCGCAGCTCGCTGCCCTGCAACCGGCCCACCCAATGCAGCCAGGCCGGATCGCCATGCCCTTGGAGCGCCGGCACACGCACGCTCAGGCTCAAGTCATCGCCCATGCAGGCCTGCTCCAGGGCCAGGCGCGCCGGCTCCCGGTCGGCAGGGTGAAGCCGCGCAAGCCACTGCTCCAGGCTGGGGTGGTGGGGCAGATCAAGACGCGCGGCCAGGGTCGGGTCCAGGTGCAGGCCGTCCTCGCGGGACCAGGCCCACCAACCTGCGCCCAGTTGTTGCTGCAACTGCGCCAGGTAACCGCTCTGCTGTTGCAGCCGGGCATGCCGATAACGGCTGAGCACAGGTTCGATCAAGGCCTGCCACAACAGGTGCGCATCGGCGGGCATCTGCTGCCCGCCGGCACACAGCAGCCAGGCCTGGACCTGCGAGCCTTCAAGGTACGGCAGCACGAACAGCGAAACGCCGCCACACAGCGTCAGCAGTTCTGCAGGCAGCGTGGCGGCTGTCTGAGGTTGCGCCGACAGACCGTCCAGCCAGGATTGCAGGCGGGCGTCGCCCGGCCACGGCCAAGGTGTCTCGTTACCGGCGAAGGTGCGCCAACCCGAAGCCTGCGGCAGCATCAGGCGCACGGCGGGCACATGCCAGTGCTCGGCCAGATGCTGCAATTGCACCGCCACACATTGGGTCAAACGCTCCGCGCTGCACTCGCGCAAGGCGCGGTCGATGTCCTTTGCCAACTGCCACTCGCCTTGATGCTGCCAGGCGTGGGTCCGCTCGAGCAGCAGGTCGCCGATATCGAACAGCTGCAACAACCAGCCATCGCCCTGGCGCATCACCCAGCCACGGGTACACAGGGGATTGCCCGTGGCAGTGCGAAAATCCAGATCTAAGGGTTGCCCCTGCCAATCGGCAGGCTGCCCTTCCAGCACCAGCCAGCTGTGCCGCTCCAGGTAGTCCTGGACCCGGCCACCACCTTTGAAGGGCAACGCCAACAAGGTGCGCAACGGCCCAGACAAGCGCTGCACGCTGCCTTGCCCATCGAGCCACAGTTGCAGGCCAACGGCGGCAGGCGCCTCAGGCTCGGAAACAGCTGGCTGCGTGCCGCCGCGCCAACGGTCGAACAGCCCGGTCACAGTTGCAGACTCGCTTTGGCCTGCAACTGCTCGGGCAAGCGTGGTACTTCACCGATCACAGGCAGCACCAGCAATGGCAACACGCGGGTCAGGCGCTCACGCGGGTATTGAATGGTTACGGTCAACAGCTTCCCGCTCAACTCGACCTTGGCATCCTTGACCGCGCTGAAGCCCAAGGCCGCGGGCATCCAGGACAGCTGCTGGTCGATCGCCTGCTGTGCCACGGCGCTGTAGCTGGCCAAGGCGCTGCCGGGCTCGAGCGCCACGCAGCGGCGCACCGCCTCGCTGGCCGCCTGGTTGAACGACTGCACCATCAGCATCGGCAACGCATAGCTGACCAACCCGTAGAACACCGCGAAAAAAACCATGAAGACTGCGACGAACTCGATGGCAGCCGCACCTTTTTGCCGTCTTGCCAGGCTTGCTTTCATGTTCGCGTCTACCCTGACTATGACACCTGAAACACAGCATAGAACCGTTCAACGAATAGGGATGGCATTTTGCCAATGCAAAGCATTGTTCTCCTGATGTGGCTTGCCTTGTGCACCGAACAAGATATCCGCGAACGGCAGCTCTCCAACGCTCTGACCCTGGGCGTTGCGGCTTGTGCCTTGGTCTGGTTGTTCGCCACCGGGCGCAGCTGGATCGGCGCCGAACCCAGCGATGCCGGTTGGGCACTGGCCATCGTCATGTTGCTCACCCTTCCCGGCTACATGCTTGGCCGCTTCGGCGCTGGCGACGTCAAGCTGATGGGCGCCCTGGCCCTGGCCACCAGCCCCCAGTACGTGCTTGGCACTTTCATCGGCGCCGGCATCACCGTGCTGGCCTGGCTGCTTGGCCGCCGCAGGCTGTGGATCCTGCTCAATCCCAAGGTGAAAAAGCGCCTGCAGAAACTGGCCGAGGAAGTCGGCGACAAACAACCCTTCGCGCCCTATGTGCTGGTGGGTTTTCTGCTGACAGCCGTATGGATTCAGTAACGACACCAAAAACTATACAAACCTTGTACAAAACCACCAACACCAGCTACCGTCTTTAGCGTTCATGCGCAGGAACAAGGGCCCAGAACGAACAGGGAGTTGATCGTGAACAAACAGCCCAGCACGGTGAAGATTCTGGTCGTCGATGACCAGCCAGAGGTGGTCGAACAGCTGTGTGAATATCTCGAACTTCACGGCTACGCCTGCACCCCGGCCAACAGCGCCATGCAAGGCATTGAGCGCTACCAGGCCGACGAGCAGATCGGCTTGGTTCTGTGCGATCTACACCTCCCCCAGATCGATGGCATCGAGATGGTCCATGCGCTCAAGAAACTCACCGGTCGCCAGCGCGTGTTCGAAGCGATCATGCTGACCGGACAAGCCGAGAAGCAGGACATCATCCGCGCCCTGCGGGAAGGGTTCGCCGATTACTACCAGAAGCCCGTCGACCTGCAGGAGCTGCTCGAAGGCGTGCGACGCCAGGAGCAAGCGCTGCTCGAACGCCAACGCAACATTCATGAACTGGGGCACCTGAACCAACGCTTGCAGGAGCTGGCCGAGTCCATCGATATCCTTTACCAAGACCTGGAGAAAGCCCGCGGCCAAGGCATGCATCGCCGCGCCACGGACCTCGAAGAGCCCGAGGCCGAGCTGCCCCCGATCTTCGACAAGCTCTCGCCGCGTCAGCTGGAAGTGGCCAGGCTCGTGGGCAAGGGCAAGACCAACTACCAGATCGCCTGTGAGCTCGGGATTACCGAGAACACCGTCAAGCTCTACGTGTCGCAGGTGCTGCGTCTGACCCACATGCACAACCGCACCCAACTGGCCTTGGCGCTGATGCCAGGCGCTTCGCCGCTGAGCCAGCGCTTCTCCACCCACTGAACGGCACAGGCTTGTAGCCTGTTGCCGGCTCGCTCGCCGATGCCCGTTCCCACAAGTAGCGTGCCGCGCTCATGGTCTGCGCAGGACCGGCAGGCGTTGGCTGCGTCAGTTACCGGTGGTGCTCATCGACTGATAGCGGAAGGCATCGGGGATCGGATACTTGTAGCTGTCCAGCCAGCGCTGTAGGGACAACTCCCGCTCCTTCGCGCTCTGCCTCTGGGGTTTCGGCGAGGCCTGCTGGTTGCTCGCCTGCACCCGCAACCAGGCTTCGGCGCCAGTGTCCGGCGGCGGCCGGCGAGGTGGGTCCTCGGCCTGAGCGAGCAGTGGGCAGGAAAGGCAGAGCACAACCATCATTGGCTTGAACATGGCAACGCCTCCTTTGTCTTCAACCCACCGAGCCACGCCCGGTCTCCTTCAACTGCTTGGCCCGCGCCTGGGCCTCGGCGAACTGCTCCGGCTTGAGCCCTAGCCGGGTCACCAGGTCGGCGGCCTGCTGCCAATTGTCCTCGACCAGCGACAGGGTCACCAGGTTGACTGCCGGCAGCGGGTTGTCGTCCTTGAGCTCGATGGCGGTCAGGAACTCGAAGCGCGCCTGTTCATGATCGCCCAGGTTCATCAGCACCACTCCCAGGTCATTGCGCACCTTCTCGTCGGTTGGCGCCAGACGCACCGCCCGCTGCAAGTTGCGCAGCGCCTGTACATCGTCCCCCCGCGCCGAGGCAAGCTGGCCCAGGCCATGCTCGGCTTCGGCCGCCAGGCAGCCGCCGAGCAGGCTGCGGTAAAGCGGTTCGGCTTCGCTGCGCCCAAGCAGGCGCAGTACCTTGGCTTTGCGCAAGCGCACCTGATCGAGGTCGTCCGGCAGTTGCTGCAGGTGCGCATAGCTGGCGTGCGGGCGCCCGTCGTTGAGCATCTCGTCCGCCAGGTTCAGTGCCAGTTGCTGGTCGGCGGTGGGCTTGCCGCAGGACGAGGTGCCCAGCAACCTGGCAAACCCCTCGGGTGGCTGGCCCGCACAGCCTGCCAGCAAAAACAGACCGGTGAACAACAGGATCGCTTTCATCCGACTCTTCCTTCCTCAGAACGCCAGGGCCCGCGTCAGTGCGGTGAAACCCGGTCCGGCCAGGACGATGATCAAGGCCGGGAACAAGAACATCATCATCACCGCCGACATCTTTGCCGACATCTTCGAGACCCGCTCCTGCAGACGCGTCAGGCGCCGATCATCGAGCAAGGTCTTAAGGCCCAGCAGCGACTTCATCGCACCGCTGCCCTGCACCAGCAACTGGCGCAGGATCACGCAGGTGTCGATGAATTCGTCCACCGCCAGCAGGCGTGCGGTCTTTTCCAACTCCGGCCCCAACGCAAGCCCGGAGTCCACGCGTTGCAGGACCAGCCGCAGCTCTTCACTCACATGCGGCACCAACGTGCGGCTCTCGTGGCTCAGCACCCGCAGGGCCTGTTCGACCGCCAAGCCGCTCTCGAACAAAATGCGCAGCAGCGGGATCACCAGGCTCACCTCCTGGGCGATGCGCTGCTGGCGGCGCAATGCGGCCATCGCCAGCAGGCGCTTGGGCAGCAGGTAGCCCACCCCCAGGGCACACAGGGGCAACACCACCCCATGGCCAAAGCCGCCCGACACCAGGCCCTGCTGTAGCAACAGCGTCAGGCCCGCCGCCAACACCGGCAGCCCCAGTTGCACGGCCGCGAACAACGCCCGGTGACGGCTACGACGCCAACCCACTCGCTCCAGCAGGGTCTGGGTTTCGCTGTCCAGGGTCTGCAGACGTCGGCCCAAGGCCGAGTTGCCCAGCCAATGCAGCCAGTCTCCCAGCCGCTCCTCACGGGCCAGCTGGCCTTGCAAACGCCGTGCGATCATCTGCCGGGCGCGGACCTGGCGCAGCGCCTGCAAGCTCAACAGGACAAAGCCTGCGAACAGGCAAAGGGCACAGATCAGCCAGGCCATGGTCACAGGCTCCTCATCATGCGCCACAGCATCAGACACCCCACCGCCTGCAGGGCGAAGGCGAACAGCAACATCATCTGCCCCTGGCTGTCGCGCCACATGGCCATCAGGTAGCCGGGGTTACCCAGCAAGAAGTAGCCAACCATGGTCAGCGGCAAAGCGCCGAGAATCCAGGCGGTGATCCGTGTCTCACCGGTCATGGCCCTGAGCTGGCGAGCCCCTTGCTCACGTTCGCGGATCAGCTTGATCAGGTTCTCCATCAGCTCGCTGGCGTTGCCGCCATAGTGCTGGTTGATGCGCAGCCCCAAGGCGAACAGCCGCAGCTCGTCCTGCTCGTACAGTTCAGCCAGCTCATGCACGGCCTCCTCCAGAGGCACACCCATGCGCACGTTGCGCTGCACACGGCCCATGGCCGAACGCAACGGCTCGCGCGTGCCTTCGATCCCACCGAGCACCGCATCGCTGAGCGTGCGGCCGGCCTTGAGGCTGCGCACGCTGTAGTCCAGCAGCCCAGGCAGTTGTTCGACGATCAGCGCCAGACGGCGGCGACAGCGCCAGCTCAGGTACAGGTAGGCCAGCAGTGGCAGCGCGGTCAGCACCAGCACGGCCGCGACCCAGCCGGCCAACAGCAAGGCCAACGCGACCAGGCCCAGCCAGCCTGTCAACCAAGGGCGCAGGCTGAACTCGCCCTGGGCCAGCCCCGCACGCTGCAACAACGGGTCGAGCCAGTCACGCCGCACCGTGGCGGTTCGCACGCTCTGGTAGGCACGTCCCAAGCGCTGCAGGATGCGCTCCTCGCGGCGTTTGTACTGACCTCGGCGAAACAGCAGCAAGGCCACGCCCAGCAACAAAGGCGCCAGTGCCAGCAGCAGCGGACCCATCACATCACCCCGTCCTGGCGCAGCTTGGCGCCCGCCGGGTTGGGGGCATCGCGCAAGAAGCCCTCGCCGCCGCGCCGGTCGAGGCGGAACAAGGTATTGGTGACATACACGTCGTCACGCACCCCGACCACCTCCAGCACCTCGCTGACGCAACGCCGGCCATCGGCCAGGCGGGTCAGCTGAATCACCACATCGAGCGCCGCGCAGACCATCTGGCGCAGCGTCTTCTCGGCCACCTGGCGCCCCGTCAGCCCCACCAGGGTCTCCAGGCGCAGCAAGGCATCCTGCGCGGTGTTGGCGTGCACCGTGCTCATCGAGCCATCGTGCCCGGTGTTCATCGCGGTGAGCACGTCGAGCACTTCGGCTCCGCGGATCTCGCCGAGCAGGATGCGGTCCGGGCGCATCCGCAAGGCGTTGCGGATCAGCTCGCTGGCCTTGATCTCGCCATGCCCTTCGGCGTTCGGTGGCCGGGTTTCCAGGCGCACCACGTGCGGGTGGTGCAGCTGCAACTCCGCCACGTCTTCGATGGTCACCAGGCGCTCATGGGGAGAGATCATCTGGCTGAGGATGTTGAGCAAGGTGGTCTTGCCCGTGCCCGTGCCGCCGCTGACCAGGATATTGCAGCGCCGAGCCACGGCCCGCTCGAAGAAGTCGAAGATGGCCTGGTCGATGGCACGGGTGGCCAGCAGGTCGGCGCTCTTGAGCATGTCCTGGCGGAACTTGCGGATCGACAGGCAAGGCCCGTCCAGCGCCACCGGCGGGATGATCGCATTGACACGGCTGCCATCGGGCAGGCGGGCGTCGACCATCGGCGAGGATTCATCCAGGCGACGCCCGAGCGGCGCGAGAATGCGCTGCATCACTCGCTCCACGTGATGGGCGTCGATGAAGCGCAGGTCGGTGCGCTGGAGCATCCCGGCCCGCTCGACGAAAACCCGGTGCGGGCCGTTGACCAGGATCTCCGTGACACTGGCATCGCGCAGCAGCACCTCCAGCGGGCCATAACCGGTCAGCTCATCGACCAGCTCCTCGGCCAGGCGCTCGGTCTCGTAGCGCGACAGCGCCAGGTGCAGGCGTGCCACGTAGTCGCCGACCTGCTCCACGACGAACTGGGTGAGCGCAGGCCGCGCGCCTTCGAGCAGGTTGCGGCCGCTGTCTTCGATGGCATCGATGACGAAGCGGTGCAGGGCACGCTTGAGTGCCTGCGGGTCGGCCCCCGCGTGGCGCGGGCCGCCAAAGGGTTCGTCGGCACTCATTTATGGCTCCACAGGCGGCGCAGCCAGGTAGTGGGGGTGGGCTTGGCCAGGTGCTCCGAGCGCCGCGCCAATCGCTCGCCGAGGTAATGCAAGGCCTGGGTCAGGCTCTCCCGGGGGGCCAGCTCGAACAGACTCAGCCCCTGGTTCTTGGCATTCAGGCGCACCTCAGGGCTGTAGGGCAACGCCTTGAGCAAGGTCAGGCCATAGCGCTTGGCCAAAGCATCGGCATCCGGCGCCACGTTGCGCAGGTAGCGGTCCACCAGCAGCACGGCATGGTCGAGCTTGATGCCCCGGTCGCGCCACTGCTCCAGCACCTCCAGGTTGCGTCGGCAGTCGAGGATGTTCTGGTCGGTATAGACGATCAGCTTGTCGCAATGGCTGACGATGGTGCGCAAGGCATCGTTGTCGGCCTGGCCGGTGAGGTTGACCACGATGTGCTGGAAGTGCTGGCGCAGGGCACTGAGCAACATGTACAGCTCGGCCGCGCTGGTCTGTTGCAGCGGATCGTCGCTGTCGGCGTAGGCCAGGATGCGCAGACCGCCCTTGTCACGAGGGAAGGCGCTGTCGATGAGGGTGCCATCGAGCCGACGCAAATGGCGCAGGGCGTCGCCGAAATAGAACGATGCCTCCAACCCGAGCAAAGTCAGGCTGTCCCCCCGCGGCAGGCCAAGGTCGAGCAGCAAGGCTTGCTGGCCGCTCTCCTGCACCACCCGCGCCAGGTGGGTGGTCAGCAATGCGCCATCGGCTGCGGCCTGGGCCCCGTAGAGCACCGTCAGCCCGCCCAGGCTTGGGTTGCTGGTGACCGCCGGCAGCCGCTTGCTCAGGCGCCGCACCAAACCTGCCACTTCGCTGGCGCGCGAGCCGTAGGCGACGAAGTCACGGGCACCGGCGCGCATGGCGTGCAGGACCAGTTGGTTGTCCATGCCATCGCCCAAGGCCACGATGGCCAACATCGGCTTGGCTTCCAGCACACCCTCGATCAGCGCGCACTGATTGATCAACTGCTCGCGGTCCAGGCCAATGAACAGCAGGTTGCTGAAGGTCACGTCGACCAAAGCCAGCAACTCGTCGAGGCTACCGCCACTGGCACCGATCACTTGGCCGAGCGGGGCGAGCGCGCCCTGCAGCCAGCGCAGGTCCTCCTCGTTGCGGGTGATGGCCAGGTAGGTCTGGTTCAGGCTCTCGCTCATCGTGATAACCCGCTACGGCCTTCGAAATTGCCGTTTTCCAGGAAAAACAGCTGCCCCCAGCTGGGGTCGTAGGTGCGCAGACGCTCGCCCGGCAGTTCCGGCAAACGGGCATTGGCGGCCAGCGGCTGGACCAGGTGAGGCGTGACGATCATCAGTAGCTCGGTGTCTTCGCGATTGACCGTCGACTGACGGAAGAACGCACCGAGAATGGGCAGGTTGCCAAGGCCCGGGAACTTATCCACACCCGAGCGGGTGCTGCTGCTGACCAGGCCACTGATGATGAAGCTTTCCCCATCGGCCAGCGAAATGCTGGTGTCGGTACGCCGGACTTTAAGCCCCGGCACCTGGGTGCCGGCGATATTCACCGCGTTGGTGTAATCCAGCTCGCTGACTTCAGGCGCGACCTTCAGATTAATGCGGTCGCGGCTGACCACGGTCGGCGTCAAGGCCAGGCGCACGCCAAACTCTTTGTATTCGATCGACACGCTGTCGCTGCCGGTGCTCGGCACCGGGATAGGGATTTCGCCGCCCGCGAGAAAACTGGCGGTCATGCCACTGAGCACGGTCAGGCTCGGACGGGCCAGGGTGTAGGCGAAGCCGCTGGTTTCCAGCGCATTGATCGCCGCCAGAAAGCGGCTGCTGCCACCGCCCCAGACAATGTTGAACACGTTGTCGTCGAGCGGAATCAACGGCCGGGCGATCGGCACAGCGCCAGGTGTGACGCGGGTCCCAGGCACAGTACCCGGTGAGCCGATCAGGCTGTTGTTCGATCCTTTGAAGAACAGCCGCGCCCCGGCTTCCTTGTATTTGTTGCGCTGCACTTCGACGAAGCGGATATCGGCCTGCACCTGGCTGGGCAATTGAGGGTCCTGGGAAGGCAGCATCGTGTCTTCGGCCATGTCCGCGCTGGCCCGGCCTTTGACGAACAGCATGGCCCGGTGGGGGGCCGGTGCACAGGCGGTCCACAGCATCAGGCTGGTATTGCCTGCCCCGACCGCCGTCAGCAACACGGCGCGCTCGCCGCTGGCCTGGACATCGGCGACCTTGGGCTCGCCCACCGCCACCCGGCTGATGGCCACCGGCAGGCGCAGCTCCTGTTGCAGGCCTTGGTCCATCTCGATCACCGACGGCAGTTGGCTGAATGCAGCGCAGCCTTTGTCGGCCGCCTGGGCCATCGGCAGCAACGTCACCATCGTCAGGGCAGGGCACAACTGTCTGAGTATCCGCTCGATACTACGCATGGCGGCGTCCTTGCTAGGTCACGGAGTCTTTGAGGTATCGGCAGCCTGGGCGCCACGGATGATCTGCATGCCCGAGATGCCGCTGCCAGGCGCCACCGTCTTGGCAATCGGCACCTGCGACAGCTGACTGAAACGATAGAGGTCACGGTTGGCGTTTTCCACCTGGGCACTGGCTTCGGTGCCGGCCCAGTAGCGGGCCAGGCGTTGTTCGTCGGCGCTGCGCACCGCCAGACGCAAGGTCCCTGTCTGGGCCGCCAGCATCAGTCGGCTGGCCAGCGCTTCAGGCACGGCCAGTGCCACGGTGCGGGCCGTGCTACCCGGTTGATCGCGACGGGCCTTCTGCTCCTCCTGGGTCTGTGCCGGCCGGCCATCATTGGCCAAGCCCATCTGCTCGCCGACGCTGAGCACGCGCAGTGCAGGCAACACCACCTGCGCGGAAGACTGGGGATTGTTGTTTTCCTCTCGCAGAAACAACAGCACATCCACGTAGTCGCCCGGACGAAGCTGCCCGGCGGCACCGATCACATCGTCCACCGCCACGGCCACGGCCCGCTCGTGTGGGCGGATCATCCGCGCCAGCGGACCACCTGCTTGGAAACTGTCTTCGGCAAGCCAGCTGCCTGCCGCCAAAGGGCGCATGCTGCTACGCCCGACAACCTGCTCGATTCGCTGGAATGCCCCTGCCGGCACTACCTGCAGGCGCTCGAGCAACAGATCGTCTGGGGTCAAGGGGGTATTGGCAGCAACGTCGCGGCGCAGCACGACAATCTGTGAGCGCACAGGCTCCTCTGCCTTGGCCGGGGTCGGCGCGGCAGGCGCAGCGACGGGAGCCACCACCGGGGCCGGTTGCTCGACGGGCACCGAGGGGCGACTAAGAACCAGCCCCCAGTACCCAGCCACCAACGCGGCGACCAGGAAAAAACCGGCGAGCATCATGGTCAAGCGACTACTCATATCCGCTATCCCCTTACGCCGTTTGCGCATTTAGCTGATGGCAAAAAGAAACTATTTCGCTATTGCAACGTAGTCCAAATGCCACAAATTGCCATGAGAAACAGGTGCTTTTTGATGCCACTAAATTGACACCTCGGCAAAACAGAAACTTAGCGCGGCTATTCGAAACTCATACTTTTGGATTAATCCGTTGTTACATTTGCAGCTTCCAATCGCTTGGCGAATTCTGTGATGGCAAAGGGGTATCACCGAGGGGATTCCCCGCCATCAGCGCTCGAACGCGCGAGGAGTTGCACCATGTCGCTCAAACGCATCCTTCTTCACTGCAAACAGTTCATCCAACGCAAGGACGGCGCCTCCGGTATCGAATACGCGGTGATCGCCGCCATGGTGGCAGTCGTGCTGGCGGGGTTCGTCCCGGGCGTGTCCAACAATGTCAAATCGGTCATGGATAAGATCCAGGCTGCCATCACTACAGGAACCAGTGGCACGACTGGCGGCAGCAGTGGAGGAAGCTCTACGACTGGTGGTACTTAACGATCAAGATGGCAGCAACGATTTTGGAACCCATTCGAAAGGAGCCGGCCATGTCACTCTCTTCCTTGCGTCAACAGATCCTGCTGGTAGACGACGAGGAAGAGGCCCTGCTCGAACTCGCCGAACTGTTGGAGAACGAAGGTTTCATCTGCCTGACCGCCACCTCGGTCAAAGGCGCCTTGCTCCAGCTCACCCGCCACCCGGACGTGGCCCTGGTCATCACCGACCTGCGTATGCCCGAAGAAAGCGGCATCGGCCTGATCAAACGCCTGCGCGACCACACGGCCCGCCAGCATCTGCCGGTGATCGTCATGTCCGGTCACGCCGACATGGAAGACATCAGCGACCTGCTACGCCTTCAGGTACTGGACCTGTTCCGCAAGCCCATCTATCACGCACGCCTGCTGGAGACGCTGGAGAATTTGTTCCCCAAGCCGCGGATGCAGGTCGTGTGCTGACCCCTGGGGACGCTCGCGCCCCATCGCAGGCCTCGCCAGCGCCCAAGAGACCACGCAGTGGTAGGGCTCGCTCTGCTAAGCGCCACTCACCCTCACAGGGAAACACTTAGATTCACCATGATCCTCGGACTGCGATCCAGGCTGTCCTGCGCCACATCCGCCAGGGGCTTGGCCAGTTCCACGGCCAGGTTGTAAAAGCGCCTATCCCCTATGCGTACTCCCAACGCCGCCGAGGCCAGTCGTGCCCGCTCCAGGTCGCGCCCGTTCGACCACGCCCGGGCGGCATCGAGCGCCAGATAGGGCTGCAGCAACCGTACCCAAGCGCCGTCGCGGTAGACGCTGTAGTCCAGCTCGTAGGCCAATCCCCACCCCTTGTCACCCGAGGCCTGGTCGGCCGGGTAGCCGCGGCCGAAGTGCTGGCCACCGAACAGCAGGCGTTCGCTGTCGGGCAGGTCGTTGCCGCTCCAGTACACCGCGCCGGACACCACACCCTGCCAGTCACGCGCCAACGCATCGCGCTGCAAACCAGACAGGCGCAGGCGCAAGAAATCCACATCGCGGGCGCTGTCACTGCGAGCGCCGAACAGATCCAGGCCTTGGTGCACGCCGGCACTGACTCTACGCAACCGACCGTCCTCGACCTTGCGCCAGTCCCCTTCGAAGGACACCGCCCGAGCATAGGTGTCACTGTCGTCCTGGCGCGCTGGGTCGGCCGTGCGCCAGTCGACGTGATCGGCCGTGGTGTAGAACTGCCCGACCACATCCAGCCACTCGTCGGGTTTGACGATCAGGGCTTGGCTGACGCCGATGGCAAGGCGCTCGCTATCCCAACGCTGGCGCAGGTTCTCACCGTCATCCAAGGGCACAAAGGTGCGCGGCTCGCTGCGAAAGCGGGACGCCGAAAGCAGCAGCCGGCTGCCCTCGGCGTCCAGGTATTGGCTGTAGTCGAGTCGGTAGTAATGGGCCTCGTCGTCACCAGGCGGCAGCAGGACGCGGGCGCTCAACTGCTCGGCGAAACGGGTCTGGGCCTGGCTGTCGAACGCCATCAGCGCTTGCGCGGACGTGCGACTACCCTCGGCCAGGGTCAACCAGGCGCCAAAGGGTTTGCGCCCGACATGGACGATCAGGCGCATGGCGCCATCGCGCCACCCGGCGGGCTGCAGTTCGGCCTCGACGCTCACACCAGGCATGCGACCGATCAGGCCGGTATAGCGCTCGAAGGATTCTCGCGTCAGTGGCCGCTCGGCCTTGAGCTTGTCGAGGATTTGCTCCAGGTAGCCGACCGCGGGCCCGATCTCCCCGTGCACCTGGGTTTCGCCGATATAGCCCTCCTCCAACACCACGTGGACACGGCCATCAGCAAAGTCCTGAGGCGGCAGGTAAGCCCGCGATAGCAGGTAGCCATCGCGCCGATAACGCTCGGTCAGGCGGTCGGTCACTGCGATGAGTTCAGCCAGGGTCACCTGATGGCCGACCACGTGCTGGTAATGCTCGCGCAATTCGCTCAGCAGGTACACCGTACCGCCTTCGAAGCGCACCTTGCGGACTGCCACAGACGTGTTCAGCGGCCATGCAGGCGCTGTTTTCTCCGCGGCCGGCATGCGCACCCCCGCCGGAAGAGGACGATAGGTATCGATCGGCAGGTTGGCGGTGGGCAGGCGTCGTTCGACCTCATTGCCGTCGAGCACGCTCGGCAGCGACCCGGCATGGCAAACACAGGCCCCGGACACCATCAGCAGCGTAACGACCAGAGGACGCATAGGACGCTCCATGACCCCGCGAAGACCGGGCGCAACAGGACCGCCCTGTGGTTCAAGCGTAGGTGCTGGCCTCACGATCGTCGAACGGCCGAAGCGAGCGGCGCGGTGGTCGCTATTGGCTGACCTGAAACTCTACCCGCGCGGTCTCGCCACTTTCGTCCAGCGCGCTGAGTTCGATGCGCCCGGTCTTTTCGAAGCGCACCAGCAGACTGTCCTGGTCGCGGGTCTCGCCCAAGGGCTGTCCATTGAGGAACCACCAGCGCTGACCGCTGCCGCCCAAGGCCGAAACCGGCACCTGCAGCGGTTCGCGACTGGTTGCCGGGCGTCGCAGGGTGTCGCCGGGGCGCACACCGACGATCGACAGCGGCGGCGCGCTCACCGGCACTTGGGGCGGACAGCTAGGGTCCACCGCCGGCAGGCGCGCGGCGCGGCGCTCGATGCGGGGCAGCCACGGCTCCAGCGGCGCCGGCCACAACGCCACCTCCTGCGCCTTGGCGCCGCTGCAACTGGCATCGACGCGCAAACCACGCCCATTGACCCAAACCGTCTCGCGCAACCCAAGCCCCAGCGGCTGATCGGCCGCTTGCAGGGTCGGCGGCGTAGTGCCGTCCAATGTCCAGGCGAAGCGCTGGCGACGGCAGTTGGGGTCCAGGCGGTTCATGGGCTGGCCCAATGGCCAACAGATGGCGGCCACACCGACGCTCGCCGGCACCCGCTCGGCCGGCACATTGATCCCCCGCTGGCTGTCACGGTTGCTGAGCAGGTCGTGGACTTGCAGCATCAGCGGCGCCGCCGAAGCCAAGCCGAACTGTCCCGGCACCGGCGTGCCGTCGGGTCGGCCGATCCACACACCGATCAGGTAGCGCGGCCCCACGCCCACCGACCAGGCGTCACGAAAACCGTAGCTGGTGCCGGTCTTCCAGGCCAACTGCGGGCGCTGTACCAGCTCAGCGTGAAGATCACGGTCCGGCCGGGCCTGGCCGCTCAAGATACGCCGGACGATCCAGGCCGAACCAGGCGACAGCAGCTGCCGCTCGACCAGCGGATCCTGAGGCTGCAGGCGTACCCGCGCGCTCTTCCCTTCACGGGCCAGGGCCGCGTAGCCACCCACCAGGTCCTCCAGACGGCTGCCCGCTCCGCCGAGGATCAGCGACAGGTTCGGTTCGGCGAGCGGCGGCAGTACCAGCGGCATGCCACCCATGCGCATCTGCGCGGCGAAACGCTTTGGTCCGTAAGCCTCGAGCAACTGCACTGCCGGCAGATTCAGCGACAGGGCCAGGGCGGAACTGGCCGAAACCGGGCCCGTGAAGCCCATGGAGAAATTACCAGGCCGGTAGTCGCCATAACGACGTGGCACGTCCTGCAACAAGGATTCTGAGTGGATAAGCCCATCGTCCATGGCCATGGCGTAGAGGAACGGTTTGAGCGTCGAGCCGGGTGATCGCAAGGCCTGGACCATGTCGACATGACCGAAGCGGCGCTCATCGGCTAGGTCGATGGAGCCGAGGTAGGCGCGCACGGCCATGGTTTGCGCCTCCACCACCAGCAGCGCCGCTGAGGTGCGCTCGGGCAGCCGTGCACGCCAGCCCAACAGCAGGTCCTCCAGGCGACGTTGCAAGGCCGCATCGAGGGTAGTGCGAATCAGCGGTGGGCTGTTGGCGCTGTTCAGACGCCGGGCCAGCAAGGGGGCCAGGGCCGGCTCCTGGCGAGGCGCCAGCAGCAAGGGTTCTTCCTGCGCCTCGCTCACCCGCTGCGCCGGCCATACCTGGTACTCGGCCAAGCGCTCCAGCACCTTGTCGCGGGCCCGCTGGGCACGCTCGGGGTGGCGATCCGGGCGCAGCCGGCTGGGCGCCTGGGGCAGCACCGCCAGCAGCGCTGCCTCGGCAGGCGTGAGGTGCATCGGCGACTTGCCAAGGTAAGCCCAGCTGGCGGCGGCCACCCCTTGCAGGGTGCCGCCGAACGGGGCGCGGTTGAGGTAGAGCTGAAGGATCTCACGCTTGGACAGGTGCCACTCCAACTGCGCCGTACGCCACAGCTGACGCAGCTTGCCCGACAGGGTGCGTTCGTGAGGGTCGAGCAGGCGTGCGACCTGCATCGACAGCGTGCTGCCGCCCGACACCACCCGGCCACCACGCAGGTTCAGCCAGGCTGCACGCGCCAGCGCCAGCGGGTTGACCCCGGGATGGCTATAGAACCAACGGTCCTCATAGGTCAGCAGCGCTTCCAGGTACAACGGCGAGACCTCCTCGGGGCTCACCGGATACCGCCACACTCCGTCGGCATCGGCAAAACGCCACAGGGGCGTGCCATCCTCGGCAAGCACCACCCGCGCCAGGTCATCGCCCGGCATGGGCAACGGCCACAAGCGATCGGCCAGCCACAACAGCGCCACGACCAGCACACTGGCGATGCCGATACCACGCACGACCCTTGCGGTGCGGGTGCGCAGGCACGCTACCATTGGCATCGGGAACCGACCTGCCCAAGTGATGGCCAAAGGCTAGGGAACGGCACCCGCGCCGATTCGTTCATCAGGAAGCAACTATGCATGTAGAAGGTTTTTTCGAGTGGCTGGGCCAAGCACTGGGTTCGTTGATCCGTTTCATCGTCGACGGCCTTAGCGGGTTGTTCAACCTGCTGGCCAACGCCGGCAGCAGTTTCATCGACGGCTTGGCGCGCAACCTGGGCATGGACACCTCGCTGGTCAGCATCCTGGCGCTCATCGTCGGCCTGATGCTGCTGTACTCGGCCGTCCGCGCCTTCATGCGCGCCTCGATCATCCTCGGGATCATCTGGGCGTTGCTGGGCCTGTGGGTGTTGAGCTGGATCGTTCATTAGAGCTGCAAGCTGCAAGCAAGCGTGGCTCACACCACCTGCTTTTACTTGCCGCTTGCCGCTCGAAGCTCCAAGAGCCCTCAGCGCCCTCTCACGATCATCTCTCCCTGCCCTTCCCCAACCGCCTGCAGGTTAGGCCGGTACATCGACTCCACCTGCGGTGGCGGAATGCGATAGGTCCCCGGCGTCACTGCCCGGGCCAGGTACAGCAGATGGCTGGTGCCGTAGCCATCGAGCTTGAGCGCGGCCACATAGCGGTCGTCGCGATACTCCTGGTGCACCAGGCTGGCATTCTGCATCGACTCGCGCCACTGCTTCACCGCGCTGCTGGCGTTGTCCAGGCTGGCGGCGCTCTGGGCCAGGTTCTGGTTCTCCAGCTCCAGGCCCGCCGGCAGCAGGTCCACCACCAAGGCGTCCGGCACCGCGGTGGAGGCCTTGAGCGCCAGGTGCACCAGCACCAACTCGCCGCTGCGTAGGCTGCGCACATCCAGCGGCTGGCCGTTCATGCCCAGGTACTCACGGCGGATTTCCATACCGTTGCCCCCGGCAGGCGGGGCCTGGCGCGGGTAGCCGGAGAGGGTCAGCTGCTGGTAGAGGGTCTCGCTGCCCTGGTTCTGCACGGTCAGCGGCGACATCAGCAAGGGGCCTTCGAGCTTCATGCCCGATTCAGCGTTGTTGAACTCGCGGATCTCTCCGGCGCTGTCCAGGCGTGCCTGCCACTGGCCTTCCGGCTTGCCCAGCAGGCCACGACCGGCCAGGTACAAGGCGTTGCGCTCCTGGGTCGACAGCCAGCGGTTGGCCGCCAGCTCATCGGACAGCGCGAACAGGCGCTGGTCGACCTGGTTGGCGGCCAGGTTGTTCTCCTGCAGCAAGGCCAGGATCAGTGCCTGGTCTCGAAGGGTGCTGCCGTAATCGGCCATCCAGCCATCGCTGCGCTTCACGCCAAGGCCCGCCTGCAAGGCTTGCTGGGCACGCGGCTTGTCACCCATCTTGTCCAGCGCCACCGCCAACTGCACCAGTGGCAAGCCGGAGCGCGCATCGCTGCGGCGCTCGAACAGGCCACGCAGGGCACCGAGCGGCGCCTGCTGGTTGCGCGCGAGCACCAGCGCGGCATAGGCCTGCACGGCAAAGCGGGTGTGGTCGGCGTTCTGGCTGTAGTCCACCTCGATCAGGTTGCGCTCCTGCACATAGCGCAGCAGGCGTTCATTGGCTTTCTTCAGGGCCTCGGCCGGTACACCGAAGCCTTGCTCGCGGGCGCGCAGCAGGAAGTCGGTGACGTAGGCGGTGAGCCAATATTCCTCTTCGCTGTCCGAGCTCCACAGGCCGAAGCTGCCGTTGTAGCGCTGCATGCCCAGCAGGTGCTCGATGCCCATCTCGATCTTGCGCTTGCGCACGTCGGCCGGCTCGCCCTTGATACCCAGGCGCTTGAGGCTTTCGGCATCGGCGTAGAGCGAAGGGTACAGGCCGCTGGTGGTCTGCTCCAGGCAGCCGTAGGGGTAGGCCTCCAGGGCGCGAATCTGTTCGGCCAGGTTCAGCGGTGGGCGGCTGGACAGCGCCAGGCTGGCTTCCAGGCCCGCGGTCTCGAAGGCCGCGAGGTCGCCTTCAGGCAAGGTCCAGGGCTGGTCCTTGAGCGCCACGCGGTAGTGCTTGAGCATCGCCGGATAGGCGGGGCGCACGCCAAGCGTCCACTGGCGCTCGAAGGCTGGGGTCGGCTCGCCAGGCAACTGCAGGCCGTTGACCCGCACCTGCACTTTGCCTTGGCCCAGGCCACCCTGGGCCTGCACCGGGATCATCAAGGTCTTGCGCTGGCCCTCGGCCAGGCTGACGCTCTGCTGGCCTTCGCCGGCCAGAGCCAACTGGCCCTCGGCGCTCACCTGCACGTTCAGTTGCTGGGCGCGGCCGGACAGGTTGGCCAGGTCCAGCGCCAGGCTGGTGCGATCGCCACCGGCCAAAAAGCGCGGCGCCGAGAGTTCGGCGATCAGCGGTGCGGCGACGACCGTCTTGCCTTCGGCCATGCCGAAGTGCTCGTCGGTCCAGGCCTGGGCCATCAGGCGCAGCTCACCGTTGAAGTCCGGAATCTCGACAGTCGCCTCGCCCTCGCCTTGTTCATTGAGCGTTACCGGAAGGCTTTGCTGGGCAACGATGGTGACCGTGGTGTTGGGGCGTTTGCCGCCCTTGGCCATGGCCGCGTCGCCGCCGAATGCCAGGCTCGCCAGACGGCCCTGCCCGGCCTCGATCAGCTGGCCGTAGATATCCAATTGGTCGGCACCGTAGGCCTTGCGGCCGAACAGGCTGGCGAACGGGTCCGGGGTCTTGAAATCGGTGATGTTGAGGATGCCCACGTCCACCGCCGACAACAGCACATGCACCTGTTTCGGCACGCTGCCATCGGCGTTGGCGGCCTTGAATTTCACGGTCAGCGGTTGCTTGGGGCGCATCTTCTGCGGGGCCTGCAAGGTCAAAGCGAGCTTGCGTTCGGCACGGTCCAGCGGCAGATGCAGTACACCCACGGCGCGCTTTGGCGTGGCGTTGGCCTTGCGTTCGCCGGGGCGGATCACCAGGGCGCTGATGTACAGGTCGTGACGCGCCCACTTTTCATCCAGCTGCACGTCGAAGGTCTTGCCCTCGGCGGGCACGTCGATCTCCTGCCACCACAGCGGGCCATCGCTGGATTCGATCATCAGATAACCGCTGCCGGCAGCAGGTGGGGTGACCGTGACCTTGGCGGTGGCCCCGTCGGCATAGGACGGTTTGTCCAAGGCCAGCTTGACCTGGTCCGGACGCACCGCGCCACCTTCGGCGTTGTCCTGGGCCCGGTAGCCCGCCCAGAAGCGCACGCTGGAGACCAGCCCTGTCTGTGGGTCTTCTACCTCGACCCGGTACGGGCCCCACTCCACCTGGAAGTTCAGCTTGGCGGTGCCGCCAGCCTTCACGCTGACGGTCTCCTCGCTCTGGGTGAGGAATTTCTCGTTGTAGTTGTAGCTCCAGCCGTCGCTCTGGGAGTAGTTCCAGTAATAGTCGCGACGCTCGCGCACCAGACGCACCTTGAGGTCTTCGGCGGCAAGCTTGTGACCTTCGCGATCGGCCACCAGCACTTCGAATTCCACGGGACCGTCGCTGTCGGTTTCCTCGCCCTCGAACAGGCCACGCAGGCCCGGCAGGCGTTCGGCCGGCCAGATCGGCTGCTCCAGGCGGCGGGTGATCGGCCGTCCGCCAGACTCCTGGAGGCTGGCCTGGACAGTCAGTTGCAACGGCGAACGGGCCTCGGCCCAGCGGCTTTCGATATCCAGGGTGGCCTTGCCGGCGTTGTCGAGGGTCACCTCGTCCAGCTCCAGGTCTTGGTTGAGTTCGGTCTCGGTGACCGAACCGAACTGATAGCCCGGCAGCGCCGGCACGGCTTCGCGCAGAGGGCGTACATAGGCCTGGCCGCTCAGACGGTTGCCGGCGGCAGGCGCGCCGTAGAGGTAACGGCCATTGACCTGGATGCGCGCGGTTTCGTCAGGCGACAGCGGCGCGCTGCTGCCCTTGAGCTCCAGGGCCAGGCGCTCTGGGAGGAAATCCTCGACCAGGAATTCATAGACCTGCTTACGCCCGCCCCCCAGGTCGAGCAGCAGTTGCCAGCGTCCGGTCGGGGCTTCGGTGGCCAGTTGCAGTTGGTATTGGAACAAACCGTTGCTGTCGGCCTCCCAGACGAACTTGCGGCTGACCTGCTCATCCGGCCGACGCACCTCGACCGTCACCGGTTGCGCCTTGACCGGCTTGCCGTCCTGATCGCGCAGCAAGCCGTTGAGCAACACCGTCTCGCCCGGGCGATACAGGTCGCGCGGACCGAAAATGAAGAACTGCAGCGGATTGGCCTGAGGGCCTGTGATGTCGAACTCGGCCAGGTCCAGGGCGGCGGTGTTCAGGCGTAGCAGCGTGGTGTTTACACCCTGGGTGGCGATCAGCGTGTCGGCCTTGGCAGTGATCGGCAGTTGTGCGTGGCCCTCGCCGTCGGTTTCGGCCTGGGCCAGCAGCTTGCCCTTGTCATCGTGCAACTCGAGAGTGACGCCCTTGAGCGCCTTGCCGCCTTCCAGGGCCTGGGCGAATACGTCCAGGCGATCCCGGTAGCGATGGGCGGAGACGCCGATGTCGCTCAAAGTGAACAGGGTCGCCGGCTGGGAATAATCATAGGTGCCCGAGGCGCGCATCACCGCCAGGTACACGCCCGGCTCCTGCAGCGGCTTGATCCCGGCGATCGGCAGCAGCACAGTCTCGCGGGTGTTGCGCGCAGGGTTGAGGTCGAAGCGGCCGCTGTAGACCAGGTCGGCCATGTCCAGGGTTTCCTTGGACTGGTAGTAGTACAGGCTGCTGTTGCGACCCCAGTTGACCAGGAAGCTGGAGAGCATGTCCGGCTTGATGCGGAAAAATTCCACATCGACCTTGTCGACGTTCAGGGCGATCACCGGCAGGCCTTCGGCCAGGCGGGTGGGCAACAGCGAGCCGCGACTGGCGAAGCCCACGGTCGGCTGCATGTCGCGGGTTTCCAGACGGGTCACCGACTCCTGCTCCAGACGCTTGTCGTTGACCGCCAGCAGGCCCTTGTCGACCGTCAAGACCAGCTTTCGCTGCGGCTCCAGATGACGCAGGCGCAGTTCCATCTGGTTGTCCGAAAGCTCCCAGGCGCCGTCGATCTTGCCTTTGACGGTATCGACCAGGTGGACCTTGGAGGCGAAGTCCTGATTGGCGTCCAAGGGAGCGGAGAAGCTGACCGAGAGGGTACTGGCACCATCGAGTTGGACTTCCGAGACGTCCAGCACGGTCAGCTCGCGGTCGGCGTAGCGCTTGGCCAGGACGGCCGGGTCTTCGCGCTTGGGCGCCGGGGTGGCGGCAGGCGCCGACGCAGCCGGCTTGTCGGCAGGAGCCGGAGCATCCTTCGACGAGGAATCACAAGCACTGAGCAGCGCCAGCGCGCAGGCCAGCAACAATCCTTTGTTGAGCATGGAAAGAGAACTCTTGGGCAGCGTGTCGATAAGGGCGCAACTATAGCGCAATGGTTGGCCACGTACCTGCCATGAGCGTGCAACTGAGACCCTGTTCGCGCACAGCCTTGGCCTGCCCGCTACAATGGCGCCACTCTCCAAGCGGCCCTTCAGCCCAAGGTTTCACATGTCCGCACTGTCCACCGACTGGCACGACCGCCGTACCCACCGCAAGGTCTGGGCGCTGGCCGCGCCGATGATCCTGTCCAACATCTCGGTACCACTGGTGGCCCTGGTCGACAGCACCGTGATCGGCCACCTGCCCCATGCCCATCAATTGGGCGCAGTGGCGGTGGGGTCGACCTTGTTCACCTTCATGGTCGGACTGATGGGTTTCCTGCGCATGGGCTCTACCGGGTTCGCCGCCCAGGCTGCAGGACGCTCCGATGGAGCCGCTTTACGCCAGGTACTGGTGCAAGGATTACTGCTGGCCCTGGCCTTCGCACTGCTGATCGGCCTGCTGGCGATTCCTTTCAGCCAATTGGCGTTGCAGGCGATGCAACCGAGCGCGGCGCTGCACCAGTCCACCGAGGATTTCTTCCATACCCGTCTGCTAGGCCTGCCGGCGGCGCTGGCCAGCTACGCCCTGGTCGGCTGGTTCCTGGGCACGCAGAACGCCCGGGCGCCAATGGCGATCCTGCTGACCACCAACGTGCTGAACATCGTCCTTAACCTGTGGTTCGTTCTTGGCCTCGACTGGGGCGTGCTGGGCTCGGCGCGGGCCTCGGTCATGGCCGAATGGAGCGCCGCGCTGCTCGGGCTTGCCCTGACGCGTCCAGCCCTGCGCGCCTACCCTGGGCACATTGCCTGGGCCGCACTCAAGCGCTGGCAGTCCTGGCGGCCGCTGCTGTCGGTCAACCGCGACATCTTCCTGCGCAGCCTGGCGCTGCAGTTGGTGTTCCTGCTGGTAACCGTTCAGGGGGCGCGACTGGGCGAAGCCACTGTGGCGGCCAACGCCCTCCTGCTCAATGGCCTGATGCTCACCGCCTATGCCTTGGACGGCCTGGCCCATGCAGTCGAAGCCCTGTGCGGCCACGCCATCGGTGCCCGAGACCACCAGACCCTACGCCGCTCGCTGGTGGTGGCCTGCGGCTGGTCGCTGATCGTCAGCCTGGGTTTTGCCGCGTTGTTCTTGGTCGCAGGGCATCTGTTCATCGACCTGCAGACCGATATCGACAGCGTGCGCGTAGCGGCCTACCCGTTCCTACCCTACCTGGCGGTATTGCCGTTGATCGCCGTATGGAGCTACCTGCTCGACGGCCTGTTCATCGGCGCCACACGCGCACGGGAGATGCGCAATGCGATGCTGCTCAGCGTGGCGCTGAGCTTGCCCTTGGCGCTGGCGATGAGCGGGCTGGGCAACCATGGTCTGTGGTTGGCCTTTCTCGTATTCATGGGGCTACGGGCGATAACGCTGGGATGGGTGGGTTGGCAGCTGCGGCAACAAGGCCTATGGGTTCCATGAGGGACGGCGATGCGTCTGCATCACGACCTGGCATTGAGGCAATCAAAGGAATGCCCCAGAAACACCCTACCCAATAACCAGAACAAGTCTTCGTAGCTTGAGGCCATATCCTGCATCTGAAACAACCAAAGCCTCTTAACGTCGCCCACTCCCTCTTTTATCGACAGGACTTACTCATGCTTTCCCGTCAGGTCAGACGCTTGGTCGGCTCATGGCTGTTCGCTACTGCTGTCACTTTCCCAGCCCAGGCGGCCATGGCCGGCGACGACCCAATCCAAGAAGCAGCCCCGCAGATAGAGCGCACGCTCAAGGCGACAGTCGGATACTCGATTCATGACACCGGCACGGGTCGCTCCTGGCAGTATCGGGCCGACGAACGCTTTCCGATGGCAAGCACCGTGAAGCTTCTTTTGTGTTCGACGCTGCTCAATGAAGGGCAAGCGCTGATGACCCGATCGGTGCCTATTCATTCGCAAGACATCCTGGCCTACGCGCCGGTGACCAAAGACCTGGTCGGCACGCATGTACCTGCGGCAAAACTGTGCGCCATCACCCTCAAAACCAGCGACAACACCGCCGCCAATGCCGTATTCGAGGTCCTGGGAGGGCCCAAGGTAGTGACCGCTTTTGTCCGAGGACTGGGCGACCAGACCACCCGATCGGATCGAAACGAACCGAGTTTGAATGAGGTCATGCCTGGGGATGAGCGTGACACCACGACACCACGGGCCATGGCAAACACGGTAAAGGCATTGTTACTGGGAACGGCCCTGGACACACCGTCCAGGGCACAACTGACCGAATGGCTGAGCAACAACGAGGTGGGTGGCCCGCTTTTGCGGGCGGCAATCCCCAACGACTGGCAAATCGCCGACAGGACCGGCAGCGGAAGTTTCGGGGCGCGAGGCATTGCGGCGGTCCTATGGCCGCCGCGGGGCGAGGCGATCGTCGCGACCATCTACCTCAAGGACACCGAAGCTTCCCTGGATGAACGCAACGCCGCGATCGCCGCCATCGGCAGGGCCATGGTCAAGGCCGTTTCACCCTAGCCCGCGCCTCGATCGCTCCAGACGCTAGCGCATCGTGCGATCAGGAAGACAGGTACGACGACCGGGTCAGCCCCAGACGCAGCGCATCCAGGAACTGGGTACGCTCACGCGCCGTGATGCGGGCGCTGGCGACCTTGTCTCGGTAGTGCGTCATCAACTCCTCCGGCGAGAGGTGCACATAACGCAGCATGTCCTCGATGGTGTCGTGGGTCTCGATGCCGGCGTGGTACACGCTGCCATCGGCGTTCTGGTAGATGTTCACCGAGTCGGTGTCGCCGAACAGGTTGTGCATATCACCCAGGATTTCCTGATAGGCACCGACCAGGAACACACCCAGCAGGTAGTCCTCGCCTTCCTTGACCGCGTGCACCGGCATGCTGGTCTCGATGCTCTGTTCGTCGACGTACTGGTTGATCTTGCCGTCGGAGTCGCAGGTCAGGTCCTGCAACACGGCGCGGCGCATCGGTTCCTCGTCCAAGCGGTGCAGCGGGATGATCGGCAGCACCTGGCCGATGGCCCAGGTGTCCGGCAGGCTCTGGAACACCGAGAAGTTGCAGATGTACTTGTCGGCCAGCTTGTCGTTGAGCTCGTCCAGCACCTGGCGGTGCGAGCGTTGACGGGCCTTGAGCGAGTTGTGCAGGCGGCGGCACACGGCAAAGTAGCACTGCTCGGCCAGGGCTTTCTCGGCGAGGCTGATCTTGCCGTCAGCATATTGCGCGGCCACATCGCCCATGTAGTGGGTGGCGCGCCAGTAGGTCTCGGTGACCATCTCGATGTCGGTCGGGCCCAGCAGGTCGACCAGCCACTGCACGGTTTCAGGCAGCGATTCCTTGTTCTCGATGGTCGGCACTTCGTCGTTGTGCTTCTCGACGTCGGTCACCTGGATCACCAGCATGGCGTGGTGCGCGGTCAGCGAGCGGCCGCTCTCGGAGAAGATGTGCGGATGCGGCAGGCCTTGAGCGTCGCAGAACTCCTTGAGCATGCCCACCACCACGCCGGCATAGTCGTCCATGTCGTAGTTGATGGAGCTGGCGTTGCGCGAGTGTGTGCCGTCGTAGTCCACGCCCAGGCCGCCACCGACGTCGATGTGATCGACCGGCAGGCCCAGGGCGCGCAATTCGCCGTAGTAACGAATGGCCTCCTTGAAACCGTGCTGGTAGTCGGCCAGGTTGGCGATCTGCGAGCCCATATGGAAGTGCAGCAGGCGAATGCCCTGGTCGAGGCCTGCATCGCGGAAGCGCTGCACCACCGAGATCAGCTGTGCGGCGGACAAGCCGAACTTGGACTTCTCGCCCCCGGTGTCGGCCCACTTGCTCGAAGCCAGCGACGACAGGCGCACACGAAGGCCGACCTGCGGCTTGACCTTGAGATCGGCGGCTTCCTCGATCACCAGGGCGACCTCGGACTCCTTCTCGATAACGATGAACACGTTGTGGCCAAGCTTCTGGCCCATCAGCGCCAGGCGGATGAACTCACGGTCCTTGTAGCCATTGCAGACGATGGTCCCACCCTTGGGCGCCAACGCCAGGACCGCCAGCAGCTCGGGCTTGGACCCGGCTTCAAGGCCTATGGAAACGTTCTGGGTGGCGATGATGTTCTCCACCACCGCTTCCTGCTGGTTGACCTTGATCGGATACAGGGCCGTGTACTTGCTCTGGTATTCCAGGCGCGCGATGTTGGCATCGAAGGCGCCGGTCAGCTGGCGCACGCGGTCCTGCAGGATGTCGGGGAAACGCACCAGAAGCGGCAGCGACAGGCCGCTCTGGCGCAACTCGTCGACCTGCTCGTACAGGTCGATCGGGGCACTGTCCGGACCGTTGGGGCGCACTTCGACGCGCCCGGCCTCATTGATGGCGAAATAACCAGCGCCCCAATGGCGGATCCCATAAACACTGCGGCTGTCGGCCACGGTCCACTGGCTGCCATCATCTTTGCGTGTGCGTCGTACGGACATTCAAGTCCCCTGTAGATAAGTCGAAGACACTGCACCACGAGGGCGCGGATGCAGTGTAGAAACTGAAAATGACGATTCGTCCGTGCCAGGGGATAGACCCTTGCCACGGGAACGAGTTTAGAAAGCAATGGGCGAAAAATCGCGCGGGCCGGGATCAGCCGCCGGATTTCTTCGCCTTGAAGCCCTGCTTGGTCAACTCACCGAGCAGCAGCTCGACATGGTCGCCCTGGATCTCGATGACCCCGTCCTTCAGCGCGCCTCCGGTGCCACAACGGCGCTTGAGGTTGCTGGCCAGCTCCTTGAGCTGGTCGAGGGGCAGCGGGACGCCACTGATGGTGGTCACGGTCTTGCCGCCACGGCCTTTGCTTTCGCGGCGCACGCGGGCGATACCATCACCTTCGGGGATGACCTGTTGCTTGCAGATGCAGGCGTCCACCGGCTTGCCACAGTCCGGGCAATGCCGACCGGCATCGGTGGAGTAAACGAGACCGCCAAGGGCGGCGAAGGAAGAAGCTTTCTTGGCCACTTTTGTTCCTCTTTGCTGAGGACAAAAACTGGTCGGTGCCTGGGGCCAGGACCGACCGCGAAGCCCCACTCTGGCAGGGGCAGCGCTACTGCCGCAAAATCCTGCGACAGCCCGAAAAGGGCGCGCAGTGTAACGATAAATCTGCCGGTTGCTAAGTACCGGAATGCGCCATTTTTCGAATGTTTTGCGACCCTTCGCGAACAAACCCATTCCCACAGCGCTCAAGCGCTATATGAGCCTTGTGAGTGCGGGTTCACCTGCGTAAGAGCCGGCCCTGCCAACACAGCTATTTCAGACTGGCGGCGTAACGATCCAGCGCCGCCAGCGAGTCCGGACAGAACGACAAACGTCCACGATCGGCTTCTATCTGGGCAAGACTCATGAACCGCGCTTCACTGACTTCTTCGGGCTGCAGCTTCAACGGTGCATCGGAAACCGCCGAGAACACCGCGCACCATAGGCGGTTGTCCGGTTGATCGAAGTAGAACCGCTCGTGAAAGCGCAACTCGACGCCCGAGATACCCAGCTCTTCCTCCAGTTCACGCGCCGCCGACATCTCGTAACTTTCGCCGGCTGCCACCATGCCACCAGCTGCCACGTCCCAATAGCCGGGATACAAGGCCTTGCTCAACGTGCGCCGGTGCACGCACAGCTCACCGGCGCTGTTGAACAGCAAGATGAAGGTGCAGCGCCCGATCAGGCCGCGCTCACGCAGCTCGGCCCGGGGTAGCGCGCCGAGCAGTCGGTCGGCCTCGTCGACCCAGGCGACCGATTCACGATCGGAGGCCGCGCGATGCGCAGCCTCCTGTGGGCTGATGGTCATCCTCAGCCCTGCGACAGCAGTTGACGCAGATCGATGACAGCGGCGTTGGCCCGGGAAATATAGTTGGCCATTACCAGCGAATGGTTGGCCCACATGCCAAAGCCACTGCCGTTGAGCACCATTGGGCTCCACAGCGCCTCCTGGGAGGCCTCCAGCTCACGGATGATCTGGCGCACGCTGACCGTGGCGTTCTTCTTGGCCAGTACATCGGCGAAGTCGACCTCGATGGCGCGCAGCAGGTGCGACAGCGCCCAAGCCTGACCCCGGGCTTCGTAGAACACGTTGTCGATCTGCAGCCATGGGGTTTCCACCAGTTCCTCGTCGACCTGCGGCGCCTGGCCTGGAACGACCGACTCGGTCTTCAGGGTGCTGTTGAGCTTGACCCGACCGACACTGGCCGACAGGCGCTGGGACAACGAGCCCAGGCGGGTGGCCACATCACCTAGCCAGTTGTTCAGGTTGTCCGCGCGGGTATAGAAGATGGCGCCCTGGTCGCCGGCAGCCAGACGGCGCTGGTAGCGGCTGAGCGACTTGATGCCCTCCTCGAACTCCGATTCGCTCGACGGCAGGATCCAGCTCTTGTTGTCGAAGTTAAAGCGCGGCTCGGCCTTGGCCAGGTCCGCATCTTCGGTCGATTGCGACTGGGAGCGGGCGAAGTCCTTGCGCAGGGCGCGGGACAGGTCACGCACCTGGACCAGCACGCCGTATTCCCAGCTCGGCATGTTGTCCATCCACAGCCCTGGCGGGAAACGGTCGTTGGAGATGTAGCCGCCCGGCTTGTTCAGCAGGGTGCCGGCGACGGTCTTGAGGGTCTCGATGGTGGTATAGCCCACCACCATTTGCTGGCCGGTGCGCTCGGCAGCAGCCTGGGCGTTCTGCTGAACGGGGAACAGCTCCGGCTCCTGGCTCCAGTACCAACCGAGGCCGATGCACACCAACAGATACAGGCCGATCAGGGTGCCCAGGGCTCGGCTCCACAGCCCCCCCAGATAGCTACGTGCAGCGGCGCCACGGGCGTCGACGCGCTCACGGGGCTCGGCTTTGGCCTCGCGGTTTTTCCAATCCAGCATGGCGTTGTCCTTATCAGTCCGACAGTTCAGGGGCTTGGACCACCAGCCCCAGCCAGGGTGCCACGGCAAGCCCGCGTGGCAGCACTATAAAGCAGACACTGCCTTACGCATAAGCGACCAATCGGTCGGTAACTGAATATTCGTACCTGGGCAGACTTTGTTGACATGGCGCACTGGCCAGTCCAGAAATGAGTGCTAGCATGGAGCCATCATTGCACCTGCATAACCACACACCAACAAGCAGTCAGGACATGACCCAGCCAGCCGACCCGAGCCACGAGCGCCTCAAGCAGCACTTCGCCCAGCGGGTCATCCACCAGGCCCGACAGATCCTGGAGATCTGGCAGCGCCTGCAACGGGGCGAGTGGTCGGCTGCGGAGCTGGGCGAGCTGTGCGAGGCCAACCTGCGCCTGCAACGCTATGCCGAGCGCTTCGAACAACCCGAGCATAGCGTGCTCTCGACGGCGATCGGCCAGACGTTGCGGGCCATCGAGGCCAACAGCGCGCGGCTGAACTCGGAGCTGATCAGCGAGCTCAACCGCCTGATGCAGCGCCTCTCACGTACCGGCCTGCGCAAAGGCGACCAGCTCGACAATGTGCCCCTGCCACCCGTACGCAAGCCCGTCTACATCCTGCTTCAGGACCACGACCGAGCCGAGCGCCTGGCCCAGCAGCTCGAATTCTTCGGCCTGGGCGTGCAGGCGCTGTACAGTGCCGAGGCCTTCTGCGCCTCGATGCGTGAACGTTTGCCTTCGGCCATCGTGATGGATGTGGACTTCACTGGCCCAGGCCAAGGCCTGAAACTCGCGGCCCTGGCCCAGCAAGGGCTGGATCAGCACATCCCGCTGCTGTTCTTCAGCCACCACGAGACCGACACCCCCACCCGTCTGGCCGCCGTACGCGCCGGAGGCCAGGAGTTCCTGACCGGCACGCTGGAGGCCTCGAGCCTGCTGGAGAAAGTCGAGCTCTACACCAGCGCCACCCAGTACGACCCCTTCCGTGTGCTGATCATCGACGACTCCCGCGCCCAGGCCATGTATACCGAACGCCTGCTCAACGGCGCGGGCATGATCACCCGCACCCTCACCGAGCCGATCCGCACCATGGCCGAGCTGGCGGATTTCCAGCCCGACTTGATCATCCTCGACCTCTATATGCCCGACTGCACCGGCCCCGAGCTTGCCAAGGTCATCCGCCATAACGATCGCTACGTCAGTGTGCCGATCATCTACCTGTCGGCCGAGGATGATCTGGACAAGCAACTGGACGCCATGAGCGAGGGCGGTGACGACTTCCTGACCAAGCCGATCCGCTCACGCCACCTGATCACCACCGTGCGCAACCGCGCGGCCCGCGCCCGTCACCTCAAGGCCCGCATGGTGCGCGACAGCCTCACGGGGCTGTACAACCACACCCATATCCTGCAGTTGCTGGAAGATTGCAGCTTCCGCGCACGCCGCGAAGCGCAGCCGCTGAGCTTCGCCATGCTCGACATCGACCATTTCAAGAAAATCAACGATCGCCATGGCCACCCGATGGGCGACCGGGTGATCAAGAGCCTGGCGCTGTTTCTCAAGCAGCGGCTGCGCAAGACCGACTTCATCGGGCGCTACGGCGGCGAGGAGTTCGCCATCGTCATGCCTAACACCGCGCTGGACGCGGCCCACAAGGTACTGGACGAGATTCGCCGACGTTTCGCCGAAATCCTCTACCCGGCCCAGCCCCACGATCTCACGTGCACGTTCAGCGCCGGCGTGGTGCAACTGGACGACAACCTCGATGCCCTGACCATGGCCAGCGCCGCGGACGAGGCGCTGTACCGCGCCAAGCATGCCGGGCGCAACTGCGTGGTGCGTGCCACCTGCTTCTCCGACCGGCTTGGCCAATAAAGGCAAATAGCCACTTTTTTGTAAGGTCACGCCTTTCTCGTCATCACCTCGTCACAAAATCGCAATAACTTCAGGCACCTACCTCTCCACTCCCCGCCGGAAGTTCGCAGCTATGCGCCTGAAGTGGCTGACCAATTTCAATACTTTGCTGCTAGTGACCGTCTGTATCGCCCTGGGCGCGACCCTGTGGTGGTCGCAACGCGCCCTGGAGCGCCCCTATCAATTGATGGAGCGCTACCTGGATTTGTCCCAACAGTTCCAGCGTGATGCGGCGCGCAATATCCAAGCCTACCTGGGCAGTGGCGACGCCCTGCGCCATGCCGCCGCCATGGAGGCGACCAAGCAGTTGCAGGCCTCCCTGGCCGACTGGCCACAGGCGCTTTCGGACACGCTGCGCCCCAGCCTGGACCACCTGCAGACCTTTACCGCCAACGAGTTGCTCGCCGCCGGCAAGCTCGCCGGCGACCCGCAGGCCTTGCTGCTTCAGGCCGAACGTGAGCTGGGGGCCAATTTTGAGCAATTGGCAGCTTACGCCCGTGACAGCGCCAGCCCAGACGCGGGCCGGTACCTGACGCCCGTGCTGGACGCCTCGGTGCACCTGGGGCGCCTGTCCCTGGCTCGGGACAAGCTGGTCAGCAGTGGCCGTGCGGAGCTGGCCGACGAAGTCGAACGTGAACTGCAACTGATCCGCGCCCAAGCCCAGGCCATCGACACCCTACCACTGCTGGGCGTGACCCGCGCTGCCGAGTCCAACGCCGACGATTTCGCCGCCCTGATGGGGCTGCAGACACAGGCCAGCGAGCAACGCGAAGATGTGGCGGTGGGCCTCAAGCGCGAGCTGCAAAGCCTGCTGGCCCGCTACCCGGCCGAACTGCAACGCACCCGCGAACAGATCGAGCGCCGTACCGCCCTGGCCGCCAGCACAGGCGAGCGACTGGAAGCAGTGCAACAGGCCATCGCAGCCCTGGAGCCTGAGGTACGGGGCCTGCACGCCAAGATCGCCGGCGAAGTGCGTATCATCCAGGGTCTGATGATTGGCCTGATCCTGCTCATCGCCCTGCTCATCGACACCCTTCAACGCCGCTTGGCGCGCACTTTGACCGGCCTTGCCCCTGCCCTGTCGCGCTGGGCCGAGGGCGACTTCGCCCAGGCCATCACCTTGGGGCGCACCAACCGTGAGCTGCACGATATCCAGGCGTCGCTCAATCGCCTGCGCCAATACCTGGTGGACCTGGTCGGCACCCTGCGTCACAACGCCGAACAGGTTGCCGGCAGCAGTCATGCCTTGGCGGGAATGAGCACTGCCCTGCACGACGGCGCCGAGCGCCAGGCCGGTGACACCGCACAGATCCGCGATGCCTTGGGCGAACTGGAGGCGACCATCCAGCAGGTCGCGGGCGATGCCAGCGCCGCCGCCGAAGCCAGCCGTGATGCCGGGCGCGCCGTGGAACAGGGCCAGGCGGTGATCGGCCAGAGCCTGTCCGGCCTGCGTGCATTGGTCGATGAAGTGCAAGGCAACGCGCAGACGATCGAGCAATTGGCCGAGGAGTCGGCCACCATCGGCGGTGTGTTGACAGTGATTCGTGCGATCGCCGAACAGACCAACCTTCTGGCACTCAATGCCGCCATCGAGGCTGCACGGGCGGGCGAGATGGGCCGTGGCTTCGCTGTGGTCGCCGACGAGGTGCGCTCGCTGGCCCAGCGCACCACGGGGGCTACGGGTGAAATCCAGGGTTTGATCGACCGCCTGCAACAAGCCGCCCGGGAATCGGTGAACGGCATGCGCACCCAGCTCGAACACGCCGAGGCCACCGCCAGCCAGGCCCAGGCTGCCGATGGCGCACTCGATGAAATCGTCGGTGCCATCCGCACGATCGCCGACACGGCGGTACGCATCGCCGAGGTAACCGCCCAGCAGACAGGGGCGGTGAGCGAGATTCGCGACCACAGCGAGCGGATTCACGCACTGGGCGAGGACAACCTGCAACGCATAGGCGAAGGGCGTGAGCAAGGTGAGCAGTTGCTCCAGCTTGGCAGCGAGCTGAACACGGCGGTGCGGGCGTTTCGCCTCTGAGCGTCTCGGCACCTGAGCGGTTGCGTCGGCACTGACAACATGAAATCCAGCGGCCATGTGTCGCGCTGCCGGCCAACCAGGCCCCAATCGTGGGCAAGTCCGCTATGATGCGCCCACGTTTCACCTAGCGAGACCGCCATGCGCCGCCTGTTTTTCCTGCTGTTCCTGCTGCTGGCCAGCCCTGCCTTCGCCGCGGGCCTGCTCGACAACCGCCCCAGCGCCACCCTCGGCGCCGCCTCTCTGAGCAACAGCGCCGACTTCTTGCCTGTCCACGAAGCCTTCAAGCTCAGCCTGGTCCAGGCCGACGCCCAGACCGTCAAGCTACGCTTCGTCGCCACCGACGGCTATTACCTTTACCGCCACCGCTTCCAGTTCCGTACGGAGCCCGCCGACATCGCCCTGGGCCAGGCCGATATTCCCAAGGGCGAAGCCAAGCACGACGAGTTCTTTGGCGATGTCGAGGTCTACCACGGCGTGGTCGACATCCAGTTGCCACGCACCGATCCACGTGCCTTCACCTTGCTGGTGGGCTACCAAGGCTGCGCCGACAAAGGCCTGTGCTATCCGCCGGAAACCGAACGGCTGAGCATCGATGGCACCGGCGGGAAACCCGAGGCCGGCGCAGGTGGCGCCGAGCAAGGCTGGGGCTGGCAGTCACTGCTGCTGTTCTTCCTCGCCGGCATAGGCCTGACTTTCACCCCCTGCGTGCTACCGATGCTGCCGATCCTGTCCGGTGTGGTGCTGCGCGGGCAGGTGGGTGGCTGGCGTGGGCTGAGCCTGTCGCTGGCCTATGTGCTGCCGATGGCCGTGTCCTTTGCCATGCTTGGGGCGCTGATGGGCATGTTCGGCGCCAGCCTGAACCTGCAGGCACGCCTGCAGTCGGCGTGGGTGCTGGTGCCATTCGCGCTGTTCTTCGTGCTGTTTGCCCTGGCCATGTTCGGCTTGTTCGAAATCAAGCTCCCGCAGGCGCTGAGCAACCGCCTGGACAGCATGGCCAACCGCACCAAAGGCGGCTCGTTGCTGGGTGCGGCAGTGCTTGGCGTGCTGTCCAGCCTACTGGTCTCCCCCTGCGTGTCGGCGCCGCTGGCCGGAGCCCTGCTGTACATCAGCGCGAGCGGCGATGCATTGGGCGGGGCGCTGAAACTCTTCGCCCTGGGCCTGGGAATGGGCGCGCCGCTATTGCTGGTGGCCACCGGAGGAGCAGCGTGGCTGCCCAAGAGCGGCCCGTGGCTGAACACCGTCAAGAATGCCATCGGGGTTCTCCTGCTGGGCCTGGCCATCGGCCTGCTCAGCCGCGTGCTGCCGGGGCCTGCGACGTTGCTGTTGGTCGGTCTGCTCGCCGCGGGCGTGGCGCTGTTCCTCGGCGCCCTGGAGTTGGTGGTCAAGACCCCGCGTCAACGCCTGGCCCAATTGCTCGGCCTGGCCCTGCTGGTCTACGCCTTGGCCTGCTGGTATGGCGCCCTGAGCGGTCAAGGCGACCCCTTGCGCCCCTTGCCGCCCCCGGCAGTAGCCAGCCTCGACGCCAGCCGGGCCAGCAAGACCGACGCCTGGCAGACCATCACCACGCCCGCCGCACTGGATGCAGCGCTCGCCGACGCCAAGGCCGCCGGCAAACCGGTACTGCTGGACTGGTACGCCGACTGGTGCATCAGTTGCAAAGTGATCGAACACGAAGTACTGAGCGCACCACAGGTCCAATCACAATTGGGCGCGTTCAAGTTGTTGCGTTTCGACATCACCGAAAGCAACGCAGAGCAACGCACCCTGCTCGACCGCTACCAGCTGTTCGGCCCACCTGCGCTACTGTTTTTTGCAGCGAACGGCAGCGAACTTTCCGTTGATCGGGTCATTGGCGAGATAAACGCCGGCGAATTTGCGGCTATTCTGACGCGCGTGCGCGGCAAACTGGGTCTATAACTTCTCCGGACCGGGCAACTTCACTAAAGGAGTGACCAGACTTAATGATCTGGTCACATACTTTGCGCGAACCTCGGACAACGTGTTGGCTATTGCAGGGAACTGGACACCCGACGCCCTCTTGCGGCATAGTCGCCGCGCTCATGTCGTATTGCCCTACAAAACCCAAGGAATCGCAGATGGCAACCCTACTGGTGCTGCACGGCCCCAACCTGAACCTGCTCGGTACCCGCGAACCAGGCCACTACGGTGCCGTGACCCTGGCCCAGATCAACCAGGACCTGGAGCAGCGCGCCCGCGCCGCTGGCCACCACCTGCAGTACCTGCAGAGCAATGCCGAGTACGAATTGATCGACCGTATTCATGCCGCCCGCAACGAAGGCGTGGACTTCATCCTGATCAATCCGGCTGCTTTCACCCACACCAGCGTCGCATTACGTGACGCATTGCTGGCTGTGAGCATCCCATTCATCGAAGTGCACCTCTCCAACGTGCACAAGCGTGAACCGTTCCGTCATCACTCCTACTTTTCAGATGTCGCCGTAGGGGTGATCTGCGGTCTGGGTGCCACCGGTTATCGGTTGGCCCTGGAATCCGCGCTGGAATACCTGGCTGCCAACGCACAGCCCTGATGACACAAGGCTTTGGCCCTTCGGGGCCAGGGCTGTAGAGAAACGTTTTAGACACGTTTTTAAAATTAAGTCCCCGACCGAACCTTGGGAGTTGATGATTAATGGATATCCGTAAAGTCAAGAAGCTGATCGAACTGCTGGAAGAGTCTGGCATCGACGAACTGGAGATCAAGGAAGGCGAAGAGTCCGTTCGCATCAGCCGTCACAGCAAGACCCCGGCCGGCGCCCAGTACTTCGCCGCCCCGGCTCCGGCCGCTGCCCCTGTCGCCGCTGCCGCGCCAGTCGCTGCCGCTGCCCCGGCCGCCGAAGCCGCCGCTGCCGCTCCAGCCCTCAAAGGCACCGTGATTCGCTCGCCAATGGTCGGTACCTTCTACCGCAAGCCTTCGCCGACCTCGGCCAACTTCGCTGAAGTCGGTCAGACCGTGAAGAAAGGCGACACCCTGTGCATCGTCGAAGCCATGAAGATGATGAACCACATCGAAGCCGAGATCGGCGGTGTCATCGACGCCATCCTGGTGGAAGACGGTCAGCCGGTTGAGTTCGACCAGCCGCTGTTCACCATCGTTTGAACCGCGGAGAGCCAACGATGTCTGGGAAGCTCGAAAAAGTCCTGATCGCCAACCGCGGGGAAATCGCCCTGCGGATCCTGCGTGCCTGCAAAGAGCTGGGTATCAAGACCGTCGCTGTTCACTCCACGGCCGACCGCGAACTGATGCACCTGGGCCTGGCAGACGAGTCGGTCTGCATCGGTCCTGCATCGTCCAAGGATTCCTACCTGCACATCCCGGCGATCATCGCCGCTGCCGAAGTGACAGGCGCCACCGCCATCCACCCGGGTTACGGCTTCCTGGCGGAAAACGCCGACTTCGCCGAGCAGGTGGAGAAGTCCGGTTTCGCCTTCATCGGCCCTAAAGCCGACACCATTCGCCTGATGGGCGACAAGGTTTCGGCCAAGGACGCGATGATCAAGTCCGGCGTACCGACCGTGCCAGGCTCTGACGGCCCGCTGCCGGAAGACGAAGAGGTCGCCCTGGCGATCGCCCGCGACGTCGGCTACCCGGTGATCATCAAGGCCGCCGGTGGCGGTGGTGGTCGCGGCATGCGCGTGGTGCACAAGGAAGAGGACCTGATCGCCTCGGCCAAGCTGACCCGTACCGAAGCCGGTGCCGCCTTCGGCAACCCGATGGTCTATCTGGAGAAGTTCCTGACCAACCCACGCCACGTGGAAGTCCAGGTCCTGTCCGACGGCCAGGGCAACGCCATCCACCTGGGCGATCGCGACTGCTCGCTGCAGCGCCGTCACCAGAAGGTCCTGGAAGAAGCGCCAGCGCCAGGCATCGACGAGAAGGCCCGTCAGGAAGTCTTCAAGCGTTGCGTCGACGCGTGCATCGAGATCGGCTACCGCGGTGCTGGTACTTTCGAGTTCCTGTACGAGAACGGCCGTTTCTACTTCATCGAGATGAACACCCGCGTCCAGGTCGAGCACCCGGTCTCGGAAATGGTCACCGGCATCGACATCGTCAAGGAGATGCTCAGCATCGCCGCTGGCAACAAACTGTCGATCCGCCAGGAAGACGTGGTCATCCGTGGTCACGCGCTGGAGTGCCGTATCAACGCCGAGGATCCGAAGAAGTTCATTCCGAGCCCAGGCAAGGTCAAGCACTTCCACGCCCCGGGCGGCAACGGCGTTCGCGTCGATTCGCACCTGTACAGCGGTTACTCGGTTCCGCCGAACTACGACTCGCTGATCGGCAAACTGATCACCTACGGCAAGGACCGCGACGAGGCCATGGCTCGCATGCGCAATGCCCTGGACGAGATCGTCGTCGACGGCATCAAGACCAACATTCCACTGCACCGCGACCTGGTGCGTGATGAAGGTTTCTGCAAAGGCGGCGTCAACATCCACTACCTCGAGCACAAACTGGCCAACCAGGAGTGATCGCGTTAGCGTGATGCAAGAAACCCCGGCCCAGTGCCGGGGTTTTTATTGGGTGGTCAGGACACCAGATGAATCGCGATGGCGTTGTTCTCGTACTCGCTGGCCCTGTAGACACGACCCGCGCCATCGCTGACCTGGCCGCTGCGCAACTGGTACAACGGTTCGGCCCTGACTCGCGCTAGCACTCGGCCAGCCCTGCCGCTGATACCCGCGGCACCCGCGCGTGCTCCACGCAGAATCGGATCGTACAAGCCTGCTACCAAGTCGCCGGAGGTGGTATAGACCTGGGTCACACCGGTGCCCAAGTCCAATGTCATGCCATAGGTCTTGCCAAAGCATGAAGAGTACGACCAATGGTCCCACTGCGCGGATATCCCCTGGCGCCTGAGCACTGACCGGATCGGTTCGCCGATGCTCGTCCCTCCCAACCAATCCCCACCCGCCATCACGGCACGCACCTCCCCTGCTCCGGCACTCTGGATGCGAGACAGAACGTCCCGGATCGCGCGTTCGATGAGCCCGCGGATGTTATGGTCGAAGTGGATGACAGCGCCCCATTTGGTTGCCGGGTTGTACAGCGAAACAGCCACGCAGCTCTGCACATTGAGCGTGAACAGGTAGTTGTCCGCGCTGCTGGCCGACAACCGCCCGACCACCGCTTCGCCCTGCAGCGCTCCGCGAAGCGGATCAGGGCTCGTACCCTGGGCGACTTGCCGCACGTCGGTGATCCGCCCTAAGTCATGCACGGTGTTGCCCCCGCGCAGGCCTGTGCTATTGGCCACCCAACGACCATCTGCACTGCGGACGATGGCCTCCCGGTGAAGACTGTCGGGCCGGTTGGCCTTGATCACGCGCAGCGTGCCATGTTCCACGTCCCTCTCGACCTGGAAGTACCGCCCCTGGTGGCGGACGAAGTGCCGGACCCCAGGCGCCTCGCTTGATGCGCCGATGCGGTAGGTGCCTTGCCAGATGCCCACCTCGGTGACTTCCTGAAGGTTCGCCGGCTCACCCTTGACCGCCCACCGCTTGTCCAAACGCATCGAAGGAGCGCGCCTGCAGCTGGCAGAGGACACTTGCTTGATCGCCAGCATGTGCCGTGTTTCGTCCAGCAACGACCTGACCGCTCTGAGCGAAAACCCTGGCAGCACGATCATCAGCCCCAACAAACCCCAAGAGGCGAGCAACCACTGTTGCAGGGCATGCGCGGTGTCCTTGCGCGTGTGGGCGATAATCGCCGAGCGCAGCGGCGCCGCGACAAAATAGGCGCCCAGCAACGCTGCGAACGGCGGCGAGACGAGAGAAAGCGGCACCAGCGCGTACAACAGCCCCTTGGCGACTTGCGTGCGAATCACCTCGAAGTGGCTGCTCGTCACCTCATCGACATCCGCCAGCGCATGTTCGATATAGGCCTCGTATTCAGCAGCGATGGTGATGACGTGCTGAAGGCCGCGCAGTGAATCTCGGGAGGCACTGCCCGAAGCCAGGGCAATCAGGCGTTGTTCGACCTTGCGCCTGCCCGCCAGAGGCGCCCGCGCAAGCAGGTAATCGTTTGCCACCCCTGACATCTCATGCCCCAGTGTGCTGTATCGGCTGAACAAACGACCGTTCGGCTCCGCCGGCGCATACAGCCAGTCCTGGGCTTTCCCCTCCTGGATGTGGCGGAACACATAGCACCCCAGGATGACGTACCCCTCGATGGTCAGCCGAAAGATCCCATCGTGATTGGCCACTTGTTCGGAAGACCCGCTTGCCTTCTCTTTTTTTAGCGTGCGTCCCAGTTCAGTGACCAGACGCGTCAGCGCCTCGTAGGTCTCAAGATCGATCTCTGCGCGACCATGCGCAACTCGCAAGTCACGATCCATGCCGCTCAGCAGGGCACTGCCGAACAGCTGCTGGTAGTTCGCATACTCCACCGAACCGGCCAGCAGGAAGCGCTCACGCACATGAGCAATGTACTTTTCTCCCACATAGGCACCACGCGCGTATCGGGCAAGGTCGGCGCTTCGCAGCGCAGATAGGTCCTGACCGACAAGCGAGCGCACGCCTCGCTTCGGGTGGTCGATACCCGAATTGTCGTCATAGCCATAGCAGACCACGTCGAGCAGATTGACAGAACGTGTCGTCCCATCGGCCAATGTCGTGCTCAAGTCGAAGACGATCGATTCCGGTGCCACCGGATCGGTGATGCCCTGCTTTACCAGATACGGCTTGATGGCTTCGCCCACCGTACGTCGGGCAAAGTCCTGAAAACTCTCATAGTCTTTCAGCACCTCGATGAATGCCTGCTCAGCGCCACGGGCCTCGTTGCAAAGCAGGTTGATCACCCGACGCTCTTCAATGCCCAGCACGCTGTACCAACGAGGCGACTCGCTGGCCTGCACTTCGTGCTCGCGTATCGTCATGCGCGCCCGAACGCCTTCTTCGATACAAGCCTGATAACCCCGGCTCGCGCTGCGAAGATCGCGGGTCAGATCCCATGCAGCGGGCAGTGACTGGATGTTTTTGATTTCCAAGACAGCCCTGTCGCGCTGCTCCCCGGGCAATTGCGACAGCAGGTAGTCTTGGCCAGCCGCCTCTTTCATCCAGCCACCAATCTCGGCGCTGAGCATGCGAAGGGAGCTGAGCTCGATCCACTCCTGTCCGTCCGGCTTTGCTGGCGCATACAAGAACAGGCTGTCCAAGACGCCTTCTTGGCTACGAAAGAACACCAACAGGTCACTGCAAACCATGCCGTCGAACAGCTCGATGGCACTGACCTCCCACTCAGCCTGATTGCCCTGCCGCAGGGATGACAACCGGGCATGATGAGCGTCCTGCAGATGCCCTGCATACACGGCGCGTTGCGCGCTGTACTTCAGGCCGAAATCATAGGCATCGAACAGCGCCTGCTTGACCTCGGCTGCTTCGTGGCGCTTGGTCAGCGCTGGCAGGTAGGTTGCCTTGGCATCGACGCTGGCCGCCAACTCGCGAATCTGCGCTGCGCTCGGTGGCGGGCACAAAAGCGAGGTGTTGGTGATATCACTGAGCTCATATAGCTGGTCGATATTCAGCGCCCCTTCCGCCACCAGCTCAGTCAAGCTCAGCGATTTCCCGTCCTGCAGTGAGGCGCCTCGCCTTCGCCGCTTGAATGTAATCCGGTCAGCGAGCAGCGGTGCGTCAAAATGCTCGTCCAGATAGTCTTGCGCACAGCGACTGGCGTGGCGCTGCAGCGAACGCACATCGCCCAGTGCGCGACCCGCTTGGTCCTGCGCATCCTGCCAGTCTTCCCAAGCCTTCTCCAGACAAGCGCGCTGGCTTTCATCCAGCAATTTGTACCAATGTGGAGAGTGGGATTTGGTCACGCCATCGACCGCTTCACGCTCGGCTTCGGTGGCCAAGCTTGATAACGCCAACTGCTCATGCCACTGGTTTTCGTGCTCACCGAGCTGCGCACGCAGCCTCTCCACCGACATGTCGAGAAGCGCTGCCGACTCCAGCGTGGCCTTGATGCTCTGGCAATGCGCTTCCACTCGCTCGGCAACACGGACGAGATACGCTTGCCGCTGCACAAGCCCCTGGGGCGCCACCTGCCAGTAACGGGTCAGGTAATCCTGGTAATTATCCAGAAGCCGGGTGCTTGCGCTTTCCACGAGCTGGACCATGACATCCCGGCGCGTCTCGGGTATTTCCTGAACGACACGCCCATCCGGACGATAAGGCGCGTGCAACTGCGCATCGAATACCAGCGGCCTCTGATCGATTCGATGTTGCAGCGCCGCATCGAGCAGGTCGTGCGGCAAACGCGGATCGATAGCGTCGCTGTAATGGGTTTTCAACTCCACCAGAAGATTGTTCTCGGCGACCTCGAAGAAGGTTGACTGATCGTTCAGCCGTCGCTGGAAATGCTCGGCCCAGACAATGAGGCGCTCAAGGATAGGCGAGCTGGTCGTGGAGACAGGTGGCGAAACGGATGCACTCATGACGATCAATCCTGATTGAGAAGCTACCAAGGATTGGTCTGGACACCGACCGACATGCGGTAGCAAGCAACTACCCGCGCCGGAAACCGCCAATGCACGGAATGCACAAACCCCACGCACTCAAGTAAACTGCCAGGCTACGCGCAGCCCTGGGCTGCCCCTGTCGATTTACCAAAGGTGCCCGCCATGCCCTGGCTGCAAGTTCGCCTGGCCATCAGCCCAGACCAAGCCGAAACCTACGAAGACGCCCTGCTCGAAGTCGGCGCCGTCTCGGTGACTTTCATGGACGCCGAAGACCAGCCCATCTTCGAACCGGACCTCAACACCACTCCGCTCTGGTCGCACACTCACCTGCTGGCCCTGTTCGAGGCTGACGCCGAGCCCGAAGCGGTGTTCGCCCACCTGCGCCTGCTGACCGGCGCCGAGTTGCCCGAGCACCACGCCGAAGTGATCGAAGACCAGGACTGGGAGCGCAGCTGGATGGACAACTTCCAGCCCATGCGCTTCGGCCGGCGCCTGTGGATCGTGCCAAGCTGGCACGAGGCCCCGGAAAAAGACGCGGTCAACCTGCTGCTGGACCCAGGCCTGGCCTTCGGCACCGGCACCCACCCGACCACCGCCCTGTGCCTGGAGTGGCTGGACGGCCAGCAGCTCGAAGGCACCCAAGTCCTGGACTTTGGCTGCGGTTCGGGGATTCTCGCCATCGCTGCCCTGCTGCTGGGCGCCCGCGAGGCGATCGGCACCGACATCGACGTGCAGGCGATCGAAGCCTCGCGTGACAACGCCCAGCGCAACGGCATCGCCGACGAGCGACTGGCCCTGTACCTGCCCGAGCAGATGCCCGCCATGCAAGCCGACGTCCTGGTCGCCAACATCCTGGCCGGCCCGCTGGTCTCGCTGGCCCCGCAACTTTCCGGCCTGGTTCGCCCCGGAGGCCTGCTGGCCTTGTCCGGCATCCTTGCCGAGCAGGGCGACGAAGTAGCCGCTGCCTATGCTGCCGACTTCGATCTGGACCCAATCGTCGTGCGCGACGGCTGGGTACGCATCAGTGGTCGCCGCCGCTAGGCCCACCTAGACTTAACCACCTGCATAGCCCGGATTGCCGCATGACCGACAGTTTCGTCACCCAGTGCCCTCATTGCCAGACCAGCTTTCGCGTCACCTACCAGCAATTGAGCATGGCGCGCGGTGTGGTGCGCTGCGGCCACTGCCTGCAGGTGTTCAACGCTGCCAAGCAGTTGCTGGAGCAGAACCGGAGCGCCGACACGCCTGAGGCGGCTAGCCCGCCACCAGCACCAGCGCCAGCCCCGGTCGCGCAACCGGAGCCGGCCCTGCCGCCTCAGGACGTGCCTGCGCAGCCGGCACCGAGCCCGCAACAGGACGATTGGGCGGTCACCGCACAAGCGCTGGATGATTTGGACCTGGACCAGGAACTCGCCCGTCTCGAGCGTCGCGAACCCCACCGGGAGCGCCAGGCGCCATCACGTGAAGAGGCCTTGCAGGCCCGCCGCGATGACCATCGCCACGATGAGCACGCGCACGAGCCCTTCGGCACCGCCACCGATCATGTGCCGGAGCCGCCTTCCGCCGAAGCGCCTGCCCCCGTGCTGGTCGAACAGGAAACCCTCGATCTGGACCTCGAGCCGGCACCCGGCGAACGCACCGAGCCGACCTTGGGCGGCCTGGACCTGGACGACGACGAGCCTCGCCCACTCACCCAGGACGCGCCGCGCGACGTCCTTGCCGACGCGCCGCTGGCACCACTCTCGATCCACGACGACATCCCTGAGAAAGGCCTCTCTGCCCGCGACGACGACGAACCCGGCAGCCTGCGCCTGTCTGCACGTGATGACGACGAGCCAGACGATCTGCATGATGAGCGGCCGGAGCCGATGCTGGCCGCCAAGGCCGAACGTCCTTCCCGCAAGGAGCCGCTGGTGCATGTGGTGGACGACCCATTGCAGCTAGACTGGCAAAAGGCCAAGCCAAACGGGTTCAAGCGCCTGCTGTGGGGCCTGTTGACCCTGCTGGCCGCAGGGCTGCTGGTCTTCCAGTACATCGCCTACCACTTCGATGAAATGGCCCGCCAGGACCAGTACCGTCCCTGGTTCCAGCAGCTGTGCCCGATGCTCGGCTGCACAGTGCCGACCCGCGTCGACATCTCCCGCATCAAGAGCAGCAACCTGGTGGTGCGCAGCCACCCGGACTTCAAGGGAGCCCTGATCGTCGATGCGATCATCTACAACCGCGCGCCGTTCGCCCAACCTTTCCCACTACTGGAGCTGCGCTTTGCCGACCTCAACGGCCAGTTGATCGCCAGCCGTCGCTTCAAGCCCAGCGAGTACCTGTCGGGTGAGCTGGCCGGGCGCGGCGAGATGCCCAGCCAGACCCCCATCCATATCGCCTTGGACATCCTCGATCCCGGCCCGAAGGCCGTTAATTACAGCCTGAGCTTCCGCTCGCCGGAATGAAAAGCAGCGCTCGTTAGCAAGCTTCAAGCCACAAGAAAAACGCAGGCCAATCAACGATTGGCGTGAAGCTTGCGGCTTGAACCTTGCAGCTAGAAGCGTCTCGTTATAAGCCCGCAGCTGTTCAGATTTTATCCAGATTCATCTTTATCCAGTCATCGAGAGCGGGTATCATGCCAACCCTTTTTCGGACTCCCATGATTCGGCCCCACAACAGGGAACACCTATGTCGGCGGTACGCATCGGCCCTTACACACTGCGAAACAACCTGATCCTCGCCCCCATGGCCGGGGTGACGGACCAGCCTTTCCGTACACTTTGCCAACGCTTGGGCGCCGGCATGGTGGTTTCGGAGATGGTGACCAGCGACATGAGCCTGTGGAACAGCCGCAAATCGCGCCTGCGCCGCATCCATGAAGGCGATCCCGAGCCTCGCTCGGTGCAGATCGCCGGTGGCGATGCGCAGATGCTGGCCGCGGCGGCCCAGGCCAATGTCGAGGCCGGCGCGCAGATCATCGATATCAACATGGGGTGTCCGGCAAAAAAAGTCTGCAACAAGGCGGCAGGCTCTGCTTTATTGAGAGATGAAGCCTTGGTCAGCGAAATCCTCCACGCCGTGGTCGGCGCGGTGGACGTTCCGGTGACCCTGAAGATCCGCACCGGCTGGGACCGGGCGAACAAGAACGGCCTGACCGTGGCGAAGATCGCCGAACAGGCCGGCATCCAGGCGCTTGCGGTCCATGGCCGTACACGCGCCGATCTGTATACCGGCGAAGCCGAGTACGACACCATCGCGGCGATCAAGCAGGCGGTGTCGATCCCGGTTTTTGCCAACGGCGACATCACGTCGCCGGAAAAGGCCCGGGCGGTGCTGGACGCCACCGGCGTCGACGGCCTGCTGATCGGCCGTGCCGCCCAGGGGCGGCCGTGGATTTTCCGCGAGATCGAGCATTACCTGCGCACGGGCGAGCACCTGCCTGCCCCGGCGCTGGATGAAGTGGAACACATTCTGCTGGAGCACCTGGCTGCACTGCATGCCTTCTATGGCGATGTGATGGGCGTGCGTATCGCCCGCAAGCATGTGGGCTGGTACCTGGCAACACGACCTGGCGCCAAGGAGTTTCGCGCCCGGTTCAACGCGCTGGAAGACACACAAGCGCAGTGCGCCAACGTTCGCGCGTTCTTTTGCGAACGTCGAGAGAGCCTTGAGACAGAGGACGGACAAGGGGTGGCCGCATGACGATGATGACCGAGACATTAGTGAGTGGAACAACGCCCGTGAGCGACAACGCCAACCTGAAACAGCACCTCAATACGCCGAGCGAAGAGGGCCAGACCCTTCGCGACAGCGTGGAGAAGGCGCTGCACAACTACTTCGCCCACCTGGAAGGCGCGACCGTCACGGACGTCTACAACCTGGTGCTGTCGGAAGTCGAGGCACCGCTGCTCGAAAGCGTGATGAACTACGTCAAGGGCAACCAGACCAAGGCCAGCGAGATGCTCGGGCTCAACCGTGGCACCTTGCGCAAGAAACTCAAGCAGTACGATCTGTTGTAATCCGAATCCCAATCAGAAAAGGCGGCTCTCCCAAGAGGCGCCTTTTTTGCTGAAACCACCGCGTTATGGAATCCGAAATGACCGACCAGACTACCCGCCTGCCGATCCGCCGCGCCCTGATCAGCGTCTCCGACAAGACCGGGATCCTCGAATTCGCCCGTGAACTGCAACAGCTGGGCGTCGAGATCCTGTCCACCGGCGGCACCTACAAGCTGCTCAAGGACAACGGCGTGAACGCGGTGGAAGTGGCCGACTACACCGGCTTCGCTGAAATGATGGATGGCCGGGTCAAGACCCTGCATCCGAAGATCCACGGCGGCATCCTTGGCCGCCGCGGCATCGACGACGCCATCATGAACGAGCACGGCATCAAGCCGATCGACCTGGTCGCCGTCAACCTGTACCCGTTCGAGGCGACCATCGCCAAGCCAGGCTGCGACCTGCCGACCGCCATCGAGAACATCGACATCGGCGGCCCGACCATGGTCCGTTCCGCGGCGAAGAACCACAAGGACGTCGCCATCGTGGTCAACGCAAGCGACTACGCCAGCGTCCTGGAAAACCTCAAGGCCGGTGGCCTGACCTACGCCCAGCGCTTCGACCTGATGCTCAAGGCCTTCGAGCACACTGCCGCCTACGACGGCATGATCGCCAACTACATGGGCACCATCGACCAGGCCAAGGACACCCTGTCCACCGAAGGCCGCAGCGAGTTCCCGCGCACCTTCAACAGCCAGTTCGTCAAGGCCCAGGAAATGCGCTACGGCGAGAACCCGCACCAGAGCGCGGCGTTCTACGTCGAGGCCAAGAAGGGCGAAGCCAGCGTCTCCACCGCTATCCAGCTGCAGGGCAAAGAGCTGTCGTTCAACAACGTGGCCGACACCGATGCGGCGCTCGAGTGCGTGAAGAGCTTCGTCAAGCCGGCCTGCGTCATCGTCAAGCACGCCAACCCGTGCGGCGTGGCCGTGGTACCGGAGGACGAAGGCGGCATCCGCAAGGCCTATGACCTGGCCTACGCCACCGACACCGAGTCGGCGTTCGGCGGCATCATCGCCTTCAACCGCGAACTGGACGGCGAAACCGCCAAGGCCATCGTCGATCGCCAGTTCGTCGAAGTGATCATCGCGCCGAAAATCTCCCAGGCTGCCCGCGAAGTCGTGGCTGCCAAGCAGAACGTGCGACTGCTGGAGTGCGGCGAGTGGCCAGCCGAGCGCGCCGCTGGTTGGGACTTCAAACGCGTCAACGGTGGCCTGCTGGTACAGAGCCGCGACATCGGCATGATCGGTGCCGACGACCTGAAGATCGTGACCAAGCGCGCCCCGACCGAGCAGGAAATCCACGACCTGGTCTTCGCCTGGAAAGTGGCCAAGTTCGTCAAGTCCAACGCCATCGTCTACGCCAAGCAGCGTCAGACCATCGGCGTGGGCGCCGGCCAGATGAGCCGCGTCAACTCCGCCCGCATCGCGGCCATCAAGGCCGAGCACGCCGGCCTGCAGGTTCAGGGCGCGGTCATGGCCTCGGACGCCTTCTTCCCGTTCCGTGACGGCATCGACAATGCGGCTAAAGTGGGTATCACCGCCGTGATCCAGCCAGGTGGTTCGATGCGTGATGCCGAGGTTATCGCTGCCGCCGATGAAGCTGGCATTGCGATGGTATTCACCGGCATGCGCCACTTCCGCCACTGATTTACGGCAATCGGCCGCACTGAGGCAGGCATCTGCTGCATTGGGGCCGGTTCCGCTGATGCTCATTGCCAGAAGGCAACTCCGCTCATCGGAACCGACCCTGCCTTGCATCTACCTGCTTCATTGCGACCTCGTACAGCGTGAGGCTTTGCCTCCCGTCCGAAAGAATTCGAGGTTTTGACATGAAAGTTTTGATCATCGGCAGCGGCGGCCGTGAGCACGCCCTGGCCTGGAAAGTCGCCCAGGACCCACGCGTCGAGAAAGTCTATGTTGCCCCGGGCAACGCCGGCACCGCTATCGAGGCCAAGTGCGAGAACGTCGCCATCGACGTCACTGCCCTGGAGCAACTGGCCGACTTCGCCGAGCAGAACGTGCAGATGACCATCGTCGGCCCCGAGGCCCCGCTGGTGGCCGGCGTGGTCGATCTGTTCCGCAGTCGTGGCCTGGACTGCTTCGGCCCGACCAAGGGCGCAGCCCAGCTGGAAGGCTCCAAGGCCTTCACCAAGGACTTCCTGGCCCGTCACAAGATTCCGACCGCCGACTACCAGAACTTCACCGAGATCGAGCCGGCCTTGGCCTACCTCAAGGAAAAGGGCGCGCCGATCGTCATCAAGGCCGACGGCCTGGCTGCGGGCAAGGGCGTGATCGTCGCCATGACCCTCGAGGAAGCCGAAGCCGCCGTGCGTGACATGCTCGCCGGCAATGCCTTTGGCGATGCCGGTTCGCGTGTGGTCATCGAGGAGTTCCTCGACGGCGAGGAAGCCAGCTTCATCGTCATGGTCGATGGCCACAACGTGCTGCCGATGGCCACCAGCCAGGACCACAAGCGCGTCGGCGACAAGGACACTGGCCCGAACACTGGCGGCATGGGCGCCTACTCCCCGGCTCCGGTCGTCACCGCCGATGTGCACCAGCGCGTGATGGACCAAGTAATCTGGCCGACCGTGCGCGGCATGGCCGAGGAAGGCAACGTCTACACCGGCTTCCTCTATGCGGGCCTGATGATCGACAAGGCGGGCAACCCCAAGGTCATCGAGTTCAACTGCCGCTTCGGCGACCCGGAAACCCAGCCGGTCATGCTGCGCCTGGAGTCGAGCCTGGTGCTGCTGGTCGAGGCGGCTTTCGCCAAGGCCCTGGACAAGGTCGAGGCCCAGTGGAACCCGCAGCCGAGCCTGGGCGTGGTACTGGCCGCCGGCGGCTATCCGGGCGACTACGCCAAAGGCGCCGTGATCAACGGCCTGGACGCTGCCGCCAAGCTCAAGGGCAAGGTTTTCCACGCCGGCACCGCGCTCAAGGACGGCAAGGTCGTGACCGCCGGTGGCCGTGTGCTCTGCGCCACTGCCATGGGTGCCACCGTCGAGGCCGCCCAGCAACAGGCTTATCGCCTGGCCGAGCAAATCGACTGGGACGGTAGCTTCTACCGCACCGACATCGGCTACCGTGCGATCGCCCGCGAGCGTGGCGAGCACCAGTAAGCTGCAACGGATCGCCGTGACGCCCCTGGCTCACGGCCTCCGGCTCGTCGACAAGGCCCCGACGGGGCCTTGCCTTCGTCTTGGCGCCCCGCGCATAGTTATCCTGCACAACGGCTAGGAAGGGATCTCGTCTTGCGTCGGCTTCGGATTGCCATTGCCCTGATCGTCAGCCTGCTGACGCTGCTCTGCCTTCCCCCGGCCTCGGCCGAACAAGGTGGAGGCTGGAGCGTTCTGCTCGACGAACAGGCCAACCTGCAACTGAGCGATATCCGCTCGGACCGCTACCGCAACCAGTTCAGTCCTCTGCAACTGTTCGAACTCGATGCCGCCCCCGCCGACCAGGCGCTGTGGCTGCACTACCGGCTCGAGCCAGGTGAGCAGGAGCAATTGCTGCGGGTCTTCGCACCCGACCTTTCACGCCTGGACCTCTACGCGCTGGATGGCGACAAGCTCGTTCGCCAGCTGCACCATGGTCGTCAAGGCGGCAATGCCAGCCCGACGCTGCGCAGCAGCGACCACCTGCTGCCGCTGCCCAACAGCCCGCGCGCGCTGGACATCTACCTGCGACTGGTATCCGAACACCAGTTGCGTCCGGCCATCAGCCTTGAGCCTGCGGCTTGGGCCGCGGCCGACCAGACGCGCCCATTGCTGTTCGGCCTGCTGTTCGGCGGTCTGGTGATGCTGATCCTGCACAACCTGATCCGCTTCCTCTACACCCGCTCGAGCACCACGCTGATCCTGGCCCTTTACCACGGCCTGATGCTGCTCAGCGCCTTGATCCTGCTGAACCTCAGCGGCCCCTGGTGGCAGCTGTGGCACAGCGCTCAGACCCCCGCCGCCTATCTGACCTTGGTCTTGGCCGGGCTGGCCGGGCTGTATTTCACCCAGCATTTCTTCACCCCCTGCAGCTCGATCCGCTGCAACCGGCTGCTGCATGCAGAAATGCTGATCGTCGCGGTCAGCGGCCTGGTGCTGCTGTTCGTGGACACCCTGCCACTGAACCTGATGACCTACGCCCTGCTCGCGCTCGGCAGCGTGACCATGCTGCTGGTCAGTGCCTACCACTGGTACAAGGGCTACGGCCCTGCGCGACTGTTCGCCGTGGCCATGCTGATATTCAACCTGGGCGGTCTGGTGCTGCTGCCGGCCTTGCTGGGCCTGACGCGCACCTCGACCCCATGGCTGCTGTTCATCCTGATGGGGCTGACCGTGGCCAGCGGCTTGCTGCTGAACCTGTCGGTCAGCGAACGGCTGCGCCGCATCAGCGAGGAGCGCTTCCGCGCCAGCCGCGCATTGGCTGCCAGCGATGCCGAGATCAACGCCAAGGCCGAGTTCCTGGCCAAGATCAGCCACGAGATCCGCACCCCCATGAATGGGGTGCTGGGAATGACCGAATTGCTGCTGGGCACGCCGTTGTCGGTCAAGCAGCGCGACTATGTGCAGACCATCCACAGCGCCGGCAACGAACTGCTCACGCTGATCAATGAAATCCTCGACATCTCCAAGCTCGAATCCCGACAGATCGAGCTGGATGATGTGCAGTTCGACCTCAATGCCCTGATCGAGGATTGCCTGAACATTTTCCGGGCCAAGGCCGAACAGCAGAACATCGAGCTGATCAGCTTCACCCAGCCCCAGGTGCCACGAGTCATCAGCGGAGACCCGACCCGACTGCGCCAGGCGCTGTCGAGCCTGCTGGAAAATGCCCTGAAGAACACCGAGCAAGGCGAGATCCTGCTGGTGGTGGCCCTGGACCAGCGCGGCGACCTGCCACGCCTGCGCATCGCCGTGCAGGATAGCGGCGAGTCGATGCCCGCCGCCGAGCGTGAAGCCTTGCTGCAAGCCCAGTTGCACAGCCATCAGTTCCTTTCCAGCAACAAGCTCGGCGGCCATCTGGGGCTGGTCATCGCCAAACAGCTGATCGGCCTGATGCAGGGCGAATTCGGCATCAAGAGCAGCACCAGCATGGGCAACACCCTCTGGCTGACCTTGCCGCTGGACCCCTCGCGCCTGGAGCAGCCTCCGGCCGACCTCGATGGCCCGCTGCGCGACGCTCGCGTGCTGGTGGTGGACGACAACGACACCTGCCGCAAAGTCCTGGTGCAGCAGTGCAGTGCCTGGGGCATGAACGTCAGCGCCGTGCCTTCGGGCAAGGAAGCGCTCGCCCTGCTGCGCACCAAGGCACACCTGCGCGACTACTTCGACGCCGTGCTGCTTGACCAGAACATGCCCGGCATGACCGGCATGCAGCTGGCGGCCAAGATCAAGGAAGATCCGAGCCTGAACCACGACATCCTGGTGGTGATGCTCACCGGCATCAGCAATGCGCCGAGCAAGATCATCGCCCGCAATGCCGGGGTCAAGCGCATCCTGGCCAAGCCTGTGGCCGGCTATACCCTCAAGACCACGCTGGCCGAAGAGCTCGCCCTGCGCGGTCGCGAGCAGCCGCCTGCCCCTACACTGCCCGGCCCACCTCCGCCATTGGACCTGCCCAGCGACTTCCGTGTGCTGGTCGCCGAGGACAACAGCATTTCCACCAAGGTCATCCGCGGCATGCTCGGCAAGCTCAACCTCGAGCCAGATACCGCCAGCAATGGCGAGGAAGCCCTGCGCGCCATGAAAGCGCAGCGTTATGATCTGGTGCTGATGGACTGCGAGATGCCAGTGCTCGATGGCTTCTCAGCCACCGAGCAGCTACGCGCCTGGGAAGCCGCCAACCAACGCGAGCGCACCCCAGTGGTTGCATTGACCGCGCATATCCTCACCGAACACAAGGATCGCGCGCGCCAGGCCGGCATGGATGGGCACATGGCCAAGCCGGTGGAGCTGTCGCAATTGCGCGAGCTGATCCAGTTCTGGGCCAGCAAGCGGGCCGCGGCCTCGGACCGTTTGCAGACTCCGTGAGATCCCTGAAGGAACAACGCTGCTGTGTCGCCTGCGCCGCAGCCATTCACCGCGCCGCCTGCTTCGTGCACGAGAGCCTCGCAAGCCGCGCCGCCATTGCGCCTGATACACTTGCCCACACCCTCACCGCCATGGATTTGCGCCATGCTCCATGAGTTGTTCAGCGTCTACCTGAAAATGCTCGTGCTCTACAGCCCATTCTTCGTGCTGTCCTGCTTCATCAGCCTGACCCGCGGCTACTCCAGCAAGGAGCGCAAGCAGCTTGCCTGGCGTGTGGCCATCGCGGCACTGGTGGCCAGCGTGGTGCTCTACCTGTTCGGACGTGCCATCTTCGGCGTATTCGGCATAACCCCCGACGCCTTCCGTATCGGCGCCGGCAGCGTGCTGTTCATCTCGGCGCTGGGCATGGCCCAGGGCAAGGCAGCGGTCCAGGCTGACAACGTGCAACAGGACGTGACCATCGTTCCGCTGACCATCCCGCTCACCGTCGGCCCCGGCACCATCGGTGCGTTGCTGGTGATGGGCGTTGGCCAACCGCACTGGGACGACAAGCTGCTGGCCATCGTCAGTATCGCGCTGGCGAGCTTCACGGTTGGCTTGGTGCTGTATCTGTCGAACCGCATCGAGCGGATCCTGGGCGACCAAGGCCTGCAGATCGTCAGCCGCCTGATGGGGCTGTTCGTCTGCGCCCTGGCCGCACAGATCATCTTCACTGGGATCAAAGGTTATCTGGTGCCCTGACCGGAATGAGCCCATGGTCTCAAATTTCGAAGGAAAGGATCTGCTGCCGGGCGATCTTCTCCAGGCGCCTTTCCACCAACTCACGAAACTGCTGATCGAACAGGCGCGTGTTGAAACGGACGAGCTCGGCCTGAACCCGGGTTTCCTGCCGGTTGCGAAACAGAAATCCAGTACCCAGCGTATCGGTCTCACAACGCTCGTGGTAAAGCACCAGATCAACATATCCGGGTTTCCCGGGAGCACAGGGTAGTAGTTGGAATACTCCGCGCTCACGAGTGCGCTGCTCAAAATTCAACAGCGGCCAGTCGTTCAAGGCCAAACCGTTCATCGCCAGCTTCACGGCGGTCGAATAACGTTCACCGGCCGTGGCTTCTATACGGCGCAGCGCGGCATTGACTATGCCGGGGCGCTCGAGCTCAGGCCAATGAACCTGCTGCGCCGATACCGCGTCCCAACCATAAAACTGCAGTTGCCTGCGGTAATGGCTGAACCAGTCGGTCACCAGCCCCTCGTCATGGTCGGTACGCGTCACCCGCTCCGCCATCAGCGCTGCCGACAAAACCGCTTGGCGCTGCGCCAAGGTGATGCCTGGCAGGAAAGCGACCAGGCTGCTACCTGCCACTGCAGCTCGATGCTTGTTCACGATGCATATCCTCGTTGGGCCGTACAAGGCATGCTTCCCACGTAGTACCTACAGACGCTACGCGCAAAGCAGGTACCGGGCGTCAGAAATCGTATTGCAGTACATTGTCGAATCGGCGATCACCCAGCCGCTTTTCCACATGCTCGCGCACGCGGGCGTAGTGTTGGGTGTTGAACGTCAGAAACGCGGTACCCGAGTAGTGGTAGGCAGCGTTGTTTTTCCACTCGAACGCGATCGTGTCCAGATCCCGTACCATGCCTTTGGTACTGACTGCGGTTTGCACCATCATCAGCCGCCCGTCATCCGTCTCGAGACAAGCCGTCAAGCCAACAGTGCCCGCCATTTTATCCTTGAAGTTGCGCTTGAAGAGTTCTTGGGCTTCGGTGAACTTTCCCAGCCCATCAAGCGCCGACTCGGCGATCTTGCTAATCGCCTCAGTGACGGGGCCGCCGAAGACAGCCTGGCCCACAACCTTCATCGCCTTGAAGGCGATGGCGCCCAGAACGAGCGATTGCTCGCCGGAGTGTTCACGCTCGTAGGTTCGGCGCACTGTCAGCCAGCCCAGGTCTTCCATGACCTTGAGGTTCTGCTTGTACCACTGCTCGCTCTGGTCTTCGCTGTCATAAAGTTTGGAGGCGACCAGCGATGCGAACTGGTAGGAGCTCATGACATCGATGCGATTCTGCAGGCTCATCCCAGCAGCGAATGTCATCAGCGATTGCTCCACCACAGCGGCGGAGTTTGTATCGGTAATCAGTTTGTCGTTCATCATGCAAATCCTTGAGTCGGAACCCGGCGGATACCGGGTAGGACTCGAAGACTATGCATGTAGGGATGAGTAGTTCAGCAGGTCATGCTTCCAGGAGGTTGGGCTTAAGCGGGTACCAACGCGGGGTATAGACCCATTCGCCGCCGTTTGCGCGTGGGAAGGTACAGGTGGTCGAGGAGCCGATCAGTACCATCGTGCGCATGTCCACCATCGCCGGCACCAGCTCGCCCAGGGTGACCACCCGCAGCGACTGCCCCGGGCGCCCGATGTCACGGCCCAGCACGACGGGCGTACTCGCCTCGCGGTGCTTGCGAACGACGCTCAGCGCCAGCCCCAACTGGTGGGGGCGAGCTTTGGAGATAGGGTTGTAGAAAGCCAGCACCAGATCGGCCTGGGCGGCCAGGTCCAGGCGCTTTTCGATGATCGACCAGGGCTTGAGGTTGTCCGACAGGGACATGACGCAGAAGTCATGCCCCAGCGGCGCACCGGCCTGGGCAGCGGTGGCCAGCGATGCCGAGACGCCGGGCAGGATCTGCAGGTCCACCCGGTGCCAGGCGGGGTCGCTGGATTCGTGCAAGGCTTCGAGCACGGCAGCCGCCATGGCGAACACGCCCGGATCACCCGAGGACACCACGACCACCGAACGCCCTTCGGCTGCCAGCTCGAAGGCGTGTCGGGCACGCTGCATCTCTTCGCGGTTGTCGGTGCAATGCAACACCTGGTCGGCGCGGAACGGGCCGGCCATGCGCACGTATGTTTCATAGCCGAGCACATCCTGTGCCCGCGCCAGCTCTGCCTTGACCGCAGGCACCATCAGGTCGGCCGCGCCGGGGCCGAGGCCGATCACTGCCAGGCGGCCACGGCCGCGACCGACCTGGGCCGGCTCGATCGGCGCTGGTGCCACGGCGATCACCACATCGCCCTGCTCGATCAGGCGCGCCCCTGGCACGGCCTGCTCGACCTGCTCGGACAGGCGCCCAGCCGCTGGCGCGAAACGCAGGGCGACACCCAACACCTGGGCCGCCTCGTGCAAGGCTGGCTCGGCCATGTAGTGCTCATCGGCCAACAGGCAGGCCAACGCGGCCTGGGCGATACCTGCCTCGGCCAACGCCTGAGGCACGCGCTCTGCCAGATCAGGCGCCGCGCCGTCGACCGCCACCAACACCGAGCGGGCATGGATAAGCAGCTCGTCACGGCAGGCCGGACGCGCTTCGCATCCCACACGGATGATGCGCCGGGCCTGGTCGTGCTGCGGCAATTGCGCCTGGTCGAGCCAGGGCGCATCGCCTTCGACCCGCACCGACTCGCCCGCCAACAGGTCGGAGACGAAACGCTTGCCCTGCTCCAGGTCCGCCAGGGCGTAGCCCTCGGGGGGATTGAGCAGGCAAGTGCCGAAGCGCAGCTCGCCGCTGGTAGTGATGGCCGCAGCCACGTCCAGCGCCTGGGCGATCGCCCGGGCCATGACATTGACCCCCGACAGGCCGCCGAGCAGCGGCACCACAGCGCTGCCGTCCTCGGCCACGGCCAATACCGGCGGCTCGGCGCCTTTTTCGGTGAGCAGGCTGGCCAGGGTGCGGATCACGATGCCGGCAGCGCACAGGGCGATGATCGGGGTGTCCTGCTGGTAGAGCTGGCGCAGGGTGTCACCGAAATGTTCATAGTGAGCGTCCACGCCCTCCACCCGACCCGCCAGGCCCAGGATCTTCGCCTGTGGATAACACAGCTGGATGCGCTGCGCCGTCGCCAGGCTGCCGGGGCCAAGGATGACGATTGCGGGTGCCTTGCCGATGTTCATCCCTGCCATTTCTCACCCGGTACGACGATCAAGGAAAAGTACGGCGAGGACTGCGGGTCCACGTCATCGAGCGGCACGATCTTCTGGTTGGCCATGGTCGCGCGCTCGACATACAGCGCACGTTGAGCCAGGCCCAATTCGCCGAGCACTTGGCGCACCTTGGGGAAGTTGCGCCCCAGTTTCATGATCACCGCCGCATCGGCATCGGCCAAGCGACGCTTGAGCTCCTCATGGGGCAGCACGCCGGAAAGCACCGAAAGGCTCTGGTTGCGATACACCAGTGGCGCGCCCAACACCGAGGCGCCACCGAGCATCGAGCATACGCCTGGGATCACCTGGGTCTCGTAGCGCTGGGCCAGGCGGTCGTGCAGGTACATGTAGGAACCGTAGAAGAACGGGTCGCCCTCGCAGATCACCGCCACGTCGCGACCGGCATCCAGATGTTCGGCAACCTGCACGCCGGCTTCGTCATAGAAGTCGCTGATCACCTGCTCATAGGACAGTGGCTCGGGCAGCACCTCGGTGGTCACCGGGTACACCAGTGGCATCAAGGTCTGCTCAGGCTGCAGGTGCGCTTCGATGATGCCAAAGGCATTGCCGCGCTTGCCCTTGGCCACGAAGTAGGCCACCACAGGCGACTCGCGCAGCAGGCGCAGGGCCTTGACCGTGATCAGCTCGGGGTCACCGGGGCCCACGCCCAGGCCGAACAGACGTCCGCGTGGCTGCATCATTCCACCTCCGTGGCCAGGGCGTTGACCGCGGCGGCGGCCATCGCGCTGCCGCCCAGACGGCCCTGCATGATCACGAACGGCACACCACGGCTGTCGGCGGCCAGCATCGCCTTGGACTCCGCCGCGCCCACGAAACCGACCGGGAAACCAAGGATCAGCGCAGGCTTGGGCGCACCGGCATCGAGCATTTCCAGCAGGTAGAACAACGCGGTCGGCGCATTGCCGATCACCACCACGCTGCCTTCCAGATGCGGACGCCACAGTTCCAGCGCCACCGCCGAGCGGGTGTTGCCCAACTTCTTGGCCAAGTCGGGCACGCTGGGGTCGCGCAGGGTGCAGATCACCTGGTTGTTGGCCGGCAGGCGCGCACGGGTCACGCCTTCGGCGACCATGTGCGCGTCGCACAGGATCGGCGCACCGTTGGCCAGCGCCTGTCGACCTGCAGTGCCGGCGCCTTCGGAAAATTGCAACCCATCGATGGCATCGACCATGCCGCAGGCATGGATCACCCGCACGGCGAGTTTCTCCAGGTCGGCGGGGATCCGCTCGAGCCGGGCTTCCTCGCGGATGATCCGGAAGGAATTGCGATAGATCTCCTGACCATCGCGGATGTAGTCAATCATCAAGGTGCTCCGTCGGCAGGTCGAGCATGGCGCCTGCTTCTTCTGGGGAAAGGTCGCGCGCACGCAGCCTGCCGAAGCCTGGCTGGTTCGCGTCGCGCAAATACAGGTCATAACGGCCCGCAGAGCGGGCCAGCAAGGTGGCCGGGGCGACATGAGCCACGGCACAGGAACGCAGGCAGCCGGAAACATGCACACTGCCGGGGCCACCTTTTTGCAGCAAGGAAGCGATGATCAGGGCATCGGCCTTGGTATCGGCCAGGGCCTTGGCACAGCCGGCGGCGCCGGTGCAGGCGGTCAGGCGGGCCAAGGGCTGGCCGGCATCCCAGATCAGCCCAAGACGGTTCAACTCGGCCCGGTCGATCATCGCCAGGTCGACATTGGGCAAAACGAGACTCTGCCAGGGGCTCACGCGCAGACTGCCGTCACCGGCATCACGGGCCAGCCTGGCGAGGCTGCGCAACATGACCGGAGTCAGCCGGCCCAATGGCGGGGCGACACCCCAGGCCATGCCTTGGCGTTGAGGCAGCGGCCCCAGCCAGTCGCCAGTGGCCGGCGCACGCCGCCAACCCAGCACTGCGCCATCGCGCCGAATCTCCAGGCCCAGGCTGTCGACGAAACGTTCAGCGGGGCAGTCCTCGAGCAACTGGCGCATTCGCGACTGCGCTGGCTCGGCCAGGTCCAGGAAGCGCTCCAGCACGGCATGAACCAGCGTTAGCCCGTGCTCGGCCGGCACGGCGCCCAGGACCTGGCCACTGGCCGGACAGCCGGCCAAGCCGAAGGCATACCAGGCGCGGCCGTCGAGCATCATTGCCGAAAGCCACAGGTCGTGAGGGTGTTCGAGCATTGCCAGATGCTCGCCGCCATCGAGCTGCACAGCGAACTTGGCCGACAGTCCATGCAAGCGCGGGGTGGTCTCCAGCAGGTGCAGCAATTGCTCGGACAAGGGGCGCGTGTCGATGAGCATGTCAGGGTCGAGCCCGGCCAGCGGGCTTTGCATCACATTGCGCACATCGTCGCCTGCTGCTTCGCGCGGGCCGAGGCCGGCGGCCAACAGATGCTCGATCAGGCCAGCGTGGTCCGCGCCGATGCCGCGGATTTGCAGATTGCCGCGATTGGTCGCCTCGATCACGCCGCCCGCGAAACGCTCTGCCGCCGTCGCCACAGCCTCGGCCTGGTCGGCCAGCAGCACGCCTCCGGGGAGTTTGATCCGGCAGATGCCACCGTCACGGGCCGCGACGATGCGCCACAACCCCGGGCAAGCCGAGGGGCGGGGTGACACGGCAGGGACGAGAGGCTGATTCAAGGGGGCGTCCGGCAATCTTGAAAATGCGCTTGAGTGTAGAAGGCGCGGTATTATGCCTGCTTTGTCCGGCGGCATGAAAAGCCGACGGTCGAGCATTGACTGCGATTGAGCAGAAATTCCGGACCGCGTCGCCCTCTTCGCGGGTGAGCCCGCTCCCACAGGATCATCCGCCCCCCTTGGGCTGTGCGGCTTCTGTGAGTGCGGGCTCACTCGCGAAGGGCGCCAAGCGGCCCCAAAGATGGCGGAACGAGACACATGACTCCCTGGCTGACAGTAGTGGGCATCGGCGAAGACGGTTTCAGCGGCCTGGGCAAGCAAGCCCGGCGTGCGCTGCTGAGCGCTTCGCGGATCTTCGGCAGTCCGCGCCAATTGGCCCTGTTGCCACGCTGCGTGGTCGGCGAACGCTCGCACTGGCCAAGCCCCTTCTCACTGGCGCCGGTCCTGGCTCTGCGCGGCGAGCCCGTGTGTGTATTGGCCAGCGGCGATCCGATGTTCTATGGCGTGGGCGCAAGCCTTGCCCGCCAGGTGCCGGCCGAAGAGCTGCATGTGCTGTCGATGCCGTCCTCCTGCGCACTGGCTGCTGCGCGCCTGGGTTGGCCGCTGCAGGAGGTGCAGGTGGTGTCGGTCGTCGCCCGCCCCCTGGCCGCGCTCAACGCGCATCTCTACAGCGGCATGCGCCTTTTGGTATTGAGCAATGATGGCCAAAGCCCGGCAGCCGTCGCCCGACAACTGTGCGAACGCGGCTTCGGCCCGAGCCGCCTGCATGTACTGGAGCATCTGGGCGGCGCCGAGGAGCGCCATCTGCGCGGCACCGCCGAGGATTGGCCGCATGCGCGTACAGCCGACCTCAACGTGATCGCCATCGACTGCCAGGCCGCCATCGACACCCCACGACTATCGCCTGTCACCGGTTTGCCCGACAGCGCCTTTCGTCACGACGGCCAACTGACCAAGCGCGATGTGCGCGCCATCACCCTCGCACGCCTCGCGCCACAACCGGGCGAGCTGCTGTGGGATGTCGGTGCCGGCTGTGGCTCGATCGGCATCGAGTGGATGCGCGCCCATCCCAGCTGCCGCACGCTGGCCATCGAGGCCGATGAAGGCCGCCAAGGCCATATCGAATACAACCGCGACGCCCTGGGCGTACCGGGCCTGCAACTGGTCCGTGGCAAAGCGCCCCAGGCCCTGGCCGATCTCGAGCGGCCCGATGCGATCTTCATCGGCGGCGGCGTGACCCGCGAGGGCGTGCTGCCCTTTTGCTGGGAGCGCCTGCGCCCCGGCGGGCGCCTGGTCGCCAACGCCGTGACCCTGCAAAGCGAGCTGGCGCTGGCCAACTTCCGCGAAGCCCATGGCGGCGAACTGACCCGCATCCACGTGGCCCATGCCCAGCCGTTGGGCAATTTCGATACCTGGCGCCAGGCTCTGCCGATCACCCTGCTCGACGTGGTGAAGCCCCTCGATGCGTGAAGAAACCCGCGAAAAAGCCGCGCCCCTGCGCAGCGGCCTCACCACTGGCAGCTGCGCCACCGCCACCAGCCTGGCGGCGGCTCGCCTGCTGCTCACCGGCGAATGCGACGATGCCGTGCGTATCACGCTGCCCAAGGGCAAGCAGGTGACCCTGCGCCTGGCGTTCTGCCGCCGCACCGACAACGGTGCCGAGGCCGGCACGATCAAGGATGCCGGCGACGATCCGGACGTGACCCACGGCGCATTGCTCTACACCCAGGTGCGGCTGCTCGAGCAGCCTGGCGTGCGCTTCGTCGCCGGTCAGGGCGTCGGCACCGTCACCCGTCCCGGCCTGGTGCTGGCGGTGGGCGAGCCTGCCATCAACCCGGTACCACGGCGGATGATCAGCGAGCACCTGCAACAGCTCGCCGACGCCTGCGGCCATGGTGGTGGCTTCGAAGTGACGGTCAACGTGCGCGACGGCGAACAGCTCGCCCTCAAGACCATGAACCCACGCCTGGGCATCCTCGGGGGGTTGTCGATTCTCGGCACCAGCGGCATCGTCCGGCCTTTCTCCTGCTCGGCCTACATCGCCTCGATCCAACAAGGCATCGACGTCGCCCACACCAATGGCTATACCCACATCGCCGCCTGTACCGGCAATGCCAGCGAAGACACCATGCGCCAGGTCTACGGCCTGCCGGAAATCGCCCTGATCGAAATGGGCGACTTTGTCGGCGCGGTGCTCAAGCATTTGCGCAAGGTCCCGGTCGCCCGCCTGACCCTGTGCGGCGGCTTCGGCAAGATCAGCAAGCTGGCCGCCGGGCACATGGACCTGCACAGCCGCAGTTCGAGCATCGACCTGCCGCAATTGGCGGCCTGGGCGGCAGACATCGGCGCCGACGCCACCCTGCAAGCGGCAATCATCGCGGCCAACACCAGTCAGCAGGCCTTGGCCTTGGCCCACGCGGCTGGCGTCCCGCTCGGCGATGCGGTGTGCGCCCACGCCCTGGCCTTCGCGCGCAGCGTGGTGCCCGCGCAGGTGCAAGTCGAGGTGTTCGCCATCGACCGCCAAGGCGGCATCGTCGGCAAGGCGGGTGTGCAATGAGCCCGCGCATCCTGCTGCTCGGCGGCATCACCGAAGCCTTGGCCATCGCCCGCCAGCTGGGGCCCGAGCATATCTATAGCCTGGCCGGCATCGGCCGCGTCCCGCAGGATCTGACGTGCCAGGTGCGCGTCGGCGGTTATGGCGGCGCCGACGGCCTGGCGGTCTATCTGCGCGAGGCGCAGATCAGCCTGTTGATCGACGCGACCCACCCCTACGCCGCGCAAATCAGCCACAACGCAGCCCAGGCCGCACGCTACGCGGGCATCCCCTGCTGGGCTCTGCGCCGCCCGGCCTGGCAGGCGCAGCCTGGCGATGACTGGCGCGAAGTCGCTGACTGGGCCGGACTGATCGAAGCCCTGACCCCCTTCGAACGCCCTCTGTTCACCCTGGGGCGCGAGCCCCTGCAACACCTCGATGAGATCCCCGCGCACCAGTTCTGGACCCTACGCGCCCTCGAAACCTACCCAGGCAACGAGCGCTGCGAAGTGATCGGCGCCCGTGGACCGTTCAACCTGATGGACGAACGCGCCTTGTTCCAACGGCGCCGGATCGATGTGCTGGTGAGCAAGAACAGCGGCAGCACAGCCACCGAGCCCAAGCTGGAAGTGGCCAGGGAACAGGGCATACCGGTACTGGTGCTCAAGCGCCCGGTGTTGCCGGCGGTGGATCGCGTCTTCGATCAGGTGGCTGATCTGATGGCTGCGATCAGGCCTTAGTCCAATGAAAATCGGGTCCCAGCATGGCACGTGAAAGCGCGGCCTGACGTCCTTGCTGGTATCCCCTCTCACACAAATTTAGCGGTGCCCCTTGTCGGGCGGGCTCTGCCGCGCGACACGCAGTACCGTCTCCAGGGGGCTGCCCCTGCGGCACTTCACCGCACCCCGGCACTTTTACCTATACTCGCCCTTACAATAGCCACCTGATTCCTGACCGGATCTCTCCCATGCCCCCACGTCGGCACATTGCCTGGATAGCCTGCCTTGCAGTGCTGTTCAACCTGCTGGCCATGCCGCTGTCTTCCGCCGCGCCCAAAGGTCCGGCCGAGCAGCTGCTGTGGGGGGCTTTCTGTTCGAGCATGGCGAACAAAGGCAAGGTCGATGTCCAGGCACTGGCCAAGATCGACCTGGGGCCGCAAAGCAACGACTCCGCCAGCCTGATGAACTGCTGGTGCTGCTCAGGCGCCGCGCCGCTGCTGGCACTGCCCGGCTACCCGCCGCAGCTGCACAACCCACCGTTGCTGCTCGGCAGCCACCTGGCGCCACCTGCCGCCTACACTCCCACGCCGCGCCAGCTATGGCCGGCGCTCAATCCCCGAGCCTCTCCGATCGTCTGAGTTGACCACGCTGTCTGCCCGCACCTGAACAGATCGGAGACTCACCATGCTCAAGCAAGCCCTCGTCCTGGCCGCCCTGTTGCTGCCCGGCGCTTTCGCCAACGCCCACGAATACACCGTCGGCGACCTGCACATCGCCCATCCCTGGTCGTTGGAGCTGCCGCCCAATGCCCCCAACGTCGCGGCCTACTTCGTTGTTCACAACAACGGCCAGCAGGACGACCGCCTGCTCTCGGTCGACAGCCCCATCACCGACGACGCCCAGTTGCACGAGCACGCCAAGACCGCTGACGGCCTGATGAAAATGCAGCAGGTCTCCAGCGTGGCCGTCCCGGCCGGCCAAAACCTGACATTCGCCCCCAGCGCCTATCACGTGATGCTGATGCAGCCCAAGGACCGCAGCCTGCTCATCGACGGCAAGCGCTTCCCGCTGACCCTGCACTTCGAGAAGGCCGGCGACATCACCGTCGAGGTGGCCGTGCAAAAGCAGCCGCCCGCCGACCAGCAAGGCCAGGCCCATACGCACTGACCGCTGACAGACGCTCGCCATGAGCCTGCCGCGCGACCGGTTCACCCGCTTAACCCGCCCTGATCGCAGGCGCCTGGGTGGTGGCTGGCTGAGCCTGTTCGCCATGTGGATGATCTTCATCGGCCCACTGGTTTCCCAGTCGATGCCGATGGATCACCACGCCGGCATGAACATGTCCACGCCGATGGACATGCCCATGGCAGCCGGGCATGACCACGGCGCCGACCACCATGGCCACGACGACGGCCAGTTGCATGTGGTCTGGGAAAAATGCGGCTACTGCACGCTGCTGTTCAATTGCCCGGCCCTGCCCCAGGCCCTCAGCCCGCTCAGTGCCGGCGTCGTACTTCCCCCCGCCCTACTCCCCGTACCGCCCCACCAGGGCCACGCCCGGCAGGCCGTCTTCCCTGGTGCGCGCAGCCGCGCGCCACCCGCCTCGATCAGCGCCTGAACACAACGCTATCGCACGAAGCCTGGAGGCTTCGCGCTCTTTCCTGACTGATCGACTGGAATCACTATGTCTGGCTGTACCCCTGTTTTTGCTCTTTCCCTGCGGGGAACGATCGCCGTGCTCTGCGGCTCTGTGCTCGCGCCCCTGGCCCTGGCCGCCGAAACCGGCCATGACGGCCATGCGCACGAGATGGCCGAGCTGAGCCCGACGGTCATCACCGCCATTGCCCCCAGCTCGCCGCTGACCGTGGTCACCAATCCCAAAGACCCACGCCAGCCGGTGCCGGCCAGCGATGGCGCCGACTATCTGAAAACCATTCCCGGCTTTTCGGCGATCCGCTCCGGCGGTACCAACGGCGATCCGGTGCTGCGTGGGATGTTCGGCTCGCGCCTGAATATCCTCACCAACGGCGGCGTGATGCTGGGCGCCTGCCCCAACCGCATGGATGCGCCCACCTCGTACATCTCGCCGGAAACCTACGACCGCCTCACCGTGATCAAGGGCCCGCAAAGCGTCATCTGGGGCCCTGGCGGTTCCGCCGGCACCATCCTCTTCGACCGTGAACCCGAGTCCTTCGGGACACTCGGCAGCCGGGTCAATGCCAGTCTGCTGGGAGGCTCCAACGGCCGCTTCGACAAGGTGCTCGATGCCGCCGCCGGCAACAGCCAGGGCTATGCCCGCTTTGTCGGCAACCAGTCGCGCTCGGATGACTACGACGACGGTCACGGCGATACCGTGCCGTCGCGCTGGGACAAATGGAACGGCGATGTAGCCCTGGGCTGGACGCCGGACGCCGATACCCTGCTGGAGCTCACCGCAGGCAAGGGTGACGGCGAAGCCCGCTATGCCGGACGCGGCATGGACGGCTCGCAGTTCAAGCGCGAGAGCCTGGGCCTGCGCTTCGAAAAATCCAACCTCGGCGAGGTGCTCGACAAGGTCGAAGCCCAGGTCTATTACAACTATGCCGACCATGTGATGGACAACTACAGCCTACGCACGCCTTCCGGCAGCGGCATGATGGGCATGCCCATGGTCAGCAACGTCGATCGCCGCACCCTTGGCGCTCGCGTCAAAGCCACCTGGCGCTGGGCCGATGTACAACTGGTCAGCGGCCTCGACGCGCAAACCAACGAACACCGCAAACGCGGTGGCATGGGCATCGACGCACACAAAGGCCAGCCCTGGACCAAGGACGCCGACTTCCACAACTATGGCGTGTTCAGCGAGCTGACCTGGTACGCCACCGGAAACGACCGCCTGGTCACCGGCGCCCGCCTCGATCGCGCCTCGGCCCGCGATTTTCGCCAAGGCAGCCCCACCGAGGGCGATACCCGCGCCGATACCCTGCCCAGCGGCTTCGTGCGCTACGAGCACGACCTGGCGGTGATTCCGGCAACCACGTATGTCGGCCTGGGTCATGCCCAGCGCTTCCCCGACTATTGGGAGCTGTTCTCGCCCAAGCGGGCGCCAGCCGGCGCGGCCAATGCCTTCGATGGCATCAAGCCGGAAAAAACCACCCAGGTGGATTTCGGCATCCAATACCAGGACGAGCGCCTGGAAGCCTGGGCCTCTGGCTATGTCGGGCAGATCCGCGACTACATTCTGTTCGACTACCAAGGCATGAGCTCCCAAGCCCAGAACATCGACGCCCGCATCATGGGCGGCGAGCTCGGCGCCGCCTACAGGCTGACCGAGAACTGGAAGGCCGACGCCACTTTGGCCTATGCGTGGGGCAAGAACAGCAGCGACGACAAGGCGCTACCGCAGATGCCGCCGCTGGAAAGCCGTCTGGGGCTGACCTACAGCCGCGATCTGTGGAGCGTCGGGGCCTTGTGGCGCCTGGTCGCGGAGCAAAATCGCATCGCCGAGAACCAGGGCAATGTGGTCGGCAAGGACTACGAGAAGAGCGCAGGTTTCGGTGTGTTCTCGCTCAACGGTGCCTACAAGGTCAACCGCAACCTCAAGCTCAGTGCAGGCGTCGACAACCTGTTCGACAAAACCTACGCCGAGCACCTGAACCTGGCCGGCAATGCCGGGTTCGGCTATCCGGCCACGGACCCACAGCCGGTGAACGAGCCAGGTAGGACCTTCTGGACCAAGGTCGACATCAGCTTCTGACAACAACAAACAGGGCGCGGCGATCACCGCGCCCAAACCGGGTCATCTGGAGGTTCCATGAGCGGACAACGCATTTCCTTCTACAACCTGGCGTGGCGCTGGCATTTTTATGCCGGGCTGTTCGTCGCGCCTTTCATGATCCTGCTGGCGATCACCGGGATCATTTACCTGTTCAAGCCGCAGCTCGACCCAGTGCTGTACCGCGACCTGATGGTGGTCGAGGCCGGTCACCAACGCCAGGATGCCGACACCCTCCTGGCCCAGGTGCGCCAGGCTTATCCACAGGGCCACGTGGGCCAGTACCTGCCGCCGGCCAATGCCGAGCGCAGCGCCCAGTTCGTGGTGCACGACGGCGGGCGCGAGCTGAACGTGTTCATCGACCCCTACAGCGCCAAGATGCTGGGCGAGCAGGACGCCAAGGACAACCTGCAAGCCGTGGCCCGCGCCCTGCACGGTGAGTTGATGGTCGGCACCGTGGGCGATCGTCTGGTGGAACTGGCCGCCGGCTGGGGCATCGTGCTGGTGGTGTCCGGCCTGTACTTGTGGTGGCCACGTGGGCGCAGCAGCGCAGGCGTGCTGTGGCCGCGCCTGTCCGCCCGTGGCCGGGTGTTCTGGCGCGACCTGCACGCAGTCAGCGGCTTCTGGGGCTCGCTGCTGTTGTTGCTGATGCTGCTCAGCGGCATGACCTGGACCGGCCTGTGGGGCAAGCAGTATGCCGATCTGTGGAACCGCTTCCCGGCGGCCATGTGGAACGATGTGCCCACATCCGATCAACGGGCCGGCGCGCTGAACAACGCCCACCGCCAGACCGTGCCCTGGGCGCTGGAGAACACACCGATGCCGGTTTCCGGCGCCCATGCCGAACATGGCGCCCACCACGGCATGTCCAACGCACCGGCGGCGCCGCAGGTGAGCCTGCAGCAGGTCGAGGACCTGGCCACCACGCGCCAGGTCGAGCCCGGCTACAGCATCACCCTGCCGAGCTCGGCAAGCGGTGTGTTCACCGTCGCAGTGTTCGCTGATGACCCGCGCAACGACGCCACCCTGCATGTGGACCAGTACACCGGCCAGGTACTGGCCGACGTGCGCTGGCAGGACTACAGCCCGGTCGCCCGTGCTACCGAGCTGGGCGTGATGCTGCATGAAGGCAAGATGTTCGGGCCGCTGAACCAGGCGATCATCCTGGTGGTGTGCCTGATGATCCTGCTGGGTTCGGTGAGCGGGCTGGTGATGTGGTGGAAGCGCCGGCCAGCAGGCGGGCTGGGTGTTCCGCCACTGCGCCATGACTTGCCCCGCTGGAAAACCGCCACGGTGGTCATGCTGGTGCTGGGCGTGGCCTTCCCGCTGGTGGGCGCCTCGATGCTGGTGATGTGGGTGGTCGACAGCCTGGTGGTGCGCCGACGGATCCTGGCCGGGGCTTGAAGACTGCTTGTCTGTGCCGCCTCTTTCGCGGGAAAACCCGCTCCGACAGATTTCAGTGATCCTCTGTGCGCGCGGGTTTACCCGCGAAAAGGGGCGGCACAGGCACCACGCTGCTACACAAAAATCGAGGCGATCTGCCGCGCCCCTGGACTGGAACGCGCGTGTTAGCCTACTTGGCTCTGCACAAGAAGACTGACCCACAACGGAATGCAGCCCATGACCCGGACCTCATCAACCTCCGCAGACGATTCACATCTGCAACGCAACCTGACCAACCGCCACATTCAGTTGATCGCCATCGGTGGCGCCATCGGCACGGGCCTGTTCATGGGCTCGGGCAAGACCATCAGCCTGGCGGGGCCGTCGATCATCTTCGTGTACATGATCATCGGCTTCATGCTGTTCTTCGTCATGCGTGCCATGGGCGAATTGCTGCTGTCGAACCTCAACTACAAGTCGTTCATCGACTTCTCCGCCGACCTGCTCGGCCCGTGGGCGGGCTACTTCACCGGCTGGACCTACTGGTTCTGCTGGGTGATCACCGGCATCGCCGATGTGATCGCCATCGCCGCCTACTCGCAGTTCTGGTTCCCCGACCTACCCCAGTGGATACCCGCGCTGATCTGCGTAGCCGTGCTGCTGTCGCTGAACCTGATCACAGTGAAGATGTTCGGCGAGGTCGAATTCTGGTTCGCCATGATCAAGATCGTCGCCATTGTCGGCCTGGTCGCCACCGGCCTGTACATGGTCGTCACCGGCTTCGAATCGCCGGCCGGGCGTACCGCGCAACTGGCCAACCTGTGGAACGATGGCGGGATGTTCCCCCATGGCCTGATGGGCTTCTTCGCCGGATTCCAGATCGCCGTGTTCGCCTTCGTCGGCATCGAATTGGTGGGCACCACCGCCGCAGAGGCGAAGAACCCCGAGCGCACTCTGCCACGGGCGATCAACTCGATTCCGGTGCGGATCATCGTGTTCTACGTGCTGGCGCTGATCGCGATCATGGCCGTCACCCCGTGGCGCGACGTGGTGCCAGGCAAGAGCCCGTTCGTCGAGCTGTTCGTCCTGGCTGGCCTGCCTGCTGCGGCAAGCATCATCAACTTCGTGGTGCTCACCTCGGCAGCCTCCTCGGCCAACAGCGGCGTGTTCTCCACCAGCCGCATGCTCTATGGTTTGTCCCAGGAAGGCGATGCGCCCAAGGCATTCGAAAAGCTGTCGCGCCGCGCCGTGCCGGCCAACGGCCTGTACTTCTCCTGCACCTGCCTGTTGCTGGGCGCTGCGCTGATCTACGTGATTCCCGACCTGGTCGAGGCGTTCACGCTGGTCACCACGGTCTCGGCATTGCTGTTCATGTTCGTCTGGACGCTGATCCTGCTGTCGTACCTGAACTACCGCAAGCACCGCCCCGCATTGCACCAGGCCTCGAAGTACAAGATGCCCGGCGGACGCCTGATGTGCTATGTATGCCTGACGTTCTTTGCCTTCATCCTGGTGCTGTTGAGCCTGGAGGACGATACCCGCAAGGCCCTGATCTTCACGCCGCTGTGGTTCGTCATCCTCACCGCCACCTACCAGTTGGTGCGCAGCAAACGACACCCGCGCACCGCCGTGCGGGACACCCAGGACAGCTGAGCTGTCCTGGCCCAAGTACCGATCCTTGCGAGCCGCTGTCATGACCGCTGAAATCCGCGATGCCCTGCCCAATGACGTACCCGGCATCCTCGAGATCTACAACGACGCCGTGCGCAACACCACGGCGATCTGGAACGAGACGCCAGTCGACCTGGCCAACCGCCAGGCGTGGTTCGAGGCGCGTGCACAGCAGGGCTATCCGATCCTGGTGGCGGTGGATGACAGTGGCGTGTTGGGGTATGCCTCGTTCGGCGACTGGCGCCCCTTCGAAGGCTTTCGCCACACGGTCGAGCACTCGGTTTATATCCGGGGCGACCAGCGTGGCAAGGGCCTGGGGCCATTATTGATGAGCGCGTTGATCGATCGGGCGCGGGCGTGCGGAAAACATGTGATGGTCGCCGCCATCGAGAGCGGCAATGCGGCGTCGGTCCGCCTGCACGAGCGGCTGGGGTTCGTGGTGACCGGGCAGATGCCGCAGGTAGGGGTGAAGTTCGGCCGCTGGCTGGACCTGACGTTCATGCAGTTGATGCTCAACCCAGGCGCCAAGCCAAGCGCCTGACGGTCCAGTCGATGCGGTCTGTTCGCGGCTAAACCAGCATCCGCAGGGTTCGCGCGAAGCGGGTTTACCCGCGACCTATTCTGCGTTCAGAGGTGTATGAACCTGCCCAAACGCTGGCGCAGCATGCTGTTCTCACTGCGCAACTGTTGCACCTCATCGAGCAACTCCAGCGCCAGGGCCACCCCTTCCCATTCCAGCTCCAGGTCCCGGTGCAGCTTCACCGCCCGCCTGGCCAGCAGCGGTGCCTGATCATCGAACAACCAATCCTCCGGCGTTCGCCCCGAAGGTTCAACGATGCCGTGCTCGACGATTTCGATCACGCAGTCGGCCGTGATGTCGGCTTCCTGGCAGAGGGTTCGCATGTCCAGTTGAACGATCAGGGTGCTGCTCATGATCAACTACTCCATTGTGTCCTCGGGTTGAACGCAGCTTTCTCGGAAAGCTTGGTCCAGAGTTCGCGCGTGGCCGCATCCGACTGGCTAGGCATGACGATCTTGAGCTGGGCGTAAAGATCGCCGCGCTCGCCTTGCTTGTTGGCAAGGCCCATGCCCTTGACCCGCAGACGCTGGCCACTCTGGCTGTCGGGGCGGATGGTCAGGTTGATCTTGCCGGTCAGGGTCGGCACCGCCACCTTCGCGCCCAATGCCGCCTCCCAGGGGGCCAGGGGCACGGTGATGATCAGGTCATGGCCTTCGACATCGAACAGCGGGTGCGGTGCCATGCGGATGGTCAGGAACAGGTCGCCATTAGCACCGCCCCCGACACCGGGCGCGCCTTGACCCTTGAGGCGGATACGCTCGCCGTCCGTCACCCCGGCCGGGATCTTGACGTTGAGGGTCTTGGTGGTGAACCCGGTGCGCTGGCCCATGGCGTTGGTCTGCGGCACCTGGAAGCTGATCTGCTTGGATTCCTTGCTCAAGGTTTCTTCGAGGAAGATCGCCAGTTCCAGCTCCACGTCCTGTCCTCGCCTGCCCGCGCTGCGCTGCTGCTGACCCCGGCCAAAGGGATTGCCGCCCCGGCCGCCGAAGATCGAGCTGAAGAAATCGGAGAAGTCTCCGCCCTCGAAACCACCACCACCGCCACGGCTTTCCCAGCCTGGAGGCGCCTGGAACGGCCGGCCATGCTGGCCGCCGTACTTGCGGATCTCGTCGTACTCGGCGCGTTTCTGGGCGTCGCCCAGCACCTCGTAGGCCTCGTTGGCCTCCTTGAATTTGTCCTCGGCGTCACGCTCTTTGCTGACATCGGGGTGATACTTGCGGGCGAGCTTGCGGTAGGCGGCCTTGATCGCCTTTTCATCCGCGGTGGGCTCGACGCCGAGTATCTTGTAATAGTCTTTGAAGTCCATCTAAGGGATCACCGTTGGGAATTTTTACGATGTTTCTGAAGATTGGGGTCAAGCATAGCCTTTCAAGGTTCGCCTGGGGTTGTTCCAGAGCAGACGACCGGTCTTGATTTAGTCGGCCACTGGCATAAACTGCGCGGCCGTTTTGCCTCCGGAAGCTCCTCCCCATGTCTGACGTATCCCCGGCCCGTGCCTGTGGCATCGACTTCGGCACCTCCAATTCCACGGTCGGCTGGCACCGCCCCGGCGTGGAAACGCTGATCGCCCTGGAAGACGGCAAGATCACCCTGCCTTCGGTGGTGTTCTTCAATATCGAGGAGCGTCGTCCGGTCTACGGTCGTCTGGCGCTGCACGAGTACCTGGAAGGCTACGAAGGCCGCCTGATGCGCTCACTCAAGAGCCTGCTCGGTTCCAAGCTGATCAAGCACGACACCAGCGTGCTGGGCAGCGCCTTGCCGTTCAAAGACCTGCTGGGCATGTTCATCGGCGAGCTGAAAAAGCGCGCCGAAGCCAATGCCGGACGCAGCTTCGACGAAGTCGTGTTGGGCCGTCCGGTGTTCTTCGTGGATGAGGATCCGGCCGCCGACCAAGAAGCAGAAGACACCTTGGCCGAGGTGGCACGCAAGATCGGCTTCAAGGAGGTGTCGTTCCAGTACGAGCCGATCGCCGCGGCGTTCGACTACGAGTCGGGCATCAGCCGCGAGGAACTCGTGCTGATCGTCGATATCGGCGGCGGTACCTCGGACTTCACCTTGATCCGCCTGTCGCCGGAGCGCCACCTGGTAGCCGAGCGCCAGAGCGACATCCTCGCCACCGGCGGCGTGCATATCGGCGGGACCGATTTCGACAAGCAGTTGAGCCTGCAGGGCGTGATGCCGCTGTTCGGCTATGGCAGCCGGATGAAAAGCCAGGCGCTGATGCCCACCAGTTATCACCTGAACCTGGCCACCTGGCACACCATCAACGCGCTGTACTCGCAGAAATCCCAACTGGCCTTGGGCAGCATGCGCTACGACATCGAAGACACCTTGGGCATCGACCGCTTGTTCAAGCTGATCGAAGAGCGCGCCGGGCACTGGCTGGCGATGGAAGTGGAAGCCAGCAAGATCGAGCTGACCCACCAGGACAGTCGCCGCCTCGACCTGGGCCGCATCGAGCCGGAGCTGGCCGTGGAGTTGACCCGACCACTATTCGAAGATGCCATCGAAGGTCTGCTCGCCCGCGTGCGCGGAAGCGTCACCGAACTGCTGAACAAGGCCGGCGTGAGCGAAAGCCAAGTGGACACCGTGTTCTTCACCGGCGGCTCCAGCGGCATTCCGGCGCTGCGCAACAGCGTAGCGGCCATGTTGCCCAACGCGCGGCATGTGGAAGGCAACATCTTCGGCAGTATCGGCAGCGGGTTGGCGATCGAAGCACGCAAGCGCTACGGCGCCGTCTAAAAGCTGCAAGCTATAAGCTGCAAGCTGCAAGAAGTGGGTGTCTCCACCGACTCGCTTTTACTTGCAGCTTGAAGCTTGAAGCTTGAAGCTTCAAACCAGCTCAGCCCGCTTGAGCTCGCTTTTCAGGTACGCGTAGTAGATCGGCCCCGCCACGACGCCCGGCAGCCCGAACGCCGCCTCGAACACCAGCATCGCCAGCAGCAATTCCCACGACTTGGCACTGATCTGACCGCCCACGATCCGCGCGTTGAGGAAGTACTCGACCTTGTGGATGACGATCAGATAGCCCAACGCTGCCACCGCCACCCAGATCGACAACGAAAGCCCCACGATGGTGATCAGGGTGTTGGACATCAGGTTGCCGATCACCGGCAGCAGCCCCAGCAGGAAGGTCAGCACGATCAAGGTCTTGGTCAACGGCAGGTGCACCCCGAACAGCGGCATCACCACGGCCAGGAAGACGCCGGTGAATGCGGTGTTGAGCAGGGAAATCTTGATCTGCGCGAAGACGATGTTGCGAAACGCCTGCACCAGCAGGCTCAGGCGCTCGAACAGCGCCGCAGCCAGGGGTTTGCGTCGGGAAATGTCGGGGATGCGCTGCAGGGCCACGATCGCGCCGAGGATCATGCCGATCAGCAAGGTGACGAACATGTGCGCCATACCCTTGCCCACCAGTTGCAGCTCACCCAGGTGGCTCTTGAGCCAGTCGCCGATGGCCACTTTGAACTCGGCGGCGCTGGCCGGCAGGTACCCTTCGATGAACGGTGGTAACTGGCTGCGGGCGCGCTCCACCAGGGCCATGAATTTATCCAGCGAGGCGCCAGGGTTCTCCGCCTCGTGAAGCAGGAAACTGAAGGCCCCGGCGATCAGCAGCGTCAGCGTACTGACCACCAGGGTGCCAAGCAGCGCCACGGCCAACCAGCGCGCGCGTTGCCCAGCGATCACCGGCTGCAGGCGCGGCGTGAGCATGTTGACCAACTCGAACACCAGCAAGCCTGCCAGCAGGCTGGGCAACAACTTCAGGGGCAGCACCAGCAGCAGGCCGGCAAACACGATGATCCAGCTGGCCAGGGTAATCTGGCGGGGGGTGAAGGTCATACAGCCTCAACGGCGGACAACGGGAAAGAGCCGCAGTCTGCCAGCCTTCGCCAGACAAACATAGGCGCAGGTCATTTCTTCTTCAGGCAATCGCTCATGAAGGCTTTGCGCTCGTCTCCCTTGAGCGCCTTGGCGCTGGCATCGGCGTTGCAGGTTTTCATCTTTTCCTGCTGGGTGGCGGGCTTGGCTTTGAGACAGGTACTCATGAAGGCCTTGCGCTCGTCGCCCTTGAGGGCCTTCTCCGAGGCCTGGGCATTGCAGGTGGTCATTTTCTCCTGTTGGGCGGTGGCTGCGAAGCTCTGGGCACTGATCAACACACCCAACACCAGCAAAGGCACGTGCAGCATTTTCATGAAGCGATCTCCTTGTCTCCACGCTGCATGCGTGGTCGTCGAGCAGAGTGTAGCCAAGATTTTTCGCCGTCCGCTCAGGCCGTACGCGCCCGGCGACGATACTGCTCGGGCGTGCAGCGGGCCTGGCGCTGGAACATGGCGATGAACGCCGAGGCGGTGCTATAGCCGAGGTCGAAGGCGATGGACTGGATCGACAGACCCGCCTCCAGCGCCTCGATGGCGCGCAGAAAGCGCAGGCGCAGGCGCCATTCACCGAAACTGATCCCCAGCTCACGCAGGAACTGGCGCGCCAAGGTGCGTTCGCTCACATGCACAAGGCCGGCCCACTCGGACAACGGGCGATTGTCGCCAGGCTCGGCATGCAAGGCTTCGAGCACCTGGCGCAGGCCTTCACTGCGGGCGAATGGCAGGTAGCAGGCCTGCGTCGGCGCAAGGTGCAACTGGTCCAGCAGCACCTGGACCAGGCGCTGGTCGCGTTCGTCCTGGGCCACCTTGAGATCGCGTTGGGCGAAGTCGCCGAGGATGGCCTTGAGAATATCGCTGATCACCAGGGTGCAGGCCTGCTGGGGCAGGTCCTGGCACAGCTCGCTGGCCAAGTACACCGAACGGTAGACGATCGCCTGGGGGTTATAGCAGCCATGCTCGGTCCCTGGAGGCACCCACACGGCGTAATGGGGCGGCGAGACGAAGCGCTGGCCATCGACGTCCAGGTGCATGACGCCATGGGCTGCGTAGTTGAGTTGCCCCCAAGGATGACGATGCGGGGCGCTGTGGGTATCAGCGCCGAATTCGTCGTAGCGAAAGTACACCGGCGCCGGGAGTCGCTCGAAGGCAGGGATGTCGAGATATTTGCGGGCCATGTTGGCTGCTTCGAAGGGTGGGTTGTCTGGATGCGAGTATAGGCTTGTGAACAGACAAAGGATAATGACTGCCAGCTTGGGCCTGCCTGCACTTCGCGGCTCATCCGCGCCTACAGGAATACGCCGGACCTGTGGGAGCGGCTTTACCCGCGAAGGGCTTCAAGGCAGTCCCGAATTTTTGCAACACCCTCAGAGACTCACAGTTCCATGAATTACGCATTTCCCCTGCTGGCCATCCTCATCTGGGCCGGCAATACCGTGGTCACCAAGCTTTCGGCCGGGGCGATCTTCCCTGCCGAGATCGGCTTCTACCGCTGGTTGCTGGCAGGCCTGTTGTTCACGCCGTTCCTGCTGCCCCAGGTCTTGCGCAACCGCGCCGCGATCGCCCCACACCTTGGCAAGATCTTCGTCCTTGGTGTGCTGGGCATGGCCATGTACCAGAGCCTGGCCTACTTCGCCGCAGGCATCACCAGCGCCACCAACATGGGCATCATCCTCTCGCTGATGCCGCTGATGTCCCTGGCCCTGGCCATCGCCTGGCTCGGCCAACACCTGACCTTCGGTGCACTGTGCGGCGCGTTGTTATCGTTCATCGGCGTGCTGGAAGTGGTCTCGGCCGGCAAACCCAGTGCCTTGCTGCAGCAAGGCCTCAACAGCGGCGACCTATTGATGCTGGTGGCCACCTTTGCCTACGCGCTGTACAGCTTCCTTCTGAAGAAATGGCAACTGCGCCTGCCGGCGATGCAATTGCTGTACTTGCAAGTGGTGGTGGCGATCCTCGTGCTGCTGCCGTTGTTTTTGCTGTCACCGAAAACCGGGCTGAATGCCCAGAACATCGGCCTGGTGCTGTACGCCTGCGTGCTCGCCTCCATGGTGGCGCCACGGGTATGGATGCAGGCCGTGCATCGCCTGGGGCCCAGCCGCACCACGCTGTTCTTCAACCTGCTGCCGGTGGTGACGGCAGTGATCGCCGCCGTGGTGCTGGACGAGCAGCTGGCCAGCTATCACCTGTATGGCGGCCTGCTGACATTGGCGGGCGTGCTGTTGGCCGAACGCTGGACCACACCTGTACGCCGGCCTGTTACAGCCCCGCAGCCTTGAGCCGGGCAGCGTGTTCGGTGAACAGGCGCACCGGGTCGGCGCCCCTGCCCACCGCGCCGAGGGATTGATTGACGATGTCCAGATGATCGAGCGGGTAGTCATCGCCGATCACCTGGCCAAGATGCGAGCTGAAACGCCCGACCATGCCGTCGCACTGGCCTTTCTCACGCTCGAACGTTCGGGCGAACAGACGACAGAAGCGGTTGCTGGCGTCGAAGCGATTGCGCCCCTGATCGGTACGCCCCGGCTGCAAGGTGCCGGACCAGGAGTAATAGCGCACGCCATTGACCTCGGCATCGCCCTGCCCGCCCCAAGTGACAGGCAGGCCCTGTGGATAAGCCTGGTTGAAGCGGGCCACACCGGCAGTGGTGAAGGACTGGTGCGAGGCATGCACATCGATCGGCAGCGGGTCACGGCGCCAGCCGGTTTCCAGCCAGACCAACAGCACCGCCGTGCCATGCAGCACGGCTTTGAGCATCCGCCCTTGGGCTGAGTCTCCCGGGGCCTTGCGTTCCAGGTAGTCGGCCAGTTCCGAGCCTTGGTTGGGCCCTGCCACCGAGGTCACCGAGGCGACCCGGTCGGGCCGTTTCGCCGCGGCGTAGCGGGCGCTGAGGGCTCCCTGGCTGTGGCCGATCAGGTTGACGCGCGCAGCGCCGGTGCGCCCGCAGATGTCCTCGATGATCGCCAGCAATTGCTCGCCGCGCAGCTCACTGGAATGCAGCGGCGAGACCTGCACCGCAAAGACCTGCGCCCCGCCCCGGCGCAATGCCGGGACGATGCCGAACCAGTAGGGATAGAGCAGCAGCCGCACGAAGCCGAGCATGCCCGGCACCAGCACCAACGGGTAACGCGTGGCAAGTTCCTGGCTCATTCCCTGCCCTCTGCCTGGATCGTAGGCCAACACTACAAGGCCGTGCCGGCGCGATGCAATCGAACTCCTGAGGCGCCCTGCGGTTCCAACCAGAACACCCCTGAGCAAGGAGCCGGACCATGTACAGAAAGACCCTGGCCATCCTGTTGGCAAGCGCGGCGCTGGCCGCCTGCGGCAGCCATCCGGAAAACCCGGTGGATTACGTGACCTACCGTGACGAGCCGCTGGTCAAGCAAGTGGAAAACGGCATGACCATGCAGAAAGTCATCGCCATCGGCGGCAGCCCGTCGAACGCTACCGACCTGCCCAATGGCGGTACCTGCAATGACTACATCCTCAACCGCGACGGCCACCAGCAGCCCTACTACGTGCGCTTCGACGCCACCGGTCATGTCGACGCCAAGGGCTTCAAGACCTGCAAGCAACGAGAAGAGGACCGCGAGGCCGTACCCGGCGCGTGAGCCCTCCCTGACGCACCGTGAATACCCTGATCCTTTCGGAGACGAACATGAACGCTATTGAACTGACCGATGTCCGGACCCTGCGCGAGCGTGCCCGACAACATGTCGAACAAGGCGCCGTGACCGAGGGTTACAACGCCGACCGGGACAAGATCCTTACCCTCCTCAACGAGGCGCTGGCCACAGAGCTGGTCTGCAACTTGCGCTACAAGCGCCATTACTTCATGGCCAGCGGGATCAAGGCCAGCGTCGCTGCCGACGAGTTCCTCGAGCATGCCACCCAGGAGGCCGAGCATGCCGACAGGCTGGCCGAGCGGATCGTCCAGTTGGGCGGCGAGCCGGATTTCAACCCCGACAACCTGAGCAAGCGCTCCCACGCCCAGTACGTGGCCGGCAGCACGCTCAAGGAGATGGTGCTGGAAGACTTGGTGGCCGAGCGCATCGCCATCGACAGCTACCGTGAAATCATCCAGTACATCGGTGAGAAGGACCCGACCACTCGGCGTATCTTCGAGGATATTCTGGCCCAGGAAGAAGAACATGCCGATGACATGGCGGACCTCTTGAAAGGGTTGTAAGCCAGTTTGGGGGCTGCTCTGCAGCCCTCGCGAAGAAACCCGCTCCCGCAAGCTCTGCAGTGCCGTCAATCACACCGCTATCTGTGGAGCGGGCTTACCCGTGAAGCCTGTCTCGGCGCCCGCACTCGTCACCGATCACTTTTTCTTGCCCTTCACCGCACTCGGCGCCTTGCCTGCCTTCATTTGCTCCAGCAGCGGTGTGCACTGGTTGGGCACATCATCTCCCGGTGCGATCAGCGCCAGCAGCCCGGCCGCAGGTCCCATGGCCACGCCCAGGGCGACCATCCCTGCCCCGCGAAGCGCCAGCGGAACCGCCTGCACCCCAGCGCTGGGCTTGGCGAACGGCCCCCGCACGTAGAGCGGGGATCGCAGGGAGAACAGGCGCAGCCCTTTGGATTCAGGCGTGATCTTCAGGTCCAGTTGCTCGGTGGCAAAATTCGCCGTGCCATTGATGTAGATGATCGCGTTTTCGGTGTCGAAGACGAACAGGCGCGTGGTCGCCAACCCGTCCTTGATACCCACGTTGGCCGCCGCACAGTTGATCTTCACCTCCTCGTCGCCGAACAGCTTGCCAATCACATAGTTGCCCACGTTGAGCCCGGCGATTTCCATCAGGCTGCGGCTGATGGCGCCGTCGTTGATCAACAGGCTCAGATCACCATTGGAAGTGCCCAGCAAGGCCGCCACCGAATTGCCACGTCCGCTGAGGTCGGCATCGCCATTGAGTTCGCCGAAACTGGTCTGCATGGGCGCAAAGCTTGGGAACAACTGCTTGAGTTTGAAGCCCCGGGCGCTCAGGCGCGCCCGCCCCTGCATCGGCACGCTGCGCCCGTCCAGGCGTATGTTCGCGTTCAAGTTGCCGCCCGCCACGCCAAAACGCAGAGGCTCCAGACGCAACAGGCCGTCCTCCAGCAATACGTGGGCGGAGAGGTCCTTGAACGGCAATTGCTCGCTGTGCACGATGCGTTTGCCGCTGAAGGTGACGTCCGCATCCATCGCGCGCCAGCGCTCGGTACGGAACTCCTCTACCGGCAGTACCTTTCCGGTCGGCTGCTTGCTGGCGCCGCCCCGGGCCTTCTGCTCGGCGTTGGAGTCGGCGCCGATCAGCGGCGCCAGGTCCTTGAACAGCAACTGCTCGGACACCAGGTTGCCAGAGAGCTTCGGTCGTGGCTGGCTGGCGACGAACGTCAGGTCGCCGTGGATATCGCTGTCGCCAATCTTGCCGTTGAAGCCTTCATAGCGAAACCGCGCCCCCTGGGCATCGTGCAGGTTGGCGGTGAGGTGACCGTCGGTTGCGTAGGCCGGGGTGTCTGGCAGGGTCACACCCGTGAGGGGGTAAAGATTGCCCAGGCTGCTGCCGGACAAGCGCAGGCGCAGATCGAGCGCCCCTAGGTTGCGCGGGTCGGTCAGGGTGCCAGCGAGCGCCACCCGGGTATCGCCGATCCGCGCGTCGGCCTGCAGCGGAAAGGGCTGGCTGGCGTCCTGCAAGGCCAGCAGACCGCCGATCTTGCCCGTGCCGGAGACCGGCTGGCCTTTGTAGGTGCCTTGGGCCTTGAGGCCAAAGGCGTAATCCTGGGCAACGCCGGTCTTCTCGGCACGGGCCTTGCCGACGATCTCGCTGAAGGGGATCGGCTTGCCCAACGGATCGATCTGGACCTTCATTCGGGTTTTCAGCGTCTGGTCATCGAAACTGACGTTGCCTTGATCGAAGCCGATGGCGCCGATGTCCAGCACCCAGGGAGAGGGTTGGGCGTTCTCATCCTTGGGGCCGAGATCGAAAGTCCAGTTGGCCCGGCCATCGGCCAAGCGCGTCAGGCTGGCGGTAGGCTTGGTGAGGTCGATGCGTGGAATGACGATCTGCTGGAATACCAGCGGCACCGGCGACAGACGAAACGTTACACGCTCAAGGCCGACCATGCGCGGCGCTTCGAGCCAGTCGGGGTTGCCGAGGGTCAAGTCCTCGGCCACGAAGTGCGGCCAGGGGATCCAGGCGCGCCAACCGCCCTCTGAAGGTTCACGGTGCCATTGCACGGCCAGATTGCCGTTGATCGCAAAAGGGCGGTGCAGGGCTTCGGAGACCTTCTCGTTGAGCAGCGGCTTCACGCGGTTCCAGTCGAACGTGGCGATCGCTACCACCAGTATCGCCAGCAGGGTCAACAGGCTGGTGAGGATCCAGGTAAGGATGCGCAAGGGACGCGTCATTGCGTAATTCTCCTGACTGCATGGCACAAAACGGGCACCGCGATGGCACTCATTATGTCGGACTGACGAAAGCGCGCCGGGTTTAATCGATGGCGATCATAAACCGGCCCGAGCGGTCGGTGCGCGGGCCTCAACCACCGGTGACACTCCAGTTGGACTTCTCTGAAAACACTGAGCCAGAGCCGCTCAAGCGGTGTATCAATGGCATCGATTGTTACCATTACCCGGATGAACTTTTCTCTGGCGTTACCGAGCGTAGCATTGGCCTCGTACCCACTTTTCCCAGCCCCCTAGAGGAGCAACGAGATCATGAAACGCCATCTGCTGCTGAGCCTGACCCTGACAGCCCTTGCCGCCAACGCCTTCGCTTTGCCGGCTGCCGAACAACATCTTACGGCTGAATCCCGGTCCAGCGCTGCCACCGTCAGCCAGCCACTCAATACCCTGGCAGAAGGCGGTTCCGATCGCCTGATCGAGCGCAACAACCGCGTCGCCGAGGGTGGCTCCGATCGCCTGATCGAGCGTAACAACCGCGTCGCCGAGGGTGGCTCCGATCGCCTGATCGAGCGTAACAACCGCGTCGCCGAAGGCGGCTCCGATCGCCTGATCGAACGCAACAACCGCGTCGCCGAGGGTGGTTCCGATCGCCTGATCGAGCGCAACAACCGCGTCGCCGAGGGTGGTTCCGATCGCCTGATCGAGCGTAACAACCGCGTCGCCGAGGGTGGCTCCGATCGCCTGATCGAGCGTAACAACCGCGTCGCCGAAGGCGGTTCCGATCGCCTGGTAGAACTTGGCCGCATGGGCTGATCACCATGGCCAAGAACAACAACCCGCCAAGCAATACCTGCTCCCCTCCAAGCCCGGTCCATTGACCGGGCTTCGTTTTTTTATCTAGAGTGCCCAGCCGTACAGTCACAGAATACGTCCCATGCTGCCGCGCGCCGAACAGAAGCTACAGACACGCCAGGCCCTGCTCGATGCCGCCTGCCAGCTCATGGAGAGTGGCCGGGGTTTCGGCAGCATCAGCCTGCGCGAAGTAGCCAAGGCCGCGGGTATCGTCCCCACCGGTTTCTATCGGCATTTCACCGACATGGACGCCCTGGGCCTGGCCCTGGTGGCCGAGGTCGATGCGACGTTCCGCCAGACCATCCGGATCGTGCGGCACAACGAGTTCGAACTCGGAGGCATCACCGACGCTTCGGTGCGGATATTCCTGGACGTGGTGGCTGCCCACCGCGCGCAATTCCTGTTCCTGGCCCGCGAACAGTACGGTGGCTCCCAGGCCGTGCGCCAAGCCATTGCTCAACTGCGCCAGGGCATCAGCGCAGACCTCGCCACCGACCTGGCGCGCATGCCGCGTTGGCAGCATCTGGACGGCGCCGCACTGGCAGTGATGGCAGACCTTGTGGTCAAGACCGTGTTCGCCACGTTGCCCGAACTGATCGACAGCCCTGACGCCGCGAATCCACAGGCCCTCACCCCGCAGGAAAAGATCACCCAGCAACTGCGCTTCATTTTCGTGGGTGCGCGCCACTGGCAAGGGTTGGGAAATCCAGGCTGATCGTTGCCAACAACGGTAAAGTACCGGCGCGAGCGCCCTGCAACCCCATTCTGCTACCATGGCGCACTGCCCGATTGCGACGAGCGCCTTCATGTCCGACCCCCGCCCCACCCTGCCCGAACTGGCTCGCTTCAACCAGCACTTCGCCGACTGCATCGTGCCACTGTGGCAAGGTCCGGGCTGGAATGCCGAACTGGCCCTGCCCTTTGAAGCCCTCGATGGCGAACACCGGCCCATGCCCGTGCAGCGCTACCGCGCCATGGCCTGTGCCCGGCAGCTGTACCTGTTCAGCAGCCGGATCGAGCAACCGGGCGCGGCCGAGCGGGCGGCGGCGCTGTTCCGCTCGCTGCAACGGCATTTCCACGATGCCGAACATGGCGGCTGGTTCTACAGCATCGATGCCGAAGGTCGGCCACTGGACCGGCGCAAGGACCTCTATACCCATGCCTTCATCGTCTTCGCATGCGCCCATTACTGGGGCAAGGTGCGCGAGGGTCTGGTGGAGTCCGCGCTCAACGCCGCCCTGGATATCGTCGCCGAGCGCTTCGCCCGGGATGACGGGCTGTATGAGGCCAGCCTGGGCGAAGACTGGTCGGACCTGGGTAGCGGTCCCCTGCAAAATCCTCAGATGCACCTGACCGAAGCCTTCCTGCAGACCCTGGCGGTGCGCGAGGACGACGCTGTCGAGCACGCTTTGTTGTCGCTGTGCGAAGCGCTGCAAGCGCGCTTCGTCGATCCCGTCCACGGCTTGATGCTGGAGAAACCGAACGGGGCTGTGGATAACTGGTTCGAGCCGGGGCATCAGTTCGAATGGTTCTATCTGCTCGACACCTCGCCGCTGCTGCGTGGCACCCCGCTGCATGCCTCCATCGATCGTGCATTCATCTATGCCGAACAGTCCGGCGTTAAGGATTCGGCAGTGTTGGCCATGCTGGATGTCGCGGGTAAGGTGATCGACCCCACCCAACGCATTTGGGCGCAGGCGGAATACCTGCGAGCGCTGGCGTTGCGGCCGGGGAGCGCGGCGAAGTTACTGGCGCAGTTGCAGGCGCTCGAGGGTCGGTTCCTGCATGCCGGAGGCTGGTATGAATGCCGCGATGGCCAAGGCGAGGTCAGCCGGCACGACATGCCGTCCACCACGCCCTACCATTTGGCGACGTGTCTGGAAGGCCTGCAGGCTGCCTGTGCGGACAACACTTCCCTCTGCTGATCGACCGCCATGCCCCCTCACCATTGTTCTTCCATCTCGGAGGAACAATGGACATGAAAAACAACGATTTTGCAGCATTCGTGGAAACGCAGATCGACAGGGCGGCCCAGAAGATCATCGACAGCAGCAATCAACGCTACGATGAACACGCCCATGGGAAACTGAGCTACCTGCTGAGCTTGCGCCGCGTGATGAGCCAAAAAGCCACCGCCGAGGATCTCGGCCGACAGGACGCCATCAACGATGTGCTTCAAGCCCTGAACATCATCGAGCCCAACAAAACCTACTTGTCACTGATCAAATAAAGTATCGACGGCACTGCGAGAACCGGCCAAAGCCGGTTCGCGTCCGTTCAGTCCTTGCTCGAGCGGTGGACCGAAAAACCAGCCCAGTCCTGGCTCACCGGCATCAATTCGAGACTGTTGATATTGATGTGCGCCGGTTGGGTAAGCATCCAGAAGATGGTTTCTGCAATGTCCTGGGGCTGGATCGCTTCGGCGCCCGCGTAAGTGGCATCGTACCGCGCCTGGTCCCCGCCGAAGCGCACCAGCGAAAACTCGCTCTCGCACAGTCCTGGCTCGATGTTGCTGACACGCACGCCGGTGCCGCGAAGATCGCAGCGCAGGCTCAATGAAAACTGCCCGACGAACGCCTTGGTGCCGCCATAGACATGGCTGCCCGGATAGGGATAGTTGCCCGCCACCGAACCTACGTTGAGGATACTGGCCCCACGGCCATGGGCAATCAGGCGCGGCAACAGCAGCCGGGTGGTGTACATCAAGCCCTTGATGTTGGTGTCGACCATGGTTTCCCAGTCGTCCAGGTCGCAGTCCTGGGCAGGTGACGCGCCCAGTGCCAGGCCTGCGTTGTTGACCAGGCCCTGCAGCTTGTCGAAAGTCGGCGGCAGGCTGGCGATCGCCTGTTCCATGGCCTGGCGATCACGTACATCGACCGCAAGACCATGCACTAGGGTCTTGGCCGACAGCTCGGCACACAGGGCGTCCAAGCGCTCCTTGCGCCGACCGGTGAGCACCAGCTTCCAACCTGCCTCAGCGAAACGGCGGGCGGTGGCTTCACCAAAGCCGGACGTCGCGCCGGTGATGAATACGGTGGATGTCATGCGCATCTCCTTCACGGTGGGTTGTCGTCGACAGATGCTCAGCATGGTCTGCTGCATCGTCTCCAGCAAGCGCACCCCATGCTGGTCAATAAATAGCCAACACCTTGAAACCCTTGTAATAGACAGGCTCAACGCACCTATACGCACCTTATCCACAAGGCTTTCCCCACGGATTGGGGGCAACTCGTCATCCTGAATGAACGCAACGTTGTCCAGCGGGTCTGTGGAGCGCTTTTCGGTGATGGCCCAACGCTTTCAACGGTGCCGCTTGCAGCGGTCTGTCCAAGGCTTTTTCACAGAGTTATCCACAGCCTTCGCCAAACATCGACACGCTGTTTGCGGACTGCGCGGCTGCAGTAAAAACGTCCTCAAGCCTGACCTGGTCAAAAAACATACAGATGCCTGTAAGGCGCGCCGGTAAAGGCGTAGAGACACCTGCCACCATGTTTTCCACAGGCGGTTCCACACGATCCGTGGACAAAGCGAAGCCTGTGGAAACAATGACTTGCGAAGGGATTCTGCGGGCCCTCGTGCAGGGTATGCGACAAGTTGTCCACATTGGCGTGAACAACCGGGCCGCGCTGCGGCCCGGTTACTGGGTCAGTGTCCGCCGAGGTAGGCGTTGCGCACTTCCTCGTTGACCAGCAGCTCCTGCCCCGTACCGCTCATGCGGATCTGGCCGTTGACCATCACATAAGCCCTATCGGAGAGCTTCAGCGCATGGTTGGCGTTCTGCTCCACCAGGAAGATGGTCATCCCTGTCTTGGCCAGCTCGCGCAAGGTCGAAAAGATCTGCTTGACCACGATCGGCGCCAGCCCCAGTGACGGCTCGTCAAGCAGCAGCAACTTGGGACGGCTCATCAATGCCCGGGCGATGGCGAGCATCTGCTGCTCGCCGCCGGACATGGTCATGGCCCGCTGGTTACGACGCTCCTTGAGCCGCGGGAACAGTTCGTACATGCGCTGCATGTCCTCATCGGCATGCTTGTCGCCAATCGGGATGGTCCCCATCATCAGGTTTTCCTCGACAGTCATGTCGGGGAACACCCGGCGTCCTTCCGGCGACTGGGCAATGCCGTTGGAGGCGATGTAGTGCGAGGACTTGCGGGTGATGTCGGTGCCCCGGTAGACGATCTGCCCGGACGCGGCCCGGGGCTGGCCGAAAATCGACATCAGCAAGGTCGACTTGCCGGCGCCGTTGGCCCCGATCAGGCTGACCGTCTCGCCTTCGTTGATGTGCATGCTGACTTTCTTCAGCGCCTGGATGGGCCCGTAGAACACATCCAGGTCCTTGAGCTCGAGAATGGGTGCACTCATACCAGTTCCTCTTCGTCGGCACCCAGGTAGGCGGCGATTACCGTCGGGTTGTTGCGGATGTCCTGCGGCGCACCTTCGGCAATCACGTTGCCGTGGTCGAGCACCACGATATGGTCCGAGATGCTCATGACCATGCCCATGTCGTGCTCGATGAGCACCACGGTGATGTCGTGTTCATCGCGGAGCACGCGGATCATGCGGCTCAGGGCTTCGGTTTCCTGGGGGTTGAGACCGGCAGCCGGTTCGTCCAGGCAGATGATCTTCGGCCGCGTGCACATGGCCCGGGCGATCTCCAGGCGACGCTGCTGTCCGTAGGACAGCTCGCCGGCCAGGCGATTGGCGCAATCGACCAGATCGACCACTTCCAGCCAGTAGAACGCATGGTCCAGGGCATCGCTTTCGGCCTTGCGGTAGGCCTTGGTGTTGAGCACGCCAGCCAGCAGGTTGCGGTTGACCCACATGTGCTGGGCCACCAGCAGGTTCTCCACCACCGACATTTCCTTGAACAGGCGAATGTTCTGGAATGTCCGGGCCAGGCCTGCGCGGTTGACCAGGTGGGTACCGCCGAACATCTTGTAGTACAAGCGATTGGCAAAACGCGCCGGGGACACGAAATCCGCCGCCTGGAAACGCTCGCCGAGCAACTGGATCACATTGGTGCGGCCACCGCGCACGTTCAGTTCGATGCGCCCGCCACTGGCCTTGTAGAAGCCGGTCAGGCAGTTGAACACGGTGGTCTTGCCGGCGCCGTTGGGGCCGATCAGGGCGAAGATCTGGTTGCGCCGGACCTTCAGGCTGACATCGCTGAGCGCTTTGATGCCGCCGAACTGCATCATCAGGTTGTCGACCGAGAGAATGATATCGTCGCTCATGGCGCCACTCCTTTACGCGGGGTCACACCGGCACGGCTGATGCGGATCAGCCCTCGCGGTCGCCAGATCATCATCAGCACCATCAGCACACCAAACAGCAGTACCCGGTATTCAGAGAAGCTGCGCAGCAACTCAGGTGCCACGGTCAGCACGAACGCGGCAATCACCACGCCTACCGTCGAGCCCATGCCGCCGAGCACCACGATCGCGAGAATCAACGCCGATTCGAAGAAGGTGAACGAAGACGGGTTGACGAAGCCTTGATAGGTGGCGAAGAACACTCCAGCCAGGCCTGCGGTGGAAGCGCCCAGGGTAAACGCCGATAGCTTGACCAGTACATGGTTCAGGCCCATCGAGCGGCAGGCGATCTCGTCCTCGCGCAGCGCCTCCCAGGCCCGGCCGACCGGCATGCGGGTCAGACGGTGCTTGATGTACAGGACGGCCAGCACCACGATGAACAGCACTGCATAGATGAACACGAACTTAAGGTTGGCGTTGTATTCGAAACCGAAGAACTCGTGGATGGGCACTCCGCCATCCTTGGCCCTACGGCCGAACTCAAGGCCCATGAAGGTCGGCGCCGGTGCCGGCATGCCGTTGGGGCCACCGGTGAACGACAGCCAGTTGTTCAGCACCAGGCGGATGATCTCACCAAAGCCCAAGGTCACGATCGCCAGGTAGTCGCCATGCATGCGCAACACGGGGAATCCAAGTATGCACCCGGCCAGTGCTGCGGCGATGGCCGCCAGTGGCAGCACACTCCAGAAGCCCAGGCCAAGGTACTGGTAGCCCAGGGCCAGACCGTAGGCACCAATGGCGTAGAACGCCACGTAGCCCAAGTCGAGCAGGCCCGCCAGACCTACCACGATGTTCAGGCCCAAGCCCAGCAGCACGTAGATCAGGCCGAGGATGACCACGGTGAGCAGATACTTGTTGGCAAAGACCGGAAACACGATGGCGATGACGATCAGCGCCGGAATGATGTAACGCAGCCGTGATTTGTAGTCAGGCGCCAGCACGTGCACGCCCGAGCCGCCACTTTCGAAGCCCTGGAGCATGCGCTGCCCCGAGGCGGTCTGCAAAAACAGGCTGAGCAGGAAGCGCCCCAGCATCACCCCTCCGACCAGCCAGGCCACGCGACGGGGTTCGGCATTGAAGCTGTAGCCGTCGAGCACCACGCCGACGACAGGGCCAAACACGATCAGGGCGAGCAGGCCAGCGACGATGGTCTCCAGCAGGCTGCGCTTGATATCGAAACCGGAAGAAACAGTATTGGCAGCAGACATGTTCACACCTTAGCCACGAGCGGGCGACCCAACAGGCCTTGGGGACGGAAGATCAGAATCATCACCAGCAGTGAGAAACTGAACACGTCCTTGTAGTCGGAGTTGATCAGGCCGGAGAACAACGACTCGGAGATCCCCAGGATGATCCCGCCAAGCATGGCGCCTGGGAGCGAGCCAATGCCGCCGAGCACCGCGGCGGTGAACGCCTTGATGCCGATGATGAAGCCGGCATAGAAGTCGAAGGTGCCGTAGTTCATGGTGATCAGCACGCCTGCGAGGGCAGCCATCACCGCACCGATGACGAACACGTAGGAGATCACCCGGTCGGTGTTGATCCCCAGGATCGAGGCCATCTTGCGGTCTTGCTGGGTCGCGCGGCACATGCGGCCGAGCTTGGTGTACTTGATCACATAGGTGAGCAGGGCCATGCCGACGAAGGCCGCCACCAGGATGAAGATCTTGGTGTAGGTCAGTTGCACGAAGCCGGTCCCCACTTCGACGCGCCAGGCGCCTTCGAGCAGGGTGGGCACGCCTTGCTGGCGGGCGCCCTGGCTGATCTGCGCGTAGTTCTGCAGGATCAGCGAGATGCCGATGGCACTGATCAGCGGTGCCAGGCGGGTGGAGTTACGCAGGGGCTTGTAGGCGATGCGCTCGATGGTGAAGCCATAGATGCCCGTGACGACGATGGTGAACAACAAGGTTCCCAACATCAGCAGCGGAAACGACTCGATACCGAAGTAGGCCAGCAATGCCAGGCTGATCGCCGCGAGGTACGCGGAGATCATATACACCTCGCCGTGCGCGAAGTTGATCATGCCGATGATGCCATAGACCATTGTGTAGCCGATGGCGATCAGACCATAGACAGACCCGAGGGTCAGTCCATTGATCAGTTGCTGCAGGAAAATACCATCCATAACGCAATCTCACCTGATTGAGATTGCACGAGCGCCGACCACGGCGGACCACCGCTGAAGCGGCCCTCGCAGCGCAGAACTGTGCAGATCTACGGATAAAGACAGGTACCGCGGGGCTGCGGCCCGGAGCACTGCGCATCCGGGCCGGTCGCCATTGTTATTTTTGTTTTTCCAGCTGGTGGTACTTGCCGTTGGCATCCCACTGGTAGACCACGTAGTCGGAGACGGTCAGGTCGCCCTTGTTGTCCCACTTCTTCTCGCCCATGACGGTCTGGACCGGGTTGGCCTTGAGCCACTTGGCAGCGTCTTCGCCCTTGTTCGACTTAGCGCCGTTGAACGCGGCAGCCAGGGCCTGGAGGGAAGCGTAGGCGTACAGGGTGTAGCCCTCAGGTTCGGTACCGGCCTTGCGGAACTCCTCCACCACCGCCTTGCTGTCAGGCAGCAGGCGCGGGTCGGCACCGAAGGTCATGTACACGCCATTGACGTACTGGGCACCGCCAGCGGTGGCTACCAGTTCGTCGGTCACGATGCCGTCGTCGGACATGAACTTCACATCTTTCAGACCTTGTTCGCGCAGTTGGCGTACCAGTGGGCCGGCTTCTGGGTGCAGACCACCGAAGTAGACCACGTCGGCACCGGTGGAACGAATCTTGGTGACCACCGCGCTGAAGTCTTTCTCGCCTCGGGTCAGGCCTTCGTACAGCACAGGTTTCACGCCACGTTTTTCAAGCTGCGCCTTGGTCGCATCGGCCAGGCCCTGACCGTAGGTGTCCTTGTCGTGCAGGACAGCGACTTTCTTGCCCTTGAGTACATCGACGATGTAGTCGCCGGCCACGATGCCCTGCTGGTCGTCGCGACCGCACATGCGGAACATGGCCGAGAGCCCTCGCTCGGTCACCTGAGGGTTGGTCGAGCCTGGGGTGATGGCGATCACGCCAGCTTCGTCGTAGACCTCAGAGGCCGGGATGGTGTTGGAGGAGCAGAAGTGACCGACCACGCCGATGACTTTGTCCTGGTCGACCAGACGGTTGGCCACGGCCACGGCTTGCTTGGGTTCGCAGGCGTCATCGCCCTTGACCAGGATGATCTTCTCGCCGTTGACCCCACCTGCGGCGTTGATCTTGTCGGCTGCCGCCTGGGCACCTTTCATGTACTGCTCGCCAAACGCTGCGTTGGCACCGGTCATCGGGCCTGCGACGCCGATCTTCACATCGGCCTGAACAAACGAGGAAACACCCAGTGCCGAAGCTACGGCGAGAGCCAGGAAACCTTTCTTGTAAAACGTCTGCGACATGAGGTGGTGCTCCTTAGAGTTTTTTTGGTTGGCACTACAACTTTCAGCACTGAGCTCAGAGCAAGCGCCGTGCCAGCAGATTTGTCTTCGTCGCAAAACGCAGTGAGAGAGCGGACTAAAGGCGACCGACGGCCTTTTCTTTATTGAGCGTGCAACCGTCTAACCTAGACAAGTCGCAACCCTGCTGGCCATTCTGTGCAACCGCTCGGCGCCATCATTGCAACCCTGGCAAGTGTTTACGTGCAACCGCCCTGTAACAGGGCGACGTCACCGAACTGCACACTGCAAGTGCACAACTGCTACAGGGGGCACCGTTACGAGGCGGCGCAGTGTGTAGGAAAGTGCCCGGATCACAGGCGACAAAAGCGCCAAATCGCGGGACAAGCCCGCTCCGACAGGGGCTGCCCGGGCCGAACCGCACGGGCCGTTACCGAAGCCAATGTGCTCACGACGGCGCAAACGCTGGCACAATGGCGCGGATTCCGCGCGCCTGCTTTGTGACGCGAGCGCCGCCACTTGGAGCCCCTCAATGAGCGAGAGCGCATTTGCCGAGCGCATCGTGCACAACCTGCTCGACACCGACTTCTACAAACTGACCATGATGCAGGCTGTCCTGCACAACTACCCGGATGCAGACGTGGAATGGGAGTTCCGCTGTCGCAACGGCGAGGACCTGCGCCCGTACCTCGACGAAATCCGCAAAGAAATCGAACACCTCAGCGACCTTAGCTTGGACGAAGGTCAGCTGGCCTTCCTCGAGCGCATCAGCTTCCTCAAGCCCGACTTCCTGCGTTTTCTTGGGCTGTTTCGTTTCAACCTGCGTTACTTGCGTATTGGCATCGAGAACGATCAGCTGTTCTTGCGCCTGCGTGGCCCATGGCTGCACGTGATCCTGTTCGAAGTGCCGTTGCTGGCCATCATCAGCGAAGTGCGCAATCGTCATCTGCACCCACGCATGCGCCTTAGCGAGGCGCGTGATCAGTTGTACCGTAAGTTCGACTGGCTGCGTGCCCATGCCAGCGACGAGGAGCTGGCCGAACTGCAAGTGGCCGACTTCGGTACCCGGCGGCGCTTTTCCGGTCGAGTGCAGGAAGAAGTGGTACGGGTGTTGCGTGATGACTTCCCAGCGCGCTTCGTCGGCACCAGCAACGTGGACCTGGCCTGGAAGCTGGATGTCAGGCCCCTGGGCACCATGGCCCATGAGTGGATCATGGCCCACCAGCAACTGGGCCCTCGGCTGATCGACAGCCAGATCGCCGCGCTGGACTGCTGGGTCCGCGAATACCGCGGGCTTTTGGGCATCGCCTTGACCGACTGCATCACCATGGATGCCTTCCTGACCGATTTCGACCTGTACTTCGCCAAGCTCTTCGACGGGCTGCGCCATGATTCCGGAGATCCGGTAGCCTGGGCGGAGAAGGCCATCGCCCATTACCGTAAACTGGGCATCGATCCGATGACCAAGACGCTGGTGTTCTCCGACGGCCTGAATCTGACCCGTTCGCTGGAAATCTTCCGCGCCTTGCGCGGTCGCATCAATGTCAGCTTCGGTATCGGCACCAACCTTACCTGTGACATTCCTGGTGTAGCGCCGATGAGCATCGTGCTTAAAATGACCGACTGCAACGGCTCGCCGGTGGCCAAGATCTCCGACGAGGCCGCCAAGACACAGTGCCGTGACGAGAATTTCGTCAATTACCTGCGCCACGTATTCAAAGTCCCCAGCAAGGAGTAACCCATGCAAGCCGTTCAGCGAGAGATTGCGCAGCAGCTCAAGGTGCAGCCCCCGTTTGCCGACGCCGCCGCGCTCCAGGCCGAAGTCACCCGGCGCGTGACCTTCATCAAGGGATGCCTGGCCAATGCTCGGCTCAAGACCCTGGTCCTGGGCATCAGCGGCGGGGTCGACTCGCTGACCGCCGCCCTGCTCGCCCAGCGCGCGATCAATGAGTTGCGTGCCGAGACCGGAGACGACAGCTACCGCTTCATCGCCGTGCGCCTGCCCTATCAGGTACAGCACGACGAACACGACGCCCAGGCGTGTCTGGATGTGATCAAAGCCGATGAAGTGCACACCGTGGATATCGCCCCGGCCGTCCGCGCCCTGGCAGCCGAGACCAAAGCCTTGGAAGGCGGCTCGCCGACCCTGGTGGATTTCGTCGTGGGTAACGTCAAGGCGCGCATGCGCATGGTGGCCCAGTACGCCATTGCCGGCGCCCGGGGCGGCCTGGTGATCGGAACAGATCATGCTGCCGAGGCGGTGATGGGCTTTTTCACCAAATTCGGTGATGGTGCCTGCGACCTGGCACCACTGAGCGGCCTGGTGAAGAACCAAGTGCGAGACATCGCTCGCAGTTTCGGCGCGCCGGAAGCACTGGTGGAAAAAGTCCCGACCGCGGACCTGGAAGACTTGGCGCCGGGCAAGCCGGACGAAGCCTCCCACGGCGTGACCTACAAGCAGATCGACGCGTTCCTGCACGGCGAGCCGGTCAGCCAGGAGGCGTTCGACATCATCGTCGCCACCTACCGCAAGAGCCAGCACAAACGCGAGCTGCCGTTCGCGCCTTGATCAGCCCCTAGAAACGCCTGTGGGAGCGGGCTCACCCGCGAATGCAGTGGCAGACCACCGAGGCATTCGCGGGCAAACCCGCTCCCACAGGTTATACGCTCAGGTTTCGCTTACTTGACGATGACCTTGCCCTTCATCATCGAGATATGGCCTGGGAAGGTGCAGAAGAAGCTGTAGTCACCACCGGCTTCGAGCTTGGAGGTGTCGAACTTAACTTCGGTTTCCTTCTCTGGCGCACCGATCATCTTGGTATGGGCGATGATCCCGGCATTGGCGGCATTGAGGTAGTCGTTTTCCAGACCCTTGCTCATGCCTTCGGTGGCGATGCCCTGCATGTCGGCAGTCTTGCTGATCACCAGGTTGTGGCCCATGACGTTCTTCGGCAGGCTGCCGGAATGGGTCAGCTTGACGGTGAACTCTTTGCAGCTCTTGTCGACGGTGAATTCCTTGGTGGTGTAGGACATCTGGTCGGTGGACTCGACAGTCACCGAGCACTCGGCTGCAAAGACAGAAGCGCTGGCGAGGGTCAGCAGGGATACCGCTACAGCTTTCGCAAACATCATGAATCTCCTTGGCAGGGTTTAATCATTGCGAGACTGCCTGAAGCCGCTCGCCTCCCCGCTGATATGGGTCAAGGAGGAAAGGCCTCAGCCAGTAGATTTGTTCAATGGATTGTATACAACCAATCTAAGTGCACATCATGCCCTCTTAATGGACGATGGGACAACCTCTCATTCAGGAGCAAGTACCATGACATTGAGCAGCATGATGCGCAGCCTGCTGGCTGCCTACGCCTGTGGCGCCAGTGGCGCGGCAGTTTGCGAGTTCTCCCGCCCCGAGTGAATCGGCGCTTGGAAGCGGCAGGCATGCGCCTTACCCTGTGCGCGCATGTGATGGGAGATTAGCAATGCCTGTACGTTCCGTTTGTGTCTTTTGCGGTGCCAGCATCGGCACCCACCCCGCTTATCGTGAAGCCGCGGTAGCTCTGGGCCAGGCCATCGCCCGGCGCGGCCTGACCCTGGTGTACGGCGGGAGCTCCGTGGGCCTGATGGGCGCTGTGGCCGATGCCGCCATGGCGGCTGGCGGGGAAGTGATCGGCGTCATGCCACAAAGCCTCATCGATGCGGAAATCGGCCATAAAGGCCTGCCACGGCTGGAAGTGGTCGACGGCATGCACGCCCGCAAGGCGCGCATGGCCGAGCTGAGCGATGCCTTCATCGCCCTTCCGGGGGGCCTGGGAACGCTAGAGGAACTGTTCGAGGTCTGGACCTGGGGCCAGCTGGGCTACCAAGCCAAGCCATTGGGCTTACTGGATGTGAACGGGTTCTATGAAAAACTGGGCGGGTTCCTCGACCATATCGTCGAAGAAGGCTTCGTAAGACCGCAGCACCGGGCGATGCTGTTGCTTGGCAAGCAGCCGGATGAGCTGCTGAATGCGATGGAGGAATTCGTGCCGCCCGTGCTACCCAAGTGGGTCGACAAGAAACCTGATTGATCTCGATCGATGGGCCCCGCATCTGACCTGTGGAACGGGTTTTACCGCCAATGCGTCGGTAGACACCTCAGCATTCGCGGATAAGCCCGCTTCCACAGGGTCCAGTGCCCAGGCTATCGATCAGCGCGGAATGACTGGCTGACGAGGCTTCTTCTTGCCTTTGCCGCCCTTGGCCGCTTCCCTGCGCTCTTTGGCCGCTTGTTGGTTGCGAGCGAACGCTTCGGCCTTGGCCTTCTCCCGTTTGTCCCACGGCTTGCTGCCATCGCTGGCGCGCGGCGGCAGGCCGGTGTGCTGGGTCAGGATCTTCTGGTCTTTGCCCACCTTGTGGCTGCCGGCAGGAGTCGAGTTCTTACGGCGAGCGCTCTGGTAGCTGTCGGTCTGCGGCTGATGCAGCGGGATCAACTGGTGCTTGCCCGGACCGATCAGGTCAGCGCGCCCCATGCGTTGCAGCGCTTCACGCAGCATTGGCCAGCCCTTCGGATCGTGATAGCGCAGGAAGGCCTTGTGCAGGCGACGCTGTTCTTCGCTCTTGACGATCTCCACCCCTTCGCTCTTGTAGGTCACCTTACGCAGCGGATTCTTGCCCGAGTGGTACATGGCCGTGGCCGAGGCCATCGGCGAAGGGTAGAACGCCTGCACCTGGTCGGCGCGGAAACCATTGCTCTTGAGCCACAGGGCGAGGTTCATCATGTCCTCGTCGGTGGTGCCTGGGTGCGCGGCGATGAAGTACGGGATCAGGTATTGCTCTTTGCCCGCTTCCTTCGAGAACTTCTCGAACATGCGCTTGAAGCGGTCGTAGGTGCCGATCCCCGGCTTCATCATCTTGTCCAGCGGCCCCCGCTCGGTGTGTTCCGGAGCGATCTTCAGGTAACCGCCGACGTGGTGGGTCACCAGCTCTTTGACGTACTCCGGGGACTCCACGGCCAGGTCGTAGCGCAGGCCGGAAGCGATAAGGATCTTCTTCACCCCCGGGAGGGCACGCGCCTTGCGGTACAGCTCAATCAGCGAACTATGGTCGGTGTTGAGGTTCTCGCAGATGCCGGGGAACACGCAGGACGGCTTGCGGCAGTGCTTCTCGATCTCGTGGCTCTTGCAGGCGATGCGGTACATGTTGGCGGTCGGGCCGCCGAGGTCGGAGACCACGCCGGTGAAGCCTGGCACCTTGTCACGCATTTCCTCGATTTCGCGGATGATCGAGTCGTGGGAGCGGTTCTGGATGATTCGGCCTTCGTGCTCGGTGATCGAGCAGAAGGTGCAGCCGCCGAAGCAGCCACGCATGATGTTCACCGAGAAGCGAATCATCTCGTAGGCCGGGATGCGCTCCTTGCCATAGGCCGGATGCGGGACGCGCGCGTAAGGCATGCCGAACACGTAGTCCATTTCCTCGGTGCTCATCGGGATGGGTGGTGGGTTGAACCACACGTCCACCTCACCATGCTTCTGCACCAAAGCGCGGGCGTTCCCGGGGTTGGTCTCCAGGTGCAGCACACGGTTGGCGTGGGCGTAGAGGACCGGGTCGTTGCGCACCTTCTCGAACGATGGCAGGCGGATCACCGACTTCTCACGGGTCATGCGCGGGCTGTCGAGAATCTGCACAACCTTGGCTTCGTTCGGGTCCTCGACTTCACCCTTGGCCTGCTCGATGGCGCAGGCCTGGGTGTCCTGGGTGTTGACGTAGGGGTTGATGATCTTGTCGACACGTCCTGGCCGGTCGATGCGGGTCGAGTCGATCTCGTACCAGCCCTCTGGTGTGTCACGGCGCACGAAGGCGGTGCCGCGTACATCGGTAATGCTTTCGATGCGCTCGCCCTGGGACAGGCGCTGGGCGACTTCAACGATGGCGCGCTCGGCGTTGCCGTACAGCAGGATGTCGGCACTGGCATCGATCAGGATCGAATGACGGACCTTGTCCTGCCAGTAGTCGTAGTGGGCGATGCGACGCAGGGAGGCTTCGATGCCACCGAGGACGATCGGCACATGCTTGTAGGCCTCCTTGCAGCGCTGGCTGTACACCAGGCTTGCGCGGTCAGGGCGCTTGCCCGCCAGGCCACCCGGGGTATAGGCATCGTCGGAACGGATCTTCTTGTCCGCGGTATAGCGGTTGATCATCGAGTCCATGTTGCCTGCCGCGACGCCGAAGAACAGATTCGGCTCGCCAAGCTTCATGAAGTCGTCCTTCGACTGCCAGTTCGGCTGTGCAATGATGCCGACGCGAAAGCCCTGGGCTTCCAGCAGCCGGCCAATGATGGCCATGCCGAAGGACGGATGGTCGACGTAGGCGTCTCCGGTCACGATGATGATGTCGCAGGAATCCCAGCCGAGCTGATCCATCTCCTCCCTGCTCATGGGCAGGAACGGTGCCGGCCCGAAGCATTCGGCCCAGTACTTGGGATAGTCGTAGAGTGGTTTGGCTGCTTGCATGTCAGTGACCGGTTCTGGTGTGCAGGGAAATCGCGGGCGCGGAATATAGCACAAAATTTGATCAAATCCGACGATAGTGGTCGGATTCGTGTGCTCAAAAAAAGAGACTTCCGCCCTGTGGGAGCGGGTTCACCCGCGAATGCGATGGCGCAGAGTCCACTGTATTCGCAGGCAAACCCGTCGTCACATGGGACAGACGTACCGCTGGAAGGGTTATTCGTCGTCGTCGAAGTTGTACATGCCCGGAGCGAGGTTCTCGAAACGGGTGTACTTGCCGATGAACGCCAGGCGGATGAAGCCGATGGGGCCGTTACGCTGCTTGCCGATGATGATTTCGGCGATGCCCTTGTGCTCGGTCTCGGGGTGATACACCTCGTCACGGTAGACGAACATGATCACGTCGGCGTCCTGCTCGATCGCTCCGGATTCACGCAAGTCGGAGTTCACCGGACGCTTGTTGGGGCGCTGCTCGAGGGAGCGGTTGAGCTGCGACAGGGCGATGACCGGGCAGTTGAATTCCTTGGCCAGCGCCTTGAGGGAACGCGAGATCTCGGAGATCTCGTTGGTCCGGTTATCACCGCTGGAGCCAGGGATCTGCATCAACTGCAGGTAGTCGACCATGATCATGGCGATATCGCCATGCTCGCGGACCAGACGGCGGGTACGGGCACGCATTTCCGAGGGACTGATGCCGGCGGTATCGTCAATGAACAGCTTGCGGTCGTTGAGCAGGTTGACTGCCGAGGTCAGGCGCGGCCAGTCGTCGTCGTCCAGCTGACCGGAACGCACCTTGGTCTGGTCGATGCGCCCCAGGGAGGACAGCATACGCATGATCAGCGCATCGCCGGGCATCTCCAGGGAGAACACCAGCACCGCCTTGTCGCTGCGCAGCACTGCGTTCTCCACCAGGTTCATGGCGAAGGTGGTCTTACCCATCGAAGGGCGACCCGCGACGATGATCAGATCCGCTGGCTGCAGGCCGCTGGTCTTTTCATCCAGGTCGGTATAGCCGGTCGACAGACCGGTGATGTCGCTGTCGGAGTTGAACAGCGTGTCGATGCGGTCAATGGCCTTGGTCAGCAGCTCGTTGACGCCCACCGGGCCACCGGTCTTGGGCCGTGCTTCAGCGATCTGGAAGATCTGCCGTTCGGCGTCATCGAGAATTTCCGCAGCATTGCGGCCCTGGGGGTTGAAGGCGTTGTCGGCGATATCGGTGCTGATGCTGATCAACTGGCGCAGCGTGGCCCGCTCGCGAATGATCGCCGCATAGGCCTTGATGTTGGCCACCGAGGGCGTGTTCTTGGCCAGCTCGGCCAGGTACGCCAGCCCGCCGACCTGGGTCGAGAGGCCTTCCTTGTCCAACTGCTCGTGCAGCGTGACCACGTCGAACGGCTGGTTCTGATCCACCAGTTTGTGGATGGCGCGGAAGATCAGGCGGTGGTCATGCCGATAGAAATCACCGTCCGAGACCTGGTCCAGCACCCGCTCCCACGCGTTGTTGTCCAGCATCAGGCCACCGAGCACGGCCTGTTCGGCCTCGATGGAGTGCGGCGGCACCTTGAGGGCGGCAGTCTGCAGGTCTAGTTGTTCGGGATTGCTGATCTCGTTCATGTCCACACGAAAAATCTGGGTGATGAAAAAGACAAAGGGCACGACCTGCATGATGCAGGACCGTGCCCGATGTTAACCGGCTGGCCCCGAGGAGCCAACCGATTCGCGGCAGCTTAGGCTGCGACGACAACCACGCGAACGGTGGCTTCAACGTCGCTGTGCAGGTGCACGGCAACGTCGTATTCGCCGACGTTACGGATGGTGCCGTTCGGCAGACGAACTTCAGCCTTGGCCACTTCAACGCCGGAGGCGGTCAGGGCGTCAGCGATGTCGTGGGTGCCGATCGAACCGAACAGCTTGCCTTCGTCACCAGCGGTGGCAGTGATGGTCACTTCCAGCTCGGCCAGTTGGGCAGCGCGGCTTTCAGCCGAAGCTTTACGCTCGGCAGCAGCTTTTTCCAGCTCGGCGCGACGCTCTTCGAACGCAGCCAGGTTGACGGCGTTGGCAACGACGGCCTTGCCGAAAGGCAGCAGGAAGTTACGGCCGTAACCACCTTTTACTTTTACTTTGTCGCCCAGGTTGCCCAGGTTGGCGACTTTTTCCAGCAGGATCAGTTCCATTTGGTAAAACCTCTTAACTTTTAACCTTCACCGTTCGCGGAATCGTCACCCTGGTGAGGGGACTTGCGACCGCGAAAATCAATCAGGCTATCGACAATGGCCAAGACCACGAGCAACGGATAAGTCAGCTGCATGAACAGCACCAGCGTCACGTACAACCCCACCAGCCAGAACTTGGCCAGGCGCTTCTGGGCCACCAACCCATGCAGCAGGGCGATCCCCGCGAACATGAGCGGCACACTGCACAGTGGTGTCAGCAATGCCAGGCCAGGACCGAAGTTCGGGCCGAACAGCATGCAGGCCAACAGCACCAGCATCGGCACCAGGGGAATCCGTACCGCGTGAAACTCGCGGCCGAAACCTCCCGGGTTGTACAACACGGCTTGCCAGTAGCGACCCAACATCAGGGCCAGCACGCTGACAACTTGCAACAGAGCCGCAATCAGGCCGCCGAGCACCGGTACGATGAGGCTTCCAAGGTGTGCCTGTTCCTCTACCGACAACTGCTGGTAGAGGCCGTCGAGCATCTGCGGCAGGGCTTTTTCAAGCGCTCGCGCCAGAGCTTCAATCGGTTCGCGGAACACCGAACCAAGCACAACACCGTACAACAGGCCCAGGGCGATGCTGGACAACAGCACCCGGTTCCAGGAATGTCCGGCGCGCAGCAGCGCAGCCAGCCCCAGCGTCCCCAGCAGCACCATCAAGGTGCGTGGCTCGCCGAAGATCCACCAGGCCAACGCCGGCAAGATACCCCAGACGATGACCGAGGAAGCGTCCTTGAAACCGCGCCGCAGGAACACCAGGCTCCCGGCGGCGGCACTCAACCAGAACAACAGCGGCAACGCCGCACAACCGGCCACCACAATGGAGGCCTGCACACGACCGCGCATGATGAAATCAGCCAACGCTCGCATGCTTATCCCTTGCTACTTGTCGACGACCCGGTCTCAGCGGCCGTGGCTGTCGGTGTAGGGCAGCAGGGCCAGGAAGCGGGCGCGCTTGATAGCGGTAGCCAGCTGACGCTGATAACGAGCTTTGGTACCGGTGATACGGCTTGGAACGATCTTGCCGGTTTCGGATACGTAAGCTTTCAGGGTGTTGAGATCTTTGTAGTCGATCTCTTTCACGTCTTCAGCAGTGAAGCGGCAGAATTTACGACGACGGAAGAAACGTGCCATGTAATAGGCTCCTCAAAAAGGTCCGTGGATTACTCGTCAGCGTTATCGCTGTTGTCGCTGTCGTTGCTGTCGTCGCCATCGACGCCATCAGCAGCTTCAGGACGCTCGCGACGCTCACGGCGCTCGCTGCGGTTCTCTTCGGCCTTCAGCATCTCGGACGGGCCGGTGACGGCTTCGTCGCGACGGATGATCAGGTTACGGATCACGGCATCGTTGTAGCGGAAGTTGTCTTCCAGCTCGGCCAGGGCCTTGCCGGTGCACTCAACGTTCAGCATCACGTAGTGAGCCTTGTGAACGTTGTTGATGGCGTAGGCCAGCTGACGACGGCCCCAGTCTTCCAGGCGGTGGATCTTGCCGCCGTCTTCCTCGATCAGCTTGGTGTAACGCTCAACCATGCCGCCGACTTGCTCGCTCTGGTCCGGGTGAACCAGGAAGATGATTTCGTAATGACGCATGAATGCTCCTTACGGGTTAGTAGTCTGCCAGCACTGTGGTCAGACAAGGAGTGAATGACACTGTATGTCTTGCCTTGGAAAGAGGCACATGCGCGCCTGCCTGCTTGGCAAGGGGCGCAATTGTAGAGAAGGCGGGGAGTACAAGCAAGGTGGCTGGCGATTATTTGAACAGCCGGAAACAAATTGCCGGAGCCCCGCGAAAGAGGCGCCGCCCCTTTTGCGGGTAATCCCGCTCCCACTGCCCTGTAGCAGCGGGATCAGCCGTAAATGGGCATCAGCCCTTGACCTGACGCTGGCGCACAGCCTCGAACAGACACACCCCGGTAGCCACCGACACGTTCAGGCTGCTGACGCTACCGGCCATCGGCAACTTGACCAGGAAGTCGCAGTGCTCGCGGGTCAGGCGACGCATGCCCTTGCCTTCGGCGCCCATGATCATCACCAGCGGGCCAGTCAGATCCTGCTGGTAGATCTCCTGCTCGGCCTCGCCTGCAGTCCCGACCACCCATAGCCCACGCTGCTGGAGTTTCTCCAGCGTACGGGCAAGGTTGGTCACGGCCACCAGTGGAATCACCTCGGCAGCGCCGCAGGCGACCTTGCGCACCACGGCCGTGAGCGTCGCCGACTTGTCCTTGGGAATCACCACTGCAGTGACACCGGCAGCATCGGCAGTACGCAGGCAGGCACCGAGATTATGCGGATCGGTGACACCATCGAGCACTAGGATCAGCGGTGGCCGTTCGGCACGTTCGAGCAACTCGTCGAGCATGGCCTCGCCCCAGACCTGGCTCGGGCTGACCTCGGCAACGACACCTTGGTGCACACCTTCGACCCAGGCATCGAGCTCGCGGCGCTCGGCCTGGCCGACCGGAACGCGGTTTTCCGCCGCCAAGGCCAACAGGCTCTGGATACGCGGCTCGCTGCGTCCCTCGGACAACCAGATCTGCTTGACCCGCTTGGGATGATGCTGCAACAGCCCCTGCACGGCATGCACGCCGTAGATTTTTTCCAGCTGACTCATGACTTGTTCTTGCCTTTGCGCGGCGCGCCGGACTTCGACGGCCCTTTGCGATGCTTGGTCGGCTTGCCGGACGCCTTGGCGCCTTTGTCCGACTTGCCGCTGGCGTGGCTGTGACGGGCCTCGCTCATCAGCGCCTTTTTCATTTCCCGGCTTTTGCGCACTTCGGCATTACGCTGCACGGCGTCCTTGGGGAAGTACGCCTCGGCAGTCTCGCTTTTGCGGCTGCGCGGCTTGGGCGAAATCTTCGCCTCGGATGCAGGTGCCGGCTGGGCTGCAGGTACCGCTTTGTCGGCCGCGGCAGCGGGTTTGCGACCGACCGGGGCGTTGACGCTCGCCTCGGACATCTCGAAGTCGATCTTGCGCTGCTCCAGGTCGACACGCATGACCTTGACCTCGACAGTATCGCCCAGGCGGAAGCTGCGACCACTGCGCTCGCCAGACAGACGGTGGTGCACCGGATCGAAGTGGTAATAGTCACCCGGCAAGGCGCTGACATGTACCAGGCCTTCCACATAGATGTCGGTCAGTTCGATGAACAGGCCGAAGCCGGTCACCGCGGTGATCACGCCCGGGAAGGTCTCGCCGACACGGTCGCGCATGTATTCGCATTTGAGCCAGTTGACGACGTCGCGCGTGGCCTCGTCGGCACGTCGCTCGGTCATCGAGCACTGCTCGCCCATCTGGTCGAGGGTGTTCTCGTCGTATGGGTAAATGCGCGCCTTCGGAATGCTCATGGCACCCGCCCGCTTGACATGCGGAGTATCGATCTTCGAGCGGATCACGCTGCGGATGGCGCGATGCACCAGCAGGTCCGGGTAACGGCGAATCGGCGAGGTGAAGTGGGTGTAGGCCTCGTAGTTCAGGCCGAAGTGGCCGTTATTCTCGACGCTGTACACCGCCTGGCTCAACGAGCGCAGCATGACGGTCTGGATCAGATGGAAGTCCGGGCGCCCGGCAATGCTCGCCAACAGGGCCTGGTAGTCCTTCGGCGAAGGATCCTTGCCCTTGTGCAGCGAAAGGCCCAGCTCGCCCAAGAATGCGCGCAGTTTTTCCAGGCGCTCCGGTGGCGGGCCATCGTGAACACGGTAGAGTGCCGGAACGCCGTGCTTCTGCAGGAACTCGGCGGTGGCCACGTTGGCCGCCAGCATGCACTCCTCGATCAGCTTGTGGGCATCGTTGCGTACGGTCGGGCGAATCTCATCGATCTTGCGGTCTTCACCGAAGATGATGCGGGTTTCCTGGGTCTCGAAGTCGATCGCGCCACGGGTGTGGCGAGCCGCCACCAGCACCTTGTACAGGGCATAGAGGTGCTTGAGGTCCGGCAGAACCGCGCTGTACTCCTCGCGCAGGGCCTTGCCTTCGCGGGTACGGGCATGTTCGAGCATGCTGCTGACCTTGTTGTAGGTCAGGCGGGCATGGGAATGAATCACCGCTTCGTAGAACTGATAGTCGACCATCTGGCCGGCCTTGTTGATGGTCATTTCGCAGACCATGGCCAGGCGATCGACGTGCGGGTTCAGCGAACACAGGCCGTTGGACAGCTCCTCGGGCAGCATCGGAATCACGCGCTCGGGGAAGTACACCGAGTTGCCGCGCTGCTGCGCCTCGACATCCAGGGCCGAACCTAGGCGCACATAGCTGGAAACGTCAGCGATCGCCACGTACAGGCGCCAGCCGCCCGAGAACAGCCGCAGCTTGCCCAAGGGCTCGCAATAAACGGCATCGTCGAAGTCGCGGGCATCTTCGCCATCGATGGTGACAAACGGAAGATGACGCAGATCGATGCGCTTTTCCTTGTCCTTCTCTTCGACCTCGGAGCGGAACTTGCGCGCTTCCTTGATCACATCTTTAGGCCAGACGTGAGGAATATCGTAGCTACGCAGCGCGACATCGATCTCCATGCCGGGCGCCATGTAGTTGCCGATCACCTCCACCACATCACCCTGGGGCTGGAAGCGTGGGGTCGGCCAATGGGTGATCTTGATCTCGACGAACTGGCCAATCTTCGCACCACCGTTACGCCCGGCAGTCACCAGCACTTCCTGCTGGATCTTCGGGTTATCGGGAGTGACATAACCAATGCCACCTTCCTCGAAGTAGCGGCCGACCACGCTCTCGTGGGCACGGGAGATGATTTCGACCAGCACGCCTTCACGACGGCCACGGCGATCGACACCGGAAACCCGGGCCAGACCGCGGTCACCGTCGAACACCAGGCGCATCTGCGCAGGGCTCAGGAAGAGATCTTCACTGCCATCATCCGGGATCAGGAAGCCGAAACCATCGCGGTGGCCGGAAACGCGACCGCAGATCAGGTCAAGCTTGTCTACCGGGGCATAGGTGCCGCGCCGGGTATAGATAAGCTGGCCATCGCGCTCCATGGCGCGCAGGCGGCGGCGCAGGGCTTCGATCTGGTCTTCTTCGTGCAGGCCGAACTCGGCGGCCAGCTCTTCGCGAGCGGCCGGTTCGCCACGGTCGGCGAGACGCTGCAGGATCAGCTCACGGCTAGGAATGGGATTTTCGTATTTTTCCGCTTCGCGAGCGGCCTCGGGATCGAGGGATTGCCAATCGGCCATCAGAAGGGGTTCACCTTGGGGTATATAGATAAGAATTCTGGCATAGGCGTATTGAAACCGGAAATGTCTGCCTTGGACAGCCCCAGCGGAGCGTCGAAGTGGAGGCAATAGGCCTGCGGAATCAACAAGTTGAATTTTTTGAATTTTTTTTTGATCCGGGGCTTTACAGCCCTCAGGAGCGTCCGTATAGTGCGCACCACAACGACGGACAGCCGACGTTGTAGTTGAGATGCAACGCGATGTAAAGCATCATGTGACCTCGACGAAATGTGTGCCCAGGTGGCGGAATTGGTAGACGCGCTGGTTTCAGGTATCAGTGGCTTAACGGCCGTGGAAGTTCGAGTCTTCTCCTGGGCACCAACTATTTTCAAGTAACAGATGACCAAGGATCTGTTACTACTGTGTTAAACGAACGATAGTCGTCTTGCACAGAAGATGTAAAGCTTTGCCCAGGTGGCGGAATTGGTAGACGCGCTGGTTTCAGGTATCAGTGACTTAACGGTCGTGGAAGTTCGAGTCTTCTCCTGGGCACCATACAAAAACCCACTAGCTTGCTAGTGGGTTTTTTCTTGCCTGCGATTTAGCCCCCCGCCCTCTGCAGCAACGGCTTCATGCGCAAACACCGGCAAAGCCGGTGCCAAGCACTGCGTATCGCTCTCCACAGGCAAACCAGCCCCACCAGGAAGAGACGCCTCCTTAGCCCTTTGTCTGCTGATGAATTTCTCGCCATACGGCCACTTGAGAAACGATTTCGTTTACCATTGTTTCCAAATATGTAGCCGTAAGCGAGGAAGTACCCGCATGACGATCCGCCCGCAACTGCTGATGCGCAGCCTGGCCGCCGCTCTCTTCGGCCTGGTGATCGGCGCACCGGCCGCCTTGGCTGACGAACCGGTCACGCTGACCCTGTACAACGGCCAGCACAAAGAAATCGGCGAAGCCATCGCCAAGGCCTACGAGGCCAAGACCGGCATTCACATCAATATTCGCAAGGGCAGCAGCAACCAGCTGGCCAGTCAGATCATCGAGGAAGGCGATCGCTCGCCCGCCGATGTCATCTATACCGAAGAATCCCCGCCTCTGAACAACCTGGGCGAACTGGGCCTGCTGGCGAAAATCGATGACGCGACCTTGGACATGCTGCCCAAGCAATACGTCGGCGCCAACGGTACCTGGATGGGTGTGACCGCGCGAACCCGGATCGTCGTGTTCAACCCCAAGAAAATCGACGAGAAGGACCTGCCGAAAAGCGTCATGGACTTCGCCAACCCCGAGTGGGATGGCCGTGTCGGCTACGTGCCTACCAGCGGTGCCTTCCAAGAACAAGCCGTGGCCATCCTCAAGCTGCATGGCCGCGAAGCGACCGAGGAATGGCTAACCGGCCTCAAAGCCTTCGGCAAGGCCTACACCAACAACATGGTGGCCCTCAAAGCCGTCGAGCGCGGTGAAGTCGATACCGTGCTAGTGAACAATTACTACTGGTATGCCCTCAAGCGCGAGCGTGGCCAGCTGGACTCCAAGCTCTACTACCTGGCCGACGGCGACGCCGGCAATCTGGTAACCATCTCCGGTGCCGGCGCCGTCAAGGCCAGCAAGCACCCGAAGGAAGCCCAAGCCCTGCTCAACTGGATGGCCAGCGAAGAGGGCCAGCGCGTCATCACCCAGACCACCGCCGAATACCCGTTGCATAAAGGCATGGTCTCGGATCAGGGCCTGAAGCCGTTCGAAGAGCTACGCCCACCGAAGATCTCGCCGGCGGACCTTGGCAACGCCGAGGAAGCCTTGGAGCTTGAACGAGAGGTCGGCCTGCTCTGATGACTGCCGCCCTGCCCCAGCCGGCCCTGGCGCGCTTCGTGCCACGCCGCAAGCGCCCCTCGATCTGGGTGGTGCTGCCCGTCCTGTTCCTGGTGGCGATGAGCTTGCTGCCATTGCTCTACGTCGCCCTCAAGGCATGGCAAGCCGGCTGGCATGAAGCCTTTCGCCTGCTCTGGCGCCCCTTCGTCTGGGGGCTGCTGCGCAACACCTTGATGTTGATGATAGGGGTCACAGTGGCCTGCCTGATCGTCGGACTGGCGTTGGCCTGGCTGCTGGAGCGCAGCGACCTGCCAGGCCGTCGCCTCTGGGGGGTGGTGCTGTGCCTACCCTTTGCTGTGCCGTCGTTCGTCAGCAGCTTCACCTGGGTGTCGCTGAGTTCGGACTTCGAGGGCCTGGGCGGGGCAATCCTGGTCATGGCGCTGTCGAAGTACCCGCTGGTGTTCCTGCCTGTGGCCGCGACCTTGCGCAACCTCGACACCTCTCTTGAGGAGTCGGCGCGCACCCTGGGCTGCAGCCGCTGGGGGGTATTCTTCAAGATCACCCTGCCGTTGCTGTGGCCCTCGATGATCGGCGGCGCACTGCTGATTGCCCTGCACATGCTGGTGGAGTTCGGCGCCCTGTCCATCCTCGGCCTACAGACCTTCACCACGGCCATCTACCAGCAGTTCGAACTGGAGTTCAGCAACGCCAACGCGGCCATGCTTTCGGCTGTGCTGCTGGCGCTGTGCCTGGCAATGCTCTGGCTGGAACTGCGCGTACGTGGCAAGGCGCGCCATGTGCGGATCGGCCAGGGCGTGGCCCGTCGCGGTCAACCGGTTCGCCTACGGGTTTGGATGCCCTTGGGGCAGTTGTTCTGCCTGTCACTGGCGGTACTGGGCAGCGGAATCCCCTTGGCCATGCTCGGCTACTGGTTGAGTGTGGGTTCATCGGCAGCATTTCCGGTTACGGAAATCGGCAAGGCACTGCTGACGTCACTGTCAGTCTCCTTGGGTGGAGCCGGTTTTTGCGTGCTGCTGGCGCTGCCCATCAGCTTTCTGGTGGTGCGCTACAAGGGCCGCCTGGCGATCTGGGCCGAGCGCCTGCCCTACCTGCTGCATGCCTTGCCAGGGCTGGTGATCGCGCTGACGCTGGTGTTCTTCGCCCTGCACTATGTGCCGGCCCTTTACCAGACGTCCGCCCTGCTGCTGCTGGCCTATGCCTTGCTGTTCCTGCCACTGGCACAGGCCCCCGTGCGCACGGCCCTGAACAAAGCCTCCCCCACGCTGGAAGAAGCGGCCCGAACCTTGGGCGCCAGCAGTTTTGGCGCCTTCTGCCGGGTGACTCTGCCGATCATCTTCCCAGCCCTGGCAGCGGCCTTCGCCCTGGTATTCCTCGATGCCATGAAGGAGCTGACCGCTACCCTGCTACTCAGCCCCACCGGCATGACGACGCTGGCAACAGAAGTCTGGGCGCATACCGCCAACGTCGAATTCGCCGCGGCAGCACCTTATGCGGCGCTACTGATCGTGGTGTCGGGGTTGCCGGTGTATTTGCTGACCACGCGGATGTATCTGAACAAGGCGTAAACCGTTTCGTAGATCCCCCCCCGATCCAGGGGCTGCTTTACAGCCCCTGGATCCGGCAGGGCAACAGTCGCCCCGTCACACCCCCTACGTTTTTTCAGGCGCGGAACTGCCCCAGGCTCGCCCGCAACTGTGCCGCCAGATCATCCAGCACCTTGCTGCTGGCCGTGGTCTGCATCACCACCTCTGCCGAACGCTCAGCCTGGGCATGGATATTCTCCACTCGTCCGCGCACAGCCTGCGCGCCGTGAGCCTGTTGTTCAGCCGCCCGGGTCGCGAGACCGATGGCCGAGTGCACCTGCTCCACCGCTGCCTGTACCGACTGCTGACGACGCTCATTGTCACGCAGCACCAACAACCCTTCGCTTGCCTGGCGACCGGCCTGGCTAATGGTGGCCACCGCCTCCTTGGCTCCTGCCTGCAAGGCGGCGATGTGCGCCTGGATATCGCCCGTAGAGCTCTGGGTCTTGCTTGCCAGGGCGCGCACTTCATCGGCGACCACGGCAAAGCCGCGTCCCGTCTCTCCGGCCCGGGCAGCCTCGATAGCGGCGTTGAGCGCCAGCAGGTTGGTTTGCTCAGCGATGCCGTGGATCACGGTCAACACCACTTCGATCTGCTCGCTCTGCTTGGCCAGCCGTTCGATTACCTGAGAACCCGTCTCCACCTCCCCGGCCAGGTTCTCGATCAAACGCGCCAGCTGGGTGGAAGCGCGACTGTTCTCGTCAGTGGCTTGGCGGATATCCACCACTTGCTGCAAGGCCGCTTGCATGGCCTGGCTTTCGGCCTGGGCCTCGTCCGCCATGCTCGAAAGATCACGCAGACTGGCGGCGACCTCGTCACGCTGCAGCGCAGCGGCTGCGTCGGCACCTGCGTTGCGCTGAGCCATGGTGTCGATTTCCACTCCCGTACGCTGAGCCACTTCGCCAGCCTCGCGGACGATGGGCTGCAACTTGTCGACGAAGCGATTGACCGCCGAGGCCATATCACCGATCTCGTCACGGCTGTCGAGCGCCACCCGCTTGGTCAGATCGCCCTCGCCCGCCGCCAGATCGTTCAGCGCCCCAATCAACAAGCGCAGCTTGTTGACCACACGCCGCCCCAGCACCACGGCCACCACCAACAACACGCCCAAGCCTACCAGCACCAGGCCCAGGCCGATCCGCCAGCGCAGCTCGGCCGCGGCATCGCGCACGGTTTGCGCGGTGTTGGCCTGCATGGCGGTGGCGCTGTTCTGTGCGGTCTCGAGACGCGACCGCAGGGCCTTGCCACTGTCGGCGGCGGCCGCCACCAGGCTATCGCCCACCAGTTGCTCGCCGCTGGCGATCAAGGCAGCAAAGCGCTGGTCCAGCGCCTTGAGCTCCTGCTCCACCCCGGCGGTCGACACGCCCATCAGCACCTTGCCGATCTCGGCGCCATTGGGGTTGATGGACGCCTCGACGTAGTACACCGAAGGGTCCTTGCGCGCGGCATCGAGCACCTTGTCCAACGCGCGCTCGCCCTGCCCGCGCTCGATCAGCGTCTGGTTGATGGGATTTTGGCGATTCAGGTAGCGGGTCAGGTGTTGGCCTTGGGCGTCGTCATAAATGACGAACAACACATTGGGATTGCGCTGCGCGCGACGCGCAAAGTCCGAAAGCGTCGGTACATCGTTGTCCCAGATGGCGCGCGGCGCGACAGAGGCCAATAGCTCGGCCATGTCGTTGGCCGAGTCCTTGAGGTTCTTCTCCAGCGTGGCGCGCAGTTGCTGCTGCTCACCCTGCAGGCGCTCGGAAAGGCCGGCGCTCAGGCGCTGACGAGTGCTGGCCGAGAGGCTGTCGAGCCCGGCGCGGACATCCTGCCCGGCCTGCTCCAGTTCAGCGGCCAGTTTCTGGCTGTCGCTGCCCAAGCGTGCACCCAAATCGGCTTCTAGGGCGGTGACCGTGCTCCGCGTTAGTGCAACGGCAACCAGCACCTGCACCAGAAGAGCGATACCAAGTGCAACAAACACTGGCCGCAAGAGGCGGCTTCGTAACAGTGAAAGAATGGCAGACACGTTGTAACTCCCGTGTTTTCTGGCGCCATTACTTTGATGGCACCGACAGGAGTTTCATACAGCAAGGGTTATGCCCAGCACAGCAGGGATAAACGCCAATGTCTGGCGCCTGACAAGGCATTTCTGCATGGTGCCCAAATGAAAACGCCGCGACTCCTTGCGGAGCGCGGCGTTCGATCACTGCCGAAGCGACTGATCAGGCGAACGGATGACGCAGCACGATGGTCTCGTTGCGGTCCGGGCCAGTCGAGATGATGTCGATCGGCGCACCGATCAGCTCCTCGATGCGCTTGATGTAGGCGCGAGCGTTGGCCGGCAGTTCTTCCAAGGTTTTCACGCCCAGGGTCGACTCGCTCCAGCCTGGCATCTCTTCGTACACCGGCTCCAGGCCGATGTAGCTGTCAGCGTCGGAAGGCGCGTCGATGACCGCACCGTTCTCGTTCTTGTAGCCAACACAGATGTTGATGGTTTCCAGGCCGTCCAGCACGTCCAGCTTGGTCAGGCAGATACCCGAGATGCTGTTGACGTCGATAGCGCGACGCAGGATCACGGCATCGAACCAACCGCAGCGGCGAGCACGACCGGTGGTGGAGCCGAACTCATGGCCGCGCTTGGCCAAGGTGGCGCCAGTCTCGTCGAACAGCTCGGTCGGGAACGGGCCAGAACCCACGCGGGTGGTGTAGGCCTTGGTGATGCCGAGGATATAGTCCAGGTACATCGGGCCAACGCCGGAACCCGTGGAGATACCGCCAGCGGTGGTGTTGGAGCTGGTGACGTACGGGTAGGTGCCGTGGTCGATATCCAGCAGCGAGCCCTGGGCGCCTTCGAACATGATGTCCTTGCCAGCGCGGCGCAGGTTATGCAGTTCGGCGGTGACGTCGAGCATCATCGGCTTGAGCTGCTCGGCGTAGGCCATGCACTCGTCCAGTGTCTGCTGGAAGTCGATGGCCGGCTCTTTGTAGTAATTCACCAGCTGGAAGTTGTGGTAATCCAGCAGCTCACCGAGCTTGGCGGCAAAACGCTCGCGGTGGAACAGATCGCCAACACGCAGGCCGCGACGAGCGACCTTGTCTTCGTAGGCTGGGCCGATACCACGGCCAGTGGTACCGATCTTGGCTTCGCCACGCGCCTTTTCACGGGCCTGGTCGAGGGCCACGTGGTAGGACAGGATCAGCGGAGCAGCCGGGCTGATGCGCAGGCGCTCGCGCACCGGTACACCCTTCTCTTCCAGCTTGGTGATTTCACGCATCAAGGCATCCGGAGCCACGACCACGCCGTTGCCGATCAGGCACTGCACGCCTTCACGCAGGATGCCGGAAGGAATCAGGTGCAGAACGGTCTTCTCACCGTTGATCACCAGGGTGTGACCCGCGTTGTGGCCACCCTGGTAGCGCACTACGGCGGCAGCATGTTCGGTCAGCAGATCGACGATCTTGCCTTTGCCCTCATCACCCCATTGGGTGCCCAGGACGACGACATTCTTACCCATAACACTTGTCCTCATTCACGCAAACTTGGTTGCCGGCCCACGGCCGACGAAGAATCTCAATGGGTCAGCGGCAGTACCTGCCAGCGCCCGTCTTGCTGAATCAATTGCCGATCACAATCCGCCTCGAGAGCAGCACTCAACGGCTGACCAGGCAGTGCCTGGACCACACGCTGGCCCTCGTTGCGCAACTGGCAGACCATCTGCCAGAGGGCCGTGTCGCCGCTGTCGGGCATCCAGATCCCGCCAGAAGGCAATACGACCTCCGCTCGCCCCAGTGTGACCAGGGTCTTCAAATCCGTGGAAAATCCAGTGGCTGGGCGTGCCCGGCCAAAATCGGCGCCGATGTCGTCGTAGCGTCCGCCCTGGGCGATCGACTGACCGACGCCTGGAACGAACACGGCGAACACCACGCCGGTGTGATAGTGATAGCCGCGCAACTCGCCCAGGTCGAAGTACAGCGGCAAGTCCGGATAACGCGCCGCCAGGCGATCGGCGATCGCCAGCAAATCGTCAAGCGCCGCCAGCACGCTGGCTGGCGCACGCCCCAGGCGGACGCGGGCCTCGGCCAGCACCTCACGACCACCGCACAGCTCGGTCAGGGCACGCAGCATGTTGCCCAGATCCTTCGGCAGGTCGGCGGTCAGGGCCTGCACTTCATCGACGGCCTTGCGCTGCAGGGCGTCGAACAACTGCTGCTCGACCGCCCCGGACAAGCCGGCGGCACGGGCCAGGCCACGGTAGATGCCCACATGGCCGAGGTCCATGTGCACATCGGCGACATCGGTCAGTTGCAACGTGGCGAGCATCAGGCTGATGACCTCGACGTCACTGGTGGGACTGGCATCGCCGTACAACTCAGCACCGAGCTGAATCGGGCTGCGCGAAGTGGACAGTGCACGGGGTTGAGCGTGCAGAACGCTACCGGCATAGCACAGGCGGCTCGGCCCTTCGCGACGCAAGGTGTGGGCGTCGATACGCGCCACCTGCGGAGTGAAGTCGGCGCGGAAGCCCATCAGGCGACCGGACTGCGGGTCGACCACCTTGAAGGTGCGCTGGTCCAGGTCCTGGCCGGCACCGGTGAGCAGCGATTCCAGGTACTCGATATGCGGGGTGACGACCAGCTCGTAACCCCAACTCTGGAACAGGTCCAACACCTGGCGACGCGCGATCTCGATGCGCGCAGCCTCAGGCGGCAGTACTTCCTCGATGCCATCTGGCAGCAGCCAGCGGTCTACCGTTGCCATTACGCCATTTCCCCTCTGGTCCGGGCGGCTTGCCAGCTGGCGAGCCGTCAGTAAAGCAGGCATTGGCGCACAGCAGCGGGCAGCACCGATCCCAGCGCTACCACCGTACCCAATACCCTCGAATAGCCTTGCGACCTGACCAAACCGTCAACCGACACGTTGCCGATCAACCTTGCAGACGCAAAAAAGCCGGGAATTTCCCGGCTGACTCATCATACACCCCTTTTCCTTCAGGATGCACCCCGCTTGGCATTTTAGCTGCCAGGCGGGGTGCGTCTTCAGGAAGGGCTCAAGGCTTGCTCTTGTCCAGGAAGCGGAAGAACTCGTTCTTCGGATCGAGGACCAGCACGTCGCTCTTGCTGGAGAAGCTCTCGCGATAGGCCTGCAGGCTACGGTAGAACGCATAGAAGTCCGCGTCCTGGTTGTAAGCCTTGGCATAAATGGCAGCCGCCTGGGCGTCGCCGTCACCGCGGGTCTCTTCCGCTTCACGATAGGCCTCGGCCAGCAGTACACGACGCTGACGGTCGGCATCGGCACGGATACCTTCGGCCAGTTCGTTACCCTTGGCGCGGTGCTCACGGGCTTCACGCTCACGCTCGGTGCTCATGCGGTCGAACACACTGCGGTTGACTTCCTTCGGCAGGTCGATGGCCTTGACGCGCACGTCGACGACCTCGATACCCAGTTCCTTGCTGGCCATGCGATTCAGCGAAGCGGTGATGTCGGCCATCAACGCATCACGCTCACCGGAGACCACCTCGTGCAGGGTGCGCTTACCGAACTGGTCACGCAGGCCGCTTTCCAGACGACGGGACAGACGCTCATCGGCGATCTGCTTGAGGCCCGAGGTCGCGGTGTAGAAGCGTTCGGCGTCCTTGACTCGCCATTTGGCGTAAGCATCGACCATCACCGCCTTCTTCTCGAGTGTCAGGAAGCGCTGGGTCGGTGCATCCAGGGTCATCAGACGGGCGTCGAACTTGCGCACCTGGTTGACGTAGGGGACCTTCACATGCAGGCCTGGCTGGACATCCGCCTGGACCACGCGGCCGAATTGCAGCAATACCGCACGCTCGGTCTGGGACACGATGTAGAAGCTGTTCCAGGCCACGATGGCCAGCACCACGGCGGCGATCAGGGCGATCAGCGATTTATTGCTCATCAGCGGCTCTCCCTAGAACGCAGCGATTGTTGCTGCTGTTGCATTTCCTGCGCCGCGCGCGCGGCCGCATCGTTGGCCGACGCCGGTACTGTGCTGACCGGTGCGGCCGAATGGCGGCTGCCTTCGACCATCTTGTCCAGTGGCAGGTAGAGCAGGTTGTTCTGCCCATCCTTGCTGGTCACCAGGACCTTGCTCGAATTGCTGTAGACCTCCTGCATGGTCTCCAGGTACAGGCGCTGACGGGTCACGTCCGGTGCCTTTCGGTACTCGGCAACCAACTTGCTGAAGCGATCGGCCTCACCCTTGGCGCGGGCGATGACTTCATCGCGGTAGCCGTTGGCATCCTCGATTATGCGCTGAGCCTGACCACGGGCCTCCGGCACCACACCGTTGGCGTAGGACTCGGCCTGGTTGCGTGCACGCTGCTCGTCCTCGCGGGCACGGATCACGTCATCGAACGCTTCCTGCACTTCACGCGGGGCTGCCGCGCTCTGCACGTTGACCTGAGTGACGGTGATACCGGTGCGGTAGTTGTCGAGGAAGCGCTGCAGGCGCTCACGGATATCGACGGCCATCTGCTCACGGCCTTCGGTCAACACCTGGTCCATCGAGGTGGAACCCACCACATGGCGCAGGGCGCTGTCGGTCGCGTGCTGCAGGCTGACCTCCGGCTGGTCGACGTTGAGTACGAAGTCCTGCAGGTTGGTGATCTTGTACTGCACGGTCAGCGGCACCTCGACGATGTTCTCGTCCTCGGTGAGCATCTGGCCCTGCTTGGTGTAGGCCCGCTCGCGGGTCACGTTCTCAAGATATTTACGGTCAATGGGCGGGAAATAGATATTCAAGCCCGGACCGACAGTCTCGTAGTACTTGCCGAAGCGCAGCACCACAGCCTGTTCCTGTTCGTCCACGACGTACACGGCGCTGTACAGCCAGATGGCCGCAAGCACGGCCAGGCCGATGCCCAGCAGGCCCAGGCCGCCACCTTTGCCAACATTGCGGTCACCACCGCCACCGCGTTTCTTGCCGCTGCCAAACATGCCGTTGAGGCTGTCCTGCAGCTTGCGGAAGGCCTCGTCCAGATCCGGTGGACCTTTCTTGTCGCCACCACCGCCGCCACGACGGCCGCCCCAGGGATCCTGATTGTTCGAGTTGCCACCCGGCTCATTCCAAGCCATAGCGCTCTCCATCTGATAAAGCAAAGACGCGCCCACGGCGCGCCGTCCAATGCTACAGAATGCCTGTCACGGTCGCCCGGCGACCTCGACGGGCATTTATTGCAAAGTGTGTTGCTCGATGAAAAGTTCAGGCTCCATGCCCTCGCGACTGACCAGGCGATTGAGCTCCACCCGGGGCAATCGCACGCTCAGCAGGCTGCGACCTTCTTCATCGTGCTCTTCGCCTTGCACCGCGCCCAGAGCGAAGAATTGCGCGCGCAAGCGGGCAAGTCGCTGTTCCAGACGCAGGGTTCCGACATACAGATCATCCCCCAGCAACTCGGCAATCGCCTGGCCAACCAGTTCCAGGCCACGTCCATCACGTGCCGATACCCAGACCCGCTGCGGTTTGCCGTCGGCATCTCGCTGGATCTGCGGCTCGACATCTTCGAGCAGGTCGAGTTTGTTATAGACCTCGAGGATCGGCAAGCCTTCGGCTCCGATCTCGCCCAGCACCGCCAGTACCTGCTCGATCTGCTCCATACGCTCGGGCTCATGAGCATCGATGACGTGCAGCAACAGGTCGGAGTTGCTCGATTCTTCGAGCGTAGCCCGAAATGCCTCGACAAGCTTGTGCGGCAGGTGGCGGATGAATCCCACGGTGTCGGCCAGCACGATCGGGCCTAGGTCGGCGAGTTCGAGTCGGCGCAAGGTCGGATCGAGGGTCGCGAACAACTGATCGGCGGCGTAGACGTCGGAGGTGGTCAAGGCGTTGAACAGCGTGGACTTGCCGGCGTTGGTGTAGCCCACCAGCGAAACGGATGGGATATCCGCACGTTTGCGGCCGCGCCTTGCCTGTTCGCGCTGACTGCGCACCTTTTCCAGACGCGCCTTGATCTGCCGCAGGCGGACCCGCAACAGGCGGCGGTCGGTTTCCAGCTGGGTCTCACCCGGGCCGCGCAGGCCGATACCGCCCTTCTGCCGCTCCAAGTGGGTCCAACCGCGTACCAAGCGCGTGCTCATATGCTCGAGCTGAGCCAGTTCGACCTGCAGCTTGCCCTCATGGGTGCGCGCCCGCTGGGCGAAAATGTCAAGGATCAGCCCGGTACGGTCGAGCACACGACACTCAAAGACGCGCTCGAGGTTGCGCTCCTGGCTGGGCGTGAGGGTGTGATTGAATATCACCAGATCGACCTGTTCGGCGTGGACCAGATCGCGCAGTTCCTCGACCTTGCCACTGCCAATCAGGTACTTGGCTGTAGGCTGGTGCCGGGCCACCGTGGCCAGCGAAACGATCTCCGCTCCGGCCGACAGCGCCAGCTCCTGAAACTCCTGCGGGTCTTCGCGCGCCTCAGGGTTCTGACCTTCCAAGTGAACGAGCAACGCTCGCTCACCACCACCGTGGCGCTCAAAGAACAATGCAGGCTCCTATCAGGCGTTGCCTGGCTCGCTGTCGCCGTGTTCGGAATCGGACGGGCTTGGCAGGCGAACCGGACGGGCAGGAACCACGGTCGAAATGGCGTGCTTGTAGACCATCTGGCTGACGGTGTTCTTCAGCAGTACCACGAACTGGTCGAAGGATTCGATCGAGCCCTGCAGCTTGATCCCGTTTACCAGGTAAATGGAAACCGGGACCTTTTCTTTTCTCAAGGTGTTCAAGTAAGGGTCTTGTAGCGAATGCCCTTTTGACATATGCCGCACTCCTGTAAGGATCAATAGTAAAAAAACAATAAAATCGGTCATTCAAGCCATTCTAATCGCAAGAATAGACGGCAATTGCAGGGACTCAGCTCAATATGGAGATGGCCCCCAGGTATTTCAAGGTGCGGGACAGATTGTCGCAGGCCAGGCTGTCGAGCCACTCCACGCCGGACCAACCACGTAACCAGGTGAATTGCCGCTTGGCCAATTGGCGAGTGGCAATGATACCGCGTTCACGCATTTCTTCGGCTGTCAGCTTGCCGTCCAGGTAGTCCCAGACCTGCCGATACCCCACTGCCCGTATAGACGGCAGCCCTGCGTGCAAGTCACTTCTGGCACGCAGTGCTCGGACCTCGTCGACGAACCCCTGTTCCAGCATTTGCGAAAATCGTAGCGCAATTCGCTGATGCAAAATGTGACGATCTGTAGGAGCGATCGCCAAACTGGCGACAGTATAGGGCAAATGACCGCCCGCGCCTGCGTCTGAGCCGCGACTTTCCGCGTATTGACGTTGCCGGTGCGCGGTCATGCTTTCGCCGCTCACGCGATAGACTTCCAAGGCGCGAATCAGTCGCTGCGGGTCGTTGGGATGGATGCGCGCCGCCGATTCCGGATCCACTTCGGCCAATTGCCGGTGCAGCTCGGCCAAGCCCAGGTCCCGCGCCTGGGCCTCAAGCTCGGCACGCACGGCAGCGTCTGCGGCGGGCATATCCGCCAAACCATCGACCAGCGCCTTGTAATAAAGCATGGTGCCGCCCACCAGCAAAGGGATCTTGCCCCGCGCGGTGATCTCGGCCATCGCTTCCAGCGCGTCGGTACAAAATTGCGCCGCCGAGTAGCTCTCGGCCGGGTCGAGAATGTCGATCAGCCGATGGGGGTGTGCAGCCAGCACGTCCTTGGAAGGCTTGGCGGTGCCAATATCCATGCCGCGATAGACCAGCGCCGAATCGACACTGATCAGCTCACAGGGCAGCACCTTGGTCAGCTCGATGGCAAGGTCGGTCTTGCCGGCCGCCGTCGGGCCCATGAGGAATATCGCTGGGGGCTTGCCGCTCATGTCATCGACCGCGCAGGAAAAGTTTGTCCAGGTCATCCAGCCCTAGCTGGGTCCAGGTCGGCCGACCGTGGTTGCACTGGCCACTGCGCTCGGTGTTCTCCATGTCACGCAGCAGCGCGTTCATCTCGGGGATGGCCAGGCGGCGGTTGGCACGCACCGCGCCGTGACAGGCCATGGTACCGAGCAGCTCGTTGAGGTGCGCCTGGATACGATCACTGGTGCCGTACTCCATGAGATCCGCGAGCACGTCCTGGACCAGCCGGTTGGCCTCGGCCTGCTTGAGCAAGGCAGGAATCTGCCGGATCGCCAGGGTTTCTGGGCCCAGGCGCTGCAGTTCGAAGCCCAGGCGCTGGAACCATTGGGCATGCTCCTCGGCGCAGTCGGCCTCGCGCTGGCTGAGGGCCAGCGACTCGGGCACCAGCAGCGGCTGGCCACTCAACCCCTCGCTGGCCATGGCCACCTTGAGGCGCTCGTACATGATGCGTTCATGGGCGGCATGCATGTCTACCAGCACCAGGCCAACGGCGTTCTCGGCCAGGATGTAGATGCCTTTGAGCTGGGCCAGGGCAAAGCCCAATGGCGGCACATCGCCCTGGCTTTGCGGCAACGCCGCCGGGACAGAGGCGCCGCCCTCCAGCGGGGCGAAGAATTCACGATAGACAGCCTGCGCTTCAGCAACCGGCACAGGCTGCGAGGGGCGTGGGGTGTACTGGTACTGATAACCCGAGCCACCACCGGCGAACGACTGGCGCGGCTCGGCTTGAGGCTGCTCCAGCACCGGCGAGGCCAGGCGCATCTCGCCCTGGGGCCCGAACTCACCGGCCTGCAGACCACTGGGACGGACGATCTCGGTAGCCGCTGCCGGTGCGGCGAGCTGGTCTTCCGGACGCACGTCCGCCAGGGCACGGTGCAGAGTGCCATACAGAAAATCGTGGACCATGCGCCCTTCGCGAAAACGCACTTCATGCTTGGTGGGGTGCACGTTGACGTCAACCCCGTTCGGCTCGAGTTCGAGGAACAGCACGAAGGTCGGGTGCCGGCCATTGAACAGCACGTCGCGGTAGGCCTGCCGCACCGCATGGGCCACCAACTTGTCACGCACGGCGCGACCGTTGACGAAGAAGTACTGTAGATCAGCCTGACTGCGCGAAAACGTCGGCAGGCCAACCCAGCCCCACAAACGCAGGCCATTGCGCTCGACATCGATAGGCAGCGCCTGCTCGAGGAAGCCCGGGCCGCAGATCGTGCCGACCCGCCGCGCCCGGGTCAGCTCATCGGGCGCCTCGTGCAGACTGAGGATGCTCTTGCCGTTATGTCGCAAGTGGAAGCCGACATCGAAGCGAGCCAAGGCCAGACGCCGGACGACTTCCTGCAAGTGATCGAACTCGGTCTTCTCCGACTTGAGGAACTTGCGCCGGGCCGGGGTATTGAAGAACAGGTCACGCACCTCGACCGAGGTGCCGACAGGGTGCGCGGCGGGCTGTACACGCGGCGTCATGTCGCGCCCCTCGGTCTCCACCTGCCAGGCTTCGCCAGCGCCGGCAGTGCGCGAGGTGAGCGTCAGGCGCGCCACCGAACTGATCGACGCCAGGGCCTCGCCGCGAAAGCCCAGGCTGAGCACGCCTTCGAGGTCTTCGAGTTCGCGAATCTTGCTGGTGGCATGGCGCGCCAAGGCCAGCGGCAGATCGTCAGGCGCGATGCCGCCGCCGTCATCCCGCACGCGCAGCAGCTTCACGCCGCCCTGCTCGACTTCCACATCGATACGCCGGGCACCGGAGTCCAGGCTGTTCTCAAGCAGCTCCTTGGCGACCGAAGCCGGGCGCTCGACCACCTCGCCTGCGGCGATCTGGTTGGCCAGCCGAGGGCTGAGCAACTGGATGCGCGAACCACCACTCATTGCTGGGCAGCCAGGGTAGTGCCAGGGATGTCGAGGTGCTGGCCGACCTTCAGCTCATCGCTCTTGAGGCTGTTGGTGGTCCGCAGGCTGGCCACGCTGACCTGATAACGCACGGCGATCATGGCCAGGGTTTCGCCGGGCCGCACAGTGTGCTCGCGCGGTCCCTGGGCAATCTTGCCGCTATCGCGCAGCCATGCGATGTAAGTCCCGGGAGGGGGGCTTTGCTGGAAATACTGACGCACACCAGTGTGGATCGAGCGGGCCAAAGCCTGCTGGTGGCTCTTGGTCGCCAGCTTGGCGGCTTCGTTGGCATTGGAGATGAACCCGGTTTCCACCAGGATCGACGGAATATCCGGGGATTTCAGCACCATGAACCCAGCCTGCTCCACGCGGCGTTTGTGCAACGGGGTGATGCGCCCCATGTTGCCCAACACCTTCTGCCCCACATCGAGGCTGGAGCTGAGCGTGGCGGTCATGGACAGATCCAGCAGTACACCTGCAAGCATGCGGTCCTTGTCATCGAGGCTGACATTGCCGGCGCCCCCGATCAGGTCGGAGCGGTTTTCCGTGTCGGCCAGCCAGCGCGCGGTCTCTGAGGTTGCGCCCCGGTCGGACAACGCGAACACCGATGCACCGAAAGCGGCCTTGGACGGCGCGGCGTCGGCATGGATGGAAATGAACAGGTCGGCGCCCTTCTTGCGCGCGATCTCGGTGCGCTTGCGCAACGGGATGAAGTAATCGCCCGTTCGGGTCAGTTCGGCGCGATAGCCACGCTCGGTGTTGATTTGGCGCTGCAGCTCGCGGGCAATCTGCAGGACGATGTCTTTTTCATGCTGCCCACGCGAGCCCGATGCGCCTGGGTCCTCGCCACCATGGCCGGCGTCGATGGCGACGACGATGTCGCGCTTGCCACTGGGCACCGGCGGCAATTTGATAGCCGGCTGGGCAGGCGACACCGGCACGGCCGGGGCAGTAGCGGGTGTTTGCGCAGGCGGCGGGGTCGGAGTACTGGCGGCAACGGCATCGGCTTCCTGATCGTACAGATCGACCACCAGACGGTTGCCATACTGCGCGTTGGGCGCCAGGGTGAAGCTCTTGGGCGTCACGGCCTTTTTCAGATCGACCACCACGCGCAGGTCAGTGGGCGTGCGCTGGGCGGAGCGCACACTGTTGATCGGCGTATTGGAGGTGGCGACATTCAGCGTACCGCCCAGGGTGGCGCCGTTGATGTCGATGACCAGGCGGTCCGGCGCGGTCAGGGTGAAGACGCTGTGCTGCACAGGGCCGGACAGATCGAAGACCAGCCGCGTATTGTCCGGTGCGCGCCACAGACGCATGCTCTTGACTTGTGTGACGGCCAGAGCGTCAACGGTCACCGCTGTCAGCAGCAGCCCAACGACGGCGACCAGTGCGCGTATGCGCATACCTAACCCCATTTACTGTTTGAATTCTGTGGCCAGGGCGGCGCACCAGGCCTCACCGCGAGCCCCCTGCGGTGAAAGGAGAAGCGAGCGTCCACTCGCTTGCGGGCTTATGGTAATGGTCAGGTCGGGCTTTGGCAAAACGCCCGCACCCTTTTGTGGCCATTCGAACAGGCACAGCGGGTCCCCTTCGAAATAGTCACGGATCCCCATGAACTCCAGCTCCTCCGGATCGACCAGACGGTACAGGTCGAAATGGAAGGCGCGCACATCGCCAATTTCGTAAGGCTCGACCACGGTGAAGGTCGGACTTTTGACTGCCCCGGTATGGCCCAGGCCGCGGATCAGCCCGCGCGAAAGCGTGGTCTTGCCCGCGCCCAGATCGCCTTCGAGAAAGATCACGCCATGACCGCCGGTCACTTCGGCCAAGCGTGCACCAAATGCGACGGTGGCCGGTTCGTCGACCAGAAACAGGGTTATGCCAGACACGCTGAATGCTCCTCCAACAACTCACGAATGACCGGAACCAGATCACTGGCCGCCAAGCCTCTTCCCTTCACACCCAAGCGCTCCCCTGCACAGGCGTGCAACCACACGCCCAGGCAAGCGGCCGACCACGCGTCCATGCCTTGGGCCAGCAAGGCGGCCAGCACACCGGTCAGCACATCGCCCAGGCCCGCGCCCGCCATGGCCGGATGGCCACGCTCGCACAGCGCCAACTGCCCATCCGGGCCTGCCACCAAGGTACCGGCGCCCTTGAGCACGCAGACACTGGCATGCTTGCGCGCAAGCTTGCGGGCAGCTCCCGGGCGGTCGGCCTGAACCGCCTCAGTGGAAATACCCAGCATGCGCGCTGCCTCCCCAGGATGCGGGGTGAGGATGCTGCCGCTGTGCAGGGCCAAGGGCCTGTGCGCCAGCTGATTCAGCGCATCGGCATCCCACACCTGCGGCACAGGCGCGTTGGCCGCCGCCGACAACAGGCTGCGCCCCCAGGCGGCCTGGCCCAGGCCAGGGCCGACTACCAACACCGAGGCGCGCTCGAGCACGCCCATCAACTGGTTGGCCGAACTCACGCCGAGCCACATGGTTTCGGGCAGACGCGCAAGCCCTGCACTGACGTGCTCTGGGCGTGTGGCCACGCTCACGAGGCCAGCACCGCAGCGCAGGGCCGCCTCGGCACTGAGCATCACCGCTCCGCCGGTGCCCAGATCGCCCCCGACCACCAGGACGTTACCGAAGTCGCCTTTGTGGGCGTCGGCGCGCCGCGCTGGCAGGTGCGCAGTGGTCAGGCTGCTCAGCAGCTGGGGGGCATTACCGGGGTGTTTGGTCTGAGGCATGGGGTCAAAGGCTCCGATGTCTGGCAGAATTATACGCACCTCTGCCTGTATTGCCTTGTCCATCCATGTCCGCTTGCCTTCCTGACCTCAATACGCTGGCCCAATCGATCAAGGATTGGGGCCGCGAACTCGGTTTCGCACACGTCGGTATCGCCGACGTGGCGCTTGGCGAGCACGAACATCACCTGCAGCGCTGGCTGGAAGCCGGTTACCAGGGCGAGATGGACTACATGGCCGCCCATGGCAGCAAACGCTCGCACCCCGACGAACTGGTACCCGGCACTGTGCGTGTGGTGTCACTGCGCATGGACTACCTACCCGGCGATACACGCATGGCCCAGATGCTCGCTCAGCCTGAGAAAGCCTACATTTCCCGCTATGCCCTGGGTCGCGACTACCACAAGCTGGTGCGCAAACGCGTGCAGCACCTGGCCGAGCGTATCCAGCAGGCCATCGGCCCCTTTGGTTTTCGCGCCTTCGTCGACAGCGCCCCAGTATTGGAAAAAGCCATCGCCGAACAGGCCGGCCTGGGCTGGATCGGCAAGAATACCTTGCTGCTCAATCGCAAGGCCGGCAGCTACTTCTTCCTTGCTGAGCTGTTCGTCGACCTGCCACTGCCGGTGGATCAGGCCCAGACCAGCGAACATTGCGGACGCTGCCAGGCCTGTCTGGACATCTGCCCGACCGCCGCCTTCGTCGGGCCGTATGTGCTCGACGCCCGTCGCTGCATTTCCTACCTGACCATCGAACTCAAGCACGCAATTCCGGTCGAGTTACGCCCGCTGATTGGCAATCGGGTGTTCGGTTGCGACGATTGCCAGATCGTCTGCCCTTGGAACCGCTTCGCCCGCCCGACCCAGGAAAACGACTTCAAGCCACGTCACGGCCTGGACAACGCCGAGCTGGCCGCACTGTTCCTCTGGGATGAAGCGACCTTCCTGAACAACACCGAGGGCTCTCCCCTGCGCCGTGCAGGCTACGAACGTTGGTTGCGCAACCTGGCGGTGGGGCTGGGGAATGCCCCGACTACCATCCCTGTACTCGAAGCTTTGCGTGCCCGGCGCGAGCACCCCTCGGCACTGGTGCGCGAGCATGTGGAGTGGGCGCTGGCACAGCACGAAGATCAGTAGCGACCCAGCCCCTCAGGCCTGCAGAGAGGCAATCATTGCTGGTCGTTGTAGTGGAACTTGGGCATTTCCCAATGGAAGCGGATTGCCAGCAAGCGCACCAGGAACCCACCGAACAAGGTCAGCAGCATGGCCTGCTCGGCTGGCACTTTGAAGTGCACGCAACCCAGGTAGAACCAGGCGGCGGCAAAGGAGACGCTGGCATACAGCTCCCGGCGGAATACCAGCGGGATATCGTTGCAGAAGATGTCCCGCAGGATGCCACCGAACACACCGGTGATCACGCCACTGATCGAAGCCACCAGCATGCCCTGCCCCATCTCCAGGGCAGTCATGCAACCGATCAAGGTGAAGGCCACCAACCCCAGCGCATCGAGCACCAGAAACAGCGAGCGCAGATGGCGCATCAGCGGCGCTATGAAGATGGTCAGCAAAGCTGCAAAGCTGGTCAGCACGAGGTACTCGGGATGCTTCACCCAAGTCAGCGGGTAGTGCCCAAGCAGTACATCCCGCACCGAACCGCCGCCCAGCGCGGTGACGCAGGCGATCAGCACCACGCCAAACCAATCCATGCCGCGGCGCCCCGCGGAAAGCGCGCCGGTCATGGCTTCGGCGGTGATGGCGACAAGGTAGAGCATCAACAACATGGTGCATGTCCAAAAAAAGCGGCAAACGCCAAACCCACAAACAAAACGCCACGGCTGGCTGATCACTCAGCCGCTGTGGCGCTGATGCTTGGCTCGAGGCTCGAAACTTAGACTTTGATGAAGTGTTCGCGGTAGTGCCGCAACTCAGCGATCGACTCACGAATGTCGTCCAACGCCAGGTGGGTCCCCCCCTTCTTGAAGCTGTCGCGCACCTGCGGGGCCCAGCGGGCTGCCAACTCCTTGAGCGTGGAGACGTCCAGGTTGCGGTAGTGGAAGAACCCTTCGAGCTTAGGCATGTGGCGATAAAGGAAGCGGCGATCCTGGCAGATGCTGTTGCCGCAGATCGGCGACTTGCCCTTGGGCACCCATTGTTCGAGGAAGGCCAAGGTCTGCGCTTCGGCCTCAGCCATGTCGATGCGGCTCTCGCGCACACGTTGGGTCAGGCCGGAAGCACCGTGGGTCCGGGTGTTCCAGTCGTCCATACGTGCCAGCACTTCATCGCTGTGGTGGATCGCGATGACCGGCCCTTCGGCCAGGGTGTTGAGCTCACTGTCGGTGACGATGGTCGCCATCTCGATGATGACGTCGTTGTCCGGATCCAGACCGGTCATTTCCAGATCGATCCAGATCAGGTTCTGTGCGTTTTGCATGAAGGGGCTCCTCGAATAGGCCGTCATTTTAGCCCACGACGCGGCTTTCGTGGCGCAAACGCCAACGCAAGGGACAGGATGGTCCATGCTAAACTGCCAGCCGTTTTTCCTTCTGCCCCGCCGACACGGAACCTCCATGGCCAAACGCCAGCTCAACCGTCGCCAAAACTGGCGCATCGAAAAAATCCAAGGCGAGCGCGCCGCTCGCGCCGCCAAACGTGAGCAACACGCCCTGCAGGAGCTGGAAGGGGGTGATCTAGGCCCTGAGCAGTTGGGGCTGGTGATCGCTCACTTCGGCGTGCAGGTGGAGGTCGAGGCGCAGGATGGCGAGTCCAAGGGCCAGGTGTTTCGCTGTCATTTGCGAGCCAATTTACCGGCACTGGTCACTGGCGATCGGGTGGTATGGCGAGCGGGCAACCAGGGCAATGGTGTGATCGTCGCGCAGATGCCCCGCACCGCCGAGCTGTGCCGGCCGAACAATCACGGCCAGCTCAAGCCGGTCGCGGCGAATGTCGACCTGATCGTGATCGTCTTCGCTCCCGCCCCCGAACCCCAGGCCAACCTGATCGACCGCTACCTGGTCGCCGCCGAACACGCAGGCATCCGCCCTCTTCTGCTGCTGAACAAGGCCGACCTGATCGATGAGCAGAACGGCCCGACCATCGAGGCCCTCCTGGCGGTTTACCGCGACCTGGGTTATCCCCTTCTTGAGGTTTCGGCTCATCAGGGCGAGGGCATGCAGCGTTTGCAGCAGACGCTGGACAAGCACATCAGCGTGTTCGTTGGCCAGTCCGGGGTCGGCAAGTCATCGCTGGTCAACAGCCTGTTGCCGGAGGTCAGGACTCGTGTGGGCGATCTGTCCGAATGGTCCGGCCAAGGCACGCACACTACCACCACAGCCCGCCTATACCATTTCCCCAATGGTGGTGATCTGATCGACTCACCCGGCATCCGCGAATTCGGCCTGGGCCATGTCAGCCGCGACGATGTCGAGGCCGGCTTCATCGAGTTCCGCGAACTGCTCGGCCACTGCCGCTTCCGCGACTGCAAACACGACCGTGAACCCGGCTGCGCCTTGCTCCAGGCTCTGGATGACGGGCGCATCAAGCCACAGCGGATGAACAGCTACCGCTCGATCATCGCCAGCCTGCCGCAGGACACCTACTGAGTCATCCAGCGCGGGCCTGCCGAACAGTTCCCAGACAAAACAAGGCCGCGCCTGCAGCGATTGCAGACGCGGCCTTATGTGGACTGGCCCAGCCCAGGTCTCACTCCTGGGTATTGTCCATTTTCAACACGCCATCTTCGAAGATGTTCAGCTTCTGGCGAAGCTCACGCGGCTGCATCGGTGCCTGAGCCGTATCGCCCGGGCCCGGCGCGGCCGGGGTAGCCGCCCCCGGCGCACCATTGGCCGGAGCCTGTTCTGTCGCCGGCGGGGCCTGTGGCGTGCCCTGCTCGCCTTCGATGGTGCGCTGGGCCTTCTTGGTCAGGACAATGATGTCGATACGTCGGTTGACCGGGTTGAACGGGTCCTTGCGATCGAACAGCGACGACGAGGCATAACCCACCACCCGTGCCACCTGCTCATCCGGATACCCTCCGGCGACCAGCGCACGGCGCGCGGCGTTGGCGCGGTTGGCCGACAGTTCCCAGTTGCCGAACTCGCCAGTGCCGGCGTATGGCTTGGCATCGGTATGACCACTGATGCTGATCTTGTTCGGCACTGCCTTGATGGTGTCGGCCATGGCCAACAGGATGTCCTCGAAGTATGGCTGCAGGCGTGCACTGCCCAGGTCGAACATCGGCCGGTTCTCGGCATCCATGATCTGAATGCGCAGGCCGTCCTGGGTGATCTCGAAGAGGATCTGGTCCTTGAACTTCTGCAGTTGCGGGTTTTCCTCGACCTTGTTCTGCAGTTCCTGCAACAGCAATTGCAAGCGCTCCTGCTCGACCTGCTCGGCCAAGGTCTCGACCTTGTCTTTGTCCAACTGGATGCTGGTGTCAGGTGTCGGCTCGGATTTTTCTTCCGGATTGATGGTTTTCTCCGGCGCCAATTGTGGCGAACCACCCAGGTCGATGACGTAGGGGGTGCCGCTCTCGGAGAAGCCTATCGGGTCCTTGAAATAGCCAGCGATGGCGAGCTTCTGTTCAGGCGTGGCCGTGGACAGCAGCCAGAGCACCAGAAAAAACGCCATCATCGCGGTGGCGAAGTCGGCAAAGGCGATCTTCCAGGCACCGCCGTGGTGACCGTCGCCAAAGCGCTTGACGCGCTTGACGATGATGGGCTGATTGTTCTCCATGATTTAGCGACCGCGAACCGCTTGTTCCAGCTCGGCGAAGCTTGGACGGTGCGCCGGATAAAGCACCTTGCGCCCGAACTCCACGGCCAGCGACGGCGGCATGCCAGAGGCAGAGGCCACCAGCGATGCCTTGATTGCCTCGTAGACGTTCAGCTCTTCCTTCGCGTCATGACGCAGGGCGTTGGCCAACGGACCAAAGAAGCCGTAGGCCGCGAGAATACCGAAGAACGTACCCACGAGCGCGGCGCCCACGTGCAGACCGATGGACTTCTGGTCGCCATCGCCCAGCGATGCCATGGTCACGACAATCCCGAGAACCGCGGCCACGATACCGAAGCCGGGCATGCCATCGGCGATGCCTGTCACCGCATGGGAAGGGTGCTCGAGCTCTTCTTTCATGTTCAACAGCTCCATGTCGAACAGGCCTTCGAGCTCGTGGGGCGCCATGTTGCCGGTGGACATGATGCGCAGGTAGTCGCAGATGAACGCGGTCATGCGCTCGTCGCCCAGAACGGCCGGGTATTTGGCGAAGATGGGGCTGGCGGCTGGGTCTTCGATATCACCCTCGATGGCCATCATGCCCTCGCGGCGGCTCTTGTTGAGGATCTCATAGACCAGGCCCAGCACCTCCAGGTAGAAGGTGTGAGTGAAACGGGTGCCGAACATCTTCAGCGACTTCTTGATCACATGCATGGTCATGTGACCAGGGTTGGCCTGAAGGAACGCACCGAAGGCCGCACCGCCGATGATCAGCACTTCGAACGGCTGGATCAGCGCCGCGATCTTGCCGTGGGATAGCACGTAGCCGCCGAGCACGCTCGCGAATACGACGATGATGCCGATAATTTTAGCCATAGGTTCAAAGCACTTGCTGTGGTGGTCAGGGTCAGGGGCGGGAGCTTTAAAACTCTTCTTCTACTTATCGACAGAACTGCGCCAGACTATAGGCACAAAATGCGAAAAGCCAGTTCGGACTGATGTCAAAATGCCAATGGACGCTAAGGTACCAAGCCAGATTCCACCCACGCTCGATGCCTGGGTAAAACTGCTCGATGGCATCCGCCTGCCAGTACCCAAGGAGAGTCATGACCGGGTACTGGCCGCCATCAACGATAGCCGGCGCTCTTTGCGCGACATCGCCGAACTCATGCAGGACAGCCCAGCGCTGGTGCTTTCGGTGATGCGCGAGGCGAACCATCCGGCCAACGCCAGCCAGGCCGAACCCGCCGAAAGCCTGGAAGTCGCCCTCAATCGCCTAGGTCTGGCCCGCACCGCGAGCCTGCTGGCACGTCTGCCTGCCGTCCCTGGCGAAGATATTCCGCCGGTACTACGTCAGTTCCTGCTGATCAGCCAGCACGCTGCCCAGCAGGCCAGTGGCCTGTTCGCCAGCCGCCTGGCCCGGTTGTGGCAAGAGATCCATTGGGGCAGCCTGTTGTTCCTGTCACCACTGTGGCCCCTGGCTTTGGCCTACCCTAAATTGCTCGATGCCTGGGAACTGCGAGTCATCCACAAGGGCGAGGAGGCCGCCGAAGTCGAGCAGGCACTGTTCGGCGTGCGCATCGTGACCCTGTGCCAGGCCATGGCCGAGCAATGGCGCTTGCCCGGCTGGGTGACCCAGGGTTATCGCCTGCTGCTCGATGAGCGCGAACAATTGGCCCAGATCCTGACCATCGCGCGCGAGCAGGATGCCTTCACCCAGCAACAGCGTCTGGATGAAGAGCCCGGGCTGCGCCGCTGGTTCAACCAACCGGCCAACACCGTGCTGCTGGCCAACGGACTGGCTCTGGCGGCGCAGGTGGGCTGGGACAACCCTCACCTACTGCGCTGGCAGTTGCTGACGGCCTTGTACCTACAAACCTCGCTCGACGATGTCCAGCAACAGGTTCACCAGCAAGCGGCAGCCAGTGCCCGGCACCACGCCCGGCACGCCCTGTTCCATCCCGCCGAAGCGCTGCTCTGGCCCTGGCACCAGCGGCGACCGCATCCAGACATGCTCGCACCTGAGCCACCCACCAGTAAGGATCTGGAACACTGGCGCAAAATCTGTGGCGAGTTGCTGGTCCAACCCAGCCCGTTCACCACCATCCTGCACCTGAGCACCCAGGCGCGCGAAGCCCTCCTGGCCTGCGGCATGCAGCGGGTCATGCTGCTGGCGCTCGACAGACCCAATGAATGCCTGCGTGTTCAGCAGACCGCAGGTCTGCCCCCGGAGGCAGCCTCGCTGGTGCTGCCACTGAACCAGAGCAAATTGTTGCAACGGCTGATGGGCCAGGCAGCGCAACTGCGCCTGACGCCGGAGAACCACGCCCAGTTCTCGGCCTTGCTGCCAACTCCTTTGCGAGCACTGCTGTCCAGCGAGCATTTGTTGCTGCGCTCGCTGGCAGTCAACGGCCAGGTGACGATGCTGATGATCGCCGACCAAGGCGGCAGGCCCATGGCCGATGTCAGCGTGCAGGCTTTCGGCAAGACAGCCCAATGCACCGAGCGTGCCCTGTCGGCCTTTACCAACCGCAACGCTTGAGCCTTAGGCTACAATCGCCTCCTCTATTCCACCCTGGAGATCGTGGATGACTGACTTTTCCGGCTTGCCCCTGGTGATCGAACCGGCCGACCTGCTCGCGCGCCTGGATTCGCCACAGCTGATCCTCGTCGACCTGACCAGCGTCAATCGCTATGGCAGCGGGCACATCCCTGGCGCCCGGTTCGTCGATCCCAAGCGCACCCAGCTGGGACAACCACCGGCACCAGGGTTGCTGCCGGCGCGGGCTGACCTGGAGAAGCTGTTCGGTGAACTCGAGCACCGGGACGATGCGGTCTATGTGGTGTACGACGATGAAGGGGGCGGCTGGGCCGGGCGCTTCATCTGGCTGCTCGATGTCATCGGGCACACGCGTTACCACTACCTCAATGGCGGCATCCAGGCCTGGCCCGCTGACAAGCTCAGCGTTGAAATCCCGCCAAGCGGCGGCAGCCCGGTCAGCCTGCAACTGCATGCAGAGCCCACCGCCACCCGCGAATACCTGCAAAGCCGATTGGGCGCGGCGGACCTGGCCATCTGGGACGCCCGCAGCCCCGGCGAGTACAAAGGCGAGAAAGTCCTGGCCGCCAAAGGCGGGCACATTCCCGGCGCGGTCAACTTCGAGTGGACCGCAGGCATGGACCTGAACGACCACCTGCGCATCCGCTCGGACATGGCCGACATCCTGCAACAACTCGGCATCACCCCGGACAAGGAAGTGATCACTCACTGCCAGACCCACCATCGTTCCGGCTTCACCTATCTGGTGGCCAAAGCCCTCGGCTATCCACGAGTGAAGGCCTACGCCGGCTCTTGGGGCGAATGGGGCAACCATCCGGACACGCCTGTAGAAGTTTGAAATTCCAAGGAAACCCAATGAAATCCCGTTTGTTCATCATCAGCCAGTACCTGCTGCCGCATCACCTGCTCTCGCGGCTGGCCGGCTGCGTCGCCGAATGCCGCGCCCGCTGGTTCAAGAACGCCTTCACCGCCTGGTTCGCCAAGCGCTACCAGGTGAACATGTCCGAGGCATTGGTCGAAGACCTGACCGCCTACGAACATTTCAACGCCTTCTTCACCCGCGCCCTGAAGCCAGGCGCCCGCCCGCTGGACGAAACCCCAGGCGCCATCCTGTGCCCGGCCGATGGTGCCGTCAGCCAGCTCGGTCCGATCGAGCATGGCCGTATCTTCCAGGCCAAAGGGCACAGTTTCAGTGCCCTGGAACTGCTCGGCGGCGATCCCGCCCTGGCCGAGCCCTTCATGGGGGGGGAGTTCGCCACTATCTACCTGTCGCCTAAGGACTACCATCGCGTGCACATGCCACTGGCCGGCACCCTGCGAGAAATGGTCTACGTGCCAGGCCGGCTGTTCTCGGTCAACCAGACCACTGCCGAGAACGTACCCGAGCTGTTCGCCCGCAACGAGCGTGTAGTCTGCCTGTTCGATACGGAGCGTGGCCCGATGGCTGTAGTGCTGGTCGGCGCAATGATCGTGGCCTCGATCGAGACGGTCTGGGCAGGCCTGGTCACGCCACCCAAGCGTGAACTCAAGACCTTCCGCTACGACGAAGGCAGCCGTGCCCCTATCCACTTGGAGAAAGGCGCCGAACTGGGCCGTTTCAAGCTGGGTTCGACCGCAATCGTGCTTTTTGGCCCAGAGCAGGTGAAGTGGGCGCAAAGCCTGGGTGCAGGCTCTGCGGTACGTATGGGCGAGTTGCTCGCACAGCCTGCCCAAGCCTGAGTCATCGCCACGAAAAAAGGCCCCGCACAGGCGGGGCCTTTTTCATGGTGCTACGTCATTAGGCGCCAACCTCAGCTACGCGCGTCGCGATCCCGTAGGCCCAGCAGGTACAGCACGCCATCGAGCCCCAGGGTGGAGATTGCCTGCTTGGCCGACTGGCGCACCAGCGGCTTGGCACGGAAAGCCACACCCAGGCCGGCCAGCGACAGCATCGGCAGGTCGTTGGCGCCATCACCCACGGCAATGGTCTGTTCCAACTGCAGGCCTTCTTCGCTCGCCAGTTGCTGCAGCAGATCGGCCTTGCGCTGCGCATCGACGATCGGCTCAACAGCGACGCCGGTGACCTTGCCGTCGACCACTTCCAGTTCGTTGGCAAAGACATAGTCGATGCCCAGGCGCGCTTGCACCTGCTTGGCGAAGTAGGAGAAGCCACCAGACAAGATCGCTGTCTTGTAGCCCAGCCGCTTGAGCTCGGCGAACAGGTGCTCGGCCCCCTCCGTCAGGCGCAGGGAAGCGCCGATCTGGTCCAGCACGCCAACATCCAAGCCCTTGAGCAAGGCCATGCGCTCCTTGAAGCTGGCACGGAAATCCAACTCACCGCGCATGGCGCGCTCGGTGATCGCCGCCACTTGCTCGCCCACACCGGCGGCCTTGGCCAGCTCGTCGATCACTTCAGCCTCGATCAGCGTCGAGTCCATGTCGAACACGGCCAGGCGCCGGTTGCGGCGGAACAGGTCATCTTTCTGGAAGGCGATGTCGACGCTCAGCTCCTCGGCCAGGGCGAAGAAGTCCGCGCGCAGGGCCTGGGAATCACTCGGCTCGCCGCGTACGGAAATCTCGAGACTGGCCTTGCTCTTCTCGCACGAGGCATCCAGCGACACCCGAGCGGACAGGCGCTCGATGCGCTCGATGGTCAGGCCGTACTGGCTGATCACAGCACTGACCCGCTGCAACTGCTCCGGTGTCACTTTGCGGCTGAGCAACGTCACGATATGGCGTGCCTCGCCCTGGCTGTCGGCCCAATGCTGGTAGTCGGCCTCGGAAATGGGCGTGTAGCGGGCCTGCAGGTTCAGCGCATGAGCTTTGGCCTGAACGCTCTGCAGCAAGTTGGTGGCCACTTCGTTGTCCGGGATATCGACCAGAATGCCGAAGGACAGGGTGCCATGCATCACCGCCAGGCCGATGTCGAGAATGTTCACACCGCCCTGGACCAGGACGCCAGTGATGGCCGCAGTGAGACCGGGACGGTCTTCACCAGTGATGTTGATCAGGACGATTTCGCGCAAGACCGGGCTCCGACTTCGATGAAAAATGCGCATTCTACCGATTTTCCGTGACCATCGGGCGCTACCGATACTTTGCCGACAAAACACGGCTCGCTATACTGCGCAACACCTTTTTCGCCATAAAGAGCCGCGCTCTGTGAACCGGCCCACGCCAGTCAAACCTGATAACTTCTTCCTGATGATCTTCCGAGCCCTGCGCCAGCGTCGCGTTCCGCTGGCTCTGCGCATCGCCAGCCACAATATTTTCCTGGTGGCCCTGGCGCTGGTGATCTATGCCTGCGTCATGGGTCTGCAGTTCCGGCAGGCCATGCATGAGCAGGCCGACGCCCTCGGCCAGAGCCTGACCATCCAGACCGCCAACTCGGCGACCGAGCTGCTGGTGTCGAATGACATCCTCAGCCTCAACGTATTGCTGGGCAATCTGGTGAAGAATCCGCTGGTGGCCCATGCGGCCATCTACAGCGTGGACAACCGCATGCTGGCCGAAGCCGGCCAACGGCCGAAGAACGGACTGCTGGGCGAGGCTGAAGGGCTTTACCAGACCAAGATCACCTTCCAGGACGTGACCGCCGGGCAACTGCGCATCAGCCTGGACATGAGTCAGTTCCAGCAGCCGATGACCATCAGCCTGCAGAGCATGGGTATCCTCGGCGGCATCCTGCTGGCCTTGGCACTGGCCCTGAGCCTGCGCCTGGGCCGTCACATCACCACGCCGCTCTTGCAGTTGCGCGTGTGGCTGCGCGACCCGCACCCATATACGCCTGCAACCGACCGTCAGGACGAGATCGGCGACCTGGCGCGTCAGTTGCACACCCGCCTGGCACCACCCCCGCCGCCAGAACCGGAGGAAATCGAAGAAGATTTCGAGGACCTGGACGAAGTCGTCGTTACCCCCAAGGCCACGACAAAAACCAAGCTCGCAACTGAAGACGACGAGGACGATGATGCCTTCGCCGGTCTGATCGACGCCGAGGACAGCCACGCCAAGCCTGTCGCTGCTGTGTCCGACGAGCCGCAGTACAGCGCCGTGCTCGCCGTGCAACTGGGCTCCCAGGAGCAACTGCGCCGCCTGCCCCGCACACGCCTGACCGAGTTGCTGGAGCGCTATCGCGACTGCCTGGAGCAGGCCGCATCGCTGTATGACGGCGAGACCTACACCCTCAACGATGGCAGCACCCTGCTGCTGTTCCACAGTCGCGACTGTGGCGAGGATTACCTGACCAATGCCATCTGCTGCGGCGAACTGCTACGGGCGCTGGGCCATGCCTTGCAGATCGAGGTGGCCGACAGTGGCATCACCCTGCAACTGCAGCTGGGCTTGGTCCTGGCAGACGACCTGCAGGGTCTGGAGCAGGTCGACCTGCTGATGACCGAAAAAGCCCAGGATGCCCTGGCGCTCTCGCAGCACAGCCGTAACTTGCTGCTGGTGGAGCGCAAGATCAGCGATGATGGACTGATTCGTCAACGAGCCCGCATCCGCCCGATAGCCAGCCCAGAAGGCGCCTGCTGCGTCGAGCGACTGATGGAGCCCTATCCGTCCATGCTCGAGCGCCAGTTGGCGCGCATGCACGAGCGCCGGGCCTGAGCTTCAGGAACGATTGGGGCCGAGCCAGCGCACCGTAGGAGCTGGCTCAACCTGCGAGGGTCCGTACACCGGCCTTCTAATTCGCAACCGTTCCAACAGCTCGAATCACCAGCACTTCACGAAGCAAAAAAAAGCCCGCATCGCTGCGGGCTTTTTTGTGTCTATCGGTTTAGAACCGGTAGACCTCCATGTCGGTCCGAATCGGCGAGGCCATCGGAATCTTTGGCTTCTCAGGCCCCTTCTTGACCTGAACCGGGGCGGACTTGCGTTGAGGCGGGGTCTCTTCAGCAATTGCCGGCTGGTTAGCCAGCGGTTTGACCGCAACACTGAGCTGCTCGGCCAGCTTCTGCAGCAATTGCCCCTGGGCCTGCACCTGGGACGCCTCGGAGCCCTCGTGTGGCTGCTCCAGGTGAACGATACGGTTATCCCGTACCTTGCCGCGACGATCGAGCAGGCGCCACTGGGCGTCGAGAATCGCCGGCTGGTTCTTGCCCGAATCCAGGCGGGTAATCGACAGCAACACTTGCACGTCAGGATTGAAACCGGCGGTCGCCGGGGCCAGGACCACGCGCTGGCTGTCCAGACGCCAGGCCAATTGGCGAACCAGCAACTGATCGATGTCCGAGGACAAACTGCCGGCCCAACGACCGTCGGTCGCCGAGGTCAGGCTGCCATCAGGCTGACGCTGCAGGAAGGTTTCACGTTGCAGGTAATCGGCGACCGATACCGGGCCGAGCACAACCGCCATGCCGGCGCTCTGCGAGGGCTGGCCTGGATCACCGCTGTCCAGCTGATACAAGGCTACCGGCTGATGCATGCTGCATCCGCTCAGTCCCAGCAGACCTGTCATCAACAGCGCAAATGGAAGGCGCAGAAATTTCATTCATCCCATCCAAGCGGTCGCCCAGGGGCAAACCGCAGTGATACTCATGTAGATTCTTACGGGCACACGGCCACGCCGGTACCGCAAGGGCACTATCATCCGCGAAATAACCGCCCGACTCCAGCATTTCTGCCTGAAATGACGCTGTAATTGCCGCTTCAGACAGACAGCCGGTTCACTCAGGGCGTTCAACCGCCATGCCATCCACGCGCTGGAAGCCACGCGGCAGCTTGCTGCCACGCCGTCCCCGCTCGCCTTTGTAATGCTCAAGATCGTCAGGCTTGAGAGATAGCGTACGCTTGCCCGCTTGCAATACAAGGGTCGCCCCCTCACTCACTACCGCAAGGTCAGTGACAAACTCTTCACGGCTGGCGACTCGGTCACCGGGCACGCCGATGATCTTGTTGCCTTTGCCTTTGCCCAATTGCGGCAGATCGCTGACCTTGAAGATCAGCAGGCGACCTTCGGTGGTCACCGCAGCCAGCCAGTCCTGCTCCCGGTCCGTCACCGGCCTTGGAGTCATGACCTTGGCGCCGTTGGGCAGACTGAGCAGCCCTTTGCCGGCCTTGTTCTTCGCCTGCAGGTCTTCGCCTTTGACCACGAAGCCGTAGCCGGCGTCGGAGGCTACCACATAGAGCGCATCGTCATCAGGCAGCAGTACGCATTCGAAGCTCGCGCCCGGTGGCGGCGTCAGACGACCGGTCAGCGGTTCACCCTGGCCACGTGCCGAAGGCAAGCTGTGGGCAGCCAGCGAATAGCTGCGCCCGGTGGAATCGATAAACACGGCGTACTGATTGGAGCGGCCCGCGGCAGCGCCCTTGAAGCCATCACCGGCCTTGTAGGACAGGCCTGTGGCATCGATGTCATGCCCCTTGGCGCAGCGTACCCAGCCCTTCTCGGAAAGCACGACGGTAACAGGCTCGGTCGGCATCAGCTCGTTTTCCGAGAGTGCCTTGGCCTCAGCTCGCTCGACGATCGGCGAGCGGCGGTCGTCGCCGTAGGTCTCGGCATCCTTGATCAGCTCACTGCGCACCAGCTTGCGCAGCTTGGCATCGCTGCCCAGCAGCGCCAGCAGCTTGGCCTGTTCCTTCAGCAGTTCGTCCTGCTCGCCGCGGATCTTCATCTCTTCCAGGCGCGCCAGCTGACGCAGGCGGGTCTCGAGGATGTAATCGGCCTGAACCTCGGTGAGGTCGAAGCGAGCGATCAGAGCCTGCTTGGGCTGGTCTTCGGTGCGAATGATGTGGATGACTTCATCCAGGTTGAGGAACGCTGTGAGCAAGCCTTCCAACAGATGCAGGCGTTTCTCGACCTTCTCCAGACGGTGCTGCAAGCGGCGGCGGACGGTACCGATGCGGTACTCCAACCATTCGAGCAGCAAGGCACGCAGGTTCTTCAACTGCGGCCGGCCGTCCAGACCGATGATGTTGACGTTGACCCGATAGCTGCTCTCGAGGTCCGTGGTGGCGAACAGATGCTGCATCAGTTCGTCGGCATCCACCCGGTTCGAACGCGGGATGATGACGATACGGCAGGGGTTCTCGTGATCCGACTCATCGCGCAGGTCGGCGACCATCGGCAGCTTCTTGGCCTGCATTTGCGCGGCGATCTGCTCCAACACCTTGGCACCGGAGACCTGGTGCGGCAGGGCCGTCACCACGATGTCGCCGTCTTCTACCCGGTACACGGCACGCATGCGGATCGAGCCACGGCCGCTCTCGTAGAGCTTGAGGATCTCGGCGCGCGGCGTGACGATCTCGGCTTCGGTCGGATAGTCCGGCCCCTGGATGTGCTCGCACAGTTGCTCGATGGTGGCCTTGGGCTCGTCGAGCAGGCGCACGCAAGCGCTGGCGACTTCACGCAGGTTGTGCGGTGGCACGTCGGTGGCCATGCCCACGGCGATGCCGGTGGTGCCGTTGAGCAGGATGTTCGGCAGGCGCGCCGGCAACACGGCAGGCTCCTGGAGCGTGCCATCGAAGTTCGGCACCCAGTCGACAGTGCCCTGGCCCAGCTCGCTGAGTAACACCTCCGAATAACGCGACAGGCGCGCCTCGGTGTAACGCATCGCGGCGAATGACTTCGGATCGTCCGGCGCACCCCAGTTGCCCTGGCCATCGACCAGGGTATAGCGGTAGCTGAATGGCTGGGCCATCAGCACCATGGCCTCGTAGCAGGCCGAGTCGCCATGGGGGTGGAACTTGCCGAGCACGTCACCGACGGTGCGCGCCGATTTCTTGTGCTTGGCATCGGCATCGAGCCCCAACTCGCTCATGGCGTAGACGATGCGTCGTTGCACCGGCTTCAGACCGTCGCCGATATGCGGCAAGGCACGGTCCATGATCACGTACATGGAGTAGTTGAGGTAGGCCTGTTCGGTGAAGTCAGCCAAGGAGCGGCGTTCGACGCCTTCGAGACTGAGTTCCAGTGAGTCGCTCATGCGGGCCTCGTCATTTCAGGTTCTGGCGCGACGGCAACTACCGCCGCGCCGGGTAAATTCAAATCGGCCGGCAAGCCTACGGCTTGGCGTTCCAGCCACCTTCAGGGGCCGCGAAACGCCAGACGATTGGACGAGCCTCACCATCGGCACGATCGCCGTTGTTGTTGTCCACACCCACCCAGGCACCTTTGGCGTCGATCACCAACGCCTCGGCCAGCCCATACGGTTGGTCGTAGCGGCGCGATTCAACCAAGGCATCGGCGGCGAACGACCAGCAACGCTCGACCTGCCCGCTCTCGCTGTCACGGCGGCAGATGCGATAGGCGTTGCGTTCGAGGGTGTACAGTTTGCCCTCGTACCATGCCAGGTCGGAGAAGTCCCGCGCCATGGCCTGCGGATTGGGCATTTGCTTGGGCTGCATTTCGACGCCCGCCTCGCTGAGCAACACACAGCTGCGTGCGCAGTTCCAGACCGACTGCTGGCGTTCTACCAGCAGCAGACCGCGTCGCTCCCGCTCGGCCGCCAGCCACAGACGATCCCCGGACGGGTGGACTGCCAGCCCTTCGAACAGTGCATTGAAGTGCAGCAGCATGCCGCTGGCACGCGCCTGGCGCACCATGGCCGGGTCGATCTTCAGCCAGCGCGGTTCGCCATCGGCAGGCAGTTGCAACACCGCGGCATGGGCTTCGCTGATCAGGTAGAAGTTGCCGGCCTGATCACAGCTGATGCCCTCGAAGTCCAGCTCGCCGCCGCGGATATAAGAGGCCGCCCAATTACGCGACTTCAATCCCCAAGGCAGACCGCTCTCCGGCACCGGTGGCGGGGTGAACGTCAGTGGCTGGGCACGCCAGGTCCGGTCCTGCTGATCGAGGCGGTAGATGCGGTCGTCGTCCCGGTCGGACACCGTCCACAAGGCCCCACGGCACCAGGCCAGGCCCGACAGGTTGCCTCCGCGCATGCCATCGACCGGGTGTTCCTCGCTCATCTTGAGCTCAGGCCAGTTGGCCGCCAGGCTCGGCAAGGCGACCAACAGCAGGCAGACCGCTGCGAGCAGGCGGGTCAAACCAGTACCTCGGCGAGATTACCTTTGGTCTCCAGCCAGCTCTTGCGATCGCCGGCGCGCTTCTTGGCCAGCAGCATGTCCATGATCTCGGTGGTGCCCTGCACATCGTCCAGGGTCAGCTGGACCAGGCGCCGGGTGTTCGGATCCATGGTGGTCTCGCGCAACTGCGGTGGGTTCATCTCGCCCAGCCCCTTGAATCGGGTGACCTGCGGTTTGCCACGTTTCTTCTCGGCCACCAGGCGGTCCAGGATGCCGTCGCGTTCCGCCTCGTCGAGGGCGTAGTAGATCTCCTTGCCCAGGTCGATGCGATACAGCGGTGGCATGGCCACGTACACGTGACCGGCTTCCACCAGCGGGCGGAAGTGCTGAACGAACAAGGCACATAGCAGCGTGGCGATATGCAGACCGTCGGAGTCGGCGTCGGCGAGGATGCAGATCTTGCCGTAGCGCAACTGCGACAGGTCCGCAGCGCCCGGATCGACCCCGATGGCCACGGCGATGTTGTGCACCTCCTGGCTGGCGAGGACTTCGCCACCATCGACTTCCCAGGTGTTGAGGATCTTGCCGCGCAGGGGCAGGATCGCCTGGAACTCCTTGTCACGCGCCTGTTTGGCCGAACCGCCGGCCGAGTCACCTTCGACCAGGAACAGCTCGGCACGCATCGGGTCCTGGCCTGCGCAGTCGGCCAGCTTGCCAGGCAGTGCCGGGCCTTGGGTGATGCGCTTGCGTTCGACCTTCTTGCTCGCCTTCAGACGACGCCCAGCGTTGCTGATGGCCAGCTCCGCCAATTGCATGCCCAGCTCGGGGTGGGCATTGAGCCACAGGCTGAACGCATCCTTGACCACGCCGGAAACGAACGCCGCCGCCTCGCGGGATGACAGGCGCTCCTTGGTCTGGCCAGAGAACTGTGGCTCCTGCATCTTCATGGACAAGACGAAGGTGATGCGCTCCCAGACATCCTCGGGCGCCAGCTTGACGCCACGCGGCAGCAGGTTGCGAAACTCGCAGAACTCGCGCATCGCATCCAGCAGCCCCTGGCGCAGCCCATTGACGTGCGTGCCGCCCTGGGCGGTGGGGATCAGGTTGACATAGCTTTCCTGGACGCTGTCGCCGCCCTCGGGCAACCATAGCAAGGCCCAGTCGACCGCCTCCTTGTTGCCCGCGAGGCTGCCGCAGAACGGCTCGTCGGGCAGACGCATGAACTCGCTGACCGAATCGACCAGGTACGAGCGCAGGCCGTCCTCGTAATGCCATTCGACCTTTTCGCCGCTGGCTTTGTCTTCGAAGCTGACTAGAAGGCCTGGGCAAAGCACGGCCTTGGCCTTGAGCACATGCTTGAGGCGGCTGATGGAAAACTTAGGTGAATCGAAGTATTTCGGGTCGGGGCTGAAATAGACGCTGGTGCCAGTGTTGCGCTTGCCAACAGTGCCGACCACCTCCAGTTCGCTGGCCTTGTAGCCATCGGCGAAGGTCATCTGGTACTCGGTGCCATCGCGCTTGACGCGTACGCGGACTTGGCTGGACAAGGCGTTGACCACCGAGATGCCCACCCCATGCAGGCCGCCGGAGAATTGGTAGTTCTTGTTGGAGAACTTGCCGCCAGCATGCAGCTTGGTGAGGATCAGCTCGACCCCGGACACCCCCTCCTCGGGGTGAATGTCCACCGGCATGCCGCGACCATCGTCGCAGACTTCCAGCGAATGATCGGCGTGGAGAATCACCTGTACCGAACGGGCGTGGCCGGCCAGGGCTTCGTCGACACTGTTGTCGATGACTTCCTGGGCCAGGTGGTTGGGCCGGCTGGTATCGGTATACATGCCCGGCCGCTTGCGGACCGGGTCAAGGCCCGAGAGGACTTCGATGGCGTCTGCGTTATAGGCGCTAGCGCTGGGATTGGCCATGGGTTCTCGTCGTCAGTCTGGTGAATGCAAAAAGTCAAAATACAGAAAAATCGAGCGCCGCATACTGCCCGCGCGCAATGCCGGCGAAGGCCAGCAATGCCGGAAGACGCTCGGCGAAACCCTGGAAACCGTGGTCGCCGCCAGCCTGGATGCGCAGGGCACAAGCTCGGTAATAGCGCTCGGCCTGGCGATAATCCAGGGTTTCATCGGCGGTCTGCAACCATACCTGATAGCGGTTGGCATCCAGGGGGGGCGGCACCTCCAGCTCGGCCAGGGCGTGTACATGGTCCAGGGTCAGCTCCCAGGTCTCGTCGGTGTACAGGTTGCGCTGGGTGCCGAGGTATCCGTCGAACAGCCGGTGCGGTCCGACCGCCGGGTTGATGAGCAGTGCCTTCAGGCCATGGCGCTCGGCCAGGTAGGTGGCATAGTAGCCGCCGAGCGAACTGCCCACCAGTAAAGGGTGGCCCAGCTCGGCGATGGCCCCTTCGAGCTGGGCAATGGCCTGACGCGGGTGGTGATGCAAGGCAGGCACACGCAGTTGGTCGGCCAGGCCCAGTTGCTGCATCACCGCCTCGAGTTGGAGGGCTTTCCTCGACAGCGGCGAGCTGTTGAAGCCGTGGATATAAAGGATGGAACCCGACATGCTGCCCCCGGAGTGTACTGCGGCGCGCCCGTCCGTGCGGGCGCAGGGACGCGCAGTGTAGCCTGTTCGCTGGGTTTTGGCGCAGCTTCGGGCTTTTCGCAACAAATTCTTCACGCCGCAGGCGGCCAAGGGCTTGCATCTTGTTCGCGGGCCCTTACCTGGAGCACACCGAGCCTCAATACCCCGGACTGTTGAAATCCAGCTGTACGTTGAAATCCCGGGCCCGCTCGAACCCACTCTCGACTCGCCCATCGCCATGCAAGCGCAACCACCGGTAACCGGGCTGCTCCTCGCTGACCTGGAAGTCCTCACTGTTGGGGGCGAACTGGATGCAGGTCGAGGGCGTGGCCAACAGACGAACACCTTCACGCCGCTCATCCCAAGGCTGGTGGATATGCCCCCAGAGCACTGCCCTTACCTGTGTATAACCGCGCAGTCGCTTCCATAGCTCATCGGCATTGCGCAGGCCGATCGGCGCGATCCAGGCACAACCGATGTCCACAGGCTGATGATGCAGGCAGACCAGGCAGTGACGCTCCCCCGCTCCAGCCAGGGCTTGCTCCAGCAGGGTCAGTTGATCGTCGGCGAGCCAACCATGGGTGGCATCGGGCACGTTCGAGTTGAGCATGACAATGCGCCAGGCGCCCAGATCGGTCACCGCCTGCACCAGGTCGCTGCCCTGCGCGAACTCGGCCATCACCTTGGCCTCATCGTGATTGCCCGGCAGCCAGCGGCTCGGCGCACCCAACGCCGCAGTCAGCTGGCGGAAGGCTTCATAGGACGCGACGCTGCCATCCTGGGACAGATCACCGGTGCACAGCAGTAAGTCCGGTTGCGGCTGCTCGCGCCGCACTTGCTCGACCACATGCTGCAAGCTGTCGCGGGTATTCATGCCCAGCAGGGTGCCGCCCGCGTCCGCGAACAGGTGGGCGTCGGTCAGTTGCACCACCTGCAGGGGTGCCGAGGCTTGAGGGAGATTGAATTGCGGCAACGGCCGGCTCCTCGAACGGATTCAGCGCGATTATGGGATGCCGAAGGGGCCGGAGCAAAGGGCTGAAACCGACCGCCGTCACATTTCAGCGAACGGCTTCCAACTCATGGCCGCAGGCCAGGCAGTGGCTGAGCCATTCACCCAGGAACAGGTTGAGCTGAGCTTTTTCATCCGGCTGGTGCATGGCCGCGTTGGGATAGGGATAGATGCTGCGCAGGCGCCGGGTATGCTCGGCACTGACCACTTCGGCCATGCGTGCATCGTGGTACACCTGCACCTCCAGATGCGGCACCGGCAACCAGGGCAGGCTGTGTTCCTGACGCACGCGCAGGGTGGTGGTGTAGGGGCACGCCAGCACCACGTCGAGCACCAGCACGCCCAGCATCTGGTCACCTTGGGTCATGCCGATGCGCCGCGAGCTCTGGGTGGTGCGCATGTCTGGCAACAGACGCATCAGGCGGGCGTAGTTGGCCTCGCAAGCTGCCTGCAGCCCGGCCAGGTCGACCCGATAGCGCTCGCGTAACAGGTTCACGACCACATCCCTCGCACTTCCGCACGGTTCAGCGCCAACCATTGCAGGCCGATGATGGTCGCGGCGTTGCAGATACGCCCGTCACGCACAGCCTGCAGGGCGTCCTCGAACGACCAGACGCGCACGCGGATGTCCTCGCCTTCTTCCTCAAGACCATGCAGCCCGCCGGCGCCTTCGCTGGAGCAGCGCCCCAGGAACAGGTGCACGTACTCGTCACTGCCTCCGGGCGACGGGAAGTAGCGGGTCATGGGCCACAGTGCGCTGAAGGTCAGGCCGGCTTCCTCCTGGGCTTCGCGGTGGGCGACCTCCTCGGGCTCCTCGTCCTTGTCGATGAGCCCGGCGACCATCTCGATCAGCCAAGGGTTCTCGACCTTGCCCAAGGCACCGACGCGGAACTGCTCGATCAGCACCACCTCGTCACGCTGAGGATCGTATGGCAGCACACAGACCGCATCATGGCGCACGAACAGTTCCCGGCTGATCTCCCGCCCCATGCCGCCAGCGAACAACTCATGGCGCAAGCGCACCTTGTCGAGCCGGTAGAAGCCCTGGAAGCAGTTGGCCTGCTCGACGATCTCGACCGCCTTGGGCACTGAATTCAACGTATCTGACATGGGAATCCTCGTTACCTCATTTACCGCATCGCGCCATCCTACTCTGCGAGCCGTCGTGTTTCACCCCTTTCCAACGACCGTTCAGGCGGCCAGGACAGAGCGTCTCTACTCTGTTAGCTTAGTGGCGAACTGAAGGCCGCGCCGACGGTCGAAGCTCGACTCCATCTGTTCTGCAAGGATCATCATGACGCTTGTCAAACTGACTTCCGTGGCTGTGCTGGCATTGGCCCTTGGCGCCTGCCAAAGCCTGTTCGAGCCCAACTACCGAGCCCCGCTCGAGGTCAAGCGCGACGCCTGGGAACACGTCAAACCCGGTTGCAGCGAGAGCGACTGCCCACTGGTGAACATCGACACCATTCATTTCCCGGCCCTGCCCAAGCTCGACGCCATCGTCGAACAGCGCCTGCTGCAGCTGACCGAAGACAACCAGCGCAGCACCGCGCCTACCTCGCTGCAAGCCTATGAGCAGCAATACCTGGCCACTGCCGAAAAACGCAACAGCAGCTACCTGCAGGCCAAGGTACGCGAGCAGCATGACGGGCTGGTGATCATCGAACTGTCCAGCTATCTGGACAGCGGTGGCGCCCACGGCATGCCGGGGCGCGGGTTCATCAACTATTCGCGCAAGCTGGACAAGGTCCTGACCCTGCAGGACATGCTGCTGCCGGGCCAGGAGGAGACCTTCTGGAAGACGGTCGAGGAGTCCCACCGCGCCTGGATGATCAGCACCGGCATGGACAAGGACCCCGAATTCATCAAGACCTGGCCGTTCCGCAAGTCCCCGCACGTGGCGCTGACCTATGGCGCGGTGGTGGTCAAGTACGAAGTCTATGCCATTGCGCCCTATTCCATGGGCCACATCGAACTGAAGATCCCCTATCCACGCCTCAATGGCGTGCTCAAGCCCGAGCTGTTTCCTGGCCGCGGCTAAGGCTCAGCAGGCCATGCAGTACCCCTGCCAGCAGCAGTGCCGGCAGGGTCGCCCCCAGCTCCGGTGCGACATTGGCCATGAAGTGATATGCCGCCACCCCCACCGCCCAGGCGACCAGCGCCTGCCAGTGTAAGCCACTGATCGCCGCCGGTATCTGCCGACGGCGAATGACGAAGTGGTCCATCAGCACGACACCGAACAACGGCGCGAACACCGATCCGATCAACAGCAAGAAGTTCTGGTACTGCGCCAGCGGCGCCAGCAGGGCGATCAATGTGCACAGCACGCCGATGGCCAGGGCCAGGTGCTCGACCTTCATGCGCACCAGCAAACCCGTAGACACGGCAGCAGAATGGATGTCGGCAAAGGCGTTCTCCGACTCATCCAGCAAGATCAGCAGCAGTGGAATACCCAGACCTGCCCCCGCCAAGGCCAGTAGCAGTGCATTGACCTCACCGCTCGGCGCGAAGGCCAGGGTGTAGGCCACGCCCAAGCTCATCAGCCAGGCATTGCCAATGAAAAAGCCCAGCGCCGTACCGCCGAACACGCGGCTGGCTCGCTGGCCGAAACGTGAGTAGTCGGCGATCAACGGCAACCACGACAACGGCATGGCGATGACGATGTCAAAGCCCACCGCCAGTGACATCGAGCCATCGCCCGCCTGGCGCCACAGGCCCGCCAGGTCGGCCTTGGCGAACAAGTTCCAGGTCAGCCACAGGCACGCCCCGAGCAGCAGCCAGATACCCCATTTGCGCAGCACCTTGCGCACGAAGGTCAGTGGGCCGCTCACCGCCAGCAAGGTGGCCAGAGCGCCAAAGCACAAGGTCCAGAGCAGAGGGCTGCTCCAGCCGCTGCCCTCGCCGAACGCCCGGGTGCCGAGCAGGCTGGCGGCATCGCGCATGACGATGATCTCAAACGACCCCCACCCCACCAGTTGCAACAAGTTGAGCAGCGCCGGCAGACGCGCGCCATGACGCCCCAGGCTCAGGCGCAGGGTGGCCATGGCCGATAGCCCAGTGTCGCTGCCGATGACCCCGGCCGCCGCCAACAGCAGCACGCCTACCGCGGAGCCCAGCGCGATCGCCAGCACCGAGCCTGCCAAGCCAAGGCCTGGCGCCAGTAGCGCGCCGACCTGCAGGACCATCAGGCCGATGCCGAGGGAGAACCAGAGGGAAAACAGGTCGCGGGCGCCGAATTGGCGCTGCCCGTGAGGGACCGGGTGGTCGGGGGAGAAGTGGCTGGGAGTGGTCATCGGCGGGCTTACCAGAGTTGTTGTTGGGGATACCGAGTCAAACTGACGAAGGGCACAGCCCTGTGGGAGTGGGTTTACCCACGAATGCGTCAGTGAACTCAGCATTCGCAGGTAAACCCGCCCCCACAGGGCCGTGCCCCACACAGAAAAATGTGCCCCTCCCACAGGAAGGGGCCGGGATGCGTTACACCTTTTTGTACAGCTGGCTGCCTTCCTGACGGAACCGCTCGGCCTGCTCGCGCATGCCTTCTTCCACGGACACATCCGTCGCCTCGATACGCTGGTTGGCTGCGTACTCACGGACTTCCTGGGTGATCTTCATGGAGCAGAACTTCGGCCCGCACATCGAGCAGAAGTGCGCGACCTTGGCCGACTCCTTGGGCAACGTCTCGTCGTGGAACGCACGGGCGGTGTCCGGGTCCAGGCCGAGGTTGAACTGGTCTTCCCAACGGAACTCGAAGCGTGCCTTGGACAAGGCATTGTCGCGGATCTGTGCCCCCGGATGGCCCTTGGCCAGGTCAGCGGCGTGCGCGGCGATCTTGTAGGTGATGATGCCGGTCTTTACGTCGTCCTTGTTCGGCAGGCCCAGGTGCTCCTTGGGCGTCACGTAGCAGAGCATGGCGCAGCCGAACCAGCCGATCATCGCGGCACCGATACCGGAGGTGATGTGATCGTAGCCAGGGGCGATGTCGGTGGTCAGCGGACCCAGCGTATAGAACGGCGCCTCATCGCAGCACTCGAGCTGCTTGTCCATGTTTTCCTTGATCAACTGCATCGGCACGTGGCCCGGGCCTTCGATCATGCACTGCACGTCATGTTTCCAGGCGATCTTGGTCAGCTCGCCCAGGGTTTCCAGCTCACCGAACTGGGCCGCGTCGTTGGCATCGGCGATCGAGCCCGGACGCAGGCCGTCGCCCAGCGAGAAGCTGACGTCGTAGGCCTTCATGATTTCGCAGATCTCGTCGAAGTGCGTGTACAGGAAGTTTTCCTTGTGATGTGCCAGGCACCACTTGGCCATGATCGAGCCACCACGGCTGACGATACCGGTGACCCGCTTGGCGGTCAGCGGTACGTAGCGCAGCAGCACGCCGGCATGGATGGTGAAGTAGTCCACGCCCTGCTCGGCCTGTTCGATCAGGGTGTCGCGGAACAGCTCCCAGGTCAGGTCCTCGGCCACACCGCCGACCTTTTCCAGGGCCTGGTAGATCGGCACGGTGCCGATCGGCACCGGCGAGTTGCGGATGATCCACTCGCGGGTTTCGTGAATGTGCTTGCCGGTGGACAGGTCCATGACCGTGTCCGAACCCCAGCGGATGCCCCAGGTCAGCTTGGCCACTTCTTCCTCGATCGAGGACCCCAGGGCACTGTTGCCGATGTTGCCGTTGATCTTCACCAGGAAGTTACGGCCGATGATCATCGGCTCGAGTTCCGGGTGGTTGATGTTGGCGGGGATGATCGCGCGGCCGCGGGCGATTTCCTCGCGCACGAACTCAGGGGTGATTTCCTTGGGAATGCTGGCACCGAAGCTGTGCCCGGCGTGCTGCTGGTCCAGCAGGCCAGCGGCGCGGGCCTCCTGCAGCTTCATGTTCTCGCGGATGGCGACGTATTCCATCTCGGCGGTGATGATGCCCTGACGTGCATAGTGCATCTGGGTGACGTTGGCGCCTGGCTTGGCACGGCGCGGGTTGCGCACGTGGGCGAAACGCAGCTTGGCCAGTTCGGGGTCGTTCAGGCGCTGCTGACCGAAGTTCGAGCTCAGGCCATCCAGGCGCACGGTATCGCCACGGGCCTCGATCCACGCCGAGCGCACATCGCCCAAGCCTTTGCGCACATCGATGACGACATTGGGATCGGTATAGGGACCAGAAGTGTCGTACACCAGCACCGGCGCATTCTGCTCGCCACCGAAGTCCGTGGGCGTGTCATGCAGGCTGATCTCGCGCATGGGTACGCGGATATCGGGGCGCGAGCCTTCGACATAGACCTTGCGCGAACGGGGGAAAGGTTGCACGGACTGCTGGTCGACTTGCGCCGACTCGCTGAGGTGGATCGATTTTTCTTGTTGGCTCATCACAGGCTCTCCAGACAGCGTGGAATGTCGGGGAGAACCTGAAGGGGCGCGGATACACCTAGGACGGTGCGGTGCCGGATGCGAGAAGTGCCTTGAGCTTGAGCTTCGACAATCCCGGACCTGGCACAAGATCTCGCCGGGAAAGCGAGCAATCTTGTTCCCTACGCAGGCGCTAACCTGATCAGGTTCAACGGGATCCGGAACTATCCGATCTCAGCCTTCGATTCAAGGCACCCCGACAAGAACATGCGCAGTCTAGACTCAAGTGGTCGGCAAAGCCAAGCGTGTAGCTTGGCGAATGATGAAAGGCACGTCAGGCGATTGTTGCCAGGTGCGCCCGGCACTACACTGGCCATCGCTCGATACTCAACAGTTCAGAAATTCATTTCAAGGATTGCCTATGCTGCGCAAACTCTCACTGGCGATAGCCGTGTCTTGTGCGTCCAACGCAGTGGTCTGGGCAGCGGATATGCCCACGACGGTGAAAACCGACCTGGTCAGCGTTTACCAGGAGGCGGTCGACAACAACGCCGACCTGGCCGCCGCCCGCGCCGACTACGGCGCTCGTCGCGAAGTGGTCCCCCAGGCCAGGGCCGGACTGCTGCCGAACCTGTCGGCCGGTGCCGAGATGCTCAACACTCGCACCAAGATCGACGAGCCCTCCATCACGTCCAACCGCAGCGGCAATTCCTGGAGCGCCACACTGGCGCAGCCGATCTTCCGTGCCGACCGCTGGTTCCAGTTGCAGGCAGCCGAAGCCGTCAATGAACAGGCGGCCCTCGAGCTGTCGGCCACCGAACAGAACCTGATTCTGCAAACCGCCGAAAACTACTTCGCGGTACTGCGCGCCCAGGACAACCTGGCCTCGACCAAAGCCGAGGAAGCGGCCTTCAAGCGCCAGCTGGACCAGTCCAACGAGCGCTTCGACGTCGGCCTTTCGGACAAGACCGACGTGCTGCAGTCCCAGGCCAGTTACGACACCGCCCGGGCCAACCGGATCATCGCCGAGCGCCAGGTACAGGATGCCTTCGAGGCCCTGGTGACCCTGACCAACCGCGAATACAGCTCGATCCAGGGCGTGGTCCATACCCTACCGGTGCAGGTGCCAATCCCCAACGATGCCAAGGCCTGGGTCGATACCGCGGCGCGGCAGAACCTCAACCTGCTTGCCACCAACCATGCCGTGACCGCCGCCGAGGAAACCCTGCGCCAGCGCAAGGCCGGCCACGCCCCGACGCTCGATGCTGTGGCCAAGTACCAAAAAGGCGACAATGACAGTCTCGGCTTCACCAACCCCTCGCCCTTCGGGCGCTACAGCGGCGACGTGGAGCAGACCAGCATCGGCCTTCAGTTGAACATCCCGATCTACAGTGGCGGGCTGACCAGTTCCCAAGTGCGCGAAGCGTACCAGCGCCTGAGCCAGAGCGAACAGCAGCGCGAAAGCCTGCGTCGTCAGGTGGTGGAGAACACCCGCAACCTGCACCGCGCAGTGAACACAGACGTGGAACAGGTACAGGCGCGCAAGCAATCGATCATTTCCAACCAGAGTGCCCTGGAGGCTACCGAGATCGGCTATCAGGTCGGTACCCGCAACATCGTCGACGTACTCGATGCCCAGCGCCAGCTTTACACCTCGGTGCGCGACTACAACAACAGCCGCTACGACTACATCCTCGACAACCTGCGCCTCAAGCAAGCCGCCGGGACGCTCAGTCCGCAGGACCTGCAGGACTTGGGCCGCTATCTGAAAGCCGACTACAACCCGGACAAGGACTTCCTCCCACCCGACCTGGCAGCCGCGGCGGCAAAGAACTTCGAGCGGCGACCTTGAGGACGCGCTACCGCTACTTCACGGGCACGCCTGCCGAGTGGCTCGTGAAGTAGCTGGCACAGCCTGTCGATGCACATCACTTCATGAAGAAACGAATTGCGTTGTGATCGCCATCGATATGCAGCGAAGACCTGCAGTCGGCGTAGGCCTCGCCGATGGACGCGGCATGAAGCCTGACACGCCGCAGGTCGTACATGATGCTGAAATTGCACGCCAGAGCGCCCGAGGTCACAAGGACCTCCTCAACGAAGCTATGCTTGCCCAGCACCTTCGGCACCATCTCCAACCTACCCTGATCGTCGTCATCCACCGACCAACTGGCGTTGTCATCGATAGTGAAGTGCGGCCCTTTCAAGGCGTCGATGAAATAGGCCCCGGTGTGCTGGATGCTGGCGTTTGGATCCGGGTAGTTCACGCTCACGCTGGCCCACGGTTCGATGAACTTTGGGTACTTCGGCACACCGATCGAGGCCTGTGCCGACAAGGCGGTCATCAGGCCGAACGCGGTGAGTGTCCTGCTGTACATGCGGCGTCTCCTCCAATCTTCGACACGCCTGTTGGCGTCCTGGACAGGAGCGTAGGCAGCACGCCCAGCGCAAATGAACTATCTGTTTGCCACCTTTTGCGTCATCACAGCCATTTCGCCAATGCCTGCACAAGCCGGTCCAGGGCCCCTTGATTGGCTTGCATCACGGCCTTGCCCGCCAGCCCCATGCGCCGGGCATCCTGTGGCAGCTCGATCAAGCGGCGTATAGCGCCAGCCAGTCCCTCGGCATCATCCACCTGCTGCAAGGCACCGGCCTCACGCAACATGGCGGTGATCTCGAGGAAATTGAACACATGTGGTCCCATGACCACCGGCAAGGCCAGCGCAGCAGGCTCCAGTGGGTTGTGCCCGCCGGTAGCCACCAGGCTTCCGCCGACGAAGGCGATATCAGCCAATGCGTAGAGGAACAGCAATTCGCCCATGGTGTCGCCCAACAGCACCGCAGTCTGGCCGTTCACCGGCGTCCCCAGGGAGCGTCGCACCGTGGCGAACTGATCGCGGCACAAGGCATACACCGCATCGAAGCGCTCCGGATGACGCGGCACCAGAATCAGCAGCGCATCACCATGAACCTGCAACAACTGCCGATGGGCCTCCAGGATCAGCGCATCCTCACCCTCGTGGGTACTGGCGGCGATCCACACGGGGCGCTGCTCGGCGCCCCACTGTTCGCGCAAGGCCTTGGCACGTGGTTGCAGTTGCTCGTCGATTTTCAGGTCGAACTTGATCGAGCCGGTCACCTGCACGCACTCGGGGCGCGCGCCCAAGCTGCGGAAACGCTCGGCCTCGACCTCGGTCTGCACGGCGATCAGGCTCATCTCAGCGAGCATCGGACCGGTCAGCCCGGCAAAGCGCGCGTAACCGCGGGCCGAACGCTCGGACAGCCGAGCATTGGCCAAGGCCACCGGGATACCGCGCTTGGTGCATTGGTGAATGTGGTTTGGCCACAGCTCGGTTTCCATTATGATGCCTAGCCGTGGCCGCACATGATCGAGGAAACGCCCGGCGGCCCACGGCAGATCGTATGGCAGGTAGCAATGCTGAATGCGCGGCTCCTCGGCGAACATCGCACGGATCCGCTCCGACCCGGTCGGGGTCATGCAGGTCAGGGTAATGGGCAAGTCCGGGTAGGCCTTGAGCAGGGCGCGAATCATCGGCGCAGCAGCGATGCTCTCGCCTACCGACACCGCATGCACCCAGATGCCTCCCTGGCGCATGGGCGCAAGCTTGCAGGCAAAGCGCTCGGCGATGCGCTGGCCGTAGGCCGGGGCCTTGCGGGCACGCAGGTACAGGCGCAGCGCGACCAGCGGCAGGCCCAGGTGAAACAGCAAGGTATAGAGGGTTCTGTTCATGGCGACGCAGTGTACAAGGAACCGCAAGAAAAGGCCTGCAAGCGGCGAGCCTCAGCCAATCGCCCGCAGGTGCACGGCGAAGCGCTCGGCCAACCATTGCGCCGCCGGCCCCAACGGCTGGTCGCGGCGCCAAGCCAGCTCGACCACCAGCGCCGGCGGGCGCCACTCGCTGTCCAGTTCGACCATGTGCGTTTGGTAGGTCGGATACTGCACCACATGCCGCGGCAGCCAGGCCCAGCCCAGGCCACGCATCAGCAGTTCAGCCATTGAATAGAAGCTGTCGGCGCGCCACACCTGCGGACTGATCGCCTCGCCACCCGGATAACCGCTTTGCTGGGGCGTGATCAGCAATTGCCGATGACGCGCCAGTTGCTGACGACTGACCCGCTGCTCACGGGCCAGCGGATGCCCCACGGCGCAGACCGTGACCATCTCGACGCTGCCCAGCGCCCGACGCTCCAGCGAGGCGGGAATCTGCTCGTGATGGAAGAACAACCCCAGGTCCGCACGCCGCTCGACCAGCTTGCGCGCCACATCCCCCTGAGCACCGCTGGCCAGTTGCACCTCGAGGAACGGAAAGCGGGTGGACAACTCGTCCAGGCTGTCGATGACCGGCTGGTAGGGCATGGCTTCGTCATTGGCTACCCGCAGCAGTGCTTCCTGCCCCCGCATCAATGCCAAGGCCCGGCCGTCCAGACGCTCGCACTGGCGTAGCAGCTCGCGGGCATCCTCGAGCAGGGCCGCACCACTCTCGGTCAAACGTGGCTGGCGCCCGCTGCTGCGCTCGAACAACGTTACGCCCAAGTCCGTCTCCAACAGCGCGATTGCATTGCTGATGGCTGACTGCGCCTTGCGCTGCTCCCGTGCGACAGCAGAAAACGACCGCAACTCGGCCACCCGCAGGAACAGACGCAGCTGATCCAGACTCCACTGCTCAGCCATTGAACCTATCTCCAAGTTAGATAGGTAATGACTTTACCGCATTTCACCTAGGCCTAGAATGCGAGGCCTGGCAACGGAGACTCGCACCATGAACGCATATACCTACCTGACCATCGCCATCTGCGCAGAAGTCATCGCCACCGCTTCCATGAAAGCTGTGAAGGGCTTGAGCACACCGCTGCCCCTGCTGTTGATGGTGTGCGGTTACGCCGTGGCGTTCTGGATGCTGACGCTGGTGGTGCGCAGCATTCCAGTGGGTATCGCCTACGCCATCTGGTCGGGCCTGGGCATCGTGCTGATCAGCGCGGTGGCGCTGGTGATCTATGGGCAGAAGCTGGACTTCCCGGCGATGCTGGGCATGGCCATGATCGTCGGCGGCGTGGTGGTGATCCAGCTGTTCTCCAAGACCGCGGGGCACTGAGCGACAGCGCATTTCATGCACGCCCATGGGCGGCAAGCATCTTGCCCTGTGGTAGTGCCCTCTTCACCGGGCAAACCCGCCCTCACCGGTTCTTCGGCGCTCATAGGTACGCCGCTGTAACGGTGTGAGCGGGTTTACCCGCGAACGCGACAAAACGGTCTGCATCTCTCCCCGGACAAGCATCACGCCACAGCCTGTATACTGGGCAACTGTCCCAGTTCTAGAGGTGCCCGCATGCCATCTGCCATTTCCACTGACGTGCTGATCGTCGGCGCCGGGGTCGCAGGCCTCTGGCTCAATGCCCGGCTGCAGCGCCTGGGGTACTCGACCGTGCTGGTCGAGCGCGCCAGCCTCGGCGGCGAGCAGACCATCAAGTCCCAGGGCATCATCCACGGCGGTACCAAGTACGCCCTGCATGGCGCCCTGACCGGCGCATCGGAGGCCATCGCCGACATGCCTCGCCGCTGGCGCGAAGCACTGGCCGGCAACGGCGAGCTCGACCTCGGCAAGACCCGCATTCTCTCCGAAGCCCACTACCTGTGGTCTCCTGGCACCCTGGCCGGCAACCTCACCAGCTTCTTCGCCAGCAAAGCCGTGCGCGGTCGGGTCGATCAGGTCAAGGGCGATCAATTGCCCCCCGCTCTGCAGGATCGTGCCTTCAAGGGCAAGGTCTATCGCTTGGCCGAACTGGTCATCGACGTGCCCAGCCTGCTCGCCAACCTGGCCGAACTGGCCGGCGACAGCCTACTGGCCGGTGAGCGCATCGAACCCTTGAAAGAAGGCGACGAGCTCGTCGGCTTGCGTGTCGATGACCGTGAAATTCGTGCCCAACGCATCGTCCTCAGCGCCGGCGCGGGCACCGAGGCGCTGCTCCAGGCCCTGGGCCTGAGCCAACCCGCCATGCAACGCCGTCCGCTGCATATGGTCATGGCCAAGGGGCCGAATCTCAAACCGCTCTACGCCCACTGCCTGGGCGGCGGCCCCAAGCCTCGGGTGACCGTCACCACCCACCCGGCTGCGGACGGGCAGTGGGTTTGGTACCTGGGGGGGGATTTGGCCGAAGCCGAGGGGGTCGCCCGCGAGCCTGCGGCGCAGATCGCCGCGGCGCAAAAGGAAATCGCCAGCCTGTTGCCATGGGTCGACCAGAGCCCAGTTCGCTGGGCCACCCTGCGTGTCGACCGCGCAGAACCTGCGCAATCAGGCCTGGTACGCCCGGACAACGCCTTCCTGGCTGACCAGCAGCGCCTGCTGGTGGGCTGGCCGACGAAGCTGGCCCTGGCACCGGACTTTGCTGATCGCGTCTTGGCGAGCCTGGATCGGGACGGCATCCGCCCCACCGCCCAACCGGACCTGACCGACTTGCCCCGCCCCCCGGTTGGCGTGCCTGCCTGGGAGCAACTGCTGCCATGAGCCTGCCGACCCTGCACGACCTCCATCGCCCGCTGGGCAGCACCGGCCTGAAGGTCTCGCCGCTGGGCCTGGGCACCGTCAAGCTTGGCCGGGACCAGGGCGTCAAGTACCCCACCGGTTTCACCATTCCAGGTGATGACGAGGCCCGGCTGTTGCTGGCCCAGGCGCGAGAGCTGGGTATCAATCTCATCGACACCGCCCCTGCCTATGGCCGCAGCGAGGAACGCCTGGGGCCGCTGTTGCGCGGGCAGCGCGACGAGTGGGTGATCGTCAGCAAAGTGGGTGAGGAGTTCGAGGACGGCCAGTCCCGATTCGACTTCAGCGCCGCCCATACTCGCCTGTCGGTGGAGCGCAGCCTGCGTCGTCTGGAGACCGACCGCATCGAGCTGGTGCTGGTGCATTCGGATGGCAACGACCTGGCAATCCTCGAACAGCAAGGCGTCTACCAGACCCTCGCCGAACTCAAGCAGGAGGGCAAGATCCTCGGCTACGGCCTGTCCGGCAAGACCGTAGCCGGCGGACTCAAGGCGCTGGAGCAAGGCGACTGCGCCATGGTCACCTACAACCTCAACGAGCAGGCAGAACGCCCGGTGCTGGACTACGCTGCCGAACACGGCAAGGCCATCCTGGTGAAAAAGGCCTTGGCCAGCGGGCACATCTGCCTCGCGCCCGGGGTCGATCCGGTGCAGGCCAGCTTCGAGCTGCTGTTCTCCCACCCGGGGGTGAGCAGTGCTATCGTCGGTACCATCAACCCGTTGCACCTGGCCCATAACGTGGCCACCGTCGCCCGAATCCTGGGACGGCCTTGAATCGCCCAGACGGGCGCCCAACGCAAGGAGGAGCCTCGTGCCGCGAACGCTGATCCGCAAGAACCCGAGCAACTTCAAAACTTTACCGCTGCATGTCGAAGCCACGCCCGACGGCCTGACCTACAAGCCCATCGGCATGCCGTTGAACTTCTCCCAGGTGCAGCAGCGACGCAAAGCCATTCAGCTGGGCAACCCGGAGCGTTTTGTGGTCGAACTGGCCAACCTCGGGGTATCGGTGCGTCTGACCTTGCATTGGCAGCATCGCGATTACTGGGTGCTGGTGCGCCAGCGCCGCCAGGATCGCGGCGATGTCGTGCTCAAGCTTATTTCCGGTTATGTCCCGGCCCAGGAACTGAACCTGCCGCTGCACACCGCCATCCAGGAGGTGGCCGAGGAGTGCCTGATGGAGACGCCCGAAGGCTGGCTCGGTGGGCGTTTCAACGATACCTGGCTGCCAGCCCCCTACGCCGACGCCCTGCACTACCGCGAGGCATTACCGTTTGTTCTGTCCCCCGAGTCCGGTGCAGCCCGTCCGGTTCACTGCGACAACCTCATGCTGCTGGAACGCCCACGCGCCTATGTGCACCTGCCAACGGCATCCCTGCAGTTGATCTATGACCTTCGCCTGCAGGTCCCCCGGGAGGCCAAGTCGCTCAGTTTGTTCCATGTCGACGAACGGCTGGAAGGCGACCGACTGGTCGCACGCCTGAACCGCAAGCGCCCTGACTTGTATCTGATGCCACTGATCGATGGCCAGCCCACGGCCGAGCTCTATACCTTGAAGAAAGACCAACTGGTGCCTGCAAGCACCCGCGGTCTGTACCTGGCCGAAAGCTTTGCCCGACAGGAAGGCTGGGTGGTGAAGGATGAGCGGATTCGTTGGAAAGAGTGGATCAAGCAACAAGGCCTTGAGCAGGTGCCGACCTCGCACCTGCAGCGATTCAGCGATAAGGCGCGGGCGCTGTTGCAGCGCGCACTGCACAAGTAACGACAGCAGGCCTTACAGGCCAATCGCGTGACAAGCTCCCCACAAGCATTGCGCTATGGGGGAATTGTCACGCGATACCTACGTTGCAGATCAGTGCTTGCGGATCTTCTCGACGATGGCGGTGGTCGAGCTGTTCTCCACCAGTCCCAGTACCTTCACGGTGCCACCGTAGGCCTTGACGATATCGGCGCCGACCACCTGGTCGATGCCATAGTCGCCGCCCTTGACCAGCACGTCCGGTTTGACCTGGCTGAGCAGGTTTTCCGGCGTGCCTTCAGGGAAACTGATGACCCAATCCACAGCCCCCAGGCCAGCCAGTACGGCCATGCGACGGTCGACACTGTTGATTGGACGACCCGGCCCTTTGAGACGGCTGACCGAAGCATCGTCATTGACCGCCACGATCAGGCGGTCACCTTGAGCGCGAGCCTGTTCCAGATAGGTCACATGCCCAGCGTGGAGAATGTCGAAACACCCGTTGGTGAAGACGATCTTTTCGTTGTGTGCCCGGGCATCATCGATGGCCAGCAGCAACTGGTCGAGGGTGAGCACGCCGCGCTCGGAGCCCTCTTCACGCTGGATCGCCCGGCGCAGCTCCGGCGCGCTGATGGCAGCGGTACCCAGTTTGCCGACCACGATACCTGCAGCCAGGTTGGCCAGCGCGACAGCGTGGGGAAGATCCTCGCCGGCGGCAATGGCTGCGGCCAGGGTCGAGATCACGGTATCGCCGGCACCGGTGACATCGAACACTTCACGGGCCCGGGCGGGCAGGTGCAGCGCCGGGTGCCCGGTGCGCAGCAGGGTCATGCCATGCTCGCCACGGGTCACGAGCAGCGCGCCCAGTTCCAGATCCTGGAGCAATTGCAGACCCTTGGCGACCAGTTCGGCCTCGTCGGCGCAACGACCTACGATCGTCTCGAACTCGCTGAGGTTCGGGGTGATCAGACTGGCGCCACGGTAGATGGAGAAGTCCTTGCCCTTGGGGTCGGCCAACACTGGAATGCCCTTGGCCCGCGCCGCCTGGATCAAGCTCTGATGGTTCTTCAGCGCCCCCTTGCCGTAGTCGGACAGGACCAGCACCTTGATGCCTTCGAGCAGCTCATCGACCTCCTCGCCCAACGACAACGGGTCGGTGGCGAACGGTTCTTCGAAATCGATGCGCAACAGCTGTTGGTGACGGCTCATGACCCGCAGCTTGACGATGGTCGGCTGATGAGCGATGCGCTGGAAGACCGAGCGCACACCTGCAGCCTGCAGGCTGTTGGCGAGGCTGTCGGCAGCCTCGTCCTGACCGGTCACGCCGACCAGCGAGGCAGGCGCGCCAAGGGCAGCGATGTTCAGTGCGACGTTGGCCGCGCCGCCGGGGCGATCCTCGATCTGCTCGACCTTGACCACCGGCACCGGTGCTTCGGGAGAGATCCGCGAGGTACCGCCATGCCAGTAGCGGTCGAGCATGACATCACCGACCACCAGGACCGGGGCTTGATCGAAACGCGGCATGGACAACTTCATGGGCAACCCATATGAAAAATAATGAACAGGGGCAGGATATTAGCACAGGGTCGGCGACGGCTTTATGGCCAGCTGCGATCTGTGCGTTACCAATGATGATCGGGGCCGAGAGGGCCCCGATTCAGGGGGGGGTCAGGTGATATCGGCCTTTTCCGGCTCATCCAGCCCCATGGCGTGCAAGCGGGCATAATGGCCATTGGCCTGGAGCAGCTCGGCGTGGGTGCCACGCTCCACCAGGCGGCCTTGGTCCATGACCAGAATCAGGTCGGCCTTCTCGATGGTCGACAGGCGGTGGGCGATCACCAGGGTGGTGCGGCCTTCCATCACGTGGTCCAACGCCGCCTGGATGTGCCGCTCGGATTCGGTATCCAGTGCCGAGGTCGCCTCGTCGAGGATCAGCAGCGGTGCGTTCTTGAGCAGTGCGCGGGCAATCGCCAAGCGCTGGCGCTGGCCACCGGAAAGCAGCACGCCGTTCTCGCCGACTTCGGTGTCGAAACCCTTGGGTAGCTGGTCGACGAAATCCTTGGCGTAGGCATCGGCAGCCGCCGCCTCGATCGCCTCACGCGGCGCACCGGCCAGGTCGCCATAGGCGATGTTGTTGGCCACGGTATCGTTGAACAGAGTGACGTGTTGCGTCACCTGGGACACATGTCGACGCAGATTGCGCAGTCGGTATTGTTCGATCTCCACGCCATCGAGCAGGATCTGCCCCTGATCATGGTGATAGAAGCGTGGAATCAGCGCCGCCAGCGTGGACTTGCCGCTGCCGGAACGCCCAACCAGTGCGATCATCTGCCCAGGCTCGGCGGTAAAGCTGATGTCGCTCAGTACCTGGCGCTCGGTGCCTGGGTAGGTGAAGCTGAGGTTGCGCACCTCCAGGCGGCCTTCCACCTTGTCCTTTTCCACGGTACCGGTGTCCACCTCGGGCTTCTCGTCCAACTGCTCGAAGATGCTCTCGGCGCCGGCCAGGCCCTTCTGGATGGTCGAGCTGACTTCCGAAAGCTGGCGGATCGGCTTGGGCAGCAGGCCCGCGGCGGTGATGTAAGCCACCAGGTCGCCCGCCGAAGCATCGCCACGCAGGAACAGCACCAGGAACATCAGCGCGGCCATGGCGCTGTAGATCACCAGCTGCAGCATCGGCGTGTACAGCGCGCCGGTCTTGGTCATGCGCAGTTGTTTGTCCGTATTGCTCTGGCTGGCGTTGCTGAAGCGACGCTGCTCGTAGGCCTCGCCGCCGAAGCTGCGGACCACGCGATAGCCCTGGATGGTCTCGGAGGCTACATGGGTGACGTCCCCCATGGCCACCTGGATCTTCTTGCTCTGCTTGCGAAACTTCTTGCTCGCGGTGCTGACCATCAGGGCGATGACCGGCAGGATGGCAACCATCACCAAGGTCAGCTTCCAGTTCATCCACAGCAGGTAGGCGAACAGGAACACCACGGTCAGGCCTTCGCGAATCACCACTTTGATCGCATCGGTGGCGGCGCCGGTGACCATGGTCACGTTGAAGGTGATGCGGGAAATCAGGTGACCGGAGTTGTGGCTGTCGAAATAGCGGTTCGGCAGCACCAACAGCTTGTTGAACAACTCCACCCGCAGGTCATGCACCAACCCCAGGGAGACCTTGGCCAGGTAGTAGTTGCCCAGGAACGAGCCCAGGCCCTGCCAGGCTGCGATCAGGATGATCAGCAACGGCACGGCCTGCAGCAACTGCATGTCTTTGAGGTAGGGCACGTCCGGGAACAGGACCGCCTGTGGATCGCTCAATCCATCGACGAAATACTTGAGAATCCCCGCCAGCATCGGCTGGGTGGAGGCGAAGATCACGAAGCCCACGATACTCAGCAGGAAAATGCCGATATAGGGTTTGACGTAGCTCAGCAGCCGGAAGTAGATCTTCAGGCTGGAGGTTTGCTCCGCCGGTAGCGGTGTTTCGGCCATCATCGAGCTCGCTGTTCAGGTTGAACCGGAAATTTTAACACAGGGTTTGTCCAGGGCACCCGTCGGGGCAGCACCAGACCCACATGACCAGCCTCTTCGCAGGCCGGCGCAATGCTTCTTGGCTTCGATCCCTGAAACAATCCAACGCCACCATCATGGTACTGGCGCGTTATTTTCGGCATTATTGCCGGTCATTTTGCTTGCCAGACGACAAGGCCCTACCCATGCAATGCTCCCGGCTCTCCCAGGTCGACTTCGATCAGCTGACACTCGGTGCCAAGGTTCTAGAGGCAGATAGCTACGGCGCCAAAGTCTACCTGCTAGGGAATGGCAATATCCTTAAAATCTTCCGTCGCAAGCGTTTGATTTCATCTGCATTGTTGCGCCCCTACTCGCAACGCTTCGTCGAAAATGCGGCACGCCTGACGCAACTGGGGATCCCGACCCTGCAGGTGATCAGCCACCACAAGCTCGAACTGCCAGGACGCACCGCCGTGCTGTACCGCCCACTGCCGGGCGAAACACTGCTGCAGCTGTCGCGCAAACCTGGGTTCAGTTGGGACGCCCTTATGCCTCAACTGATCGAGTTGATCCGTCAGTTGCACCGTTCGGGCATTTATTTCCGCTCGTTGCACCTGGGTAACGTGGTGATGACACCCGACCAGCGCCTTGGGCTGATCGATGTGGCGGACATGCGCTTCCTGCGTGCACCGCTTTCGGCGCGAATGGTTCGGCGCAACGTCCAGCACATGGCGCGGTACATCGAGCGAGAAAAACTCGCCAATCAGTTCCCCGTCGCCGATTTCGAGGCTGCCCTGCTGGCCCATTGAGGTCTGCTAATCGATAGCGGCTGTCAGGTCCTGGGGCCGCTTCGCCAGCACCTACCAAGACTGCGCTGGGCCGCACACCGGCCCGGGCGGCTGGAAGCCGCCGCCGAGCCCCAGGTAAAAGAAGCCGGTCAGAATCCCAGTGCCAGGCGCAGACGCTGCCAACGGGTCAGCGGCGGATGCGGACGCAGCGCAGGTACCAGATGCTCGACGATGCTGCGTCCTACCTGGGCGAAGCTAAAGCGTGACACCGCAAGCTCACGACCATTACGGGCGATGCGCTCGGCAAGTTCGGGGTCGTTGCGCAGTACCGCCAATTTCTCCCGCAAGGTCGGAATGCTGTCGTACAGCACCAAGTTGTGCATGTCCTCAAGACCCAGTGCACGGTTCTCCGCCTCGCCCTGGTCATAGGCCAGCAGCACGCAGCCACAGGCCATGGCCTCGAAGTTCTTGATCATGTATTCGCCCATGCCCACATCGGCGCTGACGAAGAAGCGAATACGGTTGAGCGTATTGCAGTAATCCTCGCCGGACTTGGTGCGGGTGACCACCAGGTTCTCCACCTGACCCAGCTCATCGAGCAACGCCTTGCGACCACTGTAGGCGACGCTTCCAGTGCTGCCGACGAAGGCCAGCTCGATATCGCGCTCGCGCCCCTGGTCTGTGAGCAATTGCTCGTCGTAACCCTTGGGCACGAACACTGCGTCGAAACCTTCCTGGCGCAGGCGCTCGCTGACCATATAGCCGGAGCTGATCACCCGAGCCCACGGCAACTGGCGATAATGCGCACTGAACTTGCCGGTGTACTTGCACGGTATGTAGTTCTGGTAGGCGTCGTGCTCGAGAATCACCAGGTTGGGCACGCTGCGGATGAACGGGACCTGGCGGATCTCCTGCTTGAAGCGTAGGAAGAACACGATCCGGTCATAGCGCGTGACATCCACCTCGCGCTTGAAGTAGCGGCGCAGGTTGCGCTGGTCCTCGCTGCTCAGCCAGCGCAGGTCGCAATCGCAATTGGCGGCCACCCCATCGTACAGGCGGTCGAGGATCGCCCGTTGCTCCTTCTGCACCAGAAATAGGACTTTCATTGCTTTGCTTGGGCCTCTGCGCCTTCAATCATTCGTCGCGCTCAAACGTGCGACGCCAGAACAGCTCGTGGCGGCGTACCGCCTTGCGGAAGAATTCGTTCTCGCCATAAGGCGATGGCTTGCGTCCGGCCAGCCAGCGTTGCAGGGCACGCCGCAAGCGACGCTTGAACGGCGCGCTGGGCTGCAGGTCATGCATCATGCCCAAGGCCATGGCCTTGTCGCGTTGGATGGCAAGACTCAATACCTGGCTGCAGGGTGCCCAGACCTGGTCGGCACTCAACTGCGGGGGCAAGGCAACGCCGTCGCCGCTGTCACCCATCGGCCAGCGGTCATTGTCGTGCAGGTGGTTGGCGTAGCACAGCAGCGTCTCGGGCTGCCAGTCCAGGCCCTGCAACGCTTCGAGCACCGCCGCTTGGGCACAGATGTGATCCGGATGTGGATCGAGCTGTGGATGTGGCATCACCAGCACCTGGGGCCGCGCCCGCTCCAGGACGGCGCGCAGATCGGCCAGTAGGTTGTTCCAGGTCGGTGCACCATCGGCATCACCTGGCAAGTCGAAGGGGTTGAATCGGCGGAAGGGGCGGATGTCGGCCATGTCCGCCTCACGCGAGCCCACCGGCATGTCCGGCGCCGCTTGCATCGCCGGCAATTGCAGACAGAAATAGCCCAACTGCACACAGCGCGACTCAGGCACGCCCGCCCAGCGCGGCACCGCGATGCTGTCCCAGGCGCGCAGACGGCCCTTCAGGCGCGCCGCCTCAGCCTTGGGCAGGCCCATCTGCTGATAGTGCTCGGCCTCGATCTCACCTGCGGTCAGGGTGACCACCCAGGCTTCTTCGGCCTGGCTATACAGGCCATAGGCAGCAAGCTCAGCGTCATCTGCATGGGGTGCGATGACCATCACACGGCGCTTGTGCAATTCGACCGAGGGGGTTATCCACAGGCGAGGCTCGCCGACCAGCCGACAGTGGCGACCGCGCAAACGCAAGACACCCGCCATCAGGGGCGCGGCGAAACCGGTCAGGTTCAGGAAGCGGACACCATCGACGCCGCGTTCGAAAGTCTGGCAGTCCTGCTCGGACTCACCATCAAGCAGCACCTGCGGGTCGAGAAAACGCCCCAACCAGTTGGCTTTGACCCGTACTTCGAGGATCAGCGTCTCATCGCCTGCCAGTGGCACATCGACCTGGAGCCGGTCACCCTGAAGCCGCGCAGCGGCCTGGCGGGTCAATTCGCCGAAGCGGTAGGCATAGTCTTCGGAGGGCGAATAGAACAGGTGATCAGCGAACCAGGCCTCGTGGGCAATCCACACCAGCGGCAATAGCACCAGTGGCAGCCACCACCAAGTCAATACCCCCAGGGCGGCCAGCACCATGAGCCCGGCCAGCAGCCCCAGGCGCTTGTTGCGCCGATGGCGTTTGAGCAACTGCTGCTTGCGGCTCACGACTGGAACACCGGCACCGGGTTGCACCAGCGGTCCTTGTACTCGCGGTCGGCGCGACCGAAGGAGAATCGCAGCGGTTTGTTGCGCGCCCTGGCGTCCTCCCAGGCAGCCTGGGTATTGAGGAAGCTCAGGACGCTGCCCGGGCTGAAGGCCTTGGTCTCTGGGTCGACCCCGCCGTTGATGTATTCGACGCTGATCCATTCCGGCGCCTCGACCCGGTACACCAGCTGGATCGCGATCGGCGCCCCATCGAGCAGCAACACTGAGCCGATCAACAGGTCACGCAGGCGCTCCAGCACCTCAGCCATACGCGCCGCGCCCGTGGCCGGGAACCCCCAGCGGCGCATGAACAGGTCGCAGTAGATGGCGGCAATTTCGGTCGCGCTGAAGTCGCTGATCGGCCGCACCACACCGCCCGCCTCTTCCAGCAGGCGCAGCTCGCGGCGCTGGTTGTAACGGAACTTCTTCGACAAGTCTTCATGGGCACGGGCCATGGCCAGCTGCTCGGCTTGCGCCTTGAGCCCAGTGAATCGACCTTGGTTCAACTCGGAAAGATAACGCGCTGCATGGCGCAGTGGCGCACCGGCATCGGGAGCTGCGGGCAGGATGATTTCCGCATTGCCCAGGTCGAACAGGCCCTTCTTACCGTGGCGCTTGAGCACGTCCTTGGACAGCGCCAGGTGACGCCCCCAAGTTGGAATAGCAGCCTTGAGCTCGCCAGCGTGGTGCCAACCCAGGTAACGCACAGGGATCTGCGCCAGGTCCGCCAATTGCTCGACCACCTGCGGATGGGTGGCGACACTGCCGCCGAAACGATGCCAGGCATCGGCGTAGGCCTGACCGTCGATGACGGACCAGCCGCGCTCGCGCAGGGCCCGGATATGATTGAGCATCACGCCTCCGCCACCAATGCCCGCACCTGCGGCAAGGCCCAGAAGGCCTCGCGTACGGCCTGGTCGGAAAATCGCTCATGCAGGCGTTGTAGCATGTGCTCGGCGCACGCCTGGCGCTGCGCCGCATCCAGCCCGGCCATATGCTTCAGGCCTTGGGCCAGCTGAGCGGCATCCCCAAGCGGGAACAGCACGCCCACACCTTCAACCACCTCGAGGGCTCCACCACACGCCGTGGCGAGCAGCGGTACGCCGGCAACCATCGCCTCCAGCAGAACCATGCCGAACGGCTCATGGTCGGAGCTCAGGGCGAACACGTCGAACGCCTGGAAATAGCGCCGCGCATTGGGCACCTGGCCCAGAAAATCCACCTGACCGGCAATACCCAGCTGCGCCGCCTGCGCTTTGAGCGCAGCTTCCAGGCGGCCCTCTCCCAGGATCGCCAGACGGGCGCCAGCTGGCAGATCGGGTAGCGCCTCGGCAAAGCCGCGAAGCAAAGTGGCCTGGTCCTTGTCGGGATGCAGGCGACCGACGTTGCCGACGACCCAGGCCTGCGGATCGAGCCCCAGCGCCCGGCGCGCCTCCTCACGAGGCACCAGGCCGGCCTGCAGCCCCTGGACATCGATGCGGTTGTACAGTGTCTGGATTCGCTCGACCGGCCACTGCGCCAGGCAATGGCGCATGTCGTCACGCACCGCATCGGAAACGCCGAGCAGGCTCAGACGCTTTTTGAACAGGTTGGCGAACAGGCGCCGACCGCCGCGCTGGTAGTCACCGAACGCATGGTGCACGCCGATCACCGGCAAGCGGGTACCCAGCAGCGCCACATAGATCGGCTTGAAGCGGTGGGCGATGCAGAAGCTGAAGTCGCGGGCCGCGGCGATCTTGCGCAACGCGGCGATCGCGCCCAGCTTCAGGCCACGTACGGCCTTGGAGCTGAACTCCAGAAACAGCACTTCGTCCGACGCGCAACCTGCGGCTACCTGGGGGTCGGCCTTTCCGGTGAGAAAGACCGTGGTGACCTTGAAGCCGCTGCCCTGGAACAGACTGGCATATTGACGGGCGCAATCGAGGAATGGCCCGTCATAGCCGTGGCAGAACTGCAGGACGCGCCGTTCAGAGCGGTTGGTCATAAGGCGCCGCGCCGTCCTTGACTACCAGGATGTCCTCCATGATCAGGTACTGCAGGTCCGAGCCGAAGAACATGTTCAGGGCATCGGTCGGCGAGCAGATCATGGGTTCGCCACGGCGGTTGAGCGACGTGTTCAGCGACACGCCGTTGCCGGTCAGGTCCTCGAGGGCCTTCATCATGTCGTAGTAACGCGGGTTGTATTCACGCTTGAGCACCTGGGCGCGAGAGGTGCCGTCCTCATGGACCACCTCTGGTACACGGGTTTTCCATTCCTCGGCGACCTCGAAGGTGAAGGTCATGAACGGCGCGGGGTGATCGACCTTGATCATCTGCGGCCCTACAGTGTCGAGCATCGACGGGCAGAAGGGTCTCCAGCGCTCGCGGAACTTGATCTGCTCATTGATCCGGTCGGCCACGCCCGGCACGCTCGGGCAACCGATGATCGAACGACCACCCAGCGCACGCGGGCCGAACTCCATGCGGCCCTGGAACCAGGCCACTGGGTTGCCATCGACCATGATCTTGGCGATGCGCTGCGGCATATCGTCGATCTTGCGCCATTTCGGTGCATTTGGATGACGGGCACAGGCGGCGATCACGTCTTCGTTGGAGTACGAAGGGCCGAGGTAGACGTGCTCCATCTTCTCGACCGGCACGCCGCGGGCGTGGGAAACATACGCTGCGGCACCGACGGCGGTACCGGCATCGCCCGAGGCAGGCTGCACGAACAGTTCCTTGACGTCTGGGCGGGCGATGATTTTCTGGTTGAGCTTGACGTTCAGCGCGCAACCGCCGGCGAAGGCGAGTTTGCCACCCTGCTTGAGGATGTCGCCCAGGTAGTAGTCAATCATTTGCAGCGCGAGCTTCTCGAACAGCGCCTGCATGCTCGCGGCGTAGTGGATGTATGGCTCGTCGGCGATGTCGCCTTCGCGCTTGGGCCCCAGCCACTCGATCAGCTTGGGCGAGAAGTAGAAACCTTTGCCCTTCTCTTTATAGCGGCGCAGGCCAATGACGTTGGCGTACTCGGTGTTGATCACCAGCTCGCCGTTCTCGAAGCTGGCCAGACGGGAGAAGTCATACTTGCTGGCGTCGCCATAGGGCGCCATGCCCATGACCTTGAATTCGCCATCGAGCATCTCGAAACCGAGGAACTCGGTGATCGCGCCATACAGGCCACCCAGGGAGTCCGGATCGTAGAACTCCTTGATCTTGTGGATCTTGCCGTTCTCGCCGTAGCCGAAGAAGGTGGTGGCGTACTCGCCCTTGCCGTCGATACCCAGGATCGCGGTCTTTTCCTTGAAGCCCGAGCAGTGGTAGGCGCTGGAGGCGTGGGCCAGGTGGTGTTCGACCGGTTCGATCTTGATCTTCTTCGGGTCGAAGCCCAGCTGCTCCAGGCACCAGACGATCTTCTTGCGGTAACGCTTGTAGCGACGGTTGCCCATCAGGATCGCGTCGAGGGCGCGGTCCGGGGCGTACCAGTAGCGCTTGGCATAGTGCCAGCGCGCCTTGCCGAACAGGCTGATGGGGGCGAACGGAATGGCCACTACGTCGACGTCGGACGGCTTGATGCCGGCCTGCTCCAGGCAGAACTTCGCCGACTCGTAGGGCATGCGGTTCTTCGCATGCTTGTCACGCACGAAGCGCTCTTCTTCGGCGGCGGCAACCAGTTTGCCGTCGATGTACAGGGCCGCGGAAGGGTCATGGCTAAGGGCGCCGGACAGGCCAAGAATCGTCAATGCCAAGGGTCTAGCCTCTTCTTTCGGTAGGGATGCGCCATCGGCCTTGCAGGCGGATGGCGGCTAAAGGGCGGAATTATAACGCAAACAGCAGGGGGTGCGATTGCTGGAAGGGGCTACAGGAAGCAGCGCTGTACCACGAGCGAGTTCGCAGCCTGGCATGGCTGCGCAACAGGCCCTTGTCACTCGGCGATCAGCCAGTCCATCCGGAAGCTGCCGGCCGTTTGCGCCAGCTCCTTGGCCAACCACGGCAACAGCTCGCGCAGCTCCTCTTCCAGCCCCCACGGCGGGTTGGCGATAGCCAGGCCCGAGCCATTGAGACCCTGGGGGCTGTCCTGATGATGGACATACAACTCGACCCGCAGCAGCTTGGGCGCCCCGGTGCTGGTGAGGTCTTGATAGAACCGCGTGAGCGATCGCTGATCCTTGATCGGGTACCAGATCGCAGCGACGGTCTGGCGCATGCGGCCGATCGCCTCTTTCATCGCCACGGTGCAGCGCTTGAGCTCATCGGCCTGCTCGAAAGGCGGGTCGATCAACATCACCGCGCGCTTCTCCTGCACCGGCAGCAATGCCCGAGGCACGTGCCAGCCCTCGCCCAGGTGCACGACCACCCGCGGGTCTTTCTTCATGTTTTCCTTGAGCAGCGGGCCGTCTTCGGGGTGCTTCTCGTTGAGTAGCGCCCGATCCTGCTGACGCATCAGGCGCCGCGCCAGCTCCGGGGATCCGGGGTAATAGCGCAGCTCGCCGTCCGGATTCAGGCGTTTGATGATTCGCAGGTAGTCAGCGGTGACGGTCGGCAGGTCTTCGCGATTCCACAGTCGGGCGACACCTTCGAGGTACTCACCGGTGCGGGTCGCCTGGTCGCCCTGCAAATCATACAGACCAAGGCCGGCATGGGTATCGATGTAGGCGAACGGCTGCTCCTTGCGCGACATCAGGGCGATGAGGCGAGTCAGCACGATGTGCTTGAGGACGTCGGCGTGATTACCGGCGTGGAAGGCGTGACGATAGTTCATGGCAACTCCTGCGGGGGCGACAAGTTTACCTTGTCAGGCAGGCGGAGTCAGGCCTGGCTGTCGATCGGCGCATGCTGCACTCGCGGTCAAGCCCGCCCCCAGGCAACTGGAGCCTGTGGGAGCGGACTTGCCGCGAACAAAGCAGTTGTCCTAACGCAGGATCACTTCTCGGCGTGATACGCCGCGTCGGCTTTCTCGAAGCGCGACACCATGCTGCCGGTCGGGGCACCCAGCTTGCTCACCACTACGATGGCGATGCTGGCGAACAGGAAGCCCGGGATGATTTCGTACAGACCCAGCCCAACGTAGTTCTTCCACAGAATCACCGTCAGGGCGCCGACCACGATACCGGCCAGTGCGCCGTTGCGGGTCATGCCCTTCCACAGCACGGAGATCAGCACGACCGGACCGAAAGCGGCACCGAAACCTGCCCATGCGTAGGCCACCAGGCCCAGTACGCGGTTTTCCGGATTGGCGGCCATGGCGATGGCGATCAGAGCCACAGCCAGCACCATCAGGCGGCCGACCCAGACCAGTTCACGCTGGGAAGCATTCTTGCGCAGGAAGGATTTGTAGAAATCTTCGGTCAGCGCGCTGGAGCACACCAGCAGCTGGCAGCTCAGGGTACTCATCACCGCAGCCAGGATGGCCGACAGCAAAACACCCGCGATCCAGGGGTTGAACAGGATCTTGGCCAGCTCGATGAACACACGCTCATGGTTCTCGGTGACGGGACCTGCGACCTCAGGGTGAGCCGAGAAGTAGGCGATACCGAAGAAACCGACGGCGCAGGTACCGGCCAGGCACAGGATCATCCAGGTCATGGAGATGCGACGGGCCTTGGCGATCGACTTGACCGAGTCGGCGGCCATGAAACGCGCCAGGATGTGAGGCTGGCCGAAGTAGCCAAGGCCCCAGCCCATCAGCGAGATGATGCCAATGAAGGTCGCGCCGCGGAACATGTCGAAGTTGGCGGGGTTCTGCGCTTCGATGGCCAGGAAGGTAGTGTCAAAGCCACCCGTGGAGATCAGCACGATGATCGGAGTGAGGATCAGCGCGAAGATCATCAGCGAAGCCTGTACGGTGTCGGTCCAGCTGACCGCCAGGAAGCCACCGACGAAGGTGTAGGCGATAGTAGCGGCCGCGCCGGCCCACAGGGCGGTCTCGTAAGGCATGCCGAAGGTGCTTTCGAACAGGCGGGCACCGGCAACGATGCCGGAGGCGCAGTAGATGGTGAAGAACACCAGGATGACGATCGCCGAGATGACCCGCAGCAGACCGCTGTTGTCTTCGAAACGGCTGGAGAAGTAGTCCGGCAGGGTCAGGGCATCGCCATTGAACTCGGTCTGCACACGTAGGCGACCGGCGACGAACAGCCAGTTGAGGTAGGCGCCGACGGTCAGGCCGATGGCGATCCAGGCTTCGGAAAGACCCGCGAAATAGATAGCGCCCGGCAGGCCCATCAGCAGCCAGCCGCTCATGTCGGAGGCGCCGGCGGAAAGCGCGGTGACCACGCTACCAAGGCTGCGACCGCCCAGGATGTAGTCGGAGAGGTTCTTGGTGGAGCGATAGGCGGCGAAGCCGATCAGCACCATTGCCGCAATGTAGATCACGAAGGTGATCGTGAGTGGATTGCCCATGGTTGTGCCCTGGCGTTGTTTTTATGTTTTGCGACCGCCGGCAAGGCGGTTGCACCTAGGCGGCGCATCCTATGCAACAACACGAACGAGGTGCAACCATTTTTCATTTGCAAGTTGCACCTACACCTGCATTTTCAGACAAAACCGCTTCTTTGCACCTTTTTGTTTCAAAAACCGGGTTTTTCATAAGAAAAAGCACCAAGAAAGTACATTTTCCTGCCACCCATGGAGCCGTCGGACGAGTTGCACCTACGCTGATCAAAAAACGGGTTGCACCCGGTTGCACCCGGATTGTCCTACAGCTAATCTTGCCGCCAGCTTAGGCCACATCCGTGGCAATAACGAGGATAAGAAATGGCGACGACCACCCTTGGGGTCAAACTCGACGACCCGACCCGTGAGCGACTCAAAGCAGCTGCGCAGTCCATCGACCGCACGCCGCACTGGTTGATCAAGCAAGCGATCTTCAACTATCTGGAGAAGCTCGAGGGTGGCGCCACCCTGAACGAACTCAACGGCCATGCCGCCAGCCTCGGCGACGATGCCGGCGACGTCCAGCCCGACCACAGCCACCAGTGCTTCCTCGAATTCGCTGAAAGCATCCTGCCGCAATCGGTCCTGCGCTCGGCCATCACTGCCGCCTACCGTCGCCCGGAACCTGAAGTTGTGCCGATGCTGCTGGAGCAGGCGCGTCTCTCCACCGAGCAGGCCGAGGCCACCAACAAGCTGGCGGCCGGCATCGCCGAGAAACTGCGCAACCAGAAGAGCGCCAGCGGCCGCGCCGGCATCGTCCAGGGCCTGCTGCAAGAATTCTCCCTGTCGTCCCAGGAAGGCGTGGCGCTGATGTGCCTGGCCGAGGCGCTATTGCGCATCCCGGACAAAGGCACCCGTGACGCCCTGATCCGTGACAAGATCAGCACCGGCAACTGGCAGCCGCACCTGGGCAACAGTCCGTCGCTGTTCGTCAATGCCGCCACCTGGGGCCTGCTGCTGACCGGCAAGCTGGTCTCCACCCACAACGAATCCGGCCTGACCTCCTCGCTCACCCGCATCATCGGCAAGAGCGGCGAACCGATGATCCGCAAGGGCGTCGACATGGCCATGCGCCTGATGGGCGAACAGTTCGTCACCGGCGAGACCATCGCCGAGGCCCTGGCCAACGCCAGCAAGTTCGAAGCCAAGGGCTTCCGTTACTCCTACGACATGCTCGGCGAGGCCGCCCTGACCGAGCACGACGCCCAGAAGTACCTGGCCTCCTATGAGCAGGCGATTCACTCGATCGGCAAAGCCTCCCACGGCCGTGGCATCTATGAAGGCCCGGGCATCTCCATCAAGCTCTCCGCCCTGCACCCGCGCTACAGCCGCGCCCAGTACGAGCGCGTGATGGAGGAGCTGTACCCGCGCCTGCTGTCGTTGACTCAACTGGCCAAGCAGTACGACATCGGCCTGAACATCGACGCCGAGGAAGCCGACCGCCTGGAGCTGTCCCTGGACCTGCTCGAGCGCCTGTGCTTCGAGCCATCGCTGGCTGGCTGGAACGGCATCGGCTTCGTCATCCAGGCCTACCAGAAGCGCTGCCCGTACGTGATCGACTACGTCATCGACCTGGCCAAGCGCAGCCGCCACCGCCTGATGATCCGTCTGGTCAAGGGCGCCTACTGGGATAGCGAGATCAAGCGCGCCCAGGTCGAGGGCCTGGAAGGCTACCCGGTCTACACCCGCAAGGTGTACACCGACGTCTCCTACATCGCCTGCGCTCGCAAGCTGCTGTCGGTACCGGAAGCCATCTATCCACAATTCGCCACCCACAACGCCCACACCCTGTCGGCCATTTACCACATTGCCGGCCAGAACTACTACCCAGGCCAGTACGAGTTCCAGTGCCTGCACGGCATGGGCGAACCGCTGTACGAGCAGGTGGTGGGCAAGGTCTCCGAAGGCAAGCTGAATCGTCCATGCCGCGTGTACGCCCCGGTCGGCACCCACGAAACCCTGCTGGCCTACCTGGTCCGTCGTCTGCTGGAAAACGGTGCGAACACCTCGTTCGTCAACCGCATCGCCGACCACTCGATCTCGATCCAGGAACTGGTCGCCGATCCGGTCGCCAGCATCGAGCGCATGGGCACCCAGGAGGGCAGCATCGGCCTGCCGCATCCGCGCATTCCTATGCCGCGTGAACTGTATGGCAGCGAGCGGGCCAACTCGGCCGGCATCGACATGGCCAACGAACACCGCCTGGCGTCGCTGTCCTGCGCACTGCTGGCCACTGCCCACAATGACTGGAAAGCGGCCCCGCTGCTGGCCTGCGCCGCCAGCGAGCAACCTGCCGTGCAAGTGCTCAACCCGGCCGACCACCGCGATGTCGTCGGTCACGTGCAGGAAGCCACTGTCGAGGACGTCGACAATGCCATCCAGTGCGCACTCAACGCCGCTCCGATCTGGCAGGCCACGCCGCCAGCCGAACGCGCCGCGATCCTCGAACGCGCCGCCGACCTGATGGAAGCCGATATCCAGCCGCTGATGGGCCTGCTGGTGCGCGAAGCCGGCAAGACCTACGCCAACGCCATCGCCGAAGTGCGCGAAGCGGTGGACTTCCTGCGCTACTACGCGGTGCAGGCACGCAACGATTTCAGCAATGACAGCTGCCGCCCGCTTGGGCCGGTGGTGTGCATCAGTCCGTGGAACTTCCCGCTGGCGATCTTCTCCGGCCAGGTCGCCGCGGCCCTGGCCGCCGGCAACCCGGTCCTGGCCAAGCCTGCCGAACAGACCCCGCTGGTCGCCGCCCAGGCTGTGCGCCTGCTGCTGGAAGCCGGTATCCCTGAAGGCGTGCTGCAACTGCTGCCAGGCCGCGGCGAAACCGTCGGTGCCGGCCTGGTCGGTGACGAGCGCGTCAAAGGCGTGATGTTCACCGGTTCCACCGAAGTCGCTCGCCTGCTGCAACGCAACATTGCTGGCCGTCTGGATAACCAAGGCCGTCCGATTCCGCTGATCGCCGAGACCGGCGGCCAGAACGCCATGATCGTCGACTCCTCGGCCCTGACCGAGCAGGTGGTCATTGACGTGGTGTCCTCCGCGTTCGACAGCGCCGGCCAGCGCTGCTCGGCACTGCGTGTGCTGTGCCTGCAGGAAGACTCCGCCGACCGCGTGATCGAGATGCTCAAGGGCGCCATGGCCGAAAGCCGCCTGGGCAACCCGGAACGTCTGTCCGTGGACATCGGCCCGGTCATCGACGCCGAAGCCAAGGCAGGCATCGAGAAGCACATCCAGGGCATGCGCGACAAAGGTCGTACGGTCTACCAGGTCGCCATCGCCGAAGGTGAAGAGATCAAGCGCGGCACCTTCGTGATGCCGACCTTGATCGAGCTCGAAAGCTTCGACGAACTCAAGCGTGAGATCTTCGGACCGGTCCTGCACGTGGTGCGCTACAACCGCAAGGACCTCGACCAGTTGATCGAGCAGATCAACGCCTCCGGCTACGGCCTGACCCTGGGCGTGCACACCCGCATCGACGAAACCATCGCCAAGGTGGTGGACAACGTCAATGCCGGCAACATGTACGTCAACCGCAACATCGTCGGCGCCGTGGTCGGCGTCCAGCCGTTCGGTGGCGAAGGCCTGTCCGGCACTGGCCCGAAAGCCGGCGGTCCGCTCTACCTGTACCGCCTGCTGTCGACCCGCCCGGCCGACGCCATCGCCCGCCACTTCCAGCGTGTCGACGGCGAAGGCAAGGTCGATACTGTCCTGCGCGACCAACTGATCAAGCCGCTGCACACCCTCAAGACCTGGGCTGCCAGCAGCCAGCTGGGTGAGCTGGCCAGCCTGTGCGACCAGTTCGCCGCCCAGTCCCAGAGCGGTATCAGCCGCGTGCTGCCCGGCCCGACCGGCGAGCGCAACACCTATACCGTGTTGCCACGTGAGCACGTGCTCTGCCTGGCCGACAACGATGCCGACCTGCTGGCCCAACTGGCTGCCGTACTGGCCGTGGGCAGCTCGGCGGTATGGGCCGACGCAGAGCCCGGCAAGAGCCTGCGTGCCCGCCTGCCGAAGGAGCTGCAGGCCAAGGTCAAGCTGGTGGCCGACTGGCAGAAGGACGACGTCGCCTTCGATGCCGTCATCCACCACGGCGACTCTGACCAGCTGCGCGGCGTGTGCGAGCAAGTGGCCAAGCGCGCCGGCGCCATCGTCGGCGTCCATGGCCTCTCCAGCGGCGACCACCAGATCGCTCTGGAGCGTCTGGTAATCGAGCGCGCCGTGAGCGTCAACACCGCAGCAGCAGGTGGCAACGCCAGCCTCATGACCATCGGCTGATCCAACGCGGTAAACGAAAAAGGAGAGCTTCGGCTCTCCTTTTTTATGTTTACAACGCCAGATTCCCGCTCACCCATCAGGTGGACACCTGGTTTCTACCGAAGAACCAGAGGGTCCAGATTTTGAACAGCTCACACGCCAGCACGATCAAAAAGAACATCAGCGGATGTGCTGACGCTTGATAGCCCTCGTACAGATAGAAGACCGAAACAGAGGGAATGAAAAAGAGCAGCCTGAGCGGTAGTTGCAACCCCACCAGCCATTTCACGGCATTGCGCTGGGTGAAAAACAGCGCACAACTGATGCCCACTGACACCAGCAGGCCCAAGCGCAAGGCAAAAAGCACCGCGGTCGCCGTACCTTCGTCGCTGGCGACCACAGCAATCCGCAGCGCGTCGGAAACGAATGGAATCCTGTCGCTGGCGATCGCTTTGAATATGTAGTCGATTAACAACAGGGCATCGAACATGCCCCAGCACCACCAGCTGATCCGTCTGCTGTTCACAACAAAATTCACCTTTTGACGATTCAGGCCGCACGTTATTTCTTCCACCGACCAAGGGCGAGGCTGCCATAATGACCTCGCACCGCTCAAGTCAGGCAACATAGCCTGCCTGGGCCTGCAAGAGGGGGTGGTTCTAGGGGGAGCCACCGCGCACCGGAGGTTCCCGCATGTTCGATTCCAGTGCCTTGCTACGCCAGCGCTTTGCTGCGCTGCGCAGTTCGGCCGAGGTGTTTTCCCTGCGCCATGTGAAGCAGTCGCACCAGAGTCTGTCGGTGCGTCGCAATGTGGCCGAGCCACCATTCTTCAGCCAGGACGAAGGCGCCATGCTCACCGTGCGCGTCAAGGGCGTGGAAGCCTACGCTGCCACCGCCGACGTGTCCCAAGCCGGTCTGCAACGCGCCCTCGAACAGGCCGAGGCGCTGGCTCGCACGATCGCCGCCTACAGTCTGCTGGACCTGAGCGGGCAACCGGTGGCCAGCGAGCGCCATGACCATGTTTCGCCCCACTTCGAACATCCCCTGCCTAGCCTTGCCGAGTGCCTCGAGCTGCTCACCGCCGAGTCGGCCAGCGTGCCCAAGGACAGCCGCCTGGTTGATTGGCAGGCGAGCCTGGGCATCAGCCTTGTCGAGCAGACCTACCTCAATTCTGCAGGCGCCGAGCTGCGCCATGCCCAACGTTTCCTGTTCCCGGGCCTGGGCGTGACCACAAGCGATGGCCAGGACAGCCAGAGCCGCAGCCTAGGCAGGGAGAACTTCGGCCAGCAAGGCGGCTTCGAGGTGATCGAGCGCTGTGGCCTGGTCGGTGCGGCCAGGCGCATCGCCGACGAGGCCCTGCAATTGCTGCTCGCGCCCAATACCCCCAGCGGCCCGCGCGACCTACTGCTGATGCCAGACCAGATGATGCTGCAGATCCACGAGTCCATCGGCCACCCGCTGGAGATGGACCGTATCCTGGGCGACGAACGAAACTACGCCGGCACCAGCTTCGTCAAGGCAAGCGACTTTGGTCACCTGCAATACGGCTCGAAGCTGCTCAACGTGACCTTCGACCCGACTATCGCCGAAGAGCTGGCCAGCTACAGCTTCGACGACGACGGCACTGCGGCGAGCAAGCAGTTCCTGATCCGCGACGGCCTGCTGCTGCGCCCGCTGGGCGGCGCCTTGTCGCAGTACCGCTCGGGACTGGATGGCGTGGCCAACAGCCGGGCCTGTGGCTGGAATCGCGCGCCGATCGATCGCATGGCCAACCTCAACATCGAGCCGGGCGACCAGTCGTTGGCGCAGCTGATCGGTGGTATCGAGCATGGCATCCTCATGCGCACCAATCGCTCCTGGTCCATCGACGACGCACGCAACAAGTTCCAGTTCGGCTGCGAATGGGGCCAACTGATCGAAAACGGCGAACTCAAAGGCGTAGTGAAGAACCCCAACTACCGCGGCATCTCCGCGCAGTTCTGGGGCAATCTCGCCGCCGTCGGCGATCGCAGCACGTTCCAGATACTGGGCACGCCAAACTGCGGCAAGGGCGAACCCAACCAGGTGGTACGGGTTGGCCATGCCTCGCCGGCATGCGTGTTCCGCCAGATCGACGTATTCGGAGGAGACGCTTGATGAGCGCCACGCCCCAGCAACGCTTCGAGGACCTGACAGGCGCCCTGCGCGACGCACTCCAGGCTGGCGAGCAGTTCACCCTCGGCTACAGTGCCGAGCATTCACAGTTCATCCGCTTCAACCATGCCCGCGTGCGCCAGGCCGGCGAAGTCGCCCAGGCCAGCGCGCACTTGCGCCTGATCCGCGACGGGCGCCAGGCCGAGCAGCACTTCACGCTGGGCGACGATCCACAGCTGGACCGCCAGCGCCTGCGCGACGCGCTGGCCCAGCTGCGTCAGATCCTGCCGCTGCTGCCTGTCGACCCTTACCTGCGTCTTGATGAAAGCGCCTGGCACAGCCACAACCTGCAGGCAGCGGCGCTGCCGGACTGCGCCGATGTTCTTGGACTGATCGAGCGTGAAGCCGGCGATCTGGACCTGGTCGGTATCTATGCCGCAGGCCCCATCTGCCGGGGGTTCGCCAGCTCCTTCGGGGCCTTTGGCTGGCATCAGGCCAACAGTTTCAACTTCGACTGGAGCCTGTTCCACGCCAATGGCCAGGCGGTCAAGGCCAATTATGCAGGTCAGGTCTGGGACAGTGCGGCCCTGGTGGCGCGCCTGCGCCAGGCCCGCGAGCAACTGGATTTCCTTGGCCGCCCGGCAATCATCCTCAAGCCTGGCAGCTACCGCGCCTACCTGGCCCCGGCGGCGATGGACGAGATTGCCGGCATGCTCTGCTGGGGTGGTTTTTCCGCGCAGGCTCTGGCCACAGGCAACAGCGCGCTGCAGCGCCTGTACACCGGCGATGCCAGCCTCAGTCCGCAGGTCGGTTTCGATGAACAGGTCAGCGGCTCGCTCAGCCCGCCCTTCTCCGACGAAGGCTCGCCGCGCCAGGACGTGCGCCTGATCCACGAAGGCCGCGCACACGCGCGCTTGGTCAGCGCGCGCAGCGCTGCGGAGTTCGACCTGCAGGCCAACGGCGCCGACAGCTTCGAGTCGCCCTGTGCACTGAGCCTGGCTCCGGGGCATCTGCCTTCGGCGCAGGTCCTCGAGCGACTCGGCACGGGCCTGTATATCAGCAATCTCTGGTACCTGAACTACTCGGACCTGCCCGCCGCCCGCATGACCGGCCTGACCCGTTTCGCCACCTTCTGGGTGCAGGACGGTTGCATCCAGGGGCCGGTCGGCACCATGCGCTTCGATGACAGCCTGTACAACCTGCTGGGCAGTCAATTGGAAGACCTGACGCGTGAGCGAGAGCTGATCCTGTCGACCAGTACCTACGGCCAGCGCAGCACCGGGTCGAGTCATTTGCCGGGGGCGCTGGTCAAAGCCCTGACCCTCACCCTGTAATGGGTCTGTGCTGGCTGCTTCACAGGGCTCCTACAGGACGATAACCCTGTGGAGGCGGGCCAGCACGATCAAGCAGCAAAGCCGAGGTATTCATGCCCGAACGCGCCCCGCTGGACCCCGTCACCGCCCGCTGGATCCCCTGGGTGGTGGCCATCGCCTTCTTCATGCAGTCCCTGGACGGCACCATCCTCAACACCGCCCTACCGGCCATGGCCCGCTCCCTGGCCGAAGACCCGCTGCGCATGCAGGGTGTGATCATCGCCTACATGCTCACAGTGGCCCTGTTGATTCCCGCTTCAGGCTGGATCGCCGACCGCTTCGGCACCAAGCGCATTTTCTTCAGCGCCATCCTGCTCTTCAGCCTGGGCTCGCTGCTCTGCGCCATGGCCAACAGCCTCACGTTCCTGATCCTGGCCCGGGTCATCCAGGGCCTGGGCGGTGCGCTGATGCTGCCAGTCGGGCGGCTGGTGGTGCTGCGCGCCTACCCGCGTTCGGAGCTGGTGCGGATCATGAGCTTCATCACCATCCCCGGCCTGCTTGGCCCGCTGCTGGGACCGACCCTGGGCGGCTGGCTGGTGGAGATCCTCACCTGGCACTGGATCTTTTTGCTCAATCTGCCCGTCGGTGCACTGGGCTGCTATGCGGTATGGAAGTTCATCCCTGATCTGCGCGGCGCCGAGCGCACTACCTTCGACGGCCCGGGGTTCATCCTGTTCGGCGCCGCGATGGTACTGATCACCATTGCCATGGAAGGCTTGGGTGAGCTGCACCTGCCGCACTTGCGGGTGATGTTGCTGCTGTTCGCCGGCATGGCCTGCCTGGCCGCCTATTGGCTGCGCGCCGGGCGCGATCCGCAGCCGCTGTTCTCGCCGGGCCTGTTCCGGGTGCGCACCTTCGCCATCGGCATCCTCGGCAACCTCTTCGCCCGCCTGGGCAGCGGCGCTCTGCCGTTTCTGGTGCCGTTGCTACTGCAGGTGGCGCTGGGCTATTCGCCCGCCGAGGCCGGCATGAGCATGATCCCTCTGGCCGCCGCGGCGATGCTCGCCAAGTCCATCGCACGGCCGCTGATCGAACGCTTCGGCTATCGCATCATCCTCACCGGCAATACCCTGTTGCTTGGCCTGCTGCTGGCCAGTCTGGGACTGGTGGACGCAGACACGCCGTATGCCCTGCTGCTGGCGCAACTGGCCCTGCTCGGCGCCGTGAACTCCATGCAGTTCACCGCCATGAACACCGTGACCCTGATCGACCTGGACGACGCCAGCGCCAGCAGCGGCAACAGCCTGTTGTCGGTGGTCGCGCAGCTGTCCTTGAGCCTGGGGGTGGCCTGTGCCGGCGCCTTGCTTGGCGGCTTTACCGCCGCTGGCAGCGCAGAGGGGGTGGAAAGCACCCTGGGCGCCTTCCAGCTGACCTTCTTGACCATCGGCTTGATGGCCATGCTGGCCGCAGCGATCTTCCTGCAGTTGTCGCCGACAGACGGAAGGCGTGCCCGTCGTCAGGAAGCGCACATGGAGTCGTAGGGCGAATGGCCACGAGGCTGGTAGACTGTGCGGCATTTTTCGCTTCGCAACGCAGGCCCGCCTCGTGACCACCGACTCCACCGCCTTTGCCACTCTGCCGCTGTCCGCCGCCATGCTGGCCAACCTGGACGCCCTCGGCTACGCCTCGATGACGCCGATCCAGGCCCAGAGCCTGCCGGTCATCCTCAAGGGCCAGGACCTGATCGCCCAGGCCAAGACCGGCAGCGGCAAGACCGCCGCCTTCGGCATCGGCCTGCTCAACCCGATCAATCCGCGCTACTTCGGCTGCCAGGCCCTGGTACTGTGCCCGACCCGCGAGCTGGCCGACCAGGTGGCCAAGGAGCTGCGTCGCCTGGCCCGTGCCGAAGACAACATCAAGATCCTCACCCTGTGCGGCGGCGTTTCGCTGGGCCCGCAGATCGCCTCCCTGGAGCATGGCGCACACATCATCGTCGGCACCCCAGGGCGCATCCAGCAGCACCTGGACAAGGGCACTTTGGTGCTCGATGGGCTCAATACCCTGGTGCTGGATGAAGCCGACCGCATGCTCGACATGGGTTTCTTCGACGCCATCGCCAGCATCATCGGCAAGACCCCTTCGCGCCGCCAGACGCTGCTGTTCTCGGCCACCTACCCGGCCGGCATCGAGCAGTTGGCCGCCGAGTTCATGCGCAAGCCACAGCAGGTCAAGGTCGAAAGCCTGCACGCCGACAACCAGATCGAACAGCACTTCATCGAGATCGACCCGCAGCAACGCCTGGAAGCCGTCACCCGAGTGCTCGGCCACTTCCGCCCGCAGTCGTGCGTGGCGTTCTGCTTCACCAAGCAGCAGTGCGAGGACGTGGTAGCCCACCTCACCGCCAAGGGCATCGTCGCCCAGGCCCTGCATGGCGACCTGGAGCAACGCGACCGCGACCAGGTGCTGACAATGTTCGCCAACCGCAGCAGCTCGGTGCTGGTGGCCACTGACGTGGCGGCCCGTGGCCTGGACATCGACGGTCTGGACATGGTGATCAACGTCGAGCTGGCGCGTGATCCGGAGATTCACGTACACCGCGTCGGCCGCACCGGTCGCGCTGGCGAAAAAGGCATCGCCATCAGCCTGGTCGCGCCTGCCGAGGGCCACCGCGCACAGGCCATCGAGGACCTGCAGAAGCGCCCGCTGCGCTGGGAGCAGCTCGACAACCTCAAACACAAAGGGGGTGAGCCTTTGCTGCCAGCGATGACCACCTTGTGCATCGCCGCAGGCCGCAAGGACAAACTGCGCCCAGGCGATATTCTCGGCGCGCTGACCGGCGACGCAGGCATCCCCGGTAAACAGGTAGGCAAAATCGCCATCTTCGACTTCCAGGCCTTCGTGGCGGTGGAGCGCGCTGTGGCCAAACAAGCCATGCAGCGCCTGAACAGCGGCAAGATCAAGGGTCGGTCCCTGAAAGTCCGCATCATCTAAAGATCTGCACGACTCTGTGGAAGCGGGTTTACCCGCGAAGGCGGCAGTGAGTCCACCATCGCATTGCGGGTAAACCCGCTTCCACGGGGGCCAGTGTGTCATTTCAGAAAAGGTTTACACCGTGCATTCCACCGACGTGATCATCATCGGCGCCGGCGCCGCCGGCCTGATGTGCGCCCAGCTCACCGCCCGCCGAGGACGCCGGGTGCTGGTGCTCGACCACGCCAACAAGCCGGGCAAGAAGATCCTCATGTCCGGGGGCGGTCGCTGCAACTTCACCAACATGTACACCGAGCCCGCCAACTTCCTCTCGCAGAACACGCACTTCTGCAAGTCGGCCCTGGCCCGCTATACCCAGTGGGATTTCATCGAACTGGTGTGCAAGCACGGCGTGCCTTACCACGAGAAGAAACTTGGCCAGCTGTTCTGCGACAACAAGTCCAGCGACATCCTCGACATGTTGCTCGCCGAATGCGACGAGGCCGGGGCCCAGATACGCCTGCAGACCAGCATCGAGCAGATCGAGAAGACCGCCGAAGGCTATTGTCTGCAAACCTCCGCCGGCCCGTTCGCCTGCCAGTCCCTGGTGATCGCCACCGGCGGCCTGTCGATCCCGACCCTGGGCGCTACCGGCTTTGGCTACCAGGTCGCCCGTCAGTTCGGCCATACCCTGCTGCCGACCCGCGCGGGTCTGGTGCCCTTCACCATCACCGAGCCTCAACTCAAGGCCCTGTGCACCGAGCTCTCCGGCACCGCACTGGACTGCGTCGCCAGTTGCAACGGCACCAGTTTCCGGGAAAACCTGTTGTTCACCCACCGCGGCCTGAGTGGCCCGGCGATCCTGCAGATTTCCTCGTTCTGGGAGGCGGGCGATACCGTGGAGATCAACCTGTTGCCCGATCGAGACGCCCTCAGTTGGCTGCAACAGCAGCAGGCCGAACGCCCCAACAGCGAGCTGAAGACGCTGCTGGGCGAGGTTTTCACCCGCAAGCTGGCCAATCTGCTGGCCGAGCAATGGTTCGTGTCCAAGCCGATGAAGCAGTACACCCCGGCCGAACTGGCCCAGGTGGCGGATAAGCTGTCGGCCTGGCAACTGGTGCCGGCCGGTACCGAAGGCTATCGCACCGCGGAGGTGACCCTCGGCGGCGTCGATACCCGCGAGGTGTCTTCAAAGACCATGGAATCCCTGAAGAGTCCTGGGCTGTACTTCATCGGCGAAGTGCTCGATGTCACGGGCCACCTGGGCGGGTTCAATTTCCAGTGGGCATGGGCCTCGGCCAACGCTGCAGCGCAGTTCGTGTAGAGTAGAATCCTTTCAGCAGCACGGAACGCTTCTTGCTGGTCTGTGCTGAGGTGCCGATTTTCTGGGGCTGCTGCGCGGCCCACTATGAATGGCGCCAAGGTATTCATTCGATCACTGCCCAGGGCCATCATGTCATCGAGCTCGTTCCGCCATTCATTGCGTCGTTTGTGGGGCCAAGACAAGTTCAGCTACAGCATCAGGGTAACGATCGCACTCACCGGCAGCCTGGCGCTTTGCTGGTACCAGGACGAAATGGCGCTGTTGATCCCGCTGTTCCTCGGCATTATCGCCAGCGCCCTGGCCGAGACCGACGACGGCTGGCAAGGCCGCCTGAGCGCCCTGGCCGTTACCTTGGTGTGTTTCGCCATCGCCGCCTTGTCGGTGGAGCTGCTGTTCCCCTACCCCTGGATCTTCGCTGGCGCACTGGCCCTGGCAGCCTTCGCCCTGACCATGCTCGGTGCCTTGGGCGAACGCTACGGCGCCATCGCCTCGGCGACGTTGATCCTCTCGGTGTACACCATGATCGGCGTGGACCAGCGCGGCGGGCAGGTCAGCGATTTCTGGCACGAACCGTTGCTGCTGGTGGCCGGTGCGGCGTGGTATGGGCTGCTCTCGGTCCTGTGGCAGGCGCTGTTCTCCAACCAGCCGGTGCAGCAGAGCCTGGCAAAGTTGTTCATGGAGCTTGGCCGCTACCTCAAGCTCAAGGCCAACCTGTTCGAGCCGATCCGCAACCTGGACCTGGAAGCCCGCCGCCTGGAACTGGCCCAGCAAAATGGCAAAGTAGTGGCGGCGCTGAACGCAGCCAAGGAAATCATCCTGCACCGGGTTGGCAACAGCCAGCCGAACGCCAAGGTCAGCCGTTATTTGAAGCTGTACTTTCTGGCTCAGGACATCCATGAGCGGGTCAGTGCCTCGCACTATCCCTACAACGCACTGGCCGAAGCGTTCTTCCACAGCGATGTGATGTTCCGCTGCCAGCGCCTGCTGCGCCAGCAAGGCTCGGCCTGCCAGCAACTGTCCCACTCGATCCGCCTGCGCCAGCCGTTCGTCTACGGCGGCGGGTTCGCCGAAGCGCTGGAAGACCTCAACGCCTCCCTGGAACACTTGCGCCAGCAAAGCAATCCAGCCTGGCGCGGCCTGTTGCGCTCTTTGCGGGCGCTGGCCGGCAACCTGGCGACCCTGGACCGCCTGCTGGGCGCCGCCAGCAACCCCGACAGTCTGGCCGATGCCAGCGACAGCAGCCTGCTCGACCGCTCGCCACGCAACCTCAAGGATGTCTGGAGCCGCCTGCGCACGCAGCTGACGCCCACTTCGCTGTTGTTCCGCCATGCCCTGCGCCTGTCCCTGGCGCTGTCGGTGGGCTACGGCATGGTGCACCTGATCCACCCGACCCAAGGCTACTGGATCATCCTGACTACCCTGTTCGTCTGCCAGCCCAACTATGGTGCGACCCGCCGCAAGCTGGTGCAGCGCGTAGTGGGCACGGCTGTCGGCCTCACGGTGGGCTGGGCGCTGTTCGACCTGTTCCCCAGCCCGGTCATCCAGTCGATGTTCGCGGTGGTCGCCGGGGTGGTGTTCTTCGTCAACCGAACCACCCGCTATACCTTGGCCACGGCGGCGATCACCCTGATGGTACTGTTCTGCTTCAACCAGATCGGCGATGGCTACGGCCTGTTCCTGCCACGCCTGTTCGATACCCTCGTGGGCAGCCTGATTGCCATCCTGGCGGTGTTCCTGTTCCTGCCGGACTGGCAGGGACGGCGCCTGAACAAAGTGCTGGCCAATACGCTGACCTGCGCCAGTGCCTACCTGCGCCAGATCATGCAGCAATATGCCCATGGCAAGCGCGACGACCTGGCCTATCGCCTGGCCCGGCGCAACGCCCACAACGCCGATGCGGCACTGTCGACCACACTGGCCAACATGCTCATGGAGCCTGGGCACTTCCGTAAGGAAGCCGATGTGGGCTTCCGCTTCCTGGTGCTCTCGCACACCCTGCTCAGCTACCTCTCCGGGCTCGGTGCACACCGCGACACGGCGCTGCCGCCGGAGGTTCACGAGCAGTTGATCGATGGCGCCGGCCAGAGCCTGGCCAACAGCCTCGATGAGATCGCCAATGGACTGGCCGCCCGCCTGCCCGTGGCCATCCACAGCGATGCCGAGGAAGCCCTGGCCGGCGCCTTGGAACAGATGCCCGAAGAGTTGGACGAACATCAGCGTCTGGTGCAAACCCAACTGGCGCTGATCTGCCGCCAACTCGGGCCGCTGCGTACCCTGGCGGCGCACCTGATCAAGGAAAGCCCAACGGGCTGACGCTCCCAGGCCAACCCGCTCTTGAAGCCAGAGGGCGCTGAGGCGGATCAGAACCCGTGTTGGCGCAACAGACGGGCATAGCTGCCATCGGCCTTCATCGCGGCGATGGCGCGGTCGAAGCGCTCGATGATCTGCTGATGATGGGGGTGCTTGAGGCTGACGAGGATGTGCAGGTTGTTTTCGCCCAACGCGGGCTCTACGAAGGTCACGGCCTCACGCACCTCCTTCGGCTCGCGTTGCAGGCTGTAGCGCGCGACGAATTCGTCCTCCACCGTCAGGTCGACCCTGCCCGCCGCCAGCATGCGCACCGCCGAGGAGAAGTTGCGCACCGCCACCTTGTGCAAACGGGCGTCGGCGTCGAATTCCGGGGAATAGGCGTAATCGCGTACCACGGCAATGGAATAGTCGTAGAGGTCGGCCAGCTGACGGTAGCTCAAAGGCGTATCTTGCGGCCTGAGCAGGCGGATGCGGTTGACCAGGTAGGGTTTGGAAAATGCGCCCAGACGCGTGCGCGAGTCGTTGTACCAGGTGTTGACCAAGATGTCGTAGCGGCCTTCGCCGATACCCATCAAGGCCCTGGCCCAGGGCACCTGCTCGACATTGCTGGTGTAGCCAGCACGGGTCAGTGCCGCGGTGACGATGTTGGTGGCCAGGCCGCCGCCGGGCAAGTCGCTGTCTGTGAACGGCGGCCAACTGTCGGCCACAAGACGCAACTTCTCGGCCGCCACGGCGGGAGTGACCAGCACGATCAACAGTAAACCAAGCGCGCAAAGCAATGGCCGCATGCTCGAGTCCTTTCGCAGGTGGGTGATCCACTCTGATGGTGGCGATCCGCACTACTACAGGATGGGCAGATTACACAAAGCCCTCTCGGACGGCAGCCGACAAATGATATCAAATAGCCTCTATTTTGGCCGAATGCAGTTGAAGCCGTTTTTGGGCAATGTCTGACTCGTCGCCAGCGCCGGGATTTGCGATGATCGACCGCCCCTTCAAAGAGTTCATACCCATGTCCATCGAGTGGATCTGCAAGCACCATACCGACCTTGGCAAGGAGCAACTCTATGCCATCCTGCAGTTGCGCACTGAAGTCTTCGTGGTGGAGCAGCAATGCGCCTACCAGGAGGTCGACGGCCAGGACCTTTGCGCAGATACGCTGCACTTGATGGGTTGGGAACAAGACCGCTTGGTGGCCTACCTGCGCCTGCTCGACCCCCAATCCCAAGGCGGCGACGTGGTCATTGGCCGGGTGGTAACCGCCCCCGCCGCGCGCGGTGGCGGCCTGGGCCATCAGCTGTTGCTCAAGGGGCTGGAGTGCGCCGAGCACTGCTGGCCTGGGACACCGATCTACCTGTCGGCCCAGGCACATCTGCAGGCCTACTATGCGCGGCATGGATTCGAGGTGGCGGGAGAGCAGTACCTGGAGGATGGCATTGCGCATATCGGTATGCGCAAGGCTTGAGGCGAGAGGGCATCGAGCGGCTGGGGCGCTCAGGTCATGGATACCCCAGCACGTCCCTGATCTTGCGCAGGTGCTGGATGATCCACTGCTTGTCGATGGCACCCCAATCGTGGATGCGGTAGTGCCCGGCGTGATTACGCGCCCCGGCCTGCTGCTCGAATTCACAAACGATATCCAGGTCGGCCAGTGCGGCGATGGTGTCCTGTGCGGTGCGACGAGGCATGCCGGTAGCCTCCATCAGCGCCGGAACACTGGTTGCGGTCTGGCTGTCGATCAACCAGGCCACATAGAGACGCCGGTAGAAACTGCTCTTGGTCTTGCTCACATCCATGCTGCTCGATCCTCAGGTGGTGCCCGGCAGTTCCTGGTAGGTCAGGTAGACGCGCAGGTCGAATTCCAATTGATGATAGTCCGGCTCCATGTGCTGACAGAGCTGGTAGAACGCCTTGTTGTGGTCCCGCTCGCGCAGGTGCGCCAACTCGTGCACCACGATCATGCGTAGAAACTGGGGCGCCGCGTCCTTGAACAGCGAGGCGATGCGGATTTCCTTCTTGGCCTTGAGTTTGCCGCCCTGCACACGGGAGACAGCAGTGTTCAGGCCCAGGGCGCGATGGGTCAGATCCAGGCGGTTGTCGAACAGCACCTTGTCCAGATTCGGCGCACTGCGCAGGTATTGCTGTTTCAAGTCCTGGGCATAGCTGTACAGCGCTTTGTCGCTCTGTACGTCGTGTCGATCCGGGTAGCGCTGGCGCAGGTAATCGCCCAGGCGATCGGAGGCGATCATCTGGCGGACCTGCTCTTGCAGGTGAGGCGGGTAGGCTTGCAGGTAGCGTAATGCGGTCATTGCACGACGTTCAGCGAGAAGAACCGCGAGTGTATCCGATCCGCATCCAATATGAACGAGGGGCCGTTTCGCCAGCGCGAAACGGCCCCTCGTTCATGGCAGGATCAGTTGACCTTGGCGGCCAGCTCACCTTTGGCGTAACGCTGGAACATGCCCTCCAGGGAGATCGGCTTGATCTTGGAGGCGTTGCCGGCGGTACCGAAGGCTTCGTAACGGGCGATGCAGACATCACGCATGGCCTTCACGGTCTCGGCGAAGAACTTGCGTGGGTCGAACTCGCTCGGGTGCTGGGCCATGTAGCGACGGATGGCACCCGTGGAGGCCAGGCGCAGGTCGGTATCGATGTTGACCTTACGCACGCCGTACTTGATGCCTTCGACGATTTCTTCGACCGGCACGCCGTAGGTTTCCTTGATATCACCGCCGTATTCGTTGATGACCTTCAGCCATTCCTGGGGCACCGAGGAAGAACCGTGCATGACCAGGTGGGTGTTGGGAATGCGCTTGTGGATTTCCTTGATCCGGTCGATGGCCAGGATGTCACCGGTTGGCGGCTTGGTGAACTTGTAGGCGCCGTGGCTGGTGCCGATGGCGATGGCCAGGGCGTCGACCTGGGTCTTCTTGACGAAGTCGGCGGCTTCTTCCGGGTCGGTCAGCATCTGGCTGTGATCCAGAGTGCCTTCGGCGCCGATACCATCTTCTTCACCGGCTTGGCCGGTTTCCAGGCTGCCCAGGCAACCCAGTTCGCCTTCGACGGACACGCCGCAGGCGTGGGCGAATGCCACGGTCTGCTGAGTGACGCGAACGTTGTACTCGTAGTCGGACGGGGTCTTGCCGTCTTCCTTGAGCGAGCCGTCCATCATCACCGAGCTGAAGCCCAGCTGGATGGAACGCTGGCAGACGTCAGGGCTGGTGCCGTGATCCTGGTGCATGCACACCGGGATGTGCGGGAACTCTTCGATCGCCGCCAGGATCAGGTGACGCAGGAACGGGGCACCAGCGTACTTGCGGGCGCCGGCCGAGGCCTGGACGATGACCGGGGAGTCGGTGGCATCCGCAGCTTCCATGATGGCGCGCATCTGCTCGAGGTTGTTGACGTTGAAAGCCGGAACGCCGTAGCCGAACTCGGCGGCGTGGTCCAGCATCTGGCGCATGCTAATGAGTGCCATTGTGTATCTCTCTCCCGACAAGCGTCGTTGTTTCGTGCAAGCCTGCCGCAGGGGCGGTTGCTGTTCAAGTAGTGTGGGCCACCGTCGCGGCCCGGCCAGTCACGGTGCCTTGCAGCCCCGCCCAATCAGATCGTTGGTCGCCACCCAATACACCAGGCCTTCGTCGCCCTTGGTGTGGAAGGCAAGTACCCCGTCGCTGTACAGCGCGCCCGAGGCGCCCGGCTCGGACTTGAGCCGGTAGACCTGGTCGCCGCCGCCTAGGCGTACGTCGACCGCATCCTGGCTCGCATCGGCGAATCGCCAGAGCACTTCGGCCTGGCTGTCGCAGACCCAGCGGGTCCAGTTGTCCGCCGAAGCGGATGGGGCCGGTTGCAGCAGCGAGCATCCTGCCAGGGTCGCCAGGGCCAATGCGGCCAGAAGCGCTTTCATCCAAAAACCTCGTCGTGGATCCGCTACGCGGCCCCTAATCCAAGACCACAAAACCCAACCTTGGTTGCCTGGCGCCCGATCAAGGGCAGCCCGGCGCCTGGCGCTGGTGTTCGTCGTCGTACTTTTCCAGGCCCTCCGGGCCCATGCGCTTGTTGATGACCGGCGCGGTTTCCGCCTGCCACTGAGACTGGTAGCAGCCGCCCTTGGGCGGCTGCGACGGCTCGGTATCGGCAGACTTGCTGGAGCAGGCGCCCAGCAACAGGGCCAGGATCATCACAGGCAATTGCTTGACCATCAGGTCGCTCCCTTTGCCAGGCGCCGCCATACTCAGGCCTTGGCCCGCTCTTCCAGGATAGCCACGGCGGGCAGGACCTTGCCTTCGACGAATTCGAGGAACGCGCCGCCACCGGTAGAAATGTAGGAGATATCAGCGCCTACGCCATATTTGTCGATGGCCGCCAGGGTGTCACCGCCACCGGCGATGGAGAAGGCGGCGCTGTCGGCGATGGCCTTGGCCAGCACTTTGGTACCGTTGCCGAACTGGTCGAACTCGAACACGCCGACCGGGCCGTTCCACAGAATGGTCTTGGACGACTTGAGCAGCTCGGCGAACTGTTCGGCAGTCTTCGGGCCGATATCCAGGATCATGTCGTCATCGGCCACATCGGCGATGGATTTGACGGTGGCTTCGGCGCTCTCGGCGAACTCCTTGGCAACCACTACGTCCACCGGCAGCGGCACGCTGACCTTGGCGGCGATCGCCTTGGCGGTGTCGACCAGGTCAGGTTCGTACAGCGACTTGCCGACCTTGTGGCCCGCCGCGGCGAGGAAGGTGTTGGCGATGCCGCCACCGACGATCAGTTGATCGCAGACCGTGCTCAGGCTGTTGAGCACATCCAGCTTGGTGGAGACCTTGGAGCCGGCGACGATGGCGGCCATCGGTTTGGCCGGGGCTTTCAGGGCCTTGCCCAGGGCATCGAGTTCGGCCGCCAGCAGCGGGCCTGCAGCCGCAACCTTGGCGAACTTGGCAACCCCGTGGGTCGAACCCTCGGCGCGGTGGGCGGTACCGAAGGCATCCATGACGAATACGTCGCACAGGGCGGCGTACTTTTGCGCCAGCTCGTCGGCGTTCTTCTTCTCGCCCTTGTTGAAGCGCACGTTCTCGAACAGCACCAGATCGCCGGCCTTGACCTCGACACCGTCCAGGTAGTCAGCGACCAGCGGCACGTCGCGGCCCAGGGCCTTGCTCAGGTAATCAGCCACCGGCTTGAGGCTGTTCTCGGCGGAGAACTCGCCTTCGGTGGGGCGACCCAGGTGCGAGCAGACCATGACGGCAGCGCCCTTCTCAAGGGCCAGCTTGATGGTCGGCAGCGCGGCCAGGATACGCGCATCGCTGGCTACCACACCGTCTTTCACAGGGACGTTGAGGTCTTCGCGGATCAGTACGCGCTTACCTTGCAGGTCGAGGTCGGTCATCTTCAACACGGTCATGAATGCAGTCCTTCAGGGCTGTTTGGTGCGGGTTTGGTGGACGACGTGCAGGAAATGACCGGCAACGTCGAGCATACGGTTGGCGAACCCCCATTCGTTGTCGAACCAGGCCAGCAGGTTCACCAGGCGGGGGCCGGAAACACGGGTCTGGCTGGCATCGACGATGGCCGAATGCGGGTCATGGTTGAAATCACAACTGGCGTGGGGCAGCTCGGTATAGGCCAGCAGCCCTTTCAGCGGGCCGTTCAGCGCAGCCTCGCGCAACACCCGGTTGACCTCTGCCGCGTTGGTATCACGGGCGGTCTGCAGGGTGATGTCCAGGCACGAGACGTTGACGGTCGGCACGCGTACGGCTTTGGCCTGGATTCGACCGGCAAGTTCCGGAAGCAGGCGCTCGATGCCGCGCGCCAGACCAGTGGACACCGGGATCACCGACTGGAATGCCGAACGGGTGCGGCGCAGGTCCTCATGGTGATAGGCATCGATCACCGGCTGGTCGTTCATCGCCGAGTGAATGGTGGTGATCGACACATACTCGATGCCAAACGCCTGGTCCAGCACGCGCAACAGCGGCACGCCGCAGTTGGTGGTACAGGAGGCGTTGGACACCAGGCGCTCCTCGCCGCTCAGGCAGTCCTGGTTAATGCCATAGACCACCGTGGCGTCGACATCCGCTTCACTGGACATCGGCTGGGAGAACAGCACCCGCGGCGCGCCGGCATCGAGAAAGCGCTGGGCATCGGCACGAGTGTTGTAGGCCCCGGAGCACTCCAGCACCAGATCGACGCCCAGCGCCGCCCAGTCGATGCCCTCCGGGGTGGCGCTGCGCAGGACCTTCACACAGTCGCCATTGATGTGCAGGCAGTCGCCGTCAACCCTCACCTCGCCAGGGAATCGCCCGTGGGTGGAGTCGAAACGGGTCAAGTATTCGAGGCTGGCCTGATCGGCCAGGTCGTTCAGCGCGACGATCTCGAAGCCGGCGTCCGCTCCTCGCTCGAACAGTGCGCGCAAGACACAACGACCGATACGGCCGTAACCGTTGAGTGCAACTTTGTAGGGACGCGGATGGGGCATTCGATACTCACGGAACAGATCTATTGTCAGCAGCCTGCGGGATTGCGGTGTGGCATTCGCAGGCAAGCCCGCTCCCACAGGGATACACGACCACCGTGGGAGCGGGCTTGCCCGCGAATCGGGGCGACACCGCCCGCAGATCCTTACATCAGTCTTCCAGCAGCTCTTCAGCGGTACCCAGAATGTTCTCCAGGGTGAAGCCGAATTCCTCGAACAGTGCGGAGGCCGGCGCCGACTCACCGTAGGTGGTCATACCGATGACGCGGCCTTCCAGGCCCACGTACTTGTACCAGAAGTCCGCGTGGGCAGCCTCGATGGCGATACGCGCACCGACTTCCAGCGGTAGAACGGACTGCTTGTAGGCGGCGTCCTGGGCGTCGAACACGCTGGTGCACGGCATGGAAACCACACGCACCTTGCGGCCCTGCTCGGTCAGCTTGGCATGCGCCTGGACCGCCAGCCCCACTTCGGAACCGGTGGCGATCAGCAGCAGCTCAGGCTCGCCGGCGCAATCCTTGAGGATGTAGCCGCCGCGGCTGATGTTGGCGATCTGCTGGGCATCGCGCTCCTGGTGCTGCAGGTTCTGACGGGAGAAGATCAACGCCGATGGGCCGTCCTTGCGCTCCAGGGCCTGCTTCCAGGACACGGCGGATTCCACCGCGTCGGCTGGACGCCAAGTGTCCAGGTTCGGCGTGCTGCGCAGGCTGGTCAGCTGCTCGATCGGCTGGTGGGTCGGGCCGTCTTCGCCCAAGCCGATGGAGTCGTGGGTATAGACATGGATGACGCGCTGCTTCATCAGGGCGGACATGCGTACCGCGTTGCGGGCGTATTCCATGAACATCAGGAAGGTCGCGCCATAAGGCACCAGGCCGCCGTGCAGGGCGACGCCGTTCATGATGGCGGTCATGCCGAACTCGCGCACACCGTAGAACACGTAGTTGCCGCTGGCGTCATCGGCGCTGACGCCTTTGCAGCCCTTCCACAGGGTCAGGTTGGAGCCGGCCAGGTCAGCCGAGCCGCCGAGGAACTCAGGCAGCAGCGGGCCGAAGGCATTCAGGGCGTTCTGGCTGGCCTTGCGGCTGGCGATGGTTTCACCCTTGGCGGCGACTTCGTTGATGTAGGCCTGGGCCTTCTCGGCGAAGTCGGCCGGCAGCTCGCCGCGTTCACGGCGCTTGAACTCGGCGGCCAGCTCAGGGTAGGCCTTGGCATAGGCGTCGAAGCGCTGGTTCCAGTCGGCTTCGAGCTTGGCGCCGGCGGCTTTGGCGTCCCATTCTGCGTAGATGTCGGCCGGAATCTCGAACGGACCGTGGTTCCAGTTCAGTTCCTTGCGGGCCAGGGCGATTTCATCGTTGCCCAACGGCGCGCCGTGGCAGTCTTCCTTGCCCTGCTTGTTGGGCGAACCGAAGCCAATGATGGTCTTGCAGCAGATCAGGGTCGGGCGATCGCTCTTGCGGGCGGTCTCGATGGCAGTCTTGATCTCGTCGGCGTCATGGCCATCGACGTTGCGGATCACCTGCCAGTTGTACGCCTCGAAGCGCGCCGGGGTGTTGTCGGTGAACCAGCCGTGCACTTCGCCGTCGATGGAGATGCCGTTGTCGTCGTAGAAGGCGATCAGCTTGTTCAGGCCCAAGGTGCCGGCCAGGGACGCGACTTCGTGGGAGATACCTTCCATCATGCAGCCGTCGCCCAGGAACACGTAGGTGTGGTGGTCGACGATGGTGTGGCCTTCACGGTTGAATTGGGCCGCCAGGACTTTTTCCGCCAGGGCGAAGCCCACGGCGTTGGCGATACCCTGGCCCAGCGGGCCGGTGGTGGTCTCGACGCCTGCGGTGTAGCCGTACTCCGGGTGACCCGGCGTGCGACTGTGCAGTTGACGGAAGGCCTTGAGGTCGTCGATCGACAGGTCGTAGCCGGTCAGGTGCAGCAGCGAGTAGATGAGCATCGAGCCGTGGCCATTGGACAGCACGAAGCGGTCGCGGTCGGCGAATTTCGGATTGCTCGGGTTGTGCTTCAGGTAATCGCGCCAAAGCACTTCGGCGATATCCGCCATGCCCATGGGGGCACCTGGGTGGCCGCTGTTGGCCTTTTGCACGGCATCCATGCTGAGGGCACGAATGGCGTTGGCACGTTCACGACGGCTGGGCATCGCTGAGTCTCCTGGGGATTGAAAAGGTAGTGAAACGAAAAAGGCCGCCATTTTCGCCCACAGGCGGGGCCGGGGGCAAACTTTTCCAGCCACAGGCGACAAGCTCGACACTGCAAGCAGAGGTAGATCGGCGCCCGATCTGCTCCAACCTTGCAGCTTGCCCCCTGCAGACCGCAGCTCATCGCCAATATCAAAACTTTTTGATATTGCTATTGCTACGACAGCATCCCCTGTCTAGACTGCCGCCTCATGAACCAAAGCGCGCCCATCACCCCTCAACGCAGCGACGAGCTGGCCGCCCTGTGCAAGGCCGGCGGCGACCCGCTGCGCCTGAACGTGCTGCGCGCGCTGGCCAGCGACTCGTTTGGCGTGCTGGAGCTCGCACAGATTTTCGACATCGGCCAATCGGGCATGAGCCATCACCTCAAGGTACTGGCCCAGGCTGAACTGGTGGCCACGCGCCGCGAGGGCAATGCGATCTTCTACCGCCGCGCCTTGCCCGACAGCCTGCGCTTGGGCGGTCGCCTGCACGCAGCCCTGCTCGAAGAGGTGGACGGCCTGGCCCTGACGCAGGACGTGCAGGCCCGTATCGCCCAGGTGCAACAACGCCGCGCCGCCACCAGCCAGGACTTTTTCCTGCGCGTGGAAGAAAAGTTTCGCGCCCAGCAAGACCTGATCGCCGGCCTGCCGCAGTACCGCGACAGCCTGCTGGCTCTGCTCGACAACCTGAGTTTCGGCCCCGAGGCCAGCGCGCTGGAAGTCGGTCCAGGCGATGGCGGCTTCCTGCCGGACCTGGCACGGCGCTTCAATCAGGTCACGGCCCTGGACAACAGCTCGACCATGCTCGAATTGGCCCGCCAGGTCTGCGAGCGCGAAGGGCTGGATAATGTAAACCTGCAGTTGGCCGATGCACTGGGTGCAACGGATGTGGAAGCCGACTGCGTAGTGCTGAACATGGTGTTGCACCATTTCAGCGACCCGGCCCTGGCCCTGCGCCTGCTGGCCAAACGGGTGAAAGCGGGCGGCAGCCTGCTGGTCACCGAGCTGTGCAGCCATGATCAGAGCTGGGCGCGGGAAGCCTGCGGCGATCTCTGGTTGGGCTTCGAGCAGGAAGACCTGGCCCGTTGGGCCCGGGTAGCGGGGCTAGTACCCGGGGACAGCCTCTATGTGGGCTTGCGTAACGGTTTCCAGATTCAGGTCCGCCATTTCCAGCGGACGACTGGCGACACTCACCATCGGTAAATTTTTAGGAACCCGTCGAGATGAGCGAATACTCCCTTTTCACTTCCGAGTCCGTGTCCGAAGGGCATCCGGACAAGATCGCCGACCAGATTTCGGACGCGGTCCTTGATGCAATCATCGCCCAGGACAAATACGCCCGCGTTGCTTGCGAAACCCTGGTCAAGACCGGTGTCGCCATCATTGCCGGTGAAGTGACCACCTCCGCCTGGGTCGACCTGGAGGAGTTGGTGCGCAAAGTCATCATCGACATCGGCTACAACAGCTCCGACGTCGGCTTCGACGGCGCGACCTGCGCCGTGATGAACATCATCGGCAAACAGTCGGTGGACATCGCCCAGGGCGTCGACCGCTCCAAGCCGGAAGACCAGGGTGCGGGCGACCAGGGCCTGATGTTCGGCTACGCCAGCAACGAAACCGACGTCCTGATGCCTGCCCCGATCTGCTTCTCCCATCGCCTGGTCGAGCGCCAGGCCGAAGCGCGCAAGTCCGGCCTGCTGCCGTGGCTGCGTCCGGACGCCAAGTCTCAGGTCACCTGCCGTTACGAAAACGGCAAGGTCGTGGGTATCGATGCCGTGGTCCTGTCGACCCAGCACAACCCGGAAGTCTCCTACAAAGATCTGCGTGAAGCCGTCATGGAGCTGATCGTCAAGCACACCCTGCCTGCCGAACTGCTGCACAAGGACACCCAGTTCCACATCAACCCGACCGGCAACTTCATCATTGGTGGCCCAGTGGGCGACTGCGGCCTGACCGGTCGCAAGATCATCGTCGACTCCTACGGCGGCATGGCGCGTCACGGTGGCGGCGCGTTCTCCGGAAAGGACCCGTCCAAAGTCGACCGCTCGGCAGCCTACGCCGGCCGCTACGTGGCCAAGAACATCGTTGCCGCAGGCCTGGCCGACCGTTGCGAGATCCAGGTGTCCTACGCCATCGGCGTGGCCCAGCCGACCTCCATTTCGATCAACACCTTCGGCACCGGCAAGATCGCCGACGACAAGATCGTACAATTGGTCCGCGAGTGCTTCGACCTGCGCCCGTACGCCATCACCACCATGCTCGACCTGCTGCACCCGATGTACCAGGAAACCGCTGCCTATGGTCACTTCGGCCGTATCCCACAGCAGAAGACCGTCGGCAACGACACCTTCACCACCTTCACCTGGGAACGCACCGACCGCGTCGACGCCCTGCGCGCCGCAGCCGGCCTGTAAGGGTAAGCGGCTGATTGCAGGCCGCACGCTACAGGTTGCAAGGAAAAGCCCCTGCCGAGTGATCGGCAGGGGCTTTTTCGTGACATATCGACTGACAACTCCGCCCGCCGCCCTGGCCTGCGATTGCCTAGGCTGAGCATTCCCTCCTGCCAAGCAAGGATGCTGGCCATGCCCCCAATGCTCATCGCTGCATTGCTCATACTTCTGCCGATCGTCAGTCAAGCCGACGTCTGTCCATCCTGGCCCCCGGCCCGTGCCCACGAGGAAATCACCCGACTGCGCGAAACCCTGGCCACCTGGGACGACCAGTACCACCGCCAAGGCCATTCACCCGTGGCGGACGAACTCTACGACCAGAGCCGGCAGCGCCTGCACGCGTTGCAAATCTGCTTCGACCTGCCAGGCAGCGATGAGCCGCTGGCCAGCGCCCGCGGCGCCCTACCTCACCCGATACCTCACACCGGCGTGATCAAACTGGCCGATGAACAGGCAGTGGTAGCTTGGCTGCAAGGCAAGCGCGATGTCTGGATACAACCGAAGGTGGATGGCGTCGCAGCGTCGTTGGTGTACCGCGAAGGGCGCTTGGTGCAGTTGCTCAGCCGCGGTGATGGCCTTCTGGGACATGATTGGAGTCGCCATATTCCCCACCTGAGCGGCATCACTCGGCAACTGCCGGAGCCGATCGACCTCGTGCTGCAGGGCGAACTCTACTGGCGTCGGGACAATCACACGCAAGCTCTGGCCGGCAGCGCCAACGCCCGCGGTACGGTGGCAGGCCTCCTGGCGCGCAAGAGCCTGGATGATGCCCAAGGTGGCGGCATCGGTCTGTTCGTTTGGGATTGGCCCGATGGGCCGCCCCGTCAGGCCGACCGCCTGTCACGGCTGGCGCAGCTCGGCTTTGCCGATAGCCAGCGCTACAGCGTCGCCATCGAGACCTTCGACCAAGCCTCGCACTGGCGCCAGCATTGGTACCGCTCAGCCCTGCCCTTCGCGACCGATGGCGTGATTCTGCGCCAGGACAGTCGGCCCCCGGCCAAACGCTGGCGGGCCAAGCCGCCCTCTTGGATAGCGGCCTGGAAGTACCCATTCCAACAAGCCCTGGCCGAGGTGCGCGAGGTGCGCTTTCGGGTAGGACGGACCGGTCGCATCACGCCCATGCTGCACCTGCACCCGGTCGTATTGGATGACCGCCGCATCAGCCTGGTCAGCCTCGGTTCGCTGGCCCGCTGGCAGCGGCTGGACATACGCCCTGGTGACCAAGTGGCGATCACCCTGGCCGGGCTGACCGTGCCGCGACTGGAAAGCGTGGTGCACCGCTCGACGCACCGGGAGCCCGTGACGCCGCCGGACGCCACACAGCACCATCCACTCAGTTGCTGGCGGCCCGACGACACCTGCAAGGAGCAGTTCCTCGCCCGCCTGGCCTGGTTGAGCGGCCGCCAGGGTTTGCAGATGCCCAACCTTGGCTCCGCCACCTGGGCGCGCCTGGTGGAAAGCGGGGCCGTGAGCAGCCTGCATGACTGGCTGGCCTTGGAGCGCGACGACCTGCAGCGCATATCGGGCATCGGCACGGCGCGTGCAGAGCAGTTGCTGCAAGCCTTTGCCAATGCTCGGCAGCAACCGTTCGAGCGCTGGTTGCGGGCCCTCGGTGTCCCGGCTCCGCGCAACCTCCCACTGGGACCGGATTGGCAGACCCTCGCGGCCAAGCGCCGTGAACAATGGCTGGCCGAGCCCGGTATCGGCCCTGGACGCGCCGCGCAACTGGAGGCGTTCTTCACGGATGAAACGCTGGCCCTGCTGGCCATGCAATTGCGCGCACACGCAATCCAGGGTTTCTAATTTCGTCAGATCAGGGCAGCATTTCGTTTTCCGCTGTCCTGCCTTCGAATGGAGTCCCCGATGAAATTGCTTTCGTCTCTTGCACTGTCCGCCTTGCTCAGCATCGCCGCCAGCCCTCTGCTGGCCGCCGAAGAGCAGCCTGGGCTGACCGGCTGCGCGGCCAAGCGCCAGGCTATCAGCGAACAGCTCGAACAAGCGCGCAGCCATGGCAACAGCGAGCAGCAGGCCGGCCTGGAAAAGGCCCTGGCCGAAGTCACCGAACACTGCACCGATTCCAGCCTGCGCAAGGAGCGTGAGCAGAAGGTCCTCGAGGCCCGCCACGAAGTGAACCAGCGCACCAAGGACCTGGACAAGGCCATGAAGAAAGGCGACCCGGAGAAGATCAACAAGCGCAAGGAAAAGCTCGCCGAGGCCAAGAAGGAGCTGCAAGAAGCCGTCGATGGACTGGAGCGCTGAGTCAGTCACGCCGGAGTAGGGTTTTTCTGAAAGCGATGTAGCACCCGTTTCCAGGGTTCACTCGGCAAACGGTTGTAGGCACTATCCCCTACAAATTTTGTTGCTATTGAAGGAAGTGTTCATGAAAGCCCGTTCCGCCCTGACAATTCTGGCCATCCTCGGCCTGGCCGCTGGCACTGCGCAGGCAGCGCAGCCCACCCCAGGCCTGACCGGTTGCGCGGCCAAACGCAGCGCCATCGAGAACCAGCTCGAATACGCCCGCAAGCACAACAATTGGGGTCAGATCCGTGGCCTGGAAAAAGCCTTGAAGGAAAACGCCGCCCACTGCACCGATGCCGGCCTGAAACACGAGCGTGAAGCCAAGGTCGCCGAGGCCAAGGCGGAAGTGGCCGAACGCAAGGCAGACCTCGCCGAGGCTCATGCCAAGGGCGACAAGGACAAGATCGCCAAGCGCGAGCGCAAGCTTGCAGAGTCCCAGGCTGAACTCAAGCAGGCCGAGCTGGAGCTGGACAAGTGACATCGGCTCCCTGGGCTACCGCTGAGAGGGGCAATGCACGGTAGTTGTGCCCCTGCATATCGGGGCCGTTGCGCGGCCCTTCGCAGTTTCCCGCAGGCATTGCGGGAAGCAGCCTCAAGCCCGGCCATGCGGGCAATCAATGATTGCGAAATTCCGTGTGGCAGGCCTTGCATGCGGCCTCGACCTTGTCCATTGGCGCCTTCAGGCTTGCCGCCTCCAGTGGCTGGTCACGGGTCACGCTGACGAGCTCGCCCGTCACCCCTTCCAATTGCCGAGCCAAATCCTGGAAACGCGCCTGACGCTCCCACACCTCAGGCCGCGCGCTGCTGTCACCTTCATCCTTGACCTGCGGAAAATGCTGCCACGGCTCGCGGGACAGACCATCGAGCTTCACCGCACCCTCGGCGAACCGGGCGCCGTCAAACGGTAATCGACCCCGCAGCATGCCGCCCATATCCTCGCTGGTCTTGAGCATTTGCTTGAAGATCGCCTTGCGCTGACCCAGTGGTGAGTTAGGATCGACACGGTCACAGGCCGCCAGGGACAGGCCGACCAACAGCAGAACGGTGAAACATTTCAACATCACGGTCACATTGGCAGAGGGAAAGGGCCGACAGTATCCTCGCCTGCTCGACAAAGACCAATACCCCCACGAAAAACATGGGCAGCCGTACAGGCCGCCCATTCAAGGATTCAACCATGAGATCTGCTCTGCGCCACCTTGCCTGGGCGCTTCCCACCCTGGCCCTGCTGGCCGGTTGCAACGGCGGCGAGAATGCCAAACCCGAACCCCACGCCGTGGCGACCTACGCCCCGGCCACCTGGCAAGACCTGCCAAGCGTCAGCGACGACGACCTGTTGGCCGGTTTCCAGGCCTGGCGCAATGGATGCGAAAAGCTCAAGCGTGACCCGGTCTGGGCCGCTACCTGCGAGGCCGCGGCCCGCATGCCTGAAGACGCCGCCCAGATCCGTGCCTTCCTACAGCAGAACCTGTCGGTCTACGGCCTGCGTTCAGCGCAGAACAACGCCCACGGCCTGATCACCGGTTACTACGAACCGGTTTACCCCGGAAGCCTCAGCCGTACCGAGACCGCCCACGTGCCGGTGTACGGTATTCCCGAAGACATGATCGTGGTCGACTTGGCCAGCATCTACCCGGAACTAAAAGGCAAACGCCTGCGCGGGCGCCTCGATGGCCGCGTGCTCAAGCCCTACGACACCGCTGAAGTGATCAACCGCGACGGCGTGAAAGCGCCGGTACTGGCCTGGCTGACCGATCCGATGGACCTGCAATTCCTGCAGATCCAGGGCTCCGGGCGCATTCAGCTAGAAGACGGACGCCAACTGCGCCTGGGCTACGCCGACCAGAACGGCCATCCCTACCGTCCCATCGGTCGCTGGCTGGTGGAGCAAGGCCAGTTGAAGAAAGAAGACGTGACCATGGGCAGCATTCACGCCTGGGCCCAGGCCAACCCGCAGCGGGTTCCCGAGCTGCTGGCAAGCAACCCCAGCTACGTATTCTTTGGCACCCGTCCAGACAGCAATGAAGGCCCGCGCGGCTCGTTGAACGTGCCGTTGACCGCCGGTTACAGCGTCGCCATCGATCGCAAGGTGATCCCCCTGGGCAGCCTGCTGTGGCTGTCCACTACCCGTCCGGATGGTAGCCCGGTGGTGCGTCCGGTGGGCGCCCAGGACACCGGCGGCGCCATCACCGGCGAGGTCCGCGCAGACCTGTTCTGGGGAACTGGCCCGCAGGCCGGCGAACTGGCAGGGAACATGAAGCAGCCAGGGCAGATCTGGATGCTGTGGCCCAAGGGCGCGGCGCTGCCTGAGGTGCCGAAAGTCCCTTGATCAGGGTTGGATGCTTCGCGGCGGAACCCGCTCCCACAAGCCTGCACAGACCTCAAGACCCACAGTGCCATGGGGGAGCGGGTTTAACCGCGAAGAGCGCGACACGCTTTCAGATGGAAACCACGAAAAACGCAATGATCAGCGCCAGCCCGGCAAACCACACCAGTGAACGCAGGATGGCCAGGTCGGCCAGGTAGCAGATGATGAAGAGTAGGCGACTGGTGATGTACAGCACCGCCAGTACATCCTGCGTCACCTGCTCCGCGTTACCGACGATATCGGCAACGAGCACCGCGGCAGCAAAAGCGGGAAAGGCCTCGAAGCCGTTCTGCTGGGCGGCATGGGCACGGCGTGGCAGGCCCGACAAGGTATCGAGGAAGGCGCGCGGATCGTGGTTTTCACGCAAGCCGAAACGGCCACTGCTCAGTTTCGCCGTCAACCCACACAGCGGCGGCAGGATCATGGCAATCAGGATGCACCACAGGGCAACGGTCATGGAAAGGACTCCTTGTTCAAATGATCGGTTTCAGAGCTTCATCACCAGCATGCCAGCCAGGACCAGCCCGCAAGCTAGGAGTCTTGGCCCGCCAAAAGGTTCTTTGAGGTAGCGCATGCCCAGCAGCACCACGAGGATCACGCTCAGCTCCCGCAATGCCGCCGCTTCGGCAACCGACCCCAGGTGCATGGCCCATAGCACCAGGGCATAGCTCAACAACACGCACAACCCCACCGCCAACCCCAGGCGCCACTGGGTGCGCCAGAACAACACGAACGGCGCCCGCCGCGCCACGCTTGCCAGCAACGGAAACGGCCAAGCACTGAGCAAGGTCAACCACACCAGGTAATCCAACGGCTTGCCCCAGATTTGCACGGCCCTGCCGTCGAACCAGGTGTAGCAACCGATGCACAGACCGATCAGCGCGACCACTGGCAGCATCGACCACGGCAGCCGATCCCCGCCGCCGCCCTGCCAGAGCAGGCAGGCCATGCCGCACGGAATCAGCAGGATGCCAATGATCTGCTTGTCGCTGAGCGATTCTCCGGCAAAGGCCAGCGTCAGCCCCAGCACCACCAAGGGCGACAGGCCGCGCATCAGAGGATAGACCAGCCCCAGATCGCCAACCCGATACGCCTGGATCAACAAAAAGCGGTACAGCTGCTCGGCCAGCGCCGATGCGAGCAACCAAGGCCAGATGTGCGCCGGAGGAATGTCTACGAACGCCACCGCCGCCACGGCGAAGGCGAGGGCTACCAGGTCCATGCTGGCAATCACCAGCAAACGCTCGCCACTGAATTTGATCAGGGTATTCCAAGTCGCGTGGAGCAGGGCCGCGACCAAAACCAGCGAAGTTGCCAACACGGGAGGGTCCTTGCACAGAGTCCAGGCCCTCGTTGGCCTGATTGTCCGACACTATATCGATTTCCAGCCCTAATGTAGGAATCAGCGCCCTGTCCGGCGGAACGAATCTTTCGGATCGGGTCATAAGGTGTGTCCCGAAACGCTCACCAGACCATCAAAGAACTGCCCGAGCATTTCGGGTAACGACTTGGAAGCCACTGTCACAGGATTTCGGATGCTTGAACTTGTTGCCGCTTTTATCTGCCTGACCACCCTCCTCACCTACGTCAATTACCGCTTCATCGGCCTGCCGCCGGCCATCGGCGTGATGGTCACCGCCCTGCTGTTCTCCTTGATCCTGCAAGGCCTGAGCCTGATCGGCTTCCCCGGCCTGGAAGCGCGCGTCGAGGGGCTGATGAACCAGATCGATTTCAACGACCTGTTGATGCACTGGATGCTGTCGTTCCTGCTGTTCGCCGGCGCGCTGCACGTCAACCTCGCCGATTTGCGCAGCTACCGCTGGCCGATCGGCCTGCTGGCCACCTTCGGAGTACTGATCGCCACGCTGGTCATCGGCTATCTGGCCCATTGGGTTTTCTCGATGTTCGGTTGGAACGTGCCGCTGATCTACTGCCTGCTGTTCGGCGCGCTGATCTCCCCCACCGACCCGATCGCCGTACTCGGCGCACTGCGTACCGCCAATGCCTCCAAGCCACTCAAGACTACGATCGTGGGCGAGTCGCTGTTCAATGACGGCACGGCGGTGGTGGTATTCACCGTCCTGCTGGGCATCGTCCAGCTCGGCGAGGCGCCAAGCTTTGCCGACACCGCCTTGCTGTTCGCCCGAGAAGCCATTGGCGGGATCGCCTTTGGCGGTGTGATTGGTTACGCCACCTATCGCATGATCAAGAGCGTCGAGCAGTACCAGGTCGAGGTGATGCTGACCCTGGCATTGGTGATCGGCGGCTCGGCCATGTGCTACGAGCTGCATGTGTCGGCGCCGATCGCAATGGTGGTGGCCGGCCTGATCATCGGCAACCTGGGGCGTAACCTAGCGATGAACGACATGACCCGTCGCTACATGGACGGTTTCTGGGAATTGATCGACGACATGCTCAATGCCCTGCTGTTCGCCCTGATCGGCCTGGAATTGTTACTACTGCCGTTCAACTGGCTGCACCTGGCCGCCGGGAGCGTGCTGGCCGTGGCAGTGCTGCTGTCGCGCCTGCTGACCGTGGCGCCTGCGATCGTATTGCTGCGCCGCTGGCGCAGCGTGCCCAAGGGGACTGTCCGCGTACTGACCTGGGGAGGTTTGCGCGGCGGAGTGTCGGTGGCCCTGGCGCTGTCGCTGCCCGCTGGCGCCGAGCGTGACCTGCTGCTGTCGATCACCTACATCGTGGTGCTGTCTTCGATCCTGGTGCAGGGGTTGAGCATCGGGCGGGTGGTGCGCGGGGTTACTGCACAGCCTTGAGGCTTTTGGGGCTGCTTTCGCGGCCCCCGATGTCATTCCACCGCGGTATCGGGGAACTGGTCCTGGATGTACTTGATCTCGGTTCGCCCATGGGGGGCCGGCAGGCCGTCCTCGCCCAGGTTGACGAAGACCATCTTGTCGACGGTCAGGATGCTTTTACGGGTGATCTTGTTGCGCACTTCACACTTGAGAGTGATGGACGTACGGCCGAACTCGGTGGCGGTAATGCCCAGCTCGATGATGTCGCCCTGACGCGAGGCACTGACAAAGTTGATTTCCGACATGTACTTGGTGACCACGCGCTGGTTGCCCAACTGGACGATGGCGTAGATCGCCGCCTCTTCGTCGATCCAGCGCAGCAAGCTGCCACCGAACAGGGTGCCGTTGGGATTGAGGTCTTCGGGTTTTACCCATTTGCGGGTGTGGAAATTCATCGGTACTCCTGACCTGCTTGGCTAACGTAGGGTAATGATGGCAGAGCCTTTGGCACCTCTCCATTGAACATCGACTATCGTCTCGATTAAGCGACAGAAAACCTTGGGCGTGGCACGACGCCACGGCTATAATCCCTGCCGATTCACATGGCCACCCGCCGCGGGGGCCATCCCGCCACCCATCCGAGGGGCGCTGCAGCAGGCTCGGCCTGTCAGGCTCGGTTGGGGCGTTGTCCGCACTGCGGACGCCTAACGCACAACGGCGCCCATTCGCACACTACGAATGGAGGCTCTCGATGAGCGCTGTAAACACGCCTGCAGGTTTTTCCGACTTCAAGGTCGCCGACATTTCCCTGGCCGACTGGGGCCGCAAGGAAGTCATCATCGCCGAATCGGAAATGCCCGCGCTGATGGGCCTGCGTCGCAAGTACCAGGCTGAGCAACCGCTCAAAGGCGCCAAGATCCTGGGCTGCATCCACATGACCATCCAGACCGCCGTGCTGATCGAGACCCTGGTCGCCCTGGGTGCCGAGGTGCGCTGGTCGTCGTGCAACATCTTCTCGACCCAGGACCAGGCCGCTGCCGCCATCGCCGCCGCCGGCATTCCGGTTTTCGCCTGGAAGGGCGAGACCGAGCAGGAGTACGAATGGTGCATCGAGCAGACCATCCTCAAGGACGGTCAGCCATGGGACGCCAACATGGTTCTGGACGACGGCGGTGACCTGACCGAAATCCTGCACAAGAAGTACCCGGCGATGCTGGAGAAGATCCATGGCATCACCGAAGAAACTACCACTGGCGTGCACCGTCTGCTGGACATGCTGGCCAAAGGCGAGCTGAAAGTTCCGGCGATCAACGTCAACGACTCGGTCACCAAGAGCAAGAACGACAACAAATACGGTTGCCGTCACAGCCTCAACGATGCCATCAAGCGTGGTACCGACCACCTGCTGTCGGGCAAGCAAGCCCTGGTGATCGGCTACGGAGACGTGGGCAAGGGCTCGGCCCAGTCCCTGCGTCAGGAAGGCATGATCGTCAAGGTCACCGAAGTCGACCCGATCTGTGCCATGCAGGCCTGCATGGACGGCTTCGAAGTCGTCTCGCCGTTCAAGGACGGTATCAACACCGGCACCGAGGCCGGCATCAACAAAGACCTGCTGGGCCGCATCGACCTGATCGTCACCACCACCGGTAACGTCAACGTCTGCGACGCCAACATGCTCAAGGCCCTGAAGAAGCGCGCCGTTGTCTGCAACATCGGTCACTTCGACAACGAGATCGACACCGCCTTCATGCGCAAGAACTGGGCATGGGAAGAGGTCAAGCCGCAGGTTCACAAGATCCACCGTACCGGCGCTGGCACCTTCGATCCGCAGAACGACGACTACCTGATCCTGCTGGCCGAGGGCCGCCTGGTGAACCTGGGCAACGCCACTGGCCACCCAAGCCGCATCATGGACGGCTCGTTTGCCAACCAGGTGCTGGCCCAGATCTTCCTGTTCGAGCAGAAGTTCGCCCAACTGCCTGCCGCACAAAAGGCCGAGCGCTTGACCGTGGAAGTACTGCCCAAGAAACTCGACGAAGAAGTGGCCCTGGAAATGGTCCGCGGCTTCGGCGGCGTGGTCACCCAGCTGACCCCGCAGCAGGCCGAATATATCGGCGTGACCGTCGAAGGCCCGTTCAAGCCGGACACCTACCGCTACTAAGCGGCAAGCTTCAAGCGGCAAGCAGCGGCAGAGCGCGCCGATGCCGCTTGAAGCCCAGGCTAAGGAATCTTGAACGATGCCAAGCCAGATCGGCCATCACCGATCTGGCTTTTACTTGCAGCTTGCCGCGTGAGGCGGGCTGCACGAGGAACGAGTGATGTCACAAGAACGCCGCTACAGTTTCGAGTTTTTCCCCACCAAGACCGATGCCGGCCATGAAAAGCTGATGGCGGTCGCTCGCCAGCTGGCGGGCTACAACCCCGATTTCTTCTCCTGCACCTACGGTGCCGGTGGTTCCACCCGCGATCGCACCCTGAACACGGTGCTGCAGCTGGAAAGCGAAGTGAAGATTCCTGCCGCGCCACACTTGTCTTGCGTCGGTGACAGCAAGGAAGAGCTGCGCGCCCTGATCGCCCAGTACAAGGCAGCAGGCATCAAGCGCATCGTTGCCCTGCGCGGCGACCTCCCGTCTGGCATGGGCATGGCCTATGGCGAGCTGCGCTATGCCAGCGACCTGGTCGAGTTCATCCGCCAGGAAAGCGGCGATCACTTCCATCTGGAAGTCGCGGCCTACCCGGAGATGCACCCTCAGGCGCGCAATTTCGAGTCCGATCTCACCAACTTCGTGCACAAGGTCAAGGCCGGTGCAAACAGCGCCATCACCCAGTACTTCTTCAATGCCGAGAGCTACTTCTATTTCGTAGAGCGCGTGCAGAAGATGGGTGTGGACATCCCGGTCGTGCCCGGCATCATGCCGATCACCAACTACAGCAAGCTGGCGCGCTTCTCCGACGCCTGCGGTGCTGAGATCCCCCGCTGGATTCGTAAGCAGCTGGAAGCCTATGGCGACGACACCGCCAGCATCCAGGCGTTCGGCGAAGAGGTGATCACCCGCATGTGCGAGCAGTTGCTCCAAGGCGGCGCACCGGGCCTGCACTTCTACACGTTGAACCAGGCCGAGCCGAGCCTGGCGATCTGGAACAACCTGAAGCTGCCGCGCTGACATATTTCGCTAACAGGTCCTTAAGGCAGCTTTAAGGCTTAGGTATTAGGCTAAAACCTTTCATCCAGCCTTAGACCTGTTAGCGAGCCGCCCATGCAGCCTTTGCCTTCCTCGGCACCTCAGCTCATCTATCTAGCGTTCGGTGCAAAGACCTACCATCAGGAAGCTTGCTTCAGCATCATCAGCGCCCTCGCCCAGCTGAAAGAGTCCGGCAGCCAAGCCCTGGACATCCAGGTCCATACCGACGACCCCGCGCCCTACGCGAAACTCCCGGTCACCGTTCACCTTATCTGCGATGCCACGCGCGCGGCCTGGGCCCAACCCCATGGCTACCATTTTCGCAGCAAGCATGTTCTGTTACGCCAGGCCCTCGAGCAGCATTCCCAGGCGGTGCTGATCGACACCGACACGTTCTTCCGCCAATCGCCGATGGAACTGCTGCGTCGCGTCAAGCCCGGCCATCTGCTGTGCAACGCCATCTGCGCACGCTATGGCGAAAACCCGAACACCGACCTGTACCAAGGCCTGCGCAACATCCTGCACGCGCGCGGCCTGGCGGATGACCACATGAACCTGGTCAACTCCGGCGTCATCGGCCTTGCGGCAGAGGATTCAGGAGCACTCGACCAATCGATCGCGCTGATGGACGAGTTCCACCCCATCGTCCCCAACGCCTATACCCTCGAAGAGTTCTGTCTGGCCGTGGCGGCCTATCGCACGCTGACGCTGACCGACTGCACCGACGTCATCCACCACTACTGGAGCCGCAAGGACCTGTTCCGCGCCAAGATCCAGGCCTGGTTGCACAAGCACGGGGATGACCCTCTGGGCGAGGCCGCCCTGGCCGACGTAGCCCTGGTCAACGACCGCCTGCCAAAACCGCCCACCTTGCATCGCCTGGGATACAAGGCCCTGAGCCTGACACTGCCCCGCCACCAACGCCAATTTGCTCGGGAGTTGCTGTACGGCTGCTACCCCTATGCCAACGAATTCGATCGGGCCTGTACCTTCGCCTGGTGGGACAAGGCACTGGAAAATCTTCAGCAACGCCAAGGGCGCCTGAACAGCGAACAACTGCACCAATTGTTGCACCACCCTGGCTTACGTCTGTCTTTGGGGAGCAAGTATCAGGACGTGCGGGATCATCTGCTCAAGCCTGACAAAGGCTGACGACAGGCTTCACTGGCCTCGGACACACATTGGACGTACGCTGCCGCCATGCCTGACTTAACCCCCCTTCTTTGCGCCCTGCTGCTCGTCTGCCTGAGCCCGTTTGCCAAGGCGGAGCGCCTGCGCTTGGTTAGCGATGACTGGGCGCCCTATATCTACTGGCACGAAGGCCAGCCCAAAGGCATCGACTACGAAGTCGCCAACGAAGTGCTCAAGCGACTCGGCATCGATGTCGACTGGCAACTGCTGCCCTGGAAACGCTGTCTCGCCATGGTGGAGCAAGGTGCGGCCGACGGTGTGCTGGACATCTTCCAGGTCGATTCGCGCAAACCGTTCATGGTCTACCCGGACGAGGCACTCTCGGAGGTTGAGTTCGTGCTGTTCCAGGCCGACGCCAGGCCTCACGCCATCGAACGCCTGAAAGACCTTGCGGGCCTTACCGTAGGGACCTCGCCGGGCTACACCTACAGCCGGGCGTTCAGCGAGTCCTTCCTGTTTCGTCGAGAGCCGGCGCCCACCCATGAGGCGAATTTCGGCAAGTTGATGCTCGGGCGCATCGATCTACTGGTGACAGACCGCCGTGCGGGGCGCCTGTTGCGGCGGCAATTGGGGCTCGAGGGACAGGTTCAGGAGCTACCCTTGGTAATCAGCCGACACCCTCAATACCTGGGACTTGCGAACAAACCCGGAAGGGAACGCTTGGCACAGGCGTTCGCCGACGAGCTGCGACGCTTCAAGCAAGACCCTGCGTATGCGGCCATCAATGCCCGTTACGACAGCGACCTCGGCAATATTCCTGACGCCGTTGAGCAGCACGAACACAGCAGAGCGCGATAGCTCTGTTATACTCGGGCCTTCCCGCCCGGCTCACGCCCGGACGCTCGGCCTCGCAACAGGCATCTCGACCCGTCGGCAACGCACCCAGTGCCGCCCGCCGCCTCCCGGATGCGCAGTGAATGCCCAGCTGGACCGGACGCGATCGCATCTCGCCGATGCCCGTCGCGCCAGGCAGATCATCCCATCGGGCCCAGCCCCCACGAGAACAGGATTGCCCATGTCCTTTGCTTCCCTCGGTCTCTCCGAGGCTCTTGTCCGCGCTATCGAGGCTGCGGGCTATACCCAGCCCACTCCGGTGCAACAGCGGGCCATTCCCGCCGTGTTGCAAGGTCGCGACCTGATGGTCGCTGCCCAGACAGGTACTGGTAAAACCGGCGGTTTTGCACTGCCGATCCTCGAGCGTCTGTTTCCCGGTGGCCACCCTGACAAGTCCCAGCGCCACGGCCCGCGTCAGCCTCGCGTACTGGTGCTGACCCCGACCCGCGAGCTGGCAGCTCAGGTACACGACAGCTTCAAGGTTTATGCCCGTGATCTGAACCTGATCAGCGCCTGCATCTTTGGCGGCGTCGGCATGAATCCGCAGATCCAGGCCATGGCCAAGGGCGTCGATGTCCTGGTCGCCTGCCCGGGCCGCCTGCTCGATCTGGCCGGCCAAGGCAGCGTGGACCTGTCCCATGTGGAAATCCTGGTGCTCGACGAAGCCGACCGCATGCTCGACATGGGCTTCATCCATGACGTCAAGAAAGTCCTTTCCCGCCTGCCGGCCAAACGTCAGAACCTGCTGTTCTCGGCGACCTTCTCCAAGGACATCACTGACCTTGCCGACAAGCTGCTGCACAACCCCGAGCGCATCGAAGTCACGCCGCCGAACACCACGGTCGAGCGTATCGAGCAACGTGTCTATCGCCTGCCGGCTAGCCACAAGCGTGCCCTGCTGGCCCACCTGATCACCCTCGGCGCCTGGGAGCAGGTGCTGGTATTCACCCGTACCAAGCATGGCGCCAACCGCCTGGCCGAGTACCTGGAAAAGCACGGCCTGAGCGCTGCCGCGATTCACGGCAACAAGAGCCAGAACGCCCGCACCAAGGCCCTGGCCGACTTCAAGGCCAACACCGTGCGCGTGCTGGTCGCCACCGATATCGCCGCCCGCGGCCTGGATATCGACCAACTGCCTCACGTGGTCAACTTCGAGCTGCCTAATGTCGAGGAAGACTACGTCCACCGCATCGGCCGTACCGGTCGAGCGGGCCGTTCGGGCGAAGCCATCTCCATGGTCGCGCCGGATGAAGAAAAACTGCTCAAGAGCATCGAGCGGGTCACCAAGCAGAAGATCCCGGACGGCGACCTGATGGGCTTCGACCCAAGCCAGGTGGAAGCCGAGAAGCCGGAAGTGCGCGAACGTCCGCAGAACAACGGTCGTGGTGGCCGCAATCAGCAGCGCGCCGAAGGCAGCAAGGACGGCAGCGGCGGTCGCAAGGACAAAGGCAAGGATAAAGGCAAGGCCAAGCAGCACGCCTCCGAGAAGCCAGCCGAGCAGGAAAAGTCCGGCGAGAAATCCCAGCAACAGCGCAAGCCGCGCAACAAGAAACCCCGCCAGCAGCAAGCGGCCCAAGGCCAGAGCGGCATGCCGTCGGTTCCGGTGGACCGTGATCCAGAAGAATTCCTGGACGACGACATCGACAACTTCGGCAACCGCGCCGACTACGTCAGCCCCTACCAAAACGCCAAGAACCAAGGCCGTAACCGTCGTCCAGGCGGCGGCCAGGGTCAAGGCCAAGGGCAGGGCCAACGCAACGGCAGCGGCCAGCCACGCAACAATGGCGGCGGCCAGCGCAAAGGCCAAGGTCAGAGCCAGGGGCAAGGTTCCGGCGAGAAACGCACCCGCAACAACAACGGCGGTGCACGCCGCGACAATAATGGCGGCGGCCGCAACCGCTCCTCGAGCCGTGACGACTTCTCCCGCCAAGAGCCAGCCGTTCGCAGCCCGCGTGAAACCCATCAGCCGGTGATCATCCGCAAGGAGTCCAAGCTCGATCGCTATCCGACACCGGAGCAACTCGATGACTTGCCGAGCCGCCCACGCGGTGAGCGTCCTGCTTTGCTGACCCGCAAGGGCTGAGCCAGCACTCGCGCAAACGAAAACGCCGCCCAATGGGCGGCGTTTTTCGTCAGGACAAAGCGAATTACTTCTGCTTCACGCCTTCGACGCTGATGTCCAGATCCAGGGTCTGGGAGGACGGGCCTGGGCCTTTGATGCCGAAGTCGTTCAGGTTCAGCGTGGTGGTGGCGTTGAAGCCGGCACGCTCGCCGCCCCATGGATCCTTGCCTTCGCCATTGAAGGTTGCCTTGAAGGTGACAGGTTTGGTCACGCCGTGCATGGTCAGATCGCCGGTCACGTCAGCGGTCTTTTCACCGGTCGACTTGACGCTGGTGGAGACGAACTTGGCTTCCGGGTACTTCTTAACGTCCAGGAAGTCAGCGCTGGCGATGTGCTTGTCACGCTCGGCGTGGTTCGACCACAGGCTCGCGGTCTTCAGATTGACGGCGATCTTGCTGGCCTCAGGCTTGGCGCTGTCCCAAGTGAAGTTGCCGTCGAAGTCCTTGAAGGTACCGTGGATGAAGCTGTAACCCAGGTGGCTGATCTTCCAGTCGACGAACGCGTGCTGGCCTTCCTTGTCGATCTTGTACTCGGCAGCCATGGCCTGGCCGGCGGAGAGCAGTGCGGTACCGAGCGCCAGTGCGGCAAAAGTCTTTTTGAACATCCTTACTTCCTTCCTATGCAATTGAGGTAGAGAGTCAAGCTTTGCGGCCCAGCATACGGCTCAGGGTCGCGTCACGGTCGATGAAATGGTGTTTCAGAGCTGCCAAGGCATGCAGGATGGCAAAAATCACCAGCCCCCAGGCCAGGTAGAGGTGAATGGCTCCGGCGGTATCCGCCTGATCGGGCAGGTCACTGACCAGCGCCGGAACCTCGAACCAGTCGAATACCGGGATGCCCACCCCATCCGCGGTGGAAATCAGGTACCCGGCAATCATCACGGCGAACAGCCCAAGGTACAGCACCGCATGGCCAAGCTTCGCGGCCAGGCGGGTGAATGCGCCATGGTTGGCAGGTGCCGGCGGTGGCGGGCTGACGAAACGCCAAAGTACACGCAGCACCATCACCGCCAACAGCACCAGGCCGATGCTCTTGTGCAGATCGGGCGCGGACTTGCGCCAGGGGCTGTAGTAGTCCAGGCCGACCATCCACAGGCCGAGGCCGAACAACCCGAAGACCGCCAGGGCCACGCCCCAATGCATGACGATACTGACCAGGCCGTAGCGAGAAGCAGAGTTGCGCAGTTGCATGTTGGCGTGATTCTCCGTGAAAGCTGTGCACAGACTAACGCGTAACGTATCGAAAGAAAGCGGAAAAATTCGCTTGGGATTATCGACAAATACGATAGGTATTTTGGAAGTTTCCTATTAAGAAAACATTAACGATAGATGTTCAGCGGCGGGTTGTCGTAGTGCTGTGTAAACCCGCTCGCAATCGGTTGCAATGTCCTAAAACAACGCAATCCGAATGGGAGCGGGTTTACCCAAAAAGAAGCGGCTCACCGCGAGGGGCCCGAGTCCTCAGCCAGCCTTGGCCTGGGTATTGGCCAGTGGTTTTTTCACAGGCTCGGATTTGGCCGTGGTCTTTTTCACCGGCGCGGGCTTGTGGGCCTGTTTGGCGGACGGCTTGTGGGCCTGGGCGGGCTTGGCAGGTGCAACCTTGCTCGCCGCTGGCTTGACGGGCTCCTCCTTGGCCACTGGCGCTGGGGCAGGCTCAGGTTCCGGCGCTACCACCGGTGCGACCTCGTCAGCCTTGGCGATCGGTGCAGCTTTGGCCTGGGGCTTGTCGCCGCCACCGAACAGGCGCGAGAAGAAGCCTGGCTTGTCCTGCTTGGCTTCCTCTGCCTTCACCGCGTCCGCCTTGGCAGGTGCCTTGCCGGACGATCCGCCGAACAGGTTGGAGAAGAATCCACCTTTGTCCTTGGCGGCAACCGCGCCCGCTGCGGCGGCGGCAACCGGTGCAGCCTTGGCCGGATCGAACGACTTGCCGGCCGCCAGGTCCTGCACCTGGCTGGCAGCACGCTGGCCGCTGCGCAGCGCGCCTTCCAGGGTGCCAGGGTAGAGTGCATCGGTGTGCTCGCCGGCGAAGGCTATGCGTTGCACCGGACGCTCCCACAGGCGCCAGTACTTGCTGATCTGGCCTGGGCCATAGGCCAGATAGGCGCCGCCAGTACCGGCGTCGGTGCTGTAGCGGCGCACTTCGTAGCCGGTAAACGCGCCCCGGGCCTGCGGATAGAACGCGTGCAGTCGAATCAGCACCTGATCGACCATCTGCTTGTCGCCAAAGGCCTGCAGCAGTCGGGCATTGTCCCCCGAGAGGTTGATCACCACATTCGCGCCGCCTTTGAGCGCCGGCTCGATCCACAACATGCCAAGGCCGGCATTGCTGAAGATTTCGCCGGACATGCGCGCACGGCTTTCCCAGACGGGTTTCTTGAACTTGAGCATCATCTGGTCGCGCCAACCGTAGTTGGTGCCTTTCAAGGCCGCCAGGTGCTGGCTGTCCAGCCCCGGAGTCATCTGGATCTTCGCCAGGGCGCGCAGCGGCACGGCCATGACCAAATAATCGGCCTGGTAGCCGACGCTGCCGACCTTGACCGTCACGCCTTTGCTGTCCTGGACGATCGAGGTGACCGGCGAGCTGGTCTTGATGGTCTTGAGTTGCTTGACGAAGGCCTGCGCCAGCACCGGGCTGCCGCCTGGCAGGCGGGCAGCGCGCAGGTCACGATCACTGATACCGCGGTAGACCCGGTTCTGCTGGGCGAAATAGAGCAGCGACAGACGCGACGGCTCGTCGTAACGGGTGCGGATCTGCTGGTTGATCAATTGCCGTGCCGTGGCAGGCAGTTGCAGTTTGTCCAGCCAGGTGGAGACGTTCATCTGGTCGAGGGCAAACAAGGTGCTGGTGGCGGCCGGGTTCAGCGGGTCCTCGATCGAACGGGCCAGATCATCGAGGGTCTTCTCGTAACGCTTGAGCGCATCGGCGGTGGCCGGTTGCTTGGTGGCCAGATCGCTGGCGCTGAAATACTCGCCGTCGATCAGGTAGCCGGGGGTGCGTACGAATTCAGGCGCGGGCAGTGTTTCAAGCTTGAAACGGTCCAGGTACTGGTTGAGCACCGGCTGGCTCTTGCCGTTGCCGATCCACTCGCTGGTGGCCAGGCCCGAACGGCCGCCCATGCCGGACTTGGCCTCCAGCAGCGTGACCTGCCAGCCTTTGTTCTGCAGTTCATAGGCCGCGGTCAGGCCTGCCAGGCCCCCACCCACGACGATCGCCGTGGGGCTCGTGTCCTTGGCCAGCGCGGCACCGCTGGAGACACCAATCAATACCAACGCGCACAGGCGCACCCAAGCAGCAGCCATGTTGGCGAACTCCGGATCAGAAGTGACAGAAAAGAGGGGGAGAGTGCCCCTGGGACGAGATGCGTTAAGAATACGTCAGGTCTCCAGACCCTGCCAGCGTAGTGACATCAAGTGCTTGCCAGCACAGGAAATTTAATTTTCGACGCAATCACGCGCTGCGCGTCGGTTGTCCTGCGCGGCCCCATTGCTTAGGCTTGTCGGCCTCAGCACGCCCCGCCAGGAGATCTGCCCATGGGCCTCAACCAACAGTGGATGCAACGTGACCTCAAGGTCCTCTGGCACCCCTGCACCCAGATGAAAGACCACGAGCAGCTGCCGCTGATCCCGATCCGCCGTGGTGAAGGCGTGTGGCTGGAGGACTTCGAAGGCAAGCGCTACCTGGACGCCGTCAGTTCCTGGTGGGTCAATGTGTTCGGCCACGCCAATCCGCGCATCAACCAGCGCATCAAGGACCAGGTCGATCAGCTCGAGCACGTGATCCTGGCCGGCTTCAGCCACCAGCCGGTAATCGAGCTGTCCGAACGCCTGGTGGCCATGACACCGGCGGGGCTGGACCGGGTGTTTTATGCCGACAACGGCTCGTCGTGCATCGAAGTGGCGCTGAAGATGAGCTTCCACTACTGGCAGAACAAAGGCCAGGTGAACAAGAAGCGCTTCGTCACCCTGACCAACAGCTATCACGGAGAAACCATCGCCGCCATGTCGGTGGGCGACGTGCCGCTGTTCACCGAGACCTACAAGGCGTTGCTGCTCGACACCATCAAGGTGCCGAGCCCGGACTGCTACCTGCGCCCCGAAGGCATGGGCTGGGAAGAGCACTCACGCAACATGTTCGCGCTCATGGAACAGACCCTGGCCGAGCACCACGCCAGCATCGCCGCCGTGATCGTCGAACCGCTGATCCAGGGCGCTGGCGGAATGCGCATGTACCACCCGGTATACCTCAAGCTGCTGCGCGAGGCCTGCGACCGCTATGGTGTGCACCTGATCCACGACGAAATCGCCGTAGGCTTCGGCCGCACAGGGACGATGTTCGCCTGCGAACAGGCCGGGATCCGCCCGGACTTCCTGTGCCTATCCAAGGCCCTGACCGGCGGATACCTGCCGCTGGCCGCTTGCCTGACCACCGATGATGTCTACCAGGCGTTCTACGACGATTACCCGACCCTGCGGGCGTTCCTCCATTCGCACAGCTACACGGGTAACCCGCTGGCCTGCGCCGCGGCCCTGGCGACGCTGGACATCTTCGAGCAAGACAACGTGATCGAGGCCAACAAGGCCCTGTCGGCACGCATGGCCAGCGCCACTGCGCACCTGGCCGACCACGCCCATGTCGCCGAGATCCGCCAGACCGGTATGGCCCTGGCCATCGAGATGGTCCAAGACAAAACCAGCAAGACTGCCTACCCCTGGCAGGAGCGGCGCGGCCTGAAGGTCTTCGAACACGCCCTGACCCGCGGCGCGCTGCTGCGACCGCTGGGCAGCGTGGTGTATTTCCTGCCGCCCTACGTGATCACCCCGGAGCAGATCGACTTCCTCGCCGAAGTGGCCAGCGAAGGCATCGACATCGCCACCCGCGACAGCGTCAGCGTGGCGGTGCCGGCCAACTTCCACCCCGACTTCCGCGATCCGGGCTAACCCTGAGGCTCGCCTCGCCCCCTGTGGAAGCGGGTTCATCTGCGAATGCGGATCGAGGATTTCCCCTCGCATTCGCCAGTAAATCGCAGCGGCCCAACGCCACTTCCACGGGGACGATGTCCATTTCATTTCCTGAGCAAAGCCATGAGACTGTCCCGCTTCTTCATCGACGCCCCCCTGAGCCTCGGCGAGCACGAGTTGCCCGAAGCCCAGGCCCACTACATTGGCCGCGTGCTGCGCATGGCGCCCGGAGACGCTGTGCAACTGTTCGACGGCAGTGGCCAGGAGTTTCGTGGCCAGTTGCTCGACGTCGGCAAGAAATCCGTGCGCGTCACCCTGGACCAGGCCTTGCCCGGCCAGGCCGAGTCCCCATTGCATGTCCACCTGGGCCAGGGCCTGTCCCGCGGCGAGCGGATGGACTGGGCGATCCAGAAGGCCACCGAGCTTGGCGCCAACGCGATCACGCCAATCGTCAGCGAACGCTGCGAAGTGCGCCTGAAGGACGAACGCGCCGACAAGCGCCTGGCCCATTGGCGGCAAGTGGCGATCAGCGCGTGCGAACAGTGCGGCCGCTCGACGCTGCCGGTGATCCACCCGCCGGTGACCCTGGCCGAATGGCTCAAGGATACCGAGGCCGACCTCAAGCTGGTGCTGCACCCGGTCGCTGAACCGCTGACCAGCCATGCACACCCCGGCCGCCTGGCATTCCTGATCGGCCCCGAAGGCGGCTTGAGCGACGCCGAAGTCGACCAGGCCAAGGCCGCCGGCTTCCACGCCGCACGCCTTGGCCCACGGGTACTGCGCACCGAGACCGCGCCGGTCGTGGCGCTGTCGGTGGCCCAGCAGCTGTGGGGCGACTTCTAACGCACGTAGAAGAACACCGCGACGAAGTGCATGAGACTGCCGGCGATGACGAACAGGTGCCAGATGCCATGCCAATGGCGAAAGCGGCTGTCGAAGGCGAAGAACAGGATGCCGATGGTGTAGAACGCACCGCCGGCCGCCAGCCAGGCGAAGCCGGCGCCGCCCAGGCTCTGCAGCAACGGCTTGACCGCCACCAGGACGATCCAGCCCATCACCGCATAGATGATGATCGACAGCACCCGCGCCTCGGAGCGCGGCTTGATCTCTTGGAGCATGCCGATCAAGGCCAGGCCCCAGACCACGCCGAACAGGCTCCAGCCCCAGGGGCCGCGCAGGCTGACCAGACAGAACGGCGTGTAGCTGCCGGCGATGAGCAGGTAGATCGACAAGTGATCGAGCTTGCGCATGATCACCTTCGCCCGCCCACGGGTGCTGTGGTAGAGCGTTGAGATGCTGTAGAGCAGCAGTAGAGTGCTGCCGTAGATGGAAAAGCTGACGATCTTCCACGGATCGCCCTGCAATCCGGCCACGACGATCAGCCAGATGGCACCGATACAGGCCAGCACGGCACCGACCAGGTGCGTCCAGGCGTTGAAGCGTTCACCGTAATACATGCAAACACTGACCTCCCTGACAGCTTCAAGTTTCAAGCTGTAAGCCTCAAGCAAAGCACGGGGACGCCCCCGACACAGCTAGCTTGCCGCTTGAAGCTTACAACTTGAAGCTAGTGAAGATCCGCGTCACGCACCATGCGCTCCAGCGCCGCCAAGTCAGGTACCCGCGCCACCTGCTCGCCGACCTGCACCGCCGCCAGCTCCAGGCTCGCCAAGGGGACATCCACATAGTTGAGCTGGCTGTCCAGCTTGCAGGAGCGTGGGATGTCCTGCAGTAGCAACGCCAGGTAGCGCAGGCCGGTATCGCCCAGCGCGTTGAGCACCACCACCCGTGCCCGCTCGCCACAAACGGTCTCGCCGCCACAGGCGGCCTCCAGGCCGATCAGCGGCAAGCGCTGCTGACGCCAGTCGATCCAGCCCAGGTGCCAGGCCGGGTCGCCCGCCTGGCAGGCGAAGGTGCGCTGGCCGATCAGCTCGGCCACCGCCACATTGGGCAGCACCAGGGTGCGGTCGCTCAAAGGCAGTAGCAGACCGGTCAGGCTGCTGCGCTGGCCGGCGATGTATTCAAGCATGGGGTTGGCTCCAATGGGCGATGCTCTGCAACAGGACCGACTCCTGATAAGGCTTGCCCAAGTAGTCGTTGACGCCGATGGCCATGGCCCTGTCGCGGTGTTTCTGGCCGGTACGCGAGGTGATCATGATGATGGGCAGATCCTTCAGACGGACATCGCGGCGGATGCGCGTGGCCACCTCGAAGCCGTCCATGCGCGGCATCTCGATGTCCAGCAGCAGCACATCGGGGCGGTGCTCCTCCAGCAAGGCCATGGCATCCACACCGTCCTTGGCCGTCAGCACACTCATACCGTGGCGCTCCAGTAGACGACTGGTGACTTTGCGCACGGTGACCGAGTCGTCCACCACCATCACCAGCAGACGCTGACGCGGTGCCGGGCCAAACACCGGACGCGGCCCCCCGTAGCCACCCGGCAGGCGCGCCAGACGCCGCTGCTGCCCGCGCAACTGGCCGAGCAAATCGAGAATCAGCACTACCCGGCCATCCCCCAGCAAGGTCGCGCCGGACAGCCCAGGCACCGCCGCGAACTGCGGCCCCAGGCTCTTGACCACGATCTCTCGGCTTGGCGACAGGCTGTCCACCTGGATGGCGAACGACTGCTCCTGGGAATGCACCAGCAACACAGGCAATGGCACGCTTTGCCCCAGCAGACTTGGCCGAGGCACACCGCCCTGGAGCACCTCCCCGAGATAGCGCAGGTCGTACTCGTGACCGGCATAGGCATAGCGCGGTGCGCTCAGCTGGTAACAAGCCTCAAGCTCAGCGGGCGGCACGCGCACGATGCCTTCGATGGTATTGAGCGGGATTGCGTACTGCTCCTCGCCCAGGTGCACCATCAGCGCTCGGTTCACCGACACGGTGAACGGCAAGCGGATCAAGAATCGCGCGCCTTTGCCCGGGCTCGACTCGATGCTCATCGAGCCGCCCAACTGCTTGACCTCCTCATGCACCACGTCCATCCCCAGACCCCGGCCAGAGATCTGGGTGATCTTCTCAGCGGTAGAGAAGCCCGGACGCAGGATGAATTGCAGGATCTCGTGATCGCTCAAGTATGCTTGCGGGTCCAGCAGGCCACGCTTGATGGCCTTGTTGCGCACCGCCTCCAGGGGCACTCCGGCCCCGTCGTCGCTCATCTCGATGACGATATCAGCGCCTTCGTGCAGCAAGTTCAGATGGATGGTGCCCTGCTCCGGCTTGCCCGCCGCCAGACGCGCTTCGCGCGACTCCAGGCCGTGGTCCACGGCGTTGCGCAGCATGTGCTCCAGAGGCGCCACCATGCGCTCGAGCACGCTGCGGTCCAGCTCGCCCTCGGCGTTGCCCACCACCAGTTCGACCTGCTTGCCCAGCTCGCTGGCCACCTGGCGGACCACCCGCTGCAGGCGCGGTACCAAGCGTTCGAAGGGCACCATCAAGGTGGCCGTGAGACCTTCTTGCAATTGACTGTTCACCCGCGCCTGCTGCTGGAGCAGGCTGTAGGCTTCCTGGGCACGCTGGGCGAGGGTTTCCTTGAGGTCGAGCAGGTCCGAAGCCGACTCGAACAACGCCTGGGACAACTGCTGCAACTGGGAATGGCGGTCCATCTCCAGCGGGTCGAAATCCTCGTACGCATCGCCCTCGGCCTGGTAGCGGCTGGACATCCGTCCCTGGGTCTCGATATCCAGGCGCAGCAGCTGGTCGCGCATGCGCTCGAGCGTTGTTTCCATCTCGTTGAGGGCGAATTGGGCATCGTTGACTTGCTGCTCGATGCGCCCGCGAATAACAGAGTGCTCACTGGCCAGGTTGCCCAAATCGTCCAGCAGCTCGGCGTCCACCTTGACCATGTCGCCCGGCGCGCGCTCCGGCGCGGCGGCCGGCGCCTCCGGCGACGGCGCTTCGACCGGGACCTGGCCGGCCGCGCTGTCGGTCAACGCGGCACTGCTGAAATTGCGGATATAGTCGATCAGCGCCGTGGCTGCGTGCAGGGGCTGACCGAGGCGCACGGCGTCGAGCATGTGTGCCAGACGGTCATGGCAGTTTTGCAGCAAGGAGAACAGCGCCGGGCTCGGCGGCAAGCGGCCGGCGGCGAGCAGTTCGTACAAGAATTCCAGTTCATGGGCCAGATCGCCGATAGCGGCGATCTCGACCATCCGCGCGCCCCCCTTGAGGGTATGCAGATCACGCAGCAGGTTCTCCACCTCGACGCTGTTACGCGGATCGGCCTGCCAGCGCGCCAGGGCCGCAGCGGCGCTTTCGACGATATCCGAACTTTCTTCGAGAAAGACCTCGAGCAGTTCGTTATCGCTCGAGCGTTGGGCTTCGTCCGCCGCTGCCTCGACGGCAGCAGGCGCAGGTGGGGCATGGCGGTACTCGCGCAGCTCGCCCAGGAGCGCCGTTGCCGAAGCCGGCGCCTGCCCTTCGCGTAGCGCGTGCAGCATCTGCCCGAGGGTCTGGTGGCCGCGCCGCAACAGATCGAGCAGCTCGGCAGTAGCCCCCAGGCGGCGATCCACCAGGCCCTCGTAAAGCGCGACCAGCGCGTGGGCCAACACCTCCACCGCACCCACGCCAGCCATCTGCGCACCGCCTTTGAGGGTCTGGAGGTCGTGCTGCAGGGTCGACAGTGCCGAGTGGTTGTCCGGGTCCTGAGCCCATTGCGCCAATGCCTGGTCGGCGCCATCGAGGATATCGCCCGCCTCGTCGAGGAACAGTTGCACCAATGCAGGATCGTTCGCTGTCGGGTAGACCGCCAGAGGTGCCACCGCATCCTGGCCCACCACGCCCATGATCCCGGGGTCCAGGGCGTCGTCCAACAGGCCGCGCATGGCCGCGATGCAATCGACGCGGGCGCTGAGCGCCTGGCCGGCAGCTATCTCGTCGAACATGTCGAGCAGCGCCTCATGGGCCTGCTGGGCCAGGGCAAAGAATCGCGGGCTGGCGGCCAGACTGCCCTCTTCCACCGCGCCATACAGGTCAAGCAACGCCTCGCAGACTTCATCCACCTGCCACAACTCGGCCAGATACGCCGACTGGCCGAGGGTGGTCAACTCGTCCAGCAGCGTTTCCAAGACCGAGCGGTCGCCGGGTTGCGCCTGCCAACGCGACAGCAGCGCCTCGGCCTCGAGCAGGATATCCATACCCTGGGTCAGGAACGCGGCGATTCGCTGCGGATCGCGTTTGGGTCGATGGCTGTGCTGTGGGTCCTGCTGCAGGAAGGCCAGGCGCACATCCACCGACTGCCCGACCTCCTCGATCAACTGCGCCGCCCCCGGGATAGGGGCCAACGGCGTGCTACCCAGTTGCGCAAGGCCGAGGTGGAACAAGGCGCGGGCCGCCTCCAGCCACTCCAGCTCCGCCACCTGCAAGGGCAGTTCGTGACCTTTGTATTCGCGCACCAGTCGATCGAAGGCGGTGGCCAGCTCGGCGATCGGCATGACGCCCGCCATCGCCGCGCTGCCCTTCAAGGTATGCAGTGCGCGCTGCAGGCTGTCGTTGACGGGCGTGCCATGGCCATCGGCATCGCGCAGGAACGTCTCCAGACTGGCGAGATGGCCTTGGGCCTCGTTGCCGAAGATCGCCAACAATTGTGGGTCGAGCCCGTCGACCTGCGCCGGCGCCGACGCCGACACATCATTGATCGCCAGATGATGCAAGTGGCCGGCTAACGGCTCGACCTCGACCCGCGACGGCAGATGGCCCACCGCGAAGTCGGCGAGCAAGTCCGGGAGCCGGACGAACACCTGTTGCAGGGCCAGCACCCCTTCGGCGCCAAGGGTGATCCGCCCTTCCAGTACACGGTTGAGCAAGTGCTCGGCGCCCCAGGCAAGCTCGGCCAGCGCCTCGGCATGGACCATGCGACCACTGCCTTTGAGGGTATGCAGGGCTCGGCGCACCTCGACCAGGGCCTCGCGCAAGGCATTGTCGGCGCGCCAACGCAGCCAGTGGCGTTCGATTTCCGGAAGCAGCTCGCCGGCCTCTTCGAGGAAGACATCCCGCAATTCTTCATCGACCGCTTCGAACTCGACGCGAGCCTCGGCCTGCCCGCACGACACACCCAGCGCCGCCAGGCTGGCCCGCGCCCTGTCGATGAATGGTTGGGCATCGACCAGCGGATCGGCCACCCGCCATTGCACATAGCACTCGCCAGCGCTCAAGGCTTCGGCCAGATGCGCCAGCTCGTCTGCAGGTGGCGGCTGCTCCAGATGCGACAGCCAACCCTGCACATAACCTGCGCAGCCACCGAACACCTCGGCGGCCTCCGGCCACATGAGCATCGTCAGCGCGCCACGGATCTGGTGCAAAAGCCCCGGCAGCGGCTGCAAGCGTTCTGCCGGCCAGCCCGACTCCAGGCAATCGCCGATCAAGTCCTTGGCCTGTTGCAGCACCGCCAGGGACTCATTGAGTACCAGCTGGCGGATCTCCGTCAGGTCCGCGCCCGGCAGGCCGCCCTGGCCGGTTTCCTCCAGCGGGCCGACCATGCCGTTGAGGGTGGCCTCCACGTACAACAGGGCGCCGGCCACATCCATCAGCACGGCGTCGTCCACCGCCTGCTCGCCCTGGGCCAGGGCCTGCAGCACCAGTACTTGGTCGATGATCACCCGGCGCGGCTGCTGGAAGGCAAGCACCGCCAAGGTATCGGCGACCTGGCGCAACGGCGCCAGCAGGGCCTCCAGTTGCTCACGCTGCTCACGATCGCCGCGCATGTACTGATCGAGTCGGTCCTTGATGCGCATCAGGTCATCGCACAGTGCCGTCACCACCGAGCGCAGGGCGTCGCGTCCGTGGCCGGCTTGCAAATGTTCGCGCCAGTTGCCCAGGGACAGGTCCAAATCCGCCAGGTCCGCCGCCCCAGCCAGACGCTGCGCCACGCCGCCGACCAGGCTGCCCTGGGGCAACGGCTCGACGCCACGGCAGCCGCGCAGTTGGTTGAGCAGCGGCACCACCACCAACGGCAGGTCGTGTCGCGAGCCGCGCAGCCGTTCCAGATACGGCGGCAATTGCTCGAGCCCGCGGAACAGCGCACCCAGACAATCGCCTCGGGGGCTGACCTGACCATCGGCCATGGCCCGGCCCAGCAGCTCCAGCTCCTCGGCCAGGTGCGCTGCACCGCGCAGTTCGAGCATGCGCAGGCAACCCTGGACCTGATGCAGGTTGTCGACGAAGAAAGCCAGCATCGCCGGATCGCCCGGTTCGCTGGCGAATCGCTCCAGGGCCTGGCGGGCCTGGCCCAGGCAATCGAGGATCGGCGCCTTGACCCACGCCAGGGCGACGGTGTCGTGGCGCTCGGGGCTCACTGCTGAAGCAGCCATCTGTCGCTCCTCAACGCCGCTCGGCGGGTGCCGGCAGGGTAAAACCGGAGACCGAACGACGCATCTCGCTGGCCATGCGCGCCAAGTGGCGGATGCTGTCGGCGGTGGCGCTGGAACCGGCCGAGGTCTGGGCGGTGATCTGCTGGATCACCGCCATGGTGTGGGAGATCTGCCCGGCCGAGGAGGTCTGCAACTGGGCTGCGTCGGAGATGCTGTGGATCAGCTCGGCGAGGGTCTGCGATACGCCTTCGATCTCGGCAAGCGCCACCCCGGCGTCCTGGGCCAGGCGCGCACCGCGCACCACCTCGGCGGTGGTTTGCTCCATGGAGATCACCGCCTCGTTGGTGTCGACCTGGATGGTCCGCACCAGCGCCTCGATTTGCCGAGTAGCCGACGAGGAGCGCTCGGCCAGGCGCTGCACTTCGTCGGCGACCACCGCAAAACCACGCCCGGCCTCGCCAGCGAGGGAGGCCTGGATCGCGGCATTGAGCGCAAGGATGTTGGTCTGGTCGGCAATGTCGTCGATCAGGCTGACGATATCGCCGATTTCTTGGGAAGACTCGCCCAGGCGTTTGATCCGCTTGGCGGTGTCCTGGATCTGCTCGCGGATGTTGTCCATGCCGTGGATGGTGTTGTGCACCACCTCGTTGCCCTTGTTGGCAATGGCCACCGAACGCTCGGCCACCTTGGCCGATTCGTAGGCGTGGGAGGACACACGGTCGATCGACTCGACCATGTCGCCCACCGCCAGGGACGCCTCGCTGATCTGCTCGGCCTGGTGTTCGGAGGCCTTGGCCAGCTGGCGCGCTGTGTTCTGGGTGTCCTGCACGGCGGCGGCGACCTGCTCGGCACTGTGATTGATGGTGGCCACCAGGTCGCGCAACTGGTCGACCGAATAATTGATCGAATCGGCAATGGCGCCGGTGAAGTCCTCAGTGACCGACACCGTGACGGTGAGGTCGCCATCGGCCAGCTCCTCGATCTCGTCCAGCAGACGCATGATCGCTTGCTGGTTGCGCTCGTTCTTCTCGGCGGTCTCGCGCAACTGGCGGTGGGTGGCGCGCACCATCACCAGGCCGATGAGGATGATCGAAGCCAGCGCCACCAACCCCAGCAGATAGCCACCGACAGTAGCCAGGGTGCGCCCGCTGGCCAGGTTCTCGAAGCTGTTGGCCAGGTGCGAGGCTTCATCGAGCAAGGTTTGCGACAGACTGAAGATATTGCCGGCCGCCTCGCGCACGCGCAGCAGTTCAGGCGACGTTTCGAGGATCTCGTCCACGGACCCGGAGACGAACTGGAACAGTTCGGCGATCTCCGCGAGGCGGGCGCGAGCATCGGCGTCCTCGACCTTGGTCACGTGAATCGCCGGGTTGCCGCCAAGCATGCCTTCGAGCACCTGGCCGAAACGGCTGGCGTCGCGGCCAAAGGCATCGGCGGCCTGTACCGAGGTGTCATCACCGGCCAGCACGGTGTTGACCGAACCCAGAATGCGCTCGGCCAACAGCAACTGACGCTGGGCCACCGCCACCTGGCTCGCCGGCGCTCCGCTCTGCAGGAGGATCTCCACTACTTTTTCGTATTCGACCTGCAACTGAGGCACGGTCTCGGCCAGCGTTGCCGCCACTTGGTGCAGCGACAGCACGGTCTGCTCGCTGGCCAGGATGGTGTCGGTATTCTTGCGCAGGTTGTCCCAGTCCTGACGGACCGCGTCCATCTCGTCCCGCACGGTCAGCGGCGCCGGCGGCAGCCCGGTGGCCTTGTCGCCCTCGCGCAGATAACGCCAGCGCCGCTCGAAGTCATTGCGCGCATCGGACAGCAGCTTGAACGCCAGGGCCTTGCCGGCCGCCGCTTCGGTGGCGTTCTTGGCGATGCGCTGGGACAGCACGCGCAACTCGCCGGCGTGGCCGATGTACTGTTTGTCGTAGTTGGACTGGGTATTGAGGTACGCGAAGTTGGCGAACAGCAGGATGATCGCCAGGATGAGCACCAAAAACAGTGCGGTGATCTGCGCAATACTGCGGCTGCGCTGGCTTTCGGCAACCGGAGCGACGGGGGTGGCGGGTTTGTTCACGGTCGAAGCATCCTCTACAACGCCACGTCGAGAAAGCCTGGCGCCTGGGCCAGGGCGAACGGGCTGAAGATCGCCCAGTTGCGTTCACGGGGAAAATGCCCCTGGACGAAGGGCGCCGCGGCACGCAGCAAGGGCTGCGGTGGCGACAGCTCCAGACTGCTCAGGGCAAAGTGTTGAAGGCCCAGGACTTCGTCCACCAACAGGCCGGCGAACAGTTCTTCGTGGTCCAGCACCAACACACGCCGCTGCTTGCCCGCCGCCGCAGGGCCTAGGCCAAAGAAGGCGCTCAAGTCCATAACCGGCAGCAGCCGGCCACGTAAATTGGCCACACCGCAGACCCAGGGCTGCACGCCGGGGACCCGGCTAGTGCGCGGCTCATGCAGGACCTCGGCGACTTCGCCCATGGGGGCCACGAACCACTGCCCGGCAATGCGAAACCCAATGCCGCTCCATTGCTGCAAGCGGGTGTCTTGCAAGGGCTGGTCCGCTACCAACAGGCGACAACGCCGGTCGATGTCCAGCAACAACTCGAAGGCGGTCAGCGACGCGCCATGGGGGCGGGTGGTCAAGCCCCGAGCACTTCTTTGAGTTTGCTGATCAGGGCCGCCTCTTCCACAGGCTTGGTCAGGAAGTCGCGCGCGCCCTGGCGTGTGGCCCAGACCCGGTCGGTTTCCTGGTCCTTGGTGGTGACCACGATCACCGGAATGGCGCGGGTCTCAGGGTCCTTGCTCAGCTGACGGGTAGCCTGAAAACCATTCATGCCCGGCATGACGATGTCCATCAGCACCGCGTCGGGTTTCTCCTGACGGGCCAGGGCCACGCCATCGGCGCCGTTGTCGGCCTTGAGCACCTGGTGGCCATGCTTCTCCAGCCAGGCGGTCAGTCTGTACATCTCTGTCGGCGAATCGTCGACGATCAAAACTCGGGCCATGCTGTTTCCCCATTTAAAGGAAAAGAAGACGCCGCCAGGCGCGGCGGTGTCAGGGTGCGTGTTGTTCTTGCACGACGAAACCGGGCACATGAGCCCTGATCGCATCGAGCAGTTCTTCCTTGCTGAATGGCTTGGTCAGGAACTGGTCTGAGCCGACCACCCGACCGCGGGCCTTGTCGAACAGGCCGTCGCGCGAGGACAGCAGGATGACCGGGGTATCCTTGAAGGTGCTGTTCTGCTTGATCACCGCGCAGGTCTGGTAGCCATCCAGGCGAGGCATCAGTACATCGACGAAGATGACCTGGGGCTTGTGGTCGACGATCTTGGCCAGGGCATCGAAACCATCACTGGCGGTGATCACCTCGCAGCCGGCCTCGCCGAGCAACATCTGTGCGGTGCGGCGGATCGTGCGCGAATCGTCGATCACCATCACCTTCAGGGGTTGTTCCATAGTTGCCTACCAGTGGGAATTAGCTGCAGTTGCAAGCATCAAGCTGCGAGAAAAAGCGCGCCGACGCATGGCTGGTTTTTCTCAAGGCTTGTAGTTCAAGGCTTGCAGCTGCACTTTTAGCACACTCCGGATAGCCATTCCATCCGCCGAACCCCTTGACCATCGGCGCTCCCGGCGCCACCCTGAGCCACTTTTCTTTCGAATCACCGCGGCCCCGCGCCGCCAAGAGGAACCACCCCATGAGCGTTCGCCTCGGGATTGTCATGGACCCTATCGCGTCCATCTCCTACAAAAAGGACAGCTCGCTGGCCATGCTGCTGGCGGCCCAGGAACGTGGCTGGAGCCTGTTCTACATGGAGCAGCGCGACCTTTACCTGGGTGCGGGCCAGGCCCGGGCCCAGATGCGCCCCCTGAAGGTGTTCGCCGATCCGGCCCGCTGGTTCGAACTGGGCGAGGAGCAGGACGGCGCCCTGAGTGAGCTGGATGTGGTCCTGATGCGCAAGGATCCGCCCTTCGACATGGAGTTCGTCTACAGCACCTACCTGCTGGAGCAGGCCGAGCGCGAAGGCGTGCTGGTGGTCAACCGCCCGCAGAGCCTGCGCGATTGCAACGAGAAGCTGTTCGCCACCCAGTTCCCGCAGTGCATGGCGCCCACGCTGGTCAGCCGCCGCGTGGACATCCTGCGTGAGTTCGCCGATAGCCGTGGCGACGTGATCCTCAAGCCGCTGGACGGCATGGGCGGTGCCTCGGTGTTCCGCCACCGCAAGGACGACCCCAACCTGTCGGTGATCCTCGAGACCCTCACCCAGCATGGCACCCAGCAGATCATGGCCCAGGAATACCTGCCGCAGATCAAGGACGGCGACAAGCGCATCCTGATGATCGACGGCGAACCGGTGCCCTACTGCCTGGCGCGCATCCCGGCCAGCGGCGAGACCCGTGGCAACCTGGCCGCTGGCGGTCGAGGCGAAGCCCGCCCGCTGACCGAGCGCGATCGCTGGATCGCCGCCCAAGTTGGCCCGACCCTGCGCGAGAAGGGCCTGCTGTTCGTCGGCCTGGACGTGATCGGCGACTACCTGACCGAGATCAACGTCACCAGCCCGACCTGCATTCGCGAAATCGACGCCGCCTACGACACCCACATCGGCGCCCAGCTGATGGACGCCATTGATCGCAAGCTCAAGGCGCGCTGACCGAGGACACGTGGCAATGCCACGCAGTGGGGTATGATGCGCAGCTTCAAGCTGCAAGCTGCACGTACGGGCAGGCCTGCACCGGGCCGCTTTTACTTGAAGCTTGCAGCTTGTGATTCGAAGCTGCCCTTGGATACCTGATGACGCTGCCTGCCGACATCCCTGCCGACCTGCTCCCACCCCGCGTCCGCCCGGTGGACCGGCTTGGCTTCACCCTGTTCCTGGCTGCCTTGGTGCACCTGGCGCTGATCCTCGGCGTGGGTTTCACCATCAGCAAGCCCAGCGAAATCCGCCACACGATGGACATCACCCTGGCCACCTTCAAGAGCGAGAAGCCGCCCGAGAAGGCCGACTTCCAGGCCCAGGACAACCAGCAAGGCAGCGGCACCCTGGAAAAGAAAGCCGTACCCAAGACCACCGAGGTCGCGCCCTTCCAGGACAGCAAGATCAACAAGATCACCCCACCGCCAGCCGCTCGCCAGGAAACCCCGCCCCCGCCGCAGAAGTCCGCGGTGGCCACCAAGGCGCCCAAGGTGCAGAAGGTCGAGCCCAAGCCCAAGGAAAGCAAGGCGCAGCCCAAGCCCCAGGCAGCGGTGCCGGACTTCGACAGTTCGCAGCTCTCCAGCCAGATCGCCAGCCTCGAGGCGGAGCTGTCCAACGAACAGCAGATGTATGCCAAGCGCCCGCGCATCCATCGCCTCAACGCAGCCTCGACCATGCGCGACAAAGGCGCCTGGTACAAGGAAGAATGGCGCAAGAAGGTGGAGCGCGTGGGCAACCTCAATTATCCCGAAGAAGCGCGACGCCAACAGATCTACGGCAACTTGCGGATGATGGTCTCGATCAACCGCGACGGCTCGCTGTACGAAGTGCTGGTGCTCGAATCCTCTGGTCAGCCGGTGCTCGACCAGGCGGCCCAACGCATCGTCCGTCTGGCCGCGCCGTTTGCACCGTTCACAGGCGACCTGGCGGAGTTCGACCGCCTGGAGATCATCCGTACCTGGCGCTTCGCCCGCGGGGACCGGTTGTCCAGTAACTAGCCGCACGTCACACGCCTCAAACGGCAAGAAAAAAGCGCGGGCATGCACAGCCGTGCTTTTTCTTGCCGCTTGAAGCTTGCAGCTTGAAGCCGAGCCCAGCTGACGCCACACTATCACTCATGAAAACCCTCAGCCCGAGCTACCTCAAGCATCAGTTCCTGATCGCCATGCCGCACATGGTCGATCCGAACTTTGCCCAGACCCTCACCTATATTGTCGAGCACAACGCCAACGGCGCCATGGGCCTGGTGATCAACCGCCCGCAGGAGCTGAACCTGGCCGACATCCTGGAGCAGCTACGCCCGGATGAGGAGCCACCGGCCAGCACCCTGCAGGTGCCGATCTACCAGGGTGGCCCGGTGCAGACCGATCGTGGCTTCGTGTTGCACAGCAGCGACTGCAGTTATCAGGCCACGGTGGAGCTGCAGGGGCTGTCGCTCTCGACCTCCCAGGACGTGCTGTTCGCCATCGCCGAAGGCGTAGGGCCCAAGCAGAGCCTGATCACCTTGGGTTATGCCGGTTGGGAAGCCGGCCAACTGGAAGCCGAGCTTGCCGACAACGCCTGGCTCAACTGCCCCTTCGACCCCGAGATCATCTTCGGACTGGCCAGCGAGCAGCGCCTCGAGGCAGCCGCCGCCAGCCTGGGGATCAACCTCAGCCTGCTGACCAGCCAAGCGGGTCACGCCTGATGGCCGAGCTGCGCCTGCTGCTGGGCTTCGACTATGGCAGCAAACAGATCGGCGTGGCCGTCGGCCAGGTGGTCACCGGCCAGGCCCGCGAATTGTGCACGCTTAAAGCCCAGAACGGCGTCCCGGACTGGGCCCAGGTGGAAAAGCTCATCACCGAATGGAAGCCCGACGCCATCGTCGTCGGCCTGCCGCTGAACATGGACGGCACGCCCAGCGAAATGAGCGCCCGGGCCGAGAAGTTCGCCCGCCGCCTGCATGGCCGCTACAACCTGCCTGTGCACACTCATGACGAGCGTCTGACCACCTTCGAAGCCAAGGGCGAGCAGATGGCCCGAGGCATGCGCCATGGCAGCTACCGCGACAACCCGGTCGATGCCATTGCCGCCGCCCTGCTCCTGCAGGGCTGGCTGGAGGCCAATACTTAAATCCGCTTCGCCGCCGGCCCAGCCCGGCGCCCCCCTTCCGAGGAGCACGCAATGAGCCTACCCAATCCCGCCGACCTGATCCGGCAGATGGCCGTCGACCTTCGCGCCCACCTGGCCCGTCGCACTATCACCGAGCCGCGCTTCATCGGCATCCGCACCGGCGGCGTATGGGTAGCCCAGGCCCTGCAGCAGGAGCTGGGCGACAGCAGCCCGCTGGGCACCCTGGACGTGTCCTTCTACCGCGACGACTTCAGCCAGAACGGCCTGCACCCGCAAGTGCGTCCGTCCGAGCTGCCCTTCGAAATCGAAGGCCAGCACCTGGTGCTGGTGGACGACGTGCTGATGAGCGGTCGCACCATCCGCGCCGCGCTCAATGAACTGTTCGATTATGGCCGCCCGGCCAGCGTCACCCTGGTCTGCCTGCTGGACCTGGACGCCGGCGAATTGCCGATCCGCCCGAACGTGCTGGGCGCCACCTTGCAACTGGCGCCCACTGAACGGGTAAAATTGACCGGACCGGCACCGCTCGTCCTCGAGCGCCAGGACCTCGCCACCGCTTCCGCCCTTTAAGAGTCCCTCGCGATGACGCCATTCGACGCCAAGCGCCCGCTGCAGCTCAATGACCAGGGCCAGCTGCGCCACTTTCTCTCGCTCGACGGTTTGCCCCGCGAACTGCTGACCGAGATCCTCGACACCGCCGACTCCTTCCTGGAAGTCGGCGCCCGGGCCGTGAAAAAAGTCCCGTTGCTGCGCGGCAAGACCGTCTGCAACGTGTTCTTCGAAAACTCCACCCGTACCCGCACCACCTTCGAGCTGGCCGCCCAGCGCCTGTCGGCGGACGTGATCAGCCTGAACGTGTCGACCTCCTCGACCAGCAAGGGCGAGACCTTGTTCGACACACTGCGTAACCTCGAAGCCATGGCCGCCGACATGTTCGTCGTGCGCCACTCCGACTCGGGCGCCGCCCACTTCATCGCCGAGCATGTCTGCCCGGAAGTCGCCGTGATCAACGGCGGTGACGGCCGCCATGCGCACCCTACCCAGGGCATGCTCGACATGCTGACCATCCGTCGCCACAAAGGCAGCTTCGAGAACCTCTCGGTGGCCATCGTCGGCGACATCCTGCACTCGCGCGTGGCCCGCTCCGACATGCTGGCGCTCAAGGCCCTCGGTTGCCCCGACATCCGCGTGGTCGGCCCCAAGACTCTGATCCCGGTGGGTATCGAGCAGTACGGGGTGAAGGTCTACACCGACCTGGCCCAGGGCCTGAAAGATGTCGACGTGGTGATCATGCTGCGCCTGCAGCGCGAACGCATGGCCGGCGGCCTGCTGCCCAGCGAGGGCGAGTTCTACCGCCTGTTCGGCCTGACCACCGCACGCCTGGCCGGCGCCAAGCCCGATGCCATCGTCATGCACCCCGGTCCGATCAACCGTGGGGTGGAGATCGAGTCGGCGGTAGCCGACGGTCAGCACTCGGTGATCCTCAACCAGGTGACCTACGGCATCGCCGTGCGCATGGCCGTGCTGTCCATGGCCATGAGCGGCCAGACCGCGCAACGTCAATTCGACCAGGAGAACGCCCAGTGACCATCAGCATTATCGGCGCCCGGGTCATCGATCCTGCCAGCGGCCTGGACACCATCACTGACTTGCACCTCGACGGCGGTCGCATCGCGGCCATCGGTGCAGCGCCCGCCGGCTTCACTGCCAACCGCACGATCCAGGCCGACGGCCTGGTGGCAGCCCCGGGCCTGGTCGACCTCGGCGTCTCCCTGCGCGAGCCGGGATACAGCCGCAAGGGCAACATCGCCAGCGAGACCCGCGCTGCGGTCGCCGGTGGTGTCACCAGTTTGTGCTGCCCGCCGCAGACCAAACCGGTGCTGGACACCTCGGCCGTGGCCGAACTGATCCTCGACCGCGCCCGTGAAGCGGCCAACAGCAAGGTCTACCCGATTGGCGCCTTGACCAAGGGCCTGGAAGGCGAGCAACTGGCCGAGCTGGTCGCCTTGCGCGACACCGGCTGCGTGGCCTTCGGCAACGGCCTGAAGGAAATCCCGAACAACCGCACCCTGGCCCGCGCGCTGGAATATGCCGCCACCTTCGACCTGACCGTGGTTTTCCACTCCCAGGACCGCGACCTGGCCCAGGGCGGCCTGGCCCACGAAGGCCCGATGGCGAGCTTCCTCGGCCTGCCGGGCATCCCCGAGACTGCCGAGACCGTGGCCCTGGCGCGAAACCTACTGCTGGTCGAACAAACTGGCGTACGCGCGCACTTCAGCCAGATCACCAGCGCCCGCGGTGCACGACTGATCGCCCAGGCCCAGCAGCTTGGCCTGCCGGTCACCGCCGATGTGGCGCTGTACCAGCTGATTCTCACCGACGAGGCGCTGCGCGACTTCTCCAGCCTCTATCACGTGCAACCGCCGCTGCGCACCGCCGCCGACCGCGATGGGCTGCGCGAGGCGGTCAAATCGGGTGTGATCCAGGCGATCTCCAGCCACCACCAACCCCACGAGCGTGACGCCAAGCTGGCACCATTCGGTGCCACGGAGCCTGGGATCAGCAGCGTCGAGCTGCTGCTGCCATTGGCCATGACGCTGGTCGAAGACGGCCTGCTCGACCTGCCGACCTTGCTGGCCCGCCTGAGCAGCGGCCCGGCGGCGGCCATGCGTCTGCCGGCCGGCGAGCTCAAGGTCGGCGCAGCGGCGGACCTGGTGCTGTTCGACCCGAACGCTTCCACGGTCGCGGGCGAGCAATGGTTCTCGCGCGGCGAGAACTGCCCGTTCATCGGCCACTGCCTGCCGGGCGCGGTGCGTTATACCTTGGTCGACGGGCACGTCTGCCACGAGGCCTGAGCGAATCCATTTCGCGGGTAAGCCCGCCTCCACAGGGATCCTAGCGCCTGTGGGAGCGGGCTTACCCGCGAATGGGCAACACCGATGGCCCTGCCCGGCACGACCATTCATCCCCCCCGGTTGAAATCCTTCCCCCCACCCCCATATGAGTCTGCAACAGGCATTTTCGCCCCGCTGCGTGGAGACTCTCCCTTGACTACCATCGTTTCAGTCCGCCGCCACGGCAAAGTCGTCATGGGCGGCGACGGCCAGGTTTCCCTCGGCAATACCGTGATGAAAGGCAACGCGAAGAAAGTCCGTCGCCTGTACCACGGCCAGGTCATCGCCGGCTTCGCCGGTGCCACCGCCGATGCCTTCACCTTGTTCGAGCGTTTTGAAGGCCAGCTGGAAAAACACCAGGGCCACCTGATCCGTGCCGCCGTCGAACTGGCCAAGGAGTGGCGCACCGACCGTTCCCTGAGCCGCCTGGAAGCCATGCTCGCCGTGGCCAACAAGGATGCCTCCCTGATCATCACCGGCAACGGTGACGTGGTCGAGCCCGAAGACGGCTTGATCGCCATGGGTTCCGGCGGTGCCTACGCCCAGGCCGCTGCGCGCGCCCTGCTGAACAAGACCGACCTCTCGGCTCGCGAGATCGCCGAGACCGCCTTGAACATCGCCGGTGACATCTGCGTGTTCACCAACCACAACCTGACCATCGAGGAGCAGGACCTAGCCGAGTGATCAGCTGTTTTGGCGCCCGGTCCCGGTGACAGGGCTTTTCCACGCTGACCCACTCTGATCAAGGACCATTTTCATCATGTCCATGACCCCCCGCGAGATCGTTCACGAACTCAACCGCCACATCATCGGCCAGGACGACGCCAAGCGCGCCGTGGCCATTGCCCTGCGCAACCGCTGGCGCCGCATGCAGCTGCCGGCCGAGCTGCGCGCAGAAGTCACCCCCAAGAACATCCTGATGATCGGCCCAACCGGCGTGGGCAAGACCGAGATCGCCCGTCGCCTGGCCAAACTGGCCAACGCGCCATTCCTCAAGGTCGAAGCCACCAAGTTCACCGAAGTGGGCTATGTCGGCCGTGACGTCGAATCGATCATCCGCGACCTGGCCGATGCCGCGCTGAAGATGCTCCGCGAGCAGGAGATCATCCGCGTGCGCCACCGCGCCGAGGACGCTGCCGAGGACCGCATCCTCGACGCCCTGCTGCCCCAGGCCCGGGTCAGCAGCTTCGCCGAGGAAGCCTCGCAGTCGAGCAGCGACTCCAACACCCGCCAGCTGTTCCGCAAGCGCCTGCGCGAAGGCCAGCTGGACGACAAGGAAATCGAGATCGAAGTGGCCGAGTCCATGGGTGTCGAGATCGCCGCGCCACCCGGCATGGAAGAAATGACCAACCAGCTGCAAAGCCTGTTCGCCAACATGGGCAAGGGCAAGCGCAAGGCGCGCAAGCTCAAGGTCAAGGAAGCGCTCAAGATGGTACGTGACGAGGAAGCCAGCCGCCTGGTCAACGAGGAAGAGCTCAAGGCCAAGGCCTTGGAAGCGGTCGAGCAGCACGGCATCGTGTTCATCGACGAAATCGACAAAGTGGCCAAGCGCGGCAACGTCGGCGGCGCCGATGTCTCCCGCGAAGGCGTGCAGCGCGACCTGCTGCCGCTGATCGAAGGTTGCACCGTCAACACCAAGCTGGGCATGGTCAAGACCGACCATATCCTGTTCATCGCCTCCGGCGCGTTCCACCTGAGCAAGCCAAGCGACCTGGTACCTGAGCTGCAAGGCCGTCTGCCGATCCGTGTCGAGCTCAAGGCGCTGACCCCGGAAGACTTCGAGCGCATCCTGCAGGAGCCGCACGCCTCGCTCACCGAGCAATACCGTGAGCTGCTCAAGACCGAAGGCCTGAACATCGAGTTCGCCGCCGACGGCATCAAGCGCTTGGCCGAGATCGCCTATCAGGTCAACGAAAAGACCGAGAACATCGGCGCCCGCCGCCTGCACACCCTGCTCGAGCGCCTGCTCGAAGAGGTGTCGTTCAGCGCGGGCGACCTGGCCAGCGCCCATGACGAAGCGCCGATCCGCATCGACGCGTCCTACGTGAACAGCCACCTCGGTGAGCTGGCGCAGAACGAAGACCTGTCGCGCTACATCCTGTAAGCCCAGCGTCGCCTTCTTCACGGGTAACCCGCTCCACAAGGATTGCAGTGACCTTGTGGGAGCGGGTTCACCCGCGAATGGGCCCTTGAATCCCTCCACAAGAAGCTGGAAGCTTGCCTTATCAGCTCCCGAGAGATTCCCCCATGGCCCGCCTGCCCACCGCCATCAACCTGCACAAAGCCTCCAAGACCCTCAGCCTCACTTACGCCCCCGGCGAGGTCTATCACCTGCCCGCCGAATTCCTGCGGGTGCACTCCCCCTCCGCCGAGGTCCAGGGCCACGGCAATCCCATCCTGCAGTTCGGCAAGATCAACGTCGGCCTTACGGGCCTGGAACCTGCCGGGCAATACGCCCTGAAACTGATCTTCGATGATGGCCACGACAGCGGCCTGTTCACCTGGGAGTACCTCGAGCAGTTGTGCCTACGCCAGGAGCAGCTGTGGACCGAGTACCTCGATGAGTTGCACAAAGCCGGCAAATCCCGCGACCCGGCCGAATCCGTCGTCAAACTCATGCTCTAGTGCAAGACTTCCACGCTTTAGAGCGCGTTTTCTAATCTCATCTGTTTGAATGCCCTACAGACAGCTCATGCACGAGCTGTCTTGCGCATTACATGAAAGTCGGGTAACCAATGGAGCTGGCAAGTTCCCTGCATCGTCGAACGCGCGGGCAGGGTCGGGCCGGTATGTAGAGGTCGCGAGCGAAAGCAGGCTGTCTTCACACGCAGAAAATCCCGCAGCTCATCGCCTGACGCATCCGGTCGCAGCACCGCTGTTTCTTATCACTGGTCACCCGAGCAGCAGTACCGGGCAATCGTCTGTGTACCCGCCACAGCCAACCGGTACTCGTCTCAGGACAACGGAGCGTCGTAGATGAGTAACAAGAACAACGATGAGTTGCAGCGGCAGGCCTCGGAGAACACCCTGGGCCTGAACCCGGTCATCGGCATTCGTCGCAAGGATCTGCTGACATCGGCGCGCACCGTCTTGCGCCAGGCCGTTCGCCAGCCGCTGCACAGCGCCAAGCACGTGGCGCACTTTGGCCTGGAACTCAAGAACGTGCTGCTGGGCAAGTCCAGCCTGCAGCCCAGTGGCGATGACCGCCGCTTCAATGACCCGGCCTGGAGCCAGAACCCACTGTATCGCCGCTATCTGCAGACCTACCTGGCCTGGCGCAAGGAGCTGCAGGACTGGATCGGCAACAGCGACCTCTCCCCTCAGGATGTCAGCCGCGGGCAGTTCGTCATCAACCTGATGACCGAGGCCATGGCCCCGACCAATACCCTGGCCAACCCGGCAGCGGTCAAGCGCTTCTTCGAGACCGGCGGCAAGAGCCTGCTCGATGGCCTGTCCAACCTGGCGAAGGACCTGGTCAACAACGGTGGCATGCCCAGCCAGGTGAACATGGACGCCTTCGAAGTGGGCAAGAACCTGGGCACCAGCGAAGGGGCCGTTGTGTATCGCAACGACGTGTTGGAGCTGATCCAGTACAGCCCCATCACCGAACAGGTGCACGCCCGTCCGCTGCTGATCGTGCCGCCACAAATCAACAAGTTCTATGTCTTCGACCTGAGCCCGGAAAAAAGCCTGGCGCGCTTTTGCCTGCGCTCGAACCAGCAAACCTTCATCATCAGTTGGCGCAACCCCACCAAGGCTCAGCGCGAATGGGGCCTGTCGACCTACATCGATGCACTCAAGGAAGCCGTGGACGCGGTGCTGACGATCACCGGCAGCAAGGATCTGAACATGCTCGGTGCCTGCTCCGGCGGCATCACCTGCACCGCGCTGGTCGGCCACTACGCGGCGCTGGGCGAGAACAAAGTCAACGCCCTGACCCTGCTGGTCAGTGTGTTGGACACCACCATGGACACCCAGGTCGCGCTGTTCGTCGACGAGCAGACCCTCGAAGCCGCCAAGCGCCACTCCTACCAGGCCGGCGTGCTCGAAGGCAGCGACATGGCCAAGGTGTTCGCCTGGATGCGCCCGAACGACCTGATCTGGAACTACTGGGTCAACAACTACCTGCTCGGCAACGAGCCGCCGATTTTCGACATCCTGTTCTGGAACAACGACACCACGCGCCTGCCCGCCGCCTTCCACGGCGACCTGATCGAGATGTTCAAGAACAACCCGCTGACCCGCGCCGACGCCCTGGAAGTGTGCGGTACCGCCATCGACCTGAAGAAGGTCCACTGCGACATCTACAGCGTCGCCGGCACTGCCGACCACATCACCCCGTGGCAGTCCTGCTACCGCTCGGCGCACCTGTTCGGCGGCAAGATCGAGTTCGTGCTGTCCAACAGCGGGCATATCCAGAGCATCCTCAACCCGCCCGGCAATCCCAAGGCGCGCTTCATGACCGGTGAAGACCGCCCGGACGATCCCGTGGCCTGGCAGGAAAACGCGATCAAGCACGCCGACTCCTGGTGGCTACACTGGCAAGCCTGGCTGGGTGAACGCGCAGGTGAGCTGAAAAAGGCGCCGACCCGCCTGGGCAATCGCGCCTACACCGCAGGCGAAGCCGCACCGGGGACGTACGTCCACGAACGATGAGACCTGTCGCCATGGCCGCTTGGTCGCGTCATGGCGTCTTTTTGACCTAGAGTTCCGTGCATGCCGCAACCCTACATATTCAGGACAGTCGAGCTGGACAACCAGTCCATCCGCACCGCGGTCCGCCCCGGCAAGCCGCATCTGACGCCTTTGTTGATCTTCAATGGCATCGGCGCCAACCTGGAGCTGGTGTTCCCGTTCATCGAGGCGCTGGACCCGGACATCGAGGTCATCGCCTTCGATGTGCCGGGTGTCGGCGGCTCGTCCACGCCCAGCCGCCCTTACCGCTTCCCAGGCCTGGCCAAGCTGACTGCGCGCATGCTCGACTACCTCGACTATGGCCAGGTCAATGTCATCGGCGTGTCCTGGGGCGGCGCCCTGGCTCAGCAGTTCGCCCACGATTACCCCGAGCGCTGCAAGAAGCTGATCCTCGCCGCGACCGCTGCTGGGGCCTTCATGGTGCCGGGCAAGCCCAAGGTGCTGATGATGATGGCCAGCCCCCGGCGCTATGTGCAGCCCTCCCATGTGATCCGCATCGCGCCGTTGATTTATGGCGGTGGTTTTCGCCGCGACCCCGACCTGGCCCTGCACCACGCGGCCAAGGTGCGCTCGGGCGGCAAGACCGGTTATTACTGGCAACTGTTCGCTGGCCTTGGCTGGACCAGTATCCACTGGCTGCACAAGCTCCAGCAGCCGACACTGGTACTGGCCGGCGACGATGACCCGTTGATTCCGCTGATCAACATGCGTCTGCTGGCCTGGCGTATTCCCAACGCACAGCTGCACATCATCGACGACGGGCATTTGTTCCTGATTACTCGGGCCGAAGCCGTGGCGCCGATCATCATGAAATTCCTTCAGCAGGAGCGCCAGCGCGCGGTCATGCATCCTCGCCCGGCCCCTGGCCCTGGCGGCTGAACCCCGCCCCACCGGTGGTGATGGTTACGCGAGACGAACGTGGATGAGGCCTTACGACGGAGTGTGGGATGACAGATAAACCGGTAAAAGGGACGACACCGGTCCCCGCCACGAGCATCAATGTACAGAACGCGATCACCGGCCTGCGCGGGCGCGATCTGTTCTCGACACTGCGCAATGTCGGCCGTCTTGGCCTGCGCAACCCCTTGCACACCGCCCATCATCTGCTTGCCCTGGGCGGTCAACTGACCCGGGTGATGCTCGGCGACAGCCCGCACCAGCCCCACCCGCGCGACAACCGCTTCAAAGACCCGACCTGGAGCCAGAACCCTTTCTACCGTCGCGGGCTGCAGGCATACCTGGCCTGGCAGAAACAAACTCGCCAATGGATCGAGGAAAGTACGCTGGACGACGATGACCGCGCTCGTGTCCACTTTCTGTTCAACCTGCTCAACGATGCCCTGGCTCCGAGCAACTCGCTGCTCAACCCTCTGGCGGTCAAGGAAATCTTCAACACCGGCGGCCTGAGCCTGGTCCGCGGCGTGGCCCACCTGCTCGACGACCTGCGTCATAACGACGGCCTGCCGCGCCAGGTGGACGAGCGCGCTTTCGAGGTGGGCGTGAATCTCGCCGCCACCCCTGGCGCCGTGGTGTTTCGCAATGAGCTGCTGGAGCTGATCCAGTACAAGCCGATGAGCGAAAAACAGTACGCCCGACCGCTGATGGTCATTCCGCCGCAGATCAACAAGTACTACATCTTCGACCTTGGGCCGACCAACAGCTTCGTGCAGTACATGCTCAAGAACGGCCTGCAGGTGTTCATGGTCAGTTGGCGCAACCCCGATCCACGCCATCGCGAATGGGGGTTGTCCAGCTACGTGGAAGCGCTGGAAGAGGCCCTCGTCGCCTGCCGCAGCATCAGCGGCAGCCGCGACCCCAACCTGATGGGCGCCTGCGCCGGTGGCCTGACCATGGCCGCCCTGCAGGGCCACTTGCAGGCCAAGGGCCAATTGCGCCGGGTACGCAGCGCCACCTACCTGGTCAGCCTGCTGGACAGCCAATTCGACAGCCCGGCGAGCCTGTTCGCCGACGAGCAGACCATCGAGGCGTCCAAGCGCCGCTCGTACCAGCGCGGTGTGCTCGATGGCGGCGAGGTGGCGCGGATCTTCGCGTGGATGCGGCCCAACGACCTGATCTGGAACTACTGGATCAACAATTACCTGCTGGGCAGGACACCACCGGCTTTCGACATCCTTTACTGGAACGCCGACAACACGCGTTTGCCCGCGGCGTTTCATGGCGAGCTGCTGGACTTCTTCAAGCTCAACCCCTTGACCTACCCGAACGGCATGCAGGTGTGCGGGACACCGATCGACCTGAGCCAGGTCACCCTGGACAGCTTCACCGTTGCCGGCAACAACGATCACATCACTCCGTGGGACGCGGTGTACCGCTCGGCCTTGCTGCTCGGTGGCAAACGCCGTTTCGTGCTGGCCAACAGCGGCCATATCCAGAGCATCATCAACCCGCCTGGCAACCCCAAGGCGCATTTCCTGGAGAACCCCACGCTGTCGAGCGACCCACGTGCCTGGGTGCACGACGCCACACGCCACGAAGGCAGCTGGTGGCCCCAATGGCTGGAGTGGATCGGCCAGCGCTCCGGGCGCCTGAAAGCCCCCGCGACCGAGCTGGGCAACGCCAGCTATCCACCGCTGGGCCCGGCTCCGGGCAGCTATGTCAGGGCACGCTGACACGATGAAGACCCGTGATCGTATCCTCGAATGCGCCTTGCACTTGTTCAATCGCCAGGGCGAACCCAACGTCTCGACCTTGGAGATCGCCAACGAATTGGGCATCAGCCCGGGCAACCTCTATTACCACTTTCATGGCAAGGAGCCGTTGGTGCTGGGGCTCTTCGAGCGCTTCGAGGAAGCGCTCATGCCGCTGCTGGACCCACCCCTGGGCGTGCGCCTGGACGCCGAGGATTATTGGTTGTTCCTGCACCTGATCGTCGAGCACATGGCCCGGTACCGTTTTCTGTTCCAAGACCTGTCGAACCTGACCGGACGCCTGCCGAAGCTGGCCCGCGGCATGCGCAGCCTGATCAATGCGCTCAAGCGCACACTGGCGGCCCTGCTCGCCAGCCTCAAGAGCCAAGGCCTTGTGAGCAGCGACACGCAAGCGCTGGGGCAACTGGTGGAGCAGATCACCCTGACCCTGATGTTTTCGCTCGATTACCAGCGGGTGCTTGGGCGTGAAGGGGACGTGGGCATCGTGGTGTATCAAGTGATGATGCTGGTGGCGCCACATCTGGTAGGCCCTGCACGCGGGGCTGCCGAACAGCTGGCGGGCAGATACCTGGAGGGGTAAGGCGCACGCGATGCGTTGCCTGGCCTGACGCTTTCGCGGGTAAACCCACTCCCACAAGGTTCAACGCTGAACCTGTGGGAGCGGGTTTACCCGCGAAAGGGGCGACGCGGTATTAGGCCTGGGTAGCGGCGTTCACCGGTGCCGATGGCGTGCTGCTGGCCGGCGCAGCGGCGGGTGCCGGAGCGGCGGTTGCAGCGGGGGCGGCGCTGGCGGCCGGCACGGCTGGCTTGGCTGCCGCGGGCTTGACGGGTGCTTTTTTCGCCGCGGGCTTCTTCGCCGCAGCGGGTTTGGCCGCAGGTTTGGCGGCAGTCGCCTTGACAGCCGGTTTTGCCGCAGCGCTCTTCGTCGCAGGCTTGGCAGCCGCCTTGGCTACAGGCTTCGCAGCCGGCTTGGCGGCCGGTTTCGCCGCAGCCGTCTTCGCCGCAGGCTTGGCAGCCGCTTTCGCCAGAGGCTTGGCGGCGGTCTTGCTGGCAGCAGCCTTGGACACTGGCGTCACCGAAGCACCGGTGAGTTTCTCGATCTGCTTGGTGAGGCTATCGACCTGCTGGTGCAGGGCCTTGATCTCGTTGCGGCTTGGTACGCCCAGGCGCGAGATGGCGCTATTGAGGCGCTTGTCGAAGGCTTCTTCCAGCTCGCTCCACTTGCCCAACGCGCGCTCTTTCACATCGGAGACACGAGAGGATGTGGACGACTTGGCGCTTTGCTTCACGTCATCGACATTCTTCTTGGCTTGTTTTTCGGCCTTTTCACCATCCTTGACCAGCGACTCGAACAGCTTCGGGCCGTCCTGGTCGATCTTGGAATAGATACCCAGGCCAGCCAGCCAGATCTTGCGGGAGTACTTCTCGATCCCGCCGACCCAGGAGCTGCCTTCTTTCTCGGTGTTCTTCTTGCCAGCCATCCTGCTCTCCTTATGGTTTGCGCGCGACACGCTCGAGCAACTCGGTCAGCTGTTCGAGTTTGATGGACAACGCTTCAACGTCATGTTTAGACGGTATGCCGAGGCGATTCAAGGCGCGGGCGACCCGTGCATCGAAAGCTTTCTCGATCTTGTCGAGTTGAATCTCGACCTTGCCCCGAACACGGCTTACCTGCACGGTCGCTTCGTCGATCTGGTTGTTGGCGGCGTCGAGCTGTTGGTCGACGCGTTTCTTGCCACGCTTCTCGACGCCTTCGCCGGCCTTGACCAACTCCTTGAAGTAGTCCGAGCCTTCCTGGCCGACACGGGCATAGGCACCCAGGCCCGCCAGCCAGATCTTGCGCGCGTAGCCGCGCACCTCGCCCAAGGTGCTGCCTGGGGCGTCGTCTTTTTTCTTCAGGTTCACTTTGGCCATGCTCTGCACCTCACTCGCTTGAGGGAATGGAGGAACTGCCCATGGAACGCGGGCTTGAGCATAAGGTAGGGCGGAAAATTAGAATCCTCACCCTAAGAGCGCAGCTGCAAGAGAAAGCAAAATCCCGCCGTACGCGATTCTGCTTTTTCTTGCAGCTTGGTACTCGGAGGGCCGTCAGGCCAGGGCCTTGTCCAGCGCTCGCTCGATCTCGCCCTTGATGGTGCCGCTCATCATCGACAGCATCATCCCAAGCTTGAGCTCCACGCGGATGGTGTCCTCGCCGATATGCACGCTGCCATTGGCACCGCTGCGCGACACGTCGACGCGGTCGCCCTGCCAGCTTGCCTTGAGGTCGTACTCGCGGGTCAGCCGGTCCACCAGCACCTCGGCCTTGGCGCGGGCGGCCTCGCGGCCGAGGGAGTGTTTGCGTTCAACGCTGATCTGGGTCATGCGGGCAATCCTGGATATCAACACAATGACGCCATTATGCCCGCGCCCATCCCACGGAGCACCCCGCCAAGACAAATCCGCCCGTTGCCCCTAGAATGGCCGTAATTTTTTTCGGTGAAGCGATATGAACGACCAGCGCAAAGGCGACCACGCCGAACCCACCACCCACTTCGGCTACCAAAACGTACCCGAGAGCCAGAAAGCGAAGAAAGTCGCCGAGGTTTTCCACTCGGTAGCCGCCAAGTACGACCTGATGAACGATGTGCTTTCCGGGGGCATGCACCGCCTGTGGAAACGCTTCACCATCGAGCTGTCGGGCGTGCGCAGCGGCAACCGGGTGCTGGACATCGCCGGTGGCACGGGCGATCTGGCCGCCAAGTTTTCGCGCCTGGTAGGCCCCACCGGCCAAGTGGTGCTCGCCGACATCAACGAGTCGATGCTCAAGGTCGGCCGTGACCGCCTGCTCGACCGTGGCGTGGCCGGCAACATTGAGTTCGTCCAGGCCGACGCCGAGAAGCTGCCTTTCCCGGACAACCACTTCGACTGTGTGACCATCGCCTTCGGCCTGCGCAACGTCACCCACAAGGACGAAGCCATCCGCTCGATGCTGCGCGTCCTCAAGCCCGGCGGTCGCCTGCTGGTGCTGGAGTTCTCCAAACCCACCAACAAGCTCATGTCCAAGGCCTACGACGCCTACTCGTTCGCCTTCATGCCACTGGCCGGCAAGCTGATCACCAACGACTCGGAAAGCTACCGCTACCTGGCCGAATCGATCCGCATGCACCCCGACCAGGAAACCCTCAAGGCCATGATGGTCGAGGCCGGCTTCGACCGCGTCACCTACCACAACATGACCAGCGGCATCGTCGCCGTGCACCGGGGAATCAAACCCTGATGCTCCTGGCCGGCCTGCTCGCCAGCGTCGAGCATGGGCTCAACCGGGTCCTGCGCATGGACAGCACGGCCTTGCCGCGCCTGGCTGCGCTCGAAGGCAAGGTGATCGAGATCGACTGCCGCCAGCCGGCCTTGCAGCTGTACATCCTGCCCGATGAACAAGGCCTGATGCTCGCTGCTCACTGGGAAGGCGAGGTCGATTGCAGCCTGCGCGCGCCGGCCGGCAGCCTCGCCCAACTGGCCTTCGCCAAGGACAAGACCGCCGTGCTGCACAGCCCTCAGGTCGAACTGCATGGCGACAGCGCCGTGCTGCTGGACCTGGTCGGTGTGCTCCAGGACCTGGAACTGGACTGGGAGTACGAGCTGTCGCGCTGGCTGGGGCCGGTCGCCACTGCACTGGTCGCCGGGCATATCCGCCTGCGCGCCCGCTGGACCCGCCAGGGCCTTTCACGCTTCAGCCAGAACCTCTCCGAGTACCTGGCCGAAGAGTCCCGCACCCTGGTCGGCCGGCGCGAAGCCGAAGCGGCCTTCAGTGAGCTCGATGCCCTGAAGGTCGACGTTGAACGCCTCGAGGCGCGCCTGCGCCGCCTCGCCCGATCCCTTGATACCAGCGATAACGCATGAAGCTGCTCGCCGTCCGCCGTCTGTTGCGCATCCAGCGCGTCGTGATCCGCTACCGCCTCGATGACCTGCTGTTCGACCTTCCCCTGCCCTGGTGGCTGATGAGCCTGCGCGCCTTGCTGCCCTGGCGCTGGCTCCCGCGCAAACCGTCCGAGCTCAGCCGCGGTGCACGCCTGCGCATGGCCCTGCAGGACCTGGGGCCGATCTTCATCAAGTTCGGCCAACTGCTGTCCACCCGCCGCGACCTGCTGCCCACCGACATCGCCGATGAACTGATGCTGCTGCAGGACCGCGTGCCGCCATTCGACCCCAAGCAGGCCGTGGCGCTGATCGAGGAGCAGCTGGGCGCCAAGGTCGGCGAAGTGTTCAGCCGCTTCGACGTCGAGCCCCTGGCCTCGGCGTCGGTGGCCCAGGTGCATGCCGCACGCCTCAAGAGCGGTGAAGAGGTCGTGGTCAAGGTGGTGCGCCCTGGCCTCAAGCCGGTGATCGCCCAGGACCTGGCCTGGCTGTTCCTGATCGCCAAGGGCGCCGAGCGGGTCTCGGCCGACGCCCGACGCCTGCACCCGGTGGAAGTGGTCAGCGACTACGAAAAGACCATCTTCGATGAGCTCGACCTGCTGCGCGAGGCAGCCAACGCCAGCCAGCTGCGCCGCAACTTCGAAGGCTCGGAATTGATGTACGTACCCCAGGTGTATTGGGACTGGTGCCGCCCCAAGGTGCTGGTGATGGAGCGCATCTACGGCGTGCCAGTCACCGACCTGGCGACCCTGGCCGACCAGCGCACTGACATGAAACTGCTCGCCGAGCGTGGTGTGGAGATCTTCTTCACCCAGGTGTTCCGCGACAGTTTCTTCCACGCCGACATGCACCCGGGCAACATCTTCGTCAGCACGGTCAAGCCCTGGAGCCCGCAGTACATCGCCATCGACTGCGGCATCGTCGGCAGCCTCACCTCCGAAGACCAGGACTACCTGGCGCGCAACCTGATCGCCTTCTTCAAGCGCGACTACCGGCGCGTCGCCCAACTGCACATCGATTCGGGCTGGGTGCCGGCGCAGACCAAGGTCAACGAGTTCGAGGCGGCTATCCGTACCGTGTGCGAGCCAATCTTCGAGAAACCGCTCAAGGACATCTCCTTCGGTCAGGTACTGATGCGCCTGTTCCAGACGGCCCGACGCTTCAACATGGAAGTCCAGCCGCAGCTGGTCCTGCTGCAGAAGACCTTGCTCAACATCGAAGGCCTGGGCCGCCAGCTTTACCCCGACCTCGACCTGTGGAGCACCGCCAAGCCGTACCTGGAGCGCTGGATGCGTGATCGCATGAGCCCCAAGGCAGTGTTCGGCAACCTGCAAAGCCAGGTAGAGCAACTGCCGCACCTGGCCGACATGACCCGCGACCTGCTCGAGCGTCTGTCGCAGCCGCACCTGAACGATCCGCAACTGCCGGAACGCCGCCGCCAGGGCGACCGCTGGGCTCTACGTCTGCTCGGTGCCGGCCTGCTCGGCGGCGGTGCCACCCTGGCGGCTGGGGCGGCCAGCCTCAGCGCCCCGGCGGCCTGGCCAGCCTGGCTGATGCTGGCGGCCGGGCTCTACCTGATCGTGCGCCAATAGCCAGCCGCGCGGCTGGCTGGCACACTAGCGCAAGGGGCCCGACACAGGCGTGGGTCCGGATTTGGAGTCGACGATGAAAGACTGGCTGGACGAGATCAAGTGGAACAGCGATGGCCTGGTGCCGGCGATCGCCCAGGACCATAAGACCGGACGCGTATTGATGATGGCCTGGATGAACCGCGAATCCCTGGCCCTGACCGCTGCCGAGCAACGCGCCATCTACTGGTCGCGCTCACGTGGCAAACTGTGGCGCAAGGGCGAGGAGTCCGGCCATGTGCAGAAGCTGCACGAAATGCGCCTGGACTGCGACGCCGACGTGATCATCCTGATGGTCGAGCAATTGGGCCATATCGCCTGCCACACCGGCCGCGAAAGCTGCTTCTATCGCGTCTTCGAAGACGGCCAGTGGAAAACCGTCGACCCGGTCCTCAAGGATCCGGATGCCATCTACAGCGCAGGACACTGACATGAGCGACACCCTCAACCGCCTTGCCGAAGTACTCGAGCAACGCAAGCAAGCGGCGCCCGACAGCTCCTACGTGGCCAGCCTGTACCACAAGGGTCTGAACAAAATCCTCGAGAAACTGGGCGAAGAGTCCGTCGAAACCATCATCGCCGCCAAGGATGCCGCCATCAGCAAGGATTACGGCGATGTCATCTACGAAACCGCCGACCTGTGGTTTCATAGCTTGGTGATGCTCAGCGCGCTGGGCCAACACCCACAGGCCGTGCTCGATGAACTGGAGCGCCGCTTCGGGCTCTCCGGGCATGACGAGAAGGCCGCACGCCAGCCTTCCAACTGATGTATTCCCGGGGCGCAGCGCGTCCCTGTGGAGCGGGTTTCCCCGCGAAGAATGCAACGCGGTAGAGAGCACTGGCTTGGCCGGTGTTCGCGGGTGAACCCGCTCCTACAGGGGCCGCGCTGTCAGAAAAATTCGCTGTACCTGTAAATTTCAGGAGTACGAAATGGGTATTTTTGACTGGAAACACTGGATCGTCCTGCTGGTCGTCGTAATCCTGGTCTTCGGCACCAAGAAGCTGAAGAACCTGGGCAGCGACCTGGGCGAATCGATCAAGGGCTTTCGCAAGGCGATGAACGAGGAAGAAAACAAACCGGCCGAGCAGACCCCGCCGCCGGCCCAGCCCGCAGCCCCCGTGCAGAACACCGCCCAGCAGCCCCAGGGCCAGACTATCGAAGGCCAGGCCCAGCCGGTCCAAGAGCCGCAGCGGAAAGACTGACCCATGTTCGGCATCAGCTTCAGCGAGCTGCTGCTCGTCGGTCTGGTCGCCCTGCTGGTGCTCGGTCCCGAGCGCCTGCCTGGTGCCGCGCGTACCGCAGGCCTGTGGATCGGCCGACTCAAGCGCAGCTTCAACGCCATCAAGACGGAAGTCGAGCGCGAGATCGGTGCCGACGAGATCCGCCGCCAACTGCACAATGAGCACATCCTGCAGATGGAGGAACAAGCCAAGCGCATCCTCGATCCGAGCAGGCCAGCCACGCCATCCATCGGCAACAGCGAAACACCGGCGCCATCGACCACCCCTGCCGCTCCCGGCAGCAGCGCCCCGGTATCCCCTGCCGCCCCCACTGAGCCGCCGCAGCCGCCACGAGCCCCATGAGCGATAGACCGGAACACGACCAGCCGATGCCGCTGGTTTCGCACCTGACCGAACTGCGTACCCGCCTGCTGCGCTGCGTAGCCGCCATCTTCCTGATCTTCGCTGGGCTGTTCTCCTTCGCCCAGCAGATCTACACCCTGGTCTCGGCGCCCCTGCGCTCACACTTGCCGGCCAACGCGACGATGATCGCCACAGACGTGGCCTCGCCGTTCCTGACGCCGTTCAAGCTTACGATGATCGTCTCGCTGTTCCTGGCCATCCCGTTCATCCTCCAGCAGATCTGGGGCTTCATTGCACCGGGGCTGTACCGCCATGAAAAGCGCATCGCCATTCCGCTGCTGGTCTCGAGCATCATCCTGTTCTATGCCGGCATGGCGTTCGCCTATTTCCTGGTGTTCCCGCTGATCTTCGGCTTCTTCGCCAGCGCCACGCCCGAGGGCGTGTCGATGATGACGGACATCTCCAGTTACCTGGACTTCGTCATGACCCTGTTCTTCGCCTTCGGCGTCGCCTTCGAGATCCCGGTGGCAGTGGTGCTGCTGGTGTGGATCGGCGTAGTCGATGTGCAGTACCTGAAGAAGATCCGCCCCTACGTCATCATCGGCTGCTTCGTGGTCGGCATGATCCTGACCCCACCGGACATCTTCTCCCAGACCCTGCTCGCCGTGCCCATGTGGATGCTGTTCGAGGTCGGCGTGCTGTGCGGCAGCCTGATCCGCAAGCGCAGCCAGGCCGAAGAAGCGGCCTCGGATGACCACAACGACCAGCCGCCAGCGACCCAACCGTGAACCTGCTGTTACTTGAAGAGGCCGACTTCATCGCGGCCGATCGCGTGGTGCTGGCTGACCGGCGCTTCACTCACATGCAGGAGATCCACGGCGTCGAAGTGGGCGATACCCTGCGCGTCGGTCAGGTCAATGGCTTGATGGGCAAGGCCACGGTGCTGCGCCTGGCAGGGCATGAAGCCGAGCTGCAGGTGGCCTTCGACCAGCCGCCCCCGGCCAAGCTACCGCTGACCCTGGTGCTGGCCGTGCCACGCCCGAAAATGCTTCGTCGCCTGTTCCAAACCGTCGCCACCCTGGGGGTGCCACGGCTGATCCTGGTCAACAGCTACAAGGTCGAGAAGAGCTTCTGGCAAACGCCCTTCCTGAACCCCGAGACGATCCGCGAGAACCTCATCCTGGGCCTGGAGCAGGCCCGTGACACCGTGCTGCCCGAGGTGATCGTCGAGAAGCGCTTCAAGCCGTTCGTCGAAGACCGTCTGCCTGCCATCGCGGCCGGTACGCTTGGCTTGGTCGCTCATCCAGGCCCCTACCCGGCCTGTCCACGCGCCGTGGAGTCGCCTGTGACCCTGGCCATCGGCCCGGAAGGCGGGTGGATCCCCTATGAGGTCGATCTGCTGGGCAAAGCAGGCTTGGCGCCGGTGCAGCTGGGCGATCGTATCCTGCGTGTGGAGACCGCCGTGACAGCATTGCTGTCGCGCATTTTCTGACGAGCGGGTCAAACACCTCCCATCAAGTTTCCCCCCGGCAAGCCGATGGCCTTGGAAGCATGACAAAAATGCGACCAAGCCGACGGGGGAGTGAAGCATGTATCAAGGGTTTGCCCATTTTCTGGGGAACATGAGCGTCAATCGCAAGTTGGGCTTTGGCTTCGGCCTGGTGTTGCTGCTGACCCTGGCGATCACTGCCACAGGTTGGACAGGTATCGACAACGTCACCAACCGCGGCGACAAGCTGGGCAACATTTCGCTGATCTACCAGACCACCCAGGAGCTGCGTATCGCCCGCCTGAACTATACGACCCGTCACGACCAAGCCTCGCTCACCGAGCTGGACAAGACCCTGGACAAGCTCGAGCAGCAAGTGCAGGCGATGCTCGGGCAAATCGAACAACCTGTCGATCACCAGCGCCTAGAGCAGCAGCTGGAAGCTGTGCGCCAGTACCGCCAAGGCTACGAGCAGCTCCAGCAGGCCGACCAGCGCCGCGCGACACAACCTGACAGCGCGCAAACCGCAATCGAACAGGCGCTGCAGCACATGGCCACGCAAGGCAACGTGCTGCTCGAGTCCAGCGCGGCCATGACAGTCTCGCAAACCAAGGTACGCGACGAAGGTACCCGCCAAGCCAAGCGTATGCTGGCCGCCGCCACCGCCCTCGCCCTGTTGCTGGGTCTGCTGGCCGCCTGGACCATCACCCGGCAGATCATCGTGCCGCTGCGCCAGATCCTCGCGGCCGCCGAGCGCGTGGCCAATGGCGACCTCAGCCAGGACGACCAATCGATCGAGCGCCGCGACGAGCTGGGCCAGCTGCAAGCGAGCATGAAACGCATGAACCAAGGCCTGCGGACGCTGATCAGCGGCATCGGTGACGGCGTCACCCAGATCGCCAGCGCGGCCGAGGAGCTGTCGGCGGTGACCGAACAGACTAGCGCCGGGGTCAACAATCAAAAGGTCGAGACCGATCAGGTCGCCACTGCCATGAACCAAATGACCGCCACCGTGCATGAGGTCGCCCGCAGCGCCGAGCAGGCCTCCGAGGCGGCGCTGATGGCCGATCAGCAGGCCCGTGAAGGCGATCGCGTGGTCGGTGAAGCCATCGCCCAGATCGAGCGCCTGGCCAGCGAAGTGGTCAATTCCAGCGAGGCCATGAACCAGCTCAAGGCCGAGAGCGACAAGATCGGCAGCGTGCTGGACGTCATCAAGTCGGTGGCCCAGCAGACCAACCTGTTGGCGCTCAACGCGGCCATCGAGGCCGCTCGTGCAGGTGAAGCCGGTCGTGGTTTCGCCGTGGTCGCAGACGAGGTGCGCAGCCTCGCCCAGCGCACCCAGCAATCGACCGAGGAAATCGAGGAACTGATCGCCAGCCTGCAAAGCGGCACCCAGCGCGTGGCGGGGGTGATGGATGGCAGCCGCGCCCTGACCGACAGCAGCGTCGAATTGACCCGTCGCGCCGGAGGTTCTCTGGAAACCATCACCCGCACCGTCTCGTCGATCCAGGCGATGAACCAGCAGATCGCCACGGCAGCCGAGCAACAGAGCGCCACGGCTGAGGAGATCAACCGCAGCGTGATGAACGTACGTGACATTTCCGACCAGACATCGGCAGCCAGTGAGGAAACCGCGAGCTCCAGCGTCGAACTGGCGCGCCTGGGGACACACCTTCAGGGGCTGGTAGCACGCTTCCGGCTGTAAAGCAGCTGCAAGCACAAGAAAAAGCCGAACGGAGATGAGTTCACCATCTCGGTTCGGCTTTTTTCATGCCGCTTGAAGCTTGCTCCCCGCTCTACAGCACCTGACGCAGGAAGGCCTGGGCGCGCAGGTCTTTGGGAGCCGCGAAGAACTGCTGGGGCGGGGAGTCTTCGAGGAGCTTGCCGTGGTCGAAGAACAGCACGCGGTCGGCCACTTCACGGGCAAAGCCCATTTCGTGGGTCACGCAGACCATGGTCATGCCTTCCTGGGCCAGGGTCTTCATGACATCCAGTACCTCGCCGACCATTTCCGGGTCCAGCGCCGAGGTGGGTTCATCGAACAGCATCACCTTCGGCTCCATCGCCAGGGCTCGGGCGATGGCCACGCGCTGCTGCTGGCCACCGGAAAGGCGCGAAGGGTATTCGTTGGCTTTCTGGGCAATGCCGACCTTCTCCAGCAGCGCGCGCGCCTTGGCTTCGCGCTCGGCTTTGCCACGTTTGCGCACCACCTTCTGGGCCAGGCACAGGTTCTCGAGCACCGTCATGTGCGGGAACAGGTTGAAATGCTGGAACACCATGCCGACTTCGCGGCGGTAGGCGTTGATGTCGGTCTTCGGATCATCCAGCTGCAGGCCGTCGATGGACACATGGCCATCATCGAAATGCTCCAGGCCGTTCAGGCAACGCAGGAAGGTCGACTTGCCCGAGCCTGACGGCCCAAGCACCACCACCACTTCGCCCTTGGCCACGCGAGTGGAGACGTTGTCCACCGCGCGCACCACCTGGCCACGGGTGTCGAAGACTTTTACCAGATCACGGACTTCAATCACTTTGCGCAAGCCTCCGCTCGAGCCGGCTGGCCATGTGCGACAGCGGCAGGTTGATCAGCAGGTACAGGCCTGCCACGCAGAACCAGATCTCGAAGGTCGAGAACGAGGTGGTGATAGCCTCGCGGCCGCTCTTGGTCAGTTCGGTGATGGCGATCACCGAGACCAGCGAGGTGTCCTTGACCAGGCTGATGAACTGGCCGGCCAGCGGTGGCAGCACGCGCTTGAACGCCTGGGGCAGGATCACGTGACGCATCGACTGGCTGGCGTTCAGGCCCAGCGAGCGTGCCGCTTCGTTCTGCCCCTTGGCGATCGACTGCACACCGGCGCGCACGATCTCGGCTACGTAGGCGCCAGTGAACAACGCCAACGCCGCCACCCCCGCGAATTCCCGGGACAGGTTGAGCACGGTGCCGATAAAGAAGTAGAAAATGAAGATCTGCACCAGCAGCGGTGTGCCGCGTACCAGCTCGACATAGACGGTGGAAAGATCGCGCAGGGTCGGGTTGTTCGACAGCCGGCACAAACCGGCGAACAGGCCGATCACCAAGCCCAAGGCGCCGGACACTACCGAGATCCATAGGGTGGTCCACAGGCCCCAGGTCAAGGGGCCAATGGCCCACTGGCGGGTCACGCCGATCTGGTCGCCCTCGGCGACGTCATCGCCACGGCTCAGCAGCAGGCTGTCCTTGGCGACGGTGACGACCTGCTGACCGCCGCTTTCATCCTTGAGCGTCACGCGGGCGGTGTCGCCCGAGAGGGTGATGTCTTCGACAGAGCCGTTTTCAGCGGCGCGCTGCGCTTCTTCGGCCTGGTAGGCGAAATATTGGGGAACGCGGTTCCAGCGCCACTCGTAGGAAATCATCGAGGTGGCCAGGTAGAGGCTGAACGCCAGCCCCACCAGGACCAGCGCGGTCAACCCGTGCCAGGGCCACTGGGCTTTCTTGTGCTTGATCAATTGGGGTACTCCAGAAAGCGGCAAGCCGCAAGCAACACGCGGCAAGAACAGGCCAAGCGTAGGCTCTGTTTCATCTTGCAGCGTGCAGCTTGCGGCTTGTAGCTACTGCTTATTCCATGTCCTTCAGCCAGTCTTTGTTCTTGAACCACTTGTCGTGAATACGATCGTAGGTCCCGTCGTTCTTGATCTGGTGCAGGAAGTTGTTGATGAAGTTGATGCTGTCGTAGTCGCCCTTCTTCAGACCGAAGGCAAGCGGCTCGTAGGTGAACGGCTCTTCGAGGAACAGCAGCTTGCCGGCACCGGCCTTCTCGACCGCTACCACGTTGTACGGGGCGTCGTAGACGAAAGCATCGGCCTTGCCGTTGACCACGTCCATCACGCCCTCTTGCTCGTTGTCGTAACCGTGATACTTGGCCTTGCTGATGAGTTTCTTGGAAACCATCTCGCCGGTGGTGCCGAGCTTGGAGGTGATGCGGTACTTCTCGTTGTTCAGGTCCTTGTAGGACTTGATCTCGCCCGCGAGTTCCTTGCGGATCAGCAGGGTCTGGCCGACGACGATGAAGGGTTCGCTGAAGTTCAGGCGCAGGTTGCGCTCCTGGGTCAGAGTCATGCCGCTGCCGATCATGTCGAACTTATCGGTCAGCAGGGCTGGGATGATGCCGTCATAGGCGGTGGAGACGGTTTCCAGCTTGACGCCCATGGACTTGGCCATGGCTTTGAGGATGTCCACCTCGAAACCGATGATCTCGCCACGCTTGTTGGTCATTTCGAAGGGCATGTAGGTCGGGTCCATACCGACCCGCAAGGTACCGCGTTTGACGGCGTCTTCGATGGCGCCCGCCTGGGCGGCGGTGACGGCGACCAGTGCGGTGACACCGACCAGCAGTCGCGACAGGTATTTCTTCATCATTACCAAGTCCCCTAGCAAAGTGTTGCGAATTTTATTGTTGGAAAGGTCGATAGACCGATACGCAATATCGAGAGGGATGCTAACGCATGCGCGGCCTAGGACCTAGAGCCGGGGGGGACATTGTTGGCCAAAATAGAGACACAGGCCCTGGCCGCAGGCTTCAGCAGCCTCCACAGGTTCGGTGAAGACACCGGAGGACTCTGGCGAAGCCTGGGAAAAGGGCCGCAAAGCGGCCCTTGGGGAATCAGGCGCCGACCAGTGAAGGCTGGGCCTGGTTTTCCGGGTGCAACGGCAGCAGCGGCGAGTGTGGATCGTTGGTGATGGAGCTGCGCCATACCCCGATCCAGGCCTCGTTGTTCGATGCCCATACCTGCTCATGCAGGCGCGAGAGCGCCACCGGGTCGCTCAGTAGCGCCAGGCGGGTGTTGCCATCCAGGCCCTTGGGCCCGACTTCCAGGGCCTTGGCCACACGCTCGATGCGCAACGCCTCGATCGGCGCGGCCTGACCATGGCGTGCGGTAGCCATGGCGCACGCCAGGGCGTTCTGCCGTGGGTCGACCACCGCACGAACGAAGCCGTCGTGCAGGGCATGCCAGCGGTTCTCATGGGTGTACTGGTCGGTCGCCAGCAGCTCCTGCGGCGTCGCGTATTCCTCGGGGATGAGGAACAGCTTCTCGTCCTTGGCCGCCAGGCCCAGGCGCGTACGGCTGGAAATCACCGAGACCGGAATCGACAGCACCAGCGAGCCCACGATCGGCGCCAGCCACCACAGGAAGCTTGGGTTCAGCCAAGCCACCAAGGCCGCCCAGGCGATGCCCAGCAGCGTCTGCGGACCGTGGCGACGGACTGCCTCGCTCCACGGCGTGGAGTCGTCGTCACGCTGCGGCGAATTCCAGGTCGCCGCCCAGCCGAGGAACGCGGCCAGGACGAAGCGGGTGTGGAAAATCATCCGCACCGGCGCCAGCAGCATGGAGAACAGCATCTCGATCAGCATCGACACGGTGACCTTGATGCGCCCCCCGAACTCCGTGGCGCCCTTGGCCCAGATCAGGATGACGCTGAGCAGTTTGGGCAGGAACAGCAGCACGACGGTGGTGGAGAACAGCGCGATGGCCTTCTCCGGATGCCATTGCGGCCACAGCGGGTAGAGCTGGAACGGCTCGATGAAGTACTGCGGCTCCATCAGCGTGTTGGTCGCCAGCAGCGCGGTCGAGAGCACCAGGAAGAAGAACCACAATGGCGCCGACAGGTACGACATGACACCGGTCAGGAACACCGCGCGGTGTACCGGGTGCATGCCCTTGACCAGGAACAGTCGGAAGTTCATCAAGTTGCCGTGGCACCAGCGCCGGTCGCGCTTGAGTTCATCGAGCAGGTTCGGCGGCAGTTCTTCGTAGCTGCCCGGCAGGTCATAGGCGATCCACACACCCCAGCCGGCACGGCGCATCAGCGCGGCCTCGACGAAGTCGTGGGAGAGGATCGCACCGGCGAACGCACCCTTGCCCGGCAATGGCGCCAGGGCGCAATGCTCGATGAAGGGCTTCATGCGAATGATCGCGTTATGGCCCCAGTAGTGCGATTCGCCCAGTTGCCAGAAGTGCAGGCCGGCGGTGAACAGCGGGCCATAGACGCGGGTGGCGAACTGCTGCAGGCGCGCATAGAGGGTATCCATGCCCGAGGCCTTGGGCGCGGTCTGGATGATGCCGGCGTCCGGGTTGGCCTCCATCAGGCGTACCAGGCTGGTCAGGCACTCACCGCTCATGACGCTGTCGGCGTCGAGCACGACCATGTACTTGTACTCGCCCCCCCAACGACGGCAGAAGTCGTCCAGGTTGCCGCTCTTGCGCTTCACGCGACGACGGCGGCGGCGATAGAAGATACGGCCGAAGCCCTTGGTCTCACGGCACACGTCCAGCCAGGCCTGTTGCTCGGCCACGGCGATGTCAGTGTCGTTGGTGTCGCTGAGCACGAAGAAGTCGAACCGGTCCAGGTCGCCCGTGGCGGCCACCGACTCGAAGGTCGCACGCAGGCCGGCGAACACCCGTGGCACGTCTTCGTTGCAGATCGGCATGACCAGCGCGGTACGCGCCTGGGGCGCGATCGGCTCGTTGCCGGCGCTGCTGCCGGAGATGCGGTACTTGTCACGACCGGTGAGCAATTCGAGAAAGCCCATCAGCGCGGTCCAGAAGCCCGCCGACACCCAGCAGAACAGGATGCCGAACAGGATCAGGATGCTCGTCTGCAAAGCATAGGGCCAGACCTGCACCACCGACTCCCAGAGCGACTGGGCCATGATTTCGTCGAGCGAAACGAACGACCAGCCCTGGTACGGCAGGATGCCCTTCATGTACCAGCCGGCAACGAGGGTCTGCCCGATCATCAAGGCCAGGAGAATATAGCGGCGCAGGGAGCCGACCCGGCGCCAGCGGGCCGGTGGCAACTCGCGCTTGGGCGGTTGCGGTGCATTGGTGCGCCCGGTGAGCCGGCGCCACATGCGCACCAGGATGTTGGTGCGCCATGGCTCGGGGATTACGCGGGTACGCTTGATCGGCGGTGCGATCTTCAGGCACAGCCGGCCGCTGCCGTCGACGCCGAGCATTTCGGCGTCCTCGAGCTCGGCGGCGCTACCCACGGTCAGGCGTGGGCCCACCGAGGCCTGCACGGCCGCGGCGGGGTTGGCGGCCGGTCGGGCCGCCAGGCGTTGGTGCAGCTCACTGAACGATTGGCAGCTGGCGAGTTCCGCGCGCTGCTCATCGCTCAGGGGAAGGTGGGCCAGGTATTCGCCAAGCGATTCTGGCCGTGCGCTTGAGTTACTCATCGGCAGGCAACTGATAGCTCCAGGTCTCGGTCATCACTTTTTCGGTGGTGGCCGGTGCCCCGTTGGTGGGTGCCGCATCGGCGGCAGGTTGTTCAGCCTTGGCGGCTTTCTCGGCCTTGGCGTGCTTGGCTGCGGCCTTGTCCTGCTTGCCTTCCTTGGCCGGTTTGGCCGGTTCCACCGGAACGTCACGCACCAGTGCGGCGCGCATCTCGGTGGACTTGCTCGGATCCTTGACCTTCAGTCGCAGGGTCAGGCGCCAGCCCTTGGTTTCAGGGTTATAGCGCAGGTTGTTCTCGACCACCTCGGCGTTGTCGCCGACGCTGACCTGGCTGCGCAGGGCGGTGTCTTCCGGCAGGGCGGCCAGGGTCGGCCCCTCGAAGTCGACCAGGAAAGCCACGCTGCCATCGGCTTCGCGGATCAAATTGGACTGTTTCACATCACCAGTGGAGCGCATGGTCTTCTTGACCCAGCCCAGCTCTGGCGAGTGCAGTTGGGACTCGTTGATGGTCCAGCGCAGGCGGTACTCGAACTCCATCGGCTTGCCAGGCTCAGGCAGCTTTTCTGGGCTCCAGAAGGCCACGATGTTGTCGTTGGTCTCGTCGGCGGTCGGAATCTCGACCAGGTCGACGGTGCCCTTGCCCCAGTCGCCACGCGGCTCGACCCAGGCGCTTGGACGCTTCTGGTAGTTGTCGTCGAGGTCTTCGTAGGCGCTGAACTCACGTTGGCGCTGCAGCAGGCCGAAACCACGGGGGTTCTCCACGCTGAAGCTGCTCACGGCCAAATGCTTGGGATTGTTAAGCGGGCGCCACAGCCATTCGCCGTTGCCCGCGTGGATCGACAGGCCCTCGGAGTCGTGCAGGGCCGGGCGGTAATTGAGGACCTTGGACGGCTGGTTGGCGCCGAACAGGAACATGCTGGTCAGCGGGGCAACGCCCAGGCGGCTGACATGGTCACGCAGGAAGACCTTGGACTTGACGTCCAGTAGGGTATCGCTGCCTGGACGCAGGGTCAGCTTGTAGGCGCCGGTGGAGCGTGGCGAATCCAGCAGGGCGTAGATCACCAGGTGCTTGTCGGTCGGCTTTGGCTTTTCGACCCAGAACTCGGTGAAGCGCGGGAATTCCTCGCCCGACGGCAGCGCGGTGTCGATGGCCAGGCCACGGGCGGACAGGCCATACACGTGGCCCTTGCCGACGACGCGGAAATAGCTGGCGCCAAGCAGGGTCATGATCTCGTCCTGCTTGTCGGCCTTGTTGATCGGATAGAGCACGCGGAAACCGGCATAGCCGAGGTTTTCGACGGTCTTGGGGTCGTGCGGGACGTCGCCGAACTCGAAGCGGCTCGGGTCGTACTTGATTTCTTCGACCTTGGTGGCGGTGACCTGGTTGATCTTCACCGGCGTGTCGAAGTGCATGCCCTGATGGTAGAAGGACAGTTTGAACGGCGTCTTGTCCTTGGCCCACTCGGCCTTTTCCTGGATGAAACGGATTTTCTGGTAGTCCCCGAACTTCATGTCACGGAAGACCGCTGGCAGGTTGCTCTTCGGTGCTTCGTACTTCTGACCGGCGAGATCCTTTGCCTTGGCTGCAACATCGTCAAGATTGAATGCCCAAAGCTGGCCAGCGCTCATCAGGCCAACCAGCGCGACGCCTGCCGCCAGGGCCTTGCGAAGCCGATTTCCGGGGATTCTTTGTGCAATACAGGGACTAACAATCACGAGCAACCCTCGCCGAAAACAGATCATGAAACCAACGGCCAGCGACCAATGCCGGGTTGGCGAGCACTGTTCGGACCCCGTAAGGGCCTAATGATTCCCCAAACGGTTCCAGACAGTGCTCGAGTCAGAGTGAAACGAGCCTACGAACGTAGGCTCACGCAGCGCGCGATTATCCAGCAGGGCGCGTTACAACGCATCAGGCTGAAACAACTATTTATCGTACAAACCCACTTGTTTTCCTTCAAACAAGGGGTTTTTTAACCTCATATTTGTAACATAAATGTTACGGGGCCATCATTGACCAAATGCACCTGCATGTCCGCCCCGAATCGGCCGCTGGCGACATCGCCATGGGCGGCGCGGGCCCGCTCAAGAAGATAGTCGAATATCTCGACGCCGAGCGCTGGCGGCGCAGCGGTGGAGAAGCTGGGACGCATGCCATTGCGAGTGTCGGCGGCCAGGGTGAACTGGGACACCAGCAGCAGGCCGCCGCCGATGTCCTTAAGGGACAGGTTCATCTTGCCCTGGGGGTCGCTGAATACCCGGTAGTTGAGCAGCTTGTGCAGAAGCTTGTCGGCGTGCTCACGGGTATCCCCCGGCTCGACGGCCACCAGCACCAGCAGGCCCTGATCGATCGAGCCGACGATTTGGCCCTCTACCTCGACGCGCGCACCGCGTACGCGCTGCAGCAGCCCTTTCATGCTTCTTCCAGAGGCAGGTCGAGCAGGCGCCGGGCCATCTGGTCGGCAGCGCGCACCAAGGCGTCGGTGATCCCCGGCTCGGAGGCGGCGTGGCCTGCGTCGCGGATCACCTTTAGCTCGCTGTTGGGCCAGGCTTGGTGCAACGCCCAGGCGTTATCCAGCGGGCAGATCACATCATAGCGACCATGGACGATCACTGCCGGCAAATGGGCGATCTTCGGCAAGTCGCGGATCAACTGGTCCGGCTCGAGGAAGGCGTTGTTCATGAAGTAGTGGCACTCGATACGCGCGATGGACAGCGCGCGCTGCGGCTCGGAGAAGCGATCGACCACCAGAGGGTTGGGACGCAGGGTCGCGGTCCGGCCTTCCCAGGTCGACCAGGCCTTGGCCGCGTGCATCTGGGCAATCTGGTCGTTGCCGGTCAGGCGCTTGTGGAAGGCCTTGACCAAGTCGCCCCGCTCCTCCGGCGGAATCGGCGCGATGTAGTCCTGCCAATAATCGGGGAACAGGCGGCTGGCGCCTTCCTGGTAGAACCATTGGATCTCCTGCGGGCGGCACAGGAAGATGCCGCGCAGGATCAGGCCATGGACCCGCTCGGGGTGGGTCTGGGCATAGGCCAGGGCCAGGGTGGAGCCCCAGGAGCCGCCGAACAGCACCCACTTGTCGATGCCCAGGTGCTCACGGATGCGCTCCAGGTCCTCGACCAGGTGCCAGGTGGTGTTGTTTTCCAGGCTCGCATGCGGAGTCGATCGGCCACAGCCGCGCTGGTCGAAGGTGATGATGCGGTAGAGGGTAGGGTCGAAGTAGCAACGGCTCTGGGCATCGCAGCCCGCGCCGGGGCCACCGTGGATGAATACCACCGGCAGACCTTCTGGCGATCCGCTTTCGTCTACATACAGCACATGCGGTGCTTCCACGGCCAGATCGTGCCGGGCGTAGGGTTTGATCTGCGGGTACAGGGTCTGCATTGCGCACTCCGTGTGAGGATTTAATCTGCCGCCTGGCATCATAAACCTGAATTGCGCTTTGAGCATGTGTCACGGTGAAACAGGTGGATGTGTGCGGGGCCGTTCGCGGGAATCCCCGCTTCCACGGCTCTGGCGATGAACCTGTGGAAGCGGGTAGACCGGCGAACAGGACAGCGGACCTACCGCCCGTAGCGCTCCCTGCCCCAGGCCAGGACGGCCTCGAGCAACTGCTTGAGCACCACTTGGGTCGGCTGGGCCAGGTCCTCGCGGTACTTGAACGGCTCGAGCTCTTCCATATAGGTGCTCTGCGCCAGCTCCAGTTGCACCGCATGGATGTGGTTCGCCGGATCGCCGTAATGACGGGTGATGTGCCCACCCTTGAAGCGCCCGTTGAGCACGCAGGTATAGCCCTGGGCCTGCGCGCAGACACCCAGCAGACGCTCGGCCAGGACCGGGTCACAGCTGGCGCCGCTGAAGGTCCCCAGGTTGAAGTCCGGCAGCTTGCCGTCGAACAGGTGTGGGATGACCGAGCGGATCGAGTGGGCATCCCACAACAGGGCATAGCCGTGAATCTCGCGCAGGCGCGCGAGCTCCTGGCGGATCGTATCGTGGTAAGGACGCCAGATGTGCTCCAGGTAGCCTTTGCGCTCATCGGCTGAGGGTTCCTGGCCCGCCTTGAACAACGGCTCACCCTCGAACAGCGTCGCCGGGTACAGGCCTGTGGTGGCGCCGGCGTACAACGGTTTGTCGTCATCCGGGCGGTTCAGGTCGATGACGAACCGCGAATACTGGGCGGCCACCACGCTGGCACCCAGGTCCCTGGCGAAATCGTACAGACGTGGGATGTGCCAGTCGGTGTCTGGCAGGCTGCGCGCCTGCTCGACCAAGCCGTCACGCACGGCGTCGGTCAGGCCAAGGCCTGCGTGAGGCATGCTGATCAGCAGCGGCAGCTGGCCCTGGTGAAAACTCAATACCTTGTCCATGTGCCCTCACTCAGTTGGATATCTCATGACCCAGGCGCACCACCCGCTTGGGCAGGTCGCCGCCGAGCCAATAGCTCAGATCCGCCGGGCGCTCGATCTGCCAGGCGATGAAATCCGCGACCTTGCCCACCTCAAGCGAGCCATGGCTTTCGCCCAACCCCAAGGCCGTGGCCGCATGCACGGTCACGCCCGCCAGGGCTTCTTCAGGCGTCATACGGAAGCAGGTGCAACCCATGTTCAGCATCAAGCGCAACGACAGCCCGGGCGAGGTGCCCGGATTGAGGTCGCTGGCAAGGGCGATCTTCACGCCATGGCGGCGCAAGGCATCCATCGGCGGCAACTGGGTTTCGCGCAGGAAGTAGAACGCGCCCGGCAACAGCACGGCGACAGTGCCGGCCTCGGCCATGGCGATGGCGTCTTCCTCGGTCATGAACTCCAGGTGGTCGGCCGACAGCGCCTGGTAGCGTGCCGCCAGGCTCGAGCCGTGCAGCGACGACAACTGCTCGGCATGCAGCTTGACCGGCAGGCCCAGTTCACTTGCCTTGATGAAGACTTTTTCGACCTGGGCCGGCGAGAACGCCAGGTGTTCGCAGAAGGCATCGACGGCGTCCACCAGGCCCTCTTCGGCCAGGGCCGGGAGCATTTCTTCGCAGATATGCGCAATGTAGTCATCCGCCCTGCCAGCATATTCTGGCGGCAGGGCGTGGGCGGCAAGGCAGGTGCTGCGCACGGTCAATGGCAGCTCCTCACCCAGACGCCGAGCGACCCTGAGCATCTTGCGCTCGTTGGCCAGGTCCAGGCCGTAGCCGGATTTTATCTCCAAGGTGGTCACGCCATCGCGCATCAACGCCTTGACCCGCTGACGAGCACTGGCCAGCAGCTCGTCTTCGCTGGCCGCGCGGGTCGCCCGTACGGTGCTGGCGATACCGCCGCCGTTGGCCGCGATCTCGGCATAGCTGACGCCCTGCAGGCGCTGCTCGAACTCACCGCTGCGATTGCCGCCGAACACCGCATGGGTATGGCAGTCGATCAGGCCCGGGGTGACCCAGGCGCCGCCCAGGTCCACCGTGCGCTCGGCACCGACCACGGGTACCTCGCCACGCGGGCCGATCCACTCGATCAACCCGGCGTTGGTGACGATCGCGGCGTCCTCGATGATCGAGTAAAGGCCCTGGGCCATTGTCGCCACGTGGCAGTGCTGCCAGAGGGTTCTCATAAGCGTTCTCCGTGACTAGCGGTGCAGCTCGGCCGGCTCGCGAACCCGTTGGCCCTGCCCTGCCCGTGGCTTGCACCACAGCAGGTAGGAGGCCACCAGGAACACCACCCAAATCACGCCGACGATCAACGCGGCCTGAGTGTCCGGGAAGTAACCGAGCACACCAAAGATGAACAACATGAAGGCAATGGCCATTGCCGGCCCATAAGGCCAGAACGGTACCGGGAATTTCAGCTCGGCGATCTGCTCGCGTGTCATGCTGCGGCGCATGGCCACCTGACTCATCAGGATCATCAGCCATACCCACACGGTGGCGAAGGTGGCGATCGAGGCGATCAGCAGGAACACGTTCTCTGGGATCACGTAGTTGAGCACCACGCCGATCAGCAACGCAGCGCCCATCACCAGCACGGTCATCCACGGCACGCCGTGCTTGGACAGCTTGCCGAAGCTGCGAGGCGCATGGCCTTGCTGGGCCAGGCCATACATCATGCGGCCAGCGCCGAAGATGTCACTGTTGATGGCCGAGACGGCCGCCGAAATCACCACGATGTTCAGCACCGCGGCCGCCGAGCCGATGCCCAGGTTGCTGAAGATCTGCACGAACGGGCTGCCTTGGCTGCCGATCTGCGGCCACGGGTAAAGGCACATCAGTACGAACAGGGTCAGCACGTAGAAGAGCAGGATACGCAGCGGTACAGCGTTGATCGCCTTGGGAATGACGCGTTGAGGATCTTTCGCCTCACCGGCGGTGACGCCAATGATCTCGATGCCGCCAAAGGCGAACATCACCACCGCGAAACAGGCGATCAGACCGCTGATGCCGTTGGGCATGAAGCCGCCGTGGCTGAACAGGTTGCTCACACCGACAGTGGCACCAGTGCTGGCCTGGCCCATGCCGAAGATCATGATGCCGAAACCTGCCAGGATCATCGCCACGATGGCGCCGACCTTGAGCAGCGATAGCCAGAACTCCATCTCACCGAAAACCTTGACGTTGCACAGGTTAAGGCCGCCGATGATGAAGACGATGCCCAGCACCCAGATCCAGCGGGCTACTTCCGGGAACCAGAAGCCCATGTAGATCCCGAACGCGGTGACATCGGCGATGGCGACGATGACCATCTCGAAGGCGTAGGTCCAGCCGAGGATGAAGCCCGCCATGGGGCCGAGGTAGGTACTGGCGTAGTGACCGAAGGAGCCGGCCACCGGATTGTGCACGGCCATCTCGCCGAGGGCCCGCATGACCATGAAGACCGCCGCGCCACCGATCAAGTAGGCCAGCAGCACTGCCGGGCCGGCCATCTGGATGGCCGATGCCGAACCGTAGAACAGCCCGGTACCGATCGCGGAACCGAGCGCCATGAAACGAATGTGCCGAGCCGTTAGCCCGCGCTTGAGACCTTCTTGCATTTCGCACCCTTATTATTGTTCTGCCGGTGATGGCTACAAGGGCCGCTTCGCCTCCCATCGCAGGCTTCGCCAGCGCCTCCAGGCAGTTGCGATCCTGCGGGCGCTGGCGAAGCCTGCGATGGGCCGCGAGCGGCCCCGAGGGTATTACAGGCTGGGCAGTACGCCAGCTGGCAGCAGGCCGGTCAGGCAACCCTTGGCCAGCAGCTCGGCAGCGGCTTCGATGTCCGGCGCGAAGAAGCGGTCACGGTCGTAGTGCGGGACTTCACGGCGCAGGGCCAGACGGGCCTGCTCCAGCTTGGCGGAGGTCTTCAGGCCTTCACGCAAGTCCAGGCCCTGGCAGGCGCCCAGCCACTCGATGGCGAGGACGCCACGGGTGTTTTCGGCCATTTCCCACAGACGCTTGCCGGCGGCCGGCGCCATGGACACATGGTCTTCCTGGTTGGCGGAGGTCGGCAGGCTGTCGACGCTGTGCGGGTGCGACAGGGCCTTGTTCTCGCTGGCCAGGGCGGCCGCGGTGACCTGAGCGATCATGAAGCCGGAGTTGACGCCGCCGTTTTCCACCAGGAACGGCGGCAGCTGGGACATGTGCTTGTCCATCATCAGCGAGATGCGGCGTTCACTCAGCGCGCCGATCTCCGCAATGGCCAGGGCGATGTTGTCGGCGGCCATGGCCACAGGTTCTGCGTGGAAGTTGCCACCGGAAATGACGTCACCCTGGGCAGCGAAGACCAGCGGGTTGTCCGACACAGCGTTGGACTCGATCGCCAGCACTTCGGCGGCCTGGCGCAGTTGGGTCAGGCAGGCGCCCATGACTTGCGGCTGGCAACGCAGGGAGTACGGATCCTGGACCTTGCCGCAGTTTTCGTGGGAGCGGGACACTTCGCTGGAGTCGCCCAGCAGGTCACGGAAGCAGGCCGCGGTGTCGATCTGGCCGCGCTGGCCACGGACTTCGTGAATACGTGCGTCGAACGGCGAACGCGAGCCCAGGGCCGCTTCGACGGTCAGGCTGCCACAGGCGATGGCTGCGGCGTACAGGTCTTCGGCATGGAACAGGCCGCGCAGGGCGTAGGCGGTGGACGCCTGAGTGCCGTTGAGCAGGGCCAGGCCCTCTTTGGCAGCCAGGGTCAGCGGCTCCAGGCCGGCGACGGCCAGAGCCTCGGTGGCAGGCAACCACTGACCTTTGTAACGTGCCTTGCCCTCACCCAGCAGGACCAGCGACATGTGCGCCAGCGGTGCCAGGTCGCCAGAGGCGCCGACCGAGCCCTTGAGCGGGATGTGTGGATAGACTTCGGCGTTGACCAAGGCGATCAGCGCGTTGATGACCTTGCGACGGATGCCGGAGAAGCCGCGGCTGAGGCTGTTGATCTTCAGGACCATGATCAGACGCACCAGGTCGTCGTCCAACGGCGCGCCGATACCGGCGGCGTGGGACAGCACCAGCGAGCGCTGCAGGTTTTCCAGGTCATGGCTGGCGATGCGGGTCGAAGCCAGCAGGCCGAAACCGGTGTTGATGCCGTAGGCGGTGCGGTCTTCGGCAATGATCTGCTCGACGCAGGCAACGCTGGCGTCGATGGCCTGGTCGGCGCTGGCATCCAGTTGCAGGCGCACGGGCGCTGCATGGATGGCCCGTAGTTGGGCCAGGGTCAGGGTGCCGGGCTTGAGAGTCAGTTCGGTCACTTCGCTACTCCAATTCGCATGGGGCCCGCAGGCCCCTTCTTGTTTTCAGTATCAACGTTGTTCGGCAATTACCAAAGGAACGTCGATCAGCCCGTGATCATCGGCAGGTCCAGGCCCTGTTCCTTGGCGCAGTCGATGGCGATCTGGTAGCCGGCATCGGCGTGACGCATCACGCCAGTCCCTGGGTCGTTGGTCAGCACGCGAGCGATACGCGCGGCCGCTTCGTCGGTACCGTCACAGACGATGACCATGCCCGAGTGCTGGGAGAAGCCCATGCCCACGCCACCGCCGTGGTGCAGCGAAACCCAGGTGGCGCCGCCTGCGGTGTTGAGCAAGGCGTTGAGCAGTGGCCAGTCGGAGACGGCGTCGGAGCCGTCACGCATGGCTTCGGTTTCGCGGTTCGGGCTGGAGACCGAGCCGGAGTCCAGGTGGTCGCGGCCGATGACGATCGGTGCCGACAGCTCGCCGCTGCGGACCATTTCGTTGAACGCCAGGCCCAGCTTGGCGCGCAGGCCCAGGCCCACCCAGCAGATACGTGCCGGCAGACCCTGGAAGCTGATGCGCTCGCGGGCCATGTCCAGCCAGCGGTGCAGGTGGGCGTCGTCCGGGATCAGTTCCTTGACCTTGGCGTCGGTCTTGTAGATGTCCTCGGCGTCGCCGGACAGCGCCGCCCAGCGGAACGGGCCGACACCGCGGCAGAACAGCGGACGGATGTAAGCCGGCACGAAGCCTGGGAAGTCGAAGGCATTGGCCACGCCTTCTTCCTTGGCCATCTGGCGGATGTTGTTGCCGTAGTCGAAGGTCGGCACGCCCATTTTCTGGAAGTCCAGCATGGCTTGTACGTGCACGGCCATGGACTGTTTGGCGGCCTTGACCACCGCAGCGGCGTCGGTCTGGGCGCGGTCGCGGTACTGCTCCCAGGTCCAGCCGGCCGGCAGGTAGCCGTTGAGCGGGTCGTGGGCGCTGGTCTGGTCGGTGACCATGTCCGGGCGCACGCCCCGCTTGACCAGTTCAGGCAGGATTTCAGCAGCGTTGCCGTGCAGGGCGATGGAGATGGCCTTGCCTTCGGCGGTGTACTTGGCGATGCGCGCCAGGGCGTCGTCCAGGTCCTTGGCCTGCTCGTCCACGTAGCGGGTCTGCAGGCGGAAGTCGATGCGGCTCTGCTGGCATTCGATGTTCAGCGAGCAGGCGCCGGCCAGGGTCGCGGCCAGTGGCTGGGCGCCGCCCATGCCGCCCAGGCCTGCGGTCAGGACCCATTTGCCGGTCAGGTTGCCGTCGTAGTGCTGACGTCCGGCCTCGACGAAGGTTTCGTAGGTGCCTTGGACGATGCCCTGGCTGCCGATGTAGATCCAGCTGCCGGCGGTCATCTGGCCGTACATGGCCAAGCCTTTGGCGTCCAGTTCGTTGAAGTGTTCCCAGTTGGCCCAGTGTGGCACCAGGTTGGAGTTGGCGATCAGCACGCGCGGGGCATTGGCGTGGGTCTTGAAGACACCGACCGGCTTGCCGGACTGGACCAGCAGGGTCTCGTCGTCTTCCAGGCGGGTCAGGGTCTCGACGATCTTGTCGTAGCACTCCCAGTTACGTGCGGCACGGCCGATACCGCCGTAGACCACCAGCTCCTTCGGATTCTCGGCGACCTGAGGGTCGAGGTTGTTCATCAACATGCGCAGCGGCGCTTCGGTCAGCCAGCTCTTGGCGGTCAGCTTGTTGCCACGCGGGGCGCGGATTTCTACGTCACGGTATTTGTTGTTGTCGGTCACGGGAATGTCCTCTGCGGTCAGGTCGACGGCGGTGTGTCGATGTGAATATACAAACACACCTTTACTTGTATGTACAAGCATGGACAACCAAATTTTTCGTACCGTTCCTCGGGAAGCCGAAAAACAAAAAGGGCCGCTGCGCGACCCAACCGCAGGAAAACCCGCGATCAGGCCGCGCAGCAGCCCCTTTCACAATGCCGGGTTTACCGCGGCATCAATTCGATCAGGCAGAACCGCCCTTGCACATCCAACCCGAGCAATCCGTCATTGCCTTCCAGGTGCAGACAGTCATACAAACCGAGCTGCTGCTTGGCCTGTCCCGATGCCGACACCTCTACCTGCCCGCTGGCGGCGAACAGCAATACCGTCGAGGCCGAGCTGAATATCCGGCTGGTGCCGTCGAACCACTGCAACCGCGCGCGGTAGCGTTGCGGCGCGTAGATCAGGTTGAAATCGCGGATCGCGCCACCGAGCAGCTTGCAACTGACCTGGCTTTCGCCATTGAAAGCAAAGGCGTCGAACGGCAGCAGCGGCCGGCTGGCCTGGCCATCGACCAGCAAACGCATGCCATCGCCTTGCAGCACGGTGATGATCCGCTGATAGCCAGCGAAGGTGGAAAATCCACCAGACTCCTCGATGTCGGCGATCGACAGGCGCCAGCCGAAGCCATCCAGGCCTTCGCCGGAGTCGCGGGTGATCTCTTCGGTGAAACCGCCACCGTTCTTCCAAGGCATGCGCGGGTAATCTTTGGCACGCAGCAACTGCAAATGAGTCATTTACTGAATCGTCCTTCGAGGCGATGACGGGAACCGGGGTGGATCAGCCGCGCCGCAGTCACCGGCTGGCGACCGGACCAAGTGCGGCGGCGAATCAGCAAGCAAGGCTCACCTTGCTCGATTTGCAGCAATCGGCATTCCTCGGGTTCGGCGAGGATCGCCTCCACCACGTGCTCGCCCTCGGTCAGTGGCGCGACCTGCGAAAGGTACGCATAGGGCGTTTGCAGGGTGAAGTCCTGCTTGAGGTAGTCCGGGGCGATCTGGGCATTGACGTAGCGATCTTCGATCTGCACCGGCACGCCGTTCTCGTAGTGCACGATCAGCGAATGGAACACCCGCTGGCCTTCGCGCATGTCCAAGGCCAGGGCGCGCTCGGAACCGGCGGTCTCCTCGGCGAGACGGATGACCTGGCAGCTATGCTGATGGCCACGGCCGGCGATCTCGTCAGCGATGTTGTTGACCTCGAACAGCGCCGAACGGGTCTTGGGCTCGGCGACGAACGTGCCAACGCCCTGCATGCGCACCAGCAGCCCTTCTGCGGTGAGCTCTCGCAGGGCACGGTTGATGGTCATGCGACTGAAGCCCAGTTGGCTGACCAGCTCGCTCTCGGACGGTACCCGGTGATGCGGCGGCCAGCTGCCATTTTCGATCTGCTGGACGATCATCTGCTTGACCCGGGCGTAGAGCGGCGCCGGCCCTTCGCCCATCTGGGCAACCAGCGCGGAGACAGGAGGTGTCGGCACGGCGTTGAATCCTTGTGCAATTTGATTGAGCGGTAGCTTGCCGCAGTTTACCCGGCAGGCAAACGCCTGTATATGTATATACAAGTTAAACAATAACAGGATTTTCCCCGATGCCTGCCTTTTTCGCCGAACGCGCCCTGCTGCCTACTGGCTGGGCCAGCAATGTCCGCCTGGAAGTTGCCGAGGATGGCCGCTTGACCCATGTCGAGGCCGACGCCTCGGCCGAAGGCGCCGAGCGCCTGGGTGGTCCGGTGCTGCCGGGCATGCCGAACCTGCACTCCCACGCCTTCCAACGTGCGATGGCAGGCCTGGCGGAAGTGGCTGGCAACCCTAACGACAGTTTCTGGACATGGCGCGACCTGATGTACCGTCTGGTCGGGCGCATTACCCCCGAGCAAGTGCAGGTCATCGCCCGCCAGCTGTACATCGAGATGCTCAAGGCCGGTTACACCTCGGTCGCCGAGTTCCACTACGTCCACCACGACCACAACGGCCACGCCTACGCCGACCCGGGCGAGCTGTCGCTGCGTATCAGCGCCGCCGCCGCCGACACGGGTATCGGCCTGACCCTGCTGCCCGTGCTCTACAGCCACGCAGGCTTCGGCGGTCAGGCGCCGAGCGAGGGCCAGCGCCGCTTCATCAACTCCAGCGAGCAGTACCTGCGTCTGCAGGAGCGCCTCGCCCCGCACTTGGCGGCCCAGCCAGCCCAGCGCCTGGGTTTGTGCTTCCACTCCCTGCGCGCAGTCACGCCGCAGCAGATCGCCGAAGTGCTGGCTGCCGGCGACCAGGCGTGCCCCGTGCACATCCATATCGCCGAGCAACAGAAGGAAGTCGACGATTGCCTGGCCTGGAGTGGTCGCCGTCCCTTGCAGTGGCTCTATGAGAATGTCGAGGTAGACGCGCGCTGGTGCCTGGTCCATGCCACTCACGCCGAGGCCGACGAGGTCAGCGCAATGGCCCGCAGCCATGCCGTGGCCGGCCTGTGCCTGACCACCGAAGCCAACCTGGGCGACGGCATCTTCCCCGCCGTCGACTTCTTGGCCCAAGGTGGGCGCATGGGCATCGGCTCGGACAGCCATGTGTCACTCAGCGTCGTGGAGGAATTGCGCTGGCTGGAATACGGCCAGCGCCTGCGTGACCAGCGCCGCAACCGGCTGTATCGCGGCGACCAGCCAATGGTCGGTCGTACCTTGTACGACGCAGCCTTGGTCGGCGGCGCCCAAGCGATGGGCCAGGCTGTCGGCGAGCTGGCTGTCGGCAAACGCGCCGATTGGCTGGTGCTGGATGGACAGGACCCCTACCTCGCCACAGCCAGCGGTGATGGGATCCTCAATCGCTGGCTGTTCGCCGGGGGCGATCGCCAGGTGCGCGACGTGATGGTCAATGGGCAATGGGTTGTGCGCCAGGGCCGCCACGCGCAGGAGCAAGCGAGCGCTCGAGCGTTCATGGAGGTACTGCGTCAGTTGCTGGACTGATCCGTCACCTGCCCAAACGCAATCGCGGCGGCCCGTTATGCCGGACCGCCGCGATTGCGTTCTACCTGCCTGAATTAGTGCGAAGCGACGATCTGCTTGTCCGAGGCACGCCAGATCAGGCGGGTAGTGTCATAGCCTTGCTGACGCGCCTTGGCCAGCAGGCTTTCGCGCTCCACCGCCGGCAGGGTCTGGGTTCGCGCGAGCAGCCACAGGTACTTGCGGTCCGGGCTGCCGACAATCGCCGTGCGGTAGCGCTCGTCCACATACAGCACCCAGTACTCGCCCTTGGCCACGCCCGGCACCAGCTTCGTGAACCAATTGTTGAACTCTACCCACAGCCGGTCATTGTGCCCCGGCTCCTGCGGCCAGGCCGAACCTTCGGCGCGCAGCCATTCGCCATCGAACATGCGGCAGCGATTGAGCACACCCATCGTGCCATCGGGCCGCAGGTTGTAGTGGGCTTCGGACTGGGCGCAGTCACGCTGGAACAGCATCGGCAAGCGTGCCAGCTCGAACCACTTGCCTTCATAGCGCTTGAGGTCGATGTTTCCGGCAGTCTTGGGTACCAGAGGATCGGTCGCCGAAGTGGCGCAGCCACCCAGGACGACTACCGCGCAGAACGCCAACAGCAGGTGCAAACGCTTCATTTGAGACCCTGCCCGGAATAGATAAGGACTTTGTCCGCCGCATACTGCACGCTGATGAAGCTCTTTTCGTCCCCCCAGGTGCAGCTGCTCATGCCCAACGCGCCCGAACACTCGGCCGGGGTGCCGAGCAGTTGCTCCACTTCAGCCTTGCTCATGCCCGTCTTGAGCTTGGAATAGTTTTCCTGGTTGATCTTGCTGCAAGCGGTCAGGACGACGCACAAGGACAACAGGGCGAGGGAACGCAACGACATGAAGGGACACTCCTGGAGATGAAGGCACAGGCATGGTGGCCTGCAGACAGCTTAGAAGACAAAAAGCCGCCTCGGTTCCCTAGTCCCTTGGTTTTCACCCTACGCCATTGGTCGGCTGGCGCGCGCCGTGAGACGCTGATCACAGCGGAAACGATTGCGGGGCAGTTCACGTCCACGACAAGCGTGGGAGCGAACTGCCCCGCAATCGATTCAAATGCTCAGAAACGCGAACCCGGCTCCAGCAGAAAGTCCATTTCTTCGCTGGTGCTCGGTCGGCCCAGCACCAGGTTGCGGTGTGGGAAGCGGCCGAAGCGAGCGATCACCCGTTGATGCTGCTCGGCATAATCGAGGAAACCCTCGAACAACCGGGCATTGGCCTCGGGCTGCTCGTCGAGCAGCATCTGGTAGCGCTCGACACACAGGTTTTGCCAGTCCAGCACCTCGGCATGCTCCAGCACCAGCAGCACGAACACACGCTGGATCGGCAGCAGCTGGTAGTCCCAGCCCTTCTGCAGGCCCTGCATGGCGATCACCTGGGCACGACGGTCGCCATCGAAGGCGCGCGGCGTGTCACGGTAGATCATGCGCGGCAGCTGATCGAGCAGCAGGAGCAGGCCAAGCCAACCCTGGGGGCTTTGCTGCCACTCGTCCAAGCCGCCGGCCAGGGCATGCTCGACCAGCTCGCCGAAATACTCACGGGCTTCATCGTCATGGTGCTTGCCGAACCACAGCGAGCTCTTCTCGTCAGCCACGGCCTGGGGGCTACTACCCCATCCGAACCACCATTCCAGTAACGGCTGCCAAGGTGCGAGCATGACTTACTCCTTGTGGTAGGCGGTGACGCGCTCGACCTCTTCCTTCGAGCCGAGGATCACCGACACACGCTGGTGCAGGCTCTCTGGCTGGATGTCGAGGATGCGATCGTAACCGTTGGTGGACGCGCCGCCAGCCTGCTCAATGATGAACGACATCGGGTTGGCCTCGTACATCAGGCGCAGCTTGCCCGGCTTGCTCGGCTCGCGGGCATCGCGTGGGTACATGAACAGGCCGCCACGGGTCAGGATCCGGTGCACATCGGCCACCATCGAAGCGATCCAGCGCATGTTGTAGTTCTTTTTCAGCGGACCGGTCTCACCGGCCAGCAGCTCGCCCACGTAGCGCTGGACCGGAGCTTCCCAGTGACGCTGGTTGGACATGTTGATGGCGAACTCGGCGGTGGTTTCCGGTACACGGATGTTTTCGTGGGTCAGGACGAAGCTGCCCAGTTCACGATCCAGGGTGAAGCCCTTGACGCCATTGCCCAGGGTCAGGATCAGCATGGTTTGCGGGCCGTAGATGGCGTAACCGGCGGCGACCTGCTGGGTGCCGGGCTGCAGGAAGGCTTTTTCGTTGAGGGTTTCGTTCTGGCTCAGGTATTCGTTGGGGCAACGCAGTACCGAGAAGATGGTGCCGACCGAAACGTTGACATCGATGTTCGACGAGCCGTCGAGCGGGTCGAAGACCAGCAGGTAGGCGCCTTTGGGATATTTGCCCGGAATCTGGTAGGCGTTGTCCATTTCCTCGGAGGCCATGCCGGCCAGGTGGCCACCCCATTCGTTGGCTTCGAGCAGGATGTCGTTGGAGATGACGTCCAGCTTCTTCTGCACTTCGCCCTGCACGTTTTCGGTGCCCATGCTGCCCAGGACACCGCCCAGGGCGCCCTTGGAAACGTGGTGGCTGATTTCCTTGCACGCACGCGCCACCACTTCGATCAGGAAGCGCAGATCGGCAGGGGTATTGTTGCTGCGGGTCTGCTCAATCAGATAGCGACTCAGGGTAACGCGGGACATGTATGGCTCCGAAATGGAAAGGGGGAGAAAAACCCCCGCAGTTTACAGGGAGAGTTGCGGGCTAGCGAGCGATGAGACTCGCCACGGCTCTCAGACGGCACAATAGGTGGGTAGTTCAGCCCTTGCCAGGCCGGTGGTCGGCGTTAGGGTCCATTCGCGGGCGGGCCGGTTCCCGAAGGACCGCATTCCCCCCAGGCCTGCGATGCACCCGTGGAGGCGGTCTACCCGCGAATGGCGACACCTCAGTCCAATGCCTTCCAGATCTCGCTGGCATATTCGCGAATGGTCCGGTCCGAGGAGAACCAGCCCATGCGCGCCGTGTTGAGCACCGCCATGCGCCACCAGTCCTGCGGCGCATGCCACAACGCCTCGACCCGCCGCTGGGCGTCCCAGTACGCATCGAAATCGGCGCACACCAGGAAGCGGTCGTAGGCCACCAGCGCGTCCACAAGCCCGGTGTATCGCGCCGGATCATCCGGCGAGAACACCCCGCTGCGGATCGCCTGCAGCACATCGGCCAGGCGGCTGGACGCCGAGACCGCAGCGCCGGCACCAAAGTCACCGGAGCGCCGCCGTTCCTCCACCTGCTGGGCGGTCAGGCCGAAGATGAACATGTTCTCGCCTCCCACTTGCTCGCACATCTCCACGTTGGCGCCGTCGAGGGTGCCGATGGTCAGCGCGCCGTTGAGGGCGAACTTCATGTTGCTGGTGCCGGAAGCCTCATAGCCGGCCGTGGAGATCTGCTCGGAAAGATCGGCTGCCGGAATGATGCTCTCGGCCAGGCTCACGTTGTAGTTGGGCAGGAATACCACCTTGAGCAGGCCGCGCACGGTCGGGTCGTTGTTGACCACCCGGGCGATGTCGTTGGCCAGCTTGATGATCAGCTTGGCTTGGTGATAGCTGGCCGCAGCCTTGCCCGCAAAGATCTTCACCCGCGGCACCCAGTCGGTCCCGGGCTCGGCGCGCATGGCCTGGTACAGGGCCACGGTGTGCAGCAGGTTGAGCAATTGGCGCTTGTACTCGTGGATGCGCTTGACCTGCACGTCGAACAGCGCCTGCGGGTCGACCGTGACCCCGACCCGATCCTGGATGATGCTGGCCAGCGCCCGCTTGCTGTGCAGGCGCTGGGCGGCGAACTGTTTGCGGAAGGTCGCCTTCTCGGCAAACGGCACCAACGCCTTGAGCCTGCTTTCCGGGTCGTCCAGCACCTCCGGGCCCAGCGCGTCGACCAGCATCGCGGTGAGCTGCGGGTTGGCCTGGTACAGCCAGCGTCGGAAGGTGATGCCGTTGGTCTTGTTGTTGATCCGTTGCGGGTAGAGCTTGTGCAGCTCGGCGAACACCGTACTGCGCATCAGCCGGCTGTGCAGGGCCGACACGCCGTTGACGCTGTGTGAGCCGAGGAAGGCCAGGTTGCCCATGCGCACCCGACGGCCGTTGTCCTCTTCGATCAGCGACACCGCCCGCAGCACGTCGAAGTCATGCAGGCCTTTGGCCCGCAGCGCATCGATGTGGTAGGCGTTGATCAGATAGATGATCTGCATGTGCCGTGGCAGCATGCGCTCCATCAACGCCACCGGCCAGGTTTCCAGGGCTTCGGGCAGCAAAGTGTGGTTGGTGTAGGCCAGGGTGTTGACGGTCAGCTCCCAGGCGGTATCCCAGGGGATCTCGTGCTGATCCACCAACAGGCGCATCAACTCGGCCACAGCTATGGATGGGTGCGTGTCGTTGAGCTGAATGGCCGCCGCGTCCGGCAGGTTGAGCAGGTTGTCATGCATGTTCAAGTGGCGGCGCAACAGGTCCTGCAGAGAGGCCGACACGAAGAAGTACTCCTGGCGCAGGCGAAGTTCCTGGCCCGCCTCGGTGCTGTCGGCCGGGTACAGCACCCGCGAGATACTCTCGGCCCGTGCCACCTCGGCCACAGCGCCCAAATGGTCCCCGGCATTGAAGCGCTCCAAGTGCAGCTCTTCGAGTGCCCGGGCGCGCCACAAGCGCAGCGTGTTGACGCTCGCCCCGCGCCAGCCGACCACCGGCGTGTCGTAGGCCACCGCCCGCACCGTCTCGCCCGGCCACCAGACCTGACGCGGTTGGCCGTGGGTGTCCTGCACCGTCTCGACGCTGCCGCCGAAGCTGATCGGGTAGATCACCTCGGCCCGCTCGAACTCCCAAGGGTTGCCGAAATCCAGCCAGTTCTCGGTCTGCTCCTGCTGCCAGCCATCGACCATGGCCTGGCGGAACAGACCATGCTCGTAGCGGATACCGTAGCCATGGGCGGCAATCCCCAAGGTCGACATGCTCTCCATGAAGCAGGCCGCCAGCCGCCCCAGGCCGCCATTGCCCAGCGCGGCATCCGGCTCGAGCAGGCGGATGCGTTCGAGGTCTACATCCAGGCCTTCGAGGGCCTCGCGGGCGATGTCCAGCAGTCCGAGGTTGCTCAGGCTGTCGTAGAGCAGCCGGCCGATGAGAAATTCCAGCGAGAGGTAATAGACCCGCTTCTGGCTGCGTCGATACGCCTGGCGGGTGTGGTCCATCCAATGATCGACCATGTGGTCGCGGGCAGCCAGGGCAATGGCTTCGAACCAATCGTGATCGAAGGCATGCTCCGGATCCTTGCCGACCGCGTAGGTCAGCTTGGCCAGTACAGCGGCGCGGAACTCAGCCACTTCTGCATCACGCGCTTTGGGTTCCTGGGACATGCGGCATCCTCGGGCAAGTTTGACGAAAGCACAGGTTGTTCAGCCTAGACGCTTCGACACAGAGCGACAGCGTGGGTTCGCGGTTTTCACATCCACTCGGCGATTCGGGCGAAAGGTTGTTCACAATTTGAACAACTCCGGTATTATCGCGCGCCCCAACTGGATACGCCCACACAACGATGAAACCGACCCTGATCGCCGCCGCCGAAGTCGACCGCCTGGAAACCTGGCAACGCTATGCCAGCCATATGTGCGGGGGCTGCCACTCGACCTGCTGCACCCTGCCGGTGGAGGTCAAGATCAAGGACCTTATCCGCATCGGCGTGGTGGACGAGTTCGAAAAGGACGAACCCCCGAAGAACATCGCCAAGCGCCTGCAAAAGGACGGCATCATCGAGCGCTTCAACCAGAAGTCGGGGATCTTCACCCTGACCCGGATGAGCAACGACGACTGCCTGTACCTGGATCGCAAGAGCCGGCTGTGCACCATCTACGACAAGCGCCCGGACACCTGCCGCAATCACCCGAAAATCGGGCCACGCCCCGGGTATTGCGCCTACAAGCCCAAGGCGACCACCCGCTGATCGCTTGCCTGTAACGACCTGTTCGCGGCTCCCCCCACAGCGGTCACTGGGAACCCTGTGGGCGCGGTTTCCGACAGCCAGGGCGACACCAGAACATAAGACAAACAAAAACGCCCCCGGCCTTTCGACCGGGGGCGTTTTCGTTCAGCTCAGGCTAGTACATCAAGCCTTGGCTTTCTTGGCAGCGCGGGTACGCTCGCCTTCGTCGAGGATCTTCTTGCGCAGACGGATCGACTTCGGCGTGACTTCGCACAGCTCGTCGTCCTGGATGAATTCCAGGGCCTGTTCGAGGGTGTGGCGAACCGGCGGAACCAGAGCGATGACTTCGTCCTTGCCCGAAGCACGCATGTTGTCGAGCTTCTTGCCTTTGGTCGGGTTCACGCCCAGGTCGTTGTCACGGCTGTTCAGGCCGATGATCTGACCGTTGTAGATGTCCTGGCCGTGCTCGATGAACAGCTTGCCGCGAGCCTGCAGGGTTTCCAGCGAGTAAGTCAGGGCCTTGCCGGTCTCGATCGAAACCAGAACACCGTTCAGACGGCCCGACATGGTGCCTGGCTTCATGGTGTCGTAACGATCGAAGATCGAGGTCAGGATGCCTGCACCGTTGGTCAGGGTCAGGAACTGGTTACGGAAACCGATCAGGCCACGGGCCGGAACGTTGTACTCCAGACGCACACGGCCTTTGCCATCTGGCGCCATGTTGGTCAGGTCGCCCTTACGCAGACCCATTTCTTCCATGACCTTGCCCTGGGATTCTTCAGGGATGTCGATGGTGACGTTCTCGAACGGCTCCTGCTTGACGCCGTTGACTTCGCGGATGATCACTTCAGGACGGCCTACGGCCATTTCGAAGCCTTCGCGACGCATGGTTTCGATCAGAACCGACAGGTGCAGCTCACCACGACCGGAAACCTTGAACTTGTCGGCCGAGTCGCCTTCTTCAACGCGCAGGGCAACGTTGTACAGCAGCTCTTTGTCCAGACGCTCTTTGATGTTACGGCTGGTGACGAACTTGCCTTCCTTGCCGCAGAACGGCGAGTCGTTGACCTGGAAGGTCATCGAAACGGTCGGCTCGTCGACGGTCAGCGGCTTCATCGCTTCGACGTGGTTCATGTCGCACAGGGTGTCGGAGATGAACAGCTCGTCGAAGCCGCTGATGCAGACGATGTCGCCGGCGGTGGCTTCTTCGACGTCAACGCGGTGCAGACCGTGGTGACCCATCAGCTTGAGGATACGACCGTTGCGCTTCTTGCCTTCGGTGTCGATGGCGACGACCGGGGTGTTCGGCTTGATGCGGCCACGGGCGATACGACCAACGCCGATAACGCCCAGGAAGCTGTTGTAGTCCAGTGCGGAGATCTGCATCTGGAACGGGCCGTCGACGTCGACGGTCGGTGCCGGCACGTGGTCGACGATGGCCTGGTACAGCGGGGTCATGTCTTCGGCCATGTTGGTGTGGTCCAGGCCGGCAATGCCGTTCAGGGCCGAGGCGTAGACCACCTGGAAGTCCAGCTGGTCGTCGGTGGCGCCAAGGTTGTCGAACAGATCGAAGATCTGGTCCAGAACCCAGTCAGGACGCGCGCCCGGACGGTCGACTTTGTTGATCACGACGATCGGCTTCAGGCCGGCTTCGAACGCTTTCTTGGTCACGAAGCGGGTTTGCGGCATCGGGCCGTCCTGGGCGTCGACCAGCAGCAGCACGGAGTCGACCATCGACATCACGCGCTCGACCTCGCCACCGAAGTCGGCGTGGCCGGGGGTGTCGACGATGTTGATGCGGTAGTCGTTCCAGCGGATGGCGGTGTTCTTCGCCAGGATGGTAATGCCGCGCTCTTTTTCCTGGTCGTTGGAGTCCATCACGCGCTCGTCGTTGAGCTCGTTACGCTCCAGGGTGCCCGACTGGCGCAGGAGTTTGTCGACCAGGGTGGTTTTACCATGGTCAACGTGGGCGATGATGGCGATGTTACGCAGATTTTCGATCACAACTGTATCTCGATCAGAGGATTCGGTTGCCGCCAGTGTAGGCGGCGAATATGTACGGTTTGAGGCTCAGCGGGCCCGATGGTCGGGAGGGCGATGGCGGATGCTGCCGCCATACAGCCCTGGCGTCTTATGCCGGACGATAAACACGCACATTGGCATGTCCCTCACTGAGCAGGTGGTGTGCGTGCAGACGACTCATCACACCTTTGTCGCAATACAGCAGGTACTGGCGGTTGGCATCCAGATGCTTGAACTTGCTGTTGATCGCGTAGAACGGCATGGCCTGGACTTCGACGCCGTCGATCACCAGGGGTTCGTCTTCCTGGGCATCGGGATGACGAATATCGAGAACGATCTGGCCTGGCAAGGCCTCGGCCACTTCCTCGATCTCGATGTCCTTGCCCAGCTCGTCGATGACGTGGTCGATCGAGATGAACTTGGCGCGCTCCAGGGCTCGCTCGAGCACCGCCATGTCGAATTGCTTCTCTTCGTGCTCCATGCGGTGGCGCTTGGCATGGGTGGTCGGGTTCACCGAAATCACGCCGCAGTATTCAGGCATGTGCTTGGCGAACTCGGCAGTGCCGATCTGATAAGCGGTGTCGATGATGTCCTGCTTGTGGCTCGCGAGCAGCGGGCGCAGCACCAGCTTGTCGGTAGCCGAGTCGATGATCGACAGGTTCGGCAAGGTCTGGCTGGAAACCTGGGAGATCGCCTCGCCGGTGACCAGCGCCTCGATTTCCAGGCGGTCGGCCATGCGTGCGGCGGCGCGCAGCATCATGCGCTTGAGGGTCACGCCCATGTAGCTGTTGTCGACCTTGTTCAGGATCTCGCCGACCACTTCTTCGAACGGCACGCTGATGAACAGTACGCGCTGGCTGCTGCCAAACTTCTTCCACAGGTAATGGGCGACTTCCATCACGCCGAGCTCGTGGGCGCGGCCGCCAAGGTTGAAGAAGCAGAAGTGGGTCATCAGGCCACGGCGCATCATCTGGTAGGCCGCGACGGTGGAGTCGAAGCCACCGGACATCAGCACCAGGGTCTGCTCCAAGGCGCCCAGCGGATAGCCGCCGATGCCCTGATGCTGGTTATGGATCACGTACAGGCGCTGATCGCGGATCTCGATGCGCACCAGGACTTCCGGGGTCTTGAGGTCGATGCCGGTGGCGCCGCACTGCTGGCGCAGTTGGCTGCCGACATAACGGTCGACATCCATGGAGGTGAAGTCGTGGTGACCACCGCGCTTGCAGCGTACGGCGAAGCGCTTGCCGGCCAGCAGGTGGCCGAAGTGGTGCTTGCACTTGGCGACGATGTCGTCGAAGTCGCCCAGCGGATACTCCTCCACCTGCAGGAAGTGGGTGATGCCCGGCGTGCAGGTCAGGCGTTCGATCATCTCGCGCTGGATCTTCTCGTCCTCGACGCGGGTGACCACCTCGAGATTGTCCCAGACGCCATCGACCGCGAGCTCAGGATCCAGATCCTTGAGCACGACGCGGATGTTCTTGCCGAGCTGGCGGATGAAACGCTTGCGCACCGGCCGGCTTTTGATGGTGATCTCTGGGAAGACTTTGACGATAAGTTTCATTGGTTTAACAGCGCGCACCGGGCCTGCCGAAAATGAGGGGCGCGAATTATAGCGGAAATTGCTCAAGCTTTGAGCAACTTTTGATCAGAAGCTTCCAGATATTGCCGAAGGCGCATTTTGCGCTGCCTGTGCTGCCCCTTTTGGGGTAATGCCCCTGCCGCCAGGGTCAGCATGAATTGCAGCCGGTGTGCGCCCCTTGCAGGAGCGCTTTTAGTCGCGAACGGACCTCAAGGGAAACACGCCACCCAAAAGAATGCACACATTTGGTGCGCGCACTTAAAAACACGCCTCGCAAGAGTGCATTTCTCGCCGCACCGGGGGCCCCAATTGCCTGTAACCGCCCCCTTTTGTCCCGCCTTCGCCATTTTCGGGCACTGGCATGCAATTTGCTCCCTTGTGAGGCAGGCAAGCTTGGCCGACTATCCGCGCCCGGCGACACCCTTTTTCCAGGGCAGCGGCCCACCGCGCCCTAGACCATCCGGAGGACACTATGTCGAAGTCGGTTCAACTCATCAAAGATCATGACGTCAAGTGGATTGATCTGCGTTTCACGGACACCAAAGGCACTCAGCACCACGTGACCATGCCGGCGCGCGATGCGCTGGAAGACGACTTCTTCGAAGTCGGCAAGATGTTCGACGGTTCCTCCATCGCTGGCTGGAAAGGCATCGAAGCCTCCGACATGATCCTGATGCCGGTCGATGAAACCGCCGTACTGGACCCGTTCACCGAAGAGCCGACCCTGATCCTGACCTGCGACATCGTCGATCCTTCGAGCATGCAGGGCTACGACCGCGACCCACGTGCGATCGCCAAGCGCGCCGAAGAGTACCTCAAGAGCACCGGCATCGGTGACACCGTCTTCGCCGGTCCGGAGCCTGAGTTCTTCATCTTCGACGAAGTGAAGTTCAAATCGGACATCTCCGGCTCGATGTTCAAGATCTTCTCCGAGCAAGGCTCGTGGATGACCGACGCCGACGTGGAAGGCGGCAACAAAGGCCACCGTCCAGGCGTCAAAGGCGGCTACTTCCCGGTCCCACCGTTCGACCACGACCACGAAATCCGTACTGCCATGTGCAACGCACTGGAAGAAATGGGTCAGACCGTCGAAGTTCACCACCACGAAGTGGCGACTGCCGGCCAGAACGAAATCGGCGTCAAGTTCAACACCCTGGTTAAGAAGGCTGACGAAGTACAGGCCCTGAAGTACGTCGTGCACAACGTTGCCGATGCCTACGGCCGCACCGCCACCTTCATGCCGAAACCACTGTACGGCGACAACGGCTCGGGCATGCACGTGCACATGTCGATCTGGAAAGACGGCAAGAACACCTTCGCCGGCGAAGGCTATGCCGGCCTGTCCGACACCGCCCTGTACTTCATCGGCGGCATCATCAAGCACGGTAAGGCCCTGAACGGCTTCACCAACCCATCGACCAACTCCTACAAGCGTCTGGTCCCAGGTTTCGAAGCCCCGGTCATGCTGGCCTACTCGGCTCGCAACCGTTCCGCCTCGATCCGTATTCCTTACGTCGGCAGCCCTAAAGCCCGCCGTATCGAAGCGCGCTTCCCGGACCCATCGGCCAACCCGTACCTGGCCTTCGCAGCCCTGCTGATGGCCGGCCTGGACGGCATCCAGAACAAGATCCACCCAGGCGATGCTGCCGACAAGAACCTGTACGACCTGCCGCCTGAAGAGGCCAAGGACATCCCGCAGGTTTGCGGCAGCCTGAAAGAAGCCCTGGAAGAGCTGGACAAAGGTCGTGCGTTCCTGACCAAGGGCGGCGTGTTCTCCGACGACTTCATCGATGCCTTCATCGAGCTGAAGAGCGAGGAAGAGATCAAGGTCCGTACCTTCGTTCACCCGCTGGAATACGAGCTGTACTACAGCTGCTGATCTGATCGGCGCCTCGCGCCGATGACATGATCAAAAACGGCCTCCCTCGGGAGGCCGTTTTCGTTTCTGCCCACGCAGAAACCTTCCCCACCACGCTATGCTCTATCTTGGTGCACGCCAGTGCGCCTAACCGCAGACTGTTCCCCAATCTGGTTCAAATGAAACGCTTCACCCAGAGTTTCTGGTCCGGATTTGCGCAAATCCAGGCCTTTATCGGTAAATGCCGCATCTTTTCAGAGCTTTGGTTTGTTTCTTGCATTTTTTAAAGGACGGAATCGCACCCGCGGATCCATCCCGCGCCCGGCCCTTCCAAAACAGTGCCTGGCAAGCGCCAAAAGAGGTCGACGACGCCTTATGACCATCAGCGATGCACAGCACCGACTGCTCCTGGACAACCTGACCACGGCCACGCTCTTGCTCAATGCCGAGTTGCGCCTGGAGTACATGAACCCTGCCGCTGAAATGCTGCTGGCGGTCAGTGGTCAGCGCAGTCACGGCCAGTTCATCAGCGAGCTGTTCACCGAGTCGGTCGAAGCGCTCAACTCTCTGCGCCTGGCCGTGGAGCAGGCGCACCCGTTCACCAAGCGCGAAGCGCAACTGACCTCGCTGACCGGCCAGAGCATCACCGTCGACTACGCCGTGACGCCGATCCTGCACCAGGGCCAGACCCTGCTGCTGCTGGAGGTCCACCCCCGTGACCGCCTGCTACGTATCACCAAGGAAGAAGCCCAGCTGAGCAAGCAGGAAACCACCAAGCTGCTCGTACGCGGCCTGGCTCACGAGATCAAGAACCCCCTCGGCGGCATCCGCGGGGCGGCGCAACTGCTGGCCCGGGAGCTGCCGCATGACGACCTTCGCGACTACACCAATGTGATCATCGAGGAGGCCGACCGCCTGCGAAACCTCGTCGACCGCATGCTCGGCTCCAACAAACTGCCATCTTTGGCCATGACCAACATCCACGAAGTGCTGGAGCGGGTCTGCAGCCTGGTGGAAGCCGAAAGCCAGGGCGGCATCACATTGGTGCGCGACTACGACCCGAGCCTGCCGGATGTGTTGGTCGACCGCGAACAGATGATCCAGGCGGTGCTCAACATCGTGCGCAACGCCATGCAAGCGATCGCCAGCCAGAACGACCTGCGCCTGGGCCGCATCACCCTGCGCAGCCGCGCGGTGCGCCAGTTCACCATTGGCCATGTGCGCCATCGCCTGGTAGCGCGGGTCGAGATCACCGACAACGGCCCGGGCATCCCTGCGCAACTGCAGGACACCCTCTTCTACCCCATGGTCAGCGGCCGCCCGGACGGCACCGGGCTGGGCCTGGCCATCACTCAGAACATCATCAGCCAGCACCAGGGCCTGATCGAATGTGACAGCCACCCCGGCCACACCACCTTCTCGATCTACCTGCCCCTGGAACAAGGAGCCACCGCCTCATGAGCCGAAGTGAAACCGTCTGGATCGTCGATGATGATCGCTCCATCCGCTGGGTCCTGGAAAAAGCCCTGCAGCAAGAAGGCATGACCACCCAGAGCTTCGACAGCGCCGACGGCGTCATGGGCCGCCTGGCCCGCCAGCAACCGGACGTGATCATCTCCGACATCCGCATGCCCGGCACCAGCGGCCTGGACCTGCTTGCACAGATCCGCGAGCAACACCCGCGCCTGCCGGTCATTATCATGACCGCCCATTCGGACCTGGACAGCGCCGTCGCCTCCTATCAAGGTGGCGCCTTTGAATACCTGCCCAAGCCGTTCGACGTGGACGATGCAGTCTCGCTGGTCAAGCGCGCCAATCAACATGCCCAGGAACAACAGGCACTCGATGTGCCGACAAGCCTGGCCCGCACGCCGGAAATCATCGGCGAGGCGCCGGCGATGCAGGAGGTGTTCCGCGCGATCGGTCGCCTCAGCCATTCCAACATCACGGTACTGATCAACGGCGAGTCCGGTACCGGCAAGGAGTTGGTCGCCCACGCCCTGCACCGCCACAGTCCGCGGGCGGCATCACCCTTCATTGCCCTGAACATGGCGGCAATCCCGAAGGACTTGATGGAATCCGAACTGTTCGGCCACGAGAAAGGCGCCTTCACCGGGGCCGCCAACCTGCGCCGCGGCCGCTTCGAGCAGGCCGATGGCGGTACGTTGTTTCTCGACGAGATCGGCGACATGCCCGCCGACACCCAGACCCGCCTGCTGCGGGTCCTGGCCGACGGCGAGTTCTACCGGGTGGGTGGTCATGTGCCGGTCAAGGTGGACGTGCGCATCATCGCCGCGACCCACCAGAACCTGGAGTCGCTGGTGCAGGCCGGCAAGTTTCGCGAAGACTTGTTCCACCGCCTGAACGTGATCCGTATCCATATTCCGCGCCTGGCCGATCGGCGCGAGGACATCCCTGCCCTGGCGCGGCACTTCCTTGGTCGCGCCGCCAAGGAACTGGCCGTCGAGCCCAAGCTGCTCAAGCCGGAAACCGAAGAGTTCATGCGCAATCTGCCCTGGCCGGGCAACGTCCGCCAATTGGAGAACACTTGCCGCTGGATCACCGTCATGGCCTCCAGCCGCGAAGTGCTGATCGGCGACCTGCCGCCGGAGTTGCTCAACCTGCCGCAGGACTCGGCACCGGTCACCAACTGGGAGCAGGCCCTGCGCCAGTGGGCCGACCAGGCCCTGGCCCGCGGCCAGTCGAACCTGCTCGACAGCGCCGTGCCCAGCTTCGAGCGCATCATGATCGAGACCGCCCTCAAGCATACCGCAGGCCGCCGCCGGGATGCCGCCGTACTGCTGGGCTGGGGACGCAATACCCTGACACGCAAGATCAAGGAACTGGGAATGCGCGTCGACGGCGGGGATGAGGAAGATGGCGACGATCATTGATCCTCGCTGAATCCGCCATTTTTTATTGTGGGGCCGCACCGCGGCCCCCAGCAGCCCCAAAGGCTCCATCTGCACCGATCCTGTGCCCTCTGCACCGCACCGAGGCACAAAATCTCGAAAAACCCCGCCAAAACCGCTCAATACCCAGCGTTTCTGTAGGTTCAGAAACTGGCACGGCATCTGCAATAAGACAGATATCTCCAGTTTCGGGGACCTCGGTACAGGCAGGCCGGGATATCCCCTCTTTTATTCGTGCAGCCTCACCTGCACCCGCCAGCGCCCAGCGTCCTGTGCACCGCTCCACTCGCCGTGCAGAGGGCGCGCGGCGACCACCGTCAGCAACAAACCTTCCTCGCTGTTCTGTAACCGCCAGCCAGCCGGCTTTCCTTGCACTTGCAACTGGCCTCGCTGGGGCTGGCCCTCGGCCTGGAACACAACAGCCACCGTGCCCTGCACCGTTTCACCGTGCAGCTTGGGCTCGTCGTTGAACCACAAATCCAGGCCGTCCTGCACCACTTCCACCTGTTCGAGCACCCGCTCTTGGGGCGCAGTCAGGCGTCCGATCATCAACCCCACCATCATGCCGACGATTGCCAGGGACAACAGCACACGTGGCCAAGCCTTCGAACGCAGGTCGGGTTCAAGGGTAGAATGCTCGTCATCTTCACGCCTGGAGCCGTGCATGTTTCACGTCATCCTCTTTCAACCAGAGATTCCGCCGAATACCGGCAACATTATCCGCCTCTGCGCCAATAGCGGCTGCGCCCTACACCTGATCGAGCCGCTGGGCTTCGAGCTGGACGACAAGCGCTTGCGCCGGGCAGGGTTGGATTACCACGAGTATGCCACGCTCAAGCGCTACCAGAGCCTGGCTGACTGCCTGGAGAGCCTCGGCCAGCCGCGACTGTTCGCCTTTACCACCAAAGGCTCGCATGCCTTCCACGAGGTCGATTACCAGCCGGGCGATGCCTTCCTGTTCGGCCCCGAGAGCCGGGGCTTGCCCACCGAGGTGCTGGACAGCCTGCCTGCGCAGCAGCGCCTGCGCCTGCCCATGCGGCCCGGCTGCCGCAGCCTGAACCTGTCCAACACCGTGGCGGTAACCGTCTACGAGGCGTGGCGCCAGCAGGGCTTTGCCGGCAGTTGATGCCCAGCCTGTTCGGGGGCAAACCCGCGAACCGGGAACTCACCGACAAAAAAGGGCGACCGAAGTCGCCCTTTGCTTTTTTTTACAGCGATTACTGCATGGTCGGCGCTTCGCCGGCTTCCTGCTTGCGCTGCATTTCCTGCGCGTACAAGGCGTCGAAGTTGACCGGGGAGAGCATCAGCGCCGGGAACGAACCACGGGTCACCAGGCTGTCCAGGGTCTCGCGGGCATACGGGAACAGAATGTTCGGGCAGAACGCACCAAGGGTATGGCTCATGGAGGCCGCGTCGAGGTTCTTGATCAGGAAGATACCGGCCTGCTGCACTTCGGCGATGAAGGCCACTTCTTCACCGTTCTTGACGGTCACGGACAGGGTCAGCACCACTTCGTGGAAATCGCTTTCCAGGGCTTTCTGGCGGGTGTTGAGGTCCAGCGAGACGCTCGGTTCCCACTGCTGACGGAAGATCTGCGGGCTCTTCGGCGCCTCGAAGGACAGGTCGCGCACGTAGATGCGCTGCAGGGAGAATTGCGGGGAATTGTCGTCGGCGGCGCCGTTGTTCTGCTGGTCAGTCATGGCAGATCTTTTCCTAATGGTTATGTAAGAGCTGTGATTCAGGCCTCGAGCAGGGCATCGAGTTTGCCCGCCCGCTCCAATGCATAGAGGTCATCGCATCCGCCAACGTGGGTGGTGCCGATCCAGATCTGCGGTACCGAGGTGCGGCCCGCCTTCTGGCTCATCTCGGCGCGCACTTGCGGCTTGCCGTCGACCTTGATTTCCTCGAAGGCCACCCCCTTGCTCTCGAGCAGGTACTTGGCACGCATGCAATAGGGGCAATAGTCGCTGGAGTAGACGATGACAGGCTTCATGATCACTTCACCAGGGGCAGGTTATCGGCTTTCCAGCTGGAAACGCCACCGCTGAGCTTGGCGGCAGTGTAACCAGCCTTGAGCAGCTCGCGGCAGATGGTGCCGGACTGCTGGCCCATGCTGTCAACGACGATCAGGGTCTTGCCCTTGTGCTTGTCCAGCTCGGCCATACGGTTGACCAGTTTGTCCTGCGGGATGTTCAGGGCGCCGACGATATGGCCCGACGAGTATTCCTTGCTCGGACGGATGTCGATCACCACGCCTTTGTCGGCGTTGACCAGCGCGGTCAGCTGGCCGTTGCTCAGACTCTGGCCACCACGGCGGATTTCGTTGATGAGCAGCAGGACCAGCAGAACAACGAAGATCGCCACCAGGATGTAGTGGTTTGTCGCAAATTGAATCAGGTTAGCAACCATCTGAGGGTGTTCCACGCGATTGAAAATGCCGGCCAGTATACACAGCCCCCCAGGCCCGCCAAAGCCCGGCGGCCCCACTGGAAAATCCCTCGTATCGACAGCCTGTCGGGCACTGCCCGTTCATTTGGAGGAAATTGGCCGCCGCTGGCCGATTTGCCCTAAAATGCGTGTCTTTATCATCTTGCAACCGTGAGTAGGATTGATGACGAACACGCCAAAACCCTTGGTCCTGATTATCCTCGATGGTTTCGGGCATAGCGAAAGCCCCGAATACAACGCCATCTTCGCCGCCAATACACCGGTCTACGATCGCCTGCGCGCCAGCCAGCCCAACGGGTTGATCTCCGGTTCCGGCATGGATGTCGGCCTGCCCGACGGCCAGATGGGCAACTCCGAGGTCGGTCACATGAACCTCGGTGCCGGGCGGGTGGTGTACCAGGACTTCACCCGGGTCACCAAGGCCATCCGCGATGGCGAGTTCTTCAGCAACCCGGTGCTCACCGGCGCGGTGGACAAGGCCGTGGGCGCCGGCAAGGCCGTGCATATTCTCGGCCTGCTGTCCGACGGTGGCGTACACAGCCACCAGGATCACCTCATCGCGATGGCCGAACTGGCCGCGCAGCGTGGCGCCGACAAGATCTACCTGCATGCCTTCCTTGATGGGCGCGATACTCCGCCGCGCAGCGCGCAGTCGTCCATCGAACTGCTCGATGCCACCTTCGCCAAACTGGGCAAGGGCCGCATCGCCAGCCTCATCGGCCGCTACTACGCCATGGACCGCGACAACCGCTGGGACCGTGTCAGCGCCGCCTACAACCTGATTGTCGACAGCGTCGCCGACTACACCGCGCCATCGGCCCTGGCCGGCCTGGAAGCGGCCTACGCCCGTGATGAAAGCGACGAGTTCGTCAAGGCCACCCGCATCGGAGAAGCCGTCAAGGTCGAGGACGGCGACGCCGTCATCTTCATGAACTTCCGTGCCGACCGTGCCCGCGAGCTGTCCCGCGCATTCGTCGAGGCAGACTTCAACGAGTTCCCTCGCGCCCGTCTGCCCAAGCTGGCCGCCTATATTGGCCTGACCCAATACTCGGCCAAGATCCCGGCCCCGGCCGCATTCGCTCCAGCCAGCCTGGACAATGTACTCGGCGAATACCTGGCCAAGAAGGGCAAGACCCAGCTGCGCATCGCCGAGACCGAGAAGTACGCCCACGTCACCTTCTTCTTCTCGGGTGGTCGTGAGGAGCCGTTCGAAGGCGAGGAGCGCATCCTGATCCCATCGCCGAAGGTCGCCACCTACGACCTGCAGCCGGAAATGAGCGCACCGGAAGTCACCGATCGTATCGTCGAGGCCATCGAGCAGCAGCGCTACGACGTGATCGTGGTCAACTACGCCAACGGCGACATGGTCGGCCACACCGGTGTGTTCGAAGCCGCGGTCAAGGCGGTCGAGGCGCTGGACGGCTGCGTCGGACGCATCGTCCAGGCACTGGACAAGGTGGGCGGCGAAGCGCTGATCACCGCCGACCATGGCAACGTCGAGCAGATGGAAGACGCCTGCACGGGCCAAGCGCACACCGCCCATACCACCGAGCCTGTGCCGTTCATCTATGTCGGCAAGCGCAACCTCAAGGTTCGCGAAGGCGGCGTGCTGGCGGACGTGGCGCCAACCATGCTCAAGCTGCTGGGCCTGGAAAAGCCTGCCGAAATGACCGGTACGTCGATCCTCGTCGACGACTGATCCACACGTCGCGAGGCACACGCTGCAAGTGGCAATAAAAAGCGGGCCAGCGCTCGCTGTTTCTTGACACTTGCAGCTTGAAGCTGACCGCTGACACTGCGAGACGTTTTTTTTGCAGGCCCAGGCGGGCATACTAGGCCAGTCTCCATCCCTGGTACGCCCAACTCCATGCTTCGCGCCCTGATCCTACTCGCCCTGTCCTGCCTGCTCAGCCCGGCCTTTGCCGACGAGCGCGCGCAGACCCAGCAACAACTGGAAGCCACCCGCCAGGACATCGCCGAGCTGAAGAAGATGCTGGGCAAGCTCCAGGAGGAAAAGTCCGGCGTGCAAAAAGACCTCAAGTCCACCGAGACCGAAATCGGCGACCTGGAAAAGCAGGTGGAGGCTCTGCAACAAGAACTAAAAAAGACCGAGGGCGAGCTGGAGCGCCTTGATACCGAGAAAAAAAAACTCCAGAGCGCCCGCGTTGAACAACAGCGACTGATCGCCATCCAGGCCCGCTCCGCCTACCAGAGCGGCCGCGAGGAATACCTCAAGCTGCTGCTCAACCAGCAGAATCCCGAGAAATTCGCCCGCACCCTCACCTATTACGACTACCTGAGCAAGGCGCGCCTCGAACAACTGCGCACCTTCAACGAGACCCTGCGCCAGCTGGCCAACGTCGAGCAGGACATCAGCCGCCAACAGGCGCAATTGCTGGCCCAGCGTGGCAACCTCGACAGCCGCCGCCAGGAACTTGAGGCCGTGCGCAACGAACGCCGGCAAGTCCTGGCCAAGCTCAACACCGACATGCAGGCTCGCGACCAGAAACTGCAGTCCCGCCAGCAGGATCAGGCCGAGCTGACCAAGGTCCTCAAGACCATCGAGGAAACCCTCGCCCGCCAGGCCCGCGAAGCCGAAGAAGCCCGCAAGAAAGCCTTGCTGGCCCAGCAGCAGGCCGAAGAGCAGCGCCGCCAGCAGCAGGCCCTTGCCGCCAACGAAGAAGAAGCCCCGAAAAAAACCCGCACCACCCTCGGCCCCCTCGTTTCCAGCGAAGGCGCAAGCTACGGCGGCGCTTTTTCTGCTGCCCGCGGAAAACTTCCCTGGCCGGTCAATGGTCGATTGCTGGCACGCTTCGGCGATGCACGCGGTGGCGATGACCGGGCCAAGTGGGACGGTGTGATGATCGGCGCCAACCCGGGCACCCAGGTGCGCGCCGTACACGGCGGGCGCGTGGTGTTCGCCGACTGGTTGCGTGGCGCTGGACTTCTGGTCATTCTCGACCATGGTAATGGTTACCTGAGCCTGTACGGCCACAACCAGAGCCTGCTCAAGCGCGCCGGCGACATCGTCAAGGCCGGAGAGGCCATCTCCACCGTTGGCGACAGCGGTGGACAGGACAGCTCGGGCCTGTATTTCGCCATTCGCCAGCAGGGTCGCCCCACCGACCCTTCGCAGTGGTGCCGCGGTTAGTCAACTTTTTTACGGCATAGCCACAGCTGCGCCGATGCTCCCTCGAGGGAGCACCAACAGGATCAGGAGTTCGTTCGACATGCTGCACTCGTCTCGCCTCACCCAGCTGGCCCTGACCATCGCCCTGGTGGTCGGCGCGCCCCTGGTTTCCGCCGCCGAGCCGGCCGCACCGGCCAGCCGCGCGGCGGTACCGGCCACCGAGGTGACCGCCAAGGCGCCACTGCCGCTGGATGAGCTGCGCACCTTCGCCGAGGTCCTTGATCGCATCAAGGCCGCCTATGTCGAGCCGGTGGACGACAAAACCCTCCTGGAAAACGCCATCAAGGGCATGCTGAGCAATCTCGATCCTCACTCGGCCTATCTGGGCCCAGAGGACTTCCAAGAGCTGCAGGAAAGCACCAGCGGCGAGTTCGGCGGCCTGGGGATCGAAGTGGGCATGGAGGACGGCTTCGTCAAGGTGGTGTCGCCGATCGACGACACCCCGGCCTCGCGCGCCGGCATCGAGGCGGGCGATCTGATCGTCAAGATCAACGGCGCCCCGACCCGCGGCCAGACCATGACCGAAGCCGTGGACAAGATGCGCGGCAAGGTGGGCGAGAAGATCACCCTGACCCTGGTCCGCGACGGCGGCACGCCCTTCGACGTGACCCTCGCCCGCGCGGTGATCCAGGTCAAGAGCGTCAAGAGTCAGCTGCTGGAGAACGACTACGGCTACATCCGTATCACCCAGTTCCAGGTCAAGACCGGCGAGGAAGTCGGTAAGGCACTGGCCAAGCTGCGCAAGGACAACGGCAAGAAACTGCGCGGCGTGGTCCTGGACCTGCGCAACAACCCCGGCGGCGTCCTGCAATCGGCGGTGGAAGTGGCCGACCACTTCCTCACCAAAGGCCTGATCGTCTACACCAAGGGCCGCATCGCCAACTCCGAGCTGCGCTTCTCCGCCGACCGGGCCGACGCCAGCGAAGGCGTGCCGCTGGTGGTGCTGATCAACGGCGGCAGCGCCTCGGCTTCGGAAATCGTCGCAGGCGCCCTGCAGGACCAGAAGCGTGCGGTGCTGATGGGCACCGACAGCTTCGGCAAGGGCTCGGTACAGACCGTGTTGCCGCTGAACAACGACCGCGCGCTCAAGCTCACCACCGCGCTGTACTTCACGCCCAACGGCCGTTCGATCCAGGCCCAGGGCATTGTCCCGGACATCGAGGTACGCCCAGCCAAGCTCACCGCCGAAGCGGACACCGAGAACTTCAAGGAGGCCGACCTGCAGGGCCACCTGGGCAACGGCAACGGCGGTGCCGACCGTCCGACCGGCAGCAGCAAGCGCAAGGAGCGGCCGCAGGATGGTGACTTCCAGCTCAGCCAGGCCCTGAGCCTGCTCAAAGGCCTGAACATCACCAAGGGCGACTGACCCGTCTCATGCGTTACCTGCTGTTGACGCTGTTCTGCCTGTTGGCCGGCACCGCCCATGCGGCGCCGGCCAAGGCCTACATGAGCATCATCATCGACGACCTGGGCCAGAGCAGCGAGCGCGACAGCCGCACCCTCGCCCTGCCGGGCCCGATCACGATGGCTATCATGCCCGATACGCCCCATGCCACCGACTTCGCCCGCCAAGCCCACAAAGCCGGGCGCACGGTGATCCTGCACATGCCCATGGACCCTGCCACCGGCCCGTACGCCTGGCACCCAGGCACCCCGATCGAAGAGCTCGCCCGCCGCCTGGATGCCGCCTTGGCCAAAGTGCCCTTCGCCGCCGGCATCAACAATCATATGGGCAGCCGCATGACCTCCCAGGCCGAGCCCATGACCTGGCTGATGGCAGAGTTGCAGCGGCGCCACCTGTTCTTCGTCGACAGCCGCACCAGTGCCGCCACCGTGGCCGCGGCCAAGGCCCAGGCACTTGGACTGGCGCATGTTTCGCGAGATGTCTTCCTGGACGATACCCGCACCACCGAGGCCATCTCCGCGCAGCTGCAGCAGGGCGTGGCCTTGGCCCGCAGACAAGGCTCGGCGGTGCTCATCGGCCACCCCTACCCTCAGACCCTGGACGTGCTGGAACGAGAACTTCCCCGACTCAAGCAGCAGGGCATAGAGCTGATCGGCCTTCACCAGATGATCGCCGAACGGAGCAACCAGGCCATGCCCGCCCATGGCAAGCATGGCCGTTACAGCAACCGCTGAAGCCATCACGCTTCACTAAAGATGTACCGCGCTGCGCTCACTTTCAGCACTCACAGTGGCCCTTCTACACAAATAAGGAGGGTCACCATGCTCGCGCGACATTCGATCTGCCTAGGGCTGGCATTCGCCTGGATTGCCTCGCCTGCGTTGGCCGGCCCAGTGCCCGGTATGCAGGCCTGGCCTTCTGCGCGGATGCTCTGGCCAGCGCCCGTTCCCGATCCGGACATGACCCTAGAGCGCCTCGACAACGGCGACATGAAGGTCACCTGGAAGATCGCCCCGCCGGACCTTCAGTGCTATCGCATCAAGCACGGCCCACCCGGGACCCTCGACTGCAACGAGCCGGCTGGCTACCAAATGCTTCGCCATGCCAGCCAGGAATTCAAATGGCAGGACCTGCCCCTGAAGCTCTGCACCAAAGCCGAGGACATCGCCAAACACCACTCGGCGCCACGCGAAGACCTGTTGCTCCTGCAAGCCCCCTGAAACGACAAAGGCCCGACTCTCGCGAGTCGGGCCTTTGTCATGACAAGCTCAGGCGCTATCAGCTATAGACACGGCCCAGCAACTGGCGGTGGCTTTCGAACTGATCCAGCACGTCGCGCACGATCTGCTCCGGCGTGAAGCCCATCAGGTCGTATTCCTGGCTGCCATCATGCAGGTAGACCTCAGCGCGGTAGAAACGCTGGCGCACTTCTGCCTCACCTTCTGCCGCGGCCTCGCTCGGCGCGGCCTGGTAGCCATCCAGGCTCACTTCGTAGACGAAGGGATTACCCTCTTCCATCATCACGCGCAGACCCATCAGCGAACGGGAGTGACCGGCACGTGCCTCGACATCGAAGCCCTGGTTACGCATCTGCGCGGCAGCTTCCTTGAGCGCCGGGCTGACGTACTTGTCCATGAAGCGCTGGACCACGGCCTGGCTCGGCTGCAAATCCATCTGGCTCAGGCGCTCGCTGAAGCCACGACGGCCACGGGCAGCCAGTTCGGCACGCTCCTGCTCGACCGCAACGTCCTGCTTCATGGCCTTGTACAGACCGAACATGAACAGCACCAGCACCACGGAGAACGGCAAGCCAGCCAGAACCACCATGGTCTGCATGGCTTCGAAGTTACCGGCGAACAGCAGGCCGATGGTTACCAGCGTAATGACGACCGACCAGAACACCACCATCCAGTGCGGGGCGTCTTCATCCACCTTGCCGCCTTTGCACGACAGGTTGGCCATCATCACTGCACCGGAGTCGGCCGGGGTGAGGAACAGCACGAAGCCGACGAACACCGCCACACCGATGACGAACTTGGCTGCCGGGAAGAATTCCAGCAACTGATAGATCGACATCGACGGCTGTTCCAACGCGGTCTTGCCCAACTCCACAGCGCCCTGATTAACCACCAGGTCCAGCGCGGTGTTGCCGAAGATCGACAGCCACGCCAGGGTAAAGCCCAGCGGGATCAACAGCACGCCACTGACCAGCTGGCGCACGGTACGGCCCTTGGAGATACGGGCAATGAACATACCGACGAATGGGCCCCAGGAGATCCACCAGGCCCAGTAGAACACGGTCCACAGGCCCAGCCAGCGCTCGGACTTGGCGCCGTCGCCTTCATAGACGTAAAGGTCGAACGTCTTGAGCACGATGCCATTGAGGTAGTCACCGATGTTCTGCACGAAGCCGTTGAGCAGGTGCAGGGTGTTGCCACCCAACAGAACGAAGATCAACAGACCACTGAACAGCATGATGTTCAGGTTGGACAGACGGCGGATACCGTTTTCCACGCCCGACACCGCAGCCACGGTCGCCACGCCGGCCATGACCAGAATCACCGCCAGCAGGTTGGTCTTGCTGTGGTCGATGCCGAACAGGTACTCAAGGCCCGACGCCACCTGCATCGAACCGATACCCAGGTTGGTCACCAGGCCCAGCAAGGTGACGAACATGCCGAAGATGTCCACTGCGTTGCCGGCAGCGCCCTTGACCCAGCGCTCACCGACCAGCGGGTACAGAGCCGAACGCAGGGCCAACGGCTGGTTGTGGCGATAGGCGAAGTAGCCCACGGCCAAGCCAACCAGGGCGTAGATCGCCCAGCCATGCAGGCCCCAGTGCAGGAAGGTCAGTTGCAGCGCCTGGCGCGCGGCTTCATGGCTCGCGGCGGCACCTTCAGGCGGGTTGAAATAATGGTCCAGCGGCTCGGAGGCGCCGAAATACAGCAGCGAGATACCGATACCTGAGGAGAACAGCATGCCGGCCCAGGCGCCGTAGCTGAAATCGGGTTGGTCATCTTTGCCGCCAAGCTTGAGCTTGCCGAAGTCGGAGAAGGCCAGATAGACGACGAACAGCAGGTATCCGCAGATCACCAGCATGTAGTACCAACCGAAGGTACGGGTCAGCCAGGCCTGCGCCACGCTCAGCACACGGCCGGCGGTTTCAGGGACAGCGATAAGCAGGGCGGTCAAAACGAGGACCAGCAACGCGGAGGTATAGAACACAACGCGGTTGACCCGTACCCGTTCGGCGGGAGGGTTGGTTAGGGAGGCAGAACTCATTGCACGAATGCTCCGGGCAGTGCGGGAGTGGAGGCTAATCAGTCTTCCCGAGCAAATGGTGCAATAGCCCCACAGCATCAGGTGTTATAAAAGCACCTAGGAAATCGCGATCCCGAATCGAATCGTTGCAAATAAAACAGATCCAAGCCCGCTCCAGTGGCTGCCCGCGCGGCCCATGACCGCTCGGCGGAATCTGCATTTCGCATCGCTCTTGCCCGTCAACGCCTTGTATTCCGGGGGTTACGCGATTTCCTGGGGTGTCAATCCGTGCCTTCTCGATCAGCTGAAAAACTGTCAATGGCACAAATTGTCGCAGAGCTTATTCTTTATTGATTGAACGTTCAATCAAAACAAAATAGACTGGCCTTCGCCGAGGCAGCCGCTCGTCGTCTGCTCGCAGGCCTGAGGAGATATGCAACATGCCCAAGGTCGGTATGCAACCCATCCGCCGCCAGCAGTTGATCGAAGCCACGTTGCAGGCGGTCGATCAGGTGGGACTGGGAGATGCCAGCATTGCGCTGATTGCCCGTTTGGCCGGTGTGTCGAACGGCATCATCAGTCACTACTTTCGGGACAAGAACGGCCTGATCGCAGCGACGATGGGTTACATCATGAGCATGCTCAACGAAGGCGTTGCGGCGCGTCGCCAGGCACTGACGGACGACAGCCCGCGCGCCCACCTGAAAGTGATCATCGAGGGCAACTTCGATGCGAGCCAGGTGAACGGCCCGGCAATGAAAACCTGGTTGGCCTTCTGGGCCTCCAGCATGCACCAGCCAGACCTGCACAGGTTGCAGCGGATCAACGACCACCGCTTGTATTCCAACCTGTGCTGCCAGTTCCGTCGCGTCCTGCCGCTCTACCATGCGCGCAAGGCTGCCCGCGGACTGGCGGCCCTGATCGATGGCCTGTGGCTGCGTGGCGCGCTGTCCGGTGATGCATTCGACACCGACCAGGCAATACGGATTGCTTACGAATACATGGATCTACAACTGGCTAAACAGCAGAGTCTGGACACTACCGACCAGGCCTCTGAACAACCGCGCGCGGCGATTGCCAACCAGGCAGGAGCGTGACGCGGTAGCCAACCACACACTGCACTTGCGAGGACACTATGGCCCGTTTCGGAACGCAAAAACTCTACATTGATGGTGGTTACGTCGACGCTAGCACCGACGCCACTTTCGAAGCCATCAACCCGGCCACCGGCGAAGTCCTCGCCCACGTGCAACGTGCCACCCAGGCTGACGTCGAGCGCGCCGTCGAAAGCGCCGAGCGTGGCCAGAAAGTCTGGGCCGCAATGACCGCCATGCAGCGTTCGCGCATCCTGCGCCGCGCCGTCGAGATCCTGCGCGAGCGCAACGACGAGCTGGCCATGCTGGAAACCCTGGACACCGGCAAGTCCTATTCCGAAACCCGTTACGTCGACATCGTCACCGGCGCCGACGTGCTGGAATACTACGCAGGCCTGGTTCCTGCCATCGAAGGCGAGCAGATCCCGCTGCGCGAGAGCTCCTTCGTCTACACCCGCCGCGAGCCACTGGGCGTGACCGCCGGCATCGGTGCCTGGAACTACCCGATCCAGATCGCCCTGTGGAAATCCGCCCCGGCCCTGGCCGCCGGCAACGCCATGATCTTCAAGCCTTCGGAAGTCACCTCGCTGACCACCCTGAAGCTGGCCGAGATCTACACCGAAGCCGGCCTGCCGGACGGCGTGTTCAACGTCCTGACCGGCAGCGGTCGCGAAGTGGGCACCTGGCTGACCGAGCACCCGCGCATCGAGAAAGTCTCCTTCACCGGCGGCACCACCACCGGCAAGAAAGTCATGGCCAGCGCCTCGAGCTCCACGCTCAAGGAAGTCACCATGGAACTGGGCGGCAAGTCGCCGCTGATCATCTGCGACGACGCCGACCTGGACAAGGCCGCCGACATCGCCATGATGGCCAACTTCTACAGCTCCGGTCAGGTCTGCACCAACGGCACCCGCGTATTCATCCCGTCGTCGATGAAAGCGGCCTTCGAAGCCAAGATCGCCGAACGCGTCGCCCGCATCCGTGCCGGCAACCCGGAAGACGAGAACACCAACTTCGGTCCGCTGGTCAGCTTCGCGCACATGGAAAGCGTCCTGGGCTACATCGCCAAGGGCAAGGAAGAAGGTGCCCGCGTCCTGTGCGGCGGCGAGCGTCTGATGGCCGGTGACTTCGCCAAGGGCGCGTTCGTTGCCCCGACCGTCTTCACCGACTGCACCGACGACATGACCATCGTCAAGGAAGAGATCTTCGGCCCGGTCATGAGCATCCTGACCTACGAAACCGAAGAAGAAGTCATCCGTCGCGCCAACGACACCGAGTACGGCCTGGCCGCCGGCGTCTGCACCAACGACATCAGCCGCGCCCACCGCATCATCCACAAGCTCGAAGCGGGCATCTGCTGGATCAACGCCTGGGGCGAATCGCCGGCCGAAATGCCGGTCGGCGGTTACAAGCAGTCGGGTGTCGGCCGTGAGAACGGTGTCAGCTCGCTGGCTCAATACACTCGCATCAAGTCGGTCCAGGTCGAGCTGGGCGGCTACAACTCGGTTTTCTGAACCCTGTCTAGCTAGCCACGCCCGTGCCGCTGCGCACGGGCGTTTCCGCTCCCTGATCACCGCCAACATGAGGGTACTTTCATGTCCAAAGAATACGATTACATCATCGTCGGTGCCGGCTCCGCCGGTAACACCCTGGCGACCCGCCTGACCGAAGATGCCGGCGTCACTGTACTGCTGCTGGAAGCCGGTGGCCCCGACTACCGCTTCGACTTCCGTACCCAGATGCCAGCCGCCCTGGCCTTCCCGCTGCAGGGCCGTCGCTACAACTGGGCATACGAAACCGATCCTGAGCCGCACATGAACAACCGCCGCATGGAGTGTGGCCGTGGCAAGGGCCTGGGTGGCTCTTCGCTGATCAACGGCATGTGCTATATCCGCGGCAACGCCATGGATTTCGACGGCTGGGCGAAATTGCCAGGCCTCGAAGACTGGACCTACCTGGACTGCCTGCCGTACTTCCGCAAGGCCGAAACCCGCGATATCGGCCCGAACGACTACCACGGCGGCGAAGGCCCGGTCAGCGTGACCACGCCTAAAGCCGGCAACAACCCACTGTTCCACGCCATGGTCGAAGCCGGCGTGCAGGCGGGTTACCCACGTACCGAAGACCTCAACGGCTACCAGCAGGAAGGCTTCGGTCCGATGGACCGTACCGTGACCAAGAACGGTCGTCGCTCCAGCACCGCCCGCGGCTATCTGGACCAGGCCAAGAAGCGTCCGAATCTGACCATCGTCACCCACGCCCTGACCGACCGCGTGCTGTTCGACGGCAAGCGCGCCATCGGCGTGACCTACCTGGTCGGCGACAGCGAAGAGCGCGTCGAAGCCCGCGCCCGCAAGGAAGTCATCGTCAGCTCCGGCGCCATCGCCTCGCCGCAGCTGCTGCAGCGCTCCGGCGTCGGTCCGCGCGAACTGCTCGAAAGCCTCGACATCCCGGTCGTCCACGACCTGCCAGGCGTCGGCGAGAACCTGCAGGACCACCTGGAGCTGTACCTGCAATACGCGTGCACCCAGCCGGTTTCGCTGTACCCGTCGCTGCTGTGGTGGAACCAGCCAGCCATTGGCGCTGAATGGATGTTCAACGGCACTGGCATCGGCGCCAGCAACCAGTTCGAGGCAGGCGGTTTCATCCGCACCCGTCCTGAGTTCGAATGGCCGAACATCCAGTACCACTTCCTGCCGGTTGCGATCAATTACAACGGCTCCAACGGCGTGAAGGAACACGGTTTCCAGGCCCACATGGGTTCGATGCGCTCGCCTAGCCGTGGCCGCATCAGACTCAAGTCCAAGGATCCGCGCCAGCACCCAAGCATCCTGTTCAACTACATGGCCACCGAGCAGGACTGGCAGGAATTCCGCGACGGCATCCGCCTGACCCGCGAGATCATGGCCCAGCCGGCGCTGGATCCATACCGTGGTCGCGAGATCAGCCCGGGCGCCCACGTGCAGACCGACGAGGAACTGGACAAGTTCATCCGCGAGCACGCCGAAACCGCCTTCCACCCGTCCTGCTCGTGCAAGATGGGCACCGACGACATGGCAGTGGTCGATGGCGAAGGCCGCGTGCACGGCATGCAGGGCCTGCGTGTGGTCGACGCATCGATCATGCCGATCATCATCACCGGCAACCTCAATGCCACCACGATCATGATCGCCGAGAAAATCTCGGACAAGATCCGTGGCCGCAAGCCGCTGCCGCGCAGCACCGCCAAGTACTACGTGGCCAATGGCGCACCGGTGAAGGGCAAGCCTATGCGCGAGGTCAAGCAGGGCTGAACCTGTCCCGGCTTGTCCGTGACCAACGCCGCTCCCACAGGGATATCGCTGCCCATAAGCGCAGCGCAGTACCTGTAGGAGCGGGCTTGCCCCGCGATAGCGCCCGTACTGGCAACACCTGAAAAGGCACCCTCCGGGGTGCCTTTTTCATTTTCAGAAACGCTTTACAGGCTGCCAATTCATCAGGTTAGAATCGATTGGCACGCGACCTGCTAGTCAACGCTATCAAGTCCTTTTTCCCCGCGATGTACCGGAGTACTGCCTTTGGATGCGAGCACCATCAACAGCCTGTTTCTGATCGGCGCACTGCTGGTCGGGGCAAGTATCTTGGTCAGCTCGCTGTCATCGCGCCTTGGCATTCCTATCCTGGTCATCATCCTCGCCGTCGGCATGGTCGCCGGCGTCGATGGTGGCGGCATCATCTTCAACAACTATCCGACCGCCTATCTGGTGGGCAACCTGGCCCTGGCCGTGATCCTGCTGGACGGCGGCCTGCGCACGCGGGTGGCGAGCTTTCGCGTGGCGCTGTGGCCCGCGTTGTCGCTGGCCACGGTCGGCGTGCTGATCACCACCGGGCTGACCGGCATGGCCGCCGCCTGGCTGTTCGACCTGAGCCTCATCCAAGGCCTTCTGATCGGCGCCATCGTCGGCTCCACCGACGCCGCGGCGGTGTTCTCCCTGCTCGGTGGCAAGGGCCTGAACGAGCGTGTCACCGCGACGCTCGAGATCGAGTCGGGTAGCAACGACCCGATGGCGGTCTTTCTCACCGTCACCCTGATCGACATGATCGCCAGCGGCCAGACCGGCCTGCACTGGAGCCTGCTGACCCACTTGGTGCGCGAGTTCGGCATCGGCAGCCTGCTGGGCCTGGGCGGTGGCTGGCTGATGCTGCAACTGGTCAATCGCATCAACCTGGCCGGCGGGCTGTATCCGATCCTGGTGATCGCCGGCGGCCTGGTGGTGTTCTCGCTGACGAACGCCTTGCACGGCAGCGGTTTTCTGGCGGTCTACCTGTGCGGCCTGGTGTTGGGCAACCGCCCCATCCGCAGCCGTCACGGCATTCTGCACATGCTCGATGGCATGGCGTGGTTGGCGCAGATCGGCATGTTCCTGGTGCTGGGCCTGCTGGTCACGCCTCACGATCTGCTGCCGATCGCCTTGCCAGCGCTGGGCCTTGCGCTATGGATGATCCTGTTCGCGCGCCCCCTGTCGGTGGTGGCCAGCTTGCTGCCGTTCAAGGCCTTCCACGGCCGCGAGAAAGCCTTCATCAGCTGGGTCGGCCTGCGCGGCGCGGTGCCGATCATTCTTGCCGTGTTCCCACTGATGGCCGGCCTGCCCGATGCCCAGCTGTTCTTCAACCTGGCCTTCTTCATCGTCCTGGTCTCGCTGTTGGTGCAAGGCACCAGCCTGCCGTGGATGGCCAAGCTGTTGAAAGTCACCGTGCCGCCGGACCCGGCCCCGATTTCCCGCTCCGCTCTGGAGGTGCACATCACCAGCGAGTGGGAGCTGTTCGTCTATCGCCTGGGTGCTGAAAAATGGTGCATCGGCGCCGCCCTGCGCGAGTTGAAGATGCCAGAGGGCACCCGTATCGCCGCACTGTTCCGCGGCGAGCAACTGCTGCACCCCTCAGGCAGCACCGTGCTGGAGGTCGGCGACATGCTGTGCGTGATCGGCCACGAGCACAACCTGCCGGCCCTGGGCAAACTGTTCAGCCAGGCGCCGCAGCGGGGGCTGGACCTGCGCTTCTTCGGCGACTTCGTGCTCGAAGGCGATGCCGAGCTCGGCGCGGTGGCGGCGCTTTATGGCCTTAAGCTGGACGGATTGGACGCGAAAATGCCGCTTGCCCAGTTCATCCGACAGAAGGTCGGAGGCGCTCCAGTAGTAGGCGACCAGGTCGAATGGAACAGCACGATCTGGACCGTGGCGACCATGGACGGGAACAAGATCCAGAAAGTGGGCGTCAGATTCCCGGAAGGTACTCGACCCGGCCCCGGGTTGTTCCTCTAAACTTCGATTTGCCTCGTTTCGCAAGAATTCTGCCTATGTCCCTGCGTGTGTCCCTCCGCGCAGCCCTGCTCGGGCTGTGCCTGTCCCTCTCGTTCGCCGTCATGGCGGCCGAGGTCCCGACCACCGCCAGCGTCCAGCACAGCCTCGACAAGATCGCCGAGCGCAAACTTCCGGAAGCCGAGCAGAAGGCCCTGCAGCAAGTGCTCGAGCAGACCCTGGTCCTGCTCGCCAGCAAGGAAGACAGCGAAAAGAAACTCGCCGAGCTCAAACAGCAGCTGGCCAGCGCGCCCAACGAGATCCGTGACGGTCAACGCGAGCTGACCAAGCTCAAGCAAACCAAGAGCGTGCCGGTGGCTGAGCGCTATGCCAACCTGGCCGTACCCCAGCTGGAGCAGATGCTCAGCGAGCGCAGCACTGAGCAAGGCGAACTGCAAAAAGCGCTCTCCGAAGCCAACAGCCTGATCATCAACTCCCAGACCCGCCCTGAACGGGCCCAGGCCGAAATCAGCAGCAGCCAGACCCGCATCCAGCAGATCAACAGCAGCCTAAAATCGGGCAAGGACGGCGGCAAACCGATTTCCGCAGACCAACGCAACCAGCTCAACGCCGAGCTGGCCGCGCTCAATGCACGCATGGCTCTGCGCCGCCAGGAAATGACCAGCAACAGCCAACTGCAGGATCTGGGCAATGCCCGCCACGACCTGTTGATCGAGCGCGCCGCGCGCCTAGAGCAAGAAATCCAGGAGCTGCAGACGCTGATCAACGACAAGCGTCTGGCCCAGTCCCAGCAGACCGTCACCCAACAGTCGCTCGAAGCCCAGAAGGCCGGCAGCAGCACCTTGCTGGCCACCGAGAGCACCGCCAACGTCAAGCTTTCGGACTACCTGCTCAAGAGCACCGACCGGCTCAACGAGGTCACCCAGCAGAACCTGCGCACCAAACAGCAACTCGACAGCCTGACCCAGGCCGACCAGGCTCTGGACGAACAGATCGACGTGCTCAAGGGCAGCCTGCTGCTATCGAAGATCCTCTACAAGCAAAAGCAATCCCTGCCGCACCTGAAAGTCGATCGCAACCTGGCCGACCAGATCGCCGACATTCGCCTCTATCAGTTCGAGATCAATCAGCAGCGCGAGCAGATGAGCAGCCCCTCGACCTACGTCGACAAGCTGCTGGCCGCCCAGCCCGAGGAAGAGGCCACACCACAGCTGCGCAAGGCCTTGCTGGAGGTGGTGATCACCCGCAGCGACCTGCTCGAGCGCCTGAACCGCGAGCTGTCGGCGCTGCTCAATGAGTCCATCACCCTGCAGCTGAACCAGAAGCAATTGCTCAGCACCGCCCAAAGTCTGCGCACCACCCTGGAAGAGCAGATGTTCTGGATTCCCAGCAACAAGCCGCTGGACTGGGAGTGGCTGAGCCATGTGCCCGAGCGGTTTGCCGACCAGGTCGCCAACCTGCCATGGGGCTCGGGCCTCAAGGAGCTGACCGACGGCCTGGCGCAGCGCCCGCTGTTGTTCCTGCCGCTGCTGCTGGTGATCGGCGCACTGCTATGGCGGCGCAAGTACCTCTATCAGCGCCTGGGCAAGGTTCACCAGGACATCGGCCACTTCCGTCGCGATAGCCAGTGGCATACGCCCCAGGCGATCCTGATCAATATCCTCCTGGCCATGCCGGTCGCCCTGGCCCTGGCCCTGGGCAGCTACGCCCTGCAGATCGACGCTCGCGGCCAGAACGCTAACCTGGGCGCCGCCCTGTGGCAGATCGCCCAGGCCTGGCTGGTGTTCTACACCGCCTACCGCATCCTCGCGCCGGGCGGCGTTGCCGAGATCCACTTCCGCTGGCACAAGCCGCAGGTCGAGTTCCTGCGCGGCTGGGTGCGCCGACTGGGCACCGTGGTGCTGGCCCTGGTAGGTGTGGTGGCGGTGGCCGAGCATCAGCCGTCGGCCCTGGCCGATGACGTGCTGGGCATCGGTGTGGTGCTCACCTGCTATGCCCTGATGGCCTGGTTGCTCAGCCGCCTGCTGCTGAGCAGCCCCGCGCACCGAGACACCTCGCTGTTCCGCAAAGCGGTCGGGGTGGCCTTCACCGCGCTACCCATCGCCCTATTCGTGGCCGTGTGCTTCGGCTACTACTACACCGCGCTCAAGCTCACCGACCGACTCATCTATACCCTTTACCTGCTGTTGTTCTGGCTGGTGATCGAGGCCGCGTTCGTACGCGGGCTCTCGGTTGCGGCCCGGCGCCTGGCCTACCAGCGCGCCCTGAGCAAACGCCAGGCTGCCAAGGAAGGGCTGGACGGCGAGGTGATCGTCGAAGAACCAACCTTGGATATCGAACAGGTCAACCAGCAGTCGCTGCGCCTGATCCGCCTGGCCCTGCTTGGCGGCTTCATCGCCGGCCTGTACTGGGTCTGGTCGGACCTGATCTCGGTCTTCGCCTATCTCAACAACTTCACCTTGTACGAATACACCAGCGGCACTGGCGCGGCGGCCAGCATGGTGCCGATCAGCCTGGGCGACCTGCTCGGTGCGTTGGTGATCGTCGGTATCACCTTCGCCCTGGCCGGCAACTTGCCGGGCCTGCTGGAGGTGCTGGTGCTGTCGCGCCTGAACCTGGCCCAAGGCAGCGCCTACGCCACCACCACGCTGCTCTCCTACACCATCGTGGGTGTGGGCATCGTGAGCACCCTGTCGACCCTCGGGGTGAGCTGGGACAAGCTGCAATGGCTGGTGGCGGCCCTGTCGGTGGGCCTGGGCTTCGGCATGCAGGAGATCTTCGCCAACTTCATCTCCGGCATCATGATTCTGTTCGAGCGCCCCGTGCGCATCGGCGACACCATCACCATCGGCAATCTATCCGGCACGGTGAGCAAGATCCGCATCCGTGCGACCACCATCACCGACTTCGACCGCAAGGACATCATCGTCCCCAACAAGACCTTCATCACAGGCCAGCTGATCAACTGGTCCCTGACCGACACCGTCACCCGCGTCACGCTCAAGCTGGGCATCGACTACGGCTCGGATTTGGATCTGGTGCGCGAACTGCTGCTCAAGGGCGCCCACGAAAACCCACGGGTGCTCAAGGATCCTGAGCCGATCGTGTACTTCCTCAACTTCGGCGAAAGCTCGCTGGACCACGAACTGCGCATGCACGTCCGCGACCTGGGCGACCGCAACCCGACGCTGGACGAGATCAACCGCTACATCAACCGCGAGTTCAAGGCGCACAACATCAAGATCTCGGTGCGCCAGGTCGAGGTGTTCCTGATGGACATGCAAGGCGGCAAACAGCAGTTGATTCCGGTGGAGAACCCGAAACCGGATGGCACTGCACCGGCCTGAGTGCACTCGAATACTTTATTCTGTGCACAACCCTTGCGAGGGCTACGCCCTCGTTCGCGGGTAAACCGCTCCTACAGGCACAGCGCTGGACCTGTGGGAGCGGGATTACCCGCGAAGGGCCGCAAAGCGGCCCCTGACCCCCGATCCCAGGAGCCGGCCTGTGAAAGCCCTCGACCAACTGACCTTCGACAACCGCTTCGCCCGCCTGGGCGATGCCTTTTCCACCGAGGTCCTGCCCGACCCGATTGCCGAGCCACGCCTGGTGGTGGCCAGCGAATCGGCCATGGCCCTGCTCGACCTCGACCCGGCCCAGGCCGAACTGCCGGTGTTCGCCGAGCTGTTCAGCGGCCACAAGCTTTGGGAAGAGGCAGAGCCGCGGGCGATGGTCTATTCCGGGCACCAGTTCGGTTCCTACAACCCACGCCTGGGCGACGGCCGTGGCCTGCTGCTGGGCGAAGTGCTCAATGACGCCGGCGAGCACTGGGACCTGCACCTCAAGGGCGCCGGCCAGACCCCCTATTCGCGCATGGGCGATGGCCGTGCCGTACTGCGCTCCTCGATCCGCGAGTTCCTGGCCTCCGAGGCCCTCCACGCCTTGGGCATTCCCAGCAGCCGCGCATTGTGCGTGATCGGCTCGAGCACCCCGGTGTGGCGAGAGACCCGCGAAAGCGCCGCGATGCTCCTGCGCCTGGCGCAAAGCCATGTGCGCTTCGGTCACTTCGAGTACTTCTACTACACCCGCCAGCCAGAGCAGCAGCGCCAACTCATCGACCATGTCCTGGAGCAGCATTACCCCGAGTGCCGGGAGGCAGAACAGCCCTACCTGGCCATGTTCCGCACCATCGTCGAACGCAACGCCGAGCTGATCGCCCGGTGGCAGGCCTACGGCTTCTGCCATGGCGTGATGAACACCGACAACATGTCGATCCTGGGCATCACCTTCGACTTCGGCCCCTACGCCTTCCTCGACGACTTCGACGCCAATTTCATCTGCAACCATTCCGACGACCGCGGTCGCTACAGCTACGCCAACCAGGTGCCCATCGCCCACTGGAACCTGAGCGCCCTGGCCCAGGCCCTGACCACGGTGATCGAGGTGGAGCCGCTCAAGGAAGCGCTGGGCCTGTTCCTGCCGCTGTACCAGGCTCACTACCTGGATCTGATGCGTCGGCGCCTGGGCTTCACCACAGCCGAGGACGGTGACATGGCCTTGGTGGAGCGCCTGCTGCAACGCATGCAGAGCGGCGGCGTGGACTACACCCTGTTCTTCCGCAGGCTTGGCGACCAGCCCGTGGCCGATGCCCTCAAGGTGGTGCGCGATGACTTCATCGACCTGGCCGGGTTCGACGCCTGGGGCGAGGATTACCTGGCCCGCTGCCAGCGTGAACCCGCCAACGCCGAAGGCCGGCGCGAGCGCATGCATGCGGTCAACCCGCTGTACATCCTGCGCAATTACCTGGCACAAAAAGCCATTGAAGCGGCCGAAGCGGGGGATTACAGCGAAGTACGGCGGTTGCATCAGGTGCTGAGCAATCCATTCGAAGAACAACCTGCAATGCAGGCCTATGCCGAACGTCCGCCCGAGTGGGGCAAGCACCTGGAAATCAGCTGTTCCTCGTGAATGCCCTGCCAGGGCTGTCGCCAGTATTCACAAGATGTGGCTGCTTCAGATCAGGCCCCGTGGGCGCTGCGACAGCCTGCGATAAACCGAACAGGAGATGAAATGTCCGAACCTCTGCTGATTCCCTGCCCCCATTGCAACGGCCTCAACCGCCTGCCCGCCGAACGCCTGGGGGACCACCCCAAGTGTGGACGCTGCAAGCAAGAGGTACTGCTGGCCACGCCGTTCGACCTCGATGAACGCAGCTACGCCAGCCAGATCAAAGGCGATTTGCCCCTGCTGCTGGACGTCTGGGCAGACTGGTGCGGGCCGTGCAAATCGTTCGCCCCGGTCTTCGAACAAGCCGCCCGCCAGCTTGCCGGGCGCTGTCGCCTGGCCAAGCTGGACAGCGAGGCCAACCGCAACCTCGCCGGTCAGTTGGGCATCCGCTCGATCCCCAGCCTGATCCTGTTCAAGAATGGTCGTGAGGTCGCCCGCCAGGCAGGCGCTTTCCCACTCCAGTCTTTGCTGGAGTGGTTGCGCAGCCAGGGGGTCTAGGCGTTCTCTTCGAGCAGCGCGTGCAGCTCGACGAACTGCTGGGTCAGCTTGTGTCGAGGCTCCAGGTGGATCAACGGCAAGCTCGCATGGTGGGATTCACGCATCTTCACCGAACTGGCCAGATACACCGGCAGGACCGGCAAGCCCTCGGCCAGCAACTCGTCGAGCATCTGCTGCGGCAGGCTGGCGCGTGACTGGAACTGATTGACGACGATGCCCTCGACCAGCAGGTCTTCGTTGTGGTCGTCCTTGAGTTCGTCGATTTCCGCGAGCAGGCCATACAGCGCCTGGCGTGAGAAGCTGTCGCAGTCGAATGGGATTAGCACCCGATCGGCGGCGATCAACGCAGAAACCGCGTAGAAATTGAGCGCAGGTGGCGTATCGATGTAGATTCGCTCGTAGTCATCGTCCAGCTCATCGAGCAGTTTGCGCAGCTTGTTGATCTTGTGCTTGGCCTCGAGCTTGGGCTGCAGGTCGGCCAGTTCCGGGGTCGCAGTGACCACGTGGAGGTTGTCGAACGGCGTTTCGTAGATATCGACCTTGTTCTTCTTGGCAAAGGGCCCGCTGGAGAGGGTTTGCTTGAAGAAGTCGGCGATGCCCATGGGAATGTCCTCGCCGGTCAGCCCGGTGAGGTACTGGGTGGAGTTGGCCTGGGCATCCAGGTCGATCAACAGGGTCCGATAGCCTTCACTGGCACTGACCGCCGCCAGGTTGCAGGCGATGCTCGACTTGCCCACGCCACCTTTCTGATTGAACACCACGCGCCGCATGGAAGACCTCCGTGTATCAACGAATGCCCGAGTATGTGTCCGGCGAGCGACAATGACCAGTACCGCCCGCTCAACCTTTCCTACCCCGGTGCCGATAACCTTCGTAACCGTTCATCGGAAACCGCGGGTAATCGATCGGAGCGGGTCGACTAGCCAGAGCGTTGTTCATTGGTCATTGTCCAAGGCGTATTTGCTAGCGGTCCCCTGCACCGGGATAATGCGCGCCACTCGGCGAGTGTGAATCCCTCAGGCCGCTCCGAGCCACTCCGACGCCAAAGGTCGCCCGCAGGGCGGGAAACAAGCACATCGTGATCACTTTCAACATCAGCCAATGGCGCGCCTGGGCCCCCGGTCTGCACACGCCTGCCGACTGGCGTGCCTGGGCCGACGGTGAGTCCGTGTCGCCAGGCGACAGCCAGGTGCCGGACGTGTCCTTCCTTCCGGCCCTGCAGCGCCGGCGCCTGAGCCCGTTGGCACGCATGGCGTTCGCTGTCGGCTGGCCGCTAGCCGAGGGGTACGAATCGCTGCCGCTGGTGTACGTCTCGCGCCATGGTGAAACCCCGCGCACCTTCTCCATCCTCAACGACCTCGCCCAGGGCGAGCCGCTCTCGCCCACCCAGTTCAGCCTCTCGGTGCACAATGCGGTGATCGGCCTGTGGTCGATCCTGCGTGGGCAGAGCTGCGAAATGACCGCCCTGGCCGCGGCCGACGACGGATTCGAACATGGCCTCGTCGAGGCGGCCGGCCTGCTCCATGAAGGCGCGCCAGCCGTATTGCTGATCGTTGCCGAAGAACTGCCGCCAGCGGCTTATGCACCCTGGATCAGCGACGTACCGCTCTCCTATGCCCTAGGGCTGCTATTGACCCCTGGCGAGCAATGGCAGTTGGACCTGACCCCAGGCAGCGAAGCCGTCCCTGGCAACATGCCCCACGCCTTGAGCTGGCTGCGCGCCCTGCTGACCGACCAGTCCAGGCTCACCCACCCAGGAAAGCGACGCTCATGGAACTGGCAACGGCTCGCGTGAACAAGCCACGGGATGCCTACCCCTGGCGCCTGGTGGCGACCGCACTGAGCTTTGCCCTGTTCGGTGTCGGCAGCCTGTGCCTGCGCGTGTTGGTGTTTCCGCTGCTCGCCTGCCTGCCCGGTGGCGTCGAACGCCACCAGCAACGCGCCCGCCGAACCATCGGCTGGCTGTTCTGGCGGTTCATACGTTTCATGCGGGTCAGCGGCGTGCTCACCTACGAGGTCGTCGGAGCCGAGGGTCTGGGCCGTCCGGGGCAGCTCATCATCGCCAATCATCCATCGCTGATCGACGTGGTGTTTCTAATCGGCCTGGCCCGCAACGCCAATTGCGTGGTCAAGCAGAGCCTGTTCGACAACCCCTTCACCCGCGGCCCGGTGCGCGAGGCACGCTACATCGGCAACGATGGCAGCGTGCAGATGCTCGAAACCGCCGCCGACACCCTGCGCCAGGGACAGCCGCTGATCATCTTCCCCGAGGGCACCCGCACACCGCCCGGCCAGGCCCCGGCCTTTCATCGCGGTGCCGCCGCGATCGCCTTGCGCGGTGCGAAAATCATTACACCCGTGACCATCAGCGTCAGCCCCAGCACCCTGACCAAACATGAGCCCTGGTACCGCATTCCGCGCCGACGCGTGCATTTTCGTCTACATGTCGGTGCCGATATCGACCCCGCCTCGTTCGCTGCGCTGGGCCCGGCACCGGTGGCCTCTCGACGCCTCAACGATTACCTGCATCAGTATTTCATCAAGGAGCTCGCCGAAGATGAGCGATCCACAGCAAGACCTGCACCGTGATATCAAGCAATTGATCATCGACGCCCTGGGGCTGGAAGACATCGACGTCCAGGACATCGATGACCAACAACCCCTGTTCGGCGAGGGCCTGGGCCTGGACTCGGTGGACGCCCTGGAGCTCGGCCTGGCCTTGCAGAAACGTTTCGGGATCAAGATCGACGCCGACGCCAAGGACACCCGCTCCCATTTCACCAATATCGCCACCCTGGCAGCATTCGTCACTGCCCGTCAGGCCGCCTGAGACCGCACCATGCAAAACCGCGAAGACATCTTCAACCTCCTGCGCAACGCCCTCGTCGAGCTGTTCGAGCTCGACCCGGCCAGCATCAGCCTGGAGTCCCACCTGTACCAGGATCTGGAAATCGATAGCATCGATGCCATCGACCTGATCGATCACATCAAGCGCCAGACCGGCAAGAAGATCACCGCCGAGGACTTCAAGTCGGTGCGCACCGTCAATGACGTGGTCGAAGCGGTCTTCCGCCTGGTCAACACCGCAGCATGAAACGCCTGTTCGGCCTCGCTCTGGTCATCGCCGGGGTGCTTTATCCCTTCGCCGTGTACTTCGGCCTGGCCCGGTTCGCACCCTGGCAGTTCGCCTTGCTGCTCGCTGCCCTTTGGCTGGCCCGCGCCGTTGGCACGGCGCGCAGGCCAGGCGACCTGGGGATGACCGCCGTGGCCCTGGCGTTCTGCGCTGTGCTGGCCTTGAGTGACAGCGCGCAGTTGCTGCGCTGGTACCCGGTACTGGTCAATGCGTTCATGTTGGCCCTGTTCGCCTCGAGCCTGAAGTACGGCCCGCCCGTCGTCGAGCGCATGGCACGCCTGCGCGAGCCTGACCTGCCGCCTGCGGCCGTCGCCTATACGCGGCGCGTGACGCAGGTTTGGAGTCTGTTTTTCGTGATCAATGGCGTGATCGCCGCCGGGCTCACGCTCTGGGCGCCACTGACCTGGTGGACGCTGTACAACGGCCTGATCGCGTACCTGGCGATGGGCGTGCTGTTCGCTGCCGAATGGCTGACACGACACCATGTGCGAGGACGCTCATGAACTGGATCGATCCCGAGCACCTGTTGCGCCCATTGACGACCGCGCGCCCAGTGACCCTGGAGCCGCCCCTGGACCACGAAGGGCTGCGAAATGCCGCCCTGGGCCTGGCCGCGGGCCTGCAGCAGCGGGGCGTGCGCCGTCTGGCGGTGCATCTGGAAGACGCCGCCGACCTGGCCATCGCGCTATTGGGTGCCTGGCGCGCAGGCGTTCAGGTCCTGCTGCCCGCCGACCTGCAGCCCCAGACCCGGCTGCGCTGGAACGACCAGGTCGACCTGTGGCTCACTGATCAGCCCGGCGACCTCGACCTGGCGTCGCTGCATACTTCCCCGCTGGCGCCGGTCGACCTCGATCCGGACCAATGCCGCATCGGCCTGTGCACCTCGGGCTCGAGCGGCGAACCCAAGCTCATCGGCAAGACCCTGCGCCAGCTGGCCAACGAGGTACGCGCCCTGGAGCAGCAATGGGGCACCGCGTTGGGCGACGCCTGGATCATCGGCAGTGTCGCCTCGCAGCACATCTATGGGCTGCTGTTCCGCGTGCTCTGGCCGCTGTGCGCCGGGCGCGGCTTCCTGCGGCGTCAGGTGCCGTTCCCTGAAGACCTGCAACGCGCCAGCCTGGCCCAGCCAGCCTTTGCCTGGGTCGCCAGCCCCGCCCTGCTCAAGCGCATGGGCGACAATCTGGACTGGACGGCCCTGGCCAAGGTGCGCTGCGTGTTCTCATCGGGCGGCGAGCTGCCCGGCGATGCCGCGCAGCGCTTGCAGCAGCGCCTGGGGCAATGGCCGGTGGAAATCCTCGGCAGCTCCGAGACAGGCGGCATCGCCTGGCGCCAAGGGGAGCAGCGCTGGTCGCCCTTCGCAGGCGTGGTCTTGAGCCTGTCGGCCGAGGGTGCCCTGTGCGTGAGCTCGCCCTACCTGCCCGAGGGGCACGTGGAACACACCGCCGATGCAGCGCACATCGAGGCCGACGGACGCGTACGCCTGCTCGGGCGGCTGGACCGGATCGTCAAGCTCGAAGAAAAACGCATCGCCCTGCCCAGGCTGGAGCAAGCCCTGTGCACCCATGCCTGGGTCAGCGAGGCGCGTTTGGGCATGGTCGAGCAAGGCCGTGCCTTCCTCGGCGTCTTGCTGGTACTCACCCCTCTGGGGCTGCACCAATTGCGCAACCATGGGCGGCGTGCCCTGATCGAGGCGCTGCGCGAGCACCTGGCCCAGCACTGCGAAGCCGTGGCCCTGCCCCGGCGCTGGCGCCTGGTGCGCCAACTGCCGCTCAATGCCCAGGGCAAGCTGCCCCAGGCGCACATCCAGGCCCTGCTGGCAGCGCCCAGGAGTAATGCGCCGGAGGTCCTCGATACCCTGCAGGACGCCCATCAGTTGCGCGTGAAACTGGCAGTACCAGCGGATCTGGCCTGCTTCACCGGCCACTTTCCAAGCACCCCTATTCTGCCGGGCGTGGTGCAGATCGACTGGGCCATGGACCTCGCCGCGCCGCTGATTCCCAGCGGGCATCGGTTTGCCGGCATGGAAGTGCTGAAGTTCCAGCAATTGGTCCGCCCCGGAGACGAGATCGAGCTGACGCTTCGTTTCGACGCCGAGCGCGGCAAGCTCTATTTCACCTACGCCAACGGCGAGCAGCCCTGTTCCAGTGGCCGCATCCTCCTGGAGCACGCCGGTGCATAATCCCTGTGCGGTCATTCCGGTGTACAACCATGAGCGCGCCGTGCCCACGGTGGTCGCCGAGTTGTTGCGTGCCGGGCTGCCCTGCATTCTCGTGGACGATGCCAGTCACCCTGGTTGTGCCCAGGTGCTGCGCGAGCTGGCGCAGCAGCCGCAGACATTCCTCGTTCGCCTGGACCTGAACCAGGGCAAGGGCGGCGCGGTGATGACCGGCTTGCGCGAGGCCGCGCGGCTGGGGTTCAGCCATGCCCTGCAAGTGGACGCCGATGGCCAGCACGACCTGACAGCGGTCGGGGACTTCCTGGCGCTGTCGCGTGCCCAGCCCCAGGCGCTGGTGTGCGGTTATCCACAGTACGACGCCAGTGTCCCGAAGGGCAGGCTCTACGCCCGCTACCTGACCCACGTGTGGGTCTGGATCAACACCTTGTCCCTGGCCATTCCGGACTCCATGTGCGGCTTTCGTGTCTATCCCCTGCCGCCGACCCTGGCGCTGATCGACTCGGTGCGCCTGGGCCGGCGCATGGATTTCGACACCGAAATCCTGGTGCGCCTGTCGTGGCGTGGGCAACCGATGCGCTGGCTGCCGACCCGGGTGCACTACCCCGCCGACGGCGTCTCGCATTTTCGTCTGCTCCATGACAACGTTCTGATTTCGCGCATGCACGCCAGATTGTGTGTCGGCATGCTCCTGCGTGCGCCGATGATCCTCTGGCGCAGGTGGCGTCGATGAGCGACCGATCGCAGCATTGGGCGGCGCAACGTGAACGCGGCAGTTTCTGGTTGATGAAACTCACCGCCGTGCTGGCGCGCCTGCTCGGTCGTCGTCTGCTCAGCCCCTTGATCCATGCCATCGTGCTGTACTTCTTCCTGTTCGGTCGCAAGGCCCGGCGCAGTGCCTGGCAATACCAGCAGCGTTTGTGGCAATGCAGTGGTGGCCGAACTCCGCCGCCCAATCACTGGCGAGTGTTTCGCCAGTTCATGGCCTTTGCAGAAGCCCTATTGGACAAACTCGATGCCTGGAACGGCAGGCTGCGCCTGGAAGACATCGAGATCCGCGACACCAGCGAACTGCGCCAGCAACTGCGCGGCGCACGTGGGCAATTGCTGGTGGGCGCGCACCTGGGCAACCTGGAGGTGTGCCGAGCCCTTGCCGAACTGGGAGAGCAGGTGCGCATGAACGTGCTGGTGCACACCCGCCACGCCGAACGCTTCAACCGTCTGCTCGGCGAGGCCGGCGCCAGCCACCTGCGGCTGATCCAGGTCAGCGAGCTGGACCCGGCGATCATGCTGCAGCTCTCCGAGCGCCTGGAGCGCGGCGAATGGCTCGCAATTGCCGGCGACCGCATCCCCTTGCATGGCGCCCGTACGGTCGAGGTGGACTTCCTCGGCTATCCGGCGGCCTTTCCCCAGGGCCCTTGGCTGCTGGCCGGCCTTTTGAAGTGTCCCGTCAACCTGCTGTTTTGTCTCAAGCAGGACGGGCGCTACCGGATCACCCTGGAGCCCTTTGCCGAGGAACTGCACTGGCGCCGCGAGCAGCGCCAGCAGGTGATCGCCCAATGGGCCGGTCGCTATGCCGCCCGCCTGGGCCATTATTGCCAGCAGGCGCCGGACCAATGGTTCAACTTCTACCCTTTCTGGAGCGACGATGACGACGCATCCGCATGAGTCCGTGACCTTCGGCGAAGCGCCGTTGGCCATCGAGGACATCCTTGCCCTCAGCCAACGCCACGCCCGCCCCTTGCTGCAGGCCGACGCCGAGTACCGGGAGCGCATCGCCCGCGGCGCACGTTTTCTCGATACTCTGCTGCACAAGGAAGGGGTGATCTACGGCGTCACCACCGGTTACGGCGACTCCTGCGTGGTGGCCGTGCCCCTGGAGCACGTCGAGGCCCTGCCGCGCCACCTGTACACCTTCCATGGCTGCGGCCTGGGACAGTTGCTCGATGCGCCCGCCACCCGTGCGGTGCTGGCGGCGCGTCTGCGCTCGCTGAGCCATGGCATGTCTGGCGTGCGCCTGGAGCTGCTGGAGCGCCTGCGCGATTTTCTCGCCCACGACATCCTGCCGCTGATTCCCGAAGAAGGCTCGGTGGGCGCCAGCGGCGATCTGACGCCGCTCTCCTACGTCGCCGCCGCGCTCTCGGGCGAGCGTGACGTGATGTACCAGGGCGTGCGCCGCAGCAGCGCGGACGTGCACCGCGAACTGGGCTGGCAGCCACTGGTGCTACGCCCCAAGGAAGCCCTGGCGCTGATGAACGGTACCGCCGTGATGACTGGTCTGGCTTGCCTGGCCTACGCCCGTGCCGACTATCTGCTGCATCTGGCAACGCGCATCACTGCGCTGAACGTCATCGCCCTGCAAGGCAACCCCGAGCACTTCGACGAACGCCTGTTCGCCGCCAAGCCGCACCCAGGCCAGAACCAAGTCGCGGCCTGGCTGCGCCAGGACCTGGCCCTCGACGCCCCAGCCGCCCCCCTGCACCGCCTGCAGGACCGCTATTCGCTGCGTTGCGCGCCGCATGTGCTGGGCGTTCTGGCCGACAGCCTGGGCTGGCTGCGCAGCTTCATCGAGACCGAACTCAACAGTGCCAACGACAACCCCATCATTGATGGCGATGCCGAGCGGGTGCTGCACGGCGGGCATTTCTATGGCGGGCACATCGCCTTTGCCATGGACAGCCTCAAGACCTTGGTGGCCAACGTCGCCGACCTACTCGACCGCCAGCTCGCCCTGCTGGTGGACACCCGCTACAACCATGGCCTGCCCAGCAACCTCTCCGGGGCCCAGGCCGACCGGGCCATGCTCAACCATGGTTTCAAAGCCGTGCAGATCGGCGCCAGCGCCTGGACCGCCGAGGCGCTCAAGCAAACGATGCCGGCCAGCGTGTTCTCGCGCTCCACCGAATGCCACAATCAGGACAAAGTCAGCATGGGCACCATCGCCGCCCGGGACGCGCTGCGCGTTCTGCAACTGTCCGAACAGGTCGCCGCCGCTACCTTGCTGGCCGCTAACCAGGGCGTCTGGCTGCGCGGCCGCCAAGCCGTTACCGCCCCGCTGCCGCCTGCCCTTGCGCAGATGCACCAGGCGTTGCTGGCGGACTTCGCCCCGGTCATCGAAGACCGCGCCCTGGAACACGAACTGCGGCTGTGCCTGACGCGCATCGGCGAACGCCATTGGAGGCTGCATGCGTAACCCCGGCGTGTTCCATGTCGACAGTGAGATCGTCGTGCCCTTCTTCGACGTGGACAGCATGCACGTGGTCTGGCACGGCCATTACGTGAAATACCTCGAAGTCGCCCGCTGCGCGCTGCTCGAACGCCTCGGGCAAGACTATCGGCGCATGCAGGCCAGCGGCTACATGTGGCCGGTGATCGACTTGCAGTTGCGCTATATCCGTGGCGCCACCTTCGGCCAACGCCTGAAGGTCCGCGCCAGTCTGGTGGAATGGGAAAGCCGCCTGAAAATCCACTACCTGATCAGCGACGCAGACACCGGTGAACGCATGACCCGCGCCAGCACCGTACAGGTCGCGGTGCACATCGAGAGCGGCGAAATGCAGTTGGCCTCGCCCCAGGTGATGCTCGATGCCGTAGCCAAGGTGCTGCCATGAACCGCTTGCACCGCTTGCTGGCGGTATTGCTGATGCTGCTTTCAAGCCCGATGGCGATGGCCTTCGACCTGGCCGACTTGCAAAAGCAGTTGAGCGCGCCAGCGGTGGTCAGCGGCAACTTCGTGCAGGAGAAACACCTGCGTGCCCTGGCGCAACCGCTGACGAGCCAGGGCCGCTTCGTCCTGGCACGCGACCATGGCTTGCTCTGGCTATTGCGCACCCCGCTGCGTCAGGACTACCGCATCGACGCAAGCGGCATCGCCCGTCGTGATCCGGGTGGCTGGCAACCGCTGCCCAGCCAGAGCGCCGGAGCACAGCAGAACCGTTTGTTCTTCGCGGTCCTGCAAGGCGACAGCAGCGGCCTGCAACGGGACTTCGAGCTGAGCCTGAGCGGTGACGCCGAGCATTGGCAACTGCGCCTGACGCCGCGCTCGATGTTGCTCAAGCAGATCTTCACCCGCATCGATATCACCGGCGGGCGTTTCGTCGAACGCATCGTGCTGGCCGAAACCCAGGGCGACAGCACGGTCCTGCGCATGCAGGACAGCCGCGGTGCCAGCGCCTTGAGCGACTCGGAGCGTCGTGACTTTGCCGATTGAACGCCTGTTGCCGCGCCTGTTTCTCGCCCTGTTGCTGGCCATGCTCGCGCTCGCGGCCTGGCAGTGGCACCGCGGTGCGCCCCTGTCCTCCGACCTGATGACCCTGGTGCCTGGCGCGCCCCAGGACCCGCTGGTGCAACGCGCCGAACAACGCATGCAGGCGCCGCTGAACCGCGAAATGCTGGTGCTGGTTGGCCACCCCGATCGCCAACAAGCCCTTGCCCTGGCCGAGGGCCTGGCCACCCGGTGGCAGGCCAGCGGCCTGTTCGAGAAGGTGCAGTGGAACCTGCACACCGACCTGCAGGCGGTGCGTGCGCAGCTACTGCGAGGCCGCCTGGCGATGCTCTCGGCCGCTGACCGGCAGCAACTGGCCGAACAGCCCGACGCCTTCATCGAGCAACGCGTCCAGAGCCTGGTCGACCCCATTGCGGGCTTGAGCCTGGTCTCGAGCCAGGACGACTGGCTGGGCCTGAGCGGACGCATCCAGGCCAGCCAGCCCAGGCCCGCCAATGTCCAGCTCGACACCGCCAGCGGCGCGCTGGTGGCCGAAGCGGACGGCAAGCATTGGGTGCTGCTGCGCGCGGGCACCGTGGGCAACGCCTTCGACCTGAACTTGCCCTTGCAAGTAGAGGCGTTGCTCGCCCAGGCCCGTCGGCAGGCCGACCAGGCAGGCGCCCAGCTGCTGGCGGCCAGCGGCCTGCTGCACGCCGCCGCCGGTCAACGCCAGGCCAGCCGGGAGATCACCTGGGTGGGCGGCGGGGCAACCGTGGGCATTTTCCTGCTGCTGTTGCTGGCCCTGCGGCGCTGGCGCGCGCTGTTGGCGTTCGTACCGGTGGCGGTCGGCATGCTGTTCGGCTCGGTGGCCTGCGTCGCGCTGTTCGGCCAGATGCACGTGATGACCCTGGTGCTCGGGGCCAGCCTGATCGGCGTGGCGGTGGACTACCCGCTGCACTACCTGTCCAAGGGCTGGAGCCTGCGCCCCTGGCACAGCTGGACGGCGCTGCGCCTGACCTTGCCCGGCATGACCTTGAGCCTTGCGACCAGTTGCATCGGCTACCTGGCCCTGGCCTTCACGCCGTTCCCGGCATTGACCCAGATCGCGGCGTTTTCCGCCGCAGGCTTGCTGGGTGCCTACCTGTGCGCCGTCTGCCTATTGCCTGCGCTGTTGCAGCACATGGACCTGCGTCCTTCCCCCTGGCCGCTGCGCGTGGCCCAGGCCCTGACCGACCTGCGCGAGCGCCTGCTGCGCAAAGTGCCCAGCGTCATGCTGCTCGGTCTGTTGCTGGTGTTCTGTGTGGCCGGGTTGTGGCAGTTGCAAAGCCGCAACGACATCCGCCAGTGGATCAGCGCCCCACCGCAACTGCTCGAACAGGCCCAGGCCGTGGCGCGCATCACTGGCTACCAGCCGACCAGCCAGTTCTTCCTGGTGCGTGCCGATAACCAGAGTCAATTGCTCGACCGCTTGCAGACGCTGAGCGGCAAGCTCGATGAGTTGGTCGACCTGGGCAAGCTCAAGGGCTACCTGTCCCTTAGCCAGTTGGTGACCAGCCCAGCGACGCAGCAGCAAGTGCGCAACGCCCTGCTGCAGTTGCCTGGGCATTGGCAGCCATTGCTGGCCCTTGGTGTGCCCGAGCAGGCCTTGCAGACGGAGATCGCTCAACTGCAGACATTGGCACCGCTGTCGATCGACGAGGCCCTGCAGGGGCCGCTGGGCGAAGCCTGGCGCCCCTTGTGGCTGGGCCAGGACGGTCAGGGCGTGGCGGCGATCGTCAGCCTGCAAGGCCACGCAGATGTCTCGCTGTTGCGCCTTCAGGCCCAGGACCTGCCCGGCGTACACTTGGTCGATCGCCTAGGCGAGCTCAACCAGCTGTTCACCGCCACTCAGGTCAGTGCCGCCGAACTCAAGTTGCTGTCGTGCGCGTTGATAGGGATGGTGCTGATGCTGCCGTTCGGCCTGCGCAGCGCCCTGCGCATCGTCGCCCTGCCGCTGCTCGCGGCGTTGTGCAGCCTGGCGAGTCTTGGTTGGCTGGGACAACCGCTGACCCTGTTCAGCCTGTTTGGCCTGCTGCTGGTGACCGCCATCGGCGTGGACTATGCAATCCTGATGCATGAGCGCGTCGGCGGCAGTGCCGTCAGCCTGCTGGGTACCTTGCTGGCAGCACTCACCACGTGGCTGTCGTTCGGTTTGCTGGCGCTTTCCAGCACCCCGGCAGTGAGTAATTTCGGCATGGCCGTGAGCCTGGGCCTGGTGTTCAGTTTTCTCCTGGCGCCCTGGGCCGGCGCCAACGATGGAGGGCCTCGGCAACCATGAAACATCTGTGGATTCTGCTGGCCTGCCTGCTGCTCGGCGCCTGCACCGGTCGAGCCCCCCTGCCTGAGCGGCTGCCGGAGTTGCAGTTGCCTCGTCAGTTGCATGTACAACGCGAACAGGATGGCCAGCGCCAGGACTGGCTGCTGGTGATCCAGCGAGAGGAGGGCCGCTTGCGCTGGTCGTTGCTCGATCTGATGGGCATTCCCCAGGCGCGCCAACTGTTCGACGGCCGTCAATGGCACGCAGACGGTCTGCTGCCCCCCAACCCGGCTGCCCGCGAACTGTTCGCCGCCGTGCTCTTCGCGCTCACCCCAGAGGCCCAGCTGACACAGCTCTATCCCGAAGCCCTCCAGCACGGACAGCGGCGTTCGCTACAGACGCGTTGGCAGGTGGACTACCAAGACCCGGATGATTTCACCTTGAACCTCGGCCAAGGCCTGCGTTATCTAGTCACCCCCTTGCCCAGCGAGAACACGCCATGACCGCCTTCCTCGACGCCCTGGGCCTGGTCTGCGCCCTCGGCCACGGCCAAGCCCAGGTTGCCCGCGCACTGTTTGCCGGCGACTGCGGTGGCATGCAGCCGCAAGAGGGTTGGGTAGCCGGACGCCGTCTGCCCGTCGGGGCCGTGCCAGGCCCTCTGCCCGAGCTGCCATTGCCCGGTCACCAAAGCCGTAACAACCAATTGCTCTATAGCGCGGCACTGCAAATCGAGCCTGCCATTCGCCACGCCATCGAACGCCACGGCCCACAGCGCGTGGGCGTGGTGCTGGGCACCAGCACTTCGGGGATCGCCGAAGGCAGCGACGGCGTCGCGCAGTACGTGCGCACCGGCCGCTTCCCGGATAGCTACGACTACGCTCAACAAGCCCTCGGCGCACCGGCCACATTCCTGGCCGCATGGCTGCAACTGTCAGGCCCGGCCTATGTGTTGTCGACCGCATGCACCTCCAGTGCCCGAGCGTTGCTCAGTGCCCGCCGCCTGCTCGACCTGGGCCTGTGCGATGCCGTGCTGTGCGGAGGCGTGGATACCTTGTGTGGCCTGACGCTCAACGGCTTCAGCGCGCTGGAGGCCGTCAGCGCCGAGCGCTGCAATCCCTTCTCGGCCAACCGCGACGGTATCAACATCGGCGAGGGCGCAGCCCTGTTTCTCATGACCCGCCAACGCGCAGGCGACGGGCCAGGCATCGCCCTGCTCGGCGCAGGCGCAAGCTGCGATGCGTTTCATATCTCAGCACCAGAGCCCACCGGCAAGGGCGCCTTGCAGGCCATGGGCAAAGCACTGGACAATGCCGGCCTAACGCCTGCACAGATCGACTACCTGAACCTGCACGGCACCGCCACCGTCCACAACGACGCCATGGAGAGCCTCGCCGTGCACGGGCTGTTCGGCGATCGCGTGCCCTGCTCCTCCAGCAAGCCCATGACCGGCCATACCCTGGGGGCCGCCGGCGCCTTGGAAGCGGCGTTCTGTTGGCTTGCCCTGAGCCGGCACAACCCAGAGGGCCTGTTGCCGCCTCATGTCTGGGATGGCCAGCGCGACCCCCGGTTGCCGGCCCTGAACCTGGTCGATGGCAGCCAACGCCTGCCTCCGCAGGGGCCGCGCCGCCTGATGAGCAACTCGTTCGCCTTCGGTGGCAACAATGTCAGCCTGATTCTCGGAGACGCCCCATGAACACCTGGCCACTGTCCGAACTGCTGCCGCATGCCGCAGATATGATCCTCATCGACCGCATCGACAGCTGCGACGACGAACAGATCCATACCCGTGCAACGGTCCGCCCGGGCGGTCAGTTCAACCGCGCCGACGGCAGCCTGCCCGCCTGGCTGGGCCTGGAGCTGATGGCCCAGAGCGTGGCCGCCTATGCTGGGTACCAGGCTCGCCGCGCCGGGCGTGCGGTGGAAATGGGCTTTCTGTTGGGTACCCGTCGCTTCGAATGCGATGTGGCGCAGTTCCCGGCCGGCGCCGAGCTGCGCATCCATGCCCTGCGATCGCTTGAAGACGAGAGCGGCATGGGCGTGTTCGAATGTCACCTGCGCGGTGAGGGTATCCATGCCAGCGCGCGCCTGAACGTCTACCGTCCGCCCCAGGCCACTGGCTACCTGGCCGAAGCGGCACCCGAGGAAACACCCCATGACTGACACTATCCTGGTCACCGGCTCCAGCCGCGGTATCGGCCGCGCCATTGCCCTGCGCCTGGCACGCGCAGGCTTCGACCTGGTGCTGCATTGCCGCAGCGGCCGCGACGCGGCCGAGGCGGTCGCCGAACAGGTGCGTGGGCTGGGGCGTCAGGCGCGGATCCTGCAGTTCGACGTCGCCGACCGGGCGGCCTGCGCCCGCATCCTGGGCGAGGACGTCGACGCTCACGGGGCCTACTATGGAGTGGTGTGCAATGCCGGACTGACCCGCGATGGCGCATTCCCTGCGTTGAGTGAAGACGACTGGGACCAGGTCATGCGGACCAACCTGGACGGCTTCTACAACGTCCTGCACCCGCTCATGATGCCCATGATCCGCCGTCGCGCACCTGGTCGCATCGTCTGCATCACTTCAGTATCCGGCCTGATCGGCAACCGCGGCCAGGTCAACTACAGCGCCTCCAAGGCGGGCGTGATCGGTGCCGCCAAGGCTCTGGCCATCGAGCTGGGCAAGCGCCGCATCACGGTCAACTGCGTGGCCCCGGGGCTGATCGACACCGACATGCTCGATGAACAGGTACCGGTCGATGAACTGCTCAAGATGATTCCTGCCCAACGTATGGGGACCCCGGAGGAAGTGGCCGGCGCGGTCAATTTCCTGATGTCGGACGAAGCGGCCTACATCACCCGCCAGGTACTGGCCGTCAACGGAGGGCTATGCTGATGCGTCGCGTTGTGGTCACCGGCATGGCCGGCATCACTGCCCTGGGCAGCGACTGGGACAGCATTGCCCGGCAATTCGCCGCCAATCGCAGTGGTATCCGGCGCATGGACGAGTGGGACCGCTTCGAAGAACTCAACACTCGCCTGGCCGGCCCTGTGGATGACTTCCAAGTGCCAGGGCACTGGACACGCAAGCAACTGCGCAGCATGGGACGCGTGTCACGGCTGGCGGTCGCCGCAGCCGAACGCGCCCTGGCCGATGCCGGGCTGCTGGACGACCCGAGCATCCGCGATGGACGCATGGGCGTGGCTTGCGGGTCATCGATCGGCAGCACCGAAGAGATCAAGGCCTTCGGCAACATGTTGCTCAATTCAAAGGCCGACGGGCTCAATGCCAACTCCTACGTGCGCATGATGCCGCACACCACAGCCGCCAACATCAGCATTTTCTTCGGGCTGACCGGGCGCCTGATCCCGACATCCAGCGCCTGCACCAGCGGCAGCCAGGGTATCGGTTATGCCTATGAAGCAATCAAGTTCGGGCGCCTGCCGCTGATGCTGGCCGGCGGTGCCGAGGAGCTGTGCCCCAGCGAGGCGATGGTGTTCGATGCCCTGTACGCGACCAGCCTTAAGAATGACACCCCCACCCTGACGCCGCGCCCCTATGACCGCGCACGCGATGGGCTGGTGGTGGGTGAAGGCGCCGGCATGCTGGTACTGGAAGAGCTGGAGCATGCATTGGCCCGGGGCGCGCATATCCACGCCGAGATCGTAGGGTTTGGCAGCAACGCCGACGGCCAGCACATCACCCGCCCGGAGCAGGTGACCATGCGCCGGGCGATGGAACTGGCGCTCGAAGATGCCGGCCTGCCCGTCGAGGCCATTGGCTACGTCAACGGCCATGGCACTGCCACCGAACAAGGCGACATCGCCGAGACCCTGGCCACCCACGCGCTGTTCGGCCCGCGCATGCCGATCAGTTCCCAGAAAAGCTTCCTTGGCCACACATTGGGTGCCTGCGGCGCACTTGAGTCCTGGTTCAGCATCGAGATGATGAATCGCGACCAGTACGTGCACACCCTGAACCTCGATGACATCGACCCTCGCTGCGCCGAGCTGGACTACCTGCGCGGGGGCATGCGCGCCATGAGCCACGAGCATGTGATGAACAACAACTTTGCCTTCGGCGGCGTGAACACCTCGTTGATCTTCCGGCGCTGGCGCTGAGGCTTGCACGGATTCCTCGGGGAGCGGGTTTACCCGCGAACAGCACCGCAGACCGCATTCATCCTCAATCCAGTACCTGCTGCGTCAACAACTCGGCAAAGGCACGGGCCATGGCCGATCCGCCGAGCTGGCGCTGGACAAGCCATACCGCCGTGATCGCGCCCTCGTCCAGCAATGTGCGATAGACCACCCCGTCGATGCGCATGCGCTGGAACGACGCCGGCAATACCGACACCCCCAACCCCGCCGACACCAACCCGATGATGGTCATCGCCTCCCCTGCCTCCTGGGCAAAATGCGGGCTGAACCCAGCCTGGCGCGCCAGGCTCAGTAACTGCGCATGCAGGCCACTGCCGTAGCTACGCGGAAAGAACACGAAGGGCTCATGGGCCAAGGCTTCCATATACAGCCCCTGCTCATTGCCCTGGGCCAGCGGATGAGAGGCATTGATCACCGCCACCAGCGGCTCGCTGAACAACTCGGTGGCGACCAACCCCTCCGGCAAGGGCATCGGCCGCATCAGGCCGACTTCGATGGACTCGTTGAACACCGCCTCGGCCACATCCCGACTGCTCATCTCCCGAAGGCTCAGGTGTACCGCCGGAAACCGCTGGCGGAACGCATGCAATGCTTTGGGGATTTTTGACGTGAAGGGGGCCGATGAGGTGAAGCCGATCTTCATTTCGCCCAACTCGCCCAACTGCGCCCGCCGGGCGACATCGGCAGCCTTCTCCACCTGCGCCAGGACCTGACGCGCCTCTTCGAGAAACAAGCGCCCGGCCTCGCTCAGTTCCACCCGCCGATTGGTGCGCTCGAACAGGCGCGCGCCAAGCTCCTGCTCCAGGGCCTGGATCTGCTGACTCAAAGGTGGCTGGGAAATCCCCAGTTGCTGGGCCGCGCGTCCAAAATGCAGTTCTTCAGCCACGGCGATGAAATACCGCAAATGGCGCAGTTCCATGAAGCCTCCGAATCAGTCGCAGAACCTATTAAACAGGTCGAACAATATATTGGATCTAATCATTAGCCAGCTATATGCTTTTTTCCATCGCAACGCCGGCCCCGCGCCCCGAGGTACCCTGCCGTGAAATCCGCCGTCGCCCCGCTATCCCTTGAGCCTGACCCCGTCCGGAACGACGCCTGGATAGAGAAAGGCACCCCCGCCTTCATGAAGACCGTACTGGCCTTGTTCAGCGGCGGCTTCGCCACCTTTGCCTTGCTCTACTGCGTGCAGCCGATGATGCCGTTGTTGTCGCGGGAGTTTTCCATCAATGCGGCGCAAAGCAGTCTGGTGCTCTCGGTCTCCACCGCCACACTGGCCTTCGGCTTGCTGGTCACAGGGCCAATCTCGGACCGCATCGGGCGCAAGCCGGTCATGGTCTTCGCCCTGCTGTGCGCGGCGCTTGCGACGCTGGCCAGCGCAGTGATGCCTAGCTGGGAGCTGGTGCTCGCTACCCGCGCCTTGGTCGGCCTGTCACTGAGCGGCCTGGCGGCCGTGGCGATGACCTACCTGAGCGAAGAGATCCACCCGCAACACATCGGTCTGGCCATGGGCCTGTACATCGGCGGCAATGCCATTGGCGGCATGAGCGGTCGGTTGATCACGGGCGTGCTGATCGACTTCGTCAGCTGGCACACGGCAATGCTGGCCATCGGCGGCTTGGCGTTGATGGCGGCGCTGGTGTTCTGGAAGGTATTGCCCGAGTCGCGTAACTTCCGCTCCCAGCCGCTGAATCCGCGCAGCCTGTTGGATGGCTTCGTCATGCACTTCAAGGACGCCGGGCTGCCTTGGCTGTTTCTCGAAGCCTTCCTGCTGATGGGTGCATTCGTCACGCTGTTCAACTACATCGGCTATCGCCTGCTGGCCGAGCCCTACCACATGAACCAAGCCTTGGTCGGCCTGCTCTCGGTGGTTTACCTCTCAGGTATCTACAGCTCCGCGCAGGTCGGCGCCCTGGCCGACAGGTTGGGTCGGCGCAAGGTGTTCTGGGCGAGTATCGTAGTGATGGCCGCGGGGCTGCTGATGACCCTGACCAGCCCGCTGGTGATCGTGATCCTGGGCATGCTGGTGTTCACCTTCGGCTTTTTCGGCGCCCACTCGGTGGCCAGCAGCTGGATAGGACGCCGGGCGCTCAAGGCCAAGGGCCAGGCTTCGTCGCTGTACCTGTTCAGCTACTACGCAGGTTCGAGCATCGCCGGCACCGCCGGTGGCGTGTTCTGGCACCAGGCCGGCTGGAACGGCATCGGCCTGTTCATCGGCAGCCTGTTGGTCGTGGCGTTGCTGGTGGCCCTGCATTTGAGCCGGTTGCCTTCCAAGACCCCTGCCTGAAACCGCGCAAACCGGCTCCAGCGCCAATTCGACCCTGGCCTGGAGCTGTTCGGCCTTGCGACGGCTGCAAGGCAGCCGCTGGCACACCTGCATCAGCAGATGCAGGCGGCCATACTCGAACTCAAGCGTGGTATTGCGCCGACAGCTCGTGCACGGCGTTGATGAATGCACCAGCGTGTTCCGGGTCGACTTCAGGCGTAATGCCATGGCCCAGGTTGAACACATGACCGCTGCCATGGCCATAGCTTGCCAGGATCCGCGCCACTTCCTTGCGGATGGCTTCGGGCTTGGCATACAGCACAGTCGGGTCCATGTTGCCCTGCAGAGCGACCTTGTCACCGACCCGGCGACGGGCATCGCCGATCTCGCAGGTCCAGTCCAGGCCCAAGGCGTCGGCGCCGGCCTCGGCGATACTTTCCAGCCACAGGCCGCCGTTTTTGGTGAACAGGATAACGGGCACCTTGCGCCCTTCGTGCTCGCGGATCAGGCCGCTGACGATCTTGCGCATGTAGGCCAGGGAGAATTCCTGGTAGGCCGCCGCCGACAGGTTGCCGCCCCAGGTGTCGAAGATCTGCACGGCCTGGGCGCCGGCCTGGATCTGGCCGTTGAGATAGCTGGTGACCGACTGGGCGAGCTTGTCCAGCAGCAGATGCAGGGCCTGGGGATTGTCGTAGAGCATGGCTTTGGTCTTGCGGAAGTCCTTGGACGAACCGCCTTCGACCATGTAGGTGGCCAAGGTCCAAGGGCTGCCGGAGAAGCCGATCAGCGGTACGCGGCCGTTGAGCTCACGGCGGATGGTGCTGACGGCATCCATCACGTAGCCAAGGTCTTTGTGCGGATCTGGGATCGGCAGCGCTTCGATGTCGGCCGGGGTGCTGATGACCTTCTTGAAGCGAGGGCCTTCGCCGGTCTCGAAGTACAGGCCTTGGCCCATGGCATCGGGGATGGTGAGGATGTCCGAGAAGAGGATCGCCGCGTCCAGCGGGTAGCGGTCCAGCGGCTGCAAGGTGACCTCGCAGGCGAACTGCGGGTTCATGCACAGGCTCATGAAGTCCCCCGCTTTGGCGCGGCTGGCGCGGTACTCCGGGAGGTAGCGACCGGCCTGGCGCATCATCCAGACCGGGGTGACGTCTACGGGTTGCTTGAGCAGTGCACGCAGGAAACGATCGTTCTTCAGGGCAGTCATGTCGGCATCCAGCAAAAAAGTGCGGGCATTTTCTCAGACGCCGACACAAAAGGCACGGCCAAGGCCATGCGTTTTGTCTATTGAGTGCCGTAGATCAAGCATTTTTGTATACAAAAATGCTTCCTGGGCGGCCTTTCGTCGCCCAGGTCCACACATCTCACACCCTTATCGAGACCTTGCTGTACCTGTGGGAGCGGCTTTGGCCGAGATAGGGCTGCAAAGCAGCCCCACTGACGGATCAGACGCCGAGATAGTCAAGAATGCCTTCAGCTGCAGTGCGGCCTTCGAAGATCGCCGTCACCACCAGATCCGAACCGCGCACCATGTCGCCACCGGCGAACACTTTCGGGTTGCTGGTCTGGTGTTTGAACTTGGCCTTCTCCGGTGCCACCACGCGGCCCTGGCTGTCGGTCTGGATGTCGAACTGCTCGAACCACGGCGCCGGGCTCGGACGGAAGCCGAACGCGATCACGACGGCATCGGCCGGCAAGATTTCCTCGGAGCCTGGAATCGGCTCAGGGCTACGACGGCCACGGGCATCCGGCTCGCCAAGACGGGTCTCGACCACCTTCACGCCTTCGACTTTGTCCTCGCCGACGATGGCGATGGGCTGACGGTTATAGAGGAACTTCACGCCCTCTTCCTTGGCGTTCTTCACCTCGCGGCGCGAACCCGGCATGTTGGCCTCGTCGCGGCGATAGGCGCAGGTCACCGATTTGGCACCTTGGCGGATCGAGGTGCGGTTGCAGTCCATCGCGGTGTCGCCACCGCCAAGCACCACCACCTTCTTGCCCTGCATGTCGACAAAGTCTTCCGGCGACTTCTCGAAGCCCAGGTTGCGATTGACGTTGGCGATCAGGAAGTCCAGCGCGTCATGCACGCCCGGCAGGTCCTCGCCTGGGAAACCGCCCTTCATGTAGGTGTAGGTACCCATGCCCATGAACACTGCATCGTATTCGGCGAGCAGTTGTTCCATGGTGATGTCCTTGCCCACCTCGGTGTTCAGGCGGAACTCGATGCCCATGCCGGTGAAGACTTCGCGGCGATTGCTCAGCACGGTCTTTTCCAGCTTGAACTCGGGGATACCGAAGGTCAGCAGGCCACCGATTTCAGGGTTGCGGTCGAACACCACCGGAGTCACGCCCGCACGCACCAGCACGTCGGCGCAGCCCAGGCCCGCCGGGCCTGCACCGATGACTGCGACACGCTTGCCAGTCGGTTTGACCTTGGACATGTCCGGGCGCCAGCCCATGGCGAAGGCAGTGTCGGTGATGTACTTCTCCACTGAGCCGATGGTCACCGCGCCGAAGCCGTCGTTGAGGGTGCAGGCACCCTCGCACAGGCGGTCCTGCGGGCACACACGACCGCACACTTCCGGCAGGGTGTTGGTCTGGTGCGACAGCTCCGCCGCCGCCAGGATATTGCCTTCGGAGACCAGCTTCAGCCAGTTGGGGATGAAGTTGTGCACCGGGCACTTCCACTCGCAATACGGGTTGCCGCAACCCAGGCAACGGTGTGCCTGTTCGACCGACTGCTGGGGCTTGAAGGGTTCGTAGATCTCCACGAACTCCTTCTTGCGCTGGCGCAGCAGTTTTTTCTTAGGGTCCTTACGGCCCACTTCGATGAACTGGAAGTCGTTGTTCAGACGTTCAGCCATTTTTCAAAACCTCTTAACAGCAGCTGCAAGCTAAGCGCTGCAAGCCGCAAGACGATCACTTAAGCCGGGCGAACCTCGAACCGCTTCAACTTGCAGTTCGAGGCTCGCCACTTGCAGCTGCTTTTACTGCGGGTTGGCACGGGTGCTGGACAACAGTTGCTTGAGGTTGGCGGCCTTGGGCTTGACCAACCAGAAGCGACGCACGTAGTCGTCCAGGTTCTCCGAGAGCTCGCGCCCCCACTCGCTGCCGGTCTCTTCCACGTATTCGCCAAGGACCCGCGCCAGATGGCTGCGGTAGGCCTCCATCGCCTCACCACTGATGCGCTGGATTTCCACCAGCTCGTGGTTGAGTTTGTCGACGAAGGTGTTGTCCATGTCGAGCACGTAGGCGAAGCCGCCAGTCATGCCAGAACCGAAGTTGTAACCGGTCTTGCCCAGGACGCAGACAAAGCCGCCGGTCATGTATTCACAGCAGTGATCGCCGGTACCCTCGACCACAGCGTGGGCGCCGGAGTTACGCACAGCGAAGCGCTCGCCCGCGGTGCCAGCGGCGAACAGCTTGCCGCCAGTGGCGCCATACAGGCAGGTGTTGCCGACGATGGCGCTGTGCTGGGTTTCGAACGGGCTGCCGGCAGGCGGCACGATGGTCAGCTTGCCGCCGGTCATGCCCTTGCCCACGTAGTCGTTGGCATCCCCTTCCAGGTGCAGGTTCAGGCCACCGGCGTTCCACACGCCAAAGCTCTGGCCGGCAGTGCCCTTGAAGCGGAAGGTGATTGGCGCACCGGCCATGCCCTGATTGCCGTGCAGGCGGGCGATCTCGCCGGAGATACGCGCGCCGATGGAACGGTCGCAGTTGCAGATGTCCAGGCTGAATTCGCCACCGGAAAGATCGCGAATCGCCGGCAGGGCCATCTCGACCATTTTCTCGGCCAGCTCGCCTTTGTCGAACGGCGGGTTCTTGTCGACTTCGCAGAACTGCGGCTTGTCGGCCGGAATGTGCGAGCTGCCCAGCAGCGGCGACAGGTCCAGGTACTGCTGGCGCTCGGTATCGCCTGGCAGGATGTCGAGCAGATCGGTACGCCCGATCAGCTCGCCCAGGCTACGCACGCCCAGCTTGGCCAGCCACTCACGGGTTTCCTCGGCGACGAAGGTGAAGAAGTTCACCACCATGTCGACGGTACCGATGTAGTGGTCCTTGCGCAGCTTGTCGTTCTGGGTGGCAACGCCGGTAGCGCAGTTGTTCAAGTGGCAGATACGCAGGTATTTGCAACCTAGGGCGATCATCGGCGCGGTGCCGAAACCGAAACTCTCGGCGCCAAGGATGGCCGCCTTGATCACGTCCAGGCCAGTCTTCAGGCCACCGTCGGTCTGTACCCGCACCTTGCCACGCAGGTCGTTGCCGCGCAGGGTCTGGTGGGTCTCGGCCAGGCCCAGCTCCCACGGCGCACCTGCGTACTTGATGGAGGTCAGCGGCGAGGCGCCGGTGCCACCGTCGTAGCCGGAGATGGTGATCAGGTCCGCGTAGGCTTTGGCCACGCCAGCGGCGATGGTGCCCACGCCGGCCTCGGCCACCAGCTTGACCGACACCAGCGCCTGCGGATTGACCTGCTTGAGGTCGTAGATCAGCTGGGCCAGGTCTTCGATCGAGTAGATGTCATGGTGCGGAGGAGGCGAAATCAGGGTGACGCCCGGCACGGCATAGCGCAGCCGTGCGATCAGGCCGTTGACCTTGCCGCCAGGCAGCTGGCCGCCCTCGCCGGGCTTGGCGCCCTGGGCCACCTTGATCTGCAGCACTTCGGCGTTGACCAGGTATTCCGGGGTGACGCCGAAGCGGCCGGTGGCCACCTGCTTGATCTTCGAGCTCTTGATGGTGCCGTAGCGGGCCGGGTCTTCGCCGCCCTCGCCAGAGTTGGAGCGCGCGCCCAGGCGGTTCATCGCCTCGGCCAGGGCCTCGTGGGCTTCCGGCGACAGGGCGCCGAGGGAGATGCCCGCGGAGTCGAAGCGCTTGAGGATGTCCTCCAGCGGCTCGACCTGGTCCAGCGCCAACGGCTGGTCGGCCAGCTTGACCTTGAGCAGGTCGCGAATCATCGACACCGGACGCTGGTCGACCAGTGTGGTGTATTCCTTGAACTTGGCGTAGTCGCCCTTCTGCACTGCTGCTTGCAGGGTGTTGACTACATCCGGGTTGTAGGCGTGGTACTCGCCGCCGTAGACGAACTTGAGCAGGCCGCCCTGCTGGATCGGCTTGCGCGCGCTCCAGGCTTCGGCCGCCAGCAGCTTCTGGTCGTTCTCAAGGTCCACGAAGCGTGCGCCCTTGATGCGGCTGGCCACGCCCTTGAAGCTCAGGCCGACCACTTCCTCGGCCAGGCCCACGGCTTCGAACAGCTGGGCGCCGCGGTAGGAGGCGATGGTGGAGATGCCCATCTTCGACAGGATCTTCAGCAGGCCTTTGGAGATGCCTTTGCGGTAGTACTTGAACACTTCATCCAGGTCGCCCAGCACCTCGCCGGTGCGGATCAGGTCGGCCAGCACTTCATAGGACAGGTAAGGGTAGACGGCCGAGGCACCGAAGCCCAGCAGCACGGCGAAGTGGTGCGGGTCACGGGCGGTGGCGGTTTCGACCAGGATGTTGCTGTCGCAGCGCAGGCCTTGCTCGGTCAGACGATGGTGTACCGCACCGACCGCCAGGGAGGCATGCACCGGCAGCTTGCCTGGGGCAATGTAGCGGTCGCTCAGCACCAACTGAGTCTTGCCGCTGCGTACGGCTTCCTCGGCCTGGTCGGCGATGTTGCGGATGGCCGCTTCCAGGCCGACGCTCTCTTCATAGTTGAGGTCGATCAGCTGGCGATCGAAGCCTTCGCGCTCCAGGTTCATCAGCGAACGCCACTTGGCAGGCGAGATGACCGGGGAGCTGAGGATTACCCGCGAGGCATGCTCGGGGGATTCCTGGAAGATGTTGCGCTCGGCGCCCAGGCAGATCTCCAAGGACATGACGATCGCCTCGCGCAGCGGGTCGATCGGCGGGTTGGTTACCTGGGCGAACTGCTGGCGGAAGAAGTCGTACGGCGAGCGCACGCGCTGGGACAGCACGGCCATTGGCGTGTCGTCGCCCATCGAGCCGACCGCTTCCTGGCCCTGCTCACCGAGCGGACGCAGCACCTGGTCACGCTCCTCGAAGGTGACCTGGAACATTTTCATGTATTGCTTGAGCTGGTCAGCGTCATAGCTGGCCACGCCTTGGTCGTCGGTCAGGGTCGCCTGGATGCGCAGGGCGTGCTGACGCAGCCAGCGCTTGTAGGGATGGCGCGACTTCAGACGATTGTCGATAGCGTCCGTGTCGAGAATCTGGCCGGTTTCGGTGTCCACGGCGAAGATCTGGCCCGGGCCAACGCGCCCCTTGGCCAGCACATCCTCGGGCTTGTAGTCCCAGACGCCGATTTCCGAGGCCAGGGTGATGTAGCCGTTCTTGGTGGTCACCCAGCGTGCCGGACGCAGGCCGTTGCGGTCCAGCAGGCAGACCGCGTGGCGGCCCTCGGTCATGACGATACCGGCCGGGCCGTCCCACGGCTCCATGTGCATGGAGTTGTACTCATAGAACGCGCGCAGGTCGGCGTCCATGGTCTCGACGTTCTGCCAGGCTGGCGGTACCAGCATGCGCACGCCGCGGAACAGGTCGATGCCGCCGGTGACCATCAGCTCGAGCATGTTGTCCATGCTCGAGGAGTCCGAACCCACGCGGTTGACCAGCGGGCCGAGCTCTTCGAGGTCGGGGATCAGATCGTTGGCGAACTTGGTGCGACGGGCGATAGCCCAGTTGCGGTTGCCGGTGATGGTGTTGATCTCGCCATTGTGGGCGAGGAAGCGGAAGGGCTGCGCCAGCGGCCACTTCGGCAGGGTGTTGGTGGAAAAGCGCTGGTGGAACACGCAGATCGCGGTTTTCAGGCGCTCATCGCCCAGGTCCGGATAGAAGGCGGAAAGATCCGCCGGCATCATCAGGCCTTTGTAGATGATGGTCTTGTGCGAGAAGCTGCAGATGTAGTGGTCGGCGTCGTGGGCATTGGCCACGGACGAGCGACGACGGGCACTGAACAGCTTGATGGCGAACTCCTGGTCGCTCAGGCCTTCGCCGCCGATGAAGACCTGCTCGATCTGCGGCAGGCGCTCCAGGGCCAGGCGGCCAAGCACGCTGGTGTCGATCGGGACTTTGCGCCAGCCGACCAGCTTCAGGCCAGCATTGATGATCTCGCGATCCATGTTGGCGCGGGCCGCTTCGGCCTTCACCGGGTCCTGATTGAAGAACACCATGCCGACGGCGTACTGCTTGGGCAGCTCGACGGCGAAGTGTTCCTGGGCCACGGCACGCAGGAATTGATCGGGCTTCTGCATGAGCAGACCGCAACCGTCGCCGGTCTTGCCGTCGGCGTTGATTCCGCCGCGGTGGGTCATGCAGGTCAGCGCCTGCATGGCGGTTTGCAGAAGATGGTGGCTCGCCTCGCCCGTCATATGGGCGATCAGGCCGAAACCACAGTTGTCCTTGAATTCTTCGGGATGGTACAGACCTGTTTTCATAGACACTTTCTCACCAGGTTCGCCTCTCAACCAAGGCAAATCTCTTTTTAGTACAACCACTTACCATCCACGCCGATCGAATGCCAGCTTTTTGCGGTGGGCAATGGGAAACCATTGTTGCACAGGGACAGCAACGCCCACAAATTTTCATGACGCATCATTGAAAACTTATGTCGCATCTTTGAATGTTTTTGCGCCATGCGCCGTGGTAGCGGCTTGGCTCGAGTCTGAAGCGTTTCAGCCATGACTGCAAGAAAGGGCTTGTGGCCGGCAGTCCGGGACAGAAAAGCCTGTTGCGCTCAGGCGCAGCAGGCTTATCGAAACTCAGGCAACTGGGCAGCAGGGTGGAGCCGCCCGGAAGGTGTCAGCGGGCCGTGGCCAGCTCTTGTTGGACGCTGCCTACGGTTCGTGGCCAAGGTTTACCAGCCTGGACCTTGGCTGGCAAGTTCTTGATTGCCGCAACCGCTGCATCGCGGCTGGCGAAGTTGCCGTAGGTCACCACGTAGAGGGGTTTGCCCTGCAGGGTCTTCTTGAAGTAGCGATAGTCGCCACCCTGGGCTTTGACGAAGGACTGGGCGGAGGCCTCGGAGCTGGTGCCGAAGATCTGCACCACGTAATTGCCCGGTTTCTGACCGCTGTACCAGCCGCTATTGCCCGCGCCACCAGCGGTTGGCTTGGCAGCCGGCTTGGCGGTGGCGACCTGGGTCGGCGCCGGGGCAGGCTTGGCAGGTGCAACCGGCTTGGCCGGCTGGGTTGCGACTGGCTTGGGCGCAGGTGCAACAGGTTGGGCTGGTGCGGTGGCGACACTCTGGGCCGGCGCGCTAGTGACAGGCTGAGCCGGTACCGGGGCTGGGCCTGCGGTGGCACCTTGCGGCGGCGCGATGGTCGTGACAGTCGGCGGGTTGGCCGGCTGCAGTGCGGTGTTGCCGGCCGGGCCGCCCTCCTCGCCATCACCCATGCCGGCCGCCTGGGCCAGCGGCTCGCGCATCACCGGCTGCGACTGCCCAACCAGCGGCAGTGGCATTGGCTGGGAAGAGCCGGAGAACTCGATGGCTGGACCACCATTATTGGACTGGGCATTGGCCGGCTGGCCTTCACCCAGCGGCAACTGGGCCTGGGCGGCAGGCGCTTCGGCAGGCTTGTCACCGCCCTTCTTGGGCATCAGGACCGCCGCGGCAACCGCGACCACGACGACAGCGGACAGCGCGAGCACGTGTTTCTTAGGCATATTGAACCCCATGGATGGTCGCTTCACCGTACTGCGGCTAGCGATCATGGCTTCGATCAAGGTATCGCGGGCGACCTGGTTAATGTTGCCAGGCCAGCCGTCGGAGTTTTCATGGATGTCGACGATCTGTTCACGGGTGAACACCTCGATGCCCCGGCCTGCGCCATCCAGACGCTGCTCCAGGTACTCGCGGGTTTCCTCCTCGCTGTAGGGCGCAAGCTCGATGACATGGAATCGCTCTCCGTCGGCATCGAGCCCTTCCAGTGCGGCGATCAGTGACGGCTCACCGAACAGGAACACGTGCGGACGGCCCTCCGGAACACCCGCCGCCAGCTCCAGCAACGCTTGGAGTGCCGACTCGTCGAGTTGTTCCGCATCGTCCACCAGCAAATAGACTTCCTGCCCGGTCAGCGCCAGTTGCACGACTTGGGCGAGGATGGTCTGCACTTCGGCATTGGCGACATTGAGTGCCTGTGCCACCTGGGCCAGAACGCTGGCCGCGTCGCCCGCGCCACGGGCCGAGACCACCACGCTCTGCACCGACTGCTTGTTGGTGCTGGCCACCAGGGCCTGGCGCAGCAGGGTCTTGCCGCTGCCCACAGGGCCTGTGACCACCAGCATCAGCTGGCTATAACGCGCCAGATGATGCAGTTGGCCCAGCACCGGCTTGCGCTGGGCGGGGAAGAACTTGAAACCGGGCACACGGGGCGCGAACGGATCGTGGCTCAACTGATAGTGGTCGAGAAACGCCTCATCGGCATGCAAACTGGTCATTGCGCTGTCACAACCTCAAAGCTGGGCCACGATTGCGCGGTAATCCGCTGCCAACGTGGCCTGAAGAATCTCTTTCGGATAGTCGTCGGTCACCACGGCCTCGCCCATCTGGCGCAGCAGCACCAGGCGCAAGCGACCGTCGAGGACCTTCTTGTCGACCGCCATGTGTTCCATGAAGTGCTCAGGGGTCATCTCCTGGGGAGGCACCACCGGCAAGCCGGCCGCCTGCAGCAGACGAATGCCGCGATCTCGCGCAGCCTGGTCGATCCAGCCCAGGCGCATGGACATTTCCAGCGCCATCACGGTGCCGGCCGCCACGGCTTCGCCATGCAGCCAAACGCCATAACCCATGTGGGTCTCGATGGCATGGCCGAAGGTATGACCGAGGTTAAGCGTGGCCCGCACGCCGGATTCGCGTTCGTCAGCCCCAACCACCGCAGCCTTGGCCGCGCAGGAGCGGCGGATGGCTTCGGTGAGCGCGACGGGCTCCAGCTCGCGCAGGTCATGGATGTGGGCTTCAAGCCAAGTCAGGAACGGCTCGTCGCAGATCAGGCCGTACTTGATGACCTCGGCCAGGCCCGCCGACAGTTCGCGTGCCGGCAGGGTCTTTAGGCTGGCGGTGTCGATCAGCACGGCGTTGGGCTGATAGAACGCGCCGACCATGTTCTTGCCCAAGGGATGATTGATACCGGTCTTGCCGCCCACCGAGGAATCGACCTGGGACAACAAGGTAGTCGGTATCTGAATGAAGTCGACGCCGCGTTGGTAACAGGCAGCGGCGAAGCCGGCCATGTCACCGATGACACCACCGCCCAGGGCCACCACGGTGGTCCGGCGATCATGCCGGGCGGTGAGCAGGGCATCGAAGATCAGTTGCAGGGTTTCCCAGTTCTTGTGGGCCTCGCCATCGGGCAACACCACGGGCAATACCGCATAGGCACCGAGGGTGCGGCGCAGACGTTCGAGATACAGGGGGGCAACGGTTTCGTTCGAGACAATGGCGACCTGCCGTCCGGCAATGTGCGGCGCCAGCAGTTCGGGCTGGTCCAGCAGGCCTTCGCCAATGTAGATCGGGTAGCTGCGTTCGCCCAGGTCGACCTTTAATGTCTGCATGTATCCCCACAATGTACTAGGGCGCGGCATCGTCCAGGCGACCCCGCGCGGTAACGTTCAACCCGCCTCGGCGTTGGTCGCCGAGAATAGTCCCGGCTTACCGGGGCGGCAACTTCTGCAAGCGCTCAAGGATGTCGAGCACCACCATGCGCGGCGGCCGTTCGTCGGTTTCCACCACCAGGTCAGCGATTTCACGGTAAAGCGGGTCGCGGGTTTCCAGCAGGGCGCGCAGGGTCGCCTCCGGGTTGGCAGTGCGCAACAGTGGCCGATTGCGATCACGCGCTGTGCGCCCGACCTGCTGCTCCACCGAGGCGTGCAGGTAGATCACCCGTCCGCCCTCACGCAGCGCCCTGCGATTGGCTTCACGCATCACCGCGCCGCCGCCGGTCGCCAGGACCACGCCATCGAGGCCACTGAGTTCGGCGATCATGGCCTGCTCACGGTCACGAAAGCCCGGCTCGCCTTCTTTGTCGAAGATCCACGGGATGTTGGCGCCGGTTCGCAGCTCGATTTCCTTGTCGGAATCCTTGAACAACAGGCGCAGCTCTTTGGCCAATAGGCGTCCGATGGTGCTTTTTCCAGCGCCCATGGGTCCCACAAGTATCAAATTTCGCACAGAATCAACGACTCACAGCAATCGCCTGGTCACTCATGATACGCGGAGTCAGGAAGACCAGCAGCTCGGATTTTTTCTCTTGTAATACATCGCGTCGAAACAGCCTGCCAACATACGGCAGATCGCCTAAAAATGGCACCTTGTCGACCACATTGTTTTGCGTGGTCGAGTAAACGCCACCGATGACGATCGTCTCGCCGTCCGCCACCCGCACCTTGGCGTTGACCTCATTCTTGCGGATGGGCGGGACGTTGTTCAGTGCATTGACGTAGTCAGGCTCGTCCTTGGTCACCCTGACAGCCATCACGACTTTGCCATCGGGCGTGATCTGCGGCGTCACCTCAAGCGATAACGATGCCTCGCGAAACGAGATGGAGGTCGCGCCACTCTTGCTGGTTTCCTGGTAAGGCACCTCGGTACCCTTGATGATCCGCGCGGTCTCCTTGTCAGCGGTGACCACCTTCGGCTGGGAGATGATCTCGCCGTTTCCGCTCTTTTCCATGGCACTGAGCTCCAAGTCCAGCAGCGTCCCGCCTCGTAGCACCCCCAACCCAATGCCGGACGTCCCCCGCTCCACACCCAGGTCGACGAACAGTTCTTTTCCCAGACGAGCGGTATCGCCTTGCAGGGGCGCGCCCCAGCGCACACCCAGGCTTTTTTCGTAATCGACGTTGGCCTCGACGATCCGCGCCTCGATCAGCACTTGTCGCACCGGCACATCCAGCTGCCCCACCAGTCGCCGCAACTCGGCGAGTCGGTCGGCCGGCTGGTAGGCCACCAAGGTGTTGGTCCGTGGGTCGACACTCAGGCTGCCGCGCCCGGTGAGAATGCCCTCGTCGGCGAGCGCGGCCAACAACAACTCTGCCATGTCCGCCGCCTTGGCGTGATGGATCGGCAGCAGCTCACGCCGCATGGGCTGCAATTGCGCATCCAGCGCCTGCCCAGACCGGGCTTCACGAAACTGCTCTGCCAGCTCCGCGATGGGCGCGACCACCAGAACGTTACCCTCCTCGCGCCGGGCCAGTCCTTTGCTGCGCAATACAAGGTCCAGCGCCTGATCCCAGGGCACGTCTTCCAGGCGCAAGGTAAGACTGCCTTGTACCGTGTCGCTGGCAACCAAGTTGATGCCGGCATGATCGGCCAGCACCTGCAGCGCCGCGCGCACTTCGATGTCCTGGAAATTCAGGGACAGCGGCTCACCTCGATAAAGCGATGCTGTCGCCGCCGGGCTCGACAGCATTGCCATCACCATGCCGATCTTCAGTTTGTTCAGCGTCATCCATGACCTCGTTGTTGACCCGCTTTCCCATGGCCAGGTAGACCGACCGCTCGTGCCACACTCCCGCGACGAACACACGCTCGCGCACCTCGATCTGGTGTCGATCGATCCGTACCACGACACCCTCATTACGCCCCACACGGTCCCCAGAACACACCCGATACAACCGTCCAGCCGACCACAGCAGAGCCTGGTGATGCCCAGCCTGCGACAGGCTGCCGACCATCTCCAACTGATCCAGGGGCACGCCAGCCAGCCCCGTCACGGCGGCCTGAGTCGACCAGGGTACGAACAGGTCCACGCGCGGAGGGCGGGCCGCCGGCCTCGCCGGCTCATGGGCCAGCGAGGCCGGTACCGGCAGTTCTTCGCCCGGGTGATACGAAGCGACCTGCACCTGCAGGCGCAGCAGGCCTGGACGCTCGGGCAAGTCGACCAGCCGCAGGCTCGTTGCCCGCAAGAGACGAACCTGGCCGAACCATTCGTCCAGCCACATCCGCAGCGCGGCATAACGCCCCACGACCTCTACCCGCAGCGGCACCATCTGGTAGCCAGTCTCCACGCGCGCCTGCTCCACATCGAGCTGTTCGAACACCAACCCATGGGCATGTCCCGAACTGGTCAGCTCGTCGAGCAGATCACTCATGTTCGCACCCGCAGCCAGGCGCCAACGCGCATCGCGCAACTGCAGCGTGGCATCGTCCAGCGCCAGCCGGGCAGACTCGTGCAGGTGCAGCGCCTGCGAATTGCCCGACAGCGCCAAGTTCAATGATTGCTCTTGGCCCTTGCCCAACTGATAGGTCCGATACCGCCCTTGGAGAAGCCCGAACCACCCGGCAAGCAACACCAGGGCGATCAACGTCGCCAGAATCGCAGCAATGAAACCCCGCGAACGGATCCCCCACTCCCGCCAGTCGGTCACCTCGGCCCACGTCATGACCACGAAACCGGCACCTGGGCCAACAACAAGAACTCTTCACCCGCTGGCACATTGCGAAGGCGTTTTAGCTCCAGCCCCTGCAGGACGGCAGACTGCTCGAGCGCGCGCATGAGCTGCGCCAGGACAGCGGGGGACGCCGCCAACCCAAGCACTTGCACGCGATTTTCCTGCAAGGTCAGTTCGCTCAAGCTCAATCCCTCTGGCATGGCCCGCTCAAGCTCGGCGAACACCACCAAAGGCAGACCTTGATCGGCACGCAGGCGAGCCAGGGCTGAAGATTGCGCCTGCACGGCCTCGCGCCGCTCACGCAGCCCATCGATGCGCGCGAGCTCCGCTTGCTGCTCTTGCAACAAAGCCTGGCTTTGCGCAATGGCCAATTCCTGGCTCTGCAAACGCTGACGGGCCATATGGTCGAGCAGCATCACGCCGCAGAAGGCGACCAGGACACTGGCGAGCACGGCCAGCTTGAAGCGCCGAACTGCCGCAAGGCGCTGCCGTTCGCGCCAGGGAAGCAGGTTCAACCGCAGCATCACTGCCCTCCTCCCAATGCCAGTCCGTAGGCTAGCGCCATGCCACCAGCCTCCCTGCACGACAGCGTGGAATCCATGGCCAGGCCCGCCAGCGCCAGGCCAGCGAAAGGCCAGAGCGACTCACACGGCATCGCCAGTTGCTGCGCGAGCCCTCCCAGCCAGCCGTCTTCCGGCACATCGCACGGTGCGACGTGAAGGCATTCGACGGATGTTCCCGTCAGCGCACTGCGCAGCCAGTGCCCGATACGTTCGAGGCGTTGTGCCTGGTCCTGCTCGGGCACGAAGCGCAACTCCAGACGCTGAGGCATGAAAGGCTCCGACCAGGTATGCACGGTGGCACGAACAGCCTCGATCCTGAGGACCGCCGCTGCGGTAAGTCGGCCAGGGGCGAGCGTGCGGGCCAAGGCCAGGCTGTCGACTTCGACCATCACCAACTGCAAGCCAGCGCTGTGGAACACCTGCTCCAACGGCTCCAACAGACAGTGGCGGCAAGCCCCCACCAGCACGCTCACCTCATCGACCGGCCCCGGCACCGTCTCGAGCGTCTGGAAATCCAGCGCGAGGTCCTGCAATGGAAACGGAAACAGGCGCTCGGCCTCGGCCAGCAACTGCGCCTCCATCTCGCTGTCGGACAATCGCGCCGGCAGCCGATGTACCTTGCAGATCACCTCAGAGCCCGGTAACGCCACTGCGGCCTGACGCTGACGAGACCCACTACGCTGCCAGGCTCGTTGCAAGGCCTTGGCCACCACATCAGGATGTGCCGTCCAGTGCCCCGGTGGCGCCTCGAAAGGCTCCACGGCCCAGGCGCAGACTGCATGGCCGCCCTGGCGCCGTTGCAATTGAAGGATTCGAACGGAACCGGAGGCGATTTCCACCCCCAGCAGTGAACCGGCATCCCTGCCGAAACGTCCAAGCATGGTTCTTCCTTGAAAGATCGTCGCAGTGCCGCACTACAGGAGCCGACCGTCCAGGCCGGCCGGTCGCCCCGGCAAAGCGAAAAATGCTTATAATGCCCAGCGTTTTTTCCTGTCCGCCGGACCGCGTGCAATCCACTCCCAACCTGGACACCCAAAAGCCTTGATACGTCTGCTGAAGTTCTTCTGGTGGTCTTTCGTCGCAGTCATCTGCGCGCTCGTACTCGGTGTGAGCGGTGCGTTTCTGTATCTTAGCCCCAGCCTCCCCTCGGTCGAGTCCCTCAGAAGCATCCAGTTGCAGATCCCCTTGAGGGTGTACAGCAGCGACGGCAAGCTGATTGCGGAATTCGGCGAAATGCGCCGCTCGCCTATCCGTTTCGCGGATATTCCCCCACAGTTCATCCAGGCGCTTCTGTCAGCAGAGGACGACAATTTCCTCAATCACTATGGGGTCGATCCGAGCAGCCTGATGCGCGCCGCGACCCAGCTGGTGAAATCTGGCCACATCCAGACCGGCGGCAGCACGATCACCATGCAGGTGGCGAAGAACTTCTTCCTCACCAGCGAGCGCAGTTTCTCGCGCAAAACCAATGAAATCCTCCTGGCCTTGCAGATCGAACGCGAGCTGACCAAGGACGAAATCCTCGAGCTGTACGTCAACAAGATCTACCTGGGCAACCGCGCCTACGGCATCGAAGCCGCTGCACAGGTGTACTACGGCAAGTCCATCCGCGACATCAGCCTGGCCCAGATGGCCATGATCGCTGGCCTGCCCAAGGCGCCGTCTCGCTTCAACCCGCTGGCCAACCCGGTGCGCGCCAAGGAGCGCCGCGACTGGATCCTGGGCCGCATGTACAAGCTCGGCAAGATCGACCAGGCCAGCTACGAGGCCGCCCTGGCCGAGCCGCTCAATGCCAGCTATCACGTCCCGACACCCGAGGTTAACGCGCCCTACATCGCCGAAATGGCCCGCGCCGAAATGGTCGGCCGCTATGGCAGCGATGCCTACACCGAAGGCTTCCGCGTGACCACCACGGTGCCGAGCGACATGCAGGAGATGGCCAACAAGGCCGTGCTCACTGGGTTGACCGACTATGACGAGCGCCATGGCTATCGCGGCCCAGAATCGCGTTTCCCAGGCAAGACCCACGCCGCCTGGCTGCAGGAGCTGAGCAAGCAGCGCACCCTTGGGGGCCTTGAGCCTGCCATCGTCACTCAGGTCGACAAGAGCGGCCTGAAGGTGCTGACCCGCAGTGGCGAAGAGGAGCACGTAGCCTGGGACACCATGAAATGGGCCCGGCCATTCCTCAACAGCAATGCTCAGGGTCGCTCCCCTCAATCGCCCGCGGACGTAGCCCAGGTCGGTGATCTGATCCGTGTGCAGCGCCTGGAAGACGGCAAGCTCAAGTTCAGCCAGGTGCCTGGTGCCCAGAGCGCACTGGTCACTCTGGATCCTTACAACGGCGCCATCCGCGCACTGGTCGGCGGTTTCTCGTTCGAACAGAGCAATTACAACCGCGCCATGCAGGCCAAGCGCCAGCCCGGTTCGAGCTTCAAGCCCTTCGTCTACAGCGCCGCACTGGACAGCGGCTACACCGCCGCCAGCCTGGTCAACGACGCACCGATCGTGTTCGTCGACGAGTACCTGGACAAGGTCTGGCGCCCGAAGAACGACACCAACACCTTCCTCGGCCCGATCCGCATGCGCGAAGCCCTGTACAAGTCGCGCAACCTGGTCTCGATCCGACTGCTGCAATCGATCGGCGTGGGCAAGACCATCGACTACATCGCCAAGTTTGGCTTCAACAAGCAGGACCTGCCGCCGAACCTGTCTCTGGCGCTGGGGACCGCAACCCTCACGCCGATGGAAATCGCCACGGGCTGGAGCACTTTCGCCAACGGCGGCTACAAGATCAGCCCCTATCTGATCGAACGCATCGAGAGCCGCAACGGCGAAACCCTGTTCACCGCCAATCCGGCGAGGGTTCCTCAAGAGGGTCAGGACCAGGCCGGCATCGCCGCGCCGGAACAGCCGATCAGCATCCAGCCGCTGCCAGGCGAAGCACCCTCGACACTTGGCCAGGTGGCACCCGCGCCACAGGCACCGGTCGTGGCCGAGCGCATCGTCGACGGTCGTACCACCTATATTCTCACCAGCATGCTGCAGGACGTGATCAAGCGCGGCACCGGCCGCCGCGCCCTGGCCCTTGGTCGAAACGATCTGGCGGGCAAGACCGGCACCACCAACGAGTCCAAGGACGCCTGGTTCACTGGCTACAACGCCGACTACGTGACGACCGTGTGGGTTGGCTTCGACCAGCCGGAGACCCTGGGCCGGCGCGAGTATGGCGGCACCGCCGCGCTGCCGATCTGGATGAACTTCATGGGTGCGGCGCTCAAAGGCAAGCCCGAGCACGCCCCAGCCGAACCGGAAGGCATCCTCAGCCTGCGGGTCGATCCGGTCAGCGGCCGCGCCGCCACGCCAAGCACTCCGAATGCCTATTTCGAGCTCTTCAAGGCCGAGGATTCCCCGCCTTCGGTAGACGAGCTGGGCAACGGTGCGGCACCAGGCAGCCCGCTGCCGGCCGATGAAGCGGCGCCGATGGATCTTTTCTAAGCAGCACAAGCGACAAGCAAGAAGAAGGGCGCGCCGGCTCTCCCGGCCCCCCCCTACAGACAACCTCGAACAACGTGTCGCTCGCAGCTCTAAACTCGAAGCAAAAAAAACCGGCTCATTTGAGCCGGTTCTTTTTTGCGTTCTGCATTAACCGTTGAACACGTCGTTCACGTTCTGCAGTGGGTAGTGCTTCGGATACGGCAGGGTTGCAACGCCGGACTCGATGGCAGCCTTGGCCACGGCATCGGAGACGACGGTGATCAGGCGTGGGTCCATCGGCTTCGGAATGATGTACTCACGGCCGAATTCCAGCGCCTGCACGCCGTAGGCGTCGCAGACTTCCTGCGGCACTGGCAGCTTGGCCAGGTCCTTCAGGGCGATGGCGGCGGCGATTTTCATTTCTTCGTTGATGCGCTTGGCACGTACGTCCAGAGCGCCACGGAAGATGAACGGGAAGCCCAGCACGTTGTTGACCTGGTTCGGGTAGTCGGAACGACCGGTAGCCATGATCACGTCGCTGCGGGTCTGGTGGGCCAGCTCTGGCTTGATCTCCGGATCCGGGTTCGAGCATGCGAACACGATCGGGTTCGCAGCCATGCTCTTCAGGCCTTCCGGGCTCAGCAGGTTCGGGCCGGACAGACCCACGAAGACATCGGCACCTTCCAGTGCGTCAGCCAGGGTGCGTTTGTCGGTCGCGTGCGCGAATTGGGCCTTGTACTGGTTCAGATCGTCACGGCCTGCGTGGATCACGCCGGTGCGGTCGATCATGAAGATGTTCTCGACCTTGGCACCCATGCTGACCAGCAGCTTCATGCAAGAGATGGCGGCAGCGCCAGCGCCCAGGCAAACGATCTTGGCTTCGTCGAGCTTCTTGCCGGCGATTTCCAAGGCGTTGATCATGCCGGCCGCAGTGACGATCGCGGTGCCGTGCTGGTCATCGTGGAAGACCGGAATGTCGCACTGCTCGATCAGCGTGCGCTCGATCTCGAAGCACTCAGGCGCCTTGATGTCTTCCAGGTTGATGCCACCGAAGGTGATGGAAATACGCTTGACGGTGTCGATGAAGGCTTGCGGGCTTTCGGAGTCGACTTCGATGTCGAATACGTCGATGCCAGCGAAACGCTTGAACAGAACACCCTTGCCTTCCATGACCGGCTTGGACGCCAGCGGACCCAGGTCACCCAGGCCGAGGATGGCGGTACCATCGGAAATCACCGCAACCAGGTTGCCTTTGCCGGTGTACTTGTAGGCCAGCTCTGGATCACGGCCGATCTCACGCACAGGCTCGGCGACACCCGGGCTGTAGGCCAGGGCCAGGTCACGGGCGGTTGCGGTCGGCTTGGTGAGTTCGACGCTCAGTTTCCCCGGACGAGGCTGAGCGTGGTATTCGAGAGCGGCGGTTTTCAGGTCTGACATGGTGGGCATTCCGCTTGTTTACTGTTCTGACGGACCGCCGAGGATACGCAAAGAGCCGGGGGGCCACAAGACTGCCCGGTCACTTGTGTCAAGGCCTTTAGCCTACGACTTTACGCTATAACCCACGGGGGCATACACCATCAAGTGTGTACAATTTAATAGCGAAATGTCTACAACTATTTACCCTGAAATCCGTTCGAGCATGCTCGGATCGGTCAACGGCAATTCCCAGCGTCGCTGCCCAGGCTTCAGCCCACCCTTGCGGGAACGATCCAGCACCCAGCCGCGCGCCTCGACCTGGCGTCCCTTGAGGTTATCGAAGAAGCTCGAGGGGAAGTTGCGCTGCAGACGAGCGGGAATGCGAAGCACCACCGCATTGCCAAGTTCCAGCCAAACACCACCACGATTGCGCTCGATAGCCTTTACTTTGCCGCTTATGACAGCAAAGCCCGACTGCCGGACATCACCCTCTCGCAGCACTGGCGACTGCCGCCATAACCCGATCCGCGCCGCCCTGGCCGCCTGCTCGGCCTGTTGCTGGCAGCGGGAAAGCTTGACGTTGGGCGCCACCGCGACGCGATAGCCCAAGCCCTCGCTGAGCAGTGTGGCTTCAAGATTGTTGCCATCCCGGCCATAGATGTGCGCCAAGGTGCGACCGTACTTGTCCTTTCCCTCTACCCCCGGCACCAGCCCGACCCGACCGTCGCTGGCTTTGACCAACGCCTGCAAACGCTGCCTGGCGGCCTCGGCATAGGGCTCGCTGGTGCGACCTTTACGGCCGATTTCCGGTGCATTGATGCCGATCATCCGAACGCTGCGTCCATCACTCAGACGCAAGGTGTCGCCATCGACCACCTGTCGCACCGCCACCTGCTGCGGCTTGTCGGGCAATGGGCAGAAAGCCAGCGCGGGAAAATGCCAGATCGCGCCCACAAAAAAAGCGCCCACAAGGGGCGCCTTTTTTTGCAGCAGCGCGAAACCCGAGGGATTCGCCATGCGCATGATTACTTCTTGGTACCGAACATACCGAAGCGATCGGCGAACTTCTGTACGCGACCACCGGTGTCCAGGACTTTCTGCTTACCAGTGTAGAACGGGTGGCACTGGGAGCACACGTCGATCGCCAGCGGCTTGGCCAGGGTCGAACGGGTTTCGAATTTGTTGCCGCAGCTGCAGGTGACTGCAACTACTTCGTAGTTCGGATGAATATCTGCTTTCATGGTCACTTCCTCGAGCTGCGTGCCGCCACCCAACACCAATTGTTGAATACCGCACGTAATTAGGCGGCGAATAATACCAGAGCAAGGCGCCAGCGCAAGTTGTCGCGATCACCGACTGTCGTCTGCTAGGCTCGCGGAACTTGTAAACCTGCCATCCAGAGACCTCCCGCGTGTCCGACGTCATTCTGCGCCTAGCCCTGCCCTCGCCTTTGCGTCGCCTGTTCGACTATAGGGCACCAGCAAGCATGGCCCGCCAGGCCTTGACGCCTGGCATGCGCATCCGCGTGCCGTTTGGCCGCCGGGAGATGATCGGCGTACTGGTGGAGGTCTGCGACAAGAGCGAAGTGCCCGCCGACAAGCTCAAGCCCGCCAGTGCCCTGCTCGATCCGGTCTCACCGCTGCCGTCGGCACTGTTCAAGCTGTGCCTGTGGACCGCGCAGTACTACCAGCACAGCCTGGGCGACACCTTTAACTGGGCCTTGCCCACCTTGTTGCGCCAGGGCGAGCCGGCCGAGATGCGTCAAGAGCGTTTTTGGCATGTCGCTCCCGGCGCCCGCCTCGAAGACCCGCGTATCGCACGCGCCCCCCGCCAGCGTGACGCCCTCAAGGCCCTGGCCCAGCATCCGCACGGCGTCGCCCACAGCGTGCTGTCCAAGCTGGGCCTGAGCAAGGACAGCCTCGATTTGCTGCTGGCCAAGGAACTGGTTCAGGTAGAGGTCCGCCGCCATTTGCCCCAGCCCCGTCACGAACACTGGCTGGCACAGCCGGAGCTGCCCTTGAATGAAGAGCAACTGGCCGCATTCGATGCCGTGCGCTCGGGCTTCGGCGCCTTCCATGCCTTCTTGCTGGCGGGGGTGACCGGCAGCGGCAAGACCGAGGTTTACCTGCAACTGATCCGTGAAACCCTCGAGGCCGGCAAACAAGCACTGATCCTGATTCCGGAAATCAACCTTGGGCCGCAGACCTTGGCGCGCTTCGAGCAACGCTTCAACGCTCGCATCGCCCTGCTGCATTCGGCGGTCGGTGATCGCGAACGCCTGGATGCCTGGCTCGCCGCCCGCGACGGCGAGGCCGATATCATCATCGGCACCCGCTCGGCACTGTTCACACCGATGAAAAATCCCGGGCTGATCATCATCGACGAGGAGCACGACGGCTCCTATAAACAGCAGGAAGGCCTGCGCTACCACGCCCGGGACCTGGCCGTGGTCCGCGCCCACCAAGAGAACATCCCGATCCTGCTGGGCTCGGCCACCCCCTCGCTGGAAAGCCTGCACAATGCCCACAGCGGCCGCTACGGCCTGCTGCGCATGAATCAACGCGCCGGCGGCGCTCGCGCACCGCGCTTCCTGCGCCTGGACGTACGCAGCCTGCCGCTGGACAGCGGCATCAGCGGCCCGCTGCAACAGGCCATCCGCCAGACACTGGAAGCAGGCCAGCAAGTGCTGGTGTTCCTCAATCGCCGCGGCTTCGCGCCGACCCTGCTGTGCCACGATTGCGGCTGGCTGTCCGAATGCCCCCGCTGCGACGCCCGGATGACGGTGCACCAGCGCTCCGGCGTGTTGCGCTGCCACCACTGCGGCCACGACGAACGCCTGCCCCACCAGTGCCCGCAATGCGCCCATGTCGACCTGCGCCCGGTGGGCGCGGGTACCGAGCGCGCCGAGGAGCGTCTGAAGGTGCTGTTCCCGGACTATCCCATCCTGCGGGTCGACCGCGACAGCACATCGCGCAAGGATGCGATGCACAACCTGTTCACCACTATTCAGCGCGGACAGCCGAGCATCCTGGTCGGCACCCAGATGCTGGCCAAGGGTCACCACTTCCCCCGGGTAACCCTGGTGGCCATCCTCGACGCCGATGGCGGCCTGTTCTCCGGGGACTTCCGCGCCAGCGAACGCATGGCGCAGTTGATCGTCCAGGTCGCCGGCCGCGCTGGTCGGGCAGAGGAGCCCGGCAAGGTGATCATCCAGACCCACCTGGCCGAACATCCGCTGCTGGTGCAACTGACCGAGCAAGGGTATTTCGCCTTTGCCGAGCAGGCCCTGAGCGAACGCCGCGCGGCCGGCCTGCCGCCCTTCTCCCACCTCGCCCTGCTCCGGGCCGAGGCGCACAAGCCAGGCCAGGCCGAGGGTTTTCTGGACGAGGCCTGCAGCGCCGCTGAACGGCTGTTGGCCGAGCAGAACCTGCAGGGTATCGAGCTGCTCGGCCCGGTACCTGCGCCCATGGAGCGCCGTGCGGGGCGTTTCCGCGCGCAATTGTTGCTCCAGGCCAATGCCCGGGCGCCCTTGCATCGACTGATCAGCGCTTGGTTGCTAGTGTTGGAACACATGCCATCCGGGCGCCAGGTGCGCTGGTCGCTGGACGTAGATCCGGTCGACCTTTATTGAGCTGCAAGCAACAAGCAAGGGCAGGCCGTGCACGCTGCGCTTTTTTTGCAGCTTGAAGCTTGAAGCTTGCCGCTCCATACCCAGCTTGCCGCTCAAAGGTTGGCAACACGCCCCCGGGAACGGATAATGCCCAGTTTTTCCACCTGCGCATCGAAGCGCCCCACCGCGCTTGCGGTCGAAAAGAGAACGCCATGAAAGACACCATTCGCCAGCTCATCCAGCAAGCCCTCACCCAACTCGTCACCGACGGCGTGCTGCCTGAGGGACTGACGCCGGCGATCCAGGTGGAAAACGCCCGGGACAAGACCCACGGCGACTTCGCCAGCAACATCGCCATGATGCTGGCCAAGCCGGCCGGCATGAAGCCGCGCGACCTGGCTGAAAAGCTCATCGACGCCCTGCCGGCCAGCGCCGACATCACCAAGGTCGAGATTGCAGGCCCGGGCTTTTTGAACTTCTTCCAGAACACCCAGGCCTTGGCCAACCGCCTGGACGCAGCCCTGGCAGACGATCATCTGGGCGTGCGCAAAGCCGGCCCTAGCGAGAAAGTGGTGATCGACATGTCGGCACCGAACCTGGCCAAAGAGATGCACGTCGGCCACCTGCGCTCGACCATCATCGGCGACAGCGTCGCACGCGTGCTGGAGTTTCTCGGCGACCAGGTGATCCGCCAGAACCACGTGGGCGACTGGGGCACCCAGTTCGGCATGCTGCTGGCCTACCTGGAAGAAAACCCGATCACCAGCGACGAGCTGTCGGACCTGGAGAACTTCTACCGCGCGGCGAAAAAGCGCTTCGACGAGTCCGAGGAATTCGCCACCCGCGCCCGTGGCCTGGTGGTCAAGCTGCAGGCCGGCGACCCTGAGTGCATGGCCCTGTGGACCCGCTTCAAGGACATCTCCCTGTCCCACTGCCAGAAGACCTACGAGCTGCTCAACGTCAAGCTGACCATGGCCGACGTGATGGGCGAAAGCGCCTACAACGGCGACCTGGCCAACGTGGTCGCCGACCTCAAGGCCAAGGGCCTGCTGGTCGAGGATCAGGGCGCCAAGTGCGTGTTCCTCGATGAATTCAAGAATGCCGAAGGCGAGCCGCTGCCGGTGATCGTGCAGAAGGCCGATGGCGGCTACCTCTATGCCACCACCGACCTGGCCGCCGTCCGCTATCGCAGCAACGTCCTCAAGGCCGACCGTGCCCTGTACTTCGTCGACCAGCGCCAGGCCCTGCACTTCAACCAGGTGTTCGAAGTCGCGCGCCGCGCAGGCTTCGTCGGCCACCCAATGCAGATGGAACACATGGGCTTCGGCACCATGAACGGCGCTGACGGCCGCCCGTTCAAGACACGTGACGGCGGCACCGTAAAACTGATCGACCTGCTGACCGAGGCCAAGGAGCGTGCCTACGCACTGGTCAAGGACAAGAATCCGAGCCTGTCCGAAGACGAACTGCGCCACATTGGTGAAGTGGTCGGGATCGGCGCGGTGAAGTACGCCGACCTGTCCAAGCACCGCACCAGCGACTACAGCTTCAACTTCGAGCTGATGCTCAACTTCGACGGCAACACCGCACCCTACCTGCTGTATGCCTACACCCGAGTGGCCAGCGTATTCCGCAAGCTGGGCAAGGGCTTCGAGGAAGTCGAGGGCAACATCGTCCTGCAGGCGACCCATGAGCAGGATCTGGCCGCTCGCCTGGCGCAGTTCGGTGAAGTACTCAACAATGTCGCCGAGAAGGGCACCCCACATGTGCTGTGCAGCTACCTGTACGACATCGCAGGCCTGTTCTCCAGCTTCTACGAGAACTGCCCGATCCTCGCCGCCGAAACCGCCGAACAGCAGCAAAGCCGTCTGCGTCTGGCCGCTCTGACCGGCCGTACGCTCAAGCAAGGTCTGGAACTGCTCGGCCTGGAAAGCCTGGAGCGCATGTAAGTTGGCTGCCAAGAAAAAACCTGCACCCAAGCGTGGCGCCAGCCGCAACCAGGCACCGGCCAAACAGCCGATTCCTGGTTGGATCTGGCTGGCGGTCGGCCTCACCGTAGGCGCTTTCGTTGTCTTTTTGATGAAGCTCGAGCCAGGCAGCGAAGACATCAAGCGCGCCAAGCCTGAGCAGCAAAAACCCGCCAAGGTCGCCGAAGCCGGAAAGACCAGCGCACCGACGACACAGCAGCCGGTCAAGCCGAAGTACGACTTCTACACCCTGCTGCCGGAGTCAGAGGTCATCGTGCCGCCGGAGGCCGTACCGGAGAAAACCCCACCGGTACCGGCCCAGCCAGTGCAGCCGGTCAAGCCGGTAACGCCAGCGGAAGCTGCGAAGATCGATACCGCGCGCGCCCAGGCCGCCCTGATGGGGCAGACGCCTCCACCCGCCCCTCCGGTGATCAAGCCTGCGGCGACTACCACTTTCTTCCTGCAGGCCGGCTCGTTCCGCAAACAGGCCGATGCCGACAAGGTTCGTGCGCAAATCATCCTGCTTGGCCAAGCGGTCAAGGTGGAGTCAGGGACAGTGAAAGATGAAACCTGGTACCGCGTCCTGGTCGGCCCGTTCAGCAACCGTGAGCAGTTGACGGTCGCCCAGAAGCAGCTTGCCGGGGCAGGGTTCAGCAACCTGCTGCTGCAACAGCGCCAGACCCGCCAGTAACGAAAAAGGCCTTGCCGCTCGATGCGACAAGGCCTTTTTTCTGTCAGCGGCGCTGGGCGTTGACCTGGGAGATCTGGCTGTTCAAGGTCCAGAAATCGTACAGCACACCAATCAGGAACAAGCCCCCGGTGAGCAGATAGATCAACGCGCTGATCCACTTGCCCAGGTACAGCCGGTGCACGCCGAAGATCCCGAGGAACGTCAGGAAGATCCAGGCCAGGTTGTAGTCCACGCGACCGGACTGAAAGCGCATGTCCGCCTCACGGTCCATCGACGGAATCAGGAACAGGTCGATCAGCCAGCCGATACCGAGTAACCCCAGGGTGAAGAACCAGATCGTCCCGGTGATCGGCTTGCCGTAGTAGAAGCGGTGCGAGCCGGTGAAACCGAAGATCCACAAGAGGTAGCCAAGGACCTTGCTGTGGGTGTCGTGCAGCCCACCCTGTTGATAACCGTTCATGCTTGTCCTCCGTGGGTTAGCAAAAAAATTTTCTAACGGAAAATGTGACTTTTCCGTGGGAAGCCGACGTATGGTACCCGCGCAATCGACCAACGGAGCAAAAAATCACCCGAAGCTGTTATAGAGTTGCGCGCCAAAGCCAACACATACCTAAAAAGAGCTTCAACTATGCCGCCTCTGTTCAAGACATGGCTGACCCTCTGCCTATTGTTGCCCCTGGCCGCCCACGCCACCAATCGTGAGCAACGTCTTCCCAATGGTTTCACCGGCTATACCACCAACGCCTCGGTGAAACACGCGCCGGTCAAATACAGCACCTTGCGCGCCCGCCCAAGCAATGCCGCCAAGGCTTCAAGCAATCTGCCCGTCGTGGCCATGTCGGCCAAGCAGAGCAGCAACGTGCTCAGCCGCGCAGTGAATGTACTGGGCACGCCCTATCGTTGGGGCGGCAGCAGCCCGAGCAAGGGCTTCGACTGCAGCGGCCTGGTCAAGTACGCCTTCACCGATGTCGCCGACGTCGACCTGCCGCGCACCTCCAATGCCATGGCCAAAGGGCACGGCGTCAAAGTCGCAAAAAGCGACCTCAAGCCTGGCGACCTGATCTTCTTCAACATCAAGAGCCGCCGGGTCAACCACGTCGCCATCTACCTGGGCAATGACCGCTTCATCCATGCGCCACGCACCGGCAAGCGGGTGAGCATCGACACCCTGAGCAAGCCGTACTGGCAGAAGCACTACGTGGTGGCCAAGCGCGTGCTGCCTAAAGAACAGCAGACCCTGGCCCTGGCCAAACGCTGACCTGCCCCTCGGTGGAGCCCAGGTTCTTCGAACTGCCTGACATCACCGGGACTGCTGCTCGGCCCATTCGCCGGTGAACCCGCTCCCACAAGAACCGCGCCAATCCCAGCTCCGCGCGGTGGGTGGAGGCGGTTTTATCCGCGAATGGGCCGAAGATCCAACCTCAGCCTGACGCGATCAGCCCCGCCCCCTGCAATTGCTGCATCGCCATCTCCATCGTCCTCATCCCCGCCGCCGCTCCGGTCTGCATCACTGAATGCAACTGCGCCATGCGACCTTCACGGATCAGGTTGCGTACGGCGGGCGTAGCCACCAGCACTTCCCTGGCCGCCACACGCCCGCCATCCAATCGTCTGATCAATGTCTGCGCCACCACCATGCGCAGCGACTCCGCCAGCATGCCCCGCACCAGAGCCTTTTCCTCTGGCGCAAACACCTCCACCAGGCGGTCGATGCTGTTCACCGCCGAGCGGGTATGCACCGTCGCCAGCACCAAGTGCCCCGTTTCCGCAGCGCGCAAGGCCAGGCGGATGGTTTCCAGATCACGCAGCTCGCCGATCACGACTACATCCGGATCCTGGCGCAATGCACTGCGCAGGCCTTGGGCAAAATTTCGGCAGTCGCGGCCGATCTCGCGCTGGTTGACCAGACTGCGCTGGCCGCTGTGGATAACTTCGATGGGGTCTTCGAGGGTGACGATGTGCAGCGCCTGCGTTCGATTGAGCTGATCGATCAGAGCCGCCAGGGTCGATGACTTGCCGCTGCCTGTCGGCCCGCCGACCAGCACGAGGCCATCGCGCCACTGGGCAATCGCTTGAAACACTTCCTCCAGGCCCAGCTCATCGAGGCTGGGAATGCGAGCCGGCAGCAGTCGCAGGCTCACGCCTGGCCCACGATGCTGGCGATAGAGGTTCGCACGCACGCGCACGGCGCCTGGCAGTGTCAAGGCAATATCCAACTCATCGCCCTGCGCCCACTGGCGGCGCTGGGCTTCATCGAGCAGCGGAGCAAACCCATCGTTCAGGGTCGCAGCCGCCAGAGGCGGCAGATCCAGGCGCTGCAGCTCGCCGTCCAGGCGCAGCACCGGTACTTCGCCCGTCGCCAGGTGCAGGTCGCAAGCGCCCGCAGCCACGGCCCGGGCCAACAGGTCGGTCACATCCATGAGACTCCCCAAAGGCCATCAAGCAGGTAGAATGCCGCAGACCACTGAGCCGTCGGCATCGATTCCATGTCCACCATAGCAGACAACCTGTCCGCCCTCGCCGCTCGCATCGACAGCGCGGCCAAGGCTGCCGGACGCGACCCGGCCAGCATTCAACTGCTGGCGGTGAGCAAGACCAAACCCGCCAATGCCGTGCGCGAAGCCCACGCCGCTGGCGTGCTCCACGTCGGCGAAAACTACCTCCAGGAAGCCTTGGCCAAGCAGGAAGAATTACGCGACCTGCCCTTGACCTGGCACTTCATCGGCCCCATCCAGTCGAACAAGACCCGTTCAATCGCCGAACATTTCGACTGGGTACATTCCGTGGACCGTCTGAAGATCGCCCAACGCCTGTCCGAACAACGCCCTGCCGACCTGGCACCGCTGAATGTCTGCCTGCAGGTGAACGTCAGTGGCGAGGACAGCAAGTCCGGCTGCCAGCCAGCCGATGTGCCGGCCCTGGCCAGTGCCATTGCCAGTCTGCCCGGCCTGCGTCTGCGGGGCTTGATGGCGATCCCCGAACCCACCGAGGACCGTGTCGCCCAGGAAGCGGCCTTCGCCACCCTGCGCCAGTTGCAGGAGGGCCTTGGACTGGGCCTGGACACCTTGTCCATGGGCATGAGCCATGACCTGGAAGCGGCCATTGCACAGGGAGCGACCTGGGTGCGCATCGGTACCGCCCTGTTCGGTGCCCGCGACTACGGACGCCCCTGATTCCATGCTTTACTCACTCTTTCCTTCAAGGACCTGACATGAGCAAGACACGTATTGCCTTTATCGGCGCCGGCAACATGGCCGCCAGCCTGATCGGCGGCCTGCGTGCCCAGGGTCTGGACGCCGCGCAGATCCGCGCCAGCGACCCGGGCGCCGAGACCCGGGCCAAGATCCAGGCCGAGCACGGCATCGAAGCCTTCGAAGACAACGCCCAGGCCATCGCCGACGCGGATGTGATCGTCCTGTCGGTCAAGCCGCAGGTCATGAAGGCCGTGTGCCAGGCTCTGCAGCCCAATCTGGCGCCAGGTCAACTGATCGTTTCCATCGCCGCCGGCATCACTTGCGCCAGCCTGCAAGCCTGGCTGGGCCCACGCCCGGTGGTTCGCTGCATGCCCAACACTCCGGCCCTGTTGCGCGAAGGCGCCAGTGGCCTGTACGCCACCGCCGAGGTGTCTGCCGAGCAGCGGCAGCAGGCCGAGCAACTGTTGCGCGCCGTGGGCACCGCCCTGTGGCTGGACCAGGAGCAGCAACTCGATGCCGTCACCGCCGTCTCCGGCAGTGGTCCGGCTTATTTCTTCCTGCTGATCGAAGCCATGACCGCAGCCGGCGAAAAACTTGGCCTGCCGCGTGAAACCGCCTCGCAGTTGACCTTGCAGACCGCACTGGGCGCCGCACGCATGGCCGTCTCCAGCGACGTGGACGCCGCCGAGCTGCGTCGGCGCGTCACCTCGCCAGCCGGTACTACGGAAGCGGCGATCAAATCGTTCCAGGGCAACGGCTTCGAGGCGCTCGTCGAGCAGGCACTGGAGGCCGCGGCAAAACGTTCCGCCGAGCTGGCCGAGCAATTGGGCAAATAAGGAGCTGTCGATGAATGCATTGTCCGGCGCCATGATCTTCGTGGTGCAAACCCTGGTCAGCCTGTACCTGGTGATCGTCCTGCTGCGCTTCGTGCTGCAACTGGTCAAGGCCGACTTCTACAACCCCCTGAGCCAGTTCGCGGTGCGCGCCACCCAGCCGCTACTCAAGCCGCTGCGCCGCATCATCCCCAGCATCGGCGGCCTGGACACCTCGTCCTTGCTGCTGTCGGTGGCCATCCAGGCGCTGTTGATGGCCTTCGTGATGATGTTCGTGCTCTACAGCTACAGCCCGCTGCAACTGGTGATCTGGGCGATCATCGGCGTGACCTCGCTGTTTTTGAAGATCTTCTGGGTGGCGATGATCGTCATGGTGATCGTCTCGTGGGTCGCGCCCAACAGCCACAACCCTGCCGCCGAACTGGCCTACCAGATCAGCGAGCCGGTGCTGGCGCCGTTCCGCAAGCTCATTCCTAACCTGGGCGGGCTGGATATTTCGCCGATCTTCGCCTTCCTGGCGATCCAGGTCATCCAGTCCTACGCCATGCCGGTACTTGCCGAATATGTCGGCATGCCGGAGATCCTCTGGCGCATGATCTGACCCTGGTGTTTCCAGCGGCAAGCCTTTGCTTGCCGCTGGGGATAGCGCTCTTTAGACTTACGCCTCCGTCAAGCGTGAGCAGGGTCGATGTCCACTGTCTTTCCCGAAGATTCCGTTGGTCTGGTAACACCGCAAATTGCCCGGTTCGATGAGCCGCTGGCGTTGGCCTGTGGCCGTTCGCTGGCCAGCTACGAGCTGATCTACGAGACCTATGGCACCCTCAACAGCACCGCCAGCAATGCCGTGCTGATCTGCCATGCGCTCTCCGGCCATCATCATGCCGCAGGCTATCACGCCCCCACCGACCGAAAGCCCGGCTGGTGGGACAGCTGCATCGGCCCCGGCAAGCCGATCGATACCAATCGCTTCTTCGTGGTCAGCCTGAACAACCTCGGCGGCTGCAACGGCAGTACGGGGCCGAGCAGCGTCAACCCTGCCACCGGCAAGCCCTATGGCGCCGACTTCCCGGTCCTGACCGTCGAAGACTGGGTACACAGCCAGGCGCGGTTCGCCGATCGCCTCGGCATCCAGCAGTGGGCGGCGGTGGTCGGCGGCAGCCTGGGCGGCATGCAGGCCCTGCAATGGACCATCAGCTACCCGGACCGAGTACGCCACTGCGTGGACATCGCCTCGGCGCCCAAGCTCTCGGCACAGAACATCGCCTTCAACGAAGTCGCCCGCCAGGCCATCCTCACCGACCCTGAGTTCCACGGCGGCTCGTTCCAGGACAAGGGCGTGGTGCCCAAGCGCGGCCTGATGCTGGCGCGCATGGTGGGCCACATCACCTACCTGTCCGATGATTCGATGGGCGAGAAATTCGGTCGCGAACTCAAAAGCGACAAGCTCAACTATGACTTCCACAGCGTCGAGTTCCAGGTCGAGAGCTACCTGCGCTATCAGGGCGAGGAGTTCTCCGGGCGCTTCGATGCCAATACCTACCTGCTGATGACCAAGGCGCTGGACTACTTCGACCCGGCCGCCACCCACGGGGGGGACCTGGCGGCAACGCTGGAGCATGTCACGGCGGACTACTGCATCATGTCGTTCACCACCGACTGGCGCTTCTCGCCGGCGCGTTCTCGAGAAATCGTCGATGCACTGATGGCCGCGCGCAAGAACGTCTGCTACCTGGAGATCGACTCACCTTACGGGCACGATGCCTTCCTGATCCCCACGCCTCGCTACATGCAAGGTTTCGCGAACTACATGAACCGCATCGCCATCTGAGGACAGCATGAGAGCCGACCTGGAAATCATCCACGACTGGATCCCCGCCGGCAGCCGGGTACTCGACCTGGGCTGCGGCAACGGCGAGCTGCTGGCCTCGTTGCGCGATCGCAAGAACGTCACCGGCTACGGGCTGGAGATCGACGCCGACAACATTGCCGCCTGTGTGGCCAAAGGTGTCAACGTCATCGAGCAGGACCTGGACAAAGGCCTGGGCAACTTCGCCAGCAACAGCTTCGACGTGGTGGTCATGACCCAGGCCCTGCAGGCCGTGGAATACCCTGACCGCATTCTGGACGAAATGCTGCGGGTGGGCCGCGAGTGCATCATCACCTTCCCCAACTTCGGCCACTGGCGTTGCCGCTGGTACCTGGCGACCAAGGGGCACATGCCCGTCTCGGACTTCATGCCGTACACCTGGTACAACACGCCGAACATCCACTTCTGTACCTTCGCCGACTTCGAGGACCTGTGCCACGAACGTCGCGCCAAGGTGATCGACCGTCTGGCGGTCGACCGTCTGCACCGTAATGGGTGGGCAGGCCGGCTTTGGCCTAATCTTCTAGGAGAAATCGGTATCTATCGCGTCAGCAGCCGAGGCCTGCAGGAACATCAGGTCGCGGTCTGACATCGAGCCCATCCCACTGGAGGATCGCACCATGCGTCGCCTTGCACTTTTCTTGATCAGCCTGTGCCTGGCCTTGCCAGTTCTGGCTGCAGACCCCGCCAGGCCGGAACGCAAGGAAGTCTTCGGCGACGTGACGGTCCACTACAGCGCCTTCACCTCAAGCATGCTGCAACCGGATGTGGCCGCGGCCACGGGCCTGACCCGCAGCAAGAATCAAGGCGTGCTCAATATCGCCGTGCTCAAGGCCGGCAAGCCAGGCATGGCGGTGGTCAGTGGCACCGTAAAGGACCTCACCGGGCGTAGCAGCCCGTTGTCGTTCAAGCAGATCACCGACCAGGGCGCGGTCTACTACATCGCCCAGTTCAAGATTGACCAGGCAGAAACCCTGACCTTCGACCTGAACGTCGAGACCGGCGGCGTCAGCCACAAACTCAGCTTCAACCAGGAAGTGTTCCCAGGCGAATGATGAATTTCCAACAGCTCGTATTGGCCAGCCACAACGCCGGCAAACTCAAGGAACTCCAGGCCATGCTCGGCGAGTCCGTGCAACTGCGTTCGATCGGCGAATTCAGCCAGGTCGAACCGGAGGAGACCGGCCTGTCGTTCGTCGAGAACGCCATCCTCAAGGCACGCAATGCTTCTCGTATCTCCGGCCTGCCGGCCCTGGCCGACGATTCGGGCCTGGCAGTGGACGCTCTGGGCGGCGCACCGGGCATCTACTCGGCGCGCTATGCCGACGGCAAGGGCGATGCGGCGAACAACGCCAAGCTGCTCCAAGCACTCCAGGATGTACCCGCCGCAGAGCGCGGCGCGCAGTTCGTCTGCGTGCTGGCCCTGGTGCGTCACGCCGATGACCCGCTGCCGATTCTGTGCGAAGGGTTGTGGCATGGCAGCATCTTGTTCGAGGCCAGCGGCGAGCACGGGTTTGGCTACGACCCGTTGTTCTGGGTCCCGGAGCGCAAGTGCTCCAGCGCCGACCTCAGCCCTGTCGAAAAGAACCAGCTCAGCCACCGCGCCCGCGCCATGGCCCTGCTGCGTCAACGTCTGGGCCTGGCATGACCGAAACGTTGTCCACCCAGCTGCGCCATTGCGGCGCGGCAGGTTTCGCCGCACTCCCACCTCTGGCCTTGTATATCCATATTCCCTGGTGCGTGCGCAAATGCCCTTATTGCGACTTCAATTCTCACGCTGCCGGGCCTGATCTGCCGGAAGAGGCGTACGTCGATGCGCTGCTGACCGACCTGGATCAGGAGATGGCTGCGGTCCAGGGACGCCCCATCAGCTCGATCTTCTTCGGCGGCGGCACTCCAAGCCTGTTCAGCGCCAAGGCTTTGGGGCGTTTGCTGCGCGGCGTGGAGCAGCGCATCCCGTTCGCCGTCGACATCGAAATCACTCTGGAAGCCAACCCAGGGACCTTCGAGCAAGAGAAATTCAAGGCGTACCGGCAAACCGGCATCAATCGCTTGTCCATCGGCGTACAGAGCTTCCAGCCCGCCAAGCTCCAGGCCCTGGGGCGTATACACAACGGCGACGAGGCGATCCGCGCCGCGGACATGGCACGCGCAGCCGGCTTCGACAACTTCAACATGGACCTCATGCACGGCCTGCCCGACCAGTCCCTGGACGACGCCTTGGCCGACCTGCGCCAGGCCATCGAGTTGGCGCCGACGCACCTGTCCTGGTACCAGCTGACGGTGGAGCCGAACACGGTGTTCTGGAACCAGCCGCCGGAGCTGCCCGAAGACGACATTCTCTGGGACATCCAGGAAGCCGGCCAGGCCCTGATGGCGGCGAACGGCTTCCAGCAGTACGAGGTCTCGGCGTATGCGCAGCCGGGCCGGGCCGCGCGCCACAACCTCAACTATTGGCGTTTCGGCGACTTCATCGGCATCGGTGCCGGGGCCCACGGCAAACTGACCTTTGCCGACGGCCGCATCCTGCGCACCTGGAAGACCCGCCTGCCCAAGGACTACCTGAACCTGGCCAAGCCGTTCAAGGCCGGCGAAAAGCTCCTGCCCGCGCAGGAGTTGCCGTTCGAGTTCCTGATGAACGCCCTGCGCCTGACCCAGGGTGTGGAAGCCGAGCTATTCACCCAGCGTACCGGCTTGCCCCTGTCGCAGCTGGCAGAGGCCCGGCGCGAGGCAGAACGAAAGGGCCTTTTGCAGGTCGAACCGGATCGATTGGTGGCCACACCACGCGGCCAGTTGTTCCTCAACGACCTGTTGCAGTATTTCTTGACCTAAGGATGACCCATGGATTTGGTACTTGACCTGCTCGCGACCGTCTCCCGCTGGAGCCGCAGCAACCTGTCGGAGATTTCCCTGGCCTTGGTAGGCTGCATGCTGGTGCTGTTTGGCACCGACATCAAGGGTTGGGTGGAGCAACGCCTGGGCGGCCTGGCCGGCGCCCTGCGCGTCCCCTTCATGGCATTGCTGGTGATGATCGGCAGCGGCGCGGCGCTGATCTACGCAACGCCGTGGGTGGTGAAGGGCTTGGCCCAGTTCAACAACTATGCCCTGGCGCCGGTATTGCTGGTGGTACTGGTATTGATCGGCGTGGTGGCTGATCGACGGGGGTAAATGAACGGGTGCGCGGCGGCAGGCCTGCTTGCGCCTCCATTCAAATCAGGGTTGCAACCGTACCTCTATGGGTACAGAGCGCTGCCCGGCATGATCAATGCCCACTGCACACAGCCGTGTATCCTGCCCGACCACGATCTTTCCCGTTGCCGTAGCGGGTAAATCACCGTAGTTCTGAAGGCTCGCGCAATCAGTGCCCTGCCAAGGGCCCAGCTTGAATTCCACCCTTCGGAACAAGAGGTGCCTGGAGGGAAAACGCACTCGGTAGGCCTTGCGCCCGTGATGATCATAGTAAGGTGCGCTGATTTTCAGCTCCGGCTGCGCGGCCGGCCCCGGCTGGAGCACTACCACCGGCAGAGCCACAGCGTTACGGCTAGCAGGCTCGGGAGCACTAGCCTCACGCCCCCAAATGCACAACGCCAGCACCGTGGGATTGGTTGGTGAAAGAGTGAATCCCTCCAAGTGTAGATTCAGCGCAACGCCCGATGCCTGTGGCGCGCCATACCCATTCGATTCCTCGCACTGCTCCGGCCACTGCGCAAGCTTGGCCTGGTACAGAGAAGTCGTCGAATACACCGAAGAATCAATGAGCATTGGCGCCTGATCGGACGGCTTGTAGATCAGACGATCGTCATCGTCTTTTTCCACCACGACATTGAAGACATTGTCCAATCCACAACCTTGGGCCTCAGCGCTGAAGCGTCCCTGACGTAAGCACGCCGGCAGGAAGCTCATATCTGACGCATGGGCGCCGCCTGGCACAACGCTGTGCACGACCGCCAAGACACTATGATTGCTGGCATCCACGATCGGACTACCGGAGTCCCCGTCGTGCAGGCTGACGTCGTTCAACATCAAAAGGTGTCGGAACAAGGTTCCCTCGCCAGTCTGCATGTCGATCCAGGGCAATGCTTGTTCCGGCCAGCTGGCGACACCACTGACACTACCCTGGCACGTCGCGGCAATGATCGTTTCGCCATCAACTGCCTTGCGTCCAGCCAGAACTAAAGGCGTAATGCCCAATGCCTTGAGCGCGCCCTGCGTCTGATGCAACTCGAAAATGGCGAAGTCCAGACCTCGACGCGAGGCAAATCGCACGTGGGCGACCTCGAAGGTTGCGTCTGGAAGGTCCCGGAATCTGACCAGACCGATCCCCGTCAGTTGCGTAGCGACCTGATCGAACACGTCGAGCACCGCATGCCCGCTGCCCACCAGCAAGGCCGGCGCGGCGTCGTTGCCGCTGTCGATCAGAAACGCCGTGCTCTTCTCGACTTTGCGCAAACCGAAATGCAGGCCACTGTCGCTGAGCGAGCGCTGGTACATCGCAATGGCAGAGGTATCCAGCCCGCCCCCAACGGCAGCGGATTCAGCGATGACCAGCGTCGGAACGCCCAGCAGGGCACCGACCAACAGCGAACGCAGTAATGATGAGAGATAGCGCTGTGTGTACATATTGAGCCTCCTGGCGTCTCCGGGCGTCGTTACCCGAGGTCAGGAGGCTCACATAGCGCATGAGCTGCGGTGACATATCATGCGCTACGCACCTGCCAAAGCAGGATGGTCAAGCAACAGACAGGTAAGAGAAGGCGTGCGGCGCTCCTCTGAAGGATCAGGCCAGCTTTTCGAACTTCAAATCCCACACCCCATGCCCCAGTCGCTCGCCACGGCGCTCGAACTTGGTGATCGGGCGTTCCTCTGGGCGCGGCACGTAAGTCCCGTCGGCGGCCTGGTTGCGGTAGCCCGGGGCGACGCTCATCACCTCCAGCATATGCTCGGCATAGGGCTCCCAGTCGGTAGCCATATGGAACACACCACCCACCTTGAGCTTGCGACGCACGAGCTCAGCGAACTCCGGTTGGACAATACGGCGCTTGTGGTGGCGCGCCTTGTGCCATGGGTCCGGGAAGAACAGCATCAAGCGGTCGAGGCTGTTGTCGGCCACGCAGCGGTTGAGCACTTCGATGGCGTCACAATCATACACACGCAGGTTCTTCAGGCCCTGAGTGAGCACACCGTTGAGCAGTGCACCGACACCAGGACGGTGTACTTCGACACCGATGAAGTCCTGCTCAGGCGAGGCAGCGGCCATTTCCAGCAGGGAATGGCCCATGCCAAATCCGATCTCCAGGGTACGCGGCGCCGAGCGCCCGAACACCTGGTCGAAGTCCACCGGGCTATCGGCCAGGGGCAGGATGAACAGCGGACCGCCCTGTTCCAGACCACGCTGCTGGCCTTCAGTCATGCGCCCTGCGCGCATCACGAAGCTCTTGATGCGGCGGTGTGGGCGCGCTTCGCCGTCGGTGGTAATCGGCGTTTCTTGCGATTCAGTCATCAGAGGCTCTTACTTGATCAGACCTTCCAGCGGCGACGAGGCGCTGGCATAGAGTTTTTTCGGCATGCGCCCGGCCAGGTAGGCCATGCGACCGGCGACGATTGCGTGCTTCATGGCTTCGGCCATCAGCACCGGTTGCTGGGCATGAGCGATGGCCGAGTTCATCAGCACTGCCTCACATCCCATTTCCATGGCGATGGTCGCGTCAGAGGCCGTACCCACGCCCGCATCGACCAGCACCGGTACCTTGGACTCTTCCAGGATGATTTGCAGGTTGTAGGGGTTGCAGATACCCAGGCCAGTGCCGATCAGACCTGCCAGCGGCATCACCGCGATGCAGCCGGCTTCAGCCAACTGGCGGGCGATGATCGGATCGTCGCTGGTGTAGACCATCACGTCGAAACCGTCCTTGACCAGCACTTCGGCGGCCTTGAGGGTCTCGATCACGTTGGGGAACAAGGTTTTCTGGTCGGCCAGGACTTCCAGCTTCACCAGATTGTGGCCATCGAGCAGTTCTCGGGCCAGGCGGCAGGTGCGCACTGCCTCGACCGCGTCGTAGCAACCGGCGGTGTTCGGCAGGATGGTGTAGCGATCGGGAGGCAGCACGTCTAGCAGGTTCGGCTCGCCCGGGTTCTGGCCGATGTTGGTACGGCGCACGGCAACGGTGACGATTTCGGCACCCGAGGCCTCGATGGCCAGGCGGGTTTCTTCCATGTCACGGTACTTGCCGGTGCCAACCAGCAGGCGCGACTGGAAAGTGCGCCCGGCCAGGGTGAAGGGCTTGTCGCTACGAACGTTGCTCATCGTGGATCCTCGGGAAAAGGTTACGGGACTTGCAGGTGAATCACCGGGCGGATCAGCCGCCACCGATGGCATGGACCACTTCGACCTGGTCGCCTTCACTGAGCCGCGTGCTTTCATGCTGGCTACGCGGGACGATATCCAGGTTCAGTTCCACCGCCACTCGGCGACCAGCGAGCTCCAGCCGGCCCAGCAGGGCAGCGACGCTCTCGCCATCGGGCAATTCGTAAGGTTCACCGTTCAGTTGAATGCGCATGCGCACGGCCACCATTGTGCTTTGGGGGTCGGCATTCTAGCCCTGATCCGCACTTCAACCCAAGGCCAGCCAACGCCATTAGTCGCGATTGTGGACCACTTGGTCAGCTCAGGCGCCAGGCCGCCAGACCCAGGCACAACCAACCGGCCAGAAAGCACAGCCCGCCGATGGGCGTGATGATGCCAAGCTTGCCCAGGCCGCTGAGGGTCAGCACGTACAAACTACCGGAGAACAGCAAGATTCCGACGGCGAACAGGCCACCGGCCCAGCCGATTAACCGACCCGGTAGGTGCACAGACAGCAGCGCGACGCCGAACAGCGCCAAGGCATGCACCAACTGGTAGGTCACGCCGGTGTGAAAGATCGCCAGGTAGTCGGCCGTCAGGCGGTTCTTCAGGCCGTGGGCGGCGAAGGCGCCCAAACCGACCCCGGTGAAGCCGAAGAAAGCGGCGAGCATCAGGAAGCTGCGAAGCATGGGACGACTCCTCGAAAGGGGTCTGTATAATGGCCCGTTCCAACGGTCCGGCCAAGCCATCACCATGCTGTCATCCCTAATCCGTCGCCTCGCCCGCGCCCTGCTCTGGTTCGCCGCCGGCAGCATCGTCGTGGTGCTGGCCCTGCGCTGGATACCGCCACCGGGCACGGCGCTGATGGTCGAGCGCAAGGTGCAATCCTGGATCAACGGCGAGCCGATCGACTTGCAACGTGAATGGACGCCTTGGGAGCGGATCTCCGACGACCTCAAAGTCGCGGTCATTGCTGGCGAGGACCAGAAGTTCGCCAGCCATTGGGGCTTCGACCTGCCGGCGATCCAGGCTGCACTGGCCTACAACGAACGCGGCGGCAAGATCCGGGGGGCCAGCACCCTGACCCAGCAGGTCGCCAAGAACCTGTTCCTCTGGTCCGGTCGCAGCTGGCTGCGCAAAGGCCTGGAGGCCTGGTTCACCGGGTTGATCGAGCTGTTCTGGTCGAAGGAGCGGATTCTCGAGGTCTATTTGAACAGCGCTGAATGGGGCAAGGGTGTGTTCGGGGCACAGGCCGCCGCCCGCTACCACTTTGGCGTCGATGCCAGCCGTCTTTCCCGCCAGCAGGCCGCTCAACTGGCCGCCGTACTGCCCAGTCCGCTGAAATGGAGCGCTAGCCGGCCCAGCGCCTATGTCGCCAGCCGCGCTGGGTGGATTCGCCGGCAGATGAGCCAGCTGGGTGGGCCGAGCTACTTGATGCAACTGCGTCCTTGAGTGCCCACAGCGAGGACAGCTTGCCCCCTTCATGAAGCCAAAAGAAAAGCCGCTTGCCCAAAGGCAAGCGGCTTTTCGTGTATGGCCAGGTCTTGATCAGATCGTGATCAGCGCCTTGACCTTGTTCATTGCGTTCTTTTCCAGCTGGCGAATCCGCTCGGCCGAAACACTGTATTTGTCCGCCAACTCATGCAGCGTTGCCTTTTCCTCGGCCAGCCAACGCTGATAGAGGATGTCACGGCTGCGCTCATCAAGACCCTGCAACGCAACGTGCAGGTTGCTGGTGGAGTTGTCGCTCCAGTCTGCGTCTTCCAGCTGTACGGCCGGGTCGTAGCGGTGATCTTCCAGATAATGCGCGGGCGACTGGAAGGCGCTGTCGTCGTCAGCTTCGGCCGCCGGGTCGAAAGCCATGTCCTGGCCACTCAAGCGGCTCTCCATCTCGCGCACTTCACGGGGTTCGACACCCAGGCTCTCGGCCACTCGATGGACTTCTTCATTGTTCAGCCAGGCCAGACGCTTCTTCTGGCTGCGCAGGTTGAAGAACAGCTTGCGCTGGGCCTTGGTGGTGGCCACCTTGACGATGCGCCAGTTGCGCAGAATGAACTCATGGATCTCGGCCTTGATCCAGTGCACCGCAAAGGACACCAGACGCACGCCCATTTCCGGGTTGAAACGCTTTACCGCCTTCATCAGGCCAACATTGCCTTCCTGGATCAGGTCGGCCTGGGCCAGCCCGTAGCCAGCATAGCTGCGAGCGATATGTACGACGAAACGCAGGTGGGCCATCACCATTTGCCGAGCGGCCTCAAGATCCTGCTCGTAGTAGAGACGCTCGGCCAGTTCACGCTCCTGCTCGGCCGTCAGCAGGGGAATGCTGTTGACCGTGTGCACATAGGCTTCCAGGTTTGCACCGGGAACCAGGGCATATGCAGGTTGCAACGAATTGGTCATTCAAGAACCTCCGACTTACTAAACTCGCGCCTTGTGGGCACTGCCAACATTGACCGGAAACCACGAAACAAGTTCCCAGAACGGTAGAAAAGTCAATGCTGGCGTAAAAACATTATCGTGGTGCCAGCTCGTTCAGGTGACGAGCGACCGCGATCCACGCACCGATATACCCCAACAGTACAGCACCGATCAAGAGCGAAAGTCCATCAGACCCTGGCACACCTGCCAGGGCGAAGTCGCTCCCGTACAGCCCGGAAAGGTCCACGACCGCATCGTTGAGCCAGTCCAGCGAGAACGCCAGGATCCCCCACGCCAACACGCCGGCACCCAGGCCGTAGAGCGCGCCCATGTAGAGGAAGGGCCGGCGCACATAGCTGTCGGTACCGCCCACCAGTTTGATCACTTCGATCTCGATGCGGCGGTTCTCGATATGTAGACGAATTGTGTTACCGATTACTAACAGCAGGGCCGAAATCAGCAAAACAGCCAAGCCGAAGACGAATCGATCGCCCAACTTGAGGATCGCCGCCAGGCGCTCGACCCAGACCAGATCCAGCTGCGCCACTTCGACTCGCGGCAGCTCCGACAGCCGTTGGCGCAGGGCTTCCAAGGCCGGCTTGTCGACCTCTGTCGGCGTCACCACCACAACGCCAGGCAGCGGGTTGTCCGGCAGCTCGCGCAGGGCCTCGCCCAAACCGGACTGCTGCTGGAATTCCTCCAGCGCCTGCTCGCGGCTGACGTACTGGGCATCGGCCACACCGGGCATGCCTTTGATCTCGTCGCGCAGCGCTTCACCTTCACGGCTGCCGGCATCGAGCTTGAGGTACAGGGAGATCTGCGCGGCGCGCTGCCAGGAACCGCCGAGCTTCTCGACGTTCTTGAGCAGCAACGACAACCCCATGGGCATGCTCAGGGCCACGGCCATCACCAGGCAGGTGAAGAAACTGCCGATCGGCTGCTTGCCCAGGCGGCGCAAGCTGTCGATCAGGCTGGCGCGGTGGCTCTCCAGCCAGGCGTGCAGCAGGCTGCGAAAATCCGGGCCATCGTCATCGTGGCCGCCGCGCTGCTTGGATGGCTGCGGATCGGCAGCCTTCGGCGCGACACGCTCGGATACCTTAGGCGTACGTGTAGTGGTCATTGCCCGGCCTCCCCATCGCCGATCAGACGACCGCGCTGCAGAGTCAGCATGCGGTGCCGCATGCGCGCGATCAGCGCCAGGTCGTGACTGGCGATCAATACGGTGGTCCCCAGGCGGTTGATGTCCTCGAACACGCCCATGATTTCCGCGGCCAGGCGCGGGTCCAGGTTACCGGTAGGTTCGTCTGCCAGCAGCAAGGCCGGCTGGTGAACGATGGCACGGGCGATACCCACCCGCTGCTGCTGGCCCGTGGACAGGTCGGCTGGGAACAGCTCGCCCTTGTCGCTCAGGGACACACGTTCCAGGGCCGAGTCCACGCGCTTGGCGATCTCGGGTTTGGACAGCCCGAGAATCTGCAGCGGCAGGGCGATGTTGTTGAAGACGGTGCGATCGAACAGCAGTTGGTGGTTCTGGAACACCACGCCGATCTGCCGGCGCAGGAACGGGATCTGCGCATTGCTGATCTGCCCCAGGTCCTGCCCAGCCAACAGCAGCTTGCCGCTGGTCGGACGCTCCATGGCCAGCAGCAAGCGCAGCAAGGTGCTCTTGCCCGCGCCCGAGTGCCCGGTGACGAACAGGAACTCGCCCCGACGCGCCCGGAAGCTCAGCTCATGCAAGCCGACATGGCCATTGGGATAGCGCTTGGCAACCTGTTCGAATCGGATCATGGGTGCTCCCGCTCGGCAAACAGGGCTTTGACGAACGGCTCGGCCTCGAAGGTGCGCAGGTCATCGATGCCCTCGCCGACACCGATGAAGCGGATCGGCAGGTTGAATTGCTTGGCCAGGGCGAAGATCACCCCGCCCTTGGCGGTGCCGTCCAGCTTGGTCAGGGCGAGGCCTGTCAGCTCGACGCTCTGGTTGAAGTACTTGGCTTGGCTGATGGCGTTCTGGCCAGTGCCGGCATCGAGCACCAGCAGCACCTCGTGGGGCGCCTCGGCGTCGAGCTTGCCGATGACCCGACGGACCTTCTTGAGCTCTTCCATCAGGTTGTCCTTGGTGTGCAGGCGACCGGCGGTATCGGCGATCAGTACATCGACGCCCCGTGCCTTGGCGGCCTGCACGGCGTCGAAGATCACCGAGGCGGAATCCGCACCGGTGTGCTGGGCGATGACCGGAATCTGGTTGCGCTCGCCCCACACCTGCAACTGCTCCACCGCCGCTGCGCGGAAGGTATCGCCAGCGGCCAGCATGACCTTCTTGCCTTCGAGTTGCAGTTTCTTGGCCAGCTTGCCGATGGTGGTGGTCTTGCCGGCGCCGTTGACGCCCACGACCAGGATCACGTACGGCTTGTTCTGGACCTGGACTTTCAGCGGTTGCTCGACCGGGCGCAGCAGGGCAGCCAGTTCTTCCTGCAGCGACTTGTACAGGGCATCGGCGTCGGCCAACTGCTTGCGAGCGACCTTCTGCGTCAGGTTCTGGACGATGACCGACGTGGCTTCGACGCCAACGTCGGCGGTCAGCAGACGGGTCTCGATCTCGTCGAGCAGGTCGTCGTCGATGGCCTTCTTGCCCAGGAACAGGCTGGCCATGCCTTCGCCGATGCTGGCGCTGGTCTTGGACAGGCCCTGCTTGAGGCGGGCGAAGAAGCCGGGCTTGGCGGGTTCGGCGACAGCCGGCGCGGGAGCCTCGGCCGGCTCGGGTGCGGGGTCACGCGGTGTCGGTGCTGGCTCGACGGGTGCCTTGGGCGCCTCGGGAGTGGCCACCGGGGCCACCTCGACCACTGGACGCTCAGGTATGACCGGCGGGGCCTTGGGCTCCAGATCCGGGACCAAGGCCACGGGTTCCTCAGCCACCGGCAGCACCAGATTGCTCACCGGCGCTGCAGGCGCGACCACTGGCGGCACAGCCTGTACAGGCGTGGAGGTGACCGGCTCCGGAGCAGGCGCCTGCAGCGGCATGGACGCGATCGGCTCAGGCTGCGGGGCCTGCAATGGCTCGGACGCGACCGGCTCTGGGGTCGGCGCTGCAATGACCGGGGCCACCGGCTCGGCCGGAACAACCTCGGGCTGCTCTACGGGGGCCTGCGGCGCGACCGGTTCTACGGTTTGCGGTTCAGGGGTTTGCGGCTGTTCGGCGACAGGTTGCTGCGGCTTCTTGCGAAACCAGCTGAACAGGCCTTTCTTTTCGCCAGCCTCGGCCGGCGCTTTTTTGTCGTCGTTGGAACCAAACATGGAAGACGGCTATCTCAGGGTAGCGATGGGCCATCAGCGGCGCATCGGGAATTCTCTAAACGCAGAACAGACTATTTTGAATCCGGCTGGTTCATGCGCAATATTTTGTCGTCAGGCCCGCAGGCCAGAACGGCGACAGGCATGGTCGCCAGGCAACCGGATCAGTATCCTAGCACCTCCTGGCCCGCCGACGCTAAACCCTGCGGGCCGCCGTACAGGTTATCCAACGTATGAATGCTCTAGCCCGCCGCGCCGCTGGCCTGTTGCTCAGCACGCTCTGCCTGCCGTTCGCGGCCCTTGCCGCCGATCCGCAACCCACCCACGAGTTCATTCTCGACAATGGCCTGAAAGTGGTCGTGCGCGAAGACCATCGCGCACCGGTGGTGGTCTCGCAGATCTGGTACAAGGTCGGCTCCAGCTATGAGACGCCAGGCCAGACCGGCCTGTCCCATGCCCTCGAACACATGATGTTCAAGGGCAGTGCCAAGATCGGTCCGGGCGAAGCTTCGCGCATCCTGCGTGACCTGGGCGCAGAGGAAAACGCCTTCACCAGCGACGACTACACCGCCTACTACCAAGTGCTGGCCCGCGACCGCCTGCCGGTGGCCCTGGAGCTCGAAGCCGACCGCCTGGCGAGCCTGCGTTTGCCGGCCGATGAGTTCAGCCGCGAAATCGAAGTCATCAAGGAAGAGCGCCGCCTGCGCACGGACGACCAGCCCAATGCCAAGGCCTACGAGCTGTTTCGCGCGATGGCCTATCCGGCCAGTGGCTATCACACACCGACTATCGGCTGGATGGCCGACCTCGAGCGTATGAAGGTCGAGGAGCTGCGCCACTGGTATGAATCCTGGTACGCCCCGAACAATGCCACGCTGGTAGTCGTCGGCGATGTCACCCTCGACGAGGTCAAGGGCTTGGCGCAGAAGTACTTCGGCGCAATCCCCAAACGAGCCGTTCCTCCCGCCAAGCTGCCTCTGGAACTGGCCGAGCCCGGCCTGCGCCAGCTGACCTTGCATGTACGCACCCAGTTGCCAAGCCTGATCTACGGCTTCAACGTGCCCAGCCTGGCCACCGCCAAGGATGCGCGCGCGGTCAATGCCCTGCGACTGATCTCGGCCCTGCTCGATGGCGGCTACAGCGCGCGCATGCCGTCACGCCTTGAGCGTGGCCAGGAACTGGTGGCCGGCGCCTCGTCGGGCTACAACGCCTTCACCCGCGGTGACAGCTTGTTCATGATCTCGGCCACGCCGAACGTGCAGAAGCAGAAAACCCTGGCCGACGTCGAGAAAGGCATTTGGCAACTGCTCGACGAACTCAAGACCACCCCGCCCACCGCCGAGGAGCTCGAACGCGTGCGCGCCCAGGTGATCGCCGGGCTGGTCTACGACCGCGACTCCATCAGCAGCCAGGCCACCACCATCGGCCAGCTGGAGACCGTGGGCCTGTCCTGGAAGCTGATCGACAGCGAGCTGGACGAGCTCAAGCGCGTGACCCCGCAGGACATCCAGGACGCCGCACGCACCTATTTCACCCGCGAACGCCTGAGCGTTGCCCACGTACTGCCCGAGGAGTCCGCTCATGAGTGATCGCAGCGCCCCACGCTACACCCTGTTCGGCCTCGGGATCATCACCTTGGTCGTGGCCCTGGCCCTCGTGCTGGCCCGCCCGGCTCAGTCGGACAACGCCGCAAAGGCCCAGGACACGGCGGCGCGCCCGGCCAATACGTTGCAGTCGCTGGCCGAGCTGGACGGCAAGGCGCCCAGTCGGCGCCAACTGAACATCCAGAGCTGGAGCACCGCCGAAGGCGCGCGGGTGCTGTTCGTCGAAGCGCGTGAGCTGCCGATGTTCGACCTGCGCCTGACCTTCGCGGCCGGCAGCAGCCAGGACGGCGATGTGCCGGGGCTTGCGACCTTGACCAATGCCATGCTCAACGAAGGTGTGGCCGGTAAGGACGTGACCGCCATCGCCCAAGGCTTCGAAGGCCTGGGGGCGGACTTTGGCAACGGCTCCTACCGCGACATGGCCGTGGCCACCCTGCGCAGCCTGAGCACCCCGGACAAGCGCGAGCCAGCCCTGAAGCTGTTCGCCGAAGTGGTGGGCAAGCCAACATTCCCGGATGACGCCCTTAAGCGCATCAAGAACCAGCTGCTGGCCGGCTTCGAGTACGAAAAGCAGAACCCGGGCAAGATCGCCGGCAAGGCCCTGTTCAACCAGCTCTACGGCAACCACCCTTACGCCCATCCCAGCGATGGCAGTGCCGAAAGCATCCCTGGCATTAGCCTGGCGCAGCTGCGGGCGTTCCACGCCAAGGCCTATGCTGCCGGCAATGCCGTGATCGCCCTGGTCGGCGACCTGAGCCGGGCCGAGGCCGAAGCCATCGCCGCCCAGGTCTCCAGCGCGCTGCCCAAGGGGCCGGCGCTGGCCAAGCCTGCTCAGCCGGCCGAACCCAAGCCTGGCCTGACCCACATCGACTTCCCGTCCAAGCAGACCCACCTGATGCTGGCGCAGTTGGGCATCGACCGCCAGGATCCGGACTGGCCGGCGCTGTCCCTGGGCAACCAGATCCTCGGCGGCGGCGCTTTCGGCACACGACTGATGAGCGAAGTACGCGAGAAGCGCGGCCTGACCTACGGCGTGTACTCGGCCTTCAGCCCCATGCAGGTGCGCGGACCGTTCATGATCAATCTGCAGACTCGTGCCGAACTGAGCGAAGGCACGCTCAAGCTGGTCCAGGACATCCTCGCCGATTACCTCAAGACCGGCCCCACCCAGCAAGAGCTGGACGATGCCAAGCGCGAACTGGCCGGCAGCTTCCCGCTGTCGAACGCCAGCAACTCGAGCATCGTCGGCCAACTGGGCGCCATCGGTTTCTACAACCTGCCGCTGACCTGGCTCGAGGACTTCATGCAGCAGTCCCAGGCCTTGACCGTCGAGCAGGTCAAGGCCGCCATGAACAAGCACCTGGCGGCGGACAAGCTGGTGATCGTCACCGTCGGCCCGACCGTGGCGCAGAAACCACTGCCGCCGCCCACTGACAAACCCGCCGAGCAGCCGCTCGGCATACCGGAGCATTAATGGCCAAGCCATCGACCCCTGCCCGTCCGGGCCAGGCCCAGAGCAAGGGCCCAGGACACTTGCGCATCATCGCCGGCGAGTGGCGCAGCCGCCGCCTGACGGTCCCGGAAGGTGAAGGCCTGCGGCCGACACCGGACCGCGTCCGCGAGACCCTGTTCAACTGGTTGGCACCCTATATCGAGGGTGCTCTGGTGCTGGATGCCTTCACTGGTAGCGGCGCCCTGGTACTCGAGGCCCTGTCGCGGGGAGCCAAGGATGCCGTCGCCCTGGACAGCAACCCAGCGGCCATCGCCAACCTCAAGGACAACCTGGAAGTGCTGCGCTGCCCGCGTGGCCAGATCCTGCAGACCGATGCCCTGCGCTACCTGCAAGGCCCGGCCAAACAACAGTTCGACGTAGTGTTCCTCGATCCGCCCTTCCACCAGGACCTGCTGGCCGACACCTGCAACCTGCTTGAAGACCGCCAGTGGCTGAGCGAAAGCGCCTGGGTTTACACCGAGAGCGAAGCGGCGCCTTCCACCTTGCAGATGCCCGGCAACTGGCGCTTGCACCGGGAGAAAAAGACCGGGCAGGTGCATTACGCGCTCTGGCAACGGGGCTGAATCGACGGTCTGCCTACTTATGTAACGCAGATGGACCTTTTCTATCGCTGAAGCTGCTCCGGCTTATCGCCCATGAGGAGCACTTCAGCGATGATTTCTTCCCCAACTCCACCTAATCAGGCCCACACAGGTTGCGCCAGTCTCGACGTACTGGCATCAGCCAAGCCTGCCCCTTTGCACCATTTCAGGCTCGACAACGGCTTATCGGTCTACCTGCATGAAAACCACAGCGCCCCACTGGCAGCCGTCCAGTTGTGGTACCACATCGGCGCAAGCCACGAGCCACCGGGGCATTCGAATCTGTCGCACCTGCTCGAGCACCTGGTTTTCCAAGGTAGCAGTAAACTCCCGGCTGGACAGTACTCCCGATTGATCGCCCGCCTGGGCGGTGTGGCCAATGCCACCACCCATGACGACGCCACTTCGTTCGAGATGATCTTGCCTGCCTCCCGGCTGCCTGTTGCTCTGGAACTCATGGCCGATGCCATGAAGAACGCCACACTGGACCCGGCTGCATTCGAACAGGAAGTCAAAGCCGTTGCCGACGAACGCCGCTTCAGAGTGGACAATTCGCCGATCCAGCTGGCATTCGAACAGCACCGAATGCTCGCCCACGGGGACAACGCTTATGCCATGCCCAGCTTCGGATATTCGATCGACCTCGAAGAGATGAGCCTGGCATCGGTACGGACGTGGTATCAGACGTGGTATCAACCGAACAACGCGACCTTGGTGGTCGCGGGCGCGGTCGATCCCAAAGTCCTGCGTCACCAGGTAGAGACTTACTTCGCGGCCCTGCCACCCGCCCCCCTTGATGCCAAACCCGCTCCTCGGCACAGAGGCGTGCTTGCCGAACGCAGCCAGACGCTCGTTCAGCCCACGCTGGTGGATGGCCTGTTCATGTCGTTCAACGTCCCGAGCCAGGCCACAGCCCCTTCTCAGGAAACCGTCCTGGCGCTGCGCTTGCTCTGCCAAATTCTGGGCACTGGCTACAGTGCCCGGCTGTACAGCCAACTGGTGCGTGACAAACGCCTCCTCAAATACGCTCAACTCTCCTATGACCACCACGTGCGGGGCGACACCCTGATGACGCTCTCGAGCGCCACGGTCCCGGACAGGGCCACTGCCCAACAGGCGGCTACCGAGGTATGGCAACTGATCGACACGCTTCGAACTGCTGCACTACCAGAAACAGAGCTCGAAGGTGCAAAGCTGCGCCTGCTGGCCAGGCAGTTCTACGAGCGGGACGACCTCGCGCACCAGGCGACGCTCATTGGCCATGCGGCCGCGGCCGGCCTGGATCCGGCGCTACACGATGAAGCGCCACGAATCATCCGCGACCTCACCAGCGCCACCCTGCAACGTGTCGCCAGCGAATACCTGAGGCGGGAGCGTCTGACGACAACCTACCTGCAGCACGGAGTGCCAGCATGAACGATCTCTCTTCCACCTCGGCGAACGCCGAAACCTGCAACCCTCTTGCGCCGGACAACCTCTCCCTGACGCTGGCCAACCTCGCATCGGCGCAGGCACTGAACCTTGACCCGTTCCCGCTCGTGAAGCACGACGTACAGCATTGGCGTACGAAAGAAGGCACTCGCGTGCGTTTTCTGGCTTCCCACGAACGGCCGATGTTCGACCTGGTGCTGCGCTTCAAGGCTGGCAGCGCCCTGGACGGCGATACGCCCGGTCTGGCAGCCCTGGCCCTGTACGCGCTGGACCAAGGCACTGCCGAGCTCAACGCCACCCAATTCACCGAGCGACTGGAGGGTCTGGGCGCGGTCATGAACCGGCAGGTGACCCAAGACTGCGCGATCGTCACGCTGCGCAGCCTGAACACGCCGGACCTGCGCGCTTGCGCCTTGCGCTTGATCACCGAGATGGTCGCCCGGCCTGCCTTGCGCCCAGAAGATGTCGCCAAGATCAGCGCGCGCCTTGTCGGTGCACAGCAAAGCAGCCTCCAGCCTCTGCATGCACGGTTGTTCGACGCCACGATGGAGCAATTGCTCGCAGGTCATCCCTATGCCACCCCACTGGCCGGAACACTCGATGGGCTGGGCTCCCTGACGCCAGACGATGTACGCGCCTTCCATCGACAAGCCTACTCCGCCAACAATCTCGACATCGGCCTGGTTGGCGATCTGTCCCGTGAAGAGGCCCAAGCGCTGGTAAACGATCTTACCCAGGCACTGCCGCAGCAGTGGGCCGCCGTGCCTCCGCCAGCGCTGCCAGTATCTGCCGCTGGTCCCCTGCATCTTGAGCGTCCAGGCGCCAGCACTCAGGTGCTGCTGACACTCCCGCTGCATGTCTGGCCAAAGGACGAGGATTACCCAGCCCTGCTCATGGCCACTGAAATCCTGGGAGCGGGGTTCGAGTCCCGATTGACCGCCGAGCTGCGCACACGTCGCGCGCTGACCTACAGCATCTATGCTGTATTAGAACCGATGGATGCGGGATGCCTGTGGCAGGTGAGCTGGGATATCGCACCTGAATACCGGGATGCCTCCAGGGTCCTGGTATCGAACGTGCTTGAATGCTTCATCGCCCATGGGCCCACCCAGGCCGAGTGCGACCTGGCCCTGAACCAGCTGGCGGGCAAGCTGATGCGTGGCATGGCCGACAATGCGGTGCTGGCAAACGGGTTGGCAGCATTCAGCCATCAGGGGCTGCCAGCCAATCATCTGGCGAGCTACCAGGAGAAACTCGCAGCCTTGACACCCGAGGGCATTCGACAAGCCGCTCGGGGCTGGCTCGATATAAAAAAGGCTTTCTTCGCCACCCTTGGCCCTGCCGTCGATCAGCAGCCGTTGCCCGAGCCACCGACCATAGGCGTATAGGGCAACCCCTGAAGAGGCGCTTCATGGCAAGCTAGGCGAGCACATGACGAGTTGTCCAGCATGCCAAGTCCTATCGCCCAGTTCACGCCCGCCATCGGCCTCTCCAATCCGCATCTGCAAACCTTGTGGGGCCCGCTCTGGCGTAAAACGCCCGAGTTGCATCGCACCCGCGAGCGAATGTGGCTTTCCGACGGAGATTTTCTCGACCTCGACTGGCTTGGCCCCAATCAGGTCAACGCACCCGTGGTCCTGGTGCTCCATGGCCTGACCGGCTCGTCCCACTCGCCCTATGTCAAAGGCCTGCAGCAGGCCCTGCAGGCCCATAGCTGGGCCAGTGTCGCAGTGAACTGGCGAGGCTGCTCGGGCGAGCCCAACCTGTTGACGCGCAGCTACCACTCCGGCGCCAGCGAGGATCTGGCCGAGACCATCCGTCACTTGCGTGTCCAGCGACCCTTGGCACCGCTCTATGCGGTGGGGTATTCGCTGGGCGGCAATGTGTTGCTCAAGTATTTGGGGGAAAGCGGCTCGGCCAGCCAACTGCAAGCGGCAGTCGCAGTATCGGTACCGTTTCGCCTGGACCAAAGCGCAGACCGTATCGGGATGGGTTTCTCGAAGGTCTACCAAGCGCATTTCATGCGCGAATTGCTGGCCTATGTGCAACGAAAACAGCGGCACTTTCGCGACAACGGCCATGTGGAGCGGCTGGCCGAACTGGAACGGCTCGGGTCATTGCGCAACCTACGCAACTTCTGGGACTTCGACGGCAAGGTCACCGCGCCCCTGAACGGCTTCAGCGATGCCTACGACTACTACCGGCGCTCGTCGAGTCGCTACTACCTGGGCGAAAACCGCACCCCGACGCTGATCATCCAGTCCAGCGACGACCCTTTCGTCTTCGACCATAGCCTGCCGACTGCGAGTGAACTGGCGCGCGACACGCATCTGGAACTGCACAGCAGAGGTGGCCATGTGGGCTTCGTGGAAGGGAGCCTGCGCAATCCAGGGTATTACCTGGAGCGCAGGATTCCGCAGTGGTTGGTGCAGGGGGCTTGATCGTCGAAGGGATTGGCCTGTATCACGCCCCCGCTTTCCTCAGGTGGCGTCAATCACCGGTTGCCACACCGTGGCCAGGATCGTTGATCCACTCGCTCCACGACCCGGCGTAGAGTCTGCCTAGCGGGTACCCCGCCAATGCCAGGGCGAACAAGTTGTGGCAGGCGGTCACGCCCGATCCGCAGTAGGCCACCACCTGTTCTGGCGCCCGCCCTGCCAGTTTCTGGGCAAAACGCTGCTTGAGCTGTTCGGCCGGCAAAAAGTGTCCATCCGGCCCCAAGTTGTCGGTGAAGGCCGCGCACTGAGCCCCGGGAATATGCCCGGCCACTGGGTCGATCGGCTCGACCTCACCGCGAAAACGCGGCAGGCCACGGGCATCGATCAGAGTCATTTCTGGATTGCCCAACCCCTTGGCCAGATGCTCGGCGTCGATCACCAGTTTCATGTCCGGCGCACCGGTGAAGGTGCCCTCACGCTTGGCCGGAGGGTCCAGGCTCAGCGGCTGATGCGCGGCGTGCCAGGCCTTCAGGCCTCCGTCGAGAATCGACACCCCCTCGCGCTTGCCCAGCCAGGCCAGCAGCCACCAGGCGCGGGCAGCGAAGGCGCCCGGGCCGTCGTCGTAAAGCACCACCTGACTGTCGTTGTCCATCCCCCACTCACGCAGGCGCTCGACCAGCCGTTGCGGATCCGGCAACGGGTGACGGCCCGTCACGCCCTTGACCACCGGCCCGCTCAGGTCTCGCTCCAGATCCGCGAAGTGCGCGCCGGCGATATGCCCGAGGGCGTAGCTGCGTTGGCCGTAGTCCACATCTTCCAGGGCAAAGCGACAGTCGAGGATCACCAACCCAGGCGCGCCCAGGCGCTCGGCCAGCTGCGTTGGGGTGATCAATTGCGCAAGAGGCATGACAATCTCCTGATCGATAGCACGAAAGCCCGGGGTCACTGCTCCAGGGCCTGGTTGAACGGAACGTGGAACTCCTCGCAGAGGGCATCCACGGCGGCACGCGCGCTGGCAGTGACGAAGCCCAGTTCGAGCACCAGCACCTGGTAGACACCACGCTTGAAGGCTTCTTCTCCCAGATGCGCGGAATGTTCGCGTGTAGTACTGAGAAAACGTACCCAGGATGTCAGCACGATCCAGGCATTGATGGTCAACGATTCGACCTGCGCGGCATCCATCGCAAGAATGCCAGCATCGACGAAGCCCCGGTAGATCGCCTGGCCCTGCTGCAGGCAACGCTGGGAAAAACGGCGGTAACGGGCAGCCAGTTCCGGGTCGCTGTCGAGCAGGTGCTCGAGGTCCCGGTGCAGGAATCGGTAGTTCCACATGGCCGCCAGCAAGGCCTTGAGGTAGAAACGTTTGTCCTCGACCGTGGCGACACGCCCCTGTGGCGGACGCAGGAAGCTGTCTACCAGCTCTTCGTATTGGTTGAAGAGCACGGCGATGATCGCCTGCTTGTTGGGGAAGTGGTAGTAGAGGTTGCCGGGCGAAATTTCCATGTGCGCGGCGATGTGGTTGGTGCTGACGCTACGTTCGCCCTGTTGATTGAACAGCTCCAGGCTGTTCTGCACGATGCGCTCGCGAGTCTTCATGCGCGGGGCCATGCTCAGCTCCAGGTTCGTTGATGGTTCATCTTACGGCGTATCGACCAGGCAATGCACGGTGCTGCGGGCGCGGGGGTCCGTGGGAATGGGTTTACCTGCGAAAAGTCCGCCAGGGTGGACGGCAGGCAGACGAGTCCGCGCTGTCGGTAAATTTTCAAGACGGCACACCTTAATTGAATGTCCAGGCAACGGATTAGAGTATATGCTCTAGCCACCGAGCACCCCAGCGGAGCAGCCATGACCTCGCCGATCACTCAGCTTCCAGTGCATTCCGACCTCGACCTGCCCGCGTTGTTCGATGCCCAGCGCCAAGCCTTCGCAAACAATCCCATGCCGCCGGCGGCCCAACGTCGGCAATGGCTCCGGAGCCTGCGCGAAGCGCTGCTGCAAAACCAGCAATCGCTGATCGAGGCGATCGACCGAGACTTCGATGGCCGCAGCGCCGACGAAACCCTGCTCGCCGAGCTGATGCCGTCGATCCAAGGCCTGCGTCACGCCGAGCGTCACCTGCAACGCTGGATGAAACCTTCGCGACGCACGGTCGGCCTGGCCTTCCAACCGGCCAGCGCCCAGGTGCTTTATCAACCGCTGGGCGTGGTCGGGGTCATCGTGCCGTGGAACTACCCCTTGTTACTGGCGATCGGGCCGTTGACCTGCGCCTTGGCCGCCGGCAACCGGGTGATGCTCAAGCTCAGCGAGGCCTCACCGGCCAGCGGGAAGGCTCTCAAGACCCTGCTCGAGCGCGTGTTCCCGGCGGACTTGGTCAGCGTCGTGCTCGGCGAGGTCGAAGTCGGCCAGGCCTTCGCGCGCCTGCCTTTCGACCACCTGCTGTTCACCGGGTCCACCAGCGTGGGTCGACAAGTCATGCTGGCTGCCGCCACCAACCTCACCCCGGTGACCCTGGAACTGGGCGGCAAGTCGCCGGCCATCGTCTGCGCCAGTGTGCCGCTGGAAACCGCCGCCGAGCGCATCGCTTTCGGCAAAGGTCTCAATGCCGGCCAGACCTGCGTCGCCCCTGACTATGTGCTGGTTCCTCGCGAGCGCCTCGACGCCTTCGCCGAAGCCTACCAACGCGCCATGCGCCGTCTGTACCCGCGCATCGCCGACAACCCCGACTACAGCGCCATCATCAACACCCGGCAACTGCAACGCCTGGAGCGGCTGCTCACCGATGCCCGCGACAAGGGCGCCCGGGTGCTCGACCTGTATGCCGACGAGCCCCGCCAGGGTCGTCGCCTGCCCCCTCACGTGCTGATGGCGGTGAATGACGACATGCAGGTGATGCAGGACGAGATCTTCGGCCCCTTGCTGCCCCTGGTGCCATACGACAACCTCGATCAGGCCCTGGCCTACATCAACCAGCGCCCGAGGCCCCTGGCGCTGTACTACTTCGGCTACGACCGCGCCGAGCAGGCCCACGTGCTGCGCAACACCCATTCCGGCGGCGTGTGCCTGAACGACACGCTCTTGCATGTGGCCCAAGATGATCTTCCCTTTGGCGGCGTCGGCCCCTCGGGCATGGGCCACTACCATGGTCATGAAGGCTTCCTGACCTTCAGCAAGGCCAAGGCGGTGTTGGCCAAGCAACGCCTCAACACCGCCCGGCTGATCTACCCTCCTTATGGCAAAGCCTTGCAGCGTCTGATTTTCAAGCTGTTCATCCGTTGAGCGAGGGGATGCCATGCACCGCCGAGACCTGCTTCGGTTCAGCCTGGGTGCCAGCGTTTTCTTGAGCACTGCCAGCCTGGTCGGCTGTGCGCCGCAGACATCCGCTGCAGGTTTCTCGGTGCTACGCGAAGACGACTTGCCGATGCTGGCTGCGGTGATTCCGGTGGTGCTCGCCGGCACTCAGGCCAGCGACGCACTGGTACTGCACAGCCTGGATCACAAGCTGGCAGCGCTCTCGCCTGAAATGCTCAAACTCACCCGCCAGTTGTTCGACGTGCTCAGCCTGCCGCTGACCCGTGGACCATTGACGGGCATCTGGGGCAGTTGGGAAAACGCCAGCAGCGCCCAGGTGAACACCTTCCTGCGACGCTGGCGCGACAGTTCGCTGGACATGCTGCGCATGGGCCACGCCTCGCTGCTGCAACTGCTGCTCATGGCCTGGTACGAACGCCCCGAGGCCTGGGCGGCCTGCGGCTATCCCGGCCCACCGAAGATCTGACTAAGAGGCTTGCCCATGCCTGTCGCCGACCCGTTTCGCCAAGGCCTCGCCCGAGGCTGGATCACCTACGATGGTTCGCGTCTGGACCAGGACCTGACGCTGGAGGCCGACATCGCCGTGATTGGCAGTGGTGCTGGCGGCGCCACCAGCGCAGAGCTGCTCAGCGCCGCAGGCTTCAAGGTGCTGTTGATCGAGGAAGGCCCGCTCAAGACCAGCAGCGATTTCCACCTGCAGGAAAACGAGGCCTACGCCCAGTTGTACCAGGAAGGGCTCGGGCGCATGAGCAAGGATGGCGCCATCACCATCCTCCAAGGGCGCGCCGTGGGCGGTACCACCTTGGTCAACTGGACCTCCAGTTTCCGCACCCCTGAGCAAACCCTCGAGCACTGGGCCCGGGAGCACGGCGTCAAAGGGCTCGCCAGCGAAGACCTGCGCCCTTGGTTCGAGCGTATCGAGCAACGCCTGGGCATCAGCCCCTGGGCCCTGCCGCCTAACCCCAACAACGACGTGCTGCGCCGGGGCTGCGAAGTGCTCGGCTACCGCTGGGCAGTGATTCCGCGCAATGTGCGCGGCTGCTGGAATTTGGGCTACTGCGGCATGGGTTGCCCGGTCAACGCCAAGCAATCGATGCTGGTGACCAGCATTCCCACCACCCTCGACAACCACGGCGAGCTGCTCTATCTGGCCCGTGCGCAGCGATTCGAACATGACGGCAGGCGCATCACCCAACTGCTGTGCCAGGCCCTGGACCGCCGGGCCGTGGAGCCGACCGGGTACCAGGTACGGATCCGCGCACGGCATTATGTACTGGCTGGCGGCGGCATCAACAGCCCAGCCCTGCTGCTGCGCTCCGAGGCGCCCGACCCGCACCGACGGCTGGGCAAGCGCACCTTCCTGCACCTGGTCAATTTCAGCGCGGCCTTGTTCGATGAGCGCATCGATCCGTTCTATGGCGCGCCTCAGTCCATCTACAGCGACCAATTCCAGTGGCGCGACGGCGTCGATGGGCCGATCGGCTTCAAACTCGAAGTGCCCCCGCTGCATCCGGCGCTGGCAAGCACGCTGCTGGGCGCCCATGGCCAAGAAAGCGCCCGGCGCATGGCCGCGTTGCCACATACCCATGTCATGCTGGCGTTGCTGCGCGATGGTTTCCACCCCGAGAGCCAGGGCGGCCAGGTGGAGCTGCGCGGCGACGGCTCGCCGGTGCTCGATTATCCCATCACCGACTACTTGCGCGATGGCCTGCGCCGGGCCTACTTGAGCATGGCGCGCATCCAGTTCGCCGCCGGCGCTACCCAAGTGATACCGGTGCACAGCGATGCCCGCTACACCACAGACCTGCCCCAGGCGCAGGCGTTGATCGACGAATTGCGCCTGGAGCCGTTTCGCACGCGCCTGGGCAGTGCCCACGTAATGGGCGGCTGCGCCCTTGGCGAGGATCCACGCCAGGCGGTGTGCGACAGCCTGGGGCGGCACCACCAGTTGGAGAACCTGTCGATCCACGACGGCTCGCTGTTCCCCACCAGTATTGGCGCCAACCCGCAACTGTCGGTCTACGCCCTCGCCGCCCGGCTCAGCGACGCCCTGGCCACCCGCCTGGCACGGGGCGCATGACAACGAACGGCCTGGCTGTCTATAGTGCCCTCATTCGGCCGTGCGACTTGGCCGGGCAGCAGTCGCTGCGCTACCATCCGACTCCCCAACGCACTCCAGCCAGGATGACGCGATGAACCGAGTGTTGTACCCGGGTACTTTCGACCCCATTACCAAAGGCCACGGCGATCTGGTCGAGCGCGCCTCGCGTCTGTTCGATCACGTGATCATCGCAGTCGCCGCCAGCCCGAAGAAAAACCCGCTGTTCCCGCTGGAGCAACGCGTGGAGCTGGCCCGTGAGGTCACCAAGCACCTGCCCAATGTCGAGGTCATCGGTTTCTCGAGCCTGCTGGCGCATTTCGCCAAGGAGCAAGGTGCCAATGTCTTCCTGCGCGGCCTGCGTGCAGTCTCGGACTTCGAGTACGAGTTCCAGCTGGCCAACATGAACCGGCAACTGGCGCCGGACGTCGAAAGCCTGTTCCTGACGCCGTCGGAGCGCTACTCGTTCATTTCCTCGACCCTGGTCCGGGAAATCGCCGCCCTGGGTGGCGACATCAGCAAATTCGTCCACCCGGTGGTCGCCGAGGCGCTGACCCTACGCTTCAAGAAGTGACACCCACCGCCTGATCATCGCGCCAGCGTGCACTGCGGGCGCGAATGCGGCACAATTGTGCCCACTGGTTTGATACATGCCCGGGCCAATAGCCCCGGCCGGAGCCCCCATGTCCCTGATCATCACCGACGATTGCATCAACTGCGACGTCTGCGAACCCGAGTGCCCGAACGCCGCTATCTCCCAAGGCGAAGAGATCTATGTGATCGACCCGAACCTGTGCACCCAGTGCGTAGGTCATTACGACGAGCCGCAGTGCCAGCAGGTCTGCCCGGTCGACTGCATCCCTCTGGATGAAGCTCACCCGGAGACCCACGACGAGCTGATGGAAAAGTACAAGCGGATCACCGGCAAGGCTTGAAGCGCTCGGCAAGGGTTTCGCACTTCTTCGCGGGTGAACCCGCACCCACAGATTCTGCGGTGCTCTTAAGACCACCAGTAACCTGTGGCGACGGGTTTACCCGCGAAGGCCCATGAGGCGATCCCAATCATGATCAGCGCTGGCAGCGCGGGCAGTACACGCTGGCCCGCTGCCCCAGCTTCACTTCCCTGAGCGTCGTGCCGCAGACCTTGCATGGCTGTTCCCCGCGCCCATACACGAACAACTCCTGCTGGAAGTATCCCGGCTGCCCGTCGCCTCCGATGAAGTCGCGCAGCGTCGTGCCGCCCTGCTCGATCGCCGCTGCCAGCACCCGCTTGATCTCGATCGCCAGCCTCACATAACGCGCCCGAGAGACGCCGCCGGCCTCGCGCCGCGGGTCGATGCCGGCCGCGAACAGCGCCTCGGTAGCGTAGATGTTACCCACCCCCACCACCACGGCGTTATCCATGATGAACGGCTTGATCGCCATGCTCCGCCCGCGGGATAACTGGAACAACCGCTCGCCATCGAACAGGTCGGTCAGCGGCTCCGGCCCCAGACGCATGAGCAACTCATGATTGAACGGGTCCAGGCTCCAAAGCATCGCGCCGAAACGACGCGGGTCGGTGTAGCGCAGGGCTAGCCCCGATTCCAGTTCGATGTCTACGTGCTCGTGCTTGCCCACCGGCAAGCCCTGCTCCACCAGGCGCAGGTTGCCCGACATGCCCAGGTGGCTGATCAAGGTGCCGACCTCGGCATTGATCAACAGGTATTTGGCGCGCCGCTCAACGGTGAGGATGCGCTGCCCGGAAAGACGCACATCCAGGTCCTCAGGGATCGGCCAGCGCAGGCGCCGGTCACGCACCACCACGCGGCTGACCCGCTGACCTTCCAGGTAAGGCGCGATACCGCGCCGGGTAGTCTCGACTTCAGGTAGTTCCGGCATGGTCTTTCAGTGTCCGCCCAATTCGCGAATGGTTTGCTTGAGGTGCTCGAAGTCGTACTCCGACAGGCCGATGTAGTCGAGCACCAAGGGCCCGACCACCTGCCACTCATGGTCTTCGGCCTGGTTGCCCAGTACCCGGTAAGAGGCGCAGATGTGCTCGGCCATCTTCAGCACCGCGAGCAGGTTCTTCAGTCGAGTATCGCCCGAAGCGTCGTCGCGAAACACTGCCAGGGCATTGTGATGATTGGCGATGGCCGCCGTGATGTGCTCCGGCAGGCGCCAGGACTTGGCGGTGTAGTAACCCACCACCGAATGGTTGGTGTTGAACATGCGGTTTTCGGTGTCCACCACCCGCGTCTGCTCGCTGGCCTGGGCATAGGCGGTTTCCAGCACGCTCATGTAGTCGGGGAAGCGCTTGAGCATCAGCGGCACGCCGCAATCATGGAACAAGCCCAGGGTATAGGCCTCGTCCACGGCCGGGATGTCGGTGTGCCTGGCCAGGGTCAGGCAGGTCATGGCCACGTCCTGGGCGGTGTCCCAGAAGCGATTGAGCGTGACGATGGTTTCATCGCTCATCTCGCCCTTGATCGACAAGGCGTTGATCAGGTTGATGATCGAACCGCTGCCCAACAGCGCCACGGCGCGCTGGATCGAACCGACCTTGTCGGCCAGCCCGAAGTGCGGGGAATTCACCAGTTTGAGCAAGGCCCCCGAGAGCCCCGGATCCTGGGCGATCAGCCGGCAGATGGTGTCCAGGTCCGGGTCTGGCATGTACTGCTCGAACTGCAGATCGACCATGATCTGCGGTTGCGGCGCGATGCTGATTCCTTGCAGGACCTGCTGGATCTGTTCGGGGCTGAGTTCCTGGGACATGGTGCACACATACATTGAGGACGGCGAATTCTACCGTCCTCCGCCCGGCAGGGCACCCACCACTGGCGCACTGCGCCGGAACTTTCCCCCACGCCACTGGCCTGCACTCTCAAGACCCACCCTCAAAGGAGAACCTCCCATGAGTGCAATACTGAACGGCAAGCGCGTGGCTTTCTTGGTCACCGATGGCTTCGAGCAGGTGGAATTGACCGGCCCACGCGAGGCCTTGGAACGCAACGGCGCGGTGGTCGATATCCTGAGCGACAAGGAAGGCACGGTGCGCGGCTGGAACCATGACAAGCCCGCTGATGAGTTCGCCGTGGACGCCACCTTCGAAGGCGCCAGCCTGGACCTGTACGACGCCCTGGTGCTGCCAGGCGGGGTGCAGAACTCCGATACCATCCGGATCATCCCGGCTGCCCAGAAGCTGGTGAAAAGCCATGATTCGGCCCGCAGGCCGCTCGCCGTGATCTGCCATGGCGCCTGGCTGCTGGTCTCTTGTGGCCTGGCCAAGGGGCGCCGGTTGACCAGTTACAAGACCCTGCAGGACGACATCCGCAACGCTGGCGGCGAGTGGGTCGACGAAGAAGTGGTGGTCGATGGCAACCTGATCACCAGCCGCAAGCCCGACGACATTCCGGCATTCAGCGAACAGCTGGTCAAGGCGCTGGCCTGAGACGCGGGCAACCCCGTACCCACAGGCTAAGCGGTGTCGCTGGGCACCACTGAACCCTGTGGGAGGGGTTGACCCGAAAAAGCGCTTGTCCGGGCAGCGGAAAACCGACGGGGCAACGCTCAGCGTATGGCCAACACGCTATAATCCCGCTCTTTTTTCCCGGAGCGACGTCATGTCCCTGCCCAGCCTTCGCCTCAAAGCCAATGCCGACCGCCGCCTGCGCGCCGGCCACCTGTGGGTCTACAGCAATGAAGTCGATGTTGCCGCAACCCCGCTGCAAGGCCTGAAGGCCGGTCAGCAGGCCATCCTCGAAGCCGCCAACGGCAAGCCCTTGGGCGTGGTGGCCATGAGCCCGAACAACCTCATCTGCGCACGGCTGCTGTCCCGTGACGCCAAGCTGCCCCTGGACAAGTCGCTGCTGGTTCACCGCCTCAATGTGGCCCTTTCCCTGCGCGAGCGTCTGTTCGACCAGCCCTGCTACCGCCTGGTCTACGGCGATTCCGACCTGCTGCCGGGCCTGGTGGTGGACCGCTTCTACGACATGCTGGTGGTCCAACTGGCCTCGGCCACCATGGAGGCGCACAAGGACGATGTGATCGCCGCCTTGGTGCAGGTGCTCAAGCCCAGCGGCATCCTGTTCAAGAACGACTCCGCCGCCCGTGATGCCGAAGGTCTGGAACGTTATGTCGAGACGGTCTACGGGGAAGTCCCGGACTGGGTCCCGCTACAGGAGAACGGCGTGAAGTTCGAAGCGCCTGTGCGTGATGGCCAGAAGACCGGCTGGTTCTACGACCATCGCATGAACCGCGCGCGCCTGGCCCCCTACGTCAAGGGCAAGCGTGTACTGGACCTGTTCAGCTACATCGGTGGCTGGGGCGTGCAGGCCGGTGTGTTCGGCGCCAGCGAAGTGTTCTGCGTCGATGCCTCGGGCTTCGCCCTCGACGGCGTCGAGCGCAACGCAGCGCTCAACGGTATCAGCGAGAAGCTGACCTGCATCGAAGGCGACGTGTTCGAGGCCCTGCGCGAGCTCAAGGCCGCCGAGGAACGCTTCGACGTGATCATTGCCGACCCACCCGCCTTCATCAAACGCAAGAAGGACCTGAAAAACGGCGAGGCTGCCTATCGTCGCCTGAACGAGCAAGCCATGCGCATGCTCACCAAGGATGGCATCCTGGTCAGCGCCTCCTGCTCGATGCACCTGCCCGAGGACGACCTGCACAACATCCTGCTGACCAGCGCCCGCCACCTGGACCGCAACCTGCAGTTGCTCGAGCGCGGCGGCCAAGGCCCAGACCACCCCGTGCACCCAGCGATCCCCGAGACCCGCTACATCAAGAGCATCACCTGCCGCCTGCTGCCCAACAGCTGACCGTTGCAAGCTGCAAGAGGGTAGCCTCACCGCACCCGTCTTGCAGCTTGTAGTTCCAAGCTCGTAGCTCCAAGCTCAAAACGTACCACCTGTACCTGAACCATTCCCTCGCCGCGCCAGCGGTGTAGAATCGGCCTATTCATCGCCAGACATCCCCGGCGGGTTTATGAGCTCTGGTCGAGCACACGGCGATCCCGTGACGCTTTCGGCCTCATCCGTGCCAGCGGCAACCGGCCTTCGGCGCAAAGGAAAGACAAGCTCACTCCCCATTTTGTGACCTGATTAAGCCGCCAGGAGTGCTTCATGCCTGATTATCGTTCCAAGACTTCCACCCAGGGCCGCAACATGGCCGGCGCTCGTGCCCTGTGGCGCGCCACCGGGATGAAGGACGAAGACTTCAAGAAACCGATCATCGCCATCGCCAACTCGTTCACCCAGTTCGTCCCAGGCCACGTGCACCTGAAGGACCTGGGCCAGCTGGTCGCCCGCGAAATCGAACGCGCCGGAGGCGTGGCCAAGGAATTCAACACCATCGCGGTCGACGACGGCATCGCCATGGGCCATGACGGCATGCTGTACTCCCTGCCGAGCCGCGAGATCATCGCCGACGCCGTGGAATACATGGTCAATGCCCACTGCGCCGACGCCATCGTGTGCATCTCCAACTGCGACAAGATCACCCCCGGCATGCTGATGGCCGCCCTGCGCCTGAACATCCCGGTGATCTTCGTCTCCGGTGGCCCGATGGAAGCCGGCAAGACCAAGCTGGCCAGCCATGGCCTGGATCTGGTCGACGCCATGGTCATCGCCGCCGACTCCAGCGCCAGCGACGAGAAAGTCGCCGAGTACGAGCGTAGCGCCTGCCCGACCTGCGGTTCGTGCTCCGGCATGTTCACCGCCAACTCGATGAACTGCCTGACCGAAGCCCTGGGCCTCGCCCTGCCGGGCAACGGCTCCACCCTGGCCACCCACGCCGACCGCGAACAGCTGTTCCTGACCGCTGGCCGCACCATCGTCGAGCTGTGCAAACGCTACTACGGCGAGAACGACACGTCCGTCCTGCCGCGCAGCATCGCCAGCTTCAAGGCGTTCGAGAACGCCATGACCCTGGACATCGCCATGGGCGGCTCGACCAACACCATCCTGCACCTGCTGGCCGCCGCCCAGGAAGCGGAGGTGGACTTCGACCTGCGCGACATCGATCGCCTGTCGCGTAAAGTCCCGCAGTTGTGCAAGGTGGCGCCGAACATCCAGAAGTACCACATGGAAGACGTGCACCGCGCCGGCGGCATCATCAGCATCCTCGGCGAACTGGCCCGCGGCGGCCTGCTGCACACCGACCTGCCGACCGTGCACAGCCGCAGCATGGAAGAAGCCATCGCCAAGTGGGACATCACCCAAACCGATGACGAAGCGGTACACACCTTCTTCAAGGCAGGCCCTGCCGGCATCCCGACCCAGACCGCCTTCAGCCAATCGACCCGTTGGGACACCCTGGACGCCGACCGCGCCGAAGGCTGCATCCGCAGCGTCGAGCACGCCTACTCCCAGGAAGGTGGCCTGGCGGTGCTGTACGGCAACATTGCCCTGGACGGCTGCGTGGTGAAGACCGCCGGTGTCGACGACTCGATCCTGGTGTTCGAAGGCAACGCGAAGATCTTCGAAAGCCAGGACAGCGCCGTGCGCGGCATCCTGGCCGACGAAGTGAAGGCCGGCGATGTGGTGATCATTCGCTATGAAGGCCCCAAAGGCGGTCCGGGCATGCAGGAGATGCTGTACCCGACTTCGTACCTCAAGTCCAAGGGCCTGGGCAAAGCGTGCGCCCTGCTCACCGACGGCCGCTTCTCTGGCGGCACCTCGGGCCTGTCGATCGGCCACGCCTCGCCGGAAGCCGCTGCAGGCGGCGCCATCGGCCTGGTGCGCGACGGCGACAAGATCCTCATCGACATCCCTAACCGCACCATCAACCTGTTGGTCAGCGACGAGGAACTGGCGCACCGTCGCATCGAGCAGGACAAGAAAGGCTGGAAGCCTGCCGAAGCCCGCCCACGCAAGGTGACCACCGCCTTGAAGGCCTACGCCCTGCTGGCCACCAGCGCCGATAAAGGCGCTGTGCGCAACAAGGCGATGCTCGAAGGGCTTTAAGGCCTGAAGGCATAAAAAAACCGGCGCCCCGTGCGCCGGTTTTTTTGTGGGAGCGGGTTTAACCGCGAATCCAATCAAGCAACACAGGAGCTACTGAATCTGCTCCGGCGTCACGATCACCCAGTTCTTGTCCGCCGTCACCGGCAGCCCTTCCTTGGCCTGGGCCGCTGCGTTCTTGGCGATCATCCCGTTCATCTGGTCCATGTACTTGGCCTTGCGGTTGACCCATAGATGGATGCCGCCCTTGTTCACATCGACGCTGTGAAACTGCATGTAGCCATCGCTGGTGGGGGTGTCGCCGCCGACCAGCACGGGCTTTTTCCATTCGTCGATGTAGGTGAGGATGGCGGCCTGTTTACCTGCCATCCAGGTGGCCGGAGTCCACAGGTAGGGTGTCAGCTCCAGCTCCTGATTGGCCTTGGCGTCGTAGTTGCCTTCGCTGATCTGCTTGCGAGGCGTGGTCAACTGCCCGGTGGTGCGGTTCTTTAGCAACAGACTGACGCCAATCACGTTTTGCGGTTTGACGTTGTAGCCGTACTTGGGGTCCGAGGCGACCATGCGCACCAAGTCCTCGGACGCTGCGGAGATCACGTACACGTCGATCCCGTTTTCCATCAGCTTGTTGTACAGCTCTGTCTGCCCGGTGAAGACCTTCGGCGGCTGCACCTCCATCTGCTTGACCTGGTCGCCGTCGTAATAGGTGGTCGGGATCGGCTTGCCGGAGGCCATCAGCTCATCGACTTGCACCTTCAGTTCCTTGAGGGTGAAGCCTGAAAACACCTGGGCCACCCAGGGATAGCAGACCATGTCGTCGATTTCGCAGAGGCGGTAGTAGTAACTGAACAGGCTCTCCTTGTGATCAGCGGTGTCCTTGAACGGGATCAGCTTCAGGGAGGGGTCGAGCTTGTCGCGGGTGATCAGCCCTTTGTTTTCCATGAACGGCAGCAGGGACTCTTCCAGGTCGAAGCGGTAACTGGTGTTGTCCATGTCGAACACCGCGTAGTTACCTTTGTTGGCATTGGCGGCGATCATGCTGTCCAACTGCTTGGCGGCCTCTGCGGGCCAGTGCTTGAGCTCGGTGGCCCAGGTCTCGACGCTCAGCAGCAGGGCCAGGCCCGCCGCGAGTACTTTCGGAGCAGACTTCATTGCAAGTTCTCCTGAACAGTGGACCTGCAACGCTAGACAAACCCCCGCCACTACAAGGGCCCGACAGCGACGTCGAACCTTCTCCACGCGCCACGTGATGTTCCAGGTGCGACGCCTTTATATTCCAGAAACGACTAAGCACATTCGATTTGGGTATAAATTCGTTTGTTTTCAGGCTGTTAGCATTTGCGTTCGCAATCGCTCAATCAGAGGCGATGCCTCTTGTGCTTTACCCTGGAGCTTCAATGAACCTGCCGTTGTCACTCAACCTGCTGGCCTTCGTGGTCTTGTTACTGGGCCTTTCGCAAACCCGCCGTACCGACTGGAGCCTGGCCCGGAAAGTCCTGCTCGGCCTGGTGCTGGGCGTATCGTTCGGTCTGGTGCTACACACGCTCTATGGCGCGGGCCATCCGGTACTCAAGGCGACGATCGCCTGGCTCGACCTGGTCGGCAACGGTTACGTGGGCCTGTTGCAGATGATCGTGATGCCGCTGATCTTCGCCTCGATCCTCAGCGCCGTGGCTCGCCTGCACAACGCATCGTCCCTGGGCCGGATCAGCGTGCTGAGCATCGGCATCCTGTTGCTGACCACCGCGATCGCGGCGCTGATCGGCATCACCCTGACCAACCTCTTCGGCCTGAGCGCCGACGGCCTGGTGGCCGGCGCCCAGGAAACCGCGCGGCTGCAAACCATCCACAGCGACTACGCGGGCAAGGTCGCCGACCTCAACATCCCGCAATTGCTGCTGTCGTTCATCCCCACCAACCCGGTGGGTGACCTGGCGCGGGCCAAGCCGACCTCGATCATCAGCGTGGTCATCTTCGCTGTGTTCCTGGGCCTGGCTGCCTTGCAACTGATCAAGGACGACGCCGACAAGGGCAACCGCGCCTTGGCGGCCATCGATACCCTGCAGGCCTGGGTGATGCGCCTGGTGCGCCTGGTGATGAAGCTCACTCCCTACGGCGTGCTGGCGCTGATGGCCAAGGTGGTCGCCGGCTCCAACCTCGAGGACATCCTCAAGCTGGGCAGCTTCGTGGTGGTGTCGTACCTGGGCCTGGGCCTGATGTTCGTGGTGCATGGCGTGATCCTGGCCGCGACCGGCGTCAGCCCGCTGCGCTTTCTGCGCAAGGTCTGGCCCGTGCTCACCTTCGCCTTCACCAGCCGCTCGAGCGCAGCGAGCATCCCGCTGAACATCGAAGCGCAGACCCGGCGCCTGGGCGTTCCGCCGTCCATCGCCAGCTTCAGCGCCTCGTTCGGCGCCACCATCGGCCAGAACGGCTGTGCCGGCCTGTACCCGGCCATGCTGGCGGTGATGGTCGCGCCTGCGGTGGGCATCGATACCTTCGACCCACTGTGGATCGCCACCTTGGTGGCCATCGTCACCCTCAGCTCGGCAGGTGTAGCCGGTGTGGGCGGCGGCGCGACCTTCGCTGCGCTGATCGTGCTGCCCGCCATGGGCCTGCCGGTGGAGCTGGTCGCGTTGCTGATTTCCGTGGAGCCGCTGATCGACATGGGTCGCACTGCATTGAACGTGAACGGCTCCATGACGGCAGGCGTAGTCACCAGCCAGTTGCTCAAGCAGACCGACCAGCAGGTGCTGGCCGATGATGCCCATGCCGAGCTGAGCCATTCCTAGCTCCGTGGCGACTGCTTCGCGGGTAAATCTGCGCCCACAGGGTTGGTGGTGATCCTTGCGGGAGCGGGTTCACCCGCGAAGGGCTGCAAAGCAGCCCCGGTAGTTTCAAACCTTGTCCCACACCTCGAAGTGATACGCAGGCTTGCCTTCCTCGGCCTGCGGCTCACTCGACACCAAGCGCCAGTGAGCCTTGTCGAACTCAGGGAACCACGCATCCCCCTCCGGCGATAGCTCCACCCGGGTCAGGTACATGCGGCTGACCAAGCCCTTCTCCAGCGCTTGCCCGTACAACTGCGCCCCGCCGATCAACATAAGCTCGCCGACGCCCTGTTCCCGCGCCCACTGCTCGGCCCGTACCCGAGCTGCCTCCAGCGAGGGAAACACCTCGGCGCCCTGCAATTGCAGGCCCGGCTGGCGGCTGACCACGATGTTCAGGCGCCCCGGCAAGGGGCGGCCCAGCGAATCCCAGGTCTTGCGCCCCATGATGATGGGCTTGCCCAGGGTGGTGGCCTTGAAGTACTTGAAGTCCCCCGGCAGGTGCCAGGGCATGGTGTTGTCGATGCCGATCACACGGTTCTCGGCGAGTGCCGCGATCAGGCTGAGGGGGAGTGATGTATTCATGGTGGCGAGGATAGCACCCGACGCCTGGGTTATGCTTTGCCCTGACTTGTGCAATGGAAGAGCTCGTGACTGCACCCACCCTATTCGACAAACGCTGGCTTACCGAAGCGGTGCGCCTGCGCGAGGAACAGGCCGGCCCCCTGGAGGATCAGGAAGCCAACCGCCGCGCCCGCCAACAAGGTGGCGACCTGGCGGCGCGCATCGAAACGCGCGCGCTGTGGCTGGCCGAACGCGATGGTATGACCCACGCCCTGCGCCATTGGAAACAGGGCGCGCGCCTGGCCCTGCTGGCCCTGATGGTACTGGCCGTTCTCAGCGGCGCCGGCCTGGGGCTGGCGGCCCTGGGCGACGGGCAGCGCCCGGTGAATGTGTTCTGGGCCCTGGGCAGCCTGCTGGGGCTGAACCTGCTGATGCTGCTGGGATGGGCCGCCGGGCTGTTGCTGGCCGGCGAGCACGACACAGGCCTTGGCCGTCTGTGGCTATGGCTCAGCGAACGACTGGCCCGCGATGCGCAGGCCGCGCACCTGGCCCCCGCCTTGCTGGTGATGCTACAACGCCAACGGCTCAACCGCTGGCTGCTCGGCGCGCTGGTGCATGGCCTGTGGCTGCTGGCAATGGTCGCCGCAGTGGGCATGCTTCTGGCGTTGCTGGCCACCCGGCGCTACGGCTTCGTCTGGGAAACCACCCTGCTCGCCGCAGAACCGTTCATCCATCTGACCCAGACCCTCGGCGCTCTGCCTTCGTTACTGGGCTTCGCGGTGCCCGATGAAGCCCTGATCCGCGCCAGCGGCGACACCCTGCCCGCGCTCGACCTGGCACGCCAGGCCTGGGCCAGCTGGTTGCTTGGCGTGGTGCTGGTGTACGGCTTGCTGCCGCGCCTGTTGCTCGCCCTGCTCTGCCTGTGGCACTGGCATCAGGGTCGCGCGCGTTTGAAGCTGGACCTGAACCTGCCCGGCTACAGCCACCTGCGCGATGTGTTGATGCCCAGCAGCGAACGGCTCGGCGTGCAGGACGCCGCGCCTCACGCCCTGCCCGAGTTCCGGGCCGGCCAATTGGGCGTTCAGGATGGCGGCGCCCTGCTGGTCGGCCTGGAGCTGGATGACCAGCGTCCTTGGCCACCCATTCTGCCCAAGACCGTGGCCAACGCGGGCGTGCTGGACAGCCGCGAATCGCGCAACAAGCTGCTGGAGCAACTGAGCCGCTTCCCGCCAGCCCGCCTGGCCATCGCCTGCGACCCCCGTCGCTCGCCTGACCGTGGCAGCCTCGCACTGCTGGCCGAACTGGCACGTAACGCAGGGGCCACACGCATCTGGCTGCTCCAGGCCCTCCCAGGCGAGCCGCTGGACGCCGATCGCCTGGGTGATTGGCATGACGCCCTGGATCGCCTCGGCCTGCCCCACGCCGACACCTCGCCCATGACCTGGTTGGAGCACGGCCATGACTGAGCCCCTGAAGCTGGCCGTGGTCGGCCACACCAACGTCGGCAAGACCTCCCTGCTGCGCACCCTGACCCGTGACGTCAGCTTCGGCGAGGTCTCCCACCGGCCCAGCACCACCCGTCACGTGGAGGGCGCGCGGCTGTCGGTGGACGGCGAGCCGCTGCTGGAGCTGTACGACACGCCCGGCCTGGAAGATGCCATCGCCCTGCTCGATTACTTGGAACGCCTGGAACGCCCCGGCGAACGCCTGGACGGCCCGGCACGGCTGGAGCGGTTTCTCCAGGGCAGCGAGGCGCGCCAGCGTTTCGAACAGGAAGCCAAGGTCCTGCGCCAACTGCTGGCGAGCGATGCCGGGCTCTATGTGATCGATGCCCGCGAGCCGGTGCTGGCCAAGTACCGCGATGAGCTGGAAGTCCTGGCCAGTTGCGGCAAGCCCTTGCTGCCCGTGCTCAACTTCGTCGCCAGCCAGCAACATCGCGAGCCGCAGTGGCGCGAAGCCCTCGCCCGTCTTGGCCTGCACGCCTTGGTGCGCTTCGACAGCGTGGCGCCGCCCGAGGATGGCGAACGGCGCCTGTACGAGAGCCTGGCCCTGCTGCTCGAGGACGCCCGCCCCGCCCTGCAACGCTTGATCGACGACCAGCAAGCCCAGCGCAAGGCACGCCAGCAAAGTGCCAAGCGCTTGATCGCCGAGTTGCTGCTCGACTGCGCCGCCTGCCGACGCAGCGTCGAGGCCGAACCTGCCGCCGAAGCCCAAGCCATCGAAACCCTGCGTCATGAGGTGCGTCAACGCGAGCAACGCTGCGTCGAAGCACTGCTCAAGCTCTATGCCTTCCGTCGCGACGACGCCCATGCCGGTGACCTGCCCTTGCTCGATGGGCGCTGGGGGGATGACCTGTTCAACCCGGAGACTTTGAAGCTGCTCGGCGTGCGCCTGGGCAGCGGCGTGGCGGCCGGGGCTGCCGCCGGGGCTGGCGTGGACCTGCTGGTGGGTGGCCTGACCCTGGGTGCCGCCGCCCTGGCCGGGGCCATTGCCGGTGGCGCACTGCAAACGGCGCGCAACTATGGGTCGCGCCTGATGGGCAAGCTCAAAGGCCAGCGCGAACTGACCGTGGACGACACAGTGCTGCGCCTGCTGGCGCTGCGCCAACAACAGCTGATGGTAGCGCTCGACAGCCGCGGACATGCCGCGCAAGACAGCATCCGCCTAAGCGAGCCGGATGAAAAAGCCTGGCGTGAGGGCAAGCTGCCCGAGGCCCTCAAGCGCGCCCGGGCGCACCCCCAGTGGTCGACGCTCAACCCTGGCGCGCGAGTCAATCAGGCCGAGCGGCAGGAGCAACTCGAAGCCCTGGTGAACGACTTGTAGATCCCTTCGCGGGTTTAGCCGCGTAGAGGTCTGTCAGAGCAACGCCAGGGCCTTTTCCTTGAGCAGCGCCAGGTCGATCACCGGTACCCCGACCTCCTTGGCCATTTCGTCCCACTCGCGCATGCGCAGACTGACCTTGAACAACGGGTCCTGCTCGAATGCGTCGGCCTCGGCATCGCTCATCACCCCGCCTTGATATTCGAGCGTACGCCGGCTCGCCTCGCTCAGGCGGTCGTAGTAACCCGGCTGGCGCAAGGTCAGGTAGCGCTTGGCCTCGACGTGGTACTGCACCAACCGCGCCATGCGCTCGCCGAAACCGCAGCGACGCAGGTACTCGGCCCCGATCCGCTCGTGGCTGACCACCCCATAGCCGCCCATGTCCCCTTCGCCCTCCCCGCACAGATGGCCGATGTCATGGAAGAACGCGGCCAACACCACTTCATCGTCGAAACCCTCGGCCATGGCCAATTCGGCGGCCTGGGACATGTGCTCGATCTGGGTGATCGCCTCGCCGATGTAGTCGTCGGCGCCGTGGCGTTCGTAGAGAGTGAAAGTGGCATGGATGATCTGTTCGGGGGTGGGCATTGCTCATCTCCAGAATTAGGTACCAATACATTCGCGCGTAAGCCCGCTGCCACAAGGTTCAGCATCATCCCTGTGGCAGCGGGTTTACCCGCGAATGAGGGCAAGCGGCCCTCGCAAGAGACTAGCCGCGATTACTGCTGAGCGACTTTCTCCGACTTGCCGTCATAGCGCTTGCGCCACTCGCTCAGGATCTCGTCGCGGTTCTTCGAGGCCCAGGCGAAATCGTTTTTGATCAGGCGCTGCTCGTAATCTGCCGGCAGCTCGGTCTGCGGCTTGGCGATGCCAGGGGCGGCAAGCACGGCGAAGTTTTCCTTGTACAGCTCCATGGCCGCAGGGCTTGCCGAGAAGTCGGCCAGGCGCTTGGCAGCCTCGGCCTTCGGCGAGCCCTTGATGACCGCGGTGGCTTCGATTTCCCAGCCCAGGCCTTCCTTGGGCAGGATGATATCCAGCGGCGCGCCCTGGCGCTTGAGCTGCACGGCCGGGTACTCGAAGGAGATACCGATCGGGAACTCACCGGCCGCAGCCAGCTTGCACGGCTTGGACCCGGAGTGGACGTACTGACCGATGTTCTGGTGCAAGGCGTCCATGTAGGCCCAGCCCTGAGGCTCGCCGAAGGTCTGCAGCCAGGCACTGACATCCAGGAAGCCGGTGCCCGACGAGGCCGGGTTCGGCATGACGATCTTGCCCTTGTACTCAGGCTTGGTCAGGTCCTGCCAGCTCACCGGCTTGCTCAGGCCCTGCTTCTCGGCCTCGACGGTGTTGAAGCAGAGGGTGGCAGCCCAGACGTCCATGCCGACCCAGGCAGGCGGGTTGGCGGCGTCGCGGTAGTTGGGGGAGATCTTGCCCAGGTCTTTGGGCGCGTAGGCTTCGAGCATGCCGTGCTGGTCGAGGATGGCCAGGCTGGAGGCAGCCAGGCCCCACACCGCGTCTGCCTGCGGGCGGTCTTTTTCGGCCAGCAGCTTGGCGGTGATGATACCGGTGGAGTCACGCACCCATTTGATCTCGATGTCCGGGTTGGCCTTCTCGAAGGCCTGCTTGTAGCTCTTGAGCTGCTCGGCTTCCAGGGCGGTGTAGACCGTCAGTTGGGTCCCGGCGGCCGAAGCCTGCAGGCTGAACACGGCGGATACGGCAGCGACAAGTGCGAGGGGCTTGAACATGATGCGGTTCCTTACAGGGTTGGCAGTCGGTCAATGGCCGGGCGCACGCTGGCGCCAGGCCTGGGAGCGGCGCAGCAGGCCGCGGGATGCACCGGCCAGCAGCAGCGAAGCGGTCGCGCTGGTCAGCAGGATCAAAGTGGACATGGCGGCGGCGCCGCCCACATTGCCGGCGTCGTCCATGTTCAACACGGCGACGGCGGCGAGAATGGTGTCGGGGCTGTACAGGAAGATCGCTGCCGACACGGTGGTCATCGCCGAGACGAACAGGTAGCGGATGATGTCCAGCAGCGCCGGCAGGCAGATCGGCACGGTCACCCGCATGAAGTGCTTGTACAACGGTGCCTTGAGCGATAGCGCGGCGGCTTCGAACTCACTGTCGAGCTGGCGCAGGGCAGTGGTCGCGGTCATCTGCGCCGTGGTCAGGTAGTGGGCGATGGTGCACACCACCAGCAGCGCCATGCCGCCATAGAACACGTGCAATGGGTTGCCGTTGAGGTTGAAGAAGAACACATAGCCCAGGCCAAGGACGAGGCCCGGCACCGCCATGGGAATGAAGCTCAGCAGGCGCAGGGACTGGTTGAGCAGGCGCTGGCCCTGGGTCTTCTCCATCAGGTAGGCGCCGGTGAAGATCACGAGGCTGCCGATCAGCGCCGTGGCCAGCGCCATGGTCACGCTGTTGCGGTACGCCAGCCAGCCGCCACCGGCGGTGTCGTCGAACATATAGTGCTTGAACGACAGCGACAGGTTGTACGGCCAGAACTTTACCAACGACGAGTACACCGCCATACCGATGACCAGCAACAGCACCGCGCAGACCAGCAGCACGATGGCCAGGAAGCACGCATCACGGCGGCGCGACGGCTGGGGCTGGAACACCTGCGCACGACCGCTCATGGCATCGCCCTGGCGTCGGCGCAGCCAGGCATCGACGGTAAAGCTCAGCAACGCCGGCACCAGCAACACCATGCCGATCAACGCCCCCCGACCGAACTGCTGCTGGCCGACCACCGCCTTGTAAGCTTCCAGCGCCAGCACTTGATAGTCGCCTCCCACCACGACCGGCACGCCGAAATCGGTGATGGTCAGGGTGAACACCAGGCAGAACGCGGCGAACACCGCTTGGCGGGTGCCGGGCCAGGTGATGCTGCGAAACGCGCGCCAGGGCCCGGCGCCCATGCTCGACGCGGCATCGAACAGACGTGCATCCGCCAACGTCAAAGCCGACAGCAGGATCATCAAAGCATGGGGGAAGGTGTAGATCGCCTCGCCCAGCACGATGCCCCAGAAGCCATAGACGTTATCGGTCAGCAGCCCGCGCAACAGGCCCTGGTTGCCGAACAGGTAGACCAGCGCGATCGCCGGCAGCATCGACGGCGCCAGCAGCGGCAGCAGCGAGATGCCTCGCCACAGCCCCTTGGCGGGGATCAGCGTGCGTTGCAAGGCATAGGCGAACAGATAGGCCAGCGGCACGACAATGGCCGCGACACTGAAGGCGACCTTCAGGCTGTTGCCCAACAGCCAGTGGAAGTTCTCGCTGGCGAACAGTTCACGGGCGGCGACCAGGCCGCCACCTTGACCGGCCTCACCATTGAAGCCACGCCAGAAGATCGCCAGCAGTGGCATCAGCACGGCGAGGATGAGCAGGAGCAGCAGCAAGCACTTGCCGCCGACGACGAAGAGTCGATCGCCCAGAGCGACACCACTGCGTGGTGCCGACTTGGCCTGGGGGATCGCGACGGACAGGGGCGCGGCCATCTCAGGCAAAGACCTGCAGGCTGCGCGGCGGCAAGGCCACCCAGATGTCCTGGGACCCCAGGCGCGGCATGGCCTCTGGCGCCAGCTCCGCCAGCAGCGAATGGCCAGGCAGGGCCTTGAGCTCGAAGCTCATGCGGCAGCGGTTACCCAGGAAGGTGATCTCCTGGACCATGGCCGGGAACAGGTTCTCCTCATGCACCACCGGGTTGACGGTGATCGCCTCAGGGCGACAGAACAGTCGACCGCTGCTGCTGTGCACCGCCCCAGGGGCCAGGCGCATGTTCATGCCCCCCACCTGGGCATGGCTGTCGCCGCTGCGCTGGAAGGGCAGCCAGTTGCCCTGACCGACGAATTCGGCCACGAACGGCGTGGCGGGCTGGTCGTAGATTTCCTGCGGGGTGGCGTACTGCTCGACCTGGCCGTTGTTCATCACGGCGATGCGGTCGGCCATCAACATGGCTTCGTCCTGGTTGTGGGTCACCATCAGAGTGGTGATGCCCAACTGGCGCTGAAGCTGGCGCAACTCGGTGCACAGGTGCTCGCGAACACGTGCATCGAGTGCCGACATGGGCTCGTCGAGCAACAACAGCGAAGGCGACGGCGCCAGGGCGCGGGCCAGGGCCACGCGTTGCTGCTGGCCGCCGGACAGCTGGCCGGGGTATTTCTTCTCGCTGCCCGAGAGACCGACCAGTTCGAGCATCTGCGCCACACGATGGCGTGCCTGCTCGCGGCTACTGCCGGTCAGACCATAGGCGATATTGGCCTCGACGGTCAGATTGGGGAACAGCGCATAGGACTGGAACAGGATGCCGTAGTCACGGGCCTGGGGTGGCAAGTGGGAGATATCGCGTTCGCCGATGTACAGCTCGCCACGGTCCTGGCGCTCTAGACCGGCGATGCAGCGCAGCAGCGTGGTCTTGCCACAGCCGGAAGGGCCCAGCAGACAGACCAACTCGCCGGCGGCGATGTCCAGGGAGACATCGTTGAGGGCCGTGAAGGCGCCGAAACGCTTGTGGATGTTGCGCACTTTCATTTGTGCGCCCGGGGCAGGGATAGCGTTGTTCATGACAGGGCCTCATCGAACAGATGGGGCCATGCTAGGAACTCAATGCGAAGGTTATGTGGCTGGTAAGCAAAAGCTGCCGATAGTGCCATTCACGGATTTTTGTAGTGAACTCAACGGCGCTTTCAGGGGAAACCCGCTCCTACAGGGTTCAGCACACACCCCCAAGGAGCCAACACCGATCTAGAACTGCGATCCCACCACCTCTTGTGCCACGCCCAGGAACGCCGCCGGCAACCTGGCCTGGCGCCGCTCCTTGAGGCAGTACAAGTACTCGTGCATCACTGGAGCATTCTCCAGCGTCAACACCCGCAGCTCCGGGTTATGCGGCACTTCATGGCGGGCAATGATGCTGATGCCGATGTTGCGCAGCACCGCCTCGCGGATCGATTCACGGCTGCCAATTTCCAACAGCGTCCCACCGTTGACCCCGGCCTCCTCGAGCATGCGCTCGGTCAGCTTGCGAGTGGTCGAACCAGGTTCACGCATCAACAGACAGTGCCCGGCCAGCGCGTCGATGGAAACTGCGTGGCGATGGGCCAGCGGGTGGTTGCGGTGCACCGCCACGACCAGCGGGTCGCTACCCAGCACGCGACGCACCAGACGATTGTCTTCCACCAGTTGGGAAGAGGCAGCGATGTCCACCCGGTAGTCCTCGAGCATCTCCAGCACCTGCTGGGAATTGCCGATTTCTACGGTCAGTTCCACCTGTGGCAAGCGTTCACGGAAGATCTTCACCAGATCGAGGATGTAATAGGGTGCGGTGGCGGCGATGCGCAAACCGCCCTGGGCCTGACCACTGTTGCGCAGCTCGAACTCGATGTCGGCTTCCTGTTGCAGCAAGGCCTTGACCATCGGCAACAGTCGCGCGCCCTCCTCGCTCAGCACCAAGCGCCGCCCACCCCGGTAGAACAGCTCAACTGCGTAGTGGCTCTCCAGGTTGCGGATCTGCGTGGTCACCGTGGGCTGGCTGAGCCCGAGCTTCTTCGCAGCCAAAGTGATGCTGCCCAGGCGGGCCACCATGTAGAAGGCTTTGAGCTCCGCGCTCAGCATCGAATTACCTCTATTTACGCAGCAGGCGCAAGCCGTTGAACACCACCAGCAGACTCACGCCCATGTCGGCGAACACCGCCATCCACATGGTCGCCATGCCGGCGAAGGTGATCGCCAGGAAAATCGCCTTGATGCCCAATGCCAGAACGATGTTCTGCGTCAGGATCGCCGCACTTTGGCGCGACAGCCTGACGAAGGCGGGGATTTTGCGCAAGTCATCGTCCATCAGCGCCACGTCGGCGGTCTCGATGGCGGTGTCGGTGCCAGCCGCCGCCATGGCAAAGCCGATCTCGGCGCGGGCCAGGGCCGGCGCGTCGTTGATGCCATCACCGACCATGCCGACACGATGCCCTTGGCCGTACAGTGCCTCGATGCTGCCGAGCTTGTCCGCCGGCAAAAGGTTGCCTTCGGCGCGGTCGATGCCCACTTGGGCGGCGATGGCCTGGGCGGTATGGGGATTATCGCCGGTCAGCATGACAGTCTTGATACCCAGCGCATGCAGCTCGGCGATGGCCTGGCGGCTACTGTCCTTGACCGTGTCCGCCACGGCGAACAGCGCCAGCGGTCCGGAGCCGTCGAGCAGCAGCACGACGGTCTTGCCCTGGCGCTCGAGCTGGTCCAGTTCGGCCTCCAGAGCCGGCGAGCACAGGCCCAGCTCTTCGACCAGGCGATGGTTGCCCAGGTGATACAGGGTGCCGTCGATTTCGCCCCGCACGCCGCGACCAGCCAGGGCGGTGAACTCACGCACGTCGCTCAGCTCCAGGGCCTGCGCCTGGGCATGCTGGGCGATGGCGCCCGACACCGGGTGGTCGGAGCGCGCCGCCAGGCTTGCCGCCAACGCCTGGGCGCGGCCTTCGAACAACGGGTCGAGCACCTTGCTGTCGGTTTGTACCGGCTTGCCATGGGTGATGGTGCCGGTCTTGTCCAGAGCCAGGAAGTCCAACTTGCGCCCGCCTTCGAGGTACACGCCGCCCTTGATCAGGATGCCCTTGCGCGCCGCCGCCGCCAGGCCACTGACGATGGTCACCGGGGTGGAGATCACCAGGGCGCAAGGGCAGGCCACCACCAGCAGGACCAGCGCGCGGTAGATCCAGTCGAACCAGGCGCCGGCCATGAACAGCGGTGGAATGATCGCCACCGTCAGGGCCACCGCGAACACCGCCGGGGTGTAGATGCGCGAGAATTGGTCGACGAAGCGCTGGGTCGGCGCCCGGGCGCCTTGGGCCTCTTCGACGGCCTTGATGATGCGCGCCAAGGTCGACTGCCCTGCCGCCGTAGTGACCCGGTACTCCAAGGCACCGGCCTGGTTGATGGTGCCGGCGAACAGCTTGTCGCCGACAGCCTTTTCGATCGGCAGGCTTTCGCCGGTGATCGGCGCCTGATCGACGCTCGATTGCCCACTGACCACTTCGCCGTCCAGGCCGATGCGTTCACCAGGGCGCACGCGCACCAAGGCGCCGATAGCCACATCCCGCACCTCGACCTCACGCCATTGGCCGTCAGCCTGCTGCACCGTGGCCAGGTCCGGGCTCAGTTGCATCAGCCCACCGATGGCATTACGGGCGCGGTCCAGCGAGCGCGCCTCGATCAATTCGGCAACCGTGAACAGCACCATGACCATGGCCGCCTCCGGCCATTGGCCGATCAACACGGCACCGGTCACGGCGATGCTCATCAATGCATTGATGTTGAGGTTGCGGTTCTTCAGGGCGATCCAGCCCTTCTTGTAGGTGCCCAGGCCACAGCCGAGGATGGCTGCCAGCGCCAACAGCGCCACGACCCACTCCGGTGCCTTGCCGGAGAAATGCACGAGCTCGGCGGCGATCGCCGCCACACCCGACAACGCGAGCGGCCACCAACGGGGCTTGTGGGCCAGGGGCGCGGCTGGGGCATCGTCACCCTCAGCGCTCATAGGCTCGGCCTTCATCCCCAGGCTGTCGATGGCCTGCTCGATCTGGGCCGTACCCTCCAGCGTGTGGCGCACGCCGAGCACGCGGTTGATCAGGTTGAATTCCAGTTGTTCGATGCCCGCCAGCTTGCCGAGCTTGTCCTGGATCAGGCTCTGCTCGGTGGGGCAGTCCATGGCCTCGATGCGGAAACGGCTGAGCCGTGCCTGACCACTGGCCCTCTCGGTCAATTGCACCCTGGCTGGCGCGGCACTGGAGCTGCAGCAACCGTGACCATGGGAGGCATGGCTGTGCGCCTTGTCGCCATGATCGTGATCATGGCCGTGGTCATGCTGATGTTCGGGGCTGACAGGCTGGTTCATGGAATCATCCTTAACGTGAGCGCTGACCTCTGCAGGTATCCACAGAGTGGGTTGTTGCCAAGTGAACACCCTGTAGCCACTATAGGGTCAAGCCCCTTTCCTGGAGATTGCCATGAAGATCGGAGAACTGGCCAAGGCCACCGAGTGCGCCGTGGAGACCATCCGCTACTACGAGCGCGAGCAATTGCTACCGGCCCCCGCCCGCACCGAAGGCAACTACCGGCAATACACCCAGGCCCATGTGGAGCGACTGACCTTCATCCGCAACTGCCGCACCCTGGACATGACCCTGGACGAAATCCGCAGCCTGTTGCGCCTGCGCGACAGCCCCGACGATTCGTGCGGCAGCGTCAATGCGCTGATCGACGAGCATATCGAGCATGTGCAGGCGAGAATCGATGGGTTGATGGCGCTGCAGGCGCAGTTGGTGGAGCTGCGCCAGCAGTGCAACGCCAAAGGATCGGAGTGCGCGATCCTTCAGCAACTGGAGACGAACGGGGCGGTATCGGTACCTGAAACCGAGCACTCCCACGTGGGACGCAGTCACGGGCATTGAGGGGGGGCTGCGAGCAGCCCAGCCCTCTCAGGGTCAGACCGCCATCGGCGCGGTCATCGGTGCATGGTGCTCGTACCCTTCCAGCCAGAAGTCGCTCGGCTCGATCTTCTCCAGCCACTCGGGCTCGTACTTGCCCGTCTCTGCGAACGCCGGCACGCGGTCGCTGATCACCAGTTTCGGCGCTGCCAATGGCTCGCGCTTCATCTGCTCGTTCAGCATGTCCAGGTGGTTTTCATACACATGGGCATCGCCGATGAAATAGGTGAACCAGCGCGGGGTGTAGCCGGTCAGCCGGCCGAATAGCGACAGCAGCGCCGCGCCTTCGGTGAGGTTGAACGGTGTGCCCAGGCCCAGGTCGTTGGAACGGATGTAGAGCGTCAGGGAAATTTCCTTGGTCTCGACATTGGGGTGGAACTGATACAGCAGGTGGCACGGCGGCAGGGCCATTTCATCGAGCTGGGCGCAGTTCCAGCCGTGGAACAGAATGCGGCGGCTGCCCGGGTCGTGGGCGATGGTGTCCAGGCACTGGCGCACCTGGTCGATGGCCTTGTACAGGATGACGAACGCCTGGCCGTCTTCTTCATCCTGGGCGATGCGGCGAAAGCCTGCCTTCTCGGCCATCTCGATGGCCGCCGGATTGCTCAGCGGGATGCGCTTGTAGCCCGGCCACTGGCGCCATTGCACGCCGTAGATTTCACCCAGGTCGTCGTGGCCCTGGCGGAAGGGATTGGCCAGCCACTGAGCGTTCTCGTTGGCGTTCTGGTCCCAGACCTTGCAGCCCAACTCACGGAACTGCCCGGCATTCTTCACGCCGCGCAAAAAACCCACCATCTCGCCGATCGCCGACTTGAACGCCAACTTGCGCGTGGTGATGGCCGGGAAGCCCTTCTGCAGGTCGAAACGCAGCATGGCGCCCGGCAGACTGATGGTGCGGATGCCGGTGCGGTTTTCCTGCAACGTACCGTTTTCGATGACGTCACGGACCAGGTCTAGATACTGTTTCATGGCTTACCTGTAGCAAGAACGGCAGGGGGATCGCCCCTGCCGTGAGAGTCAAACGGTGGCCTTGGCCGTAGGTTTGCGGTTGTAGGCCCACCAGATCAGGAAGATGCCGCCGGCGATCATCGGCACGCAGAGCAACTGACCCATGGTCAACCAGCCGAAGGCGATGTACCCCAGCTGGGCGTCGGGTACCCGCACGAATTCCACGATGAAGCGGAAAATCCCGTAGAACAGCGCGAACATGCCGGAAACGGCCATGGTCGGGCGCGGTTTGCGCGAGTACAGCCAAAGGATCACGAATAATGCCACACCTTCGAGGGCGAACTGGTACAGCTGCGACGGGTGACGCGGCAGTTGCGCCGGGTCGCTGAACGGCGGGAAGACCATCGCCCAAGGCAGGTCGGTGGCCTTGCCCCACAGCTCGGCGTTGATGAAATTGCCGATGCGCCCGGCGCCCAGGCCGATCGGCACCAGCGGGGCGACGAAGTCCATCAGCTCGAAGAACGACTTGTTGTTGCGCTTGCCGAACCACAATGCCGCCAGCATCACGCCGATGAAGCCACCGTGGAACGACATGCCGCCCTTCCAGACCTCGAAGATCAACGTCGGATTGGCCAAGTACTGGTGCAGGTCATAGAACAGCACATAGCCCAGGCGCCCACCGACGATCACCCCCATGGACAGCCAGAACACCAGATCGGAGAGTTTCTCGCGGGTCCAGGTGGGATCGAAGCGGTTCAACCGGCGCGAGGCCAGCAGCCAGGCGCCGCCGATGCCGATCAGGTACATCAGGCCGTACCAGTGGATTTTCAGCGGCCCGATGGCCACGGCCACGGGGTCGATCTGCGGGTAAGGCAGCATTGTCATTCCTCTCGGGTTAAATCAAAAAGCTCAGACCGACGCAAAACAGCAGCGCGGCGAACAGGCGCTTGAGCAAACGCGGCGACAACCTGTGCGCCAGGCGGGCACCGAATCGGGCGAAGAACATGCTGGTGACCGCGATACCCACCAGCGCAGGAAGATAGACGTAACCGATGCTGTGAGCCGGCAAGTGCTGCTCGTTCCAACCCAGCCACATGAAGCTCAGGGCACTGGCCACGGCAATCGGCAAACCACAGGCCGACGAGGTCGCCACTGCCTGCTGCATCGGCAGGCTGCGCCAGGTCAGGAACGGCACGGTCAGCGAGCCGCCGCCGATGCCGAAGATCGCCGAGGCCCAGCCGATCACGCTGCCAGCAGCGGTCAGGCCAGGCTTGCCGGGGATACCACGGCTGGCCTTGGGCTTGAGGTCCAAGGCCATCTGCGCGGCGATCACCAGGGCGAACACGCCGATGATCTTCTGCAGCATCGGGCCTTGGATCAGCGAGGCAGTCTTGGCCCCGACCAGCGCGCCGAGCAGGATGCCCAGGGTCATCCAGGCGAAGATCGGCCACTGCACCGCGCCCTTGCGCTGATGCTCGAGCACGGCATTGATCGACGTGAAGACGATGGTCGCCAGCGACGTGCCGACGGCCAAGTGAGTCAGTACCGAAGGGTCGAAGCCCTGCAGGGTGAAGCTGAACACCAGCACCGGCACGATGATGATGCCACCGCCCACACCGAACAGCCCGGCCAACACACCGGCGCAGGCCCCCAACAGCAGATAGAGTACGAATTCCATTCGTCGCCCCTTATGGAAACAATCCGCCATGGTAGCGGAAGCCAGCCCCGTGGCTCTAGTGAACTCTCTGTCAGGTGATGGATAGACGCAGCCCTAGTGGGTAGAGTGGCCAAAACAACCGAGGCCCTGACATGTGCCTGATCGTTTTCGCCTGGCGGCCGGGGCACGCCCTGCCGCTGATCGTCGCGGCCAACCGTGACGAGTTCTACGCCCGCCCGACCCAGGCCCTGGCCGCCTGGGAGGACGCCCCGGGCGTGCATGCCGGTCGCGACCTGGAAGCCGGTGGCACCTGGCTGGGCATCGGCCCCCTGGGACGCTTCGCGGCGCTGACCAACATCCGTGACCCACAACAGCCACTCGGGCCACGCTCACGCGGCGAGCTGGTGGCGGCCTATCTGCGCGGGGACCTGGGCGTGGAGGCTTACCTCGACCAGGTGGCCAGCCGCAGCAGCCAGTACTCAGGATTCAATCTACTGGTGGACGATGCAGGGCAGCTGGGTTACCTGAACGCACGCCAGACCTCGCCGCGCCTGCTGGAGCCTGGGGTGTACGGGCTGTCCAATGCCGGGCTGGATACGCCCTGGCCCAAGCTGATCAAGGCGCGTAATGGGCTGGAGGCGTTACTTGAGGATCCTCAGCCGGAGCATCTGCTGGCGTTGCTCGCCGATGCAGCGCCGGCCCATGACAGCGATCTGCCGGAAACTGGCGTGGGGTTGGCGACCGAGAAGCTGCTGTCGAGCGTGTTCATTGCCAGCCAGAACTATGGAACACGGGCGAGTACGGTATTGCTGGTCGATGACCAAGGACGGCGGCGAATCATCGAGCGCAGTTTCGGGCCCTTTGGCGGGCACTTGGGAGAGGTCGAGCTGCTGGTCTGAAAGGCATTGGTGTATCGGCCTCTTCGCGGGTTTACCCACGAAGAGGCCAGGAGTGATGTCAGAGGGTCTTGTTGGCCCCAGGCCCGATCATCCGCGCCAGCCCCAGGTTCTTCAGGGCCAACTGCAGCGAACTGTGGATAACCTGCGGGTTGTCATGGCTCATGGCATCGACCAGCAGTTCCTTGGCCTTGCTCATGTTGATCTGACGCAGCATCCACTTCACCTTTGGCAGGTTGGTGGCGTTCATCGACAGGCTATCGAAGCCCATCGCCATCAGCAGCACGGCGGCAGCTGGATCGCCGGCCATCTCACCGCAAATGCTCACCGGTTTGCCTTCTTCATGGGCGACGCTGACCACGGTCTGCAAGGCCTGAAGCACCGCTGGATGCAAGTAGTCGTAGAGGTCGGCGACGCGCGGGTTGTTGCGATCGACCGCCAACAGGTACTGGGTAAGGTCGTTGGAACCGACCGACAGGAAGTCCACCTGACGCGCAAGCTCGCGGGTCTGGTACACCGCGGCAGGAATTTCGACCATCACCCCGACCGGCGGCATCGGCACATCGGTGCCTTCGTCCCGCACCTCGCCCCAGGCGCGGTGGATCAGGTGCAGCGCCTCTTCCAGCTCATGGATGCCGGAGATCATCGGCAGCAGAATGCGTAGATTGTTCAGGCCCTCGCTGGCCTTGAGCATGGCGCGGGTCTGCACCAGGAAGATTTCTGGGTGGTCGAGGGTCACACGGATGCCACGCCAGCCCAGGAAGGGGTTTTCTTCCTTGATCGGGAAGTACGAAAGCGCTTTGTCGCCGCCGATATCGAGGCTGCGCATGGTCACAGGCAGCGGATGGAACGCCTGCAGTTGCTCACGGTAGATCGTCAGCTGTTCCTTCTCGCTGGGGAAACGCTGGTTGATCATGAAAGGCACTTCGGTGCGGTACAGGCCCACGCCTTCGGCACCACGCTGCTGGGCACGGGCGACATCGGCCAGCAGCCCCGTGTTGACCCACAACGGCATGCGGTGGCCATCCGGGGTCACGCACGGCAGCTCACGCAGGGCATCCAGCCCCTGGGCCAGCTGGCGCTCCTCCTCGACCACGTCGCTGTACTGCTTGCGCAGCACCTCGCCCGGGTTGGTGAACACCTCACCCTTGTAGCCGTCGACGATCATTTCGATGCCGTCGACCTTCGAGTACGGCAGGTCGACCAGGCCCATGACCGTCGGGATACCCATGGCCCGAGCCAGGATCGCCACGTGGGAGTTGCCCGAGCCGAGTACCGAGACCAGGCCGACCAGCTTGCCCTCCGGTACCTCGCCGAGCATCGCCGGGGTCAGTTCCTCGCTCACCAGGATGGTGTTGTCCGGGTAGACCAGCGTCTGCGAGCGCGCCTCCTGGAGATAGGCCAGCAGGCGCCGGCCCAGGTCCTTGACGTCCGATGCCCGCTCACGCAGGTAATCGTCGTCCATCAACTCGAAGCGGCTGACGTGCTCGCCCACCACCTGGCGCAGGGCGCCCTGGGCCCATTGGCCTGTCTTGATGACCTGCGCCACCTCGCCGCCCAAAGCCGCGTCCTCGAGCATCATCAGGTAGACGTCGAACAGCGCGCGCTCTTCCGGGCGCAACTGGGTGGCGAGCTTGGCCGACAGCTTGCGCATGTCGGCGCGCACACCTTCCAGAGCGGTGTTGAACAGCTTGAGTTCGGTGTCGATGTCCTCGACGGTCTTGTCCGGGACCACTTCCAGATCGGCCGGCGGCAGCATCACCACGGCCTTGCCGACGGCAGCGCCCGGCGAGCCAGGCACACCGACGAAGCGCGCCTCCTGGATGCCCTTGCCCTGGCGGCCCAGGCCCCGGATGGAGCCGGTGGCCTCGGCATGGGCGATAACGCCTGCGAGCTGGGCGCTCATGGTGACCAGGAAGGCTTCTTCGCCTTCGTCGAACTGGCGGCGCTCCTTTTGCTGGATGACCAACACCCCGACCACACGACGGTGGTGGATGATCGGTGCACCGAGGAAGGAGGCGAAGCGCTCCTCGCCGGTTTCGGCGAAGTAGCGATAACGGGGGTGAGCGGCGGCGTCTTCGAGGTTCAGCGGCTCTTCCCGGGTACCGACCAGGCCGACCAGGCCTTCGTTGGGGGCCATGCTGACCTTGCCGATGGAGCGTTTGTTCAAGCCCTCGGTGGCCATGAGCACGAATCGGTTGGTATCCGGATCGAGCAGGTAGACCGAGCAGACCTGGCTGCCCATGGCTTCCTTGACGCGCAAGACAATGATCCCCAACGCCGTCTTGAGATCTTTGGCGGAGTTCACTTCCTGGACGATCTTGCGCAGCGTATTGAGCATGGCTCGGGGTCGGACTCCGTCGTCAGTCGCGCGTCAACAGGCGCGGGGCTAGCTCTTTCAAGGCGCGGCGATAGACCTCACGCTTGAATGTCACCACCTGGCCCAAGGGATACCAGTAGCTGACCCAACGCCAGCCGTCGAATTCCGGCTTGCCGGTCAGGTCCATGCGTACCCGCTGCTCATTGCTCACAAGGCGCAGCAGGAACCACTTCTGTTTCTGGCCAATGCACAGGGGCTGGCTGTGGGTGCGCACCAGGCGCTGGGGTAAACGATAACGCAACCAGCCACGGGTGCAGGCAAGAATTTCCACATCCTCGCGTTCCAGGCCTACTTCTTCGTTCAGCTCGCGGTACAGGGCGTCTTCCGGCGTCTCGTCAGGGTTGATGCCACCCTGGGGGAATTGCCAGGCATCCTGGTTGATCCGTCGAGCCCATAGCACCTGCCCGGCATCATTCGTAAGAATGATCCCGACATTGGGGCGAAAACCATCCGGGTCGATCACGGCAGCAACCTCGCAAACGCATGTCAACGCATTGTTCCACAAAGCTCACGAGCGCAGCAACGCGCCCGCCAAGCTTATGTGCGGCGAGGTGAAAACTCTGTGTTCCATGGGGTCTTGCCGGGGCCCGGCTCATGAACGTCGCCGAGGGTCTGTAACGATATACCGCGGTTTCATGAAGGGTTGGTGACGGAGCATCGCAGCTGCGCCAGCGCCTACCTTTCAAAGCGGATCCAGGTGGAAGCTGGCCAAGCCTGCGATGGGGCGTGGAACGACCCCTTGGGGCTCAGATCGGCTTGGCGCCCATCAGTCCGGCGATGGAGAGCAAGCACACGCCACTGATCAACGCCAACGCCAGGGTGAAGCGCAACCCCGTGGGTTCAGCCTTGCGCAGCCGGTTGAGACGGACCAACAACCACCAGGCAGTGAACGCGCCCACGCTGTAAATGACGCTGGAGGCCAGTAACCACGTCTGCCCCAGGGGCCAGCCGATCAGGTGCACCAGCCACCAACCGGTGAACGGCATGCTCACCAAGCAAACGCCCATCAACAACCAGACAAACACCAGAGGCCGGCGCAGCAGCTTGCCGTAGGCCTCGGCATCGCCACGACGGCGGGCAGCGACGGTCCAGATCGCCAGGCCCAGCGCGCCCAGTAGCAACAACACGGTGGCACCGATGTGCAGGGCCTTGAGGGTGGTCAGGTATTCCATATCTTGACGTCCTTGAGCGATAGGGCAAGCTTAGTCGTTTAGCCCAGGAACAGCTTGTAAGCCGGGTTATCGGTCTCGTCCCAGTAGGGGTAGCCGATCTTGGCCAGTGCCGCCGGTACCAGGTGGCGTTCGTCGTCCGGTACCTGCAGGCCTGCGACCACTCGGCCATCGGCTGCGCCGTGATTGCGGTAGTGGAACATGGAGATGTTCCAGCGACCGCCGAGTTTATTGAGGAAATTGAACAGCGCCCCTGGGCGCTCGGGGAACTCGAAGCGCAGCACCATCTCGTCGCTGGCCCCTGCCGAGTGCCCGCCGACCATGTGGCGGATATGCAGCTTGGCCAGTTCGTTGTCGGTCAGGTCGGTGACAGGGAAGCCTTGCTCGGTCAGTTGCTGGACCAGCATCGCCCGCGGATCGGTTTCAGGGTGAGTCTGCACGCCAACGAAGATGTGCGCTTCCTTGTCGGCGTGGTAACGGTAGTTGAACTCGGTGATCTGGCGCTTGCCGATCGCCTCGCAGAATGCCTTGAAGCTGCCCGGTCGCTCTGGAATGGTCACAGCGATGATCGCCTCGCGCTTTTCGCCCAGTTCGGCGCGCTCGGCCACATGGCGCAGGCGGTCGAAATTGACGTTGGCACCCGAGTCGATCGCCACCAGGGTCTGGCCGGATACGCCATACAGCTCGACGTATTTCTTGATGCCCGCCACGCCCAAGGCGCCTGCAGGTTCGGTGATCGAGCGGGTATCGTCGTAGATATCCTTGATGGCAGCGCAAATCTCGTCGGTGCTGACCGTCACCACCTCGTCCACATACTGTCGGCAGATGTCGAAGGTATGCTGGCCGATCTGCGCCACCGCCACGCCGTCGGCGAACAGGCCGACCTGCGGCAGCACCACGCGCTCGCCTGCAGCCATCGCGGCCTGCAGGCAGTTGGAATCGTCCGGCTCGACGCCGATCACCTTGATCTCGGGACGCAGGTACTTCACATAGGCGGCGATGCCGGCAATCAGGCCACCGCCGCCGACGGGCACGAAGATCGCGTCCAGGCGCCCCGGGTGCTGGCGCAGGATTTCCATGGCCACGGTGCCTTGACCGGCAATGGTGTGGGGGTCGTCATAGGGGTGGATGTAGACGAAGCCCTTCTCGTCGACCAGCTTGAGCGAATAGGCCAGCGCCTCGGGGAAGGAGTCGCCGTGCAGCACCACCTTGCCGCCGCGCGAGCGCACGCCTTCGACCTTGATCTCCGGGGTGGTCTTAGGCATCACGATGGTTGCCTTGATACCCAATTCGCGCGCCGCCAGTGCCACACCTTGGGCATGGTTGCCGGCCGAGGCGGTGACCACGCCGCGGGCCAGTTCTTCTGGGCTCAGCTGCGCCAGTTTGTTGTACGCCCCACGGATCTTGAAGGAGAACACCGGCTGCAGATCCTCGCGCTTGAGCAGGACCTGGTTGCCCAGCCGCTTGCTCAACTGGCCAGCGCTCTGCAGCGGGGTTTCGACAGCGACGTCGTAGACGCGCGAGGTGAGGATCTTCTTGACGTACTGTTCGAGCATCGGGAAAGCATCACTGGCCGCGGGACAAGGCCTGGGAGTCTACCGCAGCGCTACGTCGGGCGACCACAGCGAAACCGAGGTTTTGCCGGCACTTGCGTCTATAATACCGGGCTTTGAAATCCCGCCCCTCTCGGAGCCCGCATGACCCAGGACCAACTCAAACAGGCCGTCGCCCAGGCTGCCGTCGACTTCATTCTGCCCAAGCTGGATGAGAAAAGCGTCGTCGGCGTCGGCACCGGTTCGACCGCCAACTTCTTCATCGATGCCCTGGCCAAGCACAAGACCGCCTTCGACGGCGCTGTCGCCAGCTCCGAAGCCACCGCCGAGCGCCTGAAGTCCCACGGCATCCCGGTGTACGAACTCAACAGTGTCAGCGAACTGGAGTTCTATGTGGACGGTGCCGACGAGAGCGATGCGCACCTGAACCTGATCAAGGGCGGCGGTGCGGCCCTGACCCGGGAGAAGATCGTCGCGGCGGTGGCCAAGACCTTCATCTGCATTGCCGACGCCAGCAAGCTGGTGCCCGTGCTGGGCGCCTTCCCGCTGCCGGTCGAGGTGATCCCCATGGCCCGCAGCCACGTGGCTCGCCAGTTGGTCAAGCTCGGCGGCGACCCGGTGTATCGCGAAGGCGTAGTGACCGACAACGGCAACGTCATTCTTGACGTGCACAACCTGCAAATCACCGACCCGGTCGGCCTGGAGTCGCAGATCAATGCCATCGTCGGCGTGGTCACCAACGGCCTGTTCGCGGCGCGTCCGGCGGACCTGCTGCTGCTCGGCACCGCCGAAGGCGTCAAGACGCTCAAGGCCGAGTAACCCTTCTGGGGCTGCATTGCAGCCCGTTGAAGACCTCGCCAGTTTCCACCGGTATCCGGTGGGAGTTGGCGACTTCGAGCTCAGACCTGCTCGCGCCCCGCGTTCAATCTGTCGATTGCCTGAAGACGTAGAACAGGTTCGGCTCACTGACCAGATAGATGGTCCCCTCCTCGTCCATGGCCAGGCCCTCGGCCTGCGGCACACTGCGCTTGAGCCCCTGAAAGCCTTTGTTCAACGAAAGCGTGCTCAGCGGCCGGCCCTCCACATCCAGTTCCACCACCAACCGAGACTCATCCGACAGCGCCAGCAAATGCCCCGTGCGCTCGTCGAACTGCAGGCTCGACAGGTCACGCACGAACAACCGCGAATCGCGCTTGCGGTCCTGCACCACATGCACCGCATAGGGTTTTCCGGGTTTTCCGTGGGGGAAGCCGTGAATCTCGTAGATCATCATCGGGTCGCGCTCCTTGGCCACGAACAGGCGCTTGCCTGCCGAGTCGTAGGCTAGGCCTTCGAAGCCCTTGTTGCCATTACGGCCAATGGCCAAGGTGAGCTGCTCGGCATCGTTGGCGTCGAGAAACAGTGTGTCGTCGTCCAGATGCACGCGGATCAGCCGCTGCTCACGCTCGTCGGTGATCACATAACTGTTGGTTCCCACGTATTCCACCGCCTCGGGATCGCCGAAGCCGGTCAGGGGGACGCGGCGCAGGATGCGACCTTCCAGCGACAGTTCGATGAGTTCGGAGCGTTTGTTGGTGACGGTAAAGAGGGTCTTGCGGTCGGGGTCGAAGGTCAGCGCCGAGATATCGTCATCCAGCCCTGCGATAGGCTGGGCTTCGAGCGTCACACGGTAACGATCAAGGCCTATGCCCTGCTCGGCAGGCTGCCACCAAGCCTGAAGATTGAACCAGCCACGCTCGAACAGACGAAACTCATGGGCGGCCAATCCACCCGCCAGCAGCGCAAGGCACGGCACCAGAACAAGGAACAGGCGTGAACGACGACACATGAAGATAGATCCGATAAGAAAGGCCGGAATCTAATCATGGTCGACTGAAATAAAACTTAATGCCGTCAGTTCTTTCTGAAACGATAGAAAAGGTCTGGCTCACTCACCATGTACAGGTTGCCCTGGTCATCCGTCGCCACGCCCTCGGCGCGCGGAATGGTGTGCTTCAAGCCGTTGAAACCGCCGAGCAACGTCATGAAGCTGACCTGTTTGCCCTTTTCGTCCAGTTCCAGCAGCAAGTTGGAATCAGCCGACAAGACCAGCAAATGCCCCGTGCGGGGATCGATCCACAAGGCGGAGAGATTGCGCACATCGAGCTGGTCGCTGGGCACAACCTGCTTTTCGCCTTTGAGCGGGCTTTTGCCATCGGTGCTCCAGGCATACAGTTTGGGCGGACGCTCTTCACCCAACAGCAGACGCTGGCGGACAGGGTCCCAGGCGATGGCCTCGAAACCCTTGTTGCTGTTGGCTGACTTGCCCAGGTCGTGGTGCGGATGGTCCGCGTAGGTCAAGCTGGCGGTGCTGGCATCCACGCTCACCAGGGTCATGTCATGCTTGCGCTCGTCGACGATCGCGATCTGGCCATCGGCCAACACCGCGACCCCTTCGGGGTTGTCCCAGCCCACCAGCGGGATCTTGCGCAGCACATCACCCTCGAGGCTCAGCTCGACCAGGAAAGGGTTGTTCCCCATTACCGCGAACAGGGTCCGGGTAAACGGGTTGAACGCCAGGTCCGATGGCTCATCGTCCGACATGCCCGGCAATACCTTGGCATCGATGTCCGCCACGTAGTCCGGCAGCCAGACGCTTTCACCGCGCTCGACCTTGTTCTCGAAGCGCTCCTTGACCCACAGCACGGCGCGATCGTCCCAATGCATGATCACCGCCAGGACATAGCCCAACACTGCGACTACCCCTACCCATACCTGCCAACGACGGAAAATACCGCGCTTGCGAACTGGGCGTGGAGCACTGGAGGTAAATGCCATAGAAGAGCGCTTCCTGGTATCGCCGAGTTCTCCCTAACTTCGGCTAATGAAATATCCGGGGCATTATCCGGATGATTTGTGAAAAAAACGGCAAATATCGCGTTGAATACGATGACAGCCCGATAAGACTGTCATCGTCAGCGGGTCACAACACGCGGCTTTCGAAGCGGCTCGCGCCGGGAAGCTCCAACGCCAGCTCATCGCCCACCCTCAAGGGGCCGACGCCAACGGGTGTACCGGTGAGGATGACATCACCCGGGAGCAGGGAGAAGTGAGCGGCAATATGCTGGATGACCGGCACGATGGGGTTGAGCATCATCGCGCTGTTGCCGTCCTGGCGGACTTCGCCGTTGATCGACAGGCGAATGCCGATATCGGTCAGGTCCTCGAAGGTGTCGGCGACCACGAACGGCGGCAGGACGCAGGCACCGTCGAAGCTCTTGGCCAGTTCCCAAGGCAGGCCCTTCTCCTTGAGCTTGGCCTGCACGTCGCGCAGGGTCAGGTCCAAGGCCGGGGCAAAGCCGGAAATGGCATCGCGCACTTCTTCTTCGCTGGGGTGGGTCGACAGCGGCTTGCCGACCAGCACGGCAATCTCCGCTTCATAATGCACGGCCCCCCGCTCGGTCGGGATCTTGAAACCACCCTCCAAGGGCACCACACAACTGCCGGGTTTTATGAACAGCAGAGGCTCGCTGGGGATTGGGTTGTCCAGCTCCTTGGCATGTTCGGCGTAGTTACGGCCTATGCAGACCACCTTGCCCAGGGGAAAGTGGATGCGCGTGCCGTCTAGGTACTGGTGCTGGTAACTCATGGCCGACTCCTCTGGATACTGCGTACTTATTCAGGAGCGAAGATCTTACCCGGATTCATGATGCCGTTCGGGTCGAACACCCCCTTTATTGCCTTCATGCAGGCAATTTCCTCAGGTGACCGGCTGTAGCCCAGGTAGTCGCGCTTGGTCATGCCCACGCCATGCTCGGCGGAGATCGAGCCGTTGTAACGCTGGACGATCTCGAACACCCATTTGTTGACCTTGGCGCAGGTGGCGAAAAACGCGTCCTTGGCCATGTCATCGGGCTTGAGGATGTTCAGGTGCAGGTTGCCGTCGCCGATATGGCCGTACCAGACCACTTCGAAGTCCGGATAGTGCTGACCGACGATGGCATCGATGTCCCGCAGGAACGCCGGCACCTTCGAAACCGTGACGGAAATGTCGTTCTTGTAGGGTGTCCAGTGGGAAATGGTTTCGGAGATGTACTCGCGCAGTTTCCATAGGTTCTTGAGTTGGGTCTCGCTCTGGCTCATCACGCCATCGAGTACCCAGCCCTGCTCGACGCAATGCTCGAAGGTGGCCAGGGCTTCGTTGGCCACATCTTCGGTGCTGGCTTCGAACTCCAGCAGGGCATAGAACGGGCAATCGGTCTCGAACGGCGGCGGCACGTCGCCACGCCCCATGACCTTGGCCAAGGCCTTGTCGGAGAAGAATTCGAACGCGGTGAGGTCGAGCCGGCCCTGGAAGGCATGCAGCACTGGCATGATCGAGTCGAAGTCCGGCGTACCCAACACCATGGCGGTCAAGTTGCGCGGCGCACGGTCTAGACGCAGCGTGGCCTCGACCACGAAGCCCAGGGTGCCTTCGGCGCCAATGAACAGCTGACGCAGGTCGTAGCCGGTGGCGTTCTTGATCAAGCCCTTGTTCAACTCGAGCAGCTCACCCTTGCCGGTCACCACTTTCAGCCCTGCTACCCAGTTACGGGTCATGCCATAGCGAATGACCTTGATGCCGCCGGCATTGGTGCCGATGTTGCCACCGATCTGACTGGAGCCCGACGAGGCGAAATCCACCGGGTAATAAAGGCCGTTGTCCTCGGCGAACTGCTGCAACTGGCGAGTGATCACGCCCGGTTGGCACACCACGGTGCGGTCGAAAGCGTTGAAGTCGAGGATCCGGTTCATGTAGTCGAAGGCCACCACCACCTCGCCGTTGGCGGCCACCGCGGCGGCAGAGAGGCCGGTGCGCCCGCCCGAGGGCACCAACGCGACTTGATGTCGATTGGCCCAGGCGACAATGGCCTGCACCTGCTCGATGGACCGAGGGAAGACGATCGCCGAGGGCGCCGGTGGATAGTGCTTGGTCCAGTCCTTGCCGTAGGCCTCCAGCGAAGCCGGGTCGGTAAGAACCTTGCTCGGGTCGACCAGGGTCATCAGTTCATCAAGTACCGCGGTGTTGGTCATCGGCTGAACTCTCGAACTATTCATAGTCACCCTGAGCACTCTTCACCTGTCGGGATAAGCTCAGATTCTGTCGCGTATGCTAGCATAGCGCTCCCGCCGTTCGTGCTAAGGCCGACGCCGCGCCGCTTTACCCCCCTGCCATTTTTTCTCCGGGATACAGGTTTACGCAGATGAGCAAGACTTCTCTCGACAAGAGCAAGATCAAGTTCCTTCTTCTTGAAGGTGTGCACCAGAATGCGGTCGATACCCTCAAGGCTGCCGGGTACACCAATATCGAGTACCTCACTGGTTCCTTGCCGGAAGCAGAGTTGAAGGAAAAGATCGCTGATGCCCACTTCATCGGCATTCGCTCTCGCACCCAGCTGACCGAAGAGATCTTCGACTGCGCGAAGAAACTGGTCGCTGTCGGCTGCTTCTGCATCGGTACCAACCAGGTCGACCTGAACGCAGCCCGCGAGCGCGGTATCGCCGTGTTCAACGCGCCGTTCTCCAACACCCGCTCCGTTGCCGAGCTGGTGCTGGCCGAAGCCATCCTGCTGCTGCGTGGCATCCCCGAGAAGAACGCTTCCTGCCACCGTGGCGGCTGGATCAAGAGCGCGGCCAATTCCTTCGAGATTCGTGGCAAGAAACTGGGCATCGTCGGCTACGGCTCGATCGGCACCCAATTGTCGGTCCTGGCCGAAAGCCTGGGCATGCAGGTCTACTTCTACGATCCGCTGACCAAGCTGCCGCTGGGCAACGCCACCCAGGTGACCAGCCTGCATGAGCTGCTGGGCCTGGCCGACATCGTCTCGCTGCACGTGCCTGAGCTGCCATCCACCCAGTGGATGATCGGCGAGAAGGAAATCCGTGCGATGAAGAAGGGCTCGATCCTGATCAACGCCGCCCGTGGCACCGTGGTCGAACTCGACCACCTGGCCGCCGCGATCAAGGATCAGCATCTGATCGGCGCCGCCATCGACGTCTTCCCGGTCGAGCCTCGCTCCAACGACGAGCAGTTCGAAAGCCCGCTGCGCGGCCTGGACAACGTGATCCTGACCCCACACATCGGTGGCTCCACCGCCGAAGCCCAGGCCAACATCGGCCTGGAAGTGGCCGAGAAGCTGGTCAAGTACAGCGACAACGGTACGTCCGTATCGTCGGTCAACTTCCCGGAAGTTGCCCTCCCGGCGCACCCAGGCAAGCACCGCCTGCTGCACATTCATCAAAACATCCCCGGCGTACTCAGCGAAATCAACAAGGTCTTCGCCGAAAACGGGATCAACATCTCCGGTCAGTTCCTGCAGACCGACGAGAAAGTGGGTTACGTGGTCATCGACGTGGATGCCGAATACTCGGACCTGGCGCAGGAAAAACTCCAGCAGGTCAAGGGCACTATCCGCTCTCGCGTGCTGTTCTAAGTTACTGCGCTGCATAAAAAAAGGAGGCCCGGGTGGCCTCCTTTTTTTTGCCTGTGTATCGACGGTGTCTGTTTCGCGGGTAAATCGGAGCGCCGAACCGCCGCTCCCACAGGTCATGTATCGCTCTCAAGCATCTCGCTGTGCCAGAGGGCCGCGAAAGAGTCGGGATTTACTTCACCTGCACGGTGATCTTCTGCGACTCGACGCTTGGCTTGAACGGCACATGGAACCGGTCCCCCAGGACCAGTTGCAGGGTGTGCTTGCCTGGCGTCAGGGTGATGGTGGCTTCGGTCTGCGCCTTGCCGAAGTGCAACACTTGCGGGCCGGCCGGCAGTGGTGCGTTGTTCTCCGGCATCAAGGTGGTCGGCAGCGGCTGGTCAGCCGCAGGCTCTTTGTCGACATCAACCAGCAGGTGATGGTGACCCGTGTGCGGGGTCGCATCGCCCGCAGGCTTGAGCCCCATGCCCTCGATGCCGAACTTGACCGTGAAGGTCTTGTCGACGGTCGCTCCGTCAGCGGGGGAAACGATGAAGACCTTGGCGCCCTCGGGCGGCTCCTGACTCTTCAGCGCGTCCGCGGCGCCCGCGAACACCGACACCCCCATCAACAAGCCGGCAACGGCAGCACGCGAAAATAGGCTGTTCATTCACATCTCCTGTGTTTCACTTTCATTGACTACTGTCCATTAACGAACCGCAGCGATAAATCACCATAGTTCAATTGGGCGCCAAGGTCTTGCCGGACAGGACCAGAAAAAATGATCGCCGCTCAAAACATTGCAGCGCAGCTAAGGTCATAGCCTGCATTCGACCGTAACAAGTCAGAAAGTCGCGGCGAAACATATTCAACTGCCAAAAGAAAATGGGGGCATTCATGCGTTTGAGCACTGGCGTACTTCTGGCACTTTTGATCAGCCCATTGGCCCAGGCCGAGCTGATAGACGACGTCAACGACCGGGGCGAGCTGCGCATTGCCGTGCAATCCGATACCCCACCCTACGCCTACAAGGAAAACGAACACCTGACTGGCTTTGAAATCGAGCTGGGCCAGGCCATCGCCAAGGAACTGGATGTGCGTGCGCAATTCGTCGAGGCCCCTGCGGATCAGTTGCTGCCTGGCGTTCAGAGCGGCAAGTTCGACATCGCCCTCGATCAGCTCGATGCCAAACAGACACTCGATGGGCAATTGGATATCAGCCAGCCCTATGGCGCCGACGCACGGGTGATTCCATTCCAGAAGGACAACCCGGCGTTCGAAAGCGCAGTGAACAATGCCCTGCAGCGCATCAAGGACGACGGCCGTCTGACGGCATTGGAACAGAAGTGGCTCAAGAACCAGGCAGCGAGCCAGTGATGGCCTGCCAAACGCTGCAGGGGGCATCGACCTTTATCGTCTGGCGAATCCTTGCTAGTGGCCCATACCTTCCAGCGCTCGCTGTGCGTCTTCGAGCTCCAGCTCGCTGAACACCAGCACGCCTTCGCGGCGCAACAGCGCTGTGGTCACCCCTTCCCCCGGGACCTTCACGCCGCTGAAGGTCCCATCGTAGGTCAACCGGTTGCCACATGAAGGGCTGCCTGCCTTGAGCACCGCCACACGGATGCTATGTTCACGCACCAGCGCCAGGGCCTGCCGGGCGCCAGCAAGAAAGGCTTCGCTGACATCCAACCCGGTCACCGTCACTACCTGGGCCTGCCCGTCCAGCACCGCCGCCCCCTGCCCCCCCGGAATTTCCGCTGGGGGGCGGGGTGTCGGCAGGCCGCCCGCCACTTCTGGACATAGCGGCACCACGCGGCCTTCGGCCTGCCAGCGCTGAAGAAGATCCGGGTGCCCGCTGTCGCGCCCGTCGTAGCGCACCGGCTGCCCCAGCAGACAGGCGCTGACCAGGACCCTGGGCAAATCAGAACGGTTCATTGCCACGACGGCGGAACCAGCCGGTCAGAGACAGGCGATCACGCCTGGCCGGCAAGACTTCATGGGGGATATCGCCAGACAGGAACACCACCAGGCTGCCCGCCTCCGGCTGCACATCCAGCTGCGCGTCCTCGGCGAGGAACATGCGCAACTGGCCACCGTCCTGGGGTTGCCAATTCTCGTTGAGGTAGAGGATGGCCGAGACCGCGCGTCGGTCGTCGTCGCGGAAACGGTCCACATGACGGCGATAGAAGGCGCCTGGTGGATACAAGGCGAAATGACACTCGAAGTCCTCAAGGCCCAGGTACAAGCCCTGGTTCAGCGCCTGGCGCAGGCTGTCCATGGCCGTCAGGTAACGGTCACAGGCCTCGGACTCACCCGGCTCCAGCCATTGGATGCGGTCGCCACGGATCGCTTCGCGCACCTCTTGTCCGGTGCCGCGCCCCACGCCGGCCGGGCTCAATTCGCCCTCGGCGGCACGGTGTCGGCACTCGGCCGCCAAGGCGCTGATCAATGCTTCGGGCAGGAAAAAAGGCTGGCGGGACCAACCACGGTTGGCCAGGTCGTCGACGATGGTAGAAAGCATCGGATATTCAAGAGAGATGGGCATGGCGCATAGTATCGACTCGCCGTGAAAACCGACAGCGCCACTTGGCCGCCAACCGTCATCGGCGTCTCGACAAAGCCACGCCGCCCCAAGGACAATAGCGGCCTGCCGACAGGAGTCCTGAATGCGCCGTTTGTTTTCCCTGCTGCTGATGATGATCTGCACCATGCCTGTCTGGGCAGACAGTCTCGATCAGCTGTACAAGGTCGCCGGCTGGCCCGACCAGCGCGCCCACTTCACCGATGCCGTGAGCGCTGCCCAGCAGCGCTACAAGAACAGCCTGCCGCCTGCGGTCTACCAGGCGCTGGTCAACAACAGCAACCAGCGTTTCCAGGCCCAGGCCATGGACCGCCGGGCCCAGGCGCAATTGCGCGCCAACCTGCCCAACCCTGCGCCTGCGCTGGCCTTCTTCCAGTCGCCGCTTGGGCGCAAGGTCGTGGCCGCCGAACTGCTGGCTACGCGCAAGGACCAACTGGCCAAGAATGCCAAGGGCCTGCCGAAGATCCAGGCCAGCGACAACCGTATGCTGATCATCGGCCACCTGGCCCAGGCCCTGCCTGCCCGGGAAGCCGGTGCCGAGGTGAGCCTGGCAATCGCCGGCGTCGCGGCCGACAGCCTCAGCTCCATGATCCCCGGCCTGTTCGGGGCAGGTCAGGCCAGCAGCCTGCTCGATGGCCAGCGCCAGCGCCTGATGCAGCAGATCGGCGAGGATTTGAACAACACCCTGTTGTACGTCTACCGCGACCTGTCCGACGCCGAGCTCGAGGAATTCGCCACCTTCGCCGAATCCGCCGAGGGCAAGGCCTACTACAAGGCAGCCCTGGAAGCGGTGCGCGCCGGTCTGGCGGTGGGGCGGAGCGCCGCAGACCTGCAGTGATCAGCCAAGGCGCTGATCGATGAAGGCGAAGTAGCGCTGGCGAATGGCCGGCAACTCGTTGGCCAGATGATGACGCGCCTCGGGCAGCATGAGGATCTGCGGCTCGGCGAACTTGGCCTTGAGCACCTTGAGGTTGTAGGGCCAATCCACCGTGGCGTCGGCTTCCCCCTGCACGATCACCGGTCGCCGCACGCTGCGCGGCGCGGCCTCGATACGCTTGACCCAGGCCACCAGGGCCCCGACCCAGGCCGTCGGCAACCGCCGCGGTTGCAGTGGGTCGGCCTCCAGGAACGGCAGGAACGCCGGATCGTTGCTGTTCTCGCTGAAGCGCCGCTCGATGCCGTTGACGAAGTGGCGCAGCACGCAATAGCTGAGTTTCGACCAATACCACGAGCGTGGCCGCACCAAAGGCGCCAGCAGGATCACTTGGCCATCGGCCGGGCTCTGCTCGCCGTGGTGCAGCACGTGATCCACCACGATCGCCCCGCCAGTGCTCTGCCCGCACAGATGCCATGGGCGTGGCAAGTCGAGCAGACGGGCCTGTTCGAACAAAGCATCGAGCATCTGCTGGTAGACGGCGAAATCAGTGATGCTGGCCCGTTCGCCACTCGACAACCCATGGCCTGGGAGGTCGCAACTGATGACCGCGAACCCCTGACCCAACGCCCATTCGATCACATGGCAGTACAGCCCCATGTGGTCGTAGTAGCCGTGCAGCAGAAACAGCGTCGCCACAGGCCGCTGCGGCAACCACACCTGCCCCACCAACTCGAAGCCCGCCGCCTTGAAGCCGCCCAGCCAGCTTTGGCGCACCGGCAGGTCCAGGCCATAGAAACGCTGGTAGTCCAGGCCTTGGGACGACAGAGGGTGGCGGGCCGCCAAGGGCGCAAGGCTGGCGCGCAGGAGGTCGGGGTGAAAGGTGGCGGGCATCGGGCGGATCCACAGCGAAGCGAGTATTGACCTGTGATATTCAGCTCTGGGCGTCATCGTGGCAAGCTAGACCCTTTGCCAGAACAGACCGCTCCCACAGGGTTCTCGCTGCCCCAAATCCTGCGGACACACCATGCCCACCCGAAAATCCCTGCTCACCGCCTTCGCATTGCTGCTCTGCGCTGCCGTCCTCTGGTGGGCGTACGCCAGTTTCCAGGCGCGCTACCTGCGCACGTTCGACGACCAGACAACGCTGTTCGAGGGCAGCCAATTGCAGTTGCCCGCCGAGCTGGCCGGCCCAGGCCCGATCCGGGTGGTGCATTTCTGGGACCCGGCCTGCCCCTGCAACGTCGGCAACCAGCAGCACCTGGGCGAGCTGATCGAACATTTCGCACCTCAAGGCGTGCGCTTTCATGTGGTGCAAAAGCCCGGTAGCCAAGGCCAGTTGCCTGACAACCTGGCGGCGCTCCAACCCTTGGCCGCGCTGCCCGGCAGCGAGCACCTGCCAGCGTCTCCCGCCGTGGCCATCTGGGACCGCGAAGGCCGCCTGGCCTACTTCGGCCCTTATAGCGAGGGCGCCGTGTGCAATGCCAGCAACAGCTTCATCGAGCCGGTCCTCAAGGCGCTGGTCGAAGGCCGCAAGATCAACGCGTCCAACACCCTGGCCCAGGGCTGCTACTGCCCTTGGGCCGGCTGACGCACCCGCGCTGGGTTGCCCACCACGATCGCCCCGGCCGGCACGTCGCGGGTGACCACGCTGCCGGCGCCCACCACGGCGTTGTCGCCGATACTCACGCCCGGCAGGATGATCGCCCCGCCACCGATCCACACGTTGTTGCCAATGCGCACCGGCCGGCCGCTCTCCAACCCGCTGCGGCGGACCTCGGGGTCCAGCGGATGGTCAGCGGTGTAGATCTGCACCGCAGGGCCGATCTGGCAGTCCTCGCCGATATGGACCGGCAACACATCGAGAATCACGCAATTGAAATTCATGAAGGTGTTGGCACCCACGCTGATGTTGTAGCCGTAGTCGCAATAAAATGGCGGACGAATCACTGCGCCTGGGCCGGCATGGCCGAAGTGCTCCACCAACAGCGCGTGGCGGGCGTCGTTGAGCAGCTCGACACTGCTGTTGTAGCGGTGCATCCAGTGCTTGTTGGCGATCTGCTCGGCTTGCAGTTCAGGGCAGCCGGCATGGTAAAGCTGGCCAGTCAGCATTTTCTGTTTTTCGCTGAGGGACATGGAGACTCCTTCCAGGGGACTATGCTCAGTTCGCGAATCCGTCGATGATCGGACCACACTTTTCGCTCGAATGCACAAGGAGTCTTGATGAAGCGCAGCCTGACCCTGCTGGCAGTGGCGATTGCCGCTGCCGTAGGCGCCGGTTACTGGTACGTGCAAGGCAAGCAGCCACAGCGCGAGGGCCAGGCAAGTGTTGCCGGCCTCGAGGCGCCGGTCAGCGTACGCTACGACGCTCGCGGCGTCCCTCATCTGCAGGCGCAGAACGAGTCTGACCTGTACCGTGCCCTGGGCTATGTGCATGCCCAGGACCGGTTGTTCCAGATGGAAATCCTGCGGCGCCTGGCCCGTGGAGAGCTGGCCGAAGTGCTGGGCGCCGACCTGATCCCCACCGACACCCTGTTTCGCAGCCTGCGTATCCGCGAACAGGCCACACGCATGGCCCAGCGCCAGGACCAGCAATCGCCGGCCTGGCAGGCGCTACAGGCCTACCTGGACGGGGTCAACCAATGGCAGGCCAGCCACCCCAAGCCCATGGAGTTCGACCTGCTGGGCATCCACCCACGCCCCTTCACCGCCGAGGACACGCTCAGCATCGCCGGCTACTTGGCGTACAGTTTTGCCGCTGCCTTTCGCACCGAGCCTGCGCTGACCTATATCCGCGATCAGCTCGGCCCTCAGTACCTGGAAATCTTCGATCTCGACTGGCAACCGGACGGCGCCCTGGCCGCGCCCCTGGCTGCTGCGGACTGGCGCAGCCTGGAGCAGTTGGCACGCTTGAGTCACGAGGCCTTGGGCGAGGCCGGCATCCCCCAGTTCGAAGGCAGCAATGCCTGGGCCGTGTCTGGCACCCGCACGCGCAGCGGCCGCCCATTGCTGGCCGGCGATCCGCACATTGGCTTTGCCGTCCCGGCAGTGTGGTACGAGGCTGAACTGTCGGCACCGGGGTTCAACCTGTATGGCTACTTCCAGGCGCTCAACCCCTTCGCCCTGCTCGGTCACAACCTGGACTTCGGCTGGAGCCTGACCATGTTCCAGAACGACGACGTGGACCTGATCGCCGAGCAGGTCAACCCGAACGACCCCGATCAGGTCAGGGTCGCTGGCAGGTGGCAGCCGCTGGAAAAAGTCGAGCAGCAGATCGCTGTCAAAGGCCAGGCCCCCGCGTCTATCACCCTACGTCGCTCGCCCCACGGCCCGATCGTCAACGATGTGATCGGCGCCACCGCCGGGCCTAGGCCGATTGCCATGTGGTGGGCATTCCTGGAAACCGACAACCCCTTGCTCGATGGCTTCTATCAGGTCAACCGCGCCGATACCCTGGGCAAGATGCGCGACGCGGCAGCGAAGATCCATGCCCCCGGCCTGAATCTTGTCTGGGCCAATGCCCGTGGCGACATCGGGTGGTGGGCAGCAGCGCAATTGCCGGTGCGCCCAGAGGGGGTCAATCCGTCGTTCATTCTCGATGGCAGCACGTCCCAGGCCGACAAACCCGGCTTCTACCCGTTCAGCGTGAACCCACAGCAAGAGAACCCTGCCAGCGGCTACATCGTCTCGGCCAACTTCCAGCCTCCGGCCGTCGTGCCGGTCCCTGGCTATTACAACCTGCCCGATCGTGGTCGCCAGCTCGACCGACACCTGGCCGCGCCAGGTATCCAGTGGGACACCCAAAACACCCAAGCTTTGCAGCTCGATACCGCCACCGACTACGGCCCACGCACCTTGGCACCGCTGATGGGCACTTTGCGCGCCATCGCTCAGGGCGAGCAGGAGAAGGAACTGGTGGAACAATTGGCCGCCTGGCGGGGCGACTACCCGCTGGATTCGACCAGTGCCACCCTGTTCAACCAGTTCCTGTATGAACTGGCCTTCGCAGCCCTGCACGACGAACTGGGAGATACCTGGTTCCCGGTCCTGATCAACACCCGCGTCATCGATGCAGCCCTGCCGCGCCTGGCAGCCGATCCCGAGTCGCCTTGGTGGGCGCTACGCGGCGCCAGCGAACATACCGACCGCACCGCTATCGTCAAGCTGGCCTGGCAACGCAGCCTCGCTCACCTGCGCGAGACGTTCGGCAAGGACCCGGCCCGCTGGCAGTGGGGCAAAGCCCACACCCTGACCCACAACCACCCGCTGGGAGTGAAGAAGCCGCTGAACCTGCTGTTCAACGTTGGCCCCTTCGCCGCACCCGGTACCCATGAGGTGCCCAACAACCTCTCGGCGAAGATCGGTCCGGCACCCTGGGCAGTCAACTACGGCCCCTCAACCCGGCGCCTGATCGATTTCGCAGACCCCGGCGCGGCCCTGACCATCAACCCGGTAGGCCAGAGCGGTGTGCTGTTCGACCCGCACTATGGCGACCAAGCCGAGGATTACATCAATGGGCGATATCAACGGGCGCAGATGGGTGTGATTCCAGCGCAAAGCACCTTGCGACTGCTGCCGGTACAGTGACGGCCCGAGCCATGACCTTCAACTCGCTCCCGAGGATCCCGATGCACAAGCACTTCATTGAAATCGACGGCGCCCGCATGAGCTATGTCGACCAGGGCCAAGGTTTCCCCGTGCTGCTGGGCCACAGCTATTTGTGGTCGGCGGCCATGTGGCAGCCGCAGATCGAGGCACTGTCGAAACACTACCGGGTGATCGTGCCCGAGCTTTGGGGCCACGGCGACTCCACAGCGCCACCGCCCACCACCACCGACATGAGCGTGTTGGCGCGCCAGCACCTGGCATTGCTCGATGCCCTGGATATCCCGAAATGCCATCTGGTCGGCCTGTCGGTCGGCGGCATGTGGGGCGCACAACTGGCCATCGAGCACCCCCAGCGCATCGACCGCCTGGTGTTGATGGACACCTACCTGGGCGCCGAGCCGGACGCCACCCGCCTGAAATACTTTGGCCTGCTCGATGCCGCGAGCGCAGCGGGCGGCTTCAGCGATGCCTTGCTCGACATCGTCGTACCGATCTTCTTCCATGCCGGGGGCCAGACGGTACCTGAGATCCGTGAGCAGTTTCGCGCCCAGCTCAAGGCCAGCAGCGCCCAGGCGATCCGGGAAAGCCTCGAGCCGATGGGCCGAGTGATTTTCGGTCGGCCAGACCTGCTGGCGCGGCTGGGCGAATTGCCAGGCGAACGTACTATCGTGCTGTGTGGCGACCAGGACATTCCCCGGCCACCGGCAGAGTCCAACGAAATGGCCCGCTTGATCGGCTGCCTGGCGGCGCAGATTCCGTTCGCGGGGCACATCTCGAGTCTCGAGAGCCCGCAGGTGGTGAATGAGTTTCTGTTGAACTGGTTGCCGCGCAATAGCTGAAATCCCCGGGGCTGCCATGCAGCCCCACCCGCTCCCACAGGTACGGCGACATTCTTCGGCTTGGCGCTGTGCCCTTGGGAGCAAAGCCTGCGATCGGCCGCAACGCGTACCCTTCGTCGGCGGGCGCGGAAATTTCGTCCTGACCTGGGATCTTTCCTGTCGATGGCCTCTCAAAGGGCACTCAGACAGCCTTCAGGAATCCCCAATGAACAGCGCCTGCCCACCCATTTCGAACGAGCAACTTCAATGGCTCCTGGCCTTGCGTCGGGCGCTGGCCAAATCGGGGGCATGAACGAAAACGCCGACGCAAATACGTCGGCGTTTTTCTTTCAGGCGTGAAGATCAGAACGCCGGCAGCACCGCACCGCTGTACTTCTTGGCGATGAATTCCTTCACCTGCGGGCTGGTCAGGGCTTTGGCCAGTTTCTGGATGGCCTCGCTGTCCTTGTTGTCCGGGCGGGCAACCAGGAAGTTCACGTACGGCGAGTCGCTGCCTTCGATTACCAGGGCGTCCTTGGCCGGGTTCAGACCGGCTTCCAGGGCGTAGTTGGTGTTGATCATGTCCAGGTCGACCTGATCGAGCACGCGCGGCAGCATGGCCGATTCCAGCTCGCGGAACTTCAGGTTTTTCGGGTTCTCGGCGATGTCCTTGGGCGTGGCCAGGGCGTTCTTCGGATCTTTCAGGGTGATCAGACCTGCCTTTTGCAGCAGGATCAGCGCACGGCCGCTGTTGCTGCCTTCGTTGGGGATGGCGACAGTGGCACCGTCCTTGAGCTCAGCCAGGCTCTTGACCTTCTTGGAGTAGCCACCGAACGGCTCGACGTGTACGCCGATCACGGTTTCCAGGTGAGTACCCTTGCCTTCGTTGAAGTTCTTCAGGTACGGCAGGGTCTGGAAGTAGTTGGCATCCAGACGCTTCTGGTCGACCTGCACGTTAGGCTGGACGTAGTCGGTGAAGACCTTGATCTGCAGGTCCACGCCTTCCTTGGCCAGAGTTGGCTTGATCAGTTCGAGGATTTCGGCGTGGGGTACGGGGGTAGCAGCCACGACCAGCTTCTCGGCGGCGTTGGCGAAACCGGCCAGCGACAGGGCAGCGGCCAGGGCAGTGGTCAGCAGAGTTTTTTTCATGGTGATCCTTGTTATCAAGCTGGAGCCATTGATGATGGCGAAGTCGGTGCCCACCCTTTGAATGGGGGCGTGAAGCGGACGATACCGGGAATTTTTATTCCGGAACAATATCTTTTGCTTAGCCGCTTATAACTAAAACAAATTGCCATTACCGCATTCGCTTCTGACCAACGGTTACCCGCTCTAGCACAGGGTTTATCCCAGGCTCGCCAACGTCGAAGCCAGCAATTGGCGCACCGCCGATTTCGTTTGCGGCTCCTGGCTCTGGCCCAGTTGCGCAAGTTGGCGCGCCAGGCTGGCCAGCGGCGTGGTGTCGGGCAGGTCCAGGTGCTGTGGGAGGATTTCCCCGGCATCGCTCACCAACAGGGCAAAGTGGATGACGTTTTCCAGCTCGCGGGTATTGCCGGGCCAGGCATGGGCCTCAAGGGCCTGCTGGGCGGCTTCGCTGATCAGCGGCACCGGAACGCCCAGGCGTAGGCTGTAGATTCCGATGAAGTATTCGGCCAGCGGCAGGATATCCCCCACCCGCTCGCGTAGCGCCGGCAATTCCAGCTGGCCTTCGCGCAGGTAGAGGTAGAGTCGCTCGTTGAAGCGCCCGGCACGCACGGCCTGGGCCAAGTCGATACTGGACGCCGCCACCAAGCGGACATCCACCGGCTGCGGCCGCTGGGCGCCGACGCGGGTGACTTCGCGGTTCTCCAGCGCCGCCAGAAGCTTGCCCTGGATCGCCAGCGGCAGGTCGGCGATCTCGTCCAAGTACAGGGTGCCGCCATTGGCCGAGCCGAACCAGCCCGCCCGGCCGCTGGCGGTTCCCCCTAGGGTGCCGGCGCTGTAGCCGAACAACTCGGCATCGGCGTAGGTCGGGCTGATCGCCGCGCAGCTCACCGAGACGAACAACCCACTGCGGTCACTGGCACGATGGACCTGTCGGGCCAGCAGTTCCTTGCCGGTACCGGTCTCGCCGCGGATTAGCACCGGCACCGGTTGCGGTGCCAGGTGCTCCAAGGCATCGCGCAGCTGTTGCGAACGAGGGTCGATGAACACCAGCGCCTTGGCGCGGATGCTCAATGGGCTTTTGTCTTGCTCGGGGAAGGTCAGCAAAGGCTGACCGAAAGTGTTGTGGATGGTCATGACGCGCTCCCGCCCGAGGCCGCCGCCGGCCGGGCGTCTTGGTGTACGTGAACGGTTCGCGGATCAGGCGCGGCGCAAGGCCCGCTGTTCGATACGGCCTTGCAGGCGATAGAGGTAGGCGAAACCTTGCTCCCAGCGCTCATGGCCGGACTTGACGTTGATATGACCGGCATTGGCCAGCAGCCCCGCCTCGGCGCCCCAGGCCCGTGCCAGGTGCAATGCACGCGGCACACTGACGGCCGGGTCGTTGTCCGAACTGACCACCTGACTCGGGAATGGCAGCGGCTGTAGCGGGATCGGTGCGAAATTGCGCAGCGCGGGCGAGCAGCTGGGCCGCTCGACATCCGCCGGAGCCACCAGCAATGCGCCGCGCACTTGGCGCAGCAAGGCCGGGCGGGCCTGGGCGGCCCAATGAGCGACGGTGATGCAGCCCAGACTATGGGCGATCAGGATCACCGGCGAGCGTTCGGCGGCGATTGCCTGCTCCAGCGCCTGGACCCAGTCGCGCCGCTGAGGCGTGAGCCAGTCGCGCTGCTCGACCCGGACGCTGTTGGGCAGACTACGCTGCCAGTGAGTTTGCCAATGGTTGTCTGGCGATCCTTGCCAGCCCGGCACAATCAGGTAACGGATCGACTCATTGCGCATGGGGACGCCTCCTGGAAGTTTGCGTGCTTGGGACCAGTATTGAGGAGACGGTTATATCAGTAAAGGAATAAGGCGCTATTTATTAATAGCTTTAAGTTTTAAGCGACACGCTTCAGTCGCTAACTCGTGCCCTCTTGCCGCACGAAGCTCAAAACGTACAGCCCAAAAAAAAGGGCCATCCCCTGCCAAGGAAAATGGCCCTGAAGCACTTGCCTGAAGAGGGTTTGCCGGTCAGCGTGCGGTGATCACCGCCAACTTGCTGATCCCGGCGCGTTCGATGGCAGCCATGGCCCGCGCCACTTCGCCGTAATTGACGCCATCGTCGGCCTGCAACTGGACGCGCAGCTCGGCGTCCTTGGCCTTGGCGTCCTTGAGGTTGGTTTCCAGCAGATCGGGCTGGATCTCGTCCTTGTTGATGAACAGCTTGCCGCTGCCATCGATGCTCACCACCAGCGGGTCCTTCTGCTCGACCGGGGCCACGGCCTCGGTCTTGGGCAGGTTGATGGGGATGGCGTTGGTCAGCAGCGGTGCGGTGACGATGAACACCACCAACAGCACCAGCATGACGTCCACCAAGGGCGTGACGTTGATTTCACTGAGGACTTCATCGCTGTCCTGGGTCGAGAAGGCCATATCAGGAAGCCTCCTTCACCGGTTGGGTGAATCCGGTCTGGGCCTTGTGCACTGCAGGGTGCACGAGTACGCGGAAGGCACTCTTCTGCGCCAGGCTGTAGAAGTCATGGGCGAAATCGTCGAGGTCGGCGGCGGTCAGCTTGAGGCGACGCAGGAAGTAGTTGTAGACCAGCACCGCAGGCACTGCGACGGCGATACCGACCCCGGTGGCCACCAACGCCGCGCCGATCGGCCCGGCCACGGTTTCAAGGCTCGCCGAGCCTGCCGCGCTGATGCCTTTGAGCGCTTCCATGATGCCCCACACAGTGCCGAACAGGCCGATGAAAGGCGAGGTGCTGCCGATGCTGGCGACCACTGCCAGGCCCGTTTCCAGGGAGCGGCGTTCACGCACGATCTGCTGACGCAGCGCGCGCTCCAGACGGTCCTGATGATTGATGGCATGGCTCAGGTCATTGGCCTGGCCCGGCTCCCCGACGGCAATCGCCGCGTAGCCTGCCTGGGCCACCCGGGCGGCGGGGCCGGGCAGATCGTGGCTGGGCTGGGCTGCCGCATCGAGGCTCGAGGCCGCCCAGAACTGCTCATGGAAGCGCCGATCCTGGTGCTTCAGGCGCACGAACTGCACGACCTTGACCAAGGCCAACGCCCAGGTAGCCACGGAAAAACCAACCAGCAGCCAGATGACGGCGCTTTCAACGGATTCGAGTGGGGATGCCAACAGGCTCATGATGAAGTCTTCCTTTGTACGTCGATGGGCGCGAATTAACGAAGCTTGAAATCGATCGGCACGCTGACCCAGCCAACCTGGGCCACCTCGCCCTGCTTGGCCGGCACGAAGCTCCAGCGCTTCACTGCGGCGAGGGCCGCGTCATCCAGCACCTGGCGACCGCTGCTCTTCTGGATCTGGATCTGCCCAGGCTTGCCGCTGGCGAGCACCTCGACACGTAGCAGCACCGACCCCTCCCAGCCCCGGCGATGGGCCATTTGTGGGTACTGCGGCGCGGGGTTCTTCAAATAGGCAGCGCTGGCCGAAGGTGGCGTAACCGGCGCCGGTGCCGGCGGAGCCACCGGCGCGGGGGCCGCCACCGGTGGAGCGGGCGGCGCCTCGACGGGCTTGGGCTGCGGCTTGGCCACTGGTTTGGGCGCAGGTTTCGGCTTGGGCTTGGGTATCGGTTTTGGCGCAGGCTTGGCCGCCAGCTCGTCCACCACAGGGGGTGGCGGCTCGACCACGGGCGGCGCTGGAGCCGGTGGAGGGGGCTCGACCACAGGTGGTGCGGGCGCGGCGAACTCGATGGTCATCGGCGGAATCTGTGGTGGAACCACGGGCAATACTGGAGTCGGCGCCTGGCTGATCCAGTAGGCCGCAGCGCCATGCAGGGCCAAAACCAGCAGCCCTAGTGCCAGCGTGTCGCGACGCTTGAGGCCACTGACAGGCGTGCGTTGCAGGCGCAGTTGGCCCAATGGCAGGCGAAGCGTGCGTCCAAGCTCGACCAGGTCGCCCGATGCCGGACGCCATGGCTGGTCGTAGGCCCTGACGGCCGACTGGACATTACCCATCGATAGAACTCCCTGGGGCGTGATTCATGGCTGAATCATCGGGCGCGAAGGCTTATCCCAGAAAGTAATATTTAAAATTAAAAATAGATCTTTTTTGAATATAAAGAAGCTACGGTTGCGCCCAGGCCGCGTCGTTCAAGGGCTGCAGCAGTGCACCGAAAAAACGATGCCTGCTCGGCATATGAAATATAGCGACAAGGCATGGCCCTGGCGCACAGGTGGGGTTGCACACCCTCCGTAGGAGCGGGTTCGCCCTCGACTACGCCCGCCTCTTCACCATGCATCCGCGGGCAAACCCGCTCCCACAGATTCCTGCAGTCCAAAAAAACCCGGGACGATGCCCGGGTTATCGGTGTGCACGATGGATCAGATGTCCGTTACCTTCTGCCAGACCTTCGGCCGGAAGAACAACGTCTCCCCCCGCGCCAGCCCCGACAGGCTGTCGTGGTCCTTGACCACTTCCGCCTCGATCAACTCGCTCTGTCCTGGCACCTTCAAGGTGACACGCGTGGTCGCCCCCAATGGGCGGATGTCGCGCACTTCGGCGGCTTGGTGGCCTTCGGTCTCATGGCGCGACAGCGACACTTCGTGCGGACGGAACAACACATGCTGGCCCTCGCTCAGACTCAGGCGGTTGGAGTCGCCCAGGAAGTGATAGACGAAGTCGTTGGCAGGGTGTTCATACACCTCGCCCGGCGAACCGATCTGCTCGATCACACCCTTGTTCATCACCACGATGCGGTCTGCCACTTCCATGGCTTCTTCCTGGTCGTGGGTGACGAATACCGAGGTCAGGTTGATGTCCTCGTGCAGGCGCGCCAACCAACGGCGCAGCTCCTTGCGTACCTTGGCGTCCAGCGCACCGAAGGGCTCATCGAGCAGCAGCACCTTGGGCTCCACCGCCAGGGCACGGGCCAGGGCGATACGCTGGCGCTGACCGCCGGACAGCTGCTCAGGGTAGCGGTCGGACAACCAGTCCAGTTGCACCATGTTCAGCAGCTCGTGCACTTTCTCGGCGATCTTGCTCTCGCTCGGGCGTTCACCCTTGGGCTTCATGCGCAGGCCAAAAGCGACGTTGTCGAACACGCTCATGTGGCGGAACAAAGCGTAGTGCTGGAACACGAAACCGACGTTGCGATCACGCACGTCATGGCCGGACACGTCCTCGCCATGGAACACGATATTGCCCTGGTCGGGCGTTTCCAGGCCGGCGATGATGCGCAGCAGGGTGGTCTTGCCGCAGCCGGACGGGCCCAGCAGGGCCACCAGCTCGCCGCTGTTGATATCCAGGTTGATGTTGTTCAGGGCCTGGAAGGCGTTGAAGCGCTTGCTGACGTTACGAACTTCGATCGACATGAATCATTCCTCCGCGGCGCTGTGGCGCAGGCGGTTAATACGGTTCTCGCTCCACTGCTTGAGCAGCAGGATGAAGAGCGCCAGGATCAGCAGCAGGCTGGCCACGCTGAAGGCCGCGACATGGTTGTACTCGTTGTAGAGGATCTCCACGTGCAGCGGCAAGGTATTGGTGACGCCACGGATATGCCCGGACACCACCGACACGGCGCCGAACTCACCCATGGCCCGCGCGGTGCACAGCACCACGCCGTAGATCAGGCCCCATTTGATGTTCGGCAGCGTCACGTGCCAGAACATCTGCCAGCCGTTGGCGCCGAGCAGGCGCGCGGCCTCCTCCTCCTGCGTGCCCTGTTCCTGCATCAGCGGGATCAGCTCTCGGGCCACGAAAGGCACAGTCACGAAGATGGTCGCCAGCACGATGCCCGGCAGGGCGAACACGATCTGGATGTCGTGGTCCTGCAGCCAGGGGCCGAACAGCCCCTGGGCACCGAACATCAGCACATAGACCAGACCGGCGATCACCGGCGAAACCGAGAACGGCAGGTCGATCAGGGTCACCAGCAGGCTCTTGCCGCGGAAGGTGTACTTGCTCACGCACCAGGCGGCGCTGACGCCGAACACCAGGTTCAGCGGCACCGAGATGATCACCGCGAACAGGGTGAGCTTCAGCGCCGACAGGGCGTCGGGCTCGAAGATGGCTTCGAAGAACGTGCCAAAGCCATTCTTCAGGGCCTGGGACACGACGATGAACAGCGGCAGCAGCAAGAACAGCGCGAACACCAGCCAGGCCAGGGCAATCAGCACACGCCTTGAGGTGGCACTGCCACGGCGGGCGGCGTTGGCGGCGGCCGCTGCGCCAAGGGATGACGAAGACATTACCGGGCCTCCTTCAAGGGGTTTCGATGCGCCGCTGCAACAGGTTGATCAGCAGCAGCAGGATGAAGGAAACCACCAGCATCAGCACGCCAATGGCGGTGGCACCGGTGTAATCGTACTGGTCGAGCTTGACCATGATCAGCAACGGCAAGATCTCGGTCTTCATCGGCATGTTGCCGGCGATAAAGATCACCGAACCATACTCGCCTACGCCCCGGGCGAACGCCAGGGCGAAGCCGGTCAGCCAGGCCGGCAGCAACGCCGGGGCCAACACGTGGCGGAACACCTGCAGCGGCTTGGCACCCAGGCAGGCAGCGGCCTCTTCGACTTCACGCGGAATATCGGCCAGCACCGGCTGCACCGTGCGCACCACGAACGGCAGGGTGACGAAGGTCAGCGCCAGGGTAATGCCCAGTGGGGTGTAGGCGATCTTGAAGCCCAGGTCGGTCGCGAACTGCCCAACCCAGCCGGCCGGCGCATACAAGGCGGTCAAGGCGATACCCGCCACAGCGGTGGGCAAAGCGAACGGCAGGTCGATCATCGCATCGATGATCTTGCGACCGGGAAAGCTGTAGCGCACCAGCACCCAGGCCAGCAGGGTGCCGATCACACCATTGATGAGGGCGGCGAACAGGGCGGTGCCGAAGCTCAGCTTGAGCGCGGCCAGAACCCGCGGAGCGCTGACGATACTCCAGAACTGTTCCCAGGTGAGCTGCGCGGCATGCACGAACATGGCGGCCAGCGGTATGAGCACAATCAGGCTGAGATACACCAAGGTGTAGCCCAGTGTCAGCCCGAAGCCGGGTATGACGGGGGAAATACGACGTGACATAAAGTTCCCTGGTTGAACGCACGAAGCCCGGGCGTGATCCCGGGCTGGTGCAGGCTACTGAAGGGTGTTGCTTTTCGGGGCCTCACCGCGGCCCCGCAAGTTTTCATGGCCGATCACTGTGCCTGATAAATCTGATCGAACACACCACCATCGTTAAAGAACTTGGGCTGTGCAGTTTTCCAGCCACCGAAGTCCTTGTCGATGGTCACCAGCTCCAGTTTCGGGAACTGCTTGCCGAACTCGGCAGCGACCTTTTCGTCACGCGGGCGGTAGAAGTTCTCGGCGGCAATCTTCTGGCCGGCCGGGCTGTACAGGTGCTTGAGGTACTCGGTGGCGATCTCGGTGTTGCCTTTCTTCTCGGCGTTCTTGTCGACCACGGCTACCGGTGGCTCGGCGAGGATCGACAGGGACGGCACGACGATCTCGAACTTGTCGCTGCCGCCGTCTTCCTTCAGGGCCAGGAACGCTTCGTTCTCCCACGCCAGCAGCACATCGCCCTGGCCGTTGTTGACGAAGGTGATGGTCGAGCCACGGGCGCCGGTATCGAGCACCGGCACGTGCTTGAACAGCTCTTGCACGTACGCCTTGGCTTTGTCTTCGCTGCCGCCGGTCTTCAGACCATAGGCCCAGGCGGCGAGGAAGTTCCAGCGGGCGCCGCCGGAGGTCTTGGGATTGGGGGTGATGACCGAGACGTCCTTCTTGATCAGGTCGCCCCAGTCCTTGATGCCCTTGGGGTTACCCTTGCGCACCAGGAACACGATGGTGGACGTGTAGGGCGTGCTGGCCTCAGGCAGGCGTTTCTGCCAGTCCTGCGGCAGGCTCTTGCCGAGCTTGGCCACTTCATCGATGTCGCCGGCCAGGGCCAGGGTCACCACGTCCGCGCGCAGGCCATCGATCACCGCACGGGCCTGCTTGCCCGAGCCGCCATGGGATTGCTGGATCTTCACCTTGTCGCCGGGATGAGCGGCCTGCCAGTGCTTGATGAACTCGGCGTTGTACTGCTGGTACAGCTCGCGGGTCGGGTCGTAGGACACGTTCAGCAGTTCGTAGTCCTTGGCGATCGCGGAACCGGCAAAAACGGCACTGGCCAGAGCGGCAAGCGCATAACGGCGGATGGACATGGTGAAGCTCCCGATTGGCATTTTTCTAGTTTGTTAGAGGGGGCGGTATCAGCCGGACTTGTTGCCTGGCTGCTGGAGGCGGAATTTTTCCTTGCGCTCGATCTGCACGACCTGGGCGTTGTGCACGGTGATCTCCACCGCACCGAAGCGCAGATCGCGCAGCGCGCTCTGGATTTCACGCAGAATGGTGGTTTCGTCCTGACCGTCGATGCTACGCACAGATGCACTCATGCTCGTTCTCCTTGGGTATGAAGTGCCGGGCAGAGGAAGGTGATTGCGCCTGGCTTGAGGGCAATCTTAGAGACGTGTATTTATTCTGAAAAATACTGTTTAAGAATTTTTATATAACTAAAATTCCGCGCCGATTTCGAAGGTGGCAACGGGTCTGTGGGAGCGGATCTACCCGCTCCCACAGACCCGTTGCGTGCCCTAACGTTGTGTCTGCGGCTCGCGGATCTTGTACCAGGCCACATAGAGCGCCGGCAGGAACAACAGCGTCAGCAGCGTTGCACTGATGATGCCGCCGATCATCGCGTAGGCCATCGGCCCCCAGAACACTTCCCGAGCGATCGGGATCATGCCAAGGCTCGCCGCCGCCGCGGTCAGCAGGATCGGTCGGCGGCGGTGGTTGGTCGCCTCCACGACGGCATCCCAGGGCGAGAACCCTTGCGCCTCGAATTCGTCGATCTGAGTCACCAGGATCACCGAGTTGCGGATGATGATGCCGGCCAGGGCCAGGATACCGAGAATGGCCACGAAGCCCATGGGCGTGCCGGTGGGCACCAGCGCCAGCACCACGCCGATCAGCCCCAGTGGCGCCACGCTGACCACCAGGAACAGCTTCTGCACGCTGTGCAGCTGGATCATCAGGAAGGTCGCCATGAGGAACAGCATCAGCGGAATGACCTTGCGGATCGGCCCTTGGGCTTTGGCGCTTTCTTCCACCGTACCGCCGGTGGCCACTTCATAGCCGACCGGCAGCTTGTCGATGAACTGGTCGATTTCAGGCTTGAGCTGGGCCACCAGGTCGGTGGGCTGGATGTCGCCGTTGACCGAGGCCTTGATGGTGATGGTTGGCTTGCGGTCGCGGCGCCATACCAGGGGCTGTTCCAGCTCGTAGCGCACGGTGGCGAAGGCCAGCAGCGGGATCGAGGTGCCGTTGGGGGTGAGGATCTGCAGGTTCTGCAGAGTATCGGGCGAGCCACGCTCGCTGTCTTCGGCACGGGCGACCACGTTGATCAGGTAGATGTTGTCGTTGACCTGGGTGATCGGCGTGCCGCTGACGATGCTGTTCATCACGTTGGCCACGTCCTCGGACGACAGCCCCAACTGGCGCGCCTTGTCCTGGGCGATCTCCACGCGCAGCACCTTACCGGGCTCGTTCCAGTCGTAGATCATCTCGCCGATGTGCTCGTTGGCGTCGAGCAGGGTGGCAAGCTCGATCGCATGCTTGCGCACCTGGTCGATGTCCTTGCCACTGACCCGGTACTGGATCGGACGTCCCACCGGCGGGCCCATTTCCAGCGACTGGACGTTGGTACCGATGCCCACGAACTCTTCGCGCAGGATCTTCTCCAGGCGCTTCATCATGCCCTGGCGCTCTTCGAAGCCCTTGCTGACGATTACCAGCTGCGCGTAGTAGGGGTTCTGCAATTGCGCATCCAGCGGTAGGTAGAAGCGAATCGCCCCCTGGCCGATGTAGGTGCTCCAGCGCACCAGGTCCGGGTCGTCCTTGATCCTGGCCTCGAACCGGTCGACGACCTTGCGGGTTTCCTCGATCGACGCGTTCTGGGGCAGGTTCAGGTCGACCAGGATCTCGGGGCGGTCGGACGAAGGGAAGAACTGGTTCTGCACGAAGCGCTCGCAGATCAGCGCCAGGACAAACAGCAACACCGTGCCGATGATGGTCAGCCAGCGATGACGCATGCACCACAGCAGGCTGTGCTCGAACGCCCGTCCCACGCGGCCAGGCTCGGCCTCATGGGCCTTGAGCTTGCTGCTGCTCAGGATATGCACGCCCAGCACAGGCGCGAAGAACACCGCCACCACCCACGACACCAGCAACGCCACCGCGATGACGGCGAACAAGGTGTAGGTGTATTCACCCGCAGAGCTGGCGTTGAGCCCGATCGGCACGAAACCGGCCACGGTCACCAGCGTGCCGGTAAGCATGGGGAAGGCTGTGGAGGTGTAGGCGAATGTCGCCGCCTGCTCCTTGCTTTCGCCCATCTCCAGCCGCGTGACCATGACCTCCACCGTGATCATCGCATCATCCACCAGCAGGCCCAGGGCGATGATCAGCGCTCCGAGGGAGATCCGCTGCATGGTGATGCCGCTGTACTCCATGAACACGAACACCATGGCCAGCACCAACGGGATCGAGCACGCCACCACCAGACCTGCGCGCACGCCCAGGCTGACGAAGCTCACCCCCAGCACGATCACCACCGCCTCGAACAGCGCACTGGTGAAGCCGCCCACCGCCTGCTTGACCACCACGGCCTGGTCGGACACGGTGTGCACGCCCACGCCCACCGGCAGGTCGGCGACGACGCTGTCCATCTTCTTCTTCAGCGCGGCGCCAAACACTTGGATGTTGCCACCGGCCTTCATGCCGATCGCAAGGCCGATGGCCGTCTGGCCGTTGTAACGGAACATTGGCGAAGGTGGATCGACATAGCCACGTTCGATATCGGCGATATCCGCGAGGCGGAAGAAGCGGTCGTTGATCCGCAGGTTGACGGTCTGCAGGTCCTTTTCCGAGGCGAATTGCCCGGTCGTACGCACTGAGATGCGCTCGGGGCCCGCTTCGATCACGCCCGCCGGGGTGACCGCGTTCTGCGATTGCAAAGCCTGCATCACCTGGCGCTGGTCGATGCCCAGGGCCGCCAGCTTGCGGGTGGAGAAGTTCAGGTAGAGCACTTCGTCCTGGGTGCCGATCAGCTCGATCTTGCCGATGTTGGGCACATCGCGCACTTCGGCCCGCGCCACTTCCACGTAGTCGCGCAGCTGGCGCAAGGTCAGGCCATCAGCGGTGAAGGCATAGATCGAACCGAACACATCGCCGAATTCGTCGTTGAAGGCAGGGCCCTGGATGCCCGAGGGGAACTGGCCGCGGATATCCTGGATCTTCTTGCGCACCTGGTACCAGATTTCCGGGATGTCCTTGGCCTTGGTGGTGTCGCGCAGGTAGACATAGACAGTGGATTCACCAGGGCGGGTATAGCTCTTGGTGTAATCGAGCGAGTCGAGCTCCTCGAGCTTCTTTTCGATGCGGTCGGTGACCTGATACAGCGTCTCGTCCTGGGTCGCCCCTGGCCAGCGGGTCTGGATCACCATGGTCTTGATGGTGAAGGACGGGTCTTCCTCACGTCCTAGGTTGAAATACGAAAAAATCCCCATCAGCAGCCCGACGAACATCAGGTACCAGACGAACGATTGGTGCCTGAGCGCCCACTCGGACAGGTTGAAGCTTCCTTTCATTGCGCGTCCTCATCGAATGCGACCTTCTGGCCCGGCTTGAGGCTGTTCACGCCGGCTGTGACCACCCGCTCGCCTGGCTGAACGCCGGACGTCAGGACGATGCTGTCCTGCGTGCGCTCGATCAGGGCTACGTCACGGATGGCCACGGTCTTCTGTTTCGGGTCGATCACCCACACCTGGGTCTTGCCGTCGCGTTCGAGCAAGGCGCTCAGCGGCAGCTGGCTGCGCGGCGAAACCGCGGAGCTCAACGTCACGCTGATGGCAGTGCCCAGGTGGAAGGCGGCCGGCGTGCTGGCCAGGGTCAGCCGCGCACGACGGGTTCGCGTCGTGGCATCGGCCTGGGGCTCCAGCTCGCGCAAGGTAGCGGTGGTGTTGATGGTGGGGTCCAGTTGCGAGGCGACGGTGAACGTCAGGCCTTTGTTCAGTTGCTCGGCCAGACCGATAGGCAGATCGATCACCGCTTCCTTGACGTCCGGACGGGCCAGCGTGACCACGGCCTGCCCGGCCGTCACCGTCTGCCCGGCCTCGGCCTGCCAGGCGGTGATGACGGCGGCGTGGTCGCTGCGCAGGGTGCTGTAGTCGAGCTGGTCACGGGCCTGACTCACTGCCGAACGGGCTTGTTCCAGTGCAGCGCCTGTGGTCTTGAGGTTGGTCTGGGCGATGTCCAATTGCGCCTGGGCGCCAACGCCTCGATCAAATAGTTGCTGTTGCCGTCGTGCGTCGGCCTGGGCGTTGATCCACTGCGCTTGCACCTTGGCCAGGTCGCCTTCGGCAGCGCGCAGTTGGTTCTGCTGATCGGTCGGATCGAGGGTGGCCAAGGTATCGCCGGGCTTTACCTGGGCGCCGACGTCCAGCCAGCGCCGGGCGATACGCCCGGACACACGAAACCCCAGCGTGCTTTCGAAGCGGGCCTGGATACTGCCCGCAAAGCGCCCCAGCTGCGACTGTACCTGGGGTTCGACGGTCATCGACAACACCGGCCGGATCGGCTCGGGTGCTTGCTCCTCGCTGGAACAGGCGGCCAGCAGTAGGCTGGCCGGCAACACAAGCAGCACGCGCTTCATGGCGCTCCTCCCCCGTCCTTGGCGTCGACCTTGTGCACCTGCATGTTCGGGTGCAGCAATTGCCCACCACTGACCACGACGGTTTCACCACTTTTCAGGCCGCTGGCGACCACGATCTTGCCGGTCAGGTAACGTGTGACCTCGACCTTGCGCAATTCGACCTTGTCCCCCTCGCCCACCACCCAGACCGCCGGCTCGTGCAACGCTTTGGTCAAGGCCGACCAGGGCAGCTCGACACTCGGCCGCCCCTGGGCATTGGTGGTGGCGGTGACCGGCGCGCCCAGCTGCATACCGGGAGGTACGTTGCGCAGCCCTACCTTGACCTGCACCGTGCCACTCTGCGCGGAGACGGTCGGCGTGATTTCCCGGACAAACCCTTGCGCCTGGATCTTGGGATCGTCCAGCAGACTGACAATGACGCCTGCATCGCTCGGCGGCGCCACCAGCAGGGACTCATACACGTTGAACACCGCATCGCGGTCGCCGTCGCGGGCGAGGCTGAAGATCGGCATGGTCGCCTGCACCACCTGGCCGACTTCGGCCTGACGCTCGGTGATGACCCCGTCGGCCTCTGATACCAGCGCGGTATAACTCAACTGCTCCTGGGCATCGGCCAACTGCGCCTGGGCAGCCTTGAGCGCACTCTGGTCGCTGCGCAGCGACGCCTGGGCGGAGTCGTACTCGCTCTGGCTGGTGTAGCCCTTGGGCAGTAGCTTTTGCTGACGCACGAAGGCCGCGCTGGTCTGGGTGACACGCGCCTGGGCGGCGAATACTTCGGCCTTGGCCGAATCGACGTTGTTCTGCAGATCCTTGGGGTCCAGGCGCGCCAACACCTGGTTGGCTTTGACGTGATCGCCTACATCCACGCTACGGGAAATGATCTTGCCGCCGACCCTGAACGACAGGTCGGTCTGAACCCGCGCCTGGACATCGCCGGTCAGGGTCACCCTGGCGGCAAAATCGGTAGGTTTGACCTGGATTACACCCACCCTGGGGAGTTCAGCTTTCGACTCTTCCTTGCTACAGCCCGACAGCATGGACAGCAGCCCCAGGCAAACGACCATCAGCGGACGCGCTAACGTCATGCAGGCTCCTTGCTTGTGCCAATTGGATTGAGGGACGCGAGTGAAAGCGTAGATCAGGCACGGACAACTGGCACTGACTCAGATCCATCAAAACTTCTGCACGCAGAATCGGGGATACTGCCGCTTCACAGGACAAGGAAAAGGCCCATGCTCAACACCCTGGCCATTGCCAACTACCGCTCGATCAACCAGCTGGTCATCCCCCTGGGCCGGTTGAACGTGATCACCGGCGCCAATGGCAGCGGCAAGTCCAACCTCTACAAAGCCCTGCGCCTGCTGGCCGAGACGGCCCGTGGCGGGGTGGTCAACGCCCTGGCCGCCGAGGGCGGCCTGGAGTCGACGTTCTGGGCCGGCCCCGAGACGATCAGCCGGCGCATGCGCCAGGGCGACGTGCCCGTGCAGGGTGGGCCGCGTCAACATGTCAAACGTCTGCGCCTGGGGTTTGCCGACGACGATTTCGGTTACGCCATCAGCCTCGGATTGCCCGAGCCGAGCCGGTCGAAGTTCGCCCTCGACCCGCAGATCAAGCACGAGGCGATCTGGGCTGGCCCGGTGTGCCGCCCTGCCAGTCTGCTGGTTGAGCGTAGCGCGGCCATGGTCAAGGCACGCCAGACGCGCCAGTGGCAGGTGCGCAACCAGCACATGACCGAATTCGACAGCCTGTTCGACCACGTCGGCAGCCTGCAGGATTCGCCGGAAGTCCTGCGCCTGCGCGAACGCATCCGCAGTTGGCGCTTCTACGATCACTTTCGCACCGACGCCGAGGCACCGGCACGCCAGCCACGCCTGGGCACCCGCACCCCCGTGCTGCACCACGATGGCCGCGACCTGGCCGCTGCCTTGCAGACCATCGATGAGATCGGTGACTTCGGCGCCTTGCAGCAAGCCATCGGCGACGCTTTCCCTGGGGCTCATCTGAAAATCGATGCGCAGCCCGGGGGCTTGTTCAGCCTGCGTTTTCACCAAGCCGGGCTGCTGCGCCCGTTGAGCGCCGCGGAACTGTCCGACGGCACCCTGCGCTATCTGCTGCTGGTGGCCGCCCTGCTGACGCCCAGGCCGCCGAGCATGATGGTGCTCAACGAGCCGGAAACCAGCTTGCACCCGGACCTGCTACCGGCCTTGGCGCGTTTGATCCGCCACGCTGCGCAGCATTGCCAAGTGTGGGTGGTCTCCCATGCTCCGCGCTTGGTGGCGGCGCTGGAAGAAGACGAAGCCTGTCACTCGATCCGCCTGGAAAAAGATCTCGGGCAGACGTTGATGGCTGGGCAGGGGATGCTCGATGAACCGGCCTGGAACTGGCCGGATTGAGCCTGGGGATGCGTCGCAGCCCTCGCGCGGCCCCGATGCGCTCCTGCAGGTATCGCATGTGATACCTGCAGGAGCTCGCGGAGCCTGCGAAGGGCCGCAAAGCGGCCCACGGATGGATCAGACCGACGCGGTAGCCTGAACCGGACGCTTGACCTGCGGCTGCGAAACATTCGCCGCAGCGCCCTCTTCGATGGCTTGCTGGATAGCCTTGCGACGACGCTCTTCGGCCTGGCGGCTGAAGTACCACACCAGGAAGGTCACCAGCGATACCGACAGCAGGATCAAGCTGGCCACGGCGTTGATTTCCGGCTTCACGCCAAGGCGCACAGCGGAGAACACTTCCATCGGCAAGGTGGTCGAACCTGGACCGGACACGAAACTGGCCAGTACCAGGTCATCCAGCGACAGGGCGAAGGACATCATGCCGCCCGCCGCCAGCGATGGCGCGATCATCGGGATGGTGATCAGGAAGAACACCTTCCACGGCTTGGCACCCAGGTCCATGGCAGCCTCTTCGATGGACAGGTCCAGCTCACGCAGGCGCGCCGACACCACCACCGCCACATAGGCTGCGCAGAAAGTGGTGTGAGCGATCCAGATGGTGACGATGCCACGCTCCTGAGGCCAGCCGATCATCTGCGCCATGGCCACGAACAGCAGCAGCAGCGACAGACCGGTGATCACCTCAGGCATCACCAGAGGCGCTGTTACCAGGCCACCGAACAGGGTACGGCCCTTGAAACGGGTCACCCGGGTCAGCACGAAGGCGGCCAGGGTACCCAACGCCACGGCGGCGATCGCGGTGTAGCAGGCGATCTCCAGCGAGCGCATCACCGAGCCCATCAACTGACTGTTGTCCAGCAGGCCGACGTACCACTTCACCGACCAGCCGCCCCAGACCGTCACAAGCTTGGAGGCGTTGAACGAGTAGATCACCAGGATCAGCATCGGCAGGTAGATGAACAGCAAGCCGAGCACCAGCATCAGCTTGGAGAAACCGAAGCGCTTCATGCTCTGCCCTCCATTTCTTTGGCCTGGCTGCGGTTGAACAGCAGGATGGGCACGATCAGGATCGCCAGCATCACCACCGCCAGGGCGGATGCCACCGGCCAGTCACGGTTGTTGAAGAACTCCTGCCACAGCACCTTGCCGATCATCAGGGTTTCCGGGCCGCCGAGCAGTTCAGGAATCACGAACTCGCCCACCACGGGGATGAACACCAGCATGCAGCCGGCGATGATGCCGTTCTTCGACAGCGGCACAGTGATCTTCCAGAAGCTGTTGAAGGTGCTCGAACCCAGGTCGCTTGCGGCCTCGAGCAGGCTCGGGTCGTGCTTGACCAGGTTCGCGTACAACGGAAGGATCATGAACGGCAGGTACGAATAGACCACGCCGATGTACACCGCCAGATTGGTGTTGAGGATCTGCAGCGGCTGGTCGATCAAGCCGATCCACAGCAGGAAGCTGTTGAGCAGGCCGTTATTGCTGAGGATGCCCATCCAGGCATAGACGCGGATCAGGATCGCGGTCCAGGTCGGCATCATGATCAGCAGCAGCAGGACCGTCTGGGTTTCCTTGCGGGCATTGGCGATGGCGTAGGCCATCGGGTAGCCGATCAGCAGGCACAGAAGGGTGCTGAAGAAGGCCATCTTCAGCGAGCCCAGATAGGCCGAGATGTACAGTTCATCCTCGGTCAACAGGCCGTAGTTGGCCAGGTTGAGCACCAGTTGGATCTTGTCCTCGACGTAGCTGTAGATCTCCGTGTAGGGCGGGATCGCCACGTCGGCTTCAGCGAAGCTGATCTTCAGGACGATGAAGAACGGCAGCATGAAGAACAGGAACAGCCAGATGAACGGCACGCCGATCACCAGATGGCGGCCCTCCGGGGTCACTTTGTTGAGTGCTCGCTTGAGCTTGCGAATGTTCATGAGCGCAATACCACGCCGCTGTCGTCTTCCCACCAGACGTACACTTCATCGCCCCAGGTCGGGCGGGTGCCCTGGCGCTCGGCGTTGGCGACGAAGGACTGGACCACTTTCCCGCTCGGCAGCTCCACGTAGAACACCGAATGACCACCCAGGTAGGCGATGTCATGGACCTTGCCACGCGACCAGTTGTACTGGCAGGTCGGCTGCTCGGAGGTCACCAGGAGTTTTTCCGGACGCAGCGCATAAGTGATGTGCTTGTCTTCGACCGAGGTGGTGACACCGTGGCCCACGTAGATATTGCGTTCGAGCTCAGGGCTTGCGATCAGCGCATGGCCTTCGGCGTCGTCGACCACTTCACCCTCGAACAGGTTGACGTTACCGATGAACTCGCAGACCAGGCGGCTGGTCGGGGTCTCGTACACATCCACCGGGCTGCCGATCTGGGCGATCCAGCCCAGGTGCATGATGGCGATGCGTTGGGCCATGGTCATGGCCTCTTCTTGGTCGTGGGTCACCATCACGCAGGTCACGCCGACCCGCTCGATGATTTCGACCAGCTCCAGTTGCATTTGCGAGCGCAGTTTCTTGTCCAGGGCGCCCATCGGTTCGTCCAGCAGCAGCAGCTTGGGGCGTTTGGCCAAGGAGCGGGCCAGGGCCACACGCTGACGTTGGCCACCGGAAAGCTGGTGCGGCTTGCGCTTGGCGTACTGAGTCATGTGCACCAGCTTGAGCATCTCGGCCACGCGGGCGTCGATCTCGGCCTTGGGCATCTTGTCCTGCTGCAGGCCGAAGGCGATGTTCTGCGCCACGGTCATGTGCGGGAACAGCGCGTAGGACTGGAACATCATGTTGATCGGCCGCTCGTAGGGCGGCATGTCGGTGATGTCGACGCCATCGAGGAAGATCCGCCCTTCGGTCGGACGCTCGAAGCCGGCAAGCATACGCAGCAAGGTGGACTTGCCGGAGCCGGAGCCACCCAGCAGGGCGAAGATCTCACCCTTGCGGATTTCCAGGGACACATCGTCCACGGCTACCGTTTCGTCGAACTTTTTTGTGACCCGGTCGATTTTGACCAGCACCTGCTTGGGTTGCTGGCCACCCTCGAGGGCTTTTTTATAGGCACCGGAGGCAACTGCCATGAGTGAAACTCCCAACAAGATTTTTATGCCCACACGGCCTGTTTTGGCAGGAACGTAGAGGGTCTGGATGATTACTTGCCCGACTTGACCTTGGTCCAGCTACGGGTCATCAGACGTTGCACCTTCGGTGGCAACTCAGCATTGACGAACATCTTGTCCAGCACTTCCTGCGGAGGGTAGACCGCAGCGTCAGTCCTCACGGCCTGATCCATCAGGTCGCCAGCCCTGGGGTTCGGGTTGGCGTAACCGACATAATCGCTGACCTGAGCGATGACCTCAGGTTTCAGCAGATAGTTGATGAAGGCATGGGCCTCCTTGACGTTGCTGGCGTCCTTGGGAATCGCCAGCACATCGAACCAGAGGTTGCCGCCTTCTTTTGGAATGGCGTAGGCCAGTTTCACGCCCTTGCCGGCCTCTTCGGCGCGGGCCTTGGCCTGGAACACATCACCGGAGAATCCGGCGGCGACGCAGATATCGCCATTGGCCAGGTCAGTGATGTATTTCGAGGAATGGAAGTAGGTCACGTAGGGACGCACGGCCAGGAGTTTCTTTTCGGCCGCCTGGTAGTCCTTGGGATTGCTGCTGTTAGGGTCCAGGCCCATGTAGTTGAGCACGGCCGGCAGCATTTCGTCGGCCGAGTCCAGGAACGCCACGCCGCACTGGGAGAGCTTCTTCATGTTCTCGGGCTCGAAGAGCACGGCCCAGGAGTCGATCTTGTCGGTGCCCAGCACCGCCTTGACCTTCTCGACGTTGTAACCGATGCCGTTGGTGCCCCACAGATACGGCACGGCGTACTGGTTGCCCGGGTCATTGCGCTCGAGGCGCTTCATCAGAGCCGGGTCCAGGTTGGAATAATTCGGCAGCAGGCTGCGGTCGAGCTTCTGGAAGGCGCCCGCCTTGATCTGCTTGCCCAGGAAATGGTTGGACGGCACGACCACGTCATAGCCGGTGCGACCGGCGAGCAGCTTGCCTTCCAGGGTTTCGTTTGAATCGAAGACGTCGTACTTGGCCTCGATGCCGGTTGCCTTCTGGAAATCGGCGAGGGTCGTCGGGCCAATGTAGTCCGACCAGTTGTAGATATGCACCGTGGGCGCTGCTTGGACGCCGAATGCCAGCGTCAGACCCGCTCCAGCCATCATGGCCTTGCGAAATACGGAAATAGACAAGTGGATGGTCCTCACAATCAGTGCCTCTGGGTGACGGCGACGCTGCCGTACACGCAAAACCGGCGCGCAACTTACCTTTGCTGCATCGATGCCGCAAACAAAATTGCCTTACACGCCTTCCGGGCCGGGAAACCCCGGCCCAGAGGGCTTCGAGACGGGCTTACTTGCCCGACTTGATCTTGGTCCAGCTGCGAGTGATCTCACGCTGTGCCTTGGCACCCGGGTCGGCGATCGCGTACAGCTTTTTCTTCACGTCAGCTGGCGGGTAGATGCTCGGATCGCTGGTGATTTCCTTGTCTACCAGTGCAGTCGCAGCTTTGTTGCCGTTCGGGAAGCGCACGGCATTGGTGATGCCAGCCATGACTTCCGGTTGCATCAGGAAGTCCATGAACTTGTAGGCGGCTTCGACGTTTTCGGCATCCTTCGGAATGGCGACCATGTCGTAGAAGGTACCGGCGCCTTCCTTCGGAATGACGTAGCTCAGCTTGACCTTGTCGCCGGCTTCATGGGCACGGGCCTTGGATTGCTCCAGGTCGCCCGAGTAGCCGACTGCCACGCAGATGTTGCCGTTGGCCAGGTCAGAGATGTACTTGGAGGAGTGGAAGTAGGTGATCGAAGGACGAATGCTCAGGAACAGCTCTTCGGCGGCCTTCAGGTCTTTCTTGTCGGTGCTGTTGGACGGTTTGCCCAGGTAGTGCAAGGCCGCCGGGATCATTTCGGTCGGTGCATCCAGGAAGCTCACGCCGCAGCTCTTGAGCTTGGCGATGTTCTCAGGCTTGAACACGGCGTCCCAAGAATCGATCTTGTCCACGCCCAGCGCGGCCTTGACCTTCTCCGGGTTGTAGCCGATGCCGATCGAGCCCCACATGTACGGGAAGGCATGCTTGTTGCCCGGGTCGCTGGCATCGCCCACGGCCTTGAGCAGGTCTTCGTCCAGGTTCTTCCAGTTCGGCAGCTTCGAGCGGTCGAGCTCCTGGTAGACACCTGCCTTGATCTGCTTGGCCAGGAAGTTGTTCGACGGCACGACCACGTCGTAGCCAGATTTGCCGGCCAGCAGCTTGGCTTCCAGGGTCTCGTTGCTGTCGAAAACGTCGTAGACGACCTTGATGCCGGTCTGCTTCTCGAAGTTGGCGATGGTGTCCGGTGCAATGTAGTCGGACCAGTTGTAGACGTGCAGCGTTTTGTCGTCAGCCTGAACAGCGGTAGCCATGGCACCCATCAGGGCCGCGGCCAGCAACGTCTTGCCCATTTTCTTCATGCGTAATGCTCCAGAATTTATTATCAAGCCATCTGTTCAGCAGCCAAGATCCCACGGTACAGCGCTGGGCGACTGAAACAGCCGCTAGTCTGGCAAGTTACAAGGCGCTGTTTCAAGGAAAGCAGGGCCCTGTAACCGCTTAATGTCGCTTTGCCAGCCTAGCAGACCGTCACTTGATCGCTTCGTACGTCAAGTCCAGGCACTTGCGCGCCTTTTCAATCAACTCATCGATCTCTGCGTGGCTGATCACCAAGGGCGGCGCGATGATCATGGTGTCGCCCACCGCACGCATCACCAGCCCGTTCTCGAAGCAGTGCGTACGGCAGATCATGCCGACGCCCTTGCCCTCGTGACGGGTGCGGGTCGCCTTGTCCTTGACCAGCTCGATCGCACCGAGCAGGCCCAGGCCGCGTACCTCGCCCACCAGTGGGTGGTCTTGCAGTTCACGCAAACGCTTTTGCAAATAAGGTGCCGTTTCGGTCCTGGCGCGCTCGACGATCTTCTCATCACGCAGGATGCGCAGGTTTTCCAGGCCCACGGCAGCGGCCACCGGGTGGCCTGAGTAGGTAAAGCCGTGGTTGAAGTCGCCGCCTTCGCTGAGAACCTGGGCCACGGTGTCACGCACGATCACACCGCCCATGGGGATGTAACCGGAGGTCAGGCCCTTGGCGATGGTCATCAGGTCGGGTTCCAGACCGTAGTAGTCCGAGCCGAACCACTCGCCGGTACGGCCGAAGCCGCAGATCACTTCGTCGGCGACGAACAGAATGTCGTACTTGGCGAGGATCTCCTTGATCTTCGGCCAGTAGGTGTCCGGTGGAATGATTACCCCGCCCGCCCCCTGGATCGGCTCGGCGATGAACGCCGCGACGTTGTCTTCGCCCACTTCCAGGATTTTCTTTTCCAGTTGCTCGGCAGCCCATACCCCGAACGCATCAGGGGTCATGTCGCCGCCCTCACCGAACCAGTACGGCTGTGGAATGTGCACGATGCCCGGGATCGGCAGGCCGCCCTGCTCGTGCATGCCGCTCATGCCGCCGAGGCTTGCGCCAGCGACGGTGGAGCCGTGATAGCCGTTGATGCGGCCGATGATGGTCTGCTTGCCAGGCTTGCCCTTGAGCGCCCAGTAGTGGCGAACCATACGCAGCACGGTGTCGTTGCCTTCGGAGCCGGAACCGGTGAAGAACACATGGGTCATGCCCTTGGGCGCCACATCGGTGATCGCCTTGGCCAGTTCCAGGGCTGGCGGGTGAGCGGTCTGGAAGAACAGGTTGTAGTACGGCAGCTCTCGCATCTGTTTTTCCGCCGCCTGCACCAGTTCTTCACGGCCATAGCCGACGGCCACACACCACAGGCCGGCCATGCCGTCGAGGATCTTGTGACCCTCGCTGTCCCACAAATGCACGCCCTGGGCCTTGGTGATGATGCGCGGTCCTTTTTCCTTCAGCTGCTTGTAGTCGCTGAAAGGCGCCAGGTGGTGCTCACCGCTCAAGGTTTGCCATTCACGGGTTTGCGGGTTGTTGACGCTCATGTGCTTCTCCGTTATCCGACAGCCGCGCTGAAGCGGCCCCAAGTTTGATCAGACGGCAAACAGCAGGAACTCTCGCTCCCAGGAGCTGATTACCCGTTTGAAGTTCTCGTGCTCGGCCCGCTTGGTGGCCACATAGCCGCTGATGAATTTCTTGCCCAGGTACTGTTCCAGCGCGCGGCAGTTTTCCATGCGCTCCAAGGCATCTTCGATGGTCAGCGGCAGGCGCAGATTGCGCCGCTCGTAGCCACGGCCCTGGACCGGCGCACTGGCGCCGATGCCCTCGACCATACCGATGTAGCCGCACAGCAAGCTCGCGGCAATGGCCAGGTAAGGGTTGGCGTCGGCGCCTGGCAGACGGTTTTCCACGCGGCGGTTCTGCGGCCCGGCATCAGGCACACGCAGGCCAACGGTGCGGTTCTCCTCGCCCCATTCGACGTTCACCGGTGCCGAGGTGTCCGGCAGGAATCGGCGGAACGAGTTGACGTTGGGGGCGAACAGCGGCAGCGCTTCAGGGATGAACTTTTGCAGGCCGCCGATGTGGTTGAGGAACAGCTCGCTCATGCTGCCGTCCTCGTTGGAGAAAATGTTCTTGCCGGTGGCCACGTCCACCACGCTCTGGTGCAGGTGCATGGCGCTGCCCGGCTCGCCGGTCATGGGCTTGGCCATGAAGGTCGCGGCCACGTTGTGCTTGAGCGCCGCCTCGCGCATGGTGCGCTTGAACACCAGGATCTGGTCGGCCAGGTGCAGAGCGTTGCCGTGACGGAAGTTGATCTCCATCTGCGCCGTGCCGTCTTCGTGGATGAGTGTGTCGAGGTCCAGTTGCTGCAGTTCGCACCAGTCATAGACGTCCTCGAACAACGGGTCGAACTCGTTGGCAGCCTCGATGGAGAACGACTGGCGACCGGTCTCCGGACGGCCGGAGCGACCCACTGGCGGTTGCAGCGGGAAGTCCGGATCCTCGCTGCGCTTGGTCAGGTAGAACTCCATCTCAGGCGCCACGATCGGCTGCCAGCCTTTGTCGGCGTACAGCTTCAGGACTTTCTTGAGCACGTTGCGCGGCGACAGCTCGACCGGGTTGCCCTTCTTGTCGTAGGTGTCGTGGATGACCTGGGCGGTCGGCTCGATGGCCCATGGCACGAGGAACACAGCGCTCTCGTCTGGGCGGCAGATCATGTCGATGTCGGCCGGGTCCAGCAGTTGGTAATAGATGTCGTCGTCGACGTAGTCGCCGGTCACGGTCTGCAGCAGGACGCTTTCGGGCAGGCGCATGCCCTTTTCGGCGATGAACTTGTTGGTCGGCGAAATCTTGCCGCGGGTGATGCCGGTCAGGTCGCTGATCAGGCATTCCACTTCGGTGATCTTGTGCTCTTTCAACCAATCGGTGAGCTGGTCGAGGTTGGTACTCATAAATACCTCAGGAGGTAATGTGGCCCGGCTGACGATAGTCGGGCGCCGCTGACGCCTGGCGTCGATCAAGACGGACGCTGCCTGGCCGCAAATGCCATGGCAGACCCGCGCCTTGATTCTGGATGCAGTGCTTGGCTAAAGCAAAAACCCACGCGCAAGACGACAGCAGATACACTCGAAACAAGCGTGTCCGCGATACAAACAAAGGGCAGAGAAGCGAAAGGACGTGCAGGAAACTGCTACGAACGGAGGATGGACCTGACCAGCCGTCAATTATTGCGAGCAGAGCGCGCGCGCAGGACTCGATGCGTGCGCAGCCTTCGCGGCGAATGCTGGGAACACCTGTGTGCGCGGCGCAGGCAGCGCTTTCAGGTCTCGGCAGGCGGACCATGTGACCCTCGTATTATTGTGTTCTGGGTTGAGGCCGAGCTTAGCCTTGTTCATTTTTTTACACAACCACTCCGTAAAAAATAAACCACGCTCAGCCTGCGATAGCCCTTTGGGGCCAAAATAGCGGATAATGAGTTGCCCCCAGATGCAGCATTTCTGCCGTTGCTGTGCCATTTCGGGGCATCATGGGGTTGGCTTGACTTCGCTAGGTCTTTCGGATTGACTGGGCTTGCAAGCCCCCCTTGATTGATATTTTTAACAACAAAGGTGTTGCATCATGTCGGTACCCCCGCGTGCCGTTCAGCTTAACGAAGCGAACGCGTTCCTTAAGGAACATCCTGAGGTTCTCTACGTTGACCTTCTGATTGCAGATATGAATGGTGTGGTGCGCGGCAAGCGCATAGAGCGCACCAGCCTCCACAAGGTTTACGAGAAAGGCATCAACCTGCCCGCCTCCCTCTTCGCCCTGGATATCAACGGTTCCACCGTCGAAAGCACCGGCCTTGGCCTGGACATCGGCGATGCCGACCGCATCTGCTACCCGATCCCCGGCACCCTCTCCAACGAACCCTGGCAGAAGCGCCCCACCGCTCAACTGCTGATGACCATGCACGAACTGGAAGGCGAGCCGTTCTTCGCCGACCCGCGCGAGGTCCTGCGCCAAGTGGTGAACAAGTTCACCGAGATGGGCCTGACGATCTGCGCAGCTTTCGAGCTCGAGTTCTACCTGATCGACCAGGAAAACGTGAACGGCCGTCCCCAGCCGCCGCGTTCGCCAATCTCGGGCAAGCGTCCGCAATCGACCCAGGTGTATCTGATCGACGACCTGGACGAGTATGCCGATTGCCTGCAGGACATCCTCGAAGGCGCCAAGGAGCAAGGCATTCCGGCCGACGCCATCGTCAAGGAAAGCGCCCCGGCCCAGTTCGAAGTCAACCTGCATCACGTCCCCGATCCGCTCAAGGCCTGTGACTACGCCGTACTGCTCAAGCGCCTTATCAAGAACATCGCCTACGACCATGAGATGGACACCACCTTCATGGCCAAGCCCTACCCGGGCCAGGCGGGCAATGGCCTGCATGTACACATCTCCGTGCTGGACAAAGATGGCAACAACATCTTCACCAGCGAGGATCCCGAGCAGAACGCCGCGCTACGTCACGCTGTCGGCGGTGTGCTCGAGACCCTGCCCGCGTCCATGGCGTTCCTGTGCCCGAACGTCAACTCGTACCGTCGCTTCGGTGCACAGTTCTATGTGCCGAATGCGCCGAGCTGGGGCCTGGACAACCGTACCGTAGCCCTGCGCGTGCCAACCGGTTCGCCGGATGCCGTGCGCATCGAGCACCGCGTGGCCGGTGCCGACGCCAACCCGTACCTGATGATGGCCGCCGTATTGGCCGGTGTGCACCATGGCCTGACCAACAAGGTCGAGCCGGGTGAGCCGATCGAAGGCAACTCGTACGAACAGCTGGAGCAGAGCCTGCCGAACAACCTGCGCGATGCCCTGCGCGAGCTGGACGACAGCGAAATCCTGAACAAGTACATCGATCCGAAGTACATCGACATCTTCGTCGCGTGCAAGGAGAGCGAGCTGGAGGAGTTCGAGCACTCGATCTCCGACCTCGAGTACAACTGGTACCTGCATACCGTGTAAACGAAAACGCCGCCCCAAGGGGCGGCGTTTTTCATTCCGGGACCGTGTCGCCCGCGAAGAGATCAGCACAGTCTCAAAGCGGCTTCTCGAAAATCTTCGAATTGCGCTGGTAGTTGTACAGCGATGCCCGCGCCGCCGGCAGCCGCTCCACCCCACTGGGCGCGAAGCCGCGTTCACGGAACCAATGCGCGGTACGGGTGGTGAGCACGAACAAGGTGCTAAGGCCCTGCTGCCGTGCCCGGCTCTCGATCCGCTCCAGCAACTCGTCGCCACGTCCGCCATGGCGATATTCAGGGTTCACCGCCAGGCACGCCAGCTCTCCTGCGTCGGAATCGGCGATCGGATACAGCGCCGCGCAGGCGATGATCATGCCTTCGCGCTCGACGACGCTGAACTGCTCGATCTCTCGCTCCAACACTTCACGCGAGCGCCGCACCAGGATCCCCTGCTCCTCCAGCGGACTGATCAGCTCCAGCAAACCGCCCACATCGTCGATGGTCGCCTCACGCACCACTTCGAACTGCTCCTGGGACACCAGCGTGCCCCCGCCGCCACGCGTGAACAGCTCGGTCAGCAGCGCGCCGTCCTCGGCATAGCTGACGATGTGACTGCGCGCCACACCGCCCTTGCAGGCTTCGGCGGCGGCATCGAGCAGTTCGCCCTGATAGTCGCTGCCCAAGCGTTGCAGATGCGCGGGTACCTGTTGTGGACGCAGCTCACGCACCAGCTTGCCCTGCTCGTCCAGCAAGCCGGGTTCGGCACCGAACAGCAGCAGTTTGTCGGCGCCAAGCTCGATGGCGGCGCGGGTCGCCACGTCTTCGCAGGCCAGATTGAAGATCTCGCCGGTAGGCGAATAGCCCAAGGGCGACAGCAACACGATGGAGCGCTCGTCGAGCAGGCGGTTGATGCCCTTGCGGTCGATCCGCCGCACCTCGCCGGTGTGGTGATAGTCGACCCCTTCGAGCACCCCGATCGGCCGGGCGGTGACCAGATTGCCCGACGCCACCCGCAGCCGCGAGCCTTGCATCGGCGAGGCGGCGATGTCCATCGACAGGCGCGCCTCGATGGCCAGGCGCAGGGCGCCGACGGCATCGATCACGCAGTCCAGGGTCGCCGCGTCGGTGACACGCATGCCGCGATGATAATGAGGTGTCAGGCCGCGATCGGCCAGGCGGCTCTCGATTTGCGGACGCGAGCCATGGACCAGCACCAGCCGCACGCCGAGGCTATGCAGCAGCACCAGGTCGTGGACGATGTTGCCGAAATTGGGGTGTTCCACGCCATCGCCTGGGAGCATGACCACGAAGGTGCAGTCGCGATGAGCGTTGATGTAGGGAGAAGCATGGCGCAGCCAGTTGACGTAATCGGGCATGACAAGGCCTGTGGATAAGTGAACGGAGAACGGCGAACAAACGGCGGCGTTCAAAATCATCGTCGGAACAGGCTTGCGGTCACGCGCGGTCTCCTCTAGGCAGGGACGAATCAGGTCAATGGACGTTTAGGCGTTGTACGAAATGTATCCGCTCTGGCCCATGCTGCGTTGGAACAGGGCTCCAATGCGCGTGTACGCGCGGGCGAACACATTTCATACAGACCCTAGCTCAGGCAATAGTGCCGGATCAGATCACGCAATAGACGCACGGTAGGCTCGATACGTGACATTTCAAGGTATTCGCCCGGCTGGTGGGCACAGGCAATGTCGCCCGGGCCCAGCACGATGGTCTGGCAGCCCAGTTGTTGAAGATAAGGCGCTTCGGTGCCAAAGGCCACTGCCTCGGCGCGATGGCCGGTCAGACGTTCGGCCAATTGCACCAGTTCGGCGTCGGCGGCCTGCTCGAACGGTGGGACTTCCGGAAACAACGGCGCATAGTCGATGCGCACTTCGTGGCGTTCGGCCACCGGCACGAGTTTTTCCCGGATCGCCGCGCGCAGCTGTTCGACATCCATGCCAGGCAGCGGACGCAGGTCGAACTCCAGGGCGCATTGGCCGCAGATGCGATTAGGGTTGTCGCCGCCGTGGATGCAACCAAAGTTCATCGTCGGGGTCGGCACGCTGAACTGCGGGTTGCGGTAGGCCTGCTGCCATTGCTGGCGAAGGCCCATCAGCTCGCCCATCACCGCATGCATCGCCTCAAGGGCACTGTGCCCAAGGCTTGGGTCAGAGGAATGCCCGCTGCGTCCCAGGATGTCGATACGGTCCATGAGGATGCCCTTGTGCATGCGAATCGGCCGCAAGCCCGTGGGCTCACCGATCACTGCCGCGCGGCCTAGGGGCTGACCGGCCTCAGCCAGGGCGCGGGCGCCGGACATCGAGCTCTCCTCGTCGCAGGTCGCAAGAATCAGCAGCGGTTGCTTGAAATCGTGTTCCAACAGCGGCAACACGGCCTCGATGACCAGCGCAAAGAAGCCTTTCATGTCGCAACTGCCCAAGCCCACCCAGCGGCCATCGACCTCGGTCAGCTTGAGCGGATCGCTGGCCCACAGTTGTGGATCATAGGGCACGGTGTCGCTGTGTCCGGCCAACACCAGGCCGCCGGGGCCCGTGCCACGGCTGGCCAGCAGATTGAACTTGCCAGGCGTTACCTGGCGGATCTCGCAGACAAAGCCAAGATCGCCAAGCCAGCCGGCCAGCAAGTCGATGACCTGACGGTTGGACTGGTCCAGCGCAGCCTGGGTGCAACTGACCGACGGTGCGGCGATCAGGGCGGCGAACTGGTCTTTCAGCGACGGCAGGGGCATAAGCGCTCTCCTCGGGCTCGAGGCCCATCATAGCAATGCATCCCGTCCCCGGAACAACCCAACAGCCGGGAGCCGACTCCTGTAGACTGCACGACAACGATGCCCCCTCCTTCGAGTCTGCGATGCACAAAGAAACCGAACTCAAGCTCCGCGCCAGCCGCGAGACCCTTGCCGCCCTGCGCGAGCACCCCCTGCTGAAGAAGCGCAACAAGTCCGGCTGGCAGACCCGCGAACTGCTCAACCAGTACTTCGACACCCCAGACCGCGACCTCGCGGCTGCCCGCGTTGCCCTGCGCCTGCGTCGGGACGGCGAGGTCATCATCCAGACCCTCAAGTGCCGCGGCCAGAGCGTGGCCGGGCTGTCCGAGCGCAACGAACACGAATGGCACCTGGACAAGGTCAAGCTGGACCTCAAGAAGCTCGACCACACCTGCTGGCCAGAGCAGCTAGCGGGGCTGGACAAAAAGACCATCAAGCCGCTGTTCACCACCGACTTCACCCGCGAATTCGCCGAGATCGCCTGGGGTCGTGGCAAAGCCAAGGTGGTGATCGAAGCCGCCCTTGACCAAGGCTTCGTCATCGCTGGCAAGCGCAAGGAAGAAATCTGCGAGCTGGAGCTTGAGCTGCGCGAAGGTGCCCCTGAAGCGCTGCTGGAACTGGCCGCCGAACTGGCCGCCAGTCTGCCGCTGATGCCCTGCGACATCAGCAAAGCCGAGCGCGGCTACCGCCTGCTCGAGCCCGAAAGCTATGAGCTGAGTTTGCCGAACACCGAACTTGAAGCCGAAACCTCGGTGGACGACGCCTTCGCGGCGCTGGCCTGGCAGTTGCTCGGCAGTAGCCAGCGCCTGGCCGAGCAGTACCGTCACAGCGGCCATTGGCGCCTGCTGCAGGACTGGGTGCAGTGCCTGGCCGAGCTGCGTGCCCTGGTCAGCACTCTGGGCCAGGCCGCCCCCCGCGCGACCACACGTGACCTACGTCTGCGCCTGGACGCCCTGCTGGAAGACTGGCGTCCGTTGGTACAGGCCGGCAACGACGACGAAGACGTCCGCCGCGCCGCCCCCGAGCAGTTCGCCGACGAGCTCGAAGACACTCGCTGGGGTCAGTTCTCCCTGGAAACCTCGCGCTGGCTGCTGGCCCGTACCTGGACCGTCGAGCGCGCCGGCCGGGGCGAGCGCCAGGGCAAGGCGCACCTGGCCAGCTGGCTGGCGCACCTGCTGGGCGAGGAAGGCCGTTCGCTGAAGTTGCCGCTGTATGCCCAGCGTCCAGAAGACCTTGCCGAGCAACTGCCGCGCATCGAGCAATTGCTGGCCTGGCTGCACCACGCGCGTCACGTCCTCGAGGCGCCGCAGATGGACCGGCTGTATGGCGACCTGAAGAAGCTACATGAGCTGGCGGAACTGCCGATCAGCGATGAACTGCTGGAGGCGCGGATCGAGCAGGCCCGCGTCATCGATCAGAGCAGGGGCTGGAAGCATTTGCTCAAAGTTTGATACCGGCTCGCTACTTCACGGGTGGACCCGTTCCTACAGATACGGCGCAGATCCTGGTTTTGCGCAGCCCTGTGAGCGCGGGTTCCCCTGTGAACGCTTCACCTCGATAACGGCAGGCTGGTGGTGGATTTGATTTCGGACAGGGCCACGATCGAATTGACTTCCTGGATCCCTGGCACGTTGGACAATTTCTCGAAGAAGAACCGTTCGTAGGCTTCGATGTCCGGCGTGACGATGCGCAGCAGGAAATCAACCGATCCCATTAGCACATAACACTCCAGCACCTGCGGAAAACCCCGGATCGCCTCAGTGAACTCGGTGAAGTTAGAACGCCCATGGGCATTGAGCTTAACCTCGGCAAAGATCTGCGTATTGAGGCCAACCTTCTTGCGGTCGAGCAAGGTCACCTGGCCACGAATGATCCCCTCGTCCTTCAAGCGCTGTATGCGCCGCCAGCACGGCGATTGCGAAAGGCCGATACGCTCGGCGATCTGCGCGCTGGACAGCGAAGCATCCTCTTGTAACAGCTCCAGGATGCGGCGATCGTAAGCGTCAAGGTCGCTTTGCATGAATAATTCTCCATTTCGCACAGATTCGAATAGAAATAGCTACCAAGGGGCGATTGGCTGGAATCATAGCGAAAAAATACCCCCCTCGACCTGCCAGAATTTCTCCCTCGACGATGGAGATCGGCATGAACGCACTCGAACGCCCCGACACCCCGCAACGCACCGACACCTGGGCCGCCAGCGCCGCTCACTGCACCGCACGCTATCGCCTGCAGGCCGAGGCCGAGCCGGACAGCCTGTGCCGGGTGCTCAATCTGTTCGCGTTGCAGTTTCTGACTCCGCACAGCGTCCATGTGCAACAGCAGGACGATCTGCTGGATATCGAAGTGGGTGTGGACGGACTTAGCTGGCATCGGGCCGAAGTCATTGCACAGAAATTGCGCAACCTGGTGTGTGTCGGTGAAGTGCGCCTTGAGAACATGCCGCGGATGGCCGAGGTGGCTGCAAGCTGAGGACTGCGAGACGGGGGTGGCCTCGTTCGGCTTCTCTGAGCAAGATCCAGACACTTTTTGCCCCGACTCCTTCACCTGACGCCGGCTAGCCTTCCCCGGGACCGATCCACCCTGGCAAGGAAGCCATCTATGTATACCGACGACACCCACGCCCTTGACCTGAGCCGAGTGCTCGACGCCCTGCTCATCGAACAGCACCTGGACGCCAGCGACACCCTGCGCGTTCTCGAACAGGCCCACCGCCACCCAGATCAGCATCCGCTCGAGACCATCGCCAGCCTCGACCTCCATGACCGTCGCCACCCCGACCGACGCCTGGACCTGGACATCCTCTGCCAATGGCTCGCCAACCGGGCCGGCCAACCGTTCATGCGCATAGACCCACTGCAAGTCGACCTGCAGCAGGTCAGCGGCCTGATGTCGCCAGCTTTCGCCCAGCGCCACGGCATCCTCGCCGTGGCTGTGGACGACAGCTGCGTCACGGTGGCCAGCGCCCAACCCTACCAGTGCGAATGGGAGGCCGACTTGGTCCGCAGCCTGGGCAAGCCGATCCGCCGCGTACTGGCCAGCCCGGTGCAGGTTCGCCAATTGGCCCAGACCTTCGTTCGCCTGGCCCACTCGGTCAAGGGCGCACAGCGCCAGCAGACCACTGGCCTGGGTGAACTGGAGCATCTGCTGGAGCTCGGCCAGCGCCACACTGAGGCCAGCGCCGACGACGCCCACATCGTGCACATCGTCGACTGGCTGCTGCAGTACGCCATCGAACAGCGCGCCAGCGATATCCACCTCGAACCGCGCCGAGAACAGGGCCAGCTGCGATATCGCATAGATGGCTTGCTGCATACGGTCTATGCCTTTCCGGCAGGTGTCACCCTGGCGTTGGTCAGCCGCCTCAAGCACTTGGGGCGCATGGATGTCGCAGAAAAGCGCCGCCCCCAGGACGGTCGACTGAAAAGCCGTCTGCCGGGGGGGGGCGACGTGGAACTGCGGCTGTCCACATTACCCACGCCTTTCGGCGAAAAACTGGTACTGCGGCTGTTCGACTCCCAACAATCGCACCAGGACTTTCACCACTTGGGCCTGGAGGGCGACTTGCTACGCCAATGGCAAGGGCTGCTGAACCACCGCCAGGGTATCGTCCTGGTCACAGGCCCCACAGGCTCGGGCAAGACCAGCACGCTCTACGCCAGCCTACGCCAACTGGCCACGCCCCAGGTCAACCTGTGCACCATCGAAGACCCTATCGAGCGTCTGGAGCCTGCGTTCAACCAGCTGCAGGTCCAGCCGAGCCTCGACCTGGGGTTTGCCAATGGCGTGCGCGCCCTGCTGCGCCAGGATCCGGACATCATCATGATCGGTGAGATACGTGATCGCGAGACCGCCCAGGTCGCGGTGCAAGCAGCCCTGACGGGACATCTGGTGCTGTCCACCCTTCACACCGACGACACCTGCAGCGCGATCACCCGTCTACAGGAGCTGGGTGTGGCGGACTACCTGCTCAAAGCCACACTGCTCGGCGTCATGGCCCAGCGCCTGGTGCGTACCTTCTGCGGCGACTGCCAGGGCACGGCGGCCCTCGACGGTGTTGCCTGTCGTGCTTGCCGAGGGACGGGGTTTCATGGCCGCACGGGGCTGTTCGAGCTGTTGATCCCAAGCGAAGGCCTGCGCGCCAGTATCGGCTCCAACAGCGATCTGGCCGCCCTGCGTCGGATGGCTCTGGCGGAAGGTTTGCAGGACCTGCGCCACTGCGGGGAGGTGAAAATCAGCGCCGGACAGACCAGCCTGGCGGAGGTGCTCAGGGTCTGCTCCTGAGCAAAATTCCCTTGTATTCAGGGAACTTGCGTCACTCAGACACGATCCAAACGGCCATTCCCACAACCCTCACCACTCGAGGTGAATGCACCATGCGTCTCAAAACCGCCATCGCAGCCGCCGCCCTGCTCTCGCTGCCTGTTGGCTCCGCCATGGCCGATACCTTCTGGCGTAACGTCATGACTTCCGGCGCGACCACCGCGTCGAGCTACCTGACCTCCAAAGACCACAAGATGGTCGTGGCCGCCCAAGACGATGCCGGCAGCTTCGTTGCCAGCGAAGGCGCCATCCGCGGGCCATACCTGGAGGCAGCGCTCCGTAAGGTGCGCGCCGACAACCCTGGCATGCAAGCGACCGACATGGACCTGGCCAACGCTATCCTGGCCAAGAACGCCGTCGTCGAGTAACACCGCAGGGTCCTTCCGACAGATCCATCTCGGGCCTGTATGAGCAACGGTCTTGCTCCGTGGCGTCTTGTTCGCGGGTAAACCCGCTCCCACTGGTCCGCGCTGGCCCTGTGGGAGCGGCTGACCCGCAAGCAGACGACTCAGATGCTGGGGTCATCTAACCGCTGCTTCAATCGCCCATTTCCCTCTGCTTCCTACCTACCTTGGGTGGCCTAGCATCAGCCTCAGCGATACGCCTCCACCGGCACGCACGAGCAGAACAGGTTCCTGTCCCCATACACATTGTCGACCCGGTTCACCGCTGGCCAATACTTGTGCAAGCGCACATGAGCACTGGGAGCTACGCCTTGCTCCAGGCTGTAGGGGCGCGTCCAGGGCGCCAGCACATCGGCCAGGGTATGGGGGGCATGCTTGAGCGGGTTGTCCTCGGCGGGCCAGTTGCCTTCCTTCACTTCATCGATCTCCGCCCGGATCGCCAGCATCGCCTCGACAAAGCGGTCCAGCTCAGCCTTGGATTCGCTCTCGGTAGGCTCGACCATCAAGGTACCCGGCACCGGGAAGGACATGGTCGGGGCATGGAAGCCGTAGTCCATCAGGCGCTTGGCCACGTCCTCCTCGGTGATTCCAGTCAGCGCCTTGAGCGGGCGCAGATCGAGGATGCACTCGTGGGCGACACGCTCGTTGCGCCCCCGGTACAACACCGGGAATGCCCCATCGAGCTGGTGAGCCAGGTAGTTGGCTGAAAGAATCGCCACCTCACTGGCATCGGCCAGTTGCGGCCCCATCATCGCGATGTACATCCAGCTGATCGGCAAGATGCTCGCACTGCCCCAGGGCGCGGCGCTGACTGCGCTATTGTTCGGGTCGAGCCCTGGCACCGGCACCACCGGGTGGCTGGCAACGAACGCCTTGAGGTGGGCACGCACCCCGATCGGCCCCATGCCGGGCCCCCCGCCGCCATGGGGGATGCAGAAGGTCTTGTGCAGGTTCATGTGCGAGACATCGGCACCGATGTCGGCCGGCCGTGTCAGGCCGACCTGGGCATTGAGGTTGGCGCCGTCCATGTACACCTGGCCCCCCTGCTGGTGGATCACCTCACAGATCTCACGAATGCCTTCTTCATACACCCCATGGGTCGAGGGGTAGGTGATCATCAGGCAGGAAAGTCTATCGCCAGCAGCGCGCGCCTTGGCCTTGAGGTCGCCGAGGTCGACGTTGCCATCATCGTCGCAGTCAACGATCACCACCTCCATGCCAGCCATCTGCGCCGATGCAGGGTTGGTGCCGTGCGCCGATGATGGAATCAGGCACAGGGTCCGCTGCGGCTGATGGCGACTCTGGTGATAGCGGGTGATTGCCATCAGCCCTGCATATTCGCCTTGGGCGCCCGAGTTGGGCTGCATGCAGATGGCATCGAAGCCGGTGATGGCGCACAACCAGCTTTCCAGCTCGTCGATCATGGCCTTGTAGCCCTGGGCCTGGCCGGCCGGGACGAAGGGGTGCAGCGAGGCGAAGCCAGGCCAGGTGATGGGGATCATCTCGCTGGTGGCATTGAGCTTCATGGTGCACGAGCCCAGCGGGATCATCGACTGGTTCAGCGCCAGGTCCTTGTTCTCCAGCTGCTTGAGGTAGCGCAGCATCTCGGTTTCGCTGTGGTGCAGATTGAACACCGGATGGGTGAGCAACGGCGTACGCCGGACCAGCGCCCCCGGAATGCCTTCGGGGAGCGCCTGGGCGTCGAGGTCGGCGATGCGCAGGCCATGGTCGACGCCCAAGAAGACATCGAACAGACGCATGACCGTCGCCTCGGTGCAGGTCTCGTCCAGGCTGACGCCCAGGTGTCCGCGCCCGAGAATGCGCAAATTGATCCGGGCCTTCTCGGCGCTTTCGATGATCGCCGCCTGGGTACCGCCAACGTCGAGGGTCAAGGTATCGAAGAAGTGCTGGTTCACCCGCTTGATGCCCTTGGCTTCGAGGCCTGCGGCCAGGACGAACGTCAGCCGATGCACGCGCTGAGCGATGCGCCTGAGCCCTTCAGGACCATGATAGACCGCGTAGAACCCGGCGATGTTGGCCAGCAGCACCTGAGCGGTGCAGATGTTGGAATTGGCCTTCTCGCGGCGGATGTGCTGCTCGCGGGTCTGCAAGGCCATGCGCAGGGCGGTATTGCCGCGAGCATCGCGCGAGACGCCGATGATGCGCCCCGGCATCGCGCGCTTGAACTCATCACGACAGGCGAAATATGCGGCATGGGGGCCGCCATAGCCCATGGGTACGCCAAAACGCTGGGTCGAACCCAGCACCACATCGGCCCCCAGCTCACCGGGTGGGGTCAGCACCACCAGGCTGAGGATATCCGCCGCGACGCAGGCCAAGGCGTGTTGGCCATGCAATTGCTCGATCAGTGGACGCAGGTCGCGCACTTCCCCATGGGTGTCGGGATACTGCATCAAGGCGCCGAACACCTGATGCTTGGCCAGGTTGTCCAGTGAATCGACGATCAGTTCGAAGCCGAACCCCTCGGCGCGAGTGCGCAGCACCGAGAGTGTTTGCGGATGGCAGTGCTCGTCGGCAAAGAAGACATTGCTTTTGCTCTTGGCCATCCGCTTGGCCAGGGCCATGGCCTCGGCCGCCGCAGTGGCTTCATCGAGCAACGAGGCATTGGCCAGGGCCAGGCCGGTGAGGTCGATCACCATTTGCTGGAAGTTCAGCAGCGCCTCCAGCCGCCCTTGGGCGATTTCCGGCTGGTAAGGCGTGTAGGCGGTGTACCAGCCCGGATTCTCCAGCACATTGCGCAGAATGACGGTGGGCGTGACGGTGCCGTGGTAACCCATGCCGATCAGGCTGGTCCAGATCTGGTTCTGCTCCGCGTACCCAGCCAGTTTGGCCAGGGCAGCTTGCTCATCCAGGGCGGGCGGAAGGTCCAGCGGGCGGGCCAGGCGGATGCCCGGGGGGACGGTCTGTTCGATCAGTTCGGTGCGACTGGCGATGCCGAGGGCATCGAGCATGGCCTTCTGCTCTGAGGCATCAGGCCCCAGGTGACGACGCAGGAAGGGGTTGAGCTCTTGCAGTTGACTCAAGGATGGCGACTGGGACATGGCGATCGTCTCTTCCTGGACCAGGTCTCATGGAGACTTACAAGTCTAGGAAGGGATTGCCCATGCTGCGTGAAATCTTGCGTTGCCCAGTGACTTCTTCACGGATAAACCCGCTCCCGCAGGGCTCGGATCGCGCCTGCAGGAGGGGTTTAGTTGTGCCAGGAAGGCTTACTCGCCGATGGCAGCTTGGTAGCCAGCAGCGTCCAGCAGGTTGTCCAGATCGGCTGGGTTGCTTGGCTTGAGCTTGAAGATCCAGGCAGCGTAGGGCTCTTCGTTGAGCAGCTCAGGGCTGTCGGCCAGTTCTTCGTTGACGGCGATGACTTCGCCGGCCACAGGTGCGTAGATATCCGAAGCGGCCTTGACCGACTCGACCACGCCCGCGGCGTCGCCAGCGGCAAACACCTTGCCCACTTCTGCCAATTCGACGAACACCACATCACCCAGGGCTTGCTGGGCATGATCGCTGATACCGACGGTCACGCTGCCATCGGCCTCCAGGCGTGCCCACTCGTGGCTTTCGGCAAAACGCAGTTCGGCGGGGATATTGCTCATCTGTTGTCTTCCTCGATTGGCTCAGCGGTCAGCCCGCCGGTAATTGTTCAGATCAGAATCTTTCCATGGCGCACGAAGGTCGGCTTGACCACCCGCACCGGATACCACTTGCCACGAATCTCCACCTCGGCACGCTCGCCCGTAGCCATGGGCACACGCGCCAAGGCGATGGATTTGCTCAGCGTAGGCGAGAAACTACCACTGGTGATCTCCCCTTCGCCAATCCCGGCTACCCGCACTACCTGATGGGCGCGCAGTACACCACGCTCTTCCAGCACCAGGCCGACCAGTTTCTCTTGCACACCCTGCTCGATTTCCGCAAGCAGGCCGGTACGCCCGATGAAGTCGCGCTCGGCCGGTTCCCAGGCGACACTCCAGCCGAGGTTGGAGGTCAGTGGCGTATGGTTTTCGTCAATGTCTTGGCCGTAAAGGTTCATGCCGGCTTCCAGGCGCAACGTGTCGCGCGCACCTAGGCCGCTCGGCGCAATGCCTGCACCGACCAGGTCGTTGAAGAAGGCTGGCGCCTGCTGGCCGGGGAAGATGATCTCCAGGCCGTCCTCGCCGGTGTAGCCGGTGCGGGCAATGAACCAGTCACCTTCGGCAACCCCTTCGAACGGGCGCAGCTCACGGACCAGTGCAGCACGCGGGGCACTGAGCAACTGGGCGACTTTTTCGCGGGCATGGGGGCCTTGGATGGCGAGGATGGCGAGCTCGGAGCGCTCGACGAAGTTGATGGCGAAACCGGCGCTCTGCGCCTGCAGCCAGGTGAGGACCTTGTCGCGGGTGGCGGCGTTGGCCACCAGGCGATAGCCGATTTCCGTGCGGTAGGCGATCAGGTCGTCGATGACGCCGCCGTCGGCGTTGAGCAACGGGCTGTACAGCGCCTTGCCGAGGCTATCCAGACGGGCCACATCGTTGGCCAGCAAACGTTGCAGCCAGGGTGTGGCCTGGTCGCCGGCAACATCGATGACGGTCATGTGGGATACATCGAAGACGCCGCAATCACTGCGCACCTGGTGGTGCTCCTCGACTTGCGAACCGTAGTGCAGGGGCATGTCCCAACCACCGAAATCGACCATCTTGGCGCCGAGCGCCAAGTGCAGGTCATACAGAGGCGTACGCTGTCCCATGGGTTTCTCCTTCCGGGCGTGGCGAGGCAGCGGCGGTCGGCAACGTTGATCCGTCGCCTGATCTTGTTCAGGACCCGCCGCAGCGAATGCCGCGCATTGTAGCCGCAAGGGCGGAGCCTGGCACCCTCAGTGACGATGCCCGGGACGCCGAGCCGAACGGCGGATCAACCCGATGACCGGCAGCAGGCCGACCAGCACCAGCGTCAACGCTGGCAGCGAGGCTCGTGCCCATTCGCCTTCGCTGGTCATCTCGAACACCCTGACGGCGAGGGTGTCCCAGCCGAACGGTCGCATCAGCAGCGTCGCCGGCATCTCCTTGAGCACATCGACGAACACCAGCAGCGCCGCACTCAGGGCGCCCGGCACCAGCAATGGCAGATACACCTTGAAAAACAACCCCACGCCACCGACCCCCAGACTGCGCGAAGCCTCCGGCAGCGACGGCCGTATACGCTCCAGGCTGCTCTCCAGCGGACCGTAGGCCACGGCCATGAAGCGCACCAGGTAGGCCAGCAGCAAAGCCCAGAGGCTGCCCAGCAACAACGGTTTGCCGGCGCCGCCCAACCATCGGGACAACGGAACCACCCATTGGTTGTCCAGGTAGCTGAAGGCAAGCATGATCGACACGGCCAGTACCGAGCCCGGCAGGGCGTAGCCCAGGTTGGCCACGCCCACCCCGGCGCGGATGCCTCGGGTTGGCGACTGACGCCGCGCAAAGGCCAACAGCAGGGCCACGCTGACCGTGATCAAGGCAGCCATGGCGCCCAAGTAGAGGGTATGCAGCACCAAGCCAATGTACCGCTCGTCAAGGTCATGCCGCCCCCGCTGCCAGAACCACGCCAGCAATTGCAGCAGCGGGATGACGAAAGCACAGGCGAATACCAACAGGCACCAGCCGGTAGCCGCCAGCGCTTTCAGGCCACGCAGGTGATAGAGCGCCTGCCCCCGGGGCCGCTCGTTGCCATGGCGGCTTTTGCCACGAGCCCGCCGCTCGCCGTACAGCACCAGCATCACCACCAGCAGCAACAGGCTGGCCAGTTGCGCTGCGCTGGAAAGACTGAAGAAGCCATACCAGGTCTTGTAGATGGCCGTGGTGAAGGTGTCGAAGTTGAACACCGCCACGGCGCCGAAATCTGCCAGGGTCTCCATCAGGGCCAAGGCGATGCCTGCACCGATGGCGGGCCTGGCCATGGGCAGCGCCACACGCCAGAACGCCTGTAGCGGCGACAGCCCAAGCACCCGCGCCGCCTCCATCAACCCTTTGCCTTGGGCCAGGAAGGCGCTACGCGCCAGCAGATAGACGTAGGGGTAGAACACCAGCACCAGCACGGTGATCACGCCACCGGTGGAGCGCACCCGAGGCAGGCGCATGGGCCCGAACACCTCGCGCAGGGCAGTCTGCACGGGGCCGGCGAAATCGAGCAGGCCGACGAAGACGAATGCCAATACGTAGGCTGGGATGGCGAAGGGCAGCATCAGCGCCCAGTCCAGCCACCGCCTGCCGGGGAATTGGCAAAGGCTGGTCAGCCAGGCCAGGCTCACACCCAGCACCGTCACCCCGACGCCCACTCCCAGCACCAGCGTGAGCGTGTTGCCCAGCAAGCGGCTCATCTGGGTGTCGAGCAGGTGCGACCAGATTTGCACGTCGATCGACTGCCAGGACAGCAGCAGCACGCTCAGGGGCAAGAGCACCAAAGCAGCGACGAGAAAGACCGGGAAGTACCAACGGCGTTGGAGGGTGTGGGGCAAGGCGAACGTCTCTGTGCTGATGGCGACCGCTGCGCGGTCGTTCGCAGGTAAACCCGCTCCCCAGGAACACCCTCGAGGGAGCGGGTGTTCCTGGGGAGCGGGTTTACCCGCGAAGGGCCTTTGCAGGCCCTGAAGGATAAAGCCTGGGTCTTAGTTCCAGCCAGCCCGGTCCATCAAGCGAATGGCCTCGGCCTGGCGTTTGCCGGCCACTTCCACCGGAATGCTGTCGGCCTTGAAACTACCCCAGGCCGCGACTTCCTCGGACGGCTGGACCTTCGGGTTGGCCGGGAATTCCTGGTTGATGTCGGCAAACAGCTTCTGCGCCTCGACGCCGGTCATCCACTCGACCAGCTTCTTCGCCGCCTCCGGGTGCGGCGCGTGCTTGGTCAGGCCGATGCCCGACAAGTTGACATGCACGCCACGGTCGCCCTGGTTGGGCCAGAACAGCTTGACCGGCAGGTTGGGCTTTTCCTTGTGCAGACGACCGTAGTAATAGGTGTTGACGATGCCCACGTCGCACTGACCGGCCTCGATGGCCTGGAGCACGGCGGTGTCGTCGGAGAACACATCGGTGGACAGGTTGTTCACCCAACCCTTGATGATTTCCTGGGTCTTGGCCTCGCCGTGGTTCTCGATCAGGGTCGCAGTCAGCGACTGGTTGTAGACCTTCTTGGCCGTGCGCAGGCACAGACGGCCTTCCCATTGCTTGTCGGCCAGGGCTTCGTAGGTGGTCAGCTCTTGGGGTTTTACCCGCTCGGTGGAGTAGGCAATGGTCCGCGCACGCAGGCTCAGGCCTGTCCAGTCGTGGGAGGAAGCGCGGTACTGGGAAGGGATGTTCTGGTCGATGACGTCCGATTTGATCGGTTGCAGGATGCCCATTTGTTCAGCCTGCCAGAGGTTGCCGGCATCGACGGTGAGCAGCAGGTCGGCCACGCCGTTCTCGCCCTCGGCCTTGATGCGTTGCATCAATGGGGCTTCCTTGTCGGTGATGAACTTGATCTTCACGCCGGTCTTGGCGGTGTAGGCGTCGAACACTGGCTTGATCAGCTCGTCGATGCGCGAGGAATACACCACCACTTCATCCGCCGCCTGGGCAGTGCCGCCGAACAGGGTCAGGGCCAGAGCGGCCAATAGGGGCTTGCGTGGCAACATCGGGGTCTTCCTCGCTGAGTTGAGAGGTGCAAATGGTAGTGAATCCCATTATCTACCTCACCTGCGCAGACGTTACCGAATGTTGCCGGACGCCCTCAGGCCTTGGCCAAGGCCGGCAGATCCCCGGAAAGCCCCAGCGCCTGGCGCACGAACAACGCCTTTGCCTCCGGCATCTGCTCCACCAGCTTCAACCCGCTGTTGCGTAGCCAGCGCAGCGGCAATGGATCAGCCTGGAACAGCCGCTCGAAACCTTCCATCGCTGCCATCAACGCCAAGTTGTGCGGCATGCGTCGCCGCTCGAAGCGGCTCAGCACCTTCACGTCGGCGAGCCGTTCGCCACGTTCGCAGGCGCGCTCCAGCTCCTCGGCCAACACGGCAGCATCCAGAAAGCCCAGGTTGACGCCCTGTCCGGCCAGCGGATGGATGGTGTGCGCGGCGTCGCCGATCAGCGCCAGCCCCTCGTCCACATAGCGCTTGGCATGGCGCTGGCGCAGCGGCACGCAAAGCCGTGGATCGGCACTCACCACCTCACCCAGGTGCCCCTCGAAAGCACGACCGAGCGCCTCGCAGAAGGCGGCGTCATCCAAGGCCATGAGTTTCTCGGCCTGCTCCGGCGTGGTCGACCAGACGATCGAGCACCAGGCCTGCCCGTCATCACGGGACAACGGCAGGAAAGCCAGCGGCCCTTCATCGGTAAAGCGTTGCCAGGCCGTGGCCTGGTGCGCCTCGCTGCAGCGCACGCTGGTGACGATGGCGTGGTGCAGGTAATCCCACTCACGGGTTTCACAACCGGTCAGCTTGCGTACCGCGGAGTTGGCGCCATCGGCGGCCACCACCAGCGGCGCACGCAGGGTCCGCCCATCGGCCAGGGTCAGCAGCCATTCGTCGCCGGAGCGGCGCATCTGCTCCAGGCGAGCATTGGGCAGCAGGCCGACGTCACTGTCGTGAAGACGCTCCAGCAGGCTATCCTGCACCACGCGGTTCTCGACGATATGGCCAAGCACCTGGGCGTGCACGCTGGCTGCCGAGAAGTGGATCTGACCCGTACCGCTGCCATCCCAGACGTGCATGTCCGTATACGGCGAGACCCGGCGCCCGGCGATGCCTTCCCAGGCGCCCAGGCGCTCGAGGATACGCTGGCTGGCCGCCGACAGTGCGCTGACGCGGGGTTCGAATGGCCCTTGGGCATCGAAGGGTTTGACCGACAGCGGGCTGCCGTCGAGCAGGAGAATTTCCAGGCCGCTGTGGCGCAAGGCCAAGGCCAGGGCGCTGCCGACCATACCGGCACCGACAATCAACAGATCTGCGCGCATTTCCATGCCTTACGCCTGCCTCGCTTGCGGCTTGAGCCGCACATAAAGGGTTTTATCGACCCGCGCAACCAGTTCGCCTGCACCGTCGCGGATATCGACCTGCAAACGAGGCAGGTACTTCTTGCCGCTGGCGGTCTGCTGGCGAATGTCCTCCAGCAACGCGTCATCGACATGGAATTCGGCGAATACCGGGCCTTTGCCGGGTGCGATGAAATCGATGGTGGCGGCCTTGTCCCAGACGATGTATTCACGCCCGAGTCGCTCGATCAACAACAACATGTAGAAAGGATCGACCATCGAATAGAGGCTGCCACCGAACTGGGTGCCGACGTAGTTGCGGTTCCAACGGGTCAGCTTCATGCGCACCCTGATGCTGCGCATGTCGGGACTGATGTGCTGCACGCGGATACCGGCGCCCAGATAGGGTGGGTAGAGGTTGAGCAGCCACCGCAACATGCGGGCCTTTCGGGCGAGCCTGCGCGAATCGCTCATGCACGGCCTCGCGGGTCGGGACGGGTACCCAGGCCCATGGCCTGTCGGGCGAACCAGCGCTTGGCCGGCGGCAGCAGGTCCAGGCCGAGCAACCCAAGGTTGCGACCGGCGGCCAGCAAAGGCTGGCTGCTGCCGAACAAGCGGGTGACCTGGTCGGAAAAACCGATGGTCATGGCCTGGTCCAGTTGCTGACGCTGATGGTAGGCCTGCAACGTGGCAAGGTCGCCCAGCGGCTGCGGGCCGGCCAGCAGGGCTTCGGCCAGCGACTGCACGTCACGCAGCGACAGGTTGAAGCCCTGCCCTGCGATCGGGTGCAGGCTGTGGGCCGCGTTGCCCAGCACCACCAGATGTGGACGCACCTGCTCCTGGGCTTCGATCAAGGCGAGCGGATACAGATGGCGCACCCCTACCTGACGCAGGGCGCCCAGGCGGTAGCCGAATACATCTTGCAGTTCACGCAGGAAGCTGCGTTCGTCGATCTCGGCCAGGCGCTGGGCGTCCATCCCTTGGCGGGTCCAGACGAGCGCACAGCGGTTTTCCGGCAGCGGCAGCAAGGCCATCGGGCCCTGCTCGGTGAACCGTTCGAAGGCCTGCCCGCGATGGGCTTCGCCCGGGGTGATGTTGGCGATCAGTGCGCTTTGTTCATAGGGGGTACGCCGGACATGGATGCCCAGTTGTTCGCGCAAGCCCGAGCGGCCACCGTCGGCGAGTACCGCGAGGTCGCACTCAAGGCTGGTGTCGTCGTCCAGCAGCAAGCGGTAGCCGCCGGCGACAGCCTGCATGGCCTTGACCTCGGCCGGACAACGCCAGCTCACCACATCGGCATCAAGGCTCTGCCACAGGCATTGGCCAAGCCAGGCGTTCTCCACCACATAGCCCAGCGCCGGCACGCCTTCCTCGATCGCATCCAGGCGGGTGGCGCCGAAGCGACCTCGGTCGGACACCTGGATCTGGCTAATTGGCTCGGCGCGTTGGCTGATCAGCTGCCACAGGCCCAAGTGCTCATAGATTTGCCGGGTGCCGTAGGACAACGCCGAGGAGCGGGCATCGTAGCTGGGCTGGAAGCTGTGACCCGGGGCGAACGGCTCGATCAGCAGAATCTTCCAACCGCGCGCCTTGGCGCCGGCCTGCAAGGCCAGGGCTAGGCTGGCCCCGACCAGGCCGCCACCGATGATCGCCAGGTTGACCCGGTTCATGCCGCGTCCTTACGGGCGGCGGCCATCAACGCTTCGATCTCGGCAACCGTGCGCGGTACGTCGGAGGTCAGAATTTCACAGCCCTGCTTGGTCACCACCACATCGTCCTCGATCCTTACGCCGATGCCGCGCCATTTCTTCGCGACGTTCTGGTTGTCGGCGGCAATGTAGATACCGGGCTCGACGGTCAGCGCCATGCCCGGCTCGAGCACGCGCCACTGCCCGCCCACCTTGTAATCGCCCACATCGTGCACATCCATGCCCAGCCAGTGACCGGCGCGATGCATGTAGAACGCACGATGGGCCTCGCTGTCGATCAGCGCTTGCACGTCACCTTTGAGCAGCCCCAACTCCACCAGCCCCTCGGTGATAACCCGCACGGTCGCCTCATGGGCGTGGTTCCAGTGCTTGCCCGGCGCGATCTCGGCGAACGCGGCGGCCTGGGCCTTGAGCACCAGTTCGTAGATGGCTTTCTGCTCCGGCGAAAAACGCCCGCTGACCGGGAAGGTCCGGGTGATGTCGCTGGCGTAGCAGTCGATTTCACAGCCGGCATCGATCAGCACCAGGTCGCCATCCTTGAGTGGGGCGTCGTTCTGCTGGTAGTGCAGGATGCAGGCGTTGCGTCCGGCCGCGACGATCGAACCATAGGCCGGCATTTTCGCGCCGCCCTTGCGGAATACGTAATCCAGTTCTGCTTCCAGGCTGTATTCGTGCAACCCGGCCCGGCACGCCTGCATGGCCCGCACGTGAGCCTGCGCGGAAATCTTCGCGGCGGTGCGCATCACCTTCACCTCTGCCGCCGATTTATACAGGCGCATGTCGTGCAGCAGGTGATCCAGGGCAACGAATTCGTTCGGAGGCTGGGCGCCGAGCCGCGCCTTGGAGCGAATCACGTTGATCCACTCCATCAACCGGCGGTCGAACTCGGGATTGCTGCCCATGGCGGTATAGACCCGGTCGCGGCCTTCTATCAGGCCGGGCAGGATCTCGTCGATATCGGTAATGGGGAAGGCGTCGTCGGCGCCAAAGTCGCGGATCGCGCCTTCCTGGCCGGCACGCAGGCCATCCCACAGCTCACGCTCAGGGTTGCGCTCGCGGCAGAACAGCACGTACTCGCCATGCTCACGGCCAGGAATCAGCGCGATGACCGCCTCGGGCTCAGGGAAGCCACTCAGGTACTGGAAGTCGCTGTCCTGCCGGTAAACGTGCTCGACGTCGCGATTGCGGATGGCAACCGCGGCCGCCGGCAGGATGGCGATGCTGTTGGGGACCATCTGCGCCATCAGCGCCTTGCGCCGACGGGCATATTCGGCCTTCGGAATATGGCTCATGGGCAGGACCCCCGGGGTATCAGTGCAGCGATGGCTTGGGCGCGGGCGCAGCGGGTTTGGCCAGCTCGGTGTACAGCAACAACGGGGCGACGCGCAGGTACTCCATGACTTCCATGTAGTCGCTCTCACCGTCCTCGGACTCTTCGAGGGCGTCCTGAACCTGGGAAATGGCCACCAAGTCCTGTAGGACTTCCTTGGCTTCGTCGGAGAGGTCCTTGCCGCCGGCGTTGAGCCCGAAGCCTGTGATGAAGCCCTGGCACCATTGGCCCAGGGCAGTGGCACGCTCGGTCAGCGGCGCATCGTCGCCCGGCAGCAGCAGGACGATGGCAATGTCTTCGCCAGTGAGCTCGGCCTTGACCATTTCCTGCAGACCAAGCAAGGCGGCGCGCACGGCATCCACCGGCTCGTTCTCCAGCGCACCGGCGGCGTCGGCCAGCCAGGAATCGGCATCGAAGCCTGCGCCGGCGCAGCTGCGACCGATCAGCAGGCCGTGCAGTTCGGCGGGGGAGACAGGATGGCCATTGCTGGAGAGCAGCGTGGCGAAGGCAGTGTAGGGCGATTGGGTATTGGGCATGGGCAGCTAGGCGCCAGGCGGCGCAATGACTAGAATGAAGACCTTGTATCCTAGCACCGGCAGGCGCGCCAAGACCATCCGCACTGGCTGTACCGCCCCCGGAAGAGGCATGATCGCCAGGCAGTCAACGAGGGAGCGAATCGAGTGCAACCCATGCCAGAGAACGACTTGCAAGCGCTGATGAGCCGATTCGAGTTGCTGATCGAGCGAGTCGAGCAACTAAAACGGCAAAATGCACTCCTACTAGCGCAGGAAAAATCCTGGCGCGAGGAGCGCGCCCACCTCATCGAAAAGAACGAGATCGCAAGGCGAAAGGTCGAGTCGATGATTTTACGCCTCAAGGCCCTGGAGCAAGACTCATGAGTTCAAGCAATAGCGTCACCGTCCAGATCCTCGACAAGGAATACTCGATCATCTGCCCGCCGGAAGAGCGCAACAACCTGGTCAGCGCCGCCCGCTACCTGGATGGCAAGATGCGCGAGATCCGCAGCAGCGGCAAGGTGATCGGTGCGGACCGCATCGCGGTCATGGCAGCCCTGAACATCACCCACGAACTGCTGCACCGTCAGGAGCGTCCGGATGTTGCCGCCAGCGGCACCACACGCGAGCAAGTGCGCGACCTGCTCGAGCGGGTCGACCAGGCGCTGTCCGACGACGCGGATACCAAAATCGGCTGAGCTTGGTATACTGGCGCCACTCCCTGGGGGATGCGCCAGTCGGTTATGTCCCTGAGCCGATACGCACAACCACGGGGGTTGCACGCTGGGGCCGGTGTGCATGTCCGCCCGACGGAAAGCCTTAACGCCCCCTGCAATCTCCACCTTGAACTTTCGGGTTCAAGGGCTACACCGATAGCGGTCTTGTCGGGGAGCCTGAATTCTTTCTTGCCCGCCTGCCCTGGCGGGCAAATCGTCCGGTCGCCACGGCGTCCGGCACATCTGGGAACGCCTGTGCCATGACCGACACCGCGCCGCTCACCCGCCCCCAATTGCGCCGTCTGCTTCGCAATGCCCGCCGCGCACTGACGCCCGCCCAACAACGCCAAGCCTCCCTCGGCCTGTACCGCCAGCTGGCCCAGCATCCGTTGTTCCGCCGCGCCCGGCACATCGCCCTGTATCTGCCCAACGATGGCGAGATCGATCCGCGCCTGTTGCTGCGCGAGGCCCAACGACGCGGCAAGCGTGTCTACCTGCCGGTACTGCATGCCTGGCCGCGCACGCGCATGGTTTTCCAGCGTTTCGAGCACGGCGAAAAGCTGCGCCCCAACCGCTTCCGCATTCCTGAACCTGTGGTCGAACGCAAGCGCCAACGGCCGATCTGGTCATTGGACCTGATCCTGCTGCCATTGGTGGGATTCGACGAGGTGGGGGGGCGCCTGGGCATGGGAGGCGGCTTCTATGACCGCAGCCTGGCTTACCAGGCGCGCCGCAAGATGTGGAAGAAACCGCTGCTGCTGGGGCTGGCCCATGAGTGCCAGAAAGTGGAGCGGCTAGCTCAGGCCAGTTGGGATGTTCCGCTCAAGGGAACGGTCTCGGACCGAGGCTGGTACCTGGCGCCGGCTTGAACGGCGCCTGCGGACAGATCAGCGCTGCGGCTGGGCTGGATCTACCGGCATCTGGTAGGCGGCGTCCACCTTGCGCTCAAGGAAACTCTGCGCATAACCGGTGGTGACGACACCCAGGCCAAAGATAAAGACCAGGATCCAGAGCAGGTCCGGTTTGCGTTGGTTCATTGATGATTGCCCCCCTAGGCAAACAGTCAGGCTCGGCAACCTTCTTGGTGCTGCCGGAGCGTCAAGCTTAAAATCGGCGCATTTTCCGACAACCTGAGTCGACACGCAAACGTTGACGCCAACCGACTGTCGGTTAAATGCGTCAGGTTATTTCAAACTTTTTCAGGAGCCTCACCCATGGCCTATTGGCTGATGAAATCCGAGCCAGACGAGCTCTCCATCGAAGCCCTGGCAGGTCTCGGACAGGCGCGCTGGGACGGGGTGCGCAACTATCAGGCCCGTAATTTCCTGCGCGCCATGAGCGTGGGCGACGAATTCTTCTTTTACCACTCCAGCTGCCCACAGCCGGGCATTGCCGGTATCGCGCGCATCACTGCCTCGGCCTATCCCGACCCGACCGCGCTGGACCCCGAGAGCCATTACTACGATGCCAAGGCCACTGCCGAGAAGAACCCCTGGAGCGCCGTGGACGTTGCCCATGTGAAGACCTTTCGCCAGGTGCTGGGCCTCGGGCTGCTCAAGCAGCAGGCCGCCCTCGACGAACTGCCGTTGGTGCAAAAAGGCAGCCGCTTGTCGGTAATGCCGGTCACGGCCGAACAGTGGGCAGCGATTTTGGCGCTGACGACCTGACACACTGGTAAACCCGGCCCCGCAGGCCCGACGGTAAGCCTTGCGGGAACGGGTCCACCCGTGAAAAGCGCGTTTATTGCACGATCAGGTTGTTGAACAACAAGTCCTCGACGATCGGCTTGCCTTCCTCGGCTTCCATCACCTGCTGAACCTGCTTGAGCGCTTCCTGGCGCAGCTTTTCCTTGGCCTCGACATTGCTCATGTTGTCCACACCCTGCTGGGTGAACAGTGCCACCAGCTGGTTGCGAATCAGCGGTTCATGGTGCTTGACCGCGGTGGCCGCGGCATCACCAGTCACGCGCAGGGCAACGTCGGCCTTGTACACACGCAGCTTGGGGCTGCCGTCGAGGGCATAGTTGCCGACGAAAGGTGGACTTAGGCTGATGTAGGCCACCTTGGGCTCTCCTTCCTTGGCTTCCTCGGCCAGGGCCGCCGCTGGCAACAACAAGGCCAGCATCATCAAGATCCACGCTTTCACGAATTCGCTCCTCAATACAGTTGGCGCCAGCTTACCCAGCACATCGCTCAAACCCAAGCCCGGGCTTATGCCGCCCCATCAGGGCGGGGCATGCTCGTTGACCCGTCCTGTGCCCCTCCTACACTTATCGGCCAACGCACGCAAAGGAATAGCCCCGATGAAAGCAGTGTTGTGCAAAACCCTCGGCCCTGCGCAAAACCTGGTGCTGGAGGAGGTGGCAAGCCCGGTACCGAAGAAGAACGAGCTTCTGCTGGAGGTTCATGCCGCCGGCGTCAACTTTCCCGATACCTTGATCATCGAGGGCAAGTACCAGTTCCAGCCACCGCTGCCGTTCTCCCCTGGGGGTGAAGCGGCCGGCGTGGTAGCGGCGGTCGGGGATAAGGCCGGCGCCTTCGCGGTCGGCGACCGGGTCATGGCACTGACCGGCTGGGGCAGCTTCGCCGAGCAGGTCGCCGTGCCCTTCTATAACGTGCTGCCGATTCCCGCGTCGATGGACTTCGCCACCGCTGCAGCGTTCGGCATGACTTATGGCACCTCGATGCATGCTCTGCGCCAGCGCGGCCAGCTCAAGGCCGGCGAAACCCTATTGGTGCTCGGTGCATCCGGCGGCGTGGGCTTGGCCGCCGTGGAGATCGGCAAAGCCATGGGCGCCCGGGTGATCGCCGCAGCCAGCAGCGCCGAGAAGCTCGCCGTCGCCAAGGCTGCCGGAGCCGATGAGCTGATCGACTACAGCCAGGCCAGCCTGAAGGATGAAATCAAGCGCCTGACCGGGGGCCAGGGCGTCGATGTGGTCTACGACCCGGTGGGTGGCGAACTGTTCGAGCAGGCCGTACGCGGTCTGGCCTGGAACGGTCGACTACTGGTGGTGGGCTTTGCCAGCGGGACCATCCCCCAGTTACCCGTGAACCTGGCATTGCTCAAGGGCGCCGCAGTGCTGGGCGTGTTCTGGGGCGCTTTCGCCCAGCGCCAGCCCGAGGACAACGCAGCCAACTTCCGCCAGTTGTTCGTCTGGCATGCCGAGGGCAAGCTCAAACCGCTGGTGTCGCAGACCTATGCGCTGGCAGAAGCCGGTGCAGCCATCGAGCGATTGGCGCAGCGCAAGGCTGTGGGCAAGTTGGTGGTGCTGACCAAATAGGGGGCTGGGCGAGGCCTGCCCACGGACGGCAAGCCCCCCGAGAGTCGCAAGCACTTGATGGGGAACGGGCGTTTCTTACACCTCGCGCAGGTTATGGCACCTGCGAAACCGCGCTTCCAAATTGCGATCGGGCATCTGGTGGCTGCGCAAGGCGTTGAGCGTCTGTTCGACATAGTCCCGGGTACTGCCATAGCGCCCTTTGGCACTGGCCAGAATCTGACTGAGCAACGCGTCCGGCAGATTGCCGGCATAGCACGGCAGATGCCGCTCCAGCACAAAACCCAGGGCCTGCACCTTGCTGCCGTCGCTCAACCGGCAGTTGAGCCAGTGCGGCCGGTACGCCGGGTACGGCATCTCGCGTTGCCACAGGGCCATCAGCGAGTCATCCAGGTTGTTCTCGTCCAGGCGATAGGCAAAACCGCTGCACGAGCCACCACGGTCCAGGCCGAACACGAGCCCCGGGCAATCGGGCGTGCCACGATGCTCGTGGGACCATAGATACAGGCCCCTGTGGTACCCATGCACGCGCGCCCGCTGGCGCTCGACCGAATTGCATTCCGGCCGCCAGATCAGCGAACCATAGGCGAACAACCACACCGGTCCACCTTCGTGACGCGACATGGTCAGTTTCATGGAGTGATGCAACTGCTCTTCGGTCAACTGCTGACCGAAATCCAGCGAAGGAGGATAAGTCACCTGCCACGACGAACTTTCAAGTGTCGACATCATGCTGCCGCCATTATTCCCCGTAAACTACCGAAGGCTGTCACTGTAAAAGCCGTGACGCCTCGCTGGAATTACCGTACGGCAGAAAGTGTCCGGAACTCAAGTCAAAAGTATTGCGTGAGCCCAGTATTCATCTGCCTTTGCGGATAACAGACAGGTATTGTTCCGAGTATAGTGAAAGTTATTAACCGCGGCGGCAACAATGAGCGCCTTATAATACGAATGGCACACTTCGGTTATTAAAAACGGCACACCTTTGCGGTGTGCCGTGTGCTGTTTCAGGCCCGCGGTGCGTAGGCGAAAACATCGGCGCGCATGCGATGCGCATCCATACCGGCCTCGACCAACGCATCCAGAGTCGCGTAGACCATGGTGGGCGAACCGCTGGCATAGACATGCACCTGATTCAAGTCAGCGATATCTTCGCAGACCGCTTCATGCAACAGCCCACAGCGTCCTTCCCAACCGCACAGATCACTCACCACCTTGTGCAGGAAAAGATTCGGCAACTGCTCCCATTCGGACCAATGCTCGATCTGGTAGAAGTCCTCGGGTCGACGCACGCCCCAATACAGGTGAACCGGATGCTTGAAGCCTTGGGCGCGGCAATGCTCGATCAGACTGTGCATCTGGCCCATGCCGGTACCGGCGGCGATCAATACCAGCGGCCCGTCCGGCAATTCGGCCAGGTGCGCGTCGCCAAACGGCAGCTCGATGCGTGCCACGCCGTCGCGCTGCAACTGGCTAATCAGTTGCCGGGCGCTGTTTTCACGCGCCAGCACATGCAGCTCCAGGTCACGACCGCCATGGGGGGCCGATGCCAGGGAGAAGGCCGCCTTGTCGGCTCCCTCACGTTCGATCATCAGATATTGTCCGGCGTGATAGCGCGGCGCCTTGCCGGCGGGGGCGCGCAGGCGCACGCGCCAGACGTCGCCACCAACCTCGACGCACTCACTCAAGGTGCAGGCCAGCTTGCGCACCGGCAACTCACCCAGGGCCAGCACACCATCCCAGAGCACCACGCAGTCCTCCAGCGGCTCGGCGATGCAGGTGAACAGCTCGCCATGATCGCGAACTTCACCTTCTTGGCGCACCCGCCCTTCTACCAGCAGCGCGGCGCAAACGTGGCAATTGCCGTTGCGGCAGCTGTTGGGGCAGTCATAACCCAGACGCCGGGCCGCATCCAGAATCCGTTCTCCGGGCTCGACGGCCAGTACCGCTCCGGACGGCTGCAACGTTACCTGCATCAATCTATTCCCAACTGATCCCACAGCTCATCGATACGGCGGGTGACGGCCTCGTCCTTGACGATGGCACGCCCCCATTCGCGTGTAGTCTCGCCCGGCCACTTGTGCGTGGCATCCAGGCCCATCTTCGACCCCAGGCCCGATACCGGCGACGCGAAGTCGAGGTAGTCGATCGGCGTGTTGTCGATCATCACCGTATCACGCTTGGGGTCCATGCGCGTGGTGATGGCCCAGATCACGTCGTTCCAGTCACGGGCGTTGATGTCATCGTCGGTGACAATAACGAACTTGGTGTACATGAACTGTCGCAGGAACGACCACACACCCAGCATCACGCGCTTGGCGTGCCCTGGATACTGCTTTTTCATGGTCACCACCGCCATCCGGTACGAGCAACCTTCCGGCGGCAGATAGAAATCGACGATCTCCGGGAACTGCTTCTGCAGGATCGGCACGAACACTTCGTTCAGCGCCACGCCCAGGATCGCCGGCTCATCCGGCGGACGGCCAGTGTAGGTGCTGTGGTAGATCGGCTTTTGCCGGTGGGTGATGCGCTCGACGGTGAAGACCGGGAAGCTGTCCACCTCGTTGTAGTAACCGGTGTGGTCGCCATACGGCCCTTCCGGGGCCATTTCACCTGGGTGGATCACCCCTTCGAGAATGATCTCGGCAGTGGCCGGCACCTGCAGGTCGCTGCCACGGCATTTGACCAGCTCGGTGCGATTGCCGCGCAACAGGCCTGCGAAGGCGTATTCGGAGAGCGTGTCCGGCACGGGGGTCACGGCACCGAGGATGGTCGCCGGATCCGCCCCCAAGGCAACGGCCACGGGGAATGGCTGCCCGGGGTGCTTCTCGCACCATTCACGGTAGTCCAGCGCACCGCCACGGTGGCTCAGCCAACGCATGATGACCTTGTTGCGGCCGATCAGCTGCTGGCGGTAGATACCGAGATTCTGGCGATCCTTGTTGGGGCCGCGGGTGACGGTCAGGCCCCAAGTGATCAGTGGCGCCACATCGCCCGGCCAGCAGTGCTGGATCGGAAGCTGGGTGAGGTCGACGTCCTCGCCCTCGACCACGACTTCTTGGCACACCGCGTCCTTGATGACCTTCGGCGCCATGGACACGACTTTCTTGAAGATCGGCAGCTTGGACCAGGCGTCCTTGAGCCCTTTCGGCGGCTCGGGCTCCTTGAGGAAGGCCAGCAGCTTACCGATTTCACGCAGCTCATCGACCGACTCGGCGCCCATGCCCATGGCCACGCGCTCCGGCGTACCGAACAGGTTACCCAGCACAGGCATGTCGAAGCCGGTGGGCTTTTCGAACAGCAGCGCCGGGCCCTTGGCGCGCAGGGTGCGGTCGCAGACTTCGGTCATTTCCAGGATGGGGGAGATCGGAACCTGGATGCGCTTGAGTTCACCGCGCTGTTCCAGGCCACGGATGAAGTCGCGCAAGTCGCGATACTGCATGCAGAAGCCTCGTGTTGGCCGTATCGATCGGGGTTGCAGAGTGTAGCGCCGTTCAAGGCTTTGTTGGGGGCAAAAATGACTTGGGGCCGCTTCGCAGCCCTTCGCATGTAAACCTGCTTCCACCAGAATCGCACGAAACCTGTGGAAGCGGATTTACCCGCGAAGGGGCACGAGGCGGCCCCAATTACATCCTGATCTACAGCGCTTACTTGCGCTTCATCGACAGGAAGAACTCGTCGTTGGTCTTGGTCTGCTTGAGCTTGTCGACCAAGAATTCGATGGCGGCAACTTCATCCATCGGGTGCAGCAGCTTGCGCAGGATCCACATGCGCTGCAGTTCGTCGTCGGCGGTCAGCAGCTCTTCGCGGCGGGTACCGGACTTGTTGATGTTGATGGCCGGGAACACGCGCTTCTCGGCAATGCGACGGTCCAGCGGCAGCTCCATGTTGCCGGTGCCCTTGAACTCTTCGTAGATCACTTCGTCCATCTTCGAGCCGGTTTCGACCAGCGCGGTGGCGATGATGGTCAGCGAACCACCTTCCTCGATGTTACGCGCCGCACCGAAGAAGCGCTTTGGCTTTTCCAGGGCGTGGGCGTCGACACCACCGGTCAGGACCTTGCCGGAGCTCGGAATGACGGTGTTGTAGGCACGGGCCAGACGGGTGATGGAGTCGAGCAGGATGACCACGTCTTTCTTGTGCTCGACCAGGCGCTTGGCCTTCTCGATGACCATCTCGGCAACCTGCACGTGACGGGTCGGCGGCTCGTCGAAGGTCGAGGCGACCACTTCGCCGCGTACGGTGCGCTGCATCTCGGTCACTTCTTCCGGGCGCTCGTCGATCAGCAGGACGATCAGGTGGCACTCGGGGTTGTTGCGGGTGATATTGGCCGCGATGTTCTGCAGCATGATGGTCTTGCCCGCTTTCGGCGGAGCGACGATCAGGCCACGCTGGCCTTTACCGATCGGTGCGCACAGGTCGATGACACGGCCAGTGAGGTCTTCGGTAGAGCCGTTGCCGGCTTCCATCTTCAGGCGCTCGTTCGGGAACAGCGGCGTCAGGTTCTCGAACAGGATCTTGTTCTTCGCGTTTTCCGGGCGGTCGAAGTTGATGGTGTCGACTTTCAGCAGGGCGAAGTAACGCTCCCCTTCCTTCGGCGGACGGATCTTGCCGACGATGGTGTCACCAGTGCGCAGGTTGAAGCGACGGATCTGGCTGGGCGAGACGTAGATATCGTCAGGGCCGGCCAGGTAGGAGGCATCCGCCGAACGCAGGAAACCGAAACCATCCTGGAGAATCTCCAGCACGCCGTCACCCGAGATCTCTTCGCCGCTTTTCGCATGCTTCTTCAGCAGGGCGAAAATCACGTCCTGTTTGCGCGAACGGGCCATGTTTTCGATGCCCATCTGTTCGGCCATTTCCAAAAGATCGGTAATCGGCTTTTGCTTGAGTTCAGTCAGGTTCATAAGGGGAGTGACGTAATCATGTAAGAAGGGAGAATTAAGCGTTGGCTTAATGAGGCCGCGCCGCTAGATGGCGACAGGATCGCGTACTGATTCGAATTAGGGATGCTTCGGCGACGGCGTGCAGAGGGCACTGGAGAAACAGTGCGAGGCCGAATGTAACACTTGCTTTTTTCGACGTCTAGGGGTTTTGACTGGGTAAATCGTGCCTCGTGGGAACCGATTTACCTGTGAAGGCAGCCGTGGCTTCACCCTCGAATTCGCGGGCAATCCTGCACTCACAAGCGCTTGGGCCCAGAAAAAAGCCCCGCATGTGCGGGGCTTTTCACATCACAGGTGGGCGTCGAGGAACGCGGCCAGCTGGGACTTGGACAGGGCGCCAACCTTGGTCGCTTCGACGTTGCCGTTCTTGAACAGCATCAGGGTCGGGATACCACGCACGCCATGCTTGGCAGGGGTTTCCTGGTTTTCGTCGATATTCAGCTTGGCGACGGTCAGCTTGCCTTCGTAGGTAGCCGCGATGTCGTCCAGGACCGGAGCGATCATCTTGCATGGGCCGCACCATTCAGCCCAGTAGTCGACCAGCACCGGGCCTTGAGCCTGCAGTACGTCGGCTTCGAAGCTGGCGTCGGTGACGTGTTTGATTTTGTCGCTCATGGAAATCTCCAAGGTCGTAAGCAATAAAAAACGTTGCCCATCATAGCTGCACCTACGTCCTACAGGAAGTCGCGCACGATTGAGTGTAACTATAGTTGTGCAAGACGCCACGAATCGAAACTGTCACATCACTGTCATAGCATCGAGTGGCACATTGCCCTGCATCAATCCCGACAATTGTCATGCGTTGGCGCAAGCCATGGATCATGGCAGGATTGGCGGGTTATCGACCGAGAACATCGAGATCATGCCGCATACCACCGCGAAGAACCTGTCTCTGATCGCCGCCATCGACCTTGGCTCCAACAGTTTCCACATGGTCGTGGCCAAGGCCCACCACAGTGAAATCCGCATTCTCGAGCGGCTCGGGGAAAAAGTGCAGCTGGCCGCCGGCATCAGTGAAGAGCGTCAGTTGAGCGAAGAAGCCATGCAGCGCGGCCTCGAATGCCTCAAGCGCTTCTCGCAACTGATCAACGGCATGCCCCAGGGCGCCGTTCGCATCGTCGGCACCAACGCCCTGCGCGAAGCACGAAACCGCAACGAATTCATCCTGCGCGCCGAAGCCATCCTCGGCCATCCGGTCGAGGTCATCTCCGGCCGCGAGGAAGCGCGCCTGATCTACCTGGGCGTCTCCCACACGCTGGCCGATACCCCGGGCAAGCGCCTGGTCGCCGACATCGGCGGCGGCAGCACCGAGTTCATCATCGGCCAGCGCTTCGAGCCGCTGCTGCGCGAGAGCCTGCAGATGGGCTGCGTCAGCTTCACCCAACGATATTTCCGCGACGGCAAGATCACCCCCGCACGCTACGCCCAGGCTTATACCGCCGCACGCCTGGAGTTGATGAGCATCGAGAACGCCCTGCATCGCCTGACTTGGGACGAAGCCATCGGCTCGTCTGGCACCATCCGTGCCATTGGCGCGGCGATCAAGGCCAACGGCATGGGCAGTGGCGAGGTCAACGCCGAAGGCCTGGCGGCGCTCAAGCGCAAATTGTTCAAGCTCGGCGAGGTCGACAAAATCGATTTCGAAGGCGTCAAGCCGGATCGTCGCGCGATCTTCCCGGCAGGCCTGGCGATTCTCGAGGCGATCTTCGACGCCCTCGAACTGCAACGCATGGACCATTGTGACGGCGCCCTGCGCGAAGGCGTACTGTACGACCTGCTAGGCCGTCACCATCACGAGGACGTTCGTGAGCGCACCCTGAATTCGCTGATGGAGCGCTACCACGTCGACCAAGGCCAAGCGGCACGTGTCGAACGCAAGGCGCTGCATGCGTTCGACCAAGTGGCCAAGGCCTGGGGCCTGGAAGAAGGCAACTGGCGGGACCTGCTGAGCTGGGCGGCCAAAGTGCACGAAGTCGGGTTGGATATCGCCCATTACCACTACCACAAGCATGGCGCCTACCTGATCGAACACTCCGATCTGGCTGGTTTCTCCCGCGAGGACCAGCAGATGCTGGCCCTGCTGGTTCGTGGCCACCGCCGTAACATTCCCAAGGACAAGTTCGCGGAGTTCGGCGATGAAGGCGTGCAGTTGATCCGTCTGTGCGTGCTGCTGCGCTTCGCCATCCTGTTCCACCACATCCGCGGTACACAGCAGATGCCGAAGGTGGAGCTCAAGGCAGGCGAGGACAACCTGGAAGTGGTATTCCCGCAGGGCTGGCTGGAAGAAAACCAGCTGACCCAGGCCGACTTCGCCAACGAGGCGCAGTGGCTGGCCCGGGTCAACTTCATCCTCAGCGTACGTTGAGAACCGGATTGCTCAGGCGCTCGAGCAGGGTGGCCTGGGCATTGCGCGGGTTCTGGTTGCCGGTCGGCGTGCTGCGCACGTAGCGGCCGTCCGGCTGCAGGATCCATGCGTGGGTATTGTCGGTGAGGTAACCCTCGAGCTCCTTCTTGACCCGCAGCACCAGCTTTTTACCTTCCACCGGGAAGCAGGTCTCGACGCGCTTGTCGAGGTTGCGCTCCATCCAATCGGCGCTGGACAGGAACATCTGCTCCTCGCCGCCATTGAGGAAGTAGAACACCCGCGTGTGCTCCAGGAAGCGACCGATGATCGAGCGCACCTGGATATTGTGTGAAACCCCCGGAATCCCTGGGCGCAGGCAGCACATACCGCGGACCACCAGATCGATGCGCACGCCCGACTGACTGGCCTTGTACAAGGCTTTGATGACCTTGGCATCGGTCAGCGAGTTGAACTTGGCGATGATGTGCGCAGGCTTGCCTTCCAGTGCGAACTGGGTTTCCCGGGCAATCATGTCCAGCATGCCCTTTTTCAGGGTGAACGGCGCGTGCAGCAGCTTCTTCATACGCAGGGTCTTGCCCATGCCGATCAGCTGACTGAACAGCTTGCCGACGTCCTCGGTCAGCGCATCGTCGGACGTGAGCAGGCTGTAGTCGGTGTAGAGGCGCGCATTACCGGCGTGGTAGTTGCCCGTGCCCAAGTGGGCATAGCGCACGATCTCGCCCTGTTCACGACGCAGGATCAACATCATCTTGGCGTGGGTCTTGAAGCCGACCACGCCATAGATCACCACCGCACCCGCAGCCTGCAGACGGCTGGCCATCTGTAGGTTGGACTCTTCGTCGAAGCGCGCACGCAGCTCGATCACCGCCGTGACCTCCTTGCCGTTGCGCGCCGCATCCACCAGGGCGTCGACGATCTCGGAGTTGGCGCCGCTGCGGTACAGGGTCTGGCGCACGGCGAGCACGTGCGGATCCTTGGCGGCCTGGCGCAGCAGGTCGACCACCGGGGTGAAGGACTCGAACGGGTGCATCAGCAGCACGTCCTGCTTGCCGATCACGCTGAAGATGTTGTCGGCGTTTTGCAGGATCTTCGGAATCGCCGGGGTGAATGGGGTGTATTGCAGCTCAGGGTGGCTGTCCAGGCCGGTGATGCTGAACAGCCGGGTCAGGTTGACCGGGCCATTGACCTGGTACAGCTCGCTCTCGCTCAGGCTGAACTGCTTGAGCAGGTAGTCCGACAGGTGTTTAGGGCAATTGTCGGCCACTTCCAGGCGCACAGCGTCCCCGTAGCGGCGCGAGAAGAGTTCGCCACGCAGAGCCCGCGCCAGGTCTTCGACATCCTCGGAATCCAGCGCAAGGTCAGCGTTACGGGTCAGGCGGAACTGGTAGCAGCCCTTGACCTTCATGCCTTGGAACAGGTCATCGGCGTGGGCGTGGATCATCGAGGACAGGAACACGAAGTTGTCCCCGGCGCCACCGACGTCTTCCGGCACACGAATCACCCGCGGCAACAGGCGCGGTGCCGGGATGATGGCCAGACCCGAATCGCGGCCGAAGGCATCGACACCTTCGAGCTCGACGATGAAGTTCAGGCTTTTGTTGACCAGCAGCGGGAAGGGGTGGGTCGGGTCCAGGCCGATCGGGGTGATGATCGGCGCGATTTCGTCACGGAAGTAGCGACGTACCCAGGTCTTGAGCTTGGTCGTCCAGTGCCGGCGGCGAATGAAGCGGATCTGGTGTTTCTCCAGCTCCGGCAGCAGCACGTCGTTGAGGATCGCGTACTGGCGTTCGACCTCGCCATGGACCAGCTCGCTGATGCGCGCCAGCGCCTGGTGCGGCTGCAGGCCGTCGGCACCGGCTTGCTCGCGGGCGAAGGTGATCTGCTTCTTCAGGCCCGCCACGCGGATCTCGAAGAACTCGTCCAGGTTGCTGGAGAAGATCAACAGGAATTTCAGGCGCTCGAGCAGCGGGTAGGATTCGTCCAGCGCTTGCTCGAGCACCCGAATGTTGAACTGCAGCTGCGAAAGCTCGCGATGAATGTACAGGCTGCTGTCGTCCAGGCTCGGAATGGCGATGGCAGGCGCGGGCGCAGGCGCGACAGCTTCGGCCGCAGGCTCGGCTGCTGGTGGCAGATCCGGCGGGGTCTGCACCATTTCTTCGGGAACCGCCTGGGCATCCTTGATCGCGACAGGTGTTAGCACTTCATTGTTCATCTGACGTTCCTGGAGGGCGTGACTGCCCTCTCGACAATTGAGCGGCGCGGGCAGCGAAAAGAGGTCAGGATGCCATCGGCGCCTGCCCGTTTGAAGCGGCACCAGTCCTGCGCAGCTTCCAGCGGTACATCGAGGGAGAGGATCCTGGTGGAAAACGCATCCCGACGGTCGCTGCGCAGCCTGGTGGCAAGAGGAAGGAGGATGAACGGGGCAACGCTCACGGCAGACTCCTGGGCCCGCGCACGCGGGCTGGCGCGACAGTTATAAGCCGCCATTATGACGCTGGGATGACAGTATTGGGCAACCCTTTGACCAGAGGCCAAAGCGACCTTTCCTGTAGGAATTGTTCACGTCGAGACACATTTGGACACTTTCCCGAACGCGCGCGAAGGGGTAGGCTGCGCGTTCATTTCGCTAGCACCCCAGAAAATGCTTCAACAATTCCTGCAGGATTTCGGCTACTTTGCCCTTTTTCTCGGCACGTTTTTTGAAGGCGAGACCATCCTGGTTCTTGCGGGCTTCCTTGCGTTCCGCGGATACATGGATATCAATCTGGTGGTGCTCACAGCGTTCTTCGGCAGCTATGCCGGCGACCAGTTGTGGTACTTCATGGGCCGCCGTCACGGCCGGGCCATCCTCGCGCGCAAACCACGCTGGCAAGCCATGGGCGACCGGGCACTTGACCACATCCGCCGCCATCCGGACATCTGGGTCCTGAGTTTTCGCTTCGTCTACGGCCTGCGCACGGTCATGCCCGTGGCCATAGGTCTGTCCGGCTACCCACCCCGGCGCTACCTGTTGCTCAACGGCATCGGCGCAGCGGTCTGGGCCCTGGCCCTGGGCGCCGCGGCGTACCACTTCGGCGCCATCCTCGAAGGCATGCTGGGCAATGTGAAGAAGTACGAGCTATGGGTGCTCGGCGGCCTGCTGGCGCTCGGTGGCCTGCTCTGGTTGCGCCGCCGGTTCCGCACCCTGCGCGCCGAGCGCAAGGCAGCCGCAGCGGGTCAGACCCCAGAGACTGGCAACGCTGTATCCCAGGAGCAGGAGCCACCCCAAGGGCGTGACCGGCCCTAAGCCCATGGCACCGGCCAGGTACAGCGCCGGTGCATTCGATGTCAGTCGTGCCAGCTCCAGGCGCCTGGCCCAAGGCCGATTCTCGAGTGCAGCGCCGAGCACGAACAAACCAAACGCCATGACTGTCCAGCCCAGCACGAGGCCGGCCGTGGGCACCTGTTCGGCCACCTGCATGAGGTAGCTGCCCAAGGCAACGTAGGCTGCAAACTGCGCCACGACGTAAACCTGTGACCTTCGCCCCAACGGAATCTCGAACTTGTGAAACCGCGCCAGGTCCGGCTTGGCCTGTGGATAACGTGCCGCGACGTCAGCCGGACGCCAGCCGGTGGGCATGAACCAAATACGCAGTTTGTCCCGCAGCGAGTGGGTACGCCTGGCATCCTCCCAGAGCTGTGCATAGAACTGCAGGTTGGCCCACAGCGGATTCCAGCTGGCCAGCGGTGTGGTCACGCCGAACACCACCGGTTCACGAGGGTCCTCTTCCTGGAAGGTGCCGAACAGCCGATCCCAGAGAATGAACACGCCTGCGTAGTTGCGATCCAAGTACAGAGGGTTTTGCGCATGGTGGACGCGATGGTTGGACGGCGTGATCAGCACCCATTCGAGCCAGCCCAGCTTGGGGATGTGCCGCGTGTGCACCCAGAACTGGTAGAGCAGATTCAGCGAGGCCACGGTAACGAACACCAGCGGTGGCACGCCGATCAGCGCCAGGGGCAGGTAAAAGATCCAGGAGAAGATGAAGCCGCTGCTGGTCTGGCGCAGGGCGGTGGTGAGGTTGTACTCCTCGCTCTGGTGATGCACCGAATGGGCGGCCCAGAGAATATTGCGCTCATGTCCCAGGCGGTGCAGCCAGTAGTAGCACAAGTCGTACAGCACGAAAGCCAGCAGCCAGGTCCACCAGGCGTCCCCCGGCAGGCGCGAGAAGGCCAGATATTCCCAGGCCAGGGCGTAGCTCACCAGCCCCACGCCTTTGGTCAACAGGCCGGTGCTGGTCGACAGCACGCCCGTGCTCAGGCTGTTGATCGCATCGGCCAGCCGGTAGTTGCGCTGACCACGCACGCGGTCGGCAATCAGCTCCACGGCGATCAGCACGAAAAAGAACGGCACGGCCAGCAGAATCAGGTCCATGGACAAGCATCTCCGGGGTTATCCCCAAAGATTAGGCCTCGTGCGTGGGAAACCCTATGGCGACATCTGCCAAACTAGAGGACATTTAGCGCCTCGACACTGGAGTAATGAGCATGACGAAAAAAGTTGCGGTGATACTTTCCGGCTGTGGCGTCTACGACGGCGCCGAGATCCACGAAAGCGTGATCACGCTGCTGCGCCTCGATCAGCGCGGCGCCCAGGTGCAGTGCTTCGCGCCCAACATCGCCCAGATGCATGTGATCGATCACCTCACTGGCCAGCCCATGCCTGAATCGCGCAACGTGCTGGTGGAGTCGGCGCGCATCGCTCGCGGCCAGATCAAGGACATCCGCGAAGCCAGGGCCGAGGACTTCGACGCACTGATCGTCCCGGGTGGCTTCGGCGCGGCGAAGAACCTGTCCAACTTTGCCGTCGAGGGCGCCAACTGCACAGTCAATCCGGACGTGCTGGCACTGGCCGAAGCGTTCGCCGAGGCGGGTAAGCCGGTGGGTCTGATCTGCATTTCCCCGGCGCTGGCGGCGAAGATCTACGGCCCGGGCGTGGTCTGCACCATCGGTACCGACGCCGACACCAGCGCGGCGGTGGTGAAGATGGGCGGTACCCACGAGGAGTGCGATGTGCACGACATCGTCGAGGACACCCAACGCAAGTTAGTGACCACACCCGCCTACATGCTGGCCACGTCCATCAGCGAGGCGGCCAGCGGTATCTACAAGCTGGTGGATCGAGTGCTGGAGCTGACCCACGAGAACGATTGACCAGCTCCGCCCCCAAGCAGTCGGATACCCATCCAACCCTTGGGGGCTGTTCGTCACACCTTCGACAGCCGGGTGAGAATCCGGTCCAGGGCATTGGCGAATGCCTGCTTCTCCCGCTCGCCATAAGGCGCCTGCCCTCCCCCGACCTGCCCTTGCTCGCGTAGCTCGGTGAACAGGTTGCGCACCGCCAGGCGCTCGCCCATGTTGCGCTCATCGAACTCACGCCCACGCGGGTCGAGGGCGGACACACCCTTCTTGATCAGGCGATCGGCCAACGGCACGTCGCTGCAGATCACCAGCTCGCCCGGCACGGCGTTTTCCACCAGATAGTCATCGGCCGCGTCCATGCCGCTGGGCACCACGATCAGCCGAACACAGGCAAACGCCGGCTTGATCTGGGCCTGGCCGGCCACCAGCACCACCTCGAACTTGCGCTTGAGGGCGAACTTGACGATCAGGTCCTTGGCCGCCTTGGGACAGGCGTCGGCATCGATCCATACACGCATTGCAGGTGTTTCCTCGAAATCGTTGGGGAGGGCTTGCCCCTCCAATCGCGGCCCAAGGCCGCTCCCACAGGTTCACAGTATGCCTGCGGGAGCGGCTTTCAGCTCGCCGCGATCCGGCGCTTCTCGGCCAGGCGTGACCGCCCATAGAGGAACATGATCGCCAGCAATGCCAGCGCCTGCGCGCCGAGCGAATAGGCATCGGCATGAATGCCCAGCCAGTCGAACTCGAAGAACGCCACGGGCCGCGTGCCCAACACGCCAGCTTCCTGCAGCGCCTTGATGCCATGCCCGGCGAACACGACCGACAAGACGCACAGCAAGGCCGCATTGATCGTGAAGAACAGCGACAACGGCAGTTTGGCCGAGCCACGAAGGATCACCCAGGCCAGGCCCACCAGCAGCACCAGCGCAGTAGCCCCTCCGGCCAGCACGGCGTTGTGGCCCGCTGGGCCGGCCTGCAGCCACAGGGTTTCATAGAACAGGATCACCTCGAACAACTCGCGGTACACCGAGAAGAACGCCAGTACCGCAAAGCCGAAGCGCCCACCACCGCTGACCAGGCTGCTCTTGATGTAGTCCTGCCAGGCCGCAGCGTGGCGACGGTCGTGCATCCACACGCCCAGCCACAGCACCATCACCGCGGCGAATAACGCCGTACAGCCTTCGAGCAGCTCGCGCTGAGCACCACCGACGTCGATCACGTAGGCCGCCAGGGCCCAGGTAGCGAAGCCTGCGACCAGCGCCAGGCCCCAGCCGAGATTGACGCTGCGCACTGCCGATTGCTGGCCGGTATTGCGCAAGAAGGCCAGGATCGCCGCCAGCACCAGGATGGCCTCAAGCCCTTCACGCAGCAGGATCAACAGGCCGGAAACGAAACTCAGCGACCAACTCAGCCCATCGCCGCCCAGCAGCTTGGCGGCGCCGTCGAGCTTGGCCTTGGCCTCGGCCAGGCGCTGCTCGGCCTGGGCGACCGGCAGCCCGTCCTGAAGCGATTGACGATAGGCCATCAGGGCTTTCTCGGTGTCCTTGCGTGCCAGGGTGTCGATGTTATCCAGGGAGCTTTCGACCAGCTCGAAGCCTTCGAGGTAGGCCGCTACCGAGAGGTCATAAGCCTGGTCATGGTCGCCTTCGCGGTAGGCGGCCAAGCTCTTGTCCAGGGTGCTGGCGGTGTACTCGAGCAACTGCGCAGGGCCACGCTTGACCTGCGGCGGCTGGGCACGCTGGGCGCGGAAGGCGAGCACGGCTTCGGCGCCTTCACTGGCAGCGACTTCGGCCGGGGTCTGGCGCGCCAGGTCGGCCAAGTTCCAGGTCTTGTCGCCCTTGGCGGCCTGCGGGTCGGCCGTGAGGCTCGCCACGTAGGCGGCCACATCCCAGCGCTGACGTTCATCGAGCTGGTCGGCGAACGACGGCATCTCGGTGCCTTCGATGCCCAGCGCCAGGGTGTTGTAGAGGTCGAACAGGCTCAGCTGGTCGAGGCGCGCGACACTGCGCAGGTTGGCCGGCGGCGGCTCCAACCCCAGGCCCGCCGGGCCATCGCCGGCACCGGTATCACCGTGGCAGATGGCGCAGTTCTGTGCGTACAGCGAGGCGCCACGGGCCGGATCGGGGGTGATGATCGGCGCCTGGCTGACTTCATAAGCCACCGCCAGTCGTGCGCCCAGCTGGCGGGCCTGCTTGGCGACGACTGCACCCTCCTGGCGTTGGTCGATGGCTTGACGCAGTGCCTGCACGCCCTGTTCGAGCCCGTTACGCTCAGGATTGTCCGGCAGGGCCTTGAGCACTTCGGCCAGGACGGCGCTGAACTCCTGCTGCTCGCGGTATTCACCCGCATCCACCACCTTGCCGTCGTGCACGGTCGGTGGGTAGTCGGCGCCGATGTAGTCGAGCAGGTGCAACGCCTTGGCAGCCTCGGCGGGGGATTCGGCCAGCGCCGGGGTGCTGCTCAGCGCCAGTATCGGGCCGAGCAACAAGGCGGGCAGCCAGGCGAGCAGACGGAAGGGGAACATCATGGCCACTCTCGCGGTAAATACGAAAGAGAACATTGTTCACTTCCACTCCCTTTCGCTCAAGGCTCATGGGCGGATTTCATGAAAAATCTTGTGACAAACTGACGACACTTGCGCCGCGCCGAGGGCGTTGCCCTTGATCATGACGCTCGCGTATGGGTCCTCAAGGCTTGGCCGCCGCGCCCTGCCATCCACCGCCCAAGGCCAGGAACACCCCGATCTGCCCCATGGCCACCTGGGTATTGGCAGCAGCCAGCTGCGCGCGCACATCGGTATAAGTGCGGGTCGCCTGCAGATCGGCCAGGAACGACTCGCGTCCCACCTGGTATCGCAGGTGAGTCTGGTCCGCCGACTCCTTCGCCGAACGCTCGGCGTCGGCCAGGGCGTCGCGGCGCTCCAGCAACGCGCTGTACTGGGCCAGGCGGGTCTGGGTTTCGCGGATGGCATTGAGTACCACGCCATCGAAATGCGCCAACGCCGCCTGGGTCGAGGCCTCGGCCATGCGGATGCGCGCCCGGGTGCCGTTGGTGGGGATCGTCCAGCTGACCTGCGGGCCGAAGCCCCAACGGTTGGTCGACGGGTCACCGAGGTTTTCAAGGATACCGATGGTGCCGACCTGGGCGCCGATGCTGATGTCCGGATACAACGCACCGGTGGCCACGCCGATGGCGGCGGTGGCGGCGGCGAGCTGACGTTCGGCCTGGCGCACGTCGGGGCGGCGCTTGAGCAGCGCAGCGCCATCGCCTACCGGAAGCAACTGGGTGATGTGTGGCAGCTCCGCGCAGTCAGCGGTACCGGCCGGCAGCTGCTCGACCGGCTTGGCCAGCAGGGCCGCCAGGGTGTAAAGGCCAGCCTCACGCTCGGCCTTGAAGCGCGGCAGCTCGGCGCGCAAGGATTTGAACTGGGTCTGCGAACGGGTGACCTGGGTTTCATCCCCGCGGCCAGCGTCGCGCAGGCGCTGGTTCAATTGCACGCTCTGTTCCTGCAGGTCGAGGGACTCACGGGCGATGTGGTACTCCTCGTTGGCCGAGCACACCTGGGTGTAAGCCTTGACCACGTCGGCCACCAGGGTGATGCGCGCAGTATCGGCCGCGGCCTGCACCGCGTCGGCATTGGCCTTGGCGGCCTCGGTGCCACGCTTGAAGGTGCCCCACAGATCGAACTGGTAGCTGGCGCTGATGATCGCCTCGCCGATGTTGGCCACCGGCACCTTTTCCGGCAGCAGGAAAGCTTCGCCGGATTCCTGCAGCCGCTGGGCGCCGAGCTTGACCCCACCGTTGAAGCCACCCTGGGACTCGGCCACTTCCACCTGGGCACGAGCCTTGGCGATGTTGGCCGCCGCGACGCGTAGCTCGGTGTTGGCCGCCAGGGCCTGGCGCACCAGCTCGTTCAAGCGCTGATCCTGGTACAGCTGCCACCAGTCGTCTGGTACCGGCGCCGAGACCACGCTGTCGGCGTCCTGGCGCAGCGGGCCGTTGAGGTCGCTGCGCTGCACGGCGGCGTCCTTGGGCACTTCGTAGTCCGGGCCGACCATCATACAGGCGCCCAGGGACAGGCACAGCCCCGCCAGGATCAGCTGTTTCATGGCCGCTGGCCCTCGATGATCGACACCGTGGCGGTACGCCCGGCGATCATGCGGAAGTCTTCTGGCACGTCATCGAAGGCGATACGCACCGGGATCCGCTGGGCCAGGCGCACCCAGCTGAAGGCCGGGTTGACGTTGGGCAACAGGTTGGCGCCGCTGCTGCGGTCTCGATCCTCGATGCCCGCCGCCAGGCTCTGCACATGGCCTCGCAGCCGGGTGTTGTCGCCCATCACGCGGATGTCCACGGCATCGCCGATGTGGATACCGCCGAGCTTGGTCTCTTCGAAATAGCCATCGACGTGGTACGAGGCGCTGTCGACCACCGACAGCACTGGCCGCCCGGCGGTGACGAATTCATGAGCACGCGGCGCGCGGTCGTTGAGGTAGCCGTCCACTGGGCTGCGCACTACCGAACGGTCGAGGTTGAGCTGGGCCGTGTCCACCGCCACCTGGGCCTCGCTGACCGCCGAACGAGCGCGTGCCTCACGCGACTGGCTCTCCTCCAACTGCTCGGCCGCCACCAGGTTGCCCAATTTACGGTTGCGCTGCGCCTCACGGGAGGCCTGGGCCAGGGTTTCCTGACGCTCGGCCAGGGTCGCCTTGGCCTGGCGCAGGGCCAGGGTGAAGCGGTCCTGGTCGATGGTGAACAGCACGTCGCCGCGCTTGATCATCTGGTTGTCGCGCACTTCGACCTTCTGGATAAGCCCCGATACGTCCGGGGCGATCTGGATCACGTCGGCACGAATGTGCCCATCGCGCGTCCAGGGCGCGAACATGTAGTACACGACCATCTGCCAGACCAGCACGGCCGCGAAGGTCACCACCAGCAATGTCAGGACCACTCGGCCCAAGGTCAACAACGGTTTTTTCATGGCAGCATCAGGTTTCGACAAAAGTGATCCACCGCGCCAAGGAGCACGGCGTAAAGGGCAACGTTGAACAACGCCCGGTGCCAGACCAGGCGGTAGAACCCAAGGCGCACCAGCACGGCGTGCACGCCCAGGAACAACAGGTAGGTGAAGACCATCATCACCAGCAGCGTGGGCAGAAATACCCCGCTGATATCCAGATCACCGATCACAGTGGGGCTCCATCGATGCCCGGGGGCAATTGCGGTTGGTCGGCCGGTTCGAGCATCACCTCGACGCCCGGCAACAGCGCCAGACGCAGGCCGCTCAAGGCATGCAACAGGTGCACGCGGGCATCGCCTCGGTCGTTGTCGTGCGCATCCAGGGCCAGCGCCTGGCGGGCGCGCTCCATGTTGCGCAGCAATGCCGCCGGGGCGTGCAGGCGCTCTTTGGCGCGCAGGCACTGGGCATAGTGAGCGCCCACCTCATCCACCACGGTCTGCAGGCGTTCGCGTGGCGCCTGGCCGACTCGCGGCATGTACGCCAGCAAGTCCAGCAGGTTGAGGCCCACACGCAGATCACGCAGCGCCACGCCACTGTCCTGCCCGGTCTGGGCCAGGCGCGGCAGGTGCTGCATCAGGCGGTCGAGCATCTGCACGCCGACATGGCGATGCTCGGCCAGGGTCGCGGGCTGGGTCATCTCGACGATGTCCTGCCAGCTGAAGCGGGTCAGGCGCTTGGCCGCGAGCTCCACGCCAAACGGACGCAACAGCAAGGTCCAGATGAAGGCGAACAGCAAACCCACAGGGCCCGCCATGTTGGCGTTGATGAAGGTCAGGAAGTCAGCGTCGTAGGCGCCCTGGATGCTGATGAAGGTGGCGGTGTTGACGATGGTCAGCAAGGTCCCGAGGTAGAAGCGCGGCTGCACGGTCAAGGTACCGACACAGATGAACGGCACAGCGAAGGCCAGCACCAGCATCGGGAAGTCGTGCAGGTTGGGCAGCACCAGGAACAGGTAGACGCTGGAGAAGATCACCGACATCAGCGTCCAGAAGAAGAATCGGTAGATCTGGGGCGCCGGATCATCCATGGCGGCAAAGAAGCTGCAGGCCACCGCGGCGAGGATCACCGCGCTGCCGCCATCGTTCCAGCCGAGCAGGATCCACAGGCCACTGGCGACGATGATCGCGGTGACGGTGGAAAACACCGAGTAGAGCATCAGCCCGCGGTCAAAGAACGGCGTCAGCCGGCCCAGGCGCCAGTGGCGGTACACCGCACGCCATGGCGTGGCATCATCCTTGCGCAAGGCGTGCTGCAGCGCGCAGCAGTCCTGCCAGAGGTCGATCCATTCGCTCAGTCGGTAAAGGGCGTTGGAGAGCAGCAATTGCTGGCGTTGGTCCAGTGCGGCTGCGCTGGGCTGCAGGCGCTCGAGCTGCTCGTGCAGGGCAGTCCAGCGGGCCAGCGAGGCGTCTTGGGCTGTGCCTTCTAGCCAGGTGCGGGTTTCGGCCAGCAGTGGTTGGAGCTGAGCGAACTGGGCCGGGGCGCGGCTTTGCAGCGCGATCAGCGCATCGTCCAGGGCATCGATCACCGGCAGCAGGTGGATCATCCGTCCGCGCAGCTCCCGGGCATTTTTCAGGGTATGGGGGCCGGTGCCTTCATGACCGAGCTGGCCGATCATCATCTCCAGGCTGTTGAAGGTGGCGACCATCGAGGCGCGCATGCCGGCGACCTTGTCGGCGGCGACTTCGCGGGCCAGGTAGGTGTCGCTGTAGCGAATCGCCTCGTGGAACCAGCTGTTGGCCGAGCCGAGCACCACCGGCGCCAAGCGGCGCGGCCAGAAGATCGCGCCGACCACCGCCGCGCAGACGATGCCCAGGCAGATTTCCTGGGCTCGGGAGGAGGCCACATCGAACACCGCCAGCGGGTTGTCGACCACCGCCAGGGCGATCATAGGCAAGGTATAGCCGGCCAGCATCAGCACATAGTTGTTGGCCGTGCGCAGGTTCAGCGACAGGAACAGCAGCGTGCCGGTCCACAAGGCAATGGCGACGCAGAGCAGCGCTGGCGACTGTACCAAAGGCGGCACCAGCAAGACCGCCCCGCCGGCACCCAGCAACGTGCCCAAGGCGCGATACAGCGCCTTGGAGCTGGTCGGCCCGACGAAGGGGCTCGAGACGATGTACACCGTGGCCATGGCCCAGTAGGGACGTGGCAATTGCATGAGCAGGGCAATGTACAGGGCGATCATCGAAGCGGCGAAGGTGCGCACGCCATAGAACCAATCGCGGGCCGGTGGGACCGAACTGAAGAAGCCGTTCATGCAAGCCCGCCCGGTGCGACTTGGCTGGCGTCTTCGAAGGCTTGGATCACCCGCAAGGTGGCCTCCAGGTCGGCTTGGTCGATCCCGCGCAACACCTGTCGGCGCAGGCGCACTAGCTCTTCTTCGATCGACTCGGCCAGACGGCGGCCCTCCTTGGTCAGGCTCAGGGCCTTGGCACGGCGGTCCAGGGGATCTTCGCTGCGACATACCAGCCCGGCCTTGCACAGCTGGTCGAGCAGGCGCACCAACGACGGGCTTTCCAGGCCGGCGGCCTGGGCCACCGCGACCTGGTGCACCCCATCGCCCAGGCGCACGATCATCAGCAGTGGCACAGCGCAGGCTTCGGAGATGCCGTAGCCCGTCAGGGCCGCCTGGCAGATGCGTCGCCAGTGGCGGGCGGCCACGACCATGCCGCTGCTGATCTTCATGTGCAGTGCATCAAGCGTCATGAGAGGAACCAAGGATATTCATAGTTTGCTAACTATCAATACTACGCCTTGCCCTCCCCCTGTCGTCAACCGGGGGCGATGGATCGCCTGGATGAATTGTTGTTCATCTTGGGGACCGTCTGGCCGCTTTCAGCAGGGGCAGGTGTTCCTGCTAAAAGCGGCTGCCAGGCCTCAACGCCACTCGCTGTAGGGCTCCAGCGGTTCCACCGGCAACAGCAGGTTGCCGCGCCAGGGCTCGAACAGATACCGCACGTAGAGCATGGCGCTGCTCGGCGCGTAGTCATCGCTGTGCTGCCAGTCGAAGCCCCCGCCCAAGGCCCAATGGTCGCTCAGGCGGCGCTCGAACAGGCCTCTTAAGTGATAACCCACGCCGTTGCTGGAACTGCCCTCGCTGATATCGCCGAGGTTCGAGCTTTCGAGATCATAGCGATTGATCATCTTGTCGTTCAGCGATTGGTTGGGATAGCGCGGACGGCTACCACTCTTAGCCTGGGACCAGCTGACCGAGGTTTCCAGCAATACCGACCAATCGTAGTTGCGCCAGGCATAGCTGAACGGCACGCCGATGGAGTTGTAGCGCTCCGGGCTGTAGTAGCCGCCCTGGCCCAGATAGTAATCGCCCAAATCCTTGTCATGCCGCCAGTGCATCACGGTCAGGCCGATACGCATGCGCTCGTCAGCCCGCTCCAGCAGACGGTAGTAGTAACCCGCCATGGCTCGGGTACGTTGGTTGTCGGTGACATTCTCACCATACAGCCAATGATGACCGAGGCTGGCCCATACACCATCGTCGCCGCCCTGGTCCCAGCTCAGCCCGAGCGTTGCGCCGTTAGCGGTGACCCCGCCCCAACGCACGCCCGTGCGCGGGTCCTTGGCACCACCAAACGAAAGCAGCGAATTGCTCATCGGCCGCCGTGAGGCGGTCAGCGACCAGCCAAGCTCTCCCAGGTCGCCATTGACCGTTGCACCGCCTAGCCAGTTGTTGACCTCGAAGCCATCGGTAGTGCCGAGGTCGGCAGCCCAGCGCTCCCCTTCCCAGCCCAGCGCCATGATCCGGCCATTGGCCGTCTGCGACCCGCCAGGACAACCGGCCGGCAGCGGATCACCCGAACGGGTGGTACCGCGGACCTGGCAGGTGCCGAAGGCCTCGGTGTGCTGGCCATCTTCGAGATCGAAGCTGCCCGCATCCAGGCCAATCCGCTCCAGGCGCACGAACGCCTTGCCATCCTGCAGGGGCATGTCGGCATGAAACAGAGTCGTCTGCCTCTTGAGCTCAGAGATCCCAGGAGTCCCATCGTCATTGCGCCAGCCATAGTCATGCATCAGCGTGATGCTGGGATTCTGCTGACGGTACAGCTCATCGACGTCGCTGCGCAGGCTACGCGCCAGCCAGTCATCCTCGTCCTTGGCGCGGCTCGCATAGGTCAGCGCCCGATCGTCCCTTGGTTGCACCGCGCGGCGCTCGAGCAGGTCGGCATCGGCCATCGCCGCGGCGTAAAGATCCAGTGCTCGTTGCGGGTCCTGCTGCACTGCCAATCGCGCAGCATCTCGACGCAATAGCGGATCAGGCTGGGCTTGCTCGGCCACCAGACGGTCTAGCAGCGACGCCGCCTGCGCCCGGTCGCCCACTGCCAGCCAGGCATTAGCCAGACGCCGCTGTGCGTCGATCTGCCCGGGCGGGAACTGGGGCGCACGCCGCTCCAGGGCCTGGCGTGCTCGGGGCAGGTTGCCTTCGGCTATCCAGCCCTCGATCAACCCAAGGCGGGCCTCAGGTTGCTCCGGCTGGCGCTCCAGCACGCGTTCGAAGTACGTTCGGGCTGTGCTGTGATCCCCCCGGGTCGCCGCCCAGTCCGCGAGCATCAGTAGGTCATCGGTGTCGCCTTCGCCGCGGGCAATCCCGGCCTCGAGCAGTGCGCTTGCCTCGGCTTCGCGCCCCTGGTCGCGCAACTGTCGCGCTTGAGCCAGAGTGACACGGCGCCGCGCGCGCTTTTCAAGGGCATGCATGTCGTCGGTCCATGCACCTTTGGGGACACCGGCAAGGCTATCCAGTGCCAAGGCATCACGGTCAGTGGACTCCAGGAACAGGCCATGGGCATAGCGCGCTTGCGGGTCGGTCGGATGCCGTTGCAACAGCTTGGCAAAGGCGGCATCGGCCTCGCCGATACGCCCTTGCTGACGAAGGCTGCCGGCGAGTTGGTAAACCAGCCAGGGTTCATCTGGCGCCAACTCGACTGCCCGCTTCAGCGCTAGGCTTGCCGCTGCCCAGTCCTGCCGCTGCACGGCTGCATCGGCTTCGCTGCGCAATTGCTCCAGTTCCAGGCTGCGGCGCAGGCTGGCGAACATTGCCTGTTGCCGAGGTGGCAGGCCGTTAAGGTAGGCACGCGCCTTGTCGGGTGATTGTGCTTGGTAGATCCGCATCAGGCCGCGCACAGCACTCTCGTTGTCCGGCGCCATGCGCCGAACCTGAAGGTACAACCGCTCAGCAGTGGCCGGATCGCCCTCGGCGACCGCCACGTCGGCCAAGCCAAGCACGGCGAATTCATCCTGGGGCCGCTGCTGACGCGCCTGTTGATAGATCGCACGGGCGGTGGAAATATCGCGCCGTTCCAGCGCCTGGTCGGCTTTCTTCAATTGCATCCAGTAATGGCTGGACGACTCCAGATCCTTCCACTGACTGATCCAATAGGTGTCCTGCTCCTTGGTGGCAGCCAGACGAAACGCGGCGTTGGCGTCCTCGAAACGGCTCTGGCGCATCAACGCATAACCCAAGGCGCCGTGCAGGCTGGCATCGTCGGGGTATTGGCGCAAGGCACGGCGCAACTGGGCCTCAGCCTCGGCGTTACGCCCTTGGTCGAGCAACTGCTTGCCACGCTGACCGGCCTGCCAAGCGGGATCGGCGATCAATTGACGTTGCTGGGCAAGGGTCTGGTTGGCCTGGGGCAACAGCGGTGATGCCGGATAGCGTTGGACGAAAGCTTTCCAGGCCGCCACGCTGGCAGCGCCCACGGGCTGCCCAGAGAGATAGTCGAATTCACGCTGCGCAGCAGAATCGCGTGCGCCTGGATCACGTGAGAGCAATTCGAGCAGGGCCAGCGCCTCGGGATCTCGTTTCTCAGCAAACAGCAGCCCCACCAGGGTCTGGCGCAGCCCAGCATTCCCTGGGTACTGCCGATCCAGAGCCTGCAATTGCTCGATCGCTTCGCGCCGCTGGCCAGGCAAGGCGCTGCGCACACGCCAGTAGTCCAGCGCCAGCTCCAGACTGGGCGGCTCACCCGCGAACAACTGATCGTAAATCTCCAGCGCCTCCTGATTGCGCCCGGTCACTGCGAACAGGCGTGCCTGTTGTAGGCGCCGGGTTGCCTCCGGCTGCTGCAACTCGATCAGACGCTTGGCCTTGTGCTCCTGGACGCTACCGGGCGCCTCCTGGCTAATGCGCGCCATGAGCTGGGTGACCTGGTCCTGATCACGCTCGCGCAGGGCCAGGCGCAACGAAGCGAACAGCACCTCGGCGTCGCGCGGCTCAAGCAGGCGCAAGCGACCCAGCGCATCGCGAACCAGATCATCGCGGTGCAAAGCCTCGCCCATGCGGATCTGCTCCAGCAGCCATTGGCGTTGCTCGCTGCGGTCAGTCGGTTGCGCGGCAACCTGGCTGCAAAGCCCTGTGAGCAGCACGATGCTAATCAATCGGTACATGACGTACTCCAGGCCGGCAACAAGCGACCCTCCTTGTCAAAGCGATACCGCGCCTCATCCCAGCCCTGGCCGAACAACGCCAACATCTGGCTGTAGTACGCACGAGGCTCTATCGGATGATCCTTTATTCGCTGGCGCTGGGCGCGCAGCCCTTCGTCGGCATTCGGTGTCACGGCCAGCAATGGCAGCAGTGCGGCCGAGAAACCACCTGGTCCGCCACCACGAGCCTGGCCACTACGGGCGTCTACGGTTTCCGGCGGCTGTCCCTTTTGTGTCGTCAGCATGGCCATCGGCGCGAAATGCTGGAGTAGTTCAACCCGTTGGGCAGCGTCCTTGGCAAGCATGCCTACCCACAGATAGACACGAATGGCGTCATAGTCGCCGGCACTCCCATGTTGCGGGTCGGGCTCGATCTTGCCGGTGGGCGTCCATAGCAGCCAGTCGGGCGCAAAGCCTTTGGGAGAGGCATCGCGCAGCAGCCGACGGGTGTTGCCCGCAAGCTCGCCCCACAGGGGGTCGACCAGGGCGAAGCGGTCCAGCAGTTGCGGTGGCAGATAGCTCGGGTTAAGGCGCCAGCCTCGGGCATCGTCAAAACCGTAGTCCGCCGGCAGCAGCATGATGCCCAGGCCAGGCAGTTTGCGCAGGGTTTGAGCGCTGATGCGCCATAGCAGGTGCTGACCCAGCTGGGTATAGCTGGGTTCGTTCCACAAACGCCCCGCCTCAAGCAGGCTGTAGGCGATCCAAAGGTCAGCGTCGCTGGCATTGTTGGGGTCGAGTACCTGCCACTTGCCCTTGGCGTCACGCCCCCACAACCAGGCCGGCAAATGGCTCGTGAGGTCTCCTTCGGCCAGGTTGTTGCTGGTCCAGCGCAGCAGTTGAGCGAAGGTTGCCCGGTCATTGGCCACTAAGGCGAAGAACAGCCCATAGCTCTGCCCTTCGGAGGTGGTAATCAGGCGCTCATCACTGGGGTCCAGCACGCGTCCGTCCACACTCACCAGCTCTGTGCGCAAACGCTCCCAGGCCGGCCAAGGACAGTTTGGCGCTGCGCCCGCGATTGCGGGCAGGCTCAGCGCCAGCATCAGCACAAACCGCCACATGATCAGTCAGCCTCACCCAGCCGGCGTCGGGCAGCCCAACGCAGCGCGCGCCACAGCAGGAAGGCGAACAACAGCACGCTGATGGTGGCAAGGACCGCGAGCAATAACGGCTGCTCGGACAGGTGGAACCACAACAGCAGCCACCAGGGCAACTGGCCGACAAAATAATGCTCGCCCACGAACTGGCTGCTCACCCCGCTGGATCGCACCAGGGTGACCGAGCCGGCTACCGCATCGAGCTTGCCGGTATCGCCGAGCGCCTCACGCAGCAGCGCATAGTCGGCATCGGTATTGCCCAGCAAGGCGACCACGCTGCGCTGCTCGTGGAAGGGAGACTTGAGCCCTGTGATCGCGCCGATCGGCGCCTGGGCACTTATTGCCACATGGCTGCTGGCCGGCACGGGCGATGTGTCGAACCGGTGGCGACCGGGCATGTTTGTGGAGCGTCCTTGCGCCAGCCAGTCGCGCTGGGCGTTGAGCAGCAGGCCAAGGTTGCGCTCCTGGGCCAGCTCCTGGGGCAATGTGCCGATAACCAGCAGGTCGGCATCCGCCGAGGCCGCTTGCTTCCAGTCGTCGATCAGGCGAATCCCTAAGGCCGGGTAGCCGACTTGACCGGCAATGCTACCTACCACATCGAGCAGAATACCCACCTGCATCGGCGTCGGTTTGGCGGGTACCAAGACCTGGGTTTCGGACAGATCTGCCATGCGGCTGAACGGGAAACCGCTGCGGGCGAAGGCACGCAGGTCTGGCATGGCGATGTAGTGGTGATAACCGGAGAGGTCGATGGTGGAGTTCTCGTCGATGGCCGCGCGTACGTCCACCGGCAAGGAGGTCTGGCACTGATCACGCTGAGAGCTGCCGAGCTTACTGGCGAAGCTGAAGTCGAACCGCAGGCGGTTGCGGTCACCGATCTTCAGCGCCGGCACCAATGCCTGCTCGCTCAATGCCGTGCTATCGCTGGATAGCACGCTCAGGCGCAGCTCTTCGAGCGTGCCGCCACGACGATCATTGCCTACCAAGGGCATGCTGGTGATGTACTGATCGTTGACACTGATGGTCAGGCGCGATTCGTCCGTGACCGCTGGCGGCGTATAGCGGTACAGCGTGCGCAGCGGAATGCCTTGGTTGCGCCAAACGAACAGGTCTGGCGGCAGGTTCACATCGAGGATGATCGCGTTCGGTTGCAAGCCGCTGACCTGCAACTGCTGCGGGTAATCGAGCAACTCGGCGAAACGTACCGGACGGTCGGTGCGGGTCCAGTTCGGCGCATCGTATGGCTTGCGAGGCTGCAGATCGCTCATCTGTTCGATCTTCACTCGGTCGCCACGGAACAGGTTGTTGCCCACCGCCAATGCCGAGGCAGCCTTGACCAGGTCCTCGTCGTTGCGCCCCAGCACCAGCAGCAGCTTGCTCCAACGATCGCTCGGATGGTCGATCAGTTGCACCACCGGGCCGTCCACCCGCGGGAACTTCTCGTAGTCGGCCAGAAATGCCGGACGACGCTCGTTGCTGGCAAAGACGATCGCCGGCTTTGGCTTGTCGCCTGCAGCCGGCAGGCTATCGAAGAGCACCGGGAAGGTCGCCTTGCGCCAACCCGCCTGGCTGCCGAAATAGGACGCGAGAATCGTGGCGGCACGTTGCTCCCCCAGCGTCGGGCTCGCGGCGAAGACCACCGGCAGGTCAACCTTGCCGGTATCGCGCGCGTCGAAGAACGGCAACGGGAAGAAGGCCAGGTCGTTTTCCATCGCCAGGGCCTGCTCGCGCAGATGAACCTCGCTCTTGCGATTGAGGTTCAGCCAAAGGCCGCTGTGCGCGGGGTCTTCACAGACGTCGGCGTAGTGCCCGACGAACTCCAGACGCACCCGGTTGAAGTCACTGATCAGCTTGGGATCGAGCGGCAGCTGACGCTGGACGCGCTGGCCAAGCTGGTCCTTTTCCACCGGCAACACGCCCATCAGCTCATCATTGAGGTAGACGCGCAGGTGCGACAGGGTCGGCAGCAGCGCCGGCGAGGGCGTGTAGTCCAACTGCAGGACAGCTTCGGTGGCGAGCCGGTCGCGACGCAGGCCGAATTCGATCTGCTCGCTGTTGCGCACACCGAGCAACAGGGTGTCGGCCGGATGCCCGAGCTGCTCGAACGTTCTCGCCACGGGCCAGTTGGGTACCACCGGCTCGGCAACGGCCTCGGGGGTGGGCGGGGTGGTGTCGGCGGTGGCCTGGAACACGCAGGCGAGCAGCGCCATCGCCAGGCCCCAGGTACGTGCGGGGTAACGAGTCATGATGCGTCTCGGGTTGAAAGATTCGTGGAAGGGAGAGGCCGCGGGGTGCGCGGCATGAAGGTGGCCAGCCAGCGCGCCAGCACGACCAGAGGTCGTACCGGCCCCAACAGCCGCACCGGAACGTACTCGAGCAGTCGCAGGTAGCCGACGCCACCCAGCTTCAGCACATCGACCAGGCTTTGCAGCGGGCGGTCGTGCTGATGCGCCTCCTGCCAGGCCAGCCAAGCGTCGGCACGGGCGAAGGTGCAGTGCACCAGGTCGATGCGTTGCTGTGTGTCCAGTTCATCGAAGGTCAGGCCGAGGTGGCGCCCAACCCGGCGGGTGATTCGTGCATCGAAGGCGAACTCACGCTCCCCTCGGCTGAGCAGCAGACGCACCCGGCCACCGGTCTTCGGTGCCAGGCCGTCACCCAGCTCAAGGCCGATGCCGCTGTCCGAATAGTCCACCAGGGTGCACGGATAGGCGTGACCGTTCTCCAGGACCAGGGCGGCCGGCAGGTGCATCTGCACCCGGTGCGCACGTCGTACCTGGCGAACCTCGGCGGCCACGGCCGTCGCGGCGCCGATGATCAACAGGTTGTAGGTCACCCAGAGCGAACTGACGATGACCGTGCCGATCTCTTCGGTCGGGCCAGTGAACAGGCGCCAGACCGCGAACCCGAGCCCGACGAAGTTGAGCACCGCCAGCAACAGGTAAGGCTGGGCGATACGCCAGTCGAACTGGCTCTCCTCCATCAGCCCGCCTTTGGCAGTGACGTTGAACTTGCCCTTCTTCGGCGCGAACAGGGCCACCGTGGTGGGCCGTGCGATGTACCACGCCAGCACGGTCTCGTAGACCTCACCCCAGAAGGTGCGCCGGTATTTGCCCTGCATGCGCGAGTTGGTCAGGCTGGCGTGGATCATGTGCGGCAGCACGTAGAGCAGGATCATCAGCGCCGGGGCGTAGATGATGTAGGCGTGCAACAGCAGGAACGCCAACGGCGCGGTCAGGAACACCAGACGCGGCAGACCGGCCAGGAAGTGCAACATGGCATTGGCATAGCACACCCGCTGGAACAGGCTCAGGCCACGACCGAACAACGGATTGTCGGTACGGAAGATCTGCACCATGCCGCGCGCCCAGCGAATTCGCTGGCCGATATGCGCCGACAGGCTCTCGGTGGCCAACCCGGCCGCCTGCGGCAGGCGCAGGTAGGCGGAGTTCCAACCATGGCGGTGCAGGCGCAGGGCGGTATGGGCGTCTTCGGTCACGGTCTCGACGGCGAACCCGCCGATGTCTTCCAGGGCAGTACGCCGCAGCACGGCACAGGAGCCGCAGAAGAAGGCCGCGTTCCACATGTCGTTGCCATCCTGGATCAGGCCGTAGAACAACTCGCCTTCGTTGGGGCGGTTGCGGAAGGTGCCCAGGTTGCGCTCGAACGGGTCAGGCGAGAAGAAATGGTGAGGTGTCTGCACCAGCGCCAGGCGTGGGTCCTTGAGGAACCAGCCCACCGTCATCTGCAGGAAGGAACGCACCGGCACATGGTCGCAGTCGAAGATCGCGATCAGCTCGCCGTCGGTGACACCCAGGGCGTGATTCAGGTTGCCAGCCTTGGCGTGCTTGTTGTCGGGACGGATGATGTAACCAACACCCATTTCCTCAGCAAAGGCGCGGAAGTTATCGCGGCGGCCATCGTCGAGCAGGTAGATGCGCAGACGCTCGCGCGGCCAGTCCAGGCCCAGCGCCGCGAGCACAGTGGTACGCACCACCGAGAGGTCCTCGTTGTAGGTGGGGATCATCAGGTCCACGGTCGGCCACTCGGTAAGCTGCTCCGGCAGGTTAGCCGGCTTGCGCTCCAGTGGCCAGCAGGTCTGGATATAACCCAGGATCAGCACGAACCAGGAGTAGGTCTCGGCAATCAGCAGGGTCAGCCCGCACACCAGGTCCAACGTATCGTTCCAGTTGAGCGTGGAGGTGTAGCGCCACCACAGGTAACGGCAGGAAATGATCGTCGAGAGGATGATCAACATCAGGGTCGGGAAGCGACCGGGCATGTGGCGCACCAGCATGGCGATGCCCCACAGCAGCAGAATGAACATCAGCTGGGCCAGGTAGCCGAATGGCTCGGTCACGCACAGCAGCGCCAGTGCAAGGGCGCACACCGTGAGCACAAAGTAGAACGCGCGCCGGGCACCTTTGCTCAGGCCCCGCAGCTGTTGGGCGGCGTTACGCTGCCAAGTGCTGGTGCGCACCTGGCTGGGCACCCGCCGCAACTTCTCGACCATGTGCAAGCGAAGGCGACGCAGGCGTTGCAGCAGGGCGGCCCCGGCGTCAAACAGGGCGCGGCAGCCGCGGGCCAGCGCGGACGGTTTGCGCGGTTGCGGCTCGTGTCGGATCAACAACCACGCACCTTGGATCAGCAAGCGCAGTGGGTCGCCCAAGGTCGGCGGTTTGCCGGCCACTTGCGGGAACAGCCGCCGCCGATCAGCCAGCAGCGCTTGCCAGGCCGGGGACTCCAGACGCAGCAGAAGGAAGGCCAGCCAGGTGCCCAGGGTGAACACCAGCGCAGTCAGGCGCGCCGCACCTAGGTGGGAGTAGTAGTGGTAGGCATTGGCCGGCGACAGTTTCACGATCGACGCCTCGTCAGGCAGCGCACAGCTAGGCTCTGTACGTCACGGGAGGCCAGGCTCTGGGGGGCGTAGTGGCCGACCGGAGCCTTGCAGGCCAGCGCCTCGACGAATGCCTCGTCGCGATGTATCACCTGCAGAGGAAGGCGGTTGTGGTAAAGCCTGCGCCAGACCATCAGCACATCGCTCTGCAAGCGACTGGCCGCGTCGAAACGGTTGATAAGCAGCAGATCGAAGCGCTCCGGCGCCTGGCGCTCCAGCAAAATGTGGCTGGTCATTTCAGCTTCTGCGACCAGTACACGTACATCGACCTCCACTTCACGCAAGGCGCCCGAAGATGGCAAATCGAATAGCACCCAGTCGAAGTGCCGGACCAACTGCGCCTGGCGGGCACTCCAGATCCCAGGGTTGAATGTCCCGCTCAGCTCGGCCAGGGCCGGTTCGTCAAGCTCGCCGAAGGGCATCACGCATAAGCCGTCGAACACTTCGAATACCTGATCGCCGAACGGGCGACCGTCCCGTTCGGCGTTCGCCCAACCGTCGCATCCAACCAGCGGCAGATTGAAGTGCAGGCCCAACAGGTTGTTCGAGCATAAGTCGACCAGCAGCACCCGCTCACCCAGTTCCCGCAGGGCATGCCCCAACGCGGCGAGCACGGAGCTACGCCCCAGGCCGCCACGCAGCCCATGCAGCGCAAGGCTGGTCATCGCGCGGTAGCCTTGGGCGCTGGAGCTATCTCATGGGCGAGGTCACTCATGGACTTCGCACAGCTTTCTCCCAGCAAGGGCCAGCGCCGCAGCGCCTCGCGCACCCCCACCATCAACGAGATGTCCTGGTAGTTCAGTTCGGGCATATCCAGATGCTGACGCAACCGGGCGATGTCATCACTGCGATCAGCGGGATCTGCTTTCCTTGTCATCAGTTGCTCTCCTTCGGGATCGGTTGCCAGTTCGGCTGGCCTTGCAGACGCATGTAGCTGGTGCCTTGGAAATCCATTACCTGGGCGCCGGACGTTTCAGCGACATGTTCGGTGGTGGGCAAATCTTTCAGCACACCAGGCAAATCCAGGACCTGGCCGGCTCCCTGGTTGGCATAGACGCGCGATACCAGTTCGGACAGGGCCAGGTAGCTGGTGGGCGCCGAGACATGCAGAGGCTCGCGCCGGCCTGGTTGATCCATGCCGATGAACTTGAGCCCTACCGGCACATGGGTGATCGATGGCGTAGGGATCTCGCGCATGCCGGGCAGCTGCATGCGGTCGCCGTGCAGCGCCGCGCCGTGCTCCGGTACGATCGCCACGACGACTCGGCGACCGCTGCGTTGCAGTTCATCCAGGAATTTGCCCAGGTCATCGAACAGACGCGTCGCGCGGGTGTTGTAGTCCGCCATACGGGTTCCCCCATCAGCAGTCACTATGCGATTGCCGTCATGCAGGCTGATGGTGTTGTAGAACAGCGAGACATGCGCTGCTCCCGACGCCTGGCGGCGCCCCCACCAGCCTTGCAGCACCTCCAGATCACTGGCGATAGGCGAGCCATCGAAACCGACCAGCGAGCGGCGGAAGTCGGTGCTGGACAGGCTCGGCTGCGGCATGTGCTGGGTAGTGATGTCACCCAGGAAGTTATCGAAGTGCCCACTGTGGTTGAGCAATGTCTCACGCTCGAAGCCCAGCCGGGCGAGGTTATCGAACAACAGGCACTGATCGGGTGCCGGCTTGTAGAGCATTTCATGCGAGGGCTGGCCACAGCTGGCCCGCAACACGCGGATCGCGGCCGGGCCACTGTACGAGGTAGCCGAGTTGAACTGGTCGAAGATCACGTCCAGGCGCGAGAACAGTGGGTTTTCATGCAGGCCGACAGCGGTGAGGTCATCCCAGGCCAGGGAGCAGACGTTGATCACCAACAAATCGAAAGGTTGCTCATCGGGCTTGACCACCGGGAAGGCGGTGACCCGCTGGCGCTCGCGGTCGAAGAAGCTATCCAGCTTGGCATTGAGCGTGGCATCGTCTGCTGCCACGGCAGCTGCCTCCTGCGTAGCAACGTCGGTCACGACCTGGCGCGAGGTGACCGGCGTGATCGACGGCAATCCGCTTGCGGCCAGCCACAGCAGTCCGACCACACTCAGGGTGCTCAGGCGCAACCAGTGTCTTAGGTAGAAGTAGCCCACCACCGTCAACAACAAGGCGCCCACCAAGTACCAATTGATGAAGCGGCCCAGCAGTTCCAGCATGTAGTCAGGCGTGAAATCGAGCACACCGGGCTGCGCGAGCAGACGCTCGAATGGCGGCAGCCAGGTGTCCTGATAAAACAAAGCGATGCCGATCGGCACAGCCACCAGTTGCCGCACGACACGTAACCAGCGCCCTGGCAGTGGCACCATCAGGAAGGCTGCGAACAGCAGGTTGGGCAACGGCTGGAAGTCCAGCAGCCCCGCGGCGAGCATGACGAACTTCGCCAGGAAATACAGGTTCCAGGCGCCCAGGCCCGGCCAACGGGACAGTGGGTGGGCAATGACCATCGAGTTACTCATGCTTCTCCCCACGTCGACGCACGCCCGCAGCTTTCATGTGACGTGGCGGCAAACGGTGTTTCAACCAGCTCTGCACCCAGGTTTTCAGGCGCAGCAGAGCGAACGCCAGGATCAGCGTGCCAAGCGCACTGATGCCGATGACTTGCAGCAGTTGCTCGAAATTCATGCCTTGCCTCGTCGTGGCAGCGATATGGGCCTTGGCTGCAATACGGCACGGACCTTGGACATCGGCACGCTGGCCGCATCGGCAACCGGCGCCACCGGCTGCGTCTCATCCATGAATGCCGGCGCACCGAGGCTTTCAGGCGTGACAAGCAGTTCCCGGCCGATGAACAGCTCCCGCCAGGACAATTGGAAAATGTGGTCCAGCGCTTGCTCGACGCCTTCGGCGCGGCAAGCGAAGAGGAACAGGTACAGCATGTCGTCGACCACGCAGGCGATATCCCCGTCGCGGCGGAAGATACTGCGTGAACACGCTTGCAAGGAGGACAGACCAGGGGCGGGACGCAGCACCAGTAGCTGGTGGACGATTTCCCCGTTGCGCATGCCCTGCCACATCTGCAGCACGGCATCGGCGAAGGCGCGCGGTGAGACCAGGCCCGATATCGGCAGCGGCCGCAGGCGAGCCAGCAACGCATCGAAGTCAGCCGGCAGCCGACGGCGCCAGGTGTAGCCCTGGATGCTGTCGACCTGAGTCAGGAAGCGTGAAAGGCTGGCGCCGAAAGGCACGATCAAGCTGGCACCACAGGCCAGCAGCAATTGCTCGTCCTGATAGCGAAGCGTTGGTGCCATTTCGCGCACCACCAGTTTCAGGGCGTTGCCCCGCAACAGGCGCAGGGTGTGCAGTTGCCGCGCGAGAACGTCCAGGCGCTGCCCGCCGTCCATGGGGAAGATCACCGTGGCGGACACCGCCACACCAGCCCTGGCACCCAGTTCGCTGATGCTATCGAACAATTGCCAGTGCTCGGAGAAGGCCGGCGCGCCTTCCAGCACCTGTCGCTGGGCCAGGAACAGAAGCTCGTCGCCGCCGGTCTCGGCCAGCGGTTGAGGACGGCCTGCAAGCACGAAACCACCGGTGTGACGCGTCAGTTCGATATCTTCGGTGCCAACGACACCCAGCGCGTTGCGCCAATAATGCAACAGGTAACGTACCCCACCCTGGCCACGATAGAGCTGGGCCAACCCATCGAGATCCTGATTGCACCTACGCAGCTGCTCGAGCAGCCAGACGCTCTGCCCTTCGCTGACCATCAACAGGACGCTGCCCGCATCACGAAGGCTGTCGGCCATTTCGCGACACCAACTCCCTATGTCGCTGTCCTCCCAATCCGTCGCCGATACCCGGGCCACGATCACGCGACCGGTCGGGTCGATGCGTGGCAGGTCTTGGGCAAGATGGCGTGCGGCATGAGGCTGGGCTTGGTACAAGGCGAGTTGCCCCGGTCCACGGTCCGGAGCAAGCCCATCGACGATTTCGCGCACCCCCTGCGCACTGTCGATCAGCGTCGCTTTGGCATCGCCTGTCATTGCCTCGATGACCTGGCGGCAAATCGCGCTGGCATCTTCGGCCGTGTCACAGGCCACCCAGTACAGTCCTTGGGTGTGGAACTGGCAGTGCTCGGCACTCAGGCCGGGAATGGCCAAAGAAGGAATGATTTTCGCCAAAACTATGACTCTGTAATTCAGGACCGACGTTTTACCGATAGATGCCGCACATCCATTTGTCGGAGATCAAAAATATCGGTGCACTTTGTCAGAACGCAAAGCGTCAAAAAAACATCAGATCAAAGAGCACAGCTTAGCAGGCGTCAATTGTACAGCACTCCCGCAGAATAGTGTCAATTCGCTGGTCGGTATCTTCACAGACTCAAACCAGCACGCCTGTTCCAGACAGCCTAGACGCCGATTCACAGGAAACAAGTTTCATTGCGCCCCTGTGACGATCATCACAAAACTATTGGAGTCGCCCCGCGCAAACGCTTGCGCATCATGCCTTGTAAAGCTTCGAAAATCCTCGGACGGTGCGGATTTATCGCTGCATGAAGTAGCGCTTCCCTTACTACGGGACTTCCTTCACGATAGCCGTTCTTCGCGCCATGCCAGTCGGCTCAGCGCCTGTTATCGCGTTGGTTTGACACCCCCTTCGCTGCTTTCTAGTGTTATTGGATCCAATTTCTATCAAGGCAGACGTCCACGTGGCCGAAAAACCCCGACTTCTGAAAACTGTTCTGGGCGGCGAACAGGTGCCAGCGCATCTGGCACGCAGCGTGATCGAAGAGCGTCTGCGCAGCGCCATTGTCGACGGCCGCCTGCCACCTGGGACCGCCCTGCGGCAGCAGGAGATCGCCACATTGTTCGGCGTCAGCCGCATGCCCGTGCGCGAAGCCCTACGCCAGCTGGAAGCGCAGTCCCTGCTGCAAGTGGTGATGCACAAGGGCGCCGTGGTTGCCCCACTGATCGGCGAGGATGCGGTCGATACTTATGAATTGCGAGTCATGCTCGAGTCCGAGGCGCTACGCCAGTCGGTTCCCCTGCTCGAACCAGAAGACATCGCCCTGGCACGCGGCTATATCCAGCAGTTGGAGCACGAAACCCGCCATGCCGACATCGGCCGTCTCAACCGCTTGCTGCATATGACGCTCTACAGCAAGGCGCGCAACCAGAAGCTGCTGCGCATGATCGAGGTCGAGCTCAACGAGGAAGAACGCTTCCTGCGTTTTCACCTGTCCTCGATGGGCCTGGGCAAGCTGACTCAGGACGATCACATTGCGTTGGTCGATGCCGCCAGCGCAAAGCAGGTGGACGAAGCCGTCAGCGTACTGGAGCGGCACCTGAACAACGCATCGCGCACCATTCGCAACTATCTGGACAGCCAGGCAGCACGCTAAAACCTGCAGGTAGGGCCCGCACGCCGAGCCCACCGCTCAAGGCAGTTGCAAAATAATTCCAGCCCGCTAACAATGAGACTTATTATCATTAATACCTAACAGCACAGCGCGCCTCCATGTCTTTCAGAGATTCCGTGCATACGCTCTACAGCCATCATCACGGCTGGCTGCACAATTGGTTGCGCAGCAAGCTGGGCAATGCCGCCGATGCCGCAGACCTCGCCCATGACACCTTCGTGCGTCTGCTGCAACGCGATCACCTGGAACTCAACGCCCCGCGCGCCTTTCTGCGCACGGTAGCGCGTGGCTTGGTGATTGATCACTGGCGACGCGAAGAGGTTGAACGAGCCTACCTCGAAGCGCTGGCCAACCTACCGCTGGCCGAAGCGCCCTCGGCCGAAACCCGCGAACTGATGCTGGAACTGCTCGAGCGCATTGCGCGCATGCTCGACGGCCTCAAGCCCAAGGTCCGCCGCGCCTTCCTGCTCGCCCAATGCGAAGGACTGAGCCACAAGGCAGTCGCCGAACAAATGGGTATCTCCCTGCGCTCTGTCGAACGTTATGTGGCGGACGCGCTGTATCACTGCTACCAGCTGCGTTATGACGATGAGCCATGAGCCGATAGGCGTCTGCCCGCCTTCGCCCAAGGTAGTCAAACAAGCCATCCAGTGGCTCCTGCGCCTGCGTGAAAGTGGCCATACCCCTGCGCTGCAGCTGCAATGCGAACAATGGCGCAGCGCCGATCATGCGCATGAAGTGGCCTGGCAGCGTGTCGTGAGCCTGCACCAGGATCTGGACCTGCGTGCCATGGCGGGCGTCAACGTCGCCCTTCAGACCCTCGAAACCAGCCAACGCCGCTTGAACCGACGCCAGGCACTCAAGCTGTTAGGCGGGCTCGCCCTGGTCGGTACGGCTGCCTGGCTGGGCAAGGATCAACAGGCACTGAGCAGTTGGGCCTCGGACTACGCCACAGGCACAGGCGAACGCCGAAGCATTGCGCTTGAGGACGGCTCATTGCTGCAGCTCAACACCCGCAGCGCCGTGAATTTGGCTTTCGACGAACGCCAGCGGCTCATCCAGCTGCGCCAGGGCGAACTCATGCTCACATGCAATGACGCACAGCGCCCCTTGTTGATCCAGACTCGTGACGCCCTCCTCGAAGATTTCGGTGGCCAGGTCGTGGTGCGTCAGGACGCCGATTGCACACGCATCAGCGTCAGCCAGGGCAAGGTAGCCCTGCACCGGCCCGATGGCGCGCCGTTGCAGTGGATCACCCCTGGCCAGTCCTGGCGCGTGGATGCCCTCGGGCCGCGACCGATCGAACGACAGCCGATGGACGCCAGCGCTTGGGCCGAGGGGCTGATTGTCACCCGCGACATGCGTCTGGCCGACTTCCTGGGGGAGGTGAGCCGCTATCGCCATGGCTACCTGGGATGCACTGAGGACATCGCCGACCTACGGCTGTCTGGCGTGTTCCGCCTGGAGGACACCGACAAACTGCTGCAATTGTTGCCCCAGACGCTACCGGTATTCGTTCGTCAACGCACCCGCTGGTGGGTCCGCCTGGAACGGCTGGCCTGATTTTTTCATTTTCCTGCAGGTTTTTCTGGCGGGTTTTTCTCACAAGTCCGGCTAGGACAGTAAGCGACTCCTTCAGCCCTTACCGAACCCACGGACCTTTTCCATGCCAGATGCCTTGCCTCAACTAAGCACCGTCGATAAGAATGATTTTCGACCTGTCTTGAATTGCGTTTTTCTCGGCCGAGCCATACGCGCAGCCCTGCTCGGCACGACCCTCGGTTTCTTGGGCGTTGCTCCACATGTCCTGGCCGCCGATCCGGTGGGTATGAGCCAGCCGTACTCGATCCCCGCCGGAAATCTGGATGACGTGCTCAACCAGTTCGCCCGCCAGGCGGGCATTACCTTGTCGAGCACCCCGCAGATGACAGGTAAGCTGCAATCGCCTGGCTTACGGGGCCAGTACGCCATCGACCAGGCCCTGCGCCAGTTACTCAATGGCACTGGGCTGGAAGCCGTCAGCCAGGACGCAAGCAGCTATGTGCTGCGCGCGCAGCCTGAGGATGCTGCGCTGTCGTTGCCAAGCACCGACATCCGCAGCTTCACCCTGGGCAATGCCTTGGGCAGCATGGAAGGCTACAACGCCACTCATAGCCAAGTGGCCACCAAGACCAGCATGCCGATCCTGGAAACCACCCAGTCGGTCTCGGTGGTCACTCGCCAGCAGATGGACGACCAGGGCTCCCAGACCGTCGCCCAGGCCATGCGTTACACCCCTGGCGTCTTGACCAACCCCTACGGCGCGACCCATCGCTACGACTACGTAGCCATGCGCGGCTTCAACGACGGGTCTGTGGATAACATCTACGTAGACGGCCTGAAATCCATGGGCGATAACGGCACCTACAGCACCATGCAGGTGGATCCGTACTTCCTCGAGCGCATCGACATCCTCAAAGGGCCCTCCTCCGTGCTGTATGGCCGCAGCTCGCCAGGCGGGCTGGTGGCACTGACCACCAAGAAGCCACTGTTCGATCCTTATCATCAGATCCAGGCCACAGTTGGCACCCAGGGCCAACGTGGCATGGGTTTCGACTTCAGCGGCCCGCTGGATGACGACAAACGCATCGCCTATCGCCTGACTGGTCTTGCGGACGCTTCGGACACTCAATTCGATCACAACAAGGAAGAACGCTACGCAATCGCACCTGCGGTCAGCATCGACTTTAGCGAAGACACATCACTGACCTTGCAGGCCTACCTGCAGCACGACCCCAATGGCGGTTATCACGGCGGCAACCCGGCCGATGGCATGCTGCACCCTCGCAACGGCCTGCGTTTGTCCGACCACTTCTTCGAGGGCGAACCGGACATCGACGATTACGAGCGCACCCAGCAGTCGTTCAGCTACCAATTCGAACATCGCTTCAATGATGTCTTCACCGCACGTCAGAACTTCCGCTATCAAGATTCGGATGTGTCGATGGACCAGGTCTATTCGGCTGGCTGGGCGGATGCCACCAGCAACATCCTCAACCGCGCCTATACCGGCGGCGACGAACGCCTGCATTCGTTTATCGTCGATAACATGCTCCAGGCGGAATTCTTCACAGGCGCTGCTAAACACACCGTTTTGCTCGGCGCCGACTATCAGCGGCGCAAGGCCGATGTGACCTGGCGCTACGGCACTGTCGATCCGTTGGATGCCGGTAACCCGCACTATGGCAACGGCAACCTTCAGGCCCTCGGCGAAAACAACTACCTGCGGCGTCTGCAGCAAACCGGCGTGTACCTACAGGATCTGGTCGAACTGGACCAATGGCGCTTCTCCCTGGGCCTGCGTCAGGACTGGGTCAAGGTATCGGAGGAGAACCGCGACACCGATACCAAGGTCAACGACGACCGTTCCAAGTTCACCACCCGTGCGGGTGTGCTGTACCTGTTCGAAAACGGCGTTGCGCCTTACGTGAGCTACTCCGAGTCGTTCAACCCCAACACCGTATCCGACCAGAACGGCCGTCCGCTGGCGCCGACCGAAGGCACGCAGTGGGAGACCGGTATCAAGTACCAACCGCCCGGCACGGACAACTTGTTCACGGCCTCGGTGTTCCGCATCGAGCAAGAGAACCTGGCCTCCAAGCAACCGAACGAAGAGTTCTATCGTGCGGTGGGCGAGGTTCGCTCCCAGGGCCTGGAGCTGGAAGCTCATGTGCAGGTGACCGACAGTTTCAAGCTGATCGGGGGTTATACCTACACCGACATCGAATACACCAAATCGATGCCGAGCTTGGTGACCCAAGGCCTGGACAATAAAGGCCGTTCGCCGACCCAGGCGCCGGAACAGATGTATTCGCTGTGGGCCGACTACAACTTCCTCCAAGGCCCGCTTGATGGCCTGCGCCTGGGTGGCGGCGTGCGTTATGTGGGTTATAGCTGGGTCGATGCGGAAAACAGCATGAAGGTTCCCTCCTATACCTTGTTCGACGCCTCGGTCGGTTATGACCTGGGCAAGGTCGGGCTCAAGGGAATGGATGTGCGACTCAACGCCAATAACCTGACCAACGAATCCTACGTCGCGTCTTGTGCGAGCCTGAACTACTGCTACATGGGCGAAGAACGCAATGTCAGTGCCACGGTCAGCTATCAGTTCTGACTCGTTCCTTTCCATGCTCGAAGCCAGCTCCTGACCCAGGTGCTGGCTTTTTCGTTTCCGGCGCTTTCCTGGAGCCCTGTAAATGCGTCAACTCTATGTCCTGTTGCACCGCTACCTTGGCCTGGCCACGGCAGCGTTTCTGGCCGTCGCCGGCCTGACTGGCAGCGTGCTGGCCTTCCATCACGAACTCGACGAATGGCTCAACCCAGGTTTCTACGAAGCTTCGGCCACCGGGGCGCTGCAACAACCCGGCACGCTTGTGGACAAGTTGCAGACCCAGTATCCGCGGCTGCAAGTCTGGTACATGGAATATCCACAGGAGGCGGGGCACTCCGCGCTGCTGGCGATGGTTCCACGCAACGATCCACAGTCCGGCAAGCCCTATGACGAGAAGAACACCGTGTTCTATCTCGATCCGGTCAGCGGTGAGACTTTGGGCCAGCGCTACTGGGGCGAATGCTGCTTCTCACGCGAGAACTTCATGCCGTTCATGCTGGAGCTACATTACAGCCTGACTCTGCCGGGCAATTGGGGGATTGTGCTGATGGGTGTGGTGGCGATCCTCTGGGTCGTGGATTGCCTCATCGCTGTATTACTCACCCTGCCCCGCGGCCGGCCGTTCTGGCGCAAATGGAGCACCGCCTGGAAGATCAAGGGCGGGCACGCGTATCGACTGAACATGGATATCCACAGAGCCAGCGGCTTATGGCTGTGGCTACTACTGTTGCCCATTGCCATCAGCAGTGTGGCGATGAACCTGCCGGCCCAGGTCTTCAAACCCGCCATTTCGTTGTTTTCACCCGTTGAGCCGAGTGTCTACGAAGCCCGGGGCGTCATGCCCAAGGAAGCCCTGGGTGTGACACAGCTTACCTACCAACAGGCGTATCAACGCGCGCAGGAGGAAGGCGCAAGGCTTGGACTGAGCGCACCGATCGGTGAGCTCTATTACAGCTTCGAGTACAACTTTTATGGCGCGGGGTTTGGCCAGCACGATACACAAGCCCATGGTAAGTCCTGGCTGTTCTTTCACGGCACCGATGGCCAGCTAATAGGGCAGGAAATTGCCGGAGAAGGCACGCTGGGTGAGCAGTTCTATCGTTTGCAGCTTCCCATTCATGGGGGGCGCATCATCGGAGTCGCGGGGCAGGTGCTGATTGCGATTTTAGGGGTGGTGATCGCAATGTTATCGATCACAGGGGTGTACATCTGGTGGCGCAAGCTACAGGCACGACGTAGCGGTAAGGTGCGTAGAACAGCAGTGTGACAGCCGGAAAAGACAAAGCCCCTGTTCGCATCGCGAACAGGGGCTTTGGGTTTGAATCTTGACGATGACCTACTCTCACATGGGGAAGCCCCACACTACCATCGGCGATGCGTCGTTTCACTTCTGAGTTCGGGATGGGATCAGGTGGTTCCAACGCTCTATGGTCGTCAAGAAATTCTGTGTGCTGGCCCGTCCCTCGGACGTGCCTGCGAATTTCTGGTCTCTCTACTTAAAGACAAAACCCCTACCTGCTCACGCAGATAGGGGTTTTGCGAAATGAATCTTGACGATGACCTACTCTCACATGGGGAAGCCCCACACTACCATCGGCGATGCATCGTTTCACTACTGAGTTCGGGATGGGATCAGGTGGTTCCAATGCTCTATGGTCGTCAAGAAATTCTGTTGCCAGACTGTCTTATGACACTCCAGCCAATTCGGATATGTGATCGTTGTGGTTGCGAACTTTCGGTTCTTTCGTCTTCACCACCGCAATCTGCAGAAGCAAATTGCTTGGGTGTTATATGGTCAAGCCTCACGGGCAATTAGTATCGGTTAGCTCAACGCCTCACAGCGCTTACACACCCGAC
>NZ_FMYX01000008.1:0-108804 GCF_900102675.1 Pseudomonas guariconensis
AACTTCGCCCAGGCCACGCCCGATACACCGCGCACCCATGCGGCGATGCGCAACTGCGAACTGACGGTGCACATCGCCACCAAGCTCAACCGCTCGCACCTGGTGACCGGCCGTGATGCGTTGATCCTGCCGTGCCTGGGCCGCACCGAAATCGACCTGCAGGCCGAAGGCCCGCAAGGCATCACGGTCGAAGACACGTTCAGCATGGTGCACATCTCCCACGGCCAGCTCAAACCCCGCTCGCCGCACCTGCGCTCGGAGCCGGCGATCATTGCCGGCATGGCCAAGGCGACCCTGGGCAATCATCCGATCGATTGGGAATGGGTGATCGGCGACTATGGACGCATCCGCGAACTGATTGCCGATGTGATCCCAGGCTTTGCCGATTTCAACACGCGCCTGGCGCAGCCGGGTGGTTTCCATTTGGGCAACGCGGCCGCCGATCGTACGTGGAACACGGCGACTGGCAAGGCTCAGTTCACGCCCAGCGAACTGCCTGAACAGCTGGTCAACGCCAAGGTCCTGGCCCGCGGCGACAAGCCGGACCTGATCCTGCAGACGCTGCGCTCGCACGATCAGTACAACACCACCCTGTACGGCCTGGACGACCGCTACCGGGGCGTGTTCGGCCTGCGCGAGGTGGTGTTCGTCAACGAAGCTGACATCCGCCGCCTGGGCTTTGAGCCCGGCGAGCAGGTGGACATGGTGTCGCTGTGGGAAGACGGTCGCGAGCGGCGCGTATCGGGCTTCCGCCTGGTGGCCTACGACCTGCCCGAGGGCCAGGCGGCTGCCTACTACCCGGAGACCAACCCGCTGGTGCCGCTGGAGAGCTACGGCGAAGGGACCTACACCCCAACGTCGAAGTTCGTGGCGATCAAGCTTCAGAAGGCGCGTGCGGACAACAGAATCGAAGTCAGCCACGCAGACTGACTGACGGCCGGGGCTGCTTTGCGGCCCCAGCGTTCAGCGGTGAACCGGGTACGCCGTGGTGTACTTCATCTGCTCCATGGCAAAGCTCGAGGTAATGTTCGAAAGGCCTTCGGTGCTGGTAATCAGCTTCTTGTAGAAACGGTCATACGCGGCGATATCGCCCACCACTACCCGCAGCATGTAGTCCCAGTCGCCGGACATTCGATACACCTCCATCACTTCCTCGAACCCGGTCACGACCCTGGCGAATTGCTCGAGCCAGGCGCTGTCGTGACGCTGGGTCTTGAGCTGGACGAACACGGTCAGTCCCAGGCCCAGCTTTTCGGGGTCGAGCAGGGCGACGCGGCCGCGGATGAAACCCTCATCCTCCAGGCGCTTGACCCGCTTCCAGCAAGGCGTGGTCGAGAGATTGACGGCTTCGGCCAGGTCCTTGAGGGAGATGGAGGCATCGCGCTGGAGCAGGGTGAGGATGTGTTGATCGAAACTGTCCATACCGTTATTGGGCGCCCGTTGAGAAAAAGTTTCTCGAGATTAGCGTGCTTGAAGAATAACGAGAATAGCCAAACAGCCCAGGCAGCAGATTCATCCCCCGCTCGGCGAAGGGCAGTGGATATGCCATAGTGGCGCCTTCCTTCCTCATCATCGTCAATGGACCCGACCATGTCCGACAACAAGCCGCGCAATTTCGCCACCCGTACCATCCACGCCGGCGAGCAGACCAGCGTCGCCGACAACGCCATCTTCCCGGCCATCGTCACCACCAGCTCGTTCATCAAGCGCGGTCTGGATGATCACCCCGAATATGCCTACAGCCGGGTCAGCAACCCGACCCGCCATGCCTATGAAACCTGCGTCGCCGCCCTGGAAGAAGGCGTGGGCGCGGTCGCCACCGCTTCGGGTGTCGGCGCCACGGCCACCGTGCTGGAACTGCTGTCCAAAGACGCCCACGTCGTGGTGATGAACGGCGTGTACGGCGGTACCTTCCGCCTGCTGGAGGACTACCGCAGTCGCACCTCGGGCCTGACCACCACCTATGTCGACCTGAACGACCTGGAGGCCGTCGCCGCCGCCATTCGCCCTGAGACCCAACTGATCTGGATCGAGTCGCCGACCAACCCGTTGCTGCACCTGGTGGACATCCAGGCGGTGTGCACGCTGGCCCGTGAGCGCGGCATCCTCACCTGCATCGACAATACCTTCTGCTCGCCCTGGAACCAGCGCCCGATCACCCTGGGGGTCGATCTGGTGATGCATTCGGCGAGCAAGTACATCGGGGGGCACTCCGACCTGATCGGTGGCGTGGTGGTGGCGGCCAACGACGAGCTGCTCAAGCGCCTGCGCCGCATCAGCATGGCCGTGGGCGCGATCCAGGGGCCGTTCGACTGCTACTTGGCCCTGCGCGGGCTCAAGACCCTCGACGTGCGCATGGAGCGCCAGTGCGCCAACGCCCTGCGCGTGGCCCAGTTCCTGGAGGGGCATCCGCAGGTCGAGCAGGTGTATTACCCGCAGCTCGAAAGCCATCCGCAGCATGAGCTGTGCAAGCGACAGATGCGCGGCGGCGGCGCGGTGGTGGCGATGAAGATCAAGGGCGACCGCGCTGCGGTCAACCGCCTGGTGCAAGCGCTGTCGATCTTTGTGCTGGCCGATTCGCTGGGAGGGGTGGAGAGCATGATCAACCACTCCTGGAGCATGTCGCACAACTCCCTGAGCCCCGAGCAGAAGGGGCAGATGGGCATCAGCGAGAACCTGCTGCGCCTGTCGGTGGGTATCGAAGACTACCGCGACCTGATCGAGGATCTGGAGACCGGGCTCAAGGCTTCGGCCGGGGCGTAACGACAGCCGCTTGGGTCGTATGTCTGGCTTTCGCGGGTGAACCCGCTCCCATTGGCTTTTGCAGAACCTGTGGGAGCGGGTTCATCCGCGAATGTTTTTGAAGAGGGAATGTTAACTGGCGGGATGAACGATCCGTTCGATCTTGTCCTTGATCAGCAGGCGCTCCTTGCGCAAGCGATTGACCGCGTCGTCAGCGGTACCGTTGCCTTCGGCGGCCACCACTTCCTTGTCCTTGGCGTTGTACTCCTTGTGCAGTTGATGGAGCGTCTGGTCCTTGTCGATCAGCGCCTGGAAATCGTCAGCGGAAATGTGCAGGTCAGCGAGCAGATCATGCGGGACTGGCATTTCTTCACCTCGGGTCAGGGGTTGGCAAAAAGTCCTGAACCTTGAGGATAGTCGCCTTTGCCCGGTTGCGGGGCTGGAGTAGGCTGTGGCACTCCCGCCATGACCTGGAACCCGCGCCATGCCTCATCTGAACCTGGAATACAGCGACAACCTGGCCGATCTGAATGTCGATCTGCTGCTGATGCGCCTGAACCACACCCTGGTGGGCAGCGGGCAGTTCGCCGACGAGCTGGATATCAAGAGCCGTGCCCAGGCCTTCGCCCATTACCGGGTGGGCACCGCACCGCTCGAACGGGCGTTTGCCCATGTACGGCTGGCGATTCTCAGCGGGCGTTCGGCGCAGGTGAAGAAGCAGTTGTCCGCCAGCCTGCTGGAGGTGCTGAGCGAAGTAATCGCCGCTCGCGAGGGGCTGGATATCCAGCTGTGCGTAGAGGTGCAGGATATCGACCGCGAGCCTTACGCCAAGCTACATCTGCCCGCCGGGGAAAGATGAAATTCATTTAATGTTAAAAAGATATCAGCCAACCCTTTGTTGGCGTCTTTTTCACAAATTCTTGATGGTGCGCTTTCTAGAGTTCGGTCAACTTCCCCGGTGCCCTGCCAGGTGCGTGGGCCGATCTTAATTCTCGACTGCGAACATCATCTTGAACGTAAAAACACTGCGGGCCGAATGGGTCACGTTGCTGGCCAGTCTTTACCTGTTGATCGGGTTCAATACCGCGCTCTGGGAGCACCTGGAAACCGCTGTACCTCCAGGCATGGTGGGCATGTGGCTGTTACTGGCCTTCGCCGTGATGATGCTGTTCGCGTTCAACCTGCTGCTGACGCTGGTGGCGTTCAGGTATGTGCTCAAGCCATTGTTGATCGTGTTGTTCATGAGCGGCGCGGGGGTTGCCTATTTCATGAACCAGTACGGTGTGCTGATCGACACAGGCATGTTCCGCAACATGGCCGAGACCAACGTCGCCGAAGTCCGTGACCTGCTGTCGATCAAGTTTGCCCTTTACATCGGCCTGCTCGGCGTCCTGCCGTCGGTGCTGCTGTGGAAGGCCAGGATCGCCTATCGGCCCTGGCATCGCGAGCTGCTGGGCAAGCTGGTGGTCAGCGGTGCCTGCGTGGCGGCCCTGGGCTCAGTGGCGCTGGTCAACTACCAGGGGCTGTCTTCGCTGTTTCGCAACCACCATGAAATCCGCCTGATGCTCACCCCGAGCAACATCGTCGGCGCCTCGTTCGGTTATGTCAGCGAACGCCTGGGCAGTGCCGCGCGGCCGTTCCAGCACTACGGTGAGGACGCCAAGCGCGACACCCATGCCTGGCAGCGCCACGAACGCAAGTCGCTGACCGTGCTGGTGGTGGGGGAGAGCGCCCGGGCCGAGAACTTCGGGGTACTGGGTTATGGACGCGACACCACGCCTCGCCTGAACCAGGAGCAAGGCCTGCTGGCGTTCAGCGATGTGCATTCGTGCGGCACCGAAACTGCCGTGTCGGTGCCGTGCATGTTCTCTGGCATGCCACGCAAGGACTACGACGCTCGCGTTGCCAAGAACCGCGAAGGGCTCCTGGACATCCTCCAGCGCGCCGGCCTGAGCGTGCAGTGGCGCGACAACCAGTCCGGGTGCAAAGGCACCTGCGACCGGGTGCAGTTCGTCGATGTCAGCAACCTCAAGGACCCTAAGCTCTGCGCCGATGGTGAATGCCACGACGAGATCCTTCTGCAGGGCCTTGGCGAGCTGCTGGACAATCTGACTCAGGACACCGTGCTGGTACTGCACCAGATGGGCAGCCATGGCCCGGACTATTACAAGCGCTATCCGGCCAGCGCCGAGCGCTTCACCCCGGTGTGCCAGAGCAACGCCCTGAACCAGTGCGACCAGCAGGCCATCGTCAACAGCTATGACAACACCTTGGCTTACACTGACCAGGTGCTGGGCTCGCTGATCGATCTCCTGCGCAGCCGTCAGGACAAGGTCGACACCGCGATGATCTACCTCTCCGACCATGGCGAGTCGCTGGGCGAATACAACCTGTACCTGCATGGCACGCCCTACATGTTGGCGCCCGAGCAACAGCGTCATGTGCCGCTTTTGGTGTGGTTCTCCGACAGCTACCGCCAGGACTTCGCCCTCGACACCGACTGCCTGGGCCGTCTGCGCGACGCGCCGCTGAGCCAGGACAATCTGTTCCATTCGATGCTCGGCCTGTTGCAGGTGCGTACCGAGGTCTACCGGCAATCGATGGATATGTTCGCCAGCTGCCGGCCGTGGATGACCGCCGACCGTTGATCAAACCAAGGATGGCGCAGGTTTCACCCCCAATGCCCGCGCCGTATATACTGCCCGCCATTATTTGTGGGAGAGCCTCGTGGGCATCGAAATACACTGGATACGAGATGACCAGACCCTGGCCGAACACTGCCGGGCCTGGCGCGAGCTGCCCTTCGTGGCGCTCGACACCGAGTTCATGCGGGTCGACACGTTCTATCCCAAGGCCGGCCTGATCCAGGTCGGTGAAGGCAACCGGGCTTTTCTGATCGACCCATTGCTGATCCGCGACTGGCAGCCGCTGGCCGAGCTGCTCGAGGACAACGGCGTGGTCAAGGTGCTGCACGCCTGTAGCGAAGACCTGGAAGTGCTCCTGCGCCTGACCGGCAAGCTGCCGCAACCGCTGTTCGACACCCAGCTGGCTGCCGGCTATCTGAATATCGGCTTCTCCATGGGCTACTCGCGCCTGGTGCAAGAGGTCCTGGGCATCGAGCTGCCCAAGGGCGAAACCCGTTCGGACTGGCTGCAACGGCCATTGTCCGAAACCCAGGTCAGCTACGCCGCCGAGGATGCCGTGCACCTGGCCGAGCTGTTCAGTGCCCTGCGCCCGCGCCTGTCGGACGACAAGTATGCTTGGGTGCTCGAAGACGGCGCCGAGCTGGTTGCCCAGTTGCGCCGCGAAGTCGAGCCGGAGCTGCTTTATCGCGACGTGAAGCTCGCCTGGAAGCTCAGCCCCCAGCAACTGGCGGTGCTGCGCGAATTGTGCATCTGGCGCGAGCGTGAGGCCCGCAGCCGTGATGTACCGCGCAACCGCGTGCTGCGTGAGCACTCGCTTTGGCCCATGGCCAAAAGCCAGCCGGACAACCTGTCGGCCTTGGCCCGGATCGACGACATGCACCCGCGCACCATCCGCCAAGACGGCGAGTTCCTGCTTGGCTTGATCAAGCGCGCGGCGAGCCTGCCGGCCGAACAGTGGCCGCAAGCCTTGCCCGAGCCGCTGCCGATCGAGGCCTCCGGCATCCTCAAGCGTCTGCGCGCGGTCGGCCAGGCCGAAGGCGAGCGTCTGGGTATCGCCCCGGAACTGATGCTGCGCAAGAAAACCCTCGAAGCCTTGCTCAAGAGCGGCTTCCCCAACGGCCCCTATCAACTGCCCGATTCGCTGCGCGGCTGGCGCCGCGAGCGCATGGGCCAGGCCCTGCTGGACAGCCTGGCAGGCGCCGGAGACTCCTGATGAAACGTATTTGCTCGATCTACAAGAGCCCTCGCAAGAACGAAATGTACCTCTATGTGCTCAAGGCCGAGGGGCTGGCGCGAGTGCCCGAGGCCTTGCTGCCCTTCTTTGGCACCCCGGTGCATGCCTTCGACCTGGTGTTGACCCCCGAGCGCAAGCTGGCGCGTGAGGACATCGCCAAGGTGCTTGAGAACCTCGACAACCAGGGCTACCACCTGCAGATGCCACCGCCCGAGGACGACTACATCGAGCACCTGCCCGAAGAGCTGCTGCGCCGCAACGACCCGGCCTGACCTCGGCCCGGTCCCCATCGTTCGTCAAGCGACCCGCCTGCCGGGTCGTTTTCGTTGTTTGCCAAGGTTGTCTTCTACATGCGCGTTCTGATCGCTGAACAGGATCATGCCAACTATGCCCGCCTGCTGGGCGAGGCGGCGCCAGAGCTGGATATCGTGACCAGCGGCGATTCCGCCGAATTATCGCGTCTGGCGCCTGACTGCCCGGTATGGCTGGGCCAGCCCGACCTGCTTGCCAGTCTGCTGCGCCAGGGGCATGCGCCCCGGTGGATACAGTCCACCTGGGCCGGCATCACGCCGCTGCTGGCCAAAGGCCTGCCGCGTGATTACCGCCTGACCCGTGCGGTCGGTATCTTCGGCCAGGTGATGGCCGAATACATGCTCACCTACATGCTGATTCACGAGCGCGACGTGCTGGCGCGTCTGGTCAGTCAAGTCGAGCGCCGTTGGGATGATCGTCCGGGGCGCTCCCTCGAAGGTCGTCGGGTGCTCGTGGTGGGCACGGGCGATATCGGCCAGCGGGTCGCCGAGTTTCTCGTGCCGTTCGGCGTGACCTTGTATGGCATTGCCAGCAGTGCCCGCGAGCAGGCGCCATTCGTCGAGGTGGCCGGGCTCGAGGACTTGCCGCGAATGGTGGCGCAGGCCGACTACGTGCTCAACCTGCTGCCGGACACGCCGGCGACGCATGATCTCTACGATGCTGCTCTGTTCAAGTGCTTCAAGCCCAGCGCTCTGTTCATCAATGCCGGGCGCGGCGTGGCAGTGGTCGATGCCGACCTGGTGGAAGCCTTGAAGCAGGGCCATCTGGCCGGGGCAGTGATCGATGTCTGCCGGCAGGAGCCGCTGCCTCAGCGCCATCCGTTCTGGACGGCCTGGGGCCTGCTGTTGACCGGGCACAGCTCGGCGCCCACCTCGCCGGTGGCGATGGTGCGGTTGTTTGTCGAGAACATGCAGGCGTATCAGGCGGGGCAGGGGTTGCGCGGGGAAGTGGATTTCAAGCGCGGGTACTGAGTCGGTCGCAGTTCGCGGATGAACCCGCTCTCACAAAGACCGCACGGTCTCTTGCAGGAGCGGGTTCATCCGCGCATAAGGGCCGGGAGAGCCTCAGAGGCTGAAGTCGCCCTCGGCCGCCAGTTCGCTCAGCGGACGGCGTGGGCTTGGCTCTTCACGCGCTTGCAGGGCCTCGGCCAAGGTGGCCTTGTCGCCGAGCTTGCCGATCGCCACCATCGCGTGCAGCGCATAGCCTTCGGGGATTTTCAGCTCCTTGCGAGCCAGCTCCTGATCGAAACCGGCCATGCCATGGGTGTGCCAGCCGCTGATGCTGGCTTGCAGCGCCAGGTGGCCCCAGGCGGAACCGGTGTCGAAGGTGTGCCACAGGGCCGGTTTTTCCTCGCTGGAGCCAGGGGCGGCGAAGGTGGTCTTGGACATCACCAGTACCAGCGCCGAGGCCTGTTGCGCCCAGCTGCGGTTGAACTCGTTGAGGATGCCCAGGTAGCGCTCCCAGTTCGCCGTGTCACGGCGGGCATACAGGAAGCGCCAAGGCTGTGAGTTGTAGGCCGAAGGCGCCCAGCGCGCGGCCTCCAGGAAACTCAGCAGGGTCTGCTCGCTGATCGGCTCGGCGGTGAACGCCCGTGGCGACCAGCGGTTGATGAACTGCTCATTGATGGCGTAGTCGGCGATGCGTGGGTTGGCGCTCATGCGTGCTCCTGCAAATGGACGGGAAAGCGCGCACGCTACTGCGTCTGGTCGGCACTGACAAGCGGTCTGGCTTTGGTTCGGGACAGGCTCTAGACTGGCGCCGCCATGGCGGCAGCTGCGCGTTTGAAGCTGCTAGCCACAAGAAAAAGCCGTTACGCCCGCTCTTGCTTGAAGCGTGTTGTTTCAAGCATGCCGCTGGCCCAAGCAGGAACACGTGTGATGATCGCCGATACCGCGCCCTTCTGGCGGCGCAAGACCCTCGAGCAACTCGACCCGCAAGAATGGGAGTCGCTGTGCGACGGCTGCGGCCTGTGTTGCCTGCAGAAGCTCGAGGACGAGGACGACAACAGCGTCTACTACACGCGCATCGCCTGCAAACTGCTAGACCTCACCACCTGCCAGTGCAGCGACTACCCGAACCGATTCGCCCAGGTGCCCGACTGCATCCAGCTCACCCCGGGCAAGGCCGACCAGTTCAAGTGGTTGCCCACCACCTGCGGCTATCGCTTGGTCAGTGAAGGCAAGGACTTGCCTGCCTGGCATCACTTGGTCTGCGGGGATCGCAACCAAGTGCATGAACAGCGTATTTCCCAGTCTGGGCGCATGCTCAGCGAGCACGATGTCGACGAGGACGACTGGGAAGACCACCTCATCTTCCGCGCCGGCTGATCACGTCGCGCATTTTTGTCTTTCGCTTCTGGGAACAAGGAGTTTCTGCATGCGTTGCCATTTGTTGTGGGTTCTGGGCCTTCTGGCCTGTACGCCGGCCTGGGCCAAGAAAGTCGATCTGGATTACCAGGTGCGCCTGCTGCCGGCGAGCGGGCAGGCCGAGGTGCATCTGACCCTGGCCGATGGCAGTGTGGTGCGCAGCCTGGACTTCGACCTGGGCAAGCACAGGGCGTACAGCGATTTTCACGCCGATGGCCAATGGCAGGTGCAGGGCGAGCGGGGGATTTGGCGCCCGGCCTCGGGCAAGACCCAGCTCAGCTATCGCGTGCAGCTCGACCAAAAACCACGGGGCGGCGCCTATGAAAGCCGCATCACGCCGCACTGGGCGTTGTTTCGCGGGGACCAGCTGGTGCCGCCAGCGCGCCTGGACCAGCAGGACGGCACCGAGCTGGTGGCGCGCCTGATGTTCGAGTTGCCGACAGGCTGGAAGAGCGTAGAAACCGCTTGGCCACGTATCGGCAAGCAGAAGTTTCGCATCGACGATGTCTCGCGCCTGTTCGACCGTCCGACCGGCTGGATGCTTGCTGGCAACCTTGGCAGTCGCCGGGCGCGGTTGGGCGAGACGGAGGTCACCGTGGCCGCGCCGCAAGGCCAGGGCTTGCGGCGGATGGACACACTGACTTTGTTGACTTTCGTCTGGCCGCAGGTGCAGGCCGTGTTCCCGCGCAATCCGCCCAAACTGCTGTTGGTGGGGGCGCGGGATGAAATGTGGCGCGGGGCGCTGGCCGGGCGTAATTCCATCTATCTGCACAGCAACCGGCCATTGATCGGTGAAAGTGGCGCCAGCCCTTTGATGCGTGAGTTGGTTCAGGTATTCGCCCAGATCAACGACCGTGAGGGCAGCGACTGGCTCGGGGAAAGCCTGGCTGACTACTACGCCACCGAGCTGCTGCGCCGGGCTGGGGGGCTCAGTGACGACCGTTACGAGGCCTGGCAGGCGCGCCTGCACAAACAGGCGGCCAAGGTCACCCGTCTGAAAGGGGAGAGGGCTGATGCCGCCCAGGTTGCCCGAGGTGTGCTGCTGCTCCAGGCCCTGGACCGCGAGATCCGCCTGCACACCCAGAACAAACGCTCGCTGGACGACGTCACCCGTGCGTTGATGCGCCTGCCCAGCGTCAGCACGGCAGAGTTCATCCAGCTCAGCGAAAGCGTGCTGGGACGATCTTCCGAGGTGCTGGACAGCAAGGTTCTGCGCTGAAGTTCCGAGGGTTTGTCCGCGGGTAAGCCCGCTCCACAGATGTTTCGATGTTCCCACTGTGAGGCGGCTTTACCAGCGAATGCGCCACGCAGGCGGCTCAGCCTTTGGCCTTGAGCGCCTTCAACTGCTCCGCACTGCGTTCGATATCGTCGCGCAGGCGCAGGTATTCCGCCCTGTGACGTTGCCACCATGCCTTGGTCGAGCAGTGTCCGCTGATCCCGCGGGCCAGGGCCATGCCGCCTACCACGATCTGCAGCAGCCCGAGCGCGCCGCCATGGCGCAGCCCCTTGCCGATCATCAGCGCGCCGCCTGCCAGGGAGCTGGCACGCTCCCAGCCGTGGACATTATGGGTATGCACAAGCAAAGGGGTATCACGCATGGCTTGGTCTCCGTGTGGGGTGTAAGTAACTGACCCGCTACGGCTGCTGGCCGTTCAGTTCGATTGCCAGGCGGAACCTGTTGGAGAGCGTTTCAACCGCGCGAAGGCCCCCTCGCGAAGGTGGTGTTCATTTGAATTTGGGCCCCGAGCGGGTATTGAGCCCCTTGGCCATGCGGTCATACAGCACCACATTCACCGTTGCCGCCAGGTTCATGCAGCCTTCGGTGGGGATGTAGATGGTTTCTTCGCACCAGGCCCGGACATCGGCGCTCAGGCTGCCGTCTTCGGGGCCGAAGATGTAGAGCGCGCGGTCGGGATGGGTGTACTCGGGCAGGGGGCGGGCGCCTTCGACCAGTTCCACGGCCACCGGGGTGCAGCCCAGGGGGATGATGCGCTGCAGATCGTCGATACCGATCAGCGGGATGTCGTAGTGCACGCGTTTGGTGTCGGTGACGAAGTCGCGGGCGCGCTCATAACGCTTGCCGGTGTAGAACACCGAATTGACGCCGTAGCAACCTGCTGCGCGCATCACCGAACCTACGTTCTCTGCCGACTTGGGATTGAACAGGCCGATGCAGCTGTACCGTTTGTTTGCCACGTGCCGGGGTCCTTCGCAAAAAAAGCGCGATTATACGGACTCGCCGGCGGCAGCGGAGGCGATTCGACGATCAGTCTTTCTTGAGCAGGCTCGCAAGGCCGGCGAACGGGTTGTGGGTTGCCTTGGCGATGCTCGGGGTACTGGTGGAACCTTCGCTGAAATACTGCTGGTCGGTGTAGCGCGAGTGCTCGTTGTCGTGGCAGTACAGGCACAGCAGCTCCCAGTTCGAACCATCCTGGGGGTTGTTGTCGTGGTTGTGGTCGCGGTGATGCACGGTCAGTTCGCTCAGGCGCTTGCCGGAGAACTCGCGGGCGCAGCGGCCGCAGACGTGCGGGTACATCTTCAGGGCCTTGTCGCGGTAGCCCATTTCCTTGTCGCGCTTGGCGTCGGCGAGGATGCGGTCGAGGCGGGCAGCGGCGGCGGAAGTAGAGGCCGAGCTCATGGGTGTTACCTTTCTAGTGTTCAGGCGGATGACGGTTTTACCGTTGAGTCTAGCGCGCCTGCGCTGTCCTCGGACAGGCGAAAACGCAGGAATGGGCATAGCCTGTAGGTAGGTTCCAGACAGGAGGTTGCTGATGTTTCCTGCGATCCTCGCCGTATCGATCCTTGCTCTTGCGCCGTGCGCCGAGGCTGCGGGCCAGCCGACGCCGCGGATCAACACGTCAGTGCCAGGGGCGCCGGGCACGCCGACGCCGACACCTTACCCACAGATCACCCCGAGCACGCCGCCCAAGGCCGGCGACAACCGGCCCGGTGCGCCGCTGCTGCCGCCGATGCCGCTGCCCGGGCCGCGCAAAGACCAGCCTCTGCCAGGGCTACAGCCGGAGCCGCCGAAGGCGCCGATCAAGCATTAGCGGCTGGGTGAAATGCGGATTACATCACCCCCAGCTCGTTGAGCACGAAGGCATACTCCAGCGCCACATCGCGCAGCCCCTGGTAACGGCCGCTCATGCCACCGTGGCCGGCGCCCATTTCGGTCTTGAGCAGCAGCAGGTTGTCGTCGGTCTTGCAGGTACGCAGACGTGCCACCCACTTGGCTGCCTCCCAATACTGCACGCGGCTGTCGTTGTAGCCGGCGACCACCAGCATGGCTGGGTAGGCCTGGGCCTTGAGGTTCTCGTAGGGGGCGTAGGCCTTGATCCGCTGGTACACGTCCGGCTCCTGCGGATTACCCCATTCGTCGTATTCAGTGACGGTCAGCGGCAGCTCTGGGTCGAGCATGGTGTTGAGCACGTCGACGAACGGCACCTCGGCAATGGCGCAACGGAAGAGCTCCGGGCGCTGGTTGAGCACCGCACCTATCAGCAAGCCGCCGGCGCTGCCGCCACTGATGGCCAGGTGCGCGGAGTCGGTCACACCTTCGGCGATCAGGTGTTCGGCGCAGGCGATGAAGTCATCGAAGCTGTTCTGCTTGTGTTCCTGCTTGCCAGCCCGGTACCAGGCCTCGCCCAGCTCGCCGCCGCCACGCACATGGGCGATGGCGAAGGCCACGCCCCGTTGCAGCAGGCTCAGACGGGCATGGGAGAACCAAGGATCGAGGCTTTCGCCATAGGCACCATAGCCGTACAGGTAGAGCGGCACGCATTTGCCCAGATCGTCACGGCGGCGCACCAGGCTGATCGGTACCCGGGTACCGTCCTTGGCCACCGCCCACAGGCGCTGGCTGACGTAGTCGTCGGCGTCGAACTCACCCAGCACCGGCGTCTGCTTGAGCACGGCCTGGGCGCCGCTGGCCAAGTCCAGCTGGCGCACTTGGGCCGGCCGATTGAGCGCTTCGTAGCGCAGGCGCACGCGGGGGCTGACGAACTCCAGGCTGTCTTGCACGTACAGGCTATAGGCGGCATCCGGCAGCTCGACGCGGTAGGGCGGCAGGTCGCGCGGGTGCACTTCGATGATCGGCAGGCCGCCTTCGCGCAGGCTCAGGGTCAGCGCGCTGGCATTGAGGCTCAGGCCTTCGAGCATGATGTCGTCACGATGGGGGACCAGCACTTGCCATTGATCACGGGTCGGCACCTGCTCGGCCGGGGCGTGGAACAGGGCGAAATTGATACCGTCCTGGTTACTGCGGATGAACCAGCGCCACTGGCCGTCGAGCTGGCCGTGGTCGGGGTAGTACTCGTGATCCTCGACCCGGGGCGCCAGGCACGTGAACGCGGCCTGTGGAGTCGCGGCGTCCAGTACCCAGGCTTCGCTGGTGGTCTTGCTGTTGAGCAGCAGCACCAGCTGGCGCTCGGAGCTGGTGCGATAGCAATGCAGGAAAAACCGCCCATCGGCTTCCTCGAACACGCTCTGGGCGGTGTCCTCACCGAGGGTGTGACGGCGCAGGCGCCATGGGCGGTGGGTGTCGTCCAGCTCGGCGAAGAACAGCGTGCGGCTGTCGTTGGCCCAGGTCATGCTGCCGTCGCAGTCCTCGAAGGGCAGGGTGGTGACCGCGCCGCTGGTCAGGTCCTTGACGTACAGGGTATAGATTTCGTCGCCGCTGGTATCGAGGCTGTAGGCCAGCAGGCGATGGTCGGGGCTGACGTTGAAGGAGCCCAGCGCCAGGAAGCCGCCAGCAGCCAGCACGTTGGGGTCGAGTAGCAGTTCTTCGCGGCTTTCATCGACGGTGTTGCTGTCGTCCGCCGGACGCGGGCAGCGGTAGTGGCGCGGGTATTCATCGCCTGCTGTGGTGCGGGTGTAGTACAGGTACGGGCCCCAGGGGGAGGGCAGCGACAGGTCGGTTTCCAGGATACGGCCCTTGATTTCCTCGAACAGTTGCTCGCGCAAGGGAGCCTGGTCGGCCAGGCAGGCCTGCTGGTAGGCATTTTCCGCGTTCAGGTAAGCCAGCACCTGGGGCGTGTCGCGCTGTTGCAGCCAAGCATACGGGTCGGGGGCGTTGTCGGCGTGGGCGATCGGCGGCTGGGGCGTGTTGGGCATTGGCAGTCTCATGGCAAGGGGTGGGCTGCATGGGCCTGTTCGCGGGTAAGCCTGCTCCTACGGGTCGTCTGCATGGCTTGCGACCTGTGGAATCGGGATTGCCCGTGAAGAGGGCGGCGCGGTCCAAAAGTGTTTATCATAGGCGTCTCTTTACCTGGCTTGCACGAACACCATGACCGAGAACGACTATACGCTCGCCTGGGGCTTGTACGCCCTTGCCGCCCTGGGCTGCCTGTGGGTGGGTTTCAAGCTCACTGGCTGGATGTGGCGCTGGCTGCGCGAACCGCTGCGGGTGGTCATGGCGGTGCTGTTGCTGACGCCCACCATCGTTGACCCGGTCAAGGAAAGCTTCGCGCCGGCCATCGCCATCACGGCGCTGGACGTGGCCTTCAAGGTCGGCAACAACGCCTGGCGCGCTGCTTCGGACCTGGCTATGTACGGTTTGATTGCGTTCATCCTGTACGGGGTGTTCGTGGTGGTGCGCTGGCCGCTGGAAAAACGCGCCCGCGAACGCCGGGCCAACGCCGATGCCGCCGCCAAGCGCCAGGCTGCCGAGGATGAGCAGGTGATGGTCGAGGCCCCGGTCGCCGCCGACCGTCGCGACCGCTACCGCGACGATCCGCTGCCGGCGGCGCCTGTCGGCACCGGCCGTGGCCGGGTCGAGCCACGTCTGTAGGCAAGGGGCATCGAACATGTGCGAACTGCTGGGCATGAGTGCCAACGTCCCCACTGACATCGTCTTCAGTTTCACCGGCCTGATGCAGCGCGGTGGGCGTACCGGCCCGCACCGCGACGGCTGGGGCATCGGTTTCTACGAAGGGCGTGGCCTGCGGGTGTTCCAGGACCCGGCCGCGAGCAGCGAGTCGGAAGTGGCCAATCTGGTGCAGCGCTATCCGATCAAGAGTGAAGTGGTCATCGGTCATATCCGACAGGCCAACGTCGGCAAGGTGTGCCTGTCCAATACCCACCCGTTCGTGCGTGAGCTCTGGGGCCGCAACTGGTGCTTTGCGCACAACGGCCAGCTGGGCGATTTCCGTGGCCAGACCACCTTCTACCGCCCGGTGGGCGATACCGACAGCGAGGCGGCGTTTTGCGACTTGCTCAACCGCGTGCGTGAAGCCTTCCCGGAACCGGTTGAAATCGAACAGCTGCTGCCGGTGCTGGTCGAAGCCTGTGCCGGCTATCGCGGCCAAGGCGTGTTCAATTGCCTGCTGAGCGACGGCGATTGGTTGTTCTGCTTCTGCTCGACCAAGCTTGTGCACATCACCCGCCGTGCGCCGTTCGGGCCGGCGCGCCTGAAGGACTTCGACCTGAACGTCGACTTCCAGGCTGAAACCACCCCCAACGATGTGGTCACGGTGATCGCCACCGAGGCCCTGACCGAAAACGAGACCTGGCACCGCTACGAGCCGGGTCAATGGGCCCTGTGGCGGCATGGCGAGTGCGTAGCCCAGGGGCAGAGCTAGGGAAGCCATTGCATGTTCAGAGGTTACCTGCGGTTGCTGTTGTTCACCTTCGGCTTGTTGGTCGGTCTTCAGGTTCCGGGGCTGATCAAGGATTACAGCCAACGGGTCGAAGCGCACCTGTTCGAGTCGCGTGAGGCGCTCTCAGGGTTCGAAGAGACGGCGCAACGCTTCTTCAAAGGCGACCTGCAAGCCCTCATACGCCATTACCGCAGCAGCGATGACCCGGTGTTCAACAGCGATGCCAACAGCATCGAAAGCCTGCTGATCCGCAACCAGTTGCTGGAAAACGAGTGGCAGGCGCTGCAAGGCCCGTGGCTGAGCCGCACCTGGCATGTGCTGGTGCAGGCCGATCCTCAGTTGCGTGAGGAAACCCTCAATGGCTACAGCTATCAGATCCTGCTGGTGCCCGAGGCGATCGGCTGGGGTTTGGGCGCCGGCTTCGTGCTGGCGTTGGTGATCGAAAGCCTGTTGCTGGGGCTTGGTTGGGTGGCGCTTGGCGGGCGTCGCACGGCCGTCAAAGAGAGCTGGCGCTAAGGCCCGCGGGAAACCCGCTCCCACAGGGCCGGGGCAAACTTCACGTTCAGCGGCGTGCCTGTGGGAGCGGGTTTGCCCTTGTAGATGACACCGCCGTCGATTCAGACCAGCACGATCCGCTGCTCCCCCGCATCCTGCGCGTAGCGCTCCAGCACTTGCCGACACAGGCTCACCACTTCTTCCACCAGCTCCACCCCGGTCTGCCAGGCCACCACCAGCTCAAGGCTCGGCGGTGGCTGCAAGCCACCCAGCAGCACCAACTCGCCGCGGGCAAGTTCGGCATCGACCAGCGCCGGGGGCAGGGCGCCGATGCCGAAGCCATCGCGCAGCAGGCGGGTGATGGCTGCCACTGAATTCACGCAATTCAAACGAGGTGTCTCGGCGCCGGCCGCCTGCAGCAGGCTGAGCACCTCCTGGTGCGGGCGCGAGTTCTTCGAGAAGGTGATGATCCGTTCGCGGGCAAGCTCGGCCAGCGAGGCATAGTCATGCTGCTGGGTCGAGCCCGCGGCAACGATCCAGCCCATGGGGTAGCGTGCCAGGTCCAGGCTGCGGATCGACTCCTGGCGCAGCAGGTCGGTCTGCAGGATCACGTCGAGAAAGCCCTTCTGCAGCTGCTCGCGCAGGTTCAGGGCCGTGTCGGCCACCAGTTCGATCTCTACCTGCGGGTAGCGCTCGGTCAGTTCGGCCACCAGGGCACTCATCCAGGTGTGGATGACCGTATCCATCACGCCGATGCGGATCCGCCCGACCTTGGCCCGGTCAGTGTCCAGCGACTGTTTCATGGCCTTGGCGGTGTCGAGCATGCGCTCGGCATATTCGAGCACCTTGCTGCCCTCCGGTGTCAGGCTGACTCCGCGCGAATCGCGCAACAGCAGCTTCACGCCCAGGTCCGCCTCCAGCGCGGCGATGCGGCTGGACACCGAGGCCTGGGTGGTGAAGAGCTTCTCGGCGGTGAGGCGAAAGCTCTTGAGCCGGGCAACCCAGACGAAGGTTTCGAGGAAGCGAAGGTTCATGATCAGTTTTTCTTGTTCCAGACCGGCGGTTTTTATCGTTGGACGCCCAGCGCACGGCCTCTGAACAATGACGCCCAGGCCGCGACGCAACGCGTCGCCCAGAGAACAATACCAACAAGCCGAGGCAATCATGAACCCAACCGGCGTGCAGCAGCAGGCTTCCCCCCGGCCGTCCAACGGCCCCTTCGCCTGGTACCGCGACATCGACCGTCAGCAACGACGCACCTTCTGGAGTTGCAAGATCGGCTACGGCCTCGATGGCATGGACACCCAGATGCTGAGTTTCGTCATCCCCACGTTGATCCTGATGTGGGGCATCACCACCGCCGAGGCTGGGCTGATCCATACCAGCACCCTGATCGCCTCGGCCCTGGGCGGCTGGATTGCCGGCATTCTCTCCGACCGCATCGGCCGGGTGCGCACCCTGCAACTGACCGTGCTGTGGTTCGCCTTCTTCACTTTCCTGTGCGGCTTCGCCCAGAGCTATGAGCAACTGCTGATCGCCCGGACCCTGATGGGCTTCGGCTTTGGCGGCGAGTGGACGGCCGGCGCGGTGCTGATCGGTGAGGTGATCCGCGCCCAGGACCGTGGCAAGGCCGTGGGCATGGTGCAGTCCGGCTGGGCCATCGGCTGGGGATTGACGGCGATCCTCTATGCGTTGCTGTTCTCCTTCCTGCCGCCGGAGCAGGCCTGGCGGGCGCTGTTCCTGCTGGGCATCGTGCCGGCAGTGTTCGTGATCTTCGTCCGCCGCCTGGTCAAGGACCCGGAGGTCTACCGCCAAGCCAAGGCTGTGGAAAAGGCCCAGGCGCCGTCGCATTTTTATGAAATCTTCGCCCCAGGCATGCTCTGGACCACCCTGCGCGCCTCGCTGCTGACGACCGGCGCCTTGGGCGGTTACTACGCGATCACCTCTTGGCTTCCGACCTTCCTCAAGAACGAGCGTGGCCTGAGCGTGCTGGGCACCGGCGGCTACCTGGCCATGGTCATCGTCGGCTCCTACGTGGGTTATGTGATCAGCGCGTACCTGACCGATCTGCTGGGTCGCAAGAAGAACTTCATCCTGTTCGCTGTCGGCTCGTTCGTCATCGTGCTGCTTTATACCCAGATCCCGGTCAGTGACGGCGTCATGCTGTGGCTGGGTTTTCCGCTGGGGTTCTTCGCTTCGGGCATCTTCAGCGGCATGGGGGCCTTCCTGACCGAGCTGTTCCCCACCCGCATTCGCGGTTCGGGGCAGGGCTTTTGCTACAACGTGGGGCGCGCCATCGCTGCGTTCTTCCCGCTGCTGATCGGCATGCTCAGCCAGAAAGTGCCTTTGGGCCTGGGCATTGGTGGTTTTGCCGCGGTGTCCTACGGTGTGGTGATCCTCGCGGCCCTGAGCCTGCCTGAAACACGCGGCAAAGAACTCCAGGCACGGTAAGGTAGGCACATGAACAACCACAAGAGAGTTCGACCGGTGAAACGCCTGCTTCTCAATTGCGACATGGGCGAGAGTTTCGGCAGTTGGCGCATGGGCCTGGACGCCGAGGTGATGCCTTACATCGATTGCGCCAACATCGCTTGCGGCTACCACGCAGGCGACCCCGGCACCATGCGCCGCACCGTGGCCCTGGCACTGGAGCACGGCGTGACCATCGGCGCGCACCCGGCTTACCCGGACCTGGTCGGTTTCGGCCGCCGCTCCATGGCGTGCAGCAACGAGGAGATCCGAGACCTGCTGCATTACCAGATCGGCGCGCTGGAGGGGATCTGTAAGGTGCTGGGCAGCCGCGTGGCCTACGTCAAACCCCATGGCGCGCTGTACAACGACATGATGGCCGACCCACTCAAGCTGCGCGCAGTACTCGAGGCCGTGGCCGCCTATGATACGGGACTGCCGGTGATGCTGATGGCCACCGCCGACGACAGCGCCGCACGCGCCCTGGGCGAGGCGATCGGTGTGCCGTTGTGGTTCGAGGCCTTTGCCGACCGGGCCTATACCGCTAGCGGTCATCTGGTTTCCCGGCGCCTGCCCGGCGCGGTGCATCACGACCCGGCCTTGGTGATCGAGCAGGCCTTGCGCCTGGCCCGTGGTGAGGCGCTGGTGGCCGATGACGGCAGTGCTGTGCAACTGGATGCCGGTACCCTCTGCGTGCATGGCGACAATGACAGCTCCGTGGCGGCCGTGCGGCAGATCCGCCAGGCCCTCGACGCCTTGGAGCAGCCATGAATCCATGCATCGAGGTGGTGGCCATCGACAGCTTGATGGTGCGCCTGTTCGACGTCATCGATGAGGCCAACATGCCGTGGATCCTGGCTGCCAGCCAGCGCCTGCGCACAGCCTTCGGGGCGGGGCTGGTGGATTTGGTCCCCTCCTATACCACCGTGATGGTGCAGTTCGAGCAGGCACCTGGGCAGGCGCGCGCGCTGATCGACCAGGCATTGGCGGATTTGCAGCCGGATGCGGGCAACACCGGGCGTCGCCATGAGATCCCGGTCTGGTACCACGCCAGCGTCGGGCCGGAGCTGCCGGTGCTGGCTGCCCGCAGCGGCCTGAGCGAGGCGGAGGTGATCGGCCTGCACAGCGAGCGGGAGTACCCGGTATTTGCCCTGGGTTTCGCGCCGGGGTTCGGTTTCATGGGCTTGGTGGACGAACGCCTGGCCAGCCCACGCCTGAGTACCCCGCGCAAGCGCGTGGCAGCGGGCAGCGTGGGCATCGCCGAGCGCCAGACCGCCGCCTACCCGGCGGTCTCGCCAGGCGGCTGGAACCTGATCGGCCGCACCCCGGTGCGCTTGTTCGACCACGCACGTGAGGGTTACAGCCTGCTGCAACCAGGTGATCGGGTGCGTTTCGTGGCGGTGTCTCACGAGCAGTTCATGGCATTGGGCGGCGACGACAGCCCGTTGGAGGCCCTGGCATGAAGCGATTGACGATCGAGTCCAGCACCGCGCTGTGTCAGTTGCAGGATGCCGGGCGTTTCGGCGTACGCCACCTAGGCGTGACCCAGGGTGGGGCGTTGGATTGGGTGGCGATGTACTGGGCCAACTGGCTACTGGGCAATGCGCTGGATGCGCCGGTGGTGGAGGTGACGCTGGGGGGCTTCACGCTGGTCGCCGAGGACGATTGCACCTTGGCCCTGGCCGGTGGAGATCTGGATGCGCGTGTCGACGATCAGCCTGTCCAGCCCTGGCGCAGCTTGCGTTTGGGCAAGGGCCAGCGTCTGAGTCTTCGCCAACCTCGGCAAGGCGCGCGGGCTTACGTGGCAGCGCCTGGCGGGTTCCAGGCCGAGACGGTATTGGGCAGTTGCGCGACCGTGGCACGCGAGGCGCTCGGCGGCCTCGATGGGCGAGGGAAGGCGCTGGCCAAAGGGCAAGTTTTGTCGTTCGCCAAGGGGGCGCCTGCCTTGCGTGAAGTGGCGCAGCATTTGCGTCCGACCTACCCGCAAAAGCCCGAACTGGAGCTGGTCATGGGCGCACAGATCGGCGCATTCAGTGGCACCAGCTTGTTCGAGGCGTTCAATCGTGAGTGGACCCTGGACAGCCGCGCCGACCGCATGGGTATGCGCCTGCTCGGGCCGCAGTTGGTCTACCAGAGCGCGCCGATGATTTCGGAGGGTATCCCCTTGGGCGCCGTGCAGGTGCCGCCGGACGGGCAGCCGATCGTGCTGCTCAATGACCGGCAGACCATTGGTGGGTATCCACGGCTTGGAGCGCTGACGCCCCTGGCGCTGGCGCAACTGGCGCAGTGCCTGCCCGGGGCGGTGGTGCGCTTCAGGGCGGTGGTGCAGGAGCTGGCCTGGCAGCAGCAGCAGGCTTATCTGCAACGTTGGCGGTGAGGCTGCCGGCCCTCTGGCGGGTCAATCGGAGCGCCGGACCCCGGCTTGCACAAGGTACGTACTTAAGCCGGTAGGTGCGGGCTGACCTGCGACGGGCCTATGCAGGGCAGTTGCTCAGGTGCAGCACAGTCCGCAATGGATGTGCTGCACCTGTGGGCGCGGGTTTACCCGCGAAACGGGCGACGCCATTACTTGGACAGGTAACGCATCCCGTCTTCCAGCCCCTGCAAGGTCAGCGGGTACATCTTGTCTTCGATCAGCTCGCGCACCAGATGGGTGGAGGCGGTGTAGTCCCAGGCCTGCTTGGGATACGGATTGATCCAGATGATCTTCCTGAACTTCTCCATGAAACGCTGCATCCACACGTACCCGGCTTCCTCGTTCCAATGCTCCACGCTACCGCCCGGCTGGGTGATCTCGTAAGGCGCCATGGCCGCATCGCCGACGAATACCACTTTGTAGTCGTCGCCATACTTGTGCAGCAGGTCGAAGGTGGAGAAGCGCTCCGATGTACGGCGCAGGTTGTTCTTCCACACCGACTCGTAGACGAAGTTGTGGAAGTAGTAGTACTCCATGTGCTTGAACTCGGTCTTGCACGCGGAGAACAGCTCCTCGCAGACCTTGACGTGGGCGTCCATGGAGCCGCCAATGTCGAACAGCAACAGCAGCTTGACCGTGTTGCGCCGCTCCGGGCGCATCTGGATGTTCAGCAGCCCTGCATCCCGTGCGGTGTGGTCGATGGTGCCATCGATGTCCAGTTCCTCGGCAGCGCCTTCGCGGGCGAACTTGCGCAGGCGACGCAAAGCCAGCTTGATGTTGCGTGTGCCCAGTTCGACCTGGTCGTCGAGGTTCTTGTATTCGCGCTGGTCCCATACCTTGACCGCCTTGCCCTGGCGTTTGCCGGCCTCGCCCACGCGGATGCCTTCGGGGTTGTAGCCGCCGGAGCCGAATGGGCTGGTACCGCCGGTGCCGATCCATTTGTTGCCGCCGGCGTGACGTTCCTTCTGTTCTTCAAGGCGTTTCTTGAATTCCTCGATCAGCTTGTCCAGCCCGCCCAGGGACTGGATCTGCGCACGTTCCTCGTCACTGAGCGAGCGCTCGAACTCCTTGCGCAGCCAATCTTCGGGGATCAACGCCTCCAGGTGTCGGTCGAGATTCTCCAGGCCCTTGAAGTAGGCGGAGAAGGCCCGGTCGAACTTGTCGAAATGCCGCTCGTCCTTCACCAGGATGGCCCGCGCCAGGTAATAGAACTCGTCCATGTCGGCGAACACCACCCGCTGCTGCAAGGCATTGAGCAGGTCGAGCAGTTCGCGCACCGACACCGGCACCTTGGCCGCGCGCATTTCGTTGAACAGATTGAGCAGCATGGCCGGCTCCTGTCAGCGGTTGCCGCGCCGGCTCATGAAGGCCAGGCGCTCGAGCAGTTGCACGTCCTGCTCGTTCTTGACCAAGGCGCCGGCCAGCGGCGGAATAGCCTTGGTCGGGTCGCGCTCGCGCAGCACGGCTTCGCCGATGTTGTCGGCCATCAACAGTTTGAGCCAGTCGACCAGCTCGGAGGTGGATGGCTTTTTCTTGAGGCCCGGCACCTTGCGCACGTCGAAGAACACATCCAGCGCTTCACTGACCAGCGACTGCTTGATGTTGGGGAAGTGCACGTCGACGATGCGCTGCAGGGTGTCGCGGTCGGGGAAGGCGATGTAGTGGAAGAAGCAGCGGCGCAGGAAGGCGTCGGGCAGTTCCTTCTCGTTGTTGGAGGTGATGATGATGATCGGACGTTGCTTGGCCTTGATCGTCTCGTCGATCTCGTAGACGTAGAACTCCATCTTGTCGAGTTCCTGCAGCAGGTCGTTGGGGAACTCGATGTCGGCCTTGTCGATCTCGTCGATCAGCAAGATCACACGTTCTTCGGCCTCGAAAGCCTCCCAGAGCTTGCCCTTTTTCAGGTAGTTGCGCACGTCATGGACCTTGTCCACACCCAGTTGCGAATCGCGCAGGCGGCTGACCGCGTCGTATTCGTAGAGGCCTTGGTGGGCCTTGGTGGTGGATTTGATGTGCCAGGTGATCAGGCGGGCGCCGAAGGAGGCGGCGAGCTGTTCGGCGAGCATGGTCTTGCCGGTGCCCGGTTCACCCTTGACCAGCAGCGGGCGCTCCAGGGTGATGGCTGCGTTGACCGCCAGCTTCAGGTCGTCTGTGGCGACGTAGTCGCGGGTGCCTTCGAACTTCATGAACCGATCCTCTGCGGGGTGTCATTCAAGACCCTTTCGCGGGCAGACCACTCCCACAGGAAGCGGTGACGCTGGCCCTGTGGCAGCGGATTCACCCGTGAAAGAGGCGATACGTGTTTGTCATTGCCAGCGACTATAACGCGGGCCCAGGCGAGAGAAAACGCAGACTGGTCATTCAGTCTCTGAATGGTGCGTCGCGCCCCGCTTCAGTCGGAATCGGGCGGCGGTTGTTCGTAGCGTGCATTGAATGCCTGGATAAAGCCGTTGCGCAGGATCTGCAGGAACGCCTCGAAGGCGCTGATGTTGCGCTGGTGCACGCTACCGCTCAGCTCCACGCGGGTGGCGAACTGGTTCTTAGGCTGATTCTTGAGCACCGTTTCGCTGGCGCCGACCAGCGCTTCCCAGATCGAACGGAAGAAGCCTTTGTCCTTGTCTTCCACGTCCTGCTGCCAATTGAACACATCCACATCCCGCAGCAGAGGCTTGATGTACCCGTGCAGACGGCCTTTCTCGGCCTGGGCTTCGATCACCAGATCGCCATGGCCTGCATTGAAGTCGAACTTGCCGTAAGCACTGGCGAAATCATTGAGCCGGCGCAGCTGGATACCGGTCGCGCGCAGGCGAAACTCGAAATCGTCGAAATCGCTGAACGGGTCGAAAGTGGCACGGCTTTCCACCCGGGCATCGCCCAGCAGCCGCGCTGTGCCGTCGAAATGGGCGTCGCGGCGGCCTTTTTCGTCGCGTACGTTGGTCAGGTTGCGGATGCTCGCGTCCAACTGGGTGGCCTTCAGATCGACAGGCGGTTTGGAATTGAAGTTGCGAAAGGTCAGGGTGCCGTTTTCGATGCGCACCTCGTTGAGAGTGATGGGCAGCAGTTTTTCTAGCTGCTGGCGCCAGTCGGTACCCTGGCCGGTCTGGGAGTTCTGCTTGTTGCCACCGTCGACGAAATTGAGCTCTGGGTGCACGAAGACGACCTCGGCGACCACGGCATGGTCGTACCACAGCGAACGCCAGCTCACCGAGAGGTCGATCAGCGGGGCATCGAGAAACGGCACCGGTACCTTGCCGCTGGTCTTGACGATCTTCAGCTCATTGATCTGGTAGGCCCCGCGCCACCAGGCCAAGTCCACGTCGGTGATGTGCCCGCGGTAGTCGCCCATGTCCGCGAGCCGGTCGTTGAGGTAGTCACGGACCAGGTAGGGCAGGGCCAGGTGCAGGGCCAGCAACAGCGCGACCAGGCTGGCCAGGCCTATCAGCGGCCAACGATAGCGAGCTTTCATCGAGGGCTCTCCGGGGCAGGTTGTCCGGTTGACCGCTATGGCCTGTGGGGAGTTCGAACGGGCTTTACTGCCCCCCGGGGCAGGCTTACCCTTGAAGCTTTCCCTGCTCCTACAAAGTTCAAGGACTCCTGCCATGAGCCGCATCTACGCAGACAACGCCCACTCCATCGGCAATACGCCGTTGGTGCAGATCAACCGCATCGCTCCGCGTGGTGTGACCATCCTGGCCAAGATCGAAGGACGCAACCCAGGCTATTCGGTCAAGTGCCGGATCGGCGCGAGCATGGTCTGGGACGCCGAGAGCAGCGGCAAGCTCAAGCCGGGCATGACCATCGTCGAGCCCACCTCGGGCAACACCGGCATTGGCCTGGCCTTCGTCGCCGCTGCCCGTGGCTACAAGCTGGTATTGACGATGCCTGCATCCATGAGCCTGGAGCGGCGCAAGGTGCTCAAGGCGCTGGGGGCCGAACTGGTGCTGACCGACCCGGCCAAGGGCATGAAGGGCGCGATCGAGAAAGCCAACGAAATCGTCGCCTCCGACCCGGCCAACTACTTCCTGCCGGGCCAGTTCGATAACCCCGCCAACCCGGCGATTCACGAAAAGACCACCGGTCCGGAAATCTGGAACGACACCGATGGCGCGGTAGACGTCCTGGTGGCGGGCGTCGGCACCGGCGGTACCATTACCGGGGTTTCGCGTTACATCAAGCACACCCAGGGCAAGTCGATCCTGTCAGTGGCGGTGGAGCCGGTGGCCTCGCCGTTGATCAGCCAGACTCTGTCGGGTGAAGAGCTCAAGCCAAGCCCGCACAAGATCCAGGGCATCGGCGCAGGTTTCGTGCCGAAGAACCTTGACCTGTCCATCGTCGACCAGGTCGAGACCGTCACCGACGACGAGGCCAAGGCCATGGCCCTGCGCCTGATGCAGGAAGAGGGCATTCTCTGCGGTATTTCCTGTGGCGCGGCGATGGCTGCCGCCGTGCGCCTGGCCGAGAAGCCCGAGATGCAGGGCAAGACGCTCGTGGTGATTCTGCCGGATTCGGGCGAGCGTTACCTGTCGAGCATGCTGTTCAGTGACTTGTTCACCGAACAGGAAAACCAGCAGTAACACGCGGTCCTGGCGATACCGGGGCCGTGTGGCGGCCCCGCTTTTCTGATGCACCGCTGATCCGGAGCAATGCCGGGCAGCACTCTTTGTTGCAAGATCCTGAAAACTGCACTGCGTCCCTGGAGGTTTTTACCAGGGGCAGATGGGTTTATGATGGCCGGATGATTTTGAATGGAGCAGGCCACGGCCTGGTTTCTTCTCCAAGGAGTGTTGCATGACCTTTTCCTTCGCCGCCAAGGCAGGTGTCCTGCTGGTGTTCTTCTCCAGTGTGCTGTTCGTGCACCTGCGCGGCAAGGCACGTCTTCCCGTGCTGCGCCAGTTCGTCAATCATTCGGCGCTGTTCGCACCTTATAACAGCCTGATGTACCTGTTTTCCGGCGTGCCGTCCAAGCCTTACCTGGACCGTCAGCGGTTTCCCGAGCTCGATGTGCTCAAGGACAACTGGGAAGTGATCCGCGAAGAGGCCATGCGCCTGTTCGACGAGGGCTACATTCGTGCCGCGGAAAAGGACAATGACGCAGGCTTCGGCTCGTTCTTCAAGAAGGGCTGGAAGCGCTTCTACCTGAAGTGGTACGACAAGCCGCTGCCCTCGGCCGAAATGCTCTGCCCCAAGACCGTCGAACTGGTCAGCCGCATCCCCAATGTCAAGGGCGCCATGTTCGCCTTGCTGCCCGGTGGCAGCCATCTGAACCCGCACCGCGATCCGTTTGCCGGCTCCCTGCGTTATCACCTGGGCCTGTCTACTCCGAATTCTGACAATTGCCGCATCTACGTCGACGGCCAGCCCTACGCCTGGCGCGACGGTGAGGACGTGATGTTCGACGAGACCTATGTGCACTGGGTGAAGAACGAAACCGACGTAACCCGCGTGATTCTGTTCTGTGACATCGAGCGCCCGCTCAGCAGCCCTTTGATGACCCGCATCAACCGCAAGGTCAGCGCCTTCCTGGGCCGCGCCACTGCGCCGCAGAACACCGATGACGAGCGCGTGGGCGGGATCAACCAGGCCTATGCCTGGAGCAAGCGCTTCAGCAACAAGATCAGCACCCGCGTGAAGCAGTTCAAGCGCGCAAATCCCAAGGCCTACCGCATCCTGCGGCCAGTGCTGGCGGTGGTGGTGGCGTATCTGCTGTACCGTTGGCTGTTCTGAATCACCTGTCATCGCATTCGCCGGTAAACCCGCTCTCACAGGCTCAGCGCAAACCTTGAGAGCGGGTTTTTCACTCCCACCGGCTCAACCTGGAACGTGCGGAAGCGGGTTTACCGGCGAAAGGGCCTGATCTGCCAATCCAGAATGCAGCTATTGCCCGGCCCAGGATTCGCCGTTATATTCCGAAACATTCTCTTCTCCGAAGACCCGATCATGCCTGCCATCCCTTCCATCACAGCTGTCGTCCTCGCGCCTGTCGCGGGCGTGGTTGTGCGTGGCAGTCAGCAGCCGGCCATGATCAGTCATTACCCACCACCTGTCAGTGGCGTGGTAGGCGGCGTAGCTCCGCCTCCTTGCGCAGTGGTGCTGGGCTGATCGGCCTCTGGCCGCCTCCCATCACGCTCGCAACCTACTGAACACGGTCGGCTACCTCCCTCGCTAACGCGACAGCCTGCCGTTCGGCTCATTTGCCCTATACAGGTGGCAATACATGTCTGTCTTTTCCAAAGCATCCGTGGCCTCGGCGGCCACGACCAGCCTGTTCGTCCTGCTGTGGAGCAGCGGGGCGATCGTCTCCAAGCTTGGCCTTGCCCAGGCCAGCCCCTTTGCCTTCCTCCTGCTACGCTCGGCCCTGGCGCTTGCCGGCCTGCTGATGGTCAGCCCACTGCTGGGGCTGCGCTGGCCGTGTGGTCGTGGTGCCGTGCTGCGCGCCCTGGGTACCGGTTGCGTGTTGTTGGGCGCTTACCAGATCTTCTATCTGCTTGCGCTCAACACCCACGTCACCCCTGGAATCATGGCCACGGTCATGGGTGTTCAACCGATCCTTACCGTTGTGCTGATGGAGCGCCAGCGTTCCTGGAGCCGGCTGTTCGGGCTTGGCTTGGGGATTGGGGGGCTGGTGATGGTGGTCTACCAAGGCCTCAACCTGGGCGGGGTATCCCTGGCTGGGATGCTGTTCGCCCTGCTGGCGCTGGCCAGCATGACGTTGGGCTCGATCCTGCAAAAGCGCATCACCGACAACCCCATGGGTACCTTGCCGTTACAGTACATAGCCGGCTTTGCCTTGTGCGCAGTGTTCGCGCCATTTCAGCCGCTCCAGGTGCAATGGAGTGCAAGCTTCATCGGTGCGCTGGCATGGATGGGGCTGGTGGTCTCGCTGTTGGCGACTTTGCTGCTGTATCGCCTGATCGCCCGTGGCAACCTGGTCAATGTCACAAGCCTGTTCTACCTGGTGCCTGCGGTGACTGCCGTGATGGATTATCTGATCTTCGGCAATCGTCTGGCACCGCTCAGCCTGCTGGGCATGGGGTTGATCGTCGTCGGGCTGCTGTTCGTGTTCCGCAAGCCGGTGTTGCGTACGGCTGAAGCCTGATGCACCGAGGGCCGCTTTGCGGCCCTCTTCGCGAATGGGTGTACGCCATTTCAAAAGGGACAGGGCCTTGCCCCGCGAAAGGGCCATGGCCCTATTTTTTGGCCGGACGCAGCACCAGCCACAAGGCCACACCGATCAGCACTCCACCATAGAGATGCGCCATCGACAGCGGCTCGTCCAGCAGCCAGGCGCCCCACAGGACGCCGAATACCGGAATCAGGAAGGTCACGGTACTGGCCTTGACCGGTCCGATCTCGGCCAGCAGGCGGAAGTACAGGATGTAGGCGAACGCCGTGCACAGCAGGCCCAGGCCCAGCAATGACAGCCACACCGGCCAACCGCCCCAGCTGGCCGGTGGCTGGGTGAGGGCACTCCAGGCGAACACCGGCATCAGCAGCAAGGTCGCGCCGAGCATGCTGCCCAAGGCCGACAACCGACTATCCAGATCGCTCACCCAACGTCGCGCAAGGAACCCGGCAAAGCCATAGCAGGTGGTCGCGGCCAGACAGGCCAGGGCACCTTGCAACAAGGCTAGATCCAACGCCACCGGGCCCGCACCGCTGAGGATGCCGACGCCGAACAGCCCCAGGAATATGCCGCACAGCTTGGCCAGGGTCATGGGCTCGCGGAAGCAAAGCACGCCGATCAGCACACCCATCAGCGGCGTGGTGGCGTTGAAAATGGCTGAGTAGCCGGCTGGCAGCACCTGCGCGGCCACTGAATAGAAGGTGGCCGGGATCCCGGAGTTGATCATCCCCAATACCAGACAGGCGCCAAGCTTGCCGTTGAAGTCCCAGCGCACCCGCGCCGCGGCGAGAATGGCGATCAGACCCAAACACGCGATCGAGACGCGAAAGAACGCTGTCGGCACGGTACCGAGTTCCGGCGCGATGATGCGCATGAACAGGAAGCTCGCCCCCCAGACAGCGGCAAGGGTCAGCAGGCGGGCAAGGGCGATGGGGCTCACAGCGGTCTCCAGCAATCGGCAAGGGCGCGAGTGTACGCCATCGACTGAGCGCGGTTCTTGTCCTTTCTTGCTGTGTGAATTTGTCCGTGGCCTTTCATGGGTACCCGCTCACAGGGCGGCGATTGTCCTGCAAGAGCGGGTTTGCCTGTGAAAAGGGCACGACGAAAGCAGGGGCAACTAAGCTTGCGTGTTGAACCCCCGCATGGAGTCCCCTGCATGTCCCAGTCATGGCCGGCGGCCGAGATCGCCCGGATGATCCTCGATGGTTTCGACGACTACCGCGAACATTTCCGGCGCATCACCCTGGGCGCGCGCGAGCGCTTCGAACAGGCGCTGTGGCAGCAGATCCAGCAGGCTGCGGCGGCACGCATCAATCTCTATGAAGAAAAGGTCGCCCAGGTCAATGGTTGGCTGCGCGATGGCTTTGCCGAGGCGGTACTGCTGGATGTCGAGCAATGGCCGCTGGTGAAGAATGCCTATATCCGCCTGATCGACCCGCGCCTTGACGATGAGTTGGCCGAGACTTGGTACAACTCGATCTTCTGCAGCCTGTTCAGCCACGACCTGATCAGCGATGGCTGCATGTTCATCCATACCACCCGGCCGTCGATGCGCGGACATGAGCGGGCTGCACAGACTCGTATCTATCAGCCTGACGGCAGCGTCCGGAGCCTGTTGCGCTCGATCTTTGCCGACTACCCGTTCAATGTGCCCTATGGCGACCTGGACGGGGACGTAGCACGTCTTGAGCAGCAACTGCGCGAATGCTTGCCCGATTGGGTCTGCAAGGATCCCTCGCTGGCCGTCGAGCTGTTCTCACCGGTGCTCTACCGCAACAAGGGCGCCTACCTGGTGGGGCGGCTGTACACGCCGGATGAGCAGTGGCCGCTGGTGATTCCGCTGTTGCACCGCGAGGGCCATGGCATCGAGGCGGATGCGGTGATCACCGATGAAGCCGAGGTGTCGATCATCTTCTCCTTCACCCGCTCGTATTTCATGGTCGATGTGCCGGTGCCGGCGGAGTTCGTCAATTTCCTCAAGCGCATCCTGCCGGGCAAGCACATCGCGGAGCTGTACACCTCGATCGGCTTCTACAAACACGGCAAGTCCGAGTTCTACCGTGCGTTGATCAATCACTTGGCCAGTACCGAGGATCGCTTCGTCATGGCGCCTGGGGTGCGTGGCATGGTGATGAGCGTGTTCACCCTGACCGGCTTCAATACTGTGTTCAAGATCATCAAGGACCGCTTCTCGCCGTCCAAGACCGTGGACAGGGCCACGGTGATCGACAAGTACCGTCTGGTCAAAAGCGTCGATCGGGTCGGGCGCATGGCCGATACCCAGGAATTCGCCGATTTCCGTTTCCCCAAGGCCAAGTTCGAAGCGCAGTGCCTGGCCGAGCTGCTGGAGGTGGCACCCTCGACCGTCAAGCTTGAAGGCGACACAGTGCTGATCCGTCACTGTTGGACCGAACGGCGCATGACGCCGCTCAATCTTTACCTGGAACAGGCCAGTGAAGCCCAAGTGCTGGAAGCGCTGGAGGACTACGGCCTGGCGATCAAGCAACTGGCGGCGGCGAACATCTTTCCTGGTGACATGCTGCTCAAGAATTTCGGCGTCACCCGTCATGGTCGGGTGGTGTTCTATGACTACGACGAGATCAGCTTCCTGACCGAGGTGAACTTCCGGCATATCCCGCCGCCGCGTTATCCGGAGGACGAGATGTCCGGCGAACCGTGGTATTCGATCGGGCCGCACGATGTGTTTCCGGAGGAGTTTCCGCCGTTTCTGTTCGCCGACATCGGCCAGCGACGGCTGTTCAGCCGGTTGCATGGCGAGCTGTATGACGCCGATTACTGGAAGGGGCTGCAGGCGACGATCCGTGACGGGAAGGTCATCGACGTGTTTCCGTATCGGCGCAAGGCGCGGTGAGCGTTTGAGGCTGGCTTAGAGCCCATCGCAGGTTGTCGCCAGGCGCTACAGCCTGATCTGGAGGCTGGCGACAGCGCAAAGGTGCTACCCCTTCATGCACTTGAGTTCGGTGAAGTCGTTGCGCACCTTGCTCAGCCGTTCCTGGAGGTACTGCCGTTGTACCGGGGTGCTCTGCTTCATCAGGTCCACCAGCAGGCTGCGGGCCTGTTGTTCGGAATGCTGGAAGGCAATGCGGTATTCCGGGCTCCATAGGCTCTCCTTGCGTTGCAGCAACTGCGCGATGCGGGGCTCGAAGGCGGGCGTGTCGCGCTGAGCCATGACCAGCACCAGTTGCTGCTGCCAGTGGGCGCGGTTGGCGATCCACTGACGATTCTGGTCGCCGAGGGCCTGGGACCAGGTCAGCACGCGCAGGCGTTGGGACGCGTTGAGTTCGCCCAGCCAGGGTTCGAGGCGCTTTTCCATGCGTTTGGCGCGGTCGTTGATCTGCTTGGGCAGGGGCGTCTCGACATAGTTGGCCTGGCGCTCGCGGATGTCATCAAGAAAGGCCTGGCGCATCTGCGCGACCTGCTCGTCGCTCATGCCACGCAACAGCTGGGTGGCGGAGGGGGTGATCGCCTCGGCGACCCGGCCGATGGCCTGGCGAGCTTCGGTGGTGCGCTGCAATAGTGCCTGGTCGGTGACTTGGTCGGTGACGACCATCTGGCGGATCTGGTCGAGCCACTCCAGGTAGCCGGGCAATTGCGTCTTGCAATGCCAGGCCAGGTGCTGCTTGAGACGCTCATCGAGCCAGGTTTTCTGCTGGCGGTTCATGTTCAGGTAGTCATCCAGGGACCAGGGCACCAGCACGTCGAGGTTGCGGTAGGCCAGGTCGATGCGGCTGCAGGCGGCCACTGCCAAGGTCAGGCACAGGACGATGATGAACACAGGGCGTAGGGTGACGGGCATGGGCGAATCCTTGCTGGAGCTTGCCAGGCAGTAGACGCAAGGGAGCTCCGTCGGTTCCTGGGCACGGACGGCCAGGCGGCGAAGGCTGTTCAGGTGTAGAATAGCCGCCTTGTCTTGAGGATCTTCGTAAATGGCTTTGCTTGGGCGTTACAACAGTTTGCAAATCGTGAAATACACGGACTTCGGCCTGTACCTGGATGGCGGTGCGGATGGCGAGATCCTGCTGCCCAAGCGCTACATCCCCAAGGACGTCGACGCCGAGATCGACGACTGGCTCAATGTGTTCATCTACCTCGACAGCGAAGACCAGCTGATCGCCACCACCGAAAAGCCCAAGGTACAGGTCGGTGAGTTCGCCAGTCTCAAGGTCAAGGACATCAACGGCGCGGGCATCTTCCTCGACTGGGGGCTGTCCAAGGACCTGTTGATGCCCTATTCGGAAGAGTCGCGTCCGCTGAAGATCGGCGACTACTGCGTGGTGCACGTCTACCTGGACAAACGTACCCGTCGCATCACCGCCACCGCACGCCTGGACCGCTACCTCGATCGCACCCCTGCCGACTACCAGGCCGGCCAGCCGGTGGAACTGCTGGTGGCCGGGCAGACGCCCATGGGCTTCAAGGCGATCATCAACAACCGCCACTGGGGCTTGATCCACAAGAACGAGGTGTTCAAGTTCCTGCGTTCGGGCATGCATGAGAAGGGTTACATCAAGGAAGTGCGCCACGACGGCAAGATCGCCCTGAGCTTGCAGCCGGTGGGCAAGGTCCTGGTCGACAGCCTGCCCGAGCAGATCATGGCGCGCCTGGAGGCTGCGGGCGGGATGCTCGAGGTGTGCGACAAGAGCGACCCTGAAGTGATCAGCCGACTGTTCAATGTCAGCAAGGGCAACTTCAAGAAAGCGATCGGCGCCCTCTACAAGCAAGGCCGCATCGTCATCCTTGACGATCGCATCGAACGGGCCTGATCAACCCTGCAGGAAGGGCGTGAAGTCCAGCTGCTCGCCACCGGGGCGGGTGTCGCGCAGCAGCGAGTCACGGTCGGCGCTCAGGGCCAGGCTGATGGTCGAGCGCCGCTTGCCTGGATGACGGACTTCCATCTGCTCCTGGTGAGCGCGCAGGAAGTTGGTCGGCACTTTCAGGTGCTGCAGCTCATCGGTCTCGGGGGTGTGCAGCAGCAGGTTGACCCAGTCGGGCTGGCCTTTGCGCAGTAGCGCCGTCGGCACATCGAACCACCACAGGTTGCGTTTGCGATCCAGGATCGCGAGCAGGGTGTTGTCGCGGTTGAGCACCGGCCGCTCCAGCGCTTGGTTACGGCGGGCGATGGCGGTGGGTTTGTCGAGTTTCATGCAGGTTCCTGCGGGTTGACGCGAGATAAGGCCTGGTATTGTGCGGGGCCGGCTGCGGGCAAACAAGCCTGGGAGCAGCGGCCCGGTCCAGCAGCAAGGCGCTTACGGTTCAGCCCCGGTCGGTCTACAGGCATTTGTAGCTGTTTTCTTTTGGTGGCCTGGCGTTGAGCTGCAACGTGTCTGATGTGGTCTATTAGACTTGCATCATTGAAACGTGCCTGCCCGATTGGCTGGCCTTCACCTGACACGATCCTGCAGCGAAAGGAGACGCTATGTTTTTCCCCAACCTGCGCGGTTTGCCCCTGCACCGCGTGCTGGTGCGCACCGTCCGCGAGTTTCTCGATGACGAGATGTCCACTTATGCGTCCGCGCTCGCCTACCAAATGCTGTTTTCGTTGTTCCCCTTCCTGTTGTTCCTCATCGCCCTGATCGGTTTCCTGCACCTGCCGGACTTCTTCTCCTGGCTGCGCCTGCAGTCGGAGCTGGTGCTGCCGCCCCAGGCCCTGGAGCAGGTCAATCCGGTGATCGACCAGCTGCAGCAGTCAAAGGGGGGGCTGCTCTCGGTGGGTATCGTCATCGCCCTGTGGACGGCTTCGGCCGGCGTGCGCCTGATGATGAGCGCGATGAACGCCGCCTACGACGTACCCGAAGGGCGGCCGGTCTGGAAGCGCATCCCGCTGTCGGTGGTTTACACCATCGGCATCGCCGGTATGCTCCTGGCGGCGGCGGCGCTGATGGTGCTAGGGCCGCAGGTGATGGAGTGGATCGCCGCCCAGGTGGGCATGCAGGAGGTCATCGTCACGGTCTGGACCATCCTGCGCTGGCCGGCGATCATCATTCTGATGATGGTGGCGGTGGCGCTGATCTACTACGTCATGCCCGATGTGAAGCAGGAGTTTCGCTTCATCACCCCAGGCTCGGTATTGGCGGTGGTCGTGTGGATCATTGCTTCGCTGGCATTCGGTTACTATGTAAAGACCTTCGCCGATTACAACGCCATGTACGGCAGTATCGGGGCAATCATCGTCCTGCTGCTGTACTTTTACATTTCCGCCGCCGTGCTGCTGCTCGGTGCCGAGATGAACGCGGTGATCGAGCACATGTCGGCCGAAGGCAAGAACCCTGGTGAGAAGGAAGCCGCAGGTCATACCTCCAAGGAGACATTGACCGTGCTCGGCCATGAACATCCTGTCGAGCCCCAGCCGAGTGAGCCGAACCCCCGATGATCCGTGACATCCTCAAGATGGGCGACGAACGCTTGTTGCGCATCGCCCCGCCGGTACCGGCGGACCTGATCGGCAGCGAGCAGTTGCAGGCGCTGATCGACGATATGTTCCAGACCATGCGCCATGTGGGCGGCGTGGGCCTGGCCGCACCGCAGATCGGCGTCGACCTGCAACTGGTGATCTTCGGCTTCGAGCGCAGCGAGCGTTATCCGGATGCCGAACCCGTACCCCAGACCATCCTGCTCAACCCGGTGATCACGCCCTTGTCCCCGGAGGTCGAGGACGGCTGGGAAGGCTGTCTGTCGGTGCCGGGGCTGCGCGGTGTGGTGCCGCGCTTCAAGCACATCCGTTACGAGGGCATCGACCCCGATGGCAATCCGATCAACCGCTTCGCCGACGGTTTCCACGCCCGTGTCGTGCAGCATGAATGCGACCATCTGATCGGCCGGCTGTACCCGTCGCGCATTCAGGACTTCAGCAAGTTCGGCTATACCGAGGTGCTGTTCCCTGGGCTCGATGCACGTGACGACTGATCTCGCACCATTGCCACCAGACGCTTGCTGCGCTGGTAGCGCGCCAGCCGTGAGGCCAGTGCCTCGGGCAGCGTATCTGTCAGGGTGAAGGCCTGGCGCTGGTAGAAGGCCTCCAAATCAGGATGGCAGAACAACCAGGTCGGGCCGCAGGTGACCTGCAGTGCCGCTTCGATCAACTGGGACGCGACCTGTTGGCCACGCCACGCTGGCGCAACGAACAGGCCTGTGAGCCAGTGCCCTTGGGCCACGGGGCTCAGGCTCATGCCCGCGACGATACCTCCCGCCCGTGCCACCCACCATTGGCCATCGCCCGCGGCGCGCATGCGAGAGTCGTGCTGGCGGTAGAAATGATCGAGTAGCTTACGTTCAAGGGGCCCCAGAGGGCTGCAATGGAGCGGATTCATGGGCGTGGACAAGGGTTTTCGTGGAGGCGTTTTTTCGCAGATTGTTGCAGGGTTCGCAAGAGTGATTGTCCGAGTTCGGGGTTCAACTATTCCAGGCGGGGAGTAGACTTTCAGACATCCCCCGGCAGTACGAAACGGGATCGGTACTTCGTGTCATCTTCGGAATGATGACAACTTCTCCGCGCCATTCACGGCATATGAAGTCAATCGAGTTGATTGCTTTTAAGGCCAACCTCTCATGAAAGCTTTACTGATTCTCGCACTGGTCGGTATGTCCTCGCTCGCCTTCGCCGATGAGGTCAAGACCGCCACCAACCAACCTGCAGTCGAGCAGTACGACTATTCCACCAACCTGGACATCAAGCGGGTGATCAGCCTGTCGACCATCCCCAACGTCTGCGAGGTGGTGCCTGCTACCATGACCTACGAAGACCACCAGGGCCAGGTACACACCATCCAGTATCGCGCCATGGGTGAGGGTTGCAGCCAGGGCTGAAACTGTCGGTGGGCAGATAAGGTTTACCTCGGCGTCGGGTCGGGCTTAGGATCGATCTCCCTTTGATGAAGGAATATCGTCCATGTTCGACCTGCCCGCCCTGCGTGAAGCCGCCGACTTCGTCCACCAGCACGTTCCCGCCACACCGCAGCATGCCTGGCCGCTTTTGGCCGACCGTTTGGGTTGCAAGGTCTGGGTCAAGCACGAAAACCATGCACCGACCGGTGCCTTCAAGGTTCGTGGCGGGCTGGTCTATGTGCGGTCGCTGTTGGCCAATGGCAAACCACCGCGAGGGCTGGTCACCGCCACCCGTGGTAACCATGGCCAGAGCATGGCGCTGGCGGCGCGTCAGGCTGGGGTGCCGCTGGTGATCGTAGTGCCGGAAGGCAACTCGCGAGAAAAGAACGCCGCCATGCGTGCCTTGGGCGCCGAATTGGTGGAACACGGGGTCGATTTCGATGTGGCCCGCGAAGAAGCCGCCAGGCTTGCCGAGTCGCTGGGTTACGCCATGGTGCCTTCATTCCATCCGGAGCTGGTGCGCGGCGTGGCCACCTATGCGCTGGAACTGTTCGATGCGGTGGCAGACCTGGATTGCGTCTACGTGCCGATCGGCATGGGTTCGGGTATTTGTGGTCTGATCCAGGCGCGCAACCTGCTGGGGTTGAAGACCCAGATCGTCGGCGTGGTCTCCAGTGCTGCCGATGCTTATGCCCAGAGCTTCGAGCAGGGACGCATCGTCACTACCGAGACCGCCGACACCTTCGCCGACGGCATGGCCTGCCGAGTTCCGCACCCTGATGCCTTCGCGCTGGTTCATGAACACGCCGCACGCATCGTGCGCGTCACCGACGATGAAGTCGCCCAGGCCATGCGCCTTTACCACCAAGCCACCCACAACACCGCCGAAGGTGCCGGCGCAGCGGCCCTGGCGGCGTTGATGCAAGAGCGCGCGCGTCAGGCCGGCAAGCGTGTGGCGGTGGTGCTGAGCGGGGCGAACATCGATCGAGAGCGCTATGCGCGGGTGCTGCTCGGTGCTTGAGGGTATTCAGGCGATGTTTCATGCGCGAAAGATCTGAACAGGGCATCACGCGCTCAGGCACAATCGCCTTCCCTTGAACCTGCATGACCGAGTCTCCCATGCCCTTTTCGAATGGATTCCTCCTCAGCTTGTCCCTGTGCCTGGACATCGGTGTCGCCAACATCGCCATGATCACCCTGGCCATGCAACGCGGTTTCATGCAAGGCGTGTGGCTGGGGCTGGGGACGTGCGTGGGTGATCTGATCTATGCCGTTGCCGCGCTCGCGGGCATGACCGTGCTGCTGCAGTTCGAAGCGGGGCGCTGGACGTTGTGGCTGGGCGGCTCGGCCCTGCTGGTGTGGTTCGCGCTGAAGATGTTGCTGGCGGCCTGGCGCGGTGGGCATCTGGAGGCCAGTGGACAGGCAGTGGTGGAGCCGGCCTGGCGCGAATTCTTGCGGGGGATGTTCCTGGCCATGTCTTCGCCCAGTGCCATCCTCTGGTTCGCGGCAGTGGGCGGGGTGCTGATTTCCCGCTCCGGTGCCGGTGGGCCGCTGGAGGCCGGACTGTTCCTGGGCGGCTTCTTTGCGGCCGGGGTGGTGTGGTGCCTGGGCCTGTGTGCTATCGCCAGTCACGGCGGGCGTTTGCTGGGGGATCGTCTGCTGACGTGGTCGTACCTGCTGTCGGCGGCGATCTTCTGTTACTTTGCCGGATACGTGGTGCTTTCAGGGTACCGTGAATTCATCCTTGCGAGTCCTGCCATGTGATTTTTCGGGGCTGTGATTTGTCCGTGAGCAACGATTTGGCATTCGCGGGTAAACCCGCTCCTACACGTCAAAGCTGAAAAGTCGCAGTGTTTGCTGCTTTGATTTTTTTTCGCCTGCCTTGTCGATTTCCCCAATCACCATTCGACCAGTCATGAAGGCGCCGAAACTTGAGGCGCCAACCGCTCATGACCGATTGGAGGAAACACCGATGAACACCGCCGAAACCCAACTCAACCAATTGATCGACCGCTGGATGCAGGCCGTGCGCGACCGCGACCTGGACGCCATCTGCGCGCCGTACGCTGACGACATCGTCGCCTTCGATGCCATCAACGCATTGCAATTCAAGGGTAAGGCCGCCTACCGGGCGCACTGGGAAATGTGCATGAGCTTCTGCACCGGGCCCATGGTGTTCGAACTGGCGCAACTGACCGTGCATGCCGACGGTGACCTGGGCTTTGCCCATTGGCTCAATCGCTGCGGCCCTTCGGACGACGAGAGCCAATGCGGCTTCATGCGGGCCACCGTAGGCTATCGTCGTAGTGGCGGGCAATGGCAGGTCATTCACGAGCACTGGTCGGCACCGTTCGACATGCAAACCCAGAAAGCCCTGTTCAACCTCAAGCCTTAACGACCCTGCCGCTCATCGGCAAACGCACCTTTGCGCAGCATTGGAGACGACCATGAAATACCTGTGCCTGGTCTATTGTGACGAAGGGCTGCTGCACAGCCTGCCCGACAGCCCTGAAGATGCCGAATGCATGGCCTACGCTGAGTCGTTGCAGGGGGCCGGGCGAATGCTTGCGGCCGAGGCGCTCAAACCTGTGCAGACCGCCACCACAGTGCGTGTGCGGGGTGGGCGCATGAGCCTGACCGACGGTCCGTTTGCCGAGACCAAGGAGCAATTGGCGGGTTTCTACCTGGTCGATGCGCGCGACCTGAACGAGGCACTGAACATCGCCAAAGGCATTCCGGCGGCGCGAGTCGGTAGCGTCGAGGTACGGCCTGTACGTGAGTTGCAACCCTGACGACGGAGAACGACCAGCATGAGCCTTGCACAGCCCGGCCCGCAACAGTCGCCACACGAGTTGTCCATCACACGCTTGATCGATGCTCCTGCGGCCAAGGTGTTTCGCGCCTGGACCGAGCCACAGTGGCTGACACAGTGGTGGGGCCCCCATGGCATGACCACCCCCGAGTGCGAGTTGCAACTCTGGGTGGGCGGGCTGTTCCGGACCTTGATGCGAGCGCCCGATGGCGCCGAGTATCCCAACCAGGGGGTGTTCCTGGAGATTGTCGCGCCGCGGCGGTTGGTGTTTACCGATGCCTTCGGGCCGGGCTGGGCACCTTCGGACAAAGCGTTCATGACGGCCGTGATCACCTTCGACGAGGAACAGGGCAAGACCCGCTACACCGCACGCGCCTTGCACTGGAACGCCGCCGACTGCCGTGCTCATGAGGAGATGGGTTTTTACCAGGGCTGGGGTGAAAGCCTGGATCGGCTGGTCGAGGTGGTGACCCAGCGGATGCCGGACTGATGCTCGAGGCTCAACAGGTGCGGCGGGAGGTCGAGGCGGTCTATCGGCAGGACTCCCGGCGTATCCTGGCGACGCTGATCCGCCTGCTGGGCGACTTCGATCTCGCCGAAGAGGCCCTGCACGACGCCTTTTTCATTGCGGTCGAGCGTTGGCAACGCGATGGCATCCCAGACAACCCGCGTGCCTGGCTGGTGTCTGCGGGCCGCTTCAAGGCCATCGACGCCTTGCGCAGGCGCGCCCGCTTCGACCGATCCCAGGCGGATCTGGTCATGTTGCTCGAGGACCAACGGCAGGGTCCCGGCGAGGAGGAGGACTTGGTGGAGGATCGCCTGCGGCTGATCTTCACCTGTTGCCACCCGGCGCTTTCAGTCGATGCCCAGGTGCCGCTCACCCTGCGTGAAGTCTGCGACCTGACCACCGAGCAGATCGCCCGAGCCTTCCTGCAGAGCCCGGCGACCATTGCCCAGCGCATCGTGCGTGCCAAGGCCAAGATCCGCGATGCGCGCATTCCCTATCAAGTACCGGCGCTGGCCGAACTGCCAGAGCGCCTGGAAAGTGTGCTGCGAGTGGTCTACCTGGTCTTCAACGAAGGTTATTCGGCCTCCACGGGTGATGACCTGATACAGCGTGAGCTGTGTGACGAAGCGATCCGGCTCGGACGGTTGCTTGCCCAGTTGTTGCCGGATGCCGAGGTGCTTGGGCTGTTGGCGTTGATGCTGCTGCAGGCCTCGCGATTGCAAGCGCGCAGCGATGCGGCGGGGGAGTTGGTGGTTCTGGACCGACAAGACCGCAGCCTGTGGGATCGTGCCCAGATCGCCGAAGGTTGCCAATTGGTGCAACAAGCACTGCGCAGCCGGCAGTTCGGTGCCTATAGCGTGCAGGCGGCCATTGCCGCGGTGCATGCCGAGGCTTCCAGTCCCGAGCAGACCGACTGGCAGGAAATCGTAGGGTTGTACGATGTGTTGCAACGGCACTGGCCGTCACCGGTGGTCGAGCTTAACCGGGCGGCGGCATTGGCCAGGCGTGACGGGCCAAGGGCGGGGCTTGTGGCGATCGAGGCGATTCTGCAGCGTGGCGAGTTGCGCGACTATCATCTGGCCCATGCTGCCCGGGCGGAGTTGCACCGTCAGTTGGGTCAGGACGAGCAGGCCCGCACAGCCTGGCAGCAGGCGCTGGCGCTTACCCGGCAGGGGCCGGAGAGGCGGCACATCGAGCGGTGTCTGCGGGAGCTGGAACGCTAGGCGGCGCGAGTGAATCTTTCGCAGGTGAACCCGCGCCCACGGTTTTCAGGGCAGCGCTGGCCTGGTAGGAGCGGGTTCACCCGTGAAGGCGTACTGTCGACGGGCTCGATCAGCTGGCAACGAAGTTCGGTGGGCTGACCAATTCGACGGTCTGCTGTTTGCGCGGAGCCAGGATCTCGGCGACGCCTTCGACCACCAACTCGTCGTTCTGGTTGTACACATTCGTTGCGATGCGCACCTTGAACTTGGGCAGCTTCTCGAGAATCTCCAGGCGCACGGTCAGGGTGTCGCCGATCTTGACCGGCTTCTGGAAGCTCATCTGCTGACCCAGGTAGATGGTGCCTGGGCCTGGCAGGGTGCAGGCAACCGCGGCACTGATCAGTGCACCGCTGAACATGCCATGGGCGATACGCTCGCGGAACATGCTCTTGGCGGCGAATTCGGCATCCAGGTGTACCGGGTTGTGGTCACCGGACATCGCAGCGAACAGCTGGATGTCGCGCTCTTCCACGGACTTTTCATAGCTGGCTTTCTGCCCGACTTCGAGGGCTTCGTAGGGCGTGTTGGTGACCTGGGACATCTGGGCTTCCTTAAGGGGCGGACGAGCAAGTGTACATCATTCACTGCGGGCAGGGCGGCCAAGGGCCAGCGCCTGCTCCAGCCAGCCGAGGATGTCGGCGGTGACCTCGTCGCGATTGGTTTCGTTGAGCACTTCGTGTCGCGCTGCAGGGTACAGGCGCAGCTGCACATGGCGGTTGCCGGTCGCGCGCAGGGCGTCGGCCAGATGCTTCAGACGCTTGCCGTCGCTGACCGGATCACATTCGCCGCCCAGGACTAGGATCGGCAGGTTCGGGTCGATCTGCGCGAGGTTCTTCGGCTGGCTGATCTGCGCCAGGCCCTGGAGCAGGTCGATCCACAGCTGGTTGCAACAGCGAAAACCGCACAGGGGGTCGGCGATGTACTTGTCGACCTCCTCGGCATCGCGGCTGAGCCAGTCGAAGGCCGTGCGGTTGGGCTTGAACGCTTTGTTGAACGAACCAAAGGACAGCCATTCGATCAGTGCACTCTTGCCCAGATAGCCCTGGCGCCAGGCCTCCAGGCGTGCAATCAGCGCGGCGGTGCGGTAGAGCAGCGGCGGCTGGAAGTTCGAGCCGCTGAGCACGGCACCCTGGAGGCTGGCGCTGTGGTGCATGAGGTAGGCCTGGGCGATGTAGCTGCCCATACTGTGGCCGAACAGAAACAGCGGTGTGCCGGGAAACTGCTGGCCGATGTGCTGGGCCACCAACCCAAGGTCGTTGACCACGGTGTTCCAGCCATGATGGCGGGCGAATAGGCCGAGATTGCCGAGTTCCGCGGTGCGGCCATGGCCGCGTAGATCGGGGGCGAACAGGGCGAAACCTGCATCGGCCAGGGCATGCCCCAGGCGCTGGTAGCGACCGGCGTGCTCGGCCATGCCGTGGGCCAGCAGCACCACGGCCTTGACCGGTGTTGTCGGCAACCACTGATGGACATACAAGCTGCAATGCTCGCTGGCGGGCAGCCAGAAGGCGTCATGGGGCATGGCGAGTCCTTGGCTCATGGGTTGCAGACAGTGTATGCCCAATGGGCCTGATTGTAGGAAGGGCACAAATAAGATTCACAATGTTAATGGCGGCACTTGGCGTATATGCCGTCTCCTGCTTACCTGCTAACGTCGATTCAACGCCTTCTTGCCCCTTCGTGAGCTTGGGCAGGCAGGTCAGGGACAGCGCATGGCAGAGGAACAACAATAAGATGCAAGCCGACTTCTGGAACGACAAACGCCCGGCGGGCGTGCCCTCCACCCTCGAGATCACTGCTTATCGATCGGTCGTCGACGTGTTCGAGCGCTCCTGCAAGCGCTTTGCGGACCGTCCGGCCTTCAGTAACCTGGGCGTGACCCTCAGCTACAGCGACCTCGAGCGTTATAGCGCTGCCTTCACCGCCTGGTTGCAGCAGCACACCGACCTCGTTCCGGGCGATCGCATCGCGGTGCAGATGCCCAATGTCCTGCAATACCCCATTGCCGTGTTCGGCGCGATGCGCGCCGGGCTGATCGTGGTGAACACCAACCCGCTCTACACCGAGCGAGAAATGCGCCATCAGTTCAAGGATTCCGGTGCCCGTGCCCTGGTCTACCTGAACATGTTCGGCAAGCGGGTCCAAGAGGTATTGGGCGACACCGATATCGAGTACCTGATCGAGGCGAAGATGGGCGATCTGCTGCCGTTCGCCAAGGGCTGGCTGGTCAATACCGTGGTCGACAAGGTCAAGAAGATGGTGCCGGCCTACCGGCTGCCCCAGGCCATATCGTTCAAGCAGGTGCTGCGCCAGGGCCGGTCGGGGGTGCCCAAGCCGGTGCCCCTGAGCCTCGATGATGTCGCGGTGCTGCAGTACACCGGTGGCACCACGGGGCTGGCCAAGGGGGCCATGCTCACTCATGGGAACCTGGTGGCCAACATGTTGCAAGTGCTGGCCTGTTTCTCCCAGCACGGCCCGGATGGGCAGAAGCTGATCAAGGATGGCCAGGAGGTGATGATCGCACCGCTGCCGCTGTACCACATCTATGCCTTCACCGCGAACTGCATGTGCATGATGGTCACCGGCAACCATAACGTGTTGATCACCAATCCCCGTGATATTCCCGGCTTCATCAAGGAGCTGGGCAAGTGGCGTTTCACTGCCTTGCTTGGCTTGAACACCTTGTTCGTCGCCTTGATGGATCACCCTGGCTTCAAGTCCCTGGACTTTTCCTCGCTCAAGGTCACCAACTCCGGAGGCACGGCTTTGGTCAAGGCCACGGCCGAACGCTGGGAGAGCCTGACGGGCTGTCGCATCGTCGAGGGCTACGGCCTGACCGAGACCTCTCCGGTCGCCAGCACCAATCCTTACGGCGCGCTGGCGCGTCTGGGGACGGTAGGTATTCCTGTGCCTGGCACAGCATTCAAGGTCATCGATGACGAGGGCAACGAGCTGCCTCTGGGCGAACGGGGCGAGTTGTGCATCAAAGGCCCGCAGGTCATGAAAGGCTACTGGCGCCAACCTGAGGCCACCGCACAGACGCTGGATGCCGACGGCTGGCTCAAGACTGGCGATATCGCCGTGATCGACCCGGACGGTTTCACCCGGATCGTCGATCGCAAGAAGGACATGATCATCGTCTCGGGTTTCAACGTGTACCCCAACGAGATCGAGGAAGTGGTCATGGGCCATCCCAAGGTTGCCAACTGCGCGGCCATCGGTGTGCCCGACGATCGCTCCGGCGAGGCGGTCAAGCTATTCGTGGTGCCGCGAGAAGCAGGCTTGAGCGTCGACGAGCTCAAGGCGTACTGCAAAGCCAACTTCACCGGTTACAAAGTGCCCAAATACATCGTATTGCGTGACTCGCTGCCCATGACCCCGGTGGGCAAGATTCTGCGTCGCGAGCTGCGGGATATCGCCTGATTTTCACGCAGGTTTCTTCGAGCGGCAGAATAGGGTGGTTGTAAACCGCTCTATCCTGCCGTTTTCGGCTTGAATTGCGACGTTTTGGATAAATACTCTAAAAATGACCGATACATTTCTTTGAGTCATTTTTGTGACCGATTGGGCCGATTTGGGCTCTAGTCGACCCCTGGCAAAGCTGTTACTCTCGGCGCGCTTCCAGATGATCCGGTTTGCAATGAGCCGTCATCCCATATCAATAATAAACGCGTAATGCGTGACGAATTCGCTGTTGCTGAAGGAGCGGGCTTCCATGATCGAAAATTTTTGGAAGGATAAGTACCCAGCCGGGATAACGGCGCAAATCAATCCTGACGAGTTCCCCAATATCCAGGCGGTGCTCAAGCAATCCTGCCAACGCTTTGCCGACAAACCGGCCTTTAGCAACCTGGGCAAAACCCTCACCTATGGTGAGCTGTACACCCTGTCGGGCGCCTTTGCCGCCTGGCTGCAACAGCATACCGACCTCAAACCGGGTGATCGGATTGCCGTACAACTGCCCAATGTCCTGCAATACCCCGTGGCCGTATTCGGTGCCATGCGCGCAGGTTTGATCGTGGTCAATACCAACCCGCTCTACACTGCGCGGGAGATGGAACACCAGTTCAACGACTCCGGCGCCAAGGCCTTGGTGTGCCTGGCCAACATGGCGCATCTGGCCGAGAAGGTGGTGCCGAAGACCCAGGTCAAGCACGTCATCGTCACTGAAGTGGCCGACTTGCTGCCACCGCTCAAGCGCCTGCTGATCAACAGCGTAATCAAGTACGTGAAGAAGATGGTGCCGGCCTACAACCTGCCGGGCGCCGTACGCTTCAACGATGCCTTGGCGCTGGGCAAGGGCGGCGCGGTGACCGAAGCCAACCCACAGCCGAACGACGTCGCGGTGCTGCAGTATACCGGCGGCACCACCGGGGTTGCCAAGGGGGCCATGCTGACCCACCGCAACCTGGTGGCCAACATGCTGCAATGTCGCGCCCTGATGGGGGCGAACCTGCACGAAGGCTGCGAGATCCTCATCACCCCGCTGCCGCTGTACCACATCTATGCTTTTACCTTCCATTGCATGGCCATGATGCTGATCGGCAACCACAATGTGCTGATCAGCAACCCCCGTGACCTGTCGGCGATGGTCAAGGAGCTGGGCAAATGGAAGTTCAGCGGCTTCGTCGGCCTCAATACCCTGTTCGTTGCCCTGTGCAATAACGACGCCTTCCGCGCCTTGGACTTCTCGGCGCTGAAGATCACTCTCTCCGGTGGCATGGCCTTGCAACTGAGCGTGGCCGAGCGCTGGAAGACCGTCACTGGCTGCGCAATTTGCGAAGGCTACGGCATGACCGAGACCAGCCCGGTCGCAGCGGTCAACCCGGCCGAGGCCAACCAGGTCGGGACCATCGGCATTCCTGTGCCTTCAACCCTGTGCAAGGTGATCGACGACAGCGGTCGCGAGTTGGGCCTGGGCGAGGTCGGTGAGCTGTGCGTCAAGGGCCCGCAGGTCATGAAGGGCTACTGGCAGCGCGAAGAGGCCACCGCTGAAATTCTCGACCAGGACGGTTGGCTGAAGACGGGCGATATCGCAGTCATCCAGCCCGATGGCTACATGCGCATCGTCGATCGCAAGAAGGACATGATCCTGGTCTCCGGTTTCAACGTCTATCCGAACGAGCTCGAAGACGTACTGGCCAGTCTGCCGGGCGTGCTGCAGTGCGCGGCGATCGGTGTGCCGGACGAAAAGTCGGGCGAAGTGATCAAGATGTTCATCGTGGTCAAGCCGGGCATGACCCTGACCAAGGAGCAGGTGATGGAGCACATGCGCGCCAACGTCACCGGCTACAAGGTCCCTCGTCACATCGAGTTCCGCGATGCGCTGCCGACCACCAACGTCGGCAAGATCCTGCGCCGTGAGCTGCGTGATGAAGAGCTCAAGAAGCAGGGCCTGAAGAAGATCGCCTGACGTTGCTCATGCAGGGCTGCATTGCAGCCCTGCGCAACCAAGGTTCGGATCCTGGGGCTGTCACGCAGCCCTCAGTGATCAGCGCAGTTTCTCGAGCATCTGGTAGTACCACATACCTGCCGCCAACAGCGGATTGCCCAGCAAGTCCCCCATCGGCACCTTGATGTGCTTGCACGCCGCGAAGGTGTCGAACTTCTCCAACGTCCCGGTCAGCGCCTCGGCCATGATCTCGCCCATGATGTGGCTGGTGGCGATACCGTGCCCGGAGTAACCCTGGCAGTACCAGACGTTGTCCGACAGCTTGCCCAATTGCGGAATGCGGTTGACCACGATACCCATCGCACAACTCCACTTGAACTCGATCGGCACACCCTTGAGCGCTGGGAAGGTGCGCTCGATGCACGGGCGCAGCTCGGCTTCGATGTCCCGCGAATCCTTGCCCGAATAGTTGGCGCCACCGCCGAACAGCAGGCGCTTGTCGGCCGTGAGACGGTAGTAGTCGAGAACGAAGCGGCAGTCGTATACCGCCAGATCCTGGGGGTTGATCTGGTCGGCCAGCTCACCGAGCGGCGCAGTGGTGACGATGCCGCCCATGGCCGGGAAGATCTTGCCCTTGAGCTGGCGCTTTTCCAGCTTGTGATAGACATCGCCGGCCAGCAGCACCTGGCGCGCCTCGATCCGGCCTCGGGCGGTGACCACCGCCGGGCGTGGCCCATGGACGATCTCCAGCACCTCGGAGTTCTCGAAAACCAGTGCGCCCAGGCCATGGGCTGCGCGCGCTTCGCCCAAGCATAGGTTGAGCGGGTGCAGGTGCAGGTTGCGACGGTTCTTGAGGGCGCCCAGGTACAGCGGGCTTTGCAGATGTTCGCTGACGGCATTGCGATCGAGCAGGTGCACCAGGTCGCCCATGCCACGGCGCTGGGCTTCGTCGTAGCTCGCTTGCAGTTCATCCATGTGCGAAGGCTTCATCGCTGCGTGCAGGTGTCCGCGCTTGAGATCGCAGTCGATGCCGTAGCGCTCCACGCGCCGCTCGATGATCTCGTGGCCCCGCCAGCGCAGGTGCCAGATGAAATCGTCCACGTCTTCACCCAGGCGCTTGCGCATCTGCGTGCGCATGGCCTCGTCACCCGACAGGCTGCCGGTGACCTGACCGCCGTTGCGTCCGCTAGCGCCCCAGCCGATGCGGTTGGTTTCGACAATGGCCACCTTCAGGCCGCGTTCGGCCAGTTCCACGGCGGTGGCGACGCCCGTGAAACCGCCGCCGATGATGGCCACGTCGACCTGCTCGGTGCCCGTCAGGGTGGGGTATTGGGTCGGGTCGTTGAGCGTGGCGGTGTAGTAGGACGGCGCCCGTTGGGCCGGCCCGTTGTTCACTGCTGAGTTCATGTTCGTTCCTTACTGTGAATGGGGCTCAGGCCTGGTGCAGGTACCAGCGCCAGTCCTGTTCGCCGACTTCGGCCATGAACTGGCGATACTCGGCGCGCTTGACCTTCAGATAGACGCCGAGGAAGGCTTCGCCGAGTGCTTCCCGGGCCCAGCTCGAATGCTCCAGCGCCTCGAGGGCGGTCAGCCATTCGGTGGGCAGGTGTTCGGTGGCCTGGGCGTAACCGTTGCCCTCGATCGGGGCACCCGGGTCGAGTTGTTCGCGTACGCCTTGATGAGTCGCGGCGAGGATCGCGGCGGCAGCCAGGTAAGGGTTGGCGTCGGCGCCGCAGATGCGGTGCTCTACATGCCGGCTGTTGGCAGGCCCGCCCGGCACGCGCAGGCTCACGGTGCGGTTGTCCACCCCCCAGGTGGGCGCCAGCGGCGCATAGCTGTTGGCCTGGAAGCGCCGGTAGGAGTTGGCGTTGGGGCAGAACAGCAACAGCGACTCGCGCAGGTGGCGCAACATCCCGCCCACGGCCTGACGCAGCAGCGGGGTGCCGGCGGGATCATCGCTGGCGAACAGGTTGCGGCCCTCGGCGTCGGCCAGGCTCAGGTGCATGTGCATGCCGGTGCCGGCCAGGTGGGCGAAAGGTTTGGCCATGAAGCAGGCCTGCATGCCGTGGGCATGGGCGATGCCCTTGACCAGGCGTTTGTAACGCACGGCCTGGTCCATGGCCTGCAGTGCATCGCCGTGTTCCAGGGTGATTTCCACCTGGCCGGGCGCATATTCGGAGATGGCGGTGCGCGCCGGGATGCCCTGGGCTTTGCAGGCGGCGTACAGGTCGGCGAGAAACGGCTCGATCTGCTCCAGCTCGCGCAGGCCATAGACCTGGGTGGTGCGGGGGCGACCACCGTCATTGTCCAGCGCCGGTTGCGGACGCCCCTGGGCGTCGCGCTGCTGGTCGAGCAGGTAGAACTCCAGTTCGCAGGCCATCACCGGGTAATAGCCGTCGGCCTTGAGCGCATCGAGCGTGCGAATCAGCACGTGGCGCGGGTCGGCGACGCTGGCGGGCAGCCCTTGGCTGGGGTGCATGCTGACCTGCACGGCAGCCGTCGGCACGCGCCGCCAGGGCAGGCGCACCAGGCTGCCTTCCAGAGGGTAGGCGCGGCAGTCGATGTCGCCGACATCCCAGACCAGGCCGGAGTTTTCCACATCGTCGCCATTCAAGGTCAGGCCCAGAATGGTGCTGGGCAGCGGGCGGCCGCTTTCATAGACGGCCAGCAGTTCGTCCCGGTGCAGCAGCTTGCCGCGGGGCACGCCGTTGGCATCGAGGATGAACAGCTCGAACAGTTCGATATCGGGGTTGTCGGCCAGAAAGCGACGGGCTTGCTCGGGGTTGGCAAAATGCATGATGTTCGCTCGCGCCCGCAGGCGCACAGGACCGGCCGCAGGTGGGCGGCGAGTCGGGCTGATTGATGTCGGCCAGGGATGGCCGAGGCTGGATCAGTGAGACGCGAACGAAGTATCCGGTGGGCGAGCGTGGCGGCAGTGCCACAGGGCCCAGAAGGCGAGGATGACATGTACCAGCGGGTTTTCGCCGGCGCGGGCCCGGGCCTTGGGAAGGGTGGGGCGCGCATTGCTCGGTCGGCAGGTCATCGGTGGATACTCACACGGGGCATAAGGTTGATTAAAGCAGTGAATGGCAACCTTCATTCCGTGATTGGCTAAACATTCGTGCTGGCGTCTTCGCGGGTAAGCCCGCTCCTACAGGACCGGGCAGCCTCCAAGTTCTGTGCAATTGCTGGGAGCGGCTTTACCCGCGAAGAGTCCCACATAGGCAGCAGAGAACCGGCAAATCTGCGACAATCGCCCGACTTTCCGAATGACGATCATGAAAAAGCAGGCTCACCTGCATCATCAAAAAGCCCCATGACAGACCACGCCATCGATCAACTGCTGAAGAACCTCGACCACGCCATGATCGCCGACCGCCATCGGCTACGGCGGCAACTGCACGAGCTGCGCAAGCGCCCCGACGAGGCCAAGCTTGCCCAATGGGTGGAGCGGGTCCAGGCGTCCTGTGCCCAGGTTGTCGCGCGCCAGAACAGCGTGCCGAGCATCCGCTACGACGACAGCTTGCCGATCGCCGCCAAGCGCGACGAGATCAAGAAGGCCCTGGCCGAGCATCAGGTTCTGGTGATTGCCGGCGAGACCGGTTCGGGCAAGACCACCCAGTTGCCGAAGATCTGCCTGGAAATGGGCCGCGGTCAGCATGGCCTGATCGCTCATACCCAGCCCCGCCGGATCGCCGCGCGCAGCGTCGCGGCACGGGTGGCCGAGGAGATCGGCACACCGCTGGGCGCTCTGGTGGGCTATCAGGTGCGTTTCGAGGACCAGAGCGATGCGGGCACCCTGGTCAAGCTGATGACCGACGGTATCCTGCTGGCCGAAACCCAGCATGACCGCTTCCTCGAGCGCTACGACACGATCATCGTCGACGAAGCCCACGAGCGCAGCCTGAACATCGACTTCCTGCTCGGCTACCTCAAGACGCTCCTGCACCGTCGCCCGGACCTGAAACTGATCATCACCTCGGCAACCATCGACCTGGAGCGGTTCTCCAAGCATTTCGACGGGGCGCCGATCATCGAGGTGTCCGGCCGTACCTTCCCGGTGGAAACCTGGTACCGCCCGCTGACCAGCGAACAGGACGAAGAGGGCAACCGGGTCGAGGACGACCTGACCGTCGACCAGGCGATCCTCGCTACCCTCGATGAGCTGGCCCATCACGAACGCAGCGAGGGCAAGGGCCCCGGCGATGTGCTGGTGTTCCTGCCGGGCGAGCGTGAGATCCGCGATGCCGCCGAGATCCTGCGCAAGGCCCAATTGCGCCATACCGAGATCCTGCCGTTGTACGCGCGCCTGACGCCGGCCGAGCAGCAGAAGATCTTCCAACCCCATACCGGGCGCCGGGTGGTGCTGGCCACCAACGTTGCCGAAACCTCGCTGACCGTGCCGGGCATCCGCTATGTGATCGACAGCGGCACCGCGCGCATCAGCCGCTACAGCTACCGCGCCAAGGTCCAGCGTTTGCCGATCGAGGCGGTATCCCAGGCCAGCGCCAACCAGCGCAAGGGCCGTTGCGGTCGGGTCGAACCGGGCATCTGCGTACGTCTTTACAGCGAAGAGGACTTCAACGCACGGCCCGCGTTCACTGACCCAGAGATCCTGCGGACCAACCTGGCCGCGGTGATCCTGCAGATGCTGCACCTGCGCCTGGGCGCCATCGATGCGTTTCCGTTCATCGAGCCGCCGGATGGCAAAGCCATCAGCGACGGTTTCAACCTGTTGCAGGAGCTCTCGGCGGTCAACCGCGAGAACCAGCTGACACCCTTGGGCCGCCAACTGGCGCGTCTGCCGATCGACCCCCGATTGGGGCGCATGCTGCTCGAAGGCGCTCGCCAGGGCAGCCTGCAGGAGGTGCTCATCGTCGCCAGCGCCCTGTCGGTGCAGGACCCGCGCGAGCGTCCTCCGGAACGCCAGCAGGCCGCCGACCAGGCCCATGCCCTGTGGAAAGATCCTGACTCCGACTTCGCGGCTTTGGTCAACCTGTGGCGCGGGTTCGAGGAACAGCGCCAGGCGCTGACCGCCAACCCGCTGCGCAACTGGTGCCGCAAGCATTTTCTCAATTACCTGCGCCTGCGTGAGTGGCGCGACGCCCATCGCCAATTAGCGCTGATCTGCCGCGACCTGCAATTGTCGGTCAACAAAGAGCCTGCGGATTTCCCGCGTATGCACAAGGCCATTCTCAGTGGCCTGCTCAGCCAGATCGGCCACAAGACTGAAGAGGGCGACTATCAAGGCGCACGCCAGCGGCGCTTCTGGATCCACCCGTCCTCGGGCATCGGCCGCAAGCGTCCGCAATGGGTGATGGCTGCCGAGCTTGTGGAAACCACCAAGCTCTATGCGCGCATGGTGGCCAAGATCGAACCGGACTGGATCGAGCCGCTGGCCACGCATCTGGTCAAGAAGAACCATTTCGAGCCGCACTGGGAGAAAAAGCGCGGCCAGGTGGTGGCCTACGAACAGATCACCCTGTACGGGCTGATCCTGGTCGGCCGCCGGCCTGTGCATTTCGGGCCTATCGATCCGGTGGCCTCGCGCGAGCTGTTCATCCGCGAAGGCCTGGTCGGCGGCGAGATCCAGTCGCGGGCCAAGTGCCTGACCGCCAACAAGCGCCTGCTCGAGCAGCTTGACGAGTTGGAAGCCAAGGCTCGTCGGCGCGACATCCTGGCCGACGAAGAAACGCTCTATGCCTTCTATGAGGCGCGTTTGCCTGCAGAAATCCACCAGACTGCGACCTTCGACAGCTGGTACCGGATGAACAGCCAGAAGGATCCGAACCTGCTGATCATGCGCGAAGAGGACGTGCTGGCCCGTGAGGCCAGCGAGGTTACGGCCGCGCAGTATCCCGACAGCCTTCAGGTCGGCGACCTGCGCCTGCCGCTGACTTACCACTTCGAGCCGGGTCATCCGCGAGACGGCGTCACCATACGGGTGCCGGCACCGCTGCTGCCGAACCTGCCGGGCGAGCGCTTGGAGTGGCTGGTGCCAGGCCTGCTGGAGGCCAAATGCGTGGCCTTGGTGCGCAACTTGCCCAAGGCCCTGCGCAAGAACTTCGTGCCGGTGCCGGACTTCGTCAAGGCCGCCCTGGCGCGCATGACATTTGGCCAGGGGGCCTTGCCTCAGTCGTTGGGTCAGGAGCTGTTGCGCATGACGGGCGCTCGGGTGTCCGACGAGGCCTGGACGGAAGCTGCCGGGCTGGTCGAAAGCCACCTGCGCATGAACATCGAAGTGGTCGATGGCCAAGGCAAGTTCCTTGGCGAAGGTCGTGACTTGGCCGAGCTGACAGCACGATTTGCCGCCGCGAGCCAGGCGGCATTGGCCATGCCGCGCAACGACAAGGCCGAGCAACCGGTGCAGGCCAAGGCGTTCTCTGAAGTGGCGCAGACGGCGCAGCAGAAGATCGCTGGCCTGTCGTTGACGGTCTACCCGGCCTTGGTGGAAGAGGCCGGCACCGTGCGTGAAGGGCGATTCTCGACCCAGGCCGAAGCCGAGTTCCAGCATCGCCGAGCCTTGCAACGGCTGTTGCTGCAACAGTTGGCCGAGCCTGCCAAGTTCCTGCGGGGCAAGCTTCCGGGGCTGACCGAACTGGGTTTGCTGTATCGCGAGTTGGGGCGTGTCGAGGCGTTGGTGGAGGACATTCTGCTGGCCAGCCTGGACAGCTGCATCCTTGAAGGCGAGGCGCCGCTGCCCCGAGATGGCGCTGCCCTGGCCGGCCTTGCCGAGCGTAAGCGTGGCAACTGGGCCGAGCACGCCGAACGCTTGGCCCGCCAGACCCTGGAGGTGCTCAAGCTGTGGCACGGTTTGCAGAAGCGCTTCAAGGGCAAGATCGACCTGAGCCAGGCAGTGGCCTTGAACGACATCAAGCAGCAGCTGGCCAACCTGGTCTATCCGGGCTTTGTCCGCGAGACACCGGCTGCGTGGTTCAAGGAGTTGCCGCGTTACCTCAAGGCGGTGGAACTTCGTCTGGAGAAGCTTGGCGCCCAGGTGCAGAAGGACCGTGTCTGGAGTGGCGAGCTGGCCAATCTGTGGGCGCAGTACAAGGCCCGGGCCGACAAGCATGCCCAGGAGGGCAAGCGTGACGAACAACTGACGGTCTACCGCTGGTGGCTGGAGGAATACCGGGTGTCGTTGTTTGCCCAGCAGTTGGGGACCAAGGTACCGGTTTCCGACAAGCGTTTGAGCAAACAGTGGGGGCAGGTGGAAGCCTAAAGCCCGGGAAATGTGGCAAACTTGTGGGAATTTGGGCCGCTGTGCGACCCATCGCGGGACACGCCCGCCCCCGCAGGTTCTGTGGGTGCAGGTTTGCTCCGTGACCGAGGGGCAAACCCTTGCCTACAAATTGGCACTGAAGTGCCATTATGTTGCCCTTTTCCGGCCAGCGCCGTGTGGTGGTGGCCTTTGACCAGAGGAACGACCGTGCATAACGTCGTGATCAGCGGCACCGGCCTGTACACCCCGGCCCAGAGCATTTCCAACGAAGAACTGGTGGCATCCTTCAACACGTGGGCCCAGCAGTTCAATCAAGACAACGCGGCCGCCATCGAGCGTGGCGAGATCGAAGCTGCGCCGCTGTCCGATGCGGCCTTCATCGAGAAGGCTTCCGGTATCAAGAGCCGCTTCGTCATGGACAAGGCGGGCATCCTCGATCCCCAGCGCATGAAGCCGCGCCTGCCGGAGCGCTCCAACGACGAACCGTCGATCCTCTGCGAGATGGCCGTGGCCGCTGCTCGCCAGGCCCTGGAGCGCGCGGGACGCACAGCGGCCGATGTCGACGGTGTGATCGTCGCCTGCTCCAACCTGCAGCGCCCGTACCCGGCCATTTCCATCGAGGTGCAGCAGGCACTGGGCATCCAGGGTTTTGCCTTCGACATGAACGTGGCTTGCTCTTCGGCCACCTTCGGCATCCAGACCGCCGCCAACAGCGTGCAACTGGGCCAGGCGCGTGCGGTGCTGATGGTCAACCCTGAGATCTGCACCGGCCACCTGAATTTCCGCGACCGCGATAGCCACTTCATCTTCGGTGACGCAGCGACTGCAGTGCTGATCGAACGTGCCGACCAAGCCACCTCCAAGCATCAGTTCGACATTGTCAGTACCAAGCTGCTGACCCAGTTCTCCAACAACATCCGCAACAACTTCGGCTTCCTCAACCGCGCGGCGGAGGAGGGCATCGGGGCGCCGGACAAACTGTTCGTCCAGGAAGGCCGCAAGGTGTTCCGCGAAGTGTGCCCGATGGTCGCCGAACTGATCGGCCAGCACCTGGGCGAGAACGGGTTGCAGCCCACCGACGTCAAGCGCTTCTGGCTGCACCAGGCGAACCTGAGCATGAACCACCTGATCGTCAAGAAGCTGGTCGGCCGTGATGTGGCCGAGGAAGACGCGCCGGTGATTCTGGATCGCTATGCCAATACCAGCTCGGCAGGTTCGGTGATTGCCTTCCACCTGTATCAGGATGATCTGCCCAAAGGTGCGCTGGGTGTGCTGAGTTCGTTTGGCGCAGGCTATTCGATCGGTAGTGTGATCTTGCGCAAGCGCTGACTCCTGCCCAGGTCTTTTCGCGAGTAAACCCGCTTCCACAGGTAGAGTGGCGCCCTCGACGGGCAGCGCCCAATTGGTGAGGGCGGGTTTATCTGCCAATGGCCTATAAAAAAGGCGGGAAGCGCCGGATGGGGTCGGCACTTCCCGCCTGAGCAACGCAGGGGAGCTCGCGCTTAGAACTTGGCTTCCAGGTCGACCTGCAGGGTGTCGACATCGGCATCGCTGTTCGGCAGTTGCGACAGGTCGGTCTTGGCCATCAGGTAGGCCGCGCCCAGCGAGAAGTTCTTGTCGATTTCGTAACCGACCTTGAACTTGTGACCACGGGAACCGGTGTAGCCGGCACCGAAGTCGGAGTCGGTGAAGGCACTGACCACCGCGTTACGCTGCACGTCGCGGTAGTTGTAATCCAGGCTCCAGGCGCCAAGCTTGGTCTTCAGACCGGCCAGCCAGGCCTTGTCTTCGCCGTCGGTGCTTTCGGTGTTCTTCACGTACTGGCCATAGGCGGACAGCGGGATGGCGAAACCGGTGAAGTCGACCTGGCCGAAGCCTTCCACCAGGTTGAACTCGTTAGTGGTGTTGCCAAAGGCCTGCAGTGGGGCTGCGTCCTTGTCATTGTCATAGCCGTAGATGCTGGTGCCCACGGTGACCTTGACGGTGTCGGCGGCATTGAAGCGGGCGCCCAACTGGCCGTGATAGAGCTGCGCGTCGTGCTTGAACTGTACGCCTTCGCCGTCGACGTTGTCCTTGAGGTTGTAGTGACCGGCGCTGCCGAACAGCTCGGCCGCGCCCAGGTCGGTCTTGTAGGTGACGGCCACGCCTTCTGGGTTGATGTCGCTGTCCCAGATGATGTCGCCCATGCTCACCCAGGGCTGCATCATCTTACCGCCGATCAAGTGCAGGTTCGGCACGGCAGTGGGGTGCCAGTCGAGGTAGGCCAGGTCGACCCACAACGATTTCTTCTCGAAGTAATTGTCCAGGCTCTGGTTGGTGGAGCGGGCATCGGCGCTGCTGCCGGTGGCCACGCGCACGCCGGCATCGACCTGCGGGTTGATCTCGCTGTAGAAGCCGACACGGGCACGGACGCGCTCGCGGTCCTGGTTGGGGCTCTTGCGGTTGGGGTCGTCGACGTTGACGTCTTCGTAGCGCAGGCGCACGTCGCCTTTGATCTGGGTCTTGGCGGCCCAGGCCACTTTCTGTTCGAAGGAGCTCAGGCGCTCGGACTGGGCTTTCTGCTCTGCCTTTTCCTTGGTTTCCTTGGCCAGATCGGCCTGCAGTTCGTTGTACTGCGCCTGGTTGATCGAGCCGTTGGCGCGGAGCATTTCGAGCAGCTTGGCGTCGACTGCAGCACTGGCCGGAGCACTCAGTGCCAGCATCATGCCGGTGAGGCTGACTCCGGTAAGTGTAGAAACAAGACGCATAAGGTTCTCCCTGTTGGAAAAAAGTGGGGAGGCTTTGGCGCCCACCCCCAAGTTGGCATGTCTTCGGAAAGGGCCTGAATAGACAGGTTGCTGGGGTTCCGAAAAACAGGCGCAAGTATTGCGAGGGGGAATGACAGAATGATGTCTATTTGGTGGCACTGCGGTTAAGTGCGTGGGATCCAAGCGCCCCTTCATTTGAGTGCGGGGCCCCATATCCGGGATACTGGCCATCTCTTTGCAGCGAGTCGAAATCGTGACCAGCCTGTACAGCCTTGCTCATTTGCACGATCTGCCGGCGGCGACCTGGGACGCCTTGGTCCCCGAGGGCCAGCCGTTCTTGCGCCATGCGTTTCTAAGCGCTCTGGAAGACAGCGGCAGCGTCGCGCCTGCCACAGGCTGGGCCACCGAGCACCTGGTGCTGGAGCGTGATGAAAAGGTGCGCGCGGTGCTGCCGGCGTATCGCAAATGGCATTCGTTCGGCGAATACGTGTTCGACCAGGGGTGGGCCGATGCCTGCGAGCGAGCCCGCATTCCCTACTACCCCAAGCTGCTTGGCGCGGTGCCCTTCAGCCCTGTGAGTGGCCCCCGCCTGCTGGCGGCAGACTGCGCCGATGGCCTGCTGTTGCTCCAGGCCATCCCTGAGTACCTGGTCAAGGGAGGGCTCTCAGGCGCTCACATCAACTTCACCGACCATGCCCTGGATGAGCAGATCGCCGATGTGCCGGGCTGGATGGAGCGCCTGGGCTGCCAGTTTCATTGGCACAATCGTGGCTATCGGGACTTCCAGGATTTCCTCGACACCCTCAGCTCACGCAAGCGCAAGCAGATGCGCAAGGAGCGTGAACAAGTGGCGGGGCAGGGGATCGACTTCCACTGGTACCGTGGCGATGAGTTGAGCCAGGTGCAATGGGACTTCGTCTACCTGTGCTATGCCAACACCTACGCGGTGCGCCGCCGCACGCCCTATCTGACCCGCCACTTCTTCAGCCTGCTGGCAGAGCGCATGCCCGAGGCAGTGCGCGTGGTCATCGCGCGCCAGCAAGGGCGGGATGTGGCCATGGCCTTGAGCCTGGTCGGTGGCGACAGCCTATTCGGCCGGTATTGGGGCTGCCTGGCCGAGTTCGACCGCCTGCATTTCGAGACCTGTTTTTACCAGGGTATGGACTTTGCCATCAGCCAAGGGATACAGCGGTTCGATGCTGGGGCCCAAGGGGAGCACAAGCTGATACGCGGATTCGAGCCGGTGCTGACGCGCTCCTGGCATTACCTGTTGCATCCGGGGTTGCGTCGGGCGGTCGAGGATTTTCTCGAGCAGGAGCGGGCAGGGGTCAAGGCCTATGCCGAAGAGGCGCTGGGGATGTTGCCTTACCGCAAGGATTGAAAGCCGCCGCCTGGCCCTTTGTTCGCGGGTAAGCCCGCGAACGGGCGCAGTTGCGGCGATCAATCCACCCCGACGAACCCTCCGGTCTGGTGATGCCAGAGCCGGGCATAAAGCCCATGCTGGGCCAACAGCTCGGCATGGGTGCCGCTCTCGACGATGTGCCCTTTGTCCAGCACCACCAACCGATCCATGCGGGCGATGGTGGACAGGCGGTGGGCGATGGCGATCACCGTCTTGCCCTGCATCAGGGTTTCCAGGCTTTCCTGGATCGCCGCCTCGACCTCCGAATCCAGCGCCGAGGTGGCTTCGTCCATGATCAGAATGGGCGCGTTCTTGAGCAGTACCCGGGCAATGGCGATCCGTTGCCGCTGCCCGCCTGAAAGCTTGACCCCACGCTCGCCGACATGGGCATCGAAGCCGGTGCGCCCCTGGGCATCTGAGAGTTGTGGGATGAACTCATCGGCCCGGGCCCGGCGCACGGCTTCCCAGACTTGCGCTTCGCTGGCATCCGGACGGCCATACAGCAGGTTGTCGCGGATCGAGCGGTGCAGCAGAGAGGTGTCCTGGGTGATCATGCCGATCTGCGCGCGCAGGCTGGCCTGGTTGACCTCGGCGATGTCCTGGCCATCGATTGTGATCCGCCCGCCCTGTACGTCGTACAGGCGCAGCAGCAGGTTGACCAGGGTCGACTTGCCGGCTCCGGACGGGCCGATCAGGCCGATCTTCTCGCCGGGACGAATATCCAGGCTCAGCCCGTCGATGACTTTGCTGCCCTTGCCATAGTGAAAGCTCACGTCATCGAAATGCACGGCCCCACGGCTGACCTTCAGCGCAGGGGCATTGGGCTTGTCGGTGACGCTGACCGGTTGGGCGATGGTCTGCAGGCCGTCCTGGACCATGCCGATGTTCTCGAAGATGCCGTTGACCACCCACATGATCCAGCCGGACATGTTGATGATGCGGATCACCAGGCCTGTGGCCAGGGCAATGGCACCGACGGTGATCAACGACTGGCTCCACAACCACAGGGCAAGGCCTGTGGTCCCCACCACCAGAAGCCCGTTCAGGCCGGTGATGACGACGTCCATGCTGGTGACGACCCGTGCGGCCAGCTGGGTTTTTTCGGTCTGTTCGCTGATCGCCTCGCGGGCATACTGTTGCTCGTAGTCGGTATGGGCGAACAGTTTGAGCGTGGCGATGTTGGTGTAGCCGTCGACGATCCGCCCCATCAGCTTGGAGCGGGCATCGGAGGAAATCACCGAGCGCTCCTTGACCCGCGGAACGAAGTAATAGAGCGCGCCGATGTAGCAGACGATCCAGGTCAGCAGCGGCAGCATCAGGCGCCAATCGGCCTCGGCAAACAGCACCAGCGAGCTGATTGCATAGATCAGCACGTGCCACAGGGCATCGACAGCCTGGACGGCAGAGTCGCGCAGGGAGTTGCCGGTCTGCATGATGCGCTGGGCGATACGCCCGGCGAAGTCGCTCTGGAAGAAATTCAGGCTCTGCTTGAGCACATAGGTGTGGTTCTGCCAGCGGATCAAGCTGGTCATGCCGGGGCTGATGGTCTGATGCACCAGCAGGTCGTGCAGGCCGAAGAACACGGGGCGCAGCACCAGGACCACCACCAGCATCCAGATCAGCTCGCCGCTGTGCAGGCTGAAGAACTCGCTGCCTGGGGTGGCCTGGGCCAGGTCGATGATGCGGCTCAGGTAACTGAACATGGCCACTTCGATCAGGGCCGCCACCAGCCCGACGACCAGCAGTGCAAGGAAGCTGGGCCAGACCTGGCGCAGGTAATAGAGGTAGAACGGCCATACCTGGCTAGGCGGTGCTTCGCTCGGTGCCTCGCGAAAGATGTCGATCAATTGTTCGAAACGACGGTACAGCATGATGGGCACACTCCTGTTCCATCCGACCCTGAGGCGGTTTCACGTCCTTGTGAGACCTTCGGTCAGTCGATGCGTTTGGCGGACTTGATGTACACAGGGTCCGCCGGCACGTCACGCATGCCTTGCTTGATGGTGGTGGGTGAGTTGACGATCTGATCGACCACTTCCATGCCTTTGGTCACCTTGCCGAACACGGCATAGCCACGGTCGCGGCCTGGGTTGAGGAAGTCGTTGTCGGCCACGTTGATGAAGAACTGGCTGGTGGCCGAGTTCGGGTCCGAGGTGCGTGCCATGGCGAGGGTACCGCGGGTGTTGGCCAGGCCATTGCTGGCTTCGTTGCGGATCGGGTCGCGGGTCGGCTTTTGCACCATCCGGTCGGTGAAACCGCCGCCCTGGGCCATGAAGCCCGGGATCACGCGGTGGAAGATGGTGTTGTTGTAGAAGCCGCTGTCGACGTACTCGAGGAAGTTCTTCGTGCTGATCGGCGCCTTCTCGGCATTGAGCTCGATTTCGACCGGGCCGAAGCTGGTGTCGAGCAGGACGTGAGGGGTCTTGTCGGAGGCCATGACGCTGGTGGCGAAGGCGACCGAACAGGCGGTGAGCAGAAGTTTTTTCAGCATGGGCTCAAAGATCCTTGAGGAGTGGAGGCGGCTGCGAGAAAACACAGCAGGGTCTGGTTGAAGACCTCGGGTTGGTCCAGGGGCGTAGCGTGCCGCGAATCCTCGATGACCGCCAGTGTTGCCTGGGGCATCAGGGCGACATAGCGCTCCTTCAGTTGTATCGGGGTGTAATCATGGTCGGCGGCGATCACCAGGGTGGGACAGTGGATCTGCCCGATGCGTTCCTGCACCCCCCAGTCGACAATGGCATCGAAGCTCTTGAGGTAGGCGCGCTTGTCGTTGCGTGCCCAGCGTAGGGCCATCTTGTGACGCAGCTCGGTTTGTTCGGGCTTGGGAAACAGGCGTTCGGCCAGGCCCTTGCCGATGGTCTCGACGCTCAGGATGCGGGCCAGGCTCCAGCGCTTGATCCACCAGATCCAGTGGGCGACGGAGTTGCGCCTGACCTCAGGTGCGCTGTTCACGATGCACAGACTGCGCAGCCAGGCGGGGTGGTCGACGGCGAACTGGAAACCCACCATGCCCCCCATCGACAGGCCGACGAAGTGCACGGGGCCGGTGTGCAGGTGCTCCAGCAGCGCCAGCAGGTCAGCGCTGAAGGTCGCGATCTGGTAGCCGTCACGGGGTTTGTCGGAGCGCCCATGGCCGCGGATGTCCATGAGGATCACCCGGTAGTTTCGGCTCAGCGTCGGGACCTGCAGCTCCCAATCCTGGCAGCTTGAGCCCAGTCCGTGTAACAGCACCAGGGGTTCGCCCTGGCCGTATTCCTCGTAATGCAGCGTGCATCCTTCGTGTTCGAAATAGGCCATGGGCGCGGTCCTCTCAGGCTTGCGGGGGGGCTGCGAAGGGCACGTCCAGTGGCGCGGTGTCGAAGTTGCGCAGCAGCTCGATGAGGATCTGCGTGGCCGGACCCAAGGTCTTGTCCTTGTTCGAATAAAGGTAGAACAGCGGATGGCGGCTGCCACCCTGATCCAGCGGCAAAGGCTTGAGCACGCCCTCTTGCAGCTCGCGCTCGATCATGTGCCGTGGCAGCCAGGCAAAGCCCAGCCCGCTGCTGACGAAGGTGGCGGCGGTGCCCAGGCTGCCGACGGTCCAGCGTTGCTCGGCGCCGAGCCAGCCGACATCCCGGGGCTGGGCGCGACCGGAGTCGCGGATAACCACTTGCAGTTGGCTTTCCAGATCCTGGAAGGTGATTTCCCGTCCCAGGCGATGCAGGCTGTGATCGGGGTGGGCAACGGCGATGAATTCCACCGAACTGAGCTCAGCGCCCAGATAGCCGCCAATGCTATAGCTGCTGATGGCCAGGTCCGCGATTCCCTCGTGCAGGACTTCCTCGACGCCCGACAGCACCTCCTCGCGCAGGCGTACGCGGCAACCGCGGCTCTGCGGCATGAAGGCACTCAGGGCGCGGACCAGCCGGGCGCTGGGGTAGGCGGCGTCGACCACTACGCGCACCTCGGCCTCCCAGCCTTGCTCCATGTGGTGGGCGAGGTCCTCGAGCTGGCTGGCCTGCTTGACCAGATGGCGTGAGCGGCGCAGCAGCACGTTGCCGGCTTCGGTCAGTACCGCCTTGCGACCATCGATGCGCAGCAGTGGTACGCCCAGTTGCTCCTGCATCCGTGCGACCGTGTAGCTCACCGACGATTGCGAGCGGTGCAGGGCCTCGGCGGCCTGGGCGAATCCGCCATGATCGACCACTGCCTGGAGAGTTCGCCACTGATCCAGGGTTACGCGTGGCGCTTTCATCTTCGGCTCCTGTTGTCCTAAGCTGCGCTCTGTCAAGGAGAGCGCCCTATGAAGAAATGTTGTGCGGCATTGCTGATGTGCCTGCCCCTCGGGGCGATGGCCTATTACCCCATCGATGTCGAGAAGGACTTGGAAGGGGTCAAGCTCGACTACACCACCTACGACACCGCGCGCAATATCGGCTCGATCAACCTGAACAACTATGGGCAGGTCCCGGCGGCGTGCAAGGTAACCTTCCGCAATGGGCCTGAAGCGCCGCGGGTGCGACGGGTGAACGTGCCGGCGGGCAAGAGCCGCGATGTCACGGCCACCTTCAACCGGGAGATCATCAAGCTGCGCATCGCATTGAGCTGCAAAGCCGAAGGAACTGATTAATCGATAGATTGCACCCACTTTTTACGCTTTTTTATCGATAGGTCAAGTATTAATCTCACCTCCATCGAATCGCATCCCCTTGTTTGCCGATGGAGGCTCCCATGTCCCGCGTACTGATCATTGAAAGCAGCGCCCGCCAGCAGGATTCCGTTTCTCGTCAATTGACCCGCGACTTCATCCAGCAATGGCAGGCCGCTCATCCGAGCGATGAAATCAGTGTGCGCGACTTGGCGGTTACCCCTGTACCGCACCTGGACGCGGACCTGCTCGGTGGTTGGATGAAGCCACAGGAGCAGCGCTCGCCGACCGAGCTTCAGGCTCTGGCTCGCTCCAATGAATTGACCGATGAACTGCTGGCCGCTGACGTGCTGGTGATGGCTGCGCCCATGTACAACTTCACCATCCCCAGCACGCTGAAGGCTTGGCTGGACCATGTACTGCGTGCCGGCATCACCTTCAAGTACACCCCGACCGGCCCGCAGGGCCTGCTGACTGGCAAGCGCGCCATTGTGCTCACTGCCCGTGGCGGCATTCATGCCGGTGCCAGCACCGACCACCAGGAACCCTACCTGCGCCAGGTCATGGCCTTCATCGGCATCCACGACGTTGAGTTCATTCACGCCGAAGGTTTGAACATGAGCAGCGATTTCCACGAGAAGGGCCTGAATCAGGCCAAGGCCAAGCTGGCGGCAGTGGCCTGACACGCAACGCATTCCCAACCCCTGACACCTGTCGCTCCTTTGGGTGTATCCGCCCGGCCATATGATGGCCGGGCTTTTTTTTGCCGCGTCAGCCGAGGCCACTGCCTTGTGTTCCCGGCGCTAGCCGAAGCCTTGATAGTTGAACGACGGCAGGCCAACCGGCTAAGGTCGCCGCCTTGATTCACGAGAGGCAATCATGGGCTATCTGATAATCGTCGCGCTGATCCAGGCGTTCTCCTTCAACCTGATCGGGGTCTACCTGGCCGGCAACGTGGACAGCTACTTCGCAGTGCTGGCACGGGTGGTGCTGGCGCTGCTGGTGTTCCTGCCACTGACCCGCTGGCGCCAGGTGGAGCCGCGCTTCATGCGTGCGATGCTGTTGATCGGGGCGCTGCAGTACGGCATCACCTATGTCTGCCTGTACCTGAGCTTCCGCGTGCTGACGGTGCCGGAAGTGCTGCTGTTCACCATCCTCACACCGCTGCATGTGACCTTGATCGAAGATGCGCTCAACCGCCGCTTCAACGCTTGGGCCTTGCTGGCTGCGCTGATGGCGGTGGCCGGTGCCGCGGTGATCCGCTTCGACAGCATCAGTGGTGAGTTCTTCATGGGCTTTTTGTTGCTGCAGTTGGCCAACTTCACTTATGCCGCCGGCCAGGTGCTCTACCGTCATCTGGTCGCCCGGCATCCCAGTGATCTGCCGCACTACCGGCGCTTTGGCTACTTCTACCTCGGGGCGTTGATCGTCGTGCTGCCGGCCTTTGCGTTGTTCGGCAACGCCCAGCACCTGCCAAGCACCGACGTGCAATGGCTGGTGTTGTTGTTCCTCGGTTTGTTCCCGACCGCCCTTGGACTGTACTGGTGGAACAAGGGGGCGTGCCTGGTCAGTGGTGGCACACTGGCGGTAATGAACAACCTGCATGTGCCCGTTGGCTTGTTGCTCAACTTGCTTATCTGGAATCAGGACGAGCCGCTGGGGCGGCTGTTCATAGGCGGGGCGGTGATTCTGGGGTCGGTCTGGATGAGCCGGCTGGGCCTGCAGCGCCCGGCAACAGCATCTGGCTGACAGTGTCAGGGCTCGTTGGGGCCGCAGCGCGGCCCCGTTCTGCCGGCTTCAAGCCTCGGTGAGTTCACTCAGCCGTTGTGCGGAATGAGGCCTGCCAGCAAGACCCACTCGCATGTCGTTGCCGCTTGGCTGCTGATACAGGCTCAGGCCGAACTCCGGCAACACGGCCAGCAAATAGTCGAAGATATCGCCCTGGATCCGCTCGTACTCGCCCCAGGCAGTGGTGCGCGTAAAGCAGTAGATCTCCAGCGGCACGCCCTCGGCGGTGGCCTGCATCTGGCGGACCATGCAGGTCATGCCTTGCTGCACGTCGGGGTGGTTCTGCAGATAGGCCAGGGCGAAGGCGCGGAAGGTACCGATATTGGTCAATTGGCGACGGTTGGCCGACAGAGCGGCCACCGGGCCCAGCGACTCGTTCCAGGTGCTCAACTCTTTGCGCTTTTGCGCCAGGTAATCACCCAGCAGGCGGACCTGGCCCAGGCGCTGCTCCTCTTCCGGGGTAAGGAAGCGTACGCCAACAGCGTCGATGAACAGGCTGCGCTTGATGCGGCGCCCACCTGATTGCTGCATGCCGCGCCAGTTGCGGAAGGACTCGCTCATCAGGCGCCAGGTGGGGATGGAGACGATGGTCTTGTCGAAGTTCTGCACCTTGACCGTGTGCAGGGTGATGTCCACCACGTCACCATCGGCGCCCACCTGAGGCATCTCGATCCAGTCTCCGACGTGGAGCATGTCGTTGCTCGTCAACTGCACGCTGGCGACGAACGACAGCAGCGTGTCCTTGTACACCAATAGCAGCACCGCCGACATGGCACCCAGACCGGACAGCAGCAACAGCGGCGAGCGGTCGATGAGCGTGGCGACGATGACGATGGAGGCGAAGATCCACAGCATCATCTTGGCCAGTTGCACGTAACCTTTGATGGAGCGGGTGCGGGCGTGCTCGGTTCGGGCGTAGATGTCCAGCAGGGCATCGAGCAGGCAGGAGACGGCCATGGTCATGAACAGCAGGGTGAAGGCCAGGGCGACGTTGCCGAGGAAATGCTGGGCGGTGTCGCCCAGCTCCGGCACCAGCTTGAGGCCGAACTGGATCACCAGCGAGGGGGTGGTTTGGGCCAGGCGGTGGAAGACCTTGTTGTGACGCAGGTCATCGAGCCACTTGAGCGGTTGCTGCCGAGCGAGCAACCGGCTGGCGTGCAGCATCAGAAAGCGCGCGAGGCGGCCGATGATCAGGGAAATCAACAGCAGCACCGTCAGGCCTAGCGCCGCATGCAGCATGGGGTGTTGATCGAGGGTGCCCCAGAGGTCCAGGGCGTCGTTCCAGAGTCGTTGTATATCCATGAGGGTAATAGCAGGGTCTGTGTTGCGAAAACGAGGCCCATTAGAGCGCGGATCGGCAACAAGTTGCCAAAAGAAATTCGGCGCCAGCGATGGAAAACGTTACCCTATGCAACTGAATTTCCAGCGACTGCCCGAGGTACATCCGTGTTTTCCCAATTCGCCCTGCACGAACGCCTGCTCAAAGCTGTGGCCGAGCTGAACTTTGTCGAGCCGACTCCGGTGCAGGCAGCGGCCATTCCCCTGGCCCTGCAAGGGCGTGACCTGCGGGTGACCGCGCAGACCGGTAGCGGCAAGACCGCCGCCTTCGTGCTGCCATTGCTCAATCGCTTGGTCGATCTGCGCGAGCGCCGCGTCGAGATCCGCGCGCTGATCCTGCTGCCGACCCGTGAGCTGGCCCAGCAGACCCTCAAAGAGGTGCAGCGCTTCTCCCAGTTCACCTACGTCAAGTCGGGCCTGGTTACCGGTGGCGAGGACTTCAAGGAGCAGGCCGCACTGTTGCGCAAGGTCCCGGACGTGCTGATCGGTACCCCGGGTCGTCTACTGGAACATCTCAATGCCGGCAACCTGGACCTCTCCCATGTCCAGGTGCTGGTACTGGACGAGGCCGACCGCATGCTGGACATGGGCTTTGCCGAGGACATGGAGCGCCTGTGCAAAGAATGCGAAAACCGTGAGCAGACCCTGCTGTTCTCTGCCACAACCGGTGGTGCAGCCCTGCGCGACATCATCGGCAAGGTGCTGAAGGATCCTGAGCACCTGATGCTCAACAGCGTGTCGCAGCTCTCCGAGGGCACCCGTCAGCAGATCATCACCGCCGACCACGACCAGCACAAAGAGCAGATCGTCCAGTGGCTGCTGGCCAACGAGACCTACCAGAAGGCGATCATCTTCACCAACACCCGTGCCCTGGCCGACCGGATCTACGGTCACCTGGTGGCCAAGGATGTGAAGGCCTTCGTGTTGCACGGCGAGAAGGACCAGAAGGATCGCAAGCTGGCGATCGACCGTTTCAAACAAGGCGGTTCCAAGGTCCTGGTGGCGACTGACGTGGCCGCGCGAGGCCTGGACATCGATGGTCTGGACCTGGTGATCAACTTCGACATGCCGCGCAGTGGCGACGAGTATGTACACCGCATCGGTCGTACTGGGCGCGCAGGTGCCGAGGGCTTGGCGATCTCGCTGATCTGCCACAACGACTGGAACCTGATGTCGAGCATCGAGCGCTACCTCAAGCAGCAGTTCGAGCGCCGGGTCATCAAAGAGGTCAAAGGCACCTACAGCGGGCCGAAGAAGGTCAAGGCCTCGGGCAAGGCCGCCGGTACCAAGAAGAAAAAGATCGAGAAGAAGGCAGGCGAGAAGAAAGGCGCCACCGCCAAGCGCAAGCCGGCCGCCAAGCCCAAGTCCAAGGCGCCTTTGGCCAGTGCCGATGGCATGGCCCCGCTGAAGAAACGCGCGCCCAAGGCGGAGTAAGCTCATCAGGGCCGCTGCGCGGCTCTTTGCGGATCAACCCGCTCCCACCACCTGGAGGGGCGTCATCCTTGTGGAAGCGGGTTTGCCGTGAAAGGGCCTTCAGCGGGTTAGTCTGCCTTTTTCTCCGCTGCTTTGAGTTCCTGGATTCGCTTGTCGATCAGCTGGCACTTGTCCGGCAGGTCCTTGCTGGCCGTGCCCAGATCCATCCCCTGCAACTCCTCGTTGATTTCCTTGGCCTTCTGCGGATTCTGCTCCGTCAACTGGGTCACCAGCCCGGCCAGCTCCTCGCGTTTCTGAGTCGCTTCTTCCGGTGTGCAGGCCCAGCCGGGCAAGGCGTAGAGCAATGCACTCGCGCACATGAAGGGCAGTAAGCGTTTCATCCATTTTCCTCCCGAGTGGGGTGTACGCGGTTGAAAGACGGGAACTCTGGAAGTTCAACGAGATGGCATGGGTGGCATTGACCCTGACAGAGCGCTGTATGTCCCAGCGGCTTTTTAGCCATCCGATTTCGCCGGAACACCCATCACCACTCACCGGTCCCATGCTGTGTACCCCACACGTTCACAGCAGGAGGCCACCACATGAGCACCTATGACTGGGACCTGATCGAACGCTTGTTGCATGAAGTGCAGAACAGCGCAGGCCACAGCTTCACGCCACGTCCCTATGCCGAGCAGCATGCGGCTGCCCTGGCCGCCGCCGGTCAGCCGGTGGGCGATCTGGATCATCTCAAGACGCGGGCCTGCGAGTACGAGAAGATCCTCTTCGAGCGCGGTTACATCGAAAGCCGTCCGGAGGAGGACGGCGGTAATGGCGAGAATTTCGTTCTCACCGAGCGTGGCTCGCGCCTGCTCAGCCTGATCGACAGCAGCATCCCTGGGTTCGAGCATCCGCGTCAGGTGCTGGACGAACAGGACGACGCCCTCGATGAGGCGACTTTCGAACAGGTGGCCACCAAGGCGCAAATCGCTTGAGGTCGTTTTGAGACTGGCATGGGCACCCCGGCAAACCCGATAATCGGCACTCAGTTGCCAGAGACAGGACCTCGCCCATGCCATCGATAGACCACGGGGGTCGCCCATGAGCGCTGCCCGCAAGAACCCCGATGCTTTTGCGTTGCAGGTCATGCTGGGCCTGTGCCTGATCTGGGGCAGCCAGCAGGTGATGATCAAATGGGCCGCCAGCGACATTGCGCCGGTGATGCAGGCGGCGTTGCGTTCCGGGATCGCCGCGGTGCTGGTGGGGCTGCTGGTCTGCTGGCGCGGCGGCTGGTCCATGGTGGGCAGCACCTGGCGGGCGGGCATGTTGGCCGGCGCCTTGTTTGGCCTGGAGTTCTTGTTCATCGCCGAGGGGCTGAAGCTGACATCGGCGGCGCACATGTCGGTGTTTCTCTACACTGCCCCGGTGTTCACAGCCCTGGGGTTGCATTTCACGCTGCCAAGCGAGCGCCTGCGGCTGCTGCAGTGGCTGGGCATCCTGTTGGCTTTCGCCGGGATCGCCACGGCGTTCGCCGGCGGAATGTCGCTGAGCCAACTGGATGGGCGAATGTTGCTCGGTGACGCCTTGGGCGTGCTGGCGGGCCTTGCCTGGGGCGCGACCACTGTGGTGGTGCGTGGGTCGCGACTGTCGGAAGCCCCGGCCGATCTGACCCTGTTCTATCAGTTGCTGGTGGGCTTTGTCGGGTTGCTGCTGATTGCGCTGGTCAGCGGCCAGATCGGCAGGGTTGCGTTCACACCGGTAGCCGTTGGCAGCGTGTTGTTCCAAGCGGTGGTGGTGTCCTTCATCAGTTACCTGACCTGGTTCTGGTTGCTGCGCAAGTACCTGGCCTCCAACCTGGCGGTGTTTTCCTTCATCACGCCGTTGTTCGGCGTGACCTTCGGCGTGCTGTTGCTGGGCGAGCCCTTGAGCCTGAACTTCGTGTTGGGCGCATTGATGGTCCTGGGCGGGGTCATCCTGGTCAGCGCCGAACCCTGGGTGCGTCAGCAGTTACGCAGATTCGTGGGCTGATGGAACGAACACGATCGGACTTCAGGAACTGGTGCAGGCCCTTGGCGTGCTGACCTGCGCGGCGCTGAGGCCGGTCAGCGCCAATACACCGGCCAACCCCAGCCCGCCTGCGGCGAGCATCAAGGCAGGCTGCAGCCCGCCCCAATAGTGAGTGCTCGCTGCTGCCAGCAAGGGGCCGCTGAGCTGCCCCAACGCGAAACAGGCGGTCAACAGGCCGGCATTCCGTTGGGTCGCATAGGGCGCCAACTCTCGCGAGCGCTGCATTACCAGCTGCATGCATGCCAGGAAGGGGGCGCCACACAGCAGCACGCCCAAGGCCAGGCCAAGACCGTCGCCCAGCAAGCACGCCAGCACACCCAGGCCCTGCAACCACAAAGTCGCGCTCAGCCAGGTGGATGTCCGGGTGGGGCGCCGCAGATTGACCAGCACCACGCCCAATGCTGCCGCCAGGCCGAACGCCGGCCAGAACAGATCGGCCGCCCAATGTCCCTGAAACTGATGGCTGGCCATCTGTGACAGAAAAGTCGCCGGCAGGATGTAGCCGATGCCATACAGGGCGTAGATCACGCCCAGCCGTCCGATCCCGGTGGTGGGTACAGCTGCGCTGTCGGTCATGCCCGACGGCACCTTCGTGGCCTGCGGCTGCGGCAGCCAGGGCAATACGGCCAACAGCACGACCAGCGCCGCCACCGCATAGATCAGCCAAAGGGCGGCCGACCCCAGCCCCAGCAAGTGTGCGCCCAGGGCCAGCAGGCCGGTCAAGGCGATACCCACGCCTGGCCCGGCGAATACCAGGGCGCCGAGGCGAGGACGGCCGTATGCGGTGGCCACTTGCTGACTGAGACTGGTGATCATCACCAACACCCAGGCGCTGGCCACCCCTGTGCCGAAGCGCAGGAGCATATGACCCCAGAAGCCATCGGCAGCCCAGGAGGCGAGGGTCAGCAACACGCATAGCCAGAGGCCGGCAAGCAGACGCAGGCGCACTTGGCCCGGCTGACGGGCGAACATGCTGTCGACCGCGCCGAGAAAATAGCCCAGGTAGTTGGCCGCTGCGACCAGGCCGCCTGCGGTCAGGTCGAGCTGACCTTCGGTGATCAGGCGTGGCAGTTGCGGGGTGAGGGCGAAGCGGCCGATGCCCATGGCCATCATCAAGGCCATGGCGCTGGCCAGCAGTTGCACGAAGGGTGACATGGCGGCGTCTCCTGCCAGACGAAAATGATGAGGGCAGGTTAGAGGGGATTGACTTTCAATAAAATTGAATAATGATGATCAAGTTATTCTGTTTTGGAGAATGCCATGGAGTTCAGCCAACTGCGCATCTTCCAGGCCGTGGCCGAGGAGGGGTCGGTCACGCGTGCTGCCGAGCGCTTGCATCGGGTGCCTTCGAACCTGTCGACGCGCCTGCGTCAGTTGGAAGAGCAACTGGGGGTGGAACTGTTCGTGCGCGAGCGCCAGCGTTTGCAGTTGTCTCCGGCAGGCAAGGTCCTGCTGGACTACGCCAATCGTCTGTCGACCCTGCGCGATGAGGCGGTCGCTGCGGTGCAGGGCGGTCAACCGGCAGGCGACTTCGTCCTCGGTACCATGTACAGCACCGCGGCGACGCATTTGCCGCCGTTGCTGGCGCGTTATCACCAAACCTACCCGGCGGTGAACCTGCAGGTGCAAGCCGCGCCCAGTGGTGAATTGCTGGAGGGGTTAATGGCCCACCGGTTGGACGCAGCGCTGGTGGACGGCCCGCTGAGCCTGGCCGGGCTCGATGGCGTGCCGTTGTGCGAGGAGGTGCTGGTGCTGATCACCCGCCCGGAACATCCGCCGGTTCACAGCGCGCGGGACGTCGCGGGGCGTGCAGTGTTCGCGTTCCGGCAGGGCTGTTCCTACCGCATGCGCCTGGAAGCCTGGTACGCCCATGACCACACCCCCATGGGGCGGGTGATGGAGATCGAGTCATACCAGAGCATGCTGGCGTGCGTAATTGCCGGGGCAGGGGTGGCATTGATGGCCCAGTCCATGCTCGACACCCTACCTGGTCGCGACCAGGTGCAGGCGCACCGTTTGCAGGCGCCGTTCGATCACGCAGTCACCTGGCTGATGTGGCGCCAGGGCATGCTGGGGGCCAATCTGCAGGCGTGGATCGATGTGCAACAACGGGAAACAATTGACCGACGGTCGGCACGTGCCATTACCGCTTGATCCGCGTCAAACTCGCCCCTATCTGTAGTATCAGAGGCATGCGCGATGTAGGACATCGGGCTATGATCTGTATGAAGCATCGAAGGACTGAATCGCCGTGAGGTTGACCCGTTAAGGGGGCATTTATGAACAATCGAATGTACAACTGGCTCCATGACCTTGCCGTCGCCCTGGGCTTGCTCCCACCTCCGCTGCAACCGGTGCCGATTCCTACCGACGAAGAGCAGCGCAAGCGCCAACCGCGTCGCCGCTGAAACGAAAAGGCCGCCGCATCTGACGATGCCGCGGCCTTTGCTTTTTCTTGCCTGGCGCCCGTCGGGGCGCCAAGCGTTCGCTTTACATCACGCCAGGTTGGCAGTTGCCACCGGGCGGCGCGACAGCAGGCTGACCACCACGAAGCTCACCAGGCCGATCGCCAGGCTGTAGTAGATCGGCGAGTTGGCATCCAGACCGTCCTTGAACATGAAGAACAGTGCGGTGGCGAAGCCCAGCGCCATGCTGGTGATGGCGCCTGCGGTGGTGGCGCGCTTCCAGAAGATCGCCCCGATCAGCGGAATCAACATGCCGCCGACCAGCAGGTTGTAGGCCAGGGTCAAGGCGCTGATCACATCGTTCACCGCCAGGGCGATGCCCAGTACCACCAGACCGGTGAGGAGGGTGAACAGGCGGTTGACGCCCAGGCTCGATTGCTTGCCGCCACGCAGTTTAGGCAGCAGGTCTTCGGTCAGGGTGGTCGAGGCCGCCAACAGGCCTGCGCTGGCGGTGGACATCATCGCTGCGAGGGCAGCAGCCATCAGCAGGCCTCGGACGCCTTCTGGCAGTTGGCCCTTGATCATTTCGGCGAAGGCATTGTTCGGGTTGGCCAGGTCAGGCAGCAACACGTGGGCAGCCATGCCGATCAGGGCGCAGGCCAGGCCGTACAGGACGCAGTAGATACCGGCGACAGTACCGGCGCGCTGGCAGACCTTCTCGTCACGGGCGGTGAACACACGTTGCCAGATGTCCTGGCCGATCAGGATGCCGAAGAAGTAGATCAGGAAGTAAGTGATGATGGTGTCCCAGCCGATGGTGGTCCAGCTGAAGCTGGCCGCCGGCAGCTTGGCTACCAGGGTGTCCCAGCCACCGGCCTTGTACAGGCAGATCGGCAGCAGAATGAACATCAGGCCCACGGTCTTGATGATGAACTGGACGATGTCGGTCAACGTCAGCGACCACATGCCGCCGATGGTCGAGTACACCACCACTACGCCACCGCCGAACAGCAGGGCCATCCAGAACGGTACATCCAGCAGCACTTGCAGCACGGTGCCCATGGCCAGGGTCGAAGTGACCGCGATCATCAAGGCATAGGCGAGCATGATCGCTGCGCTGGCCTGACGGGCCATCGGATTGTAGCGGCGCTCCAGAACCTGGGTGACGGTGAAGATCTTCAGGCGCAGCAGGGGTTTGGCGAGGAACAGGTTCAGGGCGATGATCCCCAGACCCAGGGCCGCACACAGCCAGAAGCCGGAAATGCCGTGGACGTAGCCCAGGCGCACGGTGCCGACAGTGGAAGCGCCGCCCAGCACGGTGGTGGCCATGGTGCCCATGTACAAGGTAGGGCCGAGGTTGCGCCCTGCCACCAGGTAGTCTTCATGGGTTTTCGCGCGTCGCATGCCATACCAGCCGAGGCCGAGCATGCCTGCGGCATAGATCAGTACAACGAAGATGTCCAAGGCCATTGGGGGTCTCCCGATTATCTTTATTATGGCGAGATCGACCGTCCGGGCGGTTCATGGCGCCCAGCGGTCTTGTCTTGTGTTGACGGGCCTCTATGGCCCTTCCTAATGGCTCCTGCCGCAGGTATTGCGTTCACGTCCTTCGTCGGTGCGGGCTGGCCCGGCGATCACGGTCGCGAGGACTGCATGGCCGGTCATGCCATCGTCATCGCAAGGCAGCCTGCGCCTACAAAGGTGTGTGACTACTCGCTCAGCGGCGTACCACGCCCGGCAGAACGCAGAGCATCTCGAACAGCAGGTTCGCGCCGAGCAGTGAGGTGTTACCGGTGGTGTCGTAGGGCGGCGAGACTTCGACCAGGTCGCAGCCGATCAGGTCCAGGCCGTGGCAGCCACGGATGATCTCCATCGCCTGGATGGTGGTCAGGCCACCGATTTCCGGGGTGCCGGTGCCAGGCGCCCAGGCTGGGTCGATGCCGTCGATGTCGAACGACAGGTACACCGGACCGCCACCGACCTTTTCACGTACTTCGGCCATCAGCGGCTCCAGCGACTTGTGCCAGCACTCTTCGGCCTGCACGACGCGGAAACCTTGACGACGGCTCCAGTTGAAGTCATCGGCGGTATAGCCCTGGGCGCGCAGGCCGATCTGCACTACGCGGTCGCAGTCGAGCAGGCCTTCTTCCACGGCGCGGCGGAAGGTGGTGCCGTGGGCGATCTTCTCACCGAACATATGATCGTTGACGTCGGCGTGGGCGTCGATATGCACCAGGCCGATCTTGCCGTGCTTTTTGTGCAGCGCACGCAGGATCGGCAGCGTGATGGTGTGGTCGCCACCGAGGGTCAGGGGGATGATGTTGTGCTCGAGGATCTCGTCGTAGGCCTCTTCGATGATGCGCACGGCGTCGAGCAGGTTGAAGGTGTTGATCGCCACGTCACCGATGTCGGCGACCGACAGCGAATCGAACGGAGCGGCTCCGGTCGCCATGTTGTACGGACGGATCATCACCGACTCGGCGCGGATCTGACGCGGACCGAAACGAGTGCCCGAGCGCAGCGAAGTGCCGATGTCCAGCGGTACGCCAATGAACGCGGCGTCCAGGCCTTCGGCGCTTTGCAGGTGGGGGAGACGGAGCATGGTGGCGATGCCGCCGAAACGCGGCATTTCGTTGCCGCCCAGTGGTTGGTGGAGAATCTTTTCCACGGTGGGCCTCATCAGTCGGTCGATTGTTTTGTTTGTTCGAACCTGTGCCGCAGCGTGCCAGGCAGGCAAGGAGACGCCGGCGGGCAGGGACATTGGGAGCCAGTCTGCGCAAGGTAGTGGGCAGGAGGAATCGCTACAGACAAATACTTACTTCAGGATTTTCTAAACTATCCGTTCACAGCGGGTTAGACTCTGGTGATTTCCACCCTGCGGAACCGTTGCACCATGGCTTCTTCACTGCCCGACCTGAAACTGCTGCGTATCTTCGTCAGCGTGGTACGCCACCAGGGCTTCGCCAACGCCCAGCGCGAACTGAACCTCTCTACATCGGCCATCAGCACTTACATGAGCCAGTTGGAAAGCGCCTTGGGCATCGTCCTGTGTCACCGTGGCCGTGGCGGTTTCAGCCTGACCAGCAAAGGCGAGCTATTCCACCAGGAGACGTTGCGCCTGCTGGCCGAACTCGATGGCTTCGAGCAATACGCCGCGGCGCTCAAGGGCGAGCTGCGCGGTACCCTCAATCTCGGGGTGATCGACTCCACCGTGGGCGACCGCGCCCTGCCGCTGGCCGAGGCCATCGGGGCCTATAGCCAGGAGCATCCGGCGGTGCATCTGCACCTGTCGGTCTCCAGCCCCTATGAGTTGCAACTGGGGGTACAGGACAACCGCCTGGACCTGGCCATCGGCGCCTTCTCTTCGCGCATGAGCGGTCTGGTGTATCAGCCGTTGTACCGCGAGCAGCACTGGCTGTACTGCAGCAGCCGGCACCCGTTGTTCGGCGAGCGGCGGGTGCCGGAAGAAGTGATCACCCAACAACGCATGGTGGGGCGGGGCTACTGGAGCCAAGCGGAGCTGGCGCGCCACGGTTTCAAGCACAGCGCGGCGACGGTTGAGAGCATGGAGGCCCAGTTGATTCTCATCCTCTCCGGCGCCTATATCGGTTATCTGCCCGAACACTATGCCCAGGCCTGGGTCGACAAGGGAGACCTGCGCGTCCTGTCGCCTGCCACCTTTGGCTATCAGGCGCCGTTTTCGTTGATCATCCGCCGTGGGCGTAGCCGCGAGCCCTTGATCCAGACCTTCCGTGACCTGCTCAAGTCGCAACTGAATGTCAGTTAAAAAACGTCGCTTTTAGAACATTGCGTCAGGCTGTGTAAATTTCCTGGGAGGCATGCGACTGGAGTGATGGCGTTCTGCTAAATATCTATTTGCTTTGATGAAATTTCCCATCATCTAACAAAGCAAGGACTGCCCAGATGCGCATGAATTTGCCCGTCACAGAGCAAGAAAGAACCTTCCCGTCCGACCAGCGGCTCATTTCCACCACCGACCTGAACAGCCGCATTACCTATTGCAATGACGCGTTCGTGGCCATCAGCGGTTTTACCTACGACGAACTGGTGGGGCAGCCGCACAACCTAGTGCGGCACCCCGACATGCCACCGTCGGTGTTTGGCCACATGTGGGAAACCATCAAGCAGGGCAAACCTTGGATGGGGGTGGTCAAGAACCGCGCCAAGAACGGTGATTTCTATTGGGTCAGCGCCTACGTCACGGCCATCTATGAAAATGGCCGGATCAGCGGCTACGAGTCGGTACGTTCGGTCCCGACCCGTGACCAGATTCGCCGTGCCGAGGCGCTTTATGCGCGTTTGCGTGGCGGACGTTCGGCAGTGCCTTGGGCCGCACGCCTCGGGTCCGGGCTGCAACATGGCTTGCCGCTGATTGGCGCAGGTCTCGCGTCGGCCGCCGCTTATCTCTGGTTACCGCAGTACGCGGCGCTGGGCGTGCTGATGGCCAGCATGCTGGGGGCCTGGTACTGGATCGAACACCGGCAGAACCAAGCCATTCGCCGGACCTTGGCCGAGCACCCCAAGGCGTTCACCAGCCCGTTGGTGGCCCTGACCTACAGCGACAACCCTGGTCTGCAAGGGCAGTTGGACTTGGCCATCATCAGTGAAGAGGCTCGCCTGCAAACAGCCCTGACCCGTCTGGTGGATGCCGGCGTCGGGGTCAAGTCGCGGGCGGCGGAGTCGGCCGGTTTGTCCGATGCCCAGGCGCAGATGCTCGACCGCCAGCGCAGCGAGACCGACCAGTCGGCCACCGCCATCGCCCAGATGGCCGCAACCATCCAGCAAGTTACCCACAACGTGCAAAGCACCGCTCACGCCGCCAGCGATGCCGATCATCTGGCCCAGCAAGGCAGTGAGCTGGCGCAACAGAGTCTGAAGGCCATGGGCAGCATGAGCGATGCGGTCAACGACATCGGGCAGGCGGTCAATGCGCTGGCCGAACAGACCCAGTCGATCGGCAGCGTGGTGGATGTGATCACTTCCATTGCCGAGCAGACCAACCTGCTGGCGCTCAACGCAGCGATCGAGGCCGCGCGGGCGGGCGAGCAGGGGCGTGGGTTCGCGGTGGTGGCCGATGAAGTACGTTCCCTGGCCCAGCGCACCCGTGCTTCCACCGACGAAATCCATCACATCATCGCCTCGCTGCGTTCGGGCGCCGAGCGGGCGGTCACCACCGCCAACCGCGGCGAGCAGATTTCCCGAGACAGCGTGCACAGCGTCGAAGCGGTCCAGGAGGCGTTGTCCGGTATCGTCCAGGCGGTCAGCCGTATCACTGGCATGAGCCAGCAGATGGCAACGGCCTCGGAGCAGCAGAGCCATGTCGCCGAGGACATCAATCAGCAGATCGTGCGGATCGCCCACCTGTGCGACGAGAGCGCCGGGCAGGCCAAGCAGGGCGCGCAGATCAGCCAGGACCTCGAACGCATGGCCGAGTACCTGCACAGCCTGGCCGAACGATTCAATCGCTGAAAATTCACCTCTCCCACAGGGATGTGGGGCTTTTCCGAGCGGCTGTGGCACACTGCGCCGGGTAAGGAGAAGCCGATGTCCAGACCCCGCTGCGAACGCTGCCAGCGTCCGCTCGATCACTGCCTTTGCCCATTGATTCCCAGCCTCGACAGCAGGACCCGCGTGATCCTGCTGCAGCATCCCAGCGAAGTGTCCCATGCTTTGAACACCGCACGCCTGGCCGCGCTTGGCCTGGTGAACGCCGAACTGCGGGTAGGCGAGGTATTCGATGACCTGCCGGCACTGCTCGCCACACCCGGGTACCGGCCGGTGCTGTTGTTCCCAGGGGAGCAGGCGCAGGTGTTGTCGGCTTACGAAATCGCAGACGATACGCCGCTTTTGTTGATCGTGCCCGATGGCACTTGGCGCAAGGCACGCAAGCTGCTGTATCTCAATCCGCTGCTCGACGCGTTGCCACGGGTGACCCTGGGTCAGGTACCGCCCTCACGCTACCGGTTGCGCAAGGCGCCGGAGCCGGGCGCCTTGTCGACCATCGAGGCCGTGGTCGAAGCCTTGAATGCCCTGGAGGGGGCAGGGCGTTTCGATGCGCTGTGCCGGCCTTTCGATGCCTTGATCGAAGGGCAGATCAAGGCGATGGGGCGGGAGACGTTCGAGCGCAATCACGGCTAGGCGGCGATCAGATCTGTTCCAGCAACCACCCCCGGAACGCCCGCAGCGAGGGCAGCGCCTCGTTGCGCGGTGGATAGATCAGGTAATAGCTGCGCTGGCTGGCAAAGGCGCCCCCGGCGCTGACCAGCTCACCGCTGGCGAATTCTTCTTCCACCAGGATCCGCGGTACCAGGCCGATGCCGATTCCCGCCCGTACGGCCTGGATCAGATGCGATGTCAGCTCGAAGCTTGGCCCCAGGCGCATGCTGCGATGGGGCAGGCCGTGGTGGGAGAACCACTCGCCCCACGCATGCGGGTTGTTGGCGACGTTGAGCAGCACTTGTTCGCTGATGCGCGCAGGGTCCCAGCCTTGGACATCGTCCGCAGCCGTTGGTGGCAGGATGACGACCAGCTCCTCGGCATGCAGCCGATGGCAAATCAGTCCCGGCAGGTCATGGGTGGCGACACCGATGGCGGCGTCGATTTCGCTGGTGTCGAAGTTGATCGCTTCGATCCGTGAATGGATGTGCACCAGCATCCCGGGGTGCGCGGTATAGAACGCATGCAGGCGTGGCAGCAGCCATTTGGAGCCGAAGGTCGGCAAGGTGGCCAGGCGCAAGGTACCGACGCCCGACTGGTAAGCCAGGGCCTGCAAGGTGGCGCTGCGGATGCGCCCCAGGGCTTCGCTGAGCTCGCGCTGATACAGGCGGCCTACGTCGGTCAGCTGGACCTGGCGCCCTTCACGGCGAAACAGCGTCAAACCCAGCTGCTGCTCCAGCGCCTGCACCTGTCGGCTGACCGCGCTCTGGGTCAGGGACAGTTCGGCAGCAGCGCGGGTGTAGCTCTCATGTCGGGCGGCGGCCTCGAAGGCCAGCAGTAACGACATCGATGGGGTCAGGTGGCGGTAATTCATTCGCAAAACTCATCGATAGCGGCAGGAATATCCGTTTGCCCTTGGCTGGAAACTACAGGAACATTGGCGCATTCGTCATCCCTGCGCATTCCATCCATGCCGGAGTGACAGTATTTCCGTGAATTTGCCTATATAGAGGCCATCCTTCGATGATCGCCCAGCTGTCGACCCGTGCGCCCGCCGCCCACTACCCAGAATTCCTCGAAGCGCTGCGCAACAGCGGCTTCCGTGGCCAGATCAGCGCCGACTACGGCACCCGTACCGTGCTTGCCACGGACAACTCCATCTACCAGCGCCTGCCCCAGGCGGCGGTGTTCCCGATGGACGCCGACGATGTCGCCCGGGTTGCCACATTGATGGCCGAGCCACGGTTCCGCCAGATCAAGCTGACCCCGCGTGGTGGCGGCACCGGCACCAACGGCCAGTCGCTCACCGACGGTATCGTTGTCGACCTGTCGCGGCACATGAACAAGATCCTTGAGATCAACGTCGAGGAGCGTTGGGTCCGGGTCCAGGCCGGCACCGTCAAGGACCAGCTCAACGCTGCGCTCAAACCCCATGGGCTGTTCTTCGCCCCGGAGCTGTCCACCTCCAACCGTGCCACCGTCGGTGGCATGATCAACACCGACGCCAGCGGCCAAGGCAGCTGCACCTACGGCAAGACCCGCGACCACGTGCTCGAACTGCACAGCATCCTGCTCGGCGGTGAGCGTCTGCACAGCCTGCCGATTGACGATGCCACGCTGGAGCAGGCCTGCGCTGCGCCCGGCCGGGTCGGTGAGGTGTACCGCATGGCCCGGGAGATCCAGCAAACCCAGGGCGAGCTGATCGAGAGCACTTTCCCCAAGCTAAACCGCTGCCTGACCGGCTACGACCTGGCGCACCTGCGCGACGAACAGGGCCGTTTCAACCTCAACAGCGTGCTGTGCGGCGCTGAGGGCTCGCTGGGCTATGTGGTCGAGGCCAAGCTCAACGTGCTGCCGATTCCGAAGTACGCTGTGCTGGTGAACGTGCGCTATACCAGCTTCATGGATGCCCTGCGCGATGCCAACGCGCTGATGGCGCACAAGCCATTGTCGATCGAGACCGTCGATTCCAAGGTGCTGATGCTGGCGATGCAGGACATCGTCTGGCACAGCGTCGCTGAATACTTTCCGGCCGACCCCGAGCGTCCGACCCTGGGCATCAACCTGGTCGAGTTCTGCGGTGACGAGCCGGCCGAGGTCAACGCTCGGGTCGAGGCATTCATCGCTCACTTGAAAGCCGATACCAGCGTCGAGCGCCTGGGCCACACCTTGGCCGAAGGCGCCGAGGCGGTGACCAAGGTCTATACCATGCGCAAGCGCTCGGTGGGCTTGCTGGGCAATGTCGAGGGCGAGGTTCGCCCGCAGCCGTTCGTCGAAGACACTGCGGTACCGCCGGAGCGACTGGCCGATTACATCGCGGATTTCCGTGCATTGCTCGACAGCCATGGCCTGGCCTACGGCATGTTCGGTCACGTCGATGCCGGTGTGCTGCACGTGCGCCCAGCCCTGGACATGAAGGATCCGGCCCAGGCTGCGCTGGTCAAGCCGATCTCCGATGCCGTCGCCGCATTGACCCAACGCTATGGCGGCCTGTTGTGGGGCGAGCACGGCAAGGGCCTGCGCTCGGAATACGTGCCGGAATACTTCGGCGAGCTGTACCCGGCGCTACAACGCCTCAAGGGCGCTTTCGACCCGCATAACCAGCTCAACCCGGGCAAGATCTGCACCCCGCCGGACAGCAGCGAAGGCCTGACCCCGGTCGATGGCGTGACCCTGCGCGGCGACCTGGACCGCACCATCGACGAGCGTGTCTGGCAGAGCTTTGGCAGCGCGGTGCACTGTAACGGTAACGGCGCCTGCTACAACTACGACCCCAACGACGCCATGTGCCCCTCCTGGAAAGCCACCCGCGAGCGTCAGCATTCGCCCAAGGGCCGCGCTTCGCTGATTCGCGAATGGTTGCGCTTGCAGGGCGAGGCGGATATCGATGTGCTCGCTGCCGCACGTGGCAAGGGGGTGTCCTGGCTCAAGGGTTTGCCGGCACGCCTGCGCAATGCCCGCGCCCGTCAGCAGGGGCAGGAGGATTTCTCCCACGAGGTCTATGACGCCATGGCCGGCTGCCTGGCCTGTAAATCCTGTGCCGGACAGTGCCCAATCAAAGTCAACGTGCCGGACTTCCGCTCGCGCTTCCTCGAGCTGTACCACGGCCGTTACCAGCGCCCGCTGCGCGACTACCTGATCGGTTCGCTGGAGTTCACCATCCCGTATCTGGCTCACGCGCCTGGCCTGTACAACGCCGTGATGGGCTCCAAATGGGTGAGCAAGCTATTGGCCGACAAGGTCGGCATGGTCGACAGCCCGTTGATCAGCCGCTTCAACTTCCAGTCGACCTTGACCCGCTGCCGCGTCGGTGTGGCGAGTGTGCCGGCTCTGCGCGAGCTGACCCCGGCCCAGCGCGAGCGCGCCATCGTGCTGGTTCAGGATGCCTTTACCCGTTACTTCGAGACGCCATTGCTGGCGGCCTTCATCGAGCTGGCGCATCGTCTGGGCCATCGGGTGTTCCTGGCGCCTTACAGCGCCAATGGCAAGCCGCTGCAAGTGCAGGGCTTCTTGGGGGCCTTCGCCAAGGCGGCGATCCGCAATGCCACCCAGCTCAAGGCGCTGGCCGAATGCGGTGTACCGCTGGTAGGCCTGGACCCGGCCATGACCCTGGTGTATCGCCAGGAGTACCAGAAGGTCGATGGCTTGGACGGCTGTCCGAAGGTACTGTTGCCCCAGGAGTGGCTGATGGACGTGCTGCCGGAGCAGGCTGCCGTCGACGCTGGCAGCTTCCGCCTGATGGCCCACTGCACCGAGAAGACCAATGTGCCGGCCAGCACCCGGCAATGGGAACAGGTGTTCGCGCGTCTGGGCCTGAAGCTGGTCACTGAGGCTACCGGTTGCTGCGGCATGTCCGGCACCTATGGCCACGAGGCGCGCAACCAGCAGACCTCGCGGACCATCTTCGAGCAGTCCTGGGCCACCAAGCTGGACAAGGAGGGAGAGCCATTGGCCACGGGGTATTCGTGCCGCAGCCAGGTCAAGCGCATGACCGAGCGTCAGATGCGCCATCCACTGGAAGTGGTGTTGCAGTACGCGCAGCGTTAGTCGTTCTGGCCTCTTCGCAGGTAAACCCGCCCCCACAAGGATCATCGCCAACCCTTGTGGAAGCGGGCTTACCCGCGAAGAAGCGGATCAGGCAGTGCAGGGCTCTCAGGTTTCGTCGGCGTGCTGGCGCGGGCGTCGTGCCTGGCGGTACAAATAGAGACTCAACACCAGCCCGCAAGCCGCCGCGCCGGCGGCGAACAGAAAGATCGAAGCAAAGCCGAAGCCCGACGCCACCGCGCCCACCAAGGGCCCGGTGATGCCCAGCGACAGATCGATGAATAGCGAATAGGCGCCTACCGCAGCCCCGCGGTTGGCAGCTGAGACTTGATTGACTGCCTCCACGCCCAGCGCCGGAAACACCAGCGAAAAACCGAAACCACTGAGGGCGGCGCCCGCCAGGGCCAGCTCCGCGCTGGTCGCCTGCCATAGCATCAACAGGCCAAGGGCTTCGACGGCCAGGCAGGCGATGGCCACGCGGAACCCGCCGATACGATTGATCAAGTGGCCGAACAACAAGCGGGCCCCGATGAAGCAGGCCCCGAACACGCTCAGGCACAGCGCTGCGTTGTTCCAGTCGCGGCTGGCGTAATAGAGCGTGATGAAGGTGGCAATGGTGCCGAAACCGATCGAGCCCAGGGCCAGCCCCGAGCCATGCGGGAATACCTTGCCCAAGACCCGTAGGAACGGTAGCCGCACGCCGGCGACGATCGGCGCGGCACGCTTGGGCCAGGCCAGCAACAGGCCGATGATCCCCAGCAGGATGATGCTCACGCCCATGCTCCACAGCCCCAGGCTTTCCACCATCAGCACTCCAAGCGGTGCACCAACCGCCAGGGCGCCATAGCTGGCGATGCCGTTCCAGGAAATCACCTTGGCGGTGTGCTCGGCACCGACCCGGCCGATGCCCCAGCCGATGGCGCCTGAGCCGACCAGGCTTTCTGCGCTGCCCAGCACCAGGCGTCCAATGAGCAGGCACGCCAGGCTCAGCCAGGGCAGGTGGGGGAAGAAGCTGCTGGCCAGCATCAGCACGCCGCTCAGGCCGCAGCCGAGCAGGCCATACATCACGGCCTTCTTGCTGCCGAGATTGTCGATGATGCGCCCGGCATGGGGGCGGCTGAGCAGGGTGGCCAGGTACTGCACGCTGATCACCAGCCCTGCGACGATCGCGCTGAAACCCAGGTCGTTGTGCACATAGCCCGGCAGCACAGCCAAGGGAATGCCGATGTTCAGGTAGCCGATAAAGGTGAAAAGGACGATGGAGACGACTTGCAGGGTGACCGCAAGGGGACGCGGTGAGTCGGGCATGGAGGTCTTTGGCGGGTAGAGGGTTCTGGACGGTGTGAAAACGCGATGACGGGCAAGTTCCCGCGAGTCAGCCGTTTTCACACAGTCTGGGGGATGCGCGATTTATTCCTGGTCAGCGCTGGATTGATCGTCGCCATCCTGTTCGACGGCAGGCGTCGGTTCGGTGTGGGCGGCAACGGTTTGCTCTTCGGGGTTCAGGCTTGGGAAGGGAAGATTCGGGATTTCATGCATCTCGTCGTTCCTCGCAAGTGTGAGTGAAAAGACTGCGCCAGGCGCGTGAGTGGCTTCGAAAAGCTGGGGCAGGATACAGGAGTCCGGATGACAGTTTGAGTTTTTTCCGCCCTGCGGCGCGGTTTTGCGGGCGGCTATCGGACAATCGGGGAAGCTTTTTCGCGGGGGTAAGCCCGCTCCGGCAAAGGCCTCGTGCAAGCCTTGGCAGAGCGGTTTACCCGCGAATAGGCACTTACCGGCAGACGTCGGCGATGGCCGCTGCCAGTTGCTCCAGTCGCTGCGCATCGGCCCCGGCGATATTCGCCCGACCTGTGCCGACCATGTACACACTGTGCTTTTCACGCAGCAGGCGGACCTGCTCCGGGTTCAGCCCTGTGTAGGAGAACATCCCGCGTTGCGCGGCGATGTGGGCGAAGCGCTCGGCCAGACCATGGGGGGCCAAGGCCTTGACCAGTCCCTCGCGCAATTCGGCGATGCGCTGGCGCATGGCGTTGACCTCTTCGATCCAGAGCGCCTTGAGGGCCGGATCGCCGAGGATCTGTGCGACCACCGCGGCGCCATGGTCCGGTGGTGTGGACCACAGGTTGCGGGCCAGCAGCGCCAGTTGGCTACGTACATCCAGGAGCTTTTCGGCGTCATGGCTGCAGACCAGCAGTGCGCCGGTCCGGTCGCGGTACAAGCCAAAGTTTTTCGAGCAGCTACTGGTGATCAGCAGTTCAGGCAGTTGCGCAGCGAACAGGCGAACCGCCCAGGCGTCTTCTTCCAGACCATCACCGAAACCTTGGTAGGCAAAGTCGATCAGCGGCAGCAGGTTGCGCTTGCGCACGACTTCGAGCACGGCGCGCCAATCGTCCTGGCTCAGGTCGAAACCGGTGGGGTTGTGGCAGCAGGCGTGCAGCAGCACGACGTCGCCTTCCGGAGCCTGTTCCAAAGCGGCCAGCATGCCGGCGACATCCAGGCGGTTGTCCGCACCCACGTAGGGATAATGGGACACCTTAAGCTTGGCGCCAGCAAAAATGGTCTCGTGGATCGGCCAGGTGGGGTCGCTGAGCCAGATGCCACGCCCCGGCAGGCAATGGGCGATGAACTCCGCCGCCAGGCGCAGGGCGCCGGTGCCGCCAGGGGTCTGGGTGGCGCCGGCACGGTGGCTGTCGAGCAGCGGCGAGGCGCTGCCCAAGACCAGTTCGCTGACCAGGCGGCCGAACTCAGCATCGCCATGGCCGCCCACGTAGCTCTTGGTGGCTTGATGCTCCACCAGGCGCTGTTCGGCCTGCTTGACCGCCGCGGGAATCGGGGTCATGCCCTGGGCGTCCTTGAACACGCCCACGCCCAGGTCGAACTTGGCCGGGTTGGTGTCGCGGGCGTAGGCTTCCATCAGCCCGAGGATCGGGTCGCCTGGGACCCGGCCAATGGCCGCGAAATGCATCACTTGCGCCCTTCGGCGGTCTTGGCGACTTCGTCGGTGCGGGCGCACATGATGAAGTCGTTGCGGTGCAGGCCCTTGATCGAGTGGCTCCACCAGGTAACGGTGACCTTGCCCCACTCGGTCAGCAGACCAGGGTGGTGGCCTTCGGCTTCGGCGATTTCACCGATGGCGTTGGTAAAGGCCAGGGCATGCTTGAAGTTCTTGAACAGGAAGACACGCTCCAGCTCCATGTGGCCGTCACGCACTTCAATGTTCCAGTCCGGGATCTCACGGATCAGTTCGGCCAGTTCTTCGTCGGTGACTTTAGGGGCGTCGGCGCGGCAGGCTTCGCAATGGGCTTGGTTCAAGGCATTCATGGGTGTTTTTCCGATTTGAGTTGTTATCGACAAGGCAGCTCAGGCAGCCGCCTTGGGTGGAAACTTCGGCGCGTGCAGGCCCAGTTTCATGGCCTGGTGGACCATGCCCATGATGTCTTCGTGGGCCAGGTCGAACAAACGCTTGAGGTTAGGCAGGACAAAGTACAGAGGCTGCAGGATATCGATGCGATAGGGCGTGCGCATGGCTTCGATCGGATCGAACGCCTGGTGCTCTGGCTCGTCGGACAGGCTGTAGACGGTTTCCTTGGGCGAGGAGAGGATGCCGCCGCCGTAGATCTTGCGACCTTGGGCAGTCTCCATCAGGCCGAACTCGATGGTCATCCAGTACAGGCGGGCCAGGTAGACGCGTTCTTCCTTGGTCGCCGCCAGGCCCAGCTTGCCGTAGGTGTGGGTGAACTCGGCGAACCAGGGGTTGGTCAGCAGCGGGCAATGGCCGAAGATCTCATGGAAGATGTCCGGTTCCTGCAGGTAGTCCAGCTCTTCGGGGGTACGGATGAACGTGGCCACCGGGAAGCGTTTGCTGGCCAGCAGCTCGAAGAAGGTCTGGAAAGGGATCAACGCAGGGACGCGGGCGACTTGCCAGCCGGTGGTGGCGCCCAGGACCTTGTTGATTTCGCCCAGTTGCGGGATGCGGTCGTAGGGCAGCTTGAGCTGCTCGATGCCGTCGAGGTATTCCTGGCAGGCGCGGCCTTCGATCACTTTCATCTGTCGGGTGATCAGGGTGTTCCACACCGCGTGTTCCTGTTGCGGGTAGTCGATAAAACCATGCGCATCGGGCTCGCGTGCCACGTATTGCGTCTGTTTCATGTGGCTCTCCTGGTGAGGGCTTTCTTGTTATGTGCAGGACATGCCTTAAGGAATATCCCCTTGCCTGAGCCTTTGCACGGGGTATGGCGCGTGGGTGGGCCGAATCGCTACGTAGTTTCTGTAACGTTAATTTTACAAAAAGGCCGGGATGCCGGAAAATCACAGGCATCGAGCTGGCCTTAGCTGGGTTTTTGTCAGCTTATCTTTACGACTTTTCCACGCGTCGCTGAAATTTCTGCGCGCCTCGGGGCTTTTCCATGCGTATCAAAGTGCATTGTCAGAACCGCATCGGCATCCTGCGGGACATCCTCAACCTGTTGGTGGAATACGGCATCAACGTGTTGCGTGGGGAGGTTGGCGGCGATCACGGCAATGCCATCTACCTGCACTGCCCGAACCTGATCAACCTGCAGTTCCAGGCGCTGCGGCCCAAGTTCGAGTCGATCGCCGGTGTGTTCGGGGTCAAACGCGTAGGCTTGATGCCCAGCGAACGCCGGCACATGGAACTCAACGCCTTGCTCGGTGCGCTGGATTTCCCGGTATTGTCGGTCGACATGGGCGGCAGCATCGTCGCGGCCAACCGCAGCGCCGCCCAGTTGCTGGGGGTGCGGGTCGACGAAGTGCCGGGGCTTCCGCTGGCGCGTTATGTCGAGGACTTCGACCTGCCGGAACTGGTACGGGCCAACAAGTCGCGGATCAACGGCTTGCGCGTCAAGGTCAAGGGCGATGTGTTTCTTGCCGATATCGCGCCGCTGCAATCGGAGCACGACGACAGCGAGGCGCTGGCGGGTGCGGTGCTGACGCTACACCGGGCAGATCGTATCGGTGAGCGTATCTACAACGTGCGCAAGCAGGAGCTGCGCGGCTTCGACAGTATTTTCCAGAGCTCTCGGGTGATGGCTGCGGTGGTGCGCGAGGCGCGGCGCATGGCGCCTCTGGATGCACCGCTGCTGATCGAAGGCGAAACGGGTACCGGCAAGGAGCTGTTGGCGCGTGCCTGTCACCTGGCCAGCCCACGCGGCCAGGCGCCGCTGATGGCACTCAACTGCGCGGGCCTTCCGGAATCGATGGCTGAGACTGAGCTGTTCGGCTATGGCCCGGGGGCTTTCGAAGGCGCCCGGGCCGAAGGCAAGCTGGGCCTGCTGGAGCTGACCGCCGGTGGCACGTTGTTCCTCGACGGTGTGGGAGAGATGAGCCCGCGCCTGCAGGTCAAGCTGCTGCGGTTCCTGCAGGATGGCTGCTTCCGCCGGGTGGGCAGTGACGAGGAGGTGTATCTCGATGTGCGGGTCATTTGCGCCACCCAGGTCGATCTCTCCGAGTTGTGCGCCCGGGGCGAGTTCCGCCAGGACCTGTATCACCGCCTCAATGTGTTGTCGCTGCATATCCCGCCGCTGCGCGAGTGCATGGACGGGCTGGACGGGCTGGTGCAGCATTTTCTCGACCAGGCCAGTCGGCAGATTGGTTGCCCGATGCCGCGTCTGGCGCCAGCGGCAATGGACAAGCTCAGCCAGTACCACTGGCCAGGCAATGTGCGCCAGTTGGAGAACGTGCTGTTCCAGGCGGTGTCGTTGTGCGAGGGCGGGGTAGTGAAGGGCGAGCATATTCGCCTGCCGGACTATGGGGCGCGGCAACCATTGGGTGAGTTTTCGCTGGAAGGGGATCTTGCGCAAATTGTCGGACGATTTGAAAAGGCCGTGCTGGAATCCTTGATGACGGAATATTCCAGTAGTCGAGCGCTGGGCAAACGTCTGGGTGTTTCACATACGACAATAGCCAATAAGTTGCGCGATTACTCGCTCAACAAATCGGCGGAATGAAGTAAGAGATATGAATTACTCGGATATTGAATAAACACAACTTTTGGCGCCGCGCCTCGGGATGTTCGAGGCGCAGCGGGCGTTACTGCCAATGTCAGCCGTTGGAGCAGCCGTTGCCCATCACGCGGTATTCGAGGATGTGCTTCTGGCCCTGGGAATCCTCATACGTCATGCGGGCTGGAACCACTTCACAGACGTTCGGGACTTCGCTCATGGAGAGCACCCGGGCGATGTCCAGATGCTGCGAGTAACTGTACTGCTCAACCGGAATCTGCTCGACATCCTTTGCAACTTCGTCGGCCATCGCCGCGCTGCAAAGACCGCCAAGTACCAATGCCAGTAACGCTTTCATTTTCAATTTACCTATTTTAGGTCGTGAGGGGGCACGCGGCGCTTTTGGCGCCGCGAGTACAGCCAGGTCTTAACTATCGGATCAAGAGAGGGATCAACTTGCCTTCGTGGGGGCTGTTACTTGAGTTAATCGCCTTGCCGTTGTTGGCGAGATGAATTTTATGGCGGGGCAGTGCACTGAAACAGATGGACTTTTGATAAAGTTTTTTTGCCTTTTGACAGAATCTGTAACAATCCCCAGGATCGGCTCCTCGTTTTTTTTCTTCACCGCCCTGTGAGTGCTGGGTTAGAGCGGTTGTGTAAGTTTTTGTAGGGAATTCAGCGTTTCGCTACTACCAACGTCGAATGGCTTTTCGCGCTCTGGTACAGTTACAAACGATTCCATACAAAAACAACTATTACACCGAGGTAAAACAGATGAGTGCGGCTCCCCTGTATCCCGTTCGTCCCGAGGTTGCGGCCAATACCCTGACCGACGAGGCCACCTACAAGGCCATGTACCAGCAGTCGGTGATCAACCCGGACGGCTTCTGGCGCGAGCAGGCCCAGCGCCTGGACTGGATCAAGCCCTTCACCAAGGTCAAGCAGACCTCCTTCGACGATCACCATGTCGACATCAAGTGGTTCGCTGATGGCACTCTGAACGTTTCCTACAACTGCCTCGACCGTCATCTGGCCGAGCGTGGCGATCAGGTCGCCATCATTTGGGAAGGCGACGACCCGGCTGACAGCCGTAACATCACCTATCGCGAGTTGCACGAGCAGGTCTGCAAGTTCGCCAACGCCCTGCGTGGCCAGGACGTGCACCGCGGTGACGTGGTGACTATCTATATGCCGATGATCCCTGAGGCCGTGGTGGCCATGCTGGCCTGCGCACGCATCGGCGCGATCCACTCGGTGGTGTTCGGTGGCTTCTCGCCCGAGGCGTTGGCTGGGCGCATCATCGACTGCCGCTCGAAGGTCGTCATCACCGCCGACGAAGGTGTGCGCGGTGGTCGTCGTACCCCGCTCAAGGCCAATGTCGACCTGGCCCTGACTAACCCTGAAACCAGCAGCGTTCAGAAGATCATCGTGTGCAAGCGCACTGGCGGTGACATTGCCTGGCACCAGCACCGTGACATCTGGTACGAGGACTTGATGAAGGTCGCCTCCAGCCACTGCGCCCCGAAGGAAATGGGTGCCGAGGAGCCGCTGTTCATCCTTTATACCTCCGGCTCGACCGGCAAGCCCAAGGGTGTGCTGCACACCACCGGTGGCTACCTGGTGTACGCCGCACTGACCCACGAGCGGGTGTTCGACTACCGTCCGGGCGAAGTCTACTGGTGCACCGCCGACGTGGGTTGGGTCACCGGTCACAGCTATATCGTCTACGGCCCTCTGGCCAACGGCGCGACCACGCTGTTGTTCGAAGGCGTGCCGAACTACCCGGACATCACCCGCGTGTCGAAGATCATCGACAAGCACAAGGTCAACATTCTCTACACCGCACCGACCGCCATTCGCGCCATGATGGCCGAAGGGCAGGCCGCAGTGGCCGGTGCCGACGGCTCCAGCCTGCGCCTGCTGGGTTCGGTGGGCGAGCCGATCAACCCTGAAGCCTGGAACTGGTACTACCAGACTGTGGGCAAGGAGCGTTGCCCGATCGTTGACACTTGGTGGCAAACCGAGACGGGCGGCATCCTGATCAGCCCGCTGCCAGGCGCCACGGGCCTGAAGCCTGGCTCGGCGACCCGTCCGTTCTTCGGCGTAGTGCCGGCGTTGGTGGACAACCTGGGCAATCTGATCGAGGGCGCTGCCGAGGGTAACCTGGTGATCCTCGACTCCTGGCCGGGCCAGTCGCGTTCGTTGTACGGCGACCACGACCGCTTCGTCGATACCTACTTCAAGACCTTCCGCGGCATGTATTTCACCGGTGACGGTGCCCGCCGTGACGAGGATGGCTACTACTGGATCACCGGCCGCGTCGATGACGTGCTCAACGTATCCGGTCACCGCATGGGCACGGCCGAGATCGAAAGCGCCATGGTGGCGCATGCCAAGGTCGCCGAAGCTGCGGTGGTGGGCGTGCCGCACGACATCAAGGGGCAGGGCATCTATGTGTACGTGACGCTCAATGCTGGCGAGCAACCGAGCGAGGCGCTGCGTCTGGAGCTTAAGAACTGGGTGCGCAAGGAGATCGGCCCGATCGCTTCGCCGGACGTGATCCAGTGGGCGCCGGGGCTGCCCAAGACTCGCTCGGGCAAGATCATGCGGCGCATCCTGCGCAAGATCGCCACGGGTGAATACGATGCGTTGGGGGACATCTCGACGCTGGCCGACCCTGGGGTGGTGCAGCATCTGATCGACACCCACAAGTCGATGGCGTTGGCGTCGGCGTGATGGTTGTGGGGCGCTTCGCGCCCCTTTCGCTCGCGTTTTTCGAAACAACGAAACCCCGCTCGGGCAACCGGCGGGGTTTTTGCTTTACTGGAGGGATGTTACCCGACATTCATCGGTAACCTTTCCTGTCACCGGATTCGCACAAAAGCGGGGCGAGTCGAAACAGTTAGATACCTTTGTGGTGCTGCGCGCGGGCTTTTCTTGCAAGCTGGCACGCTGGACTTGCCGGAGTACAAGGCTTTGCCAATAATAGGCCCGCTTATTGCTTGGCTTATAGGTTATTTTTCTTTTGCTCTTGCATATTGCGCGGGAGCTGTCAATATCGCCCGCCGCGGTTCAAGGCGCTTCTGTAAGTAGTTGTCGCTTTGAAGAAATATCGGCCACCGGGCTGTCGTTAAAATGCCACTCACTCGCTCGTGGTCTGCGACCTTGGTCGATACCCCCGCGGCTCGCGTTGTACCCATTCGCATGTCGGGCAGTCGTTACACCTGCCTTGTATTGCCCTGTACCGATGGAGTTACCTGATGAAGAAGCTCGCACTGCTTGGCGCCCTGGCGCTGTCCGTGTTGTCCCTGGTATCGCAGGCCGATGAGAAACCGTTGAAAATCGGTATCGAGGCTGCCTACCCACCCTTCGCCTTCAAGCAACCCGACGGCAGCATCGCCGGTTTCGACTACGACATCGGCAACGCCCTGTGCGAAGAGATGAAAGCCAAGTGCACCTGGGTCGAGCAAGAGTTCGACGGCCTGATCCCGGCGCTGAAAGTGCGCAAGATCGACGCCATTCTCTCGTCCATGTCCATCACCGAAGACCGCAAGAAGTCGGTCGACTTCACCAAGCGCTACTACCTGACCCCGGCTCGCCTGGTCATGAAGGATGGCACTCAGGTCAGCGAAGACCTGCATGAACTCAGCGGCAAGAAGATCGGCGTGCAGCGCGGTTCGATCCATGACCGCTTCGCCAAGGAAGTCCTGGCGCCCAAAGGGGCCACCGTCGTGCCTTACGGCACTCAGAACGAAATCTATCTCGACGTCGCGGCCGGTCGCCTGGACGGCACCGTTGCCGACGCCACCCTGCTCGAGGACGGCTTCCTCAAGACTGACGCCGGCAAGGGCTTTGCCTTCGTCGGTCCATCGTTCACCGACGTGAAGTACTTCGGTGACGGCGTCGGCATCGCCGTGCGCAAGGGCGACAACGCCAATCGTGAGCGCATCAATGCCGCGATCGACGCGATCCGCAAGAACGGTAAGTACAAGGCCATCGAAGCCAAGTACTTCAACTTCGACATCTATGGGCCTGAAGCTCAGTAAGACGTTGGGTTTCACCTGTGCAATGGTGCAAACAGCAGAGGCTCTGAGGTTTGCACCATTTTTCATTCCAAGTCCCGAGGAATCCCAATCATGTTGAAAGGCTACGGGGCAGTCATCCTCGATGGGGCATGGCTGACGCTGCAGCTCGCCCTGTCGTCGATGGCCCTGGCTATCGTGCTTGGCCTGATCGGCGTGGCGCTGCGTTTGTCGCCAGTACGCTGGTTGGCCTGGCTGGGTGATATGTACGCCACGGTGATCCGTGGCATTCCAGATCTGGTGCTGATCCTGCTGATCTTCTATGGCGGTCAGGATCTGATCAACCGCATTGCGCCGCTGGTCGGCTATGAAGACTACATTGACCTCAATCCGTTAGTGGCCGGTGTGGGCACCTTGGGCTTCATTTTCGGTGCGTACCTTTCCGAAACATTCCGCGGTGCCTTCCTGGGTATACCCAAAGGGCAGGCCGAGGCGGGCATGGCCTATGGCATGAGCGGCATGCAGGTTTTCTTCCGCATCATGGTGCCGCAAATGATCCGTCTGGCGATCCCGGGCTTCACCAACAACTGGTTGGTGCTGACCAAGGCCACGGCGCTGATCTCGGTGGTCGGCCTGCAGGACATGATGTTCAAGGCCAAGCAGGCGGCCGACGCCACACGCGAGCCTTTTACCTTCTTCCTGGCAGTAGCGGCACTGTACCTGGTGCTCACCAGCATCTCGCTGCTGGCCCTGAAGTACCTCGAGCGACGCTATTCGGTGGGCGTAAAGGTGGCTGAACTATGATCTTCGACTACAACGTCATCTGGGAGGCCATGCCCCTTTACCTGGGCGGCCTGCTGACCACCTTGAAGCTGCTGGCGCTGTCGCTGTTCTTCGGCTTGCTGACGGCCATTCCCCTGGGCCTGATGCGTGTCTCCAAGCAGCCGCTGGTGAGCCTGGTCGCCTGGCTCTATACCTATGTGATCCGTGGCACGCCGATGCTCGTGCAGCTGTTCCTGATCTACTACGGTCTGGCGCAGTTCGAAGCCGTGCGCGAAAGCTTCCTCTGGCCCTGGCTGTCGAGCGCGACCTTCTGCGCGTGCCTGGCCTTTGCGATCAATACCAGCGCCTACACGGCCGAGATCATCGCCGGCAGTCTGCGGGCCACCCCGCACGGTGAGATCGAAGCGGCCAAGGCCATGGGCATGTCGCGCATGATGATGTACCGCCGCATCCTGCTGCCGTCGGCCTTGCGCCGGGCGCTGCCGCAGTACAGCAACGAGGTGATCATGATGCTGCAGACCACCAGTCTGGCCTCGATCGTCACCCTGATCGACATCACGGGCGCGGCACGTACCGTCAATGCCCAGTACTACCTGCCTTTCGAGGCCTACATCACGGCGGGCGTGTTCTACCTGTGCCTGACCTTCATTCTGGTGCGCCTGTTCAAGATGGCCGAACGCCGCTGGCTCAGCTACCTGGCGCCACGCAAGCACTGATCGCTCTGTGAGAACCGACAGCATGTACAAACTTCAAGTCCAAGACCTGCATAAGCGCTACGGCAGCCACGAAGTGCTCAAGGGCATTTCGCTCGAAGCCAAGGCGGGCGACGTGATCAGCATCATCGGCTCCAGTGGTTCGGGCAAGTCGACCTTCCTGCGCTGCATCAACCTGCTCGAGCAGCCGCACGCCGGGAAGATCCTGCTCAACAATGAAGAGCTCAAGCTGGTCCCCGGCAAGGATGGCGCGCTCAAGGCCGCCGACCCCAAACAGTTGCAGCGCATGCGTTCGCGCCTGTCGATGGTGTTCCAGCACTTCAACCTCTGGTCGCACATGACGGCGCTGGAGAATGTGATCGAGGCTCCTGTGCATGTGCTGGGCGTGAGCCGCAAGCAAGCGCTGGAAAAAGCCGAGCACTACTTGAACAAGGTGGGCGTGGCCCATCGCAAGGATGCCTTCCCCGGGCACATGTCCGGTGGTGAGCAGCAGCGGGTCGCGATCGCCCGGGCCTTGGCCATGGAGCCTGAGGTGATGCTGTTCGACGAGCCGACCTCGGCCCTTGACCCGGAGCTGGTGGGCGATGTGCTCAAGGTCATGCAATCGCTGGCTCAGGAAGGCCGCACCATGGTCGTGGTGACTCACGAAATGGGCTTCGCCCGTGAGGTGTCCAACCAATTGGTGTTCCTGCACAAGGGGTTGGTGGAAGAGCGCGGCAACCCGCGTGAAGTGCTGGTCAATCCGCAGTCGGAGCGACTCAAGCAGTTTCTTTCCGGCAGCCTGAAGTAAAGGCTGCACCTTGCACCAGAATAGGGCATGCTGCGCAGCGAAGCGCAGCCTGACCCGGCGCCACAGACACGAACGATCCCAGGTTTCGGACCACGCCCTATGACCACCCAGCGAATCGGATTTCTCATCTGGCCCAGTACCCGGCCGCTGACCCTGGCGCTGGCCGAGGAAGTGCTGCAGGTCGCCCAGCGGGTGCATCCGGATGTGTCTTACGAGTTGGTGTTTCTCCAGGCTGAAGTAGCGCCCGATGGGGCCTGGCGCTTGCCGGGCGAGCCTTGGAGCGGTCGTCTGGAGGGCTGTCAGAAGCTCTTTCTTCTGGCGGATGAGCCGCCAGTGGCGGTGGGCTCGGCCCTGTCGTCCGCGCTCAAGCAATTGGCGCGCAGCGGTTGCCTGATCGGTGGTCTGTCGGCCGGTGTGTACCCGCTGGCGGCGCTGGGTCTGCTCGATGGTTATCGCGCCGCAGTGCACTGGCGTTGGCAGGATGACTTTGCCGAGCGCTTTCCCAAGGTCATCGCCACCAGTCACCTATTCGACTGGGACCGTGATCGCCTGACCGCATGCGGTGGCATGGCTGTCACCGACCTGCTGCTGGCGGTGCTGGCGCGTGATCACGGCGCCGAGCTTGCCGGAGCGGTGTCTGAGGAGCTGGTGGTCGAGCGCATCCGTGAAGGGGGCGAGCGCCAGCGTATTCCGCTGCAGAATCGGCTCGGCTCCAGCCATCCGAAGCTCACCCAGGCGGTGCTGCTGATGGAGGCCAACATCGAAGAGCCGCTGACCACCGACGAAATCGCCCAGCACGTGTGTGTGTCCCGTCGGCAACTCGAGCGAATCTTCAAGCAGTACCTCAATCGCGTACCCAGCCAGTATTACTTGGAGCTGCGCCTGAACAAGGCGCGGCAGATGCTGATGCAGACTAGCAAGTCGATCATCCAGATCGGGTTGTCGTGCGGGTTTTCCTCCGGGCCGCATTTCTCCAGTGCCTACCGCAACTTCTTTGGGGCCACCCCGCGCGAAGACCGCAATCAGCGGCGCAGCGCCAGCCCGTTCGAGCTCAGTTCGGCGCCTGCCGAAAAGGGCTGAGTCTGATCGTTCGAGTCGGCCTTTTTCGCAGGTGAGCCTGCGCCTGCAGGTCCCCGTCGGCGTTGGTGCCCGGCGTGGCCTGTGGGGCGGGCTCACCTGCGAAAAGGCCACCGCTCTTCTTATGTGAACACCCGTTCACCCATCCCTTTCTCTCCCGTACACTGCGCGATTGCGACAGTGTTTGTCGCATTGCCGAAAACCTGCCTGAAACAGGGTTTTGCGCTGTAACAAGTTGTCGCCTGGCAGCAAGGACAGGCGCCGATCAGTCCTTACAATCCCCCCATCGCTCGCCACTTCCAGGCCAGCGTTCCTCTTCAGGAGACTCAGATGTCCGTTGAGCAAGCCCCGGTGCAACGTGCCGATTTCGACCAGGTCATGGTTCCCAACTATTCTCCGGCGGCCTTCATTCCTGTGCGAGGCGAGGGCTCCCGAGTCTGGGACCAGTCGGGTCGCGAACTGATCGACTTCGCCGGTGGTATCGCCGTGAACGCCTTGGGTCATTGCCATCCGGCGCTGGTCAAGGCCCTCACCGAGCAGGCCAATACCCTGTGGCATGTGTCCAACGTCTTCACCAACGAGCCGGCCCTGCGCCTGGCCCACAAGCTGGTGGACGCGACCTTCGCCGAGCGTGCCTTCTTCTGCAACTCTGGCGCCGAGTCCAACGAGGCCGCTTTCAAGCTGGCCCGTCGCGTGGCCCATGACCGCTTCGGCCCGGAGAAGCACGAGATCATCGCCACCGTGAACAGCTTCCACGGTCGCACCCTGTTCACCGTCAGTGTCGGTGGCCAGCCCAAGTACTCCGATGGCTTCGGTCCGAAGATCACCGGTATCAGCCATGTGCCATACAACGACCTCGAAGCGCTGAAAGCCCAGATTTCCGACAAGACCTGCGCTGTGGTGATCGAGCCGATCCAGGGCGAGAGTGGTGTGGTTCCGGCTGACAAGGCCTACCTGGAAGGCGCGCGCAAGCTGTGCGACGAACACAACGCGCTGCTGATCTTCGACGAAGTGCAGACCGGCGTGGGCCGTACCGGCTCGCTGTATGCCTACCAGCACTATGGCGTGACCCCGGATATCCTCACCAGCGCCAAGAGCCTGGGCGGCGGTTTCCCGATTGGCGCCATGCTGACCACCACCGACCTTGCCAAGCACCTGGCCGTCGGCACCCACGGCACCACCTATGGCGGTAACCCGCTGGCCTGCGCCGTGGCCTGCGCCGTGCTCGACGTGGTCAACACGCCTGAGACGCTGGCCGGCATCAAGGCCAAGCACGAGCGCTTCAAGTCTCGCCTGGAGCAGATCGGCCAGCAGTCCGGCCTGTTCACCCAGGTGCGTGGCGTCGGCCTGCTGATCGGTTGCGTGCTCAGCGATGCCTGGAAAGGTAAGGCCAAGGACATCCTCAATGCCGCCGAGAAAGAAGGCGTGATGGTCCTGCAAGCCGGCCCGGACGTGGTGCGCTTCGCCCCGAGCTTGGTGGTGGAAGATGCTGACATCGACGAAGGTCTGGCGCGCTTCGAGCGTGCTGTGGCCAAGCTGATCCAGGGCTGATAGCCCGCGGTCACCTTCGCCGGCCCTGACTGCGGTCGGGGCTGGCGATACCCGAATTTCTGCGCGGGCGCCCGCTTTCCAACGAAGTAGCGCGCCCGTTGTTTTTCCGTGCCGATGCGTCGGCCTGTTTTCCCAAAGGAGTGACACCATGCTGGTGATGCGCCCCGCGCAAATGGCGGATCTGAACGAAGTGCAGCGCATGGCTGCCGACAGCCCCATTGGTGTCACCTCGCTGCCCGACGACGCCGGTCGCCTGGGCGACAAGATCGCCGCCTCGGAAACGTCGTTTGCCGCCGAAGTGAGCTTCAACGGCGAAGAAAGCTACTTCTTCGTCCTTGAGGACAACGAAACCGGCAAGCTCGTCGGTTGCTCGGCGATCGTCGCCTCGGCGGGCTACTCCGAGCCGTTCTACAGTTTTCGTAACGAGACCTTCGTGCACGCCTCGCGCGAGCTGAAGATCCACAACAAGATCCACGTCCTGTCGTTGTGCCACGACCTGACCGGCAACAGCCTGCTGACCAGCTTCTACGTGCTGCCGGAGTTGGTGAACAGCGCCTTCGCCGAACTCAACTCCCGCGGTCGTCTGCTGTTCATGGCTTCGCATCCGGAGCGCTTTGCCGATTCGGTGGTCACCGAGATCGTCGGCTACAGCGACGAGCAGGGGGAGTCGCCGTTCTGGGACGCCATCGGTCGCAACTTCTTCGATCTCAACTACGCCGACGCCGAGCGCCTGTGTGGCCTGAAGAGCCGCACCTTCCTCGCCGAACTGATGCCGCACTACCCGATCTACGTGCCGCTGCTGGCCGATGAGGCCCAGGAGGCCATGGGCCAGGTCCATCCGCGAGCGCAGATCACCTTCGACATCCTCATGCGCGAAGGCTTCGAGACCGAGCACTACATCGACATCTTCGACGGTGGCCCGACGTTGCACGCGCGCACTTCGGGCATCCGCTCGATCGCCCAGAGCCGGGTGGTGCCGGTAAAACTCGACGATAGCCCGATCAAGGGCGGGCGCGCCTATCTGGTCTGCAACGGCCAGTTGCAGGATTACCGCGCCGTGCTGCTGGAGCTGGACTGGGTGCCGGGTAAACCGGTCGGCCTCAGCCACGAAGCCGCTGATGCCCTGGGGGTCGGTGAGGGCGGCAGTGTCCGCCTGGTCGCCGTCTAAGCCTGCGCCCGGCCCGCCCGTGTCGGGGCGCCGGTTCAGAGAGATTCGCGGTAGGCACGAGCCGCCGCACAAGGAGATAGCATGATCGTTCGTCCCGTACGCAGCAGCGACTTACCCGCGCTGATCGAATTGGCACGCAGCACCGGCACCGGCCTGACCACCTTGCCGGCCAACGAAGGTCGCCTCGGACACCGTGTCGGCTGGGCCGAGAAGAGCTTCCGTGGCGAGGCCGAGCGCGCTGATACCGACTACCTGTTCGTGCTGGAGAACGACGAAGGCCTGGTGGTCGGCATCTGCGCCATCGCCGGCGCCGTGGGACTGCGCGAGCCTTGGTACAACTACCGCGTCGGCCTGACCGTCAGCGCCTCTCAGGAACTGAAGATCTATCGCGAGATCCCGACCCTGTTCCTGGCCAACGACCTGACGGGCAACTCCGAGCTGTGCTCCCTGTTCCTGCGGGGCGACTACCGCAGCGGCCTCAATGGCCGCCTGTTGTCCAAGGCGCGCATGCTGTTCATCGCCGAATTCCCGGAGCTGTTCGGCAACAAGATCATCGCCGAAATGCGTGGCATGTCCGACGAGAACGGTCGTTCGCCATTCTGGGAGAGCCTGGGGCGGCACTTCTTCAAGATGGAGTTCAGCCAGGCCGACTACCTTACCGGTGTAGGCAACAAGTCCTTCATCGCAGAACTGATGCCCAAGTTCCCGCTGTATACCTGCTTCCTGTCGGAGGCTGCGCGCAACATCATCGGTCGTGTGCACCCCGACACCGAGCCTGCGCTGGCCATGCTCAAGCGCGAAGGCTTCAGTTACCAGGGCTATGTCGACATCTTCGACGCCGGCCCGGCCATCGAATGCGAAACCTCGAAGATCCGTGCCGTGCGCGAAAGCCAGACCCTGGTGCTGGCGGTCGGGACGCCAGGCGACGATGCGACCCCTTATCTGATTCATAACCGCAAGCGCGAGGACTGCCGCATCACCGCGGCGCCGGCACGCCTGGCGGCTGGCACTTTGGTGGTCGATCCACAGACCGCCAAGCGCCTGCGCCTGGGGGCCGGCGACAGTGTGCGCGCCGTGACGCTGTCCGCTAGCCGGGAGGCCAATTAAATGACGACCCATTACATCGCCGGCCAATGGCAGGCCGGGCAGGGCCAGGCCCTGCAATCGCTCAACCCGGTGACCCAGGCCGTAGTCTGGGAGGGGCAGGGGGCCGACGAGGCGCAGGTGCAGGCAGCCGTGCAGGCCGCACGCCAGGCCTTTCCAGCCTGGGCGCAGTTGAGCCTGGATGCGCGCATCGGTGTGCTGGAAGCCTTTGCCGAAAAGCTCAAGGCCAATGGTGACGCCCTGGCCCGCTGCATCGGCGAGGAAACCGGCAAGCCTCTGTGGGAATCGGCCACCGAAGTCACCAGCATGGTCAACAAAGTGGCCATCTCGGTGCAGAGCTACCGTGAGCGTACGGGCGAGAAGAGTGGGCCACTGGCCGACGCCACTGCCGTGCTGCGACACAAACCCCACGGCGTGGTGGCGGTGTTCGGCCCTTACAACTTCCCTGGGCACCTGCCCAACGGCCACATCGTCCCGGCCTTGCTGGCGGGCAATTGCGTGGTGTTCAAACCCAGTGAGCTGACCCCCAAGGTGGCCGAGCTGACCGTCAAGTGTTGGATCGAGGCGGGGCTGCCGGCAGGCGTGCTCAACCTGGTGCAAGGCGCCCGTGAGACCGGTGTCGCGCTGGCCGCCAATCCCGGTATCGATGGTCTGTTCTTCACCGGCTCCAGCCGTACCGGCAACCTGTTGCACCAGCAGTTCGCTGGTCGTCCGGACAAGATCCTCGCCCTGGAGATGGGCGGCAACAACCCGTTGGTGGTGGACGAGGTCCAGGACCTGGACGCTGCCGTCTATACCATCATCCAGTCTGCCTTCATTTCCGCCGGCCAGCGCTGCACCTGCGCTCGCCGCCTGCTGGTGCCTCAAGGCGCCTGGGGTGACGCGCTGCTGGCGCGTCTGGTCGAAGTCAGCCGTGCCATCAGTGTCGGCGCGTTCGACCAGCAACCGGCGCCGTTCATGGGGTCGGTGATTTCGCTGCAGGCCGCCCGCGCACTGCTGGATGCCCAGGCCGAGTTGCTGGGTAAAGGCGCCGTGGCGCTGCTGGAGATGACCCAGCCACAAGCCGGCGCTGCCCTGCTGACCCCCGGCATCATCGACGTCACTGCTGTGGCTGGCCGCCCGGACGAAGAATTTTTCGGCCCCCTGCTGCAAGTGATCCGCTACAGCGACTTCGATGCCGCGATCGACGAGGCCAACAACACCCAGTACGGCCTGGCCGCAGGGCTGCTGTCGGACTCCCGGGCGCGCTACCAGTACTTCTGGCTGCGCAGTCGCGCCGGCATCGTCAACTGGAACAAACAACTGACCGGCGCCGCCAGCAGCGCGCCGTTCGGTGGCGTCGGGGCCAGCGGCAACCACCGCGCCAGCGCCTATTACGCGGCTGATTATTGCGCCTACCCAGTGGCTTCGCTGGAGACCGCGAGCCTCACTCTGCCGGCGACTCTGACGCCGGGCGTCACCCTATAACAACAGGTCTCGGAGCCTAGCCGATGAAATCCTACGAAGTGAATTTTGATGGCCTGGTGGGGCCTACCCACAACTATGGTGGTCTGTCCTACGGCAACGTGGCTTCGCAGAGCAACAGCCAGCAGCAGTCCAACCCGCGTGAAGCGGCGCGCCAAGGCTTGGCGAAGATGAAGGCTCTGGCCGACATGGGCTTCAAGCAAGGCGTGCTGGCCCCGCAGGAGCGTCCGGACGTTGCAGCCTTGCGTCGCCTGGGCTTCAGCGGCAGCGACGCCGAGGTGATCCGCCTCGCGGCGAAAGAGGCCATGCCTCTGCTGGTGGCAAGCTGCTCGGCCTCGAGCATGTGGGTGGCCAACGCCGCGACCGTCAGCCCCAGCGCCGACACCGCCGATGGCCGCGTGCATTTCACCGCTGCCAACCTGAACTGCAAGTACCACCGCAGTATCGAGCACCCCACCACCAGCCGTGTGCTGGGCGCCATGTTCGCGGACGAAAAGCACTTCGCCCACCACCAGGCCCTGCCGGCAGTCGCCCAATTCGGTGACGAAGGTGCGGCCAACCACACGCGCTTCTGCCGTACCTATGGCGAGCCAGGCGTTGAGTTCTTCGTCTACGGGCGCAGCGCCTTCGACAGCCGGTACCCGGCGCCGCAGAAGTACCCGGCGCGCCAGACCCTGGAAGCGTCCCAGGCTGTGGCACGGCTGCACGGGCTCGCCGATGACGGTGTGGTCTACGCTCAACAGAACCCGGCGGTGATCGATCAGGGTGTGTTCCACAACGACGTGATTTCGGTAGGCAATGGCGAAGTGCTGTTCTATCACGAGGATGCCTTCCTCGAGACCGATACGGTGCTTGGCCAGTTGCAGGCTAAACTGGCCAGCAAGGGCGGCAACTTCCAGGCGATCCGTGTGCCGCGGGCCGAGGTGACGGTGGAGGACGCGGTGCGCTCCTACCTGTTCAATAGCCAGCTGCTCAGCCGGAATGATGGCTCCATGTTGTTGGTGGTGCCGGAGGAGTGCCGTAACAACGAGCGGGTATGGTCCTACCTGGGGCAGTTGACCAGCCAGGGTGGCCCGGTGAAGGAAGTCAAGGTGTTCGACCTCAAGCAGAGCATGCAGAACGGCGGTGGCCCGGCTTGCCTGCGTCTGCGGGTCGCTTTGAAGGACAACGAACTGGCAGCGGTCAATCCAGGCGTTATCATGACCGCGCCGCTGTACGATACCTTGGTCCAGTGGGTCGACAAGCATTACCGCGATCGCCTGAGCGAAGCGGACCTGGCCGACCCGCAACTGCTGGACGAATGCCGTACGGCACTGGATGAGCTGACCCAAATCCTGAAACTGGGTTCGGTCTATCCGTTCCAACGCCAACCTTGAGAGAGAACTTGTAATGTCCGATGCCCTGCGGCTGATCCTTGAAGACAACGATGGTACCCAGCTGGAAACCTCCTGCACTCGCTTTGCTGTGGTCTGGCAGGGCAAGGAAGTCTGGATCCAGCAGGATGGCCGCGGCCAGCTGCTGATCGGCGTCGACGTGGAGGAAGGCGATACCGAATACGCCAACCTGCTGCTGCGCCCCATGGCGACCAACCTGGTCAGCCTGCAACTGGAAATGGAGCCGGCTGAAGTCGGTGACGACGATCACGTGCATGGCCCGGATTGCGGTCACCATCACTAAGGAAACGCCCTATGCTCGCCCTCGGAAAACTGCTTGACCTGACCCTGGCCGATCATGAACCGGCCGAGAAAACGCAAGTGACGGTCGAGGGCGTGCGCTTGCGCTGGCTGGGGGAGGGCGCCCTTGAGGTACGTCCGCCCGAAGGCAAGGACAATGGCCTGGACCTGCTGCTGTCGGCCGGCATCCACGGCAATGAAACCGCACCCATTGAACTGCTCGACGAGCTCCTCCACGGTGTGGCCCGTGGCGAGATCAAGCCACGGGCGCGTGTATTGTTCCTGTTCGGCAATCCCGAGGCGATCCGCAAGGGCGAGCGTTACGTCGAGCAAGACATCAACCGCCTGTTCAACGGTCGGCATGAACTCTCCAGTGGCCCCGAGGCCTTGCGCGCGGCAGAGCTGGAGCAGTTCGCCCGGGTGTTCTTCAGCCTGCCGGGGCGTACCCGCCTGCATTACGACCTGCACACGGCGATCCGGGGTTCGAAGATCGAGCAGTTCGCGCTGTATCCGTACAAGGAAGGGCGTCGCCATTCCCGTCGTGAGCTGGCTCGCCTGAACGCCGCGGGGATGGAAGCGGTGTTGCTGCAGAACAAGTCATCGATCACCTTCAGTGCTTTCACCTACGAGCAACTGGAAGCCGAGGCTTTCACGCTGGAGCTGGGCAAGGCGCGGCCGTTTGGTCATAACCAGCAAGTCAACCTGGACCGCTTGCAGGCTCGCCTGTTGCAGATCATCGAGGGCAACGAGCCTGAGGGCGAAGAGAGCCTCGATGGATTGCAGCTGTTCAGCGTCGCCCGCGAGATCATCAAACACAGCGATAACTTCCACCTGCACCTGCCCGCTGACATCGAAAACTTCTCTGAGCTCAGCAAGGGCTACCTGCTGGCTGAAGACCTGGCTGAAATGCGCTGGGTCGTCGAGGAGGAGGGCGCGCGCATCATTTTCCCCAACCCCAAGGTCAGGAATGGGCTGCGCGCTGGCATCTTGATCGTGCCTGCGTTGGCCGGTGAGCTTGGCTGACGCGTTCGCAGACTCTCGTACTTCCAGGCCTGGCGCGTCCGCGCCTTTCTTTGGCAAAGCTCATACCCAGATCCTGAACCTTGCCCCAAGGCCAAAAGCGGCCTCAGGGCAGGGGTTTTCATTGTGTCCGGCGCCGGTCTCAGCCGGCCTTGAGGTGGTCAGTCGCCCTGCGTTGGGGCTGGGAACAACATGCCGGACGCCAGGGTGTCGTATGCGTGTTGCAGCATCCGCAGGAGCGTGGTGAGCCCGTCGAGGCCTTCTGCATCGTAGGGATCATAGAGCACGACCGTGTAGTTTCCGCTCAACAGATGGGCGTACTTGTCCGGCATCGCCCTGTGCAGGTCGAAGCCGGGGCCCTGTTGGGGCGGGCCTGCATGGCATTGCATCAATACGATGTCAGGCACCGTGGCGTACTGCTTGCGCGCCGTATCCAATAGCCGGCTGAGCTGCGGATAGCCTGGCAGCAAGGCCAACTGCTCAAATACCCTTTCCTGGAACTGCGGTGTGCCGTAGAGATACAGATTGTCGATCGCCGTGACCTCGAATTGCGCCTGCGCGCCTGCGTTGCCGTCCACGCGCAGAGGAAGGGTGATGCCCTCGGTGAGATGCGCCGGGGCTTCCGTGCCCATGAACAGCAGATGAATGCGCTGCTTCGGCGAGGCTTGTTGGATGGTCAAAGGCTGGCCATCGGCTTGCAGGGTGAAGGCGCCTTCCTGGCGCAGTGTCACGTCGGTGGTGGTGAGCCAGACCAGGATTTCGTCGAGTGTGCCGGCCACAGTCCCGGCGTCGATCGCTTCGATGAGCCTGCGCTGAACATGGACATTGCTTGCCTTGTAGAGATCAAACAGCTCGTAGTTGAAATAGACCCGTGCTGCGGTGAGCTGTGACTCGGTCGGATTGTCGTAGGCGATGGCCTCGTCCATCTCGCCGATAGCGACTTCCTGAACTTTGCCGTTGCCATCGATGATCTGTGCGTTTGCTGCTTGGGTTGTCATCAGCGTGACCTCCTTTGAATGGGGAGGGCAGGCTAAGCCGGTAGAGGGCGGACGCGTCGCTATACATGTAGGGCCGAAAAGGTGGCCCCTGTGCTAATGGGGGGGCAGTCCGATTCTGGCCGCCAATCTCTGATAAAAACCTTTTCATTCACCGTCTGTTCCATTTTCCATTCCCTTGGGCGGTAATGGGCTTGCCAGTGGCGAAAGGCTGCATTTAGCATCCGGCCATGTCTTTTTAATTTGCAAGCGCCTTAAAAGCCGTCGAAACGACGCTTTCTATCGCATAAACACACTGCACCTTGCTTGCAGGACCGATATAATGCGGCCCTTTGCCGTCGTTTCGTCGACGTGTTTGCCCCTTAGGGCCGCCGTTTCCGTGGAAGAACCTATGAAAAGCGCCGAAATCCGTGAAGCCTTCCTTCGCTTCTTCGAAGAGCAGGGACATACCCGAGTCGCCTCCAGTTCGCTGATCCCGAACAACGACCCGACCCTGCTGTTCACCAACGCAGGCATGAACCAGTTCAAGGACTGCTTCCTGGGTGCGGAGAAGCGCGCCTACACCCGTGCCGTGAGCAGCCAGAAGTGCGTACGCGCCGGCGGCAAGCACAACGACCTGGAAAACGTCGGTTATACCGCTCGTCACCACACGTTCTTCGAAATGCTGGGCAACTTCAGCTTCGGCGACTACTTCAAGCGCGATGCCATTACCTTCGCCTGGACCTTCCTGACCTCCGATAAGTGGCTGAACCTGCCGAAGGAAAAGCTCTGGGTCACCGTCTACGCCAGCGACGACGAAGCCTACGACATCTGGACCAAGGAAGTCGGCGTACCGGCCGAGCGCATGGTGCGCATCGGTGACAACAAGGGGGCGCCGTACGCTTCCGACAACTTCTGGACCATGGGCGACACCGGCCCATGCGGTCCATGCACCGAGATCTTCTACGATCACGGCCCGGACATCTGGGGCGGCCCACCCGGCTCGCCAGAAGAGGACGGCGACCGCTACATCGAGATCTGGAACAACGTCTTCATGCAGTTCAACCGCACCGCCGATGGCGTCCTGCACCCGCTGCCGGCCCCGTCGGTGGACACTGGGATGGGCCTGGAGCGCATCAGTGCGGTCATGCAGCACGTGCACTCGAACTACGAGATCGACCTGTTCCGCAGTCTGCTGGCCGCCGCGGCCAAGGCCATCGGTTGCAGCAACGACGATCAACCTTCGCTGAAAGTTGTCGCCGACCACATCCGTTCCTGCGGCTTCCTGATCGCCGATGGTGTACTGCCCTCCAACGAGGGCCGCGGCTATGTGTTGCGCCGCATCATCCGTCGTGCATGCCGTCACGGTAACAAGCTCGGCGCCAAGGGCAGCTTCTTCTACCAGATCGTCGCGGCCTTGGTGGCCGAAATGGGCGACGCCTTCCCTGAGCTCAAAGCCCAGCAGGCGCACATCGAGCGCGTTCTCAAGACCGAGGAAGAGCAGTTCGCCAAGACCCTGGAACAAGGCCTGCGCATCCTCGAACAGGACTTGGCCCAGCTCAAGGGTGACGTAGTGCCAGGTGACGTGGTGTTCAAACTGTACGACACCTACGGTTTCCCCATGGACCTCACTGCCGACATCGCCCGTGAGCGCGAACTGACCATCGACGAAGCCGGCTTCGAGCGCGAGATGGAGGCCCAGCGCGAGCGTGCCCGCTCCGCCAGCGCCTTCGGCATGGACTACAACAGCCTGGTGAAGGTCGATGTAGCCACTGACTTCCTCGGCTACAGCACCACCGAAGGCAAGGGCAAGGTCGTTGCCCTGTACAAGGATGGTCAGTCCGTCGAGCGACTGGGCGAAGGCGAGCAGGGCGTCGTGATCCTGGATCGCACCCCGTTCTACGCCGAGTCCGGTGGCCAGGTAGGTGACACCGGTTACCTGCAGGCCGGCGACATGCGTTTCGATGTGCGTGACACCACCAAGACCGGTGGCGCCTTCCTGCACCACGGCGTTGTCGCCAGTGGCGCGCTGAGCGTGGGTGCCGAGGTCGCGGCGCAGGTCGATGCCGACGTGCAGCACGCCACCTCGCTGAACCACTCCGCCACTCACCTGCTGCACGAAGCGCTGCGCCAAGTACTGGGCGAGCATGTCCAGCAGAAGGGTTCGTTGGTCGACAGCCAGCGCCTGCGTTTCGACTTCAGCCACTTCGAGGCGGTGAAGCCTGAACAGATCAAGGCGCTGGAAGACATCGTCAACCGCGAAGTGCGCAAGAATACTGCGGTGGAAACCGAGATCACCGACATCGAAACCGCCAAGCGCAAGGGCGCCATGGCCCTGTTCGGCGAGAAGTACGGCGATACCGTGCGCGTGCTGACCATGGGTGGCGACTTCTCGGTGGAGCTGTGCGGCGGTATCCATGCCAAGCGTACCGGTGATATCAGCCTGTTCAAGATCATCAGCGAGGGCGGCGTGGCCTCTGGCGTACGCCGTATCGAAGCGATCACCGGCGCCGCCGCGCTGGCCTACCTGAACGCTGCCGAAGAGCAGGTCAAGGAAGCCGCGCAGCTGGTCAAGGGCAATCGTGACAACCTGATCGACAAGCTGTCGGCTGTGCTCGAGCGCAACCGTCAGCTGGAAAAGCAGCTCGAGCAGCTGCAGGCCAAGGCCGCCAGCGCCGCCGGGGACGATCTCTCCAATGCGGCCGTTGAGGTCAAGGGCGCCAAGGTTCTCGCCGCTCGCCTGGATGGGCAGGACGGCAAGGCTCTGTTGGCCCTGGTCGATCAGCTGAAGAACAAGCTCGGCCACGCAGTGATCCTGCTGGGCAGCGAGCATGAGGGCAAGGTCGTGCTGGTGGCCGGCGTGACCAAGGACCTCTCCAGCCAACTCAAGGCTGGTGACCTGATGAAACAGGCCGCTGCGAAAGTCGGTGGCAAGGGCGGTGGCCGTCCGGACATGGCCCAGGGTGGTGGCGTCGACGTCGCTGCGCTGGACGATGCCCTGGCCCTGGCCGTGCCGTTCGCCGAGCAGGGGCTTTGAGATGACCGAGGCCCACTGTCTAGTAGTGGGCCTTGGCGTGATGGATTGTTTATTGGGTGCCCATCGTGGGCTGAGGCAGCTTTGAAATGGCGTTGATCGTACAGAAATTTGGCGGCACCTCTGTCGGTTCCATCGAGCGGATCGAGCAGGTTGCCGACAAGGTCAAGAAATTCCGCGACCAAGGCACCGACCTGGTGGTAGTGCTTTCGGCCATGAGCGGAGAAACCAATCGCCTGATCGACCTGGCCAAGCAGATTACCGATCATCCCGTCCCGCGTGAGCTGGATGTGATCGTATCGACTGGCGAACAGGTGACTATTGCCCTGTTGACCATGGCCCTGATCAAGCGTGGCGTGCCGGCAGTGTCCTACACCGGCAACCAGGTGCGAATCCTCACCGATAGTGCGCACAACAAGGCGCGCATCCTGCAGATCGACGACCAGAAGATTCGCGCCGACCTCAAGGCCGGTCGCGTAGTCGTGGTGGCAGGTTTCCAGGGGGTCGATGAGCACGGCAACATCACTACCCTCGGTCGTGGCGGCTCCGACACCACCGGCGTGGCCCTGGCGGCAGCGCTCAAGGCTGATGAGTGCCAGATCTACACCGATGTCGATGGTGTCTACACCACCGACCCGCGCGTGGTGCCACAGGCACAGCGCCTGGAGAAGATCACCTTCGAGGAGATGCTGGAAATGGCCAGCCTCGGCTCCAAGGTGCTGCAGATCCGCTCGGTCGAGTTCGCAGGCAAGTACAACGTTCCGCTGCGCGTGCTGCACAGCTTCAAGGAGGGTCCGGGTACCCTCATTACCATTGATGAAGAGGAATCCATGGAACAGCCGATCATTTCCGGTATCGCCTTCAACCGTGATGAAGCCAAGCTGACCATTCGCGGCGTGCCGGATACCCCCGGCGTTGCCTTCAAGATCCTCGGTCCGATCAGCGCGGCGAACATCGAAGTCGACATGATCGTGCAGAACGTCTCGCACGATAACACCACCGACTTCACCTTCACCGTGCACCGCAACGAGTACGAGAAGGCGCATAGCGTGCTGGAGAACACCGCCCGTGAAATCGGCGCCCGTGAAGTGATCGGCGACACCAACATCGCCAAGGTTTCCATCGTCGGCGTCGGCATGCGCTCCCACGCGGGTGTCGCCAGCCGCATGTTCGAAGCCCTGGCCAAGGAGAGCATCAACATCCAGATGATCTCCACCTCCGAGATCAAAGTCTCGGTCGTCATCGAAGAGAAGTATCTGGAGCTGGCTGTTCGCGCGCTGCACACCGCGTTCGAACTTGACGCTCCTGCCCGACAGGGCGAGTAAGACGCTGCCTGGAGGGGCGCGGCTTGCCGCGCCCTTCGCGTTTCTGGCTGTTGCGCAGGTACCTGTCCTGCCTCGCGCGATGGCTCACCTGGGCCTGCTGCTTTCCCGGCCTAGGCCCTGCCCATTACAGACTGTTGTCCCTGATTGAATTGCGTGAGGAGAAAGTTATGTTGATTCTGACTCGTCGGTGCGCCGAGAGCCTGATCATTGGAGACGGTGAGATCACCGTGACGGTCCTGGGTGTGAAAGGCAACCAGGTGCGCATTGGTGTGAGCGCCCCTAAAGAAGTGGCCGTTCACCGCGAAGAAATCTACCTGCGGATCAAGAAAGAGAAGGACGAAGAACCAACCCTTTAATTTTTATCGATTTTTTTTCAAAAAAGGGTTTGCAAACGGGGAAGGGTCTGGTTATTATACGCCCCGTGTTGCGGTGAGGTGGCCGAGTGGCCGAAGGCGCTCCCCTGCTAAGGGAGTATACCTCATAAGGGTATCGGGGGTTCGAATCCCCCCTTCACCGCCATTTTTCGTGTAGGGCGCTGTAATTGGCAGATCACTTAAGTCGTTGAAATTAAACGAAAAAGTGCTTGGCAAAGCGATTCAGCGAACTATAATGCACGGCAAGACACGGACTCATAGCTCAGCTGGATAGAGTACTCGGCTACGAACCGAGCGGTCGGAGGTTCGAATCCTCCTGAGTCCGCCA
>NZ_FMYX01000008.1:108964-263171 GCF_900102675.1 Pseudomonas guariconensis
CCTACGGACTCATAGCTCAGCTGGATAGAGTACTCGGCTACGAACCGAGCGGTCGGAGGTTCGAATCCTCCTGAGTCCGCCACACACCAAGAAGCCCGCTCGATTAGAGCGGGCTTTTTGTTTTTCCGTGTCGCTGAATTGTCAGCAATGTCGAACTAAGCTCATTCCAGGTGCGATGCCCTCAAGAACAGGTGTTGCACAGGTCTGACACATTCTGTCGTATGTGCTTTTTTCTTTTTTGCCGCCGTCGCACTGTTGGTTTCGAGCGTTGTCGTAGCTTTATCGCGCAAACGATTGTTCTGGCCAAAATTTTAAGCGATCTGACAGCTGATGCAGTGTATGATTGCGCCCGTCAGCCCCGCCGGGGCTAGTGGAATACCACCATGGACTTACCCAGTAGTTACTCGATAACACGATTTACCAAGCTAGATCTGACCGATTGATTCTCCCGGCGTGCTCCGCTGCTGGGAGTGGAGTTCGCCTATGACCGAAGTAGAAGTAAAGAAAGCCCAAGAGAGCCTGCAGGATCGCCTGGCCCAGGTGATCGAACTGTTGCAGCGCCAGCGGGTGGTCGAGGACCTGACGCACCGTCAGGAAGGTCACCACCACGATCTGGTGGAAAACCTTGTCCACCGTCAGAACCTGGTCGAGCTGCAGCGCAAGCTCGACGACCTGCACCCCGCCGACATCGCCTATATTCTTGAAGCTCTTCCGCTGGAAGACCGTCTGACGGTATGGCAGTTGGTGCGCTCCGAGCGTGACGGCGACATCTTGCTCGAAGTCTCCGACGCCGTACGCCAGACCTTGATCGCCGACATGGACGATCACGAGTTGCTCGCGGCCGCCAAGGAGATGGATGCGGACGAACTGGCCGACTTGGCGCCGGAATTGCCGCGAGATGTTGTCCATGAGCTAATGGAAAGCCTCGATGCGCAGCAGCGTGAGCGCGTACGCTCGGCCCTGAGCTACGACGAGGAGCAGGTCGGTGCGCTGATGGACTTCGAGATGGTGACCATCCGCGAAGACGTCAGCCTGGAAGTGGTGTTGCGTTACTTGCGCCGGCTCAAGGAGCTGCCTGGCCATACCGACAAACTGTTCGTGGTCGACTACGACGGCATCCTCAAAGGCGTGCTGCCGATCAAGCGTCTGCTGGTCAACGACCCGGAAAAGAAAGTCGCGGAGGTCATGGCCAATGACCCGGTGACCTTCCATCCCGAGGAAGATGCCTATGATGCCGCCCAGGCCTTCGAACGATACGATTTGATTTCCGCGCCAGTCGTGGACAAAAGTGACCGTTTGATCGGTCGTCTGACCATCGATGAAATGGTCGACCTCATCCGCGAGGAGAGTGAGAGCGAAGTGCTCAACATGGCGGGTCTGCGCGAAGAAGAAGACATCTTCGCTTCGGTCTGGCGTTCGCTGCGTAACCGCTGGGCATGGCTGGCCATTAACCTGATCACCGCCTTCGTGGCTTCGCGGGTCATTGGCCTGTTCGAAGGCTCCATCGAGAAGCTGGTCGCCCTGGCCGCCTTGATGCCGATCGTTGCGGGTATTGGTGGCAACTCTGGTAACCAGACGATCACCATGATCGTACGTGCCATGGCACTGGACCAAGTCTCGCCGGGTAATACCGGTCGTCTGATGCGCAAGGAGCTGGCGGTTTCGCTGCTCAATGGCCTGATCTGGGGTGGGGTGATAGGTGCAGTGGCCTTCTGGCTTTATGGCAGTTGGTCGCTGGGGCTGGTGATGACCGGCGCGATGACGCTGAACCTGTTGCTGGCTGCGTTGATGGGGGTACTCATTCCGATGACCCTGACCCGTCTGGGGCGCGACCCAGCGATGGGGTCGAGTGTCATGATCACTGCCGTGACCGACAGTGGTGGTTTCTTCATCTTTTTAGGGTTGGCCACCTTGTTCCTGCTCTGAGCATCCGGACCAGATCTGCAATAAAAAAGCCAGCATTGAGCTGGCTTTTTTATGGATGGTGCAAAACTCAGGAAGCGTCTGCAGCCATTTCCACATCGTGAGCGATGAGGGCGACCAGCGCGTTCTGCTGGCGGTGGGAGAGTTGGCGGAAGCGCTGCAGCAGCTCGCGCTCATGCAGACTCAGCTCGGGACTGTCCAGGCGCATGCTGAGCTCGTCGCCCAGCGCACCTTCCTGGATAAGGCTTTGTTCCAGGCGTGCGATGATCTCGGAGTTCATGCTGCGGTGGTGGTTGCGCGCTACCTCGGCAATGCGCTCACGCATTCCGTCTGGCAGGCGGACGACGAACTTGTCAGCGGTGCGGCTTGAATAGATAGCCTGTTTCATTGGGCGCATATACATTGACCGGTTTTTCTGGTTCAGGGGAAGCGGTTCTCAAATTGGCCGCACGGTGGTGGCTACGACCGTGGCGGTGACAAAATGTTCAACCGTGTTCTCAAATCTGGGTGCTCATCTTGCCCTATGGCCGCCGTTTCATTGGCGTCAATTCTGTGACAAATAGTGATCCGAATAAAGGCTTTTTGCCAGTACCAATTATCAGAAATGAGTACTGGTTTGAAAAGTTTTGCTTTTTTCGACTCGTGAGGCTGTCAGTTTATTGCCGCCAAAATCTGTCAAAAATCAGCAATGGCTATAGAAAATCCTTAAAATATGCAGGTTCCCTCATTTGAGCATAGTGGCTATGCGACATGACGCAAGCGGGACGTCCCGGCTGGGAGGTCGCCTGATATTTCTGATAGGACCGTCTGGATCGGGAAAAGATTCCCTTATTGATGCTGCGCGCGTGCATTTACTCGAAAACGGCGTCGAAGTCGCCAGACGCGTCATTACCCGATCGGCCGAGTCCAGGGGGGAGGCTGCCCTTAGCGTCAGCCCCGAGGTGTTCGAGCAGATGTGCGAGGACGGGGAATTTGCCATGCACTGGCAGGCCAACGGCCTGCAGTATGGGATTCCGGTGCAGGTGAATGAATGGCTGTCCAGTGGTCGCCATGTCTTGGTCAATGGGTCTCGTGGTTATTTGCCAGAAGCGCGCCGGCGGTATCCAAACCTGCTGGCCATTCGCTTGGAAGTGGCGCCCCAGGTGCTTCGTGAGCGGCTGTTGACCAGGGGGCGGGAGTCAGTGGAGCAGGTCGAGCAGCGCCTGGCGCGCAGTGCCCTGTTGCAGGCCGGAGATGACCCTGATGTGCATGTGCTGGACAACTCGACTTCCCTGGCCGATACCGTCAAGGCCTTGCTGCGCTTGCTGGTCGAGGAGGGCGTGATCGCGCAGCCGGCTGTCTAGGCATGACCCGCTTGGAGGTGCCGTTCCTGCGGGCCTGAGCAGTCTTGCTTTGCTGAAAAGGGCTACGGCTAAAAAGCCGATTCAGGCATGACAAACGGTTGAACGCTGGTTAAGATGCTCGCCGCCTTCGCACACCAGTCTGGCTGCTGCGAAGCATCTTGAATGGAGCTCCCCGTGTGGGAGTCCAGCTATCCGTCCTCGTAGTTTAATGGATAGAACGGGGCCCTCCTAAGGCCTTGATGCAGGTTCGATTCCTGCCGGGGACGCCATCTTTCGGTAATGCTGCATTACCTTTTCGTCCTCCATCCCCCATCACCGATCATCAAGCAATCAGTCCCCCTTGGGATTTTCAATTGACGGAATTCCGTATCCCTGATTTATTGAAACCGTTTTCATAACCCTGCCCATAAGTACAGACAAGAAGGTCATAGGGTGAACAAGATGCATGCGCCTGCCCGCGGGCGGGTCACCATCAGCGAGGTAGCCCAGGCTGCCGGCGTTTCCAAGGCTACGGTTTCGCGCTACATCGGCGGCGACCGGCAATTGCTTGCCGATGCCACTGCCCAACGTATCGAGGCGGTGATCGAACGGCTCGGTTATCGCCCCAATCGCATGGCCAGCGCGCTCAAGCGAGGCCGTACCGGCCTGATCGGCATGCTGCTGGCCGATATCCGAAACCCTTATTCCGTGGCGGTGATGCATGGCGTCGAGCTGGCTTGCCGCCAGCATGGCTACAGCTTGGTGGTGTGCAACACCGACTGCGATGACGAACAGGAGTGCCTGCACTTGCAGGCGCTGCAGTCGTACAACGTCGATGGTCTGATCGTGAACACCCTTGGCCACCATGCGGGTGAGTTGGCCAGCTTGGGCCGCGAGCTGCCGATGGTGCTGGTGGACCGACAACTGGCCGAGCTGCAGACCGACCTGGTGGGGCTAGACAACACCGACGCCGTCGAACAAGCATTGGAGCACCTGCAGCGGCAAGGTTATCGCGACATCCTGGCGGTCACCGAGCCCCTCGATGGCACCAGTTCGCGTCAGGAGCGGGTGTCTGCGTTCCAGGCGTCCATCGCACGCAGGCCCGGCATGCGCGGTCAAGTCCTGGAAGTGAGCAGTCGCCTGCCGGAGCAGTTGGCAGGATTTTTGGCGGGCGCAGGTTATGGTCCGCAGGCGCTGTTCAGCTGCAACGGTGTGGCTACCCTTGAAGTCATGCGGCATCTGCACCGACGTGCCGAGCATCCGTTCCATAATCTGGGCCTGGTCGCCCTCGATGATCTGGATTGGTACCCGTTGGTCGGGGGCGGCATCACTGCCCTGGCACAACCCACTGAGCGCATCGGCGCGGCCGCGTTCCAGTGCCTGCTGGAGCGTATGCAAGGCAGTCGATTGCCCGCCCGGCGCCTGGACCTTCGTGCTGAACTCATCGTTCGAGGTTCCAGCCGACCCATTGACTGAAAAACAGCGCGGCCTGCGTGTCGCGCTGTTTTTTACCTGGAAATGAAACCGGTTTCATTCGACAAGAACAAGGACTACAACGATGCACGCGAACCCTGTTTCCATCAGCCTGTCGAGCTTCGGCGCCGATACCGTACGCCACCATGGTCAGCTCGCTTACCTGCCTCTGCTGGCTGCGGCCGGTGCGTGTCGCGTGGAGTGGCGCGAGGAGTTGTTCGAGGCATGGCCTGACGCCGCCGAACTTGCCAGTGCCAGTGCGGCGCTGGGCCTGGAAAGCCTGTTCTCCACACCGCTGGAACTGTGGCGCGAGGATGGCAGTTTGGAGCCGCACGTGGCGGGACGGTTGCAATTGGCCAACGAGGTTGGCGCTGTAGCCTTGAAGGTCTCCCTCGGCCACTATCGCGAGAGTTGCGACCTTCAGGCCTTGCGCCCATTGCTGGGGCAGGGGACAGCCCTCTACGTGGAGAACGACCAGACCGTTCAAGGCGGGCGTCTGCAGCCGTTGCTGAGCTTCTTCCAGCGTGCTGCGAACCTAGGCCTGGCACCGGGCATGACCTTCGATATCGGTAACTGGTACTGGCAGGACGAGTGTCCCCTGCAGGCCGCGCGGGCCTTGGGACCCTGGGTGCGTTACGTGCACTGCAAGGCCGTCGAGCGCCGCACCGATGGCCGCAGGGCGGCGATCCCGCCGCAAGCGAGCGATTTGGCCGATTGGCGTGAGCTGATGGCCTGTTTTGCCCCAGGCGTGCCGCGGGCAATCGAGTACCCCCTGGTGAGTGACGATCTATTGACGTTCACGCGTGAGCAGGTTGTGCAGTTGGCCGCGCTCGAGGCGGAGGTGTGCCATGGCTGACTGGGACGTGCTCTGCTTCGGCGAAACCATGGCCATGTTCGTGGCCGAGCAGTGTGGCGATCTGGCCCAGGTCGAGGGATTCGCCAAGCGCATCGCCGGAGCCGACAGCAATGTGGCCATCGGCCTGGCCCGCCTGGGTCTGAAAGTGAACTGGCTGAGCCGGGTGGGCGCCGACTCTCTCGGCGCCTTCGTGCTCGCCAGCCTGCGCCGTGAGGGGCTGAGCTGTGACGACGTCGAAATCGACCCTGAACATCCGACAGGTTTTCAACTCAAGGCCCGCTGCGACGACGGGCGAGATCCGCAGGTCGAGTATTTTCGTCGTGGCTCTGCGGCCAGTCACCTGTCATCCGCTGTGCTACGGCCAAGCCTGCTCAAAGCGCGACACCTCCATGCCACGGGTATCCCACCAGCCTTGTCGGCATCTTGCCGTGAACTTTCCCACAGTTTGCTGGATGCCATGCGTGCCTGTGGGCGGAGTGTGTCCTTCGACCCGAACCTACGCCCGTCGCTGTGGCCGAACTTGCAGACCATGGTGCAGGAAATCAATGCCCTGGCGATCAAGGCCGACTGGGTGCTACCGGGCCTGGAGGAGGGGCGTCTGCTGACCGGCAGGCAGTCACCCGAGGCCATCGCCGGCTTCTACTTGGAGCGTGGTGTGCAGCAGGTGGCAATCAAGCTTGGGGCACAAGGCGCGTACTACCGCAATACCGCGGGCGCCGAGGGCATGGTAGCGCCGCAGCCGGTGGCCCAGGTGGTGGATACGGTGGGGGCGGGCGATGCCTTTGCCGTCGGCGTGATCAGCGCCTTGCTCGAAGGCCACGACCTGCGTCGCGCCGTGACGCGCGGCAACTGGTGTGGCAGCCGGGCTGTGCAATCGCGCGGAGACATGGAAGGGCTGCCGCAACGCTTTGAGCTGGACCATTTCGAGATGCGCGCGAGCGCATGACGACCGAACCTGCCGGCCTGGCCGGGACCTGTTGCAACAAGAACAAAAAGCTCAGGAGACACACCATGCAGATCGACCGAATTGCTCCACGGCGTTGGTGGTACATCATGCCGATCGTCTTCATCACCTACAGCCTCGCTTACCTCGACCGTGCCAACTACGGTTTCGCGGCGGCCTCAGGCATGGCCGATGACTTGCACATCACCCCGGCCCTGTCCTCGCTGCTGGGGGCGCTGTTCTTTCTCGGTTATTTCTTCTTCCAAGTTCCCGGCGCCATCTATGCCGAAAAGCGCAGCGTGAAGAAACTCATTTTCGTCAGCCTGATCCTTTGGGGTGGGCTGGCGACGCTCACGGGCATGGTCCAGGACGTCTACCTGTTGATCGGCATCCGCTTTTTGTTGGGTGTGGTCGAGGCGGCGGTGATGCCGGCCATGCTGATCTACCTGTGCCACTGGTTCACCCGGGCCGAGCGCTCGCGGGCCAATACCTTCCTGATCCTCGGCAACCCGGTGACCATCCTCTGGATGTCGGTGGTTTCCGGCTACCTGGTCAAGCACTTCGACTGGCGCTGGATGTTCATCATCGAAGGGTTGCCTGCCGTGCTCTGGGCCTTCATCTGGTGGCGCCTGGTGGATGACCGCCCAGAACAGGCCAAGTGGCTGGCCGCGCAAGACAAGGCAGCGCTGCGCGAGGCTCTGGCCGCAGAGCAGCAGGGCATCAAGCCGGTGAAGAACTACCGCGAAGCCTTCCGCTCGCCCAAGGTGATCATCCTGTCGTTGCAATACTTCTGCTGGAGCATTGGGGTCTACGGCTTCGTGCTCTGGCTGCCATCGATTCTCAAGCAGGCTGCCGCGCTGGACATCGTTACCGCTGGCTGGCTGTCGGCGGTCCCCTACCTGGGGGCGGTGCTGGCCATGCTGGGCGTGTCCTGGGCCTCGGACCGGATGCAAAAGCGCAAACGCTTCGTCTGGCCGCCATTGCTGATCGCCGCATTGGCGTTCTATGGCTCCTATGTTCTGGGCACCGAGCACTTCTGGTGGTCCTACACGTTGCTGGTGATTGCCGGTGCCTGCATGTACGCCCCCTATGGCCCGTTCTTCGCCATCGTCCCGGAGCTGCTGCCGAGCAATGTCGCCGGCGGTGCCATGGCCCTGATCAACAGCATGGGGGCCTTGGGCTCGTTTTCCGGCTCGTGGTTGGTGGGCTACCTCAATGGCGCCACGGGTGGCCCAGGTGCCTCCTACCTGTTCATGTGCGGCGCGCTGCTGGTGGCTGTGGCCCTGACCGCCGTTCTCAACCCTTCGCAACAGGTGCAGCGCCCGCGCCTGGCGCCCAGTCAATAGGATCCGACCATGAAGAAACGCATCGTTCTCTACAAACGCCTGTCCGATCAGCTCATGCAGCGTTTGCAGGCCCACACCGAAGTGACGCTGGTCGAGGCGCCCGCGGCCGACGGTCTGGCCCGCCTGCGCGCGGCACTGCCAGGCGCCCACGGCCTGCTGGGTGCGAGCCTGCGCCTGGGCGACGAACTGCTCGACCTGGCGCCGGAACTGGAGGTGGTCTCCAGCGTTTCGGTGGGGGTGGACAACTACGACATCGCTGAGCTGGACCGGCGCGGTGTCTTGCTGACCAACACCCCCGACGTGCTCACCGAGACCACAGCCGACACCGGGTTCGCCCTGCTGCTGGCCTGCGCAAGGCGGGTCGTGGAGCTGGACGGCTGGATCCGCGACGGCCATTGGCGCGCCGGGATAGGCCCTGCGCAGTTTGGTTGCGACGTGCATGGCAAGACCCTCGGTATCGTCGGCATGGGTCGTATCGGTGAGGCCTTGGCGCGCAGGGCCAACGCTGGTTTTGGCATGCAGGTGCTGTATCACACCCGCCAGCCGCGCCCCGAGGTGGAGGCGCGTTACGGGGCACGCCATCGAAGTCTTCAGGCCTTGTTGGCCGAGTCGGATTTCGTCTGCCTGTGCGTGCCCCTGAGCGCGCAAACCGAGAACCTCATCGGTGCCCCTGAGCTGGCCTTGATGAAGCCTTCGGCGATCTTGGTGAACATCTCCCGTGGTCGCGTGCTGGACGAGCCTGCCGTGTTGCAGGCCTTGCGTGAGCGGCGCATTCACGGTGCCGGGCTGGATGTCTTCGTGCAGGAGCCGTTGCCGGCGAACTCGCCGCTGTTGCAACTGGACAACCTGGTGGTGACCCCGCACATCGGCTCGGCCACCGAAGAGACCCGTGAAGCCATGGCGCGCTGTGCGGTGGACAACCTGCTCGCGGCATTGGCAGGCGAGCGTCCGGCGAACCTGGTCAACCCCCAGGCCTGGGAGCGCCGGGCAGGGTAATCCCGCGTTCCCCCCCTCGCAGGCTTGCCTGCGAGGGCGTCGCTACAACCCCGATGTCTATGCTTTACCAAAACAACAGCCCCGACCAACGGAGCGTATGCCTTGCACGACCTGATTGACCTATTGAAGAAGAGACCTGAGCCATGTCCAACGACGAACCTGCCTTCGCACAACCGGCGCGGCGCGAGTTCTTGCGAAAATCCCTGACGCTCATCCCGGTGGCGACCCTCGCCAGCACCGGCATGGGTAGCGTGGTGCTCGCTGAAACCGCCAAGCCTGCCGATCCCTCACCTGCCGCTGCTCCTGAACAGGGAAGGGCGCGTGCCTATCAGCCGACCTTTTTCACTGCCGAGGAGTGGGCCTTCATCAGCGCCGCCGTGGCCGTGCTGATTCCATCCGACGCACTCGGCCCGGGCGCCGCCGAAGCCGGCGTGCCGGAGTTCATCGACCGTCAGCTCAATACGCGCTATGGCAGCGGCGGCCTGTGGTACATGCAGGGGCCGTTCCGCCCGGATGCCCCGGCCGAATTGGGCTACCAGCTCAAGCTCAGCCCACAGGAGATCTACCGCCTGGGCATCCAGGAGACCGATGCCTGGTGCCAGGCGCAATGGGGCAAACCGTTCGCCGAGCTGGGCCCGGCCCAACAGCAGCAAGCCCTGGAAGCGTTGGACAGCGGCCAGGCAGCACTTGCCTCGGTACCGGCGGTGACCTTCTTCGCCATGCTCTGGCTCAATACCCGCGAAGGCTTTTTCAGTGACCCACTGCACGGTGGCAACCAAGGGCTGGCCGGCTGGAAGCTGATTGGCTTCCCTGGCGCGCGCGCCGATTTCATGGATTGGGTGGAGCGCGATGAGCGTTACCCCTTCCCGCCGGTATCGATCAGTGGCGAGCGAGGTTGAGATGGCCCAAGTGATGAAGAAAGTCGATGCAGTCATCGTCGGGTTCGGCTGGACCGGCGCGATCATGGCCAAGGAGCTGACCGAGGCAGGCTTGCAAGTGGTGGCGCTGGAGCGAGGCCCTGCCCGTGACACCTACCCGGACGGGGTCTATCCGCAGACCATGGACGAGCTGACCTACAACTCGCGCAAGAAGCTGTTCATGGACATCTCTCGCGAAACCGTGACCTTGCGCCACAGCGTGAACGACCTTGCCGTCCCGTACCGCCAGTTCGGCGCTTTCCTGCCTGGCACAGGCACCGGTGGGGCAGGGCTGCACTGGTCAGGCGTGCACTTTCGGGTCGACCCGATGGAACTGCGCATGCGCAGCCATTACGAGGAACGTTATGGCAAGGCTTTCATCCCTGAGGGCATGACCATCCAAGACTTTGGTGTCAGCTACGAAGAGCTCGAGCCGTACTTCGATTTCGCCGAAAAAGTCTTTGGCACCTCCGGCACCGCCTGGACGATCAAGGGGCAGGTGGTGGGCCGCGACAAAGGTGGCAACCCGTTCGCTGCGGACCGCTCCGATGACTTCCCGCTGCCGGCGCAAAAGAACACCGTTTCGGCGCAGCTGTTCGAGAAGGCTGCCCGGGAAGTGGGCTACCACCCCTACAACCTGCCTTCGGCCAATACCTCCGGGCCTTACACCAACCCTTACGGCGCGCAGATGGGGCCGTGCAATTTCTGCGGATTCTGCAGTGGCTACGCCTGCTACATGTATTCCAAGGCATCGCCCAATGTGAACATTCTTCCGGCCCTGCGCCAGGTGTCGAACTTCGAGCTGCGCAACAATGCCCATGTGCTGCGGGTGAACCTCAATGCCGAGAAGAACCTCGCCACCGGCGTGACCTACGTCGATGCCCAGGGCCGTGAAGTGGAGCAACCGGCGGACCTGGTGATCCTCGGTGCGTTCCAGTTCAACAATGTGCGCCTGATGCTGCTCTCGGGCATCGGCAAGCCGTACGATCCGATCAGCAATGAAGGCGTCGTGGGCCGCAACTTCGCCTTCCAGAACCTCTCCACCGTGACGGCGTTCTTCGACAAGAACAGCCACCACACCAACCCGTTCATCGGCGCCGGGGGCAATGGCGTGGCGGTGGACGATTTCAATGCCGACAACTTCGACCACGGCCCCGAAGGGTTCGTGGGCGGCTCGCCGTTCTGGGTCAACCAGGCCGGGACCAAACCCATCTCCGGTACCAAGGTGCCGCCGGGCACGCCCAAATGGGGCAGCGCCTGGAAAGCCGCAGTGGCCGATAGCTACAGCCACATGCTGTCGATGGATGCCCATGGTGCGCATCAGTCCTATCGCGACAACTACCTGGATCTGGACCCGGTGTACAAGGACGCCTACGGCCAGCCGCTGTTGCGCATGACCTTCGACTGGAAGGACAACGACGTGAAGATGAATCGCTTCATGGTCGAGCGCATGCGCAAGATCGCCGAGGCCATGGGGCCCAAGGCGATCACCGCGTCGATGAAGGCGTTCGGTCAGCATTTCGACGCCACGGTGTACCAGACCACTCATTTGAATGGCGGGGCGATCATGGGCACCGATCCGAAGACCAGCGCGATCAATCGGTACCTGCAAAGCTGGGATGTCCACAACGTGTTCGTGCCAGGCGCTTCGGCCTTCCCACAAGGGCTGGGCTACAACCCCACCGGTCTGGTAGCGGCGCTGACGTACTGGTCGGCGCGGGCCATTCGCGAGCAGTACCTGAAAAATCCCGGCCCGCTGGTGCAGGCATAGGAGGCCGACCATGAAACGTATTCTGATCGCCGCCCTGAGCCTGGGCGCCAGCACCCTGTTGCACGCAGCCCAGATGAGCGACCCGGCCTTGATCAAGCAGGGCGAATACCTCGCCCGGGCTGGGGATTGCGTGGCCTGCCACACCGCCAAGGGGGGCAAGCCCTTCGCCGGTGGGCTGCCCATGCAGACGCCCATCGGCACGATCTATTCGACCAACATCACCCCGGATCCGACCGGCATTGGCGACTACAGCCTCGAAGACTTCGAGCGTGCCGTGCGCCAGGGCATCGGGCTGAACGGCAGCACGTTGTATCCGGCCATGCCCTATCCGTCCTATGCGCGGGTCAGCGATGACGACATCAAGGCCTTGTATGCCTATTTCATGCACGGCGTGCAGCCGGTTGAGCAGGCAAACAAAGAGAGCGATATCCCCTGGCCGCTGAGCATGCGCTGGCCGCTGGCGTTCTGGCGTGGTTTGTTCGCACCTGAGGTCAAACCGTTCGACGCAGCAGGACGTGACCCGGTACTGGCCCGTGGCGCCTACCTGGTCGAAGGCCTTGGCCACTGCGGCGCCTGCCATACGCCCCGGGCTTTGACCATGCAGGAAAAAGCCCTGGATGCTGCCGGTGGGGATGCCTACCTCTCCGGCAGCGCGCCGCTGGAAGGCTGGATCGCCAAGAACCTGCGAGGGGATCACAAGGATGGCCTGGGCAGTTGGAGCGAGGCGCAAATCGTCGCCTTCCTCAAGACCGGGCGAAACGAGCGTACCGCGGTGTTCGGTGGCATGAGCGATGTGGTCGAGCACAGCATGCAGTACATGACCGAGGCCGACCTGACTGCCATTGCCCGCTACCTGAAGTCCTTGCCGCCGGTGAATCCGGACGACAAGCCATTCCAGGAAGATCGCCAGGTCGCCGAGGCATTGTGGAAAGGGGACGATACCAAGCCCGGCGCGGCTCTCTACGTGGACAACTGCGCTGCCTGTCATCGCACCGATGGCAAGGGCTATGCGAGGGTGTTCCCGGCGTTGGCGGGCAACCCGGTGTTGCAGAGCGCTGATGCCACCTCGTTGATCCACATCGTGCTCGACGGCTATACCCTGCCGGCCACGGCAACTGCGCCATCGACGTTCACCATGCCGGGTTTCGCCTGGCGCATGACGGACCAGGAGGTAGCCGATGTGGTCAACTTCATTCGCAGCAGTTGGGGTAACCAGGCAGCGTCGGTGACGGCCAGCCAGGTGGCTGATTTGCGCACCGCGCCTCGGCCTGCACTGAAGGCGCAGTCGCTGATCGGCGATACCACAGGAGTGAAGGAGCCGTGAGGTGACAGGGGGCCGCGTTGCGGCCCATCCCAGGCGTGGCCAGCTCCCACAAGCGCAGCGCTAGCCTTGTGGGAGGTGGCTGCGCGCTTACAGCTCCACGTCCTGGCGCCCGGCCATCTTCGCCTGGGTCTTGAGCTCTACGTCTTCTTGCATTCGCTGGGCGATCTGCTGGTCGATCTTTTCCTTCTGCTCAGGCGGCAAGGCGTTGTATTCCTCCTCGCTCAGGCCCAGCTCGGCGAGGTACTTCTCCTTGATCTTCTCTTCCGGTGATTTGGCCATGTAGTCGCGGAACGCCTCCAGGGCACCGCTGGTGTCCTGCTCGTTGACGCTGGCCTGCTGGCGCGCGGCGACGTCCGGGTTCTGCAGCATTACCATGAGTTTGGCGAAGGCTTCCTTGCGTGCATCCTCGGCGTTCTGCCCGGAGGTGCTGCTCTGGCCGTTCTGCTGTGGCGTGGCGGTGGCAGGGGCGACGGGCAGGCGCATCGGCAGCACTGCGGCCAACGGCTGCTCGGCGCCGGTGCGGTTGTACTGCTGAACGGCAGTCTGCCAGCCCAGGCCATTAAGGGTGATCATCAGGTTTGCTCCTTGCGAATCAATGACGCCACCGAAGGGGCAAAACCTGTGCCAGCGGCTTAAAAAGGCATGAAAGCGGCCGCATCGGCTATCTGGAACCAATCGAGTTTGGCGCTAAGCTTGCCATTCAGAGGCACAGGTTTGCCGCTCGGCGGCAATCACCATGACCATCAGCAGCCCAGAAAGGCGCAGTTGCTGGACACCAGGAGAGAGCGTCCATGAGTCAGCAGTCCAGGCCGATGCCTGCCGGCTTCAGCGAGCAGCAACTGCATACCTTGTTCGACCTGATCAGCGACGGCATCTGGGATTGGGATGCCAACTCCGGGTACGTGTACCGCAACCCTGGCTGGTACGCCATGCTCGGCTACGAGAGCCACTCGATGGCCAACACCGTGCTGACCTGGGAGAGCGTGATCCACCCCGAGGACTACCCACGGGTGATGGCCCACTTCGAGGCTTACATCAACCAGCGCAACGAGCGCTACCGCATCGAATACCGCTGCCGCTGCCAGGATGGCAGCTATCTGTGGATCGAAGACAGCGGCCACATTATCGCCCGCAACGAAGATGGCTCGGTGGCGCGCATGCTCGGCGCCCACCGCAACATCGACGCGGGCAAGCGCTTGGTGATCGAACTGCAGCAGAGGAACCAGTCGCTGGAAACCCAGGTAGCCGAGCGTACCCGCGAGCTGTCCTGGGTCAATCAGCAACTGCAGCGCCAGCTTGACGAGAATCTCGAGCTCGCCGAGCGCGACGCCCTGACCCGCACCGCCAATCGTTATCGGCTGGAAAAGACCCTACGCCAGGAGTGCGAGCGTGCCCGGCGCTTCCGCCAGCCGTTGTCGCTGATCGTCATGGATGTGGACGATTTCAAGCCGATCAACGACCGCTACGGCCATGCCCGAGGCGATGCAGCGCTGGTCGAGGCGGTGGAGCGCGTCCGGGCGTGTTTGCGCAAGCAGGACCTGCTGGCGCGCTGGGGAGGCGACGAATTTGTCGCCGTCTTGCCCCAGACCCCGGTGGAGCAAGCGGTGGAGCTGGCCACGCAGATCCGCCAGGCGCTGGACGACATGGAGCCGATCGGCGATTGTCGCCTGTCCATGAGTTTTGGCGTGGTGCGCTGGCAGGACGATGAGGACCAGCATGGTCTGTTGGCGCGCGCTGACCAAGCGCTGTACCGGGCCAAGGCTGCGGGCAAGAACACCATCTTCGAGTGAGGGCCACCCCCTGTTCTTGAGCGTCGTGCGCACCTTGTGGGAGCGGGATTACCCGCGAATGCGTCGGTGAGTGCGCTGCCCTAGTCGCGGGTAAACCCGCTTCTACAGACATCGGCGAAATCCGGGGAATGAGGACAAAAAAATGCCCGCCGCGCCTAGGGCACAGCGGGCCAAATCGGCTGTCGCCGCTTCAGTGTCAGATATGCAGTGCGTGGCCCAGGGCTCGCAATGCCGCTTCCTGGACTGTCTCGCCCAGGGTCGGGTGGGCGTGGATTGTGCCGGCGATGTCTTCCAGGCGGGCACCCATTTCCAGGGATTGGGCAAAGGCGGTGGACAGTTCCGAGACCGCCACCCCTACGGCCTGCCAGCCGAGGATCAGGTGGTTGTCACGGCGGGCGACCACCCGCACGAAGCCACTTTTCGATTCCAGGGTCATGGCCCGGCCGTTGGCGGCGAAGGGGAACTGCGCGACGATGCAATCCAGGCCTTGCTGGCTGGCTTGCTCGGGCGTCTTGCCGACCACCACCACTTCCGGGTCGGTGAAGCACACCGCCGCGATGGCGCTAGGCTCGAAGCGCCGTGACTTGCCCGCGATAATTTCCGCGACCATCTCGCCCTGGGCCATGGCCCGGTGGGCCAGCATCGGTTCGCCCGCCACATCGCCGATGGCCCAGACGTTGCGCATGCTGGTCTGGCAGCGCTCGTCGATGGCCACGGCCGCGCCGTTCATCTTCAGGTCCAGGCACTCGAGGTTGAAGCCCTGGGTGCGTGGTCGACGGCCCACAGCGACCAGCACCTGATCGGCCTCCAGGCGCAGTTGGCCGCCCTGGCCGTCGTTGGCGAGCAGGCAACCGTTCTCATAGCCTTCGACGCTGTGGCCCAGGTACAGGGCGATGCCCAGTTTCTTCACCGAGTCGGCCACCGGCTGGGTCAGTTCGCCGTCATAGGTCGGCAGGATGCGCTCGCGCGCTTCCACCACGCTGACTTGGACGCCCAGTTTGCGGTACGCAATGCCGAGCTCCAGGCCAATGTAGCCACCGCCGACCACCACCAGATGACGGGGCAGGGCTTTCGGGGCCAGGGCCTCGGTGGAGGAAATCACCGCGCCGCCCAGCGGCAGCATGGGCAATTCCACGCTGGTGGAGCCGGTTGCCAGCAGCAAGTGCTCGCATTGGATTTTCTGGCCGTCGACCTCGACGCTCTTGCCGTCTAGGATCTTCGCCCAGCCATGGATCACCTTGACCCCGTTCTTCTTGAGCAAGGCGGCAACGCCGGAGGTCAGGCGATCGACGATGCCGTCCTTCCAGGCGATGCTGCGGGTGATGTCCAGGCGCGGCGAAGATACGCTGATGCCCAGCGCCGATTGCTCATCGTGGTGACAGGCCTGGTGGAACTGCTCGGCCACATGGATCAGTGCTTTGGACGGAATGCAGCCGATGTTCAGGCAAGTGCCGCCAAGGGCCTGGCCTTCGACCAGTACCGTAGGGATGCCCAGTTGGCCGGCGCGAATGGCGGCGATGTAACCGCCAGGGCCGCCACCGATGATCAGCAGGGTCGTGTTGAGGATCGGTTGCATGCTTACTCCACGAACAGGCAGGCAGGTTGTTCCAGCAGGCCGCGCACGGCCTGAATGAACAAGGCGGCATCCATGCCATCGACCACCCGGTGGTCGAAGGAGCTGGACAGGTTCATCATCTTGCGCACGGCGATCTGGCCATCGACCACGACCGGCCGTTCGACCATGCGGTTGACGCCCACGATGGCCACTTCCGGTGTGTTGACCACCGGCGTGCTGGCAATGCCGCCCAGTGCGCCGAGGCTGGTCAGGGTGATGGTCGAGCCGGAGAGTTCCTCGCGGCTGGCCTTGTTGCTGCGCGCGGCATTGGCCAGGCGAGCGATCTCGCTGGCGTTGCTCCACAGGCTGCCGGCTTCGGCATGGCGCAACACCGGCACCATCAGGCCGTTGTCGCCTTGGGTGGCGATACCCACGTGCACCGCGCCGTGGCGGGTGATGACCTGGGCTTCGTCGTCATAGGTGGCGTTGATCTGCGGGAAGTCGCGCAGGGCCACGACCATGGCGCGCACGATGAACGGCAGCAAGGTCAATTTGCCGCGGTCTTGGCCGTGCTTGGCGTTCAGTTGCTGGCGCAGGGCCTCGAGGGCCGTGACGTCAATTTCTTCGACATAGCTGAAGTGCGCGACGCGACGCTTGGCATCCTGCATGCGCTGGGCGATCTTGCGGCGCAGGCCGATCACTGGAATCTGCTCGCTGTCGGTGCGCTTGCCATAGCCACTTGGCGCCTGGCCGGCCGTGCTGTGCGGCTTGCTGATGAAGGCGTCGAGGTCTTCGTGCAGGATGCGCCCGGCCGGGCCGCTGCCGTGCACGTAGCGCAGCTCGATACCGGCATCCAGCGCGCGCTTGCGCACCGCTGGGGAGGCCAGGGGTTTTTCGCCCGCCTGGCGTGGCACGATCGGCGCGGCGACGCTGGCGCTGGACACGGGGCTGGCGGTCGGCTGCGGTTCGAGGCGCGGTGCGGCAGCAACCGGGGCGGGTGCGGCTGGCGCGACGGTTTCGACCGGCTTGGCGTGGGGTTCGTCCACGTGGTTGCCGCTGCCTTCGACTTCGATACGGATCAGCTCGCTGCCGACCGCCATCACCTCACCGGGCTGGCCGCCCAGGGCCAATACCTTGCCGCTGACCGGCGAGGGGATCTCCACGGTGGCTTTGTCGGTCATGACATCGGCTACCACCTGGTCTTCGGCGATCACATCGCCGACCTTGACGAACCACTCCACCAACTCGACTTGTGCGATGCCTTCGCCGATGTCCGGCATCTTGATGACGTGCGTGCCCATTCAGACCTCCATGACCCGTTTCAATGCCGCACCTACCCGCGAAGGTCCTGGGAAGTAAGCCCATTCCTGTGCATGGGGATAGGGGGTGTCCCAACCGGTGACGCGCTCGATCGGCGCTTCGAGGTGATGGAAGCAGTGCTCCTGCACCAGCGACACCAGTTCGGCGCCGAAGCCGCAGGTGCGGGTCGCCTCATGGACCACCACGCAGCGGCCGGTCTTCTTCACCGATTCGACGATGGTTTCCAGGTCCAATGGCCACAGGCTGCGCAGGTCGATGACTTCGGCATCGACGCCGGTCTCTTCGGCGGCCACTTGGGACACATACACCGTGGTGCCATAGGTCAGTACGGTGACATCGTTACCTGGGCGGACGATGGCGGCTTTGTCCAGCGGTACCTGGTAGTAACCATCGGGCACTGCACTTTGCGGATGCTTGGACCACGGCGTTACCGGGCGGTCGTGGTGGCCGTCGAACGGGCCGTTGTACAGGCGCTTGGGCTCGAGGAAGATCACTGGGTCGTCGCACTCGATCGAGGCGATCAGCAGGCCTTTGGCGTCATAGGGGTTCGAGGGCATCACGGTGCGCAGGCCGCACACCTGGGTGAACATCGCCTCGGGGCTCTGGCTGTGGGTCTGGCCGCCATAGATGCCACCGCCGCACGGCATACGCAGGGTCAGTGGAGAGATGAACTGGCCGGCCGAGCGATAGCGCAGGCGGGCCATTTCCGAGACGATCTGGTCGGAGGCGGGGTAGAAGTAGTCGGCGAACTGGATCTCCACCACCGGACGCAGACCATAGGCGCCCATGCCCACGGCAGTGCCGACGATGCCGCTTTCGGAGATCGGTGCGTCGAACACGCGGGACTTGCCGTATTTGTTCTGCAGGCCTTCGGTGCAACGGAACACGCCGCCGAAGTAACCGACGTCCTGGCCGTAGATCACCACGTTGTCGTCGCGCTCGAGCATGATGTCCATGGCCGAGCGCAGGGCCTGGATCATGGTCATTGTGGTGGTGGACATGGCGGATTCCAGATGGATGCTGTTGTTGTGATCGTTCATCTCAGACCCCCAGTTCCTGGCGCTGGCGGCGCAGGTGGTCGGGCATTTCCTTGTACACGTCCTCGAACATCGAGGCGGCGCTAGGGATGTGGCCATTGCCCAGGGTGCCGTACTGCTCGGCTTCTTTCTGCGCCTTGATGATCTCGGCCTCGAGCTCGGCGGTGACGGCCTGGTGTTCTTCTTCGGACCAGTGGCCGATAGCGATCAGGTGCTGCTTGAGGCGAGCGATCGGATCGCCCAGCGGGAAGTGGCTCCAGTCATCGGCCGGGCGGTACTTGGATGGATCGTCCGAGGTGGAGTGTGGGCCTGCGCGGTAGGTGACCCATTCGATCAAGGTCGGGCCCATGCCGCGGCGGGCACGTTCGGCGGCCCAGCGCGAGGCGGCGTAGACCGCGATGAAGTCGTTGCCGTCGACCCGCAGGGAGGCGATGCCGCAGCCCACGCCACGGCCTGCGAAGGTGGTGGACTCACCGCCGGCGATGGCCTGGAAGGTCGAGATCGCCCACTGGTTGTTGACCACGTTGAGGATTACCGGGGCGCGGTAGACGTGGGCGAAGGTCAGGGCGGTATGGAAGTCGGACTCGGCCGTGGCGCCGTCGCCGATCCAGGCCGAGGCGATCTTGGTATCGCCCTTGATGGCCGAGGCCATGGCCCAGCCGACGGCCTGGACGAACTGAGTGGCCAGGTTGCCGCTGATAGTGAAGAAGCCTGCCTCGCGCACCGAGTACATGATCGGCAGTTGGCGCCCCTTGAGCGGATCGCGCTCGTTGGACAGCAACTGGCAGATCATCTCGACCAGGGACACGTCCCGGGCCATCAGGATGCTCTGCTGGCGGTAGGTCGGGAAGCACATGTCGGTGTATTGCAAGGCCAGCGCCTGGGCGCTGCCGATGGCTTCCTCGCCCAGGCTCTGCATGTAGAAGGACATCTTCTTCTGGCGCTGGGCAACGACCATGCGGTTGTCGAAGATCCGCGTCTTGAGCATGGCGCGCATGCCCTGGCGCAGGACCTGCGGGTCGATGTCCTCGGCCCATGGACCGACGGCATTGCCTTGTTCGTCCAGCACACGGATGAGGCTGTAGGACAGATCCGCAGTGTCGGCGGGTTCTACATCGATCGGGGGTTTACGGACTAGGCCGGCGTCGTTCAGACGCAGGTAGGAGAAATCGGTCTGGCAGCCTGGCCGGCCGGTAGGCTCGGGCACATGCAGACGCAGGGGGGCGTACTCGTTCATGCTTTTTACGCTCGCTCGAATGTTGTTTTTGTGAGCTTTGAAGCGGTCGCCGCTGAGTACCGGCTTGTGACTGGTAGGTCAGCGCTAACTACATCATAGGGGGACCGCTGAAGAATTTTTCTCTCAAGTTGATTGCCTTTGCCTGACGGCGCAGATAAACATTCCGCATAAACACAAAAAACCGGTGAATTTGTCTCATGCGCAAACTCGATCGCACCGATATCGGCATTCTCAACAGCCTTCAGGAAAATGCCCGCATCACCAACGCAGAGCTGGCCCGCTCGGTGAACCTGTCGCCTACGCCCTGTTTCAACCGGGTCAAGGCAATGGAAGAGCTGGGCGTCATCCGTCAGCAGGTGACCTTGCTCGCACCCGAGGTGCTGGGGCTGGACGTCAACGTGTTCATCCACGTCAGCCTGGAGAAACAGGTGGAGCAGGCGTTGCACCGCTTCGAGGAGGAAATCGCCGAGCGGCCTGAGGTGATGGAGTGCTATTTGATGACCGGCGATCCGGACTACCTGCTGCGCGTACTGTTGCCCAGCATCCAGGCGCTGGAGCGCTTTCTCGACTACCTGACTCGCTTGCCCGGAGTGGCTAACATCCGTTCGAGTTTTGCCCTCAAGCAGGTGCGCTACAAGACCGCGCTGCCGTTGCCGGCCAATGGCATGACCTTGCGCGAATAGCGTCGTATCGGGCTGATGGGAGCCCGAGGTTGCGCCAATCCGGTGGCGAATACAGCGGCGCGACCGCGGGTGTTAATAAATTTCCACACTGCCGCCCATCCTCGCTTGATATTTTCAACAGCGGACGCCTATGTTGTGCCTAACGCCATTTCCGGCCTGCAAAACAACAAGAAGGACAGCGTCATGACGACCGAAGCCCCGCGTTCCCTCAGCGAACGTCTGACCGGCATCGACGAGATCGAATGCGTCACCCCCGACCTCAATGGTGTACCCCGCGGCAAGGTGATGACTGCCGAGGGCTTTCTGGAAGGGCGCCGCTTGCAGATGGCTCGGGGTGTATTGCTGCAATGCATCATGGGCGGTTACCCGCCAGCCCGTTTCTATGGCAGCGATGATGGCGACCTGGCCCTGGTGGCCGAACCTGCCCAGATCCATCGCCTGCCCTGGAGCGACGAGCCGCGGGCGCTGGCCATCTGCGATGCAGTCGAGCTCGACGGTGTGGCGTCCGGACTTTCCACCCGGGGCCAGCTCAAGGCCGTGATCGCGCGCTATGCCGCGCTTGGCCTTGCGCCGGTGGTGGCCACGGAGCTGGAGTTCTTCGTCTTTGCACCGAATACCGATCCGCACCAGCCGTTCTTGCCGCCGGTGGGCAAGGATGGCCGTCGCGAGTTGGGGCACTCGGCGTTCAGCGTCAGTTCCAACAATGGCCTGCGGCCATTTTTCAGCGAGGTGTATCAGTGCATGGCCGCCCTAGGCTTGCCCCGTGACACCTTCATGCACGAGATGGGCGTCAGCCAGTTCGAGATCAATTTGCTTCACGGCGATCCGTTGCTGCTGGCCGACCAGACTTTCCTGTTCAAGCACCTGCTCAAGGAAGTCGCACTCAAGCATGGCCTGACCGTGGTGTGCATGGCCAAGCCCTTGGCCAGAACACCGGGCAGCTCGATGCATATCCACCAGAGCCTGGTGCGCATCGACAGTGGCCGCAACGTCTTCAGCGATGAGGCCGGGCAGCCGACCGATACCTTCCATCACTTCATCGGCGGCCTGCAGGCCTGCATGGCTGACTTCACCGCGTTGTTCGCGCCCAACGTCAACTCCTACCAACGCCTGTGCCACCCATACGCCTCGCCCAACAATGCCTGTTGGTCCCATGACAACCGAGCCGCCGGCTTGCGCATCCCGGCCAGTTCGCCTGTGGCTCGACGGGTCGAGAACCGGCTACCTGGGGCCGACGCCAACCCGTACCTGGCCATCGCTGCGAGCTTGGCCGCTGGTCTGCACGGCATCGAGCAGCGCCTGGAACCTACGGCCGCGATCCAGGGCGAGTTCGAAGTGCCGGAGCACCTGAACCTGCCTTGCACCCTGCATGGCGCATTGGAACGCCTCAAGCGCAGCGCATTGGCGCGTCAGATGTTCGGGAACGAATTCATCGATGGGTATGTCGCAACCAAGACCTTGGAGCTGACGGATTTCCTCGACGAAATCACCCCTTGGGAGCGGCGGGTGCTAGCCGCACAGGCCTGATCGCGACACAACCGACACTGGACACGCCCCCCGGCTGGCTATTTAGCCGATGGGGGCCTGCGCTGCGGCGAATTTGCTTTTATGCTTGCCTGCAAGCTAACGCCACCTGACCAGGGAGCCCGACGGGACGTATGCGAAACATCTGGAAGCCGTTTCAGTCGCTGTATTTCGCTGCCTTGATGATGCTGATCGGCTCGGGCCTGCTCAGTACCTACCTGGCCTTGCGCCTGGCCGCCGACCATGTGGACAGCCTTTGGGTCGGTGCCCTGATGGCCGCCAACTATTTTGGCCTGGCCGTGGGCGGCAAGGTCGGCCACCGGCTGATCGGCCGGGTCGGGCACATCCGCGCCTACGCCACGTGCGCGGGCATCGTCTGCGCGGCGGTGCTCGGCCATGGCATGACCAATTGGCTCCCGGTGTGGGTAGGGCTGCGGATGATCGTGGGCCTGGGGATGATGTGCCAGTACATGGTCATCGAAAGCTGGCTCAACGAGCAGGCCGATGTGAAGCACCGCGGGGCGGTGTTCAGTGGATACATGATCGCCTCCTACCTGGGTTTGGTACTCGGCCAATTGATCCTGGTGGTGCATCCGGAGCTCGGCCCTGAACTGCTGATGCTGGTCGCCATGTGCTTTGCCCTGTGCCTGGTGCCGGTGGCGATGACCCGGCGCATCCACCCGGCACCGTTGCGCCCGGCGCCGATGGAGCCGAAGTTCTTCCTCAAACGGGTACCGCAGTCGTTGTCGACGGTGCTGGGTTCGGGCCTGATCGTAGGTTCTTTCTATGGTCTGGCGCCGCTGTATGCGGCCAAGCAGGGGCTTACCACCGAGCAGATCGGTCTGTTCATGGGTAGCTGCATCTTCGCGGGCTTGGTGGTGCAGTGGCCGCTGGGTTGGCTGTCGGACCGCTATGATCGTGCGGTGCTGATCCGTAGCGTCTCGATCGGTCTGGCGCTGGCTGCATTGCCGCTGGCGGTGCTGCCCAGCGTGCCGCTGGAGTTGCTGTTCGCCGTCGGTTTCGTGATTTCGCTGTTGCAATTTTGCCTCTATCCGCTGGCGGTCGCGTTTTCCAACGACCATGTCGAAAGCGAGCGCCGTGTCTCGCTGACGGCCATGTTGCTGGTGACCTACGGCGTGGGGGCCTGTATCGGTCCGCTGGCGGCGGGTGTGCTGATGAAGGTCCTGGGGCCGCAAATGCTCTATGCCTTCTTCCTGTTCTTCGCCTTGGTGCTGGTGTGGCGGATCCGGCCGAAGGCCGTCACCGGCCTGCATCAGGTGCAGGACGCGCCGCTGGGCCACGTGGCCATGCCAGCGGCGGGCTCACCCTTGTCGGCAGCGCTGGACCCTCGGGTCGATGAGCAGACCGTGCAGGACGTGATGCAAGCGCCGGTGGCGGCCGAAGACACCGAAGCCGAGGAGCAAAAGCCCCGGGAAGAGGCGGGTGCACCCCAGGCCGAGGTCGACAAGTCGGTGTGAGCCGGTCTTCAGGCAGGCTGCAAAGCAATGAAAAACGCCACCCGATGGGTGGCGTTTTTCATGGGACATTCGACACTCAATAGTCGTCTTTGTCGAAGCGTCGTGCCTCGCGCTGCAACTGGTAGACGAAACTCTCGACTTTGCGCTGCATCTGGCCATTGAGGTTGTGAAAGCGCACGCCAGCGAAGGTGGTGTTCAGGCGCTCTTCGAAGTGCAGGTGACGCAGTTCTACCATCGCCTGCGACATGCCCAGCGGATTGCTGGCGGCGAAGCGCTCATACACCTCACCCAGTTGCAGGCGCTCTTCGATGTTGCCTTCAAAGCGCAGCTTGCAGCCTGTGGCGGATATGTCCAGCAACTTGCCACGCAGGGCGCCCTTGCCCTTGAGTCGTTCACCGTCGAGCACGATATCGACCAGCTGCGACAGCTTGAGCGCGGCGCGGAAGGCGTTGCGGCGCTGGTGGTAGGTCATCTCGGTCGGCAGGGGGGCACGGTAGCAGCGATGGCCATCGATCTCGGTGATGGTGGTCGCGGTGTTGCATTCCCAGGCGATGCGCACGCCATCATGGAAACCTTCGATGCGGAAGGGTTCGCCATTCTCGATGTACTTTTCACCGTCGCGAGGGATCATTTCGTCCAGCGCCAGGGTATTGGCGTCACGGTCCACATGCACGACGTAACTCTGGAACCGCTGGCTGCGCTCAGGGAAGGTGATGATCAGCGGATCGTGGCTATCCAGCAATTGACGCAGGTTGGCTGCGATTTCCAAGGGTGTGGTGAGCACCTTGGGCGGCTGGGGAGCATCGGATGCATTGAACACGGGTAATCAATCTCCAGGCAAAAACGACACACGCAAGTAACGGCATTTTGCCAGTATGTTCCGTGCCTTGATAGAAATAATCACACTTGGCTGATGGCGCGGGCCTTAGCCATGGGCGAGGTGGCGCCGCGGCTGTCATAGAGCGACGGAGAATCGCCACCCATGAGGATTCTGATCTGATTGGCCGTGGCGTGTTGCTGCAGTTGGATGATCCGGCCGTTGGTCTCGTTGACCTTTTGGCAGGCATCCATCAATTGGGTGAGTACGTCGAGTTGTTGCAGCATGACCTCGCCCAGGGAGGATTGCGCGGCCAGGGCCTGCACACCGGCCCGGTCGGCGGATAAGCCCAGGCCGACCAGCAGTTGGTTGCGCCGCATGCCTTGCTGCTCGAGCAGGACGATCAGGGACTGCTTGCGTGCCAGGATGTTCTCCAGCACCTGCATGTCCCGGCCATGCAGGGCGACGGCTTCTTTCTGAAGCAGTTCGAGCAGTTCCTGCGTTGGCGCGATGTCGTCTTCGATCAGTTGCAGCAAAGTGGTGTCGTGCATGGCTGGCTCTTGGCTTTTGCGTCCTTGAAGTCAGCGCCCCGGAGGGTTAGCGCTGGGCTTCGAAATCAAGCAGTTTGCTGGCGACCCGGCCGGCATCGACCTGATAGCTGCCGTCGGCGATCGCCTGTTTCAACTGGGCCACGCGGGCGCTGTTGACTTCTGGCTGGTCGCGCAGCTTGTCGCTGATCTTCTGCAACTGCTGGGCCTCTTGGCTGAGGTGTACCGCTTCTCCGCTGGCAGTCTGTGGCGCTTCGCTGGTTTCGCCGGCTTTCGGGGCGCTACCGGTCGCGGTATTGCTGCGAACCCCGCCCGTGACGGCCGGAGAATTATTCAAACGACTGAAGTCGATGACCATGATCAGAAACCTCTGGGAATTTGGACGCTTGCCCTGTTTTCGGCCAACCCGAAAAAAACTTTAGGCACGAATGTATCGCCACCTGTCGGCAAGCGCGCATGACCCGTTTTCTGACACAGTTTAGGAAAACCCGTTCCCCGTCGCTAGTTTTTATCCTGTCCCGCCTCGCGGGCGCCGCAAATGCCTTACATGGCCACTTCTACCTGTCCAGGCCCAATCACCCGTGCCTTGACCACGCGCTTGGAGTTCAGGTTGCGCACGCGAATCTGCTCAGACAGCCCGCCTTTGCTCAAGGCCTCGCCAGGCATGCGCACGCTAAGGCTGCCACTGCGGGCCGTGATCACCACATGATCGCCCTTGCGTACCACCTCGGCCTGCTCCAGATGCTGGGGCGTCAGGACCTGGTCGAGCACCGTCGGGCGCAGCAGCTTCATGCCCACGGCCTGTTCCAGGCTTGTGAGAAAGCCTTGATTGAGCGTGCCCACGTCGCGCTCACGCAGGCTGACATCGCCTTCGCCAATCACGCTCTCGCGCCTGAGCGGGCGGGTCATCACCACCACCTCGCGAAATAGCTTCACCTGGGCCGGGACGAACACGGTCCAGGGGGCGCTGCCGTTGCAGCGTACCCGCACCGTGACCCTGCCCAGCGGCTGTGCTGGACTTTCAAGCGAAGCGTCCAGTTGCTGACTGCACAGCGGCATGCGTAGGCGCGGGTCGAGCGGGTTGACCTGGATCTCGTAGCGACCAGTGGTCTGGGTGGTGGCCAGATAATCCTCCACGGTGAATTCAAGAAACCCCTGGGTGACGCCGATAAGTTGTTCAGGCAAGGTAACCGCATCGGCCAGCGCGCGTGTGCCGGGTGCCAGCAGGCATAGCGCCATTATCAAGCCGGTCATCAGGCGCGTCAGGCGTCGGTAAAATGTCGTTTTCGTGTACATGGCGCTCAAAAAAGCAAAGCCCGTGCCGAGTCGGTAAATGGGCCAAAACTAGAGGAGTCTGGCATGGCTGGAGTCATGGATTCGGTCAACCAGCGCACGCAACTGGTGGGGCAGAATCGTCTGGAGCTGTTGCTGTTCCGCCTCAATGGCGAGCAGCTCTATGGCATTAACGTGTTCAAGGTCCGGGAGGTGTTGCAGTGCCCGGAGCTGACGTTGTTGCCCAAGTCCCACCCGGTGGTGCGTGGGGTGGCCAACATTCGCGGCGCGACCATCCCCATCCTCGACCTGTCGATGGCGACCGGCTTGCCGGGGCTGCAGGAAGAGACGCGCAACAGTTTCGTGATCATCACCGAGTACAACACCAAGACCCAAGGTTTCCTGGTGCATTCGGTCGAGCGCATCGTCAACATGAACTGGGAGGAGATCCATCCGCCACCCAAGGGGACCGGACGTGACCACTACCTGACCGCTGTCACTCGTGTGGACGGGCGGATGGTGGAGGTCATCGACGTAGAGAAAGTTCTTGCCGAAGTGTCGCCATCGTCCGAGGACGTGTCCGTGGGGGTGGTCGATGCCGAGGTGCAAGACAAGGCGATGATGCTGCGCGTGCTGACCGTCGATGATTCGTCGGTGGCGCGCAAGCAGGTCAGCCGTTGCCTGCAGTCGGTAGGGGTGGAGGTGGTAGCCCTCAACGATGGTCGCCAGGCCTTGGACTACCTGAACAAGTTGGTGGAAGAGGGCAAGCGTCCGGAAGAAGAATTCCTGATGATGATCTCCGACATCGAAATGCCGGAGATGGATGGCTACACCCTGACGGCGGAGATTCGCAGCGATCCGCGCATGCAAAAGCTGCACATCCTCCTGCATACTTCGCTGTCCGGGGTCTTCAACCAGGCCATGGTCAAGAAGGTCGGCGCCGACGACTTCCTGGCCAAGTTCAAGCCGGACGACCTCGCCCAGCGGGTGGTCGATCGGATCAAGGCGACGCATTGAAACGGCCGGGGGGCAACCCCTGGCACCAGGGATTTGAAAGAGGCGGCAGCATTGTCTACGGGTAATTTGGATTTTGAACAGTTCCGGGTCTTCCTGGAGAAAGCCTGTGGCATCTTGCTGGGCGAGAATAAGCAATACCTGGTCTCCAGCCGTCTCAACAAGCTAATGGAGCAGCAGGGCATCAAGTCGCTCGGTGAGCTGGTGCAGCGAATTCAGAGCCAGCCGCGCAGCGGGTTGCGTGAGCAGGTGGTCGATGCGATGACGACCAATGAAACCCTGTGGTTCCGTGACACCTATCCGTTCGAGGTGCTCAAGAACAAGGTGATTCCGGAGTTCATCAAGAACAACCCGGGCCAGCGCCTGCGGATCTGGTCGGCGGCATGCTCCTCGGGGCAAGAGCCGTATTCGATCTCCATGGCCATCGACGAGTTCGAGCGCAGCAACCTGGGGCAACTGAAGATGGGTGCGCAGATCGTTGCCACCGACTTGTCCGGGTCGATGCTGACCAACTGCAAGACCGGTGAATACGACAGCCTGGCCATTGGTCGCGGCTTGTCCCAGGAGCGCCTGCAGCGCTACTTCGACACCAAGGGGCCGGGTCGTTGGGCGGTCAAAGCGCCGATCCGCAGCCGGGTCGAGTTCCGTTCCTTCAACCTGCTCGACAGCTATGCGGCGCTGGGCAAGTTCGACATCGTGTTCTGCCGCAACGTGCTGATCTACTTCTCGGCCCAGGTCAAGAAGGACATCCTCATGCGCATCCACAGCACGCTCAAGCCGGGCGGGTATCTGTTCCTGGGGGCGTCCGAGGCGCTCAACGGGTTGCCGGATCACTACCAGATGGTCCAGTGCAGCCCGGGGATCATCTACCAGGCAAAATAAACCCAGATAGGGGCCGCATCGCGGCCCCTTTTTTTGCCGGTGCCCATTACCGCTTTGCTGACGCCAAGCGGTAATCCATTGCCGCTTTTCTGGCATTGCCGCCGGCAAGCAGGGCCTCAGTGCCCGGTTTTACTGGGGCTTTATCGCTTGGCACAAACCTTGCTCTAGCTTGCTCACGATTCTTCCGGTCAACCTTCGAAGGTTTCCCAGACATGAGCATCAGCTTCGACAAGGCGCTCGGCATCCATGAGCAGGCATTGAGCTTCCGCGCCCAGCGCGCCGAGGTTCTGGCCAACAACATCGCCAACGCCGACACGCCTAACTACAAGGCGCGTGACATGGATTTCTCGGCGGTGCTCGCCGCTGAAGCCGACAAGCAGCAGAAAGGGCGCATTGCCCTGGATCGCACCAATAACCGCCACATCGAGGCCGAAGGCCTGGCCATGGGGGACGATACCCTCAAGTACCGCACGCCGATGCAGCCGTCGATCGACCAGAACACCGTAGACGCCCAGATCGAGCAGTCCAACTACGCAGAGAACGCCATCGGCTTCCAGGCCAGCTTCACCCTGCTCAACAGCAAATTCAAAGGGCTGGTTTCGGCCCTGCGTGGAGAGTGACCATGTCCCTTGCCAGTGTCTTCAATATTGCCGGTAGCGGCATGAGCGCGCAGAACACCCGCCTCAATACCGTCGCTTCCAACATCGCCAACGCCGAGACTGTTTCCTCGAGCATCGACCAGACCTACCGCGCGCGTCATCCGGTGTTCGCCACTACCTTCCAGCAAGCCCAGAACGGCGCTGGCCAGTCGCTGTTCCAGGATCAGGGCGAAGCGGGGCAGGGTGTGCAGGTGATGGGCATCGTCGAGGATCAGAGCAACCTTGAGGCGCGCTACGAGCCCAATCATCCGGCGGCGAACAAGGACGGCTACGTCTACTACCCCAATGTCAATGTGGTGGAGGAGATGGCTGACATGATCTCCGCCAGCCGTGCGTTCCAGACCAACGCCGAGCTGATGAACACCGCCAAGACCATGATGCAGAAGGTGCTGACCCTCGGTCAGTGATAAGGAGTCAGGATCATGGCAGTCAACAGCACCGGCGGTGTGAACCTCAACGACGTCCTCGCGGCGTCGGGCGTCAGCACTGGCACCACCAAGAAGCCCGCACCCGAGAACACTGACAAGAACGCCCTGGGCAAGGATGCGTTCCTGCAGTTGCTGGTCACCCAGATGCAGCACCAGAACCCGCTCGATCCTCAGGATAACAGCGAGTTCGTCGCCCAGCTGGCGCAGTTCAGCAGTCTGGAAGGCATCACCACGCTCAACAGCACGGTCAATTCCATTGCCGGTGCCATGGGTTCGTCCCAGGCCCTGCAGGCTTCGTCGTTGGTGGGTCGTTCGGTGATCGTGCAGAACGATAAAGCGGTGGTCGACACCACCCAGAGTTTCAATGGCCAGTTCATCGTCCCGCAAGGTATCAGCGAGGCGAAGATCACCATCAAGGATAAAGACGGCAACACCATCAAGACCATCGAGTTGGGCCAGCAGAAAGCCGGTTACGCCGACTTCATCTGGGATGGCACCAATGACAAGGGTGAAAAGGTCGACCCGGGCACCTATAGCTTCTCGGCCACCACCATGGTCGATGGCAAGTCGACGCAGATGTACACCCTGCTGCCAGCCAAGGTCACCAGCGTCAGCATCAACCCCAATGGCGAGATGATGCTCAACCTTGCAGGGCTCGGGAAAGTTTCTCTGTCCAGCGTGCAAACCATTGGTATCTAAGGCCGGCTAGAGCGGCACAAGGAGCGAATTCATGTCTTTCAACATCGGTCTTAGTGGTCTGTACGCTGCCAACAAGCAGCTGGATGTCACCGGTAACAACATCGCCAACGTCAATACCGTTGGTTTCAAGTCGTCGCGCGCCGAGTTCGCGGACGTCTACGCAGGTGCCAACCGCCTGGGTGTCGGCAAGAACCAAGTGGGCAACGGTGTGCGTCTGGCGGCCGTCTCCCAGCAATTCAGCCAGGGTGACATCAACAACACCGGCAACGTACTGGACATGGGTATCCAGGGGCAGGGCTTCTTCGTGCTGTCGGACAACGGCTCGATGGTCTATACCCGTGCCGGTGCCTTCCAGACCAACAAAGACAACTATGTGGTCACCTCGGACGGCCTGCGCCTGCAAGGCTATGCCGCCGACTCGACCGGCAAGATCCAGAAGGGCGTGCTGACCGATCTGAAGATCGACACCTCCGCTCTGGCCCCCAAGGCCACGTCCCTGATCGACCAGGGCATCAACCTGAATTCCTCGGCCACCGACATTCCGCTGATGGTCGACGACGGTACCGGTACCATGGTGCCGAACAAGCCGTTCGATCCCTCTGACGAAACCACCTACACCAAGTCGTTCCCGACCAAGGTGTACGACAGTCAGGGCAACGAGCACACCATGGAGCAGTTCTATCGCAAGACCGGCACCAACCAGTGGACCATGTACACCCTGGTCGATGGACGCAATCCGTTCGACCCGGCCAGCACCACGCCGCTGAGCGGCACCATCAGCTTCAACAGCGACGGTTCGGTCAATGCGATGACGGCCAACAACACCGGCCTGCCGCCTGGTTCGTCGTTCACCGTGAACAACAACACCTTCACCATGACTGGCTGGATTCCGGCGTCCAAGGATGCTTCGGGTAACTGGGCTGCCAATGGCGCGGCGGGCAATGCTGGTGGCATGCGTCTGTCGATGAACAGCACCACCTCGTACAACACCGAGACCGCGCGTATGTCGCAGTCCCAGGACGGTTACGCCACCGGTATTCTGTCGAGCCTGAGCATCGATTCCACCGGTGTGATGTTCGCCAGCTTCAGCAACCAGCAGTCCCGTGCGATCGGTCAGGTGGCCGTTGCCAGCTTCGCCAACGAGCAGGGCCTGCAGCAGATCGGTGGCACCCGCTGGACCGAAACCTTCTCCTCCGGCATTCCAGGCATCGACGCACCCAAGACCGGTACCTTGGGTAGCGTGGAGTCCAACTCGCTGGAAGCCTCCAACGTCAACCTGACCCAGGAGTTGGTCGAGCTGATCAAGGCGCAGAGCAACTACCAGGCCAACGCCAAGACCATCTCCACCGAAAGCACCATCATGCAGACCATCATCCAGATGACCTGATGGTCGCTGGTCGGTCGAGTGCGCACGAACCCCTTTCCCGATAAAGGGGTTCGTCGTTTTCGAGGTAAGGCTCATGAAGAAATGGATTGTGACGCTCGCCGCAGCGCTGTGCCTGCTCCAGGTCCAGGCGGCTGCGGCGCCGTGGTGGCGCTGGGAGAGCCAGGCCGACGGGCGCCTGGTGTGTTCGCAGTGGTCGCCGGGGGAGGGGTGGAAGCGCTTCGCCGGCCCGTACAACAACGCCGGTTGCCGCGAGCTGTAGCCGATTGCCGTCAGCGGCAAGATGGCGCCGGATATCCGGCGTTGCTCGTTCCAAAGGCTTCCCTCAAAGCCCGTATTCACGGGCTTTTTCATGCTTTTCAAAAGTTGGTTCGGAACTTGCTTTAGTGCCTGCACAGCAACGTCGGCGGCAATCGCTCGTCAGTGCAGTGGAGAATGACTGTGGACAAAATGCTTTACGTGGCCATGACCGGTGCCAGCCAGAACGCGCTGGCCCAGCGGGCCCACGCCAACAACCTGGCGAACGTTTCCACCAACGGTTTTCAGCGCGACCTGGAGCAGGCGCGTTCGATGCCGGTGTTCGGTGACAGCTTTCCGGCGCGCGCCTTCGCCATGAGCGAACGCCCGGCCACGGATTTCACTGCTGGCGCAATGGTCGAGACCGGTCGCGAACTGGACGTGGCAGTCACCGGCGATGGCTTCATTGCCGTGCAGGCGCCGGACGGCAGCGAAGCCTATGTGCGCACCGGCAGCCTGAACATCGATGCCCTGGGCGTGCTGCGTGCCGGCAACGGCATGCCGGTGATGGGCAACGGTGGCCCGATCGCGATTCCGCCTGAGCAGAAGGTGGAGATCGGTGAAGACGGCACCATCAGCATTCGCGCCATGGGCGAGGACCCGCGGGTCATGGCCGAGGTCGACCGCATCAAGCTGGTCAATCCGGACACCAAGAACCTGACCAAGGGCCTGGACGGCATGATCCACACCAAGAACGGCCAGCCCGCCGATGCCGACGTCAACGTGCGGGTGGCGTCGGGCTTTTTGGAGTCGAGCAACGTCAATGCCGTCGAGGAAATGACCTCGGTGCTGGCGCTGTCCCGTCAATTCGAACTGCACGTCAAGATGATGAACGCGGCCAAGGAAGGCGATGAAGCCATGGCGCGTGTTTTGCAAATCGGCTAATCACTTTTGAACGGGTGCCGTAAAACAGGCGCACGAGGAGAACACTAAATGCTTCCGGCTCTTTGGGTCGCTAAGACCGGCCTGTCCGCCCAGGACACCAACCTGACCGTCATCTCCAACAACCTGGCGAACGTCTCGACCACCGGCTTCAAGCGTGATCGCGCCGAGTTCCAGGACCTTTTGTACCAGATCAAGCGTCAGCCGGGTGCTCAGTCGACCCAGGACAGCGAGCTGCCTTCGGGCCTGCAGGTCGGTACCGGTGTGCGCATTGTCGGTACTCAGAAGAACTTCCAGACCGGCAGCCTGCAGACCACCGAAAACCCGCTGGACATGGCCGTCAACGGTCGCGGTTTCTTCCAGGTGCTGCAGCCTGATGGCACTGTTTCGTACACCCGTGACGGCACCTTCCACCTGAACTCCGACGGCCAGATCGTCACCGCCAACGGTTTTGCCCTTGAGCCTGCGATCGTCGTGCCGCCGGATGCCCAGACCTTCACCGTTGGCCAGGACGGCACCGTGTCGATCACCACCGCCGGCAACCCGGCCGCGCAGATCATCGGCAACATCCAGACCGCCGACTTCATCAACCCGGCAGGCCTGCAAGCCGTCGGCAATAACCTGTTCCTCGAGACTGCAGCCAGCGGTGCGCCACAGATCGGCACCCCGGGCCTGAACGGCTTCGGCACCACCCTGCAGCAGACTCTGGAAAACTCCAACGTCAGCACCGTGGAAGAGTTGGTGAACATGATCACCACCCAGCGCGCCTACGAGATGAACTCCAAGGTCATCTCCACCGCCGACCAGATGCTGTCGTTCGTCACCCAGCAGCTGTAAGACCCAAGCCCGTTACACGTGAGGTAAGCGTCATGAATCGTCTGTTGTCCGTCTTCGCCCTGGGGGGCGCGGTGTTGTTGGCCGGTTGCGTCGGGCCGACGCCAAAGCCAAACGACCCGTACTATGCGCCGGTCGTGCCGCGTACCCCGCTGCCGGCGTCGGCGGCCAATGGCTCGATCTATCAGGCTGGCTTCGAGCAGAACCTGTACACCGATCGCAAAGCGTTCCGCGTGGGTGACATCATCACCATCACGCTCAACGAGCGCACCTCAGCGAGCAAGAACGCAGGTTCCCAGATCCAGAAGAACAGCAAAGCCAACATCGGCCTGAGTTCACTGTTCGGTACGGTGCCGAACACCAACAACCCGTTCGGCAGTGGCGACCTCACGCTGGAGGCGGGGTACAGCGGCGATCGCGCCACCAAGGGTGACAGCAAGGCTACCCAGGGCAACACCCTGACAGGTTCGATCACCGTCACCGTAGCTGAAGTGTTGCCAAACGGCATCATCGCCGTGCGCGGTGAAAAGTGGATGACCCTGAACACCGGCGAAGAGCTGGTGCGCATCGCAGGTCTTGTCCGTGCCGATGACATCGCTACCGACAACACCGTGCCATCCACCCGCGTGGCCGATGCACGTATTACCTATTCGGGCACAGGTTCCTTCGCCGATGCCAGCCAGCCTGGTTGGCTGGACCGCTTCTTCACGAGCCCGCTTTGGCCCTTCTGAGTCGGATGACCATGTTCAACGTAAGGCAGCTGATTGCCGCGACCCTGCTCCTGTCCTGCGCGTTCGGTGCTCACGCCGAACGCCTGAAGGACATCGCCAGCATTTCTGGCGTGCGTACCAACCAGTTGATCGGCTATGGCCTGGTGGTGGGGTTGAACGGTACGGGTGACCAGACCACCCAAACCCCGTTCACCCTGCAGACCTTCAACAACATGCTGTCCCAGTTCGGCATCAAGGTGCCGCCGGGGTCGGGCAACGTGCAGCTCAAGAACGTCGCCGCGGTATCGGTGCACGCTGATCTGCCGGCCTTCGCCAAGCCCGGCCAAGTGGTGGACATCACCGTTTCGTCGATCGGCAACTCCAAGAGCCTGCGCGGCGGCAGCCTGCTGATGACCCCGCTCAAGGGGATTGATGGCAACGTCTATGCCATCGCCCAGGGCAACCTGGTAGTGGGTGGCTTTGACGCAGAGGGGCGAGACGGCTCCAAGATCACCGTCAACGTTCCGTCGGCTGGTCGTATCCCAGGTGGGGCCACCGTCGAGCGCGCCGTGCCGAGCGGCTTCAACCAGGGCAACAGCCTGACGCTGAACCTCAATCGCCCGGATTTCACCACCGCCAAGCACATTGTCGACAAGATCAACGACATGCTCGGCCCAGGTGTGGCCCAGGCCGTCGATGGCGGCTCGGTGCGTGTCACTGCGCCCATGGACCCGAGCCAGCGTGTGGACTACCTGTCGATCCTCGAGAACCTGGAGATCGACCCAGGCCAGGCCGTGGCCAAGGTCATCATCAACTCGCGCACCGGCACCATCGTCATTGGCCAGAACGTCAAGGTCTCGCCGGCGGCAGTCACCCATGGCAGCCTGACCGTGACCATCACCGAAGACCCGATCGTCAGCCAGCCTGGACCGTTCTCCAATGGCCAGACCGCTGTAGTGCCGCGCTCGAAGGTCAACGCCCAGCAGGAAGCCAAGCCAATGTTCAAGTTCGGCCCGGGCACCACCCTGGACGAGATCGTGCGTGCGGTGAACCAGGTGGGCGCGGCGCCCAGCGACCTGATGGCGATCCTCGAAGCCCTGAAGCAGGCCGGCGCCTTGCAAGCCGACCTGATCGTGATCTGAGGACGCCAGCCCATGAATTCCAAGAGCCTGGTTTCCGGACACGCCGACAGCGGTGCCTACACCGACCTCAACCGCTTAAGCTCGCTCAAGCACGGTGATCGCGACAGCGATGCCAACGTGCGCAAGGTGGCCCAGGAGTTCGAGTCGTTGTTCATCAGCGAGATGCTCAAGGCCTCGCGCAAGGCCAGTGACGTGCTGGCCGACGACAACCCGATGAACAGCGAGACGGTCAAGCAGTACCGCGACATGTACGACCAGCAGTTGGCCGTGAGCATGTCCCGCGAAGGCGGCGGTATCGGCCTGCAGGATGTGCTGGTGCGTCAGCTGTCCAAGAACAAGCCTGCGCCGGTCAACACCAGCCCGTTCCCGCGTATCGAAGGGCATGCCCCGGCGCTGTGGGGCAGCAAAGTGGCCGAACCCATGCATTTCAGTGAAACGGCCGGCACCCGCAACGACGTGGCTGCGCTCAACTCGCGGCGCCTGGCCCTGCCGGGCAAGCTGACGGATCGTTTGCTGGCCGGCATCGTGCCGTCGGCGAGCACCACCAATACCGCTGCCGTGCCGGCCCGCGAAGGACAGCAGGTGGCCAGCGCCGCCCGCGCCTTCGCTGCGCCGGATGGGACGCGCATTCTTGGCCGCGCCGTGGCTCAGCCACCGCTGGCGCCGAAGAAGGCCTTCACCGACAGCGACCAGTTCGTCGCCACCATGCTGCCGATGGCCGAGCAGGCCGCCAAGCGTATCGGTATCGACCCCCGTTACCTGGTAGCCCAGGCTGCCCTGGAAACCGGTTGGGGCAAGTCGGTCATGCGCAATGCCGATGGCAGCAGCAGCCACAACCTGTTCGGCATCAAGGCCACCGGTAACTGGCAAGGTGGGCAGGCGAGGGCGATCACCAGTGAGTTTCGTGGCGGGCAGTTCGTCAAGGAGACTGCGGCGTTCCGTTCCTACGATTCCTACCAGGACAGCTTCCATGACCTGGTCAGCCTGTTGCAGAACAACGCGCGCTATCAAGATGCGGTGAAGTCGGCCGATAACCCGGAACAGTTCGTGCGAGAGCTGCAGAAGGCCGGGTACGCCACCGACCCGAACTACGCCAGCAAGATCTCGCAGATCGCAAGACAGATGAAGTCGTACGAGAGCTACGCGATGCTCGGTACCACAACGAAACTTTAAGGGTTTGGAACCATGGCGAGTTTGATCAATATTGGCATGTCGGGGCTGGGCGCCGCGCAGTCGGGGATGTACACCCTGGGTAACAACATCGCCAACGCCGATGTCGACAGTTATTCTCGCCAGCAGATCGTGCAGAAGACCAAGGGCTCGCAGCAGTATGGCCAGGTCTTCATCGGCAGTGGTACCACCCTGGCCGATGTGCGTCGGGTGTACAACGCCTTCCTGGAAAACCAGCTGCGCACCACCACGTCGCTGTCCAGCGACGCCACTTCCTACCTGAACCAGATCACCCCGCTGGACACCGCCCTGTCGAGCGCCGATACCGGCATCACCGCTGCGCTCAAGAGCTTCTTCGGCGCCATGCAGGACGCCTCGGCCAAGCCCAACGAGGACGCCTCACGCCAGTTGTTGCTGACCAGCGCCCAGACCTTGGCCAAGCGCTTCAACACCCTGTCGGCGCAGTTGAACCAGCAGAACACCAACATCAACACCAACATGGCCTCGATCGCCGACCAGGTGAACAAGCTCACCTCGACGATCGCCGAGTACAACGACCAGATCTCACGGATCTCGGCGGTACAGGGCCAGCCCAACGACCTGCTCGATCAGCGCGATGGCGCCGTGCGCGAGCTGACCGCGTTGATCGGTGCCGAGGTGGTGGAGCGCGAAGGCAACTACGACATCTACCTGAAGAATGGTCAGGCACTGGTGCTGGGCAAGACCACCCAGACCTTGGGCGTCGAGCCGAGCCAGACCGATCCGACCCGCATGAACCTGGTGCTCAATCGCGGCACCACCAAGATGGACATCACCAACAGCACCACCGGCGGCGAGCTCGGTGGCCTGCTGCGTTACCGCCGTGAGACCCTCGACCCTGCGCTCAACGAGCTGGGCCGTGTGGCGCTGGTGGTGGCCGATGCCATCAACAGCCAACTGGCCCAGGGTATCGACAAGAACGGCGAGTTCGGCGCGATCCTGTTCGGCGACATCAACAGCGCCAAGGCCATGAGCGAGCGCAGCGTGCCCAAGCTGGGCAACAGCGCAGGCTCCGGCAATCTGGATGTGAACATCAAGGACACCGGCAAGCTCAGCACCAGCGACTACCAAGTGACCTTCACCAGCGCCACCGCCTACACCGTGCGCAAGCTGCCCGAAGGCACCGAGATGGGCTCGTTCGATCTTTCCGATGACCCGGCTCCGGTGATCGATGGTTTCACCCTGTCGCTCAAGGGCGGTGCGTTGAGCGCCGGTGACAGCTTCAAGATCACCCCGACCCGCAATGCCGCCGCCGGTATGGAGTCGGTGCTCACCGACCCCAATCGCCTGGCCATGGCCGCCCCGCTGACCAGCACCAACGGTGCCGGCAACAAGGGCACCGGTGCGGTCACCCCGCCGACCCTGACCTCGGAGCTGGACATCTACGATGCAGCCCAGCGCGCCGACCTGCAGACAGGCCTGAAGTATTCCACCCCGGTCAAGCTGGTGTTCGGTGACGACAGCACCTCGCCCCAGGCCTACACGATGTACGACGCCAAGGGCAACGCCATCGGCAGCGGCACCATCATTCCGGGCCAGGAAAACAAGCTGCAGCTCTCGGTGCCGATGGTCGATGGCAGCGGCAACCCGATCATGGACGGCGCCACCCAGAAGACCTTCACTTTCGAGATGAGCGTCTCCGGTGCGCCGAAAAGCGGTGACAACTTCACCGTGTCGCTGACCGGCGCGGGCTCTGCCGACAACCGCAATGCCCAGTCGGTGCTCGGACTGCAGACCAAGGGCACCGTGGGCGTTGGCGCCGACGGCAAGGGCATCAGCTTCACCGACGCTTACGCCAAGCTGGTATCCAACGTCGGCGGCAAGACCGCCCAGGCCACCATGGACGGCAATGCCACCAACGCCCTGCAGCAGTCCGCGCTGGACGGCCGCAATTCGGTGTCGGGCGTGTCGGTCGACGAAGAGGTCGGCAACCTGGTCAAGTTCCAGCAGTACTACACCGCGTCGTCGCAGATCATCAAGGCGGCCCAGGAAACCTTCGCCACCTTGATCAACAGTCTTTAAGGAGCCGTAGACCGTGCGCATCTCCACTTCGCAGTTCTACAACACCAGCAGCGCCAACTACCAGCGCACCTTCTCCAACGTCAACAAGACGAGCCAGGAGGCCAGCGACTTCCTGCGCATCCGCACCGCCGCCGACGATCCGGTGGGCGCCGCGCGCCTGCTGCAGCTCGAGCAGCAGCAGAACATGCTGGAGCAGTACAGCGACAACATCGTCAACGTGCGCAATGCGTTGGGGACTGCTGAGAGCACGCTCAATGCCATTGGTACCATCCTGCAGCGCGTCAACGAGCTGGCGGTGAGTTCCGGTAACGGTGGCTTTACCGATACCGACCGCAAGGCCAACGCCGATGAGCTGGCTTCACTGGAGAACCAACTGTTCACCCTGATGAACAGCAAAGACGAGAACGGCAAGTACCTGTTCTCCGGCTCCAAGGGCGATACCCCGCCCTATGTGCGCAATGCCGACGGCACCTACAGCTATCAGGGCGACCAAGGGCAACTGATGCTGCAGGTAGGCGATATGCTCAGCCTGGCAGCCAACGAGACCGGTCACAGCGCCTTCGAACAGGCCCTGAACACCAGTCGCAGCGAGACCCGCCTGACGAATCCGCCGATCGATGATGGCCGTATCAGCCTATCCAATGGCCAGGTTTCCGGCAGTGCTACCTACAATGACCGTTTCCGCAGTGGCGAACCGTACAGCATCGAGTTCACCAGCAGCACTCAGTTCAAGATTCTCGATGCCAGTGGCACGGATGTGACCTTGGAAGCCAGCCAGGGGGGCACCTTTGATCCGAAGGGCGACAACACCACCATCAGCTTCCGCGGTGTTGACTTGCGTCTAAAGATTTCCCTCAAACCAGGTGATGAAGCTAACCCGGACGCAGCGATTGCCGGGCATACCTTCAGCCTGAGTTCCAAGGCCGACTCCATCGCCGGTACCCGTAGCCCGGGCAATACTTCCGCGAGCCAGATCACGGGCGCGACCGTCAGCGACCCGACACTCTACAAGGCGGCGTTCCCAGGCGGCAGCGCCGTGCTCAAGTTCACCAGCGCCACGGACTTCGAGCTGTACGCAGCGCCCTTGACCGCCGATAGCCGTCCAGTGTCCACCGGCACACTGAGTGGTACGACAGCGACAGCGGCCGGGGTGGACTTCGAGCTCTCTGGCACGCCGAATGCCGGCGACTCTTTTGCGGTGAAGGTCGATACCCATCAGACCCAGAACATCCTCGATACAATCGGGCAACTGCGCAAGGCGCTGACCACGCCACAGGACAGCGACCCGGTGGCGCGGCAGAACTTCCTGGCGTCCTTGGATTCGGCGATTGGCAACATCACTAGCGCGACCAATCAGGTCACCTCGTCCATTGCCTCCATTGGTGGTCGTGGGCAAGCACTTGATGTGCAGGCAGAGACCAACGAAGCGCTAAGCACCGAAAACAAGAAAACCCAGAGTTCGATCCGGGAAAGCGATCCGGCCGAAGTGATGCTGCGCCTGGAAATGCAAAAGAACATGCTGCAGGCATCGATGCAGTCCTATGCGAAGATTGCCGGCTTGTCGCTGGTCAACTACATCTGATTCTCCTTTCCCGCTTTTGCGCGCATGCGCCAGGCAAACCTGGCGCATTGGCGACCTCTCCAAGGTTTGCACCGTGAACGAACAGCCTCTCGTCAGCATCGCCATCCCGGCTTATCGTGCTGAGTTTTTCCGTAGCGCATTGGCCAGCACGATCAGCCAGGATTATCCCAACCTGGAAATCGTCATTTGCGATGACAGCTCGGGCGAGGAGATAAAAGCGATCACGGACCAGCTGGCTCAGGAGTGCCGTTCACCGGTGCGTTACCTGCGCAATGCCCGCCACCTTGGCTTTGCCCGTAACCTTCAGACATGTCTTGAACAATGCTCCGGTCAGTTCATCAAGTTCCTGTGCGATGACGATTTACTGCTTGCAGGTTGCATCAGTCGTCAGGCCGAGGTCCTGGCAGAGTGCAGTGACGTGAGCATGGTGACAAGCCAGCGGTTGTTGTGCGACGCAGACGAGTGTCTGATGCCTTCTCGCGCAATCAATTGCGTGGTCTCACCGGGCAACGCGGTCATGCGTGCGAGCGACCTCCTCGAGGTAATTGCCAGCAATGTCGCCAACCTGTTCGGTGGTATCAGCCATTCCATGTTTCGGCGCGAGCAAGTCGAGGAGTTTCTCGCAGCCTTAGTTCAGGAGGGGCAGGGGTTTGCTGCTCGATTGGATCTGGCCCTGTATGCCTGCCTGCTTCGTCGTGGTCACCTGGCCTGTCTCAAGGACGTGCTGAGTCTGGAGCGTGTCCATCCAGGTCAGCTCAGTCATCATGCTTCGATGCAACTGGCTTACAAGAGTGAAACCGACTGGTTGTCCCAGATGCTGGACGCGCGCGCAGCCGAGCCAGCCCCGGCTGCCGGCTGGGTGCGATACGTTGCGTTGGACGACTATCGTGATGGCGAGGACAGGGTCTGGCAGGAGTTCGAACTGCAGTTGGCCTACGTCAGCCAGATCAGTAATTACCAGCAACGGGTCGGTCTCAGAAGCCTCAGTTTTGCGGACGTGTACACCGAGTGGCTGGAGTGCCGTAGCCTGTCGTCTGGACAGTTGCGCATGCTGCCCAAGCGCATTGAGCGCTGGTCGAACCGTCCACGCATCGTTCCAGTGATTTTGTCTCACAATGCGGATGAGCGCGCTCTGCGCACCACTCTTGACAGCCTGGCGGTTCAGTCTTACGCGCCTGAGGAGATCTGGATATTCGCAGCGGCTGGGCAGTCTGTGCCTGAAGTCGCGGGCCTGCAGGTTCGGCGTGAGACGCTGCGGGGGTACGGATTTGAGCAGATCAACCAGCGACTCTCGGTGGGAGAGGGTGGTGACTGGATCTTTCTGCTGCAGCCAGGCGACCTTCTACACCCTCATGCCTTGGTCGTTATGGCCGAGCGCATGGCGGTTCAAGCCGATCGGCTGTGCCTGTACGTTGATGAAGGGGCTTATGACGGTCGTGAGTCGAGCGTGCCGGTGTTCAAGCCGGACTTCAACCTCGACTTGATGCGCAGCCTGCCCTATGTAGGGCGTTTGCTCGGCTTCAAGTGCGCCGCTTTGGTGGAGATGGGAGGGTTTGTCGAGTCGTTCGAATCGCTCGCGCCTCATGATCTGCTCTGGCGTATGGTCGAAGTCAGGGGGCTGCATGTGGTCGAGCATGTGGCTGAATTGCTGGTGCAGTGTGGCCACACTTACGAGCACTGGATGCGTGACCCAGTCTGCGTCGCGCAGGCACCGAGGGTGTTGGAAGCACATCTGCAACGTTTGGGTGTTGCGGCGTATGTACAACCCATTGAGGGGAGTCCGGTCTCTAGGGTGCATTACCAGCACGAGGGCGCGCCCGGTGTGTCCATGTTGGTGGATGCAGGGCAGGATCTGCTGGCCTTGATCCGTTGTGTCGAGTCCGTTTTCGAACACACCGCCTATAGCAATTACGAAGTGCTGATTATCGCTACTGACGAAGCGCCTGCGGCGATGCGCAACTGGTTGGCGGCGATGCAGCAGTTGGGTAGCGCCCAGCTACGTGTCGTCTGGAGCGATGCGGGCAGTAAGGGCGGGCGTCTGAACCAGGCTCGCGCTCTGGCGCATGGTGACTACCTGTTGCTGCTTGATGCCAATTGCATGGCGTTCGACAAGCAATGGCTCGACGAAATGATGAGCCAGGCGCAGAGACCAGAAGTGGCAGTCGTTGGGCCAAGGTTGGTCAATAGTGAGGGCGGCGTTCTATCGGCAGGCCTGGTGCTGGGATTGCATGGACCAGCAGGTTCCCCATTTCTTGGACACGGGGCTTCCACCAACGGTTACATGAGCCGTTTGCAACTGGTGCAGAACTGGAGTGCCGTCAGCCTGGACTGCCTGTTGGTACGCCGGTCGGTTTTCGAAGAACTCGATGGCTTGGACGCTGCCTTGTTGCACTCGAACCTGTTCGATGCCGATCTTTGTCTGCGTGCCCGTGAGCAAGGGTATCTGGTGGTCTGGTCGCCGTTCGCCTCGCTTGTCCGGTTCCCAGGGGAAGTATCAAGTCTCTCCGTGCAGTTCCTCGAACACGACGAAGACGCTTTTTATTCCCGATGGCTGTCGCGGGTTGCCTGGGATCCGGCGTACAACCGCAACCTGAGTCTGACGGGGGCCAGTTTCATTCTTGAACCTGGCATGCGTACCGGATGGGACCCGTTTGTCAGTCGCGTTCTACCGTCGGTTCTGGCGTTGCCATTGAATACTTCCGCTGTAGGACACTACCGAGTAACGCAGCCGTTCAGCGAGCTAGAGCGCTTGGGCTGGATCCAGGGCAAGCTGAACTACGGGGCGCCAGGGGTGATCGATCTGGAGCGGGAAAAACCGGATGTCGTCGTGGTTCAGTACCGCTACACCACTCGAACCGTCGAGGAACTCGAGCGAATCAGGCGTTTTTCGAATGCACGCTGGGTCTACGAACTGGATGACTACATCCTTGATGTACCGAAAAACAATGCCCATGCGCGGAACATGCCGAGCAACATGCGTGAACTGGTCGCGCGTGCACTCGATCTTTGTGATCGAGTGGTGGTATCCACCCAGCCGCTGGCCGATGCGCTAGCGGGCATGCATGACGATATCCGTGTCGTGCCGAACATGCTCGCCGCCTCACTCTGGCGTGGGTTGCGCAGCCGTCGGCAAACCTCGGTGCGGCCCCGTGTCGGTTGGGCCGGGGGAACCAGTCACCGCGGTGACCTGGAGTTGATTGCCGATGTCGTCAAGGCCTTGGCGGACAAAGTCGATTGGGTGTTCTTCGGTATGTGCCCTGATGTGCTGCGGCCCTATATCAAGGAGTTCCACAAAGGCGTGGCACTGTCACTCTATCCGCAGAAGCTGGCCAGCCTTGATCTGGACCTGGCTTTGGCGCCACTTGAGATCAACCTGTTCAACGACTGCAAAAGCAACCTGCGTTTGCTCGAATACGGTGCCTGCGGATTCCCGGTCATTTGTACCGACACCAAGGCGTACCAGGGGTATCTGCCTTGTACACGTGTCGTCACCAACAGTACCGAAGAGTGGCTGGAGGCGATTCACACGCATCTGGCCGACCCTGCGGCTAGCTACCGACAGGGTGATGCGTTGCGTGAAGCAGTATTGCGTGATTACGTACTGACCGAGCAAAACCTGCAACATTGGGCCAGCGGTTGGTTGGCTGATTGATGGGCCGGTGGTGGCGAGCTGTGCCGCCAGGGCGAACAGAATAACCGGATTGATGGGTGCGCCATGAGTGAAAAAGCAGTAGTGGAAGAGTCGTTGCAACGCGCTGTCAGCGTTGTGTTGCTGGGCGGCAACGACCCTGCTTATCGAGCGCGCGCCGCGTCGTATTACGCAGAGCTCGGGTGTGACTGGCCATTGTTTGAAACGGCGCCTGACCAGGCTTGGTCGGGCGGTGTGCAGCGAGTGTTGGAGCAGATCGATACGCCTTACGTGATCCTGGCCAAGGACAGTGATTTCCTTTTGCCCGAGGCACTGAAGGCTGCGGTCGACTGGCTGCAGGTGCACTCGAGCGAACAAGCAGCATTGGGGTATACGCTGGGTTATAGGCCTGGCGATAGCGTCGTGACCTACTACAAAGTGGGCGATGCCTATCAGGGTGACGTCACCGATGGCGCGCTGCAGCGCATCTATCGTTTCGCCGAGTGCGGCCAGCAAGCCTGGCGCGCTGTGGTTCGTGTCGAGGCGCTCAGGGCGGCTCTGAGCAGCGTACCCGCCGAATTGTCGGGTGAGGGTTGGCTGGTTGGATTGTCGTGCGCCTTGTTGCTGCAGGGTGCGTTCAAAGTGCTGGAGCGGACGGCGGTCGTGAGCGAGTGTCCGATGCGTGCGATCGAGATGGCGGCGCGCGAGGAAGCATTGGCCTATGTGACGCAGGTGCTGGTCCAATGGGACCATGAACAGCAGTCGCTATGGCAAGATGACCAAGGGTTTGTGATCCTGCGACAGTTCATTCACGCGACCTATGGCGGTGACGAGCAACCGTTGCTGTTCACCTCCAATTGGCGCAGCGTGGTCGGCGATCCTGAGCGTCGCTTCGAGCCCGAACAGTTCGTCGAGCTGCCGTATTACAACGGTCCTCTGTTCCGTCAGCTGTCGGGCTTGGAGTTCCTCATCCATGCCTGGCCGGTAGGACGAGCGCACATTGATGCACTGGAAGGCACGTGGGTCCGTCAGCATGACTTGCTGCAGGTGCACCCCAATGACACAGAGAAGAGTCTTCAGGAACGCTATTGGCAAGCGCTCGCCTTGAGTCTGTTCGACCCGGTCGTGTGCCGCCGTCTCGCGGACTCGCTAGTGGGAGAGGAGCAGGACGATCAGGTAAACGAGCTCAGCGACTGGCTGGCACGTCTGGAGCGTATCAAGGGGGTAGACCTGAAAGCCCAATTGGACGCCACCCCATCAGGGCAGGTTCTGCAGGCCATTGCTGACGCGACCCCGGATGCGACGGCCAGGAAGCGTATCCTGGCGCATCTGGCTAAAAGGAAGGAGCCGCAATTGGCTCTGGTCGTGGTCGACCTGGAAGACGACAACGCGGCGTTGCAGCGGACCTTCGACAGTATTCTTGATTGCGGTGTCCGTGATTTCCGCTTGGTCGTGCTCAAGGCAGGCACATTGCCCGCTATCACTACTGCACGCGATACCTTGCATTTCATCAAGGTGACTTCTACGAATGTTGTTTCGCACCTGAATCAGGTCGTGAGTCAACTGCCCAGTGAATGGATGCTCCTGTTGCAGGCGGGTGATCAGGTTACTCCGGGTGGTTTGCTGCGTTTGCGGACAGAGCTGGCGGAGGCGCCAGACTGCCAGGCAATCTGTGGCAACGAAGTGCAGCGAGATACTGAGGGGCGATTGATCAGTATCGTGCGCCCTGGTGCGGACCTTGACCTGCTGCGCAGCCGTCCGGACCTGATGTCGCGGCACTGGCTGATGCGCCGTGAAACCGTGCTGGCCCTAGGAGGGTACAGCGAGACCTACCGCCATTCGCTGGAGTTCGACCTGTTGCTGCGTCTGGTCGAGGCGAAGGGGCTCGGTTGCTTGGCGCATCTGGACGAATACCTGGTGATCGGGCGGGTGGGCAGTGAGGCCATGCTGGCCGATGCCCAGGCGACCCTCAACCGCCACATGACCCAACTGGGTTATCAGGGAGCGATTAGCGAAGGGGCGGGCCGGCGATTGCATATCGACTTCCGCCATGCGTCAACCCCGTTGGTCAGTATCCTGCTGGTGGCTGATGATGATCTTGAACAGCTCAAGGTGTCTCTGGCAAGCATCGTGCAGCGTACCCGCTACCCACGCTATGAAGTGCTGGTGGCCTGTGAGGCTGACGCCAGTGAGCGACTGGTTGCGCAGTTGGGCACCGTTTCGGGCGTGGGTACGCGCGTCCGTTTGGTGATGAGTGAGCAGCCTGCGTCGTATGAGGCGCTGGTCAATCTGGCGGCAACGCATGCACAGGGAGACTACCTGGTGGCGTTTGCCAGCCGTTGCCAGGTGATGACCCCCGCATGGATTGGCTCGTTGCTCAATCAGGCCCAGCGTCCTGAGGTCGGGATCGTCGGTTGTCAGATGTACGACATCGAGGGTGCGATCAGTCATGCCGGTTACGAGTTGTTGAGCGATCAGAGTATCCATGCGAGCTGGCTTGGCTTGCCTGAGGACGCAATGGAGCGAGCCCTGGGGCTCGACGTCGTGCGCGGCGCCCAGGCAGTTTCGAGCCATGCCTTGATGGTGCGTCGGGAAGTGTTCGAGCAGTGCGGTGGATTGGCGTCGACTGCAGGGGCCGATATCGAACTGTGCCAACAGGTCGCCCAAGCAGGTTTGCTGGTGCTCGTTGCGCCGGACGCGAAAGTGCTCTGCCCGTTCGTCCCAGAGTTAAGTGATCAGGCGCGTGCGCACGTGGTGGCGCATTGGGCGGCGGCGTTCAATCGTCGTGTGGCGGTAGACGCGCCAGACGGTGTCGATCACTCGCGTTCGGCTATGCCTGGGCAGGTTGTGCAATTGGAGTGGTTGCACGCGTTGAGTTGAGTGTCGATACAGACAAAAAACCGGGCCCAGGCCCGGTTTTTTTGTCTGTGCAGGCCGCCACAGCTGGGTGCTGGTAAGTTGGCAGCGTTTTTGCTTTGAGTCCGTCCAGGCCACCGCTTTGGTCAGTAATTTGTCGGTGCGAATGTGGCGTTGCTCTTCTGAAGGTAAGCACTCAATGAAAACAGTCATTTTGGCCGGTGGCCTGGGCACGCGTATCAGCGAAGAGTCCCACTTGCGGCCCAAGCCAATGATCGAGATTGGCGGCAAGCCGATCATCTGGCACATCATGAAGATCTATTCCCATTACGGTATCAACGATTTCGTGATCTGCCTGGGCTACAAGGGCTACGTGATCAAGGAGTACTTCGCCAACTATTTCCTGCACATGTCCGACGTGACCTTCGACATGTCGGAAAACCGCATGCATATCCACAACCGCAATGCCGAACCCTGGCGCGTGACGTTGGTGGATACCGGTGAAAATACCGCCACAGGTGGTCGCATCAAGCGCGTTCGTGACTATGTCGGCGACGACACTTTCTGTCTCACCTACGGCGACGGCGTAGCCGATGTTGATGTTGGCGCATTGGTCGATTTCCACAAAAACCACGGCAAGCTCTCCACGGTAACCGCTGTTCAGCCACCAGGGCGTTATGGCGCCCTCGATGTGCGTGGTGAGCAGGTCCAGGGTTTCCAGGAAAAGCCCCTAGGCGATGGCGGTTGGATCAATGGTGGTTTCTTCGTTCTGGAGCCGGGCATCTTCGATTACATCGACGGTGACAGCACGACGTGGGAGTACGAGCCCATGCGCGCCCTGGCACAGGACGGACAACTGATGAGCCATACCCATCGCGGGTTCTGGCAGGCCATGGATACGTTGCGTGATCGTAACTACTTGGAAGAGCGCTGGAAGTCCGGAGAGGCGCAATGGCGAGTATGGTCGTAAGCCGCAGCTTCTGGTCGGGGCGCAGGGTCTTTCTCACCGGTCACAGCGGCTTTAAAGGCAGCTGGCTGGCATTGTGGCTCAGCGACCTGGGTGCTGAGGTATACGGCTATTCGCTGGCGCCCAACACCTCGCCTGGGCTCCATGACCAGGTGCGCCTTGCCGAACGGGTGTCAGGCGAGTTCGCCGATATCCGCGATGCTGAAAAGCTTGCTGGCAGCCTGTCGGCATTCCGCCCCGAGATCGTCCTGCACCTGGCGGCCCAGCCGTTGGTGCGCGAGTCGTATCGCACCCCTGCACACACCTATGCGACCAATGTCATGGGCACGGTGAATGTGCTGGAGGCCGTGCGCCAGTGTGACTCGGTTCGCGCGGTCCTGGTGGTGACCACCGACAAGTGCTACGAAAACCGCGAATGGCTTTGGCCCTATCGCGAGCAGGATGCGCTGGGTGGGCATGACCCCTATAGCAGCAGCAAGGCATGTGTCGAGTTGCTCTGTGCGTCCTGGCGCGAATCCTTCTTCAGAGACCAAGACGTGGCGTTGGCCACTGCTAGGGCCGGCAACGTGATCGGCGGTGGCGACTGGTCCGCCGATCGCTTGCTTCCGGACATCCTGCGTGCCTGGGATGCCGGCGAGTCGTTGACCTTGCGCTACCCGGGCGCGGTGCGTCCTTGGCAGCACGTGCTCGACCCACTGCAGGGCTACCTGTTGCTGGCCCAGGCTTTGATCGAGCAGGGGCAGGCGGTTGGCCAGGCCTGGAACTTCGGCCCCGACAGCGAAGGCACCGCAACAGTTGGCGAGGTGGTAGAGACCATGGCCCGGCTTTGGCCTGGCGAGGCGCGCTGGGCGGTCGAGCCATCTGCGCAGCCCCATGAGGCAGGTCTTTTGACCCTCGACTCTTCCATGGCACGCCAGCGCTTGGGCTGGCGTCCGAGCTGGGGCCTGGAGCAGGCCTTGCAGCGAACCCTCCAATGGCATTGCGCCTGGCGAGAAGGCCAGGACATGCAGCAATTTTGCCGCGCGCAGATCGCGGACCATGAAGGCGAAAACCGATGACTGATCAGACGGCGCAGCAGTTGCGCCAGCAAATTGCCGAACTCGTAGGTCGTTACGCGGAGCTGGAGCTCGCCACGCCCGGGTTCGTACCCGGCCAGCATGCCGTACCACCGTCGGGCAAAGTCATCGGCGCGCCGGAACTGCAAGCCATGACCGAAGCCGTACTGGACGGCTGGCTGACCACCGGACGTTTCAACCAGGCTTTCGAAAAGCGCCTGGCGCGCTATCTGGGGCGTCGTGGCGTGTTGACCGCCAACTCCGGGTCATCGGCCAACCTGCTGGCCTTTTCCGCGCTGACCTCGCCGCGTTTGGGTGACCGTGCCATTGGCAAAGGCGACGAAGTCATCGGCGTGGCGGCGGGCTTTCCCACTACCGTCAACCCGATCCTGCAGTTCGGTGCGGTGCCGGTGTTCGTCGACATCGAGATGGGCACCTACAACATCGATGCGAGCCTGATCGAGGCCGCAATCGGCCCGCGCACCAAGGCCATCATGCTGGCGCATACCCTGGGCAACCCGTTCAACCTCAAGGTGGTACGTGAACTGTGCGACCGCTATGGGCTGTGGCTGATCGAGGACTGCTGCGACGCGCTGGGCTCCACCTACGATGGGCGCCAGGTCGGCAGCTTCGGAGACCTGGGCACCCTGAGCTTCTATCCCGCGCACCACATCACCATGGGTGAAGGGGGCGCCGTGTTCACCGACTCTCCGTTGCTCAAGCGCATCGTGGAGTCTTTCCGTGACTGGGGCCGCGACTGCTACTGCGGCCCAGGCGAGGACGACACCTGCGGCAAGCGTTTTTGCTGGCAGTTGGGCGACCTTCCGCAGGGGTACGATCACAAGTACACCTACTCGCACCTGGGCTACAACCTCAAGATCACCGACATGCAGGCCGCCTGTGCATTGGCGCAGATGGACCGTGTCGATGACTTCATCGCCGCGCGCAAGCGCAACTTCACTTGGCTCAGCGAGCGCCTGGCCGGGTGCGCCGAGCAGTTGATCCTGCCGCAGGCCACCGCCAACAGCGATCCATCCTGGTTTGGCTACCCCCTGACCCTGCGCGATGGCTGTGGCGTCGAGCGCCTGGACCTGCTGCGTCATCTGGATGCGCAGAAGATCGGCACGCGCCTGCTGTTCGCCGGCAACCTGACGCGCCAGCCTTACATGAAAGACCAGCAGTACCGGGTGGCGAGCGACCTGAGTGTGACTGACAAGGTCATGAAGGACACCTTCTGGATCGGGCTGTGGCCTGGCCTGGGCGAAGAACACCTCGAGCATGCCGCCCGCAATATTGAAGACTATGTGCGGAGGCTGCGCTGATGCGCGCCTACGTCCTGTGTGGCGGCTTCGGCACGCGTTTGCAGACTGTGACCCAGGGCACTCAGAAAGCCTTGGTCACTGTGCATGGTGCGCCGTTCCTGCAGGTCGTGCTGTGCCAACTGGCACAAGCTGGCATCACCGATGTGGTGCTGTGTGCCCACTACCGTGCTGACCAGATGGCTGCGCAGTTGGATGCCTTGGCCCAGGCCAGCGGACTGGCGTTGTGCCTGGTGGTCGAGGCCGAGCCGCTCGGCACTGGCGGAGCCCTGCTCAACGCCTTGATCGAGCAGCCCGCCCAGGGGCGCTATCTGGTGCTCAACGCCGATACCTACCTCGATGCGCCTGCATACCGTTTGGCGGTGGCGGCGGCCGGTAATGCCGTGGTGGGCGTCAAGGTCGAGGACCGCAGCCGCTATGGCAGCCTGTCTGTCGACCACGCGAACGGGTTGCGTTCGATCGATGAGAAAGGCGTGGATGGCCCGGGGCTGATCAATGCCGGTGTCTATGCATTCGACAGCGTCTCGTTCGAGGGGCGGGCTGTGCAGGCCTGTTCCCTGGAGCGCGACCTGTTACCGGATTTGCTGGTGCGTGGGCCGGTCGAGGTGTGCGAGTACCTGGGCCGTTTCATCGATATCGGCACGCCAGAGTCCTTCGCCCGTTACTCCACTGAATTCCACATGGACACTGCCCAATGAGTTCACTTGTCCAGACCCTGAGTATCAGCGATCAGCGCAGTATTCTTGACGCCGTCGAGCACATCGAGGCCGGCGCCCTGCAAATCGTCTTCGTCGTCGATGCACTGGGGCGGTTGGTAGGGGTGGTGACCAATGGCGACCTGCGTCGGCATTTGCTGCAAGGTGGGAAAACCGACGTGCCGGTCACCGCCTGCATGAACCGTCAGTACCGCGCCGTGCCTGTCGGCACCGCACGTGAGGAGTTGCTCAAGCTTTTCGACCTAGGCTATCTCGCTATTCCTGGGGTAGACGCCGAGCAGCGGCTGGTGGAGGTCTACACCCGCCAGCTTGCGGCCAGCCCAGAGGTGCCGGTGCTGGCTCGGGCGCGGGCGCCGGTGCGCATGAGCTTTTGTGGCGGCGGCACTGACCTGACGTACTTCTTCATCGACCATCCGGCAGCCGTGCTGAGCTGCACGGTTGGCCTGTACGCCCATGCCACCCTGGTACCTCGCAAGGACAAGCAGATCAGCATCCATGCCGAAGACCTCGGCCGGGAAGAACACTTCGACTCCCTGGCGGACCTGCTGGCAGCCCAGGACAAGAGCTTGCTGGCGACGATCATCGCGGTGATCAAGCCCAACTACGGTTTCGACCTGTTCCTGCGTTCGGACTTCCCGGTGGGTTCCGGCCTGGGCGGTTCCTCCGCGGCGACTACCGCGACCATCGCAGTGTTCAATGAGCTGCGCCAGGACCGCTGGAGCACTTATGAGATCGCCGAGTTGGCGTTCCAGGCCGAGCGCCTGTGCTTTGGCATCGCTGGCGGCTGGCAGGATCAATACGCCTCGGCGTTTGGCGGGTTCAACCTGATCGAGTTCGAGAACCAGCGCAACCTGGTCCACCCGATCCGTCTGGAAGAGGCGATTCGCAACGAGTTCGAGTCGTGCCTGCTGCTCTGCGATACCGGTATTTCCCACGATTCTGGGCGTCTGCACGAACTGCAGCGTGAAGAGATCGCGGCCGAGGATTCCCAGACCGAACTGCTGCATGCCAGCGTGGCGCTATGCCGACGCATGCATCGGCATTTGATCCGCGGCGAGTTGCGCGGGGTCGGTATCTGCCTGGATGAAGCCTGGCGCCTGAAGAAGCGGTTCTCCTCGGCGATCAGCCATGGCCGGCTCGACAACATCTATGACGCCGCCATCGCGGCCGGCGCCGTCGGCGGCAAGCTGCTGGGCGCCGGTGGTGGTGGCTTTTTCCTGTTCTACGTCCAGCCACAACAGCGTCAGCGCGTGATACGCGTGCTGTCCGAGCTTGGCTGTCAGACCCAGAATTTCCGCTTTGAATCCAGCGGCGTAACCTCATGGCGAGCAAAGATCCAATGACCACTCTTTATCTCGACGGCATCCCCCTGGGCGGTGAGCGCGTCTACGTCATCGCCGAAGTGGGCAACAACCACAACGGCTCTCTGGAGCTGGCCCGCCAGCTCGTCGATGCGGCCATCGAGTCGGGTGCCGACTGCGTCAAGTTCCAGCTGCGCAATCGCGAAGCACTCTATCGCCGCAAGGCCGATGGCTCACGTGCCGAAGACTTGGGCGTGGAGTATATCCAGGACCTGCTGGACAAAGTCGAGCTGAGTCTCGACGAGCACCGCCAGGTGCGTGAGTACTGTGCGCAGAGGGGTATCACCTACCTGTGCACGCCGTGGGACGAACCCAGTGTCGATGCGCTGGCTTCGTTCGATGTGGCGGCCTTGAAAATCGCCTCGGCGGACCTGTGCAACCCTTACCTGATCGCCAAGGCCGCGAGCCTGGGCAAGCCGTTGATCCTCTCTACTGGCATGTCGTTCGAGCACGAGATCATTCGTGCCGTCGAACAGCTCAATGCTCTCGGTACACCTTTCGCGCTGTTGCATTGCAACAGCGCCTATCCTGCTCCGGAGAGCGATATTCAACTCGGCTATCTGCGCCGCCTGCAGGAGTTGCACAGTCTGGTGGGCTACTCCGGTCATGAGCGCGGTATTGCCATCACCCTTGGGGCTGTCGCGCTGGGCGCCAAGCTGGTCGAGCGCCACATCACCCTGGATCGCAACATGGAAGGGCCGGACCATCTGGCCAGCCTGGAACCTACCGAGTTCCGTCAGTTGGTCGACGGCATTCGTCAACTGGAACTGGCCTTGCCCTGGCAGGGGCCAGGCCGCCATGCCAGCCAAGGCGAGTTGCTCAACCGCGAGAATCTTGGCAAGAGCGTGATTGCTTCTTGCGACATCGCCCGTGGCAGTGTCCTGACGCAGGATATGCTGCGCATCGCCAGCCCTGGCCAGGGCTTGGCGCCGTACCGCCTGCCAGAGTTGCTGGGCAAGCCGGCCCAGCGCGATATCGCCCAGGGCGACTTCCTGTTCGAAAGCGACCTCGAAGCGCAGCAGGCCGAGGAAAAACTGGCGTTCCAGCTACCGATCCGCTGGGGGGTGCCGGTGCGCTATCACGATTTTCTGGATTACCGTCGACGCATCCAGCCAGACCTGTTCGAGTTCCACCTCTCCTACCGTGACCTGAGCCTGAAGCCGCAGCCGTTCCTTGCACCGGTCGAATGTTCGCGCCTGGTGGTGCATGCGCCGGAGCTGTTCGAGAACAGCGAGCTGCTGGATCTGGTCGCCGATGACCTGGCCTACCGCCAACGATCGATCGACAACCTGCAACGTGTGGTGGACGCCACACTGCAGATGGGCGAGTTCTTCCCCAATGCCGATGCTCGCCTGATCGTCGCCAACATCGGCGGTTTCTCGGCCGACGCACCGCGCCCGTTGGCCATGCGCCCGGAGCTGTACGAGCGCTTCTATGAGTCCTGTGCGCGGATCGACTTCAGCGGCACCGAACTCATCCCACAGAACATGGCGCCTTTCCCTTGGCACTTTGGCGGTCAACGCCATCAGAACATCTTCATGATGCCCGAGGAATTGGCGGCCCAGGCCCGTGAGCATGGTCTGCGCTTGTGCCTGGACCTTTCACACCTGCAGATGACCTGTTTCCACTTCGGCCTCGACTTCCAGGAGGCGTTGGCGCTGCTGTTGCCGTACTCGGCACATCTGCATGTGGCCGATGCCAAGGGTACCAATGGCGAGGGCGTGCTGATGGGCACTGGAGACATCGACTGGCCGCAAGCGTGGGCAAAGATCAAGGCCCATCCGCAGGTGAGCTTCATTCCTGAGGTATGGCAAGGCCACAAGGATCATGGCGCAGGTTTCTGGTCGGCGCTGAAGTTCTTGAGCGCTTTGAGTAAGGAGGCGTCCCATGGGTGATCATTCGTTATCCGAACGGCTGGGGCGGTTGTTGAGTGAGCCGCTGGAGTCGGTTCGCAAGCGTCAGCAGCAGACGCTCTTGGATATCATCGGTGATTTCGATCAGCCGTTTGTCCTGTTTGGCGCCGGCCATCTGGGGCGCAGGGTCGTTTCGGTGTTGCTGGAGTTGGGGCAGGCACCGGTAGCGTTCATCGACAACAACCCTGCACTGTGGGGCACATCGATCATGGGCATCGAGGTGATGAGCCCTGCACAATTGGCTAGGCGGGATCATTTCAGCTTGCCTGCCGTTATCACCACCATCTGGTGTGGTGAGGCCAGTGACCGCATGGCTGATCGTTTGGCTCCTCTGCGGGCTTTAGGCTTTGAGCGCATTGCCTTGTTCGGGCATCTGGCATGGCTCATGCCAGAAAAGTTTCTCCCTTACTACAGCCTGGACTTGCCGGAGCACGTTATTCAGGCGGCGGTCGATGTACGAAAGGCGTTCGAGCTGCTGACGGATGAAGAATCCAAGCGTTTGTTCGTCGATCACGTGGAGTGTCGGCTGTTTCTCAATTATGACTTGTTGCCTTTGGCTTCGTCCCGAGCGATCTATTTCAACGAGCATTATGCCAATCGCCGGGATGACGAGGTGCTCTACGACATCGGTGCCTTCAATGGCGATTCGATTCATGGCTACATCCAAAGCGGTCGTAAACACCGGGAAATCCATTCCTTCGAACCTGCCAGGCGGAACTTCAGCGCGCTTGAGACCACACTCGCCCAGTTGGGAGGGCAGACCGCAGGTTTCTACGCCCATGCGCTGGCCGTGGGCGATCAAATTGGAGAGATCTTGGTCGAGTCAGACTGCGGTGCGGCTGCTCGGGTAGGGGCAGGTAAGGAAGTTGTGCGCATGAGCACGATTGACGAACTGAGCAAGCAGATCGCGCCCGCGACATTCATCAAGATCGATATCGAAGGCTTCGAACCCCTGTGCCTGGAAGGCGGGCGCCAGTTGATCGCTCAGCGGCACCCTGTATTGGCCGTTTGCGTCTATCACGAGCAGACGCACCTGTGGAGCATCCTTCTGCAACTGCACAGTTATTACGACGGCTATCGCTTCGGTCTATGCCAGCACTTGGCCGAGGGTTGGGATTTGGTGCTCTATGCCGTACCTGCTGATCGTGTCGCCCACCATTCGTTGAATCTTCAGACGGTCTAATCACATGCGCGTAGCCGACTTCGTTTTTGAGTTCATTGCCCGTCAGGGTGTTGAGCACGTGTTCTTCCTGCCGGGTGGCGGGGCCATGCATCTGAACAATGCCCTGTTGCGCCAACCGCGTCTGCAAGCGGTGAGCATGTTGCATGAACAGGGAGCCGCCATTGCGGCTGAAGGATATGCGCGTACCAGTGGACGCTTTGGCGCCTGCCTGGTGACCTCCGGCCCTGGCGCCACCAATGCCATTACCGGTTTGGCCGGTGCCTGGTTCGAGTCGACGCCGATGATGGTTGTCTCCGGCCAGGTAAAGCGCGCGGACCTGAAAGGTGAGACCGGGTTACGTCAACTCGGCACCCAGGAGCTCGACATCGTCAGCATGGTTTCTTCGGTCACCAAGTATGCCGTGTGCCTGTCGGATCCTCAGCAGGTCCGCTATGAACTGGAAAAAGCCCTGTACTTGATGCTCAACGGCCGTAAGGGGCCAGTCTGGATCGATATCCCGCTGGATGTCCAGGCGACGGAAATCGACCCAGAGCAGTTGCAAGGCTATGTCCCCGACGACCATGTACTGCCGGCATTGCCACAGGCTTCGGCGTTGGAAAAGTTGGCTCAACGTCTGCAGGGCGCCCAGCGTCCAGTACTGTTGGTCGGCAACGGTATACATGGTGCCGGTGCGCAGGCCTCGATGCGCGAGCTGATCGAGCACCTGGGCATACCAACGATGACGACCTGGATCGGAGCTGATCTGCTTGAGTACGATCACCCGCTGTACTTTGGTCGCTGCGGCACCGTGGCGTCCCGCGGCGCCAACTTCACAGTCCAGAATGCCGACGTGGTAATTGCAATTGGTTGTCGTATGGACTTCTCCATTACTGGCTTCGACCGTAGTCAGTTCGCACGCGCTGCAACAGTCGTCGTGGTGGACATTGATCCGGCGGAAATCGCTAAGCTCGGGGATATGCCCGATCAATCCTTCGTGTGCGACGCCAAGGATTTCATCGTCGGCTTGCTTGAGCTGACTCGGGCACATCGTTATGACTTTAATGCTTGGCGCGAGCGCTGTACCGAGTGGAAAACCCGCTATCCGGTAGTACTGGATGAGTACCGCAAAAAGCAGGGCTTTGTGAACAGCTATGTCTTCACTGACATGCTCTGCGAGGCCTTGGACGAGAATGACATGATCATTCCTGGCAGTTCTGGGGCGTCGATAGATACGTTCTGGATCTCGGCCAAGCTCAAACGTGGACAAAGAGCGGTGGCCACAGGTGGTTTGGGGGCTATGGGCTATGGGTTGCCAGCCTCGATTGGCGGCTGCATTGGCGGGGGCAAGCGCCGCACGATTTCCGTGGACGGCGATGGTGGCTTCGTCATGAATATCCAGGAGCTGGAAGTGGTTCGGCGCCTGCAACTCCCGATCAAGTATTTCATTCTCAATAACAATGGATATGCGTCTATCCGCGCGTCCCAGTCGGGTTACTTCAAGCAGACCATTGGCTGTGATCCGGTCTCTGGCTTGACGTTGCCGGATATCGGCGCTTTGGCTGAAGTCTTTGGCTTGCCTGTATTGCGTGTCAGCGAGCAGTCGGATCTGGCCAATGTCATCCGACAAGCCCTGGATACACCAGGTCCAGTGCTGTGTGAAGTCATGGTTGAGCCTGATCAAGCGATTGGGCCGCGAGTCACCTCTCGTATTGGCGAAAACGGAAAGATGGTTTCCAGCCCGTTGGAAGACCTGTTCCCATTCTTGGATCGTGAAGAACTCAAAGCCAATATGTTGATTCCACTGGTGGATGAATGAGCATGTCCGAAGACTACCTTAAGCAGTACGCGCAAGCGGGCCTCTACACCATGCAGGGGCGCTTGGTCGCACCGCAGGACGGGCGCTTCCAGTCATTTCCGCGCGGTCAGTGGCGCGAGGAAATCGAGCAGGCGGCGGCCATCGGTCTGCGAGGCATCGAATGGATCTTCGATGTGTATGGCGTGGGCGACAACCCCTTGGAAACCCCTGAAGGTCGTCATGAGTTGATGGGGTGCTTGGCTGCCCGGGGAGTATCGGTTGTGTCGATCTGCGCCGATTATTTCATGGACCTCCCTTTGCTGCGCTGCACTGAGCAAGAACTACAGGAACGTCTTGAGAAACTGCGCTGGTTGATTGGCATCTGTCCGCAGATGGGGGTAGGGCGCATTGTGCTGCCCTTTGTGGACCATTCGCGAATCACCTCTGCTCAGGAGCAGACGCAGGTCATTGACTACCTGCGTCACCTCTTGCCGTTGGCGCAAGACTGCGCGGTGGAATTGCATCTGGAAACCGACTTGGCTCCCGAGTCCTTCCGCCAGCTGCTGCAAGATCTGGATCATCCGTTGGTCAAGGTTAACTATGACGCCGGGAACAGCGCTTCGTTGGGTTATGCACCGGCTGATGAATTTGCAGCCTACGGTGAGCGGGTTGGCAGTTTTCATATCAAGGATCGGCGCTTGGGCAGCAGCACCGTGCCGTTGGGACAAGGCGATACCGATTTTGCCAGCTTACGGGAGCAGTTGATTCGCTTCGATTACCGCGGCGATTTTGTGCTGCAGGTTGCGCGGGGCGTGGCGGGAGAGGAGTCCGCCTGGTTACGGGAAATGAGTGAGCTGGCAGCCGAGTGGTTGCGTGGTAACCGTCTGGTTTAAGTGAGTGCAAGGGCATGGTGCGAATTCTTTTTTGTGGGCTGGGTGGTATTGGGCAACGCCATCTACGTAACTTGCGTAGTGTGCTCGGCGAGGAACTGGAAGTTCATGCATTTCGCGTGCGTCGGCAGCGAATCAAGCTACGGGATAATCTGACCGTGGAAGAGGGCGCCGATCTGGAAGCGGACTACGGCGTAATCGTCCATGATGATCTCGAGAGCGCTTTGGCATGCCAGCCTGATGCAGCCTATATCTGCAACCCGAATTCCTTGCACGTTCCAATTGCCCTGGCCTGCGCAAAGGCCAATGTAGCGGTGTTCATGGAGAAACCGCTGGCCAGTGATCTGCAAGGTATCGAAGAGCTGATGGCTTTGGTGGCTCAGAAGCAATTGCTCTTTTACGTGGGCTACAACTTCCGTTTCCACCCGGGTCTTCTGCGAATCAAGTCGCTGCTGGATGAGGGGTTCTTCGGCAATATCATCCGCGTCAGCGCAGAAATCGGAGAGTATCTGCCCAACTGGCACCGCTATGAGGATTATCGCCAGATGTATGCGGCCAGGGCCGATCAGGGCGGCGGTGTGATCCTTTCGCAAATCCATGAAATGGACTTGATCTATTGGTTCTTCGGATTGCCGCGCAACATCCTTACGGTGGGTGGACAACTCAGTAATCTGGAGATCGATGTCGAGGACACCGCGACGTCACTCATGCATTACTGCGGGGACCGAGGCAGTTTCCCGATTCACTTGCATCAGGATTTCATTCAGCGTCCCCCTGTGCGTACCTTCAAGATCATTGGTGATGCGGGCGTTGCCGAGCTGGATCTGATCAACACCCGTTTGGCGGTCTACAACGCTGTTGGCGAGCAGGTTGAATCCAACAGGTTCGAAGGCTTTGTGCGCAACGACATGTTCTTGGACCAGGCGAAGCACTTCCTGGAGTGCCTGCGGGGGCAGGCGCAACCACAAGTCACCCTGTTCGATGGCCTGCAAAGCCTGCGCCTATCGTTAGCCGCTCGTGAGTCATTGCATCGCGGTGCGCGGGTAGAGCTGGAGGAGATCGTTACTTATGGCTGAACATCACTCTTCAATGCAGCAGTTGTTCGACCTGAGTGGTCGAGTCGCGATCATCACGGGAGGAGGTGGCTTGCTGGGTTATCAGCATGCCGCGGCCGTGGCGGGATTGGGAGGCTTGCCGATCCTGCTTGATGTCAACGAGGCAGGTTTGCAGCGTAGCCGGGAGCGGCTGCTGGATGAGTGCGGTGTCGACGCGCAGGTGTATGTGGCGGACATTACCTCCTTGCCATCGTTGGAGACAGTTCGCGACCGGGTGTTGGCCGAGCATCGCCACATCGATATCCTGATCAACAATGCTGCCCGCAACCCCAAGGTGGAGGATGGCGCAGGCAAGAATTTTTCTCGCCTTGAAGCGTTCCCCTGGGATCAGTGGCAACAAGATCTGGATGTTGGGTTGGGAGGTGCCTTCAACTGCGCCAAGATCTTTGGCCACCAGATGGCCCTGCAAGGCAAAGGCGTGATCGTCAATATATCGTCGGACCTTGGGGTGATTGCGCCAGATCAGCGTTTGTACCGCGTTGAAGGACGTGAACCGGAGCAGCAGCCTGTCAAACCGGTGACCTACTCGGTCGTCAAGCATGGCTTGATTGGCTTGACCAAATACTTGGCGACGTACTGGTGCGAGCACGGGGTGCGTTGCAATGCATTGTCCCCGGGAGGTGTTTATGCCGGACAGGATGATGTGTTTGTCAGCAAGCTACGTCAGTTGATTCCCGCCGGGCGTATGGCCAATGCCGATGAATATCGTGGAGCCATCGCGTTCTTGTGCGCTGATGCTTCTCTTTACATGAATGGCTGCAACCTTGTGATGGATGGCGGTCGTAGTGTCTGGTGATTCGGCCTGGCAATAGCGCCGATCAGATTTCTATTTTTACCGATGCTGTTACTTATGCAGTACGGGCACTGTGATTGAGCAGTGATTGTTTGGGAGTACGCAATGAGCCTTTTAGAAGAATCAAATTATTGGGACAGGTTCTACAGTAATCGTAGAAAAAGCGCTCCCGCCTATCCTTCACAGTTCGCTGCATTTGCCATCAACGAATTCATCGAGGTTGATGGCATTCTCGAGTTTGGCTGCGGTAATGGCCGAGACAGCAGTTTTTTTGCTGCCCACGGTTTCGACATGCTGTGCCTGGATGCCTCTGCTGAGGCTATTGAATTGTGCCGGTCGCGTAACCAATATCCTCACGTGAGTTATGTGCATTCCCCAGCCGCGGCCGCGAGGGAATATATAAAAGCGTTCCTAGACGGTAAACGTAAGGTGGCGGTCTATGCTCGCTTCTTCCTGCACGCCATTGAAGAACGCGAAGCCAGCGCCTTGTTGGATTTGCTGGGGGTGCTTCTGCCCGTACAAAGCCAGTTGTTCTTCGAGTACCGCACCGTGGAAGACGCCGAGCAGGAGAAGATTTTCGGCACCGATCATTATCGCCGTTATCTTGATCATCAAGAGACGTTGGAAAATATAAAAAAGGCTGGTTTCAACGTTACCTATCAAATTGAGGGGCGAGGCCTTGCAAAGTATCGAGATGAAGATGCGAAAGTAGGGCGCTGTGTGGCGCACAAGATTTAGTTGGCTCGATGATGGGGCAGGGGATCACAATGCACGATTTACAAGGCAAAAAACTCGTATTGTTCGGCGCAGGCAAGAGCGGCGGGTTGTTCATTGAGCAAAATCGAGACTTGGAAATACTTGCGATAGCGGATAATGACCCCGGCAAGCAAGGCGGAACATTGCTTGGCTACCCTATCATTGCTGCAGAGCAAATAACGGACTACCCCTGCGATGCCATCGTTGTTACCAGTGTGTGGTTGGATAGCATTTTGAAACAGCTTGACGACCTTGGACTGGCCGGTATGCAAATTGTCATGCCTGGAAAGCGGGAAATGAAAGGGATGCGTGATATTCATCCCTTCTCCGATGCCCCCACCAAAGCGATCGCCGTAGAACTGGTACTCACACTGGCTTCGCTGAGTGAAGCGGCAGGTATTGACCTCTATCTGGATTTCGGCACCTTGTTGGGAGCGTTGCGTGACAAGGACTTCATCGCTTGGGATGACGATATTGATTTCTCCGTCAACGAAACACAGTTCACTCAACTGGTGGCCCTGCTGACGGAGAACCGCAACGGCTTACCGTACCGAGAGGGTATCGAGTGGGACATGGAACTACTTGCCTCCCGAGGCAGGGATTTTGCGCTCAGGATCACCTGTCGCAATGCTCCGGGCTTTAACAACATCATCCCGTTCGAGACAGACATTGCGCACCGTGTGCATCGGGAGGGTTCTGCCGTCATGGTGGGGGCCATGCCTGAATGGTTCTGTCCACAGAAGCACTTCGAAGGCTTTGACAGAGTGGAGTTGTTTGGTGCCGCCTTGAAAGCCCCCAAGGAGCCCTACGCCTATCTTGATTTTGTCTATGGAGAATGGCGCGTGCCGAAAAAGGACATGACATTTGCCGACTACAACCACTCGGGTGAAGTGAACTTTGAGAGCTACGACAACTCGGTCAGGCGCTTGAACTGAGATTTCACGTAATAATTAGCAGCCTGCTCTATTTGCAGGTGTTGTGGAAGTACACGAATGCCCTGTTGTCAGGAGTTGTAGATGATTCGCTCATTGTTTTCCAAGCGGCCAAGCCCTTATTACGTTGTCGCCCCTGACTATCGCCGGACTTCGGCAGGCATTCGTGTGATGCATATGCTTTGCGATGCATTGATGCGTTCGGGTTATGAAGCTTATATCACCGCTGGCGTGGTCGACCCGAGGCTCATGACTCCGCGCCTGACCGATGAAATCAGGGAGCGGCATCAGTCGCAAGGCGTAGAACCCATCGTCATCTACCCAGAGGTGATAGATGGCAACCCGTTGGCGGGAAATGTGGTAGTTCGGTATTTACTGAATCATCCTGGTTTCTTTGGCGCTGTTAGCCCGTTTGAAGATAGCGATATCCTCTTCTCCTATACTCGGGGGCTGTTGCAGCCCGGAATGCCTGACGACCGGGTCATGTATATGCCCGCCGTGGATACCACTATCTTCTGTCTGCCAACGGACAGTGCCATTCGCATACCGGGAAAGATCTGTTATTACCAAGGCCGGAATGGGCAAGCGCCCGTCGATCCCCAATTGCTAACGCCTGATGCTGTTGAAATCACGCTTGGAAGCCCGGGTACCTGGGAGGAGTTGGCTGCACTTTTCCAGCAATGTGAATACTTCTACTGCACCGAAGCGTCCGGGTTGGCGGCCGAAGCAGTGTTGTGCGGCTGCGTGGCAATTATTCTTCCCAATCGTTATGCCCCCCGCCCATTATCCCAGCATGAAAATAATAACTACGGTGTTGCATGGGGTAATACACCAGAGAACATCCAGCGTGCACGCGAAACGGCACCGCTCTTGCTGGAGAGTTTGCTTACGCATCGAAGGGCGTTCTGGGACTCGCTCGATCATTTCATTGAAGTCACCCAGCAGGCCGCCGACGCATACACGCAGCGGCCCCCCGTACATCAGTCCCAGAGCTGGTTGGCGCATCGCACCCCAACCGCTGTGCAAACACAGCTGATAGAGCAGCATACCCAGGAGGTCACAGTCCCGGTGTTGGGCATCGTCATACTGGATGCTTGCGGTGACACCCTCAAACTGCAACGAACCCTGGATAGCATGGCTGCTCAAACGAGCAGTGCGGTGTCGGTGCGGCCGATGATCCTGACCGTAGCCACGGAGTTGCCTGAAGGTCACAAGGCGTTTGTCCTTGATGAGGTGGATCCGGTATCCAGTATCAACCAAGCCGTGCTGACAGCTGAGTGCGATGCGTTCATGGTTGTCCGTTCAGGAGAGACATTCACCTCTTCAGGATTGATGAGCGCAGCGCTTCTCATTGCTGAAAAGCCGTCTTGGCGTGCCCTATACGCTGACGAAGGGATGCGGTTTGCGGACGGTCGTCTCGATCTGTTGCTGCGCCCGGATATGAATCTGGACCTGCTGTTGAGTTTCCCGTCCAGCATGACGAGCCATTGGCTGTTCAATCGTGATATCTGGCAACAGCAAGGAGGATTTGTCAGCCAATACCCAGACGCCTTCGAGCTGGAGTTCATTTTACGTCTGATCGAACTTGCAGGGTATGAGGGGCTCATTCACCAGAGTGAGGCTTGGCTCATCGGCAACGCCCTGGTGATGCAGGATAGTGTTCAGCATCGACAGGTTATCGAGCGGCATCTGCACAAACGCGGCTTCGACGGTGCTGCTGTTGCAAGTCGATGGCCAGGGCTCTATGAGGTGGACTATGCGCATGCAGGGTCGGCGACTGTCAGTATTCTGATTCCTGTTGATGGAGAGCTGGCTTATGCCCAGCGGTGTGTTGAAAGCCTGCTGGGGAATACCAGTCATAAAGAGTTTGAGCTGGTTCTGCTGGATCGGGGCAATGAAGACCCCTCGGTGATCAGTTGGCTAACTGGCATAGAGCAGTTGGCGGCTTCTTTCCTGCGTATCCTGCGCTGCCCTGCAGATACATCAATCGAGGCGATGTATAACCAGGCCGCCGATCAGACTCTTAGCGAGTTCCTGGTCTTCATGGATCCTCGAATCGGAGTGGCAGGAAGCGATTGGTTGCAGCAGCTCTTGAACCATGGCAGGCGCCCAGAGGTTGGTTGTGTCGCGCCCAAGCTCGTCGACAGCGAGGGGCGGATCAGCCATGCGGGGCTGCTGCTGGGGCAGGCGGAAGTCGTGACCAACCACTTCAAAGGGGTTCCAATGACCGACGCAGGGTATGCGCACCGTCTGCGGGTTGACCAAAGCTACACCGCGCTCGCCGGTGAATGCCTGATGTTACGCAGAGAGTTGTTTGTAGCTGCGGGCGGTTTTGATGAGCAGATGCGGCCTTGGTCGAGTGTCGACCTTTGCTTGAAATTGCATCAGGCAGGCTACTTGAACGTATGGACCCCAAGGGTTCAATTATTGATCAGCCGAATAGAGACGCCGCCTGCAAGTGTTGAGCAGGAAGACCGCTTGTATGAGCGGTGGTTGCCAGCATTGGCCCGGGACCCGGCAAGTAATGCCAATCTTCTCGCGTCCTCGGGGGGCGTGTTCTCTTACGTCGACAATGCATTGTCCTGGCGCCCCTTGGCGTCAATTAAGGCGTTGCCCCGCGTCTTGGTGCAGTTGGATAAAGCAGGTGGAAATACCGGTGATCGCATCAAGGATCCGCTTGAAGCGTTAAATGAGCTGGGGCAGATACAGGGGACGCTTTCTTCTCGGCTGCTTTCGGTGACCGAGCTGGAGCGTTTCGAACCTGACGCAATTGTGCTTGCTCGTACCCTGGGCCTTGAGCATCTTGATGCGTTGCGCCGAATGAAAGCCTTCTCGCGGGCATTCAAGGTCTGTGATCTTGATGTTTACCTGCCCGACCTGAGTGCATCCGCCCCTTTCAAGAAAAAGGCCCCCGGTGACATTCTGGCCGCTATGCGCCATGGGCTGGCATACATGGACCGGCTGCTTGTACCGACCACTTTCATGGCGCAGGTATTTGAGGGGTTCAACGCCGATGTTCGAGTGCTCGAAAATCGGCTGGCGCCTACCCGGTGGGGGGCTCTGCAAGGCTTGCGTCGACAAGATGGAAAGCCGCGCATTGGTTGGGTCGGGGCTGTCAGCGATGTCTCCGATCTGGAGATGATTGCAGAGGTCATCAAGTCGTTGGCGAATGAGGTTCACTGGGTGATGTTGGGGGCCTGCCCAGTGCTATTGCGCCCGTACATACACGAATTCCATCAGGCCGTCGGCATCGAGCAATACCCCGCCAAACTTGCCTCGCTGAACTTGGATTTGGGGGTGGCGCCCCTTGAGGATAATTTCTTCAACCGCTGCAAAAGCAATCTGCGTTTGCTTGAGTTTGGCGCCTGTGGCGTGCCGGTCATCTGTAGCGATGTGGAGGCTTATCGAGGCCAATTGCCGGTAAGGCGTGTAGACAATCGTCCCGAAGCCTGGGTGGACGCCATTCGTGCTCATATAGACGACCTCAACGCCGCCGCCGCATTGGGCGACTTCCTGCAAGGTAGTATTCGACGCGACTGGTTGCTTGATGGTAGTGCCCTTGCCGCATGGCACGACAGTTGGCTGGGGGTATAACGGCATGAGCGTTTCCCTGAAGTCACCGCTTATCGAGGCGGATGTCCAGCGTGTCATCCAATGTCTGGACATTCGTCAGTTGGCTGGCCAGCACGTGCTGTTGACCGGATGTACCGGCTTTTTCGGCAAATGGTTGTTGGCCATGCTGGCATTGTTGAATCGACAGGGGGCGGGGATTCAACTAACGGCCATCTCCCGTAACCCGGGCCGTTTCCTGCGCCAGTACCCGGAGTATGTTCGGGATAGTTGGATTCGTTGGGTTGAGGCCGATGTTCGTGCATTGGACGAGCAACCGCTGGCGATACGATGTGATGCGGTGATCCACGCAGCCACCGATACCACTGCCAATGGCCAGGCTGATGCATTGCGCCTTTACGACACCATCCTTGGTGGTGCGCGCAACGTGTTGGATCTCGCTGTGCGGGCAGGTGCCCGCCGGGTGCTTTTTACCGGGTCAGGCGCTCAATATGGTGCTATCGCAGGGGAGCGTCCGGTGCTGGAAAGCAGCTCAGGCGCTTGCGACAGCTTGCGGGCAGGGAGTGCCTATGCTGAGGCGAAACGGGCGCAGGAGACCTTGGCGGCCATTTATGCCGAACGTTATGGGGTGGAAGTCGTGATGACCCGGTGCTTTGCGTTTTCAGGCCCGGGTCTTGCCTTGGACGAACATTTTGCGATCGGCAACTTTGTCAGGGATGCGCTCTGGCGGGATGAGCTGGTATTGCAGTCAAGTGGTAGCGCGGTGCGCAGCTACCTGCATGGGGCGGATCTGGCCGGGTGGTTGCTCACGCTGCTGGTCAGAGGGGAGAGCGGGCAGGCCTACAATGTTGGCTCCGATAAAGCCCTGAGCATCGCTGAGTTGGCCCATAAGGTCGTTTCTCGTTTGGCGCCGGGCAAGCCGGTCAGGATCCTGGGCCGGGAGGATGTCACGCGTGGGCGCTCCTATTACGTACCGGATATCGGTAAAGCTCGTGGGTTGGGGCTCGATGACTGGACATCGCTGGACCATTCCATTGACAGCATGGCGCAATGGGCCCGTGAGCAGGGCGTTCGAAGTGAAGTGGATCTGAAGCCGGTGCGATGATCGGACTGATTTTTCGGCTGGTCGTGTTGCGGGTGACGAAAAGCGCGTGACCTTAGAGTCAGAACGTGCATCTTCATTGTATATTGTCAAAATCGGAAACCACTGCGTCGCTTCTGGCATTCTGCCAGTGCGGGTGCAGTGGTGACTTTGCTGTTAATGAACGGGAAGCCATATGATTGGCATTAAAAGCATCGCCAGTTACGTACCTCTCAAAGGTGTCGATAACTACGCCCAAGGTGCGAAATTCGGTAAAGATCAGGATTTCATCTTCGGCAAGATCGGTTCGACTTTCCTGCCACGAAAGGACGCTGAGCAGGAAACCTCTGACCTGTGCGTCGAAGCAGTCCAGGCATTGTTCACAGCCAATCCAGCGCTGGATCCGGCCTCAATCGACACAGTGATCGTCGTCACCCAGAACGGCGATGCCGAAGGCTTGCCACACACAGCGGCCATCGTCCAGCACAAGCTGGGGTTGTCGACCCATGTCGCAGCCTTTGATGTTTCCCTGGGTTGCTCGGGATATGTCTATGGCTTGTATGCGATGAAGGGTTTCATGGAAGCAGCAGGGCTCAAAAATGGACTACTGATCACTGCTGATCCCTATTCCAAGATCGTCGATCCCGAAGACCGAAACACCACCATGCTGTTCGGTGATGCCGCGACGGCGACCTGGATGGGAGAGGGCGCAGTCTGGCAATTGGGTAAATCCTTGTTCGGCAGCGATGGCGCCGGTGCCGAGCATTTGCGCACAACTGACGGCAAGTTCTTCATGAATGGCCGTCAGGTCTACAACTTCGCTTTGGTCAAGGTGCCGGCGCATCTGCAACAGTTGCTCGAAGCCAGTCACTTGCAGGCAGAAGATATCGACCTGTACTGCCTGCATCAGGGGAGTGCGGCGATCGTTGATGCCGTATCTCAGCGCTTCAATGAGGGTGCGCATAGGGAGAGGTTCGTCAAGGACATGGTCGAGACAGGTAACACCGTTTCTTCTAGTATCCCGCTGCTGCTGGAGAAACATGTGATTGGCTCGCAATGCAAGCGCGTTGCCTTGAGCGGATTCGGTGTTGGTTTATCGTGGGGGTCGGCGATTATCGAACGCGTCGATTGAGCCGCTCGAGGGTCTCCCAGAAAAAGCGCTTGCCGTTTCCCGCAAGCGCTTTTTTTTTTCAGGAGGGGGCTTTGGTTAGCAAAATTCTGGCGTCAACCCTTTGATTTTCTTGGGGTGGCAGGGTGCCAGTAAAAAAAATCCCAAAAGACCCTAAAGCAAACTGCCCTGGCGACGATAAACATTACGAAGGTTCTCTAGGCCACACCCCCGGCGAATTGCCAAGGCCGGAAGCCGCAGTACCCAATCCAACGAGGAATTCGTCATGGCTTTGACCGTTAACACCAACACTACCTCTCTGGGCGTTCAGAAGAACCTGAACCGTGCTTCCGACGCACTGAGCACCTCGATGACCCGTCTGTCCTCCGGCCTGAAAATCAACAGCGCCAAAGACGACGCCGCCGGTCTGCAGATCGCTACCCGTATGACCTCGCAGATCCGTGGTCAGACCATGGCAATCAAGAACGCCAACGACGGTATCTCCATCGCCCAGACTGCTGAAGGTGCGATGCAAGAGCAGACCAACATTCTGCAGCGTATGCGTGAACTGGCTGTTCAGGCTCGAAACGACTCTAACAGCAAGGAAGACCGTGACGCGCTGAACAACGAATTCCAGAAGATGTTGAGCGAGATCGACCGTATCGCCAACAGCACCCAGCTCAACGGCAAGAACCTGCTCGACGGCACGGCTAGCAGCATGGTCTTCCAGGTTGGTTCCGATGCCAACAGCAACAACCAGATCACCATCGACCTGGGCAAGAAGCTGACCAGCACCGGTGCCCTGAGCGGCCTGAGCGGTAAGAGCGTCACCGGCTCCACCAGCACCCAGGCAGAAGCCACCTTCAGCGCTGCTGTCAGCGCCATCGACGCCGCTCTGCAGACCATCAACGATGTTCGCGCCGAGCTGGGTGCTGCTCAGAACCGTCTGACCAGCACTATCAACAACCTGCAAAACATCAACGAGAACGCCGAAGCCGCTCGCGGCCGTGTACAGGACACCGACTTCGCCGCTGAAACTGCTCAGCTGACCAAGCAGCAGACTCTGCAGCAGGCTTCGACCTCGGTTCTGGCTCAGGCCAACCAGCTGCCATCGGCAGTTCTGAAGCTGCTGGGCTAATCTGCCTGACAGTTCTCGGCGGGGGAGTGCACCTGTGGCGCTTCCCCGCCTTTTCATTGTGAGGTGGTAAAGATGGACATGAGCGTCAAGCTGAACCTGTCCTATCAGGCTGCACGCCAAGCCGAGCCGGTTGCCGAAAAGTCGGTTGTCCAGCCGGCAGAGGTTTTCGATGAAGCCAAGAAGGACGACCCGGTGAAGGTGCAGGGCGTCGACGACGTGAAGAATGCCGTCGCGGAAATCGAAAAGTTCTTGAACGAAACTCGACGTAACCTGGAGTTCTCTACTGATGAGGAATCCGGCAAAATCGTGGTCAAAGTCATCGCCAGCGACAGTGGAGAGCTGATCCGCCAGATTCCCTCGGAAGAGGCCCTGCGAATCGCCCACAGCCTGAGTGATGTCAAAAGTGTTCTGTTCGACGCCAAGGTATAAGTGGCGGCGAACAAATGATGCGAATCATGTCGGTCCTGCGGATCAGGATTGACGCGTTGACGAGAGGGACAACAGCATGGCAAGCCCGATTACTTCCTCCACTGGTCTGGGTTCTGGTCTGGATATTTCCGGGATCGTCAAGGCGCTGGTGCAATCCGATACTGCCGCCAAGCAAGCGCAGATCAAGCGCCAGACCAGCAACAACAGTGCGATGATTTCGGGCATTGGCTCGCTGCGCAGTGCGCTTACGGCGTTCCAGGACGCCATGAAGAAGCTGAACGACAAAACAGCGCCGGCATTCAATGCCTATGCAGCGACTTCGGCCAATGAGTCCATTGTCAAGGTGACCTCGGGCAATACAGCGGTGGCCGGTAGCTACGACATCAAGGTCGATCAGCTCGCAACCAGCTCCAAGGTGGCCAGTCAGCGGTTTTCCGAGGGGGCGAATAAGTCTATCACTGCCGGTGACCTGACGATCTCCCAGGGTGACAAAACGTACACCGTGAAGATCGGTTCTGGCGCGACATTGCAGAGCGTGCGTGACCAGATCAACAAGGAAATGGGTGTCAACGGTATTTCCGCCAACATCGTCAACGAAGAGGGTGGTTCCCGCTTGGTGCTCAGCTCTACGACGACAGGTGCCAATACCGACATTTCGCTGGACGGTATCCCTGAGTTGGTGATCAATGGTAAGACTCAGCTTTCTGGTACCGGTGCTGGCTTCATTACTGCCAAGGCTCAGGATGCAGTGCTGACCATTGACGGACTCACCGTCAAGAGTGCAAGCAACACTGTCAGTAATGCCATCAGTGGCATGACACTGGAATTGATGGGGATGACACCCAAGCCTGACGGTGCGGCCACCAAGGTCACTGTCGCAGCCGATAATGAAGGGTTGAAAAAGTCAGTCCAAAGCTTTGTCGATGCCTACAACACGATGCAAAAAGCGATTAATTCGCTGACGACCACAAGCCGCGACAGTAACGATAATCTGGTGCTCGGGCCGCTGACCAACGATCCTACTACTCGCTCGCTATTGGCTGATGTGCGTAAAGTGTTGAGCGAAACGGGTGCGGGTTCGAGCCTGACCACGCTGAGTCAGTTGGGTATCAACACGACTCAGAAGGACGGTACGCTCGAGTTCAACAGTACCAAGTTCACCGCCGCCATGAACGACAAGAAGCTCGGCCCAGAGGTGCAGGAGCTGTTCACAGGCACCAATGGCATTTTCGAGCGAATGAACAAGGCCATCGAGCCCTACAACAAGACCGATGGCAGCCTGGCGACCCGTAAGGCCAACCTGGATAAGGCTGCCAAGAGTTTGGCCGATCAGCAGGCTGCCTTGGATCGTCGTACAGAGTCCCTGACCGAATCCCTTACCAAGAAGTACGTGGCTTTGGATACAGCCTTGGGCAAGATGAAAGCTCAGGCTGATCAAATTTCCTCGATCTTCGAGGCAATCAACGCCCAGGCCAAGAAGTCCTAATTCCGGCGTGTAGCTGAGATGCAAAAAGCCCGGTAGCGTCCTCTTGATGCCCCGGGCTTTTGGCTTTGTAGCTAAAGTTCTTTGACGCCGCGACGATACACAGGTATACGCAACCTTTTTCGCTGCAACGAGGTAGATCCATGAACCCGATGTTGGCCCTCCGGCAATACCAGAAAGTCAATGGTGTGGCGCAGACCTCCGTGGCCAGTCCGCACCGTCTGGTACAAATGCTCATGCAGGGCGGTCTCGATCGTCTTGCCCAGGCCAAGGGCGCCATGGCGCGCAACGACGTCCCTCAGCGCGGCATTCTGATCGGCAAGGCCATCGACATCATCGGCGGGTTGCGCGAAGGTTTGGACCTTGAAAACCATGCCGACAGCCTCACCGATCTGGACAACCTGTACAGCTACATGAGCCGTCGCCTGGTCGAAGCCAACGTCAAGAACGATCCGGCGATCATTGATGAGGTGGCGCGTCTGCTCATCACGGTCAAGGAAGGCTGGGACGCGATCGGCGATCAGCAGCCGGCAGACTGATTCGGGAGAGGTTGCAATGAGCGAGGTGATCGAGCGTATCGAGCAGACCCGTGAGGCGCTGCTGGCGGCATTGGATAGTCGTGATTGGGATGCGATCGGCGAGCTCGACCTGGAGTGCCGAATTTGCGTCGATGACGTGCTGGCGGAGGCCTCGCTCAACGAAGATGCGGTAAAGGGCAGCCTAGAGCAGTTGCTTGGCGTTTATCGGCAACTTATTGATATTGCAAGTGGCGAACGTCAATCGATAGTCGACGAGATGACGCAGATTCGTCAGGCGAAAAATGCCGCAAAGGTATACCATCTCTTCAGTTGACGCTGGAGGGGTGCAAAAAATCGCGCGCCATTAATTTGACTGTGTGCGTTTTTTTGACTTAACTAGTGACTGTTTTCGCAAAATCAGACGTCCGAGCACTGATCATTCAGTCGGAATGATGTCGAGCACGCCTGCGGGCGTCGAAATGACTAGGGAAGTTGCTAACGCATGTGGCGTGAAACCAAGATCCTCCTGATCGATGACGACAGCGAACGCCGCCGCGATCTGGCGGTGGTCCTGAATTTTCTAGGCGAAGAAAACCTCTCCTGCTCCAGCTATGATTGGCAGCAGGCGGTTGCTTCTTTGTCGTCGAGTCGCGATGTGCTGTGCGTACTGATCGGGACCGTGAATGCTCCGGCGGGTGTCCTTGGGCTGCTTAAGACAGTGGCTGCATGGGATGAGTTCCTTCCGGTTCTGCTTTTAGGTGAAATTTCTTCTGCGGACTTCCCGGAAGACCTACGCCGTCGCGTTCTGTTCAATCTCGAAATGCCGCCGAGCTACAGCCAGTTGCTCGATTCGCTGCACCGTGCCCAGGTCTACCGTGAAATGTACGACCAGGCCCGCGAGCGCGGCCGCCAGCGCGAACCCAATCTGTTCCGCAGCCTGGTCGGCACCAGCCGTGCCATCCAGCATGTGCGCCAGATGATGCAGCAAGTGGCCGATACCGATGCCAGCGTGCTGATTCTCGGTGAGTCCGGCACTGGCAAGGAGGTGGTGGCGCGCAACCTGCACTACCACTCCAAACGCCGCGAAGCGCCGTTCGTGCCGGTCAACTGCGGGGCGATTCCGGCAGAGTTGCTCGAGAGCGAGTTGTTCGGGCATGAGAAGGGCGCCTTCACCGGGGCCATCACCAGCCGCGCCGGGCGTTTCGAACTGGCCAACGGCGGGACCTTGTTCCTCGACGAGATCGGCGACATGCCGCTGCCGATGCAGGTCAAGCTGCTGCGTGTGCTGCAAGAGCGCACCTTCGAGCGGGTCGGTAGCAACAAGACCCAGAGCATTGATGTACGCATCATTGCCGCGACCCACAAGAACCTCGAGACCATGATCGAGGAAGGGACCTTCCGCGAAGACCTGTACTACCGCTTGAATGTCTTCCCCATTGAAATGGCGCCGCTGCGTGAGCGAGTCGAGGATATTCCGCTGTTGATGAACGAGCTGATCTCGCGCATGGAGCACGAGAAGCGCGGCTCGATCCGTTTCAACTCAGCATCGATCATGTCCCTGTGCCGTCACGGTTGGCCGGGGAACGTCCGTGAGCTGGCCAATCTGGTCGAGCGCATGGCAATCATGCATCCATACGGGGTGATCGGGGTTTCCGAGTTGCCGAAGAAATTCCGTTACGTCGATGACGAAGACGAGCAGATGGTCGACAGCCTGCGCAGCGATCTGGAAGAACGCGCGGCGATCAACGGTCACGCGCCAAGCTTCTCCGGCAGCGCCATGCTCCCGCCAGAAGGGTTGGACCTGAAGGATTATCTGGGCAACCTCGAGCAGGGCCTGATCCAGCAGGCATTGGACGACGCCAACGGTATCGTCGCGCGAGCCGCCGAGCGCTTGCGTATCCGCCGCACCACGCTGGTGGAAAAGATGCGCAAGTACGGCATGAGCCGTCGAGAAGGTGACGATCAGGCAGAAGGTTGACGCCTTCTGCTTTTCTACAAGCGGGGCTGCTTTGCAGCCTTCGCGCCGGCAAGCCCTCTGCAGCCGGGTGGTGCAACGCCGCCTTGCGATGAAGGTCGCGGCATTTCCTTATACCCGGCACGGCTATTGCTACATCGCTGGCAACACACCGTTTTTATGACGGTCAGCCACGCGAGAGAGCATGATGCCCCAGGTCGCCCACATCTCCCGAACCCCCGACGCGCACGGCCGCACCTCGGTCGAGCAGGAAAGCCGTCAGGGCCTGGAGCAGGCGTTCGCCCTGTTCAATCAGGTTTCTGATCAGCTCAGTGAGTCCTACAGCCTGCTCGAAGCTCGGGTCAGCCAGCTCAAGGGTGAACTGGCCGTGGTCAGTGCTCAGCGCATGGCCGAGCTGGATGAAAAAGAGCGCCTGGCCAATCGTTTGCAGAACCTGCTCGACCTGCTGCCCGGCGGGGTGATCGTCATCGACGATCAGGGGTATGTGCGCGAGGCCAACCCGGCGGCATGCGAGTTGCTGGGCGAGCCATTGGTCGGTGAGCTCTGGCGCCAAGTGATCGCCCGCAGCTTCGCCCCGCGCAAGGATGACGGCCATGAAATCTCGTTGCGTGACGGTCGGCGGCTGTCCATCGCCACGCGCTCGCTCGATGCCGAGCCCGGGCAACTGGTGCTGCTCAACGACCTGACCGAAACCCGCCGCCTGCAAGATCAACTGGCCCGCCATGAGCGGTTGTCGTCGCTGGGGCGCATGGTCGCTTCACTCGCCCATCAGATCCGCACGCCATTGTCGGCGGCGATGCTCTATGCCGGCCATTTGGCCGACGCAGAAAAAGAATTGCCCAAAGAAACCCGCCAGCGCTTCGCCGGCAGCCTCAAGGAGCGCCTGCACGAGCTGGAGCATCAGGTCCGTGACATGCTGGTGTTCGCTCGCGGCGAGCTGCCGCTGGGCGACCGCATGAGCCCCAAGGCTTTGTTCCAGGCGTTGCAGCAGGCAGCCCAAACCCATGTCCAAGGCCATAGCGTGCGCTGGCAATGCGACAGCCATCTCGGTGAGCTGCTGTGCAATCGCGACACCTTGGTGGGCGCCTTGCTCAATCTGATCGAAAACGCCTTGCAAGCCAGCACCGGGCCGGCGCGCCTGAAGGTGCACCTGTACCGGCGCGATCAGGCCCTGCACTTGTGCATCAGCGATGCCGGCTGTGGCATCGAGGCCGAGCTGCTGGCGCGCTTGGGCGAGCCCTTCCTGACTACCAAGTCCACCGGCACCGGCTTGGGGTTGGCGGTGGTCAAGGCTGTCGTGCGGGCGCACCAGGGTAGTCTGCGGCTGCGCTCGAAGGTCGGCCGAGGAACGTGTGTGGACGTGGTGCTGCCGTTGATCGGCGGGCCGGCGATGGGGGAGGCGTGATGACGATCAAGGTGTTGCTGGTCGAGGACGATCGTGTCCTGCGCCAGGCCTTGGGCGATACCCTGGAAATCGGCGGTTTCGCCTACCGTGCGGTGGGCAGTGGCGAGGAGGCGCTCGAGGCAGTGGCTGGCGAGTCCTTCAGCCTGGTGGTCAGCGATGTGAACATGCCGGGCATGGATGGGCACCAGTTGCTGGCTCAGCTGCGTACCCAGCATCCTCAATTGCCGGTGTTGCTGATGACTGCCCACGCCGCGGTGGAGCGTGCCGTGCAGGCCATGCGCCAGGGCGCTGTCGATTACCTGGTCAAGCCGTTCGAGCCCAAGGCGCTGCTGAGCCTGGTGGAGCGTCATGCCGCCGGGCGCGTGGGCGGTGCCGATGAAGAGGGGCCGGTCGCCTGTGAGCCGGCCAGTCGGCAATTGCTGGAGCTGGCCGCGCGCGTGGCGCGCAGTGACTCGACCGTGCTGATTTCCGGCGAGTCCGGGACCGGCAAGGAAGTGCTGGCGCGCTATATCCATCAGCAATCGCCGCGCGCGGCGCAGCCCTTCGTGGCGATCAATTGCGCAGCCATTCCCGACAACATGCTCGAAGCCACGTTGTTCGGCCATGAGAAAGGCGCCTTCACGGGGGCCATTGCCGCCCAGGCCGGCAAGTTCGAGCAGGCCGATGGCGGCACTTTGTTGCTCGACGAGATTTCCGAAATGCCCCTGGGCTTGCAGGCCAAGCTTCTGCGCGTGCTGCAGGAGCGTGAGGTGGAGCGGGTGGGTGGGCGCAAGCCGATCGCCCTGGACATCCGCGTGCTGGCGACCACCAACCGAGACTTGGCCGAGGAGGTCGCCGCCGGGCGCTTCCGTGAGGACCTCTACTATCGCCTGTCGGTGTTCCCGCTCGCCTGGCGCCCGCTGCGCGAGCGCAGCGCCGACATTCTGCCGCTGGCTGAGCGCCTGCTGGCGCGCCATGTGGCCAAGATGAAGCATGCCCCGGTGCGGTTGTCCGCCGAGGCGCGAGCCTGCCTGCAAGGGCATCCGTGGCCAGGTAATGTGCGCGAGCTGGACAACGCTTTGCAGCGCGCCTTGATCCTGCAGCAGGGTGGGGTGATCGAGGCGGCGGATTTCTGTCTGGCCGGTGCCATTGCCTTGTCGGTACCTGCGGTGGCCGTGAGCGAGGTACCTGCCGAATCCGGGGGGCTGGGCGATGACATGCGTCGCCATGAGTTCCAGATGATCATCGACACCCTGCGCGCCGAGCGTGGCCGCCGCAAGGAAGCCGCCGAGCGCTTGGGTATCAGTCCGCGGACACTGCGCTACAAGCTTGCGCAGATGCGTGATGCGGGGTTCGACGTCGAAGCCAGCCTGTACGGCTGAAACCAGTTTTAAAGGTCGCATGCAGGGCTGGCACTCTTGTTGCTAGTTCCAGCCCATTCGCTGCATGAGCGTCAAAAAAATGCGGCCGCCGGAGAGAAGAAGTCCATGACCCAAGGTGTTGAATTCAATCGTCTGATGCTGGATATGCGGGCCATGCAGGCCGAAGCCATGTCCCAGCCCAAGGTCGCTGCCGCGCCTGAACTGGCCCCTGGCCAGAGCAGCTTTGCCGACATGCTCGGCCAGGCCATCGGCAAGGTCAATGAGGTACAGCAGGCCTCGACCCAGCTGTCCAACGCCTTCGAGATCGGCAAGAGCGGTGTTGACCTGACTGACGTTATGATTGCTTCGCAAAAGGCTTCCGTGTCGTTCCAGGCCCTGACCCAGGTCCGTAACAAACTGGTCCAGGCGTACCAGGACATCATGCAGATGCCGGTTTGAGGACAGAGTGAGCCATGGCTGAAGCAGTCGTCGACAATCCCCCCGCCAAGAGTGGTCCGCCAGCGCCCAAGCCGCCGCTGTTCGGCATGTCGTTCCTGGAAAACATTTCGCAGATGCCCATGCTGCGTCAGGTCGGCCTGCTGGTCGGACTGGCCGCGAGCGTGGCGATCGGCTTCGCCGTGGTGCTTTGGTCGCAGCAACCGGACTACCGGCCGCTGTACGGCAGCCTGGCGGGCCTGGATGCCAAGCAGGTCATGGACACCCTGGCCTCCGCGGACATCGGCTACCGCGTGGAGCCCAACTCCGGCGCCTTGCTGGTCAAGGCCGACGATCTCTCCCGCGCGCGCCTTAAGCTGGCTGCTGCCGGTGTCGCGCCAAGCGATGGCAACATCGGCTTCGAGATTCTCGATAAAGAGCAGGGCCTGGGTACCAGCCAGTTCATGGAGGCCACCCGCTACCGTCGGGGCCTTGAAGGCGAACTGGCGCGTACCGTATCGAGCCTGAACAACGTCAAGGCCGCCCGTGTCCACCTGGCCATTCCCAAGAGCTCGGTGTTCGTGCGCGACGAGCGCAAGCCCAGCGCATCGGTACTGGTCGAGCTGTATCCGGGACGCGCCCTGGAGGCCGGCCAGGTCATGGCCATCGTCAACCTGGTGGCCACCAGCGTGCCGGAACTGGACAAGTCCCAGGTGACCGTGGTCGACCAGAAGGGCAACCTGCTCTCCGAGCAGTTGCAGGACACCGCCTTGACCATGGCCGGCAAGCAGTTCGACTACAGCCGCCGCATGGAAGGCCTGTTGACCCAGCGTGTGCACAACATCCTGCAGCCGGTGCTGGGCAACGACCGCTACAAGGCCGAGGTATCGGCCGACGTCGACTTCAGCGCGGTCGAGTCCACCTCCGAGCAGTTCAACCCAGATCAGCCAGCGCTTCGCAGCGAGCAGTCGGTCAATGAACAGCGCTCCAGCAGCCAGCCCCCGCAAGGCGTGCCCGGTGCCCTGAGCAACCAGCCGCCGGCCGGTGCCTCGGCGCCTGAAAATGCCACCGCCTCGGCGCCGCCTGCCGGTGCGATCCAGCCAGGCCAGCCACTGGTGGACGCCAATGGCCAACAGATCATGGACCCGGCCACTGGCCAGCCGATGTTGGCGCCTTACCCGGCTGACAAGCGTCAGCAGACCACCAAGAACTTCGAGCTCGATCGCTCCATCAGCCACACCCGTCAGCAGCAGGGCCGCCTGACGCGCCTGTCGGTGGCCGTGGTAGTGGACGACCAGGTCAAGGTCGACGCCGCCACCGGCGAAGCCACCCGCGCCCCATGGGGTGCCGAGGACCTGGCGCGCTTCACTCGCCTGGTGCAGGACGCAGTGGGCTTCGATGCCAGCCGTGGCGACAGCGTGACCGTGGTCAACGTGCCGTTCTCCGCTGACCGTGGCACGGAGCTGGAGGACATTCCGTTCTACTCGCAGCCTTGGTTCTGGGACATCGTCAAGCAGGTGCTGGGTGTCGTGTTCATCCTGGTGCTGGTATTCGGTGTGCTGCGTCCGGTGCTCAACAACATCACAGGTGGCGGCAAGCAGGCCGCCACCGACAGCGACATGGAGCTGGGCGGGATGATCGGTCTGGATGGCGAACTGGCCAACGACCGCGTCACCCTGGGTGGCCCGCAAAGCATTCTGTTGCCGAGCCCGAGCGAGGGCTATGAAGCACAGTTGAACGCAATCAAAGGCCTGGTGGCCGAAGACCCGGGTCGCGTGGCCCAGGTCGTGAAAGAGTGGATCAACGCCGATGAGTGACAACCGAGCCGTTACCGCCAAGCTGAGCCGCGTCGACAAGGCGGCGATCCTGCTGCTCTCCCTGGGCGAGACCGACGCCGCCCAGGTCCTGCGACACATGGGGCCCAAGGAAGTGCAGCGGGTCGGTGTGGCCATGGCGCAGATGGGCAACGTCCATCGCGAACAGGTCGAGCAGGTGATGAGCGAGTTCGTCGAAATCGTCGGCGACCAGACCAGCCTGGGCGTGGGCTCCGACGGCTATATCCGCAAGATGCTCAACCAGGCTTTGGGCGAGGACAAGGCCAACGGCCTGATCGACCGCATCCTGCTGGGTGGCAACACCAGTGGCCTGGACAGCCTCAAGTGGATGGAGCCGCGTGCCGTGGCCGATGTCATCCGCTACGAACACCCGCAGATCCAGGCCATCGTAGTGGCCTACCTGGACCCGGACCAAGCCGGTGAGGTGCTGAGTAACTTCGACCACAAGGTGCGCCTGGACATCATCCTGCGCGTCTCGTCGCTCAATACCGTGCAACCGGCGGCGCTCAAGGAGCTGAACCAGATCCTCGAGAAGCAGTTCTCCGGCAACTCCAATGCCGCGCGCACCACCCTGGGCGGTATCAAGCGCGCCGCGGACATCATGAACTTCCTCGACAGTTCGGTCGAAGGCCAGCTGATGGATGCGATCCGCGATATCGACGGCGACCTGTCCGAGCAGATCGAAGACTTGATGTTCGTCTTCAACAACCTGGCCGACGTCGACGATCGTGGCATCCAGGCGCTGCTGCGCGAGGTGTCCTCCGACGTGCTGGTCGTCTCGCTCAAGGGCGCCGACGAGAAGGTCAAGGACAAGATCTTCCGCAACATGTCCAAGCGCGCCTCGGAACTGCTGCGCGACGACCTGGAGGCCAAGGGGCCGGTGCGGGTCAGCGACGTGGAGACGGCGCAGAAGGAAATCCTCACCATCGCACGGCGTATGGCCGAGGCCGGCGAGATCGTGCTTGGCGGCAAAGGCGCCGAAGAAATGATTTAAGCCGCAAGTGGCACGCTTGGAGCGGCAAGAAAAGCGTATGGCCTTTTCTTGTCGCTGCAAGCGTGCAGCTCGTAGCCATGAGGTTTTGACATGTCCACCAATGAACACCTCAGCGATCTGATCCGCGCCCGCGATCTTGAGGGCGTCGATGTCTGGGCGTTGCCCAGCTTCGACCCGGAGCCAGAGCCGGAGCCTGAACCGGAACCTGAGATCGTCGAGGAAGAAATCGAGGAGGTGCCGCTGGAGGAAGTCCAGCCACTGACCCTCGAAGAGCTCGAAGCGATCCGTCAGGAGGCCTACAACGAAGGGTTCGCCACCGGTGAGCGCGAAGGTTTCCACAGTACCCAGCTGAAAGTGCGTCAGGAGGCCGAGGTGGCTTTGGCGGCCAAGCTGGCCAGCCTCGAACAACTGATGGGGCAACTGCTCGAACCTATCGCCGAACAGGACACCCAGATCGAGCGTGGCCTGGTGCAGTTGGTGGCGCACATGGCTCGTCAGGTGATCGGTCGTGAGCTGCGCAGCGATTCAAGCCAGATAACCCATGTGCTGCGCGAGGCGCTCAAGCTGCTGCCCATGGGCGCCGAGAATATCCGCATCCATCTGAACCCTCAGGATTTCGAGCTGGCCAAGGCCCTGCGCGAACGCCACGAAGAGCGTTGGAAGCTGCTCGAGGACGAGTCGCTGTTGCCTGGCGGTTGCCGGATCGAAACGCTGCACAGCCGCATCGATGCGACCATGGAAACGCGCCTGGAAAAGGCGCTGGCGCAATTGTTCGACCAATTGCACGACCAGTCCCTGCACCCGGCCGCGCCGGATCTTGCCCTTGAGCTGGAAACAAGCATCCCGGAGCATGGCGATGCGTCTTGAGCGCACCAGCTTCGGCAAGCGCCTGGGCGGTTATGCGGCGGCGGTTAAATTACCGGACCAACCGGTGGTGGAGGGGCGCTTGCTGCGCATGGTCGGCCTCACCCTGGAGGCCGAAGGCCTGCGCACCGCAGTCGGCAGTCGCTGTCTGGTGATCAACGACGACAGCTACCACCCGGTGCAGGTCGAGGCCGAGGTCATGGGCTTTTCCGGCGCCAAGGTCTTCCTCATGCCGGTGGGCAGTATCGCGGGTATCGCGCCCGGGGCGCGCGTCGTGCCCTTGGACGACAGCGGTCGGCTGCCCATGGGCATGAGCATGCTCGGGCGAGTGCTCGATGGTGCCGGGCGTGCCCTGGATGGCAAAGGTGGGATGAAAGCCGAAGACTGGGTGCCGATGGACGGCCCGATCATCAACCCGCTCAACCGCGACCCGATCAGCCAGCCGCTGGACGTGGGTATCCGCAGCATCAACGGGCTGCTCACGGTGGGGCGTGGGCAGCGTCTGGGCCTGTTCGCCGGTACCGGTGTGGGTAAATCGGTATTGCTGGGCATGATGACGCGCTTCACCGAGGCCGAGATCATCGTGGTCGGCCTGATCGGCGAGCGGGGCCGCGAGGTGAAGGAGTTCATCGAGCACATCCTCGGTGAGGAAGGGCTCAAGCGCTCGGTGGTGGTGGCCTCGCCTGCCGACGATGCGCCACTGATGCGCCTGCGCGCGGCGATGTACTGCACGCGAATTGCCGAATATTTCCGTGACAAAGGTAAGAACGTTCTGCTGCTGATGGATTCGCTGACCCGTTTCGCCCAGGCCCAGCGGGAAATCGCCCTGGCCATCGGCGAGCCGCCGGCGACCCGCGGCTATCCGCCTTCGGTGTTCGCCAAACTGCCCAAGCTGGTCGAGCGCGCGGGCAATGGCGAGCCAGGCGGTGGCTCGATCACTGCTTTCTACACGGTGCTGTCCGAAGGTGACGACCAGCAGGACCCTATCGCCGATGCGGCGCGCGGCGTGCTCGATGGCCACTTCGTGCTGTCTCGGCGGTTGGCCGAGGAAGGGCATTACCCGGCCATCGATATCGAAGCGTCCATCAGCCGGGTCATGCCCCAAGTTGTCGATCCGGATCACCTGCGCCAAGCCCAGCACTTCAAGCAGTTGTGGTCGCGCCTGTCTCAAAGCCGCGACCTGATCAGCGTCGGTGCCTATGTGCCAGGCGGAGACCCGGAGACCGACCAGGCCATTGCTCTGCAGTCGAGCCTGGTGGGCTTCTTGCGTCAGGGCCTTCAGGAAAACGTCGGCATGGCCCAGAGCCGCGAGCAGCTCGGCGCCATCTTCGCTTCGCCTGCAGGCGGCTGATAGGTCATGGCCTTGCCCAGTCGAGCCGCGCGCCTGGCGCCGGTGGTGGAGATGGCCGAGGAGGCCGAGCGCAAGGCCGCCCAGCGCCTTGGCCACTTCCAGCAGCAGTTGGCCCAGGCCCACGCCAAGCTGGCCGAGCTTGAGCGTTTTCGCGAAGACTATCAGTTGCAGTGGATCAACCGCGGCGGACAGGGGGTCAACGGCAACTGGCTGGTCAACTACCAACGCTTTCTCGGTCAGTTGGAAACGGCGATGACTCAGCAGCGCCAGAGCCTGGCCTGGCACCAGAACAACCTCAACAATGCCCGGGGCATCTGGCAGCAGGCCCATGCGCGGGTCGAGGGGTTGCGCAAGCTGGTGCAGCGATATCTCGACGAAGCCCGGCGGGCGGAAGACAAGCGTGAGCAAAAGCTGTTGGATGAATTATCCCAGCGTTTGCCGCGTCATCATCACCTGTAACCGTCTTGCTGGCGTCTGCGCCAATTTGCGATTGCCGGTAGCGCCTGCTAAACCTACTAGGATCGCATTCGCCATCATCATCGAAGGAATCGCTGGCATGGCTGTCGAATCCGATTTTTCACAGGACGAGAAAAAACTCACGATCACCGTCAAAGGGCGGTTTGACTTCGGCAGGCATCAAGAATTTCGCAATGCCTACGAACGACAACCCGTCCGCCCTGACTCAGTGGTCGTGGACCTCAAGGACGCCACTTACCTGGACAGCTCGGCATTGGGCATGCTGCTGTTGCTGCGCGACCATGAGGGCGGTGAAGACGCCTGCATCAGCGTGATCAACACCAGCCCTGACGTGCGCAAGATCCTCGCCATCTCCAATTTCGAAAAACTGTTCGATATCAGTTGAGCGTCGCCATGCCGGCCGAACGGGCGCTGAGCGTGCTGATCGCCGAAGACGGTGCGGCAGACCGGTTGTTGCTGGCGCAGATCGTCCGGCGCCAGGGTCATGAAGTGTTCACCGCGGAAAACGGCGAGCAGGCCGTGGCGCTGTTCGCCGAACGGCGGCCGCAGCTGGTGCTGCTCGATGCGCTGATGCCGGTGACGGACGGTTTCGAGGCGGCGCGTCGGATCAAGGCGCTGGCCGGCGAAGCGCTGGTGCCGATCATCTTTCTCACCTCGCTCAACGAGCAGGACGCCTTGGTGCGCTGCCTGGAAGCCGGCGGCGACGACTTCATGGCCAAGCCCTACAGCGCGGTGATCCTCGGCGCCAAGATCCGCGCCATGGATCGGCTGCGTCGGTTGCATGCCACGGTGCTCGAGCAGCGAGACCAGATCGCCCGGCATCATCATCACCTGCTCAACGAGCAACGGGTCGCCAAGGCGGTGTTCGACAAGGTGGCCCATGCCGGATGCCTACGCGCGCCCAACATTCGCTACCTGCAATCTCCCTACGCGCTGTTCAATGGCGACCTGTTGCTGGCGGCCTATACCCCCAACGGCAACCTGCATGTGCTGCTGGGCGACTTTACCGGTCATGGCTTGCCCGCCGCGATTGGCGCCATGCCTTTGGCCGAGGTGTTCTACGGCATGGCCGCCAAGGGCCATGGTGTCGCAGAAACGCTGCGGGAGATGAACGCCAAGCTCAAGCACATCCTGCCAGTGGACATGTTCTGCTGCGCCCTGATGCTCGACCTGAGCTATCAACGTGGCACGGTGGAGGTCTGGAACGGCGGCATGCCGGATGGTTACCGTTTGTCCGCTACAGGAGAGGTGCTGGCCACGCTGCAATCGAGGCACCTGCCACTGGGCATCCTCTCGCCAGAGCGCTTCGATGACAGCACCGAGGTGTTGCCGCTGGCGGTGGGCGAGCGGCTTTTGCTGCTTTCCGATGGCGTGGTCGATACCTGCGATGACCAGGAGCGGTTATTCGGCGTGCAGCGCCTGGAGCAGGTGCTGCGCGCCAATCGCGATCCGGCGCAGTTGCTGCCGGAGCTGATGCAAGCACTGGAGCATTTTGGCGGGCGCCCCCGGGACGATATCAGCCTGTGTGACGTGTCCATGGTCGAGCCCCAGTGGCAGGCGCCAGCGGCCGTGCCCGACAGCGAGGTCAGCCGATCTGGTCCGTTGCATTGGTCGTTGCACTTCGAATTGCGTGGCGAAAGCTTGAAACGTTTCAATCCCGTGCCATACCTCGTTCAACTGCTGCAGGAGATCCATGGCCTGCGGCCAAACGGTGGCCTGTTGCACACAGTCCTGAGCGAGTTGTACGCCAACGCCCTGGAACATGGGGTGCTTGGCCTGGATTCGCGTCTCAAGCACGACGCCCAAGGATTTGCCGACTACTACCGCGAGCGTAGCCTTCGCTTGGCGCGACAGGATGACGGCTTCGTGCGAATCGATCTGGAAGTTGAACCCTGGGCCAGGGGCGGGCGTCTGAAGATCGACGTACGCGACAGCGGCCTGGGATTCGACGTTGCCCAGGTGCTGTCCGGCCAGCGGCAGGCCCAGGGGTTGAGCGGGCGCGGACTGAACCTGGTGCGCAGCCTCAGCCAGAGCGCCGAGTGGCTTGAGGGTGGACGTTGTGCGCGGGTGGTATTCTGTTGGTGAGCAGCTGGCGCCGGACCCTGCGCAAGCAGGCCCCATGGACTTGATCAAAGGAGTGAGCAAGTGGCTGACATGCATATCGACCCGAAGATCCTCAGTGACCTGCAAGAGGTCATGGAGGAGGGGTATCTGCAATTGCTCGAGACTTTTCTGGAAGACTCCGAGCGCCGCCTAGACCAATTGCACGGGGCCCGCAGCGCCGAGGAGCTGGGCTTGGCGGCCCACAGCTTCAAGGGCAGCAGCGGCAACATGGGCGCGGTGGGCCTGGCCGAGCTGTGTCGGCAGTTGGAGGAGCGTGTGCGAAAGCATTCTCTGTATGGCATCGAGGACCTGATCAACCGGATCGACCAGGAGTATCTCGAGGTTCAGCGCTTCTACCGCGCCGAGCGCGCGCGTATTTCCGCAGGTTGAAGCAACCTGGCGCGACTTTTGCCTGTCTTTGCCTGGACGATTCACGATTATTCGGCGCGGAGACCTTTCAATGCCTGTCGCATCCAATCCTTTGCTGCAAGCCAGTGTGGTGAGCAAGCCATCGCGCGCGGCTGCTCAGACGGCGGACAAGCCGCAGGCGGCGGGCTCCCAGACGGGGGGCTTCGATCAGGTCATGGCCCGCCAGGGGCGTGATGACAAGGCGACCCAAGCCAAGGCCAAGGACAAATCCGACAGTGCGATCGACGGCAAGACCGAGCCTGCCGATACGCAGCCGGTTGCCGATGGCGGCAAAAGCTTGCCAATGGTCGATCAAACCAGCGACAGCAGCGAATCGAGCTTGCTCGATGCCAGCCTCGTGGCCGGGCAGGTCACCGATGCCCAGCCTGGCGCGCAATTGATTCAGGCGCAGGCAGAGGCAGTGGCGCCTGTGCTGCAGGCCGCGGTGCAGCCTCAGGCCGCGCCTGTCGAGACGCCGTCGGAGCAGGCGCCGGCCGTGGAGGATTTCGACCCTGCGGCCGATCCGTTGGCCAACCTGCCGACCTTGCGCCTGGCCCTGGAACAAAGTGCACAGGCCAAAGGGACGACCTCCGCCCATGCGGCGCCCACCAGTCAAAGTGACAGCGGCCAGCCCGACGATGGGCAGGTAGCCGTCAATACCTTGGCGAGCCTGATCGACAAACCGCAAGCTGAAGGCGACACCTCGCAGCCAGGTGACAAAGCCTTCAGCGAGCTGCTCGATAACGGCTTGAAGGATACCAAGAGCGCCAGCAGCGACACGCGGGTCGACGACTTCGCCAATCGCCTGGCCAGCCTGACCCAGGCCGCAACGCCCAAGACCGCCAATGCCGTACCGCCCAGCCCACTGCATCAGCCGCTGCCGATGAACCAGAACGCCTGGGCCGAAGGATTGGTGAATCGCGTCATGTACCTGTCCAGCCAGAACCTCAAGTCCGCAGACATTCAACTCGAACCCGCCGAGTTGGGCCGCCTGGACATCCGCGTCAATGTCGCGGCGGATCAGTCTACCCAGGTCACCTTCATCAGTGGTCACGCCGGGGTGCGTGACGCTCTGGACAGTCAGGTGCATCGCCTGCGCGAACTGTTCGCCCAGCAGGGTCTGGCCCAGCCTGATGTCAACGTTGCCGATCAATCCCGCGGCCAGCAGCAACAGCAGGCTCAGCAGGAGGGCTCGAACCTGTCCGGGGTCGCGGCGCGGCGCGCCACGGCCGGTGGCGAGGACGATGGTGAACTGGCCGATGGTGCACAGCCGGTCGAACATCAGGTGGTGATCGGCGACAGCGCCGTCGATTACTACGCCTGAGGGCTGCGGCGCAGCCCATCTCAGGCCGTCACCAGCTCCTACGCTTGTCGGTTGCTCCCGCTCGGCTCAAATCTGGCATAACACTTGCTCAAGCCACGTCATCCTTCTTTGAAACCCCGATGGACGACGGATTATTGGCATGGCGAAGAGCGAAGCAGTCAAAGACCCCGCCACTAAAGGCAAACTCAAGCTGATCCTCCTGCTGGTGCTCGCATTGCTGCTGGCCGTAGGCCTGTCGGTGGGCGCCACGTGGTTCGTCATGCACAAGAGCGAGTCGGCACCCGCTGTCGATCCTGCCCAGGCCAACGTCAAGGCGGCGGCGATCTATGAGCCGCTGGCGCCGGCTTTCGTGGTCAATTTCAACCAGAACGGCCGCCAGCGCTACATGCAGGTGAGCATCACCATGCAGGGGCGCAACCAGGCCGACCTGGACGCACTCAAGGTGCACATGCCTGTGATCCGCAACAACCTGGTCATGATGTTCTCGGGACAAGGTTTCGACACCCTGGCCAGCAGCCCGGTAGGCCAGGAGATGCTGCGCCAGAAGGCCACCGCGGTGGTGCAGGAAGTGGCGCAGAAGGAAGTCGGCAAGCCGGTCGTGGACCAGCTGCTGTTCACCAATTTCGTATTGCAGTAGGAGCCCGAAATGGCCGTGCAGGACCTGCTGTCCCAGGATGAGATCGACGCCCTGTTGCATGGCGTCGATGATGGTCTGGTACAAACCGAAAGCGCCGCCGAGCCCGGTGGCGTCAAAAGCTATGACCTGACCAGCCAGGATCGGATCGTCCGCGGACGCATGCCGACCCTGGAGATGATCAACGAACGCTTCGCCCGCTATACCCGCATCAGCATGTTCAACCTGCTGCGTCGCTCCGCCGACGTGGCGGTCGGCGGCGTGCAGGTGATGAAGTTCGGCGAGTACGTGCATTCGCTGTATGTCCCGACCAGTCTGAACCTGGTCAAGATCAAGCCGCTGCGCGGCACTTCGTTGTTCATCCTCGACGCCAAGCTGGTGTTCAAGCTGGTGGACAACTTCTTCGGTGGCGATGGCCGTCACGCCAAGATCGAAGGTCGTGAATTCACGCCCACCGAGCTGCGCGTGGTGCGCATGGTGCTCGACCAGGCCTTCGTCGACCTCAAGGAAGCCTGGCAGGCAATCATGCCGATCAACTTCGAGTACATAAACTCCGAGGTCAACCCGGCCATGGCCAACATCGTCGGCCCGAGCGAGGCGGTGGTGGTCTCGACGTTCCATATCGAACTGGACGGCGGTGGCGGCGACCTGCACGTGACCATGCCGTACTCGATGATCGAACCGGTGCGCGAGATGCTCGATGCGGGCTTCCAGTCCGACCTGGACGACCAGGACGAGCGTTGGGTCAAGGCCCTGCGCGAAGACGTGCTCGATGTCAGCGTGCCGCTCTCGGCCACCGTGGCCCGCCGTCAGCTCAAGCTGCGCGACATCCTGCACATGCAGCCGGGCGATGTGATCCCCGTCGAGTTGCCCGAGCACCTGGTGCTGCGCGCCAACGGCGTGCCGTCGTTCAAGGCGCGCCTGGGCTCGCACAAGGGCACCTTGTCGCTGCAGATCATCGACCCGATCGAACGTCGCTGACGGCGTGCCGGTCGCTCCTTCCGAATTGAATGCCTGTCGAGGACATCATGGCTAACGAAAACGAAATCACCTCCCCGGAGGAACAGGCTCTGGCCGATGAGTGGGCTGCCGCCCTGCAGGAAACCGGCGACGCCGGCCAGGCCGACATCGATGCACTGCTGGCTGCCGACAGCGGCAAGTCCGGCGCCGGCCGCCTGCCGATGGAAGAGTTCGCAAGCTCCCCCAAGCCCAATGAAAACGTCAGCCTCGAGGGGCCGAACCTGGATGTGATCCTGGATATCCCGGTGAACATTTCCATGGAAGTGGGCAGCACCGAAATCAGCATCCGCAACTTGCTGCAGCTCAACCAGGGCTCGGTGATCGAGCTTGATCGCCTGGCGGGCGAGCCGTTGGACGTGCTGGTCAACGGCACCTTGATCGCCCACGGCGAGGTGGTGGTGGTCAACGAGAAGTTCGGCATCCGCCTGACCGACGTGATCAGCCCCAGCGAACGCATCAAGAAGCTGCGCTGAGTGAAGGGGTCGATGCGGGCCGTGATGGCCTTCGGCGCATTGCTCGTCAGCGAGACGGTGATCGCGGCCACCCAGGCAGCGGCACCCGCTGCGGCCGCACCCGGCAGCCTCAGCGGGCAGTTGGCACAGATGGTCTTCGGCCTGTTGCTGGTGGTCGGCCTGATCTTCGCCCTTGCCTGGTTGCTGCGCCGCATGCAGGGCGCGACACCGCGCGGTGGGCAGGTGATCGATATCGTCGGCAGCCGGACGATCGGCCCGCGTGACCGCCTGCTGCTGGTGCAGGTGGGCAAGGAGCAGATCCTCATCGGTCACTCGCCCGGCAACATCGAGGCATTGCATGTGTTGGCCGAGCCTGTGGAGGTGCCCGCCAGTGCCCGCCCGGCCACGCCGGAGTTCGCCCAGCGGCTGCTCGAGCTGATGGGCAAGGATCAGAAGGACAAGAAGTGATGACCGGCGCATTGCGCTCATTGTTGACCCTGGCGCTGCTGCTGGCTGCGCCGATGGCCTTGGCTGCCGACCCGCTGTCGATTCCGGCCATCACCCTGTCCAATGGGGCGGACGGCCAGCAGGAGTATTCGGTCAGCCTGCAAATCCTGCTGATCATGACGGCGCTGAGTTTCATTCCGGCGTTCGTCATCCTGATGACCAGCTTCACCCGCATCATCATTGTCTTTTCCATCCTGCGTCAGGCCCTGGGCCTGCAGCAGACGCCTTCGAACCAGGTGCTGACCGGCATGGCGTTGTTCCTGACGCTGTTCATCATGGCCCCGGTGTTCGACCGGGTGAACCAGGACGCCATCCAGCCCTACCTGAACGAGCAGATGACCGCCCAGCAAGCCATCGACAAGGCCCAGGGGCCGCTGAAGGACTTCATGCTGGCCCAGACCCGGCAAAGCGACCTGGACCTGTTCGTGCGCCTGTCCAAACGCACCGACATCGCCAGCCCTGAACAGGCGCCATTGACCATCCTGGTACCGGCGTTCGTCACCTCGGAGCTCAAGACCGCGTTCCAGATCGGCTTCATGATCTTCATTCCGTTCTTGATCATCGACATGGTGGTGGCCAGCGTGCTGATGGCCATGGGCATGATGATGCTCTCGCCGCTGATCATCTCGCTGCCGTTCAAGATCATGCTGTTCGTCCTGGTCGATGGCTGGGCGTTGATCATGGGTACCCTGGCCGGCAGTTTCGGTGGCGTCTGAGGCCATCAAGGAGAGCCCTGTATGACACCTGAAGTAGCCTTGGATTTGTTCCGCGATGCCCTCTGGATGACGGCCATGATGGTGGCCATCCTGGTAGTGCCAAGCCTGCTGGTCGGTCTGGTGGTGGCGATGTTCCAGGCGGCGACCCAGATCAACGAACAGACGCTCAGTTTCCTGCCGCGCCTGCTGGTGATGCTGGTGACCCTGATTGTCGTCGGGCCTTGGCTCCTGCAGCGTTTCATGGAGTATTTCAATCGCCTGTACACCAGCATTCCGCAGCTGATTGGTTGATGCGGCCATGCTGGAGCTGACCGACAGTCAGATTGGCACTTGGGTCGCCACGTTCATCCTGCCGTTGTTCAGAGTGACGGCGGTTCTGATGACCATGCCGATTTTTGGCACACGGATGCTGCCCGCGCGCATCCGCCTCTACGCTGCCTTGGCTATCACGGTTGTTATCGTGCCGGGATTGCCGCCATTGCCAGAATTCGACCCGTTGAGCTTGCGTGGCATGTTGCTGTGTGGGGAACAGATCATCGTCGGTGCAGTGTTCGGGCTTGCCCTGCAAATGCTCTTTCAGGCATTCGTGGTAGCGGGGCAGATCATCGCTGTGCAGATGGGTATGGCATTTGCCTCTATGGTTGATCCTGCCAATGGTGTCAACGTGGCGGTCGTCAGCCAATTCATGACAATGTTGGTCAGCGTGTTGTTCCTGGTGATGAACGGACACTTGGTGGTGTTCGAAGTGCTGACCGAGAGCTTTACTACCTTGCCGGTGGGCAGTGCGTTGGTAGTCAATCATTTCTGGGAGATGGCCGGACGGTTGAGTTGGGTGCTGGGCGCCGCCTTGCTGTTGGTGTTGCCGGCGATTACCGCGCTGTTGGTCATCAATATCGCTTTTGGCGTAATGTCACGCGCGGCGCCCCAACTGAACATCTTCTCCATTGGCTTTCCGCTGACCTTGGTATTGGGCATGGTCATCTTTTGGATCGCCTTGGCCGACATGCTTTCCCATTATCAATTGTTGGCCAGCGAGGCGCTGCAATGGCTGCGTGAGCTGGCAAGGGCGCGCTGAGCATGGCAGAGAGCGAAAGCGGTCAGGACAAGACAGAAGAGCCCACCGACAAACGCCGGCGCGATGCGCGTGAAAAGGGCGAGGTGGCCCGTTCCAAGGAACTCAACACGGTAGCGGTGACCCTTGCCGGTGCGGGCAGTTTGTTGGCATTCGGTGGGTTTCTGGCGGAAACGCTCATGGATCTGATGCGTTTGAGTTTTAGTCTCACCCGGGAGATGGTGGTGGACGAAAGCGCCATGGGAGGGTTGCTCCTGGCCTCGGGCAAGATGGCGATCTGGGCGGTGCAGCCAGTGTTGATCCTGCTGTTCGTGATTTCCTTCATCGCGCCGATCGCTCTGGGCGGTTTTCTGTTCTCTGGAAGTTTGTTGCAGCCGAAGTTCAGTCGCATGAACCCGTTGTCGGGTATCAAACGCATGTTCTCCCTCAATGCGCTGACTGAGCTGCTCAAGGCCCTTGCCAAATTCTTCGTGATCCTGCTGGTGGCACTGGCGGTGTTGTCCAATGATCGTGAGGCGTTGTTGGCGATCGCCAATGAGCCGCTTGATCAAGCCATCATCCATAGCGTCCAGGTGGTCGGGTGGAGTGCATTGTGGATGGCTGCCGGGTTGTTGTTGATCGCGGTGGTGGATGTGCCGTTCCAAATTTGGCAGGCGCATAACAAGTTGAAGATGACCAAGCAGGAAGTGAAGGACGAATACAAGGATTCGGAAGGCAAGCCTGAGGTCAAGCAACGGATCCGTCAGTTGCAGCGCGAAGCCTCGCAGCGGCGCATGATGGCGGCGGTGCCCGATGCCGATGTGATCATCACCAACCCCACGCACTATGCCGTGGCGCTCAAGTACGACCCGGAGTCGGGTGGTGTGGCGCCTTTGCTGCTGGCCAAGGGGACGGACTTCATCGCGTTGAAGATCCGCGAGATCGGGGTTGAGCACCAGGTGCAGATCCTTGAGTCGCCGGCGTTGGCGCGGGCGATCTACTACTCCACCGAGCTTGAGCAGGAGATTCCGGCGGGGTTGTACCTGGCGGTGGCGCAGGTGCTGGCTTATGTGTTCCAGATCCGGCAATACCGGGCGGGGAAGGGCAAGGCGCCGGAGCCTTTGAAGCCTGATTTGCCGATTCCGCCGGATTTGCGGCGTGATCGGTGAGTTGCTTTAGGTTGCATTGGTTGGTGTTGGGGCTTGTGGGCATATCCGTTTGATGTGTCGACGCTGATTCACCTTTGCGCCCTTACGGCGGGTCACTTGGTCTTGGTCAAAGTAACCAAAGCCGCTGCGCCTCAGCATTCGCCCCGCTCGTGGCGGTGAGCTGTTGGGCCTATTCGCGGGTTTACCCGCGAAAGGGCCGGAGCAGGCGAAAAGCGCCACCCCCAGAAAACTGGATACACACACGATCCAGAAAACTCCCCCAAAAAAGGCCCAACTCAAAAGTTGGAAGGCTTCTTGCAAAGGCAGCGCCAAACGCCCATTCAGGCGTCAAAGTTTTGCTTGAAGAGGATTTGCGGTGGATCGCACTCAGTTAATCAACAGCGCCCGAAACAACCTGGCTGGTCTCGGCCGGGGCAACCTGGGCGTGCCGCTGTTGCTGCTGGTGATGATGGCAATGATGATGTTGCCGATTCCACCGTTCCTGCTCGACGTTTTCTTCACCTTCAACATCGCCCTGTCGATCGTCGTCCTGCTGGTCTGCGTATACGCCCTGCGCCCGCTGGACTTCGCTGCGTTTCCCACCATCCTGCTCGTGGCAACCTTGCTGCGTCTTGCCCTGAACGTGGCCTCCACGCGTGTGGTCATGCTCCACGGCCAGGAAGGCCACGGTGCTGCGGGCAAGGTGATCCAGGCCTTCGGCGAGGTGGTGATCGGCGGCAACTACGTGGTCGGTGCGGTGGTGTTCGCCATCCTCATGATCATTAACTTCGTCGTGGTCACCAAGGGCGCCGGGCGCATTTCCGAGGTGAGCGCACGTTTCACCCTTGACGCGATGCCTGGCAAGCAGATGGCGATCGACGCCGACCTCAATGCGGGCCTGATCGACCAGGCTCAGGCCAAGGCCCGACGCGCCGAAGTCGCCCAGGAAGCCGAGTTCTATGGCTCCATGGACGGTGCCAGCAAGTTCGTTCGCGGCGACGCCATCGCCGGGCTGCTGATCCTGTTCATCAACCTTATCGGCGGCATGCTCATCGGTATCCTGCAGCATGGCATGTCGGCCGGCGAGGCGGGCAAGGTCTACGCCTTGCTGACCATCGGTGACGGTTTGGTGGCGCAGTTGCCCTCGCTGCTGCTGTCCACCGCCGCCGCGATCATGGTGACCCGAGCCTCCAGTTCCGAGGACATGGGCAAGCTGATCAATCGGCAGATGTTCGACTCGCCCAAAGCGTTGGCTGTTTCGGCGGCGCTGATGATCGTCATGGGCTTGGTTCCGGGCATGCCGCATATCGCCTTCCTGGGGCTTGGCGCGGCGGCCGGGGGCGGTGCCTACCTGGTCTGGCGTCGTCAGCAACAGGCCAAGCTCAAGGCCCAGGAAGAAGCGCAGCGCCAGCAGGACCTGCTGCCATCGCCCCAGCGTGCCTTGGAAACCAAGGAACTGGGTTGGGACGATGTGACGCCAATCGACATGATCGGCCTTGAGGTCGGTTATCGCCTGATTCCGCTGGTGGACCGCAACCAGGGTGGCCAGCTGTTGGCGCGGATCAAGGGGGTGCGCAAGAAGCTGTCCCAGGACCTGGGCTTTCTCATGCCCACTGTGCATATTCGCGACAACCTGGACCTGCAGCCGAGCGCCTATCGCCTCACCTTGATGGGGGTGATCCTGGCTGAGGCGGAGATCTATCCGGACCGGGAGCTGGCCATCAACCCGGGCCAGGTCTTCGGCACGCTCAACGGTATCGCTGCGCGCGACCCGGCGTTTGGTCTTGAGGCGGTGTGGATCGATGTCGGGCAGCGTGCCCAGGCCCAGTCGCTGGGCTACACCGTGGTCGACGCCAGCACGGTGGTGGCCACCCACCTCAACCAGATCCTGCAGAAACATTGCCATGAACTGATCGGCCATGAAGAGGTCCAGCAACTGTTGCAAGTATTGGCCAAAGGTTCGCCTAAACTTGCCGAGGAGCTGGTACCGGGTGTCATTTCGTTGTCAGGCTTGCTCAAGGTCCTGCAGGCGTTGTTGGCCGAGCAGGTGCCGGTGCGGGACATCCGCAGTATCGCCGAGGCAATCGCCAACAATGCTGGCAAGAGTCAAGATACCGCCGCGCTGGTGGCGGCAGTGCGCGTCGGATTGTGTCGCGCCATCGTGCAAAGCATTGTCGGCGTTGAGTCCGAGCTGCCTGTGATCACCCTCGAACCAAGGTTGGAACAGATTTTGCTCAATAGTCTGCAAAGGGCCGGGCAAGGCCAGGAAGACGGTGTTCTCCTGGAGCCGAGCATGGCCGAGAAGCTGCAGCGATCGCTGATCGAAGCGGCCCAGCGTCAGGAGATGCAAGGCCTGCCGGCCATTCTTCTGGTCGCCGGCCCGATCCGCGCCATGCTGTCGCGCTTCGGTCGCCTGGCTGTACCGAATTTGCATGTTCTGGCGTATCAGGAAATACCTGACAACAAGCAAGTCACCATCGTTGCCACCGTGGGCCCCAACGGCTGAGGTAGTGGGTTATGCAAGTTAAGCGTTTTTTCGCCGCCGATATGCGTCAGGCCATGAAGCTGGTCCGGGATGAGCTTGGCTCCGACGCCGCCATCATCGGCAACCGGCGCATCGCCGGCGGTGTCGAGTTGACGGCCGCGCTGGACTACAAGCTGTCCGCCCTGGCCCCACGCGTGCCGAACATCGAACTCGAGGACGAGCTGCGCAAAACCCAGACGCGCATCGCCACCGCCCAGGCCGAACTGAGCACACGCAACGAAAGCGACGAGATCGGCAATCGCCAATTGTTCGCCGGATTGTCGTTGACCGCCTCCGAGCCACTGGTCGAGCCACAGGTTGACGCGCCGGCGCAGGTTGCGGCTCCAGCGCCGGCACCGGTCGATCCGCGTCTGTTCGATGCCATGCGCTCGGAGCTGTCGGGCCTGCGCGAATTGCTCGAAGTCCAGCTCGGATCCCTGGCCTGGAGCCAACTGCAGGGCAACAAGCCGCAGCAGGCCAACCTTTGGCGTCGCTTGCAGCGTATCGGCCTGTCGGGCCCGATCGCTCGCGAAGCACTCGAGCTTGCCGGCGAGATCGAAGACCCGCGCCACGCCTGGCGCATGATCTTGGCCCACCTGGCACGGATGATCCAGGTCCCCGAGATCGAGCCGATCGAAGAGGGCGGTGTGATCGCCATGGTCGGTCCGGCTGGTATGGGCAAGACCACCACGTTGGCAAAGCTGGCGGCGCGCTACGTGCTCAAATACGGCGCCCAGCATCTGGCGCTGGTGAGCATGGACAGCTTCCGCATTGGCGCCCAAGAGCAGCTCAAGACATTGGGGCGCATCCTCAATGTGCCGGTTACCTATGTCGACCCGGGCCAGTCCTTGGCCCAGGCGCTCGATCCGCTGTTGCGCAAGCGCGTGGTGCTGATCGACACCGCAGGCCTGCAGGCCAGCGACCCGGCCCTGCGGCTGCAACTGGAGAGCCTGGCCGGACGCGGCATCGCCGCCAAGAACTACCTGGTACTGGCCACCACCAGCCAGAAGCAGGTGCTGACCGCCGCCTACCACAGCTACAAGCGCTGTGGCCTGGCCGGCTGCATCCTGACCAAGCTTGATGAAACGGCCAGCCTCGGCGAAGTGCTGAGCCTTGCCATCAGTCACGAATTGCCCGTGGCCTATCTGACCGATGGACCGCGCATTCCTGACGACCTGCAACTGCCGCGCAAACATCAGTTAGTCAGCCGTGCGGTCAGTGTGCAGATGCAGGACGAGCCCAGCGAAGAGGCGATGGCCGACATGTTCGCTGATCTCTACCACAACCCAGGCAAGCGTGCGGGTTGACGAATGGACAGCGCAAAGTACCTGCATCCTGAGCGTCGTGTTCAGCTCCTGATGTGGCCTGGGCCCCGAGACAAGGTAAAGAACAAACATGGGTAGCATGCATCCCGTACAGGTGATCGCCGTGACCGGCGGTAAAGGTGGCGTGGGCAAGACCAACGTTTCAGTGAACCTGTCCCTGGCGCTGGCCGAGCTCGGCCGCCGGGTCATGTTGCTGGATGCCGACCTGGGCCTGGCCAACGTCGACGTCCTGCTGGGGCTGTCGCCCAAGCGCACCCTGGCCGATGTCATCGAAGGGCGCTGCGAGCTGCGCGATGTGCTGTTGCAGGGGCCAGGCGGTGTGCGCATCGTGCCGGCCGCCTCCGGCACCCAGAACATGGTGCACCTGGCGCCAGCCCAGCATGCCGGGCTGATCCAGGCGTTCAGCGAGATCGGCGACAACCTCGATGTGCTGGTGATCGATACCGCCGCGGGAATCGGGGACTCGGTGGTGAGCTTCGTGCGCGCCGCGCAGGAGGTGCTGTTGGTGGTCTGCGACGAGCCGACCTCGATCACCGATGCCTACGCCTTGATCAAGCTGCTCAACCGCGATTACGGCATGAACCGCTTCCGGGTCCTGGCCAACATGGCGCAGAGCCCGCAGGAAGGGCGCAACCTGTTTGCCAAGTTGACCAAGGTCACGGATCGCTTCCTGGACGTCGCCTTACAATACGTCGGTGCCGTGCCTTACGACGAATGTGTACGCAAGGCGGTGCAGAAGCAGCGGGCGGTCTATGAGGCCTTCCCTCGATCCAAGTGTGCGCTGGCCTTCAAGGCCATCGCGCAGAAGGTCGACAGCTGGCCGCTGCCTGCCAACCCGCGCGGGCACCTGGAGTTTTTCGTCGAGCGTCTGGTGCAGCCTACCAGCGCAGGACCGGTACTATGAATGCGAGCGGTTTCAAGATGTACAGCCGGGCGGCGCGTGATGCCCAGTACGAACTGGTCGAACGTTATGCCCCTCTGGTCAAGCGCATTGCCTATCACTTGCTGGCGCGCCTGCCGGCCAACGTACAGGTCGAGGACCTGATCCAGGCGGGCATGATCGGCTTGCTGGAAGTGGCCAACAAATACGATGCCAGCAAGGGCGCGAGCTTCGAAACCTACGCCGGCATCCGCATTCGTGGGGCCATGCTCGATGAGGTACGCAAGGGGGATTGGGCGCCGCGTTCGGTACATCGCAACACCCGCATGGTCAGCGACGCGATACGCGCCGTGGAGGCCAGAACCGGTCGCGACGCTAAAGATCATGAAGTTGCTGCCGAACTCCAATTGAGTCTCGATGATTATTACGGGATTCTGAACGACACCCTGGGCAGTCGCCTGTTCAGCTTCGACGACCTCCTGCAGGACGGCGAGCACGAAGGGCTGCACGAGGATGGCGCCAGTGGCCAGCTGGAACCTTCGCGGGACCTGGAAGACGAGCGCTTCCAGGCCGCGCTGACCGAAGCCATCGCCAACCTGCCGGAGCGTGAGCGTCTGGTGCTGGCGCTGTACTACGACGAAGAGCTGAACCTCAAGGAAATCGGTGAGGTGCTTGGGGTCAGCGAGTCGCGTGTCAGCCAGTTGCACAGCCAGTGCGCCGCGCGCCTGCGCAGCCGTCTCGGGGAATGGCGGGCACGTTGAGCCAGGGTTCGCCACCGTCGTTGGATGTTGTACCGAATTGATTGAATGCGCGTCCGGGGGCCGGGCGCGTTTAAGACTGCTTGGAGGTCTAATTGAACAAAGACATGAAAATCCTCATCGTTGACGACTTTTCGACGATGCGGCGGATCATCAAGAACCTGTTGCGTGACCTGGGCTTCACCAACACCGAGGAGGCCGACGACGGCACCACGGCGTTGCCGATGCTGGAAAACGGCCACTATGACTTCCTCGTGACCGACTGGAACATGCCTGGCATGTCCGGCATCGACCTGCTGCGCAAGGTCCGTGCCCATGACCGCCTCAAGGGTATGCCGGTGTTGATGGTGACCGCTGAAGCCAAGCGCGACCAGATCATCGAAGCGGCCCAGGCCGGGGTCAACGGCTATGTGGTCAAGCCCTTCACCGCCCAGGTGCTCAAGGAGAAGATCGAAAAGATCTTCGAACGCGTCAACGGCTGAGTCACGTCAGGGGGCGCCATGGAGCAAATGAACACATCGTTGGGGGAGTTCGAGTCGACCCTGAAGAAACACGCCCAGGAACTGGTCGAGAGCCTCGAGCACGGCCGGTTCGGCGAGGCGGTGCAGCTGATCCACCAGCTGAACCAGACCCGCGACCGCGGCCTGTACCAGGAAGTCGGCAAGCTCACCCGCGAGCTGCACAGTGCGATCGTCAGCTTCCAGATCGACCCGCGCATGCCGCAGGCCGAGGAAGTGTCGCAGATCACCGACGCCACCGAGCGCTTGTCCTACGTGGTCAAGCTCACCGAAGGCGCGGCCAACCGCACCATGGACCTGGTGGAGGCGAGCACGCCGCTGCTCAACGACCTGCAGGCCGAGGCCCAGAATCTGAGCACCGACTGGCAGCGCTTCATGCGCCGTGAAGTCGCAGCGCCGGAGTTTCGTGATCTGGTCAAGCGCGTCGACAGTTTCCTGACGCAAAGCGCCGAGGGGAACCGCAAGGTCGCTGGCCATCTCAACGACATTCTCCTGGCCCAGGACTACCAAGACCTCACCGGTCAGGTGATCAAACGGGTGACCGCGCTGGTCACCGAAGTCGAAAGCAATCTGCTCAAGCTCGTGCTGATGGCCAGCCAGGTCGACCGTTTTGCCGGTATCGAACATGACCACCAGCAGCTGCGTGCTGAAAAAGATCAAGAAAAACATCCGACTCGGGGTGAAGGTCCGCAGATTCATGCCGATAAGCGTGAAGATGTCGTGTCCGGTCAGGACGACGTCGACGATTTGCTGTCCAGCCTGGGTTTTTAGGGAGCACGTTCAATGAGCTTCGGCGCCGATGAAGAAATCCTCCAGGATTTCCTGGTAGAGGCCGGCGAAATCCTCGAGCAACTGTCCGAGCAATTGGTCGAGCTGGAAAGCCGACCGGAAGATGCGGACCTGCTCAATGCGATCTTCCGCGGTTTTCACACTGTAAAAGGGGGCGCCGGCTTCCTTCAGCTCAATGAGCTGGTGGAGTGCTGCCATATCGCCGAGAACGTGTTCGACATCCTGCGCAAAGGTGAGCGCCGGGTCGATGCGGAATTGATGGATGTGGTGCTCGAGGCACTGGATACGGTCAACAGCATGTTTGGCCAGGTGCGCGAGCGCAGCGACATTACCCCGGCCACGCCGGAGTTGCTGGCCGCACTGTCGCGTCTGGCCGAGCCGGCCGGTGCCGAGGCCCCAGCGCCTGCGGCCCAGGCTCCAGCCGTCGCCGAAGCCGAGCCTGCGGTCGAGCCCGACATCACCGATAGCGAGTTCGAACAACTGCTCGACTCGCTCGATGCGGTGAAGGCCCAGGCCGAGGCTACCGAACAGCTGCAGGGTGAGGTCGCGGGAAGCGACAGCGACGAGATCACCGATGCCGAGTTCGAGTCGCTGCTCGATCAGTTGCATGGCAAAGGCCAGTTTTCTGCCCAGACGCCTGCGCCTGTGTCGGCTGACAGCGTCGCGGCGCCGAGCAGCGATGAAATCACCGACGATGAATTCGAAGCGTTGCTCGATCAGTTGCACGGCAAGGGCACCTTCGCCGCCGATGCACTGCCCGGCGCCACGGCCCAGGCACCTGCTTCGGTCGAGGCGGGCGCCCAAAGTGGTGACATCACCGAGCACGAATTCGAAGCTTTGCTGGATCAGCTACACGGCAAAGGCAAGTTCTCCAGTGACGCGGCCGTGGCTGCGCCTGAGGCCGTGGCGGCCTCTGCCGTGGCCAAGGCCGACAGCAAGCCTGTCGCCAAGCCTGAACCGGCGCCGGTGGCCAAGCCTGCGGCTGCCAAACCGGCCGCGCCGGCCCGCGCAGCAGCCCCAGCCGCCGAAAAGCCTACGGCCAGCGAAGCGGAAACCACTGTGCGGGTCGACACCGCGCGCCTGGACGAGATCATGAACATGGTCGGCGAACTGGTGCTGGTGCGTAACCGTCTGGTACGCCTGGGCCTGAACAGCGGCGATGAGGCCATGTCCAAGGCTGTGTCCAACCTCGACGTGGTCACCGCCGACCTGCAGACCGCGGTCATGAAGACCCGCATGCAGCCCATCAAGAAGGTCTTCGGCCGCTTCCCACGGCTGGTTCGCGACTTGGCCCGCCAGCTCAAGAAGGAAATCAACTTGGAGCTGGTCGGTGAGGACACCGACCTGGACAAGAACCTGGTCGAGGCCTTGGCCGACCCGCTGGTGCACTTGGTACGCAACGCCGTCGACCATGGCATCGAAATGCCCGAGGAGCGCGAAGGCGCCGGCAAGGCACGGACCGGCCACGTGGTGCTGTCGGCCGAGCAGGAAGGCGACCACATCCTGCTGTCGATCTCCGACGACGGCAAGGGCATGGACCCTAACATCCTGCGGGCCAAGGCTGTCGAAAAGGGCCTGATGGACAAGGATGCCGCCGATCGCCTGAGCGAATCCGATTGCTACAACCTGATCTTCGCGCCGGGCTTTTCCACCAAGACCGAGATCTCCGACGTGTCCGGTCGCGGTGTGGGCATGGACGTGGTCAAGACCAAGATCTCCCAGCTCAACGGCTCGATCAACATCTTCTCGGCCAAGGGCCAGGGTTCGAAGATCGTCATCAAGGTGCCCTTGACGCTGGCGATAATGCCGACCTTGATGGTGATGCTGGGCAACCAGGCGTTCGCCTTCCCGCTGGTCAACGTCAACGAGATCTTCCACCTGGACCTGTCGCGCACCAACGTGGTCGACGGCCAGGAAGTGGTGATCGTGCGCGACAAGGCGCTGCCACTGTTCTATCTCAAGCGGTGGCTGGTCCAGGACCAGGTGCATGAGGAGCAGCGCGAAGGCCACGTGGTGATCCTGTCGGTCGGCACCCAGCGTATCGGCTTCGTGGTCGATCAGCTGGTGGGCCAGGAAGAGGTGGTGATCAAGCCGCTGGGCAAGATGCTCCAGGGCACCCCGGGCATGTCCGGCGCGACCATCACCGGCGACGGTCGCATCGCGTTGATCCTCGATGTGCCGAGCATGCTCAAGCGTTACGCCGCCCGGCGAATTTGATTTCGGTGGCGCACCTTGGCGGTTGCGCCGCCTAATGGAGTGTTTATGGCAGTCAAGGTCCTGGTGGTGGATGATTCCGGTTTCTTCCGCCGCCGCGTCTCGGAAATTCTCTCGGCCGACCCGACTATCCAGGTCGTGGGTACCGCGACAAATGGCAAGGAAGCGATCGACCAGGCAATCGCCCTCAAGCCGGATGTCATCACCATGGACTATGAAATGCCCATGATGGATGGCATCACGGCAGTGCGGCACATCATGCAGCGCTGCCCGACGCCGGTATTGATGTTCTCCTCGCTGACCCACGAAGGCGCCCGGGTCACCCTCGACGCCCTGGATGCCGGCGCGGTGGACTACCTGCCGAAGAACTTCGAGGACATCTCGCGCAACCCGGACAAAGTCCGGCAGTTGCTGTGCGAGAAGGTCCACACCATTTCGCGCAGCAACCGCCGGTTCGGCGGTTTCGCGACGGCGAGCCCGGCGCCTGCGCCTGCCAGCCATGCACCGACCAGCAGCTTCGCAAGCCCTTCGACGGCTCGCGTTTCGACCCCGGCTGCGTCTGTGGCCCGTCCGGCGTCCAGCAGCCATTCGCCAGCACCCAAGCGCAAGCCCTACAAGTTGGTCGCCATTGGCACGTCCACCGGCGGCCCGGTGGCGCTGCAGCGGGTGCTGACGCAACTGCCGGCCAGCTTCCCGGCGCCGATCGTGCTGATCCAGCACATGCCGGCGGCCTTCACCAAGGCCTTTGCCGAGCGCCTGGACAAACTGTGCAAGATCAGTGTCAAGGAAGCCGAGGATGGCGACATGCTGCGCCCGGGGTTGGCCCTGCTGGCCCCTGGCGGCAAGCAGATGATGATCGACGGCCGTGGCGCGGTGAAGATCCTGCCGGGCGATGAGCGCCTGAACTACAAGCCCTGCGTGGATATCACGTTCGGCTCGGCGGCCAAGTCCTATGGAGACAAGGTCCTGTCTGTGGTTCTCACCGGCATGGGCGCTGACGGTCGCGAAGGGGCCCGCCTGCTCAAGCAGGGCGGCAGCACCGTCTGGGCCCAGGATGAGGCCAGCTGCGTGATCTATGGCATGCCGATGGCCATCGTCAAGGCCAACCTGGCCGATGCAGTTTACAGCCTGGACGAGATCGGCAAGCATCTGGTCGAGGCGTGCGTCTGATGGATGTCCTGAGCCTGATTGGCCTGATCCTCGCGTTCGTCGCCATCGTCGGCGGCAACTTCCTGGAAGGCGGCCATGTCGGTGCCTTGCTCAACGGCCCGGCGGCGTTGATCGTGCTGGGCGGTACCCTGGCGGCGGCGCTGCTGCAGTCGCCGCTGTCGGCCTTCAAGCGGGCATTGCAGATCCTGCGCTGGATTTTCTTCCCGCCGCGCGTTGACCTGCCCGGCGGTATCGATCGGGTCGTCAACTGGAGCCTGACCGCGCGCAAGGAAGGCCTGCTGGGTCTTGAAGGGGTGGCGGACGCCGAACCCGACCCGTATGCGCGCAAGGGCCTGCAACTGCTGGTGGACGGCGCGGAGCCCGAGTCGATCCGCAGCATCCTCGAGGTCGACTTCCTGACCCAGGAGAGTCGCGACATCCAAGCGGCCAAGGTGTTCGAAAGCATGGGCGGCTATGCGCCGACCATCGGCATCATCGGCGCGGTCATGGGCTTGATCCATGTGATGGGCAATCTGGCCGACCCATCTCAGCTGGGCAATGGCATTGCGGTGGCTTTCGTCGCCACCATCTATGGCGTGGCCAGCGCCAACCTGATCCTGCTGCCGATCGCCAACAAGCTCAAGGCCATCGCGCTGCGCCAGTCGCGCTACCGCGAAATGCTGCTCGAAGGCCTGCTGTCGATCGCAGAAGGGGAGAACCCACGCTCGATCGAGCTGAAGCTGCAAGGCTTCATGGAGTAAGCCATGGCCCGCCGTCGTCACACCGAGGAACACGAAAACCACGAACGCTGGCTGGTGTCGTACGCCGACTTCATCACCTTGCTGTTCGCCTTCTTCGTGGTCATGTATTCGATCTCCTCGATCAACGAGGGCAAGTACAAGGTCATCTCCCAGGCTCTGCTCGGCGTATTCAACGACCCTGAGCGCAGCATGAAGCCCATCCCGATCGGCGATGAGCGCCCGCTCAGCGTCAAACCCGCCGAGCCGCTGATCAAGGACAGCGAGCAAACCGACGCAGGCCTTGCCCAGAGCAATGCCGACCCGTTGAAGACCATTAGCGATGACGTGCGCGACGCCTTTGGCGACCTGATCAAATCCGACCAAATGACCGTGCGCGGCAACGAACTGTGGGTCGAGATCGAGCTCAACTCATCGCTGCTGTTCGGCAGCGGTGACGCCATGCCCAGCGACACAGCGTTCTCGATCATCGAGAAGGTGGCCAACATCCTCAAGCCTTACGCCAACCCGGTGCACGTCGAAGGGTTCACTGACAACCTGCCGATCCGTACCGCTCAATACCCGACCAATTGGGAGCTGTCCTCTGCCCGAGCGGCGAGCATCGTCCGCCTGCTGGCGATGAACGGTGTGAACCCGGCGCGCATGGCCTCGGTGGGGTATGGCGAGTACCAGCCGGTGGCCAGCAACGAGACGGCCGAAGGGCGGGCGCGTAACCGTCGAGTGGTGCTGGTGATTTCCCGCAACCTGGAAGTACGCCGCAGCCTGACCGGGTCCGGTAGCGCCAATGCCACGCCGGACGCGGCCTTGCGGCGGGCTGGCACACAAACTGCACCGACAACGCCTGCACCGGCGGTTGGGGGCTGAGCCCGTCAATTGTCCGTCACTGAATTCAAACCGTTCCCGGCAGGGCAGGCGGCCATTGCGGGGGGAAGCAACGCACGATGAGAGTCTGGGCAGTAGCCAATCAAAAAGGTGGCGTCGGCAAGACCACCACCACCATCGCCTTGGCCGGGTTGCTGGCCGAAGCGGGCAAGCGCGTGGTCGTCGTCGACCTCGACCCGCACGGCTCGATGACCAGCTACTTCGGGCACAACCCTGATGCCCTGGAGCACAGCTGCTACGACCTGTTCCTGCACAAGGGCACGGTGCCCGAGGGCTTGCCAGGACAACTGTTGCTGCCCACCAGCGACGAGCGTATCTCGCTGCTGCCTTCGAGCACCGCATTGGCCGTGCTCGAACGCCAGTCGCCGGGGCAGAGTGGCTTGGGCCTGGTGATCGCCAAGAGTCTGGCGCAGCTGTGGCAGGATTTCGACTTCGCCCTGATCGACAGCCCTCCGCTTTTGGGGGTGCTGATGGTCAATGCCCTGGCTGCCAGCCAGCAGTTGGTGATCCCGGTGCAAACCGAGTTTCTCGCGGTCAAGGGCCTGGAGCGCATGGTCGGGACATTGGCCATGGTCAACCGCTCGCGGCGCCAGGCGCTGCCCTACCAGATCGTGCCGACCTTGTTCGACCGTCGCACCCAGGCGTCTCTTGGCACGCTCAAGGTCTTGCGTGACAGCTATGGTGAGCAGGTCTGGCAAGGCTACATCCCGGTCGACACGCGCCTGCGCGATGCCAGCCGGGCGGGGGTCACACCTTCGCAGTTCGATGGCAAGAGCCGGGGGCTGATCGCCTACCGGGCACTGCTCAAGCATCTGTTGACCTACAAACCCGCATTGCAGGTGGCCTGATGAACCCAGCACGGCAGACCACCACCAAGCCGCAATTGGCCTTGCAGTCCTACCTCGATGGCCTGTTGCAGGACGCCACCGAGGAGCTCGATGCGCCCCAAGCGCCGGCTGAAGAGGCGATCGTCGATGAATTCGCCGCCGCGGTGCGTGAGGAGCAAGCCAGGGACGCTGAGCGTCAGGCCGCCCCAGCAGCAGTTGTTGCGCGACCCTTCGCCGAGCCCAGTGCAGTGGCCGTGTTGCCAACGGTCCTGAAACCGGTCGAGGTGACGCCGGAGCCTGCGGCCGTCAACGTCGAACCCGAAACTCCAGCAGTCGAGGCCCAGGCAATCGAGCCGGTGGCGCCACTGGTGGATGTCTACCTGCCGGCCGCCAATCCTCCTGTGCCACCGGCGACGGTGGACGGTCGCCCGGCCTGGGCGGCAGAGCCCTTCGAGTGCTTGCTGTTCGATGTCGCAGGGCTGACCCTGGCGGTGCCGCTGGTCTGCCTGGGCTCGATCTACAGCCTGGCGGGTCAGGAGTTGACGCCGCTGTTCGGCCAGCCTGACTGGTTCCTGGGCATCCTTACGTGCCAGGCGGGCAATCTCAAGGTCCTGGATACCGCGCGCTGGGTCATGCCCGACCGCTATCGCGACGATTTCCGCCAGGGCCTGCAGTACGTGATTTCCGTCCAGGGCTATGAATGGGGGCTGGCCGTGCATCAGGTCAGCCGCTCCCTGCGCCTGGACCCGGCCGAGATCAAGTGGCGCAGCCAGCGTGGCCAGCGGCCCTGGCTGGCCGGCACCGTGATCGAACACATGTGCGCCTTGCTCGATGTCGCTGAACTGGCCGAGCTGATCGCCAGCGGCGCCGTCAAGCAAATGCATGCCAAACACCAATGACTGAAGGCCACAACTGCCGTGGCCATAGCGAGCACACCGCCAATGGCGGATTTTGAGGGGTAGGGGAATGAAAAAGTCGTCTGCACAAGGTTCCGAAGATCCGATCCTGCAATGGGTAACCTTCCGCCTGGACAATGAGTCCTATGGCATCAACGTCATGCAGGTGCAGGAAGTCCTGCGCTATACCGAGATCGCTCCGGTGCCTGGTGCGCCGAGCTACGTGCTGGGCATCATCAACCTGCGCGGCAACGTGGTCACGGTGATCGACACCCGTCAGCGTTTCGGTCTGATGCCGACCGAAGTCACTGACAACACCCGCATCGTCATCATCGAGGCGGACAAGCAAGTGGTGGGCATCTTGGTCGACAGCGTGGCCGAAGTGGTCTACCTGCGTCAGTCCGAGATCGAGACCGCGCCGAATGTCGGCAACGAAGAGTCGGCCAAGTTCATCCAGGGCGTGTGCAACAAGAACGGCGAGCTGCTGATTCTGGTCGAGCTGGACAAAATGATGACCGAGGAAGAGTGGTCCGAGCTGGAGAACATCTGAGTTGATTTTCGAGGCTGCTGTCGTTTTCCTGGCGCTGCTCTGGGCCCTGAGCCTGTGGTTCTTCCTCAACTACAGCAAGCGCCAGCGTGAGCTGGCGGCCCAGCAGGCCCAGGGCGATGCGCTGCGAGACCAGCGCATCAAGGACCTGGCCAAGCGTCTGGATGACTACCAGAACGGCACGGTGCGCATGGGCGAGGCGATCCATGAATTGCGCGCAGTGCTCGCGCCGTTGCCGGATAAACTCCAGCAACTGGAGCAGCGCGACCCCAACAGCGTGACGTTCACCCAGGCGGCCAAGCTGGTGGGCATGGGGGCCAGCATCGATGAGCTGACCCGCACCTGTGGCCTGACCCAAGCCGAGGCGGAGCTGATGAGCAAGCTGCACCGCGGCGAATGACGGGTCGCCTCGCGCTTCAGTCCCGCGCCCAGGATTTGTAGCTGCCGACCCGGGCAATTCGATTGAGCGGCAGCAGCGTGCGAAGTGCCTGCCGGTAGGCGTCCAGGTCGATGAAAGTGTCCGAATCCACGGGCATGCCATGCAGGTGCATGACTTGGCGCAGGGTGCGCAGCGCGGGTAGGCGCTGGTCGACCACCTCGGTGAGCAGCGCCGGCCCCGTGAGGTAACTGAGGCGCTCGGCATAGCGGTAGAAGCCGGCCGGGTCCTCGGCCAGGCTGGGCTTGCGGTCGTAGAAGTCCGGTTCGGCCAGGTAACGGGCACGCATTTCCTCGGAGATCGCCAGCAAGGTCGGATTGCCCGCGTGGCTGCCGATCAGGCTGTTGGCGTACAGGCAGTACATGCTCATCTTCTCATTGGCCATTGGCGGCGCGAGCAGCAGGCTTTCTCCTGTGGCCAGCAACTCCACCTGGTCGATCGACTCCCCAGGCTTGCCGTTGAGGGTGCGCGGTTCACCGGGCGCCAACAGATAATCGTCCACGTCCATGTACAAGCCACCTTCCTGGTACAGCAACCAAAAGCGCAGGACGTCGCAGGCCGAGGCATAGTGGCGGGCCACGCCGGCGTTGCCGCCAATGGCCGCCTGGTACTGGGCGTAGTAGTTGCCCTGGCTGAACGTGTGGAAAAACGGCTGCTCTTCGAGGGGGACGACCTCAAGCCCTGGCGCGTGCTCGGCGAGCTGGCGCAGGTTCTGGGCATAGGCTGCGGGTGTCGCCTTCGACAGGTACAAGCGCAGTGTGTATCGGCTGTCGCGAAGACGGGCGGCGTTGCTCGCGAGGTTGGTCAACAGCATGGGCTCGATGACCTTGTCGCCTAGCCAGATGCACGAGACCTTCGCTGGTATAGGGCTGGCGCCGGCTCCAGGCCCCGATGGCAGCTCGACCGGCAGCGGCAGGTCGACACCAAGGGCGCGCAGGGTGGCGGTGCGCGTGGCGTTGCTGACTTCCCGCCCGGGGGCGACAGGCACCAGGTCCGTGCTGCCGGTGCGGGCGACATAGCGGACCGGATCGACCTCGTTGAGGCTGTCGAGCTTGACGAAGGCATCGTGCTTCATGTCATAGATCATCTGCGTGCGATGGCCGTCGATGCGTGCGCTCAACTGGTCTGGGCTGCTGCTGTAACGGGGTGTCCTGGTGACCGCTTCGATGATCGCCGGGTCGCCGTCGGGCAAGGCAGGGATCGGCGCGGGAATGTGAAAGTACGGCCCCACGTCCGTCTGCGGCAGGTGCGGTGGTTCGATCGGGCTCAGCGCGTAACCCCATCGCTCATTGATCCAGCTGGGGGTAACGAAGCCTTCACTTTTCACGCGAAACAGCTTCGCACCCCGGCTCAGCGCTTGCGAGGCCAGCGGCAATGCGTTGAACAGGCCATAGGTGAGGGTCTGCACGCCACTGGCCTGTTGCTCCTGGGTTCGGCCGTGGATGATCTGGTCAAGGCCCAGACCGAACTGGGCGACACCCCCCACGGCCAGCATTGGGGCAAGGCCTGGCATCACGAAGGTCAGCGGGGCCAGCAGGTTCATGGCGCAGGTCAGGTAGTCGCGCCAACGGGCTTTGCTCACCTCGTTATCGCTGGTGATGATGAAATCGGCATCGGCGTAGCTGCGTTGGCGCTGCTGTTCGCTGAGCGCGGTGAACAGGTCACCGGTGATGACGGGGCTGTAGTGGTCCGGGCGATAGTTGACGTATTCGCGCGGGGCCCAGTAGCCGCTGCGGGTGAAGCCGGCGCGTTGCGTCGAGAGGCGATACATCGAGGGGTAGGCGCCGAGGCCGGCGAGTGCGGTATCCAGGCCACTGAAACTGAGCCCATCCGGTGTGTCCTGGAGCGCGAAGAACTGCCTGAGCGCCTGGCGTTTGGCTGCGTCCTTGCACTGATCGGCGAACCAATCCTGCATCAGGCCTTCGCTGGCGAACTCGAGCAGGGGCGCGCTGTTGCCTGGCATGTAGAGCAGGGTGAGGCCGCTGCGTGTATCACGAATGCATGGCAAGTGGCTCGCCACGTAGCCATAGACGTTCAGCAATCGCACCTGGGTCGAGTCTTTGGCGCACGCCAGCCCTGCCGCCTGCCAGGCCAGTTGACGCGCAGCGTCCGACAGGCTGCCTTCGGCCGCCTGTTTGTTGCAGGCGGCGATGAAGGCGATTTTCGCCGAGGTCCGGTGGCCTTCCAGGTGCGCGGACCAGTACCTGTCCAGCATCGCCCGGTAGCTGGCGTGGAAGTCCAGCGCCCAGATAAAACGTTCGAACGCCTCGGCTGGCAGCTGGATATGGGTGTCGCGGGAGTATTTCTGTGGCGTGGTCTGGCGAAACAGGCCGTTGTAGATGCCGTAGCCTGGGCCATTGGCAAGGGCGGAAGGCGGGTCCAGGTGATCGACGAGGGTGATGCGCTTGTCATCGGGGAAGGCGCCGGCCCATGGCGCGCCAAGGGCGGCGCCGATCAGGTCGTTCGCCGACTCGCCTTGCCAGTTCGACAGCACGGCCTGGGTGAGGGTCATTTTCTGGGTGACGACAGCGACCCGACCGATGCCCGGTCGCCATTGATGATGAAGCACCACCACATCGCAGCGATCGGGGTTCACATCCAGCCCGCGATCGCCAGCCCATTGGCGGATGGCTTGGGCTGCGGCGCGGTCGGGGCGCGGAACGTTGGCCAGGTGATCGCGCACAAATTGCACGCCGGCATCGTTTACATAAGAAGGGGTCATCGTAATGCTCGCGTGGTTAGTCGAGGGTGCACGATGGCGTGGATGCGGGGGCCGGAGGGGGTAGTTAAATAGCGCCTGTTCGCCAAGGCGCATCGCTTGGCAAACAGGCCAGGCGCGGGGGAGTTCCTTCAAGGCCCGCGAGATGATTCGACACGTTGAAGGCCATGCACTGCCGGGGCGCGAGGTTGCGGTAGCGTCGCGCCTCGTCGAACCCTCACATCTGCCGTGCATCGTTGCTGTTGCAGTTCGTCATCTCGACGTTTTGCGTGCCGACGGCACTAATGCACTGGCCTTCGCCAAGCGCCGATTGCAGCAGCACCGGAATCTCCCGATTCAGGCTCGATTCGAGGGGGGGGGGGCGAGTTCGGCCTCATAGGCGACCAGCAGGGTGCCGGCGTTGCTGGTTTGGGGGGCTGCGTTGCGGGCCGGGATGACGGCCTCTGCCGATCTGCCAGATGAGTTACCCAGGACTTGGTCGTTTTCTGAGGACGTGTCGGTGAATGTGACTGCGCCACGCAGTGTGTGGCTCAGGCGCGCTCATTGGGCAGGCGCAAGCGCAAGGGCGTGATGTCGCGCTCGTCGGCGGGCTCGTCGTCAAAGCCCACCGGTACCTTGCCGCGCAATTGCCAGGCGAAGGCGATGATCTCGGCAATGGTCAGGTACAGCGCTTCGGGGATCTGTTCGCCCAGCTCCAGGCGCGCCAACAGGCGGACCAACTCGGCGTTCTCATAGATCGGCACCTCGTGTTCGCGAGCGATGGCGAGGATGGCCTCGGCCAGCTCGTCGTCACCTTTGGCGCTGAGGGTGGGAGCCTGCTGGCCGTCGTAGGTCAGGGCGATGGCCTGGCGCGGTTGCTTGTCGGTCATGCGTTTTCGTCCACCCAACGTTGTTCCAGGCGCGTGCGTGCCCCCTGGGGCGGAATGCCCGGGTGACACTGCAGTTCGCCCACATCCAGGCCTCGGGCCACCAGGCGTTCGCGCAACTCGCCCAATTGGCGTTCGATCAACTGCGCAGTCTGCTGCTGCTCTGCCCACAGCTGCCCTGACAACCGGCCCTGGCTCAGTTGCGCCTGGACCTGCAGCGGGCCCAAGGGTGGCAGGTCGAATGCCAGCTCGATTCGCCACAGCGACTCCAGCGGATCGCGCTGACTGCGCTGCGAATCGGCCTGTTGCTCCGGGGTCTGCTCCTGCTGCAGCTTGACCTGCAGTGGAATGAACTCCTGGCCATGGCGGATGGGAATCTCGGTCTGCCAGGTGGTCTGCAGGTTGCCGTTCTCGGTGACACCGGTCTGCTGCAGGCTGGCCAGCTGATGGCTTTGCAAGCGCGAGATGGCGGCGGCGGCCAGACGCAGCAATTGTTGCAGGTCGCCTTCGGCTTCCAGGCTCTGGAGCAGGCGCGAGGGCAGGGGAAAGGTGCCAGGCTGGGGCCGTGGGCTATTTCTGTCGAGCATGCCCAGGGCGCTGCGGGCGATGGCCGGAAACGCCTGAGCCAGGGTGGCGGCGGTGGCGGGGCTGCTCAGCGCGCTGCTGGGCAGGTCGGGAAACGTTTGGGCCACCAGCCGGACCAGCTGTGCCTTGAGGTCCGGCACCAGGCCTGCACCGCCACCGCCGAGTAGCTTGGCCTCGAGGAACGCGCCACTGTTGCTCAATGCCTGGGCGAGGGTCTTGGCGTCGCCGAGCTGGCGGGCCTCGGGCAGGCTGGCCAGCAGACGTTCGGCGCTGGTCTTGAGCTCGTCATTGGCGCCAGGGTCGCGGGTGATCTGCTGCAGCGCATTGAGCAGACCCGATAACGAGGCTTGGCGACTTTGCTGGGTGCCGAGCTGTTGGGCGATCGCCAACTGGTCCTGACGGCCGCTCAGCGGCACGAAGCGCAACGACTGATCGCCTTGGACCTGCGCGCTGAGCAAGCTGCCCACCGGCAGGGGGCGTGGGCTGTCCACCGTCAAGGTGGCCCCGGCCTGGGCGCTGTTGAGCAGGCTGACCAGAGAGCGGAAGCTCGCCGCCTCGCCAGGTGCCACGGCCTGCGCCTGGCTAGTCAGCACCTTGCCTTGCAGCAGGGTGCCGACCGGTACTTTGTCGGTGTCCAGGCGAGTGAGGGTGGCGATGTTGTTGGCATTGGCTTGCTGCAGGAGCACCGTCAGGCGGTTGCTGTCAGTCTGGGCGACGGTCACTTGGCTGCCTTGAGGCAGGGGTTGGCTGGCGCTGGCCTGCAGTTGGGTCTGGGTGCCGTTGGCCAAGGTCAGGCGCAGCAGCAACTGGAAATCCTGGCCCACCTGGCGCAGAGAGAGCACATCGGCCCGGGCGGTCTCGCCTGGGGCCAGCAGGCCGGGCTGTGATTGCAGCAGACGCAGCAGCTCGCCGGTCATCGCAGCCTTGCCCGCCTGGAGTCCGAGCGTGGATTGTGCGCCGAGACTATTGATTTCAGTCATGATTGTATACAACCTGTCGGACCCGCCCTCTTGGCAGCGAGACGTCCCATGTAATAATGCCCGCCGTCCGCCACTGCCACTATAACGGCAGTGACCGGGGCGACTTGAGACACTGGGGTTCAGCGCGGGTTCGCGCGGACTACGGCGCGCGGCGCTGAACCCAACATTGATAAGGCGAAACCGTGACCCTTCATCTCCAAGCCGCGGGCCTGGCCTGCGAGCGTGACTGGCGATTGCTCTTCGAGCATCTGGACTTCCAGTTGCGGCCCGGTGACATGCTGCAGATCAGTGGCCCCAACGGCAGCGGCAAGACCAGCCTGCTGCGGTTGCTGGCCGGCCTGATGCAGCCTACCGCGGGTCGGATTCTGCTCAATGGCCAACCGTTGGCCGAGCAGCGCCATGCGCTGGCCAGCATCTTGCTGTGGATCGGCCATGCCGCCGGGATCAAAGACCTGCTCACCGCCGAAGAGAATCTCGCCTGGCTGTGCGCACTGCATCAGCCGGCCAGCGCCCGGGCCATCTGGCAGGCGCTGGAGGCCGTGGGGCTTCGAGGATTCGAAGATGTGCCTTGCCATACGTTGTCCGCCGGCCAGCAGCGCCGCGTGGCCTTGGCGCGGCTGTATCTGGACAGCCCCCCGTTGTGGATCCTCGACGAACCCTTCACCGCTCTGGACAAGCAAGGTGTGGCGCAACTGGAAGCCCACCTGGCGGCCCATTGCGAGCAAGGTGGCACGGTGGTGCTGACCACCCATCACAACCTCGAGCGCAAGCCATCGGGTTATCGAGAACTGAACCTGGGGCAGTGGGCGGCATGAGTGTATTCATCCTGTTGCTGCGCCGCGAGGCGCGTCTGTTGTGCCGCCGCCCGGCGGAGCTGGCCAACCCGTTGGTGTTCTTTGCGATAGTCGTCGCCTTGTTCCCTCTGGCGGTCGGTCCTGAGACACAATTGTTGCAAACCTTGTCGCCAGGCTTGGTCTGGGTCGCGGCATTGCTGGCCGTATTGCTGTCGCTGGACGGGCTGTTTCGCAGCGACTTCGAGGACGGCTCGCTGGAGCAGTGGGTGCTGTCGCCGCATCCGCTGGCACTGCTGGTGTTGGCCAAGGTGCTGGCACACTGGATCTTTTCCGGGCTGGCGCTGGTATTGTTGGCGCCATTGCTTGCCTTGATGTTGGGGCTGCCAGCTGGCTGCCTGCCGGTGCTGCTGGGGTCGCTGCTACTGGGAACCCCGGTGCTGAGCCTGCTGGGCGCGGTGGGGGCGGCACTGACTGTGGGCCTCAAGCGTGGCGGCCTGCTGTTGGCATTGTTGATCCTGCCGCTGTATATCCCGGTATTGATCCTGGGCAGTGGCGCCTTGCAGGCAGCATTGCAGAATATGCCGGCGACCGGCCATCTGCTCTGGCTGGCCAGCCTGACGGCCCTGGCGGTGACACTGGCACCTTTTGCGATCGCGGCTGGCCTGAAGATCAGCGTCGGCGAATAACGAGTCCCGGGCTTCCAAGCCCGGCAAATACCGTGGATGTACCTTGATGAAGATAAGCTGGACGTGGTTCCACAAGCTGGGCTCCCCCAAATGGTTCTATGCCATCAGTGGCCGCATGCTGCCTTGGCTGAGCGGGTGCGCCATTCTCCTGCTGCTGGTCGGTGTCATCTGGGGCCTGGCCTTCGCCCCGCAGGATTACCAGCAGGGCAACAGCTTCCGGATCATCTACATCCACGTCCCCGCCGCCATGCTGGCCCAGTCCTGCTATGTGTTGTTGGCGGTGGCTGGCGTGGTGGGGCTGGTGTGGAAGATGAAACTGGCTGATGTGGCCGTGCAGTGCGCAGCGCCCATCGGTGCCTGGATGACGGCCGTGGCGCTGGTCACCGGGGCGATCTGGGGCAAGCCGACCTGGGGCAGTTGGTGGGTCTGGGATGCCCGACTGACCTCCATGCTCATCCTGCTGTTTTTGTACTTCGGCATCATCGCCCTGGGCCAGGCGATCAGCAATCGTGACAGCGCGGCCAAGGCTTGCGCGGTTCTGGCGATCGTCGGTGTGGTGAACATCCCGATCATCAAGTACTCGGTGGAGTGGTGGAACACCCTGCACCAAGGCGCCACCTTCACCCTGACCGAGAAGCCGGCCATGCCTTCTGAAATGTGGCTGCCGCTGTTGCTCACGGCATTGGGTTTCTACTGCTTCTTTGGCGCTGTGCTGCTGCTGCGCATGCGCCTTGAAGTGCTCAAGCGCGAGGCGCGCGCCAGTTGGGTCAAGGAGGAAGTGTTGAACAGCCTGGGTCGGAGGGCCGCGTGATGAGCTTCGCTTCCTTCAATGATTTTTTGGCCATGGGGCACCATGGTCTGTACGTCTGGTCGGCTTACGGCATCTGCCTCGCGGTGCTGGCGCTCAATGTCGCCGCACCGCTGCTGGCTCGGCGCCGTTACCTGCAAGAAGAGGCGCGTCGTCTGCGCCGGGAGAACAACCAGTGAATCCTCAGCGCAAGAAACGCCTGTTCCTCATCCTGGGCCTGCTGGTCGGTGTCGCCATCGCCGTGGGCTTTGCGCTGAGCGCCCTGCAGCAGAACATCAACCTGTTCTACACCCCGACCCAGATCGCCAACGGCGAGGCGCCGCTGGACACGCGCATCCGTGCCGGCGGCATGGTCGAGAAAGGCTCGGTGCAGCGCTCCCCCGATTCGCTGGACGTGCGCTTCGTGGTCACCGACTTCAACAAGTCGGTGCCGATCACCTACCGTGGCATCCTGCCCGACCTGTTCCGTGAAGGCCAAGGCATTGTCGCCCTGGGCAAATTGAATGCCGACGGCGTGGTGGTGGCCGACGAGGTCCTGGCCAAGCATGACGAGAAATACATGCCGCCGGAGGTCACCAAGGCCCTGAAAGAAAGCGGCCAGGCCGCGACCGGCACGGAGCCCAAGCCATGAACGCGGCATTGGTCATCCCGGAGCTGGGGCAATTGTCGATGATCCTGGCGATTTGCTTCGCGGGGGTCCAGGCCAGCGTACCGCTGCTTGGCGCCTGGCGCGGCGACAGTCTGTGGATGAGCCTTGCGCGGCCTGCGGCCTGGGGGCAGTTCGCCTTCCTGGCCTTCGCCTTTGCCTGCCTGACTCACGCCTTCATGACCGACAACTTCTCGGTCGCCTATGTGGCCAGCAACTCCAACAGCGCCTTGCCCTGGTACTACAAGTTCAGTGCGGTGTGGGGCGCCCACGAAGGTTCGCTGTTGCTCTGGGCCCTGATCCTCGGCGGCTGGACCTTCGCCGTTTCGGTGTTCTCGCGCCAGTTGCCGCAAGTCATGCTGGCTCGGGTGCTCGCGGTGATGGGCATGATCAGCGTGGGCTTCCTGTCGTTCCTGATCGTCACCTCCAACCCATTCGAGCGCCTGCTGCCGCAGGTGCCCACGGACGGACGCGACCTCAACCCGTTGCTGCAGGACTTCGGCCTGATCGTTCACCCGCCGATGCTGTACATGGGCTACGTGGGCTTCTCGGTGGCCTTCGCCTTCGCCATCGCCGCACTGCTCGGTGGCCGCCTGGACGCGGCCTGGGCGCGCTGGTCGCGGCCTTGGACCATCGTCGCCTGGGCCTTCCTGGGCGTGGGGATCACCCTGGGCTCCTGGTGGGCCTACTACGAGTTGGGCTGGGGCGGCTGGTGGTTCTGGGATCCGGTGGAAAACGCCTCCTTCATGCCATGGCTGGTGGGCACGGCACTGATCCATTCGCTGGCCGTCACCGAAAAGCGCGGGGTGTTCAAGAGCTGGACGGTACTGCTGGCCATCGCCGCGTTCTCGCTCAGCCTGCTGGGTACCTTCCTGGTGCGCTCCGGGGTGCTGACCTCGGTGCATGCCTTCGCCGCCGACCCTTCGCGCGGTGTATTCATCCTCATCTTCCTGCTCTTCGTGGTAGGTGGTTCGCTGGCCCTGTTCGCGTTTCGAGCGCCTGTGGTCAAGAGCCAGGTGGGCTTTGCCCTGTGGTCGCGGGAAACCCTGTTGCTGGCCAACAACTTGGTGTTGGTCGTGGCCGCCTCGATGATTCTGCTCGGTACGCTCTACCCTCTGGTGCTCGATGCCTTGACCGGCGCCAAGCTGTCGGTCGGTCCGCCTTACTTCGATGCGTTGTTCCTGCCGCTGATGGCATTGCTGATGGTGGTGCTGGGCATCGGCGTGGTGGTGCGCTGGAAAGACACCCCCGGCAAGTGGCTTGTGGGCATGATGACTCCGGTGTTGATCGGCAGCGCTATCCTGGCACCGGTCGCGGGCTTGATCGTTGACGATTTCGAATGGCCTGCCTTGAGCGCCTTCGCCCTGGCCGCCTGGGTGGTGCTTGCCGGCGTTCGCGACATCTTCGACAAGACCCGCCACAAGGGCCTGGCCAAAGGGCTGCGCGGCCTCTCGCGCAGCTACTGGGGCATGCAGCTGGCGCACCTGGGCCTGGCGGTTTGCGCTTTGGGCGTGGTGCTGGCGAGCAGCAACAGTGCTGAGCGCGACCTGCGCATGGCCCCCGGCGAAAGCGTGGAACTGGGTGGCTATCACTTCCTGTTCGAGGGGGCCAAGCATTTCGAAGGGCCGAACTTCATTTCCGACAAGGGCACTGTCCGGGTAAGCCGTGATGGCCGCGAGGTGACCGTGCTGCATCCGGAGAAGCGCCTGTATACGGTGCAGCAATCGATGATGACCGAGGCCGGTATCGATGCCGGTTTCACCCGCGATCTGTATGTCGCCCTCGGCGAGCCCCTGGACAACGGGGCCTGGGCGGTGCGGGTGCATATCAAGCCTTATGTCCGCTGGATCTGGCTGGGCGGTCTGCTGACCGCGCTGGGCGGATTCCTGGCGGCTCTCGACCGACGCTATCGCGTCAAGGTCAAGGCCCGGGTGCGTGATGTCCTGGGCATGTCTGGAGCGACTGCATGAAGCGTTGGATCATGGTGTTGCCACTGGCGGTGTTCCTGCTGGTGGCGGTCTTTCTCTACAAGGGGCTGTTCCTCAAGCCCGACGAACTGCCTTCGGCGATGATCGGCAAGCCCTTCCCGGCGTTCTCCCTGGCTTCGGTGCAGGGCGATCGTACGCTGACCCCCGCGGACCTGCAGGGGCGCCCAGCGCTGGTCAACGTCTGGGCGACCTGGTGCCCCTCGTGCAAGGTCGAGCACCCGTACCTGAACCAGCTGGCCGAGCAGGGCGTGGTGATCCACGGCGTCAACTACAAGGATGACAACGCCGCGGCGTTGAAGTGGCTGGCGGATTTCCACAATCCCTACCAGTTGAACATCCGTGACGAGCAGGGCAGCCTCGGTCTGGACCTGGGCGTGTATGGCGCACCGGAAACCTTCCTGATCGATGCCAAGGGCATCATCCGCTACAAGCATGTGGGCGTGGTCGATGCCACCGTGTGGCGCGAGCAACTGGCGCCGCTGTACCAGGGGCTGGTCGATGAGGCTCAGCCATGAAGCGCTGGCTTGCTGCTGCCGTACTGGCGTTGAGTCTGACGGGCGTGGCCAAGGCTGCCATCGATACGTATCAGTTTCGTGATGACGCCGAACGTGAGCGTTACCAACAGCTGACCAAGGAACTGCGCTGCCCCAAGTGCCAGAACCAGGACATCGCCGATTCCAATGCACCGATTGCCGCCGACCTGCGCCGAGAAATCTTCCGCATGCTCGGCGAAGGCAAGAGCAACCAGCAGATCGTCGACTTCATGGTCGACCGCTACGGTGATTTCGTGCGCTACAAGCCAGCGCTCACCGGGCGTACCTGGCTGCTCTGGTTCGGCCCGGGGATTCTCCTGGTCGGTGGCTTCGTGGTGCTGGCGTTGATCGTGCGTCGTCGCCGAAATACTGTGGCAAACCCTTGCGCGCAGCTGTCCGCCGAGGAACGCGAGCGTCTCGCCAAACTGCTGGATAAAGAACAGACCCATGACTGAATTCTGGCTTAGCGCGGGCCTGCTGTTGCTCGCGGCCCTGGCTTTTCTGCTGATCCCTATCCTGCGTGGCCGGCGTCGGCAGCAGGAGGAAGACCGTACTGCCCTCAACGTCGCCTTATACCAGGAGCGTGTGGCAGAACTGGCTGCCCAGCAGCAAGCCGGAGTACTCGACAACGACCAGTTGGCCAAGGGCCGCGACGAGGCGGCCCGTGAGCTGTTGGCCGACACCGAGGGCGCCGAGGCGCCACGTCAGGGCCACTTGGGCAAGACCTTGCCGCTGCTTGCGGCGGTGCTGGTGCCGGTGCTGGGCCTGGGCCTCTATTTGCATTTCGGCGCTGCGGACAAGGTCGAGCTGACCCAGGAGTTCGCCCAGGCGCCGCAATCGATGGAAGAAATGACTGCGCGCCTGGAGCGCGCCGTGCAAGCCCAGCCGGACTCGGCCGAAGGTCTGTACTTCCTCGCTCGGGCCTACATGGCCGAGCAGCGTCCCGCCGATGCGGCTCGTACCTTCGAGCGAGCCGTGACGCTCGCAGGGCGACAGCCCGAGCTGCTCGGGCAGTGGGCACAGGCCCTGTATTTTGCCGCCAACAAACAATGGAGCCCGCAGGTACAGGCCCTGACCGACGAAGCGCTCCAGGCGGACCCCAAGGAGGTGACCAGCCTTGGACTGCGTGGCATCGCGGCGTTCGAGGGCGAGCGCTATCAGGAGGCGATCGATTACTGGCAACGTCTGTTGGCCCAACTGCCCGAAGGCGACGCGTCGCGCGCAGCCTTGCAGGGGGGGATCGACCGCGCCGCCGAACGCCTCAAGGCTGCAGGGGGCACCCTGGCCGCTGCGCCTGAGGCTGCACGCCTGAAGGTGCGGGTGGCCCTGGCGGATGCGCTCAAGGACAAGGTCAGGCCAGACGACACGGTGTTCATCTTCGCCCGGGCCAGCAATGGCCCACCCATGCCTTTGGCCGCCAAGCGCGTGACGGTTGCCCAGCTGCCAGTGGAAGTGGAGCTTTCCGACGCGGATGCGATGATGCCGCAGATGAAACTGTCGGACTTCGCGCAAGTCCAACTCGTTGCACGCGTATCGCGCGCCGGACAACCGACCCGAGGCGAGTGGATCGGCCAGAGCTCGCCGCTGCCCAACCGAACCCAGGGCACCCAACAACTGACCATCGACAGCCCAGATCCTTAAGAGAGCGATTCAAATGAACAGCACTGTGCGCTTGACCCTGATCACCCTGGCATTGGGTCTTTCTGCGTGTACGGTGCAGCCGCCGAGCCAGGAGCGCTTGCCGCCGATAGAGGCCCCTCATCCCCGCCAGGGGCCAGCGGTCAAACCGTTGCCAGGGGGGCAGCCGGGCACCCAGCCGAGCAAGCCCGCCGCCACGCCCAAAGCAATGCCGCGTACCTCTGCCAGCTTCGCCCCGCCACCAGGCGGGGCCAGCCATTGGGACCCGCGCATGGGTGTCTATGTCCTGGAGAACAAGACCAATACCTTCTATCGCCAGCGCACCTACTACCGCTGGAACAACGGCTGGAGCTGGTCGCTCAGCCCTGATGGACCCTGGCAGGAAACCGACAGCAGTGGTGTGCCAGGCGGTCTGGGACGCGCCTTCGCTCAGTAGTTCATCCGACCGTTACAGTACAGTTTTGATCCTATCTTTCCATTGACTGTACTGGTGGGTTGCCACGCATAATCCCAGCTCACCGTTGAGCTGGGGGGCGTTCGAGCCCGACTGTCCTGTCGGACGCGTGGCGCGGCTATCGCCATTTTCCTGCCCCCGCTTGCAAACATTCTTTGCCGCTCGGCACTCACTGGCGCTTTTGCGTTCCTGAACGTTTTCCAGAACTCGCCCAGCCAGGTGCTGGGCTTTAGGAGTCTTTGCATGCAATTCGAAATTTTCCAGGTCGACGCGTTCTCTGCCACGCCGTTCGGCGGCAACCCAGCGGCAGTCGTCCCGCTGGAAACCTGGCTGCCCGACGAAACACTCAAGCGTATCGCCGCGGAGAACAACCTTTCCGAAACCGCTTACTTCGTGCGTAACGGCGAGGCATTCGACCTGCGGTGGTTCACCCCGACCGTGGAGGTGAACCTATGCGGGCATGCGACCTTGGCAACGGCGTGGGTGTTGTTCGAGCAGTTGGGGGAGCAGGCCGAGGTGCTGCGGTTCAATACCCGCAGCGGCGAACTGCGCGTCAGTCGAGGTGCCGATGGGCTGCTGGCGATGGATTTTCCGGCCAAGCAGCCGGTAGCGGTTGATATTCCTCAAGCGTTGCTCGAGGCGCTAGGGCTGACCAGTGCCCGGGCGTTGTATCGCACTGATGACTATGTGCTGGTCATCGACGATGCCGAGCTGCTCGGCACGCTGACGCCGGATTTCGTTGCGCTTTCGGCGTTTGACGTGCGAGGAATTGCGGTGACAGCACCCGGAGGTGGGTTTGATTTCGTTACCCGTTGGTTCGGCCCTCGGGTTGGGGTCAATGAAGACCCGGTGACAGGGTCGGCGCATACATCGCTGGCGCCTTACTGGTCCGAGCGGCTGGGCAAGCGCCGGTTGGTGTGCGAGCAGGGCGGGGCGCGTAAGGGGCAACTGGAATGTGAAGTGCCAGGGAATGGGCGGGTGATCATCAGTGGGCGGGGGGCTTTGTACCTGCGTGGGGTCATCTTTGTCTGAGTGGGTTGTGGGGTGAGCCTTTAAGCCTATTCGCGGGTAAATCGGGACGCCGAATAGGCCGGAACAAACACCAAAACAATTAACTTGTTTACCGTTACCGTTACCGTTACCGTTGCCGTTGCTTTTGATGCGCGTCGGTTCAGTCACCACCCATCGCGACCTCAGAAGGCCGAGTGGAGGTGTCTGTAGGGGCAGGCGCGCAGCGCCCTTCGGCGGTAGCCGAAGACGCGAGATGGAGGCTGGCGTAGCCAGCCGGAGGCCGCGGAGCCCCGCAGGACACCGCAGCGAGGGGACCCCGGAGCGCAGCGCAGGGGCCGGATGTGGGAGCCAACGGCTTTTGCCTACTTTTGCCCAAGAGCAAAAGTAGGTCGCCGTAAAGGCGAAAAGCGCCGGTGGCGCCCCCACCAAACCCGGATATTCACACAGCCTGAAAGCCCAAGCCCAAGCCCAAGCCCAAGCCCAAGCCCAAATAGAATCACCACCTATACTTCCCAGTCCCAAATGCAAGGAGCCTCACCATGACCCTGGAAAAACAAGGCACCTGCCTCTGCGGCGAAACCCACCTGAAAGTGACCGTCGACAACACCCACATCAGCGCCTGCCACTGCAGCATGTGCCGCAAGTGGACCGGCGGCCCGCTACTGGTCGTCCATTGCAGCCACCCTCCAACGATCGAAGGCCGCACGCCAAGCGTCTACGACTCTTCCGACTGGGCCCAGCGTGGTTTTTGTGGCCGGTGCGGCACACATCTGTACTACCGCCTCAAAGCCAACGATTTCTATGCCATCCCGGTAGGCCTGTTGGACGGCGAAGAAGCCTGGGCTTTCGACTTGCAGATTTTCATCGAGCAGAAACCCGCCTGGTACTGCTTCGCCAACCAGACCAAGGAATTGACCGGCCAGGAGGCATTCGAGCAACTTGGCTAGCGCATCAAGCCTTGCCAAAGTGGCACATTCCTGAGAAAAGGGCGGCCACAAATCCGCTTCAAGGAAACCGCCATGAGCAGCGAACTGCAAATCATCGATATCCAGGAAGGCGACGGCAAGGCTGTGGTCAAGGGCGCGCTGATCACCACCCAATACACCGGCTGGCTGGCCGATGGCAGCGAGTTCGACTCCTCCTGGACGCGGGGTAAGCCGTTCCAGTGCGTTATTGGCACCGGCCGCGTCATCAAAGGCTGGGACCAGGGCCTAATGGGCATGCGTGTCGGCGGCAAGCGCAAGCTGATAGTGCCGGCGCACCTGGGTTATGGCGAGCGCAACGTGGGCTCGATCCCGCCCCATTCGGACTTGACGTTCGAAATCGAGTTGCTGGAAGTATTGACGCGCGATGACTGAGTCATCCGCGTCTTATCCGCGTTGCAGGTGAGGAAAAGTCATCCGGTAAACAACGAAACGACGGGTATTGCTCGCTCCACCGGCAAGGCACCTTCTGCGTTCGAGCGATGACTTTGAACGCTAAGGTGGGCATATGCAATTCACGAACATTCATCAAATGATCGGCTATCGGGGTGTGGTCTTTGACGTTCTGGAGTTTGAGGTGATGCGACGTTCTCAATTCGGGGCGCTTTACTTCGACGTGGCACGACAGGTAAACGATCGCATCATCGAAAGAGTAATAAAGGTCTATGACCGTATGCAGGCAAGGGAACGTCCCTGCCTTCTGAAAGTTTCGATTTCAAAGCCTCTGAACCGTGATCAATGCGACGCACTCAATGCTCAGCGCTGGACGTTAACCAGCTTGATCCCGGGCACAGCCCGACGTCAGCGGACCGCTGTGGCAGCCAAAATCAATGTCCCCGCTATTGTCGCTGAACGATTGCGGCACTATCACGTGGGAGACAGATTGATTGGTATCGATGCCAGCGTTCACGGCGGTCTCGGGCCTCGGCAGTTGTCCACCTCAATGATCCTCAAGCATTGAGCCTCCAATGCACGAAAATGCATTTTCTCTTGTATCGATGTTCGTGGCGGCGTTCTTCATCGACCAGCGGCTAAAAGCGCCCAGGTTGCGCAAATGGTTGGGCGTCGCCGTATTCATGGGAGGGCTGGCCAGCCTCTTCTATATACATCTCGAGACGTTTTGCGGCATTGACCTCATGCTATGCAAGATTTTTGCAATGATCATGGGGATGTGTCTTTTCTGGCGTCGAGATCAGCACATGAAGTGATGTGCCTGGCCGGCTGGAATCCACCTTTGCTGGTCGGTAATGCCCAAGCTCGCTTCCACACTTGCAATGGCGCAGGTGTGGAAGCGACAGCCGTCCAGTGACGGCTTAACGTCCGAACATCATCGGCCAACCCACGACTTTCTTCGCTCGGGGTGTCGCATAAGTGCGTACTTTCGAGGTGCTCAAGCCCAGCCTCACCAGGGATTCGGCGATGCTCACCGCTGCACTGACCCCATCTACTACCGGTACCCCCGTACGTTGACGGATCTGTTCATCGAGCCCGGCCATGCCGCCGCAGCCCAGGCAGATCACCTCGGCTTTGTCTTCACGCACGGCGCGTTCGGCCTGTTCGACGATCGCTTGCACGGCACGCTGCGGGTCGGCTTCCAGGTCCAGCACGGCAAGGCCACTGGCGCGTACCGAGGCGCAGCGGTCGTACAGCCCGGAGAGCTTGAGGCGGTCCTCGATCAGCGGCACGGTGCGGTCCAGGGTGGTGACCACCGAATATTTGTGGCCCAGGTACATGGCGGTGCTGGCGGCGGCGTCGGTGATGTCCACGACCGGTACGTCGAGCAGTTCCTGCAGGCCTTCGCGGCCATGCTCGCCATAGCCGGCCTGGATTACGGCATCGTAGGGTTGATCGAAATTGAGCACCCGGTCCATCACGGCGATAGCGGCGAGATAGCTCTCGAAGTTGCCTTCCACGGACTCCGCGCCGAACCAAGGCGTGAGGCCGACGATTTCGGTGCCTGGGGAGGCCACACTGCGAGCTTGCTCGGCGATGGCGTCAGTGATGGCGGTGGTGGTGTTGACGTTGGCAATCAGAATGCGCATGGGGATTTCCCTATCAATGGCTGCTGTGGTCGACGGCGATGGCTTCACCGCTGACGTCGAAGTACTGGCGGTTGCGCGGGGCGACCAGCAAGTAGAGGGTGGCTGCGGTGCCGGCACCGATCAGCCAGGAGAACGGCGCGACGCTGTGGAAGTGGGGCACCAGTGCCAGCACGATGGCCAACAGGGCTGCCGGCAGGAAGGCCGCGACGGCGCGCAGGTTGATGCCCCGCGTGTAGAAGTAGGCCCCCTCGGGATTCTCGCTGTAGAGCTCGGGTACATTGACCTGGCCTTTTCGCAGCAGCCAGTAGTCCGCCATGATCACGCCATACAAGGGGCCGAGCAGGGCGCCCAGACCTGACAGGAAGTACACGATCACCAGCGGGCTGTTGTAGAGGTTCCAAGGCAGGATCAGCACCGCCAGGGTGGCGCTGATCAAGCCGGCGCGGCGGAAGTTCAGATGGCGTGGCGCCAGGTTGCTCAGCACGAAGGCCGGGGCGACGAAGTTGGCCATGATGTTCACCGCCACGGTGACGATCAGGAAGGCCAGGCAGCCGAGAACCAGGAAAGCTGTGCTGGGGATGGAGGCGACGATCTGGGTGGGGCTGTCGATGACCTGGCCGTTGATCTGGAACTGTGCGCCGCACAGCACCGCGGTGATGGTGGCGAACACCAGGATATTGACCGGTAGGCCCCAGAAATTGCCCACACGGATGGTCTTGCGGCATGGCGAGGAACGAGCGAAGTCGCAGAAGTTCAGCACCAGCGTGCCGTAGATGGCCAGCCATAGCGCGCCGCCGGCAAAGATGTTGCGCCACATCTCATAACCGGTCAGCGGTTCGGCCACCGACCAGGCGATGCGGGCATCGGCCTGGAAGTACATCCACCCGGCAAGGCTCGCCACGGTCAAGAGGATCACCGGGCCTGCGAAGGCCTCGTAGCGGCGCACCATCTCCATGCCGTAGGCAAGGATCACCAGTTGCACCAGCCAGATCGCCACGAAGCACACCCAGCCCAGGCTCGACAGGCCAAGAAGGCTGTTATCGTCGTAGGCCGCCAGCTGCGGCCACACGGCAGTGAGCAGTACGCGCAACACGACGGACGCCAAGTAGGTCTGGATACCGAACCAGGCGATGGCGATCACCGCCCGGATCAGCGCCGGTATCTGCGCGCCGTGGATGCCGAAGGCGATGCGACTGATCACCGGAAAGGGTACGCCGGTTTTCTGTCCCATGTACCCGGACAAGTTCATGAAGAAGTACACCAGCGCTGCGCCGATCGCCAGGGACAGAAGAATCTGCCAGCCGCCCAGGCCGAGGGCGAACAATCCCATGGCAAAGGAATAGTTGGCGATGTTGTGCACGTCATTGGTCCAAAGCGCGAAGATGCTGTAGCGGCCCCAGCGACGGCCCTCGATACGAGTAGGGGCGAGGTCTCTGTTATGCAGGCGCGGGCTGAGTTCAAGCGCCGGCGAATGGCCATTCAATGGAAGAGAGGGGGAGGCGGTGCTGGCAACGGATAGTTCAGGGGCTAGGTTGAGGCTGGTACTCATGCGTCAGGCTCCTGATGCGCGTGGACTGCGATGAGCGGGCAGCGCACGGGCTCGCCATCTCGTCGGTGCAGCGTTGGCATCACTGGGTTCTGGGCGCAACGGCCTGTTGTGTAAGGCAGGCGCTGCGAGTTCTTGTATGTATGTTTTGTCTGATTTGTATACAAAACATAGGCACACAAAAGCGAGTTCCATGCCAGGTAAAAACCAACTTTACGGGTATGGCCTTTTGCAACTTAACCCGCTGAAAGTTAAGTCGATGAATTAAGCGCAATATATGTTGACCAATTGAACAGGTTTTATTTCTCGTCGTCGCTGTTAGTTGATCGATTGGTCAGATTTTTAGGTGGGAAGTGTGTAGGGGAGTGAGTGGATGACGGACAAAAGTGCACACAAAAATGACACTTTAGGTGACATTCTTGTGTACAAATTATCGATCGATAAATGTCAATAACGCTTTTCGTAAATCCCACTTCAAGCCATTGGCGGCAATCGGCGTTTAACCGGGGTTTTCTTGATGATCGCGGTATTGGTTTCCGCCAGCACATTGATGCGATCGAGCAGCGTGTCGAGTTGCTCCATTGACCTCACGTGCAAGCGTGCGATGAAGCAGTCTTCCCCGGTGACCTTGTCGCACTCGGTGAACTCGGGGATGGCAATGATCTGCCGCTCCACCTCCTGCAACTGACCCGGCAGCGGGCGGATCCGTACGATGGCTTGCAACTGGTAGCCGAAGCTGCGCGGATCCACCTCGACGGTGTAGCCGCGCAGTACACCACGCTCCTCCAGGCGCCGCAGGCGTTCGCTGACACTGGGGGCCGACAGGCCACTGACCTGGGCCAGGGCCTTGAGCGAGCGGCGGGAATCTTCCATCAGCGCATTGATCAGCAGTTGGTCGATGTCATCGGTCATGGGTACCTCGTTAGGCGTTTTTTGTTTTCTGCCTTGATAGTAAAGGCAAGATGACGAAATCGCCTTTTTTATCCGCTGGATGGCACGCTAGGGCACTGGGCATACTGTGGCCATGTTCGACAGGAGGTGTGAGATGGACAATTCGTTGCGCCGCGGCTCGCTGGAAATGGTCGCCGCCATGCTGATTTCCGGGACCATCGGTTGGTTCGTGCTGGTGTCCGGTCAACCGGTGCTGGAAGTGGTGTTCTGGCGCTGCGTGTTCGGCGCCGTCACCCTGTTGCTGATCTGCGCTGCCATGGGCTTTCTCAAACCCGGTGTGTTGACTCGCGCTACCTTCCTGCTGGCGGTGGCCAGTGGCGTGGCTATCGTGGGCAACTGGGTGCTGCTGTTCGCCTCCTACTCCAAGGCTTCGATCGCCATTGGTACGGCGGTCTACAACGTGCAGCCGTTCATGCTGGTCGGGCTGGCAGCGTTGTTCCTGGATGAAAAGATCACCCTACCCAAAATGACCTGGTTGAGCCTGGCCTTCCTCGGCATGCTGGCCATCGTCAGCGCCCATGGCAACGGCCAGGGTGGGGCGGGCGACTATCTGCTGGGCATCGTCCTGGCTTTGGGCGCGGCCTTTCTCTATGCCGTGGCCGCTTTGATCATCAAGCGCCTGAGCGGTACGCCGCCGCACCTGATCGCGCTGATTCAGGTGACCACGGGCATCCTGTTGCTGGCGCCGTGGGTCGGCGGTGAGGGGCTACCCGTTGAGACGTCGGCACTGGCCAGCCTGCTGACGCTGGGAGTCGTGCACACCGGCGTGATGTACGTGTTGCTGTACAGCGCTATCCAGCGCCTGCCTACCGCCCTGACCGGCGCGTTGTCGTTCATCTACCCGATCGCGGCGATCCTGGTCGACTGGGTGGCCTTCGATCATCGTCTGGCGCCGCTGCAGTGGCTGGGTGTGGCGGCGATTTTGCTGGCTGCAGCAGGGATGCAGCAGGGGTGGTGGTTCCGCTCGGGCAGGGTCGCGCTGAAGGGCCAATGATCGAAGGCTCCTGAACCACCGGGGGCGCTTTGCGCCCCCCGCGAAACAAGGCTGCTCCTAGCAACGCCTGCGTTGGGCCGCGTAGCAGCCTCAAAAGCCCAAGCGAGCGCTATTAGGTAGAATGCCTTCTTTTTGCTTGCGACCCGATCATGACCTCGCCGATCCCTACCCTCGAGCAGCACTTGCTCGCCGCCCTCGACCCCGCCCCGCAAGAGACCCGCCGCCTATTCCATGGTCGTGGCCGCTGCTGGCCGGGGCTTGAGCAGATCACGGTCGATTGGTTGGAAGGCGTGCTGCTGGTGGCGTTGTTCCGTGAGCCGCCCGAGGGCCAGCTGGCAGAACTGCAAGCGATGCTGCGCAGCCTCGCCGAGCGCCCGCAATGGACTGGCCAGGCCATCCTCATCCAGCACCGCTACCTGCCCGAGAGCCCTGGCCAATGGCTGCTGGGCGAGCCTTGCCAGCAACGGGTGGTGGTGGAAGACGGGCTCAAATACCTGCTCGACCTAGGGGTGCGCCAGAACAACGGACTGTTCCTGGACATGCGCTATGGCCGTCGCTGGGTGCGCCAGCAGGCCGCGGGCAAGCGAGTGCTCAACCTGTTCGCCTACACCTGTGGGTTCTCGGTGGCGGCGATCGCCGGCGGTGCGCAGCAGGTGGTCAACCTGGACATGGCCAAGGCCGCGTTGTCCCGGGGACGGGAGAACCACCGGCTCAATGATCATGACTCATCCCGCGTCGCGTACCTGGGCCATGAGTTGTTCAAATCCTGGGGCAAGGTGCGCAAGTACGGGCCCTATGACCTGATCATCATCGATCCGCCCACCTTCCAGAAAGGCAGTTTCGTACTGACCCAGGACTACGCCAAGATCCTGCGACGCTTGCCAGAGTTGTTGACGGAAGGGGGAACGGTGCTGGCCTGTGTCAATGATCCAGGCATCGGGCCGGGTTTCTTGATCGAGGGCATGGCCGAGCATGCGCCAGGGCTGGCATTCGTCGAGCGGCTGGACAACCCGCCGGAGTTTCCAGATGCGGATCCGGAAGGTGGGCTGAAGGCGCTGGTGTTCCGTCAGGCCTGAAGCAAGCTGCGCCGATCCTTTGTCGCGCAAACCACACCATGAAAAAGGGGGCTCCAGGCCCCCTTTTTCGCTTAATTGCTGGTGTAGATCTGGTCGAACACGCCGCCGTCGTTGAAGTGGGTCTTCTGCACGGTGCGCCAGTCACCGAAGGTCTTCTCCACCGACAGGAAGTCGACTTTCGGGAAGCGGTCGGTGTATTTGGCCAGGACAGTGGCATCACGCGGACGCAGGTAGTTCTGCGCAGCGATCTCCTGGGCCGCCGGCGACCACAGGTACTTGAGGTACTCCTCGGCTACGGCGCGTGACTTCTTGCGCTCGACGACTTTGTCGACCACGCTCACCGGCGGTTCGGCTTCGGCCGACACGCTCGGGTAGACCACTTCGAACTGGTCGCGGCCGAACTCGCGGGCGATCATCTCGGCTTCGTTCTCGAACGTCACCAGCACATCGCCGATCTGGTTGGTCATGAAGGTGGTGGTAGCGGCGCGGCCACCGGTATCGAGCACCGGAGCCTGCTTGAACAGCTTGCCGACGAAGTCGCGTGCCTTGGCTTCGTCGCCGCCCTGCTTGAGTACATAGCCCCAGGCGGAGAGGTAAGTGTAGCGGCCATTACCCGAGGTCTTGGGGTTGGGTACGATCACCTGCACGCCGTCCTTGAGCAGGTCGGGCCAATCCTTCAGGGCCTTCGGGTTGCCTTTGCGCACGATGAACACGGTGGCGGAGGTGAAGGGCGCGCTGTTGTTCGGCAAGCGCGAAACCCAGTTGTCCGACACCAGCTTGCCGTTGTCGGCCAGGGCGTTGATGTCTGTGGCCATGTTCATGGTGATGACATCGGCCGGCAGACCATCGATCACTGCCCGCGCCTGCTTGCTCGAGCCGCCGAAGGACATCTGTACGTTGACCTTCTCGTTGTGCTCGGCTTCCCAGTGCTTTTGGAACGCTTGGTTGTAGTCCTTGTAGAAGTCACGCATCACGTCATAGGAAACGTTCAGCAGGGTGGGAGCGGCCTGGGCCAGGTTGCCCAAGGCGAGTCCTGCGGCGAGCAGCGAGGCGGTGAAGAGCTTTTTCACGAAGCTATCCTTGTTCTGGTTCAAATGTTTGGCAATTTGCCAGCGACTATAACCTTTGGTTCTTGAGGCCTTAAAGACCAAATGGCTCTTTGCTTATTCGTTTTTCGGGAACAGTGCATTGCCGCAGCGTGAGCAGAATGCAGCGCCATGCTCGTGGGTGTGCTTGCGGCAGGTGGGGCAGTCGTGTTGCAGCTGTTCGCCGCGCAAGGCGTTGGCCAGCTCGGCGGTGAAAATGCCGGTGGGCACCGCGATGATCGAGTAACCGGTGATCATCACCAGCGACGACAGTACCTGGCCCAGCGGAGTCTTGGGCACGATGTCGCCAAAGCCCACCGTGGTGAGGGTGACGATGGCCCAGTAGATGCCTTTGGGAATGCTGGTGAACCCGTGCTCAGGGCCTTCGACGACATACATCAGTGTGCCGAACACCGTCACCAGGGTGGAGACGCTCACCAGAAAGACGATGATCTTCTGCTTGCTGCCTTGCAGCGCCGCCAGCAGGTAATGAGCCTGCTTGAGGTAGGGACTGAGCTTGAGCACGCGGAAGATCCGCAGCATCCGGATGACCCGCACGATCAGCAGGTATTGGGCGTCGCTGTAGTACAGGGCGATGATCCCCGGCACGATCGCCAGCAGATCGACCAGTCCGTAGAAGCTGAAGGCGTAGCGCAGAGGCTTGGGCGAGCAGTACAGCCGGGCCAGGTACTCCACCAGGAAGATCGCCGTGAAGCCCCATTCGATCATGGCCAGCATGCCGGCATAGCCCTGATGGACCTCGTCGATGCTGTCGAGGATCACCGTCACCAGGCTGGCGAGAATGATCAAGAGCAGGATCTTGTCGAAGCGCCGGCCGGCGACGGTGTCGGTCTGGAAGACGATGACGTAGAGCCGCTCGCGCAGGCTCGCAGGGTTTTCCATGGGCTCGTTCCCTTGTGCGATGGGCAGAGCCTAGGGGCTGCGATTTAGCTGTGCAAGCGATCGACGTTGCGACGTTGGCTCAGTTGCAGCAAATGACTGCCCACATGCATCAACCAGCAGGCGGTGACGAAGGGCGCGGTCAGGCCGGCGATCGGCATCTGGTTGAACAAAGGTTGCAACAGCAAAGCCAGGGCAATGGCCAGCAAGGTCACCCAGAAGCGCTCGCCCTGACGGCTGAAGGCCAGCGCGGCGAGCGCGGCGTTGAAGCCGTACAGCCCCATCCAGGCCGCCTGGGCTTCGCCTGCCAGCAACGCGACACCACCGCCGATGGCCGATCCCAGCAAAGCCCAGAGCGCGGCGTAGGGGTTGGCCACGAGCATGCCGATGACGATCAACAGGCCGGCCAACGGATTGTCCAGCAGGAAGATCTGGCCCACGCCACGCAGCAGGGCGTACAGCGGGTTGGCTTCGGTGAACAAGGCGGGCATCGGTTCTGTCATCAGCAAGGTGCCCCAGCCGAGCAGCACGAAGGGTGCGGTATAGGCGACGAGCAGTTTGCCGCCGCGTTTGCGCCATTGGTGTGTGAGGATGCTGGAAAGACCACCGGCGGCGATGATCAGTGGCGGCACGATGGCCGACCAGGGTAGCAGGGCGGCGATCAGGATACCGATCAGCACACCGTTGTAGCTGTAAAGCCCGGCCTGGCGGTCGGCGCGCTCATAACCGCGGCGCTGGGCGGTGAGCAACCCGGCCAGGGCGCCGAGCAGGGCACCGCCGACCAGGTTCGGGGCGGTCAGCAGAAGGGCCAGCAGGCAGCACAGGCCGCAAAAAGGATTGCGCAGCAGCAGAACCTGGCTGAAGCCGTTGAGCAAAGCCGTGGCCCAGTCGGGGCACGGGTTGACGAAATTCTTGGTGTACATGGGGCAGTCAGGAAGGTGGGAAGGGAAGCGGTAGGCCTCTTCTGGGCCTCGGATTTTCCGCCGGTTGTTGTTCATGGGCAGGGCTGGGCCCTCGATCGCAGGCTTCGCCAGCCCCCACGGGAACGCACATCCGCAGGGCGCTGGCGAGGACCGCGATCAGGGGCGCAGGCGCCCCAGGGTGAATCAGGCCAAGGTCTCGATCCGCAGGGTATTAGTCGTCCCTGGCTTGCCGAAAGGCACACCGGCGGTGATCAGCAGCGTGTCGCCACGGCTGGCCATGCCTTGGGCCTGGGCGATCTCCAGGGCCGTGGAGCAGATCTCGTCGACCTGACGCAGTCGGTCATTGACCACCGAATGCACGCCCCAGGTCACGCTCAGGCGACGGGCGGTGGCCAGGTTAGGCGTCAGGTTGAGGATCGGAGCACGTGGACGCTCGCGCGCCGCGCGCAGGGTCGAGGAACCCGACTCGCTGTAATTGACCAGCACGGCCACCGGCAGGATGCCGCTGATGCGACGGATCGCGCAGCTGATGGCATCCGACACCGTGGCTTCGGCCTTGGGCCTGCCGACGTCGAGCTGGGCCTGATAGTCCGGGCCGTTTTCTACCTGGCGGATGATCTTGCTCATCATCTGCACGGCTTCCAGCGGGTACTCACCCGATGCCGTCTCCGCCGACAGCATGACTGCGTCGGTGCCTTCGGCCACGGCATTGGCCACATCGGTGACCTCGGCGCGGGTCGGGGCAGGGGAGAAGCGCATGGACTCGAGCATCTGCGTGGCTACCACCACCGGACGGCCAAGCTGGCGGCAGGTGTTGATGATGCGCTTCTGGATCTGCGGCACGCTCTCGGCGGGTACTTCCACGCCCAAGTCGCCACGGGCGACCATGATCGCGTCGGACAGCTCGGCGATCGCTTGCAACTGGTCCACCGCCGATGGCTTCTCGATCTTGGCCATCAGGTAGGCGCGGTCGCCGATCAACTGGCGGGCCTCGACGATGTCCTCGGGGCGCTGGACGAACGACAGGGCGACCCAGTCGACACCCAGTTCCAGGCCGAAGGTCAGGTCGCGGCGGTCTTTTTCGGTCAACGGGCTGAGGTCGAGCACGGCCTGGGGCACGTTGACGCCCTTGCGGTCGGACAGCTCACCGCCGGCGACCACTTCGGTGTCGATGGCATCGCTGTGCTTGGCGGTCACCCGCAGGCGCAGCTTGCCGTCGTCGAGCAGCAGGTCCATGCCGGGCTCCAGCGCGGCGATGATTTCCGGGTGGGGCAGGTTGACCCGGCGGTTGTCGCCTGGGGTCTTGTCCAGATCCAGGCGCAGGGCCTGGCCGCGTTGCAGCTGGATCTTGCCGTCGGCGAAACGGCCTACGCGCAGTTTCGGCCCCTGCAGGTCCATCAGGATGCCCAGCGGGTAGTTCAGCTGCTGCTCGACTTCGCGGATCCACTGGTAGCGCAGCGCATGGTCGGCGTGCTCGCCGTGGCTGAAGTTCAGGCGGAAGATGTTCACCCCGGCCTCGACCAGCTGGCGAATGTCATCGATGCCTTTGATCGCAGGGCCGAGGGTCGCGAGGATTTTGACTTTCTTATCAGGCGTCATGATGGCTGGGTCTCGAGGATCAGGATGGCACGGAAGTCGTTGACGTTGGTGCGGGTCGGCTCGGTGACGATCAGCGCATCCAGTGCGGCGAAGTAGCCATAGCCATTGTTGTTGTCCAGCTCGTCGGACGCCGACAGGCCCAAGGCCTCGGCGTTGGCGTAGCTGTCCGGGGTCATGATGGCGCCGGCATTTTCTTCGGAGCCGTCGATGCCGTCGGTGTCACCGGCCAGGGCGTACACGCCCGCCAGGCCCTTGAGATTCTCGGTGAGGCTCAGCAGGAACTCGGCATTGCGCCCCCCACGGCCGTTGCCGCGTACGGTGACGGTGGTTTCGCCGCCAGAGAGGATGATGCAGGGCGCCTTCAGTGGCTGGCCGTGCAATACGATCTGACGGGCGATGCCGGCATGGACCTTGGCCACTTCGCGCGATTCGCCTTCAAGATCGCCCAGGATCAACGGGCTGAAGCCCGCCTGGCGTGCCTTGACCGCTGCTGCCTCCAGGGACTGCTGAGGCTTGGCGATGAGCTTGAAGTGGCTGCGTGCCAGCGCCGGGTCATCGGCCTTGACGGTTTCCGACGCTGGATTGTTGAGCCAGTCGATGACTGCCTGGGGCGCTTCGATGTTGTAACGCTTGAGGATGGCCAGGGCGTCGGCCGAGGTGCTTGGGTCGGCCACGGTGGGGCCGGAGGCGATGACCGTGGCCAGGTCGCCCGGTACGTCGGAGATCGCGTAGGTGTAGACAGTGGCGGGCCAGCACGCCTTGGCCAGGCGGCCGCCCTTGATCGCCGAGAGGTGCTTGCGCACGCAGTTCATCTCGCCGATGGTGGCGCCGGACTTGAGCAGGGCTTTGTTGATCTGCTGCTTGTCGGCCAAGGTCAGGCCTTCGGCAGGCAGGGCCAGCAGGGCCGAGCCACCGCCGGAGAGCAGGAAGATCACCCGGTCGTCTTCAGTAAGGTTGCTGACCAGTTCGAGCACGCGCTTGGCCACGGCCAGGCCGGCGGCATCGGGAACCGGATGGGCGGCTTCGACCACCTCGATCTTCTGGCAGTTGGCGCCGTGCCCGTAGCGGGTCACGACCAGGCCGGACACCTCGCCCTTCCAGCTCTTCTCGACCACTTCGGCCATGGCCGCGGCCGCCTTGCCGGCACCGATGACGATGACGCGGCCGCTGCGGTCTGCGGGCAGGTGGGGTTCAAGAACCTGGCGGGGGTGAGCGGCGGCGATGGCTGTGTCGAACAGCTCGCGGAGAATTCTTTGTGGATCGACCGACATGGCAGGCTCCCAAAATCTTATTGTTCTGCAGAATCGAAAACGCCCCTGGAACTGCCTCCGTGCAGGCCGAACCAGGGGCGGTCCCCAGAGCTGCAAGCTTCAAGCTACAAGCCGCGAGCGAAATGCAGATCTGCGTTCGCTCGCCGCTTGAGGCTTACAGCTTGAAGCTTATTTCTCGTCGCGGATCGAGAAGTTGGCCATGTGCTCCAGGCCTTTGATCAGCGCCGAGTGGTCCCAGTTGCCGCCGCCCAGGGCGACGCAGGTGCTGAACACTTGCTGGGCGTTGGAGGTGTTGGGCAGGTTGATACCCAGCTCCTTGGCGCCTTGCAGGGCCAGGTTCAGGTCCTTCTGGTGCAGGTTGATGCGGAAGCCTGGATCGAAAGTGCCTTTGATCATGCGCTCGGCGTGCACTTCCAGGATCTTCGAGGACGCGAAGCCGCCCATCAGTGCCTCACGAACCTTGGCCGGGTCTGCGCCATTCTTGGCGGCGAACAGCAGGGCTTCGCCGACGGCCTGGATGTTCAGGGCGACGATGATCTGGTTGGCGACCTTGGCGGTCTGGCCGTCGCCGTTGCCGCCGACGCGGGTGATGTTCTTGCCCATGGCTTCGAACAGCGGCAGAGCGCGTTCGAAGGCCTTCGGGCAGCCGCCGACCATGATGCTCAGGGTGCCGGCCTTGGCGCCGACTTCACCGCCGGAGACCGGGGCATCCAGGTAGGCAGCGCCGGTGGCCTTGATCTTCTCGGCGAAGACTTTGGTGGCGGTGGGGGAGATCGAGCTCATGTCGATCACGACTTTGTTCGGGCCTGCACCTTCGGCAACACCGTTCTCACCGAACAGGACGGATTCGACCTGCGGGGTGTCCGGGACCATGACGATGATGAACTCGGCTTCCTGGGCCACTTCCTTCGGGTTGGCCAGGGCGACGGCGCCTGCGGCGACAAGATTGGCAGGGGCGGCGTCGTGGTGGGTGGAGACGAACAGGCTGTGACCTGCCTTCTGCAGGTTCTGGGCCATTGGGTTGCCCATGATGCCGGTGCCGATGAAACCGATTTTAGCCATGAGAATGTGCCTCTTTATATTTGTAGAAATCTCAAGTGAGCCGCGGTCTCTGCGGGAGCGGGTTTACCCGCGAAGCAGACACTTCGGTGGATGGCACCGGCTTGGCCGGTGTACGCGGGTGAACCCGCGTCCACGGTGTCTGCTACCCCACAGGGGCTGTACTCGGCTTTCAGATTGCGTTGTGGGTTTTCAGCCAGCCCAGGCCTGCTTCGGTGGTGGTCAGCGGCTTGTATTCCGCGCCCACCCAGCCCTGGTAACCGATACGGTCCAGGTGCTCGAACAGGAAGCGATAGTTGATCTCGCCAGTGCCTGGTTCGTTGCGGCCGGGGTTATCGGCCAGCTGGATGTGGTTGATCAGCTTCAGGTTGGCTTCCATGGTGCGAGCCAGGTCACCTTCCATGATCTGCATGTGGTAGATGTCGTACTGCAGGAACAGGTTGTCGCTGCCGACTTCGGCCTGGATCTCCAGGGCCTGCTTGGTGGTGTTCAGGTAGAAGCCCGGAATGTCACGGGTGTTGATCATTTCCATGACCAGGCGGATACCTGCAGCCTTGAGCTTGTCGGCGGCGTACTTGAGGTTGTCCACGAAGGTCTTGCGGACGGTGGCGCAGTCCGGGCCTTGCGGGCGGATACCGGCCAGGCAGTTGACCTGGGTGTTGCCCAGTACCTTGGCGTATTCGATGGCCTTGTCGACACCGGCGCGGAATTCTTCGACACGCTCAGGGTTGCACGCGATGCCGCGCTCGCCTTTGCCCCAGTCGCCGGCCGGCAGGTTGAACAGCACCTGGGTCAGGCCGTGGGCGTCGAGTTGCTGCTTGATCTCGGTGGCGCTGAAATCGTACGGGAAGAGGTATTCGACACCGCTGAAGCCAGCGTCGGCGGCGGCCTTGAAGCGGGCCAGGAAGTCCTGCTCGGTGAACAGCATGGACAGGTTGGCAGCGAAGCGAGGCATGGTTGTCTCCTTGCAGAAGAAGGCCCCCGGCACAGCCGGCGCGGGGGCGTCAGGCGGTCAGTCCAGCAGCGAGATCGCGGTAGGCGCGTCGTTGCCGACCAGGGCGAGGTCTTCGAACTCGTTGACCGCGTTGATTTCGGTACCCATGGAAATGTTGGTCACGCGCTCGAGGATCACCTCGACCACCACCGGCACGCGGAACTCTTCGGCCATCTTCTGCGCCTTGAGCAGGGCAGGGGCGATTTCAGCCGGTTCGAACACGCGCAGTGCCTTGCAGCCCAGGCCTTCGACCACGGCCACGTGATCGACGCCGTAGCTGCCCGCTTCGGTGGCGTTGATGTTCTCGAACGCCAGTTGTACACAGTAATCCATGTCGAAGCCACGCTGCGCCTGGCGGATCAGGCCCAGGTAGGCGTTGTTCACCAGCACGTGGACGTACGGCAGGTTGAACTGGGCGCCTACCGCCAGCTCTTCGATCATGAACTGGAAGTCGTAGTCACCGGACAGCGCGACGACTTTGCGCGAAGGGTCTGCCTTGACCACGCCCAGGGCAGCCGGGATGGTCCAGCCCAGCGGGCCGGCCTGGCCGCAGTTGATCCAGTGACGCGGCTTGTACACGTGCAGGAACTGGGCACCGGCGATCTGCGACAGACCGATGGTGCTGACGTAGCAGGTGTCCTTGCCGAAGACCTGGTTCATTTCTTCGTAGACGCGCTGCGGCTTGACCGGCACGTTGTCGAAGTGGGTCTTGCGCTGCAGGCTCGACTTGCGCTGCTGGCAATCTTCCAGCCACTCGCGACGGCACTTGAGCTTGCCGGCGGCTTTCCACTCGCGGGCCACTTCCAGGAAGGCATCCAGTGCGGCGCCAGCGTCAGAGACGATGCCCAGGTCCGGGGTGAAAACGCGACCGATCTGGGTCGGCTCGATGTCCACGTGAACGAACTTGCGGCCTTCGGTGTAGACGTCGACGGAACCGGTGTGACGGTTGGCCCAACGGTTACCGATACCGAACACCAGGTCGGATTTGAGCAGGGTGGCGTTGCCGTAGCGGTGCGAAGTCTGCAGGCCGACCATGCCGACCATCTGCGGGTGATCGTCAGGAATGGTGCCCCAGCCCATCAGGGTCGGGATGACCGGTACGCCGGTCAGTTCGGCGAACTCGACCAATTTCTCGCTGGCATCGGCGTTGATCACGCCACCGCCGGAAACGATCAGCGGACGCTCGGCTTCGTTGAGCATGGCCAGGGCTTTTTCAGCCTGGACGCGGCTGGCGGCTGGCTTGTGGACTGGCAGTGGCTGGTAGGCGTCGATGTCGAATTCGATTTCGGCCATCTGCACGTCGAACGGCAGGTCGATCAGCACAGGGCCTGGACGGCCGGTGCGCATTTCGTAAAAGGCTTTCTGGAAGGCGTAAGGGACCTGGCCTGGCTCCAGAACGGTGGTGGCCCACTTGGTGACTGGCTTGACGATGTTGGTGATGTCAACGGCCTGGAAGTCTTCCTTGTGCAGACGAGCACGAGGCGCTTGGCCGGTGATGCAGAGAATTGGGATGGAGTCGGCCGAAGCGCTGTACAGACCGGTCACCATGTCGGTACCGGCAGGGCCGGAGGTGCCGATGCACACACCGATGTTGCCCGGGTTGGCGCGGGTGTAACCCTCGGCCATGTGGGAAGCGCCTTCGACGTGGCGAGCGAGGACGTGATCGATGCCACCGACTTTCTTCAGGGCCGAGTACAGCGGGTTGATAGCAGCCCCCGGGATGCCGAACGCGGTATCTACACCTTCACGGCGCATGACCAGAACGGCTGCATCGATTGCTCTCATTTTGCTCATGGTTTGTGCCTCATCGATTTTGTAATTGTATACAACTTGCTTTGCGACAGAGTGTATTCACGCTCGACGCTTTAGGTCAATCCATTTTCATCAGCGGAAGTGGCTTTCGTCGGGAAGCCTGTGAAAACGGCGTTTCGTCTGATCGTGCACGATCGTCTAAAATTATTGTATACAAAAAATCTCGCCGTTGTGTTCTATTGTCTCTATCCGGTTTTCAACTGCCCTTAGGGCTTCTCACAACAAGAAGAGGACCTTTCCATGAACGCATTGACCCTCAAAGTCGCCGTCAGCCTGGTGAACGCCGCGCTGTCAGCGGGTCGCAAGATTAACGCCGCTCCCTTGACGGTGGCGGTACTGGACGCTGGCGGGCACCTGCTGGCGCTGCAGCGCGAAGATGGCGCCAGCCTGCTGCGTCCGCAGGTGGCCATGGGCAAGGCCTGGGGGGCTGTCGCTCTGGGCAAGGGCTCGCGCCTGCTGGCGCTGGATGCGCAGCAACGCCCGGCATTCTTCGCCGCGCTCAATGGCTTGGGCGAAAGCCCGGTGGTACCGGCGCCTGGTGGTGTGCTGATTCGTGATCAGGCGGGCAAGGTGCTGGGTGCGGTAGGGATCAGCGGGGATACGTCGGATATCGACGAGCAATGCGCGATCAGTGCGATCGAGGAGGCGGGGCTGAAGGCCGATGCTGGCGTAGCTGCATAAGTGTTTAATCCAGGGGCCGCTTCGCGCCCCTGTCGCGAAAAAAGGCCGCTCCCTAGGTTCATCGCTGCCCTCGTAAGGGGGGCTTTGTGCCTGGGGAGCGGCCTTTTGTCGCAGGGGCATGACGCGAGCTGCGTGCGGCTTTTTGTCGCGAAAGGGCTGCATCGCAGCCCGCAATCGGGTCAGGCGGCTTCGGGCTCGCAGCCTTTGAGCACCAGCCGGATGATGGTCTCGGCCGCTGCGTCATAGTCGCTGTCGGCCAGCTTGGGCTTGCCGGTGACTACGGAGATCTGCCAGTCGAAATCGGCATAGGTCTGCGTCGCGGCCCAGATGCTGAACATCAGGTGATGCGGGTCGACCGGGGCGATCTGCTTGCGCTCGATCCAGTGCTGGATGCATTCGATGTTATGCCGCGCCTGATCGTTGAGCTGCTGCACCTGGTTGGGCGAGAGGTGCGGGGCACCGTGCATGATCTCGCTGGCGAACACCTTCGAGGCATGGGGTAGGTCGCGGGAGATGCGGATCTTAGAGCGGATGTAGCCGCTGAGCACTTCCTTGGGGTCGCCGTCGGGGTTGAACGGCGTGGAGGCCTGCATGATCGGCGCGATGATGCTTTCAAGGACCTCGCGGTAGAGGTTTTCCTTGGATTTGAAATAGTAATAGACGTTCGGCTTGGGCAGGCCGGCCTTGGCGGCGATGTCGCTGGTCTTGGTGGCGGCGAAGCCCTTGTCGGCGAATTCTTCGCTGGCCGCGCGCAGGATCAGCTCCTTGTTGCGCTCGCGAATGGTGCTCATGTCGGGAATCTTCCTTTGTCTGGCCACCTCTAAGAGAGGGTTCGGCATGGTAGCACCCGCCTTGTCGGGCGCTCAAGGCGGCCTCTTTCGGCTAGAATCGACCCACTCAATCCACGGGATGCAGGCAATCATGGCAGGAAGCAGTCTACTGGTACTGATCGACGATATCGCCACGGTGCTCGACGACGTTTCGGTGATGACCAAGGTCGCGGCGAAGAAGACCGCAGGGGTGCTGGGCGACGACCTGGCGCTCAACGCCCAGCAGGTCACCGGGGTGCGTGCAGATCGCGAGATCCCGGTGGTGTGGGCGGTGGCCAAGGGCTCGCTGGTGAATAAAGCGATCCTGGTGCCGGCGGCGTTGCTGATCAGTGCGTTCATCCCTTGGGCGGTGACACCCTTGCTGATGCTCGGTGGCGCCTACCTGTGTTTCGAGGGCTTCGAGAAGCTGGCGCACAAGTTTCTGCACAGCAAGGACGAAGACCAGGCGCAGCACAACGCGCGCAACGAGGCCCTGGCCGATCCGAACATCGACCTGGTGGCCTATGAGAAAGACAAGATCAAGGGTGCAGTGCGCACCGACTTCATCCTCTCGGCGGAAATCATCGCCATCACCCTGGGCATCGTCGCCGATTCGCCGCTGACGCAGCAGATCGTCGTGCTCTCGGGCATCGCCGTGGTGATGACCATCGGCGTTTACGGCTTGGTGGGCGGCATCGTCAAGCTCGACGACCTGGGCTTGTGGATGACGACCAAGACGTCCAGCCTGGCCCGCGCCGTGGGCAATGGCATCCTGCGGGCTGCGCCGTACATGATGAAAAGCCTCTCGGTGATCGGCACCGCGGCGATGTTCCTGGTCGGTGGGGGCATCCTGGTACATGGCATCGAGCCGCTGCATCACGCCATCGAGGCATTCAGCGAAGGGCGGGGCGGGTCGCTGACCGGCGGCTTGCTCAATGGCGTGGCCGGTGTGGTGGCTGGCGGTGTGGTGCTGGCGCTGGTGGGCGTGCTGGGCAAGGTTTGGCGGGCGCTGCGGCCCGCTCGCTAGCGAGGGCCGCAGCCCAGTTCGTGACGGCACAAGGCCGTTCCCACGCCTGTGAGGAACGGCCTTGTTGCGACTGGGCCGCGCAGCAGCCCCTCCACTCAGATCAGAAGTGATACTTGAGCAGGAAGCTCATGGTGTTCTGATCGGTGGTGAAGCCATCGCTGTCTTTGATGCCGTACTTGTTCTTCCAGTAGTCGTACTCGATACCTACGTACAACTGCTTCTCGCCCACCTTCAGCGCCTTGCCCAGGTCGTACTTGACCTGCGGATTGAAGTGCAGGTTCGCGTGGTAGTCGCCACGGCGGTTCTCGTCGTTGTCCACGACCCAGTCCATGAAGCCGTCGATGAGGATGTCCGACGAACCTACGGGAATGGTGTAGGACCAGACCGGGGTGATCTGCCAGACGTTGTCACCCGGACGGCTGCCGTCGGTAGTGCGCTGGTAGAAGTTCAGCTGGAAGTAGTCAAAGCCTGGGATGGCCAGGTCGAAGCCGGGACCGATCAGGTAGGACTCGGTGTCGCCCTCGCCGAACTCATAGGTCATGGCCAGCAGCACGTCCTTGATCGGGCCGAACTCGAGCTTCTGGTCGAAGATCTTGCCGAACGACAGACGCGGGCTGATCTCGCCGTAGTAGGTGTTGGGGCCGTTGTTCGCGTCTTTCTTGCCTTGGTAGAAGATCTTGTCGACGAAGATGAAGTTATCGCCGTACTTCCACCCGTCGGCATGTTCGAAGGTGACGGTCTGTTGGGTTTCAGGATTCACCTTGAAGTTCTTGCCCCACAGGTAGGTGAGGCTGTTGTTCTGCCATTGCAGCAGATCGCCGGCGAAGCTGGCACCGGAAGCCAGCAGGCCGCCGGCAAGAATCAGGCTGTTGATGGTACGCATTGCGCAGGTCGCTCCCTTGAGTGGATCTGTTGTCAGCGCTCTTGAGGCGCATTTTTTGTCTTTTGAGTCAGTTTTTTTCGATTGGCCACAGCTAATGGGCAAGAGCTGCGCCAACATTTCCGGTTGGTCACAACCATCCTGCTCGACTACGTTCTGAACGGATGAAATGGGTGTTTCAGGCTGGCAACACGTTGGCCAACCGCCCTAATTCATTGACTGAGCGGTCAGTAAACGCGGGCAGGATCCTTCCTGCCCTGATCGAGGGGGCGCGCAGATTACCCACTTGCGCGCCCGGCCTCAAGTACTCCGTCCGGGAGTAACTATGGCATAAAACCTGAACTGCGAGTCAACTTTTAGAAGTGCACTTTCACCAGGGCACTGGTGACGCTCTGATTGCTGTCGATGTTGCCACTGTTGTCGATGCCGTACTTGTCTTTCCAGTAGCTGTATTCGATACCCACATACAGCTGCTTGGCGCCCCAGTTGAGCGCCTTGCCCAGGTCGTATTTGACCTGTGGGTTGAACTGCAAGTTAGCGTGGTAGGTACCACGACGGGTCTCGTCGTTGTCCACCACCCAGTCGATGTAGCCATCGATGAGGATGTCGGACTTGCCCACGGGGATGGTGTAGGACCAGTTAGGCGTGATCTGCCAGACGTTATCACCCGGGCGGCTGCCTTCGGTATTACGTACATAGAAGTTCAGGTTGAAGTAGTTGAAGCCCGGCACGTTCAGGGCAAAGCCAGGACCGATCAGATAGGCTTCGTTGTCACCTTCACCGCGCTCGTAGGTCATGGCGATCAGCACGTCCTTGACCGGGCCGAACGAGAGGTTGCGGTCGAAGATCCGGCCCAGCGACAGGCGAGGGCTGAATTCGCCATAGTAGGTGGTAGGGCCTTTGCTGGCATCGGCCTGGCCGTTGTAGAAGGTCTTGTCGATGAACAGGAAGGTGTCGCCGTACTTCCACCGGTTGGCGTGTTCGAACGTCACCGTCTGCTGAATGCCTGGGTTGACCTTGAAGTCCTTGCCGTACAGGTAGGTCAGGCTTTCGCCGTGCCACTCCAACAAGTCGCCCGCGACAGCGGGGAGGGTGGCCAGCAGGCTGCTGCCCAGCAACAGGGACGAAGTGATGCGTTTCATGTTGAGATTCCCGGTTCTTGTTCTTGTTTGTGGTTTGTGACGCGCAAGCGCGCCCCCTGCGACCCACGTGCGTGGGTCACCGGTGTTGCGGTTACTGCATGAAAGAGCAGGGCGGCAGGATTGCCGCCCTTGGCTCAATGCTGGTGGGCTGCGTTATGCACGGCGCGCTCGGCGCCACCCAGGATGTTGAACAGCAGGTTCAGCACCAAGGCGCTGACCGTTGCCATGGCGATACCACTGTGGGTGATGGGTTCCATCCAGTGCGGCATCTGCGCGAAGAACTCCGGACGGACCACAGGGATCAGGCCAAAGCCCACGCTGACTGCGACCAGCAGCTGGTTGCGGCGGTCGGAGATGTCCGCTTCCTGAAGGATCTTGATCCCTGTGGCCGTGACCATGCCGAACATGGCGATGGACGCGCCACCCAGTACAGCGGGCGGGATCGAGGCGATCAGGAAGGCCGCCTTCGGCAGCAGGCTGAGCAGGATGAGCAGGGCGCCGGCGACGATGGTGACGTAGCGGCAGCGTACCCCGGTCATCTGCACCAGACCGATGTTCTGGGCGAAGGAGGAGTGGGTGAAGGTGTTGAAGAAACCTGCAACGAACGATGCACCGGCGTCGCACATCAGGCCACGACGCAGCATGCCAGGGGTGACTTCACGGTCGGTGACCTTGCCCAGCGCAAGGAACATGCCGGTGGACTCGACGAAGATGATCACCACCACCAGGCACATGGACAGGATCGGAGCCAGGCTGAAGGTCGGCATGCCGAAGTGCAGTGGGGTCACCACTTGCAGCCACGGTGCCTCGGACAGACCGGAAAGGTCCACCATGCCGATCGAACCGGCCAGGACGTAGCCCAGGCCCATGCCGACCAGCACCGAGACGTTGACCCAGAACCCCCGCATGAAGCGGTTGATCAGCAGGATCACAGCCAGCACCAGGCCTGCGACCAGCAGGTAGATCGGCGAGCCGAAGGTATCGGCTTCATGACCGCCACCGGCCCAGTTGACCGCAACCGGGAACAGCGAGAGGCCGATCGAGGTGATGACGGTACCGGTGACCAGCGGCGGGAAGAACCGCACGACCTTGGACATGAACGGGGCGATCAGCATGCCGAAGAACCCGGCGGCGATGGTCGCGCCGAAGATCCCCTGCAGGCCTACGCCGGGCATGCCGGCCATGGCGACCATGCTGCCGACGGCAGCGAAGCTGGCACCCATCATCACCGGCATGCGAATGCCGACGGGACCGATACCGAACGATTGGACCATGGTGGCAACGCCAGCGACCAGCAGGTCGGCGTTGATCAGGAAAGCGACTTCTTCACGAGACAGTCCGGCGGCCTGGCCGATGATCAAAGGCACGGCAATCGCACCTCCGTACATCAGCAGTACATGTTGCAGACCCACCAGGATCAGTTGGAACAGGGGCAGAGGCTGTCGTGGGGGCGCAACGGGGATGTACGCCTTGCGGGACTCGGACATGCAGCACCTCGAGTTTTGTTTTTATTCTCGGATCCAAGCCGCGAGCTTCAAGCGGCAAGCTTTAAAAAAGCTTGGGGTTCCCGCTTGAGGCTCAGGGCTCGATGCTTGCTTGTTACCTACTACTTACAGCTTGAGGTTTGAAGCTTGCAGCTTCGATCAGTTGACCGGAGCGCCTTTGGCGATCCAGGCACCGACCATGTTGCGTTCTTCCTGGGTCATCTGGGTGATGTTGCCCAGCGGCATGATCTGGCTGGCGACAGCCTGCGCCTGAATGCGCGCGGCCTGAGCCTGGATCTGCTGCGGAGTGTCGAACATCACGCCGGCGGGCGCAGCGCTGAACAGCGGGCTGGTCGGCTTGGCCGAGTGGCACACGGTGCACCGTTCCTGGATGACCGTGTGGATCTTCTCGAACCCACCCGGGGCGGCCTGGGCGGTTGCCTGGGCAGGAGCTTCGGCCGGGGCGGCAGGTGCCTGGGCAGCCTTGGCGGCGTCTTCGGCACGTTGCTCGGCAGCGGTCTTGCCACCGATGGCAGTCGCTGGCAGCGGTTGGTACTCGACCTTCGCCGCGGCTTGCTCAGGTGCGGTCGGCATCGGCTTGGGACCTGTCACGTAGGCCAGGCAGATCATTGCCAGGGCGCCGACAGGCAGGGTCCAGGCGTATTTGTTGCTTTCGTGACGGGTGTTGAAGTAGTGACGGATCAGTACCGCAGCCACTGCGATCCCGGCCAGGATCAGCCAGTTGTACTGGCTGCCATAGGTGCTCGGGAAGTGGTTGCTGATCATGATGAACAGCACCGGCAAGGTGAAGTAGTTGTTGTGGCGCGAACGCAGCAGACCCTTGGCCGGCAGGACCGGATCAGGGGTTTCGTTCTTCTCGATGGCGGCCACCAGCTGGCGCTGGGCCGGCATGATGATGCGGAACACGTTGCCGACCATGATGGTGCCGATGATCGCGCCGGTGTGCAGGTACGCACCACGACCGCTGAACACCAGGCTGAAGCCGAAGCAGGCCGCGATGATCAGCACGAACAGGACGGCGCCGAGCAGGGCAGGGCGTTTGCCCAGGGGCGAATCGCACAGGAAGTCGTAGATGAACCAGGAGGCGACCAGCGAGCCGATACCGATGGCCACGCCTTCGGCACCGCTCAGGGTGCTGCCCGGTGCCAGCAGGTAGAGGCTCGGGTTCCAGTAGAACACCACGCAGAGCAGGGCGATACCGGACATCCAGGTGAAATAGGCTTCCCATTTGAACCAGTGCAGGTTCTCCGGCATCTTCGGCGGTGCGAGCTTGTACTTCTCAAGGTGGTAGATACCACCTCCGTGGATGGCCCAGAGGTCACCCGACAGACCTTCGCGCGGATTGCTCCGGTTCAGGTTGTTTTCCAGCCAGACGAAGTAGAACGATGCACCGATCCAGGCGATACCGGTGATCATGTGAACCCAGCGAATGCTCAGGTTCAGCCATTCGTGAAGGTGTGCTTCCACAGTATGTACCTCTTGCCGATCACCGAGACGATGACCGACCTTTTCTTATTGGTGGGGATTGAGGATCAGCATCTGATCCTCGGTGAAGTAATGCTCGTCGCAGTTGTTGCCGGAACCACTGCGATCAACCACCAGGAAATCATCCCGCTTTTCGATCGTCAGCACCGGGTGGTGCCAGACGCCGCGATGGTAATTAACGCCCTGCCTGCCATTACTGCGGAAGGCACGGACCAAGCCTGATACAGGTGCATCGCCAACTGGCGCGACCACGATCAGAAAGGGGTTGCCGAGCAGCGGGATGAAAGCCTGGCTGCCCAGCGGATGGCGTTCCAGCATGCGTACGGTCAGTGGCATCTCCAGGGCATCGGCGCGGAAGATGCTGATGATCGCTTTGTCCTCGGGCTCGGCGGTTTCGACCGTGGCGAGCTTGTGGAAGCGCATGGTCGAACCGTTGTTGATCATGAAGTGGTCGCTGCCGTCGGTTTCGATCACGTCACCGAAAGGGGCGAAGGCTTCTTTGGTCAGGGGCTCGATCACTAAAGTGCGCATGCGGTTATCTCTTTGTTCTGTGTTCTGTTTAGGGTGTGGGCCGAGCCCCGGGGCGAGTGTGTCGCGCGCTCGGGGCGGCCATCGCACCATCTTTTAAAGTTGCAGCAGGCGGAACAGGGCGATCAGGTTGATCTGCGCCAGGGCTTCCTTGAATTCGGCATCGGCGTCGTTGTGGATGCGCTTTTCGAAAGCGGCCAGGATCTGGTGCCGGTTGCTGCCTTTGACCGCCATGATGAACGGGAACTTGAACTTGGCCTTGTAGGCGTCGTTGAGTTCGGTGAAACGGGCGAACTCTTCGGCGGTGCACTGGTGGATCCCGGCGCCGGCCTGTTCATTGGTGCTGGATTCGGTCAGCTCGCCCTGGATGGCGGCCTTGCCGGCCAGGTCCGGGTGAGCGTTGATCAGCGCCAGTTGATCCTCATGGTTGGCGCTGAGCAGGATGTCGCTCATGCGCTGGTGCAGCGCCTCGATCTCGTCCAGTTCGCCCAGCTGACCCAGGTCGTAGGCTTTTTCTGCAACCCACGGCGAGTGCTCATAGATGTCGGCGAAGGCCTTGACGAAGGCGTCGCGGTCCAGGGTCGATGGCTTGAGGGTCTTGAAAGCGGTCATCAGGCGTTCTCGTTCTTGTACGGGTGGGTGGCGTGCCAGTGGCGGGCGATGTCCACGCGGCGGGCGAACCAGACCTGGTCATGGCTCTTGGCGTATTCGACGAAGCGCTTGAGCGCAGCCAGGCGAGCCGGGCGGCCGACCAGGCGGCAGTGCAGGCCGATCGAAAGCATCTTCGGCGCCTCGGCGCCTTCTGCGTAGAGCACGTCGAAGGCGTCCTTGAGGTACTGGAAGAACTGTTCGCCGCAGTTGAAGCCCTGGACCTGGGTGAAGCGCATGTCATTGGTGTCCAGGGTGTAGGGGATCACCAGGTGCGGCTTGCCGGTCGGGTTGTTCGGCTCCCAGTAGGGCAGGTCATCGTCGTAGGTGTCGCTGTCATAGAGGAAGCCACCTTCCTCCATCACCAGGCGGCGGGTGTTCGGGCCGGTGCGGCCGGTGTACCAGCCCAGCGGACGCTCACCGGTCAGTTCGGTGAGGATGCGGATGGCCTCGAGCATGTGCTCGCGCTCTTGCTGCTCATCCATGTACTGGTAGTCGATCCAGCGGTAGCCGTGGCTGCAGATCTCATGGCCGGCTTCGACCATGGCGCGGATCACATCGGGGTGGCGTTGGGCAGCCATGGCCACAGCGAAGATGGTCAGCGGAACGCCGGTTTCCTTGAACAGCTTGAGCAGGCGCCAGACGCCGGCGCGGCTGCCGTATTCGTAGAGCGACTCCATGCTCATGTTGCGCACGCCTTGCAGAGGCTGAGCGGCAACCATCTCGGACAGGAAGGCTTCGGATTCCTTGTCACCGTGCAGGACGTTGCGTTCGCCACCTTCTTCATAGTTGAGCACGAAGGACAGAGCGATGCGTGCGTTCCCTGGCCAGTGCGGGTGAGGTGGGTTGTTGCCGTAACCGATCAGGTCGCGAGGGTAGTCAGCGCTCACTGCAGTCTTCCTTCTTGTACGTTAGTGCGGGTGGTGGGCGGACCGCGTCGGGATGTCGCACCACCGGATGAGGGTGATTGTATACAAGTTCTGAAATCATTTGTAAGCCTGTTTTTCCGCATTTCTTCCCTTTTGTCGGCTGGGAATGGGTTGCAAGAAACCTGCCTGAACGGTCAGATAACGACATTGAGGTCGGCATGGGGCCTGTCTTTGCGGTGAATGCCGTATTTATCGAGAGGGCGAGAGGGTTGTGCAAGAGGGGTTCAAAAAATTGTGTACAATTTATCGAGAAAGTGTCTTAATGGCGCCATTCCAGCACACCGCAGGCCCTTGGCGCGGTGATTGCCGTGTATTTTTTGCCCACGCATACGACAAGAGGCGACAAGCAAATGGGACGTTTGACCACACACGTACTGGATGCCGCTCACGGCTGCCCGGGCAGCTCGATCAAGGTTGAGCTGTACCGTGTCGAAGGCCAGCAACTGGAGCTGGTGAACACTGCCCTGACCAACAGCGATGGCCGCGTCGACGCGCCGCTGCTGCAGGGTGAAGACTACCGCACGGGTGTTTACCAGCTGCAATTCAGCGCCGGTGACTACTACCGCGCCCGTGGCGTGAAATTGCCGGAGACCGCATTCCTGGATGTGGTCGTCCTGCGCTTCGGTATCGATGAGAAGCAAGAGCACTACCACGTGCCGCTGCTGATCTCGCCGTACAGTTACTCGACCTATCGTGGAAGCTAGTTGGTCGCTAGAAGAATCTTCGTAGGTCCTTATGCCCGCTCTCACACTGGCGGGCTTTTTTTTGCCTGCTGTTTGGCAACTGCCTGTTCAGCGTTCGCGCAGCGCCTCTGTCCGGGCCTTGAGCACCGGCTTCAACAGGTAATCGAGCACACTCTTGCGCCCGGTGATGATGTCCACGGTTGCCACCATGCCCGGAATGATCAGCAAGGGTTTGTTGTCCCCGCCCAGGTGGTTCTTTTCGGTTCGCACCTGGATCAGGTAGAAGGCGTTGCCCTTGTCGTCGGTCACGGTATCGGCACCGATCAGCTCGAGCTTGGCCTTGAGCCCGCCATAGATGGTGTAGTCATAGGCGCTGAACTTGACCATCGCCGTCTGCCCTGGGTGCAGGAAGGCGACATCCTGCGGGCGCACCTTGGCCTCGATCAGCAGGTTGTCTTCGATCGGCACGATCTCGACCAGATCGCTGCCGGGCTGTACCACGCCGCCAATGGTATTGACCTTGAGCAGCTTGATGATCCCGCGCACTGGCGAAACCACCGTCGTCCGGTTAACCCGGTCGTCGATGGCGATGCTGGTGGCGGTGATCTTCGACAGCTCCGTACGTTTGTCGTTGAGCTCCTTGGCGGCCTCGGAGCGGAAGGTGGCGTCGGACTCCTGGATCTTGCTCTTGATCTCCGCCACGGCCGCTTCGGCCCGGGGGATCGCCAGGCTGGTGGCATTGAGCTGACCGCGTGCCTCCACGGCGCGTTGTTTCAGGCGCAGGATCTCCACCGGTGAAATCGCCCCGGTGCCCACCAGCGGGGTGGACATGTTCAGTTCCTGTTGCAGCAGGCCAAGGGCCGAGCGGTACTGGTCCACCTTGGAGCGAAATTCGGCCAGCTCCTGAGTCTTCTGTCGCAGTTGTTCGTTGAGGGTCTGCTTCTCGCTTGCCAGGCGGCGCTGGCGCGACTCATACAGGGCCGTTTCGTCTTCGGCCACCTGGGGCGCCTTGGCGCGCACTTCGTCCGAAAGGTTGAACGGGCGGCCTTCGGATTCGGCCGATAAACGCTCGACCTGGGCTGTCAGGGCATAGCGGTCGGCTTCGCTTTCGCCTTTGTTGGAGAGAAACCGCGTGTCGTCCAGGCGCAGCAGGGTGGCGCCTTTGTCGACCATCTGGCCTTCGCGCACGAAGATCTCGGTGACGATACCGCCTTCGAGGTTCTGCACCACTTGGACCTTGCTCGACGGGATGGCCTTGCCTTCGCCCACAGTGACCTCATCGACCACCGCGAAGTGGGCCCAGGCCAGCGCTGCGAGCAGCAGGGCGGCCGTCAGCCACACGGTCAGTCGCGACAGGCGAGGGGAGTCCTGCAAGGTGGCGCCGGCCAGCTCCGGCATATAGTCGCGTTCGGCGCGCTTGTCGTTGCCGTGGGGGCTGCGGATGCTCTGGCTCAGGGACATGACCTACCTCTCTTTGACCCACGCGATACTCATGGATTTGCCCGGGGCCTGTGGGCGGGCTCGTCCGCCCACGCGGCGGTGACGCACCTTGCATAAACCTGCTCCCGTCTGGCTCGCGGAATCCGCGGGCTTTGTTTGCTTCCTATACGGCAGCACCGATGCGGCCTTTTCGCAGGGCGTCGATGACCGCGTCCTTCGGCCCGTCGGCGACGACCTTGCCGTTGTCCAGCACTACCAGCCGGTCCACTAGGCTCAGCAGGGACGTGCGATGGGTGACCAACACCACGGTCTTACCCGCAACACAAGCCAGCAAGCGTTGACGCAGTTGCTCCTCGCTGCTGTTGTCCATGTGGCTGGTGGGTTCATCGAGGATCAGGATCGGCGGCTCCAGCAGCAATGCCCGCGCCAGCAACACGCACTGGCGTTGGCCGCCGGACAGCAACTGGCCACGCTCACCCACCGGGCGGTCGAAGCCTTGCGGGTGCAGGCGGGCCAGTTCGCTGACGCCGGTCAGCTCTGCCACCTCGAGCATGCGCGCGTCGCTGACATGGCGGGCACCCAAGGTGAGGTTGTCGCGCAGGCTGCCGGCCAGCAGCGGCAGGTCATGGGCGACATAGCCCATTTGCACGCGCAGGTCGGCGATGTCCAGCTGGCGCAGGTCGAGGTTGTCCAGTAGCACCTGGCCTTCTTCCGGATGATGAAAGCCCATCAGCAGGCGGGCGAGTGTGCTCTTGCCCGAGCCGCTGCGCCCGATGATGCCGATGCGCTCGCCGGGCTGCAGAGTCAGGTGCACGTCCTGCAGGGCAAGGGCGCTCTGTCCTGGGTAGCGAAAGCTCACGTGGTTGAGGGCAAGACCACCTTTGAGCGTGGTGTGTTCCAAGGCCTGGTGCTCGGCTTGGCGCTCCTGGGGCAGGGCCATGAGGGCGTCGGTGCTGCGTATGGTCAGTTGGGCTTGCTGATAGCGGGTGATCAGGCCGGCGATCTGCCCCAATGGCGCCAGGACCCGACTGCCGAGCATGTAGCTGGCCACCAATGCGCCGACGCTGAGGTTGCCGGCGATGATGCTGTAGACCCCGGCGACAATGGTGGCCATGCCACAGAACTGCTGGATGAACAGCGTGCCGTTGCTGGCCAGGGAGGACAGATTGCGGGCATGGGCATCGAGGCGGGCGATGGCGCCGTTGGTGTGTTCCCACTGGTACTGACGCTCGCTTTCGGCACCGCAGGCCTTGAGCGTCTCCAGCCCGCCGAGGGTCTCGATCAGCAGGGCCTGGCGGACCGAGCCCAGGCTCAGGCTTTTTTGTACGGTGTCGCGCAGGCGCACCTGGATGAACAGGGCAAACGCCACGGCCACGGGAAAAGCGATCAGCGGGATCAACACCAGCCAGCCGCCGAGCAGGCCGATCGCCAGCAGCATCAGCACCACGAATGGCAGGTCGATGATGCTGGTGAGCGTGACGGCGGTGAGGAATTCGCGCAGCCCCTGGAAGTCATGAATGCTCTGGGCGAAGCCGCCGATGGTGGCGGGCCGGGCCTTCATGGACATGCCGGTGATGCGTTCGAAGAGGGTGGCCGAGAGAATCAGGTCGGTCTTCTTGCCGGCCTGGTCCAGCAGATGGGCGCGCACCATGCGCAGCACCAGTTCGAAAGCCGTGCCAATGAACAGGCCGACGACCAGTACCCAGAGGGTCGACAGCGCCTGGTTGGGCACCACCCGGTCGTAGGTCTGCATGACGAACAAGGGCACCATCAGCCCCAGCAGGTTGATCAGCAGACTGGCCAAGAGGGCATCGCCATACAGCCAGCGCGAATGTTTGAGGGTATCGCGAAACCAGGCGTCAACCCGCGGGATCAGGGGCGTGCGCAGGTTCTCCAAGGTGTGTCGAGGGCGGGCGAACAACGCCTGACCGGCATAGGCCTGTTCCAGCGATTCGCGTTCGACCCATTGTTCGCCACCTTCGGCTTCACAGGGCAGGATCAATGCCCGGCCATCATTGCCCCAGCGCTGCAGCACGGCGCTACGCCCGTCCTTGAGCATCAACAAAACCGGCAGGTTGAGTTCCGAGATGTTGGCCAGAGTGCGTTCCAGTACCCGTGCCTGAAGCCCTGCGCGGGCAGCGGCGCGGGGCAGCAGTTCAAGGGGCAGGCGCTGGTCGGCCAAGGGTAGGCCACTGCACAAACCGGCACGGCTGGCGGGGCAGCCGTGCAGCTTGCACAGAATCAGCAGGCCATCGAGCAAAGGATCATCAACATCCAGGCGCGGTTGCGCGCTTTGCATACTGGTCACGATGGTCTACTCCTGCCGCGGTGGAAACCAATCCTTTCTGGATGAACAGCCAGCAGTACGCACGAACTACCGCATGTCGGGCAACCGGGCTTCGTTACGCACTTCGGTCTTGGCGATGGCCTCAGGCGGCAGCGAAATACGTTGCTTGCTCAGAAGCTCGCCCATGTTCGCCAGCACGCGATACATGGAGAACTCCTCGGTATAGCGCACTTCGGTGTAACGACGATTGGCGTTGTACAGCTCGTTTTCGCTGTCGAGCAGGTCGAGCAGGGTGCGTTGGCCAAGGCCGAACTGGTCTTGGTAGGCGGCGCGCACCCGTTGGGTGGTTTCGGCGTATTCGCGGGCGGTCGGGGTCTGCTTGCGCGCATTGTTCATGGCGTTCCAGGCGAGGCTCAGGTTCTCGTTGAGCTCGCGCAGGGCATTGTTGCGGATGTCCATGGCCTGGTTGATCTTGTGCGCGTCCGACTGCAGGCGCGCCTTGTCGCTGCCGCCGCGGAACAGGTTGTAGTTGAGCTCGACACCGGCCTGCCAATCGTTGTTGTCATGGCCGCGCTGGCCGGCGATGTTGTTGTTGGCGCCGGTGGCCAGCACGGCGTCCAGGCGTGGGTAGAAGGGCGACTTGGCCACTTCGTACTGTTGCTCGGCGGCATTCACGTCGGCCTGGGCCGACTTGAGGTAGGGGTTGTTCTCCAACATGCCCTGGCGTGCCTGCTCCAGGGTGGTGGGCACCTCGCCCTTGATGGTGACCGGCGTTTCGAGCTCATCGGGCATGCGTCCGACCACGCTGTAGAAGTTGGCCTCGGCGTCGGCCAAGTCGACTTCGGCGGTGTCCAGGTTGTTTTCGGCCAAGGCCCGGCGGGCACGGGACTGGTCCAGGTCGGCATTACTGCCCACGCCGCGTTCGCTGCGAAGCCCGATCTGGTCGTTGACCCGCAGGTGGGCTTGCAGGTTGTTCTTGGCCAGGGTCACCAGTTCGCGACGCTTAAGCACCTCCAGGTACACCTCGATCGCACGCAATGCCACTGTTTCGGCCGTCGCCTGGGTGAAGTAGGCACGGGAGTTGGCCACTGCCTCGGTACGGCCCACCTCGTTGGCGGTATTGAATCCATCGAAGAGCATCTGCCGCAGACGCAGTTCCGACTGGGTGTAGCTGAGGGTTTCCTTGTTGTGGTTGCGCGAACCATCAGGGTTGAAGCCACGGGTATTGGTGTTGTCGGAGCGTTGGCGACCATAGCCTGCAATAAGGTCGACACTGGGGTAGTAGCCCCCACGCGCGAACTTCACATCTTCATCAGCCGACAAACGGCTGTTACGGCTGGCGCTGATTTCGGGATGTTGGTCCACCGCGTTCTGGACAGCCTCGGTGATCGACATCGCCTGAGAGTTGGCGCATGCCATGGCCAACAGAATTGCACTGGTGATGGGGGTTAGAACGCGCATGGAGTACATCTCCCTGGTCTCGAAAAAGTCCTGCAATCGCCAAAAAAATGACGAAAAATAAGAGTCAAACCGTTTCAGGTTTGTAACAACAGAGCTAAGAACATTTACCAGGCGAACTAAGAAGATTTCCTCATAAGATTTATGCGAAAAAAAACTTATGCGCTCTAAGAAATACCGGACATTGTTCTACTCAGGTCGTCCGTTGAATAAGCGCACACGCTTTGTTTTTCGGGCCTCTGAGAAAAGTTCCCGTTTTTCTTGCAGCAGAGGGCAGGGATCTAACGAGGGGAGGGAGGCAGGACGTTATTTGGCGACATTTTATTGACATCTGTCATTTTGCCATCGCGTTTTGCCAGGTTCATCGTCGACTATCATCCATAAGCCTTGATCCCCCGTGAAATCGGGGCCTGGCGCAGTTATCGACGCATCGCTGCGTGCATGGTCAACGCCGCGAATTCCTCCTTCCTCCAAAAGCCTCGCGTTGCGGGAATCACTCGGCAATGGAGGCATTGGTTCATGGCTAAATCACTTGGTGTGGTCAGCAAGGTTGTCGGGCAAGTCTTCGCGGTCGGTCAGGACGGCACCCGTCGGGTCTTGGTCGAAGGTGACCGGCTGTATGCCGGAGAACAACTCGAGACCGGCGCCGCGGGGGCTGTAGCCGTGCACCTGGATAACGGTGGCGAGCTCACCCTGGGGCGCGACAGCAGCCTTGAGCTGCGGCCGGAGCTGTTGGCCCACCCCGCGGAGCATGTGCAGGGCTCTGAAGCGATAGCGCCCAGTGAGGCTGATTTGAGTGATGTCGAGCGCTTGCAACAGGCAATTGCCGCAGGTGCTGACCCGAGCCAGGAGGCCGAGGCCACGGCGGCAGGCCCCAGCAGCACCGGCGCGCCCGGTGCGGTGGGCGGTGGCCATAGCTTCGTATTGCTGACCGAGGTGGCCGGGCGCGTCGACCCGGTTATTGGTTTCCCCACCGCAGGGTTCAATGGCATCCCTGAGTTCACGATTCCCGACGCCGGGGATAGGCGCTTCGATGATGATCGCCGACCGGTAACCGATGGCCCAGACGATCCCGATAATCCGGTCACCCTGCACGGACTGGACGTCGCCGGAGGCGAGCTGACCCTGCAAGAGGCCCATCTGCCGCACGGTTCTGCCAGTAACCCTGGTGCCTTGACCCAGGGCGGCAGCTTCACTGTGTCAGCGCCCGATGGCGTGTTCAACCTCAATGTCGGCGGTATCAATGTCGTCACCGGAGGCGTGGTAACGGGTGTCGGCCAGTCGCTGACCACCGCCTTGGGCAATGTCCTGACCATCACCGGCTATGACCCGGTCACCGGTACGGTCAGCTACAGCTACACCCTGGCGACCGCCGGAGGCGCACAGGCAGTCAGCGAGCAGCTCTCGGTGCATGTCAGCGACACCAATGGAAGTGTGGCCAGTGGCACCTTGGACGTGAGCATTGTCGACGACGCGCCCAAAGCCCTGGACGACAGCAACCCCACGGTGGCGACCGAGCAGCAGACCACCTTGACCGGCAATGTGCTGAGCAACGATGTGCAGGGGGCCGACCGTGTGCCATCCGGGCCGATCACCGCCGGTACCTATGTCGGCACCTATGGCACCTTGGTGCTGGCGGCGGACGGGTCCTACACCTACACGCTGAACACCAACGACCCGGACTTCACCAACCTGCACGGTGGCGGCTCGGGCGTGGAGCACTTCACCTACACCTTGACCGACGCGGACGGGGACAGTAGCACGGCGACGCTGGTGCTCAATGTCACCAACCTCAACGACCCGGTTACCCTCGATGGGCTGGCTGTAAAAGGGGGCGAGCTCACCGTTCACGAGAAGCACCTGGGCGACGGCAGTGCCCCCGATGCCTCGGCATTGACGCAAAGCGGGACCTTTACCGTCACCGCAGCCGATGGCCTGCAAACGCTGGTCGTTGGGGGAATCACCCTGGTCAATGGCGGGGTGGTGGCGGGCTTCCCGCAATCGATCACCACACCGCTGGGCAATACCCTGACCGTGACCGGCTACAACCCGGCCACCGGCGTCGTCAGCTACAGCTACACCCTGACCGACAATGAGGCGCACCCGAACGCCGATGGCACCAACAGTGTGAGCGAAAGCTTTACCGTCGTTGCGACCGACAGCGATGGCAGCAGTGCTAGCGGTAGCATCGACGTGAACATTGTCGACGATGTGCCTCAAGCCAATCCCGATACCAAATCCATCGTGCACGAAGGCGGGGTGGTCACCGGCAACGTATTGCACAACGATGTGGTTGGGGCCGATGGTGCTCCTGAGGGCAAGGCCGTGGTCGGCGTAAGGGCTGGCAGCGATACCTCGACACCTGTTCATGGCGATGTCGGCACCCAGATCATGGGCACCTATGGCTACCTGATCCTCAACGCTGACGGCAGCGCCACCTACCACGCCAACCCCAACAGTGTGGCGGGTGCCGGTGCGACCGACACCTTCGTCTACACCATCCGCGACGCCGACGGCGACGAGAGCACCACCACCGTCACTATCAAGGTGCTGGACAGCGGACTGTCGGTCAGTGGGGCGGACCGTGATGTGACGGTTTACGAAAAAGCCCTGGACCTGAACCAGGACGGCAAGGACCTGGCGGCTGGCAACGTCACCGGCAGCGACCCAACCTCCACGGGTGAGACCGGGACAGGCACCCTGGTCGGCGCGGTGCAAGGCGGGGTCGGTGCGTTGACCTACACCTTGGTGGGCAATGC
>NZ_FMYX01000003.1 GCF_900102675.1 Pseudomonas guariconensis
ACCCAAGCAATTTGCTTCTGCAGATTGCGGTGGTGAAGACGAAAGAACCGAAAGTTCGCAACCACAACGATCACATATCCGAATTGGCTGGAGTGTCATAAGACAGTCTGGCAACAGAATTTCTTGACGACCATAGAGCATTGGAACCACCTGATCCCATCCCGAACTCAGTAGTGAAACGATGCATCGCCGATGGTAGTGTGGGGCTTCCCCATGTGAGAGTAGGTCATCGTCAAGATTCATTTCGCAAAACCCCTATCTGCGCGAGCAGGTAGGGGTTTTGTCTTTGCGCTGCTGCACATGTACCACCTAAGGGTTCGCATAAGGCCCGCTCCTACAGGTGCTAACTCTGTCCTCACAGCAAATATCTTTTGCTCGTCGGCTACCTCACGTCGCTTCATTGTAAGTGCGACAATATTGCTGCCACATTAAGTGACTTCCCCGTACCTACCCTGCGTCAAGGCTTAGGTTCGGGGCAATCCTGGCACCCGGACCGAGCGATGCCAGCGCACCGTGCTGCGCATTCCTGGACTTCACCACCGTCCTATCACTTGAGGTAGCAAGCAAGATGGCCAAGGCCGCCGATGTCGTTGTGCAATGCCTGGAAAACGAAGGCGTCGAGTATGTGTTCGGTATTCCCGGCGAGGAGAACCTCGACCTGCTGGAATCCCTGCGCAAATCGAAGATCAAGCTGGTTCTGACCCGCCATGAGCAGTCCGCGGGCTTCATGGCGGCCACCTACGGCCGCCTGACCGGCAAGACCGGCGTCAGCCTGTCGACTCTCGGCCCAGGTGCCACCAACTTGGTGACCGCCAGCGCCTACGCCTACCTGGGCGGTATGCCGATGATGATGATCACCGGCCAAAAGCCGATCAAGAAGTCCAAGCAGGGCCGTTTCCAGATCATCGATGTGTGCGGCATGATGGACCCCATCACCAAGTACACCCACCAGTTCGCCTCGGCCGACAACATCCCGGCCCGCATGCGCGAAGCCTTCCGCCTGGCTGAAGAAGAAAAACCCGGCGCTGTGCACCTGGAACTGCCGGAAGACATCGCCGCCGAGCAGACCGATGCCATGCCGATCCAGCCCAGCCTGCACCGCCGCCCGTTGGCCGAGCACGTGGCCATCGAAGCGGCCATCGAGAAGCTGCGCAACGCCCGCAGCCCGATCCTGGTGATCGGTGCCGGCGCCAACCGCAAGATGACCGCCAAGGTCCTCAAGCAACTGATCGACAAGACCGGCATTCCATTCGTCACCACCCAGCTGGGTAAAGGTGTGGTGGATGAGCGCCATCCGAGCTTCCTGGGCAACGCCGCGCTGTCGTCCGGTGACTTCGTGCATCGCGCCATCGAAGCGGCCGATCTGATCATCAACATCGGCCACGACGTCATCGAGAAGCCGCCATTCTTCATGGTGCGTGGCGGTACCGAAGTCATCCACGTCAACTTCCGCTCCGCAGAAGTCGACGCCGTGTACTTCCCGCAGATCGAAGTGATCGGCGACATCGCCAATGCCGTCTGGCAGATCGGCGAAGGCTTGGGCGACACCTCGCACTGGGACTTCACCCGCCTGCTGGCGATTCGCGAAGCCAATGAAGCGCAGATCGCCGAAGGCAAGGACGATGACCGCTTCCCGGTCTACCCGCAGCGTCTGGTCGCCGACATCCGCCGCGTCCTGCCGTCCGAAGGCATCGTGGCCCTGGACAACGGCATCTACAAGATCTGGTTCGCCCGCAACTACAAGGCCCACAAGCCCAACACCGTGCTGCTGGACAACGCCCTGGCGACCATGGGCGCCGGCCTGCCGTCGGCCATGGCGGCGCATCTGGTGTACCCAGACCGCCCGGTCATCTCGGTGTGCGGTGACGGTGGCTTCATGATGAACAGCCAGGAGCTGGAGACTGCAGTACGTCTGGGCATGCACATCACCGTAGTGATCCTGCGTGACGACGGCTACGGCATGATCCGCTGGAAGCAGGCCAACATGGGCTTCACCGACTTCGGCCTGGACTACGGCAACCCGGACTTCGTCAAATACGCCGAAGCCTACGGTGCCAACGGTCACCGCGTCGAAAGCGCCGAAGGCCTGCTGCCGCTGCTCGAGCACTGCATCAAGACCCCGGGCGTACACGTGATCGACTGCCCGGTGGACTACAGCGAAAACGACCGCATCCTGAATCAGGAACTGCGTGAACGCGCACTGGCGGTCTAACGACTGACGGTCTGCCGCGGGCAAGCCCCGCTCCCATGGCATTACAGCTTTTGGGAGCGGGATTGACCCGCGATTACTGTCGTTCTGCCCACAATTCCCGCTATACCTTTCCCCATGTGCTAGGGTGCACCCAGACTTCTGCCCTAGGACACTCATGATGCTCCCCGCCCTCAGCGAAAAAGAACTCGACCGTCTCGAAGATCTGTTGATCACCTACGGCAACGACTATTCGGTACTCAACCTGGCTGAACTCAACGGCTTTTTCACCGCCCTGGCCAGCTCACCGAATGCCGTCATGCCTGAGCAGTGGCTGCCTTCGGTCGCTGGTGGAAAAGTCCCCAAGTTCAAGAAACCCGCCCATGAGGAGGCCTACACCGCACTGATGCTGCGTTACGCCAACCAGGTGGCTGAATCCTTGGCCGATGATCTTGAGCACTTCGAGCCGCTGTTCGAAGAGAGCGAAGGCGAAGAGGGGTCGTCGATCATTCTCGAGGAGTGGTGCTTCGGCTACATGCGCGGTACCCAGGTGGCCGAGTGGAGCGAGTTGCCGCCGGAGCAGGACCGCCTGCTCAAGGCCATTTCCCTGCATGGGTTGGAGGATAATTTCGAGCTGCTCGACGCGATGAGTTTCGACGAGCTCCAGGCATGCGTGCCACAGGTGGTCGAGGCGGCGCGGGGGTTGTACCTATATCAAAAGCGACAGCGGCACTGAGCATGGATCTATCCGACGCCTGCGATAGCGCGGTTCCCACGATTATTCCACCAGCCGAAATACTGGATTGCTCACAGCACTGATTCTGCTGCTCACCGATCCGGTGCAGCATGTCCTCCAGCAGCGCCACTCCCGGCGCTGATCCGGAGCCCAGAACATGCCAAGCCCGATCAAACTCTACAACTTTCCAAAGTCCGGCCATGCTCACCGCATCGAGCTGATGCTGTCGCTGCTCGAACTGCCCACCGAACTGGTCTTCGTCGACCTGGCCAAGGGCGAGCACAAGCAGCCCGATTTCCTGGCCATCAACCCATTCGGCCAGGTGCCGGTGATCGACGACAACGGTACTGTCATCGCTGACTCCAATGCCATTCTGGTGTATCTCGCCAAGGCCTATGGTGGTTCGCGTTGGCTGCCTGAGGATCCGGTCGGTGCCGCTCGCGTGCAACGTTGGTTGTCGGTAGCGGCCGGTCCTCTGGCCTTCGGCCCAGCGGCTGCGCGCCTGGTGACCGTGTTCGGTGCTTCGTTCAACACCGATGAAGTCATCGGCCGCGCCCACACCCTGCTCAAGGTGATCGATGCTGAGCTGGCCAAGGGCCCGTTCCTGGTCGGCGACCAGGCGACCATCGCCGATATCGCCAACTACTCGTACATCGCCCATGCACCGGAAGGTAACGTGTCGCTCGAGCCGTACCCCAACGTGCGTGCCTGGCTGGCCCGTATCGAGGCGCTGCCAGGCTTCGTGCCGATGCCGCGCACCGTTATCGGTTTGCAGACCACTCTCTGAGTCCAGAGGAATGCCGCCATGCGATCACCCTGGCATGCAGGTGAGAAACGGCTGCAGGAGCAAGCCGGTGTTGCAGAGCGCATGGAGGCATTTGGGCAAAAGGTCATCCGCGACTACATGCCCGACCAGCATCGCGCGTTCTACCATCAGTTGCCATTCATGGTGGTCGGTGCCGTGGATGCCGAGGGCAAACCTTGGGCGACGCTGCTCGAAGGCCCCGAGGGCTTCGTCAGCTCGCCTGATCCGCGGCAGTTGCTGATCGGCACCGAGCTTGCCGCCGACGATCCGGCAACGCCGGGATTGGTGGCTGGCGGTGCCGTCGGTCTGTTGGGGATCGAGTTGCACACCCGCCGGCGCAATCGCCTCAATGGCATGATTCGCAGGGCCAGTGCCGGCCAGTTGGAGGTGGAGGTCGAGCAGTCGTTCGGCAACTGCCCGCAGTACATTCAATTGCGCGAATACACCCGTGTCGACGTACCGTCGCAAGGGCGTCAGGATTCAACGGCGATCGATGCCAGGGCTCGCGCCATGATCGAGAGCACGGATACATTCTTCGTGGCCAGCTACGTCGAACATGAAAGCGGCCAACGCTCGGTGGATGTCTCCCACCGCGGTGGTCGGGCCGGATTCGTGCGGGTCGAAGGCAACCGCCTGACCGTCCCCGATTATGCCGGCAATCTGCATTTCAACACCCTCGGCAACTTGTTGGTGAACCCTGTCGCAGGCCTGCTGTTCGTTGACTTCGCCACTGGCGACATGCTTCAGGTGGTCGGGCAGGCCCAGGTCATTCTCGACAGCCCACTGATCAGTGCTTTCGAAGGTGCCGAGCGAATCTGGACCCTGGATGTCGAACAGGTAGTGTTGCGTCCAGCTGCCGTGTCGCTGCGCTGGGCATTCCATGAGTACGCCCCCACCAGCCTGGCGACCGGCACCTGGGCCGAAGCCGAGCTGCGCCTGCAACAGCGTGAACGGCAACGTCAATGGTTGAGCTGGCGAGTATCGCGGATCGAGCAGGAGAGCCGTGATATCCGCTCGTTCTACCTGCAACCTGGGGACGGCGCCGCCGTAACCTTTGCGCCCGGCCAGCATATTCCCGTGCGTTTGCGGACCGAAGGGCAGACGCCACTTATCCGCACCTATAGTTTGTCCAGCGCGCCGTCCGACGGTTACTTGCGTATCAGTGTCAAGGCGCAGGGGCCGGCTTCATGGCATCTGCACCGAGCGTTGAAGGTCGGTGATCTTTTAGATGTACGCCTGCCTATGGGCAGCTTCACGCTGGACCAAGACAGCGAACGCCCCCTCGTGCTGATTGGCGCGGGCGTCGGCATCACGCCGCTGATCGCCATGCTCCGTGAGCAACTGGCCAGCGGGCAGGGCCGGCGCATTTATCTGTTCCATGGCGGACGTACCTTGGCTGACCTGCCGTTCCAGCAGGAGCTAGGCGCACTCCAAAAGCAATCCGCTGGCCTGCTGAATATCCATCGTGCCCTGAGTCAGCCGGAAGCGCATGCGGTGCAGGGCCGTGACTACACCTTCGCCAGCCGCCTGGGCATCGACCAGATCAAGACCACACTGGCACTGGACGACTACGACTTCTACCTCTGTGGTCCGGCCAGCTTCACCCAGGATCTGTACGAAGGCCTGCGCAGCGTGCATGTGCCCGATTCGCGCATTCATGCCGAAGCCTTTGGCCCTTCGACCTTGCGTCGTCACACCGACGACAATCAGCCCACGCTGCAACAGCCTCCGCCCGCCAAAGAACCTGTGCCGGTGTACTTCGCCAGCTCTGCCAAGGAGGCCCGCTGGGCACCGGACAGTGGCACGCTGCTAGAGCTGGCGGAGCGCCGTGGCCTGTCGCCGGAGTTCAGTTGCCGAGGCGGCTCCTGCGGCACCTGCAAGACCCGACTGGTCAGTGGGCAGGTCCACTACCCGAACCCGCCCGCCGAACTGCCTGAACTTGGTAGCGTACTGATCTGCTGCGCCATTCCGGCTCAGGCTGAAGAAGGTGTGCAGCCCTTGGTGCTGGAGCTCTAGCGTCAGCGCTGGAATAATCGCCCCATGACAACGCATGGGGCGCGGCATGGACCAGATTCACCTAATGAAAGTGTTCGTGGCCGTGGGCGAGCAGGAAAGCTTCGCCGCCGCTGCCCGCCGCCTGGCGATTTCGCCTGCTGCCGTGACCCGGGCGGTCACCGCGCTGGAGGAGCAACTTGGCGTCAAGCTGCTCTTGCGCACCACCCGCAGCGTGCGTCTGACCGAGGCCGGTGGCCGTTACCTGGAAGATACGCGGCACATTCTGGCCAGCATCGTCGAAGCCAATGAAGCCGCTGCCGGCATCAACGCCGCGCCCAAGGGCGACCTGGCGGTGACCGCGCCGATCCTGTTCGGCAAGAAGTTCGTCATGCCCTGCATCGTCCGTTACCTGCAGCAGTACCCCGAGGTGGACGTGTCGGCGTATTTTCTCGACCGTGTGGTGAATCTGGTGGAGGAGGGCCTGGACGTGGCTGTACGCATCGGGCAGTTGCCGGATTCTGGGCTCAAGGCACTGCGCGTGGGCCAGATGCGCCGCTTACTGTGCGCCTCGCCGGAGTATCTGGAGCGCCACGGCACACCGCGCCATCCTTCGGAATTGCACAGGCATCAGATCATCGCTGCCGGGGCGCTGTCGCCGCGCACGGACTGGCGCTTCGGCGCGATCGACGAGCCGACGCTGGTACGCATGAAGCCGCGCCTGACCGTGACCAGCAACGACGCTGCAATCGCCGCCGCCAGCGCTGGCCTCGGCATCGCCCGGCTGCTGTCCTATCAGGTGGCTGATGAACTGGCGGACGGGCGCCTGCAGGTGATCTTGGCCGAGTACGAGGAGGCGTCCTGGCCGATCCACATCCTGCACCGCGAAAGCAAATACGGCTCGACCAAGGTGCGCACCTTCATCGACATGCTGGCCGAGCATCTGCGCAGCCAGTCGCATCTGGCCTGACTGTTGGCACGCGAGCGGTCCCAGAGGTATCAACTCAAAATAAAAAGGCTGCCCGGAGGCAGCCTTTTCTAAGTGGCTGGACAATCAGTCCCAGCTCAGCGCACCACCGGTCTGGTACTCGATAACGCGAGTCTCGAAGAAGTTCTTCTCCTTCTTCAAGTCCATGATCTCGCTCATCCACGGGAACGGGTTGGTGGTCCCTGGATATTCTTCTTTCAGACCGATCTGGGTCAGGCGACGGTTGGCGATGAACTTGAGGTAGTCCTCCATCATCGCGGCGTTCATGCCCAGTACGCCGCGTGGCATGGTGTCACGGGCATATTCGATCTCCAGCTGGGTCCCTTGCAGGATCATCTGGGTCGCTTCTTCCTTCATCGCGGCATCCCACAGGTGCGGGTTTTCGATCTTGATCTGGTTGATCACGTCGATGCCGAAGTTCAGGTGCATGGATTCGTCACGCAGGATGTACTGGAACTGCTCGGCGACGCCGGTCATCTTGTTGCGGCGGCCCATGGAGAGGATCTGGGTGAAACCGCAGTAGAAGAAGATGCCTTCCAGGACGCAGTAGTAGGCGATCAGGTTGCGCAGCAGTTCTTTGTCGGTCTCGACGGTGCCGGTGTTGAACTCGGGGTCGGAGATGGCGCGGGTGTACTTCAAGCCCCAGGCTGCCTTTTTAGCGACCGATGGGATCTCGTGGTACATGTTGAAGATCTCGCCTTCATCCATGCCCAGCGACTCGATGCAGTACTGGTAGGCGTGGGTGTGGATCGCCTCTTCGAAGGCTTGGCGCAGGATGTACTGGCGGCACTCGGGGTTGGTGATCAGGCGGTACACGGCCAGGGCCAGGTTGTTGGCCACCAGGGAGTCGGCGGTGGAGAAGAAGCCGAGGTTGCGCATGACGATGCGGCGCTCGTCTTCGGTCAGGCCGTCCATGCTCTTCCACAGGGCGATGTCGGCGGTCATGTTGACCTCTTGCGGCATCCAGTGGTTGGCGCAGCCGTCGAGGTATTTCTGCCAGGCCCAGTCGTACTTGAACGGAACCAGCTGGTTGAGGTCGGCGCGGCAGTTGATCATGCGCTTTTCGTCAACGCGCACGCGGGCGGAGGAGCCTTCGAGTTCGGCCAGGCCTTCGGCGATGTCGAGTTCGTTCAGGGCGGCCTTGGCGCGCTTGACGGCGTCGGAGTCGTCGGCGGTCGCTGCGCGGGCTTCCTGGGCGGCGGCGTCACCGGCGCTGTCGAGTTTGTCGAGGGTGGCGGCGGCGTTGGCCTGTGCGGGGGTGGCGCCTTTGGCGGCGACTTCACCGTCTTCCTTGTCGAATTCGTCCCAGCTCAGCATGGTCCTGGCTCCTGCTAGAGGGTTGCGCGGGGCAACCGATTGGATTTTAAAAGGTGACGCCTGCAAGGCCCCAAGGGCGATACGGCAGGCAGTGAGCGCGCGCGCTCGTCACGTTTGAAGGTGTCGGATCAGCGCCTGTCCATGCCTCGCAGGAGGGGCCAGGACGCCTGAATACAGTGTGGCAACGATAAAACGTGCGGGCTGGCCAAGCGGTTGGGTACGGCTTGTGTCACGCAGTCGATCATTGGCTAAACCCTTTTTCGAGGGGGGCGAAGTATAACGGAATTCGCTACCGATCGGAGCGACGCTAGGCCGGTCTGCTGTAATTTTTCGACCGGTATCAGGCGCGTCCGTTCACGAATCACGCGTCGTTTCCACGGGGAAGGAGTTTAGCGGAAAAATCGCAGATGTGGTGTTTGATTTTTTGATCTAACACAAAATATTGTGTTTTCGAGGTGGGGTTGTCAGCGTCGAAAAACCGCACCCGGAGGGCCTTGGCCTTCCGGGCGGGTCTTAGCGGCAGCGGTTGCGCAGCGTCTGGACGATGTGCGTCCTGGGGTTGTTGCGCGCCTCTTCGACCGTGGTGAAACGGCCGGTTTCGGCATTGCGGCCAATCTTGCGAGTTGCAGGTTTCTTCCGAGCCATCGTGATGTCTTCCGTGTGGGTCAGTGAAGCCCGTGTCCTGGCGTCCAGGGCACGGAGCAGTACTGTTTTATCCCTTCGCGAAAGCGACGTGCAGAGGGCAGAGTCTCTCGATGACGCGGATACAAAAATGCCGCAAGCGGCGCCTTAAGGCGCCTCCCACGGCATGGGGTGTTACTGGCAGGCTTCGCAGTCTGGCTCGTCGATCGCGCAGGCCTTAGGTACCGGGGCTGGGCCCGCTGCCTGGACCGGGGCGCTGTCGCCGCCGCTGGAAACAGCGTTGAGCTTGCCGGTGTTGATGGTCGACTTCTCGGTGCTGGTGGCGGCCAGGGCACGGAGGTAGTAGGTCGTCTTCAGACCACGGTACCAGGCCATGCGGTAGGTCACGTCCAGCTTCTTGCCCGAGGCGCCGGCGATGTACAGGTTCAGCGACTGGGCCTGGTCGATCCACTTCTGGCGACGGGAGGCGGCATCGACGATCCACTTGGTCTCGACTTCGAACGCGGTGGCGTACAGGTCCTTGAGCTCTTGCGGAATACGCTCGATCTGCTGCACAGAACCGTCGTAGTACTTCAGGTCATTGATCATGACCGAGTCCCACAGGCCGCGAGCCTTGAGGTCACGGACCAGGTACGGGTTGATCACGGTGAACTCGCCCGACAGGTTCGATTTGACGTACAGGTTCTGGTAGGTCGGCTCGATCGACTGCGAAACGCCGGTGATGTTGGCGATGGTCGCGGTCGGCGCGATGGCCATGATGTTCGAGTTGCGGATGCCTTTCTTGACGCGCTCGCGGACAGGGGCCCAGTCCAGGGACTCTTCCAGGTTGACGTCGATGTACTTGGCGCCACGGGCTTCGATCAGGATCTGCTGGCTGTCCAGCGGCAGGATGCCCTTGGACCACAGGGAGCCTTCGAAGGTCTGGTATGCGCCGCGCTCGTCGGCCAGGTCACAGGATGCCTGGATGGCGTAGTAGCTGACCGCTTCCATCGACTTGTCGGCGAACTCGACCGCAGCGTCCGAGCCGTAGGGGATGTGCTGCAGGTACAGTGCGTCCTGGAAGCCCATGATGCCCAGGCCGACCGGACGGTGCTTGAAGTTCGAGTTCTGCGCCTGGGGCACCGAGTAGTAGTTGATGTCGATCACGTTGTCGAGCATGCGCACGGCAGTCTTGACGGTACGCGCCAGTTTCGCGGTGTCCAGCTTGCCGTCGACGATGTGGTTCGGCAGGTTGATCGAACCCAGGTTGCACACGGCGATTTCATCGGCGTTGGTGTTCAGGGTGATCTCGGTGCACAGGTTCGAGCTGTGGACCACGCCCACGTGCTGCTGCGGCGAACGCAGGTTGCACGGGTCCTTGAAGGTCAGCCATGGGTGGCCGGTCTCGAACAGCATCGACAGCATCTTGCGCCACAGGTCTTTGGCCTGGACAGTCTTGAACACCTTGATCTTGTTGTACTCGGTCAGGGCTTCGTAGTACTCGTAGCGCTCTTCGAAGGCCTTGCCGGTCAGGTCGTGCAGATCAGGCACTTCCGAAGGCGAGAACAGGGTCCACTTGCCGTCGTCGAAGACGCGCTTCATGAACAGGTCCGGGATCCAGTTGGCGGTGTTCATGTCGTGGGTGCGACGACGGTCGTCACCGGTGTTCTTGCGCAGCTCGAGGAATTCCTCGATGTCCAGGTGCCAGGTTTCCAGGTAGGCGCAGACCGCGCCCTTGCGCTTGCCGCCCTGGTTGACCGCGACGGCGGTGTCGTTGACGACTTTCAGGAACGGCACGACGCCTTGCGACTTGCCGTTGGTGCCCTTGATGTACGAACCCAGGGCGCGTACCGGAGTCCAGTCATTGCCCAGGCCACCCGCAAACTTCGACAGCATGGCGTTGTCGTGGATGGCTTTGTAGATGCCCGACAGGTCATCCGGCACGGTGGTCAGGTAGCAGCTCGACAGCTGCGGACGCAGGGTACCGGCGTTGAACAGGGTCGGGGTCGAAGCCATGTAATCGAACGAGGAGAGCAGGTTGTAGAACTCGATCGCACGGGCTTCTTTGTCTTTTTCCTGCAGCGCCAGGCCCATGGCCACGCGCATGAAGAACACCTGTGGCAGCTCGAAACGTACGCCATCCTTGTGGATGAAGTAGCGGTCGTACAGGGTCTGCAGGCCCAGGTAGGTGAACTGTTGGTCACGCTCGTGCTCGATGGCCTTGCCCAGACGCTCCAGGTCGTAGCCTTTGAGGGCAGGGTCGAGCAGCTCGAACTCGACGCCTTTCTCGACGTAGGCCGGCAGGGCCTTGGCGTACAAGTCGGCCATTTCGTGGTGGGTGGCGCTGTCGGCCACGCCCAGGAAGCCCAGGGCCTCGGCACGCAGGGTGTCCATCAGCAGGCGCGCGGTGACGAAGGAGTAGTTCGGCTCGCGCTCGACCAGGGTACGGGCGGTCATAACCAGGGCGGTGTTGACGTCCTTGATGGCCACGCCGTCGTACAGGTTCTTCAGGGTGTCGCGCTGGATCAGCTCGCCATCGACTTCGGCCAGGCCTTCGCAGGCTTCGCTGATGATGGTGTTCAGGCGCGCCATGTCCAGCGGCGCCAGGCTGCCGTCGGCCAGGGTGATGCGGATGCTTGGGTGCGGCTCGACCACGGATTCGGTGTTGGCGCGGGTGGCACGCTCCTTGGCGCGCTGTTCGCGGTAGATCACATAGTCACGGGCGACTTTTTGCTCGCCGGCGCGCATCAGGGCCAGTTCGACCTGGTCCTGGATTTCCTCGATGTGGATGGTGCCACCCGATGGCATGCGACGTTTGAAGGTCGCGGTGACCTGCTCGGTCAGGCGAGCGACGGTGTCGTGGATGCGCGACGAGGCAGCGGCGGTGCCGCCTTCAACTGCGAGGAACGCCTTGGTGATGGCCACGGTGATCTTGTCGTCGGTGTAGGGAACGACAGTACCGTTACGCTTGATCACGCGCAGTTGACCGGGTGCGGTCGCGGCCAGATCCTGGTTCGAATCGGCGGCCTGCGGCACCTTGGCCTGCGGGTTCTCGCGAGTTGTGTCGGTTTGCATGGGTGGGTGTCTCCACAGTTTCTATATTGTTCAGGCGCCTTTGGGGCGCCCACCGTTCCATCCACTAGCCTGATGGCCACGCGCGGGGACGCGCATGCACGCGCATCCGCCCGCTCGGGCGTACCGACTTCGGGACAGACTCAGGAATAAGGGGCAATAACCTGCCGCTCCCTGGCCGAAGTCAAAGGTTTTGGGCTGAGCCCAAAAACTGTTGCTGATGAGTGCCAGGCCTGGCCTGCAACACCCATGCCCGAACAAGTCCCTGGATGGGCTTGCCTCGGTCGCCTCCGCAGGAGCGGTTTGGCTGTTGGAATCACGTTAAGTTCAGCCAGACAAATCGCTTGAACTTCTCTGTTGACTTGTGTTTGTGATTTTGCTCGAACCCCAATATCTAGTGGTTCGCTGCGATGGGGATACAAGATAATGCGGTATCAGGGGCTTTGCAAGGTGAGCGCCTGTGGATAACTTGTGCGTACTTTGTGTGTGATCCGTGGGTATTCGCTGTAGGCCTTGTCCTAGCTGGCCTTCACTTTTTTTCTGCGTTCCCATGCCCTGTCGCTGATTTTTTCGGGCGCGAACCCTATCACAAAAATCGTCCCGGCCGAGGGCCTGCGACAGGCGGCTTGGCGTGGTTGGCAGGGGCGAGGGTGGGACGTAGTATCCGGGGGCAATGTTGCCTTTTGGTGAACGGTGGCTGACGGGCCCGATGCCATCGCCGGTTGTACACTGCAACGCCAGCAGGCGGCTCCAGAACAAGAATAATCAGTGAAGGCGGACCATGGACCAGCCCAACAATCGGATTTTGATCGTCGAGGACGACCAGCGACTGGCGGAACTCACCGCCGAGTATCTGCAGGCCAACGGCTACGAGGTGGCAGTGGAGGGCGATGGCGGTCGGGCGGCGCGGCGTATCATCGACAGCCAGCCGGACCTTGTGATCCTCGACCTGATGCTGCCCGGCGAAGATGGCCTGAGCATCTGTCGACGCATCCGCGGGCAATACGCCGGCCCCATCCTCATGCTCACCGCTCGCAGCGATGAACTCGATCAGGTCCAGGGCCTGGACATGGGCGCCGATGACTATGTGTGCAAACCGGTGCGTCCACGCTTGCTGCTGGCGCGCATCACCGCCTTGCTGCGGCGCAGCGAAGCCCCGCAGAGCAAGCGTCAGGAGCTGCAGTTCGGTGCATTGCGCATCGACAGCCGCGTGCGCGAGGCCTGGTTGGGCGAGCAGGCGATCGAACTGACCGGCGCCGAGTTCGACCTGCTCTGGTTGTTGAGCAGCAATGCCGGGCGGGTGTTGTCTCGCGAAGAGATCTTCACCTCCTTGCGTGGCGTCGGCTACGACGGCCAGGACCGCTCGATCGATGTGCGTATTTCCAAGATCCGCCCCAAGATAGGTGATGACCCGATCCACCCGCGTCTGATCAAGACCCTGCGTAGCAAGGGCTACCTGTTCGTCGGCGAGACCGCCCAGGCAGCGGCCCCGTGAATTCGATCTTCTTGCGCATTTACGGTGGCATGCTCGCCGTGCTGGTGCTGGTGGCAGTGCTTGGGGTGCTCAGCCTGCATCTGGTCAACCAGGTGCGCGCTGAACGGCACCGCGAGGGACTGGCCCAAGGCACCTTCAGCCTCATGGCGGACAACCTGGCCCTGCAAGATCCGGTCGAGCGCAAGCGCTCGCTGTTGATCTGGGAGCGCTTGCTCGGCGTGCCGCTGGACTTGCAGCCGGCCTCGGCCTTCACCTTGGATGGTGGCCAGCGCACGCGCCTTCGTCGGGGCCTGGTGGTGGTGGAAAAGACCGGCCCGCATGCCGTGCGCGTCTTGCGCCAGATCGGCGATGAAGACCAGCTGTTGGTGGCCCAGGTCAAGCAGGTCAGTGAACAGTTGGCCCGCGCCACGCTCTATCTACTGGCCGATGAGCTGGTGCGCTACCCGGTCGCCGAACAGCAGCGACGTCTGGCCGAGATCAGCAAGAGCAAGGGCTTTGGTTTCGACATCGCCCTGCAGCGCCTGGAGCGGGCAGGGCTGGACGACGACCAGCGGCGCCGGGTGGAGGAGGGCGACACGGTGATGGCGTTGGGCAAAGATGGCGATTCGGTGCGGGTGTTTTCCGGATTGACTGGCTCACCCTGGGTGCTGGAGATCGGGCCGTTGCATCAGCTCAACCCGTATCCGCCGCAGTTGCTGGTCCTCATCGCCTTCCTTGGTTTGTGCCTGATCGGCCTGGTGGTGTACCTGCTGGTGCGCCAGCTGGAGCGACGCCTGTCGGGGCTGGAGGTCGCGGCCACGCGCATTGCCCAGGGCAGCCTGGAGACCCGCGTGCCCGAGGGGGACGCCGACTCGGTGGGGCGCCTGGCCGAGGCCTTCAATGGCATGGCCGAGCATCTGCAGCGTTCCTTGACCATGCAGCGCGAGCTGGTGCGGGCGGTGTCCCATGAGTTGCGTACACCCGTGGCGCGCCTGCGCTTTGGCCTGGAAATGATCGAAAGCGCCAGCAACGAGCAGGCCAGGGCCAAGCACCTGGCTGGGATGGACAGCGACATCCAGGACCTGGACAAACTGGTGGACGAGATGCTGACCTACGCCCGCCTGGAGCAGGGCACACCGGCCTTGAAATTCCAGGCGGTGGACCTCGACGCCCTGCTCGAGCGCGTGATCCAGGAGCTGTCGCCGTTGCGGGTCGAGGTCAAGGTGGTACGCGGCGACTGCCAGGGTGCGGATGCGGCAGGCGCCTGGGTCGATGCCGAACCCCGCTACCTGCACCGGGCGCTGCAGAACCTGGTGGGCAATGCCATGCGGCACGCCGAATCCCAGGTCAGGTTGAGCTATCAATTGGGCCTGGAGCGCTGCCGCATCGATGTGGAAGACGATGGGCCCGGAATTCCCGAAGGGGTCTGGGATCGCATCTTCACCCCTTTCACCCGCCTCGACGACAGCCGTACCCGCGCCTCCGGCGGGCATGGCCTGGGGTTGTCGATCGTGCGCCGGATCATCTACTGGCACGGGGGCCGGGCAATGGTCGGACGCAGCGAGGCGTTGGGCGGGGCCTGCTTCAGCCTGATCTGGCCGAGCCACCGGCCGCAGGTCTAGGGGTTATACGTTGATCAGGCTGAGCAGGTAGCCATCCTGGACACAGAACTGACCTTCCAGCTCGCGGCCAGCCTGCCAGTCGGCTGAAAGGTCGGTGAGCAGGCGCAGGCGGGCATAACCCTCGACAGACCATTCCAGCAGCTCGGCGTGTTCGAAGTAGAAGCGCTGCCGGGTCAAGGGGTAGAGCGCTTTGAACAGGCTTTCCTTGAGTGAGAACGTCAACGTCACGCCCAGGCCGAGCTGGCTATAGTCCAGGCGCTGGAGCTCGGCGGGGGTGAGGATCTCGCCAGCCAGGCGTTCGGCGCGTTCGTCGTTCAGCAAGGATTCCTGGTCCAGGCCCAGGCCAGCGCTGTCGCCATCGGCAGCAACCACAGCGGCGGCCCAGCCTTTGCCATGGGTGATCGAGCCGTGAATGCCGGCCGGCCAGATCGGCGAACGGTCCTCATGGGTGGCGGGCACGTAGTCGCGTCCATCCAGCGCATGCAGCGCCGCACGTGCGCAGACCCGGCCTGCCAGGTACTCGGCCTGGCGCTTGGCCACCGAGCGCTGCAGGCTGGCGCTTTGTTCGATGCCGGCGCGCTGGAAGTCGTCCGGCGCCAGGCGCGCGGGGTCGAAGGTGCAACTGACCAACACCGCGCCGGGAACCGGGCGGGGCAGGGGCCAGTGGTGCTTGAGGGGGGAGCAGCAGGTGGGGTGTCTGGTCATGGTGAGTATTGTGCCAGTGGCGCCCTGATGCGCAAACCAGGCGTGTGCCGCACCCTCGACCGCCACCCCGACAGTCTTCAGTCGAAGGACTTCTTGAGGAAGGCCTGCATGTCCGCCCACGAGCGGTCATCTGCCTCTTTGTTATAGCCAATGTCCGGCCCGCCATGGTCGCCGTGGCTCAAGCGGTCGGCATCGGGATTGGTGAATCCATGCTTGGCTCCGGCAATGGAGACGAATGTCATGTCGGCGCCGGCGCTTTGCATTTCCTGCTTGAACGCTGCCACTTGCGCTGGCGGGATCATGCTGTCGGCCTCGCCGTGCTCTACCAGGATTTTCGCCCTGATCACACCCGGCTTGGCTGGCGTCTGAGTGGCCAGTGGGCCATGGAAGCTCACCACGGCGTCGAGTTTCTCGCCTCGGCGCGCGGCATCGAGCACTACCTTGCCGCCGAAGCAGTAACCGACCGCCGCCAACTGATGTTTATTGGTGTTGGGTTGGATTTTCAGCAGCTCAAGCCCCGCATCGAAGCGCCGTGCAGCAGCCTTGGGGTCCTTCGTCGCCGCCACCATGAACGCTTGGGCGTCCTTCGGATGTTCGGTGTGCTTGCCATCGCCATACATGTCGATGGCCAAGGCGTTGTAACCCAGCGCCGCCAGGTCCCGGGCCCGGCGCTTGGCATAGTCGTTCAGCCCCCACCATTCATGCACCACGATAATGCCGGGGCGCTTGCCCTCGACTGCATCGTCGTAAGCGTAGTAGCCCACCAGGCGCTGGCCATCGGCGTCCTGATAGGGAATTTCGCGGGTCTGCACCGCCGCCTGGGCGACGGCAGCGCTGCACAACAGGGCCAGGGCAAGCAGGGAACGCATGGTCGGTACTCCTTGGGCAAAGGGTGCGATTCGTTCAGCCGGGGTTCAGTCAGGGTTCAGCCGCGGTTCAGGGCTCACTCCCTACTCTAGCCACCAGACACAGACATCGCATCCAACTGGAGTATCCCACCATGAAAACACTCAATACCTTGATGGTCGCCATGGCCGTATGTGCCGCCAGTCTCACCGCCCAGGCCGCCGATGACACCTTCGCCAGCCTCACCTATGGCCAGACCAGCGACAAGGTCCGCAAGTCCGGCCTGCTGCAACGCAACACCGATCACCTGAACGCCGACGGCATCATCGGCAAGGACGGCACCTGGGGCGTGCGCGTGGGCAAGATCAATGACGATGCCCGCTATTACCTGACCTACGACAATGTCTCGGGCGACCACAGTGGCATCAAGCTGCGCCAGGAAAACCTGCTTGGCAGCTACGATGCGTTCTTGCCGGTGGGCGACACCACCAAGCTGTTCGGTGGCGGCAGCCTGGGCTTGACCAAACTGTCCCAGGAATCCTCCGGTTACAGCCGTGACACCGATGTGGGTTATGCCGTAGGCCTGCAGGCCGGCGTGCTGCAGCAGATCACCAACAACGCCTCGGTGGAGCTGGGCTACCGTTACCTGCGCAGCAACGCCAGCACCGAACTGGCCGAACATGGCGGTCCCAAGGCAGGCACCCTGCGTCTGACCAGCAGCGCCCAGACCTACCTGTCGGCCAACTACACCTTCTGACCCACAGGAGGGGCCAGGGCAACGCTGGTATGCTGCACCGGTCCCTCCGCGACCAAGCCCGCTCCTGCCGCCAGGCGTCGTGCAGAAGCGGGCTTGACCGGCACGGGAGGCGGATACAGGTATGAATCAAGGAGAGTGACATGAAGCTGCTGGTGGTCGAGGACGAGGCGCTGCTACGCCACCACCTGTACACGCGCCTGGGCGAGAGCGGGCATGTGGTCGAGGCGGTGGCCAATGCCGAAGAGGCGCTCTACCAGGCCGAGCAATACAACCACGATTTGGCCGTGGTCGACCTCGGGCTGCCGGGCATGAGCGGCCTGGACCTGATCCGCCAGTTGCGCAGTCAGGGCAAGACCTTTCCGATCCTGATCCTCACCGCCCGCGGCAACTGGCAGGACAAGGTCGAAGGCCTGGCCGCCGGGGCCGACGACTATGTGGTCAAGCCGTTCCAGTTCGAAGAGCTGGAGGCGCGCCTGAATGCCTTGCTGCGCCGCTCCAGCGGTTTCACCCAGTCGACCATCGCGGCAGGGCCCCTGGTGCTGGACCTCAATCGCAAGCAGGCGACCTTGGACGAGCAACCGCTTGCCCTGACCGCCTATGAATACCGCATCCTCGAATACCTCATGCGCCATCACCAGCAAGTGGTGGCCAAGGATCGTCTGATGGAGCAGCTCTACCCCGATGACGAGGAGCGCGATCCGAATGTCATCGAGGTGCTGGTCGGTCGTCTGCGACGCAAGCTCGAGGGCGACCGTGGTTTCAAACCGATCGACACGGTGCGTGGCCTGGGTTACCTGTTCACCGAGCGCTGCCGATGATCCGCTCCCTGCGGGTGCGCCTGATGCTGGCGGCGGCGCTGTTGGCGTTGTTGTTCATGCTGGCGCTGCTACCGGCCCTGCAAAAGACCTTCAGCCTGGCGTTGCAGGAGTCGATCGAACAGCGCTTGGCCTCGGATGTGACCACCTTGATTTCCGCCGCGCGGATCGAGCAGGGGCGGCTGCAAATGCCCGAGCAGTTGCCCGACGAGCGCTACAACCTGCCCTACACCGGCCTGCTCGGCTACATCTTCGATCGCCAGGGTGCTCTGGTGTGGCGTTCGCGCGCCACCAACGGGCAGAACATCAACTACCGCCCCCGATATGACGGGCGCGGCAATGAGTTCGCCCGGATCCACCAGGATGACGGCGAGGAATTCTTCGTCTACGACGTGGAGGTCAAGCTGCTCGGGGGCAAGAGTGCCGCGTTCAGTATCGTGGCGCTGCAGCCGGTGCGTGAGTACCAGCACACCCTCGATGGCCTGCGTGAAAAACTCTACTTGGGTTTCGGGGCGGCCCTGCTGGCGCTGATGGTGCTGTTATGGGCCGGCCTGACCTGGGGGCTTCGTTCGTTGCGCAGGCTGAGCCTGGAGCTTGACGAAGTGGAAGCGGGTGCGCGTGATGGCCTGAGCGGCGAGCACCCGCGTGAACTGCTGCGCCTGACCGGCTCGCTCAACCGCCTGCTGCGCAGCGAACGTGAGCAGCGCCAGCGCTACCGCGATTCGCTCGATGACCTGGCGCACAGCCTCAAGACGCCCCTTGCGGTGCTGCAGGGCGTCGGTGAAAGCCTCGGCCAGGGTGACAGCGAACGCGAGCAGGCGCGGGTGCTGCAAAGCCAGATCGAACGCATGAGCCAGCAGATCGACTACCAACTGCAGCGCGCCAGCCTGCGCAAGAGCGGTCTGGTCCGTCATCGGGTGCAACTACGACCGGTGCTCGACAGCCTGTGCAACACGCTGGACAAGGTCTATCGCGACAAGCGCGTGGCCGTCAGCCTCGACATGCCCCCGGATGCCTGGGTGCCGATGGATCAAGGGGCAGCGCTGGAGCTGTTCGGCAACCTGCTGGAGAACGCTTATCGGCTGAGCCTCGGCCAGGTGCGTGTGAGCCTGCAACAAGCGCCTGGGCAGTTGGTGCTATGCGTCGAAGACGATGGCCCTGGCGTACCGGGCAATCAGCGTGAGCGCATTCTCAAACGGGGCGAACGGCTCGATCGGCAGCATCCGGGGCAGGGCATCGGCCTGGCGGTGGTCAAGGACATCATCGACAGCTATGACGCCGAGCTGAGCCTGGATGATTCGACACTGGGAGGCGCGGCGTTCCGGATCGTGTTCCATCTGGACTGAAACCCACTGAGGCGCTGCGCGGCACGTCCCAAGGCCTCACCCATCCTGGGGCTTGTGGATCCTGTGGGATTTACCCCGAAGTTAACGCCACAGGGCGAGCCGGCCGGGGTACGTTCTCCCTTCCTGGGCGGATTCCCGCCAACAGCCTTGTTCCAAACCCGCCAATGGGCGGAAATCCGCCAACCTCAAACTGCGCGCCTGCCCCGCCATGGGGCGCCGAAAGCCCCGAAATCCGCGGGCTGCACTGATTGCGAGCATTTTGGCATCGGCCTTGCTATCGACCTGGCAGAGGCCTGTCACAAGGCAGCTCGAACACAACGACAAATCCCTCCAAGTGCAGGAGGGTTCGCGCTTTAGGTGCCCCAACGCCCTGGGAAGGGTGGGCTCGGCACACTTGAGGAAAAACTAGCCATGACGACACGTCAGCCGTTGTACAAATCCCTGTATGTCCAGGTGTTGGTCGCCATCACCATCGGTATCCTGCTCGGTCACTACTACCCGGAAACCGGCGTAGCCCTCAAACCCCTGGGCGACGGGTTCGTCAAACTGATCAAGATGGTCATCGCCCCGATCATCTTCTGCACCGTCGTCAGCGGCATCGCTGGCATGCAGAGCATGAAGTCGGTCGGCAAGACCGGTGGCTATGCGCTGCTGTACTTCGAGATCGTTTCCACCATCGCCTTGATCATCGGCCTGGTCGTGGTCAACGTGGTCCAACCCGGTGCCGGCATGCATGTCGACGTCAGCACCCTGAACGCCAGCAGCGTCGCCGCCTACGCCGCCGCAGGCGCGCAGCAGACCACCGTGGGCTTCCTGCTCAACATCATCCCCAACACCGTGGTGGGCGCATTCGCCAATGGCGATATCCTGCAGGTGCTGATGTTCTCCGTGCTGTTCGGCTTTGCCCTGCACCGCCTGGGCAGCTACGGCAAGCCGGTGCTGGACCTGATCGACCGCTTCGCCCATGTCATGTTCAACATCATCAACATGATCATGAAGCTGGCTCCGGTCGGCGCTTTCGGCGCCATGGCCTTCACCATCGGCCAGTATGGTGTGGGCTCGTTGGTGCAGCTGAGCTACCTGATGATCTGCTTCTACGTCACCTGCCTGCTGTTCATCCTGGTGGTGCTGGGCGGTATCTGCCGGTTCCATGGCTTCAGCGTACTCAAGCTGATCCGCTACATTCGTGAAGAGCTGATGATCGTGCTCGGCACCTCCTCCTCGGAATCGGCCCTGCCACGCATGCTGGCCAAGATGGAGCGCCTGGGTGCCAAGAAGTCGGTGGTCGGCCTGGTGATCCCTACCGGCTACTCGTTCAATCTGGATGGCACCTCGATCTACCTGACCATGGCTGCGGTGTTCATCGCCCAGGCTACCGACACCACCATGGACATCACCCACCAGATCACCCTGCTGCTGGTGCTGCTGATCGCCTCCAAGGGTGCAGCAGGCGTCACCGGTTCCGGCTTCATCGTGCTGGCCGCGACCCTGTCCGCCGTGGGCCACCTGCCGGTGGCAGGCCTGGCGCTGATCCTGGGTATCGACCGCTTCATGTCCGAGGCGCGTGCGCTGACCAACCTGATCGGCAACGCCGTGGCCACGGTAGTCGTGGCCAAGTGGGTCAACGAGCTGGACACCGACACGCTGCAGGCCGAGCTGGCCTCCGGTGGTTCGCCGCTGGTCGACCCTCGTCCGGTCGATGACTTGGGCGTGGCTGAAGGCCCGGCGCGCTGATTGCGTTGTGAAATCGAAGAAGGCGACCCTCGGGTCGCCTTCTTTATTTGTAATGCCTGCCGGCCTGTTCGCAGGTAGACCCGCTTGCACAGGTTTGGCGCAAGCCTTGTGGGGGCGGGGTTAGCCGCGAATGCTGCTTGTCATTCGATGCGGGTCTCGCCGCTGTAAACCAGGATCTCACGACACCGCCTGCACAGATAGCGTCGCCCCTGGCGCACCAGCTTGTGCCGCTGGGCAGTGAACGGGAAGTCACTTTCCGGGCAGGGGCAGCGGTAGATGTAGCGGGTGGCCACGCGCCGCTTCACTTCATAGTTGTGGCAACGGTTCGGTGGCAATTCATACACGCCCCGCATGATCAGTTGCCATTCCTCGCCATGGGCCTGGATCTTGTCGCCGAACAGCTGGTGCGCCACCAAGTGTGCCACTTCGTGGGCAACGGTCTGACGCAGGAAGTCTTCCTGGTTCTCCCGGTACAGCTGCAGATTGAAGCGCAGCAGGTTTTCGTGCAGATGAGCGACGCCGGCCTTCTGGCCGCGCAGCTTGAAGCTGACTTGCGGGCGAGGGAAGGTGCGTTTGAAGAAGGCTTCAGCTTGCTGGTAACAGGTTTCGACGCGTTGTTTGAGCAGCTCGGGCATGGCGGGGTGGTTCTCCTGAGCGGGCAATTATGCCGCAAGCGCCAGGTGCCTGCCGGGCCATCTGTCAGCACACAGCCAGAGGCCGCCTTGCGGCGGCCCCGGGGTGACGCTCCTATGTTGCGTTGGATCTAGTTGGTATAGACAGGCCCCACACCCAGCCCCCAGATGATCACCGTGGAGGCCATGATCGCCACCAGCACCACCAGGCCTACCGCCAGCACGGAGCTGGAGAACAGGAAGCCTTCGTCGGTGGGGATATTCATGAAGGTCGGCAGGCCGACATAGAGCAGGTAGACCGTGTAGCAAATGGCCGCCGTGCCCACCAGCATGCCAAGCCAGAGGTGCGGGTAGAGCGCCGCCAGGCCGCCGATGAACAGCGGGGTGGCGGTGTAGGTGGCAAACGCCACGCATTGCGCCATGGATGGGGTGGCATCGTAGGTGCGGGCCATCCAGTGGATGAAAGCCCCCATGACCGCGACCCCGGCGAGCATCGCCAGGTAGGACATGATGCTCATCCATAGTGCGCTTTCCATCGTCAGCATCACCGCCGGTCGATCGCCTATGACCCAGCCGACCTGGGTGGTGCCGATGAACGCCGACACAGCCGGGATCGCGGCGAGTATCAGCGTGTGGGTCAGGTACATGTGGCTGATGCTTTCGTCCTCGCCACGAATCTCCTTCCACTCCTGGTCAGGGTGGGTAAACAGCCCCAGAACGTGATGGATCATGCCGGTCACTCCTATCGTCGTTGTCAAACGCCCCCCAAGTGGAGCGCTTGCGGCCCGAGGCCTGGACACCGATGCAAGCGGTCGTGTGGCCTTATCTCGCAGTATAGGAAGCCGTTACCTACATAAACCTGGGTTTTTAGAGCAAATTGCGCTGTCAGATGCGCGCTTGATTCTTTATCGGAATGGCCTACGCCCCCGCTCGGTTTGTGCGTAAAATAGCCCGCTTTTGTCACACCTCGCGGATCCAAGCGCTATGGGCACCCTCTCGGTCAACCAGAACAAACTGCAAAAACGCCTGCGTCGCCTCGCTGGCGAAGCCATCACCGACTACAACATGATCGAGGATGGCGACAAGGTCATGGTCTGCCTGTCTGGCGGCAAGGACAGTTACACCATGCTCGACGTTCTGTTGCACCTGCAGAAGGTGGCGCCGATCAAGTTCGAGATCGTCGCTGTGAACATGGACCAGAAGCAGCCAGGCTTCCCTGAGCACGTGTTGCCGGCCTATCTCAAGGAGCTGGGCGTCGAGTACCACATCGTCGAGAAGGACACCTACTCGGTGGTCAAGGAGCTGGTTCCGGAAGGCAAGACCACCTGCTCGCTGTGTTCGCGCCTGCGCCGCGGCACGCTGTACACCTTCGCCGACGAGATCGGTGCGACCAAGATGGCCCTCGGGCACCATCGCGACGACATCGTCGAGACCTTCTTCCTCAACATGTTCTTCAACGGCTCGCTCAAGGGCATGCCGCCGAAGCTGCGCGCCGACGACGGTCGCAACGTGGTGATCCGCCCGCTGGCCTACTGCAGCGAGAAGGACATCCAGGCCTACTCGGACATGAAGGGCTTTCCGATCATCCCTTGCAACCTGTGCGGCTCTCAGGAAAACCTGCAGCGCCAGGTGGTCAAGGACATGCTGGTGGAATGGGAACGCAAGCACCCGGGCCGCACCGAGAGCATCTTCCGCGCTCTGCAGAACGTCGCGCCATCGCAGCTGGCCGATCGCAACCTGTTCGATTTCACCAGCCTCAAGATCGACGAAAGCGCCACTCCGCGTTTTCTCGATGTACTGAACATCTGACCCATGCGCGACTACCAATGGCTGCATGAGTACTGCCTGAACCGCTTCGGCTCGGCACAGGCCCTGGAGGCCTTCCTGCCGCAGCCGCGCACGCCAGCGCAATTGCGTGACATCAGCGATGACCGCTACCTGTCGACGCTGGCCCTGCGGGTGTTCCGTGCAGGGCTCAAGCACAGCCTGGTGGACGCCAAGTGGCCGGCCTTCGAGCAGGTGTTCTTCGGCTTCGATCCGGAAAAGGTCGTGCTGATGGGCGCCGAGCACCTTGAGCGGTTAATGCAGGACGAGCGGATCATCCGCCATTTGGGCAAGCTCAAGAGCGTGCCACGCAATGCGCAGATGATTCTCGATGTGGCGAAGGAGCGGGGCAGTTTCGGCGCGTTCATCGCCGATTGGCCGGTGACCGACATCGTCGGACTATGGAAGTACCTGGCCAAGCATGGCAATCAGTTGGGCGGGTTGTCGGCGCCGCGTTTCTTGCGCATGGTCGGCAAGGACACGTTCATTCCCACCGATGACATGAGCGCAGCCCTCATCGCCCAGGGCGTGATCGACAAGCAGCCGACCAGCCAGCGCGATTTGGCGCTGGTGCAGCAGGCGTTCAATCAGTGGCATGAGCAGAGCGGGCGACCGCTGTGCCAGCTGTCGGTGATGCTGGCGCATACCGTCAATCATTGAGAGGTGCGACGCGTGCTTCGCGGCTAAACCCGCTGCCACAGGGGCGGTGCAGTACTTGTGGCAGCGGGTTTACCCGCGAAAAGGCCGCCGCTTCTACTGCCCTTCACCGGCCACACGCCGCTCATGCTGGAACTTCCAGCGCACATACAGCAGGGCACTGACGAACAGCCCCAGGCTCACCAGCACCTCCATCCAGCCGAACACCGCCCGTGCCGGGTCGAACGCCGCCAGCACTCCCTTGATGAAATAGATATTCACCACGAAGCACGTCCAGGCATGGGCCCGGGCGCTGCCCGTCAGCATGCCCGGCACCAGCAGCAACAGAGGGATCAGCTCGATGGCCAGGATCACTTCGACCCGTGCCCCATGCAGGTCCGCGAACCACAGGTTGTTGACCGCCAGCAGGGCGATCAGGCCAAAAAAGCAAGCCAGGCTCAGCGCCCGGGTGACGCGCACCCGTGGCGTGAGCCATTCCAGCGGTGGCAATACCTTGGGCTTTCTAGCCACGCTCGCCCCCCAAAGCCTTGGCGGTGCTCGCCAGGCGTTGGCCCAGGGCGCGGCACAGGGCGATTTCGTGCGGGTCGAGTTCGCGCTTGCCATCAGCTCCAGCGTGGTGGCTGGCGCCATAGGGGGTGCCGCCGCCACGGGTCTCGAGCAGCGCCGACTCACTGTATGGCAGGCCAAGCACCAGCATGCCGTGGTGCATCAGCGGCAGCATCATCGACAGCAGCGTGGTCTCCTGACCGCCATGCAGGCTGGCGGTCGAGGTGAACACTGCCGCGGGCTTGCCGACCAGCTCTCCGCCCAGCCACAAGCTGCTGGTGCCGTCGAGGAAGTACTTGAGCGGCGCGGCCATGTTGCCGAATCGGGTCGGGCTGCCCAGCGCCAGGCCCGCGCAGTGGCGCAGATCGTCGAGGGTGGCGTAGAGCGCGCCGCTGGCCGGGATGTCCGGGGCCACGGCTTCGCATTCGGTGGAGATCGCCGGCACAGTGCGCAGGCGCGCCTCCAGGCCGGCCATCTCGACGCCGCGGGCGATATGCCTGGCCATCTCGCTGGTCGAGCCGTGGCGGCTGTAATAGAGCACTAGAACGTAGGGATCGCTCACGGCAGGATCTCCAGTACTTTCTCCGGCGGACGGCCAATCACCGCCTTGTCACCGGCGACCAGGATCGGACGCTCGATCAGCTTGGGGTGCTGGACCATCGCGTCGATCAGTTGCGCGTCGCCCAGGGCGGGGTTGGCCAGATCCAGGGCCTTGTATTCTTCTTCACCGGTGCGCAGTAGCTGGCGCGGGGCGATGCCCAGCTTGCCGAGCAGGGTTTTCAGGGTGACGGCATCCGGCGGGGTGTCCAGGTAGCGCACGATGGTCGGGGCCAGGCCGCGCGCTTCGAGCAGTTCCAGGGCGCCGCGGGATTTCGAACAGCGCGGGTTATGATAGAGGGTCAGATCAGTCATGACGGGTCGCATCCAGCTGGGTGTGGCGGCTATTCTAACCGCAGCGACTGTGTCGTTTGCTTGAAACTTCTAGAAGGATTGACCCATGGCAAGGCGTTTGGCAGCAGTACTGGCCATCACCGCGAGCCTGTTGCTCGGCGGTTGCGGTGCGGACTACGGCGTGGACCAGCACGGCAACACGGTAAAGGCCGAGCAGATCGACGGGCACTGGCTGGTGCTCAACTACTGGGCCGAGTGGTGCGGCCCGTGCCGTACGGAAATTCCCGAGCTCAACGCTGCGGCCAAGCAGTGGGAGGCCCAGGGTATCAAGGTGGTCGGGGTGAACTTCGATGGGTTGCAGGGCCAGGATCTCAAGCAGGCCGCCGAAACTCTCGGCATCGCCTTTACCGTCCTCGCCCAGGACCCGGCCGAGCGCTACGAGCTGCCGCGCAGCGAGGCGCTGCCGGTGACCTACATCATCGATGACAAAGGCAAAGTGCGTGAGCAGTTGATGGGGGAGCAGACCCTCGAAGGACTGCAAGCCAAGATCAAGGCCCTCAAGGGCGCTTAAGCGCTTCGAGCTGCAAGCTTCAAGAAAGAGCGGACCGTGTCGGGCTTGCTTTTCTTGCAGCTTGCAGCTGCCCTTAACCTTCCTCAGGCCAGAAGCGCAGTGGCTTGCCCTCGGCCGGCCAGAAGCGAATCTGCTCGATCGATGAGACGTCCCAGCGTTGCACGGTCTCCAGCGCCTGAAGGAAGCGTTTTTCCTGGTCCATCAATGCAGGGGCGCACAGTTTGCGGGTCTTGCCGACCTTGCCAAAGCTGATGCGGTCGCCTTGCAGGGTGTAGGACGCGAACCAGTGATTGCAGCCAGCATTGCCATAAGCACGGCCGTCCTCGCCGAGGATCAGGGTCAGGTGGCTGTAGTCGATCAACGGGCGCTCGCCGATCCACTCCAGCACATAGCTTTGCTCCGGTTGCAATTTCGAAGGCTCCGATGCGCAGCCGAGCAGGCCGACGGCAATCAGTGCACCGGTCAACAGATGCTTCACTGCGCGCTCCCTTGGCAGGCCGGGCACAGGTGCTGGTCGCCACGGCTGGCCCAACCCAGCTCGGCGATGCGGGCGCTGGCCGCGGGCTGGCGGGCCTTGTTGCCGAGCTTGCCGTCGACGGCGAACTCGAAGTCCAGCTCAGCCTGGCAACTGTTGCACTTGACCTTCCAGTTGAGGATCTCCAGCTCGTTGAAGATCGGGCCGCTGGCCACGGCGACCCATTGGCCGCGCGGGTTGATCAGGTGGCGCACGCTCTCCACGGTAAGGCGCATGGAAAGATCCTTGCTGCCTTTTAGAGTCACCAGCAGGACATCGTCCTTCTGGATCGAGCCACCGTTGCCAGTCACCTGATAGCGGCCCGGCACCAGGGCGCGGCATTCGATCAGGGTGTGTTGCGGGTTGAAAAGGGTGTAGCGGAAATCGTGTTCGACCATGGGTCCTCCAAAATTGCCGCGTATCCTAGCATCAACCGTTCACCAGATTCTGCGGATCGCCCTCCGTCCAGCGGATGATGTTGTCCAGGGTGGTCGAGGCGATGGCCGCCAGCGCTTCATGGGTGAGAAACGCCTGGTGTGCGGTGACGATCACGTTGGGGAAGGTCAGCAGCCGGGCGAGCACGTCATCCTGCAGCGGCAGGTCGGAACGGTCCTCGAAGAACAGCTGCGCCTCCTCTTCATAGACATCCAGCCCCAGGTAGCCGAGCTGGCCGCACTTGAGCGCGTCGATCAGGGCCGGCGTGTCGACCAGCGCGCCGCGCCCGGTATTGATCAGCATGGCGCCGGGTTGCAGGGTGGCCAGGCTCTGGGCGTTGATCAGATGGCGGGTGTGCTCGGTCAGCGGGCAGTGCAGGCTGATGATGCGGGCCTGGCTCAGCAGTTCGGGCAATTCCACGTAGCGGGCGCCCAGGGCAAGCAGTTCAGGGTTGGGGTAGGGGTCGTAGGCCAGCAACTGGCAGCCGAAACCGGCCATGATGTGGGCGAAGGCGGCGCCGATCTGGCCGGTGCCGACCACGCCGACCGTCTTGCCGTGCAGGTCGAAGCCGGTCAGGCCATGCAGGGTGAAATCACCTTCGCGGGTGCGGTTGTAGGCCCGGTGCAGGCGTCGGTTGAGCGCCAGGATCAAGGCCACGGCATGCTCGGCCACGGCATGGGGTGAATAGGCCGGTACCCGCACCACCGACAGTCCCAGGCGCCGGGCGGCGGCCAGATCGACGTGGTTGTAGCCTGCCGAGCGCAAGGCGATCAGACGGGTCCCGCCGGCAGCCAGGCGTTCGAGCACCGTGGCATCGAGCTCATCGTTGATGAACGCGCAGACCACCTCGAAATCCTGGGCCAAAGCGACGGTGTCCTGGGTCAGCCGGGCCGACTGGTAGTGCAGCTCCAGGCTACTGTCGCGGGAGGCCTGGGTGAAGCTTTCCTGGTCGTAGTGCTGGCTGCTGAACAACAGGACACGCATGGTGTGAATCTCCAGGTTTCGTCATCGCGGCAGTGTAGACAGCCTGCGAAGAAGGACGTTGATCTTGCTCAGTGGCGTCACTGTTCGGATAGTGCAACGCCCCCGATTTTGGGGCCGTCCTGCGGCCCCAGGGCTTTGCGCTCAGGCGCTCAGCCGAGCCTGAGCCGCGAGCCGCACGATGGCCCGGTCCAGCTCGTCCAGGGCTTGCGCCGCCTGGGGGCTGTCCTGTTTGAGCAAGGTCTCGCTGCGCTGGCAGGCCGCGCGCAGTTGCGGCACGCCACAGTAGCGCGATGCGCCGTTGAGGCGATGGACCCGTTCGATCATCGCCGTGCGATCACCCAGCTCGCGGGCGACGCGGATCGATTCACGGTCGGTCTCAAGAGACGCCAGCAGCATGGCCAGCATGTCCGCGGCCAGGTCCGGCTTGCCGGCGGCCAGGCGCAGGCCTTCCTCAGGGTCGAGCACCTTCAGCTCGTTACTGTCGATGGCCCGTTCGCTGCCGCGCTCCTGCATGGACGGCACCAGGCTCATTCCGGTCCATTTCATCACCACCTGGGACAGCTGGCGCTCGCTGATCGGCTTGGTCAGGTAATCGTCCATGCCGCTGTGCAGCAAGGCCCGTTTCTCGTTGGCCATGGCGTGTGCGGTGAGCGCGACGATGGGCAGCGGGCTGCCGCTCTGGCTGGCTTCCCAACGGCGGATCTGCTCGGTGCAGGCGCGTCCGTCCATTCCCGGCATCTGCACATCCATCAGCACCAGGTCGAAAGGCTCGTCCTGCACTGCCTTGACTGCGGCATAGCCGTTGTCCAGCGCCAACACCTCGGCGCCCAGGCCTTCGAGCAGGGTCTGCACCAACAACAGATTGGCAGGGTTGTCGTCCACGCAGAGAATCCTCGGCGCCCGGGTATTGCCGCTGGCGCGCGCGTCGTTGGTCGCTCGGCGCGGTTGCACCAGTTCGAGCAGCAGGCGGCGCAGTTTGCGCGTGCAGGTGGGCTTGGACAGCAACTGGCCATGGGGATTGGGCAGGTAGGGGTGATAGAGCGCCTGCTCGGTAGTCGGGCAAAGCACCACGCACAGGCAGCCCAGGCGTTCCAATTGCTGGTGATAATGGCCCAGTTGCTCCGGCGAGAGCGTGCTCAGGTTGGCCCCCAGCACCGCGAACTCGAAGGGTTGGCCTGCCTGGCTCGCCGCCTGCACGCCTTGCAGCAACTGGTCGAAGGAGGCGAACAGGCTGACGCTCAGACCGCAATCTTCCAACTGGTGCTCCAGGGCTTGGCGCGCCAGCTCGTGGCCATCGACGATGGCGGCGCGGCGCCCGAGCAACGGTTGCAGCGGTTGCTCCTGCGCGTCGTCATGAGCGCGCGGCAGGCTGAGGCTGATCCAGAACTGCGAACCTTCGCCTGGGGTGCTGTCCACGCCGATCTCGCCACCCATCTGCTCGATCAGGCGCTTGGAGATCACCAGGCCCAGGCCGGTACCGCCGGGCTGGCGTGACAACGAGTTATCGGCCTGGCTGAAGGCCTGGAACAAGGTGCGCACATCCTGGGGCGAGAGGCCGATGCCTGTGTCTTGCACGCTGATGCGCAGTTGTACGCTGTCCTCCTGTTCATCCTCGATCATGGCACGCACGACGATGGTGCCTTCGCGCGTGAACTTGATGGCGTTGCTCACCAGATTGGTGAGGATCTGCTTGAGCCGCAGCGGGTCACCGATCAGCGACAGCGGGGTGTCGCGGTAGACCAGGCTGAGCAGCTCCAGCTGCTTGGCGTGGGCCGCAGGGGCGAGGATGGTCAGCGTGTCCTGGATCAGATCGCGCAGGTTGAACGGGATGCTGTCGAGCACCAGTTTGCCGGCCTCGATCTTGGAGAAGTCCAGGATCTCGTTGATGATCCCCAGCAGGTTGTCGGCGGACTTCTCGATGGTATTGAGGTAGTCGAGCTGGCGCGGGGTCATCTCGCTGCGTTGCAAAAGGTGGGTGAAGCCGAGGATGCCGTTGAGCGGTGTGCGGATCTCGTGGCTCATGTTGGCCAGGAACTCGGACTTGATGCGGCTGGCCTCCAGCGCCTCCTTGCGCGCCATGTCCAGTTCGATGTTCTGGATCTCGATGGTTTCTAGGTTCTGGCGCACGTCTTCGGTGGCCTGGTCGATACTGTGCTGCAGTTCCTCATGGGCATTTTGCAGGGTCTCGGCCATGCGGTTGATGCCCGCCGCCAGTTCATCCAGCTCATGGCTGCCCATCGCCGGCAGGCGCTGTTCCAGGTTGCCTTCCTTGAGTTGGGTGACGGCGTGCTTGATGCGACTGAGCGGATCGTTGATCGTCCGGCTCATGCGCAGGGCGAGCAACACGGTGAGCGACAGGCAGCCGAAGATTAACAACAGGCTGGTGAACAGGTTGCGATAGCCGCGCAGCAAGGTGCCGTCGTGGGACAGTTCGATTTCGACCCAGCCGAGCAGGCGCTCGGCTTCGGCGGGGACCGCCTGGGAGGCCAGGTCACGATGATGGCCGAAGACGGGCATCAGGTAGCGAGTAGCGTCATTGCCGGTGCGTTGCAGCAATTGAGTGCCGGTGCCCCCGGTCGGCGCCTGGTTGAGCATGCTCGGGCCGGCATGGGCCAGGCGCGAGCGGTCGGGGGCCAGGAATGCCACGGCGCGCACATCGGCTTGCTCCAGGGCTTGGGCGGCGATGCGTTCAAGCAGCTCCTGGGCTTGGGCCGGGTTGGCCAGGGAGGGCGCTGCCAAGGGCGCGAGCTGCTCGGCGAGCATCTTGCCGCGCTGGAGCAACTGAGTCCGCAGCTCATTTTGCTGTAGCCAGTTGAAATAACTTCCCAGCACCAGGGCCATCAGGCTGGCTGGCAGCAGCGCCAACAGCAGGACCCGGCTTCTGATTCCCAAACGATCGAGCACATTTGTCTCCTGTCATGTGCTTGCCTGCCGTCAGCATAAAGACGGCCCCAGGCGGAACGTTACTCTCCAGGGCCGTCTGATGCACTTCTTTGTAGCTCTTTTTGCGGTTCCCAGCCTTGGCGGCCTGAATCATCAGTGGCGCCTGCGTTGGCCTCAGGTCATCGGCGAGCGCGACCCGGTTGCCTTGGCCGGATGCATGGCCAATAATCGCGCAGTTGAGAATTAATGTCAGAAGCCAATGAATCCCGAAGCTATTCACCCGTCTACCATTCTGGCCATCGAGGACGACCCGGTGCTGGGTGCCTACCTGCACGACGAGTTGCAGCGCGACGGCTTCCTGGTGACTTGGTGCCGTAACGGCCTCGAAGGCCTGGAGGCCGCCAGCCGCCAGGCCTTCGATGTGGTGTTGATGGATATCCTGTTGCCCGGCCTCAATGGTCTGGACGCCTTGGCCCGGCTGCGCAAGCACAGCACCACCCCGGTGATTCTGATGTCCGCGCTGGGCGCCGAGTCCGATCGCATCAGCGGTTTCAAGCGCGGCGCCGATGACTACCTGCCCAAGCCCTTCAGCATGGCCGAATTGCGGGTACGCATCGAAGCGATCCTGCGACGGGTGGCGCTGGAGCGCCGGCACCAGGCGCCACGGGAGGTGGTCAGCGGGCAGCTGCGTTTCGACGAAGCGGCTTGCGATGTCTGGCTCGACGGCCGTTCGGCAGGGCTCACACCCAGCGAGTACCGCCTGCTCGAGACGCTGCATCGCAGCCAGGACGAAGTGCTCAGCAAACCCTTCCTTTATCAACAGGTCTTGCAGCGCGGTTATTCCCGCCATGACCGTAGCCTTGACATGCATGTCAGCCAGATACGTCGCAAGCTCAAGGCGCTCGGCTATCACGAACGGCAAATCCGTACTGTCTGGGGCAAGGGCTATACCTTGTGCGCCGGCGAGGCCGAATGACAGTGCTGGATCGGCATTCGCTGTTCTGGAAGCTGGCCATTCTGCTGGTGGGCTTCTGCCTGTTGATGATTGGCCTGAGCTACACCTGGGGCCGGCACATGGAAACCCGCAACGCCTTCCTCGACGCGCCGGCCCAAGCGCAGCTGATCGGTTATGCCGCCGAAGCCGAGCAGGCCTGGCGCCAAGAAGGCAGGGCGGGGGTGGACCGCTGGCTAGCCGGCATGCACCAGCGCGAGCCCGGCTGGGTGAATGTGCTCGATGCCCAACTGCGCCCTTTGGGCAGCGCCACGCTGTCCACCGATGAAATCCAGCAACTGACACGTCTGCGTGGAGTCGACTGGCCCATGAGCCGACGCAGCATCACCCAGCCTTGGCTGCGCCTGCCGTTTCCCGAGGCGCCGGAGCAGGGCATGTTGGTGATCGAGTTGCCGCAGCGGCTGAATCCCGGGCGATACCTGCTGTTCTGGCAGATCCTGACCAACGGCGTGATTCCTGGCCTGTTCACCTTGTTGTTGTGTGTCGGTCTGTACCGGATGCTGATCGTGCCGCTGAACCAGTTGCGCGAGCAGGCCAACGCCTGGCGTGCCGACCAGCTGTCGGCCCGTCTGGATTCGCGTACCGTTGGGCGGCATGACGAGCTGGGCGAGCTGGCCAGGGCGTTCGATCAGATGGCCGAGCGCCTGCAGGAGAGCGTGGCCATGCAACAGCAGATGCTGCGCGACCTTTCCCATGAGATGCGCACGCCCTTGAGCCGCTTGCGCGTGGCCTGCGACGGCGAGACCGATCATCAATGCCTGCGCGAGCGGGTGGCGCGGGAAATCGACTGCATGCAGCAATTGGTCGAAAACACCCTGCAACTGGCCTGGCAGGATGCCGAGCGGGCACCGATGAACCTCGAGCCGATCCAGCTCCAGGCCCTGTGGGACATGCTCGCCGAGGATGCCTGCTACGAAAGCGGCTGGCCGCCTGAACGCTTGCGCTGTGAATTGCCCGTCCAATGCTGGGTGCAAAGCAACCTCAACCACCTGGCCCAGGCACTGGAGAACATGCTGCGCAATGCGATCCGCCATTCGCCCGAACACGGGCTGGTGCGCTTGGGCGGTTACCGCGAAGGCAATTATTGGCGGCTATGGCTGGAAGATCAGGGGGGAGGCGTGGACGAGGCGGATCTGGATCGGATCTTCGCGCCGTTCTCCCGCCTCGATGGCTCCCGACCCGGGGATGGCGGCTTCGGCCTGGGGCTGAGCATTGCTCGCAGTGCGATTCAGCGCCAAGGTGGCACGTTGTGGGCCGAAAATGGCAAGCAAGGGCTACGCCTGTGCATGCGTTTGCCGGCGCATGTGGCGTCGGATCGCGAGGCAGGTCCGCGCGTTCAGGTTTGGACCGGTACGAGCTTATAGCTTGTAGCTATAGCGACTACAGATTGCGTGATATGGCGAGCAAAGGTTTGCCGGTATGATAGTCGCCCCTGCCGTCCGGATTGCGAACAACGCCATGACCTTGCAGTACCCAACCATCGCCGATTGCGTCGGCAATACGCCTCTGGTTCGCCTGCAGCGTATCGCCGGCGAGACCACCAACACCCTCCTGCTCAAGCTCGAAGGCAACAATCCCGCGGGTTCGGTCAAGGACCGCCCAGCGCTGTCGATGATCACCCGCGCCGAGTTGCGTGGCCAGATCAAACCGGGCGACACGCTCATCGAAGCCACGTCCGGCAACACCGGCATCGCCCTGGCCATGGCGGCGGCGATAAAGGGTTACAAGATGATCCTGATCATGCCGGACAACTCGACCGCCGAGCGCAAGGCGGCGATGACCGCCTACGGTGCCGAACTGATCCTGGTCACCAAGGAAGAGGGCATGGAAGGGGCGCGAGACTTGGCCGAGAAGCTGCAGGCCGAAGGTCGCGGCCTGGTGCTCGACCAGTTCGCCAACGGCGACAACCCGATTGCCCATTATTCCAGCACTGGCCCTGAGATCTGGCAGCAGACGCACGGCACCATCACCCATTTCATCAGCTCCATGGGCACCACCGGGACCATCATGGGCTGCTCCCAATACCTCAAGGAGCAGAACCCGGCAGTGCAGATCGTTGGCCTGCAACCGATGGAAGGCTCGGCCATCCCTGGCATTCGCCGCTGGCCCGAGGAGTACCTGCCGAAGATCTTCGACGCCACCCGCGTCGACCGCGTGGTCGATATGTCCCAAGACGAAGCCGAGCAGACCACCCGTCGTCTTGCTCGTGAAGAAGGGATTTTCTGCGGCGTTTCTTCCGGTGGTGCGGTCGCGGCAATGTTGCGCCTGTCCCGCGAGGTCGAGAACGCGGTCATGGTGGCGATCATCTGCGACCGTGGCGACCGCTATCTGTCCACTGGCCTGTTCGACGCAACCTGATGTCCAGAAAGAAAAGCAACAGCGGCCTGCGCTTCCAGCCGGCCGGCGGCGATCGTGCGCCACAAGTGCCGGTCGGCAAGAAACAACGCCTGCAAATCGAGCGCCTGGCCGGTGACGGTCGTGGCATCGCCTTTGTCGAGGGACGCACTTGGTTCGTCAGTGGCGCTTTGGCTGGGGAGTCCGTCGAGGCCCGCGTGCTGGGCGCCCGTGGCAAGGTGGTCGATGCACGCTTGGAGCGGGTGCTGCAGGCCAGCCCCGAACGGCGCGAGGCGCCGTGCCAGTATTATGAGCGTTGCGGTGGCTGCAACCTGCAGCACCTGCCTCACGACGGCCAATTGACACTCAAGCAGCGGATGCTCGCCGAGCAACTGCAGCGGGTGGCCGGCGTACAACCCGAGCAATGGGCCACGCCACTGGTCGGCCCTGAATTCGGCTATCGGCGCCGGGCCCGGATCGCCGTGCGCTGGGACCCGAAGGCGCGTCATCTGGACGTGGGCTTTCGGGCCGAGGCCAGCCAGGACATCGTCGCCATCGACGAATGCCTGGTGCTGGTACAGCCCTTGCAGGCGATTTTCCGCCATCTGCCGACGGTGCTGCGCAGCCTGAGCAAACCTCAGGCGTTGGGGCATGTCGAGCTGTTCAGCGGCACCGCGCAAGCGGTTCTGGTGCGGCATGTGGCGCCGTTGCCGGCGGAGGATCTGGCGCGCCTGGAGGCCTTCTGCAAGCAGGCTGACGCCCAGCTGTGGTTGCAGGGCGACGGCGAACCGGCGCCGGTCGAGGCCGGTCAGACACTTGGTTTTGCACTCGAGCCTTGGGGGCTGGAGTTGGCCTGGCGGCCGGGGGATTTCGTCCAGGTCAATGCTCAGGTCAATACGTTGATGATCGAGCAGGCGCTGGCGTGGCTGGCCCCTCAACCCGAGGATCGGGTGCTGGATTTGTTCTGCGGCTTGGGCAACTTTGCCCTGCCGTTGGCCCGGCGGGCCCGGGAAGTGGTGGCCGTGGAAGGTGTACAGGCCATGGTCGAACGGGCCGAGGCCAATGCCCGTAGCAACAATGTGCATAATGCACGGTTTTTTCAGGCCGATTTATCGCAGCCTTTGGCGGGCGCCGGATGGGCCGCCGAGGGCTTTTCTGCGGTACTCTTGGATCCACCGCGCGACGGTGCTTTCGAGGTGGTGCAAGGCATCGCACGCCTCAAGGCCAAGCGGCTGGTCTATGTGTCCTGCAACCCGGCCACGCTGGCGCGAGACGCCCAGGTTCTGGTCGGGCAGGGGTACCGGTTAACAAGGGCCGGGATCCTCGACATGTTTCCTCAGACGGCACATGTCGAGGCCATGGCGTTATTCGAAGCGGGCTAGCCAGGCTGGCCCCTTGGTGCGGCGTCCAGGGACTGGGCGGCGTACGGTGATTGCCAGCGCACCCGCGTGGTGCGCTGTATGGAAAGGTAAAAGAAAGATGGTACAGGTGAGAGTGCACCAGCCGGTCAATACCGACGGTAGTATCAATCTCGAAGCATGGCTGGATCATGTGGTGAGCGTCGACTCGGCGCTGGACCGCAAGGCGCTCAAGGAGGCCTGCGATTTCGCCCAGGAGGTCGAGAAGAAGGGCAACCCGGCCAAGCATTCCTGGGCCGACGGTACGTCCAGCTTCCAGGCGGGTCTGGAGATCGCCGAAATCCTCGCCGACCTCAAGCTCGACCAGGATTCCCTGGTGGCTGCGGTGATCTATCGCTCGGTGCGCGAGGGCAAGGTGACCCTGGCCGAGGTCGGCCAGCGCTTTGGCCCGGTGGTGTCCAAGTTGATCGACGGCGTGCTGCGCATGGCCGCCATCAGCGCCAGCCTCAGCCCGCGCCAGTCGCTGGTGCTCGGTTCCCAGGCGCAAGTCGAGAACCTGCGCAAGATGCTGGTGGCCATGGTCGACGACGTGCGCGTTGCCCTGATCAAGCTGGCCGAACGTACCTGCGCCATTCGGGCGGTCAAGGCCGCCGATGACGAGAAGCGCCTGCGTGTGGCGCGCGAAGTGTTCGACATCTATGCTCCGCTCGCCCACCGCCTGGGCATCGGTCACATCAAATGGGAGCTGGAGGACTTGTCCTTCCGCTACCTCGAACCCGACCAGTACAAGCAGATCGCCAAGCTGTTGCATGAGCGCCGGCTCGACCGCGAGCGCTTCATCAGCGACGTGATGAACCAACTGCAGAACGAGCTGCTGGCCACGGGCGTCAAGGCCGACATCAGCGGCCGGGCAAAACACATCTATTCCATTTGGCGCAAGATGCAGCGCAAGGGCCTGGAGTTCAGCCAGATCTACGACGTGCGCGCCGTGCGTGTACTGGTCCCGGAGATCCGCGACTGCTACACCGCGTTGGGCATCGTCCATACCCTGTGGCGGCACATCCCCAAGGAATTCGACGACTACATCGCCAACCCCAAGGAGAACGGCTACCGCTCCCTGCACACCGCAGTGATCGGCCCCGAGGGCAAGGTGCTGGAAGTGCAGATCCGCACCCATTCCATGCACGAGGAAGCCGAGCTCGGTGTGTGCGCCCACTGGCGCTACAAGGGCACCGACGTCAAGTCCAGTTCCAACCACTACGAAGAGAAGATCTCCTGGCTGCGCCAGGTGCTCGAGTGGCACGAGGAACTGGGCGATATCGGCGGCCTGGCCGAGCAACTGCGGGTGGACATCGAGCCGGACCGGGTCTATGTGTTCACCCCCGATGGCCATGCCATCGACCTGCCCAAGGGCGCCACGCCGCTGGACTTTGCCTACCGTGTGCACACCGAGATCGGCCACAACTGCCGCGGCGCCAAGATCAACGGGCGTATCGTCCCGCTCAACTACAGCCTGCAGACCGGCGAGCAGGTGGAGATCATCACCAGCAAGCACGGCAGCCCGAGCCGTGACTGGCTGAACTCCAACCTCGGCTACGTCACCACGTCCCGCGCACGGGCCAAGATCGTCCACTGGTTCAAGCTGCAGGCCCGCGACCAGAACGTCGCTGCCGGCAAGACCCTGCTCGAGCGTGAGCTTAGCCGCCTGGGCCTGCCCCAGGTGGACTTCGAACGCCTGGCCGAAAAAGCCAACGTCAAGACCGCCGAGGACATGTTCGCTGCCCTGGGCGCAGGCGACCTGCGCCTGGCGCATATGGTCAACGCGGCCCAGCAGTTGCTCGAGCCGGAGCGCAGCGAGCAGATCGAACTGATCCCACGCAAGGCCAGCGGTACCCGCTCCGGCAAACGTGGCGATATCCAGATCCAGGGTGTCGGCAACCTGCTCACCCAGATGGCCGGCTGCTGCCAGCCGCTGCCGGGCGACGCCATCGTCGGCTATATCACCCAGGGTCGCGGGGTGAGCATTCACCGCCAGGACTGCGCCTCGGTGCTGCAATTGGCCGGCAAGGAGCCGGAGCGGATGATCCAAGTCAGCTGGGGGCCGATCCCGGTGCAGACGTATCCAGTCGACATCATCATTCGCGCCTATGACCGTCCGGGGTTGCTGCGCGACGTGTCGCAGGTGCTGCTCAACGAGAAGATCAACGTGCTGGCGGTCAACACCCGCTCGAACAAGGAAGACAATACCGCGCTGATGTCCTTGACCATCGAGATCCCAGGCCTGGACGCCCTCGGGCGTTTGCTGGGCAGAATCTCGCAGTTGCCGAACATCATCGAGACGCGGCGTAACCGTACCCCTTGAGACCGAGGCGCCTTTTTCGCGGGTGAACCCGCTCCCACAGCGATTTCACCCCGCTTGTGGAAGCCGGTTCAACCGCCAGAAGCCGCCGCCGAAGGACCTGCCCGATGACCTACACTGTCGATGACCTGCTGCACCTGATGGCCCGTCTGCGCGACCCGCAATACGGCTGTCCGTGGGACCTGAAGCAGGACTACGCGAGCATTGTCCCGCATACCCTTGAAGAGGCCTACGAGGTCGCCGACACCATCGAGCGTGGCGATTTCGAGCACTTGCAGGGCGAGCTGGGCGACCTGTTGTTCCAGGTGGTCTACTACAGCCAGCTGGCGCGGGAGGAGGAGCGTTTCGAGTTCGCAGGCGTGGTCGACGCGATTACCCGCAAGCTGATTCGCCGTCACCCCCATGTGTTTCCTACCGGCGACCTGTATGCCCCGCTGGACACTCCGCGTCTGGACGAGGCGCAGGTCAAGGCGCGCTGGGAAGAGATCAAGGCCCAGGAGCGTGCCGAAAAGAGCGAGCCCGAACAGTTGTCGTTGCTCGACGACGTGCCGGCGGCCCTGCCGGCCTTGTCCCGTGCGGCCAAGCTGCAAAAGCGCGCGGCCACGGTCGGTTTCGACTGGCCGGATGCCCTGCCGGTGCTGGACAAGGTCCGTGAGGAACTGGACGAAGTGCTGCAGGCCATGGCCGATGGCGAAGCTGATGCACTGGAAGATGAAATCGGCGATTTGCTGTTCGCCGCGGTCAACCTGGCCCGCCATCTCAAGCAAGACCCGGAAAACGCCCTGCGCCGGGCCAACCGCAAGTTCGAGCGGCGTTTTCGTTTCATCGAACAGGCATTGCGCGACAATGGCCGGCCGATCGAAGATTGTACCCTCGATGAACTGGACGCCCTGTGGGGCGAAGCCAAGCGTCAGGAAAAGAACCTGCCCAGCTGCGGCTGAGCTGTTGCATAAGTGAGTGAATACATGAGCCTTTCCCTTCGCGACCAATTGCTCAAGGCCGGTCTGGTCAACCAGAAACAGGTCAAGCAGGTCAACAAAGCCGAGAAGAAACAAAAGCGTCTGGAGCACAAAGGCCAGGCCGAGGTCGACGACACCCAGCAGCGCCTGGCCAAGGAGGCCATGGCCGAAAAGGCCAAGAAAGACCAGGAGCTGAACCGCCAGCTTCAGGAAAAGGCCGAGCAGAAGGCCCGCGCCGCGCAGATCAAGCAACTGATCGAGGCGACCCGTCTGCCCAAGCTCAATACCGAGGACTACTACAACTTCGTCGACGACAAGAAGGTCAAGCGCATCGCCGTCAACGCCTTGATGCGCAGCAAACTGAGCAACGGCGCCCTGGCCATCGTGTCTTTCGGCGGCGGTTACGAAGTGATCCCGCGTGAAGCGGCGGTGAAGATCCAGGAGCGTGACCCCAATCGCATCCTGCTGCTCAACACCCATGTCGAAGAAGCGGACGAGGACGATCCGTACGCGGCCTACAAGATCCCTGACGATTTGATGTGGTAAAAGACGAAAACCCCGCTCAGGCGGGGTTTTTCGTGGGCAGTGCGGTCATTGCGGGCTGTGCTGGTTCTCTAGGCATTCCAGCTCGCTGCGGTACTGTTGGGCTTCGTGTTCGGAGTGGAACATCCCCACCAGCTCGCCCTGCTGATGCACATCCCAGATCCGCAGGCCGTGGGCCTGGCTTTCGTGGGACATTTTCGATTCGTCGCGTTCGGTTACTTGGACAGTCATCGTTAAACTCCACTTTCGGTTGGCTGCGGCAACATGTCGCAGGCCTTCTTTATAGAGTTAGTTAGCAGGCTAAGTAAATAAAACAACGATGAAACAAAGTTCATGAAGGGCTGTTTGCGGCTAAACCCGCTCCCCTAGGTAAACAGTGTTTATAGGAAGCGGGTTTGCCCGCAAGCCGGCGGGACAGGCAACAAAAAGCCCCGCACTAGGCGGGGCTTCGGGGGCTCACAACGGTGATCAGTTGCCCTTCACCGACTTGCCGTCGACCGTGCCATCCTGCAGCACGATCACGTATTCCTTGCCATCGGTCTCGACCTGGCGCAGTTGCACCAGCAAATAGTCCCACTCTTTGGCGAACCACAGCTCGGTGATGCGCTTGCTCTGGCTCGGGTCGCGGACGCGCTCGACCTTCACGGCATCGACCTGGCCGGTCTTGGTGGTGACTTTCTCGGTACCGAGCACGCGGAAGTCATAGGTGTCGATCTCGTCACCGTCGACGACCTGGTAGGTCATGCTCTTCTTGCCTGCGGCCACGTCATGCTGCAGGGCCAGCTGATAGGACGATTTGTCCAGCACGCCGCGGTTGAGCGGCAGGTTGATCGCATCGCCACGGTCGGTGCCGGTGACCTTCTTGCTGTTCCAGTCGAAATCCAAGTCGACTTTCTTCGCCTTGCCCAGGCCGCCGCGTTCGAAGTGATACTTCTGCGGCAGCAGGGTGTCGTTGTCCAGGCGCAGGGTACTTTGCTCGGTCAGGCTGGCGATCATCATGGACGCCTTGAAGTTCAGGCTCCAGGTACCGTTGGCGTTTTTTTCCAGGCTGCGCTCGGCGGTGCCGCTCATGGGCAGCTGCTTCCAGTCGGCGGTGTAGCTGGCCGAGAAAGGCTTCAGATCAGCTGCCTGGAGGGGCAGGGCGAGCACGGCGAGAGCCAAGAGCAGGGCACGACGCATAAATTCTCCTAGGGTCGAATCAAGTGACCGCTGGCCGCCAGGGGCTGGCCATCCAGTAGTGCACCTTGTTCGCCCAGACGCAAGCGTCCTTCGGCGAACCAGCGCACCGCCAGCGGGTAGATCTGGTGTTCCTGGCGATGAACGCGCTGTGCCAGGCTGTCGGCTGTATCGCCTGGCTCCACCGGTACCACAGCCTGTACGACCAGAGGGCCGCCATCGAGTTCCTCGGTGACGAAGTGTACGCTGCAACCATGCTCCGCGTCGCCCGCCTCCAACGCACGCTGGTGGGTGTGCAGGCCCTTGTACTTGGGCAGCAGCGACGGGTGGATGTTCAGCAGGCGGCCTTGGTAGTGGCGCACGAAGCCGCCGCTGAGGATGCGCATGAAGCCCGCCAGCACCACCAGATCAGGCTTGAAGCCGTCGATCAACGCCATCAGCGCCGCGTCGAAGGCTTCACGGCCATCGAAGCCACCGTGCGCGAGCACGGCGGTCTCGATGCCCGCTGCCTGGGCCCGTTGCAGGCCATAGGCATCGGCGCGATTGGAGATCACGCCACGGATGCGCACCGGGCTGTCTTCGCCACGGCTGTTGTCGATCAGCGCTTGCAGGTTGCTGCCGGAGCCCGACAGCAGTACTACGACATTGCAGGTCTTGCTTGGCATCAGTGCGCCTTGAGGTTCTGCAATTCGACCTGGGCGGCGCCAGCCGGCGCTTCGGCGATGCGGCCGATGACCCATGGCTGTTCGCCGGCGTCACGCAGCACTTGCAGGGCGCTGTCGACTTTGTCCTGGGCCACGCAAATGACCATGCCCACGCCGCAGTTCAGCACGCGGTGCATCTCGTGCTCGTCGACGTTGCCTTTTTGCTGCAGGAAGTCGAATACCGCCGGGCGCTGCCAGCTGGCCACGTCGATGATGGCCTGGGCGTTGTCGGGCAGGACGCGTGGGATGTTGTCCAGCAGGCCACCGCCGGTGATGTGGGCCATCGCCTTGACCGCGCCGGTGTCCTTGATCAGCTTGAGCAGCGGCTTGACGTAGATGCGGGTCGGAGCCATCAGCAGATCGGCCAGAGGCTTGCCGTCGAGCTGGGTATTCTCGATGTCGGTGCCGGAGACTTCGAGGATCTTGCGAATCAGCGAGTAACCGTTGGAATGCGGGCCGGAGGATGGCAGGGCGATCAGGGCGTCGCCGGTGACGACCTTGGAGCCGTCGATGATTTCGGATTTTTCCACCACGCCGACGCAGAAGCCGGCCAGGTCGTAATCCTCGCCTTCATACATGCCAGGCATCTCGGCGGTTTCGCCACCGACCAGCGAGCAGCCGGCCAGTTCGCAGCCGGCGCCAATGCCGGTGACCACGGTGGCGGCCACGTCGACGTTGAGCTTGCCAGTGGCGTAGTAATCGAGGAAGAACAGCGGTTCGGCACCGCAGACCACCAGGTCGTTGACGCACATGGCGACCAGGTCCTGGCCGATGCTGTCGTGCTTGTTCAGGTTCAGCGCCAGGCGCAGCTTGGTGCCGACGCCGTCCGTGCCGGAGACCAGAACCGGCTGCTTGTAGCCGGCCGGGATCTCGCAAAGGGCGCCGAAGCCGCCCAGGCCACCCATGACTTCAGGGCGTGCGGTGCGCTTGGCCACGCCCTTGATGCGTTCGACCAGTGCTTCGCCGGCGTCGATGTCTACACCGGCGTCCTTGTAGCTCAGGGAGGGTTGCTTGCTCATTGATCCAGGCCTTTAAGAGGGAGGGATTCGGGAAAACGACCGCGACGGCCAAGGCCGGCTCGAAGGGCGGCGGCTGCCTGTACGTCACTGGTCTGCGAAGGCGCGCGATTTTATCAGGGTTGCCGGGCAGCGGCCATCCTCAGGCCGACGGGCAGGCCGCGAATCTGGCAAAAAACATCCTTTCACAGGCCGCGACTGGTTGCCTCGCCAGTGCCTGTATAAGGTAATAGCAATGGCGGCGGGCCGAATCTGTCCGGCATGGCGGAGCGTTTTGCGCGGTGTCGTGGTCACAGCAGCAGATTCGGGGCTCGGTGCCCCTTGGTCATCTGGACAGGAATCCTCCATGCGTTTTCTCAATTACCTGGCTGCCGCCTGCCTGATCGCGGGCAGTGTCGTCGCACAGGCCGAGCCGGTTTCGGGGCTCTACCAAGTCCGTGAACCGATCGAAGGGCAGGGCAGCGACGCCCGCGCCCAAGCCACTGGCAAAGCTTTGGACACACTGGTGCTGCGTTTGACCGGCGATCCCAAGGCCGCGCAAAGCCCAGCCCTGGCGGCCCTGCGCAAGGACCCGCAACAAATCATCAACCAGGTGGGCTCCGAAGCCGGTCCGCCTGAAACCCTGTTGGTGGAATTCGACCCCGGCAGCACCGAGCGTGCCCTACGCCAGGCTGGCCTGGCACTGTGGGGCAGCAACCGTCCCTCGATACTCGGCTGGTGGCTGAACGACAGTGCCGAGGGCAGCAACCTGGTCGGCGACGGCCAGTCGACAGCTGCGCCACTGCGCCGCGCCGCCCAGCACCGAGGTTTGCCGCTGCGCCTGCCTTTGGCCGATCTGCAGGAGCAACTGGTCGCCAACGCCAAGCAGCTCGAAGGCAGCGACCCTGCGCCGCTGCGCGAGGCATCCGAGCGCTACGGCGCCGATGCGTTGCTGGCTGTGCATGCCCACGAGGCCGATGGCAAGTGGCAGGGCAAATGGCAGTTGTGGCTGGGCGACCAGCGTGAGCAAGGCACTGCCGAAGGCGCCGACCAGGCCGCCCTGGCCGATGCGGTGATGCTGGCGATCAGCACGCGTCTGGCGCCGCGCTACGTCACCCGCCCGGGCGCCAGCAGCGAGCTGCAACTGCAGGTGCAGGGCATGAACCTGCAGCATTATGCAGAGCTCAGTCGGGTACTCGAACCCTACGCCCCGCGTTTGCGGCAAGTCGACGGCGGTACCCTGACTTACAGCGTCACCGGTAACCGCGAACAGTTGCGTGCTCAGCTGGGGCTGGCCAAGTTGCAGGAGTTGCCCCCTGAGCAGTCCTCTGCTCCGGCACCTGCTCCGGCGGCAGATGGACAACCCGCCGCCGCCCAGCCGGCTGCGCCCAAGCCGTTCGACGGCCTGCGTTTTCGCTGGTAAGGAGTGCCAGGCATGATCGAGGTTCGCCGTTGGGCGTGGCTGGGTGTGGCGCTGCTGGTCGCTGCGCTGCTTTATTTCCTGCACAACATCTTGTCGCCGTTTTTGGTAGGCATTCTTTTAGCGTATCTGGCCGACCCGCTGGTCGATCGGCTGGAGCGCATGGGGCTGTCGCGCACCTGGGGCGTGGTGGTGGTGTTCAGCCTGTTCACGCTCATTTTCCTGGCCTTGCTGCTGGTGCTGGTTCCGATGCTGGCCAAGCAGCTGGTGCGCCTGTACGAACTGACACCACAGATGCTCGACTGGTTGCAGCATGTCGCCTTGCCCTGGGTGCAGAGCCGCCTGGGCCTGGCCGATGGGTTCTGGAAGTTCGACAAGATCAAGGCCGCCATCGGTGCGCACATGGGCCAGACCACCGATATCGTCGGCATGCTGTTGTCCCAGGCCACTGCCTCGGGCCTGGCATTGCTCGCCTGGCTGGCCAATCTGGTGCTGATTCCGGTGGTGGGCTTCTACCTGCTGCGCGATTGGGACCTGATGATGGCCAAGCTGCGCAGCCTGCTGCCGCGTCAGCGTGAGCGCCAGGTGATGGGGCTGGCGGGCGAGTGCCATGAAGTGCTGGGGGCGTTCGTGCGTGGCCAGTTGCTTGTAATGCTGGCGCTTGGTTTGATCTATGCAGGAGGTCTGATGCTGGTAGGCCTGGAGCTGGGCCTGTTGATCGGCCTTCTGGCAGGGCTTGCGGCCATCGTGCCATACATGGGCTTCATCATCGGTATCGGTGCGGCCTTGATCGCCGGTCTATTCCAGTTTGGCGGCGACCTGTACCCGATGTTGGGCATCGTTGCGGTGTTCATGGTCGGCCAGGCTCTCGAGGGGATGGTGCTTACGCCACTGCTGGTGGGCGATCGAATCGGGCTGCACCCGGTAGCGGTGATTTTCGCCATCCTGGCCGGGGGCGAGCTGTTCGGCTTTACCGGTGTACTGCTCGCGCTGCCAGTGGCGGCGGTGATCATGGTGCTGTTGCGCCATGTGCACGACCTCTACAAGGAGTCGGACATGTATGCGGGGGATATCGATCCGCAGCTTTGATGCGAGAGGGCTGCTTTGCGGCCCTTTTCGTAGGCAAGGGGGGCGATGGGCTTCAAACGGTAAAATGCTCTCGCAACTCCTTGATTTTCCTTATGCTCTTACCCTCGCGCATTGTGCCGCCCGCGCTGCGGGTATAGACTTTGCACACTGTTCACCAAAGGCCCCCTGTGGTCCTCGCGACCGCCCGCCAGCATGAAACCGATCCAGTTGCCCCTGGGTGTGCGCCTGCGCGATGACGCCACCTTCATCAACTATTATCCGGGCGCCAATGCCGCGGCATTGGGCTACGTCGAGCGGCTATGCGAAGCCGACGCCGGCTGGACCGAGAGCCTCATCTACTTGTGGGGCAAGCAGGGCGTGGGTCGTACCCATCTGCTCCAGGCCGCCACCCACCGCTTCCAGCAGTTGGGTGAACCTGCGGTCTACCTCCCTCTGGCACAACTGCTCGACCGAGGCGTGGAATTGCTCGATTACCTTGAGCAGTACGAGCTGGTGTGCATCGACGATCTGCATGTCATCGCGGGCAAGGCGGATTGGGAAGAGTCCATGTTCCATCTGTTCAACCGCCTGCGCGATAGCGGTCGACGCCTATTGCTCGCGGCCTCCGCCTCGCCGCGCGAGCTGCCGATCAAACTCCCTGACCTCAAATCCCGGCTGACCTTGGCGCTGATCTTCCAGATGCGCGGATTGTCCGACGAGGACAAGCTGCGCGCTTTGCAACTGCGCGCTTCCCGGCGCGGTCTGCACCTTACCGATGAGGTCGGTCATTTCATCCTGACACGCGGTGCGCGCAGCATGAGCGCGCTGTTCGACCTGCTCGAGCGTCTCGACCAGGCTTCGCTTCAGGCCCAGCGCAAGCTGACCATTCCGTTTCTCAAGGAAACCTTGGGCTGGTAACCCCCGAAAAGCGCGGGCCAGAGCCCGAAAACAGAAAAGTCACATTTTTTTCGATAAAATTTGCAAATGGCCATGATAGAGGGCATAGTTTCACCCTTCTAAAGGATTACAGACACGGTCGTGCCCATGCTGAAGCGCTTCGCACCCCTCGTGCCACTTGCACTCGTGACCCTGCTTTTTGGCTGCGCCTCCCAAGGCCCCGTTTCCCAGCCGCAGGATCAACACTCGCTCGCCGCGCACTCCGCGAGCCTGATCAAACCCTCTGCCTCTTCCGTCTTCGGTGAAGAGCCGCTGGCCACTGAAGAAGACCTGGAAGCCTTTTCCAGCAACAGCAAGCCCTACGAGCTGCCAGCCCTGGCCGACAGCATCCTGGAGCGTGGCATGTCGCTGATCGGCACCCGTTACCGTTTTGGCGGTACTTCGGAGAAGTCCGGCTTCGATTGCAGTGGTTTCATTGGTTATCTGTTCCGCGAAGAAGCCGGTCTGAACCTGCCGCGCTCGACGCGTGAAATGATCAACGTCGATGCGCCGAAGGTGTCCCGCAACAAGCTCAAGCCTGGCGACCTGCTGTTCTTCAGCACCAACGGCCGTGGCCGTGTCAGCCATGCCGGCATCTACCTGGGTGACAACCAGTTCATCCACTCCAGCAGCCGCCGCAGCGGCGGTGTACGCATCGACAGCCTTGGCGATCGTTACTGGAGCAAGACCTTCATTGAAGCCAAGCGCGCCTTGGCGATGGCGCCGACCACAATCTCGCGCAACTGATATCAAAATGATGTACCCTGCCGCGGCGGCGATGCTGAAAAGCTCGCCGCCGTGCGCATTTACAGAAAGCGTCTAATCTAAATTCTCACCACTTTTGGCTTCGGCTGCGGCCGAACGGTTCCAGACAGGATGTTCTGACCATGGCGATGTTGGCGCGCTTCGCATTCCTTTCCCTGGCGGCACTGCTCGCGGCCTGCTCCAGCCATGCTCCGGCACCGGCTCCGGTGGTCAAGCCGAAGGTCATCTTCAATCAGCAAGGGTCGTCTTCGCCCATGGCCGAGGACGTGCTGTTCCGTGCGATCGGCCTGGTAGGCACGCCGTATCGCTGGGGCGGCAACACGCCGGATTCGGGGTTCGATTGCAGTGGCCTGATCGGCTACGTCTATCGGGACGCCGCCGGGATCAGCCTGCCGCGTTCGACCCGCGAGATGATCGTCATGCGGGCGCCCAATGTGGACATCAACGCCCTGCAGTCCGGAGATCTGGTGTTCTTCGCCACCAGCGGCGGGTCGCAGGTCAGCCACGCCGGGATCTACGTGGGGGAGGGGCGTTTCGTGCATGCGCCATCCACAGGCGGCACGGTGCGCTTGGATTACCTCTCCAACAGCTACTGGTCCCGGGCCTATCTGCAGGCCAAACGCGTATTGCCAACCGGGCATCTGGCTCAAAATCCCTGAGCTGCGCTCACTTTCGGCTCACGCGCCAAACCACATTGCCCACATCATCTGCCACCAAGAGCCCGCCTCGGTCATTGACCACGCCCACCGGGCGTCCCATGGCCTTGCCCTTGCCATCGAGAAAACCGGTCAACAGGTCGATCGGTTTGCCTGCGGGCTTACCCTCGCTGTCGAACGGCACGAAGATCACCTTGTAGCCACTGTGCGGCTTGCGGTTCCAAGACCCATGCTGGCCCACGAAGGCTCCCTGCTCGAAGGGCGGCGGCAACGCGCCGGCCTGGGCAAACGCCAGCCCCAGCGATGCGGTATGGGCCCCCACTGCGTAGTCTGGGACGATCGCCTGGGCGACTTTGCCAGGATCCTGCGGCTCGACCCGTTGATCCACATGCTGCCCGTAGTAACTGAAAGGCCAGCCATAGAAGCCGCCGTCCTTCACCGAGGTGATGTAGTCGGGCACCAAGTCGCTGCCGATCTCGTCGCGTTCATTGACCGCCGTCCATAGCGCGCCGGTACGGGGCTCCCACGCCAGCCCGTTGGGGTTGCGCAGGCCTGAGGCGAAGATGCGGTGTTCACCGCTGGCCGGGTCAACCTCCCAGATCGCGGCGCGGCCTTGTTCCTTTTCCAGGCCGTTCTCGCCGACATTGCTGTTGGAACCCACGGTAACGTAAAGCTTCTTGCCATCGGGGCTGGCGATGACGTTTTTGGTCCAGTGGTGATTCAACGGGCCGCCGGGCAGGTCGGTGACCGGGCGTCCTTCGGCGCGGATCTGCATCGCGCCTTCCTCGTAGTGAAAGCGCAACAGCCGGTCAGTGTCGGCCACATAGAGGTCCTTGCCTACCAAGGTCATGCCGAAGGGGGAGTTGAGCCCTTCGATGAACGTACTGCGCACCTCGGCGACACCATCATGGTCGGCATCGCGCAGCAGGGTGATGCGATTGGCGCTGGGGACCCCGGCACCGGCACGCTCCATGACTTTGCCCATTACCCAGCCGCGCAGGCCCTTGCCGTCCTCGGGCTTGGGCGGGGCATTGGTTTCGGCCACCAAGACATCGCCATTGGGCAGTACGTAGAGCCAGCGTGGGTGATCGAGGTCCCTGGCGAAGGCCACCACTCGGGTGCCCGCGGCGGCCGTCGGCGTGGCGCCGTCCGGCCAGCCGGTCGCCGGGGCGATGTTGACGGTCGGGATCAGGGTCTTGTTGGGCTCGGGCAGGCGAGGCGAGGGGCCGAAGCCGTCGCTGACCTCCAGGCGCGCGGACTCGCCGCAGGCGCTTAGGCTGGCACTCAGGGCCAACACCATCGCGATACGCATCCTGTCCATGCTCGCAATCCTCATTGGCTTGTGAGAATTGAGAGTCGGATGCGTCGGGGTAGGTTCACTCCAGGCGAATGGGCCTAGCGACCGCCGGATGGCTTCCGCGTGGGCTCATCGGCTTGCCTACGCCTGCTTGAGCAACAATGCCACCCCAGGGAAATACTGCCCCAGTTCGTTGTGCAGCGAACGGTAGGCGTAGGGGAAATGCCAGGCGATGGCGCAGGCTGTGTGTTTTTGCAGGTCGTCGACCAAGTCTTGCAGCTCCTCGGGACTAGCGTGCTGCCCGGCCTTCCAGGGGCTGACGAACAACGCGCCGGCCTTGAGCTGGCTGGGGTAGGCGATCGGGCGGGCGAGAGTGGCGGTTTCCTGCAGGGCAGTGGCCAGGTCCAGGCGGGCGATGCGCGGCCAGCGTTGGCTGACATGTAGATGAACGGATTGCTCGGCGGTGCTGATCGACAGGTCGCAGCGGCCTTCGCGTTCGCCTTCGTCGCGTTGCTTCTTGCTGGGATAGTGCGCCAAGGCGACCTGTTCGGCCTGCCAGGCGGCGGCCGCGAGCAGTCCGCTGTTGGTGGCCGCGCCGTGCCAGTAGGGCGCCTCGCTGTCGCCATGGACCTGGTTGAAGCGGTCGATGCACTCGATCCAGCCTTCCAGGGCCGGTCGCAGGAATTCCAGGTTCTGGTTGTTGATGATCAGGCCTCGCATGCTGCGCTCTCCTTATAGTTTTGATCGCATTGCCGAACGCTGATGGCTATGTGATATCACTGCTGCACGTCCGGCACAAGCCATGAAGTCGAGCATTGCCTCGGGCGCGCTTCATTGACGCTCCCGCCCCAACCCTCTAACCTTCGCGGCGTGTTTCAGGTGCTCTGCCAGCCTTCGGTTGGGCAGGGTGAAACTGGGAAGCCGGTGGGCGCCAGCAAGGCGCGAATCCGGCGCTGCCCCCGCAACGGTAGGTGAGTCAAAGGTCGTGCAGGGCCACTGGATACAGGTATCCGGGAAGGCGCGCGATCCATGGGCCAAGGCCCTGCTCACGAGCCCGGAGACCGGCCTGTCACTGCCAACGGCATCACGGAGGGTGATGTGCGGTGCACCGTGGCCTTCTGCCGCGGCCTCTGCGCGTTCTCCGTCTGCCTGTCTATCGACCTGTCGTCGCCTTCCGTGCGCGTCGACAGCTTGCGGAGAATCCTGATGAGCGAATCCACCGAACGCGACGAACGCCACCTGGCGCGCATGCAGCGCAAGAAGGCGATCATCGACGAGCGCATCGCCAATGCCCCCAATGAATGCGGCCTGCTGCTGGTGCTCACCGGCAATGGCAAAGGCAAGAGCAGCTCGGCCTTCGGCATGCTCGCCCGCGCCATGGGGCATGGCATGCAGTGCGGCGTGGTGCAGTTCATCAAGGGCCGCGACAGCACAGGCGAAGAGCTGTTCTTCCGCCGCTTCCCCGAACAGGTGCGCTACCACGTCATGGGAGAGGGCTTCACCTGGGAGACCCAGGATCGCCAACGTGACATCGCCGCCGCCGAAGCCGCCTGGGCGGTGTCGCGCCAGCTGTTGCAGGACCCTTCGGTACAGTTCGTGGTGCTGGACGAGCTGAACATCGCCCTCAAGCACGGCTACCTGGACCTCGACCAAGTGCTGTCGGATCTGCAGGCCCGCCCGCCCATGCAACACGTGATCGTCACCGGCCGCGCCGCCAAGCCCGAAATGATCGAGCTGGCCGACACCGTCACCGAGATGGGCGTGATCAAGCACGCCTTCCAGGCTGGCATCCGTGCCCAGAAGGGCGTGGAGCTATGAGCCAGCCCCGGCATTGTCCGGCGGTGCTGATCGCGGCACCCGCTTCTGGCCAGGGCAAGACTACTGTCACCGCTGCCCTGGCGCGCCTGCACCGCAACCTTGGCCGTAAGGTCCGAGTGTTCAAGTGTGGGCCAGATTTTCTCGACCCGATGATCCTCGAGCGCGCCAGCGGCGCGCCGGTGTACCAACTCGACCTGTGGATGATCGGGGCTGACGAGAGTCGGCGTCTGCTGTGGGAGGCGGCAGGCGATGCCGACCTGATCCTGATCGAAGGGGTCATGGGGTTGTTCGATGGCACGCCATCGAGCGCGGACCTTGCGCGCCACTTCGGCGTACCAGTGCTCGCGGTGATCGATGGCACAGCCATGGCGCAGACCTTCGGTGCCCTGGCCCTGGGCCTTGCGCACTACCAGCGCGACCTGCCCTTTGCCGGCGTGCTGGCCAACCGGGTCGGCAGCCTGCGTCATGCACAGTTGCTCGAAGGCAGCCTCACTGAAGGCTTGCGCTGGTATGGCGGGCTGTCCCGCGAGCGCGGCATCGAGCTGCCCAGCCGTCACCTGGGATTGGTCCAGGCCAGTGAACTCAACGATCTGGACCTGCGCCTGGACGCCGCTGCTCAGGCCCTGGGCGAAAGCTGTGATGCCGCCTTGCCGCCCCCGGTGGTATTCGCCGCCCCCACAACTGCACAGGCGCTGCCGTGCATGGCGGGTGTGCGCATTGGCGTGGCCCGGGATGAAGCCTTTGCCTTCACCTATGGCGCTAACCTCGATTTGCTGCGTGCGCTGGGTGCGGAGTTGGTGTTTTTCTCTCCTGTACACGATCAGGCGTTGCCGTCCGTGGACAGCCTTTACCTGCCTGGCGGCTATCCCGAACTGCACCACCACGCCCTGGCCAGAAACGCGCCGATGCGCGAGGCGATCCGCGCCCACCATGCCCAGGGCAAGCCTTTGCTGGCCGAATGCGGCGGCATGCTCTATTTGCTCGACGCCCTGACTGATGTGGCAGGCGAGCGCGCCGAGTTGCTGGGTCTGCTGCCGGGTGAAGCGGTGATGCAAAAGCGCCTGGCTGCCCTTGCCCTGCAAGCGGTGGAATTGCCGGAGGGCACCTTGCGCGGCCACACCTATCATCACTCCTTGACCGAGACGGCGCTCGAGCCGATCGCCCGAGGCCAGAGCCCCAACGGTGGGCGCGGCAACGAGGCGGTCTATCGGATCGGGCGCCTGACTGCGTCGTACGTACACTTCTATTTCCCCTCCAACCCCCACGCGACGGCGGCGCTGCTGCGACCATGAGTGAACATGCCTTTTCCGCTGCCGAGCGCGCCGCGGTCTACCGCGCTATCGGCGAGCGTCGCGACATGCGCCATTTCGCAGGCGGCGAGGTCGCGCCCGAGCTGCTCGCCCGCCTGCTGGCCGCTGCCCATCAGGCGCCCAGTGTCGGGTTGATGCAGCCTTGGCGCTTCATCCGCATCAGTGATCGCGCCTTGCGTGGCCAAGTCCAGGCGCTGGTGGAACAGGAGCGAGCCTGCACCGCCCAGGCCCTTGGAGAGCGCTCCGATGAATTCATGAAGCTCAAGGTCGAAGGTATCCAGGATTGTGCCGAGGTATTGGTGGCGGCACTGATGGACCACCGCGAAGCGCACATCTTCGGCCGCAGGACCTTGCCGGAGATGGACCTGGCATCGCTGGCCTGCGCCATTCAGAACCTTTGGCTGGCAGCCCGTGCCGAGGGCCTGGGCATGGGGTGGGTGTCGTTGTTCGACCCGCAGGCACTGGGCGATCTGCTGGGCATGCCGGCGGGCGCCAAGCCGATGGCCGTGCTGTGCCTGGGGCCAGTGGTCGAGTTCTACCCGGCGCCAATGCTGGTGCTGGAGCAATGGGCCCAGGAGCGGCCGCTGAGTGAAATGCTCTATGAGAACCATTGGGGAGAGCGGCAATGAGCGTGGCTTTGCTGACTGTGGCCGGGGTGGCCCTGGATGCCTTGCTGGGCGAGCCGAGACGGCGTCATCCGCTGGTGGGGTTCGGCAACTTCGCCGCGCGCCTGGAGCAGCGGCTGAACGCGGGCGGTCGGGGTTGGCGCAGCCATGGCGTCAGTGCCTGGCTGCTTGCCGTGGTGCCGTTGACTCTGCTGGCGCTGGTGCTCTCCTGGTTGCCCTTTATCGGCTGGCTGGTGGATGTGCTGGCGCTGTATTGCGCCCTGGGGCTACGCAGCCTGGGCGAGCATGTTCAGCCGGTGGCTGAAGCTCTGCGTCGGGGGGATCTGGACGAGGCGCGGCGGCGGGTGGGGTATCTGGTGAGCCGTGAAACCCGCGAGCTGGATGAGCCCGCCGTGGCCCGCGCCGCCACCGAATCGGTACTGGAGAACGGCAGTGATGCGGTCTTTGCGGCGTTGTTCTGGTTTGTCGTGGCCGGTGCGCCCGGGGTGGTGCTGTATCGCCTGAGCAATACCCTCGATGCCATGTGGGGCTATCGCAATCAACGCTTCGAACGCTTCGGCTGGGCCGCGGCGCGTATCGACGATGTCCTGAACTACATTCCAGCCCGGCTGGTGGCGCTGACCTACGCGCTGCTGGGCAAGACCCGCCTGGCCCTGGCCTGCTGGCGCAACCAGGCGCCGTTGTGGGACAGCCCGAATGCCGGCCCGGTGATGGCAGCGGGTGCAGGTGCCCTGGGTGTCGAGCTGGGCGGACCTGCGGTGTACCACGGCGAGTTGCACGAGCGTGCGCGCCTGGGGGAGGGGCCTGTGGCCGACGCCGAGGCCATCGAACGCGGTTGGAGCCTGGTGCAGCGCGGGGTATGGCTGTGGTTGCTGGTGATCTGCCTGGGAGCGTATTGGAATGCTTGAACATGGTGGTCGTCTGCTGCGCGCAGTGCGGCAGTACGGCATTGCCCGTGAACACTGGCTAGACCTTTCCAGCGGCATCGCCCCGTGGCCCTACGCCATCCCGGCGATTGCGGTGGAGGCTTGGGCGCGCCTGCCCGAGGTCGAAGATGGCCTGGAGCAGGCAGCGCGCACCTACTATGGCGTCGACAGCCTGCTGGCGGTGGCCGGCTCCCAGGCGGCGATCCAAGGCTTGCCGTCCCTGCGGCCCGCCGGACGGGTTGGCGTGCTCGCGCCTTGCTATGCCGAGCACCCTCACGCCTGGCGGCGTGCAGGACACCAAGTGGTCGAACTGGCCGATGAGCAGGTCGAACAGGCCCTGGACAGCCTCGATGTGCTGGTGCTGGTCAACCCCAACAACCCTACGGGGCGGTGCGTACCGCGCGAGCGCTTGCTCGACTGGCACGCTCGCCTGACGCGTCGTGGCGGTTGGTTGTTGGTCGACGAAGCCTTCATGGACAACACCCCCGCCCAGAGCATCGTTGATTGCGCCGATCGCGCGGGCCTGATCGTGTTGCGCTCGTTCGGCAAGTTCTTTGGCTTGGCGGGGGTGCGACTAGGCTTCGTCATGGCCGAGCAGGCCCTGTTGCAGCGCTTGGCCGAACTGCTCGGCCCCTGGACCATCAGCGGACCGACGCGGGTTTTGGGGCAGTCTTGCTTCAATGACGCAGCGGCCCATCGCACCCAGACCAGCCGTTGTGCTCAAGCCAGTCAGCGTCTGGCGGCGCTGCTCGAAGAGGCGGGGCTGATGCCCAGCGGCGGCTGCGATCTGTTCCAGTACGTGCGTACGCCGCAAGCCGCGCACCTGCATGAGTTTCTCGCCCGTCGGGGCATCCTGGTGCGGCTGTTCGAACAGCCTCAGGCCGTGCGTCTGGGGCTACCGGCCAACGAAGCGGACGAACAGCGCCTGCGCCAGGCGCTGGCGCAATACCAGAAGGAATCGGCATGACCACGCTCATGGTGCAAGGCACCACCTCCGATGCCGGCAAAAGCACGCTGGTCACCGCCTTGTGCCGCTGGCTGTTGCGCCAAGGCATCGGTGTGGTGCCGTTCAAGCCGCAGAACATGGCGCTCAACAGCGCGGTGACTGCCGACGGCGGCGAGATCGGCCGCGCCCAGGCGGTACAGGCCCAGGCCTGCCGCCTGGCGCCACACACCGACATGAACCCGGTACTGCTCAAACCCAACAGCGACACCGGGGCCCAGGTGATCGTCCATGGCCGTGCCGTCACGTGCATGAATGCCGTGGCCTACCACGACTACAAGGCCATCGCCATGCAAGCGGTGCTGCAATCCCACCAGCGCCTGAGCTCCGCCTATCCGGTGGTGATGGTCGAGGGCGCGGGCTCGCCGGCGGAAATCAACCTGCGTGCGGGTGATATCGCCAACATGGGCTTTGCCGAAGCGGTGGACTGCCCAGTGATTCTGGTGGCGGATATCAATCGTGGCGGTGTGTTCGCCCACCTGGTCGGTACCCTGGAGCTGCTGTCGCCGAGCGAGCAGGCGCGGGTCAAGGGCTTCGTCATCAATCGTTTTCGCGGTGACATCGCCTTGCTGCAGCCGGGCCTGGACTGGCTGGAGCAGCGCACCGGCAAGCCGGTACTGGGCGTGTTGCCGTACGTGACCGACCTGCATCTGGAAGCCGAGGATGCCATCGATGCACGGCAGGCGACCCAGGCCGGGCGCCTGTTCAAGGTGATCGTCCCGGTGTTGCCGCGTATCAGCAATCACACCGACTTCGACCCGCTGCGCCTGCACCCGCAGGTCGACCTGCAGTTCGTCGGCCCTGGTCAGCCGATCCCTGCGGCGGACCTGATCATCCTGCCCGGCTCCAAGAGCGTGCGGGGCGATCTGGCGCAATTGCGCGCGCGCGGCTGGGACACTGCCATCGCCCGGCACCTGCGCTATGGCGGCAAGCTCATCGGTATCTGTGGCGGGCTACAGATGCTCGGCCGTGAAGTTCACGATCCGCTTGGCCTGGAAGGCCCAGCAGGCTCGAGCCCGGGGTTGGGTCTGCTGGATTACGTCACGCAGCTGGAGGCTGAAAAGCAACTGCGTAACGTACGCGGCACCCTGAGCCTGGAGCAGGCTGAGGTAGGGGGATATGAAATCCACGCAGGCGTCACCCGCGGCCCGGCCCTGGAGCACCCCGCCGTGCACCTGGAAGATGGCCGTTGTGACGGCGCGATCAGCGCCGACGGACAGGTGCTCGCTACCTACCTGCACGGCCTGTTCGAGGGCAGCCACTCGTGTGCGGCGCTGCTGCGTTGGGCCGGGCTGGAAGACGCCCAGACCATCGACTACGACGCCCTGCGCGAGCGGGACATCGAGCGCCTGGCCGACCTCGTGGAACAACACCTGGACACCGCGCGCCTGCGCCAACTGTGTGGAGTCGCCTGACATGCGCAACCTGATCCTGGGCGGTGCCCGCTCCGGCAAGAGCCGCCTGGCCGAGCAATTGGCCCAGGCCAGCGGCCTGCCGGTGACCTACATTGCCACCAGCGAGCCGTTGGACGGTGAGATGAACGAGCGCGTGCAACTGCATCGCCAACGTCGCCCCGCCGATTGGGGGCTGATCGAAGAGCCCTTGGCCTTGGCCAGCGTGCTGCGTGCCGAAGCCGCCGAAGGGCGCTGCCTGCTGGTGGACTGCCTGACCCTGTGGCTGACCAACCTGCTGATGCTGGACGACGACACACGCCTGGCCCAGGAGCGCGATGCGCTGCTCGAATGCCTGCAGACACTGCCAGGCACCATCATCCTGGTCAGCAACGAAACCGGCCTGGGCGTGGTGCCCATGGGCGAGCTGACCCGTCGCTATGTCGACCAGGCCGGCTGGCTGCACCAGGCGGTGGCCGAGCGCTGCGAGCGCGTGGTACTGACGGTGGCTGGCCTTCCTCTCATGCTCAAAGGACCCTCCCTATGACTCAACCCTGGTGGCGTGACGCCTGCCAACCCCTCGACAGCGCCGCCATGGAGCAGGCCCGTGCCCGTCAGAAGCAACTGACCAAGCCGGCCGGCTCGCTCGGTCAACTGGAAGGCCTGGCTGTGCAACTGGCGGGCCTGCAAGGCTGTGAACGACCGACCCTGGAACGGGTGGCCATCACGATCTTCGCAGGTGACCACGGGGTGGTGGAGGAGGGCATCTCCGCGTATCCACAAGCGGTGACCGGCCAGATGCTGCGCAATTTCGTCGGGGGGGGCGCTGCGATCAGCGTACTGGCGCGCCAACTTCAGGCCACTTTGGACGTGGTCGATCTGGGCACCATCGACCTTGAGCTTGCCTTGCCTGGGGTACGCCATCTGCGCCTGGGCGCCGGCACGGCCAACTTCGCCCGCCAACCGGCGATGACCGAGGCGCAATGGCAGGCGGCGCTCGCTGCCGGGCGCGACAGTGCGTTGCGTGCCGCCGAACAGGGCGCCACGTTGTTCATCGGTGGCGAAATGGGCATCGGCAACACCACCGCCGCAGCTGCGTTGGCCAGTGTCCTGTTGGAGTGCTCGGCGCAGGCCCTGAGCGGTCCAGGTACCGGTCTGGATGCTGTCGGCGTGCGGCACAAGGCGCAGGTGATCGAGCGTGCCCTGGCGCTGCACGGCTTGCGTGCCGACGACCCGCTGCAGGCCCTGGCCTTTGTCGGTGGTTTTGAAATCGCCGCGCTGGTCGGTGCTTATCTGGCCTGTGCCCAGCAGGGGGTGGCGGTGTTGGTGGACGGCTTCATCTGCAGTGTCGCTGCCCTGGTGGCGGTGCGCCTGAACCCTGACTGCCGACCTTGGCTGCTGTTCGCTCACCAGGGCGCGGAACCGGGACATCGGGCCTTGCTCGAAGCGCTGCAAGCGACCCCCTTGCTCGCCCTCGGCTTGCGGCTGGGCGAGGGCAGCGGTGCGGCATTGGCCGTGCCGCTGATGCGTCTGGCCTGCGCCTTGCACGGGCAGATGGCGACCTTCGCCGAAGCCGCCGTGGCGGATCGCTCGGTATGAGGCTCGACCTGCTGCGCCACGGCGAAACCGAATTGGGCGGTGGCCTGCGCGGTAGCCTGGACGACGCCTTGACCGAGCGCGGTTGGGCACAGATGCGCGAAGCGGTAGCCGAGGCGGGGCCCTGGGACGTGCTGGTCAGTTCCCCCCTGCGTCGCTGCGCACAGTTTGCCGATGAGCTCGGCACGCGACTGGCGCTGCCGGTGCAACGCGAAGCTGGCGTGCGTGAGCTGCACTTTGGGGATTGGGAAGGGCGCAGTGCCGCGCAGATCATGCAGGAACAAGCGGATGACCTGGGGCGCTTCTGGGCCGACCCGTATGGCTACACGCCGCCCAATGGCGAGCCAGTGAGTGCATTTGCCGAGCGGGTGCTCGCGGCCGTCGACGACTTGGCCAGGCAGCATCAGGGCAAGCGCGTACTGCTGATCACCCATGGCGGCGTGATGCGGCTGCTGCTGGCACGTGCCCGCGGCCTGCCGCGTGAACAGCTGCTTCAAGTCGAGGTCGGGCACGGGGCGTTGCGGCGCCTGCACCTGGCGAGCGATGGCCAACTGCGAGAGGAGGGCTGAAGTGCTGCCGTTCTGGATCGCCCTGCAGTTTCTCAGCAGTTTGCCGGTGCGCTTGCCGGGGATGCCGGAGCCTCGGCAGATGGGCCGTTCGTTATTGTTTTACCCGGTGATCGGTCTGCTGTTCGGCCTGCTGCTGTGGTTGGCCAGTCAGTGGCTCGCAGGTGTCGCCGCGCCCTTGCACGCGGCCTTGCTGCTCACACTGTGGGTGCTGCTCAGTGGTGCGCTGCACCTGGATGGCCTGGCCGACACCGCCGACGCGTGGCTGGGGGGCTTTGGTGATCGCGAGCGCACCTTGCAGATCATGAAGGACCCACGCAGCGGACCGATTGCTGTCGTTACTGTGGTGTTGGTGCTGTTGCTCAAGTTCTGCGCTCTCTGGGTGCTGGTGGAGCGCGACGCAGGTGCCTGGCTGGTATTGGGCCCTGTGGTCGGGCGCGCTGCCTTGCTGGGGCTGTTCATGGGCACCCCTTATGTGCGCCCGGGAGGGCTTGGACAAGCGCTGGCCGATCACCTGCCCAGACAGGCGGCTGGTTGGACGCTGGTTGGCAGTGCGCTGGTCTGCGTGCTGCTCGGTGGCTTGACGGTACTTTGGGTGCTGCTGGTGTCGGTCGTGGTCTTTTTCTGGATTCGTCACCTGGTGTGCCGGCGCCTGGGCGGGACAACAGGGGACACCGCCGGAGCCCTGTTGGAGCTATTGGAGCTGACGGTGGTATTGGGGCTGGCGTTGTCTGGGCATTGAGGTCTCTGTTGTCAAAGCTGGACTTTTCGCGTGCAAAGGCCTGACACAACGACACCATGCAACTTCCCGCAATGTTGCTGAACGGTTTCCCTGGCGAGGCGGGCGTATGCTCACGGGCCGACCCATGCATCAGGGAGCCCTCGCATGCGCCACTGGATGTTCGCCAGCCTCTTGGCGCTGGCAAGCCTGCCGGCCAACGCTGCAGACCTCATCGATTTCTGGAACAGCCCCCGCCATGGCGGCAACAGTTTCAACCGTTTGCCTCCCGATCGATCCTACTTCCAGGCATTGAGTGGCTACGGCGCCACCTGGGTACGGTTGTCTTACGACAAGTGGAAGCCTCAGGGGCGTGATTTCCTGCTCGGCGATGCTGACGCCTACAAGGGGCTTTCGCCCCAAGACCTGGCGCAGTTGAAGACCGTGCTGGACAACGCCCACGCCGCGGGACTGAAGGTTGTGATCGCCCCGCTTTCGTTGCCGGGCATGCGCTGGTCACAAAACAACCAAGGCCAGTTCGACGACCGGCTCTGGCGGGACAAACGCTACTGGACCCAGGCGGCAACCTTTTGGCATGACCTTGCCCAAGAACTGAAAGATCACCCCGCCGTGGCGGCCTACAACTTGATCAACGAGCCGGCGCCAGAGCGCCATGGCGGCCTGGCCGAGCATGCCGAGCTGCAACGTATGCAGCAGTGGTACGCCGGTGAGCAGGGCGGCCCGCGTGATTTGCCGGCCTTGTATCGCGAGCTGGTCGCGGCAATTCGTGAGGTGGATGCGACCACCCCGATCATGGTCGATGCCGGCTGGTACGCAGCAGCCGATGCCTTCGGTTATTGGCCGACGGCGTTGCCAGATCGGCGAGTGCTCTACAGCGTGCATATGTACGAGCCCTATTCGGCTACCAGTGCGCCGAATATGGCGCGCAAGCAGCCGATTCCCTATCCGGGGCCGGCACCCTTCGGCGGCAAGCGTGAACGATGGGATGGTGAACGGGTAGCGGCTTATCTTCAAAAGCCGCTGGAATGGGCGGATGCGGTGGGGGTTCCCCGCTCTCGTCTGGTGGTGGGGGAGTTCGGCTGCATGCGACGACTGGCCGGGTGCAAGCAATACCTCGAGGATGTCCTCACTGTCTTGGACAAGCAGCAACTGCACTGGGCCTTCTACAGCTTCCGGGAAGACAACTGGGACGGCATGGACTACGAACTGGGCGCGGCCAAGGTGCCCTGGCGCTACTGGCAGGCGATCGAAAAGGGTGAGCCTGATCCGCTGGCGCGCCAGGCTACGGCTGAGTTCGAGCCGATTCGCCGGCGGTTGGCGCCATAACATCAGATTTGAAATTTATTGCAACATTTCGGTTGCGGGTATATACACGCATTCATGCTGACCAGTGAATGCATCTGTACCCATCTTCGCCGAGCCGCCCGTGGGGTGAGCCGACACTACGACGAAGCCCTTGCCGGCTTCGGCGTCAATGTCGCGCAGTTTTCCCTGCTACGTCACCTGCAGCGGCTCGATCGGCCAAGCATCACCACCTTGGCCGAAGCCATGGGCCTGGATCGCAGCACCCTAGGGCGCAACTTGCGCGTGCTGGAGGCCGAAGGGCTGGTGAAACTGTCCGATGGCGACGACCAGCGCAATCGCCTGGTGCTCCTGAGTGCGGCGGGCGAAGCGTTATTGCGCGCTGCGCATCCCGCATGGGAACAGGCTCAGCGGAAATTGATCGAGCGATTGGGCGAAGGGCAGCGGGACGTGCTGATTGGGCTGCTGGAACGCCTGGCCTGATGTTTTACAACTAAAAGTGGGTATATACCCGCATGAACCTTGCGATGTGCTGGAGAGAACGACGATGACCTCGGTATGGCGAACCAGCGGGTGGGTATTGTTGGGGGCGGCGCTGATTCTGGCGTTGTCCCTGGGGGTGCGGCATGGCTTTGGCCTGTTCCTGGCGCCCATGAGTGCCGAGTTCGGCTGGGGGAGGGAAGTGTTCGCCTTTGCCATCGCCCTGCAGAACCTTATCTGGGGTCTGGCCCAGCCGTTTGCCGGAGCCTTGGCTGACCGCTTGGGCGCCGCGCGGGTCGTGATCATCGGCGGGATTCTCTACACCGTTGGGCTGGTATTGATGGGCATGGCCGACTCGGCTTGGTCGCTCTCGCTCAGCGCCGGTCTGCTGATCGGCATTGGGCTGTCTGGCACATCCTTCTCGGTCATTCTCGGTGTTGTGGGACGCGCAGTCCCGGCGGAAAAACGCAGCTTGGCCATGGGTATCGCCAGTGCCGCCGGCTCATTCGGCCAATTTGCCATGCTGCCGGGGACGCTCGGCCTGATCCAGTGGTTGGGTTGGTCGGCGGCCTTGCTGGTACTGGGCTTGCTGGTGGCCTTGATCGTGCCGTTCGTGGGCCTGTTGCGTGATCGACCACTTCCGAATCACGGTACCGAGCAGACACTCGGCCAGGCGCTGCGCGAGGCGTGTTCGCATTCAGGGTTCTGGTTGCTGGCGCTGGGCTTTTTCGTCTGCGGTTTCCAAGTGGTGTTCATCGGCGTACATCTGCCGGCCTACCTGGTGGACCAGCATCTGCCGGCGACCACCGGCACCACCGTGCTGGCGTTGGTCGGGCTGTTCAATATCGTCGGTACCTACACCGCCGGTTGGTTGGGCGGGCGCATGTCCAAACCGCGTTTGCTCACGGGCTTGTACCTGTTGCGGGCGGTGGTGATCGTGTTGTTCCTGTGGGCGCCGGTGACTCAGGTCAGTGCTTATCTGTTTGGCATCGCCATGGGGCTTTTGTGGTTGTCCACGGTCCCGCTGACCAATGGCACCGTGGCCACAGTGTTCGGTGTACGTAACCTGTCCATGCTCGGTGGCATCGTCTTCCTGTTCCATCAGTTGGGCGCCTTCCTCGGTGGTTGGCTGGGCGGCGTGGTGTACGACCGTACCGGCAGCTACGAGCTGGTCTGGCAGATCTCGATTCTGTTGAGCGTGTTGGCTGCTGCCTTGAACTGGCCCGTGCGCGAGCGTCCTGTGGCACGCCTGCAGGCCCAGCCGGCATGAACCGCTCCCTGACGCGTGGGTTGCTGGCAGCGGGCGCGCTCGTGCTGCTGGCGCTGGCGTGGTGGGGCTGGCATGAGGGTGGTCTGGCATTGATGCAGTTGGGCATGGGTGTTTGTTAGGCGCTACCCTGCAGGTAACGGATTTTCATCTTGCAGGAGTGCCGTACGATGTCTTTACGCAGGTTTACCCTTTCGTTACTGGTTCTTGCCGCCGCTTCGTCCAGTTGGGCGGCCGATTGCCCCGCCTTGCTGCAAGGTAGCCTGCCCGAACTGCGTGGCAAGGAGCAGATCGATTTGTGCGAGCGCTTTGCCGGCAAACCGCTGGTGGTGGTCAATACCGCCAGCTATTGCGGTTTTGCCCCGCAGTTCGAGGGCTTGGAATCGACCTACAAGGCTTATCACGAAAAGGGCCTGGAAATGCTCGGCGTGCCTTCGAACGACTTCAAGCAGGAAGATGCCGACAGTGAGAAGACCGCCAAGGTGTGCTACGCCAACTATGGCGTGACCTTCACCATGACCAAGGCCCAGGCTGTGCGTGGCAAGGATGCGGTGCCCTTGTTCGTTGAGTTGGCGCGTCAGAGCAGTGCGCCGAAATGGAATTTCTACAAATACGTGATCGATCGCCAGGGCAAGGTGATCGCCAATTTCTCCAGCCTGACCAAGCCTGACGACCCCGCCTTCCAGGCAGCGATCGAAAAAGCCATCGCTTCCCAGCCATGATGTTCAGTGCGCGTGGGGTCGTTGATCCCACGTTGGCCGAGCCTTGGTTGGTACAGGCATGAAAAAACCGCCACGAGGGCGGTCTCTTCATGTAGCGGGTGCAACTCAGAAGCGGTAGGTGAGGGATGCACCGATGCCGTGAGCGCTGTTTTCGTACTTGGCCTGGTAGCTGCCCTTCAAAGCGCCTTCCTGCAGGGAGTCCGGACGATTGTTGACCTTGGTGTCTTCTTCCCACAGGTAGGAGTAAGCCACGTCGATGGTCATGTCGTCGTTCGGGCTCCAGCCAGCACCGAAGCTGACCGCCTTGCGATCGCCAGTCGGGATACGTGGCGAACGGTCGTGGTTGTTGGTTGGCGACTGGTCGACGGAGAAGCCTGCGCGCAGGGTCCACTCCTTGTTCACCTTGTAGGCTGCGCCAATGGCGTGGGCCCAGGTGTCGTGCCAGTTCTGCTCTTCGGTGATGGTCTTGAGCGGATAGCCTGCGGGAGCCTCGTTCTCGACGGTAATGTTTTCCAGACGGCTCCAACGAGTCCAGGTGCTACCGGCATACAGCGTCCAGTTGTCATCCAGTTCGTGAGTAATCGAGAAATCTACCGACTCAGGGGTCTTGATCTTCAGACTGGCGTCGAACTTGCCGCTCAGGCCGATGGGCAGAGGGTATGAAACGCGGGTGTTGCCTTCGAGCTTGTAGTCGACCATCGAATGGTAGGTCAGGCCCAGGCGGGTGCGATCAGTGGCCTGTACCAGTACACCGATGTTGTAGCCCACGGCGGTATCGTCGCCCTTGATCTTGACTTCGCCATCGCGAGAGCCCGGGCCAGCAAAGGCCTGGCTGCTGAGGTTCGAACCCAGTTCACCCTTGATGCGGTTGATGGTCGGGCCAAAGCCAATCGACACCTTGTCGTTGAATGCATAGCTGACGGTCGGCTGGAATGTTACGACCTCGACTTTGCTCTTCTTGCCCCAGTAACGTGCGGCATCATCTCCACCGTAGTCGGTGATCAGGCCGAAGGGTACATACACACCGAAGCCTACGCTCCAGTGGTCATCGATCGGCTTGACGTAGTAACCCATTGGTACGCCGACGGTTGGCACCATGTCACCGTCAGTCTCACCCCCGTAGTTACTTCCGCGACCCGAGATATCGGTCTTGGCGATGACGGCAGCACCGCCGACGGTAACTTGTTCACGCTTCAGGCGCGACATGCCGGCAGGGTTGCCATAGACAGTGCTGGCATCTTCGGCAGAAGACGAACGCCCTGCGAAACCTGTCCCCATACCGCTGACGCTTTGTTCGTTGAGGGCGAAACCTGCTGCGAACAGTTGGCTGGATGCGAGGGCGACAGCTACACCGAGGGAGGTTTTGAGCATTGCTTTTTTCATTATTGTGAAACTCCTTGGGTTCTCCGGGGCGAAAAGCTACCAACAATTTACGTGCTGCGCTATAGGCTCAATCGCAGCAGTTCGTGTAGTTTTGTAGGACAATCCGACCAAAATTCCCTTTTTTCCGGTTAATTTGTAAGGCACCTCTTAAGATGCTTCCGAAAGAATGGGGTTCACACAAAGATGCCAAGCGTGGGTGAAATCGCGCAGGCGCCCTTGGGGGTGGAAGATTTGGCGCCAGACGCGCGCCAGTCCCAACAGGTCATCGGCAGCTGGCAATCGAGGGGCCTGCTCTTCGATGAGCATCCAGGCGATCGCGGTGGAATAACGCAGGTTGACTGCAAGTTCTAGGTGAGGACCGCGAAGGAATGCATGCTGGCTGGCCAGGCCGCGGACCAGGCTCGCCAGATCCGGATCGCGTGCCAGGTAGTCGTCCCAGAGGGCCTGATGGCGAGTTTCGCCGATTCGGTAGAGGCCGTGACCACGCCTGTCGTGCAATGCCGAGCCGAGTGCCGACTGGCTAGCGGCCACGCCCAGCAGCAAGGCTTCGGCGCTTTCGCAATGACGATTCAGGTAGATCAGGGTCGGTCGGATCACATACTGACACAACTCTTTCGCTGCGATGCCCATGATGCCCTCGATCAGTTAAGGGCCGACGGGCGCTGGAGCTTGGCAGCTGGTGAATTGATCAGGCCCGCCGGAAGCGGCTCGCACCGCTCGAGTTGAAGTGTAGTGTGATAATCGTGGTGTAAAGGGCTGTTTTTAAATCGATTGCTGCCGGACGCCCCGGCGTATATGCCTTGTAGCAATTACGCCAAGAACGATCAGGCTGGCAAGCGAAGGGGTTACCGAGCGTGTGAATACATGGGTATATGTCGTTCACGCGGCCAACGACTGGCGAGTGCGCTCGATGATGGCCTGCAGCGGCGCGCTGCGGTTGTACTGCTCAGGGTACAGGCGTTCGGTATGGCATGCGACGCCATGCTCGTCGACCAGAGTGAAACTGAAGCTGCCCTTGCGAGGTGCGACGATGAGGCACTTCAAGGGTGCGAAGGCCTGGGACAGGGTGCCGATGGCGGATTGGATCTGATGATGAGTATTCATATTGTTTGGATGTTCCTGCATTTAACACGGGGTTCGATCCGTGCATCTTAGAAACGTTCCAGTGACGCCTTTATTAAGGGACGAAGAACCTGACTGGAACAGGGCAGCCAGAGGAGGCGCAAGCAAATGTGGGCGCTGGGCTGACTGGTAGGTACATCAGAAGGCGGGCAAGGCACGCCAGGGCCAAGGTTCGAGGCCTCTGGGTGAAAAATCCCGATCAATCTGTTACGTGATTCGTGATGGAGCAGCGGGGCTGTCTGGGAATCATCGAAAGGGCCGGTCCTGGTTTCAGCAATGGCTACTCGTTGGGTCGAGCGAGGCACTGCAAGGACACTGTTGGCCAGAATTGACTTTCAGCTGGGTACTAACGGTGAGCACCCTACCCTAAACATCTGTACCTGGCAAGCGATTTCGTGTTTTACCAGGCGAGCCGAGCAGTATGGCGTTTAATTGACTGACTGTGAAGTGGGGCGCAGACCGGCCGTGGGGACGATGCCTACACCGGTGGCATCCAAATGGCTGTAAATCGCTCACTTGTGCACACACTGACAACGACTTGTAACAACTTGGCAACAGCCTACGGGAGCCTCGCCAATGACTTGACTGTGCGCTTAAGTCAATGAAAAAAAACACTAATTTTTGCTGGTGAAAAAATCGACAGTTTGACCAAAAGCCCCATTTCATGGGGCTTTGCGGCCACGTCGGGGGGGTTGTCCACCGAGTTATCCACAGCTTCTGTGGATTGTCCCGAGCGCTTGCTCTAGGACGGGCGTGCCAGCTGTTTTTCGAATTGTCCGACAATCATGAGGCAGCCCAGAAGCGATACCATGGCTTCAAAAAACGTCAAGAAAAGATCGTAGAAATTTTTTTTACTTCGCCCCAAAAGCACCGGGTCATCCGAATAAAAAAAGAGTACAGTGGCGCGCCTCTCGAGTTGCCTTCGCTGTTGGTCATGAAGTTTCGCGGTAAACACCTCGCCAGTCCCCCTGTCTCTTCGTCAGAGCCTTATTCCAAGCGCTTTTCCTTGAAAGTCGCCCTGTGGCTGCTCGACAGTCCACGCCTGGGGGACAAGACGCACGTCAAGCACCTGGCCGGCCGCCTGTTAAAGCAACCCGCGCGCCAGGGTGTGGTAGTGGCCCAGAGCCGCCTGGGGCAGATGCTTTGCCGGGAGTGCGGCAATGCCCGCGACCGGCGCATCGGTCATGACCTGTTGCGCCAGGCTGCGCGCGCGGGCGATCGTCGTGCGCAACTCGAATATGGTCGCCTGTGTCAGGCCAGCGAGCCGGAGCAGGCCCGTTATTGGTTGGAGTTGGCGGCAGGGCAGGGGTCGCAAGAGGCGCGGCGGTTGCTCCGACAGCTGCTTCCGGTTTGAGTGCCTATCGCAGGAGAGTCCTGCTACGCCCGCGATGGAGCAGGCTTTACCCTTGTGGCAGGAGCGGTAAAGCCACCCAAAGCATCAACTGGTAAGCTCACGGCATTGTCGAACATCGATTGGAGTCGCTATGGCAGTGGATCTTGCCAGTATCCTGCTGGGCCTCGTCGCCGCAGCCGTCCCTTGCCTGGGTTGGGCATTGCAGTTGCAGCGACAACTGTCGGCCAGGCAATCGGAGCTGGCGTTGGTGCAAGAGCGCCTATCCAGCGCCCAACTTGCCCACGAAGGTCTGCAAGCGCAACTGGAGGCTTGCCGTGATGAGATCAGCGACCTGAGCGAGGCGAACGTGGTCAAGCAGACCACTTTGGCGGCCCAGGCCCGAGAACTCGAGTTATTGCAGATCGATCGCGACAACGCCCGTGATGCCGCCCACGCCTGGCAGCTCGAGCGGGCCAATCGGGAAGCCGAGCAGCGTCGCCTGGAGGCCCAGGCCGCACGCCTGGAGGCAGAGCTTCGGGAACAGCAGGAAAGTCACCAACAGCGTCTCGAAGACCTGCAGGAGGCGCGCGATACCTTGCGTGCCCAGTTCGCCGAGATGGCTACCAAGATCTTCGATGAGCGTGAACAACGTTTCACCCAGACCAGCCAGCAGCACCTGGGCCAGTTGCTCGACCCACTCAAGGAACGCATCCAGGCGTTTGAGAAGCGCGTTGAGGAAAGCTACCAGCAAGAGGCGCGCGAGCGCTTTTCCCTGGGCAAGGAGCTCGAGCGCCTACAGCAGCTCAACTTGCGCCTGTCGGATGAAGCCACGAACCTGACTCAGGCCTTGAAGGGCCAGAAGACCCAGGGCAACTGGGGGGAGCTGATTCTCGAGCGGGTGCTGGAGCATGCGGGGCTGGAGAAGGGGCGGGAGTACCAAACCCAGGTCAGCCTCAAGAGTGCCGACGGGGAGCGTTACCAGCCCGATGTGCTGATCATGCTGCCAGGCAACAAACAGGTCGTGGTCGATGCCAAGGTCAGCCTCACGGCCTACCAACAGTTTGTGGCTGACACCGATGCCGAACGCGCCCAGGCTGCCCTCAAGCAGCACGTTCAATCCCTGCGCAGTCATGTCAAAGGGCTATCGAGCAAGGATTACAATCGTTTGGACGGTTTGCACAGCCTGGATTTCGTCCTGCTGTTCGTGCCCATAGAAGCGGCGTTCTCGGCAGCCTTGCAGGCCGAGCCCAACCTGTTCCAGGAAGCCTTCGATCGGCAGATCGTGATTGTCAGCCCGACCACCTTGCTGGCGACTTTGCGGGTCATAGACAGCCTGTGGAAGCAGGAGCGCCAGAGCCAGAATGCGCGGGAAATCGCCGAGCGAGCCGGGTGGCTATACGACAAGTTCGTCTTGTTCATCCAGGACCTGGACGAGCTGGGCAGTCGCCTGCAGCAGGTGGACAAGGCCTATGCCGCTGCGCGCAACAAACTGTGCGAAGGTCGCGGCAACCTGGTCAGCCGCAGCGAGCAACTCAAGCTGCTTGGCGCCCGGGCCAGCAAAAGTCTGCCGGGCGAATTGCTCGAGCGGGCGCTTGCCGAGGGCGTGCCGGCTGGCGAAGCGCTTACTGAACAAGGCTCAGATGGCGATTGAGCAAGGCGCGCAAGGCCGCCGGCTTGACTGGTTTGGCCAGGTAATCGAGGCCGGCGGCGTGCACCATGGCGATGGTTTCGTTGCGCCCGTCCGCGCTGATCACCACGCCAGGCACCGGCTCGCCCAGGCGGGTGCGTAGCCAGGCCATCAGCTCGGTACCGGTCTCGCCATCGTCCAAGTGGAAATCCACCAGCGCCAGGTGCGGGCGCATGCCTTGGGCCAGCAACGCTTCGCATTCCTCGCGGTTGCGCGCTGTCCAGACCTGGCAGCCCCAGCGGCTGAGCAGGCTGTTCATGCCCAGGAGAATGCTGTCTTCGTTGTCCACGCACAGCACCTGCAAGCCGGCCAGGGGCTGGCTGACCTGTTCCACGGGCGCGCGGGTCTCGGGCGCCGGGGCCCGGGCGATCGGCACGCTGACCCTGAAGACACTGCCCTTGCCTGGCCAGGAGCGCACTTGCAGTGGATGCCCCAGCACCCGGCACAGGCCATCGGCGATCGCCAGGCCCAGGCCCAGGCCTTTTTCAGCGCGGGTCTGGTGGCTGTCCAGGCGCTTGAATTCTTGAAAGATCACCTGCAACTTGTCGTCGGCGATACCCGGGCCTCGATCCCAGACCTCCAGCCACAGGCGCTCGCCCTGGCGGCGCACGCCGAGCAGCAGCGGACTCTTGCCGTATCGTAGGGCGTTGGTCAGGAAGTTCTGCAAGACCCGTCGCAGTAGTTTCATGTCGCTCTCGACCCGCAGCCGGCTGCCCCGCAGGCGGAACTCCAACCCCTTCTCCGCCGCCAGCACCTTGAATTCGGTACCCAGGGTATCGAACAGTTCGTTGAGGGCGAACGGCTTGGGATCGGGCGTGATCTTGCCGTTTTCCAGCCGTGAGATGTCCAGCAGGTCGCTGATCAGTTCCTCCGCCGAGCGCAGAGAGCTGTCCATGTGCTGCACCAGTTGCCGGGCCTCTTCGTTCATGCCTTCAGTCTGTTGCGACAGGGCGGCGGAGAACAGCCGCGCAGCATTGAGCGGCTGCATCAGGTCATGGCTGACCGCGGCCAGGAAGCGGGTCTTGGACTGACTGACCGCTTCGGCACGGCTCTTGGCTTCCGTTAACGCCTGGTTGAGCTGGGAGAGTTCTTGGGTCCGTTCGGCTACCCGTTGCTCCAGGCTTTCGTTGGCATCCTTGAGCGCCTGTTCGGCTTCGCGGAAGGGCGTGATGTCGGTGAAGCTCATGACAAAGCCCCCGCCTGGCATGGGGTTGCCGATCAACTCGATGACCCGGCCATTGGGGAACAACCGCTCGGAGGTGTGTGCTCGGCCCTGGCGCATCCAGTGCAGACGGCGTGCGACATGCACCTGCGCCTCGCCAGGGCCGCACAGGCCGCGTTCGGCGTTGTAGCGGATGATGTCGGCGATCGGCCGACCCACGCTGATCAGCCCGTCGGGGTAGTTGAACAACTCCAGGTAGCGGCGGTTCCAGGCCACCAAGTGCAGGTTCTGGTCTACCACGCTGATGCCCTGGTTGATGTTCTCGATGGCGCCTTGCAGCAGGGCGCGGTTGAACTGCAGCACCTCGCTGGCTTCGTCGGCGATGCGCACCACGTCTTCAAGCTGCATCTCTCGGCCTTCGATGGCCGCCTTGACCACTGCGCGGGTCGAAGAGGTGCCAAGCACACCCGCCAACAGCCGCTCGGTGTGCTCGATCCAGTCGCCGTCGGCGTTCTGGTTGGGGTTGAAGCCCTTGCCCTGGCGATAGGCGAAACGAATGAAGCTCTGTCGCGCCCGCTCTTCGCCCACAAAGCGCGCAGCCAGCTTGAGCAGATCGTCGATCTGTACCGCCAGCAGCGACCGGTTGCTGGGCCTGGCGCTGCTCTGTTGACCGATGAAGCGGCCTGCCTGCCAGTGCTCCGAGACGCGTGTGCGCGACAGGATCGAGACCCAGGCGAACAGGATGAAATTACCCGCCAGGGACAGCACCACACCCTGGGTCAGTGGGGTGATCGGCAGGTTCAGCGGGTTGCCGTGCAGCCAGGCAAGGCCGGGGAACAGTTGCAGCGACCATCCCAGGCTGTGGGCGGCGATCGGCAGCACCAGGGTGTAGAACCATAGGAATATCCCGGCCGCGAGGCCTGCGAATACGCCGCGGCGGTTGGCCTGCTTCCAATACAGCGCCCCCAGCATGGCTGGCGTCAATTGGGTTACGGCGGCGAAGGCGATCTGGCCGATGGTCGCCAGGCTCGCGGTGGAACCCAGCAGACGGTAGCTGACATAGGCCAGCAGGAGAATGGCGACGATGGTCACTCGGCGCACCGAGAGCATCCAGTGGCGGAACGCCTCGAACGGCCGTTCGGCGTTCTTGCGACGCAGCAGCCACGGCAACAGCATGTCGTTGGATACCATGGTCGACAAGGCCACCGCCTCGACGATGACCATGCCGGTGGCGGCCGATGCACCGCCGATGAACGCCAGCAATGCCAGGCTCGGGTGGGCCTCGGCCAAGGGCAGGCTGATGACGAAGGAGTCGGAGATCACCGTGCCTGGCAGCAACATCTGCCCGGCCAGGGCGATCGGTACCACGAACAGCGCGGCCAGGGCCAGGTACAGGGGGAACACCCAGCGGGCCATGCGCATGTCCTGGGGCTCGATGTTTTCCACCACAGTGACATGGAACTGGCGGGGTAGGCAGATGATGGCCATCATCGCCACGGCAGTCTGCACCACCATCGAAGGCCAGTTGACGGTTTCCTGCCAGTAGGTTTCCAGATGCACCGACTGTCGCGCCTGAGTGAACAGATCATCGAAGCCGTCGTACAGATTGAACACGACGAACGCGCCAACGGCGAGGAAGGCCAGCAGCTTGACCAGAGATTCGAAGGCAATCGCCAGGACCATCCCCCGGTGGTGTTCGGTGACGTCAAGGCTGCGCGTGCCGAAGACGATGGCGAACAATGCCAGCACTAGCGAAATCACCAGTGCGGTGTCCTGCACTCGGGGGCCAGTGGCGTCAGCGTTGGCACCGATCAGCAGATTGACACCGAGCACGATGCCCTTGAGCTGCAAGGCGATGTAAGGCAGCACGCCGACCAGGCAGATCAGCGCCACCACCACCGCCAGCGACTGCGACTTGCCGTAACGTGCAGCGATGAAGTCGGCAATCGAGGTAATGTTCTCTTGCTTGCTGATCAGCACCATCTTCTGCACCACCCAGGGCGCGAAGACCAGCAGCAGCACAGGCCCCAGATAGATGGGCAGGAACGCCCAGAGCTGTTCGGCAGCCTGGCCGACCGCGCCGAAGAAGGTCCAGCTTGTGCAGTACACCGCCAGCGACAGGCTGTACACCCAGGCGCGCAGGCGTGGCGGCAATGGCGTGCTGCGACGGTCGCCATAGAAGGCGATGGCGAACATGATGGCCATATAGGCCAGGGCGACCACGGCGATCAGCCCACTGGACAACGACATGCAAACTCCGGAGCAAAAAAGGAAACGCGGTCCCGATCAATCAGTCTGGCACGCAGTCTGGGGTTCGTCAGCGCAGACGATGGTCGCAGTGGCAGGACGCCGCAGGCCTGGGCTTTGTCACGACCCTGTCGGCGCCGGCTTGGCGCAGCAGGGGGCGTATTAAGGCGTCATGGCCGCTCCATCGCACCCCTTGTCCCCAGGTAATAGAACCCTGCCGCCAGTATCACCGACAACACCAGCAGGTAGAAGATCGCCACCGGCACCATCAGCCCCAGGGCGAATCCGACGAGCACAGGTCCCAGGGCCGCGCCGAGGTTGGAGAGGTTCTGCGCGCCATAATAGACCCCGCGCAGGTGCTCCGGCGCGATCAGGTCGATGAACATGTATTCGGCCGGAATCACGATGATCTCGCCCAAGGTGAACACCAGCATCGCCAGGCACCAGGCCATGACCGAGCCTGCCAGGGAAAAGCCCAGCAGACCGAGAACGAACAGTGTCATGCCGGCCATCAGCCAAGGCATCAGGCGCTGGCGGTCGATGCGGCGGCCCACCAGGTACTGCAGTGCGATCACCGTGGTGGCGTTGGTGGTCACAAGGTACCCCACCAACCTCGCTGCCTCGCTGGCGCTGGCGGTGACCACCAGGTATTGGGAGAGGTAGGCGGTGAACTGCCCGAACACCACGGCACTGAGCACGCCGCCTAGGGTGAAACACACCAGCCGACGGTCCCGCGCCAGTTGCAGACCGACCTGGGCAAAGCCGGCGCCGGGCTGGCGTGGCTCGCTTATCTTCAGTTGTCGCTCGCCCAGGCGCTGGTACAAAAGGGCCATGCCCAAGCCGATCGCTGCGGACATTACAAAAGGCAGGTGATCATTCAGCTCGAGCAGGGCCACCCCGAGCAGAGGGCCTGCTGCATAGGCGATGTTGCTCAAGGTGTACTTTATGGCGAATACCTCGGCCCGCTCGGACACTGGCAGTAATGTGCAAAAGCCTGCCTTGGCGGCGATGTCGACCACCGCCAGGGCCAGGTTGATCAGCACCAGGCACAGGAAGAACAATGCGGCCCAGCGGCTGGCGATGGCGCCGACGAAGGCCAGGGCGAACGTCAGCATGGCGCCGATCAGCAGGGCATAGTTGCTCAGGGTGTCGACCAGATGTCCGCCATACAGGCTCAGCAATGACGCCAGGATCAGCGCGCCGCCGATCAGCAGCCCGATGTGGCTGACCGGCAACTGGAAGTTGTCCGCCAGGTAAACCACCAGGTAAGGCAGGGTGATCGCCCGGGCCAAGGTCAGTGCGAACGTGATCGCAAGCAGTAGGCGCACAGGGGTGGGGTAGCGATGGAGGGCGGCGAGCATCGGACATCCTTGTTGTCGAGTAGTGCCAGTGGCCAAGCATAAGGACAGGCACACGGTTTGTCGTGTGTCCGGTGGAGGAGGGCGTGGCGGTCGCAAATAGCCGCACGCATTCTTCCGGTTGCCAGCGAGCCCCATTCCCATGCAGATTTGTGGCTTCTCGCGCTGTGCGTGCCTCCAATGAAAAAGCCCAATCAGGTACACGGACGATGAGTCACCCCTCGCAATTCACCCTGCTCGGCAAGCGGCGTTTTCTGCCGTTCTTCATTACCCAGTCGTTGGGTGCCTTCAACGACAATCTGTTCAAACAGTCGCTGATCCTGGCGATCTTGTACAAGCTCAGCCTGGAGGGCGATCGCTCGATTTGGGTCAATCTCTGCGCGCTGCTGTTCATCCTGCCGTTCTTTCTGTTCTCGGCACTGGCCGGGCAGTTCGGCGAGAAGTTCGCCAAGGATGCGTTGATCCGCGCGATCAAGTTGGCAGAGATCGTCATCATGGCCATTGGCGCGACCGGATTTGTCACCGGACACCTGCACCTGATGTTGCTGGCGTTGTTCGCGATGGGCACCCATTCGGCGCTGTTCGGCCCGGTGAAGTACTCGATCCTGCCCCAGGCTTTGCGTGAAGAGGAACTGGTCGGCGGAAATGGCCTGGTGGAAATGGGCACCTTCCTGGCGATCCTGGCCGGAACCATCGGGGCTGGGGTGATGATGTCCTCTGGCAGTTATGCTGCGGTGGTCGCAGGGGGAGTGGTCGGCACCGCGGTGCTCGGCTACCTGGCCAGCCGCTGGATCCCTCGGGCGGCCGCCGCTGCCCCGCAGATGAAGCTGGACTGGAACATCTTCAAGCAATCCTGGGCCACCTTGCGCCTGGGGCTGGGGCAAACGCCAGCGGTGTCGCGCTCGATCGTCGGCAACTCCTGGTTCTGGTTCGTCGGCGCCATTTACCTGACCCAGATCCCGGCCTATGCGAAGGATTGGTTGCACGGCGATGAGACCGTGGTGACGCTGGTGCTGACGTTGTTCTCGGTGGGTATCGCCTTGGGGTCGCTGCTCTGTGAGCGGTTGAGCGGGCGCAAGGTGGAGATCGGCCTGGTGCCGTTCGGCTCCTTCGGCCTGACCCTGTTCGGCCTGCTGTGGTGGTGGCACTCGGGCGATGTGCCGGCAGGGGAGGTGCCCCATGACTGGCTGGCGCTGCTTGGCATGGGCCAGGCTTGGTGGATCCTGCTTTCGATCGTGGGCCTGGGGGTGTTCGGTGGCTTCTATATCGTGCCGCTGTACGCCTTGATCCAGGCGCGTACGCCCGAAGACCAGCGGGCCCGGGTGATCGCTGCCAACAACATCCTAAATGCGCTGTTCATGGTGGTCTCGGCGATCATCACCATCGTGCTGTTGAGCGTGGCAAAACTGAGTATCCCTCAGCTGTTTCTGGTGGTGTCGTTGCTCAACGTCGCGGTCAACGCCTATATCTTCCGCATCGTGCCCGAATTCACCATGCGTTTCCTGATCTGGCTGCTCAGCCACTCCATGTACCGCGTCGAACATCGGGACCTGCAGTGCATCCCCGATGAAGGCCCGGCGTTGCTGGTGTGCAACCATGTGTCTTTCGTCGATGCACTGCTCATCGGCGGCGCCATTCGCAGGCCGATACGCTTTGTCATGTACTACAAGATCTATAATCTCCCGGTGCTCAATTTCGTGTTCCGCACCGCCGGGGCCATCCCCATCGCCGGACGCAGCGAAGACGAGGCCACCTATGAGCGCGCCTTTGCGCGAATTGCCGAGTACCTGGCCGATGGCGAACTGGTCTGCATCTTCCCTGAAGGAAAGCTGAGCGCCGATGGCGAGATAGATGTATTCAAGGGAGGGGTGAGCCGCATCCTGCAGGAAACACCCGTGCCGGTGATTCCGCTGGCCTTGCAAGGGCTCTGGGGCAGCTTCTTCAGCCGCGATCCGAACAAGGGCTTTTTCAAGCGTCTTTGGTCGAGGGTGACGTTGGTGGCTGGCGCCGCCATCCCTGTGGAGGCGGCGCAGCCCAATGCACTACGCGAGAAGGTCAGTGCCCTGCGTGGCGATGTGCGTTGAGTGATGAGGGCGCAAGGTCAGCTAGTGCTGACCTTCAGGCCGATCAGGCCAGCGATGATCAGTGCAACACTGATTAGGCGCATGATCGCCATGGATTCGCCGAACAGGATGATGCCAGCGATGACGGTGCCGACGGCGCCGACGCCGGTCCATACGGCATACGCCGTGCCCAGCGGCAGCTCCTTCATGGCCAGACCCAGCAGGCCCAAGCTCACGGCCATGGCGGCAACAGTCAGTGCGGTGGGGAGTGGACGGGTGAAACCGTCGGTGTACTTCAGGCCTACGGCCCAGCCGACTTCGAACAGGCCAGCGAAGAACAGGATGATCCAGGACATGGTGGGTCTCCATCGTTGTTAAGGATGGGGCCGTCCCCCTGAATGATCACGCAGAGCGTCGTGAGGTCGTCCTCACAGTGCGCACTATACTGCCCATTTCCAGAAAACAGGGCAAGTCCGACGGACTCACGGTGTCGCAGCTTCAAGCTCCAAGCCTTAAGTGAAGCAGCACGGTGCTGGCCGCACCGCGCTGTCGCTTTTGACTTTCTTCTTGCAGCTTGTGACCGCTCTTAGACCCCCTGCGGGATCTCCTCGCCACCCAGGGCTTCGAACAGCGCTGGCAAGAACTCGGTGAAGGTCATCATCATCAGGGTGAAGCTGGCATCGAACTGTTGCTGAGCTTCTTCCCCTCCATCCTGCTCGGCTTGCTCTTGCAGCAACTCCTCGAATTTCAGGCGCTTGATCACGGTCTTGTCGTCGAGCACGAACGACAGCTTGTCCTGCCAGGCCAAGGCCAACTGGGTGACTACCTTGCCGGTGCCCAGATGGAGCTGGATCTCTTCGCTGGCCAGATCCTGACGCTTGCAACGAACGATGCCGCCGTCCTCGTGGGTATCGCGCAGCTCGCACTCGTCCAGGACGAAGAAGTCTGGTGCAGGTGCTTGAGACTTGACCCAGTCGGTCATTGTCGCGCTCGGGGCGATCTTCACGGTGACCGGACGCACCGGCAGCGAACCCATGACTTCACGCAGGGTCGACAGCAGGTCTTCAGCGCGCTTGGCGCTGGCCGAATTGACCAGGATCAGGCCTAGGCGCGGGGCGATGGCGGCGAAGATCATCGAACGGCGGATGAAGGCACGGGGCAGGAACGATTGGATGATGTCGTCCTTGATCTGGTCGCGCTCCTTCTTGTAGACCTTGCGCATCTGTTCGGTCTCGATCTCCTCGATCTTTTCCTTGACCGCATCGTTGACCACGCTGCTTGGCAGGATGCGCTCTTCCTTGCGCGCGGCGATCAGCAGGAAGTCACCGCTGACGTGCACCAGAGGAGCATCCTCGCCCTTGCCGAATGGGGCGACGAAACCGTAGGTGGTCAGCTCCTGGCTGGCACAAGGGCGGGCCGGCTTGCTGGCCAAGGCGGCTTCCAGCGCCTCGGGTTCGAACGGGATGTCCTGGGTCAGGCGGTAGGTCAGCAGGTTCTTGAACCACATGAGGGGGAATCTCTCCTTAATGCATAAGGCGGGCATTATTCTCCGAGGGGCGGTCACAGGCCAACCCTGTCAGAGGGCCACCAGACACTTATTCATAAGGAAAAGCCTGGTTGTGCTAGGTCTTTGAAAGATCTGAAAAATTTTTTTAAAAAAGTGCTTGCCAGGGTGGCAGGTCCTCCGTAGAATGCGCGCCACACCGAGACGTTGGGTGATTAGCTCAGCCGGGAGAGCATCTGCCTTACAAGCAGAGGGTCGGCGGTTCGATCCCGTCATCACCCACCACTTCTCGATGTTTAGCGCAGCGGTAGTTCAGTCGGTTAGAATACCGGCCTGTCACGCCGGGGGTCGCGGGTTCGAGTCCCGTCCGCTGCGCCATATTCCAGCTTCCAGGGCCCACTGAACACCCGGAAGCCACAAAAAAAGCGACCTTAGGGTCGCTTTTTTTGTTTCTGCTCTTCTCATCCAGGCTTCGCGAGCGTTGGCGCTCGGCATCGTGATTGGGGGCGCCCCTTACGCCCCTTCCCGGTCAAGCCATCGCGGTTGCCCAGGCCTTTTCTTCCTCGCGCAGCGTCAGCACTTCCACGCCAGTCTCTGTCACGGCCACGGTATGTTCCCACTGGGCCGACAGCGAATGATCGCGGGTAATCACGGTCCAGCCATCGCGCAATGTACGCGTACCACGCCCACCCTGGTTGATCATCGGTTCGATGGTAAAGACCATGCCAGGCTTGAGTTTCATGCCCATGCCCGGCTGGCCGAAGTGCAGCACTTCAGGGCCTTCGTGCATTTGCTGGCCGATACCATGGCCGCAGTACTCCCGGACCACGCTGTAGCCTGCCGCCTCGGCATGAACCTGGATGGCATGGCCGATATCGCCGAGGGTTGCGCCGGGGCGTACCTGGGCGATGCCTTTCCAGAGCGCCGCATAGGTGGTATCCACCAGGCGCCGGGCGTCATCGCTGATCTGGCCGAGACAGTACATTTTCGATGAGTCGGCAATATAGCCGCCCTGTTCCAGTGTGATGTCGACGTTGATGATCGACCCCACCCTAAGCACTTCATCGGCCTTTGGCATGCCATGGCACACCACATGGTCCACGGAGGTGTTCAGCGCATAGGGAAAGCCGTACTGCCCCTTGCTCGCCGGCCGCGCTTTGAGCGTCTGGACGATGAAGGCCTCGGCGCGGTCGTTGATCTGCAGGGTGGTCACGCCAGGGCGAATGAAGCTGTCCAGGTCAGCGAACACCTGGGCCAGCAGTTGACCTGCCCGGCGCATGAGGTCGAGTTGGGCCGGGGTCTTGAAGATCACTTGGGACATGGGCAAGGCTAGGATCACAATGGCAAAGAGTCGCCAGAATAGCCCTACGGACGATACATGCGCCACCGCTTGCTAGGGAGGGCGAACAGGTGCTTGAAGCGCGAGGCCCGAAGCTGCAAGCTGCCGGGCATGAACCTCGATACCCGCATCAAGTACCGCCATCTGTTGTGTTTTCTGGAGATTGCCCGCCAGGGTAGCCTGGCCAGGGCTGCCGATGTATTGGCGATCAGCCAGCCGGCGATATCCAAGACGTTGCGCGAGCTCGAAGAGCTGCTCGAAACCCGCCTGTTCGAGCGCACCCGGCAAGGCGTCGAACTGACCGCAGCTGGCACCTTGTTCATGCGTTACGCCGGGCCCAGCGTCCACGCTCTACGCGAAGGCGTGGGAAGTGTGCGCGGCGAGGCGCGGGCGCCGTCGCAGGTGCGCATCGGTGTGTTATCGACGGTCGAGAGCCTGCTCATGCCGGAGGTGCTTTGCCGGCTACACCAGCGGCATTCGGCATTGGTGATCGAAGTGGTGACTGGTGCCAGTGCTCAGCTGCTTGGGCAGTTGCGTCTGGGTGAGCTGGAGCTGGTCGTAGGGCGTATGACCGACAGCCCCCAGATTCAGGGGTTGTCCTTCGAACATTTATACAGCGAGTCGATGAGTTTGGTGGTACGGCCCGGCCATCCTTTGCTGGCGCGCCACCCCGTCGAACGCGCGCGGGTTGGCGACTACCCGCTGGTCCTGCCGCCCCAGGGCACGACCATCCGCCAGCACGCCGACAGCTTGTTCGTGCAGTGCGCGATCCAGATGCCAGCCCAGCGCCTGGAGACCTTGTCCTTGGCCTTGAGCCGTCGTTACCTGCTCGGCAGCGATGCGGTCTGGGTGGCGCCGCGTGACGCGGTCTTGATCGACCTGGGGCGTGGCGAGCTGGTCGAGCTCGATCTCGGTGTACGCGAGCCTGGTGGTTCGGTGGGTATCTGTCGTAATGCCGCGTTGCCCCAGGGTGTGCCTGGACAATGGGTATGCGAGGTGATGCGTGAAGTCGCAGGGCAGTACCGGGATGGCCTGTATCCGTGAGCGTGCAGGCCTTTGGCCATGCCGGAGGTGCACGGGCAGCTCGAATCTGACGTACGTAGGGACAATGACACCTTCAATTGATCGGAAATATCCGTGAACTTATCGGACATTCCCTGCTCTCATGCCGGTAGCCATTGGTCACGGCCGCCTGCTAAGCTCGCGGCTTTACCTGATTGCCCTTATGGCGCATGAACAAGGAACTAGCATGAAACAGCATCGTTTGGCGGCTGCGGTTGCCCTGGTTGGCCTGGTCCTGGCGGGCTGCGACGCTCAGACCAGCAGCGTCGAGCTGAAGACTCCGGCACAGAAAGCCTCCTACGGTATCGGCCTGAACATGGGCAAGAGTCTGGCTCAGGAAGGCATGGAAGACCTTGATTCCAAAGCAGTAGCTCTCGGTATCGAGGATGCGGTTGCCAAGAAAGAGCAACGCATCAAGGACGAAGAGTTGGTCGAGGCGTTCACCGCGCTGCAGAAGCGCGCCGAAGAACGCCTGGCCAAGGCCAGCGAGGAAGCGGCTAGCGCCGGCAAGAAATTCCTCGAAGAAAACGCCAAGAAGCCAGGCGTGGTCACCACTGCGTCGGGCCTGCAGTATGAAGTGGTCAAGAAAGCCGACGGCCCGCAGCCCAAGCCTACCGACGTGGTGACTGTCCACTATGAAGGCAAGCTGATCGATGGCAAGGTCTTCGACAGCTCCGTCGAGCGCGGCAGCCCGATCGACCTGCCTGTCAGCGGTGTGATCCCAGGCTGGGTAGAAGGCCTGCAACTGATGCACGTCGGCGAGAAGTACAAGTTGTACATCCCGGCTGACCTGGCTTACGGCGCCCAGAGCCCGAGCCCGCTGATCCCGGCCAACTCGGTCCTGGTGTTCGACCTGGAACTGATCGGTATCAAGGATCCGTCCAAGGCAGAAGGCGAGGCCGAGGCTCCGGAAGCTGAAGCACCTGCCAAGTAATCGCGCTGTTCACAACGCCCCGTCTCGACGGGGCGTTGTCGTTTCTGGGGTTTGACGAAGGCGAACCTCGGCGCGGCTGTACGGTCGTAGCAGGAGTAGGGCAGCCTCGTAGCAAAACGTTTGCGGTTATGAAACGACTGTGTAAAAAACGCCCGATCTGAGCGAGACCCTTGTCCAGTGGGCGCCTCGCGTCGGAAACTGCACCCTGTTCACAAGGTTATCCACAATAAATGTGGATAACCTTCCCTGCCGATATGGAGGCCTCATGAGCGCACCCTGGAATTTTGCCCGCTTCCTGCCCTTGGCGGAGCGTCTGCTCAGCCGTGGCCGTCTGCCAGCCTTGTTGTTCGCCGTCGCGCGCAAGGGGCCGAAGCTGGGCCAATTGCGTGAGGATGTGCGTCTGCTGCAGGCCCTGTGCCTGGCGTGGTGGCGTGGTGAGTACCGGGCCATCAGCCCCAAGGCGCTGGTCACGGTGGTGGCTGGCCTGCTGTATTTCGTAAGCCCGCTGGACGCCATTCCCGATTGGCTGGTGGGCGTTGGTTTTCTTGATGACATCGCCGTGCTCGGCTGGGTGCTCAAGACCGTGGCCGATGAGTTGAACCGCTTCAAGGCCTGGCGCGACAGCCAGGCGCCCGAGCGGCTGAGGGTGGTGGAACGGCTGCCGGATTCCCCTGAAAGCCTGCGCCTGGAGCGTCGCGCCCCCTGAGGATGGCACCGGATTCCTTGCCTGAACCTATTTCGTCATGCAAAACGCTGATCTGCCCGACCTGCACAGACGCCCGCGCTTGGACATATAATTGGCATAAGGATTATGCCTACGGATTACATGCTGTAATCCTACGTAAAGGGGGTTGTAATGGGTATTCAGGTCATCAGCCGGGACGGTCAACCCGAGTACGCCGTAGTTCCCTGGGAGCAATATCAGGCGTTGCTCAAGGCGGCCGGGCAGGCGCCTGCCAGCGTTGAACCAAAAGCCACTGTGGATGCCCAGGCGCCGAGCCTGGCATCGTTGAGCGATTTGACGCGATTGCGTGAGGCCAAGGGGCTGGCGCCGGAACAACTGGCACGCAATGTCGGTATCAGCCCGGCCTATCTGGGCATGATCGAGTCCGGCGAGCGCCAACCAGACGCTGCGATCCTGCGCAGCCTGGCCTGGCATCTGGGTATCGCGGGCTGGAGCGAGCCATCATGAGCCAGGTCAGGATCAGCCGACAGCATTGGGAGAGCCTGCTGGGCGAACTGGATGTGGCCCGGCGTCAACGTCACCTGCTCACGTACCGTGCCTTGATCGAACGCCTGCAGCTTCCCAGCCCGGCCATGCAGACCTTGACCGCTGCCCTGGAGTACCTCGCTGTCCTCGATGCCCGTGCCGATCAGCCATTGCGCAGCTCGTTGGTGATCAGCCAAGGTGCTAGCCGCCTACCGCGTACCGGCTTTTTCGAGTGTGTCGAGCGCCTGGGGCGTTTCTCCGGGCCAGTCGATGGTCTGGAAGCGGCGTCTTGGCATGCCTCCGAAGTGGTACGGGTGTTCGAGTACAGCTATCCGGAACACGCCTGACGCAGCAGCACATTCAGGCTGCGGTCTGCTCGGTGATCAACCTCAGCAGGTCCAGTACGCGTCCTATGCCCTGATAACGGCCGTTGTGGGTGATGACGAAGTCCTCATCGAGGCGTTGGCGAACCCGGCTGGTGATCAGGCGGCTGGCCTGGCGTAGTGAGTGCAGACGCTCCATGGCCAGAAACTCTACGCTCATCAGTTGCGCAACCGCCTTGCCCGGAGTGATCAACAAGTCCTGGCGATGGATAAGGCCGCAGGGTCTGCCATGATCATCCAGCACAGCCAGGGAATTGACCCCGGCGCAGGCCTTGAAGGCATCGAGCACCTCTTCAATCTCGCTATCAACCTTCACTGCCCGCTGCTCGATCAGCAACGCGCGCAAATCGTTAGGCCTGGCCCTGGCGGCAGGCGCCTCGCTGTCCTTCTGCAACAGCGGCTGGAAGTCTTCGCGTAGCGGATACTCCTGTGGGCGGCCGAGCAGATAGCCCTGAACCAGATCCACGCCCATTTCCCCAAGTACCGTCAGTTCTTCGGCCAGCTCGATGCCTTCGGCGATCACTTGGGCCTTTGAGGCGCGGGCGATCTGCAGGATGGAACCAACGAATTCGCGCTTGAGCGAGTCCAGGTGGATACCGTCGATGAAATGCCGATCGATCTTCACATAGTCCGGTCGCAGCTCCGACCACAGCCGCAGGCTGGAATAGCCTGCGCCCAAATCGTCCAAGGCGATGGAGAAGCCCATGTCGCGGTAGTGGTGCAAAGCGTTGGACAACAACTGGAAATCGTCGGTCGGGGTGTGTTCGGTCAGCTCGATGACCACTCGGCTCGGCGGCAACCCGACTTGCTCCAATAGCTTGAGGGTGCGACCGGAGGGGTAGTTGGGTTCGAGCAGCGACTCGGGTGAGACGTTGAGAAACAGCTTGCCCTCCAGTGCCTGGTCGCAGAACTGCCGGCAGGCACTGTCGCGGCAGGCTTCTTCCAGTTCAGTGAGGCGACCGGCCTGATGGGCGATGGCGAACAGGTTCAGGGGCGCGTGCAACGGGCTGTTGGAGGGGCCGCGACTGAGTGCCTCGTAACCAAGGACGCGGCGTTCGGAAAGACAGATGATCGGCTGGAACAGGCTGTGGATGCTGCGTTGAGCCAGGATGGCGCTCAATGCGCTGAGCTGTTCGGCGACGGTCATGGACTGCTTCCTGAAAGAAAAAGGGCCGGGCGCTTGCGCGTCCGGCCCTTCTATTTCACGACAGCCGAATGACTATTTGATGACAGGTCGCATTATTCTGCCATCACGCTCTCAGTGCTTGGCCACCTGCGAATTGAGGCTCAGGTAGTCGAGCAGGATGCGCCCTGTCTCGGACAGGTAGGCATCGTCCTCCGGCTTGGTGTCCTCGTCCTCGGTGGGCAAGGCGTCCTCGTCTTCCTTCTTGAGCTCTTTGAGTGGCTCTTCGCCCTTGGCTTTGCGACGGATGTTCTCCAGTGCCAGTTGCTTGGCTTCGATCTCGTCGTGGCGGGCGCGGCGCTCCTGCTCGTTGAGGCTGACGGTCTTTTCGTTCATCAGCTTCTGGGTCAGGGCCAGGCGATCGCGGATATAGGCGAACTCTGGATCCTTGGCGCTACGCGCATCGTGACGTGCCTTGAGCTCGGCCAGGAACGGCTTGAACGGGTCCACGGCCGGGCGCACGACAGGGCGGATGGTATCCCACGGCATGGCTTCGGGCAGGGCGCTTTCGCCGATTTCCTTGGTGTCGATGATCGACGGGTAGTCGATGTCCGGCAGCACTCCTTGGTGTTGAGTGCTCTGCCCGGAAACCCGGTAGAACTTGGCCAAGGTCAGTTTCAGCTCGCCATGATTGAGCGGCTGGATGGTCTGTACGGTGCCTTTGCCGAAGGTCTGGCCGCCGATGATCAAGGCGCGATGGTAGTCCTGCATGGCACCGGCGAAGATTTCCGAGGCCGACGCCGAGAGACGGTTGACCAGCAGGGCCAGCGGGCCTTTGTAGAAGGCGCCGGGATTTTCGTCCTCGAGCACGTCGACACGGCCGTCGCTGTTGCGCACCAGCACCGTCGGGCCTTTCTCGATGAACAGGCTGGTCAGCTCGGTGGCTTCCTGCAGGGAGCCGCCACCGTTGTTGCGAAGGTCGATGACCACACCGTCGACTTTTTCTTTCTGCAGCTCAGTGAGCAGCTTCTTCACGTCGCGGGTCGTGCTCTTGTAGTCCGGATCGCCTGCGCGATAGGCCTTGAAGTCCAGATAGAAGGCCGGAATCTCGATGATGCCCAGCTTGTACTCGCGCCCATCCTGCTTGAGTTTGAGCACCGACTTCTTGGCGGCCTGCTCCTCGAGCTTCACCGCCTCGCGGGTGATCGACACGATCTTGCTGGTCTGGTCGTTGGGCGCGTTGCTGGCCGGGATGATCTCCAGGCGCACCACCGAGCCTTTCGGGCCGCGGATCAGCTTGACCACTTCGTCAAGGCGCCAGCCGACCACGTCGACCATTTCCTTGTTGCCTTGGGCCACGCCGATGATCTTGTCGGCAGGTGCCACCTGCTTGGTCTTGGCTGCCGGGCCTGCTGGTACCAGGCGCACGATCTTGACCTGGTCGTTGTCGCTTTGCAGCACGGCGCCGATGCCTTCGAGCGACAGGCTCATGTTGATATCGAAGTTTTCGGCGTTATCTGGCGACAGGTAGTTGGTGTGCGGATCGTACGACTGGGCGAAGGTATTGATGTAGGCCTGGAAGATATCCTCGGCACGGGTCTGGTCCAGGCGCGAAAGTTGGTTCTTGTAGCGCTTGGTCAGGGTTTCCTGGATCTGCTTGGGATCTTTGCCTGCGATCTTCTGACGCAAGACTTCATCTTTGACGCGCTTGCGCCACAGGTCGTCGAGCTCGGCCTCGTTCTTCATCCACGGGGCATCCTTGCGGTCGACCAGCAAGGTTTCGCGGGTGGTGAAGTCCATTTTGTCGACGCCCTTGTCCAGCTCCGCGAGCGCGAAGTCCAGGCGCGATTTCACGCGGTCCAGGTAGCGCTTGTAGATGGTGAAGCCAGGCTCCAGGTTGCCGCTTTTGAGGAAGTCGTCGAACTGGGTCTTCCACTTGTCGAACTGGGCGATGTCGGCGGCGGTGAAGTAGCTGCGCGAAGGATCGAGCAGCTTGATGTAGCTGTCGTAGATGATGATCGAACGGGCGTCGTCCAGTGGCGGCTTGCTGTAGTGGTGGCGCTTGAGCAGTTCCACTACGTTGAGACTGGCGACGATCTCGTCGCGGTCAGGTTGCAGGCTGTCCCACTTGTTGGCGGCCGATGCATTGCCGCCGAGCGTGAGACTGCCGAGGCCGATCATGAGGGCGAGGGCTGTGCTGGGCAGGAAATGCTTCATGCTGATTCGACGTAAAGGCAATTGATCACGCATAGTAGGCCGTCTTTTCCGTTCGCCGGCTCCAGGAGAGCCGGACGCATACTGCAAAAAGCCCGGGACATGGCGATCCCGGGCTCAGTCATGACTCAACTATGGAGGCACTGTGAAGGCATTGCAAGGCGTTGACGGACATGTGGCCTGGGTAGAAGCCGAGCGCCCGGCCTGTGATGCGGGTCAGGTCCGGATCCGTGTGGCTGCAGCGGGACTCAACCGTGCCGACCTGCTCCAGCGCGCAGGCTTGTACCCGCCGCCCCCCGGTGCCAGCCCGTACCTTGGCCTGGAATGCGCGGGAGTGATCGCGGAGGTCGGCCCGGGCGCCGACTGGCGTGTTGGCGACCGGGTTTGCGCATTGCTCGCAGGTGGCGGCATGGCCGAAGAAGTGGTGGTCGATGCCCGCCATGTCCTGCCGGTCCCCGAAGGCCTGAGCCTGCACGAGGCGGCGGCGATCCCCGAGGTGTATGCCACGGCATGGCTGAACCTGTTCCAGCTGGCGGGCCTGCGGGCCGGTGAAAAGGTCTTGGTGCATGCCGGGGCCAGCGGAGTGGGCTCGGCGGCGATCCAGCTGTGCAAGGCGTTCGGCAACCCCGTGTGGGTCAGTGTCGGCTCGCAGGATCGTCTGGCCTACTGCCAGGCGCTGGGGGCGGCCGGTGGCGTGGTGCGCAACGAGAATCTGGAAACACTGGAAGGTTTCGGCCCGTTCGATGCGATCCTCGATCCGGTGGGGGCCAGCTACGGGCCACTCAACCTCAAGCTACTGGCCCGGGACGGGCGTTGGGTGATCATCGGCCTGATGGGCGGGCGCAAGGCCGAGCTGGACCTGGCGCAACTGCTGGCCAAACGGGTGCAAGTCACAGGCTCCACGCTGCGCAACCGTGACGATACCTTCAAGGCTGAACTGCTGCGAGACCTGGGCCAGCAGGTGTGGCCGCTGTTCAGCGAAGGTCGGCTTTCACCGCAACTGGTGGACACCTACCCGGTGGCCTTTGCCGAGGCGGCATTTGCGGAGCTGGCGAGCAACCAGGTGTCGGGCAAGCTGGTGCTGGTGATCGATCCTGCCTTGGTGTAAGCCGGGCTGGCCTGTTCGCAGGTAAGCCGCTCCCACTGGTGTTGTGGGAGCGTTTTTACCCGCGAACAGGCTGAAAATCAGCTCCAGCTGAGGATCGGCCACCCATTGATCTGCGCATGCTCACGCAACACCGGGTCCGGGTTGACCACATGCGGGTAGTCGACTTTCAGCAGCAGCGGCAGGTCATTGCGCGAGTCCGAATAGAAGCTGGCGCCTTCGAGGTTCTCCTGCTCTTGGTCCAGCCACTCCAGCAGGCGGGTGATCTTGCCTTCACGGTAGGTCAGCACGCCGTGGGTCTTGCCGGTGTACACGCCATTCACCGCTTCCAGCTCGATGGCCAGGTATTCGTCCACGCCCAGACGCGCCGCGATCGGTCCCACCAGGTGAGTTCCCGAGGCGGAGATGATCAAGATGCGGTCGCCACGCTTGCGGTGTTCGGCGATGCAGCGGCAGGCGTCGCCAAAGATGATCGGTTCGATCACGTCTTCGACCCAGGGCTCGATCAGGTGTTCGACCTCCTCGAGGGTACGTCCTGCTATCGGCTCCAGGCTGAAGGCCATGTACTCCTCCATCTGCAGGTGGCCTTTGCCATAGGCTTCCATCAATTCCTGGTCGCGTCGCAGGAATTCCTTGCCGTCGACCCAGCCCAACTGAGCCATCTGCTTGCTCCACAGCGAGGCGCAGTCACCGTGGATCAGGGTTTCGTCCAGATCGAATATTGCCAATGCCATTGTTGTTCTCCTTAGGCCACTTCTCGTAGCGCCGTGGGGTCGATCGACAGGGACACCCGCTGGCCATCGGCATGCAGGTCGGCCGATGAGCGGTTGAGTACGTCCACCACCAGTTCCACGCCACGCACCTGCACCCGGTAGCGGATGACGTTGCCCAGCAGGCTGTGGCTGCGAACCTGGCCTTCGAGCTCGCCGTCCAGGTGCAGGCTGATGGCTTCCGGGCGGATCGCCAGGCGGGCGGCCACCGGGCGTTGCAACAGGCGGCTGGCGGCGTCCGGGTCGAGCAGGTTGTAGTTGCCGATGAAACCTGCGGCGAACAGGTCCACGGGTGCTGTATAGAGGGTTTCGGCATCGCCGCTCTGGACAATGCGTCCTTGGTTCATCAGGAAGATTCGATCGGACATCGTCAGCGCTTCTTCCTGGTCGTGGGTGACGAAAATGGTGGTCAGCCCCAGCTCGCGCTGGATCGCGCGGATCTGCTCGCGCAGGTGCTTGCGGATACGCGCGTCCAGGGCCGACAGTGGTTCGTCGAGCAACAGCAGACGAGGGCGGGTCACCAGCGATCGGGCCAGGGCCACGCGCTGGCATTGACCACCGGAGAGCTGGTGCGGATAGCGCCCGGCAAAACTGCCCAGCTCCACCAGCTCCAAAGCCTCGAGAACCCGGGCCTTGCTCTCGTCGGCCTTGGTCTTCTGCATGCGCAGGCCGAAGGCGACATTCTGCTCCACGGTCATGTTGGGGAACAGCGCGTAGCTCTGGAAGACCATGCCGATGCCGCGCTTCTGCGGGCTGACGGGCACCAGGTCTTGGCCATCGAGCAGGATCCGGCCACTGTCCACGGGGGTGAGGCCGGCGATGCAACGCAGCAGGGTCGACTTGCCGCAGCCGGATGGACCCAGCAGTGTGACGAACTCGCCGCGTTCGATCTGACAGTCGATGTCGTGGAACACCGGGCTGCCGGCATAGCTTTTGTGCAGTTTCTGTACGCTGACGAAGCTCATGTCAGGATTTGTCCTTGTTCAGGCGATTGGCGACCCAGGTCAGCACCAGCACGAAGGCGAAGTAGGAGATTACCAGTGCACTGTTGAAATGGCCGCTGCTGTTGCGCATGTTGTTCAGGTACACCTGCAAGGTCTCGTAGCGTGTACCCACCAGCAGGTTGGCGAAGACGAACTCGCCGAACAGGAAGGAGAACGACAGCAGCAGTGCCACCATCAGGCCCTTGCGCAAGTTCGGCAGCACCACCAGGAACGCTGCCTGCCAGGTGCTGGCACCGAGCAGTTGGGCGGCGTCCATCAGGTCGCGCAGGTTGATCGCCTGCAAGTTGTTGGTGATCGCCCGGTACATGAAGGGCAGGGCGATGGTGAAATAGCAGCCGATCAGGATCCAAGGCGTACCGACCATGGCCATCGGGCCGCTGCCATACAGCTGCAGCAGGCCCACCGAAGACACCACCGGTGGCACGGCGAACGGCAGGAGGATGAGGATATTCATCAGCGCGTCCAGCCGCGGAAAGTGGTAATGCACCACGAACAGCAAAGGCAGGATCAGCACCACCGATAGCACCAGCGCACCTACGCACACCAGCAGCGACTGGCCGAAGGCCGCGAGAAAGCGCGGCTCGCTCCACAACGCCAGGTACCACTTGAAGGTCAGGCCGCTGGGCAGCAGGCTCGCCGACCAACTGGTGGCCAAGGAGTAGAGCAGGGTGCCGGCCAGCGGCAACAGCAGGATGATGAACAACAGGTACACCACGACCCGGTGATAGAGGCTGGTTCGAGGTTCAGCGCGCATGGTAGCTCCTCTTGAGCAGCCATTGATGGACCACGGTGACCAGTGTCATCAGCCCCACCAGCACCATGGCCAGGGCGCTGGCCAGGTTCGGATCCAGGGTGATGTCACCGGCCACCAGGGCGGCGATGCGGATCGGCAGTACGTTGAAGTTGCCGGTGGTCAGGGCGTAGACGGTGGCGTAGGCGCCCAGAGCGTTGGCCAGCAGAATCACGAACGTGCCCAGCAACGCCGGAGCCAGCACCGGCAGGCCGATGTGCCGCCAGAACTGCCAATGACTGGCACCCAGCAGGGCTGCCGACTCGCGCCAGTCTTCCCGCAGGGCGTCGAAAGCCGGGTAGAGCAGCAGCACGCCGAGGGGAATCTGGAAGTAGGTGTACACCAGGATCAGGCCGCTCTTGGAATAGATACTGAAATCCTCGAGCAGGCCCACCTGCTTGAGCAGCAGGGTCAGGGCGCCGTTGAAGCCGAGCAGGATGATGAAGGCGAAGGCCAGCGGTACGCCAGCGAAGTTACTGGTCATGTTGGCGAAGGCACTGACGAAATCACGCAAGCGTGAATCCACCTGGCGCAGGGAGTAGGCGCCGAGGGTCGCGATGACGATGCCGAACAGGCTCGACCAGAAGCTGATTTCCAGACTGCGTTGCAGCGCCTGCAAGTAGAACTTCGAGGCGAAGACCTTGCTGAAATTGGCAAGTCCCCAGCCGCTTTCACTCTGCAGGCTGTTGATGGCCACCCAGGCCAAGGGCGCGATCTGGAAAACAATGAAGAACACGGCAAACGGGAGCAGGCAGAGCAGGGCCAGGTAGCGGCCACGTTGGCTGGCATTCACTTGAGCAGCTCCCGGCAGACTGGCTTGTCATGTGGCGCGCCGAGCAGCTCGCAGATCGTGCCGCACAATTCGGTCTGCAGGGGCGTGGCCGCAGGGTCCAGGCTGAATGCCTCGCCGAACACGAACAACGGCACTTCGCGCTCCTCGGCCAGCAAACCATTGTGCGAGCGGTCGTTGTTCATGCCATGGTCGGCGGTCACCAGCACCTGATAGCCCTCCTGCAGCCACAGCGGTAGGTAGTCGGCCAGCAGGATGTCGGCGCTGCGAGCGGCATTGCGGTACTGGCTGCTGTCCAGGCCATGGCGGTGCCCGGCGTCATCGATGTTCATCGGATGGACCAGCAGGAAGTTCGGCGCATGGCGCCGACGCAGGTATTCGGCATCGGCCAGCAAATGCGAGTCAGGGTAGTGGTCGGCGTAGTAGAACAGGCCGTGTTGGATCGGCAGCTTCGGCGCGTGGGTGTGACGGTCGCGCAACGGGTCGAAGGGCGAGCGGTTGTACAGCTCGCTAAACCAGTGATATGCCGCCGCCGCGGTCCCTAGGCCCGCTTCTCGGGCATAGTGGAAGACACTGCGCTGGGTGGACAGACGATTGATGTTGTTGTGCACGATGCCGCTGTCGATGGGCGGGACACCGGTGAGAATGCATTCGTACAGCGGGCGTGACAGCGATGGCAGCTCGCACTCTACGCGGTACAGGGCGGCACGGTCGGCCTCGACATAGGCATGCAGATGACCCATGGCGTGGTGGGCCACCTGATGGTTGAGGCCGTCGAGCAGGACCAGGATGACGTTGTGTTGCATGGTGGCTCCCAGTGGAGCTGCAAGCTGCAAGCTACAAGCGACAAGAAGAAGCAGGCATGTCGATCACCTGCTTTGACTTGAAGCTTGCAGCTTGGCACTTGAAGCTTTTTATTCCATCTCGATGATCACTTGCTCTTGCCACATCTGCGGCAGCTTCTTGGAAGTGGCCTCCCAGGCCTCGGCATTCTTGATCGGTTGGGCGGCGCTGTACTGCTCGTTCGGCAGCAGCTTGGCCTGCACCTCGGCCGGCAGCTTCAGGTGCTCGGCGCGAATCGGACGGGCGTGCCCGATGGCCAGGTTGGTCTGGCCGGCATCACTGAAAATGTACTCACGCGTCAACTTGGCCGCGTTGGGGTGCTTGGCGTACTTGTTGATGATAGTGGTGTAGCCGGAGATCACTGAGCCATCGGACGGGATCAGCACCTCGAAACGCTTGGGATCGATCTGCTCCCGGTAGCTCAGACCGTTGAAGTCCCATACCACGCCGACTTCCACTTCACCTTTTTCCAGAGTCTGGATGGTCGGGTTGGCCAGTGACAGGCGCTTTTGCTGGGCGAGTTTGGTGAACAGTTGCAGGCCGGGTTGCAGGTTGCTCTCGTCGCCCTTGTAGGCGATGGCTGCGGCGAGCACGCCATTGGCGGCCTGGGCGGCGGTGCCTACGTCGCCGATGGCGACCTTGTACTTGCCTTTTTCCAGGTCGTGCCAGGTTTTCGGGCGTTCGCTTTCCTTGACCAGGTCCTTGTTGATGATGAACGCGATGGTACCGGTATAGGCCAAGGCCCAGTGGCCATCCTTGTCTTTGGCCCATTCTGGAACTTGATCCCACGTACTGGGTTTGTACGGTTGGGTCACACCTTTGGTGGCGGCGATGGGGCCGAAGGCGGCGCCCACGTCACCGATGTCGGCACTGGCATTGTCCTTCTCGGCATCGAACTTGGCGATCTCCTGGGCCGAGCTCATGTCCGTGTCGCTGTGCTTGAGCCCGTATTTGCTGGCAAGGTCCGCCCAGGTGCCTTTCCAGTTGGCCCAGGCATCGGGCATGCCCACGCTATTGACGGTGCCTTCCTTGCGAGCGGCCTCTTCCAGGGCCTTGAGATCGGTATCGGCGGCCATGGCCGAGGTGCACAGGGCGATGGCCGAGCCCAGCAGTGACGCCATGAAGAACTTTTTCATCCGAAGCTCCTTTGGTGGGGCCTTGCAGTGTTGTTGTAGGAAAACCGTTCGTTTGCGAACCTTTGGTCTAGGTCAGCAATCCTCGAGCCAAGGTAGGCCGGTTGCGTGACAGTTTGATGTACGAGCAGGCCCGCAACCCTGCGATGCAGGCCCTGGCACTACAGCGTAGACCAGATCGCAGGCCTTTATTCGCAAGGCCTTGCTCGTTTCCTAGGCCAGCACTGGTAGTCTTTGTCACAGGATGTTCATCAGCCCTCCCTAGGCTTGCACTATTCTCCAATTGCCCAACATTGGGGCTGGACTAGTCCATACAGGTAACCTTGATGCACTCGACGCCACCGCGCGCGGTAACAGCCATCTGCCATGCCCTGCAAGAGCAGATCGAACACGGTCTGCTGGCGCCGGGCGGCAAGCTGCCGGCCGAACGCAAGCTCAGTGAGGTGTTCGACACCACACGTATCACCCTGCGCGAGGCCTTGGTGCAGCTTGAGGCACAGGGGCTGATTTATCGCGAGGAGCGGCGGGGTTGGTTCGTGGCGCCGGAGCGGCTGACTTATGACCTGATCGAGCGCAGCCACTTCCATGCCATGGTCCGAGAGCAGGGGAGGGTGCCCAGTACCGAGCTGCTGTCTGCTCGGTTGCAACCGGCCTCGGCGGCGATCTGTGCGCGGTTGCGCTTGCCGGCGTTGTCCAGCGTGGTGCAGATCTGCCGCTTGCGGCGTATCGACGGGCGCGCGGTGCTGTATGCCGAGCATTACCTGAACCCTAGGTATTTTCCTGGGATCCTGGAGTTGGATCTTGGTCAGTCGCTGACCGAGATCTATGCCAGAGCCTATGGGATCGCTTATGGCCGGGTATGCTTCGAGATCCTGCCGACCGCGTTGCCGGCTCCGGCTGCCGCATCCCTCAAGGTCTCGGCGGGTAGTCCGGGGTTGCATGTCACCCGGGTCAACAGCGACCAGCATGGGCATCTGATCGACTGTGACCTTGAATATTGGCGTCATGATGCGATACGGATTCGGGCTGAGGCGGGGTGAGTTCAGGCATTGGGGTACCGCCGGTCTTGCATGCAGCAGACCGGCGGGGCCGGTTGTTGAGATCGCTTAAGTACGAAATTTTTTTTCGTACTTAACGTACAGTTCGTTAAGTTTATCCAGTTCGGCCAAGGCTGCCTGGTAAGGCTTCTCGACCTCCGATCTTCCCACCCATGCATCAGGGTTGAACGGGTCATTATTCAATGTAATGGAAAGCTCTCGTGGGCCATCGGGTATGAAAGGCCTCAACAGGCTTTTACGGCTGCGCATGCTGCTGAGCTTACCGAATTGCGCGTCTATCTTTGAGTAAATGGCATGAAGGGCACCTTTTGCATTCTCTACTTGAGCAGGTATTGCCCCGGCTACTGCATGTTTTGTGGTAACGGTTATTGATTTTTCCACTTCTGTGGCGACTTTTATCGCTTTTGATACGGGAAGGGTAAGAGGGTATTGTGGTAAACCCACGCCTGTCGCCACTTTGTTTGCATCGTTGGTCATTTGATCATCGGTTATTTTTTCACGGAGCTTTTCCATGGTTATTTCTTTTTCTAGGAAATGTTTGATTTTATGCCCAAGGCCGCCTTCGGCCGTTTCGTTTATTTTTTTTGTCATGTCGAGGTCTGGCGTCAACTCAGCCTGCGGGAGTATTTTCTCTGCCGCTTTCTTTACAACGGTTTTCCCGACGAGCCCTCCTACGCTAGCCCCCCAGGTTGCGCCTACAGCGGCTCCTGGAACGTTGGCGATAACCCCTCCTACAGCGCCTCCTATAGCCCCTCCCGCCGCACCGCCCAGGAGGCCGCCGGCCATGCCAATGGTCGTAGCGAGCGCTTCCAAAACGATCGACATCAACACGTAAATAATCCGGCTTTCGGTTTGGCTTCGCATATAATCTTGAATTTGAAGCCTGGTGTTACGGATCATACTGGGTGCGCTCTTCAGCGCTTGGAACTCATGGTAATACCCTTCCGCATTCAATCCGTTGTTGTCTTTTAAGGCAATGGGGTTGTTTCGTACCATTCGATAAAGATTAAGTCCATCGACCGTACCGGCAGGGTCTGCACTGAGCCAGCGCCCGACCCAGGGTTGGTAATACCGGTGACCGTAATAATAGAGCCCCGTGCCATCGCGTTCTTTCCCTGAATAACGCACGGTCTTGTAATCGGCTTCTGTCTGGCTGCGAGCGGCCCATACCGCAGAGCCGCCGTAGGGGTAGTACTCTTCATAGCTGATGATTTGACCGTCGCTATCGAGTTCGAGCCCGACGCTGTCTATGAGATTGGAATAGCCGTAGCGCAGCGAGTCATTGCTGACACTTGGCGGTGTGCCGGTTTCCCAGTGCAGTAATCGCACTTGAGCATTACCGGCTTCGCCGATGGTGATCACGTGAAGCAGTTCTTTTATCGCATCGTCCCTGAAACGGGCGCGCACCTCCAACCCTGGCAAATAAAGTACGTATCCCGTTTGGGCGCCTGCCTGTTGGGAGTTGTATTTGGCGATCCGTTGGCCGTCTGCACCGTAGCGATAGCTTTCCTGGTCAACAGCGCTGTCATCACCTGCCTGTGACACGAACTTGCCGAGCTGCCCGCGCGGTGTCCAATGAAGGGATTGGCCAGGTTGCAGTTGTAACTGATTGCCCGCTGCATCGAAGAGGGCATCGACCTTGGCAGGATCGTCGGCGAGAGTATGCAATACCGCCCGATTGCTGCGGTTGGACACTGTCATGTCCAGGGTATAGCTGTTGTTGGAGGCGGGTGCGCTGTGTGAGATACGCGTCAGGTTGCCAGCGCGATCGTATTGGTAACGACGTGTGTAGTTGGTGTAGGCCCCGTCGTTGGTCGGGAGTGGAATGGTGGGGGAGGGAGGCTTAGGGCCTTGGCGGGGCATATCGGCCATTTCACGGCCGCTGGCTGAGATCAGTTGATAGAGGCTGTCATATGCATAGCGATTGACCGGTACGATCTTCTGATTACGCCAGAACCGCGTCGCCTCCGCATCATTGTGCACACTCAGGATATTACCGACTGGGTCATATTCGTACCGTATGTCTTGCAGGACTTTCGCCTCGCTGCGCCCGGCACGTCGTTCGATCTTGCTGCCTAGGAGGCGCTGAGTCCGCTGTTCGTAGGTGTAGGTGGTAATGACGCCGTTGCCCTGTTCTTCCCGCAGCTTTTGTCCGAACGCGGAGTATTCCACAGCCTTCAAGATAACCCGCGTCGTTCCACCTTTCATGATCAGCCGAGTGCTACGCAGCATGCCCGCTATGTCATAGGCCTGGCATTGGGTATGGCCGAGCGCATCGCGTTGCTCGATGGAAGCTCCCGTCGCGTCGATACGATATGAGGTCGTGAACGCATCCGGTGCTAGTAGCTTGTCCCAGACTGCCGCGTCTTCTCCCTGCCAATCGGCTTCGGTGCCTTCCGCCAGCAACTTTTGGGTGGCGGAAAGTACGCTTGCGGCCAAGCCGGCGCTGTCCATCTGCCAACAACCTGCCGTGTCATAGTGGCGCACGCATCGGCCTGCAAGATTCTGATCCTTCGCAGTCTGGGTGTTGTCGCCCCAGACCAAGCGTTCTGTGATGCGCGGATTTGCTTCGGCGATATGCTCACTCACGTGTAGCAATCGCCCTGCAAGCGGTGGGGTTTCATAGTGCCAGCGATGGAGCACGCCTGTGGCGCCAATGCTCAGGCACTGGCGGCCGTGAACATCGTTGAGCGAGAGCGTGACGCCCGCGTCGGCACTGTCGCTACGCAGGACATCGCCCGTCAGCGAATTATGAAATTTGTAATTGGGTTGGGTCGTCGCGTCCACGGCTTGGCGTTCATGGAGGCGAGGATCGATGCTTTGCTCAAGCTGCGCAAGGGCGTTGAACCGGTGGCGGGTGATGCGTTCGTCGAGTTGTTCGGGTGTATCGGGATGGCGATGATAAGCGATATCGCGGATGCCTAATCCTCGGTTGTCTCGGACGGTGACCGTAGGCGTTCCGTTATGAAGTGAAAAGTCTATGTGTCCCAACTTGCAGTTACCTTGATCATGTTGATTTTTCGCCACCCCCAGAGGGGAGTGAAGAATCAGCTTGATTTGGCTGTATGGCTGACTGCTAGTCGGAAAGCGCTGTTTGACGTATCGGAAAAGCCGCCAGGCATGGCGGCATCCCCGTCGTACTCAGATGAGAATCAATCGGCGGTCGTGCCTCCACCCGCCGTCACCACCTGCACCGACAACCGTGGCGTCGCCAGATCCAGCCCGGCTTCATCGAGCTGGCGCTTCAAGGCCAGATTGAATGCCCGCGACACCTCCCATTGCTTGATAGGCGCCGTCTTGAACCGCGCCCGCAAGATGGCCGACCCTGATTCGAAGCTCTCTACCCCCTGCAGCTCCAGAGGGGACCAGATGTTGCGCCGCATCAGCGGGTCGTTGCGCAGCTTCTGCCCGACCTCGCGAATCAAGGTGATCGCTTGGTCGATCGCCATGCTGTGGGGAATGGCCACCCTGAAGATCGCATAGCCGAATTCGCGCGAGTAGTTCTTGATGCTCTTGATCTCGCTGAACGGAATCGTATGCACGATGCCGTCAATGTCTCGCAGCCGCACGGTGCGTATGGTCAGGCCTTCGACCGTGCCCAGGTGACCACCGACATCCACATAGTCATCGATGGCCAAGGAGTCCTCGATGATGATGAACAGGCCGGTGATCAGATCGGCTACCAGCGACTGGGCGCCGAAACCGATCGCCAGGCCGATGACACCGGCACCGGCGAGCAGCGGAGTGACATTCATGCCCATGTTCGCCAGGGCGACGATCACTGCGATGATGAAGATCGCCACGAACATCACGTTGCGGATCAGCGGCATCATGGTTTGTGCGCGAGCGTTGGCCAGGCCCCGGCGTGAGCGCACCAGAGCGTGGTGTACCGCCGTGTCGGCCAGGATCCACACCAGCCAGGCTGCGATCATGGTTCCTGCCAGACCCACCAGGCGCATGCTCACTTCATGGCCATCGCCCTCGGCGAAATTGATCATCGACAGCCCCCAGACCCGCAGGCCCAGTTCGATGAACACCAACCAGATGAACAGGTGCACCAGAGCGTAGCCAAAGTTGCGCAGGCGCTCGGCGTATACCTCCTGGCGTCGGTTGGCGCGCTTGGGGTTGGCCGCGTGACGACGCACCAGGCCGTTGAGCACCATGCACACCACCACCAGCACGGTGCACATCAGCGACTGGCGCAGGGCCGTGCTGGTGTCACCGGCCGAGACGAACGTGGCGAACAACGAGACAGCTACCAAGAGCAGCGCCGGTACGAACCAGAAGCTGCCGAGGATCTCGATGGTGTCGCTCAGGGTTCGCCGGGTCAGGCGTCGGGACAACGGCTGGTTGCGAATCAAGTGAGCGATGGGGCGGCGAAAGCGCAGGATGAACAGGCCGGTGCACATCGCCGCCACCACATTGGCCAGTGTCGCCAGGGCATGGGCCAAGTGGCTGCCCAGGGCGGTCGTCATGCGCGGGTCGCTCATCGCCTCGCCGAAAGCAGCGAAGCTGCCGATCAGCCACAGCGGGCGGAACGCCTGATGGCGCAGGATGTACAGGGCGCGATGACGGTGTGGGCCGTCGAGCAGTGAGAAGGCGATCACGCAGATCGCCGAGAACAGGGTGCCGACCACCAAGGCGTAGGCCAGGACCATGGCCAGTGATTTGCCCAGGGAAGAGGGCAGGGCGAAGCTCAGGTAGACCGTGAACACCAGTGCAACCATCCAAGGCCCCAGCTTGCGCAAGGCAAAGCGGACCAAGTCCCAGGTGCGCGGGTGTTGGGGCAGTTCTTCGGTCAGGCCGAAGCGCAGGCGCACGCGATGGCCGATCCAGTTGAAGGCATACGCCAGCAGGCTCCAGACCGCGATGATCGCCGCGAAGCCGAACAGGATCGCCGGCCATTGATGCACGGGAACGATCAGGGCCGCCAGCTCCTGCTGGGCCTGGTCGATTTCCAGGGACCAGCGCCGGAATGGGCTGGCGTCGCCGCTGAATTGCTTTTCCAGGTCGTGCAACGCGCCGCCGATCAGCCCGAGCACGCCCTGTTCGACGGTCGGTTGCGACTGTTTGGTGGCATCGCGCAGTTTTTTCAGGTCGGCCAGCAGCTTGGCGCGTTGCTGGTCGTTTTCCAGGTTCTTGATCACCTCATCGAGCGACTTGCCCAAAGGCTCGGTCGCCTCCGGCTGCGCTGGCGCGCTCGATCCGAGCAGACTTGGCAGGCCCGCGGCCTGGACCGGGGTGATGAACAGGAACAACAGCAGGAACAGGCAACGCAGGAGTGCAGGCACCGGGAAATCTACCTCAGGTCAAACGATTGACCGAGTGTAGAGGTTTATGAGGGCAGTTGCTCCAGGATCTTCCAGCAAGTGAGGCCGAAGATACCCAGGGTTCCGATCCACATCATCAGCACGCCGATATTGCGTTCGCGCAGGCTGAAACCAATGGTTAGCAGCAGCAGGAACAGGAAGACCGGCAGGAACAGCGACAGGAACGTCATGGACAGGAATCCTTCTGAAAGATAGGGCCATGCTTTAAGCATAGCGGCTCGGGACGCAGGCGAGATTGATCAAGGACAGGCATCGAGCATGCCGACAGGGCATCGGTGGGTGCTGGCGATGCCGGGAAAAGGGCCGCAAAGCGGCCCTTGGGCCACTCAGGGCAGTTCGCGGCTACGGTAGAACGCGGTGAGCACCTTCACCAGGTGCGCCAGGTCATGGCTGCCGCATAGCTCGCGGATCGAGTGCATGGCGAAGGTCGGCAGGCCGATGTCCACCGTGCGCACGCCCAGATGGCTGGCGGCGATCGGGCCGATGGTCGAGCCACACCCCATGTCGCTGCGTACCACGAAGCTCTGCACCGGCACTTCCTCGGCCATGCACAGGTGGCGGAAGAAGCCTGCGGTTTCGCTGTTGGTGGCGTAGCGCTGGTTGTTGTTGACCTTGATGACGGGGCCCGCGTTGAGCTTCGGCCCATGGTTGCCGTCGTGCTTGTCGGCATAGTTGGGGTGCACGCCGTGGGCGTTGTCGGCCGAGACCATCAGCGAGCGCTGGATGGTTCGCACATAGTCGTCGCCATCGGGTAGCAGGCGCTGCAGGGTCTGTTCGAGCATTGGACCGTCGGCGCCGCAGGCTGAGCAGGAACCGACTTCCTCGTGGTCGTTGCATACCAGCACGCAGGTTTCGTCGCTGTCCGCCGCCAACAGGGCCTGCAGACCGGCATAGCAGGAAAGCAGGTTGTCCAGGCGGGCAGCAGCGATGAAGTCGCCATTGAGGCCGATCAGCGCAGCATCCTGTGTGTCGTAGAAGCTCAGCTCGTAATCCAGCACCACGTCGGCATTGAGGTCGTGCTCGCGGGCCAATTGCTCGGTGAGCAGGGCCCGGAAGTCCACGCGCTCGTCACCGGCCACCTGGGCCAGGATGGGGGGCAGTTCGAGCTGAGGGTTGATCGCCCAGCCTTCGTTGGCGGTGCGGTTGAGGTGGATAGCCAGGTTCGGGATCACCGCGATCGGCAGCTTGAAGTCCACCAGTTGGCTCTCGACCTTGCCGTCGCGACGGAAGGTGACCCGGCCGGCCAACGACAGGTCGCGGTCGAACCAAGGCGCGAGCAGCGCGCCGCCGTAGACCTCGACGCCCAGTTGCAGAAAACCGTGGCGCTGCAGTTCAGGCTGCGGCTTGACGCGCAGGCACGGGCTGTCGGTATGGGCGCCGACCATGCGGATACCGCCGAGCAATGGCGATTGCTTGCCCAGCTTGATAGCGATGATCGAGGAGTCGTTGCGGGTCACGTAATAGCGGCCACCCGGCACCGTCGCCCAGCTGTCGCGCTCGTCCAGGCGCTGATAGCCGGAGGCCTCCAGGCGTTGGGCGAGGCTCGCGGTCGCATGAAAAGGCGTTGGGGAGGCCTTGAGGAAATCGATCAGGCCAGCATTCAGGGAATCGCGCATAACTCACTCCGGTTCGAGCTTCAAGCTTTAAGCTGCAAGCTTCAAGCAAGAGCGGCAGCTTGGGCAAGTTCCACGCCATCCGCTTTGGCTATTTCTTGCAACTTGTCGCTTGAAGCTTGTAGCTCAAAAAGGTGCCGGGCACTCGAACTTCAACCGCTCGCCCGTCACCGGGTGGGTGAAGCTCAGCATGCTCGCATGCAGGCACAGTCGATCGTGGGCGGCCAGGGCTTGGGGGTTGGCGTACAGGCGGTCGCCCAGCAGTGGGTGGCCGATCGAGAGCATGTGCACGCGCAATTGGTGCGAGCGCCCGGTGATTGGGGTCAGCTCCACCCGGCAGTGATCGCCGCAACGCTCGAGGATGCGCCAGAAGGTCAGGGCATGCTTGCCCTGTTCGTGGTCCACCACATGACGGGGTTTGGTCGGTGGGTCGTAGCGCAGGGGAAGATCGATGCTGCCGCTGTCCAGCGCCGGTTGACCCCAGCACAACGCGGTGTAGGCCTTTTCGGTCTCGCGGTCATGGAACTGTCGCGAAAGCTCGCGGTGGCTGTCGGCATCGCGGGCCAGCAGGATGATCCCGGAAGTTTCCCAGTCCAGTCGATGAACGATCAGCGCATCAGGATAGCCGTTGTGCTGCAGGCGGGTGATCAGGCAGTCCTTGTTGTCCTCGGCGCGACCTGGCACCGACAGCAACAGTGTCGGCTTGTTGACCACCAGGATGGCAGCGTCTTCATGGAGGATCTGGACGTTCGACAGCGGCATTGCAAAGTCTCTTTGGAAAGCACTGTGGGAGCGGCTTGTCCAATGGTTGCGTCAGCCTGGGCTGGCACGATCATCGGACAAGCCGCTCCCACAGGGGCGACCCGAAATAGCTGGATCAGCGATCGGGCAGGGTGATGTTCAGCTCCAGGATCGAGCAGCTACCCTGGTTCTCAAGCTCGATATGCACGTCGTCGCTGCCGATGTTCACGTACTTGCGGATCACTTCCAGCAGTTCTTTCTGCAGGGCTGGGAGGTAGTCCGGCTCGCTACGCTGGCCGCGTTCGTGCGCCACGATGATCTGTAGACGCTCTTTCGCTACCGACGCGCTGCTTTGTTTCTGTCTGCCACGAAAGAAGTCAAAAAGGTTCATGGTTTACTTGCCTCCAAACAGGCGCGCGAAGAATCCTTGCTTCTGCACATCGATGAACCGCAGTGGCTTCTCTTTGCCCAGCAGGCGGTCGACAGTGTCGCTGTATGCCTGACCGGCATCGCTCTGGTCATCCAGGATCACTGGAATACCTTGGTTGGAGGCCTTGAGCACGGCTTGGGATTCAGGGATCACACCCTTGAGCTTGATCGCCAGGATCTCTTCGACGTCGGCGATGCTGAGCATTTCGCCCTTTTCGACGCGCTCAGGATGGTAACGGGTGATCAGAAGGTGTTCCTTGATCGGCTCTTCGCCGTTCTCGGAGCGGCGCGACTTGCTCGACAGGATGCCCAGCATGCGGTCGGAGTCACGAACCGAGGAAACTTCCGGGTTGGTCACCACGATGGCTTCGTCGGCGAAGTACATCGCCAAGTGAGCGCCCTTCTCGATGCCGGCTGGGGAGTCGCAGATAACGAAGTCGAAGGACTCCTTGAGCTCCATCAGGACCTTCTCGACGCCTTCCTGGGTCAGGGCGTCCTTGTCGCGGGTCTGGCTGGCAGCCAGCACGAACAGGTTTTCCAGGCGCTTGTCCTTGATCAGGGCTTGCTGCAGGTTGGCTTCGCCGTTGACCACGTTGACGAAGTCATACACTACGCGGCGCTCGCAGCCCATGATCAGGTCGAGGTTACGCAGGCCCACGTCGAAGTCGACGATGACAGTCTTGTAGCCACGCAGTGCGAGGCCGGTACCGATAGCGGCGCTGGTGGTGGTCTTGCCCACACCCCCCTTGCCGGAAGTAACCACGAGAATCTTGGCCAAGGTGTTTCACCCCTAAATAAACGGGACGCGTGTCCCTGCAAATACAAAAAACGGCAACGGGAAAAAAGTTGCGCTAAAAATGCCGGCAAGTATCCGTTAAAGACGGGTGATGTTCAACACATCGCCGGACAGGCTGATCTGCACGCCAGCCCCCCACAGCGGGTCGCGACGCAGGTCTTCGCACACCTTGTACTGACCGGCGATGGAGACCATCTCCGCCGTCATCTGCTGGCAGAAGATACGGGCCCGGGTGTTGCCCTTGATGCCAGCAAGCGCGCGACCGCGCATGGCGCCGTACACATGGATGTTGCCATCGGCGAGAAGTTCCGCGCCGGGGCTGACCGAGGCAGTGACGATCAGGTCGCCGCCTTGGGCGTAGATCTGCTGGCCGCCGCGTACCGGCGTCGTGATGATGCGGGTGGGGCGCACTTCCGGTTCGGCCGGTGGTGGTGGCGGAGCTGGTGCGGGTTCGGGTTTCTTCACCTCGGGCTCCGGCTCCAATGGCCGCTCACGCGCACCGGAGGGCGGCAACACGGGCAGATCGATGGCGATCGCCGCGGCGATGTCCTCGATCCGGCTGGCGCGCACGGCCAGGGTACGCAGGCCATGGTGGCGACAGACGCGCATCAAGCCGGGCAGGTCGATCGTCCCACAGTCGGCCGGCAGCTTGTCCAGGGCCAGTACCAAGGGGGTATTGCTGAAGAAATTGGGGGCCTGGGCCACTTTCGCCGCCAGTTGCCGGTCGAGGGCTTCGAGGTCGTTGCGCGCCAGTTCCAGCACAGTGATGGCAAGCATGCTGCCTTTGAGCTGGAAGACGGGTGCGGTATCGGAGGTCGGGTTGAGGCTCATGGTCTGCATAGACGGCTTGTTGCGAAAAAAGTGCCCTGACTTATAACGATAAGACCCGTTGGCCGCAACCGCAGCCGAACCGATGTAGAATGGCCACCTTTGTCTTGCCGGAAGCTTCAATGGAACGCCCGCGTTTTCGTCCGTATTTTCTTCACCCACGATTTTGGGGCCTTTGGTTGGGCCTTGGCTTGCTGTGGCTGGTCGCCCAGTTGCCATACCGTGCCCTGTTGGCCTTGGGCCGTGCCTTGGGCGCGCTGATGTACCGGGTCGCCGGTGAGCGCCGGCGTATTGCCGCGCGCAACCTGGAGCTGTGTTTTCCGGAGCTGTCGCGCGACGAACGGCAACATCTGCTCAAGGAAAACTTCGCTTCGACCGGCATCGCCTTCTTCGAGATGGCCATGAGCTGGTGGTGGCCCAAGCCGCGTTTGGCACGCCTGGCCCATATCGAGGGCCTTGAGCACCTGCAGGCCGCCCAGCGGGAGGGGCAGGGTGCCATCCTGATGGCTGTGCATTTCACCACTTTGGAGATCGGCGCCGCCCTGCTGGGCCAGGCCCATACCATCGATGGCATGTACCGAGAGCACGGTAACCCGCTGTTCGACTACATCCAGCGCCGTGGTCGCGAGCGCCACAACCTCGATTCGCTGGCGGTGGAGCGCGACGATGTGCGCGGCATGCTCAAGCTGCTGCGCGGCGGCCGCGCCATCTGGTACGCGCCGGACCAGGACTACGGCGCCAAGCAGAGCATCTTCGTGCCGTTGTTCGGCATTCAGGCCGCAACCGTCACGGCGACCACCAAGTTCGCCCGCCTGGGCAAGGCCCGGGTGATCCCTTTCACCCAGAAGCGCCTGGAGGATGGCAGCGGCTATCGTTTGGTCGTTCACCCACCACTGGAGGACTTCCCCGGCGAGACCGAAGAGGCCGATTGCCTGCGTATCAACCAATGGGTCGAAGGTGTGCTGCGGGAATGTCCGGAGCAGTACCTGTGGGCCCACCGGCGTTTCAAGTCGCGTCCGCCGGGAGAGCCGCGGCTTTATGACAAGAAAAAGCGCTGATCGCGAGTGACAACGATGGCGCCACTCCCCACCACAGGCCTGATTCTCTCCGGCGGCGGCGCCCGTGCTGCCTACCAGGTGGGGGTGCTGGCTGGTATCGCCGAGTTGCTGCCGCCGGGCGCGGCCAACCCGTTCCCCGTGATCGTCGGGACCTCGGCTGGCGCCATCAACGCCGTCACCCTGGCCAGCGGGGCTACGCGCTTCACCGAGGCGGTACAGCGGCTGACGACCTTCTGGCAGAACTTTCGCAGCCACCTTGTGCTGCGCAGCGACTGGCCCGGTGTCATCCGCCAGGCCAGCCGCTTCGTCAGCCACAATTTGTTGGGGGTCGGCGGTCAGGTCCCGGTGGCGCTGCTCGACAGCAGCCCCTTGCGGGGCCTGCTGCAATCACATCTGGATCTTGATGGAATCGGCCATTCCCTGGCTGCCGAGCAACTCAGGGCAGTGGCCATCACTGCCTTCGGCTATGAGTCCGGCCAGGCGGTGACGTTCTATCAGGGGCGCGGCACCATCGAGCCCTGGTTGCGCCATCGGCGCATTGGCGTCCCGACTTCCCTGACCATCGAGCACCTGTTGGCGAGCTCGGCGATTCCGTTGCTGTTCGCCCCGGTCAAGCTCGACGAGGAGTACTTCGGCGATGGCGCGGTGCGCCAGTCGGCGCCGATCAGCCCAGCGCTGCATCTTGGCGCCAGCCGGGTGCTGGTGGTAGGGGTCAGTGGCAACCCGCAGCGGCCTTCGGCACCGATGCCAAACCAGCGGGTATTCAGTGGCCAGCAGCCCAGCCTTGCGCAAATCGGCGCGCACATGCTCAACAGCACGTTCATCGACAGCCTCGAGGATGATATCGAGCTGCTCCAACGCCTGAACCACCTCAGCCACCTGCTGCCGGCACACCTCAATGCCCGGCGCCTGGGTCTGGCACCGATCGATGTGTTGGTGGTAGCGCCCAGTCAGCCGCTGGACGAAATCGCAGCGCGCCATCGCCGCGAACTGCCGGCGGCGCTGCGTCTGTTCCTGCGTGGGCCGGGGGCGACCCGTACCAGTGGCGCGGGGGTGTTGAGCTACTTGTTGTTCGAGGCCAGCTATTGCAGTGAACTGATCGAGCTTGGGCGTAAGGATGCTTTGGCCAAGCGGCGGGAACTGTGTCAATTCCTGGGGTTGAATCCGCCTTGATGCCGACGAGGGCCGCGCCCACCAGTTTCCTACGTGTGGGCGCGGGTTTGCCCGCGAAGGGGTGAAGGATCTACTCGGCGATCTGCAGCTTGCGTGCCTGGGTGTATACGTAGCGCACCTTCTCGTACTCGAAAGGTGAGTTCAGCTGCCCGTAGCGGAAGTTGGTGGTGTAGCGCTTGTCCACTGCCCGCAGCACAGTGATTTCCGGGTGATCGCTGCTGGCATCGGCAACATTGAGGAAGTTCGCCTCCCGTTCACCCACATAGTCCACCGCCAGCCCGGCAGTGTCGCGCAGGTTCGACGGCCCCAGGATCGGCAGCATGATGTAAGGCCCGTCAGGCACCCCATAGAACCCAAGGGTCTGGCCGAAGTCTTCGCTCTGGCGCGGCAGGCCCATCTTGGTCGCCGGATCCCACAATCCACCTACGCCTATGAGGGTGTTGAACATCAGACGTGCGGTGATCTCGGCCGAGCGCTTGGCCTTGAGTTGCAACAGACTGTTGAACAGGTTGGGCACATCGCCCAGGTTGTTGAAGAAGTTGCTTACCCCGGTGCGTACGAAGCGTGGAGTGACGTAGCGATAGCCGTCGACCACCGGCAGCATCACCCACTGGTCGAAGCGGTAGTTGAAGTGATACACGCGCCGGTTCATCGACTCCAGCGGGTCATAGACATTCAGCGCGGTCAGGGTGGAGCGTTCGAACTCGCGCTGGTCGAGCCCTGGGTTGAATTTCAGTTCGCGCAGCGGGTCGAGGAAGCCGTCGGGCTCGACGGTCGGGGAGTCGGCCTTGTCGGCTTCCACCACGCTGGTGCGGGGCGCTGTCTCGGCTGCCAGGGCGTTGCCGGCGACGAGCAGGGCGGTGACGAGCAGCAATTTGTTAACCACGGAAGAACTCCAGCATCGCATCGCTGTTGACGCGGTAGTTGAGGTTGCCGCAATGGCCGCCATGAGGGTAGAGCGTCAGGCGATCACCGAACACCTTGCGCAGGAAGCCGATATCGCCAGGGCCGAGGATGACGTCGTCGGCGTTGTGCATCACGGCGATCTTGGGGCTCTCCCGCAGGTAGTCGGCCAGTGCGTAGAGGCTCACCTGGTCGATCAGTTGCAGCACGCTGCCGCCATCGGTGCGGGCTCGCCACATCGGGATCACCTGCTCGGTGATGTAGCACTCGAAATCGCACTGCAGCGCACGCTTGAAGAACGGCGTGAGGCTGCTGCCTTCGGTGATCGGGAATTTCGGCGGAGTGATCAGACCACGGCGGTTGACCAAGTCGGAGGTGAAGGCGATGTCGGCCGCCGAGAAGCGGAACGAGGTGCCGATCAGCATGGCCATCTGCTCGTTGGACAAGTGTTGGCGCGACTTCTGGAAGTCGTAGAGTAGCGCCTCGTTGAGGTCGATGTAGCCCTTCTGCTGGAAGTACAGGGTGAGCTTTTCGAGCATCAGCTCATAGAACGTGGTGCTGCGATCGATGCCTTTGACCCGGGTTTGCACCAGCTTGTCCAGGTTGCTGACCGAGGTGTAGAGGTTGACCGGGGGGTTGAGCAGCAGCACCCGCTTGAAGTTGAAGCTGCGCCGGGTCTCGTCCAGGTGGCTGACGAAGGCTGCGTCGAGGGCTCCGAGGCTGTACCCGGTGAGGTAGAACTCGCTCACCGGCAGGCGCGGGTGTTGGGCACGCACGGCCTGCATGACGCGATACAGATCCTCGGCATCGTCCTTGCTCACGCCCGGCGTGGCAAAGCGCGAGGCAGCGCTCATGAAGTCCCAACTGGTGGGCGAGGACAGTTGCACCACATGGAAGCCCGCCTGGTAGAAGAGCTTTTTGAGGTATTCGTTGATGCTGCTGGAATAGGGCGCGCCGGTGCCGGCGATGAGGAAGATCAGCGGTGCTTCGTGATCCTGGCGGGCCAGACGGTACTTGAGCTTGCGCACGGGCCAGAAGTTGTCCGGCAGCGTGAAGGCTCGCTCCGGTCGCAGGTTGAGGCTGTAGTCGGATTGGCTGATGTCCTCGTCGTTGGGCAGCGTCGGGCGCTGCTCTGGCGGCGTGGTGGCGATGGTGGCCTCGAACGGATTGGTCAGCGGATAGCCATAGCTCGCGGCGTCGATATCCCGCGCCGAGGCGGCTGTGGCCAGGAGCAGGCCGCAGAGCGAGGCGACGAGGCACAAGGGTCGAAGCATGGGATCCCCCAAGAAAGTACGTAAGGCAAATCGCTACCTAGGACCATGATAGGCAGGGCAAAGTTGCCTGCCGCAGTGTTCTTTGTCGTGCCAGATGTTGCCGCGACAGTCTACGGCGCGGCAAACGGTCATCCTTGGAACATAGCCGTCATGCGCGGATTTTGCCTTGCAAGGTAGGCACGGGCGTTTATGCTGGCGTTTGTTTTCAACCCCTTGGAGTTCCCATGGCCCGCTCGTTGCCCATCGCCCTGTTCCTGCTGTTGCTGTCGGCGTGGCTGGCGGCCAGCTATGGAGTGCGTTACGGGCTGATGGAGGATGCCCGCTGGGTCGGGCTGTGCAGCGCGGCGCAGGGGTACTGGCAATGCCAGGCCCGCTCGTTGCTGGGATTGGGCATCCATCATCAGGTGCTGGCCTGGGGCGCGCTGGGTATTTCGCTGCTGGCGCAGTGGGTGCCGGGGCGGGGCGGGTGGGGGCTGGCGGTGCTGGGGCTGTTGTTCGGGATTCCTGCTTTGGTGTTGTATACCGCGAGCATTGCAGTATTCGCGGTGGTGCTGGCGGGGTTGCGGTTGGTTCGGCAGCCTGCGAACTAGACCCGGGATTTTGTTCGTGGGTAAACCCGCTCCCGTACGAATCACCGCGGGCGTTGCGGGAGCGGGTTTACCGTGAAGGCACCTCTTGGTTTTTGCGCAGACTGCGCCACAACGCTGCGACCATCGCCGCGCTGACAACCGCCCAGCCCCACGCCTGGACATTGTTCACTCCTTCTATGAACAACTGCGGTGCGATCCCGGCCCCTACAATGAGCGCCAGCAACGCGATCTCAGCCCTGGGCGCCGCCACGGGGCGCGCCAGGTAGACCACTGCCGGCAGCACCAGTGCCGCCGTTGGGAAGCTGCGATAACGCGGGTCGAACACCATCGCCAGCATGCTCACCGCCGCCGCGAAACCCGCCGCCAGCAGCCACCATCGGGCGTGACGTTCCAGCCAGGCGAACAGACGCTCGCGCCAGCCGCCGCGAGCGGCCAGTGCCAGCGCGCCATGGGCCAGCACTACCAGGTTGAGCCCGGCCAGCCATCCTGCCCACACCCACTCGCCGGTGAAGCGTGCGTTCGTGCGCACCAGCTCGCCCCACAACCCCAGGCTTGCCGCGCCCAGCGCGGCCAGCAGCGGCAGCAGCGTGGCCGCGTGCCGATTGCCAGGTCGTCCAGCCAGCAGCAAGGTGGCCGCAAACAGCAGCACACCTGCCAGCCACCACTGCGGCCAGTACGGCAGGTTGCTCACCGGTCCTTCGAGCACGCCCTTATCCTGACGGTCGGCGTCGTACAGCCCCCAGTAACCGCCAACTGCTCCCTCGCTGGCGCGCTTCCAGGGCTGGTCAAAGGCTTCGATCAGGTTGTAGCGCCAACCGTTGGCTTCGGCCAATGCAACGAAACCACGGATGAAGCGTGCTTCGTTGGCTCGGCTTGGTGTGGCGGTTTCACGCTGGCGCCCTTCGCTGGGCCAGCCGGTCTCGCCGATGAGAATGTCCTTGGGGGCAAAGCGTGCGCCGAACTGTCGGCGCACATCGGCCACATGGGCCAAGGCATCGTCGATGCCGCGGGGGTCGTCCTCCCAGTAGGGCAGCAGGTGGATGGTGAGAAAATCCACCTCCGGTGCTATCTGCGGATGCTGCAGCCAGAATTCCCAGACGTCGGCATAGGTCACCGGTACCTTCACCTGGCTTTTGACCCGAGCGATCAAGCCAGCCAGGTGGTCGCCGGTCACTTCCTTGCGCAGTAATGCCTCGTTACCAACGATCACGGCGCTGACCACATCCGGATTGGCGTTGGCCGAGGCAATCAGCGCGTCGACTTCCTTATCGGTGTCCACCGGGTTGGCATTGACCCAGGCGCCAAGCATCACCTTCAGCCCATGTTTGCGCGCCAGGCCCGGAATCGCCTCGAGACCGGTCATCGAGTAGGTGCGGATGCACTCAAATCGCTCGGCCAGCAGCGCAAGGTCCGCGTCCATGCGGGCCGGACGCAAGCGGAAGGGTTGGTCGAACGGCGACTGGTCCTTGTCGAACGGCGTATAGGAGGCGCACTGCAATTTGTGCGTAGGGCTGGCCGCATCGGGCAGGTGCACAGGCTTGCCAAGCCCGTACCAGAGCGACCCGAGCCCGATCAGGGCGAACAAGCAGGCGATCAGGTAGAGGGGCAGAAGGCGTGTGCTGCTGGGCATCGGGCGGTCCGTCGTCAGGTGCAAAGGGCTAGATGATAGCCGCAAACGCTCTAGATCAAGCATTCACCATGCAAGGATCACGCAGGGCGCATGATGGCTCAGTGATTGATGGCGATTTGCTGTCGTTTATCGGTCGGTAAAGGTCGTGCTCAGAGCAGGTCGGCTATGGTGTGAGGATGATGATGCAACTTCCGAGACCTGACGAGGGGATGCTTTGATGGCTACGTTTACAAAAATGCGACGTTTCCTGGGTGTGGGGACAGCCCTGGTTTTGGCCGTGAGCGCTGCACAGGCAATGGCCAAAGAAGTAAGCATAGGTTACGTGGATGGTTGGTCCGACAGTGTGGCAACCACCTATGTGGCCGCCGAAGTGATCAAGCAGAAACTCGGTTATGACGTGGACCTCAAGCCCGTCGCCACCGGCATCATGTGGCAGGGTGTGGCCACCGGTAAGCTCGACGCCATGCTGTCGGCCTGGCTGCCGGTCACCCATGGGGAATACTGGGGCAAGAACAAGGACAAGGTGGTCGACTACGGCCCTAATTTCAAGGATGCCAAGATCGGCCTGATCGTGCCGGAGTACGTCAAGGCTGCCAGCATTGCCGACCTCAAGACCGATGAAAGCTTCAAGCACAAGATCGTTGGCATCGACGCCGGTTCCGGCGTGATGCTCAAGACCGACCAGGCCATCAAGGACTACGCCCTGGACGGTTACAAACTGCAGGCCAGCTCCGGCGCGGCGATGACTGCCGAACTGGGCCGCGCCTACGCCAAGCAGCAATCCATTGCCGTGACCGGCTGGGTGCCGCACTGGATGTTCGCCAAATGGAAACTCAAGTTCCTTGAAGATCCGAAAGGTGTGTACGGTGCCGCCGAAACCGTCAACAGCATCGGCAGCAAGGAACTGGCGACCAAGGCGCCAGAAGTGGCCGAGTTCCTGAAGAACTTCCACTGGCAGTCCAAGGATGAGATCGGCGAGGTCATGCTGGCCATCCAGGAAGGTGCCAAGCCCGATGCCGCGGCCAAGGATTGGGTTGCCAAGCACCCAGAGCGCGTGAAGGAGTGGACCGGCAAGTAATCAGACTCTGTAGTCGACTCTGCTGTTTTCGCGGGTAAACCCGCTCCTACAGGTATTGCACAGGCCTGTATGAGCGGGTTTACCCGCGAATTTGTTACGCAATCTGTAAAACACCGTTGCATCTAAGACTAAGGTCGTCTGGTTGGTGTCCATCGGCAGAATAAAGTAAGGGCGGGTTCTCCCTTATTTGCGTTGCTGCTAGGACAAAAACAATGAACGACAGCATCTACCAATCGATACAGAACAGTCCGCGCTTCAAGGAACTGGTCACCAAGCGCGAGCGTTTCGCCTGGATTCTTTCGGCGATCATGCTCGGTCTCTACTGCGGCTTCATCCTCCTCATCGCCTATGGCCCGCAGATCCTGGGCTCCAAACTCAGCCCTGACTCGTCGATCACCTGGGGCATTCCCTTGGGCGTCGGCCTGATCGTTGCGGCATTTGTCCTGACCGCTATCTACGTGCGTCGCGCCAATGGCGAATTCGATGAGCTGAACAAAGAGATCCTCAAGGAGGCGCAACAATGATCCGCCAAGCCAAAGCCCTGGCCGTCCTGGCATGCGGCGCTTTCGCACCCGCCGTGTGGGCCGCCGATGCCCTGACCGGCGAGGTGCACAAGCAGCCGCTCAACGTCTCGGCGATCGCGATGTTCGTCGCCTTCGTCGCCTTTACCCTGGGTATTACCTACTGGGCCTCCAAGCGCAACAAGTCGGCCTCGGACTACTATGCCGCGGGCGGTCGCATCACGGGCTTCCAGAACGGCCTGGCGATTGCCGGTGACTACATGTCGGCAGCCTCCTTCCTGGGGATTTCCGCGCTGGTGTTCACCTCCGGCTATGACGGCCTGATCTACTCGATCGGCTTTTTGGTCGGCTGGCCGATCATCCTGTTCCTGATTGCCGAACGCCTACGCAACCTGGGCAAGTACACCTTCGCCGACGTGGCTTCCTATCGCCTCGGGCAGAAGGAAATCCGCACGCTGTCGGCTTCCGGTTCTCTGGTGGTCGTGGCGTTCTACCTGATCGCCCAGATGGTCGGTGCCGGTAAGCTGATCCAGCTACTGTTCGGCCTGGACTACCACGTCGCGGTGATTCTGGTGGGTATCCTGATGTGCCTGTATGTGCTGTTCGGCGGCATGCTGGCCACTACCTGGGTACAGATCATCAAGGCCGTGCTGCTGCTCTCCGGCGCAAGCTTCATGGCGCTGATGGTGATGAAGCACGTAGGCTTTGACTTCAATACCCTGTTCTCCGAGGCGATCAAGGTCCACGCCAAGGGCGAGGCGATCATGAGCCCGGGCGGCCTGGTCAAGGACCCGATTTCGGCGTTCTCCCTGGGTCTGGCGCTGATGTTCGGCACTGCCGGCCTGCCGCACATCCTGATGCGCTTCTTCACCGTCAGCGACGCCAAGGAAGCGCGCAAGAGCGTGCTCTACGCCACCGGTTTCATCGGTTACTTCTACATCCTGACCTTCATCATCGGCTTCGGCGCGATCCTGCTGGTGAGCACCAACCCGGACTTCAAGGACGCTGCTGGCGCCCTGATCGGCGGCAACAACATGGCGGCGGTGCACCTGGCCAATGCCGTGGGCGGCAGCGTGTTCCTGGGCTTCATCTCCGCAGTGGCCTTCGCCACCATCCTGGCGGTAGTGGCGGGTCTGACCTTGGCCGGCGCCTCGGCGGTGTCCCATGACCTGTACGCCAGCGTATGGCGCAAGGGCAAGGCCAACGACAAGGACGAGATCCGTGTGTCGAAGATCACCACCATCGCCCTGGGCGTACTGGCGATCGGCCTGGGCATCCTGTTCGAGAACCAGAACATCGCCTTCATGGTGGGCCTGGCCTTCTCCATCGCCGCCAGCTGCAACTTCCCTGTGTTGCTGCTCTCGATGTACTGGAAGAAGCTGACCACCCGCGGCGCCATGATCGGTGGTTGGATGGGCCTGGTCAGCGCGGTCGGCTTGATGATCCTTGGCCCAACCATCTGGGTGCAAATCCTCGGCCATGAAAAAGCCATCTACCCGTACGAGTACCCGGCGCTGTTCTCCATGCTCATCGCCTTTGCCGGTATTTGGTTCTTCTCGGTGACCGACAAGTCCAAGGCTGCCGAAGACGAGCGCGCGCTGTTCTTCCCGCAGTTCGTCCGTTCGCAGACCGGTCTGGGGGCCAGTGGCGCGGTTTCCCACTAAGGTCTTGCTTCTGCCAATGACGCCCCGCCAGTCGGGGCGTTTTTATTGGCTATGAGAAATTTCGCAATCCCATAGGACGTTTCGCAGTTTCATTGGGACCAGTCTCGTTAAAAAGGTAAGCCAGATTGCCCACACTTCCCGCTTCGACCCCGTACTCGCACTGATTGACGCTGCTGACATACCCGTGAATGAAGCGGTCGATTCCGGCGGATGCGATCCGACAACTCACCAGGGTACCCAGCGCGTCGATGACGGGCTCACCAAAGGTGCGATAGCAGCCAATGCAGGCGCCATCCAATTGCGCCGGAACGTGATTTCCCATTCAAAGGGCTCCGGCCCGGCAAGACTTGTCTCTTCCGGCAATGGCAGATCCAGGAAATGAAAGCGTTGCGCGAACTGCGCGAAGTCCAGCATCAGGCTATGGGTCGGCGCGGTCCGCGCCTGCTTGTGCAACAACAGCTCGTCTTGCTCGAATCCCACGTGTCGAAGGCGCTGCACTGGCAAATCGAAGCGCTTGCCAGCGTGACGCACCGTGATGTGCTGGACATGCGCGCACAACTGGGCCAGCAGGGTATGCACCAGTTCTTCGCTGCCCTCCAGCCAAACGCGCAGATGGTTTTCGCGGATGACACTCCCTGGCCAGGGTTGCACTGACAAACGCAACTGCCACGTATCATCCAGGTGTGACTGCGCAAGGCACGCGTCATCGACTCGGGCCGGCCAGATCCGCAAGGGGTAATGGGTCAGGAACCGACAGGTCTGCCCGTCGATGGGATTGCTCTGCAGCTCGAACCCTGCCGGGATGTTCCGCACCTGGGTCATGCCCCCTTGCTGGACATCCGGCTGAAACTGCACGATGCACGACGAGGGAAAGGATCTGAGCAGTTGTGGCGCAAGGTTTTGCATCACGCCGTTGGCGATTTCAGGGACATCCTCGTCCAGCCGCTGGTGCAGTTGCGCGGTCAACAGCGCGAACGACTCCATCAGCCGTGCGGTATGCGGGTCGTCGAAATTGCCTTTTGACATACCCAATGCCTGGGCGACACCCGGAAACCGTCGGGAAAAATACTTTCCCTGCTGCGCGAGCAACTGCAGCTCCTGGCGGAAATAGGACATCAAGTTACGCATAGAGTCTCTTCGTCTAGTCGGACACCTCCCAAACGTAATAGGAAACATCCGCTTGGCGTGTCAGACGAAACCTACATCCAGGCATCAGTCATGCAACGGGCTTCAATGTGTAAAAGCGCCCCATGAGGGCCTTTGCCTGGTGCACGCGATCAGGACTGACCATGGCCTCTCGAGTGAATTGACGAGAAGGCCCGCTGAGGAGGTATTCCAGCGGTGGGACGTGTTCTCGACCTCCTTGATAGCCTGTCCGAGCGGTAAAGCTGGAAGGCAACAGGCGCCACTCGGAACGTTTGCCGCGATTGGATTGATATTGGAGGTCCCGCCTGAAAATATCTTGGGTACTTTCAGGGGGGATGTGTACTTTCCCACCCATGAAACGGGTGAGAAGAATAAGTTTGCCCGATCCGTATTGTCTGGGCGTTCGGCCTATAAAGACAAGCCGTTGGGGCGACGCGTTTATATAAAAGGCGGCTACAATCGTATCGAGACGCCTGAGTGGGTGGCGTCGAAGATTTATATATACAGTGAAGTTCTCGTCGTGGGCAGGCCGGGATTCAAGTTGCACTACGCAATGACCAAGCCCATCAAGGTCGTCGGTATTCTCCACCATCAGAATTGCGAGTTGTCTTTGCGTGACCTGCCTTGGGAAAGGGTTGCGTTGCTGCGAAGGTTGTGTGAGTTAAATCCGACGTTGCCGCTTAGTGTTGTTTAAGACTGTCGAGACGTGATCAATCGCCGATCAATCGAAGTGGCGAATGGTCGAATATTATCTGTTTGAACAAAATCTGAAAGTGAGAGACTCATGACTGATTTGAAGTCCAAGTTGGCAACTGCTACGTCGTCTTTGCTGCGGCGGCGACCCGCCAACACCAAGGTCAATATGCATGGCAAGGCATGCACGCCAAAATATTCCCTCGACCCCAAATTGGAACAGCGATTGACAACGTGGGAAGACTTGGATGATCGCGACCTTTTCTTGGCACATCCCGTGACGCTGGAGTGTTTCTTGAGCAGTGATCTGAGTCGGCGAACAGCGGAGGATGTTATCGAGGAGTGCGATGTGTTTTCCACCTCATTGGCTTCGTATGGCAACCCTGCCTCGGTACCGTGGACTCGCGGGGTTGGCCTGATTCTGGACATAAATCCTCAAAATATTCTCGGGACGTTTACTCGGCCTGTCGGGCTGCCGTTTCATGGACGGACCTCTAAGTATCAGTTGGCCCACAGCATAGAGGCGGGTATTAGCCAGAGCGGAAAGATAATCAAAGGCGGGTATCGCAAAATTATGACACCGGAGGAGCTGCTCAAGTACAAAAATGTTGGCAATGAAGTACTGGTCATTGGTCGGCCCAACACGCATGTGCATTTTGCCCAGACGCGCAAAATCAACGTAAAGGGTGTGGTAATTGTCAATCGGAACGATAGTGAAAAACTGCGTGAAGATTTTAATTTGATTAGGCTGCTGCGAGTGCAGAATCCAGGCCTTGAAGTCTATTCCATGTAAGACCTTGTTGAGGAATTGTAGAGGTGCGGTGCGTTCATACATGCTGACGTGCCATCATATACGAACGGGCACTTGAACTATCGATGGGCAGGTTGAGCGACGCGGGGCGGCTGCACCCCAAATACTCTTATGATAAAAGTGTCGAGCACGCCCTGGGACAATGGGAGCGACTGGCGGAGCAGAACAGATTTCTCGTGCATGCTTTCGACCTGGATAAGTTCGAAAGAGGCGACCTTTCAAAGAGACGGGCCGAAGACGTTTTCAAGTCGTGGGATGTCTTCTCCACCAGTCTGGTGGAATCCCTGCGGGTCTTCAGGTACAGACGCCGCTATAACAATACAGGATCAGCCATTCCAACCCAGCTGTTCGGCGAGCTGGGTTTCATTCTGGAAGTGCCGCCGCAAAATATTCTGGGAACCTTCCCGGAAGATGTCATGTTTCCGACGCACCTACCCAGTAAGGATTTTAAGTTTGCCGATGCAATACTCAACGGTGTCTCCAAGCTATTTTCGCAAAGGCTGGTGGAGAAATATAATAAGGTCGTTCCGCCAAGCGACATCATTGGGCGAACGGCGTTTCATAATGAAGTGCTGGTCGTCGGCAAACCTAATGTGAATATATATTGCACGATGACGCAACCGATCAGGGTGCGCGGTATTCTTTATGCGCCTAAATTCGAGGTTGCGGAAAATAATCGGGACCGATCGAGTTTCGAACGGTTGGATTTTATAAGTCGCCTTCGTCAGTTGAATCCAGGGCTTGGTGTTGTACAGGTCTAAGGCGTGGGCTAATACGAGGTGTCATGTGGGGTGATTGAATAAAATACGCGTCAGTTCGAGATTCGAAGCGCTATCGGGAAAGGATTCCAAAGCTGCTTTTACCTTCAAACCGGCGACTGCCTATCCAGCATATTCTTTTGACAAGAAAGTCGAAAAAAATTTGCAAAAATGGGGGCGTATTTCCGAGATGGGGCTGTGCTTGGTGCATGCCGTGGGCGAGCACGCGCTGGACGACAGTGAGCTGTTCCAAGGGCGCGCACAGCACGTCTTGAGCGGGTGGGATGTCATTTCAACGTCGTTGATCAGTCGCAGACGGCCATGGGCGCAAGTGCAGATCCGCAATCGGGATCCAAAGATCGCCCGGCTGCTAAGGAAGCCTCCGACGATGTATGCAAATGTCGCGTTGATTCTACAGGTACCGCCAGAAAATATTCTGGGAACCTTCCCAACGGACGTCTTCTTCCCAACGCATGAACCGGCAAAAGACTACAGGTTTGCGAGTGCAGTTTTAGGCGACAGAAGTACAGCGCGTCCGGTATTAGGAGGGGCATATACTCAGATTGAGTCGCCGCGCAGGATAATGGAAAGGACCGGGAAAGAGATGCCGGGTACTAAGTATAACGAGATTCTCGTGGTGACCCGCCCTCATGTCAGGTTGCACTTTTCGGAAACGAAGAACGTTGAAGTGAAGGGTATTATTTACACTCAAGGAAGTTGTGGTCTCAGTCCGTCGGAAGCCGAGGTGCTTCAGCGCTTGCGCGAATTGAATCCCGATCTTCCAGTCGAGGAAGGGTAAGCCTGACTTGGCGAACAGTGTGAATCTGAGCGATGGTTTCAAAAGCGAAAGAGCGAAAACTATATTCCAATCACACCGCGATGCAGCAGGTTTTATCGCAGTGGGAGAATCTCGACCGCCAAGGCATGATGCTGGTGTGCCCCTTCACCTCCATCACGGCTTTATGTGGCTATGCATTGCCAGTCATCCAACAGTGGATTGATCGTCATTGGGTACTGTCCACGTCATTGGTCAATCCGAGCGACATCGAAAAGCAACGGAAAAGCTATCGGCGAATGAATAGGGACGGGCATTTATTTTCCGGTATGCCGGAGGAACTTGGTATTGTGCTCGACGTGCCGCCGCAAAATATCCTACGTGCTGCGGCGGCACCGATGATGACTCGTACCCGAATCAACCAGCAAAAATTCATATTGGCAAACAATGGATTATTCAGTGTTGAAGGTCCAGATATTACGTCTCAGACGGATGCCTCCTTCAACGTTGTTACACCAAAAACGCTAATGAAATCGACCCGTTGGCAGCATAATGAAGTTTTGATCATGGGCAAACCCAACCAACATGTACATGGTGTTGTCACGCAGAGAGTCATCGCCAAAGATATCGTGGTGCTTTCGAAGGACACGCAATCCGAGTTTTCCCATGAAAATCGGAAGTTGTGGTTGGGTTTTCATACGGCGAATTACTTCAGGGGGCCCTATGCGCCGGCGAGGCGTTAAAGGTCGGAAGAAAGCTAATGATGGTGCGGGGCGCCGTACTGCCGCCTGAAACTCCGGTGTGAACATTGTTTGTTTGAAGTTTGGGCACGTTTGATGCCTTTGCATAGTATTCTTGAGAGGTTGGATGAAAGTATCCCAGGTTATACGAAGACTGAATTGCCTTTCGGTTGCAGAGCCCAAGACGGCTTTCAGTTCAACGCGAGCATCCTTTACGCCTAGATTCTCTTTCGACGAAAAAGTGGAAAGTGATTTGGAGGCGTGGGGGGACATTTCGAAGTATGGGCTGTGTCTGGTGCATGCTTTGGGCATTAGCTCTTTTGGGGGCGAGTTATTCCAAAGAAGAGCGCAGGATGTGTTGAGGGGGTGGGACGTAATTTCCACGTCCATGATTGCACGTAATCGTATCCGGCGACAGGCCCAAGCACACAATCTCCCAAACCGGATTCTTCGACAGATCGATAGCTGCAATTGTCTGTACGCCAATCTGGGGCTGATTTTAAAAGTACCTCCCCAAAATATATTAGGTACTCACGAGTATGATGTTTTCTTTCCGACTCATGCGCCGGCGGCACACTACGAATTTGCATCTCGAATACTGGCAAGGCGAACGGCAAAAGGAAAACTTTTCAATGAAGACCTGTTTACCAAGATTGAGTCACCTGCCGAGATCCTGAAGAAAACCATCACGCCAAGTGCCGTGTACAACGAGATATTGGTCGTTACCCGACCCAATGTCAGGGTGCACTTTTCGGCGACGGAAGAGGTTAGGGTGCAAGGCATTATTTACTCGCAGCATGGAAACGCTTTCATCCGAGACAAAAGGCGGGATCAGCTTATGCTAGACAGGTTGTGTCAGGTTAATCCGGATTTAGCTGTCGAATACATATGAGTCTGGTTGTCGGCCTCGATTTTCCTCGCCGCTGGTTGTTTTCATACACCGCCATACTCGATCTGTCAGTGTACATACCATTTGCGCAAAATCTTGCTAGTAGGCTCTTCGCATGGGATGTTTCAGACTTCGATCGCGCGCAGAGTCTCTCTCTGCGGGCTTGGCGAAGGCGGCATTCAAGCCACGGTCGTCGTGTTCATCGCCGTTGTATTCCTTCGACGAGCAGGTCGAGCGCGATTTACGTGAGTGGGGACGGCTTTCAGAATATGGCCTATGCCTGGTTCATACGCTCTGTTTGAATGGATTTCAGGCAGGCGCGCTGTCAGCGGGCAGGGCACAGGATGTCTTTAGATCCTGGGATGTGATTTCAACGTCTTTGGTCATACGCAGGCGTCTGTGGGCACACAGTATCATGCGCAGGAACCGTGCAGGCTTTGTGCAGATTTCGTCTCAGGTGACACCCATGTGTCATTCGGTGGGTTTTATATTGGATGTGCCGCCTGAAAATATCCTCGGCACGTTCTCGCGGGATGTACTTTTTCCTACCCATGCATCAGCCGATGGATACGAGTTTTCCGATGCAGTGCTTAATGGGTTCGAGCAAAACATGATGTGGGCGGGTGGCTTCAGACACATCGAGCCGCCGTTCGAGATATTGCACCATACCCGAGGTCACGGTGTTTTTTCGGATTATAACGAAATCCTTGTGGTGACCCGACCGTGCGCCAAAATACATTTTACGATGACGAAAGAAGTTGGCGTCACCGGGATCTTGTATTCCCCAGACAATAGAGGCGCTGATGCCACTGATGACATCAGACTATTACATGCAATGCTTGCATTGAATCCTGAATTACAAATCGAGCTGGCCTGAGAACTTCTGCGGTTGCGATGGAACGGTAACCCCTGAGAGCCCTCCATGCTTTGCTTCCGCCTCCGTTATGCTATGCGTCGTTCAAATGGGCTGGATGACCGGTGTGATCAATTACCTATGGTTTTTCTTGGCGGCGCTGTTCGAGATTGGCGGCTGCTATGCATTTTATCTCTGGCTGCGCCTGGGCAAGAGCGCTTGGTGGGTAGCGCCTGCGCTGGCCAGCCTGACGGTGTTCGGGCTGATTCTCACCCGTGTCGAAGCGGCGTATGCCGGCCGTGCCTATGCCGCCTATGGCGGTATCTATATCGTTGCCTCATTGCTATGGCTGGCGCTGGTGGAGCGGGCTCGGCCGATGGCCAGCGACTGGCTAGGGGCACTGCTCTGCGTGGCCGGTGCAACCCTCATTGTGTTCGGGCCGCGGTTGCAGCAAGGGTGATGCAGACAAGGCTGTAGGTGGAATCGCGTGTTTGTGTGGGATGCGTCTATTTCACCTGCGTAACGTTGTGCGGTTGAAGGCGCCACAGGCAGTCTCTGGTTTTCCGTTGGATTGGAGGGTCAGACATGTTGGTGATAGGGCGTCAGGTGGGGCAGGCGATCAAGATCCGGGACGACATCACGATTCGGGTGTTGTCCGTGCAAGGGAGTGAACAGGTGCGTCTGGGCATCAAGGCACCTGCTGATATCACGGTAAACCGGGAAGAGATCAGCGACAGCGTCAAACAAGCCCTGGCGCAGCGGCGCCAGGGCAAGCAGTCAGTCGAATAGCTCCCTGGGCACTTCGTGCTTGGCCAGCAATTGGCATTGCTGACTTTCAAGATCGAACAAAATGAACGCCTGACCTTTGGCCAGTGCCTGGCGGACCCGCAGTACGCGGGTTTCCAAGGGCGTGTCGTCGCCGTTATCGGTGCCGTCGCGGGTTACGAAGTCCTCGATCAAACGGGTGAGGGTTTCGGCTTCGAGTTGGTCGTAGGGGATCAGCATGGTCACAAAGTCTTGGCTGGGATGGGGGCATGCTACGCCAATCGCGCAGGGCTTGCCTCAGGTGCTGTGCCTCCTCGCGCCAAGCGCTCAAGGCTTGTTGCCAACCAGGCTGTCCACCGCCGGCACCCTTGTCTCGCTTTCCATCTGGGCATCATGCTCCAGCTGATGGCTGAAGCGCTCGAGCGATGCATTTGCAGGGTGCGAATCGCTGGCGAATACCGGTGGACTGAGCAGATAAGCCGCCAACAAGCGGCTCAGGGCAGCCAGGCTATCGATATGGGTCCGCTCATACCCGTGGGTGGCATCGCAACCAAACGCCACCAGCGCGGTGCGGATATCGTGGCCGGCCGTGACGGCCGAATGGGCATCGCTGAAGTAATAGCGGAAGAGGTCACGACGCACCGGTAGGTCCTGGTCGCCAGCCAGTTTCAGAAGGTGCCGTGAGAGGTGGTAATCATAAGGGCCTGAGGAGTCCTGCATGGCCACGCTCACGGCATGTTCGCTTGAGGCCTGTCCGGGCGCCACCGGAGCGATGTCGATGCCGACGAACTCGCTCACGTCCCAAGGCAGCGCTGCCGCGGCACCAGAGCCTGTTTCTTCGGTGATGGTGAACAGCGGGTGGCAGTCGATCAACGGTTGCTGGCCGCACTCCACCACGGCCTTGAGTGCTGCCAGCAGTGCTGCCACGCCAGCCTTGTCGTCCAGGTGGCGCGCGCTGATATGACCGCTTTCAGTGAACTCCGGTAGCGGATCGAAGGCGACGAAGTCGCCGATGGCTATCCCCAGTGCCTCGCAGTCGGCGCGGGTAGCGCAGTAAGCGTCCAGACGCACTTCCACATGCTCCCAACTGATCGGCATCTGATCGATGGCCGTGTTGAAGGCATGCCCGCTCGCCATCAGCGGCAGCACACTGCCGCGGTACACGCCTGTGTCGGTGAACACGCTGACGCGACTGCCTTCGGCGAATCGACTGGACCAGCAGCCCACCGGGGCCAGGGCCAGACGGCCGTTATCGAGCAGTTGGCGCACGCTGGCGCCGATGGTGTCCAGATGCGCCGAGACGGCGCGGTCGGGCGTGTTCTGACGGCCTTTTAGCGTCGCGCGGATGGTGCCGCGGCGGGTCAGTTCGAAGGGGATGCCCAATTCGTCCAGGCGTTCGGCCACGTAGCGTACGATGGTGTCGGTAAAACCGGTGGGGCTAGGAATGGCGAGCATTTCCAGCAACACGCGTTTGAGGTACTCGAGATCGGGTTCGGGGTGTCCGTTAGACATCAGGTACTCCTTGGGTTAACGCTGTTCTCTCGCGGGTAAGCCCGCTCCCACAGAGCTGCGCCGAGCCCAATGGGAGCCGGTTTACCTTGTGCACGGTTTCATGTCGGTGCTTGGCTGTGGGGAAAGAGCAGGTCGACGAAGCGCTCGGCGGTCGGTTGCGGTTCGTGGTTGGCCAGGCCCACCCGCTCGTTGGCTTCGATGATCACGTAGTCCGGCTGCTCGGCATCGCGCACCATCAGGTCCAGGCCCACCACAGGAATGTCCAGGGCGCGCGCGGCGCGCACGGCGGCGTCTGCCAGCACCGGATGCAGGCGCTCGGTGACGTCTTCGAGCGTGCCGCCGGTGTGCAGGTTGGCGGTGCGGCGCACGGCAAGGCGTTGTCCAGCCGGCAACACGCTGTCGTAGTCCAGGCCCGACGCACGCAAGGTGCGTTCGGTCTCCTCATCGAGCGGGATACGGCTTTCGCCTCCGGTGGCAGCCTGGCGCCGTCTGCTTTGGGCTTCGATCAAGGCCTGAATGCTGTGTTTGCCGTCCCCAATCACCTGGGCCGGGTGACGGATCGCTGCCGCCACCACTTCGAAGCCGATCACCACGATGCGCAGGTCCAGACCAGGGTGATAGCTTTCGAGCAGTACCCGGCTGTCGAAGCGTTGAGCCTGCTCGACGGCCTGGTTGATCTCCTCCAGAGTGCCCAGGTTGACTGCGACACCTTGGCCTTGTTCGCCATCCACCGGCTTGACCACCACTGCGCCGTGCTCTTCGAGAAAAGCCAGGTTGTCATCGGCATTACCGGCCAACTGTTGAACCGGCACGCGCAGACCGGCGGCGTCCAGAACGTGCTGGGTGAGACGTTTGTCCTGGCACAAGGTCATGCTCACGGCACTGGTCAGATCGCTCAAGGATTCGCGGCAACGGACACGGCGCCCGCCCAGGCTCAGGGTGAACAGGCCTGCGCTGGCGTCGTCGACTTGCACGTCAATGCCGCGCCGGTAGGCCTCGTCGACGATTAGACGGGCGTAGGGGTTGAGCGAAGCCTCTGGGCCAGGGCCGAGGAACAGTGGCTGGTTGATGCCGTTCTTGCGCTTGACTGCAAAGGTCGGCAGGTTGCGAAAGCCCAGCTTCTTGTACAGGCGCTTGGCTTGGCGGTTGTCGTGCAACACCGACAGGTCCAGGTAGGCCAGGCCGCGGCTCATGAAGTGCTCGATCAAATGACGCACCAGCACTTCGCCTACGCCTGGGCGGGTGCATTGCGGGTCGACGGCCAGGCACCACAGGCTGCTGCCGTGTTCAGGGTCATCGAAGGCCTTGCTGTGGTTCAGCCCCATGACGCTGCCGATCACAGCGCCCGTGTCCTCGTCCTCGGCCAGCCAGTACACCGGCCCGCCCAGGTGATGGGGGGTGAGCAGCTCTGGGTTGACCGGCAGCATGCCGCGTCCTTGGTAAAGGGCGTTGATGGCATGCCAGTCAGCGTCGGCCTGGGCCCGGCGGATGCGAAATCCGCGGAACACGCGTTGCGCAGGGCGGTAGTCGGTGAACCACAGGCGCAGGGTGTCCGAAGGATCGAGGAACAACTGTTGCGGGGCCTGGGCCAGCACTTGTTGGGGAGCGGCCACATACAGAGCGATGTCTCGCTCGCCGGGGCGCTCGTCGAGCAATGCCTCGGCGAGCACGGCCGGGTCCGGGTAGGTGTGGCCGATCAGCAGCCGACCCCAGCCGCAATGTACCGCACGGGGTTGGCCGTGGGGTTCGCTGCCGTCACCGGCCAATTGCGCCTGCAGGCGCTCGTAGGAGGGGGCTTGTCCGCGGAGCAGGCGCTGGCCATAGGCTGTTTGCGCTTTCATCGGTCAGATTCCTTGTTCGCTGAGCCAGAGGTTCAGGGCGGCCAACTGCCAAAGCTTGGAGCCTCGCAGCGGCGTCAGTTGACCCTGAGGGTTGCTCAGCAGGCTATCGAGCATGGCCGGTTTGAACAGACCTCGGTCTTGGCTTGGGTCGGTCAGCAGTTCACGAACCCAGTCCAGCGTGGCGCCTTGCAGGTGCTTCAGACCCGGCACCGGGAAGTAGCCCTTCTTGCGGTCGATCACCTCATGTGGGATTACCCGTCTCGCCGCGGCCTTGAGCACGTGTTTGCCACCGTCGGGCAGTTTGAATCGGGCCGGGATGCGCGCCGACAGTTCCGCCAGTCGGTAATCGAGAAACGGTGTGCGGGCTTCCAGGCCCCAGGCCATGGTCATGTTGTCGACGCGTTTGACCGGGTCGTCGACCAGCATCACGGTGCTGTCCAGGCGCAGGGCCTTGTCCACAGCCTCGCTGGCGCCAGGGCGGGCGAAGTGTTCGCGAACGAACTCGCCGGCCGCGTCGCTTTCCAGCAGCCACGGGGCCTGGACCGTGTCGCGATACTCGGCATGGTCGCGGTCGAAGAACGCGGTGCGATAGGCCTCATAGGCATCGTCGGCGCCGTCCACCTGCGGGTACCAGTGGTAGCCGGCGAACAATTCGTCGGCGCCTTGGCCGCTCTGCACCCCCTTGCAGTGCTTGGCCACTTCCCGCGAAAGCAGGTAGAAGGCGATGCAGTCATGGCTGACCATCGGCTCGCTCATGGCGCGGAACGCCGCCGGCAGCTGTTCGAGGATCTCGCGCTCGTCGATACGCAATTGATGGTGGCGCGTGCCGTAGTGGCGGGCGATCAGGTCCGAATACTGGAACTCGTCCCCGCGCTCGCCGCCGGCATCTTCGAAACCGATGGAGAAGGTCGACAGATCGTCCACCCCTACTTCGCGCAGCAGGCCGACCAACAGGCTGGAATCGACGCCGCCGGAGAGCAGCACGCCGACGTCCACCGCCGCCCGTTGGCGGATGGCTACGGCGTCGCGGGTGGCGTCGAGCACGCGTGTGGTCCAGTCTTCCAGGTCCAGGTGCTGTTCATCCGGACGCGGACCGTAGTGCAACTGCCACCAAGTCTCACGCTGCACCTCGCCGTGGCGGTCGATGCGCATCCAGGTCCCGGGTTCGAGCTTCTGCACGTTGGCCAGCAGGGTACGAGGCGCGGGCACTACGGCGTGGAAATTCAGATAGTGGTTGAGCGCCACCGGGTCGATCACCGGATCGATATCGCCGCCCTTGAGCAGCGCCGGGAGTGTGGAGGCGAAGCGCAGACGCTCACCGTTGCGCGACAGGTACAACGGTTTGACGCCGAGACGGTCGCGGGCCAGGAATAGGCGCTGGGCGTCGCGTTCCCAGATGGCCAGGGCGAACATGCCGTTGAGCTTGGGTAGCAAGGCTGCGCCCCAGGCGTGATAGCCCTTGAGCAACACTTCGGTGTCGCCGTCGGAGAAGAAGCGGTAGCCCAGGGCTTTGAGCTCTTCGCGCAGTTCGGGATAGTTGTAGATGGCGCCATTGAAGACCATCGACAGGCCCAAAGTGTTGTCGACCATGGGCTGAGCCGAGGCGTCGGACAGGTCCATGATTTTCAGACGCCGGTGGCCGAGGGCGATCGGGCCCTGGCTGTGGAAGCCCCAGGCGTCGGGGCCGCGAGGCGCCAGGTGATGGGTGATGCGCTCTACCGCGGCGAGGTCCGCCGGGCGAGGGGCTTGGTCGATGGGGGTGAAACGTAACTCTCCTGCTAATCCGCACATAGGTCCTTACCGGTTTTGCCGTTGGGGAATATGCGCCCCGAAATGGGGCACATAAGGAACTGACCCATGGGGGTTGTGAGAGTTTTAGATCAATCCGTTATATGGGTTAGCGGCCCCGTTGCCGGTGAACCCGGCCTCTCTATTTGCCGCGAATCAACCGACGCAACGCAAACCGGTTCGGATGACACGCCTGCGCCACCGTGCGCGGCAGCGGCAGCGGTTCACCGCACACCCAGGCTGCGACCAGCTCGCCGCTCAAGGGCGTGGTGATCAACCCTCGCGAACCATGGCCGCTGTTCACGTACAACCCGTCGAGCCAAGGACAGGGCGTGTCCGGCACCTGTCGAGCGTCTTTAGCGAGCACCGCATAGGCGTCGGTGAACGCTTGCGCATCCGCCACGGGCCCTACGATCGGCAGGTAGTCTGGGCTTGTGCAGCGGAACGCCGCTCGGCCTTGCAACCGGGCGGGGTCCAGCACGCTGGTATTGAGCCGCTCGGCCAGGTCCGTGGAGATTTCATCGAGCAGGGACAAGTTGCCCTGGTGTTCGGCGACAGTCGGTGCCAAGTCGTCGTTATGGAAGTCGAAGCTTGCGCCCAAGGTGTGCTCATCGCCACGCGGCGGCGCGACGTAGCCTTCGGCACACACCACGGTGCGCAAGGCGCGGCTGGCCTCGGTGGCTGGCAGGCGGGTGATCTGCCCGCGGATGCGCTTGAGCGGCAGCTCGGCGCAGGCCTCGAAGCGGCGGATCTCGGCGGCACCGGCGAGCACCACCACTGGCGCGCTCGCCAGCAGGCGCTCACCGTCCCACGCTTGCCAACGGCCATCGACTTTGCGCAGTTCGATCACCTCCTGGTGGGTCAGCAACTCGATGTGCGGATGTTGCAGCTGCGCCTGGCACAGCGCTGGCGGATGCACCCAGCCGCCTTCGGGATAGAACAACCCACCGGCAGGCAGTGCCACGCCTGCGACCGACTCGGCCTGGGCCTGATCGAGCACGTGCAGCAATGTGCTGTCGAAGGCCTCGGCCAGCTTGGCCTGGCGCTGTGCTTCCTTGTCGTCGAAGGCCAATTGCAGCACACCGCAGTCGTCCCAGTCCTGTCCGCGTTGCAGCTGTTGCAGCCAACGGCGGGTGTAGCCGAAGCCCGAGAGGATCATCTGCGACAGCGTCGTGCCGTGGGCCGAGAGTTTCAGGTAGAGCACGCCCTGGGGGTTGCCCGAGGCTTCCTGGGCCGGGGCGTCGTGGCGCTCCAGCACGCTGACCTGCCAGCCACGGGCCGCGAGGCTGGCAGCCGTGGCGCTACCGGCAAGGCCGGCACCGATGACCACGGCATGCCGCGGGCCTTGCACAGGGGCAGGGCGGGCATACCAAGGTTCGGGTTCGGCTGGGGCGGGTTGCTCAGCGGGCCAGCCCTGGAACTGGCCGTGCATGACCTCCCATTTTTTACCGATACCCGGCACCTTGCGCATGGCAAAGCCTGCAGCGATCAGGCCACGACGCACCCAGCCGGTGGTAGTGAAGGTGCCCAGTGTGGTGCCGGGCCGGGACAGCCGGGCCAGTTGCGCGAACAGCTCCGGCGTCCACATGTCGGGGTTCTTCGCCGGGGCGAAGCCGTCGAGGAACCACACATCGACCTGCGCATCGAGCGTAGGCAATTGCGTCAGGGCATCGCCCACCATCAGGGTCAGGGTCACCCGCCCATGGTCGAAGCTGAACTGCTGGAAGCCGCCATGTACCGCCACGTACTGTGCCAGCAGCGGCTGCCAGTAAGGTTCGAGTTGTGGCCACAGCTGTACCGCGCGGGCGAGGTCTTCGCGGGTGAGCGGGTACTTTTCGACGCTGACAAAATGCAGGCGCGCACCCCGCGGGGCGTGTTCGGCGAACAACTGCCAGGCACAGTAGAAATTCATGCCCGTGCCGAAGCCGGTCTCGCCGATCACCAGGCAGTCCTGGGGCGTCAGGGCGGTGCAGCGTTCACGCAGGCGGTTCTGTTCGAGGAAGACATGCTGGGTTTCCTCGATGCCTTCGTTCTTGGAAAAGTAGACGTCGTCGTACTGCCGCGAGTGAGGGCGGCCCTGGTCGTCCCAGTCGATCTGGGCGTGCTGTAAGAAGGTGTCAGGCATGGTTGGCTCAGCATGTCGCGGGAGGACGATTTTAAGCCATTTACGCACCTGTCGCTGCGCCAACCGAACAGAACCGAACGTGGCCAGCGATTGGACCTGAAGCCTGGCGCACAATCCGCTAGTCTTGGTTATCCATTGAAGGAGCCAAGGCAACTCATGTTCGAATCCGCCGAAATTGGTCACAGCATCGACAAGGAGGCTTTCGAGGCCGAAGTACCCGCCCTGCGCGAGGCGCTGCTCGAAGCCCAGTACGAACTCAAGCAGCAGGCGCGCTTTCCGGTGATCGTGTTGATCAACGGCATCGAGGGCGCCGGCAAGGGCGAGACGGTCAAACTGCTCAACGAGTGGATGGACCCGCGTCTGATCGAGGTACGCACCTTCGACCAGCAGACCGATGAGGAACTGGCCCGTCCGCCGGCCTGGCGCTACTGGCGGGCGTTGCCGCCCAAAGGGCGCATGGGTGTGTTCTTCGGCAACTGGTACAGCCAGATGCTGCAGGGACGGGTCCATGGTCTGTTCAAGGATGCGGTGCTCGACCAGGCCATCACCGGGGCCGAGCGTCTGGAGCAGATGCTTTGCGACGAGGGCGCGCTGATCATCAAGTTCTGGTTCCATCTGTCCAAGAAACAGATGAAGGCGCGTCTTAAGGCGCTCAAGGACGACCCTTTGCACAGCTGGCGCATTAGCCCGCTAGACTGGCAGCAATCGCAAACCTATGACCGCTTCGTGCGTTTCGGCGAGCGTGTGTTGCGTCGCACCAGCCGCGACTACGCGCCCTGGCATGTGATCGAGGGGGTCGATCCGTACTACCGTAGCCTGGCGGTGGGGCGCATCCTTCTGGAGAGCCTGCAAGCGGCGCTGGCCAACGATCCGAGTAGCAAGCACAAAGGCAACGTGGCGCCATTGGGGCGCAGCATCGACCAGAAGAGCCTGCTCGGCGCGTTGGACCTGAGCCGGCGCCTGGACAAACACGATTACCAAGAGCAACTGGTCACCGAACAAGCTCGCCTTGCAGGGCTGCTGCGCAACAAGCAGATGCGCCGCCATGCATTGGTGGCGGTGTTCGAAGGCAATGACGCGGCAGGCAAGGGCGGCGCTATCCGCCGGGTGGCCGCGGCGCTCGACCCCCGTCAGTACCGCATCGTACCGGTCGCCGCGCCCACCGAGGAGGAGCGGGCCCAGCCTTACCTGTGGCGTTTCTGGCGGCATATTCCGGCGCGAGGCAAGTTCACCATCTTCGACCGTTCTTGGTACGGCCGGGTGCTGGTGGAGCGGGTGGAGGGCTTTTGCACCCCGGCCGACTGGATGCGTGCCTATGGCGAGATCAACGATTTCGAGGAGCAACTGACCAACGCGGGCGTCGTGGTGGTGAAGTTCTGGCTGGCGATCGACCAGCAAACGCAGCTGGAGCGCTTCGAGGAACGCGAGCAGATCCCGTTCAAGCGCTACAAGATCACCGAGGACGATTGGCGCAACCGCGACAAGTGGGACCTGTACGTAGAGGCGGTGGGGGACATGGTCGACCGCACCAGTACCGAGATCGCGCCCTGGACCTTGGTCGAGGCCAACGACAAGCGTTGGGCACGGGTGAAGGTGCTCAAGACCATCAACGAGGCGCTGGAAGCAGCATTTCATAAATCCCGCAAGTAAGTGCTTGGCTGTCACCTATTTTGGCGAGCGAACCCGCTTCCACAGCCTAGCGGTGCACTTGTGGCAGCGGGTTTGCCGGCGAAAAGGCCAGCGTAGGCGACAGGGGAAATCCTGGCATGCCCGCAAGGAATGACCCGATGAATTCTTTTCCCGCGACTTTTCCCCAGCCCTGTACTCCAAGCCCTTAGAATTTCCAGTACCCCCACCCGCAGGGCCTGATTCGAGGACGCTATGCACATTTCTTCCGGACGCTGGGGCTACGGCCTGTTCCTGGCACTGCTGACCGCGTTTCTCTGGGGCATTCTGCCGATCAAGCTCAAGCAAGTCCTGCAGGTGATGGACCCGATCACCGTCACCTGGTATCGCCTCACGGTTTCTGGCTGCCTGCTGTTCGCCTGGCTGGCGGTCAATCGGCGCTTGCCGGCTGTCCGCAAACTTGGACGCAAGGGCGCAGGCCTGATCGCCGTGGCAGTCTTCGGCCTGATGGGCAATTACGTGCTGTACCTAATCGGGCTCAACCTGCTCAGCCCTGGCACCGCACAATTGGTGGTGCAGATTGGCCCGGTGTTGTTGCTGGTGGCCAGCGTGTTCGTCTTCAAGGAGCGCTTCAGCCTGGGACAGGGGCTTGGGTTGTTGGTGCTGCTGGCTGGATTCGGGCTGTTCTTCAACCAGCGGCTCGAAGAGCTGCTGACCTCGTTGGGCGTTTATACCACCGGCGTGTTGACCATTCTGCTGGCCACGAGCATCTGGGTGTTCTATGCCCTGAGCCAGAAGCAACTGCTCACGGTGTGGCATTCACAGCAGGTGATGATGGTGATGTACCTGAGCTGTGCGCTGTTGCTGATGCCCTGGGCGCATCCATTGGAGGCATTGCAGTTGAGCCCGCTGCAAGGCTGGCTGTTGCTGGCGTGTTGCCTCAATACCCTGGTGGCGTACGGAGCGTTCGCCGAGGCGCTGGCCCATTGGGAGGCCTCGCGAGTGAGCGCGACCTTGGCGCTCACACCTTTGGTGACTTTCCTCGCCGTGGCCGCGGCGGCCGTGCTGTGGCCGGATTATGTCCAGGCCGAAGACATCAACGCCCTGGGATACGTCGGGGCGGTGACGGTGGTGGTGGGGTCGGCCCTCGTGGCGTTGGGACCTTCATTGATGGCCGGCTGGCGTGCGCGGCGTGCGCGATTGGCACAGGTTCAGTGAACCAGACGTGGCTGCGCCAGCTCCCGTAAAAGAGCTGGCGCAAACGGGGCTGCATGGACTGACGGTCAGCCTTTTGCACCGGGCGCCAGCATGTTCTCTGGCCGCACCCATTGGTCGAACTGCTCGTTGGTCAGGTACTTGAGCTCAAGCGCCGCCTCACGCAGTGTCTTGCCCTCGCTGTAGGCCTTCTTGGCGATCTCGGCAGCCTTGTCGTAACCGATGTGCGGGTTGAGCGCGGTGACCAGCATCAGCCCTCGCTCCAGATGCGCGGCCATCTGCTCGGCATCCGGCTCGATCCCGGCCACGCAGTGCTGCTGGAAGTTGCGGCAGCCGTCGGCCAGCAACTCGATCGATTGCAGCAGGTTGTGGATGATCACCGGCTTGAACACGTTCAACTGCAGATGCCCTTGGCTGGCGGCAAAGCCGATCGCCGCGTCGTTGCCCAGCACCTGGCAGGCAAGCATCGACAAGGCCTCGCATTGGGTCGGGTTGACCTTGCCGGGCATGATCGAACTGCCCGGTTCGTTGGCCGGCAGGCGTACTTCGGCGAGCCCCGCCCGTGGGCCGGAGCCGAGCAGGCGCAGGTCGTTGGCGATTTTCATCAAGGCCACGGCCAGGGTCTTGAGGGCGCCGGCCAGGGTGGTCAGCGGCTCATGGCCGGCCAGGGCGGCGAACTTGTTCGGTGCGGTGACGAAGGGCAGGCCCGAAAGCGCCGCCAGCTCTGCGGCGATGGCTTCGGCGAAGCCGTGCGGAGCATTGAGCCCGGTACCGACCGCAGTCCCGCCCTGGGCCAGCTCGCACACTGCCGGCAGGCTGGCACGAATGGCGCGCTGGGCATAGTCAAGCTGGGCGACGAACGCCGAGACTTCCTGGCCGAAGGTGATGGGTGTGGCGTCCATCATGTGGGTACGGCCGGTCTTGACCAGGTGCTGGTGACGCGCCGACAGCTCGGCCAGTCCCGCCGAGAGTTCGGCGATCGCTGGCAGCAGTTTGTCGTGCACGGCCTGTGCAGCGGCGATGTGCATGGCGGTGGGGAAGCAGTCGTTGGAGCTCTGCGAGCGGTTGACGTGGTCGTTGGGGTGTACCGGCGCCTTGCCGCCTCGACCCTTGCCGGCCAGCTCGTTGGCGCGCCCGGCGATGACTTCGTTGACGTTCATGTTGCTCTGGGTGCCGCTGCCGGTCTGCCAGACGACGAGCGGGAACTGGTCGTCATGTTCGCCTTGGAGCACTTCATCGGCGGCCTGTTCGATAAGACGGGCGATGTCGGCCGGCAGGTCGCCATTGCGGTCGTTGACCCGCGCTGCAGCTTTCTTGATCAGCGCCAGGGCGTGCAGTACAGCCAGGGGCATGCGCTCCTTGCCGATGGCGAAGTTGATCAGCGAACGCTGGGTCTGCGCGCCCCAGTAGGCGTCCTCTGGAACTTCGACCGGGCCCAGGCTGTCTGTCTCGATACGGCTCATGCTGCGTTCACTCCTTTGTCAGTCCGAAACCGCAGTTTAGGCCCTGATTCGCTCGAGCGGTTCCGTCGCTCGTCATGCCACTTGAGCACTATGGCGCCACGGCGCAGAATGCTCTCCCCGAGGTACCCGCCTCCCTTTCTTTCATGAAGGAAATGCAATGACTCGTCTTCGCGTCCTCTGTGCCGCCGTCGTCCTGGCTTGCGCCAGCGGCCAGGTACTCGCCGCCACTGCCAGCCACAACGCTGCCGCCGAGAAATTCCTGACTCTGGTCAATGCCGACAAGCTGGGCACCCCGGTGTACATGCAAGTCCAGCAGATGTTCGCCCAGCGTTTCGCCCAGACCAAAGCGCCTGAGTCCAAGAAAAACGTGCTCGACAGCTACCAGGCCAAGGCCAATGCCGCCCTGGACAACGCCATCGGCTGGAAGAAGATCAAGCCGAAGATGGTCGACCTGTATACCCAGACCTTCACCGAGCAGGAGCTCAAGGACCTGGTCAAATTCTACGAATCGTCGCTGGGCAAGAAGGTCCTGCGCGAGATGCCCCGCGTGACCCAGCAGTCGGCCCAGCTGACCCAGCAGAGCCTGGAGCCGGCGGTGCCAGTGGTCAACAAGCTGCTTGACGACATGACCAAGGAACTGGACCCGAACGCCGGCAAGGCCCCAGCCAAGAAGTGAGTGACGCCCCGATGAACATGCAGCAACGCATCGAACAGCAGTTGGCCGCCCTGGCCCCGGCGCACCTTGAGGTGCTCAACGAGAGCCACATGCATAGCCGTGGCCAGGAGACCCACTACAAGGCGGTGATCGTCAGCGAGCAGTTCGCCGGACTCAATAGCGTCAAGCGCCACCAGAAGGTCTACGCCACCATGGGTGAGCTGATGGGCCAGATCCACGCCCTGGCGATCCATACCTATACATCCGAGGAATGGGCCAAAGTCGGTGCGGCGCCGGCCTCCCCGGTCTGTGCCGGCGGGGGGCACTGAATCCCTTCCGTCGTTCTGGTACAATCCGCGTCATCCGGGGGCCGCTACAGCGGCCCCCTGCTTTTTGTCAAACCCGGTCCGCCCCTTACGAGGGTGACCACCTGGAGAGTTGTTTCATGTCCCAAGCTATCGTCGTGGCGGCCTTGTACAAGTTCGTCACTCTGGAAGACTACGTCGAGCTGCGCGAGCCGCTGCTCCAGACCATGGTCGACAACGGCGTCAAAGGCACCTTGCTGTTGGCCCTGGAAGGCATCAACGGTACTGTCTCGGGCACCCGTGAAGGTATCGACGGGCTGCTCACCTGGCTGCGCAACGACCCGCGCCTGGTCGATATCGACCACAAGGAATCCTACTGCGACGAGCAGCCGTTCTACCGCACCAAGGTCAAGCTCAAGAAAGAGATCGTCACCCTGGGCGTGCCGGGCGTGGACCCGAACCACAAGGTCGGTACCTACGTCGAGCCCAAGGACTGGAACGCCCTGATCAGCGACCCGGAAGTGCTGCTGATCGACACCCGCAACGACTACGAAGTGGCCATCGGCACGTTCAAGGGCGCCATCGATCCGAAGACCGAGACCTTCCGCCAGTTTCCCGACTACATCAAGGCCAACTTCGATCCGAGCAAGCACAAAAAGGTTGCGATGTTCTGCACCGGCGGCATCCGTTGCGAAAAAGCCTCCAGCTACATGCTCGGTGAAGGCTTCGAGGAGGTCTATCATCTTAAGGGTGGGATCCTGAAGTACTTCGAGGAAGTGCCTCAGGAGCAGAGCCTGTGGGATGGCGACTGCTTCGTCTTCGACAATCGCGTCACGGTGCGTCATGACCTGACCGAGGGCGAATACGACCAGTGCCATGCCTGCCGCCACCCGATCAGCGTGGAGGACCGTGCGTCCGAGCACTATTCGCCAGGCGTGAGCTGCCCGCATTGCTGGGACAGCCTGAGCGAGAAGACCCGGCGCAGCGCCATCGACCGGCAGAAGCAGATCGAACTGGCCAAGGCGCGCAACCAGCCCCACCCGATCGGTTACAACTACAAAGCCGAGGCTTGATGCATGTCCGCACGCCTGCTGTATGTGATGGACCCGATGTGTTCCTGGTGCTGGGGCTTCGCCCCGGTGGCCGAGGCGTTGATCGCCCAGGCGCGTGAGGCTGGCGTGCCGACGCGCCTAGTGCTGGGTGGCCTGCGCTCGGGCAGCAGCGCCCTGGATGCCTCGACCCGTCGCTACATCCTCGAACATTGGCAGGCGGTGGCCGAAGCCACCGGCCAGGCGTTTCGCTTCGAAGGTGCCATGCCGGACGGCTTCGTCTACGACACCGAGCCCGCTTGCCGCGCCCTGGTGGCAGCGCGCGAGCTGGACGCCGAGCGGGTCTGGTCTCTGCTGGGATTGATTCAGCGGGCGTTCTACGAGCAGGGGGTGGACGTTACCCGCGCTCCGCAACTGGTGGAGCTTGCCGAGCAGGCAGGTTTTGACCGAGGTCATTTCGCCGAGGCGTTTTCCCGGGCCGATACCCGTGCCGCCACCGCGGCCGATTTCAGTTGGGTGCAGGACCTGGGCATTGCCGGCTTTCCGACGCTGCTGGCCGAGCGCAACGGCCAGCTGGCCTTGCTGACCAACGGCTACCAGCCGCTGGACCGGCTGCAACCCTTGCTCGGCCGCTGGCTGCAGCAGGCCGCCTGTGCTTGACCTGCCAGGGTCATCCGACCCTGTGCCGGGGAAGGCCCCCGCCGTGGCCGATCGTCTGAGCTGGGCGGAGATCCGCCGCCTGGCGTTGCATCACAAGAAGGCCCTGTGGTCCGCCAACCTTGTGGCCGTGCTCGCAGCTTTGTGCAGCGTGCCGATCCCTTTGCTGCTGCCATTGCTGGTGGACGAAGTGTTGCTCGGCCATGGCGATGCGGCGCTCAAGTGGATGAACCGCTTCCTGCCGGACAACTGGCAGGTGGCGGCCGGCTACATCGGCCTGATGCTGATCGCGACCCTTGGCCTGCGCCTGGCTGCACTGGCCTTCAACGTGTTGCAGGCCAAGTTGTTCGCGGGCCTTGCCAAGGACATCGTCTACCGCCTGCGCATTCGCCTGATCGAACGGCTCAAGCGGATCTCCCTCAAGGAATACGAAAGCCTGGGCAGCGGCACCGTGACCACGCATCTGGTGACTGACCTGGACACCCTGGACAAGTTCGTCGGCGAGACCTTGAGCCGCTTCCTGGTGGCCGTCCTGACCTTGACCGGTACGGCCGCCATCCTGATCTGGATGCACTGGCAGCTGGCACTGTTGATCCTGCTGTTCAACCCACTGGTGATCTACTTCACCGTGCAACTGGGCAAGCGGGTCAAGCACCTGAAGAAGCTCGAAAACGACAGCACCGCACGCTTTACCCAGGCTTTGGCCGAGACCCTGGACGCCATTCAGGAGATCCGCGCCGGCAACCGTCAGGGTTATTTTCTCGGTCGCCTCGGGCTGCGTGCCCGGGAAGTGCGCGACTATGCCGTGGCCTCGCAGTGGAAGAGCGACGCCAGCGGTCGTGCCAGCGGGCTGTTGTTCCAGTTCGGTATCGATATCTTCCGCGCCGCGGCCATGCTCACGGTGCTGTTCTCCGACCTGTCCATTGGCCAGATGCTGGCTGTATTCAGCTACTTGTGGTTCATGATCGGGCCGGTGGAGCAACTGCTCAATCTGCAATACGCCTACTATGCCGCCGGCGGCGCCCTGAGCCGGCTCAATGAGCTGCTGGCGCGGGCCGACGAGCCGCAGTATCCGGCGGCGGTCGACCCCTTCGCCGGGCGCGACACGGTCGGCATCGAAGTGCGCGACCTGCGCTTTGCCTATGCCGACGAGCCTGTGCTCGAGCATCTGGATCTTTCCATCGCCCCGGGCGAGAAAGTGGCTATCGTCGGGGCCAGCGGTGGCGGCAAGAGCACCTTGGTACAGCTGCTGCTGGGCCTGTACAGCGCCCAGGCCGGGACCATCCGCTTCGGTGGGGCGAGCCTTCAGGAGATCGGCCTTGAGGCGCTGCGCGAGAATGTCGCGGTGGTGCTACAGCACCCATCGCTGTTCAACGATAGCGTGCGCGCCAACCTGACGCTGGGCCGTGACTGCACCGACGAGGCCTGCTGGCAGGCTCTGCGCATCGCCCAGCTCGATGCCACCATCGCCGCGCTGCCCCAGGGCCTGGACAGCGTGGTGGGGCGCTCCGGCGTCCGTCTGTCCGGTGGCCAGCGCCAGCGCCTGGCCATTGCCCGAATGATCCTCGCCGAGCCCAAGGTGGTGATTCTCGACGAGGCCACCTCGGCCCTGGACGCTGCCACCGAATACAACCTGCATCAGGCCATGGCGCGGTTTCTCAATGGCCGTACCACATTGATCATCGCCCACCGGCTGTCGGCGGTGAAACAGGCAGACCGGGTGCTGGTGTTCGATGGCGGGCATGTGGCCGAGGATGGCGGTCACCAGCAGTTGATTGCCGAGGGCGGGTTGTACGCCAAGCTGTATGGGCATTTGCAGCAGAGCTGAACGTGCCTGGGGGCGCTGCGGGAAAGCGCGCCTCGTCGCGAGCACTGCCACGGCCGGTGCCATTGCCCAGCAACGCTTGATCCAGGCCATTACCGGTAACGCGGTAATCCACTTCAATTCCCATCAAAAACCCCGTCGTCCCGCTGGCAAATGACCTACGCTGTGCTTGTCTGGGTCGACATGCGCCTTTCTGCTCAGTGACAGGGATTACATGAAGGGAAATCGGACTCTCGAAGCGCCAAGGCTGCTGGGCATCATCTGGCCCTTCATCGCCGTTGTGATTTTCCAGATGCTGTTGGGCAGCATGAGTCTCTACGCATTGTCTGCCGTACGCGCCTATGTGGCAGGCGAAAGCCTGTGGTCCAAGGCCCAGAAGGACGCCATCTACTACCTGAGCCTGTACGCCGATACCCGTGACGAACGTTCTTACCAGCGTTACCTGCAGGCAATCGACGTGCCCAAGGGTGACTACCAGCTGCGTCTGGCGCTGGACCGACCCGATCCTGACATTGAGGCGGCGCGCAAAGGTGTCCTGCAAGGCGGCAACCACCCGGACGATGCCTCCCGGATCATCTGGTTCTACCGCAATTTTCGCCACGTCAGCTATATGGAAACCGCCATCGCCTATTGGGACATCGGCGATAACTATCTGCGCTTGCTCGATGACGTGGCTCGGGAGATGCGCGAGGGGTTTGTCACTGGAGAGGTCACTGCCGGCGACGTGGACCTCTGGCGTGCGCGCATCGTCTCCATCAACGAGGGTGTGACCCCGGCGGCCAAGGCCTTCAGCGATGCACTGGGCGAAGGGTCGCGGATGTTGCTCAGGATGCTGATGATCACCAACCTGGCGACGGCGCTGTTTCTCATCAGTATCGCCTGGCGTCGTTCGAGCAAGCTGCTGGCCCAGCGCCAAGCGTTTGCCCAGGCCCTGCAGGCCGAACGGGAGCGGGCGCAGATCACCTTGCAGTCCATTGGCGATGCGGTGATTACCACTGACGTCGAAGGCTGCATCGTCTACATGAACCCGGCCGCCGAGCTGCTCACCCACTGGCAGGCCAGCCAGGCCCAGGGCATGCCGCTGGCGGCGTTGTTCAGCCTGGTGGACGAGCATGCCGAGCACGACAACCGCACCCTGGTCGAGCAGGTGCTCAGCGGCAGTCTCAAGGGTGGCTCCGAGCATGCCCGGCTGATACAGCGGCTTGATGGCAGCACGGTGTCGATCAACCTGGTCGGCTCGCCGATCGTCAGCGATGGCCAGGTCAGTGGCCTGGTGCTGGCGTTGCATGACATGACCCAGGAGCGCCAGTACATCGCCAGCCTCTCCTGGCAGGCGACTCACGACGCTTTGACGGGCCTGGCCAACCGCCGCGAGTTCGAGTATCGCCTCGAGCAGGCCCTCAACAGCCTGGCACGCCAGCCCGGGCGGCATTCGCTGATGTTCCTGGACCTGGACCAGTTCAAGCTGGTCAACGACACCAGCGGCCATGCCGCTGGCGATGAGTTGTTGCGCCACATTTGCGCGGTATTGCAGGCTGGCCTGCGTGAGGGGGACACTTTGGCGCGGCTGGGGGGCGACGAGTTCGGCGTGCTGCTGGAGAACTGCCCGCCCGAACAGGCCGAGCGTATTGCCGAGCAACTGCGCCAGACCGTGCAGAGCCTACATTTTGTGTGGAAAGGCCGGCCGTTCGTCACCACCGTGAGTGTGGGCCTTGTGCATATCGCCCAACCGGCCGGCACCCTGGAAGCCTCGCTGCGCGCGGCCGACATGGCCTGCTACATGGCCAAGGAGAAAGGCCGCAACCGGGTCCAGGTGTACCACGCCGATGACACTGAACTGTCCCTGCGCTTTGGCGAAATGGCGTGGATCCAGCGTCTGCACGTAGCCTTGGAGGAGAATCGCTTCTGCCTCTATGCCCAGGAAATCGCGCCGCTTTCGTCTATGGAAGGGCCTGGCCATCTGGAGATCCTGCTGCGCCTGCACGATGAAAGCGGCCGCACCATCCTGCCCAGCACCTTTATTCCGGCCGCCGAACGCTACGGCTTGATGACTGCCCTGGATCGCTGGGTGGTGCGCAACGTGTTCCAGGTCATTCGCCAATGCCTGGACGAAGGCAGGGAAGGGCCGCTGGCCATGTGCGCGATCAACTTATCCGGATCGAGCATTGGCGACGACAAGTTCCTGGAGTACCTGCGCTCATTGTTTGGCGAGTATTCGATTCCACCGCGGCTGGTCTGTTTCGAGATCACCGAAACCAGCGCCATCGCCAACCTGGGCAGTGCGATTCGTTTTATCAACGAGTTGAAGGGGCTGGGCTGCAAGTTCTCGTTGGATGACTTCTGCGCGGGTATGTCGTCATTCGCGTATTTAAAACATTTGCCTGTAGACTTCCTGAAGATCGACGGAAGTTTCGTAAAAGACATGCTCGACGATCCGATCAACCGCGCCATGGTCGAGGTGATCAATCATATCGGGCATGTGATGGGCAAACGGACCATTGCCGAATTCGTCGAAACGCCGTTGATTGAACAGGCGTTGCAGGAGATCGGCGTGGATTATGCCCAGGGTTACCTCATCGAGCGGCCGCAGGTGTTCACCTGCGACAGCCTGCAACGCCAACGAATAGCCGCAAGGCCCCTGTTGCACCGGGCGCCTGGGACCTTTCGTTGAAGAAGGTGTCGTCCGGAAATCACATGGATTCAAGGAGCAGAAAGTGATTGATACCTTCGTACGAATCGGCCCATTGATGGATGCCGCCAGTTACCCCGATTGGGCTCAGCAATTGATCGAAGAGTGCCGCGAAAGCAAGCGGCGGGTGGTGGAGCATGAGTTCTACCAGCGCTTGCGCGACGGCCAGCTCAAGCAGGCCACCATCCGCCAGTACCTGATCGGTGGCTGGCCGGTGGTCGAGCAGTTCTCCCTCTATATGGCCCACAACCTGACCAAGACCCGCTTTGCCCGGCACCCAGGCGAAGACATGGCGAGGCGCTGGCTGATGCGCAACATCCGCGTCGAGCTCAACCACGCCGACTACTGGCTGCACTGGTGCCAGGCCCACGGGATCACCTTGGCTGACCTGCAGGCCCAGGAGGTCCCGCCGGAGCTCAATGGCCTCAATGACTGGTGCTGGCGGGTTTGTGCCACCGAGTCGCTGGCGCTGTCGATGGCCGCGACCAACTATGCGATCGAAGGCGCGACAGGTGAGTGGGCGGCGCTGGTGTGTTCCACCGACACCTATGCCTTGAGCTTCCCCGAGGACATCCGCAAGCGCGCGATGAAATGGCTGAAGATGCATGCTCAATACGATGATGCGCACCCGTGGGAGGCGCTGGAGATCATCTGTACGTTGGCTGGCGAGCACCCGACTCCGGGCTTGCGGGCCGAGCTGCGCAGGACGATCTGCAAAAGCTATGACTGCATGTTCCTGTTCCTGGAGCGATGCATGCAGCTGGAGCATCGTCAGCCAGGGCGTCTGCGGCCGGCGCTGGCCATAGGGTAAGGTCTGGGGGCTTGCCCATCGCAGGCTGCGCCAGCTCTTACAGGGGCAACACGTTACCTGTAGGAGCTGGCCTGGTCTCTGATCGTGTCAGGCTGGACGGCCCAGTTACTGGGCGTCGAACGCCTGCCCGTTCACCCCGGCACTGTCAGGACCCATCAGATACAAGTACAGCGGCATGATCTCTTCGGGCAGCGGATTGTTCTGCGGGTTCTCGCTCGGGTAGGCCTGGGCACGCATCGCGGTGCGGGTGGCGCCAGGGTTGATGCTGTTGGCGCGCACCGGCGCTACGCCGTCCAGTTCGTCGGCCAGGGTCTGCATCAGCCCTTCGGTGGCAAACTTCGAGACACCATAGGCGCCCCAGTATGCGCGGCCCTTGCGCCCGACGCTGCTGGAGGTGAACACCACCGACGCGTCCTCCGACAGTTTGAGCAGCGGCAACAGCGTGCTGGTCAGCATGAAGGTGGCATTGACGTTTATGTGCATCACGCGCATGAAGTTCTCGCCCGAAAGCTGCTCCAGCGGTGTGCGCGGGCCGATGATCGAGGCATTGTTGAGCAGGCCGTCGAGGCGGCCGAACTGCTCTTCGATCATCACGGCCAGTTCGTTGTACTGGTGGGGCAGGGCGGTCTCGAGGTTGAACGGGATCACTACCGGTTGCGGATGGCCGGCCGCCTCGATCTGGTCGTAGACCTCGTTGAGGTTGGCCTCGGTCTTGCCCAGCAACAGCACGGTCGCCCCCAGGGCGGCATAGGCCTTGGCGGCGGCAGCACCGATACCACGGCCAGCGCCTGTGACCAGAATGATCCGGCCTTTGAGCAGGTCGGGGCGGGCGGTGTAGTCGTACATCGGTCGGTCCTTTGAAGTCAGTTGCGATCAACGGGGAGCGCTATGCCCTCCCCAAACCCGGTTGTATCAGGTCAGCAGCCGCACAGCGCGCTGTCGATCACCTTGCGCAGTTCCAGGGGGTGGTCCACCACCACGTCTGCTCCCCAGTTGTTGGGATTGTCCTGAGGATGAATATAGCCATAGCGCACCGCCGCCGTGCGGGTACCGGCATCACGGCCGGACTCGATGTCGCGCAGGTCATCGCCGACGAACAGGACACTGGCCGGGTCCAGGTTCAGGGTCTTGCAGGCGAGAATCAGCGGCTCGGGGTCGGGCTTGCTGTTTTTCACGTGGTCCGGGCAGATGAGCAGGGCCGAGCGCTCGGCCAGGCCCAGGCGCTGCATGATCGGCTCGGCGAAGCGCACGGGCTTGTTGGTGACCACGCCCCACAGCAGGTTGCCTTTCTCGATGTCCTCGAGCAGCTCGGCCATGCCGTCGAACAGCTTGCTGTGCACCGCGCAGTCGCGCTGGTAGCGCTCGAGGAATTCCAGGCGCAGGGCTTCGAAGCCTTCTGCGTCCGGGTCCATGGCGAAGGTGGCCGCGACCATGGCCCGGGCGCCGCCGGAAATCACGTCGCGAATGCGCTGGTCATCGATGGCCGGCAGGCCACGGTCGGCCAGCATGGCCTGGCAGATGGCAATGAAATCCGGCGCCGTGTCCAGCAGGGTGCCGTCCATGTCGAAGAGTACTGCTCGCAAACGCATGCTCATTCCTCGCGCAGGGTCTGGATCATGTAGTTGACGTCGACGTCGCTGCTGAGCTTGTAGTGCTTGGTCAGCGGGTTGTAGGTCAGGCCGATGATGTCTTTCACCTCGAGGCCCGCGACGCGGCTCCAGGCGCCCAGCTCCGACGGGCGGATGAACTTCTTGAAGTCGTGGGTGCCGCGCGGCAGCATCTTGAGCACGTACTCGGCACCGATGATCGCCAGCAGGTAGGCCTTGGGGTTGCGGTTGATGGTCGAGAAGAAGACCTGGCCGCCCGGCTTGACCAGGCGATGGCAGGCGCGAATCACCGAGGAGGGGTCAGGCACGTGTTCGAGCATTTCAAGGCAGGTGACCACGTCGAACTGCCCGGCCATTTCCTCGGCCATCTCTTCGGCGGTGATGCGGCGGTATTCGACCTCGACGCCGGACTCCAGCTGGTGCAGTTGGGCCACGGCCAATGGTGCCTCGCCCATGTCGATGCCGGTGACGCTGGCGCCACGCAGGGCCATGGCTTCGCTGAGGATGCCGCCGCCGCAGCCGACGTCCAGCACCTTCTTACCGGCCAGGCCCACGCGCTCGTCGATCCAGTTGACCCGCAGCGGGTTGATGTCGTGCAGCGGCTTGAACTCGCTCTCGCGGTCCCACCAGCGGTGAGCCAGGGCTTCGAACTTGGCGATTTCGGCGTGGTCGACGTTGCTCATGGAACAATCCTCTGAATCTTCGATAAAAGTGTTACAGGCGCAAACCCAAGGCTTGCGGCCGTCATTCGTGGCCTGCGATGCGCGCGCCCCAGGCGCGGGCCGTGGTCGTCAAAGCTTGTTCGTCCATCTGCGTCAGGCGTCGGTCGTCGAGCAGTTGGTGGCCGGCGACCCAGACATGCCGTGCGCAGTCGCGGCCTGTGGCGTAAATCAGTTGCGAAACCGGGTCGTGCACGGGCTGCTGGGCCAGCCCCGAGAGGTCGAAAGCCACCAGGTCAGCGGCCTTGCCCAGCTCCAGCGAGCCGGTGACCGCCTCAAGACCCAGGGCGCGGGCACCATTCAAGGTGGCCATGCGCAGGGCTCGGTGGGCATCCAGGGCTGTGGCGGAGCCGGCGACCGCCTTGGCCAGCAGGGCCGCGGTGCGGGTTTCGCCGAGCAGATCCAGGTCGTTGTTGCTGGCTGCACCGTCGGTGCCGACCGCCACGTTGACCCCGGCCTGCCATAGCCGTTCCACCGGGCAGAAGCCACTGGCCAGCTTGAGGTTGGATTCGGGGCAATGGACAACGCTGGTGTCGCTTTCTACCAACAGAGTGAGGTCATCGTCGCTGATCTGGGTCATGTGCACCGCCTGCAGCCTTGGGCCCAGCAGGCCGAGACGGGCCAGGCGCGCCAACGGGCGCTCGCCGTTCTCGGCCAGGGCTTGTTCGACTTCGCCGGCGGTCTCGTGGATATGCATGTGCAGCGGGGCGTCGAGCTGGTCGGCGATCACGCGGATCTTCTCAAGGCTCTGATCGCTGACCGTATAGGGCGCGTGAGGCCCCAAGGCGACACTGATGCGTGGGTGGTGGCGCAGGTCATCGAACAGCTCGATGGCCAGGTGCAGGCCTTCGTCGGGCGTGCGGGCGCCAGGGACGGGGAAATCCAGCAAAGGCACGGCGATCTGGGCGCGAATACCGCTGCGGTGCACTCGGTCGCAGGCCTCCCGCGGGAAGAAATACATATCGGCAAAGCAGGTGATGCCGCCCTTGAGCTGCTCGGCGATGGCCAGGTCCGTGCCATCGCGCACGAAGGCTTCATCCACCCAGCGGCCTTCGGCCGGCCAGATGTGCTCTTTGAGCCAGGTCATCAACGGCAGGTCGTCGGCCAGCCCGCGCAGCAGGGTCATGGCGGCGTGGCCATGGGCGTTGATCAGGCCGGGGCACAGCAGACAGTCGGGCAGCTCGCGTACTTCCCGTGCAGCCGGTGCCCGTTCACGCGGGCCGAGCCAGGCGATCAGCCCGTCACGGATGCCCAGGGCGTGCTCCTTGAGTACCACGCCGGCCGGCTCCACGGGGACCAGCCAGCCCGGTACGAGCAGCAGGTCGAGGGGGGAGGGGGCTGTGGGCATGCGAAGGGCACCTGGTTCGGTTGAGTCAAGCGCGCAGTATACCCGAGCGTCCAGGGCTGAGGCTCGCTATAATCGGCCGCTTTTGATCAGCGAACGACGGGGAGAGGCGATGCGCGAGCGACTTTTGGCGGCGGAGAAGGTGACCGGCATCCAGTGGCGTAATGGCACCTTGCATCTGCTCGACCAGCGCCTGCTGCCTGTTCGTGAGCATTGGTTGGCCTGCACCGACGTGACGGCGGTGGTCGACGCGATCCGCCAGATGGCGGTGCGCGGTGCGCCGGCCATTGGCATCAGCGCCGCCTACGGCCTGGTGCTTGCCTTGCGCCAGCGCCTGGCCGAGGGGGAGGACTGGGAGCACGCGCTGGAGGAAGATTTCCTCGCCCTTGCCGAAGCCCGGCCTACGGCGGCCAACCTGTTCTGGTCGCTCAACCGCATGCGCGAGCGTCTGCAGCGTCTGCGTGCGGATGAAGACGTGCTGGCGGTCATGGAGGCCGAAGCGGTGGCAATCCATGAAAGCGACCGCGAAGCCAACCTGACCATGGCCCAGCACGGCCTGGAGCTGATTCGCCGCCAGCAGGGCAACGCGCAGACCATCCTCACCTACGGCAACGCTGGTGCCTTGGCCACTGGCGGCTTCGGCACTGCGCTGGGGGTGATCCGCGCGGCCTACCTCGAAGGCATGGTGGAGCGGGTCTACGCCGGCGAAACCCGGCCCTGGCTGCACGGCTCGCGCATCACCGCCTGGGAGCTGGCCCACGAAGGCATCCCGGCGACCCTGTGCGCGGATTCGGCGATGGCCCACCTGATGAAGACCAAGGGCATCACCTGGGTGGTGGTGGGCGCTGACTGCATCGCCTCCAATGGCGATGTGGCTGGCAAGATCGGGACTTACCAACTGGCGGTCGCGGCCATGCACCATGGCGTGCGCTTCATGGTGGTGGCGCCGAGCACCACCATCGACCTGAACCTGGCTACCGGCGAGGACATTCCCCTCGAGGAGCGCGAGGCCGACGAGCTGCTGGATGTGGCGGGTAACCGTGTGGCAGCCGAGGTGGAGGTGTTCAATCCGGTATTCGATGTGACGCCAGCGGACCTGGTCGATGTGATCGTGACCGAGCGAGGCGTGGTAGAGCGGCCTGATACCGCCAAGATTGCCCAGTTGATTTGTCGCAAGCGTTTGCACTGATCGTTCAGGATTTTACGATGGCCTCATCGTGGGGCAGGAAAAACGGCGTTTTTACAGGCGCAGCGGCAACCTGCCATATCTCCCACGCCCCACGCCTTTGTGATACCATCCGGCAGTTTCCAGGGCCGCTCGTTGAAGCGGCCTTCATTGCGCAGATCCATGGCTCAACTCATTGATTTGTCGTAAGTCGTCGCACCCCTTTGCGTGCGGCGGCGAGCTTCGTTCGTCCTACGAGGGAAACGACGAAGTTTCACCAGAAAAAGGAATCAGGCTTCTCATGGGCGAACTGGCCAAAGAAATCCTCCCGGTCAATATCGAAGACGAACTGAGACAGTCTTACCTCGACTACGCGATGAGCGTGATTGTCGGGCGTGCGCTGCCCGATGCGCGTGACGGCTTGAAGCCCGTGCATCGCCGCGTTCTCTACGCGATGAGCGAACTGGGCAACGACTGGAACAAGCCGTACAAGAAGTCCGCGCGTGTGGTCGGTGACGTCATCGGTAAGTACCACCCCCACGGCGACACTGCGGTCTACGACACCATCGTGCGTATGGCCCAGCCCTTCTCGCTGCGTTATCTGCTGGTCGATGGCCAGGGCAACTTCGGTTCGGTCGACGGCGACAACGCCGCAGCCATGCGATACACCGAAGTGCGCATGGCCAAGCTGGCCCACGAGCTGCTGGCCGACCTGCACAAGGAAACCGTCGACTGGGTGCCCAACTATGACGGCACCGAGCAAATCCCGGCGGTCATGCCGACCAAGATCCCCAACCTGCTGGTCAATGGTTCCAGCGGTATCGCCGTGGGCATGGCAACCAACATCCCGCCGCACAACCTGGGCGAGGTCATCGACGGCTGCCTGGCGCTGATCGACAATCCCGAGGTGTCGATCGATGAACTGATGCAGTTCATCCCCGGTCCCGACTTCCCCACTGCCGGCCTGATCAATGGCCGCCAGGGCATCATCGAGGCCTACCGCACCGGCCGTGGCCGCATCTACATGCGCGCCCGCTCCGAGATCGAGGACATCGACAAGGACAAGACCGGCGGTCGCCAGCAGATCGTCGTCACCGAGCTGCCGTACCAGCTGAACAAGGCGCGGTTGATCGAAAAAATCGCCGAGCTGGTCAAAGAGAAGAAGATCGAAGGCATCACCGAGCTGCGCGATGAGTCCGACAAGGACGGCATGCGCATCGTCATCGAGCTGCGTCGCGGCGAGGTGCCGGAGGTGGTGCTCAACAATCTCTATTCGCAGACCCAGTTGCAGAGCGTGTTCGGCATCAACATGGTCGCGCTGATCGACGGCCGTCCGCGTCTGCTCAACCTCAAGGACCTGCTCGAGGCGTTCGTCCGTCACCGTCGTGAAGTGGTGACCCGCCGTACCGTGTTCGAGCTGCGCAAGGCGCGCGAGCGTGGTCACATTCTTGAAGGCCAGGCCGTTGCGCTGTCCAACATCGACCCGGTGATCGCCCTGATCAAGGCCTCGCCGACCCCTTCCGAGGCGAAGGAAGCCCTGATCAGCACGGCCTGGGAGTCCAGCGCCGTACAGGTCATGGTCGAGCGTGCCGGTGCCGACTCCTGCCGTCCGGAAGACCTGCCGGAGCAGTACGGCCTGCGTGATGGTAAGTACTACCTCTCGCCGGAACAGGCCCAGGCCATCCTCGACCTGCGCCTGCACCGCCTGACTGGCCTTGAGCACGAGAAGCTGCTGGCCGAGTACCAGGAGATCCTCGAGCAGATCGGTGAGCTGATCCGCATCCTGAGCAGCGCTGAGCGCCTGATGGAAGTGATCCGCGAAGAACTCGAAGCGATCCGCGCCGAGTACGGCGATGCCCGTCGCACCGAAATCCTCAACGCCACCCACGACCTCAGCTACGGCGACATGATCCCGGAAGAAGAGCGCGTGGTGACCATTTCCCACGGTGGCTATGCCAAGACCCAGCCGCTGTCCGCCTATCAGGCACAGCGCCGTGGCGGCAAAGGCAAGTCGGCCACTGGCGTGAAGGACGAGGACTACATCGAACACCTGCTGGTCGCCAACAGCCACGCCACGCTGCTGCTGTTCTCCAGCAAGGGCAAGGTTTACTGGCTCAAGACCTACGAGATTCCCGAAGCGTCCCGCGCCGCCCGTGGCCGTCCGCTGGTCAACCTGCTGCCATTGGAAGAAGGTGAGCGCATCACCGCCATGCTGCAGATTGACCTCGAAGCCCTTCAGCAGAACGCCGATGGCGACGAAGAACTGGAGGATGCCGACGACACCGTGCTCGAAGGGGAAGTGATCGAGGCCGAGGAAGTCGACGAAGAAGACGGCGACACCCCGGAATGGGTGGCAGAGCCGACCGGCGCGTACATCTTCATGGCGACCGCCTCCGGTACCGTTAAGAAGACCCCGCTGGCCCAGTTCGCCCGTCCGCGTTCCAGCGGTCTGATCGCCCTGAAGCTCAAGGAAGGTGACACCCTGATTGCCGCGGCCATCACCGACGGCGCCAAGGAAGTCATGATGTTCTCCGACGCCGGCAAGGTGATCCGCTTCGCCGAGAGCGTGGTGCGCGAAATGGGCCGTACCGCCCGTGGTGTTCGCGGCATGAAACTGGGCAAAGGGCAGCAGGTGATCTCCATGCTGATTCCTGAGTCCGGCGCGCAGATCCTCACGGCTTCCGAGCGTGGCTTCGGCAAGCGTACCCCGCTGTCCAAGTTCCCTCGTCGCGGCCGTGGCGGCCAGGGCGTCATCGCCATGGGTACCAAGGGGCGTAACGGTCTGTTGATCGGTGCGATCCAGGTGCAGGAAGGCGAAGAGATCATGTTGATCTCTGACCAGGGCACCTTGGTGCGTACCCGTGTGGGTGAGGTCTCCAGCCTGGGCCGTAACACCCAGGGTGTGACCCTCATCAAGCTGGCGACCGACGAGACGCTGGTGGGGCTGGAGCGGATTCAGGAGCCGTCCGAAGATCCCGACGAACTGATCGACGGGGATGAGGAGGGCGTCGAGGTCGATGCGCTGGACGCAGTCGACGACGACGGTGGTGTCGCCGAAGAGGCGCCACAGGAGTAACTCAGCGCAACACCCCCGAACGGGGCGACCATGGTCGCCCCGTTTGACTGATTACGGCAGGCAGCGTCCTCAAGGACGGTGCACTACCTGTGGAAGCGGGTAAACCCGCTTCCCAGGGTGCTCGGCAGTATCGAAGATTGTAGATTTGTACTATTTGGCAGAGCGAGAGTGGATGTGAGCAAACGAGCCTTTAACTTCTGCGCAGGCCCTGCCGCGCTTCCTGACGCTGTCCTGCAGCGTGCCCAGGCCGAAATGCTGGACTGGCGTGGCAAGGGCTTGTCCGTGATGGAGATGAGCCATCGCAGCGATGACTACGTGGCCATCGCCGAAAAGGCCGAGCAGGACCTGCGCGACCTGCTGTCCGTCCCCTCCAACTACAAAGTCCTGTTCCTGCAGGGTGGTGCCAGCCAGCAGTTTGCCGAGATCCCGCTGAACCTGCTGCCGGAAAACGCTACGGCCGACTACATCGAGACTGGCATCTGGTCGAAGAAGGCCATCGAAGAGGCGCGCCGCTTCGGTCATGTCAACGTCGCCGCTAGCGCCAAGCCCTACGATTATTTGGCTATTCCGGGGCAGAACGAGTGGAACCTGACCAAGAACGCTGCCTATGTCCATTATGCGTCCAACGAGACCATTGGTGGCCTGCAGTTCGACTGGGTTCCGCAGACCGGTGACGTTCCTCTGGTGGTCGACATGTCGTCCGACATCCTGTCGCGCCCGATCGACGTCTCCCAGTACGGCCTGATCTATGCCGGTGCGCAGAAGAACATTGGCCCGAGCGGTCTGGTGGTGGTGATCGTGCGCGAAGACCTGCTCGGTCGCGCCCGTAGCCATTGCCCAACCATGCTCGACTACAAGGTCGCGGCCGACAACGGCTCGATGTACAACACTCCTGCCACCTATTCCTGGTACCTCTCGGGCCTTGTGTTCGAATGGCTCAAGGAGCAGGGCGGCGTCGAGGCCATGGAGCAGCGCAACCGCGCCAAGAAGGACCGCCTGTACGGTTTCATCGATGGTAGCGAGTTCTACACCAACCCGATCAGCCACAATGCCCGCTCGTGGATGAACGTGCCGTTCCGCCTGGCCGACGAGCGCCTGGACAAGGCCTTCCTGGCCGGCGCCGATGCCCGTGGTCTGCTCAACCTCAAGGGCCATCGTTCGGTCGGCGGCATGCGCGCCTCGATCTACAACGCCCTGGGCCTGGAAGCGGTCGATGCCTTGGTGGCCTACATGGCCGAGTTCGAGAAGGAGCACGCTTGATGTCCGATCAGGAACTCAAGGCGCTGCGCGTACGCATCGACAGTCTCGACGAGAAGATCCTCGAGCTGATCAGCGAGCGCGCCCGTTGCGCCCAGGAGGTGGCGAAGGTCAAGACCGCCTCCCTGGCCGAAGGCGAGAAGCCGGTATTCTACCGGCCCGAGCGTGAGGCTGCTGTGCTCAAGCGCGTCATGGAGCGCAACAAGGGCCCGCTGGACAACGAAGAGATGGCGCGGTTGTTCCGCGAAATCATGTCCTCCTGCCTGGCCCTGGAAGAGCCGCTCAAGGTTGCCTACCTCGGCCCTGAAGGCACCTTCACCCAGGCCGCGGCCATGAAGCACTTCGGTCATGCCGTGGTCAGCCGTCCGATGGCTGCCATCGATGAAGTGTTCCGTGAAGTGGCGGCAGGTGCCGTCAACTTCGGTGTGGTGCCGGTGGAAAACTCCACCGAAGGCGCGGTGAGCCATACCCTGGACAGCTTCCTCGAGCATGACATGGTGATCTGTGGCGAAGTCGAGCTGCGTATCCACCACCATTTGCTGGTGGGCGAGAACACCAAGACCGACAGCATCACGCGCATCTATTCCCACGCTCAGTCCCTGGCCCAATGCCGCAAGTGGCTGGACGCGCACTACCCGAATGTCGAGCGCGTGGCGGTGTCCAGCAACGCCGAGGCCGCCAAACGGGTCAAGGGCGAGTGGAATTCGGCGGCCATCGCCGGCGATATGGCGGCCAATCTGTACGGCCTGACCCGCCTGGCCGAGAAGATCGAGGACCGCCCGGATAACTCCACGCGCTTCCTCATGATCGGCAACCAGGAAGTGCCGCCGACCGGCGATGACAAGACCTCGATCATCGTCTCGATGAGCAACAAGCCAGGTGCCCTGCACGAGCTGCTGGTGCCTTTCCATGAAAACGGCATCGACCTGACCCGTATCGAGACCCGCCCGTCGCGCAGCGGCAAATGGACCTACGTGTTCTTCATCGATTTCGTCGGCCATCACCGCGACCCGCTGATTAAGGCGGTGCTGGAGAAGATCAGCCAGGAGGCTGTGGCGCTCAAGGTGCTGGGGTCCTATCCGAAGGCGGTGCTTTGATCGAAAACCTTTGGTTTTCGCGCGGTACCTGTGGGAGCGGCCTCGTGTCGCGATGGGCTGCCCGGCAGCCCCCTGCGGTCTCACTGACTGGCATAGTTTCTAAACAGGGTTCGCACTCGTGGTAGATGCAGTTACAACCAAACCCGCGCCGATCATCGGCCGCCTGGTCGTCGTAGGCCTGGGCCTGATCGGCGGGTCATTCGCCAAGGGCCTGCGCGAAAGCGGCCTGTGCCGGGAAGTGGTCGGCGTCGATCTGGATGCCCAGTCGCGCAAGCTGGCCGTTTCGCTCGGCGTGGTCGATCGCTGCGAGCAAGACCTCGACGCGGCCTGCGTCGGCGCCGACGTGATCCAGTTGGCCGTGCCCATCCTGGCGATGGAAAAGGTCCTGGCCCATCTCGCGCGCCTGGACCTGGGCGATGCAGTGATCACCGATGTGGGCAGCGCCAAGGGCAATGTGGTGCGTGCCGCACGTGAGGCCTTTGCCGGACGTCTGTCGCGTTTCGTCCCGGGCCACCCGATCGCAGGCTCCGAGCAGAGCGGCGTGGAGGCCTCCAATGCCGCACTGTTCCGCCGCCACAAGGTCATCCTCACGCCACTGCCGGAAACCGATCCGGCCGCCGCGGCCGTGGTCGACCGCCTGTGGCGCGCGCTGGGTGCCGATGTGGAGCACATGCCGGTGGAGCGCCATGACGAAGTCCTGGCCGCCACCAGCCACCTGCCGCACTTGCTGGCGTTCGGTCTGGTCGATTCCCTGGCCAAGCGCAATGAAAACCTGGAGATCTTCCGGTACGCTGCGGGAGGCTTCCGCGATTTCACGAGAATCGCCGGCAGCGACCCGATCATGTGGCACGACATCTTCCTCGCCAACCGCGAGGCTGTCCTGCGCACCCTGGATACATTTCGCAGCGATCTCGACGCCTTGCGCGACGCGGTCGATGCAGGGGACGGGCACCAGCTGCTGGGTGTATTCACCCGCGCCCGGGCTGCCCGCGAGCATTTCAGTAAAATCCTGGCCCGCCGGGCCTATGTGGACGCTATGAACGCCAACGATCTGATTTTCCTGGCCCAACCTGGTGGCCGCCTGTCCGGACGGATCCGCGTTCCGGGCGACAAATCGATTTCCCATCGCTCGATCATGCTTGGCTCGCTGGCCGAAGGTACCACCGAGGTCGAAGGTTTCCTCGAAGGCGAGGACGCCTTGGCGACCTTGCAGGCCTTCCGGGACATGGGGGTGGTCATCGAAGGCCCGCACCATGGTCGTGTGACCATCCATGGCGTCGGCTTGCACGGCCTCAAACCGCCACCTGGCCCGATCTACCTGGGTAACTCCGGTACCTCGATGCGCCTGCTGTCGGGCCTGCTGGCCGGCCAGCCGTTCGATGTCACCATGACCGGCGATGCCTCGCTGTCCAAGCGCCCAATGAACCGTGTGGCCAACCCGCTGCGCGAGATGGGTGCAGTGGTCGAGACCGGTCCTGAAGGCCGTCCGCCGCTGACCATCCGTGGCGGCCACAAGCTCAAGGCGCTCAACTACACGCTGCCGATGGCCAGTGCCCAGGTCAAATCCTGCCTGCTGCTGGCTGGCCTGTATGCTGAAGGCACCACTACCGTCACCGAGCCTGCGCCGACCCGCGACCATACCGAGCGCATGCTGCGCGGCTTTGGTTATGCGGTCGAGACCAATGGCCCGGTCGCTTCGCTCAAGTCGGGTGGCAAGCTCAGTGCAACCCGCATCGAGGTGCCGGCGGATATCTCCTCGGCGGCGTTCTTCTTGGTCGCGGCTTCGATCGCCGAGGGTTCGGAGCTGGTGCTCGAGCATGTCGGCATCAACCCGACCCGTACCGGCGTCATCGATATCCTGCGCCTGATGGGCGGCGACATTACCCTGGAAAACCAGCGTGAAGTTGGCGGTGAGCCGGTCGCGGACCTGCGCGTGCGCGGTGCCAAGCTCAAGGGGATCGAGATCCCCGAGCACCTCGTGCCGCTGGCCATCGATGAATTCCCGGTGCTGTTCGTGGCTGCCGCCTGCGCCGAAGGGCGTACCGTGCTGCGCGGCGCCGAGGAACTGCGCGTCAAAGAATCCGATCGCATCCAGGTCATGGCTGACGGCCTGCTGACCCTGGGCGTGAAGTGCGAGCCGACCCCCGATGGCATCATCATTGATGGCGGCCAGATCGGCGGCGGCGAAGTGCACGGTCACGGTGACCACCGGATCGCCATGGCCTTCAGCGTTGCCTCGCTGCGTGCTAGCGCGCCGATTCGCATCCATGACTGCGCCAACGTCGCCACGTCCTTCCCGAACTTCCTGGCGCTGTGCGCCGAGGTTGGCATTCGGGTCGCAGAAGAGGGCAAATCGTGAGTTCGCAAGCGCCAGTCATCACCATCGATGGGCCAAGCGGTTCGGGCAAGGGTACGGTCGCGGGCATTCTGGCCCGCGAGCTGGGCTGGAAGCTGCTTGATTCCGGCGCCCTGTACCGCCTGCTGGCGTTCAATGCCGTCAACCACGGCGTCGACCTGACCAACGAAGAGTTGCTCAAGGCCTTGGCCGCCCATCTGGATGTGCAATTCGTCGCTGCGGAACCGGGTAAGCTGCAACAGATCATCCTCGAGGGTGAGGATGTTAGCAACGTGATCCGCACCGAAACCGTCGGCGCCGGCGCCTCCATGGTCGCTTCGCTGCCAGCAGTGCGCGAAGCGTTGCTGCAGCGTCAGCGCGCCTTCCGCGAAGCGCCTGGCCTGATCGCTGACGGTCGCGACATGGGCACCGTGGTCTTCCCGGACGCGCCCTTGAAAGTGTTCCTCACCGCCAGCGCGGAGGAGCGTGCACGGCGTCGCTATTTGCAGTTGAAGGGCAAGGGCGATGATGTTAGTCTGGCGAGTCTGCTAGATGAGATTCGTGCGCGCGATGAGCGCGACACCCAGCGCGCGGTGGCCCCGCTGAAACCAGCGGCCGATGCCATCCAACTGGACTCCACCGAGTTGTCCATCGAGCAGGTGTTGCAACGTATCAGGAGCGAGCTCGCCCAGCGCGATCTGCTCTGATAGCCAGGAGAACAGGCAGGGGCACCAGTCAACGTCCTGCCGGTTTTCCTTTATATGAACGAAACCCACATTGTCTGGAATGTGGCTATGGGCGTCTGTTTCGCCCGAATCTACAGGAATTAAAATGAGCGAAAGCTTTGCAGAACTCTTTGAAGAAAGCCTGAAAACCCTCAATCTGCAGCCGGGCGCGATCATCACCGGTATCGTTGTCGACATCGACGGCGACTGGGTTACCGTTCACGCTGGTCTGAAGTCCGAGGGCGTCATCCCGCTCGAGCAGTTCATCAACGAAGCTGGCGAGCTGACCATCAAGGTCGGTGACGAAGTTCACGTTGCGCTGGACGCGGTCGAAGACGGCTTTGGCGAAACCAAGCTGTCCCGTGAAAAAGCCAAGCGCGCCGAGTGCTGGATTGTTCTGGAAGCAGCTTTCGCCGCCGAAGAAGTGGTCAAGGGCGTTATCAACGGTAAGGTTAAGGGCGGCTTCACTGTCGACGTTAACGGCATCCGTGCGTTCCTGCCGGGCTCCCTGGTTGATGTCCGCCCAGTGCGCGACACCACCCACCTGGAAGGCAAAGAGCTGGAATTCAAGGTCATCAAGCTGGACCAGAAGCGCAACAACGTTGTTGTTTCCCGTCGCAGCGTGCTGGAAGCCGAGAACAGCGCCGAGCGCGAAGCCCTGCTGGAAACCCTGCAGGAAGGCCAACAGGTCAAGGGTATCGTCAAGAACCTCACCGACTACGGCGCCTTCGTGGACCTGGGCGGTATCGACGGCCTGCTGCACATCACCGACATGGCTTGGAAGCGCATCAAGCACCCGTCGGAAATCGTCAACGTTGGTGACGAAGTCGACGTTCGCGTCCTGAAGTTCGACCGTGAGCGCAACCGCGTTTCCCTGGGTCTGAAGCAAATGGGCGAAGATCCGTGGGTTGCCATCACCTCGCGCTACCCAGAAGGTACTCGCGTACAGGCTCGCGTTACCAACCTGACCGACTACGGCTGCTTCGCTGAGCTGGAAGAAGGCGTTGAAGGTCTGGTACACGTTTCCGAAATGGACTGGACCAACAAGAACATCCACCCGTCGAAAGTCGTTCAGGTTGGCGACGAAGTGGAAGTCATGGTTCTGGACATCGACGAAGAGCGTCGTCGTATCTCCCTGGGCATCAAGCAGTGCAAGTCCAACCCATGGGAAGACTTCTCCAGCCAGTTCAACAAAGGTGACAAGATCACCGGTACCATCAAGTCGATCACCGACTTCGGTATCTTCATTGGCCTGGACGGCGGCATCGACGGTCTGGTTCACCTGTCCGACATCTCTTGGAACGAGTCCGGCGAAGAAGCCGTACGTCGCTTCAAGAAGGGCGACGAGCTGGAAACCGTCATCCTGTCGGTTGACCCAGAGCGCGAGCGCATCTCCCTGGGTATCAAGCAACTGGAAGACGATCCGTTCTCCAACTTCGTTGCTCTGAACGACAAGGGTGCAATCGTCAAGGGTATCGTCAAGGAAGTTGACGCCAAAGGCGCCATCGTTACCTTGGCCGACGACATCGAAGCTACTCTGAAAGCTTCCGAAATCAGCCGTGACCGCGTTGAAGACGCGCGTAACGTCCTGAAGGAAGGCGAAGAGATCGAAGCCAAGATCATCAGCGTCGATCGCAAGTCTCGCGTTATCAGCCTGTCCATCAAGTCGAAGGACGACGCTGAAGAGCGCGAAGCTATCCAGAGCCTGAAAAACGCCGCTCCGGAAGCTGCTGCCGACACCACCATGGCTGCGCTGCTGCGCGAGGCGATGGCCAAGCAGAACTAAGTTCTGTTTGATCGGTAAAAAAGGGCGACTTCGGTCGCCCTTTTTTGTGCCTGTTTGAAAACAAGCAGATACCGCCCTAGCGTCGCGTGCCAGTTCTGTAGGCGCTGACGAAGCCTGCAAAGCGGCGCTAGCTCCCCCTGAATCAATTCACTGCGTCTCGCCTGGTTATTCGGCCATTCCCTACTGCTCATCTCGCTTCCCTGTCTCCCGCAATCTTGAATTTTTTTATTAAGTCAAGATCCACCCTGTTCAAATCCGTCGGGGCGTGCTACAAACTGGTTAAGCAATGATCTAGCTGCTTGATAACGAAGGGAAAAATATGACGAAGTCGGAGCTGATCGAACGTATTGTCACCCATCAAGGGCTGCTCTCGTCCAAGGACGTGGAGTTGGCCATCAAGACCATGCTTGAACAGATGTCACAATGCCTGGCCACCGGTGATCGCATCGAAATCCGTGGTTTTGGCAGCTTTTCCTTGCACTACCGCTCACCACGGGTAGGGCGTAACCCCAAGACCGGCCAGTCGGTGAATCTTGAAGGCAAGTACGTACCGCACTTCAAGCCCGGCAAGGAACTGCGCGATCGCGTCAACGAAGAAGACCAGGTCCCGCACTGATAAAGGAACAGCCTGATGCGTAACCTCAAGCGTGCCTTGGCGGCACTCTTCGTGCTGCTGCTGGCGGCGGTGGTCCTGTTCTTCGTTCTGGAGAATCAGCAAGCCGTCTCCTTGGTCTTGTTCGGTTGGACTGCACCGGCGGTCCCTGTAGCGATACTGGTGATCGCCGCATTGGTCGTTGGCCTGGCTGTCGGCCCGCTGCTCGGCGCTTACGGCGTGCTGCGCAGCAAGCGCAAGATCCGTGCTTCTGCCCGCCAGGCGGCCCTCTCTGGCAACTGAGGATTTTTCCTTCCAGGGGTGGCGAATCCTGCCCTGTATCCTCCAGCTGAATGAATGAAGTAATAGCGCGCTTCAATTCAGACTTTGGAGGTTCAGCAGCATGCAATTCCCTACGCTTTCACACCACGGTGCTATCCGTGGTGTGACCAGCTCATGCCATCAACTTCACCTCGACAGCGCGACCAGCCTGTTGATCGACTGCGGCCTCGAGCAGGGCGGTGATGCCGCTCTGAAAGGTGAGAGCGCTTCGCTCGGTTTCGCCATCGATGGAATCCAGGCGCTGATCGTTACCCATGTGCACCTGGACCACGTCGGGCGTATTCCCGCCTTGCTCGCCGCCGGCTACCGGGGCCCGATCATCTGCAGCGAGCCCTCTGCGCGCTTGTTACCCTTGGTGCTGGAAGATGCCTATAAGCTCAGCGTCACTGCCGAGTCTACCCAGGTCGAGCGATACCTGGAATTCCTCGAGAAATTGATAACCCCCGTACTCTTCGAACAATGGCACACCATCGTAGATCGAGAAGGACTCGTATGCCGCATCCGGCTGCAGCGCGCCGGGCATCTGCTCGGTTCTGCCTATGTCGAGTGCGATGTATGTAAAGCGGATCCGCCCAGCAGCACGCGTGTCGTATTTTCCGGAGACCTGGGTGCTGCGCATAATCCATTGCTCAAGCCCGTACAGCCACCAGAGCGAGCGGACGTGTTGGTGCTCGAAAGCACCTACGGCGATCGCCTACACGCTGACCGCAGCGAACGCCAGCAACGACTGGAAGCGGCCATCGATCGCGCGTTGTCCGATCACGGCACCCTCATGATCCCCGCCTTCAGCCTCGGGCGTACCCAAGAGTTGCTCTACGAGCTCGAAGACATCCTGCACCGCAAAGCCCTGCTCGCGCCCCGCAGCGAGAATACCGGGAGTGATCCCCTAGATTGGTCGCAACTCCCCATCATCCTCGATTCGCCCCTGGCCCAGCGCATTACCCGCGCGTACCAAGACCTGCATCAGTTCTGGAACGCCGAAGCCCGGCAACGTTTATATGAAGGCCGCAACCCCTTGAGCTTTGAACAACTGATATGCGTGGATACACACGCCAAACATCAGCAAGTGGTCAATTACCTTAAAAGTACGGGACGTCCCGCTATTGTGATCGCCGGTAATGGCATGTGCTCCGCCGGGCGCATCGTCAATTATCTCAAGGCGATGATTGGGGATCCAAGGCATGAGGTGATGTTTGTCGGATACCAGGTCAAAGGCACGCCTGGGGCGGTTGTTCCGGCCAGCGAAGGTGTGGAGGGTTTTGTGCAGATTTATCTGGATTGGCGGATGTATGAGGTGTGGGCCAAGGTGATGACGTTGACTGGCTATTCGGGGCATGCGGATCAGGAGGGGTTGGTGGCTTTTGCGATGGGGAAGGGGAGGGTAGCTGATTAGGGTGGTGTTGTAGTGGTTTACTAACCCCGGACAGCTTTTTAGGCGAAAATGGTCGCCACACTGTTCGATGAGCAGACAACGACGTACTTTCACCTCCGAATTCAAGCGCGAGGCAGCCAGCGTGGTGCTCGACCAGGGCTATAGCCTTACTGAAGCCGCCCGGTCGCTCGACTTGGTGAATCGGCGCTGGGCCGCTGGGTGAATCAACTCCAGTCAGAACGTGGTGGTGCTACGCCAACGAGCAAGGCGCTGACCCTCGAGCGCAGAAGATCCAAAAGTTGGAAGCTCGGATCAATCGGTTGGAACGGGAGAAATCGATTTTAAAAAAAGGCTACCGCGCTCTTGATGGCCGAGGTACACGAGCGCTCGCGTTGATTGATCAGCTCCGCCGCGAGGAGCTTGTCGAATTACTATGCTCGGTGTTCGAAGTCACTCGCTCGTGTTACTACGCGCATTGCCATAAACGGCGATCTCCGGACGTTGCGCGACTGGCACTGCGCGTTCGGGTTAAAGAGCTATTTACACAGAGCCGTAGTGCCGCAGGTAGTCGAACCATCATGTGCATGATGCTGGAAGAAGGCATTCAGATCGGCCGCTTCAAGGTGCGCAAGTTGATGCGCGAAATGAAGCTGATCAGTAAGCAAGCGGGTTCACATGCCACAAGAAGGCCACAGTGGAGCGCCCTGACATCCCGAATGTGCTGGAGCGCGCATTCGATGTCACGGCACCGAATCAAGTATGGTGCGGCGACATCACGTACGTGTGGGCTCAAGGTCAGTGGCACTATGTGGCGGCAGTTATCGACCTGTTTATACGGTGCATGGTGGGATAGGCGTTTTCAACTAAACCGGACAGTGAGTTGGCCATCAAAGCGCTGGACATGGCGTACGAGCACCGTGGGCGGCCGCAGAATGTGCTGTTTCGTAGGGACTAGGGTAGCCAGTATGGCAGCCAAGTTTTTTGACAGCGGTTGTGGCGTTACCGTTTCAGGCAGAGCATAGGCCGCAGAGGTAATTGCCTGGACAATGCGTCCATGGAGCGTTTGTTCCGCAGCCTGAAAACGGAGTGGGTGCCGAATGTGGGCTACATGAGTGCTGCGCAGGCACAGCAGGGCATCGGCAGGTTTTCTGATGCAGCGCTACAACTGGGAGCGACCGCATCAGTTCAACGGTGGATTATCGCCGGCGATTGCCGAGGAAAAACTTAATCCGGTGTCCGGGATTAGTTGACCGCTACAGTACGGTGAGGGGGCATTGTTCGGCTATGGTTTAATCGGAAGACGAAAACAAAAAGAGTGGAGCAAAACTCCTTTTCGCCCTCCGCTTCCTTTGTCGTGGCATCGATAGGTTGCAAGGCATGGTAGGGGGGGGCTTATACTAGAGTTAGAGTTGGGCTGTAGGGGGCCTCACGGTTGATGCGTGACGATTGGTTGAGGTTTTGGCTGTCTCGCTGAAGGCGGCCTTTTGCCGGGTTCTTTGCTCTAGCATTTGGCTGTGGTATGCCGTCTATCCATCTATATGAGTGGAGGCGGTGTTGAATGGGTTTCTGGATAGAGCTTGTGGGCATTGGTTGTCTAGTTCAGTCGTTACTCATCCTGTTGATCGCACTTGAATGGTCCATCATGGCATTATATTATCACTGGTCGTTGAGGTTCTGCTCAGGGCTCGGAACCTTGAGTGGATGTTTTTCTAGTTATGCCTGTTCCAAGATTTCTGAGGTAGCTGTACAAACAAAAATTTGAGGTTGATAAAGTCGCCGTGGAAGATAATATTACAGTGAATGATATTTTCAACTTTGCTCGTCGTCAGGGTAAGGTTTTCCTTTTAGTTTTCGCTATTGTTTTCGCTGTGGGGGGGGGGTACGCGCTCAAGAAGCCAACCCTTTACCGAGGGGCGGTTAGCTTGAATGTGGGGGAGATTCAATATTTCACTCCTGTGCCTAAGCCAATCGAGGCGCCTGAAGAGTTGGCGTACCGATATATGGGGCGCGCAGCAGTAACGCCGGTAAGAAGCACGCGAATCGTGGAGGTTTCAGTTGTGTCGGTCTCCCCTGATTTGTCTGTAGGCCAATTGAAAGAGATTTCGAAGGAAATCATTGAGTGGCATGCAAATATCTTCCAAAGGAAGAAAGATAATTTTTCTGAATTTTTGGGTGCCATTAGCATGAGTGAATCTAATAAGATTGAGATTCTCAGGTTGCTTGATAATGCCTCCAGTGCGTCAGAGACCAGGGTGTTGGGAGATATCCGGGTCCAAGAGTTGCGCTATGGTGGCATGCTTTTCAGGTTGCTTGCGGGGTTCACTTTTTTAGCACTGATTGTTGCTTTGGTTTCTGCATTCCTGAAAGATTTTTTCGAACGGCGTAAATAATAGAGTTGGGTGTGAGTGGTGCTCGGTAACAAGCTTTGGATGCTGCTGAGCGCGATGGGTCTGATTTATGCGAAGCGTGTGAGCGCTGCCGAAGTGTGTTCGTAGTGGATGCAGTGCTTGAGCTGTTATGGGTTTGGAGCTTTTGGGGTCTCCGATTATTCCGGTGCATATGTGTATTGCTGCTGTGCATTATGTTTTGTTGGGGGCTGGGATTAATAGGTGGAGGTTTTTGCTGAAATAATTTTTCAGTTTTCGATTATTTTTCTTTCATTTTTTTCGATTGCTCATGGCGCTTGGTGGGTGCCCGTTCGGCAAGCGGGGGGTCTGGTTCGTTTGTCGCTACAGGTGATCGCTTCTGTAGAGCAGGGTCGAATCATCGGTGCCCCAGTGAAGACTCTTGGTTGGGCGGCTTCCAGAGCGCCGTGGCTTCATCGGGATGCTGTCTTCGGGCTTCATGGCTTGGCGCCTTTAGTGCTCGCAACGGCCAGGGGCTATCGTCTGTCTGAGGAGTCTCCCTTCGTGTTGGATTAAGAATCAGATGGGGATATCCAGCCAATGGTGATACTATCTTGGCCCAGCATACCGCGGCTTCAGTCCGGTGGGCTAGGTAGGGCAGGAGGCGCAAGCGAAGCCTTCAGGAGGGCGTCCTGTCTCGGAAAGAGTGATTGAAGAGGCAAAAGATTTGTCAAGGTTGAGGGCAGGCCTCCATTTTGGTTTTACCATTCTTATAAAGATATTGGCAGGCCTTGTAGTAATCAAAGTTTTGGCTTGGAAGCTTGGTCCTGAAGGGTTCGGTGTTCTCGGTCAGTTGATGACCTTGGCAGCAATCGTGGGGATGCTGGCGGGTGGCGGTATCAGCAACGGCCTGATAAAGGTTCTGGCTAAAACACCGATAACCGAACAAGAGGGTAGGGCATGGTTTGGCTCTGCCTTCACAATGGTAATGATCGTTTCCATTGCATTTGCAGTATTGCTCTCTCTGTTCTCTGGGGCACTATCGGATTATTTTTTACCAAGTGTTGGCGCTGGGTTGTTCATAATCCTGGCAGTCAGTCAGATCATTATTGCCCTTGGTAATCTGCCGTTGGCGGAGGTAAGTAGTCGAGGTGATGTGCGGTCTTATTCCCGGGTAAATGTGCTGGGCACTCTTCTGGGGGCTGCGTTAGTGGTTGCGGCGGCGTGTTACGGCGGTCTGGTAGGGGCTGCCTATGCGGTGCTGCTTATGCCAGCGATGATTGGTGTGGTTGCTCTGGCCTATGTTGTAGTGTGGCGTCGGCAGTTGCTGTCAGCCTGCGGTTATTTGTTCGACCTTGCTCGAATTAAACATTTAATGTTGTTTTCGTTGGTGACCCTGGTCGGTGCATTGTCGGTCCCGCTCGCGCAATTGTTTATCCGGGATGTGATGGCGCGTGCTGTTGGGTGGGATCAGGTTGGGTTGTGGCAGGCTGTCGTTAAGCTGTCAGATGTATATATGCAGTTTGTCGGCGTGGTGCTGCTTAATTTTGTATTGCCTCGATATTCGGCTGCCGCAGATATGCAGCGAGTTTTCAAAGAGTGGCTGGGGAGTCTCTCGGCGCTTCTTGTTGTTTTGTTGATTGGTTTTTTTGTTATCTTTGTCTTGCGTCAGTATATCGTTAAGTTAGTCTTTTCTGCCGATTTTTTACCTATGCTGCAATATCTTCTTCCTCAGATGGTGGGTGATACTTTGCGCACTGTGGCAGCCTCAATTTCTTATATTTATATGTCGCGTGGGTTGTTGGGTGTTTCAGTTGCATTCGAGTTGATGCAGGGTGTTCTTCTCGCCCTCGCATTCAGTTATTTTTTTGGAGCCTCTGGAGGGATGGCGCCCGTCTATGCTCATGTGTTCACTTATGCCGTGTTATCTGTATTGATGGGGCTCGGTCTGCTCATCTGGATGAAGAGGAAGGCCTAATGAATATTGTTATGCTCTGTACAAAATTTTCGCTTGTGCAGAACGATCCATGGTTAACAAATGAGTTGGCGGATGCGCTGCAAGCGCAAGGGCATTCGGTATCTGTACTCAATCTTGATTGGGCGGCTAAGGCTGGAACGGCGCGTGTTAACCAGGTCACTCCGAGCGGTGTGCGGGTTATATCTGTTGGTCCGGTACAATTGCGGTCTCGATTGCCGCTCTTATCACGCTTGGTGAAGTGGGTTGGCTCTTCTTATCGGGTCGTGAGCCTTCTGCGCAAACAGGTTAAGGACGCGGAGTTGGTGATTGGCTTCTCGCCTGCGGTAACCATGGCATTGCCTTTGCTTTGGTTGCGTTATATTTACCGCGTGCGCTCATATATGGTGCTATGGGATTTTTTCCCTTATCACCAGCAACAGATTGGTTTGCTGCCTTCCGGATTGATCTTTCGAACGGCCAGGTGGATAGAGAATCTGCTTATTCGTTGTTTTGATCAAGTGGGCTGCATGTCGTTGGCCAATATTGCCTATTTGAAGTCTCATTATGATTTACGTACTCAGCAGAAAGTCAATGTCCTGCCAATATGGGGTAAGCACATACCGTTGCAGTCAATCAATCGTGATGAGGTTCGTAGTGCTGCGGGCCTGCCTATAGACCGGTCGATCGTGATTTTCGGTGGGCAATTGGTCCATGGACGAGGCCTAGAGGATTTGCTTCTTGCGGCGCGCTTGAGTGCGAAGAGTGGGGGAGGAGTACATTTCCTTATCATGGGTAGCGGGACGTTGGAATCCTTGGTGCAATCCTATCTGGAGGAAGGTCTAGGCAACCTTACCTGGATTGCGCGAGTGCCTCGTAACGACTATCTCAAGGTCGCTCAGGCTTGTGATGTGGCCTTGGTCTGCACCGTGCGCAATGTTGATGTCCCGAGCTTCCCTTCAAAGACTATCGACTATCTCCGTCTTGGATTACCCATTGTTGCCTCGGTAGAAAAGAGTACCGATTACGGCGACTTCATTGTCGAGCAGGGGGTAGGGGTGAGTGTGGAGGCGGGTCAGCCTGCCGTGCTTCTGGCTTGTATAGAGGCACTCTTGGCGGACTCTTCTCGGCTCGCTGATATGGGGCGTAGGGGCCCGCAATGCATGGCGGCTCACTTTGACGTCGATCGTGTAGCCGCATTGCTCGTTGTGCAATCTCAACGATAAAGGATAGGGGCTCCGCTTGCGCACTATTTTCGATAAGCTCCGTTTCCTTCCTCTCTTGCTGGGGATGGTCTATTTGCTGCTTAGCATCGCTCTATTTTTCATTGGGCCTTTCGATTGGCCGGTCAATAATCGGGGAGATGTACTATTCTTCCTGTTGGTCGTGATGGTCGCGTTGTGTGGTGGATATCTGCTTGGAAGTTTTATGCGTCCTCCGGGAGGCGCGCTTGGCCATTGGCGTTTGTACTATCGCCTCGGTGCGTTACTGAGTATCGCGCTTTTGTTCCCTGCCACCTACGCGTATACCGGAAAGTGGCCTTGGCACGTGGCCAATGTGCTAGGAAATCAGGGGGTGGCATATGAGGAGATGCTCGCCGCCTTGGAGGCCAATGAGTCAGGAATTCGTAGTTATATTGCCATAGCGAGGGCTCTGGCAGCCCCTTTCGTATGTTGTGTGGTTCCTTTTGCGATTCTCCACTGGCGTTCTCTGCGACTCTTGGATGTTCTGCTGTTGCTAGGGCATATTGGTGCCGTCCTTGTATTTTCCCTGATGCGGGGCACGGATAGGGAGACGGGAGATCTGCTGGTGTCTGTGCTGGCTGCCGCGATGATCTTGGCCTCACAGGCCTTTGCCAGGCTAGGTCGTTTCCCGCTCAACACTGGCAAGGCCCTGGTGGCGTTGGCCTTTGTGTCCGTCATAGTTTTTTCAACCCTTTCTCTGTTCATCGAACGTAAGGAGGCGCGGATGGGGGGGAATGATGTATTCTGTGTCGCAGAGGGTGTAGTGTGTTCTCAGCGTCCACTCATGGTGGAACCGGGCGCGGGTCGACTCAGCTTTACAGCAGAAATGCTTACCGCGTACATGGCCCAAGGCTATTATGGTTTATCCTTGGCGTTGAATGCGGATTTCACCTCCACCATGGGGGCAGGGCACTCCGCTTTTATAATGAGCACCATTTCCAAAGTCTTCGGTGATGATCTTTATATGGATAGCTACCAGCACAAGGTCGATATGGCCGGTTGGAGCGACAAGTCCCAATGGTCAACCATGTTTACCTGGATCGCGAGTGATGTTGGATTTCCAGCGGTGCCGTTGTTTATTTTTGTTCTGGGTTTTCTTTGGGCGAGTGCATGGAAAAGTGCGGTGCTATGGAGGAGTGAGTCTGGGGCGTTAGTGTTTATATTTTTAACGCTCTCGATACTTTATATGCCTGCAAATAACCAGTTGACTCAAACGCTTGACTCATATTTTGCATTTCTTTTTTGGCTGTTGGCATGGGGGCTACAGCGGCGAAATGCGTCAAGTGATAGATAGAATATTAACCGAGATTTCGTGAGGTTTTCATGTTTAAAGGCAAAGTTCTGCTGATTACTGGAGGGACCGGCTCTTTTGGAAATGCCGTGCTTAAGCGTTTCCTTGATAGTGATATCGCTGAAATTCGCGTATTTAGTCGAGATGAAAAAAAGCAAGACGATATGCGCAAACGCTATGCGAGTAGCAAGCTGAAATTTTATATTGGCGACGTGCGCGACTACCAAAGCATCCTCAATGCCAGTCGTGGTGTCGACTTTATTTATCACGCTGCTGCCTTGAAGCAGGTGCCATCTTGCGAGTTTCACCCGCTGGAAGCGGTCAAGACCAATGTTTTGGGGACCGAAAACGTGCTTGAGGCGGCGATTCAGAATGGCGTGAAGCGCGTGGTCTGTCTGAGCACTGACAAGGCCGTGTATCCCATCAATGCCATGGGTATTTCCAAAGCCATGATGGAAAAAGTGATGGTCGCCAAGTCGCGTAGTGTCGATAGTGACCGCACGGTGATTTGTGGCACTCGTTATGGCAATGTGATGGCGTCCCGTGGCTCGGTCATTCCGTTGTTCATCGAGCAAGTTCGTGCGGGCAAACCACTAACGCTTACAGACCCGAGCATGACTCGGTTCATGATGACATTGTCCGACGCCGTCGACCTAGTGCTGTTCGCCTTCGAACATGGGAGCAACGGGGACCTGTTCGTACAGAAGGCGCCAGCGGCTACTGTACAAACGCTCGCTGAGGCCCTGACTCAACTGGTTGGCAAGCCTGAGCACCCTATCCAGGTAATCGGTACTCGTCACGGAGAGAAGCTTTACGAAGCTCTGCTGAGTCGTGAGGAAATGGCGTGTGCGCAGGATATGGGTGATTACTACCGCGTGCCGCCAGACCTGCGTGACTTGAACTACGCAAAATTTGTCGAGCAGGGAGAGGAAAAGATCTCTCGATCAGAAGACTATAACTCCCATAATACTGAGCGCCTGGATGTGGCAGGTATGCAGCAATTGCTGCTCAAACTCGATTTTATGCGCGCCATTCAGCGTGGCGAGCACGCGGTACCTGAGGAATAATTGATGAAGGTTCTGATCACGGGCGCTGATGGCTTTATTGGCAAGAACTTGCTGGTTCATCTGAAAGAGTGCAAGGATATTGCCGTCATTACCTTCACGCGTGATGACGATCTGTCCAGTCTGCCGGCTAAAGTGGGGCAGGTGGATTTTGTGTTCCATTTGGCGGGTGTCAATCGGCCAAAGGATCCTGAGGAATTTGTCGCTGGCAACCTGGATCTCACACGTGCTTTGGCCGAAGCCATCAAGGCCGGTGGTAAGCCGGTCCCTCTGCTTTATACGTCTTCCACCCAAGCGGAAATGGATAATGTGTATGGCTTGAGCAAGCGTGGTGCAGAGGATGTATTGCGTGATCTGGCGGCTTCCACGGGTTCGCCGGTTTACCTTTATCGACTTCCGAATGTATTTGGTAAATGGGCGCGGCCGAACTATAACTCGGCGGTGGCCACGTTTTGCCATAATATTGCCCGTGATCTACCCATTCAGATCAACGATCCGGATGCTCGCGTCAATCTGGTTTATATCGATGATGTCATTACTTCTTTCCTTCAGGTAATGCAGAGCAAGCGATTGGGAGAGACATTCATACCGGTTGAGCCTCAGTATAACGTTAGTGTTGGGGAAATCGCCGATTACCTCAATGCCTTCCATGCCAGCCGGGGAAGCCTGATTACCGAGGCCGTAGGCACAGGTTTCTTACGTGCACTTTATTCGACCTATGTCAGCTATCTGCCGCAGGAGCGCTTTACGTACGAGGTACCTCGCTACGGGGATGAGCGCGGTGTGTTCGTTGAAATGCTCAAAACCAGAGACAGTGGTCAGTTCTCATTTTTCACGGCGCACCCCGGTGTCACCCGTGGTGGCCATTATCACCATACCAAGACCGAAAAGTTTCTGGTGATCAAAGGCAAGGCCAGTTTTCGTTTCCGCCACGTGATCTCCGGTGCATTCTACGAGTTGCAGACATCCGGCGAGAGGCCTGTGATCGTTGAAACGGTACCGGGTTGGACGCACGACATTACCAACATCGGTGATGAAGAGATTGTCGTCATGCTCTGGGCCAACGAGATCTTCGATCGTGAGCTGCCTGATACGTATGCAATGCCGTTGAACGCTTGAGTGCGGCTCTTTAAGGAATTGAAATGAAAAAACTGAAAATTGTTACCGTTGTCGGAACCCGTCCGGAAATTATCCGTCTTTCTCGAGTAATGGCGGCTCTGGACGTGCATTGCGAGAATGTTCTGGTTCATACCGGTCAGAATTACGACTATGAGTTGAATGAGATATTTTTTCAGGATCTCGGAATTCGCAAACCTGACCATTTCCTTAACGCTGCGGGTAGCACAGGCGCGGAAACCATTGGTAATGTGATTATAGCGGTTGACAAAGTATTGGCGGACGTCCAACCGGAAGCTTTGTTGGTTCTAGGGGATACCAACAGTTGCATGGCCGTGATTCCGGCAAAGCGTCGTAAGATTCCGACTTTCCACATGGAGGCCGGTAACCGTTGCTTCGATATGCGTGTACCGGAAGAAATCAATCGTCGTATCGTCGATCATACAGCTGACATCAATCTAACCTACAGCACGATCGCTCGCGATTATCTGTTGCGTGAAGGCCTGTCCCCAGACATGGTCATCAAGACCGGAAGCCCAATGTTCGAGGTGCTCAATCACTACCGCGCCTCTATCGATGCATCGGATGTGCTGCAGCGGCTTGGGGTCGAAGAAGGACGCTTCTTCGTGGTCAGTGCGCATCGTGAAGAGAATATTGACACAGAGACAAGCTTCCTCAAGCTGGTGGACGTACTCAATACTGTCGCGCAGCAATATGATTTGCCGATAATCGTATCCACCCATCCACGTACGCAGAAGCGTGTGGATGCCTTGGGCATCAAGTTCCACGCCAATGTGCGATTGCTCAAGCCGTTGGGCTTTACCGACTATAATAAGCTGCAGCTCTCTGCCAAGGCCGTACTGTCCGACAGCGGTACCATCAACGAGGAGTCGTCTATCCTCAACTTCCCTGCGCTGAACCTGCGCGAAGCCCATGAGCGCCCCGAGGGCATGGAAGAGGCCGCGGTCATGATGGTTGGGCTGGAGTCGGAGCGTGTGCTGCAAGGGCTGAGTATTCTTGAGTCGCAGGCTAGGGGAGAGGAGCGTGTGCTGCGGTTGGTCGAGGATTACAGCATGCCTAATGTCGCCGAGAAAGTGGTCCGGATTATCCATAGTTACCGTGACTATGTGATGCGTACCGTTTGGAGAAGGTACTGATTCGAATGGCTGTCCGTGTTCTCTTGTTGGCCCAATGGTTTGACCCCGAACCGACCTTCAAGGGCCTTGTTTTTGCCAGGAAACTGGTAGAGCAGGGTTTCGATGTAGAGGTTGTCACAGGGTTTCCGAATTACCCTGGCGGTCAATTGTACCCGGGTTACAAGATTAAACTGCTGCAGCGGGAAGTCATCGACGGTGTAAGGGTCGTCCGGGTACCGCTTTATCCCAGTCACGGGCAGAGCGGTGTAGGACGAGTCCTGAACTATGTCAGCTTTGCTGCCTGCAGCTTGCTGTACGGGCTCTTTGGCGCAAAGCGTCCTGATGTCATCTACGCCTACCATCCCCCCCTGACAGTGGGCATCGCCGCTGCTCTTATTCGAGTGCTGCGTCGGGTGCCCGTGGTTTACGATATCCAGGATATGTGGCCGGATACGCTCAAGGCTACAGGCATGTTTTCCAATGCGAGGGCGTTGAGGGCTGTTGCGCATGCCTGTAATTGGGTGTATCGGCGGGTCGATCAGATTGTTGTGCTATCGCCTGGATTCAAGCGCTTGTTGATCCAGCGTGGGGTGCCTGAGCGCAAGATCGATGTGATCTATAACTGGTGTGCGGAAGACATGATCAACGTGCCCGAGACGCCGAGGTCTGTAGGCTTGGCGGAACCCGGGGAGTTTTGTGTTCTGTTTGCTGGAAACATGGGTAAAGCTCAGGCGCTTGAGGCCGTCCTTGTCGCCGCAGAGTTGTTGCAGGCCAGGGGGGCGCGAGCAAGGTTCGTGTTCCTTGGCGGCGGTGTTGAAGTTCAGCATCTCAAAACGCTCGCAGCGTCGATGAAGTTGCAGAACGTGACGTTTCTGCCGGGTGTGCCCATGGCTCAGGTGGGCGCCTACCTCAACCATGCGGACGCACTATTGGTTCATCTGAAAAAGGATCCGCTGTTCACCATTACCATCCCCTCCAAGACACAGGCTTACATGGCTGCGGGCAAGCCCTTGTTGATGGCGGTCGATGGAGACGCCGCCGACCTTGTGCGGGAGGCGGGATGTGGAATCGTCTGCGAGTCGGAGTGCCCTGAGGCACTGGCTACGGCTGTCGTCGAGCTGATGCAGGTTTCTTTGCAGGAGCGCCAGGCCATGGCCGAGAAAGGGAAGGCGTTCTACAGAGAGCAATTGTCGCTTGAGGTTGGCACACGGCGTTTTGGCACTCACTTCAGTCGTCTCGCTGGGCGAGACGGCATAAGTCGTGACTGACTTACGGTTTTCCCTTAGGAAAGAGGCTTTCGATGCTTAAACGCTCTTTCGACATCCTGGCAGCGGGCGTCGGTCTATTAGTTCTTTTGCCCGTCATTGCTGTCGTGGCATTCATGATCAGTTTCAGGCTCGGCAGGCCGGTTCTGTTTCGACAGGTTCGGCCCGGTCTCGAGGGCAGGCCATTCGAGATGGTCAAGTTCCGAACGATGCTTGATGCGGTCGATGCTGATGGCAAGGCGCTGCCTGACGCCCAGCGGATGACCTCATTCGGCAGTTTCTTGCGCTCCAGCAGTTTGGACGAGCTGCCGGAGCTGTGGAACGTACTCAAAGGTGATATGAGCCTAGTTGGGCCACGCCCGTTGCTGATGGAGTATTTGCCGTTGTATGACACGCAGCAGCGGCGCCGTCATGAGGTTCGCCCAGGTGTTACTGGTTGGGCGCAGGTCAACGGCCGCAACGCACTGACTTGGGAAGAAAAATTCAATTTTGATGTCTGGTATGTCGAGAATCGTTCATTCTGGCTGGACCTGAAGATCATCATGCTGACGATCAGGAAGGTCCTGATTCGTGACGGTATCAGTGCTGAGGGCGAGGTGACTATGTCCAAGTTTACCGGGACACGCAAATGAACAGGCGACTCGCTATCCTGGGTGCCAGTGGACATGGCAAAGTGGTTGCCGATGCTGCGCAGGTAGGTGGCTGGGCGTCCATCGAGTTTTTTGATGATGCGTGGCCTGAGCGTTCCAGCAATGGTGTTTGGCCTGTTATTGGCAGTGGTGCTCAGTTGTTGGATCGGGTCAGTGAATTTGATGGCGTGATCGTGGCTATAGGCGCCAACGCCGTACGTCGACAAAAGCTCGAGCGGCTGCGCAATCAGGGGGCTGCACTGGTGTCCATTGTTCACCCTTCAGCAGTTGTTAGTCCTCATGCTGTGGTGGGAGAGGGCTCGGTGGTTTTCGCTACCGCGGTTGTAAACGCCTTCAGCAGAATTGGCGAAGGGGCGATACTTAATACCGGCTGCAGTGTCGATCACGATTGCGACCTGGGAGCTTGCGTGCATGTCAGCCCTGGCGCCAGGCTTGCCGGGGGGGTCACTGTCGGTGACGAGAGCTGGATAGGTATGGGCGCCAGCGTGAGGCAATTAGTGGCGATTGGTTCGCAGGTAGTCGTTGGTGCCGGTGCCGCCGTCGTCAGTGACATCTCTGATAATATGACGGTCGCAGGTGTTCCCGCGCGCGAGCTCGTCAAATAGTCGAGACCCTTGTTCTAGTTCATGGACGCAGGGGGGCCCTTGATCGATCAATTTCCATATAGTAGGTAGATAGTTGTGCTGAATACTCCCTTTTCCTCGTGGCCATCCTTCACCGACGAGGAGGCCGAGGCTGTTCGTGGCGTCGTGCTTTCCAACAAGGTCAATTACTGGACGGGCCAGGAGTGCCGGAAGTTTGAGGAGGAGTTCGCGAGCTGGGTTGGGACAGAGTATGCTATCGCCTTGGCCAATGGCACGGTTGCTTTGGATTTGGCCCTGCATGCGCTGGAGATCGGTGAAGGCGATGAGGTGATCGTGACATCGCGGACCTTCTTGGCCTCGGTATCCAGTATTGTCAATGCTGGAGCTGTTCCGGTTTTTGCTGACGTTGATCGTGAGTCGCAGAATATCACCGCGCAATCCATACAGGCCGTGCTTACCCCTCGGACCCGCGGCATCATCTGCGTCCATCTGGCCGGCTGGCCCTGCGATATGGATCCGATCATGGAGTTGGCAGCCAAACATGATTTGAAAGTCATCGAGGACTGCGCTCAGGCCCATGGTGCTACCTACAAGGGTGTATCAGTCGGCTCGATCGGCCATGTCGCAGCTTGGTCTTTCTGTCAGGATAAGATCATGACTACTGGTGGCGAGGGGGGCATGGTAACGACCAACGATCGTGAACTCTGGGCCGCCATGTGGGCTTATAAAGATCATGGCAAGAGCTGGGAGGCAGTTTACGAGCGTGATCATGCGCCTGGGTTTCGGTGGCTGCATGAAAGCTTTGGCACGAATTGGCGCATGCTGGAAATGCAGGGAACGATAGGGCGGATTCAATTACGCCGCATGCCTCTATGGCATTCTGCCCGCGTTGCGAATGCGGCGGCGATCTGGGAGTGTGCGGCTGGCCTGCCTGGTCTGCGTGTTCCTCGTGTCGGAGAGGGAATTGGTCATGCAGCCTACAAGTGCTATGTCTTCGTTGAGCCGGAAAGGCTGGATCCACAATGGTCCCGTAATCGTATCATCAACGAAATAGTCTCGCGTGGTGTGCCCTGTTATTCAGGTTCGTGCTCTGAGGTCTATCTCGAAAAGGCTTTTGATGGCACCGGCTGGCGTCCAGATACTCGTCTTCCTGTCGCTAAAGAACTTGGCGATACCAGCATCATGTTCTTGGTGCATCCGACCTTGACGAGCGAAGAAATTGAAAAGTCTTGCCAAGTACTGCGTGAGGTCATGGCTCTGGCAGTCAGAAGCTGACCAATTAAGTCAGGGCTGGCTTCAAGATGAATGTGGGAACATTGGGTTCAAAGGATGATTGACGGATTGCGCGCTTGGTTGTTGAACTTGCCTCGGCGTCGGAAACGCCTGCTTCAGGTCATAACAGACGTCTTTCTGGTCTGGGGAGCTCTGTGGCTGGCGTTTTTGGTTCGGCTGGGGATAGACGATCTGGCTAATCCGCTTCTAGACCATGGTTGGTTATTCATTGCGGCCCCTGTCGTCGCTATTCCGCTGTTCATCCGTTTTGGGATGTACCGAGCGGTGATGCGTTATTTCGGGAATGATGCATTGCTGACCATTATCAAGGCGGTCAGCTTATCTTCTTTGATATTGGGTTTATTTGTCTATTGGTATAGCAATCATCAGAATCTCGTTCCGCGGTCGATCATTTTCAACTATTGGTGGTTGAGTATGATTATGATCGGCGGATTGCGATTGGCGATGCGTCAGTACTTTTTGGGCGACTGGTTTTCTGCTGCTCAGCATGTCCCGTTCACCAGTCGTGACGACGGTCTGCCTAGGGTTGCCATTTACGGTGCCGGTGCCGCAGGTAATCAGCTGATTGCGGCCTTGCGCATTGGTAAGGCAATGCGTCCTGTTGCATTCATTGATGATGATGACTCTATCGCCGACAGGGTGATATCTGGCTTATTGGTCTATAAGCCGGAGCATATTCAACGCATGATCAATGAAACAGGCGCTCAAGAAGTACTTCTGGCAATCCCGTCGGCGTCGCGTTCGCGTCGACGAGAAATACTCGATTATTTGGAAGGACTGTCGGTACATGTGCGCAGTGTACCGGGCTTCATGGATTTGGCCAGTGGTCGTGTCAAGGTAGATGACATTCAGGAAGTCGATATTGCAGACCTGCTTGGGCGTGATCCGGTGCCGGCCCAGGCCGACCTGCTTGAGCGTTGCGTTCATGGCAAGGTGGTATTGGTTACGGGGGCTGGAGGATCGATTGGTTCCGAGCTTTGTCGGCAGATACTCAGTCTTGCACCTAGAACCTTACTGTTGTTTGAGCACAGTGAGTTCAATCTGTACAGCATCATGGCGGAGCTTGAGCAGAGTGTGATTCGAGAGGGGCTATCCACCCAGCTATTGCCTATTCTTGGCTCAGTGCGTAACCAGTCTCAACTGTTTGAAATTATGAAGGTTTGGCATGTGGATACTGTCTATCATGCTGCGGCTTATAAGCATGTCCCGATGGTGGAGCACAATATTGCTGAGGGCGTGCTCAATAATGTTATCGGTACACTCAGCACTGCGCAGGCTGCGTTGCAGGCGGGGGTGGCTAACTTCGTATTGATTTCCACTGACAAGGCAGTCCGCCCGACCAATGTGATGGGGAGCACCAAGCGACTCGCAGAGATGACGCTTCAGGCCTTGAGCCGAGAAATCGCTCCCGTACTATTCGGTGATTCAAGTAATGTGTCTCACGTGAACAAGACACGTTTCACGATGGTTCGTTTTGGTAATGTACTGGGCTCTTCCGGTTCGGTTATTCCTTTATTCCACAAGCAGATCAAAACCGGAGGGCCGCTAACGGTAACCCATCCAAAAATCACCCGTTACTTCATGACCATTCCAGAAGCGGCGCAGTTGGTTATTCAGGCAGGCTCCATGGGGCAGGGCGGGGATGTGTTTGTATTGGACATGGGGGCGCCAGTGAAAATTGTTGAGCTGGCGGAAAAAATGATTCATCTCTCAGGGCTCAGCGTAAGAACAGACCGCAACCCCCATGGTGATGTGGCTATTGAATTTACAGGGCTGCGTCCCGGCGAGAAACTCTATGAGGAACTGCTGATAGGGGATAATGTTCTCGCAACGCGTCATCCTATGATTATGAGTGCGCAAGAAGACTTCTTAACATGGGATGTTCTGAGTTCCAAGTTGCAGGAGTTGCTTCATGCCATCTCGAGTGATGATTATACCCGTGTCAGGCAGTTGCTTCGCGAAACTGTAAGCGGGTACTCGCCCGATGGTGATATTGTGGATTGGATTTATCAGCAGCAACGCCTTGATCCAGGGGTTTGATTTTACTATTTGACAGTCAGGGCTGTTGCGTTGGGCATTGCTTTGCATCATGGAATTAGCCTTCTGCGGCTAGGCATGATGCGCTTCGCTAAAATGCATTGATTATTCGAAATCCTATAAAACTGTTGTTCAGCTTCAATGTGATGCCTCCTCTCCTTCGGCAGGCTGGTGGACATTTGCCCAATGTCCGATGCCATTCTGCGTGCCCTGCACGTTGTGGCCACTGTCGGTCATAGTTGGTCGTCGCCGCCAGTCAACCGTCACGTTAATCAATATGGCTGAGGGGCCGAGGCGGGTTGCAGCCCGGCGTGGGGCGGTGGGCTTCCTTCGATGCATTGTAAGCGCTCCATAAACCCCACGTAACCAACGATGGGCAGCGCACTTAGCTGTATATTTGAGGCATGCAATTCCACGGCAGCAGCGCGTCCGTAGTCTTCCAATGCGTGGCGCAGCCACGCATAAGGCTCTTTGCCGTTAGCTTTGGCCGTCTCGACCAAGCGGCTGGGAAGCTGCGCACTGGCCGTCGCCCCTCTGGGCGTGTCATTGAACAATCAGTTCTTTTCCCGATGACAAACGGGGCGGATCGCACGCTCGGCTGCGTTGTTGTCGATCGGCAAGTAGCCGTGCTCGACGTAGCATTCCAATTTGCTCCAGTTGCTGGCCAAGTAGCCGATGGCCATGCCCAAAGCATTCTGCGTCGTGACCTGAGGTTGCGTTTTCTCTACCCAGTTTTTCAGCTGAATCAGCAATGGCAGGCTGTGCTCCATGCGGGCAACCTTACGATCTTCGTCGCCAGTCCTTCAAGTCGCGTTCGACGCCATAGAGCTTATTGGTCAGGTTCAATGCGATGTTAGCGCGTCCTGTTTTGCCCTTGGGCTGTATTTTCTATGCTTCGACGAACTTGCGCGACGCATGCGCCCATCAGCCCACCCGCTCCAGGCCGTTCTGTGCAGCCAGTGCGTTGTAATCGACGTAGTCGTCGGTCATGACATAACCGCGATAGCTATCCAGCAGGTGCATCGGCACCTCCTGTGTTCGGCTGGTGGAGTAGTCGAAAAGGATCACCGGGCGATCAGGTGAGCCGCCGGTTTGTACCCACATCCAGGATTGGCAGCTGGGCTCACGACCAGGCTCTTTCAACACCTGCACACGTCTTTGATCACAGTGGATGATCCGACTGTTCAACAGGCTTTCGCGCATCAGGTTCAGCAGCGGCTGAAAGTGCTTGCTGCATTGAATCACCCAGCATGCCAGCGTTGGGTGCGAGATATCGATACCGTGGCGCCCCTAGCACTTTTTCGAAGCGATGAAGCGATAGGCCATCTACGTATTTGGTAGTCAGCAGCATGGCCAGCACACTCGGACTGGCCATGCTTTTCTCGATCATCTGGGCGGGCTTGTCCGTCGTTGCGGGCGCTAATTCGCAATCGCGGCAACCGTACACCTTGCGAACATGCTTGATGACCAAGAATCTGCATCGGGACGATTTTAAGCTGTTCGCTAACTTCTTCACTGATGGCATATTTGCGGCAGTCGCAAGCGCAAGTCAGTTCATGCTCGGGCAGTTCGTGGACAACTTCGATACGCGGCAAATCGGCCGGCAGCGTTTTGCGTTTGCCACGGCGCCTGGTCGGTGCAACGACTTCTTCGTCGCCGGCCTCATCCAAGGGTTCGGCGAGGCTTTCCGCTTCGTCGAAGAGCGGCAACTGTGGCGTCGCCGCATCGCCTGTCCGCTCGGTCTTGCGCCCGGACGGACGCTGGCGCAACAGCGCAACTTCCTCTTCGAGATGAAAAATCTTGCCCTTGTCGGACGCGGGCTCGTTGATCCTCTGCTCAAGCAGTTGCTTGAGCAGAACAGGATCGTCAGGGAGGTCTTCGGGCATGGAAATCATGCCGCGGATTTACCGAATCAGGCGACGTATCAAGGCGTCAAAACCTGATGCGGACAGTTTCGCCAGAGGTCGAAGCCGTCGAGTAGCAGTTCAGTTCCTGAACGGTCAGGGCAATGACTTCATCAGTGACATCAGGTGAGGTTTTGAAACGTTCGGACTCCAAGCGCTTGAGCCAGAGGCAGAAGCCGTTGCGTTCTCAATATAAGATCTTCACGCGGTTGCGCGGCTTGTTGAGGAAAACGAAAAGCACTGGGTCGAACACCGCCACCTTGATATCGAGTTCGACCAGCGCGGCTAGGCCATCAATGGATTTTCGAAAATCGACGGGCTTGGGGTAGAGGTACACTTTTTCGACTTTGGCGTCGGGTCGGATCATGGTCGGCGAGCTTCACAAATAAATCGGGAGCACAGCATCCGAGATCAGTGGGTGCTTTGAATGTGGGGGTCACAGAGCGCTTACGTATTGTTGCGATATCACTATCGAAATCAGGGTCTGAATGATTTCCCATGCGGCAACGAATTTGAGGCTCGGAGTCTGGCTAGGGGGACTCCTGCTGGGGCGCTAATAGTGAGGTCGTCAGGTTTTGGAGGATGGTCTTGGTGGGTAATCGATGGCGTATGAGCTTATGCCTAGGGTATGATTACGCCGCAGTGCTTGAGTTTTATCCTCGGATTTCCTAGTCGGATTCACCTCGTTATTTTTACTGTCTAGGAAGGGTTTTTAACAAAATTACGCCGGATGGATATGTGGTTAAACATATTATATGGTTTTTATGTTCTTTTGTGCGTAATGGGTTTCTGGTTACGGCCGCTACCTTGTCCATGAGGGAAATCCAAGGCGCTCGCCATGAATAATCCAACTCATATCTGCTATTTTATATTGATCTGTAAGAGCGGGGTAATACTCTGCGCTCCCATCGTTCTTATGTTGCTGACTGATTTAAAGAGCGCCTGGCGTGCGCGTAAGAAGATTGACGCTGCGCCGGAGCGGTTTTACGCCTGGTCGGCAGTCTTATGGTGTTCGGTCCGATGGCGAGGGTGTGGAATATTTTAATATCTCAAGTGCTGCGCGCTTGTTTTTTCGTTCGGTAGGCTGGCAGCTTCTAAGGAAGCATAATCAGCGTGCTGTTGGCTAATGTTTCGAGGTGTTGACGCGGCATATTGAATTGTTCACTGCTATTGCGTCGGCAGGGAGGGGTGATGTTGGGTATTGGTGCTGTTGAGCGCTCTGAGGGTTTCGGAATCAGTGTTGTTGTACCTGTTTTTCGTAGCGAAGACATTTTGCTCACGCTTTACGAGCGTATATCTACGCAATTGGATAAGCTCACCGATGATTGGGAGTTGATTTTGGTTGACGATGCCAGTCCGGGTCGGGCTTGGCGAGTCGCGTCCGTGCTGTATGAGAAAGACGCCCGCGTGAAATGTGTACGTTTTGCACGAAATCACGGCCAACAACATGCGACCCTTTGCGGCTTGGGGTACGCCCGTAAAACGTATGTCATTACAATTGATGATGATTTGCAATGCTATCCAGAGGATATACCACTGTTCATTGACCAGCTAAAGGCTGGTAAGTGCGTGGTGATAGGGAAAATCGAAAAGTCTGAGAAGCAACATCACTGGTGGAGAAATATAGGCTCTCGGGTAAATCAGCGATTGGCTGGGCGTATCATTGGAAAGCCGGAGACACTGGCGCTTTCCAGTTTTCGGGCCATGACGCTCGATGTCGCCAAAAAGCTAACTGCCTATAAAGGGGCGCATCCACACATCGCGGCGATGATTTTCAAGTCTGTGCCGCACTCGTTAATTTGCAATGTTGTGATCCGGCATGCTGAGCGTGAAGACGGGAAGGCATCTTCTTATTCACTGCCTAAGCTGATAAAAACTCTTTCTTATCTTGTGATCAATCATTCCTACATGCCCTTGCGCTTTATGATCGGTTGGGGGGTCACGGTAAGCATTTTAAGCATGGCTTATGCTCTGTGGGTTCTCGTTCATGGTCTGATCGATGGCTATTCATTACCGGGATGGGCCTCGTTGGCTGTGCTGGTGTCTTTCTTGTCGGGCAATATTTTGCTCGCCCTGGGGGTGTTGGGCGAGTATTTGGGGCGCCTGGTCGAGGAGGCCAGTAATATTGAGCAATTTTCTATATTTGAAGAGAAGCTTTGATGCAACCACAAGATAGTCTCCATCCTTTACGTGTCGGTGATTTTTTTCCTCCGGCTGCGATCATACGGGACGGCAATTTTGCCGCGCTTGACGAAGTAGACACCACCACCCCTGGGAGCCTTGTTTATTGCCAGAATCTGCACTATGTGAAAAAGGCAGTCGCCAATCCGCAGATTTCCGTCATCATTTGCTCAGCCGCCTTGGCGGGTGAGGTTGCTGATTCAAAAAAGGCAGTTATAGCGGCAGATGATCCGCGGCGTGAGTTTTTTGATTTATATCTTCGGTTGAAGGCGGAAGAGAAGTTGTTGCCACTGATGGATTTCGGCATTGGTGAGGGATGTCAGATTCATCCCAGTGCGGTGATTTCACCAAAGGCGTTCTTGGGTAAGCGGGTTACGGTAGGTGCCCATGCCGTCATTGAGGACTATTGCAGTATTGGTGATGATGTCGTAATCGGCCAACATGTAGTGGTGGGTGCAGAAGGATTGTTAACGATGCGTCGGCAGGACGGCAGTTTAGTATTTGTCAGTCATGCCGGCGGTGTCGAGATCGGCCAGGGTTGTCATATTCTGGCGGGGGCCGTCATTGCCAAATCGTTTTTCCGTCGTTTTACCCATATTGGCCAGCACAGTCAAATTGGCATTATGACTAATATTGGTCATGGCGCCTTCATCGGTGAGCAATGCGTGATATCGGGAAATTCGGTCATTGCCGGGCGTGCGCGAATTGCTGACAGGGTATGGGTCGGCACCTCTGCATCGGTCGCCCAAGGATTGTCTGTAGGTGAGGGGGCTCAGATCAAAATGGGCTCGGTAGTGGTGGGGGATATAGCGCCTCATGCTGTTGTATCTGGAAACTTTGCTGTTAATCATCGCGTTAGCATGATGCGGTATCTCAAAGGCACTATTTAATGAAGATGTATAAGCTTGAGCTCGGTTTCAAAGGGGCGCGGAAGTATATCCAGGGGCCTGATATTTTTAATCAAGTCATGCGCTGTGTTCCAGAGTTTCTTGTGGGCAGCGTGAGTGACATAGAATTTGTCATTCACCGAATGACGGGCAGTAATTTGGAAGCTCAGCTTCACGTGTCAGAGAAAGTCTTGTTAGCTGAGCCTGATGATGTTGCGATTATCAGGGTGGTTATTTCTGGGCAGCAATTGCAGGCGCGGGTTAAACCTACTGGTGGACAGCCAAGTATACGGGTTCCCTACGTTGAATCGGCAGTTACTGATCATTGTGCCGTCGATGTAGGCGATCGCACTATTCGATTGGTGCGTGATGGATCAGGCTTTAGTCCTGTTGAGATACTGATCTCGATGAACAAGGCCCTGCACCTTGCGGTACTCAACAAACCAGACGATACCAGTTGGGTCTTCTGTCGCTGGGATGGCCATGTGTGGCCGCTGCCTGCTGACTTGAGCGGCGTGACAGTGAGTTTGAAACAAACCCTGGGTACGCGCCTTACGCGCTCTGACGTGGAGTTGGATGGGCAGGTGCTGGGGCAGATCTACTTCAGTGCCAAAGGTACATCATGATCGGCATCAAAAGGATCGCTGCATATATACCACCCGGTCGTGTGGACAACTGTGCCCGTGCTGTACTCCAGAACAGGTCAATGAGCGTATTGGTTTTGAGTAGTTAGCACGCTTGGAGGAGGGTGAGGGTGCGTTGGACATGGCGGAACGTGCCTTTTTGCAGCTGCTGGCAGATTCGGCTATTGAACCTTCCAGCATCGAAGCGCTGGTTGTCATCACTCAGAATCCTGATCGCAACCTTCCGCACCTGTCGGCGGAGCTGCACGGAAGGGTCGGCCTGTCGGTGGGGTGTGTCTGCTTCGATGTGGGATTGGGGTGTTCCGGGTACGTAAATGGCCTGTCCTTATTGGCGGCATTCATGCAAGCTAACGGCATGAAGCGCGGTGTGCTGGTCACGGCCGACCCCTACTCGCGTATCGTGAATAGGGAGGACAAGGCTACCGCATGATTTTTGGCGATGCGGCCACCGCCACACTGTTGGATGATGATCCGCAGTATCGGTTGGGAAGGTTTACCATTGGTACACAAGGTGCTGATGCCGACAAAATTGCCTGCAATGACGACGTGCTTTTCATGAATGGGTGTGCGGTGTTCAATTTCGCCGCCGTGCGGGTGCCTGCCAGTATCAGAGAGTCCGTGACTGTCAACCGGCTCGGGCTGGAGGATATCGACAGGTTCTCTTGCATCAGGGCAGTCGCTACATCTTTGAGACGATCGCTGATCGCTTGCACCTGGAGCGGGAAAAGGTACCATTCTTGGCCGAAGCGTATGGCAATACCGTATCATCGTCCATTCCGTTGATGTTGCGTGAGCTGATGCAAATGCCAGGGCATACGCGTATGCTGCTGTGCGGATTTGGGTTGGGCCTTTCATGGGCTTGTACGGTTATTGAACGTAAGGAAATGAAAAATGCAAGTGACGCGTGACGATATCATTGGAATCATCCGAGAGGCCAAGGTGGTCGAGTCTCCGGAGGCGCTGCGCTCGGATGTGAGCTTGACGGATCAGGGCATTGATTCCCTTGGTATGTTTAGTGTGGTTCTGGCTTTGCAGGAAAAGTATGCGATTGAAATTCCTGAGTCGGATATTGATGGTTTGAACTCGATTAACGATTTCATCGGTTATTTGAGCAAGTGCTTGACGTAGTTTTTATGGGGCGTGTAAAAGGCTTTTTTGTCGAGTTGCTGGAAAAGGCTTTTCGGTTTCAAATAATCAGATATGCCCTGGTTGGTGTGGTTAATAATTTCCGTGGATATTTGATCTATTTGCTGTTGACGTGGCTATGGCTTGACCCGAAAGTTGCGGTGATTTTCATGTATCCGATAGGGGCGGCCATGGCCTACTTCGGCCATGCTAGATATTCGTTTGCCTACAGCGGGAGCTCTTCTCGCGGTGTGATTCGCTATGTCATAGCCCATGCAATTGGTTATGCGGCTAATATTGGCATGATCTATCTGTTTGCGGATCTTCTCGGCTTCCCTCATCAGATTGTTCAGGCTGTGGCCATTTTTGTCGTCGCTGGTATTCTTTTTCTTTTGTTTCGTTACTTCGTATTCTCCAATCGAATCCAATCATTCTGAGCTCCGCTATGATCTTGTGCCCGTCTTGTGATGCAAAGAACATTCATATCGAAAACGGCTGCCCCCGGTGCGGTTTTTCTCCCGCTCGTGTCGATGGCTTTTTGGCTTGGGCGCCTGAGTTCGCGAAGCAAAATGATGGTTTTCCCGAGGAGAGCTTTGAAGGCTTGGCTCGTGTGGAAGCTAGCAACTTTTGGTTTCGGTCTCGCAATGCTCTCGTGCTTTGGGCTCTGCGCAAATACTTCCCTGGCTTCCACTCGCTTCTGGAAGTGGGATGCGGGACCGGGTTTGTGCTTTCGGGCGTTGCGCAGGCGTTTCCTGAGGCGCGGATCGCCGGAAGTGAAATTTATACCGCTGGCCTGACATTCGCTGCAAAGCGCCTGCCCTACGTCGAGTTGCTGCAGATGGATGCGCGCCGGCTGCCTTATGAAAAAGAGTTTGACGTCGTTGCCGCTTTTGATGTTATCGAGCACATCGCCGAAGATGAATTGGTCCTGCAGAATTTCTATCGTGCGGTTAAGCCCGGAGGGCTCTGTCTGATCACGGTTCCGCAGCATGATTGGCTTTGGAGTCCTGTGGATGAGGTGGCTTGCCATCAGCGGCGTTACGATGCCGCAGATTTGCACGCCAAGTTGGAAGCTGCGGGTTTTAACATCTTGCGTAGCACGTCCTTCGTGACCTTGCTCTTGCCTTTGATGTTGGCTTCTCGCTGGGCTGCGCGACGCTCGAATCGAGCTGGTGGTAGCGAGGTGGCGGTGCTCAACCCTGTGCTTAATCGAGGGCTGGAAGCCATCATGTGTGTCGAACGACAATTCATTAGATGGGGGTTCAATCTCCCAATCGGTGGCTCAAGGCTGGTCGTGGCTCGAAAAGAGCCTTAAGAAAAATTAAGAGTACGATGGGTTTGGCTGGCGACGCCTGCTTTCGCATTCTCAAATTGCGCGAGCACCGGGCAAGGTGGCATAAGGAGTAAAGTAAATGTATAAGGTTCCATTTAACCGACCGTTCATGACGGGTAAAGAATTGTACTATATTGCTGAAGCTAAATTCGGCAATATGCTTGCAGGTGATGGGCCCTTCACCAAGCGTTGTCATGACTGGCTAAAAAAAAATAGCCATTGTGAAAAAGCGTTGCTGACACACTCCTGCACGGCGGCATTGGAAATGGCTGCCTTGTTGCTCGATATTGAGCCAGGAGACGAAATTATCATGCCATCGTACACCTTTGTTTCAACGGCCAATGCTTTCGTGCTTCGTGGTGGTGTGCCGATATTTATTGATATTAGAGAGGACACGCTCAACCTGGATGAGCGTCTTATCGAGTCTGCCATCACGCCGCGAACTCGTGCCATTGTTCCGGTACATTATGCAGGCGTGGCTTGCGAGATGGACACCATTATGGCCATTGCTAAGCGGTATGGCCTAAGGGTTGTGGAAGATGCCGCCCAAGGGGTCATGGCAACTTATAAAGGGCGTGCTCTCGGGAGTATCGGAGATCTTGGTGCTTACAGTTTTCACGAGACAAAAAATGTAATATCAGGGGAGGGGGGAGCGCTGTTGGTGAATGACCCTTCGCTGGCAATGCGTGCAGAAATCATTCGGGAAAAGGGAACTGATCGTAGTTGCTTCTTCCGTGGCGAGGTAGATAAGTATACGTGGCAGGAGGTTGGTTCGTCGTTCTTGCCTGGAGAGCTGATTGCGGCTTTTCTTTGGGCGCAGTTGGAAGAGGCGGAGCGTATTACCGAGAGCCGCCTGGAGATTTGGCAGCGCTACAATACGTTGCTCGAGCCGCTCGAAGCCCAAGGCTTGTTGCGCCGTCCGATTGTGCCGGAAGAGTGTAAGCATAATGCTCATATGTACTATGTCTTGCTGGCCCCAGAAATTGATCGGCAAAAAGTGCTTAATGAACTGAAGAAGAATAACATATTCTCGGTTTTCCATTATGTTCCTCTTCATTCATCGCCGGCAGGTCAGCGTTATGGTCGAACGCACGGTGATCTGAAAGTGACCGTTCGGCAATCAGAACGTCTGGTTCGTTTGCCGTTGTGGTTGGGGCTCTCTGCTGCGGAGCAAGATCAGATCATAGAAATCCTGTCGAAGGCACTTGGTTAATACTTTCTCGATGATTACTCTGTACTCTCTACCTTTTGGTGAGTAGGTGTGTAGGAATTGAGGGAGGGTGCGTATTAAGTGTTTTCGTCTGACGGTTGGCACTGGAAGGAGCATCGGAGCATTAGGAAATCAGTCAGGCGACTGATACCATCAGCAGCTTTCCATGCCGTCGGCCGCGTTTGAGATACAGAATGACAAGAAAGCTTTCGCTATTGATGCTGCTGCTGTTCAGTCTGGTGTTGTTGAGTGGCGTCTTTCTTCCTCTCTATTCCGATGAGGTAATGACCAAACTCAAGATGGCCAGATTCTTCCTCGAAGAAGGCCAAAGGGTTTCCTATTTTCCTCAGTGTACAGCCACACTTGGGCATGCCATAGCCTGGGTCTTCTATCCAGCAGCAGGATTGCTTTCAGCTGTCTATGGCTACTTAGAGCCCTTGGGTATGCGTCTCAGTGGTGTAGTGCTTGCCTTGGCGTGGTTCGTTCTGTTGGCACTCTGGTGTCGACGACAGGAGCCCCAGCATTGGGTAGGCCGCTTCAGCTTGTTGGTCGCATTCGGTGCGCTTGGCGTTGTGCCCTATCTTTGGGTGATGTCTCGTCCGGAACACTTCATGATGTTGCCCATGTTAGGCCTCACTATAATTGCGTTATATGGGCCAAGCGCAGGGCAATATGTAAAGCACGTTGTGGCGGTTATGTTGCTGACCGTATTGGCATCGATTTTCTTCTTTACGCATCCTAAAAGTGTCTTCTTTACACCATTTGTTCTGGTTGCGGTGTGGACAGCGACGAGAAACTGCTCATGGTTCGTACGAGCGGGGATGCTCGTCTATGTAGTCTTGCTGGCACTACAGGCATTGCGCGATGCCAGCACGCTCGGTGCTTGCCAAGATGCGCCGGGCGTTCAGGCGCTGCTTGCACTGAATATTCTCAGGCCAGGCCTGCTGTTTGAAAGCCCTCTGGAATTCATGCTGAAGGCCGGCAGCAATGTGCTGCACTTCTTCCCTCGCGTAGTACAGCATCTGACTTTCCGTCCGGAGTTTCAGTCTGGCTGGCTGCCGCCGATTGCCCATGTGCCAGGTATTGTGGAGGTACTGAACCTCGCTGTAGCGTTCGCCGTCTGTGCGTTCATCGCGATTACTAATGTGCTGGCCGGGGTCGGGATGCTGTCAGCGTTGCGGCGTCGGTGTGTTTCGGTACCACTTTTGCTTGCTGCGCTGCTTGCGGCTGGTGACCTGCTCAACGTGGTGCTGTACAACTTGCAGAACTTCTATGCAGCGATCCAGTACATGCCGATTTCGATGGTGATTCTTGCGCTGCTGCTCCAAAGTTCCGAGAATGACTGGATTGCTGCCTTGCTTCGCAAGTACGAAAGCAGGGCTGCCTCTGGGGTTTCGGTGTTGTCGGTAGCGTCCCTCGTCGCCTTGATGCTCCTCGTTACCCCGAATGTCTTAAGAAATGCAGAGTCCGCCTCTGCTTCTATACCCGGGCAACCGTTGTCGATCCCGGTGTTCGGTGCGAAGGCTCACCTGGACTCGATTCGCGAACTGGGCAGGCAATGCCATATTCCGGAGCAATCGGCCTCATTTGTCGTGGTCGACCATATGACCTACTTCGCTTATAAGAAGGATCTCAACCCTGTTCATGTTCACTATGTCTCCGAGGATGTTTACGGGGCGGACCTGAAAGGTAGGCTGTTGCCGTTCTTGAAGGGGTTTTATAGCCCAGGCCTCATAACTCGTTGCGAGTGGGTTCCCGCAAGCATGCGCTCTCGTCAGGTGAGGAATTCATTCGATTATTGCTGTGTCGACTTCTCGGACTGAGCATAAGGGCTTGGTGCGCGACGCCGCTCTGTGGTGAAGCGCTGACCCATGAGGATTCTATTGGTGTGCTTTGGGACTGCGAAAGGAGTTTGGGTAACTATGGCTCACTACGAGCTAAAAACGTAGTGCCTTTACCCGCTTCCTGTGCGACGTTTCGTCAGAAAGTGGGACATAAAATGTGACGTTTAAATCTGGTTACCATTCCCTCTTGTCCAGAGCTATCGCATCGCCTTCTGAGGGGCTAAGTTTTGTTGGGCAGCCAGGAAGCTGCTTCGTACACAAACTCACAGGAGTGCTCTCAAATGCGTAATATCGTCCTTTCTTATCTGTTCCTCCCGCTGTTCGCTGGACTGTCCTTTTCCTTGAGTGCTGCGCCAGGCCCGTCACCTGTTCCGCCTGTCGAACTTGCCGTTACCAAGATGGCGTCGATAGCTTCGAAGTCTCAGCCCGCCCAAATAGATGTGAACACCGCAGACGCTACAACCCTACAACAGGAGCTTAGCGGAATTGGCAGGGCCAAGGCCGAGGCGATCGTCGCCTACCGAGAAGCCAACGGCCCGTTCGCTTCGGTGGACGAGTTGCTAGAAATCAAGGGCATCGGCAATGCGTTGCTGGAGCGTAATCGTGACAGGCTGATGGTATCGGAGTAACGGGAAGATGGTGGTCGGTCCGAGTGGATCGACCATCAGATAAAAGCTCAGCGGTCATTCGCGTCCTTAGCATCCGCTTCGGCATTGCGTTCATGGATTTTTTTCAACTGTTCTTCGGTCAGCGGCAATTTCTTCGCGGTATCGCGCAGCAGCAGCAACCCACCTATGATCGAGCCTAGGGCTATGACGAGTATCAACCAGGCGTACCAGGGCATGAGATTCTCCTTGTAGACCGTGGATGGAAGGCACCACTTCTATCAAACAACAAGTAACCCACTGTTCTTGCAAAAGAAAGAACAGGTGCGCGGGGTACAATGGCGGCGAAGTGTTCACTTTTCTATGTGGTCACAGCAAGCTGTGCCGACTGGGACTAACGCCGATGCCATTTGGGCCACTCTTTCATTCGGGAGCATAGCTGCACATCAGTGCGGTCCACGGCCTCTTTCCCGCGCATTGGGAACCATAGCAAAGCATTCGGCGGCTGACCTAGCCGGATCAGTCGTCGAATGCTTTTCTAGAGCTCGATGTCGGTGCAGATCTAAAGTCGTGCGCATCCTGTTTGCTGCGCGATAGCACAGCCCGGGAGGGCTGGGCGATCCCTCATGAGGTTCGAGTGACGTCAGCATTCATTGGTTCAATTATAGCGGTGGCCAGGTGCCTGGCAATTCTCATGACCCATGGTGCCCAAAGCCTACGCCACTTCGTTTACAATGCGCGCCGTTTACGACCTGCCAAGAGAACATGCCCATGTCCGTCTGCCTGACGCCCCTGATCGTCGCCCTGGATTTCCCCACCCGTGAAGCCGCTTTAACGCTGGCTGACCAGCTTGATCCGGCATCATGTCGGGTGAAAGTCGGCAAGGAACTATTCACCAGTAGCGCCTCGGGAATCGTCGAGACCTTGTGCGATAAGGGATTTGAAGTGTTTCTCGATCTCAAGTTCCATGACATTCCCAACACCACCGCCATGGCGGTGAGGGCCGCTGCCGAGATGGGTGTTTGGATGGTCAATGTGCACTGTTCCGGAGGCTTGCGCATGATGTCGGCATGCCGTGACGAGTTAGCCAAGCGCAGCGGGCCTCAGCCGTTACTGATTGGTGTGACCGTCCTCACCAGTATGGAGCGTGAGGATCTAGCCGGGATTGGTCTGGATGTAGATCCGCAGGAGCAAGTGCTACGCTTGGCTGCGCTGGCTGAAAAGGCGGGCATGGACGGGCTCGTGTGCTCGGCGCAGGAGGCCCCCGCGTTGAAATTGGCGCATCCAGCGCTTCAACTGGTCACACCGGGAATTCGTCCTGCTGGTAGCGCTCACGACGATCAACGTCGAATTCTGACGCCCCGCCAGGCACTTGATGCAGGGGCGGATTATCTGGTGATCGGAAGGCCGATCAGCCGGGCTGTGGATCCTGCGCAGGCATTGGCGGCCGTTGTCGCCGAGATTGGTGCCTGAACAATACTTTGGGGTTTTGGCAAGCGTTGCCATAGCTTTGCGCGCCTTCACGCTGCGTCGGTAGGCGGTGATCGCGAGCAAGCGCAGTTCAAGCATAAGCACCGCGCATGGAATGGAACCTTTTCTGGATGAGCACTCGCTTGATGTCAATTGATATGCCGCTAGATAGCAAAGCCCAACGTCTGGGGAGTCTGATCAGTACTTACGTATTGCCGATAGGCTGGTTGGTTACGCTCACTGGGATTTTCTGGGCCTGGGATCGCGCGCTGTACCATAAGCTTTTTTATATCTTACTGGCCGTACCCACGCTGCTGGTACTGGTGCTGCAACCACGCTTGGTTGCACCATTAATAAAAAATCCACTGTTTATCGCTTTTCTTGTTTTTAGTGCGTACATCCTGCTTTCCATTACCTGGGCCGAGGCGGAAACCTCTATCGGTGGCTTGTTAAAACGACCTCTGTACATTGCGATGTTACTATTTTCCGCCGGCATCATAGCGTCGCGTTGCCCGCAGCATCTTAAGCGGGGTACACACTTTGCCGCCATTTTCGCGGCATTGACGGCGGGACTCTCGCTCTTCTATTTTTCCTCGACCGAAATCATCGGTATCAGCCGTTTTAGAGGCTATGGCGCGCTCTATAACCCTTTGCTCACTGGGCACGTATTCGGAGCCTTCGCGGCGTTTTGGCTGGCATCATGGTTTCAAGCTCGTAGCGCCTTGAGTCCATTGCCGCTCCTTTGCTTGACAGTATTGGGGGGGGCAGTCCTGGCGACGGGGGCGCGTACCTCATTGATTGGGCTTACCGCCGCCTTGGGATGGCTTCTGATCGTTGGTGATCGTCGGCGTGGCCTTATTGCCATTGCGGCAATTGCTCTCGTGCTCATTGGTTTAGCGTTGACCCATCCCGAAGTCATTACCCAGCGGGGCGCATCCTATCGTCCTGCGATCTGGATGGAGGCACTGCGCCAGATTAGCGAACGCCCATGGCTTGGTCATGGTTTTGATACCCCCATGACAGTGATCTTGCCTGGGATAGACCCTTTATCCGACCCACACAACATTGAACTGGGAGTGCTTTATTCTGGCGGCATAGTGGGCTTGGCGCTCTGGATGACCCTCTACGGCCTGGCGCTGTATTTCAGCTGGGTATACCGCAAGCACCCCGCGGTGACGCTTGCGGCAACCTGGCTGATTTTCGGCTTCGCTTCGGGCTTGACCGAAGGCAGTGCCTTCATGTCACGCCCTAAGGAACATTGGTATTTGATCTGGATACCAATGGCCTTGGTATATGCACAATCGCTGATTTATTGGACACGCAAACGAGCCGTTTGAGAGGTCATCAGCCTCCAAATGCCACGCAAGGTTTTCTTGTTCCAATACTTGACCGGGATTTCCGCCAGGATTTCCCGGGCAAGCGGTTTATCACGGTTTGCATACTTGAGCACCATCGAATTGCGGTAGTTCATGCACACTTGTTCATATTGTGGATGATCACGGTAAACCTCGTACGTTCTCAGTACGTTGTCCACCATGAATCGACCGTTCTTGAACGTATTGGTAGGGTGGTCACGGTATTGCGCCAATACCTCGCCAAGCACATCGATAAAGTAGCCGGCGTGGCTGATCGCCAATTCGATGTAGACATCTTCCAATCGAATATCAGGGTTGAATCCACCCACCTTTTCGAAGGCTTCGCGCCGTAGCATCAGCGTGGCAGCCATCGGGCCCGGTTTGCGATCCAGGAACAGATCGTCGAAATCGAGGCGGCGGAAAGGCAGGTTCCGATTACGCTGTTCACGTGCCCCCATGACCTTGCCATCTTGGTCGATGGTTTCGATATTGGCCGAGCAGATGCCGACTTCAGGTTTGTCCCTCATGTACTCCACTTGGCGGGCGATACGATGGGGAAGCATGATGTCATCGGAGCCGAACGGAACGATGAACTCACCTCGCGCGCGTGCGATCGCTTCATTGAGAGTGCGGGCAAGGCCCTTGTTGGCCTGGAACTTCAGGTCGAAACCATGCTGCTCCTGTAGGCGCTTCAGGCGTGCAGGGCTGTCATCTTTCGAGCCATCATCGACGACAAGAAGTTCGATATTGGAATAGGTTTGGTTAATGACACTCTCAATGCTCGCTTCAATGTAGCGTGCATGGTTGTAGGACGCGATGATGACTGTCACCAGAGGTGAATCAGCAGCATCGTGACGTTCAGCACCCATAGAAAATCCCTAGATCTTGAAACCTGATGGCAAGTTTGTGAGATGTCACGCTCAGGCTGGCTAAAGCGGTTTGATCGCATCTTAACATCGGTACGCAAGTAAAGAAATTTTAGGGGCGCCAACGGATGTCCATGCTGACAACGTCAAGGGGGTATTGGTCGTTGCGGTGTCATCGTCGATGGCCGACGGGCCGCTTTGCGGCCCGCCTTTTAGGACAAGGTTGCGACGAATAATGGCCGGTGATCTGTCAGATTTTTATAACGAGTTTCCCAAAATTTTTTCCACTGAACAGCTTGAGCAGCGCCTCCGGGAACGTCTCCAACCCCTCCACCACATCCTCCTTGCTCTTCACCTGGCCACTGGCCAACCACCCGGCGATCTCCTGTGCGGCTTTGCCGTACTCCTTGGCGTAATCCATCACCACGAACCCTTCCATCCGCGCGCGGTTGACGAGCAGTGACAGATAGTTGGCTGGGCCTTTGACGGCGTCCTTGTTGTTGTACTGGCTGATGGCGCCGCAGATGACCACGCGGGCCTTGAAGTTCAGGCGGCTGAGCACGGCGTCGAGGATGTCGCCGCCGACGTTGTCGAAGTACACGTCCACACCTTTGGGGCATTCGCGTTTGAGGCCGGCCAGGACGTCTTCGGCTTTGTAGTCGATGACGCCGTCAAAGCCGAGCTCGTCCTTCAGGTACTGGCATTTCTCCTTGCCACCGGCGATGCCGACGACGCGGCAGCCTTTGAGTTTGGCGATTTGCCCGGCGATGCTGCCCACGGCACCGGCAGCGCCGGAGAGGACAACGGTTTCACCGGCCTTGGGTTGGCCGACGTCGAGCAGGGCGAAGTAGGCGGTCATGCCGGTCATGCCCAGGGCTGAGAGGTAGCGGGGCAGGGGGGCCAGGCGTGGGTCGATCTTGTACAGGCCTTGGGGCTCGCCAACGAAGTAGTCCTGCACACCGAGCGGGCCGTTGACGTGATCGCCGGGCTTGAAGTCAGGGTGCTGGGAGGCGATCACTTCGCCGACGCCCAGGGCGCGCATCACCTGGCCGAGAGCGACGGGGGCAATGTAGGACTTGCCTTCGTTCATCCAGCCGCGCATGGCGGGGTCCAGGGACAGGTAGAGGTTTTTCACCAGCACTTGGCCTTCGGCGGGCTCGGTGACGGGGACCTGCTCGTAGGTGAAGTCGTCGCGGCGCACGGCGCCGACGGGGCGTTTGCTGAGCAGGAAGCGGCGGTTGGTCTGGGGCATGGCGGTTCCCTTTGGGAATGGGGTAGGCAGCTTGAACGTTCAAGATAGACCCCTTTGATAGCCCGAGGGCCGGTGGCGATCAAGTTTCACTGCTTGCGCAAATACACCTCGATACACCTGGATGATCGTGCTGCCCAGCGCGCGGCTGTCATGACTAGACTCAGCCTTCATAACGAATCAGCGTTCAGGAGCCCGTAATGAGCATGACGTTTTCCGGCCAGGTAGCCCTGGTCACCGGTGGTGGGGCGGGGATTGGCCGGTCGACGGCACAGGCGTTCGCTGTCGAGGGTTTGAAGGTGGTGGTGGCCGACCGGGATGTGGAGGGCGGCGAGGCGACGGTGGCGCTGATTCGCCAGGCCGGTGGTGAGGGGCTGTTCGTGGCCTGTGATGTGACCAAGGACGCCGAGGTGCGCCATTTGCACGAGCGCATCATCGAAGCCTACGGTCGCCTGGACTACGCCTTCAACAACGCGGGCATCGAGATCGAGCAGGGCCGTCTGGCAGAGGGCAGCGAGGCGCAGTTCGACGCGATCATGGGCGTGAATGTCAAAGGCGTGTGGCTATGCATGAAGTACCAACTACCGCTGATGCTTGCCGCAGGCGGCGGGGCGATCGTCAACACTGCGTCGGTCGCGGGGTTGGGGGCGGCGCCGAAGATGAGTATCTACAGCGCCTCCAAGCACGCGGTGATCGGCCTGACCAAGTCGGCGGCGATCGAGTACGCCAAGAAGGGCATTCGGGTGAATGCGGTGTGTCCGGCGGTAATCGATACCGACATGTTCCGCCGGGCCTATGAGTCCGACCCGCGCAAAGCGGAGTTCGCTGCCGCGATGCACCCGGTAGGACGCATCGGCAAGGTCGAGGAGATCGCCAGTGCGGTGCTTTATCTGTGCAGCGATGGCGCGGCCTTCACCACCGGTCATAGTCTGGCTGTCGATGGTGGGGCCACGGCTATTTGAGGCCAATTGAAGCTGCGTCGGCCTTTTCGCGGGTTAACCCACTCCCACAGGTTCTCCGGTGTTCTCATCAACATCGCTGTGCCTGTGGGGCTGGTATTTGCACGGCTGAAAAGTGCAGGCAGTCCGCTACCGCGAGCCCTGTGGGAGCGTGTTTACCCGCAAATGGGCCCGTGCTGACAACCATAGGGTCAAGGCAACCACTCCACACCCCGTGAGTAACACGGCGCCAAACACAACCAACGCTGTTCGTGAGCCAAGACGGTCACTGAGCAGCCCCGTGAAGATCACCGGCAGGCTGAACCCCAGGTACGCCAGCAGGAAGAAACCCGCGCTGGCCCGGGTCTTCTCAGGCCCTGCCAACTGGTTCACTGCCGCCAGTCCACCCAAGTAAATGAACCCGTAGCACGCGCTGCTGGCAGCGACCGCGCCCAGCAGCACGGCAGCCAGCCGCCCACTGTCGGCGCCCCAGGCGAGCAGGGCGTAGCTACACGGAAGAATCGCCAATCCGAGCAAGGTTGCACGTACGTTGGACATGCGACGTGCCATGGGCTGGAACAACAGGCCACAGCTGATCACGCAGAAGGTCGAAAAACCGGACCAGGCGCTCAGCCCGTGTTGACGCAAGACCCCCGGCAACAGGGCTATCACCAGGCCTACGCAGGCCCAGGCGAGCAGGATGGCCAAGCCATAGGCCAGGCTGCCACTGGGGTAGAAGGGCAGGCGCAGCATGGCGCCGCGCTGCGCAGGACGCAGATCGGGCAGGCGCCAGACCAACACCAGCGCGACGGCGGCGAGCAGCAGTTGCAGGTGGAAGCTGCCCGGCGTCAGGGTGGGGCCGCGCAGCAGGAAGAGGCTTGTCAGTGCAGCGCCCAGGCCAAAGCCCAGGGATGTGCTGGCGGTCACCCAGGTGGCGGCGCGACTGCTGTCGTGGCCAGGCATCAGCTCACTCATGTAGGCGGTGGCGGTCGCTGAGGCCAGGCCCGTGCCCAGTCCAAGGAATAGCCGCGCCAGGCCCAGCGTCTGCAGGCTCGGGGCGAGCAGCATCAGTCCCGTGGCGATCATGGACAAGGCGAGGGCCGTGAGAATCAGCGGCCGTCGGCCGACTCGGTCCGCCAGGCCGCCCAACGCCAGCAGCACGGGCAACACGCCCAGCACATAACCGGAGAAGGCCACCGCTGTGGCGGCCGCGCCTTGACCGGAGAGGTCGGCGTAAGCGATGTACAGGGGCGCCTGCAGGTTTACGGCGAGGGTGATCAGGCACAGGGCGAAGGCCAGGCGGGCCGGGGCTGAGCGGGTGGGCATCTGGGCATCCTTGGGTCATTCGTAGCGGCTGCTCGCGGGTTGCCCGCGAATGAGCCAGTACGACCAACAGTGGTCTGCTCCCCTTGCATCAACAAGGCACACTCCCGGCGCATTTGTGATTAACTGTTCGGCAAAAATCAGCGAACACTTCCCATGCCTATCGTTTTGGATCGTGACTGCGCCACCCCGCTGGTCCAGCAACTGACCGAGCAGTTGCAAGCCTGGATCGAACAGCAACGCCTGCGCCCTGGCGCGCGGTTGCCGTCGATCCGCACTCAGGCGAGCAACCTGGCTGTCAGCCCGGCCTGTGTGATCGAAGCCTATGACCGCCTGGTGGCCAGCGGCTGGCTTCAGGCGCGCCACGGTACGGGCTTTTTCGTCGCCGAACGCAAGCCAGGCCTGCCGCTGGAAGAGGAGCAAGCCTGGGGCGAAGCGGTGGATGGCAGTTGGCGACAGTTTCGTGAAGGCCATGACGAACTGCTCAAGCTCGGCTGCGGCTGGCTGCCCAGCGCATGGCGTGCCAACACCGAGGTGGCCCAGGCCGTGCGCCTGGTCAGCCGTGGCAAAGTGGAGGATCTGTTCGATTATTGCCCGCCCCTGGGCCTGGCCAGCCTGCGCCAGCAACTGCACAAGCGCCTGGCGCGCATCGATATCGCCGCTGGCCCCGAACGCATCCTCACCACCCAAGGTGCCAGCCATGCCCTCGATCTGCTGGTGCGCACCCTCTTGCGCCCAGGCGACGTGGTATTGGTGGAAAGTCCGGGGTACTACAACCTGTTCAACCTGCTACGCCAGCACCAAGTGCGCATGCTGCCGGTGCCGCGTACAGCCAGTGGGCCGGACCTGGACGAGCTCCAACGCTTGCTCGTCGAACACAGCCCGCGCGTGCTGTTCACCAACAGCCTCTATCACAATCCCACCGGCACCAGCCTGACGCCGAAGGTCGCCTATCGCCTGCTGGAGCTGGCCCGCGAGCACGACTTGCGCATCGTCGAGGACGACATCTACGCAGATTTTCAGGACGGCCCGGCCACGCGCCTGGCCACGCTCGACAGCGAGCAGCGGGTGATCTACATGGCCAGTTTCTCCAAGACCCTGAGCAGTTCGCTGCGGGTGGGCTACCTAGTGGCCGATGCGGCGCTGATCGGCCGCTTGGCGGAACTGAAGATGGTCACTGGCATCGGTACGTCGCGCTTTGCCGAACAGGTAGTGGGGCAGATGCTTGCCAATGGCAGTTACCGCAAGAGCGTGCAGCGTCTGCGGGTGCGACTGGGGCAGCACATGGCCAAGCTGCTGGGGCAACTGGAGGCGTTCGGCTGGGAGGTGTTCTGCGAACCCTATGGCGGGATGTTCGTCTGGGTACGCTCGCCCGGGCGCGACTTTGCTGCCCTGGAGCGCGTAGCCCTGGATAACGCGGTGCTGCTGACGCCGGGCAGTGCGTTCGATCATCAGGGCGCGCCGAGTGACTGGCTGCGGATCAATGTCGCGTATGGGCAGGACCAACGGGCTCAGGCGTTCTTTCGGTACGCAGGGCGACCTTCAGCACGCTGAAAGCGACACGCTCATAGCTATTTGACACCATTGTGACGGGTGGGGCTTGTGGGTGGGGTTGCGCAGTTGCCACTCTTGGCTGAAAAAGGGCTGTCGTGCAGCCTGAAAACAGCGATGGACTGGCAGGGGGAATGGGCGATGCGGGCGACCAAGCACGGTGTTCTGGCCAACCTGGGCATGGCCCGCAAGCTGGGGCTGGGCTTTGCCCTGGTGCTGTTGCTGACCCTGGCGGTGGCCGCCATCGGCGTCTTCGCCTTGCAGGGCCTGGGCCAGCGCTTCGATGGCCTGCGCCAGATGAGCCAGTTCAACACCGACCTGCTCACGTTGCGTCAGCACGAACAGGGTTTTGCTTTGCGCTCGGACATCAAGGAAGCCGAAACCTTGCGCAAGGACCTGCAAAGCCTGATCGAGCGTGCCCGCACGCTCCCGGCCTTGGCTGCCACCGAAGGCGACCTGACCGCCTATGGCCAGGCCTTCGATGTCTTCGTCGAAGCGGTGCAGGCCAAGGAACTGGCCTTGGACATGGCCAGCTGGTCGGTCTCCAGTGTCTCCAATAACCTCGATGTGCTGCAGTCAGGTCTTACCGACGATGGCACCTACACCCTCAAACAGTCCCAAGGCCAGCAGGGCAGCGAGTTCCTCGAGCAGGCCGGCCAGGTGGCGCAGGTCTCGCGTCTGATGCTGCAGGCCATGGACGAGGCGCGGGTGCGCCTGGAGCAGGGGCGCAAGGGGGAGGAGGCGGTCAACGAAGGGCGCATCGCCCAGACCGTGGAAGCGGCGAGCCTGGTCGATCAGCTCAAGGCGTCGGTGAGCGACACCGGTTATCAGAGCGTGTTGGGCGAGGTGGCAGGGCACATCGCCAGTTTCTCCGACAAGCTCAACGAATACACCGATCTGCTCGCCAAGGAGCAGGGCATCAAGGCTCAGTTGCAGGCCCAGGCCGATCGGGTCACCCAGCGGGTCAACCAGGCCTATGCGAACCAGGAGCAGGTCATGCAGGGCGAACTTGCCCGCAGCACGGTCGCCATCGCCTTGGCCACCGTGCTGGCCTTGCTGGTTGGTGTGCTCGCCGCCTGGTTGATCACCCGCGCCGTGGTCGGGCCGCTCAAGCGTGTGATCGCCCGGGCCCAGCGCATCGCTGCGGGCGATCTGGTTGTCGAGGCCGAAACCACGCGGCGCGATGAGGTCGGCCAGCTTACCTTGGCCATGCAGCAGATGGCCGCCGGGCTTGCCGGCATTGTCAGCGGCCTGCAACAGGGCATCGAGCAACTAGCCGGCAACGCTCAGGCGCTGTCGGCCGTCACCGAGCAGACCAACCGTGAGGTGGGCAGCCAGAAGGAAGAAACCGAGCAGGTGGCCACTGCCATGCAGCAGATGACAGCCACCGTGCACGATGTGGCGCGCAACGCCGAGGAGGCTGCCCAGGCGGCCCAGAGCGCCGACGACAAGGTCGAGTCAGGCCAGCAGGTGGTGCGCCAGAGCATGCAGCGCATCGAGCAGTTGGCTGCCGCGGCGGAAACCGCCAGCGCTGGCATCGACAGCTTGAGTGCCGAAATCCATACCATTGGCGACGTACTGGAAGTGATCAAGAGCGTCGCCGAGCAGACCAACTTGCTGGCGCTCAACGCGGCGATCGAGGCTGCCCGGGCCGGCGAACAGGGACGCGGTTTTGCCGTGGTGGCCGATGAGGTGCGGGCCCTGGCGCGGCGCACCCGGCAATCCACCGAAGAGATCGAGCGCCTGGTTGCCAGCCTGCGCGGCAACGCCCAGCAGTCGGTGTCGCAGATTCGTGGCAGTACCGAGCTGGTGCGTCTGGCGGTGGCCGATGCGCTGCACACCGAAAGTGCGCTGGGCAGCATCGCGGCTGCGGTGTCGTTGATCCAGCAGATGAACCAGCAGATCGCCGCGGCGGCGGAGCAGCAAAGCTCGGTGGCCGAGGAGATCAGTCGCAGCGTCACGCAGATCCGCGGCAGCGCCGATCAAGCTGCCTTGGCCATGCAGGACAACGCCCGCTCGAGCGTCGAGCTGGCGCAGTTGGGCACGGATCTCAAGGGCATGGTCGGCCATTTCAGATTGTGATCGAGTGTGTCGGCCCTTCGCGGGTTAACCCGCGAACAGGCCGGCACTGGCAACAAGACATCCTCAGCCTTTGCGCGGGCTCAGGATCAGCAAGGTCAACACCCCCGCCACGATCCCCCAGAACGCCGAGCCGATCGAGAACAAAGTGAACCCCGAGGCCGTCACCATGAAGGTGATCAGGGCCGCCTCGCGTTCACGGGCTTCTCCCATGGCCACGCTCAGGCCATTCATGATCGAGCCGAACAGCGCCAGTGCAGCAATGGACAGCACCAGCTCCTTGGGCAGCGCCGCAAACAGGGCCGCTAGCGTGGCGCCGAACACCCCGGCGATGCCGTAGAAAATCCCGCACCACACCGCTGCGGTGTAACGCTTGCTCGGGTCTTCATGGGCATGGGGCCCGGTGCAAATTGCCGCGCTGATTGCCGCCAGGTTCACCCCGTGGGAGCCGAACGGCGCCAGCAGCAGCGAGGCGAAGCCGGTGGCCGAGATCAACGGCGAGGCCGGCACCTGATAGCCATCGGCCCGCAGCACGGCGACGCCTGGCATGTTCTGTGAAGTCATCGCCACCACGAACAGCGGGATGCCGATGCTGATGGTCGCCGCCAGCGAGAAGCTCGGGGTGGTCCACACCGGCTTGGCCACCTCCAGGTTGAAGCCGCTGAAATCCAGCAGGCCCAGGGCGCCCGACAGGGCGGTGCCCACCAGCAACGCGGCCAGTACGCAGTAGCGTGGCGACAGGCGCTTGACCAGCAGGTAGCTGAAGAACATGCCCAGCACCAGCACGGTACGGTGCTGGGCGGCGACGAAGATTTCGCTGCCGATCTTGAACAGGATACCGGCCAGCAGCGCCGAGGCCAGGGACGCAGGAATGCGCCGCACCAGGCGCTCGAAGCTGCCGGTCAAGCCGCAGATGAGCACCAGCACCGCGCAGGTGATATAGGCGCCGATGGCCTCGCCATAGCTGACCCCGCCAAGGCTGGTGATCAGCAGTGCAGCGCCTGGAGTCGACCAGGCAATGGTGATCGGCGTGCGGTAGCGCAGCGACAGGCCGATGCTGCACACCGCCATGCCGATCGACAAGGCCCAGATCCACGAGGAAATCTGCGCGCTGGTCAGCCCAGCAGCCTGGCCCGCCTGGAACATCAGCACCAATGAGCTGGTGTACCCCGTGAGCATGGCGATGAAGCCGGCGACGATCGCCGACGCAGAACTGTCTGCCAGGGGGCGCAGGCGCGCGGAGGTGGCATCGGTCATTGAAAAGTCCTTGTAAAGGTGTAAGCAGTTTTTTCAGACTACCGTGACCTGGCGCAATCGATGCGATACAGCAGCCATTGCATTTAGCCGTACAGTCGCCAACTATTGGGCGCGATTGCGCAACTGCACGAGAGGGGAGGGGCGATGTACAAGGTTTATGGGGATTACCAGTCCGGCAACTGCTACAAGGTCAAATTGATGCTGCACCTGCTGGATCGCCCTTACACGTGGCAGCCGGTGGACATACTCAAGGGCGAAACCGAAACGCCGGAGTTCCTCGCGATGAACCCCAACGGCAAGGTCCCGGTGCTGCAGCTCGAGGATGGCACCTGCCTGTGGGAGTCCAACGCGATCCTGAACTTCCTGGCCGATGGCAGTGGGTTTTTGCCCACCGAGCCACGTCTGCGCACCCAGGTGCTGCAATGGCAGTTCTTCGAGCAGTACAGCCATGAGCCGTACATTGCCGTCGCGCGGTTCATCCAGTTCTACCTGGGGCTGCCTGATGAGCGCGTGGAGGAATACCGCAAGCTGCACAAAGGCGGCTACAAAGCGCTCAAGGTCATGGAGAGGCAACTGCAGATGACGCCGTATCTGGTTGGTGACCAGTATTCGATCGCCGACGTGGCGCTGTATGCCTACACCCATGTGGCGCATCAGGGCGGCTTCGACCTGACGGACTACCCCGGCGTGCGGGCGTGGTTGGCGCGGGTGGCGAGCCATCCGCGGCATGTGCCGATGGTGGACTGATCCAGGCTTTTTGCTAGCTGCTCCGGCTCTTTCGCGGGTAAACCCGCTCTGACAGGGTTCTTGGTACCTGTGGGAGCGGGTTTACCCGCGAAAAGGCCGGAGCAGCCTGGGTTTCAAACTGCCGCGAAGCGTTTGTCCAGGTAGGCGATGATGGCCTTGGATTCGTACATCCAGGTCACCTCGCCGGCTTCCTCGATCCGCAGGCATGGCACCTTCACCCGGCCACCGCCTTCAAGCAAAGCCTGGCGGTGTACCGGGTCGTTCTTGGCGTCGCGCAGGGCCACCGGCACGTTGAGGCGGTGCAAGGTACGGCGGGTCTTGACGCAGAACGGGCAGGCATGGAACTGGTACAGCGCCAGGTTCTGGGCGTCTTTGGCGACCTGCGCCTGGGCTGCGGCATCACGCTTGCGCTTGGCCGGGCGGCTGATCCAGTCACCGAACACGATAAGCTGGCCGAGGCCGACCCGCAGGGCTTTGACGATCATGGACAACTCCTGAACAAAAGAAAAAGCCGACCCCTAAGGGTCGGCTCGCAGTCACACGCCGATCACTTGATCAGGCTGAGGAACTCGCTGCGGGTGGCGGCATTGGAGCGGAACTCGCCAAGCATCACCGAGGTGATCATGGTGGAGTTCTGCTTCTCGACGCCGCGCATCATCATGCACATGTGCTTGGCCTCGATGACCACGGCCACGCCAGCGGCGCCGGTCACTTTCTCCACCGCTTCGGCGATCTGGCGGCTGAGGTTTTCCTGGATCTGCAGGCGGCGGGCGAACATGTCGACGATGCGCGCGACCTTGGACAGGCCCAGGACCTTGCCCTTGGGCAGGTAGGCCACGTGGGCCTTGCCAATGAAGGGCAGCATGTGGTGTTCGCACATCGAGTAGAGCTCGATGTCCCGGACCAGCACCATCTCGCTGTTGTCGGAGGTGAACAGCGCGTCGTTGGTGACTTCTTCCAGGGTTTGTTCATAACCGCGGCAAAGGTACTTCATGGCCTTCGCGGCCCGCTTGGGCGTGTCGCGCAGGCCCTCGCGGGAGACGTCCTCGCCGAGCTGGCTGAGGATCGCGGTGTAGTTCTGTTCCAGGGACATGGATCTACCTGTGGGGGATTAATCGCAAAGACGAAGGGTACGGCGGCGAGGGCGAGGCTGCAAGCCTGGCGTCACTCGTCGCGTCCTTCGAGCATGGTGCGCTTGAGCATCACATAGACCGCACCTGTGCCGCCATGGCGGGCCTGGCAGGAGGTGAAGCCGAGCACCTGCGGGTGCTGGCGCAGCCAAGTGTTGACGTGGCTCTTGATCATCGGCCGCTTGCCGTCCAGGCGCGCAGCCTTGCCGTGGGTGACGCGCACGCAGCGCACTTCGAGCTTGGTGGCCTCGGCGATGAAATCCCAAAGGGTCTCGCGGGCTTTTTCCACGGTCATGCCGTGCAGGTCCAGGCTGCCTTCGAAGGCGATCTGGCCGAGTTTGAGCTTGCGGATCTGGCTTTCCTGTACGCCGTCACGGCGCCACATCAGTTCGTCCTCGGCGCCGACGTCGATGACGAACTGGTCGGACATGCCATCGACCACGAGGGGTTGGTCGCTGTGCACGGTCGCGGCCATGCGCAGGCCGGCCAGCTTCTTGCGGTCGGCCTTGGGTTTGCCGACATCGGCGCGGTCGTGCTTGATCGGCTTCACGCCGCGCATCTGGGCGCTGAAGAGGGAAAAATCGTCGTCTTGCATGGTGCCTCCACGTAGGGGGCATATTTTACGTGAGTGGGCGGTGTTGTGTCGCCTGTTGGCCTTTTCGCGCCGAACCGATCCGCCAGGTACAGCGACACCCTTTGAAACGTGAACGCAGATGTCGGAGGAAGCGGCTAGCAGCACACGCTGCTAATCGTGCTTTTTCATCAGGTGCGGCGAGAGGTTCAACCCATGCCCGCGGCGCAGGCGAATCCGGCTGCGGCGCCAGAAGCGCACGCCCAGGTAGAGCAATAGCAAACCGACCACCACCAGGATCACCGACAGTGGGCGGTTGGCATTGAGTTCGGCCAGGGCGCTGTAGTTGCCCAGAAGGCCTGCGACGCCGGCCATGGCCAGCAGCACGCCGAGGGTGGCCACCAGGGCGGACAGGCCGGCGGCCAGGCGCGCACCCCAGTTGCGCGGTTCGCGCTGGCGCAGGCGTTTGGCGTCGAAACTGCCTTTGAGCTTCATTCCGATTTCCTCTGTAGGTATCCGGAATTCGACCTAGGGTCGGCCCTGGGGTTCCACCCGTCTGCCGGGCGGTCGTGGCTCAGATCAGGCTGGCGGTCGGGGCGACGCAGGCGAAGTTGTCGGCCATCACGGCCATTTCACACTGATGAATCTGCGCAGCCGGAATGACCGTGTCCTTGAACGCCAGGTCGCGGGTGGTGGAGGCATCGGCGACCAAGGTGCAACGATAACCATAGTCCTTGGCGCGGCGAACGGTGGTGCTGACGCTCGAATGGCTCATGAAACCGCAGACGATGAGATCCAGATGGCCCAGCTCCTGCAGCGTTTCGTGCAGCTTGGTGTTCTTGAAGGCGTTGGGCATGCGCTTTTCGATGATGATCTCACCCTCGCGAGGCTCCAGCCCCGGGATGAACTCGCCGCGGCTACCCTGCGGGTCGAACAGGCCACCGACGGTGCCCAGGTGGCGTACATGGATGATCGGACGGCCGGCCTTGCGCGCGGCGTCGAGCAACCGGGCGATGTTGGCCACGGCCTCGTCCATGCCCGACAGCGCCAGGGGACCGCTGAGGTACTCCTTTTGCGCATCGATGACAATCAGGCTGGCTTGGCCCAGCTTGGCCGGCGGATAGTCGCGGCCGCTGAGGCGGAACATCGTGGTTGGAACGGACATCAAGGGCTCCTTGGGTAGGGCTTTTGTATACCTATTCTCCCTTGCCTCGGCGCCAATGTGAATGGTTGACATTGCAGACAGCATGGTTACTGGCCTCTGGCTACCGACCGGGCAATCGAAGGGAACATTTGTGTCGGTGGGCTGTTAGACTTTTGTCCTGTCTTAAAAGGAGTCACCCGTGATCACATCCCGCCTGCGCACCCTGCGCGACCATATCCGCTGGGCGGTCAGCCGCTTCCATGAGCACGACCTGTTCTTCGGCCACGGTGCCGACAACGCTTGGGACGAAGCCCGCCTGCTGGTGCTGGGTGCCGTGCACCTGCCGTGGGAGGTGGCCGACAGCTACCTGGACTGCCAGCTGGAAGATGACGAGCGCGTGCGCCTGCAGCACCTGCTCAAGCGCCGAATCGAAGAGCGGGTGCCCACCGCCTACCTACTGGGCGAGGCGTGGTTCTGCGGCATGTCGTTCGTGGTCGATGAGCGTGTGTTGGTGCCGCGCTCGCCCATCGGCGAACTGATCGAAAAACGCTTCGAGCCCTGGCTGGCCACGCCGCCTGCGCGCATCCTTGACTTGTGCACCGGCTCCGGCTGCATCGGCATCGTCGCCGCCGACGTGTTCCCCGAGGCCGAGGTGGTGCTGGCCGACCTGTCCTTCGATGCCTTGGAAGTCGCCAACCACAACATCGAGCGCCATGGCCTGGAAGAGCGTGTATACACCGTGCAGGGTGATGGCTTCGCCGGCCTGCCCGGGCAGCGCTTCGATCTGATTCTGTCCAACCCGCCGTATGTCGACGCCGAAGATTTCGCCGACATGCCGGCCGAGTATCACCACGAGCCCGAGCTGGGCCTGGCCTGTGGCAACGATGGCCTGGACCTGGTGCGGCGCATGCTCGCCGAGGCGGCTGACCACCTGAATGAAAAAGGGCTGCTGATCGTCGAGGTGGGTAACAGCCAGGTGCATGTCCAGGCGCTGTATCCAGAGGTGGACTTCGCTTGGCTGGAGTTCGAGCGGGGTGGGCATGGCGTGTTCATGCTGACTGCCGAGCAGTGCCGTCAGCACCAGGAGCTGTTCCGCTCCCGCGTCTGATCAAGACAGAGGGCTGCGCTGCAGCCCTTTTCGCGGGTAAACCCGCGAAAAGGGCGCCACGTCTCTAGCGCGTGGCGATCCAGATCAGCAGTCCCGCCTGGAACACGGCAAACGCCACCAGGCACGTGATGGTAAAGCGCAGGCCGCTGTCTTCGCGGCGGTACTTGGCGACCCGTTCATCCCGCTCGCGCAACTGCGCCTGCTTCTCCAGCAGCTGTTGCTCGGCCTGTTGCAGCATTCCGGCAGCCTCGAGGATGTCGACGCGCTGGACCTTTTCATTGTTCCAGCCGCCCTTGAGCTGGCCTACCGTGGTATCCACGGTGCGCCCCTTGAGCAGTTGTCCGCCTTCGTATTCCACCTCAAGCCCTGCACTGCGCAGTACATGGTCGCGGCGCAGGCGGTTGTCTTCGTTCAGGGCATCCTTGCTGGGCAGGGCTACGCCTTCGACTTGGTAGTTCGACCAACGCTGTTGCAGCCACTGCACCGCCTGTCCCAGGAGGAACCGCCCCAGGCCGCGGTTCGCCGGCTCGAGCTGCAAGCCACCGTCACCGCCGATACGCACCTGGCGCTGTTCGTGATCGACACGGATGTCCAGCTGGTTCTGCTCTTTGCGCACTTTCTGACCTGGCAGGCGGATTTCCAGCCGCAGCAGGCTGTGCGTCTTGCTATGCCGCTCGGCATGGCCGAACTCGACGAAACGCAGCGGACGGGCGCCGCTGTTGCGGTCGGTGGGCAGGGCTGCCAGGCGCAGCAGTTGGAAGTGTTCAGGGGCCAGGTCTTCCCATGGCAGCGGAGCGCTTGCTGGGGCTTGTGGCTCTTCGTCCGCCTCAACGGCGGCGGGGGCGTCGGTCATCGGAAGTGTCCTCGAATGCACGGCGGGCAGGACGGTGGAAAGGGGCTGATGCGTTGCCCAATCGCGAGGCAATGCCACTCCTACATTCAATCAGTGGGAGCGGGTTTGTCCGCAATGGAGCGCAAACGGCCTCAAAAACACCGATCACTGCCTCGATCAACCGGTTATCGGCAGCAACGGAGACTTCCTGAGGACAATCTAGGCCGGCGGCAGCTGGCGAATGAACGCCACGATCCGCTCACCCAGTTCACGGGCCAGCGGCAGCCCCGGGTTGCGGTAGCTGTCGCGCTGCTGGCTCATGTCCCGAGGGGTGATACGCAGCATGTGGTTCATGCCATCGATCAGGGCCAACTGCGCGTCGGGCTTGGCGGCCTTGAGGCGTTCGGCGTCGGCGACGTCCACCTGCACGTCGTTGCGGCCCTGGATGATCAAGGCGGGCATCGGCAGACGAGCGAACGCTGCTGCCGGGTCCTGGCGCAGCAACGAGATCAGGTAAGGCTGCACGCTCGGGCGAAACACATCGCGCAGCGGCGCCGGCACATCCAGAGAGGTCTGTCCGGCCTGCAGGCGGTCGATCAGCGCATTGCCGCGCGCCAGTTCTGCCGGCGGCAGGCGCTGGGCCAATTGTTCGCGCAGCACCTCTGCCACGGGGCGACCGCTGCCGGCCACGGTGATCACCGCGCTGGCGCCGGCCTGTTGAGCGGCCAGCGTCGCAATCAGCGCGCCTTCGCTGTGGCCAAGCAGGATCAGCGGACCGAAGCGTGGGTCAGCCCTGAGTTTGCGGCCCCAGGCCACGGTGTCGGCCACGTAGCGCTCGACGCTCAGGTCCCGCTCATCGGGCGTGGCCGGTTGGCTTGCGGCAACGCCGCGCTTGTCGAAACGCACGCTGGCGATGTGCTCGCCGGCCAGCAGCAGGGCCAGACGCTTGAGGTTGTCCAGGCGACCACTGGCGGGGTTGTTGCCGTCGCGGTCGGTGGGGCCGGAGCCGGCAATGATCAGCACTACCGGCGGCGGGGTGGCTTGTTGCGGCAGCAGCAGGCTGCCATGGAGCACGCCCTGGCCGGTGTCCAGGTCGATGGGGCGTTGCAGTACGGTCGGGGCGGCGGCCTGGGCGAGGCCTGAGCACAGCAGCAGAAGCAGGGCGGCGAGGCGCAACATCATAGGGCTACTACTTGGTGGGATGTCGGTTGGACCGGGTGGCTGACCGAAGGTTCTCTCATGCCCCTTCGCCGATGAACCCACTCCCCTAGGTTTGAGCGTGATCGAAGGGGCTGAACCGACCACCCGAATAAAGGGAATTTCCGTATACTGCCCGCCTCCCTCACATTCAGGCAGATTCGCGGAGCGTCCATGTCCGGCAATACCTACGGCAAGCTGTTCACTGTCACCACCGCAGGCGAAAGCCACGGCCCGGCGTTGGTCGCCATTGTCGATGGATGCCCTCCGGGTCTGGAAATCTCCCTGGCCGATCTGCAGCACGACCTGGATCGCCGCAAGCCGGGCACCAGCCGGCACACTACCCAGCGCCAGGAACCGGATGAGGTCGAAATCCTCTCGGGTGTGTTCGAAGGTCGTACCACCGGCTGTTCCATCGGTCTGCTGATCCGCAACACCGACCAAAAATCCAAGGACTATTCGGCGATCAAGGACCTGTTCCGCCCAGCCCACGCCGACTACACCTACCACCATAAATACGGCATCCGCGACTACCGCGGCGGCGGCCGCAGTTCGGCCCGCGAGACCGCCATGCGCGTGGCTGCCGGCGCCATCGCCAAGAAGTACCTGGCCACCCAAGGCATCCGCGTGCGTGGCTACATGAGCCAGCTGGGCCCGATCGAAATCCCGTTCAAGACCTGGGAGTCGGTCGAGCACAACGCCTTCTTCAGCCCTGATCCTGACAAAGTGCCGGAGCTGGAGGCCTACATGGACCAGTTGCGCCGTGACCAGGATTCGGTCGGCGCGAAGATCACCGTGGTCGCCGAGGGCGTGATGCCTGGCCTGGGCGAGCCGATCTTCGACCGCCTGGACGCGGAGCTTGCCCATGCTTTGATGAGCATCAACGCCGTCAAGGGCGTGGAGATCGGCGCCGGTTTCGCCAGTGTCGCCCAGCGTGGCACCGAGCACCGCGATGAGCTGACGCCTGAGGGCTTCCTGAGCAACAACGCAGGCGGCATCCTGGGCGGAATCTCTTCCGGGCAGCCGATCGTCGCCCACCTGGCGCTCAAACCGACGTCGAGCATTACCACCCCGGGCCGCTCCATCGATGTCGACGGCAACCCGGTCGAGGTCATCACCAAGGGCCGTCACGACCCGTGCGTGGGCATCCGTGCCACGCCGATCGCCGAGGCGATGATGGCTATCGTGCTGATGGATCACCTGCTGCGCCACCGTGCGCAGAACGCCGATGTGAAGGTGAATACCCCGGTGCTGGGCCAGCGCTGATTCGTCCGCACGGGTCACTTCGCGAGTAAACCCGCTCCTAGAGGACTACCGCAGGTCCTGTGGGAGCGGTCCCCCGTGAAGGAGCCGGCACAGGCAACCAAAGGCCCCGCCCATGCCCCCGATTCCCTACTGGCGCCTGTCCAGCTTCTACCTCTTTTACTTCGCCTTGCTCGGCTCCACCGCGCCGTTCCTGGCGTTGTACTTCGACCATTTGGGCTTTTCGCCGGCACGCATCGGCGAACTGGTGGCCATTCCCATGCTGATGCGCTGCATCGCACCCAACCTGTGGGGCTGGCTGGGGGATCGCAGCGGCCAACGGTTGCTGATCGTGCGCCTGGGCGCTTTGTCGACTCTGGCCACCTTCTCGCTGATCTTCATCGACAAAAGCTACGCCTGGCTGGCACTGGTGATGGCGCTCCATGCGTTCTTCTGGCATGCGGTGCTTCCGCAGTTCGAGGTGATCACCCTGGCGCACCTGCACGGGCAAACCTCGCGCTACAGCCAGGTGCGCCTGTGGGGCTCGATCGGTTTCATCCTCACCGTGGTCGGCCTGGGACGGCTGTTCGAGTGGCTAAGCCTGGATATCTACCCGGTGGCGTTGGTGACCATCATGGCCGGGATTTTCATCGCGAGCCTCTGGGTGCCCAATGCCCAGCCGGTGGAGCATGCCGAGCGCAAGGGGGCAGGGGGCTTCCTGCGGCAACTGGCGGCGCCGGGTGTAATGGCGTTCTATGTGTGCGTGGCGCTGATGCAGCTCAGCCACGGCCCTTACTACACCTTCCTCACCCTGCACCTGGAACATCTGGGCTACACCCGTGGCGCCATTGGTTTGCTGTGGGCGCTGGGGGTGGTGGCCGAAGTGCTGGTATTCATGGCCATGAGTCGAATCTTCGCCCGGGTTTCAGTGCGCCATGTGCTATTGGCGAGCTTCCTGCTGGCAGCGCTGCGTTGGCTGTTGCTGGGGAATCTTGCGGATATTCCAGCGGTGCTGGTGTTTGCCCAGCTGCTGCATGCGGCGACCTTCGGCTGTTTCCATGCCGCAGCCATTGCCTTCGTCCAAGGTAGCTTCGGCGCGCGTCAGCAAGGGCAGGGGCAGGCGTTGTATGCGGCCTTGTCTGGCACCGGCGGTGCCCTGGGCGCACTCTATTCGGGCTACAGCTGGAAACTGCTGGGCCCGTCCTTCACCTTTGGTATGGCCAGCGTCGCGGCGCTCGCGGCAGCCGTTATCATTGCCCTTTGTTCGAAACAGACCAGGACCAGCCCCTGATGAGCATTCTCAGCGTTTTCCATCTCTACACCCCCGAGTTGCCGAACAAGGTGCTGACCCACCACGACGATATCGCCGCCACCCTCGCCGAGCAGGGTGTGCGCCTGGAGCGCCGTACCGATGAGCTGCGCATCCGCCCGGGCACAGCTCATGAGCAAGTGTTGGCCGAATGTCATGGGCTGTTGGACCAGCTGATGACCACACATGGCAGCGTCGCGTTCGGGCTGCTCAACCGCGATGGCCTTGACCCGAGCCAGGCTGACCTTCGCGATGAGCATGTGCACGAAGCGGTTGAAGTGTTTGCCGTGATTGGCGGACGCGGACAGGTCAGCTTGCGCCTGGGCGACTACGTGTATGCGGTGTTGTGCGAGAAGGGCGACGTGTTGGTGATTCCCGCCGGCGTGCGCCGTTGGGTGGACTTGGGGGACAACCCGTTCTGCCTGGCGTTGCGCCTGTTTGGCAGCGAATTGGGGATGCAGCCGCAGTTCACCGGCGATTCGACGGCCCGGCAGTTTGCCGGCATGGATGAGCTTTGAGGTACGTTTTTCACGGATAAGCCGCCCCCACAGCCACTCCACCGCCTTTGGAACGATGGAACACCTGTGGGAGCGGGTTTACCCGCGAAAGTCGCGCCGCATCAGCGATAGGTCGGCAGGGCAAAACGCTGCTGGCTCTGCAACATCGAGATCACTGGAAGCTCACTGGCCTGTTCGGCCAAGTCGCGGCGGATGGCGCTGATCGCCCAGGACAACTGCTCGGCGCTGTGCAACTGTGCGTAGGTCAATGCACGGCGAGTCACCTTGCCATCGGCTGCCCGCAGGGTCAGCTGGATACCGCCGTCGGGGCGAGGCTGGGTTTCGACTTGATAGGCGCAGAATACCGAGGCGAACTTTTCCTGGATGAGGTCCATATCTCAACTCCTGACTGTTGTATGGGCAGACGTGAGTTGAGTGTTGCAGTGACCGTGCCATCCTCGCCGATTTGAAAAATACCTTTAAAATCAATGAGTTATGAATAAATGAAATTTGGGCAACCGTGCATTTCGCATGGTCGTGCATTTTGCACAGTGCAATTTGCAAGAGTCATAAGGTTTGTCTTTCGAGCCGATAGAATCTGAACCTTTGACCGCCTGGCAGTGCCTGACGAAGACTTGGGCTCTTTTCTTGCCAGGAGGTTCCAGATGTCCGACCAACAGCCCACCGCCATGACTGACGAAGAGACGGCCGCATTTGCCGAAGAAGTCTTCGAGCGTGCCCGGCGCGGCGATGCGCCGATGCTCGAGCGCCTGCTGCAGAGCGGTCTGCCCGCCAACTTGCGCAATCACAAGGGCGACACCTTGCTGATGCTGGCCAGCTACCATGGCCACATCGACGCGGTGCGTGTGCTGCTGGCCCATGGCGCCGACCCGCTGATCGCCAACGACAACGGTCAACTGCCCATCGCGGGAGCCGCATTCAAGGGTGACCTGGCCATGATCCGCTTGCTGATCGAACATGGCGTGCCAGTGGATGCCGCCGCCGAGGACGGTCGTACCGCCCTGATGCTCGCGGCGATGTTCAACCGCAGCGAGATACTCGAGTTCTTGTTGGCTCAAGGTGCCGATCCTGCACGCCAGGATGCCCGTGGCGCCACTGCCTTGGTCGCCGCCCAGACCATGGGCGCACCGGACACTGCCGCGCGCCTGCAGACGCTGGCCGGCTAACCCTCAGGGGGCATTTGCGGCTATCCTTGGCGACTTTTTCGCCAGCGCAGGGGCCCCCCATGAAAAACCAGTTGTCCGAACTCATCAGCCTCATCGGCGCCGGCTGCATGCGCGAGCAAGACATCGAGCGCATCGCCGACGAAGCAGCCCAGGCCTACGCCGATCCCGCCGCCTTCCTGGCCGCCAACCCAGACATCAACTACGACGACAGCTTCCCCATCCCACTGGGTGAATGGGTGGTGGTCGGCAGCCTGCCGGACACCGTGCTGTTCCAGGCCGATAGCTACCAAGAGCTGTTCGAACGCATCACCGACTCATTCGACAAGAGTGTGCCGTTCAACCTCAAGCCCAAGCAGCTGGCGCGCACCGAGCCGCTGACCGCGCTCAATCGCATCCAGGTCCAGATGGGGGCCCTGAACAAGGAGGCCGGCGGTTATGTGCTGGTCAACTTCAGCCAGTTGCTCGATGACGAGTTGCAGATGGTGATGGTGGGGCAGAACGACCTGGCCCGAGTGCTGGAGTTGGGCGCTGAGGTGGGGATCAAGGTCGAGCCGGCGTTGGAAGCATTGAAGGTCGCTGTTCACGTCTGATGGGCTGCTCGTTCGCGGGTGGTCCCGCTTCCGCAGGTATCGATGCGGACCTGCCGGGAGCGGGTTTACCCCTGATGAGGCGGTAGCGTCAGCCCAACGCGGTATCGAGGAACATCATCACCGCGAATCCGCCCATCAGGCCCAGGGTTGCCGACGTTTGGTGCCCATTGCGGTGGGTTTCGGGAATCACTTCATGGGACACCACGAAGATCATCGCACCCGCCGCCAAGCCCATGCTCACCGGATACGCCAGTGCGAAGCCGGTAGAGATACCCAGGCCAATCACCGCACCCAGCGGCTCCATCAGGCCGGAGCCGACCGCCACCAGCGCCGCCTTGAGGTTCGACAGGCCTGTCGCGCGCAGAGCCAGGGCCACGGCCAGGCCTTCGGGGATGTCCTGGATGGCAATCGCGCTGGTCAGCGGCAGGCCGATGTTCATGTCGCCGTTGGCGAAGCTCACGCCAATGGCCATGCCTTCGGGCAGGTTATGCAGGGTGATCGCCAGCACGAACAACCACACCCGGTTGATGCGCTCCGCCTCTGGGCCGCAAGGACCAGTGCTTTCATGTTCGTGCGGGGTGAAGCGATCAAGGCCAAGCATCAACAGCACACCCAATCCCATCCCCAGCACCACGGTGAAGGCCGCTGCCGGGCCATTGCCGGTGATTTCCCGGGCAGCGTCCAGGCCTGGCAGGATCAACGAGAAGGAACTGGCCGCGAGCATCATCCCGGCGGCAAAGCCGAGCATCACGTCCTGGCTGCGCGTGCTGACATCGCGCAGCACCACTGCCAGCACCGCGCCCAGGGCTGTGGCGCCGAACCCTGACAGCCCACCCAGCAGCGCCAAGTGCAGGTTGTCGGCATGGTCGCCATGGATCGCATTCCACAGGCTGGCCGCGAGCAGGCCGAGCACGACCAACAGGCTCAGGCCCAGGCCGGCGCTGAGCCATGGGGTGGTCGCGGCTTGTTGCCGCCAGGCGTTGAACAGCGAGGCGGGAGCAGGACTTTCAGGGGCGTGGGCAGGGGGCATGCGGACCTCGTGACAATGTATGAACGCAGTCTAGCCATTGACCTATTCCAGCGGCCAAGCATTCCATTCTATCGACGCAATAGCCGGCTATGCTTGGCAGCAAATCTTTTGCCAGGAGCAGTCGCATGGGGTCCACCTTCAACAGCCTTGTCGGGCTCATCATTCTCGCCCTGGACATCTGGGCGATTCTTCACGTGCTCAAGAGCGGCGCCGAGGTGGGCATCAAGGTGCTCTGGATCTTGTTGATCGTATTGCTGCCGGTGATCGGGCTGATCATTTGGGCCATCGCCGGGCCCAGGGGCAACCTGAAATTCTGAAGGCAGCGGTACCAATCCGGCCCATTGGCAGGTTTATCCGCCAATGGGCCCGCTAGACACCGCAAACGCCGGCTCGTGACGAAATTTTCACACTGGATTATCGAAAATCCGCGCCGCACAATGCTGCGTTGGCCCAATAGCCGTGCTTTGATGGCCGGGCCCTTCAGGTAGCAGGGCGATTTCGCCTTTCCGCAAACCCGCAATCCTAGGATCCCCTCATTCATGGCTAACACGGATGCCTTGAAGCAACGGGCCGTGCCGGCTCCGTTCGCGCCGACCCTCAAATCGCACCTGGCCTATACGCTGCTCAGCGGCCTGGTGATCATGCTGATGCTGAGCCTGGTTCGCCTGGCGTTGCTGGTCTACAACAGCGACATGATCGGCGACACCCCATCTTCCACCGTCGCCGAAGGATTCCTCAACGGCCTGCGCTTCGACCTGCGGGTGGTGGTGTACCTGAGCATTCCGCTGTTGCTGGCGTTGCTCAGCCCTTGGGCGATGGCCCGTCGCGGGTTCTTCCGCCTTTGGCTGACCTTGACGTCCAGCGTGGTGATGTTCCTTGGCCTGATGGAAATGGACTTCTACCGCGAGTTCCACCAGCGCCTGAACGGCCTGGTGTTCCAGTACATCAAGGAAGACCCCAAGACCGTCCTGAGCATGCTGTGGTACGGTTTCCCAGTCGTGCGCTACCTGCTGGCCTGGCTGTTCGGGACCTGGCTGCTGAGCCTGCTGTTCAAGGGTATCGACCGCCTGACCCGCAGTGGCGGAGCCTCCCAGAGCCTGGCTCCACGTCGGATCGCCCCTTGGTACCACCGCCTGGCAGTGTTCATGGTGGTACTGCTGGTAGCCGTCGTGGCTGCCCGTGGCACCCTGCGCCAGGGCCCGCCGATGCGTTGGGGGGATGCCTTCACCACCGACTCGAACTTCGTCAACCAGCTTGGCCTGAACGGCACCTTGACCCTGATCGACGCGGCCAAGAGCCGTTTCGGTGAAGACCGTGCCAATATCTGGAAGCCCACCGTCGAGCAGGACGTGGCCACGCAAACCGTGCGTGATCTGTTGCTGACCCCTCACGACACCTTGGTCGATGCCGACGAAGCGGCTGTGCGCCGTGACTTCCAGCCGCCCGCTGACCGCACCCTGCCGGTCAAGAACGTTGTCGTGATCCTCATGGAAAGCTTCGCCGGTCATTCGGTGGGCGCCCTCGGCAGCCCGAATAACATCACGCCGTACTTCGACAAGCTGGCCAAGGAAGGCCTGCTGTTCGACCGTTTCTTCTCAAACGGCACCCACACCCACCAGGGCATGTTCGCCACCATGGCGTGCTTCCCGAACCTGCCTGGTTTCGAATACCTGATGCAGACCCCGGAAGGGGGGCACAAGCTGTCTGGCCTGCCAGCGCTGCTGAGCGCTCGTGACTACGACGATGTCTACGTCTACAACGGGGATTTCGCCTGGGACAACCAGTCCGGTTTCTTCGGCAACCAGGGTATGACCACTTTCATTGGCCGTAACGATTTCGTCGATCCGGTGTTCTCCGACCCGACGTGGGGCGTGTCCGACCAGGACATGTTCGACCGGGGCAACGAGGAATTGGCCAAGCACGATGGCAAAAAGCCGATCTACGCGCTGCTGCAGACGCTCTCCAACCACACCCCGTATGCACTGCCCAAGGACCTGCCGGTCGAGAAGGTCACAGGCCAGGGCCGCCTGGACGAACACCTCACGGCCATGCGCTATTCCGACTGGGCACTTGGCCAGTTCTTCGAGAAGGCGCGCAAGGAGCCGTACTTCAAGGACACCCTGTTCGTCATCGTCGGCGACCATGGCTTCGGCAACCAGCAACAGGTCACCGAGCTGGACCTGGGCCGCTTCAACGTGCCGTTGCTGTTGATCGCCCCGGGGATCCAGGAGAAGTTCGGTGCGGTCAACCACACCGTGGGTACCCAGGTCGACATCGTGCCGACCATCATGGGCCGCCTGGGTGGCCAGACCCGCCACCAGTGCTGGGGCCGTGACCTGCTGAACCTGCCTGAGGGCGACCCGGGCGTGGGCATCATCAAGCCGTCGGGCAGCGAGCAGATCGTTGGCTTGGTCAAGGGTGACCGCATCCTCATCGAGTCCAAGGACATGACCCCGCGCCTGTATCGCTACCAGCTGGGTCGCGAGTTCAAGGCCGAGCTGATCGAGAGCCCCGACCAGCCTGAGCTGCTGAAGAACCTCGAGTCCTACATCCAGACGGCGACCAAGAGCCTGATGGACAACACCGCCGGTGTCGTCCATGGCGTGCCCAAGGACTGACGCCCTCGCGCGCTCCCTCCCACAGGTGATGGCCAAGCCTTCACTTGTGGGGCGGGCTTTCCCACCACTGCGGTGAACTGAACAAACGCCCTCGTCGACGGTCAAGGATACTGGCAGCACATACCCGGTATTCTTTGATTGAGAGGACAATTCAATGAAAGAGTGGGAAGTCACCTTCGTCGACCAGAATGGCGTACAGAGCTCACTGCTCTACAACGGCGATCAACGCCCAAGCGATGAGCAAGCCGCCCGCCTGATCCGCTCGCATTTGTTCCCGGTCATCGATGAACTTGACCTCAATGACTTCCAGGACCGCAGTCCATTCCCCACCGTGCGCTGGCTCAAGGAGCAGAGCGGCGTCTCCATCACACGCATCGAAGAAAGGCCCTGAACGCGCTGCGCTGGCGTTGTGAGCCAGCAGGCACTACGCTCAGACGAGGCCCGGATCTTTCTGCGGATCCGCGTCGGCTCCATTCGCGTCTCTCATTAGCTCGATCTGCCAGGCACTCGATTGTGCAAAGCAGGTGCGTTGTGCACGGAAAGTCTATCCATTGCGTTTGTAGGAGGACGTTTCATGAGCAGCCAGAACGACGATATCAGCAGCAATGTCCTTCGCCAGATGAAAGCTGGCGGTTTCGACTTCACCCGAATCCATCCCATCGAGTTCTATGCGGTGTTCCCTGACGAGGCTGGTGCCCGGCGTGCGGCCGGACAGTTCCGCGGTGAATCCCTCAATGCCCAGGTACGTGAGCTGGACGACGGCGCTTGGCACCTGGAGCTGAGCAAAATCATGTACGCCACCTACCGAGGGATCGGGGCCTTCGAGGAGGCCTTCGAGCAGGTCGTCTCGCCCTTTGGGGGCGAGGTCGAGGGATGGGGCGTGAAGCAGGAGCGGCCAGTCGCCTGAATACCCTGGGCCTGGGGCCGCTGTGCGGCCCTTTGCAGGCTGCGCCGGCGGCACAACCTTTCAAGGCTTGCGCTTGGCCATGTGCGCCAGGTAGGCGATCAATGCGTCGAGCTCTTGCTCGCTCAGCACGTTTTCGGCAAACCCTGGCATTTTCGCCTGGGGCCACTGCCGTAGGCTTTGCGGATCACGAATGTAGCGGCGCAAAAAGCCCGGCTGGAAGTACTCGGTGGGGTTGTGGGGCACGTTCAAGTCTGGTCCGAACTGGGCATCGCCTGCGCCATTGAGGCGGTGGCACGCCAGGCAGTTCTGCTGGAAGAGGGCAAAGCCGTGGCGTACCGGATCGTTCGCTGCGAGCGTGGGGTCGGGCAGTAGGGCAGGGAAGCGCTCCTGCACCGGTGCCAGGCGACGAATCGTGGTGATCTGGAACGGCCATTGCTCTGGGCGGATGTTCCCGGCTTGAGGGTCGGTCCACACCAGGTAGAACGGCCCGGCACCCGGTTTGCCGTTGCCCAGCGCCGGCCAGGGTTTGGCCGGGTCTTCCACGGCCAGCCAGGCCCGTGCGGGGCCGGCCTGGAGCAAGGGCGCGGCAGGCATTTCGGCGGCGAAGCCATCCAGCGCGACGGCTTGCAAATGATCGTTGGGGCCCACCCCCTCGAGCAGTGCACTCAATGGCACAGCGCGGTAGTGCATGGGGCGCTTGTAGGAGACATCCTGCTCGATACTGATGTCCTGGGCCTGTGGGTGTGCCAGCAATGCCTCGCTTTGCCACTGGCGCGCGGTATGACCGAATTCCAGATGCAATTGCGCCGCCGATAGCGGCAGACAGAACAGCAAGGTCAATAGGGCAAAGCAATTGCGCATGGGTAATCTCCAACCTTGAGTGGTCGGCAGATTACCTGTGCAATGCCAACAATGGCCACGGCTGCGTTTATCCGAACAAGCGTGTCAGGTTCGGCAGGATGAGCAGCAAGGTCGTGGCGAAGAGAATGAGCCCGGCTTGGCGTACTTTCGATTGTCTGAACATGGCGGACCGCCTTCTTGTTGTTATTCCTGAATAGCCCTTGGCTTCCTTGTCTTGCTTCGGGTCGATCGCAACGGCGCTCGGTGACGCCGGTCGTGCATGCCTCGTGTGTCTGGATATACAACCAACAGTAGGGTGTGCGTTATCCATGTTTGAGAACCCTTTGTTCTATTGGCAGATTCGTTGATTTCTTTCGTTTATGAGGCCAAGGGCTATCACGCTGGCATCCTCTGGCTAGACAGGTGCGGCATGAACGAGCGCCCCGGCGAAATTAGTGACCGTTCGTCAGTGCATCCTACTTGCTTGTAGGTAGGTTTCGCGTCAGTCTCTACAGCAAAAATCCCACACACGTCGTTCAGGACTATCCCTATGTCGTTACGCATCTGCATCCTGGAAACCGATGTCCTGCGACCGGAGTTGACCGCGCAGTATCAGGGCTACGGAAGGATGTTCGAGCAGCTGTTCTCGCGTCAGCCGATCGCAGCGCAGTTTCACGTCTATAACGTGATGAACGGCGAGTACCCTCCCGAGGGCGAAACCTTCGATGCGTACCTGGTGACCGGCAGCAAGGCGGACTCGTTCGGCTCCGATCCGTGGATCCAGACGCTCAAGGCCTACCTGCTCAAGCTCTACGAGCGTGGCGAGAAGCTACTGGGTGTGTGTTTCGGCCATCAGGTGCTGGCGCTGGTGCTCGGCGGCAAGACCGCGCGGGCCGATCAGGGCTGGGGCCTGGGTATCCACCGTTATTCCTTGGCGGCCCATGCGCCGTGGATGGATCCTGAAGTGTCCGAACTGACCCTGCTGATCAGTCACCAAGACCAGGTTACCGAGCTGCCTGAGGGCGCTACGGTCATCGCCTCCAGCGATTTCTGCCCCAATGCGGCCTACCACATCCGCGACCAGGTGCTGTGCTTCCAAGGGCATCCGGAGTTCGTCCATGACTACTCACGCGCCTTGCTCGACGCGCGCCAGGATGTGTTGGGCGAAGAGGTCTACCGGCGAGCGATCGCCAGCCTGGAGCAAGACCACCAGGGCGATCTGGTCGGCAAGTGGATGCTGCGGTTCATCGGGCATTCGGACAAGGCCAAGGAAAACGCGGCATAAAGAGCCCTGTGGGGGCCGCTTTGCGGCCTCTCACAGGCTTCAAAGCAGCTCGAAGATCGGCCCGTGCGGCATACGGCTACAGCCAGCCCGAGCGCTTGAAGCTTGCGTACAGCGCACTGCATCCCACGCCAATCACGCCTAGAACCCCAAAGTACCCGTAATGCCAGCCAAGCTCCGGCATGTTCTGGAAGTTCATCCCGTAGATGCCTGCAATGGCGGTGGGGAACGCCAGGATCGCCGCCCAGGCAGCGAACTTTCGCTGCACGATGCTCTGGCGTGACGACTCCAGCAGCATGCCGATCTCGATAGTCTGACTGGCGATGTCGCGGATACTGGCTAGATCTTCCATCTGCCGAGTGACGTGGATCTGCACGTCCCTAAAGTACGGGCGCATGTTCTTGTCGATGAAGGGAAAGTTCAGGCGCTGCAGCTCCTCGCTGACCTCGACCATCGGCGCCACGTAGCGGCGCAGGCGCAGGATGTCCCGGCGCAGGCTGTGCAGGCGCTGGATGTCCTCTTCTTGGAGCGAATTGCTCAGCACGCTCTGTTCCAGCTCCTCGATCTCGCCGTGGATGGCCTCGCTGACCGGCTGGTAGTTCTCGGTGACGAAGTCGAGCAAGGCGTAGAGCACGAAATCTTCGCCATGCTCGAGCAACAGCGGGCGCGCCTCGCAGCGTTGGCGCACCAAGGCATAGGATTTGGAATGGCCGTTGCGGCAGGTAATGATGTAGCCGTTGCCGGCGAAGATGTGCGTCTCGATGAACTCCAGCTTGCCTTCATGGCGCACCGGGGAATAGGTGACGATGAACAGGGCGTCGCCAAAGGTCTCGAGCTTGGGGCGGCTGTGCTTTTCCAGGGCGTCTTCGATGGCCAGTTCATGCAGGCCGAACTGGCGCTGCAGGTTGGCCAGCTCTTCGGCATTGGGCTCTTCCAGGCCGATCCAGACGAAGTGCCCTGGCTTGCGGGCCCACTCGCTGCCCTCGTCGATACTGATATTGGTGACCTTCCTGCCGGCGCTGTACACCGCCGATGCCACGACTCGCCCCATGGTTGTCCGCTTCTTCGGTTGAACACCCGATACAGCTTGGGCTCAGTCACGTCATAGAGCAACCATCGCCTGTGTCGCTGAGGGCGTCGAGCGCATTGCCGAGCGAATCAGCTTTGCGCCAGCTCGCCCTCCATGCGGTCGATGCACTGCTGCATCTGCGTGCGGCATTGCTCGATCAGTACCGGCAGATCCTGCTGGCTCAGGCCGGCAGTAGCGATCGGTGGCAGCGAGCGCACGATCACTGTGCGCTGGCGCCAGCTGTTCAGGCCCAGGCGCTTGGAGTAGCGACTGACGCATACCGGCACGATGGGCACACCGGCCTCGACGGCCATGTGGAACGCGCCTTTCTTGAAGGCCAGCAAGTGCTCGCCGGGGTTGCGGGTGCCCTCGGGGAAGATCCAGATCGAGGTGTCGTTACGCAAGATGCGGGTGGTCACCTGCATGGCCTTGCGCGCCTGGTAGGCATTCTTGCGATCCACCAGCACGTTACCGCCGAGCCAGAACAGCTGGCCGAACAGGGGGATCCAGCCCAGGCTCTTCTTGCCGATGGCCACGGTGCGTTGCGGTACCACTTGGCCGAGGATGAACAGGTCGAAGTTGGACTGATGATTGGCAACGATGACGCAGCCGGGTGGTTGGTCCCACAACGGGCCGACCTCGGCCTTGACCTTGATCCGCATCAGCCAGGCGGCAGGCAGGCTGTAGAGGCGGGCGAACAGGCGGCTGTTATCGGGGTTGAACGGCCGGCACAGGCCGATGACCAGACCCGCCACGCCGACGAACAGAAAATGCAGCGCCAGAAGGAGCATGCGGAGCATATAGAGCATGGGACGACTCACACACCAGACAGTCGCGGCGCAGTGTACGGGTGTGCACTGCCTGGGGCAAACCTTTGGGTGTTGTGTCATGGCAAAGCCCGCGGCTAGAGGCGCGCGGGCTCGCGTTTGTGAAAGGCGCTGTCGACTCAACCCATTTGTTGCTGGTCCAGCAATATGGCGTTGTCCAACGTCTCGAGCAGGTCTTTGCGCACCTTCAGCTTGGTGTTTTTATGCGCCAGCATGTTGATCTTCTTCAACTCGCGGGCGGCAGCCAGGGCAGCCTCCTGCAGTTGTTCAGCGGGCACCACTTTGTCGAGGAAGCCTGCATCCACCGCGGCATGCGGGTCGAACACTTCGGCATTGATCACCGCACGATGGAAGGCCGAACGGCGTAGACGGTCACGGGCCAGCTCGATGCCGGCGTGGTGCATGGTCATGCCGATCTGCACTTCGTTCAGGCAGATCTTGTAGGGGCCTTCGACACCGATACGGTAGTCCCCTGACAACAACAGGAACGCGCCCTTGGCCACGGCGTTGCCCGGGCAGGCGACCACCACCGGGAAGGGGTGGCTGAGCAGGCGACGGCTCAGGGTGGAGCCCAAGGTGACCAGGCCGACGGCTTCCTTCGGGCCGCTGGTCATCACCTTGAGGTCGTAGCCGCCGGAGAGAATGCCCGGCTGGCCGGTGATGATCACCACGGCGCGCTCTTGCACGGCGCGGTCCAAGGCGGCATTGAAGGCGGCGATGAGATCCGGCGAGATGGCATTGACCTTGCCGTTGTTCAGGGTCAGGGTGGCGATGCCGTCTTCGGCATGGTAGGTAATCAGCTCGCTCATGACAGAGTCCTTTGGGTGACGTGGCGACGACGGTACCCAGCGACGCCGGTCAGGTAAAGCGATAAGGCTGACCGGTCGGTCAGCGTCTGGGCCGCGCCCCTTGCCGCGACGGGGCAGGGGCAACATGGGCTGTAAAAGCACTGGCCAGATTGGCAGCATTGCCCTGGCAGGCCCGTTGTTTTGGCCAATTGGCTTAAGCGCATGAAAATTCTGAAAAAAATACTTGCCAAAGGAAAAGGCTTCTACTAAATTAGCGCGCCTCGACAGGCTGAACTGCTTGAAGAGATCCGGTGAAGTGTCCGAGTGGTCGAAGGAGCACGCCTGGAAAGTGTGTATACGAGAAATCGTATCAAGGGTTCAAATCCCTTCTTCACCGCCACATTCCACAAGAAGCCCCCGCGCAGAAATGCCGGGGGCTTTTTGTTTGTTCGTCTTTTGGCTCAGGGCTGCTGTGCAACCCGTCCTGTCCTGCAATGGGGCTGCCAGGCAGCCCCTGATCTCTCAGAAGCTGACCGAAGCCGACAGTCGCGCTGTGCGTGGTGCGCCCTGGAATAGGTAGTTGTCGCCCAGGTAGTTCCCCACATCCCGCCAGTAGCGTTTGTCGAAGACGTTATCCACCGTCAGGCGCAGCACAGTCTCATAGCCGCCGATGCGAGTGCGATAGCGGCTGCCGAGATCGAACACCGTATAGCCACCCACCTCCACGTTCCCCGCCTGGCTTGCATACTTGCTGGCGCTGTAGCGGGCGCCGCCGAGCAGGGCCAGGCCTGGGACCGGCAGGCTGTAATCGGCCTGCAGTGCGGCGCGCAGACGCGGGACGTTGATCGCCTGGTGCCCTTCGTAGTCATCGGTGCCACTGTTCTGCACCCGGGCATGAATCGCCGCAGCGCTGGCCTGGATTTGCAGGCGCGAGGTCACCCAGCCGCTGGCACCCAGTTCCAGGCCGGTATTCTTCTGCTGGCCTTGCTGCACATAGGTGAAGCCGCCGTTTTCCGGGCGTGCGTATTGATAGGCCTGGCGGATCTGGAACAGCGCGGCGCTGAAGCTCATGCCCTGCCAGTCATGCTTGATGCCCAGCTCCGTCTGGTGCGACAGAGTGGGGGCGAGGATTTCAGAGGCATTGCTGGCGAACCAGGGCGCGGTACCGCCGGCGGACAGGCCTTTCGAGTAGCTCGCGTAGAGCGTGGTGTCCGGCTGCGGCTTGTAGATGAGCGCGGCGTTGGGCAGCAGCTGGTATTGCTGGGTATGGCGACCGGCATCGCCGTTCTCGTTCCAGGTTTTTTCGTCCAGACGCACTTCGCGGGCACCGATGACGCTTTGCCACCGTTCGTTGAAGGTGATCGTGTCGTTGATGAATAAACCGTATTGGCGGCTGTCCAGGCGGCGTTCGCTGGAACCGACGGGAGCGGTGGCCGGAGGGACTGCAGGTACATCTTCGTTGATGTTGCCGCTTCCGACGCCAATGTTGTAGTAAGGGCGTTGATCCAAGGTGCGACGCTGTGCACTGGTTCCCACCGTCAGCTCATGACCCACGCCCAGGGCGTCGAAGCGGCCATTGAGCATGGCCTGTGCTTCGTCGATGCGACGGGTGTCGTCCGGGCTTCGGAAGTCATAGATGTCGTAGTCGCCTTCGGGGCTGAAATAATTGGGTACCGCGGCACTTGCACAACTGGCTGCGCCGTAGCAACCCCAGGCGAATGCGCTGTAATCATCGATCACTACCTTGCTGCGCGAGGCGCTCAGGGTGCCGCTCCAGGCATCGCTGAAGCGGTACTCGAACCGCCCACCCACGTTCAGCGAGTCGTTCTGCACAGGCTTGGCCCAACGCTGATAGGCCAGATGGTCGTCAGGGTCCACGCCATGGGGCACTTCGGTACCGCCCAGCAGTTGATACCCTGGAACCGACAGTTGCTCGCGATGTTGGTACTCGGCATCGAGTTGCAAGATGGCATCGGGGTTGATCTGCCAGTCGAACGCCAGGGAGGCGAAATCGCGCTTGCCGTCGGCATGCTCCACGTAGGAGCGGATGTCTTCATGGGCCAGGTTGGCGCGCAGGCCAAACTGGCGCTCGCTGCCGAACCAGCCCCCGAGGTCGGTGGCCAGGTAGCGCTCGCCTTGCTCGTTGGTCGATACGCTGACGCTGCGCACGTCCTCCGGGCGCTTGGTCACGTAGTTGATAAGGCCGCCAGGCGCCGACACACCGCTCTGCAGGCCCGACAACCCCTTGAGCAGTTCCACTTGCTGCTTGTTCTCCAGAGCCACGTTCTGCTCGCCAGCGATGGTCTGACCGTTGATGCGGTAGCTGCTGGCAGCGTTGAGCTCGAAACCCCGCACATTGAAGTTCTCGTAATAGCCGACCGGGGCGTAGCTTTCACCGACCGAAGCATCGCTTTGCAGCACTTCGCTGAGCGTGCGGACCTGGCGATCATCCAACAACTGGCGACTGAACACGCTGACCGAGGCTGGTGTGTCGAGCAGCGGGCCTGGTTGCAAGCCGCCGACCTGGGCTTCGCGAGCCTGATAACCCTCGTCGCCGTAAACCTCCGATACGCGCAGCGGCGCCAAGGTCACGCTGTCATCGGCTAGCCCCTGGGCGCTGTGCAGGGCAAGGCCCAGGCCAAGCAGGCTGAGGGGCAGACGAGGGCGAAGCGGGGTCATGCAGGGCTCCTTGAAGGCTGGGCGCGGGGGGGGCGCAGATGCCGGGATGTCAGACAGGATGGGCGCCGTCGGCGTTGCGTCGGACGGGCAAAAGGGCGCCATGGTAGCAGGCGCGAACGCCCCAGGCGCCAGCATTTCGCAGGCACCTGGGGACTGAAACGATTGGGTGAAGAAAAAAGATCAGCGAGCGGCGGAGCGCTGATGTTTTCGCCAGTTGTCGTCGATCTTCGACCAGGTCTTGCCGTCGGTAATGGCCATCAGTTTGCGGCCGTCCTTGAAGGTGGCCAGGAAGGTAGCCTCTTCATCCTTGCCGCCTAGCCAGAGCCCGGCAAGCAGGCCGACGGGCCCTGCTACCAAGGCACCGGCCACTCCCCAGCCGATGGCGCTGCCCAGGCTGCGACTGGGCTCGAGGCTGGCGAGCCTGAGGTCCTTGATGCGTGTGAGGGAAATCCGCTCGCCTGGGGATGGGCTGCGCGGGGTCTTGAGTGTGAGCGATCCATTGCGATACTCGCCTTCACCTTGCAAGAAATCGCCGGATTGCACCGTGAGTCTTGTCATTGTGTCGTCCTGTCCGGGAAAGGGCTTTGACCAGCGCCTACTGAGCGCTGTGGCGCTCGGCAAGTCAACGGGCAGGCGACGGAGGGTTGGTGGCGCACTGCCGCAGGATTTTTGCTGTAGCCCACGGGCAGGTACAACGATGTTCGTCTGCGCCGGCTCTTTCGCGGTTAACCCCCCACAAGGCTTGCGTAGGCCCGATGGGAGCGGGTTTACCCGCGAAAGATCAGACCGTCACGCCGACTGCATGGCCAGCTTGCGCTTGCGTTCGGCCAGCGCCCATACCACCAGGGCCAGTGTGCCGATGACCAGGCCGGCCACGACGATCCCCATCCAGCCCTGGCGTTGGAACAACTGGGTGCCCAGCAACGAGCCCAGCGCACCACCGATGAAGTAGCAGGTGATGTACCCGGCGTTGAGCCGTGTGCGGGCTTCTGGGCGCAAAGCGATCACCGCGTTCTGGTTGCTGACGTGTATCAGCTGCACCGCAAGGTCCAGTACCAGCACTCCGATCAGCAACGCCATCAGCGAGCTCTGGGCAAAGCCCAGCGGCACCCACGACAGCAGCAGGGCGACCAGCCCGACGGTAGTGCCCAGCGAGCCCTGGCCACGGTCGGCCAGGCGTCCGGCCCAATTGGCCGACAATGCACCGGCCGCCCCCGCCAGACCGAACAGGCCGATCACGGCATCGGAGTACTGGTAAGGCTCACGGGCCAGGAGGAAGGCCAAAGGGGTCCAGAACAAGGCGAACAGACTGAACGCCAGCAGGCCCAGCAGCGAACGCAGGCGCAGTACCGGTTCTTCGACGAACAGGCGGAACACCGATCCGATCAGGGCCGGGTACTTGAGTCCCGCGTGGGAGTGGTGCTGCGGCAGGCTGCGATACAGGGCGATGGCGGTCACCGCCATCAATACCGCGGCCAGTACATAGATGCTGCGCCAGCCGCCGATCTCTGCCATGAACCCTGCGGCAGTACGTGCCAGAAGAATGCCCAGCAGTAGCCCGCTCATCAGCGTGCCCACGGCGCGGCCGCGTTGCTCTGGGGCGCTAAGGGTGGCGGCCATGGGCACCAGCACTTGGGCCACCACTGAGAACAGTCCGGTCAGCGCCGTGCCGAGCAACAGCCAGGGCAGGCTCGGCGCGCAGGCGCTGATCACCAGGCCCAAGGTGGCGATGGCGACCATGCACACGATCAAGCGGCGCTGTTCGAACAGGTCGCCGAGCGGCGCCAGCAGCAACAGGCCAGCCCCGTAGCTGAGCTGGGCGGCGATGACGATGGTCCCGGCGCTGGCAGTGTCCAGGCCAAATTGTTCGGCGATGCTGTGTAGCAGCGGTTGGGCGTAGTAGTTGCTGGCCACGGCCAGGCCGGTGGCGGTGGCCATCAGCAGGATCAAGGCGCGGCTCAGGGAGGGGGTGTTCATGGTTGCTCTCATTGCGGGCAATCGGAGGTGAAGGCAAGTATCGGGAAGTGCACGGCATGACGCCAATGTATAGTTTTCAACTTATCTATCTCTAAAACAGATCAATCATGAACTTCAAGCAGCTCGAATATGCCTTGGCCGTGGCCGACACCGGCAGTTTCACCCGCGCGGCCGAGCGCTGCCATGTCGTGCAGTCGGCACTCAGCCATCAGGTGGCCCGGCTGGAGGCGCAACTGGGGGTGAACCTGTTCGAGCGAAGTTCGCGGCGGGTGCGGCTCACGCCAGCCGGTGAGGCCTTCGTGCGCAGTGCGCGGCCGGCGGTGGAAGCGGCGCTGCGCATTCCAGAGGACGTCGCGGCGGCCTGCGGCCAGGTGCGAGGACGCTTGGCGATCGGTGAAATCAGTTCGCTCACGGCGCTCGATCTGGTTGATCTGCTGGCGGTGTTTCACCAGCGCTACCCAGACGTGGACATCCGCTGGTTGACCGCCAAGAGCGAATGGCTGGTGGCCGATGTCAATGAGCGGCGCCTGGATGTCGGCTTCATCGGCCTGTGGCAGGGCGAGACGTTGCAGGGCGTGCAGCATCGTTTGCTGGCCCGTGAGGCCTTGGTGGCGGTACTGCATCCGGATCATCCTTTGGCAAATCGTGGGCAACTGGCCCTGGCAGCGCTCTCGGACCAAGTGTTGGTAGACTTTCCCGAAGGGACCGGTGCGCGCCGGCAGACCGATGAGGCGTTCCTGGCAGCGGGTGTGCAGCGTCGGGTGCAGTTTGAGATCGGTCATATCCGCCTGGTGGAAAAATTCGTCCAGCGCGGCATGGCCGTGGGCTTGGTCCCCGAGCGCATCGCCCAGGGTTTTCAAGGCGTGGCCATGGCGTACCTGGACGAGGCGCCTGTGCGTCACTTGTACGCGGTGTGGTCGAGCAGCCCGACGCCGGCGGCGCGGGCGTTCCTCGAGTTGCTCCAGGCGCATCTGCAGCCACTGTGAGATGTCGCCTCTTCGCGGGCAAATCCGAGAAGAGGCGACACGACTCAGGCGGCAAAGCCGCCGTCGGCCGTCAGGCTTGCGCCGGTGATATAACCGGCTTCAGGGCCAGCCAGGTAGGCAACGAAGCTGGCGATCTCTTCGACTTTCCCGTAGCGCCCGATGGCCATCAGTGGGATCAGGCTGTCGGCGAACTCGCCCGACGCCGGGTTCATGTCGGTGTCCACCGGCCCGGGCTGCACGTTGTTCACGGTAATGCCCTGTGGGCCCAGGTCGCGAGCCATACCCCGGGTCAGGCCGACCAGTGCCGATTTGCTCATGGCATAGGGCGCGCCGCCTGCGAACGGCATGCGCTCGGCGTTGGTGCTGCCGATGTTGATGATCCGTCCGCCTTGGCCCATATGACGTGCCGCCGCCTGGCTGGCGACGAACACGCTGCGCACGTTGATGGCCAGCATACGGTCGAACTCGGCCAGGTCGAACTCGGTCACCGGCGCCACGGCGAGCACGCCGGCGTTGTTCACCAGGATGTCGAGGCGGCCAAAGGCTTCGACGGTCGCCTGCACGGCCTGCTGCACGGCGGCGGCATCGGCGCTGTCGGCGCGCAGCGCCAGTGCCTGGCCGCCTTCGGCGTGGATGTCGGCAACCAACGTGGCAGCGGTCTCGGTAGCGCTGACATAGGTGAAGGCGACCTTGGCGCCTTCCTTGGCCAGGCGGCGGACGATCGCCGCGCCGATGCCGCGAGAACCGCCCTGGACCAGAGCTACCTTGCCGTTGAGGTTGAATGTGTTGGACATGCTGATCTCCTGCTTCTAAGCAAGGCCCGATGCCTTGGATGGACGCAGTATCGACCCTGGATTACCTGCTGATAAGATGGCAATCACGATTAGCAGAGTAAACCTTAGGTTGATAATCATGGCCATGGAATCGTTCAGCACACTGGAGTGCTTCATTCGCAGTGCCGAGGTGGGCAGTTTCGCCGAGGCGGCCCGACGCCTGTCCCTGACCCCGGCGGCCGTCGGCAAGAACGTCGCCCAACTGGAAGCACGATTGGGCGTGCGGCTGTTTCAGCGCAGCACGCGCAAGCTCACCCTGACCGAAGCAGGGCAGCGGTTTCTGGGCGAGGTCAGCGACAGCTTTCGCACCATCCAGTACGCCATGGCTAACCTGGCCAGCGCCGAAGGCCAGCCGGCCGGGGCCTTGCGGGTGAGCATGGGCACGGTGTTCGGGCGCCTGTACGTATTGCCATTGCTGGGAGAGTTTTTGCAGCGATACCCGGCGATCATCCCGGATTGGCACTTCGACAACCGCCAGGTCGATCTCATAGGTCAAGGTTTCGATGCAGCCATCGGCGGCGGCTTCGAGCTGCCGCCGGGCGTGGTGGCGCGCAAACTGACGCCTGCGCATCGGGTGCTGGTGGCTGCACCTGACTACTTGCAACGCCACGGGCCGATCGAGGCACCTGAGGCGTTGCCGCGCCATACCGGTATTCTCATCCGTTCGCCCCAGACCGGCCGCGTGCGTTCCTGGCCGCTGACCAGCCGCTGGCAGGAACAGCGGCCTTTGCAACTGCACCAGGCGATGACCATGAGCGATTCGGACGCCGCCTGTGTGGTGGCCGAGCAGGGATTGGGCATTGCCTTGGTCAGCCTGCCGTTCGCAGTGCCCTATCTGGTGGCCGGGCGTTTGCGTAGAGTGCTGCCGGATTGGTACGTCGACGATGGGCATATCAGCTTGTACTACGCCGAGCACAAGCTGCTGCCGGGCAAGACCCGGGCGTTCATCGATTTTGTGGTGCAGCGGTTTGCCGAACAGGGGTTGGCGAGGCGGTTCAATGCTCTGGAAACGCTGTAGATTTGCGGGTTTGGCGTGGGTGGATTCACCCCGCGGATGGGCCCGCTCAGACCACCTCGACTACCACCTGAACCTGAGCCACGCCGGCCACCACCAAGCTCACTTCGTCATCGACCTTCTTGCCCAGCAACTGCTGCCCCAAGGGCGAGCGCGGGGTGATGACCGTTACCTGTCCATCCCCTGCCTCGATCTTGAGCCCGGCGGCCTCGGGACCTAGGAACAGCAGACGTTGCTCACCGCTTTCGTCTTCCAGGGTGACAAGGTTGCTGATCTGGATACCGCGCGCCGGATCATAGTCGCGTAGCAGCAACTGCTGGTACGCCAGCAGCGACTGGCGGATCTCGGCTGTGCGTCGGGCCTGGCCGGTGGCGAGGTACGAGGCCTCGAGACTCAGGGTGTCGTATTTGTTCTCGGCGATGTTCTCCTCAGCGGTAGCCGCTTCGTAGGCGGTCTGGGCCGCACGACGGAGCACATCCTCATCGCGTGCGAGGGTCTCGACGATACGGGCGAGCAGGGCAGTCTTGTCCATGGTCAGTAGCAGAATTCCAGCACGTTGGCCTGGCTCTTGTCGGTGGGGGCGGTGCGGTTCTGCTGCAGCCAGAACTGGCACTTGGGGTTGTTCAGGTTGCGCGGGTTGCCCTGTGCGGCATCGGCGGCCTGGCGGGCCTGTTGCTCCTGCAGGATCACCTTGTAGCGTTCGAACATCTCGGCCTGGGCATCGGCGGGCTGGGCGGGTGCTGGCGCAGCGGGGTAGAGGGCCGGTGCAACGGTCTGGGCCACCGGTTGCACCTGCTGCGGCCACCACCGCCAGGCCAGCCATAGGCTCAGGGCGATGGCCACGGCGCCGAGCCATAGGCCAAAGGCCACGCAGAGGATCAGCTGCGCAGGCTTGAGGGTAATCTTCAGTTCGCGGTGACGGGGCATGAGGGCCTCCTGGCAGGCAGTTCTTGGCCTGCATTGTCGCATGGCGGCGGTCGATATTTTCAGCTTCGCGCTTTCGTCTGCGACAATTTATCCGCAGAATCCGCGGTTTTTCCGCGCGGTGTGGGGAGTGGGCATGAAAGCCACCTGGGACATCTTCTGCACAGTCGTGGACAACTACGGCGATATCGGCGTGACTTGGCGCCTGGCCCGGCAACTGGTGGCCGAACAGGGCCTGGCCGTACGCCTGTGGGTGGATGATTTGACCGCGTTCGTGCGCTTGTGTCCGCAAGCTGATGCCGGTGCCTCGCAGCAATGGCAGGCAGGTGTCGACGTGCGGCACTGGCCGGCTCCGTGGCAGCCGGTGGAGCCCGCCGATGTGGTGATCGGCGCCTTTGGTTGCCGGCTGCCTGCGGACTACGTCGAGGCCCTGCGGCTGCGCCCCCGGCCTGCGTTGTGGCTGAACCTCGAATACCTCAGCGCCGAAGACTGGGTGGAGGGCTGCCACGGGTTGCCTTCGCCACAGGCCAATGGCCTGCGGACGGTGTTTTTCTTCCCAGGCTTCACCGACAAGACCGGCGGCTTGCTGCGCGAGGGCTCGCTGCTGGCTCGGCGTGAGGCCTTCGAGGCGGATCCAGCGGCACGCCGGGCGTTTCTCCAGCGCCTGGGTGTGCAGGTGGAGGATGGCACTCGGTTGATCTCGCTGTTCGCCTACGAGAACGCGCAACTGGGGAACTGGCTCGAGGCGCTGGCCGAGGATGCCCAACCCAGCCACCTGCTGGTGCCAGAGGGACGCATCCTGGCCGATGTGCGTCGTTGGCTCGACGCGCCAACCCTGGGCATTGGCGATGTGCGGCGCAGAGGCGCGTTGACCGTGCAGATCCTGCCTTTCGTCAGCCAGGATGACTACGACCGGTTGCTCTGGGCTTGCGACTTCAATGCCGTGCGTGGCGAAGATTCGTTCGTGCGCGCCCAGTGGGCCGGCCGGCCCATGCTGTGGCACATCTATGTCCAGGAAGAGAACGCCCATTGGGAAAAACTCGAGGCGTTTCTCGCACTTTATCGCCAAGGCCTATCAGAAAAAGCAGGGGATGCGCTGGTCGATCTTTGGCGTGCCTGGAACAAGGATCAGGACATGGGCGCCGCCTGGCGCGGGGCGCTTGGGCACTGGCCGGAGCTCGTGGCCCATGCCCGCCAATGGAGCGCCGCACAGGCCGCTCGGCCGGACCTTGCCACGACGCTGGTACAGTTTTACCGAAATTGGCTATGATACGCGGCCTCGATTTTTATAAATCCATCCAGATTCGGATACTTCGTAATGAAAACTGGTAAAGAACTGAAACCCGGTACCGTACTGCGGATCGACAACGACCCGTGGCTGGTACAGAAAGCCGAATTCACCAAGTCCGGTCGCAACAGCGCGATCATGAAGACCAAGCTCAAGAACCTGCTGACCGGCTACAAGACTGAAACCGTCTACTTCGCCGACGACAAGCTGGACGACGTGATCCTCGATCGCAAGGAAGTCACCCTGTCCTTCATCAGCGGTGATGCCTACACCTTCATGGACACCACCGACTACACCATGTACGAACTGAACGCCGAAGACATCGACGCCGTTCTGCCGTACATCGAAGAAGGCATGCAGGACGTCTGCGCCCTGACCATGTACGAAGAGAAAGTCGTATCGGTCGAACTGCCGACCACTATCAGCCGTCAGGTCACCTACACCGAGAACGCCGCCCGTGGCGACACCTCGGGCAAGGTCATGAAGCCGGCCAAACTGGCCAACGGCACCGAAATTCAGGTTGCCGACTTCATCGAGATCGACGAGTGGATCGACATCGACACTCGCGACGGCAGCTTCAAGGGCCGTTCCAAGAAGTAATCCTTCTTGCGATCGCAAAAAACCCGGCCTCGGCCGGGTTTTTTTATGCCACTGCAAAATCTTCATGTGATGCCTGGCAGTGCCTTTTACGGGGATGAACCCGCTCCCAGGAGGACACCGTGGCCCTGTAGGGGCGGGTGTCTCGCGAAGAGGCTCAGACGGTCACATGCAGCCTGACATCCACATTGTTGCGGGTGGCGTTGGAGTAAGGGCACACGTGGTGCGCCTTCTCGACCAGGTCCTCGGCTTCGGCCTGGGCCAGGCCTGGCAGGTTGATGTGCAGATCGATGTCCAGACCGAACCCGCCGGGGATCTGGCCGATGCCGACCTTGGCCGTGATCGAGCTGTCTGCTGGCAGTTGCTTCTTGGCCTGGCCTGCGACGAACTTCAAGGCGCCGATGAAGCAGGCCGAGTAGCCGGCGGCGAACATCTGCTCAGGGTTGGTGCCTTCGCCGCCTGCGCCGCCCAATTCCTTGGGAGTGCTCAGTTTGACCTCGAGCTTGCCGTCGCTGGAGCGGGATTTACCATCGCGACCGCCGGTGGAGGTTGCTTCAGCGATGTACAGGGGAGTGACCTTTTGCATCTTGAGCCTCGCTTGTGTGCTGTGCGCCATGGCGCTGGGGTGGGTACGGGACTTAAATTAGCGCTCAATTATTTTGCGCGCAAGATAAATTTGCCACCGCTCATCGGAACGGCTCTACCAGCATAGCCCTCAGAGGTTTTTTTGCAGGCTGGCGCGCAACTCCAACAGGTCGGCTTGCAGTTGTTGCAGACGTTCGACGCTACGCCCGCTGGCTTGCAGGATGCACGGGGGTACGCGCTTGGCCTCGTTCTGCAGGGCGCGGCCCTTGTCGGTCAGTTCTACCAGTACCACCCGTTCATCCTCACGGCTGCGGGTGCGCTTGAGCAGGCCTTCGCTTTCCAGGCGTTTGAGCAAGGGTGTGAGAGAACCGGGATCGGTGAGCAGGCGTTGGCTGATCTCGCCCACGGTCAGGCCGTCCTGCTCCCAGAGCACGAGCATGGCCAGGTACTGCGGATAAGTCAGGCCCAAGGCTTGCAACAGGGGCTTGTAGACCTTGGTCATCAGCAACGAGGTGGAGTGCAGGGCGAAACAGACCTGGTTGTCCAGCAGCAGCTCGTCGCAGGGGGCTTTGGTGGTGGCGTTCATGCAGGTCCTTCAATGAGTTCAAGGTGAAAATCTAGCACGCTGATGGTTAGCGCGCTTACTACCCGCGCAGTTCGCTGCGCAGGGCCAAGTCCCATGGTGGTATCGGGCTGAATCGGCTCTTGAGGAATTCGAGCAGCAAGCGACTGCGAGAGTTCGTTTCATGTGCCAGGCGCATTGCATAGATGCCGCTGCTTTCTGCTGGCGGCAGGCCGTTGTCGCAGAACAACGGCACCAGTTCACCCCGCAGCAGGTAGTCGCTGATCAACCACGTGGGCAGGTGCGCGATGCCGAGCCCGGCCAGGGCGCCGAACAGCAGGGTTTCGGCATTGTTGGCTGCCATGCGCATGCGCGCGGGGCGGTACAGGCGTGCCTGGCCATCTACCGTGAAGCGCCAGGCGAAGGGGGGAGCCAGTCCGTCCCAGTCCAGGCCGTGGTGCTCCGGCAGTTCGCTGGGGCAGGCCGGTACGCCGCGGCTGGCCAGGTAGGCGGGGCTGGCACAGGCAATGCGCACCATGTACGCCAGGGGTGTGGCCACCAGGCGGGTGTCGGCCAGGGGGCCTGCACGCAGTACCAGGTCGACCTCTCCCAGGTGGCTGCCGTGCAGGTCGACGAAGCTGTCGATCAAGCGCAGTTGGACATCCAGGCCCGGGTAGGCCGCCAGGAAATCGGCAATCGCTGGGGCCAGGTGGCGACGCCCGAAGGCAGCCGGGGCATCGACGCGGATCAGGCCTTCCGGCGCGCTGCTCAAGGACACCGCTTCGGCCCGCGCCAGGCGCAGCTCCTCGATGATGCGCCTGGCACGTTCGGCGAAAGCCTTGCCGGCGGGCGTGGCTCGAACGGCGTGGGTGCTACGGTCGAACAGGCGGCTGCCCACCGCCTGTTCGAGATTGTCGATGCGCCGCGCCACGGCCGAAGGCGTCAGCGGGTGACGCCGGGCGGCGGCGGAAAAACTGCCGGTTTCCAGTACATCGAGGAACAGGCTCAGTTGTTCGGTGAGAATATCGGGGCTCATGGTGGCTCTGCTTGTGCGAATAACGCAAAGCCATTGTGCGCTGCTGTGCGTTTCCCTGCCAGGCATCAATCGCTAGCATGCGGACATCGTTGAATGTGGATGAGGCCCTGATGATCGAGTGGTTGATAAACATAGCGTTGGGCGCGGCCCTGGGTACCCTGGGTGGTCTGTTCGGCATCGGTGGCGGTCTGATCGCCATTCCGGCCCTTGGAGTGCTGTTCGGCCTCGACCAGCAACTGGCCCAGGGCACGGCCTTGGTCATGGTGGTGCCGAACGTGTTGCTGGCGCTGTGGCGCTATCACCAGCGCAACCGCATCGAACTGCGCCACGCGCTGCCGTTGGCGGCGTGCAGCTTTTTGTTCGCTTGGCTTGGGTCGATCTGGGCGGTGGGCATCGACGCCCATTCCATGCGCCTGGGCTTCGTGGGCTTTCTGGTGGCGCTGGCGGTGTGGAATGTGGCGCGGATGTTCCTACCGGTCGCCCCGCCGAGCACCGAGCTGCGCTACCCCTGGCCGTGGCTGGGCGTGCTGGGCAGTTTTGCCGGTGCCATGGGCGGGTTGTTCGGGGTAGGCGGGGCAGTGGTGGCCACGCCGATCCTGACCAGCGTATTCGGCGCCACACAAGTTGTGGCGCAAGGGTTGTCCCTGGCCTTGGCCGCGCCCAGCACACTGGTGACACTGGTCACTTACGGCGTGCACGGGAGTGTTGACTGGCACGCGGGTATCGCGCTGGCCATCGGGGGCCTGCTCAGCATCAGCTGGGGAGTGAAGCTCGCCCACGCGCTCCCGGAAAAAGTACTGCGTACGCTGTTCTGTGCCTTCCTGGTGGTCTGTGCGGTGATGCTGGCGTACGAGCTGTAGTTGCCGGCCTTACTTGAATCCTTCCACGATGTAATCGGCCATGCAGTCGGTGATGGGCGACTGATGCTGGGTATTTCGCAGCAGCATCACGTTGGCCAAGGGCAGTTGCGGCAGGCCTTCCTGCTCACCGAGGGTGCGCAGGTTGCCGCTGATCAGGCTCTGCAGTTGCGCTGTCACCGCCAAGCCAGCGGTGACGATGGCGAAGATCGCCGCGAGGCTGGGGCTTGTGTAGGCGATGCGGTAGTCGATGCCTTGGCTTTCCAGGGCATTGCAGGTCCAGGCGCGGCAGAAGCAATCGGTGTTGAACAAGGCCAGAGGCATGGGCCGCTGCTCTTGCGGGCAAAAGCCCTGGGCTGCGGCCCAGACCAGCCGCTCCTGGCGCAGCAATTGGCCAATCTCGTTGCCAGGCTCGCGGGTGACGATGGTCAGGTCCAGATCCTGGCGCAGCATCAGTTGCTTGGACGAGTCGCAGTGCACCTCCACCTGGATCAGCGGATACGCCTGGGCGAAGCTTGAAAGAATGGTAGGCAGAAAGCGCATGGCGTAGTCGTCCGGCGTGCCGATGCGCACCACGCCGACCATGTGCGGCATGCGCAGGGTGTTGAACACCTCGCCCTGCAGCTTGAGGATGCGCCGGGCATAGCCGAGCAGGACCTGGCCTTCGGCGGTCAGGCGGACTTGGCGGCCGTCGCGCTCGAACAGCTGGCGTTGGAGGATGTCTTCTTCCAAGCGTTTCATCTGCATGCTCACCGCCGACTGGGTGCGGTTGACCACCTCGCCGGCGCGGGTGAAGCCGCCTTGCTCGGCAATTGCAACGAAGGTGCGCAGGACATCCGAATCCAGGTTCTGGTACTGGGACATTGCATCAATCTCCGAGATGCATGGCATCAGAAACATTCGTTGGATTGATCTTAAGCCTGGCGAGAGACTGAAGCCATCTTCACGGAGGGCTTCAAGATGAAAGGTCAGATCACTTCCCTGTACGTCAAACCTGCCTTTTCGATCACCCATCTGGGAGAGGCCGCACTGGCGCGGATCCTTCGCTGGTATCAGCTGTACCGTCAGCGCCGCGAGCTGCTGAGCCTGAGCGATGCGACCTTGCATGACCTGGGGTTGAGCCGGGCGGATATCCAGCAGGAGGCCGAGCGGCCATTCTGGGATGACCCACTGCGCAAATGACCGGGTGTTGCGGTGGTTTTTTGCGGGTTAACCCGCTCCTACAAGGGTATTGCCACCCTTGCGGTAGCGGGTTTACCCGCGAAGCCGCGACGCGATGCGCCCTTAGCGACGCACTTGCTTGAGCGTTTCGGCAATCAGGAAGGCCAGTTCCAGCGACTGATCAGCGTTGAGCCGTGGATCGCAATGGGTGTGGTAGCGATCCGACAAGCCATCCTCGGTGATCGGGCGCGCTCCGCCAATGCACTCGGTGACGTTCTGTCCGGTCATCTCGATGTGGATACCGCCGGCATACGAGCCTTCGGCCTGGTGCACCTGGAAGAACTGGCGCACCTCATCGAGAATCTGCGCGAAATCCCGCGTCTTGTAGCCGCTGCTGGCCTTGATGGTATTGCCGTGCATCGGGTCGGAGCTCCACAGCACTTTGCGACCTTCGCGCTCGACGGTGCGGATCAGCCCGGGCAGGTGATCGCCTACCTTGCCGGCGCCCATGCGCACGATCAGGTTCAGGCGGCCGGGGTCGTTGGCCGGGTTGAGGGTGTCGATCAGGCGGATCAGTTCCTCAGGGTTCATGCTCGGGCCGACCTTGACCCCGATCGGGTTGTGCACCCCGCGCAGGAACTCCACATGTGCGCCATCCAATTGCCGGGTACGGTCGCCGATCCACAGCATGTGCGCCGAGCAGTCGTAGTAGTCGCCGGTCAGGCTGTCGCTGCGCACGAAGGCTTCCTCGTAGTTGAGCAGCAAGGCTTCGTGGGCGGTGAAGAAGCTGGTTTCGCGCAATTGCGGCGCGCTATCCAGGCCGCAGGCACGCATGAAGGCCAGGGTTTCGTCGATCCGTCCGGCCAGTTGGTGGTATTTCTCCGACAGCGCCGAGTTGGCGATGAAGTCCAGATTCCATTTGTGCACCTGGTGCAGGTCGGCAAAGCCGCCCTGGGCGAACGCGCGCAATAGGTTCAGGCTGGCGGTGGCCTGGTGGTAGGCCTGCAGCAGGCGCTCGGGGTCCGGAACGCGGCTTTGCTCATCGAAACCGATGCCGTTGACGATGTCGCCCCGGTAGGCCGGCAGTGTCACCTGACCGATGGTCTCATCGCCTGCGGAGCGCGGCTTGGCGAATTGCCCGGCCATACGCCCGACCTTCACCACCGGGCAGCCGGCGGCGAAGGTCATGACGATCGCCATCTGCAGCAATACCTTGAAGGTGTCACGGATCTTGGCTGCCGAGAATTCGGCGAAGCTTTCGGCGCAGTCGCCACCCTGAAGCAGAAACGCCCGGCCCTCAGTCACCTCGGCGAACTGCCGGCGCAGCTCCCGGGCCTCACCGGCGAACACCAGGGGCGGGTAACTGGCCAGGGTCTGCTCGACCTTGAGCAGGTGCGCAGCATCGGGGTAGGTCGGTTGCTGCTGGATCGGCAGGGCGCGCCAGCTATCGGGACTCCAGGGTCGGTTCATCACAGGCTCGGTGTTGTCGGCTATAGGCATGATCGCCATGGTATCAGTTGGCGACGCGCTTGTTGCACCGGGGGCATTGGCGGAGAATGTCGGCTTTTGCGCGCACAGGTGTCGGTCATGGGGACGGAGCGGGAAGAGCGGTTGTTGGCCCGGGTCGAGGACGCCTTCGGGGTCATCAGCGTCTATGAAGTGGACGACTACCGCTTCCTGGAGTTTGGCGATGCCATCGAGCAAAGCTGCACGTTTACCGCCGACCCCAGCTGGCTGGAGTACGACTACACTCGCGCCATGCTGGTAGGCGCACTGTGCCATGAGCAGCCCGAGAGCGCGTTGTTCCTCGGCTTGGGGGCCGGCACCCTGACCCAGGCGTGTTTGAAGTTCCTGCCCTTGGACGATGTCGAAGCCATCGAGCTGCGGCCGGATGTGCCGCGCCTGGCCATGGAGTACATGGGCCTTGACGATGATCCGCGGCTGTACGTGCGGGTTGGCGATGCCCTGGAACTGCTGCCGACCGCCGAAAAGGCCGATCTGCTGTTCGTCGACCTGTATACCGACCACGGGCCGGGCGTCGGTCATCTGGCATGGGGCTTTTTGGAAAACTGCCAGAAGCAGCTAAACCCTGGCGGCTGGCTGGTGATCAACCAGTGGGCTGGCGATGATGGCAGGCCGCTGGGCGCGGCCTTGCTGCGTGGGCTGTACCATCGCCATTACTGGGAACTGCCGGTGAAGGAGGGCAACGTCATCCTGCTGGTACCGGCCGATCTCGAGCAAGTACTGGACCTGGACGGCGTGGGTGAGCGCGCCGCGGCCCTGGCGCCGCGTCTTGGGTATTCGCTGGAGTATCTGATCAAGGCGATCCGGCCCGCGACCTGACGGTTGACGAGCGTCTGGGAGGCGTCGCTTTCCATCGAGGCTGTAGAAACGATTCAGCGGCGACGACGCGATAGCGGCAAGGTGGCCCTCTCCACTGAAAAAAATCTCACGGTCGGGCACGGATTCGGGTATAGTACGCGCCGGTCTTTTAGCGGACCTCAAAATCAGGTGGTGCAAACCCTCCGAGTCCAGCTTCGGCTGCACGTCCGCTAGGCGGACCTCCCCAAGACGTTCCTTTTTCAATCGTTTTCGCAAATCCCCGCCGCCAAAGCTGCCTGGGTGACCTTTTGGTCTTTCAAGGCATGTGCAGCTTTGGAGCATGGGTCTTTGCGGATGCACATAGAGGCAGACCCATGACCCAGGAAACCGGCGGATTCGCCGCTCTCGATCTTCATCCGAACATCGTTGCCGCCGTGCTGGCCACAGGCTATGAAGAGCCATCGGCCATCCAGCAACAATCGATCCCGATCATCCTCGCCGGTCACGACATGATCGGCCAGGCGCAGACTGGCACCGGCAAGACCGCTGCCTTCGCCCTGCCGATCCTCAACAAGATCGATGTGAGCAAGCGCGAACCGCAAGCCCTGATCCTAGCGCCAACCCGCGAGCTGGCGCTGCAAGTAGCCACCGCCTTCGAAACCTACGCCAAGCAGATGCCTGGCGTGAACGTGGTGGCTGTCTACGGTGGTGCCCCGATGGGCCCACAACTGCGCGCCATTCGTAACGGCGCACAGATCGTCGTCGCCACCCCGGGTCGCCTGTGCGACCATCTGCGCCGCGACGAGAAAGTCCTGTCCACCGTCCAGTACCTGGTACTCGACGAGGCAGACGAAATGCTCAAGCTCGGCTTCATGGACGACCTGGAAGTCATCTTCAAGGCCATCCCGGAGTCGCGCCAGACCGTACTGTTCTCCGCCACCCTGCCGTCTTCGATCCGCTCCATCGCCGAGCGTCACCTGCGTGAACCGAAGCACGTCAAGATCCAGAGCAAGACCCAGACCGTCACCGCGATCGACCAGGCCCACCTGATGGTCCATGCCGACCAGAAGATTCCGGCTGTGCTGCGTCTGCTGGAAGTGGAAGAGTTCGACGCGCTGATCGCCTTCGTACGGACCAAGCAAGCCACCCTGGACCTGGCCGCCGCGCTGGAAGCCAAGGGCTACAAGGCCGCCGCGCTGAACGGCGACATCGCCCAGAACCAGCGTGAACGTGTCATCGACTCGCTCAAGGATGGCCGCCTGGACATCGTCGTCGCGACCGATGTCGCCGCCCGAGGCCTGGACGTACCGCGCATCACCCACGTGTTCAACGTCGACATGCCGTACGACCCGGAGTCCTACGTGCACCGTATCGGCCGTACCGGTCGTGCCGGTCGCGATGGTCGCGCACTGCTGCTGGTCACCCCACGTGAGCGTCGCATGCTGCAGGTCATCGAGCGCGTGACCGGGCAGAAGGTCGCTGAAGCCCGCCTGCCGAACCCGCAGGCCGTGCTCGATGCACGTATCAAGAAGCTGACCGCAAGCCTGGCACCGATGGTTGCCGAGGCAGAAGCCAGCCATGGCGAGCTGTTCGACCGCCTGACCGCAGACCTGGGCTGCAGCCCGCGTGCCCTGGCTTCGGCCCTGCTGCGCAAGGCCACCAACGGCCAAGCCTTGGACCTGGCTTCGGTCGAGCGTGAGCAGCCTCTGGTGCCGACCTTCACCCCGCGTGAGCGCGGCGAGCGTTCCGATCGCGGTGAGCGCAGCGAGCGTGGTGATCGCGAGCGCCGTGCGCCAATGCCGCTGGCCGAAGGCCGCGTGCGTTGCCGTACCGCCCTCGGTGCCCGTGATGGCATCGCCGCCAAGAACCTGCTCGGCGCGATCCTCAACGAAGGTGGCCTGGCGCGTGACGCCATCGGCCGTATCCAGGTACGTGACAGCTTCAGCTTGATCGAGCTGCCTGAAGACGGCCTGGAGCGTCTGCTGTCCAAGCTCAAGGACACCCGTGTGGCTGGCAAGCAGCTGAAGCTGCGCCGCTACCGCGAGGATTGATCCTGGCGCAATGAAAAAATCCCCGGCCTAGGTCGGGGATTTTTTTTGTCGGTGCATTGGCGTGATGGGCTGTACAGGGTCGCACAGGCCTGGGACGTGAAACGTTCCTCAGTCGAACCGATAGATGTCCATCCCAAGCGCCCCAAAGGTGAATCCTTGATGGACGACACCAAACCGCTCGCCAGCCCCTAGGGCAAAGAACAACGGCAACAGGTGTTCGTCGCTGGGGTGATTGCGCACGGCAAATGGCGCCTGTTGTCGGTAGTCGAGCAGCGCCTGCCGGTCATTCTGTGTCAGCTTTTCCACTACCCAGTCCCGAAACGCCAGCGCCCACGGCTCGATCACATCCGGCCCGGCGTGCCAGTCTAGCTCGCTCAGGTTGTGAGTAATGCTGCCGGAGCCGATCAGCAGTACGCCTTCGGCGCGCAACCCGGCAAGCGCTTCGCCAACTTTGAGCTGCAGGGCTGGGCCAAGTTGGCTGGGCAACGACACCTGGATGACGGGAATGCTGGCATCCGGATACATCAGCGACAGCGGCACCCAGGCGCCGTGGTCGAAGGGGCGGTGGGTATCCAGGCGGGTGGGCAGGCCTGCTGCCGTCAGGCGGTCGCTCACCTGTCGGGCCAGTTCCGGCTCACCGGGGGCGGGGTATTGCACGGCATACAGCGCGGCAGGAAACCCATGAAAGTCATGCCAGGTTTGTGGCTGTGGATTGCCCGTCACCAGCAACTCGCGGCTCTCCCAGTGCGCCGATACCACGATGATCGCCTTCGCAAGCGCCAGGTCATTGGCCAGCTTGGACAATGCGGGCCCGCTGGTGCCGGGTTGCAAGGCGAGCATGGGCGAACCATGGGAAATGAACAGGCTGGGCAGCATGGAGATGTCCTGGCGGGTAAGATGCGTTCATCTTCGATCAGTTACTGATCGATATCCAATATAAGTTTTCAGCGCATTTCATCGAAAAACCGGGAGGAAGCATGGAGCCGGCGTTCTGGCACAAGCGATGGGCGGACAATCAGATCGGCTTTCATCAGGCGCAGGTCAATCTTTATCTGCAAACCTATTGGCCTGCATTAGGCCTGGCGCAGGCTAGCCGCGTGCTGGTGCCCTTGTGTGGCAAGAGCCTGGACCTGGCCTGGCTGGCGGGGCAGGGGCATCAGGTTCTGGGCGTGGAGCTGTCCCGGCGTGCAGTAGAGGACTTTTTCAACGAACACGGCTTGGCGCCGCAGGTGACCCAGCAGGGCGCCTTCGAAGTATGGCGCAGCGGTGATGTGGAACTGTGGTGCGGGGATTTCTTTGCGCTGACGGCGCAGGATGTGGGCGATTGCGTCGGCCTGTATGACCGTGCGGCGGTCATTGCCTTGCCCCCTGCCATGCGCGAACGTTACCTGGCGTTGCTGTCGCGGCTGTTGCCGGATGCCTGCAAGGGCCTGATGGTGACGCTCGATTACGATCAGGCACGGCTCGACGGGCCGCCGTTTTCGGTAACGGATGACGAGGTACGGACTGGGTTCGCTGGCTGGCGGGTGGAAACGCTCGAAGAGCGGGAGATCATTCAGGAGAGCCCAAAATTCGAACAGGCCGGAATCACGAGTCTGATCGAGCGGGTATATCGACTGGTGCGCTGAACGAGCGTCCAGCGTGCACGAAAAAGGGCGACCGAAGTCGCCCTTTTTCGTGCGCTTGGATCAACCGCGGCGGCGCAGCGCCTCGATGCGGTCTTCCAGTGGCGGGTGGCTCATCAGCAGGCCCGCCAGGCCGTGCTTGAGGCCACCATTGATGCCGAACGCCTTCAAGGTGTCGGGCATGTGCACAGGCATACCTTGCTCCACGCGCAGGCGCTGCAGGGCGCCGATCATCGCGCCGGTGCCGGCCAGCTGGGCGCCGGCTTCGTCGGCACGGTATTCGCGGCGGCGCGAGAACCACATGACGATCATGCTGGCCAGGATACCCAGGATCAGCTCGGCGACGATGGTCGCCACATAGTAGGCGATGCCTTGGCCTTCTTCGTTCTTGAAGATCACCTTGTCAACGAAGTTGCCGATGATGCGGGCGAAGAACATCACGAAGGTGTTCACCACGCCTTGCACCAGCGCCAGGGTGACCATGTCACCGTTGGCCACGTGGCCGATTTCATGGGCCAGCACGGCACGCACTTCATCAGGCGAGAAGCGCTCGAGCAAGCCCTGGGATACGGCCACCAGAGCGTCGTTGCGGTTCCAGCCGGTGGCGAAGGCGTTGGCTTCGTAGGCTGGGAAGATACCCACTTCCGGCATCTTGATGCCGGCCTCGCGGGACAGTTCCTCGACCGTCTGCAGCAGCCACTGTTCGTGGCGGGTGCGAGGTTGGCTGATGATCTGGGTGCCGGTGGTCATCTTCGCCATCCACTTGGAGATGAACAGCGAGACCAGCGAGCCGGCGAAGCCGAACACGGCGCAGAAGACCAGCAGTTGGCTGAGATTGAGGTCAACGCCGTTGGCCGCCATGAACCCGTTGAAGCCGAACAGGCTCAGGGTAATGCTTGCAACCAGCACCACCGCGAGGTTGGTGGCTACAAACAACAGAATGCGCATCATGGTTGTTACGTTCTCCTGACGGATGAAAATGTCGCGTACTGCGGGCTATATAAGGGGCGGGTCACACTGATTCAACCGGCCGACTATTTCAAACTGTGTACGGCGGAGTATGGCAGAGGATAGGGCGTGGGCTGTGGGATAGAGCGTTGCAGGATGTAAGAACTCTCCTGCAGAAAACGCTCCATGACGGCGCTGCGAATCATCGAGGACTATCGCCGACACCGAAGGCAGTCGGGCGACGGCGATAGCCTGGGAAGGGACACAGTCCCCCTCCGATAGCTTACTGCTGGTAGGTGCGCAGGAAGTTGCCGATCCGTCCGATGGCCTGCTCCAGATCGTCCACCCGTGGCAAGGTCACCACGCGGAAGTGGTCCGGCCAAGGCCAGTTGAAGGCCGTGCCCTGGACGATCAGCAGTTTTTCCGACAACAGCAGGTCGAGGACGAACTTTTCGTCATTGTGGATCGGACAGACTTTCGGGTCGATCTTGGGGAAGGCGTACAGCGCGCCCATGGGCTTGACGCAGCTCACCCCGGGAATGTCGTTGAGCAACTCGTAGGTGCGGTTGCGCTGCTCGAGCAGGCGGCCTGGCGGCAGCACCAGGTCGTTGATGCTCTGATAGCCGCCCAGGGCAGTCTGGATCGCGTGCTGGGCCGGCACGTTGGCGCACAGACGCATGTTGGCCAGCATGTCGATGCCTTCGATGTAACTCTGGGCGTGCTGCTTGGGCCCGGAGATGATCAGCCAGCCGGAGCGGAAGCCCGCCACCCGGTACGACTTGGACAGGCCGTTGAAGGTCAGGCAAAGCAGGTCCGGGGCCAGCGACGCGGTGCTGATGTGCACGGCTTCGTCGTAGAGGATCTTGTCGTAGATCTCGTCGGAGAACACCACCAGGTTGTGCTGGCGGGCCAGCTCCAGCATGCCCAGCAGCAGTTCCTTGGAGTACACAGCGCCGGTCGGGTTGTTCGGGTTGATGATCACCAGGGCCTTGGTGTTCGGGGTGATCTTGGCCTTGATGTCTTCCAGGTCCGGGAACCAGTCGGCCTGTTCGTCACACAGGTAGTGCACAGGCTTGCCGCCCGCCAGGCTGACGGCGGCGGTCCACAGCGGGTAGTCCGGGGCCGGGATCAGCACTTCATCGCCGTTGTTGAGCAGTGCCTGCATGGACATCACGATCAGCTCGGACACGCCGTTGCCGAGGTAGATGTCCTCGATGCCCACACCCTCGATCTGCTTTTGCTGGCAGTACTGCATGACCGCCTTACGCGCGCTGAACAAGCCTTTGGAGTCGCTGTAGCCCTGGGCGGTGGGCAGGTTGCGGATCACATCCTGGAGGATCTCGTCCGGCGCCTCGAAGCCAAACGGCGCCGGGTTGCCGATGTTCAGCTTGAGGATGCGATGGCCTTCCTCTTCCAGGCGTTTGGCGTGCTTGAGCACTGGGCCGCGAATGTCGTAGCAGACATTGGCGAGCTTGTTCGATTTGCTGAACTGCATGATGTGATCCCGATTGAGAAGTCGCGGCGCGCCGCCGTCAAAAGGTTTGAAAAGGGCGGAGTGCATGCCAGACTGGCTGGCAAAAGAAGCCAATTAATATACGTGTCACCCCCGCCATAAAGAAAGACGGCGCGAGTGAAATTCAGCCTGCCGAGGTTCCCCCATGCAAAAGATCGACAAAACCCTGGAAGAATGGCGCCAGATGCTGGATCCGGCCCAGTATGAGGTGTGCCGTTTGAAGGGCACCGAGCGCCCCTTCAGTGGCAAGTACAACAGCGAGCGTCGCGATGGCATCTACCACTGCATCTGCTGCGACCTGCCATTGTTCGACTCGCGAGCCAAGTTCGACTCCGGCTGCGGTTGGCCCAGTTTCTACGAGCCGATCGAGCAGAGCGCCATGATCGAGATACGCGACACCTCCCACGGCATGATCCGTACCGAAGTCACCTGCGCGCGTTGCGATGCCCACCTGGGCCACGTGTTCCCCGATGGCCCGCCACCGACCGGCCTGCGCTACTGCATCAACTCAGTGTGCCTGGACCTCAAGCCGCGTGACTGACCGGAGACCTGCGATGGCCGATACGCTGAAGAACATCCGCTGCGTCACCTTGAAGGGCGAGCAAAAGGTGCTGGGCGACTTTCCGGGCAAGGCGCTGCTGGTGGTCAACACCGCCAGCCAGTGTGGTTTCACGCCCCAGTACAAGGGCCTGGAGCAGCTGTGGAAGCAATACCGCGAACGCGGGCTGGTGGTCCTCGGGTTCCCCTGCAATCAGTTTGGCAAGCAGGAGCCCGGGGATGCCTTGGACATCGCGCAGTTCTGCGAGCGCAACTTCGGTGTGAGCTTCCCGTTGTTTCGCAAGATCGAGGTCAATGGCCCGGATGCCCATCCCTTGTTCGTCGAGCTGAAAAAGCGCGCACCCGGCATCCTGGGCACGCAGCGGATCAAGTGGAATTTCACCAAGTTCCTGGTCGACCCTGCCAGCGGCAAGGTTACCCGCTACGCCCCCAACACCAAGCCTGAGGCGCTCAAGGCGTCGATCGAGGCCTTGCTCAGCCGCTGATCGGCACCCAGTGGTCGACCAACGCCAGCAACTCCTCGCGACGAAACGGCTTGGCCAGGTAATCGTTCATGCCGGCGGCGCGGCAACGCTCGCGCTCCTCGGGCATGGCGTTGGCGGTCAAGGCAACGATCGGCAGTGCTGGCCATCGCCCGTCCTGGCGGATGCGCCGGGTGGCCTCGTAGCCGTCCATCACCGGCATGTTGCAGTCCATCAGCACCATGTCCACCGTCTCCTGCTCCAATTGCGCCAGGGCCTCGGCGCCTTGGGTGGCGAGCAGCACCTGGCAACCGAGTTTGACCAGCATGCCTTTGGCCACCAGTTGGTTGACCGGGTTGTCCTCTACCAGCAGGACGCGAGCCCGTATTGGCTGGTGCTGGGCCTGCAGGTGGCGCCGGGGGACGTCGGCCTCGACACCCTCCAATGCGCGGCGCAGCGTCTGATACAGGGTGTTGCGTGCCAGGGGGCGCGCCAGTTGCAGCAGGGGGGCCAGTTGCGTGGCGTGCTCCTGGGTGAGGAAGTTGCCATACGCAGTCACCAGCAGAATCGGCGCCTGCAGGCAGGAGCGCAAGGTGTCCAGGTGGGCCACATCGTCGGTGATTACCAAGTCGGGCGTGGCGTCGGCGGCCTGCGCTGCATCATCGAAGCCGTGATAGGACAGTCCCCAGCCAGGCAGCAGCTTGTGCAACAGTTCGGTCAGGCCACTGGCGGCGTTGCTCAGAACGACGACGCGCCCATGCAAAGGGGCGGGCGGGATGGCTTCGGTGTGCGCGAGCAGCGGCAGCTCAGCCGTGAAGCGGCTGCCAAAGCCTGCCTCGGAGTCGATGTGCAAGTGACCTTGCATGGCCTTGCACAGGTTGCGGGTCAGGGCAAGGCCTAGCCCCGTGCCGCCGTACTGGCGGGTGATGCCGGCGCCGGCTTGGGTGAAGGGCTGGAAGATGCGCGCTTGGGCCTGTTCTGGGATGCCGATGCCGGTGTCGCACACTTCCAGGCGTACGCCCCCGACGATCGGCGTCAGGCGCACATCGACCCGGCCAAAGCGGGTGAATTTGAGAGCGTTGGACAGCAAATTACTCACAATCTGCCGTACCCGGGTCGGGTCGCCCAGCACCGTGCTGGGAAAGTCGGGGCTGATCAGGCAGGTCAGTTCGACGTTGGCTGCCGCGTTCTGCGACAGCAGATTGGCGGTGTCCTCGACCATCGCGCCCATGTCGAAGGGGATGCGCTCAAGCTCCAGTTGCCCGGCATCGAATTTGGACAGGTCGAGAATATCGTTGAGCAGTTCTACCAACACCTTGCCCGAGTCGTGTGCGATGGATAGCTGCTGGCGTTGTTCGGCGGCCAGCGGGCTGTCCAAGGCTAGGGAAATCATGCCGAGCATGCCGTTGAGCGGCGTGCGGATTTCATGGCTCATGTTGGCCAGGAATGCGGCTCTGGCCTGGGCCATGTCCAATGCCTGTTGGCGGGCGTGCTCCAGCTCTTGGTTGGACTGGCTGAGGCGGTTGTTGCTGGCCTTGAGCTCGTCGGTACGGGCCGAGACGATATCCTCCAGTTCGTTCAGGTACTCGGTCAGGCGGTTTTCGGCATTGCGGCGTTGCTGGATCTCGGTGGACATGCTGACGAACTGCTGGTTGGCGACTTTGACCAGCACGCCGATCTCATCCTGTTCATGGCCATGGGGGCATGTCAGGCGTCCTTGGTGGGGATGGCGCGGGTCGCTACTGCTCAGAGCGGCGATCACCGTTACCAGCGGCTTGGTCAGCATCATATAGAACAACGCCAGGAGAATGCCGGCCAGCACCAGGCTGCGGGCGAAACCACTGACCAAGGTGACGCCTGCGCGGTCCAGAAAGCGACCGCCAAAGGCATAGGTGTCGATGTCCAGATACAAAGTGCCGAGGTATTCATTGGGCAGGCTGGACAGAAACAAGCGTTCCTGAAACTGGCGCTGTTCGCCAAACAGGAAATCGCTCAGTGGCCGGTAGCGGTCTTCCTGGCGAGGGCGGCTGGCGTCGGCCAGCACGGTGTCGTTGTTGTCGACCAGGCGCGCGCGGATCACCGCCGGCGATTGCAGCAGGCCACCGATCAGCTCTTGGGCAAGCTCTGCGTCGATGTTGTAAGTGATGCGCGACAGCGGATCGTGGCTGATTTGCAGCAGCGCCTGCACCTCGCGGTTGATGGACGCGTCTTCGCTGGCATAATCGATGCCGATCTGCACGAGGCTGAGCAGCGCCCCCAAGATGAAGCCGACCATGACTGTCAACCGGGCTTGCTTGTATGACAGGCGATTGGTGAACTTGATATCCATGGAGTCCGAGCCGGTTTACGTCCCTTGCGCTGCGCAAGCATAGTCGATACAGCCAAGCTGCTCGCGTTGGTGTCAGGTTCTTTACCGCTCGATCATGGGCTTTGGCGGCACCTCTAGCCCGGGGGCGGCATCGTGCGAAGCCTTGGACAAACTCGTCGTGCGCCGGTCGTCCGGCTGCGGCATCCGTAATGGCCGTTGTGCCTATCAGTTCGCCCGGTATTGGTTCGGGCGGCAATTGTTGGAGCAGAAACAATGATCGACCTCAACGCCAGCGGCTCCGGCCTCGATGGCTACGACCTGCTGGCCGCGCAAGTGCAGGCGCTGTTTGCCGACGAACGCGACTTCATCGCCAATGCCGCGCAGTTTTCTGCGTTTCTCTATCATCAGATCGAGGACCTGAACTGGGCTGGCTTCTATCTCAACCGCGACGAGCAATTGGTGCTCGGCCCGTTCCAGGGCCAGGTGGCCTGCGTACGCATCCCCTTCGGCAAGGGTGTGTGCGGAGCGGCCGCGGCATCGCGTCAGACCCAGCGGGTCGAGGATGTGCATGTCTTCCCAGGCCACATCGCCTGTGACAGCGCATCCAATAGCGAGCTGGTGATTCCACTGGTGAAGGCGGGCAGGCTGATTGGTGTGCTGGACCTGGACAGCCCGAAGCTGGCGCGGTTCAGCGAGGCGGATCAAGCCGGGCTGGAACGCCTGACGGCGATTTTCCTTGAGTTGACAGACTGCTGAAAACGACAAGGGGCCTATGAAAGCCCCTTGTCTTTGCTGCGTTTTCTGTGGGAGCCGTTGCCTGGCCCCGTGGCGGTGCCTTCACGGCTAAACCCGATCCTCCAGGATTTGCGCCGATTCTGTGGGAGCGGGTTTGTCCGTGCACACTGGCGTAGCGCGTTATCTGCTTCGCGCAACGAGCAGTTTGACGAAGTGGTCGCGAGGATCAGCCCTCAGTCGTAGAGCGCTTTCTTTTTCCAGTTTTCGCTTTCGTCGGTCTTCAGACCTTGGGTCAGCGCATTTTCGTCGTTTTCCGCAGGTTCCATCTTGTCCTTCACCAGTGCGTCGGCACGGGCCAGGAGCTTTTCCAGGTAGATGCGCTGTTCGTCGTATTGCTTGGGGTCCTGCTGTTTGCGCAGGTATTGCACACCCCGGTCGAAAGCCAGCCGCGCCTGACCGGGTTGGTTCTGCTGCAGGGCTTGCTGGCCCAGGTTGTTGAAGAACTCGATGTGCAGCAGGACCAACAGGTGGCGAATCTCCTTGACCCAATACTTGCCTTCATTGGTTTGCAGGAAACCTTCCTGAGTGGCGCGTACGATCTGGTTGTGCAACGACTCCAAGAGAAAACGCACTTCCTTGGCTTTGGCCTCGGTCTGGATCGGGCTGGGCGGGTTGTTGATCGCAATGCCGTCGCCTTGGGCAACGAGGCTTTCCAGCTCGCTGATACGTCCCTTGATCTCGGCGTTGTGCTTGTCCAGTGCCAATTGACGTTGATAAAGGTTGAGCTCCAGGCGGGTCAGCAGCACCTTGAGGGCTGGCGTCATGAGTTGCCGGGGGAAGGTTTCGCTGATTTCGCCGCAGCGACGCAGGCGTTCTGCCAGTTCTATTTTCAGGCGAGCGCGCTCAAGCTTGGCGTTTTCCACGACATTATTGAGGTAGCCGATCACGATCAGTAGCGCGATACCTGCCACGATGAGCAAGGTGATCAGAAGTGGTGTCACCGTTAACGCCTCGTCAAATAGATAATTTCCGACTTGAGTGTAGGAGAGTTCGCCTATGGCCGGGTAGGGCTATCCGACAGGATTGCGAATTGCTCTGCTAGCACTTTGCCACGAGCTTGCCGACCTGCTGTCAAAAAATCAACGCCAGCCGTTGGGCGCATCATGCCTGTTGTCTTTCTAAAGCCGGAAGTCATTGATTTAAATAAATTTCCAGAAAGGGGTTGACGCCCCCTCAAGGCATCCATAGAATGCGCGCCACTTGCAGCGTAAAGCTCACAGCAAAGCGCGGCAGGGAGTGAAAAGTTGTAGTGTGTGTCCCCTTCGTCTAGTGGCCTAGGACACCGCCCTTTCACGGCGGTAACAGGGGTTCGAGTCCCCTAGGGGACGCCAATGCGGGAATAGCTCAGTTGGTAGAGCACGACCTTGCCAAGGTCGGGGTCGCGAGTTCGAGTCTCGTTTCCCGCTCCAGTTTTCCTGAGTTCTGCCTCTGGCAGAGCTTGAAAATCCAGTCGCTGTCGAAAGGCATTGAGCTGGTGCGCTGAAAAGCGTTGGGTATGTCCCCTTCGTCTAGTGGCCTAGGACACCGCCCTTTCACGGCGGTAACAGGGGTTCGAGTCCCCTAGGGGACGCCATTTGCGGGAATAGCTCAGTTGGTAGAGCACGACCTTGCCAAGGTCGGGGTCGCGAGTTCGAGTCTCGTTTCCCGCTCCAATTCAAAGCTGTATCGTCCATGGCGATGCAGTGGCGATGAAGGCCAGTACGGCGCTTCATGCCAAATAGCGGTTTGCTTCATATTTGCGGGAATAGCTCAGTTGGTAGAGCACGACCTTGCCAAGGTCGGGGTCGCGAGTTCGAGTCTCGTTTCCCGCTCCAAATCGAAAACGCCCTCTCAGACGAGAGGGCGTTTTTTTTTGCCGTTTCTGGCGTCGGCACCCGCGCTCCCGTTTTTTTTGGGGGCAGGGCAAGCCTGTGCTTGCCCTGCTGGGGCATCAATGCTTCGGTGTCTGTTCAGGCAGGCTCAGCAGTTGCTTTTGCTGGTTCCAGTCGAAGGCTTCACCGTTCTGTTCGGCTTCGTAGCGCAGGTCTTCGAGTTGCTGGTACACGGCCAGTTCTTCATCGGGCATGAAGTGCAGGCAGTCGCCGCCGAAGAACCAAAGCAGGTCCCGTGGTACCAGGTGGGCAATCTGAGGGTAGCGCTGGATTACCTGACAAATCAGGTCTTGGCCCAGGTACTGGCTTTCCAGTGGATCCTGCGGCAGCAGGGTGAGCAGTTCATCGAAGCGTTCGAGGAACAGGGCGTGGCTCTCTTCCGGCACCTGCTCGGCTTCACCCAGGGCGACCAGAATGGTGCGCAGGTGCTGAAGCAGTTGCAGGTGATACTCCAGGTGCGGGTTGGCCATGGAAAGGGTCCTCGGTATGGCTGAAACGGGGGCGGAGTATACGCCGGTTGCGCGGGCTGTGCTGAGCGTGTCAGCACAACCCGATCGCCAGGAGTCAGCGTATCGCGTCTTTGATCGGGCGCAGCGCCTCCTTGTCGAATGCGTCCACATCGATCACCCGTCGCCGAGCTGCCTGCGCCTCATGCAAGCGCTGCCCCTCGGCAGCTTGCAGTACGCCAGCCTCGACGGCAGCGTCTAGCGCTGACTGCCCAGGTGCGGGATGGACCTTGCCGTGCCTGATCGCCTCGTGCAGCGCCTTGTGCAGAGGGGCGCACTCTGCCAATAGGTCGCTGGCCCGTTGCAAGGCTGCCACCGGGTCGGCTTCTGCCTGCGGACGGAAGCAGCCGCTCAGCAGCTCTTCAAGCGCAGGGTCTCCCTTGCGCCGCCCAATCAACTCCGCCACCTCGGCATCCAATTCATCGCTTGGCCCGGTGTGGCGACGTCCCAGAGGGAAGACCAGCACACGCAAGGCGCAACCGACGAAGCGGTTAGGGAAATTGTCGAGCAGGCGATCCAGTGCGGCCTCCGACTGGCCCAGGCTTTCCTCCAGGGCCCAGCGCAGCAATGGTTGCAGGTGCTCCGGTGAGCCCAAGTCGTGGTAGCGCTTGAGAGACGCCGAAGCCAGGTACAGATAGCTCAATACATCGCCGAGGCGCGCACTGAGGCGTTCCCGGCGTTTGAGTGCACCGCCGAGCATCATCATCGACAGGTCCGCCAGCAGTGCAAATGCCGCAGCTTGTCGGTTCAGCGCGCGGAAATAGCCTTGGCTGAGGGCATCACCTGGTACCTGCTCGAAGCGACCCAGGCCGAGCCCCAGTACCAGGGTGCTGGCGGCATTGCCGGCGGCGAAGAGGATATGTTTCATCAACAAGTCATCGAACTCGGCGAGCGCCTGCTCGTGGTCCTCGCGCCCGGCAAGGGCCATTTCCTCGAGCACGAACGGATGGCAGCGGATCGCGCCCTGACCGAAGATCATCAAATTGCGTGAAAGAATGTTGGCCCCTTCGACGGTGATGGAGATCGGTGCGCCCATCCAGTTGCGTGCCAGGTAATTATTCGGGCCCAGGATGATGCCTTTGCCACCATGTACATCCATGGCGTGCTGGATGCATTCGCGACCTCGCTCGGTGAGGTGGTACTTGAGAATCGCCGACAGCACCGAGGGTTTTTCGCCGAGGTCGACGGCCTGGGCGGTCAGTATCCGGGCGCTGTCGGCCAGCCACGCGTTGCCGCCAATGCGGGCCAGGGAGGCTTGGATGCCTTCGAAGGCGGCCAAGGGAACATTGAACTGTTCGCGAATGCGTGCGTACTGACCGGTCACCAGGCTGCTGTACTTGGCTGCACCTGTGCCTCCCGCGGGCAGGGAAATGGAACGGCCCACGGACAGGCAGTTCATCAGCATCATCCAGCCTTTGCCGAGCATGTCCTTGCCGCCGATCAGGTAATCCAGCGGTATGAAGACATCTTTGCCGCTGTTGGGGCCATTCATGAAGGCCGCGCCCAGCGGGAAGTGGCGCCTGCCGATTTCGACACCCGGTGTATCGGTGGGCACCAGCGCCAGGCTGATGCCCAGATCCTGCGTGTCGCCCAGCAGGTGCTCCGGGTCATAGGCCTTGAAGGCCAGGCCCAGCAGTGTCGCGATCGGACCAAGGGTGATATAGCGCTTCTCCCAGTTCAAGCGCAGGCCGATCACTTCTTCACCTTGCCATTGGCCTTTGCAGATCACGCCGGTGTCTGGCATGGCGCTCGCGTCCGAGCCGGCCAGTGGGCCGGTGAGGGCGAAGCAGGGGATTTCCTCGCCGCGAGCCAGGCGAGGCAGATAATGATTGCGTTGTTCCTCAGTGCCGTAGTGCAACAGCAGCTCGGCCGGGCCCAGGGAGTTGGGCACCATCACCGTCGAGGCCAGGTCGGCGCTACGGGTAGCCAGTTTCATCACGATTTGAGAGTGGGCATAGGCCGAGAAACCTTTGCCGCCGTATGCTTTGGGGATTATCAGAGCGAAGAAGCCATGGGCCTTGATATGCGTCCACGCTTCTGCTGGCAGGTCCAGGTCCTGACTGATCTGCCAGTCGCTGACCATGGCGCAGAGGGCCTCGGTGGGGCCGTCGATGAAGGCCTGTTCTTCGTCGGTCAGCGTGGCTGCCGGATAGTCGAGCAGGACATTCCAGTCGGGGCGGCCGCTGAACAGTTGGCCATCCCACCAGACCGTGCCGGCGTCGATGGCCTCGCGTTCGGTTCGTGACATCGGCGGCAGCGTGCGCCGGAACCATTGGAACACAGGGGTCGTGAACAACTTGCGCCGCCATTGCGGCAATACCAAAAATGCGGTCTTGAAGGCCAATACCAGCCAGATCAATGCCAGCAGCCAGGCAGGGGCGTGCCCCCAGATGCCCATCAGTAACACATATACCGCGACGGCCCCCAGGATCTTCAGGGGGGCCAGGCGCCGATGCGTGAGGTACGCCGCACCGATCACCAACACCACCAACCACAGCAGCAACATAATCCTTCCTCCATGGAACATTGGGTACGAGCTATCCCACAGAGCTTAGACCTGCCTGGCGGGACGGCCTGACCTGAACAGTGACAGGGTATGGCGGCGAGCGTTCAGCGCAGTCCGGTGTTTCACCAACCAGGCCGGCGGATTGGAGTAGACTATCGGGCCTCTGCATACCAAAGGACGCTGTCATGCTGAAGATCTGGGGCCGCAAGAACTCGAGCAATGTGCGCAAGGCACTGTGGATTGCCCATGAACTGGGCCTGGACTTCGAATCGATCGACGCTGGCGGCGCCTTCGGTGTGGTGGACGAGCCGCATTATCGGGCGCGCAACCCTAATGGCTTGGTGCCGATGCTCGAAGATGACGACTTGGTGCTCTGGGAGTCCAACGCCATCGTTCGCTACCTGTGCGCCCAATATGGCCGCGACCAAGGCTGGTATCTGGACGATCCGCGCCAGCGCGCCTTGGCGGACAAATGGATGGATTGGACCACCTCGTCCTTCGCTACGCCATTCCGGCCGTTGTTCTGGGGCCTGCTGCGCACGCCGGAGGACCAGCGCGACTGGGTGGCCATCAATGCTGCCCACAAGCAATGCGCGCAGTTGCTGTCGATCGCCGACCAGGCCCTGGCGGACCAGCCTTACCTGTCCGGCCAGCAGATTGGCATGGGCGATATCCCCCTGGGCTGTTTTATCTACGCCTGGTTCGAAATGCCGATCGAGCGCCCGCAGATGCACCATCTGAGGGCCTGGTATGAGCGCCTGCGCCAACGCCCGGCCTACCAAGCAGCGGTAATGACGGCATTGACCTGAACACCGTGGTCATTTCGATAGTCATTATCGATACACATGACTGTACTTGCGCGGCCAGGGCTTGCACCATTGGCCGCACTCACTGCGCCAGTGATCAGCCCTGGCGTGTCCTGAACCCTTTTCTCGGTACCTGACCCGCTATGAGTTCCGCCCTGTCCATACGACAGCTGACCAAGACCTACGGCAACGGCTTCCAGGCCCTCAAGGGCATCGACCTGGATGTCGCCGAGGGTGACTTCTTCGCTTTGCTTGGCCCCAACGGCGCCGGCAAGTCCACCACCATCGGCATCCTCTCCACCCTGGTCAACAAGACCAGCGGCACGGTGAATGTGTTCGGCCATGACCTGGATCGCGACCCTGCCGCGCTCAAGCGTTGCCTGGGCGTGGTGCCGCAGGAGTTCAACTTCAACCAGTTCGAGAAAACCTTCGATATCGTGGTCACCCAGGCGGGCTACTACGGCATCCCGCCCAAGCTGGCCAAGGAGCGCGCCGAACAGTACCTGACCCAACTGGGCCTGTGGGATAAGCGGGATGTGCAGTCGCGCTCGCTCTCCGGCGGCATGAAGCGCCGCTTGATGATCGCCCGGGCGCTGATTCACGAACCGCGCTTGCTGATTCTCGATGAGCCGACCGCGGGTGTGGACATCGAGCTGCGCCGTTCGATGTGGAGCTTTCTCACCGAGCTGAACCAGAAAGGCATCACCATCATCCTGACCACCCATTACCTGGAAGAAGCTGAGCAGCTGTGCCGCAACATCGGCATCATCGACCATGGCACCATCGTCGAGAACACCAGCATGCGCAAGCTGCTGAGCAAGCTGCACGTGGAAACCTTCGTTCTCGACCTCAAGCAGGATCTTGCCCAGGCGCCGGTGCTTCAGGGCTACCCGTGCCGGCTGATCACGCCGCACACCCTGGAAGTGCAGGTGGACAAAGCGATGGGCATCACCGCGCTGTTTGGCCAACTGGCATTGCAGCAGATCGAAGTGCAGAGCCTGCGCAACAAGACCAACCGACTCGAGGAGCTGTTCGTGTCACTGGTAGAAAAAAACCTGTCGAAGGTGGCCGTATGAGTCTGGACCTGCGCACCAACTGGGTCGCCCTCAACACCATCGTCTACCGTGAAGTCCGGCGCTTTTTGCGCATCTGGCCGCAAACCCTGTTGCCGCCGGCGATCACCATGGTGTTGTATTTCGTGATCTTCGGAAATCTCATCGGTCGACAGATCGGCGACATGGGCGGCTTCACGTACATGGAATACATCGTGCCGGGGTTGATCATGATGTCGGTGATCACCAACTCCTACGGCAACGTGGTTTCGAGCTTCTTTGGCAGCAAGTTCCAGCGCTCGATCGAAGAGCTGATGGTCTCGCCGGTATCGCCGCACACCATTCTCGTCGGCTATGTGCTCGGAGGCGTGTTGCGTGGCCTGGCTGTCGGGGTGATCGTGACCATCCTGTCGATGTTCTTCACCCATCTGCAGGTGCATCACCTGGGTGTCACTGTCGCGGTGGTGCTGCTGACCGCGACCATCTTCTCGCTGCTGGGCTTCGTCAACGCCGTGTTCGCGCGCAATTTCGACGATATCTCGATCATTCCGACGTTCGTGCTGACGCCGTTGACCTACCTCGGCGGGGTGTTCTATTCGATCAGCTTGCTGCCGCCATTCTGGCAGACCGTGTCGTTGGCGAACCCGGTACTGCACATGGTCAACTCGTTCCGCTACGGCATCCTAGGGGTGTCGGATATCCGTATCGGCACTGCGATCACCTTCATGTTGGTGGCCACTGCAGTGCTTTACCTGCTGTGCGTTCGTCTGCTGGTTAGCGGCCGTGGCATGCGTGCCTGAGGCGTGCCTGGCTGCCCCCTGGGCCTTGCGCCGGCGCCATTGCCGGCCTACCCACCAGCGCCAGTACAGCATGGTGGCGAAGTAGGCGAACAGGCCCAGCACCAGCCCACACACCACCGAGCCCAGCAGGAAGGGCTGCCAAATCGTCGACAGTTGATCGGTGACCCACTGGACGGTGATTTCGTCCGGCAGCGTGCGGGGCGGCACCTGCATCAGCCAGGCGCCGGTCATGTAGGTGACGAAGAACACCGGCGGCATGGTCAGTGGATTGGTCAGCCAGACCAGGCTGACCGCGATTGGCAGGTTGCCCCGCAGTGGGATTGCCAGGCTGGCGGCCAGCAACATCTGCATGGGCATGGGAATCAGTGCCGCAAACAGGCCGACGCCCATGGCCCGCGCCACCGAATGGCGGTTCAGGTGCCAGAGGTTGGGATCGTGCAGCAATCTGCCGAAAAAGCGTAAGGACTTGTGTTCGCGGATGCTGGTTGGATCCGGCATGTAGCGTTTGAAGAGACGGCGCGGCATGTACGCTCCCGGCAGGTGAATGAGGGCAGTATGCCTTTTTTGCCTGACGACCTTGTTCAGAGTTTGTGACAATTATTGAGCAAGGTCGGCCGACTTTTCAGCTAAGCCTCAGAGGGCTGTTTCGCTTCTGGAGCTCTATCTCATGCGCACAGGGATGTTCGCGCTCGCACTCGGGCTGTTGAGCCTGCGTTTTCTGCCTGCATTGCCATCGGTCGGCGCGATGCTGACGATGCTGTTGCTCGGCGTGGTTTGTCTTCCTGGCAGAGCCAGGGCTGTAGGTTGCTTTCTCCTCGGAATGAGCTGGGCCTGTTGGTCGGCGCAAAACGCCTTGGATGATCGTCTGGAATCCGCGTTGGATGGGCGAACCGTGTGGCTGGAGGGGCGGGTGGTGGGATTGCCCGCACTACGAGGGCGATCCGTGCGCTTCGAGCTTGCGGAGCCTACCTCGCGTCGCACCGCCTTGCCGCGTCGGCTTCAGTTGAACTGGTTCGAGGGGCCACAACTGAGCGCCGGCGAGTACTGGCGCCTGGCTGTCACGCTCAAGCGACCCCATGGCCTGCTCAACCCCCATGGTCCCGACTGGGAGGCGCTTTTTCTCGCGCGGCGGATCGGCGCCGTGGGCACCGTCAAGGCTGGGCAGTTATTGGCACCCGCCACGAACAACTGGCGCGACGCGGTGCGCCAACGCTTGCTGGCAGTCGATGCCCAGGGGCGCGAAGGTGCCCTGGCGGCGCTGGTCCTGGGGGATGGCTCGGGGCTTGCGCGCTCGGAATGGCAGGCGTTGCAGGCCACCGGTACGGTGCACTTGATGGTGATTTCCGGCCAGCACATCGGCTTGGTGGCCGGGCTGGTCTATGGCTTGGTGGCGTGGCTGGCGCGCCTGGGCCTGTGGCCCCAGCGTCTGCCATGGTTGCCTTGGGCGTGCGCGCTGAGTCTGGTTTCAGCGTTGGGGTACGGCGGGCTCGCAGGGTTCGGTGTGCCGGTGCAGCGAGCTTGCCTGATGCTGGCGATGGTCCTGCTCTGGCGTCTGCACTTCAGTCATCTGGGGGCGCTCCTGCCGTTGCTGGCTGCCCTGTGTGGCGTGCTGCTGATCGAACCGTTGGCGAGCCTGTTGCCCGGGTTCTGGCTATCGTTCGCCGCAGTCGCCGTTCTGGTGTTCTGCTTTGCCGGGCGCCTCGGCGGCTGGCGGCCGTGGCAAGCCTGGAGCAGGGCGCAATGGGTGGTCGCGGTGGGCTTGTTGCCGGCCTTGCTGGCGCTGGGTTTGCCGATCAGCCTGACAGCGCCGCTGGCCAATCTGTTGGCGGTACCCTGGATCAGTTTTGCCGTGTTGCCGTTGGCGCTGCTGGGCAGTGCGCTGTTGCCGCTGGGCCAGCCCGGTGAGCTGTTGCTGTGGTGGGCAGGCGGGTTGCTGGAAATATTGTTTCAGCAGTTGGCGCTGTTGGGGCAATGGCGTCCGGCCTGGGAGCCCCAGGCATTGACGCCGTGGGCGGGACTGCTGATCGGATTGGGGGCGGCGTTGCTGTTGCTGCCCCGGGGTGTGCCGCTGCGTGGACTGGGGGGCGTGATGCTGATGGCTCTGTGGGCTCCACGGGAGCCAGTGCCGCAGGGGCAGGTTGAAGTCCTGCAACTGGATGTGGGGCAGGGCCTGGCCGTGCTGCTGCGAACCCGCACGCACAGCCTGCTTTACGATGCCGGCCCCGCCAAGGGTGACATGGACCTGGGGGACCGGGTGGTGTTGCCGACCTTGCGCAAGCTTGGCGTCAAGCACCTGGATCTGATGCTGATCAGTCATGGCCACGCCGATCATGCCGGCGGCGCAGCGGCTATCGGGCGCGGTCTGCCGCTGGGTAGGGTGCTTGCGGGGGAGCCTGAACAATTACCGGAGGCTTTGCGGGCACGCCGGTGCGTCAGTGGCGAGCGCTGGCACTGGGATGGGGTGGACTTCATGCTTTGGCAGTGGGCAGGGGGACCGGCCGGTAACGAGCGTTCCTGTGCGCTGCTGGTACAGGCCCAGGGCGAGCGGTTGTTACTGGCCGGCGATATGGAGGCTGGTGCCGAGCGGGCTTGGCTGGCAGCGACCGATGCGCCGCGCATCGACTGGTTGCAGGCGCCGCACCATGGCAGTCGCAGCTCGTCCACCGAGCCGTTCATCCGCGCTACGTCGCCAAGGGGCGTGATGATTTCCCGGGGGCGTTACAACAGCTTCGGTCATCCGCATCCGCAGGTCGTGGAGCGTTACCGGCGGTACGGGTTGAGCGTTCATGACACCGCGATCGAAGGCGCTTTGCGCCTACGCCTGGGCACCCATGGCGAGGTCGAGGGACTGCGGGCGCAGCGGCGGTTCTGGCGACAGGTGCAATGAATGGCCCATGCGCAGGTCATAATGTGAACGGCCGACTCCCTGACCTTCGGCAGATGAGCCCCCCACGGTCCTATGGTAGAGTGGCGGCCTTTTTCAAGGGGATGCTTACTGTGTGGGAATTGGTCAAGTCCGGTGGTTGGATGATGCTGCCGATCATTCTGAGTTCCATCGCCGCCATGGCTATCGTCGCCGAGCGCCTGTGGACCCTGCGCGCCAGTCGCGTGACCCCACCGCACCTGCTGGGCCAGGTGTGGATGTGGATCAAGGACAAGCAACTGACCAGTGACAAGCTCAAGGCCCTGCGCGCCGATTCGCCGTTGGGCGAAATCCTCGCTGCGGGCCTGGCCAACTCCCGCCATGGTCGCGAGATCATGAAAGAGTGCATCGAGGAGGCCGCCTCCCGGGTCATCCATGAGTTGGAGCGCTATATCGGTACATTGGGCACCATCGCCGCGATGGCCCCCTTGCTCGGCCTTCTGGGTACGGTGCTAGGCATGATCGATATCTTCAGCGCCTTCATGGGCTCGCAGATGACTGCCAACCCGGCCGTTCTCGCGGGTGGTATTTCCAAGGCCCTGGTCACCACAGCCGCCGGCCTGATGGTGGGGATCCCGGCGGTCTTCTTCCACCGGTTCCTGCAGCGACGCATCGATGAGCTGGTCGTCGGCATGGAGCAGGAGGCAATCAAGCTGGTCGAGGTGCTGCAAGGCGATCGCGAAGTGGAAGTGGCCGGAGGCAAGGCGTGAAGTTCCGGCGCAACCGGCAACGGGAGAACGTGGACATCAACCTGGCGTCGTTGATCGACGTGGTGTTCGTTCTGCTCCTGTTCTTCGTGGTCACCACCACCTTTACCCGCGAGACCCAGTTGCGCGTCGAGCTGCCCGAAGCCGCCAGTGCCACCCAGGCACCGGCAGAGGAGGGCAAGGTTGTGGAAATCACCATCAGTGCGGACGGCGTGTATTCGGTCAACAACCACTTGCTGCCCAAGAGCGATCTGGCGACCTTGACCGAGGCGCTCGAGCGCGAATCGGGCGGGGACATCACCCTGCCGCTGGCGATCAGCGCGGACGGCAAGACGCCGCACCAGGCTGTGGTCACCGCAATGGATGCGGCCGGCAAGCTCGGCTTCAGCAAGTTGCGCATGACCACCGTCGAGGCCGCGCAGGGTACTCCTTGATGGCTTTCGCTGACCGTCTGCTCGCGGCCTGGTATGCCGGGCATCCGGCGCTTGCGCTGTTGCGCCCGCTCGAGGCCCTGTACCGGCGGGTGGTGACGCGCAAGCGTGCACGTTTTCTCAGGGGTGACAGCGCCAGCTACCGAGCGCCGGTGCCGGTGATCGTAGTGGGCAACATCACGGTCGGCGGCACCGGAAAGACGCCGATGATTCTCTGGTTGATCGAGCACTGTCGTCTGCTTGGGCTCAAGGTCGGGGTGGTCAGTCGGGGTTATGGCGCAGCGCCGCCCAGCCTGCCTTGGCGTGTCCGGGCAGACCAGAGCGCGCAGCACGCCGGTGACGAACCGCTGTTGATCGTTCAACGTACAGGCGTGCCTCTGATGATCGACCCCGACCGTTCCTGCGCCGTGCAGGCGCTGCTGGCCAGCGAGCCGCTAGACCTGATCCTGTGCGATGACGGCATGCAGCACTACCGCCTGGCGCGTGACTTGGAGCTGGTGCTGATTGACGCCGCCCGCGGCCTGGGCAATCGCCGTTGTCTGCCGGCGGGCCCGTTGCGGGAGCCGGTCGAGCGTCTGGCCGAGGCCGATGCGGTGCTGTACAACGGCGCAAAGGTGGACCTGGACGACGGCTTCGCTTTCGGCCTGCGGCCCTCGGCACTGGTCAATCTGCGCAGCGGCGAGCGTCGCCCACTCGATCACTTTCCGGCTGGCCAGGCGTTGCACGCCGTGGCTGGCATCGGCAATCCACAGCGTTTCTTCAATACATTGCAAGGGCTAAACTGGCAGCCGATACCGCATCCCTTTGCCGATCATGCGCAGTTCAGCGTCGAGAACCTGGCGTTCAGTCCGGCGCTGCCGCTGGTGATGACCGAGAAGGATGCAGTGAAGTGCCGGCCCTTTGCGGCCGACGACTGGTGGTACCTGGCGGTCGACGCCGTGCCATCCCAGGCCTTTGCCAACTGGTTCGACGGGCAGTTGCAGCGTCTGCTGCCTGAACGTCTCCAGCCCTGAGCCTTTTTCTTTTTTCCGGCCTTTGGCCTCAAGGAAGCCTCCATGGACACCAAATTGCTCGATATCCTGGCCTGCCCGATCACCAAGGGCCCGCTCAAGCTCAGTGCCGACAAAACCGAGCTGATCAGCAAGGGCGCGGGCCTGGCTTATCCGATTCGTGACGGCATCCCGGTGATGCTGGAAAGTGAAGCGCGCACCCTGACCGACGACGAGCGCCTGGACAAATGAGCTTGAATTTCACCGTGGTGATTCCTGCCCGCCTGCGCTCGACCCGCCTGCCGGGCAAGCCACTGCTGGCGATTGCCGGCAAGCCGATGGTCCAGCATGTCTGGGAACAGGCCCGCAAAAGCGGCGCCAGCCGCGTGGTCATCGCCACCGACGATGCCAGCATCGTCGAGGCTTGCCAAGCATTTGGCGCCGAGGTCCTGCTGACCCGTGCCGACCACGAGTCCGGCACTGACCGACTGGCCGAAGTGGCCTCGCATCTGGGCCTGCCGGCTGACGCCATCGTGGTCAATGTGCAGGGCGACGAGCCTTTGATTCCGCCGGTGATCATCGATCAGGTGGCCGCCAACCTTGCAGCCCATCCGGAAGCGGGCATCGCGACGTTGGCCGAGCCGATCGCCGAGCCTGAAACCGTGTTCAATCCCAATGCGGTCAAGGTGGTCAGCGATAAGCATGGTCTGGCCCTGACCTTCAGCCGTGCACCGCTGCCTTGGGCGCGAGATGCGTTCGCCAAGCGCCGCGACAGCATCCCCGAAGGCGTTCCTTACCGCCGTCATATCGGTATGTATGCCTACCGTGTGGGTTTTCTCCAGGACTTCGTCAGCTGGGGCCCTTGCTGGCTGGAGCAGACCGAAGCGCTGGAGCAACTGCGCGCCCTATGGCATGGCGTGCGCATTCACGTAGCAGACGCCATCGAGGCCCCGGCCGTCGGCGTGGATACTCCTGAAGACCTGGAGCGCGTTCGGCGCTTGCTGGAGGCCTGATGCGCGTTCTGTTCGTCTGCCTGGGCAATATCTGTCGTTCACCGACTGCCGAAGGTGTATTGCGCCACCAATTGCAGGCCGCAGGACTTGCCGAGCTGGTGCACGTGGCCTCGGCCGGCACCGGTGACTGGCACGTCGGCAAGGCGCCCGACAGCCGTACCTGCCGCGCGGCTCTGGCGCGTGGCTATGACTTGTCCCGTCAGCGTGCCCAGCAGGTCAAGGCAGAGCATTTTGCCGAATACGACCTGATCCTGGCGATGGACAAGAGCAACCTGGCTCATCTGCACGCCATGCGTCCCCACGCCGCGCCCGGTGAACTGGATCTCTTTCTGCGCCGCTATGGCGCAGCCTTGGATGAGGTACCGGACCCGTACTATGGCGGCGCCGAAGGTTTCGAGCAGGTCTTGGACCTGATCGAAGCTGCATGCCAGGCGCTGGTCGTTGAAATCAAGGGGCGGCTATGACGAGCTGGCAGCAACGGGTCTCGCTCAAGCCCTACAACACCTTTGGCATTGACGTGAAGGCACGCTATTTCACCCAGGCCCATGACGATGCGCAGGTCCGTCAGGCCCTGGCTGAGGCCATCGAGCGGCAAGTGCGTGTGCTGGTGATCGGTGGCGGCAGCAACCTGCTGCTGACTGGTGACATCGATGCCTTGGTGTTGCATATGGCCAGCCGAGGCCGTCGGGTGTTGCAGGACGATGGTGATCGGGTCGTGGTGGAGGCCGAGGCAGGCGAGCCTTGGCATCCCTTCGTGCAGTGGAGCCTGACACAGGGCTTTTGCGGTCTGGAGAACCTCAGCCTGATCCCGGGCACCGTTGGCGCCGCGCCCATGCAGAACGTCGGTGCCTATGGCGTAGAGATCAAGGACGTATTTGCCGGCCTAACCGCCTTGGATCGTGAAACCGGCGAGTTGCGGGACTTTGCTCTGGAGGAATGTGCCTTCGCTTATCGGGACAGCTTGTTCAAACGCAACCCTGGGCGGTGGCTGATCCTGCGGGTGCGTTTTGCTCTGAGTCGAACCCTGCATGCGCATCTGGATTACGGCCCGGTTCGCCAGCGTCTGCTGGAGCAGGGCGTTCATGCGCCGACCGCCATGGCCATCAGCGAAGCTATCTGCAGCATTCGCAGGGAAAAACTGCCTGACCCGGCCGAGCTTGGCAACGCCGGCAGCTTCTTCAAGAACCCTGTGGTAACGGCGGCGCTGGCCGAGCAGATTCGCGAGCGCTTCCCGGGCGTGGTGGCTTATCCGCAGGCAGATGGGCAGGTGAAGCTGGCTGCAGGCTGGCTGATCGAGCAGGCGGGGTGGAAAGGATACCGGGACGGGGATGCCGGGGTGCATCGTCTGCAATCGCTGGTCCTGGTGAACTATGGCCGGGCAAGCGGGGCACAGGTGCATGACTTGGCGCGCAGGATACAAGCCGATATCTACGAGCGCTTCGGGGTCGAGCTGGAGATGGAACCGAACCTGTACTGATCCTTGGGGGCTGCTACACAGACCATCGTTCAAGTCAGTCTCGCGGTAAATGTTCCCGAAATGAAAAAGCCCCGCCAGTTCACACTGGCGGGGCTTTTTCATTCAACCGATGGCATCAACCGTGATTAGGTTTCTGCTCATCGGTGGTCGCCAGCGCTTCGGCAGCCTGTGCCTCGGCGGCAGCCTTGGCAGCGGCTTCGGCTTCGCGCTTGCGGCGACGCACTTCACGTGGGTCGTTCGGTGCGCGGCCGTTTGGCAGCATCACAGTGGCAGGCTCGGCCGGAGCCGGGGCTTGCTCTTGTACGCTGGCCTGGACAGCTACCGGAGCGGGCTCGGCCACTTCCGGCTTGGCCTCGGCAGCCTCGGCAGGCTGCTCGGCAACCGGTGCTGGTGCGGCTTGCTGCTCAAAGGCAGGGGCTTGCTCAGCTTCGCCGGATTCCACGACAGCAGCTTCTGTAACCGCTTCGGTAGTTGGCGCTTCGACGACCGGTTGTGGGACCACTTCGACCACGGGCTCGGCGCTTGGCTCGGTCACCGCGACCGGCTCGCTGAGCGGTTGTTCGACCACGGGTGCGATGGCGAGCTCTTGAGCCTGGTCGATCTGCTCGACGACCTGCTCGGCAGGCTGGGCAGCTTCCTGGGCTTGGGCAACCACGTTGGTAGCCTGTTCGGCCTGCTGGTTGGCCTGGGCTTCGGCTTCGGCACTGATGTTGCTGGAGGCAACGGCAGCGGTGACGGCAAGGCCAGCGGCCAGCTCTGCACCCAGCTCGGTAGCCTGATGTTGCTGTGCTGGTTGCTCTTCGCCGGTGGCTTCGTCTTCACCACCTTCGATCAGCTCGCCATTGGCATTGCGTTGGCGCTCGCGACGGTTGCTGCGACGACGCTGGCCGCGGGAGCGACGACGTGGGCGTTCGCCATCGGCGCCGTCCTGTTGCTCTTCCTGCAGCAGCTCTTCGTTTGGCAGTTGTTCCTCGGCGGCCTCGGCGACCTCGGTACCTGCGCGAGGCTGACGCTCTTCACGAGGTGCGCGTGGTTGACGCTCTTCGCGTTCGGCGCGCTCTTCGCGTGGTGCGCGTTCTTCGCGCGGTGCACGCTCTTCACGAGGTGCACGCTCTTCACGTGGCTGACGTTCTTCACGAGGCTGACGTTCTTCGCGCGGTTGGCGCTCTTCACGTGGCGCACGTTCCTCGCGGGCTACACGTTCTTCGCGCGGGGCACGTTCTTCACGTGGCTGGCGCTCTTCACGGGCGGTAGGGGCGGCATCCAGAGGTTCACGCAGTTCGCGCACGCGCTCTTCACGGTTGCCGCGGCGGTCTTCGCGCGGCTGACGTGCTTGGCGCTCTTCGCGTGGAGCACGCTCCTCACGGGGGGCGCGTTCTTCACGCGGGGCACGCTCTTCACGTGGCTGACGCTCTTCGCGCGGGGCGCGCTCGCTGCGTTCTTCGCGTGGTTTGCGGTCTTCGTCGCGACGGCCGTTGCGATTGCGGCTCTGCTGACGACCGTTGCGGCGCTCTTCGTTGCGCTGTGGGCGCTCGGCAGCCGGTTTCTCGGTGTTGGCGACCGGTGCGGCTACAGGTTCGTCCTTACCGGCGAACAGGCTTACCAGCGATTTGACCAAGCCTTTGAACAGGCTTGGCTCCGGAGCGCTTGGTGCCGGTGCGACTGGTGCGGCCGGTGCCGGCTCGGGTGTGCTGGGTGCCGGCGCGTTGGCGCGGGCCGGGGCGGTCTTGACCGCGGCTTCCTGGCGAACCAGGGTGCGGGTGGCAGTCGGCTGCGGCGCTTCTTCGGTTTCGGCGGCGGCGATCTCGTAGCTGGACTGGTTGTTCAGCACGTCCGGATTGTCGTCGCGCAGGCGCTGGACTTCGAAGTGCGGCGTTTCCAGGTGATCGTTCGGCAGGATGATGATGCGGGCGCGGGTGCGCAGTTCGATCTTGGTGATCGAGTTGCGTTTTTCGTTGAGCAGGAAAGCTGCAACCGGGATCGGTACCTGGGCGCGTACCTCGGCGGTACGATCTTTCAGGGCTTCTTCCTCGATCAGGCGCAGGATGGCCAGGGACAGCGACTCGACGTCACGGATGATGCCGGTGCCGGAGCAGCGTGGGCAGACGATGCCGCTGCTCTCGCCCAGGGAAGGACGCAGGCGCTGACGGGACATTTCCAGCAGGCCGAAGCGCGAGATGCGGCCAACCTGGACGCGGGCGCGGTCGGCCTCGAGGCATTCACGCACGCGCTCTTCAACGGCGCGCTGGTTCTTGGCCGGGGTCATGTCGATGAAGTCGATGACGATCAGGCCGCCGATGTCACGCAGACGCAGTTGGCGGGCGATTTCCTCGGCCGCTTCCAGGTTGGTCTGCAGGGCGGTTTCTTCGATGTCGCTGCCTTTGGTGGCGCGCGCCGAGTTGATGTCGATGGAGACCAGGGCCTCGGTCGGGTCGATGACGATGGAGCCACCGGAGGGCAGGTCGACCACACGCTGGAAGGCGGTCTCGATCTGGCTTTCGATCTGGAAGCGATTGAACAGCGGGACGCTGTCTTCGTACAGCTTGACCTTGCTGGCGTACTGCGGCATGACTTGGCGGATGAAGGTCAGGGCTTCTTCCTGGGCGTCAATGCTGTCGATCAGCACTTCGCCGATGTCCTGGCGCAGGTAGTCGCGGATGGCGCGGATGATGACATTGCTTTCCTGGTAGATCAGGAAAGGTGCGGCGCGATCTTGGGAGGCCTCCTTGATGGCGGTCCACAGTTGCAGGAGGTAGTCGAGGTCCCACTGCATTTCTTCGCTGCTGCGGCCAAGGCCGGCAGTGCGCACGATCAGGCCCATGTCGCCTGGGACGGTCAGGCCGTTGAGGGCTTCGCGCAGCTCATTGCGCTCTTCGCCTTCGATGCGACGGGAGATGCCGCCGGCACGTGGGTTGTTGGGCATCAGCACCAGGTAGCGACCGGCCAAGCTGATGAAAGTGGTGAGGGCGGCGCCTTTGTTGCCGCGCTCTTCCTTCTCGACCTGGACGATGACTTCCTGGCCTTCGCTCAACACTTCTTTAATGTTGACGCGGCCTTCTGGCGCCTTCTTGAAGTATTCGCGGGAGATTTCCTTGAGCGGCAGGAAGCCGTGACGTTCGGAGCCGAAATCGACGAAAGCGGCTTCGAGGCTGGGTTCGATCCGGGTGATCCGGCCTTTGTAGATGTTGGCCTTCTTCTGCTCGCGCGCCCCGGATTCGATATCCAGGTCGTAGAGACGTTGGCCATCCACCAGGGCTACACGCAACTCTTCGGGTTGAGTTGCGTTAATCAGCATTCTTTTCATGTTGTACCGTCGGTTTCCGGGCTGCCGGAAACGGCGTTCGGCACACACGACTTCTCATGGTCGGTGCCAAGGTGCGCAAAGGGTGGCGGGCCACCCCCGTGTCCAACGACATTCGGCACCAGCCGGTTGCCCAGCCTGCCGTGGTCGCGACGACGCGTCCTGTTTTGCGGTGCCTGGCGGCCGGTGTGGTCGAACCGAGTACTTCATCTCGGTGCCTGGGCTTGCCTCGCTGCATTGCCATTGCTCGGCGTAGCTTGGCTACGACGGGGCGTGGCGCCTTGCCTGGCAAACCCTGGCACTCGAAGGTGAATCCTCGAACAACCGTACAGGCCACTTGCACTCAGTCAGGAGGAGGAATCAGCCGTGGGCCGTGGACACTTTCGGGGGTGTCTGCGAAGCCCGGGTCCGCTTGCCAAGCCAGCCTGGGGCTGGTGGCCGGATGCCGTGCTACACGGTCCGAGGTCTGTGCATCTCCACCCTGCACGTATCCCTGATAGTTCGGGTGCTGCCGCGCGCTGAATCCGCAACGGGTTGCATTTTTCGTCAGTTCCGATTCGGGAACTGGCGCCATTTATGTCCAAGGCAGGTATTTCCGAAGCATTCGCCGGGCGATGCGTGCAAGCGCCAAGGGGCGGGCAGAGGTACGGCGAAAAGAAGCGGGTAAGCAGGTGAAACACCGCACTTGTCGTTTTTTTTCGGTCTTCTCTACACGGCGCTGGTGGCGATTCCAGGCATTTCGGTAAACTGGCGAAAACCCCGTCGGACGGCCTCGCGTCCTCGAGAATTGCGATGGTCAGGGGCGGGCCTGGAGCCTGCTGCCGCTGGCCTGCCGCTTTTGGCGGCGTTCGCGACTATAGCAGCAATGATTAAGTGCTTCAATTCCATAAAAAATTGTTATGATTCCTCCATGACGACCAATACCCCTCCGACTTCCGGCGTTCAGCTGATCGAAGTCGCGCCGGAGCTTGCCGGCCAACGCATCGACAATTTCCTCATCACGGCCCTCAAAGGCGTGCCCAAGACCTTGGTTTACCGCATCCTGCGTAAAGGCGAGGTGCGGGTCAACAAAGGGCGGATCAAGCCTGAGTACAAACTGCAGGCTGGCGACATCGTACGAGTGCCGCCTGTCCGTCTGCCTGAGCGCGACGAGCCGGCGCCGGTGGCCCAAGGCCTTTTGCAGCGTCTGGAGGCGGCTATTGTCTATGAAGACAAGGCGCTGATCGTGCTCAACAAGCCAGCCGGCATTGCCGTGCATGGCGGCAGTGGTCTGAGCTTCGGCGTGATCGAGGCGCTGCGTCAGCTGCGTCCGGATGCCAAGGAGCTGGAGCTGGTGCATCGCCTCGATCGTGACACCTCCGGGCTGCTCATGATCGCCAAGAAGCGCAGCATGCTGCGCCATCTGCATGCCGCGTTGCGTGGCGACGGTGTCGACAAGCGGTACATGGCGTTGGTGCGTGGCCACTGGCCAACGTCCAAGAAGCAGGTCAGCGCGCCGCTGCAAAAGAGCAACCTGCGCTCCGGCGAGCGCATGGTCGAAGTCGATGAGGAGGGCAAGGAAGCGCTGACGCTGTTCCGCGTCCTGCGTCGCTTCGGCGACTTCGCGACCATGGTCGAGGCGCGTCCGGTGACGGGGCGTACCCACCAGATTCGTGTCCATACCTTGCATGCCGGGCATAGCATCGCCGGGGACAGCAAGTATGGTGACGAAGACTTCTCCAAGGAGATTCGCGATCTGGGTGGCAAGCGTCTGTTCCTGCATGCCTATGCCCTGACCGTGCCGCTGCCCGATGGCGGTGAGCTCAAGCTCGAGGCTCCGGTGGATGAGGTCTGGTCCAAGACTGTGGAGCGCTTGAGTGCGACTTGATCGTTCATGAATAAACCCTATGAGTTGTTGATCTTCGATTGGGACGGCACCCTGGCCGATTCCATTGGGCGTATCGTCGAGGCCATGAATGCCGCGGCTGAGCGTGCCGGCGAAGCCTCCAGCAGCGATGCTGCGATCAAGGGCATCATCGGTCTGGCGCTGGGGGAGGCGATCTCCACGCTATATCCTCACCTGGATGCCGTTCAGGTCGAGGTTTTCCGGCAGCACTACGCCGATATCTACATGGCCCTGGATCAACAGCCTTCGCCGTTGTTCGATGGCGTGGTCGAGTCGTTGGAGGCTTTTCGTGCCGACGGCTACCGTCTGGCGGTAGCCACCGGCAAGGCGCGTCGTGGTCTGGATCGGGTGCTCAAGGCCAATGGCTGGGAACGTTACTTCGACATTGCCCGTGCCGCCGACGAGACGCGCGGCAAGCCACATCCGCTGATGCTCGAGCAGATCCTGGCTCACTGCCAGGTCGAACCCCATCAGGCGCTGATGGTCGGAGACTCTGCATTCGACTTGCAAATGGCCAGCAACGCCGGGATGCATTCGGTTGCGGTGGGATATGGTGCTATGTCGTTGCAGGCCTTGAGCGAATTCGGTCCACAGGTGTGCATCGATCATTTTTCACAGTTGCGCGAGTGGCTCGCTTGTTCGCGCACGGTCAATTCCAAGGTAGGTAAGCATGGCTGATGAGTGGCGGGCGCCCGAGCCCGAAGAGTCGGAAGGACGTGAGGAGCGCAAGAGCTGGAAGTTGCTGGAAAAAACCCTGCTTGCAGGTGTCCAAGAGCAGCGTCGGGCGCGGCGCTGGGGCATTTTCTTCAAGCTGCTGACCTTCGTTTACCTGTTCGGGCTGTTGGTGCTGTTCACGCCCATGATGGATGTGGACAAGGCTGCGTCGCGCAGTGCCAACCATACAGCGCTGGTAGAGGTGCGTGGCATGATTGCCGACGAGGAGCCAGCCAGTGCCGACAATATCATCAAGAGTCTGCGAGACGCCTTCAAGGATGCCAAGACCAAGGCTGTGATCATGCGCATCAATAGTCCTGGCGGCAGTCCTGTGCAGTCGGGTTACGTTTACGACGAAATCCGCCGACTGCGTGCTGAATACCCTGCGATCAAGCTTTATGCGGTGATTGCCGATCTGGGCGCGTCGGGGGCTTATTACATTGCCAGTGCGGCTGATGAAATTTATGCCGACAAGGCGAGTCTGGTGGGCTCCATCGGTGTGACCGCTGCAGGTTATGGCTTTGTCGGCACCATGGAAAAACTGGGTGTGGAGCGGCGGACCTACACCGCAGGCGAGCACAAGGCGTTCCTGGATCCGTTCTCGCCGCAAAAGCCAGAAGAGACCGCGTTCTGGCAGGGCGTGCTCGATACCACGCATCGTCAGTTCATCGCCATGGTCAAGCAGGGGCGCGGCGATCGCCTGAAGGACAAGGAGCATCCAGAGCTGTTCAGTGGCCTGGTCTGGTCGGGCGAGCAGGCCAAGGAACTGGGGCTGGTGGATGGGTTGGGCAGTGCCAGCTACGTGGCGCGTGAGATCGTGGGCGAGAAGGAGTTGGTGGACTTCACTGTCCAGGAGTCGCCGTTCGATCGCTTCTCCAAGCGCTTGGGTGCCAGCGTGGCTGAGCGCCTGGCTATGTGGATGGGTTTCCAAGGGCCATCGCTGCGCTGACATCAAGCCCGCTCCAGTCATTGGGCATCGCTCGCGCATGTGAGGCGATGCCCCTAGGGGCTGGGTTACTTCGTTCAGACCTTCAGGGAATCTGCACACCTTCTTTCAAAAGCATGTCGACCAGTCGGATCAGCGGTAGCCCGATCAGGCTGGTTGCATCGCAGCCGTGGGTGCTCTGGAACAAGCTTACCCCCAGGCCTTCGGCCTTGAAGCTGCCTGCGCAATCCAGAGGCTGTTCCGCTGCCACATAGCGCTCCACGCTTTCGCGATCGAGTTCGCGCAAATTTACGGTAAAGGGCACGCAATCCACCTGGCATTGGCCTGTGGTGCTGTTGAGTAGCGCCAGGCCGGTGAGAAAGGTGACCTGCTGGCCGCTGGCGGCCAGCAGTTGTTCGCAGGCGCGTTCGAAGGTATGTGGCTTGCCCAGGATCTGCTCGCCGAGCACCGCTACCTGGTCGGAGCCGATGATCAGATGGTCGGGGTGGCTGGCCGCAAGCGCCTCGGCTTTCTGGCGGGCCAGGCGACGAACCAAAGTGGTGGCCGGCTCGTCATCCAGGCGCCGCTCGTCTATATCGGGGCTTGCCCAGCTGAAGGGCAGGTGCAGGCGCTCAAGCAGTTCGCGCCGGTAGGGGGAGCTGGAAGCCAGTAACAGGGGAAGCATGGTAGACTCCTGGGCAGATGAACCAAATTCTAACATGTGAGATGCCGCCGAATTTCCTTTGACAGGGGCGGGGGGCATCCCTAGAATGCTGCGCCTATGTTGAATGACCCGATTCCACCTCACGTTGACCCGCGCAAATTGGCCGATCGTGGCGTAACCATCCAAGGTTCGCTGCAACTCGCTGATTTGGAAAGACTCTGCGACCCGCTGTCCGACGATGTCGGTACGGTGCAGGCGAAGTTCGATTTTGAGCGAGACGAGCAAGGCGCTGTGGTGTTTCACAGCGAACTCGATGTCGAAGTCAAGATGGTTTGCCAGCGTTGTCTTGAGCTGGTCACCCTGCCGATTCACAGTGAATGTACGTACGCTGTGGTGAAGGAGGGTGCGAATACCCAGTCGTTGCCGAAAGGCTATGACGTGCTGGAACTGGGCGAAGATCCTTTGGATCTGCAGGCGTTGATCGAGGAAGAGCTCTTGCTCGCCTTGCCTATCGTGCCTGCTCATCATCCGGAAGAATGCCAGCAGCCGGCGGGCGCAGATGAGCCCGAATCGAGCAAGGACGAGGTATCGCGGTCCAACCCGTTCAGTGTTTTGGCGCAGTTAAAGCGTGACCCAAACGTTTAGGAGTTAATCAATTATGGCTGTTCAGCAGAACAAAAAATCCCGCTCTGCCCGTGACATGCGCCGTTCCCACGACGCCCTGTCGGAAAACGCGCTGTCCGTAGAGAAGAGCACCGGTGAAGTACACCTGCGCCACCACGTTTCGCCAGAAGGCGTATACCGTGGTCGCAAAGTGATCGACAAGGGCGCTGACGAGTAATCCTTGTCCGCTCAGATCATCGCGATCGACGCAATGGGCGGGGACTTCGGTCCCCGCAGCATTGTTCAGGCAAGTATTGCTTGCCTCTCGGCTACCCCCTCGTTACACCTGACCCTCGTCGGTCAACCCTCCCTCCTCGAAGATCTTGTCAGCAGTCTGCCGGCTGCGGATCGCGCGCGCCTGCAAATCGTAGCGGCAAGCGAAGTGGTGGGTATGGACGAGCGGCCATCACAGGCATTGCGGGGTAAACCTGACTCGTCGATGCGCGTCGCCCTGGAACTGGTGCGTGATGGCAAGGCGCAGGCCTGCGTGAGCGCCGGAAATACCGGTGCGCTCATGGCGCTGTCGCGCTTCGTGCTCAAGACGCTGCCGGGCATCGACCGGCCGGCTATGGTGGCGGCGATCCCCACGCAGGCAGGGTATTGCCAGCTGTTGGATCTTGGCGCCAATGTCGATTGCAGCGCCGAGAACCTCTATCAGTTCGCCGTGATGGGATCAGTGGCCGCCCAGGCGCTGGGAATCCATCGTCCGCGGGTAGCGCTGCTCAATGTTGGCACCGAGGACATCAAAGGTAATCAGCAGGTCAAGCTTGCAGCGAGCCTTTTGCAGAATGCTCGCGGGCTCAACTACATTGGTTTCGTCGAGGGCGATGGCCTCTACCGTGGTGAGGCCGATGTGGTGGTGTGCGACGGTTTCGTCGGCAATATCCTGCTCAAGTCCAGCGAAGGTCTGGCCACCATGATCGGTGCGCGCATCGAGGCGCTATTCAAGGGGAGTGTGTTGGCCCGGGCTGCTGGTGCCATGGCCATGCCCCTGCTCAAGCGACTGCAGGCCGACCTGGCCCCGGCGCGGCACAATGGCGCGAGCTTCCTCGGTCTACAAGGTATCGTCATCAAGAGCCATGGTTCTGCCGGAGTGCAGGGCTTCCAGAGCGCCATCCAGCGTGCGCTGATCGAAATCCAGGAGAACCTGCCGCAACGCCTGCATGGTCGCCTGGAAGATCTCTTGCTTTAATTCCCGCCGTGAAATGGTTAAATGTGACCGCTTGGTCTCTTTTCCCATCCAAGTTTTCAGTTTCCGCGTCCAGCCCTGGGCTCGACGCACCCTATCCGACGACAAGATCATAAGGGCTTGTTCAATGTCTGCATCCCTCGCATTCGTCTTTCCCGGTCAAGGTTCCCAGTCGCTGGGCATGCTCGCCGAACTCGGCGCAGAGAAACCGGTAATCGTCGAGACCTTCAAGGAGGCTTCCGAGGCTCTGGGCTATGACCTGTGGCAGCTGGTCCAGCAAGGTCCGGAGGAACAACTCAACCAAACCGACAAAACCCAGCCGGCGATCCTCACTGCATCCATTGCCCTGTGGCGCCTGTGGCTGGAAGAGGGTGGTGCGCAACCAGCCTTCGTTTCCGGCCATAGCCTGGGCGAGTACAGCGCGTTGGTCGCTGCTGGCAGCCTGAGCCTGAAAGATGCCGTTCGCCTGGTCGAGCGTCGTGGCCAGCTCATGCAAGAGGCCGTTCCTGCAGGTCACGGTGCCATGGCGGCAATCTTGGGCCTGGATGATGCCGATGTTGTGGCGATCTGTGCAGAAGCGGCTGAAGATGAAGTGGTCAGCGCGGTCAACTTCAACTCGCCAGGCCAGGTGGTCATCGCCGGCAACAAGGCCGCGGTGGATCGCGCCATGGAACTGTGCAAGGCCAAGGGTGCCAAGCGTGCGCTGCCGCTGGCGGTCAGCGTGCCATCGCACTGTGCATTGATGAAGCCTGCCGCCGAGCGCTTCGCCGAGGCGGTCAACGCCATCGAGTGGAAGGCCCCGCAGATTCCGGTCGTGCAGAATGTCACCGCCGCGATCGCCGCCGACCTGACTGCCCTCAAGCAGGACTTGCTGGCCCAGCTGTACCAGCCTGTGCGTTGGGTCGAGTGCGTGCAGACCCTGGCCGCCAATGGTGCGGTCAACCTGGTCGAGTGTGGCCCTGGTAAAGTCCTGGCTGGTCTGAACAAGCGGTGCGCCGATGGCGTGACCACCTACAACCTCAATACCCCTGACGCCGTCGCCGCCGCCCGTGCGGCGCTGGCCTGAAACTGGAGAAGCTTGCATGAGCCTGCAAGGTAAAGTTGCCCTGGTCACCGGCGCCAGCCGCGGTATCGGCCAGGCTATCGCCCTGGAACTGGGCCGCCAGGGCGCGACCGTGATCGGCACCGCTACCTCGGCCTCGGGTGCCGAACGTATCGCCGCGACCCTGAAGGAACACGGCATCAATGGCACCGGCATGGAGCTGAATGTGACCAGCGACGAGTCGGTCAGTGCCGTGCTCGCGGCCATCGGTGAGCAGTTCGGCGCACCGGCCATCTTGGTCAACAACGCGGGTATCACCCGCGATAACCTGATGCTGCGCATGAAGGATGATGAGTGGTTCGACGTGGTCGACACCAACCTCAACAGCCTCTACCGTCTGTCCAAGGGCGTGCTGCGCGGCATGACCAAGGCACGCTGGGGTCGTATCATCAGCATCGGCTCGGTCGTCGGTGCCATGGGTAACGTCGGTCAGGTCAACTATGCTGCCGCCAAGGCCGGTTTGGAAGGCTTCAGTCGTGCCTTGGCGCGTGAAGTGGGCTCGCGCAACATCACCGTCAACTCGGTGACTCCGGGCTTCATCGATACCGATATGACCCGTGAGCTTCCAGAAGCACAGCGCGAAGCTCTGCAGTCGCAGATTCCGCTGGGTCGTCTGGGTCACGCCGACGAGATCGCCAAGGTGGTTTCCTTCCTGGCATCCGATGGCGCGGCCTACGTGACGGGCGCCACCGTGCCGGTCAACGGCGGGATGTACATGTAAAAACCTGCAGCACCAATGTGACGGATTGCTTCAAAAAAGTGTCATACACGGAGCCTAAAATCCGTTATAAAGCTGCAACCAGATTCCAGGCAGAGGGTCAGGTGTCTTCGAGATCGGCGCGTTCCGCTTGAAAAGCAGGCGTCTTTCTATAAACTTGGTCACCGGCCAGCTGCCTGACATATGTCCATTAGGAGTGAAAACTAGGTATGAGCACCATCGAAGAACGCGTCAAGAAAATCGTCGCCGAGCAACTGGGCGTCAAGGAAGAGGAAGTGACTGCTGAGAAGTCCTTCGTCGATGACCTGGGTGCCGATTCGCTTGACACCGTTGAGCTGGTGATGGCTCTGGAAGAGGAATTCGAGACCGAAATCCCTGACGAAGAAGCCGAGAAGATCACTACCGTTCAAGCTGCTATCGACTACGTCAAAAGCCACCAGGCCTAAGACGCAGTAGTCGACGCTTCTTGTCGGGAAAAACCGCACTGCCTTTGCCGGCGTGCGGTTTTTTCTTTGCGAGTGTCGAGAGCCTGTTGCCATTTCATTCCATTGCCTGAATGCAATGGCAAGAGACTCTGTTATTAGAAGAGGAGAGTACTGTGTCGCGTAGACGCGTCGTGGTCACCGGTATGGGTATGCTGTCGCCACTGGGTACCGATGTACCGAGCACTTGGCAGGGCATTCTGGCTGGCCGCAGTGGCATTGGGCCGATCGAACACACGGACCTGTCTGCCTATACCACCCGTTTTGGCGGCTCGGTGAAGGGCTTTGAGGTTGAGCAGTACCTGTCGGCCAAGGAAGCTCGCAAGCTCGACCTGTTCATCCAGTACGGCCTGGCGGCCGGTTTCCAGGCGGTACGCAATGCCGGCCTGGAAGTCACCGACGCCAACCGCGAGCGTATCGGCGTGGCCATGGGCTCGGGCATCGGCGGCCTGACCAACATCGAAGAAACCAGTCGCACCTTGCATGATCAAGGGCCGCGGCGGATTTCGCCGTTCTTCGTGCCGGGTTCGATCATCAATATGATCTCGGGCTTCCTGTCGATCCACCTGGGTCTGCAGGGACCGAACTACGCTATCGCCACTGCATGCACCACCGGCACCCACTGCATCGGCATGGCCGCGCGCAACATCGCCTACGGTGAAGCCGACGTGATGATCGCCGGCGGTGCCGAAATGGCAGCCTGTGGTCTGGGCATGGGGGGCTTTGGCGCCTCCCGTGCACTGTCGACGCGCAATGATGAGCCGACCCGCGCCAGCCGTCCATGGGACAAAGGCCGTGATGGCTTCGTGCTTTCCGATGGTGCTGGTGCCCTGGTTCTCGAAGAACTCGAGCATGCCAAGGCCCGAGGCGCGACGATCTACGCCGAGCTGGTTGGCTTTGGCATGAGCGGGGATGCCTACCACATGACTTCGCCGCCCGACACTGGTGATGGCGCTGCGCGCTGCATGACCAATGCCCTGCGTGACGCTGGCATTCAGCCGGAAGAGGTCAGCTACATCAACGCCCATGGTACCTCGACCCCGGCGGGCGACATCGCCGAAGTGGCCGCGATCAAGCGGGTGTTCGGCGAGCACGCCTACAAGCTGGCCGTGAGCTCGACCAAGTCGATGACCGGCCACCTGCTGGGCGCCGCCGGTGCGGTGGAAGCGATCTTCAGCGTACTGGCGATCAACAGCCAGATGGCGCCGCCGACCATCAATCTGGACGAGCCGGACGACGGCTGCGACCTTGACTTCGTGCCTCACGAAGCCCGCAGCATGCCTATCGATGTAGTGTTGTCCAACTCCTTCGGCTTTGGCGGGACCAACGGTTCGCTGGTGTTCCGCCGGTTCGTCGGCTGATGCACAGTTGGATCGACGGCCAGGCCGCGACTGCACTCAATCTGCAGAACCGCGGCTTGGCCTATGGCGATGGCCTGTTCGAGACCATCGCCGTGCGTGCGGGCAGGCCTAGCCTGCTCACGCAGCACCTTGATCGCCTGGCATTGGGTTGCCAGCGACTGGCGATCGAGGCTGACCTGCCACTGATCCGTGGCGAAATCATCGCTTACGCCAGCCAGCTCGGTGAAGGCGTGGCCAAGCTGATCCTCACCCGTGGCGACAGCCTGCGTGGCTATGCACCTGCTGCCGGTGCCGCGCCCCGTCGTATCCTCCAGGGCAGCCCGTTGCCTGCCTATCCTCGGGAAAACGCCGAACACGGCATACGGCTGTTCGACTGCCAGACCCGCCTGGCGGAACAACCGCTGCTGGCCGGGCTCAAACACCTGAACCGCTTGGAGCAGGTATTGGCCCGCAGTGAATGGCAAGGCACCGATCACGCCGAAGGGCTGATGCGCGACATGCAAGGGCGGCTGATCGAGGGCGTGTACAGCAACCTGTTCCTGGTGCGCGACGGTGTGCTGCTGACGGCGGACCTGAGCCGCTGCGGTGTCGCGGGCGTGATGCGTGCGGCGTTGCTCGAGCAGGCCGCAGCACTCGGTGTCCAGACCCAGGTGCGCGACCTCGCGTTGGCGGAGTTGGAGCAGGCTGACGAAGTGTTCCTGTGCAATAGTGTGTATGGCCTCTGGCCGGTGCGCGAATTCGCGGCACTCAAGCTTAACTGGTCGCCAGGCCCGCTCACCCGTAAACTGCAGGCCGTTGCCCGTACGTTACTGGAAACCTGATTCGTGAGACGCAAATTCCTGCTGCTGCTGGAAATGGGGTTGATCCTGGCTGGCCTTGCTGTGGGCTGGTCGGCCTGGAAGGTCAACTCGGTTCTGGAGCAGCCTCTGCACGTGACGCAGGAGCAACTGCTCGACGTGCCCAGCGGCACCACCCCTAATCGTATGTTCTATCGCATGCAGAGCGAAGGACTGCTCGATGATGCCGTCTGGCTGCGCCTGTACTGGCGTTTCAACATGGCCGGCACCCCATTGCACACCGGCGAATATCGTCTGTCTCCGGGCATGACCGTGGCCGAACTGTTCGAGGCCTGGCGCCGGGCCGATGTGGTGCAGTACAACCTGACCCTGGTCGAGGGCTGGACCTTCCGCCAGGTGCGCGCCGCAGTGGCCAAGCACGAAAAGGTCAAACACACCCTTGACGGCCTGTCCGACGCCGAGGTGATGGAAAAGCTGGGGCATACCGGCGTGTTTCCTGAAGGTCGTTTCTTCCCCGACACCTACCGTTTCGTGCGGGGCATGAGCGATGTCGAGCTGCTGCAGCAAGCCTACATGCGCCTGGAGGAAGTCCTGGCCAAGGAATGGGCCGAGCGGGCCACTGATTTGCCTTATCGTGACCCATACCAAGCGCTGATCATGGCATCGCTGGTGGAAAAGGAAACCGGTATTCCCCAAGAGCGCGGGCAGATCGCCGGTGTGTTCGTGCGTCGTCTGCGCCTGGGCATGATGCTGCAGACCGACCCGACCGTGATCTACGGCATGGGTGAGCGCTATAACGGCAAGATCACCCGGGCCGACCTACGTGAGCCGACGCCCTACAACACCTACACCATGACGGGCTTGCCGCCGACACCGATCGCCATGGTCGGTCGCGAGGCGATCCATGCCGCGCTGAACCCCTCCGATGGCACGAGCTTGTATTTCGTCGCCCGCGGCGATGGCAGCCATGTGTTCTCGGATGACTTGGATGATCACAATAGCGCGGTGCGTGAGTTCCAGCTCAAGCGCCGCTCCGATTACCGCTCCAGCCCCGCGCCGCAGACGCAGCCGGATGCGAGCGAGCAGGCGCCGGCCGAGTCGGGTCAGAACCCGATCCCTGAGGGCGATGCACCTGCCAGCGACCCTGCGCCGGGCGATGCGCCGGCACCTGACGAACAACAGTAAGGACTGCCAGTGAGCGGCTTGTTTATTACCCTGGAAGGCCCCGAAGGCGCGGGCAAAAGTACCAATCGCGAATACCTGGCCGAGCGTTTGCGCGAGCAAGGGCTGGACGTGGTCATGACCCGCGAACCCGGTGGTACGCCGCTGGCCGAGCGGATCCGCGAACTGTTGCTGGCGCCCAGTGACGAGATCATGGCGGTCGATACCGAACTGCTGCTGATGTTCGCCGCCCGCGCTCAGCACCTGGATCAGGTCATTCGTCCTGCTCTGGCGCGTGGTGCGGTGGTGCTTTGCGATCGCTTCACCGACGCCACCTATGCCTATCAAGGCGGCGGCCGGGGGCTGCCCCAGGCGCGTATCGCTACCTTGGAAACCTTTGTCCAGGGCTCGTTGCGTCCGGATCTGACTCTGGTGTTCGACCTGCCGGTCGAGGTCGGCCTGGCGCGCGCTGCTGCCCGTGGTCGCCTGGACCGCTTCGAGCAGGAAGGCCAGGCCTTCTTCGAGGCTGTGCGGCAGGCGTATCTGCAGCGAGCCCAAGGCGCCCCTCAGCGCTATAGCGTGCTGGATGCCGCACAACCGCTGGAGGCTGTGCAGCGTGCCATCGACGCACTGTTGCCTGGCATTTTGGAGCGGTGCCGTGGCTGAAGCCTATCCCTGGCAGCAGGGGCTTTGGGAGCAACTGTCTGGACGTGCTCAGCACGCCCATGCCTACCTCCTGCACGGGCCGCAGGGCATCGGTAAACGCGCCTTGGCCGAGCGCCTGATGGCGCGCCTGCTATGTCAACAGCCCCAGGGGCTGGATGCCTGTGGCCAGTGCAAGTCGTGTCTGCTGCTCAAGGCGGGGAGCCATCCGGACAACTTCGTGCTAGAGCCCGAAGAGGCCGACAAGCCGATCAAGATCGACCAGGTGCGTGAGCTGGTGTCCTTCGTGGTGCAGACTGCCCAACAGGGCGGGCGCAAGGTGGTGCTGATCGAGCCGGTCGAGGCAATGAACGTCAATGCATCGAACGCCTTGCTCAAGAGCCTGGAGGAACCCTCCGGCGACACCGTGTTGCTACTGGTCAGTCATCAGCCGAGCCGCTTGCTGCCGACTATCAAGAGCCGTTGCCAGCAGATCGCATGCCCGCAACCAAGCCTGGCTCAAAGCCAGGCTTGGTTGGCCGGTGCCTTGCCCGAGAGCAGCGCTGAGGAGCGCGATGAGCTACTGGCCCTCGCTGCTGGCTCGCCGTTGATGGCTGTCAGTCTGCAGGCACAAGGCGTGCGTGAACAGCGTGCGCTGGTCACCGAAGGGGTCAAGAAGCTGCTCAAGCAACAGCAATCGCCCAGTCAGCTCGCCGAGGCCTGGAACAACGTCCCTTTGCTCTTGTTGTTCGACTGGTTCTGTGACTGGTCGCACCTGATTCTGCGTTATCAATTGACCCAGGACGAAGAGGGGCTAGGCTTGGCCGATATGCGCAAGGTGGTTCAGTATCTGGCGCAGAAGAGCCGACAGGGCAGGGTGCTGGAGGTCCAGGCGTGGATTCTCGAACAGCGCCAGAAAGTACTGGCCAAGGCCAACCTCAATCGTGTCCTGCTGCTGGAAGCCTTGCTGGCCCACTGGGTCCAGTTGCCTGGCGCCCGCTGATACTTTCGTTTTCTCCATGTGTGCCGTCATCCCATGCTCGTAGATTCCCATTGCCATCTTGATCGTCTGGACCTCAGTGCCCACCAGGGCTCCCTCGATGCGGCGCTGCAGACCGCCCGGGAGCGGGGTGTCGGGCATTTTCTGTGTATCGGGGTGAGCGCCGAGAACGCCGCTGCCGTCAAAGCGCTGAGCGAGCAATACGCCGATGTGGATTGCTCGGTGGGGGTGCACCCGTTGGACCTTGCACCCGGTGAAACACCCGCGCTGGAGTGGCTGCTGCGTGAGCTGGCCCACCCCCACGTCGTCGCTATTGGCGAAACGGGTTTGGATTACCACTACGAGCCGGAGGCGGCAGCTTTGCAGCAGGCATCCTTCCGTCTGCACCTGGAGGCGTCGCGCCAGACCGGCAAGCCGGTGATCGTTCATACTCGCGCGGCACGGGCCGACACCTTGGCGTTGCTGCGTGAGGCCAACTTGCCCCAGGCCGGTGTGCTGCACTGCTTCACCGAAGACTGGGACATGGCCCGCCAAGCCTTGGACCTGGGTTATTACATCTCTTTGTCGGGCATTGTCACCTTCCGCAATGCCGATGCCCTGCGTGACGTCGCCCGTCAGGTGCCTGCCGACCGGCTGCTGGTCGAGACCGACTCGCCATACCTTGCGCCGATTCCATACCGGGGCAAGCCGAATCTGCCGCAATACGTGCGTGAAGTAGCCGAGTACGTGGCGTCGCTGCGAGGTGTCAGCTATGCCCATTTGGCCGAGCAGACCACAGCCAACTTCAAGCGACTGTTCCCGCTGGCGCGGGTGGCTGGTTGATCCGAGTGCCCTGACCCTGCAACGCGCATGGGGATCCGGGCAAAAAAAACCCGGGTTCTGGGGGGGGAATCCGGGTTAAGACCATTAGGAGTAAAACAAAGGTACCGCGGTCCCTGGGCACCTTTATTGACGCGCCACTTGGGGGGATGCGCCGCGCCAACACTCCAAGTATTGGTCAGGTTTGGCACAGTGCCAGCGACAACTGGTCGTTTTTTAAACAGATTTGGAATACGCCTTGGAACCATTGGGCCATCCCTGTATGGCTGGGCGTATTTTCCAAGGGCTTGAGGGCTTCCTTGCACGTATCGTGATACACAGATGCTTGGATGATCCGTGCAATTTCCTGCAAGTTAGGCATAATAATCCGCTTCGATTGTCATCCAGTCCTTCCTATGCAGAAAGAACCTCGTAAGGTCCGTGAGTTTCGCCGCCGCGAACAAGAGATCCTCGATACCGCGCTCAAGCTGTTTCTCGAACAAGGGGAAGACAGCGTCACCGTCGAGATGATCGCCGACGCCGTGGGCATCGGCAAAGGCACGATCTACAAGCACTTCAAGTCCAAGGCGGAGATATACCTGCGCCTGATGCTCGACTATGAGCGTGACCTGAACGCGCTGTTGCATTCGGACGACGTCGACCGTGACAAGGAGGCCCTGTCGCGCGCCTATTTCGAGTTCCGCATGCGCGATCCGCAGCGCTACCGGCTGTTCGACCGCCTGGAAGAGAAAGTGGTCAAGGGCAACCAGGTGCCGGAGATGGTCGACGAACTGCACCGCATCCGTGCCTCCAATTTCGATCGCCTGACCCTCTTGATCAAGGGGCGCATCAGCGAGGGCAAGCTCGAGGACGTGCCGCCATACTTCCACTATTGCGCCGCCTGGGCGTTGGTGCATGGCGCCGTTGCGCTGTACCACTCACCCTTCTGGAGCAATGTACTGGAGGATCAGGAAGGTTTCTTCCAGTTCCTCATGGACATCGGCGTACGCATGGGCAACAAGCGCAAACGCGACCCGGAAATCGCAAACTGAAGGTCTGACCGGCCTTTCCCTGCACCGTCCGGCATTGAGGCTTGCAAAAACCTGATTTTTGAGTCAGGTTTTGCAGGCCCGATTCTTCCATGCCGGAGTCATTCATGATCGTCGATCGTCAAGGTAGGCGTTTTCGCAACCTGCGTGTCAGCCTGACGGCTGCTTGCAACTACGCCTGTACCTACTGTGTGCCTGATGGCAAGCGCCTGGTGGCGGCACAGGATGAACTCCCGGCGCAAACCCTGGCCCGCGGCGTAGCCTACCTGGTCGAGGCGGCTGGCATCGAGCGACTACGGATTACCGGGGGGGAGCCCTTGGTCAGTCCCCGCTTGGAAGGCTTTCTGGAGTCGGTGGCCAAGCTGGGGCTGGCCGAGATCGGACTGACCACCAATGGCCAGTTGCTTTCACGCAAGCTGCCGCTGTTGCTAGATGCTGGTATTCGCCGCCTGAATGTTTCCCTCGATACCCTCGATCCGCAGGCGTTTCGCCGAATTGCGCGCGGAGGTGACCTGCAGAGCGTGTTGACCGGCATGGCGCAAGCCAGTGCCGCTGGTATGAGCATCAAAGTGAACATGGTGCCGATGCGTGGGCAGAACCTCGATCAGGTGTTGCCGCTACTGGATTATTGCCTGGAGCGAGGATACGAGCTGCGCTTCATCGAGCTCATGCGCATGGGGCATCTGGCCCGCGATCACAACGCTTTTCTGCAGCAGTTCGTGAGCCTGGAGCAACTGCTTGGGTTGATCGGCCAGGTTCATGCCTATCAACAGGCGAGTGCCCCTATCGATGCCACTGCGATGCGTTATCGCATTCCCGGCAAAGGGCATTTCGGCGTGATTGCCAACGAGAGCGTGCCATTTTGCCGAACCTGCTCACGCCTGCGGTTGTCCTCCACGGGCTGGCTGCATGGCTGCTTGTCATCGGGCAATCGGCATTTTGTCGGCGATTTGCTCGACAAGCCGCGTCACCAGGCGCTTCCCAGCCTGCAGCGGTTATTGGTCAAGGCTTTGGCGGACAAGCAGGATGTGGCGTTTTCCGGTGGGGTGACGATCATGAAAGTGATCGGCGGTTGATTCTGGCGCAAAAGCTGCATCTGGCGGCTATTCGCCGGTTTTTCGTCGCCGGGTTCTGGAGGAATGATGCGTAGCCTGGTCTTGTCGCTCGCCCTGATGGCGTTGGGCGGCTGCATGAATGTCAGTGATATGGGAGAAGGCGTTCGGTACCACATGAGCGATGCTGGGCTGCTGGATCACAGCGAGACTCGGCGCAGCCTGTCGGTGCGTCTGCAACCAGATTCGTTCATCTTCATCGGCCAAGGCCACTTCGTACCGCCGGCCAAAGGTCCGGTTCCACGCCAGAACGCTGTGGCCGAGGAAGCCTACAAGAATTTTGTCGAGTACTTCCCGCTGGTACGTCGTGCACAGGGGCCGTTGGGGCTGGAGGAGGCGATTGCCGAGGCGCGCTCGGTTGGGGCCGATTACGTCCTGTACACTCGCTTCGCTCGTAGCGACGACCGCATCGGTAATGGGGACGAATGGTATGACGAGCAGGCTGTGGATCGTTTGGGCGTGGACACTGGCGTGGTACAGATGATGCTGATCGAGACTAGCACTCGCTATCTGATCGACACCGTACGTATCAAGAGCCGTGGCGGTTTGTTGACGTTCCACGACAATGCGCCGGAAGATTTGCTTGCTCAGCCCATGCGCGATTACGCTCGTAGTCTCGTGGGTATGAGTCGTTGAGGGCAGGGGCATGACAGGTAGCGGCAAGGCCAACGATCTTCTGGCGCAGATCCCCAAGGAGAAGGGCTTGCCGCCGGTGCATCTATGGAACCCGGACTTCTGCGGCGACATCGACATGCGCATCGCCCGGGATGGCACGTGGTATTACCTGGGCACACCTATCGGGCGCAAGCCGATGGTGCGGTTGTTCTCCACCATCATTCGCCGCGACGGCGATGACTATTTTCTGGTTACCCCGGTGGAGAAGGTCGGCATCCGCGTCGATGACGCACCGTTCGTCGCTGTCACGCTGGATGTGGAAGGCAGCGGCGAGCAACAGGTGCTGCGCTTTACCAGTAACGTCGACGATCAGGTCGCTGCTGGCAAGGACCATCCCCTACGTGTCGAAATCGATTCGCGAACCCAGGAACCTTCGCCTTATATCCTCATGCGCAGCAACCTCGAGGCGTTGATTCACCGCAACGTATTCTACCAATTGGTCGAGTTGGCGGTGCCGCGCGAGATCGACGGACAAGTGTGGCTGGGTGTCTGGAGTAGCGGCGAGTTCTATCCGATCGGTCGGCCTTGAAGAGCTGAAGGTTGATATGGGGCGCACAGCGGCCCAGGATCGACGCCGATCGGCCTCCTGCTTTTTCGCTGAATTGGCCATTTGCCCCTAGCGCATCGGGACATAACCTGCTGGCAATCGCCCATCAGGAGAAACCCATGAAAACCCTCCATCACTCCCTCGTCTTGCTGCTGTCCTTCGGCCTTTGGGGCCTACAAGCGCCAGCCTGGGCCCACGGTGAGCAGCCCAATCAGGTCAAGATCCTGCAAGAGCGGCTTCCCAGCAATGCGCCTGGCAAAAAAGCCGTCATGCTCACCGTCAGTTATGCACCGGGACAGGCCTCGCCGGCCCATCAGCACCCTGGCGCGGTTATGGCCTATGTACTCGAGGGGGCGGTGGCTTCCAAGCTCAATGATGAGCGAGAAAGGATCTACAAGGCAGGGGAGTACTGGTACGAGGCACCGGGTACCGTGCACAGTGTGTCGCGTAACGCCAGCCAGAGCCGGCCCGCCAAGCTGCTGGTTTGGAGTCTGGTCGATGAGGGCAAACCTGTCACCGAGCCACTGAAATAGAACGCAACGGCAGAAACGAAAAAACCTCCAGTGCTTGCGCGTCTGGAGGTTTTTTCAATGTTTGGCTCCGCGACCTGGACTCGAACCAGGGACCCAATGATTAACAGTCATTTGCTCTACCGACTGAGCTATCGCGGAATCTGCGCGTATCTTACTGATCGCCAGGGGGAAGTCAAGCTTCCCCCTGAGCAATCAATGAGTTACAGCACTTCGACGATGGCCTTGGTGACGACGTGGATGTTGCTCTGGTTCAACGCGGCAACGGCGATACGGCCAGTGTCCAGGGCATAGATACCGAAGTCGTTCTTCAGGCGGGCCACTTGTTCAACGGTCAGGCCCGAATAGGAGAACATGCCCACCTGGCGGCTCACGAAGCTGAAGTCGCGCTTGGCGCCGTACTGGGCCAGCAGCTCGACCATCTGCTTGCGCATGCCGTGGATACGCTCGCGCATCTCTCCCAGCTCCGCTTCCCACATTTGGCGCAGTTCAGCGTTGTTGAGCACGGTGGCGACGATGGTCGCGCCGTGAGTCGGCGGGTTGGAGTAGGTGGTGCGGATGACACGCTTGACCTGCGACAGCACACGGGTGCTTTCGTCTTTCGAGGCGGTGACGATCGACAGCGCACCAACGCGCTCGCCGTACAGCGAGAACGACTTGGAGAACGAGCTGGAAACGAAGAACTCCATGCCCGACTCGGCGAACAGGCGCACCGCGAAGGCGTCCTCAGCGATGCCGTCACCGAAGCCCTGGTAGGCCATGTCCAGGAAGGGCACGTGGCCCTTGGCTTTGACGACGTCCAGAACGTTTTTCCAATCGTCCAGGGTCAGGTCGACGCCGGTCGGGTTATGGCAGCAGGCGTGCAGCACGACGATGGAGCCGGAAGGCAGATTGTTCAGGTCCTCGAGCATGCCAGTGCGGTTGACGTCATTGCTCGGCGCATCGTAGTAGCGGTAGTTCTGCACCGGGAAGCCAGCGCTTTCGAACAGGGCGCGGTGGTTTTCCCAGCTCGGATCGCTAATGGCTACGACGGCGTTGGGCGAAATACGCTTGAGGAAGTCGGCGCCGATTTTCAGAGCACCGGTACCGCCAACGGCCTGTACGGTGACCACGCGGCCAGCGGCCAGCAGTGGCGACTCGGCGCCGAACAGCAGCTTCTGTACGGCCTGGTCGTAGGTGGCGATACCATCGATCGGCAGGTAGCCGCGCGAGGCGTGCTGGGCAGCACGCTGGGTCTCGGCTTCGATCACGGCGCGCAGCAGCGGAATGCGGCCTTCCTCATTGCAGTACACGCCTACGCCCAGGTTGACCTTGTCGGTACGTGGGTCGGCGTTGAATGCTTCGTTGAGGCCCAGGATGGGGTCGCGGGGTGCCAGCTCGACAGCGGAAAACAGGCTCATTGTTACCTTGGCTCTGATTGGAGAGTGATAGGACGCGCACACTCCGGCCGAGTGCACAGAAGTGGTGCGCAAACGGGGAGTCAGTATAGTGATACCCATCGGTCACCGCGACAGTCTGGCGCAGGTTTTCCGGGCTTTTGTGCGAATATTTTTCAACCATTGGTCGAATTGCCCGGTCCACTGTAATGCGCGTTCGCAGCTTGACCTTGATTCTGGTCCTGGGCGAGCGCATTTGGGTATAGACTACTGGCTAAATTTACAGTTGCTGCGTTACCGCGAGGTCCGTCATGTCCGAGTTCCAACTCGTCACCCGTTTCCAGCCGGCCGGCGACCAGCCCGAAGCCATCCGACTGATGGTCGAAGGCATCGAGGCTGGGCTTTCGCACCAGACCCTGCTGGGCGTGACCGGCTCGGGCAAGACCTTCAGCATCGCCAATGTCATCCAGCAGGTGCAGCGTCCGACCCTGGTACTGGCACCGAACAAGACCCTGGCGGCGCAGTTGTACGGCGAGTTCAAGGCGTTCTTTCCGAACAACGCAGTGGAGTATTTCGTCTCCTACTACGACTACTACCAGCCTGAGGCCTACGTGCCCTCGTCCGACACCTTCATCGAGAAGGACGCCTCGATCAACGATCACATCGAGCAGATGCGACTGTCGGCTACCAAAGCCTTGCTGGAACGCCGCGACGCGATCATTGTCACCACGGTGTCCTGCATCTACGGCCTGGGTAGCCCCGAGACCTACCTGAAGATGGTCCTGCACGTCGATCGTGGCGATAAACTCGACCAGCGCGCACTGCTGCGCCGCCTGGCGGACCTGCAATACACCCGCAACGAGATGGACTTCGCCCGTGCCACTTTCCGCGTGCGTGGGGATGTGGTGGATATCTTCCCGGCCGAATCGGACCTTGAGGCCATCCGCATCGAGCTGTTCGACGATGAGGTGGAGAACATCGCCGCATTCGACCCGCTCACCGGCGAGGTCTTCCGTAAGCTGCCGCGCTTCACCTTCTACCCCAAGAGCCACTACGTCACGCCACGCGAGACCTTGCTCGAGGCAGTGGAGGGCATCAAGGAAGAACTCAAGGACCGCCTGGACTACCTACAGAAGGCGAACAAGCTGGTAGAGGCCCAGCGTCTGGAGCAGCGCACCCGCTTTGACCTGGAGATGATCCTCGAGCTTGGTTACTGCAACGGCATCGAAAACTACTCGCGCTACCTGTCCGGCCGACCGGCCGGCGCGCCGCCACCGACCCTGTACGACTACCTGCCGGCGGACGCGTTGCTGGTTATCGATGAATCCCACGTCAGCGTTCCCCAGGTCGGTGCGATGTACAAGGGCGACCGCTCGCGCAAAGAAACTCTGGTGGAGTACGGCTTCCGTCTGCCATCGGCCCTGGACAACCGCCCCATGCGCTTTGACGAGTGGGAGGCCGTCAGCCCGCAGACCATCTTCGTCTCGGCCACCCCCGGTCCGTACGAGGCCGAGCACGCCGGGCGGGTGGTGGAGCAGGTGGTGCGCCCCACCGGCCTAGTGGATCCGCAGGTGGAGGTGCGGCCGGCCCTGACCCAGGTCGATGACCTGCTGTCGGAAATCCGCAAGCGCGTGGGTGCTGGCGAGCGGGTGCTGGCCACCACCCTGACCAAGCGCATGGCCGAGGACCTTACCGACTACCTGGCCGATCACGACGTGCGGGTACGCTACCTGCACTCGGACATCGATACTGTCGAACGGGTCGAGATCATCCGTGACCTGCGCTTGGGTACATTCGACGTGCTGGTGGGCATCAACCTTTTGCGCGAGGGCCTGGACATGCCCGAGGTGTCCCTGGTGGCCATCCTGGATGCCGACAAGGAAGGTTTCCTGCGTTCGGAACGCTCCCTGATCCAGACCATCGGCCGCGCCGCACGTAACCTCAACGGCAAGGCGATCCTTTATGCCGACCAGGTCACCGGCTCCATGCAACGGGCCATCGACGAGACCGAGCGACGCCGGGCCAAGCAGATCGAATTCAACCTGGCCCACGGCATCGTGCCCAAAGGCGTGGTCAAGGACATCACCGACATCATGGAAGGCGCAAGCGTTCCGGGCGGACGCAGCAAGAAGCGCAAGAGCATGGCCAAGGCAGCGCAAGAGAGCGCCCGCAACGAGGCTGAGTTGCAGACGCCGGCGCAGATCACCAAGCGCATCAAGCAATTGGAAGAGAAGATGTTCCAGTACGCCCGCGACCTGGAGTTCGAGGCGGCCGCCCAATTGCGCGACGAGATCACCCAACTGCGCGATCGATTAATAGTGAGTTGATCGCTCGAGTGCCTGTAAGACTTCTTCGCGGGTTTGCCCGCGAAAAGGGCAGGCGACACCCATTCAATGGGCCTCGCCCGGCTTCATTCCCGGTGGCAACTTGCGGGTCAGCAACACGGCCACCATGCTCACCACCAGTCCCAAGCCAACCCAGTGGAAGGCGTCGTTGTAGGCCATGATCAGCGCTTGCTGGTGGGTGATCTCGCTCAGTTTGCCCAGCGCCGCGTCATCGCTGCCCAACCGCTCGGCCAACTGCGATAGCCGTTCGGCCACCTGTGGATTGCTTGGCACCACTGATTCTCGCAGGTAATCGAAATACACCTTGGTTCGCGCGTCCAGCAGTGTCGCCAGCAGGGCGATACCGATCGCCCCGCCCAGATTGCGCAGGATGTTGAACAGGCTCGACGCTGAGCCGGCGTCTTCCGGCAGAATGTAGGCGGTGGCGATAAGCGAGATGGTCACCATGATCATCGGCTGCCCCACGGCACGGATGATCTGGATTTGATCGAATTGCGGCCCGGCAAAATCAGGGTTCAATACGCCTGAGCCGAAGCTGGCCAGTCCGAACAGGCAAAAGCCCAGTGCGCAGAGGACCTTGGGCGGAATCACCTTCATCAGCAGCGGCACCAGCGGAATCAGGAACAGCTGCGGCAACCCCATCCACATGATCACCTCGCCGATCTGCAAGGCGTTGTAGCCCTGGACCTGCGCCAGGTACAGCGGCAACAAGTAGATCGAGCCATACAACCCTACGCCCATCCCCAAGCTTGCCACGCTGCTGAGCCCGAAATTGCGGTTGCCGAGGATGCGCAGGTTGATCAGCGGGTGAGGTCTGGAGAACTGCAGGATGACAAACGTGATCAGGCTGATCAGTGCTACCGTGCCGAGGCTGACGATCAGGTTCGACTCTAGCCAATCCTTGCGATGGCCTTCCTCTAGAAACACTTGCAAGCAGCCCAGGCCCAGCCCCAGCGTGACGATGCCGGCGTAATCGGTGCGCTTGAGCAGGTCCCAATGGGCCTCTTTCTTCTCAAGACCATAGAGTAGGCCCGCGATCATCACGATGCCTGGTGGCACATTGATATAAAAGATGTACTCCCAGCCCCAGTTCTCGGTCAGCCAGCCGCCCAGTGTCGGGCCGATCGACGGGGCGAACGTGGCCGTCATGGCAAACATGGCCATGCCCTTGGCGCGTTGGTGCTCCGGCAGCTTGATGAGCGTAAGGGTGAACGCCAGGGGGATCAGGGCGCCGCCGGTGAAACCCTGAAGAGCGCGAAAAAAGATCATGCTCTCCAGGTTCCAGGCCATGGAGCACAGCAGCGAGGAAGCGAGAAATCCCAGTGACACCCAGACCGCCAAGCGCCGGGCCGAGAGCAGTTGCACCAGCCAGGCGGTAAGAGGGATCATGATGATCTCCGCCACAAGATACGAGGTGGAGATCCATGAGCCTTCCTCAAGGGTGGCCGAAAGCGCGCCCTGAATGTCTTTGAGCGATGAGTTGGTGATCTGGATATCCAGCACCGCCATGAAGGCCCCGAGCATCGCGCTCATCACCGCGATCCAGTCGCGACGGCTTGGCTCCGCAGTGGGGCGTATCAGCGCGTCACCGGCCATCTTGGCCTTCGTCCGCATCGCGCAGGTCAACGGTCACGGTTACCGACATGCCCGGACGGATACGTCCATGCAGCGGGTTGTCCGCGGCAAAGGTGAGCTTCACCGGGATACGTTGGACCACCTTGGTGAAATTGCCGGTGGCGTTGTCCGGCGGCAGCAGGCTGAACTGTGCCCCGGAGGCGGCGAACAGGCTGTTCACCTGGCCTTCTATTGGGGTATCCGGGTAGCTGTCGAACACCAGCTCTGCGCGTTGCCCTGGGTGCATGCGGCCAATCTGGGTCTCCTTGAAGTTGGCCTGCACCCAGATGTCTTCATCCGGAACGATCGATAGCAGGTAGGCACCAGCTTGCACTACCTGTCCATTGCGTGCGTTGCGTTGGCCGATGGTGCCGCTGATCGGCGCGCGGATTTCGCAGCGGCTCAGGTTCAGCTCGGCCTGGGCCAGGTCGGCACGAGCATTGGCGATCTGCGCATCGAGGCGCTTGAGGTCAGCGCTCAAGGCATTGACCTGCTGGCGCTGGCTTTGCAGATCGGCCTGGGCCTTGTCGACTTGGGAGCGGGCCACGTGACTCTCCGCCGAGAGAGTAGTGACACGTTCCTCAGAGACAAAACCCGGCTTACGCAAGGCTTGGGCGCGGTTGAGGTCTAGTTGCGAGCGGTTGAAGGTCGCCTGGTTGGCGGCCACCTGGGCTTGGCCGGCCGCGATCAGGCTGCCTTGCTGGGTCAGCCGGCTTTGCGCCTGCTCACGTTCGGCTTCGCGGGTGGCTAGGGCTGCCCGGGCGCGCTCGACGGCCAGTTCGAAATCGGCCCGTTCCAGGTGAACCAGGAGCTCGCCCTTGGTCACATGCTGGTTGTCCTCGACCAGGACGTTGTCGATGCGGGCACCGAGCTGGCTTGAGATGCGCGTGATTTCACCTTGGACATAGGCATTGTCGGTGCTCTCGTAGAAGCGGCCCTTGAAGTACCAATGGGCCAGGAAGGCGAGGGCGACGAGCAGGACCAGGGTGAAGAAGATCAACAGGCGACGTTTGAGCTGGGCGGGCATGGGTACTATGGTTCCAGAAATGTAAGTAAATTTAACAGCCAGTACTGGCGCCCTCACAAGTGACAATCGCGCCATTGCTGGAGCCGGACGCCCGCTCCCTGCTAACATCCCGCCTTTGTTTCATCTTTCGTTCGAGACTCTCCATGACCACCGTTCGCACGCGCATCGCGCCATCGCCCACCGGCGATCCCCATGTCGGCACCGCCTACATCGCCCTGTTCAACTACTGCTTTGCCAAGCAGCACGGCGGTGAGTTCATCCTGCGTATCGAAGATACCGACCAGTTGCGCTCGACCCGTGAGTCTGAGCAGCAGATCTTCGACGCCCTGCGTTGGCTCGGCATCGAATGGAACGAAGGCCCGGACGTCGGCGGCCCCCACGGTCCATACCGGCAGAGCGAGCGCGGTGAGATCTACGCCAAGTACGCCAAGCAACTGGTCGATGCCGGCCACGCTTTCTATTGCTTCTGCACCGCTGAAGAGCTGGAGCAGATGCGTGCCGAGCAGATGGCCCGTGGTGAGACCCCGCGCTATGACGGCCGCGCGCTGTTGCTGAGCGCCGAGGAAGTGCAGCGACGACTGGACGCCGGCGAACCCCATGTGATCCGCATGAAGGTGCCGAGCGAAGGTGTCTGCGTGGTTCCTGACATGCTCCGTGGCGACGTCGAGATCCCATGGGATCGCATGGATATGCAGGTGTTGATGAAAAACGACGGCCTGCCGACCTACTTCCTGGCCAACGTGGTCGATGACCATCTGATGGGCATCACCCACGTCCTGCGTGGTGAGGAGTGGCTGCCGTCGGCGCCGAAATTGATCAAGCTGTACGAGTACTTCGGCTGGGAGCAGCCCAAGCTCTGCTACATGCCGCTGCTGCGCAACCCCGATAAATCCAAACTGTCCAAGCGCAAGAACCCCACCTCGGTGACGTTCTACGAGCGCATGGGCTTCATGCCTGAAGCCATGCTCAACTACTTGGGCCGCATGGGCTGGTCGATGCCGGACGAGCGCGAGAAGTTCTCCCTGGCCGAGATGGTCGAGCACTTCGACCTGTCGCGCATCTCCCTGGGTGGTCCGATCTTCGACATCGAAAAGCTGTCCTGGCTCAATGGCCAGTGGCTGCGCGAGCTGCCGGTGGAAGAGTTCGCCGCACGCGTGCAGAAGTGGGCCTTCAACAGCGACTATATGATGAAGATCGCGCCACACGTGCAGGGCCGGGTCGAGACCTTCAGCCAGATCGCTGCGCTGGGCGGCTTCTTCTTCGAAGGTGCCCTCAAGCTCGATGCCAAGCTGTTCGAGAGCAAGAAGCTGTCCGCCGATCAGGTGCGCCAGGTCATGCAATTGATCCTGTGGAAGCTTGAAAGCTTGCGCCAGTGGGAGAAGGACCGTATCACCGGCTGCATCCAGGCGGTGGTCGATGCCCTTGAGTTGAAACTGCGTGACGCCATGCCGCTGATGTTCGCGGCCGTCACGGGCCAAGCCAGCTCGGTATCGGTGCTCGATGCCATGGAAATCCTCGGCCCTGACCTGACCCGTTACCGTCTGCGCCAGGCGTTGGACTTGCTCGGTGGCGTGTCGAAGAAAGAAAACAAGGAATGGGAAAAACTGCTGGCGAGCATCGCCTGACAGCTTTCCGAGGCTCGTCGTTGAGCTGTGGGGGCGGGTTGGCCCGCGTATACGAAGGTGCATTCACCTCGGCATTCGCGGACAAACCTGCTCCTACGGGCGCGGCGTTGCGGGTTCCTCAGGGCAGGGCGGTAAGTGATTGTTATCTGTGAAAAAATTTTTGGGTATTTTCAAAAATTTGTTTGACAGCCCTGCAATCGGAACTTAATATGCGCCCCGTCCACAGCGATGAGCAAAACGAAGCGCAAGGCACCCAGCCAGCACTTCAGCTCAGCGCGACATCGTGGGGCTATAGCTCAGCTGGGAGAGCGCCTGCATGGCATGCAGGAGGTCAGCGGTTCGATCCCGCTTAGCTCCACCAATTTGCCGCGGTCCGTGGAAACGGATCGGCACGAAGGTTGTTGTCCCCTTCGTCTAGTGGCCTAGGACACCGCCCTTTCACGGCGGTAACAGGGGTTCGAGTCCCCTAGGGGACGCCACTTTTACCCGCGCTTTGCGGGAGTTGAAAGGCTCATTCTCATGTTTGGATGGGCCTTTTGTTTTCACTTTGGGGCTATAGCTCAGCTGGGAGAGCGCCTGCATGGCATGCAGGAGGTCAGCGGTTCGATCCCGCTTAGCTCCACCAATTCTGCCAAGGTCTGCATCAGCGGATCTGCACGAAGGTTCACGTCCCCTTCGTCTAGTGGCCTAGGACACCGCCCTTTCACGGCGGTAACAGGGGTTCGAGTCCCCTAGGGGACGCCACTTTTACCCGCGTTTTGCGGGACTTTAAAGGCTCATTCGCATATTGAATGGGCCTTTTGTTTTTCTGCCTCGAAAAAAGCAGTCCTCCAGACGGGATGGCGGTTTTCTGCTTGCAAAAAAATATTATGGGAATAATATTCCGATCATAATATTTCCGAGGTTGCCATGAGTGACAAGAAGAGCAAGACCCGCGAGCGCATCCTGGCGGCAGCCCGCAGTGCCTTGATTCAACAAGGCCCCGCCGACCCTAGCGTAAGTCAGGTGATGGGGGCCGCCGGGCTGACAGTCGGGGGCTTCTACGCCCATTTCGACAGCAAGGACGAGCTGATGCTCGAGGCATTTCGCCAGTTGCTTTGTGAGCGCCGAGCCTTGCTTGCCCAAGTGGACCCGAGCGTCGATGGGGCAGGGCGACGTGCGCTGGTGGCAGCGTTCTACTTGTCGCGCAAGCACCGCGATGCCCATGAGCACGCCTGTCCACTGCCCACTGCCCTGAGCGAGATGCAGCGCCTGCCCGAAACCTTCCGTGAGGTGTTGGCCGAGCACCTCGAGTTGATGACCGCGCAAATGGTTGATCGCCCAGAAGACATCGACAAGGCCTTTGCCGATCTATCCCTGATGATTGGCGGATTGACCTTGGCGCGGGCCTTGGGTGATAGCGAGCTGTCCGACCGTATCCTGCGCGCCGCCAAATCGGCGGTGATCTGAGCTAACCGACCTCTGGAGCAAGGTGATGACTACTCTGAGCTGGATTCGTGGCGTCAATGGCACTCTGGGTCGCCTGGCCCCAGAGCATGTCGCCGGCAAGATGCGTCGCGCATTCATGACCCCGCGTCCTTTGCCGCCTCGGCAATGGGAACTGCCCCTGTTGGCCAGGGCCGAGCGCATCACCCTGCGTTTTGGGCTCTCGGCCTTGCGCTGGGGCAAGGGGCCGACCGTGTTGATGATGCACGGTTGGGAAGGTCGGCCCACTCAGTTCGCAGCCCTGATCGAGGCACTCGTAGCGGCCGGGCACACCGTGGTGTCACTTGAGGGGCCGGGTCACGGGCAGTCTCCCGGGCAGCATGCCCATGTAGGGCTGTTTGCCCGCGCCTTGCTGGAGGCGGCTGCCGAATTGCCGCCGCTGCGTGCGGTGGTGGGGCATTCCATGGGCGGGGCCAGTATGCTGCTGGCTCTGCAATGGGGGCTGCGTGCCGAGGCCGCGGTGAGCATCGCTGCGCCGGCGCAATTGCTTGGTGTATTGCGAGGTTTTGCCCATCGCCTGGGGCTACCGGCGCGGGCTAGAGCAGCGTTCATCCGCCAGGTCGAGCAGGAAGTTGGCGTGCAGATCTCGCGGCTGGATGTCAGCGGCTACCAGTTGGACGTGCCTGGCCTGGTGGTGCATGCCTGCGACGATATCCTGGTGCCGGTCAGTGAGGCTCAGGCCATCCACAACGCCTGGTTCGACAGCCGCCTGATGTTGTTGGAGGAGGGTGGCCATCAGCGTGTGCTGGCTGATCCGCGGGTGAATCAGGCGGTGCTTGAGCTGCTGGCGCGCACGTCACAAGGAGCGCGGCAAAGCGCCTGAGCATCCGGTACACTCTGCCCGATCACTGACCAAGGGGAGCGGGCATGAGCTGGGATCTGGCATCGCCATTCATCATTGATCTTCGCGTCGGCACCGAGGACATCGACGGCCTCGGCCATGCCAACAATGCGGTCTACGTCACCTGGCTGGAGCGTTGCGCTTGGCGTCATTCGCAGCGGCTGGGGCTGGATCTGGCCGAGTACCGCCGCCTGGACCGTGCCATGGCCGTGGTCCGCCACGAGATCGACTACCTCGCCGCCGCCTATGAAGACGACGAGTTGCAATTGGCCACCTGGATCATCGACTGGGACCAGCGCCTACGCATGACCCGCCGCTTTCAGCTCAAGCGCCCGCGTGACGGCGTCACCCTATTGCGAGCGCAAACCACCTTTGCCTGTATCGAGTTGTCCAGCGGCAAGCCCAAGCGCATGCCTGCAGAATTTATCGAAGGCTACGGCCCGGCGCTGGCCGGTGCCTGATCCGGCAGTCTTTTTTGCTAGACTGCCGCCTTTTTCGCCGAGACCCTGACATGCAAATTGCCCTGGCCCCCATGGAGGGGCTGGTAGACAACATCCTGCGCGACGTCCTGACCCGGGTGGGCGGCATCGATTGGTGTGTCACCGAGTTCATCCGTGTCTGTGATCGCCTGCTGCCGGCCTCGTCGTTCGACAAGCTGGCGCCTGAGCTGCGCCAGGGCGCGCGGACGGCAGCCGGGGTGCCGATGCGCGTGCAATTGCTGGGTTCGGATCCGGCCTGTCTGGCCGACAACGCCGTGCTGGCCTGCGAGCTGGGCGCGCCGGTGATCGACCTGAACTTCGGTTGCCCGGCCAAGACGGTGAACAAGTCTCGAGGTGGCGCGGTGCTGCTCAAGGAGCCCGAGTTGCTGCATGCCATCGTCCACGAGGTTCGTCGTGCGGTACCGGCCCACATTCCGGTGACCGCGAAGATGCGGCTAGGCTTCGACAGTCCGGACGGTGCCCTGGAATGCGCCACTGCGCTGGCCGAAGGTGGAGCCGAACATCTGGTGGTGCACGCCCGGACCAAGGTTGAGGGCTACAAGCCGCCGGCCCATTGGGAATGGGTGGCGCGGGTGCAGGATGTGGTGAAAGTGCCGGTGTTCGCCAATGGCGAAATCTGGACCGTCGATGATTGGCGGCGTTGCCGCCAAGTCAGCGGGGCCGAAGACATCATGCTCGGCCGTGGTCTGGTGTCGCGGCCGGACCTGGGCTTGCAGATCGCCGCGGCTCGCGACGGGCGGGACTACCGACCGATGACCTGGGACGACCTGATGCCGCTGCTGCGTGAATTCTGGCGTCAGGCTCAGGCCAAACTGTCGCCGCGTTATGCGCCCGGGCGCTTGAAGCAGTGGCTGGCCATGCTGACCCGTAGTTATCCCGAGGCAGTGGTGTTGTTTGCCGAACTGCGGCGTGAGGATGATTGCCAGCGCATCAGCCGGTTGCTAGGCGTAGAGCAGGCGCTAGCGCTGGACGCCTGCGTTGCCTGAGCATGCAATGCCGGCTGGTCCCGTGCCAGCCGACGCTGGCATGGCTTCGAAAAAATTTTTGGATGACCTCTTGAAACCCTCTTGTCGGGCCCTATCTCTTGAGTACGCGATGCCGAAGCCGGGTCGCGTAGTGACTTAACTTGCTGAATCTCAGGAGTTCATGACCATGACTACCGCTTTCTCTCTCGCTCCACTGTTCCGTCATTCCGTTGGTTTCGACCGTTTCAACGATCTGTTCGAATCCGCGGCACGTAACGAGGCGGGTAGCAGCTACCCTCCCTACAACGTGGAAAAACATGGCGATGACCACTATCGCATCGTGGTTGCCGCAGCCGGTTTCCAGGAGCAGGACCTCGACCTGCAGGTCGAAAAAGGCGTCCTGACCGTTATCGGTGGCAAGCGCGACAACAGCACCGAAGGCGTCACCTATCTGCACCAGGGCATTGCCCAACGGGCCTTCAAGCTGTCTTTCCGCCTGGCTGACCACATCGAAGTGAAGTCCGCGGGCCTGGCCAACGGTCTGCTCAGCATCGATTTGCTGCGCATCGTGCCGGAAGAGGCCAAGCCAAAGCGCATCCCGATCAATGGCGAGCAGCCAGCGCTGAACTAAGTTCGGCAGAGTGAAAAAAGGGCACCTTCGGGTGCCCTTTTTTTGTATCTGATGATGCGTGCAGGGAAATCAATAATCCGCCGGTGCCTCCATCAACATCTGGCGAAACTCTGGCAAGGGCAGCGGGCGGCTGTGCAGGTAGCCCTGGTAGAGGTAGCAACCCTGGCGCTCGAGAAACTCTAGCTGATCGGACTGTTCGACCCCTTCTGCGATCACCGCCAGATCCAGGCTACGGGCCATGGCCACGATGGCGCGGACGATCTCGGCATCGTTGGGGTCGATCGGGGCGTCCCGCACGAAGGTCTGGTCGATCTTCAGGGCATCGACGGGTAGGCGCTTGAGGTAGGTCAGAGAAGAATAGCCGGTGCCGAAGTCATCCATGGCGAAACTCACCCCGTAACGCTTGAGTTCGCGCATCTTGCTAATGGTGTCCTCCAGATTCTGGATAACGATGCCTTCGGTAATCTCCAGCTTCAGCATGCGCCGTGGCAGGCGGTAGTCGTCGAGGCTGCGCAGCACCCGTTCGACGAAATCGTTCTGACGGAACTGCCGGGGGCTGATATTCACGCACAGGCTGAAATCATCGGCATCGATCAGTCCATCCTCGAGCATGCGCGCGCAGGCATCGCAGGCTTCGTCAAGGATCCAGCTGCCCACTTCAAGGATCAGGCCGCTCTCTTCAAGCACCTGGATGAATTGCGAGGGTGGCTGCTGGCCCAGTTGCGGGTGATGCCAGCGCAGCAGTACCTCGGCACCGACGATGCGATTGTCGCGGGCGTCCACTTGCGGCTGGAAGTGCAGGGCGAGTTCGCCGCGGGCCAAGGCCAGGCGCAGGTCGGTTTCCATGCGCAGGCGTTCGCTGGCGGCCTTTTGCATGCTGGTGTGGAACAGTTGTGTGGTGTTGCGCCCGGAGTCCTTGGCTCGATACAGGGCGATGTCGGCGCGTTTGAGCAGGTCGGCGGGGGTCGCGCCATGGTCGGGTATCAGCGCCACGCCGATACTGGGTGTGACCTGCAGGCGCTGGCCATCGAGGGACATAGGCTCGGCGAGTAGTTCGCGCAGGGTATCGGCCAGGTCGCGGACTTTCGCTTCCACTTGATCGCGACTGCCCTCCAGGCCGCTGAGCAGTACCACGAACTCGTCGCCACCCAGGCGGGCCACTGTGTCCTCCAGGCGTACGCTAGCCTCCAGGCGCGCGGTGATGATCTTGAGCACCGTATCGCCCACCGGGTGACCGAGCGAATCATTGATGTGCTTGAAATGGTCAAGGTCCAGGAACAGCAGCGCGCCGCGCAGATTGTGGCGTTTGAGCAGGGCGATCTGTTGGCTGAGGCGGTCCATCAGCAAGGCACGGTTGGGCAGGTTGGTCAGCGGGTCGTGATAAGCCAGGTGGCGGATCTGCGCCTGGGCGTTCTTCAGTTGACTCACATCGCGGGCAGTGAGCAGCAGGCAATCGGCCTCGTTGAGGCTCAGCGGCTCCACCGAAACCTCCACGGTGAGGATGTCGCCGCGTTTGTTGCGGCCCAGCATTTCACGGTGGTGCACCCTGCCACGTTCGCGCAGCTCGGTGAGCAGGGCGGCGCGTTGCTTGTCGTCAGCCCAGATGCCGATCTCATAGACCGTGCGTCCGATCACTTCGGCGCTGCTGTAACCGGTCAGTCGGCAGAAACCATCGTTGACTTCGAGGTAGCGGCCTGTCGAGCGCTCGGTCAGGGTGATGGCGTCGGGGCTTGAGTGGAAAGCCTTGGCGAATTTCTCTTCGCTGGCCTTCAGGGCCGCCTCGGCGCGCTGCTGTTGGGTGATGTCGCGCAAGGTCGTGACGCTGCAGGGCTGGTTGTCGACGGTGATCTGGCAACTGGAGATGACGCATGTCAGCGACGAGCCGTTGTGGTGATTGACTACCACCGCCACATTGCTCAATGCCCGTTCCCGGATCACTTGCTCGATGCGTTGTGCCCGTTTCGCCGACTCCGCCCACAGACCGATCTGTTCGGCAGTGCGGCCGATGACCTGTTCGGCGCTCCAACCGAAAGTCTGGGTAAAGGCGCGGTTGATCTCGATGAACTGGCCATTGTCCTGGCGGGTGACGCAAATCGGGTCAGGGCTGACCTGGAACAGGCTGGCGAATTTTTCCTCAGAGGCGCTCAAGCGCTGTTCACGTTCCACTTGGTCGGTGATGTCGAGCAACGTGCCGGCCATGCGTAGGGGGTTGCCCTGTTCGTCGCGATAGAGGCGGGCGCGGCTTTCGATGTAACGCGACTGGCCGTTGTCCAGTTGCACGCGGTAGGTGACCTGATAGTTGCCCGCAGGTCCCTCACGCAGGCTGCGATAGGTCTGGCGCATGACGCTGCGTTCGTGCTCCGAGACCCCTTCGAAGAAGGCCTCGAACGACTCGTGGAAAGGCACCGGGGGCAGGCCGTGCAGCTGTGCGGCGCGGGCCGAGCCGTAGAGCATGCCGCTGGGGATGTGCCAGTCCCAGGTGCCCAGTTGCGCCGAATCCAGGGCCAGGTCCAGGCGTTCCTGGCTGTCTTTGAGGGCTTGTTCAGCGCGCTTGCGTTCGCTGGTATCGACGAAGGTGCTGAGCAGGTAGGTCACGCCTTCGAGCTCGATACTCTGGGTGCAGAGGATGCCGTCGTGAAGCTTGCCGGTGCTGGCGCGAAACTGGACCTCTAGGGTCAGTGGGCCGCCATTGCTGTTTCGGGTGTTGTCCAGCACCTGATGGCGCAGTTCAGGGTTGACCCACAACCCGAGCTCCAAGGTGGTCTTGCCGATGACCTGGTGTCCGGGCCAGCCGAACATGTCTTCGAAATGCTGGTTGACCTCGAAGATCATGCCGTCCTGGCGACGGGTCAAGAGAATGACATTAGGGCTCAGGTGAAAGAGCGTGGCGAAGCGCTTCTCGGAGTTGATCAGTGCGGTTTCCCGATCGTGTTGACGGGTGATTTCCCGTACGACCCCGATCATTTGAGGGCGACCGTCAGGGGCGTGTGTCAGGCTGCCTGTGACTTCCAGCCAATGCACGCTGCCATCGGGCCAGCGTATGCGATGGCGCATCGCCGGTTCCACGGGTTCGCCATTGACCACGGCCTGGAACATCTGGCGCGTGCGGGCCCGGTCCTCCTCGGGCAGCAGGTCGAGGTAGTCGATGTCGTTGGGCAGGGGCCGATCGGGTTCGAAGCCGAACAGCGCCTGGGTGGCCCGCGACCAGCTGATCCGGCCACTGTCGATATCCCACAACCACGCCCCCAGACGCGCGCCATTGAGCGCGGCCAACAGTTGCGGAGCGTTCTGCCAAGTCTGCTCCGACTCCTGGGGGGCTGCCGCGTGGATGCGCGGCAGGCGCGGAAAACGGTTTGCTGATTTGGGCATCGGTACCAGACCTTTGGCGGATGACGCGTCCCTGTAGTGTGGAAGACCGGCCGACTGCGCTCAGGCGGTCGCTGCGTGGCTGTCGAGCAGCGCCATGAAGGCCTTGGCCGCGTTCGACAGCGTGCGTTCCGTATGCAGAATGTAGCCTAGCTGGCGCGACAGCTGTATGCCGGGCAAGGCGATGGGTGCAACCTGCTCGTCGAGCATGGTGCGCGGTAGCACGCTCCAGGCAAGCCCAATGGAAACCATCATCTTGATGGTCTCCAAGTAGTTGGTGCTCATGGCGATGTTCGGCGTCAGGCCCTGACTTTCGAACAGCCGCTGGACGATATGGTGGGTGAAGGTATTGCCGCCGGGGAATACCGCCGGGTGACGGGCGACATCGGCCAGGCTGACCTGCTGGTTGCTGGCCAAGGGGTGTTCCGGTGCGGCGACGAAATCCAGTGCATCGTCCCAGACGGGCACGGCACGCACCAGATGGTGGGGTTCGGGAGCCAGGGTGATAACCGCGATCTCTGCGCGCCCATGCAGAATCTCGTCGTAGGCCGCTTCCGAATCCAGGAACTGAATATCCAACGCCACCGCCGGATGCTCGCGGGTGAAAGCCCGCAATAGCGGGGGCAAGCGGTGCAAGCCGATGTGGTGACTGGTGGCGAGGGTCAGGCGACCACTCACCTCACCGGTCAAATTGGTCAGGGCTCGTCGGGTATCATCCAGGACATTGAGGATCTGGTAGGCGCGCGGTAGCAGGGCGCGCCCGGCTTCGGTCAAGGTCACTTCCCGACCCAGGCGATCGAACAGGCGCACATCCAGTTGCTGTTCGAGCCCGGCAATGCGTTTGCTGACAGCCGGCTGGGTCAGGTGCAGGCGTTCCCCGGCACCGGAAAAACTTCCGGTTTCGGCAATGGCGATGAAGGCACTGAGGTTGGCCAGGTCCACGGCTTAGAATTCCTATTGGTTATCCAAAGCATAAAAATTATGAATTTGAGTTATTCAATCTAACCCCATAGCATCGACCGTACAAGCCAAGGGGTTATTGGCATAGAAATACGCTGATGAGGAATAGTCAGATGTCTGGCAAAACGCTCTACGACAAACTCTGGGATGCGCACGAAGTCAAGCGGCGCGACGACGGTTCGTCCTTGATCTACATCGATCGTCACATCATCCACGAAGTGACTTCGCCCCAGGCCTTCGAAGGCCTGCGTCTGGCCAACCGCAAGCCATGGCGTATCGATGCCAACATCGCGACCCCTGACCACAACGTGCCGACCACGCCAGAGCGCAAGGGCGGCATCGCAGCCATCGCCGACGAAGTGTCGCGCCTGCAGGTGCAGACCCTCGACGAGAACTGTGACGAATACGGCATCGTCGAATTCAAGATGAACGATGAACGTCAGGGCATCGTGCACGTCATCAGCCCCGAGCAGGGCGCCACCTTGCCAGGCATGACCGTCGTCTGCGGTGACTCGCATACCTCGACCCACGGCGCCTTCGGCGCGCTGGCCCATGGCATCGGCACCTCGGAAGTCGAGCATGTGCTGGCCACCCAGTGCCTGGTTGCCAAGAAAATGAAGAACATGCTGGTACGCGTCGAAGGCGAGTTGCCTGCAGGCGTGACCGCCAAGGACATTGTCCTCGCTGTGATCGGCAAGATCGGCACCGCCGGCGGCAATGGCCACGCGATGGAGTTCGCTGGCAGCGCCATCCGCGCGCTGTCCATGGAAGGCCGCATGACCATCTGCAACATGTCCATCGAAGCCGGTGCCCGTGTGGGGCTGGTCGCTGTGGATGACACTACCATCGCTTATGTCGAGGGTCGTCCGTACGCGCCCAAGGGCGAGCAGTGGAAACAGGCGGTGGCGGCTTGGAAGGGGCTGGTTTCCGATGCCGATGCCGTGTTCGACACCATCGTTGAGCTGGACGCTGCCCAGATCAAGCCGCAAGTGAGCTGGGGCACCTCGCCGGAGATGGTCCTGGCCGTCGATCAGCGTGTGCCGGATCCGGCTGCCGAGCCTGACCTGATCAAGCGTGGCTCCATCGAGCGCGCCCTCAAGTACATGGGCCTGGCCGCCAATCAGGCGATCACCGACATCAAGCTCGACCGTGTGTTCATCGGTTCGTGCACCAACTCGCGCATCGAAGACTTGCGCACCGCCGCCGAGATCGCCAAGGGCCGCAAGGTCGCGGCGAACGTCAAGCAAGCCTTGGTGGTGCCAGGCTCGGGCCTGGTCAAAGCCCAGGCCGAGCGCGAAGGGCTGGACAAGATCTTCATCGAGGCAGGTTTCGAATGGCGTGAGCCCGGCTGCTCCATGTGCCTGGCGATGAACCCGGACCGCCTGGAGAGCGGCGAACATTGCGCCTCGACCTCCAACCGCAACTTCGAAGGCCGTCAGGGCGCAGGAGGTCGTACCCACCTGGTCAGCCCGGCCATGGCCGCCGCCGCCGCGGTCACCGGCCACTTCATCGATGTCCGCGAGTTGATCCAAGGGAGCGCAGCATGAAAGCCTTTACCCAGCACATCGGCCTTGTCGCTCCATTGGATCGCGCCAACGTCGACACCGACCAGATCATTCCCAAGCAGTTCCTGAAATCGATCAAGCGCACCGGTTTCGGTCCGAACCTGTTCGATGAGTGGCGTTACCTGGACGTAGGCCAGCCCTACCAGGACAACAGCAAACGTCCGCTCAACAAGGAGTTCGTGCTCAACCACGAGCGCTACCAGGGTGCCAGCGTGCTGCTGGCGCGGGAGAACTTCGGTTGCGGCTCGAGCCGCGAGCACGCGCCGTGGGCGTTGGACGAATACGGTTTCCGTAGCGTCATCGCACCGAGCTTCGCCGATATCTTCTTCAACAACAGCTTCAAGAACGGCCTGTTGCCGATCATCCTCAGCGACGAAGAAGTCGATGAGTTGTTCAAGCAGGTCGAAGCCAACCCGGGCTACCAACTGACCATCGACCTGCAAGCCCAGGCCGTGACACGTCCAGACGGCAAGGTGCTGCATTTCGAGATCGATGCCTTCCGCAAGCACTGCTTGCTCAACGGCCTCGATGACATCGGCCTGACCTTGCAGGACAGTGACGCCATCCAGGCGTTCGAGGCCAAGCACCGGGCCAGTCAGCCTTGGTTGTTCCGCGACGCCTGATACGCGGATTGCCCGGCTAGGCGGCTCCTGTAACGATGTAGGCAGGCGCCGGTTCGCCGGGCCGGTTTTTTTCGGTGGGCCGAGCAGGCGCGCCGTTCGAATGGATAGAGGAAAGCATGAGCAAGCAGATTCTGATTCTCCCAGGTGATGGTATCGGCCCGGAAATCATGGCCGAGGCGGTCAAGGTGCTGGAGCTGGCCAACGACAAGTTCCAGCTCGGCGTCACCCTGGAGCACGACGTGATCGGCGGCGCCGCCATCGACAAGCATGGCATTCCGCTGGCCGACGAGACCCTGGAGCGCGCACGCAAGGCCGATGCCGTGCTGCTCGGCGCGGTCGGCGGGCCCAAGTGGGACAAGCTTGAGCGTGATATCCGTCCAGAGCGCGGCCTGCTCAAGATCCGTTCGCAGCTGGGCCTGTTCGCCAACCTGCGCCCGGCCATCCTCTATCCGCAATTGGCCGATGCCTCCTCGCTCAAGCCGGAAATCGTCGCGGGCCTGGATATCCTCATCGTCCGCGAGCTGACCGGCGGTATCTACTTCGGTGCGCCACGTGGTCAGCGCGAGCTGGAAGGTGGCGAGCGCCAGGCCTACGACACGCTGCCGTACAGCGAAAGTGAAGTGCGCCGCATTGCCCGCGTCGGCTTCGACATGGCCCGCGTGCGCGGCAAGAAGCTGTGCTCGGTGGACAAGGCCAACGTGCTCGCTTCCAGCCAACTGTGGCGTGAAGTGGTCGAGGAGGTGGCCAAGGATTACCCGGACGTCGAACTCAGCCACATGTACGTCGACAATGCCGCCATGCAGCTGGTCCGCGCGCCCAAGCAGTTCGACGTGATGGTGACCGACAACATGTTCGGTGACATTCTGTCGGATGAAGCTTCCATGCTGACCGGTTCCATCGGCATGCTGCCGTCTGCGTCCCTCGATGCCAACAACAAAGGCATGTACGAGCCTTGCCACGGTTCGGCGCCGGACATCGCAGGCCTTGGCATTGCCAACCCGCTCGCGACCATTCTGTCGGTGTCGATGATGCTGCGCTACACCTTCAACCAGGTGGTTGCCGCCGACGCGATCGAGAAGGCTGTCAGCGTGGTGTTGGATCAGGGCCTGCGTACCGGCGACATTTGGTCGGCCGGCTGCAGCAAGGTAGGTACGCAGGAAATGGGCGACGCAGTAGTCGCAGCGCTGCGGAATCTGTAATCTCTCTGGCCCGCCATCGTCTTCCCTTCGATGGCGGCCCACTTTTAGCAAAGGTGTAGTTGCGATGAAACGTGTAGGTCTGATCGGTTGGCGAGGTATGGTCGGTTCCGTGCTCATGCAGCGGATGCTGGAGGAGCAGGATTTCGACCTCATCGAGCCGGTGTTCTTCACCACGTCCAACGTGGGTGGCCAGGGTCCGAATGTGGGCAAGGACATTGCTCCGCTCAAGGACGCCTATAGCATTGAAGAGCTCAAGACCCTCGACGTCATCCTGACCTGCCAGGGTGGCGACTACACCAACGAAGTCTTCCCCAAGCTGCGTGAAGCCGGCTGGCAGGGTTACTGGATCGACGCTGCTTCGTCCCTGCGCATGCAGGATGACGCCGTGATCATCCTTGATCCGGTCAACCGCAAAGTCATCGACCAGCAGCTCGACGCCGGCACCAAGAACTACATCGGCGGCAACTGCACTGTCAGCCTGATGTTGATGGGCCTGGGTGGTCTGTTCGAAGCGGGCCTGGTCGAGTGGATGAGCGCTATGACCTATCAGGCCGCCTCCGGCGCCGGTGCGCAGAATATGCGCGAGCTGATCAAGCAGATGGGGGGTATCCATGCGGCGGTCGCTGATGACCTGGCCAACCCGGCCAGTGCCATCCTTGACATCGACCGCAAGGTTGCCGAGACCATGCGCGGCGAAGCCTTCCCGACCGAGAACTTCGGCGTACCGCTGGCAGGCAGCCTGATCCCCTGGATCGACAAGGAGCTGCCGAACGGCCAGAGCCGTGAGGAATGGAAAGCCCAGGCCGAGACCAACAAGATCCTGGGACGCTTCAAGAACCCGATCCCGGTCGACGGCATCTGCGTGCGCATCGGCGCCATGCGTTGCCACAGCCAGGCGCTGACCATCAAGCTGAACAAAGACGTGCCGCTGGCAGATATCGAAGGCATGATCAGCCAGCACAATCCATGGGTGAAGCTGGTGCCGAACCAGCGTGAGATCAGCATGCAGGAACTGAGCCCGACCAAGGTGACTGGCACCCTGAACGTGCCGGTTGGCCGTCTGCGCAAGCTGAACATGGGTTCTCAGTACCTGGGGGCCTTCACGGTCGGTGACCAACTGCTGTGGGGCGCTGCCGAGCCGCTGCGTCGCATGTTGCGGATCCTGCTCGAGCGTTGATCGCATCTTTGCTTTGACCGAGAACCCACGCCTGGCGTGGGTTTTCTGTTTTTGGGGCGGGTGTTGGTGTTGCGAGGTGGAAGGCATATCCACTTGATAGTGTGACGCTAGTTCACCATTGCGCCGTAAAGGCGCAAAGCGCCAGTGGCGCCCCCACAAAAAATGGATATGCTCAAAACTCCAAACGCCCAACCCCAAACCCCAAGCCCAAGCAAAACTACTCCCCATCGCCCAATCCAAGTAAAGTGCCGCACCCTAAGTTCCACCAGAAGGACCCAACCATGCCCCAGCCCATAGACATCGCCATCATCGGCGCCACCGGCAGCGTCGGCGAAACCCTCGTCCAGATCCTCGAGGAACTCGAATTCCCCGTCGCTACCCTGCACTTGCTGGCCAGTATGGAATCCGCTGGCAGCAACATGATGTTCGCGGGCAAGAAACTGCGCGTCCGGGAAGTCGACAGTTTCGACTTCTCTCAGGTCAAGTTAGCGTTCTTTGCCGCAAGCCCCGCAGTCACCCTTAGTTTTGCTCCCAAGGCCCAGCAGGCCGGTTGCTCTGTGATCGACCTGTCCGGAGGACTGGAGCAGGCATTGGCTTTGGTCCCGGAAGCCAACGGGGACAAGGTTGCCCAGCTCAAGCATCCCGCGCTGATTGCCAGCCCCAGTGCAGCGGCCGTCGCGCTTGCGGTGGCGCTGGCCCCGCTCAAAGGCTTGCTCGACATCGAGCGGGTACAGGTGATGGCTAGCCTGGCCGTGTCGGCCCAAGGCCGGGAGGCGGTGAGCGAACTGGCCCGACAGACAGCCGAACTGCTCAATGCCAGGCCGCTGGAGCCGCGCTTCTTCGATCGTCAGGTCGCTTTCAATGTGTTGGCGCGGGTCGGTGCCGCCGACGAGCACGGTCATACCAGCCTGGAGCGGCGCTTGGTCGATGAGTTGCGTGTGCTGCTCGACCTGCCGGCGCTGAAAATCTCCGTGAGCTGCGTTCAAGTCCCGGTGTTTTATGGCGATAGCTTCAGTGTGGCGGTGCAGAGCCGTCGCCCGGTCGACCTGGTCGCGGTCAATGAGGCGCTCGAGGCTGCACAAGGTATCGAGCTGGTCGAGCCGGATGATTATCCGACGGCTGTCGGCGACGCAGTGGGGCAAGACGTGGTCTATGTTGGTCGTGTACGCCATGGCATCGACGAGCAGGAACAACTCAACCTTTGGCTGACGACCGATAACGTGCGCAAAGGGGCCGCCCTTAACGCCGTGCAAGTGGCCGGATTGTTGATAAAAGACATGGTGTAAAAGATACTGGCGCGTACTTTTGTCCTACACCACACGCAGGTCTAGGGACGATTCTTAGAAGGGAAGAGGTCATGCTTCGAATTCGCAAACTGGTTCTGGCCATGGCAGCAGCCTCGGCGCTGTCGTCGGGCATGGCCAATGCCCTCGGGTTGGGTGAGCTGACCCTCAAGTCGGCGCAGAACCAGCCGCTGGACGCCGAGATCGAACTGCTCGACGTGCGTGACCTCACCACTGCCGAAGTGGCGCCGAGCCTGGCACCGCCGGAAGAATTCGCCAAGGCTGGGGTGCCTTACCCTTCCTATCTCGAAGACCTGACCTTCACGCCGGTGATCAACCCAAACGGTAAGAGTGTGTTGCGGGTGACTTCCAGCCAGCCGCTGCCGGCACCGGTGGTGAAATTCCTGGTCCAGGTGATGTGGCCCCAAGGTCGCCTGCTGCGTGACTACAACATGCTGCTCGATCAGCCCAAGGCTCAGGGCGAGGCGGCTTCTGCCGCTGGTATCGCGCCGGCGGTCAGTGGCGCGGGTCGCTACACCACCAAGCGGCGCGATACGCTTTGGCAGATTGCCGCGCGTAACACCCAGGGCGGCTCGGTCCAGCAGACCATGTTGGCTATCCAGGCCTTGAATCCGGATGCTTTCATCGGCAACAACATCAACCAGCTCAAGGTCGGGCAGGTGCTGCGCCTGCCTGACCAGCAGCAAATCCAGAACATCCCACAGGGCGAGGCCATTCGCGAAGTTGCCGAGCAGTACGCTGCCTGGCGTGAAGGTCGACGCCTGGGCCCGCGGGCCCGTCAGCTGGACGCGACCCGCCGAGGCGCTGCCGAGGCCGCACCGGCGCGCATCGCCCAAGGTGACAATCTGCGCCTGGTCAGCCCGGATGCCAAGGGCGCTGCGGGCGATGCCAAGGCGCTCAGCGACAAGCTGGCCGTGGCTCAGGAGAGCCTCGACACCAGCCGACGTGACAACGAAGAACTCAAAAGCCGCATGGCAGACCTGCAGAGCCAGTTGGACAAGCTGCAGCGTCTGATCCAGCTCAAGAACGATCAACTGGCCCGCCTCGAAGCCCAGGGTGCTGCAGCGCAGCCCCCTGCTGCAGCGGCCTTGCCAGGCGAGCCAGCTCCTGCGCAGCCTGCGGTCAGTGCCCAGCTGACGCCGGCCGAGCCCGTGGTCGAACCGGCGCCGGCAGCGGTGGACACGGCGCCTGTGGTCAAGGAAACCCCTTATCAAGGCGTGCTCGACGAGCTGCTTGGCAACCCGCTGTTGCTAGGGTTGCTGGCCGGTTCGACTTTCCTGGTGTTGCTGTTGTTGCTGCTGCTTCTGGCGCGCAAGCGCAAGGCTCAACAGGAAGCCGAGAAACACCTGCGCATGGCGCGGGCTCTGGCTGAGGAAAATGAGCGCGGCCCTGACCTGAACATGCCGCCGGGCAGCTTCGATGACCTGGAGGTGTCGGCACCTAGCGTGACGCTGTCTCCCGCCGTTGTCGCAGCCTCCGCAGCGGCTGCCGTTGCCGCGGAGAAACCGGCTGCACCGGCACCGGAGCCCGCCCCTGCAATTTCGCCTGCGCCAGTGACCGATCCATTGGCCGGCCTGCTGGTCGAGGTCGACCAGAGCTTGGCGCAAGGCCGTCTGAACCACGCCGCTGACTTGCTCGAGCCGGCGCTGGCCGCTCACCCCGAGCGCGGCGACCTGCGTCTTAAGCTGATGGAGGTCTATGCCCGTCAGGGCGATCAGAACGCGTTCGCCAACGAGGAGCGCCAACTGGCGCCGACCGAGCAGAACAAGGCCGAAGTCGAGTCGCTCAAAGAGCGTTTCCCGGCGATGGTTGCAGTGGCCGCTGCAGGCCTTGGTGCCGCAGCCCTGGCTGCCGAAATGGACGCGCAGTACGTTCAGGACCTGCTGCAGGAAAGCACGGATGATGTCGCTGAAGGCAAACCTGCGCCAGAGCCCGAGCCAGAAGCCGTTACCCAGGTCGAGGCGGAGCCACAGCCGGAGACTGAGCAGGACGCGATCATCGAGGCGCCAGCTATCGATGAAAGCGATCTGGACAGCGCCTTCGATCTCAGCTTGGATGATGACCTTCCTGAGGATGCGGCGCTTGAGCTGCCGCAAGAGCCCGTGGTCGCCGAAGAACCCGTTCTGGACAGTGCCGAACCTGTCGCACCCCAGACCGATGCCGACGAAGATTTCGAAGCCTTGCTCGAGCAGGCCCAGGTCCAGACCGAACCACAAAGCCTGGACGATCTGGCCGACTTCGATCTGGACATTGGCGAGGCGCAGTCGCCGGAGCCTGCTCCAGTGGAGACCGAAGAGGCACCGGTGGATGTGGCGGCTGAGTTGGCGGCCTTCGACGAGATTCCAGAGTTCGATCCAATCTCCGAACTGGAACTGCCGGAAGACTTCGACCTGTCCCTGTCGCTGGACGATGAGTCGCCTGCGGCCAAGAGCTTTGCCTCGGAGCTCGACGACGTCAACGCCGAGCTGGACAAGCTTTCCCAGAGCCTTGAGTCGCCTTCGCTCGAGCCGCATTTCACCGCCGAAGATGCCGCCCAGGAGCTTGATCCGCTGGATGACCTGGACTTCGATTTCTTCTCCGGCGCTGACGAAGTGGCGACCAAGCTGGATCTTGCTCGCGCTTACATCGACATGGGCGACCACCAAGGCGCGCGGGACATCCTCGACGAAGTGGTCAAGGATGGTGATGACAACCAGCGCCAGGAAGCCGAGGAGATGCTTTCGCGCCTGGTGTAATACCTTCCCGAGGCCTGGCCCATTCCCACGCGCGCAGCACAGGTGGGGCGGGCCCGCCTGTCAAGATAGCGCCGCTGTAATACGGCCGGTCCCCCGATAACGGCAGCCCTTGTGGCTGCCGTTGCCGTTATAATGCCGGCCTTTCGTTCCATCCACAGGTTTCAGGTTCTTGGACATCAACGACATCGAGGCAGCCGAATCGGCAGCCGAAGGCTACTCCCGCATCGCCTTGGGCGTGGAATACAAAGGCTCGCGCTACCGTGGCTGGCAGCGTCAGGCCAGTGGCGTGCCAAGCGTCCAGCAAGCCTTGGAGCAAGCGCTGTCGACGGTGGCCAACGAGCCAATCTCAGTGATCTGTGCCGGGCGCACCGACGCCGGAGTGCATGGCTGTGGCCAGATCGTTCATTTCGATACCCGCGCGGTGCGCGATGAGCGCGCCTGGACCATGGGCACCAACTTCAATCTGCCCAATGACATCAGTGTCACCTGGGCACGGCCGATGCCTGCGAATTTCCATGCCCGGTTCAAGGCCGTGGCACGGCGCTATCGTTATGTCATCTACAACGACCCGATCCGCCCCGCGCACCTGGCCGAGGAGGTCACCTGGAACCATCGGCCGCTGGATGTCGAGCGCATGGCCGAGGCGGCGCAGTTCCTGCTGGGGACCCATGACTTCAGCGCGTTCCGGGCCAGCCAGTGCCAGGCCAAGTCGCCGATCAAGCACATCTATCACCTGCGCGTCACTCGCCACGGCAAGATGATCGTGCTGGACGTTCGCGCCACGGCGTTCCTCCATCACATGGTGCGTAACATCGCCGGTGTGCTGATGACCATCGGTGCGGGCGAGCGCCCCGTGACCTGGGCGCGCGAGGTGCTCGAAGGACGCAATCGTCGCGAGGGCGGGGTAACGGCCCACCCCTACGGCCTGTATCTGGTCCAGGTGGAATACCCCGAGGTCTTCGCCTTGCCGCAACGTTACATCGGTCCACACTTTCTCACCGGGTACGAAGCATTGGCAGACTGACGGGCGAAACGTCATTTGCTACCATCCGGCCTTTAACCGCCCACTCAAGGTCCGCCGTCCATGAGCAACGTTCGCAGCAAGATCTGCGGGATTACCCGCATCGAGGACGCCCTGGCGGCCGCCGAAGCCGGTGCCGATGCTATCGGCTTGGTCTTTTATGCCAAGAGCCCGCGTGCGGTGGATGTGCGCCAGGCGCGTGCGATCATCGCCGAGCTGCCACCATTCGTGACTACGGTGGGCTTGTTCGTCAATGCATCGCGGTGCGAGCTCAACGAGATTCTCGAGGTGGTGCCGCTGGACCTGCTACAGTTCCACGGCGACGAAACCCCGGCCGATTGCGAGGGTTACCATCGGCCCTGGATCAAAGCGCTGCGGGTGCGCCCTGGCGATGACCTGCATGCTGCCTGCCAACACTATGCAGGGGCTCGAGGTATTCTCCTGGACACCTACGTGCCGGGCGTGCCGGGCGGCACTGGCGAGGCCTTCGACTGGTCGCTGGTACCTGCTTCGCTGAGCAAGCCGATCATCTTGGCCGGTGGCCTGTCCGCGGATAACGTCGGTCAGGCCATCGCCCAGGTGCGCCCCTACGCCGTGGATGTCAGCGGCGGGGTTGAGCAGGCCAAGGGCATCAAGGACGCGGCGAAGATCGAAGCCTTCATGCGTGCGGTGAAACAGGCGTGACGATGGATGTGACGGCTGCCCGCGCGGCATCGTCCATAGCTTTCGCAGCCCGGTGCTGCCAAGCCTGTTCCTCGGACAGGTGGTGCGGATCGCCGGCATGACAGATTGACGATGGCCCGACCGCCAGGTCGGCTCCGCTTCAATGCGGGCCCCGGACCGGGTCATCATCGTTTCATTGAAGAACATGAGCTCAAGGGCAGGGCATGGCCGGCCAGACCGGCCCCCGCCCACCGATACTGGAGAAAGAAAGCATGAGCAACTGGTTAGTCGACAAACTGATCCCTTCGATCATGCGTTCCGAGGTGAAGAAGAGCTCGGTGCCTGAGGGCCTGTGGCACAAGTGCCCGGCATGCGAGTCCGTGCTGTATCGTCCGGAGCTGGAAAAGACCCTGGATGTCTGCCCCAAGTGCAACCACCACATGCGCATCGGCGCCCGTGCTCGTATCGACATCTTCCTCGACCCCGAGGGGCGTGCCGAGCTGGGGGCTGACCTCGAGCCTGTGGATCGCCTTAAATTCCGTGACGGCAAGAAGTACAAGGATCGCCTGACGGCAGCCCAGAAGCAGACTGGCGAGAAGGACGCGCTGATTTCCATGAGCGGCACCCTGATGGGCATGCCGATCGTGGTCAGCGCCTTCGAGTTCTCCTTCATGGGGGGCTCCATGGGCGCCATCGTGGGCGAGCGCTTCGTACGTGCCGCCAACTACGCCTTGGAAAACCGCTGCCCGATGGTCTGCTTCTCCGCTTCGGGCGGCGCGCGCATGCAAGAGGCCCTGATTTCGCTGATGCAGATGGCCAAGACTTCGGCTGTGCTGGCCCGCCTGCGGGAAGAAGGCATTCCGTTCATCTCGGTACTGACCGACCCGGTCTACGGCGGTGTTTCCGCAAGCCTGGCGATGCTCGGCGACGTCATCGTCGGTGAGCCGAAGGCGCTGATCGGCTTCGCCGGTCCTCGCGTGATCGAGCAGACCGTCCGCGAGAAGCTGCCGGAAGGCTTCCAGCGCAGCGAATTCCTGCTCGAGCACGGTGCCATCGATCTGATCATCTCCCGTGGCGAGCTGCGTCCGCGTCTTGCCCGCCTGCTGGCCCAGATGACCGGCCAGGCGACTCCGGCGCAAGCCCTTGAGGCGGCTGCCGTCGCGTGATGAGCACTCGCACTCTGGGTGACTGGCTCGCCTACCTCGAGCAGTTGCACCCATCGGCCATCGACATGGGGCTGGAGCGTTCGCAGCAGGTGGCGGCGCGGCTCGGGTTAGGCAAGCTGGCGCCCCGGGTGGTGACGGTTACCGGTACCAACGGCAAAGGCTCGACCTGCGCATTCGTGGCATCACTGCTCCGGGCGCAGGGGCTTAAAGTCGGCGTGTACAGCTCGCCTCACTTGTTGCGTTACAACGAGCGGGTGCGCATCGACGGAGCCGACGCCAGCGATGAACGCCTGTGCGAGGCGTTCGCTGCCGTGGAGGCAGCCCGTGGCGAGATCTCCCTGACCTACTTCGAGATGGGTACGCTGGCGGCGTTCTGGCTGTTCCAGCAGTCCGCGCTGGATGCCGTGGTGCTCGAGGTCGGCCTGGGTGGCCGTCTGGATGCGGTCAACCTGATCGACGCGGACCTGGCGTTGGTCACCAGCATCGGCGTGGATCACGCCGATTACCTGGGCAATACCCGCGAATCCGTTGCCTTCGAAAAGGCGGGTATCTTCCGTCAGGGCAAGCCGGCCCTGTGTGGCGATCTGAACCCGCCACAGCCTTTGCTGGACAAGGCGCGTGAACTTGCTTGCCCGTTCCTGCTGCGGGGTCGCGATTTCGATCTTGCAACCACTGACCAGCACTGGCAGTGGCGTGGCAGCCGGCTCGACGGCAGCAGCGTGGAACTGCATGACCTGCCTTTGCTTGACCTGCCGATGGAGAATGCCGCCCTGGCGCTGCAGGCCTACTTGCTGATGGGCTTGCCTTTCGAGGCTGGGCAGATACGCCAGGCGCTGCTCGATACCCAGGTTACCGGTCGTCTGGACCGCCGCACGGTGCAGTGGCAAGGCCGGCGTCTGGAGCTGTTGCTGGATGTGGGGCACAACCCCCATGCTGCCGAATACCTGGCTGCCCGTTTGGCCGCGCGCCCGATCAAGGGGCGTCGCCTGGCGGTGTTCGGCCTGCTCGCCGACAAGGATCTGGAGGGCGTGATCGCGCCGCTCAAGGGCGTTGTCGATGAATGGGCGGTGGCACCGCTGCAAACGCCACGCAGTCGTCCGGCCGCGGAGCTGGTAGCAGCCTTGACGAACGTCGGTGCAGCGGTGAAGTCTTATGCCAGCATCGATGCGGCCCTTGAGGGGCAATGCGCGCAGGCGACGGCGGACGATCAGATCCTGCTGTTCGGTTCGTTTTTCTGTGTTGGCCAAGCCCTGGAATGGCTAGAGCGGCAAGCTCCGGAGGAGTAGATGGCAGTGCTGGATAAAGGGATCAAGCAGCGCATGGTGGGTGCGTTGGTGCTGGTGGCGCTGGCGGTGATTTTCCTGCCGATGCTGTTCACCCGCGAAGACGAGATGCGTCAAGTGCGTGTCGAGGCGCCTGAGGCGCCTGCCATGCCGAGCTTGCCGCAGGTGCAGGTCGAGCCTGTGCAGGTACCGGAGCCCCAGCCATTGCCCGACGTGTCGGAGCCGGTGCCGGAGCAGCCACCTGTGGTGGTCAACGAATCCAGTGCGCCGATGACCACGCCGAGCCAGCCGATCACGCCATCACCGACCCAGGCCGCCCAGGCACCAGCTCCCAAGCCTGCACCAACGCCCACGCCGAAGGCCGAGACGCGTCCGGCCGCCACGCCTGCACCTGCAGCGACAGCCAGCACTACCAAGCCAGCCGCGCCCTCCAAGGTCGATGTCAATGGTCTGCCGGTGAGCTGGTCGATCCAGTTGGCCAGTCTTTCCAATCGCGCTGGCGCCGACAATCTGCAAAAAACCCTGCGCAGCCAGGGCTACAACGCCTATATCCGTGCTGCCGACGGCATGAATCGTGTCTATGTCGGGCCACTGATCGAGCGGGCCGAGGCTGAGCGCCTGCGGGATGTGATCAATCGCCAGCACAACCTCAAGGGCTTTGTGGTGCGCTTCCAGCCAGAGCGCAACTGATCCAGAATGCCTGCGCAGCCTGTCCCGGCTGCGCAGGCTTGCACCCGGACCTGCGTCGCCAGAGGCAAAGTCGCCCTAATGGGCTGACATTCCGCTTACCCCAAACCCGCCGCTCTGGTAAAATGCGCCGCCTCAAACGTCGGCAGGCAACACCGTGGCATTTACCTGGGTCGATTGGGCGATCATCGCGATCATCGCCATTTCCTCACTGATCAGTCTCAAGCGCGGCTTCGTCAAGGAAGCCTTGTCCCTGCTCATCTGGATCATTGCCGGTGCGGTCGCCTGGATGTTCGGCGGCTCCCTTTCGCAGTATCTTGAAAGCTATATCCAGACGCCATCGGCACGCATCATTGCCGGCTGCGCCATTCTTTTCGTCGCCACCTTGCTGGTGGGGGCCATGATCAACTTCCTTATCGGCGAGCTTATTCGCGTGACCGGGCTGTCCGGCACCGATCGTTTCCTCGGCATGGCCTTCGGAGCTGCGCGCGGGGCCTTGCTGGTGGTGGTGGCCATTGGGCTGTTGAGCCTGGGGCCGGTACAACAGGATCCGTGGTGGCAGGAGTCGCGCCTGATACCACAGTTTCTATTGGTCGCTGACTGGTCCAAGAACCTGATTCTGGGATTCACCGGTCAATGGATGTCCAGTGGGATCAGCGCACCGGCTGATCTTCCGTTCAAGGAACAGTTGCTCGGGCCTACCAGGCCTTGAGCGCTTTTCAATCAAGTTTCATCAAAGTAGGGGTTGCGTCGCATGTGTGGCATCGTCGGTATCGTCGGTAAGTCGAACGTCAATCAGGCGCTGTATGACGCGCTAACCGTGCTCCAGCACCGCGGCCAGGACGCTGCCGGTATCGTGACCAGCCACGACGGCCGGTTGTTCCTGCGCAAGGATAACGGCCTGGTACGTGATGTCTTCCAGCAGCGCCACATGCAGCGCCTGGTCGGTCACATGGGCATTGGCCATGTCCGCTACCCGACCGCGGGCAGCTCCACCTCGGCCGAGGCTCAGCCGTTCTATGTCAACTCGCCCTATGGCATCACCCTGGCGCACAACGGCAACCTGACCAACGTCGAGCAACTGGCCAAGGAGATCTACGAATCGGATCTGCGCCACGTCAACACCAACTCCGACTCGGAAGTGCTGCTCAACGTGTTCGCCCATGAGCTGGCCGTGCGCGGCAAGCTGCAGCCGACCGAGGAAGACGTGTTCGCCGCGGTCTCCCACGTGCACAGCCGCTGTGTCGGCGGCTACGCTGTGGTGGCGATGGTTACCGGCTATGGCATCGTCGGCTTCCGTGACCCCAACGGTATCCGTCCGGTCGTGTTCGGTCAGCGTCATACCGACGAGGGCGTCGAGTACATGATTGCCTCCGAAAGCGTTGCCCTGGATGTGCTCGGTTTCACCCTGATCCGTGACCTGGCGCCGGGCGAAGCGGTGTACATCACCGAGGAAGGCCAGCTGTTCACCAAGCAGTGCGCCAACAACCCTAAACTTCAGCCGTGCATCTTCGAACATGTTTACCTGGCCCGCCCGGACTCGATCATGGACGGCGTCTCGGTGTACAAGGCGCGCCTGCGCATGGGTGAGAAGTTGGCCGAGAAGATCCAGCGTGAGCGCCCCGATCACGACATCGACGTGGTCATCCCGATCCCGGACACCAGCCGTACCGCTGCCCTGGAGCTGGCCAACCACCTGGGTGTGAAGTTCCGCGAAGGCTTCGTCAAGAACCGTTATATCGGCCGGACCTTCATCATGCCCGGCCAGGCCGCACGCAAGAAATCGGTGCGCCAGAAGCTCAATGCCATCGAGCTGGAATTCCGCGGCAAGAACGTGATGCTGGTGGACGACTCCATCGTGCGCGGCACCACCTGCAAGCAGATCATCCAGATGGCCCGCGAAGCCGGTGCCAAGAATGTCTACTTCTGCTCCGCGGCCCCCGCGGTGCGCTATCCCAACGTCTACGGCATCGACATGCCGAGCGCTCACGAACTGATCGCCCACAACCGTACCACCGAACAGGTGGCCGAGTTGATCGGCGCCGACTGGCTGGTCTACCAGGACCTGCCTGACCTGATCGAATCGGTCGGTGGCGGCAAGATCAAGATCGAGCACTTCGATTGCGCGGTGTTCAATGGTGAATACGTCACTGGCGACATCGACGAAGCCTACCTTGAGCGTATCGAGCAGCAGCGCAACGATTTGGCCAAGGCGAAGAATCAGGCTGTCAGCGCGATCATCGACCTCTACAACAACTGATTTGGGAGCGACGGCATGACCGATCAATGGGATGCCGGTCGACTGGACAGTGACCTCGAGGGTGTCGGTTTCGACACCCTGGCGGTGCGCGCCGGTCAGAACCGTACACCGGAAGCCGAGCACAGCGAAGCGCTGTTCCTGACCTCCAGTTATGTCTTCCGCACGGCCGCCGATGCGGCTGCGCGCTTTGCTGGCGAAACACCCGGCAACGTCTATTCGCGTTACACCAACCCGTCAGTACGCGCTTTCGAGGAACGTCTGGCGGCCATGGAAGGCGCCGAGCAGGCCGTGGGGACCTCCACTGGCATGGCCGCGATCCTGGCCGTGGTGATGTCCCTGTGCAGCGCTGGTGATCATGTGCTGGTGTCGCAGAGCGTGTTCGGCTCGACCATCAGCCTGTTCGAGAAGTACTTCAAGCGTTTCGGCGTGCAGGTGGACTACGTGCCGTTGGTCGACCTCAGCGGGTGGGAAAAGGCCATCAAGGCCAACACCAAGCTGCTGATCGTCGAGTCACCGTCCAACCCGCTGGCCGAACTGGTCGATATCGCCGCACTGGCCGAAATCGCCCACGCCCGCGGCGCGATGCTGGTCGTGGATAACTGCTTCAGTACCCCGGCATTGCAGCAGCCACTCAAGCTCGGTGCCGATATCGTCTTCCACTCCGCGACCAAGTTCATCGACGGCCAGGGCCGTTGCATGGGTGGCGTGGTGGCTGGGCGCAGCGAGCAGATGAAAGAAGTGGTGGGCTTCCTGAGGACCGCCGGCCCGACGCTCAGCCCGTTCAACGCCTGGATCTTCACCAAAGGTCTGGAAACGCTAAAGCTGCGTATGCGCGCCCACTGCGAAAGTGCCCAAGCGTTGGCAGAGTGGCTGGAGAAGCAGGAGGGTGTGGAGAAGGTTCATTACGCCGGACTACCTAGCCATCCGCAACACGAACTGGCTAAGCGCCAGATGAGTGGTTTCGGCGCGGTGGTCAGTTTCGAGGTCAAGGGGGGCAAAGAGGGCGCGTGGCGCTTCATCGATGCGACCCGCGTGATTTCCATCACCACCAACCTGGGTGACAGCAAAACCACCATCGCTCACCCTGCTACCACCTCCCATGGGCGTCTGACGCCGCAGGAGCGTGAAGCCGCAGGCATCCGCGACAGCCTGATCCGCGTCGCTGTCGGCCTGGAAGACGTGGCTGACCTGCAAGCCGATCTGGCCCGCGGTCTGGCGGCGCTGTGATCGACTGGAAGGGCGGTGAGCCGGGCCACAATGGTCGGGTCGCCTTGGTCACCGGTGCCGCTCGTGGCATCGGACTGGGCATCGCCGCTTGGCTGATCTGCGAAGGTTGGCAGGTGGTGCTCAGCGACCTGGACCGCGTGCGGGGTTCCAAAGTGGCCAAGGCCCTGGGCGACAATGCCTGGTTCGTGTCTATGGATGTCGCCGACGAGGCCCAGGTCAGCGCTGGCGTCTCTGAGGTGCTGGCGCAGTTCGGCCGTCTGGATGCCTTGGTCTGCAATGCGGCTATCGCCAATCCACACAACCAGACCCTGGAGAGCCTGTCGTTGTCCCAGTGGAACAGGGTGCTGGCGGTCAACCTCAACGGGCCGATGCTGCTGGCCAAGCATTGTGCGCCCTACCTGCGCGCCCATGGCGGGGCCATTGTCAACCTGACATCGACCCGGGCCCGGCAGTCAGAGCCGGACACCGAGGCCTATGCGGCGAGCAAGGGTGGCCTGTTGGCGTTGACCCATGCACTGGCCATGAGCCTTGGGCCGGAGATTCGCGTCAATGCGGTCAGCCCTGGCTGGATCGACGCCCGGGACCCTTCCCAGCGCCGTGCCGAACCGCTGACCGAGGCTGATCATGCCCAGCATCCTGCGGGCAGGGTAGGGACGGTGGAGGATGTCGCGGCGTTGGTGGCCTGGCTGTTGTCACGCCAGGCAGGGTTCGTCACCGGCCAGGAGTTCGTGGTCGATGGCGGGATGAGCCGCAAAATGATCTACACCTGAGCTGCAGGCTTTTAGCCACAAGCTGCAAGAGGGGACCGTGAGGTCCCTTCGTCATTTGTAGGACAGGACTACTTGCTACAGCGGCAGGCGTTTCCTTGTCGCTTGCCACTCGCAGCTTGTAGCTTTTTCGGCCTTTTTGAAAAAAATCCAATGGGGCTATTGACTTAGCTTCGGTACCTGCGTAAATTTCGCGGCCTCAGCGAAGCAAACGCACCAAGCAACACTGCGAGGGTGATTAGCTCAGCCGGGAGAGCATCTGCCTTACAAGCAGAGGGTCGGCGGTTCGATCCCGTCATCACCCACCACTTCCTGAGATGTTCCTGACCCAGGAGACTTCGTAAGAAGCTTCCTAATTGAGAGGAACCGGACGCAAGTCCATATGCGCAGCGGTAGTTCAGTCGGTTAGAATACCGGCCTGTCACGCCGGGGGTCGCGGGTTCGAGTCCCGTCCGCTGCGCCACTTTTTCTTCAGATGGGTGTCATCACCGGTCTGAGGTCTGAAGGCCAAGTGCACTTCAGGCCGATCCCAGTTTCAATCAGGTGAAAGCCTGAACGATACGCAGCGGTAGTTCAGTCGGTTAGAATACCGGCCTGTCACGCCGGGGGTCGCGGGTTCGAGTCCCGTCCGCTGCGCCATCTTCGCTTCGAGGTCCCATGAACACCTTGAAGCAACAATCAAAGCGATCAGCGTGTCGCTTTTTTTGTGCCTGCCTTTCGAGCCGTGATCGAAAGGGGGATCCCAGTTTCAATCAGGCGCAAGCCTGAGCGATACGCAGCGGTAGTTCAGTCGGTTAGAATACCGGCCTGTCACGCCGGGGGTCGCGGGTTCGAGTCCCGTCCGCTGCGCCATATTCGCTTCGAGGCTCCATGAACACCTCGAAGCAACACGAAAGCGACCTTAGGGTCGCTTTTTTGCTTTCTGGGCTCGCCTCACTCAAGTGGGCCTGCTTGTCGATTATATGAATTTTGCCCAGCCAAGCGTGCAACGCGGTTTCAGTGATGAGCCATGTGTTGCACAATAGGCGCAGTTTGTCCTACCCGGAATCCATGATGTCCAGAACCTCCGTCTTCGGTGCGCTCGGGCTAGCCCTTGTGCTGGCGGGCGTATCCGGTTGCTCCTCGAAGAAGCCCGCCATCTACGAGCACGAAAACTTCGACGACTCGGGCACGTTTTCGCGCAGCTTCCCGGTCAGCGAAGCTGGCTCGTGCGAGGCAGCCCGGCGCGCGCTGCTCAGTCAGGGTTACATCATCACCAGCAGCGGTGCCAACCAGATCGCGGGTAACAAGAGTTTCCAGCAGAACGCCGAGAATCACCTGCAGATCAGCTTCAACATCACCTGTGTCCCGGACAGCGGTGATGAGCAGCGCTCCACCATGTTCGCCAACGCCCTGCAGGATCGTTATGCGCTGAAGAAATCCAACACCTCTGCGAGCCTTGGCGTGGGCGTGCTGGGTTCGGTATCCATGCCTATCGGTTCGACTGACGATTCCATGGTCAAGGTGGCCAGCGAGACAGTCACTGCGCCGCAGTTCTACGAGCGCTATTTCGCCTTGGTCGAAAGTTACCTGCCAAAGCCTAAGAAAGTGAAAAAGGCCGAGCCCAAGGTCGAGACGCCCAAGTCCGAAAAGCCGGCTGCTGATCTGGGGCTGCCAGAGCAGACCTCTGCACAGCCTGTGGCCGCGCCGCTCGCGGTCAGCGCACCGGCTTCGACAGCTGAGCCCGTACCGCCCCCAGCCCCCGTGGCAGGCCCAGTTGCAGCCCCAGTTGCAGCCCCAGCACCCGCAGCCCTCGCGGCGCCTGCCAGCGAAGTTCCGGCGGCCCCCATGGTCGATGATAGCCAGGGCTCGCAGCCTGTCACCCCGCCTGCCGAACCTGCGCCGATCCAGGTGCAGCAGGAGGCTCCTGCAACCGAGGCGGCGCCTGCGCCTTTGTAAAGACGATCACCTAACTTCCCGAATGTCGGCTACGTTTACCTTTCATAAACCTGTCATGAAACCTTCATCCGTCCCGCTTAGCGTGACGGCATGACCGAACAGATGAATGAGAAGAGGAAGCAAGCCAATGGATGACTATCAGGAAGAGCTGCTCGAATACCAGGCCTATGAGCTGGACCCTATGGAGCCGGCGGACGACGCCACCGAGCTCTAGCATTTCACACAGGCCTTAGCCCACCCGCCGCTGATTGCGGCGAAACTCCCCCGGCGTCAGGCTGGTCCAGCGCTTGAATGCGCGCTGGAAGGCCTCCGCCGAGGCAAACCCCAAAAGATAAGCGATTTCACCGAAGGCCAGCTCCGTATCGCGGATGTAGGTTTCGGCGAGGTCGCGGCGTGTGTCATTGAGCAGGCTGCGAAAGCGCGTGCCTTCCTCGGCCAGCTTGCGACGCAAAGTCCAAGTGGGTAGTTGCAGGTGACGCGCCACGGCTTCAAGGTCCGGTTCCTGTCCACCATTGAGCAACGGGCCGAGCAGATGAGTGATGCGTTCACCCAGGCTGCGCACGCGGGTGCGTTGGGCCAATTCCGCTTCGCACAGCTGCAACAGGTGCTGCCAGGTGCTAGGGCAATGCTGGAGGTTGGGCAAATCCAGGGTGGCGCGGTCCAGGCGCAATTGGTTGCTGGATGCGCCAAACTGCACCGGGGTTGCGCTCAACGCCTGGTATTGGGCCGCATAGCTGGGCGCCTGGAATTCGATCTCCATGCGCTCGGCCTGCACCGAGTGGCCTGCCAAGTGCGAGAGTTGGGCCAGCCAGCCAGCCAGCAACGAGTCGACCACGAAACGGTTGTAGGCATTGTAGGGGCTGATGGAGTAGAAGCGCAGCCAAGCGCCGTGGGCGTCCTCCTGAAAGCTCGACTGGCCCCGGTAATTGGCGGCATACAGCGGCTCGAAGTGCAGCAGGACACGCGCGGCCTCACCCAGGGTCGGGGCCTGGGCTGCCGTGACGCCAGCCAGCCCTGCCTGGGCCAGACGACTCAAGCGGCCCATGTGCAGGCCTAGGGCTGGTTCGCCGCACAGCTCGATGGCGGCATGGCCCAAATGCATGTAGCGGGGAATCGACAGGCGTGCGCCCGCTTCGGCCAGGCGAGGGTGGTCCAGTCCATAGCGGCGTAGGAGAGGAGCCGGGTCGTGGCCCAGTTGCTGGAGTGCTTCGCCCAGCGGTTGGACGAAGCCCACCGAGAGGTCGCCCAGGCGTACGCGAGGCCGGGTCATGGGGTTACAACCAAAGGTTCAGCAGGCGGGCACCCTGGCTGGAAGTGCCGGCCAAATGCGTGCCTGCCTGGTTGGCAAAGCCCTGTCCGTCACTGCCTTGTTCCCAAAACTGGCCACGCAGGAATACGCTCAGGCTTGGGGTGATGCTGTTGGCGGTCAGGGTCAGTTGTTGCCAGGCCGTCTGTTCGCTGACTTCGCCACGTTGCAGTGGCAATTCGGCCGTCGCGTCCTGGTGGCGGTTGCCGCGCCAGGGTGTATTCCAGGTGTCCTTGCCGCTGAGGAAAACAGGATTGGCGATCAGATCCACCGACTGCTGCGCCAATTGCCGGTAGTTTTCCGGGTACCAGCTGTCGCTGCCCACCAGCACGCCGAGGCGGCCAGCCGGGGTCTGAATGACCTGCAAGGGAAACTTGCGTCCGTGATGGACGTAGCGGCGTACTTCGCTGTCCGGATACTGTTGGCGTTGGGGTTGGCCCAGTACCGAACCGTCACCGCCGAACACCAGGCTGCTGTTGAACAGAGGGCCGCTGCCGGGGCGCAGCACGCCGTTATCCAGGTAGGGCGCGGGCAGGACGATGGAGCCTGCCACCAGCGTCACGCCGAACTCCTTGGCCAGGCCACCGAACAGTTGCTGATAGTCGCTGGCCATCTGTTCGGCCTTCATTCGCAGGTGGGCGTCGGAGCGGCGATCGTCACCGGTGGCGGTGAGCATGGCCAAGCCGTAGCGCAGTGGGTTGCTCACCTCCAGCCACTGCCAGGCTTCGTGGCGCTGGGTGACCTGGTACAGCTCGTTCTTTTCGCCCCGGGCCCAGAGCCAAGTGCCGATGTGTTCCGGCAACACCACCACTGTACGCGGGCTGACCAGACCTTGGGCGCGAGCCTGTTCCAGATAAGCTGACAGCTTGCGGTGCAGACGTTGCAGGTTCTGGTAATCGCCCGGGTAGAGCACCGGTTCGATTCCCAGCAAGTTGCCGTGTTCGCCCGGTACGCCGTGATTGAGCGCCAGTTCGATTCGCAAATCGGAAAGGTAATGGCCTTCCGGTCGCTGCATCGTCCAGAAGCCGTAGCCGCAGAGGGCGGCGATCATCACCAGCGCTAGAGCGCCTGCCAGGAGTTTTCGCATGAAGCGCCAAGGCACCTTCACTGTATAGGGTGTCCTAGGGTAGTCCTGCTGTGCAGGAGGATCAATAAGTTGTCAGTTTCGATCATTGAGCCTGTTCAAACGGCTGTTTAATGTCGCTGTCTATAAACGACGGGGCCTGCGAGGCACCCGCGCTCCGTGATCCTGCCACCTGGGAGTTCATCCATGGCCGCCACCCTTTATCCGCACCTGCTGGCCCCGCTCGACTTAGGTTTTACCACCTTGCGCAATCGGACCTTGATGGGCTCGATGCACACAGGCCTCGAGGAGCGCCCAGGTGGTTTCGAACGCATGGCCGCCTATTTCGCCGAGCGGGCTCGGGGTGGTGTCGGCCTGATGGTCACCGGTGGCATCGCGCCGAATGACGAAGGCGGGGTGTATTCCGGCGCGGCCAAGCTCAGTACCGAGGAGGAGGCCGACCAGCACCGGATCGTCACCGAGGCTGTGCATGCCGCCGGTGGCAAGATCTGTCTGCAGATACTGCACGCCGGGCGTTACGCCTATAGCCCACGCCAAGTCGCGCCCAGCGCCATCCAGGCGCCGATCAACCCGTTCAAACCCAAGGAGCTGGACGAGCAGGGCATCGAGAAGCAGATCGCCGACTTCGTCAACTGCGCCACGCTGGCCCAGCGCGCGGGCTACGACGGCGTCGAAATCATGGGGTCGGAAGGCTACTTCATCAACCAGTTCCTCGCCGCCCATACCAACCAGCGTACCGACCGTTGGGGCGGCAGCTACGAGAACCGCATGCGCCTGGCCGTTGAAATCGTGCGCCGGGTGCGTGAGGCAGTCGGGACCGATTTCATCATCATCTTCCGCCTGTCGATGCTCGACCTGGTGGAAGGAGGCAGCACGTGGGACGAGATCGTGCTGCTGGCCAAGGCCATCGAGCAGGCCGGGGCTACCTTGATCAACACCGGAATCGGCTGGCACGAGGCGCGCATTCCAACCATCGCCACCAAGGTGCCGCGCGCGGCTTTCACCAAAGTGACCGCCAAGCTGCGGGGCGCTGTGAGCATTCCGCTGATCACCACCAACCGTATCAACACGCCGGAAGTGGCCGAAGCCGTGCTGGCTGAAGGCGATGCCGACATGGTGTCCATGGCCCGACCATTCCTGGCTGACCCGGAGTTCGTCAACAAGGCCGCCGCAGGCCACAGCGAAGAGATCAACACCTGCATCGGTTGCAACCAGGCCTGCCTGGACCACACCTTCGCCGGCAAGCTCACCAGTTGCCTGGTCAATCCTCGTGCCTGCCACGAGACCGAGCTCAACTACCTCCCAGTCACCCAGATCAAGCGCATCGCCGTGGTCGGTGCGGGCCCCGCGGGCCTGGCCGCGGCTACTGTGGCCGCCGAACGTGGTCACCAAGTGACGCTGTTCGACAGTGCCAGTGAGATCGGCGGGCAGTTCAATGTTGCCAAACGTGTCCCAGGCAAGGAAGAGTTCCATGAAACCCTGCGTTACTTCCGCAACAAGGTGGCGCGCACCGGTGTCGACCTGCGTCTGAATACTCGGGTCGGGGTCGATCAGCTGGTGGCGGGCGGTTTTGACGAGATTATTCTCGCCACCGGCATCAGCCCTCGCACACCGGCCATTCCAGGCATCGAGCATGCGAAGGTGTTGAGCTACCTGGACGTGCTGCTCGAGCGTAAACCGGTCGGTAAGCGCGTGGCGGTGATCGGAGCGGGCGGCATCGGTTTCGACGTATCCGAGTACCTGGTACATCAGGGGGTGGCTACCAGCCAGGATCGCGAGGCGTTCTGGAAAGAGTGGGGCATCGATACCCATCTCGAGGCCCGTGGTGGTGTGGCAGGCATCAAGGCCGAGCCGCATGCGCCAGCGCGGCAGGTGTACCTGTTGCAGCGTAAGAAAACCAAGGTCGGCGATGGCCTGGGCAAGACCACAGGCTGGATTCACCGCACAGGCCTGAAGAACAAGCGGGTACAGATGCTCAACAGCGTGGAATACCTGGCCATCGACAATGATGGTCTGCATGTGCGTATCGGCGAGGGCGAGCCGCAGGTGCTGGCAGTGGACAATGTCGTCATCTGCGCGGGCCAGGAGCCGCTGCGTGAGCTGTACGACGGGCTGGTCGCGGCGGGGCAATCGGTGCACCTGATCGGTGGGGCGGACGTTGCGGCGGAGCTCGATGCCAAGCGGGCAATCAACCAGGGGTCGAGGTTGGCTGCTCAATTGTGATCGTCTCGAGGGTGCGGGGGCTTTGCATCCCCCGCAGTCTGTTCCGCTTCCCGTGATCTCGGTCTTGGGAAGTTTCTTCAAAGACGCTCGGAAACGTCGCCTGTAGGGATGATCGGGATTACGCGTACGCTCCTGAAAGCTATCCAAGCTTATGAGAGCGTTGCATGTTTTCCACCAAAATCATTAGTGCATTTACAGCCTCGCGTCTATTCAGCACGAGCGTGTTGTTGTGGTTGTTAACTGCGCCGCTTGATGGTCAGACAGCAGAGGTCACTGTCAGTGCTCGTTACAAGGGGAATGTGACCGGAGCGTTTGAGAACACCACACCCCAGGCCAGCTTCTGCAGTATCTGGGTCGGTGTGTGCAAGGACTTCCAGGCGTTCACGGTGAGCTTGCCGCTAACCTACGACAAGGTGTCGACCCATCAAGCTGCGAATGCACGGGAACAGTTCTACATAAAGTTACCGGCACGTCGTACTGTTCAGGTGGTCCATGAAAAGGGCATCGACACCCATCAGCTGGTTTTCGAGATCACTCACAGCAGTCAGAAAATACAAGGCGACACAAATTTTTCCAATACGGCAAATCCTGTGTTCACGGCTTATCCTCAGGGCGGCTGCAGTTATCTAAGAACCTATCTGACTGCGCATCGGGCTTATTATCTTTGGGCAACGCGGTCACCCGAAAGTCCCTCGCCCTGTTATTCCAGCGGTCAGGGGGGGCAGCCAAAAGAGGTGTATTTCACCCCGGTGAGTGACATGGGGATCGGCTATAGACTGACCATGCCTTCAGCTTTGCGCATGAAGCAGGGCCTCTATCGAGGCAGTGCAAGCTTCACGGTGGGGCCGGGAGGTGATTTTGATCTGGGCGATGGCGTCAGCAATCTCAACTCGCCGACTCTCACAATCAACTTTGAACTGGACGTGCAGCACGCCTTCGTCCTGAACTTCCCCGCAGCGAGTGATCGTGCCGTGCTGGAACCTCCAGGGGGCTGGTCGCGGTGGCTCGGGGGTGGCACGCCGCCTTCTCGCCTGGAGCGCAGCCTGCGCTTGAACCTGTGGTCCACTGGCCCGTTCAAGGTCTATAAGACGTGTCAGTACGATCAAGGGACGAGCTGTGGCATTCGCAACGGCGCGGGGCATCAGGTGCCGGTAGACGTGGCCTTGACGCTGCCCTCAAGCGTGCAGCATGCCAATGCGCCTGTGCAGCGACTGACTATTCCGACCGGCCGCGCTAGCGCCCTGGCGTTTGACATGGCCATGCCCGTGGCTGGCCAGTCGGGGCAGTTGCACTTCGATGTCGTCTCCCAGCATGTCAAATCCATGCTCGACTATCCCGGCAGTGTGTATCAGGGCGATGTGACGGTATTGTTCGATGCCACGCTCTGAGCGGGTGCCCACCGGGTGCAAAGGCGCAGGACGGGGTGCACAGGAGCCTCCTGATCTCGATACACTCGCCTAATGTCTTACGCCTTTGCCGACCTTCCCCAAGCACCTTTGCAGCCGTTGTCCTTGCCCTGGCTCGAGCACGCCGGTGTCCAGCTCGCCGTGCTGCGGCTGGACTTGATCGACCCGCTGATCAGCGGCAACAAAGGCTTCAAGCTTCGCCACCACCTGCGCGACGCCCATGCCATGGGCGCCCCCGGGCTGATCAGCCTCGGCGGCAATCACTCCAATCACCTTCACGCCCTGGCGGCTGCGGGCAAGCGCTTTGGCTTCGCCACCGCGGGGCTGCTGCGTGGGCATCCGCAGGACACTGCCACCGTTCGTGATCTGCAGGCCTTTGGCATGGAGCTGCACTGGTTGGGTTACGGCGGCTACCGGGAACGTCACCAGGTAGGTTTCTGGACGCCTTGGCTGGCGCGCTATCCTGGGTGGTACTGCATTCCCGAAGGCGGTGGCGGGCTGGCGGGCGCCGAGGGTTGTCGACTGATCGTGGAGCAGGCGAGGGCGCAGCTACCGATGCTGGGTTGGACGGATTACCACGGCTGGTGGCTGGCGGTGGGGACCGGGACCACGTTGGCAGGCCTGGTGATGGCAGAGCAGGGCCGTCGTGGGGTGCATGGCGCCTTGGCGGTGCCACCTGGGCATGGCGTCGAAGAAAACCTCTCGGCCTTGGTGCAGGGCGGCTATGAACTGCATGGCGCGTGCCGTGGCGGATTCGCCCGGATCGACGATGAGCTGCTGGCGTTCATTGACCAAAGCGAGCGCGAAAGTGGCCTGCCGCTGGAAGCGGTGTACACCGGCAAGGCCTTGTTGGCCCTGCGCGATCAGGTCGTGGCCGGGCGTTTTGCGCGCGGCACACGCCTGATCTTCCTGCACACCGGCGGGCTGCAGGGACGTCGCGGTTACTTGTAGGGCAGCATGCGCAGCAGCGTGTCGTCGCGGCGCACATAGTGGTGATAGAGGCCGGCCACGGCGTGCAGGCCGATCAGCCAGTAGCCCCAACTGCCGACTCGCTCATGCCAGCCTTTGACGAATTTGGCCAGGTCTTGATCGGGCGCGACCAGTGCAGGCAGGTCGAGGCCATAGAAAGGGATCGGTTTGTCGGCGGCGCTGAGGATGATCCAACCGGCGATTGGCAGGCCGATCATCATCACATACAGCAGCAGGTGCACCAGGTGCGCCAGCCCCGTCTGCCAGGCCGGTGGCTTGGGGACGATCGGTGGCGTCGGGCGGCTCAGGCGCAGGGCCAGGCGCAGCCAGACCAACACGAACACCGTCAGGCCAAGCATGAAGTGCAATTCTTTCATCAGGTCGCGCTCGGCGCTGCCTTTGGGAAACAGACCGCGCAGCTCGATGGTGGCGTAGACCGCAGCCAGTAGCACCAGCATCAGCCAGTGCAGGGTGATGGACAGACGCGCGTAATGCGCCGTGGGCGTGGGTGAAGCCATGGTGGTTCCTCATCATCAGGTCGCAATTGCGCTCTTGAGTGGCGCGTGAGAGGTATTTTAATGGCAGGCTGGATTTTTTCTTTGCGCCAGGTCGATGAAATTTGTTCTTGGTGTGGCCCCGACGCGAGGTCGGGGCGCTTTGATTATCAAGCCGAGAGTTGCGGCCAACTGTCGGCGACCAGGAACACCCGCTCGGTCTCTTGCCAGGTACCGTCCCCGGCCACCTCCAGCCTGACCAGCAATTGCGCGCGCGCCTGATCGTCCAGTTCGCCCAGCCAGGCCTCGAACTGCAGGGGCGACCAGCACGCCGTGGCCTCCACCCGCGCCGGTGCCAGCCAGGCATGGCGGGGCAGGGGCTGCCAGCGTCCGGTTGGATTGGCCTGCTGGTAATCAGGCCAGTCGCTTCGACGCAACCAGCGCCCGCGCAGATGCTGTGCGTTGGCGCCGACCGGTGATTCGGCAAGCACTGGCCAAGGGTAGAACAGGTAGCCGCCGAGCCAAGCATGTGCCCGTGCCTCGTGCACCCCTAGCGATGCCAGGGCCTGGCGGCTCTGGGGCCAGGATGAGATCGTCAACTGATGGCGGGCCAGGTGGCCCAGTTTGCGGTCCAGGCGGTCATGGCAGCCCGGGCCCAGCCAGTGCGCCGGATCATGGCCGTCCCCGCCGGATGGCCCCAGGTAGAGCTTGATGGCCAGTTCCAGATGGTGAACGCCTTCCCGGTCACGTAGGACGATATCCAGCTCTCCCAGGGTGTGTCCGCCTTCGCGGATCGGCAGGTTGGCTGCCAGCAGCTCGACGCCGGGCGCTTGGCCCAGGGCGAACTGCCACAGGCTTTCGTAGTACAGCCCGAGGCGGTGGCTGGTGAGGCGGGCGAGCCAGTCGAGCAGCGCCTGTTCGTCTTGGTCCAGCGCCAGTAGCCACTGTCGCAGGCGTTCGGGGTCGTCCGCCCAGGCGCTGGCCGTCAACGGGTGACGTTGCGCACAGGGCGGTTGGCTCAGCAGGGCAGGCGACAACACTGTCCACGCCAGGTCGCGTACGGCGGGGCGGCGCAACTGGCCAGGGAGGTCGTGAAGATCGGCGAAAGGCGTCATCCAGCGAGCATAGCCGGTTTGCCGCTGGCTGGTCGTTTCGCCCATAATCCCAAGGGCCACACTGGCCATCCGTCACCCCGCCGCAGAGCCTTGCAGGAGCACCATGGAGCAATTTCGCAATATCGGTATCATCGGTCGCCTTGGCAGCTCCCAGGTGCTGGACACCATTCGCCGACTGAAAAAATTCCTGATCGAGCGCCACCTGCATGTGATCCTCGAGGACACCATTGCCGAGGTGCTGCCCGGCCATGGCCTGCAAACCTCCACACGCAAGCTGCTGGGCGAGGTCTGCGACCTGGTCATCGTGGTCGGTGGCGACGGCAGTCTGCTCGGCGCGGCTCGCGCCCTGGCTCGACACAACATCCCGGTGCTGGGGATCAACCGCGGCAACCTGGGCTTTCTCACCGACATCCGTCCCGACGAGCTGGAGACCAAGGTCGCCGAGGTGCTCGACGGCCACTACCTGGTGGAAAACCGCTTCCTGCTGCAGGCGGAGGTACGTCGTCACAACGAGGCCATCGGCCAGGGCGATGCGCTCAATGACGTGGTGCTGCACCCAGGCAAGTCGACGCGGATGATCGAGTTCGAGATCTACATCGATGGCCAGTTCGTCTGCAGCCAGAAGGCCGACGGCTTGATCATCGCCACCCCCACCGGCTCCACCGCCTACGCGCTCTCCGCGGGTGGGCCGATCATGCACCCCAAGCTCGATGCCATCGTCATCGTGCCGATGTACCCGCACACTTTGTCCGGGCGGCCGATCGTGGTGGACGGCAACAGTGAACTCAAGATCGTCGTCTCCCAGGACCTGCAGATCTACCCGCAGGTCTCGTGCGACGGCCAGAACCACTTCACCTGCGCCCCAGGCGACACCATCACGGTAAGCAAGAAACCGCAGAAGCTGCGCCTGATCCATCCGCTGGACCATAACTACTACGAGGTGTGCCGCACCAAGCTCGGCTGGGGCAGCCGTCTGGGGAGTGGAGGCGACTGATGTTCGATCCGGCACGCAGTTTCGACATCATCGGCGATGTACACGGTTGTGCCCTGACCCTGGAACGCCTGCTCGACGCCATGGGCTACAAGCGCCAGGGGGGCGTGTGGCGCCATCCTCGCCGCCAGGCGCTGTTCCTCGGCGATATCGTCGATCGCGGCCCGCGCATCCGCGAGGCCTTGCACATCGTCCATGACATGGTCGAAGCCGGGCAGGCCTTCTGCATCATGGGCAATCATGAGTACAACGCCCTGGCCTGGGTCACTCCGGCGCTGCCAGGCAGTGGCAAGACCTACGTGCGCGAGCACACCCCGCGCCACGCTCGGCTGATCGACGAAACCCTGACCCAGTTCGCCCAGCACCCAGGTGACTGGCACGATTTCCTGCAATGGTTCTATGAGCTGCCGTTGTTCGTCGACGCTGGGCGCTTCCGCCTGGTCCATGCCTGCTGGGACCCGGGGCTGATCGAGCCGCTGCGTCGGGAGTACCCGAACGGGTGCATCGATGAGCATTTCATCCAGGCCTCGGCGGTCTCCGGTAGCTTTGCATCTACCGTATGCAACCGCCTGCTGCGCGGTACCGACATGCGCCTGCCGGACGGTCTGACGCTGACCGGTGGCGATGGTCTGACTCGCGCCTTCTTCCGCACCAAGTTCTGGGAAGAAGACCCTCAAACCTATGGAGACATTGTGTTCCAGCCCGACGCCCTGCCCGAGGACGTGGCCCGCACGCCCCTGAGCCACAGCCAGAAAAACGCCCTGCTGCGTTACGCCGAGGACGAGCCGTTGCTGTTCGTCGGTCACTACTGGCGCAGCGGCCGCCCGGCCCCGATCCGCGGCAACCTGGCCTGCCTGGACTACAGCGCCGTGCTCTACGGCAAGCTGGCGGCCTACCGCCTGGATGATGAAACCCGCATCGACCCCCACAAGTTCGTCTGGGTCGACGTCGAACGCCCGCAGGCCAGCCAATGAACGTGATCGCCGCAATGCGCCTGCCGCTGTCGGTCGACCTGGGCGGATTCGTCAAGATGTTGCGCCGGTTGCAGGTCCCGCACCGGGTGGTCGAGCAGGGACAGGAGCAGATCCTCTGGGTGCCGGAGTCGCTGGCCGAGGACGTGCGCGAGCTGTATCAGCGCTATCCCGAGGGCAACGACGAAATCCAGTTGCCCGAAGAAGTGCTCGCGGGCATGGCCCAGCGTCCCTCCCTGGCTGAGCAGGCCCGGGTCTGCAAGATCACCGCCGGGATGCTGCTGGCGTGCCTGGTCGTCGCCGTGCTGACCGGTCTGGGTGACAACCTGTCGACGGTTGGCTGGTTCACCTTCCTGGATTTCCGAGTGCAGGGCCAGTACCTGTACTTCACCTCGCTGGAGCAAGGCTTGGCCGAGGGGCAGTGGTGGCGGCTGGTGTCGCCGATGCTGTTGCATTTCGGTGTGCTGCACCTGGCCATGAACGCCCTGTGGTACTGGGAGTTGGGGCGGCGCATCGAGTTGCGTCAGGGCCCTTGGGCGTTGCTGGGCCTGACCTTGCTGTTCAGCCTGGTGTCCAACCTGGCCCAGCATTACACCAGCGGCCCCAGCCTGTTCGGCGGCTTGTCCGGTGTGCTCTACGGTTTGCTCGGGCATGTCTGGCTGTACCAGTGGCTGGCGCCCAGCCCGTTGTTCAGCCTGCCCAAGGGCGTACTGGTGATGATGCTGGTGTGGCTGTTGATCTGCCTGACCGGCGTGATCGGCCAGCTCGGCTTCGGCCAGATCGCCAATGCCGCCCACGTCGGTGGACTGCTCATCGGATGCCTGACCGGGCTCTTGGGCGGGGCCCTGGCACGGCGTAAACTGTCGGCTTGATTTAGGAGATGTTATGTCCACCTTTGCGCAAATGATCGAAAACATCACCCCCGAGATCTACGAGAGCCTGAAACTGGCCGTGGAAATCGGCAAATGGGCTGACGGCCGCAAGCTGACTCCGGAGCAGAAAGCGCTGTCGCTGCAGGCGGTGATCGCCTGGGAGATGAAGAACCTGCCCGAGGAGCAGCGCACCGGCTATATGGGCCCACAGGAGTGCGCGTCGAAATCGGCACCGGTCCCCAACATCCTGTTCAAGTCGGACTCGGTACATTGATCGAACTCGCTCGTGGCTCTCTGAGCAAAATGGCGGTGCGCCTGGAAGCACCGGTTGTCCAATACGCCTTTCGCCTCGGTGAGGAGCAGGTGCCGGTCAATCCACTGATCGGCAAGACCCTGCGCCTGGAGTACCTCGGCGCCATCCACTGCACCCACTGCGGCAAGCGCACCAAGACCAGCTTCAGCCAGGGTTACTGCTACCCCTGCATGACCAAGCTGGCCCAGTGCGATGTCTGCATCATGGCCCCGGAAAAATGCCATTACGACGCCGGCACCTGCCGTGAGCCGTCCTGGGGCGAGCAGTTCTGCATGACCGACCATGTGGTGTACCTGGCCAACTCCTCGGGTATCAAGGTCGGTATCACCCGCGCCACCCAGCTGCCCACCCGCTGGCTCGACCAAGGCGCCAGCCAGGCCTTGCCGATCCTGCGCGTGGCCACCCGGCAACAGTCTGGCCTGGTCGAGGATCTGCTGCGCAGCCAGGTACCGGACCGTACCAACTGGCGAGCGCTGCTCAAGGGCGACGCCGACGTGCTCGACCTGCCAGCCATCCGCGAACAGATCTTCGATGCCTGCGCCGAAGGCCTGCAGGGCTTGCAGGCGCGCTTTGGCCTGCAGGCGATCCAGCCGCTGGCCGACGCCGAAGTGGTCGAAATGCGCTACCCGGTCGAGGCCTATCCGAAAAAGATCGTGAGCTTCAACCTGGACAAAGACCCTGTGGCCGAAGGCACGCTGCTGGGCATCAAGGGCCAGTACCTGATCTTCGACACCGGTGTGATCAACATTCGCAAGTACACGGCCTATCAATTGGCCGTGCACCAGTAAAAGGACCAGCACGATGCGTACCGAACAACCGCAAGTGATCTACCTCAAGGATTACCAGGCGCCTGAGTACCTGATCGACGAGACGCACCTGACGTTCGAGCTGTTCGAGGACCACAGCCTGGTCCATGCGCAGTTGGTCATGCGCCGCAACCCGGCCCGGGGCGCTGGTCTGCCGCCGCTGGTGCTCGACGGCCAGCAACTGGAGCTTCTGAGTGTGCAGCTGGATGACCAGACGCTGGCCACCGGCGACTATCAGGTCGATGACGACAGCCTGACCGTGCAGCCCAAGGCTGAGCGGTTCACCCTCGATACCAGCGTGAAGATCCATCCAGAGAGCAATACCGCGCTCGAAGGCCTGTACAAGTCCGGCAAAATGTTCTGCACCCAGTGCGAGGCCGAGGGTTTTCGCAAGATCACCTACTACCTCGATCGCCCGGACGTGATGAGCAAATTCACCACCACCGTGATCGCCGAGCAGCATCGCTACCCGGTGTTGCTGTCCAACGGCAACCCGGTCGGCAGCGGACCGGCCGAGGACGGTCGTCACTGGGCAACGTGGGAAGACCCGTTCATGAAACCGGCCTACCTGTTCGCCCTGGTGGCCGGTGACCTGTGGTGCGTCGAGGACACCTTCACCCGCCAGTCCGGTCGTGACGTGACCCTGCGTATCTACGTGGAGCCGGAGAACATCGACAAGTGCGACCACGCCATGGTCAGCCTGAAGAAGTCCATGCGCTGGGACGAGGAGGTCTACGGCCGTGAATACGACCTGGACATCTTCATGATCGTCGCGGTCAATGACTTCAACATGGGCGCCATGGAAAACAAGGGCCTGAACATCTTCAACTCCAGCTGTGTGCTGGCGCGTGCCGAAACGGCCACCGACGCCGCCCACCAGCGGGTCGAGGGGGTGGTGGCCCACGAGTACTTCCACAACTGGTCGGGCAACCGGGTGACCTGCCGCGACTGGTTCCAGCTGTCGCTCAAGGAAGGCTTCACGGTGTTCCGCGACGCCGAGTTCAGCGCCGACATGAACTCGCGCACGGTCAAGCGCATCGAGGACGTAGCCTACCTGCGCACGCACCAGTTCGCCGAGGACGCAGGTCCCATGGCCCATCCGGTTCGCCCGGACAGCTTCATCGAGATTTCCAACTTCTACACCCTGACCGTGTATGAAAAGGGTGCCGAAGTGGTGCGCATGGTCCGTACCCTGCTGGGCAGCGAAGGCTTCCGCAAGGGCAGCGACCTGTACTTCGAACGTCATGACGGCCAGGCCGTGACCTGCGATGACTTCATCAAGGCCATGGAAGACGCCAACGGCGTGGACCTGACCCAGTTCAAGCGTTGGTATAGCCAGGCCGGCACGCCGCGCCTGGAGGTCAGCGAAGCCTATGACGCTGCCGCGCAGACCTACAGCCTGACTTTCCGCCAGAGCTGCCCGCAGACCCCGGACAAAGCCCAGAAGCAACCGTTCGTGATCCCTGTGGAACTGGGCCTTTTGGACGCCCAGGGCAACGACCTGCCACTGCGCCTGGCCGGCGAAGCTGTACCGCAGGGCACCAGCCGCGTGTTGTCGGTGACCGAAGCCGAGCAGACCTTCACCTTCGAAGGCATCGCCGCCAAGCCACTGCCGTCGTTGCTGCGTGGTTTCAGCGCGCCGGTCAAGCTGAGCTTCCCCTACGATCGCGACCAGTTGATGTTCCTCATGCAGCACGACAGCGATGGCTTCAACCGCTGGGAAGCGGGTCAGCAGCTGTCGGTGCAGGTGTTGCAGGAGCTGATCGGCCAATATCAGCGCGGCGAGGCCCTCAAGCTCGATCAGCGGCTGATCACTGCCCTGGGCACGGTACTGGGCAATGCGGCGCTCGATGCAGCGATGGTCGCCGAGATGCTGTCGCTGCCTGGTGAGGCGTACCTGACCGAGATCAGCCAGGTGGCCGACGTCGATGCCATCCATGCAGCCCGTGAATTCGCTCGCAAGCAGATCGCCGAGCAGCTGTTCGACGCCCTGTGGGCGCGCTACCAGGCCAACCGCGAAGTCTCCAGCAAGACCCCTTACGTCGCCGAAGCCGAGCACTTCGCGCGCCGCAGCCTGCAGAACATCGCCCTGTCGTACCTGATGCTCACCGGCAAGCCACAGGTGTTGCAGGCGACATTGGAGCAGTTCGAGCACTGCGACAACATGACCGAGCGTCTCACCGCCCTGGCGGTGCTGGTCAACTCGCCGTTCGAGGCCGAGCGCGCCAAGGCCCTGGACGCCTTCGCCGAGCACTTCAAGGACAACCCGCTGGTCATGGACCAGTGGTTCAGCGTGCAGGCCGCCAGCCCCCTGCCGGGTGGCCTGGCGCGGGTCAAGGCGCTGATGCAGCACCCGGCCTTCACCCTGAAGAACCCCAACAAGGTGCGTGCGCTGATCGGTGCCTTCGCCGGGCAGAACCTGGTGAACTTCCACGCCGCCGACGGTTCGGGCTACCGCTTCCTGGCGGACCTGGTGATCGAGCTCAACGCGCTCAACCCGCAGATCGCTTCGCGCCAGTTGGCGCCGCTGACCCGCTGGCGCAAGTACGACGATGCGCGCCAGGCTCTGATGCGTGGCGAGCTGGAGCGCATCCTGGCTTGTGGTGCGCTGTCCAGCGATGTGTATGAAGTGGTGAGCAAGAGTCTGGCCTGAACCGGACTGACAGGGGCTGCTGGGCAGCCCCATTGCAGGCTTCGTCAGCCCCTATCAACCTAGGTGGGAGCTGGCGAAGCCTGCGATGGGGCGCAGCAGCCCCTTTCTTTTTGCTTAACAAAACATAACGTCCCGCTCGTTGTTTTCCCGCCGATATCCCCGATAGGATGGCCCCAAAGCCATTGCAGTGCTCTGGAACAGGGTTTTCGCAGCACCTGCCAATAGGCTCACCCACTACAAGAACACAAAAGGGGAGCGGTCATGAGAGACCGGATTAGGGCGCGTGCCCGGCGTGGTGCCTGGCCACTGGCGGCCAGCATGTGGCTGGCGCTGGCCATCTCGACAGCAGCAGGTGGTGCCCAGGCCGCCGCTGCCGAGGAGTACTCGGTGGAGTCGGCCAGGGCCAGCCAGAGCCTGTTGATCGATGCCGCCAATCTCGGTAAACGGCTAGTGGTGGTCGGCGACCGTGGCCATATCCTGTTCTCCGACGACCAGGGCAAGACCTGGACCCAGGCCCGGGTGCCCACCCGGCAGTTGCTCACGGCAGTGTTCTTCCTCGACGACAAGCGCGGCTGGGCGGTCGGCCATGACGCCCAGGTGCTGACCACCAACGATGGCGGCGCCACCTGGAGCAAACAGTTCGAAGACCTCGCGCGCGAAGCACCATTGCTCGACGTGACCTTCCTCGATGCCCAGCATGGATTTGCCGTGGGTGCCTATGGCGCCCTGATCGAGACCACCGATGGCGGCCAGCACTGGCAGGACATCGCCGAGCGGCTGGACAACCCCGATCAGTTGCACCTCAACGCTATTGCCAGCATCAAGGATGCGGGCCTGTTTGTCGTCGGCGAACAGGGCAGCATGTTCCGTTCCAGCGACAACGGCCAGAGCTGGTCGCGCGTCGAAGGCCCCTACGAGGGGTCGCTGTTCGGCGTGATCGCCACTGCTCACCCCCGCACGCTGCTGGCCTACGGCCTGCGCGGCAACCTGTTCCGTTCTACTGATTTCGGCGATACCTGGCAGCCGATCGCGCTCAAGGCTGCCCGTGGCTCGCTGGAGTTCGGCCTGGCGAGCGCCACCTTGCTCAAGGATGGCAGCCTGGTTCTGGTGGGCAATGGCGGCACGGTACTGCGCAGCCGCGATGACGGCCAGAGCTTCACGGTCTACAACCGCGCCGACCGTCTCGCCCTGTCGGGCGCCGCGGAGCTTGCCAATGGCGGTCTGCTGTTGGTGGGCCAAGGGGGCGTGCACCTGGCCACCGCTGAAGGCGCAGAGGAGGGGCAGCAATGACCAGCCGGGAGAGTTTCGACATGCACCAGCACCATCATCAAGACAAGGCGACCTTGCTCGAACGGCTGATTTTCAACAATCGGCCGGCCGTCATCGCCCTGTGCCTGCTGGTGAGCATCTTCCTGTTCTGGCAGGCCACGCAGATCCGCCCGTCTACCAGTTTCGAGAAGATGATCCCGCTGCAGCACCCGTTCATCGAACAGATGCTCGAGCACCGCAATGACTTGGCCAACCTCGGCAACACCGTGCGCATCTCGGTGGAAGCGGTCAATGGCGATATCTTCGACAAGGACTACATGGAGACCTTGCGCCAGATCCATGACGAGGTCTTCTACATTCCAGGCGTCGACCGGGCTGGGCTCAAGTCGCTGTGGAGTCCGAGCGTGCGCTGGACCGAGGTGACCGAAGACGGCTTCGCCGGCGGCGAGGTGATCCCCAACACTTACAATGGCTCGGCCGAAAGCCTCGACGAGCTGCGCGACAACGTGCTCAAGTCCGGCCAGGTCGGGCGTCTGGTGGCCAACAACTTCAAGTCCAGCATCGTCGACGTGCCGTTGATGGAGAGTTACCCGGACCCTCAAGACCAGAGCAAGCAGGTCAAGCTCGACTACCAGCAGTTTTCCCATCAGCTGGAAGAGAAGATTCGCGACAAGTTCCAGGCCCAGAATCCCAACGTGAAGATCCACATCGTCGGTTTCGCCAAGAAAGTCGGTGATCTGATCGACGGTCTGGTGATGGTGGTGATGTTCTTCGGCGTGGCCCTGGCCATCACCTGGGCACTGTTGTACTGGTTCACCTGGTGCATCCGCAGCACTATCGCCGTGCTCATCACCACCTTGGTGGCCGTGGTCTGGCAGTTGGGGCTGATGCATGCGGTCGGCTTCGGGCTGGATCCGTACTCGATGCTGGTGCCGTTCTTGATCTTCGCCATCGGCATCTCCCACGGGGTGCAGAAAATCAACGGCATCGCCTTGCAGTCGAGCGGAGCCGACAACGCCCTGACCGCTGCCCGGCGCACGTTCCGGCAGCTGTTCCTGCCGGGCATGATCGCCATCCTGGCCGATGCCGTGGGCTTCATCACCTTGCTGGTGATCGACATCGGCGTGATCCGTGAGCTTGCCATCGGTGCGTCGATCGGCGTGGCGGTGATCGTCTTCACCAACCTGATTCTGTTACCGGTAGCGATTTCCTACGTAGGCATCAGCCAAAAGGCCATTGCCCGCAGCAAGAAGGACGCCACCCGCGAACACCCGTTCTGGCGCCTGCTGGCCAACTTCGCCAGCCCCAAGGTGGCGCCGGTATCTATCGCCCTGGCCCTGGCGGCCTTTGCCGGCGGCCTGTGGTACAGCCAGAACCTCAAGATCGGCGACCTTGACCAGGGCGCGCCGGAGCTGCGTCCTGACTCGCGCTACAACCAGGACAACAACTTCATCATCAGCAATTACTCCACCAGCTCCGACGTGTTGGTGATCATGGTCAAGACCCCGGCCGAGAGCTGCTCGATCCATTCGACCATGGCTCCGATCGACGAGCTGATGTGGACCATGGAGAACACCCCCGGCGTGCAGTCGGCGATCTCCTTGGTGACCGTGTCCAAGCAAGTGATCAAAGGCATGAACGAGGGCAGCCTGAAATGGGAGACCCTGTCGCGCAACCCGGACGTGCTCAATAACTCCATCGCCCGCGCCGATGGCCTGTACAACGCCGATTGCTCCTTGGCGCCTGTGCTGGTGTTCCTCAACGATCACAAGGCCGAGACGCTGGAGCGGGTGACCGCGGCAGCCCAGGCCTTTGCCGACAGCCATAACAAAGAGGGCCTGCAGTTCCTCCTGGCGGCCGGTAACGCGGGCATCGAGGCGGCCACCAACGAAGTGATCAAGTCGGCCGAGCTGACCATCCTGGTGCTGGTGTACCTGTGCGTGGCAGTGATGTGCCTGATCACCTTCCGCTCGTTCGCTGCAACGCTGTGTATTGTCCTGCCACTGGTGCTCACCTCGGTGCTGGGCAACGCCCTGATGGCCTTCATGGGCATCGGCGTCAAGGTTGCCACCTTGCCGGTGGTGGCCCTGGGCGTGGGGATCGGCGTGGACTACGGCATCTACATCTACAGCCGTCTGGAGAGCTTCCTGCGGGCAGGGCTGCCGCTGCAGGAGGCCTACTACGAAACCTTGCGCTCCACCGGCAAGGCGGTGCTGTTCACCGGCCTGTGCCTGGCCATCGGGGTGTGCACCTGGATCTTCTCGGCGATCAAGTTCCAGGCGGACATGGGCCTGATGCTGACCTTCATGTTGCTGTGGAACATGTTCGGCGCGCTGTGGCTGCTGCCGGCGCTGGCGCGCTTCCTGATTCGTCCGCAGAAGCTGGCGGGCAAGGCGGGTGGGTCGATCTTCGCACATTGATCCGGAGGGGGGCCGCTTTGCGGCCCTTCGCAGGCGTGACTCGCGGCCACAGCTCTCGCGTCGCCGAGGCTATAATGCCGGTCCATTTCTCTGCGGACCTTTCCATGACCACCCTTGCCACTGCCCTCGAATCCTGTGACATGCTGCTGATCGATGGGCTGCATGCCTTCGATTTCACCTTCGACGCCGATGGCCTGTCGGTCGAATGCATGGACGGCCGTCAACTGCGCCGTTGGCGCTTCACGCCAGAGCAAGTCGCCGCCGCAGTCGCCGAGGGCGATCAATGGCTGCTCGACGATGCCGACGGTGAGCATCGGCTAGTCTGTATGGATGCCTTGCGCGCCTCGGAAGATGACGACGATGAAGATCTGGAAGAGCCTGCTGACCGCTAGTCTCATGGGCCTGACGTTCAACGCACACGCAGGCGTGCTGTTAGTCGGTAGCTATACCGATGGCGCCAGTCAGGGGCTCTATCGCTATAGCTTCGATACCCGCAGCGGCCAGATCGACCCCACGCCGCTGCAGGTGGTCAAGAGCGTGAGCCCCTCGTGGCTGGTGCTCTCGGCTGACCAGCGCTTGCTGTTCGTGGTCAACGAAACGCCCCAAGGCCACGTGAGCAGTTTTTCGCTGGGCACCCAGGGCCAGATCAAGCCGCTCAACCAGGTGGCCAGCCGTGGCGACGAGCCGACCCATGCCAGCCTCAGTCATGACCAGCGCTACCTGTTCATTGCCAACTACGCTGTCGCACCTGTGCCGGGGGGGAGCCTGGTGGTGATCCCGGTGACACGGGACGGCACGCTCAAGGAGGCGGTCCAGCAGCTGCGCCATGCCCCGAGCAAGGTCAATCCCGAACGTCAGTCCGGTGCCCATGTGCACTCGGTGGTACTTTCGCCCGACGGTCGCCACCTGTACGCCAGCGACCTGGGCGCCGACAAGGTATTCATCTACCGCTACGACGGTGCCAGCCCCCAGCATCCCTTGAGCCCGGCGATCCCCGCTTCGGTGGCCTTGCCTGCCGGCAGCGGCCCGCGTCATCTGTTGTTCGACGCCAAGGGCCGGTACGCCTACCTGACCTTGGAAATGAGCGGCGAGGTGGTGACGTTCGAGGCCCAGGACGGCAACCTGATCGAACGCCAGCGCCTGCCCCTGACCGAGCAGCAGGATGCTGCGGCCAAGGCGTCCGGAGGGCTGCACTTGTCGGCCGACGGCCGATTCCTCTATGTCAGCAACCGCGGCACTGCCAACGAGATCGTGGTGTATGCGGTGGGCAAGGATGACGGCCAGTTGAGCCTGTTGCAGCGCCGCTCGGTGGAGGGAGACCACCCCCGGGAGTTCGCCCTCGATCCGAGTGGCAACTTCTTGCTGGTGGCCAACCAGAAGAGCAACCAGATCGTGGTCATGCGCCGCGACCCACGCAGCGGCAAGCTCGGCGAGACCGTCCAGACCCTGTCCCAGGACGCGCCGTCGGACCTCAAGTTTCTCGAGTGACTATCAATCGGCTTGATAATCGCTACTGGCGCAATGAATTTCTGCGGGCCTCCCTGGCGGCGTAAGTTTGACCCAAGGCCAACAACGGCCATCGTCAAACCATCGAAGTCGAGGACAGCCCGCATGAACTTCAATCTCTTCCCGGTCATTGCCGCTTCCGCCATTTCCGCCTCTGTCGTCCTGCCTGCCCATGCTCAGGTCGAAGTGCGCGGTAAATCGTCTGTCACCCAGAGCTATACCGAAAAGTACCTGCAGCAAAGCGCGCATTTCCATGCAGCCCTGGGCGGAAAACACGCACATTGATTCGTAGAAGGGGTGGTAGTAGCACAACGCCATATGTTTAAATTTGACGCTGTATTTTTGACTCCGGAGGTGGAGCATGATGTGGCGTATCGCGGCGGTGGTGCTGTTGCTGTTCTCTTCGCCGATCCTGGCTATCTGAAAGATATAAACGCCGGTCTCGGGTCGCTGCGCCGGCCTCTTCGCGGGTGAACCCGCTCCCACAGGTCCTTCGGTGCTCTCAAGCACACCGCTGTACCTGTGGGGACGGGCTTATCGAGGCGTCGAGCCGCCGCGAATGGGCACCCTGCAGACACAGGGCCTCAGCGGGCCATGATGGCCTTGAACAGGTCTGATTCCAGCCAGCCCTGCAACCAAGTGCGCACACGTGGGTATGGTGCCCCGGCAAACCAGGCCGGTTCCACCCCCGCAAACTGACGCATCAAGGGGAGCAGGGCGGCATCGGCCAGGCTCGGGTGCTCTGCCAGCAGGTACGGATGGCCTTCGAGCAATCCTTCCAGCTCCGCCAGCCAGGGTTCGGCCTGCTGGCGATAGTGCTCGCGCGAATGTTCAGGGTAACGTTCGGCGTACTTGTACAGATTCACCTGGGCCTTGAAGGTGTGGTCGTTGCGCGCAATCAGCTCCAACGCCTGGGCCGCCGCCGCGGGGGCGGCCTGCAGACGCCAATCCTGTGGATCGTTCTGCTCCAGGGCCCAGCGCATGATGTCCAAGCTTTCTTCAAGCACGTGGTCACCGGTGTCGAGCACCGGCACCGTGCCCTTGGGCGACAATGCCAGGAGTTCGGCGGGCTTGTTCTTCATCGCCACTTCGCAAATCTCCACCGGGCAGCCGGCATAACGCAGGGCCAGGCGTGCGCGCATGGCCCAGGGGCAGCGGCGGAACGAATAGAGCCTCACCCACACACCTCCACATCGCTCAGGCCATTGCCCTGGCGGCGGACCTGGATTTGCACCGGGATGCGCTCGTGCATCTCCTGCACATGGGAGATCACCGCCACCTTGCGCCCCTGTGCCTGCAGGCCGTCGAGGGCATCCATCGCCAGTTGCAGAGACTCCGGGTCCAGGCTACCGAAGCCCTCATCGATGAACAGCGATTCGATGCGCAGGGTACTGGAGGCCATGGACGCCAAGCCCAGGGCGAGGGCCAGGGACACCAGGAAGGTTTCGCCGCCGGAAAGCGAATGCACCGAGCGCAGCTCGTCGCCCATCTCGGTGTCCAGTACCAGCAGGCCCAGGGCACTGCCGCCGCGCTTGAGGCGATAGCGCTTGGCCAGTTGGCGCAATTGGCTGTTGGCGTGATGCAGCAACAAGTCCAGGTTGTAGCCTTGGGCAATCTTGCGGAAGACGTCGCCCGAGGCCGAGCCGATCAGGGCGTTCAGACGTGCCCAGCGCTGCCACTGGTGATAGGCCTGCTCGATCTCGCTGGCCAACGCCTGGTGCGCTTGCTGGCGACGTTGATCGTCGGCCTGACGGGCGCGCAGTTCGGCGCACTGCTGCTCCTGGCTGGCCAGCGCTTGCTCGAGGGTGGTCAGCGCTTCTTCCAGAGACTCGGGGTCCACTTCGCCGGTGGCTTGGGCGACGTGCTGCTGCAGGCGCTGTTCACGCTCCTGCAACAGCACGCGGCCTTGCTCGATGGCTTTTTCCGCCGTTTGCAGACGCTGGCGCAGTTCGCCGAGCTGGGCATCCTCGATGGCCAGCAGGCGGTCGAGGCCGGTGTCGTCCAGTTCGGGATGTTCGCTGCGCCATTGGGCGATCTGGCCTTGCAACTGCTGGCACTCCTGCTCCAGCGCCTGCTGGCGCTGGCGGCTGGACTTGAGCTCGCCGGCCAGTTGCACACCTTGGGTGCGCAGCGCCTGCAAGCGCTCGGCGGTCTCGGTCTCGGCGAGGCGGGCATGTTCCAGTTGCGCGTCCATGTGCTGTTGCCAGGCCTCGGCACTGGGCTGTTCGCCGAGCAGTTCAGCCAGGGTGGCCAAGGCTTGCAGGCGCTGTTCATCCAGGGTGGCGAGCTTGTGTTGGAGTTGCTGCTGGGTGTTCAGGCGCAATTGCTGCTGGTCGCGCAGCTTGTCCAGCTGAACCTGGCGTGCCTGTTGTTCTTGTTGCTCGTCCTTGCGCTGGTCGAGCTGCTGGCGGCGCTGGGCGATCTGCTGGTCGAGGCCGAGGAAGGCGTTGGCCGGATCGTCGCGCAGGGCCTGGAGGATGTCCGCGGGCAGGACGTTGGTCAGATCGTTGATACCTTGCTCAAGCTGTTGCTCATCGGTCGCCAGGGCCTGGTGTTGTTGCTCGAGATGACGCTGGGCCTGCTGCTGGGCTTCGCTGGCAGCCTGCAACTGCTGGTTCAGGCGGGCAGCGTCTTTTTGCAGGGCGAGCAGGGTGCCCTGGCGCTTCTCGTCGCGGGTGATCTCTTCATCCAGGCGGCGCAGCTGGCCGTCGAGCCAGGCACTGCGGCCTTTGTCGTCCTGCGGTGCGAGGGCGGGCCACAGGGCATGGGCCTGGAGCTGCTCGAGGAGCGGTTGCAGTTGCTCGCCCAACTGTACCTGTTGCTGCTGGTAGTCCTTGAGCTGGGCGTTGACCACGCCCAGTTGGGTACGCAGTTCCATCAACTGGTTGTTGAGGGCCTCGACCTGGGTGCGGGCGGCGTCTTCTTCGGCCTGGTCATGGCGGCCCAGGCTCTGTAACAGGGCTTCGGGCTGGTGGAAGGGATGCTCGGCGCTGCCGCAAACAGGGCAGGGCTCGCCGTCGCGCAGTTGCGCGCGCAGCTCCTCGACACTGCTGGTTCGTGCCAGGCGCTGGCGTTCCAGTAACTGGCGGGTCAGGGCGAGGGCCTGTTCGGCGGCTTCCAGCTCGGCCTTGGCGGCGGTGCCTTGGCCGATGAGCTGTTGGCGCTGTTGCATGGCCTGCTGCTGGCGTTCGCGCAGGCTGGCCAGGGTATGACGCAGTTCCTGTTCGCGGCCGTGCAAGCGTGACAAGTCTTCGACCACGCGTTGCTGCTTGCGGTTGTCCTGAAGCATTGCGCCCAGCAGGTCGATCTGCTCGGCCAGCGCCTGGGGTTCGGCACCGGCTTCGCGGAACAATAGCTCGAAGCTGTCGCGTTGGGACTGCAATTGGGCATTGGCCTGGCTGACCTGGGCCTGCAGGCCCGGCAGCTCTTCACGGCCCTTGGCCAGGCGGCCGCCTACCAGCATCACTTGCTTCAACTGCGGCAGATAAGCCTGCCAGGCATCGGTCAGCCCGGCCAGTTGTTCACTGTGCGCGAGCGCCGCGTCGATCTGCGCCAAGGTGTGCAGACTGCGTTGCTGGTTTTCCTCCAACTGCTGCAATTGCTGCTGGCCATCAGCGACCTCCTGGGCCGCCTGCTCGGCAGCGGCGCGTTGGGCGGCCAGTTCTTCGCTCAGGCGCGCCAGGCTGTCCTGGGCAGCGAAGGCCTGGCGCAGGCGTGGGGCGTTTTCGCTGTGCTGGGCTTGGCGCTGGGCAAGCGCATGGCGCGCGCCTTCAAGCGCCTGCTCGAGTTCGCCCATGCGGGCTTGCAGTTCGTCTTGCTGGCGGGCTTGGTCGGCGAGCTCCGCAGCCAGTGGGGTCAACTGTGCGGTCAGCACTTGCTGGCGATGGAACTGATGGCGCTGCGGCGCGAGGCGTTCCAGGCGCTGCAGGTCCAGGCGCTGCTCGGCCAGTTGCTGCCACTGTTGCTCGGCCGCGTGCAGCGCCTGTTGGGCCTCGGTGTACTGGGCCTGTAGCTGGCGCTGCTCCTGAAGCCAGGTGCGTTGTTGCTGCAGTTGCCGCTGGCGCGCCTGGTCGGCCTTGAACTGTTGCTGGGCCTGCTCCAGTTGCTGGTCGAGTGCGGCGCGGGCTTCGGTGTCCATGGGCAGCAGGTGCTCGGCCTGTTTCTGCAGGTCGTTGTGCCGTTCGCCGGTTTCCTTGGCCTTGGTGAAGGCGCGTTGGCCCAGGCGGGTGTAGATGGCGGTGTTGGTGAGCTTTTCGAGCAGCTCGCTGCGTTCTTTGTCGTCGGCCTTGAGGAAGGCGCCGAATTCGCTCTGGGCCAACATCACCGCGCGGGTGAACTGCTCGAAGTTCAGGCCCAGGCGTGCTTCGACCAAATGCTTGTATTCGTTCTTGCCGCTGCCAAGCAGTTGCTCGCTGTCCAGGTCGTACAGGCTCTGGCGGCTGTGTTGCAGCTTGCCATTGGCTTTCTCGCGGGCGCGGTTGGCTTCCCAGCGGGCGCGGTAGCGGCGCCCGTCGATGCCGACGAAGTCCACCTCGGCATAGCCGCTGCCGGTACCTCTGCGCAGCAGGTTGCGTGGGTCGGAGGTCGGGATCTCGCCATCGGCGTCGGGCACCTTGGCCTCCCGGCCGATGTCGTCCAGGCGGGGGACTGCGCCGAACAGCGCCAGGCACAGGGCATCGAGCAGGGTGCTCTTGCCAGCGCCGGTGGGGCCGGTGATGGCGAACAGGCCGGCGCTGGCCAGGGGCTCGGCGGTGAAGTCGATGTCGATCGGGCCTGCCAAGGAGGCGAGGTTTTTCAGGCGAATGGCAAGGATCTTCATGGCTGAGCCTCCTCCAACTGGACGTCTTGCAGCAGCTGGGCGAAATCAGCCAGAGCCTGCTCATCGACCGGGTTGCCATAGGCCTGTTCCCAGGCGCGACTGAACAGGTCTTGCGGGGTCAATTGCGACAGCTCGACGAAGGGTTGCTCGTCCTCGTCCTGCCTGTCGCGCCCAGCGTATTCGGCGCTGATGCGCACCAGACGCACGGCCTTGCCTTGCAGGGCACTCTCGACCTGCTGGCGCAGGTCTGGCTGCGGCTCGTCCAGGTGCACCCGCACTTCCAGCCAGCTCTGGCGGTTGGGATCGTCCAGAAGATCGATCACCGGCAGGTCGGCCAGCTGTTGCAGCAACTCGCCCAAAGGTGCCGGACCGATACGTTGCAGGGCCACGGCCCGTGGTATCGGGCGAGGCTCGACGCTGACCAGCTCGGCGCCGTCGAGCTCGATTTCCAGTACCTGGTGCGGATAGTTGATTTCAGCGAACGACAACGGAATCGGTGAGCCGCTGTAGCGGATGCGCTCCTCACGGTTGACCCGTTGCGGTTTGTGCAGGTGGCCCAGGGCGACATAGCTGATGGCTTTGTCGAACAGACGCGCCGGCAGGGCCTCGGCGTTGCCGATGATCAGGCTGCGCTCGGAGTCTTCCGAGACTGCGCCGCCGGCCATGTGCGCATGGCTGATGGCGACCAGGGCCTGGTCTTTCTTGCGCTTGGCCTGGGCAGCGGCGATCAGTTGCTGGTGCACCTGGGTGATGCCTTGCAGGTAGTCGTCGCCCAGCTGTGGGCCGGTGACTTCCGCCGGGCGCAGGAATGGCAGGGCCAAACACCAGGCGCAGACCTTGCCGCGGGCATTGGTCAGCGGAATCAGCAGGCGCTCGGCGTCCAGCTGGCCTTCATCGAGCCAATGCACACGGCCCAGCGCGTGAGTACGCAGGCGCCGCATCAAGGCAGCCGGCAGTTCGATCCGCGAGCCGGAATCGTGGTTGCCGGCGATCATCACGATGTCGAGCTTGGGCTGTTGCTCATGGGCCTGGACGATGAAGTCGTAGAGCCGCTCCTGGGCTTTGACCGGTGGGTTGACCGTGTCGAAGATGTCGCCGGCGATCAACAAGGCGTCGGGTTGGCGCAGGCGCAGCTGGCCGAGCAGCCAGTCGAGGAAGCAGGCATGTTCGAAGTCGCGTTCCTGGCCGTGCAGGCTTTGGCCCAGGTGCCAGTCGGAGGTGTGAAACAGACGCATTGAAATTTCCGCAAGCATGCAGGCGTGGAGTCAAGGACCACGCGCTGAAGGTTATTTGGGGTAAAGCGGCGGCAGGCTGCCTGTTTCGCCCGAAGGCGTCAGAACCTGCTCGGCCGGTGGGATGGTGCCGATGGCACGCCACAGCTCGTCGCCTTGCCAGTACTGGCCGCTTTCGCTGTACAAGGCGCCATTGAGCCCATCCAAGGCATCGGACAAGGGTACGAAACGGGCGGCCATCTCGGCCAGGGTTTCCGGCTGCTGGCGTGCCCAGGCGTCAAGCGCCTGACGAGTGGCCTGGGGGTCGTTGGCCTGGCAGGCGCGCTTGAGATCGTCCAGCAGGCTGCGCGGGCTCGGACCGCTTTGGGTGGCCCGCAGCACCGCCGGCTGCGAGCGGGCGCGCCACCACAGGGCGAAGCCCAGCAGGGTGGTCAGCGCCAGCACCAGGGTCGCGAGCTGCCAGGGCCACACGCGAGCATTGCTGGCACTGCTGTCGCCGACCGGCGTGTCGGCGCTCAGGGCCGGGTTGTCTTCCACTTGCAGGGTGCGCGCCGGCAGGCTGCTGTGCTCCAGATGGTCTTCGCGGGTATTCCACCAGGTAATTTCCAGTGCAGGCAGGGCCAGGGCGCCGCTGTGGGTCGGGACCAGTGCCTCGCGCTCCTCGCGATTGGCGGTCATGCCCCGTTCGCTGATTTCATTGCGCAGTACAGGTTGGTCCGGATAGCGGCGCAAACCGTGGATCTCGGTGGCTGGCAAAGGCGGTAGCTGGGTGCTGGACAGCCCCTCGGCGCGCAAGGTGATGCTGCGGGTCAGGGAGTCGCCGATCTGCGTCTGCTGGTTGCTTGGGTCCGGGCTCCAGTGTTCTTCCAGGGTCAGGCTTCGCGTCGGCAGCCAGGGTTGATCGGCAGGCCAGGCGCCGGGGATCGGCCGCACCTTCAGCTGCAGTGGCAACGAGCTGACCTGGACCTGGCGACCCACGCGCGGGGTGCCGGCCGGCTGCTCGCCATTGTCGGCGGCGGTGGCGGTGAAGGTCAGTGCCGGGAGCTCCAGGGTGCCGCTTTGTTGCGGGTAGATCGCATAGCGGGTCTCGATCACGCCGTGGCGTACGCCGTTGATTTCCTTTTCATAGGTCCGCGATTCGCCCAACGGCTCGACCTTGGCGTTGTCCAGTTGCAAGGGGCTCAGGCTGCTGTCGTCGTACAGCGACACCGAGTGATAGATGCGCAGCGTCAACACGGCCTGGGCCTGGACGTACACCTCTGGGCTGTCCAGGCTGGCCTCGACGAAGACTTTGGAGGCGCTCTCGGGACGGCTGGCATCGGCTTGCAGTACTTGCAGCTCGATGGCTTGGCTCTGCGACTGGCCCAGTTGCAGCTCAGGGATACGCAAGCTGCCACTGCGCTTGGGCAGCAGGGTGATGATCCAGCGGGTGCTCGCGCGGGTCTCGCCGTCAAGGGTGTGCAGGCTGTTGAGCTGGCGGGTGCCACGCACTTCGAAGTCGCCTTCCAGGGCGCGCAGGTCGGGCTTGCCGAATTGTGTGACGTCCTGGCTTTCCAGGGTCAGCTCCAAGGTTTCGCCGGCCTGCAGGCGAGTGCGGTCGACGCTGGCCTGCAGGGTCGGTTGGGCCTGGGCCTGGAGAAGCCACAGCAGGCTGAATAGTAAGACGCCGAGGCGACTCATCGTGAGGTGTCCTGATGCAATTGCTGTTCATACCAGAATTTGCGCCGCAGCAGCTGGGCCGGGTTGTCGGGGATTTCCCGCAACCATTGCTCCAGGGCCTGGCGCTGTTCGGCATCCAGGCTGGTGGAGACCGGCCGCTGCGGCGGCTGGGTGGTGCTGTCGTCATCGCCAGGTTGCGAGCTGCCTGGCCCTTGCGCATTGCTTGCGTTCTCGCCCTGAGCCTGGGAGGAGGCCTGCTCATCGCTGCCAGGTGTGCTTTGGGCTGGGCTGGACGCTGAGCTGCTGTTGCCCTCGGTCTCGTTGCCGGGGGTACCTTCGGACTCGCTGCCGGCCGGTCGTTCCTCGGCCTTGGCCTGGCGTTGCTGCAACAATTGCTGGACCAACGCCTGGTTGTCCAGGGCCGGCTGCAGGTCGGGTTGACGTTCCAGGGCCTGCTCATAGGCATCCAGCGCGGCTTCCAGCTCCCCGGCGCGGGCCAAGGCATTGCCTCGATTGTAGTGGGCTGCGGCGCTGCTGCCTTGGGCGAAGGCCTTGGCTGCTGCTTCATAGTCGCCCGCCTGGTACAGCGCCATACCGCGCCACTGCGGGTCTTCGAAGTGCCGGGCAGCGTCGGCAGGGTGTTGTTGCTCGAGCAGGCGCTGGCCTTGCTGGTCCGGGCGCAGCCACAGGTCGTTGAATTCGAAGGCCTGGCTCGGTTGCGGCAAGGCCAGCAGTAGCGGCAGGCAGAACAGCCAACCGCGCCGACCGGCGCAGGCGGCCAGCACGAGCAAGGGCAGCAGCAGCCAGTAGCCTTGGTCCGCCCAGCTGTCCAGTTGCACGGTCTGGCCGTTGCTGCGCAGGGCGTGAGGGTTATCGAACAGCCCCAGGCCACGCAGGTCCAGGTCGTCGATGCGGGCGTGGCGGTAACGTCCACCGGTGCCGTTGATGAAGGCTTTGAGACTGGCGCTGTCCAGGCGGGGCAGGAGAATGCCGCCCTGATCGTCCTTGAGGTATTCGCCGTTGGCCTGACGCACCGGTGCGCCCTCGCTGCTGCCGATCCCGAGCATCAGCAGGCTGGGGCCCTGACGGCCCAGGGCCTTGAGTATGCCGCTGCGTTCGGCGTCGCTCAGCGCCGAGCCGATCAGCAACAGACGCCCCTGGCCCAGGCCGCTCTGGGCGAGCAGGGCAAGGCCTTTCTGCACGGCCAGGTCGGCCCGTTGGCCGGGCTGCGGCATGATCGACGGATCGACCGCCTCCAGGAGGTTGCGGGTGGTGCCCAGGTCGTCGGACAGCGGCACCAGGGTATGCGCGCTGCCGGCATACACCACCAGGGCGGTCTGGCTGTCGCGACGGTGCTCGAGCAGGTCGAAGATCTTGCGGCGGGCCTGCTCCAGGCGGTTGGGCGTGCTGTCTTCGGCGAGCATCTGTGGAGTCAGCTCGAGCAGGATCACCAGCGGGTCGGCGGGGCGCTGGCGGGTTTCTTCCAGGCGTTGCCAGCTTGGGCCAAGCAAGGCCAGGACCACCAACAGCCAGGCCAGGCCCAGGGCGATCCACGGCAACTTGCTGGTCTGGCCGTTGCCGCCGCCGAGCAGCACACCATGGAATTGCACGGGAAGGATCAGCTGCCAGCGCCCGGCGCGTTTGCGCCGGTGCCAGAGCTTGAACAGCAGCCAGCCGAGCAGAGGGATCACCAGCAGCCAGAGAGGGCGCAGCCATTGCGGCCAGAGTTCGATCATCGCCGCCTCCTCAGACGCAGGCGCTTGAGGCGCTGGCGCCATTCCGGGTGCGGCTGTAGAAAGCGCGGTCGGCGCAGCAGGCGTTGGAAGAGGTTGTCCGGCCATTGCACGGCGACCACCAGCAGCACGCTCAAGAGCAATGCCAAGGCCAGCGGCCAGGCGTAGAGGGCTTTGGCAGTGCGTGCCTGGGTCGGTTGCTGGGCCACCGGTTCGAGCTGGTCGAGGGTATCGCCGATCGCGACCAGCTCGGCGCCGTCATGGGCGCGGAAGTAGGCCCCCTGGGTCAGTTCGGCGATCTCTTTGAGCGAGGCTTCGTCCAGGTCCAGGCTCGGGTTAAGGCCCAGCAACCCTGGCGTACCGCTGGCTTCGGGGTTGGCACCGATGCCGATGGTGTAGATGCGCACGCCTTCCTGGGCGGCCAGGCGGGCGGCGGTGAGCGGGTGGATCTGCCCACCGTTGTTGGCTCCGTCGGTGATCAGCACCAGCACCCGGCTCTGCGCCGGACGCTGGCGCAGGCGTTTGACCGCCAGGCCAATGGCGTCGCCGATGGCGGTGTTCTTACCGGCGATGCCGATCTGCGCCTCGTCGAGAAAGGTGCGCACGGTGCGTCGGTCAAAGGTCAGCGGCGCCTGCAGGTAGGCTTCGCTGCCGAATAGGATCAACCCGACCCGGTCGCCCTCGCGGTCCTGGAGAAAATCGCCGAGCAGCGCCTTGACCAGGTCCAGGCGGCTGATTTCGTCGTCCTTCCACTGCATGTCGGGAAAGTCCATCGAGCCGGACACATCCACCGCCACCAGCAGGTCGCGACCGCTGGCCGCCACCGGCACCGGATCGCCGAGCCATTGGGGACGGGCAGCGGCCAGCAGCAGGAGCAGCCAGATCGTCACGAAGGGCGCCTGCTGGCGCCAGGTCGGCAGATTCAGGCGGGCACGGCGCCCGGCCAGGCCTTCGAGTTCATCGAGAAAGCCCACCTTGAGCACCGGCTCGCCGCTGTCGGCAGCCGGCAGCACCAGGCGCGCGAGCCACGGCAACGGTAACAGCAAGAAGACCCACGGCCAGGCCAGCTCAAACATGCTTGCGGATCCAGATTTCGACCGCCTGGGCGAGCCCGGCGATGGCCTTGTCGTCGAGCTTGCACTCGGGTTTGTAGGCGCCTTCGACCAGCACCATCCAGCGGGTCAGGCCTGCGGCCGGGCAGCGGTTGTCTAGAAACGCCAGCCACTGACGGCCGTTGAGCGTGTGGCTGTTGGCGCCGGGGTAGTGGTTGCGGCACAGGCGTTTGAGCAGCGCGTTGATGTGCTGCAGCCAGGCGCCGGCAGGTGCGCCGTCGTAGGGGCGGGGCAGGCGAGCCAGTTCGGCCAGTGCTTCCAGGCGGATGGGGTCCAGCGGCTGCTCGGCGCGCACCACTCGGGGTTTGGCCGGACGCCAGTGGCGCAGTCGCCACAGCCCCCAGCCGAGCAGGGGCAGCAGGGCGAGCAGGCCCCACCAGCCCGGCGCGGGCGGCCACAGGCTCACGGCCGGCGGTGCGATCAAGGGTTGCAACTGGTCCAGCGGGTTCATTGACCGCTCCCCGGGCGCTGGGCGTTGAGGTACTCACGCAGTTGCTCGATCATCTCGCTCTGGGTGCTCAAGGGCATCAACAGTACCCGCAGCTTCTGCGCCAGCAGCTCCCAGCGCTCGATGCGCGCCTCGGCCTGCTGGCGGTAGGCCTGGCGCAGGTTGGCATCGAGGGTGTCGAGCTCCAATTGGGCACTGCGTTGGGCAAAACGCAGCAAGCCGGCGGCCGGCAGCGCGTGGTCGAGCGGGTCGGAGACGGGCATCAGCAACAGATCGCAGTGGCGCGAGAGCATGCTCAGGTGCTGCTCGACACCAGGGGTCAAGGCGCGTTCGTCACAGATGATGATGGCCAGGCTGCCTGGGCGCAGCACCTCGCGGGCGCGGCGCAAGGCAAGGCCCAAGCTGTCGGGCTGGGGCACGGCCTCGGTGTGCAGCGACTGGTTCACTTTGGCCAGTCGGTTGAGCAACTGCAGCAGGCTTTGTTTGCTGCGCCGGGGTTTGATCTCGTGGTGTTCGTTGTCGCCGAACACCAGTCCGCCGATGCGGTCGTTGTGGCCCAGCGCGGCCCAGCCGAACAGGGCCGCAGCCTGGGCCGCCAGGACTGACTTGAACATCAGTCCGGAGCCGAAGAACAGGCGTTGGCTCTGCTCGACCAGGATGAAGATCGGCCGTTCGCGCTCCTCGTGGAACAGCTTGGTATGCGGCTCCTGGGTGCGCGCGGTGACGCGCCAGTCGATGTTGCGCACGTCGTCGCCGGCTTGGTAGACCCGCACCTGGTCGAAGTCCACGCCGCGTCCGCGCAGCTTGGAGTGGTGCAGGCCCACCAGCGGGCTGCGCTGGCCGGGCCGGGAAAACAGCTGGATTTCGCGCACGCGGTGACGCATGTCGATCAACTCGGCAAGGCCGATGCGGATGCCGGGTTCGGTCAGGTGCGCGGTGGGCATGGGGTCAGGCGACAGCGACAACGTCGAGGATGCGCTGGACCACCCGGTCCTGGTCGATCCCCGCCGCTTCCGCCTCGAAGGACAAGATGATGCGGTGGCGCAGCACGTCGAACAGCACTGCCTGGATGTCCTCGGGGCTGACGAAATCACGCCCGGCCAGCCAGGCGTGGGCGCGGGCGCAGCGGTCCAGGGCGATCGAGCCGCGCGGGCTGGCGCCATAGGCGATCCAGTCGGCCAACTCGGCGTCGAACTTGGCCGGTGTGCGGGTGGCCATCACCAACTGCACCAGGTATTCCTCCACGGCGTCGGCCATGTACAGGCCGAGGATTTCCTTGCGCGCGGCGAAGATCGCCTGCTGGCTGACCCGTCGCTCCGGCTTGACCTCGCCGCCGAGCGCCTCGCCGCGGGCCTGCTGGAGGATGCGTCGTTCCACGGCGGCATCCGGGAAGCCGATCTTCACATGCATCAGGAAGCGGTCGAGCTGGGCCTCGGGCAGGGGATAGGTACCTTCCTGCTCGATCGGGTTCTGGGTGGCCATGACCAAGAACAGCGGCGACAGCTCGTAGGTGCTGCGCCCGACGCTGACCTGGCGCTCGGCCATGGCTTCGAGCAACGCTGACTGCACCTTGGCCGGAGCGCGGTTGATTTCGTCCGCCAGCACTAGGTTATGGAAGATCGGCCCCTGCTGGAACACGAAGCTGCCGGTTTCCGGGCGATAGATTTCGGTGCCGGTGATGTCGGCCGGGAGCAGGTCGGGGGTGAACTGGATGCGGTGGAACTGCGCTTCGATACCTTCGGCCAGTTCCTTGATGGCCTTGGTCTTGGCCAGGCCCGGTGCGCCTTCGACCAGCATGTGGCCGTCGGCCAGCAGCACGATCAGCAGGCGTTCGACCAGCTTCTCCTGGCCAAGGATCTGGGAGGAAAGAAAGGTGCGCAGCGCGATCAGCGCCTCACGGTGTTCCATCGTCGACGGTTCCTGGAAATGGGCCTGGCGTGCTGGCACAGCGGCGTCCGGGCAGGGGGTGATACTTTAATCCATCCAGGCCCATGCCGACCAATGGCGGCGTGGATTTTTCTTGCAGGGCTGGTCCGGTGAAGCCGGGGCAGTTCAACGGGGTGGCTCGGCCCGATCGTGGGTTGGCTGCGATCGGGCCGCCAGTGCGCGTCAGTTCTTCGCGCTGGAATGCTTGCGCCCTTGGTCGAACAGGGCAAAGACCACCACCAATACGCCAGAGATCGCCAAAATCAGTGCCACACCGTCAGTGGAATGGGTGGCCGATCCGGCCACCAGGGCCAGTCCGCCCAGTGGCGCCAGGCCGCCGGCCACGGCCGTGCCGATCTCGCGGCCGGTACCAAAGCCCGAAGAGCGCGTCTGGGCTGGGAACTGTCGACTGAGGAACGAGCCCTGAGGGGCGAACATCATGGGCGCGAGGATGCCGGTACCGATCGCGATGGCGATGTAGATCAGGGTCGGCTCGCCCGTGCTCAGCAATTGCAGGAAGGGGTAGGCGAACACTGCCGACAGCACACCGCCAAGCATCAGTACGGTCTTGCTGCTCCATTTGTCGCACAGCCAGCCGAACAACGGCACGGTGAAGATCGCCACCAGGCTGGCAATGGTCACCGATAGCGAAGTGACATGGGCCTCGACGCCCTTGAATTGGGTCAGGTAGGCCAGGGAAAAGGTCTTGAAGATGTAGCTCAGTGCGTTGTAGCCGATGGCTACGAAGAACACCACCGCCAGGCCCTTGAGGTCATGTTTGAACAGCAGCTTGAGCGGCGAGACCTGGGGTTTATCCTTGGCCTGGTCGAGCTTCTTGAAATCCGGGGTCTCAGGGATGCTCTTGCGCACCCACAGGCCGATGCCGACCAGTGCGATGCTGGCGATGAACGGGATGCGCCAGCCGCCGGCGAGCAGGAATTCATTGCCGTTCATGGTCAGCAGATACACGGTCAGCGACGACAGCAGCAGGCCCAGGTTCAGGCCCAGTGCCGGCCAGGCACCCTGGCTGCCGCGCTTGCCTTCGCTGGCGTGCTCGTAGGAGGTGACCGCCGCGCCGGACAATTCGGCGCCCGCGCCCAGACCTTGGATGATGCGGATCACCACCAGGATGATCGGGGCCCAGATGCCGATGCTGGCGTAACTGGGGATCAGGCCGATCAGGGCCGTGCAAACGCCCATCATGCAGAAGGTGATCACCAGCACCTGTTTGCGCCCGAAGCGGTCGCCCAGGTAGCCGAACAGTACGCCGCCGAAGGGGCGGGCGATGAAGCCGATGGCGAAGGTGGAGAACGCCAGCAGCGAGGCCACGGCCGGGTTGCTGGCATCGAAGAAGATCTTCGAGAAGACGATCGCTGCCATGGTGGCGTACAGGTAGAAGTCATACCACTCCAGCATCGAGCCGAAGATGGTCGCTGCTGCCACCTTGCGCAGGCGTTTGCGCTGCTGGTTCGGGGTTTCGGTCGCGGCCAGGGCCGCCTCGTGTACCGACATCTGAGGTTTCCTTATTGTCTTTGTAGTGGGCTATGCAGGGGTTTCAGCGGGCCTTGAGGATCTTCGCGGCGATCATCTGGCCAATAGGGATGGCGGAGGTGGCTGCAGGCGAGGGTGCGTTGCAGACATGCACCATGCGTGGGGTCTCGGCGAACAGGAAGTCGTGCACCAGGGTGCCGTCGCGCATGACCGCCTGGGCGCGGATGCCGGCCTCATACGGCAGCAGGTCTTCTACCTCCAGCTGCGGGCAGTACTTGCGGCACTGCTCCAGGTAGCCTCGCTTGAACAGCGAGTTCTTCATTTCAGTGGTGCCCGAGCCCAGGTTATTCCAGATCGTTTTCCAGAAGCCCGGGAAGCGCGCGTACTCGGCCACATCGCGCCAGTTCACCGAGAACTTGCGGTAGTTCTCCCGGCCCAAGCCCAGCACCGCGTTGGGGCCGACGGTGACGCTGCCGTCGATCATGCGTGTCAGGTGCACGCCAAGGAACGGCAGGTCCGGGTCAGGGATCGGGTAGATCAGGTGGTTGACGATCTGGTTCTTGCTCGCTGGCAGGCGGTAATACTCACCGCGGAAGGGGATGATCTGGTGGTCGATCTTCACTCCGGCCAGGCGCGCCAGGCGGTCGGACTGCAAGCCGGCGCAGGCGACCAGCTGGCGGGCGCGCCAGCTTTGGCTGTCGCTGCTCACCTCGACGTAGTCGCCCTGTTCATGGATCGCCCGCACGGTGGTGGCCAGACGAACGTGACCGCCGGCCTTCTGGATGACCCGGGCCATGGCGTCGCACACCTGCTTGTAGTCGACGATGCCGGTGGCATCGAGAAACAGCGCACCCTTGCCGACGATGTTCGGCTCGCGGCGCTTGAGTTCGGCGGCGTCCAGGCGCTCGACCTTCAGCCTGTTCTGCTGCGAGCGCTCGTACAGCGCGTGCATGCGCTGCATTTCCAGATCGTTCGAGGCCACCAGCAGTTTGCCGCAGACCTCGAAAGCGATGCCGTGCTCGGTGCAGAAGTCCTTGGTGGCCTGGGCGCCGCGTTTGCACAGGTCAGCCTTGAGACTGCCTGGTGCGTAGTAGATGCCTGCATGGATCACGCCGCTGTTGTGGCCGGTCTGGTGAAGACCGAGGCTGGTTTCCTTCTCGAGGATCAGCAACGAGGCGCCGGGGCGCTGTTCGAGCAGGGCCATGGCGGTGGCGAGGCCGACGATGCCGCCGCCGATGATGCAGTAGTCGTAAGTCATGCAGGGGATACCTTGGTGTTCTTGTCGGTGAATCTGCTTATCAGGTTGTCAGACTAAGTAGGGCGTATGAAAGGTCGCCAGGCCGTATGCGAAGGCTCCGAAATCAGTCGAGGTCGGGAAGGTCGATCTTCAGGCGTCTGGCCGATGCCCGTAGGTGGGCTTCAGCGCAGGCGGCAGCCGCCTGGCGGTCACCGTCGGCAATGGCTTGGTACAGCGCCTGGTGTTCACGGTTGGCATCGGCTGCACCGCCTTGGGGAAGAGCCGCGGAGTTCTCCCAGGCGTTGCGGCGCGCGGTGGCTAGCTGGCCACCCAGAAAATCATGGAAGGCCACGAAATAATCGTTCTTGCTGGCTTCGGCAATGGCCCGGTGGAAGGCCACGTCGGCGGCAGAGGCTGTGGCCAGGTCGCTGCGCCCGTCGAGCATCGTCTGCAGAGCCTGGGCCATGCGGGCGAGGTCCGCGTCGTCGCGGCGGCGGGCCGCAACGGCGGCAGCTTGGGTTTCGATCCACAGACGCATCTCGAACATCTGCACGAGATCTGGCTTGCGCCCGTTGCTCCCGGGGAAGCGGAAAACCGTGCCGCAGGGCGTTTGCGAGATATAGGAGCCGAGCCCGCGCCGGGCGATGAGCACGCCGTCCGCCTTCAGTTGCGCCACTGCCTCGCGCACCACCGAACGGCTGACATTGAGCTGTTCGGCCAGTTGCTGTTCGGTGGGCAGGCGCGATTCGGCGGCCAGGCGGCCGGAATCGATTTCTGCGCGGATGGCGCTGACGACCCGTTCGACCAAGGTGTCCGGGCGCTGAAGCTCTAGCATGGGTATGCCGCCTATTGATCAGGTTGTCAGACAATGCCTGGGGTGAGGATCGCCTGTCAACGATTTCAAGGGGTTATGAGAGCGGGCCCTTGAGAAAGCAAGCCTGCCGCTACCGCGTTCAGAGCTCGCTGACGTAGGTCCCGGTGCCGTCGAGAATGTTGCGCAAAGTCAGCTCGACCTCCTCGAGGTCCGTGCCCGGTGAGGTCAGTAGGATCTCCAGCTGCTCCGAGCCCTTGAGCGCATCTCGGTCGCCGGCGGCCACCTCGATCAGCAGGCGGTCGGCGCTCAGCGTGACCTTCAGCCCGTCTAGCGTCGAAGGCTCGTCGTCCAGGGTCAGGTCCACGGTGTCTTCGTCGGGGTAACGGGTGAGCAGGAACATCTGCCCCTTGTCGCTGTGGCAGCACAAGGTCGCCATGTTGTCTTCCTCTTCGTCGCAGGGTGTGGCGAAGAGCAGGGCGGTTTTCAGTTGCATGGGCAGGCTCAGGTCAAAGAAATGAGCGGGAATTCTGACAGCCTTGGGCATGGACATAAACGTAAAGTTACCGCCCCTTGACCGAAATTGTCGCAGCGCTGCAAGCCGTGGTGACCGCTCAGTCGTTAAGCTGCCCAGTCGATGGACACCCGTAAAGCCACAGCCCTGAGGGGCAGTCGTCTTTGCAGGTGCCCATCCATGGAACGGATGGACGTGCAGATCGCGTCCAAACGCCTGGTTTTCACCGCCCTGTCGTCACGGTTTGACTATCGTTGACCGTGAACGGCGGACGCACGCGACGCTTCACCTAATAACAAAGCCCAAGCGGAGTACCACAGATGGCGTTCTTCACCGCAGCCAGCAAAGCCGACTTCCAGCATCAACTGCAAGCGGCCCTGGCGCAGCACATCAGCGAGCAGGCACTGCCACAAGTGGCGCTGTTCGCCGAACAGTTCTTCGGCATCATCTCTCTGGACGAACTCACCCAGCGCAGGCTTTCGGACCTGGCCGGTTGCACCCTCTCTGCCTGGCGCATCATCGAGCGCTTCGACCCCCAACACCCGCAGGTGCGGGTCTATAACCCCGATTACGAACGCCACGGCTGGCAATCGACCCACACCGTGGTCGAGGTGCTGCACCATGACCTGCCGTTCCTGGTCGACTCGGTGCGTACCGAACTCAACCGTCGCGGCTACAGCATCCACACCCTGCAGACCACCGTGCTCAGCGTGCGCCGCGGCGCCAAGGGCGAGCTGCTGGAGTTGCTGCCCAAGGGCACCCAGGGCGAGGGCGTGCGCCATGAATCGCTGATGTACCTGGAGATCGACCGCTGCTCCAGCGCTGCCGAGCTGACCACCCTGACGAAGGAAATCGAGCAGGTGCTGGCCGAGGTGCGGGTGGCTGTCGCCGACTTCGAGCCGATGAAGGCCAAGGTCCGCGACCTGGTGGAGTTGGTAGAGCAGACCGCATTCGGTCCGGCACAACATGACAAGGCCGAGGTGAAGAGCTTCCTGTCGTGGCTGCTGGACAACCATTTCACTTTCCTCGGTTACGAAGAGTTCGTGGTCGAGTCCGACGCCGATGGCGGCCACCTGGTCTATGACGAAGGTTCGTTCCTCGGCCTGACCCGCCTGCTGCGCGCAGGGCTGGGCGCCGATGACCTGCGCATAGAGGACTACGCCGTCGCCTACCTGCGCGCGCCTGAGCTGCTGTCGTTCGCCAAGGCCTCGCAGCCGAGCCGTGTGCACCGCCCGGCGTATCCGGACTACGTGTCGATCCGTCAGATCGACGCCGACGGCAAGGTCGTCAAGGAGTGCCGCTTCATGGGTCTGTACACCTCGTCGGTGTACGGCGAGAGCGTGCGTACCATTCCGTACATCCGTGGCAAGGTCGCTGAAGTCGAGCGCCGCTCGCACTTCGACGCCAAGGCCCACCTGGGCAAGGAGCTGGCCCAGGTGCTCGAGGTGCTGCCTCGTGACGATCTGTTCCAGACGCCAGTGGACGAGCTGTTCACCACGGTCATGTCGATCGTGCAGATCCAGGAGCGCAACAAGATCCGCGTGTTCCTGCGCAAGGACCCGTACGGCCGCTTCTGCTACTGCCTGGCCTATGTGCCGCGTGAAATCTACTCCACCGAGGTGCGCCAGAAGATTCAGCAGGTGCTGATGGAGCGCCTGAAGGCCAGCGACTGCGAGTTCTGGACGTTCTTCTCCGAGTCGGTGCTGGCGCGTGTTCAGCTCATCCTGCGCGTCGATCCGAAGAACCGCATCGACCTGGACCCCCAGCAGCTGGAAAACGAAGTCATCCAGGCCTGCCGTTCCTGGCAGGACGACTACTCCGCCCTGGTGGTGGAGAATTTCGGCGAGGCCCAAGGCACCAACATCCTGGCCGACTTCCCCAAAGGCTTCCCGGCCGGCTACCGCGAGCGCTTCGCTGCCCACTCGGCGGTCGTCGACATGCAGCATGTATTGGCGCTGTCCGAGAGCAAGCCGCTGGCGATGAGCTTCTACCAGCCACTGACCCGTCTGGGCGACCGCCTGCTGCACTGCAAGCTCTACCACGCCGACACCCCGCTGGCGCTGTCGGATGTGCTGCCGATCCTGGAAAACCTGGGCCTGCGCGTGCTCGGCGAGTTCCCGTACCGCCTGCGCCATGCCAGTGGTCGCGAATACTGGATCCACGACTTCGCCTTCACCTACAGCGAAGGCCTGGACCTGGACATCCAACAGCTCAACGACATCCTGCAGGATGCCTTCATCCACATCGTCAAGGGCGACGCCGAGAACGACGCCTTCAACCGCCTGGTACTGACCGCCGGCCTGCCATGGCGTGACGTGGCGCTGCTGCGCGCCTACGCACGCTACCTCAAGCAGATCCGCCTGGGCTTCGACCTGGGTTATATCGCCAGTACCCTGAACAACCACACCGACATCGCCCGCGAGCTGACCCGGTTGTTCAAGACCCGCTTCTACCTGGCACGCAAGCTCACCGTCGAGGACCTGGACGACAAGCAGCAGCGCTTGGAGCAGGCCATTCTCACTGCGCTGGACGAGGTCCAGGTACTCAACGAAGACCGCATCCTGCGTCGCTACCTGGACCTGATCAAGGCCACCCTGCGCACCAACTTCTACCAGCCGGACGCCAACGGGCAGAACAAGTCGTACTTCAGCTTCAAGTTCAACCCCAAGCTGATCCCCGAGCTGCCCAAGCCGGTGCCGAAGTTCGAGATCTTCGTCTACTCGCCGCGGGTCGAGGGTGTGCACCTGCGCTTTGGCAACGTTGCCCGCGGTGGCCTGCGCTGGTCGGACCGTGAGGAAGACTTCCGTACCGAAGTGCTCGGCCTGGTCAAGGCCCAGCAGGTGAAGAACTCGGTGATCGTGCCGGTGGGAGCCAAAGGTGGTTTCCTGCCGCGCCGTCTGCCGTTGGGCGGTAGCCGCGACGAGATCCAGGCCGAGGGCATTGCCTGCTACCGGATCTTCATCTCGGGCTTGCTCGACATTACCGACAACCTCAAGGACGGCGGCGTGGTACCTCCGGCCAACGTGGTGCGTCACGATGACGACGACCCCTATCTGGTAGTGGCCGCGGACAAAGGCACCGCGACCTTCTCCGACATCGCCAACGGCATCGCCAACGACTACGGCTTCTGGCTGGGCGACGCCTTCGCCTCCGGTGGTTCGGCTGGCTACGACCATAAAGGCATGGGCATCACCGCTCGCGGCGCCTGGGTCGGCGTGCAGCGCCACTTCCGCGAACGCGGCATCAATGTGCAGGAAGACCCGATCACCGTGGTAGGTATCGGCGACATGGCCGGCGACGTGTTCGGCAACGGCCTGCTGATGTCGGACAAGCTCAAGCTGGTGGCGGCATTCAACCACCTGCACATCTTCATCGACCCGAATCCTGACCCAGCCACCAGCTTCGTCGAGCGCAAGCGCCTGTTCGAGCTGCCGCGTTCGGCCTGGAGCGACTACGACACCAGCATCATGTCCGAAGGCGGCGGGATCTTCCCGCGTAGCGCCAAGAGCATCGCCATCAGCCCGCAGATGAAGGAACGCTTCGCCATCGAAGCCGACCGCCTGACGCCGACCGAACTGCTGCACGCACTGCTGCAGGCCCCTGTGGATCTGCTGTGGAACGGTGGTATCGGCACCTACGTCAAGGCCAGCAGCGAAAGCCATGCCGATGTCGGCGACAAGGCCAACGACGCATTGCGGGTCAACGGCAATGAACTGCGCTGCAAGGTGGTGGGCGAGGGCGGCAACCTGGGCATGACCCAGCTTGGCCGGGTCGAGTTCGGCCTCAACGGCGGCGCGACCAACACCGACTTCATCGACAACGCCGGTGGCGTGGACTGCTCCGACCACGAGGTCAACATCAAGATCCTGCTCAACGAAGTGGTGCAGGGTGGCGACATGACCGAGAAGCAGCGTAACCAACTGCTCGGTAGCATGACCGACGAAGTCGCCTCGCTGGTGCTGGGCAACAACTACAAGCAGACCCAGGCCCTGTCCCTGGCGGCCCGCCGTGCCTTGGAGCGGATCGCCGAGTACAAGCGCCTGATGGCTGATCTGGAGTCGCGTGGCAAACTGGACCGGGCTATCGAGTTCCTGCCGTCCGAGGAGCAACTGGCCGAGCGTTTGGCCGCAGGCCAGGGCCTGACCCGCGCCGAGCTGTCGGTGCTGATTTCCTACAGCAAGATTGACCTCAAGGAGCAACTGCTCAAGTCGTTGGTGCCCGATGACGACTACCTGACCCGCGACATGGAGAACGCGTTCCCGCCGTCGTTGGTCAGCAAGTTCGCTGACGCCATGCGCCGTCATCGCCTCAAGCGAGAAATCGTCAGCAACCAGATCGCCAACGACCTGGTCAACAACATGGGCATCACGTTCGTCCAGCGTCTGAAGGAATCCACCGGCATGAGCCCGGCCAACGTCGCCGGTGCCTATGTGATCGTTCGGGACATTTTCCACCTGCCGCACTGGTTCCGTCAGATCGAGGCGCTGGATTACCAAGTCCCGGCCGAGATCCAGCTGACCCTGATGGATGAGCTGATGCGCCTGGGGCGTCGCGCGACCCGTTGGTTCCTGCGCAGCCGCCGCAACGAGCAGGATGCCGGTCGCGATGTCGCGCACTTCGGGCCGAAGATCGCCCAATTGGGCCTGAAGCTCGATGAGCTGCTCGAAGGCCCGACCCGCGATCGCTGGCAGCAACGCTACCAGGGCTTCGTCGAAGCCGGGGTGCCGGAGTTGCTCGCGCGCATGGTCGCAGGCACCACCCACCTGTACACCCTGTTGCCGATCATCGAGGCCTCGGATGTCACCGGTCACGATCCGGCCCAGGTGGCCAAGGCGTTCTTCGCCGTGGGCAGCTCGCTGGACCTGACCTGGTATCTGCAGGAGATCAGCAACCTGCCGGTGGAGAACAACTGGCAGGCCCTGGCCCGCGAGGCGTTCCGCGACGACATCGACCTGCAACAGCGAGCGATCACCATTTCTGTGTTGCAGATGGCCGATGCACCGGAAGACATGGACGCCCGTGTCGCACTGTGGTGTGAACAGCACCGGGTGATGACGGAGCGCTGGCGCGCCATGCTCGATGACCTGCGCAACGCCACGGGCACCGACTACGCGATGTATGCGGTGGCCAACCGTGAGCTGGTCGACTTGGCCATGAGCGGGCAGGCGGCGGTGATACCGTCCTGAGCGTAAGCTGAAAACAAAAAGCCCCGGCAGCGATGCCGGGGCTTTTTTCATTGGGGCTGTCGAGATTCGTGACGGCGGCGGGCACGTCTGCGGGAACGGATAGGCCCGCGAAACAAACGGCGCGGATGTTACTTGAAACGCCGCTCTACACCCTTCTCAACCAGAATCTTCGCCGAGATTTCCTCCACCGAGAAATGCGTGGAGTTGATGTGCGGGATGTTCTCCCGGCGAAACAGGCTCTCCACCTCGCGCACCTCGAACTCGCACTGGGCGAAGCTCGAATAGCGGCTATTGGGCTTGCGCTCGTGGCGGATGGCGGTGAGGCGGTCGGGGTCGATGGTCAGGCCAAACAACTTGTGATGGTACTTTTTCAGTACCGCCGGCAATTGCAGGCGTTCCATGTCGTCTTCGGTCAGTGGGTAGTTGGCCGCACGGATGCCGAATTGCATGGCCATGTACAAACACGTCGGCGTCTTGCCACATCGCGACACGCCCACGAGGATCAGGTCGGCTTTGTCGTAATAATGGGTGCGCGCGCCATCGTCGTTATCCAAGGCGAAGTTGACTGCCTCGATGCGCTCCATGTAGTTGGAGTTGCCGCCAATCGAGTGGGACTTGCCCACGGAATACGACGAATGGGCGGTCAATTCCTGCTCGAGCGGGGATAAAAACGTCGAAAAGATGTCGATCATGAAGCCGTTCGACGTTGCCAGGATTTCCCGAATGTCCTGGTTGACGATGGTGTCGAAAATGATCGGCCGCATGCCGTCCCGTTCGGCGGCAGCATTGATTTGCTGCACCATGCTCCGGGCTTTGTCCGGGGTGTCGATGTAGGGGCGAGTGAATTTATTGAAAGGAATGCTTTCGAATTGTGCCAGCAGGCTTTGGCCCAGTGTTTCTGCAGTGATACCGGTACCGTCGGAGATGAAGAACGCGGATCGTTTCATTTGCACCCTGGGCCTTAAGCTGCCGAAGTTTTCTGGAGTATGATAGGTTCGGTTTGCCGAACGTGACTGTTCGGCATTCTCACTTATTTTCCAGGTCCAGGCCACAAGCGTCCGGCCAAGTCAGTGTGACAGGCGGCCGCCCTTGAGCTTTTCCAATACAGTTAGTGGAGAGATCACCTTGGTAGAGTACGTAGTTTCCCTCGATAAGCTCGGCGTCCATGATGTAGAGCATGTGGGGGGCAAGAACGCATCCCTGGGCGAGATGATCAGTAACCTCGCAGGTGCCGGCGTATCGGTGCCGGGCGGCTTTGCCACTACGGCTCAGGCGTACCGCGATTTTCTCGAGCAGAGTGGCCTGAACGACCGTATCCACGCAGCCCTGGACGCGTTGGACGTCGATGATGTCAACGCCCTGGCCAAGACCGGCGCGCAGATCCGCCAATGGGTAATGGAAGCCGAGTTCCCGGCGCGTCTGGATGCCGAAATCCGCACCGCCTTCGCCGAAATGTCCCAAGGCAACGACAACATGGCCGTGGCCGTGCGCTCCTCGGCCACCGCTGAAGACCTGCCGGACGCCTCCTTCGCCGGACAGCAGGAAACCTTCTTGAACATCCGTGGCGTGGACAACGTGATCCGCGCCGCCAAGGAGGTGTTCGCCTCCCTGTTCAACGACCGCGCCATCGCCTATCGCGTGCACCAGGGCTTCGACCACAAACTGGTCGCCCTGTCCGCCGGCGTGCAGCGCATGGTCCGTTCGGAAACCGGCACCGCCGGTGTGATGTTCACCCTCGACACCGAGTCGGGCTTCCGTGACGTGGTGTTCATCACCGGCGCCTACGGCCTGGGCGAAACCGTCGTACAGGGTGCGGTCAACCCTGACGAGTTCTACGTCCACAAGCAAACCCTGCAGGCCGGCCGCCCGGCCATCCTGCGCCGCAACCTGGGCAGCAAGGCCATCAAGATGATCTACGGCGACGAGGCCAAGGCCGGTCGTTCGGTCAAGACCGTCGATGTCGACCGTGCCGACCGCGCGCGCTTCTGCCTGACCGACGCCGAGGTCAGCGAGCTGGCCAAGCAGGCCATGATCATCGAGCAGCACTACCAGCGCCCGATGGACATCGAGTGGGCCAAGGACGGTGACGACGGCAAGCTGTACATCGTCCAGGCACGTCCCGAGACCGTGAAGAGCCGTTCCAGCGCCAATGTCATGGAGCGCTACCTGCTCAAGGAGAAGGGCACTGTCCTGGTGGAAGGTCGCGCCATCGGCCAGCGCATCGGCGCCGGCAAGGTTCGCGTGATCCACGACGTCTCCGAGATGGACAAGGTCCAGCCGGGCGACGTGCTGGTCTCGGACATGACCGACCCGGACTGGGAACCTGTCATGAAGCGCGCCAGCGCCATCGTCACCAACCGCGGCGGGCGCACCTGCCACGCGGCGATCATTGCCCGTGAACTGGGCATCCCGGCGGTCGTCGGTTGTGGCAATGCCACTCAAGTGCTCAAGGACGGCCAGGGCGTGACCGTCTCCTGCGCCGAAGGCGACACCGGCTTCATCTTCGAAGGTGAGCTGGGCTTCGACGTCAAGCAGAACTCGGTCGACGCCATGCCTGAGCTGCCGTTCAAGATCATGATGAACGTCGGCAACCCGGACCGCGCCTTCGACTTCGCCCAACTGCCGAACGCAGGCGTGGGCCTGGCGCGCCTGGAGTTCATCATCAACCGCATGATCGGCGTGCACCCCAAGGCGCTGCTCAACTACGCAGGCCTGCCGGCCGACCTCAAGGAAAGCGTCGACAAGCGCGTGGCCGGTTACTCCGACCCGGTCGGCTTCTATGTCGAGAAGCTGGTCGAGGGTATCAGCACCTTGGCCGCGGCGTTCTATCCGAAGAAGGTCATCGTGCGCCTTTCGGACTTCAAGTCCAACGAATACGCCAACCTGATCGGCGGCAAGCTGTACGAACCGGAAGAAGAGAACCCAATGCTGGGCTTCCGTGGCGCCTCGCGTTACATCAGCGAGTCGTTCCGTGACTGCTTCGAGCTCGAGTGCCGCGCCCTCAAGCGTGTGCGCGACGAAATGGGCCTGACCAACGTCGAGATCATGGTGCCATTCGTGCGCACCCTGGGCGAGGCGAGCCAGGTGGTCGATCTGCTGGCCGAAAACGGCCTGGGCCGTGGCGTCAATGGTCTGCGTGTGATCATGATGTGCGAACTGCCGTCCAACGCCTTGCTGGCCGATGAGTTCCTCGAGTACTTCGACGGCTTCTCCATCGGTTCCAACGACCTGACCCAGCTGACCCTGGGCCTGGACCGTGACTCCGGCATCATTGCCCACCTGTTCGACGAGCGTAACCCGGCAGTGAAGAAGCTGCTGGCCAACGCCATCGCCGCGTGCAACAAGGCCGGCAAGTACATCGGTATCTGTGGCCAGGGCCCTTCGGATCACCCAGACCTGGCCAAGTGGCTGATGGAGCAGGGCATCGAGAGCGTATCGCTGAACCCAGACTCGGTGCTCGAGACCTGGTTCTTCCTGGCCGAGGATCAGGGCGCGGCATGATGCAATGAACGCGGAAGCGCTTCACGGCGCTCCTGCCTGGTTTCTTCCAGGGCGAGTTCCAGCGATGGATCCCGCCCTTTTTTGTGCAATCGACCTATGCAAAGCAGCAGTACCCTGTTTCCCGTGGCCTTGCTCAGCGCCGAGCGCCGGGGTGATCTGAGCGAGGATGTGTACCGGATCAAGGCCGGCAACAGCCCCGACCCCAGCGTCGAGTTGGCCGTTACACGCCTGGGGCTGGCCGACCAGGCCGTAGCCCAAGGCGTGCCGGTGATTCTCCTGCACGGCAGCTTCTCCAATCGCCGCTTCTGGTATTCGCCCAAGGGCGTCGGCCTAGGCGCCTTTCTGGCGCGCGCCGGGTTCGATGTGTGGATTCCGGAAATGCGCGGCCATGGACTTTCTCCCCGCAACCGCCACTGGCGTCACAACCGGGTGGCCGACTATGCCCGCTTCGACTTGCCGGTGATCGGCGCATTCATCCAGGAGCAGGCCGGCCAGGCGCCGCACTGGATCGGCCACTCCCTGGGTGGCACCATCCTCGCCGCAGCCCTGGGCGGCGCATATTTGGAAGCCGAGCAGGTGGCCAGCGCGGCGTTCTTCGGTACCCAGGTCAGTCGGGTCTATTGGCCGTTGAAGGTTCCGCCTGTGGCCTGGAGCGCGCGTTTGCTGCTCAAGCGCCTAGGTCAGCTGTCCGGGTCGCGGCTCAAACGTGGGCCGGAGGACGAGCCGATCGGTCTGGCCTTGGAGACCCTGGGCTGGCACGGCCTGTTCGGGCGTTTCGGCGACAAGCAGGACGACTGGTGGGCGGGGCTGGCGACCGTGAACGTGCCGGTGCTGGCAGTGGCCGGTGCGGCAGATTACCAGGACCCGGTCTGGGCCTGCCGCAAGTTGTTCGAGCAGTTGGGTGGCCAGCGCAAGCAGTTTTTACGGCTTGGCGCTGAAGAAGGCTTCGACGCATTCGGGCATGTGGACATGTTGGTTAGCAAGGCGGCCCAGGTGCAGGTATGGCCACTGGTGGAGCGCTGGCTGAGGGCCCCTGAATCACCGTTGCCGGGGGCTACGGTGGCCGCCGAATCCGCCGAAGAGCAGTAGCGGCTGACTGAGTAGTCTCGGATGACTGCAAGGCCCTCCCCGGTGTAGCCTTGCTCAAATCCCGCTTTCGTTGTGACTGACAGGAGTTTGCCATGCAGCATTACGTAACGCCCGACTTGTGCGACGCCTACCCGGACCTGGTCCAGGTCCTGGAGCCCATGTTCAGCAACTTCGGTGGCCGCGATTCCTTTGGTGGCCAGATCGTCACGATCAAATGCTTCGAGGACAACTCGCTGGTCAAGGAGCAGGTCGAGCTCGATGGCAAGGGTAAGGTCCTGGTGGTGGACGGCGGTGGTTCGCTGCGCCGCGCGCTTCTGGGTGACATGCTGGCCGAAAAGGCGGCCAAGAACGGCTGGGAAGGCCTGGTGATCTATGGCTGTGTGCGTGACGTGGACGTGCTGGTGCAGACCGACGTCGGTGTCCAGGCCCTGGCCAGTCACCCGATGAAGACCGACAAGCGCGGTATTGGCGATCTCAACGTGGCCGTGACCTTCGCTGGGGTGACCTTCCGTCCGGGCGAATATGTGTATGCCGACAACAATGGCGTGATCGTCTCGCCAAGCCCGTTGAAAATGCCGGAGTGATGCGCCGCGCGCGCTGATGGAGCAGGAATGTTCGAGGAAGACAACGCGCAGTGGGGGCTGGTCCATGCCCTGGTGCTCGATGGTAAAGGCGGTGCGCGCTCAATTGCCCGGACAGCGCTGGATGCGCTCCAGTTGCAACCAGAGGAAAGCCTTTGGTTGCACTGGGATCGCAGCCATCCCCAGACGCGTACCTGGTTGCTCCAGGAGAGCGGCCTGAGCACCTTCGCCTGCGACTTGCTGCTGGAAGAGAACACGCGTCCGCGTCTGTTGCCCTTGGCCAACGAGCAGATGCTTTTGTTTTTGCGGGGCGTGAATCTCAATCCCGGCGCCGAGCCCGAAGACATGGTCTCGGTGCGGATCTTCGCCGAGGCCCGGCGAGTGATTTCGTTGCGCCTGCGACCACTGCGCGCCAGTGATGAAGTGCTTCAGCAATTGGACGAGGGCAGGGGGCCGAAGTCGGCCTCCGAGCTGTTGCTGCTGATGGGGGAGCTGCTTACCGAGAAGGTCCAGGCGTTGGTTAGCGACCTGTCGGAAGTGGTCGATCTCGAAGAAGAGAAGGTGGAAACCGATGAACGGTATTCGCCGGTGCAAGGCAGCCTGCAACAGATCCGCCGTCGTGCTGCTGGGCTACGGCGTTTTCTCGCCCCACAGCGGGAACTCTATGCGCAACTTTCGCGCAACAAGTGGAGCTGGTTCGGCGAAGGGGATGCCGACTACTGGAACGAGCTGAACAACAGCCTGATCCGCTATCTCGAAGAGCTCGAGCTGACCCGCGAGCGGGCCGCTCTGGTGCTGGAAAGCGAGGATCGACGGCGCAGTGAGCGGATGAACCGGACCATGTACCGCTTCGGCATCATCACCTGCATTTTCCTGCCGATGAGCTTCGTCACCGGCCTGCTGGGCATCAATGTCGGGGGCATTCCGGGCGCCGAGAGCCCGTATGGCTTCCTGTTCGCCTGCGCCGTGGTGCTGGGGTTGGCGGCGGGGCAATGGTGGCTGTTCCGACGGTTACGCTGGGTATGATGGGCTGTCCGGCCGGGGGATGCATGAGGCATTTTGAAACATCCGTCCCATATTCATGTGTGACCCGTAGTCCCGAGCCCTCGTCTTTGACAGACATTGCGCGAGGTGCCTATGCACGATCCGTTTGAAGAATCCTTGCGCGACCTGCTCAAGGCATCGCCGTCCGGCCAGGACCGAGACGATGCCGCATGCCTGGGTCGCGTCCTCAAGACCGCCAACCGCCAGGTCGGCGCGGGCGATCTGTTCAGCTTGCTGGGGCGCTGGAGCCAGGCGCTGATGATCGCTGTGAACAATGGCTCGGCGCATGTCGCGCCGGTGCGTCGCAACCCTGCCGCTGGCAGAAAAGCAGATAAGGCCGATTGAATATGGAACTCGATCTCTGGACCCAGAGCCTGGTCACCGCCATGACCGCCCTTTGGACCAAGGTGGCGAACTTCATCCCGAACCTGTTCGGCGCCCTGGTCGTGGTGTTGCTCGGCTTCGTGGTAGCCAAGCTGCTCGATACGTTGTTGTCCAAACTGCTGGCCAAGTTCGGCCTGGACCGCCTGATGAGCGGTACCGGTCTGACCAAGATGCTCAGCAGGGTGGGCATCCAGGTCCCGATTTCTACCTTGATCGGCAAGATCGTCTATTGGTTCGTGTTGCTGATTTTCCTGGTTTCGGCCGCCGAGTCCTTGGGCCTTGAGCGTGTCTCGGCCACCTTGGACATGCTCGCCCTTTACCTGCCCAAGGTATTTGGCGCAGCTCTAGTGCTGCTGGCTGGCGTGCTGTTGGCGCAGTTGGCCAATGGCTTGGTACGTGGCGCTGCCGAAGGCGTCGGTCTGGAGTATGCCGCAGGCGTCGGGCGTATCGCCCAAGGCCTGGTGATTATCATCAGCATCTCGGTTGCGATCAGCCAGTTGGAGGTCAAGACCGATCTGCTCAACCATGTCATCGTCATCGGCCTGATTACCGTTGGTCTGGCCGTTGCGTTGGCGATGGGGCTGGGCAGCCGGGAAATTGCCGGGCAAATACTGGCAGGCATCTACGTGCGCGAACTCTATCAAGTGGGCCAGCAGGTGCGGATTGGAGAGGTTGAAGGGCATATCGAGGAGATCGGTACGGTCAAGACGACCCTGCTGACCGATGATGGCGAATTGGTGTCGCTTTCGAATCGAGAATTGCTCGAACAGCGAGTCAATAGCCGCTAACCGCACAAAAGCTGTTAATGTATGCCGCCGCGAAAACGGCCCAAGGGGGCCGCGCGGCGACATTGACCTGACTGTCGGCCAGATCCGTTTTGAATAAAGTTCACTCGCCGCCCATGCGCTATGACCCCCGTGAGCTCACCGATGAGGAGTTGGTGGCGCGTTCGCATGAGGAGCTGTATCACGTAACGCGCGCCTATGAAGAACTCATGCGGCGCTATCAGCGGACCCTTTTCAACGTCTGCGCGCGTTATCTGGGGAACGACCGGGATGCCGACGATGTCTGCCAGGAAGTGATGCTCAAGGTGCTCTACGGTCTGAAAAACTTCGAGGGTAAGTCCAAGTTCAAGACCTGGCTCTACAGCATCACCTACAACGAATGCATTACCCAGTACCGCAAGGAGCGTCGCAAGCGACGGTTGATGGATGCCTTGAGTCTGGACCCTGTTGAAGAGGCGTCCGAAGAGAAGGCACCCAAGGCCGAAGAGAAGGGCGGACTGGACAGATGGCTGGTGCATGTGAACCCGATCGACCGTGAAATCCTAGTGCTTCGATTTGTCGCAGAGCTGGAATTTCAGGAGATCGCCGACATCATGCACATGGGCCTGAGCGCCACGAAAATGCGCTACAAGCGTGCGCTCGACAAGCTTAGAGAGAAATTTACGGGGCTGGCTGAAACTTAGCACCGCGTAAATATCTCTAACCAACCGGCAAGTTCTGCTAGACTTGCCGTCGAGTTGTCCCCCGGATGTTGGTGGGACTGCTTAACTATCACCAGATGGGGATTTAACGGATGAAATTGAAAAACACCTTGGGCTTGGCCATTGGTTCGCTTGTAGCCGCCACTTCGTTTGGCGCTCTGGCACAAGGTCAAGGCGCCGTCGAGACCGAACTCTTCTACAAGAAAGAGTTCTTCGACAGCCAGCGCGACTTCAAGAACGACGGCAACCTGTTCGGTGGCTCGATCGGTTACTTCCTGACCGACGACGTCGAACTGCGTCTGGGCTATGACGAAGTTCACAACGCTCGTGGCGAAGACGGTAAGAACATCAAGGGCTCCAACACTGCCCTGGACGCCGTTTACCACTTCAACAACCCGTACGACGCCATCCGTCCGTACGTTTCGGCTGGTTTCTCGCACCAGAGCCTGGGCCAGACCGGCCGTGGTGGTCGTAACCACTCCACCTTCGCCAACGTTGGCGCTGGCGCCAAGTGGTACATCACTGACATGTTCTACGCCCGTGCTGGCGTTGAAGCTCAGTACAACATCGACCAGGGCGACACCGAGTGGGCTCCTAGCGTCGGTATCGGCATGAACTTCGGCGGTAGCCCGAAGCAAGCTGAAGCTGCTCCGGCTCCTGTTGCTGAAGTCTGCTCCGACAGCGACAACGACGGCGTTTGCGACAACGTCGACAAGTGCCCTGACACCCCGGCCAACGTTACCGTTGACGCCGACGGCTGCCCGGCTGTTGCCGAAGTCGTACGTGTTGAGCTGGACGTCAAGTTCGACTTCGACAAGTCGGTCGTCAAGCCAAACAGCTACGGTGACATCAAGAACCTGGCTGACTTCATGAAGCAGTACCCACAGACCACCACCACCGTTGAAGGTCACACCGACTCCGTTGGTCCAGACGCTTACAACCAGAAGCTGTCCGAGCGTCGCGCCAATGCTGTCAAGCAGGTCCTGACCCAGCAGTACGGTGTTGAATCCAGCCGTATCGACTCGGTTGGCTACGGTGAGACCCGTCCGGTTGCTGATAACGCCACCGAAGAAGGCCGCGCCATCAACCGTCGCGTTGAAGCTCAGGTCGAAGCCCAGGCCAAGTAATTTGGTTTGATGCTTCATGAAAAACCCGGCCTCGGCCGGGTTTTTCTTTTTTCGGGGGACGCCCGGTGAGGGTCCCAGGAGAATTGCTGCACGCCTGTTTTCCAGGGATTCTCGTCCGCTTAGGGCACGCGACGTGGAACTGACAAGCAACCCATGAGCCTAGAGCCCTGTCGTCCGAGCCGCGCGGTGGCTATAATCGCCCCCTCACTCACCGCGAGTCTTGCCCGCCCATGTATACCCTGGCCCGCCAGCTGTTGTTCAAGCTTTCCCCGGAAACCTCCCACGACCTCTCCCTAGACCTGATCGGCGCCGGTGGCCGCCTCGGTCTCAATGGCCTGCTGTGCAAGCAGCCGGCGGCGCTGCCGGTGACAGTCATGGGCTTGAACTTTGCCAATCCGGTGGGCCTTGCCGCAGGTCTGGACAAGAACGGCGCCGCCATCGACGGCTTCGCCCAGCTCGGTTTCGGCTTTGTCGAAATCGGTACCGTGACGCCACGCCCGCAGCCTGGCAACCCCAAGCCGAGACTGTTCCGGCTGCCAGAGGCCACTGCGATCATCAATCGCATGGGCTTCAACAACCTGGGTGTCGATCATTTGCTGACGCGGGTACGTGCGTCGCGCTTCGACGGCGTGCTGGGCATCAATATTGGCAAGAACTTCGATACCCCGGTCGAGCGCGCGGTGGATGACTATCTGATCTGCCTGGAAAAGGTCTATACAGCCGCCAGCTATATCACCGTCAACGTCAGTTCGCCCAATACCCCAGGTCTGCGTACCCTGCAGTTCGGCGACTCGCTCAAGCAACTGCTCCAGGCGCTGGCCGTGCGCCGCGAACAACTGGCCAGTGAGCATGGCAAGCGTGTGCCGCTGGCGATCAAGATCGCCCCGGACATGACTGATGAAGAAACCGCCATGGTGGCCTCTGCGTTGCTCGAGACAGGCATGGACGCAGTGATCGCGACCAATACCACCCTGAGCCGCGAAGGTGTCCAGGGCCTGCCGTACGGTGAAGAGGCGGGCGGGCTGTCCGGCGCGCCAGTGCTCGAAAAAAGCACCCACACCGTGAAAGTTCTGGCAGGCGAGCTGGCCGGTAAGTTGCCGATCATCGCCGCAGGCGGTATCACCGAGGGGCGTCATGCAGCCGAGAAGATCGCTGCCGGCGCGAGCCTGGTGCAGATTTACTCGGGCTTCATTTATAAAGGGCCGGCGCTGATCCGTGAGGCAGTGGACGCGATTGCTGCCATGCCTCGGCCGTAAAAAGGCAGGCATAAAAAAGGGCCCCTTGAAGGGGCCCCTGGGCCTCAGCCCGCCGCCCGGATAGGGCGCGCATGGTGACTCGAATTCAGTGTCCTCGTCTCAGCCAACGGCGTGATTTTCGTTGAGTCTCTGGATGCCTGCGGTGCCGGTCATACCATCCCAGTTATCGCCCCGGCCCTCCCGCCAGCCATTGATCCAGGCTTGACGAACGGATGGCAGATTGAAGGGGCAAAGTTCGCGGGATTTGCCGGTAACCCCGTATTGGTAGCCACGTGAATATGCTCTTTCCAACGGATCACGCTTAAGTCTTCTCATAGGGTGTTGCCCTCACTTGTTGACTGTAATGTCCCGTCGGCCTCTCCGAGGCCGGGCAGAATCGTTCTGCCGGTGTGCGCTCGCTGCCGGCGTGGCGAGCAGAAAGTGTTGCCTCGTTGCGAGACAACCTGAGACCAGTTCTAACCAAAGCGGGTCACAGTGTGAATGATCGATTTGTCATAAGGACGTAACGTTTCATAGGGTCAAAGGATAAGTAAATAATTGCGACTCAACGTGATTTGTCCTTAAGCCCGCTATGATCAGGGTTTAATGCCCTTTGCAGTCATCTGGCCAGCGTCGTGGTCGGGTGTGCAGTAATAATTTGAAATGCGACGAAGGGTCACATGCGTGGCCGCGTTGCTGGAAATTTTCATACTGCCTGACGATCTAATCCACTTTCGCAGGGTGCGAAGGGGCTTGTCGTTCAGGTGGCCCGGCTTTCCCGGACTGCGGGCAAGGCCACCCGGACGCCTGCTGGAAGGGCGTGCGGGCAAACATCGGCGGGACGATGCGTCGGCCCGTCACTCAATCAGCCCAAGGCTCTGGATTGCTCATGTCGGACCGTTTCGAACTTTATCTCACTTGCCCCAAAGGTCTTGAAGGCCTGCTCGCCGAGGAGGCCCGTAGCCTGGGCCTGGACGATGTGCGGGAGCACACCTCTGCCATCCGTGGCTCGGCCGACATGGAAACCGCTTACCGCCTGTGCCTGTGGTCGCGTCTGGCCAACCGCGTGTTGTTGGTGCTCAAGCGCTTCGGCATGAAAAACGCCGATGAGCTCTACGACGGCGTGCATGGGGTCGAGTGGCAAGATCACTTGGCTGCTGACGGCACCTTGGCCGTGGAATTCAGTGGTCATGGCTCCGGAATCGACAACACCCATTTCGGTGCCCTTAAGGTCAAGGACGCGATCGTCGACAAGCTACGCAACCGCGAAGGACAGCGCCCGTCCGTGGACAAGATTGATCCTGACGTGCGTGTGCATCTGCGCCTGGATCGTGGCGAGGCGATCCTCTCCCTGGACTTGTCCGGACACAGCCTGCATCAACGCGGTTACCGTCTGCAGCAAGGTGCTGCGCCCTTGAAGGAGAACCTGGCGGCGGCGGTGCTGATCCGAGCCGGCTGGCCACGCATCGCCGCCGAAGGCGGCGCGTTGGCCGACCCGATGTGCGGTGTGGGCACGTTCCTGGTAGAAGCCGCGATGATCGCCGCGGATATCGCGCCCAACCTCAAGCGTGAGCGGTGGGGCTTCACGGCCTGGCTTGGCCATGTGCCGGCGTTGTGGCGCAAAGTTCACGAGCAAGCCCAGGCCCGCGCCCAGGCGGGTCTGGCCAAGCCTGCGCTGTGGATCCGCGGCTATGAGGCCGATCCGCGGCTGATTCAGCCGGGGCGTAACAACGTCGAGCGCGCAGGTCTGGGCGACTGGGTGAAGATCTATCAGGGCGAAGTCGGCAGTTTCGAACCGCGTCCGGACCAGAACCAGAAAGGCCTGGTCATCAGCAACCCACCCTACGGTGAGCGTCTGGGTGACGAAGCCAGCCTGCTGTACCTCTACCAAAACCTTGGGGAGCGTTTGCGTCAAGCCTGCCTGGGCTGGGAGGCGGCAGTGTTCACTGGCGCCCCCGAGCTGGGCAAGCGCATGGGTATTCGCAGCCACAAGCAGTACGCCTTCTGGAACGGCGCCTTGCCGTGCAAGCTGCTGCTATTCAAGGTTCAGCCCGACCAGTTCGTTACCGGCGAGCGTCGCCCGGCCGAGCCGGATGCAGGCGCTGCGCAGCGTCCGGCAGCCGTGGCCAGTGAACCGGCGCGCCTGTCCGAAGGCGCGCAAATGTTCGCCAATCGCCTGCAGAAGAACCTCAAGCAGTTGGGCAAGTGGGCCCGTCGCGAGCAGGTCGATTGCTACCGCTTGTATGACGCCGACATGCCCGAATATGCCCTGGCGGTGGACCTTTACCAAGACTGGGTGCACGTGCAGGAGTATGCCGCGCCACGCTCTGTCGATCCGGACAAGGCTCAAGCGCGTCTGCTCGATGCCTTGGCCGCCATCCCGCAGGCCCTGGGTATCGACCCACAGCGTGTGGTGCTCAAGCGCCGGGAGCGCCAGAGTGGGACGCGTCAGTACGAGCGCCAAGGTGCCGAAGGCCGCTTCCAGGAGGTGAACGAAGGGGGTGTAAAGCTGCTGGTGAACCTCACGGACTATCTGGACACCGGCTTGTTCCTCGACCATCGTCCGATTCGTCTGCGCATCCAGCGCGAGGCGTCGGGCAAGCGCTTCCTCAATCTGTTCTGCTATACCGCGACGGCCACGGTGCACGCCGCCAAGGGCGGGGCCCGCAGCACCACCAGTGTCGATTTGTCCAAGACCTATCTGGACTGGGCGCGTCGCAACCTGGCGCTCAACGGTTTTTCGGACCGCCATCGCCTGGAGCAGGGCGACGTGATGGCCTGGCTGGAAGGCAACCGGGACAGCTACGACCTGATCTTCATCGACCCGCCGACCTTCTCCAATTCCAAGCGCATGGAAGGGGTGTTCGATGTGCAGCGCGATCATGTGCAGTTGCTGGACTTGGCCATGGCACGCCTGGCGCCAGGCGGGGTGCTGTACTTCTCCAACAACTTCCGCAAATTCCAGCTCGATCCGAGTCTGGTCGAGCGATATGCCGTCGAGGAGATCAGTCATCAGACCCTGGATCCTGATTTCGCGCGCAACAATCGAATCCACCGGGCGTGGCGCATTCAGGCGCGATAAGCGGCGTGTATGAGGTTGCGTGGCTAGTGGCCAATAGCTATAACTGACGCGAAGGGCCCGACAATTCGCAGGACGCTGACGTGATGAGATTGCTTTATGTCGAAGTGTGGCGTTCGTGCGAAGGTGCTCGGCATGTTCCGCGAAGCGCTGCCCGCCTGGGGGGTGGCGTTGGTGGTCCTGGTCGCTGGCGGTCTGTTGACGGCGGCCTTGGCCATTGCCACGCAGAGCTTCTACACGCAGCAACTGCGTCAGCGCTTCGAGCTGTTGGCTAACGAGCGGTACAGTCGCATCGCCGAACGTTTCGACGACCAGGAGCAGCGCTTGGATGGCCTGCGACGGTTTTTCAGTTATTCCAACGAAATCACCCCGCAGGAGTTTGACGGTTACGCGCGGCCACTGTTGTACCGGACCCAGGCGTATTCCTGGGCGCCCCGGGTCGATGCTGGACAACGCGCCGATTTCGAGCGACGTGCCAGTGCCTGGCTTGGGCAGGCGTATCAGATCCGTGATCAGGACGCACAGGGTATCTGGCATCCTGCGCCCACGCGTGACTATTACTATCCGGTGCTCTATACCCAGGCGGCGTCCCTGCAAGGGCAGCCCTACGGCCTGGACTTGCGTGGACAGCCCCTTCGCGAGGCCGCCCTTGTTCGGGCTACGTCACCCGGCAGCATGGCGGTCTCTGCGCCGCTGGACATGATCAATGTCGAGCCTACCTATGCCCGTGGGGTGCTGGTCGTGGCGCCGGTGTTCGCTGATGGTGATCCCGGTGGGTTGCCTTCTGGCTATGTCATGGCGTTGCTGAGCATGCAGCGCTTGGTCGCCGAAGGGCTGCCGCCTGCCGCGGATGACAACCTGGTGGTGCGCATTATCGATACCTCCGGAGCCAAAGGGCCGGAGGTGCTGTTCGACTCACGCAACACCGTCGCCCAGGTGCCATTGGCCAGCACCCACCTTTTGCATCTGGCCGATCACCATTATCAGCTCGATATCCGTCCCAGCCGGGCTTTTCTCCAAGCCAACCGCTCCTCCGCGGTGGTGGTGGTCAGTTTGCTGGGTGGTTTGCTCAGCGTCTTGCTCAGTGCCTTGCTCTACAGCCTGTTCAGCCAGCGTCAGCGTGCCCTGGCACTGGTCGATCAGCGCACTGGCGAATTGCGGGTCAGCGAGCAGTCCTTGCGCGATACCCACAATCAGCTGCGCAGCGTATTGGACGCCGCGACACAGGTCGCCATCATCGCCACCAGCCTCAAGGGCCTGGTCAGTACCTTCAATGCCGGTGCCGAGCGCATGCTGGGCTATTCGGCAAGCGAAGCCATTGGTCAGTTGCGGCTGGAGGATCTGGTCCCCCCTGAGGAACTCAGCCAGCGCGCCCACGCCCTGAGCGTGCGCTATGGACGCGAGATCGGCGGTGGCCAGGCGATGTTTGCCGAGACCGTGCAGGAAAAAGGGACCGAGGCAGGGGAGTGGACCTTGGTGCGCAAGGATGGCAGCCGCCTGCTGGCCAACATGCTGGTCACTGCGGTACTGGACGAGCAGGGGTTGTGGGTTGGCTACCTGGCCATCTGCATCGACGTCACCGAACGGCGGCGCGTCCATGAAGCGCTGGCGGCCCGTGATCGGTTGTTGGAGAAGCTCAGCGCCGAAGTGCCCGGTGGGATCTACCAGTACCGCCTGGATACCGACGGACACTCTTGTTTCCCCTATGCCAGCCAAGGCCTGCACGATATCTATGAAGTCGATCTGAAGACGCTGCGTGAGGATGCATCGGCGGTGTTCGAACGCATCCACCCCGATGACCTGGAGCGCGTCCGTCGCTCGGTCCGTTATTCGGCCTTGCACCTGACACCCTGGCGTGAGGAGTACCGCGTGATACTGCCTCAGGCGGGCCTGCGCTGGGTGCGCGGGGAAGCTACCCCCGAAATCGGTGAAGGAGGATGCACCTTGTGGCATGGCTACCAGACGGACATCTCCGACCTCAAGCGGGTGGAGGAAGAGCTTCGGGCGCTTTCGGTCACCGATGCCTTGACCGGCATCCATAACCGGCGACATTTCCAGGAACGATTGCAGAACGAGCTGGAGCGTGCACAGCGTGACGGATTGGAGCTGGCGGTGATCATGCTGGATATCGATCATTTCAAGCGGATCAATGACCAGTACGGCCATGCGGTGGGCGATCATGTGTTGCGCAGCCTTTGCCAGCGGATCGGCAGTCGCCTGCGGCGTACCGATGTGTTTTGCCGTTTGGGGGGCGAGGAGTTCATGGTGCTTTGCCCGGGTAGCAATGCCGAGCAGGCACGATCATTGGCATTGGAGCTGTGGCAGGGGGTTCGCAGTGTTCCGGTCGATGGAGTGGGCCGGGTGACGGCGAGCTTTGGAGTGGCGGGTTGGCGACCGGGGGAGGGAGCTGATGCGTTGCTGTTGCGGGCTGACGCCGGGGTTTATGCGGCCAAGCAGGCGGGGCGGGATCGGGTTGAGGCGGAGTTGCGCTGAGGGTGGGATTGCCTGTAGGCGCGGCGGTTCGGCGCTCTGATTTACCCGCGAATTGGCCGGAACAAACAACACATTAATTAGCTTGTTTGCCTTTGGTGCGCTGTAGTTCAGTCGCCGCCGATCGTGACCTCAGGAGGCCGGAGGTGGGAGCCAGCGGTTTTGCCTACTTTGCTTGCGAGCAAAGTAGGTCGCCGTAAAGGCGAAAAGCGCCGGTGGCGCCCCACCCAGAATGGATACTCACACGATCAAGGCACCCCAGCCGCCGCAGTACTTCCCACCTTCGGCTGCCGGTAAAGATCCAGCAACACCTGATCCAACACCTGCGATGCCCCCCAGGGCTTGGGATCATTCAGAATCGCCGCCACCGCCCAGGTGTTTCCATTGCTATCCCGGCTGAACCCGGCAATCGCCCGAACGGTGTTCAGGGTGCCGGTCTTGATGTGCCCTTCACCGGTCATGGCCGTGCGCTTGAGCCGCTTGCGCATGGTGCCATCCATGCCTACCAGCGGCATGGAACTGATGAATTCGGCGGAGTAGGGGCTCTTCCAAGCTGCCTGCAGCAGCGCCGCCATCTCGCGAGTGCTGACCCGCTCTGCACGGGACAGGCCGGAGCCGTTTTCCATGATCAGGTGCGGCGCGGTGATGCCTTTTTTCGCCAGCCACTGACGTACCACACGCTGGGCTGCGCGGGCGTCGTCGCCGTCGGCATCCGTGCGGAACTGCGCACCCAGGCTCAGGAACAGCTGCTGGGCCATGGTGTTGTTGCTGTACTTGTTGATGTCGCGGATCACCTCGACCAAGTCCGGCGAGAATGCCCGTGCCAGCAGGCGTGCACCTTTGGGCACGTTCTCGATGCGATCGCGGCCCTGAATGCTACCGCCCAGTTCGTTCCAGATCGCTCGCACCGCACCGGCGGCATAGGTCGGATGATCGAGCAGCGACAGATAGGTCTGTGAGTTGCAGCCTTCGCCAAGCTGGCCACTGACGACTACGCTGACGCCGTCGGCCTGGGTGACCGGGTTGTAACGTACATCACCTGCACATTTTCTGGAGGCGACGGCCTTGACCTGGTTGTCGATGCGCACGTTCGCAAGCGGCGGCTCCATGGCCACAGTGACTTTTCCGCCATCGTTGCGGGCCACGAAGCGCAGGGCCTTCAGGTTGACCAGCAGCGAGTCGGGGCGGACCAGGAACGGCTTGTTCACATCACCGCCGTCGTCATTGAACTGCGGCAGGTTGGGCTGAACGAAATGGCTGCGATCCAGCACCAGGTCGCCCGTCACCGTGCGCACGCCGTTGGCGCGCAGGTCACGCATCAGCAGCCAGAGCTTTTCCATGTTCAGTTTCGGATCGCCACCGCCTTTGAGGTACAGGTTGCCGTTGAGTACGCCGTTGCTCAGGGTGCCATCGGTGTAGAACTCGGTTTTCCACTGGAAGGTGGGGCCCAGCAGTTCCAGCGCCGCATAGGTGGTCACCAGCTTCATGGTCGAGGCCGGGTTGACCGAGACATCGGCGTTGAACACGGTGGGCGTGCCGGGACCGTTGAGCGGCAGCATCACCAGGGACAGGGCTGAGTCCTGCAGTTTGTTGGCTTTGAGCGCCTGTTGCACTTTCGGCGGGAGGGTAGTGTTGACAGGCGCGGCCTGGCCAGGCATGGCGAAGGGCAGGAACAGGCTGGCGAGAATCAGGGGACGGAGCGTTTTGATCATGTGCAATTTGAACCCTGCGGACGAGGGAAAGTGACATTGGGGCTGTACAAGATGATGGCCCCAGGACGAAATATAGTGCGCATTATGCCCCAAGCGCATCCTCCATGGGCCATGTTCGACGGAAAAGCGCCGCAGCCGCCCGGAAACTGGTAAAGTGCCGCGCGTTAATACTCAAGAGGATAGTTTCATGGCCACCAACCGTTCCCGTCGTCTGCGCAAGAAACTGTGCGTGGACGAATTCCAGGAGCTGGGTTTCGAACTGAACCTGGAATTCAAGGAAGACCTGTCCGACGAAGCCATCGATGCCTTCCTCGATGCCTTCCTCGCTGAAGCCATGGATGCCAACGGCCTGGATTACGTCGGTGGTGATGACTTCGGCCTGGTTTGCCTTGCCAAGCGTGGCTCGGTCAGCGAAGAGCAGCGCGCCATTGTCGAAGCGTGGCTCAAGGGCCGCAGCGAACTGACCAAAATCGAACTCAGCCCGCTGCTGGACGCTTGGTATCCGGACAAGCCAATCAACACCCAGGCTTCCTGATCCGCCCCGAGCAGCGTATTTACGCGCTGCTCATCCAGCCCTGGCCGGGTGTTGCAAATGCCTGGCCAGCGCTTTCTCCGTTCGGCGCATATGCCGTGCCAATACCTGCCGTCGCAGTTTCAGCTGTGCCAATGGCAAGGTTTCCTGCTCCAGTGCTTCACACGCCTCCATCAGATCCCTGGCTTCCAGCATCCTGGCCGTGCTGAGGATCTTGTGTGCCTGAGCGGCAATGGCCCGTGCATCTTTCGGGTCGATGGCCATCAGCGTGGCCAGGTCTTGTATCAAACTTTCCAGTAAGGCGTTGAGGAGTCGAGTACGGCTGTCCGGGTCGTCACCAACGATGGCGGACAGGCCCTCAAGGGCGAGACGTTTGCTTGCCCTGCGCCTTGGCGACGCATGCCAACTCGGTTCGATGCCTGCCAGGCGCTGATTCAGCGTGTGCAGGCCTATCGGCTTGAGGAGACAGTCGTCCATGCCAACGTCCAGGCAACGCTGACGGACTTCCGGCTGGGCGTTGGCGGTGAAGCCAAGGATCAGGCAGCGTGGCCAGTCGCGTTGGCGCTCTATCGCGCGGATGGCTTCAGCGACTTGGTAGCCGTTCATTTGCGGCATGTTGCAGTCGAGAATCACCACATCGAAACCGCCCGCGCGCCATTTTTCCAGCCCTTCACGGCCATCGCTGGCGACGGACAGGCTCAGCCCCAGGAAACTCAACTGCTGTTCCATCAACAACAGGTTGGCCGGGTGGTCATCGATGACCAGTACGTTCAGCCCGCTGTTCGGTGTCTCCACGTCCTGCACCAGTGGGGTGGTCACCGGTGGCGCTTCGACGCGTTGCAGGGGCATTACCAGGGTCACCTGAGTGCCGACGCCAGGCAGGCTCTTGATGCTCAGCGTCCCTCCCATCATCTCGCTCAGGCTATGACTGATCGCCAATCCCAAACCGGTTCCAGCCCTTGCTCCCTCGCTGTGTGGATTGGCCTGGACGAACGGGTTGAACAGCTCCTTGAGTGCCTCCTCGTGGATCCCGATGCCGGTGTCGCGGACTTTGAGTTCCAGACACGGGCCATCGCGATCGGTGTCCTCGTTCACGAGCAAGTTGATCTGGATCTGGCCTTGGTCGGTGAACTTGATGGCATTGCTGACCAGGTTCGACAGCACCTGCTTGAACCGCAGTGGATCGAGCAGCGCGTGGCAACGGGCGTTTGGCGCGATGACCACTTGCAAGGCCAGGTCTTTCTGTCGCGCCAGGCCAGCGAATACCCTGGCCACTGACTCGACCAGAACGCTGGGATCGACCGACTCCGGGGAAAGGCATAAATGGCCGGACTCGATCCTGACGATGTCCAGGATGTCGCCGATGAGCCCGAGCAGGTCTTTTGCCGAATGGTAGGCGACCTCCAGGGATGGCCGGTCCAGTTGCCCGCGATCCGCCCGGCGCACTGCCAGCTCCAGCATGCCAATGACTGCATTCATAGGCGTGCGGATCTCGTGGCTAATGGTCGCCAGGAAGGTGCTTTTAGCACGGTTGGCGTCGTCGGCACGTTGTTTGGCCAGGCGCAGCTCCTGGACCAGCTCGCGACGGTCACTGATGTCGATCCAGCCACCGATGATCCCCTGGACTTCACCTAGGGAGTCGCGATAGGGCAGGATCCAGTGGTAGATGGTCAGCTCCCGTCCTCCCATGCGCAGTGGACGGTCCAGGATCAAGGGGGTGCCGGCGGCCATGACTTGCTCGTAGTCGGCCTCCATCTGTTGGGTATATTCCCGATCAGCACCCGGGCTTTCATCCAGTCGCTTGCCCATGACCTCGTCGGTTTGGGCATCGACAGCCTGCAAGTAGCTGTCATTACAGCTTTGCAGCCGCCCTTCACGATCCCGCACATACATCGGATGAGGGGTGCCGTTGAGCAAGGCTCGCATGAACTCAAGCTGGTCGTTGAGTGCCCGCTCGGCGCATTTGCGTTGCCTGATCTGCCACCGTAGGTGCGCGTTCCAGATCAGTGCCAAAAGCAACAGCAAGCCGACTGCCAGCAAGAACTTCAGCGCCAGGCGACGAAACTCCCGCCAATACACGTCGTCATGCAGCCGATAGCCTCCCCAGCGATTGTTGATCACGCCAAGCTCCTCCGGCGAGATGCTTTGCAAGGCTTTGTCCAAAATCGACGCCAGCGCATGGGCCTGGCTGTTGGTAGCCATCGCGACCGTGGCCGGCTCGCTGCCGATCGTACTGCGAATGACCAAGTCCGGGTTTCCGGCCAGGGCATGGTTGGCGTCGATCAGGGTAGTGATGGCCGCATCGACTTCACCACTGCTTAGCAGCGCAATGGAAAAGAATGGGCTGTCGGTCTCGATCTTGCTGATTTTCGGGTAACGGGCCGAGAGCAAGCCGGCCATGATGCTGTCGCGGGTGATCGCGACCTGCCGGTTCTGCAGGTGCTCCAGAGACGCCGCCTGGTCACTGCCTGCGCGGGTGACCAGAACATAGGTGCTTTCCAGGTACGGCCGGCTGATATGCAGGGCGCCATCGTGCTTTTCGTCGCTGGAAATGGCGGCGATGACATCGGCCCGGCCGTCCTTGAGTCGGGCCAGCATGTCCCGGATGCCGCTGGCCCGCTCGATCTCGAAGCGCAGACCCGTGCGCAGCCGGATCAGGTCCAGCAGATCGGCGGCGATACCGCGAAAGTTGCCGTTGCTGTCGAAGTAGGAAACCGGAGCGGCGGTCTCGTTGATCGCCACGCGCATCACCGGATGTTCCCGCAGCCATTGCTCTTCGCCGGCCGAGAGCTGAAGCTTGCGATCAGTCAGCAGATAATCGCTTCCCGCCCCCCAACGCTTGAAGATGCTGGCGGCCATGATGGGTGTCTGGCTCTCCAGGGTCGCATCGATCACCTCCTTGAGAATGGTGTCCTGGCGGCGCAGGGCGAAACTAAAGCCAATGGCCTCGTGCTTGCCGAAGCTCGCCATGCGCAAAGGCGGGAGATGGCCGCGATTGAGTTGGTAATGGGTCGAAATGGTATCGCCAATGAACACGTCGGCCTGGCCGAAAGCGACAGCATTCAGCGCCAATGTGGAGGAGCGAAATGCCAGCAGTTCGGCCTTCGGATAGGCACTGAGTACTTCTTTGGGCGAGAGATAGTGATAGAGCATGCTCAGGCGCAGCCCTTTGAGTTCGTCATCCAGTACGCGGCGCTCATGTTCTCGCGTCACCAGCACTGGCTGGTCGATCGCATAAGGACGAGAGAGCGCAAGGCCTGCGACGGCTTCATAACCATTGGCGCTGCCAAGCAAGTCGATCCGGCCATGCTTGAGCGCTTCGATCGCTGACTGGCGGCTGTCGAAGCCCAGCACGCGGACCTTCAATCCCAACGCAATGCCGATCAGGCCAGCGTATTCAGCGGTGAGCCCCTGGTAGTCGCGCCCGCCTGTGGTGATATCGAAAGGTGGGTAGTCCGGGAAGGATGTACCGATCACCAACTCTTGTTTTTCAGCGAGCCATTGGCGCTGGGTCGGTGTCAGCATTGGCAGAACCGGCTTTAGCGACGAGCGCGTCAGGAGGTTAAGTGCTTTGGGCCTGTTTTGGTGGGCGTGCGCTGGATGGCAAGCCAGCGCAAGGGCAACGATAAACAGGCAGGTTAGGTACCGCCCCATGTCGCACCTCAAACCAGCGCGTTGCGTTTGGCGACATCAATCAGGTCGACCAGCGTCTGGACCTGAAGTTTTTGCATCAAGCGCTTTTTGTAGGTGCTGACGGTTTTGTTACTCAGAAACATGCCCTTCGCAATTTCCTTATTGCTCTTTCCTTGGGCGAAAAGTTGCAAAACCATAAGTTCTCTGTCGTTAACGTGTCGGAAAAGTCGTATCTCGTGGTCTGGAATAATCTGGCTGGTGTTAACCGCTTGGCTGGGGAAATAGTTGTAACCGGAGAGCACGGCTTTTATTGCACTAAGCAGTTCGCTCAGGTCCTCTTGTTTGCCGACATATCCGGCGGCTCCCGATTGCATGCAACGCACCGCGAAAAGGGCGGGGCATTGTGCTGTCAGTACCAGCACTTTCAAGGGCAAGGCCATGCTCTGGAAGCGGGACAGGATTTCGAGGCCATCGAGCTTGGGAATGGCAATGTCGAGGATCACCAAGTCGGGACGTGTCTCTCGGACCATCTGCATGGCATGGACGCCATTGTCCGACTCACCGACGACCTTGTAATTCTGGTTTTCCAGCAACATGCGAACCGCCATGCGGATAACGGGATGATCATCGACAATATATACAGAGTGCATATTCAACTTCCATGCGGCGGGTGTCGGAAATAATGCGCACCTTAGCTCAGTTGGAAGTCGTCGGACATGCGAGGAGCTGCCACGACTCGCATATGGGAAAATGCCTACAGTAAAAAGCTACGCGCGCTACGAATTGAGCGTGTTGACGTCACCAAAGGCACCTGGTTTAGTAACTTTTTATTTTTAGATATTGATAAGTGTTTAATTCTGTTGAGGGCTAATAAGAAATTTCCTTCAATTACTAGCCCTCAAGACTATTGGGTACCCAGCCCTCAGGGAGGGCTGGAGCGTCCGGTCATTTCACTGGCCATCTCGCTGGCATAGCTGTCGGTCATGCCGGCGATGAAATCGATCATGCGCAGGAAGGCTGTATGCAGCGAGTCGTGCGGGTCTGGAGCGTGATTACCGATCAAATCCAGTACACGTCGGCTCTTGAAGGAAGGTGTACGCCCGCCGTGCTGCTCCAATGCCGCTCCACAAAATGCATTGAGGAGAATCTCGAGGGTAGTGTAGGCACCGATCTCGTGCAGGGTCTTGCGTTTGTCCTGGAAGATTTTCTTGCGGGCCATGTCCTTGGCCTGGAGCACGCAGCGCTTGGCTGGACCGTGCATGTGTTCGACCAGATCGCCAGGCAGGTGCCCGGCAAGCAAGGCGGTCTGTTGTTCAACGAAGGCCTGGGCTGCCGCGTTGGTCAAATGCTCGATTGCCTTGCCACGCAGAATCGCCAGTTTGCGCCGCCGTGAGTCCGTGGGCCCCAGTTGACGGTAGGTTTCGGGCAAATCGTCACCTACCAGGTCGAGCAGCAGGGCCTCGACCTCGGCGTACTGCAGCAACTCCATCTCCAGGCCGTCTTCGAGGTCGATCAGGGCGTAGCAGATGTCATCTGCCGCCTCCATCAGGTATACCAGCGGATGGCGCGCCCAACGCTGCTGTTCGAGCTGCGGCAGGCCGAGCTTGCGGGCGATCTGCTCGAGCAGCGGCAATTCGCTCTGATAGCTACCGAATTTGTGTTTCTTATAGCCCAGGGCGTCGGCGTGGCGGGCGCTCCATGGATATTTGAGGTAGGTACCCAAAGTGGCGTAGGTCAGGCGGGTGCCGCCATCGAACTGGTGGTATTCGAGTTGGGTCAGTACACGAAACCCCTGGGCGTTGCCTTCGAAGTTGAGAAAATCTGCGCGCTCGTCATCGCTCATGTCGTCCAGCCAGCCACGTCCGGCGGCCTGCTGGAACCAGTGGCGAATGGCATCCTCGCCGGAATGGCCAAAAGGCGGATTGCCGATGTCATGGGCCAGGCACGCCGACTGCACGATCATGCCAAGGTCGCTGGGCTCGCACCAGGCCGGTAAGCGCTCGCGCAGGGTTTCGCCAACGCGCATGCCCAGCGAGCGACCGACGCAGCTGACCTCCAGTGAATGAGTCAGGCGGGTGTGGATGTGATCGTTGCTCGAAACGGGGTGGACCTGGGTTTTGCGCCCCAGGCGGCGGAAGGCACCGGAGAAGATGATGCGGTCATGGTCTTTGTGGAAGGGGCTGCGCCCCAGTTCCTCGGGGCTGTACAGGGCTTTGCCCAGGCGTTCGCGGGTCAGCAGGGTGTGCCAGTCCAAGGCTCGATCTCCCGTCAGGTGGACGCCATAGCTTCCCGTGTCGGGCGCGCCCGTGCAAGCAGCGGGCGCGATCGATCAGGGGCGTCGACTGTTGCGCAGGAACAATCGCACCAGCGGTGCCAGGCTAGTCCCCAGGCGCACGAGCCTGCCGAGGTTGCCGCTGCGCACGCCTTTGCCGGTGAGAAATCCCAGGGCGACCACAGCGCCCAGGCCCCAGAGCGGCGCATGCTTGATCCCCAGCCCATCTTGCAATGAATCGCCCATGCCACGCAGGCGGCGGACCGGCTCGAGCAGTTGCGCCGATTCGTGGTGGATCTGTTGGCGATGCATTTCAAGGCGCAGGCGCAGTAACGCCTTGCGCAGTTCTCGGGGATTACGGGTGTTGGGCAGTTCGGGCAGGCTCATGGCAATAGGCGCTCCCTGTCCTTGGCGAGTTCTTCGAGGGTGGCACTGAAGGGGGACGACTCATCGAATACCGCCGCTTTCAGGCGCAGCCCACAGTACAGGGCGGCGATGCCGTAGAACACGCACAAGCCGATGATGCCAGCCAGGCGATAGCTGTCCCACAGCAACACCAGCACCAAGCCCGACAGGGCCGTCAACAGCAGGAGGGCGAAGACCAGGGCGAGGCCTGCGAACAGCAGCAGGCTCAGGGTGCGGGATTTTTGTTCCTGCAACTCGATGCCGAACAGCTCGATGTGGCTGTGCAGCAGGCCGAGCAACGCCGCGCCGAGGCGCTTGCCGGATGCGCTGGTGCCGGGGGCGTCGTTTTCCATGCTCACCCCTTAGCGTCGACTGGCCAGCAGGCCGATCAACAGGCCAACGCCGGCGGCAATGCCGATGGCCTGCCAAGGGTTTTCCTGGACGTATTGCTCGGCGCTGCCCAAGGCTGCCTGGCCACGTTCGCGGACCGAGTCCTGTGTCAGTTGCAGGGTTTCGCGGGCCTGGGCCAGACGGTCATGAAGCTGTTCACGCAGTTCGTCGGCCTGGTCGCCTGCCAGGTTGGCGGTGTCGGCGAGCAGCTTTTCGGTGTCGCGCACCAACGCCTGGAAGTCAGCCATCAGTATCTCTTGAGCAGTCTTTGCCGGTTTGCTGGCCATGGAGGCTCTCCCTGTAAAAGTGTGTGGCTATTTCGAGTGATGGGGTTGGCGGAAGGTTCAGTATGGCCGCTGGTACGGCCCTTGCTACCTCACGGAGCGTGGCCGCGCCGAATGCGTGCGCGGGCCATGCGATACCGATAAACCTTAACCCAATCCACGACAAACCCAAGAAAAAACCACGCAGGTCGCGCCCGGCTCACCGAAATAGGGCAAAGGCCTGGCACCTAATCGGTGCAGGGATGCGGGCTCTTGAACTGTCCTGGTGCCTTTTCAGCAGGTCTGCCTATTCATGGAAAACATGCACAGCGCGATGGACTCCCTCGTTCACGGCTCCAATACCTTGTTCCTCCTCATGGGCGCCATCTTGGTGCTCGCCATGCATGCGGGATTTGCCTTTCTGGAGGTCGGGACCGTACGTCACAAGAATCAGGTCAACGCTTTATCGAAGATCCTTAGCGACTTCGCGGTCTCGGCCTTGGTGTACTTCTTCGTGGGTTATTGGGTGGCCTATGGCGTGAGCTTCTTTCAGCCCGCCGCAACGCTGGCCGACGACCACGGTTATGCATTGGTCAAATGCTTCTTCTTGCTGACGTTTGCGGCGGCGATCCCGGCGATCATCTCCGGCGGCATTGCCGAGCGCGCTCGCTTCGTGCCGCAGCTGTGCGCCACGGCCTTGATCGTGGCGGTGGTCTATCCGCTCTTCGAAGGCGTGGTATGGAACGGCAACTTCGGGCTGCAGGCTTGGTTGCAAGCGCGCTTCGGAGCACCGTTCCATGACTTTGCCGGCTCGGTGGTGGTGCATGCCATGGGCGGCTGGCTGGCGCTGGCGGCGGTGCTGTTGCTCGGTGCACGCCGTGGGCGCTATCGCGAAGGGCGCCTGGTGGCCTTCGCACCGTCGAGCATTCCATTCCTGGCATTGGGGTCATGGATCCTGATCATCGGTTGGTTCGGCTTCAACGTCATGAGCGCCCAGACCCTGCAAGGGGTCAGTGGGTTGGTGGCGATCAACTCGCTGCTGGCCATGGTCGGCGGCACCTTGTCGGCCTTGCTGGCCGGGCGTAACGACCCGGGCTTTCTGCACAACGGCCCGCTGGCCGGATTGGTGGCTGTGTGTGCCGGTTCGGACGTCATGCACCCTGTCGGAGCGCTAGCCACGGGTTTGATCGCTGGCGTGCTGTTCGTCTGGTGCTTCACCGCGGCGCAGAACCGCTGGAAGATCGACGATGTCCTCGGGGTCTGGCCGCTGCATGGCCTATGCGGCCTCTGGGGCGGTATCGCCTGCGGCATTTTCGGGCAGATGGCCCTCGGCGGGATGGGGGGCGTCAGTCTGGGCAGTCAGTTGGTGGGCAGCCTGGCGGGCGTCATCGTGGCGTTGGCTGGTGGTTTTGCGGTCTATGGCCTGATCAAGCGGGTACACGGGCTGCGTCTTAGCCATGAGCAGGAATTCCAAGGCGCAGACTTGTCGCTGCACCGCATCGGGGCGACCAATCAAGATTGACGCGCGTCAGATGCGCGGGAGCAAGCATGGTCCTAGAATGGATATCCCGTTCCCGCAGACTCGAGGCGTGTCCATGCTGCCTGAATGCCAACTGTTCGGCACCTTGGGGTGCCACCTGTGCGAAGTCGCCGAGGCCATGCTGATGCCGTTCATCGAGCATGGCTTGTTGGTGGAGCTGGTCGATATCGCTGAAAGCGAGGCGCTGTTCGAGCGCTATGGGCTGCGCATTCCGGTACTTCGCCGGTGCGATACCGGCGCCGAGCTGGGCTGGCCGTTCGATGCCGAGCAAGTCGTGGCGTTTCTGGGGTGAGCCGTTGACGCAGGCTTGGGCGAATCCGTATGCTGTATATAAATACAGTATACGGATTCGCCCATGTTCAACGTCGAGCAACTGAAGTACAGCGTCAATCGCATGCCGCCCGAGCAGGTATGCGAGGCCGTGCTGGAACTGCGCCTCGAAGGCTTGGTGACCGACGACCGGACTCCGTTCGGCAAAGTCCATTTCAACACCTGTTTCGCTGAGATCGAGGCGTTGTTCCAGCGCGCGGGTTATCACCGTGCGCTGGATGTGGTGGGTTACCAGGGGCTGATCTATGCCCTTTACGATCCCGCCCGCTGGGAGCCAGTGCAAGTACTGCGCTGGCTCAAGGAGCGCACTGAACTGCAGGCCAAGGCTGGTTGAGCCTGTAGCCATGGGGGATAATGCCCGCCTTTGAATTCCCGAGCCCTGTCATGACCGCACCTTTCGACCCTGCCCATCAGCAAGCCAGTACTGTCTGCCTGCCTCCGGGCTCCTGGCAAACCGTGCTCGATTGCCTGTGCGAGCACTTCAAGGGGATCGATCGTGAACAGTGGTTGGACCGCTTCGCCCGGGGGCGGGTGCTGGATGCACAAGGGCAGCCCATTGCGGCGGACTTTCCCTACCGTCGGGGCATGCGCTTGCACTACTTTCGCGAAGTGCTCAATGAAAAGCCGATTCCCGTACAGGAGTCGATCCTGCATGTCGATGAGCATCTGGTGGTCGCGGACAAACCGCATTTTCTGCCAGTCACGCCGACCGGCGAATACGTCGAACAGACCTTGCTGCGCCGCCTGATCCGCCGTCTGGATAACCCGCATCTGGTGCCGTTGCACCGCATCGACCGGCATACCGCAGGCCTGGTGCTGTTTTCCGCCAATCCGCAGACCCGCAGCGCCTATCAACGGCTGTTTCCCGAGCGGCGTATCGACAAACGCTACCAGGCCATAGCGGCGGCACTGCCTGAGCGCGAATTCCCTTTGGTGCACCGTAGCCGCCTGGTGCATGGCGAACCCTTCTTCCGCATGCATGAGGTGGACGGTGTGGAGAACAGCGAAACCCTTGCCGAAGTGCTGGAGAAGAACGGCAAGCTGTGGCGCTACGGGCTCTCACCGGTGACAGGCAAGACGCACCAATTGCGGGTGCATATGGCGGCGTTGGGCGCCGGTATCTGCAATGACCCGTTCTATCCGCAGCTTTCGAAGGAGGAGGACGACTACCAGCGCCCCTTGAAGCTGTTGGCGCACAGTTTGCGTTTCCAGGATCCCCTGACTGGGGAGATGCGTTACTTCGAGAGCCGACTCTCGCTGGATTGGTGAAATCTGTCGGGGTGAGGGCAAGCCCGCGCCTACAGGTTGGTAATGCACCTGTAGAGGCGGGCATGCGCCGACGTGCGTCAGCGGTTGAAGCGTTCCACCAGTGAGTACTGACTACCGGCGGTGCTGGTCAGTTCTTCACTGAGCAAGGCAGAGCGCTGGGCCTGTTCGGCAGTCTGGTCGGCCAGATCGGCAATGGTGCTGATGTTGCGGCTGATCTCGTCGGCCACAGCGGTTTGCTCCTCGGTGGCCGCGGCGATCTGGGTGGCCATGTCGGTGATGTTGGCCACTGCTTCGCTGATACCTATCAGGGCCTGGTCAGCCTCCATCACCCGCTCCACGCCTTCCTGGGCCTGACGATGGCCATTCTCCATGGTCTGCACCGCATTGCTGGCGGTCTGCTGCAACTTGGCGATCAGGTTGTGGATTTGCCCGGTGGACTCTGCGGTGCGCTGAGCCAGCTGGCGGACTTCATCGGCCACGACCGCGAAGCCACGACCCATCTCACCTGCACGGGCAGCCTCGATGGCGGCGTTGAGGGCCAGCAGATTGGTCTGATCGGCGATGCCTTTGATCACATCGACTACGCCGCCGATCTCGTCGCTGTCCTTAGCCAGTTGGGTGACGGTCTGCCCGGTTTCGCCGACGGCTTGGGAAAGGCGAGAAATGGCCTCGCGGGTTTCTCCGGCGATCTGCCGACCCTGGCTGGTCAGTCGATTGGCCTCTTGGGTCGCATCGGCGGTGCGCTGCACATGGTTGGCCACCTCCTGGGTGGTGGCAGCCATCTGGTTGACTGCGGCGGCGACCTGCTCGGTCTCGACTCGCTGACGCTCCAGGCCGGTGGAGCTCTGATGGGCCAGAGTGTCGGACTCGCGTGCCTGGTCGCTGAGTTGCTCGGCGCTGTCCTGCAGGCGAGTCAGGCAGGTCTTCATGCGGGCGTCCTGGCTGAGCATGGCCATTTCCAGGCGCGCCTGTACACCCCGGCTGTCGGTGTACATCTGTGCAATCAATGGATCGGAAGTGGTCTGTTCGGCCAGGCGCAGCAGGCGCTTGAGGCCGCGCTGTTGCCAGCTCAGGCCGAGCAGGCCCAGCGGCACCGACAGGCCGGCAGCCAGGGCGAACCCCCAGGAGTGGCCGAGCCAGTTGCCGATCAAGAAGCCGATCTGGCTGACCAGGATGAATGGCAGCCAATCCTGTAGGACAGGCAGCCACTTGTCGCGGCGTGGAATCGCGGGCTTGCCTTGGTTGATGCGTTGATACAACGCCTCGGCGCGGCGGATCTGCTCGGCCGTGGGCTTGACCCGCACCGACTCGTAACCGACTACCTGGTTATTGTCGAAGATGGGCGTGACGTAGGCGTTGACCCAGTAGTGATCGCCAGACTTGCAGCGGTTCTTGACGATCCCCATCCACGGCAGGCCCTGCTTGAGGGTTTGCCACATGTGGGCGAACACCGCCGATGGCACATCGGGGTGGCGGACCAAGTTGTGAGGCGCTCCCGTCAGTTCCTCGCGGGAGAAGCCGCTGATATCGATGAACGCATCGTTGACGTAGGTGATCACCCCCTTGGCGTTGGTGGTGGAGATCAACCGCTGTTCAGCAGGAAACGTCCGCTCTCTCTGGGTAATCGGTTGGTTGTTACGCATGAGGTTCAATCCGCAAGGCTTTGAATCCGTATCGGCCAGCCGCCGGTTTTATTGAATGTTTATTTAATTTACTTGATCTGGCGCAATGAATGGCACCCAGGCTTGAGTAAAGAAATTCGGTTTTTTCCAATCAATTGGCGTCTATATTGCCGATTTTTTACGGTTTTGTGACGCGCTGGTCCGATCATGACCGATTGTTTAGCCAAGTGCCAGCATCGGATAGCTAAAGCCTGCAAAGTGGACAAGGTTCAGACCGAAATGGCAAAGCACCGCCGCCATCAACCCGCCCCGGCGGTAAGCCAGGCCGTAACCGATGCCGGCGAGACTGGCCAGGCAGAACCACTGCCATCCCGCTCCCAGGTGGGCCAGGCCAAACAGTAATGCGGCGGCGAACAGCGCCAGAGACTCATGGCCCAATAGCCGTTGCAAGCCACCTTGGATGTAGCCACGGAACAGCAACTCCTCAGTGAGGCTGACCAGGAGCAGGTTGTTCAGTAGCCAGAGCCAAGCCTGATCCGGCCATTTCGGTGCCCAGGTCACTACACCTAGCGCCCAAGCGCCGCCGAGGCACACGAGCACGGTAGGCGGCAGGATGAATGCCAGACTGGTGCTCCAAGCGGCCCCGCGCCAGGCCAGCACCCATGGGCACGTCAACAACAGCCAGAAGCCGATCAACGGCTTGTCGAGATTCAGGTACATGGAAAAGGGCAGGGCGCCGTCGCTGAAGGTCGCTTGGTCGATCACCTTGGCGCCCTGGAAGCCAGGTAGCCAGTGCACTGCCAAGGCGATGGCCAGGACGATGAACAGCACGTGCCCCGCCACTTGTTGCCAGCGCACCGCACGGTGCGCCAGCAGGGCGGCGCAGATCAGGGCGCCAAAGGTGGGCAGACTGGACAGGCCCAGGCTGCCATGGATCAAGGCCAGGCCGTAACCGAAACAGAGCGGGATCAGTGCGGGCCAGGAAAGCGGATACATGGGAATTCCTTGTCATGACGTCGTCGAAATCCTTTCGACTGCCCAGGTGGCGCTCAGGACACCACCTGGGTTCGCGTCGGTGATGGGGCTCAGGCGCCCCGATGTCCGATCAGGCTGCGATCAGCTGGCGCAGCACATAGTGCAGGATGCCGCCTGACTTGAAGTACTCCACTTCGTTCAGGGTGTCGATCCGGCACAGTACTTCGGTTTGCTGCTGCTGCCCGTCCTCGCGGGTGATACGCAGCGCCAGAGTCATGCCGGGGCGCAGCTGCGCGTCGGTGAGGCCCTGTACGTCGATGCGCTCCTTGCCGGTCAACCCAAGGGTCTTGCGGTTTTCGCCGGCCCTGAACTGCAACGGCAACACGCCCATCCCCACCAGGTTGGAGCGGTGAATACGTTCGAAACTCTCTGCCAGCACAGCCTTGACACCCAGCAGGTTGGTGCCCTTGGCGGCCCAGTCGCGGCTGGAGCCTGTGCCGTACTCCTGGCCGGCGATCACCACCAGCGGGGTGCCTTCGTCCTGGTAGCGCATGGCCGCGTCGTAGATCGACAGCTTCTCGCCGCTGGGTACATGCAAGGTGTTGCCGCCCTCTTCGCCGGCGAGCATTTCGTTGCGGATGCGGATGTTGGCGAAAGTACCCCGCATCATGACCTCATGGTTGCCGCGTCGTGAGCCGTAGGAGTTGAAGTCCCTTGGCTCCACGCCCTTGCTGCGTAAATAGCGACCGGCGGGGCTTTCGGCCTTGATGTTGCCTGCCGGGGAGATGTGGTCGGTGGTCACCGAGTCGCCGAGCAGCGCCAGGATGCGAGCGCCCTGGATATCGCGGACCTGTGGCAGCGGGCCGCCGATCGTGTCGAAGAACGGTGGATGCTGGATGTAGGTGGAGTCGTCCTGCCAGACATACGTGGCCGCCTGAGGCACTTCGATGGCTTGCCATTGGGCATCGCCGGCGAAGACTTCGGCGTATTCCTTGTGGAACATGGCGGTGTCGACCTTGGCCACGGCCTCGGCGATTTCCTGCTGGCTGGGCCAGATATCGCGAAGGAATACCGGTTGGCCATCCTTGCCGATGCCCAGTGGGTCACGTGTCAGGTCGGTGCGCACGCTGCCGGCCAGGGCGTAGGCCACCACCAGGGGCGGAGAGGCCAGCCAGTTGGTCTTGACCAGCGGGTGCACACGGCCTTCAAAGTTGCGGTTGCCCGAGAGCACCGAGGCCACCGTGAGGTCGGCGCTGCCAATGGCCTGCTCGATGGCGTCATCCAATGGGCCGGAGTTGCCGATGCAGGTGGTGCATCCGTAGCCGACCAGGGCAAAGCCGAGTTGGTCGAGGTAAGGCGTAAGGCCGGCTGCCTTGAAGTAGTCGGTGACCACTTTGGAACCCGGAGCCAGGGAGCTTTTCACCCAAGGCTTGCGGGTGAGGCCTTTCTCGACGGCTTTCTTGGCTACCAGGCCGGCCGCCATCATCACGCTGGGGTTGGAGGTGTTGGTGCAGGATGTGATGGCGGCGATCACCACTGCGCCGTCACGCAAGGTGTGGGTCTGGCCGTCATGGGTATAGTCGATTTCCCCGGCCTGGTCGGCATTGCCCACGGCCACACCGCCGCCTCCTTCGCTTTCCAGGCGTCCGACCTCCTTGGCCAACGGTTTGGGCTGCAGTTCGATGAAGCCCTCGAAGGCCTGGCTGACCTGCGACAAGGCCACCCGGTCCTGTGGGCGCTTGGGTCCGGCCAGGCTGGCTTCGACATCGTGCATGTCCAGCGACAGGGTATCGCTGAAAGCCGGTTCATGACCGGGCACACGCCACAGGCCCTGGGCCTTGCAATAGGCTTCGACCAACTGCACTGCCTCTTCCGGACGCCCCGAAAGACGCAGGTAATCGAGCGTCACCTGGTCCACCGGGAAGAACCCGCAGGTGGCGCCGTACTCCGGAGCCATGTTGGCGATGGTGGCGCGGTCGGCCAAGGGCAGGTCGGCCAGGCCATCGCCGTAGAACTCGACGAATTTGCCCACCACCCCCTTCTTGCGCAGCATCTGGGTGACGGTCAGCACCAGGTCGGTGGCGGTGATGCCCTCGCGCAGCTTGCCGGTCAGCTTGAATCCGATCACCTCGGGAATCAGCATCGACACCGGTTGGCCAAGCATCGCCGCTTCGGCCTCGATGCCGCCCACACCCCAGCCGAGCACGCCCAGGCCGTTGATCATGGTGGTGTGGGAGTCGGTGCCGACCAGAGTGTCGGGGAAGGCATAGGTACGGCCGTCGGCTTCACGGGTCCAGACGGTGCGGCCCAGGTACTCCAGGTTGACTTGGTGGCAAATGCCGGTGCCCGGCGGCACCACGCGGAAATTGTCGAAGGCGCTCTGGCCCCAGCGCAGGAAGGCGTAGCGCTCACCGTTGCGCTGCATCTCGATGTCGACGTTTTGGGCAAAGGCGGCGGGACTGGCGTAACGGTCGACCATCACCGAGTGATCGATCACCAGATCCACCGGGGACAACGGGTTGATCCGCTGCGGATCGCCACCGGCCTTGGCCATGGCGGCGCGCATGGCAGCCAGATCGACCACCGCGGGCACGCCGGTGAAGTCCTGCATCAGGACCCGTGCGGGGCGGTACTGGATTTCCCGATCCGAGTGACGCTCGCCCAGCCAGCCGGCCAGGGCGCGTAGGTCATCGCCGGTGACGGTCTTGCCGTCTTCCCAGCGCAGCAGGTTCTCCAGCAGTACCTTGAGCGACATGGGCAGACGCTGCAGGTCGCCGAGCTGCCGGGCAGCCTCGGCGAGGCTGAAATAATGATAGGTGTGGTCGGCCACCTTGAGGGTCTTCAGGGTCTTCAGGCTATCGAGCGAGGGCATTGCCAACTCCTTCTGCGCCGGTGTCCGGTCATTCCCGCTTCGAGTGTGCGGACTTGCCACACAAGCCAGTGGATGCCGGTATCACCGCTCTGTAACGGCCCGTACGCAACGGACCTGGCTGAATGGTCAGGGTAGACTGGTTTGCCGGTCCTGACCCACTTCTGGACAGGTGGGGCATGTCGCAGGTTCCGATCTTCCTTTATCATCGCCGCCCTGCCGGCGCCTGCTTTGCGCCGGATCAAGGCTGGCGATCCAGGCCAGCGACGTGGAGTGAAAGATGAATACCCTGTTCATGCATTGCCGGCCCGGTTTCGAGGGCGAGGTCTGCGCCGAAATCAGCGAACACGCCGCCCTCTTGGGCATTGCCGGTTACGCCCGGGGCAAACCGCAGAGTGCCTGCGCCGAGTTCGTCTGTGCAGAGCCCGATGGCGGCGAGCGCTTGATGCGTGAACTGCGTTTCGAGCGACTGATCTTCCCCCGCCAGTGGGCACGGGGCGCGTTCGTCGAACTGCCGGAGAGCGACCGGATCAGCGTCTTGCTCGAACACTTAGCCGATTACCCGGTGTTCGGCAGCCTGTGGCTGGAGGTGCTCGACAGCAACGAGGGCAAGGAGCTCTCGACCTTCTGCCGTAAATTCGAAGTGCCGTTGCGCAAGGCCCTGCACAAGGCCGGGCGCCTGGTCGAGAATGCCGCAGGGCCGCGCCTGCTGTTGACCTTCATCAGTGGGCGCCGGGTGTTCGTTGGCCTGGCCGAGTCGAACAACTCGGCCCTGTGGCCCATGGGTATCCCGCGGTTGAAGTTTCCTCGCGAAGCGCCCAGCCGCTCGACCCTCAAGCTGGAGGAGGCCTGGCACCAGTTCATCCCACGCGAGCAGTGGGACCTGAGGCTGAACGACGACATGACCGGCGTGGACCTGGGTGCCTCGCCGGGCGGCTGGACCTATCAGCTGGTCAAGCGGGGCATGTTGGTGACGGCCATCGACAACGGCCCAATGGCAGAAAGCCTGATGGAAACCGGTCTGGTCCAGCACCTGATGGCCGATGGGTTCACCTGGCAGCCCAAACACACCGTGGATTGGATGGTCTGCGACATCGTCGAGAAGCCTGCGCGCACTGCCTCGCTGATCGAGACCTGGCTGGGGGAGGGGCTGTGCCGCGAGGCGGTGGTCAATCTCAAGCTGCCGATGAAGCAGCGCTATGGCGAAGTACGCCGACTGCTCGACCGGATCGAGGCAGGCTTCAAGGCGCGCAAGGTCAAGGTATCGATCGCCTGCAAGCAGCTCTACCACGACCGCGAAGAAGTCACTTGTCATCTGCGCCGGCTGGACCTCAAGTCGCGTTGATCGACCACAGGCCTGGCCAGCGCCCACCGTCGTGGAGCTGGCTCGGCCCTCTTGGACCTCGTCGTCCGATGCGCGACAATGCCCCATCATTTGTGGAGCCCCCCATGACCGAATTCACCCCTGACGCCATCCTCGATGCCACCGGCCTGAACTGCCCGGAGCCGGTGATGATGCTGCACCAGCACGTGCGTGACCTGGCGGCCGGTGGCCTGCTCAAGGTCATTGCCACCGATCCCTCCACCCGCCGCGACATCCCCAAGTTCTGCAACTTCCTGGGCCATGAGCTGCTGGAGCAGCAGGAGCAGGCCGGCACCTACCTGTACTGGATCCGCAAGAAGGCCGACTGAGCCTGGATCGCGCACCGCAATAGGGCCTACACTGCGCTCCCCTCACAGGAGAGCGCCATGCTGATAGTTGCCGACGAGAATATCCCGCTGCTCGATGCTTTCTTTGCCGGGTTCGGCGAGATTCGCCGCTACCCAGGCCGCAGCATCGACGCCGCCTGCGTCAAGGACGCCGATGTGCTGCTGGTGCGTTCAGTGACCCAGGTCGACCGGCGACTGCTCGAAGGCAGCCAGGTGCGTTTCGTCGGTACCTGCACCATCGGCACCGATCACCTGGACCTGGACTACTTTGCCCAAGCAGGCATTCACTGGAGCAGTGCACCAGGTTGTAACGCCCGTGGCGTTGTGGATTACGTGCTGGGCAGCTTGCTGACCTTGGCCGAGCTCGACGGTGCCAAGCTCAGCGAGCGGGTTTATGGCGTCGTCGGCGCAGGGCAGGTCGGTGAGCGCCTGGTGCGGGTGCTGCATGGCCTGGGCTGGAAAGTGCTGGTCTGCGATCCACCTCGCCAGGCGCGCGAAGGTGGGGACTTCGTCAGCCTCGACACTCTGCTGCAAACCTGCGATGCAATCAGCCTGCACACTCCACTGCAGCGCGATGGCGAGTACCCCACCTGGCACTTGCTGGGCGCCGATCAGTTGGCGCGCCTGCGCCCTGGTGCCTGGCTGATCAATGCCAGCCGTGGCCCGGTGGTGGACAATCAGGCCCTGCGCGAGCTGCTGCTCGATCGCGAGGACGTGCACGCGGTGCTCGATGTGTGGGAGGGCGAGCCGCAGGTGAGCCTCGACCTGGCCGACCTGTGCACCCTGGCCACGCCGCACATCGCCGGCTACAGCCTGGACGGCAAGCAACGGGGTACGGCGCAGATCTATCAGGCGTTCTGCCGCTGGCGGGGGGAGCCGGAGCAGGTGCAATTGTCTGAACTACTGCCTGCCCCGGCGCTGGCGCAGATCGATCTGGACGCCAGTTGTGACCCGGCCTGGGCATTGGCGACGCTGTGCCGTGCGGTCTATGACCCGCGTCGGGACGACGCCGATTTTCGTCGAAGCCTGAGCGAAGACCCCGCTCAACAGCGCGCCGCATTCGACCTGTTGCGCAAGCACTACCCACAGCGGCGGGAGATCGAAGGGCTGGCGGTACACCTGCGTGGCGAGGCGCCGCAATTGGCGCAGATGGTCTGCGCGCTGGGTGGTGTGCTGGTCTGATTCGGCAGGTTGAAACTGCGGCGTTTCCATTGCCAGAGGGAGGCTTTCGAAGGGGGCTTTTCCTTCAAGCGGGTTTCGAGCAGACACCAACGGGCGTGCAAATAAAAACCCGGCGCATGCGCCGGGTTGTAAGGAATGCTTGGCTCAGGCCTTTTTAACGCGTTCGACCCGGCTTTGCTCCAGGTCCTTGCAGGCCTTCTGGATCATCTGCTCGGTGATCGGGATTTCCCGCCCCTGTGCATCGATGATCGAACCACAGACCTGAGGTTGTGGTGGGTTGGGGGCCTTGGGTGTTTCACTGCCATGTTGCAGGCTCATTTCCTGTCTCCTCATCAGGTTCAAGCTCAGGATAAACCGTTGCCGTGACTGCCTTGTGACATATCCCTTGCGTCGCGGCAGGGGTAGTCCACCAGAAAGTTCATGAAAGCTCCAGCTTCGTTTTAGAACGAAAGCGCATAGGGACTGATCTATGCTCCCTTGCACGGCGTCTCGCTTGTTAACGATGGCTGCAGACGCTGTACAGTTCCGCATTGTCCGATGAGTGGTAGGCTGCAGGCTCTTCGCAGTGGATGGCCCCTTTCATGCCTGAACCGGTTTCCGTGCGTCAACGTCGGGCTCTGCGCCTGGCCTGGCAGTTCATCCGTCCTTACCGCAAGCAAGTCGTGTTGGCATTGCTGGCTTTGATCGTGACGGCTGCCATCACCTTGTCCATGGGGCAGGGCATTCGCCTGTTGGTGGACCAAGGCTTCATGACCGGTTCACCGCATCAGCTCAACCAGACCATCGGCCTGTTCCTCGTGTTGGTGCTAGCCCTGGCAGTGGGAACGTTCAGCCGCTTCTACCTAGTTTCCTGGATCGGTGAGCGCTGCGTGGCGGATATCCGCAGGGCGGTGTTCGATCACCTGCTCGGCCTGCATCCGGGCTTTTTCGAGGACAATCGCAGCTCGGAGATCCAGTCGCGGCTGACGGCAGACACCACTTTGCTGCAATCGGTCATCGGCTCGTCGTTGTCGATGTTCCTGCGCAACGCCTTGATGGTCGCCGGCGGCGTGGTACTGCTGTTTGTCACCAACCCCAAGCTCACCAGTATCGTGGTGCTGGCCTTGCCGCTGGTGCTGGCGCCGATCCTGCTGTTTGGCCGGCGGGTACGCAGCTTGTCGCGCCAGAGCCAGGATCGGGTCGCCGATGTCGGCAGCTATGTCGCCGAGACCTTGGGCCAGATCAAGACCGTACAGGCCTATAACCACCAGCCGCTCGATCGCGAACGCTTCGCCGAGACTGTGGAGGCGGCCTTTACCGTGGCCCGGCGGCGTATCGCCCAGCGTGCTTGGTTGATCACGTTGGTGATCGTGTTGGTGCTGGGCGCGGTGGGGGTGATGCTCTGGGTCGGCGGCATGGACGTGATAGCAGGGCGCATCTCCGGTGGCGAGCTGGCCGCGTTTGTGTTCTACAGCCTGATCGTCGGCAGCGCCTTCGGTACCCTCAGCGAAGTCATCGGCGAGCTGCAGCGCGCAGCGGGTGCGGCTGAACGTATTGCCGAACTGCTGGCAGCACGCAGTGCGATCCTGACGCCGGCCCAGCCCAGCGAGCAGGTGGCGGGACGGGCGAGCGGGCACATCGAACTGCGTGAGGTGCACTTTGCCTACCCGTCGCGCCCGGGCGTGGCGGCCATTGACGGCCTGAGCCTGATCATCGAGCCGGGGCAGACCGTGGCTTTGGTCGGACCGTCCGGCGCCGGGAAGTCGACCCTGTTCGACTTGCTGCTGCGTTTCTACGAGCCCCAGCAAGGGCAAATCCTGCTCGATGGGCAGGCGATCACTGCGCTGGACCCCACTTGCTTGCGCCGGCAGTTCGCTCTGGTGGCGCAGACCCCAGCATTGTTTCGCGGCACGGTGGAGGCCAACATCCGCTATGGCCGACCCCAGGCCAGCCTGGCCGAAGTCGAGGCAGCGGCGCGCAGTGCCTATGCCCATGAGTTCATTGAGCAACTGCCTCAGGGCTACCAGACACCACTGGGTGAGGCAGGGATCGGCTTGTCCGGTGGACAGCGCCAGCGCCTGGCAATCGCCCGGGCCTTGCTGGTGGATGCGCCGATCCTGCTGCTCGATGAAGCCACCAGTGCCTTGGATGCGCAGAGCGAATACCTGGTCCAGCAGGCCTTGCCGCAGCTCATGGCCGGGCGCACCACGTTGGTCATCGCCCATCGCCTGGCCACCGTGCAGCATGCTGATCGCATCGCGGTGATCGACAAGGGGCGAGTGGTGGCGGTGGGCAGTCATCGTCAGCTCATCGAGCAAAGCCCACTTTATGCGCGCCTGGCTGCGCTTCAGTTTGCAGCGGTATAGCGCGCAATGCGCTTGTAACATTTCTGTAGCAATTGCCTGAGACTATCTAGCTCAACTGTTGCGTAAGTGCTCGACCTGGCTGCTATCGATCGATGGCAGCTTTTTTTTGGCCTGCGAACGAAGACAAGGACGTCTTGTGCGGCAGCCTTCGGCCTGTCGTTTCCCCAAGCCTTGCTTGCGAGATCTCCCGATGTTGCATAAATCCCTCAGAGTGCAAATTCTCACCCTGCTTGGCGGCAGCCTGGTGGCGATGCTGCTGATCGCCTTGGTGTGCTTCCAGTTCCTGTCCGCCAACGTGCGCGGCTATGCCGCGCTGGTCGATGGCCCGTTGCGTGATTCGCAGTTGATCGACGAGGCCAACCTGCAGTTCAAGATCCAAGTGCAGGAATGGAAGAACGTGTTGCTGCGTGGTCGTCAGAGCGCCGAGCTGGACAAGTACTGGCAGCAGTTCCAGGCCCGCGAACAGCAGGTACAACAGTTGCTTGAGCAGTTGATCGGCGCCAGCGACGGTGAGCTCAAGGCGCGATTACAGCACTTGCGCGACAGCCACCGGCAATTGGGCAAGGCCTATGCCCAGGGGCGTGAGGCGTTTCTGGCCGCAGGTGGTGATCCGGTTGTGGGTGACCAGGCGGTGAAGGGCGTGGACCGCGCCGCCAGCGAGCAAATGAGCGAGTTGGTCGAGCATTTGCGAGCCGACGCCCACGAGCGTTCGACAGAACTCAGCGCCGCTGCCCAGCGTACGGTGTGGCTGGGCATGTTGGTGATGCTCGCATCGGCGGTGCTGGTGGGCCTGTTCAGCCTGTGGCTGGTCAACCGCAGCCTGGTCGAGCCGATCCGTGGTTTGATCGAATATGTGGCGCAATTGAGCCAAGGCCGCTTCGGCGCTCGGGTTGACAGCCGTCGACAGGACGAACTGGGCCGCCTGGCCCGTGCCGCCAATACTTTGCGGGACTTCCTGGCCGAGACCGTTGGCCGGCTCAAGGACAACGCCGATGAGCTGGAAACCGCCAGCGGTCAGTTGCGCACCCTCGCCGGGGGAATGGCCCGGGGCACGGATGATCAGTTCCAGCGCACCGACCAAGTGGCCACGGCGATGCACGAGATGTCCGCCACCGCGCAGGAGGTGGCGCGCCACGCAGCCGAGGCTGCGCGGGCGGCAGACGATGCCGACCACAGCGCCCAGGCCGGGGAGCAAGTGATGCAGGCAACCATCGACATCATTGGCGTGGTCAACCGTGAAATTGCTGGCACCGCCCAAGTGATCCGCGAACTGGAAAGCGACAGCACACGTATCGGTAAGGTTCTGGAAGTGATTCGTGGTATCGCCGAGCAGACCAACCTGCTGGCGCTAAATGCCGCCATCGAGGCGGCCCGCGCTGGTGAAGCCGGACGTGGTTTCGCAGTGGTGGCCGACGAGGTCCGCAGCCTGGCCCAGCGCACGGCTGCGTCGATCGCTGAGATCAACCAGATCATCGACGCCGTGCAGTCCGGCGCGGTACACGCGGTCAAGGCTATCGAAAGTGGCCAGCGACGCAGCGAGGAAGGCGCCGAGCAGGTCGAGCAGGCAGGGCAGATGCTGCAGCGCATCACCACGGCGGTGGAGGCGATCCGCGACATGAACCGGCAGATCGCAACGGCAGCTGAGGAACAGACCAGCGTTGCCGAAGATATTTCCCGCAACTTGGTGGAGATCACCCGCATCGCCACGGCCAACCAGCAGGCCGTGCAGCATACCGAGCAGGCAGGCCAACGCCTGCATGGTCTGTCCGGGCAGCTGGCTGAAGTCACCTCCCGGCTCAATGCCTGACCAGGTTCTGGGCCGCTTGGCGGCCCAATCGCCACACAATGCCGTTCACACCGGTTTCGAACCTCTCCCACAATCTTGAGGGGGAAACCCGCCATTTCTCTTCTGGCGACCTGTCCCATGTGGCGGATTGTCGCCAGCGAAACCGCTAAAGATGGCCTGCGACCAAACGTCCTGGCTATTAGTCGTTGGTCTTGGCGTAACTGGCACAACTTCTGCTTAAGGGCGAGCGGGGCCAAGGCCCACGGCAATCCTGTCCCGATCCTTCGAAACCCCAGGCGTTGACCTTCAGCGGTCCTGCTGGCCAGTTGCCGCAGGATGTAGCGTCGCTGACGCGAAGGTCACGTGAGTCAGAACAACAACCGGGCGTGCACAGCAAGGGCAGCGAAAGGCCAGTCACTTCACTTCAATTGGATTGAATCATGAAAAAAATCCTGCTGACGCTCCTGTGCCTGAGCGTCATCGGTTGCTCCAAGCCCGGTGAACCGGAAAAAACGGTCGACGTCCTGCTGATTGGCGGCGGCATCATGAGTGCGAGTCTGGGGACCTACCTCACTGAGCTTGAGCCGGACTGGAAGGTCGATGTGTACGAGCGCATGGACCAAGTCGCCGAAGAAAGCTCCAACGCCTGGAACAACGCCGGTACCGGCCATTCGGCCTTTTGCGAGCTGAACTACACCAGCGAAGGCAAGGACGGCAAGATCGACATCAGCAAGGCGGTCAACGTCAACGAGCAGTTCGAGGTGTCCAAGCAGTTCTGGGCCTATCAGGTCGAGCAGGGCGTGCTGAGCAACCCGAAATCGTTCATCAACAACGTACCGCACATGAGCTTCGTCTGGGGGGATGAGAACATCGCTTTCCTGCACAAGCGCGTCGAAGCACTGCAGCACAGCTCGCTGTTCCGTGGCATGGAGATTTCCGAGGACCACGAGCAGATTCGCAAGTGGGTGCCGATCGTGATGGAAGGCCGCTCGCCCGAGCAGCGGGTCGCGGCCACCCGTATGGCCATTGGCACTGACGTGAACTTTGGCGAGATCACCCGCCAGCTGTTCGCATCCATGACTCGCAACCCGAACGTGCAATTGCACCTGCGCCACGAAGTGCGTGACATCGTGCGCAACGATGACGGTACCTGGAATGTGGTGGTGGCAGACCTGGCCGATGGCGGCAAGCAAACCCGCGTCAATGCCAAATTCGTGTTCATCGGTGCCGGTGGTGGCGCGCTGAAACTGCTGCAGAAGTCCGGTATTCCGGAGGCCGAAGGCTATGCAGGCTTCCCGGTAGGCGGACAATTCCTGATGACCGACAATCCGGACATCGTTGCTCGTCACAAGGCCAAGCTGTATGGCAAGGCTTCGGTCGGCGCGCCGCCGATGTCGGTGCCGCACCTGGACACTCGGGTGATCGATGGCAAGGAGGTGCTGCTGTTCGGCCCGTTCGCGACCTTCTCCACCAAGTACCTGAAGAACGGCTCGCTGCTGGACATGTTCGCGTCGCTGACCAGCCACAACATCATGCCGATGATGCACGCCGGTATCGACAACATCGACCTGAGCACATACCTGATGGGGCAACTGATGCTCAGCTTCGATGACCGCATGAACGCCCTGCGCGAATATTTCCCCAACGCCAAGAACGAAGACTGGAAGTTGCTCCAGGCTGGTCAGCGCGTGCAAGTGATCAAGAAAGATCCTGAGCACGGCGGCATCCTGCAGTTCGGTACCGAAGTGGTCGCCTCCGAGGATGGCACTATCGCAGCGCTGTTGGGCGCCTCGCCAGGTGCTTCCACTGCCGCGCCGATCATGCTGACCGTACTGGAAAAGACCTTCAAGGATCGCATCAAGAGCCCGCAGTGGCAGGCCAAGCTTCAGCAGATCGTGCCGACTTACGGCCAGAAGCTGAACAACAACCTGGAGCTGACCAACAAGACGCGCGAATGGACCAGCTCGCGTCTGCAATTGCTGTACGTACCTGTGCAGCCCGAGCAAGCGCTGGCCGAGGCGCAATAACGATGGATTGAAGAACGCCCTGCGGGGCGTTTTTCTGTCATGGCGGGGCCAATCTTCGCGGGTGACCCGCCTCCACAGATGCAGCGTTGTGCAGGAGTGCAGTATCGGCCGGTGGGGGCAGGGTATATGCGAAAAGGCTGCACCGTTATTTTTCGGGCACAACAAAAAGCCCGCGCAAGGCGGGCTTTTTGAAAATGAGGATTTGGTCGGAGAGACAGGATTCGAACCTGCGGCCTTCTCGTCCCGAACGAGACGCGCTACCTGGCTGCGCTACACTCCGATGAACAAAATCCTACTGCATCGTATTTTTCAACGCAAGCCCTTGTTGCGAAAAGGGGGTTTTGCAAAAAGGGCCTGTCAGATCACAGCTCTTTGACCGTGCGGATCTGGTCTTTGTTGATGCGTGTACGCTTGCCATCGAGCTGTTCAAATTCGTAGAAACCGGAGTCCTCATCATAAGAGGGGGTATCCACTGCCTGGATCTCGCGGCCGTCGTTCAGCGTGATGACGGTTGGCGATGCGCAACCGGCCAAGGCACCCAGGCCGAGGGCGAGCAGGAAGGCGGGAAGGGTCCGTTGAATCATTGCTTTTCTCCAGTACGATCGTGCTTGATAAGTAGTAGGACGCTCGGTGTCCATGCAAGTTCCTTCTCAGTGCAGCATAGCGGCATTACGCCGGCATTGACGGAGAACAATGCCGGCGTCGCGGCGTGCTGGGCTGTGATATAACAACCGCCATCTTTTCCTCCTGCGACGCACTCTCATGAAAGCCAAGGCAGACATCCCCTTCGTTGCGCTGAATATCGCGGTGCTCACCGTCAGCGATACCCGTACTTTCGAGACCGACACGTCTGGCCAGCTGTTCGTCGACCGCCTGAGTGCGGCCGGGCATCGACTGGCAGAGCGTGTGCTGCTCAAGGACGACCTCTACAAGATTCGCGCGCAAGTCGCCACCTGGATCGCCGATGAGCAGGTGCAGGTAGTGCTGATCACCGGCGGTACCGGCTTTACCGGCCGGGATAGCACGCCGGAGGCCGTGGCGTGCCTGCTGGACAAGCAGGTCGAAGGTTTCGGCGAGCTGTTCCGACAGATCTCCGTGGCGGACATCGGCACCTCTACCGTCCAGTCCCGCGCTTTGGCTGGCTTGGCCAATGGCACCCTGGTGTGCTGCCTGCCGGGCTCGACCAACGCAGTGCGCACCGGATGGGACGGCATTCTTGCCGAGCAGCTCGATGCGCGTCACAGGCCGTGCAACTTCGTGCCTCACCTGAAGCAGGCAGCGGCCTGTGACAGCCGTGGTTGAGGTCAAGCAGGCCCGGCCCCTGATGCCGGTTGAAGAAGCCCTGGAGCGCTTACTGGCGCTGGCCGAGGCCGCGCCGATCAAGGACAGCGAAGCAGTGGCCCTCGCGGACGCCGAAGGCCGGGTATTGGCCCGCGACGTGGTGGCCGGCCTGGACCTGCCGCCTTGGCCGAACAGTGCCATGGACGGCTATGCGTTGCGCCTGGTCGACTGGCAAGGCGAACCTCTGCCGGTGAGCCAGCGCATTTTTGCCGGCCATGCCCCGGCACCGCTGCAGCCGGGCACCTGTGCGCGGATCTTTACCGGGGCGCCACTGCCTGAGGGCGCCGATTGTGTGCAGATGCAGGAAAACGCCGAGGTCCTGGAAGACGGGCGGGTGCGCTTGCTCGAGCCGCTCAAGATCGGCCAGAACGTGCGCCCGCAAGGGCAGGAGACCCGCATTGGCGAGCACGTGATCGCTGCCGGCACGCGTCTGGGGCCGATCGCGTTGGGCCTGGCGGCCACCCTGGGCCATGCTCGGCTTGAGGTGGTACGCAAGGTCCGTGTGGCTGTGCTGTCCACCGGCGACGAGCTGGTGGAGCCGGGCCTGCCGCTAGGGCCAGGGCAGATCTACAACAGCAACCGGCGTCTGCTGGTCAGTTGGTTGCAGCGCCTGGGCTGCGAAGTGCTGGACGTGGGGATTCTCGCCGATGACCTGCAGGGTACTCGTGACTGCTTGGCCGGACTGGGCGAGGTCGACTTGATTCTGTCCACCGGTGGTGTCTCGGTGGGCGAGGCGGACTACCTTGGCATGGCCCTTCGCGAGGCCGGCGAGCTTGCGTTGTGGAAGCTGGCGATCAAACCGGGCAAGCCCCTGACATTCGGGCACTTCCGTGGTGTGCCGGTGATCGGCCTGCCGGGTAACCCGGCTTCGACCCTGGTGACCTTCGCCTTGCTGGCCCGCCCGTATCTGTTGCGCCGCCAAGGCGTCGAGAAGGTCACGCCGCTGCGCTTCACCGTTCCAGCGGGGTTCGAATGGACCAAGCCCGGCAGCCGCCGCGAATACCTGCGCGCGCGAATCGAAGAGGGCACGGTGCGAATCTACAAGAACCAGAGCTCCGGTGTGCTGCGCAGTGCAGCTTGGGCCGAGGGGCTGGTGGAAGTGCGAGAAGACACCACGGTGCGCGAGGGCGACAACGTGGTGTTCATCCCCTTCAGCGAGCTACTTGGCTGACCGACCAAGCCACACGTTGCCCAGGGGCGAGGCATCTGCCGGCCCCAACTGGCTCAAGCGCATGTGCACGTTCATCAGCTGCTGCGCCGCGACGCTCCAGTCGTGGCGCTGGCGTGCGAACTGCCGGCCAGCCTCGCTCAACTGGCACATGCGCCAGGGCTGGTTGAGCAGTTGAGTGATCAGCAGCGCCAGTTGGCCACTGTCATCGCTGCCCAGGTAATGCTCGCCATTGTTGGCTGCCAGGCCTGACACACCTTTGCTGGTGGTAATGACCGGCAGCCCGGCGGCCATGGCTTCAAGGATTTTCACCTTGGAGCCACCTGCGTAGCGCAGCGGTGCAAAGAACAGCGCCGAGCGCCGCTGCAGTTCGCGCAGGTCCGGGCGATAGCCGATCCACTCGATGCGCGGGTCGTTCCAGTGCAGTTTCCAGCTCGCTGGCAGGGCATGCCCGGCGATAGCCAGGCGCACGGCCGGGTTGCTCATCCAGACCTGAGGCAGGATTTCTTCGAGTGCCCATTCGATGGCTTCGAGGTTGGCGCCGTATTCGAAATTGCCAACGAACAGTAGACGCTGGCTGTGGTAGGCAGGGTGCACGTCCTGGTAGAAGTCACAATCCACGCCATTGACCACTACGTTCACCGGCCGGCCGCTGATGTGGCTGATCAGCTCGGCATCGTGGGCGCTGACGGCAACCACTTCGCTGGGTTGACGTAGAACGCGCTGCTCCCAGCGCCGATAGCGCCAGCGGTCGAAGGCATTGAGGGGACGCAACCACAGTGGCAACCGGTCATGACAGGCCGCGCCCATCACCGATTCCAGATTATGCTCACTGAGCACAAAGGGCAGGCGGCGGGTCTGCAGGGCCTTTTCGAAGGGCTGGAAGCTGTAGCTATGTTCGATCTGGATGATGTCCCAGGGCTCGTCCAGCAATTGCTCGAAGCGATGGCGCAGACAAGGCGCTAAACCGTTGATGATGGCACGCATCGGGTAATCGATGATGGGGGAGGCCAGCAGGTTGAGCGGGCTGTGCAGCGGGCGCCTGGGCAGGACGATCAGACGTTCGACCACCGCCTCCAGTGCTTGCCGGGCGGCGTCACCAAGCGGGACTTTGGACTGCACCAGCAAGGTGATCCGGTGGCCTTGGCGCGTCAGTTCGCGCATGAGGTGATATTGCCGGGTCTTGCTGCCGCTGGTGGTGGGCCAGGGCAGGTAGGGCAGTGTCCAGAGTATACGCATGGCCCCGCTACCTCATCGTCGGCTGGTGTGGTCGGTTCGGTGTATTGCAGTAGCTTAGTCAATAAAATGGCCTGGTGGCCGTGCAGGTGGTCAGATAGCCAAGTATCTGGCGGAAGCTGCATGCAGCAATGAAGCGCTGCCGATGGTCGAGATTGAAAACCGCAGGTTTCAAGGAGTGGCGTGATGGGCGAACGCAAGGCGATGTTGATCCTGCATGGCAAGCAAGCCATGAACGAGGAGGTGCGCAGCGCCGTGGGCGGGCTGCGCGAGCGCGGTTGGACGCTGGACGTGCGCCTGACCTGGGAGGCCGGGGATGCCCAGCGGTGGGTCGCACAGGCATTGGCCGCAGGTTTTCGGCAGGTGGTGGCCGGTGGTGGAGACGGCACCTTGAGAGACGTGGCCGAGGCCATGGCGCAGGCTCGCTCGGATGCCAGCCTTGCACTGCTGCCCTTGGGCACGGCCAATGACTTCGCCAAGGCCGCAGGTATACCGCTGGAGCCTGCGGCGGCTCTGGACTTGCTCGAGCAGCCGGCACGGCCGGTGGATCTGGGCAAGGTGGGTGATCAGATGTTTCTCAACATGGCCACCGGTGGGTTTGGCAGCCAAGTTACGGCCAATACATCCGAAGATTTGAAGAAAGTACTAGGCGCCGCGGCCTACCTGTTCACTGGTCTGTCTCGTTTCAGCGAGCTGCAGGCGGCATCGGTGGAGCTTCAGGGGCCGGATTTTCATTGGCAGGGCGAGTTGCTGGCGCTGGGTATCGGCAATGGTCGTCAGGCGGGCGGTGGGCATGTGCTGTGCCCCGATGCTTGGGTGGACGATGGCTTGCTGGATATCGGTATCTTGCCTGCCCCCCAGGAAATGATCGGTGCTTTGCGCGATCTGCTTGCCGGAGAGGGGTTGTTCGTGAGGGCTCGGCTGCCTTGGGTCGAGATCAAGAGCTCACAGGGGGTGGACATCAACCTCGATGGCGAGCCGTTGCAGGCCGACAGTCTGCGCTTCGAGGCGTGTCCGGCCGCGTTGCGCCTGCATTTGCCGGCGGACTCGCCCTTGCTCAGTCGTCCAGGCTGATGATCTTCTCGCGAACGGCGAACAGCACCAGGCCGGCCACGTCATAGATCTGCAAGCGTTTCATGATCTGCGAGCGGTGGGTTTCGACTGTCTTGATCGATAGGCCCAGGCCGTTGGCGATTTCCCGGGTCGACTTGCCGCGCACGATCAGACGCAGGATCTCCAGTTGGCGAGCGGTCAGGTTGTGGCGCTCGCCCGCCGTTTGCTTACCGTCCTGGGCGTGAAGCAAGGCTTGGTTGATCACGGTATGGGCAATCGCCGGGCTCAGGTAGCGCTCGCCGTTGTGCAGGGCGGCCAGGGCTTGTTCCAGTTCGTTGGCCGTGGTGTCCTTGAGCAGGTAGCCATGGGCGCCGCTTTCCAAGGCGCGCATGATCAGATCCGGATCGGTGTGCATGGAGAGGATCAGTACTTTGCACACGAAACCGTTTGCGCGCAGTTGGCTGAGAGCGTCCAGGCCGCTGGTCGAGCGCATGGAGATGTCCAGCAGGACAATGTCTGGCGTCACGCGCTGCACCATCTCCAGTAACTGGCTGCCATCATCGGCTTCGCCTACTACCGAATAGCCAGGAATATCGGTCACCAGCGCGCGGACGCCCGCGCGGATCAGCGAGTGGTCGTCCACCAGCAGCAATCTACAGGTCATGGGAGGCGGGAGTCCTGGCGCGCTCTTCGGTGCGCGGTGGCCATGGGAACAGCGCGTCGATCCGGGTGCCCTGACCCGGTTGGCTGGAGATGCTCAGCGTGCCTTGCAGGGCCGCCGCGCGTTCAAGCATCCCAGCCAGGCCTCGTTGGCCGGCTTCGGCCGGGTTGGCGGCGGGCTCGAAGCCCTGGCCGTCATCCTGGATCGACAGGCTCAGGCCCGCAGGCGTGCGGCGCAGGCTGATCGTGAGATTGCACGCATGGGCGTGACGCAGCATGTTGGTCACCGCTTCCTGGGTGATCCGGAATGCGGCCATGGAAACCGCTTCGTCGATACCGCCGAGGCGCTGATGGCACTCCAGGCTCCAGTGAACATCGCTGCTCTCCAGGGTGCGCACCAGATGGGCCCGCAGGCTCGCCTCCAGTCCCAGACTGGCCAGTTGACGCGGGTTGAGAATCGCCGAGACGTCCCTGACATTGCTCAATGTGCTTTCGAGGGTCTTGCGCAGGGTCTGGCAGTGCTCTTGAAGCTCTGCCGGAATGCGCCGCTGTAGCCAGTCGAGCTGAAGCTTCGCGGCCGTGAGCGATTGGCCTATATCGTCATGCAACTCTCGGCTTAGGCGCTGGCGTTCGCCTTCCTGGACCTTGAGCATACGGTCGGCCAGTTCCGCTGGGCGCAGGCTGATCGATCTTGCCCACTGGCGCCAGTGCCAGAGGATCCCGATCAAGGCAATCGATTGCAGCAGTAGCAGGCTGGCGGGCAGGGGGAGGGCGCGTACGGCAAACGTTAGGTTGGCGAGCAGTGATCCCACGCACAGCAACGCGGTCGCCCAGCGCAGCAAGGTGGCGCGGGAGCGGCAATGCTGAGGGAGTTTCAAGCGTGGAAGCATAGATAGAAAAGCCACTGAATTGTTGCTGTTGGAGGCCTTGCATGGGACTGGTCAGAGGCTTTGGCGTCCTGCTTTCAAGCACTTGCCGACGACGGTTCACTCAATTGAACAATACCTGCGGCGCGTGCATTCAACTGCGTGCATGGTATCACTTCAAGTTGATTTGGTCGCGGTGGCCGGTGGCTTGAAACCTCAGGTTTTTCGGGGCCATGCAGGGGCATAGCCCAACTCGACAGATATCAAAACGCCATTATTCATTGAAATGGTTTTTCTTCAAGCGCAACTAATACGTACATGCCTGCTAGAGCGTTTTCCGAACTAAGAAAAACTTTGCGCTTTGTATTTTTTATTGTTTGTTCGTCACAAACGCTCAGTGCCGGTGACCGGGCACCACGACGGACGAGGCAAGATGGGTTTGGGACAGGTGAGGGTGGGTGCACAGGTCGCCGCGCGACTGGCAGGGCCCGCACAGTTCCGGACGAGGTTGCCCCAGGGCGTTCGCCAGTTCTTCGAGCAACAGGGACTGCTCGGCGGTATCCAGGTTCAAGCGGCCTGTCGTCGCATCGACCAGCTCCAGCTGCCAAGCCAGTAGATTCATGCAGGCATGCAGCGTGCTCAACGCCTGCTCGCCCAGATGATGTTGCTGCTGGCAGACGGGGGCCAGCAGTTGCTGGAGCGCGGCGGTGTAGCGGGCGACTTCAAGCAGCCCAAGCGCGTCAGCACGACGGGCTAGGGTGTCGAGCGTCTCGTTCAGGCATTGGCATGCATCGGGATCGTTATCGATCAGCTCCAGATGCTGAAGGCATTCCTGGGTTTTGGTCAGCCATACCTGTGCATCCAGCAGGAAATCCTGCAGGGCGCCGTTGTTCAGTGGTGCGCTGTCCATCATGAAACGCCTGCGCACGGGGCAGGAGGATCTGCGCTTGGCAACACCGAGACCGTCGCTAGCAAAGCCTGACTCCATTCATGCATTGAGAATGGCGTCACATTAATGGCTATTGGATACGGGGAACATCAGGTCGCACCCGATTGCTACTAGGGGATTCCCTGATGGCGGTCGGATAAATGATGAGTCGGCAACGGATATGTCCGCGCAGGCAGTAAAGCATGATGTTAAAGTGATATCAAATGTCGGCAATACAATTTCCCTGAGGGGTCAAGCTGCGCGCAGTTGCGCCGATACAAGACAGATGAATTCACATTCCTGACTCAAGCCTGGGGGTTTTCCAATGGCTGGTATTCTCGATACGGTCGATCAACGTACACAACTGGTAGGTGAGAACCGCCTGGAAATCCTGATGTTCCGACTGGCGGGGCGCCAGTTGTTCGCCATCAACGTGTTCAAGGTTCAGGAAGTGCTGCAACTGCCGAAGCTGACCTTGATGCCGCAGCGCCACGCCTTCGTGTGTGGTGTGGTCAATCTGCGTGGCCAGACACTGCCGGTGATCGACCTCTCTCAGGCGATCGGTATGCGGCCCCTACAGCCCGGCCCGGACAGCACCATCATCGTCACCGAATACAACCGCTCGGTGCAGGCCTTTCTGGTGGGCGGCGTCGACCGCATCGTCAACATGAACTGGGAAGCCATCATGCCGCCGCCGTCCAGCGCCGGTCGCCAGCACTACCTGACAGCGATCACCAAGGTCGATGAGCAGTTGGTGGAGGTGATCGATGTGGAAAAGGTCCTGGCCGAGATCGTGCCCTACAACACACGCGTCTCGCGGGACAAGCTCGATGACCCGGTCCTGGCGCGCGCCCGCGGTCGTGAAGTGTTGTTGGTGGATGACTCCAGCGTGGCCTTGGTTCAACTGCGCGAGACTCTGTCTCAGCTCGGCATGAAGCTGCACGTGGCAAGCGATGGCCTGAAGGCATTGCGCATGCTCAAAGGCTGGGCGGATGCCGGAGAAGATGTCTGCGAGAAACTGCTGATGGTGTTCACCGACGCGGAAATGCCCGAGATGGACGGTTACCGCCTGACCACCGAGATCCGTGGCGACGCGCGCCTGCGTGGGCTTCACGTGGTGCTGCATACGTCGCTGTCGGGCAGTTTCAACGAATCAATGGTGAAGAAGGTTGGCTGTGACAACTTCCTTTCCAAATTCCAGCCTGACCGCCTGGTGGATGTGGTGCGACAGCGCCTGATGCTGGATCACGCCACAGCCTAGTGGCCTGCCGTGGCCGGGTATAAGCTTGGTATTTTCGGCTGGCTCGAGGCGGGCAGGGATGTTTTTGAGTGCGTTGTATCGATACCCGGTGAAATCGGGGCAGGCCCAGAGCCTGGTGGACTCGCCGGTTGACCTTCTGGGGTTGCGGGGTGACCGGCGCTGGATGGTGGTGGAGCAGGACAATGGACGCTTCCTCACCCAACGCGCCTGGCCAGGCCTGGGACAAATCAATGCCAGCTACGACGAGCATGGGCAACTCTTGCTCCAGGCCCCAGGGCAGGCGCCTTTGGCCGTTCCCGTACCCGGAGTCGATGACGACCTGCGTGGTGTTACCATTTGGCGTGACACACTGCGAGTACCGGACGCCGGCGATGCCGCCGCAGCCTGGTTGAGCGAACTGCTCGGCAAGTCGGTTCGCCTGGTGTATTGCCCAGAGCAGCGGGCGCGTTATCTACCTAATGGCTATGGCCTGAACAGCGACCGGGCGGCGTTCCCGGACGGGTTTCCGTTGCTGCTGATCGGGCAAGGGTCGCTTGACGAGCTGAACCGGCGGATCGGACGCCCCATGGAGATGTTGCGGTTTCGCCCGAACCTGGTGGTGGAAGGGGCTGCGCCTTTTGCCGAGGACGGCTGGAAGCGGATTCGCATTGGCGAGTTGACCTTTCGGCTGCTCAAACCTAGCGTGCGATGCATCTTGACCACGCTTGACCCTGCCACGGGGGAGCGCAGCGCGGATCGTGAGCCTTTGACGACACTGAAGACGTTCCGGCAGAAAGAAGGGGACGTGTTGTTTGGGCAGAACGTGGCGGCCGATGGACCTGGGGCGTTGCGGGTCGGGATGGCGGTCGAGGTGATCGAATAATACGTTGTGGCTGGCTTGTTTGTTCGTTGGTGATGGTTTGAGGGGCGTGGGTGTATCCGTTTGATTTATTGACGGTTAGTCACCTTTGCGCCCTCACGACGGGTCACTTTGGTCTTGGCCAACGTAACCAAAGCCGCTGTGCCCCCGCGTACGCCCCGCAAGTCACCGCAGCGAGGGGACTCCGGAGCGTAGCGCAGGGGCCGGATGTGGGAGCCAACGGTTTTTGCCTACTTTTGCCCAAGAGCAAAAGTAGGTCGCCGTAAAGGCGAAAAGCGTCGGTGGCGCCCCACCCAGAATGGATATTCACACTATCCGAAAGCCCAAGCCCTCACATATCGTCGAAATACCGTTCGTGCCAATCCACCAACGGCTGCGGTGAGTTCAGCTTCTGCCCGTAGATCACCGAATAAGACAACACGTTCTGCACATACTGGCGTGTTTCGTCGAATGGGATCGACTCCACCCACACATCGAAGCTCAGATGCTTGGCCCCTTTGAGCCACTGCCGCACCCGCCCGGGACCTGCGTTGTACGCCGCCGAGGCCAAGACCCGATTGCCATTGAACTGCCCATGCACCTGGCTCAGGTAAGCCGCACCAAGCTGGATGTTCTTGTCCGGATTGAGTACCTGCGAAGGCGAGGCCAGCGGAATGTTGAATTTGCGCGCTGTCTCCTTGGCCGTGGCCGGCATCAGCTGCATCAGACCACTGGCTCCCACACTGGAGCGGGCGTCTTCCATGAAGGCGCTTTCCTGGCGGGTGATGGCGAATACCCAGCTCGAATGCAATCCGCGCACCTTGGCTTCGCGCACCAGCGTGTCGCGGTGAGCCATGGGGAAGCGGATGTCCAGATCATCCCAGTACTGGGCCTGACTGATCGTACGGATCGCTGGGAAGTACCAGCGCAGGTCGTAGGCCAGGCGGGCCTGGGCGACCATCTCGTCGCGGTTGAAGTGGCGGCTGACGTGGTACCACTCACGACGACCTTCGACGATCTGGCCGCGAGCATGGAACTCCAAGGCGCGACGCACTCCGGGGGTGTTGCGTACCTTGTTGATCACCTGCTGGCTCAGCATCAACGGCTTGTTGTTGAGCTGGTAGGGCGTCTGTGCCCGATCGGCGGCGAGGAATCCATAGAAATCACGCTCGCGGGCCACTGTCTTGTACAACAGTGGGATTTGGGGGTTGTTCGGCTGCGCCAGCTCCAGGCTACGGGCCTGCCAATAACGCCACCGGTTGCTGCTGGCCAAGTCCTGAGGCAAACGCTTGGTCAACTCGTAGGCGTCTTCCCAGCGACCCAGGCGCAACAGCAGGCGCAGGCGCCACTCACTGACGGTATTGTCACGCAGCTCGGGGTCGTATCGGGTCATCAGGTCCAGGGCGCGCGGGTCGTAACGGCGTGCCAGGGTCAGGCCGATTTCGCGGGCGATGGCGACCTTCTCGTCGCGCGAGAAGTGCATGCGCTGGGCGTAGTCGTCGAGCAGTGACATGGCCCGCTCTGGGTCCTGACGCGCCAGGCGACGCAGGCCCAGGCTGACCACATCGGACATGGCTTCGTTGACGGGCGTAAAACGCGACGGCTGGTTGAGCAGCTCCGGCTTTTGCGCCACATCGATCAGCAGTCGGCCCTGGGGGGCGAGGGTGGTCAGGGTCTTGACCAGGTTATTGGCCAGGCTGTAGTTGCGCGCCTGGGCCGCGAGCTTGGCCCGTTGCCAGCGTTTGGCCTCGGTCAGCTGGCCTTCGGCCGCCCACAGGCCGAACAGGGTGTCGCAGGCGGCAGGTTGCGACTTGCCGACGTTCCACAGTTTTTCGGCGCTGGCAAAACCTTCGGCGCGCAGGCCGTGGGTGAGCTGGTACTGGCCGTTCAGGCAATCCAGTTCTGTGAAGTTGAGCTTGGGGTCGTAGTATTTGACGAAGGTGTTCCATTCGCCGCGTTCGGCCAGCCAGCGTAGCCAGCGCAGTTTCATCCAGTTGGCCTGGGGCAGGTCGCCATGCCGGGCGAGGAAGCCTTCGATTTCTTCGTTACTGGCGCTCTTGAGGCGGGCGGTGAGCTCGTCATAGGCCAGGTAAGGTGTCAGCGGATAATCACGAAGCGCATTGGCGTAGCGCAGGTAAGGCCCCTTGTCGCCCTTGGCCAGGGCGCGCTTGGCCTCATCGTAATATTGACGCTGCTGAGTGATATCGATGGCCTGTGCCGCGCTCGCGGTGGTGGCGGTGAGCAGCAGGCAGGAAACGAGTTGGAACAGGCGGCTGCGCATGAGACGTCCGGGCAAGTGAACCAAGGAAAAGTGACGGCGAAGCCAGCACTGTTGGGATCTATTGCCTTAGCTTAGCCGTTTGCCGGCAGCGGGTGAAAGCACTGTGCTTGTATCCAATCATTATCTTCGACCGGATGTCGCAACGTCTGCGGGGTGCAGTCTGGCTAATGCCCGCAAGGGGCAAGTCAGGTAGAATGCGCGCCCGGTTTTTGGAGAAGATTATGACCCTGCTCAAATTCAGCGATGTGTCCCTTGCGTTCGGCGCCATGCCGCTGCTGGACAAGGTGTCCTGGCAGATCGCGCGTGGCGAGCGGGTGTGCATCATCGGCCGCAACGGCACTGGCAAGTCGAGCATGCTGCGCCTGGTCAAGGGCGAGCAGAAGCCTGACGACGGCGAAATTTGGCGTGCTCCGGGCCTGAAGATCGGCGAATTGCCGCAGGAATTGCCGGTTGCTGACGAGCGCACAGTGTTCGATGTGGTGGCCGAAGGCCTGGACGGCGTCGGCGCGCTGCTGGCCGAGTATCACCACTTGAGCCAGAACATTCAGGGCGATGCCGACCTCGAGAAACTGATGCACGTCCAGCATGAACTCGAAGCGCGCGATGGATGGCGACTGCAGCAAGTGGTGGAAAGCACCCTGAGCCGTCTGCAGCTGCCCGCTGACAAGACCCTCGCCGAGCTGTCCGGTGGTTGGCGTCGGCGTGTGCTGCTAGCCCAGGCGCTGGTGTCCGAACCGGACCTGCTGCTGCTCGACGAGCCGACCAACCATCTGGACATCGGTGCCATCGCCTGGCTCGAGGAGGCCCTCAGCGGGTTCAACGGGGCCGTGCTGTTCATCACTCACGACCGTTCCTTCCTGCAAAACCTGGCTACCCGCATCCTGGAACTGGATCGCGGCGGTCTGATCGACTGGAACGGCGATTACGCCAGCTTCCTGGTACACAAGGAGGCCATGCTGGCCGCCGAGGAAACTGCCAATGCGCTGTTCGACAAGCGTCTGGCTCAGGAAGAGGTTTGGATTCGCCAGGGCATCAAGGCCCGGCGTACCCGTAACGAGGGTCGTGTGCGCGCCCTGAAGGCATTGCGTGTCGAGCGCGGCGAACGTCGCGAGCGCCAGGGTAAGGCGAACATCCAGATCGAGGTTGCGGACAAGTCCGGCAAGCAGGTCATGACGCTCGAAAATGTCAGCTTCGCGCACGCCGATGGCCCGATGCTGGTCAAGAACTTCTCCATGGTCCTGCAGCGCGAGGACCGTATTGGCCTGCTGGGCGCCAACGGTACTGGCAAGACGACCTTGCTCAAGCTGATGCTGGGCGACTTGGAGCCCACTTCGGGCAAAGTCGAGCGCGGCACCAAGCTTGAGGTCGCCTACTTTGACCAGTTGCGCCATCAACTGGACCTGGAGAAGACGGTAATCGACAACCTCGCGCAAGGGCGGGACTTCATCGAGATCGACGGCCAGAGCCGGCACGTGCTCAGCTACCTGGGCGATTTCCTGTTCAGTCCACAACGTGCCCGTACGCCGGTCAAGGCGTTGTCCGGGGGCGAGCGGGCGCGGCTGTTGCTGGCCAAACTGTTCAGCAAGCCGGCCAACCTGCTGGTGCTGGACGAGCCGACCAACGACTTGGATGTGGAGACCCTCGAGCTGCTCGAGGAAGTGCTCTCCAACTTCAAGGGCACCGTGCTGATGGTCAGCCATGACCGGGCATTTCTCGACAACGTGGTGACCAGTACCCTGGTGTTTGAAGGCGAAGGCCGGGTGCGTGAGTATGTCGGTGGCTATGAGGACTGGATCCGTCAAGGTGGCTCGCCGAAGTTGCTCGGCGTTGCCGAGAGCAAGGGCGGCAAGGCCGAGCTGGGCAGCGCCGTAGTGGAAAAGCCTGCGGAGCAGGCGGCACCGGCTGCAAACCTTGCGGCTGCTGCGTCGGATCCGGCCAAGAAGAAGCTGAGCTACAAGCTGCAGCGTGAGCTGGAGGCGCTGCCAGGGCTGATCGATGAATTGGAGCAGCGCATGGCTACGGTGCAGGAAGAGGTCAATGCCCCGGGCTTCTATCAACGACCGATCGGTGAGACCTCGGCGGTGCTGGCCAAACTTGAGCAGATGCAAAGTGAGCTGGATACGCTGGTCGAGCGCTGGGCTGAACTGGAAGGGTAAGGCTGTCTCAGGCCATCAGGGCGCCTGGCGCCCTGCCGCAGGCTTCGCCAGCCCAGGACCAAGCTGGTGAAACCTGCGAGTGGCTGTTGGATGCCCCTGGGGGCGTTTAGCCTTCTTTTTTCTGCAGGCGTACGGCCAGGACGTCACAAGGCGCGCCATGCAGCACATCGTTTGCGGTGGAGCCAAGCAGCAAGGCAAGACCGTGGCGGCCATGGCTGCCAACTACGATAAGGTCGCAGTTCTGGTCCTTGGCCAGTTGATGGATTTCTTGACGTGGCTGACCGTAGGTCAGGTGCGAGTCGCCACGGTTGATGGTCGGATACTTGTTGAACAGGCGATCCATGCGCTCCTTGGCCTGATCGAACTGTTGCTGCTGCAATTGCGACAAGTCCATCGGCACGTCGCCACCGAAGGCCATGGCCATGGGTTCGACGATGTGCACCAGCGAGACCTTGGCTCCAGTAGGTTCGGCGAGCTTCATGGCGCGCTTGATCACCGGGTCGCATTCTTCGGTCAGGTCGACAGCAACCAGAAGATGTTCGTAGGACATGGTGGTACTCCTGACATTTGCGATAGTAGAAGTATGGTCGCTTTCGGGCCGAGTGCCGAGAAACCTGGCTAACCAGCTCATTTGCAACGCTTTATGGAATCTACAGATATGACGGTATGGCTGGTGGTGTCAATCCTTGCGCTGATTCTGAGCCCTATGGCCTGGTTGCGCCCTTCGCGAAAACAGAGCGAGCAGATGAATCTACGTCTGGAAGGCCGGCGTATGGGGTTGGCCATGCAGCTGGCGCCTCAGCAGTGGCCTCATTGGCTGGAAAAAGAGCCTCCCAGCCCCTGTCCGCAATACCATCGAGCCCGGCGCAAGGGGAGCGACGATACCTGGTGTTATTGGCAGGTCACGCCGGGGGTTTGGTGGAACCAGTGGCGCGAGCCCTGCGCAGACCCGCGCCTGAATGAAGCCTTTGCGCGCCTGCCGGCAACGGTCTACAAAGTCGAAGCCGACAGTCGCATGCTGGCCCTGTACTGGAGCGAGCGGGGCGACAAGACTGTTTTGCAGGATATTGCCCGCGTGCTCGAAACCCTCGCTTGATCTCTACCCTCCCTGGGCCGCTTTTCGCGGCCCCAACAGCGTAACGCCTCTGCCTTGTGCCCCATTTTCCTCATTTACCAGTGCATTTCTGGGTGTATGGGGTGTCTATGTTCCCGATGAATGTGCCGCAATCACCGTCATCATGTTTGGTACCTGTGCGGTGCAAAATGACCGGAAAGTCGCGTTTTAAGGGTGCTTTCGAGCATTTGACAACGCCGATCTTTTCGGTGAATGTGTGCATACCCAAATCAAACGGGCGTATGAATTGAGCGTTTGTATGTCAGATCGCTCTTACAGAATCCCGACTATCGCGCTGACGGGTGTGCCTGGAAAGAAGGCTTGATCGGCCTTCGCACCAGCGATCGGCGTGTACAGTTCAGCTTCCATATCGTGGAGATCAGTTGATGATTTACGAAGGTAAAGCCATCACGGTTAAGGCTCTTGAAAGCGGCATCGTCGAACTGAAGTTCGACCTCAAGGGTGAGTCCGTCAACAAGTTCAACCGCCTGACCCTGGAAGAGCTACGCCAGGCCGTGGACGCCATCAAGGCCGACGCCGCCATCAAGGGCGTGATCGTCAGCAGCGGCAAGGACGTGTTCATCGTCGGCGCCGACATCACCGAGTTCGTCGACAACTTCAAGCTGCCCGAGGCCGAGCTGGTCGCCGGCAACCTGGAAGCCAATCGCATCTTCAACGACTTTGAAGACCTCGCCGTGCCGACCGTCGCTGCCATCAACGGCATCGCCTTGGGTGGCGGCCTGGAAATGTGCCTGGCGGCCGATTACCGCGTCATGTCCTCGAGCGCGAAGATCGGTCTGCCCGAAGTCAAGCTGGGCATCTACCCAGGCTTCGGTGGCACCGTGCGCCTGCCGCGCCTGATCGGTTCGGACAACGCGATCGAGTGGATCGCCTCCGGCAAGGAAAACCGTGCCGAGGACGCGCTCAAGGTCGGCGCCGTCGACGCCGTGGTTGCCCCTGAACTGCTGCAGTCCGCTGCTCTGGACCTGATCAAGCGTGCCATCAGCGGTGAGCTGGATTACAAGGCCAAGCGCCAGCCAAAGCTTGAAAAGCTCAAGCTCAATGCCATCGAACAGATGATGGCCTTCGAGACCGCCAAGGGCTTCGTCGCAGGTCAAGCCGGCCCGAACTACCCTGCACCGGTCGAAGCCATCAAGACTATTCAGAAAGCCGCCAATTTCGGTCGTGACAAAGCGTTGGAGGTCGAGGCCGCAGGTTTCGCCAAGCTGGCCCGCACTTCGGTCGCCGAAAGCCTGATCGGCCTGTTCCTGAACGATCAGGAGCTCAAACGCAAGGCCAAGGCCCATGACGAGATCGCCCGTGACGTGAAGCAGGCTGCCGTGCTCGGCGCCGGCATCATGGGTGGCGGCATCGCCTACCAGTCCGCCGTCAAGGGCACGCCGATCCTGATGAAGGACATCCGTGAGGAGGCCATCCAGCTGGGCCTGAACGAGGCCTCCAAGCTGCTCGGCAAGCGTGTCGAGAAGGGGCGCTTGACCCCGGCGAAGATGGCTGAGGCGCTCAATGCCATTCGTCCGACCCTGTCTTACGGTGATTTCGGCAACGTCGATATCGTCGTCGAAGCGGTGGTAGAGAACCCGAAAGTCAAGCAAGCGGTGTTGGCGGAAGTGGAAGGGCAGGTCAAGGAGGACGCGATTCTCGCCTCCAACACCTCGACCATCTCCATCAACCTGTTGGCCAAAGCCCTCAAGCGTCCCGAGAACTTCGTGGGCATGCACTTCTTCAACCCGGTGCACATGATGCCGCTGGTGGAAGTCATCCGTGGCGAGAAGTCCAGTGAAGTCGCGGTCGCTACCACCGTCGCCTACGCCAAGAAGATGGGCAAGAACCCGATCGTGGTCAATGACTGCCCGGGCTTCTTGGTCAACCGTGTGCTGTTCCCGTATTTCGGCGGTTTCGCCAAGCTGGTCAGCGCCGGTGTCGACTTCGTGCGCATCGACAAGGTGATGGAAAAGTTCGGCTGGCCGATGGGCCCGGCCTACCTGATGGACGTCGTCGGTATCGACACCGGCCACCATGGTCGCGACGTCATGGCCGAAGGCTTCCCGGACCGCATGAAAGACGATCGCCGCTCCGCCGTCGATGCCCTGTACGAGGCCAATCGCCTGGGCCAGAAGAACGGCAAGGGCTTCTACGCCTACGAAACCGACAAGCGCGGCAAACCGAAGAAAGTCGCCGATGCCTCGGTGCTGGATGTGCTCAAGCCGATCGTCTTCGAGCAGCGTGAAGTGACCGACGAGGACATCATCAACTGGATGATGATCCCTCTGTGCCTGGAAACCGTCCGCTGCCTGGAAGATGGCATCGTCGAGACCGCCGCCGAAGCCGACATGGGCCTGGTGTACGGCATTGGCTTCCCTCCCTTCCGTGGTGGTGCGCTGCGCTACATCGATTCGATCGGGGTCGCTGAGTTCGTCGCCCTGGCCGACCAATATGCCGATCTGGGGCCGCTGTACCACCCGACCGCGAAGCTGCGCGAAATGGCCAAGAACGGTCAGCGCTTCTTCAACTGAGCGCCCAACGAGTTAGAGCGAGAGTATTGATATGAGCCTGAATCCAAGAGACGTGGTGATTGTCGACTTCGGTCGCACGCCGATGGGTCGTTCCAAAGGTGGCATGCACCGTAACACCCGTGCCGAGGATATGTCCGCGCACCTGATCAGCAAGCTGCTGGAGCGCAATGACAAGGTCGATCCGAAAGAAGTCGAGGACGTGATCTGGGGCTGCGTCAACCAGACCCTGGAGCAGGGCTGGAACATCGCCCGCATGGCGTCGCTGATGACCCAGATCCCGCACACTTCTGCGGCCCAGACCGTGAGCCGCCTGTGCGGCTCGTCGATGAGCGCGCTGCACACCGCCGCCCAGGCGATCATGACTGGCAACGGTGATGTGTTTGTCGTCGGTGGTGTCGAGCACATGGGTCACGTCAGCATGATGCATGGCGTGGATCCCAACCCGCACCTGTCCCTGCATGCCGCCAAGGCGTCGGGCATGATGGGCCTGACGGCGGAGATGCTCGGCAAGATGCATGGCATCACCCGCGAGCAGCAGGACCTGTTCGGCCTGCGTTCGCACCAGCTGGCCCACCAGGCGACGGTCGAAGGCAACTTCAAGGACGAGATCATCCCGATGCAGGGCTATGACGAGAACGGTTTCCTGAAGGTCTTCGACTACGACGAGACCATTCGCCCGGAAACCACCCTTGAAGGCCTGGCGTCGCTCAAGCCGGCGTTCAACCCGAAAGGGGGTACCGTCACCGCTGGTACTTCGTCGCAAATCACTGACGGCGCTTCGTGCATGATCGTCATGTCCGGCCAGCGTGCCATGGACCTGGGGATCCAGCCTCTGGCGGTCATTCGCGCCATGGCGGTGGCCGGCGTCGACCCGGCAATCATGGGCTACGGTCCGGTGCCGTCGACCCAGAAAGCCCTCAAGCGTGCCGGCCTGACCATGGCCGACATCGACTTCATCGAGCTCAACGAAGCGTTCGCCGCGCAGGCCCTGCCGGTACTCAAGGACCTGAAAGTGCTCGACAAGATGGATGAGAAGGTTAACCTGCACGGCGGCGCGATTGCGTTGGGTCACCCGTTCGGTTGCTCGGGAGCGCGGATTTCCGGCACCCTGCTCAACGTCATGAAGCAAAAAGGCGGTACCCTCGGCGTCGCCACCATGTGTGTCGGCCTGGGTCAAGGCATCACCACTGTCTTCGAACGCGTCTGATCGCGTCGATGACAGCAACCGGGGCCTTGTGCCCCGGTTTTTGTTTTTTACAGGATTTGTTTCAAGAGGTGGGTGACATGCAGATACAACCCGGTGTGTACCGGCATTACAAAGGGCCTGAGTACCGTGTGTTCGGCGTTGCGCGGCACTCCGAGACCGAAGAATGGGTCGTGTTCTACCAGGCGTTGTATGGCGAATTCGGGCTTTGGGTAAGGCCGTTGTCGATGTTCCTGGAGTCTGTCGAGGTTGACGGCGAGCAGGTGCCACGCTTTGCTTTGGTCAAGGCCGAAGAGGGACGGTTCGAGCAGCCTGGTGTAGCGCAAGGCTGAACCTGAGCGCTTGACCTCACCCTGTTGCCACTATATATAGCGGTGCCGCGTCTGGCACCTGACGCGTTTTTCATCTTCAGATTCAGGAATACTCCGATCCATGGGCAAATCGCTGGTCATTGTGGAATCCCCGGCCAAGGCCAAGACCATCAACAAGTACCTGGGCAGCCAGTACGTGGTGAAGTCGAGTATCGGCCATATCCGAGACCTCCCCACCAGCGGTTCGGCCAGCGCCACCAAGGAGCCGGCGGCCAAGCGCGGTAAAACCGCGTCCGAGGCCCCCGCGCTGTCGCCGAAGGAGAAGGCGCGCCGCCAGCTGGTCGCCCGCATGGGGGTCGACCCGGAAGCCGGCTGGAAAGCCAAGTACGAAATCTTGCCCGGCAAGGAAAAGGTCATCGACGAACTGCGTCGCCTGGCCAAGGATGCCGACACCATTTATCTCGCAACCGACTTGGACCGCGAAGGGGAAGCCATCGCCTGGCACCTGCGCGAGGCTATCGGTGGTGATGACAGCCGCTACAAGCGCGTGGTGTTCAACGAGATCACCAAGAAGGCCATTCAGGAAGCCTTCTCCCAGCCAGGCGAGCTGGACATCGATCGGGTCAACGCCCAGCAGGCCCGGCGCTTCCTCGATCGCGTGGTCGGTTACATGGTCTCGCCGTTGCTGTGGGCCAAGATCGCCCGTGGCTTGTCCGCCGGTCGGGTGCAGTCGGTGGCCGTGAAGCTGGTAGTGGAACGTGAGCGGGAAATTCGGGCCTTCAATCCTGAAGAATACTGGGAAGTGCATGCTGACCTGGGGACCGCCAAGAACGCCAAGGTGCGCTTCGAAGTGGCACGTGAGAAGGGCGAAGCCTTCAAGCCGTTGAACGAAGCCCAGGCCATGGCGGCGCTTGAGAAACTCAAGGCTTCCAGCTACAGCGTTGCCAAACGCGAAGACCGCCCGACTAGCAGCAAGCCGTCGGCGCCGTTCATTACCTCGACGCTGCAACAGGCCGCGAGCAACCGCCTGGGCTTTGGTGTGAAGAAAACCATGATGATGGCCCAGCGTCTCTACGAGGCGGGCTACATCACCTACATGCGTACCGACTCGACCAACCTGTCGGTCGATGCGCTGGATATGGCGCGCAGCTACATTGAGCGCGAGTTCGGCAAGCAGTACCTGCCGGAAAAGCCAGTGGTGTATGGCAGCAAGGAGGGTGCCCAGGAAGCGCACGAAGCGATTCGCCCTTCTGATGTCAACACTCATCCGACCAAGCTCAGTGGCATGGAGCGTGACGCCGAGCGCCTGTACGAATTGATCTGGCGCCAGTTCCTGGCGTGCCAGATGCCTCCTGCGCAATACCTGTCCACCAGCGTCACGGTCAATGCCGGTGACTTTGAATTGCGTGCCAAGGGCCGCATCCTCAAGTTCGACGGTTATACCCGTGTACTGCCTCAGCAGAGCAAGCCGGGCGAAGATGACGTGTTGCCGGAAATGGCCCAGGGCGAGTCGCTCAAGCTCATCCAGCTCGACCCGAGCCAGCACTTCACCAAGCCGCCGGCGCGCTACACCGAAGCCAGCCTGGTCAAGGAAATGGAAAAGCGTGGGATCGGTCGACCATCGACTTACGCGGCGATCATTTCTACCATCCAGGACCGCGGCTATGTGACTTTGCACAATCGCCGCTTCTACTCCGAGAAGATGGGCGACATCGTCACTGAGCGTCTGTCGGAAAGCTTCTCCAATCTCATGGACTACGGTTTCACCGCCGGCATGGAAGAGAACCTCGATGACGTCGCCCAGGGCGAACGCGACTGGAAGAACGTTCTGGACGAGTTCTATGGCGATTTCAGCAAGAAGCTGCTGGCTGCCGAATCCGCCGAGAACGGTATGCGTGCCAACCAGCCGACCCTGACCAACATTCCCTGCAAGGAATGTGGTCGACCCATGATGATCCGTACCGCCTCCACTGGCGTGTTCCTGGGATGCTCGGGTTACAGTCTGCCACCCAAGGAGCGCTGCAAGGCCACCGTGAACCTCGTACCGGGCGATGAAATCGCTGCCGACGATGAGGGTGAGTCCGAGTCCTTGGTCCTGCGTGGCAAGCACCGTTGCCCGATCTGTTCCACGGCGATGGATGCCTACCTGCTGGATGAAAAGCACAAGCTGCACATCTGTGGCAACAACCCGGACTGTGCCGGTTACGAGATCGAGCAGGGCAGCTATCGCATCAAAGGCTATGAAGGGCCTAGCCTGGAATGTGACAAGTGCGGTAGCGAGATGCAGCTCAAGACTGGCCGTTTCGGCAAGTTCTTCGGTTGCACCAATCCTGCGTGCAAGAACACCCGCAAGCTGCTCAAGAGCGGTGAGGCAGCGCCACCGAAGATGGACAAGGTGGACATGCCCGAGCTCAAGTGCGAGAAGGTCGATGACACTTATGTGCTGCGCGACGGCGCCTCGGGGCTGTTCCTGGCTGCCAGCCAGTTCCCGAAGAACCGCGAAACACGCGCGCCACTGGTGCTGGAGATCATCCCGCACAAGCACGAGATCGATCCGAAGTATCACTTCTTGTGCGATGCCCCGCAGAAAGATCCCGACGGGCGTCCGGCGGTGATTCGCTATAGCCGCAAGACCAAAGAGCAGTACGTGCAGTCCGAGGTCGACGGAAAGCCGACCGGCTGGAAGGCATTCTTTGACGGCAACAGCTGGAAAATCGAAGACAAGCGCTGATCCAAAGTGCTGAAAGGGGGCCGCGAATCGGCCCCTTTCTTTTTGACATTGAGCTTGCGGCGGGGCAGGGCAATCCCTGACACTGGGATATCGCCTTGCAGCCTCAGGGAGGCCACTGAAGATGGCCCAGGAACTCTACACCCGCACCAATCAGAAACTCTTCTTCGCCGGGCTTGCCCTGGAGTCCATGGCCAAGGCTGAAGGTAGCCAGGCGATGAATGCCCAAGGCCTGATACAGGCCGAGCGCGAGTCCGCGCTGTTCCACTTGTATGGCGCTTTACTAGGGCTGTGCCATGAAATTGCAGGTTTCTACCGCTTGCCTCAGGCTGGGGCGTCGCGGGTCGAGCTATTGCTCAACGACGAGGCGCTGAACAGCATCGCCATTCCTGAGGTGGCCGAGTTGCTTGAACTGGTGCGTCAGCCAGAAACCTGGCTTGCCCAGATGCTGAGTGCTTATGCCGATTTGTTCCGACCGCCGGTCGCCAAAAAAGCCCCTAAATTCAATGTCACCCAGCCGCTGATCCAGGCCGTCAATTTGGACGAGCCCGAGCAACCAGCGCTTTCCCGGCAAGAGCTGGAAAGTTGGCGGGCCAACCTCAAGGACGTGGTTCGGCGCTTTCGTGACGCGTTGAGTGAGTGCTGATAGCGCTGGCGGCTGGTACAATAATCGCCTTTCGTGAAAAGCAGGCCCTATATGTCAACGTCCTTTCTAGAAATTGTCGAGTTGCCTGATGGCCGGATCGAACTGCGCCGCGCCGAGGACGAGGGTTCCCTGGTGACCCTGGATTTCTCCGAGGACGCCAAGGCCTTCCTGCAGGGCCAGCATGTTGAAGTGGCCAAGGCCATGTTGAGCGTGGGTGTGCAGATGGCAGGTCGCCTGGTAGAGGGCGATTTCGAGCGTGACGAAGGACCGCGCGTTTTGCACTGAGCACCGCGCTCCGATTCAGGGATTGGATTGAGACAGGCAAAGCCTGAACATCAGCCGAGGCGGATGTTCAGGCTTTGTGCGTTTCCGGTGTTGGCGGCGCGGATCAATTGCTGGCGTGCATTGGCATTGACGTTGCCAAGCCAACTGACGACGGTGTGACTGTGGCCCAGGCGTAGCGCTTCACATGCCAGTTGCAAGGCGCTCTGGTTTGCGCCTGGTTGCAACAGCAGAATACGTTCGCGGTTCAGGCCGGCATCACGCAACCAGGCCTGGGTCAGGCTGGCAGGGGGCGCGATGAGCGTCAGCCAACGGGTTTCGTCCTCTTCGCTCAGCTCGCGCAGGATCGGGGCCAGCAGGCCCTGGCAATGACCTGGAGCGCCGCGCAAAGACAGTTCGCTGAACAACTCCGGCTGGGTGCCCTTGCGCGGCTGCTCACCGGCAGAGTCTCTAGGCTTGAGACCTGGCAGCGCCGGCTGGGCCAGGAAGGCTTCGAACAGCGGCAACTGGGCTTGCTGGGGTGTTTGGATGAACTGCTGCATGACGCCTCCTGGATCAGCGGCGAATGACGCCGACACTCAAGCCCTCGATCACCAGCTCCTGTTCTTTCAGGTCGACTTCGATGGGGGCGAATTCGGGATTCTCGGCGATCAACCAGACCTTGCTGCCTTCGCGCTTGAAACGCTTGACGGTCACTTCGTCACCGATGCGGGCGACCACGACCTGGCCGTTGCGGGCCTCCCGGCAGGTGTGGACCGCCAACAGATCGCCGTCGAAGATGCCGATGTCCTTCATGCTCATGCCGTGGACACGCAGCAGATAGTCGGCGCGAGGATGGAAGAAGGCTGGGTTGATGTTGCAGGATTCTTCGATGTGTTGCTCGGCGAGGATCGGTGCGCCGGCAGCGACCCGGCCGATGATAGGCAGGCTGTTCTCTTCTGCCTTGGTCTCAAGCCCTGGAATGCGAATGCCGCGGGAGGCGCCCGGGGTCATTTCGATCGCTCCTTTGCGAGCGAGCGCCTTGAGATGCTCTTCGGCGGCATTGGGCGATTTGAACCCAAGCTCCTGAGCGATTTCCGCGCGGGTCGGCGGAAAGCCGTTGTCTTCCAGGCAGCGTTTGATGAAGGCCAGGATTTCAGCTTGGCGTGGCGTCAGTTTAAGCATGGCAAGCGCTCTGTCTTTTTATACAGTGACTGGGATTATATACAGTGGCTGGCCAGCTGCAAGCACTGTGGGCCGGGAAAACACGTCACTGTGTCGTGCATATAGGGCGAAGCCTGCGCCAACCGTGGCTTGCAGCGAATGTTTCAATGCTGTGGTTAAATGGCGACTGGCGGGTCACGTGTCTTGACAGATGAAAGCTTGAAACGTATGTTTCAAACAACTGTTTGTCAGGCGGAGTAGTCATGGCCCAATCGGAAACCGTTGAACGCATTCTCGATGCTGCAGAGCAGCTGTTTGCGGAGAGGGGGTTCGCGGAAACCTCGTTGCGGCTGATCACCAGCAAGGCCGGGGTCAACCTGGCGGCGGTCAACTACCATTTCGGCTCCAAGAAAGCCCTGATCCAGGCGGTATTCTCGCGTTTTCTCGGCCCGTTCTGCTCCAGTCTCGAACGTGAGCTGGATCGTCGTCAGGCGCGCCCCGAGCCCAAACCGAGCCTGGAGGAGTTGCTCGAGATGCTGGTCGAGCAAGCGCTGGCCGTGCAGCCTCGCAGCAACAACGATCTGTCGATCTTCATGCGCCTGCTTGGCCTTGCCTTCAGCCAGAGCCAAGGTCACCTACGTCGATACCTCGAAGACATGTACGGCAAGGTGTTCCGCCGCTACATGCTGCTGGTCAACGAAGCCGCGCCACGTATCCCGCCGCTGGAGCTGTTCTGGCGCGTGCACTTCATGCTTGGGGCTGCCGCTTTCAGCATGTCGGGCATCAAGGCGCTGCGTGCCATCGCCGAAACCGACTTCGGCATCAATACCTCGATCGAGCAAGTGATGCGCCTGATGGTGCCGTTTCTCGCCGCTGGCATGCGTGCCGACAGTGGGGTCACCGATCCGGCCATGGCCACCGCACAATTGCGTCCACGCAGCAAAACCAGCGTCGCGCCAGCGCCTGTCAAGGCCTGACACTGTGCGCTAAGAGGCGCTTGGGCTAAGCTAGCGCCCATGCCTGACCTCGACTACCTACATATCTCTCTTGCCGACCAGCGCCTCTACGGATTCACCCGTGGGGCGCTGCGTGTGCGCCTGGAGGTATCCACGGCGCGAAACGGTGCCGGGGAGCTCAATGGCTCCGGCTGTACGCCGCGAGGCCTTCACCAGGTCCGCGCCAAGATCGGTGCCGGCCTGCCGCAGGGCGCTGTACTGCGCAGCCGGCGCTGGACGGGCGAGGTCTGGTCCCTGAAGCTGCATGAGCAGTTTCCCGGGCGCGACTGGATCCTGAGCCGCATTCTCTGGCTCAGTGGTTGTGAACCTGGGGTCAATCGGCTTGGCAAGGTCGACACCTTTCGCCGCTACATCTACCTGCACGGTACGCCGGACACTGAACCTATGGGCATCCCGTTGTCCCATGGTTGCATACGTCTCAGGAACAGCGACTTGATCGCGTTGTTCGATCGGGTACCGGACCACTGCGCGGTGCGGATCGATGAGTCTGCCTGCCCGCACTGGGGCGTGCTGCCCCTCCCATGAAGGAATCCAATATGACTGCCCGCCTGCAAGGCTCCCTGATGGTGGATATCGCCGGTAAATGGCTGACCGCCGAAGACCGTCATCTCCTGCGCCAGCCCGAAGTGGCCGGCCTGATCATTTTTGCCCGCAACATCGATAGCCCTCGCCAGGTGCGTGAGCTGTGCGCCTCCATCCGCGCTGTGCGCCCCGACCTCATCCTGGCTGTCGACCAGGAGGGTGGGCGGGTCCAACGCCTACGCCAGGGGTTCGTACGTCTGCCGGCCATGCGTGCGATCGCCGACAATGCCAACGCCGAATACCTGGCCGAGCAGTGTGGTTGGCTGATGGCGACCGAAGTGCAGGCTGTAGGCCTTGACCTGAGCTTCGCCCCGGTGCTTGACCTGGATCATCAGCGCAGCGCTGTAGTCGGCAGCCGTGCCTTCGAGGGCGACCCGGCGCGCGCCACCCAACTGGCGGGGGCGTTCATCCGCGGTATGAATGCCGCTGGCATGGCTGCTTGTGGCAAGCACTTCCCGGGGCATGGCTGGGCGGAAGCCGACTCTCACGTGGCCATACCTACGGATGAGCGCAGCCTTGAGCAGTTACGCCAGGCGGACCTGCTGCCTTTCATTCAGCTAAGAGGCCAATTGGCGGCTGTGATGCCTGCGCATGTGATCTACCCGCAAATCGATAACCAGCCGGCCGGGTTCTCGCGTCGCTGGCTGCAGGACATCCTGCGCGGTGAGATGGGGTTCGAGGGGGTGATTTTCAGTGACGACTTGTCCATGGCCGGTGCCCATGTGGTGGGTGATGCTGCCAGCCGGATCGAGGCGGCCCTGAGTGCTGGTTGCGACATGGGGTTGGTGTGCAATGACCGGGCAGCGGCGGAGCTGGCATTGAGCGCGGCCCAGCGGCTGAAGGTCGAGCCATCGCCGCGGATCGCGAGGATGCGCGGACGTGGCTTCGCCCGCACCGATTGCCGCCAGCAGCCGCGTTGGCTGGAGGCGCTGGGTGCTTTGAAGGAAGCGCAGTTGGTCGATTGATTTGGGGTGCCTTGATTCGGCGCGATCTGGTGGAGCGACGAAAGCGTCCTCCACAGATCAGCGACTGCGCTTGCCAGGCAGTGGCGCAAACAGTGCCTCGATCTCCTCATCGCCCAAGCGCCATTGGCCAGCCGATCCGCCATCGAGCAGGCCGGCTGCCAGGGCTGCCTTCTCCTGTTGAAGCTGCTGGATCTTTTCTTCTACCGTGCCTCGGGTTATCAGCTTGAACACAAACACCGGCTTGTCCTGGCCTATGCGATAGGCGCGGTCGGTGGCCTGGCTCTCGCTGGCTGGATTCCACCACGGGTCGTAGTGGATCACCGTGTCGGCAGCCGTCAGGTTCAGGCCCGTGCCGCCGGCCTTGAGGCTGATCAGGAATACCTCGCTTTCGCCGGTCTGAAACTGCTGCACAGGGGTGCGTCGGTCACGGGTGTCACCGGTCAGTAGGCTATAGCGGACATTGCGCTTGGCAAGTTCGGTCTCGATCAACGCCAGCATCGAGGTGAATTGCGAAAACAGCAGCACCCGGCGCCCCTCGCTGAGCAACTCCTCGAGCATGTCCATCAAACTGCCGAGCTTGCCCTTGTCGGCCTGGTTGCCCTTGGCCTCCACGCCCTTGACCAGGCGAAGGTCACAGCACACCTGGCGCAGCTTGAGCAAGGCATCGAGGATGACGATCTGACTGCGCGCCGCCCCATTGCGGGCTATCTCGTCACGGACTTTCTTGTCCATGGCCACGCGCACGGCTTCGTAGGTGTCGCGCTGGGCATCGCTGAGCTCGACCCAGTGGATCATCTCGGTTTTGGCCGGCAGCTCGGTGGCCACCTGTTCCTTGGTCCGGCGCAGCAGGAATGGTCGGATGCGACTGGCCAGATGCGCCATGCGTTCGGTATCGCCGTGGCGTTCGATCGGTGTGCGGTAGTCCTGGTTGAAGCGCTTCAGATCGCCCAGCCAGCCAGGCATCAGGAAGTGGAACAGCGACCATAGCTCGCCCAGGTTGTTCTCCATCGGGGTGCCGGTCAGGCACAGGCGCTGGCCTGCCTTCAGATCGCAGACCGCTTGGGCTGCCTTGCTGGTACTGCTCTTGATGTTCTGCGCCTCGTCGAGAATCAGCAGGCTCCAGTGCACTGAACGCAGGTGCTCCAGATCCCGCGGGAGCAGGGCGTAGGTGGTCAGGATCACATCGTAGTCGTGCAGCGCGGTGAAGTGCTTGCTGCGGCCCGGGCCATGCAGTGCCAGGACGCGAAGTGCGGGAGCGAAGCGTTGGGCTTCATCGAGCCAGTTGGGCACAAGGCTCGTGGGCATCACCACCAGGGCCGGTTGCTCCAGGCGTGCGCTTTGTTTCTCAAGCAGCAGGTGGGCAAGGGTCTGCAGGGTCTTGCCCAGGCCCATGTCATCGCCCAGGATGCCGCCGGTGCCCATTTCGCGCAGGGCCTGCAGCCAGTTCAGGCCTTGCTGCTGGTAGGGGCGCAGCTCGGCCTTGAGCTCCTTGGGCGGCTCGATCTGCAAATCACGCGCATCGCGCAGTCGTCGGCCCAGCTCACGCACATGCTCGCCGCCTTCCCAGTGCAGGGGCAGGTGCTCGATATCGTTCAGTCGCGCCGCATCGGCACGCTCCAGGCGCAGGGATGGGCCGACAGCATCTTCATGCAGGTAGAGCTCGCCGAGGGTGCCCATCACCGCTTTGATCCGGCCATAGGGCAGGGCGACACGCAGGGCAGGGCTGTCCTGGCGGCCGCGGTTGAGGTCGATGAGCAGGTGTTCATCGTCGCTACGTCGGGCCAGTTCGCCGGCGCGCAGCAGTTCAGGACTGCTGCGCAACAGCTGCAGCACGATCGGCAGCAGGCTGTGGCGTTGCCCATCGACCACGATACCCAGCTCGAGATCGAACCATTCATGGCCCGGCGCTTCTTGGACGGTGGCGTACCAGTCGTCCACCTCCTGTAGATCGAAGGCGAAATCCCGAGGAATGTCGATCTCCCAGCCGGCCTGACGCAGTTTGGGCAGCCCTTCGCGGGCAAAGCGCAGCCAAGCCTCATCGTCGGGTAGCTGGAGCATCTCGCCTGCGCTGTCCGGCAGAGCTTTGCTCTGTCGGGTGGCAGGCTTGAAGCCCAGTTCGCGCAGGGTTTGGCGAAAGGCTTGCTCGGTCTTGGGCTGGCGACGGATGCGCTGGCTGGTTTCGCCTACCAGGCGGCTCAGGGGCTTTTCATCGGTGCCGCTGGCAAGCAGGCCGTCATAACTGAACGCCAGCGCAGCGCGATGCTGCATCTGACGCTGCATACGCCCGGTCTTGGGCATGTAGGCACTGAATTCCAGGCTGCCCAAGGTCAGGTGCGGACGTGGCTGGATGTCATCGTGCTCTTCGCTACGCACGGCGGTAGGGGTGGGGACTTGGCGGTTCAAGGCATTCAGGCGGTGACTCAAAGGGACAACCAGGTGTTCGGGTACGATGGGCGCGCGCGCCAGCTGGCTGGCGATGAATGGGTCCAGGTTATGTTGCAGCCTGCCGGTTTGGCGGGTCTGCGGATTGACGTAATACAGCGGGTCGAGCGGCAGGACCTGCAGCGGTGTGTCGCTGTCGTGATGCCAGACGCCCCGGTACGCGCCGTCCTCCAGTCGGACCCAGCGAAACTCGGCGGCCTGGTCCGGGCCAGGAGTCAGCGGCTCCTGCTGCTGGTCGAACAGCAGGTGACCGCTTGCCAATGCGTACTCGAGGAGTTCGGAACCCTTTTTCCCCTCCAGGCGGGTTACCGGCGAGACGACGTTGCTGTTCTGGGCGCTGATCAGGCGCAGCAGCCGCGCATCGGCTTCGGTTACATAGCGTGGCGTGTAGTAGATCATTTCCGGCAGCGAGGTGATCCTGCTCAGCTTCAGTGTGCCGTCGTTCTGGCGTGTGCCTTTCACCGCCTCCAGCCGACATTGCGCCTGGTTCAGGCTGATCTGGTAGTAGATGGCTGGCCCTTTGCGTGAAGGGCTTGGATTGGCCGGCGCAGACTCGGGCGTTTCCAGTGCCTTGACCCACTGGCTCAGCTCCGGGGGAAGGGACAGCCCGTCGCTGGCGTCATGGTCATCGAGGGACGCGTGCAAATGGAAAAGTGTCGCAGCGCAATGTTTGCAGTTGACGCCCACAGGACAGCTGCAGCGGCCCAGTACCCGCAGCCTGCCAGCGTTCGGCTCGAGAAGGATCTTCTGAGTGTAGCGCTGGCCTGCCGAGCCCAGGCAGGCAGCCTCTATCGTTCTGTCATGGATCGAAAGCGTTTTTGTTCGGCCCTGCGCCGCGTAGTTCTGTCCACGGGCGAGCGCTCCGTCGTCGAAGTCCGCCTTCCAGCTTTCATCGCGCTGAAGCAGGCGCCGCACATCGCTCTCGCTCACCTCACTGCTCCATCATCTCCGGATCCATCACCGGCATCTTGCGCATGCCAGCGGGTGTCACCTTCAGCAGTACGGCAAGGTGCCCGCCGTCGAGGAAGGTCAGCTGGTTGCCTTTCATGTTGCTGTTGCTCTGCTTGAACTGCTCGCTGCGCACCACGGCACCATTGCCATCGAGCTGGTTCACCCAGAAGTTGGCCTGCACGGCGATGAAGCGGCCATCGGCGATGCTCAGGTTGCCCTCGATGGGGAAATGGCCGAACTGCTCCTGGCCTGCACTCAGGGCGATACGGCTCGGTTCGCTGCCCACTTCCTGCTGCCAGGCCTTGTGCATCAGCACGGTGTAGTCGGCGGTGGCTTGCAAGCGGGTGACTTCGTCCTCCAGCGCCAGTGGGCGCTCGGCGCCCTTGTCCAGGCGGGGGGCGCCGGCGCTCCAATCTTCGGGGGCGAACGGGCTGGTTACCGCAGGTACGGCGTTCTGCCGCACCAGGATCATTTCCACCTGATAAAGGCCTTCGGCGAAGGCGGCCGGCGCGAACAGCGTCAGCATCAAGGTCAGGCAACGAATGGCACGCATGGATCTTCCTTAGGCAGGCTGTGGGGTCAGGCGCTCGAACAGCGCCTCCAGGGTGTTGAAACGTTCATCGGGGCGCTCCATCGGCACGAGGAAGCGGAACTGCGTGGCGCCCTCGAATTTGTAGCGCTTGGGCTGGCCCTGGATCAGCTTGATCAGGGTCAGCGGGTCGACCGGGGTTTCGGCCTCGAACTCGAGCTTGCCGCCATTGGGGCCGGCATCGACTTTCTTGATGCCGAGTTTTTCCGCCTGCAGCTTGAGCAGGGTCAGGCGCATCAGGTTCTTGGTCGGTTCAGGCAGCAGGCCGAAGCGGTCGATCATTTCCACTTGTAGGTCCTTGAGGCCCTCTTCGTCGGCGGCCGAGGCGATGCGTTTGTAGAGAATCAGACGGGCATGCACGTCCGGCAGATAGTCCTCGGGAATCAGCGCCGGTAGACGCAGGTTGATCTCCGGGCCGCCACCAAGCGGTTGCTCGAGGTTCGGCTGGGTGCCCTTGCGGATGGCCTTGACGGCGCGCTCGAGCATTTCCATGTAGAGGGTGAAGCCCACGGCCTGAATCTGCCCGCTCTGGCCTTCGCCGAGCAGCTCGCCGGCACCGCGAATCTCCAGGTCGTTGGTGGCCAGCACGAAACCTGCACCCAGGTCCTGGGTGTTGGCGATGGCCTCGAGGCGTTTTTCGGCATCGGCGCTGATCTGCTGGCGCGGCGGCGTCAGCAGGTAGGCGTAGGCCTGGTGGTGGCTGCGTCCGACCCGGCCGCGCAACTGGTGTAGCTGGGCCAGACCGAACTTGTCTGCGCGTTCGATGACGATGGTGTTGGCGCTCGGCACGTCGATACCCGTCTCGATGATGGTCGAGGCAACCAGCACGTTGAAGCGCTTGTGATAGAAGTCGCTCATCACCTGCTCGAGTTCGCGCTCGCGCATCTGGCCGTGGCCGATGCCGATACGTGCCTCGGGTACCAGTTCGGCCAGCTCGGCGGCGCATTTTTCGATGCTCTTGACGTCGTTGTGCAGGTAGTACACCTGGCCGCCACGCAGCAATTCACGCAGCAGCGCCTCTTTGACCGTGCTCTTGTTCTGCTCCATGACGAAGGTGCGCACCGACAGGCGTCGCGCCGGCGGGGTGGCGATGATCGAGAGGTCCCGCATGCCCGACACGGCCATGTTGAGGGTGCGTGGAATAGGCGTGGCGGTCAGGGTAAGGATGTCCACCTCGCTGCGCAGGGCCTTGAGCTGTTCCTTCTGACGCACACCGAAACGATGCTCCTCATCGATGATCACCAGGCCTAGGTCCTTGAAGCGCACGTCGTCCTGCAGCAGCTTGTGGGTGCCGATGAGGATGTCGATCTTGCCTTCGGCCAGCTCTGCGGCGGCGGCGCTGACTTCCTTGGCCGACTTGAAGCGGCTCATCACCTCGACGGTCACCGGCCAGTCGGCGAAACGGTCGCGGAAACTGTTGTAGTGCTGCTGGGCGAGCAGAGTGGTAGGCACCAGTACTGCCACCTGGCGGCCACTGTGCACGGCAATGAACGCTGCGCGCATGGCCACTTCGGTCTTGCCGAAGCCGACGTCGCCGCACACCAGGCGGTCCATCGGCTTGCCGGCGAGCATGTCGGCGCGCACTGCCTCGATGGCCGATTGCTGGTCCGGGGTTTCCTCGAACGGGAAGCCGGCACTGAAGGTGGCGTAGTCTGCGGCCGGATCGGCGAATGCATGCCCCTTGCGGGCGGCGCGCCGGGCATAGATGTCGAGCAGTTCGGCCGCCACGTCACGGACTTGCTCGGCGGCTTTGCGCTTGGCCTTTTGCCAGGCTTCGGAGCCAAGGCGGTGCAGTGGGGCCAGGGCATCGTCGCTGCCGGTGTAGCGGGCGATCAGGTGCAGGTTGGCCACCGGTACGTAGAGCTTGGCGCCCTCTGCATATTCCAAGGTCAGGAACTCGGCGGCCTGGCCTTCGATTTCCAGGGTGGCCAGGCCCAGGTAACGTCCCACGCCGTGGTCGATATGCACCACGGGTGCACCTTCGCGCAGTTCGGTGAGGTTCTTGATGACGGCATCGTTGGCCGCCTCACCACGTTTTTCGCGACGCCGGCGCTGCATCACGCGCTGGCCGAACAATGGGCTCTCGGCGATCAGGGCCAGGCCTGGGTCATCCAGCAGCAGGCCGTCGTCGAGCGGGGCGATGGTGATGGCCAGGCGGTCCTTGCCGGTGACGAAGTCGGCCCAGCCTTCGACGGTTTGAGGGCGCAGCTTCAAGCGCTCGAGCAGTTCCAGCAGCACTTCGCGGCGGCCGGCCGATTCGGCGGTGAACAGCACGCGTCCGGGGAACTGCTCGAGGAAATTCGACAGCTCCGCCAGTGGCTGGTTGGCCTTGGCTTCGATCGCCAGATTCGGCAAGGCTCGCGCCGGGAACCGTAGGCGACCCGCGCCGGTTTCGATCTCGTCGCTGCTGACCACGACCCGGGGCCACTGCTTGAGCTGGGCGAAGCAGTCCTCGACCGGCAGGAACAGCTCGGCCGGTGGCAGCAGGGGGCGGGACAGGTCGCCGCGGCGCTCTTCGTAGCGTCCGCGCACATCGTTCCAGAAATGCTCGGCTGCCTGTTCGACACCCGGCAGGGAGAACACCTGGGTGTCGGTCGGCAAGTAGTCGAAGAGGGTCGAGGTTTCTTCGAAGAACAGCGGCAGGTAGTACTCGATACCGGCGGGAATGATGCCGCTGGTCAAGTCCTGGAAAATCGCGCTGCGCCGGAAATCCACGTCGAAACGCTCACGAAAGCGCGCCTTGAAGCGGGTGACCTCGTCCTTCTGCATCGGGAACTCGCGGGCCGGCAGCAGGCGGACCGAGTCGACCTTGTCGATCGAGCGCTGGGTCTCGGGATCGAAGGTGCGCAGGGTCTCGATCTCATCGTCGAACAGGTCGATCCGGTAGGGCAGCTTGCTGCCCATGGGGAACAGGTCGATCAGGGCGCCGCGCACGGCGAACTCGCCATGCTCGTAGACCGTGTCGACGCAGCGGTAGCCGCTGGCTTCCAGGCGCGTGCGCATTTGTTCGACGTCGATCGTCTGGCCCACATCCAGCACCAGGCTGCTGCCCAGCAGGAAGCGGGTCGGGGCCAGGCGGTGCAGGGCGGTGGTGATCGGCACCACGAGGATGCCGTGATCGAGCTCAGGCAGCCGATAGAGACTGGCGATGCGCTGGGAAATGATGTCCTGGTGGGGCGAGAACAGGTCGTAGGGCAGGGTTTCCCAATCGGGGAACGGCAGCACCGGCAGGTCGGGCGCGAAGAAGCGCAGCTCCTGTTCCAGGCGGTCGGCAGCCTGGCTGTCGGCGGTCAACAGCAGGGTGAAGCGACCGGCGCTGCTGGCGGCTTCGGCGATGGCCAGGCTCAGGGCGGCCCCGGGCAGGTTTCCCCAGGTTTGTTTGCCGGCCGTGGCCGATAATTGCGGTAGGCGCAGAACTGACACGGGAGATTGGACTCCAAGCGTTGCGGCAAAGAGGACAATTGTACCGGTGCTGGTGCGCGCTGTCAGGCTCGGAAGGGCTTGGCGACGGGCACGAGCGGCGGCGACAGGCGCTCATTGCCCGATACGTCGAGGGGCGTCATAATGTAGCCCCTTTTTTCTCCCCCTACATGTGGAAGGTTCCCGTGACTCAGAAGCCCGACCAGTGTCTTGGTGAGTGGATCGATCGTGAAGCCCTGGCTGAAGCGATGATCCCGCTTATCGGTCAGCTCTACCGCAACAATAACGTGGTGAGCTCGATCTATGGCCGCAGCCTGATCAATCGTTCGGTTATCTCGATCCTCAAAGCCCACCGCTTTGCCCGTCACCGTCAGACCGACGAAACCGAGCTGTCCGTCCACGAGACATTCCCCCTGCTCAAGGCCATGAGCGAGCTGAAACTGGGCGCCGCTTCGGTCGACCTGGGCAAGCTGGCAAACAAGTTCAAGCTCGAAGGCAACGGCCGCAGCGTCGAGCAGTTCGTGCGTGAAGAACTGGCCGATGTCGTCGGTCAGCAGAACCTGTCCGCCCGCAAGGGCACCGACGTCGTCCTGTACGGCTTCGGTCGCATCGGCCGCCTGCTGGCGCGTATCCTGATCGAGAAGACCGGTGGCGGCGACGGCCTGCGCCTGCGTGCAATCGTCGTGCGCAAGGGCGCCGAGAACGACCTGACCAAGCGTGCCAGCCTGCTGCGCCGCGACTCGGTACATGGTCCGTTCGACGGCACCATCGTCATCGACGAAGAGCACAACACCATCACCGCCAACGGCAACCTGATCCAGGTGATCTACTCCAACGATCCGGCCTCGATCGACTACACCCAATACGGCATCGACAACGCCCTGCTGGTGGACAACACCGGTAAATGGCGTGACGCCGAAGGCCTGGGTCAGCATCTCAAGTGCCCTGGCATCAATCGCGTGATCCTCACCGCTCCGGGCAAAGGCGCGCTGAAGAACATCGTTCACGGCATCAACCATGGCGATATCAGCGCCGATGACAAGATCATCTCCGCTGCGTCCTGCACCACCAACGCCATCGTGCCGGTGCTCAAGGCCGTCAATGACCAGTACGGCATCATCAACGGCCACGTCGAAACCGTTCACTCGTTCACCAACGACCAGAACCTGATCGACAACTTCCACAAGGGTAGCCGCCGCGGCCGCGCCGCACCGTTGAACATGGTCATCACCGAGACCGGCGCAGCCACCGCTGCAGCCAAGGCACTGCCTGTGCTCAAGGGCAAGCTGACCGGCAACGCCATTCGCGTGCCGACGCCGAACGTCTCGATGGCCATCCTCAATCTGAACCTGGAAAAGGCCACCAACCGCGACGAGATCAACGAGTACCTGCGCCAGACCGCCATGCACTCGGAACTGCACAAGCAGATCGATTACGTCAGCTCCCAGGAAGTGGTCTCCACCGACTTCGTGGGCTCGCGCCACGCCGGTGTGGTCGACGCCGAAGCGACCATCTGCAACGACAACCGCGTTGTCCTGTACGTCTGGTACGACAACGAGTTCGGTTATAGCTGCCAGGTGGTGCGTGTGATGGAAGAGATGGCTGGTGTGAACCCGCCAGCGTTTCCACGCTGATCCGCTTGTAATGCGTTGAAGAAACGGGAACCTTCGGGTTCCCGTTTTTTTTATGCCGTGTGCGGGCATTCATGGGTAAGCCTGCGAAGAGGTCAGTACGGCCAGTCGAGAAACTTGAAATTGCGTAAAGGTCTTCTGCTCACCCTGATGTTCCTGGTTGGCTGCGACCAGGCTCCGAGCCTGGAGCGCTTTGGCGGCCCGACCATGGGCAGCAGCTACAGCATCCAGTATGTCCGCGAGCCGGGTGGACCATCGCGCCTCGAGGTGCAGGAGGCAGTGGAAGCCATCCTGCGTGATGTCGACGAGCACTATTCAACCTACCGTGGCGATTCTGCGGTCAGCCGCTTCAACCAGTTGCAGGCAGGCCAATGCCAAGCGCTGGGAAAGGACATGCTGGCGTTGGTCGGGTTTGGTCAGCAGTTGGCCGAACAAAGCCAGGGCGCTTTCGACCTGACCGTCGAGCCATTGCTCGATCTCTGGGGCTTCGGCCCTCAGGCGCGCCAAGAGCAGGTGCCTGACCCGTTGCAGTTGGCCCAGGCCCGTCAGCGCGTCGGCTATCACCACTTGCGCATCGATGGCGACATCCTGTGCAAGGACGCTGCAGTGGAACTGGATTTCAACAGTATCGCCGCAGGCCACGCCGTGGACCTGATCGCCGAGCGCCTAGGGGCGATGGGCGTCGCAAGCTTTCTTGTCGAAGCCACGGGCGAACTCAAGGCTGTGGGTCGCAAGCCCGATGGCGGTCCGTGGCGGGTGGCTCTGGAACTGCCGCGCGAAGACCGTCAGGTCGCGCGCCAAGTCATCGCCGTGGATGGTCTGGCTGTATCGACCTCGGGTGACTATCGGCACTATTTCAAGGACAATGGCCGGCGCTATTCGCACACCTTCGATGCCCGCTTGGGGCGTCCGGTCGAACATGACCTGGCTGCTGTCACCGTGCTCGATGCCTCGGCGCTCCAAGCCGATGGCTACTCGACCTTGTTGTTGATCCTGGGGCCGGAACAAGGCTGGGACTTCGCTGTCGCCCATGGTATTGCCGCGGTGCTGGTGACCCGGGCCGAGGGTGGCTTCGTCTCTCGTGTTACGCCTGCGTTCGAGCGGGCACTGAAAGGCGAGTGAAAGCGCAAACACGGATGATCGTCGCCAGGGAATCGGTGAATGACATGTAGTGCAGGCAAAATTGGCCTACGACGCGACCAAGGGTTAATGTGCGCGGCGTTCACGCTTGATTAGACTGCACCCGAATTTTCTCATGGCGCCCCGGCGACATGATCGTGCCCCGCGGCCATCCGGTCGGCGGGCCAGTTCTGAAGGAGTACGCATGGCTGTCTATAACTACGACGTAGTGGTGCTGGGTTCCGGCCCGGCCGGAGAAGGTGCGGCAATGAATGCCGCCAAAGCAGGACGCAAGGTGGCCATGGTCGACAGCCGTCGCCAGGTCGGCGGCAACTGCACTCACTTGGGCACCATCCCGTCCAAGGCCCTGCGTCACTCGGTGCGCCAGATCATGCAGTTCAACACCAACCCGATGTTCCGCGCCATCGGTGAGCCGCGCTGGTTCTCCTTCCCCGATGTGCTCAAGAGCGCCGAGAAGGTGATCTCCAAGCAAGTGGCCTCGCGCACCGGCTACTACGCGCGCAACCGCGTCGACGTGTTCGTCGGCACCGGCAGCTTCGCCGATGAGCAGACCGTCGAAGTGGTGTGCTCCAACGGTGTGGTCGAGAAACTGGTCGCCAAGCACATCATCATCGCCACCGGCTCGCGTCCGTACCGTCCGGCCGATATCGACTTCCACCACCCGCGCGTCTACGACAGCGACACCATCCTCAGCCTGAGCCATACCCCGCGCAAGCTGATCGTCTATGGCGCTGGCGTGATCGGTTGTGAATACGCCTCCATTTTCAGTGGCCTGGGCGTGCTGGTCGAGCTGGTGGATAACCGCGGCCAACTGCTGAGCTTCCTGGATTCGGAAATCTCCCAGGCGCTGAGCTACCACTTCAGCAACAACAACATCACTGTACGCCACAACGAGGAGTACGAGCGGGTCGAAGGCTTGGACAACGGTGTGATCCTGCACTTGAAGTCGGGCAAGAAGATCAAGGCCGATGCCTTGCTGTGGTGCAACGGCCGTACCGGCAACACTGACAAGCTGGGCCTGGAGAACATCGGAATCAAGGTCAACAGCCGCGGCCAGATCGAGGTCGACGAGGCCTACCGTACCAGCGTGCCGAACGTCTATGGCGCCGGTGACGTGATCGGCTGGCCGAGCCTGGCCAGCGCTGCCCACGACCAGGGGCGTTCCGCCGCTGGCAGCATCGTCGACAATGGCAGCTGGCGTTTCGTCGATGACGTGCCGACCGGCATCTACACCATTCCGGAGATCAGCTCGATCGGCAAGAACGAGCAGGAGCTGACGCAGGCCAAGGTGCCGTATGAAGTGGGTAAGGCCTTCTTCAAGAGCATGGCCCGTGCCCAGATCGCCGGTGAGCCTCAGGGCATGCTGAAGATCCTGTTCCACCGCGAGACCTTGGAAATCCTGGGTGTACACTGCTTCGGCTACCAGGCCTCGGAGATCGTCCACATCGGCCAGGCGATCATGAACCAGCCCGGTGAGCAGAACAATCTGAAGTACTTCGTCAACACCACCTTCAACTACCCGACCATGGCCGAAGCCTATCGGGTAGCGGCCTACGACGGCCTGAACCGGCTTTTTTGAGCGGCTCCGGCCGGTGGCCTGAGCCGGTCGGGGAGTCCGGATTCAGCCCTTCCCAAGGGTGGTCATGGCCAAACCGGGAAAGTCTGTAATCAGGCTGTCTACGCCAAAGTCGGCGAGCCGGCGCATCAGCGCCGGTTCGTTGACCGTCCACACCGATACGTGCAACCCCTGACGCTGTGCCTTGATCAGGCGCTCGGGCGTGCACAGTGTCCAGTTCAAGGCCAGCATCTGGCAGCCATAGTTCTGGGCCACCTTCAGCGGGTCGAGCCAGGCGTACTCGGCGACCAGTCCGCGAGACACATCCGGCACCAGTTCCAGCGCGGCGCCAAGCACCTCCCGGGAGCTCGAGGTAATGGTGATCTTGTCCAGCAGGCCGTACTGCTGCGCCAGCTCGCGAATCGCCAGCACGGTACTGGCGGCGCGGGTACGCGAGGCGCTCTTGACCTCCAGTTGCCAATGCGCGAAAGCGCACTTCTCGAACAGCTCTGCCAGGCGTGGGATGGGGCAGGGCTGCACCCAGCCCGGGCCGCCCTTACGTGCATCGTAGGTGACCAGCTCGGCGGCGGTGTGCTCGACCACCTTGCCGCGCCGACCGGTGGTGCGCTTGAGCGTCGGGTCGTGGATCACCATCAGCTCGTTGTCGGCCGACAGGTGCAGGTCCAGTTCGCAGCGATCGACGCCATGTGACAAGCACTGGCGGAAGCTGTTCAGGGTATTCTCGGGCGCTTCGCCCTTGGCGCCGCGATGGCCATAGATCAGGGTCACGTTCGTTCCTTCAGGTCAAAATGGAAAAGGCTCAAGAGGCGGGGTCGTTCTGTTCCAGCGCCTGGCGTCGTTGTTGTTGCTGGCGCTGCAGGATGTACCGGGCCAGCAGTTGGCGCTGGGCGTCGGTCATGTCGATGAATTCGGTGCCGACCTCGTGATTGCCTTCCGGGCGTGGGTCGCAGTGGGTGACCCGCGCGCGCAGCAGTAGGCCGAGGGCACGGGGCATGAGGATCATCTTCACTGCCAGTCGCGTACCGGGGGCGATGGGCGTTGCATGGGCGAACTCGATGCCGCCTTCGGAGAGAATCACCCGCCGGGGCTTGCTGATTTCACCCAGCAGGGTCTGGGCGAGCACCGCGCTGAGCAGGTCGATGCGTTTGTTCTGTACCCGCAGGAAGGCCGCGAGGGTGCGGTCCTTCTCGCTCAACTGGCGCATCAGGTGCTGGGACTCGAAGTCGGCCAGGTGCAGTTCGCTGAGCAGATTGAACAGCGGTGAAGCATCCTGCAACAGGTCTGTCTCCTGGCCTTGGGCCGTGTCCAAGGCGTTGATTTCAAGTGCGATACTGTCTTCGATGCGGTAGTATTCGCGGCGATCTTCTTCGTCTAGTGTCGTCATGGCGAACCCATGGTTACGGCGGTGGTCCGAGTGTAAAGCCGCTGCAGGCGCCCTGCCACAAGGACGTTCCCTTTCATCCGAACAAGCCCCGACATGTTCAGACCTCTTTTCGTATTCATTGGCACCCGCTACACCCGTGCCAAGCGTCGCAACCACTTCGTCTCGTTCATTTCGCTGACTTCGATGATCGGCCTCGCCCTTGGCGTGGTGGTGATGATCGTGGTGCTGTCGGTCATGAACGGCTTCGACCACGAGATGCGTACCCGCGTGCTGGGCATGATCCCCCATGCCACGCTCGAAACCGGCCAACCGCTGAACAACTGGTCGGGTCTTGCCCAACAAGTAAAGCAGAATCCACAGGTGCTGGCGGTCGCGCCCTTCACCCAGATGCAGGGGTTGCTGACTCATGACGGCAAGGTGCAGAAGGTGCTGCTCAACGGCATCGACCCTGCGCTGGAGCGGCAGGTATCCATCATCGAGAATTTCGTCCTGGAGGGCAGCCTCGACAAGCTGGCGCCGGGCGAATGGGGCATCATGATCGGTGACAAAGCCGCGGCCAAGCTGGGCGTGGGTATCGGCGACAAGCTGACCTTCGTCGCCCCGGAGGTCAGCGTGACCCCGGCGGGCATGTTCCCGCGCATGAAGCGCTTCACCGTGGTCGGCACCTTCCACGTTGGCGCCGGCGAAATCGACGGTTACCTGGGCCTGACCAACATCAGCGACCTCTCCCGCCTGCACCGCTGGAAGGCCGACCAGGTCCAGGGCCTGCGCCTGAAGTTCGACGACCTGTTCCAGGCCCCGCGTGTGGCCTGGGATATCGCCCAACGCCTGGGCGAGCAGGAGTTCTACACCCGCGACTGGACTCGCAGCCACGGCAACCTGTACCAGGCCATCCGTATGGAGAAGGCCATGATCGGCCTGTTGCTGCTGCTGATCGTGGCGGTGGCGGCATTCAACATCATTTCCACACTGGTGATGGTGGTCAACGACAAGCGTGGCGACATCGCCATCCTGCGTACCCTCGGCGCCACGCCGGGGCAGATCATGGCCATCTTCATGGTCCAGGGGACGGTGATCGGCGTGGTCGGCACGTTGATCGGTGCCGTCGTCGGCATCGTCGCCGCACTCAATGTCAGTGCGGTGATCGCCGGCATCGAGAAGCTGATCGGGCACAAATTCCTGAACGCGGATGTGTACTTCATCGATTACCTGCCGTCGCAGATCATGGCCGAGGACGTCTGGATGGTCTGCGGTGCGGCGTTGGTCCTGAGTTTCTTTGCCACCCTGTATCCGGCCTGGCGTGCGGCCCGCACCCAGCCAGCAGAGGCGCTACGTTATGAGTGAGTCGCGCATGAATAAAGCCGTACTGAGCTGCCGCAACCTGGGCAAGTCCTACGAGGAAGGGCCGGAGTCGGTGAAGGTGCTGTCCGGGTTGAACCTGGAGCTGCATGCAGGTGAGCGGGTGGCCATCGTCGGCAGCTCCGGCTCCGGCAAGAGTACCTTGCTGAACCTGCTTGGCGGCCTCGACACTCCCACCCAGGGCAGTGTCTGGCTCGCGGGCGAGGAGCTGTCTGCCCTTGGCGAGCGCGCCCGTGGCCTGCTACGCAACCGTGCGCTGGGCTTCGTCTACCAGTTCCACCATCTGCTGCCGGAGTTCACCGCCCTGGAGAACGCCTGCATGCCGCTGCTGATCGGCCGCACGCCGATCCCCGAAGCGCGTGAGCGCGCCGAGGCCCTGCTCAAGCGGGTGGGCCTGGGTCATCGTCTGAACCACAAGCCGGCCGAACTTTCCGGTGGCGAGCGCCAGCGCGTGGCAATCGCCCGTGCCCTGGTCAACCGCCCGGGCCTGGTGATGCTCGACGAGCCCACCGGCAACCTCGATCACCACACCGCCCTTGGTATCCAGGAATTGATGCAGGAGCTGTCCAGCGCTTCGCAGACGGCGTTCCTGGTGGTCACCCACGACTTGAACCTGGCGCGTCAGATGGACCGCGTGCTGCACCTGGAAGACGGCCGTCTGGTGCCGATCTGAGTCGATTGCACGGCGCGGCACGGGCTGCGCCGTAACCTTTTTTCATTGGGTGTTCTCGTACATGTTCAGACCCTTGCCCTTGTTCATCGGTGCTCGCTACACCCGTGCCAAGCGCCGCAACCAATTCATCTCGTTCATCTCCATGACCTCGATGATCGGCCTGTCCTTGGGCGTGCTGGCGATGATCGTGGTGCTGTCGGTGATGAACGGTTTCCAGCGTGAGATGAGCTCGCGTATCCTGGGGCTGGTGCCACACGCCAGCATCCTGGGGGTGCAGCCGCTGAATGACTGGCGCAAGGTGGCCGATGCGGCGCTGAAGAATCCTGCCGTGGTCGCAGCTGCGCCCATCACGGAAATGGAAGGCATGTTGTCCTATAAGGGGGCGATGCAGCCGATCCAGGTCAGTGGCATCGACCCGGCCGAGGAGGGCAAGGTCTCCATCGTCGGTCAGCATATCGTTCAGGGGCGCCTGCAGGACCTGGTCCCCGGCGAGTATGGCGTGGTCATCGGTGAGCTCACCGCGCGGCGTTTTCGTCTCAATACCGGCGACAAGCTGACGCTTATCGTCCCTGAAATCAGCAAGGCCCCTGGCGGTATCACGCCGCGCATGCAGCGCCTGACCGTGGTCGGCATCTTCAAGGTGGGCGCCGAGCTCGACGGTTCCCAGGCTTACATCCATGTTGCCGATGCCGGCGACATGCAGCGCTGGGCGTCGGGTAGCGTGCAAGGGGTGCGCCTGAAACTGCAGGACCTGTACGCCGCACCCCAGGTATCCAAGGCAATTGCCGCAGGCCTGGGCGATGCCTATCGCGCCGATGACTGGTCCCACACACAAGGCAGCCTGTTCAGTGCCATGAAGATGGAAAAGACCATGATCGGCCTGTTGCTGATGATGATCATCGCGGTGGCCGCATTCAACATCATCGCCACCTTGGTGATGGTGGTGAACGACAAGGGTTCGGACATTGCCATCCTGCGCACCATCGGTGCGACGCCTGCGCAAATCATGGGGACCTTCATGGTCCAAGGCTCGCTGATCGGTATCGTCGGTACCTTGGTCGGTGGTGTGCTAGGCGTGATCGCGGCCCTCAATGTCAGCCAGATCGTGGGCTGGCTGGAGCGGATCAGCGGGCAGCACATCTTCACGTCCGACGTGTACTTCATCAGCAGCCTGCCCTCTGACCTGCAATGGGGAGATGTGGCGATCATCTGCACCGCGGGGCTGGTCATGAGCTTCCTGGCCACCCTTTATCCCGCGTATCGGGCTTCCCAGGTGGAGCCGGCGATGGCGCTGCGTTACGAGTGATCTGAAGGGGCCATGGCGGCCCCTTCACAACGTTTCGGGCAGCTCGATCACGAACCGCGTCCAACCCTGCGCGCACTCGGCGCGGATGCTTCCGCCATGGGCCTGGATGATCGAACGGGTAATCGCCAGACCCAATCCCGCATGTTCGCTGCTGCCTTCCCGTCGGGCGGGGTCTGCCCGATAGAAACGGTCGAAAAGCCTGGGTAGAACAGCCGGTTCAATTGCAGGACCGGTGTTGGCGACGACGATGTGAGCCCCGGGCTGCAGCGACACGCGGATCTCCCCACCTTGCGACGTGAAACGCAGGGCATTGTCCAGCAGATTGGACAATGCCCTGCGTAGCATATGTCGGTCGCCCTCCAGCCGCGCCTCGCCTTCGCGCACCAGGCGCACCTCGGCGTCCTCGGCCAGCGGCGCGTAGTATTCCAGCAAGGCATCCAGCTCCACCGCCAGGTCCAACGCCTCGCGGTTGGGCATCAGCAGGCCGTGATCGGCCTTGGCCAGGTAGAGCATGTCATTGACCAGCTGGGCCATCCATTGCAGTTCCTCCAAATTGCCGTGCAACGCCTCGCGATACTCGTCGAGGCTGCGTGGACGGGTAAGGGTGACCTGGGTGTGGGTCAGCAGGTTGGACAGCGGTGTGCGCAGCTCATGGGCGATGTCGGCGGAAAACGCCGACAGGCGCTGAAAGGCATCATCCAGGCGTTGCAACATGGCATTGACGGTGGTGGCCAGCTCGGCCAGCTCCTCCGGCATTTGGGCCACGGGCAATCGGGTGGTCAGGGAACGGGCATTGACCCTGGCAGCCACTTCGCCCATTTGGCGCAAGGGCCGCAGCCCGCGCCGAGCAGCCCAGGCGCCGAGCAGGGCCGTGGCCAAAGCCGAGAGGCCGACGGTCAGCCAGATCAGACGCTGCATGCCTTGCAGGAAGTGTTGGTGGTGGGTGATGTCCAGCAAGAGGGTCAATTGGGCCGAGTCTGGGCTGCCTTCGTCCAGTTGGACGCACAGGCTGCGGTAGTCAACGCCATCGGCATGCAGGGTGGTAAGCCCGGTGTGGCTGGGGGTATCTGGCAAGTCGTTGCGGCTGTCGAACCACAGCGCACCATCCGCACCGCGGATGCGCAAGGCCAGATCGGCCTGGTGGCTCAGTTCGTTGCGAAGGGCGGGCAAGCGCGACGCCAGGTCGGCAGGGCGGGTGACGCCTTCGAGCAAGGTGCGCATCAAGGACAGCCGGCCATTGAGCAGTTGCTGGTCCAGTTCGATGAAGTGCCGTTCGCTGGCGCGGCTGAACAGCAGGCCGGCGGTCAGCGAGACGGCCGCCGTGCAGACGGCGAACAGCAGGGCCAGACGCCCGCCTAGGGACACGCGCGGCATCAGTCGTGGCGCTCCTCGAGTACGTAGCCCATGCCGCGCACGGTATGGATCAGCTTGTTGTCATGGTGATCGTCGATCTTCAGGCGCAGGCGGCGGATCGCCACCTCGATGACATTGGTGTCGCTGTCGAAATTCATGTCCCAGACTTGCGAGGCGATCAGCGATTTGGGCAGTACCTCGCCCTGGCGGCGCAACAGCAGTTCGAGCAGGGCGAACTCCTTGGCGGTCAGGTCGATACGTTGGCCGGCGCGTTCGGCGCGGCGGCGGATCAGGTCCAGGCGCAGGTCGGCCAGACCCAGTTGCGTATCCTGGCTGGAATTGGCGCCCCGGCGAAGCAGCGTGCGCACCCTGGCCAGCAGCTCGGAGAAGGCGAAGGGTTTGACCAGATAGTCGTCCGCGCCCAGCTCCAGACCATGGACCCGGTCTTCCACGGCATCGCGGGCGGTGAGGAACAGTACTGGAGTTTCCAGGCCAGCCTGGCGTACTGCCTGGAGGATCTGCCAGCCGTTGCGCCCCGGGAGCATGACATCGAGAATCAGCAGGTCATGATCGCCAGTCAAGGCCAGGTGCTGGCCGGTGTCGCCATCACAGGCGAGTTCGGTGGCAAAGCCGGCTTCGCTGAGCCCTTGGCGCAGGTATTGGCCGGTCTTGACCTGGTCTTCGACGATCAGCAGTTTCATGTCCTGTCCATAATTCGAAAAGTACGCACCTGCCTCGGTGCGGCGGGGAAGCCCGCGTTCGCAGGAGGTGACGGCTGAAATGATACGTGACTCCGGCAAGCGGCAACCAAGCTGACAAAGTTGTAATCCGACTGTCAGCTAAGCGCCAGCGGAGCCTTTATAGAGTGAGTCTCATCCTGCTGCATCTGTTTGGAGACTTCATGAAGCACCTGTTCATCGCCGCCGCCCTGGCCCTGGTCAGCCTGCCCATATTGGCAAGCGAAGCAAAAACCTTCGCGTTCGGCGAACCAGCCCCGGCATCCAAGGCCACTCGCACCGTGGAAGTCATACTCAAGGACATCGCCTTCGAGCCGGCAGGCCTGGAGGTCAAGGCAGGCGAAACTGTGCGCTTCATCCTGACCAACCAGGGCAAACTGCCCCACGAGTTCAACCTGGGCGACGCGGCCATGCATGCCGCGCATCAGCAACAGATGCTGGCCATGGCCGGCATGAGCATGAACCATGAAGGCATGGACCACGGCGCGATGGGCGGGCATGGTCATGATGGCGGCAACACAGTGTTGGTGCAGCCTGGCCAGCGTGCCGAACTGACCTGGACCTTCCGCAAGTCTGCGCCTATCGAGTTCGCCTGCAACGTGCCGGGCCATTACCAGGCCGGCATGGTCGGGAAACTGACCATCGAGTGACTTCGACCCCAAGGCGGGATGCAAAACCGGTAGAATGAGGGCCATCACGAGTCTTCAGGTCAGGTCCATGCATCCCGCCGCCGAACATTCCCCGCTGGGCAAGTCCAGCGAGTACATCGCCACCTACACCCCTTCGTTGCTGTTCCCCATTCCGCGCGCGGCCAAATGGGCCGAGTTGGGCGTGACCGCCCAAACCCTGCCGTGGCAGGGCGTGGACTACTGGAACTGTTTCGAGCTGTCCTGGTTGCTGCCTTCGGGCAAGCCGGTGGTGGCCATCGGTGAGTTCGCCATTCCGGCCGATTCGCCCAACATCATCGAATCCAAGTCGTTCAAGCTTTACCTCAACTCCTTGAACCAGACTGTCTTCGCCTCCACCCGCGAACTGCAGGCTTGCCTGGAGAAAGACCTGTCCGCCGCCGCGGGCAAGTCTGTCACTGTTCGGGTTCGTACTTTGGCGGATGTCGAGGCCCAGGGCGTGGTAGCGCTGCCAGGCCATTGCATCGATGATCTGGATGTAAGCATCAGCAACTACGAGCAGCCCCGACCTGAACTGCTGCAATGCGACCCGCAGCGCGTGGTCGAGGAGGCAGTGCATAGCCATTTGCTCAAGTCCAACTGCCCGGTCACCGGGCAACCGGACTGGGGAAGTGTCGTGGTGGCGTACAAAGGCCTGGCGCTGGATCATGCGAGTCTGTTGAGCTACCTGGTGAGCTTCCGCCAGCATTCGGACTTCCATGAGCAGTGCGTCGAACGCATTTATCTGGATCTCTTGCGCCTGCTCAAACCGGAGCACCTGACCGTGTATGCGCGCTATGTGCGTCGTGGTGGCCTGGACATCAACCCTTACCGCAGCACCGGGGCGATCAGCCCAGACAATCAGCGGCTCGTTCGTCAGTAAATTTGGCGTCGTCCGCGGCGGGCTCTGTTCGCGACACAAGGCCGCTCCTACAGCACGATGTCCGTAGGAGCGGCCTTGTGTCGTGAGAGGGCTGCGCAGCAGCCCCGGATGAGCAGGGTCAGATACCCATGCTGTGGAGATAGTTGGCAATATTGCGCAGTGTGGCGGTCAGGTCGGGGTGGTCGACCTCGAAGCGTTCAATGGCGAGGTTCACACCGTCAACCAGGTTGTTGTCGGGGGTGGCTTCCTCAAGCTTGAGTTGCGCCTCTATCTGCCTCGCTTCCTCGTGCAGACTGGCCAGTTCTTCGTCCGACAGCGGTACATTCCGATCCAGTTGCTCGCGCAGGCTATTGAGTCGCTCTTGCAGTTCGCGGGCGGGCATTGGGTGTTCTCCCTCTATGGCTTGGCAAGGCATGGACCTTCGCGGTGGTGCAAAGGTTCTGGCCTGTTTCCAAGCGTAATCCACCTGCAGGCGCTTTGCATGATCGGTGTCAACGACCCTGTATCAGGGCTTTTCGCCCTTGCGCCGGCGCAGGGCGATGTCCGCCAGGCATGTATCCAGTGCTTCCAGATGGTCGATCACCGAGTGTACGCCGAGTCCGAACAGCTCCAGGGTGGCCTTGCCGCGGGCCAGTTCGCGCGCCTGCTCGGTCATGGCTTGCCACTGGCTGGAGCCGACCTCGCATGATGGGCTGCTGTTGGCCAGGCCTACCGTCCATAGCCCCGCGTTGAGGGCCGATTGCAGCAGGCGCGGCTCCCCGCTGACCAGCACACAGCCGTCCAGGCGGGTGCTGCGCAGGGTCATCAACGCCTGCCAACAGGCGTTCGGCGCGGGCCAGGGGCAATCATTGAGCGCTTGCCCGGGCAGCCAGTCCGGCAACACGTTGGCCAAGCGTTTGCCCTGGCTGGCGCCCAGTTCATCGAGCCACATGCACGGTACCTGGCGTTCACGCAGGACCGACAGGATGTCCAAGGCCCCAGGGGCGGGGTGGGGAGTGCCGTTGACCGCCTGGACCAGGCAGCCACGCAGTCCGAAGAGTACGGCGGTGAAGGCAGATGCAGCTTCCATGGCAGCGTCCCTCAAATACTCCGCAGGCTAGCGGGCGCTTGTTACCGGTGGATGACATCGCAACGGTTGTTCACATAATCTTGATTAAAAATGTGTAAAGCTGCTTATCAGCCGATGAGCCTTTATACTGGCGTCTTAATTTCGCAGCGCACTCATGTGCCTGCTGCCGTCAAATCCGATGGAGAAACATCTATGCGTAGGATCGGTGCCGGAGTGATCGAGCGATTCACCCAGGCCTGTGTCTGCGCCAGCCTGCTGCTGGCGCCCGTGGCAGCCACCCAGGCGGCCACCGAGGAAGATCCCTGGGAATCGGTCAACCGACCGATCTTCAAGTTCAACGATACCCTCGACACCTATGCCCTCAAGCCATTGGCCAAGGGTTATCAGGCCGTCACCCCGCAGTTCCTCGAAGATGGTATCCACAATATCTTCCGCAATCTGGGCGATGTCACCAACCTGGTCAATGATGTGCTGCAGCTCAAGCCCCATGCCGCCGGCGTCGACACAGCGCGCCTGATCGTCAACACCACGTTCGGCCTGGGCGGCTTCTTCGACGTCGGTACCAAGATGGGGCTGCAGCGCAACGACGAAGACTTCGGCCAGACCCTTGGCTATTGGGGCTTGGGCAGCGGTCCTTATGTGGTCATTCCATTCCTCGGTCCAAGCACCGTGCGCGATGGCTTGGCCAAATACCCGGACACCTACACCGAACCCTACCGCTATATCGACCACGTGCCGACCCGCAACTCGATCTTCGCCCTGGACGTGATCGACACCCGGGCCAACCTGTTGTCGGCAGAAAAACTGATCACTGGCGACAAGTACGTGTTCATCCGCAACGCTTACCTGCAGAACCGTGAGTTCAAGGTCAAGGATGGGGAAGTCGAAGACGACTTCTGATTCGTGCGGGTATGTCAAAAGGCGACTTTCGGGTCGCCTTTTTTCGTCTTTGCTTCAATGCAGGGCCAGGATGCGCAAACCGAACTTCTGCTCGCCGCCGGGTTGATCGGCGATCCACACTACCTCGGTGCTGGCTTCCAGGCCCTTGAGGGCAGGGTGGTCGGATTCGATCCGTGCCTGCACTTTGTCACCGACCTCGAAATGTTGCTCGGCCTGTACCTGCATGCCGCCACTGGAGAGGTCGAGGCAGACGGCCGAGATCACCTGGCCCGCATGCAGGAGGGTGACGCCGGCATCGATACGCATGCGAATGAAGTCGCGTTTCTCGCTGTGGTTGGTGGGGGTCTGAGGCATGCTGCATCCTTCCCATTGGGTTGCACGGATCGGCTTTCTTATAACTCTCGGTGATTTGCCCTGTAAAGTGCGGGGAACTCGACCGTCGCATGGCTTGAAACGCTTGGCGGATGGGAGTACCGTCTGCGCCTTACAAGGCACCTCTGCCAGTTGCCGGGCCAGTTTTCTTGTCCTACAACTCAAGTAGAGAGTCACCACAGAGTATCCCTGTAGCCGCCGTCTGCCTTGCTGACGTCGCTACGCCAACCAATCCGGCGCCGTTCGCCCACATGCAGAAAACCAGTGCAACGCTGCTGATCATCGATGACGACGACGTGGTCCGTGCCAGCCTCGCCGCCTATCTGGAAGACAGTGGCTTCAGCGTCCTCCAGGCCGGCAATGGCCAGCAGGGGCTCCAGGTCTTCGAAGAACACCAGCCCGACCTCGTGATCTGCGATCTGCGCATGCCGCAGATGGGTGGCCTCGAACTGATCCGTCGGATCAGCGAGCGGGCGCCGCAGTTGCCGGTGATCGTGGTCTCCGGAGCCGGTGTCATGAACGATGCGGTCGAGGCCTTGCGCCTGGGAGCCGCCGACTACCTGATAAAGCCTCTGGAAGACCTGGCCGTGCTCGAACACTCGGTTCGCCGCGCACTTGACCGTTCGCGCCTGGTGCTGGAAAACCAGCGCTACCGCGACAAGCTCGAGGCCGCCAACCGTGAGCTGGAAGCCAGCCTGCACCTGCTCCAGGAGGACCAGAACGCCGGTCGCCAGGTGCAGATGAACATGCTGCCGGAAAGCCCGTGGACAGCGGGCGATTTGTCGTTCGAGCACCAGATCATTCCGTCGCTGTACCTGTCGGGTGATTTTGCCGATTACTTCCGGGTCGATGAGCGACGTATCGCCTTCTACCTGGCCGATGTCTCCGGTCACGGCGCGTCCTCGGCGTTCGTCACCGTGCTGCTGAAGTTCATGACCACACGCTTGCTGTTCGAATTCAAGCGCAGCGGCAAGATGCGCGAATTCAAGCCTTCCGAGGTGCTCAGCCACATCAACCGTGGGCTGATCAACTGCCAGCTGGGCAAGCACGTGACCATGGTGGGTGGGGTGATCGACGAGGAAACCGGGTTGATGACCTACAGTGTTGGCGGCCATCTGCCGCTGCCGGTGCTTTACACCCCGGGACAGGCTCGTTACCTGGAAGGCCGTGGCCTGCCGGTGGGGTTGTTCGAAGAGGCCAGTTACCAGGACCAGGTGCTGGAGCTGCCGTCGCGCTTCAGTCTGACCCTGATGTCCGATGGCATTCTGGACCTTTTGCCAGGGGATACACTCAAAGATAAGGAAGCGACCTTGCCGGAAATCGTCAAGGACGCGGGGGGCAGCCTGGACGGGCTGCGCCAACGATTTGGATTGGCTACGCTTGGGGAGATGCCGGATGATATCGCCCTATTGGTGTTGAGCAGGAACCTTGAATGAGTACCGGTAGAATCCAGTTCGCCGAGCAGAGCGGGACCTTTGTTCTGAAGTTCGTCGGTGAAGTGCGCCTGACCCTGTGTTCGGCGCTGGATGCAACGATCGAAAAGATCTTCACCGCGCTGAACTTCTCGGCCATCGTCATCGATCTGACCGAGACCGAGAGCATCGACAGCACCACGCTTGGCCTGCTGGCCAAACTGTCGATCCTGTCCCGGCAGAAGGTCGGCCTGTTGCCGACCGTGGTCACCACCAACCCGGACATCTCTCGGTTGCTGCAGTCCATGGGCTTCGATCAGGTGTTCAACATCGTCGATCGTCCGGTGCCGTGCCCGGAGTGCCTGACCGACCTGCCATCCCAGGACCAGAACGAAGATGTCGTGCGTTCCAAGGTGCTGGAGGCGCACAAGATCCTCATGGGGCTGAACGATTCCAACCGTGAGGCCTTCCACGATCTGGTCAGCGCTTTGGAGCGCACCTGATTCTTATCCTGTGTCGATCCCTTGGCGGGTGAACCCGTTCCCCTATCCTTCACAAGCTTTGCGGCTCGCGGTATTCCAGTGGGAGCGGGTTTACCCGTGAAGCGCCCAGCGCAGGCCGCCGCTGTCATTTGCGCTGCGTAAATTCCGTAGCTTCGTTCCCCGCGGCGCTCAGCTGGAACACCCGCGTCGGTCGCCCCTGCTCATCGAACCACACCTGCCCCAACCCTGCGCCATTCCACAGTCGCTCACCCGCCTGGCTGCGGCTGGGCGTGCGCGGCACCACTTCCATCTGTCGGCGCTTGGTGAACCAGTTGAGTGGCGAACGCGGGGCATAGAGCCAGCGGTTAAGGCGGTCCAATACGTCCAGTAGGCGCTTGGGAAACTGGTTCTTGATGCCGCTGCTGGTGATCTGCCACAAGTGCGGGCTGCGCTGACGGTGGCGGATCAACACCTCATAGACGAACGAATAGTGCACGTCGCCCGACAGGACTACATAGTGCCCTGGGGTACGCGAATGGCTGAAGATGTTGAGAATCACCTGTGCCGCGCCCCGATGGGCCATCCAGTTTTCCGCATCCACCAACAACGGGTAGCCCAGCCAGCTGAACACGCGCTGGACCGTTTCGATCAGCTTGACCCCGAAGATCGGTGCCGGCGACACGATGATCGCCGAAGGATGATCCAGCAGTGCCTGCTGCAGTTCGCACAAGGCTTCCCAGTCGAGCAGGCCTGAAGGCTTTTTCAGGCTGCTCTCGCTGCGCCAGCGACGGGTGCGGGTGTCCAGCACCAGCAGTGGTGGCTCGGTGGCCAGGCTGAATTGCCAGCCCTGAAAGCTTAGCAACTGGTCGATCAGCGTGTCCTGGGCCTGGGCGTCCAGGCATTGTTGCAGGCTGCGTTCGCCCAGGGCCTTGCACGGCTCGATCAGCTCCCGGCAGCTGTCCGGATCGTTGCCCCAGCCCTGGCAGAGCAGGTAACCGAGCAGCGCATTGCCGATGATCCGACGCGAGAAGGGATGCCCATAGGCGGTCTCTTCCCATTGCGCCGACAGGTTCCAGTCGTCGGTGATGTCGTGGTCATCGAAGATCATCAGGCAGGGCAGGTGTGCCATCACCCGTGCGACCCGATCGAGGTGGGCGGCGAACGCTTCGATCTGTGGCAATTCCTGCCGGTAGCGCGCCTGGCGCTTGTCGGTCAGGCCCTCGGGCATGTCCAGGCGTACCAGCGCCCAGGGCACGGGGGACCAAACCAGCAGGTACATGGCCATGACTTCGGCGAAGGTCACCAGATGATTGTCGGCGTTGCTGCTGGAGAAGATCGGTTTGCGCTTGCCGCCGAAGAAGCGCTCGCGCAGGGTTTCGTTGCCCTGCTGGGCGGGTAGCAGGTCCGCGCGGTGGTAATAGCTGGCAGGGTGACGATACAGCGCAGCGCTGTCGGCGACCAAAGCACCTTCCAGGGTCTCGCCGAACAGGCCCAGGCGTTCGATCAGCGTGTGGATGGCGCGCAGCATGGGCCCGGCGACATCATCGGCATAGACCTGGTCACCGCTCATCAGCAGCAGCGCCGGGCGTTCCTCGGGTAGCGGGCACTGCTGCAGGAGCCGGTCCGCGCACAGCAAGCCGTCCGCAGCCGGGTAGTGAGGCTTGCGGCAGGAACCATGGAGCAACTGCTCGAGGCGCTCGCGCAGCACGAAGCTTGGGCGTTGGCTGCCGGGGTAGAGCAGGTGAGGAGCCCAGTCGGCGATCCCCTGGCCATCCTCGAGCAACAGGTCATAGGGGATGGCGGCGTTGCGCGGCAGCGGCTGGTCGAAGTGGATATCCAGCAGGTGAACGAAGGCCTGCGTGCCGATGGGGATCACCTCGCAGGTTAGGTTTGCCGTGAGAGATGGCGCATCGAGAACGAACGTGGGGCGAAGCGGCTGCGTTGCGACCAGCCAGATTGCCAGGCGTTGAGGCTCCAGCCGGCGCAGGACGGGGCCTGCAAGGACAAGGGGAAGTGCGGTGTTAGGTGGCATCGATTGGTTTTCAGTCGTGTGTGCCCAGGCGCTTGCGGGCAAGGCAGTTTGAAGGTGCCGCAAATGAAAACGGGCGGAAAATGCTCGGCATCTCCCGCCCGTAGGGCAACCAAAATGTGTATCAGGCTTTTTCAGCCATCAACGCTTCCAGCTTCTCCTGATCACGGGCGAACTGTCGGATGCCTTCGGCCAGTTTCTCGGTGCCCATGGCGTCTTCGTTCATCGCCCAGCGGAACTGGCTTTCGCTCAGATGCTGTTTGGCCTCGCCGGCGTTGCCTGGCTTGAGGATTCGCGGTAGTTGGCCTTGGTCATCGCTCAGTTGCTGCAGCAATTCGGGGCTGATGGTCAGGCGGTCGCAGCCGGCCAGTTGCTCGATCTGGCCGATGTTGCGGAAGCTTGCGCCCATCACCACCGTGTCGTAGCCGTTGGCCTTGTAGTAGTTGTAGATCCGCGTCACCGACTGCACGCCTGGGTCTTCGGCGCCGACATACTCCTTGCCGGTGCTTTTCTTGTACCAGTCGTAGATGCGGCCCACGAACGGCGAAATCAGGAACACCCCGGCATCGGCGCAGGCCTGGGCCTGGGCGAAGGAGAACAACAGGGTCAGGTTGGTCTGGATGCCTTCTTTTTCCAGCTTCTCGGCGGCGCGGATACCCTCCCAGGTGGAGGCCAGCTTGATCAGCACGCGATCACGCGGCACGCCAGCCTGCTCGTACAGGCCGATCAGTTGGCGGGCCTTGGCCAGCAGCGCGGGTTCGTCGAACGACAGGCGGGCGTCGACCTCGGTGGAGATACGCCCGGGAATGGCCTTGAGGATGCCCGCGCCCACGGCCACGGCAAACTTGTCGCAGGCCAGGTCCACATTGCCCTTGGCATCGCTCTTGACCTGCTTGAGCAGGTCCGCGTAACCCGGGATCGCCGCGGCCTTGAGCAGCAGCGATGGGTTGGTGGTGGCGTCGACCGGCTTGAGGCGGGTGATGGCGTCCAGGTCCCCGGTGTCGGCGACCACGGTGGTGAACTGCTTGAGTTGTTCCAGCTTGGAGGTCATGGGCGTGCTCTGTCCTGTGCAATGACTCGACATTACCCGAGCCCCGACGGCCACTCAAGGGCCGGCGGGGCAGGTCGGGCGAGGGAATGAAGGTTCGAGTCGAAAGCGTGCCGGGGGTTCCCTCAGCGGCCTTGCAGCAGCTCGGCGGCCTGGTCGAAGATCGCCAGGGGCTCCGGGGCTTTGTGGATGTCCGCCGACAGCAGTTGGCGGAAGCGTCGGGCGCCAGGGAAACCCTGGCCCAGGCCGAGGATATGGCGGGTGATGTGATGCATGGCGCCGCCGCTTTGCAGATGCGCGACGATGTACGGGCGCAGCTTCTCCAGCGCCTCGCTGCGGCTGACCACCGGGGCGGTGCTGCCGAACAGCTGCTGGTCCACTTCGGCCAGTAGGTAGGGGTTGTGGTAGGCCTCGCGGCCCAGCATCACGCCGTCGAAGGTCTGCAGGTGCGCATGGCATTCTTCCAACGTCTTGATACCGCCATTGAGCACCAGCTCCAGATCCGGAAAATCGGCCTTCAGTCGCGCAGCCACGTCATAGCGCAGCGGCGGAATTTCGCGGTTCTCCTTGGGCGACAGGCCTTCGAGGATGGCGATACGCGCATGCACGGTGAAGCTGCGGCAACCCGCGTCACGCACCTGACCCACGAAATCGCACAGTTCGGCGTAGCTGTCACGGCCATTGATGCCGATGCGGTGCTTGACCGTGACCGGAATAGCCACCGCATCGCGCATGGCCTTGACGCAATCGGCCACCAGCGCCGGATGCCCCATCAGGCAGGCACCGATCATGTTGTTCTGCACCCGGTCGCTCGGGCAGCCGACGTTGAGGTTCACCTCATCGTAGCCGGCATCCTCGGCCAGCCGCGCGCACGCCGCCAGCTCCGCCGGCACACTGCCGCCCAGCTGCAAGGCCAGCGGATGCTCTGTGTCGTCATGGCGCAGGAAGCGATGGGCATCGTTGTGCAGCAGCGCACCGGTGGTAACCATTTCGGTGTAGAGCAGGGCGTGCTTGGAGAGCAGGCGCAGGAAGAACCGGCAATGGCGATCGGTCCAGTCCATCATCGGTGCAACGCTGAAGCGGCGGGAGGGCTCAGGGCGCATGGTTTCTGGCTTAGAGCCTGTTTTTACAGTCATTTCGTTCAACGTGTTTTGTACCGATTTTCGGGGGTTTCGGGGCATTTTTACCAAGCGCTTGGTACAATGTACCAATCGAATCAGGACGTGTACCAACTCTCATGGCAACCATCAGACCCCGCAAGAAGGCCGACGGCACCACCAGCTACACAGCTCAGATCCGCATCAACCGCGATAAGGTGACAGTTTACCAAGAGAGCCAGACGTTCGCCCGCAAACAGGCAGCGGTGGCCTGGGCGAAGCGACGGGAAACCGAGTTGGCAGAGCCTGGTGCAATCGAGCGAGCGAGTCGGTTAGGGCACACGATCAAGCAGATGATCGACCGCTACCTGGTCGAGGCCGAGAAAGCCCGGCCGCTGGGCGAGACGAAGCGGCGCACGTTGAATGCCATCAAGAACAGCTACCTGGGTGAGAAGCTGGATTCTGATATCAGCCAACAGCTGCTGGTGGACTATGCCCTTTGGCGGATGAGTCCCGAAGGGGGAGGGATCAAGCCCCAGACGGCGGGCAATGACCTAGCGCACCTAGGCTCTGTATTGTCATTGGCCAGAGCAGCATGGGGGTATGAGATCAATCCGCAGGCAATGCCTGATGCACGGCTTGTGCTGAAGAAGTTCGGCTACAACATGCGGAGTCGGGAGCGAGACCGGCGGCCAGCATTGGAAGAATTAGATAAGGTGATGAAGCATTTCTTCGACATGCTGCAGCGGCGCCCCAGCGTAATTCACATGCCCAAGGTGGTTGCGTTTGCGATTTATTCCACGCGGCGGATGGACGAGATAACACGCATCCGTTGGGAGGATCTGGACGAGCATCAGCAGGCCATAAAAGTCCGGGATATGAAAAACCCTGGTCAGAAGCTCGGGAACGATGTGTGGTGTTACTTGCCCGATGAGGCCTGGATTATTGTGCAGAGTATGCCTCGGGACTGTGCCGAGATCTTCCCTTACAATACGGACTCAATCGGGACGGCTTGGTCCAAGGCGTGCAAGTTGACCGGCATCGAGGATCTGCACTTTCATGACTTGCGCCACGAAGGGGTGAGCCGGTTGTTTGAAATGGACTGGGATATACCGAGGGTGTCGAGCGTATCCGGACATCGCGATTGGAACTCGCTTCGCCGTTATACCCATTTGCGTGGGCGAGGGGATCGATACAAGGGGTGGGCGTGGCTAGATAAGATCATCCAAGCGCCGGTTAAACTCGGCGCCCGGGCTGAGTAGTCGGCTGGGTAATGTACAAAATTGGTTGCCACTTTGTATTCGCCTTGACCAGTCGTAAGCTCTCCAGCATTCGGCTTGATTGCCCCCGGCAGACGTAAAGCTAACTGCGATAATTAGGCACCTGTCTGGAGTTTTTCTGTGAGTTCTGATTTCGATGAAGGCTCTTTCCCAAAAGCACGCGGGTGGCTGCTTGCATTCTCGTCCCTGCTCATTGCTCTATGGTTTTTTGGGGCGGACCTGAAAGCCGTTTCTGTGTTAGGCACCCAAATTGAGTTCAGAAGGAATACCGAGCACATCTGGATCATCGCCTTTGCAATTAACGCCTATTTATTGTTGAGGTTTTATCAGCAACAGCCGGATGTATCATATTCCGGCTTGAAAGAATACAAGAGCTATTATGCCGGTTATATGCGAAACACCATGCTTTGGCTTAATAGGCACTCAATTGAAAAAGAGGTGCTTGAGCGTGGCAAGGGAACTATCCATTCTGTTTTAAAGAATGGAGTGAGCAAGTGCGTAATTGAAACCTCAGAGTACAAGCGCTTCACTGATCCATCCGAGAAGCGCAGGTACATCAGAGGTATGAAAGATGTCCTGGTTACTCATGCTTATTGTGTAGTAACAGATGGGGAGGACGGTGGAGTCGCAACCACTGCAACTTACCAGGTTGACCGCGACTGTCCGTACTGGCTGATTTGTCTGTGTGTATGGCTCTCTATTATTAAGCTCTGGATCAAAACTTCGTATGCTACTGAGCACCTGTTGCCATATCTCTGGAGTGGATTTGCAGCAGTGGTCTGCTTGCGTTGTTGGTTTGCTGTTTTGATCTCATAGTATTTGGGCCGGAAATAGTTGGCCCGTTATTGGAAGGTATAATGTCCATAAATAAATTTGCGCGATTTCGTAGGTCTCTGGAAAAAAATAAGATTTTTTTTGAGATCACTGCATCCTTGTTGATCGGAAGTGCTTCGCTTGCCGTGTCGTACTCAGCCTTGAACCTTAATGACAAGATCTTAGCGGCTACGGAAGTTTCTGCGCTCCCGCACCTTTCAATTGGCTCGCGTGCTCGTATGGATAACGAAACACATAAATATTCTGAAGAGGAGCTGTTTTTATCAAACAATGGCGCGCCACTTACCAATCTTGACTGGCAGACCAAGACATTCGTTGTGATTGAAGGCTCTAACCTGCAACGTCCGTTCGTTTTATTGCCGGTCAATGGGTACTATTTTGTTCAGTTCACTACAAACAATGTTGTTGGAGAGCTTTCCTCTAAGGTTGGGCATAAAAATTTGCAAAAATTTTCCAGTTTGTACCAAGAGGTTGTTGATCATAATAACTCGCAGTCAAATACTCTAGATTATTACTTTGCTAAAATTATCACTGTGAGCAGGGTGGAGTATGAAGATCGGCTTGGTCGCCGCGACGTTGTCTATTTCCGTGATAACAAAAGAATCTCAGAGGAGTCTGCCAGAAGTATTTGGGATTACAATATTTCCGGGCGGATGCAAGATATTGACAATGTTCGACTTAAAGATTTGAAGGATGCTGCTGCAGCTCCCGGCGCGCTCGTGTTAGATGATTTGCCTTAGCTTGATTTGAAGTTTATTGGGTTTCAGTATAAAAGTGGTTATTCGCGACTAACAGCCCGGGCTGGATTGGTCGACTTGTTGTAAGTCGCTCTCCCTGAACCGCTGCTATGTGGAGATAGCCGCTCTTTGTAGGCGGCCATCGTTACCATTGCAGCTGGCGGTGTCGAATGTATACCGACGATCAGTGCGTGCGAGAGAAACTGACCTGGCGAGGTGTGTTCTTGCACTTAGGCGCCCCGAAGCGACTTGTTCAACTGCGCACACTCTTTTCGCGCAGCATCCCGCTGCTGATCCAAATAGAGAGCCAGGTCAGCAATATGAATGCCTCGGGCGCTCTTCTGGCTTGGCTCAAGTCGGGTGATAGGCAGCTTGATCTGGCCGGCTAGCACTTTGCGTTGAAACATGTCAGGGGTAAGGTGGGTGAAATAGTCATTACATACCTCCTCTAGCGGGATGATTGCTCTCGCGTTGTACTGTGCCATTAGCATGAAAGCTGTATTCATGCGCGCTTCCCCATTGCTCGTTTCGCGGTCACATTGGCCATGTACGCTGCCCATTTGCCATTCTCGCGCTGCTGCCGAATCTGGCTGCATTTCGCGTGTCGTCGGGTCGATCTGCCTTTACCGCAGATATCGCATATGGCGGGCAGGTCGAGGCTTTGAGAGGCCAGGGGGGGCGGATGCGCTCAGTCATGAGGCGCACCTCGCGATCTGCTCTGGTGGCACTCCGATATCTGCAGGAGGACGGCGCTGCGGGCGGACTGGAATAATTGGTCCATGCATATAGGCTGCAGGCACTGCTCACCATTCTGCGCGCCTTCAAGCCGGGTGCGGTACAGCCCGGCCTGGCCGAGCCAAGCGACGGCGCTGTGTTCTGCGTCAGATACTGGGCAGTCATTGGCTTCGGGGCGATCGCCTTGAGCCCATCGGTCGCACTTCTGGCAGTAGTGCAAGCCACCATCGTATGGATCGGCGGTGCGCCAGCGATGTTTGTGCGTGCTCACGCCGCCACCTCCGTGCGTGCGGTAGTGGTTGCGGTGCTGCGTAGTTGGGCGTGGACGCGCTTGGCGATCGCCTGGACGCCAGCGGCTTGCTCGGCAGCCTGGTTTGCCACCTGAGACTTCAGCGCTTTCATGGTCTGCTCGGCCACCCTCAGCGTTCTGGAGGTTTCCATCAGGAGGGCATAGTCAGACTTGGTCACCGCCAGGCCGGTGTAGGACATGATCCGCTCCTCGAGCTCGGTGATGGTGCGCTTGAGGTTGGCGACGGTGTGGTGGTGTTTGCGCTGTTCTGCCTCGCGGTCGACCAGCGATTCGTCCAGGCGGGCGCGGACGACCTGCCAGGAGTCGTCGGTTGGGCTCAGGAACCCGGCTTGCTGTAGGGCGGCTTCAATCGCCTGTGCCATCTGTTCCGAGGTGGCGTAGGTCCCGGCCTGATCTGTCAGTGTCGCGTCCATCGCGGCGACGATGCAGCTGACGGCGGAAGGGTGCGTATACCCCTCGGCAGGCTGCGCGTGCGGGCGATTTTTAGCGATTAGCGTTGCATCAACGGGCGCTGCCTCGCGCAGCTTGTCGTGGGGTATCAGCGCCTCGGCGGGGCTGCTGAGGGGATGAATAATGCCTGCTGCTTCGCAGCAGAGACTCTTTGTTTTCTGCGCGTCGATGCTGGAAACCTCGCGGAGCGAAGCGGGAATGGCATCGCGGATCGCCTGCGTCATATCGTGCCCGCTTCCCTCCGATGCAGAGATCTGCAGCGATACCGAAGTGGGGCGGCTATGTCCTGCGCGCGGCGGGGAATCGAAAAGCAAGCCGGTTGGGTGGTTGGCACGACCTGCTTTTTTGCCCAGGAAATAGGCGTAGGCAAACAGCCCGATGATGAACAGGCAGATGACGAAGAGGGCGACGACCTGTTGAGTTGTCATGGTTCTTACTCCTTGTGGTGTGCGGGCCGGTGGTGGCGGCTCTTGCTGGTGGTGGTGCTACTTGTCTTGCTCGGTTGGGCGGGACTGCTTCTCGTCCGCCAGGTAGGCCCTGCTGTCGATCAGGGCGGCAACATGGCGGATATGGGCGAACTTCAAGGCCTTCTGGCTGTTGTCCAGCGTGGTGACTGGCAAGCAGATCCGGCCGACCTTCAATTGCTCGGCAAATGTGTCTTCGTTGAGGTTGCGGAAGTACTGCACGCGCACCTTTTCGAGTGGGATGAGCACATCGCCAAAGGTGCGGTACAGCAGCTCCACGGTGGTTGCATCAGGTGCGTGCGGAAGGCGCAGCGCGAGTTGGTCGGTAGTGCTCATCAGGCTTCGGGCTCTCCCTGAGCTTGTGGCGTGACGGATGGTTCCAGGTAATTTCGCAGTGTTTGCGTACCAGGTCGCGCCATTCTTCTGGGACCTGCAGGAGCGCTTCGTTGCGCTCCGCACGGGTCTTGAGCTGGAGGATCTGGGCCGCGTACTGCCTAGGCCGCATAACGCTTGTCTTCCGGTGGTGTCGGAAGCTGCAGCGCGAGGCGTTCGGCCAGCCAAGGAACCCCGGCCTGCTTCACGCGGGTCGACTGGCTGTACTGCATGCCGGCTGTGGGGTGGTACCAGCTACCCTCTTTGGTCCGCAGGTACTCGCGGTCACGGGTGGGGTAGCGGGGCAGGTTCCCCTCGGTGAGTAGGTCGTGCTCGCGCATCCGGCTGATCAGTTCGGTGCGGCTGATGCCGAAATACTTCGCGGTCTGTGCAAGGGTGCGTTCCATGACTACTTCCTACGCTACGTTGGCGAGCACGGGCTCGGCCGGTGGCATGTCAGCGGTATCCAGCTTGCCGTTGGCGATGGCCTCGAGGTGTGCCGCGATCTTTCTTGCGCTGCCGAGGTTGTTCGCGGGCACGGTCAGGCTGTTAACCGTGGAGCCCATGCGGATCGTCACGGTGAGCTGGTCGAGATAGACCTCGGTCTGCAGGGTGGCCTTGGCACAGGTACCGTTCGCCTCGTCGCGGAGGATGTGGGTGAACTGCCCGGACATATTGGTCTGCGCCTTGAGGCAGGCAAAGGAGTTTTGGCTGAGTGCATAGCTCATGCTGCGTGCCCTCCGGTGCTCGGAGAGACTTGGCGGAATGCAGAAACAGATGGTGCTCGTTTGGTGGTGACAAACGCGCAGCCATGTTTTAGAGCTAAACGGCGGATCTCGAAGATGAGATCGGCGGTAGCTGCGGCCGGATGGACGTGCAGTGATGCTGTGGTGTGCATGGTGTTGCCTCACTCTGTGGTGGAAGAGTGAGATAAATATCAACTGACGGTTGATATTAGTCAAGCCGTTGATGGGGCGTGGCGTCATGGCTGGCATTTTGGCATCATTTGTGGCCCCTGCGCCTCAAACCAAGGAGCCCTGATGAAGGCCTACAGAACCGAGTACCTCGCCATCATTGAGACCAAAGAGGATTTCTGTAGCACTGTTGAAGCCTTCAACTCCCTTCTTCAGGCTTATGGCAGCATTCAAACACTGCCAGATAAAGTCAAATATCTGGACTCAACTTTTGACTATTCCGTTCAAAAAGGAGGGGTGTCAGATAGTGGCCAGGTGTATTTTCATGTGAAATTTACTAGTAAAAAAGAAAATCTATCTGACTATAAGAAGTTTCTCCGTCTTGTGCGCACGATTTTGCAAAAGGTTAGTGTAAAAAACCCTGAAGTTATTTGGGATGATATAAGTAGCGAGCTCTGCGCAAAGGCTTACCCAGTTATTCATGAGCTTGAAAATTTAATGCGTAAACTTATTACTAAGTTTATGATTATTAGTATTGGTGCTTCATGGGTTAGCAGTGCAGTGCCTAAAGAAGTTTCCGATTCTGTGAAAGTGAAGAAAAGTCAGCAGACTATAATTTACGATGCCGACTTTATCCAGCTTGCTAATTTCTTGTTCAAGAAATACTCTACAGCGAACTCAGATAAGCTCTTAGCAAAGCTTTCAAAAGCTAATAGCATCAATGATGTTGACTTCAGTGAGCTGAAGGAGATGATCCCCCAATCAAATTGGGAGCGATACTTTGTCCCGCTCGTTAATTGTAATAGCGATTACTTGGATGCCCGGTGGCGCAAGCTATACGACTTACGTTGTATTGTCGCGCACAATAATTTCCTGAGCCAAGATGAGTTCGACGAAATAATTAAAGTATCGGCTGAGGTTAAGGAAAAGCTTGATGAGGCTATCGCTGGTATCGATCAGCTGCATGTCTCTGACGTACAGAAAGAAGAAGTAGCAGAGAGTGTCGTAGGGACGGTTAGTCAACAGAATGCCGACTTTCTTGCGCTGTGGAACTCGGTTCTTGAGTTGATAGTTGATATTTTCAAACTATCTAAGATCGGTTTTGCGATCGATGGGAAAAATGTGGTGCCGGATCCTAAAATATGTATGCGTATGCTCAAAGATAGTGACGTCATTGAACAAGAAGTTTTTGACTGGTTCCATGATGTGAATATTTTTAGGAACGCATTAGTGCATGGTGCAGTTTTTAACCCTCAAGAATACATTGAGACTTACATTAATGCTGCTCAAAATCTGCGGGAAGTCTTAATGAGTAAGTATATTGATTTATTATAATTTATTCAGGAATAAAAGCGCCCACAACGGTTCCGCAAATATGAGTTTCTTCAGTGATTTCTATAATCGGGTATTGCGGATTGATGGGGCGAAGAAATTTACGTCCGGCATCGGCTACAAGAACTTTGAATGTGGCTTCGTTTGTGCTTGTTAATCGAGCGATAACACGATCACCTGTTTTTGCTTCAATTTCAGGGTCTACAAAGATTATACAGCCTGCAGGGTAGCTACGACCTGGACCTGGGTTGGTCATGGAATCTCCATGCACCTTTAATGCATACCCGCTTCGACTAATAGGAACCGGACACGATAGCCATGTATCCGCATGGTGAGGTTCAAAATTATTGATCACCTCGCACCAGGCGCCAGCCTTGACCCACGAAATTAAAGGAACCTTATGGTAGCGGTGCTGGACATCTGAAATATTGTTCAGTACTGAACTGGAGTTTATGCTTTTAGGCTGCACTCCATATTCAAGCCATTCACGTCTGACACCCAGCCAACTTGAAAGTGCGTCCAAGCTAATAGCTTCGGGTATCGCTTCAGCGTTCAGCCATTTGCTGACCGCTTGAGGTGTCTTCGCGACTCCCATCCTTTTCAACCGCGCAGCGACATCCACACCTCTGCCCCGAATCCGGACATTCGCGTCGTTCAGAGCCTCATGTAAGCGAGCGGTGAACGCTCTACGTAGATCATTTTTGTCAACCATAGGTTGAGCTTCACACAAGGCTTGCGCAATAGTCAGTTGATTAGTAACATCAACTGACGGTTGATAATGGAGCGAAAAATGGTGCTTAGGCCTGATCACTTCTCAAATGCAATCGCCTACGCATTTGAGGCGGCAGGTGGCATCGGGGTTGCTGCAAAAGTTTGTGGCCGAAGTACTCAAGCGCTAAACAAATGGCGCTTGCTTGGAGCGCTACCTCGTACGGAATACACAGGTGAAACACGTTACGCGCGAAGTCTCGCAGAAGCTGCAAGAAAACTGGGAAACCACTTTGAGGAAGACTGGCTTCTAGAGGCTGGCTCTCGCAAAAGCCATGTGACTTGAGAAGATACAGGCGGTCTTCGACCGCCCATCTCTCCCCCCATAGCATCACCACAATGCTGCAGGGCCGTACCAACGAGAAGCGAGCACACCACATGCAATCGCTTCCTTTCGGTGCGGACACCAGGCAGGAAGCCTGGAGGCCGCCATCTCCACCACAGATCAGGCGGCAGTTTTGCCAGGGGTAGTCGACGGATCGACACCCCGGCTTGGTGCCGGTATCCCTTTGGAGGTTTAACCGGCGTATGGCCTACTCATGCCACGCGGCAAATGTATCACCACGACACGCCGCTGGCACTGGCAACCTAAAAGGATTAATGCCATGAGCCGAACTGCAATGAGCTGCCTCGAGCGCGCGAAGCGCGAAGTGCTGCCGCTCGAACTCGCGCTTTACCACGCTGTACGTGACTATCCGGGTGGTGCTGCCGCCATCGCTGCCACCACCGGCCGCAACGCCACTACCCTCCAGCACAAGCTGTCTCCCACCCATCCGACCCACATCGTCAACGTCCAAGAGTTCGGCGAGATCCTCGAGCTGACCAAGGATCCGCGGATCCTCGACTCGGTGCATGCCTTGGTCGGCGACACCATCTGGCAAGAGCTCTCGGGCGCCTACAGCCAAGACGTGCCCGAAACATTGACCATGGGCCTCGCGGAGTTCTTCCGCCAGGTCGCCAACCTGTCTGAAACCTGGGCGCGCAGCATCGGCGACGGCAAGGTCGACGATCAGGAGCTCGCGGAGATTCAGCAGCAGGTGTTTCGCGGTATACAGGGCTTGCTCGGCATGTATCGCCGCGCCGAATACGTCAACCAGACCACTCGGGGGGCGCGTCGTGGCTGATATCGCAGATATGGCGAATGACGTTGTTCAGCAGCGCCTGGAGGAGGCGCTTGCCGCTCGAGTGGCAGCGCCCGTGCGCGAATCCCGCATGGACTGCATCGATTGTGACGACCCAATCCCGGAGTCGCGCCGGGTAGCGGCCCGTGGCTGTGTGCGGTGTGGGGCCTGCCAGACCCTCCATGAGGATCGGAGGGCGCAGTATGCTCGATAAGGTACTCGACCAGCTGCACGACTACGGTCTGCAGCCCGATCAGCCCCTGATCTTCGGCAAACTGACCCGCTGCCGCACCCAGGATGACAAGGGTAAGGAAAAGAACGGCTGGTATGTCCTGCATGAGCATATGACCGAGAAGGGGCAAACCCTGATCTTCGGCAGCTTCGGTGACTGGCGTCTCGGCGAAACGCAGAAGGTCAAGACCGACGGTCGCGGGCTGACCCCGGACGAGCGTGAAGTGATGCGCGCCCGGCAGGCCGACGCCAAGCGGCGGGCAGCGGAGATCGCTGCCAATGCGGCCCGTCGTGCGGCCTCACGTGCGGAAGCGTTGTTCAAGCGCATGCCTGAGAAGGGCCGGAGCGCCTACCTCGACCGCAAGCAAGTGGTCGGCTTCGGCGTTCGCTATGCACCGAAGACGGGCGCGGTTCTCGTCCCGATGCAGAATGCACAGAACGTCATCGTCGGCCTGCAGGTGATCTACCCGGAGGCCCAGGCGGACACCGGGCGCGACAAGTCCTACTGGCCGCATGGCATGGCGAAGGAGGGCGCGTTCCACATGATCGGTGGCCACCCTGAGCCTGGCGAGCCGGTGCTGGTGTGTGAGGGCTACGCCACCGGCGCTAGCCTGCACATGGCGACTTCCCAGGCGGTGGCCATCGCCTTCGACGCGGGCAACCTGATGGCGGTCGCCAAGCACATGCGCGAGCGCTTCCCGGGTCGGTCCATCATCATCTGCCGCGATGACGACTGGAAGACCAAGCGGCCCACGGGCGAGCCCTGGAATCCCGGCGAGGAAAAGGCCAACAATGCGGCGGTGGTGGTCGGCGGCCAAGTTGTCGGTCCGATCTTCTCCGGCGACCGCGAGGACAAGTGGACCGACTTCAACGACCTGCACTGCGCCGAAGGCCTCGAGGCGGTGCGTCGGCAGGTCACGGCGGTGATCAAGCCCCCGGCCACGGGGGGCTGGAAAGACATGCTGGCCAGGACCGAAAACGGCGCCCTCATCGCGCACATGCAGAACGTCGAGCTGATCCTGGCCAACGATGAGCGGTGGAGTGGGGTGATCGGCTACAACGCCTTCAGCTCGAAGATCATGCGCCTCCGTGCGGCGCCCTATGGAGGCGTGCCGGGAGAGTGGAGCGACATCGACGACATGCGTGTGATGAAGTGGCTGGCCCAGCAGGGTCTGCGCGTGAAAGCCTCCCACGTCGTCGAAGCGGTCAGCGTCGTTGCGCATGACAACGCCTTCCATCCGGTCTGCACCTACCTGGCCAAGCTCGAGTGGGATCGTGTGCCGCGCCTGGAGCGCTGGCTGCATGAGATATTCGGCGTCCCTCGGAACGAATACAGCGCCAAGGTTGGCAAGCGCTGGATGATCTCGGCGGTGGCCCGTGTGATGAAGCCCGGCTGCAAGGCGGATGCGGTGATGATTCTTGAGGGCGCGCAGGGCGCAGGTAAGTCGACAGCCCTGGGCATCCTCGGCGGCGAATGGTTCATGGACACGCCGTTCACCTTGGGCGACAAGGACGCGTTCCAGGCGATCCGAGGCAAGTGGATCGTCGAGCTCGGCGAACTGGACAGTTTCAACAAGGCTGAGAGCACCAAGGCCAAGCAGTTCTTCTCGGCTTCAATCGACACCTACCGCGAAAGCTATGGGCGAAGAACGAGCGACGTGCCACGCCAGTGTGTTTTCGCGGGCACCACCAACCAAGACGAATACCTAAAAGACGCCACCGGTAACCGGCGTTATTGGCCGGTCGCCTGCGTCAAGGTCGATCTGGAGGCGTTGCGCCGAGTCCGTGACCAGCTGTGGGCCGAGGCTATGTTCTGCTATCAGGCCGGTGACATTTGGTGGGTCACCCGTGAGGAAGAGGAACTGTTCACCAAGGAGCAGGAGGAGCGCTTCGTGGTGGATGAATGGGAAGGGCCGATCCTTGACTGGCTGGAGAAATCGCAGGTCGGTGAGACGGTTACCGGCAGTGAGGTGCTGGGTCAGGCGCTCAACCTAGATCCTGGCCACTGGGGCAAGCCCGAGCAGATGCGTGTGGGGTCGATCATGCACCGCCTGGGTTGGCGGCGTCGGCGGCTCGCCGCGCTGCCGAAGAGCGGCAAGCGCCCCTGGGCATACCAGAAGCCCGAGGGCTGGGGGCGCACCAGCGCCCTGGAGCAGCAGCCGCCAGTGCCGAAGGAGGACTGCTTTTGATCAAGCATATCGATGAGATGCTGAAGCTGTGGGCGCAAGAGCTCCACACGTCATGCGAGCGTTTCGGCGGTTCGGGTGGTGGTAGCATGCTCGGCCTCCTCATGGACTGTCAGGGCGACCTGATCCGAGGCACTAGAGGAAGTCGGGTGCTGCTCGATGAGTCTGCCGATATTGAGATCATCGTGAACAAGCACCTGGAGCCCCAGTTGTACGTCATTGTCCATGAACACTACTGCAACCATGACAGCCTGCTCGAGCAGAAAATGGCTTATTGCAGGTGCAGCAGAAAGACGTACTATGAGCGCCTGCATCAGGCCCATGTGGCTATTCAGGGGGTGTTGAGAGGGAAGAAGGCTGCATGATCCGCCACCTTTGGTCCTACCGTCCCGCTGTGGTCCTGCCGCATTTTTTGCAGGTCAGCCCAGCTCCAGCTCGCGCAGCTCGCGGGCTGTCCCACCGTCCCACCGCTCACACGAAAGCGCGCACGTAGGCGCATGCAGCGCGTTACGCGCGCATTGCGCGCAGCGTGGTTTTAATCTCTCTCTTTACACGGGAAAGGGTTAAAAATAGTTAGACAGTGGGACAGCCCTTGATTTTCAAGGGCTCCATAAGTCCCACCGTCACCACCCCCTTTGAGACCTATGGGGCAGCGCCAAAGTGAAGCTAAGCCGGGGTGGTGTATTCCCCCGACATTTGCCAGACATTCCCCAGGCGTTTACCCCTTATTGCCGGGTGGCATTAAAACTCGCTTGCTGCCAGGAAACTGGACCTGTAAAAAGTACCCATCTTCGAGACGTGCGGGCGCACAAAGCAGCCCGCCAAACACTGAAAACCCCGGCCCTGGCGCCGGGGTTTTTGCATTTGGGGGATTCGATGAACAGCGAACAACAAGCGTTGGCCGAGGCACCGATCTGGATGGTGATCGTACTGTCCCTGGTCGGCGGGGTGTCCGGCGAGATGTGGCGTGCCGACAAGGCTGGTGTGCGGGGCTGGCCTTTGCTCCGCCGAATTGCCCTGCGGTCGGGGGCCTGCGTGGTGTGTGGCTTGTCCACAATCATGTTGTTCTACTCGGCAGGCATGTCGATCTGGACGGCAGGCGGGATCGGTTGCTTGACCGCGATGGCCGGTGCCGATGTCGCCATCGGCTTGTACGAACGCTGGGCCGCCAAGCGCCTGGGCGTCTGCGAGATGCCGCCGCGCAGTGGCGAGCCGGGTCAGTGACCGGCAGGGGGTGGGGGGCAGTGCTGCGGATTTTATGGGTCCTCCCCCTGGCCCGCCCCCTACACGGGTGCTGGAACTCTCAAACTGGCTCCATCTGAGATTGATCGCACCATGTCTGTCCTATTAAATTTCAGACTTCAGACCAACGAAGTCAGTGAACAATATGACCAAAGGCTCGATAGGCACACTGAACGACATTCCATTCCTCAACCTGTCCCAAGCAGGTGGGAAATTTTGCAGTTCGCTAAATTTCTTTAAAGAAGGCGAGTGGAGGATTTGGCTTTCCTTGGGTGACGGGCGCTTTGTCGAAACCTATGGCTGGCCAGCAGAGGGGTGTTATTTTGGTGACGCCGCCCAGCAAGAAACTGATGTGTATTTGCATTTTATGGATTTTATAGCTCAGAAAGCGAGTTATGAAGAAGTCAGTAAGCCATTTCTCGGCTTGCATGATGATTTATGTAATCTATCAGCGAGTTTGGCTAAGATTTCCCATATTCATAAAACTAAGGATGTACTTGGTGTCGGCGATTCGCGAATGGTGGTAACGGAGGTCGAGTATTTTTTCTCCGTCTGTCGGAGCATGATTGATCTATTTCAAGAGATAGCTTGCAAGCTGTGGAACAAATTGACTATTTATGTTGATTACCTTCCAGAGAAAAAAAACCTTCGTAACTCATTTCGCGAAATGGTTTGGTACAAGGATCGTTTGACCACGAAAGAGGAGTTGCAGTCTCGGTTTGGTTTGCCAGAGCCTTGGGCTGACTTCTATCTCAGGCATGCCGATTTTTTTCTTCAGATCAGAAAGTTTAGAGATAACATTGTTCATAATGGCTCTCAGGTTCAAACTATTTTCTCTGGTGAGAGTGGTTATCTTGTGAATCTGAACTTTAAGCCATTCGGTGATGTGAAAGTTTGGCGCGAGTCAGATAAGGTGAAAAACGATTTAGTACCTTTGATGCCGGCGCTTGGAATGATTGCTTTCATGACCCTACTCGTCTGTGAGGATTTTTCAGAGATGATGCAGCGTACGTTCGAATTTCCTGAGCCCATTGTTCCCGGTATGAGGTTGTTTACTCGTGGTTTCTTTGATGAGCATTTTGTAGCGGTTCTTGGAGATGCCCGAGATCGATACGTTGAGTTTTACCAAGGCGGGGTCGAAAGTGAAGGTATTAAAGCGGCCCCGTCGCTTCAATAGCTTTGGCGGGGGCAGGGGACCCTGGGTATTCTCGCGAAACACGGGGCGGGAAACCCGCGGTTCTTTGTTAGCGGACAGTTCACCAGCTTAGTGAACTGAGGTGAACTGGTTAACCCCCTGGATTCATTGGGTGAACTGGCAAGATGAACATGCATTTTCTGACCAAAACTGAATTCGCAGCCCGACGCGGCTGGTCGAAATCCTACGTCACGAAGCTAGATCAACAGGGGAGGCTGGTCCTGACGGATGACGGGAAAATCGACGTGGTCGCAACTGAAGCACTGTTGGATGAGTCTGCCGATCCAAGTAAGGCTCCCATCGCGGCACGGCACGAGGCAAAGCGTACTGAGCGTGAGCGAGACCCCTCTACAGGCCCTGAAATCACCGACAAAACACCTTCGGTAGCGCAGTCGCTCTTGCTCTCGGGTGCTGAGAGAAGCTTCCAGAAATCCAAAGCGCACCGCGAGTACTTTCTGGCCCAGCAGGAAGAGGCGAACTTCTACAAGCTTCAAGGCAGCCTGGTTGATCGGAAGGCTGTTGAAGAAGCTGCGTTCGTTGCTGGGCGGACGCTTCGAGACCAGGTGTTCGGACTCGCCCCCCAACTAGCTGCCGAATTGGCAGGCATGACCGACCCCTGGGATATCGAAAAACACCTTACCGACACCTTCCGGCGCGTCTTCATGGACGCCGCGAAGATGAACGACGCTGACCTCGAAAGAGCCATGAAACCGAGCTGAACCTATGCCTACCGGATACGCAGACGGTGCTAAGGCGTACCGTGAAGCGTATTGCAGAGGGCTGATGCCCGACCCGGAGCTCTGGGTCGATGAGTGGGCGGATGAGTACATGCGGATCCCGCGTGACACTGGCGCCGCCGAGCCCGGCAAGTACCGCACCGACCGTACGCCGTATGCCCGTGAACCCATGCGCTGCCTGTCACCAGCGCACCCCTGCAAGCGCGTCATCACCATGGTCGCCTCGCAGCTCATGAAAACTCAGATTGCCCTGAATTGGATTGGGGCTCTGATCCATATGTCTCCCTCCAATATCCTGACCTTGCTGCCGAGCTTGGCCTTGGCCAAGCGGGTGTCTGCGAGGATCGGTAAAACCATCAACGTCACTCCTGAGCTGAAGTCCCGCGTGGCGGCCGCCCGGTCACGGAGTGCCCAAAACACCATCGATACCAAAGAGTTCGAGGGCGGCACGCTATATGCGACCACGGCCGGTTCGGCCTCCAACCTGGCAGAGCTGGCTGCGCGATTCATTTACGGTGATGAGGTCGACCGGTGGGACGTAGACGTCGATGAAGAGGGCGACCCCATCGATCTGGCAGAGACGCGGGGCAGTACCTTTGGGCGCAACGCGAAGTTTTACTTCTCCAGCTCGCCCACCATCAAGGGGGCCTCTCGGATCGCTGATCTGTTCGAGACAAGCGACCAGCGACACTACTACGTGCCCTGTCCAGCCTGCGGTCATATGCAGGTGCTGGAGTGGGAGCGTCTGCTGTACTCCGAGGACTTCCAGACCGTCCACTACAAGTGTTCGTCCCCTGATTGCGATGTGCTGATCGAGGAGCATAACAAGGGCGAAATGCTCGCCAAGGGTGAATGGCGCTCGCACGCGAAGGGCGACGGTGAAACAGTTGGTTTCCACCTCAATGCTCTATACGCCCCGCTCGGCTGGACCTCATGGGCTGATCTGGCCAAGCAATTCGAGAAGGCCAAGCGCGCCCAGGATCGAGGCGACCTTGAGCCCATGCAGGTGTTTTACAACACCCGCTTGGCGAAGGTGTGGGACAGCGCGGTCGAGCAGACCAAGGCCGAGGTGCTGCAGGCGCGAGCGCTGCAGGAGGATTATGTCCTCGGTACCGTGCCTGTCGGTGTGCTGGTGATCACCGGCGCGGTCGACGTTCAGGCCAATCGCCTGGAGTTGATGACCCTGGGTTACGGTGCTGGCATGGAGCGGTGGGTCATCGATCACCAGGTGATCCCAGGTGACCCGGCTGATCAGCGCACGTGGGATCTGCTGGACGAGCGATTGAAGGTTCGGTACCGCCATCCCTGCGGCGTGAACTTGGGCATTCTGGCTGTCGGTATCGACTCCGGTGGTCACCATACCCATGAGGTCTACCAGTTCACCCGTGTCCGCCGTTGGCGCAACATCTTTGCGCTGAAGGGGGCGAGCAAGCCGGGCAAACCGGTCATAGCCCAGCGGCCCTCCCTGGTGGATGTCACCTGGAAAGGCCAGACCGAACGCAACGGCGCCGAGCTGTGGATGGTGGGTACCGATACCGCCAAGGATTGGATCTACAACCGTTATAGCTTCGAATCCGGGCCGGGTGCGCTGCACTTCCCGAAGGATCTGCCGGACGAGTTCTTTCAGCAGTGCGTGGCCGAACGCAAGATCGCCCGCTATGTGAAAGGGTACAAGCGGATCGAGTGGGTCAAGGGTAAGGCCGACCGTAACGAGGCGCTCGACCTCATGGTGTACAACCTGGCCATGGCCAACTACCTCGGCCTGCATCGCTACGGCGAACAGGACTGGGACAAGCTGCGCCAGGCGCTGGCCCAGGCGAGTCTGTTTGATGAGCCCCCGCCCACGAAGCCACCGGTCATCGAGCACGAAGATGATGACGATGACGCCGACGACGAACCCGTGTCAGCGGCACCGCCCCCGGCTCGACCCGCTCCACCGGCCCCTCCGTCGTCGCCTCGCCTGGCACCTCGCCCGGCACCTCAACCAATGCAACGCCGCAGCTCCAGCAGCGGCTATCTGAAGAGACGCTGACATGGCATACACCCCGGCACAACTCGCTGCTGTCGAGCGTGCGATTGCGCGTGGCGAACGAATCGTTCGCTACAGCGACCGCACCGTCGAATATCGCTCAGTGGACGAGCTCATGAAGGTCCGCGATCAGATCCGCACCGAGCTGGCCCAGGCGGCTGGCCCGCGCTCCCGTGTGGTCCGGCTCCACCATGGAGGTAAGGGGCTGTGAGCGGCCGCTATATCTCCACGCGTTCGGGGCTTCTGGTGCCCGAGCGGATCAAGGCCAGCTATGAGGGCGCCGCCGAAGGGCGGCGCTCCTCGGGTTGGGATGCGCCAGACACTGGGCCGAATAGCCTGATCATGCCGGCTTTGCGCAATCTGCGCTCGCGGTCGCGGGCAGCGGTACGCAATGACCCGTATGCGGCCAACATCATCGACAAGCGGGTCAGCAATCTAATCGGTACTGGCATCACGCCGCAGCCACGGTTGCTGGACAAGGACCTGCGCAAAGCCATGCAGGAGCTGTGGGAGGACTGGGTGGACGAGTCGGACGCCGACGAGCGTACCGACTTCTACGGTCAGCAGGCTCTGGTGGCACGCACGGTTGAGCAGTCCGGTGAATGTTTCGTGCGCTTGCGGCCACGCCGGCTGGAGGACGGCCTTGCGGTTCCACTGCAACTGCAGTGTCTGGCGCCTGAATTCGTGCCACACGACAAGTTCGAGGTGACGCGCTCCGGCAACACGATCCGGGCCGGTATCGAGTTCAACAGCATCGGGCGCCGGGTGGCTTACTGGTGCTACCGCAACCATCCCAGCGACAGGGCTTCGCTCAACGCAGGGTATAACCCGCTTGTGCGGGTTCCGGCTGAGCAGATGCTGCACATCTTCGAGCCGCTGGAGCCCGGCCAGTTGCGCGGGGTGCCCCGGTTGGCGCCGATCCTCAAGCGCCTGCGCAGCCTGGACAACTATGACGACGCGGTGCTGTTCCGACAGGAGGTGGCCAACCTGTTCGCCGGCTTCGTTCGTAAGCCTGCGCCGGAAGCGGGAGGTGGTCCGCCCCTGGACATGATCACAGGCGGAGCCATCGTGCATGACCGCGATGCCTTCACCCCCATGGTGGCTCTCGAGCCCGGCACGATGCAGGAGCTGGGGCCGGGCGAGCAGGTGGAGTTCTCCGACCCGCCTGACGGCGGCAACAACTACCCCGACTTCATGCGGCAGCAGCTAATGGCTGCCGCCGCTGGTGCGGGTCTGCCTTACGAGCTGATGACCGGCGACATGCGCGGGGTGAATGACCGTGTTATCCGGGTGGTGCTGAACGAGTTCCGGCGCCGCCTGGAGCAGCTGCAGTTCTCTGTCTATGTCCATCAATTGTGTCGCCCGGTGCGGGCGGCCTGGATGGACATGGCATTCCTGGCCGGGGCGCTGGACATAGTCGACTACACCCTAAACCGCCGCCAGTACCTGCGGACGCGGTGGGTGCCGCAGGGCTGGGCCTACATCCAGCCGGTGCAGGACGTGCAGGCGCGCATGCTCGAAGTCGCAGCGGGGTTCACCTCCCGCAGCGAGATGTGCCTGCGCTCGGGTACCGACGCGGAGATCGTCGACGAAGAGAACGCCGCCGACATCGCTCGGGCGCATGCCTTGGGCCTCCAATACAGCGGCTTGTCAGCGATTGATGACGAGCCTGATGACTCCGAACAGAAGGGGAAAACATGAAACCGTTGATGCCGTTCCGCATCTTCAACAAGGCCAAGGCCCTCCTGCCAGTCGAGGATGGGCATTGGTATTCGATCACCGCTGCGGCGCAGGAAGGGGATGCCGACTCGAAGGTCATCGAGGTCTATGTCTACGGCGAGATTGGAGCCTGGGGCATCACGGCCAATCAGTTCCTCCAGGATCTCAAGGCAGTGGACGATGGAGTGTCGCCGGTCGTGGTGGCCTTCAACACCAACGGCGGCGACCTGTTCGAGGGCCTTGCCATCCACAACGCGCTGAGGCGCTTGGGCGAGCGTTGCACCGGTCGTGTCGATGGCCTGGCCGCCAGTGCGGGCAGCGTGGCGGTCTGCGGCGCCCACCGTGTGATCATGGCCTCGAGCGCCTTTCTTATGATCCACAACCCGTACACCTGGGTGGGCGGTGATGCCGAGGATCTGCGTCGGGTGGCGGATGTTCTCGATAAGGCCTTCGAGGCCATGGTCGCGGCCTACAAGGCCAAGGCGCCGAACATCGATGACGCGGAGTTGCGCCGCCTGGTCAACGATGAAAGCTGGCTCACGGCCTCGGAGGCCTTGGCGTTGGGGTTGGCCGATGAGGTCAGCACTGACGTGAAGGTCCAGGCCTGCCTGGGGCAAGGCTCTACCATGGCGCGCTATCGGAATACCCCGCAGGCGCTGCTGGATCAGCTAAAGGCCAGCAGGGAGGAACCGGACGCGCCCGTTGTCCCTGAGCCTGAGGTCAAGCCTGCCGCCCCGACGCCGACCGCAAGTGACTCTGCGGCCTTGGCCTTGATGATCACTTCGGCCTGCGCCCAGGCCGGCATCAGCAACCTGGTCGAGCCGCTGATCGCCTCGACCAAGCTGGCGGACGAAGCCACCGTGCAGGAAGCGCTGACCCGCGCCAAGGCGGTGCGGGATCTTTGTGTCGCTGCCCGCTTGCCCGAGATGACCGCCGATTACGTCCGGGCCGGCCTGGACGCAACCGCAGTACGGGCGCGTCTGTTCGACAAGCTGGTCGGCGGTGGCAAGGGCTTCGAGATCGACAATAGCCTGCCTCCGGCCGATGACGCACCGGAGAAGGTCCAGGCGAAAGCGCCCAATCCCAGTAGCATCTGGTCTGCCCGTCGGCAGGTCATCCAACCCCGTCCCGGCCAAGGAGCCTGAACATGAGCAATACCTACGTCGAACCGGTGCATGCCGGTGAATTCCTGTTGTCCGAGGGCGCGGGCAAGATCTCCCGCGAAGCCATCAACCTGGCCCCTGGTGCTGCCCTGGTGGCGGGGCAGGTGCTCGGCCAGCTCACGGCCACCGGCCAGTTTGCGCCCTACAACCCGGAGGCCGAGGACGGTAGCGAGACAGCCAAGTGCATCCTGTTCGCTTCGGTCGGTGCTTCCGAGGAGATGCGCCGAGGGCGCGCCGTGGTGCGTTTGGCTGAAGTCAGCGAGGCCTTGCTGACCGGCCTGGACCTCGATGCTGAAAAATCCCTGGCGGCGCAGTTCATCATCGTTCGCTGACGTCGTCCCTTTCTTTTATCCAGCCCCGCCTTGTGCGGGGCTTTGTATTTCTGGAGTGCCTTCATGGCTGAAATCAGTATTTTCGAAGACAACGCGTTTACCGTCCCGGCGCTTACGGCGGCAATCAACGAACAGCCGTTCGTGCCAGGACGGCTGGCGGAGCTTGGGCTGTTTGAAGAGGAGGGCGTTAACTCGGTGGTCGTCCAGATCGAAAAGGACGGCGATACCCTGGCGTTGGTGCCTGCAGGCGAGCGCGGCACGTCTGGGCTGGTAGTCGGTGGCAGCAAGCGGATCCTGCTGCCCTTCAACACTGTCCACCTGCCGCAACGTTTCTCTATCCATGCGGATGAAATCCAGGGCATCCGTGCGTTTGGTGAGCAAACCGAACTGCAGGCAGTGCAGGACGTCGTTAACAAACGGCTGGCAAAGGCGCGCCGCCAGCTGGACGCTACCCACGAATTCCACCGTATGGGTGCTTTGAGTGGCTATGTACTGGATGCGGATGGCAGCACGGTGCTGCTCGATGTGTATGCCCGCTTTGGCCTGCAGGCCATCGTCATCCCGATGGAGCTGTCCAACCCGGACACCAAAGTGCGGGTGAAGTGTGTAGACGCCTTGGACGCGCAAGAGGAAGCGCTGGGTGCGACTACCACCTCGGGGGCGCGAGCCTTCTGCGGCAAGAACTTCTGGCGCGATCTGATCGAGCACAGAAGCGTCGTGAAAACCTACGAAGGTACCCAGTATGCCTCGGCGCTCCGCGCCGACGGCCGCGAGTCCTTCGAGTTCGGCGGCATCACCTGGGAGCGCTATCGCGGCAAAGTGGGCAGCGTTTCGTTTGTGCACGACGACGAAGCGCGCCTGGTACCGGAAGGGGTGCCGGGCCTGTGCATCACCCGCTTTGCCCCGGCCGACTACATGGACACGGTCAACACCGAGGGGCTGCCGTACTACAGTCAGCTGGAAATGATGCCTTTCAAGAAGGGCGTAGCCGGTGAGGCGCAGTCGAACCCGCTGCACCTGGTGACCCGTCCCCGCGCAATTATCCGTCTGACGCGCTGACCATGGCCTTCCGGGATCTGATCGACGACGTCGACGACACGGTGTTTGAAGTCCTGGGCGATCTTGCGCTGATCGAGGGCCGTGAGGTGTCGGGCATGTTCTCGGCGCTCTGGCTCCAGCCCAAGCTCGGCCAGACCCGGACGGCTTTGCGTGAGCCGCACCTGGTCATCCGTGTCGTTGATAACGTCGGCATTGAAACCAAGCAGGAGGTCGTCATCGATCTACCGGCAGAAGACGGTGGAGGTGCCTACCTGATCACCGGCATCGAGCCAGGCGGAGACGGTCTTGTAACGCTGGTGCTGAGGAAAAAAGCATGTCTGTCGGGAGCTATCACAAGCAATCGGCAAACGGTCGGTTGATCTCACTGCGAGCCGATCCGCAGGACGTTGAAGGGTTCCAGTCGTTCGTCCAGCTGGTACCCAAGGCGGTCGCAAATGCCCAGCGAAGGGCCATCAACAAAACGCTGCGTTGGCTGCGCACCCATATTGCCCGCGATGTAGGCCGGCAGGAGCGTATCGCCATCGCAGCGGTGCGGGATCGCCTGAAAGCCTACCCCGTGTCCAGCAATGGGCAGGGGCGGCTCTGGTTCGGTATCAACCCCATCGAGGCCAGCCGGGCCGGCCGGCCTCGCCAATCCCGCTCCGGTGTCTCCGTGGCTGGCCGGCGTTACCAGGGCGCTTTCTACAAGCGCGTTTATGGCGGTAAGCCCGATATCTGGATTCGCACGGCCAGCAAGCACTTTGATGCTGACGACTATCCCGACAGTGATGTCTCGGGTGGCGGTGGTGCCAGCTCTGGTTGGATCTCAGAGAACGACAGTCGCTTCCCGCTGGCCAAGGCGAAGATCTCCCTGGATGACGTTCGGCCGCACTTTGAGGCCTGGGTCGAGCGTGCCCATGCCCGGTTGCTGGAGATCGTGGAGCAAGAGTTGAACTTTGAGCTGCAGAAGTTCTTACGGAGAACAGGCAATGGATGATGATCCGATTCCTCTCGGTCAGGTGTACGCCGCCATTGAGGGGCATATAAAGGAAGCGATACCCGGCCTGGTCTATGTTGGCACCATGCCAGAAGGTCGGGTGTGTATCGATCCACCCGCTGTGGTGCTCGAGCTGGTGGGCTTCGAGGATGCGGACAAGGACCCCGGAACGGGCGAGGTTGCAGTGGATGCGCGGTTCGAGGCCCGCGTCATCGTTGGTCAAGAAGAGGAAAACTGCACGCACGTCGCGGCCTTCGTTGCGGCTCAGATCGCGGTTCTCCTGCGTATGCAGTCTTGGGGCCTGCCAGTTGAGTTCGCTCAATTCGTGCGGGCCGAGCGCGATTGGACCCGCCCCGACCTGGACAACTTCGTGGTCTGGGTCGTCGAGTGGACCCAGATCCTCTACCTCGGCCAGGAAGAATGGCCGTGGCCCGGCATGCTGCCCGCTGACCTGGAGCTGCCCGCTGACATGGAAGTCGAGGTGCTGCCATGAGCTACGCCTCTGCTGAGCATGACCGCATGATCGCCGGCTTGATTATCCCGTGTCGCGTTGTGGCGGTGGATCTCGCCGCCGCGATGGTGCGGGTGTCGGACGGTGGCGACTGGACCAGTGCCTGGGTCCGCTGGCACAGCCAGGGAGCTGGCAAGGCCCGCCACTGGCGAGCGCCGAGCCTGGGCGAGCAGGGCGTGTTGTTCAGTCCCAGCGGCAACCCCGCGCAGGGCACCTTCGTGCCGGGACTGTATGGCAATGCCGGCAGCCAGCCTGACAACCGTGACCACGTCGAGGTCTGGCGTTTCGACGACGGCGGGTCGCTGCTGTACGACTGGGAGGCCAAGCGCTATCAGATCACGCTGCCCAGCGGCACGGTGGAGATCACGGTGGGCGGCACGGTGGCCACGCTCACTGACGACGCGATCACTGCCGTGACCACGTCCGCAATCATCCAGGCGGCCACCATCACACTGGAGGGTCAGGTACAGATCAACGGCCCGCTGACGGTGACCGGCGACATCAATGGCGGAGGCCGAATCATCGACACGTCCGGAAACACGGCCAACCACAAACACTGAACCAAGCCCGCAATCGCGGGCTTTTTTATGCCTGGAGCACACAGCATGGCCAAGCCAGAACAAGACGCCCCCGAGGCGGGGCAGGCGGTCGAGTCGGTACCGGTAAAACCGATCACGTTCTATGACAAGCAGTACGCCTCGCGCACGTTGATCCTGCCGGATCGCCGGCAAGTGAGCGTGGAGCGTCGGCGGGTGACGGTCGAGGCTGACGATACGGTCGCCGTTGCATTCTTCCGTAAGCGCAACGACTTCGAGCATCTGCAGGAGTAACTCCCCATGATCGGAATGGATCGCCGCACGGGGCAGCCGCTGGCCGGCCAGGAACATCTGCGGCAGTCCATCGAGGACATCCTGACCACGCCCTTGGGCAGTCGCCGCATGCGGCCGGAGTACGGCAGCAACCTGCGCCGCTACGTCGACCTTCCCGTCAACGAGGGGTGGAAAAGTGCAGTGCAGGCCGAGGTGGCCCGTGCCCTAGGGCGCTGGGAGCCGCGCTTGAAACTGGAGCGCGTCCTGGTGGTGGCGGTGATCGATGGGCAAATCAGCCTGAAGGTCACCGGTCATTACCTCGGTGACAGCGCGGTGCTGGAGGTGAGCGCGTGACAATGGATCTTTCCCAACTGCCAGCGCCGCAGGTGCTGGAGGACTTGGACTACGAGTCGGTGTACCAGGCCGATCTCGAGACGTTCCGCGACTTCATGGGTGACAACTGGGATGCGGTGCTGGAGAGCGATCCGGTGACCAAGCTGCTAGAGGTCGGCGCGTACCGCAAGGTGCTGAACCGCGCACGGATCAACGACGCGGCCAAAGCCTTGTTGCTGGCCTACGCCTCGGGCAGCGACCTCGATCAGTTGGCCGCCAACGTGTCGCTGCAGCGCCTGGTCATCCAGGCCGAAGATCTGCAGGCGGTTCCGCCAGTGCCGGCTGTGCTGGAAGCTGACGACGCCCTGCGCGAGCGGGTGCAGTTGGTCTACGAGGGGCTTACCACGGCAGGTCCCCGTAACAGCTACATCTTGCACGCACGCAACGCCTCGGGCCTGGTTGCTGACGCCACGGCGGAAAGCCCGGCCCCGGCCGAGGTGGTGGTGACGGTGCTTGGTCTGGACGGTGACGGCGCGGCGCCGCCCGAGCTGCTGGAGACGGTGCGGCAGTACCTCAATGATGACGACGTTCGCCCGGTGGCGGATCGCGTCACGGTTCAGTCGGCGGAGATCCTGCCGTACCGCATCGACGCGGCGGTGTACATGGCTGGCACCGGCCCGGAGAACGAGGCGTTACTGGCCGAGTGTGAGCGCCGCTTGACGGCCTGGATCAATCCGCGTCGTCGTCTCGGATTGGAGGTGTCCCGCTCGGGCGTCGACGCTCAGTTGCACATCAGTGGTGTCAGCCGGGTGGAGCTGGCCGATTGGTCCGACATTCGCCCTACCAAGGCCCAGGCGGCCTGGTGCGAGGGCTTTACTGTGACGCGGGGTGGCTGACATGACAGGTCTGCTGCCGCTCAACAGTACGCCCCTGGAGCGCGCCCTGGACGCTGCCGCCGCCGAGGATCTGCGGTCGGCCCTGCGCACGCTCTACAACCCGGACACCTGCCCGCCGCACCTGCTGTACCAGCTCGCTTGGGCCTGGTCGGTCGACCGCTGGGATGACACGTGGTCAGAGGCCACCAAGCGCTCGGTGATCCGCTCGGCGTTCTTTGTGCACAAGTACAAGGGCACCGTCGGCGCCTTGCGCCGCGTGGTCGAGCCGTTCGGCTACCTCATCGAGATTATCGAATGGTTCGAGCTGACGCCGCCCGGCGTGCCGGGCACCTTCGCGCTCAAGGTCGGCGTCGCTGACGAAGGGATCAGCGAGGAAACCTACCTAGAACTGACGCGGCTGATCGATGACGCCAAGCCCGTCAGCCGGCATCTGATCGGCCTGGACATCAGCCTGGAAACCCGCGTGCCGGCCTATCAGGCCGTGCCTGTGTTCGAGGGCGAGCTGCTGGAGGTCTTCCCGTGGGAGTCCGCCGACATCGATGTCAGCGTGGGCGCTCATAACCGCCTGACTGATCACACACTAGAAACCCTGGACGTATACCTAAATGGCTAACTCAACCACGCAATTTGGCGGGTTCCTGACCAATGTCGGGATCGCCCAGCAGGCGAACAGCGCTGCCCTGGGTGTGCCCTGGAGCATCACCCACATGTTGATTGGGGACGGCGGCGGCGACCCGGCGCAGTTCCCTGACCCGGTGCCTAAGCCGACCCAAACCGCCCTGGTGCACCAGGTGCTGCGCGCCCAGCTCAACGCGCTGTATCCGTCGCCGGCCGACCCTGCGGTGCTGGTGGCCGAGCTGGTCCTGCCCCCGGAGACGGGCGGCTGGTGGATTCGCGAGCTGGCCCTGGAGGATGCAAACGGCAATTTCGTTGCCGTGGCCAGCCCTGCGCCCAGCTACAAGCCGCTGCTGGTCCAGGGCTCGGGCCGCACGCAAACCATCCGCATGCACGTCGTGTTCGGCAACGTGGCGAACATCACGTTGAAGATCGATCCGAGCATTGTCCTGGCGACTCGCGAGTACGTGGACAAGGCGCGGGAAGCGGCCGAGCTGTACGCCCGCAACCAGCTCAAGGCCCACACTGACGCGGCGAACCCGCACCCGCAATACCTGTTGCGCTCGGCAGTGGCCAAGGACTCGGGGCCGCTGGCCTGGTTGGGCGATGCGGTCGGTACGGCCAACGCCCTGACCCTGACCCTCAAGCATGCCGAGGCCACGCTGATGGCCTACGCGGCGGGGCAGCGTTTCCAGTTCAAGGCGACGGCCAGTAACACCGGCCCGGTGACGGCCAAGATCGGTGCTCTGGCGGCGGTGGCGGTGAAGAAGTCCGAGGGCGGCGGCCTGGTGGATCTGGTCGGCGGTGACATCCGTGCCGGCGCGCTGTACGACCTGAACTACGACGGGACCTATTTCCAGCTGGGTGGCGGTGTCGGCGCCGGCAAGGCGTTCGAGCGGTTCTCGTTCGAGGCCTCGGTGGGGCAGGCGGTGTTCCCCGTGCCGCATACCGTGGGCAACGTCATCGTTATGCGTAACGGCCGCGAGGTCAGCGAGTTTCTGTCGGACGGCCAGGCCGTGACCCTGCAGCAGCCGTGTGACTTTGGCGAGTCGGTGCAGATCCTGGCGTTTAGCTCATTCCAGTCGGCGAACACCTATACCAAGGCCGAAGTCGACGCGCTGCTGACCGCCTCGGCAGGACTGCCGGTGGGCACCATGCTGCCGTTTCCCAAGGGCACCGTGCCGCCTGGCTTCCTTGAGGTCGACGGTAGCCTGCAGAGCGCTGCGGCGTACCCTGACCTGGCGGCGTACCTGGGCACGACGTTCAACACAGGCGGCGAGCCTGCAGGTTACTTCCGCCTGCCCGAGTCACGTGGCGAGTTCCTGCGTGGCTGGGACCATGGGCGCGGTGTCGATGCCGGCCGGTCCATCGGTTCGATCCAGGGCGATGCAATACGCAACTTGTCCGGCACCCTGGGCAAGGTCTACCGCCGTGCAGATTCAGGCGAAGCCACTGGCGTTTATGCCAACAGCCTAAAGAGCCCTGGCCAGATCGTCTCCGGTTCGAACATTGCCGATCAGACGGTCGAGATCAAGTTTGACGCTTCGCTTCAAGTCCCGACAGCGGCAGAGAATCGCCCGCGCAACCTTGCGGTTATGTGGTGCGTCAAGGCCTGGAACGCGCCCGTGAATCAGGGGCAGATCGATGTTGCCGCGCTCGCGCCGCTGGCGGCTCAGGCCACTGAAATCAAGCTGGGTACGGCCAAGGTGGCAACCCAGGACCAGCTGAAGGCCGGAGCGGCTGACGACGTGATCGTTACCCCCAAGAAATTGCGCTGGGGGTTCGCGTGGAGCTTCACTCCGAACGGCTACATCATTTTCCCCGACTGGCTGATGGGCTTTGTGCTGGTGTGGGGATTCATTGCCGGTGCTGCCGGTGCTCGAAACATCTCATTCCCTACGGCGTTTCCTACGGAGTGCCTGGGACTGATGTTGACCGGGCAGGCCAACCAAACGGTGGCGGCTGAATACAACGACCAGTGGATCAACTCGTACACCAAGGACGGGGCGGTGATCTATGCCGAGTCGACACAAACCGTTCGCTACTTTGGCTTTGGAAACTGAGGGACTTTATGCGCTTCTACAGTCGTTCTACAGGCAGTACTTATCTGGCGGGAGTGCATCAGGGTATGCCTGATGATGTAGTGCCCATCAGCGAGGAGCGTTTCCTGGCAGTCATTGCGCGCCCCACGCCTGGCAAGGTCCGAGGTCATGATGACGACGGGTTGCCGGTGTTGCTCGATCCGTCGTTCAGTGCGGATGAATTGGCCGCCGCCGAGCGTACCTGGCGTGACGAAGCTGTGGCATCAACTGAGTGGCTGGTGAATCGTCACCGCGACGAGCAGGACATGCAGTTGGCCACCACGCTGACCGCCGAGCAGTTCGCGGAACTGCTGGTGTATCGCCAGGCCCTGCGCGACTGGCCCCAGTCCCAGGCCTTCCCGGACGCCGAGCAGCGCCCCGTGGCGCCGGCCTTCCTGTCCGCCCTGGAGGGCATGCAATGAATCGAGCAAGCATCATGGCGCTGCTGGACACCGTCCTGTTGCGCTCCTGGCGCATCGGCGTCGATCCGATTGTGGCGTCCACGACGCTGACCGCCGAACAGCTCGGGCATGTGGTGGTCGACGCCGCGGCAGGCGCTGTTGCAGTCACCCTGCCGAGTGCCAGCGCTGCACTGGGCGGGGTCGAGGTCACGTTACGCCGTAAAGACGTCACGGCCAACGTCCTGAGCATCGTGACGGCAGGCGCTGACAAGATCGTCCTGCCCGGCACAGCTGATGGCATTGCCGCCACTGAGCTGCTTTTCCCAGGCGACTACCTGACCCTGCGCAGCGATGGCGCCGGCAAGTGGTGGTGCGTCGCTCAGGCCCAATTGCCGGCAAGCGTAACGTCCGTCGTAACCAAGTACGCCGTGGCTGGCGTATACACCTACACCGTTCCGCCCGTCTTTCGATCTGGTCGCCGCCGGGCACGCGTGACGGTTACGGGCGGCGGTGGTGGTGGTGGGCATAACGAAGGGGCGCTCAATACCACTCGCGCTGAAGGCGGCGGTGGGGGCGGTGGAAGGGGAACTTCCATCCTCGATCTATACGGGGTCTCCACGGTAACGGTAACCGTAGGTGCCGGTGGCGCGGGCGGAGCCGCTGGAGCGGTAAACGTCGGAGTTTCGGGCGGGGCGTCGTCCTTTGGCATCTACATCAGCTCGACGGGCGGTGTGGGTGGCACGCAGCCAAGCGGCGGCATGTCTGGAACCACAACCGGGGATATCGTCCATCTGGTTGCTGCTGCCGGAGCCGGTACAGATGGAAGCTTGGGCCATGGTGGTGGCTACGGGGCTCCCAGCTATGCAGCCTCGTTCCTGGCTGGGCTGCCAGGCGTAGGCCCTGGGGGTGGTGGTGCCGGCGGAATTGGCACCAGCGGTACGCGAGGTGGCGGTGCTGGCAAGCCGGGCGAAGTCATTGTGGAGGTGGCGTGATGTGGGCATTGATCGTTGATGGCGCCGTGCGCGAAGTGACCGAGATTGACCCGGCTGGGCGCTTCCATCCAACACTGACCTGGGTAGGGTGTGGTGCCGAAGTGGCGCCAGGGGATCGTTACGACGACGGCGCTTTCTGGCCGCCGCTGGCAGCCGACCCGGCCGAGGCCGAGCGTTCCTGGCGTGATGGTGAAATCGCCGCCCATGAGTGGCTGGTGTCGCGGCACCGCGCCGAGGTCGAGCTGCAGCGCGACACCACGCTGACCGCCGAGCAGTACGCCGAGTTGCTGCAGTACCTGCAGGCGCTGCGCGATTGGCCAGCGGCCGAGGCCTTCCCCGACAGCGCCCAGCGACCCGTGGCGCCGCTCTGGATCGCCGAACAAACCCAATGACGCCCCGCACCGACGGGGCGTTTTCTTTTCTGCTGTACCCATCCTGGCCTCGCCTTGCGGGGCCTTCTCGTTTCTGGAGTCTCTATGAGCGGATTTTTCCACGGCGTTACCGTAACGAACGTCGATGTCGGCGCCCGCGTGATCGCACTGCCGTCGTCCTCGATCATTGGCCTGGTCGATACCTTCACCCCCGGCCCTGACACCACGGCCAAGGCCAACGATCTGGTCGTGATCACCAACGAACGCGAGGCGGTTGCAGCGTTCGGGCCGAACTCGGCGATCACCAAGGCCTGCCGGGCCATCTATACCCGCGCCAAGGCCGTCATCGTGGCGTGCGGCGTGGCCCAGGTCGCGGATGCGGCCGAGCTGACTTCGGCCATCATCGGTGGGGTGCTGGCCGACGGTAAGCGCACCGGCCTGCAGGCGCTGCTCGACGGCAAGAGTCGTTTCAACGCGCAGCCCCGCCTGCTGGTGGCGCCCAAGCACAGCGCGACGCAGGCCGTCGGTACCGCGCTCGTCGCCCTGGCCGACAAGCTGCGCGGCATCGCCATCATCGATGGGCCGAACACCACTGACGAAGCGGCCATTGCTTACGCGGGTGAGTTCGGCGCCAAGCGTGCTTTCCTGGTCGACCCTGGTGTGCAGTTCTGGGATACCGACGCCGATGCAACGGTCGACGCGCCCAGCTCGGCCTGGGTGGCCGGCCTGTTCGCCTGGACTGACAGCGAGTACGGCTTCTGGGCCTCGCCGTCGAACAAGGAGTTCGTCGGCATTACCGGCACCACGCGCTCTGTGGAGTTCCTCGACGGCGATGACACCTGCCGGGCCAACCTGCTGAACAACGCCAATGTCGCCACCATCATCCGCGACGACGGCTACCGCTTGTGGGGCAACCGCACCCTGTCGAGCGATCCCAAGTGGGCCTTCGTCACCCGTGTACGGACCATGGACATCGTCATGGACGCCATCCTCTACGGGCACAAGTGGGCCGTTGACCGCTCTATCACCGCGACCTATGTCGCTGATGTGACCGAGGGCCTGCAGGCCTTCATGCGCGACCTGAAGAACCAGGGCGCGATCATCAACTTCGAGGTCTATGCAGACCCGGTGTTGAACACCGCCAGCCAGCTCGAGCAGGGCAAGGTGTATTGGAACATCCGCTTCACCGACGTTCCGCCTGCCGAAAACCCCAACTTCCGCGTCGAGATCACCAACCAGTGGCTGACCGAAGTCCTCTCGTCCGCCGCTTAAGGAGCGCAACCGATGGCAATGATTCCTCAATCCCTATCCAACCTGAACCTGTTCGTCGATGGCATCAGCTTCCAGGGCGAATGCACCAGTCTGACCCTGCCCAAGCTCACCCTGAAGATGGAGGAGCATCGGGCCGGTGGCATGGACATCCCGGTCGAAATGGACCAGGGCATGGAAAAGCAGGAGGCGGCGTTCACCACCACGGGCGTGCGTCGTGAGTCGCTCAAGTTCTTCGGCCTCGCCGATGGGACAGCCTTCAACGGTACTTTCCGGGGTGCCTTCAAGGGCCTCAAGGGCAAGATCACTCCGGTGGTCGTCACCTTGCGCGGCTCGCTCAAGGAAGTCGACATGGGCGACTGGAAGTCGGGCGACAAGGCCGAGTTCAAACACAGCGTTGCTGTGACCTATTACAAGCTCGAGGTCGAAGGGCGCGTGATCTATGAGATTGACCCGCTCGGCATGAAGCGCGTGATCGACGGCGTCGACCAGCTCGCCGCGCAACGCCAGGCCCTCGGCCTGTAATCCCCTTCCAAACAAAGGTATTTACATATGAGCAAGAAAATCCCCGCCTGGATGTCGCTGCAGACTGATCGCGTTACCGTCAGACTCTCCACTCCCAGCGAGGCCAATGGCGTACAGGTCGACGCCTTGACCATGCGGGCGCCGACCGTGCGCGATGTTCGTGCCGCCCAGTCCACGGACAATGGCGACGAAAACCAGCGCGAGCTGAACCTGTTTGCCAGCCTGTGCGAGGTCGGCATCAAGGATCTCGAAGGGCTGGCCCTCAAGGACTACAACCGCCTCTCGGCCGGCTATTTTCGCCTGGTGCAGGACGACGAGTTTTGATCCCCAGTTGCAGAAGCACATGGCCAAGCGGTTAGTGCGGGATCTCGGCTTTTCGGCTGCAGAAATCATGACCATGCCCTGGGAGGACATGGTCTGGTGGCTCACGGATTGAGCCTACTGAGGGTTAGCGCATGGCAAAGAACAAGCTCTCGATAGCGCTGGAGCTCGGTGGCGTCGTTTCCTCTTCGTTGGGATCGGCGTTCAAAACCGTCGATGGCCACATCTCCAAGCTCGAGGCAAAAGGCAACAAGGCCAAAGTGCTCAAGGGCATGATTGGCGACACGCAGCGCCTGCAGGCCGAGTGGAAGAAGGCGCACGATACCGGTGCTGCCGGTGCCGACAAGCTGCTGCGTAAGCTCGACAGCAATCTCGATTCCTTGCGCAAGCAGGGGGTTGAGGTCGGGCGTCTCTCGCGGGAATACCAGCGGTTAGGGCGCGAGGCGAAAGCTGCAGATCTGCAGCTGAAAGGTCACCAGCAGATCCAGCAGGGCAAGGACGGGCTTAAGTCGAACCTCGGTCGGGCGGCAATCGGTGTCGGCCTGGCAGCGGTACCGACCACTATCAGCGCGGGCTACCAAGCGATCATCCGTGATATCGCGATCAAGTCGGATATCGTCAACAAGCCGCAGGAGGCGCAGTTGAGCCGGGCGGTGATCGACACCGCACGGGATACCGGTATGTCGCGCAATGACGTGGCAGACCTGATCAACCAGTTGGTCGGCGCCGGTATGGACGTCGAAAAGGCCATGGCCTACGCGCCAACGGCGGCCAAGTTCGCCATCGGCCAAGGGTCGTCGGGCGTCGATACGGCGGCAATGATCCAGGCGCTGCAGCAAAACGCCAAGATCACCGACCCCAAGGTGATGCAGCAGGCCCTGGAGGCCATCGCCTATCAGGGGCAGGCGGGCTCGTTCGAGGCCGCCGACATGGCCAAGTGGTTCCCTCAGCTGCTGGCCGGTATGGAGAAGAACGGCGTCACCGGGCTGGATGCGGTCACGTCACTGGGTGCCATGCTGCAGGTGCAGATGAAGACGGCCGGTAGCTCCGACGAAGCAGCCAACAACTTCAAGAACTGGATGGAGAAGATCGGCGCGGGCGACATCCAGAGGAACTATGAAAAGGCCGGTATCGACTACCAAAAGTCCCTGAACACCGGACTGCAGAAAGGGATGAACGTCTTCGAGGCGTCCATGGGTCTGGCGATGCAGTACATCGAGAAGACCGACCCGAAGAAGGCCTTGGAGTTGAAGGAGGCCCAAGCCAAGATCGACAAGGAAGTCGACCCGGAGAAGGCCACCAAGGCTCTCCAGGCCCTGGAGAAATCCCTGCGTACCGGGGACGTGTTTGCCGACCAGCAGGTCAAGGCGGCGCTGACCGCTTATGCGCAAAACCGGGGCCTGTACAACACGCTGAAAGCCGACTCGGCCGATGCGAAGAAGGTCGCCGGGATCCTCGACAAGAACCTGGCCGAGCGCCGTGAAACCTCTGCGCAGCGTTGGTCGGAGCTTGGCCAGGCGATGGACGACTCCATGCGCAGCATTGGCGACGCCATTCGTCCGGCGACCGACATGCTCGCTGTCGGCTTGACCAAGACGGCCCACGTCGTCACCGACCTGTCCGACAGGTTGCCGGGCCTGGCTCTGGGTGTCTCGGGAGTCGCTGCTGCGGTCATGACCTTCCTCACGGCGCGTAGCGCAGTCCGTATCGGGCGTGGCGTGTTCAATCTTGCGCGTGGCCGGGGCATGGAGCGGGGCCTGGGCGGTGGCGGTGCCGGCGAATTGCCCGCCACCGGTAACAAGGTGGTGGACGCAGGCCTTGGTGTGCTCGGCAAGGTGTTGGGCGGTCCGGCCAGTAATGACCCTGGCCGTAGCGACGATCCGCAACGAGTCTTCGTCGTCAATGCCAGTGCTATCGGAGGCCTTGGGTCGCCGGCCGGTGCCGACGCCGGAGCATCGGGCAAGCGTCGTCGTGGACGTCGGGCGCGTCGGCAAACCGGTGGAGCGTTTGGCAACACTCGGGTGCCAGCGCCTCGAGTCGCGACACCGGGTATGGCAACGATTGCCAGCGAGGCAGCGGGGGCGCTGGATGGGAAGGCCATCGGTCGAACAGTGCGCAGCCTGCGCGGTATTACCAGAGGCTTGTCGAAGATCCCAGGTGGCAAGCTGGTCGATGCCATCCCCGGTGTCATCGATACCGCGCTCAATGCCGAAACGCGGGATGAGAAGGCAGAGGGCTATGGCAGCGTCGCGGGTGGCCTGGCAGGCGCCTGGGCGGGCGGGTCTGCGGGAGCGGCGACCGGGGCCTTGATCGGTTCCATCGTGCCCGGCATCGGTACCGCCATCGGCGGGGTGGTCGGTGGCGCCATTGGCGCGGTGCTGGGTGGTATCGGCGGTGAGTCTGTCGGTGGGTATCTGGGCAAGAAGGTGTTCGGCGGCGATGAGGCCAAGCCGGAGGCGCCGACCATGGTGGCCAAGAAGGCCGACCCGCCGTCGACACCAGCTGCACCGGCCGTGTCCTACGACCCGCTTGATCCCAACTCCAAGGATCCCTTCCTGTTGCCAGCGTTGACTGCCAACCGTGTGCGGTTCCCTGGAGCGGGGTTGGTGCCGCCGCAGGGTCCGGCGACGGGCGATGTGGTCCGCGAGTTGGCCAAGGCTTCGCCGCCGGCACCCAGTGTCCCAGAGATTGCCAAGGCGGCAGCGCCCAAGGTGGAGCCGCCGAAGGTAGATCAGTCGTTCGCGTTCTCGCCGAACATGGCCATCAACGTGCAAGGGGATGTGAAGGATCCGGCACAGCTGGTCCGTGAGATGGAGGGGCCGCTGCGGGCGATGTTCGACACCTTCAGTCGGGAGCAGGCGGCTCGTCAGTCTTCTACCCAGCTGTTCGATCCTGCTCACGTTTAAGGAGGTGGTATGGGCTACATGGAATCAATGGGGTCGGCGCTCAAGTCGGTTGTTGCAGCCGGCGAGGCGGGCCGGACGAGCCTCGACGGCATGCTTGGCCCCCTCAACGGTGCGGTTAGCGACATGACCGGTGCGGCCTCAGAGCTGGAAGACCTGCCGATCATTGGCCCGGCCGTGGGTGCCAAGCTGCAGCGGACCATGCGGGCGATCAACGCCGCGCAGGCCAGAGTGGGGCAGGTGGCCTCGATGTACAGTCGGGCCGTCTCGGCGGCCAGTCAGGTGCAGGAGCGCATCGGTGCGCTCAAGGAGCAGGCTGCCAGGGCTGGAGCCGCCATCAACCGGATCGCGGGCAAGGTCAGCCCGTCGCTGGCCAACATCCTCCCCACCGGGGCATTGGGCGGCGAGCTGACTCCCGCGGCTGAGGCGGTGAAGCCATTCCCGCACCTGCTGATCCTGCAGCCGCTGGACCCGAAGGCGAAGCCGTATTACTTCAACCTTGATACGGCTGCGTTTGATGAACTGCGCCGGCAAACCAGCTTCCGCTGGGCCTCGCAGGAACGCCTGACGCGAAGCCCGGCGCAGCAGGCAACAGGGCAGGGCGACGACAAGATCTCGCTCAAGGGGGCGATTTACCCCCTCTTCAAGGGCGGCCTGGGTCAGCTGCAGACGCTGCGCAGTATCGGTCGGCAGCTTCAGCCGTTGAGCCTGATCACCGGCTACGGCGAAGTGCTCGGCACCTGGTGCCTGACCAGCATCGATGAGGAGCAAGCCAGCTTGCTGGCCGGTGGGATTCCTCGGAAACAAGGCTTCAGTCTGGAGTTTGTGAGCTATGGCGACGACCTGCAGAGCGTCTGATGGAGATCTGCTCGACACTCTCTGTCAGCGCTATTACGGCCATTTGAGCGGCACCGTGGAGTTGGTGCTGCAGGCCAATCCAGGGTTGGCGGATGAGCCGCAGCCCTACCGTGCGGGGCTGCTGATCCACTTCCCGGATCTGCCGCCCACGACAGTCGAGACGATCATGCTGTGGGATTGATCCCACGTTGTACCCCGAGCCCCGCCGCGTGCGGGGCTCATCATTTCTGGAGGATGCATGAAACCCAGCTTTCGTATCGTGGCTGATAGCCGGGACATCACGGCGCTGATCAATGACCGCCTGCTGTTGCTGCGCACTTCCGACAAACCCGGCATGGAGTCGGACGAGTTCGAGCTGCGTATCGATGATCGCGATCAGGCGGTGTCGTTGCCGGTGCGCGGTGCCAAGATCGAGGTGTATCTGGGCTATGACCAGAACCTGGCACGCCTGGGTAGCTACACCGTCGATGAGGTCGAAGTGACCGGCCCGCCCGACACCATCACCATTCGCGGTAAGGCCAGCGACATGCGCGGCAGCGGCAAGACCACGCGCAGCGGTAGTTGGGAAGGCGTGCCACTGGCGCAGATCGTGCGCGACGTGGCCGCCCGCAACGGCTGGACGCCGGTCTGTTCGGTGCAGACCAAGGTCGCCCGCATCGATCAGAACAACGAATCCGACTTCAACTTCATTACGCGCCTGGCTCGGCAGTACGACTGCACGGCGAAGGTGGCCGACGGCAAGTTGCTGGTCATGCCGCGTCAGGCTAGCCAGAGCGCGAGCGGCAAAGCCCTGGCCATGATCACGATCACCCGGGCGGATGTCAGCCGGTACTCGTTCAAGTTCGGTGATCGCAGCTCGCAGAAGGCGGTCAAGACCAAGCATCAGGACAAGAAGTCGGGTGCGCTGACTGTGATCGAGCTGAGCAACGATGAAGCGCCTGCAGGCTTGCCGGCTGTCCACACCGACCGCCACATCTACCCCGACAAGGGCGCCGCCGAACAGGCCGCCAAGGCGCGTCTGGCGGCGTTCAACCGCAGCACTGCAGGGGTGCGCCTGGAGATGGTGGGGCGTACCGACCTGTTCGCCGAGCGCCGCATCAACGCCCAGGGGTTCAAAGCTGGCCTGGACGGTGAGTACCTGGTCGACAGCGTGGAGCAGGTGTTCACGCAGGCCGGGTGGACCACCACGGTCGAGTGCAATGCCGGCAAACAGGGCAAGGCCAAGGCCGCTGGCAAGAAGAAAAAGGAGAAGAAGCCACTCAAGGTGGTGGAAGTCCAACCTCGATAACGCCGGCAGTCGCCGGCTTTTTTATGTCCACACGAAGGATTACACGCAATGCCTATCACTGAAAAACAGCTCCTGCAGATCCTCCCCAACGCCGGCCGCCAAGCCGGCGTTTTTGTTCCTGGCCTCAACGCCACCATGGGCAAGTTCGCCATCATCACCCGGCTGCGCATGGCGGCGTTCATCGCCCAGATCGGACACGAGTCGGGGCAGCTGCGTTACGTGCGCGAGCTGGGCAATGACAAGTACCTGGCCAAGTACGACACCGGGCGTCTGGCCCGGCGCCTGGGCAACACGCCCGAAGCTGATGGCGACGGGCAGAAGTACCGTGGCCGTGGACTGATCCAAGTCACCGGCCACCACAACTACGAAGCCTGCAGCGAGGCCTTGTTCGGCGACAGCCGCTTGCTCAATGCCCCGGAGCTGCTCGAGCAGCCGGTATACGCCGCGTTGTCGGCGGGCTGGTTCTGGCAGAAGGAGGGGTTGAACACCCTGGCCGACAAGGGTGATTTCGTGGCCATCACCAAGCGCATCAACGGCGGCACCAATGGCCTCGAGGATCGCGAGGCGCTCTACAAGCGAGCGCTTGAGGTGCTGCAGTGAGCAAGGTCACGCTGGCGGCGTTGATGCTCGGTGCCGTCATCGCCGGCAGTGCCGCCTGGGTTTGGCAGGACAACGCCTATCGCACACAGCTCGCCGAGCAGGCTGCGGACTATGGCAAGCAACTGGCGGAGAAGGACCGCGTCCATACCCGCGAACGTGAGGAAGCCGCATCAGCGGCCCTCGATCAGATGGCGGTGCAGCAGGCTGCTCGCCGTGAACTGGAGGCGCGTCTGCAGGCGCAGGACCAGGCACATTGGAAGGAGATGAACGATGCACAACAAGCTCAGGCTCGCCTGCGCGACCGCCTTGCTACTGCTGACCTGCGGCTGTCAGTCCTTGTCAATGCCGGATCCGTTGCCGCCCAGGGTTGTGACGGTGGGCTGCGACAAGCCCCCGGCGCCGGAGGCGTGGTTCATGGAACCGTACGCGCCGAACTTGACCGAGCGCATGCTCAACGAATTGTCGCCGTCACCGATGAAGGCGACCGAGGACTGATTGCCCTGCGGGCGTGTCAGGCCTATGTTAAAACTTTAAGTAATTATCAGTGACTTTGGGCGGAGTTCTTCCGCCTTCCTTTGCGAATGTTAAGGCCTTATAATGTCCTGTATGAAATCATTTTCTTGTTTCCATTTTGCTCTCACTGCAGAAGAGTGAGCCTTGCGTAGGTCGCAGGGTTGATCCTCAGGGAAAATAAAACCGCCTACTCGCTTATCGGTAGGGCCGTTATAAGTCATTAAGAAGCTGCAATACTCCTCAAAAATATCATCTGCGTTCATTAGCCAGCAGCCTAATGTTTCTGAGCTGCGCTTGCTAATTTCAAGCGTCCTGCTTTCTTCTTCAGTTAGATTGCCTTTGGAAAAATAAGTTCTATAGGTCTGTTCGGCTATTGAAAAGGCGTATCGAATAGCTTCTTTCCATTCGGCTAAACTTTGAATGTGGCCCTTTCTTTGATAGGAGTTAGAGGTGTTGATGTAGCCTTCGTAATACGGCCTGCCCATTATGTCTGATATGTCAATCGACCACGGGCAACGTTGGCCGAGGCTATTGCTAAATTTTGGATTTGGTTTATTAGGTTCTTTAGATGAGTTTTGTGCGGATAGCTTTCCGTTTGTATAGTGGACTTTTTTTGTTTCTCCGTCGGGTGTGCGAAGTATTCCGTTTCCATGGGGTTCGTCGTTTTTAAAATTGCCTGTGTATGACGATCCGTCTTTCCACGTTAATTCTCCAGGGCCGGCGAATGAATCGTTTTTCAGATTGCCTACATAAATTCTGCCATCTGCGAATTTATAGGTGCCCTTTCCATTCATTTTATCGTTTTTCCATTCTCCTTGGTACGACTCTTTACCCCCCGGCCAACGCATAATTCCCTGTCCGTTGAGCTTTCCGTTGACCATATAGCCTTCGTAAACTCGCCCATCTGGAAAACGATAGACGCCTTTCCCATTGATTAAACCGTTTTTCCATTCCCCCTCGTATGACTGATCCGGCCATGTCATTTTTCCATGGCCCTCGGGCTCTCCCTTTTGCAGGTCGCCCTCATAGATTCCCCCGTCGTCATATCTATATACTCCTCTGCCGTTTATTCCTCCTGAGGCAAATTCGCCCGTGTAGGAGGTATTAAGGGCTGGCCATTGAATTGACCCGCGGCCGCTTAGCTCTCCAGCAAGCACGTAACCTTCGTATGTGAAAATTACATGATTGCCTTTTTTTGCTGTTAGTAAACCTTTTCCATCGATGAAATTATTAAGGCATGCCCCGGTCCAGGTTAGTATTAGGCCAGCAGGGGGAGAGTTCTCAAGGTTCACAGCTTTTGATACGAGGCATCGGTTAGATGTATAAAGATCTTTAGCGTAAGATTGTTGATGAACTAGATTGGAGATGGCGAGAGTAAATGCGATGGTTATAATTTTATGGTTTTTAATTTCAGTGTGTTTCATGTGGGCATTTTCCGTTATTGTAAGTGGTCGATTATTCGCTTCGACCTAGACGCGACAGCTCCATAAAAAAGACCTTGATTTCGTGTCAAAGCTGGTCTGAATCAATACGACAAGGCTTTCATTTTATTGATTCAAGCATGGTCCTGACATTTTGCCGGGGGCCAGGGAATCGGGCCGATCAGCTCCGGTCCTTGGTTTCGCACGTTCCCCACCAGTTTTCTGACAGGGTGCCATTTGAAGTCAGCGGCAGGGCGACAGCCGTTCCGTGCGATTTCTTCGGCGCGTTCGGCCGTTGTGGTGGGGGCCATCCACTCCCTGGCCAGGTCGGGAGTGAGGACCAGTGGTTTGCGGTCGTGAATGTCCACCATGCCCTCGTCCGCTGCAGCGGTAATGATCACAAAGCCGTCGCGGTCGTCAGGCTCGAGTCCGCCATGGACTTCTGCCAGGGCTGCGAAGAACAGCGGCTCGTTGTTGGCGGCTGTGATGTAGTAGGGCTGCTTGCGCTTCGGATCAGCTGGATCGGGTATCCACTCGAACCAGCCGTTCGCCGGGGCCAGGGCGCGCCCTACTGGCCATAACGCCTTGAAGAATTTTCCCGTCATCACCGTTTCGGCCCGCGCATTGATCGGGTCGGGACGCTTCCCTTTCGCCCAAAAGGGCGCCCATCCCCACTTCACGCGATCTACCCGCAGGCCGTCGGCGGTCTGCCGGATCAGCTCAACTCGGGTAGAGGGTGCGACGTTGTAGCGATTAATCCGCTCATGGTCGTAACCGTTGATAACCGTCCGATCCGCAGCCAGATGGCGCAGGTAGTCGTCCATTGCATCGTAGATCGAGTACCGCCCACACATAGTCCACCTCAAGCGTTTATCGGGATCTGCAAGCTCGGGCATTGACCGGAGCCCGATCTACCAGTTAACTGTATGTTTATACAGTTTTGCTGGGTCAGTCCATCATGTCCATCACAATCCTGGGAATGCCAACCGGTGGCCCCACCAAGTTGCCCGTCTACTCGTTCCGCGTGCCCGCCGGTTTTCCTTCGCCTGCTGCGGATCATATGGAGCGGCAGATCTCCCTGGATGAGTTGTTCGACTTGCGTGCGCCGCATGTGTACCTGGTCCAGGTCGAGGGCGACAGCATGCAGGGAGCCGGCATTTTTTCCGGTGACCTTCTGATCGTAGACCGTAGCAGCGATGCCGAGCACGGCGACATCGTGATCGCCGCGATCAATACCGAGCCCGTATGCAAGCGGTTGTACCGACGCAATGGCGTAGTGATCCTGCAGTCGGAGAATCCTGCCTACCCGCCCAGGCACGTGATGGAGGGTGATGACCTGGTGATCTGGGGCGTGGTTCGCTACAGCGTGCGCAATCATGCCCAGTGAACCGGTGTTCGCCCTGATCGATTGCAACTCGTTCTATGCGAGCTGTGAGCGCGTGTTCCGGCCGGATCTGGCCAAAACCCCTATCGTAGTGCTGAGCAATAACGACGGCTGCGTGATCGCCAGGTCCTATGATGCGAAGCCGTTCGTCAAAATGGGCGAACCCTTCTTCCAGATCAAGGACAAGCTGCGTCGGCATGGGATCGTGGCGTTCTCCTCGAATTACGCACTCTACGGTGACATGAGTGAGCGGGTCATGTCCCTGATCGAATCGATGGTGCCGGCTGCAGAGGTGTATTCGATCGATGAGTGCTTCGCGGACCTGTCAGGTATCCAGGGTGATTTGACTCAGCTCGGTCGGCAGATCCGCGCCAAGGTGCTCAAGTGCACCGGCATCCCGGTAGGTGTGGGCATTGCTCGCACCAAGACCCTGGCGAAGCTGGCCAACCACACGGCGAAGCGCCTGCAGCAGCAGACCGGGGGTGTGGTCGATATCTGCGACCCGTTCAAGCGTGACTGGGTCCTTCGCAATACAGAAGTCAGCGAGGTCTGGGGCATCGGTCGGCGAATGACTGCCCACCTCGAGGCGATGGGGATCCGCACGGCGATGGATCTGGCCAAGGCGGACCCGTGGACGTTGCGCCAGAAGTTCAGTGTTGTGGTGGAGAAGACGGCCAGGGAGCTTGCGGGAACGCCTTGTCTCGAGCTCGAGGAGGCGGCTCCACCCAAACAGGAGATCTGCTGCAGTCGGATGTTCGGCAAGCGGCTGACCGAGTTGCCGCCGATCAAACAGGCGGTGGCCACCTACACCGGGCGAGCGGCGGAGAAGCTCCGGGCGCAGGGCTCGGTGTGCAAGCGCATGCGGGTGAGCATCCGTACTGGCATGTTCAACCCGGACGAAGCCAAGTACGCCAAGGGCGCCCTGGTGGAGTTACCTTACCCCACCAACGATACGCTGCTGCTCACCAGAGCGGCCACCGAGGCTGTGGAGCAGGTCTACCGGCCGGGGTTCCGTTACAGCAAGGCCGAGGTGTTGCTGATGGATCTGCGGCAGCCGGGGGAGTTCACCGATGATCTATTCGCTATTACACAGCCGGTGGCCTGTGACCGGCTGATGTCGGTGCTGGACGAGATCAATGGGAAGTACGGGCGCGGCACAATGCGCACCGCTAGCGTCCCCCGCACCCCCGACTGGGGTATGCGCCGCGAGATGATGAGCCGCTCATACACGACACGGATCGATCAGCTATGGCGGGTGCGCTGAGCGCGACCGTCACTCGAGCAGGTGATAGTCGTCCCGTGTCCTAGGGTCGGGTGTAGCCCCTCGGCAGTTGCCAGCGCGCAGAGGAGGGTGGCCGGGGAAGAACACCAGGCCCTCCGCCTCCATGGCGAATGCGAGCGCTTGCATCGTGACGCGGCGCAGCTCGGCCCCGTTCTCGATGCACCGTATTGCTCGAGGGGACACGCCGGATCGGAATGCCAAGGCTTCTACGCTCCAGCCCAGCATGGAGCGCGCCTCGGCGCAGTGCCCGGGCAGGAAGCCGAGCGGCAATTGCTCCTTCAGCCACTCCATGGCCTCGAGCTGTTCGTCATCCAGGACTAATCGAATGGGTTGCGGGTCGATTACGTCTGCAGACATGGGTTGGATTACCTTATGTGTATATCCATACAGTATAAGGGTTGGATCTCCCCATGCAAAATCGTTATACCGGCAGGCTCAGGTAGTAACATGCAGCTTGAATGCAGGCTGGAGCGACGGGTGAAAAAGACACTGGAAGGGGTAGTCGAGGCCGGCGAGCAGTTGATACGAGAAGCCATAGAGGCCACACGTGCGTATCACCAAGCTGAGGCTGAAGGGCGGCCAGCGGTTGAGATTGAGCGGCTGCGTCTGATCGCGGATTCGTTGTACCAAGCGGTGACGGAATATCAGCTCAGATCGGCGGATGACCGCACGCGGCACTAACGATACCGTGGGGCAAAAATGGGGCAAACCGAGCGCCATTCTATGCCCCTCTATGCCCTTTGGGCGATCTCGCAGCAGGCATAAAAAAGCGCCCAAGCCCTTTGTACACGGGGCTTGGGCGCTTTTTCTGGTTAATACCCCAGCACAATTGGTGTATGTATAGCTAAGGCCAACAGCCTTCAGCTGAAAATCTCACCCCATCGAATGTAGAACAGCAAATAAGGGTCGCGGATGTCCAGCACGTCATTATCGCCGTCCCATTCAATGATGTTCTCACCGGCCGAATCATTAGCGATCTTGGCCATGTGACTGCAGGCACCAGTAATGCTTGAACCACTCGGAGTTTGGGATTGGCACAGAGATTTCACTCGAGCCACGAGATCATCATAACGTAGCGTCAGCTGCGGAGGATCGATTGCGAGGCATTTGATAAGCAAGGAGTAGACGTCGCCGGTACTCCCATCCTTTAGCATATGGCTGATCCGATCAGAGCCCCGTACCCGTGGTCCCTCCATCATCTTGTCGACAACAGAGCTGTAGTCGGTAGAGAGGACGGTACTTTTACAGATACGCTCAAGTAAGCTTTGATCGTTTGGAATGATGTGAGTTGTAAGAACCTTCTCTCGTGCCCCTGTTGCATAGCAAGAGTTGAGACAGAGATACTGCATCAGCTGTGGCGAGCCCGCAGCCTGATCGGCAAGTATCCGAATCATAGTGGTGTCGCAGGTAATCCCCAGCTCGGCGAAGCCTTTCTGTGCAATTTTCTCTAGGAGATCGATGTTCCAATAACCGAAATCAATGGAAACAATGCGCCCCCGCAGATCGGGATTGCTTCGAATTACATCGTCCGCATGGTAGGGGACTGAGGCGACGATGAATTTAACGTTACTGCGGATTGCTTCTTTAATCTGTTTGGCGATTTCCGCTTGGACATCTCTAGGGATGTAATGAAAATCATCAATGAAAACAGTTAGATCTTGGTCAGCCAGCTCCTGGATCAGCAATTGCAAATAGTCGATTGTCAGATTCGAGGTAATGGTGTCTGAGTCAGTCGAGGTGTGATTGGCTGCGAGTTCCGCCCCAGCTTTGGCAACGAAGATATTTCCGCTAGCGCTTCCTTTGGCTGAGAAACCATTGGTAGTAGAGGCGGATCTGGTTTGAGTGGTTGGCAATTCAGTTCCGAGTAAATCAAAAACTCGCTTCCAAAGGGAATCTACGGTATTGATTCCTGCGCCAGTCACCTGAATGATTTTGTCCTTGCCTATCGCCTCTTCGATGAAGACGGTCTTCCCTGATTTCGAGGGCCCAGAAACTGAAATCAGCATCGATCCGGTGTCCAGGGCGTTTTCGAGCGCCTCTCGTTTGGTCACCAGATGGTCATCTACGAATGTATAGCTGGGGAAGCGGCCGGGGGTGAAGATATCTCTTGCTTTCATGTGCTTTCCGTGCGTCGCGATCTGCGCTTATGGAGAGGCTGTGGAAGCCGGACGATGCACGCTTGCGAGCGAATTTTCAATATGTGGGAAAGTGTGGTCTGGGGTGGTAGAGCAAATTTAGGGAAAAATATCAGGATGCTACAGGCCAGCGAAGGTCGGCTGATCATCATGGGCTACTAGGTTTAAGCGGCCCTAATGCGGCTAGCTGTGAAGGCAGCGCGGGTTCGGTCCCATTTCTTAGCCGTATTGACTTTCAATACCTGACTGGCTTGGTCATAAAGTGAGTGGTACAAAAATGGTACGAAAGGCTTTTGTACTTCCTGAAGGTTGCGTACACAAAGGGCTCTAGGAAGTACCTGCCCAATCCATCATCGGTGCAACGCTAAATCGCCGAGAGGGCTCGGGGCGTGTGGTTTGTGGTGTTAAGGCTGTTTCTAAGGGCATTCTGGTCTACGCATTTTTGTACCATCTTCCGGGGTTTTGAGGGCGTTTTGGGTGTGACAGTGGTGGGATGTACCACTGCCAATCACGCTCGTACCATCGAAAATAGGGCAACGATCAGAGCAAGGAAAAAGGCCGATGGTACGGTGAGCGATACCGTCCAGATCCGCCTCGAGAAAAACGGTGCCCTAGTCTACCAAGAAGCCCAGACGTTCGCCCGCAAGCAGGCAGCGCAGGCTTGGGTGAAGCGACGGAAGACCGGGTTGGTGGAGTGTTGTCTCTGAGGTGTCTCTGCAGGTGCCGGTGGACGCGAGCAGTGGTAGGCCATCGACCAATCAGGGCTTGCCCACCCGTTGTTCATTCGGATGCAAACGACGGTCTTTCCGCGAACCAGGCCACCGCCAACTCCTTGAACGCCTCAGCCGAAGGCGTCAACGGATAGCGCTGATCATGCGCCAGCACGATGCTATGCGTTGGCAGTTTTTCCTCGGTCGGCCGACATACCAGCGCTTGACCGTCATAACTGCGGTCACCAAACGGCCGGGTGTAGATCAGCGCAACGCCAAACCCATTTGCGACGAGGCTACGCTGCAACTCGAACGTGCGCACCCGGTGCACGACCGCGGGTGACAGATCGTAAAAGCTGAACAGGTCTAGCACATGCTGCCAACTTTGGGCCTGATCGGTGACGACCAAGGTGTATTCGGAGAGCGCCTTGAGACTGACACGCGACTGTTTGGCCAGTGGGTGATCGGCCGAGAGCAGTACCTGAGCGGTCAACTGACACAGTTGAGTGCATTGAGTGTTCGGCGGTAAACCCAGGTCGTAGGTGATCGCCAACTCTATCGCCCCCTCAGCCAGCCGCTTGCCAACATAATCGAAGCTGCCATCGCGCATATCGACAGTGACCCTTGGGCAGGACTCCTGCATCCGTCGCACGATTTGTGGCAGGCAGTAGGGCGCCAGGTCTTCAAAGCATCCCACCACCAATTCCCCGACGCACTCGCCTGCATTGGTATTGATCTCGGCAAAGGTCTGAGCTTCTGCCAGAACGCGACGGGCCTGGACCATGACGGTACGACCAAAAGGGGTCAGCGATATGCCAAGGCCACGTTGGCGTATGAAGATGGATTGACCCAGCACCTCCTCCAGTTCGGTGATAGCCGCCGAGATGGAGGGTTGTGAAACATGAAGTTCCATGGCGGCAGTGGTCAGGTTTCCGTGCTTGGCCGCTGCGAGCGCATAGCGAAGTTGCCGCAGTGTGAACTTCATAGGTTTTACCTTTGTGATGCATCAGTACTTATTATTTTATCCTTTTTTTAGGTTATGAAATATTTCGCCCACGCAGTGCTCACCAAGGCAAGGGTCCTCAGCCAGTCTGGCGTCCCTCTTTGGGCCGGATGCCCTCGACTACTGCAATCAATGTTCTTGTTTGGGAGCGTCACAATGACAATTACAAAGGCTCTGCTGACTACGACACTTTCTTTCGGGCTGCTGGCGTCCGCTGGCGTCAGCCAGGCGGCCGGCTGGTGCGAGTCTGGCAAGCCGGTGAAATTCGCCGGCTTGAACTGGGAAAGCGGGATGCTGCTCACCGACGTGATGCAGTTCGTGCTGAAAAATGGTTATGGCTGTGATACCGACAGCCTGCCGGGTAATTCCATTTCCATGGAAAACGCCTTGAGCAGCAACGATATCCAGGTGTTTGCTGAAGAGTGGGTAGGGCGCAGCGAGGTCTGGAACAAGGCTGCGGCGGCCGGCAAGGTCGTCGGCATCGGCTCGCCGGTGGTTGGTGCGGTCGAAGGCTGGTATGTGCCGCGTTATGTGATCGAAGGCGATGCCGGGCGCAATCTCGAAGCCAAGGCGCCAAACCTCAAGAGCATCGCCGATCTCAAGCAATACGCCCAAGTCTTCAAGGACCCGGAAGAGCCGGACAAAGGGCGCTTCTACAATTGCCCGGCTGGTTGGACCTGTGAGCTGGACAACAGCGAAATGCTCAAGCGCTATGGTCTGGAAAACGCCTATACCAACTTCCGCCCGGGCACCGGCCCGGCACTGGATGCCGCCGTTCTGTCGAGCTACAAGCGCGGCGAGCCGATCCTGTTCTATTACTGGTCGCCGACCCCGCTGATGGGCCAGGCCGACCTGGTCAAGCTGGACGAGCAACCCGGTGTGGATAAATCCGTGACCATCAAGGTTGGGGTGTCGAAGGCCTTCCACGAGCAGGCGCCGGAACTGGTGGCGGTGCTCGAAAAGATCAATCTGCCGATCGACCTGCTGAACCAGAACCTGGCGCGCATGAGCAAGGACCGTATCGAGTCGCCCGAGCTGGCCAGGTTGTTCCTCAAGGAACACCCCGAAATCTGGCACAGCTGGGTCAGCGAAGACGCTGCCAAAAAGGTAGGCGCAGCACTCTGAGCCTGTGGGGTCGTCCGGCTCCTGCCGGACAGGCCACGCGACGGTCCGCTCCATGCACTTGCTCGAGACAATTCCATGTTTCCGAAAAACTTCACGTTTTCCATTGCCGACTGGGTCAATGGCTGGGTCGATGCGCTGGTAAGCAACTACGGTGATGTGTTCCGGCACATTTCCGACACTCTGTTGTGGGCCATCGTCAACCTCGAAGGCCTGCTACGCGCAACTCCTTGGTGGCTGGTCCTGGCCATCGTCGCGGGCATCGCCTGGCACTCCACCCGTAAAGTCGTGACCACGGTGGTGATCGTCGGCTTGCTGTTCCTGGTCGGTGCGGTAGGCCTGTGGGACAAGCTGATGCAGACCTTGGCGCTGATGCTGGTGGCCACGCTGATCTCGGTCCTGGTCGGCATTCCGCTGGGTGTCCTTTCGGCGCGTAACGATCGGCTGCGGGCGGTGCTGATGCCATTGCTCGACATCATGCAGACCATGCCCAGCTTCGTGTACCTGATTCCGGTCCTGATGCTGTTCGGCCTAGGCAAGGTGCCGGCGATCTTTGCCACCGTCATCTATGCCGCTCCGCCGCTCATTCGCCTGACCGATCTAGGCATTCGCCAGGTGGACGGCGAGGTCATGGAGGCGATCAATGCCTTTGGTGCCAATCGCCTGCAGCAACTGTTCGGCGTGCAGTTGCCACTGGCATTGCCGAGCATCATGGCCGGGATCAACCAGACCACCATGATGGCCCTGTCGATGGTGGTCATCGCCTCGATGATCGGTGCTCGTGGCTTGGGTGAAGATGTGCTGGTCGGCATCCAGACCCTGAACGTGGGCCGCGGCCTCGAAGCGGGCCTGGCCATCGTGATTCTGGCGGTCGTGATCGACCGTATTACCCAGGCCTATGGCCGGCCACGGCATGGGGTGGGCAAATGAGCGACAAGCCGATGATGAACAAGATCGAAGTCAAGCATGTCTTCAAGGTTTTCGGTGCTCGCGCCGAAGATGCCCTGCAAATGATCCGCCAGAAAAAAGCCAAGGATCAGGTGCTGGCCCAAACCGGCTGCGTGGTCGGGGTCAACGATCTCTCGCTGTCCATCGGCAGCGGCGAGATCTTCGTGATCATGGGGCTGTCGGGTTCGGGCAAGTCGACCCTGGTGCGTCATTTCAACCGCCTGATCGAGCCGACCAGCGGCGAGATCCTGGTCGATGGCGAGAACATCCTGCAATACGACATGCAAGCCCTGCGCGAATTCCGCCGGCACAAGATCAGCATGGTGTTCCAGAGCTTCGGCCTGTTGCCGCACCGCACCGTGCTGGACAACGTCGCGTATGGCCTGAAAGTCCGTGGTGAGAGCAAGGCCATGTGCGCTGAGCGAGCGCTGCACTGGATCAACACCGTGGGCCTCAAGGGCTACGAAAAATCGTACCCGCATCAGTTGTCAGGTGGCATGCGTCAACGCGTCGGCCTGGCCCGAGCCTTGGCCGCCGATACCGACATCATCCTCATGGACGAAGCCTTCAGTGCGCTCGATCCGCTGATTCGCGCCGAAATGCAGGACCAGTTGCTTGAGCTGCAGAAAACCCTGCACAAGACCATCGTCTTCATCACGCACGATCTGGATGAAGCGGTGCGTATCGGCAACCGCATTGCCATTCTCAAGGACGGTCGCCTGATCCAGGTCGGCACACCGAAGGAAATTCTCTACCAGCCTGCGGACGAATACGTCGATCGTTTCGTGCAACGCCGCGTAGCTTCGCTTTAAGGAACCGCGTGTATGTCGATTGCCGAAAGAATCATCATCGCCGAAGCGCCTATGCGCTGGCAGGATGTGGTAGCCGTGGCGCGGCATGGGGCGAAGCTTGAGCTGGCCCCATCGGCCTGGGCGCGGATCGAGAACGCCCAGGCGATCGTCCAGCGCATCGTTGCCAGCGGTGAGCGCGCCTATGGCGTCAATACCGGGCTTGGCGCCCTGTGCAATGTGTCGTTGCAGGACGAACAACTCAGCCAGCTGTCGCGCAACACCTTGCTCAGCCATGCCTGCGGCGTGGGTACGGCGCTGTCGGACGAACAGACCCGGGCGATCATGTGCGCGGCGATCATCAATTTCTGCCAGGGCCGTTCCGGCTTGCAGCGCAAGGTGGTCGAGGCGCTGCTGACGCTGCTCAACGAGCACATCACCCCGCAGGTGCCGAAACAGGGTTCGGTGGGCTACCTGACCCACATGGCCCATATCAGTATCAGCTTGTTGGGCGTCGGCCTGGTCAGCTACCGTGGCCAGATCGTGCCGGCGCAGCAAGCCTTGGCCGAGGTCGGCCTGTCACCGCTGAAACTGGGAGCCAAGGATGGTCTGTGCTTGGTCAACGGCACCCCGTGCATGACCGGCCTGGCCTGCCTGTCCCTGGACGACGCCACGCGCTTGAGCCAATGGGCCGATGTCATCGGCGCCATGAGCTTCGAGGCCCTGCGTGGCCAGTTCGATGCCTTCGACCCTGAAATCATCGCGATGAAACCGCACCCGGGCATGCAGCGTGTGGGCAGCAACTTGCGCCGCCTGCTGGACGGCAGCGAGATCATTGCCAGCAGCCGTGGCATTCGCACCCAGGATGCCTTGAGCATTCGCTCGATTCCGCAGGTGCATGGCGCCGCGCGCGATCAGTTGGCACACGCGGCGCGGCAGATCGAGACCGAACTCAACTCCTCTACCGACAACCCGATGTTGCTGGGTACACCCGAGTCGTACCGGGTGGTTTCCCAGGCCAACCCGCACGGCCAGTCCGTGGCCATGGCGGCCGACTTGCTGGCCATCGCGGTGGCCGAGATCGGGGCCATTGCCGAGCGTCGTCTCGATCGCCTGATCAACCCGTTGGTAAGCGGTTTGCCGGCTTTTCTGGTCAGCCAACCGGGTGTGAATTCGGGCATGATGATTGTTCAGTACGTGGCCGCTTCACTCTGTGCTGAAAACCGTCAGCTGGCACAACCGGCAGTCATCGACAACTACGTCACCTCCGGGCTGCAGGAGGACCACTTGAGCATGGGCACCAATGCCGGGTTGAAGCTGCACCGGGCTCTGGAGAACTGTACGCAGATCCTCGCCATCGAATACCTGTTGGCGGCCCAAGCGTTCGAGTTTCTCAAGCAGCAACGCTTTGGCGCCGGTACCCACATTGCCTGGCGGTTGTTGCGCGAACGGGTCCCGGCCTATGCCCAGGACCGTTGGCTGGCCCCGGATATCGCCAGCAGTGCATCGATCCTGAAGGATCCGGTCCTGCTTGGCGCTGCGTTCCCCGACCTGTTGTGACAGATGTAAGCGCCTGACGCTCCCATGGCTTCGAATCGTGCAGGTCACATGCCGATGCAATATCGGCAAAGTGCCAGCTGAGAGAGCGTTGGGCGTGACAATCGTTCTTCTGCTTGGCGGCGTTGTGCTTTGGCTTTGGAAAACCAAGGCGCCGCAAGACGCCAGGCAGATTCGATCGCAGAGGTACCATCCCCGCGTCGGTTTCAGAATGAGCCCTGTCGCTTGGGCGCAACCTTCCAGCGCCAGGGGTGCCATGCTTGCAGGATGCCTACGGACCCACTGCGCGCAGACGCAGGGCCTAGGTACGGAGGGCGCCCGGTGACCATGTGACCGTGACATGGACGGTGCGCCGCAGCAGAAGACGCCGGACGCTTGCCCTGCAGCGGTCCGTGATGCCGAGGTCCGCTGTATGCCTGAAGAGACGCTTCACCTGCCATTGATCCAGCGCGTGCTGGAGCGCTACAAGGACACCGCCGGTGCCTTGCTGCCGATCCTCCATGCCATCCAGGAAGACGCAGGCTACGTGCCTGACGTCGCCGTCCCTGAAATCGCCCATGCCCTGAACCTCAGCCTGGCTGAGGTGCGCGGGGTGATCAGCTTCTATCACGATTTCCGTACGTCGCCCCCGGCGCGCCATACCTTGCGCCTGTGCCGGGCCGAGTCCTGCCAGAGCCGGGGCGCCGAGGCGCTGGCCGCGCAATTGCGTGAGCAGTTGGCGCTGGACGATCACGGCACCACCGCCGATGGCGCCATCAGTCTGCGGCCGGTGTATTGCCTGGGTGCGTGCGCCTGTTCGCCAGCCCTGGAACTGGACGGGCAACTGCACGCGCGCCTGACCCCTGAGCGCCTGAGCGCCTTGGTCAACGGCTGCCGGGAGGAAGAAGCATGCTGAAGCTATTCGTTCCGTGCGATTCGGTCGCCCGCGCGGTAGGCGCCGACCAGGTCGCCGACGCACTGGCCCGCGAGGCCGAGCGCCGACAGCTGCCGGTGGACATTCAACGCACCAGCTCTCGCGGCCTCTATTGGCTGGAGCCGCTGGTCGAAGTGGAACAAGCCGGCGAGCGCCTGGGCTTTGGCCCGGTTGCCGCCGAGGATGTGCCGAGCCTGCTGGATGCCTTGGTGAGCGAGCCGGCGGGCCATTCGTTGGCCCTTGGGCCGGTGGCCGAGATCCCTTATCTGAAAACCCAGCAGCGCCTGCTGTTCGCCCGTGCCGGTATCACCCGGCCCTTGTCGCTCGAGGACTACCGCGCCCACGGGGGCTTCGAAGGCCTGACCCGGGCCGTGGCGCTCGATGGCGCGGACGTGGTCGCGGCGGTGCTCGACTCTGGCCTGCGTGGCCGGGGTGGTGCGGCATTCCCGGCAGGTATCAAGTGGCGCACCGTACGTGACGCGCAGGCTGCGCAGAAGTACGTGGTCTGCAATGCCGACGAAGGTGACTCCGGCACGTTCGCCGACCGCATGCTGATGGAAGGCGACCCCTTCCTGCTGATCGAGGGCATGGCCATCGCCGGCCTGGCCGTCGGCGCCACCAAGGGCTACATCTATGTGCGTTCGGAGTATCCGGATGCGATCCGTGCACTGAATGCCGCTTTCGACATCGCCCGCGCGGCAGGCTACCTGGGCGATGACGTCGCCGGCAGCGGCCTGGCCTTCGACCTGGAAGTGCGGGTCGGCGCCGGCGCCTATATCTGCGGCGAGGAAACCGCGCTGCTCGAGTCCATCGAGGGCAAGCGGGGGATCGTGCGGGCCAAGCCACCGTTGCCAGCCCTCGAAGGCCTGTTCGGCCTGCCAACCTTGGTGCACAACGTGCTCACCCTGGCCTCGGTGCCGGTGATCCTGGCTAAGGGTTCGGCGTTCTATCGCGACTTTGGCATGGGCCGCTCGCTGGGCACCATGCCGTTCCAACTGGCTGGCAACATTCGCCACGGTGGGCTGGTGGAGCGTGCCTTCGGTCTTACCCTGCGTGAGTTGGTGGAAGGCTACGGTGGCGGCACGGCCAGTGGCCGGCCGCTCAAGGCCGCACAGGTGGGCGGGCCGTTGGGCGCCTGGGTGCCGCCCAGTGGCTTCGACACGCCGCTGGACTACGAGGCCTTCGCTGCCATGGGCGCGATGCTGGGTCATGGCGGTGTGGTGGTAGCTGACGACACGCTGAACATGGCCAGCATGGCCCGCTTTGCCTTGCAGTTCTGCGCCGAGGAATCCTGCGGCAAATGCACCCCTTGCCGGATCGGCTCGACCCGCGGCATGGAAGTGGTGGATCGGCTGATCGCCAGCACCGACATGGCCGAGCGTGAAGACCAGGCGCTGTTGCTGCGCGACCTGTGCGACACCCTGCAGTACGGCTCGCTCTGCGCCATGGGCGGGATGACCTCGTATCCGGTGGCCAGTGCCCTCAAGTATTTCCCTGCTGACTTCGGTCTGACCACCACGGAGGCCGCCCAGTGATCAATTTCTTCGACCCCACCAACGACCTCGACCTGGGAACCCCCGCCCGCGAAAGCGACGTGCAGGTCAGCCTGGTCATCGATGGCCGTGAGATCAGCGTGCCTGCCGGCACCTCGGTGATGCGCGCCGCGGCCTTGCTTGGCACCACCATTCCCAAACTGTGCGCCACCGACAGCCTGGAAGCCTTCGGCTCCTGCCGCATGTGCATGGTCGAAATCGAGGGCATGCGCGGCTACCCGGCTTCGTGCACGACGCCGGTGAGCGAAGGCATGGTGGTGCGGACCCAGACCTCGCGCCTGGCCGATCTGCGGCGCAATGTCATGGAGCTGTACATCTCCGACCACCCGCTGGACTGCCTGACCTGTTCGGCCAACGGCAACTGCGAATTGCAGACGGTCGCGGGCCAGGTCGGCCTGCGCGAGGTGCGCTACGGCTACGACGGTGCCAACCACCTGAAGGAGAAGAAGGACGTCTCCAACCCGTACTTCGACTACGAGCCGAGCAAGTGCATCGTCTGCAGCCGCTGCGTGCGCGCCTGCGAAGATATCCAGGGCACCTTCGCCCTGACCATCACCGGTCGTGGTTTCGAGTCCCGCGTGGCGGCTGCCGGTGGTGACGACTTCCTGAGCTCCGAGTGCGTATCCTGCGGCGCCTGCGTGCAGGCCTGCCCGACCGCGACCCTGAGCGAGAAGAGCCTGATCCAGCTGGGCCAGCCCGAGCGCGCGGTGATCACCACCTGCGCCTACTGCGGCGTGGGCTGTTCGTTCCGCGCCGAGATGAAGGGCGACCAACTGGTGCGCATGGTCCCGGACAAGAACGGCGGCGCCAACCACGGCCACGCCTGCGTCAAGGGCCGCTTCGCCTGGGGCTATGCGACCCACCCGGATCGCGTCACCAAGCCGATGATCCGCAAGCACATCAACGACCCGTGGCAAGAGGTCAGCTGGGACGAGGCGGTCAACTATGCCGCCAGCGAGTTCCGGCGTATCCAGCTCAAGCATGGACGTGACTCCATCGGCGGCATCACCTCCAGCCGTTGCACCAACGAAGAAGCGTACCTGGTGCAGAAGCTGGTACGCGCCGCTTTCGGCAACAACAACGTCGATACCTGCGCGCGGGTGTGCCATTCGCCGACCGGTTATGGCCTCAAGCAGACCCTGGGCGAATCCGCCGGTACCCAGAGCTTCGACTCGGTGATGCAGGCCGATGTGATCCTGGTGATCGGCGCCAACCCCACCGACGCCCACCCGGTGTTCGGCTCTCAGCTCAAGCGCCGGCTGCGCCAGGGCGCGCGGCTGATCGTCATCGACCCACGGCGCATCGACCTGGTGGATTCGCCCCACGCCCGCGCCGAGTTGCACCTGCAACTGCGTCCGGGTACCAACGTGGCCATGCTCAATGCCCTGGCCCATGTGATCGTCACTGAAGGCTTGGTGGACCAGCCGTTCGTCGATGCTCGCTGCGAGGCGCAAGACTTCGCCCGCTGGCGTGATTTCGTCAGCCTGCCGGAAAACGCCCCGGAGACGCTTGGCCCGGTGTGCGGCGTGCCTGCCGAGCAGATCCGCGAAGCCGCCCGCTTGTACGCCACCGGCGGCAACGCGGCGATCTACTACGGCCTGGGGGTCACCGAGCACAGCCAGGGCAGTACCGCGGTGATGGGCATCGCCAACCTGGCCATGGCCACCGGCAACGTCGGCCGTGAAGGCGTGGGCGTGAACCCGCTGCGGGGACAGAACAACGTGCAGGGCTCCTGCGACATGGGCTCGTTCCCTCACGAGCTGCCGGGCTACCGGCACATCTCCAACGAAACCGTGCGCGCCGAGTTCGAACAGGCCTGGGGCGTGACCCTGCAGCCTGATCCGGGCCTGCGCATCCCCAACATGTTCGAGGCGGCCCTCGATGGCAGCTTCAAGGCGCTCTACTGCCAGGGCGAAGACATCGCCCAGAGCGACCCCAACACCCAGCACGTCACCGCGGCCTTGATGGCCATGGAGTGCGTGGTGGTGCAGGACATCTTCCTCAACGAGACGGCCAAGTTCGCCCACGTGTTCCTGCCGGGCAGCTCCTTCCTGGAGAAGGACGGCACCTTCACCAACGCCGAGCGCCGCATCTCGCGGGTGCGTAAGGTCATGGACCCGCTGGCCGGCAAGGCCGACTGGGAAGCCACCGTCGCCCTGGCCAACGCCCTGGGCTATCGGATGGACTACCGTCATCCGTCCGAGATCATGGACGAAATCGCGCGCCTGACGCCGACTTTCCACCGGGTCAGCTATGCCGAGATCGACCGCCATGGCAGCTTGCAATGGCCGTGCAACGACGCAGCGCCCGACGGCACCCCGACCATGCACATCGACCAGTTCGTGCGTGGCAAGGGGCGCTTCATGCTCACCGGCTACGTGCCTACCGACGAGAAGGTCAACAGCCGCTTCCCGCTGCTGCTGACCACTGGCCGTATACTCAGCCAATACAACGTCGGCGCCCAGACCCGACGTACCGGCAACGTCGCCTGGCACGCCGAAGACCGCCTGGAGATCCACCCCAACGACGCCGAGGCTCGTGGTATCAGCGATGGCGATTGGGTGGGCGTGGGCAGCCGGGCAGGGCAGACCGTACTGCGGGCCAAGGTCAGTTCCCGCGTAGCACCGGGGGTGGTGTACACCACCTTCCACTTCCCCGAATCCGGCGCCAACGTGATCACCACCGACAACTCCGACTGGGCCACCAATTGCCCTGAGTACAAAGTGACGGCGGTAGAGGTGGTCAAGGTGTTCCAGCCCTCGGAATGGCAGAAGCGTTACCAGGCGTTCAGTGACGAGCAACAGCGCCTGCTCAAGGAGCGTCGCCAGGCCGAGAAATCCGAGAAAGCCGAGGTGCGTCGATGAGCGGTCATGACAGCCTGGTCAAGATGGCCAACCAGATTGCCCAGTACTTTGCCAGCGAGCCTGACCGGGCGCTGGCAGTGCAGGGCGTGAGGCAGCATTTGCAAAGCTTCTGGACGCCGGCGATGCGTCGGCAGTTGGGGGAGCGACTGCAGGCTGATGGCGGGGAGGGGGTGGATCCGTTGGTGAAGGAGGCGCTGCAGCAGGCGGCGTGAGGCCGTAGACCAGCAGGGCTGCTTTGCAGTCCGATCGCGGGGCAAGCCGGTGCGCAGGTTAGGCGCTTCGACGTGTCCCGCGATTGGCGCCTGGCAAACATGAAAAGTCCGTCATGGATGCCAGATAAATCGTCGGGGAATGCTACGCTCGCAAAAACCTCGCAAATGGATACCCCGCTATGGACATGAACTGGCACCAGGCCCTGCAAGAAAGCCTGAGCTGGCTCGCAATCGCCTCCATCATCACCCTCATCGGTTTCACCGCCGCTGGCGCTTTGGCGGTGCGTTTTACGCGTTGGGGGCGTCAATTCTGGTCCCTCGCCGGGCCTTACTTCAGTTTCAGACGCAGTTGGCGCCCGCTGTTGGTGTTTGCCCTGTTGCTGGTGCTGACGCTGTTCTCGGTGCGCCTGAACGTGCTGTTCTCGTTCTGGTACAACGGCTTCTACAGCGCCTTGCAGGCCCTGGACCAGACAGCCTTCTGGTACCTGCTGGGCGTGTTCGCGGTGCTGGCCACCATCCATGTGCTGCGCTCGCTGTTCACCTATTACGTCACCCAGGCGTTCAACATTGATTGGCGTGTCTGGCTCACCGAGCGCCTGACCGCAGACTGGATGAAGGGCGATGCCTATTACCGCGGGCGGTTTCTCGCCGAGCCGGTGGACAACCCTGACCAGCGTATCGAACTGGACGTCAACGCGTTCGTCACAGGTTCGGTGTCCTTGGCCTTGGGCGCCGTCAGTGCGCTGGTCTCGCTGGTGGCGTTCACCGCGATCCTGTGGGGGCTGTCGGCGCCCTTGACGCTGGGTGGGGTGGAAATCCCCCGGGCGATGGTATTTGCGGTGTACCTGTATGTGATCGTCGCCACGTGGATCGCATTTCGCCTCGGGCGGCCGCTGATCCGCCTGAATTTCTTGAATGAAAAACTCACCGCGAACTTCCGTTATGCCCTGATGCGCCTGCGTGAAAACGCTGAGAACATCGCTTTCTACCAGGGTGCTCAGGTCGAGCGGGGGACCTTGCTGGGACGCTTTGGCGCACTGATCGTCAACGTCTGGGCGCTGGTCTATCGGAGCCTGAAGTTCAACGGCTTCAACCTGGGCATCAGCCAGGTCGCCGTGGTGTTTCCGTTCATTCTCCAGGCGCCGCGGTTCTTCAGTGGGGCGATCAAGCTTGGGGATGTGATGCAGACCTCCCAGGCGTTCGGCCAGGTTCAGGATTCGCTGTCGTTCTTCCGTGAGTCCTACGACACGTTTGCCCAATATCGCGCCACTCTTGACCGTCTCACCGGGTTTCTCGACGCCAACCAACAGGCCAGCACGCTTCCTCGGGTAACCACCCAGGAGCAGGCGCAGGGGCTGGAGATCGCCGGCTTGCAGGTATTGCGCCCGGACGGCCATACGCTGATCGCCGACCTGGACCTGCGTCTGCGTGCCGGCCAGGCGCTGTTGATCAAAGGGCCTTCGGGCAGCGGCAAAACCACCTTGCTGCGCGCCCTGGCTGGCCTGTGGCCTTATGCCGAGGGTGAGGTCAGACGGCCGCTGGGCAACCAGGCGTTGTTCCTGTCGCAGCGCCCATACGTGCCGTTGGGTGACTTGCGGACCGCTATTGCTTATCCCGCGCCTGCGACAGCCGCAGACGATGCGCGCATGCAACAGGCCCTGCGTCAAGTCAACCTGGCCCACCTGGCCGAGCGCCTGGAGGTCAGCAACGATTGGTCGAACATTCTCTCGGTGGGCGAGCAGCAGCGCCTGGCCTTCGCACGGTTGTTGTTCAACCGGCCACAGGTCGTGTTCCTCGACGAGTCCACCTCAGCGATGGATGAAGGGCTGGAGCATGCGTTGTATTCATTGCTGCGCTCCGAAATGCCTGACACCTTGCTGGTCAGTGTCGGACACCGCAGCACGCTGGCGACGTTCCACACTCACCGCCTGGAAATGGATGGGCAGGGTGCTTGGTCGTTGCTTGAACAGCAGCCGACCCAAGACGTGCTGGCTTAGCGGGGCTCAGCCCGCGCTCGCGCCACGCAGCAGCGCCACCCCGGCGAGGGTGGCGCTGGCGAACGCGGCGCCGACCAGAAACGTCGCCTGGTAGCCGACCCCATCCCACAGCAGGCCGGCCATCACGCTGGCAATCAGCAGGGCCACACCCGACAGCAGATTGAACAGGCCAAATGCTGTGCCGCGTAGGTTCGCCGGTGCGCTGTCGGCGATCAAGGCACTGAAGATGCCTTGGGTGAAGCCCAGATGCAGCCCCCACACCACCACTCCCAATGCCAGCCCGGCCCAGCCCGGCAACAAGGCCAGCGCCAGGTCGGCGGCAATCAGCAAGCCCAGCCCCATCATCAGCACGCCCCGGCGGCCGACGCGGTCCGACAGCGCACCCGCGGGGTAGGCCGACAGCGAATAGGCCAAGGCCATCAGCACCAGCACCGCCGGTGCCCAGAGTGGCGCCAGGCCCATGTCCTGGGCGCGCAGGAGCAAGAAGGCCTCGCTGAAACGCGCCAGGGTGAACACCATGACCAGACCGATCAGCCGCCAGTACGCCGGGCCCAGTCGCGCCAGTTCGTCCAGTGCCAATGGCGAGCGCACCGCCCGCCCAGGGGTAGGGGCGTCGGGCTCGTGGACGCAGGCGATCAGCACGAAGACGGCGAGGAACGCTGGAATCACCGCCACCCAGAACACTGTCTGGAAGTGGCTGGCGGTCAGCCACATCAGCGCGATCGCCAGCAGCGGCCCGACAAAGGCGCCCACGGTGTCCAGCGCCTGGCGCAGGCCGAAAGCCGCGCCGCGCAGCCCAGTCGGCGTGATATCGGCGATCAGTGCATCACGCGGTGCTCCGCGGATTCCCTTGCCGATACGGTCGACAAAACGCGCTGCGGTCAGCCATTCCAGCCCTGAGGCCAATGGAAAGACCGGTTTGGTCAAGGCTGCCAGGCCATAGCCGAGCACAGTGAGCAGCTTGCGTTTGCCCAGCCAGTCGCTGAGCGCGCCGGAAAACACCTTGGTGATCGACGCCGTCGCCTCGGCCACGCCCTCGATTAACCCCACCGCGACCACCGATGTGCCCAGCACCGACACCATGTACAGCGGCAGCAAGGCGTGGATCATCTCCGACGAGATGTCCATGAACATCGAGACGAAGCCCAATGCCCAGACGCTGCGGGGGATGGAGGGGAGTGCCCGGCTGGGCGGTGATGAATCGAAGTTGTCAGCGCCACGCATCGCAGACCTCGGAATCCGTGCCGCGTCCGAATGGACGCGACCGTATTCACTGTAGGACATGGGGACTGGCGATTGAGATAACGTGAGTGGCCAAGGCGCAGGTGTGCTGCCACGTGAGCCGGCGGCATCGCAGGACTTTCGGGCTCAGAGGCTTAGCCGCAAGGCCAATGCCGAGAGGGTGACAAGCAGCACCGGCAGGGTCAGCAGGATGCCGACCTTGAAGTAGTAGCCCCAGGTGATACGCACGCCTTTGCGCGCCAGCACATGTAGCCACAGCAGGGTTGCCAGACTGCCGATCGGGGTGATCTTCGGGCCCAGGTCGCAGCCGATGACGTTGGCGTAGATCATCGCCTCGCGCACCACGCCTTGAGCGTCGCTGGCATGGATCGACAGGGCGCCGATCAGTACGCTGGGCATGTTGTTCATCACCGAAGACAGCAGCGCTGCGACCAACCCGGTGCCCAGAGTGGCAGCCCACAGGCCTTGGGCGGCCAGGCGATCGAGCAGGGCGGTGAGCGAGTCGGTCAGCCCGGCGTTACGCAGGCCGTAGACCACCAGGTACATCCCCAGGGAAAACACCACGATCTGCCAAGGCGCTTCGCGCAGCACGCGGCGGGTGGCGATCACATGACCGCGGGCGGCCACGATGAACAGCACGGCGGCGCAGGCTGCCGCCACGGCACTGATGGGGATACCCAGCGGCTCCAGGACGAACAGGCCTGCCAGCAGTGCGACCAATACCCACACGCCGACGCGGAAGGTGGCGCGGTCGCGGATGGCCATGGCCGGGGGCTTGAGGTCGTCGAGCGCATAGTGCGCCGGGATGTCTCGCCGAAAGTACAGAAACAGCACCAGCAAGGTGGCGAGCACCGCAGCCAAGTTGACCGGAAGCATCACCGAGGCATAGGTCGAGAAGCCCAGGCCGAAATAGTCGGCCGAGACGATGTTCACCAGGTTCGACACCACCAGTGGCAGGCTCGCCGTATCGGCAATGAAACCTGCGGCCATCACGAAGGCCAGGGTGGCCGCGCCGGAGAAGCGCAAGGCCATCAGCATGGACATGACGATCGGGGTGAGGATCAAGGCGGCCCCATCGTTGGCGAACAGCGCCGATACCGCCGCTCCCAGCAGCACGATGAACATGAACAGGCGTCGCCCGTCGCCGCGCGCCCAGCGCGCCACGTGCAAGGCAGCCCATTCGAAGAAGCCCGCTTCGTCCAGCAACAGGCTGACGATGATGATGGCAATGAAGGTGGCAGTGGCGTTCCAGATGATCGCCCAGACCGTGGGGATATCCTGCAGCGATACAGCACCCACCAGCAAGGCGAGCAACGCGCCGAGGCTGGCGCTCCAGCCAACACCCAAGCCTTTGGGTTGCCAGATGACCAGAATCAAGGTGAACAGAAAGACAGCGGCGGCAGCTAGCATCGTGCGCGCTCCTTGGCAGCAGGTGACGCACTGGCGGTTTCGTCTGCCAGGCGCTGGGGGAAATAGGACGGCGTGAGCATGCAACAACGATTGCTTCAAAATATGCGGAAAAACAAATATATGGAATTTCATATATTCGGGCAACGGCCTTGCCGCCGCGACGCCTCTTAGGAGAGTGGATTACCCCGTCGTAGAGCCATCGGCTGAGGCGTTTGAAAGTTCCTCGGCAATCTGTAAATTTCGTAAATAAGATTTAAACCCATTTGAGAATCATTATATTCAGCCTCCCTGTGGACCCGGCAATTTGCCTGCAAGGTCGGTGGGCGATGGCTCGTCGGCTGGCGGGCCGGGTCGTGCCTTTGCCCATGAACCGCAGGAGATGCCCCATGCAACCCAGAACTTCACCTAACAGCCTGGCCCTGGCCTTCGTCGCGCTGGCCTCGCCAGCCATGGTGGCGACCGCGGCCCAGGCCGAGGAGAGGCCGGCCGGTGAAGTACTGGAAGTGCCGATCGACAGCAATGCGCTGGTGATCCAGGACACCCTGGTCACCGCCGAGCGCGAGGCTCGTCAGGCGCTGGGTTCGTCGATCATCACTGAGGAGGACATCAAGCGTCATCCGCCGGCCAATGACCTGTCCGAGCTCATCCGCCGCGAGCCTGGGGTCAACCTGACCGGCAACAGCGCCAGCGGCGCGCGTGGCAACAACCGCCAGATCGACCTGCGCGGCATGGGCCCGGAAAACACCCTCATCCTCATCGACGGCAAGCCCTCCAGCGCCCGCAACTCGGTGCGTTACGGCTGGAACGGCGACCGTGACACCCGTGGCGAGACCAACTGGGTGCCGGCAGAGGCCGTCGAGCGCATCGAAATTCTTCGTGGCCCGGCCGCAGCACGTTATGGCTCCGGTGCCATGGGCGGTGTGGTGAACATCATCACCAAGCGCCCCACCGAAGCATTCAAGGGCAACGTCAGCCTGTTCACCCAGTTGCCTGAGGACAGTGCAGAAGGCGCTAGCCGACGGGCCAACTTCAACCTCAGCGGCGGCCTGACCGAGAACCTGGGTTTTCGCCTCTATGGCGGCCTGGCCAAGACCGATGCCGACGACCTGGACATCAACGCCGATCACGCCAACAGTGCCTTGGTGGCCGGCCGGGAAGGCGTGCGCAACAAAGACATCAACGGCCTGTTGAGCTGGAGGCTCAACGACGAGCACCGCCTTGAAGTCAGCGCCGGCTACAGCCGCCAGGGCAACCTCTTTGCCGGCGATACCATGAACAGTAACGGGGGTGGCAACCTGGAGCTTATGTCCGAGCTGTATGGCCATGAAACCAACGTCATGCAGCGCGGCACCTATGACCTGACCCACCTGGGCGACTTCACTTGGGGGACCAGCAAGACCGTGCTGGCCTACGAGTACGTGCGCAACTGGCGCCTGAACGAAGGCCTGGCCGGCAGCGTCGAGGGGGCGCCCAACGATGCCGGCTCGGCGATGTCGCGCCTGCGCAACACACGCTTGAGCAGCGAAGTGAACCTGCCGTTCGCCCTGGGCAGCACCGAGCATGTGCTGACCCTCGGTGGCGAGTACCTCTATGAGTCGCTCAACGACCAAGGCTCGTTCCGTCCGCAGAGCTTCGACCCCAGCGGCGGCGGCGACACGATCATTGGCTTCGACCGCAGCGACACCAAGATGACCGCCCGCAGCTATGCGTTGTTCGTCGAAGACAACATCATCGTCGGCGATACCACCATCACCCCGGGCCTGCGCTTCGACCATCACGAGCGCTTCGGTGACAACTTCAGCCCGAGCCTGAACCTGTCGCACAAGCTCACCGATGCGCTGAGTGTCAAAGGCGGAATCGCCCGGGCGTACAAGACCCCGAACCTGTACCAGTCCAACCCGAACTACTTGCTCTACAGCCGCGGCAACGGTTGCAGCACGCAGCAGAGCAACTCCGGTGGCTGCTACCTGCAGGGCAACGACGACCTCAAGCCCGAGATCAGCGTCAACAAGGAAATCGGCCTGCTGTACGACCGTGGCACCTGGCGCACCAGCGCGACCTACTTCCGTAACGACTACCAGAACAAGATTATCGGTGGCACCGACGTGGTCTACGCCATCAATGGCGGGCGCCGCGTGACCCAGTGGGAGAACGCGGGCAAGGCGCGGGTGGAAGGGATCGAGGGCAACTTCTTCATGGCACTGACGCCGAGCCTGGACTGGAACACCAACCTGACCTGGATGCTCGACAATGACAACCGTGACACCGGCGAGCCGCTGTCGGTGATTCCCGAGTACACCGTCAACAGCACACTCGACTGGCGCGCGACCGACAAGCTGTCGTTCCAGGTGGCGGGTACCTACTTTGGCAAGCAGAAGTCACCGACTTACAACTACCGCACCCAACAGGACTACGACAAAACTGCCCAGCAGGACGTGGACGCCTACGGCCTGGTGGATGTGAGCGCAGGCTACAAGTTCAACGCCAACTACGACGTGCGCGTGGGCGTGAACAACGTCTTCGACAAGCAGATCCTGCGCGGCGGCAACGCCAGCAGCTCGGGGGCCAACACCTACAACCAGCCAGGGCGTGCGGTGTTCGCGGCGCTGAACATCTCGTTCTGATACGCAAGAGGGCCGCTGTGCGGCCCCTCGCGGCGCGTCAGTCCCATTTCGACCTCAGCGGCGTTAGGAGCTATCGATGAACACCTACCCCACCTGGCTGGCCATTCTCTCGCGCAGCGCCGCTGCACTGCTTGGCGGCTACGCCTTCACCTATGCCGCCACGGCCTGCCTGGCGCGGTTGCTACCGCTGGCGCCGGGCGATGCGGTAATCGTCGCCACGCTGGCGTCGTTCATGTTCTACACCGCTGCGATCCTGTGGGCCTTCGCCAGCCGCGACGCCCTGCATGCCTGGGCGCCGCTGGGGCTGGCCGCGCCTCTGGCGCTTGTGGGCTTCTGGCCCCAGGCGATGGAGTGGCTGGCATGAAGAACAGCTTCACCCAATCCATGTCCTGGCTGCACACCTGGGCCGGGCTGGTCTTCGGCTGGTTGCTGTTCGCCATTTTCCTCACCGGCACCTTGGCGGTGTTCGACAAGGAGCTCAACCACTGGATGCAGCCGGAGATCGCTGCCGGTGAGGTGTCCCAGGCCGATGCCGCCGAGCGGGCCATTGCCTACCTGCAGGCCCATGAGCCGAAGGCCGACAACTGGGGGATCAGCCTGCCGACCGAGCGCTCGCCGGGCCTGCGTGTGTCCACCGGCGACCGGCGCCATGGTGTCGGCGTGCAACTGGACCCGCAGACAGGCGAGCCGATCAACGTGCGTGACAGCGTCGGCGGCAACTTCTTCTTCCGCTTTCACTTCACGCTGGATTTGCCGCGCAACTGGGGCATCTTCGTGGTCGGTGCGCTGGCCCTGGTGATGCTGGCGGCGTTGGTCACTGGCATCGTCATCCACAAGAAGCTCTTCAAGGAGTTCTTCACCTTCCGCCCGAACAAGGGACAACGGTCCTGGCTGGATTTCCACAACGCCAGTGCGGTGCTGTTGCTGCCGTTCCACCTGATGATCACCTACACCGGGTTGGTGATCTTCATGCTGATCTACATCCCGGCCGGGATCGATGCCTTGTTCGAAGGCGACCCTCGTGCCTACTTCCAGGCCCAGGGCAGCGGCCGCCAAGAGGCGCCGCAGCGCGCGGCCAGGCAGCCGGCAGAGCTGGTCGAGATCGCCCCGTTGCTGGCCCAGGCCCAGGCGCGTTTGGGGCCGATCGGGGGGCTGAACATCCGCCATCCGAACACCACCGGTGCTCGGATCGAGATCCGTCCCGAGCTTGGCAACCGCATTGCCCTGACCAAGGGCCAGGCCATGGTTTTCGACGGGGTGAGCGGCCAACTGCTCAGCGATGTCCCTGAGCTGCGTCCGGCGCCTTTGACCCAGCGGGTAATGATCGGCCTGCACTTTGCCCAGTTCGGCGGCTACCCCATGCGCTGGTTGTACTTCGTTTGTGGCCTGGTCAGTTGCGCGATGATTGCCAGCGGCCTGGTGCTGTTTTGCATCAAGCGTGGGCGCAAATACACCAATGCGACGGCCGAGGCCTCAGCGCGCCGGTGGTATCGGCTGGCCGAGGTGTGCAATGTCGGGTTCATCAGCGGCTTGTTGCTAGCCTGCGCCGGTTTGTTGTGGGCCAGTCGCCTGTTGCCGGTCGAACTGCCCCAGCGCGAAGCCTGGGAGGTGCGGGTGTTCTTTGCCGGCTGGTTGCTGGCCCTGCTGCATGCTGGCTTGCGCCCGGCCAAGCGCGCCTGGGTCGAGCAGTTGAGCGCGGCGGCGCTGTTGTGCATGGGGCTCGGTGTGCTGGGGGCAACTGCCGGCACGGCGGATCATCTGCGGCTGGGCGTGGAGGTGACCGGCATGGTGCTGGGCGTAGGGCTGGCCCTGGCGGCCTTGCGCGTTGCGCGGGCCACGCCGGCACCGGTCAAGGCGAAGGCAGGACGGACCATTGAGGCCGAGGGATGATGAGCATGATTCTCGGCGCGATGCTGTTCGCCTACGCGGGCATGACAGGCCTGTGCCAGGGGCTGGAGCGACATTACAAGCAGGTATGGGGGCGCACATGTCCCCGCGTGCTGCGCCTGGGCTTGCGAGGGGGCGGTTGGGCAGGGTTGTTAGCCAGCCTGTTGTTGTGCGCACAGACATGGGGATGGGCCATGGGGCCGGTGGCTTGGTTCGGGATGATCTCCCTGGCGGCGGTGTTGCTGGTGATGCTGCTGCCTTACTGGCCACGCATGTCGGTCTGTCTGGTGGGGCTGCTGCCGCTGTGGGGGCTGGGGCAGGCATTTGTCTGATAGGCTAGCTGGCCCACCTCATGTCGAGAGCCCTTGGTGAAAGCCGCGCGCCTGACCCTCATCTGCCATGCCCTGACCTCAGCCCAGAAGGTCGGGTGTTTCCCCAGCCCTGACGAGCACATTTTGCCGGTAGCTCAATGGCCCTCGCTTCCAGCCTGCACCGGCTTTCTGAGTGCGCCGGAGCGCCGGGCACAAGAAACCTGTGCAGGCCTGGGGGCGCGCCCGATGGTCGAGCCCGCCCTGGCGGACTGCGACATGGGGGCCTGGCAAGGCGTGGCGCTCAAGGCATTGCAGGCCGAGCAGCCGCAGGCGCTGGCTCAATGGCTGCAAGACCCCCATTGCGCGCCCCCTGGCGGTGAGTCCGTCGCGCATCTGTGCCAGCGCGTCGCGAGCTGGCTGGAGGCGTTCGATACGCCGGGAGAGTGGCTGGCGGTGACGCATCCGCTGGTGATGCGGGCAGCGATGGTGCATGTGCTTGGCGGTCCGCTGGCGGCCTTTGCGCTTATCGACGTGCCAGCGCTTTCACGCATGCACTTGAGCCGGGCGGGGAAGTGGCGGTTGCGTTTGGGTTGAACGCTTGCCAGTGCCTACGAATATCGCCGGTGTCTGAGGATCCTGCGAAACGGGCGCGACGCGCGCCCATCCTTTCAAAACGCGAGCTTGTAGCCGATCAGCAGCAGCATCCCCGCCAGGCACGGGCGTAGCAAACGGTCGGAAATACGCCCGGTGAGATGGCTGCCCAGGTAGATGCCTGGCAGCGAGCCGAGCAGCAGGTAGCCCAGCAGCGACCAGTCCATATTGCCCATGCCCGCATGGCCAAGGCCGGCCACCAGCGTGAGCGGTACGGCATGGGCGATCTCGGTGCCCACCAGGCGGCGAGTGACCAGGAAGGGATACAGCAGGAACAGCGCCACGGTACCCAGGGCGCCTGCGCCGATGGACGTCAGGGTGACCATCACGCCCAGCACCACGCCCGTGAGCACGGTAAGGGTATTGAGGCTGCGGTCGCTGAGGTGGTAGTGATCGCCTGCGTGGCGGCTGGCGAAGGCCTGCAGGCGTGATTTGAACAGGATGGCCAGGGCGGTGAGGATCAACACCACGGCCAGGCCTTGCTTGATCACCGCGTTGAGCGCGGAGGTGTCGGCATGCAAGGTGTGGAGGAACCACAGCGTCAACGCCGCCGCGGGCACGCTGCCCAGGCTCAGCAGGCCGGTGATCTTCCAGTCGACGTTCTTGTTGCGCGCATGGACCCAGACGCCACTGGCCTTGGTGATCGCCGCATACAACAGGTCAGTGCCGACGGCAGTGGCAGGGCTTATGCCGAACCAGAGCAGGATGGGGGTCATCAGCGAGCCACCGCCGACGCCGGTCATGCCGACGATGAAACCTACAACCAGCCCCGCGATGGTGAAACCGAAAGAACCTACATCCATACGCTACTCGACGCCCAAGCTTGCCCGTGATCGGATGGCTGCCAGCATAAAGGTTTTTTTATAACCGAATAGACTTGTTCGTTATTAGGTTATAACCGGGCGTCTTTTGCTTCGTCCGGACGGATGAACCGGGGGGCCGTTCATCGGTCGGTCATGACCACCATCACCTGTGCATCCCCACCGTCTTCGCTTTCAGACAGATAGATATGCCCGACCTGGCTGTCGAAATAGGCGGTTTCCTGCGGGCCTATGCTCACCGCTTCACCCGTTTCGAACAGAATGCGCACTCGACCGCGCAGCACCAGGACGAACTCCTGGCCCGGATGGCGGATGAAATCATCGAACTGGCCACGTTCGCGCGCAATGATGCGGGCGTAGGCGGGCGTCATGCGGCGCTCAGGGAAGGCGCCAGCGATGGGATGGTAGTCATAGGTGCCGGTGGAGTAACCGGGGGCCGCGGGCAGCGAGTCGACCACCACGGTCGCCGGCACCGGCGTCTCCACCGGGCCGCTGGCACGAAACAACTGGGCGATATCCAGCTTCAAGGCGCGGGCGGCGGCAGCCAGTTTTTCGTAGCTCACCGAAACCTGCGCCAGTTCCATCTTCGACAAGGTGGAGACCGGTACGCCACTGAGCGCCGACAGTTGTTTGAGTGTCATGTGCTGCGCCTTGCGTACCTGGCGCAGGCGCGCGCCGACCTCGGCGCGATCGAGCAGGGGGAGGGCGCCAGCGCGCTGGGCGGCGGACGTGCGGTCTTCGGGCATCGGGACTCTCGTGTGCGGCTTTGGTCGGCATCTTACCTTGGACGCTTGCGCGAACCGAAATTCTCATATATTAGAATTCTCATAAATGATAATTCGCGCGACAGGAGCGCCCATGGCACAGATCTACGACACCTTGATCATCGGCGCGGGCATTGCCGGTGCCTCCCTGGGCTACCGCCTGGCCGGTCAGGGCCGGGTACTGCTGCTCGAACGGGAAATGCAGCCGGGCTATCACGCCACCGGCCGTTCGGCCGCCATGTTCATGGAGGCCTACGGAACGCCGCAGATCCAGGCCCTGACCCGCGCCAGCCGTGCGTTCTACGAGCATCCGCCGGAAGGCTTCTGCGAGCATCCGCTGCTCGAGCCACGCGGCTGCTTGTATGTCGCCAGCACCGAGCAACGCGAACTGCTCGAGACCACCTACGCACAGAACCTGGCCAACGGGACCGACGTCAGCCTGCTCGACCGTGAGGGCGCCTTGGCCCTGGTGCCGAGCTTGCGCGAGGGCATCCTCGCCGGTGCAGTGCATGAACCCGGTGCCATGGACCTGGACGTGCATGCCTTGCACCAGGGCTTTTTGCGCGGCTATCGCGCTGCCGGGGGCGAGCTGCGTTGCAATGCCGAACTGGCCCGGGCCTATCGCCTCGACGACCTCTGGGAGGTGGAGCTGGTCGATGGCGGTCATCTGCAGGCCCGGCAGTTGGTCAACGCCGCAGGCGCCTGGGCCGATCAAGTGGCCGAGCTGTGTGGCGTGGCCAAGGTTGGTCTGCAGCCGTGCCGGCGCAGTGCCTTTACCTTCCCGGGCCCGGATGGGCAGGACTTCAGTCGTTGGCCAGCGGTGATCGGGGTCGATGAAAGTTTTTACTTCAAGCCTGATGCTGGACAGTTGCTCGGTTCGCCTGCCAACGCCGATCCGGTCGAGCCGCAGGATGCCGCGCCCGAGGAGCTGGACGTGGCCCTGGGCATCTACAACATCGAAGCCATGACCACGTTGCACATCCGACGTCCGAGCCACAGCTGGGCGGGGCTGCGTTCGTTCGTCGCCGATGGCGACCTGGTGATCGGTTTCGACCCACGCACGCCCGCGTTCTTCTGGCTGGCGGCGCAAGGCGGCTACGGCATCCAGTCGGCCGCCGGTGCGTCGCGCCTGGCGGCTGACCTGCTGCTGGGCGTGCCCCTGTGCCCAAGCCTAGTGGCGCAGGGCGTTTCACCGGAGCGTTTGTCTCCGGGCCGTTTTTCCACAACCGTGATAGGAGATTCCCATGAGCAATGACATCCAGCGTTTTCCCAGCAGCCTGCCGTTCCCGTTCTCGCGTGCGGTGAAGGCCGGCGGCTTTTTGTTCCTGTCCGGGCAGGTGCCAATGAGCGCCAGCGGTGAAGTGGTCCGCGGTGACATCCAGACGCAGACCCGCGCGGTCTGCGAGCGCATCGGCGAAAGCCTGGCCGCCTGTGGCGCACGCTTCGATCAGGTGGTGAAGGCCACGGTATGGCTGTCGGACATGGCTCACTTCGCGGGCTTCAACGAGGTCTACAAAGAAGTCTTCGGCGACGCCTTGCCGGTACGCTCGACCGTGGCCTCGGCCTTGGCGCTGGGGGTGGATGTGGAGATCGAAGTGCAGGCGTTCATCGGCCAGGACTGAGGCGAGCCGGGGCACGACACCCCTTTGTACGACAACAACAATAAAGCCAGAGGTTCACATGCAAGAGCAGCTGAAGATCGCCGGTGCCTTCATCGGCGTGATCGTGGGGGCGGGCTTCGCGTCCGGACGGGAACTGTTGCTGTTCTTCGTCGATTTTGGCATCTGGGGCTTGGTCGGGGCGTTGGTCAGCGCCGCGTTGTTCACCTTCCTGGGCATGGCCCTGGCGGGGCTGGGCAATCGCCAGCAGGCAACGTCCCACAAGGACGTGATACAGGCCATTTGCGGGCGTCACCTGGGGTTGTTCGTCGATTGGCTGATCACCTTTTTCATGTTTGCCGTCACCGTGGTCATGTTGGCTGGTGGTGGCGCCTTGCTCGAGCAGCAGTTCGGCGTGCCGGCCCTGGCGGGCAGTGTGCTGGTGACGGTGCTGGTGGTGGCCATCGTGTGCCTGGATGTGCAGAAGGTGATCGTCGCCATTGGCGCCATCACCCCGCTGTTGATTCTGGTGGCCTCGGCGATTGCCTTGTACGCCGTGCTCTCGCGCGAGCAGAGCTTCGCTGAACTCGACCACTTGGCCAGTCAGCAAGAGGCCGGCACCCGGCACTGGTTGCTGGGGGCATTCCTCTATGTGTCCTACAACATCGTGGCCGGTGCGCCAATCCTGGCCATTCTCGGTGGGTCGGCCAAGGGTGAGAAGACGGCCATCTGGGGCGGTCTTATCGGGGGCGCGGCGCTCGGGGGTCTGATGTTGGTGATGAGTGCAGGGCTGCTGTCGCGCCTGGATAGCGTGGCCGAACTGCCCATGCCGATGTTGTCGATCGCCAATGAAGTTTCGCCGCTGCTGGGGATGGTGATGTGCCTGATCATCTTCGGAATGATCGTCAACACGGCCGTGGGGACGTTGTTTTCCTTCCTGTCGCGACTGTTGCCAGCCGGGACGACGACGTTTCGCTGGGGGGCGGTATTGACCGGGGTGGCTGCGTTCGTGTGCAGCCTGGTTGGGTTCATCAGCTTGGTGGGCGAGGTGTATCCCTTCTTCGGTTACCTGGGCTTCGTGCTGATGGCCGCGGTGCTATTGGGCTGGGTGCGTCGGGGCAAGGTGCGCAAGGTGGCGCTGGCCTGACGAGGGGCTGCTGCGCAGCCAAAACCCATTCCCACAGGGTTTTGCGCAGAATCGGTAGGAGCAGGCGAGGCCGCGCCGGCTCCCACGGGTACTGCGCCGAGCCTGAGAACGGCGCGATACCTGTGGGAGCGGGGCTACCCGCGAAGGACCCGCCTCAGATCCTGAAGCTGCCCACCAGTTGCTTCAACCGCCCCGCTTGCTGGCTCAGGGCATCGCAATGGCGCAGGGTTTCGTTGAGGTTCTCTACCCCTTGCTGGTTGAGGCTGTTGATCTGGGTGATGTCCAGGTTCAGGCTCTCGACCACTGCGCTCTGCTCCTCGGTGGCGGTGGCCACCGACTGGTTCATGCCGTCGATCTCGCCGATGCGCTGGGTCACGCTGGCCAGGCGTTCACCCGCCTGGTTGGCCACCTGCACGGTCTGTTCGCTGGACACCTGGCTTTCGT
>NZ_FMYX01000025.1 GCF_900102675.1 Pseudomonas guariconensis
CTGAGTTCGGGATGGGATCAGGTGGTTCCAATGCTCTATGGTCGTCAAGAAATTCTGTTGCCAGACTGTCTTATGACACTCCAGCCAATTCGGATATGTGATCGTTGTGGTTGCGAACTTTCGGTTCTTTCGTCTTCACCACCGCAATCTGCAGAAGCAAATTGCTTGGGTGTTATATGGTCAAGCCTCACGGGCAATTAGTATCGGTTAGCTCAACGCCTCACAGCGCTTACACACCCGACCTATCAACGTCGTAGTCTTCGACGGCCCTTTAGGGGATTCAAGATCCCAGTGAGATCTCATCTTGAGGCAAGTTTCCCGCTTAGATGCTTTCAGCGGTTATCTCTTCCGAACATAGCTACCCGGCAATGCCACTGGCGTGACAACCGGAACACCAGAGGTTCGTCCACTCCGGTCCTCTCGTACTAGGAGCAGCCCCTCTCAAATCTCAAACGTCCACGGCAGATAGGGACCGAACTGTCTCACGACGTTCTAAACCCAGCTCGCGTACCACTTTAAATGGCGAACAGCCATACCCTTGGGACCGGCTTCAGCCCCAGGATGTGATGAGCCGACATCGAGGTGCCAAACACCGCCGTCGATATGAACTCTTGGGCGGTATCAGCCTGTTATCCCCGGAGTACCTTTTATCCGTTGAGCGATGGCCCTTCCATACAGAACCACCGGATCACTAAGACCTACTTTCGTACCTGCTCGACGTGTGGGTCTCGCAGTCAAGCGCGCTTTTGCCTTTATACTCTGCGACCGATTTCCGACCGGTCTGAGCGCACCTTCGTACTCCTCCGTTACTCTTTGGGAGGAGACCGCCCCAGTCAAACTACCCACCATACACTGTCCTCGATCCGGATCACGGACCTGAGTTAGAACCTCAAGGTTGCCAGGGTGGTATTTCAAGGATGGCTCCATGAGAACTGGCGTCCCCACTTCAAAGCCTCCCACCTATCCTACACAAGCAAGCTCAAAGTCCAGTGCAAAGCTATAGTAAAGGTTCACGGGGTCTTTCCGTCTAGCCGCGGATACACTGCATCTTCACAGCGATTTCAATTTCACTGAGTCTCGGGTGGAGACAGCGCCGCCATCGTTACGCCATTCGTGCAGGTCGGAACTTACCCGACAAGGAATTTCGCTACCTTAGGACCGTTATAGTTACGGCCGCCGTTTACCGGGGCTTCGATCAAGAGCTTCGCTTGCGCTAACCCCATCAATTAACCTTCCGGCACCGGGCAGGCGTCACACCCTATACGTCCACTTTCGTGTTTGCAGAGTGCTGTGTTTTTAATAAACAGTCGCAGCGGCCTGGTATCTTCGACCGGCATGGGCTTACGGAGCAAGTCCTTCACCCTCGCCGGCGCACCTTCTCCCGAAGTTACGGTGCCATTTTGCCTAGTTCCTTCACCCGAGTTCTCTCAAGCGCCTTGGTATTCTCTACCCGACCACCTGTGTCGGTTTGGGGTACGGTTCCCAGTTATCTGAAGCTTAGGAGCTTTTCTTGGAAGCATGGCATCAACCACTTCGTCGCCTAAAGGCAACTCGTCATCAGCTCTCGGCCTTGAAATCCCGGATTTGCCTAAGATTTCAGCCTACCACCTTAAACTTGGACAACCAACGCCAAGCTGGCCTAGCCTTCTCCGTCCCTCCATCGCAATAACTGGAAGTACAGGAATATTAACCTGTTTTCCATCGACTACGCTTTTCAGCCTCGCCTTAGGGACCGACTAACCCTGCGTCGATTAACGTTGCGCAGGAAACCTTGGTCTTTCGGCGTGCGAGTTTTTCACTCGCATTGTCGTTACTCATGTCAGCATTCGCACTTCTGATACCTCCAGCAAGCTTCTCAACTCACCTTCACAGGCTTACAGAACGCTCCTCTACCGCATCACCTAAGTGATACCCGTAGCTTCGGTGCATGGTTTGAGCCCCGTTACATCTTCCGCGCAGGCCGACTCGACTAGTGAGCTATTACGCTTTCTTTAAAGGATGGCTGCTTCTAAGCCAACCTCCTAGCTGTCTAAGCCTTCCCACATCGTTTCCCACTTAACCATGACTTTGGGACCTTAGCTGACGGTCTGGGTTGTTTCCCTTTTCACGACGGACGTTAGCACCCGCCGTGTGTCTCCCATGCTCGGCACTTCCAGGTATTCGGAGTTTGCATCGGTTTGGTAAGTCGGGATGACCCCCTAGCCGAAACAGTGCTCTACCCCCTGGAGTGATACATGAGGCGCTACCTAAATAGCTTTCGAGGAGAACCAGCTATCTCCGAGCTTGATTAGCCTTTCACTCCGATCCACAGGTCATCCGCTAACTTTTCAACGGTAGTCGGTTCGGTCCTCCAGTCAGTGTTACCTAACCTTCAACCTGCCCATGGATAGATCGCCCGGTTTCGGGTCTATACCCAGCGACTAAACGCCCTATTAAGACTCGCTTTCGCTACGCCTCCCCTATTCGGTTAAGCTCGCCACTGAATATAAGTCGCTGACCCATTATACAAAAGGTACGCAGTCACCTAACAAAGTAGGCTCCCACTGCTTGTACGCATACGGTTTCAGGTTCTATTTCACTCCCCTCTCCGGGGTTCTTTTCGCCTTTCCCTCACGGTACTGGTTCACTATCGGTCAGTCAGTAGTATTTAGCCTTGGAGGATGGTCCCCCCATGTTCAGACAAAGTTTCTCGTGCTCCGTCCTACTCGATTTCATTGATAAGAGACTTTCGTGTACGGGGCTATCACCCACTATGGCCGCACTTTCCAGAGCGTTCCACTAATCTCAAATCAACTTAAGGGCTGGTCCCCGTTCGCTCGCCACTACTAAGGGAATCTCGGTTGATTTCTTTTCCTCAGGGTACTTAGATGTTTCAGTTCCCCTGGTTCGCCTCTTGCACCTATGGATTCAGTACAAGATACCTAGGTTATCCTAGGTGGGTTCCCCCATTCAGAGATCTCTGGATCACAGTCTGTTTGCCGACTCCCCAAAGCTTATCGCAGGCTACCACGTCTTTCATCGCCTCTGACTGCCAAGGCATCCACCGTATGCGCTTCTTCACTTGACCATATAACCCCAAGCAATCTGGTTATACTGTGAAGACGACATTCGCCGAAAATTCGCATGTTGCTCAATAAAGAGCAGAACTCACAAATTTTACCT
>NZ_FMYX01000018.1 GCF_900102675.1 Pseudomonas guariconensis
ATCGGCCACGTTGACCACGGTAAGACCACTCTGACTGCAGCTCTGACCCGCGTCTGCTCCGAAGTCTTCGGTTCGGCCGTCGTTGAGTTCGACAAGATCGACTCGGCTCCAGAAGAAAAAGCACGCGGTATCACCATCAACACCGCTCACGTCGAGTACAACTCGAACATTCGTCACTACGCTCACGTTGACTGCCCAGGTCACGCTGACTACGTGAAGAACATGATCACCGGTGCTGCCCAGATGGACGGCGCGATCCTGGTTTGCTCGGCCGCCGATGGTCCGATGCCACAAACCCGTGAGCACATCCTGCTGTCCCGTCAGGTTGGCGTTCCGTACATCGTGGTCTTCCTGAACAAGGCTGACCTGGTAGACGACGCTGAGCTGCTGGAACTGGTCGAGATGGAAGTTCGCGACCTGCTGTCCACCTACGACTTCCCAGGCGACGACACTCCGATCATCATCGGTTCGGCTCGTATGGCTCTGGAAGGCAAAGACGACAACGAAATGGGTACCAGCGCTGTTAAGAAGCTGGTTGAGACTCTGGATGCCTACATCCCTGAGCCAGTTCGTGCCGTTGACCAGCCGTTCCTGATGCCGATCGAAGACGTCTTCTCGATCTCGGGTCGTGGTACCGTTGTTACCGGTCGTATCGAGCGTGGTATCGTCCGCGTTCAGGACGCCCTGGAAATCGTTGGTCTGCGTCCAACCACCACCACCACCTGCACCGGCGTTGAGATGTTCCGCAAGCTGCTGGACGAAGGTCGTGCTGGCGAGAACTGCGGCGTCCTGCTGCGCGGCACCAAGCGTGACGAAGTTGAGCGTGGCCAGGTTCTGGTCAAGCCAGGTTCGGTCAAGCCGCACACCAAGTTCACTGCAGAAGTCTACGTTCTGTCGAAGGAAGAAGGCGGTCGTCACACTCCGTTCTTCAAAGGCTACCGTCCTCAGTTCTACTTCCGTACCACTGACGTGACCGGTAACTGCGAACTGCCGGAAGGCGTTGAAATGGTAATGCCAGGTGACAACATTCAGATGACTGTTACCCTGATCAAGACCATCGCAATGGAAGACGGTCTGCGCTTCGCTATCCGTGAAGGCGGTCGTACCGTCGGCGCCGGCGTCGTAGCAAAAATCATCGAGTAATCACTCGGTCGATTGAAAAAAGCCCCCGCTCAGCGGGGGCTTTTTTTATTGGGTTGACACTAAATAGGGGCGTCTATAGAATCACGCCTCCTTTTAACGGGCGTAGTGCGCCCGATGGGAACAGCCTGGAGTCTGAAATCCAATGCAAAATCAGCAAATCCGTATCAGGTTGAAGGCTTTTGACCATCGCCTGATCGACCAATCCACCCAGGAAATCGTGGAAACCGCGAAACGTACTGGTGCACAAGTGCGTGGTCCAATTCCACTGCCAACCCGCAAAGAGCGTTTCACCGTTCTGGTTTCCCCGCACGTCAACAAAGACGCGCGTGACCAGTACGAGATCCGCACTCATAAGCGTGTTCTGGACATCGTCCAGCCAACGGATAAAACCGTTGACGCGCTGATGAAGCTTGACCTTGCGGCAGGCGTGGAAGTACAGATCAGCCTCGGCTAAGACTTCGGTCTGAGTCGTGTAACGCTCTGAAATGGGCGGCCATAGCGGGTGAAAGCCCCGTACACTCATGAGGTTTACAACATGACTATTGGTGTAGTCGGTCGCAAGTGCGGTATGACCCGCATTTTCACCGAAGAAGGTGTCTCCATTCCGGTCACGGTCATCGAGATCGAGCCGAATCGCGTCACCCAGTTCAAAACTGAAGAAACCGATGGCTACCGTGCAGTGCAAGTCACTGTTGGTGAGCGTCGTGCTTCGCGCGTGACTGCCGCTCAGGCAGGTCACTTCGCCAAGGCTAACGTTGCCGCTGGTCGCGGTGTCTGGGAGTTCCGTCTTGAAGAAGGCGATTTCCAGGCTGGCGATCTGATCAAAGCTGAACTCTTCACTGCAGGCCAGCTGGTAGACGTAACCGGTCAGTCCAAAGGTAAAGGCTTCGCCGGTACCATCAAGCGTTGGAACTTCCGTGGTCAAGACAACACCCACGGTAACTCTGTATCGCACCGTGTCCCTGGCTCCATCGGCCAGTGCCAGACTCCTGGTCGTGTATTCAAGGGCAAGAAGATGTCCGGTCACATGGGCGCCGAGCGCGTGACTGTTCAGTCCCTGGAAGTAGTACGCGTAGACGCAGAACGCAACCTGCTGCTGGTCAAGGGTGCCGTTCCAGGCGCTACTGGCGGCGACGTGGTTGTGCGTCCAGCTGTCAAGGCTCGCGGTTAAGGGGAAACTGACATGCAACTTAATGTAAATGACGCTCAGGCGATCGAAGTTTCCGAACTGACTTTCGGTGGCGAATTCAACGAGACGCTGGTACACCAAGCAGTCGTGGCCTACATGGCCGGCGGCCGTCAGGGCACCAAGCAGCAGAAGACCCGTTCCGACGTAGCTGGTGGCGGCAAGCGCCCGTGGCGTCAGAAAGGCACCGGCCGCGCTCGTGCCGGTACCACTCGCGGCCCAATCTGGCGCGGCGGTGGTGTCACCTTCGCAGCTCGTCCGCAGGACCACTCGCAGAAGCTCAACAAGAAGATGTATCGCGCAGCCCTGCGCTCCATCCTCTCCGAGCTGGTACGTAGCGAGCGTCTGGTCGTAGTTCAGGACTTCGCTGTTGAAGCTCCGAAGACCAAAGACCTGCTGAACAAGCTGAACGGCATGGGTCTGAACGACGTGCTGATCGTTTCCGACGCTGTTGATCAGAACCTGTACCTGGCTGCTCGTAACCTGCCGCACGTCGACGTACGTGACGTTCAGGGTTCCGATCCGGTCAGTCTGATCGCATACGAGAAAGTGTTGATCACTGTCTCGGCCGTGAAGAAATTCGAGGAGCTGCTGGGATGAACCAGGAACGCGTATTTAAAGTCCTCCTTGGCCCGCACGTTTCCGAGAAGGCTACCGTTCTGGCTGAGAAGAAAGGCCAGTTCGTATTCAAGGTTGCTACTGACGCAACCAAGCTGGAAATCAAGAAAGCTGTCGAAGGCCTGTTCAACGTAAAAGTTGAAAACGTGTCGACTGTTAACGTTCTGGGTAAAACCAAGCGTACCGCACGTGGTCTGGGCAAGCGTAATGACTGGAAGAAGGCGATCGTCTCCCTTCAGCCAGGCCAAGATCTCGATTTCAGCAGCAGTGCTGAGTAAGGAAGGGGTGCATCATGGCAATCGTTAAATGCAAACCGACTTCCCCTGGCCGCCGTTTCGTGGTCAAGGTGGTCAACAAGGAGCTGCACAAAGGCGCTCCTCACGCACCGCTGATCGAGAAGAAATCGAAGTCTGGTGGTCGTAACAACAATGGCCGCATCACCACTCGTCACGTTGGTGGTGGTCATAAGCAGCATTACCGTCTGGTTGACTTCCGTCGCAACGACAAAGATGGCATCCCGGCCACCGTCGAGCGTATCGAATACGACCCGAACCGTACTGCTCACATCGCCCTGCTGTGCTACGCAGACGGCGAGCGTCGCTACATCATCGCCCCTAAAGGCGTTGTTGCTGGCGACCAGCTGATCGCAGGCGCTCTGGCCCCAATCAAGGCCGGTAACTCCCTGCAACTGCGCAACATCCCAGTAGGTAGCACCATTCACGGCATCGAACTGAAGCCGGGCAAAGGTGCTCAGATCGCTCGTTCCGCTGGTGCTTCGGCTCAGCTGATCGCTCGCGAAGGCGCTTACGTGACCCTGCGTCTGCGCTCTGGTGAAATGCGTAAAGTACTGGCTGAGTGCCGTGCGACCCTGGGCGAAGTCTCGAATTCCGAGCACAGCCTGCGTTCGCTGGGTAAAGCTGGTGCCAAACGCTGGCGCGGCGTTCGCCCAACCGTTCGTGGTGTTGCCATGAACCCGGTTGACCACCCACATGGTGGTGGTGAAGGTCGTACCTCCGGTGGTCGTCATCCGGTATCGCCATGGGGCTTCCCGACCAAGGGTGCGAAGACCCGTGGTAATAAGCGTACCGACAATATGATCGTCCGTCGTCGCAAGTAACTAGAGGGATACGACAGTGCCACGTTCTCTGAAAAAAGGTCCTTTTATCGATCTTCACCTTCTGAAGAAGATCGAAGTGGCGGTGGAGAAGAACGATCGCAAGCCAGTTAAAACCTGGTCGCGCCGTTCGATGATCCTGCCACAAATGGTCGGTCTGACCATCGCGGTACATAACGGTCGCCAGCATGTCCCAGTTCTCGTGAACGAAGACATGGTCGGCCACAAACTGGGCGAGTTCGCCGGTACCCGCACCTATCGCGGGCACGTGGCTGACAAGAAAGCCAAGCGTTAAGGGGTAAGGAAATGGAAGTAGCCGCTAAGTTGTCGGGCGCTCGAATCTCCGCCCAGAAAGCCCGCTTGGTCGCCGACCAGATCCGCGGGAAGAAGGTGGGCGAAGCGCTCAACCTGTTGGCCTTCAGCAGCAAAAAAGCCGCTGAAATCATGAAGAAAGTCCTCGAGTCGGCCGTAGCCAACGCCGAACACAACGAAGGCGCAGACGTTGATGACCTGAAGGTCTCCACCGTCTTCGTCAACGAAGGGCGTTCGCTGAAGCGCATCATGCCGCGTGCCAAAGGCCGCGCTGATCGCATCGTCAAGCGGTCTTGCCATATCACTGTCAAGGTTGCGGACAAGTAACGGAGTCGATCAGATGGGTCAGAAAGTACATCCCACTGGCATTCGCCTGGGAATCGTCAAGGAGCACACCTCCGTCTGGTATGCAGACGGCGCTACTTACGCAGATTACCTGTTGAAGGATCTGAAAACGCGTGAGTACCTCCAGGACAAACTAAAAAGCGCGTCCGTAAGCCGTATCGATATTCATCGTCCGGCCCAAACTGCACGCATCACCATCCACACCGCTCGTCCCGGTATCGTTATCGGCAAGAAGGGTGAGGACGTTGAGAAGCTGCGTCAGGACCTGACCAAGCAGATGGGTGTGCCTGTGCACATCAACATCGAAGAGATCCGCAAGCCGGAACTCGACGCAATGCTGGTTGCCCAGAGCGTAGCTCAGCAGCTGGAGCGCCGCGTAATGTTCCGTCGCGCCATGAAGCGCGCCGTTCAGAACGCCATGCGTATTGGTGCCAAGGGCATCAAGATCCAGGTTAGCGGTCGTCTCGGCGGTGCCGAGATCGCTCGTACTGAGTGGTATCGCGAAGGTCGTGTGCCTCTGCACACCCTGCGTGCCGATATCGACTACAACACCTACGAAGCTCACACCACTTACGGTGTGATCGGTGTGAAGGTTTGGATCTTCAAAGGCGAAGTTATTGGTGGTCGCCAGGAAGAGCTGAAGCCTCAAGCACCAGCGCCTCGTAAAAAAGCTGCTAAGTAAGGGGTACGCCAAATGTTGCAACCAAAGCGTACAAAATTCCGTAAGCAGATGACCGGCCACAACCGTGGTCTGGCACTGCGCGGTAGCAAGGTCAGCTTCGGCGAATTCGCCCTGAAGGCTGTTGCTCGCGGTCGTCTCACCGCCCGTCAGATCGAGTCGGCACGTCGTGCCCTGACCCGTCACGTAAAACGTGGCGGCAAGATCTGGATCCGCGTCTTCCCGGACAAGCCGGTTACCAAGAAGCCTCTCGAGGTTCGTATGGGTAAAGGTAAAGGTTCCGTGGAATACTGGGTTGCCCAGATTCAGCCAGGCAAAGTCCTGTACGAGATCGAGGGTGTTTCTGAAGAGCTGGCGCGCGAGGCCTTCGCCCTGGCTGCTGCAAAGCTGCCACTCGCCACCTCCTTTGTTAAGCGGACGGTGATGTGATGAAAGCGAATGAACTTCGTGAAAAATCGGCACAGCAACTGAATGAGCAACTGCTCGGCTTGCTGCGCGACCAGTTCAATCTGCGTATGCAGAAGGCAACTGGCCAGTTGGGGCAGTCGCACCTGCTCTCGCAAGTTAAGCGTGACATCGCTCGCGTGAAAACTGTGCTCAACCAGCAGGCAGGTAAGTGATCATGGCTGAAGCTGAAAAAACCGTCCGTACGCTGACTGGCCGTGTCGTCAGCGACAAAATGGACAAGACCATCACCGTTCTGATCGAGCGTCGCGTCAAGCACCCGATCTACGGTAAATACGTTAAGCGTTCGACTAAGCTGCACGCGCACGACGAGACTAACCAGTGCAAGATCGGCGACAAGGTTTCCATTCGTGAAACCCGTCCGCTGGCCAAGACCAAGTCCTGGGCACTGGTTGAAGTCATCGAACGCGCTGTTGAAGTCTAAGGGCGAAGGGTCGGAGAAATTTTATGATTCAGACTCAATCCATGCTCGATGTGGCCGATAACAGCGGCGCTCGTCGCGTCATGTGCATCAAGGTGCTCGGCGGTTCCCACCGCCGTTACGCCGGTATCGGTGACATCATCAAAGTTACCGTCAAGGAAGCAATTCCTCGCGGTAAGGTCAAAAAAGGCCAGGTGATGACTGCCGTTGTCGTTCGTACCCGTCATGGTGTACGTCGCGCTGACGGTTCCATCATTCGTTTCGACGGCAACGCTGCTGTTCTGCTGAACACCAAGCAAGAGCCGATCGGCACTCGCATCTTCGGGCCAGTGACCCGTGAACTTCGTACCGAGAAGTTCATGAAGATCGTCTCGCTCGCCCCTGAAGTGCTCTAAGGAGATCCGACATGCAAAAGATTCGTCGTGACGACGAGATCATCGTGATCGCCGGCAAGGACAAAGGTAAGCGCGGTAAGGTGCTGAAGGTTCTCGCTGACAACCGTCTGGTTGTTGGTGGTGTCAACCTGGTCAAGCGTCATACCAAGCCTAACCCGATGGCGGGCGTCCAGGGCGGTATCGTCGAGAAAGAAGCGCCTCTGCACGCTTCCAACGTTGCCATTTTCAATGGTGAAACCAACAAGGCTGACCGCGTTGGCTTCAAGGTTGAAGACGGCAAGAAAATTCGTGTCTTCAAGTCGACCCAGAAAGCGGTTGATGCTTGAACACTGCTAGGTAGAAGACAATGGCACGACTGAAAGAGATTTACCGGAACGAAATCGCTCCCAAGCTTAAGGAAGAACTTAAGCTGGCGAACGTGATGGAAGTTCCTCGCGTAACCAAGATCACCCTGAACATGGGTCTGGGCGAAGCGGTCGGTGACAAGAAAGTCATCGAGAACGCCGTTGCCGACCTGGAAAAGATCACCGGCCAAAAAGCCGTTGTGACTTTCGCTCGCAAGTCGATTGCGGGCTTCAAGGTTCGTGAAGGTTGGCCGATTGGCGTCAAGGTAACCCTGCGCCGTGATCGTATGTACGAATTCCTGGACCGCCTGCTGGCGATCTCCCTGCCTCGGGTTCGCGACTTCCGCGGCCTGAATGCCAAGTCCTTCGACGGTCGTGGCAACTACAGCATGGGCGTGAAAGAGCAGATCATCTTCCCGGAAATCGACTACGACAAGATCGATGCTCTGCGCGGTCTGGACATCACCCTGACCACCACTGCTCGTACGGATGACGAAGGTCGCGCTCTGCTGCGTGCTTTCAAATTCCCGTTCCGCAACTGATTGGAGTAGGAAAATGGCCAAGAAGAGCATGAAGAACCGCGAGCTGAAGCGTCAGCTCACGGTAGCCAAGTACGCTAAGAAGCGTGCTGAGCTGAAAGCGACCATCGTCAACCTGAACGCCTCTCCTGAAGAGCGTTTCGCTGCCGTAGTCGCTCTGCAGAAGCAGCCACGCGACGCTAGCGCCTCGCGCCTGCGTAACCGTTGCCGCCTGACCGGTCGTCCTCACGGTGTATACCGTAAGTTCGGCCTGGGCCGTAACATGCTGCGTCAAGCTGCAATGCGTGGCGACGTACCGGGTCTGGTCAAGGCCTCCTGGTAATCGCTGCAGGTGTAGAACCGGCGGAAGGGGAGCGATCTTCCGACCGTCGGTAACTTCGCCAACGAACAAGCCCCTTCATGGGGCTTGTTTCGTTTCTGCCTTGTGTCTAGAATGACCGGCTCACCTGAGCCTGGGTTTTTTTACCCTGCCCGCTCGGGTGGTTGTGATAGCCGCAAGGCTAATAATTCTTGTATCAGGAGCATCTAGCCCATGAGTATGCAGGACCCGTTAGCGGACATGCTAACTCGCATCCGTAATGCCCAGATGGCTGAAAAGTCCGTCGTAAGCATGCCTTCCTCCACCCTGAAGGTCGCGGTTGCCAAAGTTCTGAAGGACGAAGGTTACATCGCTGGCTACCAGGTAACTGGTGAGGCCAAGCCTTCCCTGTCGATCGAACTGAAGTACTTCGAAGGCCGTCCGGTCATCGAGGAACTGAAGCGCTCCAGCCGTCCAGGCCTGCGCCAGTACAAGTCCGTCGCAGACCTGCCGAAAGTACGTGGCGGCCTGGGCGTGTCTATCGTCTCCACCAACAAAGGTGTGATGACTGATCGCGCTGCGCGCGCTGCCGGTGTCGGCGGCGAAGTTCTGTGCACAGTGTTCTAAGGGGAGATAGGCATGTCTCGCGTCGCTAAGAACCCCGTTAAGCTGCCAGCTGGCGTCGAAGTCAAATTCGCCGGCCAACAGCTTTCGGTTAAGGGTGCCAAAGGCACTCTCGAACTGAACGTTCACTCGTCTGTTGAAGTTACCGAAGAGTCTGGTGAGCTGCGTTTCGCCGCTCGCAACGGTGACCAGCAAGCCCGCGCCATGGCCGGTACCACCCGTGCTCTGGTCAACAACATGGTTCAGGGCGTAAGCCAAGGCTTCGAGCGTAAGCTCCAGCTGATCGGTGTTGGTTACAAAGCACAGGCCAAGGGCTCCGTCCTGAACCTGGCTCTGGGCTTCTCGCACCCAGTGGACTACGAACTGCCAGCCGGCATCACCGCTGAAACTCCCAGCCAGACCGACATCCTGATCAAGGGTATCGACAAGCAGCTGGTTGGTCAGGTGGCCGCTGAAATCCGCGACTTCCGTCCGCCAGAGCCTTACAAAGGCAAGGGTGTGCGTTACGCGGACGAAGTAGTCCGTCGTAAAGAAGCCAAGAAGAAGTAGGGCCTAGCAAATGACCGACAAAAAAGTTACTCGACTGCGTCGCGCTCGCAAAGCACGCCTGAAAATGCACGAGCTCGAAGCCGTGCGTCTCTGCGTGTTCCGCTCCTCGCAGCACATCTACGCCCAGGTCATTTCGGCCGACGGCAGCAAGGTTCTGGCAAGCGCCTCTACCTTGGACAAAGAACTGCGTGATGGCGCCACCGGCAACATCGACGCGGCCACTAAGGTTGGCAAGCTGGTAGCTGAGCGCGCGAAAGCCGCCGGCGTCTCTCAAGTTGCTTTCGACCGTTCTGGCTTCAAGTACCACGGCCGCGTCAAGGCGCTGGCTGATGCTGCTCGTGAAGGCGGGCTGGAGTTCTAAGTTATGGCAAATAACGACCAAAAGCGCGACGAAGGCTACATCGAGAAGCTGGTTCAAGTTAACCGCGTTGCAAAAACCGTCAAAGGCGGCCGTATCTTCACCTTCACCGCGCTGACCGTGGTAGGTGATGGCAAGGGCCGTGTCGGCTTCGGCCGTGGCAAGTCGCGCGAAGTACCTGCTGCGATTCAGAAAGCCATGGAAGCTGCCCGTCGCAACATGATCCAGGTTGACCTGAAGGGCACTACCCTGCAGTACGCCACCAAGGCCGCCCACGGCGCCTCGAAGGTTTACATGCAGCCTGCCTCGGAAGGTACCGGTATCATCGCCGGCGGCGCAATGCGTGCTGTCCTGGAAGTTGCTGGTGTCCAGAACGTTCTGGCCAAGTGCTACGGTTCGACCAACCCAGTGAACGTGGTTTACGCCACCTTCAAGGGTCTGAAAGCCATGCAATCTCCTGAGTCCATTGCTGCCAAGCGCGGCAAGAGCGTTGAGGAGATCATCTGATCATGGCAACCGTAAAAGTAACGCTGATCAAAAGCACCGCCGGCCGCCTGCCTAACCACAAACTGTGCGTTAAGGGTCTGGGTCTGCGTCGCATCGGTCACACTGTAGAAGTCCAAGACACTCCCGAAAACCGCGGGATGATCAACAAGGCTTACTACATGCTGCGCGTCGAGGGTTAATCGATGAAACTCAATGATCTGAGTCCAGCGCCGGGTTCCCGTCGCGAGAAGCATCGTCCGGGTCGTGGTATCGGTAGCGGTTTGGGCAAGACCGGTGGCCGCGGCCACAAAGGTCAAACCTCCCGTTCCGGTGGTTCGATCGCTCCGGGCTTCGAAGGCGGTCAACAGCCGCTGCACCGTCGTCTGCCGAAGTTCGGCTTCGTTTCCCTGAAAGCTATGGATCGCGCTGAAGTGCGTCTGTCCGAGCTGGCCAAGGTGGAAGGCGACGTGATTTCCGTGCAATCCCTGAAGGATGCCAACGTGATCGGCCAGAACGTACAGCGTGTGAAAATCATGCTGTCGGGCGAAGTCACTCGCGCAGTCACCATCAAGGGTATCGCAGCCACCAAGGGTGCGCGTGCGGCTATCGAAGCAGCTGGCGGCAAGTTCGAGGAATAAATGGCTAAGCAAGGTGCTCTCTCTTCGCTCGGTAAGGGCGGGATGTCGGAACTCTGGGCTCGTCTGCGCTTTCTGTTCATGGCGATCATCGTCTATCGAATTGGCGCGCATATCCCGGTGCCTGGCATCAATCCGGACCGTCTGGCGGATCTGTTTCGGCAGAATGAGGGGACCATTCTTAGCTTGTTCAACATGTTTTCCGGTGGTGCGCTGGAGCGCATGAGCATCTTTGCACTGGGGATCATGCCGTACATTTCGGCATCGATCATCATGCAGCTCATGACCGCGGTCAGCCCACAACTGGAGCAGTTGAAGAAGGAAGGTGAAGCTGGCCGTCGCAAGATCAGCCAGTACACCCGCTACGGCACCGTTATCCTGGCACTGGTTCAAGCCATTGGCATGTCCATCGGCTTGGCCAACCAGGGCGTGGCGTTTTCTGCAGGCCTGAGCTTCTATGTTGTCGCCGTTGCCACCTTCGTGGCCGGCGCGATGTTCATGATGTGGCTGGGCGAGCAGATCACCGAGCGCGGTGTGGGCAACGGTATCTCGATGTTGATCTTCGCAGGTATCGTTGCCGGTCTTCCGAGAGCAATCGGGCAGTCTTTCGAGTCTGCGCGTACAGGCGATATCAACATCTTCGCCCTGGTCGCTATCGGTTTGCTGGCAGTAGCGATTATCGGCTTCGTGGTGTTCATTGAGCGTGGTCAGCGTCGTATCGCCGTTCACTACGCCAAGCGTCAGCAGGGCCGTAAGGTCTTTGCTGCGCAGACTAGCCACTTGCCGCTCAAGGTGAACATGGCGGGGGTTATCCCGGCTATTTTCGCCAGCAGCATTTTGCTGTTCCCGGCTTCGCTGGGTGCCTGGTTCGGTCAGTCCGAAGGTATGGGCTGGCTGCAAGACATCTCGCAGTCGATCGCTCCTGGTCAGCCGTTGAACATTCTGCTGTTTAGTGCAGGGATCATTTTCTTCTGCTTCTTCTACACAGCATTGATGTTCAATCCGAAAGACGTAGCGGAAAACCTGAAGAAGTCCGGTGCCTTTATTCCGGGTATCCGTCCTGGTGAGCAGTCGGCGCGCTATATCGATGGCGTTCTGACTCGTTTGACCATGTTCGGTGCTCTTTACATGATGGCCGTCTGCCTTCTGCCCCAGTTCCTGGTGGTGGCAGCAAACGTGCCGTTCTACCTTGGCGGGACCTCGTTGCTGATTGTGGTAGTGGTTGTGATGGACTTCATGTCCCAAGTACAATCGCACCTCGTTTCGCACCAGTACGAATCCCTGATGAAGAAAGCCAACCTGAAAGGCTACGGTGGCAGCGGCCTGCTGCGCTGATAGTCCCCTAAGGTTCGAGGAGTCGGTAATGAAAGTTCGTGCATCGGTGAAAAAGCTGTGCCGCAACTGCAAGATCATTCGTCGCGAAGGTATCGTGCGCGTGATCTGCAGCGCGGAACCGCGTCACAAGCAGCGCCAAGGCTGAGTGTGATCCGCGCTTCAAACCCAGCAGCTAGTGTGCTGCTGGGTTGATTATTCGTTTCTACAGCGATATTATCTCGCGCCCTATTTCTTGGCTTCCGGGGCGTAGGTAGCTGTCAATTGGAGTCCCACTGAATGGCCCGTATTGCAGGCGTCAACATTCCAGATAACAAGCACACTGTTATCTCGCTGACCTACATCTATGGTGTCGGTCGCACAACTGCACAGAAGATCTGTGCAGACGCTGGTGTAAATCCAGCCGCTAAGATCAAGGATCTGAGCGACGAGCAAATCGAAACCCTGCGTGGCGAAGTCGCGAAGTTCACCACCGAAGGTGACCTGCGCCGTGACATCAACATGAAGATCAAGCGCTTGATGGACCTGGGTTGCTACCGCGGCCTGCGTCATCGTAAAGGTCTGCCGGTTCGCGGTCAGCGCACCAAGACCAACGCACGCACCCGTAAGGGCCCGCGTAAGCCGATCCGCAAGTAATCGCCCAGGAATATAGACATGGCAAAACCTGCTGCTCGTCCTCGTAAGAAAGTCAAAAAGACAGTGGTTGATGGCATCGCCCACATCCATGCGTCTTTCAACAACACCATCGTGACCATCACCGACCGTCAGGGCAACGCACTGTCCTGGGCTACTTCCGGTGGTTCGGGTTTCCGTGGTTCGCGCAAATCCACCCCGTTCGCAGCCCAGATCGCTGCTGAGCGTGCTGGTCAAGCTGCGCTGGAATATGGCCTGAAGAACCTCGACGTCAACGTCAAGGGTCCAGGTCCAGGTCGTGAGTCCGCCGTTCGTGCACTGAACAGCTGCGGCTACAAGATCGCCAGCATCACCGACGTGACGCCAATCCCGCACAACGGGTGCCGTCCGCCGAAGAAGCGTCGCGTGTAATCAGGAGACAGATAAATGGCACGTTACATTGGTCCAAAATGCAAACTGTCTCGTCGTGAAGGCACCGACCTGTTCCTGAAGAGCGGCGTTCGCGCTCTGGAATCGAAGTGCAACATCGAAGCAGCCCCAGGTATCCACGGTCAGCGCCGTGGCCGTCAGTCCGACTACGGTACCCAGCTGCGCGAGAAGCAAAAAGTTCGTCGTATCTACGGTGTACTGGAGCGTCAGTTCCGCGGTTACTACCAGACTGCTGCCTCGAAAAAAGGCGCTACCGGTGAAAACCTGCTGCAACTGCTCGAGTGCCGTCTGGACAACGTTGTCTACCGTATGGGCTTCGGTTCCACTCGTTCGGAATCGCGTCAGCTGGTTTCGCACAAGGCAATCAGCGTCAACGGCAAGACCGTAAACATTCCATCCTACCAAGTTCGTCCGGGTGACGTGGTCGCGGTTCGCGAGAAGTCGCAGAACCAGCTGCGCATTGTTCAAGCCCTTGAACTGTGCGCCCAGCGTGGCCGCGTTGAGTGGGTTGACGTGGATGCTGCCAAGAAGTCGGGCGTTTTCAAGAACGTTCCTGCTCGCAGCGACCTGTCCGCCGACATCAACGAAAACCTGATTGTCGAGCTCTACTCCAAGTAAGGGCTAGAAAATAGGTGCATCCATGCAGATTTCGGTAAATGAGTTCCTGACACCCCGCCACATTGATGTGCAGGTTGTCAGTCCGACCCGCGCCAAGATCACGCTCGAGCCTCTCGAGCGTGGTTTCGGCCATACCCTGGGCAACGCGCTGCGCCGCATCCTGTTGTCCTCCATGCCTGGCTGTGCAGTAGTCGAGGCCGAGATCGATGGCGTACTCCACGAGTACTCCGCGATCGAAGGTGTACAGGAAGATGTCATTGAAATCCTGTTGAACCTCAAAGGCCTGGCTATCAAGCTGCACGGTCGTGACGAAGTTACGCTGACCTTGTCGAAAAAGGGTTCGGGGGTGGTTACCGCTGCCGATATTCAGCTGGATCACGATGTCGAGATCGTCAATCCCGATCACGTAATCGCGAACCTGGCGTCCAACGGCGCCCTGAACATGAAGCTCACCGTAGCTCGTGGTCGCGGTTACGAGCCGGCCGACTCCCGTCAGACTGACGAAGACGAAAGCCGCAGCATCGGCCGTCTGCAGTTGGACGCTTCGTTCAGCCCGGTGCGTCGTATCGCCTATGTGGTCGAGAACGCCCGTGTTGAGCAGCGTACCAACCTGGACAAGCTGGTCATCGATCTGGAAACCAACGGCACCCTGGACCCTGAAGAGGCTATCCGCCGCGCCGCGACCATCCTGCAACAGCAGCTGGCCGCGTTCGTCGACCTCAAAGGTGACAGCGAGCCTGTTGTAGTCGAGCAGGAAGACGAGATCGATCCGATCCTGCTGCGTCCGGTTGACGATCTGGAACTGACCGTACGTTCGGCCAACTGCCTCAAGGCGGAGAACATCTACTACATCGGCGACCTGATTCAGCGTACCGAAGTAGAGCTGTTGAAGACTCCTAACCTGGGCAAGAAGTCCCTGACTGAAATCAAGGACGTCCTGGCCTCTCGTGGTCTGTCTCTCGGCATGCGCCTCGACAACTGGCCGCCTGCAAGTCTTAAGAAAGACGACAAGGCGACCGCCTGATCGTCGTAATCACCGAACGTAGTGTTTGGTAAGGAATGAATCATGCGTCATCGTAAAAGTGGACGTCACCTGAGCCGTACCAGCTCTCACCGCAAGGCTATGTTCCAGAACATGGCAGTGTCGTTGATCGAGCACGAGCTGATCAAAACCACCCTGCCGAAAGCCAAGGAACTGCGCCGCGTTGCCGAGCCGCTGATCACCCTGGCCAAGGAAGACAGCGTCGCCAACCGCCGTCTGGCTTTCGACCGTACCCGTTCGAAAGCTGCCGTTGGCAAGCTGTTCAACGATCTGGGCAAGCGCTACGCCACCCGTCAGGGCGGCTACCTGCGTATCCTGAAGTGCGGTTTCCGCGCTGGCGACAACGCGCCTATGGCGTACGTCGAGCTGGTTGATCGTCCGGTCGGTGGTGCTGTAGAAGCCGCCGAGTAAGACGTCAGTCTGCTACAAGAAACCGGGCCTAGTGCCCGGTTTTTTGTGCTTGCACGGATTATCAATTTCTATTGATGTGAATCAATCAATGAATTAGTTCTTGTAACCAGGGTTGCCCATACTTGTCAGCACGCCGATCAGCGGCAGCTAAAAACTGATAAGGAGAGCCCATGAGCAAGATTCTCACCACCGCCAGCGGTGCCCCAGTAGCAGACAACCAGAATTCCCGTTCGGCCGGGCCGCGCGGCCCGCTGTTGCTCGATGATTTCCATCTGATCGAGAAACTCGCCCACTTCAACCGGGAGAACATCCCGGAACGCCGTGTACACGCCAAGGGCTCTGGCGCATACGGTACCTTCACTGTCACCCGCGATATCACCCAATACACCAGCGCCAAGCTATTCGAGCGTATCGGCAAGGAAACAGAGACCTTCCTGCGTTTCTCCACCGTAGGCGGAGAGCGCGGCTCTGCAGACACCGAGCGTGATCCGCGTGGCTTTGCAGTGAAGTTCTATACCGAGGAAGGCAATTGGGACATCGTTGGCAACAACACACCTGTATTCTTCATTCGCGATCCGCTGAAATTCCCGGACTTCATCCATACCCAAAAGCGGCACCCGCAGTCCAATTTGAAGAATGCCCAAATGATGTGGGACTTCTGGTCTCATTCGCCGGAGGCGCTGCACCAGGTCACCATTCTGTTCTCTGATCGAGGCATTCCGGATGGCTACCGCCACATGCACGGCTTTGGCAGTCATACCTACAGCCTGATCAACGCCAAGGGCGAGCGCACTTGGGTCAAGTGGCACTTCAAGACCCAGCAAGGCATCAAGAACCTGTCGCCCGTCGAGGCCGCCCGTTTGGCAGGTACAGACCCGGACTACGCTCAGCGTGACCTGTTCGAGGCCATCGAGCGTGGTGATTACCCGCGCTGGACTGTATGCATTCAAGTGATGAGCGAGGCAGAGGCAGCAGCTCGGGAGGAAAACCCCTTTGATGTGACCAAGACTTGGTCGCAGAAGGAATACCCGTTGATCGAAGTTGGTGTGTTGGAGCTCAACCGTAACCCGCTCAACTATTTCGCTGAAGTCGAGCAGGCCGCCTTTGGCCCGAGCAACATGGTCCCAGGTGTGGGCCTCTCGCCGGATCGGATGCTGCAAGGGCGCGTGTTCGCCTATGCCGATGCGCACCGCTATCGCGTTGGCACCAACCATCAGCAGCTGCCAGTCAATGCGCCGCGTTGCCCTGTGCACAGCTACCAGCGCGATGGCGCGATGGCCTTCGGTAACTATGGCAGTGCGCCGAACTACGAGCCCAACAGCTACAGTGATGCGCCCAAACAGTCGTCGCGTCACGCCGAGCCGGCACTGGCCCTGCAGGGCGCCGCTGATCGCTATGATCACCGTGAAGACACGGACTACTACAGTCACGCGGGTGCACTGTTCCGCTTGATGAGTGACGAGCAAAAGGCACTGCTCATCAGCAATATCGCCGGGGCGATGGCGGGGGTTAGCGATGATGTAGTGCAACGTCAGTTGCAGTACTTCTTCAAGGCGGATCCTGCCTATGGCGAGGGCGTTGCAAAGGCTCTGGGCGTCAATCTCGCCTAAGTCGAAGTGATAAGAAGAACCGCCCTCATTTGGGCGGTTTTTCAATGAATATCACTACTGTTTAACCGATTTTTTGCTTCTAATTGCGCCTTTGTCCGTGACCGTAGACAAATCCTGGTTCAAACTATGAGCCATAAGCCGTTTTCACAGGGAGAAGCAGGGCGATGCAAGGTCACCCGGACGTAATCAACTACCTCGTCACGTTGCTGAAGGGCGAACTGGCAGCACGCGATCAATACTTCATCCACTCTCGCATGTATGAAGATTGGGGCCTGACCAAGCTCTACGAGCGTATCAACCACGAGATGGAAGAGGAGACGCAGCACGCCGATGCTCTGATGCGTCGGATCCTCATGCTCGAAGGTACGCCCGACATGCGCGCCGACGATCTGGAGGTCGGCAGCACCGTGCCGGAGATGATCGAGGCCGATTTGAAGCTCGAGTACAAGGTGCGTGCCGCACTGTGCAAAGGCATCGAATTGTGCGAGCTGCACAAGGACTACATCAGTCGCGACATTCTGCGTGCGCAACTGGCCGATACTGAAGAAGATCACACCTATTGGCTGGAGAAACAGCAAGGCCTGATCAAAGCGATCGGCCTGGAGAACTACCTGCAGTCGCAGATGTAATGCCCCACGCCTTCCGCGAGGAGGTGGCGCCAAGCAAAGCCCCTGGCATCAACATGCCAGGGGCTTTTTTCGTCACACTCGGTCACGCTCCAGCAGCGGCTTGAGGTAATGGCCGGTATAGGACTGTTTCATCTCGGCCAGTTCTTCAGGCGTACCGCAGGCGATGATTTGCCCGCCCTTCGAGCCTCCCTCCGGTCCAAGGTCCACAAGCCAGTCGGCGGTCTTGATCACATCCAGGTTGTGCTCGATCACCACCACGGTGTTGCCGTGATCGCGCAAGCGGTGCAGCACATCGAGCAGTTGCTGGATGTCAGCGAAGTGCAGGCCCGTGGTCGGCTCGTCGAGGATGTAGAGCGTCTTGCCGGTGTCGCGCTTGGACAGCTCTCGGGACAGCTTGACCCGCTGCGCTTCGCCGCCGGATAGCGTTGTAGCCGATTGCCCGAGCTTGATGTAGGAAAGCCCGACATCCATCAGCGTTTGCAGCTTGCGCGCCAGGGCGGGGACCGCGTCGAAGAATTCACGGGCGTCCTCGATGGTCATTTCCAGAACCTCGTGGATGTTCTTGCCCTTGTACTTGATCTCCAGCGTCTCGCGGTTGTAGCGCTTGCTCTTGCACACATCGCACGGCACATAGATGTCCGGCAGGAAATGCATTTCCACCTTGATCAGACCATCGCCCTGGCAGGCTTCGCAGCGACCACCCTTGACGTTGAACGAGAAGCGCCCTGGGCCATAGCCGCGGGCGCGCGACTCCGGCACGCCGGCGAACAGCTCGCGGATCGGGGTGAAGATACCGGTGTAGGTCGCCGGGTTGGAGCGCGGCGTGCGGCCGATGGGGCTCTGGTCGATATCGACCACCTTGTCCAGGTGTTGCAGGCCGTCGAGGCTGGTATGAGCAGCCGCTTCCAGGCTGCTGGCGCCATTGAGGGCCGTGGCCGCCAGTGGGAACAGAGTATTGTTGATCAGTGTCGATTTGCCCGAGCCGGAAACCCCGGTGACGCAGGTCAGCAGGCCGATCGGCACTTCGAGATCAACGTTTTGCAGGTTGTTCCCGCGGGCGCCTTTGAGCTTGAGGGCAAGCTTCTTGTCGCGGGGGGTGCGCTTGGCCGGCACGACGATTTTCTTGCGCCCGGACAGGTATTTGCCTGTGAGCGAGTCGGGGTGAGCCATGACTTCCTCAGGCGAGCCTTCCGCGACGATCTTCCCTCCGTGCACGCCCGCGCCAGGGCCGATGTCCACCACATAGTCGGCTAGACGGATCGCGTCCTCGTCGTGCTCCACCACAATCACGGTATTGCCAAGGTCCCGCAGGTGATTGAGGGTCGCCAGCAAGCGGTCGTTGTCGCGCTGGTGCAGGCCAATGGAGGGTTCGTCGAGAATGTACATCACCCCCACCAGGCCAGCGCCGATCTGGCTGGCCAGGCGGATGCGCTGGGCTTCGCCGCCGGAGAGGGTCTCGGCGCTGCGGTCCAAGGTGAGGTAGTCGAGGCCGACGTTGACCAGGAACTGCAGTCGCTCGCAAATCTCCTTGAGGATCTTCGCCGCGATTTCGCCGCGTCGGCCTGTCAGGGTGAGGTCGCTGAAGTAGTCGCTGGCTTCGCCGATCGGCAGGTTGGTGACGGCCGGCAAGGTCTTCTCGCCCACCCACACGTGACGCGCTTCACGACGCAGGCGGGTGCCGCGGCAGTCCGGGCAGGGTTGGGTGCCCAGATACTTGGCCAGCTCTTCGCGCACAGTGGCTGATTCGGTCTCGCGGTAACGCCGCTCCAGGTTGGGCACGATGCCCTCGAACGGGTGCGAGCGCTTGACGATGTCGCCACGGTCGTTGAGGTACTTGAAGTCGACGCTTTGCTTGCCACTGCCGTGCAGAATGACTTTCTGGTGCTCGGCCGACAGCTCACCGAATGGCAGTTCGAGACTGAAACCGTAGTGTGCCGCCAGGGAGCCGAGCATCTGGAAGTAATAGACGTTGCGCCGATCCCAGCCACGAATGGCGCCCTCGGCCAGGGTCAGTTCAGTGTTGACCAGGCGCTTGGTGTCGAAGAACTGCTTGACCCCCAGGCCGTCGCAGGTCGGGCAAGCGCCGGCCGGGTTGTTGAAGGAGAACAGCTTCGGCTCGAGCTCGCTGATGGCATGCCCGCACACCGGGCAGGCGAAGCGCGCGGAGAAGATCATCTCTTCTCCTGTCTCGTCGTCCATCGGCGCTACCAAGGCGATGCCGTCGGCCAGCTTCAAGGCCGTTTCGAACGACTCCGCCAGGCGCTGCTGCAAGTCTTCGCGGACCTTGAAGCGGTCCACCACCACATCGATGCTGTGCTTTTTCTGTTTATCCAGCTTGGGCAGCTCGTCCAGCTCGTAGAGCTTGCCGTTGACTCGGGCGCGCACGAACCCCTGGGCGCGCAGTTCGTCGAACACCGCCAGATGCTCGCCCTTGCGTTCGCGCACTACCGGCGCCAGCAGCATCAGTTTGGTGCCTTCCGGGCGCTCGAGCACCAGGTCGACCATCTGGCTGATCGTTTGCGCCTCCAGCGGAATGTCGTGGTCCGGGCAGCGTGGCGTGCCGACGCGGGCATAGAGCAGGCGCAGGTAATCGTAGATCTCGGTGATGGTGCCGACAGTGGAGCGTGGGTTGTGGGAGGTCGACTTCTGTTCGATGGAGATGGCCGGCGACAGGCCTTCGATGGTATCGACGTCAGGTTTTTCCATCATCGACAGGAACTGCCGGGCATAGGCCGACAGGGATTCCACATAGCGCCGCTGGCCCTCGGCGTAGAGGGTATCGAACGCCAGGGACGACTTGCCGGAGCCGGACAAGCCGGTGATCACGATCAGCTTGTCCCGGGGCAGGGTCAGGTCGATGTTCTTCAGGTTGTGGGTACGTGCCCCACGAATCAGGATCTTGTCCACTGCGGCCTCGCTCGGCGGGCATAAACAAGGGAGTATAAGGCGCGCTGCCAGTACGCGGCAAAGCGTCGCGTAGATGCTGTTACGCTGTCGGACTGATAGAATCGCCGCCGGTTCACACGAGGTTATTCCATGCACGACACGCACAACGAGCGCATGAGTGGCAGCGAAACCCGCGCTGCTGGCGGCCTGGCCCTGGTCTTTGCCTTTCGTATGCTGGGCATGTTCATGGTCCTGCCGGTGCTGGCGACCTACGGCATGGACCTGGCCGGTGCCACGCCGGCGCTGATTGGCCTGGCCATCGGGGCCTATGGCCTGACTCAGGCTGTCTTGCAGATCCCGTTCGGGATGATTTCCGATCGCATCGGCCGCCGTCCGGTCATTTACCTCGGATTGGTGGTGTTTGCGCTCGGCAGTTTGCTGGCGGCCCAGGCGGACTCCATCTGGGGCGTGATCGCCGGTCGCATCCTGCAAGGTGCCGGGGCGATTTCGGCCGCCGTCATGGCGCTGTTGTCCGACCTGACCCGTGAACAGCACCGCACCAAAGCAATGGCCATGATCGGCATGAGCATCGGCCTGTCGTTCGCGGTTGCCATGGTCGTCGGCCCGTTGCTGACTCGTGCCTTCGGCCTGTCAGGATTGTTCCTTGCCACGGCAGGACTTGCCCTGGTGGGTATCGTGCTCATCGCCTTCGTCGTGCCTAGCGCACACAGTGCCCTGCAGCACCGAGAGTCGGGCGTGGCCCGCAAGGCGCTCGGCCCGACGCTGCGTCATCCGGACCTTCTGCGCCTGGATGTGAGCATCTTCATCCTCCACGCCATCCTCATGGCCAGCTTCGTCGCGCTGCCCTTGGCCTTCGTCGAGCGTGGCGGCCTGCCGAAAGAGCAGCATTGGTGGGTGTACCTGACCGCGTTGCTCGTTTCATTTTTTGCAATGATCCCCTTCATCATCTATGGCGAGAAGAAGCGCAAGATGAAACGGGTGTTGCTCGGCGCGGTCAGTGTGCTGCTGATGGTCGAGGTGTTCTTCTGGCAGTGGGCTGACAACTTGCGCGGACTGGTGATCGGCACCGTGGTATTCTTTACGGCATTCAACCTGCTGGAGGCATCGCTGCCTTCGCTGGTGAGCAAAGTGTCGCCCGCAGGCGGCAAAGGGACGGCCATGGGGGTATATTCCACCAGTCAGTTCCTAGGCGCCGCACTGGGAGGAATCATCGGTGGCTGGTTGTTCCAGCACGGTGGTCTGGGCATGGTGTTCCTCGGTTGCGCAGGGCTGTGCGCCATCTGGTTGGCCACGGCATTGAGCATGAACGAGCCGCCGTATGTAACCAGCCTGCGCATGCCGCTGTCGCCTGAAGGTGTCCGGGAAGCCGGGCTGACCGAGCGCCTGCTGGCTGTGCCGGGTGTGACCGACGCCGTAGTGGTGGCGGAAGAAGCCGCCGTCTATATCAAACTGGATACGAAAATTTTGGACCGTGCGACCCTTGAGCGTCTGGTGAACCCAGCGTCTTCGGCGTGCGAAGCCTAGGAGAACGTTATGGCCCGTGGGGTTAACAAAGTCATTCTGGTCGGCACTTGCGGTCAGGATCCCGAAGTCCGCTACCTGCCCAACGGTAACGCCGTGACCAACCTGAGCCTGGCCACCAGCGAGCAGTGGACCGACAAGCAGTCCGGCCAGAAAGTCGAGCGCACCGAGTGGCACCGTGTTGCCATGTTCGGCAAAGTCGCCGAAATCGCTGGCGAATACCTGCGCAAAGGTTCCCAGGTGTACATCGAGGGCAAGCTGCAGACCCGCGAGTGGGAAAAAGACGGCATCAAGCGCTACACCACCGAAATCATCGTCGACATGCAGGGCACCATGCAGCTGCTGGGCGGTCGTCCGCAGAACCAGCAACAGGGCGGCGACCCGTACAACCAAGGTGGTGGCAACTACAACCAAGGTGGTGGCCAGCAGCAGTACAACCAGGCGCCACGCCAGCAGGCTCCGCGTCCACAGCAGGCTCCACAGCGTCCTGCGCCACAGCAGCCAGCTACGCAACCGGCCGCTGACTTCGACAGCTTCGACGACGATATTCCGTTCTAACGGATCGCTGCCCGATCAGTACTCGAAAAAAAGCCGCAGCCAGGCAACTGGCTGCGGCTTTTTCATGCGCGCTCTAAAACGGGGTCAATAGAACAACCGTGGCTCTGGTGAGTCCAGCAAGCTGGCCAGTTTGGTCAGCGCAAAAGCGAGCTCGTCCCGGGTGGGGGCCATCAGCGCAATGCGCACGCCGTTGGGCGCGTCGCTGCGTTGAGGCAGGAATTGGCTACCGCTGACGACAGTTACGCCGTTGCTGCGTGCCAGGTGGGCGAATTCATCGCTGGTCCAAGGGGCTGGGAGTTCGAGCCAGAGATGGAAACTGTGGGGTTGGCTGCGGATCGAGTACTTGCCGAGGATGTTCTTGGCCATCTGCTGGCGTGCGGCGGCTTCCTCCTGCTGGGTTCTTAACAGTTGGTCCGCCCTGCCGCTGTTGATCAAGTTGCTGGCGAGCTGGGCCATCAAGGGCGAGGGCATCCAGACGCTGCTGCGCACCATCGAGGACAAGCGCGACAACATGTGTGGCGGTGCATACAGATAACCGATGCGCAGCGCCGGCAACACGCTCTTGGACAGGCTGGTCAGGTAAATGGAACGCTCCGGTGCATAGGCGGCCAGGGGCTTGTAGCTGGACGTCGGCGCCAGGAATCCGTAGATGTCGTCATCGATGATGACCAGGTCGAACTCGCGGGCAATAGCGGCGATGGCCTCACGCCGGGCGTGGGGCATGATCGAGTTGGTCGGGTTCTGGTGTGTAGTTACACAAACCAGCAGGGTAGGGCGATGCTCGAGGCAGGCGGCGCGCAGCGCCTCAGGAATCAGGCCATGCTCATCCACGGCCACGCCCTGAAGGCGCCGGCCCAGGCTGTGGGCCAAGGAAATGATACCGGGGTAGCAGAAGGATTCGCACAGAATCACATCGTCGGTTTTCGACAGGCTGCTGAGGGCGACCAGCAGGCCGTGCTGGGCGCCGGAGGTCAAGACCACCTGCTGCCAGCTGGCATCCGGAAGCCAGCGCCTGATCCAGGCCGCGCCCGCTTCCTTGTGGACGGCATGACCACCGTCGGTGACGTAATCGAGCGCCTGGATCAGGTCGGCGGCGTCGGCCAGCTCGTGGAGCGAGCCGCGCAACCACTGTGTCATGTGGGCGTCGTTTGGCTTGATGATCGACAAATCGATCTGGCCGTTTTCATTGCTGATGCCCGTGCTGCGAGTTGCCGGGGCAGCAGGGGCTTTTGAGGGGCGTACAAAGGTGCCGCGTCCTACTTCGCCGATCACCAGACCCCGCTTGGCCGCCTCATCATAAGCCCGGCCAATGGTGCCTGGCGTCACGCTCAGGCGCTCGGCCAAGTCCTTGAGCGTCGGCAATCGGTCGCCGGCTACCAGCTTCCCGCTGGCAATGTCCTGTTCAAGGGCATCGGCGATCATCAGGTAAACCGGTTGCGTCAGGGCGCTGTAATGAGGAACCCACATGAAATGGCACCAGTATAGGGTGAGCGGGCAAGCCTAGCATGAATGCAATAGGGGTGTAATCAAGGTGAATTACTCCCCAAGTCCATTACATGAAGTCACTTGATTTCGCATATGCAGACAATAATTACTTATCAATCAAAGGGTTGTGCGAATTGGTAAGATCAAGGAAATAAAGTAATTGAATCGATGATATTTTCCTGATTACCATCATTGGATCGATGTAATCTCGCCGTAACAAGCACCTGACCTGATGTTCGACCGCTGGAGATCCTTATGAAAACCGCATTTGTAACTGGCGCTTCCGCAGGCTTTGGCCGCGCCATCTGCCGTACGCTGGTCGCCGAGGGCTACCGGGTCATCGGTGGCGCTCGGCGCATGGACAAACTCAAGGAGCTCGAGGGCGAACTGGGCGACTCGTTCATCCCGCTGGCGCTGGATGTCACTGATCCGGCCTCGGTGGACGCGGCTGTCGAGTGGATCGGCAAGGCCTCGTTGAACATCGATGTGCTGGTAAACAATGCCGGGCTGGCGCTGGGCATTGATCGGGCGCAGCAGGCCAGTGCCGAGAACTGGCAGCGGATGATCGACACCAACATCACCGGCCTGACGATGGTCACACATAAAATCCTCCCCCGCATGGTCGAGGCCGACAGCGGCCTGATCGTCAATATCGGCTCCATCGCCGGCACCTATCCGTACCCGGGCGGTAACGTGTATGGCGCCAGCAAGGCATTCGTCCGACAGTTCAGCCTCAACCTGCGCGCCGACCTCGCCGGCACCCGGGTACGGGTGAGCAACATCGAGCCGGGCCTGTGTTCGGGTACCGACTTCTCGGTGGTTCGACTCAAGGGCGACCTGGACGCCGTGGAAGCGCTGTACCGCGACGTCGAGGCGCTTCTGCCCGAGGACATCGCCGCCACCGTAGCCTGGATCGCAGCCCAACCGGCGCATGTGAACATCAACACCATCGAGATCATGCCGGTGGCGCAAAGCAGCGCGGGGCTGAACGTGGTGCGTAATCTGCCTCGTACCGCGCAGGCGTGAGGGGCAAGGGCTGTTTCACTGATGAAACAGTCCTTTGAGCCATGTCATCGCGTATTCAGGATTCTTGGCTAGAGTTAGGGTTGGTGGCCATCCGTTGGCCGCCACCGTGAAGTCCTTGAGGCGTCGGCGATGTCCCGACGTCCAGAACCTGATCAGGAGTGCACGATGGACCTCAACCGTCGGCAGTTTTTCAAGGTCGCCGCGATCGGCCTTGGAGGCTCGAGCCTTGCGGCGTTGGGCATGGCCCCGACCCCCGCGTTCGCCGAGCAGGTGCGCCACTTCAAGCTGGCGCACACCAAAGAAACCCGTAACACCTGCCCCTACTGCTCGGTCGGCTGCGGCCTGATCATGTACAGCCAGGGCGATGCGGGCAAGAACGTCAAACAGAACATCATCCACATCGAGGGCGATGCGGACCATCCGGTCAACCGCGGGACCTTGTGCCCGAAAGGTGCGGGCCTGCTGGACTTCATCCACAGCCCGAACCGCCTGCAATACCCCGAAGTTCGCAAGCCTGGCAGCAAGGAGTGGACCCGGATCAGCTGGGACGAGGCGCTCGATCGCATCGCCGATCTCGTGAAAAAGGACCGCGACGCCAACTTCATCGAGAAGAACGCCCAAGGGCAGACGGTCAACCGTTGGCTCAGCGTGGGCTTTCTCGCAGCGTCCGCCGCTTCCAGCGAAGCTGGCTATCTGACGCATAAGGTCATTCGTTCATTGGGTGTTCTGGGGTTCGATAACCAAGCGCGTGTCTGACACGGCCCGACGGTGGCAAGTCTTGCCCCGACGTACGGCCGTGGTGCCATGACCAATCACTGGTCCGATATCGCCAATGCGAATCTGGTCCTGGTGATGGGTGGCAACGCAGCAGAAGCGCACCCGTGCGGCTTCAAGTGGGTGACCGAGGCCAAGGCGCACAACAAGGCGCGGCTGATCGTGGTCGACCCGCGGTTCACGCGTACCGCCTCGGTGGCGGACTATTACGCGCCGATCCGTACCGGAACCGACATCGCCTTCATGGGCGGGTTGATCAACTACCTGCTGAGCAACGACAAGATCCAGCACGAATACGTGCGCAACTACACTGACGTGTCGTTCATCGTCAAAGAAGGCTATGGCTTCGAGGACGGGCTGTTCAGTGGCTATGATGCGGATAAACGCATCTACGCCGACAAGTCCGGCTGGGGCTATGAGTTGGGCGAGGATGGTTTTGCCAAAGTCGATCCGACCTTGCAGCACCCGCGTTGCGTCTACCAGTTGATGAAGCAGCATTACAGCCGCTACACCCCGGAAGTGGCGAGCATGACCTGCGGCATGCCCCAGGACGCCATGATGAAGGTCTGGGAAGAGATCGCCACCTGCTCGCAGCCGGGCAAGACCATGACGATCCTGTATGCACTGGGCTGGACGCAGCATTCGATCGGTGCACAGATCATCCGTAGCGCGGCCATGGTCCAGCTGCTGCTGGGCAACGTCGGCATGCCGGGGGGCGGGGTCAACGCCCTGCGCGGTCACTCCAACATCCAGGGCCTGACCGACCTGGGGCTGCTGTCCAACTCGCTGCCCGGTTACCTCACCCTGCCCGGCGATGCCGAGCAGGACTACGCCGCCTTCATCGACAAGCGCGCCTCCAAACCGCTACGCCCAGGGCAGTTGTCCTACTGGCAGAACTACGGCAAGTTCCATGTCAGCCTCATGAAGGCTTGGTACGGCCCCAACGCTACCGCCGAGAACCACTGGGGCTATGACTGGCTGCCCAAGCTCGATGTGGGCTCCTACGACGTGCTGCGCATGTTCGAGATGATGAGCCAGGGCAAGGTCAACGGCTACTTCTGCCAGGGCTTCAATCCGATCGCCGCGTTGCCGGACAAGAACCGCGTCACCGCTGCGCTGGCCAAGCTCAAGTGGCTGGTCGTGATGGATCCGCTGGCCACCGAGACGTCCGAGTTCTGGCGCAATGCCGGGCCCTTCAACGACGTCGATACCGCCAATATCCAGACCGAAGTGATCCGCCTGCCCACCACCTGTTTTGCCGAGGAGGATGGCTCGCTGGTCAACAGCAGTCGCTGGTTGCAGTGGCACTGGAAGGGCGCCGATGGGCCGGGCGAGACCCGCACCGATGTGCAGATCATGAGCGAGCTGTTCCTGCGCTTGCGTCATCGCTACAAGACCGAGGGCGGTGCGTATCCTGATCCGCTGCTCAACATCAACTGGCCTTACAAGATTCCCGAAGAGCCTTCGCCTGAGGAGTTGGCCAAGGAAATGAACGGCTGGGCGGTCGGCGACTTCACCGACCCTACCGGTGCCACGCTCAAGGCTGGCCAGCAACTGGCAGGCTTCGGCCAGCTCAAGGACGACGGCAGTACGGCGTCCGGCTGCTGGATCTTCGCCGGTAGTTGGACCGAGCAGGGCAACCAGATGGCCCGGCGCGACAACAGCGACCCTTACGGCATGCATCAGGTGCAGAACTGGGCCTGGGCCTGGCCGGCCAACCGCCGCATCCTCTACAACCGCGCCTCCAGCGACCCGCAAGGCAAGCCTTGGGATCCGGAGAAAAAACGCCTGGTGTGGTGGAACGGCAAGGCCTGGACGGGGACCGACGTGCCGGACTTCAAGGTCGACTCGCCGCCGGAAGCGGGGATGAACCCGTTCATCATGAACCCCGAGGGGGTAGCGCGGTTCTTCGCCATCGACAAGATGGCCGAGGGGCCGTTCCCCGAGCACTACGAGCCGTTCGAGACGCCCATCGGCATCAACCCGCTCAACCCGCAGAACAAGAAGGCCATCAGCAACCCGGCCGGGCGCGTGTTCGACTCGGTATGGGACACCCTGGGCAAGGCCGACGAGTTCCCTTACGCGGCGACCACCTACCGACTGACCGAGCACTTCCACTTCTGGAGCAAGCACTGCCGCCTCAACGCCATCGCCCAGCCCGAGCAGTTCGTCGAGATCGGCGAGGTACTGGCCAACGAGAAAGGCATCAAGGCGGGCGACCGGGTGCGGGTCAGCTCCAAGCGCGGGCATATCGAGGCGGTGGCGGTGGTGACCAAGCGGATCCGTCCGCTGAAGGTCAACAACCAGACCGTTCACCAAATTGGCATTCCGCTGCACTGGGGCTTCACCGGCATCACCCGGCACGGCTACCTGACCAACACCCTGGTGCCGTTCCTGGGTGATGGCAATACCCAAACGCCGGAGTCCAAGTCGTTCCTCGTCAACGTGGAGAAAATCTAATGGCCCAGCAAGACATCATCGCCCGCTCGGCCACCACGACCGTACCGCCTTCGGTGCGCCAGCAGCAGGAAGTCGCCAAGCTGATCGACACTACCAAGTGCATCGGCTGCAAGGCCTGCCAGGTGGCGTGCTCGGAGTGGAACGAACTGCGTGACGAGGTCGGCCACAACCATGGCACTTACGACAACCCCCAGGACCTGACCGCCGAAACCTGGACCCTGATGCGCTTCACCGAGCACGAACGCGACGATGGCAACCTGGAGTGGCTGATTCGCAAGGATGGCTGCATGCACTGCGCCGAGCCAGGTTGCCTGAAGGCCTGTCCGAGCCCGGGGGCGATCATCAAGCACGCCAACGGCATCGTCGACTTCAACCAGGACCACTGCATCGGCTGCGGTTATTGCATCACCGGCTGCCCGTTCAACATCCCGCGGATTTCGCAGAAAGACCACAAGGCCTACAAATGCAGCCTGTGTTCCGACCGCGTGGCCGTGGGCTTGGAACCGGCCTGCGTGAAGACCTGCCCGACCGGGGCGATCGTCTTCGGCAGCAAGGATGAAATGAAGGTGCATGCCGCCGAGCGCATCGTCGACTTGAAGTCCCGGGGCTTCGACAAGGCCGGGCTGTATGACCCGGATGGCGTCGGCGGTACCCACGTGATGTATGTGCTGCACCACGCCGACACGCCCAAGTTGTACGCCGGGCTGCCGGATGCGCCGGTAATCAGCCCGTTGGTGGGGTTGTGGAAAGGCATCAGCAAACCGCTGGCGCTGCTGGCGATGGGCGCGGCAGTGCTGGCGGGGTTCTTCCACTATGTGCGGGTCGGCCCGCAGCGGGTCGAGGAGGACGACGCCCTGGCGCCTGCCGATGACAGCGTGCATCAGGTGGACCCGTCGGTGCATGTCTATGATCCGACCAAGCCGGGTGGGCAAGGGGGGCCGCGGCCATGAGCGACAACAAACCGATCCTGCGCTACAACGCCAACGAGCGCAGCAACCACTGGGTCGTCGCGATCCTGTTCGTGATGGCCGGGCTGTCGGGGCTGGCACTGTTCCATCCGGCGCTGTTCTGGCTCAGCCATCTGTTCGGCGGTGGTCCGTGGACGCGCATCCTGCACCCATTCCTGGGCGTGGCGATGTTCGTGTTCTTCCTGGGGCTGGTACTGCGGTTCTGGCGAGCCAACTTCATCACTGCCAATGATCGTTTGTGGCTGCGCCGTATCGACCGGGTGATGCGCAACGAGGAGGAGGGCGTACCTCCGATCGGCAAGTACAACGCTGGGCAAAAGCTGCTGTTCTGGACCCTGCTGCTGTGCATGCTGGTGCTACTGGTCAGTGGCGTGGTGATCTGGCGCGCCTGGTTCAGCCAATACTTCGACATCGGAGCGATTCGCCTGGCGACCTTGCTTCATGCGCTGGCGGCGTTCGTGCTGATCCTCAGCATCATCGTGCACATCTATGCCGGCATCTGGATCAAAGGCTCGGTAGGCGCCATGCTGCATGGCTCGGTCAGCCGCGCTTGGGCACGCAAGCACCATGAGTTGTGGTATCGCGACGTGACCGGCGACAAGTCTCCGGGCAATCACGGCAGAAAAGAAGGATGAGCGCTTGAGCACGATACTTGAACCCGGGCAGATCGAAGCGTCGGCCGTGGCGCCGCCGTTTCTGAACCTGCCGCCCGCCAACCTGTTCGAACGGCGCGCCGAGCGCCTGGAGCACCTGGCCGAGGGCAATGCCCTTGGCCAGTACCTGATGCTGGTCGCGCGGTTGTGCCGCCTCCAGCAGCAGCTTGTGGATAACCCGCCCGGTGACTTGCCGGTGGCACACGAGCGCCAGCGCCTGTGCATAAGGCATGGCTTGCCGCCGCTGGCAGCCGACAGCCTGGTACGCGAGGGGTCTTGGCTGGCTTGGCTGCAGGCGCTGCTCGAGCGCTTCGATGAGGCGTCCGACGGGCCCTTGGGCGAGGCGCTGCGGACCTTGCGGGAAAGCGACGACAGTCAGCGCAAAGGCTGGGCCATTGCCCTGCTGGCCGGCCAGTACGATGCCGTGCCGGCGGCGCTGGTGCCCTTTATCGGCGCTGCGCTGCAGGCGGCCTGGTCCTATTGGCTGCTGGCGCTGCCGGAGGCTGAACTCAAGCCCGCCGACAGCCTGGCCCAATGTCCGGCCTGTGGATCACCGGCCATGGCTGGGGTGGTGCGCAACCGCGGCAAGCACAATGGCCTGCGATACCTGGTCTGTTCACTGTGTGCCTGCGAGTGGCATGTGGTGCGGGTCAAGTGCGTGTACTGCGAATCGAGCAAGGACTTGCGTTACACCAACCTCGAGGATGACCGGCACGCGCCAGGCAAAGCGCCACTGCGCGCCGAATGCTGCCCTGGATGCCAGCGTTACCTAAAGCAGAGCTACTTGGAGAACGACGCTGCGGCCGAGCCGCTGGCCGATGACCTGGCGAGCCTGGCGCTGGATATCCGCCTGGACGAGGAGGGCTTCCAGCGGCTGGCGCCGAACCTGATGCTGGCGCCGGGATAGAGGAGAGTGTCTACACTGCAACATCGAGTTGCCCTGTTCGCGGGTAAGCCCGCTAGCAGGGCACAACAGACTAAGGATCAGTTTAAGGTAGTACTGCATGTCCTCGAGCCCCGCCAGCGGCACCCCACGCCTGCCGTCCATCGACACCCTGCTACGCCACCGAACCTGCGAGCCGCTGATCGAGCGCCATGGCCGCGAGGCAGTACTAGCCACCCTGCGTCAGCTGCTTGGCGATCTGCGCGAACCCGCTCGCCTTGGCCAGATGAGTGCAGTCGAGCTGGCGCCGGATGTCCTCAATGGCCGCGCCGGCGAACGCCTGGCCATCCAGCAGCGCAGCCAGGTCCGCCGTGTTTTCAACCTTACCGGCACGGTGCTGCACACCAACCTTGGCCGAGCGCTGTTGCCTGAGGAGGCAGTGGAGGCCATGCAGATCGCCGCGCGCCACCCGCTGAACCTGGAGTTCGACCTGGCCACCGGCAAACGTGGTGATCGCGACGACCTGATCGAAGGTCTGATCCGCGAGCTCACCGGGGCCGAGGCCGTGACGGTGGTCAACAACAATGCCGCTGCCGTGCTGCTGGCACTCAACAGCCTGGGCGCGCGCAAGGAGGGCGTAATCTCCCGGGGCGAGCTGATCGAAATCGGCGGCGCCTTCCGTATCCCCGACATCATGGCCCGCGCTGGTGTCCGCCTGCATGAGGTCGGCACCACCAACCGCACCCACGCCCGTGACTACGAAGGTGCGATCAACCCGCGTACCGGCTTGCTGATGCGGGTGCATTGCAGCAACTACAGCATCCAAGGCTTCACCACCCAGGTATCGACCGCCGAGCTGGCAGCCATCGCCCACGCCCATGGTTTGCCTCTGCTGGAGGACCTGGGCAGCGGCAGCCTGCTCGACCTCACCCGCTGGGGCCTGCCGGCTGAGCCCACGGTGCGCCAGGCCCTGGCCGACGGCGCCGACATCGTCACCTTCAGCGGCGACAAGCTGCTCGGTGGACCCCAGGCCGGCATCATCGTCGGGCGCAAGGAGCTGATCGCCAAGATCAAGAAGAACCCCCTCAAGCGCGCTCTGCGAGTCGACAAGATCACCTTGGCCGCGCTGGAGGCCGTGCTGGCGCTGTACCGCAATCCGGATCGGCTGGCCGAGCGCTTGCCCAGCCTGCGCCTGTTGACTCGCCCTCAGGAAGAGATTGCGGCCCAGGCCGAGCGCCTGGCTCCAGCGCTCGCAACCTGCCTGGGGGCGCAATGGACCGTGAGCGTCGAGCCGGCCTTGGGCATGATCGGCAGTGGTAGCCAGCCGGTGGCGCGTCTGCCCAGCGCCGCCCTGTGCCTGCGTCCGCAGGTGTCGAAGAAGCTGCGTGGGCGCAGTTTGCACGTGCTGGAGCGCGCCTTGCGCGATCTGCCGGTGCCGGTGCTCGGACGCATCGACGACGACGCCCTGTGGCTCGACCTGCGTCAGCTCGACGATGAGGCCCACTGGCTGGCGCAACTGCCAGCACTGCGCCTGGGGCCGGTCCAGTGATCGTCGGCACCGCCGGCCATATCGATCATGGCAAGACTGCACTGCTCCAGGCCCTGACCGGCCAGGCCGGTGACCATCGCCAGGAAGAGCGCGCCCGGGGCATGACCATCGATCTCGGCTACCGCTATGCTGCGCTGGCCGAGGGGGCGCCCTTGACGGGTTTCATCGACGTCCCCGGACACGAGCGCTTCATCCACAACATGCTCGCCGGTGCCCATGGCATCGACCTGGTGTTGCTGGTGGTGGCCGCGGACGACGGCGTCATGCCGCAGACCCGTGAGCACCTGGCGATCATCGAGCTGCTGGGCATCCCCCAGGCCTTGGTGGCGATCAGCAAGTGCGACCGGGTCGAGCCGCAGAGGGTGACGCAGGTCCAGGCTCAGGTGTCGGCGCTGCTGGCGCCCGGGCCCTATGCGCAGGCGAAGCAGTTCCCGTTGTCCAGCCTCACCGGGGAGGGCGTCGAGGCGTTGCGCCAGGCGCTGCTGGACGCTGAACACACTGTAGGTCAACGCAGCGCACGCGGCGGTTTCCGTCTGGCCGTGGATCGGGCGTTTGCCGTGGCCGGCGCCGGCGTCGTGGTCACCGGCACCGCCTTGGCCGGGCAGGTCAGCGCGGGTGATACCTTGCTGCTGGGCAAGGCCGGCAAGCCGGTACGGGTGCGCGGGCTGCACGCGCAGAACCAGGCCGCGTTGGTGGCCCAGGCCGGCCAGCGAGTGGCGCTTAACCTCCACGCCGAGCGCCTGGCGCTGGAGCAGATCCATCGGGGCGACTGGCTGGTACCGGACTGGCTGCATGCACCCTGCATGCGGGTGGATATCGATCTCACGTTATTGCCCAGCGAGACGCGTACCTTCGAGCATTTCAGCGCCGTGCACGTGCATCTGGGCACTCAGGATGTCACGGCGCGTGTCGCGTTGCTTGAGGGGGAGAAACTGCAGGCAGGCCAACGGATGTTCGCCCAGTTGCTGCTCAACGCACCTTTGCAGGCGGTGCATGGCGATCGGCTGGTGATCAGGGATCAGCGCGCCCAACGTACCTTGGGCGGTGGGCGTGTGCTCGATCCCTTTGCCCCGAGTCGGCAGCGGCGAAGTGAAATGCGCCTGCGGCAGTTGCAGGCTCTGAGCGAGGCCCATGCCTTGGAGCAGGCCTTGCCGGCCTTGCTCGATGCCGCTCCTGGCGGGCTGGATCCGCAACGCTTGGAGCGTCAGTTCAACCGACAGCGCGAAACCTGGGCATTACCTGAAACGGTCCAGGTCATCGCCACGCGGCAAGGGCCATTGCTATTCGCCAGGCACCACTGGCAAGCGCTGAAAGAGCGGGTCACGATGCAGTTGGCGCTGTTCCATGAGCAGGAGCCTGACCAGCTGGGGCCGGATCGCGACCGCCTGCGCAGGTTCGCCGCGTTGCCCATGGAGCGTTCGGCGTTCGTCAGTTTGCTGGAGGAGTTGCTCGAAGCCGGCGTAGTCGTCAGTAGCGGGCCGTGGTTGCATTTGCCGGAACATAAAGTGCAATTGAGCGACGCCGACGCTGTCTTGTGGGCGCTGCTGGAGCCTGAGTTGTCGAGGGGGGAGTACGATCCGCCCTGGGTCAGGACGTTGGCCGCGGCGCAAGGACGCGATGAAGCCGACGTGCGCCTGTTGCTGCGCAAGCTGGCGCGGCTGGGGCTGGTGCACCAGGTGGTGCGCGATCTTTTTTACCCTGAAGCGACTGTCCGGCGCATGGCAGACATGCTGTTGCAGCTGTCGGCCAGTACGCCGATAGTGCAGGTGGCCGCGTTTCGCGATATGTTGGGCATCGGTCGCAAACGCAGTGTTCAGATCCTCGAATACTTCGACCGAATCGGCCTGACCCGGAGGGTCGCCGACCAGCGTTACATCCGAGCCGACAGTGCACTGGCCGAGCAGCAGACCAGGCACTGACTACAAGGAAGGCAATCGCGCCCGGTGGCGCGGCCGGGCTTCAAACCCGGTTGGGGACGGCATCCGTTCCCGGGCAGGTTCGACTCCCGCTGCCTTCCGCCATTTCTCCGAGAACCTCTGGGGAGCGAGTTTATCGAGGCGTCGAACCGCCGCGAATGCGTCAGTCTGGACGACCTTCAGGCCCGCTCACCGCACAGGTCCAGGGCAAACCAGTGCTCTGCCGCCTGCACATCCAGCCCTGCGCCCAGCAGTGCGAACAGCTTGCCCAGCGCCGCCTCGCGGGTCATGCCGCCGCCGCTGACCAACCCGGTATCGCGCAGGCGGCTGCCAGCGGCATAAGTATCGAACACCACCGAACCTTCAGGGCACTGGCTGATCGCAACGATCATTACCCCGCCTGTGCGGGCTTCGTGCAGCGCGTCCAGCAGCGCCTGGTCATCCGAAGGGCCGGTGCCGCTGCCATAGCATTCCAGCACCAGACCCTGCACGCCGGTAGCGAGCATCGCCTGCACGAAGCCGGCCTGCAGGCCAGGCACGACCGGCAGCACCGCAAGGCGCACCGGCTGGCGGCGTTGGCGATAATCCAGTGTCGGCGGGATCGCCGTGGCGCGCTCGCCTTCGCGGTGGCGGGGCAGAGCTGCGAAGGCATCGAAGGCTTCGCTGCGCAGCTTCGAGGCCCGGCAGCCATGCAGCAATTGGCCATGGAAGTACAACTGCACGCCATTGCCCAGGCCGCTTTCGAACAAATTCAGGGCGCCAAGCAGGTTGTCCCAGGCGTCGCTGTCCGGCGCACCGGCCGGCAGCATCGAGCCGGTCAGCAACACCGGTACAGGCAAGCCCAGCAGCAGGAACGACAATGCCGCCGCGCTGTAGGCCAGGGTATCGGTGCCATGCAGCACCAGCACACCGTCATGGCCGTCGTGTTCCACCGCCTCGACGATGGCATCGCGCATGGCCAGCCAGTTGGCCTGTTGCATGTTGGCGCTGTCGATCAATGGGTCGAGTTCGCGCAGCGACCACTGAAGGCGGGGCGCCACGGCGTGCAGCGCCAGGTGCTCGCGCATTCGCGCCTCGAAGCCGCTGGCCGGCGCCAGGCCCTCAGGGGTCTGCAGCATGCCGATGGTGCCACCGGTATAGAGGACGAGAAGATTCTTGACTGCACGCATGGAAAGCATCCGTAGCGATGAGCGGAGAAGGAAAGCCGCCCCGGACGGGGCGGCTGGGCAGCAGAGGATATCAGCGCTGTGGCTGAGCTTGGGCGACGGCTTTGTCAGCGGCGGTTTCAGCCTGAGGATTGGCCGGCCAGGCGTTGCGGTCCAGGTCCAGGTCTGCGAACTTGCTGGAGTCGAACACCGGCTGGTCGATGCCCGCGCGGCGCTGTTCGTCGTAGTCGCGCATCACGCGCAGACCGACCTTGAATAGCAGGGCAAGAGCGATCAAGTTGACGAACGCCAGGCAAGTCATGGTGATGTCGGCGAAGGCGAACACGGTCGACAGGTCTTGCATCGAACCCCATACCACCAGCGCCAGTACCAGACCGCGGAAGATCATCAGCACGACGCGGTTGCGGCTGAGGAACTGCAGGCTGTTCTCGCCCAGGTAGTAGTTGTAGAGGATGCAGGTGAAGACGAACAGCGACAGGGCGATGCTGACGAACAGACGGCCCCAGTCACCGACCACGGCGGCCAGCGAGTTCTGGGTCAGGACGATGCCATCACCTTCGAAGCCCGGGGTGTAGAAGCCCGACAGCAGGATCAGCAGCGCAGTGCAGGTGCAGATCACGAAGGTATCGAGGAACACGCTGAAGGCCTGGACCACGCCCTGGGCGCCCGGGTGCTTCACGGCGGCCACGGCGGCGACGTTCGGCGCACTGCCCAGGCCCGCTTCGTTGGCGAACACGCCACGCTTCACACCCATGACGATGGCGCTGCCGAGCAGGCCGCCGAACGCAGGGTCGAGGCCGAAGGCGCTCTTGAAGATGGTTTCCAGCATGGCGGGGACGTGTTCGATCTGGGTGCCGATCACGTACAGGGTCACGCCGATGTAGGCCAGGGTCTTGATCGGAACCAGCAGGTCCGACACCGCGGCGATGCGCTTGATGCCGCCGATGAAGGTAATGGCCAGCAGCACGGCCAGGACGATGCCGGTGTGCTTTGGATCGAAGGCAAAGGCGTTCTGCAGCGAGTGGGTCACGGTGTACGACTGCAGGCCGATGAAGGCGAAGCCGTAGGTGACAAGCAGCAGGATCGAGAACACGATCGCCATGCTTTTGAGCTTCAGGCCGTGCTGGATGTAGTACGCCGGGCCGCCGCGGTACAGGCCGTCGCCGTCGGCGCGCTTGTAGACCTGGGCCAGGGTGCATTCGAAGAAGCTGCTGGACATGCCCACCAGCGCGGTGACCCACATCCAGAACACGGCGCCTGGGCCACCGAGGGTCACGGCGATGCCGACGCCCGCGATGTTACCTGCGCCTACACGGCCGGCAAGGCTCAGCATCAGGGCCTGGAACGAGCTCAGTTGGCCTGCCTGGCCGCGGAGGGATTCCTTGAAGACCCCGAACATGTGGCCGAAATGACGGAACTGGACGAACCGAGAACGGATGGTGAAGTAACCGCCGAGTCCGACGATCAGCACGATGAGGAGTTTCCCGGAAAGGAAATCGTTGAGTGCTTCGAGCATTGAAAAATGACCTCGATTCTTATTGTTCGTGTGGAAAGACCAGCGGGCGGCAGGCGCACCGCTATTGGGGGCGCATGGTTGGCCATGACAACAACGGTTACAATTTCGCGTGTTGCTCTGACTTGATGCGACTTGATGCTAAACTTGCACCACTCGCATCATATGGACCCTTCTCATGGGCGATCATTTCGCTATCAATCTCAAACTGGCGTGCAGTCATTACCGCTCTATTTCAGAGGTTTGCCGACAGCTTTCGATCAACCGCGCGCAGTTCAACAAGTACCTCAGCGGCCAGAGCCGTCCGACGGCTTACAACCTCAAGCGCATCGGCGACTTCTTCGGTGTCGAGGAATACGAATTGGGTCTGCCGCCTGAGCAGTTCGCCCGCCTGATCGGGGCTCGCAATCTGTCGGCCGAATCCGGACCGCAGAACGACCCGATCAGCGAGCTGTTCAAGCCGCTGCATGCCCATGCGGGCAATCTGTCGCGTTATTGCGGCTATTACTTCGAATATTCCAACTGCATGTCGGTCCCAGGCTCGATTCTGGTGTCGCTGGTGCACCTGTGGGAGGAGCGCGGCAGCTTTCTGTTCGAGCGCCAGGAGCGACAGGAGCGCTCCAGTGCCACCGATCTGCATGCAGAGGTACGTTGCCGCTACCTCGGCGCAGCCTTCCAGTTGCAGGACCGGGTCTTTCTGATCGACTACGAATCACTGACGCTCAACGAGATGAGCCAGACCGTGCTCATCCCCAGCTTCAAGAGCCGCATCACCCGGCTCAACGGTTTGAAGACCGGAGTCTCCAGTGGGGATCGGCGCAACCCGGCCTGTACCCGCGTGGTATGGGAGTACCTGGGCGAGGAGATCAACCGCATCAACGCCTACCGCCAGGTGAGGCTGTACCGCCCGGACGACCCGCGCATCGATGACGACGTACGCGAGCGCCTGAAGGCAGGGCCGATCAGCAACGGCTTGTTCGAGATCGAGTGAGCGCGGTCCCGCGACGCATGCGCCGCGCTGCTTGGCAATTCGTCATCGACGCCGGATGTCCTGTCGCGCCCAGGCATGTGCTGTGGTTGGACTTCCCCGAGAGGAACCCGCAAAATGTCCGCTTCTTTCTATCAACCTGTTCGGATCTGCTGACTCTATGCGTATGCGCCTGATGCTGTTGGGTGGTGGCAATGCCCTCGGGCAAGCGCTGATTCGTCTCGGGGCCGAAGAGGACATCGGATTCCTGGCGCCGCGCCCACCGGAGAACGGCTGGGGGCCGGCCAGTCTTACGCAATTGCTTGACGATCACCGTCCCGATGTCGTGGTCAACCTGGCGTACTATTTCGACTGGTTCCAGGCCGAGTCGGTCAGCGAACAACGCCTGGCGTTGCAGGAGCGGGCCGTTGAGCGGCTGGCCGAGCTCTGCCAGCACCACCAGATCATTCTCGTGCAGCCTTCGAGCTACCGAGTGTTCGATGGCTCAAGGGCCACGGCCTACAGCGAAAAGGATGAGCCGGTGCCCTTGGGCCTGCGTGGCCAGGCGCTCTGGCGGATCGAACAGAGCGTTCGGGCGACCTGTCCGCAGCATGTGCTGCTGCGTTTTGGCTGGGTGCTCGACGAAAGCATCGACGGCGTGCTCGGCCGCTTCCTCACCCGCGCCGAACAACCCCAGGAGCTGCTGCTGGCCGATGACCGCCGCGGCAATCCGACGCCGGTCGACGACGCCGCACGGGTGATTCTCTCGGTGCTCAAGCAGCTCGATTGCGACGCACCCCTGTGGGGTACCTACCACTACGCCGGCAACGAGGCGACCACGCCGCTGGCGCTGGGCCAGGCGATCCTCGGCGAGGCGGCGCAGTGGCACAAGCTGGCCGTGCAGGCCCCTACGCCCCAGGCCCATGCCGCGCGCCCCGATGCCAGCGAGGAACCGCAGAACGCGGTGCTGGCCTGCAAAAAGATTCTTCACACCTTCGGCATCAAGCCCCGCGCCTGGCGCGCCGGCTTGCCGTCTCTACTGGACCGGTTCTACCGACATGGCTGACGCCCCCATCCTGATCACCGGCGGTGCCGGCTTCATTGGCTCCCACCTGTGCGATGCGTTGCTGGATAAAGGCTATGCGGTACGGGTGCTCGATGACCTCTCCACCGGCAAGCGCGCCAACCTGCGTCTGGACCATCCCGGCCTGGACCTGGTCGAAGGCGACGTCGCCGATGCCGAACTGGTACGCCGGGCCACGGCAGGCTGTCGCGCCGTGGTGCACCTGGCCGCGGTCGCGTCGGTACAGGCGTCGGTCGAAGACCCGGTGCGTACCCACCAAAGCAACTTCATCGGTACCCTCAATGTCTGCGAAGCCATGCGCCTGGAGGGCGTGCGGCGTGTGTTGTTCGCCTCCAGCGCGGCGGTTTATGGCAACAACGGCGAGGGCCAATCGATTGCCGAGGACACGCCCAAGGCGCCGCTGACCCCTTATGCGGTGGACAAGCTGGCCAGCGAGCAGTACTTGGACTTCTATCGTCGTCAGCACGCGCTGGAGCCGGTGGTGTTCCGTTTCTTCAATATCTTCGGACCGCGCCAGGATCCATCTTCGCCCTATAGCGGGGTCATCAGTATCTTCTGCGAACGTGCTACCCAAGGCCTGCCGATCACGGTCTTCGGCGATGGCGAGCAAACGCGAGACTTCCTATACGTGGGCGATCTGGTCCAGGTGATGGTCCAGGCGCTGGAACTTGAACAGGTCGAGGAAGGCGCGGTGAACATTGGCCTGAACCAGGCGACCTCGCTGAACCAGTTGCTGGCGGCGCTGGAAAAGGTGGTCGGCAGTTTGCCTGCCATCCATCACGGGCCGGCGCGCTCGGGCGACATCCGCCATTCACGGGCGGACAACTCCCGCCTGCTGGCGCGTTTCGACTTCCCGCAGCCTACCTCGATGGTCGACGGATTGGCCCGGCTGTTGGGCAAAGCCTGATCTCCTTGATCAGCGCGCGTCACGGGTCATTGCCCATGGCGTACGCGCTGGCGATGGCAGTCCTGCGGGCCGAGTAAACGGCCATCCTTGGCCCGCACCTGCAGGCGTTCGATGGGTTGGCCGTTGACGTTGTCCAGCAGCACCGAGCGCTCATCCCCCGCCTTGAACAGGAAGCGCTCCCCCCACTGGCGTAAGCCAATGACCACAGGAAAGACCGCGCGCCCTTGCTCGGTCAGCACGTATTCCTTGTAGGCACTGCCATCGGACGCCGGCTGCAGTTCGAGCAATCCGCTTTCCACCAGCAGCTTCAGCCGCGCGGCCAGGATGTTCTTCGCCAGTCCCAGGTTTTTCTGGAACTCACTGAAACGTCGCAGGCCATCGAAGGCGTCTCGCAGGATCATCATCGACCAACGGTCGCCGATTACGTCCAGGGCACGGGCCACCGGGCAGGGGTCGTTTCTCTCGTCGGGCATGGGCGTACTCTGTGCGGGATAACTGGTTGCAGATTAAAACCAGCTTTGCTAAATAGCCAGCAGCTGGTTTCTATTTGAAACCAGATTGCCTGAGGAGCTTGCCATGCCTTCCCTGACATCCGCGTCGCCTGGCCACATGCAGCCAAGCCGGGCGCTGACCTTGCTGCTCGCGGCCGCCTGTGCCCTGGCGGTCGCGACGGTGTACTTCGCCCAACCTTTACTCGAATCCATGGCGCGCAGCCTGGCGATACCCCAGGCCTACATCGGCTTAGTGGTGGGCGCGACCCAGGCGGGGTACGCCATTGGCTTGCTACTGATTGTTCCGTTAGGCGATCTGCTTGATCGCAAGCGCCTGATTCTTGGTCAATTGCTGATGTCGGCGTTGGCATTGCTGGCAGTGAGCATGGCCTGGGATTGGGCCGTGCTGCTGGCAGCCATGGGAATGGTCGGGCTGATGGCGGTGGTGGTTCAGGTAATGGTCGCTCATGCCGCAACCTTGGCTTCGCCGTCCAGACAAGGGCAGGTGGTGGGCACGGTCACCAGTGGCGTGGTGGTGGGTATCCTGCTGGCGCGTCTGGTCGCAGGTGGCCTTGCCGACCTGACCGGCTGGCGTGGTGTCTATGTCGGGGCGGCCGGCTTGTCGCTGGCGATGGCATTGCTGTTGTGGCGGGCGTTGCCTGCTGTCGCGCGCAATCAACAGGGGCCGGGGTACTGGAGACTGCTGGGCTCGCTGGTCGGGTTGTATCGGCATGATCGGCTGTTACGCCAGCGTGGCCTGTTCGCGTTGCTGGTCTTCGCCGTCTTCAGTGTGTTCTGGAGCGCCATGGTATTGCCCCTGAGCGTTGCGCCCTTGGCCCTGAGCCCTACCCAGGTTGGCCTGTTCGGTCTGGCGGGCCTGGCCGGTGCTTTGTCGGCGTCGTGCGCTGGACGCCTGGCCGATCGCGGGCTGGGCAACCGTACCACTGGCCTGGCATTGGGGCTGCTGGCGTTTTCATGGCTGCCGAGCGCCCTGCTCGAGCAATCACTATGGGCCTTGGTGGTGGGGGTGTTGATTCTGGATTTAGCAGTGCAGGCGGTGCATGTGACCAACCAGAGCCTGCTGCTGGCCGGACGTGGCGAAATGGCGAGTCGGCTGATCGGCGCCTACATGTGCTGTTATTCGATCGGCAGTGGGTTAGGGGCGGTGGCCGCGACCTGGGTATATGCCCGATGGGGCTGGCTGGCGGTGTGTGGCCTGGGCGCGTCGATCAGCGCTTTGGCCTTGGGCTACTGGGGGTGCCTGGAGTTTGGCGGGAGCGTGAAGCGTGACATGGCGGCCGAGGCCGCCATGTCGGGTGGGGATCAGAACTTGTAGCCCAGGCCCACCATGTAGACCCACGGATCGACATCCACGTCGACCTTGGTCTTGCCCACGCTCAGGGCGCTTGGGCCGTCCACGGTGGCCTTGGTGTCGATGTCGATGTACCAGACCGAGGCGTTGACCAGCAGATTCTCGGTGAGCATGTAGTCCATGCCCAGCTGGGCAGCCAGACCCACCGAATCTTGCAGCTTCAGGTTGCTGAAGCCCTGCTTCTTGCGGGAGCTGCTGAGGTCTTCATCGAAGAAGGTGGTGTAGTTGATGCCAACGCCCGCGTAAGGCTGGAACTTCGAGGAAGGCTCCATCGGGTAGTACTGCAGCGACAGGGTCGGCGGCAGTTGCTTGATGTCGGCCAGCTTGCCATCCAGGCCAGGGCCAAGGCCTTTGACAGCTACGGTGTGGTTGAACGGCGTGGCAGCCAGCAGCTCCAGGCCGACGTGGTCGGTGAGCATGTAGGCGAAGGTCAGGCCCAGCTGGGTGTCGCTGTCCAGGGTCGCCTTGGTGCCCGATACCTTGGTGCCATCGAGCTTGAGGTCGCTGCTGTCTTCGTTCGGCGCTACGGTGATGGCACCGGCACGCATGATGAAGTCACCGGCCTGGTGGGCATGGGCGACGGGGGCAGCGAGCGCCAGGGCAATGAGCGAGGCGCCGAGCAAGGACTTGTTCATGGAAGCTCCCAAAGGACGTAAGTAATCGAGTAGTCCAATGGTAAGGAGCCGGCCGAAACGAACTGTTGATTCAGCTCAACGAAGACGTGTCACAACGCCTAAACAGCGCTCATTGAAGCTCGTAGGCGTAGATCTTTTCAGCTTCCATCTGGTAACCGGCATCGGCCAGTTCACTGCTGGTGGCTTTGACCTGCATCCGGCCTTCGATCCAGTAGGGCTGGTAGAGGTCTTCGATGCGCACGCCCATCTCGCTGACGATATGCACGATCTGGTTCGGCGGTGGCGGCGGCACGTGGATGCAGGCGCCGTAATAGGGCACCAGGAGGAACTCGGTGGTACGGCCTTCCTCGCTCACTTCCAGCGGCACGATGTAGCCGGGCAGCTTGACCCACTGCCCATCCAGCGCCTTGACCACCGGAGCGTGGGGCGCCTGCTGGCGCGCGGCAGGGGCTGATTCGGCCAGGGCGTTACCCAGTTGTGACAGATCATGCAGCGGTGCCATCTGGGCTGGGACCACCGGCGCCCCCTCCGGGATCAAGGCAGGCCAGTCCAGGGTTCTGGGCTCGTCGCCCCAGGCAGGGGACAGAATGAACAGCAGCAACAGTACAAGTTTGCGACGCATGATCGATTCTCAGAGATGGATCGACAGGCCATCGGCCAAAGACTGACGATAGGCACGCCAGGCCGGCACGCTGCCCATCAGCAGCGCGGCACCCAGGATGATCGCCAGCAGCGTCCATTCATGGGCGCTCGGCCAAGCCAGCGGCAGGTAGAGGCCATAGTTGGCCTGCACGTAGCCTTGGGTCAGGGCGATTCCCGCATACAGCAAGCCTAGCCCGGCACCGATACCGGCCAGTGCCAGGGTGAGCGCTTCGAGCACCAACAGCCCGGCTATGTGCCAGGGGCGCGCGCCCACCGAGCGCAGGATGGCCATTTCCCGGCGGCGCTCGTTGAGGCTGGTGAGGATCGCCGTGAGCATGCCAATCAAACCCGTCAGTACCACGAACAGCGACACCACGAACAATGCCTGTTCGGCTGTGCCCATCAGGCTCCAGAGTTCCTGCAGAGCAACCCCAGGGAGGATTGCCAGCAGCGGCTCGCTACGGAATTCGTTGATTTCTCGCTGCAGGCTGAAGGTGGCGATCTTGTTGTTCAGGCCCAGCATGAACGCCGTGATCGCGGCGGGTTGCAAGTCCATGCCGCGCGCCTGGTCGGCGCTGATGCGTCCGGCGCCACGGGCTGGAACGCCGTTGTGCCAATCGACGTGGATTGCCTCCATGCCGGCCAGGCTGATGTGCAGGGTGCGGTCCACCGGCGTGCCGGTGCGTTCGAGGATGCCGACGACGGTAAAGGGTTTGTCGTCGTGCTTGACCAGACTGATGGCGGCCACGCCGTGCGCCAGCACCAGCTTGTCACCGAGTTTGTAGTGCAGCGCCTCGGCCACTTCGGCGCCCAGCACCACTTCGAACGGGTCCGCTGCGAAGGGCCGGCCCTGGCTCAGGGCCAGATGTTGCTGGCGTGCGAACTGGTAATGGTCGAAGTAATCGCCTGTGGTACCCATCACCCGATAGCCGCGATGGGAGTCGCCGAGGGAAATCGGGATGGCCCATTTCACCCGCGGGTCCTTGGCGTAGTGTTCGAAGCTGTCCCAGCGGATGTTGTTGGTGGCATTGCCGATGCGAAACACCGAGTACAGCAACAGGTTCACCGACCCCGAGCGGGCGCCGACGATCAGGTCGGTGCCGCTGATGGTGCTGGCGAAGCTGGCGCGGGCCTCCGTGCGCACGCGCTCGACAGCCAGCAACAGGCACACCGACAGTGCGATGGCAAAGGCCGTCAGGAAGGCGGTGAAGCGGCGGTTGGCCAGGCTGGCCAGGGCAAGGCGGAGCAAGTACATCAGGCCTCCTGGGGCTTGGCCGCGCGATTGAGTTCGACCAAGGACAAGTGACGGTCGAACAGCGGAGCCAGGCTCTGGTCATGGCTGACGAACAGCAGGCTGGAGCCGGCCGCACGGCATTCGTCGAACAACAGGCGGATGAACGCCTCGCGGGTATCGGCATCCAGCGCCGAGGTGGGCTCGTCGGCGATCACCAGCTCGGGCTGGCCAATCAACGCCCTGGCGGCGGCGACCCGCTGCTGCTGGCCGATCGACAGGCTGTCTGCGCGCCGGGCAAGTAGCGCCGGGTCAGTCAGGCCCAGGTGGGCCAACAGCGTGGCGGCCGCCTGGTCGATGCTGCCATGGCGCTGGACCGCCCGTGCGGCGCGGCTGCGTGAGAAGCGGCAGGGCAACTCGACGTTCTCCCGTACCGAGAGAAACGCCAGCAGGTTGAACTGCTGGAAGATATAGCCGGTGTGGTCGACCCGAAACCGATCACGGGCGCCCTGGCCCAAGGCGGCGAGGTCCTGGCCGAGCAGCAGGATCCGGCCTTGATCGGGGCGATTCACTCCGCCCAGCAAGCCGAGCAATGTAGTCTTGCCGCTACCGCTAGGGCCCTTGAGGAACAGCGCTTCACCGGCTTGCAGGCGAAACGCGGGGATGTCCAGCAAAGGTGGCTGGCCGGGCCAGGCGAACCGCAGCCCTTGCAGGTCGATCAGCGCCTGGCTCATTCAGAACGCGACCACGCTGTTGGTGGGGGAGGCTTGCAGGCCTTTCTGGCCGTTCGGGCCAATCAATTGCACATTGATCTTCTGGGTCGCCGGGAAAGCCCGGAACAGCGGGGCGAGGTCTACCTGGGCGAGCTTGCCAGGCGCTACGCATTTGAATTGGTAATGGGCGTTGACGTCGGCGTGTTCATGCCCGTGCTCGTGACCATGCTCGTCATCGTCGTGGGCGTGTGGTGCATCGCCAAACAGCGGGCTGCCGAGTTCCTGGGCGTCCTCCGTGCAACCGGCGGCCTGGTCCACGCCGAATAACTTCAACGGTTGCTCAAGTTGCTGGCGTACGGCGGCGACCTTGGCCTTGTCGGTGTCGCGGGTGGCTGCATGCTCGAAGCCGACCAGGTTCATCGCCGGGCTGTCCAGCTCCAGTTCCAGGGTATTGCCATCGAGCACCACGTTGAGCGTGGCCACACCATGTTCATGGGCGCCGAGGGTACCGTGGGCATGATCGTGATCATCGTGGGCCTGGGCTGCAACCAAGGGAAGCAGGGCGAAGGGTAGGGCGAGAAGCAAGCGGCGCATGGAGGACTCCAGGGGCGGGCAAGAAATGGTTTCGTAATGTTATAACAAGTTTTTCGGCGCTGACCACCTGCCTGGCGCAGGTTTCATGTTCATGGGAGCATGAAGCCATCGACCCTGTAGGTAAGGAAGGTAGCGTGAGAATACGTGGACAAATCGGCGATTGGCCGGTGGACCTGACCATCGAGCTGGAGCCTGCGGAGTGGGCGCAGTTGGGACATCAACTGGAGGCGCCGGCCATTGCCGAAGCGGCGGCTACGAACGCAACCACCCCACCACAGCAGGACGATGGGCAATGGTTGGCTGCCTGTGAGCTGCTGCGTCAGGCCGTGCAGATCAGCGGGCCGGAGTTGCTGGGGCGCCTGGAAGGACTCGCCGGCAGCACGGCAGCGGGCAAGCGGCTGTTGGTGCGTTTGCGCCACAGCAATGAGGTGAAGGTGGAAAGCGGCCCGGACGCGCCGGTGTATCACTGGGTAGGATGAGCGAGGGCCGCTGTGCGGCCCATCGCAGGCCATCCCGACAGCACATTGGGAGCTGGCGTAGCCTGCGCTTGGGCTGCAAAACAGCCGCAATGACGATCAGAACATCGCCGCCGACAGCTTACGCCGATAAACGCTCACCAGCGGATGATCATTGCCCAGCAGCTCGAACACCTGCAGCAACGCCTTCTGCGGCAGGCCATCTTCGTAGCCGCGGTTGCGCTGGAATAACTTGAGCAGGCCCTCGAGCGCTGGCTCGTACTGCTGGCGAGCCAATTGCTGGATGCACAGCTGGTAGGTTGCTTCGTCATCCTGCGGGTTCTGCGCCAGGCGGCTCTTGAGCTCGGCAACTTCCGGCAGGCTGGCGGCCTGGCGCAGGAAGGTCAGCTGGGCCTTGGCGCCGGCCAGGGCGGCCTTGTGCTCGTCGGTCTTGACCGCATCCAGCACCACCTGGGCTTCGCCCAGCTCGCCTCGCTCGGCCAGGCAACGGGCATAGAGGATCAGCCCCTCGACATTGCTGTTGTCTTCGCTCAGCAGCGCCTGGAGCAGCGCTTCGGCTTCGCTGAAGCGGCTTTCGGCGAACAGTGCCTTGGCCTGCTCCAGCGGCGAGGCGGTCGGTGCGGCGGGCATTTGCACGTGGGGTTCGAGCATCGCGCGGATGGCCGACTCAGGCTGGGCGCCGGCAAAACCGTCGACCGGCTGACCGTCCTTGAACAACACCACGGTCGGCAGGCTGCGGATACCGAACTGGGCGACGATCTGCTGCTCCACATCGCAATTGACCTTGGCCAGCAGCAACTCGCCCTGGTAACCCTCGGCGATCTTGGCCAGCAACGGCATCAGCGCCTTGCACGGCGCGCACCATTCGGCCCAGAAATCCACCAGCACCGGCTTGTGAAAAGAATTCTCGATGACCAGTTGCTGGAAGGTGGCATCGCTGGCATCGAAAATGTACGGCGTGTCTTGGTTCATCGCGACTCTCGCAAATCCTTGAATGGCACCACTATAAAGGCTCGCGGCTGGCGTGGTACAGGCTGACCCGGCGGAATTCGTGTGGCTCGGCCAGGTCCGGCAGGGTCAGCGCCTCGAGCACGCCAAGCGCCTGATAGCGCGGATGATCGAAGTTGCGCACCCGGGAATCGGCCACCAAGGCCTGGCGACCGCGGCTGAGGAATTCATCGAGCAGTGGCAGGTTGGCGCGGTCGTAGAGCACGTCGGCGACGAGGATCAGGTCGAAGCGGTCTTGCTCTGCGAAGAAATCGCCGCTGTAGCCAAGTTTCACGCCGTTGAGCGCGGCATTGGCGCGACAGGCATCCAGTGCCAATGGGTCGAGGTCGCAGGCCACGACTTCCAGTGCGCCTGCACGTGCGGCGGCGATACCGGCGATACCTGAGCCTGCGCCGAAGTCCAGCACCCGCTTACCGCGTACCCAGTGCGGTTGCTCGGCCAGGTAGCGGGCCATGGCCAGGCCGCTGGCCCAGCAGAAGCTCCAGTACGGCGGTTCGTCGAGGATGCGCCGGGTTTCCTCGGGGCTGAAGGCGCGGTCCATGTTGTCGGCGTCGATCAGCCATAGCTTCAGTTCGCAGTCAGGTAGCTCGCTCTCGACCAGACGCGCCTCGCCGATCAGACCGCTCAGGGCCCGCTGCAGATGCAATGGGGGCATCTAGGGCGCCTTCTCGAAGCGCAGGGGACCAGTGGCCTGGGTGGTGGCCTGGGCGATACGCAGAGGTGGCAGGTGCAAGATCAACTGCCCAGAGCGACTGGCCCGGCCGCGCAACTCCACGCGAGCGCCGGCAGGGAAGGCTTCGGGGCTGAAGCGCAGGCGATAGGGCAGGTCCTGTCCGGTACCGGTGAGGTTGCTGCTCGCCAGCAGGCGCTGCGGGCGGCCACGCTCATCGATGACCAGCAGCGCCAGTTCCACTTCGGCGCCGGCCGGCACTTGTAGCAAGGTGCCGCTCAGTTCGCGCTGATAGGCCGGCAGCGGGCCCAGCTCCTCGCCTTTTTTCTTCACGGCCTTGGCCGGGGGCGCGGTGACAGTTTGCTCGGGCTTGGGTTGGTCGCTGCCGCAGGCGGCGAGCAGGCCGGTGAGGCACAGCACGACGAGCGCTCGGTAATGCATGGGGTAATCCTTCGCAGGCAGAATTCCATGGATGGTAACCCCTTTGGCTTGTCTTGCCAGTGGGATGCGCTACCATGGCCCTCCCTTTTTTTGTTGCCTGCCACCATGCACTGTCCCTTTTGCGGTGCCAACGACACCAAGGTCATCGACTCGCGCCTGGTCGCCGAGGGCGAACAGGTGCGCCGCCGCCGTGAATGCGTCGCCTGCGGCGAGCGCTTCACCACCTTCGAGACCGCCGAGCTGGTCTTGCCCCGGCTGATCAAGCAGGACGGCACCCGCCAGCCCTTCGATGAAGAAAAACTGCGCGCTGGCATGCAGCGAGCGCTGGAAAAACGTCCGGTCAGTGTCGAGCGCCTGGAAGCGGCGCTGGCGCACATCAAGCACAAGCTACGCGCCACCGGTGAGCGCGAGGTCAAGTCGCTGGTGGTGGGCGAACTGGTGATGGCCGAGCTGCGCAAGCTCGACGAAGTCGCCTACATCCGTTTCGCATCGGTCTACCGGCGCTTCCAGGATCTGGACGAGTTCCGCGAAGAAATCGACCGCCTGGCCCGAGAGCCCGCCAAAGAATGACCATGCCAAGCCAAACCGCCATCCTCGATGCCCACTACATGGCGCGAGCCCTGGAATTGGCCCGCAAGGGCCTGTACAGCACCCATCCCAATCCGCGTGTGGGGTGTGTGATCGTGCGGGACGGCGAGGTGGTCGGCGAAGGCTGGCACGTGCGAGCCGGCGAACCCCATGCCGAAGTCCATGCCCTGCGCCAGGCCGGCGAGCGCGCACGAGGTGCGTGTGCCTACGTGACGCTCGAGCCTTGCAGCCACCATGGCCGCACCCCCCCATGCGCCGAGGCGTTGGTGCAGGCTGGCGTGGCCCGGGTCGTGGCGGCGATGCAGGACCCCAACCCGCAGGTGGCAGGCAAAGGCCTGCGTCGCTTGGCCGAGGTTGGCATCGAGGTCAGCAGCGGCGTGCTCGAGACTGAGGCCCGGGCGCTCAATCCGGGCTTTCTCAAGCGCATGGAGCATGGACTGCCATTCGTACGGGCCAAGCTCGCCATGAGCCTGGACGGTCGCACTGCCATGGCCAGCGGCGAGAGCCAGTGGATCACCGGCCCTGCAGCGCGCGCTGCGGTACAGCGCCTTCGCGCCCGTTCCAGCGTGGTGCTGACCAGCGCCGAAAGCGTGCTGGCCGACAACGCCCGCATGACCGTGCGCGGCGCCGAACTGGGCCTGGACCCAGACACCACCGCCCTGGCCCTGGCACGTCCGCCATTGCGTGTCCTGATCGACGGACGCTTGCGTCTGCCGCTGGACGCTCCGTTCTTCCAGGCCGGCCCGGCCCTGGTGGTGACCGCCGTCGCCGCCGACCCTCGCTACGCCCAGGCTGGCCACGAACTGCTGAGCCTGCCAGGCGAGCATGGCAGGGTCGATCTCCTAGCCTTGCTGCGCGCCCTGGCTGCCCGTGGTGTCAACGAAATCCTGCTGGAGGCCGGCGCTGGCCTGGTCGGCGCCTTCGCGAGCCTGGGTTTGGTGGATGAGTTCCAGTTGTTCGTCGCTGGCACCTTCCTGGGCAGCAGTGCTCGCCCGCTGCTGGACTGGCCGCTGGCAAAGATGAGCGAGGCCCCGCGTTTGAAAATCACCGAGGTGCGCGCAGTCGGCGATGACTGGCGGATCACGGCCATTCCCTTGCCGGCGTCCGGCGTATAATGCCTGGCTTGCCACGCGCAGCCCTGTTCCCGAGGAGGACACCATGTTCACCGGCATCATCGAATCCATCGGCACCATCCGCAGCCTGACGCCCAAAGGCGGTGACGTGCGCGTCTATGTAGAGACCGGCAAGCTTGACCTGGCCGACGTCAAGCTCGGCGACAGCATCGCCGTCAACGGTGTCTGCCTGACGGCCGTGGAACTGCCAGGTGACGGCTTCTGGGCCGATGTCAGCGTCGAAACGCTCAAGCGTACCGCCATGGTCGATCTCAAGAGTGGCAGCCGGGTCAACCTGGAAAAAGCCCTGACCCCCACCACCCGCCTGGGCGGTCATCTGGTCAGCGGCCACGTCGACGGCGTCGGCGAGATCATTTCGCGCAGCGATAACGCGCGCGCTATCCAGTTCCGCGTGCGTGCGCCCAAGGAGCTGGCCAAGTACATCGCCCACAAAGGGTCGATCACCGTCGACGGCACCAGCCTGACGGTCAATGAGGTCGATGGCGCTGAGTTCGAGCTGACCATCGTCCCGCACACCCTGTCCGAAACCATCATGGCCGACTACCGCGCAGGTCGTCGGGTCAACCTTGAGGTCGACCTGCTGGCCCGTTACCTGGAGCGTCTGCTGCTGGGCGACAAGGCTGCCGAGTCGAGCAAGGGCAGTGGCATCACCGAAAGCTTCCTGGCCGCCAACGGCTACCTGAAATCCTGATTGAGAAGGGGGTGCCGAGTGGCGCTCAACAGCATCGAAGAGCTGGTGGAAGACATCCGCCAGGGCAAAATGGTCATTCTCATGGACGACGAAGACCGTGAGAACGAAGGCGACATCATCATGGCCGCCGAGTGCTGCCAGGCCGAGCACATCAACTTCATGGCCAAGCACGCCCGTGGCCTGATCTGCATGCCGATGACCCGCGAGCGCTGCGAAACGCTCAAGCTGCCGCTGATGGCGCCACGCAACGGTTCGGGCTTCGGTACCAAGTTCACCGTATCGATCGAAGCGGCCGAAGGCGTCACCACCGGCATCTCCGCCGCCGACCGCGCGCGCACCGTGCAGGTGGCCGCCGCTCGCGATGCCAAGGCCGACGACATCGTCAGCCCAGGCCATATCTTCCCGCTGATGGCCCAGGCCGGCGGCACCCTGGCCCGCGCCGGGCACACCGAAGCGGCCTGCGACCTGGCGCGCATGGCTGGGTTCGAGCCCAGCGGTGTGATCTGCGAAGTGATGAACGACGACGGCACCATGGCCCGTCGCCCGGAACTCGAGGCCTTCGCCGCCGAGCACGGCCTTAAGATCGGCACCATCGCCGACCTGATCCACTACCGTATGATCCACGAGCGCACCGTGCAGCGCATCGCCGAGCAGCCGCTGGACAGCGAGCTGGGTCAGTTCAATCTGGTCACCTACCGCGACGCGGTGGAGGGCGATGTGCATATGGCCCTGACCCTGGGCACCATCTGCGCCGAGGAGCCGACCCTGGTGCGCGTGCACAACATGGACCCGCTGCGTGACCTGCTGATGGTCAAGCAACCGGGCCGCTGGAGCTTGCGTGCAGCGATGAGTGCCGTGGCCGAGGCCGGCAGTGGCGTGGTACTGCTGCTGGGCCACCCGCTGGATGGTGACGTGCTGCTGGCGCACATCCGTGAAAGCGCCGGTGACGCCCAGCCCAAGACCCCGACCACCTACAGCACCGTCGGTGCCGGCTCGCAGATCCTGCGTGACCTGGGGGTGCGCAAGATGCGCCTGATGAGCTCGCCGATGAAGTTCAACGCGATATCCGGATTCGATCTGGAAGTTGTAGAATACGTGCCCTCCGAGTGACACAGGCGTAACTGTCGTCCTGCCGCTCGTGTCCAAACCCTCCCGCAGGCCGCGTGTGCGCGGCCTCGCTCTTTAAGATGAGAACACCGGAATGACCCTGAAGACCATCGAAGGTACCTTCATCGCCCCCAAAGGTCGCTATGCTTTGGTGGTTGGCCGCTTCAACAGCTTCGTCGTCGAAAGCCTGGTGAGCGGTGCCGTTGATGCCCTGGTACGCCATGGCGTCAGCGAAAGCGACATCACCATCATTCGTGCCCCGGGCGCCTTCGAGATCCCGCTGGTTGCACAGAAAGTCGCCCAACAAGGCGAATACGACGCGATCGTCGCCCTGGGCGCGGTGATCCGCGGCGGTACCCCGCACTTCGAATACGTGGCGGGCGAGTGCACCAAGGGCCTGGCCCAGGTGTCCATGGAGTTCGGTGTTCCGGTGGCCTTCGGTGTTCTGACCGTCGACTCCATCGAGCAAGCCATCGAGCGTTCCGGCACCAAGGCCGGCAACAAAGGTGCCGAAGCTGCCCTGTCCGCCCTGGAAATGGTCAGCCTGCTGGCGCAGTTGGAGGCCAAGTGATTAGCGACGAAAGCGATCGTTTCAACCCGCGCGAGCCACGCGCGGCGGATGCCGGCAAGCCCTCGAAGAGCGCCAAGCGCCGCGAAGCCCGCAAGCTCGCGACCCAGGCGCTGTATCAGTGGCACATGGCCCAGCATTCGCTGAACGAAATTGAGGCTCAGTTCCGGGTCGACAACGATTTCTCCGATATCGATGGCGCCTATTTCCGCGAGATCCTGCACGGGGTTCCGGCAATCAAGGGCGAGATCGACAAGGCCCTGGCTCCGTGCCTGGACCTGCCGCTTGAGGAACTCGATCCGGTCGAGCTCGCGGTGCTGCGCCTGTCCACCTGGGAGTTCATCAAGCGCGTCGACGTGCCGTACCGCGTCGTGATCAACGAAGGCGTGGAGCTGGCCAAGGTCTTCGGTGCCACCGATGGTCACAAGTTCGTCAACGGTGTGCTGGACAAGCTGGCTCCGACGCTGCGTGACGCGGAAGTCAAGGCGAACAAGCGCTGATCGCGGCGCTTTCCGACCATGGGTGAGTTCGAGCTGATCCGCCATTACTTCGCTGCCGCGTCCTGTGCGCAGGGCGGCGAAGGTGTGGTCCTCGGCATCGGTGACGACTGCGCCCTGCTGGAACTACCGGTCGGCGAGCAGTTGGCGGTGTCCACCGACACCCTGGTCGAAGGCGTGCATTTCCCTGCGGCCTGCGACCCACTGCTACTTGGCCAGCGTTCCCTGGCGGTAGCCGTCAGCGACTTGGCGGCCATGGGCGCCGACCCGATCGGTGTCACCCTGGCCCTGACATTGCCCGGGGTTGGCGCCGACTGGCTCAGGCAGTTTGCCGACGGCCTCAACCTCATGGCCCACCGATGCGGTGTCAGCCTGATCGGCGGCGACACCACCCGCGGCCCCTTGAGCATCACCGTCACCGTGTTCGGCAAAGTGCCCGCCGGGCAGGCCCTGCGCCGTAGCGGTGCCCGGCCGGGCGATTTGCTGTGTGTCGGCGGTCATCTGGGCAATGCCGCAGGTGCCTTGCCGCTGGTGCTGGGCCAGCGCCAGGCGCCCGTCGAGGTCGCCGAGCCGCTGCTTGCCCACTACTGGTCGCCGATACCTCAGCTTGTCTTGGGCCGGCAGCTGCGCGGTCGGGCCACGGCAGCACTGGATATCTCCGATGGGCTGCTCGCCGACTGCGGCCACATTGCCAAGGCTTCGGGCGTTGCCTTGGAGGTGAACGCCGAGCAGGTGCCCGTCTCGCCGGCCCTGGAAGCCTTTCTGGGGCGCGAGGCGGCCCTGTACGCCGCGCTCACCGGCGGTGACGACTACGTACTGGCGTTCACCCTGCCTGAAGCACTTCTTTCATCCTTGCCTGAAACGGGCGTCATCCATGTCATCGGCCGCGTGCGCGAAGGGCAGGGTGTGAGCCTGCGCGACCGGCAGGGCCAGGACATCACCCCGACGCAACGGGGCTATCAACATTTTAGGGAGACACCGTGACCGACCACCCCAACCAGGTGCCTGCGGAGTTCGTTCCGCCTTCGGTCTGGCGCAACCCCTGGCATTTCATTGCCTTTGGCTTCGGTTCCGGCACTTTGCCCAAGGCGCCTGGCACCTGGGGCTCGCTGGTCGCCTTGCCGTTCATCCCGCTGTGGCAGATGCTGCCGGACTGGGGTTACTGGCTATTGCTGGGCATCACCATGCTGTTTGGCTTCTGGCTGTGCGGCAAAGTCGCCAATGACTTGCGGGTGCACGACCATGAGGGCATTGTCTGGGACGAGATGGTCGGGATGTGGATCACCCTGTGGCTGGTGCCAGAAGGCTGGCAATGGCTATTGGCGGGGTTCTTGATGTTCCGCTTCTTCGACATCCTCAAGCCGTGGCCGATCCGCTGGGTCGACCGTCACGTGCACGGCGGTGTCGGAATCATGCTCGACGACATCCTGGCTGGTGTGTTCGCCTGGCTGGGCATGCAGGTGTTGGTATGGGTGGTTGCCTGACTTAAGGAGTAGGTCATGGGCATAAGGACGGTGCTGCTGGCAATGGTGTTGCTGCTTGGCCCAGGGGCGAGCGCGGTCATGGCTGAAAGCCTGCCCAGGCAGATCCATCTGGTCAGCGAAGAGTGGCTCGACTACACCAACGCCGATGGCACCGGCGTGGCGTGGGATGTGCTGCGCAAGGTCTTCGAGCCCGCAGGCGTGAAGGTACTGACCCAGAGCGCGCCTTACAGCCGGGCGGTAGGGTTGGTCAAGCGCGGCGAAGCCGATGCCTGGGTGGGCTCCTACCACGAGGAAAACGACGACAACCTCTATCCCCGCTGGCATTTCGATGTGGATCACATCTATGCCCTGGGCCTGGTCAGCAAGCCTGTGCCGACGCCCGAGAGCATCGGCCAGTACCGGCTGGCCTGGGTACGCGGCTATGAGTTCCAGAACTACCTGCCTCATGTCAAAAGGTACCGCGAGGTCCAGCGCCGCGAAGGTATCCTGCCGATGCTCGAGCACGATCGTGTGGACTTCTACATCGATGCCTTGACCGAGGTCGACTATGTCTTGGACCGGGCATCTGATCCTGACCGCTGGCGTCGTACCCATGTTGCAGAGCTGCCGCTGTACCTTGCCTTCGCTCGCAACGACAAGGCCAAGGCGCTGAGCGAACTGTTCGATCGGCGCATGCAGGAACTGGTGCGCAGCGGAGAGCTCAAGCCTATTTTCGAGCGCTGGCAGCAGCCGTACCCTTTCACGCCAGAGAGCCAGCCGTACTGATATGGCGTGAGACGCTGTGAGAGCGCCGGCGTCTGAACATCGAACTTTTCGATCTTAAGCGGCGATATTCAGCCTGCGCATGCTCTGCAGCCTGCTGATACAATCGGGCCATTGAAAATTGCCTACTTTTAGGAGCACAACGTGCCCGTCGTCTTTGTCGCCGCCTCGAAACTCCCGACTCCCTTCGCGATCTTCACCATGCATGGTTTTCTCGATGAAGCCACGGGCCGCGAGCACGTGGTGCTCAGCCTGGGTGATATCGCCGATGGTCAGCCGGTGCTGGGGCGCCTGCATTCCGAATGCCTGACCGGCGATGCGCTGTTCAGTCAGCGCTGCGACTGCGGCTCGCAACTGGAGGCCGCCCTGCAGGCCATCGCCCGCGAAGGCCGTGGCGTGCTGCTGTACCTGCGCCAGGAAGGTCGCGGGATCGGCCTGTTGAACAAGATCCGCGCCTATGAACTCCAGGACGGTGGCGCCGATACCGTCGAAGCCAACGAACGCCTGGGCTTTGCTGCGGACCAGCGCGACTACGCGATGTGCCTGCCGATGCTTGAACACCTGGGCGTGCAGTCACTGCGTCTGATGACCAACAACCCGCGCAAGGTCAAGGCACTGACCGACATGGGCATCAAGGTCGCCGAGCGCGTCCCGCTGCACACTGGGCACAACCCGCACAACCGTCACTATCTGGCCACCAAGGCCGGCAAGCTCGGCCACATGATGGGCAACGAGCACCAGGGCGAGCCCCAGGCGTGACCCGCGGCCAGGTGAAGCGGCGCCTGGCGCTGGCCTGGTGGCAATACCTGGCGGTGGGCCTGGTGCCGTTGCCAGTGATGGCCTGGGCCTTTGGCGGCGGCGATGCCTTGATTCCCGTCTTGGCGATGCCCCTGTTCATTGCCGGTGCTGCGACCATGTTCCTCAGCCTGCCGCGCTTTGGCGCGTATAAGCGCGCCTTGATCGCGACGTCCAAGGCGCTGGGTTCGCCGGAGGAGCCGCAGGCCTGGATCGTACTGGCCCAGGTGCGGCGCATGGCCATGCTGTTCGCCTGCTTCCCGGCCTGGGTAGCGGCGCTGTCGGTGCTGGTGGGCCTGGAGACAGTGCCTCAGGTGCTGCTGGCGCTTTCCACGGTGGTACTGCTCTACCTCTACCGCATCCCTCGCCAGCTGGGCTGATGCGCGTACTTCTCTGCCTGTTGGCCCTGCTGGCCTTCGGCGCCCTGGCCGAAGACAGGCCAAGGGTCATCAGCCTGGCGCCCTCAATGAGCGAAATCATGCTCGAACTGCACGCCGAGGACTTGCTGGTGGGTGTGCTTGATGGCGGTGAGCGGCCTGCGGCGTTGTCTGGCCTGCCATCGGTGGGACGCCATGGGCAATTGGACATGGAGCGCCTGCTCAGCCTCAAGCCTGATCTGTTGCTGCTGTGGCCCGACAGCGTGGCCCCGGCCCAGCGCGATCAACTCAGGCACCTTGGGATCGCGACGTTCGTCGGTGAACCCAAGGATATCGACCAACTCATCGGGCAGATCGAAACCATCGGACAGCGGGTCGGGCGAGCGGAGCAAGGCCGGCAATACGCACAGGCCCTGCTTGAGCGGCTGCGCAGCTTGCGCGAGCAGTACCATCGTGAACGACCGCTGCGAGTGTTCTACCAGGTTTGGGACAAACCGCTGTACACCCTCGGCGGGCGGCAGATCGTCAGCGACGCTTTGACGGTTTGCGGTGCCAGCAACCTGTTCGCCGACCTTCCCCAGCCTGCACCGCAGGTGAGCGTCGAGGCCGTACTGTTGCGCGATCCTGACGTGATCCTGGCCGGTGATCCGGCGCAACTGGCGAGCTGGAAGGCCTGGCGTACGCTCAGTGCGGTGAAGGCCGACCGCCTGCTGGTGGTGCCCGACAAAGGCCTTGAGCGCCCCAGCGGTCAGATGATCGACGCCACGGCACGTTTGTGCGCGTTGCTGGAGGCTAAAGCACCGGTGTCCAGGTGACGCTCAGCAGCCAGGTGCGGCCTTCTTCGCGATACCCGTAGTTGGCGCCCTCATAGTTGTAATGGGTGCGGCTGTATTGCTTGTCCAATAGGTTGTCCAGCTTCAGGTCGAACTTCACCTCATCGGTAGCTGCCCAGCTGCCGCGCAGTCCCAGTAGACCGTATCCGCCAACAGTGTCGGTGTTCGCTTCATCGTTGTAGCTGCTGCTGACCGCCTGCCAACTGGCGCCTAGCGCGAAACGTTCGAACTGCCGATCGAGGTCCAGGCTCACAGTACGCCGGGCACGGCGGGAGAGGGTGTGGCCGCTGTCGCGGTCGCGTGGATCGATCAGCGAGAGGCCCAGTTGGGAGGTCCAGCCGTCCCAGTCCTGGCTCAGAGCCATCTCGAAACCATTGACCCGCGCGGAATCGACATTCTCCGGGCGTACGCTGTAGTTGATAGCGTCCTGCAGGTCGGTGCGATACAGCGAGGCTTCCAGCTTACTGCGCTCGCTCAGCTGGCTGCGCCATTGCAGCTCGTAACTCTTGGAACGTTCAGGCTTGAGATCCGGATTGTTGTAGCCCGGGAAGTACAGGTCGTTGAAAGTCGGTGCCCGAAAACCTTCGCTGTACGAGAGCAGCACATCGTTATTCACGTTGAGCGGTACTGTCAGGCTACCGCTCCAGCTGGTCTGGCCGCCGAACTGCTGGTTGCGGTCATGACGTACGCCAAGCTCGGTGGAAAAGTATTCGCCACGGAATCGGTGCTGGGCGAAGGCGGCGCGGTTCCAGCGGCTGTCTTCGGTGAAATCGGCACTGGCATGGACACGATCTTCGTACCAGTCGCCTCCCAGCAGCAGGCTGTTGCGGTCATCCAGTGGCAGGTCGTTCTGCCAGGTGGCTTGGTCGCGGTAGGTATTGAATGGATAGCGGGTCCCGGCGAGTTTGTCGCGGCTTTCGTCGCGATTCTCGCTATGGGCCAACTCCAGCCGACTATTCCATCCCTCGCTGACCTGAGCGTCCAGATAGCTGCCGATGCTGCTGACGGAAAAGTCCGAATAGGGCTCTTGTGCGCTGAAACCACGAGGCTCGTCGTACTCGCGGCGTCCACGGCTATCGAGCACATTCAGCCCTGTCTCGAAACGTTCGCTGAAGGTGTGGCTTAGACTCAGGTTGAATGACTTGTTGCGGTAGGCGTCATGATCCGCGTCGCTGGCAAAGGATGGCCCGGTCGAATCGATGCCTGCCGTCTCATCCAGGCTGGCGCCGAGGTTGAAGCGGGTCGCCTCGCTGCCGCCGGAGAGCCCGAGGCTGCGCTGGAAGCTCTGGTTGCTGCCCGCCGCCAGGCGCAGGCGTGGTTGCAGGCCAGGACCTGTGCCGCGACGGGTGAAAATCTGGATGACCCCGCCAATGGCATCGCTGCCATAGATCGCCGAGCGTGACCCGCGCAGCACTTCGACCCGCTCGATCTGGTCGACGTCCAGGTATTGCAGGGCGCTGTCCCCGGATGTGGCATTGGCGATGCGCACGCCATCGACCAGCACTAGGGTCTGGGCCGCCTTGGTGCCGCGGATGAAGATCCCTGGCAGGCTGCCGCGTCCACCGGTGGGCGCTACCTGAACGCCAGGCACACGGGTCAGCAGGTCGGTGACATTGGAGGGTTGCAGGCGATCAATGTCGTGACGGGTGAACACGGTATTCGCGGCGCTGGTGGCGCTGCGCGACTCGACCTGGCGACTGGCGCTGATCAGCACGTCGGGGAGTTTGAGGGCATCGTCGCGATCCGGTTCGGCGGCCAGCAAGGCGGTGGGCAGGCAGAAAACTGCAGTGGCGAGGGACGAAATCTTCATCGGTAGTTCCATAACATTCGCGGGCAAGCCCCGCTTCCCCAGGGCTTGAGAGCAACCCTGTGGAAGCGGGGCTTGCCCGCGAATGCGTCAATCAGACAGCGTAAAGGCTTACAGGCCGAGCTTGGCCATCCGGGCCTTCACCGAGGCTTCGATACCGGCGGCATCGAGCCCGCACTCGGCCAGCATCTGCGCAGGCTTGGCGTGTTCGACGTAAATGTCCGGCAGGCCCAGGTGCAGCATCGGCTTGAGCACGGCTTCCTGGGTCAGGAACTCACTGACCGCAGCCCCCGCACCGCCCATGATGGCGTTCTCTTCGATGGTCACCAGCAGATCATGGTGGGCGGCCAGTTCCAGCACCAAGGCCTCATCCAAGGGTTTGACGAAGCGCATGTCGACCACGGTGGCGTTGAGGCCGTCGGCGACCTTCATGGCCTCGGCCAGTTGCACACCGAACACCAGCAGGGCGACTTTCTCGCCTTTGCGGCGAACCACGCCCTTGCCGATTGGAAGCGGCTCCAGGTCGCCGCTGATCGGTGCATTGGGGCCGGTACCACGAGGGTAGCGCACTGCCGCCGGGCCGTTGTACAGGTGGCCGGTGCTGAGCATCTTGCGCAGTTCGTTCTCGTCGCTTGGGGTCATCACCAGCATGCCCGGGATGCAACGCAGGTACGAGAGGTCGAAGCTGCCCGCGTGCGTCGGGCCGTCTTCGCCGACCAGGCCTGCGCGGTCGATGGCGAACAGTACGTCGAGGTTCTGTACCGCCACATCGTGGATCAACTGGTCATAGGCACGCTGCAGGAAGGTGGAGTAGATCGCCACCACCGGCTTGGCACCTTCGCAGGCCATGCCTGCGGCCAGGGTGACCGCGTGCTGCTCGGCAATCGCCACGTCGAAGTAGCGCTCCGGGTAGCGTTCGCTGAAGGCCACCAGGTCCGAGCCTTCCTTCATTGCGGGGGTGATGCCCACTAGGCGATTGTCGGCCGCGGCCATGTCGCACAGCCATTGGCCGAACACCGCCGAGTACTTCGGCCCGCTGACCTTCTTCGGTGCGACCGGTTTGTCGGCAGGTTCGAGCTTGGTGATGGCGTGGTAGCCGATCGGGTCCACTTCGGCCGGGGCGAAGCCTTTGCCTTTTTTGGTGATCACGTGCAGGAACTGCGGGCCCTTGAGGTCACGCATGTTGCGCAGAGTGGCAATCAGGGTCGGCAGGTCGTGGCCGTCGATAGGGCCGATGTAGTTCCAGCCCAGTTCCTCGAACAAGGTGCCGGGCACCAGCATGCCTTTGGCGTATTCCTCGGTGCGGCGGGCGATTTCCCAGGCGCCGGGCAGGCGCGACAGGACCTTCTTGCTGCCCTCGCGCATGCTCGCGTAGGTGCGGCTGGACAGGATCTTGGCCAGGTAGTTGGACAGGCCGCCCACGTTGCGCGAGATCGACATGTCGTTGTCGTTGAGGATCACCAGCATGTCGGCGTCGACTTCCTGGGCGTGGTTCAACGCCTCGAAGGCCATGCCGGCGGTCAGCGCGCCGTCACCGATCACCGCGATCGACTTGCGTGGGTCGTTCTGCAGGCGGGCGGCAATGGCCATGCCCAATGCGGCACTGATCGACGTGCTGGAGTGGCCGACACCAAAGGTGTCGTACTCGCTCTCGCTGCGCCGCGGGAAGGCGGCGATACCGTCCTTCTGGCGCAGGCTGAGCATACGTTGGCGGCGGCCGGTGAGGATCTTGTGCGGGTAGGCCTGATGGCCCACGTCCCAGACCAGACGGTCGTCCGGCGTGTCGAAGACGTAGTGCAGGGCGATCGTCAGCTCGATGACGCCCAGGCCGGCGCCGAAATGCCCACCGGTCTGACCAACGGTATAGAGCAGCTCCTGGCGCAGCTCGTCGGCCAGGGTCTCCAGGTCGGCTTCAGCCAACCGGCGCAGGCCGGCAGGCGTGTCGGCGCGGTCCAGCAGCGGCGTGACCGGGCGTTCGCGGGGGATCTCTTGAAACGTCGTGGGCATCAGGCGAGTCGTTATAGATGTGAAGACGCGGCAGTTTACCCCATTGTAGGAATTACTGCCCATTCAGACGCAGGTTGCATGCCCCCTGTGCGGGCCGGCTCACCCGCGAATGCGCAGGTCAATTGAGCATCGCATTTGCGGGCTAGCCGGCTCTCACAGTCGAGGTGTCAGGGTTTCAGTGGCGACGTTCGACGATGTAGCGGGCCAATGCGCGAAGGGGGGCTGCGCTGTCACCGAAGCCTTCGAGTGCTGCCAGCGCCTGGTCGCGCAGCTCGAGCGCGTAGGCCTTGGCCGCTTCCAGGCCGAGCAGGGCCGGGTAGGTCGGTTTGTCGCGGGCGATATCGGCCCCCTGGCGTTTACCGAGGGTGGCGGTGTCGCTCTCCACGTCGAGAATGTCGTCCTGCACCTGAAAGGCCAGGCCAATGGCCTGTGCATAACGTTGCAAGGCCTCGAGCTGCGCTTGGCTGGCGCGGGCGCTGGCCAGGGCGCCAAGGCGCACGCTGGCTTCGATCAGGGCGCCAGTCTTGTGCCGGTGCATGTATTCAAGGGCGCGCTGGTCGAGCTTGAGGCCCACCGAGCCCAGGTCGATGGCCTGGCCGCCGACCATGCCCGCTGGCCCAGCAGCCTTGGCCAGAGCCTGGACCATGGCCAGGCGAGTGGCGTCGTCCTGAGGGCTCAGGCGCGCATCGAGCAGGGCGCTGAAGGCCAAGCTCTGCAGGCCGTCGCCGGCCAGAATGGCGCAGGCCTCGTCAAAGGCTTTGTGAGTGGTGGGCTGGCCACGACGCAGGTCGTCGTCGTCCATGGCCGGCAGGTCATCATGCACCAGTGAATAAGCGTGGATCAGCTCCACAGCGCAGGCGGCGCCATTGGCCTGCTCGGCCGGGGCACCGAAGGCCTCGCAGGCAGCGTAGGCCAGCAGTGGGCGTACGCGCTTGCCGCCGTTCATCACGCTGTAGCGCATGGCGGCGTAGAGGCGTTCGAGCTCCTTGGAAGGCGCCTGGAACAGCGGTTCGAGCGCAGCATCGACACGTGCCTGGCAGTTGGCCTGGTAGGCGCTGATCATGCTTCGGGCTCCGCATCGAAAGGCTGGGCCGCCAGTTCGCCATCGCGTTCGAGCAGGATCTGCACCTTCTGTTCGGCCTGTGCCAGGGCGCCCTGGCAGTCACGGGTCAAGGCAATGCCTTGTTCGAAGGCGGCCAGCGACTCTTCCAGCGACAACTCGCCGTTCTCCAGGCGCTCAACCAAGGCTTGCAGGTCGGCGAGGGATTGCTCGAAATCGATGGAGGCTTTTTTGCGGGCCATGGCGACTGTCTCGGTGGCATTCAGAACGGCGCGACACTAGCAGAGCGGGGCAGGGGGAGCAAACCGGGGAGGGTAATCATTCGTCGCATTTTGTTGCATTTGTGTCGGAGGCGGCAGCTTGCAAATTGCGAAGCGCTCAGATTGTGAGCGTTTTGGCCCTCTGCCATAATCCCGCGCGCTCTGCGCCGCGGCCTACAAACCGTCGGCATCTCTCCTACTCGATGTCACGTAACGGATTACGTTGTGAGCTTCCTTTCGATCGAATTCGGCCTCTGCTTCACGCTGTTCTTCATTGTCTATTGGAGCCTGTGCTGGAGCATACGTCTGCAGAACGTGCTGCTGCTGGCGGCCAGCTATGGGCTGGTGGCGAGTTTCAGCCTGCAGTCGCTCTACATACTGCTGGGTTACAGCGTGCTGGTGTACCTGCTCGGGTTGCTGGCGGCGCGTTACCCGGGGCGCTGGTTCAGCCGGGCTTTGTTGCTGGGGTTGGTGCTGGGCTGCTTCTACCTATTCAAGTACCAAGCGTTCTTCGTCGAAGGCGTGCAGGCCGCTCTTGCCCAGTCGGGATGGCGCGTGTCCTTGCCGGTGCTGGAAGTGCTGGTGCCGATTGGCATGTCGTTCTACATCTTCCATTCGGTGAGTTACTTGGTGTCGATCAACCGGTGCGAGCTGGCGCCAGCCGCGCCACTGAATCTTGCGTTGTACCTGGCATTCTTCCCAAGCCTCGTGGCTGGCCCGGTCAACCGTGCCCTGGACATGCTGCCCCAGATCTGTCCAACTGCGATCCGCCAAGTGCTGGAGCCCCAGCGGGCCTTGGGGCTGATTGCCCTGGCAGTGGTCAAAGTGTTTTTACTCGGTGGTTGGCTGGCCAGCGAATGGGTGGATCCGGTGTTCGACACGCCTGGCAGCTTCACGCCCGAGCAGGTGTTGCTGAGTGTGTATGGCTACAGCTTCCTGATCTATTTCAACTTCAGCGGTTACACCAACCTGGTGACCGGCATCGCCCTGCTGCTGGGTTTTCGCCTGCCCGAGAACTTCAACGCGCCCTATGCGGCGCACAACCTCAAGGCATTCTGGGGGCGTTGGCATATCAGCTTGTCGCGCTTCATCCGTGACTATGTCTATATCCCCTTGGGCGGCAATCGCCAGGGCGTGTGGCGCGGCAACCTGAACATGTTGCTGGCCATGTTGGTGTCCGGCCTTTGGCATGGTGCGAGCCTGAACTTCATTCTCTGGGGCGCGCTTCATGGTGTGGGGCTGGCGGTCTACAAGCTGTTCGATCAACTGCTGCCTGGGGCCAAGGCACTGCCGGGGGCAGGGCTGGCTGCGCGATTGCTGACCTTCCACTATGTGGCATTCGCCTGGGTGTTCTTCCGCAGTACGACACTCGAGGGCGCCTGGGAAATGCTCGGCAATGTCGCCCAGGTGAGCATCGCCGGATTGTCGTCCTCCACGGGTTTGGCGGTGCTTGGCTGCGTGTTGTGCGTGGCGACTTATCCACAATGGCTGGCGATCTTGCGCCAGGGCTTTGCCGCCAGCCAGCGCCTGCCATGGCCGTTGTATCCGGTGCCGCTGGCGGTATTCGTGTCGTTGGTGATCTTTGCATCGCAATCGGGCGTGCCGGGGTTCATCTATGCCAGTTTCTGATATCCGACAGTTGTTCCAGGCGCAGTTGGGCGCTGCCCGGGTGCTTTACGCGTTGGTCATCGCTACGCTGCTGCTGTGCTGGCTGAACCAAGACTCGATCAAGCTGTATTGCCAGCAGAAATACCACCAAGGTTGTGAGCTGCCGGTCATCGGCCAATCGTCTGCCTGGCGCCTGGGCGCAAGCCTTACCTTGGCACTGGAAGACGCACGCGACAGCTTTGTCGACAGCCTGCGGCGCAATACGCAGGTGGCCGCGACCCCGGCGCCTGTCGTCCTGCCGCCGACCATGCCGGTGGTGACCGTGGATCTGCAATCGGTCGCTCCGCCTGCCAAGCCTCGGCCAGCGCCCACGGTACAAGTGCCGCCGGCCAAGGCCATGCTGCCGATCGTAGCGCCCTCCGGCACGCTGGCGAGCCTAGCCACCGGCGATGAAGTCTTTCTGGTGGGGGACTCGCTGATGCAGGGCGTGGCGCCGCACCTGGCCAACAGCCTGCGCAAGCGCTACCAGATCAAGACGGTCAACCTTAGCAAGCAAAGCACCGGCCTCGCCTACCCGGGGTTTTTCAACTGGCCCAAGACCGTGACCGACACCCTGGCTGCCAATCCGAACATTCGCCTGATGATCGTGTTCATGGGGCCGAACGATCCCTGGGACATGCCCCAGGGCAAGGGCAAGCCGTTCCTGCGTTTCAAGTCGCCTGAGTGGGAGGCGATCTACCGCTCGCGGATCGACGCGATCCTCGAGCAGGCCCGCCAGCGCAAGGTCCAAGTGATCTGGGTTGGCCCGCCGAATATGGAACAGCCTCGGCTGTCCACGGCGATGGCTTACCTCAGTGGTCTGTATCAAGAGCGTACGGTGTTGTTCGGCCAGCACTATGTCTCGGCCAACCCGTTCCTTGGCTACCCTGACGAGCAGTTCGCCTATGCAGTGCAGACACCAGAGGGGCAGCGGGTCAAGGTGCGGGGCGACGACGGCATTCATTTCACCATCACCGGTCAGAAGATGATCGCAGCACAGGTGCTGTCGCTGATCGCCTTCCCGGGTTTGACTGTTACAGGACATTGAAATGCGCCAATGGCATCACCTGCTGGGCCTGACCCTGCTGATCTGCGCCCTGCCAGGCTGCAGCACCGGTGCGGGGGCTGCCGCGCAGGCACAGCCTGCGGCCAGGACGGTTCCCGCACAGCCGGCGCGTCAGGATGGCAACATCGCGCTGCTGGCGAACAAACTGCGCGGCGCCAATCGAGCGGGCGTCTCCATCGTCCAGTTCGGTGACTCGCATACCGCCGCCGACCTGTTCAGCGGCGAGCTGCGTCGGTTGTTGCAGCAGCGCTATGGCGATGGAGGTATCGGCTTGATACCGGCATCGTCCGTGCCGGGAATCCGCAACGACCGGGTGATCGTCGCCAGTGCGCGGCAACAGTGGGAGTTGGTGTCGGCGCGCAATCAGCAGAGCAGCCAGTTTCCCCTGGGTGGATACTTGTCGCGGCCGGTGCTGGCAAACGCAAGTGTGACGCTTCAGGCCCGCGACCCCGATACGCAGCGCTACCGAATCTCGGCGTTGTACCAGGCAGCAGGCAACAGCACGCTGGTGGCCAATGGCAACCAGCGGCGCATGCTGCCGGCCAGCAATGGGCAGTGGCGCTTCAGTCCGGCGTTCACCAATCTGAGCTTGCCGGTGCGGCTCGGCGTGGAAGACAGTCAAGGTGTGATACTGGGTGGCTGGTACATCCAGGGCCAGAAGAACGCCGGCGTGACCTATTCGTCCCTGGGCATCAACGGTGCTCGGCTGGAGGTGGTGAACAAGTGGCAACCCGGTTGGCAGGAGAGCCTCAAGACCCTGCGAGCGGACTTGGTGATCCTCGCCTACGGCACCAACGAAGCCTTCGATGACACCCTCGACCTGAGTCTCTACCAATCGCAGTTGGACGCGGCCCTCAGCGGACTGCGCCAGGCGCTGCCGCGTGCGGCGATCCTGTTGATAGGCCCGCCCGACTCGATCAAGCATCGCAAGGCTCGCACCTGTACGGCCCGCCAGCCGCAGCCGTTGGCGTCGGTGATTCGCATCCAGCGCCAGGCCGCGCAGAAGCACAAGGCGCTGTTCTGGGACTGGCAGGCATACATGGGTGGGCCGTGCTCGATCGCGGCCTGGCAAGCGAGTGGGCTGGCGCGTCCGGATCTGGTGCACCTGACCGCCGAGGGGTATCGCAAAAGCGCGGCGGGGCTGTATCAATTCTTGAAAGGGCCGCTGCAGCTGCGCTGACAGCGGCAGCATTGTGAGCGCCGAAGACGGCCCGCTCCCGCAAAAACCACGATGCTCTCGAGAGCGCCTAGGATCTAGTGGGAGCGGGTTCACTGCGCAGAAGTCGCCGCGCAGCAAGCATGTTGCGCTGACTCAGGCCGGCACGGCTTCGCGCTCGACCATCGCCTCGCGATAGCGCGCCAACTCCTCGATGGTCAGCACCGGCAGGTTGTACTGGCGGGCATAGACCGCCACCTGCTCGCCCCGGGCCATGCTGCCGTCGGGGTTCATCAGTTCGCACAGCACCGCCGCCGGGCGCAGGCCGGCCAGGCGTGCCAGGTCCACCGAGCCTTCAGTGTGGCCACGACGTGTCAGGACGCCGCCATTGCGCGCACGCAGCGGGAACACATGCCCGGGGCTGACGATGTGGCGCTGCTCGGCAGTGGAGCGCAGCGCGGCTTCGATGGTGGTGATGCGGTCCTGGGCGGACACGCCGGTGCTGACGCCCTCAGCCGCTTCGATGCTGACGGTGAAGCCGGTGCCATGGCGCGCCTGGTTGTTCTGCACCATCGGCGCCAATTGCAGGGCGTCGACCGTGGCTTCGTCCAGGCACAGGCAGACGATGCCGCTGCAGTCGCGGATCATCATGGCCATGGTCTGCAGCGAGATGTTCTCGGCGGCGGCGATGATGTCCGCTTCGTCCTCGCGGTCGTCATCGTCGAGCAGCAGCACAGGACGCCCGGCCTGGAAGGCGGCGATGGCAGCGGTGACATTGGGGAATTGGGGATGATGCGTGGTGGACATGAAACGCTCCTCGTAAATGATCGATGAACGTCTCGGGGCGAACAAAATGCGCGCGCAGGAGCACCGGATGGCCCCCGCCTGACGCCTTCTTTCATCCGGACTATGACCGTCGGCCCTGGAATCTCACCAGGTCTGCTGACCCCCGGCATGGCCGGGGCGCTCGCGGGCTTATCTTTCGATTTACCGCCGGTGGGGACTTTCACCCCGCCCTGAAGACCGGGCAAGCATACCCCACTGTGCCACCCCGCTGGCAAGCCGGCGGTGTACGACCTTCGGCGGTATCATGGCCACCAAGGCTTTTGTGAGGCAGTACATCATGGACATTCTCGACGTCGCCGGCGGCAAGCCGGTCAAGCTGTGGACCGAAGGCGTGCCGGTGGAGGACGACGCCCGCAAACAACTGATGAATACCGCGCGCATGCCGTTCATCTTCAAGCACCTTGCGGTGATGCCGGACGTGCACTTGGGCAAGGGCTCGACCATCGGTAGCGTCATCCCTACCGTCGGGGCGATCATCCCGGCTGCGGTGGGGGTGGACATCGGTTGCGGCATGATCGCCGCGCGCACCTCGCTGCACGCCCGTGACTTGCCGGATAACCTGCACGGCCTGCGCAGCGCCATCGAAAAAGCCGTGCCCCATGGCAAGACCTTCGGGCGGCGTGACCAGGGCGCCTGGGACGCGGTGCCTAACCATGCCGACCAGGCTTGGCGCGGGCTGGCCGCGCGTTTCAAGGCGATCACAGACAAGTACCCGCGCTTGGAGAAAACCAACAATCGCCATCACCTGGGCACCCTGGGTGGCGGCAACCATTTCATCGAGGTTTGCCTGGATGAGGCCGACCGCGTGTGGTTCATGCTGCACAGTGGCTCGCGCGGTGTCGGCAACGCCATCGGCAACCTGTTCATCGAACTGGCCCAGGCCGACATGCGCCAGCACTTGGCGAACCTGCCCGACAAGGACCTTGCCTACTTCGAAGAAGGCAGCCGGCATTTTGCAGACTACGTGGAGGCGGTGGAGTGGGCCCAGGACTTCGCACGGCACAACCGCGAGCTGATGATGCAGGCGGTGATTGCCACCACGCGCAAGGTCTTGGGCAAGCCTTTCGAAGCGAATCTCGAGGCGGTCAATTGCCACCACAACTACGTGCAGCGTGAGCAGCACTTCGGCCGTGAGGTATTGGTCACCCGCAAAGGCGCGGTGTCAGCGCAAAAAGGCCAGTTGGGTATCATTCCCGGATCCATGGGCGCCAAGAGCTTCATCGTGCGTGGGCTGGGCAACGAAGAGTCGTTCTGCTCCTGCAGCCATGGCGCAGGTCGGGTGATGAGCCGCACCAAGGCCAAGAGCCAATTCACTGTCGAGGACCAGCGGCGGGCCACGGCACACGTGGAGTGCCGCAAGGACAAGGACGTGATCGATGAGATCCCGATGGCCTACAAGGACATCGATGCGGTGATGCACGCCCAGCGAGAGCTTGTGGAAGTGCTTCACACCTTGCGTCAGGTGGTGTGTGTCAAAGGCTAAGCCTTGTAGGTGCGGGTTCGGATGATGATTGCGCCGAGCCCTTGATTGGGTGCGGAGAATCCTCCACCGGAGAAAAAGTAGGATCGCGAGCACCCCTCGTTCTCTGTTCGAAGCTTTTAGGACCCTTCCCAAACCACTGAACACCTACCTACGGCCCGATTACCTGTTGGTTTAATCCCGCCCCTACTGGATATCGGATGATCAGAAGGGGCACAGGGATGTCGCATGTTTTTTCGGCCTGGGTGCTCGTTGCCGTTGGCTGCACGAGCTTGATCATTGCCGCAGCGCCCATGTCACGCAGGGGATAGGAGCATTTGCGGACAATTAAAAAGCCGGCTTGTGGCCGGCTTCTCGGGGACGGTCTTGGCTAATTTTTGGTAAGCCGCAACCGCCTTAACGGGATGGCCATGAAGGCCTGAAAAGAGATGGCGGACGGCTGTGTGAGGCGTCGCCAGGCCCTCTGGATCGCGGCTTGCGCCGGCCGGGGCTGAATGTGCGGCGTAGCATACTAGGGCTGGCGCGGGTTGCCCAGCAAAAAGTGGCGCCGGGGTGTTTCAGCAAGGGCGGCGCAGGCTGAAACATGACCAGTGGAATACCCAACCGAGGATCTGCATGCCCTGGGCCTGGCGCTGGCGGGGGGTGTAACGCTCTGTGGGCTCATGACCGTGCAGGTACAGGTTGTCCAGTCGATCGCGGCTCAGGCGATGAACCCTCAAGCGGCCATTGTGCATCAACACGTAGGTCTCGCCGTCCACGACCCATGTCAGGCTCCGGTCGATGACCAGGGTGGCGTCGGTGGGGATGATCGAAGCGATGCCGGTCATGGGCATCGGGATGCAGGCGGCATCTTCTGGGGCAACACCCAGCATCTGCAGCATTTGTTCGGAAAACGACAGGTATTTGCCTTCGTCGGGCTGGAGCGTTCCATTGCGCAGCAGATGGATCGGGAGGCGGATGAAGGTCCCTTCTTGATTGGCTGGTTGCGCCATGTTGAGGTGCGAGGGGTATGGGTTCGCGAGTGGATTGACGTGCTTGGGCCCTTCGCCCGTGCGCAGCCAGCGCCGATGTACGCAGAACAGTTCGGCGATATCGTCCAGCCGGGCCAAGGGCACGCCGCGCCTGAACCAGTTGTTGACGTGCTGGGGTGTGACACCGCGAAGGATGGCAAAGTCGGAAGGGGTCAGGTGGCACTCCTGGAGGAGGACTCTGAGACGGTCACCGGAAGTATTCATGGAGGCCGAGTCTAGCGAGTCGGTGCGGGGGCGGGAATGAACCGGGAGTTGATGAGTTTTGTAGGAAATAAATGCAATTGTCGGAGCTTTGCGTAGGGCAAAGTAGGCCGTTTCGCGTGAAGGTGCCGTGCATTTCAACCAGGCAAAAAAAACCCTGCCGAAGCAGGGCTTTTCTTCAATCCGGTCTTAGCCCTTGTAGGCGGCAACCGACTTGGTGATCTCGGCACGGGCGGCATCAGCGCCTTCCCAGCCCTTGACCTTGACCCACTTGCCTTTCTCCAGATCTTTGTAGTTCTCGAAGAAGTGCTTGATCTGTTCCAGCAGCAAGGCTGGCAGGTCGGTGTATTCCTTCACGTCGACGTACAGCTGGCTCAGCTTGTCGTGCGGAACGGCCAGGACCTTGGCATCGCCACCGCTCTCGTCGTCCATGTGCAGGACGCCGACCGGACGGGCGCGGATGACCGAACCTGGAGCGACCGGGTACGGGGTCACGACCAGCACGTCCAGCGGATCACCGTCGTCGGCCAGGGTATTCGGGATGTAGCCGTAGTTGGCTGGGTAGAACATCGGGGTGGCCATGAAACGGTCGACGAACAGGGTGTCGCTGTCCTTGTCGATCTCGTACTTGATCGGCGCGTGGTTAGCCGGGATCTCGATGGCGACGTAGATGTCGTTCGGCAGGTCTTTGCCCGCCGGAATCTTGCTGTAGCTCATTGGGCAGTGCCCCCGTGTTTGACCAAAAAGTGGCGGCGATTATAGGCACATTCCTACCGGGCATGCCACGCCCCGCCGGATGTGCGGCCCCGTCAGGCCTGGGTTTCGCGGTACAGAGGGTGCTCGGCCTGCAACCGGTCCAGGCGTGCGAGCGGGTCCTGGCGATAGAACAGCGCCAGTTGCTGGTACACCTGTGGATAAACCTGGTGCAGCAGGTCGGGCGCACTGAAGAAGTACTCGCTGGTGACGGCGAAGAATTCCGCCGGGTTTTCGGCGGCGTACGGGTCGATGGCGGTCTCGGCGTCGGGATTGGCGTCCAATTGCCGGTTCATGTCGTCATAGGCCTGCTGCATGGCGCTGGCCCAGTCTTCCACGCGCATGCCCTTGTGCAGCGGCGGCAGACCATTGGCATCGCCATTGAGCATGTCGAGCTTGTGGGCCAGTTCGTGGATCACCAGGTTGTAGCCTTCCCAGCCGCCACTGGCCAGCACCCCGGGCCAAGCCAGGATCACGGGGCCCTGTTGCCAGGCTTCACCGCTGTGCTCGGCGTCCCAAGTGTGTTCGACACCGCTGGCGTCGCGGTGGCGCTGGGGGCTCACGAAGTCGTCGGGGTAGAGGATGATTTCGTGGAAGCCCTGGTACCAGTTCAGCTCGCCTAGATGCAGCAGCGGCAGTTGGGCCTGGGCGGCGAGGAACAGACGCTGTTCGTCGTCCAACTGCACCCCGGGCAAGGCGGTCAGGTGCTTGTCGTGCAGAAACAGCACACAGGCTTCACGCAGGGTGCGGTCTTCTTCGTCACTGATGCCGTCGAGCATGGGCAGGCGCTCGCGAATCACCTGCCACAGCTGCGGATCGACGGGGTATCGAGCCAGGGTACGTCGGCGACGCCAGGCGCGCAGCGACCACATGACCGGTCAGTGGGCCTTCGCCGTGCGGCCCAGGCGGCCACGCAGCAGACCCAGGATCATCGGCACCAGCGACAGGATAATGATGCCGACGACCATCAGCGACAGGTGCTGCTTGATGAACGGGACGTTGCCGAAGAAGTAGCCCAGGGTCACCAGGCCGCCGACCCACAGCAGCGAACCTGTGATGCTGAAGGCCAAAAAACGCGGGTAGAGCATGTGTGCGATGCCAGCGACGAATGGCGCGAAAGTCCGAAGGATCGGCAGGAAGCGCGCCATGGTCACGGTCTTGCCGCCATGGCGTTCGTAGAAGTCATGGGTACGCTGCAGGTAGTCGCGGCGGAAGATTTTCGAGTTGGGATTGCGGAACAGTCGCTCGCCCGTGGTTCGGCCGATGACGTAGTTAGTGCTGTCGCCCAGGATCGCCGCCGCCATCAGCAGGCCGGCCAGCAGTACCGGATCCATGCCACCGCCTGCAGCGACGGCGCCAGCGATGAACAGCAAGGAGTCGCCCGGCAGGAAGGGCATCACCACCAGGCCGGTTTCGCAGAAGATAACCGCGAAGAGAATCGCGTAGATCCAGGGGCCGTAGTTGGTGACCAGCAGATCGAGGTAAGCATCGAGATGCAGGATAAGGTCCAGCGGGTTGAATTCCATGTACAACACCTGTGTTCTTGACCCGCAGCTACGGGCGCACGATGACGGACTGTGCCAAGGGCGTAGGCTTCTTTACCTGCGGATGGGTAAATTTTCACACATGACAGGAAGGGCATTATACGGCGATGGCAGGAATGTGCCCGGGGAGTTTGTAGCGGCGGGTTTCGAGGGGCGTTGCTCAGGGAATCCAAGCGATTCATCCCCCTGTGGGAGCGAATAAACCCGCTCCCACAGGATAAGGCGGTGCTCAGTCCTGAGTGATCGGCAAAATGTAGTTTTCGAACTCGGTGTCCTTGCGAAAACCGATCGATTCGTAGGTCTTGCGTGCCACGTCATTGTCGCTGCTGGTAGAGACCCGCATGCGCACGGCGTTGGTGTCCTTGGCCATCTTCTTGGCTTCACGCATCAGATGATCGGCCACCAGCATGCGCCGGGAATCTTCGGCCACGTAGATGTCGTTGAGGATCCACACGCGCTTGAGCGACAGGGAGGAAAAGCTCGGGTACAGCTGGCAGAAGCCAAGCAGGCGACCCTCTTCGTCATCCGGTAGGGCCAGGTAGATCACCGATTCGCCCCGCTTGAGGCGTTTTTCCAGAAAACTGCGTGAGCTGTCCGGGTAGGGCAACTGCCCATAGAACTCGCGGTACTTCACGAACAATGGGGTCAGCAGGTCGAGGTGTTCCAGGGTTGCCTTGATGATGCGCATGTGCGGCCCTCAGTGTCCATTTGGGGATACGGCGGATTGCCAGCAGCTTCAATCGCATGCTGCCCAAAGCAGGTTAGAAGCGCAATCCGCCTTCCATTACATGTTTTTTACCGCTCTCCCAGCAGGAAGTTTCCGTTTTTGCCTGAAGCCGCCTCGCTCTCGATGCTGTGCACCTCGGCTTCGTCCTTGAGGTTCACCCCGGAGAGCTGGCGCCGGCAGGCCTCGCGCATCAAGTACAGCAGACGGTGGGCCGCCATGCCGTAGCTCAGGCCCTCCAGGCGGACGTTGGAGATGCAGTTGCGGTAGGCATCGGTAAGGCCGACCTTGGGCGCATAGGTGAAGTACAGACCCAGACTGTCGGGCGAGCTCAGGCCCGGGCGTTCGCCAATCAGCATGACCGTCATGCGCGCGCCGAGCAGTTCACCGACTTCATCGGCCACTGCCACACGACCCTGTTCCACCAGCACGACGGGTGCACAGCGCCAGCCGTCGGCTGCGGCCTGCTCTTCGAAGCGGGCCAGGAAGGGCAGGGTATGGCGATGCACGGCCAGGGCCGACAGACCATCGGCGACCACGATCGCAAGATCGACGCCGCCCGGGTTGGTCTGGGCGTGTTCACGCAGGCGCTGGACGGAATCCTCGTCCAGGCGCCGGCCCAAGTCGGGCCGCTGCAGGTACTGGTGGCGGTCGCTGGCCGCGCTGTGCACCAGCAGGGTTTCGCGCCCACGGGCATTGAGTTGCTCGCGCAGGCCAGCGTGGTCGAAGGGCAGGTGCACGGCGTCGCGCGCCTGGGCGTGGGCGAACTGGAAGTCCAGCTGCGCGCCGGTCGGCAGGCTGGTGCCGGTGCGGCCGAGGGCGATGCGTGCCGGGGTCAGGTTGCGCAGAGCCAGCCAGGGATTTTCGGGAGTGGGTGTCTGTCGGTCCATGGTCATCCCTATGCAAGCTGTGCCAGGGCCTGGCGGAAGGCTGGCGGCAGTTGGTCACCGAAGCGTACCCGGCCATCGGCCTGGGTGAAGATCCCGGTGCGTTCCAGCCAGGCCTCGAACTCAGGCCCAGGTTTTAGGCCCAAGGTCTGGCGCGCATAGAGCGCGTCATGGAAGGAGGTGGTCTGGTAATTGAGCATGATGTCGTCGGAGCCGGGGATGCCCATGATGAAGTTGATCCCGGCCACGCCCAGCAAGGTCAGCAGCGTATCCATGTCGTCCTGGTCGGCTTCGGCATGGTTGGTGTAGCAGATGTCGCAGCCCATGGGCACGCCCAAAAGCTTGCCGCAGAAATGATCTTCCAGGCCGGCGCGGATGATCTGCTTGCCGTTGTACAGGTACTCCGGGCCGATGAAACCGACCACGGTGTTGACCAGGAACGGGTTGAAGTGACGCGCCACGGCGTAGGCGCGGGTTTCGCAGGTTTGCTGGTCCACGCCATGGTGGGCGTTGGCCGACAGCGCGCTGCCTTGGCCTGTCTCGAAGTACATCAGGTTCTGCCCGACGGTACCGCGCTTGAGCGACAGGCCTGCCTCGTAGCCTTCCTTGAGTACGTTGAGGTTGATGCCGAAACCGGCGTTGGCAGCCTCGGTGCCGGCGATGGATTGGAACACCAGGTCCAGCGGCACGCCACGGTTGATCGCTTCGATCGACGTGGTGACGTGGGTCAGTACGCAGGATTGGGTCGGAATCTGATAGCGCTGAATGATGGCATCGAGCATTTCCAACAGGGTGCAGATCGAGGCGATGCTGTCGGTGGCCGGGTTGATGCCGATCATGGCATCGCCGTTGCCATACAGCAGGCCGTCGAGAATGCTCGCCGCGATACCGGCCGGTTCGTCGGTCGGGTGGTTGGGTTGCAGGCGGGTCGAAAGACGTCCGCGCAGGCCCATGGTGCCGCGGAACTTCGTTACCACGCGGATCTTCTGCGCGACCAGCACCAAGTCCTGGACACGCATGATCTTCGACACCGCCGCGGCCATTTCCGGAGTCAGGCCGGGGGCGAGGGCCCGCAGGCTCTGTTCGTCGGCAGCCTCGCTAAGCAGCCAGTCGCGAAACCCGCCGACGGTCAGGTGGCTGACCGGGGCGAAGGCTTGCTTGTCATGGGTGTCGATGATCAGCCGGGTGACTTCGTCCGCCTCGTAAGGGATCAACGCCTCGTTGAGAAAGTGCGTCAGCGGGATGTCGGCCAAGGCCATCTGCGCGGCGACACGCTCGCCATCGTTGCTGGCCGCGACGCCTGCCAGGTAGTCGCCCGAGCGGGCCGGGCTGGCCTTGGCTAAGACGTCCTTGAGACTGTCGAAGCGGTAGATCTGGTTGCCTACCGTGTGTACGAAACTTGCCATACAGAATCTCCAGAGCGCCGCGGGTCGACCCGCGGCGTAAGTCGGCGATCAGTGCAGGGCCTCTTCGGCCTTCTGGATCGCAGCGAATTCTTCTTCCGGCGTCCCCGCCACGAGGTGGTGACGGCTGTAGAAAGCAAAGTAGGCAATTAATACCCCATAGATCACGGCAGCGCCAATCACCACGCGTGGGTCCACCAGGAAACCGGCGACCACGGCCACGCAGGCCAGCACCAGGGCCACGCCCGAGGTGAAGACTCCGCCTGGGGTGCGGTAAGGACGCTCCATCTTGGGGCGGCGGATGCGCAAGGTGATGTGCGCGGCCATCATCAGCACGTAGGAGAGCGTGGCGCCGAACACGGCCACCAGGATCAGCAGGTCGCCCTGGCCGGTCAACGAAAGACCAAAGCCGATGATGCCGGGGATCACCAGCGCCAGTACCGGCGCCTTGCTCTTGTTGGTTTCCGAGAGCTTGCGCGGCAGGTAGCCGGCGCGCGACAAGGCGAAGATCTGCCGCGAATAGGCGTAGATGATCGAGAAGAAGCTGGCGATCAGGCCGGCCAGGCCGACCAGGTTGACGAAGCTGCCCATCCAGGTGGAACCACCATAGGCCTTGGCCAATGCCTCGACCAGTGGGTTGCCGGAAGCCTTCAAGGCTTCGGAACCGGCGCCGCCGGGGCCGATCACCAAGATCAGCAGGGCGAAGGCGACCAGCACCAGCATGGCGCCGATCAGGCCGCGTGGCAGGTCACGGCGAGGGTTCTTGGTTTCTTCGGCTGCCAGGGGAACGCCTTCGACCGCGAGGAAGAACCAGATGGCGTAGGGGATCGCCGCCCAGATGCCGACGTAGCCAAAGGGCAGGAAGCTGCTGGCACCGGCCGCGTCGGTCTGGGCGATGTCGAACAGGTTGGATGCCTCGAAATGGGGCACCATGGCCACCAGGAAGACCGCCAGGGCGATCGCGGCGACGGCGGTGATGATGAACATCAGCTTGAGCGCTTCACCGACACCGAAGATATGGATACCGATGAAGATGATGTAGAAGGCCAGGTAGACCATCCAGCCGCCGATGCCGAACAGTGACTGGCAATAGGCGCCGATGAAGGTAGCGATGGCCGCGGGCGCGATCGCGTATTCGATCAGGATCGCCGTGCCCGTCAGGAACCCGCCCCAAGGCCCGAAGGCACTGCGCGCGAAACCGTAGCCGCCACCGGCGGTGGGGATCATCGAGGACAGCTCGGCCAGGGAAAAGCACATGCACAGGTACATGGTGGCCATCAACAAGGTGGCGAGGAACATGCCACCCCAGCCGCCTTGGGCCAGGCCGAAGTTCCAGCCGGCATAGTCACCGGAGATGACATACGCCACGCCCAGGCCGACCAGCAGGACCCAGCCGGCGGCGCCTTTTTTTAGTTGTCGGTGCTGGAAATAATCCGCGTCGACTTTCTCGAAGTCGACCGAAGAGCTCGCCGGCGCGCTGCCGGAGTGATCGCTTGGCATAGTGTTCACCTGTTGTTTTTCTTGGTGGCCAGAAGCGTTCCGGCCCTTGGTGATTGGTCTGGCAAGAAGCGAGCCAGAGCGGTGGTGCACGCCATCGCCCTGGTTGTTGGGCCGTACGGGTAAACCCAGCCCCACAGCACAAGCACTGCAGAAGCAGGTTCACCCGCGAAAAAGGCAACGCGATTTAGAAGAAGCCCAGCGGATTGATGTC
>NZ_FMYX01000001.1:0-545000 GCF_900102675.1 Pseudomonas guariconensis
GGGCCTGTTCGTCCTGGGCGTCGGTGGAGGCCTGTGGGTCGGGCGAGTTCAGCTTCGGCAGCGGGTGCGCGGCGGCCGAGGGTACGACCAAGCGATCGCCGGGCTTGAGGGTATCGAGGTCGCGGCCGGGGTTGAGGCTGCGCAGGGTGGCGATGGTGGCGGCGTATTGGGTGGCGATCGAGGCCAGGGTGTCACCCATGGCGAAGGTGTGAAGACGGGAAGGCGCGGGTGATCGCTTGGCCGGTTCAGTGGTGGGGGCGGCACTGGCTGAAGGCGTGGCCAATGCCAGGGTCAACGGAAGGACCGCCTGGACGCCGATGTTGAGCCAGGCCATCCAGCGGATGCCCAAAGAGGTACCGGAATAAATAGGTTGGTTTTTCATGAAAGTCACGTGGGCAAGAGTTACGTAACTTCGCTACGAAAAGGCCGTGGAACCCATATTTCATTCAGGCGTGCCTAAATACTTGGTTACCCGCACAAAGGGGGCGGTAAGTTGAAGTTGGCAACAGAAATGAAGTAAGCGGCCTTTTCAGCAAAGCAGCGGAGTTCTACTTATCTGAAGGCGCTTGAATGATTGAGAAGTACGAGCATATCGAATGTCCCTTAGTATTTTCAGGGCGCGAAAAATACAAGGCGTTATGCGTTTGATCTGTAAGAAATTACGGATTGTTAACTTGAAAAAGCCGATGGTGGTATGGGTAGGCCCAAGGTAGGTGGCTGCACCAGTGGGACAATGCTCGCATTCGACAAAAAAGTGCTTAACGGCGTGGAACACTCTTGGCAGATGAAGTGACCTGCTGAGACGGCAGGTATGTTCAACGCGCCTGCCCTGACTGTTTTTGTCGCAGTGCCTTGGCGACCTCGGCCTCGATCTTGTAGGCCGGCCCTTCCAGGTCCTCGTAGTTGCGGGTGTACCGCCGGGCAAATTCCTCCACCCCCAGGTCCTGGTACTGCTGCACATGCTTGAGTTCATGAGCCCAGAGCGCCACGTTGTCCTCGGCGTCTTGGGCGTGGCGGAAGATGATCGTGTCGATCAGGGTCACCGCGTTCACGTCCGGGTTTTGCAGCAGGGCATTGGCCGCGCTGACCTGCTGCTCGTCTCCCACCCGATAACGCGCTGCATCGAGCACGGCAAAGTCATACCAGGGCTCGAGTTGGGCGCGGATGTGCAGGGGAATCGGCTCGGTGCCGTTGGCGGTGGCTTCGTCGCGAGCTTGGCGCAGAGCGAAGGCCAGGCTACCGGAGGCCATGAGTTCGACGTCCTTGAGTACCTGGCCGGCCTGGCCTGGGTCGATCGGTGCGCAGAAACAGCCCATCAGGCACACCTGGTACTGCCCAGGCGGGCAAGTGTTTTCGGCCAGGGCCGGCAAGGCGAGCGCCAGGCCGAGCAACAGGCTGATGCGCTTCATTCAGAGATTCCCGTGGCCAGGAGCTGCTCGATGCGGCCACGCTCCCAGATACTCAGCAGATCGGTGGGGTTGGTGCCATAGCGGTGCCAATCTTGCAGGCCGGCTTCATGGCCGTCGGGCGTGCGGCAATGGCTGCACTGGACCAGGCCATCGGCGTCCAGCAGCAAGCGCAGCTGCCAGCCGTCGATGCGTACATCGACCTGCCCCTCGGGTGTGCGGGCCAACACCTGCAGCGCATGGATACCCAGAGCGGCGTCACGCAGGCGTTGGCAGGCTTCTCGGCTGTTGGGCGGCAGCACGGCGGATCAGAAGTTGGCCGGGGTGTTGGCGCTGATGATCTCGGCCTCGTCCGGGCCGATGTTCTTGAAACTGTGCGGTAGGGTGGTGGGGATGTAGTAGCCATCGCCTGCATTGAGGACACTTACCTGGCCATCGACCCACAGCTCGATGGTGCCACGGGTGACCAGGCCACATTCTTCGCCTTCGGAGTGCACGATCGGTTCGCCCGAATCGGCGCCCGGTGCGTAGAGCTCGCGCAGCATGCGCATTTGCCGGCCGGGGACGCTGGCGCCGACCAACAGCATGCGCAGGCCATTGCGGCCCAGGTCGGGTTGCTCGCCGCCGCGGAACACATAGCGCTCTTCGCGCACCGGCTCATCGAAGCTGAAGAATTCCGCCAGGGACATGGGGATGCCTTCGAGCAGCTTTTTAAGGGAGCTGACCGACGGGCTGACGCGATTCTGCTCGATCTGCGAGATCGTCGAGTTGGTCAGGCCGCTACGGCGGGCCAGCTCCCGCTGGGAGAGGTTGTTGCGTTCACGCACCAGTTTGAGTCGTGTCCCCGTGTCCATAGCCGCCTTGTTAGATAGAGAGGTGTCAAAAATAATGGGCGACGCATTAAAGCACACTCTGGACAGCAACGCGCTGTGCTTGTCAGTGACGTTTATCGGCGGGTGTCGGCCATAGCCCGACCAGCAGCAACAGCACAGCGACCGCCGCGAAGGGCAGGGCTGGATCAACCGCATAGACCAGCGTGCCGGCCAGCGGACCGAGCACTGCGCCCATGCCCTGGGCCGCGCCGATGGAACCTGCGGTGGCGCCTTGTTCGGTGGCATGCATGGCGTTGGCCGCCAGTGCCGAAAACGCCGGGAAGACAAACCCCATGCCAGCGGCTGCCACGAAGAATGCCCCCCACAGCCAAGGCGCGGTGTTCGCCAGGGCGGCGCTGGCAAACCCCAATGCCGAGACTGTGGCGCCCACGCGGATCATCTTCAGCGGCGGCCACTCGAGCTTGCGCAGCAGTACCTGGGCCAGTATCAGCGCGACACCTACGCAGGTGAGGGCGATGCCCGCGGCCTGGGCAGCCTCGACCGCGGCCAGGTGCAGGCGGTCGAGGGCAAAGAAGCCCACGGTGATCTGCGAGACCGTCACGCTGAACATGGCGCTGAAGGCCACCAGCAACGGGCGACGCAGGCGCGGATCGCGCAGCCGCACCGGGCTAGGCGCATGGCCATGTGCCAAGGGTTGTGGTTTGAGTTTGAACAGCAGCACGAAGAAAGCGCTCGCCGGCAACAGCGACATGACATAGAACGGCATGCTCAGGCTGTGGCGAGCCAGCAAGGCCGCCAAGGCCGGCCCCAGGACCAGGCCGACGGCGTTGGCTGCGCCCAGCGAAGCCATGGCCCGCGCCCGGCGTTGGGGTTCGACATGGTCGGCGATCAGGGCGTTGGCCCCTACCGGTAGTGCTGCATAGAACGCACCGATCAGACCGCGAGTGAGCATCAGGCCGATGAAGGCCAGGGTCGCCCCAGGCATCCAGCGCAGTGCACCGTCGATGAACAGGCACAGCGACCAATACGAAAGCGTGAAGCCCGCGCTGCCCAGCAACAGGATGCGTCTGCGGCCATAGCGGTCGGCGGCGCGCCCCCAAGGCCGGGCCAGCAGTACCCAGACCACCCCTGCCACGGTCACTGCTGCACCTGCCTGCCAGGTAGCCATGCCCAGCTGGCGGGCGATCGGGCCGATCAGTGCCACGAACGCCATCATCGACAGGGTGCACGCGCCGCTGATCAGCAGCAGCGGGCGCAGATCCAAGGTCGCAGGGGGAATCAGGGCAGCAGGGTCCTTTGCAGCGGTCATGGGCAGTCCAGTCGGTTGGAGGTCAGGGGCCAAACTTGCCCACAGCGCTCATTCGCTGCGGCGCACTGGGCCAGGCCACATGCTACGCAATACGCCGTCCCGACGCACCCAAGCGTGCATCAACGCAGCACCCAGGTGCACCAGGATGGTGGCGAATAACAGGTAGCCAGCCCAGCCGTGAGCCTGGCGCAACACCGCGTACAGCTGCAGGTCATGGGGGGCGATGGCCGGCAGTTGCAGTGGGCGCGGGTAGTCGCCGGCCGAGAGCATGGCCCAGCCAAGCAGCGGCATGGCTAGCATCAGGCCATACAGCAGCAGGTGGGAAGCACCGGCGGCCAGGCGCTGAACGGGCGGAATGTCCCTGGGCAGCGGTGGGTGAGGTAGGGTCAGGCGCAGGGCGATGCGCAGCACCACCAACACCAGCAAGGTCAGCCCCGTGGCCTTGTGCAACTCGACCAGCAGCGGATGGCGTGGCGACAGGTCGCCGACCATGCTCACGCCGATGAACAGCATCGCCAGGATCAGCACGGCCATCAGCCAATGCACCAGTCGGGCGAGGGGATGGAAGACGGTGACGGTCATGGGCGTGCTCCGGTAGCGAGAGACTCGCGGCTGCGGCGGTTGAAAGACTCCGAGTACGCGGCCGAACGAGCGGCCAGGATCGGGTCGGCGGAGGGCTCGATGCCCTTGGGCAGGATCAGCGGGTCGAAGTTGATGTCACGGCACGCGCCTTGTTCGGGCGCATCGACCTGTTCGACGACAAGGGTGCCGGCCTCGATGCTGCGCCGCTCGGCCGGCCAGGGGCGAGAGGCGTCATCCACTGGGTCGCCGGGTTCGGCAAGCACCAGGCGCAGCGTCCAGCGCAGCGGGCCTTGCGCCAGGCGTCGCTGCAGGTCGTGCTGCAGGAACTGCTTGTCATCGATTTGCGTCGGCAGCGCTACGAACGGGGTTTGCGGTTCCAGCTGCCAGCGCACCGGATGGCTGATGCCGCCGCGATCCTTGAGCAGGAAGGCATTGATGCTGTGGTATTGGGTGCTGGCGAAGCTGTCGCTGGGTTTGTAGGTGGCGGCCCATTGACGGAAGGCCGCGCTTTCGGGGTGGGCCGCGAAGAAGGCCTGCATCTTTGCAGGGTCGGGCTTGCCGGTGGCAGGGGTTGGCGCCATGGCCAGGACTTGCTCGTAGAACGCTTGCGGCGTGCCGATTGCCAGCACAGGCGGATTGTTCATGCCGGTCCGCCAGATCTGCCCGTCATCGGTGCTGAATTGCAGCGCCAGGCTGCGTACCGGAATGCTGGTGTCCGGGGCGAACGGGTTGGCGCCACCGATGGCGAAGCGGCCAACGACTGGCACGCGGGGCTGGCTGAACACCCGCGCACTGGACAACGGCTCGGCCAGTCCGCTGCTCTGGAAGTAGCCGCTCACGCACAGGCCTTTGGCGTGGTTCTTGCGATAGCCGGGGTAATGGCCGGCCTGGGCTTCGAAGGTGTCGATGATGCGTTGGGGCGTCAGCGCCGGGGCACCGATCCAGCCGGCGGCATAGGCAAAGCCGGCGCCCACGGCCAGCAGGGCCGCGCCGATGGCCGCCAGGCGCAAGGCCTTGGCCGGGCCGTGCAGAGAAGTGGTCATGGTCAGGTTCCACGCAGTGAATGAGCCGGTACGACGGGCCGGCCAGAGATTTATTCCCGCTATGGGAATAAATGTCGTGCCAGTGCGTCTGCCCCCTTAGACTGACCATCAAAGGGCCCGGGACCTGACCATGCACGACCTGGATGAACAACAATGGCGCGAACTGCTGCAGCGGCTGCGCCGCTTCGCGTTGTGGCTGTGCCGTGAGTCTGGCAGCGCCGACGATCTGGTCCAGGCTACCATCGAGCGCGCCTTGCGCCGCAGCGGGCAGCAGCGTGACGCCGACAGCCTGCGCGCCTGGCTGTTCACCATCCTTTATCGCCTGTTTCTCGACGGCAAGCGCCGCGAGCGCCTGCATGCCCGCTGGCTGGCCTGGTTCGGCCGTGGCCAGGAAGAAGCGCTGGGCGGCGAAACCGAGCGCATCGTCATGGCCCATGCCGACCTTGCGGCCTTCGCCCGGCTGTCCACGGAACAGCGCGCCTTGCTGTTGCTGGTGAGCGTCGAAGGGTTGAGCTACAAAGAGGCCGCCCAAGCCCTGGGCATCCCCATCGGTACGGTCATGTCGCGCCTGTCACGCGCCCGAGCCGCCCTGCGCGACCTGACCGAGGGCGACCCGACGCCCCCAGCCTTGCGGAGACTGAAATGACCCCGTTGATCCCCACCGAACATGAGCTGCATGCCTACATCGATGACCGGCTCGACCCGGTGCGCAGAGCCCAGGTGCACGCCTGGCTGGCAGCCAATCCGCAGGAGGCGGCGCAGGTGGAGGCCTGGCGCAACGACGCCCGGCGCCTGCGCGCGGCCCTGGCCGGATTCGGGCAGGCCACCACCACGACCGACCTGGATCTTGGGCAGTTAAAGCGGCGCTTGCGTCAGCGTCGCCAGCGGCAGTGGGCATCGGCTGCGTTGCTGCTTCTGGCGCTGGGCGTGGGAGGTTTCGGAGGGTGGCAGGCCCGCGAGGCGACGCTGGTGGCCGATATCTTGCCGATGGCCGACGCCGTACAGGCCCATCGCCTGTTCGCAGGTGGAACCAAGCTGGATGTCCAGGCCGGCGACCCACAGCTCTTGCAGGCCTGGCTCGAGCGCCATTTCGACCGCGTCGGGCAGTTGCCGGACCTTGGCGCCTACGGGTTCCAGCCGGTGGGCGCCCGGCTGCTGAGCAACGAACAAGGCCCGGCGGCGCTGCTGGTGTTTCAGGACAACAAGGGTGAGCGGATCAGCTTGTTCCTGCGCTCGCCCAGCGAGCGCTTTGCACGTATGCCCAGCGGGCAACGGACTGAGGGGCAGCTCGAAGCGCGCTACTGGTCTCATGGTGCCTACAATTTTGCCCTGGTTGGCGCGGTCGATGATGCACGTGCCGATCGATTGCGGCAGGCGTTGGGCGTGAGCCTTTAGTCGCTGACACACCAGACGTAACTATTTAACGCGTGTACCTGTACCGTCCTCTCTAGCCTCACCGCTTCGTTTATCGGTGAGGGAATTCGCGGTATGGGAAACGTCAGTGACAACGCGCAATCGACGGCCATGGACATGATGGCCATTGCGCAGCAGTTCCAGGATCAACTGATTGCCAAGCGCCTGCCTGATTGGATGGGCAAGGTTCGGGTTTCTGATTTCACGCTCCTGCGGGAGGCGTTGGTCAACGGCCTGCAGAGTCGTCGGCAATTGGCCAAGTGTTGGAGCAAGATTGAAAGCCTCGACAGCTTCTGCATCACGCGCCTGAACACCGCGCTGCAAGAGAAATTCAACGCCGGTCTGGATGCAAAGCAGCACTTCCTGCGCCAGTGGTACACCTACACGAGCCCCGAGCACAGTTACTACACCAGCCATTACCCGACGCCGGCGAGCGACTACTTCGACGTGTCGTTGCTCAGCGCAGCAATGTCCAATTTCAGCAAGGCTCAGGCTGCCGAGGGCGGGCAGCATGCGCGTAACACGCTGGTCGATGGGCCGGGGGCCGCGCTCACGACACCCTCGGTGCCGGCATTCGCCACGTTCTGCCGTGACCTGGACTTGGGGGGACAGTACCAGAGCCATCTTGAAGCAGTGCTTGAGGCCAAAGAGCTCAAAGACATGCAGAGCTGCAAAGCCTTGCTCAAGGCGCAATACCGCTCAAACCTGCTGGTGGACGCCTTCAAGGCCCATGCCGAGGGTGTACTCAGGGACGCCGAACTCGAACTGATCATCGGCTTGTATACCGACGGCAAGCTCGGGCGGCTCGAAGGCGCACCGGTGGTCGCCAAGCAGCTCAAGGCATTCAACTGTCACCTTCAGCAGATCGTGGTGTTGGACGTGATCGACGAAGGCTTGCTGCTCAACAGCAGCAAGCGGGTGCTGGTGTATATCCCAGGGGACCGACTAGGTGCCTGGTGCGTCGCCAAGAACCTGGAAGGCTTCGCCAGGAAGATTCTGGGCAAGCGCCTGCGCAAGGACGATTACCGGCAGTTCTTCGAGCGGTTCGTCCTTCAGCGCGACCGCGCCGGATTCTTTGCCGCTGTCCAACAGCGGGTGGGCGATGTGGCGGACTGGGCCACGCGGGAGTTGGACCAGCACATGAAGGTCTACCCGACGCCCTTGTTCGACCATTTGGCGACGATGCGCATCCAGCAAATCAAGGACGACGCGGCCGTGTTCGCCACACCTGTTGCGCGCATCGATGGCGATGTCGCGTTGGCCAAGAGCGAGCGTCGGCATGCGCAAGGGATGGCCCTGTTGGCGCTCGCAGGGCTGTTCATCCCGGCGATCGGCGCGGCGTTGTTGGCGGTGATGGCCTGGGAGCTGCTCAGCGAGGTATTCCAGTCGGTCAAGGACTGGCGGGAGGGGGACACCAATGCGGCTCTGGACCATTTGGTGAACGTAGGCAAGGACGTGGCCCTGCTGGGGGCCACGGCTGTCGGAGTGGCGGCGGCGCGAACGCTGTGGACGCGCAGTGTCCTGGTGGACGGGCTGGTACCTGCGATGCTTGAAGATGGCAGCGAAAAACTCTGGAACCAGGATCTGGCGCCTTACGTCAGCGAACCGCCACCTGCGCAGGCGATTGTCGATCAAAGCGGGATCTACCGCCTGGGCGAGCAATCGTGGATCGAAATGGAAGGGTATTACTACCCGGTGTACCAAACCGAAAGCGAAGATTGGTACCTGGAACCTTACGAAAATCATGCCCCACTGCTCGAACACAATGGTGCTGGTGCCTGGCGGCTGTGGAGCGAACGGCCCGCGGAATGGCGAGGCACCGAGCGCATGTTTCGCAGGCTTGGCGTCGCGTATGCAAGCCTGAGCGATAAGCAGATTGGGCAAGTCCTGCTGGCCCACGGCCTCGAGGAAGACCACCTGCGGGCTGTGCATGTCTTTGCCAATGTACCCGAGGCAGAACTGACCGATACGGTGAACCGCTTCGTGCTGGCCAATCGTATCGTTGAGGTCAAGGATCGCCTGCAGGAAGGCCGGAATGTGATCGACCCGGCGCTGCTCGAAGAGGTGCTGGAGCTACCGGGTGTAGCCGGGCTGGAGGGCGAAGCCCTGGCGGAGGTGGTCTGGGAGCAGCGACGGGTCTTGTTTCAGAACCTCTACGACAAGAGCAACGTCAGCGAAGATGCTTCGGTGCAGGCATTGCGCAGGGACTTCCCCAGCCTGCATCGGCTTGCTGCCGAGCAGCTCCTGAGCGAGGCGAGCGATGGAGACCGTGAATTGCTGGTTCAGACCGGGCGGGTACCCTTGCCGATGGCCCAGGTTGCCCGACAACGAGCGATGCGTATCCGGGTGGCGCGGGTATTCGAGGGGCTATTCATCGACACGCCGCAGACGCTCGATATGGCCCGTGGCGTCATCAAGCTGATCGATAATTTGCCAGGTGCGCCGCAGGGCCGGCACTGGGTGCTGTCCGACGGGGACGGCCTGCTGGCGCCTCGCTCTGCAAACGAGGCCATCGAGACCATCCACCTCAGCCATCAGGAAGGCGTGTTCGTATTGCGCGATGAGCGCGGTCATGCGCTTGACCAGCCCGGCGAGCTATTCGAGGTACTGGCGGACGTATTCACCCAGGCGCAGCGAGAGGCGATGAACATTGGCGAACCGTTCGGCCAACAGCTTCGCGAGACGCTGGCCAAGGACGTTGCCTCGCGCCGTCAGGAGCTGGCCGAGCTGATGAGCCGGGAACAGCCCACACCTTCCTTCCTGCTGCCGTTTCGCCTGGACGATGGCCGGGTCGGCTACCCGTTGAGCGGTGGTCGGCGGCTCTTTGGTTTCGGCAGCCCCAGGTCTCTGGTGGCCAAACTTCGATACCTGTACCCCAGTTTCAGTGACAGTGATATTCAGAAATGGCTGCGAAGCATGCGGGACCGTGGCAACAACCTACAGGATGTACTCAACCAGCTGGAGGATCAGCACGAACTGCTCAGCGCCACCCTGACGAACTGGCAGCGAGAGGGGCTCCTCCACTATGAGCGCAATTCGCGCTACAAGTTGCGCAAGGAACTGATCCGCTGCTGGCGCCACTTGATACCCGAGCAGCCCAAGCCATTGGAGGATCGGTTGCGCTACAGGTTTTCTCGCAGGGGGCTGGATGTGAGCAGTTTGCCGGACCTGCCCGAGCCAATAAGTTTCCCACATGTCACCGCAATCGATTTTCGCTCGATGGCGCTCCAAGATCTTCCTGACGGATTCCTGAATGCTTTTCCGAATCTGGTCTCGGTGGAAATCACCCATTGCAAGTTGAAACGGTTCCCGCAGATGACTGGCAAGCGGGAGCTCCTGCGAATTCTCGACCTGTCCGACAACAAGATCCGACTGGATGCCGCGCAGGTAGAGCTGATCGAAGAGTGCGCGGCATTGGAATACCTGAATCTGTCACGCAACCCGCTGAAACTCCCGTTTTCGATCACAGCAATGCCGAGACTGACAACGTTGATACTGCGTGACGATCAGCTGGACGCAATGCCCATCGGCGTGGAGTCGCACCAAAAACTGTATGAGCTGGACATGATGGGCAATGACTTCAAAGTGTTGCCTGAAGGACTTCTGGAGTCGCCGCTGTGGGGTAAAGGCAGGGTGCGTTTTGCAAGCAAGACACTCGGCCGTTCGGCGACACAAGTAGGTGCCTGGTATCGGCCCGATGATGGCAAGGTTCCGGCGCGCTTGCTTTGGCTGGATCGTATCGATGCCAAGGACCGGGACGAAATGGCGCATCGCTGGCATCTATTGGTAAGCGATCCCGAATCCGAGGAATTCGTTCGGGTGTTGGAGCGCCTGGTGCAGTCCAAGGATTTTGCGATAGACCAAACCGCACGCGACCTGGCCGATCGAATCTTCTCCCTGCTCGGCGCTATGGAGGAAGACGAAGCGCTGAGCGAGCATTTGTTGGCACTGGCTCAAGAACCTAACTGTGGTGATAACGCCCTGTTGCGTTTCGTCGACCTGGAAAACAGAAAGCTGGCGTGGGACGCCGAGCATGATGAATACGAAGTCGATCCAGAACCAGGGCTGCTGCGCTTGGGGGGGCAGCTTTGGCGGCAAAACGCGTTGGAGGAGTATGCCAGGCGTTTTGCCGCAGGCATGCGTGGCCCTGTGGATGAGGTCGAAGTGGTGCTCGCATTTCGGGTTCGCTTGTACAAGGACCTGCAGTTGCCGGGCCATCCCAGTCAAATACGTTTCGAAGACGTGGTGGGCGACATTGACGAAGGCGTCGAGAACGCCCGCGAAACCATTTTGAGAAACCAGGACGAGGACACGCTTTCATTGTGGATGGTCAACCAGTCCTTCTGGAACAAGTACCTTGAGCACGCCTATGGGTCCAGACTCAAGCTGCCACGAGAATACCGCAAGAAAGAGCAGGAGTTGTCCAGCCGCGGTGGGACCCGGCAGGAGTTCGATGCGCTTCAGGCGCAGGTGAAACAATGGCGGCTCAATCAACGCCTGGCATTGACCAAGGCGGCAATGCGCCGATTGGTGTCTGATTGGCACCTCTCGACTCCAGGCCAGCTGGTCTAGCCCAGCGTACGTTCCAGCGCGCCGAGCAGGAGGCTCTGCATCAAGGCCAGGCCTTGGTCGCTGTCCAGCTCACGCCCGCGCAGCAGTCCGGGCAGTTGGTTGAGCAGTGTGGCCAGCACATGCCCGGTGGCCGCCAAGGCCTGGCCTTGCAGCCGGGCCTGTGGCGCGATCAGGTGCAGCAAGCCTTTCTCGTAGCGGGCCCGCGTACTGGCCAGGCGGGCTTGCTGGTCTTCGCTCAAACAGCAGAAATCGCGCTCGGCCAGACGAAACTGCAGGGGGCGCTCCTCGTGCAATTGCCAATGTGCGGCAATCAAACAAGGCAGCACCGCCTGGCCGCGAGCGAGGGCGCGCCGGCCCTGGTCGAGTGTTGCCTGCAGCTCTTCATAGAGCTCCTCGATCAAGTCGAACAAAAGGTCCTGCTTGCTGGGGAAATGGTGATACAGCGAGCCTGCGGTCAAGCCCACATGGGCCGCCAGCTCGCGCATGCTGACCTGGCCAAAGCCTTTTTCGGCAAAGAGCGCCATGGCCTTGTCGCGGCGCTCTTCGAAGCTCGCACAGCGTAGGGCGGCAGTGACTGGCATGGCGCTCGCTCCCGATCAGTAGGTGAAGAAACCGCGACCGCTCTTACGGCCCAGGTAGCCGGCGGCGACCATTTCCTTGAGCAGCGGGGCAGGGCGGTACTTGCTGTCGTTGAAGCCCTCGTGGAAGGCCTCCATGATCGCCAGCAAGGTGTCCAGGCCGATCAGGTCGGCCAGGGCCAGCGGGCCGATCGGCTGATTGCAGCCCAGGCGCATGCCGGTGTCGATGTCCTCGGCACTGGCCAGGCCCTCCTGGCGGACGAAGATCGCCTCGTTGATCATCGGCACCAGGATGCGGTTGACCACGAAGCCCGGGCGGTTGCCGGCGGTGATCGGCGTCTTGCCCAGCTTTTCGGTGACCACCAGTGCCTGGGCATAGGTACTGTCGCTGGTTTGCAGGCCGCGGATGATCTCCACCAGGGCCATCATCGGCACTGGGTTGAAGAAGTGCACGCCAATGAAGCGCTCAGGGTGCTCGATGCTGGCCGCCAGCGCAGTGACCGACAGCGACGAGGTGTTGGTGGCGATCAGGCAGTCGCTGGCGACGTTGGCCGCCACCTGCTTGAGGATGCGTTGCTTGAGCTCCAGGTTCTCGGTGGCCGCTTCGATCACCAGTTGCGCGCTGCCCAAGTCGGCATAGTCGGTGCTGGTGCGGATGCGCGTCTTGGCCGCCTCGGCCTTGTCGGCTTCCAGTGTGCCTTTGTTGACCTGACGCTCCAGGTTCTTGCCCAGGGTGGCCACGCCATGCTCCAGTGCCGCCTGCGAGACGTCGATCAGCAGGACCTGGTAACCGGCCACCGCGCATACCTGGGCGATACCGTTGCCCATGGTGCCGGCGCCGATCACGGCGATGTGTTGAATGCTCACGTTCAGGCTCCTCAGACGCGCTCGAAGACAACGGCGATGCCTTGGCCGCCGCCGATGCACATGGTGGCCAGGGCATAGCGGCCCTGGGTGCGTTGCAGTTCATGAATGGCCTTGGTGGCGATGATCGCTCCGGTGGCACCGACTGGGTGGCCGAGGGAGATGCCCGAACCATTGGGGTTGACCTTCTCTGGATCGAAGTCCAGCGCGCGGGCCACGGCGCAGGCCTGGGCGGCGAAGGCTTCGTTGGACTCGATCACGTCCAGATCCTTGATGCTCAGGCCGGCTTTTTCCAGGACTTTGCGTGTGGCCGGGATCGGGCCCAGGCCCATCAGCTCCGGCTCGACGCCAGCGTGGGCGTAGGCCACCAGGCGTGCCAGAGGCTTCAGGCCCAGGCGGCGAACCGCATCGCCAGTGGCCAGGACCAGGCCGGCTGCACCGTCGTTGATGCCACTGGCGTTGCCGGCGGTGACGCTGCCGTCTTTCTTGAACACCGGCTTCATGCCGGCCAGTTGCTCGGCGGTCACTTCGCCACGCACGTGCTCGTCGGTGGCGAACTGCACGCTGCCTTTGCGGGTTTTCAGCTCTATCGGGACGATCTGGCTGTCGAAGCGACCTTCGGCGATGGCGCGGGCGGCGCGGCGCTGACTGGTCAGGGCCAGTTCATCCTGCATTTCGCGCGTGATGCCATGCTGGGCGGCGACGTTCTCGGCGGTGATGCCCATGTGGAAGTGCTCGAAGGGGTCTTGCAGCACGCCGACGGTGTAGTCGATGCCCTGCAGGTCACCCATGCGCGCGCCCCAACGGGCTTGCGGCAGCAGGTAGGGGCCACGGCTCATGGATTCGGCGCCAGCGGCCAGGGCCACATCGGTGTCACCCAGCAGCAGGGTCTGGGCGGCCGAGACGATGGCTTGTAGGCCAGAGCCGCACAGACGATTGACGTTGAAGGCTGGGGTTTCCTTGGGCACGCCCGCGTTCATCGAGGCGACGCGGCTCAGGTAGGCATCGCGCGGCTCGGTCGGGATCACGGTACCCATGACCACATGGCCGACATCGCTGGCGGCGACACCCGAGCGCTCGATGGCTGCGCGGGTGATGGCGCTGGCCAGGTCTGCCAGTGGCAGGTCCTTGAGAGACCCACCGAAACCACCGATGGCCGAACGGACTGCACTGACGACGTAGATTTCTGCGTTGCTCATGGAAGGCTCCGATTGCGAAGGCATGGCGGGACCGGCACAGGCTCTGAGACAATGGCCGGCGTTCCCGGAATGGGTCGAGTCTAGGCAACCGCCCAGGCTTGGCCTATGCCGGATCTGTTCAGTAAACCTGGCATTTTTTGCCACCCAGCATAGACAGTGAAAACCAGCCATGCGCGATAGCGATTCGGTCGCGGTGTACTTTCTCAACGCCATGCTCCATGCCCTGCGCGAGCGCCCCGCCGAACGCGATGCCTACCTGCGCGGCGTGGGGATCGACCCGGCACTGCTCGAGCAGCCCCAGGCCAGGGTGCCGGCCAAGGCGTTCGCCCAGCTCTGGTTGCAAATGATCCATGTGCTGAACGATGAGTTCTTCCACCTCGACAGCCATGGCATGCCCTTGGGCAGCTTCGCCCTGATCTGCCGGGGGTTGATCCAGGAGCCCACCCTGGAAAAGGCCTTACGCCAATACCTAGGCAATTTCGCGCTGTTCCTGCGCGATGTGCGCGGTACATTTTCGGTGCGCGGCGGGCGGGTGGTGATCAGCGTGCAGTCGAGCATCACCGATCCGTTGACGCGGGTCTACGCCGAAGAAACCTACCTGGTGCTGGTGGTCGGATTGCTGTGCTGGCTGGCCGGACGGCGCATCGCGATCGACCGTACCGAACTGGCCGTGGCGCGCCCGGCCCAGGAGGACGACACCTTGTTGTGGGGCCCGGACCTGCGGCTGGGCAGTGGGCGTACGGAAGTGGAGTTCGACAGCGCTTACCTGCGCTTGCCGGTGGTGCAGGACCTGGCCGCGCTGAAGACCTTCCTGCGCAGTGCGCCCCAGGGGTTGGTGATTCGTTTTCGCAATCAGAACGGCCTGGCAGCGGTGGTCTATCGCCATCTGCGTGCCCGGCGCTACGGCCAATGGCCGACCCTCCAGGCCATGGCCGAGCAGCAGGGCATTAGCGCCAGCACCTTTCGCCGGCAGCTGGAGCGCGAAGGGCGCTCCTACCAGCAGATCAAGGATGAAGTGCGCCGTGCCATGGCGTTCGAACGTTTGCGCGAAGGTGTGCTGAGCATCGCCGAAATCGCCGAGCAGACCGGCTTCCAGGAGCCCAGCGCCTTCCACCGCGCTTTCAAGAAATGGACCGGTTACAGTCCGGGCAGCTATCGGGCGCGATTGGCCGATCGCACCCGCTAGGCGTTGTCAGTCGCGCAGCTCCCGTGCCAGTGCCTTGACCCGGGTGAGGTCACCCTTGGCGACCTTGGCAACGCGCTTGCCATAGTCGGGGTCGGCCTTGTAGAGGAACGACAGGATGATGTGCTTGCTGTCGTCATCGGCCCCCGCCAGGGACTGGCCAAAACTGTTCACCAGGTCGCGCTGCTCCTGCTTGCTGTAGGACCGGTACAGCTCACCGGCCTGCTTGAAGTTCTGCTCCCGTGTGATGCCGCGTTGCTGGGTGCTGCCAGCCAGGGGTAGCTGGCTGTAGCGCGCCGACTCGGTGCTGGTGCGCGGCTGCAGGCGGCTGGGCTCGTAGTTGACCATGCTGCGGGTGCGACCGTTGTCGAGGGCAGCGTCCTGGTTGCCGTTGTTCACCGCCGCCCGTGGCTGGTTGATCGGCAAGCGGCCGGCATTGGCGCCGACCCGGTACATCTGGGTGTCGGCGTAGGAGAACAGGCGTCCTTGCAGCAGGCGATCCTCGGAAGGCTCGATGCCCGGGATCAGGTTGGATGGGGCCAGCGTCACCTGTTCGGTTTCCTGGAAGAAGTTGTTTACGTTGCGGTTGAGCACCATCTGGCCGACACGGCGCTGCGGTACATCAGGCCAGATCTTGGTCGGGTCCAGCGGATCGAAGTCGAAGGCCGCCAGCTGCTCGGGCTTGAGCGTCTGGATGTACAGGTCCCATTTGGGGAACTCGCCACGGCCAATGGCAGCGACGAGGTCGTGGGTCATGTGGTTGAAGTCCTGGCCCTGGATACGCTCGACCTCCTTGGGCGCGAGGTTTTCGCGGCCTTGCAGGCTCTTCCAGTGGAACTTCACATAGGTTACGTCGCCCTGGGCATTGACGAACTTGTAGGCATGTACGCTGTTGCCGTCCATGTGCCGGTAGCTCTTGGGGGTGCCCTCGTTGGAGTACAGCAAGGTGAGGGTGCGGGTGGCCTCGGGCATGTGCGAGAACAAGTCGAAGCGCCGGGCGTCGTTGGCCAGGTTGGTGCGTGGATCGGGTTTGAAGGCGTGGACCATGTCGGGGAACTTCATCGCATCGCGGATGAAGAAAGTCGGGAAGTTGTTGCCAACCAGGTCCCAGTTGCCGCTGCTGGTATAGAAACGGGTGGCGAAGCCGCGAGGGTCGCGCAGGGTTTCCGGTGAGTGCAGACCATGAACCACCGAGGAAAAGCGCACGAATACGGGCGTTTTCTCTCCCGGCGTGAACAGCCGGGCCTGGGTCAGCGTGGAGAGATCTTCGAACGCGGTGAACTCACCATGGGCACCCGTGCCACGGGCATGGACGACGCGTTCAGGAATACGTTCTCGGTCGAAACGTTGCAGCTTCTGGATGAGCTGCACGTCCTGAAGCAATACCGGGCCGTTGGCTCCGGCGGTCTGCGAATGCTGGTTGTCGCCAACCGGGGCGCCGTTGTCGCGTGTCAGGGGGGCGGCATGCAGGGTGGCGCTGGCAAGCAACGTCGCACCGAGCAGACGCCCGACGATGCGGGTGGGTCGGGTTGCGGGCATGGAAAGGTACCTGAGGGCTATTGATCGGGTGATCGATGCTAGGGGTACACATCCACGCTTTCAGTCGGTGCGAACGTTGTTTGTCGTGGCTGTTTTCAGGGCAGGGTGTCAGGCCGGGACCATGGCAAAGCCTACGCCGAAGCGGTTCCAGGCATTGATGGTGGCGATGGCCAGGGTCAGGTTGGCGACTTCGGCGGGCTCGAAGTGTTCCAGCAGGGCTTCGTACTCCGGCTGCGGCGCGCCGCGCTCGGGCAGGCGGGTGAGGCATTCCAGCCAGGCCAGGGCGGCCCGTTCGCGTGGGGTGAAATAGCGTGTTTCCTGCCAGGCGCAGAGGGTCTGCAGGCGAGCCTCGGTCTCGCCAGCCTTGCGCGCATCGTTGGCGTGCATGTTGACGCAATAGGCGCAGCCGTTGATCTGCGAGGCGCGCAGGCGGACCAGTTCGAGCAGGGAGTTTTCCAGGCCGCTGTTGGCGAGGGCTTGCTCCAGGCCGATCATGGCTTTGTAGGCTTGCGGGGCGTGCTTGGCCCATTCGATACGTTCGTGCATGGCGGACTCCGGTGTAAGGGGATCACGTTTGCCGGCGCTGGGGCAGCGCCTGGCCTTGGTCATACGTTAGCGCTAGGGCACGAACGGCCCGATAGCCAATCCTGCGCTTTGCCAGGAGGCCAATGGGCTATTCAGGGGGCCACTGACCTGCATCCAATCTCTTCATTTTTGCTGGCGCCGCTCAGCCGCGATAATGAACACGTCTTGCACCGAGAGATTTCCTACGATGTCCGATGAACGTTTCATGCGCGAAGCCCTCGACCTGGCCCGCGCCAATATCCAGGCCGGCGGCCGGCCATTCGGCGCCGTGCTGGTGTATCAGGGGAAAGTGCTGGCGCGTGCCGTCAATGAAATCCACAGCACCCAGGACCCGACCACCCACGCGGAAATGCAGGCGATCCGCAAAGCGGCCCAAGCCCTGGGGCAGGCGCGTCTGGACGGCGCCGAGATCTACGCCAGTGGTCATCCATGCCCGATGTGCCTGGCTGCCATGCACCTGTGCGGCATCGAGCGCGCCTGGTTCGCCTACGACAACGACGAGGGCGAGCCCTATGGGCTGTCCACCGCGGCGGTGTATGCCCAGATGGCTCGTCCACCCCAGCAGCAAAGCCTGCCTCTGCGGCCGCTCAAACCCGCCGGTGAGGCCGACCTGTACATTCAATGGAAGCAGGCGCACCAGGGATGAGTGGCGCACTGAACCTACTGCTGGTGCTGTTGCTGGCACTGAACCTGCGGCCGATCCTCACCAGTATCGGTCCGTTGCTCGAACCCATGCGCGCAAGCACCGGCCTGGGCTACCAGCAGGCTGCGCTGCTGACGGCTTTGCCGGTGCTGTGCATGGGCCTGATCCCATTGCTGCAACCCTGGCTGCGCCGCTGGTTGAGCGAGCATGGCGGCATGCTCATGGGCCTTGCGGCAATCGCCCTGGCGTGCCTGTGGCGCTTGCAACTGGACAGCGCCTGGGCGCTGATTGCCAGTGCCGTGCTGGCCGGGCTCGGCGTGGCCGTTGTCCAAGGGATGATGCCTGGGCTGGTCAATCGCTGGTTCCCCACGCGCCTGGCGACCACCATGGGCCTGTACTCGGCGGCGTTGATGAGCGGCGGTGGTTTGGCGGCCGTGCTTGGCCCGTCCATCAGTGCCGCGACCGGGCGCTGGCAGGTCGGCCTGGGCGTCTGGGCGCTCCCGGCGGTGCTGGCAGTATTGGCCTGGCTGGCGCTGCGACCACGGCACAACACGCCGAAACTCGCCGGTGGCGGGGGCGGGCATTGGTTCGGCAACCGCCGGGCTTGGCTGCTGGCCAGCTACTTCGGACTGATCAATGGCGGCTACACCAGCATGGTGGCGTGGTTGCCGGCCTACCACATCGAGCACGGCGGTACCGCGCAGGGGGGTGGTGAGCTGGTTGGTTTGATGACGATCTTCCAGGTCACCGGCGCCTTGGGGCTGCCGCTGTTGCTGCGCAGCCTGGCGGACCGTCGCCCGGGCCTGTGGCTGGCGCTGTCTATCCAGTTGGGGGGCTTTCTTGGCCTGCTGCTGGCGCCGACCTTGGCCATGGGTGTGTGGGTGGCGATGATCGGCCTAGGCCTGGGCGCGTGCTTCAGCCTGAGCCTGACCCTGACCCTGGAACATTTGCGCAAAGACCCTGCTCAAGCCGGGAGCCTGGCCGCGTTCGTGCAGGGCATCGGGTTCATCATCACCGGGATCATTCCCTACCTGACGGGCTGGTTGCGCGATATAAGCGGCGATTTCCAGGCTTCCTGGACCTTGCTCACCATCACCGTGGTGGCGATGCTGCTGGTCACGGCGCGCTTCGCCCCGCACGGCTATGTCGCCGCCATCGCTCGCCCCGGTCAGCCGGCCCAGGCAGCGGTCAGCTGAGGCCTTGCAGGGTATCGCGCACGCGGTCCAGCGCGGTGTCGATATCCAGCAATTCGATGGCCCCGAAGCCCAGCAACAGCCCAGGACGCACCGGGGCCTCGCTGTAGAACGGGGCCAGCGAATACAGGCCGACCTCTACCTTGCGCGCCAGGCTCACCAGCAAATCCACATCGACCTCGGGGCTGGCCAGGGCGCTCAAGTGAAAGCCGGCGTTGGCCGGGACGGCCGTCAGCCAGGGCGCCAAGTCGCTGCTCAGACGGGCCAGGATTCGCTCCCGGCGGGCGCTGTATACCTCATGACAGCGGCGGATATGCTTGTTCAGGTGACCTTCGCTGATGAACCGCGCCAGCGCCCATTGCTGCACGCTCGGGCTGTGCCAGTCGGTCAGGTGTTTGGCCACGCATGCCGCGCGTAGCACGCTCGCAGGCAGCACGGCGTAGCCCAGGCGCAACTCGGACAGCAAGGTCTTGGAAAAGGTGCCCACGTAGGCCACCAGCCCATGGCGGTCCAGGCGCTGCAAGGCATCGCTGCCCGGCCCCTGGTAGCGGAACTCGCAGTCGTAGTCGTCCTCGATGATCAATGCCCCCAATTCGGCGGCCCGCGCCAGCAGGGCGGTGCGCCGGCGTTCGCTCATCGGCATGCCGAGGGGGAACTGATGGGACGGTGTCACGTAGATCAGCCGCGTGCCGTCGGCGATCTGTTCGACGCACAGCCCTTCGTCATCCACCGGCACCGACTGCAGGTGCGCGCCCAGCGCCAGGAACAGCTGGCGCGCCGGTGGATAGCCGGGGTCTTCCATGGCCACTTGGCAGCCGGGTTCGATCAGCACCCGGGCGATCAGGTCCAGTGCTTGCTGGGCACCGTTGCACACCATCACGTCGGCCGCGCTGCAATGCACGCCACGGGCGAAGGCGATGTGGTGGGCGATGGCTTCGCGAAGTTCCGGCAGGCCTTGGGCGTCGAACTGGCGTTGGGTGTGACGCTGGCTGCGGCGCAGGGCGTACTGCAGGCAACTGCGCCACTGATCGAACGGGAACTGCGCCTTGCTCGATGCGCCACCGACGAAGTCGTAGCGCGATGGGGTCTGCAGAGCGGACTGGGAGAGCACCGTGGCCCGCTGCTGCCAGCGCGCCACGGACGCGGCGGCGGCCAGGGGAATGGCCTGGGCCTGGATGGCTTGCAAGGGGCGTTGCGGTGTCACGAAGGTGCCGCGACCGACCACGCCGCTGAGCAGGTTGTCGTAGGTCAGGCGCGAGTAGGCTTCGGCGACGGTCTTGCGGGACACGCCCAGTTGTTCGGCGAGCAGGCGAGTGGGGGGCAGTTGGGTGCCGGCGGCCAGGTGACCGCTGTCGATGCTGGCACGCAGTTGCTGATAGAGCTGGTCGGCCAGGCCTTTGCGGCCTTGCAAGCGGATGTGCAGTTCCATGGGGTTGTCCGGGGGGTGAGAGGGCAAGCTTCGGGGTTTGTGGGGTTGGCTGCAAGGGCGCGGGCTGCAGGGCAGTCCTTCGCGGGTAAAGCCGCTCCAGCAGAGGGCAGCGCCAACCTTGTGGGCGCTACCCGCGAAGTGGCGGTCGGCTAGGTGTCTGTCAGGGCAGCGTCGACGATCTCGATCCAATGGCGGACCGGTGTGCGTCCGGCGCTGTCCAGGTGCGCCTGGCAACCGATGTTGGCGGTGGCGATGAGCTGAGGGTTGCCGCTTTCCAGCGCCGTGAGGCGATCGTCCCGCAGGCGGCGCGACAGCGCAGGTTGGGTCAGCGAGTAGGTGCCGGCCGAGCCGCAGCACAGGTGGCTGTCCGGCACGGGAGTAAGGGTAAAGCCCAGGCGTGACAGCAACTGCTCCACCGCACCGCCGAGCTTCAGGGCGTGCTGCAGGGTGCAGGGGCAGTGGAAGGCCAGACGCTGCTCGGCACACAGGCCTAGTCGCTCGACGGGCTCGGCCTGCAGCACCTCTACCAGGTCTCGGGCCAGGGCGCTGACCCGGGCGGCCTTGGCGGCGTAGCGCGGATCGTTTGCCAGCAAGTGTCCGTAGTCGCGCACGAAGGCACCGCAACCACTGGCGGTCTGCACGATGGCTTGGGCGCCGGCCTCGATGGCAGGCCACCAGGCATCGATATTGCGCCGCGCCCTGGCCAGGCCGTGCTCCTGGGCGTTGAGGTGGTAGTCGACCGCGCCACAACAGCCTGCTGCGGCCACCGGTTCCACACTGATCCCCAGGCGGTCCAGCACGCGTGCGGCCGCGGCATTGGTGTTGGGCGACAGGGCCGGCTGCACGCACCCTTCGAGCAGCAACACCCGACGGGCATGGTGGGGGGCCGGGCGTTGGCCGGGAGCTGCGATCCGTGCGGGCAGCTTGGCTTTGAGCACGCCGGGCAACAGCGGGCGCAGGGCCTGGCCTGTACGGGTCAGGGCCTTGAACAGCACAGGATGCGGCACCACGGCGCGCAAGCCCTGGCGCAACAGGCGCTCACCCAGCGGGCGCGGGACCTGTCGTTCGACCACGGGGCGGCCGATGTCCAGTAGGTCGTGGTAGTTGACACCCGATGGACAGGTGGTCTCGCAATTGCGGCAGCTCAGGCAGCGGTCCAGGTGCAACTGGGTGCTGGCGCTGGCCGGCGCGCCTTCGAGCACCTGCTTGATCAGGTAGATGCGTCCGCGCGGGCCATCGAGTTCATCACCGAGCAGTTGATAGGTGGGGCAGGTGGCGGTGCAAAAGCCGCAATGCACGCAACTGCGCAAAATGCGTTCGGCCTCTTCGCCGCGTGGCAGGGCCTTGGCGGCCTCGCTCAGGTTGGTTTGCATGGCAGCCTCACAGGTCTGGGTACAGGCGACCAGGGTTGAAGATGCCCTGGGGATCGAGTTGTTGCTTGAGCGTGCGGTGGTAACGCATCAGTGCGGCAGGCAGCGGCGGCATGCTGTCATCGCCCGGCGTGTACGCCGTGGCATGGCCGCCGACCTGGGCCAGTTGCGCACGTAGCTGCGCTGGCGCGGCCGAAGACTTCAACCAGCGCTGGGCACCGCCCCAGTCGATCAATTGCCTGCCGGGCAACGCGAGTGGGCCCGTGGCGGTCGGTACCGAGAGTCGCCACAGCGGCGCCGGGTCGTCGAAAAAGGCCAGGCGCTGTTCGCGCAAGTCCTCCCAGAAGCGGCTGTCGAGCGCCTCCCCCCCCAGCCGCTGGCGGGCCGACAACACCGAACCTTCTCCGCCTTCCAGGCGCAGGTAGAGCGCTTGGCCGTCGTGGCAGGCGGCGCTGATCGGCAGCGGTTGCTGACCCCATTCGGCCAGTGCGTGCAATGCTTGGTGAGTGTTCATCTCCAGGCGAAGGCTCGCGCATTGACGGGGTCGTGGCAGCACTTTCAGCGACACCTCGGTGAGCAGGCCCAGGCAGCCGAAACTGGCGACCATCAGTCGTGAGACATCGTAACCGGCGACGTTCTTCATCACCTCGCCGCCAAAACGCAGCAGCTTGCCGTGGCCGGTGATCACACGCGTGCCGAGCACGTAGTCGCGCACCGCCCCGGCCCAGGGCCGGCGTGGCCCGGACAACCCTGCGGCGACCATGCCCCCGAGGCTGGCATCCGGGCCCAGGTGGGGCGGCTCGCAGGGCAGCATCTGGCCGGCTTCGTGCAGTACTGCTTCGATCTCGCGCAGGGGCGTGCCGGCGCGGGCGGTGAGCACCAGTTCGGTCGGATCGTAGCGCACGATGCCTCGGTGGCTTCGGGTATCGAGGATTTCGCCAGTCACAGGGCAGCCCAGCATGGCCTTGCTGTTGCTGCCCTGGATGCGCAGAGGGGTGTCCATGGCCAGGGCTTGGTTGACTTGCTCGAGCAGGTCCTGGCTCATGTCGCGGTCCGCATTCATCAGAAACGCTCCAGGTCAGGGAAGGGCAGTTGGCCCTGGTGTACGTGCAGGGCGCCGAACTCGGCGCAGCGGTGCAGGGTGGGGATGTTCTTGCCGGGGTTGAGCAGGCCTTTGGGATCGAACGCGGCCTTGACCGCATGGAACAGGGTGATTTCGTCGGCGTTGAACTGGGCGCACATCTGGTTGATCTTTTCACGCCCGACGCCATGCTCGCCGGTGATGCTGCCACCGACCGCCACGCACAGCTCCAGGATCTTGCCGCCGATGGCTTCGGCGCGCTCCAGTTCGCCGGGCAGGTTGGCGTCGAACAGGATCAGCGGGTGCATGTTGCCATCGCCGGCGTGGAACACGTTGGCCACCCGCAGCCCGTATTCCCGGGACAGCTCGGCGATGCCCCTGAGTACCCCAGGCAGTTCACGGCGGGGTATGGTGCCGACCATGCAGTAGTAGTCCGGCGAAATGCGCCCCACCGCGGGAAAGGCGTTCTTGCGCCCAGCCCAGAAACGCACGCGTTCGGCCTCGTCGCAGGCCAGGCGTACCTCGCTGGCACCGGCCTGGCGCAGCAAGGCGGCGACGCGCTCGCAGTCGTCCTGCACGTCCGATTCCACACCGTCCAGCTCGCACAGCAGGATCGCCGCCGCCTCCACCGGGTAACCGGCGTGGATGAAGTCTTCGGCGGCGCGGATGGCCAGGTTGTCCATCATCTCCAGGCCGCCTGGGATGATGCCGGCGGCGATGATATCGGCGACCGCGCCGCCGGCCTTCTCGACGCTGTCGAAGCTGGCCAGCAGCACCCGCGCGACCTGGGGCTTGGGCAGGAGCTTGACGGTGACTTCGGTGACGATGCCAAGCATGCCTTCGGAGCCGGTGAACAGCGCCAGCAGGTCGAAGCCGGGGCAATCCAGGGCATCGCTGCCCAGGGTCAGGTGTTCGCCTTCGACAGTGAGGATGTCCACCTTGAGTAGGTTGTGCACGGTCAGGCCGTATTTGAGGCAATGCACGCCGCCGGCGTTTTCGGCGACGTTGCCGCCGATGGAGCAGGCGATCTGCGAGGAAGGGTCCGGCGCGTAATATAGGCCGTAAGGCGCTGCTGCCTGGGAGATCGCCAGGTTGCGCACGCCGGGCTGGACCCTGGCATAGCGCCCTTGTGGGTTGACCTCCAGGATGCGGTTGAAGCGCGCCATCACCAGCAGGATGCCCTGGGCCAGGGGCAGGGCGCCGCCGGAAAGGCCCGTGCCCGCGCCGCGCGCCACCACCGGTACGCCGCGTTGATGGCACAGGCGTAGCAGTGCCTGGACCTGGTCGAGGCGCTCGGGCAATGCCACCAGCAATGGCACGGTGCGGTAGGCCGAGAGGCCATCGCATTCGTAGGGTTTGAGGTCTTCGGCGTGGTGAAGGATCTGAAGATCCGGCAGGGCGTCGTGCAGGGCTGCCAACAAGGCCGCCTTGTCCACGGTGGGCAGGGGGCCGTCCAGGTGTTCGTCGTAGAGAATACTCATGGCTCGGCTTCACGCCTCCGGTGGGAAGGCGGTTGAGCCGTGGTATGACAGCGGCATGGGCTTGGGTCTCTTGTTCTTGTCGTCAAGAGACCAGCCTAGACCACTGTGACTGTTACAGGTCGAGCACCAGGCGCGCGCTGCGGGCACGCGAGACGCAGAGCATCATGGTTTGCTGCGAGGCTTTTTCCTCGTCGCTCAGGTACTGGTCGAAATGCTCGGCTTCGCCCTCGAGGATCGCGGTTTCGCAGGTGCCGCACACGCCTTCGCGGCACAGGCACTCGACCTTGGCCGCCTTGGACTTCTCGATGGCCTGGAGGATGGTCATGCCTTCCTCGACCTGCAGCTCGGTCCCGGACTTGGCCAGCACCACGGTGAATGCAGCGCCGGCGGCGGGCGCTGCGGCGGCGAACTGCTCCCAGTGCACGCGCGAGGCATCGATGCCCGCAGCGGCGGCCGTGGCGATGACGGCGTCGATCAGCGGCTTGGGACCGCAGACATAGAGGTGCGCGTCGTCGGCCAAGCCCGCGCACAGGCCGGCCAGGTCCAGCTTGCGGTCCAGGCTGTCGATGTAGAAGCGGGTGCTTTGCGCATGCGGGCCGCTTTCCAGGTCACCCTGGAAGGCGCCGTGCTCCGGGGCGCGGAAGGCGTAGTGCAGCTCGTAGGGGGTATCGCTGCCTTCGAGTTCATGCAACTGGGCCAGGAACGGGGTAATACCGATGCCCCCTGCGATCAGCACGTGGCGGCCGGCCGTGGGGTCCAGGGCGAACAGGTTGTTGGGGGTGGAGATGGTCAGCTCGGTGCCCACCTGGACGTGATTGTGCATGAACGCCGAGCCGCCCTTGGACTGCTCTTCCAGGCGCACACCAATCTGGTAGCTGGACAGGTCACGCGGGTCGCTCATCAGCGAGTAGGCATTGCTGAACTGGCTGCCACAGGCCGACTGCATCTGCACGATGACGTGACTGCCGCCGCTGAAGGCGGGCAGGCTGGCACCGTCTTCGCGGGCCAGGGTGAAGCGCTTGATCAGCGGCGTGGCCTGTTCCACGTCGGTGACACGCACCTTGAACATTTCGTATTGCTTGGCCATGGTTCACCTCGACTTGCTCATCACGCGGCAGGCCCTGCCGCGTGACACAGATACTGGCTCGCTCAGACGGCGAGGCACAGGTACTTGATTTCCAGATAATCCTCGATGCCGTACTTGGAGCCTTCGCGGCCCAGGCCCGATTGCTTGATGCCACCAAATGGCGCGACCTCGTTGGAGATCAGCCCGGTATTGATGCCGACCATGCCGTACTCCAGGCGCTCGGCCACGCGGAACACGCGGGCCAGGTCACGGCTGTAGAAGTACGCCGCCAGGCCATACTGGGTGGCGTTGGCCAGTTCGATCACTTGCTCGTCGGTGGTGAAGCGCACCAGCGCGGCCACCGGGCCGAAGATCTCTTCCTGCAGCAGCTCCATGCCCGGGGCGATGTCAGTGAGCACGGTCGGCTCGAAGAACTGCCCGCCCAGGGCGTGGGCCTTGCCGCCCAGCAGTACGCTGGCGCCTTTGCCGGTGGCGTCGTCGATCAGGCTGCGTACCTTGGCCACGGCCTTGTCGCTGATCAGTGGGCCAATCTGCGTGCCTTCGGTGTCGCCAGGGCCGACCGCCAGGGCGCGCACGCGCTCGACGAAGCGTTGGGCGAAGCGCTCATAGACGCTGTCGTGCACATAGAAGCGGTTGACGCACACGCAGGTTTGCCCGGCGTTGCGGTACTTGGCGATCAGTGCGCCTTCGACGGCCGCCTCGATGTCGGCGTCATCGAAGACGATGAACGGGGCGTTGCCACCGAGTTCCAGGCTGACCTTCTTGATGGTTTCGGCGCACTGGCCCATGAGCAGGCGACCCACCGGGGTGGAGCCGGTGAAGCTGAGCTTGCGCACGCTCGGGTGGCCGGTGAATTGGGCGCCGATGGCCGGGGCATCGCCGGTGACCACGCTGAACACCCCGGCAGGGATGCCGGCGCGCTCGGCCAGTTCCACCAGCGCCAGGGCGCTGAACGGGGTTTCGTTGGCCGGCTTGACCACGATGGTGCAGCCGGCGGCCAGCGCCGGGGCGACCTTGCGGGTGATCATCGCCGCCGGGAAGTTCCATGGGGTGATCGCGGTGCACACGCCGATGCCTTGCTTGATCACCAGCAGGCGTTTGTCATTGGCCGGGCTCGGGATCACATCGCCGTAGACGCGCTTGCCTTCCTCGGCGAACCACTCGACGAAGGAGGCGGCGTAGCGGATCTCGCCCAGGGCTTCGTGCAGGGGTTTGCCCTGTTCGCGGGTCATCAGTCGGGCCAGGTCCTGCTCATGTTCGAGCAGCAGTTCGAACCAACGGCGCAAAATGCTCGCCCGCTCTTTGGCGGTACGGCCGCGCCAGTCTGCCAGGGCCGCTTCGGCGGCTTCGATGGCGCGCACGGCTTCGGCGCTGCCCATCAGTGGCACATGGCCGAGCAGCTCGCCGCTGGCCGGATCATTGACCGCCAGGGTCTGGCCGCTGTCGGCGTCGCACCAGCGCCCGTCGATGTAGGCTTGCTGGCGCAGCAGTGTGGTGTCTTGAAGTTTCACGCAAGGCTCTCCGAAGGCCGCCGACCCGCAAGCCGGCGGCCGGGCGCATCAGTCCAGGTGGGCGACGGCGATCAGGTTGTGGAAATGGGCGATGCCATGCTCGCTCACGCCGCTGCGCTGCTGGTCGACCATGATCCGGCCCTGGCCACGGTAGCCACGGGATTTCAGGCCTTTCTGCACGCTTTCGACTAGGCGCAGGTCTTCTGGGCGGAAGACTTCGCGGTACCAGTCGATCAGCTTGAGCTGCTCTTCGGTCAGGTCCTTGTTCAGGAAGTAGATGTCGTAGTGCTGCAGGGTGGTTTCGGCATCGACCGGGAACTCATAGATCACGGTCATGAAGTTGGCGCCTGGCGGCACGTTGAACATGGTGCACGGCCAGGCCCAGAAACCGGCGAACGATGGGTCCTTGACGGATTCGTCGAACTTGAACGACTGCTCGGAGGGCTTGGCCAGGCCGTACTGCAGGGTCCAGTTGCCGTGCAGGCTATGGTTGTACTGGCCGACGTCGACGGAGTCGGAGAAACCTGGGTGGGCCGGGGCGCAGTGGTAGCACTCCAGGTAGTTGTCGACGATCGACTTCCAGTTGGCCGGGGTGTCGCTGACAAAACGCGCGGCCAGGTGCAGGTCGTCGATCACGGCGCAGGCTTCGCGCATGCGCTTTTGCAGACCCGGCAACTGGTCTTCCACGCTGCCGGCCTCCATGTCCATGTTGATGAAGATGAAGCCTGCGTACTCTTCGACGCGTAGCTGCACCAGGGTGGAGTTTTCCTTGTCGAAGTTGACCACGTTCTCGCAGTTGCGGGCGTGGGCCAGCTCGCCGTCGAGCTTGAAGGTCCAGGCGTGATACGGGCAGGTAATGACGTTCTTGGCCTTGCCGCTGCCTTCGAGCAGTTGGTGGCCACGGTGCGGGCAGACGTTGTAGAAGGCACGCAGCACATCGTCGCGGCCACGCACGACGATGATGCTCTCGCCGATCACCTGGCGGGTGATGTAGGCGTTCTTTTCAGCGACTTCGCTGCGATGACCGACGCAGATCCAGCTTTTGGCGAAGATCGCTTCTTTCTCATGCTCGAACACGGCGGCCTGGGTGTAGAAGTTGGCCGGAAGGGTGAAGGCCTCTTCAGGGTTGGCGCAGAAATCGGCTGGCAGTCGTTTGAAATCGTTCATGGCTCTTTCTCGGTTTTTACTTATTGGTTAACGCGTATCTATTGGTTAACAAGTCGGGCAAAAAAATTTGGCCGGACGCTTTAGGGCTGCTATGCAGCCCATCGCAGGCTTCGCCAGCGCCTACAGGAGACTGGCGATGCCCTGGGTCATGCGATCAATGCAGGGCAGCGGCGCTGCGCGGTGCCTGGTGCTCCGGCTCTTCGCCGGCCAGGCGCGCGGCCTCTTCTTCGATACGGTAGGCCGGAACCTGGCCGTAGTCGGCGGCGAGCCATTTGAAGAAGCCGTAGATCTTCACCAGCAGGATCACCATGAAGGGGATCGCGGTGAGGACCACAGCGGTCTTCATGGTCGACAGCGAGGCCTTGGCGAACAGCATGGCCAGCGGCACCAGGGTCAGCACGATGCACCAGAACAGACGCAGGGTCGGGGTCGGGTCCTCGCCTTCGCGCAGGTTGCGGGTGCTGGTGGCGGCCACGGCGTAGGCCGCTGCATCCATGTGCGAGGCGCAGAACACCGCCATGATGAACAGGTACACCGCCAGGAACAGGGTGCCCCATGGCAGGGCCAGCAACAGGTCGGTCACTGCGGCTTCGCCACCGACGCTGCTCAGCAGCTTTGGCACGTCGATCTGGCCGTTGATGAACTGGTGCATGCTGTAGCTTTCCAGGGCGCCGAAGAAGAACCAGCAACCGAAGCTGCCGCCCAGCAACAGGGCGAACACCACTTCCTTGATCTGACGGCCGCGCGAGACACGGGCGACGAACATGGCAACGCCTGGGGCGTAGGACACCCACCACAACCAATAGAACACGGTCCAGTTGCGGGTGAAGGCGCCGTCACCGGCAGGGTCGGTGAACAGGCTCATGTGCACGTAGTGCTGGATCATCAGGCCGATGGCGTTGGCAGTGTTGTTGACGGTGAACTGGGTCGGACCGACCAGCAGCACGACCACGGCGAACAACAGGGCGCCGATGCACACCATCTTCGACAGGCGCTGCAGGCCACCGTCGATGCCGATGTAGGAGCTGAGCGAGAACAGCAGCGCTACCGCACCGATCACCATCAATTGCACGGTGAAGGTGTTGGGAGTGCCGGCTAGGTCCGACAGGCCGCGGGTCAGGGTCGAGGCGGTCAAGGCCAGGGAAACGGTCAGCGCGCCCATCATGGTCAGCAGGAAGATCAGGTCGACGGTGCGTCCCACAGGGCCGGTGGCCTTGAAGCCGGTCACCGCTTCGATGATCGAGGCCAGGTTCAAGCCGCTCTTCTTGCGCACGTGGAAGTGGTAGGCCATGGCCAGCGAGGCCAGGGCGTAGATCGACCAGGCGCTGATACCCCAGTGGAAGAACGAGTAGCTGACGCTGTACTCCAGAGCTTGGGCCGACATCGGGGCGATGTTAAGACCGGGGGTCTGGTAGTAGTAGGCCCATTCCATCACGCCCCAGTACAGGGTCGAGGAACCCATGCCGGCGCAGATGAACATGAAGACCCAGGTCGCCGTGGAATATTCCGGTTTGCCAGCGCCCAGGCGGATGTTGCCGTACTTGCTGAAGGCAAGGTACAGAACGGCCAGGGAACTGCCGAACACCAGCACCTGGACGCTGGTGCCGAAGGTACGGGTGGACAGTTCGAACAGGTGGTTGGCCATGCTTTCCGCTTGGGCGGGGTAGGCAGCAAGGCCGATGACAGTGAGCAGTACAGCGATCAGGCTCACGGTAATCAGGAACACATCAATCTTTTTATTGTTGTGGGACATCAATTGTCTCCTGGAGCGTTTGGAATGCTAAGCGCTTGGGAAGTCCATGTCAGATAGAGCTTTTTTCCTCGACTGTTAACCTAAAGTTTACGCATATCTTTTGGTTAACGAAGTGTGCATTGAAATGGGGCAAAACTGCAATAGGATCGTCAGACAATCTGATGGTTGGTGGCGTCTATTTCGCGGGTAAACCCGCTCCTCCAGGGTCGCGGGGCCTGGCGAGCGGGTTTATTTGCTAATGGACGCCGCCGAATCAGGCCCCCAGCAGTTCTGCGATGGCCTTGCCGACTTCCTGGGTCGAGCGGTTCCCGCCCATGTCGCGGGTGGTATCGCCGTTGGCGATGACCGTCTCGATGGCCTTGAGGATGTCGTCATGGGCGGCCTGGTAGCGGGCGTCTTCACTGTCCTTGCCGAGGAATTCGAGCATCAGCGCGCCGGACCAGATCATGGCGATCGGGTTGGCGATGTTCTTGCCGTAGATGTCCGGCGCCGAGCCGTGTACCGGTTCGAACAGCGATGGGAACTTGCGCTCTGGGTTGAGGTTGGCCGACGGTGCGATACCGATGGTGCCCGCGCAGGCCGGGCCCAGATCCGAGAGGATGTCGCCGAACAGGTTGGACGCCACCACCACGTCGAAGCGTTCCGGCTGCAGCACGAAGCGGGCGCAGAGGATGTCGATGTGCTGTTTGTCCCAGCTGATCTCTGGGTAGTTGGCTGCCATGGCGGCGGTGCGCTCGTCCCAGTAAGGCATGCTCACGGCCATGCCGTTGGACTTGGTCGCGGAGGTGACGTGCTTGCGCTCGCGGGTCTGGGCCACGTCGAACGCGTACTTGAGGATGCGGTCCACACCACGGCGGGTGAACACCGACTCCTGCAGGACGAACTCGTTCTCGGTGTTCTCGAACATGCGACCGCCCAGGGAGGAGTATTCGCCTTCGGTGTTTTCGCGAATCACCACGAAGTCGATGTCACCCGGTTGCTTGTTGGCCAGCGGGCAGGGCACGCCAGGGAACAGGCGAACCGGACGGATGTTCACGTACTGGTCGAAGTCGCGGCGGAACTTGAGCAGCGAGCCCCACAGGGAAATGTGGTCCGGGACTTTGTCTGGCCAGCCGACCGCACCGAAGTACAAGGCGTCGAAGCCCTTGAGCTGTTCGAACCAGTCGTCGGGCATCATCTTGCCGTGAGCCAGGTAGTAGTCGCAGCTGGCCCACTCGAAGAATTCGATCTCAAGGTTCAGGCCATGTTTGCGCGCGGCGGCTTCGACCACGCGGATGCCTTCGGGGAGGACTTCGTTGCCGATGCCGTCACCGGGGATGGCGGCGATTTTGAAAGTCTTGCTCATGGGGGCGCACTCGCTGTTCTGGGTAACGGATGCTGGCCATGCTATAAGGACGCTAACCGGAGATAATCTGGTGAATCATCAATTCTTGGTGCACGAATCGTGAATAATCTGCCTAACCTTGACGACCTGGATATCTTCCTGCAGGTGGCGCGCCGCGCCAGCTTCGCCGCCGTGGCCGACGAGCGCGGCATGTCGGCTGCCTTTGTCAGCAAGCGTATTCGTCTGCTTGAGGAGAATCTCGGTGTGCGCCTGCTGCACCGCACCACCCGGCGGGTGACGGTGAGCGAGGAGGGCGAGCGGGTGTACCAGTGGGCGTTGCAGATCTTCGAATCCCTGCAACGCATGGACGATGACCTCAACGCTGGCCAGCGCGAACCGGCCGGGCAGTTGCGTATCGCCAGCAGCCTGGGGCTGGGCCGACGCTTCGTGGCGCCTGCGCTGTCGGAGCTGGCGGCGCGCTACCCGAAGCTGGATATCCGCCTGGATGTGCATGACCGCCTGATCGACCTGATTGCCGAGGGGGTGGACCTGGACATTCGCGTGGGCAACGTCATTGCGCCGAACCTGATCGCCAAGCTCCTGGCGCGCAACCGTCGGGTGCTGTGCGCGGCACCTGGCTACCTGGCGCGCAGGGGCACGCCCAAAAGCCTGGCGGATCTGGCCAGCCATGACTGCCTGGTGATCAAGGAGCGTGACCACCCGTTTGGTGTATGGCACCTGGAGGGACCAGGCGGCGAGCAAAGCGTGCGGGTGACCGGCCCGTTGTCCAGCAACCATGGCGAGGTGGCGCACCAATGGTGCCTGGATGGGCGGGGCATCCTGTTGCGCTCATGGTGGGATGTGCACGACAACCTTGCCGACGGGCGACTGGTTCAGGTGCTGGAGGACTACCAGCAGGCGGCGGACATCTGGGCGGTGTACACCACGCCCCTGGCCGGGTCGGCCAAGGTGCGGGTGGCGGTGGAGTTCTTCCGGCAGTACTTCGCCGAGCGATATCAGCTGCCTGTGTGAGCCTTGATGTTCAGCGTTGTTGCGTTCGCGGGTAAACCCGCTCCCACAGGGACAGCGGTGTCATTGAGAGCACCGCAGAGCCTGTGGGAGCGGGCTTAGCCATGAAAGGGCCGGTACGCTCTGCGCCTGACCCTGCTCAATGCGCTCCGGCAGCTTTGCTCAGGTCACTCTCGGCCCATTCGGTGTAGATGCAGGCATCAGCGACTGCCCAGCGGACCTTCACGGTATCTCCGGGCTGCATCGGCATGCCGGCTGCCGACAGCGCCTTGACGGTCATTTCGGTGCCGCCGACAGTCACCACATGGCAGGTCTGGCTCTCGCCGAGGAACAACACTTCCCCTACCTTGGCGGTCACTTCGTTCCAGCCGGCGGGCAATGGCTCGCGGGCTGCCTGCTCGGCGCTCAAGGCCAGGGCTTTTTCCGGGCGCACCATGATCAGCGCATCCTGCCCGGCATTAAGGCCCGTGGTCAGGCGGATCGCCAAGGACTGCCCTTCGAACGCGGCCGCGCCATGGCTGCTGGCCTTGACCCGCAGGAAGTTGGAATTGCCCAAAAACGATGCCACGAAGGCATTCGGCGGGTTCTGGTACAGGTCATAACCCGTGCCCAGGCCGACGATCTTGCCGTGGCTGAAGATCGCGATGCGCTGGGACAGGCGCATGGCTTCTTCCTGGTCGTGGGTCACGTAGACGATGGTGATCCCCAGGCGGCGGTGCAACTGGCGCAGTTCGTCCTGCAGGTCTTCGCGCAGCTTCTTGTCCAGCGCGCCCAGGGGCTCGTCCATCAGCAGGATGCGCGGCTCGTACACCAGCGCCCGGGCAATGGCCACGCGTTGCTGCTGACCACCGGAGAGCTGGGCGGGGCGGCGGTGGGCGAACTTTTCCAGCTGCACCAGCTTGAGCATGGCGTCGACCCGCTTGGCGGTCTCGGCGGCGCTCTGCTTGCGGATCGCCAGGGGGAAGGCGATGTTGTCGCGCACCGACAGGTGCGGGAACAGCGAGTAGCGCTGGAACACCATGCCGATGTCACGCTTGTGCGGCGGCACTTTCACCAGCGATTGGCCGTCCACCAGGATTTCGCCGCTGCTGGGGGTCTCGAAGCCTGCCAGCATGGACAGGGTGGTGGACTTGCCCGAGCCGCTGGAGCCAAGGAACGTCAGGAACTCGCCGTCCTGGATCTCCAGGTTGATGTTGTCCACCGCGGCGAAGTCGCCGTAGTGCTTGTTCAGGTTGCGCAGGCTGACCAGGGTCTTGGCGGGCGCGGCATCTTTCATCACTGCACTCATTGTTGTTGTCTCCGGGCGCTCAGGCGCTGACTTCGTTGCGCCGGCGCAGGGCGGCGGCGATGACCATGACCAGGACCGACAGGCCGATCAGCAGCGTCGAGGCGACGGCGATCACTGGGGTCAGGTCCTGGCGCAGGGTGGTCCACATCTTCACGGGCAGGGTCTGCAGGGTTGGGCTGGCCATCATCACGCTGAGCACCACCTCGTCCCAAGAGACCAAAAAGGCGAACAGGCCACCGGCGATCATCCCTGGACGGATCGCCGGGAAGGTCACCTTGAAGATCGCCTGCAAGCGCGAGGCGCCGCAGATCACCGCGGCGTCCTCGATCGACTGGTCGAACAGCTTGAGCGAGTTGATGATCGAGATGATGGTGAAAGGCAGCGCGACGATGACGTGGCTGACCACGAAGGAGAACAGCGTGCCGGTGTAGCCGAGCTTGAGGAACAGCGCGTACACCGCCACGGCGATGATCACCAGCGGCACGATCATCGGCAGGGTGAACAGGCCATACAGCAGCTCGCGGCCTGGGAAGCGTCCGCGTACCAGGGCAAAGGCCGTGGGCAGGCCCAGCAGTACGGCGCAGATCGTGGTGAGCACGGCCACCTTGAGGCTGGCCAGGGCAGCGTCCATCCACTCGGGGTTGGAGAAGAACTGGCCGTACCACTTCAAGGTCCAGCCGGGTGGGGGGAACACCAGCCACTGGGACGAGCCGAACGACAGCAGCACGATGAACAGGATCGGCAGCAGCAGGAAGGCCGCGATCACCCCGGTGGTCAGGTACAGGCCCGTGCGCAGCGGCCGGCCCATGGCATTGGGAGTCAGGAGCATGGCGGTTTACCTCGCGTTGCCGACCGGGGATTCCGGCTGCAGCTTCAGGTAGAAGTAGAAGAGCACCAGGGTGATCAGTACCAGCAACGCAGCGGCGGCGCTGGCCAGGCCCCAGTTGAGGAACGATTGCACCTGCTGGACGATGAATTCAGGCAGCATCATGTTCTGTGCGCCGCCGAGCAGGGCGGGGGTCACGTAGTAACCGAGCGACATGACGAACACCATCAGCGCGCCGGAGAACAGCCCCGAGCGGCACAGTGGGATGAACACCTTCCAGAAGTTGGTCCAAGGGCTCGCGCCGCAGATCGAGCCGGCCTGCAGGACCATCGGGTCGATGGCCTGCATGGTCGCCTGCAGCGGCAGCACGATGAACGGAATCATGATGTAGCTCATGCCGATCACCACGCCTGTGAGGTTGTGCACCATCTCCAGCGGCGCATCGATGATGCCCAGCGCCATCAACACCTTGTTGATCACCCCCGAGGCCTGCAGCAGCACCAGCCAGGAGTAGGTGCGGGCCAGCAGGCTGGTCCACATCGACAACAGTACGATGTTCAGCAGCCAGCGGCCCCAGCCGCGCGGCACCAGGGTGATCGCCCAAGCCAGCGGGAAGCCCAGCAGCACGCTGATCAGGGTCACCAAGCCCGCCACAGAGAAGGTGTTGAACAGCACCCGCGCATAAGCCGAATTGGCGAACAACTGTTCATAGTTGCCTAGCCCCGGTACGGGCTCCAACACCCCGCGCAGCAACAGGCCAATCAGCGGGGCGAAGAAGAACAGGCCCAGGAAAAGCAGCGCCGGCAGCAGATTGCGGCTGCCCCGCCAGCGCTGGCTCAGGGGAGGGCGGCGCACGGCCGCTCCCGGGGCGCCGGTGCCGCTAGGGGCACCTTGGGCGTTGTGCAAGGCGTTGATGGCGACTTTCATTTGACCAGCCACTCATTCCAGCGGGCCGCGATGGCCTGGCCGTTCTTCGCCCAGTAGGCGAAGTCCAGGGTCACCTGGTCCTGGGCATAGGCAGTCGGCAGGTTCGGTGCCAGCTCCGGCTTGAGCTGGGCGATGCTGTCGAGGTTGACCGGGGCGTAGGCGGTGAGATTGGCAAAGTCCGCTTGCCCCTTGGCGCTGCTGGCGTTGGCCAAGAACTTCATGGCCGCGTCCTTGTTCTTGGCGCCCTTGGGAATGACCAGGAAATCGGCCATGACCAGGTTCTGCTTCCAGCTCACGCCCACCGGCGCACCGTCCTGCTGCAAGGCGTAGACCCGACCGTTCCAGAACTGCCCGAGCGAGGCTTCACCGGAGGCAAGCAGTTGCTGGGACTGGGCGCCGCCGCCCCACCAGACGATGTCTTTCTTGATGGTGTCGAGCTTCTTGAAGGCGCGGTCCAGGTCCAGGGGGTAGAGTTTGTCCGCCGGTACGCCGTCGGCCAGCAGGGCCAGCTCCAAGACACCGGGGCTCGGCCATTTGTACAGGGCGCGCTTGCCGGGGTAGGTCTTGGTGTCGAACAGGGCCGACCAGTCCACCGGCTTGTTGGCGCCGAGCTTGCCTTCGTTGTAGCCGAGCACGAAGGAGAAGAAGAACGAGCCGACGCCATGGTCGGAAACGAATCGCGGGTCGATGCGGTCGCGCTGGATCGTGGTGAAGTCCAAAGGCTCAAGCAAGCCTTCGCTGGCGGCGCGCAGGGCGAAATCGGCTTCGACATCGACCACGTCCCACTGCACGTTGCCGCTCTCGACCATGGCCTTGAGCTTGCCGTAGTCGGTGGGGCCGTCCTGCACGACCTTGATCTTGCTGCTTTCGCTGAAGGGTTCGGCCCATGCCTGTTTCTGGGCGTCCTGGGTGGTGCCGCCCCAGCTGACGAAGCTCATGCTGTCAGCAGCCAGGGTGGCTTGGCAGGCCAGGGAGAGCAGGCTGGCGGACAGCACTGCGGTGACTCGTTTGCTCAACAGCATGGTTAACGCCCTCATTGCTTTTGTTATTTGAGCGGGCTTCCTGTCGCCCGCCATGTATTCGGGGAGCAGCTTTCCAACGATGTCGCGTGGCCGTTGTTTGAAGTGTAGGTGCGGCCGGAAATCTAAGGTCTACGGGATATCATATTATGGTATTCCAAACTTTTCGCAAGAGGTCGAAGGCGACCGGCCATCACTAAAAACGCCGGCCCCACTCAGCGAAACGCCACGCCGTCCTCCAGGGGGACGGCGTGGCGTTCTCAAGCGGTGGGTTGTGTGTTTACCCGCGAAGCACACCGCAGAGCAGGACGGTGGCTGTCACGGGTGTCGGCTCAGTTGAACTCGGCGGGCTCGAAGGGAATGCTCTGCACCACCTCCAGCTCGTATCCGGCCAGGCCTGCGTATTTGAGCGGTGGCCCCAGGTGTCGCAGTTTGCCCACGCCCAAGTCCTGGAGAATCTGGGCGCCAGTGCCCACTTCGGAGTAGACCTTCGACTGGCCTCGTTGGAATGGCTTGATCGGCTGGGTCAGCTGCGGCACGCGTTCGAGCAGGGCCTGGGAGGACTCGTGGTTGGCCAGGATCACCACCACGCCCGTGCCTTCGGTGGCGACCTTTTGCAAGGCTGCCCACAAAGTCCAGTTGGCGGGCCCTGCGTATTCGGCGCCGACCAGGTCGCGTAAGGGGTCGATGACATGCACCCGTACCAGGGTCGGCTGTTCTCGACGGATATCACCCATCACCATGGCCATGTGCACGCCACCGTCGATGCGATCTTCGTAGGTCACCAGGCGGAAGGTACCGTGCACGGTGGGCAGTTCGCGCTCGCCGATGCGTTTGATGGTCTGCTCGTTGCTCAGCCGGTAGTGGATCAGGTCGGCGATGGTGCCGATCTTGATGCCGTGGCGTTCGGCGAACACTTCCAGGTCCGGGCGGCGCGCCATGGTGCCGTCGTCGTTGAGCACTTCGACGATCACCGAGGCGGGGGTGAATCCGGCCAGGCGCGCCAGGTCGCAGCCGGCTTCGGTGTGCCCGGCGCGGGTCAGCACGCCGCCTTCGCGGGCGCGCAAGGGGAAGATATGCCCTGGTTGGACGAGGTCCTCAGGACGTGCGTCGGGCGCCATGGCGGCGGCGACGGTACGGGCTCGGTCGGCGGCCGAGATGCCTGTGGTGACGCCGGTGGCGGCTTCGATAGAGACGGTGAACGCTGTGCTGAACACACTGCCGTTGGCCGGCACCATCTGCTCCAGGCCCAGACGCTGGCAGTGCTCGTCGGTCAGGGTCAGGCAGATCAGCCCGCGTGCCTCGCGGGCCATGAAGTTGATGGCCTGGGCGTCACAGCGCTCGGCGGCGATCAGCAGGTCGCCTTCGTTTTCACGGTCCTCGTCGTCCACCAGCAGGACCATCTTGCCCTGGCGGTAGTCCTCGAGGAGTTCTTCGATGCTGTTGAAAGCCATGCTGCACACTCGCTGTGGTAGGGTGATTTTTATGGTATACCATCATACACAAATAACCGTTCACAGGAGAGCGATGGATGAAGGCCTACTGGATTGCCCACGTGAATGTCACCGACCCTGAGCAGTACCAGCACTACACCCAGCGCGCCCCCGCGGCCTTCGCCGCGTTCGGCGGGCGCCTGCTGGCCCGTGGCGGGCGCAGCGAGGCGATGGAAGGACGGCCCACGCCACAGCGTAGCGTGGTGATCGAGTTCGATTCATACGAACAAGCGGTGGCGTGCTACCGGTCCGAGGCATACCAGGAGGCTTGCCGGCATCGGCAGGGAGTGGCGACGGCCGAGGTGATCATCGTCGAGGGCATTGCGCCCTGAAACTACAAGGCGCAATGAGTGCAGGGCTCAGGGCGTCTTGAGATCGATTGCGAGGTCCTTGGCTGCCTTGGTGGCCAGTACACTCATGAGCTTGTTCATTTCATCCTGGCGACCGATGCCCGCTTCCGTGCCGCCCATCATCACATTGGGCACCGGGGCTCTGGCGGCGGCATCGGCCCAGGCCTTGTTGATCTGCACCAGCGCATCGAGCTTGTTCTGCAAGGCACCGTCAGCCTTCAGGGACGCCTCACGGGCGTAGGCTTCGGCGTCGGCGGTGATCTTGGTGGCCTCGGCATTGACCCGGGCCTTGTCGCGCAGCAGTTCGGCTGTCTGTTTGTCGATCTCGGCACGCCGCTTTTCTCGCTCGGCGTTGATCAGTGTGAGCTGTTTTTCCGTCTCGGCCTCGGTCGTGCGTTCGATCTGCTGGCGCAGGCTTTCCTGACGCTTGGCCTCGACATCCTTGGCTCCCCGGGCGGACACCAGCTCCTTTTCTTCCTCTTCCTTGAGGCGGTTCTGCCGGGCCACCGCCAGTTCCGCCAAGGCCTGTTGCACCCGGACCATCCGTTGCTGGTACTGAGGGTTGGGGTCGATGTGGGTGACCCGCGCATCGACGACTTCTACGCCATACAGGCGAAATTGCTGCTGCTTGCGTAGCTCCTGGCCGTGCTTGTCGAGTTTCTTCTCGATGATGAAGCGGGTGGCGGTGTTGTCGCCGAAGCTGCCCTGGTCGGTACCGGCCTGCAGGATGGCGGTCTGTGCCGGCAAGGCGTCGCGCTTGATACGCACTTCCTTGCGGCTGGTGAGGTACAGGCCATTGCGCAACTGGTTTTCGAATTCGGCGCCGAAGTGGCTGCGGTTACCCGCGTAGTAATCGTCTGCGCTCATCAACGAGGCTGTGGCCTGGAGGGTTTCCTTGACCGCGGGCAGCAAGGCGCGTTGCAGGAAGTTGTCTGGCGTTCGGTATTCCTGGGCGATCTTGAGGAAGGCCTCGCCCGATGGCAGGCGAAACTGCGTGCTGAACTCGGCCTTTGCATCGACGTTGCCCAGGAACACGATGGGCAGGTTTGGCAGGACGATCGAAGGCTGCCCGCTACGCCTGTCCTCCTGGATGTCCGCTTGCAGTGCGGACTGGACCCCGATGGTGCGGCGCCAGACCGTGCTGCGTCCGAACCACTTGGTGGCGTAGCCCACGTCCTCGACCACTTTCTCTTCGCCGAAGATCGTGCGCACATGGGTCATCTGACCCGCTTCGTTGTAGAAAAACACGCTATTGAACAGCACAGCCAGGCCGCCAAGGGCGAGTACCGGGAGGGTGACGGTGGTGACGAGCTTGCGGTTGATGCGAGGGGCGATGAATTTGACCAATGGAAGTTTTTGCATGGGGAACTCCTTGTCCGAGGAGCGGGCATGCTGGCGATCGGTTGCGTTGGTCACCATCAGGTGAATCAAGCGTCGCTGTAGGGGTTGTCGCAAATCAAGAAGAACAGAAGACCCGCCATGGCGGGTCTTCTGGGGTCAGGTGTCGTTGAGTGCTCAGACGCCAGCGGCGAGTTTGGCGCTCATTTGCCGGCGGCGGTAGGCGCTGTCGCGGGTCGCCAGCCACCAGTACAGTGGCGAGGTGACCAGCAGGCCCACCAGCCACGACAGGTCGGCGCCATCGATGTGGGCGGATACCGGGCCTACGTACAGCGGGGTGTTCATGAATGGGATCTGCACTGCGATACCCACCGCGTAGGCGATCAATGCCTGGGGGTTGTAGCGCCCGTAGATGCCCCCGTCGACCTTGAAGATCGACTGGATGTCATAGTCGCCTTTGTGAATGACGTAGAAATCGATCAGGTTGATCGCCGTCCAGGGCACCAACACCACCAACAGCACCAGGACCATGTCGACGAAGTGGCCGATGAAGTCCGCCGAGGCGAATACCGCCACCACGCAGCATGCCGCCAGCACGACCAGCGACAGTACCGCGCGGCTCTTGGCGGTGGGGATCCAGCGATAGGCGAAGGTCTGTACCAAGGTGATGATCGACAGTACCGCGCCATACAGGTTAAGGGCGTTGTGGCTGATCACGCTGAGCAGGAACAGCACCAGCATCAGTGGGCCGATGGCGCCGGTGGCGAGCTTGACGGCATCCATGGTGTCCATGCCCGCCGGGATCGCCAGTACCGCCACCGCACCGAACACGAACGACAGGCTCGAGCCCAAGGCCGAGCCCAGGTAGGTGGTCCAGAAGGTCGAGGACACCTTCACGTCGGCCGGTAGGTAGCGCGAGTAGTCCGACACATACGGGGCGAAGGCGATCTGCCACAGCGCTGCCAGCGACACGGTGGCCAGCCAGCCGGAGATGTTGAAGCTGCCGCGGGTCAGGAAGTCATCGCTTTGCACGTGGCTGAAGATGTAGCCAAAGCCCACCACGATGCCGATGCCCAGCACCCAGGTGCCGATGCGGTTTAGCACATGGATGAAGCGATAGCCGATGATGCCGATGATGCCCGAACCCAGCGCGCCGATGACGATGCCCACCGGGACCGGCACGGTATCGACCACGCCATGCAGCGACTTGCCGGCCAGCACGATGTTGGAGGCGAAGAAACCGATGTACATGACCCCGGCGATCACCACCACCAACAGTGCGCCGAGCGAGCCGAACTGGGCGCGGCTCTGGATCATCTGCGGGATGCCCATCTGTGGGCCCTGGGCCGAGTGCAGCGCCATCAACACGCCGCCGACCAAATGGCCGACCAGGATGGCGACGATGCCCCACACCAGGTTGAGGTGGAACAACTGCACGCCCAAGGCGCCGGTGACAATCGGCAGGGGGGCGATGTTGCCCCCGAACCAGAGGGTGAACAGATCCCTTACCTTTCCATGGCGGTCTTGCGGGGGCACGTATCCGATCGTGTGTTTTTCTATGAGAGGGGCCGATGTAGCTGCACGGGTCATGACGGACTCCAAGGCAGGGAGGGGCGCAGGAATGTGCCCGGGTGCGGGCCGGCAAAGGGCGACGCGTTCTTGTAAGCGCGATCATGAGGGGTGGGAGCGGATCGATAAATTAGTAAATATGTGCCTACAAACGTTAAAAAAACTAAGGCTGACAAACGGTTAGCAAACGGCCGATGCAAGGGCCGGGCAGGGGGTGTATCCTTCATTTGACGTTTGGGACTCATCAAATGAGGCTTTCCATGATCGAGACCACCAAAAAGCCCACGCCACGCCGCGCGCGTTACGCCACCATCGAAGGCGGACGCAAGGCCACGTCAGGCAGCGAAACCGCCGGGGTGTTCTGGGGCTATACACAGACTCATGACCAACGCACCGAAGCACAGCGCCTGGCGCAGATCCGCGACGGCTTGTCCGCCAAGCTCTACCTGGAGGTCAAGCGCTTGTTCGGCTTGCCCGAAAAACAAGTGGCCGAACTGTTCAATGCCTCGATCTCGACCCTTGAACGCCGTGTGCGGGACAACCAGCCACTCGATGCCGTGGCATCCGAGCGTCTGGACCGGATCGCCGAGATCACCCACCAGGCCGTGGCGGTGTTCGAGAGTGAGGAACAGGCTGTGGCCTGGATGTCCCGACCCAACGATGCCCTTGGCGTCATGACGCCGGTGATGCTGTGCCAGACCGAGATCGGTGCACGGCAAGTGCGTCGGGTGCTGGCGGCCCTGGAGTGGGGCGGCGTCGTCTGATGCTGGCCTGGCGTGTGGCCAAGGCCTCCCGGGCCGATGACCTGAGCGGCAAGGGAGCGGCCTTGGTTGGTGGCCGTTGGAACCAGGTCGATGTCCCTGCGCTGTACATGGGGCTATCACCGGCGATCTGCACCTTGGAGACGTTCGTGCATGCCGCCGGGCGTCCGCAGTTTCCCTTGAAGATCACCTGCTTCGAACTGCCTGACGACCCCGCCCTGTACCTGGCGCCCGGGCCGCAGGACCTGCCGCCCGGCTGGGATGCGCTGCCCGCCGACAGCCCCAGCATGGCGTATGGCACGCGCTGGCTCCAGGCCCGCAGCCATTTGGGTCTGGTCGTGCCCTCGGTGGTGTTGCAGCTTGAACGCAACCTGGTGGTCAACCCCCTGCACCCGGCCGCGGCGCACATCCGGGTGCGCGAGGTGCTCGATTTCGTCTATGACGAGCGGATGTTCAAGGTACGCGAATTCTGAGGAGGCCTACATGGGCAATTGCCGATCCTGCAGCACTTCCTTCATGACCAAGGTGGAGCTCAGCCGCTGCACATTGGGGATGCTGGTGAGCTGTTCGTCGTACAGCTTCTGAAACGCCGGCAGATCGCGAGTGACCACATGCAGCAGGTAGTCCGGGTCGCCGAACAGACGCTGGGCTTCGACGATCTGTGGGATCGCTGCCACCGCAGCCTCGAAATCCGCTACCGGTTGGCGGGTGACCTCGCGCAGGGTGACGAACACCAGTGCGGCGAAGTTCAGGCCCAGCGCGCTGGGCGCCAGGCGTGCGTGATAGCCCAGGATAGCGCCGGATTCTTCCAAGGCTTTGAGACGACGGTGGCAGGGCGAGAGGCTCAGGCCTACACGATCGGCCAGTTCGGTCACCGAGAGGCGACCGTCTTTTTGTAGCTCGGCAAGAATCTTTCGATCTGTTCTGTCCACGAGGGAGAACCTTCCATTTTTTTGAGCGATGGCGGGAATATACGAAAGAAAATCCCCCGTTGAAATCCGTACTCTTTTTTCACCCAATCGAGTGTGAAGGAAGATTCAACGTGGCAATCAGTGTGTTGACGGCGTTCTGGGCTGTGTCGATGTTGTTCGTGATCACCCCTGGCGCGGACTGGGCCTATGCCATCTCGGCGGGCATGCGCGGACGCTGGGTGATGCCAGCGGTGGCAGGGATGCTGTCGGGGCATTTTGCGGCGACCTTGATCGTTGCGGCGGGGGTGGGCAGCTTGATCGCCGGGCATCCGCTGGCGCTGTCGTTGCTGACGTTGGCCGGTTGCATCTACCTGCTGTGGTTGGGCGCCAACTTGTTGCTGAGTCCGTCGGTGCCACAGGCGGGCGCATCGCACAGCCAGGAGAGCGGATCGCGCTGGGCACTGAAAGGGTTTTGCGTGAGCGGACTGAACCCCAAGGTGTTCTTGCTGTTCGTTGCGCTGTTGCCGCAATTCACCGACCCGGCATCGAGCTGGCCGGTGTGGATGCAGATATTGCTGCTGGGCCTGGTGCACTTGGCCAGTTCGCTGGTGGTGTACCTGATGGTGGGTTACGGGGCCAAGGCCGTGCTGCGCACTCGGCCGGCGGCGGCCAAGGTCGTGGGGCGAGTGTCGGGGCTGGTGATGATCCTGATTGCGCTGGGGCTGATTGCAGGGCAGATGCGCTGAAGCTGCCGGCTGTGACGCGGGGCGCGTCGATCAGCGGATGAAATGCACCTTGCCGGTATCGTCGTTGCCCATGTAGATGCCATAGACCCCCGCCTGGCGTTCGAGGATATAGCGCTCGAGAATCTGCCGGATGGCGGGGTAGTAGATCTCGTCCCAGGGGATCTGGTCGGGCTCGAAGAAGCGGTAGGCGAGGGTCTCGGGGCCGTGCTGGCCGGTCTCTTCCGTGGCGATGGCGCGGAAGATGATGTACACCTCGCTGATCTTGGGCACGCTGAAGATCGAATAGGGCGAGACGATCTCGCCGCGCACGCCGCTTTCTTCCCAGACCTCGCGCAGGGCCGCCTGTTCGGTGGTTTCGCCGGCCTCCATGAAGCCTGCCGGCAAGGTCCAGGTGCCGGGGCGTGGCGGGATCGCGCGCTGGCACAACAGGTACTTGCCGTCACGCTCGATGATGCATCCAGCGATGATCTTGGGGTTGATGTAGTGGACGTAGCCGCACCCGGTGCAATGCAGGCGCTCGTGGGTGTCGCCGCTGGGAACGCCCCGGGCAAGCGCAGTGGTGCAGTGCGGGCAGTAGCGCGGGGCGGTGGGCATGATCAGCGGCCTATGCGAGGATCTTTGAGGGCCAGGGGTTCGACGATGTCACGGACCTTGGCGTTGTCGTCCTGCTTCTGGCGCAGGTAATCCAGAGCCACCTTGGCGGCGGCGCGCACATGGTCGACCGAGGCCTGGTGGGCGAGCTGGGGATTGCCGGTCTTGATCGCCTCGACGATCTTTTCCATTTCCCGGTTGCTGGCGCCGCGACGGTTCTGCTGGGACACCGAGGTGGCGCGCAGGTAGCTGATGCGTGCCTGCAACTGGCGCAACTGCTGGGCGGCGACTTGGTTGCCGGAGCCTTCCAGGAGCACGTCGTAGAAGCCTTGCACCGATTCGAGCACCTGTTGCAGCTCGCCTTCTTCGAGGGCTTCGCGGTTGACCTCCAGGGCGCGCTCCAGGGCGCGGATGTCCTTGGCCTTGGCATTGAGGGTGAACAGCTGGACGATCAGGCCTTCGAGCACGCAGCGCAGTTCATAGATGTCGCGGGCGTCTTCGAGCGTGATGATCGCCACCCGTGGGCCCTTGGCATCGGCGAATTCCACCAGGCCTTCGGATTCCAGGTGGCGCAGGGCTTCACGCACCGAGGTGCGGCTGACACCGAGGCGGTCGCACAGGTCGCGCTCGACCAGGCGATCGCCGGGCAGCAGGTGGAAGTTCATGATCGCCCCGCGCAGTTTGTCGAGTACGATTTCGCGCAGGGTAACGGGGTTGCGGTTGACCTTGAAGCTGTCGTCGAGAGGCTGGCGTTTCATCGATTGCGCTCTGAATGAGGCTGCCTGGCCACAACTTGAGAGCACCACGAACCTGGGGCGCTCTCCTTGCGTGGTTCGAACAGCCCGCTGTTAACGGGTTGACTCCGCATCGGCCTCGGCGAACGCTTCGCGGGCCAGGCGGAAGCTGTCCACCGCCGCGGGCACGCCGCAATAAATGCCGACCTGGAGCAGGATCTCGCGTATCTGTTCACGGCTCAGGCCATTTCGCAAGGCGCCGCGAATGTGCAGCTTGAGCTCGTGGGGCCGGTTGAGCGCGGAAATCATGGCCAAGTTTATCATGCTGCGCTCTTTGAGCGACAAGCCGTCGCGGCCCCAGACGTGGCCCCAGCAATACTCGGTGACCAGCTCCTGCAAGGGCTTGCTGAAGTCGTCGGCGTTCTGGATCGAGCGGTTGACATAGTCCTCGCCCAGCACTTGGGTGCGGATCTTCAGGCCTTTCTCGTACTTCTCGTTGCTCATTGCCGTGCTCCTGCATGAAAAAAGGGGCCGCAACCGAAGGTGAGGGGGAGGATGCGCGGCCCCCGGAAACAGGGAACGGCGTTGGTTTATTCGCGGGTAGACCAACGCCGTCCGTTCAGGTCTCAACCCAGCGGCGGCAGCGCGCCGAGCTTGCCCTTGTGATAGACCATCGGCGTGACCGGTTCGGGCGGCAGCACCAGGTTCTTCACCTGGCCAACGATGATCGCGTGGTCACCGCCGTCGTACTCGCGCCACAGTTCACATTCGATGATTGCCGTGGCCTTGGCCAGCAGAGGGTTGCCCAGCTCGCTCAGGTGCCACTCGATGCCGTTGGCCTTGTCCTTGCCCTTGCCGGCGAAGGCATAGGCCTCGGCGGTCTGGTCGGCGGACAGCAAGTGAATGGCGAATTGCTTGCTGTCACGCAGGATCGGGTAGGTGTCGGAGGCGTAGTTGGGGCAGAACAGCACCAGCGCCGGGTCGATCGACAGCGCGCTGAACGCGCTGGCGGTGATGCCGACGATGCCGCCTTCGGCGTCCAGGGTGGTGACCACCGTGACGCCGGACGGGAAGGAGCCCATCACGTCTTTGTAGATGCCAGGTTCGATCATCTTGGTGCTACCTCGTTAACGCATCACGAACGGGTCGGGCATGGGCGCGGTGGAGAGGTTGATCCACACCGTCTTCAGCTCGGTATAGGCGAGCACCGAGTCGATGCCGCTCTCGCGGCCGTAGCCGCTGTTCTTGAAGCCACCAATCGGCGCCATGGCCGAGACCGCGCGGTAGGTGTTGACCCAGATGATCCCCGAGCGCACGTCGCGCGCCAGGCGGTGGGCGCGGCCCAGGTCGCGGGTCCAGATACCGGCGGCGAGGCCGAACTGTGAGTCGTTGGCGATCGCCAGGGCCTGTTCTTCGGTCTTGAAGCGGATCACCGCCGCCACGGGACCGAAGACTTCTTCCTGCATGATCTTCATCGAGTTGCTGTCGCACTCGAACAGGGTCGGCTCGTAGAACCAGCCGTCACCCTCGACCTCGGCGCGCTTGCCGCCCAGGTGCAGCTTGGCACCCTCGGCCTTGGCCGCGGCGACCAGGCCTTCGACCACAGCCAATTGCTGGGCGGTGGCCATCGGGCCCATTTCGCTGGCGTCGTCCTGCGGGTTGCCGATACGAATGCGCTTGGCGCGCTCGACCAGGCGCGAGACGAATTCATCGAAGATTTCGTCCTGCACCAGCAGGCGCGAACCTGCCACGCAGCTCTGGCCGGAGGCGGCATAGATGCCGGCCACCGCGCCGTTGATCGCACTGTCCAGGTCGGCGTCGGCGAAGATGATGTTCGGCGACTTGCCGCCCAGCTCCAGAGACAACTTGGCGAAGTTCTCGGCGCTGCTGCGCACTACATGGCGGGCGGTGGCGGCGCCGCCGGTAAAGGCGATCTTGCGCACCAGCGGATGGCGGGTGAGCGCTGCGCCGGTGCTCGGGCCGAAACCGGTCACCACGTTGACCACGCCTGCCGGGAAGCCGGCTTCATGGGCCAGGCGGGCCAGCTCCAGGATGGTCGCCGAGGCGTGCTCGGAAGGCTTGAGCACGATGGTGTTGCCGGCCGCCAGGGCAGGGGCGAGCTTGATGGCGGTCAGGTACAGCGGGCTGTTCCAGGGAATGATCCCAGCCACTACGCCGATCGGCTCGTGCACGGTGTAGGCGAACAGGTCAGGCTTGTCCAGCGGCAGGGTGCCGCCTTCGAGCTTGTCGGCAAGCCCTGCGGTGTAGTGGAAGAACTCCGGCAGGTAGCCGACCTGTCCGCGGGTCTCGCGGATCAGCTTGCCGTTGTCGCGGCTTTCCAGCTGGGCCAGGTGCTCTTTGTTCTCGGCGATCAGATCGCCCAGCCGGCGCAGCAGTTTGCCCCGCGCGGTCGCGGTCAGGCCGCGCCATGCGGCGCTTTCGAAGGCGCGCTGGGCGGCCTGCACGGCCAGCTCCACATCGGCTTCATCGGCGTCCGGCAGTTGCGCCCAGGCCTTGGCGGTGGCCGGGTCGAGGCTGTCGAAGGTCTTGCCGCTCTGTGCATCGCACCATTGGCCGTCGATGCACATCTGGAAACGTACGAGGGTCATGCAACAATCCCCTTGGCGGATTCGTTGAGGGTGCGGGCGTGCGCCAGGAAGTCCAGCAGCATCTTGTTGACCTCCCGTGGCGCTTCGACCGGCATCATGTGGCGTTGCTCGGCCAGCACCACGCTGCGGGCACCGGGGATACGCGCTGCCAGCTGGCGGGTCATCTCCGGGGTCGAGCCCAGGTCGTGCTCGCCGGTGGCGATCAGGGCCGGTACCTGGATGCTGCCCAGGTCATCGGCGCGATACATGTCTTGGGTGGCGAACAATTTATAGGTGGTCAGATAGCCCTGCGGGTCGTTACCGGCCAGGGTCTGACGAATGGCCGCGACCTGGGCCGGATTGGCGGCCTGGTATTCGCGGCTGAACCAACGCGCCAGCGCCGCTTCGGCATTGGCGTCGGGGCCGTGTTCGGCGGCCTGGGCGGCGCGGGCGATGACGCCGGCGCTCTGCTCGGGGCTGCGGTTGAACACGCTGTTGAGCACCACCAGCGCCGTCAGGCGTGCAGGGTAGTGCAGGGCGAAGGCGCGGGCGACCAGGCCACCCATGGAGAAACCGATGACCGTGGCCTGCGGGATCTGCAGGTGGTCGAGCAGTTCGGCCAGTTGCGCGGCATAGCCGGCAAGGCCGGTGTCGGCGTCGGGGCGCGGGCTCTGGCCGTGGCCGAGCATGTCGTAGGCGATGACGCGGTAGTCACCGGCCAAGCCCACGAACTGTCCGCCCCACATTTCCTTGTTCAGGCCTACGCCGTGGATCAGCACCACGGGGTGGCCCTGGCCGAGGCTCAGGTAGCTGGTCCCGGCGGGTGTACGTTCAGCAACAGGCTGAATCATGGAGGGCGCTCCTTGAAGGTCGGGCGTGGCGGCAGTGCTTGCACGCAACGCCCCGGCCCGTCTGGTTGTTGTTATTGAGCGTTGGCCTTCTCGGCGGCCAGTTCTTCCAGGTCGATGTAGCGATTGCCGATGCGCGGGTGCAGCCGGCCCCCGTCGGCCGCGCCCAGGACCACGACGATCTCGTCGGCACGCGGGGCGTCTTCGATCTGCATTTCCAGGGTGATGTAGTGCGAGCGCAGACCTTCATCGTCCTTCTGCATCATCGGGATCTGGATCGAGGTGCCTGGGCCGCCGCGCTTGTTGGTGAAGCTCAGGTAGCTCTTGGCCTGCACGGCTTCGCGGTAATGGTTGCCAAAGCGCAGGGTATGGATGACGGCGGAGGCGTGCTCGATCTCACCGTCGGCACCGACCACGGCAGCTTTGCCGTAGGCCTCGATCTTGTCGGCACCGCCGATCGCTGCGCACAGGCGCTCGACCATCAGAGCGCCCAGCTCGGAGCAGTTGGCGCGGATCTCGGGCTTGAGGTCTTCGACGAAACCGCGACCGGCCCACGGGTTCTTGATCACCACGGCCAGGCCGACCATGGTCACCGGCTTGTCGGTGGCCTTGCCGCCTTCGATGCGGGTCTCTTCGGAGTAGGTGACGATCTTGCGGATTTCGAAACTCATGGATGGCTCCTGGTGAGGGTTATCAGCTCTTGCTGTCTGATGGTATACCATAATATTGGTTGTGCAAGAGGGCGGTAGAATTTCTCTTCAGAATCGAGCGGCAAGCGGGAAGCTCCGAGCTCCAAGCCGCGCGCGCTGCTGTTTCTTGCAGCTCGCCGCTCGCCGCCGGGGAATCAGGCGAACGCCGGGACCACTTCCTTGATGAACAACTCGAGCGACTTCTTCTTCTCGGCATGGGGCAAGCTGTTGTCGCACCAGAAGCTGAACTCATCGACGCCCAGCTCCTGGTAGTACTTGATGCGCGCGATGATTTGCTCAGGTGTGCCGATCATGGTGTTCTTGCGGATGTTCTCCAGCTCGAACGCCGGCACTTCGGCAAACTTCGATTCAGGGCTTGGCTCCAGGAAGCCGTTGACCGGAGTGGTCTTGTTGCCGAACCAGGCATCGAAGGTGCGGTAGAAGCGTGAGATGGCCTGGGCACCGATCTTCCAGCCCTCAGGGTCAGATGGGCTGTGCACATGGGTGTGGCGCAGCACCATCAGTTGTGGGCGTGGTACGTCGGGGTTGTTGTCCAGGGCGGTCTGGAACTTGTTCTTCAGGTCCAGCACTTCTTCGTCACCCTTCATTAGCGGGGTGACCATGACGTTGCAGCCGTTCTTCACCGCGAAGTTGTGCGAATCCGGGTCGCGGGCGGCGATCCACATTGGCGGTTGGCCCTTCTGGACCGGCTTGGGCACGCTGGTGGAGGTGGGGAACTTATAGACCTCGCCGTCGTGGGCGTAGTCGCCTGCCCACAGCTTGCGCACGGCCGGGACCATCTCGCGCAGGGCTTTGCCGCCGTCGGTGGCGGGCATGCCGCCGGCCATGCGGTCGAATTCGAATTGATAGGCGCCGCGAGCCAGGCCCACTTCCATGCGGCCATTGCTGATCACATCGAGCAACGCGCATTCGCCCGCCACGCGGATGGGGTTCCAGAACGGCGCGATGATGGTGCCGGCACCCAGGCGAATGGTCTCGGTGCGTGCGGCCAGGTAGGCCAGCAGCGGCATCGGGCTTGGCGAGATGGTGTATTCCATGGCGTGGTGTTCGCCGATCCACACGGTGCTGAAACCGCCGCGCTCGGCCATCAGGGTCAGTTCGGTGAGGTCTTCGAACAGCTGGCGGTGGCTGACCTGTTCATCCCAACGTTCCATGTGCACGAACAACGAAAATTTCATGGGGCTTTCCTCGAAGCTTGGAAGTGTCGCCTGTCGGGGCAGGCGTCAGGTGTCTCGACGCATGCCTGGGCATCCGTCATATAAAGGGTGACTTCAGGCGAAGGCTGGCAGGCTGGCCATCTTGCCGCGGCAGTAGACCATCGGCCGTGGCGCCTTTTCAGGGACGATGAGGTTATGCACCTTGCCGACCATGATCGCGTGGTCGCCACCTTCGTATTCACGCCACAGCTCGCACTCGATGATCGCCGTGGCATTGGCCAGCAGCGGATTGCCCAGCTCGCTCAGGCGCCACTCGATTCCGGCGGCCTTGTCCTTGCCTTTCTTGGCGAAGGCATAGGCTTCGGCCTGCTGCTCGCCGGAGAGCAGGTGAATGGCAAAGCGCTTCTGCTTGATCAGTACGGGGTAGGAATCGGAGCTGTAGTTGGGGCAGAACAGCACCAGCGGCGGGTCCATGGACAGGGACGAAAAAGCGCTGGCGGTAAGGCCGACGATCGAGCCGTCGTCGTCCAGGGTGGTGATGACCGTGACGCCGGACGGGAAGGAGCCCAGGACGTTCTTGTAGACGGTTGCGTCGATCATGGCGTGTTCCTCGAGGTAGGGCAGCGGTGGTCCGCATTTTTATCGTTGATGTGTCTGATGGTATACCGTAATACCTGGATTGCAAGTGGAATTTTCACCTGTCGCACGCATGCGATGAACGGTACAGGCCCCGTATTCATTGGCGTTGCTGGGAAACTAAGTGCATTGGGGTGGGGCGCAATACGGAGCAGATGCGCCGAAAAAGCGCAGCGCAGTGTTGTCAAAAGCTTGGAATACCATAATATGGTGCGCAGCTGAGAGGCCGCCTTGAGCGGTTTCCTACAAAGATAAAAAACGACCCTTTCGAGCTGAAAACCATGTCCCAATCGTCGTCGCAGCACCAGTTTGTCGAAAACCATACGGTCGATTACGTCCCACCTGCCGAACGCCATGGGAAGGCGCGCGACCTGTTCACCCTCTGGTTCAGCACCAACATTGCGCCGTTGCCCATCGTCACCGGTGCCATGGTCGTCCAGGTATTTCACTTGAACTTGCTGTGGGGCCTGTTCGCCATCGTGCTGGGTCATCTGTTGGGCGGTGTGGTCATCGCCTTGGCGTCTGCGCAGGGACCGCAGCTAGGCATTCCGCAGATGGTCCAGAGCCGGGGCCAATTCGGCCGCTACGGCGCGTTGCTGATCGTGTTTTTCACAGCGTTGATCTACGTCGGTTTCTTCATTTCCAATATCGTGCTGGCAGGCAAGTCGATCCACGGCATCGCCCCGAGCGTGCCGATGCCCACCGCGATTGTGATTGGCGCCTTGAGTGCCACAGCCATCGGTGTGATTGGCTACCGCTTCATCCACACCCTCAACCGCATCGGTACCTGGGTCATGGGCTCGGCGTTGCTGGCGGGCTTCGTCATGATGTTCAGCCAGGCGCTGCCGGTGGACTTCTTCAGTCGCGGGGCCTTCAACCTTTCAGGTTTCGTGGCCACGGTATCGCTGGGGGTGATCTGGCAGATCAGTTTCTCGCCCTACACCTCCGACTACTCACGCTACCTGCCGCGTGAAGTGGGCATCGCCCGGCCCTTCTGGGCGACCTACTTCGGCGCCACCGTGGGCACCATCCTGTGCTTTAGCTTCGGTGTCGTGGCGGTGCTGTGCGTGCCTGAAGGCACCGACGCCATGGCTGCGGTGGAACAAGCCACCGGCTGGCTGGGCCCGGTGCTGATGGTGCTGTTCCTGTGCAACATCATTAGCCACAACGCACTCAACCTGTATGGCGCGGTGCTGTCGATCGTCACTGCCATCCAGACTTTCGCCGCCCAATGGACGCCCAGCGTCAAGGTGCGGGTGGTGCTGGCTTCGGTGATCCTGCTGGCATGCGGGATGGTCGCGCTCAACGCCTCGGCGGACTTCATCGGTCAGTTCATCGGCCTGATTCTGGCGCTGCTGCTGGTGCTGGTGCCCTGGGCGTCGATCAACCTGATCGATTTCTACCTGATCAAGAAAGGTGAATACGACATCGCATCGATCTTTTGCGCCGACGGCGGCATCTACGGGCGCTTCAACCATCATGCGATCGTCGCCTATGCCTGCGGCATCCTGGTCCAGTTGCCGTTCGCCAATACGTCCCTGTATGTCGGGCCGTACTCGAACCTGGTGGAAGGGGCGGACCTGTCATGGCTGTTCGGCCTGCTGGTGACCTGCCCGCTGTACTACTGCCTGGCGACTCGGGGCAAGTCTTTGGGCAAGGTAGGCCGGGCTGTGAGCGCCAGTGACTGAACAAGCAGCGCGATGGGCTGCCATAAAGCCCATCGCGCGAGGCGGTCTGCGTGAGAACAGCCCTAGGCTCAGACCTTGAACTGCGCCACCATCGCGTTCAGGTCTACGGCCAGGCGGGACAGGTCCTGCGCCGCCGCGCTGGTCTGGTTGGCGCATGCTGAGGTTTGCATGGCCAGGTCGCGGATGTTGACCAGGTTGCGATCCACCTCGCGGGCCACCTGGGCCTGCTGCTCCGAAGCGCTGGCGATCACCAGGTTGCGCTGGTTGATCGACGTGATGGCCTCGGCGATCACCTCCAGGGCCTGGCCTGCCGACTGAGCCACTTCCAGCGTGCCGTTGGCACGATCCTGACTGGTATGCATGGCGGTGACCGCACGCTCGGTGCCGGACTGAATACCACTGATCATCTGCTCGATTTCCGCTGTGGACTGCTGGGTGCGGTGGGCCAGGGCTCGCACTTCATCGGCGACCACGGCAAACCCACGTCCGGCCTCGCCGGCCCGGGCCGCTTCGATGGCCGCGTTGAGCGCCAGCAGGTTGGTTTGCCCGGCGATCGCGCCGATCACGTCCAGCACGCGGCTGATCTCGTTGGCATTGCTGGCCAGTTGCTCGATTTCCCCTGAGGTGTCGGTGACATCGCTGACCAGATACTGGATCGACGCCAGGGCTTGGTTGACCTGGTCGCGGCCCTCGCGGGTGGTTTGATCGGCGCCTTTGGACGCGTCAGCGGTGCTGACGGCGTTGTTCGCGACTTCTTCGACCGCGGCGGTCATCTGGTTGACCGCGGTGGCGGCCTGGTCGATTTCCGCGCTCTGCTGGTGCAGGCCGCGGCTGGTGTCCTCGGTGACGGTATGCAGCTCCTCGGAGGCCGAGGCCAATTGGTCGGAGGAGGCGGCGATCTTGCGCAAGGTATCGCGCAGGCTCTGTTGCATGCGGCTCAGGGCGCGCAGCAGCAGGGCGGGCTCGTCACGTCCGAGCACCGGGATATCCTGGGTCAAGTCGCCGGTGGCCACGCGCTCGGCCACGGCCACGGCATCGGCCAGGGGAAGGACGATACTGCGGGTGAGCAGGGTGGCGATGGCGATCAGCGCTACAAGTATCATCACCAAGGCAACGACGATCAGCGAGAAGGCCTCTTCGAACACCGCGCTGCTACGTTGGGATGCTTGCTCGGCGCCTTTGGCGTTGTACTCGATGAGCGCTGCGAGGGCTTTCATCATGCTGTCGGCGTATTCGGCCAAGGGGCCATTGATCAGCCGGCGGGCCTCGTCGAGCTGTTCGGCGGCAACCGCATCACGGATGGATTTCTGCAGGCCGTGGTACCGCTCGCTCATCTGCAGGAAAGTGTTGAACAGGGCGCGGTCGTCATCGGCGATGATGGTGCGCTCATAGTCGTCCAGATTACCTTGCAGCGTCTGGTTGATCTCGGTGATTTTCTCCAGGGTGGCCTTGCGGGCCGAGGGCTGCTCTTCCAGGGCGCTGCGCAGGGTTAGGGCGCGTGCCCGGCCCAGGGCGCTGCTGACATCGCCCAAGGAAATGACCGCCGGCATCCAGGTGACGCGAATCTCATCGGTGGCGCGGTCCATTTGCCGGGTCTCGTAGAGCGAGACCAGTCCCATGACCAGCACCAGAACGCCCAACAGGACGAACATGCAGGCAGCCCGTAGGCCGATTTTCAGGTTGCGTAACTGCATAGAAATGCTCCATCGCATGTGGCAGCGACCCAGCGCTGGACAGCAGGGGAGATCAGGCGCTCGATACACTGCGGATTGGGTTAAGTCCTTACCATTTCTATTGTTTTTGGCGATGATGCCACAGTGCCATCACTGTTGAACAGTTGGTCAAAAAAAGGCAAAAAAAAGAGGCCGCATCGCGGCCTCTTTGACACAGGGGTGTCCCGTCCTGAATAAGGTTTACACGACAGGGATCAGCGGATCGGCCGCCGCCAGGGCTACGGCTCGATCCGCCGCCGGTGGGTAGATCCACACTGTATTGATCTGGCGTTTGAGGTCCTTGCCCTCCTGGCCTTTGTACTTGAGTGTGCGTTCCCAGCCCTCGCTGAACGTCGCGCCCCAACCGCCGAGGTCGAGGCAGGTCACGTACACCGGCTGGCGGTACACCACCGGCGCCACACCCAGCAGGTCGGCGGCCGCATTGTTACCGCAGTGGCGACCCATGGGGATGGCGTGCTGGCAGGTCATCAGAGCGTGATTGCCCGACTCGTCCACCGCCGCCCAGGCCACATCGCCAGTGGCGTAGATGTGTTCCTGGCCGATCACCTTGAGGTGGTCATCCACTCGCAGGCGGCCAAAGCCGTCACGTTCGCCGGGGACCTGAGCCGTCAGCGGGCTGGCCTTGACGCCCACGGTCCAGATCACGGTCTTGCTGGCGATGTACTCGCCGTCGTCCAAGGTCACGCCGCCCGCATCGACTGCCACCACCGAGCGCCCTGTCAGCCATTGCACTCCCGCCTGTTCACAAGCTTCGACGATCGAAGGCGTGATACCTGCACCCAGCGCCGCGCCAATGCTGGGGCCACGATCGACCACCACTACCCGCACGGGGGCGTCTTCGCCGAGGATGGTACGCAGGCGCGTCGGCATTTCAGTCGCGGTCTCGATGCCGGTGAAACCACCACCGCAGACCACCACGGTATCGCGGGCCGGGGAGGCCGGCTGCTTGGTCAGGCCAACCAGGTGCTGCTCCAGGCGCATGGCCGATTCCATCTGATCGACATCGAAGGTGTGCTCGGCCAGGCCCGGGACCGGTGGGCGGGCCACCTGGCTTCCGGCGGCGAGCACCAGGCGGTCGTAACCGATTTGCCGCGGCTGGCCGTCGGCGTCGGTGTAGCCGACGGTGCGACCTTCCACATCGATGGTCTGGGCGTGCCCCTTGATGAAGGTGACTCCTACGGTCTCGAACAGGGCGCCCAGCGGCGCCTTCATGCTGTGCACGTCGCTTTCGTAGAAGCGCGGGCGGATGCGCAGTTCGGCCTGGGGAGCCAGCACACTGATGCTGACATCGCCGCGCTGGGCCTGGTCGAGCAGGCGGGCGGCGCTCAAAGCGCTCCAGACACCGGCAAAGCCGGCACCGATGATCAGGATATGTGGGTTCATGAAGGTGCTCCAACAAGGTTCGCAAGGGGAAGTGAACGAGCCTTCGGCGAGGGTCTGCACTGTCGCCGAGTAACTACGACTTTATTGGTCGTAGTTTAAAACGGCAAGGTTTTTTTGCGCACGGCGCTGCGAGTGCGTTCTGCCGTTTGGCTAGGACCTTCGGTTTAAAGGGGCTGCAAGGCTCATGGGCAAGACGGACGGCATCGCGAAATTTTGCTCGCCGATTCACATAGGCGTACTATTTGCGACAATATTGGTCGGAGATTGACATGTCCCTTTACAGTGCCGGGGTCGAATACGGCATCCATTGCCTGCTGTTTCTGGTGGATGAGCGTGGTGAAAGCCGCGAGTCCAGCGTCCGTGACCTGGCCGAGTTGCAAGGCGTGCCCCAGGAGTACCTGGCCAAGGTATTCACCAAACTCGCCCGTGCAGGGCTTGTGGCCGCTACAGAAGGCGTGCGTGGCGGTTTTCGACTGGCGCGGCCGTCCGATGAGATCACCGTGCTGGATATCGTCCACGCCATCGATGGACCGAAGAAGATTTTCGATTGCCGCGAGATCCGCGAGCGCTGCGTCCTGTTCGAGGGCGCGCCGCCGGGCTGGGCCACCGAGGGTGTCTGCGCGATCCATGCGGTGATGATGGGAGCGCAGAAGCGCATGGAGGAAGCCCTGGCCCAGCAGACCATCCTCGATCTGGCCCGGCGTTTCGGGCGCAAGGCGCCGGCGCAGTTCGGTCAGCAAATCAATGACTGGATGAGCGAGCGACGCGAAGGCAAGGGCAGTGCCGGTGACATCCCGCTGACCGAAGTCTAGGCTCTTGGCATTGAGCCTTTTGCAGGAGCCCCGTCATGGCCTGGTCCGCTACGCAGTATTCCCTGTTCGAAGATGAGCGCACCCGCGCCGTGCGTGACCTGCTCGCCGCGGTGCCCCCCCGGCCGGTACGCCATGCCACCGACTTGGGCTGCGGACCGGGCAATTCCACCGAAGTGCTGCGCGGCCAGCACCCCGATGCGATGGTGGTAGCGTTGGACAGTGACCCGGACATGATCGACAAGGCACGCCAGCGTCGTCGCCTGTGCGTGCCGCAGGTACGCTGTGAAGTCGGCGATATCGCCAGCTGGTCGGCCGCCGAGCCGCAAGACCTGATTCTCGCCAATGCCTCGCTGCAATGGGTGCCCGACCATGGCACCCTTTATCCGCACCTGATTCGCCAGCTCACCGAGGGCGGTACTCTGGCGGTGCAGACCCCCGACAACCTGGACGAGCCTGCCCATCGCCAGTTGCGTGAGATCGCCAGCCAAGGCCCCTGGGCCGACCTGTTCGCCGACTTCTCACTGCCGCCCCGGCACAACGCGGCGTTCTACTACGACTTGCTCAGCCCGCTGTGCAGCCGCGTGGATGTGTGGCGCACCACCTACCACCACCCGCTCGTGGGCGGGGCAGAGGCTGTGGTCGAGTGGTTCAAAGGGTCGGCCTTGCGTCCCTACTTGGCGCGCCTGGACGCGCAGCAGCAGGTAGATTTTTTGCAGTTGTACTTGCAAGCGATGCAGCGCGACTACCCGCCCTCGACCGATGGCAAGGTGCTGTTGGCGTTTCCACGGTTGTTCGTGGTCGCTACCCGCTAGATCGGCGCCAGCGCCGGATCACGTAGCTGTACACGACGAGGTTCTGCAACAGCACGAACAACCCCAACAGCGTCTGGATCTGGGGCGTCAATCCAGCGGGGTAGATCAGCGGCCAGATGTAGTGCTCGACGAAGCCACCCTGGTAGCCGGCCCCACCGGCCGCGGCGCGCATGCGGTTCTCCCAGCCGGTCAACGGGCAGGCCAGGTGCAGGCCCTCCACCGCCAGCCCCCAGGCCAGGGCGGGTAGGTGAATGAACAGGGCCGCGCGCCATTTGACGACCAGCAGGCCGCCGAACAGCACCAGCAGGATGAACGCCAGGTGCACCAGAACCAAGGCGTCGGCGGCAAGGCGATACAGCATGCGGTGAATCCCTGCGCAACAACGGTGCCTTGAGCATATGCCATTGCCGTTGCCGCCGGCTAAACGTCTGCTATTGCCTGTCCCGACCTGTTCGCAGGCTTACCTGGGAACAGGCCAACGCGATTGTCAGTGTTCTTCCTGCACCATCTGCAGGAAAGTCGCCACCACCCGGCGAGTGCGCTGCTCGCTCAGGCAGACCAGCGTCTCGGTCAGGTGCCGTTGGCAATCAAGGATCGGTAAGGCGCATACCCGTGCATCGGCACCGAATTCGGCCGCTGAGACCACGCCCACGCCGATCCCCACCACCACCGCCTCGCGGGCCGCCTCACGGCCCTCCACCTGGATCGCCGAGCGTATGCGCAGGCCGGCGCGCTGCATTTCTTCTTCGAGGGTCTGGCGGGTCACCGAGCCGGGCTCACGCAGCACCAGTGGCGTGTCGTCCAGGTCGGCCAGGTGGATCGCGCCGCGGCTGGCCCAAGGGTGGTTGTGGGAGACGAACGCGACCATCGGGTCGCGGCGCATGGGCACGCAGAACAACCGCTCGTCATCCACATCGCGGCCGAGCAGGGCAAGGTCGGCCTGGTAGCTGAACAGCCGTGCCAGAGACTCGTCGGTGTTGCCCGTTTCGATCTTCACCTGGATGCCCGGGTAGCGCTGGCAGAACCGGGCGATCTGCGGCAGCACGTGTACCGGGGCATCCACGGCCAGTACCAGGCTGCCGGTGTGCAGGGCGCGGGAATCCTGCAGCAGTTCCACCGCCTCGGTCTCGCAGGCAAACAGGCGCTGGGTGATGCCCAGCAGACGCTCGCCCAGGTCGGTCAGTTGGACCGAGCGCTTGTTGCGGTGAAACAGCAACACGCCATAACGCTCCTCCAGTTTGCGGACCTGATCGGAGACCGCCGGCTGGGTCAGAAAGAGTTTTTCGGCGGCGCGGGTAAAGCTGCCGTGCTGGGCGACAGCGTGAAAGGCCTTCAGTTGAGCGTGGGAGACCGACATGACGTACTCCGTTACAAGCTGAGCTTATGTGTGAAATACGATAAATCGATTTTATTTATCAGTCACCAACTGGTTCCATGTCCGACAGTCCGACGGTGCTTTGCAAGCAATCACCGGGGGCCATGGTAATCAGCCGGTCATCCCGATCTGCGGTGCCATCTGACCAGTGACGGTCCTCCTCGTCATGCAGTGCGCAACACAACAACAAAACAGGCGTTTTTTCACATTCTGCCGGCACACTTGAGCAAGAGGTCAGAGTCAAATGAATCAATCCCTAGCGGCCATGAAGCGCTGGCGCGTCCAGATCTTCGCAATCACCTGGCTGGCATACGCCGCCTTCTACTTCACACGCAAAGCCTTCTCGGTCGCCAAGCTTGGCATCGGCGAGGACCCGACGTTCATGCTCGACAAGGCCGCCATGGCCAACCTCGACGGTATCTACCTGGCCGCCTATGCCGTGGGCCAGTTCACCTGGGGCATGCTCGCCGACCGCTTCGGGCCACGCGTGGTGGTGCTCGGCGGCTTGCTGATTTCCGCAGCCGCTGCCGTGGTGATGGGCAGTTATGCCACGTTCCCGATCTTTGCCACCTGCATGTTGATCCAAGGCCTGGCGCAGTCCACCGGGTGGGCGGGGTTGTGCAAGAACATCGGTAGTTTCTTCCCGGCCGTGCAGCGTGGGCGTGTCCTGGGCCTGTGGAGTTCCTGCTATGCCTTCGGTGGCCTGGTAGCTTCGCCGTTCGCTGGGTGGTGGGCCTACACCCTGATCGGCAGCTGGCACGCGGCGTTCTTCTCCAGCGCCGCGGTGGTGGCGGGCGTGGCCGTTCTGTTCTTCATCTTCCAGCGCAACAAGCCTGAGGATGTGGGGCTGCCGGCGGTGGAGCCGGAGCCGCAGAGCATGGCCCCTGGCGCGAGCCTGGGCAGCGTGTGGGAGCCTTTGAAGGAAATCCTGCGCAACCGTACTGTGCTGACCCTGGGCTTGGCCTACTTCATGCTCAAACCTGCCCGTTACGCGATCTTGCTGTGGGGGCCGGTGATCGTCTTCGAACAGATGCCCTCGGTGGGCAAGGTCGGCGCGGCCATCATCCCGACGGCCTTCGAGCTGGCCGGCCTGCTGGGGCCGATCCTTATCGGCCTGGCCTCGGACAAGCTGTTCGGCGCGCGCCGCATGCCGGCCTGCGTGATCAGCCTGGTGCTGCTGACGGTCGCCCTGGCGGCGTTCATGGGCGCCATGCACACCGGCAGCGTGGTGTTGGTGGTCGGCTTGCTGTTCGTGATGGGCCTGACCCTGTACGGGCCGGACTCGATGATCAGCGGCGCGGCAGCCATCGACTTCGGTACCGCCAAATCCGGCGCAACCGCCGCCGGTTTCGTCAACGGCTGCGGCTCGGTGGGCGCAGTGCTCGGTGGCCTGCTGCCGGGCTACTTCGACAGCGTCACGGTGTTCATCATCTTCGCCGGCACCGCGCTGTTCTCGGCCCTGGTCCTGCTGCCGCACTGGAACAGCCGCCCGGCCAGCGTCGCTGCGGCCAATGACGTGGCACCCAACACCGCAATGGCAATCAAGCCGGCGCGCACCTAAAGGAAAGCGACCCATGAGACCCTTCTGGCTGCAACAGGCCCTGGACACGGAAGATCAGGCGGTGTGTCCGCCGCTGATCGGCGATGCGCGATGCGACGTGTGCATCGTCGGCGGAGGCTACACCGGCTTGTGGACGGCGCTGATGCTCAAGGAGCAGGCGCCCGAACTGGATGTGATGCTGATCGAGGCGGACATCTGCGGTGCCGGGGCCAGCGGCCGGAACGGGGGATGCGCGCTGTCGTGGTCGGCTAAATACTTCACCCTCGAACGCCTGTTCGGGGCGCAGGAGGCAGTGCGCCTGGTGCGCGAGTCGGAGCGCAGCATCAGCGCCATCGGCGAGTTTTGCGCGGCCAACGGCATCCAGTGCGACTATCGCCTAGATGGCACCTTGTACACCGCGACCAACCAGGCCCAAGTCGGAGGCACCGATGCGGTGATCGCGGCCCTGGAGCAAAAAGGGATCAATTCGTTCCAGCGCCTGCCGTTGGAACAGGTACAACGTCTGGCAGGCTCTGAGCGTCATCTGGAAGGCTGGTACTCACCGGCCGCCGCCACGGTGCAGCCCGGCCGCCTGGTGCGTGGCCTGCGCCGGGTCGCGCTACAACGGGGTGTGCGGATTCACGAAGGCACCGCCATGACGGGGCTGGAGCATGGTGCGCCGGCCCAGGTGCGCACGGCGCGTGGGACCATTCGTGCAGATCGCGTAGTGCTGGGCCTCAATGCCTGGATGGCCCGGGCCTTCCCGCAGTTCGAGCGCAGTGTGGCGATCGTTTCCAGCGACATGATCATCACCGAGCCGTGTCCAGAGCTGCTGCGCGAGATCGGCCTGGTCAGTGGCGTCAGCGTCCTGGACTCGCGGATTTTCGTCCACTACTACCACAACACCAGCGATGGCCGACTGATGCTGGGCAAGGGCGGCAACACGTTCGCCTATGGCGGGCGCATGCTACCAGTGTTCGACCAGCCTTCGCCTTACCAGCCCCTGCTGCGTGAAAGCCTGGGCGATTTCTTCCCGGCGTTGGCCAACGTGCCCTTGGCGGCCAGCTGGAACGGACCGTCGGATCGCTCGGTGACCGGCTTGCCGTTCTTTGGCCGGCTGGACGGGCAGGGCAACGTGTTCTACGGCTTTGGCTACTCGGGCAGCGGTGTCGGGCCGTGCCACATGGGCGGGCAGATTCTGTCCTCGCTGGCCTTGGGCCTGGACAACCCGTGGACACGCTCGCCGTTGGTCAAGGGGCCGCTCGGTTACTTCCCGCCGGAGCCGATCCGTTACCTGGGCTCGCTGATGGTGCGCAATGCCATTCGCCGCAAGGAACGCGCCGAGGACCGCGGCGTGCGGCCACGGCGGTTCGATGTGCGTCTGGCCAAGTTCGCGGCGGCGGCGGGCAAGGCCGACAAGGCTTGATGCCAGGGGAGCCGCTCTGCGGTTGCTGTGCGATTTCTTGTCGATCAAGCAGGCGAGGGCGTATAAACTGCTCCCACTTTTGGCCGGTCGCTTCCTGAACCGGCCGCTGAAACAAAGAGAGTCGACATGGGCGCACAGTGGAAAGCCAAGCATAAAGAAGCCGCAGCCAACGCCAAAGGCAAGATCATGGGCAAGCTGGCCAAAGAAATTCAGATCGCCGCCAAATCCGGTGCCGATCCGGACATGAACCCGCGCCTGCGCCTGGCAGTGGAGCAGGCCAAGAAGGCTTCGATGACCCGTGAGACCTTGGAACGCGCGATCCGCAAGGGCGCAGGCCTGGACGGCGATGCCGTGCAGTACCACGCGGTGACCTACGAAGGGTTCGCCCCGCACCAGGTCCCGCTGATCGTCGAGTGCCTGACCGACAACATCAACCGTACCGTCGCTGAAATCCGCGTCGCCTTCCGCAAGGGCCAGCTCGGCTCCAGTGGTTCGGTCGCCTGGGACTTCAACCACGTCGGCCTGATCGAAGCCACTCCCAACGGCGATGCCGACCCTGAGCTGGCCGCCATCGAATCCGGCGCCCAGGACTTCGAGGAAGGCGAGGAAGAGGGCTCGACCCTGTTCATCACCGACACCACCGACCTGGATGCGGTGCAGAAGGCCCTGCCAGAACATGGTTTCACCGTGACCTCCGCCAAGATCGGCTATACCCCGAAAAACCCAGTCAGCGCAGCCAGCCTGAGCGCAGAAGCCCTGGCCGAAGTCGAGGCGTTCCTGGAAGCGATCGACAACCACGATGACGTGCAGAACGTCTACGTCGGCCTGACTGACTGATCAGCGGGGCCCCCATCGCCGGACACTTCGGCCTCCCGAGGTGTCCGGCGACCGAGGGCACGGCCCTCGCCGGAGTCACCCATCGATGCATCCCACCTTCGCTTCCCTGAGCCTCGCTCACCTGCGTACCCTCGACTGCCTCCTGCAGTTGAAGAACCTCAGCCACGCCGCCGAACGCCTCGGTACCAGCCAGTCGGCCTTGAGCCGGCAACTGGCGCATCTGCGTGACGCCTTCGATGACCCGTTGCTGGTCCGCCAAGGACGCGGCTATGTGCTCAGCGAGCATGCCGAGTCGCTGGTCGAGCCGCTGCGCCAGGTGTTGGAGGAGCTGGCCGCCCTGCGCCAACCCGCCGCCTTCGATCCGGCGCGCTGTGAGCGGCGCTTCTGTATTGCCGCCTCGGACTACGTGGCCGAACACATGCTGCCGCTGCTGGTCAGCGCCTTGGAGCGTGAGGCGCCGGGCGTATCCTTGGAGTACCGCACCTGGCAGGCCGGCCAGTACGCCTTGTTGGCCAGCGGCGAGATCGACCTGGCCACTACCTTGTTCGACGAGTCTCCGCCCAACCTGCACGGCCGGCTGCTGGGGGAAGACCGCGCAGTGTGCCTGATGCGCGACGATCACCCACTGACCGCCCAGCAGAGCTTGAACCAGGAGGATTACCTGGCCTTCAAGCATGTGCGCATTTCCGGCGGCGGCGACAAGGACAGCTTCATCGACCGTCATTTGCGTGCCCAGGGGTTGCAGCGGCGGATCAGCCTGGAGGTGCCGTTCTTCTCTGCCACGGTGCAGGTGATCGGTAATGGCCAGGCGCTGGCGACCGTGCCCGAGCACATCGCCCGCCAGCTGTGTCGTCTGCACCGTCTGGCCTGGCGGCCCCTGGGTTTCATCGAACATACCCAGCGCTATTGGGTGGTCTGGCACCAGCGTTTGCAGGCCTCGGCGGAACACCGCTGGCTGCGCAACCGGGTCTTCGAGTTGTGGTGGCAGTCGCAGTTTGGGGTGCAGGGCGGGCATGCGTCTTCGCCATAGCAACTATGCGCGAAACGGGGTTCTTCGCAGTGCCTGGCGCACCTAGACTCTGTCGTCCATAGCGTCAGCAGCCCAAGGAGATTGCGCGTGAACCCGGAAGACTTTCGCCAATACGGCCACCAATTGATCGACCTGATCGCCGACTACCGCCAAAGCGTCGCCGAGCGACCGGTCATGGCCCAGGTCGAGCCTGGCTACCTCAAGGCCGCCTTGCCCAGCGAGGCGCCACAACAAGGTGAGCCGTTCGAAGCCATCCTCGCCGATGTCGACAAGCTGCTGATGCCGGGTCTGTCCCACTGGCAACACCCCAACTTCTATGGCTACTTCCCGTCGAACGGCACCTTGTCGTCGGTGCTGGGTGATTTTCTCAGCACCGGGCTGGGCGTGCTGGGGCTGTCCTGGCAATCGAGCCCGGCCCTGAGCGAACTGGAGGAAACCACCCTGGACTGGCTGCGCCAGCTGCTCGGGCTGTCAGCACAGTGGAGCGGGGTAATCCAGGACACCGCCTCGACCAGCACCCTGGTGGCATTGATCTGCGCCCGCGAGCGTGCCACCGACTACGCCCTGGTGCGCGGCGGCCTGCAGGCCCAGGCCAAACCGTTGGTGGTGTATGTCAGCGCCCACGCCCACAGCTCGGTGGACAAGGCTGCGCTGCTGGCCGGCTTTGGCCGCCAGAACATCCGCCTGATCCCCACCGACGAACGCTTTGCCATGCGCCCCGAGGCGCTGCAGGCTGCCATCGAGCAGGACCTGGCAGCCGGCAACCAGCCTTGCGCGGTGGTCGCCACCACCGGCACAACGGCCACCACGGCCCTCGACCCGCTGGCGGCGATCGGCGCCATCACTCAGGCGCACAAGCTGTGGCTGCACGTGGACTCGGCCATGGCTGGTTCGGCGATGATCCTGCCCGAGTGCCGCTGGATGTGGGATGGCATCGAGTTGGCCGACTCGGTGGTGGTCAATGCCCACAAGTGGCTGGGTGTGGCGTTCGACTGTTCGATCTATTACGTGCGTGATCCACAACACCTGATCCGGGTGATGAGCACCAACCCCAGCTACCTGCAATCGGCAGTCGATGGCCAGGTGAAAAACCTGCGCGACTGGGGTATCCCCCTGGGCCGGCGTTTCCGTGCGCTGAAGCTGTGGTTCATGTTGCGCAGCGAAGGCGTCGAGGCCCTGCAGCAGCGCCTGCGCCGGGACCTGGACAACGCCCGCTGGCTGGCCGAGCAGATCGAGGCCGCACCGCACTGGCAGTTGTTGGCGCCGGTGCAGCTGCAGACGTTGTGCATTCGTCACTGCCCGCCGGGGCTGGAGGGGGAGGCGTTGGATGCCCATACCCGGGCCTGGGCGGATCGGCTCAATGGCTCCGGCGATGCCTACGTGACCCCGGCGACCCTGGAGGGGCGCTGGATGGTGCGGGTGTCGGTGGGGGCGCTACCGACCGAGCGGGCGCATGTGGAGCAGTTGTGGGCGAGGCTTCAGACCATCGTCAACGGCTGACAGCAGCCTCTATGAACCCCGTTCCCACAAGGTCAGCATGGGCCCTGCGGGAGCGGGCTTTTTGCGCGGCTCAGGCCGCTCTCACAGGGTGTGTGTCAGCGGCTCACTGCCTGGAAACTGCTTTTGCGGCTGGCTTCATAGGCGCCTTTGTCCATGGGCCTGGCCTGTGGGTTGCCCAGGTCTTCCATGGCCAGACGGTGGGTTTCCGGCGCGATGTAGGCGGCGAGGGCGCACAGGCAGGTGATGAAGAACGCCAGGCTACCGACCACCAGCGGAATGTTGTCCGAGCCGGGCGGGGCGACGGTGGCGAACAGCGCGGGCAACATGGCGGTGAGCATGGTGCCGATGTTTTGCGCAATGGCCATGGCCGAGACGCGATAGCGGGTCTGGAACAGCTCCGGGTAGAAGCTTGGGAATACCGCGTTGTACCCCTGGTAGACCATGCCCCACATCAGGATCGACACGCCAAAGGCCAGCGGCACGTTCTGGATGCTGATCGCATAGAGGTAGACGAAGGCCAGCAGGCCCGAGCCCAGGCAGCCGGCGATCATGGTCGGGCGACGGCCAATCTTGTCCGACAGGTTGCCGACGAACGGGATCACCAGCACCGCGACGATATTGCCCACCACCGGGATCCACAGGTACACGCTCTTGTCGAAGCCGATGCCATAGGCCGGTTGTACCGCGTAGGCTGCGCCGAAGATGGTTGCCACCACCGGAATCACGTTCATCAACGCCATGAAGGCCACCAGCACCATGCATTTCCAGCTGTGTCGGAAGGCTTCACTGATCGGCGACTTGGCGACTTTGTCCTGCTGTTCTTCCTGCACGAAGGCCGGGGTCTCGTGGACTTCCTTGCGGATGAAATAGCCGGCCACCAGCACCAGCGCGCTCATCAGGAACGGGATACGCCAGCCCCATTCATTGAAGGCCTCGCTAGGCATGAAATAAGCCAGCGGCAGGAACACCGCCGCCGCCATCACCTGGCCGGCCTGCACGCCTTGCAGGGTGTAACTGGCGTAGTAGCCACGCCGCCCGAACGGGGCGTGCTCCATGATCATCGAGCTGGCGCCGGAGATCTCGCCGGCCACCGCGAAGCCTTGGACCAGGCGCAGCACCACCAAAAGGGCCGGGGCCAGCAGGCCGATGTCGTGGTAGGTCGGCAGCAGGCCGACGGCCATGGTCGACAGCCCCATCAGGAACATGCACAGCAACAAGACGTTCTTGCGACCGCGGGTATCGCCCCAATGGCCGAGTACGAAGGCGCCCAGCGGGCGGGCCAGGTAGCCGACCCCGTAGGTCGCCAGCGAGGCGATGATGGCCATTTTCGGGTCGGTGGAGGGGAAGAAGATCTGCGGAAAGATCAGTGCCGCAGCCTGGGCATAGATGAAGAAGTCGTAGTACTCGAGTGCCGAGCCGATCCACCCGCTGGCGGTCGCTTTCTTGGCTTGGGAGTTGGAGTGGGCCATCGTTTTCTCCGGTGTTCTTGTAGGTCAGCGGGAGGCTGTTCAGGAGTGATCAGTCGATGACTGATGCCGATGGGACGAACAAGCAGGTGCGGGTCGCAGGGCGAGGGAAGTGTGCATAGGTCGGTACCCGGTTATTGAATTTATTATGCCGTGACGCTGGGCCTGTCAGCACGACACCTGCTGAACGTGGGGGCAGGGGCCGTTGCTGGGGATTCATGGTTGTCCAGGGGCAGACCTGAATCAATTCGCCAAAACCGCTTTTGTTCGGTAATCGAACAAAAACTAACTGTTTCGTACAAAACGCATTGCGGGGCTGACTTTACCTGCGAATAATCGATCGTGCCAGGCTCCCACGGGCCTGTGACCGTCAGCCCGCGCAACCTTCGAGGGGCGCGCCAATAACAAGGAACTCCCCCATGCAGCGTTCGATTGCCACCGTGTCCTTGAGCGGTACATTGCCGGAAAAGCTCGAAGCCATTGCCGCTGCCGGCTTCGACGGCGTCGAGATCTTCGAGAACGATCTTCTGTATTACGCCGGCAGCCCCCGTGAAGTCCGTCAGTTGTGCCGCGATCTGGGCCTGGCGATCACGCTGTTCCAGCCGTTTCGCGACTTCGAGGGCTGCCGACGCGAGCGCCTGCAGAAAAACCTCGACCGCGCCGAGCGCAAGTTCGACCTGATGCAGGAGTTGGGCACCGACCTGGTGCTGGTGTGCAGCAACGTCCAGGCCGACGCCCTGGGCGATGAGCAGCTGCTGGTGGACGATCTGCGCCTGCTCGCCGAGCGTGCCGGCCAGCGCGGGCTGCGCATTGGCTATGAAGCGTTGGCGTGGGGGCGTCACGTCAATACCTACCAGCAGGTATGGAACCTGGTGCGCCAGGCCGATCATCCGGCCCTGGGGGTGATCCTCGACAGCTTCCACACCCTGTCGCTCAAGGGCGATCCGAGTGGCATCCACCAGATCCCTGGCGAGAAGATCTTCTTCGTGCAGATGGCCGATGCCCCGATCCTGGCCATGGATGTGCTGGAGTGGAGCCGGCATTTCCGCTGCTTCCCTGGCCAGGGTGAGATGGATCTGGCGGGTTTTCTCGCCCCGATTCTGGCCACGGGGTACCGCGGCCCACTGTCGCTGGAGATCTTCAACGACGGTTTCCGCGCCGCCCCGCCCCGGCAGAACGCCGCCGATGGCCTGCGCTCGTTGCTTTACTTGGAGGAGCAGACCCGCGTGCGGCTCGCCCAGCAAGCCCACACCGTGGAGCCGGGCGTGTTGTTCGACCCGCCGCCGGCCAGCGGCTACGAGGGCGTTGAGTTTCTCGAGTTCGCGGTGGACGAGGCCACCGGAGCGCAGTTGGGCGCATGGCTCAAGCGCCTGGGCTTTGCCGAAAGCGGACAGCACCGCAGCAAGGACGTGCGCCTGCTGCGCCAGGGCGAGATCAATATCGTGCTCAATGCCGAACCCTATTCCTTCGCCCACAACTTCTTCGAGGCCCATGGCCCATCGCTGTGTGCCACGGCGCTGCGCGTCACCGACGGCCAGGCCGCCCTGGGGCGGGCGACCGCTTATCGAGGACAACCGTTCCGTGGATTGGTCGGCCCCAACGAGCGGGAGATCCCCGCTGTGCGCGCCCCCGACGGCAGCCTGATCTATCTGGTGGAGCAGGCGGGCGAGGGCCAGACGATCTATGACAGTGATTTTCGCCTCGACCCGCAGGCCATTCCCAGTGGCGGCCTGCAGCGCATCGACCACATGGCCCTGGCGCTGCCGGCCGAGTCGCTGGACAGCTGGGTGCTGTTCTATAAGAGCCTGTTCGATTTTGCCGCCGACGACGAGGTGGTGTTGCCCGACCCCTATGGTCTGGTCAAGAGCCGCGCCCTGCGTAGCGCCTGCGCCACGCTTCGGCTGCCGCTGAACATCTCGGAAAACCGCAACACCGCCATCGCCCACGCGCTTTCGAGCTACCGTGGCTCGGGCGTGCACCACATCGCCTTTGCCTGCGACGACATCTTTGCCGAGGTGGCCCGGGCCAAGGAAGCCGGCGTGCCGCTGCTGGAAATTCCGCTGAACTACTATGACGACCTGGCGGCGCGCTTCGACTTCGACGATGAGTTCTTGAGCGAACTGGCGTACTACAACGTGCTCTATGACCGCGATGCCCAGGGCGGGGAGCTGTTCCACGTGTACACCGAGCCGTTCGAGGGGCGGTTCTTCTTCGAGGTCCTGCAGCGCAAGGGAGATTACGCAGGGTACGGCGCGGCCAACGTGGCGGTGCGCCTGGCGGCGCTGGCCAAGGCGCGCAGCGGGGCAGGGCGCAAACCGGTCTTGTGATGATCCTGGGTTGCGGTGCTTCGACAAGGGCCCACCAGACCAGGTAGGGCCCCCAAACCTGACCACCCGACCAACACCACGCTTCCCTGCATCGTCCCGCTCGCGGATAATCCCACCCCATTGAAAACAACAGCCTGCGAGTGGGTATGAGTGATTCGGTAGTCAATCTCGGCCAGCCTGAGATCGAAGGGCCGCGCAAGTCGCGCAAGAACAACCCCGAAAAAACCCGCGAGGATATCCTCCAGGCCGCCATTCACGAGTTCGTCCAGCAAGGTCTGGCCGGGGCGCGGGTCGACGCCATCGCCGAGCGCACCGCCACCTCCAAGCGCATGATCTACTACTACTTCGGCAGCAAGGAGCAGCTGTACGTCGAGTGCCTGGTCAAACTCTACGGCGATATCCGCAAGACCGAGCACAGCCTGGACCTGGAGTCTCTACCGGCCGTGCAGGCCATCGAGCGGCTGGTGGAGTTCACCTTCGACCACCACGACCATAACGTGGATTTCGTGCGCATCGTCTGCACCGAGAACATCCACTACGGCGAGTACGTCAAGCAATCGCCGGTCATCCGCGAGATGAGCAGTCTGGTGCTTGAAGCGTTGGGCCGCACCTTGCGCCGGGGCGTGGAGGAGGGCGTGTTCCGCGCCGGTATCGAGGTGATCGACCTGCACATGCTGATGAGCTCGTTCTGTTTCTACCGGGTATCCAATCGCCACACCTTCAGTGAGATCTTCCAGATCGACCTCTCCGACGAGCAGATCAAGCAGCGCCACAAGCAGATGATCTGTGACGCGGTGCTGCGCTACATCCGCGCTTGATTCATGCCTTCGGGGCTGCAAAGCAGCCCCAGAAACTCATTCGCCCAGCCGTTGCTCGCGCGAGGGTGGATACCCGAAGTACGCCGCATAGCACTTGCTGAAGTGCGACACCGAGACAAAGCCGCAGGCCACCGCCACTTCCATCACTGACAGGTCGGAGTACTGCAGCAGGCGGCGGCTCTTGGTGATGCGCAGTTCCATGTAGTAGCGCCGTGGCGAGGTGCCGAGCTGCGCCTGGAACAGGCGGTCGATCTGGCGCCGCGAGCGTCCGCTGTAGGCGGCCAGCTGGTCGAGGCTCAGGGTTTCCTCAAGGTTGTTCTCCATCAGTTCGACGATGGTGCGCAGATGCAGGCTCATGGACTTCTTCGCCCCCGGCCCGACCTGGCGATAGCGGGCGCCGGAGAACGAGAGAATCTCCTCGACCCCTTCGGCCAGCGCATCGCCATACAGGCGTCGGACCAGGCCGAGCATCAATTCCATCGCGCCGTTGGGGCTGGCGGCGGTCAGGCGGTCACGGTCGAGGGTGAAGCTGGCCGGTGTCAGGCGGGTTTGCGGGCTGCGCTCGGCAAGGCTGGCGCGCTGCTCTGGATGAATGCTGCAGCCGTAGTCGTCGAGCACGCCAGCGCGACCGAGGAACCACGCGCCGTTCCACAGCCCGCCCAGCGCCATGCCATGGGCGGCGCAGTCACTGAGCATGCGGTCGAGTTCGGGGTACTTGAGCGGCGTGCGCAAGCCGCCACAGATCACCAGCAGGTCCAGCTCCTTGAGGCTGGCGGCGTTCAGTTCGCTGGCCACCAGCTCTAGGCCCAGGTCGCTCAGCACCCGGTCGCCCTTGGGCGAGAGCGGCGTGAAACGGAAGCTGTCGGCGCGCAGCAGATTGGCCGTCACCAGCACATCCATCGCCACGGTGAAGCTGGCCATGGAGAAGTGTTCGAGCAGGACGAAGTCGACCCGATAGGGCATCTGGCCGTTACCGGCAGTGGACTTGAGCCTCAACATGTTGCTGGTGCTGGTTTTCTGGCTGAACTGGCGTGGCGTGGACACTGCTGACTCCGCTTCCTGGCTGGCCGGATGAGTGTGCTGGGAGTCTGCGGGAAAGACAACCGGAGCACGCATGGCGGGCGCAGGGTCACTGGGCTATGCTGAGCCACCGCCTCGAGGACAATCCCCGATGAAATACGCCGCCGTATTGCTGCTGAGCCTGCTCCCACTGCTGGCCCAGGCGCTGGAGTCGGGCGACACGCTCGCACCCTGGACGCTGCTCGATCAATACGACCAGCCCTACAGCCTCGATACCGACACCCGCATCCTGCTGGTGGCACGCGACATGGATGGCGCAAAGCTCGTCAAGGCCGCCTTGGCCGAGCAACCCAAGGGGTATCTGCAAGCGCGTCATGCTGTGTTCCTTGCTGACATCCAGCGCATGCCCGCGATCATCGGCAAGCTGTTCGCCATCCCCGCCATGCGCGATTACAACTACCGCGTGGTGCTCGACCGCGAGGGACGGGTGGCCAGCCGCTATGGCGTCGGGGAGGGTCAGGTGCTGTGGCTGCAACTGGATCACCGGGTGCTCGCCGGGCAGCGGGTGTACACCGATGCCACGGCGCTCAAGGCCGCCCTGGAGCGTGCCACGCCCTGAGCCAGCCTGACGGATCCGACTGAACCCTTGCGCCTGAGCGTCGCCCAATGCAGTACATGCTTACGGGAGAACGCTCATGGAAATCGGAACGATCTGGATCATTGTCGCGGCCATTCTCATCCTGCTGGAGATCGTCGCCATCTGGCACATCATCGGCAGCGACCGGCGTGCCGAACGCAAGATGCTATGGGTCGTCTTCGTGGTGTATGTGCCCTTGCCAGGGCTGATCTTCTGGGCCTGGAAAGGGCCGCGAGCGGTCAAGGGCAGGGCGGTGCTGGAAGAACGATGATGGCCAGGGCCGCATCGCCTTGCGCCGCAGGCTGTCGCCAGTTCCCAGGGGGAATCCGGGGCGCAACGCGCCCCGCGAACTTCGCTAGAATCCCACCTCTTTTTCGCCGAGCCACACCATGCACGCCCCCCTCCAACTGCTCCAGACCTCCGCCGACCAGGCCGAGCTGATCCGCAACCTCTACCAGTTCTACGCCTACGAGTCCTCCGACTGGGAAGCCGAAGACGTCGAAGTGGACGGGCGCTTCTATATCCACGAAGAACACCTGGTCCGGTATTGGCAATCGCCCGGCTGGAGTGCCAGCGTGATCTTGGTCGATGGCTTCATCGCAGGCTTTGTGCTGATCGAGCGCAGTGAGCTGCCGGGGCTTGCGGCCACGGAACTCGCCGACCTGTTCATTCTCAAGCGCTATCGCCGCCAGGGCATCGGCAAGGCCATTGCCCAGCAACTGCTATGCAGCGGTACAGGAGACTGGCTGCTGCGCTGCTACGCCCAAGACCCGCCTGCGGTGGCGTTCTGTCGCGCTGTGCTGGCGGACTTGCCCCGTGCCTGGCGGGCTATCGCCCTGGACGATGAGCCGCTGCTGCTCAACTTTCTGGTCTCGCCCGTCCACTGAGCTGACCATAAATTTTTGTGACGCACTTCACAAAACGCTTTCGGCTAACGGCATAATGCCAGCACTTGATGACTTCGATCCGGCCCTGACAGGCCGGCATGTTCCGTGCTGCCATAGGGTAAATCATGACGCCAGTCAGCCCCGACCTCATGTACCGGCTGTTGATCCAAAGTGTGGCGGATTACGCCATCTACCTATTGACCCCCGATGGCAGGGTGGCCAACTGGAATCCCGGAGCGCAGCGGGCCAAGGGGTATTCGAGCGAGGAGATTGTCGGCAAGCATTACTCGCTGTTCTACCACGAGGATGAACGTGCTGCGGGGCTGCCGCAGCAGAACCTCGAGCAGGCCCGGCGCACCGGTCGCTTCGAGGCCAGCGGCCTGCGCCTGCGCAAGGACGGATCGGCGTTCCATGCCCATGTGGTGATCGACGCGGTGCACGACGACCAAGGGCAACTGGTGGGGTTCGCCAAGACCACCCGCGACATCTCCGAGCACCGGCGCCAGGAGGCCGAGCTGCGCCAGGCCAAGCAGTTGGCCGAGCAGTACAGCCAGGAAATGGCCGACCTGTCGCGTTTTCTCGACTCGGTGATCGCCAACATCCCAGCCAGTGTCATCGTCCAGGACCTCGACAGCCAGCGCATCCTGCTGGCCAACCAGCAAGCCGAGCAGCTGTTTGGCGCTCAGGGCACATGCATGGTCGGCCAGTTGCCCGAGCAGTGCCTGGCACCTGAAGCTGCCCAGTACCTGACCCAGCAGCTGGCCCGAGGCGCGCGCAGCGTCAAGGGTTATGCCGATGAGAGTCGCGTGGCCACAGCGCTCGGCCTGCGCACCTTGCGCAGCAGGACGTTGCTCAGCCAGAACCGCGAAGGGCAGGCTGACTACGTGCTGTTCGTGGCCGAGGATGCCACCGAGGAACTGGCGGCCCACGCCCAGATCCACTACATGGCGCACCATGATGCGTTGACCGGCTTGCCCAATCGCACCCTGTTCAGCGAGCGGCTCAAGCAGGCGCTGGGCCGCGGCCAGGACAGCGGCAAGTTGACCGCGACCCTGTGCCTTGACCTGGATAACTTCAAGAACATCAACGACTCCCTCGGTCACGCCTTCGGCGACAAGCTGCTGCGCGCGCTGGGCAAGCGCCTGCGCCGCGAGTTGCGCGAGCACGATACCCTGGCCCGGCTTGGCGGCGATGAGTTCGCCGTGGTCCTGGCCGGGCTGGATACCCGCGAGGCCGCCTGCCATACCGCCCAACGCCTGATCGAGGCGATCAGCCCGCCGTTTCGCATCGAAGGGCATCAGTTTTCGGTGGGCGTGAGCATTGGCATCGCCCTTGCGCCGGACGATCATGGCCAGGCCGAGCAACTGCTCAGCTATGCCGACATGGCCCTGTACGAGGCCAAGCGCAACGGCCGTAACCGCTACGAATGCTTCAGCGTCGAGATGGATGTCGCTGCCCGCCAGCGCCGTCTGGTGGAGACCGACCTGCGCACCGCCTTGCACCTGGGGCAGTTGCAGTTGCACTACCAGCCAGTGGTGGACCAGCAAACCAACAGCGTCACCGGCTACGAAGCCCTGCTGCGCTGGGAGCACCCCACCCGTGGCATGGTCATGCCCATGGACTTCATCCCCATCGCCGAGGAAACCGGGCTGATCCACGAGATCGGCACCCGCGCCCTGAATCTGGCCTGCCAGGAAGCCGCCACGTGGGAAGGCACCCAGACGGTATCGGTGAACCTGTCCGCCGTGCAGTTCAAGAACGCCAACCTGGTACAGACCGTGGCCCTGGCCCTGGCCGATTCGGGGTTGGCGGCGCAGCGGCTGGAACTTGAGATCACCGAGTCGGTTTTATTGGGCAACAGCGAGGAAAACGTACGCACTCTGCGGGCGCTCAAGGATCTGGGGGTGTCGATTTCCCTCGACGATTTCGGCACGGGATATTCATCGCTCGGGTACTTGCGCTCGTTTCCGTTCGACCGGATCAAGATCGACAAGTCGTTCGTCCATGACATGTGCGACAGCCGCGAAGCGATGTCGATCATTCGCGCCATCACCGAACTGTCCAACAGCCTGATGATCAAGACCACGGCCGAAGGGGTGGAATCGCCTGAACAGATGCGCCGCCTGGCGGCGGAAGGGTGCTCGCATTTCCAGGGCTACCTGTATGGCAAGCCGGCGCCAGCGAGCCAGCGGCTCAGGAGTGTCGTGCCCGTGCAAGGCTGAAGCTCGGCGGTGCTTGCTTGGCGGGTGAACTCGCCCCACAGGTTCGGTGTCGCTCTCAATTGCACCGCATAGGAGCGGGTTTACCCACGAACCGGCCGGAGCAGGTGGAGGCGGAACCCACACTGGCAAATCCGGTCGATCAGCGAACACAAACCCGTGCACGCCGATTTCTCATCCCGGTGCATCTCTTCTAGAATCCGCCCATACCTGCGCCGGCCCTGCCACGCGCGCCGTCGAGAGCGCCATGAGTTCCAGAACCCCGCTGTCCGGAGTCAACCAACCGCTGCGCGGCATCGCCCTGGTGGTCGTGGCAACGTTCCTGTTCGCCAGTCACGATGCGCTGTCGAAGTTCCTCGGTGGCTTGTACCCGATCGTCATGGTGGTGTGGGCGCGCTATCTGGTGCACACCCTGCTGATGGCGGGGATCTTCCTGCCCAAAGCCGGCATGGCAGTACTGCGAACCCGCCGGCCGCTGCTGCAGACCCTGCGAGCCCTGAGTCTGCTGAGCACCAGCCTGCTGTTCACTGCAGGCTTGCAGTATCTGCCGCTGGCCGAGGCGACGTCGGTCAACTTCCTGGCTCCGGTGCTGGTCACTGCGCTCTCGGCACCACTGCTAAAGGAGCGGGTCTCCCTCGGCCAATGGGTGGCGGTGGTGATGGGCTTTATCGGCGTGCTGGTGGTTGTGCATCCGGGCGGGGCGATGTTCACGCCGGCGATCCTCTTCCCCCTGGGCTCGGCACTGGGTTTTTGCTTCTATCAATTGCTGACCCGCAAGCTGTCCGCCTATGACTCCCCGACCACCAGCAACTTTTACGCCGGGCTGTGCAACACCCTGGTGCTCAGTGCCCTGGTGCCGTTCTTCTGGCAACTGCCCCACTGGAATCACGCCTTGCTGATGCTGGCCTTGGGCGGCTGCGGCATGACCGCCCATCTGCTGCTGACCCAAGCCTTCCGCTTCGCCGCCCCAGCCTTGCTGGCGCCGTTCAGCTACTGTCAGATCGTTTTCGCAGGGCTGTTGGGGCTGGTGATTTTCAGCCAGGTACCTGAAACCAGCAGCCTGGTGGGCATCGCCATCATCTGCCTGAGTGGGTTGGGCGCAGCCTGGATGCAGCGCGGCAAGTGAACCTCGGCCCCCGAAAGTCCCAGCCTATTACCCCCACATAGCCACTCTATTAGAAACCTGCCGCCGCTCGGCTAGTCTTCATTCTGCCCCGTGACAACGGCGGGTGGGCGTGGGCAGGGATACCCCTCGGGGCGCCTGCTTTTTCCGCCGTTGACGAGCCTGTGTCGGGCTTTCGCCGACGCGACCTGATGAGGGGGCGCATGAGCTTGCGTGCTCAACCGATCGAGCACCTGGCCTAGACCGGGAAATCTGGACAACCGACCCAAAGGTACACGCAGATGTCGAACGAATCGAAATGCCCGTTTCATCAAACCGCGGGTGGTGGCACCAGCAACCGTGACTGGTGGCCGGACCAGCTGAACCTGAAGATCCTCCACCAGCATTCTGCCAAGTCCGACCCGATGGATCCCGGTTTCGACTACGCCAAAGCGTTCAAGAGCCTCGACTTCCAGGCCCTCAAGCAGGACCTGCACGCCTTGATGACTGACTCCCAGGACTGGTGGCCCGCCGACTTCGGCCACTATGGCCCGCTGTTCATCCGCATGGCCTGGCACAGTGCCGGTACCTACCGCATCGGCGATGGTCGCGGCGGCGCAGGCTCTGGCCAGCAACGTTTCGCGCCGCTCAACAGCTGGCCGGACAACGTCAGCCTGGACAAGGCCCGGCGCCTGCTCTGGCCCATCAAGCAAAAATACGGCAACAAGATCTCCTGGGCCGACTTGATCGTGCTCACCGGCAACGTCGCCCTCGAATCCATGGGCTTCAAGACCTTCGGTTTCTCCGGCGGGCGCGCAGACGTATGGGAGCCGGACGAAGACGTTTACTGGGGCTCCGAGAAGGTCTGGTTGGGAGGCGACACGCGCTATGGCAAGGCCCAAGCCCCAGGCCAGGGCGACCTGGTGGCCGAGCCGCAGAAGCACGGTGAAGAAGAAAGCCGCACCCTGGGAGGGGAGCGTAACCTGGAGAACCCGCTGGCTGCCGTGCAGATGGGGCTGATCTACGTGAACCCGGAAGGCCCGGACGCCAATCCCGACCCTGTGGCCTCGGGCAAGGACATTCGCGAGACCTTCGGGCGCATGGCCATGAACGATGAGGAAACCGTGGCCCTGATCGCCGGCGGACATGCCTTCGGCAAGACCCACGGCGCCGGCCCCGCCGACAACGTAGGCCCTGAGCCAGAAGCCGCAGGCCTCGAGCTGCAAGGTCTGGGCTGGCAGAACAAGTTCGGTACCGGCAAGGGCGGCGACACCATCACCAGTGGCCTGGAAGTGACCTGGACGTCTACCCCGACCAAGTGGAGCAACGAGTACCTGGAGAACTTGTTCAACTTCGACTGGGAACTGACCAAGAGCCCGGCCGGTGCCCACCAGTGGCGGCCGAAGAACGGCGCCGGGGCAGGACAGATCCCCGATGCCCACGATCCTTCCAAGCGTCACGCGCCGGCCATGCTCACCTCCGACCTGGCCCTGCGTTTCGACCCGATCTACGAACCGATCGCCCGGCGTTTCAAGGACAACCCCGACCAGTTGGCTGATGCCTTCGCCCGTGCCTGGTACAAACTGATCCACCGGGACATGGGCCCGCTGTCACGCTACCTGGGCCCGGAAATGCCCCAGGAGGTGCTGCTCTGGCAGGACCCGATCCCACCGGTGGACCACCCGCTGATCGACGATCAAGACATCGCCGCCCTCAAAGCCAAGGTGTTGGCCTCGGGCCTGAGCGTCGGCGAACTGGTCTCCACCGCTTGGGCCTCGGCCTCGACCTTCCGGGGTTCGGACAAGCGCGGTGGTGCCAACGGCGGCCGCCTGCGCCTGGCGCCGCAGAAGTTCTGGGCAGCCAACCAGCCTGAACAATTGGACAAAGTGCTCAAGGCGCTGGAGAAGATCCAGGGTGAGTTCAACGCCTCGGGCAAGAAGGTTTCCCTGGCCGATTTGATCGTGCTGGCGGGCTGCGCCGCGGTGGAAAAAGCTGCCAGGGACGGTGGGCACACAGTCAATGTGCCGTTCAGGCCTGGACGCATGGACGCCTCCCAGGAGCAGACCGATGTCGAGTCGTTCGGTGTGCTCGAGCCCTTGGCCGACGGTTTCCGCAACTTCACCAAAGCCCGCTACAGCATCAAGGCCGAGAAACTATTGCTGGACAAAGCCCAGTTGCTGACCCTCACCGCACCGCAGATGACCGTGCTGATCGGTGGCCTGCGGGTACTGGGCGCCAATGTCGGTGGCAGCCGACACGGGGTCTTTACCGACAAGCCCGGTGTGCTGTCCAACGACTTCTTCCGCAACCTGCTGGACATGAGCGTGGAGTGGAAGCCGACCTCGGCGGACAACGAAACCTTCGAAGGTCGCGACCGCAAGACTGGCCAGGTGAAGTGGACCGGTACCCGCGTCGACTTGGTGTTTGGCTCCCACGCCCAGTTGCGGGCCTTGTCGGAGGTCTATGGCAGCAGTGATGGCCAGGACAAGTTCGTCAAGGACTTCGTCGCTGCCTGGGTCAAGGTGATGGAGCTCGATAGGTTCGACTTGAAGTGACCGTGGCTTGAGGGGCCTGTGCGCCCCCTATCGCGATACATGGCCGCCCCACAGGTGCTGCGCACGCCATTGCGCTGTGCCTGTGGGGCGGCCTTGTGTTTAGGTGATCCGCAAAAAGGCCGCCAAGGGGCGGTGGCCGTTTCGCCAATTTCAGGTCGGATAGATACAAAAGCGCCCTTGATCGTTCTGCTGCAATGCATCCCAGGCAACCGGCCTGAACAGCATGCCCATAACGACAAGGAAACCCACCATGCAAATGCCCAAGACCCTGAAGATCCACAATGGCGAGAAGGCCAAACCCACGTTCTGCGCCCAGGAATACGCTGCCCGCCAAGCCCGCCTGCGCGCCTACATGGCCGAGCATGACATCGAGGCGGCGATTTTCACCTCGTACCACAACGTCAACTACTACAGCGACTTCCTCTACTGCTCGTTCGGGCGCCCCTATGCGCTGGTGGTCACCCAGGACAAGGTGGTCTCGATCAGCGCCAACATCGATGGCGGCCAACCCTGGCGGCGGACGGTCGGCACCGACAACATCGTCTACACCGACTGGCAGCGCGACAACTTCTTCGTCGCCATCCAGCAGGCCCTGCCGCTGGCCTCGCGCATCGGCGTGGAGCATGACCATCTCAACCTACAGAATCATGCCAAGCTCGCTGCCTGCTATCCCAAGGCCGAGTTGGTCGACATCGGCGCGCCTTGCATGCGTATGCGCATGATCAAGTCCGCCGCAGAGCAGGCGTTGATCCGTCAGGGCGCGCGTATCGCCGATATCGGTGGCGCGGCAGTGGTCGAGGCCTTGCGCGATCAGGTGCCTGAGTACGAAGTGGCGCTGCATGCCACCCAGGCAATGGTGCGCGAGATCGCCCGCAGCTTCCCTGACGCCGAGCTGATGGACACCTGGACCTGGTTCCAGTCCGGGCTCAACACCGATGGTGCCCACAACCCGGTCACCAGCCGCACGGTGAGCAAGGGCGAGATCCTCAGCCTCAACTGCTTCCCGATGATCGCCGGTTACTACACCGCGCTTGAGCGCACCTTGTTCCTCGACCACTGTCCGGACGAGTACCTGCGCCTGTGGCAAGCCAACGTCGAGGTGCACGAAGCGGGCCTGAAGCTGGTGCGTCCCGGCATCCGCTGCTGCGACATCGCCCGCGAGCTGAACGAGATTTTCCTTCGTCATGACCTGCTGCAGTACCGCACCTTCGGTTACGGCCATTCCTTCGGCACCCTGAGCCATTACTACGGGCGCGAAGCGGGGCTGGAGCTGCGCGAGGACATCGACACCGTCCTCGAGCCAGGCATGGTGGTGTCGATCGAGCCGATGATCATGCTGCCCGAAGGGCACCCCGGCGCGGGTGGCTACCGTGAGCACGACATCCTGATCGTCAACGAGCACGGTGCCGAGAACATTACCCATTTCCCGTACGGGCCGGAGCACAACATCATCCGCAAGTGACCCTCGGGCACGGTCGCGGGCCTGCCCGCGACCTTCCCGCCAGTGACCGCTCGACCCTGCCGCCAATTACAAGAACAGAGGGTATCCGTCATGTCCCAGCGTCATTCCGTTGTGCCGAAATCTCGTTTGCTGCCCGCCCTGGGAGGTGCGCGATGATCACCATGAGCGCCCGTCACCTTGACCTCCCGGCACAGGACGCCGAACGCCAGGCGCTGCGCAAGGCCGCGCGAGCCAGCTTCATGGGCAACTTCGTCGAATGGTTCGACTATGCCGCCTATGGCTACCTGGCCACCATCATTGCCGCCACGTTCTTCCCCGATGCCGACAAGACCACTGGCCTGCTGGCCACCTTTGCAGTGTTTGCCCTGTCCTTCATCGTCCGGCCGTTGGGCGGGGTGGTCTGGGGACATTTCGGTGACCGCCATGGGCGGCGCAACGCGCTGTCGTGGTCGATCCTGATCATGTCGGTGTCGACGTTCTGCATCGGCATATTGCCCAGTCATGCGCAGATCGGCGTGTGGGCACCGTGCCTTTTGCTGCTGATTCGCCTGGTGCAGGGTTTTTCCGCCTCCGGCGAGTATGCCGGGGCCTCGGCGTTTCTGGCCGAATACGCGCCAGCAGGCCGTCGCGGGCTGTACACCAGCATCGTGCCGGCCAGCACTGCCGCCGGGTTGCTGTTCGGCGCCGCGTTCGTCGCCGCCTTGCATGCGCTGCTCAGCACCGAGGCCTTGCACAGCTGGGGGTGGCGCCTGCCATTTTTGCTGGCTGCACCGTTCGGCCTGGTGGGGCGCTATATCCGCATGAGTCTGCAGGACACGCCGAAATTCCTGGAGATGGAGCAGCGCCTGGAAAGCAAGGGCTGCGCGGGCGCCACACCGCTGCGCGAATTGCTGACCCTGCACCGGCGCAGTGTGCTGATCGGCATTGGCGTGACCTGCCTGAATGCGGTGGCCTTCTACCTGCTGCTCAGCTACATGCCCACATACCTGTCCAACGAAATGGGCATGAGCGAGCGCGACTCGTTCATTGCCTCGACGGTGTCGCTGGCAACTTACATCGGGTTGATCTTCCTGATGGGGCGCTTGTCGGACCGCTTTGGTCGCAAGCCCATGCTGGTGGTCGCCTCGCTGCTGTTTCTGGGGCTGACGGTGCCGCTGTTCAGTTTGCTCGATCATCAGCCGCTGTTGGTGATCCTGGCGATCCAGATCCTGTTCGGTGCGATGCTGGCGATGAACGACGGCACCTTGCCCTGCTTGCTGGCGGAGATTTTTCCCACACGTGTGCGTTTCAGCGGGTTTGCCTTGAGCTTCAACATCGCCAACGCGCTGTTCGGTGGCACCGCGCCGTTCATTGCCACCTGGCTGATCCAGGTCACTGGCAACAAGCTGGCTCCGGCGGGCTACCTGCTGGTCGCTGCGGTGGTGGCACTGGTGGCTATGCTGGCCTGCCGGGAAACGGCGCATCGTGCGTTGCAGGATTGACTGCGCAGAGCGCCCAGCGCTCCCAACCGGTAGGACGGGTGTTTGCGAGCAATCCAGAACCTGTGGGAGCGGGGTTCACCTGCGAACATCGGCGGAGCCGGTGCCAGGTGCCGCCGGGAAACCTTGTTCGAGGTGAACCCTACCTTCGTTAGCAACCCGTCAGTGCAACGACGCCTGTCGCCGCTCTCCGAGCGGTGACAGGCCAAAGAACCGGCTGTAGCTCTTGGAAAAATGCGCAGGCGAGGTAAAGCCACAGGCCAGGGCGATTTCCCGCACCTTGGCGTCGCTGCGCAGCAGCATCTCCCGCGCCCGTGACAGACGTAGCTCCAGGTAGTACTGGCTGGGGGTGCGCTGCAGGTACTTGTGAAACAGCCGCTCCAGTTGGCGCACCGTCACCTCGTTGAGGGTTGCCAGCTCTTCCAGCCCCAGGGGTTCTTCCAGGTTGGCTTCCATGATCGCCACCACCTGGCTTAGCTTGGGTTGCGCATTGCCGAGGCGGGTGCGCAGCGGAACCCGCTGGCGGTCACGCTCACCACGCACCCGGTCGCACAGCAACAGCTCGGCCGCCTTGGCGGCGATGGCTTGGCCATCGGGCAGGCGGGCGACCAATTGCAACATCATGTCCATGGCGGCCACGCCGCCGGAACAGGTGTAGCGGTCGCGATCGAGCTCGTACAGTTGGTTGGAGATGACGATGCCGGGGAAACGCTCCTTGAGCGCTTCGATGTCTTCCCAGTGGATGGTGCAGCGGTAGCCTTTGAGCAGCTGCGCCCGTGCCAGCAGGTAGCTGCCCGTGCAAATTCCACCCAGGGGTACCCGCTGGCGGGCGAGTTGTCGCAACCAGTCGATCAGCGGGCGGCTGTCACGGTCGTTGGCAATGGGGTTGGCACCTACCACGAACAGGGCATCCAGTGCGGGTGCGTCGGCGATGCCATGGTCAGGCAGCACGCGCATGCCGTTGCTGGCGGTCACAGGTTCCGGCGTGGCGGCGACGACTACGGTGCGAAACAACGGGCGGCAGGCGGCCAGGTTGGCCATGCGCAGGGTCTCGACCGCCGAGGCCAGGCCGATGGTGGTGAAGTTGGGTTGTACCAGAAAGCCGAACGTCCTGGGTGGGGGGAGGGGGGAGGCAGGCTGCGCAGAGCAGGGCTGGACCATGTGCGATTTACCTGTGCAAGCTGAGGCGTCGTTGTTTCCGGGCTATAAGAAAAAACCAGCCTTGAGGAATTCTTGTTGTTCTATGCCGTGGCCGGCCCGATAGTACACCCGGATGACAAGGGGCCGGAATGCCCACGACCCGGAGCCCCTTTTGCACAGGAGAGACCGCTTGAACCGTAAATCCGTGCCGGTACCCCAAGAAGGCTTCGCCCTGGCCCCCGGTGCCATCGAGGTGTTGCCCGATGCGGCGAGCTACCGCACTCGCTTGCTTGAGCTGATTGCCAGCGCCACTCAACGTATTGTCATCGTCGCCCTGTACTTGCAAGAGGACGAGGCCGGCCAAGAAGTGCTCGACGCCTTGTACCAGGCCAAGGCGGCACGACCAGCGCTGGAGGTTCTCGTCGTCGTCGACTGGTTCCGGGCCCGGCGCGGCTTGCTGGGGGCGGGGCGGCAACCGGGCAACGCGGCGTGGTACCAGGCCCAGCGTCAACGCCGAGGCCTTGATGTGGTCATCCATGGTGTGCCGGTACAGACCCGCGAGCTGTTCGGCGTGCTGCACCTCAAAGGCAGCATCATCGATGACCAGGTGCTGTACACCGGGGCGAGCCTGAACAACGTCTACCTACACCGCTTCGACCGCTACCGGCTGGATCGATACCACCTGTTCCACAATGCCGGGTTGGCTGACGCCATGGCCGGCCTGGTGCGGCAGATACTGGCAAGTACCGCGACACCGCGCCTGGACTTGCCTGCACCGCCGACGACCAAACGCCTGCGTGGTGCGATTCGCCGGCTGCGAGCGCGTTTGAGGCACATGGTCTACGACCTGCCCGTGGCTCCGGCCCGGGAAGGGCTGCGGGTGATCCCTCTGTTGGGCATCGGCCGAGGCAATCCGCTCAACCGCAGCGTGTGCGCGCTGCTTGCGGCTGCGCGTTCGCAGATCGTGCTCAGCACACCGTACTTCAACCCGCCCCGTGTACTGATCGCCGAGATCGACCGGGCGCTGGCCCGTGGGGTGACGGTGGAGATGATCATCGGTCACCGAACCGCCAACGATTTCTACGTCGCCCCCGGGCAACCCTTCACCGCCAGCGCCGCCTTGCCCTATCTGTACGAGGACAACCTGCGCGCCTTCGCCCATCGGCGCCAGGGCGCCATTGCCAGCGGCCAGCTGCAGGGCGGATCTGGAACGATCCGGGGCACACCTTCCATGCCAAGGGCGTGTGGATCGACGAACGCTACAGCTTGCTCACCGGCAACAACCTCAATCCCCGTGGGTTCAATCTGGACCTTGAGAACGGCCTGTTGATCGATGACCCCCAGGGACAGTGGCTCGCCCCCCGTGAGGCCGAACTCGAAAGGATCCGTCGGCACGCCCCCCGGCTGTCGTCGGCCGAGGAGCTGGGCGCGGCCGGCGAACACCCGCGCGAAGTGCTCAAGCTGCTGCGGCGGCTGCGCTACAGCCGCCTCGAGCCATTGATCAGGCGGGTGCTCTGACGCTCATTGGCTGGAACCGGCCGCGCAGCCAGTGATCCAGGCTCAGGCGGCCGGCCCCTTTGAGCAACAGTGGCAGCAAGGCCACCAGATAGATGACCGGCAGCTTGAAGTTGCCGTAGCCCTGGTTGGTAATCGCATAGCCCTGGGCAAGCTCGGCCAGGCTCGACCACTGCGCCGGCCAGTGCACCGCGGCGATAGCCACTACTGTCACCACCATCAGCACGGCCGAGGCCAGGCGCGTGCCCAGGCCGAGCAGCAGCAACAGCGGGCAGATCAATTCAGCCCACAGCGAGAGCTGCCAGTTCACATTGGCTGGCAATAGGTTGAACGGGAAGGGAAAACTCGCTTGCAGATCAGTGAACCAGTTGGCGCCGTTAAATTTCTCGATACCCGATTCGAAGAACTCCCAGGCCAGGAACAGGCGCAGGGGCAGGTCGGCGCTCCAGGTACCGAGGCGATCCAGGGCGTTAAAGGCGCGGGGCAATGCGTTCATGGTCAGGCTCTCTTGTCAGCAGGTTGGAGAACTCGAGCCCTGGGGGCTCGAGGTGTGACAAGGAGTGTGTGCGGCGAGGGTATCTGCAGTGTGTCCAGGGCAGTGGCGTTATGTATCGGCGTGTAGTCGAAGCCGGGGCCGGGACGCGGCCCCCACGTCATTTGAGCTCGATCTGCGCGCACAGCCCGCCGCCAGCGCGGTTGCTCAAGGTCAGTTGCCCTCCCATGGCCTGGGTCAGTTGCTGAGCGATCGCCAGCCCCAGGCCGGTACCTCCGGTGCTGCGGTTGCGGGAACCTTCCACCCTGTAGAACGGTTTGAGCACTTCGGCCAGCTCATCGGCGGGAATGCCAGGCCCTTCGTCGAGCACACGGATCAACGTGCCGTTCCCGGTGTGTTCCACCTCAAGCTGCGCGGCACCTGCGAACTTCAGCGCGTTGTCCACCAGGTTCACCAGCACCCGGCGCAGGGCATGGGGGCGGGTGTGGAGGGTGACATCGGTGGCACCCAGGCGCTCGACCTTTGCGCCGCTGTCCTGGTAATCGAAGACCAGGCTGTCGAGGAAGGCATCGAGCTTGATGCGGCAGGGCGCCTCGGTGCTGCTGTCCATGCTGCGCGCGTACGCCACGCCTTCGCGCACCAAGTGTTCCATGGCGCTCAGGTCGCTCCAGAGTTTGTCCTTCTCCAGGCCGTCGTCCATCACCTCCACCCGCAATTTCATGCGCGTGATGGGGGTTTGCAGGTCATGGGAGATGGCCGCCAGCAGTTGCATGCGCTCTTTGAGGTAGGCCGCGATGCGCGCCTGCAGGGCGTTGAAGGCGACGGCCGCGTAGCGCACCTCTCGGGGGCCGCTTTCGTCCAGTTGGGGGCCGGGTTTGTCCGGGTCCAGATCGTCCACCGCACGGGCCAGCCGGGTCAGTGGACGGATCGCCAGACGCACGGCCAGCCAGGTGCAGCCCAGCAGCACCGCCAGCTGGATCAACAGCACCACCGGCAGCCATTTGGCCAAGGGCACGCCGGCCGGCGTGACGTCGATGGTCAGCGGCGCGCCGTCCGCCAGGCGCAAGTGGGCCTGAAAATGCGCAATGGGGCCCGGGATCTCCTGGAAGGTCAGGCGATAATCCTGGCCGATCGCCTTGACGATCGACTCGGCGGCCATGGGCGGGTCCTCGCTGGCCATAGCCTGGCCACTGAGGCCTTCACTGAGTTGATAGCGATAATTTTGCCGTTGCAGGCGTGGCAGCCAGGCAGCACGTTCGTTTGCTGGCAAGCGCTCGAGGATCGCCACCGAGGTTGCCACGTCTTGCTCCAGGTTGTTGAGCATCATCGAACGGCTGCTGACGTAGCGCTCGTAGAACTGCAGGCCGAACGACAGCCCGTAGGCCAGCACCAGCCCGGTGAGAAAGATCAGCGCCAGGCGCGAGGCAAGGGTACGGGGCCATCTCATAACGGCGACTCGAGCAACTGCACCGGCAGGGAGAACACATAGCCCTCGCTGCGTACGGTTTTGATGCAGGTGGGTTCGCGGGCGTCGTCGCCCAGACGTTGGCGCAGGCGGCTGACCAGCAAGTCGATAGAGCGGTCGAAGATATCCGCCTCGCGGCCCTGGGTGAGGTTGAGCAGTTGTTCGCGGCTGAGCACCCGCTGGGGGTGGTCGAGAAACACCCGCAGCAGGCGATACTCCGCGCCGCTCAGGGCCACCAGGGTGCCGTCGGTGTCGAGCAGGTGGCGGGCGGTGGTGTCCAGCCGCCATTGGCCGAAGCCGATCAGCCGGCTGCTTTCGCTGATGGTCAGGTTGGGCGGCAGCATCCGCGTGCGACGCAGCACGGCGTTGATGCGCGCCAGCAGTTCACGCGCCGAGAAGGGTTTGGTGAGGTAGTCGTCGGCCCCCATCTCAAGGCCAATGATGCGGTCGGTCTCATCGTTGCGTGCGGTGAGCATCAACACAGGCGTGTTGCGGTGCTTGCCGGCGCGCAGTTCACGGCACAGCAGCAGGCCGTCGTCGCCGGGCATCATGATGTCGAGCACGATCAGGTCGACCGCGTTGTTCTCCAGGAAGGCGCGCATTTGCCGGCCATCGGCGACGATGCTGGTGCGCAGGCCGTTCTTCTTCAAGTAATTGCCGACCAGCTCGCGGATTTCGCGATCGTCGTCGACGATCAGGATGTGATCGACATGTTCCATCGGAGGGTTCCTGTACAGGGTTGGATAGGCGCAGTGTACCGAGCGTTGTGGCCCTTGCGGACCGGGCTTTGTATTGCAGTGTATCCGTCGGCGGTGCAGATACAGCACAAGGCAATAGGAGGCCTTTGCGGACACAGCCCGGATACCCGCCAGCGGTGAAATGGCTCTCGACCGGGGAAGACTCCCCACCGCATAAACACTCGCAGGAGAGATGCCATGACCACCAAGACTTTTGCCATCGCCGCCTTGTTTGCCTTGTCCAGTTTGGGCGCCATCGGTGCCCAGGCAAGCCCGCAACCGATGCAGGACAACGTGATGCAATACCGCTATGGCGATCATCTGGATATTCAGAAAGTACTCTCTACCCAGGACGACCAGGCCAACGCCTGTGGCGTGGTCACCACCCGCATGGATTACCTGGACTCCCACGGCCAGCGTCAGAGCGTCGAGTACCGTACCTACGCCACCGGCGGCTGCCATGAAAATTGACCGGCGCATGCTGATCAAGGTCGGCGGGTTGGGCATGGGACTGGTTGGGCTTGGCCTGGCCGGTTACCTGGCGGCGCGGGACGGGCAGGGCGCCATGCCTTCGCTGGCCGGCGCCAGCCAGTGGCTGAACTCGGCGCCGCTGGATGCCCCGGCGCTCAAGGGCAAGGTGGTACTGGTGGATTTCTGGACCTGGGATTGCGTCAACTGCCAGCGCAGCCTGCCCTATGTCAACGACTGGTCTCGGCGCTATGCCGACCAAGGGCTGGTGGTGATCGGGGTGCATACGCCGGAATACGACTATGAGCATGATCTGGGCACCCTGCGCCAGAAGGTGGCCAGTCTAGGCATCGGTTATCCGGTAGCGGTGGACAACGACTACCGGATCTGGAACGCCTGGGGCAACCAGTTCTGGCCAGCCCATTACTTCATTGACCGTCAGGGACAGGTGCGCCATGTGCATTACGGCGAAGGCGGCTATGACGGTCAGGAGAAGGTGATACAGGCGTTGCTGGCTGAGTGACCGCGTATCTTGGGGCGCTTGGCGCCCCTTTTCATAGGGCCTTCTGCCGCTCGCGCATGCCCGCCATGCACTTGAGCAGAAAACCGATGGTCACCGCACTGGCTGCGGTGATGAAGATCGAAGGCTTTCCGGTCACCTGCAACAGCATCGAGATGAACGCTGGCGCAACTGCAGCCGCACTGGCCAGCGTGATCGGCACCAGTGGGGTGAACTGGCCTTGGGGGTCGTTGGTGGCGATGGCGCCCATGTAGTAGCTCAACGCCAGGGCCCAGCCGAAGTTCAGGATGAACAGCGCCACGAACAGGCTGATCGCGCTCGGTGTACCCCCGGCGAGCAGGACGATGGCCAACAGCACCAGCAACGAGCCAAGGCCGATCATCGGCCCGCGGCTGACCCGTGCCCCCAACAGGCTCGGCAGACCCGAGCCAGGCAGGCCGCCCAGCACGCCCATACCGAATGCCCAACCCACCTCCACGGCGCTCAGGCCTTGGTCATGCCCCAGCTGATCGAGGAAGCCCCAGACGCTGTAGATCGCCAGTTGCAGGAACAACATACCCAGCAATGAATAGCGGCCGATGCGCGCCGATCCCTGACCGCTGGCGGCCAGCACGGTGCCGCGGGTGACGGCGTGGCAGACCGGTAAGGCGATGCAACTGACGCTGATCAGGCCGAACCAGCCCGCCATCGAGGCGATTGCCAGCGAACTGCCGAACGCTTCGGCCACCAGCGGCAGGGTGGCGGCTGAGAACGCGAAGATGCCTGTCTGCAGGAACAGCACCAGGCCAAAGGAGCGGTCCTGTCCCGGCAGGCGGCCGAGGTCGTTGAGGGTATTGGCGTACAACAGGCCCCCGCCAATCCCCGCGAGCAGGCGCCAGGCAAGTACCGGGGTGAAGCTGGCGCTTTGCGCCGTGAACAGATTACAGGCCAGCGCCAGCAGCGCGGCCAGTAGATAGACGCGGCGCTGGCTACCTTGCCGAGCCAACAAGGGGCTAAGCAGGGTACCCAGGACCAGGCCACCCATTTCCATGGCGATCACCAGGCCTTGCTGGCTGAGGGAAAGGGCCAGGCGTTCGGCCAGCAGGCCGATGAACATGGGTTGAACGCCAATTACGATGATGGCCGTGCTGGCGATGAAGATCAGAGAAGCACGCTGGAGCCGGGAATTGTTGTTGTGCATTGTGGGGTCCCGATGAATGAAATGGCTGATGCGTGTCGCAGTGGAGCGCCCCGCAGCCCGCGCGTTGGCGCGACACTGCGAAGCGGCTTGGGACGAAGGGCCTGGGCTCAGGTCAGGGCGCGGCTCAGCTGGTCATGGGTGACTTGGCCGTTCATCAGGGTCAGCAGAACCTCGGTCTTGCCGATCTGGTAGCGGTCCAGCTCGAACAAGTCCTGTTCCAGAATGATGATGTCCGCGCGCTTGCCTTCGCTGATCGAGCCGATCTCTTTCTCCAGGCCCAACTGGTAGGCGCCATTGATGGTGTAGGCGGCGATCAGCTGGGGGATGCTCAGCTTCTCGTGGATGTCCGGCATCACCGGGGCACCGGGCTCGCCCGCCAACTGCCGGGTATGGCCGGACTCGATGTGCTCCACCGGTCGATGCTGGCAGCGGCACTGGCAGGCCAGCCCGTCCATGCCGATGGACACGGTCACGCCCTGTTCGATGAAGCTGCGGAACCTGTACATCGAGGCCCAGCGCTGCGGGCCATAGGACTTCTGGATCGCCTGGGTATAGGCGTCGACCACACCCCACTGCAGCTGGGTATTGGCCATTACGCCGATGCGGCGAAAACGCGGGATGTCGTCCGGGTGGGTGAGGAACGCGTGGGTGATCACATGGCGACGGTCACGTGGCGGGTTGCTCGCGCTGACACGCTCGAACACATCCAAGGCCATGCGCACGGCGCCATCGCCCACGGCGTGGACCATCACATCGATGCCGTTGAGGTCGGCCTCGCGCACGTGCCGCTCGAAGGTTTCCTCCGGCATGGTGGTGCTGCCGCAGCTGTGCGGCTTGTCACAGTAGGGCTCGAGCAGGTAGGCGGTGTGGTTCATCTCGGTGCCGTCGAGCATCAGTTTCAGCGCCTGGGCCTTGACCAGAGGGCTTGCGTACTCAGCGCGCAGGGCCTTGAGACTGGCCACCGGGTCCGGGTCGGTGCCCATGTCGATGTAGCTGCCGACCACCCGGAGCTTGAGGCGTTGCTCGTCTTCCAGGCGCATCAGAGTCTGGTACAGCAGCGACTGATCGCCGCTCGGGTCGAGGAAGCCTGCGTCGAACACGGTGGTGATGCCGGCGGCGACCAGTTTCTCCTGCCACAAGGCGATCGAGCGCAGGTACAGATCGATGCCGACAGGCAGATAACCCAGGTCGCTCAGGCGCTGCATCAGTAGCGAATAGGCCGCGCCATCGACGATCAGGCCGGTGGGTTCGCCGGTGTGCGGGTCCTTCTCGAACCAGCTGGCGCCTTCTTCCACCGGTGGCGTGTCACGGTCGATGCCTGCCAGCTCCAGGGCCTTGGAGTTGACCCACATGGAATGGTAGTCGGTGGACAACAGGCACACTGGCTTGTCGGCACAGATCGCGTCCAGGGTTTCGCGGCGCAGCATGTCCCCAGGCACCAAGGCCTGGACCCAACCCATGCCGGTGATGGCCTTCTCGTTGGGGTTCTCGTCCACGTAGCGCTTGAGCGCAGCCAGCACCTGATGGGGGTCTTCATGGTTGACGAAGGCCTGATGGGCGAACGCGGTGGTGGAAAAGTGCCAGTGGGATTCGACGAAACCTGGCAGCACCAACTTGCCCTGGGCGTCGAGCATGCGCGTGGCAGGGCCCTTGAAAGCCAGCACGCTACGGTCGTCGCCGACATGCACGATACGCTCGCCGCGCACCGCCACGGCGCTGGCCCAGGGGCGGTGCGGATCGACGGTGTAGATACGGGCGTGGTGGATGATCAGGTCGGCATGTTCAGTCATGGCGGTACTCGTGGGGCTGGGCGAGGGAGGGCCGCGGACGACAGGCGAGGGTAGGCATTGCAAGGCTCCCGCTGGTTGTTGTTGTCGGGCAGGGTGCGGCCGGTACGGCGTGGTCAGTCGATCACGTGGAAATATTCTTTAATCCATAAAAACTTTTAGTCAATAAAATTTTTAATCGAATGAGTTTGCCGTTATGCTGGGCGCCCACCCGCCAACGCCAGCCAGGAGAGCCATGAGCGGATTGCGCGAACAACAAAAGGCCCTGCGCCGCCAGGCCATCAGTCAGTCGGCCCTTAGCCTGTTCGAGAGCCAAGGGTTCCAGACCACCACCATGGAGCAGATCGCCCGTTCGGCGGCGGTCTCGGTGCCTACGGTCTTCGCCTATTTCGGCAGCAAGCAGGAGATCCTTCTGGAGAAACTGCGCGAGGCGGATCACCGCGCCATCAGCGCCGCGCGCCAGCGCATCCCCGAGCTGGACGACCCGATCGACACCATTTGCTATTTCGAGCGTTGCCTGACCGAGTTCGCCTTCGAGGTGCTGTCGCCTGCGTTGTGGCGCGAGATCCTGCCCCAGGTGATTGCGCTGCTTGGGCCTGATCAGTCGGCGTTGCCTGCGCCCTACAAGCGGGTCAACGATGCGTTGGTGAGCGAGATCGCTGCGCTGTTGGACGAGCTGCGCGGGCTGGGCAAGTTACGCGCCGATCTGGATGTCGACTATGCCGCCTTCATGCTCAACGACTATGGGCACCTGCAACTGCTGCGCCTGTGCCGCAGCGAGCCCATGGACCTGGAGCGGTACTGGCGCGAGGTGCGTGAATCGACTGCGTTCATGGTGCGGGGGATGCTGCCCGCCTGATGACGTGCAATCTGCTTCGCGGGTACGGCGATGTACCCGCGAGCAGGTACCTCACCCCAGGCGTGCGAAATGCGCTTGCATGCGCCCGGCATCGGCGATTCGGCCGGTGAACAGCTCGAATGCCTTGACTGCCTGGAATACCGCCATGCTGCTGCCATCGAGCGTGCGACACCCCAGCGCCCGGGCATGGCGCAGCAGCTCGGTTTCCAGCGGGAAATAAATGATTTCGGCCACCCACAGCCGGGCATGCAGCAGCGCCACGGGCAGGGGTGTGCCGGGCAGCTTGGCCATGCCCACCGGGGTGGTGTTGACCAGCCCGTCCGCCGTAGCCATGGCGGCGGCCAGGTCCGTGCCGAGTGACGCCCGGCCTTCGCCGAAGCGGGCGCTGAGGTTGCCCACCAGCGCCTGGGCGCGCGCGCTGTCCACATCGAACAGCACCAAATGGCGTACGCCTTCACCAAGCAGCGCATGAGCCACCGCCGAGCCCGCGCCGCCGGCGCCCATCTGTACCACCTGGTCACGTGCCACATCCGGCAGGCCCCGGCGCAGGCCTTCGGCAAAGCCCAGGCAGTCGGTGTTGTGGCCGACCCGCTTGCCATCTTTGAGCACGACAGTGTTCACCGCACCGATGCCTTCAGCCTCTTGCGACAGCTCATCGAGCAGCGGCAGGATCGCCTGCTTGAACGGGTAGGTGATGTTGAGGCCGGTAAACCCGGTGCGCTGGGCCGCATCCAGCAGGCCGGGCAAAGCGCTGTCATCCAGGCCCAGCTGGTCGGCGTCGATCAACCGGTACAGGTAGCGCAAGGCTTGGGCGTCGCCCTCGTGCTCGTGCAGCGCCGGGGTCCGCGAGGCTTGGATACCACGGCCGATCAGCCCGGCCAGGACAGTGTTCGGGTTCATCCGCGTGGCTCCTTGAGCAGTTGGGCGAAATGCGTCAGGGCCAGGCGGTAGCCGTGGCTGCCAAGGCCACAGATCACGCCCACGGCGATCGATGACACGAAGGAGAGGTGACGGAACGGCTCGCGCTTGTGCACGTTGGAAAGGTGCACCTCGATGACTGGCAACTCGCTCGCCGCCAAGGCATCGCGAATGGCTACCGACGTGTGTGTCCAGGCGCCGGGATTGATCAGAATGCCGGCACAGCGTCCGCGTGCGGCGTGTGTCCAGTCGATCAGCTCGCCTTCATGGTTGGTCTGGCGAAATTCGATTTCCAGGCCGAGCGCGTGTGCGCAGTCGGCACAGCCTTGGGCCAGGTCGGCGAGGGTTTCCTGGCCATACTGGTCGGGCTCGCGGGTGCCGAGCAGGTTCAGGTTGGGGCCGTTGAGCACGAGGATTCGGGGCGTCATGGCGGGGCATCGCTTTGTTGTTTTTGGATGCCCCGATATATGTACCACCTGGTTAGTTTCGTCAATTTCCTTCGTTTGCCCCGCAGCGAATGTGTGCGGTTATCGGATAGTGTCGTCCTTCGGCCTCCCTTTCAAAATTGTAATTTTGCCGCCACCGAGCCGATAGGCGGCGCTCTTTACAGTCCCTCGCCATGCTTTCCGACGCTTGCCGACGAGGACTTCAAACGTGCCGCGCAACCGGTTCATCCCCCGCAGTACCGCCTTGTTCTGTCTACTGCTGGCTGGCCTCGCTGCGCCCAGCCTGCGCGCTGAGCAGCGCCTGAGCCTGCCCCAGGCGATCGAGGCCGCCTTCGCCCAGAACCCCGACCTTGCTGCCGCCGGCCGCGAAATCGGTATCGCCGAAGGTGAGCGGCGCCAGGCGGGGCTACTGCCCAATCCAGAGTTGTCCTGGGAAGCCGAGGACACCCGCCGCGATACCCGAACGACCACCGTGACCCTCAGCCAAGCCCTGGAACTGGGCGGCAAGCGCGGCGCACGCATCGACGTGGCCGCCGCCGGCCAGAGCGTCGCCCAGCTGGAGTGGGAGCGCCAGCGCAATGGCCTGCGTGCCGATGTGGTGCAGGCCTTCCATGCCGCCTTGCGCGCCCAGACCGCCCTGGAGTTGGCGCAGCAATCCCAGGCCTTGATCGAGCGCGGCCTGCGGGTCGTGCAAGGGCGGGTGAAGGCGGGACAGTCCTCGCCGGTCGAGGCCACCCGCGCCCAGGTTCAGCTGGCCCAGGCGCAGGCGCAGGTGCGCCGTGCCGAGTCGCAGCGCGTCGTCGCCAATCAGTCTTTGGCGCGGCTGACCGGCAGCCCGCAGGCGGCCTTCGCTCGCCTGGATACGAGCCAGCTGTCGCCGGGCCCGGCACCTCGCGCCGAGACCTTGCTCGACAAGGTGTCGCAAACCGCCGAGTGGCGCCTGGCAGAAGCGCAGATCCAGAGAGGGGAGGCGTCCCTCGGCTCGGAAAAAGCCAAGCGCATCCCCGACCTGACCGTGAGCCTGGGCAGCCAGTACAGCCGTGAGGAGCGTGAACGGGTCAACGTGGTCGGTCTGTCCATGCCCCTGCCGTTGTTCGACCGCAACCAGGGCAATGTGCTGGCTGCCGCGCGCCGCGCCGACCAGGCCCGTGACCTGCGCAACGCCGTGCAGTTGCGCCTGCACAGCGACACCCGCAGCGCCGTCAGCCAGTGGGCGTCGGCAATGCAGGAGGTGCAGGCCTATGACCGCACCATCCTGCCTTCGGCGCAGCAGGCTGTGGACACCGCCACCCGTGGTTTCGAGATGGGCAAGTTCGCCTTCCTCGATGTGCTCGATGCCCAGCGCACGCTGATCGAGGCACGTGGGCTGTACCTGGAGGCCCTGGCCTCGGCAACCGATGCCCGTGCTCAGGTCGAGCGCATCTACGGCGACCTTGGCCCAGACCGTTGACCGAGGCCTGTCTCGCCCGTCTGCACCGATGCCATCGGCAATCCCTTTAGGAGCAACCATGCAAAACACCCGCAAACTCGCCATCCTGGCCGCTGCCATCGCCGTGATCGGCCTGGGCGGCCTGGCCTGGACCCAATCCATCGGCCAGGCTCCTCAAGACACCCAGGGCGAAAACAACCCTACCCATGACAGCCCGCAGCAAGACGATGGTCATGCTCACGCCGAGGGTGGCGATGAAGGGCATGAGGAACAGGAGGGCAGCCTGCACCTGTCCGCCACCCAGATCGAAGCCGCTGGTGTGCAGTTGGTCGCTGCCGCGCCGATGACCTTGGGCACCGCTATCAGCTTCCCTGGCGAGATCCGCTTCGACGAGGACCATACCGCTCATGTAGTGCCCCGTGTGCCCGGGGTGGTGGAATCGGTGCACGCCGACCTGGGCCAGCCAGTCAAGCGTGGACAAGTCCTGGCGGTGATCGCCAGCCAGCAGATCTCCGATCTGCGCAGCGAGCAGCAGGCTGCCCAGCGCCGCGTGGAACTGGCGCGGTTGACCTTCAAGCGCGAACAACAGCTGTGGCAGGAACGTATCAGTGCCGAACAGGACTACCTGCAAGCCCGCCAGGCCTTGCAGGAGGCCGAAATCGCGCTGACCAACGCCCAGCAGAAAGTCGCCGCCGTCGCTCCGGCCGGCGCAGGCAATCGCTACGAGCTGCGCGCCCCCTTCGACGCCGTGGTGGTGGAGAAGCACCTGACCGTCGGCGAAGTGGTCGACGAGACCAGCAACGCCTTCACCCTCTCGGATCTGAGCCGGGTCTGGGCCACCTTTTCGGTCACCCCGCGTGACTTGGGCCGGGTCACGACCGGGCGGACGGTCACCGTGAGCGCGCCGGATCTGGGGGCTCAGGTCCAAGGCCAGGTCAACTATGTGGGCAGTCTGCTGGGCGAGCAAAGCCGCGCAGCCACTGCCCGTGCCACCTTGGCCAATCCCAACGGCGCCTGGCGTCCGGGGCTGTTCGTCAATATCGCGGTGAACGTCGAGCGCTTCGATGCCGCCGTGGTGGTACCAGAGGCAGCGCTGCAAACGTGGGAGGAACAGACCGTCGTGTTCGCCCGCACCGACGAGGGTTTCCAGGCCCGCCCGGTGAAAACCGGCCGACGCGACGCAGGCCAGGTGGAAATCACCGACGGCCTGGCGGCCGGCACCCAGGTGGCGGCCGCTGGCAGCTTCGTTCTCAAGTCTGAGCTCGGCAAGGGCTCGGCCGAGCACAGCCACTGACTGGGGACCTCTTCATGTTCGAACGCCTGATCCAATTTGCTATCGAGCAGCGCCTGGTGGTGATGCTCGCGGTGGTGCTGATGGCTGCCGTCGGCATCAACAGCTACCAGAAGCTGCCGATCGATGCGGTGCCGGATATCACCAATGTCCAGGTGCAGATCAACACGGCCGCGCCCGGCTACTCGCCGCTGGAGACCGAGCAGCGCATCACCTTTGCCATCGAGACCGCCATGGCCGGCCTGCCGGGGCTCAAGCAGACTCGCTCGCTGTCGCGCTCGGGGCTGTCCCAGGTGACGGTGATCTTCGAAGACAGCACCGACATCTTCTTCGCCCGCCAGTTGGTCAATGAGCGCCTGCAGGTGGCCCGCGAGCAGTTGCCCGCCGGCATCGAAGCGGCCATGGGGCCGATCTCCACCGGGCTGGGTGAGATCTTCCTGTGGACCGTCGAGGCCGAGCCAGGGGCGCTCAAGGACGACGGCACGCCCTATACGGCGACTGACCTGCGGGTGATCCAGGACTGGATCATCAAGCCACAACTGCGCAACGTGCCGGGCGTGGCCGAGGTCAACTCCATCGGCGGCCATGCCAAGCAATACCTGATCGCTCCGGACCCAAAACGTTTGGCGGCCTACAAACTCACGCTCAACGATCTGATCGGCGCTTTGGAACGCAACAACGCCAACGTCGGCGCCGGCTACATCGAGCGCAACGGCGAGCAACTGCTGATCCGCGCCCCGGGTCAGGTGGCTTCGGCTGAGGACATTGCGAACATCGTCATTTCCAGTGTCGACGGCGCGCCGATCCGCGTCAGCCATGTCGCCCAAGTAGGCCTGGGCCAGGAGCTGCGCTCCGGTGCGGCCACCGAGAACGGCCGCGAAGTGGTGTTGGGCACGGTGTTCATGTTGATCGGCGAGAACAGTCGCACGGTGTCCCAGGCGGTGGCGCGCAAGCTGGCCGACATTAACCGCACGCTGCCCAAGGGGGTGATGGCCGTGACGGTCTACGACCGCACCAACCTCGTGGAAAAGGCCATCGCCACGGTCAAGAAGAACTTGGTGGAGGGCGCGATCCTGGTGATCGCGGTCTTGTTCCTGTTCCTGGGCAATATCCGCGCGGCGTTGATCACCGCGATGGTCATTCCGCTGTCGATGCTGTTCACCTTCACCGGCATGTTCAACAACAAGGTCAGCGCCAACCTCATGAGCCTCGGGGCCTTGGACTTTGGCATCATCGTCGACGGCGCGGTGGTGATCGTCGAGAACGCCATCCGCCGACTGGCCCACGCCCAGCAGCGCCACGGCCGCATGCTGACCCGCGCCGAGCGCTTCCATGAGGTGTTCGCTGCCGCCCGCGAAGCGCGCCGGCCGCTGATCTATGGCCAGCTGATCATCATGGTGGTGTACTTGCCGATCTTTGCCCTGACCGGCGTCGAGGGCAAGATGTTCCACCCCATGGCGTTCACGGTGGTGATGGCCTTGCTGGGGGCGATGATCCTTTCGGTGACCTTCGTGCCTGCGGCCATTGCCCTGTTCGTCACCGGCAAGGTCAAGGAAGAAGAGGGCGTTGTGATGCGCACCGCCCGCCAGCGCTATGCACCTGTCCTGGCCTGGGTCCTGCGCCAGCGCACGCTGGCCTTCGCCGGCGCCGCCTTGCTGGTGGTGTTGTCCGGTGCATTGGCCAGCCGCATGGGCAGCGAGTTCATCCCCAGCCTCAGCGAGGGCGACTTCGCCCTCCAGGCCCTGCGGGTACCGGGTACGAGCCTGAGCCAGTCGGTGCAGATGCAGCAGCGCCTGGAACAGATCATCATCGCCCAGGTGCCGGAGGTGGAGCGGGTATTCGCCCGCACTGGCACTGCCGAGATCGCCTCTGACCCGATGCCGCCGAACATCTCCGATGCCTATGTGATGCTCAAACCGCGCGAGCAATGGGCCGATCCCGGCAAGCCGCGCGAAGCGCTGATCGCCGAAGTACAGCGTGCCGCGGCCAGTGTGCCGGGCAGCAACTACGAGTTGTCCCAGCCGATCCAGTTACGATTCAACGAGCTGATTTCCGGCGTGCGCAGCGATGTGGCGGTGAAAGTGTTCGGCGATGACATGGACGTGCTCAACCGGATCGCCGCGCAGATCGCCGCTAGCTTGCAACAAGTGCCGGGCGCCTCCGAGGTCAAGGTGGAGCAGACCACCGGCCTGCCGGTGCTGACCATCGACATCGATCGCGACAAGGCCGCCCGTTACGGCCTGAACGTGGGGGATGTGCAAGACGCCATCGCCATCGCCGTCGGTGGCCGTACCGCCGGTACCCTGTACGAAGGCGATCGACGCTTCGACATGGTGGTGCGCTTGTCCGAAACATTGCGCACCGATGTCGACGGGCTGTCGGGCCTGCTGATCCCCGTTCCGGCCAGCAGCGCCGCGGGAGCTGCGCAAATTGGGTTCATCCCGCTGTCGCAGGTGGCCACGTTGAATTTGCAATTGGGGCCGAACCAGGTCAGCCGTGAGGATGGCAAGCGGGTGGTGGTGGTCAGCGCGAACGTGCGTGGTCGTGACCTGGGTTCGTTCGTCGAACAGGCCGAGCAACGGCTGATCGGCGAGGTGCAGATTCCAGCGGGCTACTGGACCCGCTGGGGTGGCCAGTTCGAGCAGTTGCAGTCGGCGACCGAGCGCCTGCAGGTGGTGGTGCCGGTTGCATTGCTGCTGGTGATGGCGTTGCTGCTGATGATGTTCAACAACCTCAAGGACGGCTTGCTGGTGTTCACCGGCATCCCGTTCGCCTTGACCGGCGGTGTGTTGGCGCTGTGGCTACGGGACATCCCGCTGTCGATTTCCGCCGGGGTCGGGTTCATCGCGTTGTCCGGGGTCGCGGTACTCAACGGACTGGTGATGATCGCCTTCATCCGCAACCTGCGTGAGGAAGGGCGCACGCTGCATGCGGCGATCGAGGAAGGGGCACTGACTCGCCTGCGACCGGTACTGATGACCGCTCTGGTGGCCTCGCTGGGGTTCATCCCCATGGCCCTGGCCACCGGGACCGGCGCCGAGGTGCAGCGACCGCTGGCGACCGTGGTGATTGGCGGCATCCTGTCGTCCACCGCCTTGACCTTGCTGGTGCTGCCGGCGTTGTACCAGTGGGCGCACCGGCGTGAGGAGGCGGCTTGAGCCGCCCCACACGCCGCACTTTGCTCAATCGCTAGGGTATCGCGCGCGCAGGCTGGCGCTCGCCGGCGTCCTCGTGCAGAGAGATCCGCGAGGTCTCCGGCAGTGCCAAGCCGCCCACCAGCGCCACCAATGCGATCACCACCAGGTAAAAGGCCGGCGCCAGGCTGCTGCCGGTCTGGCTGATCAGCCAGGTGGCCACCAGAGGCGCGGTGCCGCCGAACAGGGTGTAGGCCACGTTGTAGGTGATCGCCGAGGCGGTGTAGCGGGTGCGGGTCGGGAAGGTCTCCGACAGCAACGCCGCGGTGACCACGCCACTGAGCAAGGCACCGACGGCCAGCAGGATCACCCCCAGCAACGCGCCGGACATCGAGCCGGAACTGGCCAGCCAGTAGGCCGGGAATACCGCCACCATCACCCATAGGCAGGTGAAGCCGATGGTCTTGCGCCGCCCGACCCGGTCGGAGAAGGCGCCGGCCAGCGGGCAGCCGACCGCGGCGAACAGCAGCGCCACGGTGGTCACCAGCAGCGACTGGGCGCGGCTCAGGTTGCCGACCATCTGCAGGTAGGTAGAGAAGTAAGTGGTGAACATGTAGAACGACAGCGCGGTCAGCGAAATGAACGCGCCCAGGTTGCGGATCGCCCTGCCGTGGTGGCGCAGGGTTTGCTTGAGCGGCGAGTGGCTGTGTTCCTTGCCCTCGGCCATGGCCTCGCGAAAGGCTGGGGTTTCCTCCATCCGCCAGCGCAGGTAGAGGCCGACCAGGCCTAAAGGCGCGGCGATCAGGAACGGAACACGCCAGCCCCAACTGCTCATGGCCTCGGGGGTCAGGCTCGCCTCCAGGGTGTAGGCAATCACTGCCGCGCAGGCGAAGGCGGAAAAGGTCGATACCGGCACGAAGCTGCCGTAGAAGGCCCGTTTGTCCTGCGGTGCATGTTCCATCAGATAGGCGCAGGCGCCGGCGTACTCGCCGCCTGCGGAAAAACCTTGCAGGCATCGCGCCACGGTGAGCAACAGCGGCGCCGCCAGGCCGATGCTGGCGTAGGTCGGCAGCAGGCCGATCAGGGTGGTTGAGCCGGCCATCAACAGGATGGTCAGCGACAGGATGCGCTTGCGACCCAGCCGATCGCCCAGCGCGCCGAACACGATACCGCCCAGCGGTCGCAGGGCGAACGCTACGGCGAATACGGCAAAGGTCTTGAGCAAGGCGACGCTGGCATCTTCGCCTGTGAAGAACAGGCTGGCGATCAGCGTGGCGAGAAAGCCATAGACGGCAAAATCGAACCATTCGACGAAATTGCCGATGGCCGAGGCGGCGATCACCCGGCGCAAGGTGGCGGGGGATACCTCATGGGGTACGGACATTGGGATGTTCTCCGGTCTTCAAAGGCAGCCTGGGCGCAAGTGCCGTGGTCAGGCCACGGCATCGTTGTTGTGAAGACCAGTAGAACGGCAGGCGGGAGGGCGCGCTTTTTCGTGGGCGACATCGGGATACCTGTTTTGGCCTGCAGGGCGCCGGAGGGCGTTCTGTGCAATCGAGACGGCTATTGGCGGCCGACTTTCCAGGGGGCGTATTCAACGACCGCATGATTTTCTGCAGGCGCCTGCGCCTCCAGCATGAAACTAGGCATGTCACGCAGGTCGAGTTGCATGCAGCGACGGCTCAGGTCGGCTTGCAATTGCCCATCCAGGCGAAAAGCATCGGTTCGCTGCGGTACGGGGGCCAGATCAACCAGGCAACCGGTGACTTTGCCCTGGGCGTCGGCCTGGTAGCGGATGACCGCCTGGCCAACGCTGTCGACGGGTTGCTCACGCATCAGTTGCTGCCAGAAAAATGCCTTGCGCGCTTCATGGATCCGCCAGGGGTGATCGCTGGCCAATGTCGGCCAGGGCGCGACTATCACGATGGGGGCAGTGATCTGGACGGTCTCTTCGCCTCCATACAGCTCGCTCGGCACCAAGGGATAAATGGTCTTCCAGCATTGCCGTTCGACTGCGCGGGCCAGAACCGGATAGGCGGAACGGACCACTTCAGCAGGCAGCTTGGCGGCGTTCTCCGGTTTGCCGGGCTGGGTTGAACAGGCGACGGGGCGGGACTGGCGATCGAGGGTGACCTTGAGATCGACTGCCCCGCTAAGCTTGCCTTGGGTTGCGGTCGTTACGTCGTTGGCAAGGACAGACTGCATGGCCTCGATAAAGGGCTTCTCGGCTGGGGTGACGGTCGATGCCTGGCAGGCTGCGAGCGAGAGCATGCTTGCCCATAAACACAAGTGGAGCGGGTAGGCGTGTAAGAAAGCGGGTCGCACGGGAACATCCTTGGTCGATAGCCGGAGCGTTCATGCTCCGGCGTAGTGAGAGAGGCGTGCGGGATCTTAAAGGGGTTGAGCAATGGCGGAAAAATACAATGTGTATTGAGATTTTTCCGCCAGCTTTCGGTCCGCCACTCAGAAGCGCAAGTCCATCGCCACCTCGACGGTACGCGGCGCGCCCATGTAGTACTGCCCGCCATACGCCTGTTTGGCATACAGCTCATCGGTGAGGTTGCGCACCCGAGCGGTGAGGGTGGTGTGCGCGACCAGCCGATAGCGGGCAAAGCTGCCCAGCAATGTGTAGGCCGGCGCTTGCAGGGTGTTGGCGTTGTTGGCGTACACCGAGTCGACGTAGCGCACGTCCACGCCCGCCGACCAAGCCGAGGTGAAGCTATAGGTCAGCCACAGGTTGGCGACGTTGGCTGGCACGTTGACTGGGGTGTTGCCTTTGCGCGAGACCGACTGGCCGCCGGCCGCTTCGTTGAAATCGTCGTATCGGGCATCGACATAAGCGTAGTTGCCCTCGGCCAGCAGCTTGGGCGTGACCTGCAGCCGCCCCGACAGCTCGATGCCGCGGGAAGTCTGCTGGCCAGCCTGGACCATCACGTTGGGGTCGTTGGAATCGCGCACGGCAAAGTCCTTGCGCACGATCTGGTACACCGCCACCGTCGCTGCACCCCTTCCGTCGAGGAAGTCGAACTTGCTGCCAGCCTCCCACTGCTCGCCCTTGGAGAGGTCGAACAGGCCGACGTTGGAGTAGGTCGCTGCGGCCAGCGAGCCGGCGGGCAGGTCGGCAGCGGTGCTGTACTGCATGTAAACGCTCGCAGCAGGTGTCAGCTCGTAAGTCAGGCCGATGCGCCCGCTCAACGGCTCCCAGCGGCGCTCGAAGAAGGCCGGGCTGGTCGGCGAGACAGGACCATAGTTGGTCACTTGCATGTCCAGGTAGTCGTAGCGCAGACCGGTGAGCAGGGCCAGGCGGTCGGTCAGTTGCAGGCGGTTCTCGGCGAACAGGGCGCGGTTGGTCACCTCGTTGTGACGCTGCTTGGTCAGGCCTGCGTTCACGCCGGGGATGTCATCGAAGCTGCCCGGGTCGAAATGCGCTGGATCGACGACATCACGCCAACTACCCGAAGTGGGGTAGAGGGTCTGGCGCATGCGCGAATAGTCCAGGCCCAAGGACCACTGACTGGCGAGGCCCAGCACTTGATCATCGTGGCGCAGTTCGATGCGGTCGCCCAGCAGACGCTGTTCGTGGCGTTGCAGGTAGGGGCTCGAGCGCACCACGTTACCTGCGTCGTTGTAGGCGTAGCTTTCGAGGTTGCGGTAGTCGCGCTGAGCGTTGTAGTGGTACAGGGTGTTCTGCACGCTCGTCGTGTCGCTGATCTGGTAATCGAGGATCGAACGCAGCCAACGAACCCGCTGCTCATAGCGGCCATCGGCGACGTTGTAGTTCTCGAAGCGCCGGCTGCGGTCGATCTTCATCGTGCTGCGCCCGGGCAGGATGGGCGAGCCCCAGTAGGGGCTGTCTTCCTTGTCTTGCTGGTATTCCAGGGCCAGGGTGTGGGTGAGGTCGGGGGCAAGGTCGCTGAGCACGGAGAAGGCCAGGCTGTCGGTCCAGCGTTCGTTGCGGTCCACGTATCCGTTTCCATGGCCACGGCTGAAGTCCAGTCGGGCGAAATGCCGGGCGTCGGCCGGGTTGCTGGCCAGGGCCTGGTTGATGCCGAAGGCGACTTCCGAATCGTCGTAGCTGCCATAGCGCACCCGGCCGTCGAAGGTCTGTTCATCACGGCTGGCCAGCTTGGTGATGGTGTTGATCGAGCCTCCCACGGCGCCTGTGCCATGCAGGAACGACGACGGCCCGCCGATCAGTTCGACCCGGTCGACGACCCAGGCGTCCACCGGGCGGGTGGCGCTGCTGTAGCCCAGGTTGATGCCGTTGTAGAGCTGGGTGACCTGGTTCTGGGTAAAGCCCCGGTAGGACACGAACCCACCGTAGCCCGGATTGGCCGACGCGTTCACGCCGGTCATGGTGTTGAGTACGTCCTGGGTGTCCTTGGCATCACGTTCCTCGATCACGCGGCGGTCCGAAACGCTCACCGAGGCTGGCGTCTGCCGCGCAGTCAGGCCCAATCGGGAGCCGGTCTGGATCGGCTCGTCCAGTTGCACGCCACTGGGTGCCTCGCGTTCGCCATCGATGGTGGTGGCGGTCAGTTCGACGGGGTTGGCTCCCGCCCAGGCGTAGCTGCAGGTGCCCATCAGGAGCACCAGGGAAGTATTGCGGATCATGTTGTCAGGGATTCCACGCAAAGGTCATGGCTGGCCACGACCGTGCACGCGAAAGCACCCGGTCGAGGTCAGGCTGAAGTTGCTGCTGCGAGGAAATCGGAGGGGGAGGCGCGAGGGTTGAGGGCAGGGCGCAGGTAGCGCGGTGGCGGTTGCGCCCAGCTGCGCACCACGATCGGCGAGGGCGAATTGCCTTGGGCCTGGGTGAAAGTCCAGGCGCTGCTGGTCAGCGGTACTGCCAGGGCGAAGGAAGAGCACACTGGGCAATCGAGCTGCGCCATGTGCGAGTCGCTGCCGCTGTCGCCTAGGTCGACGGCCGGGCCGTGGTCACTCGACAGCGAGCAGAACCCGCCTTCCAGTCCGGACAGGCGAAGGCCACTCATCTGGCCATGGTGCAGGCCGCACAGCAATAGGCTGAACAGGACGCTGGCATAGAGCGTCCAGGCGGTCAACACACGTGTCCGGCGCAAGGTTTTCATGGCGGCGAATCTACCATTCGGACGAACGGTCGTGATGTGGTGGATTGTCGCAGCATGGCGCCCAGATGCTGCGCCGGTTCAGGCTGCCCGCTCCAGCACATCCAGCAGATCGACGAACTCCTGGGACAAGCGGTGTCGGGGCGCCAGGTGTACAAGCGGCATCGCCGCTTCATGGGATTGGCGCATCTTGATCGAACTGCTCAAGTACACCGGCAGCACCGGCAGCCCCTCGGCGCGCAACTGATCGACCAGGGTTTGGTGCAGGGCCGTACGTCCGGCGAACTGATTGACCACCACCCCTTCGACCACCAAGTTGGCGTTGTGATCCTGGCGCAGTTCCTCCACTTCCACCAGAACACTGCGTAGCGCCTGGCGCGAAAAACTGTCGCAATCGAACGGGATGAGTAGCCGCTCGGCCGCCACCAGGGCACTGAAGGTATAGAAGTTCAGGGCTGGGGGCGTATCGATGTAGATGCGCTCGTAATCATCCGACAGCTGCACGAGCAATTTGCGTAGCTTGTTGATTTTGAATTTGCTTTCGAGCTTGTGCTGCAGGTCGGTGAGGTCCTGGCTGGCGGTGACCAGGTGCAGGTTGTCATAGCGTGTTTCGGTGATCGTCACGCGGTGCTTATTGCCGGCCGCCGTGGTGGTCAAGGTCTGGCGGAAGAAATCGGTGATGCCGGCAGGGATTGCATCGTGGGCAAGGCCGGTCAAGTAGTAGGTGGCGTTGGCCTGCGGGTCCAGATCGACCAGCAAGGTTCGATAACCTTCGGCGGCGCTGGCGGCAGCGAGGTTACAGGCGATGCTGGACTTGCCTACACCGCCTTTGTGGTTGAACACGACACGACGCATGGTACTTCATCCCTGATAGGTTGCAGATCGAGGTCAATCCTATGACCGTAAGATGACAGTATTAAGACAAGGCTTGTTACATGTCGGGCAGAGGCCCTGTACTAGAGCAGGTGCAGGCCTCAGGGTGCTTCACGATCATCGTGGATGTCCGAACTGCCCGAGGTGCCGGCGTCATCGACATCGCCGCTGTTGCCGGTGCCCGGGCCTTGGTCGCCCTTGCTGCCTTGGGAGGTGCCGTCGCCGCCGGTGTTGTCGGTGTCGTTGGCATCGGTGCCACCGTTGCCGCTGCCCGTGGCATCACCTGGAGTGCCAGAGCCCATGGCACCGCCGTCGCGATCGATGGTGCCGGTGCCGGGTATCTGCTCGCTGGGAGTGCGTACGGTATTGGCAGTGCCGGCCGCCAGCGCCAAAGGCGCGCTGGCGCCCAGACACAGGGCAAGGCTCAATGAAAGCAGGTGTGGGTGTCTCATGGCACGTCTCCTGGATCAGGTCTGCGTGCATTGGAACCCTCGATGCCAAGGTGGGTGCCGAAACCGCGACGGACGGTGTCCTCAGTCACTGGTCATCACGCGATTGCGCCCGGCCTGCTTGGCCGCGTAGAGCGCCCGGTCGGCGCGGTTGAGGGCTTCGCTGGGCGCCTCGTTGCTGTCTGCTTCCCAACGCGCCACGCCCAGCGAGAGCGTCACCGCACCCACCGGCTCGATGGGGGTATCCTGCACGCCCTTGCGCAAGCGCTCGGCCACGGCGAGGGCGGCTTGCAGGCTGGCGTCGGGCAGTAGCATCAAGAACTCTTCGCCGCCGGTGCGGCACAGCACATCGCCTTCCCGGCAACAGCGGCGCATCAGTTCGGTCAGTCGACGCAGCACCTGGTCGCCCACCTCATGCCCATGGCCATCGTTGACCTGCTTGAAGTGGTCGATGTCCAGTGCCACGACGCAAAAGTCACAGGCTTCAGCCTCCAGCAGCGACAGGCTGAAGTCCAGGTGGCGACGGTTGCCCAGGCCGGTGAGCGGATCGGTCTGGGCTGCCCGGTTGAGCCGGCCGATGCGCTCCTGCAACAGGTTCAAGCCAAACAGCAGCGCTCGCTTGAGCTCGGCGGCTTCGAAGTACCAGGCCTTGACCCGTTGCAAGCCCTCGGCCGTTCCGGGACGGTCCAGGGCGCGTGCACTGGCGGCCAGTTGTTGCAATGGTCGAGTGATGGCCACGGCCAGCCACCAGAGCACCAGGCAGCCCAGCAGGGCCAGCGGCGCGGAAATGCCGACCACATCGAGTATCAGGCGCTTGAGTGGGGCGACGGTTTGCGCCAACGGCTGCTGGGCAACGATGCCCCAGCCCGTGCTGGGCACGGTGGCGAAGCCCGCCAGCATGTCCACGCCGGTGCTGTTGCGCACCTGCTGCGTGCCATTGCCCAGGGCCTCCAGTTCATCGATCAACGCATTGCCTTGGACCACTGTGCCCACGCGCTCGGCATCCGGGTGATAGAGCAGGCGTCGGTTGCGATCGACCACATAGAGGTAGGAGCCATCCTTGTAGAAATGCTCGCCTAGCAGGCTTTTGAGAATGTTGTGCTCGCGCAGGTACAGCGTGCCGCCTACATAACCAAGGTAGCCACCCTTGGCGTCGAAGATAGGTTGCGATAGCACCACTACCAGGTTGCTGGCGGTGGAAAGAAACGGCGTCGACACCAACGCGTGCCGTTCGCGCAGTGCCTGGGTGGCGCCAGGGGTCTGCAGGCGGGCACCGATCATCTTTCGCAGCGGCGCCGGTGAAATGGCCTGCAGGACGCCTTGGGCATCGACCACGAACGTCGAGTTGAAGGCGCTGCTCTGGCGCAGCAGCCGTTGGGTTTCGTTCTGCATCGCCAAAGCATCGTCGAGCTGGCGGCCCTGGACCGAAGCACTGAAGGCCAGTTGTTGCAGGGCGTTACCGAGGAACATCTCGGTGATCGAGGCCAGTTTCGCGGCGTACACCCGATTGGCTTCCAGCGCATGGTCGATCAGCAGCTGGCGCTGCACGCGGTAGCTGGCGAAGTAGCTGGTCAGCAGCATCACGGTGGCGGTGAGTGCCGCAAGTACGAGAATCAGCGTGCGCAGATCCAGGCGCAGGCCTTTCTTGGTGTGTGGCAATCCTGACCTCTTGGGCGGGGAAGAGAAACAACCTTACCTGTTACAGGGCTCAGTCGCAGCCGTTTTCACTCCTTGGAGGTTTCCAGCTCGCTCAGTTCGTCCTCGACCTGCTGCATGCGTTGCTCGGCCAGGGCCTGCACCTGCTCGTCGCTGGCGCTTTCGCGCATAAAGGCGGTCAGCTTCTCGCTAAGGCGCTTTCCTTCGTCGCTGTTTTCCAGCGCCTTGGCTTTCTGCGGATCGTGTGTGGCGGCGACGATGAGGTCGAATTCGGCATCGCTGAAGTGCTGTTCACTGTAGAGCTTGAACAGGTCCTGACGCTGGTCCTCGGCGGTGAGGTGCTTGCGCAGCACGGCCTGGATCTGTTGCTCGGACAACTGCGGATGCTTGGGTGCGAGCAGTGTGGCGATCTTCTCGATGTTGTGCTCGTAGGCTTCCTGCAGCGGCAGGTTGGCCAGGATCTTTTCTTCGCGGGTGGGTTTCTGGTCGCAGGCGGCGAGAGTGGCGAGCAGCAGCAAGGGGAGTAGCAGGCGAGGGAAGCGAGCCATGAGGTAAGCCTTGGTCAGGTTGGACGGCAAGTGTACTTCAGAACACCGACAGGCTTTCGATCCATCGACAAGAAGGTCTGTGTCGGTCGTTCAGTCGTGCGTTGTAAGAAGGCGCTTGGTTTTCCAGGCGTTGTCTAAACACTGCGTTTTTGACAGGTCGGAGTGGCCTGGCTGAAGGTGTCCAGACCGAGGCAAAGGATGCCAACGGCTAACGAAAGGCCCTCATCACCTGGGATGCGACCATGAAGAAATGCGTAGTGTATGGCGATCTGATGTCTGATCGCGCCGCAGAGCAATACCCCACGATCACCCTTTGTGACGGCTGCATCGAAGACGACCGCAAAGCCGGTGAAGCCGGCCAGATACTCTTCGTGCAGGGCGAGTCCGAGGACGGCGAGTGTGACTGGTGTGCCCGAGAACTCGGCGAATGCTGATCGGCGCGGGACGTGTACCGGTGCTGTTCGTGTCCGCCGGCCTGCTGCGCCCCAAGAAGCGGGATCACGCCCTGGCCCGTCGGCAGCTGTACCTGAACTACGGCGCGTTAGGTCTGGCGACCCTGTGTCAGCGAAACGGTCTCGAGACCCTGTTGGTGCATGGCGAACACGAGGCTCCCGTTGCGCTCGCCGAGCGTCTTCACCGGCAAGGGTTGCTCCGGGTCGATGCGCCGTTGATGCTGTCGATGACCAGCTTCCATGCTCTGGAGTGGGCGCGCGTGTTCTGTTCTGCGGTCAAGGGCATGGAGCCACGGGTGCGTATCGTACTCGGTGGGCGATGGGTGACAGGGCCTGACCGGCAATGGCTGCACGGCAAGCTGCCGCTGGTCGATCGGATCGTTCAAGGCTTGGGTGAAGACCTGTTGCCTTCGTTGCTGGGGTTTCAGGGTGCATGGGATGGGCGGGCCGCTGGGCTCAACCATCTGCTGGTCGAGGGGTATCGGCGTTATCAGCCCAGCATCGAGACCTCGCGCGGATGTGGCAAGGGCTGCACTTTTTGCCAAGAGCGAGACGTCCCGCTGCAAAAGCTCAAAGCCCCTGAACGGATCGCCGACGAGCTGCGCCAGCTTGCAGGCGACTATGGCGACCACGACATCCATCCGTACTTCCAGTCGTCCTTCTTCCTGCCCAACCCGCGATGGGCCCAGGCGCTGGCCGAACAGGTCCAGCGCTGTAATGCCAGGATTCTCTGGCGCTGCGAGAGCCGGGTCGATGGCATCAAACCCGAGATAGTCCCAAGCCTGGCTGCGGCGGGCATGAAAGTCATCGACCTTGGCCTTGAGTCGGCGGCGCCCGAGCAGATCCTGGCGATGAACAAGGCCCGGGACCCGGCGCGCTACCTAGGGGCGGCGTCAAAATTACTGCAGGCCTGTGCCCGTCACGGCATTTGGGTCAAGGTAAACGTGATGCTTTACGCCGGTGAAACGGCGCACACCCTTGAGCGGACCCGACAGTGGCTCGATGCCCATGCCCACTGCATCAAGGGCGTGTCGGTCGGGCCAGTGGTGGTCTATGGCCCGCCCAGCCATTGTTCTGAGTTTCTGACGGCACTAAGGGCACGGGGCGCGACACCTGTCGACCCAGCAAGCGCCGAGGACTATGGCATCACGCAGTTGAACCTGAGCCCTGAACTGGACGCTGAGCAGGTGGAGCGCGAGAGCCTGGCGCTGTCCAGGCGCTACATGGCAAAGCAGGATTACTTTGATCTGAAGCGCTTTTCCTATTACCCACGCGATTACAGTGAGCAGGCGTTCGAGGCGGATGTCGCGACATCGGATGCGGCCTGCTTGCCGTTTCGGCCATAGCGGCCACGATGAGACTTACGTACAACCGAGGAAAGGGATGACATGTACGACAGCGATGTAAAGGCCTACGCCAAGGAACAAGAAATCGAAGCTGCAAAACTGGAGTACCGAGTCTTCGTCCATGACGATGGACGATCCAATGGGCGTCAGGAACTCATGCGCGACTATGCCAGGGTCCTGTACTCCTCTTCCTTCCGGCGCTTGCAAGGCAAGATGCAACTGCTGGGTATCGACGCCGGGCGCTTCAACCGCAATCGCCTCACCCACAGCCTGGAGGTCGCACAGATCGCGCGTTCGATAGCCATTGACCTGGCGCTCAATGACACTGTCGTCGCCGAGACTGCAGCGCTGGCCCATGACATCGGCAACCCGCCATTCGGGCACCATGGAGAAAAAGTGCTCAACGAACTGTGTGGCGACTGTGGCGGATATGAAGGCAATGCCCAGGCCTTTCGTATTCTGCGTACCCTGGAGCGCAAGCATCATTTGTACGACGGGCTCAACCTCAATGTCCGTACGCTGATGGCGGTGACCAAGTACTTTCATCGCCGGGAGGACAATCCGGCGAAGTTCCTCTACGACGAGGACTACCAGTTCCTCTGTGCCGAACTGGCGAAGCAGGGTTTCGAAGGCAGCAAAAGCATCGACGCCCAGATCATGGACCTTGCCGATGAAATCGCCTATGCCGCCCATGATCTGGAGGACGCCTTGAGTTTTGGTCTGATCAGCCTGGGAGAGATCCTGCACGAGTTCAAGATCAGCGACACCTTCGCCGAGGCGTATCCAATGATGGAGCAACTGGCGCAGGCGGTGCAGAACGATGCGATGTGCTCGCATCGACTGGGGTCGTCGGAAGAGTACGCCATGGTGTTGAAGAAGGAGCTGACCTCCAAGATCGTCAACACGCTGTGTTCGGACATCGGCCTGGTGGATGGCAAACTCGGTTACACGCGTTATGCCAAGTTGGCGGAGGGCCTCAAGAAACTCTTGTTCAAGGCCATCCTGCGCAAGAAAGACGTACAGCTCTACGAAAAACGAGGCGAGCAGGTGATCAAGGGGCTGTTCGAGGTGTACAGCGATGAGCGTTATAACGAGAAAAACAGGTTGCTGCCGCCGGAGCTTCGCTCACTCAAGGCGGACAGGCACAGGCTGATCATCGACTACATCGCAGGCATGATGGACCTGTACGCCATCCAGGAATACGAGCGCTATTTTGGCAAAGGCAGTCTGGATCGCTACTATTTCGGCGAGCGCCGACCCTAGGGCGGCGCCTGCGCTCAAGGCGTTCCCAGTATCCCCATCACCTTGTCGCGCAACTGATCGATACCAAAGGGCTTGCCAATCAGGTGCATGCCCTGCGGTACATCGAAGCTCTCGGCAAAACCACTGGCAAACAGCACGGGCAGCGCTGGACGCAGTGCTCGGGCCTTGGCTGCCAGTTCCTCGCCGCGCATGTCCGGCAGGCCTACATCGGTCATCAGTAGTGCCAATGGCTGGTTGGCGTCCTCGAGGATCTTCAAGGCCGCGGTGGCGTTCTCGGCTTCGATGGCGGTGTAGCCCAGTTCGTCGAGCACTTCGACCATCAACATCCGAACGATGTCGTCGTCTTCGACTACCAGAAGTTGCATGGGGGCGTCCTGTTCAGATGGGTTGTCCTTACTTGTGTGGGTGCGTACGTTGCAGAAGTTCCCCAGCATAACGGCCCCTGTCGATCGATGGAACGATTGGCGCCAGCAACCTTCAAATACTGGCTAACTGCCCTGTCAGAGCGGGCAAAGCTGGTTAGACTCGCTATAGCGTCCGCCTTGCGTAGTGGCCGCGATCCTTTCAATGGACTTTTTTACCCGGGCGTTTTCAGATGATTCAAGCAGCCTCGATGGATCAACAGAGCTTTCGCAAACTGTTGAGCCGCAACGTAGGGCTCCCCCTGGGGGTAGGCCTGCTGGGCGCCGTGGCTTTCGTCGCGGTGATCAACTACCTGCTCTCGGCCATGCAATGGGTCGAGCACACCGATCGGGTGATCGGCAATGCCAACGAAACCGTCAAACTGTCGATCGACATGGAAACGGGTATGCGCGGGTTCCTGATCACCGGGGACGAGCGCTTCCTCGACCCCTACGAAGTGGCCAAGCCTCGCATTTTCACGAGTCTGAAGGCCTTGCGAGCGATGGTGCAGGACAACCCGCAACAGACAGAGCGCATTGACCGCCTGGTGGCCCTGCAACAGGCCTGGAACGATTTCAGCAGCCAAATGATCGCCTCGCGGCGCAACCAGGGCGATTACCAGACTTCCATAGGCAATGGCCGCGGAAAGCGCTTGACCGATGAAATCCGCAAGGAGTTCGACGATTTCATTGTCACCGAGCAGCAACTGCGCATGGCGCGCAACGAGAAGGTCAACAGTGTCACGGTCTGGGCGATCACGGCCTTTGTGTTGTTCATCGTCACGCTCAGTGCCTTGCTGGCGTATCTTGGCCGTCGCGACCTGCTGCTGCTGTCGAACAGCTACGTGGACAACTTGCAGGCCCAGCGCCGCGCCACCGAGCGCCTGGAGCACCAGGCATGGCTGCGCAGCGGCCAGACCCAGCTCGCCGAACAGGTCCTGGGCCAACTGACCCTGGCGATGCTCGGCGACAATATCCTGCGCTTTTTCGCCAGTTACCTGGGCAGCGTGGTGGGGGCCTTCCATGTACGCGATGAACAAGGGCAACTGGTGCGTGTGGCCAGCTACGGCCTGGACACCGAACAGGCCCAAGGGCCATTGACCGCTGGTCAGGGGGGCCTGTTGGACGAGGCGGTCCGTCAACGGGCGCCGTTGCGCCTGGACAACCTGCCTGAGGACTACCTGCGGCTGAGCTCGAGCCTGGGCAGCGGTCTGCCACGCAGTGCCTTGCTGCTGCCGACCCACGACGATGGTCAGGTCAATGGCGTGTTGGAGCTGGGGTTCCTGCGGCCTTTGCAGGAGCGCGATGTGGAGCTGCTGCAGCAAGTGGCGGGCAGCCTGGGCATCAGCATAGAAAGCGCACGCTACCGACATCGCCTGCAGCAGGTACTGGCCGAGACGCAACAGCTCAACGAAGAGCTGCAAGTGCAGCAGGAAGAGCTCAAGACCGCCAACGAGGAGCTTGAGGAGCAGTCCCGCGTACTCAAGGAGTCCCAGGCGCATCTGGAGATTCAACAGGCGGAGCTTGAGCAGACCAACGAGCAGTTGGCCGAGCGCACCGATGCCCTGGGCCGCAAGAATGGCGAGCTCAATCAGGCGCAGTTGGAGCTGCAGGCCCGAGCCGAGGATTTACAGCGCACCAATCGTTACAAGTCCGAGTTTCTCGCCAACATGTCCCACGAACTGCGCACGCCGCTCAACAGCTCGTTGATCCTGGCCAAATTGCTGGCCGAGAACGCGCAGGGCAATTTGAGCAGCGAACAGGTCAAGTTCGCCGAATCCATCTATTCAGCGGGCAACGACTTGCTCAATCTGATCAACGATATTCTCGACATTGCCAAGGTCGAGGCGGGCAAGCTCGAAGTGCGGCCACAGGTCACCCAGGTCGATAGCCTGGCCGATGGCTTGCGCAGCTTGTTCCAGCCGCTTGCCCAGGACAAAGGCTTGGCGTTCGACGTACGACTTGAGCCGGGGGTACCGGCAACGCTGCTCACCGACCGTCAGCGCCTGGAGCAGATCCTGAAGAACCTGCTGTCCAACGCCATCAAGTTCACCGAGCACGGAAAGGTCAGCCTGACCATCGACCAGCAGCAGGACCGTAGTGTCGTCTTCACAGTCCGTGACACCGGCATCGGCATCGCGACCGACCAGCACCAGGCGATCTTCGACGCCTTCCATCAGGTCGATGGCACCAGTAACCGCCGTTACGGCGGCACCGGTCTGGGGCTGTCGATCTCTCGTGACCTGGCGCGGTTGCTGGGCGGGCAGATCAAGGTCGAGAGCGCGCCAGGGCAGGGCAGCGCGTTCAGTCTTGTCCTGCCCGAGCAGCTCGAAGCCGATGAGGTAGGACCCTCTGCGCCGCGGGTGAGCGCGCCGGCGCCGACGCCACCGGCAACGCTGCCTGCCGCGCCGCCACCTGCCAAGGCACCGGCTTTTGCCGATGACCGCGAGCAGGCGCCGTTCGCCAACCGCTGCATCCTGGTGGTGGAGGACGAGCCAAGTTTCGCCCGTATCCTCTATGACCTTGCCCATGAACTGGGGTACAGCTGCCTGGTGGCCCAAGGGGCCGACGAGGGTTACGCGTTGGCCGCCCAGTACACGCCGGATGCCATTTTGCTGGACATGCGCCTGCCCGATCATTCGGGGCTGACGGTGCTGCAACGGCTCAAGGAACAGGCCAGCACCCGGCACATCCCGGTGCATGTCATCTCGGTGGAGGATCGCATCGAGGCGGCCATGCACATGGGCGCGGTGGGTTATGCAGTCAAACCGGCCAGCCGTGAGGAACTCAAGGCGGTGTTCGGTCGCCTGGAAGCCAAACTCACCCAGAAGCTCAAGCACATCCTGCTGGTGGAGGACGATGATCTGCAGCGCGAGAGCATCGCCCGCCTGATCGGCGATGAGGATGTCGAGATCACTGCAGTGGCTCTGGCACAGGATGCCCTGGCGCTGCTTCGCGAAAACATCTACGACTGCATGATCATCGACCTCAAGCTGCCGGACATGCTTGGCAACGAGTTGCTCAAGCGCATGACGTCCGAGACGATCCGGTCCTTCCCGCCCGTGATCGTCTACACCGGGCGCAACCTCACCCGTGAGGAGGAGGCGGACCTGCTCAAGTACTCGCGCTCGATCATCATCAAAGGCGCACGCTCGCCTGAACGGCTGCTCGATGAGGTCACGCTGTTCCTGCACAAGGTCGAATCGCAGCTCTCCCATGAGCGCCAGCGCATGCTCAAGACCGCACGCAGTCGTGACAAAGTGTTCGAAGGGCGCAAGATCCTTTTGGTGGACGATGATGTGCGCAATATCTTCGCCTTGACCAGCGCCCTTGAGCATAAGGGCGCCATCGTCGAGATCGGTCGCAATGGGCATGAGGCCATCGAGCGTCTGGAGCAGCACCCGGACATCGACCTGGTGCTCATGGACGTGATGATGCCCGGGATGGACGGCTACGAGGCCACTCGGTTGATCCGCCAGCAAGCGCGCTGGCGCAAGTTGCCGATCATCGCCGTGACCGCCAAGGCCATGAAGGACGACCAGCAACGCTGCCTGCAGGCTGGCGCCAATGATTACCTGGCCAAACCGATCGAACTGGACCGATTGTTCTCACTGATCCGTGTATGGCTGCCGCAACTGGAGCGAATTTGAGTAACGAACGCAACACCGATATCGAGATCCGGCTGTTGATCGAGGCGATCTACCTCAAGTACAGCTACGATTTTCGCGATTATTCCGGCGCTTCGATCAAGCGCCGGATCCTGCACGCCGTGCGCCAGTTCGATTGCCGCACGGTATCGGCCTTGCAGGAGCGGGTCTTGCACGATCCGGCAGCATTCATGCAGTTGCTGCAGTTCCTGACGATTCCGGTCAGTGAGATGTTCCGCGATCCTGAGCACTTTCTGGCCGTGCGCAGGGAGGTGGTACCGCTGCTGCGCACCTGGCCGTCGCTCAAGGTCTGGATCGCCGGTTGCAGCACGGGTGAGGAGGTCTACTCGATGGCGATCCTGCTGCGCGAGGAGGGTTTGCTGGAGCGCACCATCCTCTATGCCACCGACATCAACCCCCATTCACTGGAAAAAGCCAAGCAGGGTATCTACCCCCTGAAGGCCATGCAGACCTACGCCGAGAACTACCGCAAGGCTGGAGGACGCCGGGACTTGTCCGAGTACTACACGGCCGCCTACGGCAACGCGATCATTGATAGCAGCCTGCGCGAGAACGTGACTTTCGCCGACCATAGCCTGGCCACCGACAGTGTGTTTTCCGAAACCCAATTGGTGTCGTGCCGCAATGTCCTGATCTATTTCAACAAGGCGCTGCAGGATCGCGCCTTGGGCCTGTTCCATGAGTCCTTGTGCCATCGTGGGTTCCTGGTACTCGGCAGCAAGGAGTCCTTGGATTTTTCCGCCTACAGCGAGCGCTTCGAAGCGCTCGTGCGGCCTGAACGGATCTATCGCAAGTCATGAGTGGCGTGGCGGCGGTGGTCATCGGTGCCTCGGCGGGCGGCGTTTCGGCGCTGTTGCAAGTATTAGGCGGGCTGCCCGAAGGTTTTGCCATTCCGGTGCTGTGCGTATTGCACCTGCCCGATGATCGCCATAGCCAGCTGGCCACGGTGTTGCAGCGACGCTTGCATCGACCGGTACATGAGGCCCGGGACAAAGAGCGCATCGTCGACGGGGTGATCTATGTGGCCGGACCCGGTTACCATTTGTCGATTGAACGCGACCTGACCCTGTCGTTGAGCCAGGAAGACCCGGTGCATTTCTCCCGCCCGGCAATCGATTTTCTGTTTCAGTCGGCGGCGGATGCCTATGGCGCCGGCCTGCTCGGCGTGCTGCTCACCGGTGCCAACGAAGACGGTGCCGAGGGTTTGCTTCAGATCAAAAACAGCGGGGGCCGGACCGTGATCCAGGACCCTCGCGACGCACAGGTCGCGCAGATGCCGGAGGCCGCGCTGGCCTTGCAGCAGCCCGACCATATTCTTTCCCTGAGTGGTATCGGGCATTTGCTCGCTACCCTGGAACCGCGCGCATGCTGAGCGATATCACCGCCAAACTGTTGATCGTTGACGATCTGACGGAAAACCTGTTGGCCCTCGAAGCCCTGATCCAGGGTGAGGACCGCGAAGTGCACCGGGCCCAGTCCGCCGAGCAGGCGCTGTCGTTGTTGCTCGAGCATGAATTCGCGCTGGCCATTCTCGATGTGCAGATGCCTGGCATGAACGGGTTCGAGCTGGCCGAACTGATGCGTGGCACCGAAAAGACCAAGAACATTCCGATCGTCTTCGTCAGTGCGGCCGGTCGCGAGATGAACTACGCGTTCAAAGGCTATGAAAGCGGCGCGGTGGACTTCATGCACAAGCCCCTGGACACCCTGGCGGTCAAGAGCAAGGTCTCGGTCTTCGTCGACCTGTTCCGCCAGCGCAAGGCGCTGGGGCGTCAGCTGGAGGCCCTGGAGCGCAGCCGCCAGGAGCAGGCGCAACTGCTGGCCGAGCTCGAAGTGGCGCGTGGCGAGCTGGAGCGCGCGGTGCGCATGCGCGACGACTTCATGTCGATCGTCTCCCATGAGGTGCGCACGCCGCTCAATGGCCTGATTCTGGAAACCCAACTGCGCAAGATGCATCTGGCCAAGGGCAATATTGCGGCGTTCAGTGAAGATCGCTTGCGGGCGATGGTCGAGCGTGACGAACGGCAGATCAACAGCCTGATCCGCTTGATCGAAGACATGCTCGATGTGGCCCGCATCCGTACCGGCAAGCTGTCGATCCGACCCAAGGCGTTCGACCTGGCGCAACTGGTGCGAGGGCTCGTGGAGAATTTCGCGGCACAGGCCGCGGCCCTGGAAACCCATCTCGAACTGGAGCGTTGCGAGGCGTTACCGGGAGAGTGGGACGAGTTCAGGATTGAGCAAGTGGTGGCCAATCTGTTGTCCAATGCCTTGCGTTACGGCGAACGGCGACCGGTGCGAGTGCGAGTGTTCGAGCACGACGCCATGGCCTGCGTGCAGGTGCAGGATCAAGGGATCGGCATCAGCGCGGCCAATCAGCAGCGTATTTTCCAGCAGTTCGAACGCGTCGCGACGCAGCAATCCAGCGCGGGCCTGGGGCTGGGGCTGTATATCTCCGAACAGATCGCCCAGGCCCATGGCGGACGCATTCATGTTGACAGCGAGGAAGGTAAAGGCGCGACGTTCAGCCTCTACCTGCCGCTGGCGGCACAACGTCGACAAAGCGACCAGACGCAGGCAACCTCTGCCTGAGGTGACGGTCTGATGGCCAAGTTATTGAATCCCAAGGCGAAGTCATGAGTGAAGATGCACAAGATGTCGTATTGGTCGTCGAGGATGAACCGGCGATTCGCATGATCCTGCGTGATTATCTGGCTGGGGAGGGGTATCACGTGCTGGTGGCCGAAGACGGTGAACAGGCCTTTGCCATCTTGGCGAGCAAGCCGCATCTGGATTTGATGGTGACGGATTTTCGTTTGCCGGGTGGGATTTCGGGGGTGGAGATCGCTGAGCCTGCGGTCAAGCTGAGGCCGGACTTGAAGGTGATTTTCATCAGTGGGTATCCGGCGGAGATCCGCGAGTGCCAGAGCCCGATTGCGCGGCGGGCGCCGATACTGGCCAAGCCGTTCGATCTGGATAGTTTGCGGGAGCAGATTCAGATTCTTTTGCAGTGAATCGTTGGTTTCTGTTGGTTTCTTGTTGGTGGGCTTATCCGATTGTTTTATCGACAGGTAGTCACCTTTCTGCCTTTACGGCGGGTCACTTTGGGTCTTGGCCAAAAGTAACCAAAAGCCGCGCGCCCTGCATCCGGCCCGGCGCTTCTCACCGGGTCCCCTCGCTGCGGTGTCTTGCGGGGCTACGCCAGCCTCCATCTCGCGACTTGGGCTACGCCGAAGGGCGCTACGCGCCTGCCCCTACAAACACCTCCACTCGGCCTGCTGATGGGGCGCAAGTTACGGGCGGCGCCTGGGCTGGCGTTGTTTCATTCAGTGGTTTTTGTGGTGAGCTTTTGGGCCTATTCGCGGGTAAATCGGGGCGCCGAACCGCCGCACACACAGGCTCACAGCTCTTGAGAACGGCGCTGTGCCTGTAGGAGCGGCGGTTCGGCGCTCCTACCCGCAAATAGGCCGGAACAAACAGCCAAACAATAAACTTGTTTGCCGTTGCCGTTGCCGTTGCCGTTGCCGTTGCTTTTGATGCGCGATAGTCCAGACACCACCCATCGCGACCTCAGAAGGCCGAGTGAAGGTGTCTGAAGGGGCAGGCGCGCAGCGCCCTTCGGCGGTAGCCGAAGACGCGAGATGGAGGCTGGCGTAGCCAGCCGGAGGCCGCGGAGCCCCGCAAGACACCGCAGCGAGGGGACCCCGGAGCGCAGCGCAGGGGCCGGATGTGGGAGCCAGCGGTTTTTGCCTACTTTTGCCCAAGAGCAAAAGTAGGTCGCCATAAAGGCGAAAAGCACCGGTGGCGCCACCACCAAACCCGGATATTCACACAGCCTGAAAGCCCAAGCCCAAGCCCAAGCCCAAGCCCAAGCCCAAGCCCAAGCCCCTCACCCCAACTCCAACCAAATAGGCGCATGATCCGAAGGCTTCTCCATTCCCCGCAACTCATAATCGACCCCAGCCGCCTTGAGCCGCGACACCAACCCCTGCGACGCCATGATCAAGTCGATGCGCAGCCCCCGCTTGGGCTCATCCTCGAACCCCCGGCTGCGATAGTCGAACCAACTGAACCGGTCATCCACCTCAGGATGCAAATGCCTGAAGCTGTCGACCAATCCCCAGCCCTTGAGCCGCTCCATCCATTCACGCTCCTCAGGCAGGAAACTGCATTTGCCCGTGCGCAGCCAGCGCTTGGCGTTGTCAGGCCCGATACCGATATCGCAGTCTTGGGGCGAAATGTTCATGTCGCCCATCACCAACAAAGGTTGCTCGCTGCTGAACTGGCTTTCGAGCAATGCCTGCAAGTCACCATAGAACCGTTGCTTGGCCGGAAACTTGGTGGGGTGATCTCGGCTTTCTCCCTGCGGGAAATAACCGTTCATGACAGTGATGGGGGTGCCCTGTGCATCGGCAAAGGTGCCCCAGATGAAACGCCGTTGCGCATCCTCCTCGTCGCTGGCAAAGCCTTTGAACAACGACAGAGGCTCCCGACGCGAGAGCAGGGCGACGCCGTAGTGGCCTTTCTGGCCGTGATAGTGCACGTGATAGCCCAGGGCCTGTACCTCGGCCAACGGGAACTGATCGTCGCTGACTTTGGTTTCCTGCAGGCCGATTACATCCGGCTGGTGCTTGTCGATCAGCGCCGCCAGTTGATGGGGGCGCGCGCGTAAACCATTGATGTTGAACGAGACGATCTTCATTGAAAGATAATCCTGATAAAAGCAGGGATGCTAGCTGACATCGGCGACCACCACCAGCATGGCACCCTATGGCCCTGGCTGCTAACGTGCCAAGGCAGCTGAAACGATACACTCAAGGCGTTTACCGGCCCGTCCAAGTCCGTTCCAGGAGGATCACCTGCAATGCCCGACGTCACTGCTGCCTCGGCCCGTGTCTGTCTGCTCGATGATGGATACCACCGCGAGGTGCGCTCGCTCCTTTATCACGCTTATCGTCACGATCCCACGCTCGCCTATGTCTTCGAGGCCCAGCGCCCAGGGTATGAGCGGCGTCTTCGAATGATGCTGCGTGAATGGGTGCGACAGCACTTCTACCTTCAACTGCCAGCCATCGGCTTGCTGGTGGACGATCGTTTGGTCGGTCTGGCGCTGATTGCACCTTCGCTGCGGCGCCTGGGGGTGACCGACAGTTGGGCCTGGCGTCTGCGCATGATCCTCGGCACAGGCATACGCTGCACCCGGCGCTACCTGGATTACCAAGCGGCGCTGTCCAGTGCCTTGCCGCCGGGCAGGGTGCATGTGCTGTCGCTGGTGGGCGTGCATCCTCGGTACCAGAGGCAACGTTATGGTGAACAATTGTTACAAGCTGTTCATGACTGGTGCAGCGAAGACCCGCAGAGCCAAGGCGTGGTGCTCAATACTGGAAATGCTCATTTTCTGGCGTTCTACCAGCGTGTGGGCTATCAGGAGGTGGGTGAAATTGCGGTAGGGCCGATCCGTGAGCGCGTTTTCATGCGTCCCAACCCGATGTCCGTGGAGACTGCGATTGGGTAAGACGTTCGACAAGCGGCACCCTGAACGGGTCGCCTCTGGTAGCATTCGCCCCATGACGTATTCAGGAAGACTAACCTGGGGCCTGATTTTTTGGGCCGCCAGTACCGCAGCATGGGCCCAGAGCGAATTGAAGGTGCAGGTAAAACCGGCCAACAAAGCGCTCAAGAGCAATATCGAAAACTACATTGGCAGCCTCGGCAACCGTGACGAAGAAGCCTTGCTACGCTTCAGTCGTGGTGCTCAGGAGCAGGCGCGCAAGGCCGCCCAGGCCCTGGGCTACTACCAGGCGCAGATCGACACCGAGGTCAAGCCACCGAGCGACAAGGACCATCCCCCGCAACTGATCATCAGCATCGAGCCCGGCGAGCCTGTGCACTTGCGCAACGTCACCGTGCGTATCGAAGGCCCGGCCAGCGAGCTCAGGGCATTTCGCATTCCCGACAGCAAGGCGTTGCGCCCAGGCGAGCCACTCAATCACGGGGTCTACGAAGACGCCAAGCGTCTGATCCAGAACCAGGCATCGCGTTATGGTTTCTTCAGCGGCCACTTCACCCGCCAGCGCCTGTCGGTCGACCCCCAGGCGGGCGTGGCCGATATCGAACTCATCTACCAAAGTGGTCCCCGCTACCGCATGGGGGCTGTCACGTTCGGCGGCGATACGCCCTTGGACAACGACCTGCTGCAGCGCATGGTCTCCTTCAAACCTGGCACACCCTATGATTCCGAGCTGATCGCCGAGCTCAACAACGACCTCCAATCGAGTGGCTATTTCGAAGGCGTACGCGTCGACGCGGCGCCGACCGCGGCGGTCAATGAGGAAATCCCGGTGGACGTTCACCTGCAAACCCGTAAGCCTCGTACCATGGGGCTGGGCCTGGGGTTCTCGACCGACGTCGGGCCACGCGGCAAGGCCAACTGGACCCGTCATTGGGTCAATGCCGAAGGGCACAGCTATGGCTGGGAAACCGAGCTGTCCGCGCCGCGGCAAAACGTCGGTCTGTGGTACGACGTGCCTCTGGACCCACCGCTGACCGACAAGCTGCGCTTTGCCGGCGGTTACCAAAACGAGGAGATCGCCGGAACCGACACCCTGAGTAAACTGCTGACCGTGGGCCCAGAGTGGCACAGCAAGCTGCCCAGCGGTTGGCAGCGGGTCGTCTCGCTCAAGTACCAGCGCGAAGAGTACCGCTTGGGTGATGATTCGGGGTTGAGCAACCTGTTGATGCCCGGGGTCAGTTTCTCCTACCTGCGTAGCGACAACCGCATCGATCCGCACAACGGCTACCGGCTGCAGTTCGACCTGCAAGGGGCAAAAGAAGGGCTGGTGTCCGACACCAACCTGCTGCACGGGAACGTGCTGCTCAAGGGCCTGACCACCCTCGGCCAGCGCCACCGCCTGCTTGGCCGTGTGCAGTTCGGCGGTAGCGCTACCAATGGCTACAAACAGAACATCCCGCCTTCGTTGCGCTTTTTCGCAGGTGGCGACCAGAGCGTGCGCGGCTACGACTACCAGAGCTTGTCTCCGAAAAACAGCGACGGCGACCGAATCGGCGGCCGCTACTTGGTGGCAGGCAGCGCCGAGTACCAGTACTCAGTCGCCGAAAAGTGGCGTGTGGCGACGTTCATCGACCAAGGCAATTCATTCAATACGCTGGAACTGCCCAGCCTCAAGACAGGCGTCGGCATCGGCGTACGCTGGGTTTCGCCGGTCGGGCCGTTGCGCCTGGACCTGGCCCGAGCGCTGGATGAGGACGGTGGTTTCCGCTTGCATTTCTCCATGGGGCCTGAGCTGTGACTCGTGTGTTCAAACCCATCCTTCTGATATTGCTGGCGTTGCTGCTGCTCATTGCCTTGGCCCTAGGCCTGCTGTTGGGCTCGGAGATGGGCAGCCGCTGGGCACTGGGGCGTGTGCCGGGGCTTGAGGTCAACGATTTCGAGGGACGCCTGGGCAGCAACTGGCAGGCCAGCCGACTGGTCTGGGCCGATGGCGACAACCGGATCGAAGTGCAGGCGCCACGGTTGACGTGGTCGCCAGCCTGCCTGTTGCGCGCCACACTGTGCGTGGACCGCCTGCAGGCCGAGCGTATCGACATGGCCTTTGCGCCTGCAGAGGCAGCGGCAGACAGCGGGCCATTGCAACTGCCCGCCTTGCGTCTGCCGATCGCCATCGAGCTGGGTGAGGTCAAAGTCGGGCAATTGCGCCTGGACGGCAACGACCTGCTGGGTGACCTGCAACTGGCTGCGCATTGGACTGTCGGCGGCCTGCGCATCGACACCTTGCAACTGCAACGGGATGACTTGCACCTGAACCTGCAGGGCGATCTTCAGCCTGAAGGCAATTGGCCGTTGCAAGTGGCCGGCACCGTGCAGTTACCCGCCGTGGACGGTAAGCCCTGGCAGCTGGCGCTGACAGCCAAGGGTGAATTGCAGAAGACCTTGACGCTCGAAGCCATCAGCAGTGGCTACCTCGATGCCCGCCTGAGCGGCGAGTTGCAGGCATTGGCTGAACACCTACCGGCTACCCTGAGCCTTCGCGCCGATGGCTTCAAGCCTTCGGCATCATTGCCTGACACCCTTCAACTAAACCAACTGCGTCTCGACGCCACGGGCGATCTGCTCAAGGGCTATCGCCTGGCAGGTTCCGCCAGCCTGCCTGCCGAACAAGGCCCCATTGGCCTGGTACTGGGCGGGCAGGTGGATGCCAAGGGCGCTCGCCTGGATGCGCTGGACCTCAACGCCAGCGAGACCCAACGGGTCAAGCTGCAGGCCAGCGCCGACTGGCAAAAAGGGCTTGAGGCCGACGCCCGCATCGACTGGCAGGATTTTCCTTGGTTGCGCCTCTATCCCTTGGAGGAGCCACCTCAGGTTACCCTCAAACGCTTCAATGCCCAGGTGCAATACCGAGACGGCAATTACAAAGGTGACTTCAAGGGTGACCTCGACGGCCCCGCCGGAGCGTTCAACGTGGCCAGCCCCTTCGAGGGCGACCTGAGCCAGGTGCGCTTGCCGCAGTTTGCCTTGACGGCCGGGCAGGGCAAGGCTGCCGGTAGTGTTGCCGTTCGATTCGCCGACACACTGGCCTGGGATGTGGATGTGCAACTGTCAGCGCTGGACCCTGCGTTCTGGCTGGCGGAGATGCCAGGCTCCCTGGGCGGGCCCCTGCGCAGCAAAGGCGAGCTGAAGAACGAGCACCTGCAGGTGCAGGCTCAGCTTGATCTCAAGGGGCGCTTGCGGGGGCAACCCGCCGTGCTCAAGGTGGAGGCCGACGGCGCGGACGAGCGCTGGACACTCGCAAGTCTTGCCGTGCAGTTGGGCGATAACCGCATCAATGGCAGTGGCAGCCTGCAACAGCGCTTGGCCGGTCGCATCGATCTCGATCTGCCACGCCTGGGCCAGCTCTGGCCGCACCTTCAAGGGCGGGTGAATGGCCGCCTGGATGTCGCCGGTACATTACAAGCGCCGCAAGGGACCTTGACCCTCCAAGGACAACAACTTGGCCAGGCGCAGAATCGGATCCAACGCCTGGACCTCGACGCCAAGCTAGACAGCGCGCAACGCGCCCTGGTTACCTTGAAAGCTGGCAATATCCGCCTGGACGAAACGGCCTTGGGCAATCTGGACATCAACGGCAAAGGGGATATCCGCCAGCAAGCAGTCACCCTCGCGCTCGACGGGCCGCAGCTCAAGCTGAATCTGGCATTGGACGGTCATCTGGCCAAGGGTGACTGGCGCGGCCGTCTGGCAGAGGGGCGTATCCAGGCCGGTGGCCAGGATTGGCGCTTGCAGGCTCCGGCAAAACTGCAGCGCCTGGCCAGCGGTCAGCTTGATCTGGGCACCCATTGCTGGCGCGCCGGGCAGGCGAGCCTGTGTGGCGAGGACCAGCGGTTGATGCCCGAGCCGCGGCTGCGCTATCACCTCAAGCAGTTCCCGCTGGACAGCCTGGCCCAGTGGTTGCCGAAGGATTTCGCCTGGCAGGGCCTGCTCAATGCAGACATCAACCTGGACATTCCAGACGCCGGGCCCAAGGGCAACATCCGCGTCGATGCCAGTGGCGGCACCCTGCGGGTTCGCGACCAGGACCGCTGGATCGACTTCCCGTACCAGGTGCTGCGTCTGGACAGTACCCTTGCTCCCCGTCGGGTCGACACCCGCCTGGATTTTCGCGGCGAGCGCCTGGGTGAGCTGAGCCTGAGCACCCGAATCGACCCGCTGGGCAAGAACAAGCCGCTGTCAGGGGATTTCCGCCTGACGGGCCTGGACTTGTCCGTGGCGCGTCCCTTCGTGCCGATGGTCGAGCGCCTCACCGGTCAGCTCAATGGCAGCGGTCGTTTTTCCGGCACCCTGTTGAGCCCGCAGGTCAACGGCAACCTGGCGCTCAGTGGTGGCGAAGTCAGTGGAGCGCAGTTGCCGGTCAGCCTCAAGAACCTTTCGCTGCAGGCGCTGATCGCCGGTGAGCAGGTACAGCTGAACGGCAATTGGCAAAGCGGCGAGGCCGGCCGTGGCCAATTGGAGGGCAACCTGACCTGGGGCCAGGCCCTGGCCATGGATTTGCGTTTGAGGGGCCAGCAATTGCCTGTCAACGTCGAGCCCTATGCGGCTCTTGAAGTTGCGCCAGACCTGACCATCCGGCTGGTCGATGACAAGCTGGCGGTCGCTGGCAAGGTGAAGGTGCCCAAGGGCAAGATCACTGTGCGCGAATTGCCGCCATCGACCGTCAAGGTTTCGGATGACACGGTGATCGTCGGCGATCAGACCGAAGAAGGTGCGCCGCCCATGGCGATCGCCATGGACGTCGATGTGGATGTGGGGCAGGACAAACTGTCGTTCAAAGGCTTTGGTCTGACGGCCAACCTGCTCGGGCATGTGCACATCGGCAACAACATGGATACTCGCGGTGAACTCAGCCTGGCCGACGGTCGCTACCGCAAATATGGCCAGAACTTGATCATCCGTCGGGCACGGCTGTTGTTCGCCGGTCCGATCGACCAGCCGTACCTGGATATCGAAGCGATCCGTCGGGTCGACGACGTCATCGCTGGCATTCGCCTCAGTGGCAATGCCGAGCAGCCGACCACGAAGGTGTTTTCCGAGCCTGCCATGAGCCAGGAACAGGCACTGTCCTACCTGGTACTGGGCCGCCCTCTGACTGCCACGGGCGAAGACAACAACATGCTGGCCCAGGCGGCCCTCGGGCTTGGCCTGCTGGGCGGGGAGGAATTGACAGGTGGCCTGGCCTCGAGTCTCGGCATCGAGGACTTCCAACTAGGCTCCGAAGGCTCGGGCAACAGCACCAGCGTGGTGGCCAGCGGTAACATCACCGAGCGGCTGAGCTTGCGCTACGGCGTCGGGGTGTTCGAGCCGGCCAATACCATCGCGTTGCGCTACAAACTGAGCAGAAGGGTTTTCCTGGAAGCGGCCAGCGGCTTGGCCAGTTCCTTGGATATCTTCTACAAGCGCGATTTTTGAACCCTTCACAGCTTTCAGCAAACGTGTCGAGTGCCTCATCCTTCAAGGGGTGGGGCGCTTTGCTTTTGAGAGGCGCTCAAACAGTTGGGCCTCGTGCTGCTGTGGCACTTAGGCCAGCAGGTCTCAGCTCGCGTGATCTTCCTGTCGGCGGATATTGCCGATCTGGCGCAAGCTCAAGCCGTACTTGTCCGCCAACAGACTGCGCGAAAGACCGTCAGCACTTTCCTGTTTGATTTGTAGGTTGCGCAGTTGGCGCATGAAGTGATCCGGCTTCGGAATTTCCAGGGCGACACCGGCAAAACGCTTGATCAGGCTTTGCAAGGCCTCTGGAGGCAATAGATCGGCAAGCTTGGTACGTTCCAGATGCTTGGGGATGTATTTAGGGCGCCCGCCATAAGCGCAAGTCAGTCGGTAGGCGTTTTCTATGCCGATGCATTCGATCAGCGATTGCAGGGAGTGAGGCAGTTGGGAAATATCGATGCGATTGAGGTCTGGCAGTTCCATTGGTGATTCCTCGGAGAAATAAGCAGGCGCAGGGCATGGTGGTCCATGTCGAAAGGCGGGCGGGCTTTGCCTCAATGGGCGAAGTCGTCGTCGGCCTGAGCTTGATTCTCCGGCAGCCACGAGTGGGGTCGCTAGGCGCCAAGCGGATCGGCGGGTGTAGCCTTCTGGCGTGAGGTTGTGCAGGCAGCGAGGGTCGAATACGTAGGATGTGGCGTCAACAAAGCCCTGAAGGCCTTGATGACTCGTATTTTCAGTTTGCATTGCGCATCGGAGGGTCAGCCTACCTTCACCCCATGATGCAAGTGCCGGGGAAGGGCTAGATGCAAAAGCGCCGCCTATGGGGGGGACGTTGTATCATGGCCTCGGCTCGTCGCGAGCCATATGTCCCTGATGTCGCAAGGAACCTTCGATGACACATGTGCAACGCTTGAAATACTCGATCCTGATCATCCTGGTGGTGCTGGGCATCATGCTGGGCCTGTCCTATCTGCAAAAGCAGGGGACCATTACCGAGCAGACCTTCCAGTACATCGCCATCGCCATCGCCGTAGTCGTGGTGGTGATCAACGCAATCCTGCGTCGCAAGGTCGGGCCCAAGCCTTGAAGCAGGCGGGCCGGCCAAGCGCGGCCGGCCATGGGGTCAACGGGCGGTGGCTTGCTCCAGCACGGCCCGGGCCTCGGGGTTGAGGCTGTAGCACTTGTCGTTGCCCAGGCTGATCACGCCTTCGGCGCACAGCCGCTTGAGCACCTCGCGCACGCTGAGAAACGACAGTGGGATGTCCAGCTGTTCCAACTGCGCATGGACGCCGCGCACCCCGATGCTGCGCCCGTCGCGATCGGCGGCGTGCAGGGCATCGATGACTTTGAGGCGGATCAGGCTGGTACGCAGGCCAAAGGTTCGCAGCAATTCGCGGATCTGCTCGTTACCGGCACGCACCTCGGCGCCCGCGACCGCTCTGGTCGTGGCCAGGCGAGGGCCGCTCTGCAACGCAGGTTGTGGGTCGTACATGTGAATGCTCCTTTTCGTGGGCTGTCCCGAAATCATGAGTGCCTCACTTAATAGGACGAATGAGATGGGCAAAACTGCAGCCCTTGGCGAAAAAAATCGCTGCTTTGTGTTGAAGACGTCGCGCTGGGTTGTCTTGCGTAAAATTTTCACCGGGCTGTTCGTCTGATCGGGATGACCCTTCCAATCCCAGGAGTGCCCGTGTCCATACTCCCGCGTCACCTGACCCACCTTGGGCTGGCAGCCGTTCTGCTCAGCTCAGGCCTTGCCGCGCAAGCCCTTGAAGCCACTGGCAAGGCATCGGCGCAGATCCGCCGGACCACTTTTGGCGTCCCGCATATCCTGGCCAAGGACGAACGAAGCCTGGGGTATGGCATCGGTTATGCCTATGCCCAAGACAACCTTTGCCTGCTGGCCAACGAAGTGCTGACCGTCAATGGTGAGCGCGCGCGCTACTTCGGTGCCCGGGGCAAGACGATCGAGCAGCGTGAGAACCTCGACAGCGATACGTTCTTCGCCTGGCTCAATACCGACTCGGTGGTCAACGCCTTCCTCCAGGCCCAGCCAGACCTGGTGCGTCAGCGGCTGGAGGGGTATGCCGCGGGCTACAACCGCGCCCTTGCCGAGCGCAAGGGCCAGGGGCTGCCGGTTGAATGCGGCAGTGGCGACTGGCTGCGGCCGATCACCAGCCTGGACCTGGCCAAGCTCACCCGCCGGTTGTTGGCAGAGGGGGGCATCGGTCAATTCGTCGAGGCGCTGGTGGCGGCCTCACCGCCGCAAGCGGCCGAGCGAGGGGAGGGGCGGGACTTCAGCGCCGCCTTGGCGCGCCAGGCGCAGTTCGCCTCGGCCCGAGGCAGCAATGCGGTAGCGGTCGGCGCCGAGCGTTCGTCCACCGGCGGCGGCCTGTTGCTGGCCAATCCACACTTCCCATGGGAGGGAGGCATGCGTTTTTATCAGATGCAGCTGACCATCCCGGGGCAGTTGGATGTCATGGGCGCCGCATTGCCGGGATTGCCATTGATCAATATCGGCTTCAACCGCCACCTGGCCTGGACCCATACCGTCGATACGTCCAAGCACTTCACCTTGTACCGCCTGCAACTCGACCCGAAGGACCCCACTCGCTATCTGCTCGATGGCAAGTCCGTGCCACTGACCCGCAAGACCTTGAGCGTGACGGTCAAGGGTGAGGATGGCCAACTGCAGCGAGTCCAGCGACACGTCTATACCTCGAGCTTCGGTCCGGTGGTGCAGTGGCCTGGCCGGCTGGACTGGGACCGGCAACACGCCTATAGCCTGCGCGATGCGAACCTGGAGAACACCCGGGTGTTGCAGCAGTGGGATGCGATCAACCGTGCCGACAGCCTGGACCGCCTCAAACAGGCGGTGGGGCAGATCCAAGGCGTTCCATGGGTCAACACCCTGGCTGTCGATGCCGGGGGGCGTGCAGCGTATCTGAATCAGTCGGTGGTGCCTTATGTGGACCAGGCGTTGCTGGCGCGCTGCGGCGATCCGGCAGCAACCGAGCCACTGGTGGTGCTGGATGGCTCGCGCAGCATGTGCCAATGGAAGACCGATGCGCAAGCGGCTCAACCCGGCATCTTCCCGGCGCGGCTACTGCCAAGCCTGGAGCGCCGCGACTTCGTGCAGAACTCCAACGACCCGGCCTGGCTTGCCAACCCTGCGCAACCCTTGACTGGTTACTCACCGTTGGTCAGCCGCGAAGGTCAGCCGCTGGGCCTGCGCAGCCGCTTTGCCCTGCAGCGCCTGCAAGGGCCCGGCAAACTCGGGATGGCCGAGCTGCAACGCATGGTGCTGGATGATGAGGTGTATGCCGCTAATCTCGTGCTCCCGGACCTGCTGGCCTGGTGCCAGGTGGCGCCATCCGATGTGCAAGCGGTGTGCGCAAGTCTGGGCGCCTGGAATGGCAAGGCCGACCTGGACAGCGGCGTGGGCCTTCTGCACTTTGCCAACATCGTCGAGGCGATGGCAGAGCATCCTGAAAGCTGGCGTGTAGCCTTCGATCCGGTCGATCCGCAGCATACACCGCGCGGCTTGGCGGTGGAGCAAGCGTCGGTGAGCAAGCGTGTACATGAAGCAGCGCTGGCTTCGTTGGCACGGTTGGATGAGGCGGGTGTGAGTGTCGATCGCCAATGGGGACAGATTCAGCAGTCCGCCGATGGCACACCTGTGCCGGGTGGGCCTCAGGAGCTTGGGGTGTACAACGCGATGTACAGTGTCCCTGCGGGAGCGGGTAAACAGCAGGTCGTCAGTGGCACCAGCTATCTGCAGCTGGTCAGCTTCACCCGGCAGGGGCCGCAGGCGCTTGGGTTGCTGGCGTTTTCACAGTCAAGCGAGGCCGCATCGCCCTATGCCAGTGACCAGACCCGTGCGTTCTCTGCCAAGCGCTTGGCACCGATACCGTTCACCGAGGCGCAGATCAAGGCTGATCCGCAGTATCGCCAGTATGTGATCAGCGAGGGGGACCAGGCTGTGGTGGCCGGCGCAGGTCATTGAGTCAAGAAGGGGCGCTTGGCGCCCCATCACGACGGCCCCGAATCAAGGAAAGTCGAACGGGGCCAGCTGGAAGCCCTGGTCATCGACCTGCAAGGCCCAGCCACGGCGGTCCCAGTCACCCAGCACGATGCGTCGAGCCGGCTGCCCTTCGACCACCAGCTTGTGAAGCGCTGGCCGGTGGGTATGGCCATGCACCAGGGTGCGCACGCCATGGGCTGCCATCACCTTGGGAACTTCCTCGGGTGTGACGTCGACGATCTCGGTGGACTTCATGCGTGTCTGCGACCGGCTTTCGCTGCGCAGCTTACGCGCCAGCTTCTGCCGAGTGGACAGCGGCAGGTGACGCAGGATCCACAGGCTCAGCGGGTTGCGCAGGTAGCGACGCAGCTTCATGTAGGCCAGGTCGCGGGTGCACAGGGTGTCGCCATGCATCAACAACACCGGCTCGCCACCGAGTTGCACCACGCTGGGGTCAGCCAGCAGGGTACAGCCCGCCGCTTCGCAGAAGGCTTGGCCGATGAGGAAGTCGCGGTTGCCGTGCATCAGGTAGATCGCCGTGCCGCTGTCGCTTAGCCGACGCAGGGCCTGGCAGATCGACTGCTGGAAAGGCGTCATGGCATCGTCGCCGATCCAGGCTTCGAAGAAGTCGCCGAGGATGTACAGCGCCTTGGCATGCCGGGCACGGCCGTCGAGCAGATCAAGAAACGCCCGGGTTATGTCCGGGCGTTCTTCTTGCAGGTGCAGATCGGAGATCAGCAGAATCACTCAATGATCTCGGCTTTCTCGATGATCACGTCGTCCTTCGGCACGTCCTGATGGCCGGCCTTGGAACCGGTGGCGACGCCTTTGATCGCGTCGACCACGTCACGGCCTTCGATCACTTCGCCGAATACGGCGTAGCCCCAGCCTTGGACGTTCTTGCCGCTGTGGTTGAGGAAATCGTTATCGGCGACGTTGATGAAGAACTGCGCCGAGGCGGAGTGCGGTTCCATGGTGCGGGCCATGGCGATGCTGTACTTGGCGTTCTTCAGACCGTTGTCGGCTTCGTTCTGGATCGGGGAACGGGTTGGCTTTTGCTTCATGCCCGCTTCGAAACCACCACCCTGGATCATGAAGTTGTTGATCACGCGGTGGAACACGGTGCCGTTGTAGTGACCGTCCTTGACGTACTGAACGAAGTTTTCGACGGTTTTCGGTGCCTTTTCGCCGTCCAGTTGCAGGACGATGTCGCCGTGGTTGGTGCTCAGTTTGACTTTGGACATGCTGAATTCGCTCTTTGAAAGGCATTCGGAAAATGGGCTGCGCAGGGCGCGTACTGTCACCTGACGCAGGATCGGGCGACTGCGACACAAGGCGCGCGTCGGCCATTTTGCATGGCTTGCGACAAATCGCGCCAGTTTGTCGGTGCCCGGCTGTCAGCAGCTTGACTGCTTCGGCTATGATAGGCCCTTTGATTCAATCGGCCTACCCAGGCCGGATACCAGCATTCAAGGATCCTATGAGCAAGCCCACTGCCGAAAACGCGCCCAACGCCGCTGCCAAAGGCGCCCCCGCCGTCCCTGCAAACTTCCTGCGGCCGATCGTCCAGGCCGATCTGGACTCGGGCAAGCACAGCAGCATCGTCACCCGTTTCCCGCCGGAGCCCAACGGTTACCTGCACATCGGCCACGCCAAGTCGATTTGCGTGAACTTCGGGCTGGCCCAGGAGTTCGGGGGCGTCTGCCACCTGCGTTTCGACGACACCAACCCGGCCAAGGAAGACCAGGAGTACATCGACTCCATCCAGCGTGACGTCAAATGGCTGGGCTTCGAGTGGGCAGGCCCGGTGCGCTACGCTTCGGACTACTTCGATCAATTGCACGACTGGGCCGTGGAGCTGATCAAATCGGGCGATGCCTATGTCTGCGACCTCACCCCTGAGCAAGCCAAGGAATACCGCGGCAGCCTGACCGAGCCGGGCCGCAACAGCCCGTTCCGCGACCGCAGCGTCGAGGAAAACCTCGACCTGTTCGCGCGCATGAAGGCCGGCGAGTTCAAGGATGGCGAGCGTGTGCTGCGCGCCAAGATCGACATGGCGTCGCCTAACATGAACCTGCGCGACCCGATCCTGTACCGCATCCGTCATGCCCACCATCACCAGACCGGCGACAAGTGGTGCATCTACCCCAACTACGACTTCACCCACGGTCAATCGGACGCCATCGAGGGCATCACCCATTCGATCTGCACCCTGGAGTTCGAAAGCCACCGTCCGTTGTACGACTGGTTCCTGGACAAACTGCCGGTGCCGGCGCGCCCGCGCCAGTACGAGTTCAGCCGTCTGAACCTCAACTACACCATCACTTCCAAGCGCAAGCTCAAGCAACTGGTTGACGAAAAGCACGTCGATGCCTGGGACGACCCGCGCATGTCGACCCTGTCGGGCTTCCGCCGCCGCGGCTACACGCCGGCCTCGATCCGCAACTTCTGCGAGATGATCGGCACCAACCGCTCCGACGGCGTGGTCGACATGTCCATGCTCGAGTTCAGCATCCGTGACGACCTCGACCGCACCGCGCCGCGCGCCATGTGCGTGCTGCGTCCGCTGAAGGTGGTGATCACCAATTACCCGGAAGGCAAGGTCGAGCAACTCGAACTGCCGCGCCATCCGAAAGAAGACATGGGCGTGCGCGTGCTGCCGTTCTCCCGTGAGCTGTACATCGACCGTGACGACTTCATGGAAGAGCCGCCCAAAGGCTACAAGCGCCTGGAGCCTGCTGGCGAGGTGCGTCTGCGCGGCAGCTACGTGATCCGTGCCGACGAGGCCATCAAGGATGCCGACGGCAATATCGTCGAACTGCGCTGCTCGTATGATCCGGACACTCTGGGCAAGAACCCCGAGGGCCGTAAGGTCAAGGGCGTGATCCACTGGGTTCCGGCCGAAGGCAGCGTGGAGTGCGAGGTGCGCCTGTACGACCGCCTGTTCCGTTCGCCGAACCCGGAGAAGACCGAGGAGGGCGGCAGCTTCCTGGACAACATCAACCCGGATTCGCTGCAGGTGCTGACCGGCTGCCGCGCCGAGCCGTCGCTGGCCCAGGCCGCGCCTGAGGACCGCTTCCAGTTCGAGCGCGAAGGCTACTTCTGCGCCGACCTCAAGGACAGCCAGCCGGGCCGTCCGGTGTTCAACCGCACCGTCACCCTGCGTGACTCCTGGGGCAGCTAAGGAATCGCCGTGCTTACCATCTACAACACCCTGAGCAAGACCAAGGAAGCCTTCAAGCCCCTGGACGGCAACAAGGTGCGCATGTACGTGTGCGGCATGACCGTGTACGACTATTGCCACCTGGGCCACGGCCGCAGCATGGTCGCCTTCGACCTGATCACCCGTTGGCTGCGCAAGAGCGGCTACGAGCTGACCTATGTGCGCAACATCACCGACATCGACGACAAGATCATCAACCGCGCCAATGACAACGGCGAGCGCTTCGATGAGCTGACCGCGCGCATGATCGATGCCATGCACGAAGACGAGCGCCGTCTGAACATTCTGCCGCCGGATCAGGAGCCGCGCGCCACCGACCATATCCCCGGCATGCACGCAATGATCCAGACCCTGATCGACAAGGGTTATGCCTACGCACCGGGCAATGGCGACGTGTACTACCGGGTCGGCAAGTTCGTCGGCTACGGCAAGCTGTCGCGGCGCAAGATCGAAGACTTGCGCATCGGCGCGCGGATCGAAGTGGGCGAAGCCAAGCAGGACCCGCTGGACTTCGTCCTGTGGAAAGCCGCCAAGCCGGGCGAGCCGAGCTGGGAGTCGCCGTGGGGGCCGGGCCGTCCGGGCTGGCACATCGAGTGCTCGGTCATGTCCACCTGCTGCCTGGGCGAGAGCTTCGACATCCACGGCGGCGGCAGCGACCTGGAGTTCCCGCACCACGAGAACGAGATCGCCCAGAGCGAGGCGGCCACCGGCAAGCCTTACGCCAATGCCTGGATGCACTGCGGCATGATCCGTATCAACGGCGAGAAGATGTCCAAGTCGTTGAACAACTTCTTCACCATCCGTGATGTGCTCGACAAGTATCACCCTGAGGTGGTGCGCTACCTGCTGGTGGCCAGCCACTATCGCAGCGCCATTAACTACTCCGAGGACAGCCTGCGTGAGTCCAAGGGGGCCTTGGAGCGCTTCTACCACGCGCTGCGTGGTCTGCCGCGTGTCGAGGCCAAGGGAGGCGAGGAGTTCGTCGAGCGTTTCAGCGTGGCGATGAACGACGATTTCGGTACGCCGGAGGCCTGCGCCGTGCTGTTCGACCTGGTGCGCGAGATCAACCGCCTGCGTGACAGCGATCCTGAGGCCGCTGCCGGTCTTGCGGGTCGTCTGCGTGAGCTGGGAGATGTGCTGGGTGTACTGCAACTGGACGCCGATGACTTCCTGCGCGCCGGGGCTGAGGGCAAGGTCGACGCCGCTGAAGTGGAAGCGCTGATCCAGGCGCGCTTGCAGGCGCGTGCGGACAAGAACTGGGCCGAGTCCGACCGTATCCGTGACCAGCTGACCGCCATGGGCGTGGTCCTGGAAGACGGCAAGGGCGGTACCACCTGGCGCCTGGCTGACTGATCGATGCGTTGATTGGGGCTGCTTTTTGCAGCTTTTCGCGGGTCAACCCGCGAAGGGCCGCAAGGCGGCCCCAGTCGTTACTTGGCTGGCCCCGCCAACGGGCAATGCAGCGTCAGCTTCGCCCCGCCCAGCTCGCTGCTTCCCACCTCCAGCCGGAACCCATGCAGGTCGACGATCGCCGCGACGATCGACAGCCCCAGCCCGAACCCCGGGTGGCGATGGCCTTCCTCACTGCGATAGAAACGCTTCAACACTGCCGCGCGCTCTTGCTCCGGAATCCCCGGTCCACTGTCCTCGATGGCGATATACAGGCCGCTGGCATACTCACGCGCCTGGATCCGTACCTGTCCACCCTCCGGTGTGAACTTGATGCCGTTACCCACCAGATTGGCCAGCGCCTCGAACAGCAGTTCCCGGTCCCCGTGCAGCGCCGGCAACTGCGCGGGCTGCTCCAGGGTCAGGCGGATGCCACCATCTTCGGCCAGCGGCAGGTAGAAGTCGAAGAGCTCCAGCAGCAAGGCGTGGGGATCGAGTTCGACGAACCCGGCGCGGCGCTGACGGTCTTCCAGTTCGCTGATGCGCAACAGTCCGCGAAAGCGCGCCATCAGCGTGTCGGTCTCGGCAATTGCCTGCTCCAAGGCCTGGGCCTCGGGCGCGTTGTCACCGCCTTGCTGGCGGATCCGGTAAAGCTGCGCACGCAGGCGAGTGAGCGGCGTGCGCAGATCATGGGCGATGTTGTCACAAACACCCTTGACCTCGTGCATCAACCGTTCGATGCGGTCGAGCATGGCATTGACGATGGCCGCCAGCATGTCCAGCTCGTCACGCCGCGCCGAAAGCGGTAGGCGATGGGTGAGGTCACCTGCGACGATCAGCTCGGCCTGGGCCTGGATCGCCCTGATACGTTTGAGCGGTCGCCTGCGCAGCAGGTACCAACCGGCGAAACCGGGGATCAAGGTCAGGGATATGCCCCAGAGCAAGGCATGCAGGATGATCCGTGTAACCACGAACAGCGAGCCGTTGTCGCGGACCAGCACCAACCAGCGTCCATCCTTGATGCGGATCGCCACGGCGTCGCAGCTGTCGCGGGGCAGGTGTGGGTCGTCGGCATCCAGGCATCGCTTGAGTTCGTGGACTTCGCCATCGAGCCCGAGCTCCGGTGGGATGAAGCGCACACGCCCGCCAATGGGGTTGAGCTGGGCGTCGAACAGGCCGTAGGCGTCGAAACCGCGCTCTTCGAACGCCTGGCTTGCGATCAGCGCATCGTCGAGCTGCTTGCCACTCATGTGGGAGAACAGGTGCTGGCGTTGCAGCATGGAGTGGCGGGTGAGCTTGTTCAGGTAGCTTGAGACCTCGAAGTACAGCACCCCCATGAGGATGCTGCTCCAGGCCACGAACAGGAAGCTGTACAGCGCCAGCAGGCGGCTGGTGGAGGAGCTCCAGCCCTTAGACGGGTTCGGCAATGGCATAGCCGGAGCCCCGCACGGTACGGATGAGCGGGTTCTGGCCAGGCGGGTCGATCTTCTTGCGCAGGCGACCGATGTGCACGTCGATCAGGTTGGTGCCAGGGTCGAAGTGGTAGCCCCAGACTTCTTCGAAAATCATCATCCGGGTGATGACCTGGCCGGCATGGCGCATCAGGTATTCCAGCAGCTTGTATTCGGTGGGTAGCAGGTTGAGGGTCTGCTCGCCGCGGCGCGCTTCGTGGCTGATCAGGTCCAACTCGAGGTCGGCGACCTGCAGACGGGTCTGGGTCACCGGCACGCTGTTGCGGCGCAGCAGTACTTCGACCCGTGCGGCCATCTCGTCGGAGGCGAACGGCTTGGTCAGGTAGTCGTCGCCGCCGGCGCGCAAGCCGCGCACGCGCTCGTCGACATCGGAGAGGGCGCTGATCATCAGGATGGGGGTGGCGATCTTGAGGTTGCGCAGGGTGGTGACGATGGTCAACCCATCGACCTCGGGCAACATGCGATCCAAGGTGATCAGGTCGTAGCCTCCACCGATGGCCTTGGACAGGCCTTCACGGCCATTGTCGGCCCAGTCCACTTCCAGGCCATGGCTGGACAGTTCGGCGACGATCTCCTGGGCGGTGACGGCGTCGTCTTCGATGGTCAGTACGCGGGGCATGCTAGTACCTGGGCAGCGATTGGAGGCTTGATTGTGCCAAAGAATAGACATTGCGCGATTTAAGAAAAATTCATTTGCTGCATCAAGACCTGATCGGCCTGAGTCTGCGGGGCCGAGATCCCCTTTGACCTTGGTGAACGGGCGCACCGCCAAAGGCGGGTATGGAAAATGAAAACGGGGCATGCCATTGCTGGCATGCCCCGTTTTTCAAGGGGAGGACGGAGCCTCAGGCGACCTTGACGATCCAGCCGGCTGGCGCTTCGACGTCGCCGCTCTGGATGCCGGTCAGCTCGTTGTAGAGCTTCTGGGTGACCGGGCCGACTTTTTCCAGGTCGTGGAAGACGTGCAGCTTGCCGTTGTACTCGATCCCGCCGATCGGCGTGATGACTGCGGCGGTACCGCAGGCGCCGGCTTCGACGAAGCGATCGAGGTTGTTGATCTCGACATCGCCTTCGACCACTTTAAGGCCCAGGCGCGAGGCGGCCAGTTCCATCAGCGACAGACGGGTGATGCCCGGCAGGACGGAGGCCGATTTCGGGGTGACGAACTCGTTGTCCTTGGTGATGCCGAAGAAGTTGGCCGAACCGACTTCCTCGATCTTGCTGTGGGTCAGCGGGTCCAGGTAGATGGCATCGGCGAAGTTGTTCTTCTTCGCTTCGGCACCTGGCATCAGGCTGGCCGCATAGTTGCCACCGACCTTGGCGGCGCCGGTACCTTGCGGGGCGGCGCGGTCATAGCTGGAGATGGTGAAGTTGTGCGGTTTCATGCCGCCTTTGAAGTACGAGCCGACCGGGATGGCGAAGATCGAGAAGATGAACTCCGGCGCGGTGCGCACGCCGATGTTGTCGCCGGTGCCGATGACGAACGGACGCAGGTAAAGGGCGCCTTTGCCGTGCGGTGGTACGAAGCGCTCGTTGGCCTTGACCACTTGCTTGCAGGCCTCGATGAACACATCGGTCGGCACTTGCGGCATCAGCAGTCGGGCGCAGCTGCGCTGCATGCGGGCGGCGTTCTGGTCAGGGCGGAACAGATTGATCGAGCCGTCCTTGCAACGATAGGCCTTCAGGCCTTCGAAGCATTGCTGGCCATAGTGCAGGGCGGTGGAGCCTTCACTGATGTGCAGCACGTTGTCTTCGGTCAGGGTGCCTTTGTCCCACTCGCCGTTGCGCCATACGGACAGGTAGCGCTTGTCGGTCTTGATATAGTCGAAGCCCAGCTTGTCCCAGTTAATGCTCTCGTTACTCATGACACCCTCTTGTATTGCCTAGGGCCTGATCGCTCAGGCTGCTTTTATATGCGCACCTCGCCACGATAATACATCCGCCGCGGATCCGAAACGTCCAGTCATGAATTGCCCAGACGGGCGACCGGCTGGTCAGCCCTTGCGACGACGTGGTGCGCTGAATCTTTTCATCCAGCCTCAAGCGAAGAGTTGGCCCGTTACCTGCTATGTCCCTGCCAAAGAATTTGATCAAGTGGTCAGGCCTGCAGGGCATCCAGCGCTGCTTCTGACCCGCTTCACGGCCGCAAGGCCGCGTGTTTTCGGGGGCTTGTGGATGTCGTTGGCGCAGCGCAAGGAACAACTCGAGCAGCAACCTGGCTGGAGCGCCTGTCTCCAACTGCGCTTCATCCAGTGCGAAGGGGTGACCCGCCTTGGTGCGCGGCGGCACTTCGGTCCTCTTTTGGTGCAGCGTCCGTTCCATCCCGAAGGTGCACCCTGTCATGTCTATGTCCTGCATCCGCCAGGTGGCATCGTCGCCGGTGACCGGCTGGAATTGGAGGTTCATCTAGAACCTGGCAGCCACGCACTGCTGACCATGCCGGGGGCGAGCAAGTTCTACCGCAGCATCGGGCCTACGGCACGGCTCACGCAGCGGTTCCACCTGGCGGCGGGCAGCACGCTGGAATGGCTGCCCCAGGACAGCATCTTCTTCAGTGGCGCGCGAGCCAGGCTCGACAGCCGCTTCACGCTCGAGCCCGGTGCACGGTTGCTGGCCTGGGAAACCCTGTGCCTGGGGCGACCGGTCATGGGCGAGCGCTTCGAGCAGGGCGCACTCGATAGCAGCCTGTGCATCGAACTGGCAGATGACCCTGGGCTGCAGGAGCGGCTGCGCATCGAAGCCGGGGGGTTGGACAAGCTTGGCGGCTACCCGCTGGTCGCTACGTTTTGCGCAGCGCCCGCCAATCCAGCGCTGCTCGAGCGCGTGCGCCAGGCACTGGAGGGCTTGGGCAATCCTGCTGGCGCCACCTTGCTGGGGCCCTTGCTGGTGATCCGCCTGCTCAACCATGACAACCAACACCTGCAATCCACCCTGCAGCGCCTCTGGCACCTGCTGCGTCCGGCTGTCCTCGGCCTGGCGCCGTGCCCGCCGCGCATCTGGGCCACCTGAGAGAGAGGCCATGGAGCTGACCCCAAGAGAGAAAGACAAACTGCTGTTGTTCACCGCAGCGTTGCTGGCCGAGCGGCGCCTGGCCCGTGGCTTGAGGCTCAACTACCCGGAGGCGGTGGCGCTGATCAGCGCCGCTGTGCTCGAAGGCGCCCGTGATGGGCGCAGTGTCGCCGAGCTGATGAGCCTGGGCCGTGAAGTACTGGGGCGGGCGCAGGTAATGGAGGGCGTGGCCGAGATGCTCCACGACGTTCAGGTCGAGGCGACCTTTCCCGACGGCACCAAGCTGGTGACCGTGCATGACCCCATCGTCTGAGGAGCCGAGCATGATCCCCGGAGAAATCCAGGTCGCTGACGGCGACATCGAACTCAACAAGGGCCGCCCGACTGTCAGCGTCAGCGTGGCCAACCATGGCGACCGTCCGGTGCAGGTCGGATCGCACTACCACTTCTACGAGGTCAATGATTGCCTGGTCTTCGAGCGTGAGGTGGCCCGGGGCTATCGCCTGGATATCCCGGCCGGCACCGCCGTGCGTTTCGAGCCTGGGCAGGCCCGCACCGTTCAGTTGGTCGCCTACGCCGGCAAGCGGGAGGTGTACGGCTTCCAGGGCAGGGTCATGGGCGCACTGGAGGGCAGGGTATGAGTCGGATATCCCGGCAGGCCTATGCCGACATGTTCGGCCCGACGGTCGGCGACCGTGTGCGCCTGGCCGATACCGCCCTGTGGGTCGAGGTGGAAAAGGACTTCACCGTATACGGTGAAGAGGTCAAGTTCGGTGGTGGCAAGGTTATCCGCGATGGCATGGGCCAGGGCCAGATGCTCGCCGCCGAGGCGATGGACCTGGTGCTGACCAACGCCTTGATCATCGATCACTGGGGCATCGTCAAGGCCGATATCGGCGTGCGTCATGGGCGTATCGCCGCGATCGGCAAGGCGGGCAATCCGGATGTCCAGCCAGGGGTCACCGTCCCCGTCGGGCCGGGCACCGAAGTGATCGCTGCCGAGGGCAAGATCATCACTGCCGGTGGCATCGACTCGCACATCCACTTCATCTGCCCGCAACAGGTGGAAGAAGCCTTGATCAGTGGCGTCACCACGTTCATCGGGGGCGGCACCGGGCCGGCCACCGGCACCAATGCCACCACCTGCACGCCCGGCCCCTGGTACTTGGCGCGCATGCTCCAGGCCGCCGACAGCCTGCCGATCAACATCGGCTTGTTGGGCAAAGGCAATGCTTCGCGGCCCGAAGCCTTGCAGGAGCAGATCGCCGCCGGAGCGGTGGGCCTGAAACTGCACGAAGACTGGGGCTCCACGCCGGCTGCCATCGACTGCTGCCTGGGCGTGGCCGAGGCGCTGGACATCCAGGTGGCGATCCACACCGACACGCTCAATGAGTCCGGGTGTATCGAAGACACCCTGGCCGCCATCGGTGATCGCACCATCCACACCTTCCACACCGAAGGTGCCGGGGGCGGTCATGCGCCGGACATCATCCGCGCAGCCGGGCAGGCCAATGTATTGCCCTCTTCGACCAACCCGACGCTGCCCTATACCGTGAACACCGTCGACGAACACCTGGACATGCTCATGGTCTGCCATCACCTGGACCCGAGCATTGCCGAGGATGTGGCCTTCGCCGAGTCGCGCATACGCCGCGAGACCATTGCCGCCGAGGATATCCTCCATGACATGGGGGCTTTCGCGATGACCTCTTCGGACTCACAGGCCATGGGCCGGGTGGGCGAGGTGGTGCTGCGCACCTGGCAAGTGGCGCACCAGATGAAGCTGCGCCGCGGGCCGTTGTCGCCTGACAGCGATTACAGCGACAACTTCCGGGTCAAGCGCTACATCGCCAAGTACACCCTCAACCCGGCCCTGACCCATGGCATCGCCCATGAGGTGGGATCGGTGGAGGTGGGCAAGCTTGCTGACTTGGTGCTCTGGTCGCCGGCCTTCTTCGCCGTCAAGCCGGCCTTGGTGCTCAAGGGCGGAATGATCGTCACGGCGCCGATGGGCGATATCAATGGCTCGATTCCCACGCCGCAACCTGTGCATTATCGGCCGATGTTCGGCGCACTCGGCGCGGCCCGGCAGGCCACGCGCATGACCTTCCTGCCGCAATTGGCCATGGACAGGGGCCTGGCCGAGACACTTGGTCTGCGCAGTCTGATCGGTGTGGCCCGCGGCTGTCGGCGGGTACGCAAGGCCGACATGGTCCACAACAGCCTGCAGCCGCTTATCGAGGTAGATGCCCAGACTTATCAGGTGCGCGCCGACGGCGAGCTGCTGGTGTGCGAACCGGCCCGCGAACTCCCGTTGGCCCAGCGTTATTTTCTGTTCTGAGGAAAACCCATGATTGTCCTGACCCGTCGACTCAACGAAGCAGGCCCTGTGACCGGCACCGTTACCCTGGACGTGGATAGCCGCATCAAAAGCCGCCTGCGTATCACCCTGGACGACGGCCGTGAGGCAGGCCTGATGCTTGAGCGTGGTCACCTGCTGCGTGGCGGCGAGCTGCTCGGTGACGCCGAAGGTCACCATGTAGTGCAAGTGCTTGCCGCGCCCGAGCAGGTGTCCACGGTGCGTTGCACCGACCCGCTGCTGCTGGCCCGCGCGGCCTACCACCTGGGCAACCGCCATGTGCCGCTGCAGATCGAACCTGGCCTGCTGCGTTTCCAGCACGATCATGTCCTGGACGAGATGCTGCGCGGCCTGGGCTTGAGCGTGGTGACCGAGCAGGCGCCTTTCGAACCTGAAGCTGGGGCCTACCAGAGCGCGCCCCATCATCACGGCCACGACCATCAGTTCGTGCGCTTGCCTGCCCATTGCTGAGCCATCTTGGGAGTTTTCAATGAAAAAGACGTTAGCCGTTGTCCTGCTGCTGGTGGCCCTGCCGGCCTTCGCCCACCCTGGTCACGACAGTAGCCCCTTGCGCGACGGCCTGTTGCATCCACTGACCGGTCTCGATCATCTGTTGGTGTTGCTGGGCACCGGTGTGCTGGCGGCCCTGACGCGCCGAAGCCTGGGCCTGCCGCTGGCCACCTTGGCGGCGATGGTTGGTGGGGCGGTGTGCGGTCATCTGGTTGGTGACGTGCTGGGTATGGAAGCGATGATCGCCGTGTCGGTATGGGTGATCGCAGGCGCCTTGTTGCTGCCCAGTCGGCAAAGGCTGCTGGCAGTGATCATGCCGATGTTCGCCCTGTTCCATGGCTGGGCCCATGGCGTGGAGGCTACACCCAGCGCATTCTGGCTGTTCGGCTCAGGTTTCGTTCTCGTCAGCACGCTGCTGCTGGCAGTGGGATTTGCCGTCGGCTGCCTGTTGCGTCGTCACACGGGCCTGCAGAAGGCCGTCGGTGGGGGGATGCTGGCGGGGGCGGCCTTGGTGCTGGCCGGTTGATGGACGTCGACCTCGCGCTGCTGCGCCTACTGCAACTGGCCAGTCCAGGCCTGCCGGTAGGCGGTTTCACCTACTCCCAGGGGTTGGAGTGGGCCGTGGAGGCCGGTTGGGTGCGCGACACTGCAACCTTCGCTGCCTGGCAACGCGAGCAATTGAACGACACCCTCGGCTACCTCGACTGGCCAGTGTTGGCGCGGCTCTATCACGCCTGCCAGGCAAATGATGCCGGCGCCTTCGCGCATTGGAGCCGCTTCGTGCTGGCCAACCGTGAGACTGCCGAGTTGCGGCTGGAAGAACAGCAGCGTGGCAGTGCGCTGGCGCGGCTGCTCGATGGCTGGCAGCTGGGGCAGGCCCCGGACTGGCGGGCCAGTCTCGACCTGAGCCAACTGAGCGGCATGGCCTGGCTTGGCGTGCATTGGTCCATCCCGTTGCGTCAGTTGGCCTTGGGCCACGGCTTTGCCTGGCTCGAAAGCGCGGTGATGGCCGGGGTCAAGCTGGTGCCGTTCGGCCAGCAGGCGGCCCAGACGCTACTGCGCGACCTGGGGCAGGCGCTGCCTGCCGTGCTCGATCGCGCCCTGGCGCTGGACGATGACCAGCTCGGCGGCAGCCTGCCGCGGCTCGCCATTGCCTCTTCCTGTCATGAAATCCAATACACCCGTTTGTTCCGTTCTTGAGGAAGACCTTCATGCAAAGTCATCAAAACCCCCTGCGCGTCGGCGTCGGCGGACCGGTCGGCTCCGGCAAGACCGCATTGCTCGAAGCCCTGTGCAAGGCCATGCGTGACCACTACCAACTCGCGGTCGTGACCAACGACATCTACACCAAGGAGGATCAGCGCATCCTCACCGAGGCCGGTGCCTTGGAGCCTGAGCGTATTGTCGGGGTGGAGACCGGTGGTTGTCCGCATACGGCGATCCGCGAAGACGCCTCGATGAACCTGGCTGCCGTAGAGGCGCTGACGCGTAAGTTTGGCAATCTCGATGTGATCTTCGTCGAAAGCGGAGGCGACAACCTCAGTGCGACATTCAGTCCGGAACTCGCTGACCTGACGATTTATGTCATCGATGTCGCCGAAGGCGAGAAGATTCCCCGCAAAGGAGGGCCAGGCATCACCAAGTCGGATTTCCTGGTGATCAACAAGACCGATCTGGCGCCTCATGTCGGTGCTTCGCTGGAGGTAATGGAGCGCGATACCCGACGCATGCGTCCCGAGCGACCGTGGACTTTCAGCAATCTGAAGAAGGGTGAGGGGTTGCAGGCGGTGATCGATTTCATCGTAGAGCGTGGGATGTTGGGAGGTGGCGCTCCTTGAGTGCGGCCCAATGGTCGAACGAGGCTGGTGGCCAGATCAGCGTCGTCAGAGTGAGTTTGAAGGTGACTCGCCCCATCAGCGCAGTCGCTGGAATGCGAAGAGAGCTGAACGATGTCTTGAGGGCAGGCGTAGGACGGCGCTCGAACGCGACATCGATTCAGCGTAATGACCGAGTAGATTTCCTGGTGCTAGAGAAGGCGTTGCCAGACGACAGTGGGCGTAGGTGAAGGACGAGATCCCTCACCGGTCGGCAGGCAGATCATGACGGTTCGCCTGCTTCATCGACGTCAGAAACACACGAGAAAACGATATGAAAAAACGTGCCGTAATCGCTCTGTTGTTCACCGCGGGCCTGACCCCGTTCGCCCACAGCACCGAGTCCGCCCCTGGGGCCGCTACGCCGTCTCCAATTGTCCAGACCGGCGCCATCGCCGGCGATGCCCTGCTCAGCTATTGGGATTTCGGGCCAGAGTGCCCGGAGGGCACGGGCTGGACCGAAGTCGGGCACTGCCAGCCTTACTGGGACTTCGATTGACCCGGAGGTCTCGAGCGGTTCAGAGGCCTTTGCGTGCGTCGCTCGGATGACCCTGCAATGAGCCTTCGAGCTTGAGCGTCGCGCCATCGACCAGAGTCAACACCAGATCCTCGATGGTGCCGGCCAGTCGATCCGCAAAGATCGGCTGGCCATCCGGGTCAAGGTCGTCATAGTAGAACCGAGTACCCTCCAGCCAGCCGACGGCGGTGTTGAGGTCGGTGTCGAGATAGTACTTTCCATCGAGGAAGAAACCCGTGAATTGCCAGGTACGCTCCTCGTTATCGACGGTGTAGCGTTCGCCTGGTTGCATGCCGGTTGCGGGATCGAGCATGGTGCAGCCCTCCTTGAGTGGATGTCGGGTAGAAAACGCAACCCTCGTAGAGGTTCCTTACACAAGACAGAAGTACGTCTGACTGCGATCGAATGGAATCGCTGGCAGCGTACGCAGTCCACCTGTCAGGTGGCGTGTTCTGCAGGTAAGACGTCCGTTGTTCCAAACCAAGGAGAAATCACATGAAAGCACTGGTAATGACCGCCTTGCTGGTCACCGCCGGCCTTGCTCAGGCCGACCAGAAGGTGGAATTGCAGCTTGCCGGCCCGGACGGCCCAGGCAAGTCGATCGGGACGGTCACCCTCGAGCAGACCCCGTACGGGGCATTGCTCACCCCGGATCTTGCCGACCTGCCTCCGGGTGTGCACGGCTTCCACTTGCACCAGCGCCCTTCATGCGACGCGGCCGAGGAGAACGGCAAGTCCGTGCCGGCCGGCGCCGCCGGGGGCCACTGGGATCCGGCGGCGACCAACGCTCACAAAGGCCCGTACGACGCAGGCGGCCATCGCGGCGACTTGCCAGCGTTGTATGTCGGTGCCGACGGCAAGGCTACGACTCCAGTTTTGGCACCTCGACTCAAGGTGGACGATTTCAAGGAGCATGCCCTGATGGTGCATGCCGGTGGTGACAACCACAGCGACCATCCTGAGAAACTGGGCGGTGGCGGCGCCCGGGTAGCGTGCGGGGTGGTGCAGTAAGCGCATCCCAGGTATACGCGTCGTAACCGCCCTGAACAGCCAGGGCTTTTCGGAGGGGCCGCTCTGCGGCCCTTTTGCGCGTCACACGTTTAACCTCACGGCTGCGCTCGTGCCATGAAAAATATCTTCAACCCATAGGCAAATCCTTGCTCACCCACGCGCCTGTGGGCCCAGCGCTAAGGTAAGGTGGCAGGAAAAATCCGCTACGCCGCATGCGGCGTCAGAGAGGTACCTGTGGCTTCCTATACCTTGCGTCAACTCAAGTATTTCGTCACCACCGTGGAGGCCGGCAGCGTCGCCGAGGCATCGCGCCAGCTGTACATCGCGCAGCCGTCGATCTCCACGGCCATCAAAAGCCTGGAAGAGAGCTTCGGCGTCCAGTTGTTCATCCGCCACCATGCCCAGGGCGTTTCGCTGACCCCCAGCGGCAAGCGCTTCTATGCCAAGACCAAGGCGCTGCTGCAGATGACCCACGAGTTCGAGCAGAACGCCTTGGCCGACAACGACACCGTGGCCGGGCAGATCGATATCGGCTGCTTCGAGACGGTGGCGCCGCTGTATCTGCCCAGGTTGATCGCAGGCTTTCGTGAGCGTTATCCGGGCGTGGACATCCGCCTGCGCGATGGCGAGCAGCAGGACCTGATCCAGGGCCTGACCGCCGGCACATTCGATCTGGCTTTTCTCTACGACCATGACCTGGACGGCACCATCGAAGCCGAGCCATTGATGCCGCCGCAAAAGCCCTACGTGCTGCTTCCTGAAAAGCACCGCTTCGCAGGTCAGGCTCAGGTGTCGCTGCGTGACTTGTGCCCGGAGCCGATGATCCTGCTCGATGTCGCGCCGAGCCGCACCTATTTCGTCAGCCTGTTCAACGAGATGGGCCTGACGCCGAACATTGTCTTCAGTTCGCCATCGATCGAGATGGTGCGGGGGATGGTTGGGCAGGGTTTCGGGTTTTCGTTGCTGGTGACCCGGCCACATTCCGAATACACCTACGATGGACAGCGGCTGGTGACGCTGGACATCGCCGAGCCGGTGGCCCTGTCGGGGCTGGCGGCGGCGCGGTTGAAGCGGGTCCAACTGACCAAACCTGCGCAGTTGTTCGTCGAGTTCTGCCGGGAGGAACTGGCCAAGCTTTGAGCTTCCATGAGCCCTGAACGGGCAAGCCCGCTCCCCAAGGCCTTGTCGCCTGAGGGGAGCGGGCTTGCCCGCAAGGGGGCTGCAAAGCAACCCCGCAAACGCCAGGGTGTTACGCCTGGTCCGGCACCACGGCGATCACATCGATCTCCATAAGCCATTCAGCCTGGGCCAGGCCCGCCACCACCAGTCCGGTGGAGATCGGGAACACGCCTTTGAGCCATTTGCCGACTTCCTGATACACCGGCTCACGGAAGCGGGGGTCGGTGATGTAGGTGGTGGTCTTGACGATGTGCGACATGTCCGAACCGGCTTCTTCAAGCAGCTGCTTGACGTTCTTCATCGCTTGCTCGGCTTGGGCACGAGGATCGCCCAGGCCTACCAGACGACCTTCGAAGTCGGTACCGACCTGGCCGCGCACATAGATCGTGTTGCCGGCACGCACTGCCTGGCAGAGGTCGTTGTCCAGCGACTGATTGGGGTAGGTCGCCTTGGTGTTGAACATGCGGATACGGGTATGGGTAGGCATCAGTGCGCTCCGAGGGTGCTGACTTTCTGGATCGAGGTTGGGGACTGCTCGGCATCCGCTTCACGCTGTTCGCGATCGCGGTAGGCCTGGTATGTGCGTTGGGTGGCGATGTGGCCGGCCACATGCTTGGCGTCGTGCCAGACGCCCCAGATGAATGATGAGCCGCGGCGCGACAGCCAGGGCAGGCCGAGGAAGTACACACCCGGCTCGCGGGACACGCCGCGCTGGTGCAGCGGCTTGCCGTTGGCATCGAAGGTGTCGACCTGCAGCCAGCTGAAATCCACGCCGTAGCCGGTGGCCCAGATGATGGTGTTGACGCCGGCCTTGGCCAGGTCGAGCTCGCGCAGCGGGTGGCTGACGCATTCAGGATCGGGCAGACGCTTGCGGGCTTCTGGCTCCTGCGGCAGGTCCAAGCCGTTACGCTCGATGTAGGCATCGGCGGCATCCAGCAGGGCCAGGTAGTTCTCATCGCCACGGCGGATGTTGTCGGCAAGGTCGTCCTGGAAGCGCACCACGCCGTTCTCGAACGACTGGGTCAGGCCGACCAACGTCATGCCTTGGTGGGCGAGGGCGCGGAAGTCCACGGTATGGCCACCGCGGGCACCACTGACGGCGATGGTCACGTGTTCGCGGCCCGGTTTGGCGATCTCGGCGTCCCATTCGCCCAGCACACCCAGCCACCAGCAGAAGTCGCGGTTGCGGTAGGACCGTGGCGGACGGTCATGGGCCCCGACCGAGAGGTACACCTGGCGCCCGGCGCGCATCAGCTCTTCGGCGATCTGCACGCCGGAGGAGCCAGCGCCCACCACCAGCACAGCGCCTTCGGGCAGTTGCTCGGGGTTGTAGTAGGCGGCCGAGTGGATTTGGTGCAGGCGCTCGTCCTTCGGGGCGATGGCCGGAATCACCGGGCGTTGGAAAGGGCCGGTCGCGGCCACTACGCGGTTGGCACGGATCACGCCTTCGTTGGTTTCGATGGTGAAGCCTGGGCAGTCGGCGTTGCGTACCACCTTCTTCACTTCAATGCCGGTCCGTACGGGCAGGTTGTACTTGCGCACGTAGGTCTCGAAGTAGTCGGCGACCTGGTCCTTGCCGGCGAAGGCATCCGGGTCGAGGTCGAATTCCAGGCCCGGGAAGCGGTCGTGCCAGACCGGGCCGTTGGCCACCAACGAATCCCAGCGCCCGGTGCGCCAGGCCTCGGCGATGCGCTTGCGCTCCAGCACCAGGTGCGGCACGCCGAGTTTGCTCAGGTGTTCGCTCATGGCCACGCCAGCCTGGCCGGCGCCGACCACGAGAGTGTCGATTTCGATGTTGTTCAATGTCATGTCTGAGCCCTTCTTGGAAGGCGGTTTTATTCAGGTCGGTGGGGTACCGCCTTTGCCTGAGGCCAGACTAGGGATGTGCTTTGCAACGCGAAAATATTATTTAGCTAATGATTGCCTATAAATTACCGAAGGCCTTGATCGGCGCGGCGTTGAGCTATGTTTCCTGTTTATTTGAGTGCCGTTTTTATTGATGTTTTATGGCCTTAGTTTTTTCCTTTTCTGGTCCTAGGAAAAAGTTGGTTTCGTGGGTCAATGGCTTCTGCCCAGAATGCTCCCATTCGCGCGAAAAGTTGTTTTCGCTGTGCATTGGACAGACCCTCAGGAGCCACAGACCATGACCTTTTCCATCATCGGCCGTTGCCAGGAAACCGGCCAGCTCGGTATCGCCATCAGCTCATCGAGCATCGCAGTAGGCGCACGTTGTCCTTGGGTACGTGCAGGTGTCGGCGCGGTGGCCACGCAGAACATCACCTTGCCCGCGTTGGGCCCGCAAATACTCGATGCCCTGGAGCAAGGGCAACTGCCGGCGGCCGCGCTGGACCGGGTGCTCACGGCCAATGGCTGGAGCGAATACCGGCAGGTGACGGTGATCGACAGCCAGGGGCAGGTGGCATTGTTCACTGGCAAGGAAGCACTCGGCGTGCACAACGCAGTGGCCGGCGAGCAGTGCGCGGCAGCAGGCAATCTGTTGTCCTCGATCCAGGTGATCGAGGCCATGGTCGCGGCCTTCGAGCAAACGGCCGGGCACCTGGCCGATCGTCTGTTGGCTGCGATGCACGCGGCCATGGCCGCTGGCGGCGAAGCGGGGCCGGTGCATTCGGCAGCGATGAAGATTGCCGGTGAGCTGACCTGGCCGCTGGTAGACCTGCGGGTGGACTGGGCGGACGAGGACCCTATCGGCGCGCTGGACAAACTGTGGCAAAACTACCGCCCGCAGATGCAGGACTACGTGACCCGTGCGTTGAACCCAACCGCCGCGCCAAGCTATGGAGTGCCAGGCGATGAGTGAGTCGAGCAGTCGCGAACTGCTGGCCCGGCTGGTGGGATTTGCCACCGTCAGCCGCGAATCCAACCTGGAGCTGATCGGTTTCATTCGTGATTACCTGGCCGGGCTGGGTGTGGACTGCGAGCTGTTCCACAACGAAGAGGGCACCAAGGCCAACTTGTTCGCCACCATAGGCCCTAAGGACCAGGGTGGCGTGGTGTTGTCCGGGCACACCGATGTGGTGCCGGTCGATGGCCAGGCCTGGACCGTCGAGCCTTTCGCGTTGACCGAACGTGACGGGCGTCTGTACGGGCGCGGTACGGCGGACATGAAAGGCTTCATCGCTTCGGTGCTGGCGGCGGTGCCGGCGTTTCTCGCGCAGCCGTTGAAATGGCCGGTGCATCTGGCGTTTTCCTACGATGAGGAGGTCGGCTGCCTAGGCGTGCGCTCCATGCTGGCAGCCCTCGAGCAACGTCCCCACAAACCGCGCCTGTGCCTGATCGGCGAGCCTACCGAGCTCAAGCCAGTGCTGGGCCACAAAGGCAAGTTGGCCATGCGTTGCCAGGTGCACGGCGCCGCGTGCCATTCGGCGTACGCGCCCTATGGGGTCAATGCGATCGAATACGCCGCGCGCCTGATCGGCAAGCTCGGCGAGATCGGCGATGGCCTGGCGCGTCCCGAGCACCATGACGAACGCTTCGACCCGCCGTTTTCCACGGTGCAGACCGGCATGATCAAAGGGGGGCGGGCGCTGAACATCGTCCCGGCCGAGTGCGAGTTCGACTTCGAGGTGCGCGCCTTGCCGGGCTTCGAGGCCCAGGCCGTGGCCGACCAGTTGCAGACCTACGCCGAGGCCGAACTGCTGCCGCGCATGCGTGCGGTCAGCGCAGACAGTGACATTCGCCTGAAGCCGCTCAGTGCCTACCCTGGCCTGGCGACCCCGGCCGACAGCGAGGCGGCGCAACTGGTCGCGCTGCTCAGCGGCTCCGAGGAGTTTGGCACCGTGGCCTTTGGTACCGAGGGTGGGCTGTTCGATCAGGCGGGCATTGCGACGGTGGTCTGCGGGCCTGGCAGCATGGATCAGGGGCACAAGCCCGATGAGTTCATCAGTGTCGAGCAGTTGAAGGCCTGCGATGCCATGTTGCTTCGCCTGGTGCAGCACCTGAGCGCGGGTCGATGAGCCTTGGGGCGCGTGCGCCCCTTTCGCCGCGCCCCGAGGTGCAATCGATCAGAAGCTCGCCTTGACCTGCAGTCCCACCACCAACGCGTTGTCGATGCGTTGCCCGGAGAATGCGCCCGGCTCGATGATGTACTGCACATCCGGCCGCAGGTTCAGCCAGGGTGTGGCCTGGTAGCCGTAGCTCAGCTCGATCAGCTGTTCGGCGCTGTCCAGGTTGGGGAAGTCCTGGCCATCGGCCTGGGCGGCGTCCTCGAGTACATCGCGGCTACGGGGGTTGGGCACGGCGCGACCGTAGCCCAGCGCCAGGGTATCGCGCGGGCGCCCTTCGAACGGCTTGTACAGCACGACGCCTGCGCCATACCACTTGGTAAACGGCGAGGCCGCTTTGCTTGAGGCCGAATACTGGCCGAAGGCGTGCAAGCTTCGGCCCGGCAGGGCAGGGTCGTTCCACACCGCCTGGTCGATCAGCAGGTAATGGCCGCTGCGCCCGGACACTTGGTCATTGCGGCCGATGCGTTTGGCATCGGAGCTGTCGTAGTAGTAGCCGAGCTTGTACTCGCCAGGCAGTTGGCCTTGCAGCTTGTACACCAGCTCGACCGGGACCACGGTGCCGGTCGTGTGCTTGGGCCCCAGGTGCCAGGCGCGGCTGGCGTTGCCGTTGCTTTCGGGGTCGACGTTGAACGCTGCCACACGCACCTGCCAGGCTGGCGACAAGTCGTATTTGACCCTCACGCCCAGATGCGCGTTGGGGTAGTTGGTCCAACCACTGCCGCCGGACATGTTCAGCGGGTGGCCGCAGAAGCCGGCGTTCATGAAGTTGCACAGGATGCCGCTGTCGAGCCCGCCCAGGTCGTTGCCCATGGCCATGTAACCGAGCTTGACGTTGAGTGCCGGGGTGAACAGGGTGCGCTCGTAGCTGAGCTCGGTCAGGCGGGTGTAGAGGCCGCCGTAGTTTTCCTGGATCGGCAGGCGGTTGCCCACCAGGTCCTCGGAGGCGCTGTTGCCGCGGCGGTCGTTGACCGTCAGCTGGACCTTGCCAGCATTGTCCAGGCCGTACAGCTTCGAGAGGTCGAACTGTACGCCGAGCTTGAGGTTCTGCGAGTAGCGTGCCGAACGGTGCAGGCCACCGTGGGCGTTGTAGGCCGTTTCGCCGCTGTAGTCGCCGGTGAACCTGATGCCATCTTCCTCGAGCTGGTGGCGCAAGCCGCCCCAGTCACCGGTCAGGGTGTTGCGGGTCATCAGGTCGCCGTCGGCCATGGCGGTGGTGCTGGCCAGGGCCAGCGCAAGAGCGGGGGTGATGCGAATAACGCGGGGCATTACGGAGTCTCGGGTTGTCTGTGAGGGCCCGTTCGCCGGTCCCACAAAGGCTGCTCGGAGTCTTTGTGAGAACCGGCGAAGGGAGCGACGCGGTCTCGGTGGGGTAGGGTTTATCCGCGAAGAAGGCGGCGCGGTTTACGGCAGGGCATAGGCCATCACGTAGTCGCCACGGTCAGGGGATTGCCGCGCACCGCCGGCAGTGACCACTACATACTGCTTGCCGGTCTTGGGCGAGACGTAGGTCATCGGGCCGCCCTGGCTGCCGACGGGCAGGCGAGCCTTCCAGATCTCGTTGCCATTGCCGCTGTCGTAGGCGCGCAGATAGAAGTCCTGAGTACCGGCGATGAACACCAGGCCGCCTTGGGTGGACAGCGTACCGCCGAGGGTCGGCAGGCCGATCTTGATCGGCAGGTGCATGCGGATACCGAGTGGGCCGGTGTCCTCGACAGTGCCGACCGGCACTTGCCAGGCGATCTGCTGGGTCTTCATGTCGATGGCGGTCAGGGTGCCGAAAGGCGGTGCCTGGCACGGAATACCGGCCACGGACAGGAAGCGGTTCTTGTTCACAGCATAAGGCGTGCCCTTGAGGGGAACGGCGCCCATGCCCGTGTTCAGCGCCTCGCCACCGGAGGTGGCCTGGCCTTTGTTCTGCGACGGGATCATCTGAATCCACAGACCCAGACGCATGTCGTTGACGAAGATAAAGCCATGTACTGGGTCGGTGGAGATGCTGCCCCAGTTCATGCCACCGAGCGAACCTGGGAAGCTCAGCGACAGATCGGTGCCTGGCGCGGTGTACAGGCCGTCATAGCGCATCTTCTTGAAATCGATGCGGCACAGCAGTTGGTCATACGGGGTGGCGCCCCACATGTCCGATTCGGTCAGGGTCTGTGCACCGATCTGCGGCATGCCCACCGATTTGGGTTGGGTCGGGGAGTACGGCTCGTTAGGGATATTGCTCGGCTTGACCGGCACTTCGTCGACCTGGGTCAGCGGCGTGCCGGTCGCACGGTCGAGCACGTAGATCTGCCCGGCCTTGGTGCCGATCACCACCGCCGGGACGGTCTTGCCATCGTCCCGCGTGAAATCGATCAGGCTCGGCTGCATGGGCAGGTCGAAGTCCCACAGGTCGTTGTGCACGGTCTGGAACACCCACTTCTGGTTGCCGGTGGTGGCGTCCAAAGCCAGTACCGACGCGCCATAGGTGTGGTCCAGCTCGCTGCGCTCGACGCCGTAGAGGTCGGTGGAGGCGCTGCCCATCGGCAGGAAGACCGTGTTCATCGCCGGGTCATAAGACATCGGCGCCCAGCTGTTGGGGGTGCTGCGCACGTAGGTGCTGTCGCCTTGCGGGGCGTTGCGGTCCTCTGGATTGCCCGGGTCGAAGGCCCAGCGCATTTGCCCGGTGATCACGTCGAAGCCACGGATCACGCCGCCTGGCATGTCGGTCTGGACGTTGTCGGCCACCCGGCCGCCAACCACCACGGTGGTGCCGGCCATCAGAGGAGCGGAGGACAGCTGGTAGTAGGAATCCGGGACATCGCCCAGGCCGGCCTTGAGGTCGACCTGGCCGTTGTTGCCAAAGCCTTCGCAGAACGCGCCGGTGTCGGCATCGACGGCGATCAAGCGGCCGTCGATGGTGTTAGTCAGCAGGCGGCGCTGGCAGTTGGCGCCGGCGGGCAGTTTGACGGCGGCGATCGGCGAGCTGTCGGGCTGGGTCGGCTGGGCGATCTGGGCGGTGGCGTCGAAGTAGGCCAGGCCGCGGCAACGCTGCCAGACCTTGGATTGGGCGTTGATCGCGTTCTTCCAGAGCTCCTTGCCGGTGTCAGCGTCCAGCGCGATGAGATTGTTGTGCGGGGTGCAGATGAATACCTTGTCGCCCACCTGCAGCGGGGTCAGCTGGTCTTCGGCACCGTTGCCGTCGCTCAGCGCCACATCGCCGGTGTGATAGGTCCAGGCGACCTTGAGTTCGTTCACGTTGTCACGATTGATCTGGTCCAGCGCGGCGAAGCGGCTGCCGCCTTCGGTATTGCCGTAGTGCGCCCAGTCTTTCTGTGCCTGGCCGGGTTCGACCGGGGTCATGCCAGGGCCTTTGCCGGTAGGGGCGACGCTTGGATGAGCGACGAACATGTTGCCAACGCCAATCGCCAAGGCGACGGCCAGCACGCCGGCCACGGCGTAGGCACCACGGCCGGTGCTGCCACCGCTGGCGCGCACCAGCATCGGATAGACCAGCGTCACGACCAGGCCGATAGCCGAGAACATGAACAACCGCGAGAACAGCGGCCAGAACGCCAAGCCTGCATCGAGCACGGCCCAGACCGCCGTACCGACCAGGAAAGCGGCGAACAGCCAGGCACCGGCGGGCTTGCGGCGGGCGATGAGCCCGCCGGCCATGGCCATGGCCAGGCCGCCGAGCAGGAAGTACCAAGAACCGCCAAGGATGGCTAGCTTGACGCCGCCGACGGCCAGAAGCAGGCCGAGCAGGGCGATGATCACGCCGAGCCCGACCAGGATGAAGGTTGAGGCGCCAGAGGCGCGAGGTGTTTGTGTCATTGCCAGGGATCTCGCAGGTGGGACTGCGCGCAGTTTAGGCCCTTAGCAAGCTAATTAACAAGTTAGTACATTATTTTTCAGGTCAGATTGTCGCAGGGCCGGAACTCTCCAATAACGCTTAAAAGCTTAGATCATGAACGAAAAATCGCTGAAACAGCGTCTACCCAAGCGCCTCGGGTGATCAGCGTGAAACCGTTGATTCGGCGCGGCGAAGCCCTTCCATGAGGCATCTGAGGGCTGTCTTGACACGTTCTGCCGCCTTTTGTGGGTCGTCCTGGGCAATCACCCACATACCGCTGTCGCCCATGGCGCCGTTGATCAGATGCGCCATGGCCACCGGGTCGAAGTCACGCAGCACCCCAGCGTGCTGCAGCTCCATCAATCCGGCGGCCATGGGGCCGATGTAGCTTTCTTCCTCGAGTTCGCGCAGGCGGGGGCCGAGTACGGCGGGAGCATCCTGCAGCAGGATGCGGCGCAGGGCGGGATCATGGAGCAGGTCGTAGTAGTGCAGACAGGTGTCCAGGTAGCCCTCCCAAGGATCGGTATGGGTGGCGAAACGCTCATCGAGCGCTTGGTTGATCTCGTCGAGCAGGTGCGTCACCACGGCGGTGAACAGCCCGGCCTTGCCGCCGAAATGGTGATGCAAGGCGCCCCGGGTCAGGTCAGCCTCGGCGCACAGTTCGTCCATGACCACGGCGGTGAAGCCTTTTTCCGCGAATTGACGGCGGGCAACAGCGATCAAACGCTCGGTGGTTTCGGCGCTCATGGCGGCTCGGGTTCGGCGAGGGGCGGGCATCGGCAGCTCCTGGGAGATAACAGTGGACGCAAATTAGCATACGTTGCGTATGTCAATAAGGGGTATTAGCATACGCGGCGTATGCTAATTGGAGGTTTGTCCTATGTCCGCGTCCCTGCAGCACCCTCAACGTACATGGCTTGCCGAATTGCCGGGCTTGCTGCGCCTGGCTTTGCCGCTGGTGCTGGGACTCTCGGCCAGTGAGCTGATCAGCTTGACCGACACCCTGATGCTGGCCTCGCTGGGGACGCTGGTACTGGCCTGTGTTTCGCTCACGGCCAGCGCCGGGTTGATCTTTCACGCTGGGCTCTACGGCATGCTCGCCACCCTCAGTGTGCGGGTGGGCCATGCCTTCGGTGCCGGCGATGCCGAGGGATTGGCACGCACACTGCGTGCGGGGCTGGGTTACGGCCTGTTGGTCGGCACCCTCGGCTGCCTGGCGATGCTGGGCAGCCTGCCGGTGCTGCAATGGGCCGGCGTGCCGTTGCCGGACGTAAAGGTACTGGCGCCGTACTGGCAGGCGATGGCGGTGTTCTTGATTCCGTTCTGCCTGGCCGTGGTGTTCAAGGACGTGCTGGAGGCCGTCGGTCGCCCGTGGGCCGCGGTGTTGGTGGTGATGAGTGCGGTCGTGTTCAACGTGCCCTTGAGCTACGGCCTGATCCACGGACATTTCGGCTTGCCGGCCCTGGGCTTGTTGGGCGCCGGTATCGCCAGCGTGCTGGCCGAATCCCTGGCTGTGCTGCTGGCATTTGCCTATTGGCGTCTGGCGCCTTCGCTATCGGTCTACCGGCGAGCCTCCCTGGGCCCCCGGTTGGCCTGGCGCACGCTGATGGGAGAGGGCTGGCCGCTGGGGCTGGGCTACCTGGCCGAGGCTGGCGCCGTGGTGATCGCGGCCTGGATGCTCGGCTGGCTGGGCACGGCGGCGCTGGCCGCCAATCAGGTGGTGCAGTCGATCGGCTCGTTGCTGTACATGCTGCCGTTGGGCATGGCCGCGGCGGTGAGCATCCGCATCAGCCAGGCCCAGGGCCAAGGCCAGCGTGCGCGTATCAAGGCCATTGGCAGCGCCACCTTCATCAGTGTCAGCGCCTGGATGGTGGCCAGTACCCTGCTGCTGATGGTGTTTGGCCGGGCGATCGCCGAGGCCATGAGTGACGACCCGCAGGTGATCGCCATCGCGGTGCCGATGTTCGTGGTGGTCGCGACCATGCAGATCGCCGATGGTTTGCAGTCCACAGCTTTGGGAGCCCTGCGCGGATTGCAGGACTACCGCTGGCCGGTGGGCGTGACCTTGGTCAGCTATTGGCTGTTGGCATTGCCGCTCAGCTACGCCCTGGCGTTCCATTCGCCGTTGGGGCCGGTCGGGGTCTGGGTCGGTTTTGCCTGCGGCCTGGCGGTGGCGGCGTTGCTGCTGCCTTGGCGCTTCTACCAGTTGCAGGGTGGCCCGACAGAGGGGGTTCAGCCTCAGTTGCCGTAGAACACTGCCAGCCAGACCGTCGCCACACCGGCCTCGGTCCACTCCACCCGGTGCCGGCAATGGGGCGGGATATCCAGATGATCGCCGGGGCGCAGCACCCGCTCGTGGGGCTCATGCTCAAGCCTGAGCCCGGCGCTGCCGGTGAGCAGCAGTACCCATTCACCTTCGGCCTGGTCGTACCAGAAGCCAGGCGGGCTGGCCTGGCCACTGGAGACGATGCGCTCGATGCGCAGACCCGGCCGGCGCAGAAGCTCGTCGAACTGCTCGCTCGCCTGGGGGGCGAGCGGAGGAAGGGCCGTGAACAGGTTTTCGGGCATTGGGGCCTCGCGTGCTAAGCCAGTGAGGCCCCTGAGTGTAGATCGGCTCAGCGCCCCAGTGGCAGCGCCACGCCGATCAGTGCGAACAGCGTCCCGCAGCAGCGATTGAAACCACGCCCCCCCTTGGCCAGCCAAGGGCGCACGCGAAAGGCCAGGCGCGCCAGCAGGTATTCGACCACGAACTCCACGCTGGCAAAGGTCGCCGCCATGATCACGAACTGCATCGCCAGCCCGCGTTGAGGGTCGATGAACTGCGGCAAAAAGGCGCCATAGAACAACAACACCTTGGGGTTGGCCATGGCCGACAGAAAGCCCTGGCGGAACAGCCCACGGTTGCCCAGACGCGTGGTGCCCTCAGCAAGCTCCAGGCGCATCGCCGGGCTACGCCAGAGCTGAATGCCCAGCCACAAGAGATAGGCCCCACCGACCCATTTGAGCACCTGCAGCAGCGAGGCTGAGGTATGCAGCAGGGCACTGAGGCCGAACATCGCCAAGGCAATCAGCGCGCTGAATCCGAACACGCCTCCCACGATGGTGTACAGGGTGCGACGGGCGCCATAGAGCGCGCCGTGGGTCAGGGCCAGCAGGCTGTTCGGACCAGGGGTCAAGGACAAGCCAATGCTGGCCAGCAGATAGATGAGCCAAATATCCAGCGCCATGGAGAAAGCCTTTGGGGGTGAAGAGCGCCAGTCTAGGGTAAGCGTCAAGATTGCTAAGGTAATATCTGGACTTTCTGCGGTTATCTTTGGACGTGCCCTGCATGACCCCTGACATTCGTCTGTTGATCCTTCCCCTGCCGGAATTCGCCTTGCTACCGTTCGGGGCTTTCCTCGACAAACTGCGCTTTAGTGCGGACGACGAAGACTACAGTCGCCAGCGCTATTGCAGTTGGACTTTGCTCGGGCTGACTGCCGATCCTGTGCCCTCGAGCAGCGGCGCGGTGGTTCAGGTGCAGGCCACGGCGCAATCGGTGGACTTCAAAGGCCATGACTACCTGGTGCTGTTCGGCGGGCGCAACGCCGCGGCGACGGCGGCGCTGGCTCCGCGTTACCGGGCTTTGCTCAAGCGCGCTGTCCGGGCGGGGCTGAAGCTGGTAGGCGTCGACAATGCGGTGTTTCTGCTGGCGGCCTGTGGTTTGCTCGATGGCCACAAAGTGGTGGTGCACTGGCGCCACGAGACGGAGTTTCGCGCCTCGTTCCCGTCCGTGCAGGTGCTGCGCGAGCAGCTGTATTGCTTCGATGGCGCACGGATCTCCTGTGCTGGGGGCACGGCGGCCATCGACCTGGCGGTGGAACTGTTGTCGCGTGCCTGTGGCCGGGCGCGGGCACTCAAGGGCTTGGCCGACATGCTCGTGGACGAGACCCGCGACAGTCGCCATGCCTTGCGCTCCCTGGAGCAGGAGCCAGGGCAGGGGCGTGCGGTGCAGCGTGCTATCGCGTTGATGCGTCATCACCTGGGCTCGAACCTGACCCTTGAACAGCTGGCGGCAGAACTGGGCATCAGCCGGCGCCAGCTGGACCGCCAGTTCCAGGCCAGTCACGGCATGACGGCCAAGGCCTGGTGGCTCGAGATGCGCCTGCAGCAGGCGCGCTGGCGGTTGCTCAACTCAAGTCACGGCTTGGCGCAGATCGCCGATGAGGTGGGGTTGGGGGATGTCAGTTACCTGGGCAAGTGCGTACGCCGCAGGTTTGGCTGTACGGCGTTGACGCTGCGCGCCTCGGGAAGGCCAGGGGAGTGAGTCTCCCCCGGCGTTGCGAACACCTCCACGGCAATCATTGCGGCGACCCGAACAACCCGGTCCAGTAGATACCCGCATCGCTCTTAGGGTCCACCGCATAGGCGGCGCCCAGCTCGGTGAAGTCGGGGTTCATCAGGGTGGCGCAATGGCCGGGGCTGGCCAGCCAGCCATCGACCACCTTGTTTGCCGTGTCACGACCGGCGGCGATGTTCTCGCCGATCTGCCGGTACAGGTAGCCGGCCAGCTCCGCCCGGTCGCCAGGGGTACGGCCGTCGCGGTCGATATGGTCGAAGAAGTTCTGGTTGGCCATGGCCCGGGTGTGGTTGGCGGCGACACCGGCCAAGGTGTTGTTCCAGTTCAGGGCAGGGGCAGCGGCGAAGGGTTGACCGCCGCATTGGCGCGGCGCTTTGCGTGCGGCGTTGATCGCCTGCAGCAGTTTCTGGCCTTCGGCCTGCCAGTCACCCAGGCGCCCGCTGAGCAGGGGGCGGGCCAAGACTATGCGCCAGTCACGGCCTTCCTGGCTGACACCGATGTCGACGAATTGTGGGTCAAGGACAACCTGGCAGAAGCTTTCCTCGATGGCATTCATCGCCGCCCGGGCATCGCGTGGGCCGGACAGGCTGATCGCCTGGACGTTGACCATGGGATAGGCGGCGCGGCTCATGGCCTGTTGCAGGTCCCGGGTGCCTTCCGGCGAAAGCGCAAGGCGGGTGTCGCTGTTGAGCGGCGGCAGCTCCAGGGAGGCCTCGCCGCCGCAGCGCTGGGCTTGGCTGCGATAGGCATTGATCGACTCGATCAGTTGACCTTCTTCACCGGTAAAGGCCAAGGCACCGGTGGAGGCGACAAGGCCCAGTGTCAGGGCGGCAAAGCGGGCAACGGATGACAGGACGCGCATGAAAATCTCCCTATGACTGGCAGCGCCTAGCTGCCCATCCTACACAAGCACACGGCGTTTGGCCCCGCTTTGTGCATGGTGAAAAAACGGCCGGCAATCGATTGCGTACGGCAAAAGAGGGGGTAGACCCCTGGCTGCTCGAAAAGTGCGGTGTCGGTGTAATCAGCCGATCGCAACGCACTCATGAAGTTGGACAGGGAAAGATCTATGCTTGCTCCATGACCATCACCGAGCTTCCCCTTCGCCAACCCTGCCCACCGGGCCTCTGCGATTGCGGGCGCGAGCGGCTGCACGAAAGCCCACCCCAGGCCCAGCGGATCCTGCTGTTGACCCGCCAGGAAGAAAAGCGCCTGCTAGAGCGCCTGGAGCACCTCAGGGACCTGGACGATCTGGAGCGTCTACAGGTGCGCCTGTACGAGCAGCTGGGGATTCGCCTGCGCATCGCCCCTGGCTACAACGAAGTCCGCACCATGCGCGGTATCAGTATCGAACTGGAGGAACAGCCCGGGCTGTGCCGCAAGACCCGCCAGGCCATTCCGGCCGCCATCCGCCGAGGCCTCGAGCGCAACCCGCAGGTGGCCTTCCGTCTGCTCGATGCCCACGACCTGCTGCGCGACGCCTGATTTTCAGCGCATCGCCGCCAGCTTGATCCCGAACCCCACCAGGCAGGCGCCTGCCAGGCGCTCCAGCAGATTGGACACCCGTGGGTTGGCGCGCATGCGCTCGGCCAGGTGATGGGTCAACAGCACCGCGATCAGGCCATACAGGAAGGTCAGCGCGGCGACGGTCACCGCCATGAAGGCAAAAGTCACCACGCCCTGGTGGCGCACCGGGTCGACAAACAACGGGAAGAACGCCATGTAGAACATGATCGCCTTGGGGTTGAGCAGCGTGATCATCATCGTCTGGCGCAGATAGTGCCCGCTGGCCATGCGGCTCTCGCGCGGGGCGCCCCCCGGCTTGCTCAGCACCATGCGCAGGCCGAGCCAAGCCAGGTAGGCCGCCCCCGCCCACTGCACCACATGGAAGGCCGCAGGGTAGGCTGCCAGCAGCGTGGCGACACCGGCCACCGCCAACCACATCAAGACCTGATCACCCAGGATCACGCCCAAGGTCGCGGCCAGCCCACCTTTGATGCCACCCTTGCCGGTGGCGGTGATCAGCGCGAAGTTGCCAGGCCCGGGGATGGCCAGGAGGATGAGGAACGCAACAACGAAAGCACCGTAGTCGGTCACGCCTAGCATGGGGGGATCTCCGAAATAGGCATCGCCAAGGGGGATCTGGATTTATGCCACCCTACACGCTGCTTGCAAAGCACGGACAGCGACTAATTTTCGCCGTCGACCTTTCGTTTGTTGGATAGCCGCCCTGCGCACCGCGCAGCGGCCCTCATCATTCAAGGAGACAGGCAATGACGTCCGTATTCGACCGCGACGATATCGTGTTCCAGGTAGTGGTCAACCACGAAGAGCAATACTCCATCTGGCCTGACTACAAGGCGATCCCCAACGGCTGGCGTGCCGTGGGCAAGAGCGGCCTGAAAAAAGACTGCCTGGCCTACATCGATGAAGTCTGGACCGACATGCGGCCGCTGAGCCTGCGTCAGAAGATGGCCCAGGCCCAGGTTCAATGAGGCGTTGCCTGTGGATGCAGTGAATCTGCTGTGCCTGCCGTACTCCGGCGCCAGCGCCATGGTCTATCGCCGTTGGCGTCGCAAGGTGCCGGCCTGGCTGCAGGTGTGCCCGGTGGAACTGCCCGGTCGCGGCATGCGCCTGGGCGAGCCCTTGCAGACCGACATGCAGGCCCTGGCCCGGCAACTGGCTGCCGAACACCGCGCATCGGCCCGTGCCCCTTATGCCTTGTTGGGCCACAGCCTGGGTGCGCTGTTGGCCTTCGAGCTTGCCCACGCGCTGCAGGCCCAGGGTTGCCCGCCGCCGCTCGCGTTGTTTGCCTGCGGTACCGCGGCGCCGAGCCGCCGTGAGGACTATGACGGCGTGCAATGGCGTGAACCTCGGCGCGACGACGAATTGATCGAAGAGTTGCGCAAGCTGCAGGGCACGCCCGAAGAGGTGCTGGCCAACCAGGAACTGATGAGCCTCACCTTGCCGATCTTGCGTGCGGATTTTCTGCTGTGCGGGCGCTATGTCTACCGTCAGCGTCCGCCCCTGGACTGCCCGCTGCATGTGTTGGGCGGCGAAGACGACCGGGCGAGCCAGGAGCAATTGCAGGCCTGGGGACAAGAGACGCAGGGTGCGTTCACCCTTGATATCTTCCCCGGTGGGCACTTCTTCATTCATCAGCACGAAGACCAGGTACTGGGCCTCTTGGCCGATGCCTTGGCGCCGCTTCGACACTGTGCCTGATTGACGTCGCCCTTTGCCTCGGCCAGCCTAGTGGGCTTTGCAGCCCACCCTGGGCTGCCCATTTTCACAGGCTAGGGCAGACAATGCTGATCGATCCTCGCAAGGCCACGCTGCTGGTCGTCGATATCCAGGAAAAACTCATCAACGCCATGAGCGACCCCGAAGGCACCCGCGCCCGGGCGCGCTGGCTGTTGGCGGCGACCGCCGAGCTGGAGCTGCCGACGGTGATTTCCGAACAGTACCCCAAAGGCCTTGGCCCGACCTTGGCCGAACTCAAGGCCGCATCGCCGGCGGCGCAGATCGTGGAAAAGCAGCATTTTTCTTGCGTGGCCGCCGAGTGCTTGCCGGCCAGCCTGATGGCGCGTGAGCAGGTGATCGTCTGTGGCATGGAAACCCATGTCTGCGTGTTGCAGACCGTGCTGGGCCTTTTGGGCCTGGGCAAGCAGGTGTTCGTGGTCGAGGATGCCTGCGACAGCCGCATCCCCGCCAGCAAGGCGGCGGGCCTGGCTCGCATGCGCGATGCCGGCGCCCAGGTGGTGACCCGCGAGATGGTGTTGTTCGAGTTGATGGGCAGCGCCGATCATCCGCTGTTCCGCCACCTCAGCAAGACCTACCTGGTGGGCGAACAGCCTTGACTGCCAGGACGAGCGGCAGGCTGGCCGCACTGGGCTTGGTGGTCCTGGGGGTATTGCAGGGGTGTACGACCTCGCCTGAAGTTTCCGAGGCCGATCCGGCCCAGGTGCAGGCTCAGGTCAAGCGCCTGCTGCCGGCATCGATCAAGGACAGGGACGGCTGGGCCCGGGATATCCAGACCGCTTTTGCTGCCCAACGCATCAATCCAAGCAAGAGCAACCTGTGCGCGGTGCTGGCGGTGACCGAGCAGGAGTCGACGTTCAATGCCGATCCTCAGGTGCCGAACCTGGGCCGCATCGCCCGCGAAGAGATCGATCGGCGCGCCGCGCGGCTGCACATTCCCAAATTGCTGGTCGATGGGGCATTGAAAACCCCGTCGGGCAATGGCAAGACCTACCAGCAACGCTTGATGGCCGTGCGCAGCGAAAAGCAGTTGAGCGGCCTGTTCGATGACTTCATCGCCGGCCTGCCGCTGGGGCGTACGCTGCTGGGCGGTCTGAACCCGGTCCGTACCGGTGGGCCGATGCAGGTCAGCATCGAATTCGCCGAGCGCCATGCCAAGGATTATCCCTACAGCTATGAGGGCACGATTCGCCAGGAGGTCTTCACCCGCCGTGGCGGTCTGTACTTCGGTATTGCCCACCTGCTGGGGTATCCCAGCCACTATCAACGCCAGTTGTATCGCTTCGCAGATTTCAACGCGGGCTGGTACGCCAGCCGCAACGCGGCGTTCCAGGCGGCGCTCAGCCGGGCGAGTGGTGTGACGCTGGCGCTCGATGGCGACCTGATTGCGCCAGGCTCGATCATGCCGGGCAGCACTGAACAGGCGGCGCGTAAGTTGGGCGTCAAGCTGGGGCTGCGCAACCCGCAGATCCGCAGCCAGCTGGAGAAAGGTGACAGCCTGGCGTTCGAGGACACCGATCTGTACCAAGGCGTGTTCGCCCTGGCGGACGCCAAGGCGGGCAAACCGTTGCCGCGTGCGGTGCTGCCGGGAATCGAACTCAAGAGCCCGAAGATCACTCGCAAGCTGACCACCGCATGGTTCGCAGGAAGGGTCGATGAGCGTTACCAGCGCTGCATGAAGCGTTGAGCCTGACGCCTTGGGGCCGCTGCGCGGCCTCATTGCTCAACGTCGTGGTTGCCCGTAGGCCTGGCTGATGCGGTCGATGACCATGGCCAGTGCGACGATCGCAAGCCCTGCCTCAACACCTTGGCCAACATTGAGTGTCTGGATCCCGGACAGCACATCCTCGCCCAGGCCTCGGGCGCCGATCATCGAGGCTACCACCACCATCGACAGCGCCATCATCACCGACTGGTTGAGCCCGGCCATGATGCTCGGCAACGCCAGGGGCAGGGCGATGCGGCGCAGGCGTTGCCAGCGGTTGGCGCCCAGGCCGTGGGCCGCTTGCAGCAGTGATGGGTCGATCTGCGCCAGGCCCAGCTCAGTCAGGCGTACCAAGGGGGGCAGGGCGTAGACCAAGGTGGCGAACACGGCCGGGACCTTGCCCAGGCCGAACAGCATCAATACCGGGATCAGGTACACGAAGGCCGGCAAGGTCTGCATCACGTCCAGCACCGGCAGCACCAGGCGCCGTGCCAAGGGACGGGTCGCCAGGACGACCCCTAGGGGTACTCCGATCAGCACGCACAAGCCGGTACTGACCAGCACCAGCGCCAGGGTTTGCAGCAGCTTGTCCCATAACCCGATCATGCCGATCAGCGCCAGCAGGGCACTGAGCACCAGCGCGCGTGTCAGGCTGCGGCTGGCGTGCCAGGCGAGCAGGCCGACCAGCAGGAGCAGCAGCCACCAGGGCAGCAAGCGCAACAGGCTTTCCAGGCCCACCAGCAATTGCAGCAAATGGTCGGACAAGCTGCGCAGTTGATCGCCATAGCGCAGCACCAGCCAGTCGACCAGGCGGTTGACCCATTCGGCGAAGGAGAACTGCCAGGCATCGGGAAACCCTGCGCTCACAGCGCGCCCTCGACCTTGGCGGCGACCTCGGCGGGCAGCCAGGCCTTCCAGACCGCTGGATGGTCGCGCAGGAACATCAAGGCAGCCTCACGTGGTGACTGGCGGGTTTCGCTCATGTGGGCCAGGGCTTTGTTCAGGCGGTCGATGGGCAGGTCGACTTTCTCGAACACCGCCACCAGGTCTGGGTAGTGCTCGCGAAAGGGCGCCGACACACCGATCGACAATTTGGCGGGCAGCGAACGGCTGCCTTTGGGGTGTGGGTTTTTCGCGTCGGTGAGGGTTGCCCAGGCTGCGGGGTCGAACGGCGGTTCTTCGAGTCGGACCAGGTCATAGCGGCCCATCAGCGGCGTAGGGCTCCAGTAATAGAACAGCACAGGTTGGCCGCGACGGATCGCCGAGCCGATTTCCGCATCCAGGGCGGCGCCGGAGCCACTGCGGAAATTGTTGTAGAGGGTATCCAGGCCATAGGCCTTGAGCTTCTGGCTGTTGACTGTTTCGGAGGTCCAGCCGCTGGGGCTATTGAGAAAGCGGCCTTTTTCCGGTGTTTCCGGATCGCGAAACACCTGAGGGTAGCGTTTGAGGTCTTCGACGCTACGCAGATCCGGCGCCAGCGCCTTCAGGTTGCGGGCCGGGTCGCCCTTGATCACATAGGCCGGCACCCACCAGCCTTCTTCGGCATTTTTCACTGTATCGCCCAGGGCGAATACCTGGCCGGCCTGTTCGGCCTTGACCCAGGCGGGGCTGCGTCCGGCCCATTCCTCGGCGATCACCTGCAGGTCGTTGCGTGCCAAGGCCACTTCCATGCTGACGGTGCTGCCGGGGAGGGTATCGGTGGGGTAGCCGAAGCCGTGTTCGACGATCAGGCGCAGGATCTCGGTGGTCAGGGCGCCGCTTTCCCAGCCGATGGCACCGAAGTGAATCGGCGTGCGCTCCTCGGCGGCTGCGCTGTCGGTGCTGGCCAGGCCCACGGCAAGCAGCAGGCCGGCCAGCAGCGTTGGAATTCGTTTCATCAGAGCCTCGTCGGTTGCCGGTCCTTGGGTTGTGGCAAGTGTAGACGACGAGGTTGCAAGGGCCGCGCAGCGGCCCCGGCGATGCAGGATTCAGACGCGGAACTGATCCATCAGCCGCTGCTGCTGGTTGGCCAGGTCATTGAGCGACTGGCTCACCCGCGCCGACTCGTTGGCCTGGCCGGACAGCGATTCGGTGACATCGCGAATGGTCGCGACATTGTTGTTGATCTCTTCGGCCACCGCGCTTTGCTCCTCGGCGGCCGAGGCGATCTGCAGGTTCATGTCGGTGATCACCGTCACGGCCTGGCCGATGCGCTGCAGGGCCGTGACCGCCTGGCCGACCTGTTCGACGCCGCCCTGGGCCTGGCGATGGCTGTTGTCCATGGCACCGACGACCTCCTGGGTCCCGGCCTGCAGGGCTTCGATCACCTGGCGGGTTTCTTCCACCGACTCCTGGGTGCGGCGTGCCAGGTTGCGCACTTCGTCGGCGACCACAGCAAAGCCACGTCCAGCCTCGCCGGCACGGGCCGCCTCGATGGCGGCGTTGAGGGCCAGCAGGTTGGTCTGTTCGGCGATCGAACGGATCACCTCCAGCACCGAGCCGATCTTCTCGCTGTTCTGTGCAAGGCCTTGGACTTGGGCCATGGCGCCGCTCATGTCGGCGGCCAAGGCGTCGATGCTGGTGGTGGTGCGGTCGATCACCGCCAAACCTTCGCGGGTCGCCTGGTCGGCCTCGCGTGCGGCCTGGGCCGCCTGAGCCGCGCTGCGGGCGACATCCTGGGCGGTGGCGCTCATTTCGTGGGAGGCAGTGGCCACCTGGTCGACCTGGCGGTACTGCTGTTCCATGCCGGAGCTGGTTTCGGCAGCGATGGCCGCGGACTGGTCGGCGGTACCACGGGCAGCCTGGACCGACGCTTTGACGTCGGCAATGGTCGGTTGCAGCTTGTCGAGGAAACGGTTGAACCAGCCGGCCAGCTCGCCCAGTTCATCGCGTTTGTCGTAGGTCAGGCGACGGGTGAGGTCGCCTTCACCGCTGGCGATGTCCTTGAGCATGGCGGCCACGCCCAGGATCGGCCGGGTGACTCCCCGGGCCATCAGCCACACCAGCAACAGGCCGGCAATCGCCACGGCCAGGCCCAGGCCCAGCTCCAGCAAGGTGCCGCTGGTGTTGAGGCTGTCGAGTTCCTGCTTGAGCGTCTCGGCCGGGCCTGTCAGGGCGCTTTCCGGCACATCGAGCAGCACGCCCCAAGGCTTGCCGCCAGGGATCGGTTCGAACGCGGCCAGCACCTTCAGACGCTGCTCGTTGCGCAAAATCTGCAGCTTGCCTTCGGGCAGCTTGCCCACGAGGCTGGCGCCTTGGGCGGTGTCGACCTGGTCGAAGCGGTGGGCCAGTTTGCTGGCATCGGCACTGTAGCCGGCCAGCAGGCCTGCAGGGCTCAGAATGCCGACCGTGGTGCGGCCTTCATAGAGGTTGCGGCTGGCATCCTGGCTGAGGGCCTGCAGGCTGTTGAGGTTGATGTCGATGGACAAGGTGGCGATCACCTTGTTGGCGACGATCAGCGGGAACACGATGCTGGTCATCAGCACCTGCTGGCCTTCGATGGTGTAGAAGTACGGCTCGCTCACGCAGACCTTGCCGGTGCTGCGCGGGCAGACCCACCAGGTGTTGTTCGGCTCGCCGCTCGGGCCGATCTCGGTGTTGGCCATGTCCTGCTCGGGCAGGGCCATGGAGGTCAGCTGGCCGGCACGCGGTTGCGACCAGTAAAGGGCGAAGCGGCCGGTCTCGTTGCTGCCCAGTTCGGCCTGACCGGTAAACAGTTTGTCCTTGCCATCCAGCGCGTCAGGCTCGAACACCAGCGACAGGCCCAGCAGGTCGGGGTTGGCCTGAAGCGCAGCGCGCACCTGGCGGGTCATGTCTTCGCGCAGGTTGTAGGCGTCCAGGAAGCGCTTTTCGGCCTGCTCGCGCAGGAACAGCACCTGACGGGCAAACCCTGCGCCGTACTGGTAGGCATCCATGAACTGGCGGCGGATGTTCAAGGCCTGGACCTCGCCTTGCGACTCGATGCGCGCCTGGGCCGACTCGGTGAGCATCTGCATGCTGCTGGCTTTGACCAGGTCGGAGCTATGGTCCATGCGGTAAAGCGAAAGGCCGATCAGTACCGTGACGATGGTGGCCAGGCAGAGCCCGGCCAGCAGGGTGATCTTCCACTGGATGGAGAGTTGTCGCAGAGGCATTTTCGGGCGAATCCCTTGTTATAAATCGGGGGTCTGCCTCCTGTGTCGGCGCCTCCCAGGCTTTCTTTATTCAAGCGTTCAATAAAAATTCGTATTGCCTGAGCCTGTTGCGTCAGGTCCAGGCGTTGAGCGCTTTGACAAGCGACCGAGCGTGCTTCAGAGTGTGCGCCCTTCATAACAATATCCCCTGGCCCGGCCACTGCCTTGAGGCAGCCTGTCGCCGGCGCGTCCGCTTTTTGTCCGTCGTTACGAGGTAACCCACACAATGAATGCTGTCATTGCCGCGGTCGGCATCATGCTGATCCTGAGCCTGTCCCGCGTGCATGTGGTCATCGCCCTGATCATTGGCGCCCTGGCCGGTGGCCTGGTCGGAGGCCTGGGCACCGAAGGCACGCTCAAGGCTTTCAACAGTGGCCTGGGCGGTGGCGCCACGGTGGCGCTGTCTTACGCGCTGCTGGGGGCCTTCGCCGTCGCCATCGCCAAGTCCGGGCTGGCCCACGCCCTGGCCGATCGCGCCCTGGCGATGGTCGATCGCCAGGGGCACGGCAACGCGGGTGGGCTCAAGTGGCTGCTGATCGGCCTGATGCTGGTGGTGGCGATCTCGTCGCAGAACATACTGCCCATCCATATCGCCTTCATACCGCTGCTGGTGCCGCCGCTGCTCTATGTGCTGACCCGCTTGCGCATCGACCGCCGGTTGATCGCCTGTGTGATCACGTTTGGCCTGATCACTCCGTACATGTTCCTGCCGGTCGGCTTTGGCAACATCTTCCTCAACGAGATCCTGCTGGCCAACGTCAGCCGTGCAGGGGTGGACGTCAGTGGGGTGAATGTCACCCATGCCATGGCCATCCCGGCCGCCGGCATGCTGGCCGGATTGCTGCTGGCCGTGTTCTTCAGCTACCGCAAGAAGCGTGACTATGACCTGAATCGCATCGAACAGGTCGAGCAGGTCAGCGTCAGCTACAACCCCTTGACCTTGCTGGTGGCAGGCGCGGCCATCGCCGCGGCATTCATCATCCAGCTCTGGCTGGACTCGATGATCATCGGGGCGATGGTGGGCTTTTTGATTTTCTCGCTCTCGGGCATCGTGCGCTGGAAGGACACCGACGACCTGTTCACCGAAGGCATGAAGATGATGGCCATGATCGGCTTCATCATGATTGCCGCCTCGGGGTTTGCCGAGGTGATGAAGGCGACCGGTGAGGTGAAGAGCCTGGTGGAAACCTCGGCGCAGTGGATCGACCACAGCAAGGGCATCGGTGCCCTGCTCATGCTGTTGGTAGGGCTGCTGGTGACCATGGGCATCGGCTCGTCGTTTTCCACGGTGCCGATCCTGGCCGCGATCTTCGTGCCGCTGTGCGTGCAGCTGGGCTTCGACCCGGTCGCCACGGTGTGCATCGTCGGTACCGCCGGTGCGCTGGGCGATGCCGGTTCGCCCGCGTCGGACTCGACCCTGGGCCCGACCTCGGGCCTCAACGTGGATGGCCAGCATCACCATATCTGGGACACTGTGGTGCCGACCTTCATCCATTACAACCTACCGTTGCTGGCCTTTGGCTGGCTGGCGGCGATGGTGCTTTGAAGAACCCGGGCTGCCCTGCAGCCCATCGCAGGTTCGGCCCGCACCTAGAGGGCTAGGCTGGCACGCTGCGGCGTCAGCCGCGTCCAGGCGGCGGGGAAATACGATTGAGGACGGTGCTGCCGTCCTTGCTGCGGGTCAGGTAGATCGGCAGTACCTTGGGCAGATTGTCCACCAATCGCTTGACCTCATGGATGCTGTAGACGCCACTGACGCGAATGGTGCCGGTGCTCTCGTCAGCCAGTTGCAGGGGGGTGTCCAGGTAGCGGTTTATCACCGGTAGGGCCTGGGCGAGGCTCAGGTTGTCGAGAATCAACTTGCCGCTGCGCCAGGCCAGGCTGTTGCCTGAGTCGTCGCTCTGGGCGAGCGCCGGTTCGAAGTCGCCGGCGCGGTAGCTGGCCTGCATGCCGGGGCCCAGTCGGTAGCCACCATCGTTGCCGTTGCTGCTGACCAGCACAGAGCCTTCCACCAAGGTCACCTTGACCTGATCTTCATACTTCCAGACGTTGAACTGGGTGCCGGTCACCCGTGTCTGGCCGGTACCCGCCCGAACGATGAACGGGTGGGTGCTGTCGTGCGTAACCTTGAAGAACGCCTCGCCCTGGACCAGGGTGACCTGGCGCTGATCCTTGTAATTGAGGTAGCGCAGTTCGCTGTGCAGGTTGAGCTCGACAACGCTGCCGTCGCTGAGCGTGACCTGGCGCATCTGGTCGGTGCTTTGAACGTGCTGGTAACGATTGGGCAGCCAGCCTTGTTCCCAGCCGACCCAACCCGCCAGGGGCAGGGCCAGCAAGGCGATCGCCGCCGCCGAGGCCAGAGGGCGCCAGTTGCGCGCACGAGCCGGTTGACGGGCGTTGGGGTTGAAATCGACCACCGTGGTGGTGCGAGGCAGCAATTCGGCGGTCTGCCAGATCTCCAGCATCGCCTCGTATTCCTCCAGGTGCCTCGGATCGGCCGCAAGCCACCGTTTGAACGCCTCGCGCTCGGCTGGCGTGCAATCTTCGGCATGCACGCGCATGCACCAGTGCGCGGCGGCATCGGCGAGGGCATCGTCTGGGTTGAGGCGGTCTTGGTTCATCGTGGCTCCCGGTTTTGCGGCATTCTACCCTCCACAGGGGGGTGGCGAGAACCGAGATAATGGCGAATGACTATCAGTTGTGGGGTTTTTTGTCGGCATCAGCCGACTTCTCGCGCCGATAAGCAGGGGCGCGGAGCGCCCCTTGTCGGATCAGAACTGCTCAGGGGTCATGCCGTACAGACTCCCGCTGCCAGCCATGATGCTGACTTCCAAGGCCAGGCTGCGCGGCAGCAGGCGTTGGAAGAAGAACTGCGCGCACGACAGCTTGGCCCCATGGAAGGTAGGGTCTTGTTCGAGGTTGCGCAGGGACACGGCGGCCATGCGTGCCCACATGTAGGCGTAGGCGGTAAGGCCAAAGAGGTGCAGGTATTCCACGGCGGTGGCACTGACCAGATTGGCATCATTGGATGCTTGCTCGCGTAGCCAGTGGCTGGTGTGCTCCAGGCGGTCCAGGGCGTCCTGCAAGGCCTCCCGGTGCGCCGGTGCGTCGGCACAGAAGGTGCGCACTTCTGCCAGGAAACCGGCCAGCGCCTGGCCATCGTCAGCCAGCACCTTGCGCCCGAGCAGGTCGAGTGCCTGGATGCCATTGGTGCCCTCGTAAATCTGTGCGATCCGCACATCTCGCACGCGCTGTTCCTGGCCCCATTCGCGGATATAGCCATGGCCACCGAACACCTGCTGGCCCAGCACGCAGCTCTCCAGGCCGTTGTCGGTAAAGAACGCCTTGGCCACCGGCGTCAGCAGCGCCACCAGACGCACGGCCTGCTCCCGTTCGCCCGCGTCCTCGGCATAGCGGGCCAGGTCCAGTTGCTGGCCTACGTAGGTGGCGAAGGCCCGTCCGCCTTCGGTCAAGGCGCGCATGGTCAGCAACATGCGCCGTACGTCGCCGTGATGAATGATCGGGTCGGCGATCTTGTCCTTGGCCTGCGGGCCAGTGGCGGCCCGACTTTGCAGGCGGTCCTTGGCATAGCGCGCAGCGCTTTGGTACGAGGCTTCGGCGCAACCGATACCTTGGAGACCGATGGACAGGCGCTCATAGTTCATCATCGTGAACATCGCCGCCAGGCCTTTGTTCGGCTCGCCGACCAGGTAGCCGGTGGCGCCGTCGAAGTTCATCACGCAAGTCGCCGAAGCCTTGATGCCCATCTTGTGTTCGATCGAGCCGCACTGCACGGCGTTGCGCGCACCGAGCGAGCCGTCCGGGTTGACCAGGAACTTGGGCACCAGCAACAGCGAAATCCCCTTTGGACCGGCCGGCGCATCCGGCAGCCTGGCCAGTACCAGATGGATGATGTTCTCGGTCAGGTCCTGTTCGCCACCGGTGATGAAGATCTTGCTGCCGCTGACCTGGTAGGTGCCGTCGGCCTGGGGTTCGGCGCGGGTGCGGATCAGCCCCAGATCAGTTCCGGCGTGTGGCTCGGTCAGGCACATGCTGCCCGCCCATTGGCCGCTGTAAAGCGGTGGCAGGTAGATAGCCTTGAGGTCGTCACTGGCATGGGCATCGATCGCCAGGCAACTGCCGGCGCTCAGCGCCGAGTACAGGCTGAAGCTGCAATCGGCGGCGTAGAGCATCTCTTCGAACAGCACGGCGAGCATTTTCGGCATGCCCATGCCGCCATGCTCAGGGTTGCCACCCAGACCGACCCAGCCGCCTTCGCGGTAGGTCTGCCAGGCCTGGCGGAAGCCGTCAGGGGTGATCACCTGGCCGTCGTCGAAGCGTACGCCTTGCTCATCGCCGTTACGGCTGAGGGGGGCGATCAATTGGCCTGTGATCTTTGCCGCCTCTTCGAGGATGGCATCGGCGGTGTCGGCGTCGACCCGCTCGGCCAGAGCGGGCAAGCGTGCCCACAGGGCCGGAGCGTCGAAGACTTCGTGCAGGACGAAACGCATGTCGCGCAGAGGCGCGTTGTAATCAGTCATGTCGGGGCTCGCGTGGATAGTCAGAGGGCCTTGGCCCGGTCGCGCAGGACGTATTTCTGGATCTTGCCCGTGGAGGTCTTGGGCAGCTCGCCGAACACCACGGTCTTGGGCACCTTGAAACCGGCCAGGTGCTCGCGGCACCACTGGATGATGTCTGCCTCCCGGGTGCTGGCTTGCCCTGCCTTGAGGGCGACGAACGCGCAGGGTGTTTCGCCCCACTTTTCATCCGGGCGGGCCACCACGGCGGCTTCGAGCACTGCCGGATGCTTGTAGAGGGTATCTTCGACTTCGATGGTGGAGATGTTCTCGCCGCCGGAGATGATGATGTCCTTGAGCCGATCCTTGATCTCGACGTAGCCGTCGGCATGCCAGACGGCCAGGTCGCCGGTATGGAACCAGCCACCACGGAAGGCCTCGGCGGTGGCCTCGGGGTTCTTCAGATAGCCCTTCATCACCGTGTTGCCGCGCATGAAGATCTCGCCCAGGGTCGTGCCGTCCTGCGGCACCGGTTGCAGGGTCTGTGGATCGGCCACCATCAGCCCATCCAGGGTCGGATAACGCACACCTTGGCGGGATTTGATCCGAGCCCGCTGCTCCAGCGGCTGTTCATCCCACTCCTCGTGCCAGGCGCAGACGGTGACCGGGCCGTAGACCTCGGTCAGGCCATAAGTGTGGGTGACGCGGATGCCCATCTGCTCGACCGCACCGATCACCTTGGCTGGTGGCGCAGCGCCCGCGACCATTGCCTGCACCGGGTGGCCGATGGCGGCTTTGTCGGCATCGGGCACGTTCACCAGGGCGTTGAGCACGATGGGCGCGCCACACAGGTGACTGACCCGGTGCTCGCGGATCAGGTTGAGGATCTTCTGTGGATCGACCCGGCGCAGGAACACATGGGTGCCGGCCAGGGCGGTGACGGTCCAGGGGTAGCACCAGCCGTTGCAGTGGAACATCGGCAGTGTCCACAGGTACACCGGATGCTGGCCCATGGACCAGGTCATCTGGTTGCCCAGGGCGTTGAGGTAGGCGCCGCGATGGTGATACACCACGCCTTTGGGATTGCCGGTGGTGCCGGAGGTGTAGTTCAGGGAAATCGCCTGCCATTCATCATCGGGCCATTCCCAGGCGAACGCTGGATCGCCTTCGGCCAGCAGCGCCTCGTAATCCAGATCGCTGACGGCGCGGCCTTCACCGTATTCTGGATCGTCCACATCGACCACCAGGGGAGGGTGTTCGAGCAGGGCCAGGGCGCCTTCGATCACGCTGTGGAACTCGCGGTCGGTGATCAGTACCTTGGCTTCGCCGTGCTGCAGCATGAAGGCGATGGCCTCGGCGTCCAGACGCACGTTGAGGGTGTTGAGCACCGCGCCGATCATCGGCACGGCAAAGTGCGCTTCGAGCATTGCCGGAATGTTCGGCAACATCACTGCGACGGTGTCGCCCCGGCCGATACCGCGCCCGGCCAAGGCACTGGCCAGGCGTCGGCAACGGGCGTAGGTCTGGGCCCAGTCACGACGGATGGCGCCGTGGATCACCGCCGGATAGCGGCCATACACCGCGGCGGTTCGCTCGATGAAGCTCAAGGGGGTGAGGGCGACATGATTGACAGCAGTGGGCATCAGGCCCTGGGAATAGATCGACATGCGGTGGTCCTGTAAGGAGGCAGACGCAGCCTGTGCGCATGGCCCCCGGTGGCTGATTGTTAGCTCTGATCAGGGAAAGGGAGCAGGCCGATGGCTGCTGCCCCTGTCGCATTTTTACGCGAACCGCTATGGTAGCTGGAAGATCGACTATAGCAATATAGTAAAACTACTATAAGAAGAGCCTTCTACGGTGAATACGACCCTATCGCCCTTGCTGGCCAAGGACCCGCAACCGAGCCTCTTGCTGGCCCCCGACGCACGCCCGTTGGCGTTCAACTCCGCGTTCCAGACGCTGTTCGGCGAGGACACGCAGGCATTGCCCACCAATACCGCCGCGCTGGTAAAGGCATGTCTGCGTCAACGCCGTGCCATCGTCGAAGTGGAGGCCGAGGTTGGGGAGCGCATCCTGCTTTGGACGTTCATTCCCGATGACAACGGCCAGCAGGTCGTGGCCCGCTGCCGCGACGCCAGTGATGAACGTCGCGAGGCGCGCGAAGCCAGCCGTGCCCGGCGTCTGTACCGACTGATCACTGAAAACACCACCGACTTGATTTCCCGGCACAGCCCGGACGGGCGTTTTCTCGATGCCACGCCGGCGGCGTTCCGCTTGCTCGGCCTGTGGCCTGAACAACTGCGCGGCAGCGCCGTGCACACTTTGCTGCACCCCAGCGAGCGGCGTCAGGTGCTGCTGCAGGCCGGCGCGGCGCTGGAAGTGGAGGGCTACCACACCCTGACCTGTCGGGTGCGCCATGCCGATGGCCGTTACCGCTGGTTCGAGATTGCCTGTCGGGCGATCCGCGAGACCTATACCGGCACGGTGGTGGAAATCGTCGCCGTCTCGCGCGACATCACGTTGCGCATCGAAGCCCAGGAGACCCTGGCCCACAGCGCCCGCGTCGCCACCTTGGGCGAGCTCGCCTCGGGCATTGCCCATGAGATCAACCAGCCGCTGGCAGCGGTGCTCAATTACAGCAACGCCAGCCTGCGTTACCTGCACAACCTCGACCATGACCCCCAGGCCCGCGAACGCATCGCTCAGGGCTTGCAACGTATCAACGCCCAGGCCAACCATGCCGCGCAGGTGATCCGTCGCCTACGGGCCTTCCTGCGCAAGGGGCCGCGTCATCTCCAGGCGCTGGATATCGCCGATGTGGTGGGTGAGGCGTTGCGTCTGTGCGCCTGGGAGGCCGGGCAGGCCCAGGTGCGCATCGAACAGCGCCTGGGCCCGCAGTTGCCCAAGGTGTACGCGGACCGGGTATTGCTCGAGCAGGTGCTGCTCAATCTGCTGCGCAATGCTATCGACGCCAACCGCGAGCAGCACGGGACGCAGGCCTCGCGTATCCTGCTCATCGCCAAGGCCGTGGACGACGGGCTGCTGGTGGAGGTCTGCGATCAGGGCCCGGGCGTGGCAGTGGAACGCCTGGATGAGATCTTCACGCCGTTCACCACGACCAAGGCCGATGGCCTGGGATTGGGGTTGAGCATGAGCCGGAGCATTGTCGAGGGCTTTGGTGGCAGCCTACAGGCGCGGCCGGGCGAGGCGGGTGGCTTGGTGCTGTGCTGTCGTCTGCCGGCGAACAACGGATAAGGAGAGGGGCCAGTGGTGCAAGCGAAGGTGTATGTGGTCGATGACGACCAGGGCATGCTCGACTCGACGGTCTGGTTGCTGGAGTCGGTAGGCCTGCGCGCGCTGCCGTTCACAGGGGGGCAGGCGTTTCTCGATGTCTGCGATGACCGCGAGCCGGCCTGCGTGCTTTTGGATGTGCGCATGCCAGGCCTGGGCGGGCTGGCGGTACAGGCGGCGCTACGTGAGCGCGGGCTCGACATCCCGGTGATCTTCGTCAGCGGCCACGCCGATGTGCCCATCGTGGTACGGGCCTTCAAGGCCGGTGCCTGCGACTTCATCGAAAAACCCTACAACGACCAATTGCTGCTCGACAGCGTGCAAGCCGCCCTGGACCAGGTCCGTCGCCGACAGCAGGGCAGCGAAGCCCTGGCCGCCGTGCAGGCGCGGATCGACGGGCTCACGCCCCGTGAGCGCGACGTGTTCATTCCCTTGGCCCAAGGGCTGAGCAACCGGGAAATCGCCGAGCAATTGAGCGTCAGCGTCAAGACCGTCGACCTGTATCGAGGGCGGGTGATGAAGCGCCTGCAGGCTGCGAGCCTTCCTGAGCTGGTGGGCATGGCCATCGCTTGTGGGCAGGTCGCGGCGCTGGGATTACAGGAGTCCTGAGGGCTTCTGTACGAAAATTTACATAGCAGGCTATTTAAGGCTTTGACATTCACTGCCTAGGCAGTAATATTTTTAAACAATTGCCTGAGCAGCCTGTCATGTCCCATTTCTCTCCGGAAAACTTCCAGACCTGCACCATCGGCCTGCTGCTTGGCCGCGCCGCGCTCCTGAAGGACCGCATCCTCGACTCTCACCTGGAAGCCGACGGCGTCACTGCCGCCCAGTTCAAGGTGCTGATCATTGTCACCCAGTACCAAGTGGACACGCCGGCCGAGCTGTGTCGCTACCTGGGCCTGGACAGCGGCTCGATGACCCGCATGCTCGATCGCCTCGAGCAGAAGGAGCTGATCGTGCGTAACCGCTGCCCAGAAGACCGTCGCCAGGTGCGCCTGGCGTTGACTGCCGAGGGTCAGCGCCTAGCCGACCGGCTGCCGGAGATCGGCGCGGCGGCGATGAACGAGCTGGTCGGTGTGCTCGAGCCCGAAGAGCTCAAGGCCCTTGAAGGCTTGCTTGCCAAGGTGCTGATCAGCGCCGGCGACCCCCTGACGATCAGCCGTTTCGCCGATCGTTGATCCCTCACGACTCATCCAAGGTATTGTCATGGCCACTTCCGCTGACACCTCCACCCCAGCACCTGCGCCGGACAACACAGGCAAGCGCAAGGCCTGGTTGCTTGGCTTGCTGCTGGTGCTGATCCTTGCCGGTGCCGCCGCCTGGGGCTGGTACACCCTGGTCGGGCGCTGGCATGAAAGCACCGACGACGCCTACGTCAATGGCAACGTGGTGGAAATCACGCCGCTGGTGACTGGTACCGTCACCAGCATCGGTGCCGATGATGGCGACTTGGTGCACGAAGGCCAGGTCCTGCTGCGCTTCGACCCGGCCGACAGCGAGGTCGCCTTGCAGGCCGCCGAGGCCAAGCTGGCGCGCACTGTGCGTCAGGTCCGGGGCCTGTACAGCAACGTCGATGCGCTCAAGGCGCAATTGCAGACGCGTCAGGCTGAGCTGCAGAAAGCCCAGGACAATTACAACCGGCGCAAGGTGCTGGCAGATAGTGGGGCAATCGCCGCTGAGGAAATCTCCCACGCTCGCGACGACTTGACCGTCGCCCAGAGCGCCCTGAACAGCGCCCGCCAGCAACTGAACACCAGCACTGCACTGGTCGACGACACCGTAGTCTCCTCGCATCCCGAGGTAATGGCTGCCGCCGCCGACCTGCGCCAGGCCTACCTCGACAATGCCCGCACCACATTGGTAGCACCGGTCACCGGCTACGTGGCCAAGCGTACCGTGCAACTGGGCCAGCGCCTGCAGCCGGGTGTCGCGACCATGGCGGTGATCCCGCTGGACCAGGTCTGGATCGATGCCAACTTCAAGGAAACCCAACTGCGCGACATGCGCATCGGTCAGCCGGTGGAAATTTCTGCCGATCTTTATGGCAGCGACGTGAAATACAGCGGTACCGTGGACAGCCTGGGCGCCGGTACCGGCAGCGCCTTTGCGCTGTTGCCGGCGCAGAACGCCACCGGCAACTGGATCAAGATCGTGCAACGGGTACCGGTGCGTATTCACCTGAACCCCGAACAGCTCAAGGACCACCCCCTGCGTATTGGCCTGTCCACCGTTGTCGAGGTCGATCTGCATGACCAGAGCGGCCCGGCGCTGGCCCAGCAGCCGCCACAGCAAGCCAGCTACACCACCCAGGTGTACGATCGCCAGTTGGTCGAAGCCGACAACCTGATCGCCCGGCTGATCCACGAGAACAGCGCCACCGGCAAGACGGCCCAGCGATGAGCAAGGACGCGCCCGCGCAGTTCACTCCGCCGAGCCTGCTGCTGACGACCATCGGCCTGTCGCTGGCGACTTTCATGCAGGTGCTCGACACCACCATCGCCAACGTGGCCCTGCCGACCATCTCCGGCAACCTGGGGGTGAGCTACGAGCAGGGCACCTGGGTGATCACCTCGTTCGCGGTGAGCAATGCCATCGCCTTGCCGCTGACGGGCTGGCTGAGCCGGCGCTTCGGCGAGGTGAAGCTATTCCTGTGGGCCACATTGCTGTTCGTGCTGGCCTCGTTCCTGTGCGGCATCGCCCAGTCGATGCCGGAACTGGTGGCCTTCCGCGTGCTGCAGGGTGTGGTCGCCGGGCCGCTGTACCCGATGACCCAGACCCTGCTGATCGCCGTGTACCCGCCCGCTAAAAGGGGCATGGCGCTGGCCTTGCTGGCCATGGTCACGGTGGTGGCGCCGATTGCCGGGCCGATTCTCGGTGGCTGGATCACCGACAGCTACAGCTGGCCCTGGATCTTCTTCATCAACGTCCCCATCGGCCTGTTCGCCGCGGCCGTGGTGCGCCAGCAGATGCGCGCGCGACCCGTGGTCACCAGCCGTCAGCCGATGGACTATATCGGCCTGCTGACGCTGATCATCGGCGTGGGCGCGTTGCAGGTGGTGCTGGACAAAGGCAACGACCTGGATTGGTTCGAATCCTCGTTCATCGTCATCGGCAGCCTGATTTCGGTGGTATTTCTGGCGGTCTTCATCATCTGGGAACTCACCGATCGTCATCCGGTGGTCAACCTGCGTTTGTTCGTGCACCGCAATTTCCGTGTCGGCACCTTGGTGATGGTGCTTGGCTATGCGGGCTTCTTCGGCATCAACCTGATCCTGCCGCAATGGTTGCAGACCCAGATGGGTTACACCGCCACCTGGGCGGGCTTGGCAGTGGCGCCGATCGGCCTGCTGCCTGTGGTCCTGTCGCCATTCGTGGGCAAGTATGCGCACCGGGTCGATCTGCGTTTGCTGGCGGGGTTGGCGTTCCTGGCGATCGGCGCCAGCTGCTACATGCGCGCCGGCTTCACCAGCGAGGTGGACTTCCAGCACGTGGCACTGGTGCAACTGTTCATGGGCATCGGCGTGGCGCTGTTCTTCATGCCGACCTTGAGCATCCTGCTGTCGGACCTGCCGCCTCACCAGATCGCCGATGGCTCGGGGCTGGCGACCTTCCTGCGCACCCTCGGAGGCAGCTTCGCCGCCTCGCTGACCACCTGGATCTGGATTCGCCGCGCCGACCAGCACCACGCGTACCTGAGCGAGCACATCAGTCAGTACGATCCTTCCACCCAGCACATGCTGGAGCAGTTGGGCGGGGCCAACCCGCAGAGCTATGCGCAGCTGGAGCGGATCCTCAACGGCCAGGCCTACATGATGTCGACGGTGGATTACTTCACCTTGATGACCTGGGTGTTCGCAGGGCTGATCCTGCTGGTATGGCTCGCACGGCCGCCGTTCACCGCCAAGGCGGGGCCAGCGTCGGCCGGACACTGATGCAACGGCTTCTTCGCGGATGAGCCCACTCGCGCCTGGCCCGGGTTGCTCCTTGTGACAGCGGACTCGCCCGCAAAGGGGCTCTGCACGCGTGCGACCGCTAACGTTCAGGCGGGCATTCACAACCCTCTGCATTTCTTCTATTGTCGAACGTTCATTTCCAGGCAATTGGCAGATTCATGGAGAACGTCATCGTCATCACCGGTGCCAGCCGTGGCATCGGCGCCGCCACCGCCTTGCTGGCGGCGCAGCAGGGTTATCGCATCTGCATCAACTACCACGCCGACGACCAGGCCGCCGAACAGGTGCTGGCCCAGGTGCGTGCGCTCGGGGCCACGGCCATCGCCGTGCGAGCCGATGCCAGTGTCGAAGATGAAGTGGCGCAGCTGTTCCATCGCGTCGACCAGGAGCTTGGTCCGGTTACCGCTCTGGTCAACAACGCCGGCACCATCGGCCAGCAGAGTCGGGTGGAGGAGATGTCTGAGTTCCGCCTGCTCAAGGTGATGAAGACCAACGTGGTCGGCCCAATGCTGTGCGCTAAGCACGCATTGCTGCGCATGGCCCGCCGTCATGGTGGGCAGGGCGGGGCGATCGTCAATGTATCGTCCGTGGCGGCGCGCCTTGGCGCTCCCCACGAATATGTCGACTACGCCGCCTCCAAGGGTGCGCTGGACACCTTCACCGTCGGCCTGGCCAAGGAAGTGGCAGGCGAGGGCGTGCGGGTCAATGGCGTACGGCCTGGCTACATCCACACAGGTTTCCATGCGTTGAGTGGCGATCCGGAGCGGGTATCCAAACTCGAACCGGGTTTGCCCATGGGGCGTGGAGGACGGCCGGAGGAAGTGGCCGAGGCGATCCTGTGGCTGCTATCGGACAAAGCGTCCTATTCGACAGGTAGTTTCATTGACCTGGGTGGTGGGCGCTAAGTAGCTGGGGGAGCGCGCACCGCGGTGGGCTGCGAAGCAGACCCTGCTGCGCGATCAGAACGACCTCACGATCCGCCCCAACGTCTCCATGGCCTGCTCGGCACCCTCATTCCAAGGGCTGCCGTAGTTCAGGCGGATGCAGTTACCAAAGCGCCGCGTGGGCGAGAAGATTGGCCCCGGGGCGATGCTGATGCCCTGGGCCAGGGCCATGTGGAACAACTTGAGCGCATCCATCTGCTCCGGCAGTTCAAGCCACAGGAAGTAACCACCGCTGGGGTGGCTGACCCGGGTCTGCGCCGGGAAATGCCGGGCGATGGCGGCCAGCATGCTCAACTGCTGGCCTTCCAGGGCATAGCGCAGCTTGCGCAGGTGGCGGTCGTAGCCGCCGTGTTGCAGGTAGTCGGCGATCGCAGCCTGGGCGGGCATCGAGGCGCACAGCGAGGTCATCAGCTTGAGCCGCTCGATCTTCTGGGCAAAGCGCCCGGCAGCCACCCAGCCAATGCGATAGCCCGGTGCCAGGCTCTTGGCGAAGGAACCGCAGTGCATCACCAGGCCCTCGGTGTCGAAGGCCTTGGCCGGCTTGGGCGCTTGCTGGGCATAGTAGAGCTCGGCGTAGACATCGTCTTCGATCAGCGGCACCTGGTGGCGGCGCAGCAGCTCCACCAACGCCTGCTTCTTCGCCTCAGGCATGCTTGCGCCCACCGGATTCTGGAAGTTGGTCATGCACCAGACGGCTTTTACCGGGTGTTTCTCCAAGGTTTGCGCCAGTACGGCCAGGTCCATGCCTTCACGTGGATGCACCGGGATTTCCACGGCCTTGAGCTTCAGGCGCTCGAGCACCTGCAGGCAGGCATAGAAGGCCGGGGCTTCGATTGCGACCAGATCGCCAGGTTCGGTGACCGCCTGCAGGCACAGATTGAGCGCCTCCAGGGCGCCGTTGGTGATTAGCAGCTCCTCCATGGGCAGCATCAGCCCACCGACCATGTAGCGCAGGGCGATCTGCCTGCGCAGTTGCGGATTGCCCGGCGACAGGTCGGTGACCACCATGCGCGGGTCCATGGCTCGGCTGGCGCTCGCCAGCGAGCGCGACAGACGCTGGAGGGGGAAGAGTTCCGGGCTGGGGAAGGCCGAGCCGAACGGCACGGTATGCGGATCCTTGATCGAGTCGAGGATGGAGAACACCAGCGCGCTGACGTCCACCTGGGTGGATTCGCTGACCGGTGCCAAGGCCTGGGGTTCGCTGAACGGCCGGGGTGCGTGGGCATTGACGAAGTAGCCTGAGCGCGGCCGGGCGCGAATCAGGCCACGGCGCTCGAGCAAGTAGTAAGCCTGAAACACCGTGGACGGGCTGACGCCGTGGGTCTGGCTGGCGTAGCGCACCGAAGGTACACGTTGGCCGGGCCCCAGGACGCCGGAGCGGATCAGTTCGGCAATGTCGTCAGCGAATCGTTCGTAGCGTTTCATCGTGGCTCGGCAGTCAAGGTGACAAGTCAGTGTAAGGGATCAACGGTTCAGTGGCGCGACGAAGCGGCTGTCGGCGCGGCTGTAGATCGTCGGCTCATCGCTGTCGCGGACTTCGAAGGTGATCTGCTGGGCACTGTTGGTGGGGCGGTCGGCCAGCAATGCGACCGATACCGGCAGCTCGCTCATTTCTCCGGCGGGAATGACGAAGGCCGTCTTGCCGTTCAGCGCGAAGCCCTCGGCGTCCACCAGACGCAGTTCGTAGCGCTGGGGAGACTGGGTCTTGTTGATGACCTTGAGCAAGTAGATGTTCTCGATCTGGCCTTGAGCGTTCTCGCGGAACAGGCCGCGGTCCTTGATCACATCCAGCGACACCATCGGGCGCAGGTCCAGGGCCACCACCAAGGCACCGACCATCAGCACCAGGGCACTGGCGTAGCCTAGCAGGCGTGGGCGCAGCCAGTGCGTCTTGCCGCCTTGCAAGGTGTGTTCGGACTTGTAGCCGATCAGGCCACGGGCATAGCCCATCTTATCCATCACGTTGTCGCAGGCGTCGATGCAGGCGGCGCAGCCAATGCAGGCCATCTGCAGGCCGTCGCGGATATCGATGCCGGTGGGGCACACCTGCACGCACAGGGTACAGTCGATGCAATCGCCCAGGTTCTGCGCGCGCGGGTCGCTGCCTTTCTTGCGCGGGCCACGGGCCTCGCCGCGGCGAGGGTCGTAAGCCACCGCCAGGGTGTCCTTGTCGAACATCACGCTCTGAAAACGTGCGTAGGGGCACATGTGCATGCATACCGCTTCGCGCAGCCAGCCGGCGTTGAGGTAGGTGGCGGCGGTGAAGAACACCACCCAGAACAGCGCCACGCCGCCCAACTGCAAGGTGAACAGCGCCTCGGCCAAGGGGCGGATGGGCGTGAAGTACCCCACGAAGGTCAGCCCTGTGAGCACTCCGATGGCCAACCACAGGCTGTGCTTTAGGGTGCGGCGCGCAAGCTTTTCAAGGGTCCAGGGGGCTGCGGCGAGCTTGATACGCTGGTTGCGGTCACCTTCGCTGACCTTCTCGCACCACATGAACAGCCAGGTCCATACACTCTGCGGGCAACTGTAGCCGCACCAGACACGGCCCGCGAACACCGTGATGGCAAACAGCCCGAAGGCGCAGATGATCAAAAGCGCCGACAGCAGGATGAAGTCCTGAGGCCAGAAGGTGGCGCCGAAGATATGGAATTTGCTTTCGGCAAGGTCCCAGAGCACAGCCTGGCGGCCGTTCCAGTCCAGCCAGGCGGTGCCGAAGAACAGCACGAACAGCGCACCGGCAAAGCCAATGCGCAGGTTGCGGTACAGGCCGGTGAAACTGCGTGTATGGATGCCGCTGTCGCCCAGGCGCTTGCGCGGGCTGGCGGGCGCGTCAACGTCGATCACGCGGTACGGGATTCTATCGCTCATGGCTTGTGCTCTTGAGTCTCGATCAGGCCCGTTCACTATGGGGCGCGATCTGTTTCCAGCACAGACTCAGGTGGCGCGATAAAAACCGTATCAGATGAACCGCTGGTACCTCGCAGGCCTCAGATCACGGAGCCTGGCGTGCTTGCCTTCAGATGCCTGCGGCTATCCACCGCACCGGCCACGGTGAGCGCGTCGGCCTCGGCTTCGGTGATGGGGACGCGCTGGTTGGCGAGCAGGGCCACCGACATGCGCAACTGCTCATCCGTGACGATCTCGATGTCCGGCCCTTCGGCCTCGAGGCGTAGGTCTTCGCCGATCAACGTACAGCGGCGGGTGCTTTCGTCGATTTCTACGGGCATGGCGATGTCCTCTTGGTTGGCGGTCTGCAGTTGTGACCGCGCCAAACAGGTGGTTGCTGCATCGCTGCGCTCAGTGGATTCGGTTGCACTCCCGGCAAGCCCAACGGTCCATCCCTTGAGAGGTACGAGCGTCGCTCCCACGACCTGGAGGTCTGACATGCACCCTTGGTGGCACACGGCATGGCTGGCCATACAAGCCGAGTTCGCCGACATCGCCGACCTGCGCGAGGTCACCCAGATCCTGGTGCGCTTGTTGATGGCCGCCGTGCTGGGCGCGGTGCTGGGCTTCGAGCGCGAGCACAAGGGCAAGTCCGCGGGCGTGCGCACGCACATGTTAGTGTGCCTGGGGGCGGCGCTGTTCGTCCTGGCGCCGAGCATGGCCGGCGCTGACGAGCAGGCGCTCAGCCGAGTGGTCCAGGGGATCGTCGCGGGGATCGGTTTTCTGGGCGCCGGGACGATTCTCAAAGGGAACGGCCAGGAGACCAGCCATGTGAAAGGCCTGACCACCGCCGCCGGATTGTGGATGACCGCCGCCATCGGCACGGCCGCGGGTGTGGGGCGTGAGGCCACTGCCGTGATCAGCACGGTGCTGGCGCTGCTGGTGCTGGGCAGCATGCCGCTGCTGGTGGAGAAGCTTGAAGGCGAGGATGAAGGGAAGCAGGAGGAGGAGCGTGACAGGAAGCACTGAGGGGAGCCGAAGCTCCCCTCAAAGCGTTGTTGCCTGCTCTTTTTTTTATTATTGGAGACTGGCCTGTTGTTGTTTTTGTCAGCCATTGCCTCGGTAGTGCGGGTGGCCCCCACTCGGGGCACAAGAGCAAACGTATTTTTTTGAGCGCTGACCTGCTTTCATCATTGCTGATCCGATGCTGACTGCCGCTACCTTGCAGGTAGTTTTATTGTTCTGTGTCAGACCGCGAGGGCGAACCCTCTGAAAAGCGTGCCTACTCCAAAAAAATCTGCTTGCTACGCCTCTGCCGTGTTGTTCTTGTTATGTCAGAGCCGTTACCTATTGTTTTTATTGGGTGTCACGTTGTTGTTCTTGTTATGCCAGAGATAAAGCAGATGCCATGCCAACTTTTTAAAATCCTTTAAAATCAATGCCTTGTCTGAATTCGCAGAAGCCGGGCCACCTGAAAATCTGTCGATTTGTTTCCCTGTTACCCGATTTTTTGCTGGCAAACGGGGGTGAGGTAACACTCACCCACACACATGTGACACCCGTATGACTTATTGAGCGCTACGCGCCCGTGCAACCCGCGACCCCGTGACGCGGCCCAGCACCGAACTGATGCGCTGGCCGGCCGCGATCAGGCGCTCCAGGTCGATGCCGGTGTCGATTCCCAGGCCTTGCATGAGGTACACAACATCCTCGGTGGCAACGTTGCCGGTCGCGCCCTTGGCGTACGGACAGCCGCCCAGGCCCGCCACGGAACTGTCGAAGACCTGGATGCCTTCGAGCAGACTGGCATAGACATTGGCCAGGGCCTGGCCGTAGGTGTCATGGAAATGCCCGGCCAATTGCCCACGTGGCACCTGGGCCGAGACCACCTCGAACAACCGGCGTGTTTCGCCAGCGGTACCGGTGCCGATGGTGTCGCCCAAAGACACTTCGTAGCAGCCCATCTCATGCAGTGCCCGCGCCACCGGCGCGACCTGCTCGGCGCTGACCTTGCCTTCGTAAGGGCAGCCCAGCACGCACGACACATAACCGCGCACGCGCACGCCATGGCTGCGCGCCGCCTCCATGATCGGCTCGAAGCGCTTGAGGCTCTCGCTGATCGAGCAATTGATGTTGCGCTGTGAGAAGGCCTCGGATGCGGCGGCGAATACCGCCACTTCTTTCACCCCAGCTGCCAGGGCGTCTTCGAAACCGCGCAAGTTGGGCGCCAGGGCGGCGTAGGTCACGCCTGGGCGTTGCTTGATGGCGGCGAACACCTCGGCTGAGCCGGCCATCTGCGGTACCCATTTGGGCGAGACGAAGCTGCCCACCTCGATATAGGACAACCCGGCCTCGGTGAGCTCGTCCACCAGGCGCACTTTGTCCGCGACGCTGATGGGCTGGGCTTCGTTCTGCAGGCCGTCGCGCGGGCCGACTTCGACCAGGCGGACTTTCTCGGGCAATGACATGGCGGGGTTCCTGTGTCAGGTCAACGGTTATTGTGATTGTGCTGGTTGAGGGTGGCGGCCAGGGCCTGCTCGCAGCGTTCCTGGGCAGTGTCCAGCTCCAGGTGCATTTGCTGGATATCGAGCATCTGCTGTTCCAACTGAGCGCGGCGCTCGGCGATCTTGGCCAGCATGCTGTTGAGCTGCTTGAGATTGCCGCTGGTAGGGTCATACAGCTCGATCAGCTCCCGGCATTCGGCCAGGGAGAAACCGATGCGCTTGCCGCGCAGGATCAGCTTCAAGGTGACCTTGTCGCGCGCCGAATAGATGCGCTCCAGGCCTCGACGTTCGGGGCTCAGCAGGCCTTGCTCCTCATAGAAGCGAATCGCGCGGGTGGTGATGTCCAGCTCGCGGGACAGGTCGGAGATGCTGTAGGTCTGGCTGCTCATGCTTGGGCTCGGAAGAGGTGATAGCCGCTAACCTAAAGGCTGCTTGACGTAAACGTCAAGCAGGCGCTGCTGGCCCCTGGGATTGGGCCGATCGCCGGAAGCCATTTGGCGTCTGGCCGGACAGGCGCTTGAAGAACCGGGCGAAGTAGGTCGGGTCGGTGAAGCCCAGGCGGTCTGACAGCTGGCCGATGCTCATGCGCGTGTACACCAGGTTGCGTCGTGCTTCCAGCAACAGGCGCTGGTGAACGACTTGCAGAGCGGTCTGCCCGGCCAGGTCCCGGCACAGCTGGTTGAGACGCAGGCTGGAAATACCCAGCTTCGCCGCGAAGTCTTCGACCGACAGGTGCTCGCGGTAATGGGCTTCCACCAAGCGCAGGTATCGGCTTAGCAATTGCCGGTCGCGTTCATCTCGGTTGCGCGGGGCCTGGCCCAGTTGTTGGCGACGGCTGATCCACACCATCAGTGCGGTGAGCAGCGCCTGCAGCATGGCGGCCCGCCCTGGCGCGTGGCCCTGGTATTCCTGTTGCAGCGTGTCGATCAGACCGTGCAGGCGGATACGGTCCTTGCCCAGCGGGTAGCAACCCACCGACGTCAGCACTGCCAGGGGTGCGCCGAGGCGCTGCTCCAGATCGGCCACCAGGGCGGTGCCGAACGTCAGCACGTGGCCCTGGATGTCGGCGCTGAAACGAAACCCATGCACGGTCAGCGGAGGGACCACCTGAATCGCCGCTTCGTGGATTTCGCTGCGCTGGCCTTCGATCTGTACCTGCGCCCGGCCCCTTTGCACGTAAAGCAGCTGGAACAGCTCGGCATGGCGATGGGGCTTGATTTCCCAGTGGTGCAAACGGCTGCGCGCAGGGATCGACTCGCAATGCAGCAAGTCGGCACCGGGCCAGGCCTGGTTTTCGCCGTAGAGCTGGAACAGTGGCACTCCGGGAAGTCGGGTGGTCATGGCATGTCTGTCCGTTAATCGAACGAAATTTGCAAAAGTGCAGTTAATGCACGGGATTTCACACTTTTTGCCCTGCAGTGGCCAGTAAAAATGCAGGTGCAAACCCAAATCTGCAGATGCCAAGGCATGCGTTGCCAGTACCGGCATCGATACGACGAGACAACAACAATGAAGACTCAGGTTGCAATCATCGGGGCTGGTCCGTCCGGCCTGCTGCTTGGCCAGTTGCTGCACAGAGCTGGCATCGACACCGTGATCCTCGAACGTCAGACCCCAGACTACGTGCTCGGCCGCATCCGTGCCGGCGTGCTGGAGCAAGGCACGGTCGACCTGTTGCGCGAGGCGGGTGTCGCCGAACGCATGGATCGTGAAGGACTGGTGCATGAGGGCGTCGAGCTGCTAGTCGGCGGTCGTCGCCAACGCCTTGACCTGAAGGCCCTCACCGGCGGCAAAACAGTCATGGTGTACGGCCAGACCGAGGTCACCCGTGACCTCATGCAGGCCCGCCAGGCCAGCGGTGCGCCGATCGTCTATTCGGCCAGCCAGGTGCAGTTGCACGGGCTGGACTCTTCACAGCCCTTTGTCACTTTCGAGCAGGACGGCCGACGCCTGCGCGTGGACTGCGATTACATTGCCGGATGCGATGGTTTCCACGGTGTGTCGCGCCAGAGCATCCCTGCGGGGGTGCTCAAGCAATACGAGCGCGTCTATCCGTTCGGCTGGCTGGGCCTCTTGGCCGATACGCCGCCGGTCAACCATGAGCTGATCTACGCCCACCATGAGCGCGGGTTCGTGCTGTGCAGCCAGCGTTCCCACAGCCGCAGCCGCTACTACCTGCAGGTGCCGCTGCAAGAGCGTGTGGAAGATTGGAGCGACGAGCGCTTTTGGGAAGAGCTCAAGGCCCGGCTGCCAGAGGACGTGGCGGCACGACTGGTCACCGGGGCGGCGCTGGAGAAAAGCATCGCACCGCTGCGCAGCCAGGTGGTCGAGCCCATGCAGTTCGGCCGGCTTTTTTTGCTCGGCGATGCCGCGCACATCGTCCCGCCCACGGGTGCCAAGGGGCTTAACCTGGCGGCGTCGGACGTCAATTACCTCTACCGGATCCTGATCAAGGTCTACCGCGAAGGGCGTACCGACCTGCTGGCTCAGTACTCGCCCCTGGCCCTGCGCCGGGTGTGGAAGGGTGAGCGCTTCAGCTGGTTCATGACCCAGTTGCTGCATGACTTCGGCGAGCATCAGGATGACTGGGACCGCAAGATGCAGGAAGCTGACCGGGAGTATTACCTCAGCTCGCCGGCCGGGTTGGTGAACATTGCCGAGAACTATGTGGGGTTGCCGTTCGAGGCGGTGGAGTAGGGCGGACGGCTCCATTCGCCCTCATTTCTCCAGTAACGCCACGATCTCCCGATATCCTCGCTGCTGCGCGTGCTCCAGTGCCGTCACGCCGTCCTTGTCGGCGATCGCCGGGTCCGCCCCGGCCGCCAGCAGCCGGCGGACGATGTCCACGTGACGCGGGCCACCATCGCCAAGGATCACCGCCTCCAGCAAGGCGGTCCAGTGCAGGCGGTTGAGATGGTTCACGTCGACACCTGCGTCGATCAGCATCTGTACGGTCTGCACATGGCCGCGTTCGGCGGCGGGAATCAGCGCGGTGCCACCGTAGCGGTTGGTGCTCTTGAGGTCGGCACCGTGATTCAGGGTCAGTCGCAGGATCTCGTTCAGACCACGGGCCCCGGCATATAAATAAGGACTGTCCTGGATGTCGTCCTTGGCATTGACGTCGGCGCCAGCTTCTATCAGCACCTTGGCTGTCGCGACCTCATTGGCGTGGGTGGCCACCAGCAGCGCGGTGCGGCGCCGAGCGTCCCGCGCATCGACGTTGGCGCCTTCATCGAGCAGACGGCGTACGGCAGAAGCATCGCCACGCTGGGCGGCATCGAGCAGTTGGGTATCCATGGCAAGGGTCTCGGCGTGGGCGACAACGCTGATGAGCAAGGCGAAGAGGGCGGCGAACGGCAAGCGCATGGGAGAGGCTCCTGAATGACCGGTCTTCATCCTAGGAAATACCCTTGAGTGCTTGAAGTTAATTCTGCGCATGAACATCAGTGCATTTCTGGATATACCCCTGTTTTCGGGCTTTTGCGCAGGTTCGGCTAAAATCGCTGGTTTTGGCGCCCTGCGCCTGCCCTCGAATTACAGGATGTCCTTCTTGAAAAGGCCTTTACCCGTTGTAGTGCGTGTCACGGCTCTGTGTTGCCTGGCGACCTTGACCAGTTGTGGCTGGGGTGGACGAACGGCAGAAACGCCCTCGGTCTTGCCGTTGCCACCCGAGCTCGACTCCGGCTACCGCGCCGGGTTAAAGCCGACTCATGCCAGCCGGCACATGGCTGCCGCCGCCAACCCCTTGGCCAGTGACGCAGGGCGCTCGGTGTTGCGCGCAGGTGGCAGCGCCATCGATGCTGCCATCGCCATGCAGGCGGTGCTCACCTTGGTCGAACCGCAGTCCAGCGGTATCGGTGGAGGGGCGTTCATCCTCTATTGGGACGGGCACCAGGTCCAGGCCTTCGACGGTCGTGAAACCGCGCCCTCGCAGGTTACGCCGAACCTGTTCCTTAAGTCTGACGGCACGCCCATGGCATTTCGTGACGCCCAGATCGGCGGCCGCTCAGTGGCCGTACCCGGCGTGCTGCGCGCCTTGCATTTGGCCCATGAACAGCATGGTCGACTGCCATGGCGCGACCTGTTTGCCCCGGCCATCGCCTTGGCCCGCGACGGTTTCCCGATGTCCAAGCGATTGCACACACTGCTGGCAGCGGACACCTATGTCGCCGGCTCGCCCGGCATGGCCCGCTATTTTCTCGATGCCCAAGGCAAGCCCTTGGCGGTCGGCACGCTTCTGAAGAACCCCGAGCTTGCACAGACGCTGGAACTGATCGCCACGCAGGGGCCTGATGCGTTCTACACCGGCGACATTGCCCAGGCGATGGTCGAGGCTGTGCGCGGCCATGCCAACCCCGGCCTGCTGTCGCTCGAAGACCTGCGTCGCTACCAGGCCAAGGAGCGCACGCCCGTCTGTGGGCCCTACAAGATCTGGCGCATTTGCGGCATGCCACCGCCATCCTCCGGTGGCGTCGCGGTATTGCAGACCCTGGGCATCCTCGAAGCCCTGCAGTCGGCCACACCGTCGCTGGACTTGGCCAGCATGGCACCGACGCAGGCGGCGTCGGTGGCGGGTCTGGAACCCGCGCCCATGGCGGTTCACCTGATTGCCGAGGCCGAGCGCCTGGCCTACGCCGACCGTGCTCAGTATCTGGCTGATAGCGACTATGTGGCGGTGAATCTCCAAGGGCTGACCAACAAGGCGTACCTGGCGAGTCGTGCCCGGCTGATCGGCCCGAGCAGCATGAAGCACGCCGAGGCCGGTACACCGCCGGGTAACAACTTGGCCCTGTCGCCTGACCGGTCTCCCTTGCGCATTGCCACCTCCCATGTCTCGGCCGTCGACGATCTGGGCGGTGCGGTTGCCATGACCACGTCCGTGGAGGCCGCTTTTGGCTCGCACCTGTTCGTCAAAGGATTTCTGCTGAACAACCATCTGACCGACTTCTCGTTCGTACCCAGCGCAGACGGCAAGCCCGTCGCCAATGCGGTCGCTTCCGGCAAGCGACCGCTGTCCTCGATGTCGCCGACACTGGTATTCACACGTGAGTCCGGCGAACTGCTGGCCAGTCTGGGCTCACCCGGTGGCTCGCAGATCATCGGTTACGTGAACAAGGCATTGATGGGCCTGTTGGATTGGAAGCTCGATCCCCAAGCGGCCATCAACCTGCCCAACTTCGGCAGTCGCAACCTCGGCACCGAGGTGGAAGCGGGGTTGGCAAGCCCAGCCCTGATACAGGCGCTTCAAGCCCGCGGCCATGAGGTGACACCGATGACGATGACCAGCGGGACGCAGATCATCCAGCGCACCGCTGACGGCTGGTCGGCGGGTGCCGATCCTCGGCGCGAAGGGACGGCGCTGGGCGACTGACGCGCTGGCGCGTGCGGTTGCCGGCGGTGTATGGGCGTGCTAGAAGTCGGGTCTGTCATTCAGAAGTTGAATACACCGATGTCTATCAGCGTTAAACCGAATAGGGCCCTGTTCGACCTCGACCTGCTGCGCGCCATTGTCGTGGTGGCCGACTGCGGCAGTTTCACCACGGCGGCGACGCGCTTGCACTCCACCCAGTCGACCATCAGCCAGAAAGTACGCCGGCTGGAGGACATGGTGGGGCACCGCCTGCTGGTGCGAGGCAACCGCGACGTGCTGCCCACGGACGCAGGGCAGACACTGCTGGGTTATGCCCGGCACATGCTGGCGCTGAACGACCAGATGCTCGAAGCCCTGGCGGGGGCGATGGTTGGCGTGACGGTGCGCTTGGGAGTACCTGAGGATTTCGTCGGTGGGCGCACCACCAATGCCTTGTCGGCATTCAGTCGACGCCATCCTCAGGTCAAGTTGGAGGTTACCAGCGGGTTGTGCCGGGACCTGAGCCAAGCCTATGACAACGGCGAATTGGATCTGGTGTTGCTCAAGCAGCGGCGTAATGCGAGGGAAGGGGTGGCGTGCTGGCCTGAGCGATTGCAGTGGATCGACAGTGCCCGGACACCGGCCTTCGAACTCGACCCGATCCCACTGGTGACTTTTCCGCCGCGGGGGTTGTATCGCGATGACATGATTACCGCGATCGAGGGGATGGGGCGGCGTTGGCGTATCAGCTTTACCAGCTCCAGCTTGAGCGGGATACAGGCGGCGGTGGCCGATGGCATGGGGATCAGTCTGTTGCCGCCGCGGGCGGCGACGGCGGAGCACCGGGTGTTGGGAGTGGAGCAGGGGCTGCCGGAGGTCGATAGCTACGAGATCGTGGTGGTGCATCGGCCGACGGCGGATGGAATGGTTCGGGCGTTGGCCGAGGTGCTCATGGAGTTGCTTGCGGCGCACGAGATTTGATTTGGCGTTGGTTGTTGTTGGTTGTTGGTTGTTGGTTGTTGGTTGTTGGTTGTTGGTTGTTGGTTTTGAGGTTTGTGGGCTTATCCGTTTGATTTGGCGACGGTTAGTCACCTTTCCGCCTTTACGGCGGGTCACTTTGGTCTTGGCCAAAGTAACCAAAGCCGCTGCGCCCCCGCATCCGGCCCGGCGCTTCGCACCGGGTCCCCTCGCTGCGGTGTCTTGCGGGGCCTCGCGGCCTCCGGCTGGCTACGCCAGCCTCCATCTCGCGACTTCGGCTACCGCCGAAGGGCGCTACGCGCCTGCCCCTACAGACACCTCCGCTCGGCCTGCTGATGGGGCGCAAGTTACGGGCGGCGCCTGGGCTGGCGTTGTTTCATTGAGTGGTTTTTGTGGTGAGCTTTTGGGCCATTCGCGGGTAAACCGGAGCACCGAACCGCCGCTCACACAGGCTCACCGCAGCTCTTGAGAACGGCGCTGTGCCTGTAGGATCGGCGGTTCGGTGCTCCGATTAACCCGCGAATAGGCCTGAACAAACACCCAAACAATTAACTTGTTTGCCGTTGCCGTTGCCGTTGCCGTTGCCGTTGCCGTTGCTTTTGCTTTTGCTTTTGCTTTTGCTTTTGCTACGCGATAGTCCAGACGCCACCAATCGCGACCTCAGGAGGCCGAGTGGAGGTGTCTGTAGGGGCAGGCGCGCAGCGCCCTTCGGCGGTAGCCGAAGTCGCGAGATGGAGGCTGGCGTAGCAAGCCGGAGGCCGCGAAGCCCCGAAAGGCACCGGAGCGCAGGGAACCCCGGAGCGCAGCGCAGGGGCCGGATGTGGGAGCCAACGGTTTTTGCCTACTTTTGCCCAAGAGCAAAAGTAGGTCGCCGTAAAGGCGAAAAGCGCCGGTAGCGTCCCCACCAAACCCGGATATTCACCCAGCCTGAAAGCCCAAGCCCAAGCCCAAGCCCAAGCCCAAGCCCTCACTCATGACAACACTGCCCAACCCGCGCCCCCACCTCATACCGATCATGATGCCGCACCCAATCCATCGTCCCCCCCTCATTCCTCCCCAACGGCGCAATGTCGAGAAAGTTGTAAGCCCCCACCAGAATGTCCAACCCCCGCGCATACGTGGAATAGGTGTGATAGACCGCCCCATTCCCGTCCCGGTAGAACGCACTGAGCCCTGGCAGCTCCTGCTCGCTCCCCGCATAGGCCTCGTAGTTGTACTGCCCAGACCCATCCGTGGCGACACTCACCCCAAAGTCCTCGTTGAAACTGCCACCGTGTGACGAGAACCAAGGAAACCGCCACCCCATCCGCCGCCGGAAGTCCTGGAACTGCCCATAGGGCGCCCGCGACACCGCGACCAGCGAAACGTCATGGTGCGCCAGGTGCAGGTTGGCACCGTCGAAATGATCGGCCAGGAACGAACACCCCGGGCAGCCCTCGCTCCAACCGTCGGCGAACATGAAGTGATAGACCAGCAGTTGGCTGCGCCCGGCAAACAGGTCCGTCAGCCCCAGCTCGCCATCGGGCCCGTGGAAGCGGTAAGGCTGTTCGACTTTGACCCACGGCAAGGCCCGCCTGGCCGCTGCCACTTCGTCACGCTGATGAGTAAGGGCTTTTTCATGCAGCCAGAGCTGGCGCCGGGCGGCGAGCCACTCGCTTCGGGTCACCACTGGGTGCTTGATGTCTGGATTGTTCATGACGCTGGCTCCACGTGAGGGATTCAGCGAATGGTCGAATGGCGGCTGTTGGATTCGACAAAGGCTTGCCCCCTCACGACGAATGGTGCAGTAGCCCGGATGAATTCGAGTGATATCATCAGGCCACTAATCACAAGGAGCTGTGCATGCGCTGGCGTTGTCTGTCGTTATTTCTGTTGACTCTTCTGCTCGGCATCACGTCGGCCCAGGCGGCTAACACCCCGTGCTCGGGTCGCAAGGGTGGGATTGCAGGGTGTGACGGCGAGATCTTCCTGTGCAACGACGGTTCGATCAGCGCTTCGAAGAAAAACTGCAGCGCGTTATACGGGAGCCGTACCGCGCGCCCGGCAGTGCAGTCATTGCGCGCCAGCGACGAAGGCTGCGGATGCGGCAGTGGCAACTACTGCACGGGCCCGCGAGGCGGGGTGTATTGCCTGACACCCTCGGGCAACAAAAGCTACCGTCGACGCTAGCCGGCCATCTCGTCTATCAACGCCCACAACCGCGTGTCGTTGAAATCTTCGACCACCAATCGCGCCCCGGCAGCGAGCAATCGCTCGGCAGTCTGGGTAGTGGCGATGCCCACTGTGAAGATGCCTGCATCGCTGGCAGCCTTTACGCCGGGCAGAGAGTCCTCGAAAGCCAGGGCCTGGCTGGCCGTGGCTGCAAGGCGCTGCAGGCCAGTCAGGTAGGGCAGCGGGTCGGGCTTGGGGCGGGCCAGTTCCTCGGCCACCAGTACATGCCCGAAACACCCCTCCAGGCCCATGGCGGCCAGCATGTGCTCGGCATTGAGGCGGGGCGCATTGGTTACCACGCACATACCGATTTCATGCTGCCGGGCGTAGGTCATCAGGCGTGCCAGTCCGGGCATGGGCGTCAGCCGAGGCGACAGCTCGCGGAATAACGCCTCCTTGCGCTCGGCCAGGGCCAGGCATTGGGCCGGGCTGCAGAGAGGAAAAAGCTCGGCGAACAGCTCTCCGTTGGCCCGCCCGCTGACCTGGGCCTCGAACTGCGCTTGGCTCAGCTCGCGGCCGTCATGCTCGCGCAGCAACTGGCGGAAGGCCTGCAAATGCAGGGTATCGGTATCGGTGAGGGTTCCATCGAGGTCGAACAGCAGGGCGGTCAGCATCGGGTATCCAAAAGGGGAAAACGTCAATCCCGGCCATGATAGCCAAACAGTCATCTTAACTAAATCTTCCAATTTCTGGCTAGTCGATAATCTCGGCATTTCAATGGCTTGCGTTCCTGTCAGATCGCGGATTTTAATATTTACTTGGTGCTTTCGAGGTGAGGGTTGAGTTGAGTTGGAGCGTTGTTACTAAAAATTGGCGAATAAGCTTGTAGCTACGCAATAAGAATTGCTGTTTTAGGTTCTTGAGGATATATAGTTTTCTGCTGATCGGGTGTAATGACTCAAGATGGTCTTCAGGACCCTATTTATTGGTAAGTCCTGTCGATTGCGTCCTTGTTTTTGGAACTCCTTTTGAAGATGCCGAATGTGCTTTCTCCGATACTGGGGTAAGCACTGCGTGATGTCTGCTGCTGACCATCCACAATCCAGCAGAAAAGCCAGTAATCCGTTTCTCCACACAATCGGTCCTTTTAACGCATCAGGTGTAATGCGCTTTGCTCGGGACCTGAAATGATTTGGTAGGTTAGTTGCGGGCGTGTCAGCTAGTAATTCGCCCGCTCTAATGTCTGGGAACAGGAGTCCCTCGCTAAGTTTGCAAAGTCCTAACCAAGCGTGGATTGCTCGCACTGGACATAGCTGAGGTAAATAACCAATAGTCAAAAGCTGGGGAGGCGACTTATGCGACTTTGGGGTTGGGCGAACTGTTATCTGTATTCTTTTTGGCGTCACCACCACGTCCTCCAGGCTCAGTGCGCAAGTCTCATTCATCTCCAATCCGCACCAGTAAGAAACGAGCAATATCGCTCGATTACGCACTGATTTGAGGAGTTTATGATGTATCAGGCGTGCTCTGTCATGGTTCAGAAGGGCGCGGGCTTTTTTGAGCTCGTGTCGATGGCGAGCGATCTCGCCTTTTAACATTTTAGTCAGTTCGGAGACACAATGAAATGTAGGAGTCGTCTGTGAAGATATAGGTGCTTGTAAACATGTCACTTTCTCGAACTCCCTGCAGAGCCTTAATACGGTGGGGCATTGGGTGGGATCTGCAAATCCGAGTGTTCGATGATAGCGAGAGAGCGCTGTTAGGATCCGACCGATTTCGGCAGGGGTATCTCGGAAGCTATGCAACAGATATAGGCACGATTCTTCAGCTGTACAGGGAAGGCCACCTTCATAGTAATTTTGGAAATCACGTATATAACCCATTGTTTGACGGTCAAAAAGGGATGGCGGGGGACCTGGCATGGATAACGTTTTCATCGCGTCGCTTCCTCTATGCTTGTGATTCCGTAGCGGCTTATTATTTTTCTTACGTTATGCGGTGCCTTTTATTTCCAATAGGCATCATGGGTGTGGGGCAACTGTGCGATTATCACATTGTGGAATCCGCCCCCATCCGTCATAGAAGACCTCCGCGAGGGGTTGGCATATCTACCTAAGCATGAAGTCTATGTTGAGGGTGTAGATATGTCTAAAAAAATCGCGAAGCAAGCGACGCCCAGCAATGCCTTGATTGCTCAGATGCGTAACCGTGGATCTGTCCGCAGCAGCATTTGGCATGTTTATAGTTTGAAAGCCAATAATGACTTGATCCTAGAAAGCCATCGTGAAGTCGCGCATTGGTTGGTTTATCTTGAGTTTGACTCATCAATAGTAAGTTTCTGGAAGCCACGCGGCGATGAATTTAATGCAGATCAGCGAGGTGGGCGCAAGGTAAAACTTGATGCGATTGCTACGAATGCCGAGGGCTTGATCGAGTGGCATGAGGTAAAGTCCGGATACATTGATGATCTAGAGGCGCATGAGCAACTGAAAGTTCAGAAGGAGTTGGCGCGGGCTGCAGGGGCTCTTTACCGACTTTTCGATGAGTCAACACGAAGCGCCCGTCACTATGAAGTTATACCCTTACTAAGATTGGCAAATTTCGTGGCGTTGACGCGCTGGAGTGCAGATATCAACACAACAGAAGCGCTTCTTTTTCAACTCATCGGGCGAAATGGAACCGGTACTATTGGTAGTTTGGCGCAGATGTTACCTAACCTCGACATGACGGAGTTGGTCGGCGGGCTCAGCCGTTTGGCAATCAAAGGGCAGGTAAAGTTAACGATTGATGCTTTCACCCCAAACCTGCAGACCACATGGTCTTGCAAAGTTGAACGGCCATGAAGCGGGTTGTGATACCCCAGAGCGTGCAAGCTGGGAACTGGCCGAGACTGCCAGCCTCGGCAGTCCCCGAGGAGCACTGCGAGCTGTTCTGTAAGCGTCGCACTGCAGTGCAGATGTACATTGAAGGTCACGCTTTGCGCGTAATTGAGCAGAAGACCCACCTAAAAGGGTGGGAGGTTAATCGGTTAGCGACCCGCTTTCTGACTTTGGATGACCAAGGCCAGTGTATTGGCGAAAGAGCTTTGCTTCCCTATATTCATCTCAAATCCTACGAGCGACGCAAACCATCGGGTCACAAATATAGTGGCCAACAGGGAGGGATGTCGGGCTGTCTTCAGCATTTGCTTAAAATATATCCGGAAGTTGAAGAGCAGATGATCGCGGTTATCAAAGATTCCGCACAGACGCTTGATGATCAGAGGAACGCAATTGCGTTCCTTGCCAAAAAGTTCATGCAGATTTTGCACGCCGTTGCCCCTGACCATCGTGGTTGGCCGTATTCGACTAAGTATCAGGGGCGTGTGAGCATACGCCGCTATATTCTCGCTCTGCGCAACCAATTTCCGGCCTCGTACATTAACGCGCATGGCAGTCCCGAGGCGAGAGCGCATATTGTCACGGGTACCGGGCATCGGCCATACCTTGTCGCGCAGCGACCGTTCGATGTTGTGGAATTGGATGGCCATTTTCTCAGTGCTTTTTTTGTTTTGTTGGTGGAGCAAGTAAATGGCTTGATGCTACCGATTCCGTTAGACCGTATGTGGTTACTCGCTGCTATTGATCAATATTCCCATGCTGTGCTTGCGTACAAATTGGTCTTGCGAAGCCAGCCTGGAGCCAGTGATGTTCGCGAAGTGCTTGTGCGAGCAAGCTTGGGGGGGTGGAAGGCGCAAACACTGGAAAACACCAATTTTCCCTATAAGGTCGATGCTGGTTTTCCTTCTAGTGTGATTGAGGAATGTTGTGGTGTCACGTTCAGCGTACTTAGTGTTGACTCGCATCTATCCAATATAGCTAAGAAAATTACGCTTCAAGCGCGGCAGGATTTCGGCTTCCATCATTACTTGGGGCCAACCGGACGTTTTGAAACGCGCGCAAAGATCGAGCGACTTTTTGCGGAGGTTGTACGACACACAGCTTTATTACCTTCGACAACCGGTAGTCACCCTCGTCATGGCAGAGCAGATGGCGCGCAGGAAAAAGCCGTTGATTATCAGTTGGATCTGACACGATTTATCCAAGCATTGGACGTCGCGCTAGCCAATTATAATACGGAACCGTCGGAAGGTATTGGCATGTTTTCGCCGTTGGGCTTGATTCGACAGTATATGAATCAAGCTGCCATACTACCACGCATTGCCGTTGAGCGTCGTGAACGGCTGAAAGTCGACTTGATTACTAAGTATGTCACGGTGCGCGGAAGCTTGGCGGAAGGGCGGCGACCATACGTCATGCTGGATCGGGTCAGGTATACCAGTGAGCATTTGGCGGCCAACTTTGATCTGATCGGGCTCAGATTGTGTGTGGAAATTGATGAACATGATTATCGCGCTGTCAACGCTTTCCTACCCAATGGTGCTGCAATAGGTGTACTCCACGCCTGCGGTTGGTGGGCGACCTTTAGGCATACGCCGTACATTAGACGTTTGGTTAATTCGTTGATTGCTCAACGAGCGTTGACTATCACTGAGGATCTTCCACCCAGTCAGCAGATCTGTGATTATTTCATTCGCCACAACGAACCCAACCGGGCGCTACTGGTTAAGCAGGCCGAGGATCCGAGCCTGTCGACATTGCCGCGCGCCGTCGTGCCTGTGAAAAAACCGGTGAAGGATTACCTGCTTCAGCCGGGTCAAGAATATCCTGGTCTTCCCTCCGCTGGGCATGCCGATAACCGAGGTGGATCATGAATATTACGCATCCCTTAATCAGCAAGCAGGCGCAAATTATCACGCCTGCGTTCATTTGGGCGGTGCGATTGTGTCTTGATCGGGTTGCAATGAGACGTTCCGCAGTGATGTTTCGTGGGCATTCACGGGTTGGTAAAAGTCGCTGCGCTGTGTTTGTGGCCGAGCAGCTAAAAAAACAGTTTCCTGAATGCCATGTTGTTTTGCACATAGCGCTGAAGCGGAAAGATTCGCGCCCTAACTTGCTTAGGGAGCTTTGTTATTCTGAAAGTATTCATCCAAAGGAGCGTGTGGATCTGCGCTATCATTTGGTAGCTCATGTGGAATCATTATTGGTCGGGCAGCAGGCTGGGCAATATATTTTGGTTATAGATGAGATTCAAAGATTGTTGCCGGTGGATTACTTTGACTTGGCGGATATCTACAATTTGCTACAGGTGAAGAACATCTGCATGACGTTGATTGCCTTTGCTCAGCCGCATATCGATGAACAAATTACTATGATTAATAAGCGTCGTGACCAGCAGTTGATCGCACGGTTTTTAACCGAGATATTGACTTATCCTGGCTGTCGTGGGGTCGACGAACTCGGCGTGATATTGAATGCCTACGATACGGGCTCCGAGTTCCCCTCTGGTTCAGGAACGAGCTATACCGCGCATTTTATACCCAAGGCCTTCTCGGCAGGTTTTCGTTTGGCACTTGCTACCGAGTCGCTATGGCTCGAATTGTCGGCCAGTACTTCCGGAAATTATACAAACAACATTCCCATGGACCATCTGTGTGAGTCGGTACTCAATCTACTGCTCAACCTTGCAGCCAAGGACAGCACCTCCATGGAGCTTGATCCTCACTGGGTGAGTGAGGCCGTGCAAAAAAGCAACCTACGGGCTTTTTGTGATGCATTATAACCGTGGCTATTTCTTTCCCGATGGGTTTCCCACGCCCTTCGAAGCGGCCTTTGCTACTGTGCAAAGAGCTGCGGTCATCAACGGGGTACCGGCACGCGCTTTGTTGCTGGCCTTCAGTCCTGGCGAAGGCGACCATCGGTGGCGCCACGGCAGTGTGGCCAGCGCAACGATTCAGGGGTTGTACGCGCCCGGGCGTCCCTATCTGGCGAATACGCACTTCATTGGCAGCGTTTCACAATTTTTTGCCCCGCGTGTCATGGATAAGATGCAGTACTGCCCATTGTGTGCCGCTGACTCAGGCTACCTTTCGCTCTTTTTCCATCTGCGATGCGTCCGATGGTGTCCATGGCATCGGATTGAACTCAAATCTTTGTGCGCGCAATGTGCTGATGCCGCGGCCTTTTGTCCCGATCGGAACAGTCAGCCGTGTGGTACCTGCGGTTATGCCGTGCCCAGCTTGAAAGTGATCCTCGACAGCTTGCGCTCGGGTCTCTGTGCTCAGCGTGCCGCTCATAGTTTGCGGCTATTTAGCACCTTGGCGCGTCTTCAGCGTCTGGGAATTTTAGATACCATGCGGTTGGGGGAGGGTCCTATAGATCCTCCCGTTCTGATTCAACCTCACAGTTTTTATGACGCGTTCGAAGAAGACTCGACCCTACGGCGATACCGGGTGGCATTAGACATGAGAGGGGGCGAGGATAGCCTGACGCAACCGCGGCAGGTGGATGTGGTCTATCGACGGTTTGTGTCATTTTGGAGGTCGAGGCTACTTCGGCGCCATCGTCATTGCCTGCATAACGCCAACAGTTGCCTGGGGATCCTCGAACGGGGATCGTGCGTGTTCGCGCTCACGCTGATGCTGTTTCGGCAGAAATTTGAAACATTGCCTATTTCAAATACTCACATTTGCATGTCTGACAGGGCTCTGGAGTGCCTAAGTGAGTTGGGCTTCACGCGTAGTAGCCTACGCAATTATTTCAAAGTAATGTTTTATCAGTTGCTTTCCCGGCTGTGGTATCGCTGCGCCCATAGCAACGGTTTTTCTGTCCGTGTGGATTCTCGTTTCTTCTTCACGCCCTTTCTGGGCAGAGCGCCATCACTTAGCGACTACCTCGGTGAGACCATCCGAGGACGGGTCCATGAAATCATCATCGACTTGCCTGCCGGACTGCCAGTGCTGCGCAAGCTCATGAGCCACGGGCGCACCGATGCGTTGCTGCGGATTTCCCATGCTGCCGGCACGGTTTCAGTTCATACCGATGCCCAGCCAAAGTTCTTGTTCGGTTTCGAAATCCTGGCGAGCGCCTTTGTATTTTGAGTTCAGTGCATTGTGCGGAATGACGGATATCACTGCTCGAGGCGATTATTCATCGGAGGGCGCGCTGGCATTCGCTTGAGGTGTGAGGGCCTGGCCAAGTAGGTTGGTTGCACGACTGCCCAGCAGGGTGCCGGCCTGGAAATAGCCCATCACCGTAGTGATGCTGCGGTGCTCGGTCATCGCCATCACCTCTCCCAGTGGCACTCCTTGACGCCCGGCCTCGGTGACAAAGCCCGAGCGCAGGCTGTGCGCTGCCCAATCCCCTTCAAGGCCGGCCAATTGCGCTCGACGTTTGACGATACGCGCCACCTGATCGCCTGATAATCCGGTGCTACTGACCCGGCCGCCTCTGTACAGCCGACGGAACAGTGGTCCGGTCTGCGCGGGCGCCGCCTCCAGCCACGCCTGCAGCGCGTGGGCCGCAGGCCCTTGCAGGGGCTTTTCCCGCCGCTCGCCACCGGTATCAGTCTTCGTCGCCCCCAAGGCGTAGAGCCAAGTGTCTGCGTCCAAGCGACGGAGGTCCTGAACCTGCAGGCCAATCACTTCTGAACGCCTGCGTCCGCCGCCACTCCACGCCAACAGCAACAGAGCACGGTCGCGGAGGCCGCGAATACCGTCAGTACAGGTAGCAAGCATCGCTTGCAGCGGCTCCAACACCACGGCGGTTTTCTTGCGAACCGAGACGCCGTGGCGAGCCTGGGCCTTACGGGCTTCACGCAACAGGGTTTTTACGACCTGACTCTCTGCCGGGTTTTCCCACTGCTGCAGGCGATGCCACTTGGCCAGGACAGCCAGGCGGTGGCTGACCGTGCTGAACGCCAACGGGCCTGGTTTTCCCTTGACGCCGGCGGCGACCAGCGCGGCATCGAGATTCGCTGGCAGCAGGTGGCTCCAGCCGCCCGCGCCGTCGGGTCGGGCAAGGTGGTCGACAATGAACTGCACCGCCACCTCCGGGGGCAAGGCACCATCACCGAGTGCGCGTCGGTAGCGCAGTTGCAGCCAGGCGGACCAATAGGCAAGGGCGCTCTGGTAGCTGCGCACAGTGTTGGCCGCGGTACCGGCGGCGATGAATGCGTCGGCGGCGGCACGGGTGCTGGCGGCCAGTTCCGCCAACACTAAAGGCGAGGAGGAGGGCATCGCTATCGGTTCTGTCAATGTCTTCTCGCTCAACGTTGCAATAGGTTCGGATAACCTGTGGCTTATCAGACCTAATATAACGAAGAGGTCGGCATGACGATATCCATGATCGTGAAGGGCCGTTATCGACCCATAGCTGCCCTTCGCAAAGTGCCGCAATCGGCAAAAGCTGCTAGTCACGAACGCTGCCTTCGGCCCAGCGCAATCCTTCATCACGTTCGACTACAGCTGACGCTGATCCTTGAATTCCGTAACGCTTGCATCAGTGCACCGCTGTACCCAAACCGGCTGGATACCGCAAAAACCTGTTCGCTGCTAACGGAACTCGAGGGCGGCTCACGGCTATCCGTTAAAAGCGAAGAACCGGAAACACCAGACCTATCAGCGCTTGATATAGACCACATTTTGCCGCGTAGTTGGCACGTCCCGCTGGACGCAGAAAGATGGCAGCGTGGCAGCCGACAGCGACGAGTCGGATATCGAAGTGATTGTGCGCTCTTGCGGCACATTGACGCCCTGGCAGCTCCTGATTCGTGAACGGCATGAGAGCATCCCAATGCTAGGCAACTTGACGTTGCTGAACCTTGGCGTCAATAGGACGGCGCAACCCTGCAATTTCGCGACGAAACGCGACAAGCTGATGCCATTGCTTGCCTTGGTCTCAATGCCCCACTGATTGCCACCTCTGCACGGGACGAAGCCGCGATTCCAGCCAAAGCCCATGCCCTCGCCAACATAGCACTGACGATCTGCCCCCGAAACGAATGATGTCCTCCCACTAAGCACAGCAGGTAGGTCTATTCACGCTCCAGACTACGAGCATCTGCGGTGACCGCCTCCACAACCCCCGCCAGCTCCCGCACTAGGTCAGGCTCGAAACGCTCCAGGTAAGCTGCGATAGTCTGATTGCGCAACATGCGAGACACATAGCCCTTGGCAACCACGAGTACCAGCATGGTTTCGCCGAGGGTGTCCTCGACCAACCGGTAATCGTGGTAGAGTTTTTCCATCTCTCGCTCCATGCGTGCAATGTCTTCAGCAGTCACGCCCTCACTGACTTTCTTTGCCTCAACCAGCTGTTCAGGACGCGTTGCGGCTAATACCATTTCGGCGTAGCGACCAGTAAAGCAGTTGGCGGAAATCATCATCTCGACTAGTTCTACCTGGCGCATCGGCTTCATCTTACGCAACACGCGAAAGACCGCCTGACTAACCATTCGCGTTTTCAGCATCTCAGCGACTTCCGGCGCAATCCCCCGCAACAAATGCTGGCGCTCGCGGATGCGTCCGACGTTGACGCTCAAGACTTCGGCAATCCGCTCGGCAGTCGTTCCTTTGCGTATCGCCTCCAGAATCATCTTGTGCTCTTGAATCGGGGTAAGTCGGTTGACCTGCCGGTTGTAGGTAAAACCTTCGTCATCTGTCGCCAACAGGCACAACGTGTCTTCCGCCCCCAACTGTGCGAGCGCAGCTAGCCGCAAATGACCATCCAACAGTAGATAACGAGGCTCCCCTCCCGTCCCGTGAACCGGCTCGGGATAAACCGCGAGCGGCTCGACCACGCCCAATTCACGGATGGAGGCTAAAATCGCTGCGAATTTGACGGACGTCAGCATGTCGTGGGTGACTTGGCGAGAGGGCAAGATCAGCGGTAAGCGGACGGTAATCAACTCGGGGGCAAAGGCACGCTTGACGACAGTCATGCGTCCCCCTGAATTCGCTCGGCCAATACCTGCGGCATATCATCAATACCTTCACTGCGTAACATTGACCGGAAAAATTCATCGGCCAACAACCGACGCAATGCAGTCACGACGAAGAGCAATCTTTGCTCACCGATGTCCGCCTTCTTTACCATCAGGCGCTGACGGCGCACCTCAGTCTGATAGGCAGTCAGCAACTGGCGAGGAGTGGTCATGCGCTCGCCTCCATGCTGCCTACCATAGCCCTTGCCAAGAACGCGTCTTCGGTCGATCAGGCGGCGCACCTTGATGAGTTCATCTCCTTTTAACAATCCACTTTCATAGGCTTCGACCATGGCGGCCTGGACCTGGGCATCGTCGGACCGTGCCACATGGATCGCGACTTTAATCGGTAGCCAGCCCTTTTCGACGGCAGCGATCAGGCGCTCCTCTCCCTGCCGCAACAAGATCAAAATGCCGCCAACATAGGCACGGTCCAAGCAGGTTTTCTGGGCAATCTGCCTGATGGAGTAACCACGCTCGTGCAGTACGTTGATCGCCATCAGCAAGTCGCGGTTCGAATGCTTACGTCGCGCCAGATTCTCTACCAGGCTGATGAGATAGCGGTCTGCCTCTGCCGCCGTCACCACGACCGCTGGAATGGCCGACTCCCCCAGGACCTTGAAGGCTTCGAAGCGCCCCTGCCCACAGATCAGGTCGAAACTCGAACCGTTACGGGTCACCGTGATCGGTCGTTTCAACCCCAGACTCGCAATGTTTTCCACCAGGCGTGCAAACACTTGTTGATTGCGACTACGCGGATTGAGCACGCGAATATCCGCGAGTGGGATCTGCGCAATAGGCGCCGCCTGCGCCACATGAAGTGCAAGATGCTCTTCCGATGTGGCCATTACGCAGCGCTCCCCAGGGGTATACGTCGACTCAGGGCCGCTAGGATATCCAAGCTGTTGAACCGGTAGAGTTCCAATTCGCGCGGATTAGTATCTCCCAGACGCAGGTGAGGTGCCGCCAAATCGATCATGGGAAAGAGGTAGTAATCAAGCACCTCCTGCTCACCTGGGAGCATGCGAACAGCGACAGTAAGGTCAGGTAACAAGCCGAAATCGAAGCGTAGCTGCCAACGCCTGCGCACTGACTCTGAACATTGACAGCGGCAAAGCACCACCGAAATCGAGAACTCATCATTAACCCAAACCAGCTGGGTCTGGGGATCGACCGAGATGTGTCCACCGACAAGACGAATGCGCTCCTGTGTGTCGACCAAGATGTGCGGATACAGCTCTCGCAGCCGACGATTGGCCTCCAGAAAGCTGTAGTCCCGTCCGGGGGAATAGCCAATTAGGCTGTAGCTGCGTAGCAGACTACCAAAGCGCTGGCGATAACAACTGCTGGAGGGGCAATCCTCTTGCTCATCAATGATCAACCCAGACAGACAACCTCGCTCCGCAAATAGTTGTTTCAGCGTCGCCAGCATTTGCTCGTCAGTCCAGTGCCGTGACCGCGCTCGGATGATGGCCTGCGCCGCGAGAAACAAAGCGTGGTCGACCACAGAGGAGAAGGCACCGTCGGCCCGCACCAACTGATCAACTGGATTGGATGTTCGGGGCTGTTTCAGCTTGCCAGACGTGCGATTCCAAACATTGTTACCGATGTACTTTTCGTTGATCAGGACCTGATGCACCACTCCCCGTGACCAAGGTCGCTGGAAGTCTGTAAGCAGTCCACGCCGATTCAGTTGAGTTGCAATTTCAGCTTCGGTTCGACCTTCCCTGACAAATGCCTGGTAAATGTCTTGAACGACCTGTTGTTCGGACTCAGGACCAGGCGTGAGAATCACCCGATCCGTCTGAAGGCTTTTGTACTCTCCCCGATCCAAGATTGCTTTAGGCTGCCCTGTCTGATCTATAAGTTGACGACGCAATCCATATCCAGCCGGGCCACCTTGTCGGTATCCCAGCTGGATCAAGCGCGACTGCCCCGCAAACACCTTGACGGACAGCTCACGACTGTACTCACCAGCCATCATGCGTTTAACACTCTTGATGATGCTGGATACCGGTGAGCCATCGTTAACGAACTGTTCGGCGCAATATTCGACCCTGACACCCGCCTGCCGACATCGAACTTCGTAGCTGGCGCTCACATCAGGGTCCTGAAAGCGCCCCCAGCGACTTACGTCATAGACCAAAACTACAGAGAACTCGGACTGACCAGCGTCGACATCTAGAAGTAGCTGTTGGAGAGCTTCCCGACCATCCAGGCTCAAGCCACTTTTACCCGCATCGGTGTATACCCGGACGATCTCCAGCTCATGTGCTGCCGCATAAACGCGAATGGCATCCAGCTGATTTTCAGTGGAGTACTGCTGGTGCTCCGTCGACATGCGGACATAGGCAGCAGCTCTATTGCTGCCTTCGGTCGTGGATAGATGTGCTCGTCTCATTTGTAGATCGATGCCCCCTTAGCGACTTGGGGTCTACACCCATGCCAAGCCGTAGACCGCACCACACCTACCGGCCTACATCAGATGCGCTACTCACGAATATAAAGAGGAGATACGGAAAGATGATCACTAAAATGGGTAATTCATTTCCAATCTGCGCCCAAACTTACGCCGGTGCCCTAGCTGCTGCCTTGCGCACCGAATTAGGCACGTCACATCGCGCAATCAAGACGCTGCGCCATTGGACCGATGCCAGTGAACGTACGGCTAAGCATTGGCTGGCGGGCAGCCATGGTCCGAGTGGCCTTCATTTGATTGAATTAATGCGGCATTCCGACCATGCCCTTCAGGCGGTGCTTGAGTTGGCGCAGCGGAACTCGTCCGTAGCAGTGGTCTGGCTTCCCGCTTTGCGCGAGCGTTTGCTTGACGTCGCGGAAATGATCGATGTTTGCCTGGGTCCTGGCAGCGCTCACTGACAGCCATTTGAGCGGTCTCCGGCCTCTCTATCGCTGTAGCCTGAATCCTCCGTGCTCAGAAGATTCCAACCCATTTAAAGTATGAGGATCCAGCATTTGAAGAGTGCAGGATGTCCAAGTCTAAAAAACTGGTGGCGGGACTACTGTTCAGCTGAATGTCCGTAGTTGGCCGATTGCTGCCGCTCTCCACAGGCAGCTTTGGGTCGAAAGCGGTCAGTCGCGTCCAGACCGGCTGAATATGCACATCGCGAAAACGCACCTCCGGACGCCATACTGTCCTACTCCGACTGCTCCGACTGCATCAGCATGGTCCTCAGGCGACTGAGCAAGAATGCCGGACGATACAGTACACCGCGCATAGTCGCCGGATCTGATAGAGGGCAAGCGCTCGCAGAATGAGTATCTCAGGTAACTAAACAGGTTGAGCGCCCCCACAACAAAATCGCTAGCAACCCGGCGATGTACGTCGAGCCAGTCAGTTGGCGGATGATTAGACGGTATCGGGCCTTGAGACTGTCCAACCAGACGTCATGGGTTGAACATGGGATTGGGGCTTTCATTCAATTGGCAGATCGCAAGCGCCGCCACAAGGTTGTGCGGCTGATGCCGAGACGGCGGGCGGCTTCGTCGAGGTTGCCGTGGCAGCTTTCCAGCGTTTCCTTTACATGGCGCAGTTGCGCGATCTTGCCGATGGTGTGCAGGTCCGTTTCGCCTGGCGACTTTTTCCGGGCGGGTGAACGGGGAGGGCCTTCGCACAGTTCAGGTAGCACGCGTGCCAGGTACTGCTCTTTCAAGCGGTGTTCCTCAAGCAGTTCGCGTGCCGAGAGCATCGCGCGCTCGATCACATTCTCCAGTTCCCGGACATTGCCCGGCCAGGCATAGCGTTCAAGGTACGGCAGCAGCGCGGCGGGGATGTCTGCAGCTCCCGGTGGTTGCCCCTGAACGAGCAGGCGCTGGCTAATGACCCGGCAGATCAGGGCAATGTCCTCAGGGCGCTCTCGCAGCGGGGTGGTCTGCAGACGCAGGATGTTGAGCCGGAAATACAGGTCGGTACGGAAATCGCCATCGTCCATGGCGCTGCGCAGGTCCTGGTGGGTGGCGGCAATGATGCGCACGTCGATGGCAATCGGTTCGGTGCTGCCCAGGCGCAGGACTTCGCGCTCTTGCAGCACGCGCAGAAGGCGTGTTTGCAGCGAAACCGGCATGTCGCCGATCTCGTCGAGGAACAGCGTGCCGCGGTGTGCCGCTTCGAACAGGCCTGGCTTGCCACCTTTGCGCGAGCCGCTGAAGGCGCCTTCCTCGTAGCCGAACAATTCACTTTCCAACAACGACTCGGGAAACGCCGCGCAATTGATGGCGACAAAGGGGCCCTGCCGGCGTGGGCTTTCGTTATGGATTCCCTGGGCGAGCAGTTCCTTGCCGGTGCCGCTTTCACCGGTAATCAGGATGGTCGAATGGCTGGTGGCAAAACGCTTGGCCAACTGCAGCATCTCGCGGTTGGCCTTGCTGTTGCCGTTGAGCTGGTCGAGCCGGTAACGGGCAGTGAACGCACCGGGGCGGCGGGTGGATCGGATGCGCTGGTCGGCACGTTGCACAACAGTGATGTCCTGGCAGGTCAGGACCAGGCCGGTACGTTCGCCGTTCTCCAGGATAGGCAGTAAATTGCTCACCACGACGTGCGAGCCGAGCCGCATCACACGGTTTTCTTCACCCGTGCCTTCCTGCAGCGCCTGCTGCATGTCCAGTTCCGGGCACAGCTGCTGCAGCGGCCGGCCCAACGCTGCGCTAACCGGCAGGTCCAGCAGCTGCGCAAGGGCCGGGTTGAGCGACTGCACCACGCCTTGGTTGTCGACCGCTGCAACGCCGGCGGGGATATGCCGCAGCACGGCATTCAGATGCCGCCGTTTGGCGATCTCGACGCGCTGAGTGTCGAGAATGCCCAGGGCTTCCTCCAGCGCTTTGCGCGCGGTTTCTTCGCTCAGCGACAGCACGCCATGCAGCCCTGCCTGCTCCGCCAGCCCCACCACCGTCGACGAGCCGATGATGCTGCGACAGCCTAGCTGGGCCGCCTGTTCGACGGCCTGGCGGGCCTCTTCCAGGGAGGTGTAGGCGGCCTGGTGAACCTGGACGGTGAAGAGCGCGGCCATGGCTTGCAGGTCGTGGTTGATGTGGTTGTAGCTGAGCACGGCCACTTGGGAGGAGCGTTCGCGGGCCTGCCCCAATGCCCGTAGCAGATCGCCGCTGCCCACGCGCATCGCCAGTACCGGGCGTGTCAGGTGTTTGCGCAGGTAGGCGGCGGTCGCCCCGGCGCAGACGAACACATCGACCTTACCTGCCTGCTCCAATTCTTGGGCGGTCTGCAGTGCTTCAGCCACCGAGGTGTCGAGGACTTCGATACGGGTATCGGGGTAGTCCGTCGTGAGCCCGGCCACCACATGGGCGAGCCGGCTCCGTTGTTGGGGGCGCTGCAAGTGGCTGATCAACACGACGACCTGGGAGGCAAGAGCATCCATCACGGGGCCTATTCATATTTGAAATGTTTCGATATTGAATCAATACCTTGCAAATATGCAACGAGCAGCCTGACTTTCGCTCGGCGGTGAGGCGTCAGAACCCAGGCTATATGCGGCCTGTGGCTGACTTTTGAAGAGTTGGCCCAGGCCTTGCTCTTGGGCTTGTGCCAACCCAGAAACCAAAGGCAGGGCCTACAGACCCATGAGCAGTTCACCAACGATTTCCCCGGCCAGCGATACGTTCGCGGCCATGACTGACGATCACCGCCTGGCCGAGTTCATCCGAGAGCAGGCCTCGGCAACGCGGGTGGTCATCCAGGCGCGCAAGCGCCTGAGCGGCGGTGCCATCCAGGAAAACTGGCTGCTGGACCTGCTGATCGAAGGCGGCCCGTGGGCTGGTGTCCGGCGTTGGGTACTGCGCAGCGATGCGCTTTCAGCGCTACCCGCCAGCCTTGACCGTGAACAGGAGTTCGCCGTGCTGCAGGTGGTTTACCAGGCCGGCGTGAAAGTGCCACGCCCGCTCTGGCTGTGCCGCGATGTGCGCGTGCATGGGCGGGTGTTCTTCGTGATGGAGTATGTGCCGGGTAGCGCTACCGGCCGCGCGCTCAGCACCGGCGCCGGTCCTCAGGGCCGGGCGCAACTGGCGGCGCAGCTTGGCGCCAACCTGGCGCGTCTGCATCAGGTCCGCCCGCCGTGCGCCACGCTGGGCTTCCTGTCCGTTCCGGACAGCTCGCCGGCCCTGGCGACCATCGACGCCTACCGCCGCTACCTCGACACCCTCGCCGATGCCTATCCGGTGCTGGAATGGGGCCTGCGCTGGTGCGAGCTGCATGCGCCGCGCAGCAGCACCCTGTGCTTGTTGCACCGTGACTACCGCACCGGCAACTACCTGGCCAGCGAAGAAGGGCTGGAGGCCGTGCTCGACTGGGAGTTCACCAGCTGGGGAGATCCTTGCGAGGACCTCGGCTGGTTCACCGCCCGCTGCTGGCGTTTTACCCGTCCAGACCTCGAAGCCGGCGGCATTGGCCAGCTGGAGGATTTTCTGCGTGGTTATCACGAGGTGTCTTCGCTGTGCATCGAACGCAGTCAGCTGCACTACTGGCAGGTCATGGCCACCCTGCGCTGGGCAGTCATTGCCTTGCAGCAAGGGCAGCGCCATCTGTCCGGTGAAGAACCGTCGCTCGAGTTGGCACTGACAGCCCGGCTGTTGCCGGAGCTCGAACTCGACATCCTGCACATGACTGGAGCCGAAGCGCCATGACCCAACCCAACGCCCACCAATTGCTCGAGATCGCCCGCGCGACGCTTCTGGAGCAGCTGTTGCCAGCGCTGCCCGGCGAGTTGCGTTACCCGGCCTTGATGATCGCCAACGCCATGGCCATTGCGGCCCGCGAAAGCCGCCTGGGTGCTCAGGCCGAGGATCAGGAGCAGGCGCGTCTGGTCGCCTTGGTCGATGACGCGCCGTCGACATTGCCCGACCTGCGCCGCCAACTGGCTCGCGCCATTCGCCAGGGCAGCCATGACGCCCCGCAAACCCGGCGCACCCTGGTCGAGACATTGCGCCAGATCACCGTTGCCCGATTGGCGATCAGCAACCCCAAGGCCTTGCCCTGAAACTGCATCGACCACCCCATTCCTCCGATAGACAAGAACACACAAGGACAGCCATGAACTTCACTCTCCCGGACGAACTGCTCGCCTTGCAGGCCAAGACCCGAGACTTCATTGCCGAACAGGTCATCCCGTTCGAGAACGACCCCCGCCAGGACAGCCATGGCCCCAGCGACGCCCTGCGCCAGGACCTGGTGGCCCGCGCCCGCGCCGCCGGCTTGCTGACGCCTCACGCCAGCCGCGAAATGGGCGGCCTGGAGCTGAGCCATGTGGCCAAGGCGATCGTTTTCGAAGAGGCCGGTTACTCGCCGCTGGGCCCGGTAGCGCTGAATATCCATGCGCCGGACGAAGGCAATATCCACCTGATGGACGTGGTCGCCACCGAGGCGCAGAAGGACCGCTGGTTGCGCCCGCTGGTCCAGGGCCATGCCCGTTCGTGCTTCGCCATGACCGAGCCTGCTCCGGGCTCCGGTTCGGATCCGTCGATGCTGCGTACCACTGCCACCCGCGATGGCGACGACTATCTGATCAATGGCCGCAAGTGGCTGATCACCGGGGCCGAAGGCGCGGACTTCGGCATTATCATGGCGCGCATGGAGGATGGCACCGCGACCATGTTCCTGACCGACATGAAGCGCGACGGCATCATCCATGAACGTCAGCTGGACTCGCTGGACGGCTGTTTTACCGGTGGTCACGGGCAGCTGCGTTTCGACAACCTGCGTATCCCGGCGAGCGATGTCCTCGGCGAGATCGGCAAGGGCTTCCGTTATGCCCAGGTGCGCCTGGCGCCCGCACGCTTGACTCATTGCATGCGCTGGCTCGGTGCCGCGCGCCGCGCCCACGACATCGCCTGCGACTATGCGCGCACCCGTGACGCCTTCGGCAAGCCGCTGGGCGAGCACCAGGGCGTGGGCTTCATGCTCGCCGACAACATGATGGACCTGCACGTGGTGCGCTTGGCGGTCTGGCACTGCGCCTGGGTGCTCGACCAGGGCCGGCGTGCCAATGTCGATTCGAGCATGGCCAAGGTGATCAGCGCCGAGGCGCTGTGGCGGGTGGTCGATCGTTGCGTCCAGGTATTGGGTGGCCGCGGGGTGACCGGGGACACCGTGGTGGAGCGGATCTTCCGCGACATTCGCCCGTTCCGCATCTATGACGGTCCGAGCGAAGTGCACCGCATGAGCCTGGCGAAGAAGCTGCTCGACCAGCGCCTGGAGGCCCACTGATGCAGCCGAACCTTGTCCGACTGTTCGCCCTTGACGGGCGCCGCGCCCTGGTGACCGGGGCCTCCAGCGGCCTGGGCCGTCACTTCGCCATGACCCTGGCCGCTGCAGGCGCCGAGGTGGTGGTGACCGCCAGGCGCCAGGCGCCGCTGCGGGCGTTGGTGGAGGCCATCGAGGTGGCTGGAGGGCGGGCGCAGGCCTTTGCCCTCGATGTGACCAGCCGTGAGGACATCTGCCGGGTGCTCGATGCCGCCGGCCCGCTGGATGTCCTGGTCAACAATGCGGGGGTGAGCGACAGCCAGCCTTTGCTGGCCTGCGATGATCAAACCTGGGACCACGTGCTCGACACCAACCTCAAGGGCGCCTGGGCCGTGGCCCAGGAAAGCGCCCGGCGCATGGTGGCGGCGGGGAAGGGGGGCAGCCTGATTAATGTCACCTCGATCCTCGCCTGCCGTGTGGCCGGTGCCGTAGGCCCTTACCTGGCGGCCAAGGCCGGCCTGGCCCACCTGACCCGCGCCATGGCGCTGGAGTTGGCGCGCCATGGCATCCGGGTGAACGCCCTGGCGCCCGGCTACGTGATGACTGATTTGAACGAGGCCTTCCTGGCCAGCGAGGCCGGTGACAAGTTGCGTTCGCGTATCCCCAGCCGACGCTTCAGCGTGCCGTCGGACCTGGACGGCGCCTTGCTGCTGCTCGCCAGCGATGCTGGGCGGGCGATGAGCGGCGCCGAGATCGTGGTCGATGGCGGCCATCTGTGCAGCAGCCTGTAACGCGCCCTGGCGCAATAATAACAAGAACAGGAGGTAGGTATGTGCGTGCAAAACCTGAGCAAAGTGTCGATGAGGTGTCTGCCATGATGGTTCCAACCCTCGATCACGAGCTTGCCCCCAACGAAGCCAACCATGTGCCGCTGTCGCCGCTGTCGTTTCTCAAGCGGGCCGCACAGGTATATCCGCAGCGAGATGCGGTGGTCTATGGTAGGCGGCGTTACAACTATCTTCAGTTGCACGAGCGCAGCCGTGCTCTGGCCAGTGCCCTGGAGCGGGTCGGTGTGCAACCGGGCGAACGGGTGGCGATACTGGCCCCGAACATCCCTGAAATGCTCGAAGCCCACTATGGCGTGCCCGGTGCCGGGGCGGTGCTGGTATGCATCAACATTCGGCTCGAGGCACGCAGCATCGCCTTCATCTTGCGGCACTGCGCGGCCAAGGTATTGATCTGCGACCGCGAGTTCGGTGCCGTGGCCAGTCAGGCGCTGGCCATGCTCGATGCGCCGCCCTTGCTGGTGGGCATCGACGATGATCAGGCCGAGCGCGCCGACCTGGCCCACGACCTGGACTACGAAGCGTTCCTGGCCCAGGGCGACCCCGCGCGACCCTTGAGTGCGCCACAGAACGAATGGCAGTCGATCGCCATCAACTACACCTCCGGCACCACGGGGGACCCCAAGGGCGTGGTGTTGCATCACCGCGGCGCCTACCTAAACGCCTGCGCTGGGGCGCTGATCTTCCAGTTGGGGCCGCGCAGCGTCTACCTGTGGACCTTGCCGATGTTCCACTGCAACGGCTGGAGCCATACCTGGGCGGTGACGTTGTCCGGTGGCACCCACGTGTGTCTGCGCAAGGTCCAGCCTGATGCGATCAACGCCGCCATCGCCGAGCATGCCGTGACTCACCTGAGCGCCGCCCCGGTGGTGATGTCGATGCTGATCCACGCCGAGCATGCCAGTGCCCCTCCGGTGCCGGTATCGGTGATCACTGGCGGTGCTGCCCCGCCCAGTGCGGTTATTGCGGCGATGGAGGCGCGTGGCTTCAACATCACCCATGCCTATGGCATGACCGAAAGCTATGGCCCCAGCACATTGTGCCTGTGGCAGCCGGGGGTCGACGAGTTGCCGCTTGAGGCCCGGGCGCAGTTCATGAGCCGCCAGGGTGTCGCCCACCCGATGCTCGAGGAGGCCACGGTGCTGGATACCGATACCGGCCGCCCGGTTCCAGCCGATGGCCTTACCCTTGGCGAGCTGGTGGTGCGCGGCAACACCGTGATGAAAGGCTACCTGCACAACCCAGAGGCCACCCGGGCCGCATTGGCCAATGGCTGGCTGCACACGGGCGACCTGGCCGTGCTGCACCCGGACGGTTACGTGGAAATCAAGGACCGGGCCAAGGACATCATCATCTCCGGTGGCGAGAACATCAGTTCGCTGGAAATCGAGGAAGTGCTCTACCAGCACTCAGAGGTGGTTGAGGCGGCGGTGGTGGCGCGCCCGGACTCGCGCTGGGGTGAGACACCCCATGCGTTCGTCACCTTGCGCGCTGATGCGCTGGCCACGGTTACGGAGGCCGACCTGATCCGCTGGTGCCGTGAACGCCTGGCGCACTTCAAGGCGCCGCGGCATGTGTCGCTCACGGAACTGCCCAAGACCGCCACCGGCAAGATCCAGAAGTTCGTCCTGCGCGAGTGGGCCCGGCAACAGGAGGCGCAGACCGCCGACGCCGAGCATTGATCGAGCTGCAACAGCTGCACACCCCATAACAACAAGTACATTGAGCGAGGTGTCCCATGTCCAGCCTGTTATACGCGCGCGTTCGCGCCAGTGCCCGGTTCCAGCAACTGGTGACGCGCAGAAACCGTTTTACCCTGAGCCTGTTCGTGCTGATCCTGGCCTTGTTCTATGGCTACATCGCATTGGTATCGTTCTGGCCCGAGCTGATCGCCAGGCGCCTGGTCGAGGGGTCGAACATGACCTTCGGCGTCGCGGCCGGCGCTTTCCTGTTCGTGTTCTTCTGTGCGCTGTCGGCGTTCTATGTGTACCGGGCCAATGGCGAATTCGATCGCCTGACGCAGACGCTGGTCGCCGGGCTGGAAGAGGAGTGGGGCGCATGAAGAAACTACTGCCTCTGGCTTTGTTGCTGCACTCCGGCCTGCTGTTGGCTTCGCCTGCGCTCGGCGCGGGCCAGCGTCAGCCGCTCAACCTGCATGCGATAGGCATGTTCATGGTGTTCGTGCTGTTCACCCTGTGCATCACCTGGTGGGCAGCGCGGCGCACCCGCTCGACGGCGGACTTCTACAGTGCCGGTGGCGGCATCCTGGGCTGGCAGAATGGCCTGGCGCTGGCCGGTGACTACATGTCCGCCTCGACGCTGTTGGGGATCACCGCGCTCATCTACACCTCCGGCATGGACGGCTACATCTACCTCATTGCCTTCTTCGCGGGCTGGCCGGTGTTGCTGCTGTTGATGACCGAGCGGCTGCGCAACCTGGGCCGCTTCACCTTCGCTGACATCACTTCGTACCGCCTCGACCAGGGCAAGGTGCGCACCATGGCCGCCATCGGTTCGCTGACCGTGGTGTGTTTCTACCTGGTGGCGCAGATGGTCGGGGCCGGGCAGTTGATCAGGCTGCTGTTCGGCCTGGACTATCACATCGCCTTGGTGATCGTCGGTGCGCTGATGATGCTGTATGTGACCTTCGGCGGCATGGTGGCGACCACCTGGGTGCAGATCATCAAGGCATTCCTGCTGCTGGTGGGCGGCTCCGTGGTGCTGTTCCTGGCGATGCGCGAATTCGACTTTAGCTATGACACCCTGGTCAGCAAGGCCATGCACACCCATGCCCTGGGCGAGCGCCTGCTGGCGCCCGGCAGCCTGCTGGCTGACCCATTGACAGCGCTGTCGCTGAGCCTGGGGCTGGTGTTCGGCACCGCCGGGCTGCCGCATATCCTGATGCGCTTCTTCACCGTCAGCGATGCCCGGGAGGCACGCAAGTCGGTGCTCTATGCCACCGGGTTCATCGGCTACTTCTTCAATGTCATTTTCCTGCTGGGCCTGGCGTCGATCGTGATCGTCAGCCAGCAGCCGCAGTTCTTCGAAGGCGGGCAGGTGGGTGGCAAGCTGGTGGGCGGGGGCAACATGGTGGTCATGCACCTGGCCCAGGCTGTAGGCGGCAACCTGCTGCTGGGCTTTTTGTCTGCCGTGACCTTCGCCACCATCCTGGCCGTGGTGTCAGGCCTGGCCCTGGCCGGGGCGTCCGCCATCGCCCATGACCTGTATGCGCGGGTGATCATGAAAGGCGCGGCCAGCGAGGCCCAGGAGCTGCGGGTGACCAAGCTGGCGACCCTGGGCCTTGGCCTGGTGGCGATAGCCCTGGGCATCGTGTTCGAAAACATCAACGTGGCCTTCATGGTCGCGCTGGCCTTTGGCATCGCCGCTTCGGCCAACTTCCCGGTGCTGTTCCTGTCGATGTTCTGGTCGGGGTTGACCACGCGCGGCGCGTTGGCCGGTGGCTACGTGGGGTTGGTCAGCGCCATGGGCTTCGTGGTGTTTTCCAAGCTCGTGTGGGTGGATGTGTTGCACTTTGCCGAGCCGCTGTTCCCTTATACCCAGCCTGCGCTGTTCTCCATGCCGCTGGCGTTTGCGGTGGCGTATGGCGTTTCCCGGCTAGACCGGACTGCGCGAGCCAAGGCAGAAAGGGCGGCGTTCGCCGACCAGTTCGTAAGGGGCCAGACCGGCCTTGGTGCCAGCGGTGCGGTCGATCATTGATTACCTGCGGCCGCTGGCGGATGCGTGCCAGCGGCCAGGTGAAACCTCGTTAATACCCCCTGAAAATCTCGCCGATGCTGGTGATCGGATGCCCCATGCGCTGCGCCGCCGCTCGGTTGACGAGAGAAGGCCTGGGGGCAAGCAGGGCACTCAGGAAAACGGCCAGCGTCAACACGGCCAGTAGAAAACCAAATCGGCGCATATGATCCTCCAGCGATTTTTATTGTTGTTGTCTTTAGGTTCGATCCGAAAGGCCAGTATCACGCGGTTAGTGCCCGGGCGCTTTGTCGTGGGCGAATGACAGGGTGATGGCTGCAATGTCCTGGTTGCCATAGCCCATTGATGCCGCGCGCTGCGCGACTTGGCATACCGCGTCGAACACTGGCGTCCAGGCCCCTTGTGCATGCAGGGATTGGGCAATGTGCGCGAAGGCATCTACATGTACATCGAGCCTCGCCTGGTCGCCTGCGAAATCCTGCGCTTCGAGCCGGCGTGCCGCTTCCTCGAGTGCGTCGGCGACGAAAAAGCGTGACGTGTCGAGCAGGAGCTTGGCTGTCTTCGAAACCGACAGGCCAAACCGTTCGCTCGCACCCACGGCCTCGAAGAACGCAACCATCGCGGCAAACGCATGGGCGTGGAGCACGCTCGCGAAGGCCAATGCTTCGCCCCAGGGAAGGAACACCGTATGGCCGGCGAGCCCTTCAAGCAGCGACCGGTGCTGCTCGAAGGCCTCACGATCGCCGGTATGAATACTGTGGCTTTCGCGATGGCCGACGTTGCGCGGGTAGGCCACGATCATCCCTTTGACGTAATGGCCGCCCGCCCGATTGACGAGGCCCTGAAGCGCCGGTCCCTCGTCCTGGGCGTTGGTGGTGTAATCGACGATCGTACGGTTGGCCAGTGCATGCATCACACCTGGCATCCCGAGCACCTCGTGGGTCGCGTGGTTGTCCAGGAGCACGAAGATCGTGGCCGGGCTTGCAACCAGCGCGGTTTCAACGCTGTCGCACAGGTGAGCGCCAGCGGCGACGAGCGACGCAGCCTTGCCGGGTGATCGATTCCAGATCGCCACGCGTTTGCCTTGCTTGAGCAACGCGTGTGCCATGAGCGTTCCCATCGCACCGAGCCCGACCACGGACACATCAAACTCGAAACTTTCATCATTTTGTTCGCGCACGTTCAAAGCCTCTTGATTGTTGTTTTATGTGATGCCCCACGGGAGAGCCTTTGCTCACCGCAGGTTCTGCGATCGGGCCCAGTCCGTTGCATCAGCCAACGTGCGCTCGAAGGCGCTGAAGATCGCTTCGATGTCGCCCTGCGTGGTAATCAACGGCGGGCAGAACGCGATCGTGTCGTAGAGGGCGCGAATGATCAGCCCATGCTTGTGGGCCTGTGTGAACACGTAGTCACCCAGTGCACCTGGCTGGGCGAACGGTTGGCCGGTGGCCTTGTTCGCAACCAGTTCGATCCCGCCCATCAGCCCGACGCCTCGGACGTTGCCGACCAGCGGGTGGTCTTCGAACGTGCGCAGGTGGCGCTGGAACATGGGGGCCAGGCGCTGGACATGGCCAACCAGGTCGCGCTCTTCGATGATGCGGATGTTTTCCAGCGCAACCGCGGTGGCGACGGGGTGGCCCGTGCAGGTCAGGCCATGGGCGAATGCCCCCAGGCGCTGGCTCTGGCTCACCAGTACATCGTTGATGGCATCGGACACCACCACGGCCGCCAGCGGCTGGTAGGAAGAGGTGAGCTGCTTGGAGAGCACCATGATGTCGGGCTGGATGTCGTACAGCTGAGCCCCGAACATCGTGCCCAGCCTGCCAAAACCGGTGACGATCTCGTCGATCACCACAAGAATGTCGTAGCGCCTGCACACTGTCTGGATCGCCGCCCAGTAGCCAGTGGGAGGAGGGATCACGCCGCCCGCTGCGATCACCGGTTCGCCGACGAAGGCGGCAATGCTTTCCGGCCCTTCGGCGAGGATGTAGCGCTCCAGTTCGTTCGCCAGGCGGGCCGAAAAGGCTTCCTGCGTTTCCCCTGGCCGGGCGAACCGGTAGAAGTTCGGGCACGTCAGATGGTGAACCGGGATGGCCGGCAGGTCGAAGTCGCGATGAATCGAGGGGATGCCGGTCAGGCTCCCGGCAGCGATGGTGGCGCCGTGATAGGCCTGCTGGCGAGAGATGAATTTCTTCTTGTGCGGTTTGCCCAGCGCGTTGTTCACGTACCAGAGCATCTTCACCACCGAGTCGTTGGCTTCGGAGCCTGAATTGGTGAAGAAAACATGGTTCAGGTCGCCCGGCGCCAGCTCGGCCAGCTTGGCGGCGAGCGCCGCCGCCGGGGCGTTGGTCTTGTGGCTGAAGCTGTGGTAGTAGGGCAGTTGCCTGAACTGCTCGACGGCGGCGTCGACCAGGCGCTTTTCACTGAAGCCCAAGGCAACGCTCCACAGGCCCGACATCGCCTCGATGTAGGCGTTGCCTTGCTCATCGAAGACCCGCACGCCGTCGCCGCCGGCGATCACGAGGGGGCCGATTTCCTGGTGCTGCGCCAGGTTGGTGTTGGGGTGTATGAATGAAGCCAAGTCATTCTGGATGGTTGAAGTGACGTTGCTCATTGGTGTGATTTCCTGCCACGGACGGGTTGTCGACTGCACGCGATGAGCCTGCATGCGGCGCTGTATCGATACAGGCCGCACCGCAGGCCCGTGCAGTTACTGGCTAAACGCTGCCGCGACCGATTCGCCGAAGGCTTTCAGGCCTTCTTCGAGCTGGTCGGTCGGGGTGTTCACCGGTGGCATCAGCTTGATGATTTCGCCGTTCGGGCCGCAGCGGTCGACCAGCACACCCGCCTGCAGCACACGCTGCTGGGCATCCTTGGCGAATGCGACGTTGCCGCGACCGAAGTCGATGCCGGCGATCATGCCGCGACAGCGCGCGGAGGCGACGCCAGGAGTTTCCGCGAAACCGGCGACCGCGCGCTCCATGGCCGCGCAGTTGGTGGCCAGCAACTTCAGGAACGACTCATCGCGCCAATAGCCGAGCGCGATCTGGGCCGTCAAGAAGGCCAGTTGATTGCCGCGGAAGGTGCCGATGTGATCGCCCGGTTGCCACACATCCAGCCCGGCGCGAATCAACACGATCGCCATCGGCAGGCCGAAGCCGCCGATCGATTTGGCGCAGGTGATCAGGTCTGGCACCACCCCGGAGCGCTCGAAGCCGAAGAAGTCGCCGGTGCGCCCGCAGCCGGCCTGGATTTCGTCGCAGATGAGCAACACGCCGTGATCGCTGGTCCACTTGCGCAAGCGTTGCAGCCATTCGTTGGAAGCCGGGTAGACGCCGGCCTGGATCTGCACGGACTCGACGATCACCGCCGCCGGTAGCTCCGAGCCGCTGCCCTGGTCGTTGGCCAGGCGCTCGAGGAAGCCAATGCTGTCGAATTCGCCGTAGGGGCTGTCTTCGTACGGCACGAACACCACATCGGTGGAAAGCCCAGGGCCACGGCGAGTGCGGTTGCCGGTGACGGCCAAGGCGCCGGCGGTCATGCCGTGGTAAGCCCCATAGAACGAGACGACCTTGGTACGCCCCGTCGCCTTGCGCGCCAGCTTCAACGCCGCCTCGACAGCGTCGGCACCGGTCGGGCCGGTGAACTGCACCTTGTAGTCCCAGCCGCGTGGCTTGAACAGGTCGCGCTCGATCGCTTCGAGAAACTGGCGCTTGGTGGTGGTGTGCAGGTCGAGGGCGTGGGTCACGCCGTTGGACGACAGATACGCGATCAAGGCATCGCGCATGCGCGGGTCGTTGTGGCCATAGTTCAGGGCGCCGGCGCCAGCGAAGAAGTCCAGGTACTCGCGGCCGTCTTCACCTCGGATCTTGCTGCCTTGGGCGGTATCGAACACCAGCGGCAAGTCACGGCAGTACATCCGCACGTTGGACTCGAGCCTTTCGAATGTCTCGATGTTGTTCATGCAAACCTCTTGAAAAATGATCTGGGCTATCTGGGTCGTGGGCGGTCAGTGCTTGAACATCACGTGGCGAACCACGGTGTAGTCTTCCAACCCGTACATCGACAGGTCCTTGCCGTAGCCGGACAGCTTCACGCCACCATGGGGCATTTCGCTCACCAGCATGAAGTGGGTGTTGACCCAGGTGCAGCCGTATTGCAGGCGAGCGGCCAGGCGATGGGCGCGACCCACATCGGCGGTCCATACCGACGAGGCCAGGCCGTAGTCCGATTCATTGGCCCATGCCAGTGCCTGGGCTTCGTCTTCGAATGGCGAAACCGTCACCACCGGGCCGAAGATTTCACGGCACACCACCTCGTCCTCCTGCGTAGCGCCGGCCAGGACCGTCGGCTCGAAGAAGAAGCCGCCGCCCGCAGCGCGCTTGCCGCCGGTGACCACCTCAATGTGAGGCAGTTCCTTGGCACGGTTCACGAAGCCCTCGACACGCTCCAGGTGCTCTTGGGTGATCAGCGGGCCCATCTCGGTCGCCGGGTCATCCTGAAGCCCGCACTTGATGCTGGACACGGCTTCGCCGAGCTTGCGCACGAACTCCGGGTACACCGCCTTCTGCACATAGAGGCGGCATGCGGCGGTGCAGTCCTGGCCGGCGTTGTAGAAGCCGAAGGCGCGGATGCCTTCGACGGCGGCGTCGATGTCGGCATCGTCGAAGATCAACACCGGTGCCTTGCCACCGAGCTCCATGTGCATGCGTTTGACGCTGTCGGCGGTGCCTTCGATGATACGGCTGCCGGTGCGCACGGAGCCGGTCAGCGACACCATGCGTACCTGGGGGTGGCTGGTCAGCGGCTCACCCACCGAGGCGCCGCGACCGTGCACGATGTTGACCACACCGGCGGGGAAGATGTCGGCGAGCAACTCGCCCAGTTTCAAGGTGCTCATCGGCGTGTGTTCCGACGGCTTGAGCACGACGGTGTTGCCGCCGGCCAAGGCTGGGCCCAGTTTCCAGGCTGCCATCAGCAGGGGGTAGTTCCACGGCGCGATGGAGGCGACCACGCCCACCGGGTCGCGGCGGATCATCGAGGTGTGGCCCGGGATGTACTCGCCCGCCGCCGAGCCCTGCAGGCAGCGCACGGCACCGGCAAAGAAGCGGAACACGTCGGATACGGCAGGCAGTTCATCCTGCAACACGGCGGTGAACGGCTTGCCGCAGTTGTCTGCCTCCAGGCGGGCAAACACCGGCGCCTGGGCGTCGATGCTGTCAGCGAGCTTGAGCAGCAGTGCCGCGCGGTCCTTGGGCGGCGTTTGCGACCAGGCGTCGAAGGCCGCATCCGCGCTTTGCACCGCGGCATGGACCTGGGCACGGCTGGCTTCGGTGGTCTGTACCAGGACGCTGCCCAGGGACGGGTTGTACACGTCGAGGTTTTCGCCTTCGCCGGCCACCAGGGCACCGTTGATCAAGAGTTTGGTTTGCATGTCGATTCTCGCCATTGAACGGCAAGGCCATGGCCTTGCCTTGTGGTTGTCGTCAGGGCATTCGATTGGAAGGTGGCCGCTACGCCAGCGCGTCAGGCACTGGGTTGCGGAAGAAGCTGGTCCGGCAGGCGAGGTAAACCGCGCCCAGGGCGAGCCAGCTACAACCCATGATCAGTGCGTCTTTATCCAGGCTGGCCAGCATCCAGCCGGCCGTGACCAGGCCGATGAGTGGGAAAAGCACGCCGCGCAGCAGGCCGGCCCCGTCCTTGACGCGTGCGTCAAAGGTGAGCCGCAACGCGCAGAGGTTGACGGCGGTGAAGGCTAGAAAAGCGCCGAAATTGACCAGGGACGTCGCGGTGGCGATCGTCAGGCCAAAACCTGCGGTGCCGAAAATGCCGCAGAGCAGGATGTTGAAGACCGGGGTCTTGTAACGAGGATGCAAGGCCCCGAATAGCTTGCGTGGCAGTTGGTTGTCCCGGCCGAGGGCGTACAGCAGCCGGCCCACGCTGGCCTGGAATGACATGCCTGCGGCGAAGTGGGCGATGATGATCCCCGCCAGGACCACGACGAAGAACAGGTCGCCGCCGATCATGCGGGCTATCTCGAAGGCAGCCCCGTCCACGAACTCGAATGTGGGGGAGGGGTGCGCCAGGTACATGAAGTACGAGGAGCCGACGTAGACCGAGCCGCCGATCAACGCGACCAGCAGGATGGCGCGCGGCAGTGTGCGGCCCGGGTCGCGGGTTTCCTCGCTGAGCGTGGACAGCGCGTCAAAGCCCAGGAACGAGTACGCGGCGATGGCGGCGCCGGCCATGCTGGTGGCGAAGGGCACGTTCTGGTTGAAGAACGGCTTGGCCGACAACAGCCCGCCAGGGCCGTTGGCCGCGACAATGTAGTGCACGCACAGGCCGATGAACACGACGATGATGGCCAGTTGCGCGACCATCAACAGCACGTTGAAACGGTTGGCAACCTGGATGCCCAGCACGTTCAGCAGCGAGGTGGAGACGATGAACCCGATGATCCACACCCACTGCGGCACTTCTGGAAACGCCATGTTGAGGTAGCTGGCACCGAGCAGCCAGATCAGCATGGGGATGAAGAAGTAATCGAGAAGGGCGGCCCAGCCCACCATGAAACCGAGGTTCGCGCTCAGCATCTTGCGGGTATAGGTGTAGGCTGAACCGGCCACCGGGAACACCCTGACCAGCCGGCCATAGCTCAACGCCGTGAACACCACGCCGGTCGCCGCGATCAGGTAGGCCATCGCCGTGGTGTTGCCGCTGGCCTGGGTAATCACGCCATAGGTGCCGAAGACGATCAACGGCGCCAGGAACGCCAGGCCGAACAGCAGTACGGAAAACGGACCCAGGGTGCGCTTCAGCGAAGCGCTAGGGATTGATTCGCTCATGACTGACATCCCTCACGCTACGAAGTGGTAAGCAGTGGCGACGATTTCACGGTAGGTCTCGACGGTCATTTCCTTGGCATTGCTGGCGTCGGAGAAGTTTTTCTTCGACTTTTCAGCGATGGTCAGGAAGTCTTCCTCGCGCACGCCCTTCACCTCGGCGAAGCGGGGGATGCCCAGATCCTTGCTCATCTGGAACAGGTAACCGACAGCGGCCTCGGCGGCCTCGGCCGGCGAGAGGTTGGGGTCGATCCCGAGCGCATAGGCGACCTGGGCGTGGCGGGTGATGTCGGCATCGCGGTTGTGACCGAACACGAAGGGCAGGAAGATCGCGTTGCCCACGCCGTGCGGTGTGTCGTACATGCCACCGATGGCTTCGGAGATGCAGTGCACGCTGCCGACGTCGGCGTTCCCGAAGGCCATGCCGGCGATCAGACTAGCCACCAGCATCTGCTGGCGGGCGTGCAGGTTGCCAGGCTCCAGCACGGCGGGCTTGAGGTGTTGGCTGATCAGGCGGATGGCGTGCAGCGCCAGGCCGTCGCTGATCGGGTTCGCCATGCGACCGGTGTAGGCTTCGATGGCGTGGGTGAGGGCATCCATGCCGGTTGCGGCGGCAATCGACGAAGGCAGCGTGTCGAGAATATGGGCGTCGAGCAGTGCCAAAACGGGCCCGACCCGGTAATCCTGGACGCTCATCTTGAAATGGCGGACGGTGTCGGTGATCACCGCGAAGCAGGTCACTTCACTGCCGGTGCCGGCGGTGGTCGGGATGGCGACGATAGGCGGAATGGCATGCTTAAGGGTGAAAGAACCCTCGTAGTCTTCGATCCGGCCCTCGTGGGTCAGCAGCAGGCTGATGGCCTTGGCCGCGTCCATCGCGCTGCCGCCGCCGATGGCCAGGAGGCCCTGGATACCTTTGCCGCGGTACAGCTGTGCCGCGCGGTTGATGTCTTCGCTGCGAGGGTTCGCCTTCACGTCCGCGATTTCGTCGAACGAAATGCCCGACCTTTCCAGGCTGGCGTAAACGCTGTTCAGCAGCCCGGCGGCCTTGACCCCGGCATCCGTGACGATCAGAACGTGCTTGAGCCCCAATTCACGCAGATGCTCGCCAGTGCGCTCACGCAGGCCTGGCTCCATCACGACTTTGGTGGGGAGTAAGAACTTGAATTCCATACGTACCTCTTGCTCAGTTGTTGTCGTTGTTGAACGGGCAGTGGAGGAGCATCGCGCCAGGCCGTCGTCGCGGCTCAGGTGTGCTTGAAACTGGAATGTTGTTGTTTTGGGTTTGGGTTAAGCCTGTTGCGAGAAACCTCTGGTGGAATAAAAAGAGGGGCGGCCAAGCAATCCGCCCCTAAATGGAAACGGTGTTAGCGCATGTGCCCTGCCAGCAGGGAAAGCAGTGTGCCCGACAGGCACGTTGGGAAGTCATGCCCCATCCCAGGCAACAGCACCAGGCTCGACTGGCGAATCGCCGCGGCCGTGGCGAAGCCTCCGGTGGTCGCGACCATGAGGTCTTTGTCCCCGTGGATGACCAGCGTGCTGCAGCGAACCCGCTGCAGCTCCTGGGTGCGGTCTCCAGAGTTGATGATGGCGCCGATCTGCCGGGCGGTGCCGAGGTTGCTCACCTCGCCGCCGCCGCGCTCCCAGGCCTGCGTGGCGTAGTTGCGCAGGGCTTGCTCGTCGCATTCGAGGGGCGAGCCGATCAGTCGCATGATGTCCACGTAGTCCCGAACGCTTTCCTGCTGGTTGCGCGGCGGGCGGCGCAGTAGTTGGAAAAGGGCTTTGAGCGCGGGCTGGCCGACGCGCAGCGAGCCGGTGGTCGAGAAGATCGAAGTGAGCGTCCTGACGCGCTCGGGGTACCGGGCCGCGAGGGTCTGGGCGATCATGCCGCCCATCGACATCCCCACCACGTGCGCCGTTTCCAGGTTCAGGCCGTTCATGAGCCCGATCACGTCGTTGGCCATGTCGCCCAGGTCATAGCCGGGAGTGCGCTTGCGCAGGAACTGCTGCATGGCCGTGGGAGGTACCACGTCGGTGAAGAACGATCGGCCCGAGTCACGGTTGTCCAGCGTGATGACGCGGAACCCGCGCTCGACCAGGCCGGCGATGATCGGTTGCGGCCAGTAGGTCAATTGCAGCCCCAGGCCGACGATGAGCAGGACCGCCGGGGCGTCGTCATCGCCGTGAGTGCGATAGCAGAGCTTGCGCTCCCCCGGTAGCTCGCAGAAGCGATCGGCGCTCATCGACGGCTACCTTGTTGCTGCAGCATGACACCAGCGTGCAAAGGCGCGTTGGGCACTGTGGTGAACGAGAGGCACTTGTCGGCAACGTTGCCCTGACGCAGCAGTTTGACGTCGCGGAAGTAGTCCATCGACATCACCCAGGGCTCACGCGGCCCTTGGCGCGGCATGCTGTCCAAGGCGCGTTGCACGTAGCCGGCGCCAAAGTCCAGCAAGGGGCGGGTTTCGATACCGGCTGGCGCCTTGGGTTCGCAGACGTTGTGGCCCTGTTTGTCCATGAAGCCCAGCAGGCGACAGAAATGATCGCACAGCAGGCACACTTTCAAGGTCCAGGACGAGTTGGTGTAGCCCACGGCAAAGGCGAAATTGGGCACACCAGAGAGCATCATGCCTTTATAGGCCAGGGTTTCGCTGAGTATCACCGGTCGGCCGTCCTTGTGCAGGGTGATGCCGCCGAACAGCTGTACGTTCAGCCCCGTGGCGGTGACGATGATGTCGGCCTTCAGTGTCTTGCCCGATTTGAGCAATACTCCGGACTCGGTGAACCGCTCGATGTGATCGGTGACGATGTCGGCTTTGCCTGCGCTGATGGCTTTGAACAGATCGCCTTCGGGGACCGAACACAAGCGCTGGTCCCAGGGGTTGTAGGGCGGGTTGAAATGTACGTCGACCGGGTAGTCTTTGGGCAATTCCTTGCGGGTCAGCCACAGCAGCAGCTTTTTCGAAAGCTTGGGGAAGCGTTGGCAGAATGCCCAGAAAGCCAGGGTGATCTTGGCGTTCTTGTAGCGTGTCAGGGAATAGGCGGTTTGCGCAGGCAGGATTTTGCGCAGAAACGCTGCAACGGAGTCTTTGGCGGGCTGGTTGATGATGTAGGAAGGGGTGCGCTGCAGCATGGTGATGCTGGCGACCTTGTCCGCCATCGCTGGAATCAAGGTTACCGCCGTTGCACCGCTGCCGATGACGACGACACGCTTGCCCGTGTAGTCCAGGTTTTCCGGCCAGTGCTGGGGATGAATGATCTGTCCCTTGAACGCCTCCGTGCCCTCGAAGCGTGGGCTGAACCCTTGGTCATAGCGGTAGTAACCGCCTGCACTGAACAACCAGCGGCACTCGATGATGCGGGTTTCTGCCGTGTGACCATCCTCGACGCTCACTGCCCAGAGCCCTTTATCGCTCTGCCAGTTCGCCGAAACGACTTTCTGCCGGTACTGGATGAAGGACGCCAGTTCATATTCGTCGATGGCTTCTCGCAGGTATTCGAGAATGTCTGCGGCGTCCGCCAGGGACTTTGCCTTGGTCCAGGGCTTGAAGTCGAAACCGAAGGTGTACAGGTCCGAGTCGGAGCGAATGCCAGGGTAGCGGAACAGGTCCCAGGTGCCGCCCATTCGTTCGCGGGACTCGAGAATCGCAAATCGTTTGTGCGGCTGATGACGCCGCAGGTAGGCTGCCGCACCAATGCCAGACACACCGGCTCCCATGATCAAAATATCGAGCGGCTCAACCGGAAGAGCAGTGTGAGAGGACATGTCGCCTCCTATTGTTGTGTTATAGAGACTTGGTCAAATGACTTGATCGTTTGGCAAGAATAGGATTGGCAACGCAGGCGGATCAAGGTGCGAAATGCACCAGGTTTCTATTGGTTTGGGATGATTTGCACCAGACGCGGGGGCAGTTCTCTCAAGAAAGGGAGAGGCAAGGAGGGGGCAGGCTGGGGCAGTCGCCCGGTATGAGAAAGGCGGGAAGGTAAGCCAGGTTGATGGCTAGTCAGTACCGATCGCGCCGTACTGAAGCACGGCGCATTCGAACCTTGATCAGTAACTGGCCACCAGCAGTTTTACAGCTTGGCAGGCGGTTTCGGTCTCGGCTTCCAAGCGTTCCCGGTCGCCATGGGCGGACCAAGCCAGCAACAGGCCGTCGAACAGGTTGATGAGCAAGCGGCTGATGGTGGTCAGCCTGGCCTGGTCCAGCCCGGGGCCAGTGACCTTTTCGATGGCTTGCTTGGTCGCTTCGACGGATACGGTATAGATCTTGGTTGCCATGGCCGGGTTGTTGCGCAGGTTCCAGAAGAAGAGCTCGAACTGTGTGGTCGCCAGGTCAGGGTGGGCGGTGAACCATTTGACGAGCTGGCGCAGCATTTCCCCCACCGACTCTGCCGCCGTGGCGCCTGTGGGTACGTCCTGCAACGACTGTTGCGGCATGTTGATCAAGGACTCATAGACCGCATAGAACAACTCGTCCTTGGTATGGAAGACGTAGTGCAACGAAGCCAGTGGCGAATTCGCCTCGGCCGCGATACGGCGAGTGGTGGCGTTGGCTATTCCATGTTCCGCGATCACTTTCACGGTGGCTTCAATAAAGTCTTGTCTGCGCAATTCAGCGCCTATTCGAGCCATTGGGCATTTCTCCCTCTTCGGTATTGCCGCCAGCCATCGGGTCTGGCCTCGGCGGGGACGAATGCTAACGCATGGTTGTTTCCCAATCCATGCGTCGATGCGATTGAGCGTCAGGGGGCGGTCTGCGCGACGCCTTCCCTGGGAAACTTTAGATAACAAGTGTTTCGTTAATACACAATATGGCGTGCCGGGCGAACACGGGGAGGCACCGATTTGGGAACGCCAGTATCACTGTGCATCGGCAGGCCAGGCGCTCGCCCCTGAATTTCCGTGGACGCTGGCGCGGGTCAGGAAAACGGCACGTGAATTGCTTTGGTCGTAAGACTTGATCAAGTGATCATGTCGGTTGATCAGTCGATCGCTCTTGTCGGTAGTGCCGGATTTTCGGCGCTCGCGACAGGTGAGCGCAGGGTGCCTACGGCAACTTGTAGCCGGGCCCTGGGCCCAGATCCGCTGACAAACAATGACTCAAAGCACACAGGTAAATGCGCAAATGGATACACGGAAACTTTCGACGGTCAGCAGCGACACACCGGTCGAGCAGGTAGTGGAAATCATCAAGCGTGACGGTGCCGTAATCATTTCCAACTTTGTCTCGGAAGGCACCTTGAAGGCCCTGACCGAGGAGTTGGACACCTTTTTGAGTGTCACGCCTTGCGGTATGGACCCTTACTTTGCCGGCACCCAGACACGCCGCGTCGCCCGAATTCTCGGGCGAAGTGACACGGCGGTAGAGGTGGCGCTGAATCCGTTGTTTCTCGAGTCCGCCAGAAAGATCTTGCAAACACCTACCCATGTCTGGGTCGGAAGCGACCGCGTCGAGATCGAGCCGGATATCCAACTCAGCATTACCCAGGCTATCCAGATCGGCCCAGGCCAGGGTTTGCAACCTTTGCATCGCGACGATGCCACATCGCTCTGGCGGCATCCGCAATATGGTCGTGAGGCTCGGCTGCAAATCATGCTGGCCATTACGGACTTCACCGAAGAGAACGGTGCGACACGTGTCATTCCCGGCAGCCATCAATGGGATGACGAACGCATGCCAACGCAGGAAGAAACAATCGCCGCCGAAATGAAGGCAGGCTCTGCGCTGCTATGGATGGGGTCGGTCTACCACGGTGGTGGCGCCAATACATCCTCAACGCCTCGCACCGGTCTGACCATGGCGTATGACTTGGCTTTCCTGCGACTGGAAGAAAACCACTTCCTGTCCATTCCTGTTGAGCGTGTTCGGCAGCTCCCTGCGCAACTGCAACGTCTGCTGGGTTGGAGTGCCAGCTCCACGCTGCTGGGTTGGGTTGAAATCGATGGGCAGATGCGCGACCCACAAGAGCTTCTGGGCATGGCGTCTTTCTCCGAGCCAGGCAAAGGCTTCTAACCCTTCCCCTTGGCAGAATTCCCTGGAGCGAAGTGAATGAATGCGTCGAACAATGTGGCCGGGAACGGTTCGGAAACACTGAGGTTTCGCAGCCTCGGCGGGTGGGTGGAACGTCCTATCGACCTGCAACCTGAATTGAAAGGTCACGCGCATGCCGATGTGATCGTGATAGGAGCCGGGTTTGCCGGTTTATCGACGGCCTTGGAGCTGTCAGCCCTTGGGGCGAGCGTCATCGTGCTGGAGCAGGAGTTCGCCGGTTTCGGTGCCAGTGGGCGCAATGCCGGTTACCTGCTCGGCAGCATGGGAATCGAGTGCGAAGTCTTCGTCAAGCGCGTGGGGCTGGAACAGGCCAGGACGTTCGTCAGTTTCTACGACGAGGCTGTCACGTATGTGGAAGGGCGTTTCGCGGCGTTGGGTATAGATTGTGACTACATCCCCTCGGGGGTTATCCGAGCTGCCGTGCATCCAGGCCAGGAAAAGCGGCTGCGCGCGAACATGGCGCTTGGGCACACATTGGGCTCTGTGACCCGTTTCGTGGACCAGGCCGAGATGCGCGCCCGCGGGCTCCCACCTGCCTTTTTGTTTGGCAGCGAGCAGCGCGGTGGCACCCTGAACCCAGGGAAGTACATCGGTGGCCTGCGCCGTGCGGCCATCCAGGCCGGCGTGAAACTCTACGAACGCACCCCGTTGGTTTCCTACAGTGAAGGGCAAGTCATCACTTGCAAGACCCCGTTCGGCACTGCAACGGCGCCCGTGATGGTCATGGCGACCAACGCCTATACGCCTCAGGTGGGACTGTTGCGCAACAAGGTGGCGCCGATTCGCGTATCGGCAATCGAAACCGAGCCCCTGTCGACGGAGCAGTTGGCTGCCCTGGGATGGAAAGGGCGAGAAGGGATCATCACCCCGCACTACACGATGGAGAGCCACCGCCTGACGGCGCATGACACCCTGGTGTTGACGGTCAAACAGTTGGGCTATGCCTACGGTTCCAAGACTCCCAACATTCCGGACTACAGCGCCTATGCCGCGTTGGCGCGGGTGTTGCGCCAACGTTTTCCGGGTCTGCAAGGCCTTGGCATTCAGCACTGCTGGAGCGGTTATGTCAGTGGGGCTTACGACTTCCTGCCCGTCATCGGCACGACGGGGGCGAAACAGAACATTTTCTATACGGCGGGATGCTCGGGCCATGGCCTTGCGACGCAATCGCTCATGGGCTCGCTGTTCGCCCAGAGAATCAACGGCCAAAAGCCGCCACTGCTTTCGGCATTGCAGCACAAGACACCGTCCATGCTGCCGGAGCCTTTCCAATGGTGCGCTATAAACACGGCGTTTGCAGCGGCCCGGTTGTTGGATGCCTGGACCGATAAAAAAGTGCGCAAAGACAGTGCATTGAAAAACTGAACAGTGCCGGCGCCTCGATGGCGCAAGGCTGTGGCGCGGCATTATTTACAGAGGCGGTTATCGTGGAGCTCAGAGATCTAGGTGCACTGGTTTCGTGCATTCTGTTGGTGGTGTGCGGGCTGGGTTATGGCATGGCATTCGTCAGGCGGAAGAATTATCTGCTTGGCCTGGAGTTCCTGGTCGTGGGGATTTCCGCATCGAACTTCACGGCGTTCATCGCGACGGGTTGGCAGGCCAATTACAATGTCGCGATTTTTCTCGATGCGTTTTCGCGCGGGGTGGGCGTACCTGTTATCGCAACATTGGGGTTGATGGCGGTTACCCACGGTTACAAACCTTCTATAGCAAAAGACCTGCTGCTGTTCGTGGCCGGTTTTGCCGCCACCTGCGTCTACTACCTGTCTGGCATCGTCAACGATACATTGGCGTTCTTCTACTTGCTCATGTGGTCACTCTACACGGTGTACCTGTGCTACTTCACGTGGCGCCTGGCACGTGCCGGGGAGGTGTTCCATGCATTGGCTACCGTGCTGGGCGGGGCGGCGGGGCTGACGGTGGCGTTGCGGTATGACTTCTTTCCGATTCCGGGCGATGACACGAAGATGGTCTTCATGACCTTCGCCTTCCTGACCTGGTCCTATTCGATCGTGCAGTTGTACTACGCCTATGGCGCGCTTGAGCGCTCCAAGCGGGTTTCCTCTCAGTCGCTCGTTCATTCCCGATAACGTTTACTCCATGGCGGGCCACCGGCCTGCTTTTTTGCCGCCCCTCGGGGCGGTTTTTTTTGGGGGGGCATTTTATGCGCCGTACGGTTGTCGGGTGAATGGCACGCCTCAGCTGGTGTCGTTATGCCCAGCCGTCGATCATCTTTTGGTAACACTTGTTTCGATAATTCACATGATGGTGCATGAAAGCGCTGCGTCCACCGCAGGGGGTATCATCTAACTAATTGATATTAAAAGAATATATTTATTCATTAGGATTCTGGCATATGGCTTGCGTCATGATCTTGCGACATGATCGGTTGATCAGGTCAGTTGATCATGAGATGTGACAGGGCTGGTTTTCCGTCTGGAAAGTCGAGCCACGGTCAAAGCCCTTTGTTGAGGATCCTGCAATGAAAGAAGTGACTGAACGGCTGGAAGGTGAAGTGTCCGCTCGCCGTGTTTTCAGGCAACTGCTGCTGGCTTGCGCGGTATCGACCGCGATCTGCTCGGTTCAGGCAGCGACCCAGGAGCCTGAGGCGCTGGGTTCGAAGCTGACCCCTCTGGGCGGTGAGAGCGCAGCGAGTTCAAGCGGGGATATTCCGGCCTGGGCACAGCCAGGGCAGCAGGGGGCGGGGTGGAGTTACGGCCAGGTACGAGGGGAGCACTGGAAGTTCAAGGGTGATAAGCCCCTCTACAGCATCGACGCGAACAATGTGACACAGCATGCGAGCAAGCTGTCCCCTGGCCAGCTCGAACTGTTCAAGAAAGTCCCAGGCTATCGCATGGATGTCTACCCGACCCGTCGTACCTGCAGCGCGCCGGATTTCGTGATCGAGAACACCAGGCAAAACGTTGGCTTTGCCAAGCTCGACGCTGCCGGTGTAGCCCTTGAAGAAGCCCATGTACCCGGTATCCCGTTCCCAATGCCCAGCACTGGGGCCGAGGTGATGTGGAACATGAAGATGCGCTATCGCGGCGTCGGCGTGGAAATTCCCCGGAGCATTTCAGGCATTTCTCCGCGCAAGGGCGGGGAATGGTTGCGCCAGTCGACCGACACCTTCTTCCTGACCCCTTGGGGCAAGAAGGGGAGCGCGCTTTTCTCTTCCTATGGCCGGCTGGAGAACGCGACCTTCTTCAACTACCTGGAGCCCGCTGCGCTGGCCGGTCAATCCGCCGTGCAAACGGCTGTGGCCGGCGAGCAGGCCACGACCTTCTACTACTTCCCTGGTCAGCGTCGCGTGCGGCGCATGCCGTCGTATTCCTACGACGCGCCACAGATCGGCCTCGACAACCAGTACACCGTGGACGAGGCGAACATCTTCTTCGGCACCATGGACCGTTTCGACTGGAAACTGATCGGCAAGCAGGAACTGCTGGTGCCTTACAACGATTTCGGTGCCTACGACACCGCTGCCAAGGTGGAGGCGTTCGCTGGCAACGACTCGATCTCGCCGCAGTCGCGTCGCTATGAACTGCATCGCGTCTGGGTCGTCGAGGCCAATGTTCGCCAAGGCATGCGCCACCAAGCGCCCAAACGCATGTTCTACATCGACGAGGACAGCTGGAACCCGCTGCTGGCCGTCGACTTCGACAAGCAAGGGCAGATCTGGAAGGTGCGTGAAGGGTTCTCGATTCCCGTGTTCGAGACCGGCGCTTGCGACGTGCAGGCCCAGGTCCAGTACAACCTGGCCGAGGGTCGTTACCTCTTCGACATGACCTCCATCGGGGCAGGCAAGAACGATATTCGCTGGATCACCGAAGACAGTGGCAACCCTCGCCTGAAGCGCGACTTCTTCACCTCCGACAATCTGCGAGCCATCAGCGAGCGCTAAACCGACGCCAGATCGAGAGCCAACATGAAAAAAATAATTACGAAAGCGTCAGGCCTTGTCATCGTGTGCGCAACCCCCTTGGCAATGGGGTTCACATTTGAAACCGAAACCCTCAATGGCTCCTTCGATTCCACGATCACCGCAGGCATGGGCCTGCGTACCGAGTCGCGGGGCTGCAACCTGATCAACCAGGGGCCGATCGGGCACAACGTGCCCTCCGGCTGCCTGGCACAGAGCTCCGGCGTGGCGGACCAGGGCGACCTGAACTACGACCGCGGCGACATGTTCACCAACTACCTCAAGGGCACCCATGAGCTGTTGCTCAAGATGCCCGAGGACGTCACCTTCATGGCGCGTGGCACCTGGATCCGCGACTTCGCTGCCACCGATACCACCGGCACGCTGTCGTTCAACACCCCTGAGAGCGTCGGTAGCAACGGGCTGAGTGACGACGCGCGTGACGACCTCGCCTTCAAGGCTCGCCTGCTGGACCTTTGGGTGAGCAAAGGATTCAACGTGGGCGGGCAGCGGGTCCGCGCGCGCCTGGGTAACCAGGTGATCAACTGGGGCGAAAGCCTGTTCGTGGCCGGTGGCATCAACAACACCAACGCCTACGACTACCAAGCCTTGGCGCGCCCTGGCGTGCAGCTCAAGGAGGCCGTGCTGCCCGCGCCGATGCTCAGTGTCGCCTCGGGCCTGGGCTCGGGTGTCAACGTCGAGGCCTACTATCAATTTCGCTGGAACAAGAGCGAGTTGCCGCCGGTGGGCAGCTACTGGTCCACTACCAACGCGCTGGGTGAGGGCAGGGGAGACTATGGGTTCTCCGAAAAAGACGCCCGCGACAGCGGCCAGTGGGGCCTTTCGCTGCGTTGGCAGCCGGAAGACAGCGACATCAACTATGGCTTCTACGTGATGCGTTATCACGACAAGTTGCCATCATTGCGCGTCGCCATTCTTGACCCTAACACCTTCGCGGCGGCACCGACCTGGGAATACCAGGAAGACCGGATGATGTATGGCGTCAGTGCCAACATGCCGATCGGTGACTGGGCAGTGGGTACAGAGCTTTCTTACCGGCCGAAGGATTCGGTCATGCTCAACCCTGTTGTCGACCTGTGTTCCAGCAATGGGGGCAAGTGCTGGAAAGACGAAAAGAAATTCCAGTGGCACCTCACCGGCCTTTACAGCTTCACACCGTCCAACTCCCCGACGCTGCTCGATTTCACCGGAGCCAGCACGGGTACCCTGCTGTCGGAACTGGTGGTCATCCATTACCCCGGGCTGCATGACGAGTTCAATGGCGAGCCCCTTGCCGCGGGGCTCAATGCCTGGCAGTTGGACCCTGCGACAGCACCCAAGTCCCGTGGCGACAAGACGTCCTCGGGCATCAATTTGGACTTCAGCCTGACCTACGACGGCACCTTGTTACCGGGCTGGCAGGTCACTCCAGGTGTCTTCTATTCGCGCTCGCTGGGGGGCAGAACGCCGAACTTGAGTGCGACCTTCACCGAAGACGCGAGCAGCATGAACCTGTACCTGAACTTCGTGCGAAACCCGGCCAGTTGGCAGATTTCCCTCAACTACGCGAAGTTCATGGGCGGCGAGACGCCCTACGACCAGCTTTATCGTGACCGCGATTATGTCGGCATCGCGATCTCCCGCACCTTGTGAGGCTTGCCGTGAACGGTTCTGTAAAGCTATCTGAAGCCCCGGCACGTGGCCTGTTGTCACGTGTCGAGGGTGTGTTGTTCGGGCATCGTCGTCTGGTGCTGGCGAGCCTGGCGATGTTCACGCTGATCATGGGCTGGTTCGCCGTGCAACTGCGCATGGATGCCGGCTTCGAAAAGCAATTGCCGGTAGGCCATGAATACATCGAGACATTCGAGGCTTACCGCAATGACCTGCTGGGGGCGAACCGGCTGACCCTCGTGGTCAAGGCCCGACAGGGCGATATCTGGAGCTCCGCAGGTCTGAAACGGCTGTATGACGTCACCCAGGCGGTGACCTTTCTTCCGGGTGTTTCGCGCAGCAGCGTGCGTTCGTTGTGGACGCCCAATGCCTTCGTCAACGAAATCACCGAAGAGGGTTTTCGCGCGGATCCACTGGTACCGGGGACGGTTTCTCCCGAGCACCTGGATGACCAGGTCATCGCGACGATCGCCAACTCCACTGCCCAGGGTGGTTTCATCGGCACGCTGGTTTCCCGTGATCAGCGCAGCGCGATGATCACGGTGGAACTCAACGAGTACGACACCCATGGCGCCCACCTGGACTACGTGGCGTTCAACCACAGGCTGGAAAAAGAGATCCGCCAGCAGTTCGAAGATGGCGATTTCGAAATCCAGATCATCGGTTTCGCCAAACAGATCGGCGACATCGCTGACGGGGCTTCAGCGGTGTTGGAGTTCTGTTTGCTGGCGTTGCTGCTGACGGCGGGGGCAGTGTACTGGTATTGCCACTCCCTGCGCTTCACGCTGCTGGCGCTGGTCTGTTCGCTGGCCTCGCTGGTCTGGCAGTTCGGCAGCCTGCGCCTGTTGGGGTACGGGCTCGACCCGCTGGCGGTGCTGGTGCCCTTCCTGGTATTCGCCATCGGGGTTTCTCATGGCGTGCAGCAAATCAACTTCATCGTGCGCGAGATCGCCATCGGCAAGCGCGCCGAAGAGGCGGCGCGCTCGAGCTTCACGGGGTTGCTGATTCCCGGGACGCTGGCGCTGGTGACCGCGCTGGTTTCCTTCGTGACGCTGCTGTTGATCCCGATCCCGATGGTGCGGGAGCTGGCGATCACGGCCTCGCTTGGCGTGGCCTACAAGATCATCACCAACCTGGTGATGTTGCCGTTGATGGCGTCCTTGCTACGTGTCGATGACAAGTATGCGGCCGCCCAGGAAATTTCCCGGCAGCGTCGCACCCGCTGGCTGCGTGGCCTGGCCCGGCTCGCCGAACCGCGCAAGGCGCAGTGGGTGCTTGGCGCGGCCTTGGTGGTGTTCCTGGTGGCGATCTGGCAAAGCCATGACCGTGTCGTTGGCACGCTGCAGGCGGGCGCGCCGGAATTGCGCGAGAATTCGCGCTTCAATCGCGATGCGGTCTCCATCGCCAGCAACTACGACATAGGTCTGGACTGGCTCAGCGTGGTGTTCGAAGTCAACAAGGCCGCTTCCAGCGAAGGCAGCCAGGTGGCCTGCGAGGATGTCGCCCTGGGCCAGTACCAGGATCGCTTCGTGTGGGCCATGCAGGGGGTGCCCGGTGTCCTGTCGGTCGCGTCTTTCTCCACCAACATGCGCCAGTTCAACGAGGGCTACAACGAAGGCAACCCGAAGATGGCGGCGGTGCCCATCGACCCGATGAACTACGCCGCGCTGGCCACCGAGGTGGCGCGTACGCCCGGGCTGATGCGCACCGACTGCAACATGTCGGCGGTGCACCTGTACCTGGCAGACCACAAGGCCACCACCATCAACCGAGTGGTGGACGCCGCCAAGGCGTTTCGCAGCGAGTACCCGATGCCAGGCATTTCGGTTCGCCTCGCGTCCGGTAACGCCGGCGTCCTGGCCGCCATCAACGAAGAGGTGGAAAAAAGCGAAACCCCCATGCTGCTGTATGTCTATGCCGCCATCGCATTGCTGGTGTTCGTGGTGTACCGGGACCTGCGAGCGGTCCTGGTGTGTTGCCTGCCGCTGACTATCGGCACTTTCATTGGCTACTGGTTCATGAAGGAACTGCAGATCGGCCTGACCATCGCCACCTTGCCGGTGATGGTGCTGGCGGTGGGCATTGGCGTTGATTATGCCTTCTATATCTACAATCGCCTGCAACTGCACCTGGCCCATGGCCAGTCGATTACCAAGGCGGTCGAGTGCGCGCTACTCGAGGTGGGTGTCGCCACTATTTTCACCGCCATCACCCTGGCCGTGGGCGTGGCCACCTGGGCGTTCTCGGAGCTCAAGTTCCAGGCTGACATGGGCAAGCTGCTGGCCTTCATGTTCATCGTCAACATGGTCATGGCCATGACCGTGCTGCCGGCCTTTGCCGTCTGGCTGGAGCGGGTGTTCCCGCGTAAGCGTCCCGTGCGCATGATCGGTGCGCTGGTGCACTGAGGAGAGAAGCATGAAATTCAGGGTTTCATTCACCGCGGCCTTGCTCGCAGCAGCATTGCCGCTGATGTCTCTTCAGGCCGCGCCGTTGCAGGCCGTGCCGGCCGTACAGGCGAGCAATGCCACGCAGGCCACCATGCTGGCCGCCAGCTGGGCCGGGGAGCGCGTGGTTGCCGTGGGCGACCACGGTGTCGTGTTGTTGTCCGACGACCAGGGCAAGCAGTGGCGCCAGGCGAGGTCGGTACCGCTGTCCACGCCATTGACGGGGGTGTCGTTCGTGGATGCCAAGCGCGGGTGGGCGGTGGGCCACTGGGGCGCGATCCTGGCCACCACCGATGGTGGGGAGTCCTGGCAGGTCCAGCGCCTGGCCACCGAAGAAGACCGACCGCTGTTCGCCGTGCACTTCTTCAATGCCCGGCAGGGCGTGGCGGTAGGGCTCTGGTCGTTGGTGCTGACGACCGAGGATGGGGGGCTGACGTGGGCTGAGCAGGCGGTGCAAGCGCCGCCCGGGGCCAAGCGGGCCGACCTCAACCTGATGGGGCTGTTTGCCGACAGCCGCGGCACGCTTTACGCCACGGCCGAGCATGGGCAGGTGCTGCATTCCGAAGACCACGGGAAGAATTGGCGTTACCTGGATACCGGCTACGAAGGCACCCTGTGGTCAGGCGCGGTACTGGCCGATGGGCGTCTGCTACTGGGTGGCCAGCGCGGTACCTTGTTGCAGGGTTCAGCGGACGGCAAGGGCTTTCGCCGAGTGCCCACGCAAAGCAAGGGCTCTGTCACTTGCGTCGCGGTAGCGGGCTCTCGTGTGCTGGCGGTCGGGTTGGACGGGCTGATGGTGCAGAGCAGCGATGGTGGACACAGTTTCGAGGAAACCCAGTCGGCTGATGGCCTATCGCTGACGGCGGCGCTGTTCAATGCCGATGGCACACCGGTTCTGTTTTCACGTCGTGGGGTAATGCCTTATCGGGAGTGAAGGGCTGGCGCTCAAAGGCCAGGCATCGCAAACCGATGCCTGGCCTGTTTCCTTGCCTGGGCGTTTGGATGGTCGTGGCACCTTCAGGGCCAGGCAAGTCAACGCTGGATGCTAGAGCTGAAGGTAATCCGCCAGGTCTGCGTAGTTATGCTGCCAAAGGCCAGGGCTGCCATTGGGGTATTGGGAGCGGAAACCGAGGATCTTCTGAACGCGTGGAGAAAGCGTGCGCACCAGCTCGAGCGGCACGATCAACGGGTAGGCTTCTTCAGGCGTGATGATCGAAGCCTGCATCGGGATCGTCAGCCCGCGACGGTAATAGTCGGCGGTCACGTTGGCCCCGCCACCGTGAACGACCTTGCCGCCGAACAGCACGGCATCCCCGGCTTTCAGCAGGGCGGGGATCGTCATCTCTGGGGTTCCGACGTCGTTGAAGTCATCCCAGTCCTGGCTCCCCGGAATCAAGCGCGTGGCGCCGTTTTCCTCGGTGAAATCGGTCAGCGCCAGCATCAGGTTGGTGATGGCGCGTGGCGCATGTTTGTTCATGGCCACGAACGGTTGGTACTGCGCCATGTCGCGGTGCAGCATTTGCGCTTTGTTGCCCGGGCCTATCTCGATCAACTGGGCCGTGGTCAGCCACCAGTCTCCGCACTCCGGGGCGAAAAGCACGTTTCCCAGTTCGTGGAAGAGGTCGTCATCGAGGATTTCCTCACGAAAGGTCTTGCTGTGGGTGACGAGGTTGGTGAGCCGTTTGGTCTGATGGCCGTGGAACTCGGCGATCAGCGCGTGCTCATGCTTGGAGCCGGCATCGAGCGCGGCCAAGGGAGCGTCGAGTTCGTTGTTGATCCGCACGACTTGTTCGGGGGTCATGAAGTTGCGAATGATGACCGCTCCTGCTTGGTCGCTCAGCAGCGCAATCTCTTGCGCTGAAGTCGAGCGGGTTACCACGGGCAGGCTTGGCATGGAGTCGCGAGAGGCTGACATTGAGAACACTCCAGATTGAAAGAACGGTTGGCGCAGGCGGGTTGATCCCCCCAACTGCTGGCATCAGGAAACAAACCCGCTTGCCACTGCGCTAAACCCAAAAAAGGGACATGAAGCGTCACGGTGCCTCCTTGTATTTTTTGTTCAGGCAGTGAGTTCATGCTAGGTTTCCCCTGGCCTTGAGCCAAGGTACGAACTGCACCATTTACCAGACGATTTTTGAGCGATTTGCACTGATCATGACCAGCACGCCATTCCCCTGGCCACGCCCCTCGGAAGCCGTTCGCGAGCTCATGCGCAAAGGTGCCGAACTCGCTCAGGCGCTGCCGCCCGAGTGGATCGAGCGCCTGAACCAGGCACTGTTTTCTACACCGGAAGATGCCAAGTTGCTGGAGGATCCGGTCATCCTCGCCGCGTGCCGGCGCGCCAATCGGGCAGAGTTGCTGCACTGGGCCAATGCCAATCTGCAGCGCCCTGGGGAGCCGGTGGAGCCCTACGTGTCTGCTGACATGGTGGACACGGCCAGGGAGCTCGCCCGCAGGGGGCTCTCCGAGCTGCTGATGAATGTCGCAAGGTCGACACAGAACGCAGCCTGGGACCTGTGGATGAAGATGGCCTTCAGCCTGACGCAGGATCCCGCGCTGCTCGCGGAGTTCCTGGAGGTCTCGTCGCGGTCGATCTCGACGTTCATCGACAGCAACATGCGTGTGGTGACCCAGATCATCCTCGAAGAAAAGAGCGCCCAGGCCCATGACGACCCTATCGATAAACGCAGCCTCGTAAGCCGGCTGCTCGACGGCAGGGATGTGGACGCCGAGCAATTTGGCAGGCGACTGGGCTACAGCCTGGCTCAGAGGCATCACGCCTGCCTCGTCTGGAGCGAAACCCCGGACGCCGAGATTCGCCCGCTGGAAGATATGGCGCGAGCCCTGGCGCAGCTCACGGGTACGGTAGCGCCTCTGATCGTATTCGCGGGCCCTGCGACCCTGTGGGCCTGGTGCAATGCGGCAAAGCCGCTGGACCTGAACCTTTTGCAAGGTGTCGCTCGACAATTTCCCAAGATACGCGCCGCAATCGGTTCGGCGGGCGCGGGGATGAATGGCTTCCGGCGCTCGCACCTGGAAGCCTTGACCACCCAGCGGTTGATGGGCCGGTTGGCGGGTTCACCTGCCGTTGCCACGATCGATCAGGTGAGGATGGTGTCGCTGATGACCCAAGATGCCCGCGCGGCCAGGCAGTTCGTCTTGAGCACCCTGGGGCGCTTGGCGACCGAGCCCACGGTACTTCAGCATTCGTTGCACGCCTTCCTGGCCAATGGCTGCAACATCACCCAGACCGCCGAGGTACTGCGTACGCATCGCAACACCTTGCTGCGCCGACTGGAGCGCGCCCAGGACCTGCTGCCTGTCCCGCTTGCCGACCATCGCATCCAGATCGCCGCTGCCCTTGAGCTGGTGATCTGGAGTACGCCGCTCGATGGCGACGAGCAATAGCGTTCATTCCCTACCTTTGACGCAATAGCGGCCTCACGGCTGTTGCCTCTATGCGGGCGCTCAACAGGGCGCCCGCGCTGCAATGCCCTGCAGGAACGCGTTCTCCAGCACCGTTGCACTCTCCCTCGGCGCGCGCCCTCGTTGGCGGGCATCGACCATGCCATGCAACAGCGATACGAACATCTCGGTCAGCAATGCCGCGGTGACATCCGCGCGAAATACACCCTGTCGCTGGCCGCTGAAGAACAATGCATCGAGCCGTTCCAGATAGAACCGGAGGTCGTGCTGCACGCTGCAAGGTGGCCCGGCTGATGCCCGCCAACGCCGCCAGTTCACCCATGGACGCTCTGGGCCGCAAGGCGGCAGCGGCATAGAGGGCATTCACCAGCTTGGCGGGAAGCGATGAAGGTGGGAAGCCTGAAGTGATCATGAGGAGCCTTGTTTGATTTATATGAGACATCATTGACTCATCTGGGTTTGAAAAGTAGCATTCGCCCCGTTTTCAATCAAGGCTCGGGTGAGTGATGGGCAAGACAGGTTCGATAAGAGTGGGCGTACTCGCTGTGGCGATTGCCTTGGCCGGGTGCGAGCCCGCAGCAGAGCAGTACGGTGCAGCCAATGCGAGCTACCCGGTGGAAATCGTGACGTTGGCCTCCGAGCAGGTGACCTTGGCCGCTGAGTTGCCGGGCCGGGTCGAGCCGATGCGCGTCGCAGAGGTGCGGGCGCGGGTGCCGGGTATCGTGTTGCACAAGCGCTTCGAGGAAGGGGCTGACGTCAAGGCGGGGGATGTGCTGTTCCAGATCGACCCGGCGCCGTTCAAGGCCGCCCTGGCCCGCGCCGAGGCGGACCTCGCCCGTGCCCAGGCCATGCAGCAGGAAGCCCAGGCACGTGTGAAGCGCTATGAGCCGCTGGTCAAGATCGAGGCGGTCAGCCAGCAGGACTTCGACAGCGCCACTGCCGAGTTGCGCAGTGCCCGTGCGGCGGTACGTTCCGCGCAGGCCGATGTGCAGGCCGCTCGCCTTAACCTGGGCTACGCCACTGTCACTGCGCCGATCTCCGGACGCATTGGCCGTGCGCTGGCCACCGAAGGCGCGTTGGTGGGGCAGGGGGATGCGACGCTGATGGCGCGTATCCAACAACTCGACCCGATCTACATCGACTTCACGCAGTCTGCCGCTGACGCGCTGCGCCTGCGACAAGCGGTGAAGGACGGCGCACTTTCGGCCGACAGCCAGCGCCTGACCGCGCAAGTGGAAGGCACCGATTTCCAGCGCTCGGGCGAGCTCATGTTCACCGATGTGAGTGTGGACCGCGGTACCGGCCAGGTCATCCTGCGGGGGCGTTTCGACAACGCGGACGGCACCCTCTTGCCGGGCATGTATGTGCGCGTGCGCACGCCGCAAGGCACCGACAACCACGCCATCCTGGTTCCTCAGCGTGCGGTCCAGCGAGGCAGTGACGGCCAGGCGCGGGTATTGGTCGCCGCCAATGGTATCGCTGAGGCACGCGTCGTGCGAACCGGCGTGATGCAGGGTTCGCGCTGGCAGATTACCGAGGGGCTGGAGCCGGGTGATCAGGTGATCGTCGGCAGCCCGGCCGGGCTGGCCCCCGGTATGCCGGTGGCGCCTGCCCAGAAACAAACGGCTGCCGCCCAGTGATGCGAGGGAAGTGAGATGTCCAGATTCTTCATCCATCGCCCGAACTTCGCCTGGGTCGTGGCGTTGTTCGTTTCACTGGCGGGCCTGCTGGTGATTCCATCCTTGCCCGTGGCCCAGTACCCCAACGTGGCGCCACCGCAGATTTCCATCACCGCCTCCTACCCCGGCGCTTCGGCCAAGGTCATGGTGGAGTCGGTGACCAGCATCATCGAACAGTCGCTCAATGGCGCCAAGGGCCTGCTGTACTACGAGTCCACCAACAACTCCAACGGCGTGGCCGAAGTGATGGTGACCTTCGAGCCAGGCACCGACCCGGACATGGCGCAGGTCGATGTGCAGAACCGTTTGAAACAGGCCGAGGCGCGCATGCCTCAGGCGGTGCTGACCCAAGGGCTGAAAGTCGAGCAGGCCAGTTCCGGTTTCCTGCTGATCTACGCCCTGACCAGCACGGCTGGCAACCGTGGCGATACCACGGCCTTGGCCGACTATGCCGCGCGTAACATCAACAACGAACTGCTGCGCGTGCCTGGCGTGGGCAAGCTGCAGTTCTTCGCCTCGGAAGCGGCCATGCGGGTCTGGGTGGACCCACAGAAACTGGTGGGCTATGGCCTGTCCATCGACGACATCAACACGGCGATTCGCGGCCAGAACGTCCAGGTGCCGGCCGGCAGCTTCGGCAGCACGCCGGGCGCCAGCGAGCAGGAACTGACCGCCACCCTGGCGGTGCAGGGCACCCTCGACACGCCGCAGGCTTTCGCCGGCATCGTCCTGCGCGCCAACCCGGATGGCTCCAGCGTACGCCTGCGTGATGTCGCGCGCATGGCCATCGGTAGCGAGAACTACAACCTGTCGGCACGCCTGAACGGCCACCCGGCGGTGGCCGGCGCGGTGCAGCTGGCGCCGGGCGCCAACGCCATTCAGACCGCGACGCTGGTCAAGGAGCGCTTGGCCGAACTGTCGCAGTTCTTCCCCGAAGGGGTCGAGTATTCGGTGCCGTACGATACCTCGCGCTTCGTCGACGTGGCCATCGAGAAGGTGATCCACACCTTGATCGAAGCCATGGTGCTGGTGTTCCTGGTGATGTTCCTGTTCCTGCAGAACGTCCGCTACACCCTGGTGCCCTCGATCGTGGTACCGGTGTGCCTGCTCGGGACGCTGATGATCATGAAGCTGCTCGGCTTCTCGGTGAATATGATGACCATGTTCGGCATGGTGCTGGCCATCGGCATCTTGGTGGACGACGCCATCGTGGTGGTGGAGAACGTCGAGCGCTTGATGGCCGAGGAAGGCCTGTCGCCGGTGGAGGCGACCATCAAGGCCATGGGGCAGGTTTCCGGGGCCATTATTGGTATCACCCTGGTACTGGCGGCGGTATTCCTGCCTTTGGCGTTCATGTCCGGTTCGGTGGGGGTGATCTACCAGCAGTTCTCTGTGTCTCTGGCTGTCTCGATCCTGTTCTCCGGCTTCCTGGCCTTGACCTTCACCCCAGCGCTGTGCGCCACGCTGCTCAAGCCAGTGCCTCAGGGCCATCATGAGAAGGGCGGTTTCTTCGGTGCCTTCAACCGTGGCTTCGCCCATATCACCGAGCGCTATTCGTTGCTCAATAACGGGCTGGTGGCGCGTGCCGGGCGCTGGATGCTGGCGTATGTCGGCATCCTGGTGGTGCTGGGCTATTCCTACCTGCGTCTACCGGAGGCCTTCGTGCCAGCTGAAGACCTGGGCTACAGCGTCGTCGACGTACAGTTGCCGCCAGGCGCCAGCCGGGTACGCACCGACCACACCGCCGAGACGCTGGAAAAATTCCTGATGTCTCGTGAGGCGGTGGCCAACTCGTTCATCGTCAGCGGCTTCAGTTTCTCGGGTCAGGGCGACAACGCCGCGCTGGCGTTCCCCACCTTCAAGGACTGGTCGCAGCGTGACAAGACGCAATCGGCAGAGGCGGAAACGGCAGCGATCAATGCGCAGTTCGCCGCCAACGGTGATGGTGCCATCACCGCGGTTATGCCGCCGCCCATCGACGGCCTGGGCAACTCCGGCGGTTTCGCCCTGCGTCTGATGGACCGTGGTGGCCTTGGCCGTGAAGCGCTGCTCGCCGCCCGTGACCAACTGCTGGCCCGCGCCAACAGCAACCCGGTGATTCTCTATGCGATGATGGAAGGCCTGGCCGAGGCGCCGCAGTTGCGTGTGCACATCGACCGGGAAAAAGCCCGAACACTGGGGGTGAGCTTCGAGGCCATCAACAGCACCTTGGCCACGGCTTTCGGTTCGGCGGTGATCAACGACTTCACCAATGCCGGGCGCCAGCAGCGCGTGGTGGTGCAGGCTGAGCAAGGCGAACGCATGACCCCCGAAAGCGTGCTGCGCCTCTATGCCCCGAATGCCAACGGCGAGCAGGTGCCGTTCAGCGCCTTCGTCACCACCCAGTGGGAAGAGGGGCCGGTGCAACTGGTGCGCTACAACGGCTACCCGTCCATCCGCATCGCCGGCGACGCTTCGCCGGGGCATAGTACTGGCCAGGCGATGGCCGAGATGGAGCGCCTGGTCAGCGAGCTGCCGCCGGGTATCGGCTACGCCTGGACGGGCCTTTCCTACCAGGAGAAGGTGTCCAGCGGCCAGGCGGCCAGCCTGTTCGCCCTGGCCATCTTGGTGGTGTTCCTGCTGCTGGTGGCGCTGTACGAGAGCTGGGCGATCCCGCTGACGGTCATGTTGATCGTGCCGATCGGTGCTCTGGGGGCGGTGTGGGCGGTGACGCTCACCGGCATGCCCAACGACGTGTACTTCAAGGTCGGCCTGATCACCATCATTGGCCTGGCGGCGAAGAACGCCATCCTGATCGTCGAGTTCGCCAAGGAACTGTGGGAGAAGGGCTACAGCCTGAGCGACGCCGCCATCGAGGCCGCGCGCCTGCGTTTCCGCCCGATCGTGATGACCTCCATGGCCTTCATCCTCGGCGTGGTGCCGCTGGCCATCGCCACCGGCGCCGGTGCGGCCAGTCAGCGCGCCATCGGTACCGGGGTGATCGGCGGCATGCTCAGCGCCACCTTGCTGGGCGTGGTGTTCGTGCCGATCTGTTTCGTATTCGTGCTGAAGCTGCTCAAGCGCAAGCCGGCCCCCGTGCAACACGCTGTCGAGGTAACCCAGTGATGCTCATGCGCAATCTTGCAATTCCGTTCGCGCTGGCCGTCACTTTGGCCGGCTGCTCCCTGGCACCGACCTACCAGCGCCCCGAGGCGCCGGTGGCGACCGCGTGGGGCGATGCCGCCGGCCATCGCGGCCGGGCGGTGGAGCAACTGGACTGGCAGGCGTTCATCGTCGACCCGTCCCTGCGCCAGCTGGTGGGGACCGCGCTGGACAACAACCGCTCGCTGCGCCAGACCCTGCTGGATATCGAGCAGGCCCGCGCGCAGTACCGCATCCAGCGTGCCGACCGGGTCCCGGGCTTGAATGCCGGGGCTTCCGGCAACCGCCAGCACTTGCCGACCGACTTGTCGAGCGATGGCCGCGAAGGGGTCAGCAGCACCTATCAGGTGGGGTTGTCGCTGCCGGAATACGAAGTGGACCTGTTCGGCCGTGTCAAAAGCCTGAGCGATGCGGCACTGGAACAGTACCTGGCCACCGAGGAAGTCGCGCGTGCCGCGCGCATCGCCCTGATCTCCGAGGTGAGCCAGGCCTACCTGACCCTGGACGGCGCCGAGCGGCGCCTGGCGCTGACCCGCCAGACCCTGGCCAGCCGCGAGGATTCGCTGGCCCTGGTCGGCCAGCGGCGCACCGCCGGCACGGCCACGGCGCTGGATCACCAGGAGGCGCTGGGGCTGGTCGAGCAGTCGCGGGCCGAGCTGGAAGGCATCGTGCGCGAGCAGCGCCAGGCCTACAACGCCCTGGTGCTGCTGCTGGGCAGCGCGGACGCGGCGAAGGCGATCCCGGCCGAGCGCGACGAGGCGCCGATGGTCCTGCAGGACATCGCCCCGGGCGCGCCGTCGGCGCTGATCGAACGTCGCCCGGACATCCTCGCCGCCGAGCATCGGCTGCGGGCGCGCAACGCCGATATTGGCGCGGCGCGGGCAGCGTTTTTCCCGCGTATCAGCCTGACCGGCAGCTTTGGGACCGCCAGTGCGCAGATGTCCGGGCTGTTCGACGGAGGCTCGCGTAGCTGGACCTTCATGCCGCAATTGTCGCTGCCGTTGTTCGACGCCGGGCGCAACCGGGCCGGGCTCAGCCTGGCCGAGGCACGCAAGGACTCGGCTGTGGCCGCCTATGAAGGCGCGATCCAGGTGGCCTTCCGCGAAGTGGCCGATGCGCTGGCCGCCACCGACACCCTGCGCCGTGAGCAGGCTGCGCGAAGGGCCCTGGTCGATACCAGTCGTGCGACCCTGGCGCTGGCCAAGGCACGTTACGAGGGGGGAGTGGACAACCATTTGCGCTACCTGGACGCCCAGCGCAACAGCAACGTGAACGAAGCGGCCTTCATCGAAGCCAGTACCCAGCGGCAACTGGCGTTGGTCGACCTGTTCCGCGCACTCGGTGGTGGGTGGTCGGGCAAGGGCTGAAACGGCCTCCTTTGGTTGGCATGTCCAGCCACTTCGCCCTAGGGATCGATGCCCTGGGGCTTTTTTTTTTGCGTGCGCAGTCAGGTCAGCGGGCGGGTGCCGCAGCGCCGTCGAGGAACATCAGTTCCAGCGTCTGCACGGACGTCGCGCTGGCCGCCCGCCCGCGTCGTTCGGCATCGACGATGCCGTACACCATGCTCAGGAACATTTCGGTGAAGATCGCCGCGCTGATATCGATACGGAAAGCTCCCGCCTTCTGGCCGCGCAGGAAGAAGGCATCCAGGGCGTCGGCATAGGCCCGCCACGGACGGTTCGCTTCGCTGTCGTCGAACGAGTCCGGGCGGTACTGGAAGAGCAGGAAGATCATCATCTCGCGATGCTTGAGGTGCTCGACGATGAGACGATGCAGGGCTGCGGTCGGGTCGCCGCCGTGCAAGTCAGCGTTGCCGATGACCTGGGAGAGGATCTGGTCGCCATAGCGTTCCAGCATGTTCACCAGGTTGTCACGGGTGCCGCAGAAACGGTGCAGGGTCGCTTTGCTCACGCCCGCCGCCTCGGCCAGCTCCTTCAAGGTGGCTCGGGGGTGGACGACGATCGCGTCGGCCAGCGCTTTGAGCAAGCGCTCATCGGTAGGGAGGTGCATCAGAAGATTCCACACTGCATATCGTGCAGGCATTGTGAAGGAAAACGGCTCATAGGGCACCCATTTGAGTAAATAATGGCTCAACCAAGGCTTGCAGGTCGCAGCCGTGCGGGTCTTTGCTTGCGGGCACCAAGGCACCGCCTCCCTCGGCGTTCCAGGTCGAGGGAGGCGGCGAAGCTCAGGGCAGGGTGAAGAGCACTTTGACCTTGTCATTGACGGCCGAGGTGTCGACATAGCCGATGGCATTCGACTCGCTGCCCACTTTGGCAATCACTGCGGCGTCATCATCCACGCTCTGCAGTGGTTGCCCCTTGCCCGTGAACACCAGGCCTGACCAGTACGACTTGAGCTGAGATTCGTTCTTGTTGGTCAGCGCGCTGTAGAACCTTTCCTTGGTGGGGTTCCAGCCTTTCTGGTCGAGGCCCTTGAGGCTGGTGTTCTTGCCCAGGAATATGTTGGCCACCTCGGCCTGGGACGGTGCGGCGCTGGCGCTGGCATTCACGATCACGGCCACTTCGGCGCGGGCCAGGGTGCAGGCCGTGGCCAGGGCTGCGGCGAACACTGCGGTGATGAGTGGTTTCATGTGGCGCTCCTTAGAAGACGAAATCGACGCCGACGCTGACGATATCGCCGTCGTAGTTGCGCGAAGGAGTGCCGGCGGCACCGTTGCTAGCCGCGAAGACTGCCTGGTCGAAGGTCTCTTGGGCGTTCTGCACGAAGGTGCCGCGGTAGCCGTTGCCGCGCATGTCCACCCGCTTGTACTCGCCCTTGAGCACCAGGTTCGGCGCCAGGTTGTAGTTCACGCCGTAGGTCCAGGAGCTCTGGCGGCCAGCGTCTTCGTCGAGCTGAGCGTAAGTGAGGTGGAGCAGCACGTCGCCAAAACGGCGCCCGCCCATGAGGTAGAAGGCATCGATGCTGCCTTGCTGGTCACCTTCGGTGTTGTTGCTGGTCCACTCGTTCGAGGAGACCCAGGTGCCATTGTCGTACTGGTAACCGATGGATGCGAAGCGGCCTTTCTTGCGGTTCAGGCTCAGGAAGTCGACACGCGTGGGCGCTCCCCCAGGGGCGACCACCGACGCACTGAGGTCCGTGTCGATGTCTGCTTCGGCATACCCGACGCGCAGCGTGCCGAAGTCGTAGGTTTCCAGGCTGACATTCGCCGCGAAGATTTTCTTGTAGTCGATGTCGTACAGGTCATCCATGGCGAACAGGTTGCGCTTGGCGGCTTGGCCGCCTGCCACCTGGAGCGTCACGGAGCCGATGCCGGTGGGCAGGGTGTAGAGGGCATCGGCGCCTTCGTAGTTGCTCAGTTGGACCTGGCTGTAGACCTCATCCGGCAGCCGCAACCAAGGGTGGGTGACGCCGACGTCGAGGGTTTCGGAGTACATGTAGATCGGCAGGCGCAGCCGGCCTGCGCGCAATGTCAGGCCTTCGGTCGCCTTCCAGGAGAGGTAGGCCCATTCCAGGTTGCCTTTCCAGGTGTCCTGTTCCGGCTTGAGGGTGCCCTGCACGGTCATCCCCAGCGTGTCGGTGAGCCCATATTGGAGTTGGCCGCCCAGCCGGGAGAGCTGGTCACCGCGCCAGGCGTCCGTGGTCTGCCCGCTGATGCCGAAGCTCCGTCCTTGACCCTCGCCTCCCAGGTGGGTGAGGCCGGCAGTGCCGAAGCCGTTGAATCGATAGTCTCCCTGGTCCAGGGCCATTGCCGGGGTGGTCGCGATAAGGCCTGCGATACCGAGTGCTCTAATGCCTTGCATGCTTCAACTGCTCTTGTGGTGGGTAAGGGTCAAATGCGGAACTGAGCGGTGGCGCTGCGAAGGTGGTTGCCCATACCGACCAATTGCTCACCGAGCCGTGCGGTGGCGTCGGCACCTTGCGTGGTGGCCTGGGTATCCTGTTGCAGCTTCTCGGTGTCTTGCTGGATCGAACGGGAAAGGCCGATCTGCTCGTTGGTGAAACGGGCGATGCCGGCGTTCAACTCATCGATCTGGCGAACGGTCTTGGTAATCGCCTCCAGGGTCTGCGTGGCATGTTCTGAGCGCTCGATGCTTGTCCTGGCCTTCTCGCCGTTCAGGTTCATCGCGTGCAAGACGCCGCTGGCGCTGCTTTGCAGGCGCTGGATGATGTCTTGGATCTGCGCGATGGAAGCGGCGGTTTTCTGGGCCAGGTTGCGCACTTCGTCGGCGACCACGGCGAAGCCTCGCCCTTGCTCACCGGCCCGTGCCGCCTCGATGGCGGCGTTCAGGGCGAGCAGGTTGGTCTGTTCGGCGATGCTCCGGATCACCGTCAGCACCGCGCCGACATGCTGGGTTTCTGCTTCCAGTTGTTCCATGGCCTGCACCGAGCCGAGCACGCTGTTGCCCAGGTCGCCGATGCTGGAGGACAGTATGTCGATGTTGTGCCTGGCTTCGTTCGCCTGGCGCGCCGCGGCGCTGGCTTGCTCGGAGGCCTGTCCGGAGCGCTGTGCCACTTCTTGAATGCTGTTGGTCATGGTGTCGATGTCACTGCTGATGGACTCGGTGCGCTCCTGCTGCGAGCGCGCGCTGTCCTCCGCGCCCTGGGTGAGCCGGTGCAGCTCGCGGGACATCTGCTCCAGGGGCGCGGCGGTTTCGATGACCTGGCGCAGGGTGCCTTGCAGGCTGTCCAGCAAGCCGTTGAACAGGCCGATCATTTCGCCGATTTCGTCCGAGGAGTCGACATGCACGCGGCGGGTCAGGTCGCCATCGCCGCTGGCAATGGTCCTGAGCGACGCGATGACGCCGCGGACATTGCCCATGACCTGACGAATCACCCAGGCCGCGCTGGCGCTGACCAACAGCAGCAGGCAAAAGCTGAGCAGGTAGCCGACATGCGTGGTGGTGGCGTTGTCGGCGCGGACCTGGGTCAAGCTGCTCAGGAAGTCGGCGTAGGCGTGGCTGCGAAACTGTTCGCCCAGCGCCTGGGCGTTCTTGAGGTCGCTGGCCATGCGGTCGAAATGGGGGCGCAAATCATCGAACGCGGCCCCGTCGAGCAGTTGGCCGGAGGAGGCGAGCGCGTTATCGGCGTAGCGCTTGATCGCCGCTGACCAGGCTTGAAGCTCCCGGTGTCGGTCGGCCCGTTCAGCGGTCAGCGGTTCCAGGTCGCGCAGCCGCGCATGGACGTCGGCCAGCACGTCGCTCGCTTCATCCAAGGTGTCCCGCTCGCCCGCTGCCACGGCGCTGTTGAGCAGGCCGGGCAGGCGGGAAAACTGGAAGATCACGTTGTCGGCAGCTTCCAGCGTTGGGTAGCGCTGCTTTTCGAGCGATACCAATCGGCTGTCGTTGTCGTCCAGTTGCACCGCGGTGTAGCCCACGAACAGCAACAGACCGAACAGGGCGATGGCGGGTGGCAGGAAGAGTTTCAAGGTGAGCGAGATTTTTTTGAACATGGGCTGTGCGGGCCTCGTCGGAACGAAGGGCAAATCGCAGGCAAGCAGGGCCGCAAAAGCCGGTGCGCTGTTGGCAGGGCCTGCTATCGCTACGCGTCGGACAAAGGGCTGTCCTTCGGAAGTTGGCGTTACGTGATCATGGCGCCCCTCCGTGCCCCGTTGCGAATTGGCCACCCGCTTGCGCGGAGGGTCAGGCCGAGGCCAGGTTGGGAGAGGTGGGGGAAGGTGAGGTCGTCCATTTCAGACAACCTGCGTCTTTGTGGAATAAGGAGCCGGCAGTTCTGGCATGCCTGCTCGGATCGCGACAGCGTCTTGGTGCTAAAGCCCATTTTCGCTCCTGCCACTTGGTTGTGTTTTATTTGTTATATCAAGTGTTTTGTAAAATACAGGAGTTTTGCTTACATGCAAGACGCAATGGCGCCAGAGCCTGCAAAAAAAGCAGGGCAGGCGCTATCGGGGCCTGGTGCTTGGGTTGGGTCGGCAAGGCGCGGGGCGACGGTTGCGCGACGACGGAAGGCGGCGAAGACCGAGCGGTTTGGTGGGGTGACGCCTTCCTGGGAAGGCGCCGGGTTTACCGGGAGGCGACTTAGGACTTGGCGGTTTTAGGGGGAGAAATCATGACAATGAAGGCGTCAATCAAGGCCTTCCCGCGCTCTGCGCTGACAGGCTCGGATTCGAAAGGCAGCATCATGAGCCAGCCATCACTGAACGCGGCAATGTGATCGGCCAACACATCGGCCGGCACATCTTCACGGACCTGGCCCTGGCGCTGGCCGGCCTCCAGCACCGAAGTGGCCACCTCGCGGAAGTTGGTATAGCGCTGCTTGATGACGCTGGCGAACGCGGGCTGGTGCCGGGCATGGGTGAGCAGTTGCAGCCATGCAAGCCAGTTGCCTGGCTCGTCAAGGCTGATCCATTGGTGCCACTGCTCAATGAGCGACTTGATGTCGACCTGATCGAGGTGGATGTCCAGCAGTGCGTCGACCTTGTCGAACAGGGTCTGCGCAACGGCACTGACCATTTCTTCCTTGTTGGCGAAGTAGTAGGTCACCGCGCCTGTGGTGCACCCGGCGTGCTGCGCCACCTTGCGCATGGTGGCACCGGCATAGCCTTCTTGCGCGATCACCGCGATCGCCGCCGCCAGCAACTCGGACCTTTTGGCGTCGCGATCGCCAACCGGGCGCCCACGACGGGCAATCGGTTCGGATTCGCATTCATTGGCCTTGACGTTGGGAGCAGGGCGGGGATGTGCTTCAGGCATAGGGAGGCGATTTCATCGGACAACCAATAGAGCCGGCAGTTTGCCACAGCACAGCCGACGCGCGCGATGTCAGTGGGTGGCGAGGCTCGTGCTTTTTACCTACCAGCTTTGTGGGCCAAGTGAGCGACGATGAACTGCATTGCGACCTCTACGGTAGGGGCCGTCGCCGAGCGCCCGGTGATGCGCAGTTGAAGCCAGGCCGACCAATAGGCGAGGGCGCTCTGGTAACTGCGCACGGTATTAGCCGCCGTGCCCGGCGAAGACGCCTCGACCGAGGCGCCACTGCATCCACCGCCAGTGGAACTGAGACGGCAATCCTTAATATATTGTATTATTTGACACGTATACCGTATTGTTAATTAAGTTTAATGACGATTAGCTCGGATAAGATTTAATTATCAGACCTAAATGGGGAGAGGTTAGGGCATGGCAGTAGGCGTACCAGAAAATGATGTGTTCGCCGCGGCAGACGCGGTGCTCGCCCGCGGCGAACGGCCGACGGTGGAACGGGTACGCCTGGAGTTGGGACGCGGCAGCCCGGCGCGGGTCGGTGCTTTGCTCGATCAATGGTGGGAACAACTGGCCGGGCGCCTGCGCGGCGAAACCCGCTTACCCGGCTTGCCGGCGGAGGTGGCGCAGGCCTTCGTGGCCATTTGGCAGCAGGCCACCCTGATGGCGCAAGGTGTCGCCGAGCAGGCCCTGGATACCCAGCGCCAGGTGCTGGCCGAGGAGCGCGAGACACTGGCAGCGCTGGAAGCCCGCGCCCGCCTGGAGGTGGTCCAGGCACAGCAGCAAACCGCTGAGGCCGTCAACACACGGCAACGCGTGGAAACCCGCCTGGCCGATCTGGAACAGCTGCTAGTTCAGCGCCAGGCGCAAATCGACGACCTGCGCGCGCAACGCGACGCGCTGCAGACGCAGCGTGACGAATCCCAGATGCAGGTGGCCGAGCTGCGGCAGCAGTTGCACGACAGCCGCGAACAGGCCGAGCAGGCGCGCATTGAGCAACAGCGCTATACCCGCGATGTCGAAGACCGCGCCTATCGCGAGATTGATCGGGTCCGCGAAGAGAGCAAGGGCCTGAGCGCCCAACTCAAGGACACCCAAGGTCAGTTGCAGGGGGTGCAACAGACACTGGCGGTCGCGCAGAAGGCCCTGGCCGAAGCGTGTGAACAGCGCAGCACTGCTCAGGCGCAGAGCGTGGCACTGACCGAACAGCGGGATCAGGCACGCCTCACCGCCCAGCAAGCGGGCGAGCAACGACAGGCTTTGCAGGACCGCCTGCAGCGCGCCGAGGTGGAGCTGGGGGAGGCGCAGCGTAGCGCGGCAGCCCACGAAGCTCGTGCGCAGACCCTGGACGTGCAGTTAGGCCAGTTGCGCGATACCCTGCAGCAGAAACGGCGTCAGCGTTCTTGACCGGCGCCAGCCGCGGTAGCGGCTGGCGCTCGCCATACCGTTCAGCAAAGCCATACGCTCCCGACACCATGCCCGAGGTGCTCAGCACACTTTGCGCACGTTTCAGCAAGTCGCTACCTTCTGGCAGCGCGGCGACGATCTCTCGCATCAAGGGATAGGCCCCCGTGTAAGTAACCCGGTCGGTGAAGAACGCGCTCTTTACGGAGAATTACAACGGTCGCGAGAGTTTAGAACCTGTCATAGCAATGCTTGAGGTACAGCGGGTGAGCATCTTTGACCAGGCCGAGACCTGTGACAAAACAATAGTACATTCGCGTCGGTGATCGGCAGAAATCGACCTATTGATGTCCTTCGCAAAGGACGGATATCGTCGGTCAAACGTAGCCACTCGGCGTTAGCGACACGACGGCCATTATCGGTCAGAAAGCGGGGGCTGCGACTCCGCACTGCCCTGGCATGATCGAAGCATTCGAGCGCACGGTGCAATTCGCGAGAGATCTGAGGACGTTAAAGACGACTTCGAATTCCTGTCGATCAGGTGGAAGTTGGGGGACCTAGACGAGCGAGAGATCCGGCGAGCGCGCTGGGTAATGTGGACGCTGACGTCGACGTCCAGAAGCCTGCGCGACGTGGCCACCAAGACCCTGTACGAATTCGCAGCCAAGCGGCCTAGGGAGTTTTTCCGGCTGGCAGTGGAGTCAATTGCCGTTTCAGACCCATACGTCCCCGAGCGGATGTTTGCCACGGCCTACGGTGCAGCGTTGACCACGTGGTCGGATATCAATGCTGTGGAGATGCGTGAGGCACTGCCTAGCCTCGCGCGTGAGATTTATCGAGCGATGTTCGCGCCTAGCGCGACGCATCCTACTTGGCATGCTCTCTTCCAGCAGTATTGTTTGGGAATCATTGCCATCGCAAGGATGGTGGATCCAGCTTGCATGTCTGAGGACGAGGCAGATCATCTCCTTCCACCGTTTAGTCATCTACCCAATCCGTTTGCGAATATGCCGCAGTACGCTCCGGAGGTGGTCGAACGTGCGAAATGCGGGGCGATTCGAATGGACTTCGGCAACTATACGATCGGGAGACTGATTCCACGTCGGTCGAACTACGACGACCGCAATCCAGAGTACCAGAAGGTGCTGCCAGCACTCGTTTCGCGAATGCTGGTACTTGGCTATGACCCTGAGCAGTTCGAAGATGTTGACCAGCAAATGAACTCCGGCCCTCGTATGGGTAATGACAAGCACAAGGTCGACAGGTACGGGAAGAAGTACGGCTGGATTGCTTACTTCGAGATGTGGGGGGTACGGTACGTGCAGGGCCTTCTTGCTGAGGAACGCGGCGCTCGCCCCTCAGATGCGGACATCGACCCGACGTTCCCGCTCGAGGCCGCGAGCATCGACCTGCCGCTCCCAGACTTGTTCAGTGGTCAGCCGACGGATGCTGGTGACTGGATAGTGAGAGGGCCGCAACCAGACTACTGTGGCATCTTGGAGATTGCAGAGATTGATGGCGTGACCGGGCCGTGGGTAGTACTTGACGGATTCCTCGAACAAAACGCTCCCGCTGATGACCGACAGGTCTTTACCTTCCTCCGCGGTCTATTCGTAGACAGCGGAGAAGTCGACCGTCTGTGCATGTTGTTCACCGGTCTCGAGTATCCCGGCAATGATGCTATTCCGGAGGAGCCAGGCTACTACTACACCTATGCGGGTGAGATGCCTTTCTCCTCGATTCCGGGTCTGCCTAACGCTAATGAGCAGGAGGGCGACCGCGCCGAATACATGGTGTCCGCTGATCGGTGGTCAGAAAGTGGCGTCGCGGTCGACATCCCAGTGCAGAAGTACAACTGGGAGAGCTACCACAGCGTGATGAACCAGAACAACGGTGCAAGCCTGCCTTCTAAACTGCTCTGTGAGGCTCTGAGTCTCAGGTATCGCGCCAGCAAATGGGACTTGCACGATGCTTCAGGCGTGGCGTCCCTGTACCGCGAAGTCGGCGAGTATGGCTCGCAGGTCAGTGGTTCTTTCAGCTATCTGCGTCGTGACCTTCTTGACAGCTACTTGACGCAGTCCGGCAAGGCGCTGGTGTGGCTCATGTGGGGAGAGCGTGGCTTTCATCACCGGTCGGCCGAGGCGCACAACCTGCACGAGTACTACGCGGACCACCAGCATACTCACAAGCGTGTTGACGTCTATCAGCCTGCTTCGAGCACTCAATCGTAGGCAAGTTCAGGCGAGGGGAGGCCGCCATTCTTGGGCGCAGTAGCCGTTTATGAGGGCGTGGAACCGGCGGCGGATTCAGTGTTCGTTATGGATTCGCCGTTCGACGGCTGACCAAGTCGCGTCACGTTCAAATCAGCGCTGCGGGTACCCGCTATCCGGCGCACCACTTGCTGGCACGACTGGATAACAAAGTCAGTTGACTTCGCCGGCGTCAGCTCTCGAACCGCATCGGATTTAAGCGTCGTACAAGCGGTCATAGCGCTCTCGTCCCGCCAGGTGCGTAACCGCTGCCAAGTGGTCAATCAACCCATGACGCGCTGAATGACCTCTGGTGATAATCGTGTCGGCAGCACAGAAATATCCATGACCGGTTACAGCCTTAATCGGCCAACCAAAACTAAGTGATGACCGGCTGCTTCTGCCTGATTGCTGTCCTCCGGGAAGGCAGTTATTGGTCGATTTCTGCCAGTCAAGGCTCACCCCGTGCGCTGGTCAAGTCCGATGCAAACAACTGGTCAGGTCGAATGCAAATGAATGGTCAGTGGCAACGCAAACGGGTAGTCATGGGGAGTGCAACTCTCCACACAGGCTTAGGAGAGGGGATAACTGTCAAGCATCGGCCACGTAGATGCACCGTTTGACCTTTGCCCACCGCTATGCACAGACAGTACCCGTCTGCGCGTAATCTCAGGGCGAGCTGGGTTTATCAAGTCCGTCAGCGGCAACACCTGGAGGGATGCGCCTAGGTAGTCGCATACCCTCGGGACACCAGGAACAGATGCTCCATGTCATGGGGACCAACCTCGGCGGCTGTCTTCACATGCAAGTTCCTTTTAAGGAGGTAAACATCCTTGATGATTTCTGGGGGCCGCTCAGGCTCCATCACTGCCGGGACCAGCAGGTAACAACCTGCCCGCTGGTGATCGTCAAGAAATCTGCAAAGGTTGATATCGGTCTCAGGGGTCATCGTCATAGAGCGTGATGCGAGGCTTTCATACTGGGAGTCCGTCACGCTTTCGCTGGGCCTTGATGTAATGACCAACCCATAGTGGGTTGCTGGCTGATTGTACAGCTGTCGGATGATGCTGATATGAAGGGCTTCGTTTTTATCGACCGCTCCGAAGCGATCGCGCCAGCGTTCAAAAATCTTGATTGCACTGCTGCGATCTTTGAACAAGAGTGCCATGAAGGGTGGAGCGTTGTGGCTGAACGTGCCGTAGGCGGTCCCCAACCAACCGGCGCGATCCCACAGGTGAACATCAATCACGGAACGCACTGTCAGCTGACGGTGGTCCTTTAGCGTCGCCGGAAAGTCAGTGTTACCGCTTTGTTCCTCCGATTGAGCGAGGCGAGCCTCGGCCACAGTTTCGCGTTTGACCTGAGGTCGGTGAGGTTTGGCCGCATAACAGTGGGGATTTCGCTCATTCCACATGTCCAGCCGTGCAACGCCATTGAACATGCGCTCCCGACTGTTGCATACAGACCCGATCATCGCCAGGCGACCCATGGCCGCATCGGACTTGAACAGCTGCTCAATCGCCACTTCGAATTCTTTAATGTGGCAGGTTGCCGTGAAAACGTTGGTGGCGACGCGCAGCAATAGATCCAGAAACTGGGCGTGCATGGGTGGAGCACCTGGAAACACACCGGCAGGCCAGACGACGGTGGCCCGCATACGCTCAAGATCAATGTGCACGTCGACCTGTGGTCCATCCGTTTCCACAACCTCGATCTCGAACAGCTCGGCATGCGCATAGGCCTCCACCTCAAAAGCAGTCGCGAAGAATGCTTCTAGGGTCCCTGCAATCGCTTCAGATACCGTGATGGCGGTGTCGGAGGGTTGATGGATGACGTTCACCTGCATGCCGAGCACCTTGGTAGCTAAGACCTGGTGATGGCCATCGTTCAGAATCACAGGACGCCAAGCTTCTTTCACGCACGGTTGGCTCGCCAAAAAGCTGAAGAACTTCTCGATATTTTCAGTGGATTCGTCCTGTGGAACCCAACCTTCCTCACGCAACAGGTGTTCATAGCCGAGCAAATATAACAATGTGAACCTGCTGATGGGCAGGTCGAGCGCGAGCAGAACATCAGGGAGTATCGCTAGGCGTGGAGCCTCATCAGCAGCAAAATTCAGCAACTGGCAGGCGAAGAGCCGGTCGAAATCCGCGAGTTGTGTATCCGCGCGCTGCCGCGTGGTGTCATCACAGGACACCGCTTTCAAGCACCCTTTGGCGAGCTGCAGCGCCTTAAGCATCTCGGGCAGGTGTTTAAGTTGAAGCGCTTGCCAGGCAGTGTTCATTAACGCAGGAAACAACTGGGAAGAGAGCGCACCAGTGGTCTCCGCCTCGATAAAAAGCGCAGTTGCAGCGCCGGTGCAGCTGGCACGAGCCGCCCAATGCAGACCTGCGCTCTGGTAAGCCAGCCCCAATTGCAGCTGTGCATCGACCAAACGGTCGACTTCTTCCTTCTTGGAGAGCAGCAGCACGGCTTTACCTAACAGGCGGATCAACTCCATGTTTTGATCCAGTTCCAATTGCCTCGATCGATTGAGCAATATCCGCGCGGCCTGAATTTCACCCGTGCGTTTCACGACGAAATCGGACAATTGGTCCACCAATCTACGATAGCCGCGATCGGTCCCGGCCACGTGGCCGAAGACCTCGATCATGCGGCTCAAGCGCTCGGCGTCATACTCGCCCAGGCATTCCGCCTTGCCGAGGATGTCACCAAAGCGCGGCCATATCGCAACCAGACGTTCGGGTGCTTTGGCAAGGACCGCCGCGTTGACTTGGAACACCAACGCGGACGTTGCCGCTTCCAGGGCGTTATTGGGTCGGCTGGTGTCATTGGCCAGCGCCTCCAATTTGTCGACCAATCGACCGACGCGAGCCTCAAGCTTGACTTGCTCGGCCGTACGCACGCCATGGATTACCAGGCTGTATAGCAGCTGGGCGAGATTACACAGCAGCTCAAGGTTGACGGCATGGTCGCTATCGATGACCCGGGCTTCGAAGCTGTCGTAGCCGTCCAGCAGTGTGCAGATATCGTCATACCACCAGAACGCGGTCCACAACGCTTCGTAGCGTGCCGCGTATTGCTGGCGTAGGGCGCCTCCATCGTCAGCGAGGCGGACTGCGCGCTGGAACCTGCCGTCAACTTCAAATCGCGGCAGTTCTAACCCGCGCGCAAGCTTCGCCGCTACCAGGGCTTCTGTGGCGCGTTCCATTTCCCTGCCGACGAATCCCGCCGGCTCGCTCAATGCGCGTTCAATGTCGTCAAGCTGCTGTTGGCGTGAGTAGTCTGTGGGACCCAGCGCTCGCGTGCTAATTTGCTCGCCAATCCCCAAGTAATTGTACGCGAGGTCCTGGCGGCCGTTTTCAATGACTTCCTTGATGATCCAGCTGCGGTCGTGGATGACGACCTGCACGCCATACTTGTCGCTGAGTTCGTCTTCCAGCCGGGCTCTATCCTTGGCGCGGGCAGGCCTGGACGTGACAAAAAAGACTTTCTGATAGCCACGCTCGGTATCCATGATGCCGGCGACATCCGCCCTGACCTTGTCTGCCCAGGCTTTTTTCGCGCTGAAGGCAAACGCCCAGCGCTCGCAACCGCTGTTAGCCTCACCGATGTAGGTGAGCGTTTGGATTTCTGACGACACGGGTGTGGTTTCGGTATCCGCCTTGCTGTCGCCACCACCCTCCGGGCCGGTTGCTGGCCTGAGGTTGGGACAGATCGTCCGCTCGCACAGCTTGCGGCAGAAAAGTTCGAAGTCGTGTGTCTCGTTGCGGTCGGTAATGGTTTCGAGATGGTGCGACAGTATCTCGGCCCTGAGGCCATGCTCGAATTGGTCGCTAGAGTCCGAATAGAGCTCTGGCCGGAGTTGGCGCATGAACTGCGATGGACTGTTTACCGCATCTCCAGCGAATCTATGCATCACGCGCCTCATTGATCGGTAGATAATCAGCGATTGTTATAGAACTTTCAAAAATGCGTCAACCAGCCTCTAGTAAACCTCATGCAGCACTGTACGGCAGATTGCGACTCAACGAAACATCACGTCTGATGTGCCATCCTAACCATAAATATCACTGTAAGGCGCCCGTGCCCTGCGACTTAGATAGGGCAAGCTCAACGTGCGCCAGCGGTTAAACGTTTCAGTCGGTGCATCAGTGCAGCAGGCATTACGCCTAGTCAAGGGTTAGCAGACCGAGCACTGATCAGAATCTCCTCCGTGCGTGCAGGTCCGTTTCAATGCGCGACGAGGTTTTTTGCTTGTGTCGATCCCCTGTCTCTCTACGACCTGCGAAGCACACTAGTGTGTTTGATTTTTTGATCTATATCCCTGGGCGTGTCAGTGGACATCGCGAAAAAAATCATCTTGAGACAACAAGCCCAGCTCGTCCTTAGATAATTGGGAATCTTCCCCAAACAAATTGGAAGTCCTCCGTTCTTGCTTGAGATACGCTAGGGTGGCAAAGAAGCAGGACTCGCATAAGTGCACCTCGTAACGCGAGCCATCATGAGAAGCACCGTAGCCCCAATGTGCTTCGAGTCTCCCATATTGGAAATTACCGTCAACCAGCCGGGCACTAACACCGCATACATCACAAAGAACATCTGTCACTGCGTCGATTTCAACTCGACCAAAGATTTTCATAGTCCCACCTCAATCGCGGCATTTACTCAGCATAAAATGGAGCGGATCATTTGTTGGGCTTACTAAGCATTACGCTACTGAGCAGCATTTGATTGCTCCAGACATCCGTCGTACCCATCTCATCCCTGCGGGGGTTCGAGTCTCAACCTTTGCGGAGCAGGCCAATGCCGACAGCATCCACCTAGGCATCGTGCAGGCCATCAGCTTGTTCAATTCCTCAGCATAGCAACCCAGGATCGCGTGCGTCAGGCCCGTTTAGCGATGCGTGTCGCTGTCACTCAAGGCGACTATCTTGACGCCGACTGGGCGAAATCGTTGCCCGTTGATTTGAGCGCAAGATTGGGGATGCCGCCTGGGACCATCGCGTCATTACTGATGTGCGGCTGATCGGACGTTACGGCCCGCTAGCCTATAGTGAAAGACAAAATGCCTAGGCCCAACCACCTCGCCTTCTTTGTCTGGCGGATAATGGTGAACGGGTTCCAGATTAGTGCAAAACGGCGCTAGCTGATCAAGGTTGTACCATTTCCCCTTTCTTACAGCTCTCGGATGCTACTCCGATTAATCGGCTCCCGAATAAGTACGAGTTTTATCCTGCCCGATGTTCTGCGCACAAGCTCTTTCATTTTTCATCAGATGCCTAGAAACTGATTGAGATCTGCTGTTTTTGAATAATGATACTCCTTAGGTGAAAAGCGTCCATGTGGGCCAAACAGTAATTTGGCCGTTAGGTGTTCGAGATAGGTGATCGCCTCCGGTTGCGCATATCGCATAAAGCACTCGCGCTGTGCCGCAGATAGGCAGGCTCGGTGCTTCAGACATGTTTTCACCATTTCCGCCAGTACATAGCCGCGTATGTCGTATCGCTCATCCATGGCGCAAAGGATGGTTCGATAGCATAAGTGATAGTTGGGTTGCTGGCCGGTCTGTAGGTAGGCGTCGTTACTCATCCTTGACTCCCGGCCTGCCAGGAAGCCAGAAATTGCAGCACCTGCTCAACTTGGCCCTGACTGACTAGTTGCTCCGCAGTTCGCCCCTCGAAAGTTAACAATTGATCTTGGCGGAACCAACCAATTGCTTGCTCGATAGTCGCACCTGTCTCAGTCACCGTCAGAACCACACGTAGGACATCTGTTATGAAGCGTGGCGCTGCTTCGGAGTCAGTCTTGATTGCACCATTTGACTGGCTTTTGCGATACGTAGCGAGGTAAACGTCAAACTCAGCTGGGTTGAGGCCAAAAACCCTGGCGTAACGCTCCCCTGGAGAGGTCGTCCCTTTCGTGTTGCGTAGGTAATCAGCCAATTCAGCAGCTGACAGCGCGCTTAATTGAAATGCCTCTTGGTTCATGACTTGTTCCCCTCGCGACCTTTGTTAACAGCATGCCCCCAAATCAACAGTAAGCAAAGCCATAGCTGTGTGGCTTTTATGGTCGACGTGGCAAGGGCGGTCGTTCAGCGGAATCGTATGTACGCCACGGATGTGGAGCTTTCACGCAACGGCCTAGGAGCATCCCCCGATGACACAGTAGACACAAAGAGAGCCAGGCGGAACGACTAAGACCACGCGATGGTGGTGGGCGGCCTGGAACTAATGTTTAGGGAATGTGCGGTAGGGTCGATTTGGGGGTTTGATTTACCGTTTTTTGGCCTTTTCAGTTCTGATCACTCAAACCGGACGACGAAGGGGGCTGTTCACTGTACGCCGAAAAGAGTACAAATGTACTCCATGGATAACATGACCCCCAAACGCCGCGCCATTCTCGAATTCATCCGCGAGCGCATCGCCGATCACGGCCAGCCCCCCAGCCTGGCCGACATCGCCCAGCGCTTCGGTTTTGCCTCGCGCAGCGTGGCGCGCAAGCACATCACCGCCTTGAGCCAGGCCGGCTTCATCGACGTGACACCCAACCAGGCCCGCGGCATCCGGCTGGCCGAGCCGCTGCGTCGGCCCGAGATCCTCGAAATCCCGGTGCTTGGCCAAGTGGCGGCGGGCGCGCCGATCGGTCCCGACCTGGACATCCACGAGCAGCTGTTGCTCGACCCCAGCCTGTTCCGTCGTACGCCCGACTACCTGCTCAAGGTGCGCGGCGACTCGATGGTCGACGACGGCATTTTCGATGGCGATCTGGTCGGCATCCGCCAGCAGGGCGAGGCCCGCGACGGGCAGATCGTGGTCGCCCGCCTGGATGGCGAGGTGACCATCAAGCGCCTTCAGCGCATCCCCGGAGGCTATCGCCTGCTGCCACGCAACCCTGCCTATGCGCCAATCGATGTGGCGTCGGGTCGGGATTTCGTCATCGAAGGCGTGTTCTGTGGCCTGCTGAGGCGTGACTGATGGGCGCGGTAGTCGACCTCGATCGCCTGCTTGACCAGCGTCGGATCTGGCGCGGGCGCCAGGTCCAGGCACGGCCTCAGGGCCTGCAGCCTACCGGCCATGCCTCGCTCGACGATCGGCTGCCCGAAGGCGGCTGGCCGGCTGCTGCACTCACGGAACTGCTGCTGGCCAGTCCTGGCTGCGGTGAGCTGCAATTGCTCTGGCCAAGCCTGGCGCGCCTGACCGGTGAAGGCGGCCGGGTGGTGCTGGTGGCACCACCGTTCATTCCCTATGCGCCGGCCTGGCAGGCGGCCGGTGTCGACCTGCGCTGGTTGGCCCAGGTCGAGGCCCCTGCGGCCGAAGCCTTGTGGGCCGCCGAGCAGTGCCTGCGCTCCGGCAGTTGCGCGGCCGTGCTGTGCTGGCCTGGGCGTGCCGATGACCGAGCCCTGCGGCGCTTGCAGGTGGCTGCCGAGACAGGGCAGGCCCTGGCGTTCGTCTGCCGCGGGCAGCAGGCTTTGCACAATCCTTCGCCAGCAGCCTTGCGTATTGCCATCGACACCCGGCCTGCCCAATGGCGGGTGCTCAAATGCCGTGGCGGCTTGTCGCCGGCAGCGCCCATCGCCTGCCCGGTGCGGAGCTGATGCAGCATGCTGTGGGCGTGTATCGTGTTTCCGCAACTGGCGTTGGACAGCGTCCTGCGTGAGCGTGACGACCCTGGCGCCCCCCTGGTGCTGATCGGCGGGCCGCAGCAGCGGCGGGTGGTGCAATCGGTCAATGCGGCGGCTGCGGCGCTGGGGCTGCGGGCCGGGCAAACCCTCACGACCGCCCGTGCCCTGGCTGATGGCTTCACGTGCGTGGAGGCCGACCCTGCGCGCATCGAGCAGCTCCAGCAGTTGCTCGCCACTTGGGCCTACCGCTTCAGTGGCCAGGTCAGTCGGCACTACCCGCGGGCATTGCTCTTGGAGGTCGGTTCAAGTCTGGGGCTGTTCGGGCCCTGGCCGGCGTTCGAGGCTCGATTGCGTCTGGAGCTGGACGAACTGGGGCTGCGTCACCGTATTGTCCTGGCCACCAACCCGGTGGCCGCGCGCGTGCTCGCCAATGGTCATGACGGCTTGGCAGTGATGACGGTGGAGGATACCCGGGCTGCCCTGGCATGCATGCCTGTCGACAAGATCGGTCTGCCCCCGGAGGCGGCGACGGCGTTCGCCCGCATGGGGCTGCGCCATCTCGGTGAAGTCCTGGCCCTGCCACGCGATGCGCTGGCCCGGCGCTTTGCCGCCCAGGTGCAGGTGCACCTGGACCAGTTGCTCGGCCTGCGCAGCCTGGGCCTGGCCTACCATCAACCAGCGGAGCGCTTCGAGGTGCGGCTGGAGCTGAACTTCGATGTCGAATCGCACCAGGCGTTGTTGTTCCCCTTGCGCCGTCTGCTGAGCGACCTGGCGGTCTTTCTCGCGGGGCGGGACTGCGGCGTCCAGCGCTTCCACCTGTACCTGGAACATGCCCAAGGGCCGGCGACCGAGCTCAAGGTCGGTCTGCTGGCCGCCGAGCGCGATGCTGCCAGGCTGTTCGAGCTGGCACGCGGGCGCCTGGAGTCGCTGCGCATTCCTGCGCCGGTACGTAACCTTCGTTTACTGGCCGAGGACCTGCCACCTTTCGTGCCCCAGCACCAGGCACTGTTCGACCCTCGGGCCCAACAGGCCCAACCCTGGGAGCAGCTGCGCGAACGCCTGCGGGCGCGCCTGGGCGACGATGCGGTCAAGGCGCTGAGCGCCGAAGCCGATCACCGTCCCGAATGCGCTTGGCAGCCGGTGGAGCAGGGGGCCTTGGGCGTATTGCCGGTCGCGCCAGGCAGCCGCCCTGGCTGGCTGCTACCTGAGCCCCAGCCTCTGAGCGAAGCAGGTTTGCGCCGGTTGGGGCGGGCCGAGCGTATCGAGTCGGGTTGGTGGGACGGCGGCGACGTGCGTCGTGACTACTACCGCATAGAGACCCGTGATGGTTTGCAGGGGTGGGCCTATGACGACCTGAGCAAGCCCGGGCAGTTGTGGCTGCAGGGGTGGTTCGCATGAGTGGGTTGGATTACGCCGAGCTGCATTGCCTGTCGAATTTCAGCTTCCAGCGCGGGGCCTCCAGTGCCGACGAGCTGTTCAAGCGGGCCAAGGCCTTGGGTTACCAGGCCCTGGCGATCACCGACGAATGCACCCTGGCCGGCATCGTCCGCGCCTGGCAGGCAGCCCGGCAGGAGGGTGTACGGCTTATCGTCGGGAGCGAAGTACAGCTTCATGGGGGCGCCAAGCTGGTGCTGCTGGTCGAAAGCCTCGAGGGCTACCAGAACCTCTGCGCACTGATCACTCGGGCGCGACGCCGGTCGGAAAAAGGCACCTACCAATTGCTCCGCGAGGACTTGCAAGCCCATTGCCAGGGCCTGCTGGCGCTGTGGGTTGCCCAGCCCGGGGATGCACCGGCCAATGGGCTATGGCTGAAGTCGCTGTTCGGCGAGCGGCTGTGGCTGGCGGTGCACCTGCATCGAGGGTGCGACGATGCCCGGCGTCTGCAACAACTGCACGTCCTGGCGGGCCAGGTGGGGATTCGCGCGGTGGCGTGCGGCGACGTACATATGCATGTCCGGGGCCGGCGCGCCCTGCAGGACTGCATGACCGCAATCCGCCAGCATTGCACCCTGGCAGAGGCCGGCCGCTACCTGTACCCCAATGGCGAGCGTCACCTGCGCACCTTGACCGAGCTTGGCGAGCTGTATCCGCCCGACCTGCTGGCCGAAACCCAGGTCATTGCCCACCGCTGTCGCTTCGGCCTGGATGAGCTGAAATACCAGTACCCCAGCGAAGTGGTGCCGCAAGGACACACCCCCGCCAGCTGGTTGCGCCATCTGTGCCAGTCGCGCTTGCCCGAACGCTGGCCGCAAGGTGTCAGCCGCAAGGCGCTGGACACCTTGGACAAAGAGTTACGACTGATCACCGAACTGGGTTACGAAAGCTACTTTCTCACCGTCTACGACATCGTCGATTTCGCTCGCAAACAGGGCATCCTCTGCCAAGGGCGGGGCTCTGCCGCCAACTCGGTGGTGTGTTTCGTGCTGGGCATCACCGAACTGGACCCGATGGAGCATCGGCTGCTGTTCGAGCGCTTCCTGTCCCGTGAGCGCAACGAGCCGCCGGACATCGACGTGGACTTCGAGCATGACCGCCGGGAAGAGGTCATCCAGTATGTGTTCCGTCGCTATGGCCGTGACCGGGCGGCGCTCACGGCAGTGGTCAACACCTACCATGCCGCCGGCGCGATACGTGATGTGGCCCGGGCCCTGGGGCTGCCGGCCGACCAGGTCGACGCCCTGGCCAAGTGCTGCGGGCGCTGGAGCGACCGCATCCCCGATGTCCAGCGCCTGGCCGAGGCGGGTTTCGAGGCACAGAGCCCTTCGCTGCAACGCATCCTGGTGCTGGCTGGCCAGCTGATCGGCTTTCCCAGGCACCTGTCGCAGCACCCAGGGGGCTTCGTCATCTGCCAGCAGCCGCTGGACCGCCTGGTGCCGGTGGAGAACGCCGCCATGGCGCAGCGCACGGTGATCCAGTGGGACAAAGACGACCTCGACCTGGTCGGCCTGCTCAAGGTCGATGTGCTGGCCTTGGGCATGCTCAGCGCCTTGCGCCGCTGCTTCGACCTGTTGGCCCGTCACCGAGACCGGCACCTGACCTTGGCGACTATCCCCAAGGAAGACCCCGCCACCTACGCCATGATCAGCCGCGCCGAGACCATGGGTGTGTTCCAGATCGAGTCGCGGGCGCAGATGGCCATGCTGCCGCGCCTCAAACCCAAGAAGTTCTATGACCTGGTGATCGAGGTGGCCATCGTCCGGCCCGGGCCGATCCAGGGTGACATGGTCCACCCCTACCTGCGCCGACGCCTGAAGCAGGAGAAAGTGACCTATCCCTCACCCGAACTGGAAGCTGTGTTTGAGCGTACCCTCGGGGTGCCGTTGTTCCAGGAGCAGGTGATGGAGCTGGCCATGATCGCCGCCGACTACACCCCGGGCGAGGCGGACCAGTTGCGCCGCAGCATGGCTGCCTGGAAACGCCACGGCGGCCTGGAGCCGCACCGTGAACGATTGATCAATGGCATGTTGAAGAACCGCTACGAGCGGGCCTTTGCCGAGCGGATCTTCGAGCAGATCAAGGGCTTTGGCAGTTATGGCTTCCCCGAGTCCCATGCCGCCAGCTTCGCCTTGCTCTGCTATGCCAGCAGTTGGCTCAAGTGCCATGAGCCAGCGATCTTCACCTGCGCGCTGATCAATAGCTGGCCCATGGGCTTCTACAGCCCTGATCAGCTGTTGCAGGAGGCGCGTCGCCAGGGCATCGAGGTGCGACCGGTGGATGTGTGCCACAGCGAATGGGACTGCACCCTGGAACCGCACGGTGAGGGCGCGTTGGCGATTCGCCTGGGGTTGCGGCAGATACGCGGGTTCAGCGAGGCCGATGCCCGACGCCTTGAGCAGGCGAGGGCGCGTCAGCCCTGGCGTGATGTCGAGGACTTGTGCTTGCGCGCCGAGCTCGACAGCCGCGCCCGTGCCCGCTTGGCCGATGCCGGTGCTTTGCGTGCTTTGGCTCGCGACCGTCATCAGGCACGTTGGCAGGTGGCGGCCGTGCAGGCGCAACTGCCGTTGTTCGCCCAGGTGGAGGCTGCGCCAGAAGTGGCGGTGGAGTTGCCGGTGCCGAGCGTGGCCGAGGACCTGTTTGCCGATTACGCCACCCTGGGCACGACCCTAGGGCCACATCCTCTGGCGTTGTTGCGACGAAATCTTCGGGCATTGGGATGTCGCAGCTCTGCCGAGCTGGCGGATGTCGAGCATGGGGACAGCATCGCCGTGGCCGGCGTGGTGGTAGGGCGACAGCGGCCGCAGACCGCCAGCGGCGTGACGTTCGTTACCCTCGAAGATGAGCACGGCATGGTCAACGTAGTGGTCTGGCGTGACCTGGCTGAGCGCCAACGCAGGGCACTGGTCGGGTCGCAACTGCTCAAGGTGAGCGGACGGCTGGAGCAGGAGAAGGGCGTCCGCCACTTGATTGCCCGGCGCCTTGAGGACATCAGCCCCTTGTTGCAGGGGCTGGATGTGCGCAGCCGGGATTTTCACTAGCCTCGAACCCGATCGCGGAGAGCGCCGGGCCAAGCAGCCCCGAAGAACGCTCAGACCATCGCCAGGTGCTGCTTGCGCGTCGGCGCCGGAAATGCCTTGTCGATCGCCTGCAAGTCCTCGTCGGTCAGGCTCAGTTCGCCCGCCGCCGCGTTGAGCCGCACATGCAGTGGCTCCACCGCCTTGGGGATGGCGATGACGCCTTCGTTGCGCGTCACCCAGGCCAGGCTCACCTGGGCCGGTGTGGCCCCATGCCGCTCGGCGATCTCGGCCAGTACCGGGTGTTGCAGCAAACGCCCGGCCTGGGCCAGCGGGCAGTAGGCCATGGTCGGCAATCGATGTGTCTGGCTCCATGGCAGCAGATCGAACTCGATGCCTCGTTGAGCCGGGTTATACAGCACTTGGTTGGTGGCACAGTCGGGATTGTCCAGCTCGAGCAGGTCCTCCAGGTCGAAGTTGGACACACCCCAGCGACGGATCTTGCCCTGCTCGCGCAGGCGCTCGAAGGCTTCGACGGTTTCCTCCAGCGGATACTGGCCGCGCCAGTGCAACAGGTACAGGTCGATGCAGTCGGTACCCATACGCGTCAGGCTCCGCTCGCAGGCAGCGGGAATGCCGCGGCGGCTGGCATTGTGCGGGTAGACCTTGCTGACCAGGAATACCTGTTCTCGGCGTCCGGCGATGGCTTGGCCGACCACCTGCTCGGCGCCACCTTCGGCGTACATCTCCGCCGTGTCGATCAGTGTCAGGCCCAGTTCGATGCCCTGTTGCAGGGCGGCCACCTCGGCGGCCTTGTGTCGTGGGTCCTCGCCCATGTACCAGGTGCCTTGGCCAATGGCCGGGACGCTGGCGTCTGCCAGATTCACGAAACGCATGTCACCTCCTGTGGATCGGTGTGGGAAAGCACGACGTCGAGCAACGCTTGCGCTGCCGTGGAAAGTTTGTGGTCGGCCAGGGCAATGACGCCGATGCGGCGCTCCACGCGGGGCTCGACCAGGGCCACGCAGCGCGCGCCGAGCTCCTGCATCTGGTTGATGCACAGCGCTGGCACGGCGCTCACGCCCAGGCCGTTGGCGACCATGCGACCTACGGTCGACAGTTGATGGCTCTCGAACGCCGCAGTCAGTTTGCCGTGGCTGGCTGCTACATTCTGCTCCATCAGCAGACGCACCGCCGAAGGACGCTGCAAGGCAATGAAATCCTGGGCCAGCAGATCCTGCCAGGTGACCTGAGGTTGGCTTGCCAGTGGCGAGTCGGCGGGTACCACCGCCACGAAGCGGTCCAGATAAAGGGGATGAAAACGCAAACCGTCGAGGTTTTCCGGCTCGAAACCGATACCCAGCTCGACGCGGCGATGGCGCACCAGCTCCAGCACCTGTTCGTTGATCACGTCATGCACGGTGACGTTGACCTTGGGGTAGCGCTGGCGGAACACCTTCAGCGAGCGCGGCAGCAGGTTGCCGGCAAAGGCGGGCATGGCCGCCACCGAGACCCGCCCCAATTGCAGGGTGAAGCGCTGGCGTAGCATTTCCTCGGTGTCATCCCAATCTGCCAGCAGGCGCCGGGCCAAGGGCAATAGCACTTCACCTTCGGGGGTGAGGCTGACGCTGCGGGTGGTGCGGGTTAACAGCGCACCGCCGAGGTTGTCCTCCAGGGCCTTGATGGTCAGGCTCAAGGCCGGCTGGGAGACATGCAGATGTTCGCCGGCCTGGGCGAAGCTCTGGTACTTGGCCACGGTGATGAAGGCGCGTAACTGCTTGACGTTCATGACGAACCCGATTTTGTTTTGAAAAAGTTATCAATCGATGACGAAAACAAAATTAACAAATCAGTCGACAGCGGTGAAGATGCCTCCACGGTTCCAACAACTACAAAAGGCGACTGAGCATGGCCGGACTGGACAAGCGCGTAGCAACCTATGAAGAGGCCCTCGCAGGCCTGACCGACAACATGACGGTACTGGCCGGCGGCTTCGGCTTGTGCGGCATCCCCGAAAACCTCATCGCTGAAATCAAGCGCCGCGGCGTCAAAGGCCTGACCGTGGTCTCCAACAACTGCGGCGTCGACGGCTTCGGCCTGGGTGTCCTCTTGGAAGACCGTCAGATCCGCAAGATGATCGCATCCTATGTCGGCGAAAACGCCGAGTTCGAACGCCAACTGCTCAGCGGTGAGTTGGAAGTCGAGCTGACCCCTCAAGGCACCCTGGCCGAAAAGATGCGCGCAGGCGGTGCCGGTATCCCGGCCTTCTACACGGCCACCGGCTACGGCACTCCCGTCGCCGAAGGCAAGGAAGTGCGTGAATTCAAGGGGCGCAAGTACATCCTCGAAGAATCCATCACGGGCGATTTCGCCATCGTCAAGGGCTGGAAAGCCGACCACTACGGCAATGTGGTGTACCGCAACACCGCGCAGAACTTCAACCCGCTGGCCGCCACCGCCGGCAAGATCACCGTGGTCGAGGTCGAGGAAATCGTCGAACCGGGCGTGTTGCTGCCCAGCGAGATCCACACCCCCGGCATCTATGTCGACCGGGTCATCGTCGGCACGTTCGAAAAGCGCATCGAGAAGCGCACCGTCAAGGCCTAACGCGCCGTCCACAGAACAACAAAGAGATCCTGACCATGGCACTGACCCGCGAACAGATGGCGCAACGCGTCGCCCGTGAACTGAAGGACGGTTACTACGTCAACCTCGGTATCGGCATCCCCACCCTGGTGGCCAACTACGTGCCCGCCGACATGGACGTGATGCTGCAATCGGAAAACGGCCTGCTCGGCATGGGCGAGTTCCCCACCGAAGGCACGATCGATGCCGACATGATCAATGCCGGCAAGCAGACCGTCACCGCCCGCCGCGGTGCATCGATCTTCGACTCCGCGCAATCCTTCGCCATGATCCGTGGCGGCCACGTCGACCTTACCGTGCTGGGAGCGTTCGAAGTTGACGTGGAGGGTAACATCGCCTCCTGGATGATTCCTGGCAAGCTGGTCAAGGGCATGGGCGGCGCCATGGACTTGGTAGCTGGTGCCGAGAACATCATCGTCACCATGACCCATGCCTCCAAGGATGGTGAATCCAAGCTGCTGCCGCGCTGTAGCCTGCCGCTGACCGGCGCCGGTTGCATCCGCAAGGTGCTCACCGACCTGGCCTACCTGGAAATCGAAGACGGCGCGTTCATCCTGCGCGAGACCGCCCCGGGGGTCAGCGTGGAGGAAATCATCGAGAAGACCGCCGGCAAGCTGATCGTGCCGGATGACGTGAAGGAAATGACCTTCTAAGAAACATCGGCCCTGTGGGAGCGGGTTTGCCCGCGAAAGCGTCAGTCGAGGCGACACCGTCGCCTGAACGGACGTCTTCGCGGGTGAGTCTGTTCCCACAGGGCTTTGTGCTGCTTCAGTGCTTGAAAATCAAAAAAACAAATAAAAGGAAAATCCCGTGGCCGCTGAAATCCAAGACAGCCGCTCCGCCCGTTTTGCCCTGCGTTGCTCCAATTGGGCCGAACGCTGGTTCCCCGATTCCTGGGTATTCGCCGCCCTGGCCGTTGTGTTGGTGTGCCTGGGCGCGATGGTCATGGGCGCCAAGCCTACCGATACCGCCAAGGCGTTCGGCGATGGCTTCTGGAGCCTGATCCCATTCACCATGCAAATGGCTTTCGTGGTCATTGGTGGTTATGTGGTGGCCAGCTCGCCGCCCGCCGCGCGGCTGATCGACCGCCTGGCCAGGTTGCCGAAGAACGGTCGTTCGGCGGTGTGCTGGGTAGCGCTGATCTCGATGCTCGCATCCTTGCTCAACTGGGGGCTGTCGCTGGTATTCGGCGGTCTGCTGGTTCGTGCCCTGGCCCGGCGCCAGGACCTGAAGATGGATTACCGTGCCGCAGGCGCTGCCGCCTATCTGGGCCTGGGTGCGGTCTGGGCGCTAGGGCTTTCGTCGTCGGCTGCACAGTTGCAGGCCAACCCGGCCAGTCTGCCGCCGTCGATCCTCGCCATTACGGGGGTGATTCCATTCACCGAGACCATTTTCCTCTGGCAATCCGGCGTCATGCTGGCGGCCTTGGTGATCGTTTCGCTGGCCATTGCCTATGCCACTGCGCCAGGGCCGAACAGTGCCCGCACCGCCGAGCAATGCGGCGTCGACCCAAGCTTCAGCGCGGCACCGGTGGCCCAACGCACCCGTCCGGGCGAGTGGCTGGAGTACAGCCCAATACTGACCCTGCTGCTGGTTGCCCTGGCTGGCGGTTGGCTGTACCAGGAATTCGCCACCAAACCTGCGATCACCGCTATCTCCGGCCTGAATACCTACAACTTCCTGTTCATCATGCTCGGCGCCTTGCTCCACTGGCGTCCGCGCAGTTTCCTCGATGCTGTGACCCGCGCGGTGCCGACCACCACCGGGGTGTTGATCCAGTTCCCGTTGTACGGCTCGATCGCCGCGATCCTCACTCAGGTCAAGGGCGTGGATGAACAGACCCTGGCGCACCACATCTCTACGTTCTTCGTGCAGATCGCCTCCCACGACACCTATGCCGTGCTCATGGGGGTGTACTCGGCAGTGCTGGGCTTCTTCATCCCGTCCGGCGGCGGCAAATGGATCATCGAGGCGCCCTACGTGATGCTGGTGGCCAACGACCTGCAGTACCACCTGGGCTGGGCGGTGCAGATCTACAACGCCGCCGAGGCCTTGCCCAACCTGATCAACCCGTTCTACATGCTGCCTCTGCTGGGCGTGCTGGGGCTCAAGGCGCGGGACCTGATCGGCTTTTCATTCGTACAATTGCTGGTGCACGTGCCGTTGGTGCTGGTGTTGCTGTGGGCCCTGGGCACGACTTTGCACTATGTGCCACCGGTCATGCCGTAAGGTTTGCAGAGTGTGGGAAGATGGCGGTGAGAACCGCCCTTTTTTTGCCTGATGAGTGCGCCTTGTCAGTGGTCTCTGGAATGTTTACCCGCTGATGGCTGGCTCAGGTCTCGCGCATGTTGTCGACTCATTTCAAGTCGACGAGCAATTACCCATGCCCATTCACAAACTTGTCCCCGGTCAACCCGATGATGCCAACAGCCCACTCGTTGGTCAGATATTGCCGCGCCCTGAACCCGTCGAGCCGCCACCGGAGCCTGATACCACCGCCCCGGATTTCACGGCAGAGCTGACCCGTGCGCTGGGCCTTAAGCAGATCAAGGCCACTGATCGCATGGTGCTGCGTGATCAACATGGGCGTGTCCTGTGCGTTCATGCAAAGTCCGATGATTGGGGGTGGGTGTATCTGGGTGAGCCGGAACGATATGGCGCTGAACTAGTGCCGTTGGTGGTGCATCTGGACCCGACCAGTCAAAACCTGTCGATGTCCGCGGAAAAGAAGATGGTCGGCTGGTCCTTCTTCGCCGATGGCAACTCGACTGCTGGAGACTATGTATTCGCGGGGTTCAAGGTTTGGACGGACTATCCGCGCCTGCGTTTCAGGATCAAGCGAAGTGGGACCACAATCGTCAACCATCGACAAATGTTTGCTTTCACGCTGAGCTGTGAAATCGGCAGCACGCGTATGGCCGTGCAGGCGCCTGCTGGTAAGTGGGGGTGGGTGAAGCTGGTGCCTGAAAGCGACGTCTCCGACGATGACCAGCTTCGGTTCTCTTTGCACAAATTGTCGATTCCGCTTGTCAGGGTGAGAGAGTTGATCAAAGCGACCTGGCCCAATACGACTTTGACGTATCAGACGTCCGTGGATTCGTACTACGAGGCCATATCCGCTCAACAAGCGCGCGGCATCTGGGTTGAGTCAGGCCTCAAGTATTTCAAGTACAAGCCAGAGGTGTTCGATTGCGATGATTTCGCCTTGGCCTACAAATCCAAGGCCGCCAAAACGGCGTACTTGGAAAACAATCTGTATCCCTACTCGGTGGGCATCGTATTCGGGCAGAATGCCAAAGGTGCCCATGCGGCGAATCTGTTCATCGACCAATGGCTGCGCCTGCAACTGCTCGAGCCGCAAACCGGCGCTGTTCAGCGTGCATCAGAGTGGGCCTATACGCCGTATCACATCATGTTTTGACGTTTTCCAGGCGCGATGAGGGCGCAGCGATGATCGAGGTGTCGCGGTTCTGGCGGGATCCGGCTTTACCCTTCGTTGAAGCCCGGCGAGTGGGGGATGGCCGCCAGGTGTGCTATGCGCCCCATTCCCACGAGAGCTTTTCGATTGGCGTTATCACCGGCGGGCGCAGCACCTACGTGACGGGCACCGTACGACGGGAGGTAAGTGCAGGCACCACGGTGCTGATGAACCCCGGCGTGGTCCATACTTGCAACCCCATCAAGGACGAGCCTTGGTCCTACCTGATGCTGTTCGTCGACCTGCCGTGGCTACAGGCCCAGGGCTTTGAACTGCCGTTGGCGACGTACAGCACCTCACCGGTGCTGTACGGGCGGCTGCTTGAGGTCTTTGCCACACTGTTCGATGACCAGTGCGCAGACCGTCAAGCCTGCCTGGCCGCGTTTTTCAGGACCTTGCGGGGTGACCTCGACGACGAGCCGACACCGCCGATACAGTTCAATCCCCGATTGGAAGCTGCTGCTGCGTTCATCCGCGCTCATCGGCTCGACCCTTTGACGATCGAAGATATCTGCGCTGCCGTCGGCCTGTCGCGGGCTTACCTGATCCGCGCCTTTGGTCAGCGTTTCGGCCTGACACCCCATGGCTACCTGCTCGACCAACGCGTGCAGCACGCCCGGGCCCAATTACGCCAGGGGCGGGCGATCGCCGAAGTAGCGGCGGAGGCAGGCTTTGCCGATCAGGCGCATCTGCAACGGGCATTCAAGCAGCACCTGGCGGCGACCCCTGGGCATTATCGCTCGGGCCGCTAGGGTCAGCCCAAGGCCAGGTACAACGCGCTGGCGAGCAACAAAGCTGCCAGTGCCCGGTTGAACATGCGCATATGCCCAGGGTTGCCCAGGTACTGGCGAATCACACTGCCGGCCCAGGCCCAACTGGCAATCGAGACGAAGCAGATCGGCCCATAGATCCAGGCAAACAGCCATAACAAATGCTGCTCACCCCCTGTATAGGCTCCAATGCCTGCCACAGCGGCCAGCCAGGCCTTGGGGTTGAGCCACTGCATGGCCGCGCCATGCCAGGCTGAAGGCGCGTCGTCCTGATGCTCGGTAGTCAACTGGCCATTGTCACAGGCCAGCTTCCAGGCCATGTACAGCAAGAAAAGCACCCCGCCACCATGCAGCAAGCGGCCCAGCAACGGCCAGCGCAGCAGCAGTTCATGCAGGCCCAGGCCAACCAGCACCAACAACAGGCAAAAGCCCAGGGTCGCTCCGGCGGCATGGCCAAGGCTTGCGCGCAGGCCATGGCGAGCGCCACTGCCTAGGGCAACGATGTTGACCGGGCCGGGTGAAATGGACGCCGCCAGAGCGAAAGCAGCCATGGACAGGGACAGGCTCATGAGAAATATTCCTTGAGTGGTGGGACGCACCATCGTGGCCGAAGGGGGCAGGCAGGGTATTGAAGAAAAGTTCCCTACAGCTTTTGTAATAGTTTCACCCTGTCAGAAAAAGCCGCGGTGACTGTAGGATCAACATCCCAATTAGCCATCAAGGTCACCATGAGCACCTTCTCGGAGCCCCCCAGTCTCTGGCCATATCGGCCTTCCTTCCCACGTCCCTGTGACGCCTCCCGCATGAGTACTTCGCAATGGAATGGCTAGCCGATCCTACGGCCTGGCTGGGCCTTGCCACGCTTATCGTGCTCGAACTGGTGCTGGGCATCGACAACCTGGTGTTTATCGCCATCCTGGCCGACAAGCTGCCGCCGCATCAGCGCGACCGTGCGCGGGTCATTGGCCTGAGCCTGGCCTTGATCATGCGTCTGGGCCTGTTGGCCAGCATTTCCTGGATGGTCACCTTGACCGCGCCATTGTTCGAGGTGCTGGGCAAGAGTTTTTCGGGTCGTGACTTGATCATGCTGTTCGGTGGTGTGTTCCTGTTGTTCAAGGCCACCATGGAGTTGCATGAGCGTTTGGAAGGGCATGTGGTGCAGACCAACGGCGCTACCCGGCATGCGGCGTTCTGGCCCATCGTGGCGCAGATCGTGGTGTTGGATGCGGTGTTCTCCCTCGACGCGGTGATTACCGCAGTGGGTATGGTCGAACATTTGTCGGTGATGATGATCGCAGTGATCTTCTCCATCGGCATCATGATCGTCGCCAGCAAGCCCCTGACCCGCTTCGTCAATGCCCACCCCACGGTGATCATGCTGTGCCTGGGCTTCTTGATGATGATCGGCTTCAGCCTGACAGTCGAGGGCCTGGGCTTCCACATTCCGAAAGGCTACCTGTACGCGGCCATCGGCTTCTCGTTGCTGATCGAGCTGTTCAACCAGTTGGCGCGTGCGCGTCGCAAGCGCAGCTTGCAACAGCATCGACCGCTGCGCGAGCGAACTGCCCATGCCGTCCTTCGGCTGATGGGCGGGCGCCGGGTGGAGGCGGACGAAGTGGGCGATGAGATCGCCGATCTGGTCGAAGGCGGTGGTGAACAGGTGGTCTTCGACCGTCGCGAGCGGGTGATGATCAGTGGCGTGCTGAATCTGGCCGAGCGGCCGATCCGCACCGTGATGACCGTGCGCGTCAAGGTGGATGCCATCGACCTGGCCCTGCCTGCCGATGCCATCGCCCAAGCGCTGGCCCACTCGCCCTATTCACGTCTGCCGCTGATCCGTGATGGGCGGATCGAAGAGCCGTTGGGCTTCGTGCACAAGAAAGAACTGCTCAAGGAATTGCTGTCCGGTGGGCAACCTGACCTGGAGCGCCTGGCACGTGCGCCGCTTAACCTGCTGGAGAGCTTCAGCATCCTCAATGCCTTGGAGCAGATGCGCGCACATTCCACGCATATCGCCTTCGTGGTCAATGAGTTCGGTGACTTCACAGGCTTGCTGACCATGACCGACATCCTTGAGTCGATCGCCGGAGAACTGCCTGACGCCAGTGAAGTAACTGGGCCAGGCATCGTCGAAGAGGGCGGGGCGTTTGTGGTCAGCGGTGCGTTGAACCTGAGCCAAGTACAGGCGCGTACCGGTTTCAGCGCCCGCGCTACCGAGGATTACCAGACCCTCGCGGGTCTGGTCATGAGCTTGCTGGATCGTCTGCCGGTGGTCGGTGATCGTCTGGCCTGCGATGGCTGGACGCTGACGGTGATGGCAGTGGAGGAGCGCAGGGTGCGCCAGGTTCGCCTTACACCGAGCGACGACGCTGGCGTAGCAGGTGCTTGAAGCCTTCAAGCACCAGCACCAGCACTGCGGCCCAGATCGGCAGGTAGGTCAGCCACTGGTCAGGGCCGATGGTCTCGCCCAGCAGCAGGGCTACGCCGACCAACAGCACCGGCTCCACGTAGCTGAGCAGCCCGAACAGACTAAATGGCAGCAAGCGGCTGGCCAGCACGTAGGCGATCAGGGCTGAGGCGCTGATCGCGCCGAGCAACGGGATCAAGCCATAGAGGCCCGGATGTTCGGCCAAGTCGGCCGGCGTAAGCGGGCGCTGCATCACGAAGTACAGCGCCCACGGCAGTAACAGGAACATGTCGCACCACAAACCGCCCAGGTGATCGGTGCGGCAGCGCCGACGCAGGACGAAGTAGATTGGGTAGCCAATGGTCACCACCAGGGTTTCCCAGGCAAAGCTGCCGTTCTGGTACAGCTCATGCCCCACGCCCAGGACGGCGCACGCTACCGCAACTTTTTGCAGGCGCGAAAGGCGCTCGCCATAGACCAGTCGACCAGTCAGGACCATGGCCAGCGGCAACAGAAAGTAGCCCATGGAAACCTCCAGGCTGCGCCCATGCAAAGGCGCCCAGAGGAACAGCCATAGCTGCACGCCCATCAGCCAGGACGTGCCGATCATCCCCAGTAGCAATGTCGGCGTCTGTTTGACCCGAGCGAGCAAGCCACCGACCAGTTTCCAGTCCTTGGTGGCCAGCATGAACAGGGTGAGGCAGGGGAGCGTGAGCAGCGTGCGCCAGCCGAAGATCTCCTCGCCATCCAGTGGAGCCATCAGGGAGGTATAGAAATACATCACGGCGAACAGACAGGACGCCATGACGGACGAAACGATGCCTTTTGACACGAATGCCTCTGTTAATGGATATGAGCGTGTGGATCAGTTGGGCATGATCTCAGGCCGTATGCTGTGCGGCAACCGCGAGCTCCCCGGGCGGGCGGCCAGGGCTTGGAGGAAGTCGCCCACAGGCATCGGTCGGCCGAACAGGTAGCCTTGCTGGAAGCCTACCTGGTGCCGGGCCAGGTAATCGCGTTGAACCTCGGTCTCGACTCCTTCGGCCACGATGCCCAGGCCCAGCTTGCCTGAGAGTTCGATGATGGTGTCGAGAATGTGCTGGGACAACGCGTCGCCGCCGATCATGGCCACGAAACTCTGGTCGATCTTCAGGTAGTCGACCTTGAACTGGCGCAGGTAGTTGAGGCTCGACTGGCCCGTGCCGAAGTCGTCCAGAGCGATCATCACTCCCATGTCATGAAGTCTCTCGAACAACTCCAGGGTAATGGGGGTGGCTTCGATCAGCTTGCGCTCGGTCAGCTCCAAGGTCAGCACCACGCGCCCCGGCGGGAAGTGCTGGAGGAAGGTGCGGCAATCATCCAGCAACTCCAAGTCGCGGCAATGATCGGCGGTAATGTTGATGCCTATGTGAAAGCCATCCTCCAGCAGTGCGGCATACGGCGCCAGGGCCTGGGCGGTACGCAGCATCAAAGCGCGGGTCATGGGGACGATCAGGCCGCTGTGCTCGGCATAGGGAATAAAAAGGTCGGGACGCACCAGGCCTTCGCGTGGGTGGTCCCAACGCATCAGGACTTCGACCCCAGCCCAGCGGTAGTCGTCCTTGCGCACCACGGGTTGGAAGTATGGGAGGAATTCATCGGCCTCCAGGGCTCGGCTAAGTTCGGCTCGAGGCGACGAGGCACGCCGGATCTGCCAGTGGCAGACGATGCCGGCGAGGACGCCGAGCAATAGCAACAGACTGAGCAGGGCCGGATAGTGTTCGGAGACGAACTGGACTTTCTTCCCTGTTCCATAGCCGCCATGAACGCTGAACGGGTAGCGGATCGATGCCTGTACCGAGGGTGCGATGGCCGCTGCTGGCGGCGTGCCTTTGTGTACCACACCGTCCTTGCCCATCCAGTGGTCGCCGACCTGAAGCTGCAGTTCTTCTCCAGAACTGACCCACTGCAGTGCGCTGGTCAGGTGGTCGCCATCGACGGTGGCGATCGCACCGCTGCCAGCGTTGCTGGCGCGATAGGCCAGCAAGGGGTGGTTGGGCGTAACCGAGTTGCCGCTCATCAGCCAGAGGCGACCGTCGGTATAGTCTTGCGCATCTACCGGCTCGTCGAAGTTGCCGAACAGCGAGGAACAATAGAGGGTGTTGTTGTGGAACAGGTTGGTGGAGCGCACAAAGGCGTTCCGGGTGACTTGGCTGCGCAGAGCCAGGTCGATTTCGTCGCAGGGGCGGCCGACCAGCGGCAATAGCTCTTTGGCGGCGTTGGAAATGTTGTCGAGGATATGTTCGACCTGTTCTACCACTTGTCGGGTCGTGGCCTGGCTGGTGTTTTGCAACTCGCGTTGGGCCTGCCAATGCATGATTGCCAGGCCACACAGCAGCGGCAGCGCGCCGACGGCCCAGGGAAGCAGGACTCGCCAGCCCCGACGGGCGGAGCGTTTAACCTTGAAAGGCATGCTGATCTAATCTGATGAAAAACAATGGGCAGAGGATAGCCGTTTGTCGGCCGAAGCGGTGAACTAAAGCGCGACAAATGATTTTACGCACTGTAGAATCCGTTTACGAATACAAGAATAAGGTTCTCCGCGTTCCGGAGGATCAAGCCCGCCGAGAATGGGTCCATATGACATATCAAGGGTTCAAACTCATCATTGGTGACTTCCTTGCCCGCAGCGTGCGCGGCATACCCTGCTCGCCACCACGCCTGTCCGACATCCAAAGCACCTGATTTCACTGTTTTTCGCTTATAGATGAGGACACCAACATGGCTGATATCTTCGACAACCCGATGGGTCTGATGGGCTTTGAGTTCATCGAATTCGCTTCCCCCACCCCAGGCGTTCTGGAGCCGGTCTTCCAGATGCTGGGTTTCACCAAGGTGGCTACCCACCGTTCCAAAGATGTGCACCTGTATCGTCAGGGCGGCATCAACCTGATCCTGAACAACGAACCCAAGAGCATCGCCTCGTACTTTGCCGCCGAGCACGGCCCATCGGTCTGCGGCATGGCATTTCGTGTTCGCAATGCCCACGAAGCCTACGCCCGCGCCCTGGAGCTGGGTGCGCAGCCGGTCGAAATCGAAACCGGTCCGATGGAGCTGCGTCTGCCAGCGATCAAAGGTATTGGCGGAGCGCCGTTGTACCTGATCGACCGCTTCGAAGAAGGCAGCTCGATCTACGACATCGACTTCAAGTTCATCGAGGGCGTTGACCGCAATCCGAAAGGCGCGGGCCTCAAGCTCATCGACCACCTGACCCATAATGTCTATCGCGGCCGTATGGCCTACTGGGCCGGTTTCTACGAGAAACTGTTCAACTTCCGCGAGATCCGCTACTTCGACATCAAAGGTGAATACACCGGCCTGACCTCGCGTGCCATGACGGCGCCCGATGGCATGATCCGTATTCCGTTGAACGAAGAATCGTCCAAGGGCTCGGGGCAGATCGAAGAGTTCCTGATGCAGTACAACGGTGAGGGCATCCAACACGTGGCCTTCTTCACCGATGACCTGATCAAGACCTGGGATGCCCTCAAAGGTTATGGCATGCGCTTCATGACCGCGCCTCCACAGACCTACTACGAAATGCTCGAAGAGCGCCTGCCAGGTCATGGCGAGCCAGTCGACGAGCTGCAGGCCCGTGGCATCCTGCTCGACGGCTCTTCCGAGGCGGGCGACAAGCGTCTGTTGCTGCAGATCTTCTCCGAGACCCTGCTCGGCCCAGTCTTCTTCGAGTTCATCCAGCGCAAGGGTGACGACGGCTTCGGTGAAGGCAACTTCAAGGCGCTGTTCGAGTCCATCGAGCGTGACCAGGTTCGCCGCGGCGTCCTGAACGTCGAATAAGGCCCAGGGCACGCTGGGTCATCCCCGGGATGACCCAGCGTGCCTGCCACTGGCACGATTCCTGAAAATTCCCCAATACATCATTGCCCCCGTCAGCAGCCCTATCAGGGCGAGTGAGGGGAGTATCTGCAACATCGATTGACGAATCTCCTGGCTGGTATGGCCTTGCGGATAACCTCCCTTGACCGTGTACCCATGCTTGCTCGACATCGCACTGCGAAAGAACTCCGCTTGCGAAGGGCGTTGGGCTTCTCGGCTATCGCCTGCGCTCCACAGGTATGTCTCCCCAAATTCCAACAGCAGCACCAGGCCATCCTGGAACCCGCGTAGTTCGTTGCGCAGCTCCAGGCCGTAGGCGGTGGCAATCACTCCTGGGTTGGCATAGGTCAGACGCAGTTCGAGGACCACGTCATTGGGTGTGACCGGCGAGTTGAAGTTGAGCTGCACATGGGCGCTGGGAGTGGAAAAGGCAGGGCTGTAGGACGAAGTGGTTTCGATCGTGCTGCAGTAGGCCTGGCCATCCTGGGTCAGCACCAGCGAGCGAATGCGCGGATCGCCAGCCACCAGCCGTTCGAGCTTCCCCAGAACCTTCGCACAGGGCTGTCCAGCCAGCGGCAGTGCAGTGGAGGCGGCTGTTTGCAAATGGTCCAATACTCGGTCGACGGTGAAGATGGCCTCCTGAACGGACACCAAGGCGTTTTCTTCGAGTTTTCTTTCCAGCTGGTACACCATCACTAGCAGGCCTGACACCATCGGGACCAGTCCGATCGTCAGGACCAGCAGTATCTCGAGCAGGCTGCGGCCTGCGTGAGTGAACCTCGACATCGAAATGTAACCCTCCGACCAGACTGTCCTGAATGGACAGAAGCCGGAAAGATTAACGGGGCAGGTAGCCGGTGGACTGTAGCTGCGATCCGTTTGCGCAGCGGTACATGGCAAAAGACGTTGTCGGAGTCATGCCGGCTTTTTCAGTCGCTCCAGCACCTGTTGCGCTACCTGCCGGCTCGAGGCCGGATTCTGCCCGGTGATCAGCCGGTCGTCGCTGACGACGAAGGCAGCCCAAGGGTCCTCGTGCTTGCTGTATTTGCCGCCACGGGCGACCAGTTCGTTTTCCGTCAGGAACGGAACGACCTTGTCCAACTCGGCGAGTTTCTCCTCGGTGTTGGAGAACCCGGTGACCTGTCGCCCCCTGACCAACAAGCTGTTGTCACTGAGCTTGATGTTGAGCAAGCCGACCACGCCATGGCACACCGCAGCCACCACCCCTCCGGCCTCGTAGATGCGTCGGGCCAGTTCCTGCAGCGGCGCGTTGTCGGGAAGGTCCCAGACCACGCCATGGCCGCCGGCGTAGTAGATCGCGCAATAACTGTCGGCCTTGACTTGGCCGGGAGAAAGGGTGCTGCCCAGGCGACTCATGAAGGCTTTGTCGTCATACCACTGCCAATCGAGCTCGGGCGCCATTTGCAGGCTGTGGGGATCGATCGGTACATAGCCCCCGGCGGGGCTGACGTAGTCGACGGCATAGCCGGCCTTCTGGACCTCGTCGACAAAGTGCACCGCTTCGCCCAGCCACAGACCGGTGGCGCGCCGCAGCGTTGGATATTTCGCCGTATTGGTCAGCACAACCAGGATTTTCTTGCTCATGACCACACTCCCAGCGCCAGCAAAGGGCCCGGATCTGCCCGGGGCAGAAGAAAACCTAATGAGCATAGACGCCCATGGCGGGAAAGCCACGGCCCGGCGCGTGTGCTAGCCTGCTCGGCAGACCGTCGAGCATGGCGGCATGACAGGAGGCAGTATGGACACATTCATGCAGGCGGCCATCGATGAGGCGCGCCAAGGACTTGCCGAAGGGGGCATTCCCATTGGCTCGGTGCTGGTTCATGAGGGGCGGATCATCGGGCGTGGGCATAACCGCCGGGTGCAATGCGGCAGTGCCATCCTGCACGGCGAGATGGATGCCCTGGAACGGGCCGGTCGCCAAAACGCGCAGGTCTACCGCGAGGCTACGCTGTACACGACGCTGTCGCCTTGCCCGATGTGCAGTGGCGCCATCTTGCTCTATGGCATCGGCCATGTGGTGGTGGGAGAGAACCGCACGTTCATGGGTGAAGAGCAATTGCTGCAAAGCCGGGGAGTACGCGTAGAAGTGCTGCAGGATGCCTCGTGCGAGCAGATGATGCGCGACTTCATCGAAAACCATCCAGCGCTGTGGAATGAAGACATCGGTCGTTGATCAGGCCTCGCCGAGCATCTGCATGACCCGGGCCTGCAACTGGCTCAGTTCGAACGGTTTGCAGATCAGCTGCATGCCGGGGTCGAGAAAGTCGTCGCGAGCCATGGCGGTCTCGGCATAGCCGGTGATGAACAGCACCTGCAGGCCAGGCCGCCGTTTACGGGCGATCTGCGCGAGCTGACGACCGTTCATTCCTGGTAGCCCTACATCACTGATCAGCAAAGCAAACTGCCTTGGCGAGTTCAGCAGTTGCAGGGCTTCATCGGCATTGCAGGCGGCCTGACAGGGGAAACCCTCTTCGCGCAGCGCCTGGAAAACCAGGTTTCGTACATGAGGATCGTCCTCGACGATCAGCACATCACGATTGCCGTCGACGGCTTTCATGGGGTGAGTATCTGTCTTGGGCTTTGCCTGGCCGCGATAGCGTGGCAGGTAAAGGTCGACCTGGGTACCGTGTCCAATCTGGCTGTGCAGCACCACATGGCCGTGAGACTGTTTGCTGAAACCGTAGACCATCGACAGGCCCAGGCCGATACCCTGACCGATCGGTTTGGTGCTGAAGAACGGCTCGAAGGCACGTTCAAGGGTGCCTTGCGACATGCCATGGCCGGTGTCACGGATGCTCAGGCGCAGATAGTCGCCATCGGACAGTCCACCGCCGCTGAAACAGGCATCGTCGATATGCTGATTGCTGGCTTCGATGTCGAGCTGACCACCGCTTGGCATGGCTTCGCAGGCGTTTAGTACCAGGTTGTCCAGTACTTCACGCAATTGCATCTCGTCTGCCTCGACCAACCAAAGATTCGTTGGCAGGATCAGCTGCAACGTCACGGATACGTTGAGCTTGGCTTGCAGGGATTCTCGCTGGAGCAGGTTGCGCAGATCGATGATTTTTCGTTGCAAGGACTGCCGAGAAGAGAACGCCAGCAACTGATGGGTGAGGCGAGCGGCGCGTGCCACGGCTTCGCGTCCCATGCGCAGTACGCCTCCCAACTGCTCCGTACGTCCTTGGAGCAAGCGCTTTTCGATCAGTTCGAAGCTGCCGCCGATGCTGGTGAGCAAGTTGTTGAAGTCATGAGCGATGCCGCCAGCCAGCTGGCCTACGGCGTCCATCTTCCGGGTCTGGCGCCATGCCCGATCCTCATCCTGAGGCCGTTGCCGTTGGTCATCGAGGCGCTGTTGCAGTTCGCACAGGCGGTCACGGGCACGGTACTGCCGGCGCCGTGCATGCAGGGCCACCTGGCTCATCTGAAGGAGCTGGGTATCGTCGACAGGCGATGGCAATTGCAGCAGATGGCCCAGTCGTGAGGTGGGAGGGTCGGTACCTGAAGGGGGGGTATCGAGCAGCAGCAGAACAGGCAGGTCCGACCACACCGGTTGTTGGTCGATGAACACTTGCAGTGGCGATTGCGGGTCTGTCGGCAGCGTGCTGTTGGCGGCAATCAGTAGGCCTACACCTTCGGCCAGCCATTCGCCCAGGCGCGTGACATTGTCGGTGCACAGGCACACGAAGCCTGCACCTGTCAGCAGGCGAGACATCTGCGCAGCGATCTGCGCGGGCCCCAGGATGAGAGCCCGTTCGTCTATGAGCACCGCAGCGGCCAAGGGATTCTCCTGACTCTGGTCACCGATACCCACTGGACCACGAACAGAGAGCAGGGGTTCCGCCGCAGATGAGCGGCGTCCTACAAGCCTTGCTGGAGCAACGGATCGTCCGGATTCTGCCGCTCGAGTTCGGCCAGCAGCACCTGTACGTTCTGCAGTTGCCCGGTTTCCTTCCAGTACTGAATCAACAGCACCCGCGCACGCCGATTCGCAGGTTCCCGGCTCAGCACGGTCTCCAGCTGTTTCTGCGCAGCCTCGACCTGCTCCAAGTCATGCAGAGTGACGGCCAGGCTGTAGCGGTAGTCGAGGTTGTCCGGCTCCAGCTCGACGGCGCGTGAGAAGGCGAGCAGGGCGTACTCTTCTTGATCGTGGCGGGTCAGCCAAAGGCCCAGCTGATGCTGCAGGAAGGCTGAGTCCGGGCGCAGGGCCAAGGCTTTGGCGAGCACTTGACGAGAGGCGTCGTGCTGGCCCTGGCGTTCGAGCAGTCGGACCTGCGTGGCCAGTGCGTCGAGGTTCTCAGGGGCGATCTTGAGGCTGCGTTGCAGGGCGGCGGCGGCCTGGTCGTAGGCATCTTCATGCAGATACAGACGCGCCAGGTGCACTTGCGCGGCGGCGTCGTCGGGCTGGGCCTCCAGTGCCTGCTGGTACTGCTCCAAGGTGTCCTGCAAGGGGCCGAAGTACAAACCGATTGCATCGGGATCGAGGCCCAGCAAGGCATCCACCGCAGCAAAACGCACGCCTTGGTCCTCGTCCTCCAGCAACGGGCCCAGAACCAGACTACGTTGAGCTGCGGGTAACAGCCGGCGAATGCTGGTAATGGCGGCGCGGCGAACCATCGGGTCGTCGTGCTCCAGGTCCTGGCGAGCGAGTTTCAGTGCCTGGGGGGAGGGGTAGTTGGGCAGCTCGGCGTGCAGGGCTGCCCGGCGGATCGGCGCCAGGTCGTTGCGCTGCAGTTGCTGGTAGAGCACCCGCGCTGCACCCGGCTCGCCATCATGAGCTTGGCGCAAGGCCTTGGCATAGCTGTGGGCAGGGATGGCAGGGGCAGTGGGTTGCGGGTCACGCCTCAGGTAGCCGATGACACCCGATACCAGGACCAGCAAGAGCAGGGCAATCAGGTAACGACGGCGGTTGGGCATCGGGCGGTCCGTGGCGGCGGGAATGGCAGAGCTTGGGACAGCCGGACACTAATTGCAACGCCCGTGCGGCAGCTGGCCAGGCCAGATCGTATGGAAAGGTCTGTTAAGATTCGCGCGTTTCCAACTGTGGCCAAGGAGCCGTTTCATGATCATCAGCACCACCAGCCAGCTCGAAGGCCGCCCCGTCGCCGAATACCTGGGTGTGGTCAGCGCCGAATCGGTGCAAGGCATCAACTTCGTGCGCGATTTCTTTGCTCGCTTTCGTGATTTCTTCGGCGGCCGTTCCCAGACTCTGGAAAGCGCCCTGCGCGAGGCGCGTGAGCAGGCCACCGAGGAGCTGAAGGCGCGGGCACGTCAATTGCAAGCCGATGCAGTGCTGGGCGTGGATTTCGAAATCAGCATGCCATCAGTCCAAGGCGGCATGGTCGTGGTATTCGCAACCGGTACGGCAGTCCGCCTGAAGTAGGGCACTTTGCCACTGGTCGGGTGATGCCGGATTGTCCGGAAGGTCTGCAAATGACCGACTAGTCTCCATTTCAACGGGCCGCCGCTTCTGAGCAAGCAGAGTGCTTGCTGGCGCAGCCATCATTGGAGGGAGCAGGGCATGAGCGAATCCTTTTCCGAAGACATGAACGATGCGTTCCCGATCAACAGCCAAGTGTGGTGTGGCCAGGCGTTCTTGCGCCTGGGGTTCGCCAACATGACCCTGGATGAATCGGAACAACTTAAGCCTGCACATTTGCAGCGCGTCAAAAAGGGCCGTTTCACGCCCCGGTTCCGGACCCGGAAGTAACCCCGCCCAGCGTTCTCGCCTGGCCAGCAATATAGCGGTCAGGCGAGGGCACTTTGGCTCCTGCGCCGACGCTTGCCTGATCGATCGGAGAACTGCATCACGATCGCTGGCAGCTTTTCATCCTGTTTGTTGATCTTGCTCATGGCATCGGTGGGTCGTACTCGCCGGGCGGTCACGGCTGTGCTTTTCTTGCGCCGATTTTCAGCACAAGGAGGTGAATGCATGCGTGTCAGGGAACAGACTTATTGGGAATGGGCCGATGCCCAGTTGCACAGCCGCTGCCATGACGAAGTCCTGAGTGATGGCACCGTGCTCGATATCCAGGTGCGGTTGTCGCGGTTGGGTGCCACGCAATTGTTTCTCGGGCTATATGCTGGAAACGGCAAAGCCCTGCTGGAGGAGTACTATCCCGCGCGCCCCGGTGAGACCATGACCCGTGCCCTGGTCTGGGGCGTGGAGCGCGCTCGGGCCTTGGCCACCGGCGCCGTGCCGTTGCCCGCGGCCAGGGCCCGGCGACTTCAGGCCTGAGCGCGGCGGTTGCGGCTGGCCTGGACGATACGCTCGGCCGGCACGCGCAGCTGGCGCAACAGGTACTCTGCAAAATCCTTGGCCCAAGGCTGCAAGGCAATGGCTTGTTCCATGCAGCTTAGCCAGACGTTGGCGTGCTCTTCGTCGATTGGCCATTGTGCGTGGAATGAGGGAATGGCGATCGAGCCATAGCGCTCGCTGTACAGGCGTGGTCCACCGAGCCAACCGCTCAGAAAGCAGGCCAGTTTGTCCCGTGAGCCTTCAAGGTTGTCAGGGTGCATGCGCCGCACGCTGGATGCTTCAGGGCGCTGGTCCATCAATCGGTAAAAATCATCGACCAGACGGCGCAGGCCGTCGATGCCGCCAGCGGCCAGGTAGGACGCGTCGCCGGTGCCATAGGCAGGGATATTCATCGCAGGCTCCAACAAACAGGAGTGCACAGTGTAACAGGCATGAAAAAGCCCGGCCTTGCAGGGCCGGGCTCAAAGAAGGGTGGTACGACTCAGTTCAATGGGTCTATCACCTTGACTGCCTGCCGCTCACGGGCGGTAGGCCATTCTTGTTGTAGGGTCTGCAGGACGCGGCCGACGAACTCGGTGTCGGCGGCGGCCTTCTTGCCGACATAGCCTTGGCCACGGCGGTAGACCTTGAAGCGGGCGCGCATGCTGGGCATGTGCGATTCGAATTCATCTTCGACCGTGTTGGGTGGCAGACGGTCGAGGCGTACCTCGCCAGTCTGGCTGACCCACAGCAGGTGGTCATCGAGGCTGTCCTTGCGCGCGGCGAACAGCTGGGCCAATTGGTCGATCGTAGGATTGTTGTTCAAATTCATCATAAAGCCCCCATTACCCATCAGTCAGTGATTTTTCACTCGGCGCCACGATGTGTAGCGCACTAACACGGCTGCTACAGCAGCATTGCAACAGGGGCCTTCTCACGCTGCCTTTTGGACAGTTTCCCTCTCCACGGACGGCCTGCGTTACCGCGCAGGCCGTCTGGAACACCCTTGCCACCGCTCCCGATCAGGGAGACGGCCTCATCATGCCCAAGGCTGATGAACGACGTCAACAGGTTTGTAGTGAATATTTTTCGGCACTACATGTTGTCCGACAATCGATCACGCGCAGCGCCTCGAGCCTGTTCTGGGGCTGAAGTGGCTGCTTCGTGTCTCAGCGCTCCAAGGCGGAAAGGATCTGGTAGGCCGCGCGTACCCTGGCTTCATTTGGGTAGTTGCGGTTGGCGAGCAGGACGATCCCCAGCCCCTTGGCCGGGATGAAGGCGTAGTACGCACCGAAACCTCCGGTGGCACCGGTCTTGTTGTACCAAGCGGCTGGTTCGGTGGGCAGGGTCGGTTGCAAACGGACGGTAGGTTGGGGGTTGAGAGCTACCTCAGAGCTATTGCCTTTAAGCAAGGTTTCCAAGGCGACTGGATACCGGTAGCGCTCCCATCCAAGGCCCTGGGTCATCGGGCCGACCTTGAAGTAGCCCGCCTGGGTGAGGGCGATCGCCTTTTGCAGCGATGGCGCCAGCGAGTCGGCGTTCAACTGCAGGCGCACATAGCGTGCGGCATCGTTCACGGTGGTCTTGATTCCATAGGCTTCGTCCGCCAATGGTCCTGGATTGACCCGCACCGGCTGGTTGCTGGCGTTGTAGCCCTGGGCATAACGCTGTTGTGCAGTGCCAGGTACGGCAAGGTAGGTATCGGTCAGGCCTAGTGCAGGCAAGAGTTGTTCGGTCATGATCTTGGCGAACGATTGTTTCTGTGCACGCGCCGCCAGATCACCAAACAGGCCTAGGCTGGGGTTGGAGTAACAGCGCTGAGTGGCCCGTGCAACACGCGGTTTCCAGTGCTGATAGAAGGCCTGCACCTGCGCTTCGGTCTGCACGTTGTCGGGGAATTGCAGCGGTAGGCAATCGGCGCTGTAGGCACCCAGTTCCAGCACACTGGCCTCACCCAGGGACGTGCCTTCAAGGGCCGGATGGTAGCGTTTGGCGGGGGCATCCAGCGCCAGCGTACCCTGGGCGCTGGCAAGCGCAACGAGGGTGGCGGTGTAGGTCTTGCTGAGCGAGCCGACCTCGAACAACGTGTCGCGTTTCACGGGTTGGGCGTTGGCCTTGTTGGCCACGCCGTACGTGAAGTAGTGCTCCTTGCCATCGGCGATCACGGCCACGGCCATGCCCGCGATGTCGTGTTCACGCATCAAGGGCTCGATAACCTCATCGACCTGTGTGTGCAGCGCGTCGGCCAGGCTGTGCCCGGTCACGGTGGCGAGGCTCAAAGCGAGTGCAAAGCGCACGTAGGGCAGTGGCTTCATGCAAAAGATCCTTTTCAGATTCAGTAAGGTGTGTGGCGTCGCAGGAACTCGCCTGGCGATTGGCCGAAATGCTCGCCAAAGGCCGCGATGAATGCTGAAAGCGAGGCATAGCCACAAGCCAAGGCCACGTCAGTGACCCGTTCTGCGCGCTCCAGCGCTGGCAAGGCACTTAGCAGGCGCACCCGTTGACGCCATAGGCGGAAGGTCAGGCCGGTCTCGCGCAAAAAGCGCCGGCTGAGGGTCTTTTCCGAGATGCCAAGACGCAGCGCCCAGTCGGCCAGGCTGCGGGTATCGTCGGGCGAGGCTTGCAGGCGACGGCAGATCTGACGCAAGTGACGATCGCGAGGGAGCGGCAGGAGCATCTGTTCTTCCTGGGCACTGGCCAGACGGTCGAGCAGCACCTGCACCAGACGCCCATCGGCGCCTGACTCGTCATAGTGCACGGGCAATTGCGAGAACGCCTGGATCAGTTCGCCCAGCAGCGGTTCCACTACCACCACCCGGCAGGCCATGGCCGGCCAGGGCAGGGCGGCAGGTTCGATATACAGGCTACGGATACAGGTGTTGGGCTCACAGACCACACGGTGGGGAACCTGTGCGGCGATCCAGACGGCCCGTTGGGGAGGCACCAGATACAGGCCTTCGGGCGTGTGCACGCGCAGGATGCCGTTGCGGGCGTGGGAGAGTTGCCCCCATGGATGCCGGTGACGATAGCCCAAGGCAATGTTGGGGAGGCTTTCGGCCTGGCCATAGATCTGTCGTGGTAGGCATTCGAGCTGGTCGAGGCAGGCCTCGGGATGTCCGTTCAGCGACACTAGTGGGGGTTCCGGCGTTAGCGGTAGGGAAGGCGAGACCTTATCGTTTGCTCCTGCATAAATACAACTCGGAATAAACCATGAAGTACGTCAGAAAAATCTTCGATAACTTCACCTTAGCCTTGCTTGGGGTCGTGCTGATCGCCACCTTCGTGCCGTGTTCAGGCGATGGCGCGGTGTTCTTTGGCTGGTTGACCAATTTGGCGATTGGCCTGCTGTTCTTCCTGCACGGCGCCAAGCTGTCGCGCGAAGCGATCATCGCCGGCGCCAGCCATTGGCGGTTGCACCTGCTGGTGTTCGCCTGCACGTTCGTGATGTTTCCGTTGCTGGGCATGGCCTTCAAGCCGCTGTTCGTGCCGTTGGTGGGCAACGAGCTGTATCTGGGCGTGCTTTATCTGTGCGCCTTGCCGGCGACAGTGCAGTCGGCGATTGCCTTCACCTCCCTGGCGCGCGGCAACATTCCGGCGGCGATCTGCAGCGCAGCGGCATCGAGCCTGCTGGGGATCTTCCTCACACCGTTGCTGGTGATGCTGCTGCTCGGTGCCGAGGGCGACACCGGGTCGGGGTTGGACGCGGTGTTGAAGATCACGCTGCAACTGCTGGTCCCATTCGTGGCAGGGCAGGTTGCCCGTCGCTGGATCGGAGAATGGGTCAAGCGCAATGCACGGTGGCTGAAGATCGTCGACCAAGGTTCGATCCTGCTGGTGGTGTATACGGCTTTCAGCGATGCGGTGGTCACCGGGCTTTGGCATACGGTCTCGGCGCAGCATTTGGCGGGGCTGTTCGTCGTCTGCGGGATCTTGCTTGCAGCGGTGTTGTTCGTGACCCGGCTGTTGGGGCGTGTGTTGGGGTTCAGTGTGGAAGATCGCATCACCATCTTGTTTGCCGGGTCGAAGAAGAGCCTGGCTACGGGAGTGCCGATGGCTCAGGTCTTGTTCGTGGGCGGTGGGATTGGGGCGATGATCTTGCCGTTGATGTTGTTTCATCAGATTCAGTTGATGGTGTGTGCGGTGTTGGCTCAGAAGTACGCTGCGCGTGGGGTTGAGGGGGTTTCGGCGGTTTCCTGATGGTTTTGTGGTTTTGTGGTTTGTGGGCTTATCCGTTTGATTTGGCGACGGTTAGTCACCTTTCCGCCCTTACGGCGGGTCACTTTTGGTCTTGGCCAAAAGTAACCAAAAGCCGCGCGCCCCTGCATCCGGCCCGGCGCTTCGCTCCGGGTCCCCTCGCTGCGGTGTCTTACGGGGCCTCGCGGCCTCCGGCTGGCTACGCCAGCCTCCATCTCGCGACTTCGGCTAGCGCCGAAGGGCGCTACGCGCCTGCCCCTACAGACACCTCCGCTCGGCCTGCTGATGGGGCGCAAGTTACGGGTGGCGCCTGGACTGGCGTTGTTTCATTCAGTGGTTTTTGTGGTGAGCTTTTGGGCCTATTCGCGGGTAAATCGGGGCGCCGAACCGCCGCACACACAGGCTCACAGCTCTTGAGAACGGCGCTGTGCCTGTAGGAGCGGCGGCGCTCCTACCCGCAAATAGGCCGGAACAAACAGCCAAACAATTAACTTGTTTGCCGTTGCCGTTGCTTTTGATACGCGATAGTCCAGACGCCACCTATCGCGACCTCAGAAGGCCGAGTGGAGGTGTCTGGAGGGGCAGGCGCGCAGCGCCCTTCGGCGCTAGCCGAAGTCGCGAGATGGAGGCTGGCGCAGCCAGCCGGAGGCCGCGAAGCCCCGCAAGACACCGCAGCGAGGGGACCCCGGAGCGCAGCGCAGGGGCCGGATGTGGGAGCCAGCGGTTTTTGCCTACTTTTGCCCAAGAGCAAAAGTAGGTCGCCGTAAAGGCGAAAAGCGCCGGTGGCGCCCCCACCAAACCCGGATATTCACACAGCCTGAAAGCCCAAGCCCCTCAAAAAAAAGCCCCGCAGACCAAAGGCCAGCAGGGCAAACGGTTGGGGGAGGAACCAACCAAAGGAGTCCTAGAAAAACCTCAGCGAACGCTGGCCACCGCCTGCCCCTCAGGCTGCCACCCGCCCCCCAGAGCCTTGTAGATCGCCACAATGCCCCGATAAAGCTCAACCTCACCCTGCGCCTGCGCATCCTCGGCACTGAGCCGCTCCCGCTCCGCATCGAGCAGCACCAGATAATCGACAGTCCCTTCCCGATACCGCACCGACGCCAAGTCAGCCGCCTTGCGACTCGCATCGCTTTGGCGGATCAACGCCAGCAGCCGTTGCTGACGCTTGCCGTAATCACTGAAAGCATTGGCCGATTCTTCCAAGGCCAGCAGCACCTGCTGTTCATAGTTGGCCAGCGCCCCCTCGGCATCGGCCTTGGCGCCGCGCAGGCGGGCCCGGACGCTGCCCAGGTCGAACGCCGCCCAGGTAATGCTCGGCCCCAAAGCCCAGGCATTGGCCGCCGACGAGCCGATCTGCGACCCACGCGCCGCTGTAAAGCCCAGGAATCCACTGAGGCTCACCCGCGGGAATAGGTCCGCGGTGGCCACACCGACGTTGGCCGTGGCCGCTGCCAGCTGGCGTTCGGCACTGCGGATGTCCGGGCGGCGGCGCAGCAGTTCGCCGGGGTCACCCACCGGCAAGGCCTTGGCAATCGCCGGCAAGGCTTTGGGCGATAGGTCCACGCTCAGCGCATCCGGACGCTGGCCAAGCAGGGTGGCGATGCGGTTGCGGGCGCGCACTTGTTCGGCCTGCAACTGTGGCACGGTCGCTTCCACCGCGGCCAGGCGGGCATCGGCGCGAACCACGTCCAGGTCATTGCCGACCCCGGCATCGCGCAGGGTCTCGGTGATGCTGCGCGACTCCTGCTGGGTCTTGAGGTTGGCCAAGGCGATCTTCTCGCGCAGTTGGGCGCCGCGCAGTTGGCCATAGGCGTCCACCAGTTCTGCGATGAGGCTGACCTGCAACTGCTGCAGGTCGGCCGCAGCAGCCTCCTCCTGCGCTTCGCTGGCCTCGATTTGCCGCTGGATGCGGCCGAACAGGTCCAGCTCCCAGGCCATGTCCAGGCCCAGGTCATAGCGCTCACTGTTGACCCGCTGCTCGGTCTGGCCAGGGATCTGGCCTTTGCCGATGTCGCTGCTGACGCGGCTGGTCACCACCGGCAGTTGGTCGTTCTCGGCGTCCTCGCGAATCGAGCGCGCTGACTTGAGCCTGGCGAAAGCCACGCGCAGGTCACGGTTGCCTTCCAGCGATGCCTGTACCAGTTGGTTGAGCACCGGGTCGTCGAACTGCTTCCACCAGATGCTCTCGAAGCGGCTGCGGTCCAAGGCCTTGGTCGGCAGTTCGGCGTCCAGGTGCGCAGGCTCGGTCGCCGGCGCCTGGTAGTCCGGGCCCACCGCGCAGGCCGCCAGGGCCAATGCCAGCAGGCTCGGGGTCAGGGGTTTGAGCAGGTTCATGCATGGCTCTCCAGCGAGTGGGCGCGCTCGGCCTTGCGGGCCTGGCGATGTTCGACGAAACGGCGGATCAGGAAGAAGAACACCGGCGTCAGGAACAGGCCGAACACGGTCACGCCAATCATCCCCGAGAACACCGCCACCCCCATGGCATGGCGCATTTCAGCGCCGGCACCGGAGGAGAACACCAGCGGCACCACACCCATGATGAAGGCGATCGAGGTCATCAGGATCGGACGCAGACGCAGGCGGCACGCCTCCAGCACCGCAGCCAGCGGATCCAGGCCCTCGGCCTGCTTGTCCTTGGCGAACTCGACGATGAGGATGGCGTTCTTGCACGCCAGGCCCACCAGCACGATCAAGCCGATCTGGGTGAAGATGTTGTTGTCACCCCCCGAGATGATCACACCGGTGATGGCCGACAGCAGGGTCATCGGCACGATCAGGATCACCGCCAACGGCAGGCTCCAGCTCTCGTACTGGGCGGCCAGCACCAAGAAGGCCAGCAATACGCAGAGCGGGAAGACGAACAGCGCGGTGTTGCCCGCCAGGATCTGCTGGTAGGTCAGGTCGGTCCATTCGAAGGTCATGCCGTTGGGCAGTTCTTCCTTGAGCAGTTTCTCCATGGCGGCCTCGGCCTGGCCGGAGCTATAGCCGGGCGCGGCACCGCCGTTGATTTCGGCGGTGATGAAGCCGTTGTAGTGCATCACCCGGTCAGGTCCCGAGGTATCGCTGACCTTGAGGAAGGTCGCCAGCGGGATCATCTCGCCCAGGTTGTTGCGTACCTTCAGCTGGCCGATCTGTTCGGCGTCGAGACGGAACTGCTGTTCGGCCTGGACATTGACCTGGTAGGTGCGGCCAAAGCGGTTGAAGTCGTTGGTGTACAGCGAGCCCAGGTAGATCTGCAGCGTCTCGAAGATGTCGTTGATCGCCACGCCATGGGTCTTGGCTTTTTCGCGGTCGATGGCGGCATCGACCTGAGGCACGTTGACCTGATAGCTGGTGAACAGACCTGCCAGCTCCGGCACGTTATGGCTCTTGGCGATGATGTTCTGGGTTTCCTTGTACAGCGCTTCGTAACCCAGGTTGCCACGGTCCTCGATCTGCAGGCGGAAGCCACCGATGGTGCCCAGGCCCTGCACGGGCGGCGGCGGGAAGATCGCGATGTAGGCGTCTTGGATGTCAGCGAACTTGGCGTTCAGCGCCGCCGCGATGGCGGCCGCCGACTGGCTCGGGTCCTTGCGCTCGTCGAAGGGTTTGAGCGGGGTGAACACGATGCCGCTGTTGGGGCTGTTGGTGAAGCCGTTGATCGACAGGCCAGGGAAGGCCACCGAGTCGGCTACGCCAGGTTGCTCCAGGGCGATCTCGCTCATCTTCTTGATCACCGCCTCGGTGCGGTCGAGGCTGGCGGCGTCCGGCAGTTGGGCGAAGGCCACCAAGTACTGCTTGTCCTGGGCCGGGACGAAACCGGTCGGGGTGGACGAGAAGCCCAGGTACGTCAGGCCCATCAAGCCTGCATAGACGAACAGGGCGATACCGCTGGAACGAATGACCCGGCGCACACCGCCAACATAACGATGGCTTGCACGGTCGAAGAAGCGGTTGAATGGGGCGAACAGCCAGCTGCCCAGCAGTTTTTCCAGGAACCGCGAGAAGCGGTCCTTGGGCGCGTGGTGGTCCTTGAGCAGCACCGCGGCCAGGGCCGGCGACAGGGTCAGCGAGTTGAACGCCGAAATCACGGTCGAAATGGCGATGGTCAGGGCGAACTGCTTGTAGAACTGCCCGGTAAGGCCGGAGATGAACGCGGCCGGCACGAACACGGCGCACAGCACCAGCGCGGTGGCGATGATCGGCCCGGTCACTTCGCTCATGGCCTTTTGCGTCGCTTCCATGGGTTTGAGGCCCAGGCCGATGTTGCGCTCGACGTTCTCCACCACGACGATGGCATCGTCCACCACGATCCCGATGGCCAGCACCAGGCCAAACAGCGACAGCGCGTTGAGCGAGAAGCCGAACAGGTGCATCACCGCGAAGGTGCCGATCAGCGATACCGGCACGGCCATCAGCGGGATGATCGAGGCGCGCCAGGTCTGCAGGAACAGGATCACCACCAGCACCACCAACACCAGGGCCTCGAACAAGGTGTGCACTACGGCCTCGATGGAGCCGCGAACGAACACGGTCGGGTCATAGACGATGCTGTAGTCCATCCCCTCGGGGAAGTCCTTCTTCAGCTCGGCCATCTTGGCGCGAACTTCGTCCGAGATTTCGATGGCATTGGACCCCGGGCGCTGGAAGATCGGGATCGCCACCGCCGGCTGGTTGTTCAGCAGCGAGCGCAAGGCGTACTGGCTGGAGCCCAGCTCTACCCGGGCGATGTCCTTCAGGCGAGTGATCTCGCCGTTCTCGCCGGCGCGGATGATGATGTTCTCGAACTCTTCCTCATTGACCAGGCGGCCTTGGGTATTGATCGACAACTGGAAGCTGGTCGCGCCAGGGGCGGGCGGGGCGCCCAGCTGGCCGGCGGCGACCTGGCGGTTCTGTTCGCGGATGGCCGCCACCACGTCGCTGGCAGTCAGGTTGCGCGAGGCGGTCTTGTTCGGATCGAGCCAGACCCGCAGGGAATAGTCGCCCATGCCGAACAATTGCACGTCACCCACGCCACCCAGGCGCGCCAGCTCATCCTTGATGTTGAGGATGGCGTAGTTGGACAGATACAGCATGTCGTAGCGGTTGTCCGGCGAGGTCAGGTGCACGACCATGGTCAGGTCGGGCGAGGCCTTGTCGACCGTGATACCGATGCGCGTCACTTCTTCGGGCAGCTTCGGCTGGGTCCGGGTGACCCGGTTCTGCACTTGCACCTGGGCGTTGTCCAGGTCGGTGCCCAGGGCGAAGGTGATGGTCAGGGTCAGCTTGCCGTCGGCGGTAGACTGCGAGGACATGTACAACATGTTCTCGACGCCCGTGATCGCCTGCTCCAGCGGTGCGGCGACGGTTTCGCCGATCACTTTGGGGTTGGCGCCGGGGAAGTTGGCGCGCACCACCACGGTAGGCGGCACCACTTCCGGATATTCGCTGATCGGCAGCTTGAACAGCGCGATGGAGCCTGCGATCAGCAGCACCAGCGAAAGCACGGCGGCGAAAATCGGCCGGGTGATGAAGAATTTCGAAAAGTTCATCGGTGGGGTCCCTTAACCGCGCGGTGCCTGGGCACTGGCGACGTTTTCACGAGCGCCGGCGACGGCCGGTGCTGCCTTGTTGCTGGCTTCCAGGGCCTGGCGCTGGCGGGCCAGGGTGGCAAGGGTCTCTTCGCTGGCCATCGGCGTTTCCTGTGGCGTGACCGGCGAGCCGGGGCGTACGCGCTGCAGGCCCTTGACCACGATGCGGTCATCCTTGCTCAGGCCGCTGCGCACGATCCGCAGGCCTTCGAGCTTGGGCCCAAGTTCCACAGCGCGGTAGGCGGCCTTGTTGTCCTTGTCCATGACCAGTACGAACTTCTTGCCAAGGTCTGTGCCCACGGCCTCGTCGTTGATCAGCACGGCGTCGTACTTGGCGCTGCCGACCAGCTTCAGGCGGGCATACAGGCCGGGAGTGAACCGGCCGTCGCGGTTGTCGAACACCGCGCGGCCACGAATGGTGCCGGTGCGTGGGTTGACCTGGTTGTCGACGAAGTTCATCTGGCCCAGGTGCGGATTGCCGGTCTCGTTGGTCAGGCCCAGGTATACCGGGGTGCTCTGGCCGCGTTGACCGTCGCGGGCCAGCTGGGTGTACTTGAGGTAGACCCGCTCGTCGGCGTCGAAGTAGGCGTAGACCTTGTCGGTGGAAACCACGGAGGTGAGCGGCGTGACGTCTGCGGTGACGATGTTGCCGGCGGTGAACTGGGCGCGGCTGACACGGCCGCTGATCGGCGCGGTCACTCGGGTGAAGCTCAGGTTCAGGCGGGCCAGGTCCAGTTGCGCCTGGATCGCCGCGACGCCGGCGCGAGCCTCGGCGGCGGCGCTGCTGCGCGATTCGGCCAGCTCTGCGGAAATCGCGTTGCTGTCACGCAGGCGTTCACCACGACGGGCTTCGTTCTCGCTACGCAGCGCCGTGGCGCGGGCTTGTTGCAGTTGCGCCTCCAGACGGCGTACCTCGGCCTGGAACGGACGCGGGTCGATCTGGAACAGCAGGTCACCTTTTTGCACCTGGGCGCCTTCGGTGAAAGCCACCAGGTCGATCTGGCCGGAGACTCGCGGACGTACCTCGACGGTTTCCGGCGCTTCCAGGCGACCGGTGAACTCGTCCCATTCGTTGATCGGCTGCTCGATCACCTTGGCCACGCTGACCTTGGGCGCGGCAGGAGCCTGTACAGCCTCCGGAGTACGACCGCACGCGGCGATCACCAGCACTGCCAGGGCAGCGAGGGGAAAGCGCAGGGGTTTGAGTGATTGTTCCATGGAGAACTCCGCCAATGATTGGATAGTGGGCGGATTCTGCGAGTCTTGCGCGCGGGGAACGAATCGAACGGCGCGAAGGTTATTATCAAGCGGAATGATATGTGGCCATGCATCATCGATCAGGACACATGGACGCCAGGCGTCCCGGACGGGTAAGGGCCGGGACGCGGCCCCGGGGTCTCAGGTCTGCGCAGCAAATTGCGCCAACCGCTCCCCATCGAGCCGGTAACGCACCCACTCATTCTGAGGCTCGGCGCCGAGGGACTTGTAGAAACCGATGGCTGGCTCGTTCCAGTCCAGCACGCTCCACTCCATACGCCCGCAGCCTTTGGCCACGGCTTCGCGGGCAATGTGCCGCAAAACTTGCCGCCCGGCGCCGTCGCCGCGTTGTTCGGGCGTGATGTAAAGGTCTTCCAGGTAGATGCCGTTGCGTCCAAGCCAGGTGGAGTAACTGTAGAAGTACACGGCAAAGCCAATGGCCACACCGTCGCGCTCACAGATCAGGCTGTGGACGGTGCTGCCTTCGTCGAACAGGCTGTGTTCGATGTCGGCAACGGTGGCCACCACTTCATGGCGCGCGCGTTCGTATTCGGCAAGCTCAGTGATGAAGGCGAGGATTTGCGCAGCATCGGTACGCACGGCAGGGCGAATGGTCAAGCTCATGTGCAGACGTCCTTGAGGGGGCAGGGCAAGTCGTTTGAAGCCGATACAGTCATGTGTATCGGTGCAATTTGTTGCAACTGTACGGGTCGCGCAGAAAAGCGCTCGGCTAGTGTGACAACACAACAACCCTTTGTGGAAGCCTGCCATGCTTGGATCAGCCGATCTGCTCACCGCCTTCGTGCTCTTTGCCTTCGTTTCATCGATCACCCCAGGGCCGAACAACACCATGCTGCTGGCTTCGGGGGTGAACTTCGGTGTGCGCCGGTCGATCCCTCATGCCCTGGGTATCAGCATTGGCTTCATGGTGATGGTGCTGGGCGTGGGCTTCGGCCTGGGCCAGTTGTTCACTGCCTGGCCGTCGCTGTACAGCATCCTGCGCTACACGGGCGCCGTGTATCTGCTTTACCTGGCCTGGAAGATCGCCACCTCCGGGCCGATCTCCGGCGATGCCGCACACACACGCAAGCCTCTGGGCTTTTGGGGGGCGGCGGCGTTCCAGTGGGTCAACCCCAAGGCCTGGGTGATGGCAGTGGGGGCGATTACCACCTATACGCCGGCCCAGGGCTATGTGCTCAACGTGATCGTCATCGCAGCCTTGTTCGCACTGGTCAATTTGCCCAGCGTCGGGATCTGGGTGATGTTTGGCAGTGCTTTGCGCAACTTCCTGCAGAACCCGCGCTGGCTGATGCTGTTCAATGTCCTGATGGCCTTGCTGCTGGTGATTTCGCTGTACCCGCTGCTATTTGTAGAATCGGCGTTTTCCTGAACCGATGAGTACACAAGGCCGATGCAGTTGATTCCCTGGTCCCACGAAAGCTCCGAAGGTTTCACCTTGCGTGGCTGGCGCTCGCCAGCCAGCGGGCGGCCCTTGTTGCACTTCTTGCACGGCAACGGTTTTTGCTGCCTGGCCTACCAGCCCTTGCTGATGCACTTGGGTGAACACTTCGATCTGTGGCTGAGTGATGTTCAGGGGCATGGCGACAGTGACCACGGCGGGGTGTTTCGTGGGTGGAATCGCAGCGCGGCGCTGGCGGTGGAAGCCTTCGACGCTGGACGCGGCGAATACGGCGACGTGCCCCGCTTCGCGGTCGGGCACAGTTTTGGCGGGGTGCTGACCGGCCTGATTCTGGCCACTGAGCCGCGCCTGTTCGAGCGCGCCGTGCTGCTGGACCCGGTGCTGTTCAGCCGGCGCATGATCGGCGTGATGGGTGCCGCCGCGCTGGTCGGGCTGCACCGTCGTCATGCCCTGGCACGCAAGGCTGCGACCCGCCGCAGCCACTGGCCGGATCGGGAGGCGGCGTTGGCCTCGCTGCAAGGGCGTGGCATTTTCAAAGGCTGGACCGATGCCTCGTTGCACGCCTATGTGGAGCATGCCATCGGTGAATGTGGTGAAGGTGTTGTGCTCAAGTGCCGGCCTAGCCGCGAGGTCGAAATCTTCAGTTCGTTTCCCGAGCGGATGTGGACCCATCTGACGCGGATCCAGACCCCCACCCGCATCCTTTACGGTGAACATACCTATCCCTTCGTACCCCACTCGGTGCAGCGGCTGGCCGCATTGAACCATCAGGTGAGTGCCCAGCAGGTGGCCGGAGGGCACTGCTTCATGCAGGAAGACCCGGCAGCGGCGGCCGAGCAGGTCATGAGTTTCCTGCAAACCCGCTGAGCCGTTCGACAGTCGGTCCGCTTTGAGCGGAGCATCTGATTAATCGCATCCGGTGAGCTCGCGCCGGACGTGGGCCATGAAAGCCCCAGCGCGTTCAGCGTACTGTTTCGCCGAACGCTTGGGGTTTCACCGTCAGCCTACTTCGGGCGTGAAGGCCGGAGTCAGGCCACATCCACCAGGACGATTTCGCTGTCCTCGATCGCAATGACCCGCAGCACGTCTTCTTGCTCGATGGCTACGCCATCACGCGCCTTGGCCCTGAGCCCATTGACCTCGACCAATCCCTTGGCTGGCACCAGGTAGCCCCGGCGGCCGGCGTCGAAGCGGTACTCGGCGGTTTCACCGGCACGCAAGGTGGCGGCCACCAGGCGCGCGTCGGTGCGGATGTGCAGGCTGTCTTCATCGCCGTCCCGGCCACTGGCCAGGGTCACGAAACCTTCGCCGCGCTCGCCTTTGGGGAAGGGCCGGGTACCCCAGGAAGGCGCTTCGCCGACGCGCTCAGGCATGATCCAGATCTGGAAGATCCGAGTGTCGACCTTTTCCAGGTTGTACTCGCTGTGCACGATCCCGGTGCCTGCGCTCATCACCTGAACGTCCCCCGCCTCGGTGCGGCCTTTGTTGCCCAGGCTGTCCTGGTGGGTGATGGCGCCTTCACGTACATAGGTGATGATTTCCATGTCGCGGTGCGGGTGAGGCGGGAAGCCGCTGCCCGCCGCGATCAAGTCATCGTTCCAGACCCGCAGGTTGCCCCAGCTCATGCGTGCTGGGTCGTAGTACTCGGCGAACGAGAAATGATGATGGGCATCGAGCCAGCCGTGGTTGGCGTGGCCGAGGCTTTCGAACGGGCGCAGTTGCAGCATGGTCGTGCTCCTTGAATGGGTGGAATGGCGCCATGATGCGCCAAACAAAGATCGAAAATAAGCGTAAATATCGGCTTGTTTTTATCTATTTATTAGATTCTTTTAGGTGCGCAAATACATGCGATTCATCGCCTAATACCCTGATCTGAAAGCATTCGCTGGCGATTTTTTGCGGATGAGGTGAACATGGCCCGCTGATTCGATCTTCAACGGAGTGACTGTGTCCCACGAGCATCCCCCGGCTCCGGCCGAGCTGACGCCACCCGCCCAACTGCCTTGGTTTCGCCGCTTGGCCGCCCGCCTGTTGGGCCGCGGCCTGACCCGATTGCAGGCACAGCACCGCGACTCCTGGTTCCTGGGCCATGTCACCGGCCAGCGCAGCGGCCATGCCGATGGCCTGCGTGAAGGCTACGAGCGTGGCCGCGTCGAGGGCTATGAGGCGGGGCGCCAGGTGCTGGTGATTCGTGACCTGCGCCCCGAGGCGGCGGCCGTTCCCGGCCAGGACTCCAACCTGTTCGACGACTGGCGTCTCCCACTGACCGCCGAGCTGAAAAAACGCTTCAAGGCCGATGTCGCCCAGCGCCTGCCAGCTTCGGCCCAACCCAGCGCCGCTCAGTGGAAGCTGATCTTCAGCGACACCCCCTCCACTTGTGTGGTGGCCGGCGCCGGCGCGGGCAAGTCCACCTCCCTGGTGCTGCGCATCCTGTTGCTGCGCCATTACCTGGGCTATGAGCTGGACGCCATGACCGTGGTGACCTTCACCCGCGAATCGCGCAAGGATTTCATCAAGCGCCTGGTGCAGGTCTTTGCCCTGTGGCAGCTCGACCTGCAGCCAGCCCAGGCCCGGGAACTGGTGCGCACCTTCCATTCCCGCATCCTGCCGTTGGTGCGCAGCCTGCCAGGCTTCGGCCAACTGCGGGCCTTCGAGACCCTGGGCCAGGAACTGCCCGCAGGTGGCGAAGCCAACGCCGACGGCAACCCGTTCGACCTGCGCCTGAACGATGCCCAGCGCCAACAGCTCAATCTCTGCTACCGGGATCTGTTGCAAGCCAGCCCCCGCTTCGCCGAGCTCATCGGCACGTTGCGCCGGGAGGCATTGCAGCTAAAACCCCTGGACCCCGACCACCCCGATGTGCAGAAGCGCGTACAAGTGACCCAGTTGGCGGCCCAGCGCGACGAAGAACTGTGCGACGTGATCGAGGACCTATGGTTCGCCGCGGGGGCCTGGCCGATCAAAGGCATCGAGCCCTGTCGCGACACGGTGCAGATCCGTGGCAGTCGTTTTCATGTGCATGGCCGTTTGGAAGGGCTGGACGCCTGGGTGGTGCTCGGTTTCGACCCATCCGAAAGTGCCCAGTACCAACGCCCCGGCGCCAAGCTCGGGGTGCGGGCGGAGTGGGCTGTAAAGCGAACGTTGTTTCAAGCTTTCTGCGATAAGCCACTGATATGGCTAGACAATTACACCTCCGCAAAGCGCCTGGCAGCTTCGCTGGCCGGTGATGCGGTAGCGGGCCCCGGCTTTGAGTACAAGGTCAAAGGCGAGCTGGCACCGGCGCCGCTTCTGGATGCGTTCGTCGCAGCCGCCAGCTTCATCGAGAACCTGGGGCTGGAAGTGAACACTGCGGTGGCCGGCATGAGCTTCTCGGCCGATGACAGTGATGCAGCGTTCTTCGAGGCGTTGGCATTGTTCTGGAAAGCCCTGGAGGCGCACCTGCTGGCCCAGTCGCCACCGGTAATGACCTACAACCGTATGTTCGCCCTGTTCGGCGAGAACAATCCGGAGAACTTGCGCCTGTTGCCCGACCCGCTGCTGCGCCCGCTGGCGCACCTGATGATCGACGAGTTCCAGGATGTCTCCCCGCAGATCGTCAGTTGGCTACGGGCGAGCCTGGCCGAGATCCGCCGACGTGGCCCGGCCATGCACCTCGGGCGCAACGCCGGTCACAGTTCATTGATGTGCGTGGGGGACGACTGGCAATCGATCTACGGCTGGCGGGGCAGCTCGCCGAAATACTTCATGGAGTTCACCAAGGCGTTTCCGTCACCGGCCAATACCCGAGTCATGTTGGTGGAGAACTACCGCAGCCAGCAGCACATCATCGATGCCGCCGAGCACTTGGTCAAAGGCGCGCCGGCCATCACCGGCAAGAAGGCCAAGGCCAGTGGTCTGGCCGCCGAGCTGCCGTTGTCGCCGGTCAAAGTCTTCGACCGCGATGAGGCAGCCTTGGCCGAGACCTTGATGGAGCATTACGCGCGCGGCGAAACGGTGATGATGCTGTTTCGAAGAAGTTCGGATAAGTCTTTGATAGAACAGCATTTATCGTCTGTTTATAAAGCTGATTCTAGCTTGCCGCCCGACCAACGTCGGCTGCGCCAGCTCACTTATCACAGCGCTAAAGGGTTGCAGGCCGATGCCGTATTCATGCTCGGCGACTGTCAGTACCTGACCAGCTCGCCGTACAAGAACCAGGCGTACCGCATGGCCGGCCTGGGGCGTGCCGGTGATGCCCAGCCGTTCGACACGGCGCAAAAGGAAGAGGTGCAGCGCCTGGCCTATGTCGCGGTGACCCGCGCGGTCAGGCACTGCTATTGGCACGTGGAAGCCGCCAACGGCGAGTCGGCGGGTGCGCCTCGCGCGTCCGGCCAGGTGGCTGGCCGGCACGCGTTTTTCGAAGACCTCCGCGGTCAATGAGCGTTCGGGTCCTGTTGCTTGGTCAGCTCGAGCAGCAGGGCCTCTTCCTCTTCCCGACGAGCTTTGAGCAGTACACTGGTCGCTTTGAGATGCACGCCCTCGTTGACCGCTACCCGGCGCGGCTGGCCAGCTGCATCCAATGGCTGCTCTGGCAACACGGGCTCCAGCACCTTGATCACGGCCTCGTCCAGAAATTCGACAGGCTCCGCTTCAGAATCCATGCAGTACTCCAGGTAATCCAGGCCTGACTGCCAGCGCTTGGTCAGGGCGTCGAAGTCTTGGGCATAGCGATCTTTGAGAAACCGCTGCCAGCTCGGCTCTGTGGCGATCCAGACCTGCCGCGGCCCGTCGCTTTTTTCGTCCTCCTCGAACCGTTCGACGGCGTTCACCACCTCGTCCGCCGTGTGATCGGAGATCATCGCGGTCTGACGGTAGAGCATCTCGTGGCTAGGCTCTGGAAATTCCAGCCGAGCAGCTACTGCCTGACGCAAGGCCAAGCGTATTTCGATGTCATCGACCAGGCTTTGCCCCAATTGCTCCAGACCGATGTCATCCAGCGGATCGAGGGGAGGAAGTGCTGGGAGAGGCCCCCTCTGCATGGCTGGGAGGTTTTTCCATTCAAGGTATCGCGCCTGACGTTTCAGCCGGGTTGCATAGATACGCGATGCCAGCTTGTTTACTTGGTGGCGCCGGTACAGGCGACCGTAGAAGGTGAACAAGCGTGGCCCGGCAACCTCACCATCGGTGCTTTCGTCATACGCCAAGACTTCTACCTCGAGGGTACTCAGCCCGTCGGTAGCCGCATCGCCGCAGGTGGTCGGGAACTCACTGGCGATCCGATCCAGATGGGCACGCAAGTGTTCATCCTGGCTCGCCGTTTCCAGCAACCCCCAGATTTGCCGGGCCAACCCTTGCGGGCTGGTCCGTGCCTGTGCCGAGCGTCCGGAGCGCTCGATGACCTCACGTAGGTACGGGTAGGCGCCATCCTCGAACATGTGGTTCCACAATTCGCGTTGCGCGTCGGTCGCGTTAGCCAGCCACTGCACCGGCGCGACTTCAGGGGGCACTGCGGGCACGTTCGCCGCCGGGGGCTGAGGTAGCAGCTCGCGTGTTTCCAGAATCCTGACGCCTGCTCCACGCAAGCGCTCGGCCGTCTCTTCGGGGATACCGTTGTCGAAGAAGGTCCAGATGATCAAGCGCCTGCCGGTGCGCAATTCGTTGACGAAGTGGCTTTGCAGGATCCGCTCAAGCGCCGGGAACTCGGTGATGTGATTGTTGCTCAGCTGCAGGTCGCGCAATCGGCAGTCTTGCCGCTCCATCAGTTCGGTCAGGCCGGTCGGCCATTGGGTGAGCAGGCAGTCGTCCAGGTAGAGCCCTTCGAGATTGTGCAGTTCACCCAGCAGCGGGGCGTTTCCCAGTGGATTGTCCGAGAGACTCAGTTCGCGCAGCGATGTCATCTGGCTGAAATGCGCTGCCAAGCCGGGGGTGAGGTCGATGGCGTTGGTGTTGAGTTGCAGTATCTGCAGCGGCAGCCTGGCCAGCATCTGCATGTCGGCAACGCTCAGGGTCAAACCGGCATGGGAGATGTGCAACGTGTGCAGGTGTCGCATGGCGCCCAGTACCTCGCGGGCCGCTGCATCCAGTTGCTGGAGCGGTGTGCGGTTAAGGGCCAGCGCTCGTAGCCCTGGCGCGCTGCGCAGTGCCCGGAACAGGGCGCGTGTGTCCAGTTGCGGGTTATTGGCCAGCTCCAACCGTTGCAGGTTCGGAAAGCTCTGCAGGAAGTCCTCTGGAATCGTCTGCAAATGCACACTGTCCATGGAGAGCTCGGTGATATGGGGAAACGGGACTGGTAACGAAGGCAGGGTATCGAGCACCAGATAGTCCAGATGCAGGTGCTGACCACCCTCGCGGCTCCACGTGCGGTTGAGCAGGCGGCTGAGCCTGCGGCGGTTATCGTATTCATCCTCCGTGCCCGTATCGGTCCAGTTTTGCAGCGTTTCGGCCAGGGTGGTGCGTTGTTCACCCAACACCCTGATTTGCCCCGCAACATCGCCGTGTCGGGCCATGTCTCGGGCCAGCGTACGGATCTGCTCCCGGTTGAGCCCCGGATACAGGCTTTGCAGGTGGGTATGGATAGCGTCCCTGCCGCTTCTTAGCAGGTTGGAAAAACGGAATCTGCCGCTCAGCGGATAGCCCGCCCGCCCGTCGCTCAGGCGCATCGGCGAGCGCCAACGAGGCTTGATCGGTTGCTGGCCTATCAATCGAGCTGCCAGGTTCCGGTCTGCCTGCGCCGCTGCAAGACGTTCATCCGGGCTGGCATCGGGTTGTTCCACCGCCAAGGCGTCAGCCAGGCGCTGGCTGTCGGCGTTGGCCAGGTCTGCCCGATTAAGCCCCAACAAGGCCCGATCCAGCCGCGCACGGGCCTGAAGGCGCCGTGCTTCCTCGGCGATGCGCAACGACACGCGGCCTGCTGCCAGGCGCTGTTTTTCGGTGGCGCTGGCGTTGTCGATGATCGCGTCCAGGGCATCGACGGGTAAGCCACCAAACTGACGGGCCAACACTTGGGCTGGCGCACTCAAGACCGGTTGGCGACTTTTATAGAGGCTTTCGAACATTGACGCGCGCTGGCCCGCCAAATGATTGGCCAGGATCTCGTTGAGGGCCGAGGCGTTTTGTTCGTTCACGTTATGGCCCGACAGCAGCGCGCGGATGGCCTGCGGGGCCATCTGCGATATGACCGTCTGACTGAGTTGGCCCTGTTCCAGCTCGGTGCGCGTAATCTTGATTTGCACCTCGCCAGCGGTTTGTGCAGCGCCATATCGAGTGGCGTTACCGGTTGACTCTGCGCCTTCGAAAGCGAGGATCACATGATCCTCAGGCCAGCCTGCCAATGTGGGCAGGGCCGGAAGCGCATAGTGCTTGTAGGCGGCAAGCGGCTTGGCGTGGCGCACACGGGAAATGACATCGTCAGTCTCCTGGTCGGTGCGCAAACGCTTGAGCGCGTCGATGAGCAGCGCCGGTGGCCGTTGTCCATCGATGTGCACGCGACGCAGCACATCGGCATCGGTACCGGTGGCAGCCATGGCCGTGATCAGGTCGGTATCTTCCAGCCCGTCGGTCACAGGCCCGAGACGACGCATCAGTTGAAGATCGCTCCAGTCCAGCGGTTGTTCCAGGGTCAGACGCCAAGCACCGTGGCCGTTATGGCTCAGGCGCGGACGGTAGGCATCGGTGGAATCGGGTTGGAGCAGGGACCACTCGCCGTGCTCGCTTTGTTCGAGGGCATACATATGGCCTTCTATGCGTACGTAGTGCTTACCGTCCAGCGTATACAGGCCTTGAGCATCGGCAGACAGCTCGGCAGGCAGCTCGACAGGGCTCTGGTAAGCCGTAAGATCAGGGCGCCACAGGCGTTCTTCCCCATCGTGTCGGATCGATTGCAGGGCATCGACGAAGCCCGACGCCTTCAGTGCCTTGAGGCCGGCACCAAGGGTTGCTGCGCTGGCGATGTCGACCGCGATGGATTCCACCTGGGCCAGGGCCTGGGCGGTATCGTCGTCCTCCCAGGCTTCGATGCCATGGAACACGCTGCCCATGATTTGCGCTGCACCGATGGTCATCATGATCGGGTTGAGCAGCGGAACGAACATCGCCGCGACGTTAAGCACGTCCAGCCCCACCGACAGCCAGTGCTCCAGACGCTCCAGGCGCGACTTGGCATCGGCATCGGCGGTGGGGACCGCAATGCTGGCGGCATCGCTCTTGAGTCGGCGTACGTGGTCGCGGTGCAGGGTGACCCAGGGAGCATCGGGCAATGCCACGCGCTCATAGAGGAGCCTGGGCGCCTTCTTGTTCAGCCGGACCTTGCGTCCGAACAAGCGCTTTTGGACGAACAAGGCCTGACGCAGCTTGGTGGTCAACTCGCCCTGCAGGTTGTGAGGGGCGAAGCCGATCATCAAGCGCAACAGGTCAGTGTCCTGCATGCGCTTGGCGAGATCGCTTGCCGCTTGGCTCGCCGACGGATACTCCTGCAAAGGCGCATCCGGTGCGCCGGGAATGTAGACCATGCACGGGTTGGTCCCCTCCACCTGGTCCGGGCCGATCACCAACACTTCGTTCAGGGGCGTCTTGAACAGGTTGACGCGCCAGCATTTCAGAGTGTGGCCTTGGGAGTTCGGCTTGGCGGCGTTCTCGCACAGTTGCATGAGCGCAGCATGCCCTGCGTCGCTCACCTTTTCACGCAGTCGGGCAATCCATGCCTGGACCCGCAGCTCGTCCTGGCTGGCCTGGATGGACAGGCGCTGGATCCAGGCCGAGGCAGGACCGTCATAGAGGGCGCTGAGATGCGTCTGGTACTGCCGACCAAGGTCCAGATCGCGGCAGATCTTGACGAATCCGCCAGCGGTCAGCCCGGCCACGGGGCCTGTCACCGGGCTGGCGTCGGTCTTGCTGCGCTGCAAGGTACTGAAGGGGCCGGCTTCGTCCGCGCTTTCGAAATTGTGCAGCGCCGCTTCCAGCAGGCTGAGCCTGCGCGGCTTGCCCTCGGGGTCGCGTTCATAGCGTGCTGTGTCAGTCTGTGCGGCAACGGCGGCGGTCGTTTCTGTGAGCACCTCGATGATTTGCCTGAACGGCTGGAAGTGGTACTGCGCCTGATCGACGGGCTGATCGATGCCCAAGCGCGCTTCGAGCAGTGGCTTGCAGAAGTCAGTGATGCCCTTGAGTGGCTTCAGCGCATCCTGCAGGGTCCTGCGGCTGGCGTCCCGGCGGTCGATGGCAGTGTTCAGAGCCTGTTGATCCTCGGCGCTGGCTTTGGTGTACCAGGCGTGGGCGCTGCCATCGGCCTGGAGATAGTCCTTGCGCAGCCGGCTCAGCAGGTCGGGCACGCGCTGGGCGGGCAGGGCCTTGCACCAGGTCGGCAAGGAACGAACGATCTGTGCGTGATGGAAGGGGGGCTCGGTGGTCATGGTCAACTCCGTTACAAAGAGCTGCCATTGAGCGGTCTCGGTGCGTGGCGCGGGTGATAACGAGATAACACCCAAGGGGTCGGTGTCGAACACGTTACCGTCGGTCGCGGGCCAGCGAGCCTAGGCTGCCTGCGCCAAGGTAGGTTACCGGCCTGATGCGCGGGTGCCAGGCCAAAGCCAAGGGAGAGAGTTCATGCGTTCGCAGTGCAGTCCCAAGGATCACCTGCTAGACCTCGATGGCGTCGAAATTGCCGTGCGTTGCTGGGGGCCGGAGGACGGCATCCCCGTGCTCGCCTTGCACGGCTGGTTGGACAATGCCGCTTCGTTCGAGCGGCTGGCACCTTTGCTCGATGGGTGCTTCGTGGTGGCGCCGGACCTGGCCGGCCATGGTCGGTCGGATCACCGGCGCGATGACAGCGGCTATTACTTGTGGGAACACGCCGAGGACATGCTGGCCGTTGTCGACAGCCTGGGGCTCGGGCATTTTCATGTGGTGGCCCACGGCATGGGCACCGGCATCGCTTCGCTGCTGGCGGCGCTCACCAGCAGCATCGCCAGCATGATCTTCCTCGATGGCATGGGCGTGCCGTTTACCGTGGCGGCCGATGACCGCGTCCAGCACCTGGCCCGGGCCTACCGTCTCAAGCGTATGGTCCGGCGCAGCCGGCTGCAGGGGTTCGCCGAGCCTGGCGGCTGTCAGTTCGATGACGTGGAGTCGGCGTTGATGCAGCGGCGCAACCGTCTGGACAGTACGTTGTCGAGCGAGGCGGCACGTCTTTTGGCGTTACGCGATCTGCTGCAGGTGGGCGATGGCTACTGCTGGCGCCACGACCCGCGCCTGGTCTTGCCCGAACCGATGCCGTTGACCGAGCATGAGGCCTGTGACTTGCTCCGCCAGATTGCCTGCCCGCTGTACCTGATGCTGGGGCGCCAGGGGGCGTTCGCTGGCGACGGCTTCGAGCAGCGCCAGGGCGCCTTGCCCGAGCATGCCCGGGTCACCTGGCACCCAGGTGGTCATCACTTCCATCTTGAGGCGCCTGACCGAGCGCTGGTCGACCAGATCCTGCGGGTGCTGGCCAGCCACGACAGCGCCCAGTTGCAGCGTCTGGTCAACGAGTAAGCAAAAGGCGGGGCTGTCGGCAGGCGTTGGGATGGGCTATGTTGCCTGGGTACCCTTTCAGGGTCCGCCATATGGAGCAGCGGCATGCCACCTTTCGCCATCCGGCACATCGATCATATCGTCCTGCGGGTCCAGGATCTGGAGCGCAGCATCGCCTTCTACCGCGACCTGCTCGGCTGCCAGGTGAGCCGAACGCGTGAGGATCTAGGAATGGTCCACCTGGCGGCAGGGACTGCGATGATCGACCTGGTGACCCTCGACGGTCCCCTGGGACGCCCGGGCGGGCCGGCGGCGAACGGGCAGGGCAACAACCTTCATCACTTCTGCCTGCGTATCGAGCCGTTCGACGAGCAAGCCCTGACCACCTATCTGCAAGCGGCCGGCGTGACCGTCGAACCTGCGCAGAAGCGCTACGGCGCCGAGGGCGAAGGCCTGTCGCTGTATTGCTTCGACCCGGACGGCAACCAAGTGGAACTCAAGGGGCCGCCGACTTGAACAGGGGGCAGTCGTGCCTCCCAGCGCCTATGAAGAGTACTCAGCTGCGCTAGGCGCTGGCTCAGGTTCAGAACCTCTTCGAAGGAATGACTCTAAGAGGAAACGGCCCTACGAAGAGCACCGCCGTGGTTCGACAGTCGATTGGCTCACCCGCTACCCCAGCTCAAGCGCTGGCCCTGCTGCTTCTGGCCCTGGCGATGATCGTGGTTTCAGGCGTGGCGCCTGCCCACCGCGCCGACTGGCTGATGGAAAACATCGTCCCCTTGGCCTTGCTGCTGGCCCTGGTGTCGGGTTGGCGCTGGCTGCGCCTGTCACCGTCGGCCTATGTTGCGATCGTGCTGTTGTTCGCCATCCATGAACTGGGCGCACATTACACCTATGCCCAGGTGCCCTATGACCGTTGGGCCAAGGCAGTATCGGGCCACTCCCTGGATGCTGCCCTGGGCTGGCAGCGCAATCAGTACGACCGCCTGGTGCACCTGAGCTATGGTCTGCTGTTCTATCGGCCGCTGCGCGAAACCCTGTGGCGCCTCACTGTGCTGCGGGGCGCCTGGCTGGTCGTGCTGACGCTCACTGTGGTGCTGGCCACGTCGGCCCTGTACGAGTTGATCGAATGGGTGGGGGGCCAGTACGTGGGCAAGGACACCGCCCAGGCCTTCGTCGCCACCCAGCGTGACCCGTGGGATGCACAGAAGGACATGGCACTGGCGCTGCTCGGCGCATTGACGAGTAGCGTGCTGGGCGGCCTGTGGCGCGCCTGGCGCGATCGTCGACCGCCGATGCAATGCTGAGGAACATCGCCGGCACTGCTGGCGTCTTCCGGGATATCGGAGCGCGGCCAACAGGAGGTGATCATGTCCGCTCAAGCCAATGCCCGCGAGGCCGCAGACAGCACACTGCTGGAGCTGTTGCGTCGCCATGCCGAGCCGTTGCCGCATATCGATACCCCGATGTTCGGCGCTCTGTTCGACCGATACGCCAATGCCAAGGTGGTGCTCATCGGCGAGTCCAGCCATGGCACGCGGGAGTTCTACCGAACCCGGGCGGCGATCACTCGGCATCTGATCGAGCGGCACGGCTTCAACATCGTGGCCGTGGAGGCCGACTGGCCCGATGCGGGCCAGCTCGATCGCAAGGTCAGGGGGATCGACCCCATGCCGGTCCAGGACCCGGCTTTCGGCCGCTTTCCCAGCTGGATGTGGCGCAACGCCGAGGTGAGCGAATTCATCACCTGGCTGCGCGGCCACAATCACACCCTGCCGCTTGCCGAGCGCACCGAGTTTCGCGGCCTGGACATCTACAGCTTGCGAAATTCGATGGCACAGGTGCTCAGCTACCTGGACCGCACCGATCCCGCGCTGGCCCACCAAGCCCGCCAGCGATATGGCTGTCTCACGCCTTGGCAGGACGACCCGGCCCTGTACGGACATTTTGTCGAGCGCGCAGGCCAGGCCCCCTGTGAGGACGCGGTCGTGCAACAGCTCAACAGCTTGCTCGCCAAGCGTCTGGCAGATGACGGCGAAGCGTTTTTCAGCGCTACCCAGAACGCCCGGGTGGTGCGTGCCGCCGAGCAGTATTACCGCGCCATGTATCGTGGCGGGGCGGCGTCGTGGAACCTGCGGGACAAGCACATGTTCGACACGCTCCAGGCCGTGCTCGCCCATCGGGGTGCCTCGGCCAAGGCCGTGGTCTGGGCGCACAATTCCCATATCGGCAATGCTGCCGCCACGCTGATGGGCTGGCGCGGCGAGTTCAACCTGGGCCAACTGTGTCGCACCGCTCTTGGTCGTGAGGCGGTGCTGATTGGCATGAGCACCGACCGCGGCCAGGTCGCGGCAGCCGATGACTGGGACGGCGAGGTGCGCATCCAGGAGGTGCTGCCTTCGCGGCCGGACAGCTGGGAGCGGCGCTGGCTCGATGCCGGCGTTCCCGCCTCGTTGACCGACTGGCGCGGGGACGGCGCCGAGGCCCTGCGCGACGCGCTGAGCGGGACCTTGCTGGAGCGCGCCATCGGGGTGATCTATCGGCCGCGCACCGAGCGCCAGAGCCACTATTTCGAGGCGGTCCTGGGCGAGCAGTTCGACGCCTTGGTATGGATCGAGCAGACCAACGCCCTGACGCCACTGCCGGTACCAGCCGGTGTCAGCCACGAGGACGATACCTTCCCATTCGGAGTGTGAAGCCATGAAGCCTGATGTTTCTGCGCACGTGTTGTTCAAGGACCGTCGCCAGGCCGGGCGGGCTTTGGCCCAGGCACTTAAACCCCGTCTGCAGGGTCGGCCTCTGGTGCTGGCATTGCCGCGTGGTGGCGTGCCGGTGGCCTTCGAGGTGGCCAAGGCGCTGGGTGCACCGCTCGATGTTGTGCTGGTGCGCAAGATCGGCGCGCCAGGTAATGAAGAGTTTGCCCTTGGCGCGGTGGCCGAGGGCAATCCGCCGTACTGTGTGGCTGACCAGGCGATGATGGCGCTGTTTGGCGCCACGCAGGTCTGGTTCGATGCCGAGCGAGACCGACAGTTGCTGGAAATCGAACGTCGACGGCAGGTGTATTGCGGCGATCGGCGGCCTGAAATCAGCGGACACGAAGTGGTGCTGGTGGACGATGGTATTGCCACCGGCAACACCGCCCGGGCTGCATTGCTCGCCCTGATTGCCGCCGGGCCTTCGCGGTTGCTGTTCGCGGCGCCCGTAGGGGCGCGGGAGGCGCTGGCCATGCTGAGCCCGTTGGTAGATGAGCTGGTCTGTCTGGAAGCGCCCGAGCCGTTTCGCGCGGTGGGTCTTCACTACGAGCAGTTTGATCAGACCCGCGATGAAGAGGTGGTGCGGTTGCTGGCACAGAGCCGGGCATTTGAATCGGCGCCATCTGTTCGCGGGTAAATCGTCTGGGCGAATGCCCTGTGGTCGGTGTGCCATGGCCGCATCGGCAAAGCCGATTATGCTTCAACTGACCTTGTTGCGACCCTTGGCGCTTCGCCTGTCGTGTTTCGCGCAAGTCCTAGGGCCTGGGTGTACGGGATGAGTGCATGAGAGGCACCTGCGGCCTGCAACCTAGAGACGGAGGCAACCCATGGCGGTCATCGACAGCACATCCACAGGCAGCGCGCCCCAGCGTGGCATCACTCGGGAGGAGCGCAAGGTCATCTTCGCTTCATCCCTCGGCACCGTGTTCGAGTGGTACGACTTCTACCTCTACGGCTCCCTGGCGGCGATCATCGCCAAGCACTTCTTCGCCGGGGTCAACGAGACCACTTCCTTCATTTTCGCCTTGCTGGCCTTTGCTGCCGGGTTTGCCGTGCGGCCGTTCGGGGCCATCGTGTTCGGCCGTTTGGGCGACATGATCGGGCGCAAGTACACCTTCCTCATCACCATCGTCATCATGGGCCTGTCCACCGCGGTGGTCGGCGTGCTGCCCGGCTATGCCGCCATCGGCGTGGCGGCGCCGATCATCCTGATCACCCTGCGGCTGTTGCAAGGTCTGGCGTTGGGCGGTGAGTACGGTGGAGCGGCGACCTACGTGGCCGAGCATGCACCCAAGGGTAAACGTGGTTTCTTCACCTCATGGATCCAGACCACCGCAACCTTGGGCCTTTTCCTCTCGTTGCTGGTGATCCTGGCCTGCCGCACGCTGCTGGGTTCGGAGGCCTTCGAGGATTGGGGCTGGCGCATCCCGTTCGTGCTGTCGATCCTGCTGCTGGCGATCTCTGTTTACATCCGCATGCAGCTCAACGAGTCGCCGGTGTTCATGAAGATGAAAGCCGAAGGCAAGGCTTCCAAGGCGCCGCTGACCGAGTCCTTCGCCCGCTGGGACAACCTCAAGGTGGTGATCATGTCGCTGCTCGGCGGCACCGCCGGCCAGGCAGTGGTGTGGTACACCGGGCAGTTCTATGCGCTGTTCTTCTTGCTGCAGATGCTCAAGATCGACCCGCAGACCGCCAATCTGCTGATCGCAGGCTCGCTGTTGATCGGCACGCCGTTCTTCATCCTGTTCGGCAGCCTGTCCGACCGCATCGGGCGCAAGAAAATCATCATGGCCGGCTGCATCATCGCCGCGCTGACCTACTTCCCGATCTTCAAGGCCCTGACCGAGTACGGCAACCCGGACGTGTTCGTCGCTCAGGAGCAGAACCCGGTGGTTGTGGTCGCCGACCCGGACCAGTGTGCATTCCAGTTCGACCCGGTGGGTAAGGCCAAATTCACCAGCTCGTGCGACATCGCCAAGAGCTTGCTGGCCAAGCGGGCCATACCGTACCAGAACGAACGCGCCGAGCCAGGCAGCGTGGCGCAGATCCGCATCGGCGAGCGGGTGATCCCAAGCTTTGACGGCAGGGCGTTGCCCCCGGCGGACTTCAAGGCCCAGAGCGAGCGTTTCACCGCCACCCTCGGCAGTGCGCTCAAAGAAGCGGGCTATCCTGAAAAAGCCGATCCCGCCAAGACCCACTACCCGATGGTGCTGTTGCTGCTGACCTTGCTGGTGATCTACGTGACCATGGTCTACGGGCCGATCGCCGCATGGCTGGTGGAGCTGTTCCCGGCGCGCATCCGTTACACCTCCATGTCGCTGCCGTACCACATCGGTAACGGCTGGTTCGGCGGTTTCCTGCCGACCGTGGCATTTGCGATGGTGGCCGCGACGGGCGATATCTACTACGGGCTGTGGTACCCGATCGTCATTGCGGTGATGACCGCGATACTGGGGACTTTCTTCCTTCCCGAAACCAAGGATCGGGACATTCATCACGCCTGAGTGGCGCAGTCGAAGGGGCGCTATGCGCCCCTTCGCGGGTCAATCGAAACAGCCGCGCAAGGCGAAGCGGTAACCGATATCGACCCCGGTGGCGCTGCCGCGACCGGGGGTTTTCTTCAGCACGAATTCGAAGGCTGGCTCGTACAAGCCGTCGCGCAGCACGGCACCTGCGAGCACCTCCACGTGGTACCAGCCGTTGTCCAGCTCGATGATGGGTCGACCGGGTTGCTGGTAACGTGCGAGCAAATCGCCCAAGGCCTTGGGCGTGAAGTGCTGCAGAATGCGCCAGGTAAACAGCATCAACGAGCGGTTCTGCACCTGAAGCACATAGCCCGGCCGACGGTGCTTGAGGCGGCTGCCGGCGGCGAGCAGGGCGGGGGTGTCGTCGCCCAGGCTGAAGATGATCCGGTAGGGCAGGTTCTCGACCCCGGCCAACGGCAGGACGATGCCCTCGAGCACTGCCTGGTCGCCGCTGTCGCCATGGGTAAAGGCGTGGGCCAGGTCGTCCGGCAGCGCGTGTTCTTCCTTGAAGCGATGAAGCAGCTGGATATCGCCCAGGATGAAGTAGTCGATCAGATCGTTCAGGACTTCGCTGAATTCGTAGCGCATTGGGTTTTCCTTGTTATGGCTGCGCTGGTGAGGGCCGCTGACTGTAGCGCAAGGCCTTGAGGCTGTCTTCAGATAGCCTTCAGATTAGCCGCCGATACTCCCCCCAACGAAACGTCCCCTGGGGGGATTTCCATGAGCGACGCACATTGGCGTGCCTTGTTTCCGCTGGCCATCGGTACTCATGCCGAGCGCGGTACGGCGCACCTGACCCTGAGCCTTGCGGGCGAGCCAGACCGCAACTCGATCGAACATTTCATCCATCAGCGTTTTGCTTCGATCCACCACGCCGATGTCCATCACTATCTGCCTGAGCTGCTCGGGCTGAGCGACAGCCATGGCCGCCTGATCGCCGCTGCGGGCATGCGCCTGGCCGGGGACGGGCCGTTGTTTCTCGAGCGCTACCTGGACGAGCCCGTGGAGCAGGCGGCCTCGCGCCTGGCCGGTGCAGACGTCAACCGGCAACAGGTGGTCGAGGTGGGCAATCTTGCAGCGCTCAGCGCCGGCAGTGCCCGCATCATGATCATCGTCGTGACCTGGCTGCTGGCTGCGCGAGGGCTGGAGTGGGTCGCCTTCACCGGCGCCTCGACGCTGGTCAACAGCTTTCACCGCCTGGGTTTGGTGCCGACGTTGCTGGCCGACGCTGACCCGGACCGGCTCAATGGCGAGCGCGACCATTGGGGCAGTTACTACAACCAGCACCCCCACGTGTTCGCCGGCAACATCGGCCTGGGCCATGACGCGCTGATGCGCGCGGGCGTGTTCCAGCGCCTGGGGTTGCCTGCGGCGTTACAGGAGTCCGGTCATGCCGCATGAATTGCAGGCGTTTCGCGAGGTGCTGAACCTGCATGCCCGTCAGCGCGCAGCGCTGGTCGCGCTGCAAGGGGCCGTAGGCCGTTATGACTATGGCCAGTTGTTGAGCGAGGTCCAGCAGCGCGAGGCCTGGTTGCGCGCTCAGCCGCCAGGTACCTTCGCCCTGGCCCTGGACAACGGGCCCGAGGCAGTGTTCTGGGACCTGGCGGCGCTACTGGCCGAACGCCCGTGCGTGATCGTGCCGCCGTTCTTCACGCCGGCGCAGGTCCGTCACAGCCTCGACGACAGCGGGGTGACCCTGATGCTGGCCGAACCTGACCTTGCACCGACGCTGCAGGCGGCAGGCTTCAATGAGAGAGAGGGCGTCTGGTCCCGCCAGGTGCAGGTGGCCAACGCCCTGCCGGCGGGCACCCTCAAGATCACCTACACCTCCGGCAGCACAGGGGCTCCCAAGGGGGTGTGCCTGGGGGCCGACGCGATGCTGCGGGTGGCCCGTGAACTGGAGGCGGCCAGTCGGCCGTCGGCGCCGAGCACGTACCTGGCGGTGCTGCCCTTGGGTGTGCTGCTGGAAAACCTCGGCCTGTACGCGGCCTTGCTGGCCGGCGCCCGTGTCATGGTCTATCCGCAGGCACACCTGGGCATGCGGGGCGCAGGACAGATCGACTGGAAGCGCTTGCTGGGCAGCATCGCCTTGAGCGGTGCCGAAAGCTTGATCCTGGTACCGCAGCTGCTGCTGGGGCTGGTGAGCGCCATCGAGCATGGCTGGACCCAGGTCGGCCCGCTGCGTTTCGTCGCCGTGGGCGGGGCACGCGTGGCGCAAAGCTTGTTGGCGCGCGCCGAGGCGGTGGGCCTGCCGGTGTTCGAGGGCTACGGGCTGTCTGAATGCGCATCGGTGGTCTGTCTGAACCGTCCGGGGGCACAGCGACCTGGCAGTGTCGGGCGCCCCTTGCCCCATGTGCAGGTGCGTATCGCCGAGGACGGCGAAGTGCTGGTGGCCGGCTCGACCCTGCTGGGCTACCTGGGCGAGCCGCCCTTCACCGGGCAGTGGTGGCCCACGGGCGATATCGGCCACTTCGACGGCGATGGCTATCTGTACCTCGCAGGACGCAAGAAGAACCAGTTCATCACCAGTTTTGGGCGCAACGTCAACCCTGAATGGGTCGAGGCGGAGCTGACCCAGGGTGGGGTGATACTCCAAGCCTTCGTCCATGGCGAGGGCTTGGCCCGCAACGTGGCGCTGCTCTGGCCACTGGACCCGAACATCGGGGACCCGCTGATCGAGCAGGCCGTGGCCCAGTGCAATGCCGGCCTGCCGGACTACGCCCGTGTACACGCCTGGCGACGCCTGCCCGAACCCTTCAGCGCCGCCAGTGCCACCCTGACCGCCAATGGCCGTCCGCGCCGGGACCAGATCCTGCAGCGCTACCACGGCTTGTTATCCGCGATTGCTGACTCATGAGGCCTGTCATGTCCTTCTTTGAAACCCTCCAAGCACGAACCACCCAGGAACGCGGCGCCCTGTTCAGCGTGCCTGTCATTCGCGATGCACTCGCCGGTACCGTCAGTCTGGAGGGTTACGTGGCTTTCCTGACCCAGGCCTATCACCACGTGCGCCATACCGTGCCGCTGATGATGGCCTGCGGCGCACGACTGCCCGTGCGCCTGGAATGGCTGCGCGGTGCGGTGTGCGAATACATCGATGAAGAATACGGCCACGAGCGTTGGATCCTAGATGACATCGCGGCCTGCGGCGGTGCCCCCGACCAAGTGCGCAACAGCCGCCCGGCGCTGCCGATCGAACTGATGGTGGCGTTTCTCTATGACACCATCGCCCGGGGCAACCCGGTGGGGCTGTTCGGCATGGTCAACGTGCTCGAAGGCACCAGCATTGCCCTGGCCACCCAGGCTGCAGGCACCATCCAGAGCAGCCTTGGTCTGCCGGACAAGGCTTTCAGCTACCTCAGTTCCCACGGCGCGCTGGACCAGGACCACATGGTCACCTACCGCGGCCTGATGGATCGTCTGGACCAACCCGAAGACCAGGAGGCGGTGATCCACGCCGCCCAAGTGGTGTACCGGCTGTACACCGAGATGTTCCAGGGCCTGCCGCGTGCCACCGGGCAAGAGGTGCGCCATGCGTCTGTCTGAATGCTCGGCGGTACTGACCGGGGCCAGCGGTGGCATTGGCCTTGAGCTGGCGAGCCAGCTGTGCGCGGCCGGAGCCAGGGTGCTGGCGGTCAGCCGGCACATGGGCCCGCTGGCGGGGCTGATGAACCGCTACCCCCAGCAGTTGCGTTGGCAATCGGCCGATCTGCGCAGCCCGGCCGGGCGCCAGGCCGTGATCGCTGCGGCACGCGCCCACGGCGGGGCCAATCTGCTGATCAATGCCGCCGGCGTCAATCGTTTCGCGCTGTTCGAGCAACTCGACGAGGCAGCCCTGGATGACCTGATCGACCTCAACATCAAGGCCACCCTGCAGCTGACCTGCGGGTTGCTGCCACTGCTGCGCGAGCAACCCCGGGCGTTAGTGGTGAACGTCGGCTCCATCTACGGCTCGATCGGCTACCCCGGCTATGCCACCTACAGTGCCAGCAAGTTCGCCTTGCGCGGGTTCTCCGAAGCCCTGCGCCGGGAGCTTGCCGACACCTCGGTGAACGTGCTGTACGCCGCACCCCGGGCGACCCGAACCAGCATGAACAGCAGCGCCGCCACCGCTTTGAACCAAGCGCTCAAGGTCGGGATGGATGACCCAGGCGACGTCGCCAAGGCCGTACTCGACGCCGTGCAGGCCGAGCGTAGCGAGTTGTACCTGGGCTGGCCGGAAAAACTCTTCGTGCGCCTCAACGGCATGCTGCCCGGCATAGTCGACCGGGCGCTGCGCAAGCAGTTGCCGTTGATCCGCCGCTACAGCGATGCCAACAGCAAGGAGTCGAACAAATGAGATACCTGATCCTCGCCGGCCTGCTGGCCGTCGCCCCCTTCACCTGGGCCCTGGACCAGGCGGGTACCCAGCGTCTGACGGATGTCCAGCAGCGCTGGGCGCAGATCCAGTACACATTGCCCAAGGCCCAGCGCGCCGATGCGCTGGAAAAACTCGCCGCTGACAGCGGTGCGTTCGCGCGCCAATACCCAAGCTCGCCTGAGGCGCTGATCTGGGACGGCATCGTCAACAGCAGTTGGGCTGGCGCCACGGGCGGTCTGGGGGCGCTGGGCAAGGTCAAGGCTGCCCGCGCCAGTCTGGAAAAGGCCATCGCCATGGACCCGGCCGCCCTCCAGGGCTCGGCCTATACCAGCCTTGGGGCGTTGTACGACCAGGTGCCGGGCTGGCCCATCGGGTTCGGTGACAGCGACAAGGCCGAGGCGATGCTGCGCAAGGCACTGGCGCTCAACCCCGAAGGGATCGACAGCAATTACTTCTGGGCCGACCATCTGGTGCGCGAAGGCCACTATGCCCAGGCCAGAGCGGCCTTGCTCAAGGCACGTCAGGCACCGGCCCGACCCGGACGGGAGCTGGCGGACCAGGGCCGGCGTCAGGAAATCGATGCTTTACTCAAGAGCATCCAAGACAAACAGGACTGAACATGCGGCTGCTGCTGGTGGAGGATGACAGGGCATTGGGGGAGGGGATTTGCGACGGCTTGCGCCAGGAGGGCTATACGCTCGACTGGTTGCAGGACGGCATCAACGCGCTGCACGCCCTGCGCCATGAGCCTTTTGACCTGGTGGTGCTGGATCTGGGGTTGCCGCGCCTGGATGGCGTCGAACTGCTTCGGCGTGTGCGCTTGGACGGCAATGCGGTGCCGGTGTTGATCCTCACGGCGCGTGATGCCACCGAAGACCGGATCGCAGGGCTGGACGCCGGCGCCGACGACTACCTGATCAAGCCGTTCGATCTCAACGAGCTCAAGGCCCGTCTGCGCGCCTTGTTGCGCCGCAGTGCCGGCCGGGCCCGGCTGGTGATCGAACATGCCGGGGTCGCGCTGGACCCGGCGACTCAGCAGGTCAGTTACAACGGCCAACCGGTGGTGCTCACGCCCAACGAGTACCGGCTGCTGCACGAGTTGCTGGCCCAGCCGGGCAAGGTATTCACCCGCGAGCGCTTGACCCAGCTGCTGTATGGCTGGGGTGAAGAACCGGAGAGCAATACCCTGGAAGTGCACATCTATCACCTACGCAAAAAGCTGTTCAACGGGCTGATCCGTACCGTGCGTGGCATCGGCTACCTGGTGGAAGGCAAGCCATGAGTTCGCTGCGTCGACGCACCTTATGGCGGGTCATGCTGGTGCTGGTGCTCGGCAGTGCTTTGCTGGCCCTGTACAACTATCACGACAGTCGCCACGAAATTGCCGAGGTCTATGACGCCCATCTGGCACAGAACGCCCGGCTGCTGCAGGGCGTGTTGAGCCTGCCACTGCACGAGCAGCACCGCGAAGACCTCTATCAAGCCTTGGACGTTGCCTTGGGCAAGGCCGGGCGGCGCGGGGTCGGGCACCCCTACGAGAGCAAGCTTGCGTTTCAGGTCTGGCGCGACGATGGCCCGTTGCTGGTGCGTACACCGAGCGCGCCAGCATTCGTCACGCCGCCGGCCACGCCAGGGTTTTCCGATGTGGTGGTGGATGGACGGCAATGGCGCAGTTTTGTCCTGCCGGTGCCCGACCAGCACTGGATCATCTGGGTGGGGGAGCGTAGCGATGTGCGCGCCGACCTGGTCGGGCGGATCGTACGCCACACCCTCCTGCCGTTTCTGTTGGGCAGCCTGGCACTGGCGCTGTTGGTATGGTTGGCCATCGGTCGCGGCCTGATGCCGCTGCAGAACATGGCCCAGGTCATCCGCGGGCGGCACGCCGAATCCCTGGCGCCGCTGCAACTGGTGCCGTTGCCGCGCGAGCTTGAGCCGATGCAGGCGGCCATCAACCGGCTGCTGGCACAGATCGAGCAGTTGCTGCGCCGCGAGCACCGCTTCATCGCCGATGCCGCCCACGAAATGCGTACGCCCTTGGCGATCCTGCGCCTGCATGCGCAGAACGCCCAGACCGCCACCTCCGAGGAGGAACGGCAAAAGGCCTTGGGCTTTTTGATTGCAGGTGTCGATAGGCTTGGCCGGGTGGTCAACCAGTTGCTGACCCTGGCACGGTTGGAACCGCGCCTGGCGCAGCACAACCGGGAGGTGATCGATCTGGAGGAACTGGTGACCGAGCATCTGGCCGAGCTGACGCCATGGATTCTCGAGCAGGGCCAGGAGCCTTCGCTGGACATCGCCCCCGGTGACTATCACCTGGCAACCGATGCCAGCGCCTTGGCCATCGCTCTGCAGAACCTGTTGACCAATGCGGTGAACCATTCCCCGCCTGGCGGCCGGATCCGCGTGTCGCTGGCGCAGGTCGAAGAACAGGTACTGCTCTGCGTGGAGGATGAAGGGCCCGGAATCGACGAAGCGGACCTCGAGCGGGTGTTCGAACGCTTCTACAGCAAGGATTCCGCCAATGGCGCGGGGTTGGGGTTGTCGATCGTCAGCATGATCGCCAAGCGCCTGGGTGGCAGCGTGCAGCTGTGCAACGTTGCCCCCCATGGGCTGCGGGCGACCGTGCGCCTGGAGGCCGGCACGTCTCAGTGACGCTGGGCGATCTGGATCAGGTTGCCACAGGTGTCGTCGAACACGGCCACGGTCACCGGGCCCATGGCGGTCGGCGGTTGGGTGAAGCGCACCCCGGCTGCGCACAGGCGGGTGTACTCGGCCTGGATATCGCGCACCCCGAAAGACGTGGCCGGGATGCCATCCTGCTTGAGGGCGGTCTTGTAGGTCTTGGCGGCGGGATGGGCATCGGGTTCGAGTAGCAACTCCACACCGTTGGGGTCGTTGGGCGAGGTGAGGGTCAGCCAGCGGTGCTGGCCCATGGGAATGTCATGCTTGGGTTCGAACCCCAGCACATAGTGGTAGAAGGCAAGGGCCTTGGCTTGGTCGTCGACCAGAATGCTGGTGATCACGATCTTCATAGGCGTGCGTCCGTTCTGCGGGCAGTTACCTGCAAGTAAAGACGCTCTGGACACGTTCACCACTCCCTGTATGGGTGAGCCCAGTATTGCATCCAGGTGCTGCGGACACAGCGGCGTCGCCAGCACGCCGCCGTCCCGGGTGTTGAAAGGGCCGCGGGGCGGCCCTGGACTCAGTGTTGGCGCAGGAACGCCAGCAACCGCTGGTTGACCTGCTCGGCCGCCTCCATCTGCACCATATGGCCCATTCCTGGAATCACCACCGTCTCGGCGTCCAGCCCCTGGGCCTGGGTGGCCGGAATGATCGCGTCCTCCGCGCCCCAGATCACCAGCACCGGATGCTGTCCCAAAACGCCGCGCAGATCGTGCCGTTGCCGATTACCGTCGGCAATGGCCGAGGCCAGTTGGCGCAAGGCGCTGTCGACGCCTTCCAGGCGCTTGAACTTGAGCATGTCCTCGAGCATTTGCCGGGTCACCAGGCCCGGGTCGGCGAACAGCTGGCTCATCGCGGGCTTGAGGGCATTGCGGCTGCCGGCCTCGACGAAGGCTTGCAGGTAGCCTGCATTGATCGATTCGCCAAGGCCCGCGCTGGCGATCAGCCCCAGGCTCGCCACCCGCTGGGGAGCCAGGCGGGTGAGGTTCAGGCTCACGGCGCCGCCCATGGAATGGCCGACGAAATGGGCGCGGGGAATGTCCAGGTGGTCGAGCAACGCCAACACCGCTTCGCTCAATTCATCCAGATCCCCCTGTTGCAGGGCTTTGGTCGATTCGCCGTGGCCGGGCAGGTCGAGGGCGATGACGCGGCGCTCGCCGGCCAAGGTCGGGTGATTGAACAGCCAGTTGTTGAGGTCACCGCCAAAGCCATGTACCAGCACCAGCGGCGTGCCGCCTTCGCCGAGTTCGAACCAGCGCAGCAAGCGATTGCCTACCTCGGCCTTCTGCGGGACCGGCCCCTGGCTTTGATCGGCACTGCCCTCGGCGACGAACTCGGCCTGGAAGCGCTGTACCACCGCGTCGATCTGTGCCTCGTCGGCTTCGCCTTCGACCACCACCGCCAGCAGGGCGCCCACTGGCAGGGTTTCGTCAGGCCTTGCCACGACGCGGCGCAGCACGCCGCTGAACGGCGCCTCGACGCTGCTGCTGATCTTGTCGGTCTCAACGTCCAGCACTTCATCGCCTTTATTGATGACGTCGCCTTCCTGCTTGAGCCAGGTGTCGACCCGGCCTTCGGTCATCGACAGCCCCCATTTGGGCATGGTCAGGGTATGGATCTGGCTCATGCGGCGCTCCTTGTGGCTTCGATCACCTTGCGCACGGCGATTTCGATTTTCGTAGCGTCCGGTATGTACAGGTCTTCGAGTGCGTCCGAGAAGGGCACCGGTGTGTGGGGCGCGGTGACCATCTCGATCGGGCCCTTGAGGGCGCCGAAGGCCTTCTGCGCCACCAGGGCACTGATGTCGGTGGCCATGGAGCAACGCGGGTTGGCTTCGTCGATCACCACCAGCCGACCGGTCTTCTCGACGCTTTCAAGGATGCTGTCTTCGTCCAGCGGGCTGGTCGTGCGCAGGTCCAGCACTTCGCAGTCGATGCCCTGACGCGCCAGGTTGGCGGCCGCTTCCATGGCCACATGGACCATGCGACCGTAGGTCACCAGGGTCACGTCGTCGCCGTCACGCAGGAAGTTGGCCTCGCCGAACGGGATGCTGTAGACCTCCTCGGGCACCTCGCCCTGCAAGCCATAGAGCAACTTGTGCTCGCAGAAGATCACCGGGTCGTTGTCGCGGATCGCCTGGATCAACAAGCCTTTGGCGTCATAGGGCGAGGATGGGCAGACCACCTTCAGACCAGGGATGTGGGTCCACAGGGAGGTGAGCATCTGCGAATGCTGGGCGGCGGCACGCAGGCCCGCGCCGTACATGGTGCGCATCACCAGGGGGGTGACTGCCTTGCCGCCGAACATGTAGCGGAATTTCGCCGCTTGGTTGAGGATCTGGTCCAGGCAGCAGCCAGCGAAATCCACGAACATCAGTTCGCACACCGGCCGCAGGCCTTGGGTCGCGGCGCCGACGGCAGCGCCCACGTAACCGATTTCCGACAAGGGCGCGTCCAGCACGCGGCCAGGAAACTGATGGTAGAGGCCCTTGGTGACGCCGAGCACACCGCCCCAGGCATCGTCCTCACCGGGGGCGCCGGCGCCGCCAGCCACGTCTTCGCCGATGATGAACACCGTGCTGTCGCGGCGCATTTCCTGCGCCAGCGCTTCGTTGATGGCCTGCTGGTAGCTGATCTTTCTTGCCATGGTGGTTCTCCTGTTGTTCTTGTAATCCGCAGCTCATGGGTAGGCGACGTAGACGTCGGTGAGCAGGTCGGCGGGCTGTGGCTTGGGATCGGACTTGGCACGGCGCACGGCGTCTTCGATCAAATCCTCGACGCGGGCGTCGATGGCATCGAGCTGGTCGTGGGTGAGCAGGCCGGCGTGGGTGGTCTTGTTGCGAAACTGCAGCAGGCAGTCGCGTTGTTCGCGCAGGTTCTTCACCTCGTCCGGGGCACGGTAGGTCTGGGCGTCGCCTTCGAAGTGGCCGTAGTAGCGGCTGAGCTTGACCTCGATCAGCGACGGACCTTGCCCTGCGCGGGCGCGCTCGATGGCCGCCCCGGCGGCCTCGTACACGGCGAAGAAATCAAATCCATCGATGGTCACGCCGGGCATGCCGAAGCCGGCGGCGCGGTCGGCAATGTGATCGCACGCCACCGACCAGGTCGACGCGGTGGCCTCGGCGTAGCCATTGTTTTCGGCGACGAAGATGCAGGGCAGGTTCATGATCGAGGCCAGGTTCATCGCCTCGAACACCGCCCCTTCATTGGAGGCGCCATCGCCGAAGAAGGCCACCGACACGTCATCGCGGCCCTTGATCTTGGCTGCCAGGGCAGCGCCAGCCACCAGTGGAGCGCCGGCACCGACGATCCCATTGGCGCCGAGCATGCCTTTTTCCAGGTCGGCGATGTGCATCGAGCCGCCCTTGCCGCCACAGACCCCGGTCTTCTTGCCGTAGATCTCGGCCATCATGCCGTACACGTCCACGCCCTTGGCGATGCAATGGCCATGGCCGCGATGGGTCGAGGCGATGCAGTCGCTGTCGCGCAGGTGGGCCATGACCCCGGCAGCAGAGGCTTCTTCGCCGGCATAGAGGTGGACGAAGCCAGGAATCTCGCCGGTGGCGAACTCCACGTGCAGGCGTTCTTCGAAGGCACGGATGGTGCGCATCACTTCATAGGCATGCAGCAATTGTTCGGAACTGAGGTGAGTGGACATCTTGTTGTTCTCCAGGGTTGTCTCAACACGGGTGTGCAGCGAAGTGCCGGTGATCGCGAGGGACCTCCAGCAGGTGATGGCGGGCGGCGTAGGCCAGCACGGCCTCGACATCGACCGTGAGGGGGCCGTTGGCATCGAGGGTCACGGTGGGGGTGTCGTGGGGGGCGAATTCGATCTCGCGCTCGCCATCGAGCGCCAGGGTGCCGCTGGCGAGGGTCAAGGGGTAGGCGACGCCGGGCTCCAGCGGGCCGCAGGCGTTGATGCCGCACGCTTGCAGCAGGCCAGGGGCCAGGGGCGCGAGCAGGGCCTGTTCGCTGTCGGCGTCCAAGTGCACCCAGGCGCCATGCCGGTCCTGGCGCGACACCGGGCACCATAATCCGCACAGGGCCGAGAGACCGATGGCGTGGGGTTCGGCGAAGCAGGCAAATACCTCGGCCAGGTCATCGCTGCGGCTCAGGGCGCGGGCGCCGATGAAGCGCTGGGGCGATACGGCGACCTCCACCAGCGCCCACTCGCACAGGCCCTGTTCGGGGACGTGCACCAACAGACGCTTGTTGCGGCGCAGGCCGATTCCGGCCGGGACTCGTCCAGTTGCTTGCAGCCCTCCGGCCAGGCCCGCGCTGGTGGCCTCGCGCAGCTCGGGGAAGGCATTGTTGGTGCCGGTGGACAAGGTCAGCAGGGGTACGTCACCGGCCTCGGTGGCCACCGCCTTGTGAGTGCCGTCACCGCCGAGCACGGCGATCATCGCCACGCCGCGCTCGACCATGCGGCGGGTGGCCAGGCGCGTATCGGCCACGGTCTGGGTGAGCGGCAGGTCGAGTACTTCCAGGGCGGGCCAGTGTTGGCTGCGGGCGATCGGGCCGGCGCTGGCCTTGAGTACGGCGGCGGCGATGCCGGTCATGTCGGTTGGCAGCAGTACCTGGGCGATGCCGGTGGCGCCGAAGGCGGCGAGCAGGCGCTGGATGGCCGAGGCCTTGTCGGTACTCGAACAAAGCCCGGCGTTGGCGGTCAGGCGGCGCAAGTCGCGGCCGGAGGCTGGGTTGGCGATGATGCCGATGGTCGGGGCAGGTTGCGGCATGGCGCACCTCGGTTTCTTGTTTGCCAGTGCTTGAGCAAGCGCAGTGCCAGGTTGGCCTGGCTCGCCTGTAAGGCCTGTGGCAGAGCGTCTACATGTTTCTCTGGCCGCGATTGGCGCAGTGCCGGGCGAGACGCCGGGTGCCAGCCAGGCCCGGACGCAGGCGAGACGCTGAGACGCAGCGTCTCAGGTCGGCCGATGATCACGCGGCGCTTGTCGGGCACGGCTTGCAGGCGCTTAATGGCCGCACAACGACAAGAACATGAGAACCGGAGGCCCAATGCTTGCCGCGAACTCCCGAGCCCATGTCGATTGCGTCAGTCGGGTGCTGAAGAACGCCGAGCGCCTGCCCCAGGCGCCGGTGCCGACGCTGATCCTCGACTCGTGGCGCCGCTCCATGGACCTGTACCGCCTTGATCCTGGATCCTTGCAGGGGCCGCGCATCCTGTCCCAGGCGGTGCTCAACGAGTGCCGTGAGCGTGCCGAGCTGTTCCTGCGCATTGCCAGCGACGCTGTGGCCCGCTTGCACGCGCAAGTGCGCGGTGCCGACTACTGTGTACTGCTCACCGACGCCCAAGGGCGCACCATCGACTATCGGGTCGAGTCGGCCATCCGCAACGACTGCCGCAAGGCCGGGCTGTACTTGGGCACGTGCTGGTCGGAAGGCGAAGAGGGCACCTGCGGGGTGGCGGCGGTGTTGACCAGCAAGGCGCCGATCACGGTGCACAAGCGCGATCACTTTCGCGCTGCGTTCATCGGCCTGACCTGCACGGCCGCGCCGGTGTTCGATCCGCAGGGGGAGTTGCTGGGCGTGGTGGATGTGTCTGCGTTGCAGTCACCGGACGACCGGCGCAGCCAGCACCTGATCCGCCAGTTGGTGGAGCAGACCGCACGCGAGATCGAAAACGCGTTTTTCATGCACAACGCCCAAGGCCACTGGGTGATGCGCGCCCACGGCACCCCCGGTTACGTGGAAAGCCAACCGGACTATCTGCTGGCCTGGGATGCCGATGGTCGCCTGCAGGCGATCAACAGCCTGGCTCGCCAGCGCCTGCTGGAGGGCCTTGGGCGGCTGCCGGTGCATATCGGTGAATTGTTCGACCTCGACCAACTGCGCGATGCCAGCGATGCCTGCGCCCAGCGCCTGCCTGGCTGGGGCGGGCTCTATGGCCGGGTGAGTGCACCCCAGCGCCGGGCCCGGCCAGCGGTGGTGCAGCCGGCCCAGGACACGCGCATCGAGCAGCACCTGCGCTTGGCCACGCGGGTGAAGGACTGCAACCTGGCCGTGCTGGTGCAAGGCGAGACCGGTGTGGGCAAAGAAGTCTTCGCCCGCCAGGTGCACCAGCAAAGCCTGCGCCGTGAAGGGCCTTTCGTCACCCTCAACTGCGCGGCGATCCCGGAAAACCTCATCGAGAGCGAACTGTTCGGTTATGTGGCCGGGGCCTTTACCGGCGCGTCGAGCAAGGGCATGCAAGGCCTTTTGCAGCAGGCCGATGGCGGTACGCTGTTTCTCGACGAAATCGGCGACATGCCCTTGAACCTGCAGACGCGTCTGTTGCGGGTATTGGCCGAAGGTGAAGTGGCACCTTTGGGCGCGGCACGTCGCCAGCGGGTGGACATGCAGGTGATCTGCGCCACCCATCGGGATCTGGCTGCGATGGTGGCCGAGGGGCGTTTTCGCGAGGACCTGTACTTCCGCCTGGCCAATGCACGCTTCGAGTTGCCACCGCTGCGCGAGCGGCACGACCGGTTGGGGTTGATTCATCGACTGTTGGCCGAGGAAGCCGCGGCCTGCGGCGTCGATGTGACACTGACGGACGCAGCGCTCGAAGCGCTGCTCACCTATCACTGGCCGGGCAACCTGCGCCAGTTGCGCCAGGTGCTGCGCTACGCCTGTGCGGTCTGCGATGGCGGGCAGGTGAGGCGCGAGGATCTGCCCGAAGCGGTGCGCGGCGTGGGTGCGACAGCTGCCGAGACGACCTGCGACCCTGCGCGCCAGTTGCTGCTCGATGCGTTGATTCGGCATCGCTGGAAACCGGCAGATGCGGCCAAGGCACTGGGCATCTCACGGGCGACCCTGTACCGGCGTGTACACGAGCACGGCATCGAGATGCCGAGGATGAAAGGCTGTTGAGGTATCGGTAGGCCTGTGCGCCATCCGCGGATGAACCTGCTCCTACCCGGTCAGCGCAGCCTCTGTGGGGGATTAGCCCTGGCGCAGTGTGTGGTGCTCGCTCCAATGCGATCTCGACGCATTACCCCCGAATCGGGGAATCAGCTGGGGAATCCTCCCCAGTCGGTTTTGAATGTCAGCTTAAGCCTTTGAAAAAACGATAAAAAATTTATGGCATGCCACTTGCTCCGGCTTTGCGCAGAACGTCTGTGTTTTCCGGAGGTGCAGCATGATGACCCCGTCGAAAGGCTCCGTCCTGACTTCACTGGCCCTGACCCTGCTGGGGTGGGGCGCGGTGAGCGAGGCTGCGGTGCAGTGCCAGCGCACGCTGGTGGCCAACGTAGTGGCACTGGATCAGCCGCTGATGTTCAACCGCCTGGGGGCACAGAATGCCAATGGAATGATCTTCGCCCTGCGCCAGGACGTGGTGGACGAACACCTGGTGCCGCTGAGCAACGGCGGGGCGGCGGTTCCCGGCAAGGTCACCTTGCGGCCGGACAAGCGTCCGCGGCCGATCGTGCTGCGGGTTGCGGCCGGTGACTGCCTGACAGTCAACCTGACTAACCTGCTGGCCTACCAGGCCAATCCCAACAAACATGGCTTCGATCCCGAAGACAACGTAGTCGAGGGCGAGCAAGCCCCGGAACTGGAAATCGAAAACCTCGAAGGGCCTGTGGCCGACGAGCAGGTCACCGACCGCTTCGTGGGCTTCCAGGTCAACGGTATGCAGGCGGTCAACGGCATCAGCGACATCGCCGCCAACACCGGTCGCAACGGTAACTTCCTGGTGGCACCGGGCAACACCCGCAGCTACACCCTCTATGCCGAGCGTGAAGGCGCGTTCGCCGCTACCAGCAAGGGCGCCACGTTCGGCGGCGAAGGCACGGCGGGCAATGTCTCCAACGGCCTGTTCGGCCAGGTGGTGGTGGTTCCCAAGAATGGGCGAACCTTTCGCAACACCCTGACCGAAGAGGAAATGCGCCTGGCCACCACCGGCCGCACCGCCACCGGCCAGCCGGTGATCGACTACAACGCCCGCTATCCCCAGGTCGAGCCATGGATCGCCGAAGGCAAGGCGGGCAAGCCGATCATCGCGATGGTCGATGGCAACGAGATCCTCAGCAGCGAAACCGACGCCATCGTCATGGGCCCCAACCAGGACGGTAGTTTCCCGCCCTCGACCTACCCGCTGGAGTCCATCGGCAAGCGCAACCCGGCGCTGCCCAACCGGCTGGAAGCCTTCCGCGACTTCGCCTCGCAGTTCGCCGATGAAGTGGCCGGTACCCAGGCCTTCCCCGGTTACTGGGCGGACCCGGTGATGGGGCATGTGCTGGAGCCGACCCGTGATTCGTTCATGATCAACTACGGCTCCGGCGGCATGGGCGCCGAGGTGATCGCCAACCGCCTGGGCGTAGGGCCGATGCATGACTGCCTGTCCTGCGCCTACGAGGAATTCTTCCTCAGTGCCCACACCGTGGGCGACGTCGGCACCTTGGTGGATGTCCCGGCCAACGTTGGCCTGGAGCACATCCGCCCCGGCGAGACGCCGCCGGCCAATGCGGTCGGGGTCAAGGCCACCATGGCCCTGTACCCCTCGGAGCCGGCCAACGTGCACCACAGCTACATCGGTGACTTCACCAAATTCCGCAATACCCACAATGGCCATGAGCAGCACATCTTCCACCTGCACGGCCACCAATGGCTGTTCAACCCCAACGACGACAACTCCGACTACATCGATGCCCAAGGCATCGGTGCCGGTGGCGGCTATACCTATGAAATCGCCAACGGGGGCTCGGGTAACCGCAACCGGGTGGCGGGCGATGCTATCTATCACTGCCACTTCTATCCGCATTTCGCCCAAGGCATGTGGGCTATGTGGCGGGTGCACGATGTATTCGAGCAGGGCACCCGCCTGGCCGTGAGCGGCGAAGGCGAAAATGGCTTCCATACCGTGCCTTTCGGCCTGCGCAGCGGCAAGCCGGCAGCAGGCGCGCGGGCGTTGCCGGATGGCGAGATCATTGCCGGCACGCCGATTCCGGCCATCGTGCCGCTACCCGGCAAGGCCATGGCGCCGATGCCTGGCAAGGTCACCGTGGTGCCGAAGCTGGCCGAGACCCTCGTGGCAGAGCAGGACGACGATGACGAACCTGAAGCGGGCGATGACGATCATCCGCAGGAAACCAACGCGCCGCGTGCCGTGGGGTCCCTGGCCCTGGTCGATCGCAGCGAGAGCAATCGCAACGCCGATGGCACCCTGAAGAACCCCGGCTATCCGTTCTGGGTCGGGGGCATGGAGAGCAGTGTCGGCCAACGTCCGCCGACCCCGCCGCTGGACATGCTCGACCCGGCCCTGGCCCGTCAGCTCAAGGACAGCGGCAAGGCCCTGTGGGCCAACCTCGACCCCAACCAGGTCGACGGCTGGAACGGTGGCCTGGGCCGCCATGCGCTGGACGGCGTCTCCGCAGGCGGCGAAGCCGAGATCACCACCACCAAGCTGGACTTCTCCAAGTCGGTGCAAAAGGCCAAGCCGATCTACCTGCCGGAAGAAGGCACCGACGTCGAACAGGCTGCCATGCAGTTCCATGCCAAGGCCGAGCATCCCAGCTATGCGCTGATGCTCGGCAGCGCGCCGGTACCGCGCAACTTCCGCACCAACGGTGCCTTGCCCACGGCCGGCGCGCCGTACTACGAGCCTTGCATGGATGACCGCGGCAAGCGCCTGACCCAGTCCTCAGGCGTGGGCGAGTTCATCAGCGGCGAAAGTCTGGGCGCCATGAGCTTCCGTGGCAGTTCCACCTTCACCGCCGACCGTCCGCGCATCTACAAGGGCGCCAACATCCAGTTCGACGCGGTGTACAACAAGGTCGGCTACCACTTCCCGCAGGCGCGCATCATCGCCCTGTGGGAGGACGCGTGGCCGGTGATTACCAAGCAGCGCCCACCGGAACCGCTGGTGATGCGCATGAACACCTTCGATTGCACCATGTACCAGCACACGAACCTGATCCCGTCGTTCTACGAGATGGACGACTACCAGGTGCGCACCCCGACCGACGTGATCGGTCAGCACATCCACCTGCCCAAGTGGGACCTGACCGCTGCCGACGGCTCGGCCAACGGCTGGAACTATGAAGACGGCATCCTCTCGCCCGGCAGTGTGGTCGAACGTATACAGGCCATCCGCAGCTTCAACGGCTGCACCGAGGGCGATCCACGCGACGGCACCGACACCTGCCCGAAAGCCAAGCAACACCCGTACTTCGGGCGCTTCGGTCGGGCCGATTGGCTGGGCGCGCGTACCGCCATGCAGCGTTGGTTCGCCGACCCTTTGATCAACGTGCATAACGTCGACCGGGGCCTGGGCACCATCTTCACCCACGACCACCTTGGCCCATCGACCCACCAGCAACTGGGCCTGTACGCCACGGTGCTGGCCGAGCCTGCCGGCTCGACCTGGTACCACGCCGAAACGGGCGAAAAGCTGTACAACCCGGCCACACGCCAGGATGGCGGGCCGACCTCGTGGCAAGCGGTGATCCAGACCGGCGATCATGACGGTGACGGTAAGAATGACAGCTATCGCGAGTTCTTCCTGGAGTACAGCGACTTCCAGCATGCCTATGAAGCGGGCGTGTATGTGGGGGCAGGCCCGGACGGCAAGCCTGACGGCCAGGCTTATCCGGCCACGGCTGACAGCTTCCGCTACGCTATCAACCCGCCTGTGCGGCAGAAGGCCTCCAACCTGCTCGAAGCGATCGTCGAGTCGCGCGGCGGGCTGGCCCCAGGCTGCCCAAGCCGTCCGTGCCCGCAGGCGATCTCGGTGGATGACCCTGGCATGTTCGTCGTCAACTACCGCAACGAACCACTGGCCTTGCGCGTGTTCGACCCGAACAAGGTCGGCCCGGATGGCAAGCGCGGCATGCAGGCCGACGGCATGGCCGGCGACCTGGCCTACGCCATGCAAAGCCGCACCGACCGCGCCATCCCGGCGATGAACCTGGCACCCTCGGCGATCACCTCGGCGGTCGGGCCGACCGGCGGCACCACGCTGTTTCCGCCGCACATCAACCAGGGCACCGAGCCGGGCGACCCGTTCACCCCGATGCTGCGCACCTATTCGGGTGACAACGTGCGGCTGCGCATGCATGCCGGTGGTCATGAGGAGGAGCACAACATCACCCTGCACGGCGTGAAATGGCTGCAGAACGGCTCTGGCTTCGGCAACAGCTCCAACTCGGGCTGGAAGTCGTCGCAAATGATCGGAATTTCCGAGCAGCTGGGCTTCATGGCGCCGGTGTCGATGATCTCCAGTTCCGCCGCCACCAACGGTGACTACCTGTACTCCCTCGATGCGGCGCTGGAGGGTTACTGGAACGGCATCTGGGGCCTCATGCGCAACTACACGGCCCAGCGCGCGGACCTGTTCGCGCTGCCGAACAACCCGCAACCGGTGGCCATGCGCAACACCGTGGCGTTCGACGGCATCTGCCCGAAAACCACGGCCAACGCCAATGGCATCGGCAGCCGGCCGACGGTCAAGCGCAGCTATGAAGTGGTTGCGGCTTTGGCCAACGACATCCTGGAGAACCGCAACGGGGTCAGCATCGCCGACCCGGCCGGTATCGGCCAGCATGTCGGCGGCCCGCTCAAGGCCAACGGCGGCACGTTGGTGTTCAACAGCCGTCGGACCAGCATCCCACTAGTGTCTGGGGTCGATCCGGAAGATGGCGAGACCTTCACCATCGGTGGCCATGCCGCACCGCTGCATGACCCGACCGCGATCCTGTACGTGCGCAAGGCCGACCTGGATCCGACCACCGGCAAGCTCAAGGCTGGCGTCCCGGTGGAGCCGCTGGTGCTGCGCGCCAATTCCGGCGACTGCATCAGCATCACCCTGGAGAACCGCCTGCCGATGGTCATGCCGGATCTGGCCAGCACCGCGGTCATGCATGGGGTGGTCAAGCGCGACCGCAACGCCAGCGAAGGCTCCACCGCGTTCAACAACAACCAGATGCGGCCATCGAGCCACGTGGGCCTGCACGCCCAGCTGCTGGCCTACGACATCACCAAGTCCGACGGTGCCAACGTTGGCCTGAACCCGGTGCAGACCGTACCGCCACGCGTGGGCACCAGTGGCGCCTACCCCAGCAAGGTGTACCAGTTCTATGCCGGGCACCTGGAGCGCGAAGGCAAACCGGTGCTGCAGTTGGGCCGCACGGTGGACAACATCAACACCACGGCCATCGAGTTCGGCGGCCTCAACCTGACCCCGGCGGATGTGATCAAGCAGCCGCAGAAAGGTCTGGTCGGCGCCATGAGCATCCTGCCCCAAAGCGCGACCTGGACCGAGGACACTGCCAGCCGTGCCCAGGCCACCGTCAAGGTCACTGGCCAGCCGGACTACCGCGACTTCGTCACGGTGTGGCAACGCTCGCTGAACATGCGCTGGGCCGATGGCCGGCCAGTGGAGGGCATCAACACCGAGGGCAATGGCGCAGCGGGCGACCCGCAGGACAACGGCAACATGGCCGTCAACTACAAGACCGAGCCTTTGTGGCTGCGCTTTGGCATGGCGCCTGACTCGCCGTTCGGCCGTGCCGATGGCTTGGGCTTTGGCGATGTGCCCAACGCCCATATGGCCTACAGCAACGATCTGGTCGGTGGCGACCCGCAGACCCCGGTGCTCTGGGCCAAGCCCGGCCAGCCGCTGCGCAACCACATCCTCATGCCCAGCGGTGGCAGCCGCGGCATGATCTACCAGCTCGATGGGCACCTGTGGCCACTGCACGCTCACCAGGCGGAGAAGAGCGACGTCAATGGCTACCCCATGGGGTTGCCTGGCATCGGCTCGGTGCGCTTTGGCTACAACCCGATGGCGATGTACATCGGCGCCCAGGAAAGCGTGCTGCCGGCCGCGCACTTCAGCTTCATGCTGCCCAGCGCAGGCGGCGCCAACGGCGTGCCGGGCGACTACCTGTTCCGCGACTACGGGGCCTACGGCAACCTTTCCGGGCTGTGGGGGATTTTGCGGGTCACCAATGAAGCCCCGCCGGCCACCGCCCCGGCACAATGAGAAGAGGGGGAGCGCGCATGAACAAGAAGACTCGTCCCGCCTACCTGGGGTTGATGGTGGGGTTGACATTGATCGGCCTGGGTCTGGCCTACGACAAGCTGTGGTGCGACCCGCGCGAGCTGCTGCAGGAGCAGGCCGATCCCCAGGGCCTGCACCGGCTCAGCCGGGACGGCGTGACCGTGGAGTTCGAGGCGCGCCCCCTCGATGGCGGCGAACTGCGCGAGGGCAACTTCGCCAACATCCGCTTCAAGGTCAGCGACCAGACCAGCGGCCAGCCGCTCTCGGGGATGGCCCCTGGCGCCTGGCTGGACCCGGCCCAGTCGGCGCCGCCCGGCGATCGCCAGAGCAGCTGCAAGGCGCGGGTGGCGCTGTTTCTCAAGAGCAGCATCGGCGCGCGGCCCTTGCTGGATCTGAACAGCTACTTCCTGCTGGTCCTGAACAAGGATGCCAGCCTCACGGTCATCGACCCCACCGTTTCGGTGGGCGGGGTCACCAGCACGCTGGCGCGCATCGACCTGCCGGGCCGGCCGATGGACTGGGTGGCCACCGGCGATGACCGGCAGGTGTTCGTGTCCATGCCCGAGCGCAACCAGGTGGCTGTGATCGACACCGAGACCTTCACCCGCGTGGCCACCCTTGAGGCGGGCGAGCAGCCGCTGCGGGTGGCCTTGCAGCCGGACCAACGCCGGTTGTGGGTGGGCAACAACAGCGACGATCCGGCCAAGGGTGGGGTGACGGTAATCGATGTGCCCAGCCGCACCATGCTCAAGACCTTCGCCACCGGCTCCGGGCATCACGAGATCGCCTTTAGCAGCGACTCACGCTACGCCTTCGTCAGCAACCGCGATGCCGGCACCCTGAGCATCATCGACATCGCCGACATGCGCCTGGCCAAGACCCTGCCGGTGGGCCCCCATCCGCTGTCGGTGGCCTATTCGGCGCTGTCCCAGGCGGTTTACGTGGCCGATGGCAAGGAAGGCACGGTGCGGGTGATCGACGCCCGCAGCCACCAGCTGCGCAACACCGTCAAGGCTGAGCAGGGCCTGGGGCCGATGCGTTTCAGCGAGGACGGTCGCTACGGCATCGTGCTCAACACCCTGGAAAACCAGGCCCTGGTGATCGACGCCAGCAACGATCAATTGATTCACCGCCTCCCGGTCGCGGCCGAGCCGTACCAGCTGACCTTCACCAAGGGCTATGCCTACGTGCGCGGCCTGGCCTCGCCGAAAGTCAGCATGATCAACTTGGCCAGCCTGAGGGCCGGGCGTGAGCCGATCATCCAGGGCTTCGAGGCCGGCCCCGCCGCGCCACGCCAGGCAGGCGACTTGCCGTTGGCACAGGGGCTGACCGTGGCCCGCGACGACAACTCGGTATTCGTGGTCAACCCGGTGGACAACACCACGTACTTCTACGCCGAGGGCATGAACGCCCCGATGTCGGGCTACAACAACCGTGGGCACCAGGCCCGCGCGGCGATCGTGGTCGACCGCAGCCTGCGCGAAATCGCCCCGGGGGTATACGGCTCGACGGTGAAACTGCCGGCGGCAGGCACCTTCGACGTGGCGTTCCTGCTCAACCAGCCGCAGATCATCCACTGCTTCAGCACCCAGGTCTCGGCAGCGCCGGACGCGGTCAAGCGCAAAGGGGTGCATGCCGAATTCCTGGGTAACGAGCAGCCTGCATTGCAAAACACTGCCTATATCGCCCGCGTGCGCATCCTCGGGGACGACGGTGAGCCACGCCTGGGCCTGCGTGACCTGAGCCTGCGCTACTTCCTGGCGCCTTCGTCGATGCCGCGCAGCCTGCCGCTGCAAGAGATGGGGGATGGTGTTTACCAAGGATCGCTGCAACTGGCCGAGACGGGCGCCTGGTACCTGCACGTGCAGTCGCCGACCTTGGGCCGCAAGTTCGCCGAAGAGAACTACACCAGTCTGCGCGTCCTGCCGGCCGCCGTACCTACCGCTTCCCACGTGGAACCCAGGAGTGTGAGATGAACGCCAAGCTCGCCTGCAATCTGCTTGCCCTGAGCCTGCTGCTCGGAGGCGAGCACGTCCTGGCCCACGCCGGGCATGACCACAGCGGCCATGCCGAGCAACCGCCGGCAGCCCGTCAGGAGAAGGCCAGCGTGCGCTTTGCCGACGTGTCGTTGCTCGACCAGAACGGCATGCCGGTGCGCCTGGAGAAGGACCTGGTGGGCGACCGCCTGGTGGTCATGGGCTTCATCTACACCCGTTGCACCACGGTCTGCCCGGTGGTCTCGTCGATCATGTCCAAGGTCCAGCAGCAGTTGGGTGGACGTGTGGGCGAGGAGATCCAGCTGGTATCGATCAGCGTCGACCCCCAGCGCGATGATTCCAAGCGCTTGCTTGGCTACGCCAAGGCATTCCAGCGTGGCCCGGGGTGGAGCTGGTTGACTGGCTCGTCCTATGCCATCACCGAGACGCTCAAGGGCCTGGGCAGCTTCAGTGCCGACCTGAGCCAGCATCCACCATTGATCCTGGTCGGTGACGGGCGCAGCGGCCATTGGACCCGCTACTACGGCTTTACCGATCCGGCCGTGCTGATCAGCGAAATCAACCGCCTCAGCGCTCGCCGTGTGCACGCCAAGAGCACCGCCATCGCCGGTGGGCCGGACAGCCAGGAGGTGCAGCCATGAGCAGCTCGACGATTCGCCGCGTCGGCATGCGGGGCCTGGATTGGCTGACCCTGGTCGGCTGCCTGTGGATCCTCGCTTCGGTGGCCGTGGCCCATGACGGAGGCCATGACGGCCAAGCGCCGAGCGCGCCCCAGCCACAGCCCGCGCCCCAAGCGATGAGCAGCGGTGGCGGCACCCGCGATGCGCAGACCTGGTTCACCGACACCGTGCTCAAGGACCAGAACGGGCGTGAGCTGCGCTTCTACAGCGATGTGCTCAAGGACAAGGTGGTGATGCTCAACGTCATCTTCACCCACTGCAACGACGCCTGCCCCCTGATCACCCGCAAGCTGCGCGAGGTACGCGAAGCCATGGGCCCTGAGCTGGCCGGGCAGGTCACCTTCGTGTCCATCAGCAGCGATCCGCTCAACGACACCCCCGAGGCGCTCAAGGCCTTTGCCCAGAAACAAGGCGTGGATGGACCGAACTGGCTGTTCCTGACTGGGGACAAGGCCAATGTCGACCTGGTGCTGGGGCGTCTCGGGCAGTTCCTGCCCAGCCCCGAGCAGCACTCTACCCAGTTGATCGCCGGCGACGTGGCCGGCAAACGCTGGAGCAAGATCCGGCCCGACGCACCGCCCGTTGCCATCGCCCAGCGCATGCAACTGCTGGCCCAGCCCCTGGCGGGACGGTGAGTGCCATGCGCCTTCTGCCCTTGGTGGTGTGGCTCGGCCTGTTCGCGAGCCACACGGCGCTGGCCTTGGACCTGACCGAGCAGGAGCAGGCGGGCAAGCGCTTGTACCGCGAAGGGGTGTCCAGCAGCGACGCGCAGTTGATGGCCCGGGTGGGCGCCAGCGACATCAGTGTGCCGGCCAGTGTGCTGCCGTGTGCCAGTTGCCATGGCAACGATGGCCGTGGCCGCGCCGAAGGCGGGGTACGCCCGCCGAGCCTGGATTGGCAGCGCCTGGCGTTGGGGCAGGGCGAGCGTGAGGCCAATGGCCGACGCTACCCGGCCTATGCCGAAGCAACGCTGGCGCGTGCCGTCGGGCAAGGCATCGACCCTGCAGGCAACCGCCTGGACCCGGCCATGCCACGTTTCGAACTGACCCTGTCCGACCAGCGCAACCTCACCGCCTACCTCAAGCGCCTGGGCCAGGAACGCGACCCAGGCGTGGAAGAGCACATCCTGCGTCTGGGCACCTTGCTGCCGGCCAGCGGGCCGCTGGCCGAGGCGGGCAGGGTGGTGCGCGCAGTGCTGGAGGACGGCCTGGCGCAACTCAACCAGCAGGGCGGGCTGCACGGTCGGCGGCTGGAGCTGGTGGTGCTAGACCCGGGTCATACGCCCGCCAGCGCCGAACAGGCCCTCGAGCGTTTGCTCGACGACGCGCAGGTCTTCGCCCTCATCGCGCCGTTGGCGCCGATGCTCGACGCGCGTCTGGGCAGCGCACTCGAACAACGTGGCGTGCCGCTGGTCGGCAGCTCCCCTGGCAGTGTCGGCAGTGCGCAGATCTTCGATCCTTTGCCAAGCCTGCCCGAGCAATTGCAGAGCCTGGCCGGTTTCGCCCGTGACCGCCTGGGCGTGGGGCCTGACGGGCTGCGGGTGATCTATGCCGGCAGCGAGCAGGCGGCACCTGCCGAGGCGCTGCGCCAGCGACTGCTCGCCGCCGGCTGGACGCCGGGGCCGGTGCAAGTCTTCGCGGGGCAGGCGGTGGAGGGCGAGGGCGTCGTCTTCCTGGGGCGCGCCCAGGCGTTCGGCGAGTTGGCGCAGGCACAGCAGGCCGCAGGCCGCAAACCCTACCTGTTCGCGGCCTCGAGCCAGGTCGCAGGTGCCCTGGCGGGGTTGTCTGCCGACTGGTCGCAGCGGCTGTTCCTGGCCTATCCCTTCACGCCCCAGGACTGGACCGAGCAAGGGCGGGCCGCGCTCAACGGGCTGCGTCAGCGCCAAGGGCTCGATGGTCGCCAGGCGGCGTTGCAGGTCAGCACCCGCTGCGCGCTGCTGCTGATGGCCGAGGCCCTTAGACAGGTAGGGCGGGACGCTAGCCGGGAGCAGTTGGTGCGAGCCCTGGAGGGGCTGCATGACCTGGACACCGGCCTCACGCCGGCGCTGGGATTCGGCCCCGGCCGGCGTCAGGGCCTTGCCGGTGCCCACGTGGTGGCGGTGACGCTGCCTGGCCCGCAGTTCCAGACTGTCGCTGCGTACAAGCCACTGCCGCTTACCCCTTGAAGGAGGTCGTCATGCGCATCGTGTTGCTGTGTCTGCTGCTGGGGTTCGCGCCGTTGGGTCAGGCGGACGTCGCCGTGGCGAGGGTCAATGGCGTCGAGATCAGCAGCATGCGCCTTGAGCGCTACTTTGCCGAATACCTCCAGGATCAAGGTCGACCGGTCGCCAGCATACGCAGCCCGAGCCTGTACAAGCGCTTGCGCGACCAGGCCCTGGACGAGCTGATCGACAAGGAGCTTCTGTGGCAGGAGGCCCAGCGCCGTGGCGTGGTCGTCAGCGAGGAGAGCGTATCGGCCCGTCTCGCTGAGCTGGAGCGGGCCTTCGGCAGCGCTGCGGTGTTCGAGCAACGTCTTGCCGAGGCCGGCTTCGATAGGACTGAGTACGCCGACTACACTCGTCACGAGATGGCCGCGCAGCAACTGTACGCCCAGATGACCGCCACCGATGAGCCCACCCCAGAGCAGGTCGAAGCCTTCTATCAGGCAAACAGGGAAAGATTGCAACGGATGCAGAACCAAAGTACCAATACCTTAGTCGAACGAGAGCAGGGTCTGGCCTTGGCCAGGCTCGCGCTCGTGGACGAAATGCAGGCCCAGGCCCGCCAGTCGGTGCGTAAGCGCTTGCGCGAAGGTGCGAAGGTCGAGCTTGCCGACTGAATGTGAGAGGCCGCTTGCACATTGCGCTGCCACGGGCTTGCCCGGCAGGGGGTTTTCCCCAATGCTGGGGGTAAGCGATCGGGCAAAGTGCCATCAACTTCCCCGCAAGTGGGGGAGCCGGTCCTCGCCTGGATTGGGTGATACCGCAAAATCAACGACTTACAGTGGTGCGACATGACTATCCACGCCTGGCACGAAGGATGCTCAAGCCTGTACAAGGCCGAACTCCAGAGTCCGGGCAACCGGGAAGTTCTTGGGAGTCGACCTTGGTGAACAGAGTATTGGTAGTCGATGACGAACAGACCCTTGCGCAGAACCTGCAGGCCTACCTGCAAGCGCAAGGCCTGGAAGTCCATGTCGCCCACGACGGTATCAGTGGCATTGCCCAGGCACAGGTCCTGGCACCGGATGTGATCGTACTGGATTACCGCTTGCCCGATATGGAGGGGTTCGAGGTCCTGGAGACCGTGCGCAGGAGCATGCAGTGCCATTTCGTGCTGATCACCGCCCACCCGACCGCCGAAGTCCGTGAGCGGGCCGCGGCACTCGGTGTCACCCATGTCCTGTTCAAGCCGTTCCCATTGGCGGAACTGGCCCGCGCAGTCGCCGACCTGACCGGCCCACAGCACCAGACTCGGACAGCGGACACACAGGCCGAGGGGTTCGTCGAACGACGCCAGAACAGGAACCAGACGTTCCCCCTGCAGATGTACGATGGCAGCTGGGTACTGGCCGACCGCCGACGCAACGGCGTGAAACCGCCCACACCTGACGACGAACTGCTCACCGGGGAATAGCGGCGCCCGCGGCCACCCCGGCAACCCCGAGCCAGCCTGCGACGCGCCCCTGAGCGGAGTCGCAGGCCATGTCAGACGTCGTCGATACAGCCCAAGCACCCCAGCCTGTACAGGGTCCTTCGCGGGTAGACCCGCTCCCACAGGATCTCCATTGCCTCCAGGCGCGCGCTGAGCCTGTGGGCGATGCACCACGGATTGGTGCCTACCCCCGCGAACTGCTGGTCCAGGCCCGCCTGCAAGCCGGTGACGAGCGCCTGCTCAGCTGCCTGGTGCGCCTTGCCGGCGACGACGCCGCCACCTTCACCCAACGCCTGGGCGCCACCCTCCATTACCCCGTACTCGACAGCCAGGCACTGTTCGCCAGCACGCCGCTGTTCGAGCAGGTCAGCCTGGCACAGTGCCTCAAACGCGAGTTCATCCTGGTCCAGCACCAAGGCCAGGCCGTCGGCGTGTTCGCCGACCCCTTCGACAATACCCGCCTGGCCTGGATCGACGATTGCCTGCAGGGCGCGCCGCTGTACCTGGCCCATGCCGCCGACATCGCCGCCTTCCTGGCCCGCCAGGAGGAGAGTTTCCATGCCGTCGACGCCCTGGAGCACGATGCCGAGCCCGGCACCGAGACCGATCCGCTGCAGCGTCTGTCGCTGACCAGCATCAGCGAGGACCAGAGCAAGGTGGTCAAGCTGGTCAACTCGACCCTCTACGACGCCCTCAAGCAGCATGCCAGCGACATCCACCTGAGCATGACCGGCCAGGGGCTGACCATCAAATACCGCATCGACGGTGTGCTCAACGGTGCCGGCAAGGCCAGTGGCAGTGCCTTCGCCGACCAAGTGATCTCGCGTATCAAGGTCATGGCCGAGCTGGACATCGGCGAAAAGCGCGTGCCCCAGGATGGCCGCTTCAAGGTCGCGGTGGGCGAGCGTCAAATCGACTTCCGCGTCTCGATCATGCCGAGCATCTTCGGCGAAGACGCCGTGCTGCGGGTACTGGACAAACAGGACCTGTCCGACCGGGTCAGCGGGGTGCAGTTGCAGGCCCTGGGCTTTGCCGACCACACCCTGGTGGCCCTGCGCCGCCTGGCCGCCGAGCCCTACGGCATGATCCTGGTGACCGGCCCCACCGGCAGCGGCAAGACCACCACGCTCTACGCGATGATCAGCGAGATCAACCACGGCGTGGACAAGATCATCACCATCGAAGACCCGGTCGAGTATCAATTGCCGGGTGTGCTGCAGATTCCAGTCAACGAGAAGAAGGGGCTGACCTTCGCCCGGGGTCTGCGCTCGATCCTGCGTCATGACCCGGACAAGATCCTGGTCGGCGAGATCCGCGACCCGGACACCGCCCAGATCGCTGTGCAATCGGCCCTGACCGGGCACCTGGTGTTCACCACCATCCACGCCAACAACGTCTTCGATGTGATCGGCCGCTTCAGCCAGATGCAGGTCGACCCCTACAGTTTCGTCTCGGCGCTCAACGCCGTGCTGGCCCAGCGCCTGATTCGCCTGGCCTGCCCGCATTGCGCGGTCCACGCCGAGCCGGATGACGAAACCCTGGCCGCCTCGGGGCTCACCCGTGAAGGCGTGGCTGGATGGACCTTCGTTCGCGCCCAGGGCTGCGGCCAGTGCCGTGGCAGTGGTTACCGCGGACGCAGCGCCATCGCCGAATTGCTCCACCTGGATGACGACCTGCGGCAGATGATCGTCGAGCGCCGGCCCCTGTCGCAGATCAAGTCGCTGGCTTGCCAGCGGGGTCTGCGTCTGCTGCGCGCCTCTGCCCTGGACCTGGTCCGCGAGGGCCGTACCACGCTTGAGGAGATCAACCGTGTCACATTTATCGCTTGATCGCTATTGCGCCGTGCTCGGCGCCGAGGGTGTCGGCCTGGGTCGCTGGCACGCCAACCAACATCAGTGGCTCGGCAGCCGCGCCTTCTCCTGCGATCCCGCCCAACCGGCCTGGGCACCGGCACTCGAGGCCCTGGGCGAATTGCTCGCCGAACATGCGCCACGGCGGGCCCAGTTGCGGGTGCTGCTGTCGGCGCGCTACAGCCGCTTCTGCCTGGTGCCCTGGAGCGACGCCATCGGTCATCCGCGTGAGCTGGACGCCTACGCCCGGGCCTGCTTCGAGAACCTCTACGGTCAGTCGCTGGACGACTGGCGCATCGTGCTCTCGCCGGAGCCGGCAGGGGCTTCGCGCATCGCCACGGCCTTGCCCGAAGCACTGCTGCAGGCTCTGCAGGCACTGGGCCGGGAAAGCCGCCTGAGCCTGCGCTCGGTCCAGCCTTATCTGATGGCCGCCTATAACCGCTGCTCGGCGCAACTGGAGGAGGGCGATTTTCTTTTCGTGCTCGCCGAGCCACGGCGCAGTGTGCTGCTGCTGGCCGCTGGGGGGGCCTGGCAACAGGTATTGGCCCAAGGCTGCGCCGACAACGACCAGGCGCTGCAGGCGCTGATCGAGCGCACCTGTGAGCTGTACGGCGAGCACCTGCCCAGGGTCTACCTGCATGCGCCGGGGCGAGGGGATGTGCCGCGGTTGGCCGCCGTGCAACTGTGCCAGCCGGCAGGCGACAGCGATCCGCTGTGCGCCATGTGGCGGGCGGTGGCTTGATATGCGCCGCCTCGATCTGGAATTCCAGCCAGCCCCCGGCCGCCCGATCGCCTGGTCGCTGTTGACCCTGGGATGCGCCGTACTCGCAGCGATGCTGCTGATCGAGCAGCACTTGCAGGACGAACAGGCGGACCTTCAGGCCCGGGTCCATCTGCTCGAGCAGCAGCTGGGACGCCGCCCGGTCAGCGCCGCCCCCCTGAGCAGCGCCGCCAGCCGCGAGCAGGCCGAACAACTGGCGCAGATGCGCAGCGTCTCCCAGCAACTGCAACGGCCCTGGCAGCAACTGTTCGCCATGCTCGAGGGCATGCCCCAGGAAGACGTGGCACTGCTGAGCCTGACTCCCGATGCGCGCAAAGGCCAAGTCCGTATCGCTGCCGAAGCCCGCAACCTGGAAGCCATGCTCCAGTACCACCAGCGCCTGGAGCGCAGCGAGGAGCTGCGCGATGTCTCGCTGCTCAACCATGAGGTGGTGACCGGCCAGCCTGAGCATCCGGTGCGCTTCAACCTGACCGCGACCTGGGAGACCGGCCATGCGCGTCCCTAGTCTGATTCTCCATGAGCGCCTTGCACGCCTGGGCCGTGTCGGGTGCGCCGCAGTCGCCGTCGGCACCCTGGCGCTGTTGGTCGGGGTCACCTGGGTGCTGCCGCAATGGCAGGCCGTGCGGGAACTGCGGGCCAGCGAGGCGGACGCGGCGGTGCAGGTGCAACGGGTCAAGCGCGGCGAGCTCAAGGTGGCGCTTCAGCCTGAGCAGCAGGCGCTGGACAGTCTGCGTCAGCAACTGCCTGGACAACCCCAGGCCAGTGAGCTGATCGAGCGCCTGTATCACCTGGCCAGCGCCGAGCGCATCAGCCTGGCGCGTGGCGAGTACGCCCTGGGCGTCGACCCGAAAACCCAGCTGGCGCGCTACCAGATCGTGCTGCCAGTGCGCGGCAGCTATCCGCAGATCCGCGGTTTTCTCCAGGCGCTACTCGGCCAGGTGCCGACCTTGGTGCTCGAGGACCTGGAGCTGCAGCGCAAACGCATCGGTGAGCGCGAGCTCAACGGTCGTCTGCGCATGACCCTTTACCTGTCGAGGTCGTGATGAACACTCAACGCGCGGTGATGTGGGTCGGCTTTCTCGGACTTTCAGGCGCTCTGGCCTGGGCGCCAGGGCACTGGTTCGGCGAGCAAGACGGTGTCGAGCCCTTCGCGGGTAAGCCCGCGCCCACGACAACCAGCGCCCGCACAGCACCTGTGGCAGCGGATTTGCCCGCGATAGGAAAAGCAAAGGCCTCGACAGACCTGTTCCCGGCCCAGCAATGGACCGCGCCAAAAACCATGGCCACCGTCACCGAGCAACCCGTTGCCCCGGCGCCGGTGGTGGAGGCCGCACCCACCGCCCCGGTGTTGCCTTTCCAGTTCGTAGGCCGCCTGGGGGATCGCGACGACCTGCAGGTGTTCCTGCAGAACGGCGAGAAACTCTATGTCGTGCGCCAGGGCGATGTCATCGAACACACCTACCGCCTCGACCGGATCTCGGCCACCGAGCTGGACCTGGTCTACCTGCCTTTGCACCAGTCACAGACATTGTCTGTCGGGAGCGCACCATGAAGCCTTCGAAGTTGTGCAAGCCTGCTCCGTTCATGATGCTGGCTTTGTGCGTGGCCCTGGCGGGCTGCGGCTCCAGCGGTACGCGCAAGGACAGCGCCGAGCTGATGAAGGAGGGCCAGTACGAGGCGGGCATCGCCATGCTGGAAGACGCGCTGCGTGAAGACCCGCGCGACACTGAGCTGAACATCGCTCTGGCCCATGGTCGCCAGCAGGCTGTCGAAGCGCTGCTGACCCAGTCCGACGCCGACCGCATCCGCCATGACTTCGCCAGTGCACGCATGGGCTATGGCCGGGTCCTGACCATCGAGCCGAACAACCGTCGCGCCCAGGAAGGCATTCGCCAACTGGAGCTGGTGCGCAACCTCGACGAACGTGTGGCCATGGGCCAGGCCGCGCTGCGCCAGGGCGATCTGTTCGGTGCCGAACGCTACATGCGCGATGTGCTGCGCCTGGATCCGCAGAACCAGAAGGGCATTGCGCTGCGCAGCGACATCGAAAACGTTCAGGCGCGCACCGCGCAGCCGTTCCCGCAGTTGCGCAGCAAGCTGGAGCGGCCGGTGACCCTGGAGTTCCGCGACGCCAATCTCAAGACCATCTTCGAGGTGCTGTCCCAGGTCGCCGGGATCAACTTCATCTTCGACAAAGACCTGCGCCCGGACATGAAAGCCACCATCTTCGTGCGCGATGTGCGCATCGAAGACGCCGTGGCCCTGCTGCTGGAGCAGAACCAACTGCACCAGAAGATCGTCAACGACAACACCTTGCTGATCTACCCCGATTCCCCGCAGAAGACCAAGGACTACCAGGAACTGGTCATGCGCACCTTCTATCTGACCAGCATCGACGCCAACACCGCGTTGAACATGGTCAAGACCATGCTCAAGACCCGTGATGTGTTCGTCGATGAACGTCTGAACACCCTGACCATGCGCGATACACCCGATGCCATCCGCATGGCCGAGAAGCTCTTGCAGTCCCAGGACCAGTCCAACCCGGAGGTGGTGCTGGAGGTGGAAGTGATGGAGGTGGCCCGGTCACGCATCCTCGACCTGGGCCTGCAATGGCCCAGTACCTTCGGTGTGCTCAACGACGAGGGCAACCCGGTCAGCGTGCTCGACCAGCTGCGCGGCATCGACTCCAGCCGCATCAGCATCGCCCCGGCGCCCCAGGCCAAGATCAACGCCGCCGACAAGGACATCAACACCTTGGCCAGCCCAGTGATCCGCGTCAGCAACCGTGAGCAAGCGCGCATCCACATCGGCCAGCGGGTGCCGATCATCAGCGCCACTTCGGTGCCGTCGACCCAAGGCCCGGTGATCACTGAAAGTGTCACCTACCTGGATGTAGGTCTGAAACTCGAAGTGCAGCCCACCGTGCACCTGAACAACGAAGTGGCGATCAAGGTGGCCCTGGAAGTGAGCAACGCCACCCCGCTGGAGCCGACTCGCCAGGGCACCATCCCGGTCCAGGTCGATACCCGCAACGCCCAGACCAGCCTGCGTTTGCATGATGGCGAGACTCAGGTACTGGCGGGCCTGGTACGCAACGACCTGACCTCCAGTGGTAACAAGATCCCCGGCCTGGGTGACATCCCCGGCCTGGGGCGGCTGTTCGGCAGCAACCGCGACGACAAGAGCAAATCCGAGCTGGTGCTGGCGATCACCCCGCGCATCGTGCGCAACCTGCCGTACCAGAGTCCGTCGGACATGGAGTTCGCCACGGGTACCGAGTCGAGCCTGCAGGTCCGTCAGCAGATGATGGCCCCTGTCGTGCAGCCTGAGGCCGAGCCGACCCAGGGCACGGTCGCCACCGTCCCGGCCGCGATCACCACCCCAGTGGGCCCACGGCCATGAAACGCCAGCAGCGGGGGTTCAGCCTCATCGAAGTAGTGGTGACCCTGGCACTGCTCGGGTTGCTCGCCAGCATGGCCGCGCCCTTGACCGAAACCGTGGTGCGCCGGGGCAAGGAGCAACAGCTGCGCGAAGCGCTGTATCAGATTCGCGACGCCATCGACGCCTACAAACGTGCCTTCGATGCCGGCTACATCGAGAAGCGCCTGGACAGCAGTGGCTACCCGCCGAGCCTGGAGGTGCTGGTCGAAGGGGTGCGCGACGTGCGCAGTGCCAAAGGGGCGAAGTTCTACTTCCTGCGGCGCATCCCCCATGACCCGTTGGTGGCGGCCAAGCGTGAGGACGAAGGGGGCTGGGGGCTGCGTGCCTACGACAGCAGCGCCGACAATCCGCGTGATGGCAAGGACGTCTTCGATGTGTACTCCAAGGCCAGCGGCATTGGCCTGAACGGCATCCCTTACGGGCAATGGTGACGGTCATGAAACGCAACCGTGGCTTTACCCTCATCGAACTGCTGGTGGTCATGGCGATCATCGCCACCCTGATGACCATCGCCTTGCCGCGCTATTTCAACAGCCTGGAGGCCTCCCGCGAGGCCACGCTGCGCCAGAGCCTGGCCGTGCTGCGCGAGGCCCTGGACCATTACTACGGCGACACCGGCCATTACCCCGAGTCCTTGGAGCAACTGGTGGAGCAGCGCTACCTGCGCAACACCCCGGTGGACCCGATCACCGAGCGCAGCGATGCCTGGCAACTGGTGCCGCCGCCGGAGGGCGTGACGGGCGGGGTGGCCGATATCAAAAGCGGTGCAACCGGGAGGGCGCGTGATGGCAGCCTCTATGCCGAATGGTAAGGCCTGCGCGGGCTTCACCTACCTGGGCGTGCTGTTTCTGATCGCGGTCAGCAGCATGGCCCTGGCCGCCACCGGCACCCTGTGGGCCACGGCCGCCCAGCGCGAACACGAGCGCCAGCTGCTGTGGATCGGTGGCCAGTACGCCCAGGCGCTGCGCAGCTACTACCGTGCATCGCCTGGCCTGGCCCAGTACCCGCAGGCGCTGGCAGAGCTGCTGGAGGACAACCGGTTCCCATCGCCCCAGCGGCACATCCGCCGCTTGTACCCCGACCCGATCACCAACGGCGAAGATTGGGGCCTGCTGCGTTCGGAGGACGGGCGGATCACCGGCATTCACAGCCGTTCGGATGCCACGCCACTCAAACGCAGCGGGTTCGATGCCCAGTGGTCCGGTTTCGAGGGGCTCGAGCACTACAGCGACTGGCAATTCGTCGCCGAGCAGCCGTTCGCCGAGGGTAGCGGCGCAGCCCGTACCCACAGCGGCCCAGGAGATACGCCATGAAGCCGCTCGCTGCCCTGTGCTGCCTGTGCCTGCTGCTTGCCTTGCCTGGCACCCCGGCCCGTGCTGACGCCGAGGACGAGATGAAGGGGTTCATCGTCGACAACACCATCTCGCACATCGGCCATGACTTCTACAACGACTTCACCGACCGCCTGCGCGCCACGAGCCGCCTGGATTTCAACCTGGTGGTGCGCGAACGCCCCGACGCCCGTTGGGGCAGCCTGGTGACGGTGGAGTACGAACGCGAGGTGTTGTACCGGCGCTTCCTGCCACCCAATACCACGCAACTCAAAGACGAGGCCGTCGCGGCGGCGGACCTGGTCAAGCAGCAGATCATCCAGCGCAAGCTGCAACGGCTGCTGCAGGACACCACTGATCTGGAGAGGGACGAGCTATGAGCAACCACATTTCCCGGTGCGTCGCCGTCTGCCTGCTGGCCGGCGCCTTTGCCGGTCATACCCAGGCCACGGAGCTTGTGTACACCCCGGTCAATCCGGCGTTCGGCGGCAACCCGCTCAACGGCACCTGGCTTTTGAACAACGCCCAGGCGCAGAACGACCATGACGACCCAGACCTCAAGGACCGCGCCTCGGCCTTCGCCGGCACCTCGGCCTTGGAGCGCTTCAGCAACCAGCTCGAGTCGCGGTTGTTGTCCCAGTTGCTGGACAACATCAACGACGGCAAGACCGGCAGCCTCTCTACGGATTCGTTCCTGATCGATGTGATCGACGACTCCGGGGCCCTCAGCATCAAGGTCACCGACCGTGCGACAGGGGAAGTCTCGATCATCGAGGTCAGCGGCCTGAACCCCTGAGAGGGACGGGCCAATAGGGGAGAACGACCATGAAACGCTTGCTGAGCACACTGCTGATCCTCGCCACCTTGCAAGGCTGCGGCCTGCGCGAGCCGATGCCCGCCGAACAGGATACGGAGACCCCGACCCTGACCCCGCGCGCCTCGACCTACTACGACTTGATCAACATGCCACGGCCCAAGGGCAGGCTGATGGCAGTGGTGTACGGCTTCCGTGACCAGACCGGGCAGTACAAGCCGACCCCGGCAAGCTCCTTCTCCACCAGCGTCACCCAAGGCGCGGCGAGCATGTTGATGGACGCCTTGAGCGCCAGCGGCTGGTTCGTGGTCCTGGAGCGCGAGGGCCTGCAGAACCTGTTGACCGAGCGCAAGATCATCCGCGCTTCGCAAAAGAAACCCGACGCGCCCTTGAACATCCAGGGCGAGTTGCCGCCACTGCAGGCGGCCAACCTGATGCTCGAAGGCGGCATCATCGCCTACGACACCAACGTGCGCAGTGGCGGAGAGGGTGCTCGGTATCTGGGCATCGACCTATCCCGTGAGTACCGCGTCGATCAGGTGACCGTGAACCTGCGGGCGGTGGATGTGCGCAGTGGCCAGGTGCTGGCCAATGTGATGACCAGCAAGACCATCTATTCGGTCGGTCGCAGCGCCGGGGTGTTCAAGTTCATCGAGTTCAAGAAACTGCTCGAAGCCGAGGTGGGCTATACCACCAACGAACCGGCCCAGCTGTGCGTGCTGTCGGCGATCGAGGCGGCTGTGGGACACCTGCTGGCCCAGGGCATCGAGCGCCGGTTGTGGCAGGTGGCGGATGCAGGGGAGGGCAACGGGCAGGTGGACAAATTCCTGAGCCAGAACCAGCAGCAGTGATTGGCTTAACTGCCACTTCGCGGGACAACCCGCTCCCACAGGTACAGCGTCGCCTCCCGATGCGGTGCGATCCTGGTGGGCGCGGGTTCATCCGCGAACAGGTCAGAGCGCTTTCTATCGTCAACGCGCCTTGCGCAGTGTCAGGTTGATCCGCCGCTCACCCATTCTCGGGTGCACGCCAGGCTTGATCGGCATCACCCCGTGATAGCGCAGTCGATCCTCGCCTCCCCATACCAGCACATCGCCGTGGCTCAAGGGTATCCGTTGAGTCCGGTCCGAGCGCTGCAGTCCACCGAAGAGAAACACCGCTGGTAATCCCAAGGACAGCGACACGATCGGCTGGCCGAAATCGCGCTCGTCACGGTCCTGGTGCAAGGTCAAGCGAGTGCCGGGGACGTAGTGGTTGATCAGGCAGGCGTCCGGGACGAAGCCATCGAAACCGGCAGCGCAGGCGGCGCGATCGGCAAGATCGAGCAGAACCTGGGGCATGGCCGGCCAGGGCAGGCCGGTCTTGGGGTCGGTGGGGCTGTAGCGGTAGCCTTGCTCGTCGCTGACCCAACCCTGGGCGCCGCAGTTGGTCAGTGCCACGGCCATGTGCAGGCCGCCCGGGGTGCGCATATGGCGAAAGGGCGCGGCGCGCAATACCGGGCGCAGGGCATCGAGTACAGCCTCGATTTCGGCCAGGGCGAAGCCTGGCAGCAGCACCGTGTGGCTGGCCAGGCGTTGCGGCTGCGGGCCGAACAGGTCGAGGTCGGATTGGATCATGGGGTTGGCGTCGGTTGGGTCTGCACGCATTGTAATGCCGGCGGCCTGTCCGTGGGCCAGTCGAAGCGACGAACCGTTCAGCCTGCGCGGTGTGAGCGCTGCCCCCTTTGCGGGTGTATCCGGGAAGGAGCAGCGGCGACTTCAAGCCAAGCGCTGTGACAGGGGAGAGGGTTTACCGCCAAGGAAGGGGGAGTAAAAAGGAACCGCGGCGCCAGGGAGAGGGAACACCGCGGTCCAAGGGGGGACCCGCTACTGCTGGGTGACGATGGCAGTGTTGGTGCTGCCGTACTGGGTAATGGCGGCGTTCTGGTTCATGTTGCTCTGGGTGACGGTCGCCAGGTTGCCGGTGCCGCCCTGGGTGACATAGGCGACGTTGGCGACGTCGGTCTGGGTGATGTTGGCGGTGTTGCCACTGCCATACAGTTGGTAGGTGTAGCTTTGGTTGCCCTGGCCGGACTGGTCGAGGTTGATGACGTTGCCGTTACCGGCGCTCAAGCCCTCGGCGTAGTTGCCGCCGTCGCGTTGCGCGGCGATGAGCAGGTTGTCGCTGCCATTTTGCTCGAAGTACAGCTCGTTGTTGCCATCGACCTGGTTGGTCTCCATGGTGTTGCGGTTGCCGTTCTGCTCGAGCTTGGCCACCTGGTTCATGCCTTCCTGGTTGAAGTTGACGCTGTTGCCGTTGCCGTTCTGCTTGACCTGGGCTGTCTGGCTGCTGCCGAACTGGCCGCCGAACTTCTCGCCCTTCCAGTTGCTGGCCAGGACCTTGTTACCGTTGCCGGTGGTGTCGATGGTCAGGCTGTGGTTGTCGCCGGTCTGGTAGGTGAAGTGCAGGTTGTCCTTGCCGTTCTGGGTGATGTCGACCACCGAGTGGGTGGACTCGAACTGGTCCGACCAACTGGCGTTACGCTGGCCGCTCTGGGACAGATGGGCGGAGTTGGCCTCGCCGAAGCTCTGGTCGATGTAGCCCTCGTTGAGCTGGCCTTGCTGATAGACACTGGCCTGGCTGGCGACCTGGGTGTCCTGCCATACCTCTACAGAGTGGCCGCTACCGACCTGCTGGATGTCGATGGTGCCGCCCAGGCCGTTGCGCTGGTCGCCATAGGCCCAGCTGGCCTGGCCCTTCTGCCCGATGCGGATGTCGCCGTTGTCATGGAGGATGTGCTCGGCGGCGGCGGTATTGCCGGTGCCTTCCTGCATGATCTGGGCGCGGTTGTTGGTGCCGCCGATCAATTGTTCGACCACGGCATCGTTGGCACTGCCTTGCTGCAGCGTGGTGGCCTGGGCTCCAGTCTGGAACTCCTGGAACACCCTGGACATGTTGCCGGTGCCCTGCTGGACCTGCAGCACCTGGTTGTCCTGGCCCAGCGACTGGCTGGAGAAGTTGTCGTTCAGGCTGCCGCCGGAGCGCTGGAGGGTCTTGCTGCCGTTCTCCAGGATCTGGTCGGCGTAGCCGGCATTGAAGGAGCCGGTAGCGCTCTGGCTGATATCGCTGGTGCTGGTGTCCTGCACGGCCAGGTGGTTGTGGCCCTGGCCGTTCTGGTCCTGGGTGGCCGAGGCGTAGGGGGCGACGGTCTGCTGGACTTCGGCGATGTTCGCCTTGCCCTGCTGGCTCTGGGTCGAAAGGCTGTCATCGGCCATGACCTGGCCGGCGATCGCCAGGACAACGGCGGCGCTTAAGGGAGCGAGCTTGAACATGGTGGTGCCTCCAGGTCTAACGGTATTGAGTGATCTGAACATGTTGGCCATTGCCAGCCTGGGTCACGGCGCTGGTGAGCCCCGTGCCGCTTTGCTGGATGCTGGCGGTGTTGTAGCTACCGAACTGCTCGATCGAGGCGCTGTTGTTGCTACCGCTCTGGCGGATGGCAGCGTTGTTGCCCTGGCCCTGTTGCACGATCGAGGCCATCAGGTCGCTGCCTTCCTGCAGGATGTACGCCTCCTGCGCCCCCCCGGCCTGGACGATCCGGCCCAGCAGGGCCTGACCGTTCTGATCGAGGGCGGCGCGGTTGCCCGAACCTTGCTGCTCGATGACCGCCATCTGGCCGGCACCTGCGGGGATCAGGCGCACGATCACCGGTTCTCCCAGGTCGTTGCCCAGCGCAAGGTCGGCATTGTCCATCAGGTCGTCGGCCCAGCCGCTCTGGAGGGCCTGGCCCGCCAGGGCCAGGCAGAGCAGCAGTGGATTCAGGCGTTTCATGGCAGCCTCCCGGGCTTACTGCAGCCTGACCGGCACGGTGCGAACAGTGCCTTGGCTGGTACGGATGGTCGCTGACGGCGTGGCGGTCGGTACCAGGGTGGTGCTGTTGCTCACGATCACCCGCCAGCGTCCGGTCAGTGGTACTGCAGTGCTGCCCAGGGTCACCAGACCGTTACGGGTGGTCACCTGCACCGTGACGGTGTTGCCGGTGGTCACCGAGGACGTACCGCTGATGTCCCAGTTGTAACGGTTGTTGGAGCGTGCGGTGACCGTCGCCGCGGTGACCGTGAGGGTCTCGGTCGGCGGCTTGGGCGAGACCTGCACGGTGACGGTGCCATTGCCGGACAGCGCGCCGATCGAGTCCCGTACCACATAGGTGAACGTGGTGGTGAAAGGCGCGGTGACGGTGGCCGGTGGCGTGTAGGTGACCGTGGTGCCGTTGTGGCTGACCGTGCCGCGACCGACCGGTGGCTGAGTGACACTGGCCACGGCCAGCGGCAGGTTGCCTTCAGGGTCGGTGTCGTTGGCCAGCACGTTGATGGTCAGCGGTACACCCAGGGTCGCGACACTGTCGGCGACAGCGGTCGGTGCGCGGTTGGGCACGACGTTGACGGTCACCGTGGCAGGCTCGGACTTCAGCCCTTTGGCGTCCTGGGCGCGGTAGCTGAAGATCGCCGGGAAGGCCGTGGTGGCACCGACAGGCGGGGTATAGGTCACCGAGGTGGTGCCGTTGAGAACCACCGAGCCCAGGCCGGTACCCGGTTGGGTGAGATCGGTGATGGTCAACGGCAAGTCGCCGTCGGGGTCCGTGTCGTTGGTCAGCAAGTTGAGGGTCAGCGGTACGCCGACACTGGTCCCACCGACATCGGCCTGAGCCAGCGGCGGCTGGTTCTCGGCGACGACCGGTGCGTTGCCCACCACTGTTACCGGTTCGACGTCACTGCCGCCGCGGGCGGACTTGACCGTGACGGTGGCAGGTGGCTGGGTCAGGTCGGTGACGGTCAAGGTCTGCAACGTGCCGGACTTGGACAGGCGACCATAGCCCTGGGCTACCAGGTCCGGTATCAGCACTTCGTCACTGGAGCTGGCCTCGATCACCAGGCGTTTGCTGGCCCAGTCGAAATGCGCGGTGCGAATCTTCACCACGTCGCTGAGCTTGCTGGACAACGCTGTTGGCCGAGTGCCACCTGTGGTGCTGCTGGCGGTGACCACCAACACAGGTGGCGGTGCGGCTTGGTTCAACTGCTGGCTGAAGAACAGCCCGTTGTTGTCGGACAACAAGGTGAACTCGCAGGGCGAGCCCGGGGTGCCGACCAGGGCCAGGCCATAGCGCATGCACAGGCTGGCATCGCTCGGTGCCTTGGCGAACACCTCGACGCGGGTGCCGTTGCCGTTACGTTGATAGGTGGCACGCTCCAGGTTCACGGGTGTCTGCGCGCGCGGGTCGAGGACCTTGCCCGAGAGCGTGAACACGTCGGTCTGGATGTGTCCGGCCGGGCCGTCGATGGCCACGAAGTTAGTATTGAACGGGCTGCCGGTCACTGCCTCGGTGATATTGGGGTCGCCGATGAAGGTATCGGTGGCGCCGGTGTCCGGGTTGAGCTCGGTATAGAAGCCCGTGGCGCTGCGCAGGAACGGCCCGATGTCGCCTTTGAGTGCACCGCTGAAGTCACCTGGGGCGCCGATGCCGATGTCACGGGTGATGTTGATCGCGCGCCGGCCGGGGGTGTTGACCACCACGGTTTCGACGCCATAGGGGTGGGTGATGCGGTAGGTGCCAGCGGTCGGCACCGAGGCGCGGATACGAATGCGGGCGAAACTCTGCTGGTCGCCGTCAACCGGGTTCTCGGAGGCGAACGCCGCTTCGATGCCGGCGACGTACACCTCCAGTTCATAGCCGCTGTTGCCCACGGCAGGAATCGACGTTTCGGCCAGGAACCAGAACATCTCAGGCGGCCAGTTATCCGGGAATACCAGCGGCAGTGTGTCGTCATACACGCCCGGCTCTGGCAGCAAGGTGCACATGTACGCAGGTGCTCCGGGGGCGCCGGGTGCCCGTGAGCTGGTGGCGCGCGACTGGCACAGCTCCAGCGACAGTTCGCTGGCGTCCTTGTACCACATCGGATAACCGCCGGTGGCCAGGGTGTAGGGGCCTGGATCGACCTCGGTGAGCGCAGCCGATACCGCGCCGCTGAGAGAGAGGGAGAGCCCGGCGGCGTAAAGCGCCCGGCGCGGCCAAGTGTTCATGCTGCCTCCTTGAAGGCGAAGCCTTTGTCTGTTCATGGCACCAGCACCACGTCTTCGCTGTCGCTACCGCCGTTGTCGCTGGTGACGTGCACCTTCGCGGGCGGAATCGGCGAAAGCCCTGTGCTCAACGTCTTCACCGCACCGTCGCCGGAGAGGCTGCCGATCAGCGCGCCATTGCCGGTGCGCGCGACCATGGGCGGTGGGGAGGTCTCGTCGCTGCTGCTGGCGACCAGGGTCAGCTGACCGCTGGACAAGCTGTATTCGGCGCGGGTGATGGTCACCAGGTCGGTCAGCGGCAGATTGGCGGTGGTGGCGGTGCTGGTGGGAATGGCCAGGCTGTTGTCGGCGCTGAGGGTCAGGGTGGCCGGCAGCGTCGGGTCGAGCGTGGACTGGCCGTACCAGGTGCCGGTCTTGTTGGCTTCGGTCAGCGGCAGGTTGGGGGACTGGCTGGTCAGGCTGACCGTGGCCGGTGGCGGCGGCGCCAAGGCGAACACATCCTGCTGGGCGCGCAGGTCCCCATTTTCGGTGTGCCGTGAGTAGGTGCTGCGTTGAGGCAGCAACGGGGTCGGCAGGTTGACCGAGGACAGTTTGCCGGACACGGCGAACAGCTCGGTACGCAGGTCGATGCCGTTAGGGCCCTCGATGCGTACGAAGTTGGTATTGAACGGGCTGCCGGTCACGGCTTCGTTCAGGTTGGGGTCGCCGATGAACTGCTCGCTGGCCCCGGTGCTGGGATTGGTTTCGGTGTACGGGCCGTTGACACTGCGCAGGAACGGGCCGATGTCACCTTTGAGCGCACCGGTGAAGTTGCCTGGCGAGCCGATGCCGATGTCGCGGGTCATGTTGATGGCCCGACGGCCCGGGGTGGCCACGTCGAACACCTCGACGCCGTAGGGGTGGGTGATGATGTAGGTCCCCGCAGTGGGGACATCGACGCGGATGCGCACCCGGGCGAAGCTGACTTGGTCGCCTTCAAGAGGGTCGCCACCGCCGAACGCGGCCTCGATCGCCGAGACATAGCCCAGGTTGACTCCGCGGGCGGCATCATTGATGGCCGCGTCGGCGGTGAACCAGAACGCCTCGTCAGGGAAGTTGCTGGGGAAGACGATCGGCTGGGTATCGTCGAACACGCCCGGGGTCGGCAGCAACGTGCACATGTACGACGGCGCGCCTGGAGCACCTGGCACCCGTGAGCTGACCGCTTTGGTCAGGCACAGGTCCAATACCCGGCCATGGGTGTCCTGATACCACGCGGCGAAGCCGCCGTTCTCCGGTGTGTAGGTGCCCTGGTCGACTGCATTGAGCGCAGCCTGGGCCGGAAGCTGGAGCATGCTGGCGAAGATCGCCACTGCCAGCGGGTGGGGTGTCGGTCGGTGCATGAGTCAAACCCTCCTGCAAACGGGCCCATGGGTTGGGGCGTCTGCACAGGGATCGGCAACAGCCGTGCCAGTTTTTTGATATTGCGCTGCAGGCCTTGCAGGACTTGGCGTCTGGCACACTGCAGGTTGCTTTTTCGCCAGCCGGTGGTGGGCTGAGTCCCCCAGCATTGGGGAATTGGGGCGCGACTTGTGGGGCGTCGTCTTGGCGGTCAGGCCCGCTCCCTCAGGGGGCACGCCGACCGGTAGCGCGGATACACCTGCGAAAGGTCGCGCACCGGCAGTCAGTGCCTTTACGTAAACGTAAGCTTTATGCCAACCTCCACCTCAACCGGATGACGGCCCGGGGATTCTGACGCACACTGCAACAAGTCCCGGAGCCCTTCCCCTGTGGGGGCACAGCTGGAGTAAACGATGGCGCGACAATACCCAATAACAAACGCCTCTGACCCTTTGCAGGAATCCCGCCAGGCCCGGCTCAAGCTGGCCAACGAAGGCGAACTGCCCTCCGGGATGCTGCGCGAGGAGATCGATGCTTCCTGGCGCCGCAGCCTCGGCCATGGCCTGGACTGCCTGCAGGACGAACAGGTGGGCCTGGGCACCCAGCAGGGGCTCGACCTGCGCTCGCTGCTCGAACACAACCGCCTGCTGATCGACGCGGTCGCCCCGGAACTCGATTACCTGGTCAAGCGCCAGGGCAAAAGTGGCATCGTCATCCTCGGTGACGCCCAGGCCAACGTCCTGGCGATCGAGGGGCAGACCCACGTGCTCGGCCGTGAGGGCCTGCGTGATCTGCACCCGGGCAGTTGCTGGAGCGAGGCGCTGCGCGGCACCAATGCCATCGGCACGGCGGTGGTCGAAGGCCGACCGACCCTGATCAACTGCGGCGAACATTATCTGGACCGCCTGAGCCCGTTCTCGTGCACCTCGGTCCCCCTGCGTGACCCGCATGGCGAGGTGATCGGCGTACTGGACATCACCCGCGAAGGGGTGATGACGCAACCCCAGGACAACCTCTCCACGCTGATGCTCGCCGCCGGCAACATCGAAAGCCGGCTGTTCGGCCTGTGCCACCGCGAGCATCTGGTGCTGGCATTGCACAGCCGTCCGCAATACCTCACCAGCGCCTGGCAGGGGCTGTTGGCCCTGAGCCTGGACGGCGAAGTGCTGGCGGCCAACGACAACGCCTGCCAACTGTTGCAGGTCTCACGTCAGGCGCTGATCGGTCGGCGCAGCAGCGACCTGCTCGGCGAGCGCTCACCGGCGTTCATCGCCCGCTTGTGGCAGGGCGGTGTGAGCAGTGTGCAGACCGCCAAGGGCGAGTTCTTCTTCCGCGCCTTGCAACTGCCGCGTCACGGCAACCTCAGCGTCAACGTAGCGCCTGGCAGGGCGTCTGCCTCGAACCAATTCCCAGCCCTGCAAGCCCTGGCCGGTGGCGATGCGCGTCTGTCCCGAGGCCTGCGCATGGCGCGGCAGGGCCTGGTCAATGGCCTGCCCGTGCTGCTGCTGGGCGAGACAGGCACCGGCAAGGAAGTGGCCGCCCGTGCCTTGCACCAGGCCAGCCCGCGCGCGGACAAACCCTTCGTTGCCGTCAACTGCGCGGCGATTCCCGAAGGCCTGATCGAGTCCGAATTGTTCGGTTACCGGGAGGGCGCCTTCACCGGCTCGCGCCGCGGCGGCATGGTCGGACGCCTGATGCAGGCCCATGGCGGCACCTTGTTCCTCGACGAAATCGGCGACATGCCCCTGGCCCTGCAGGCCCGTCTGCTGCGGGTGTTGCAGGAACGCCGCGTGGCGCCCTTGGGGGCTGGCGAAGAGCAGGAGATCGACGTGGCATTGATTTGCGCCACCCACCGCGACCTCAAACGCCTGGTGGCCGAACAGCATTTTCGCGAGGACCTGTACTACCGGGTCAACGGCGTCTCCCTGCGCCTGCCGGCGCTGCGCGAGCGGGACGATCTGGCGAGCATCATCGAAGGCCTGCTGGACAAGTTCGGTGCCAAGGGCGTGACCCTCGACCCGCCCCTGGCCGAGCTGCTCGAGGGCTTCGACTGGCCGGGCAACATCCGCCAGCTGGAAATGGTGCTGCGCACCGCCCTGGCCATGCGCGAGGACGATGAGCAGGTGCTGAGCCTTGAGCACCTCACCGACTGCCTGCTGGACGAGCTGGCCAGCGGCGCGGCGCCCTCCGGCAGCCTGCGCGAAAACGAACTGGAACTGATCCGTGGGGCCTTGACCCGGCACCAAGGCAATGTTTCGGCCGCCGCCGAGGCCCTGGGCATCAGCCGCGCCACGCTGTACCGCAAGCTCAAGCAGCTGCGCAGCTGACATGGGCGGGCTGTTCGCACGGCTGGTGGAAACCAGTGACCCGCAACTGATGCGCCAGGCTCTGGCCTGGTTGTACAGCTTCGTGCGCCCGCACCGGCGGGCCATCGCCATGCTCCTGGGCTTGTCGCTATGCGCCTCGCTGTTGGCCCTGGCCCAGCCTTGGCTGGTCAAGACCCTGATCGACGAGGGCCTGTTGGCACGCGATTACACGACCCTCTGGCACATGGCTGCGGTGATGATCCTGGCCGGCGTGTTCGGCACGCTGCTGGCGGGCATCAACCGCTACCTGCACACGCGCTTGTCGGGGCGCATCCTGTTTGCCCTGCGCGATGACCTCTATCGGCATTTGCAGCAGCTCTCGCCGACGTTCTACGGGCGTCGACGTACCGGCGACATCCTCTCCCGGCTCGACGGCGATGTCGCCGAGATCCAGCGCTTTGCCGTGGACTCGCTGTTCTCGGCGGTGTCCAGCGTGATCGGCTTGCTCGGCGCGTTGGCACTGATGCTGATGCTCTCCTGGCAATTGTCGCTGTTGCTGGCGCTGTTGATTCCCATCGAAGTGCTGTGGCTGCGCTGGATGCGGCGCAAGGTCGAGCGCGAGGTGCGCAGCCTGCGCGAGCGTTCGACGGATGTGTCGTCGTTTCTGGTCGAAACCTTGCCGGCCATGAAGTTCATCCAGGCGGCGGGGCAGCAGGCCCGCGAGGCCAGGCGCCTGGAGCAGCTCGGTCAGGGCTACATGGGCCAGTTGCTCAAAGTCCAGGTCACCGAGTTCTTCACCCAGGCGGTGCCCGGGACGCTGACCTCCCTGTGCCGCGCCTGTGCGTTTCTGGTCGGTGGTTGGTGGGTGATCCAGGGCACCTGGCAGTTGGGCGCCCTGATCGCCTTTTCCACCTACCTGGGGATGGCAGTAGGGCCGGTACAGAGCCTGCTGGGCCTTTATGTGGCGGTGCAGCGTATGGCGGTGAGCCTGGGCAGGGTGATGGAGCTCAAGCAGGAACCGCTGGCGGTGCATGAGGCCCAGACGCCCAGGCCCATGCCCGATGGTCCGGGCGAGCTGCGTCTGGAGCAGGTGGCTTTCGCCCACGAAGGACGCCAGGGCGCGGTGCTGCAGGACGTGAACCTGTGCATACCGGGCGGGCTGAAGGTTGCCATCAGCGGCGCCTCGGGCGTGGGCAAATCGACCCTGATCGACCTGCTGCAACGCTTTTACGACCCCGATGCCGGGCGCATCCTGCTGGACGGCACGGACCTGCGCGAGCTGGACCTGCAGGCGCTGCGCCGACGTATCGCCGTGGTCAGCCAGGACATCGTGCTGTTTCGTGGCACCTTGGCGCAGAACCTGGCCTACAGCACGCCCGAGGCCAGCCTGGCCGATCTTGAGCGCGTGGTGCGTCTGACCCAGCTCCAGAGCCTGGTGCAAAGCTTGCCGCTGGGCCTGGATGGCCTGCTCGGCGAGCGTGGCCAACAGTTGTCCGGCGGGCAGAAGCAACGCATCGCCATTGCCCGCGCGCTGCTACAGGACCCTGCGATCCTGGTGCTCGACGAGGCCACCTCGGCGGTGGACGAAGCCACCGAACGTGAAGTCATCGCGGCCATCGACCAGCTGTTCGCCGGCCGCACTCGCATCCTCATCAGCCACCGTGCCTCGACCCTTGCCGATGCCGACCTGCACCTGCAGGTGCAGGATGGCCAACTCAAGGTCAGGCCCCGGGAGGTTGCCGGCCATGGCCACTGAACTGCGCATCGGCGTGATCGACAGCGGCTGCTCGCCTGAGCAGGCCGCGACGTTGGTGGCGGCTCGGCGCTTTCGGCTCGAAGAAGGTGTGCTGTGCGAAGGGGAGCCGGTGCCCGACCACCTGGGACATGGCAGTGCGGTGTTGGCCCGCCTGCAATCGGAGGCCGGCCAGTTGCCGGCGCTGATGGCCCAGGTCTTCGATCGACAGTGGAGCACCAGCGCCCTGCAGGTCGCCGGGGCATTGCTCTGGCTGGTGGAAGAGGGCGCGACCCTGGTCAACCTGAGCCTCGGCCTGCATCAGGACCGACCTGTGCTGCGCCAGGCCTGCGCAGAGGCACAGGCCGCTGGCGTGCTGCTGTGCGCCTCAAGCCCCGCCCGGGGTGGGCCGGTGTATCCGGCCAGCTATCCTGGCGTGCTGCGTATCACCGGCGATGCCCGTTGTGCGCCAGGGCAGTGGTCCTGGCTGGGCAGCGGCCAGGCCGACCTCGGCGGGTATGTCGGCGGGCAGGGCATGGCCGGTGCGAGCCTGGCCTGCGCGGCCTTGAGCGGGCAGATAGCGCGTCTGCTGGCGCAACACCCGGACATGGATCATCCGCAGTTGCTGGCGCACCTGCGCGACGCGGCCGCCTTCACCGGCCCTGAGCGCAGAGGTGCCTACAATGGCTGACCCGCGCATCCTGGTATTGGGCGCAGGCCCTGCGGGCGCGGCTACGGCCCTGGGCCTGCGGCGCCTCGGCTACGCCGTCACGGTCGTCTCGGACTGGCGCCGTTTCGCCGCGGTCGAGGGGATCTCCGAGCGGGTGCTGGAGGGGCTGCGCCATGCCGGTCTGGGCAGGGCGCTGGGCGAGGCGGTGAGCCTGGCGAAGCGCCAAGTGCTCTGGAATGGCGAGCATCTGCGACTGAATCAGGAATACTTGCTCGACCGCCCAGCGTTCGACCGTGCCTTGCGTGGCGATCTGCTGCGGGCAGGCGTGACCGTGATCGAAGGCCGGGTGCGCGAGCTCCTGCACGAGGACGGGCACCAGGTACGGCTGGAAGATGGCCAGGTTTTGCGGGCCGATTTTCTGGTGGAAGCCCGTGGCCGCCAGGCACCGCTGGCGGCTGACCGATCACGCGGTCCGGAAACCGTCAGCCTGCTCAACCGTTGGCAGGGTGCGCCCGGGGAAACGGCATCGGCGGTGCAGAGCCTGGACGACGGCTGGGCCTGGATGGCACGCCTGGCTGATGGGCAGTGCTACTGGCAGATCACGCTCGATGCCGGTGCGGCAAGCCTGCCGGGCAAGGCCGCGCTGCCGGCGTACTGTGCCGCGCGGCGTCGGCAGTCGACGCTGGTGGCACAGCTATTCGATGAGCAGGCGTTGCTGCCTTGCCAGGTGCATGCCCGTAGCAGCACAGCGATCCTGGCAGGCGAGTGTGTGGGCAATGATTGGATCCGGGTGGGCGATGCGGCCATGGCCGTGGACCCGCTGTCGGGCAATGGCATCTTCCAGTCGCTATCGTCAGCGCTGCAGGCACCGGTGGTGATCAATACCTTGTTGCGCCGGCCCGAGCGCGCGGTCTTGGCGCTGCAGTTCCACCAAGCGCGGGTCGAGCAACTGTTCCTGCGCTTTGCCCGCATCGGCCGGGACTTCTACGCCCAGGAGCAGGGCCGTGCCGAGCACATGTTCTGGGCCCGGCGCCGCGCGTGGCCAGACGCTCAGCCGATGCACGCCGAGGCGCACTGGCAGGCTGTGCAGGTGGCGCGTCGACCGGTGCTGCGCGACGGCCTGGTGGAGGAGGCCGAGGTGGTCGTGACCCGGGACCAGCCATTGGGGATCTGGCATCTGCAGGGGGTCGAACTGGCACCGGTGGTGCGAGCTGTGCAGGCGGGCGAGGCGTTGCAGTCGGTACTGGCCGGGATGGCTGTGGAGCAGCAGGGGATGGTGCGCCGGTGGTTAGCCGAGCAGGGGTATCGGTGAGAGCGTTGAGGCCCATCGCAGGCGAAGCTGCGAAGGGCCGTTCAGCAGCTGCGCGTTGCTAGAAGAAGGTCCCGACCAGCAGTTGCAGGTAGGTTCCGGTATCCCGCCCACCCAACTGAACGCCGCCGTCACTGGCGCTGCGCTCAGGTTTGTAGAACCCCACCAGAGGGCTGATCAAGACGTGGTCATTGACCATCCATTCCACATACAGGTCCAGTTCACGCCCGCCCAGATTGCCCTGGTCGGTTTCGAGGGTATCGAAGTCGAAATACAGTGCGCCCAGGGTCAGGTTGTCCCTTGGCTTTGCCTTGAGCCCCACGTGATGCACCTGGGTGTTGCTGTTGAATGGCCCGGCATAGTTGGCCGCTACCTCGCCCTGGAACCAGGTGCCATAGCCACGGCTGGCGCCATAGGACAGCGGGTCGAAGTCTTCGGAGAAGCGGCTGTAGCGGTAGGTGGCCGTCGGCGACCAGGGCACGTCGGAGAAGGTCCAGTTACCTTCCAGGTACCAGGCGTCCTCGCGCCCGCCGGTACGGTCCTGGGTGACGTATTCCGCTGCCAGTTCCAGGTCTTTCACTCCTAGGCTGCCGCGCCCGCGCAGGCTGTAGGTATCCATACCGTCGCGGTGCTCCAGGCCCATGATCTGGGCATAGCGCCGGTCGACGTCCAGCCCGCGGATCCAGCTCACGCCAAGGGTACCTGCGTCGGCGACATGCTCCAGATTGGTCACGGCCAGGGAGGTGTCCGCCTGGTAGTGGTTGTCGGATTTGAGCCACATCAGATCGCCTCGCCAGCCCTGGCTGCCACCCAGGCGCAGCACGGCGGTACGGTCGAAGGCCTTGCGTGCGGCCAGGTAATACGCGCCACCTCGGTCGAAGTTGGCGCCCAGATCGACGTTGCCGAGATTGACCGGGTCGCCCTGGATCAGGAAACCATCGCCCAACGTCACCACCTGGCGTCCGCCGGAAACATCGATGCCATCTTCGCCCAATGCCGGGAACAGGGTACCCGAGCGCCAGCCCAGGTAAGCGTCCTCGACGGCGGTGCGGCGCTCATCGCCCAAGGACAATCCGGCAGCATCGCCATCGCCCCAGGTCGCGGAACTGAGCAGGCTGAAGGCGCCATACAGCGTGCCGGTGCCGGCCAGCGCCTGGCTACCGCTAAGCCCATACTTGACGTAGCCCTCGCGCCAGTCACTGCTGCCCGGTCGGCGGTTGCCGGCCAGGTTGAAGCTCTCGTCACTGTGGAACGCGCCGAACAGGGCCTCGAGCTCAGCGTTCAGGACGGTGCCCTCCTGGTTGTAGAGTTCGTGGGCCTGGGTCAGAGGGGCGGCGGCCAGCAGGGCCAACGTGCAGGCGAGTGTGTGCCTCATGGTGTGCTCCATGTTTGTTTTTGTTGTGTGTGTTGCCTGCTCCGGCCTGTTCGCGGGGGTTCACACAAACCCCGTGGGAGCGGGTCTACCCGCGAACGGACCGCAACGGCGTGCGCGTCAGAGCTTGATCAGCACCGACTTGAGCTCGGTGTAGTGCTCGATGGCATTGGCCCCCATCTCGCGACCGACCCCAGAGAGCTTGTAGCCGCCGAAGGGCAGGGATGGGTCCAGGGCGCTGTGGCAGTTGACCCACACCGAGCCGGACTTGATACGCGGAATCATCCGGTGCACCGCGCCCAGGTCGTTGGACCAGATGCTCGCGCCCAGCCCGTAGGGGTTGTCGTTGGCCAGGCGTACCACTTCGTCGATGTCGTCGAAGGGCATGGCCACCAGCACGGGCCCGAAGATCTCCTCCTGCACCAGGCGATGGCGTTGGTCGACATCGACGATCACCGTCGGCTTGACGAAGTAGCCTGGCCCGAAGCCCTCGCCGCCGCAGGCAATGGTGGCGCCCAGCTCACGGCCGAGCTCGATGTAGCCGGTAACCCGATCCTGTTGCTTGGCCGAAATCAGCGGGCCCATCTGCACCGACGGGTCCAGGCCATTGCCTAGCTTCATGCCATTGGCAATGCCGGCGATGTCGGCGACCACATTGTCGAAATGCTTGCGGTGCACATACAGACGCGAGCCGGCGCAGCACACCTGGCCCTGGTTGAAGAAGATCGCCGTGGCGGCGCCGGCGGCGGCCACCTGCAGGTTGGCGTCGGGCATGACGATGGTCGGCGATTTGCCGCCCAGCTCCAGGGTGACCCGGGTCATGTTGTCCATGGCCGCCTTGCCGATCTGTTTGCCGACTTCGGTGGAGCCGGTAAAGGTCAGTTTGTCCACCCCAGGATGGCTGCTGAGGGCGGCGCCAGCGTTAAGACCGGTGCCGGTGACTACGTTGAAGACCCCGGCCGGATAGCCGGCTTCATCCACCAGCTCGGCAAGCTTGAGCGCGGTCAGCGGGGTTTCGTCGGCGGGCTTGAGCACCAGGGTGCAACCGGTCGCCAGGGCCGGCCCGAGTTTCCAGCAGGCCAGCAGCAGCGGGAAGTTCCAGGCCACGATGGCGCCGACCACGCCCACCGCCTCGCGGCGGATGAACCCATGGAACTGCTCGTTCGGCATCAAAGGCAGGGACGGCTCGACCGTGCTGCCTTCGATCTTGGTCGCCCAACCGGCCATGTAGCGCAGAAAATCGATGGCCAGCTGCACGTCCATCACCTGGGCCACGGCAGCGCTCTTGCCGTTGTTCAGGCACTCGAGCTCGGCCAGTACCTGGGCGTCGCGCTCCATCAAATCGGCCAGGCGCCACAGCAGGTTCTGCCGCTCCCGTGGGCGCAGGCGGCTCCAGGGCGAGTCGTCGAAAGCCTGGCGCGCGGCTTTGACTGCGCGGTCCACATCCTGCGGGTCGGCCGAGGGCACTTCCCCCAGTACCTCGCCAGTGGCCGGGTTGCGAAAACTCATGGTCCGTCCGCTGGCGGCGTCCTGCCAATCGGCGCCGATGCGCATTTTCAGCTTGCGCTCGAGAAACGCACGGGTGGCAGGGAGGAGGGGCAGTTCGCAATGCATGGTTCGTTGCCTCTTGTCATGGGAGTGTGAAGGCACCTGCGCAATGGCCGTGCCAAGGCCGGGCGGGTGCGGCAATGGCCTTGAACGACAGGGGTTTGGTGCTGGGTGGAGGTCGACTGCCAAGGGCTATGCTGTTGCACATTGAGACGGGATGAGACGGTGCTGAAACAGTGGGGCCGGGCCGGGTGCTTCGCGGGTTTGGCGCCGCGAAGCGCCCGATGCCGGAGCTGTGTCTCACACTGAAACAGTCTGTCGCGAAATGGGACGTTCCGGTTTGCCGGTGGCTAGATGAAATCCTCGGAGAAAAGCCCCCAATCTATTGAAAACAAAGGTTTTTGCGCAGGCTGGCACACTTTCTGTATCAGCCCTCGTCACATGCACCAGCGGTATCAGAGCGTGCGATAACGATAAGAACAACACCGTGGAGGTCTGACCTTGAAGACGACTCGACTCCGGCGGCATGCGGGCAAACTGGCGCTGGTCGCCGCCGCACTGCTGAGCACCCAGGCCATGGCGGCCGAGCAGGGCCCGAGCCTGTTGCAATCGAAGTGCATGGGGTGCCACATCCCCGAAGGTAACGACAGTTACAGCCGCATCAGTCACCAGCGCAAGACCCCCGAAGGCTGGCTGATGAGCATTGCGCGCATGCAGGTGATGCATGGGCTGCAGATCAGCGACGATGACCGTCGCACCCTGGTCAAGTACCTGGCGGACAAGCAAGGCCTGGCACCCAGCGAGACCGAAGGCGTGCGTTACGCTATGGAGCGCCGGCTCAATACCGTCGAGCATTTCGACGACCAGACCAGCCAGATGTGCGGCCGTTGCCACTCCGGTGCCCGCGTCGCCTTGCAGCGTCGCCCGGCCCAGGAATGGGAACACCTGGTCAACTTCCACCTCGGCCAGTGGCCGTCCCTCGAATACCAGGCCCAGGCCCGCGACCGCGACTGGCTGGACATCGCGCTCAAGCAGATGGTCCCGGACCTGGCCAAGCGTTACCCCCTCGACAACCCGGCCTGGACCCAATGGCTCAAGAACCGGCCCAAGGCCGATGCCTTGCCGGGCCAGTGGGCCTTCAGCGGGCACATGCTGGCCAAGGGCGATGTGCGCGGTGTGATGAGCGTGACTGCCGACAAGGACGACACCTTCAAGGTCGAGGTCAAGGGCACCTACGCCGACGGCACGCCGTTCAACGGCAGCGGCTCGGCGATTCTCTACAACGGCTATGAGTGGCGCGGCACTGTGAAGGTCGGCGACAGCAACCTGCGTCAGGTGTTCGCCGCACTCGATGGCGAGATGAAAGGCCGCATGTTCGAGGCCGAGCACGACGAGCGTGGCCTGGACTTCAGCGCGGTGAAGGAGGGCAAGGCACGCCTGCTGGCGGTGCAGCCGGCGTTCATCAAGGCTGGCAGCGAAAGCGAGATCACCCTGGTCGGCAGCGGCCTGTCCGGCAAGCCGGCATTGGGCGCCGGGGTCGAGGTGACCGAGGTGCTGGAGTCCACGCCGACGCAGGTGCGGGTCAAGGCACGCGCTGCGGCCGATGCCGCGCCGGGTCAGCGCGAGGTGGCCATTGGCGCGCTCAAGGGCGTGAATCTGGCGGTGTACGACAAGGTCGAGGAGGTCAAGGTGGTCCCGGCCTTCTCCATCGCCCGTATCGGTGAGAATGGCGGCTCCACGCCCAAGGTCCAGGGCCGCTTCGAGGCCGAAGCCTGGGGCAAGGACGCCAGTGGCCAGCCACTGCGTATCGGCTACCTGCCGGCCAAGTGGAAGGTCGAGCCGTACAACGAGCGCGCCGTGGAAGACGAGGACGTGAAGTTCGCAGGCCAGATGCAACCTGACGGCATCTTCATGCCGGCCGGTGCCGGCCCCAACCCCGAGCGCAAGATGATGACCAACAATGCCGGCAACCTGAAGGTCATCGCCGAACTCGAAGACGGCGGCCAGAAGGGCGAAGGCCACATGATCGTCACCGTGCAGCGCTGGAACAACCCACCCTTGCCATGACGGCCGGTTGTCGCGCGTGCCATCCAAGAACGGGCTGAAGAATCATCGAGAGGTCGCCATGGGCGCACTATTGAACCTGGTCGAACGCAACCTGCACGAGGTGCGGGTGGATGCCGACCGCATGCTCTTTCATATCCCCAGCAGTTCGCTGTTCGCCGCCGACGCGGTGACCGGCGACATCATCGACACCCTGCGCCAACAGGGCTGCTCGGCCGAGGAGCTGGTACAACGCCTGGGCCAGCGCTTCGCCGGCCAGGACGTCGAAGACACGCTGCGCGAGCTGATCGCCTTGGAGCTGGTCAGCGACGGCTCGCCACTGACGCCGGAGATCGCCCTGCGCAAGGTCGAGCGCACGGCGCTCAACACTGTGGTGCTCAACGTCAATACCGGCTGCAACCTCAGCTGCACCTACTGCTACAAGGAAGACCTGGACAAACCCTCGGCCGGCAAGAAGATGAGCGCCGCCACCGCCGAGGCCTCGGTGGAGATGCTGCTCAAGGAATCGCCCGACGAGCAGCGCTACAGCGTGGTGTTCTTCGGCGGCGAGCCGCTGTCCAACCGGCCGCTGATCGAGCACATGGTCGCCTACTGCGAGCGGCGTTTCGCCGAGGCGGGCAAGCAGGTCGAGTTCATCATGACCACCAACGCCACGCTGCTGACCGAAGAGATCGTCGACTGGCTCAACGCCCATCGTTTTGGCCTCTCGGTGAGCATCGACGGACCCAAGACCGTGCACGACCGCAACCGCATCACCGTGGGCGGGCAGGGCACCTATGACGTGGTGCGGCGCAAGGTCGACATGCTGCTGTCGCGCTACCACAGCCGGCCGGTGGGTGCGCGGGTGACCCTGACCCGTGGCATCACCGATGTGGAGACCATCTGGAACCACCTGTTCAACGAGCTGGGGTTCGCCGAAGTCGGTTTCGCCCCGGTCACCTCAGGCGACATGGCCAGCTTCAACCTGACCGGCGAGGAGCTGGTGCAAGTCTTCGCCAACATGAAAGCCCTTGGGCAGCGCTACCTGGAGGCGGCACTGGAGCATCGCAACATCGGTTTTTCCAACCTGCATCAGCTGATCACCGATATCCACGAGGGCCACAAGAAGGCCCTGCCGTGCGGTGCCGGGCTGAAAATGCTGGCCGTGGACCACGAAGGCGAGCTCAACCTCTGCCATCGCTTCACCGGCTCCAGCCTGCCCACCTTCGGCAATGTGCGCCAAGGCGTGAAGCAGGCGCAGCTCAATGATTTTCTGTCCCAGCGCCTGGACCGCAGCGGCACCGGTTGCGACAGCTGCCGTATCCGCAACCTGTGCTCCGGTGGCTGCTACCACGAAAGCTACGCGCGCTATGGCGACCCCACCCACCCGACCTATCACTACTGCGAACTGATGCGCGACTGGGTGGACTTCGGCATCGAGGTCTACAGCCGCATCATGGCCGCCAATCCGGCCTTCATCGATCGCTACATCACTCCGCGGAAGGCGCACTGACATGAAGCACTTGAAGCCCCTGAACAACAAGGCCCGCATCCTTGAGCAGGCCGCCGCCGAAGACCGTGTGGAAGAGGTCGTGGCCATGAGCGCGGTGGCAGGCTGCACCGCCACCACCGACCCGGGCTGGGAAGTGGACGCCTTTGGCGGCGTCAGCTCCCTCTGCCAGCCGATGGAGGCGGACCTGTATGGCTGCTCCGACCCGTGCTGGTGGCCTGCCCAGGTGCCGGACATGATGAGCACCTACCAGGACTGGAACGCCCAGGCCACCAACTCGATGGAAGACTGGCGCAACCTGGGCACCGTATTCCCGAAAGACAAGTGACCGGCCAGACAAGAACAACAAGGGGAAACCGCATGAAACCTGGATTCTGCGCACAGCTCGCGCTCACCGCCGCCGTCTGTGCCGGCGCCTGGACGGCCCAGGCGGCCGACACCGGGCCCGCCCTCAAGGCCGGCCACGAATACCTGATCGCCACCAACTACCCGAACAACCTGCACGTGGTGGACGTGGCCAGCGACACGCTCTACAAGACCTGCCGCATGCCCGACGCCTTCGGACCCGGCACGGCGATGATGGCGCCGGACAAGCGCACCGCCTACGTGCTGAACAACCATTTCGGCGACATCTACGGCATCGACCTGGACACCTGTGGCACCACCTTCCATGCCAACCTGTCCAATGTGCCGGGGGAAGTGGGGCGTTCGATGTTCTCCTTCGCCATCAGCCCCGACGGCAAGGAAGTGTATGCCACGGTCAACCCGACCCAGCGCTTGAACGATCACTACGTGGTCAAGCCGCCGCGCCTCGAGGTGTTCCGCACTGCCGATGGGCTCAATGCCAAGCCGGTTCGCCACTTCCCCATGCCGCGCCAGGTCTACCTGATGCGCGCCGGGGACGATGGCAGCCTGTACGTGGCCGGGGCGGACATCTACAAGATGGACGTGAACACCGGCAAGTACGAAGTGGCCTTGCCCCTGCGCAACTGGAACCGCCCAGGCTATAGCGCGCCGGACGTGCTGTACTTCTGGCCGCACCAGACTGGCCGTCACGAATTCTCGATGCTCTACACCGTGGCCAAGTTCAAGGACGCCAAGCAGGACCCGAACGAGGCCGCGCTGCTGTATGGCTACCTGAGCGTGGACCTGAAAACCGGCAAGACCCACACCCAGGAGTTCGCCGACCTCACCGAGCTGTACTTCACCGGCCTGCGCTCGCCCAAGGACCCCAACCAGATGTACGGCGTGCTCAATCGCCTGGCCCGCTATGACATCAAGGAGCGCAAGCTGATCCAGGCTGCGAATTTGGACCACACTTACTATTGCGTAGCGTTCGACCGTGCTGGCAGCAAGCTGTACCTGGCCGGGACCTTCAACGACATCGCGGTGTTCGACCCGCAGACGATGAAGAAGGTGAAGAACATCAAGCTGCCCGGCGGAGACATGGCGATCACCACCACCCAGGTGTTCGTCCGCTAGGTCGGTGTGGGCTTCTTCGCGGGTTTACCCGCGAGGAGGCCGATCGGTAAACGCCAGAACAACAAGAGAACCCCCATGCCTGAGCCAAGCTACTCCCAGGGCAGCCCGGACAAGGCCTTGCTCACTCACTGTATCGGCGATGCCTTCGACGCCACCGTCGCGCGCTTCCCTGATCGCGACGCCCTGATCGTCCGTCACCAAGGGCTGCGCTACACCTGGCGCGAGCTGGCCGAGGCCGTCGACCGCCATGCTCGTGCATTGATGGCCCTGGGTGTACAGGCCGGCGATCGTCTGGGCATCTGGGCACCGAACTGCGCCCAGTGGTGCATCACCCAGTTCGCCAGCGCCAAAGTCGGGGCCATCCTGGTCAACATCAATCCGGCGTATCGCAGCAGCGAACTGGACTATGCGCTGGGGCAGGCTGGTTGCCGCTGGGTGATCTGCGCAGGTGCCTTCAAGACCTCCGACTACCACGCCATGCTGCTGAGCCTGGTGCCGGGGCTGCAGGGCAGCCGCCCAGGTGAGCTGCACTGCGAACGGTTGCCTGAGTTGCGCGGGGTCATCAGCCTGGCCAAGGAACCCCCGGCGGGCTTTCTCGCCTGGGATGATTTGCAGGCACGTGCCGATGAGGTCAGCGCACAGGCGTTGGCCGAGCGCCAGGCGCAGTTGCAGCCAAACGATCCGATCAACATCCAGTACACCTCGGGCACCACCGGTTTTCCCAAAGGGGCGACCCTGAGCCACCAGAACATTCTCAACAACGGCTACATGGTCGGCGAAAGCCTGGGCCTGACCGAGCACGACCGCCTGGTGGTGCCGGTGCCGCTGTATCACTGTTTCGGCATGGTCATGGCCAACCTGGGCTGCCTCACCCACGGTAGCACCCTGATCTACCCCAACGACGCCTTCGACCCGCTGGCCACCCTGCGCGCGATGGCCGAGGAACATGCCACCGCGCTCTATGGGGTGCCGACGATGTTCATCGCCGAGCTCGATCATCCTCAGCGCGGTGAATTCGACCTCTCCAGCCTGCGCACCGGCATCATGGCGGGCGCCACCTGCCCGATCGAGGTGATGCGCCGGGTGATCGACGAGATGCACATGGCCGAGGTACAGATCGCCTACGGCATGACCGAGACCAGCCCGGTGTCGCTGCAGACCGGCCCGGACGATGAGCTGGAACTGCGCGTGACCACGGTGGGCCGTACCCAGCCTCGGCTGGAAAACAAGATCATCGACGCCGAAGGTGCCACCGTGCCCCGAGGGCAGATCGGCGAGCTGTGCACCCGCGGCTACAGCGTGATGCTCGGTTACTGGAACAACCCCAAGGCCACCGCCGAGAGCATCGACGCCGAGGGCTGGATGCACACCGGTGACCTGGCGGTAATGGACGAGCATGGGTATGTGCGCATCGTCGGGCGCAGCAAGGACATGATCATTCGTGGCGGCGAAAACATTTATCCGCGTGAGTTGGAGGAGTTCTTCTTCACCCATCCGGCGGTGGCCGATGTGCAGGTGATCGGTATTCCGTGCAGCAAGTATGGTGAGGAGATCGTGGCCTGGATTCGCTTGCATCCTGGGCATGTCGCCAGCGAAGAGGAACTGCGCGAGTGGGCCAAGGCCCGCATCGCGCACTTCAAGGTGCCGCGTTACTTCCGCTTCGTGGAGGAGTTTCCGATGACGGTGACGGGGAAGGTGCAGAAGTTTCGGATGCGGGAGATCAGTATCGAGGCGTTGAAAGGGTAGGTTTGGGTTTTTTTGGTTGTGTCCATTTTTTTGTGGTGGCACGGCTGACGCTTTCCGCCTTTACTGCGGGTTACTTTGGTCTTGGCCAAAGTAACCAAAGCCGTTGGCTCCCCCATACGGCCCCTGCGCTGCGCCCCGGGGTTCCCTGCGCTCCGGTGCCTTGCGGGGCTTCGCGACCTCCGGCTTGCTGCGCAAGCCTCCATCTCGCGACTTCGGCTGCGCCGAAGGGCGCTGCGCGCCAACCCCTCCAGACACCTCCACTTGGCCTTCTGAGGTCGCGATTGGTGGTGTCTGGACTGGCGTGTAGTAAGTATCCGTGCGGTCGGTGGTGGTGTCTGGGCTGGCGTGTAGTAAGTATCCGTACGGTCGGGGATGGCGCCTGGGGGTACTGGCCAAGCCTGCTATGGGCCGCGCAGCGGCCTTGGTCACTGTTCGAGCCACTGGGGGCTGTTGAAGTTGCTCAGCCGACTATCTGTCTCGGTACATTCCAGCCCTTGCACGGACGTGCGCAACAGGGCCTTCTGCAAGCTCCGTTCGCCAGTGCTCCAGGCCTGTTCCAGCAGCGGCAATACCTTGCGTGGCAACACACTGAACATCGGCTGCCAGAACCCACCTTGGCGCACCATGGCCGGGCTGTCGTGCTCGACTGCCAGGCGCAGCAGGTCGGTGACCAACGCTTGATCCAGGCGTGGGGCATCGCACGCCAGCACCACCACCCAGTCATGCCGTGCTGCCGCGAGCCCGGCGATCACGCCGGCCAGCGGGCCGGGGAAGTCCGCCTCGGCGTCGGACACCAACTGATCGGCATAGGCCCGGTATGCCTCGTGGTTGCGGTTGCACGAGATCACCACATCGTCACTCAGCGGCCGTACCACCCGCTGCACATGGGCCACCAGCGGCTCGCCGTGCCAGGGCACCAGGCCTTTGTCGCGGCCGCCCATGCGCTGGCCGCGGCCGCCGGCAAGAATGAGAACGGAACAAGGGGGCAGGGGAGCAGACATGAAAAAGGGTTCCAGGCAGTCATTGCCCGGAACCCTCCCATGTCACGCAGGTGTTGTCCAGTCAGGCTTCGTGGGGCTGCGCCTGGCTGTCCTTGGCCTGGCGTCGCCCGGCCAGGCGCATCACCACCACGAAGAACACCGGCACGAACACCACCGCCAGGGTGGCGCTGAGCATGCCGCCGATCACGCCGGTGCCGATGGCTTGTTGGCTCGCCGAACTTGCGCCTGTGGCGATGGCCAGGGGCACCACGCCGAGGATGAACGCCAGCGAGGTCATCACGATTGGCCGCAAGCGCAGACGCGCGGCCTGCACCGCGGCGCTGACCGGGTCTTGGCCCTGGTCCACCAGGCTTTTGGCGAACTCGATGATCAGGATGGCGTTCTTCGCCGACAGGCCGATCAGGGTGATCAGGCCGACCTTGAAGAACACATCGTTGGGCATGCCGCGCAAGGTCACCGCCAGCACGGCGCCGAGCACGCCCAGCGGGACCACCAGCAACACTGCGGTGGGGATCGACCAGCTCTCGTACAGCGCCGCCAGGCACAGGAACACCACCAGCAGCGACAACGCCATCAGCAGCGGCGCCTGGCTGCCGGACAACCGCTCCTGCAGCGATAGGCCCGTCCACTCAAGGCCTGCGCCGGCCGGCAACTGGTCGACCAGGCGCTGGATTTCGGTCATGGCCTCGCCGGAGCTGTAGCCAGCGGCGGGCTCACCGGAGATGGACACCGCCGGGTAGCCGTTGTAGCGGGTCAACTGCACCGGGCCACTGACCCACTTGGCCTGCACGAACGCCCCCAGAGGCACCATCTTGCCGCTGCTGTTGCGCACGTGAATCTTGAGCAGATCTTCCACCTGACTGCGTTGATCGCCTTCGGCCTGCACCACCACCCGCTGCATGCGGCCCTGGTTGGGGAAGTCGTTGACGTAGTTCGAGCCCACGGCCGTGTCGAGCACCGCGCCGATGTCGGCGAACGACACGCCCAACGCGTTGGCCTGGCGTCGGTCGATCTCCAGCTGGACCTGCGGGCTCTCGGCCAGCGAGGCTTCGCGCACGTTGGTCAGCACTTTGCTCTTGCGGGCCTCGTCCAGCAATTGGTCTCGGGCTGCCATCAACGCCTCGTGGCCCATGCCGCCGCGGTCCTGCAAGCGGAACTCGAAGCCGGTGGACTCACCCAGCCCGTCGATGGGTGGTGGCAGCACGGAATACGCCACCGCGTCCTTGAGTTGGGCAAAGGCCTCGGTTGCGCGGTCGGCGATCGATTGGGCGCTGTCCTTGGCACCGCGCTCGGACCAGTCCTTGAGCGTGGTGAATGCCAGTGCGGCGTTCTGCCCGCTGCCCGAGAAGCTGAAGCCCAGGATCAGCGTGGTGTTGCCCACGCCAGGCTCGCCGGCGTTGTGCGCCTCGATCTGCGCGGCCACCTGCTCGGTGCGCATGCGACTGGCACCTGGCGGCAACTGGATGTCGGTGATGGTGTAGCCCTGGTCCTCGGTGGGCAGGAAGGCGCTCGGCAGTTGGCTGAAGCCATAGCCGAGCACCGCCAGCAGTACGCCGTAGACCAACAGGTAGCGGCCGCTGCGCTTGAGGGCATGCACCACCCAGTGTTGATAGCCTTCGCTCATGCGTTCGAAGCGACGGTTGAACCAGCCGAAGAAGCCCTTGCGCTCGTGGTGCTCGCCTTTGGCCAAGGGCTTGAGCAGGGTCGCGCACAGGGCCGGGGTCAGGCTCAGGGCCAGGAACGCCGAGAACAGGATCGATACCGCCATCGACACCGAGAACTGCTGGTAGATCACCCCCACCGAGCCCTTCATGAAGGCCATCGGCAGGAACACCGCCACCAGCACCAGGGTGATGCCGACGATGGCGCCGCTGATCTGGCCCATGGCCTTGCGCGTGGCCTGCTTGGGCGAGAGGCCTTCCTCGGCCATGATCCGTTCGACGTTCTCCACCACCACGATGGCATCGTCCACCAGAATGCCGATGGCCAGGACCATGCCGAACAACGTCAGCACGTTCACCGAAAAGCCCAGTGCGAGCATCGTGGCGAAGGTTCCCATCAGCGCCACGGGCACCACCAAGGTCGGAATCAGCGTGTAGCGGATGTTCTGCAGGAACAGGAACATCACCAGGAACACCAGCAGCATGGCCTCGAACAGGGTGCTGATCACTTGCTGGATCGACACCTTGACGAAGGGTGAGGTGTCGTAGGGGATGTCATAGCGCACGCCCTCGGGGAAGTAACGTGCCAGCTCTTCCATCTTGGCCCGCACCAGGGTCGCAGTCTCCATGGCGTTGGCGCCCGGTGAGAGCTGGACGCTGAAGGCGGTGGACGGTTTGCCGTTGAGGCGTGTGCCGTACTGGTATTCCTGGGCGCCGATCTCCACCCGGGCGACATCGCCGATGGTCACCGTGGAGCCGTCGGGGTTGGCGCGCAGGACGATGGCGGCAAATTCCTCGGGTGTGCCCAACTGGCCCTTGACCACCACGTTGGCGGTGATTTCCTGAGTGCCGCGCCCCGGCAGATCGCCGATGCTGCCGGGGGCGACCTGGGCGTTCTGCGCGGCAATGGCGTCGGCCACGTCATTGGGCGTGAGGTTGAAACCGATCAGCTTCTGCGGGTCGATCCAGATCCGCATGGCTCGCTCCGAGCCATACAGCTGGGCCTTGCCCACGCCCTTGAGGCGGCGGATCTCGTTCATCACGTTGCGCGCGAGGATATCGGAGAGGGCGGTCTCATCGAGGCTGCCGTCCTCGGAAGTGAGGGTGGCCAGCAGCAAAAAGCCCGTGGAGACCTTCTCCACTTGCAGGCCCTGCTGCGTCACCGGGCGTGGCAGGCGTGACTCGACCACCTTAAGGCGGTTCTGCACGTCCACCTGGGCCAGGTCCGGGTGGGTGCCCGGCTCGAAGGTGGCAGTGATGGTGGCGCTACCCAGGCTGCTCTGGGACTCGAAGTACAACAGGTTGTCGGCGCCGTTGAGCTCCTGCTCGATCAGGCTGACCACGCTTTCGTCCATGGTCGCCGCCGAGGCGCCCGGGTAGACCGCGTAGATTTCCACCTGTGGCGGCGCCACGTTGGGGTATTGGGCCACCGGCAACTGGGGCAGGGCCAGGGCGCCGGCAAGCAGGATGAACAGCGCGACCACCCAGGCGAACACCGGGCGGTCGATGAAGAACTGCGGCATGAATCAGGCCCTCACTGGCCAGTGTGCTGAACGATGGGCAGGGCATCTGGGGCAGTGTCGACCTGGACCTGGTCGCCTGCCTTGACGTGTTGCAGGCCTTCGATCACCACGCGCTCGCCTGCGGCCAGCCCCTGGGTGACGATCCAGCGATCGCCCTGGGCGTTGCCCAGTACCACCTGGCGTTCGCTGATGCGCGCCTGCTCATCGACCACCAGCACCTTGGGCACACCGGCGCTGTCGCGCAGGATCGCGCGCTGCGGCACGCTGATGCCCTTCGGTTGCACGGCCTGGTCCAGGCGCACGCGCACATAGCTACCCGGCAGCAGGTCGAGGTCCGGGTTGGGGAACTCGCTGCGTAGGGTGATCTGGTTGGTGCTCGGGTCGACGCTGATGTCTGAGAACAGCAGCTTGCCCGGCAGCGGATAGGCCGTGCCATCGTCCTGGATCAAGGTCGCCCTGGCCTGGCCTTCGCCGACCTGCTGCAACTCGCCGGCGCGCATGGCCCGGCGAAGGGTGTTGAGCTCGCGGGTCGACTGGGTGACGTCGGCGTGGATCGGGTCCAACTGCTGGATGGTCGCCAGCGGTGTGGTTTCGTTCTGGCCCACCAATGCGCCCTCGGTGACCAGGGCCCGGCCGATGCGTCCGGAAATCGGCGCGGTGACCGTGGCGTAGCCCAGGTTCAGGCGGGCACGTTCCAGGGCTGCCTTGGCCTCGGCCACGACAGCGCCGGCCTGGAGGAAGGCGGCGCGGGCATTGTCGTACTCCTGGCGGCTGACCGCCTTGTCGTCCACCAGCTCGCGGTAACGCTGCTCTTGCAGGCGCGCCTGGTACAGGTTGGCCTCGGCTTTGGCAAGGGTGGCGCGGGCGGCGTCGTGGTCGGCCTTGAACGGCGCAGGATCGATCAAGAACAGGACATCGCCCTGTTTGACGTCGCTGCCTTCGCGGTACACGCGCTTGAGCACCACGCCGCTGACCCGTGCGCGGACCTCGGCGGTGCGCGGCGCGAGGATGCGACCGCTGAGCTCAGTGCTGATGGCCAGGGGCTGAACCTGCACGGTTTCGACCCGGACCTGGGGCGGGGGTGTCTGTGCGTCCTGCTCGGCGGCGTCGTCGCAGCCGGCCAACGACAGGGTCAGCAGCGCCAGAAGCGCCAGGGGGCGCAGACGAAAAGGGAAAGAAATTGACATGCGGATCTTCCGAAAATGACCGAGCCTATGCTAAGGCAGCCGCTCCTGCGTTGGCTGTGAAGCTATGTAGGGCGAATGTGAAAAAGTGTAAGAATTCTCATTGACGGCCATGGGATTCTATATCCTGCAGCGCGTCAATCCTCTTCATTCACCCGTTCTTCTCACCGCCTATGCCGAATATTCTCCTGGTCGAAGACGACAGTGCCTTGTCCGAACTGATCGCCAGCTACTTGCAACGAAACGATTTTCACGTCCGGGTGATTGCCCGAGGCGACCACGTGCTGGAAGAGTTCCGCCGGCAAAAGCCCGATCTGGTGGTGCTTGACCTGATGTTGCCGGGTCTGGATGGCCTGCAGGTATGCCGCTTGCTGCGTCAGGAGTCGCAATCCCTGCCGATCCTCATGCTCACTGCCCGCGACGACAGCCACGACCAGGTGTTGGGGCTGGAGATGGGCGCCGACGATTACGTCACCAAGCCGTGTGAGCCACGCGTGCTGCTGGCACGGGTACGCACTTTGCTGCGTCGCAGCACGGTCAACGAACCTCGCCTGGACAGTGACCTGATCCAGGTCGGGGGCTTGCGCATCGACCTGGCCGAGCGTGTCGTCACCTGGCGCGGCGACGAGGTGGAGCTGTCCAGCAGCGAGTACAACCTGTTGGTGGTGCTGGCCCGCAATGCCGGCGAGGTGCTCAGCCGCGACCGCATTCTCCAGCAATTGCGCGGCATCGAGTTCAACGGCACCGACCGCTCGGTGGACGTGGCCATCTCCAAGCTGCGGCGCAAGTTCGATGACCACGCCGGTGAGGCGCGCAAGATCAAGACTGTGTGGGGCAAGGGTTATCTGTTCAGCCGGGTCGAGTGGGAGTACTGACACGCCATGCTGAAGATTCTGGTGCGCCTGTATCTGGTGATCATCGCCGCCTACGCCGGCGCCCTGCTGTTCATCCCCGACACCATCGTCGGCCTGTTCCATGACCGCTTCATGGCCTACAACCTGGAGCAGGCCAAGGGCGTGCAATCGCTGCTGGTGCGCCAGTTCCAGCAAACCCCGCGCGAGCAGTGGCCGCAGGTGGAGCGGCAATTGGCGCAGAGCTTCGCGCCACTGGAAATCAAATTGCTGCGCATGGACCAGGCCGAACTGACGGCGCCGGAGCGCGCGCGCCTGACGCAAGGCCAGAACGTGGTGCGTATCGCCGACTGGGGCTACTACGACACCGCCCTGGCGCCGTTGGACCAGGACTGGCTGGTGAGCCTGTACACCCCACCGGACCCGTTGGACATCAACCTGTTGTCCTGGGGAGTCACGGTGCTGATCGGCGCCGCCATGCTCGGTTGCCTGCTGCTGTGGGTGTGGCCGCACTGGCGTGACCTGGAACGCCTGAAGGAAACCGCCCGGCGTCTGGGCCAGGGGCAGATGGCCGAAAGGACACATATTTCACCGCGCTCGAACATCGGCGAGCTGGCCGGGGTGTTCGACACCATGGCCAGCGACCTGGAGCGGCATGTCAATCAGCAGCGCGAGCTGCTCAATGCGGTGTCCCACGAGTTGCGCACACCGCTGACTCGGCTGGATTTCGGCCTGGTGCTGTTGTTCGATGAGGTGCCACCACCGTGCCGCAAGCGCCTGCTGGAACTGGTCGGGCACGTGCGTGAACTCGATGAGCTGGTGCTGGAGCTGCTGTCCTACAGCCGCCTGCAGAACGCCGACCAGGCCCGCGAGCGGGTCGAGGTGTCATTGCTGGAGCTGGTCGACAGCGTGCTCGGCGGGTTCGCCGAAGAGCTCGACGGGCGGGGCATTCAGTGGGAAGTGCGGGCCGAGACCCGGTTGCCGCGTTTCGTGCTCGACCCCCGTCTGACCGCGCGCGCCGTGCAGAACCTGGTGCGCAATGCCATGCGCTATTGCGACGAGAGCCTGCTGCTGCGCCTGCGCGCGGAAGAAGACGGCGCGTGCCTGGTAACCGTGGAAGACGACGGCATCGGCATTCCTCCCGAGGAACGCGAGCGGATCTTCCAGCCGTTCTACCGGCTGGACCGTAGCCGGGACCGCAGTACCGGTGGCTTCGGGCTGGGGCTTGCCATCAGCCGGCGGGCCATCGAGGGGCAGGGCGGGACACTGACCGTGGCCCAGTCGGCGCTTGGTGGCGCGCAGTTCAGGATTCGTCTGCCGGCAGGTTAGAGAACGGCCAGGTTGGTCTGACACCAAGGTGCGTTCTTGGCGGGTAAATCGGAGTGCGCAACCCAGCCACTAGGCACCTTTTGCCAGTTGCGCCGACCAGCAGACGAACCGGTCCTTGCCACTGTGCTTGGCTTCGTACAGCGCCTGGTCGGCCCGCACCAGCGCCATGCTCAGGGTGTCACCCTGCTCGACGCGGGTCAGGCCGATGCTGATGGTCACCGGGTGCGCGTTCAGGTCTTCGCGCACCCGCTGACACAGCGCTCCCACTTGCCGCTCGGCACCTTGCTGATCCAGCCCTTGGAAATAGATGGCGAACTCTTCGCCGCCCAGGCGTGCATAGGCATAGCTGGCCATGCTCGCCTTGATGTGCGCGGCCACACGCTTGAGCACCTCATCACCGATGTCATGGCCGAAGCGGTCGTTGACCCGCTTGAAATTATCGATGTCGATCATCGCCAGGTACTGCCCGGATGGGGCCTGTTGCAACTGCTGTTCGGCCTTGAGCATGAACGACCGGCGGTTTGGGATTTCAGTCAGGGCATCGATGTAGGCCTGCTCCATCAGGACCTTGGATAGGTAGAAGTTGTGCAGCTTGGCTTGGCGCATCCGCAAATAGGCGTAGATCACCAGCCCGCAAAGAAACACCGCATAGCTCGTCAACATCGCACCTTCGAGTTCGAGAAACTCGATACGCGTGTGCTGGAAAGGATTGAGCACCAGCCAAGTGATGGCCATGGCACAGAAGAACGACCAACGCTGTACCGGCAGCACCGAAACGCTGTAGAGCACCGTCGACACCCCCAACACCAGCCACACGGGGCGCAGGGCAATGGGAATGCCGTCTATCACCAGGCGCATGCCCAGGGTGATGGTCGCGATGAACATCAGGTTGAGTACGTCGAAATGCTGGCTTTTGCGGATAAACCCAAGCACGACCGTGATGGCGCACAGTGCAGCGAGAAACACCATCGATCGCCAGGTGAATTCCTGATCGCCCAGGTAGCTGACGATCAGGTCGAAGATCAGCCAGATGACGATGCTGACGCTGAATATCAGCAGGCAGAACCGGCGCATGGCCTCGAATTCGTGCTGGCGGAATTCGGCGCGCAGCGCAGCGGGGGCCACCTGCTTGCGCAACTGGTCTTCGATGGTCTTGAACATGCTGGACGGGAACTCCTTGAAGTTCTCTGGTGTTTGATTGGCGCTGTGCTGCAGCGGATGTCTCCGCCCTCAGAGAGTCAAGCCCAGACTGCTCAACTGGTCCAGCCAAGTGCTGGCGTCCCGTCGGGCGAACGTCTGCTACTGCTACCGCGGCGTCGACTGCCGCTCGCCAAGCGCTAGATTGACGCGCTTAATGCCTGGCGGGGAATTTACCTGAAAGAGGAGGTGTTGACTTCCTACGGGGTGGCGGGCTAATTTCCCAACCCATGAACCCATACCTGCAGCGTCGCGCCATTATTATTACCGCCATTATCGGATTGGCGGGCTAGCGCGTACGTGCACCGAACCCGCCCTGGAGGCGGGTTTTTTCTTTCCGACTCCTGGGCCCTCGAAAACACCAGGAGTCATCGATGACCAACCTCAGCGTCAGCCCTCGTAACACCGCCTCGCCCGCGCAGCTGCTTTCAGAGCAGGTGCGCCGCATTCTCAGCGCCCCGGTGTACGACCTGGCCATCGAGACACCCCTGCAACTGGCACCCGCGCTGTCGGCCACCTTGGGCAACCAAGTGCTGCTCAAACGCGAAGACCTGCAACCGACGTTTTCTTTCAAGATTCGCGGCGCCTATACCCGTTTGTCGCGCTTGACCCCAGCCCAGCGCGAGCGCGGTGTGATCACGGCTTCGGCGGGCAACCATGCCCAAGGCGTGGCGCTGGCCGCCTCACGGCTGGGCATGCGGGCGACCATCGTCATGCCGACCACCACCCCGGAACTCAAGGTGCAAGGAGTGCGCTCGCGCGGGGGGCACGTGGTACTGCATGGCGAAAGCTTCCCTCATGCCCTGGCCCATGCCCTGCAACTGGCCGACAGCGACGGCGCGACCTTCGTGCCGCCGTTCGATGACCCGGACGTGATCGCCGGCCAAGGCACCGTGGCGATGGAAATCCTGCGTCAGCAACCCGGCGCCCTGGACGCGATCTTTGTGCCGGTGGGGGGCGGCGGCCTGGTAGCGGGCATCGCGGCGTACGTCAAGTACCTGCGCCCGCAGGTCAAGGTGATCGGGGTGGAGCCAGAGGATTCCAATTGCCTGCAGGCTGCCCTGGCGGCGGGCGAGCGGGTGATCCTGCCCCAGGTCGGTACGTTCGCCGACGGCGTGGCAGTGGCGCAGGTCGGTGCCCATTGCTTCGAGTTGTGCCGCCATTTTGTCGATGAGGTGGTGACGGTCAGCAGCGACGAGTTGTGCGCGGCCATCAAGGACATCTACGACGACACCCGCTCGATCACCGAGCCCTCCGGTGCCCTGGCGGTGGCCGGGATCAAGAAGTACGTGGCCCGCGAAGGCGTCCAAGGCCAGACCCTGGTGGCGATCGATTCCGGCGCCAACGTCAATTTCGACCGCCTGCGTCACGTGGCCGAGCGCGCCGAACTGGGTGAGCAGCGCGAGGCGATCATCGCCGTTACCATCCCCGAGCGCCCCGGCAGCTTCCGGGCGTTCTGCCAGGCGCTGGGCAAGCGCCAGATCACCGAATTCAACTACCGCTATTTTCCTGGGAAGGAGGCGCGGCTGTTCGTGGGCGTGCAAACCCACCCCCAGCACGACCCGCGCGAGCGCCTGCTGGCCAGCCTGCGCGAACAGGGCTACAACGTGCTGGACCTGACCGACAACGAACTGGCCAAGCTGCACGTGCGCCATACGGTGGGCGGCCATGCTGCGCCAGGGGCGGATGAGCGGGTGCTGCGCTTTGAGTTCCCCGAGCGCCCCGGGGCATTGCTGGGCTTTCTCGAGCGCTTGGGCAAGCGCTGGAACATCAGCCTGTTCCACTACCGCAACCACGGTGCGGCTGAGGCGCGGGTGTTCGCTGCGCTGGAGGTCCCGGGCGATGAGCTGCCAGGCCTGCCCCAGGCCCTGGATGACATGGGCTATCGCTATTGGGATGAAACCGACAACCCGGCGTATCGGTTGTTCCTGGGCTAGGGCAGCGCTCGAGCGCGGATACATTTCGTGCAGAACCTAGCGCGCAGGGACCGCTTTGCGGCCCTTCAGCGTGTCAGCCACGCTGCGTTTGTAGGCGTGGCCTTGCGCTGGATCAACACCCCTCACTGCAATCAGGCAGATCCTCGAAGACAAACAGACTTTTCGCGAGGGTTCGGCCATGAGCAGCACGTTCTTCATTCCCGCCGTCAACATCATGGGTATCGACTGCCTGGAGGAGGCGATGGCCGCCATCGCAGGTTTCGGCCTGCGCAAGGCACTGATCGTCACAGACCCTGGGTTGGTCAAGGCCGGGGTCGCCGAGCGTATCGCCGGCATGCTGGCCATGCGCGACATCGATTCGGTGGTGTTCGATGGCGCCAAGCCCAATCCGAGCATCGCCAACGTCGAGGCGGGGCTGGCCTTGCTGCGTCAGGCGCGGTGCGACTGTGTGGTTTCCCTGGGCGGTGGTTCGCCCCACGACTGCGCCAAGGGCATCGCCCTATGCGCCACCAATGGCGGTCACATCAGTGATTACGAGGGCGTCGACCGTTCCAGCAAGCCGCAGTTGCCGCTGATCGCGATCAATACCACCGCCGGCACCGCCAGCGAGATGACGCGGTTCTGCATCATCACCGACGAGGCGCGGCACGTGAAAATGGCCATCGTCGACCGCAACGTGACGCCGATCCTGTCGGTAAACGACCCGGCGTTGATGGTCGGCATGCCGCAGAGCCTCACCGCCGCGACCGGCATGGATGCCCTGACCCATGCCATCGAGGCCTATGTGTCCACGGCGGCAACGCCGATTACCGACGCCTGTGCACTCAAGGCCATTACCCTCATCAGCGACAACCTGCGTCAGGCCGTGGCCGATGGTGGCGACCTGAAGGCGCGGGAGAACATGGCCTACGCCCAGTTCCTCGCCGGCATGGCGTTCAACAACGCTTCGCTTGGGTATGTGCATGCCATGGCGCACCAGTTGGGTGGTTTCTATGACCTCCCTCACGGCGTGTGCAATGCGGTGTTGCTGCCCCATGTGCAGCGCTTCAACGCCCAGGTCAGCGCTGCACGGCTGCGTGACGTGGCCAAGGCCATGGGCGTGAAGGTCTGTGCGCTGGATGCCGAGCAGGGCGCTGGCGCGGCGATTTCGGCCATCGAGCATCTGGCGGCGGCGATCGGGATCCCGGCGGGGCTGGCGGAGTTGGGGGCGAAGGTCGAGGATGTGCCGCTGCTGGCGGCCAATGCCCTGAAGGATGCCTGCGGGCTGACCAACCCACGCCCTGCGAGCCAGGCGCAGATCGAGGCGATCTTCAAGGCGGCGTTCTAGGCCAAGTCTTGGGGCGTCTGTACTGACGCTTTGGCGGGTAAACCCGCCCCCACTGGCACCGCGCTGTGCTTCAGGGCAACAGCGAACCTGTGGGAGCGGGTTTACCCGCGAAGAGGGCAGCGCAGGCTTCAGCGCTCGCGCATGAAGAAGCCAGCGACGAACTTGCGGAAGGTCTCAAGGCTCTTGAAGTCGGCGTAGCGCTTGAAGTTCTCGGTGTCTGGCTCAGGTCCGATCGGTTGTTCGAGCAGTGACACCGACAGCACCCGGTCCTGATCCGAGGTCAGCACCAGCTCATCCATCACCTGGCCGCCGATCACCGGCCTGCGCATCAACACCTTGACCCCCTTGCTCGCCATCCAGTCGATCAACGACACCAAGGCTTTGAGCGGCTCGCGCTCTTCGTCGCGGTACACCGGGAACAGGTGCCCACGTGACAGCACCGGGACGCTCGCCACGTGGATCAGCTCGTAGAAATGGCTGCCGGCGGTGGTCGGTGAATAGAGCATCAGTGCCAGCAACGGCCCGCGCGTCTTGCCGCCGTCCCAATACAGGTGGTGGCCCTGGAAGTCAAAGCCGTCCTCGGTGCGGGCGTTGAAGACCTTGCGTCCCTTGATCTGGTCGACACAGTCGAGCAACAACCCATGACGGCGATGATTACCGAAGGCCTTGGCTTCGCGCAGACGGGACTTGAGCATCATCATGTGCTTCATGTCCAGGCGGGTTTCCAAGTAGTTGCTCGCCGGTACACGCTCGACCAGCGGGTAACGGGCAGCCACGCCGCGCAGGTCGGCGAACTGAGCGGTGAGGTCTTTCTTCACATGCGTGGCATAGACGTTGAGCCCGCTGGCTTCCATCCAGGTCAGCAGCACCGAGAGCAAACGCTGCTGTTCGCGACGTTCCGTAGCGGTTCCGGCGCTGGCTGGGCCACCTTCGCTGGCAGCGTGGAAGTCGCCCAGCAGACGCAGTGGAGTATCGGGCGCCAGCCACGCGGCAGGTTGTGCGGCCTGCTCAGTGCGCTCACTGGCTTCGCGCTCGACCTTCGTGAACGGGCAGCCCGGAGCGTGCTCGGGGGTGTCAGGGTTGTTGCGCAGGAACAAGGTGCCGGTACTGCCGTTGAGGGTGATGTTGAGCACCGGCAGGGCATCGCGCCGGCAATCGCAGGCCAACCACTGGTTGGCGCTGCGCACTTTCATCAGCCACTGGTTGGCTTGCAGCAGTCGCGGGCCGGCGAGGGCGCCAGTGGCAAAGCCGACCAACAGTTCCTCTTCGGCCGGGGTCAGGCTGCGCACTTGCGCGGCGGTTTTGTCGATGATTCGCATGAAGCAGCTCCAAGCTACGAGCGACAAGCTTCAAGCAAACGCGCCGCGCATTCAACCGTGCTCAGTTGCCGCCGAACATCTTCGCGGCGCGGGCGCGGATTTCGTCGGGGGTGAGGTCTTCTTTGTGGGTGGAGACGAACCAGATGTTGCCGAACGGGTCTTTCAGACTGCCGCTGCGGTCACCGTAGAACTGGTCCGTCACCGCGTGCAGCTGTGTCGCGCCAGCAGCGAGGGCCTGGGCGAAGACCTTGTCCGAATCCTCCACATACAGATGCAGGCCGACACCGGCGCCGGCGAGCTTCTGGCTGGCGGTCAGGCCGCCTTCCATATCGCAGGGATCGCCAAGCATCAGCGAGGAGTCGCCGATCTTCAGCTCGGCATGGCCGACGCGTCCGCCGGGGGCTTCCAGGCGGAACATTTCGACCGCGCCAAAGGCTTTTTTGTAGAACTCGATGGCCTTGGCGGCGTCGTTGATGGCCAGGTATGGGGTAAGACTGTGCTGGCCTTCGGGAATGGGTTTGACTGCCATGTTCGATTCTCCTTCGCGTGAGGGCGCCGGTTGGCGCCCTGTTGCTTAGAGTCGTTTGCGCACAGAGAAAATCGACAGGTCGGTTAGATCGATTTTCTATAAGCGCCGGCGTCAGAAGATGTAATCGGTGGTCAGGAAACTCGACTGACGGTTGCGGATGATCTCGCTGATCAGCTCCTTGTTGGCTTGCTGGAACTTGGTCGCCACCAGGGTTCGGATCGAGAACACGCGCAGTGCGTCATGCACCGACAGGGTGCCTTCGGCGCTGTTCTTGCGGCCGTTGAACGGGTAGGTGTCTGGCCCGCGTTGGCATTGGGCATTGAGGTTGATACGCCCGACCTGGTTGGCGAAGGTGTCCACCAGCATGCCGATGGTCTGCGGGTCGTTGCCGAACAGACTCAGCTGCTGGCCGTAGTCGGAGTCGAGCACGTAGTCGATCACCGTTTGCAGGTCGCGGTAGGGCACCACGGGCACCAGGGGGCCGAACTGTTCTTCATGGTAGACGCGCATGTCGGCGCTGACAGGGTAGAGCAAGGCTGGGTAGAAGAACGAGCCGCGGCTGAGCCCACCCCCTTCGTTGAGTACCCGCGCACCCTTGGCGGTGGCATCGGCCACTAGACCGTCCAGGTAGTCAATCTTGCCCGGCTCAGGCAGCGGCGTGAGGGCCACGCCTGGCTCCCACGGCATGCCGGGCTTGAGCGCAGCGAGCTTGCGCTGGAACTTGTCCAGGAACGGCTCGACCACGTCTTCATGGACGAACAGGATCTTCAGGGCCGTGCAGCGCTGGCCGTTGAACGACAGGGCGCCGGTCACGGCCTCTTCGACGGCGTTGTCCAAGTCCACCTGGGGCAGGACGATGCCGGGGTTCTTGGCGTCAAGGCCCAGGGCTGCGCGCAGCCGATGCGGGCGCGGGTGTAGCTTCTTGAGGTCGCTGGCGGCTTTGTGGGTGCCGATGAAGGCGAACACGTCGATCTTGCCGCTGGCCATCAGGGCGCTGACCGTCTCGCGGCCACGGCCATAGATCACGTTGATCACCCCTGGCGGGAAGCTGTCGCGAAATGCCTCCAGCAGTGGGCGGATCAGCAGCACGCCGAATTTGGCCGGCTTGAACACGACGGTATTGCCCATGATCAACGCCGGAATCAGCGTGGTGAAGGTCTCGTTGAGCGGGTAGTTGTAGGGGCCCATGCACAGCGCGACGCCCAGCGGTGCGCGGCGGATCTGGCCGAGGGTGCCTTGCTCGAGCTCGAAGCGGCTGGAGCGCCGGTCCAGGTCTTTGAGGGCGTTGATGGTGTCGACGATGTAGTCACAGGTGCGGTCGAATTCCTTTTCCGAATCCTTGATGTTCTTGCCGATCTCCCACATCAGCAGCTTGACCACCGCCGTGCGCTGCTCGCGCATGCGCGCCAGGAAGGCTTCGACATGCTGGATACGCTCGGCCACGCGCAGGGTCGGCCAGGTGCCTCGCCCTTTATCGTAGGCCTGTACGGCGGCGTCCAGAGCGGTGAGGGCGGTGTCGGCATCGAGCAGCGGCGCACTGCCGAGGATCACCTGGCGTTCCTCGTCGCCTTCCTTTAGCCAGACCGGGCTGCGCACCGTGGCCAATGGGCCGTCCCAGCGGCGCAGTTGGCCGCCGACCAGGTAGTCGCGTTGCTCCAGCGGGGCGCCCAGGCGCCAGGCTTCGGGAATGTCGTCGGCAGCAGGAAACAGCGAATCGAGCAAAGGATCCATGGGTACGGCACCTCACGTTGTTTTTGGCTTGGTGAAACGCTTCAGCTGGTGAGCATGCACCCTGTCGTAGAAAAACACCAGTGTGGCTCAAATTTGCCCCCCGCACGCCGATACAGGATCAATCGAACTCGACCGTGGCCCATGAACACTCTTCAGCTCTCCCTCGATGAACCGGCTCCGCCCGCAAAATGCGCGCTGCGGCGCACGCTCCATCGCCTGTTGCCGGTCGGTTTCGCCGTGGTCGGCATCGGCCTGTCGGTGGTACTTGGACACTTGGACAACCAGCGTGAGGAAAGCGAGCAGATCGCCAATATCTCGGCGCGTTTGTCTGGGGTGCGTGGTGCCCTGGAGGCCCAGTTGCGCGCAGCCTTCGGCGAGGCCGAGGGCATTGCGCAACTGATCGCCACCGATGGCCGCATCAGCGAGGCGCATTTTCAAGGCATGGCCTTCGATGCCCTCGAGTCGGTGCCCTACATGCATCACATCGCCCTGGCTCCGGATGATGTGATCACTGATGTCTACCCGCGTGAAGGTAACCTCGCCATCATTGGGTTGGATTACCGTCGCCTGCCCGACCAGTTCCCCATGCTGCAATCGGCCCGTGAGCATCGCCAAGCGGTGCTGGCCGGGCCGGTCCAGCTGTTCCAGGGCGGCCGGGCGCTGATCTATCGGCGGCCGGTATTCGTCACGGGCAAGCGAGGGGTGAGGTTCTACTGGGGCAATGTATCGATCGTCGCGGATATCGATCGCTTGCTGTGGGCTGCGGGCCTGCGACCGGACATGGACTTCCAGGTGGCGGTCCGCGGTACGGACGGCAAAGGCGCCGAGGGTGCGATGATCTGGGGCGATCCGCATTTGTTCGATGAGCCGCTGCTCAGCCAGGTGGTGGAGGTGCCCGGCGGCCATTGGCAAATGGTCGCCGCCCCACAGGGCGGATGGCCAGTGCTGGGCTTGTTCACGTCGCCGCTGTTCATGTTTGCCTTGACCTGCACGGGGCTGTTCAGCGTGTTCGTCGCTCAGCTCAACGGCAACCAGCGCCTGCTGAAACAGCGTAACCGCGAGCTGCGACAGTCCCAGGCTCAGCTCGAACGCCTGGCCCATTACGACACTATTACTGGCTTGCCCAACCGTGTCTTGTTTCAACGCCAACTCGCCGAGGCGATTGCCCAAGGCCATGGTCTGGCGGTGCTGATGCTCGATATCGATGGCTTCAAGCAGGTCAATGACAGCCTCGGTCATCCGATGGGCGATCTACTGTTGCAACAAGCCACTGCACGTTTTCTGCAGGAACTGCACAGCGCCGATCGGCTCTGCCGTCTGGGCGGTGACGAGTTTGTGTTCATGCTTCAGGGCAGCCAAGGCCAGGTCAATCTCCAGATACAAGCCTTGTTGCGGTGCCTGCAGCGGCCGTTCGACCTCAATGGCAATGCCGCGTTGGTCACGGGCAGCATTGGCGTGGCCCGGTGCCCGCAGCATGGGGAGGACGCCGACAGCCTGCTGCGCCACGCCGACACGGCGATGTACGCGGCCAAGGAGGGCGGGCGTAACGCCTGGCGCCCCTACCAGGCGGAGATGACCGAGCGCCTGCAACAGCGCCTAGAACTAGAGCGCAACCTACGCCGGGCATTGGAATGCGATGAGTTCGAGCTGTGGTACCAGCCCAAGGTGGACCTGTTCAGCGGTCGGCTTGAAGGGGTCGAGGCCCTGTTGCGCTGGCGCGATCCTGACCATGGACTGGTCTCGCCGGGCGAGTTCATCCCCTTGGCCGAGCGCACCGGGCTCATCATCCCCCTCGGTGAGCGGGTGCTGGAACTGGCCTGCGCCCAGCTGGCAGCCTGGCGTGCGGCGGACTGCCTGCCTGGGCCGCTGGCGATCAATGTGGCGGCGTTGCAGATCGAGCGCAGCGACTACGTCGCCAGCTTGGCCACGGCCCTGGCGCGCCACGAACTACCGGCCAGCCTGCTGGAGGTGGAAATCACCGAAAGCCTGCTGATGGAAAGCCAGCAACAGGCCTGTGCGGTGCTGGCGCAATTGCAGGCCATGGGCGTGGTCACGGCGGTGGACGACTTTGGCACGGGCTATTCGTCGTTGGCCTATCTGCGGGCACTGCCGATCGATCACTTGAAGATCGATCGGGCGTTCATCAAGGACCTGCCAGGCGATGATGACGCCGAAGCGGTGGCCCGAGGCATCATCGACCTGGGCCATGCCCTGGGCTTTCGGATCACTGCCGAGGGGATCGAGACCCAGGCGCAGTACGAATTCCTGCGCAACGTTGGCTGCGACCAAGGCCAGGGCTTTTTGCTCGGGCGGCCGATGCCAGCGTCAGTGCTGGAGCGTTGGCTGGCCGACCACCAAACCAAGGGGCGTTCGCTGGGCCTCTGACCGGCTCTGGCGCCATCGTTTTTGAACTTTGCCGCGCTGGGCGATTCCACCGGATGCCGGGGGCGATTTCGTCCGCCCGGCATTGTCAGAGGAGCGGCGCTATGAATACCGATACCGAATTCGACGAACTCAATCAGCTTCCTCAGGCCAGCGAGCGACCCGAGGACGATCCAGAGGTCATGCCCGACGACCCTGACTTGCAGGGCCTGCCAGGCGAGGACAAGCTGCCGGGCTGATGCCGGTAGCAAGGGAGGACCGCCGGCATGAAATTCGACCGTTTCGCCCAATGGCTGGCCAAATGGGCCGGCCGACCGCTGACCTTCGCCATCGCCTTGTTGTTGATCCTGGCCTGGGCCGTGAGCGGGCCGTTGTTCGACTTCAACGACACCTGGCAACTGGTGATCAATACCTCGACCACCATCATCACCTTCCTGATGGTGTTCCTGATCCAGAACACCCAGAACCGCGACAACGACGTCTTGCACATCAAGATCGACGAACTGCTGCGTACTACGCACAAGGCACACAAGGCGCTGCTGGACCTGGAGCACATGGATCCGGCCAAGTTGCACGCCCTGCGCAAGCAGTACCAGCAGATGGGCGAGGGCTGCGACGACTTGCCACCGGCCGCCACCGACGAGTCCGACTGACCGTCTGCCCGCTTCACTGGACTGATTTCGCCAACTTTGGAGGCAAGCATGGCCAGACACATCATTCACTTCACCGGCCCCATCAATTCATCCACCTGCGGCAACCTGATCACCACCTGCACCCGCGCCCTGCAACAGGGCGCGGATATTCTGCAAATCAACATCGCGACCATGGGCGGGGAATGCAGCTACGGCTTCACGCTCTACAACTTCCTGCGCTCGTTGCCGGTGCCGGTGCATACCCACAACCTGGGTACGGTCGAATCCATGGGCAATATTCTGTTCCTGGCGGGCGAGCGGCGCACCGCATGCGTGCTGAGCAAGTTTCTGTTCCATCCGTTCCACTGGACCTTGCACGGCTCGGTGGACCACTCACGGATGGCCGAATACGCCATGAGCCTGGACTACGACCTGCGCCTGTATGCCCAGATCGTGGCCGAACGGACCGAGGGGGCCAGCGAAGTGCTCGATGTGCCGCGTTACCTGATGGCCTATCCGCGCATCCTGGGCGCCAAGGAGGCCCTGGCCAGCGGCATGATCGACGCCATCGACGAAATGCCGATCGAGGCCGATGCCTGCCAGCACAGTGTCCATGCGTGATTCGGGCTGATGTGCCCTTTTCGCGGTAAACCCGCGAAGGGGCACCGCCGAAAACCGGTCAAGTATCAACGCACGGATTCAGCCAGGCCACGATCACAGGCGAGCAGCGACTGGATCAGCAGCCTGATGTCATCTTTGAGTTCGGGCACCTGATCCAGATGCGCGAAGCAGCAATCGGCGATCTCGTGGCTGGCCGTGGGCCGCGGGGCGTCGGCGAATTCGGCTTCGAAGACGTAATGCACCCGGGCGGGCGACTCATAGCGCATCAGGAAGGTCAGCTCCCGGGCCCTGAGCCCGGTTTCCTCCAACAGCTCGCGTTCGGCCGCCTCCACCGGGGTCTCGCCTGGCTCGATCTTGCCGCCTGGCAATGTCCAGGCGGCTTTGGGCTTTCTGACCCATAACCACTTGCGGGTTTTCCTGCCATGGCGGCAGATCACGGTAGCGCGATGCTTGAGGGGCTTCATGCAGACTCCAGGCAAAATCCAGTATTCCTACTGAATTGGGCCTTGGGTGCCAGCTGGAAGTTGTACCCGCCAGGATGAGCGGTCAGTAAGGCTGCGAACCGCTCAATGCCTCGATCGCTTCCACGAGCTCGTCGTAGGCCACCGGCTTGTTCAAATGGCGGTCGAAGCCTGACTGGCGTGATTTGTACTGGTCAGCGCTGGCGCCATAGCCGGTCAGGGCGATGGCGGGTATGTCATGCAGGTGCGGGTGCTCGCGCAATGCCTTGATCAGCGCATGGCCATCCATGACCGGCATGCCGATGTCCGAAAGAATGATGTCGTACTGCCCGTTGGCCGCGGCCTTCAGCGCCGCGCGCGGATCAGTGAAGGCATGGACCTGCGCCCCTTCCATCTCCAGCAGCTGTTGCATGATTTCCAGTACATCCGGTGAGTCGTCCACCAACAGCACCCGGGTATTGTCCAGCCGTGGGGCCATCTGCTGCTCGCCTGGGTTGTGCTGCGGTTGCGGACTGAAGTGGCACAGCGGCAGGCGGACGGTGAAGGTGCAGCCTTTGCCCAGCCCCGGCGAGCTGGCCTGAACGCTGCCGCCATGGGCTTGGGCCAGCTGGCGTACCAGCGACAGGCCGATGCCCAGGCCTTCGCGGCTGTGGCTGGTGACTTGCGGGGTGGCCTGGGTGAACAGGTCGAAGATGTTCTCCAGGCTTTCCTCGCTCAGCCCCAGCCCCTGGTCGATCACCTGCAGCAGCGCCTGTTCGCCGTGGTTGGACAGCACCAGGCGGATCTCGCTACCGGCGGGGCTGAACTTCAGCGCGTTGTTGAGCAGGTTCCAGATGATCTGCTCCAGGCGGGTGATGTCCCCCTCTATGAACAGGGCGTTGTCGTCTGCCGGCAACTCCAGCACCACGTCGCACGGGTGTTGCTCGCTACGCACCACGGCATGGATGTCACGCAGGATGGTGCACAGGTCCACAGGTTCGGTCTTGAGCTTGAGCTTGCCGGTGCGGATGCGTGCCACATCGAGCAGGTCGTCGATGATCCGCGCCTGGCTGGCGACGGCTTCGCAGATGGTGCCGACGGCCTTGCTGGCGGCGCTGGTGTTCTTCACCGAAGGCAGGCGGCGCAAGATTTCGGCATTGAGCTGGATCAGGTTGAGGGGGTGCTTGAGCTCATGGGACATGATGGCGAAGAACTCGTCCTTCATGTGGCTGCTGCTCTGGGATTCGGCCAGTTGCTTGCTCTGCTCCTCGTGCAGGCGCTTGTGGCCGGTCAGGTCACGGGCGATCTTGACGTAGCCAAGCAGGCTAGTGCCTTTGAGCAGGGAAACTTCGCCGCTGCAGAAGAAGCGGCTGCCGTCCTTGCGCACGTGCCAGCGCTCGTCCTGGCCACGACCGTTGAGGCGGGCACCGCGCAGCTCTCGGCTGGGCACGCCGTTGGCGCGGTCCTCCTCGGTGAAGATCAGCTCGTAATGGCGGCCGACCACCTCGTCTTTTGCGTGGCCGAAGATCAGCGTGGCGCCGGTGTTCCAGTCGGTGATCACCCCGTGTTCATCGAGCAGGATGATGGCGAAGTCATGGGTGCTTTCAGCCACCAGGCGCATGCGTTCTTCGCCCAGGCGCAGGCGCTCCTCGGCGGCACGGCCTTTGCTGATATCGATGAACGTGAGCACCGTACCGTCGATCTTCTGCTCGTTGGCCCGATAAGGCAGCAGGCGGGCCAGGTACCAGTGCTGGTTTTCACCGCACACTTCGCGCTCGATGGACGTGGTGCCCTGGGCCACGGCGCGGGCATCGTCGGCCAACTCGGGGTAATCCAGCCGGTGGGTGATGTCGAGCAACGAGCGCCCGGTATCCACGGGCAGGATGTTGAAGATGTCGGCGGCGCGGGGGGTGAACCAGCGAATGCACAGGTTACGGTCGACGAACACCGTGGCGATGGCGGTGGAGGCGATCAGGTTGCTCAGGTAGTCGTTGACCTTGTCGGTCTCCTCGACCTTGTTCTTGAGTTCATAGTTGACGGTCAGCAGTTCTTCGTTGATCGACTGCAGCTCTTCCTTGCTGGTTTCCAGCTCCTCGCTGGCCGAACGCAGCTCCTCGTTGATCGCCTGCATTTCTTCATTGGAGGCGGTCAGCTCTTCGCTGGAAATTTCCGATTGCTCGATGGTTTCCTGCAACTGAAGGCGGGTGCGTTGCAGCTCGCGCTCCAGGTTGTTCAGGACCATGCTGTCGGTCTGGCGAATGGCGCTGGTTGGCAGCAGGGAAGGGTCGGGCACGCGCTCCTCGAACACCACCAGCAGGCATTCGCTGCCGCTGGGTTCGTCCTTGTGCGGATGCACGGCGATTTCCACCTGCATCTGGCCCAGTTCTACCGGCCGCGAGGTCACCGCCTCGTTGCCATGGCGAGCCTGGAACAAAGTGCTGCGCAGGGCCAGGCGCAGTTCTGGCAGCACCAGGTTGATCAGGTTGCGGCTGGGCTCGCCGCCGACCAAGTGCAGGAAGCGCCCGACGCCATCGCTCATGTGCAGGATATTGCCGTCGCCATCGAGAATGAGGCTGGGCGGGGTTCGCTTGGCCAGGGCGCGGTGATGCACCTCGGCATAGGAGATCTTCCGGCCGGGACGTAGCTTGGCCTGGCTGTCCTGCAAGGCGACGGATACTTCGGCGCCCGGCAGCTGCCGGCCGGAAGAGCGAATGACCGGTCTGGCCGGGCTTGCGCGGAAGATACGGTTGCGCTTGTCCACCGGGATGAACAGCTCGCTGGCCACATCCACCGATTCGGACGTGCCCAGGAACAAGTGCCCACCCGGGCGCAGGGCGAAGTGGAACATCTGCAGAATGTCGCGCTGCACCTCGCGATCCAGGTAGATCAGTAGATTGCGGCAGACGATCAGGTCGATTTGCGAGAACGGCGGATCGGACAGCAGGTTGTGCCGGGCGAACAGCACTTTTTCGCGGATTTCCTTGCGCACCCGGTAATGCTGGTCTTCCTTGACGAAGAACTGGCGCAGCCGGGCCGGCGGCACATCGGTGACGATCGACTCTGGATAGAGGCCGGTACGGGCGGTGCCGATGGCACGCTCATCCAGGTCGGTGGCGAACACCTGGACCTTCGCTGCGCGCCGCTCCAGCGCCAGTTGCTCGCATACGAGCATGGCCAGGCTGTACGCCTCCTCACCGGTGGAGCAGCCGGCCGACCAGACACGCACCTCGCTTGGTCCCTCACCGCTTTCGCCATCGCTGACCAGCTCCGGCAGGACATGGCGCTCCAGGGATTCGAACGCTTCGCGGTCGCGGAAAAAGTTGGTCACGCCGATCAGCATGTCTGCCAGTAGCTCGGCAGATTCGGCCGGGTGCTGCTCGAGGTAGCGCTGGTAGGCAGCCAGGTTCGGCTGCCCGGTGACGTGCAGGCGCCGCTCGATGCGCCGCAGTACGGTGGCACGCTTGTAGTGCTGGAAGTCATGGCCGGTATTGGTGCGCAGCAGCAGGAGGATTTCATCGAGCAGCGGCTCGGCCTGGGCGGGGTCGCCGCTACGGGTGCCCAGGGCAGGGGGCAGGGTGTCGTCCTCGATGGTCGGCAGCCTCACCTGGCGAGCGTTGCGCCATAGCTCCATGAGCTTTTGCGGCATCTCGGCCACCGGCAGCACGGCATCGACCATGCCCGTCTCCAGTGCCGCCCGCGGCATGCTGTCGTAGAGGGCATCATCGGGGGACTGCACCAGAGTCACGCCGCCCTGTTCTTTGATCCGCGACAAACCTACCGCTCCGTCGGCGCCGGTGCCGGAGAGGACCACGCAAAACGCATGGTCCTTGTGCACATCGGCCAGGTCGCGGAAGAACAGGTCGATCGCCACATGATCGCCCCGGCGACGGTTGGCCGGGCTGACACGCAGGTAGCCATCGTTGGTGGACAGGCGGTTGGCCGGTGAAATCACGTAGACATGATTGCGCTCGATCGGCACCGGTTCGCTGACCTGCCGCACCGGCATGGCGGTGGTTTCCTGGATGATGCGGTCGGCGACGCTCTGGTGGTCCGCCGACAGGTGCAGCACCACCACGAAGGCCATGTCGCAATCGGCGGGCATTTGCTTGAAGAAAGTGCAGATCGCCTCCAGCCCACCTGCCGAAGCGCCGATGCCGACCACCGGAAAGTCCAGGTGGCTCGGGCTCAACGTCGGATTCTGAGGCGAGGCGACGGCGGGCTTGGAGGATGACTTCATGGGTGCAGCCTTCTGCAGTCCTAACGATTCGGCCCATCGAAGCATCGCCGGGCGGTTGATGCGCGATTATAGGCCCGCTCTCAACGGCGCGGCGAGTGCTCCTGGGCCTCGTTGCCCGCGTCGAACGTTCGCTCGATCAGTGCCAGGTGTTCCAGTGCCTCCTGATAGCGTTCGGCCGCCTTTCGCCGCAACGTTTGGTAGCGGTCGAAGCGGCCGGCATCGAGCCCGGGGCGGTCAAGCAAGGCGAAGGCAGTGTGGTCGAGTTGGTAGGCCTGCTGGAGCAGGCGGCGGTTCTGTTCCAGGGCGAGTTGTCGGCAGGCGTGGGCGGGGTGGGCATGGATCATGGCACGGTTCCTGGTCGAGGAATAATGGGCGTCCCTGTATGACCGCGCCGCCACTTTCAAAGTGCCAAAAAATCCTCCACCCAGAGACTCGCGTACAAATGTTTGGCTCAAGCATTGTTTGGCGCCACTCGTCCGAGCCTCGACAGACCGATTGAGCAGAGCCTGCCCTGACCGGTTCGGAACTACTGCACGGTGCGATTCCGTGCCCAGCTAATCCACTTGTAAGGAGAAACGACATGGCTCGTGATCAAGAAAACAGCGGACAACGTGGCGGCACCAAGGAAACCAACCCGGGCAACTTCGCCAACGACCGCGAAAAAGCCTCCCGCGCAGGCCACAAAGGCGGGCAGAACTCCGGGGGCAACTTTGCCAACGACCGGGAGCGCGCTTCCGAGGCCGGCCGCAAAGGTGGCCAGCACAGCCACGGCGGCGGTCGCAATCAGTGATGCACGCCCGCTCCAGCCCGGTGTAGTACCTGCCGGGCACCGACCCTGGGCAAGTAGCCACGTGCCGCTTGCCCAGGGTCGTTCCTGTTCTGATGGGAGATTGAAGCATGCGCGCACTCACTTACCACGGCGCCGGAGACGTTCGGGTCGACACCGTACCGGACCCGGTCATCGAGCAGAACGACGACATCGTGCTGCGGGTGACCGCCACGGCAATCTGTGGCTCAGACCTGCACCTTTATCATGGCAAAGTCCCGGCGATGGAGTCCGGTGACATTCTGGGCCACGAATTCATGGGCATTGTCGAGGAGGTCGGCAGCGAGGTGACCGCTGTGCGTCCCGGCGACCGGGTGGTGATTCCCTTCGTGATCGCCTGCGGCAGCTGCTTCTTCTGCCAGCATGATTTGTTCGCGGCCTGCGAGACCACCAATACCGGACGCGGCGCCATCCTCAACAAAAAGAGCATTCCACCGGGGGCGGCCTTGTTCGGCTACAGCCACCTCTATGGCGGTGTGGCCGGTGGCCAGGCCGACTACGTACGGGTACCCAAGGCCAATGTTGGGCCGTTCAAGGTGCCGGGGCAGTTGGCGGACGATAAGGTGCTGTTTCTTTCGGACATCCTGCCGACGGCCTGGCAGGCGGTTCTCAACGCCGAGGTCGGGCAGGGCGCGTCCCTGGCCATCTACGGGGCGGGGCCGGTGGGCCTGCTGTCGGCGGCTTGCGCACGTCTGCTGGGCGTCGAGCAGATCTTCATGGTCGATGGCTGCGGTTATCGGCTGGAGTACGCACGCCAGGCCTATGGCGTGATTCCGATCGACTACACCCACGATGACGACCCGGCCGACACTATCATCCGCCAGACCGCGGGCATGCGTGGCGTGGATGGGGTCATCGACGCGGTGGGCTTCGAGGCCAAGGGCAGCACCACCGAGACCGTGCTCACCGCGCTGAAACTCGAAGGCAGCAGTGGCAAGGCGCTGCGCCAGAGCATGGCGGCGGTGCGTCGAGGGGGCGTGGTGAGCGTACCGGGTGTCTATGCCGGCTTCATCCACGGTTTTCTGTTCGGCGATGCCTTCGACAAGGGGTTGACCTTCCGCATGGGGCAGACCCACGTGCAGCGCTATCTGCCTGAGCTGCTCGAGCACATCGAAGCGGGGCGGCTCGACCCTTCAGCCATCGTCACCCATCGCCTGGCGTTGGAAGAGGCGGTGCGCGGCTACGAAATGTTCGATGAGCAACAGGAGCGTTGCCGAAAGGTCATTCTGGTGCCTGGCGCCGCACCGAGCGCCTAGCAAGATTCAGGTATCGGGCCACTCATTCGAATTGTTCGACAATCTTTTGAATCTTCGCGCAAAACCTTGATCCATCTGGATGTCATCCATGGAGAAGAGGAGGGCCCCTACGATGCCAACCCCACAGCTGTACATCATCGACTACCGGCTGCATGGCCAGCCGCGCAGTTTCATCATCCGTCTGGAGCGCATGGACAATGCCGAGGCCTGGCATTGGGCAAGCTGCGATGCTGGGGTGGGGATCATTCCGAAGTTCGGCCGAGAGAAGATCCGCAAGGTAAGCCGGCCCTTGGCCGAGCGCTATGGCCTGAGTGACGTGAGCTGGCGACTTTCGGGCAGCGGACCGGCCTTCGTACCGCGGTCGGGCCCAGGCGATGGCCAGGGTCAACCTGAGGTTGGTTCAACCCAGGAAGACGCGGCGACCGCCTGACCTGCGGCTGATCCATGCGGGGCAAGTCTGCATTCCTGCACCTGCAGGGACACAGGCTTGCCCCGTGTACGTTCAGGCTCCTGATTCAGGGTCGCTGGCTGGAACGCCGGGGCGGTTGCCGTCGTCTTCCAGGTCCGGATCGGTATCGGGATCATCGGCGCGGTCGTTGCGCTGATCAGGGTTAAGTTCTGGCCAGTCGTCCTGGACGTTGCCGCCGCCCATCTGCAATGTGGTGTGCATGGTGACCTCCTCGGGTTCGAAAAAAGGGCCCGCCAGAAACGCGGGCCGAACACAGGAGTGGAGGCGAAGCCGTTGCCGCACCTCTCATGGATTGAGAGCCTTGATGGGACGAGTGCGATCGGTTTTTCGTGCAGGACCTGCGACCAACGGTCCTGTGGGGCTTGGCCGTTTACCCGCGAATGGGCCGATACGGCGCTCAGCCATCGGACTGCTCTTCTGGGGGGACCTGGCCTTCCGGCCAGTCGGGGGCCTCCTTCTCCGGTGGTGGCACCGGTTCTCCGGGATTGTGAGGGATGTTGTCCACATAGGGATCGGGATCATTGGGCTGCTTGGGATCTGCCATGACTGGCCTCCGAGACGGGTTGGCTTGCCTGGCATTAGGTTCGTGGGCCGAGGGATGCGTTCACTGCGGCGGTACGAACGGCAGCTCACCCCGAAGGGTGATGGTCGCCCTGGTCAGTGCGTGAAACAATCCCAGCCAGCCACGAACACGTACAACAACCCTGGCGGGGACCTGAGACATGAGCAAAGACCAGCTGAAATCGCCCGACTGGTACGAGCAGATGGCCCGTGTCATCGAGGCCATCGGCACGCCAGGCTTCGTCGAAGCGCTGTTCGGCGCGCTCAACTGCCTGGCCCAATGCCAGGCCATCACAGTGTTCCTCTACCCACGCAAAGGTCTGCCTTCGGCCTTGTTCGAGAAAGACGAAGAGGGCCCTTGGTTGCCTGAAGGCAACGTGCAGAAGTACCTCGAAGGTTATTACCTGCTGTGCCCGTTCTACCGCGCCTGCATGGAAGGGCTGGCCCCTGGCTGCTATCGCCTGAGCGACGTGGCACCGGACCACTTCAAGCGCAGCGAGTACTACCTGTCGTTCTACCAGCACGCGCACCTTGAGGACGAACTCAACTACATCGTCCCGCTCGATGCGCAACTGACCATCGCCGTGGCCCTGGGCAGCACCCGGCGCCTGAGCGCGGCGCAGGTCACCGACCTCAAACGCATCGCCCCGTGGGTGGTGGCGGTCGTGCGCCGGCACTGGGGCCAGCTGGATGCCGACAGCCTGGGCGGACGCTTCGAAAGCGCCCTGGGCCGGCAGATCAACGCCGCCCTGAACAATTTCGGTTCCTCCCTGCTGACCGAGCGCGAATGCCGGGTCGCCCAATACTTGCTGCGCGGCCACTCGACCCGCTCGCTGTCGGAACGGTTGGGTATCAGCGAAGACACGGTCAAGACCCACCGCAAGAACCTCTACACCAAGCTGGACATCGCCAAGCAGTCCGAGCTGTTCTCGTTGTTCATCGATTCGTTGGCCCAGGCTCAGGAAGGCTTGAGCAAGGATCCGCTGGAAAGTTACCTGCGAAGGCGCTGACCGGCCTACCGCATCACCCCACCTACAACCATAACCAGCGGCCGCCCAGGCGGTCGCAAGGGAGTCCTGCGTGCATACATTGAGCGATTGGCAGCAGCGCGCTGCGCAACAAAGCTTCATCGACACCGCGTTGATCGACGGCCGCCGCGTGGCTGCCTGCTCGGGCGCGACCTTCGAGGCCATCAACCCGGCCACTAACCAGCTATTGGCCAAGGTTGCCGCCTGTGGCGAGCTTGAGGTCGATCAGGCGGTGCGCTCTGCCCGTCGGGCCTTCGAGCAAGGCCCCTGGGCCCGCATGGCGCCCACGGCCCGCAAACGCATCCTGCTGCGCCTGGCCGAGTTGATGCTGGCCCACCGCGAGGAACTGGCCCTGCTCGATTCGCTGAACATGGGCAAACCGGTCATGGACGCCTACACCATCGATGTACCGGGTGCGGCGCACGTCTTTGCGTGGTATGGCGAGGCCCTGGACAAGCTTTACGACCAGGTGGCGCCGACCGCAGGCAACGCGCTGGCCACCGTCACCCGCGAAGCCCTTGGGGTGGTGGGGGCGGTGGTGCCCTGGAACTTCCCCTTGGACATGGCCGCCTGGAAAGTCGCGCCGGCCTTGGCGGCCGGCAACAGCGTGGTGTTAAAGCCCGCCGAGCAGTCGCCGTTCTCTGCCCTGCGCCTGGCTGAACTGGCCTTGGAGGCCGGCCTGCCGGAAGGGGTGCTCAACGTGGTGACAGGCCTTGGCGAGCAGGCCGGTAAAGCCCTGGGCCTGCACCCGGATGTGGACTGCCTGGTGTTCACAGGCTCCACGCAGGTGGGCAAGTACTTCATGCAGTACTCGGCGCAATCGAACCTCAAGCAGGTCTGGCTCGAATGTGGCGGCAAGAGCCCGAACCTGGTGTTCGAGGACTGCCGCGACCTGGACCTGGCGGCGGACAAGGCAGCCTTCGGCATCTTCTTCAACCAAGGCGAAGTCTGTTCGGCCAACTCGCGCCTCTACGTGCAGCGCTCGATCCACGACGAGTTCGTCGAACGCTTGCTGGCCAAAGCCCGCGACTGGATGCCGGGCGACCCCTTGGATCCGGCCAGCCGCGCCGGGGCCATCGTCGATGCCGGGCAAAGCGCACGCATCAGAGCGGCCATCGACCAAGCCAAGGCCGACGGCGCACGTCTACTGTGCGGTGGCCAGCGCCTGAGCATCAACGGCTCGGACAACTTCATCGCACCGACGATATTCACCGGCGTGAGCGCCGACATGGCGTTGGCCCGCGAGGAGGTCTTCGGCCCGGTGCTGGCGGTCAGCACCTTCGAGGACGAAGAGCAGGCCCTGCGCCTGGCCAATGACAGCATCTATGGCCTGGCCGCCTCGGTATGGAGCGATGACCTCAACCGCGCCCACCGTGTGGCCCGGCGTCTGAAGGCAGGCACCGTGTCGGTCAACACCGTCGATGCCTTGGATGTGGTGGTGCCGTTCGGTGGCGGCCGCCAGTCCGGCTTCGGCCGCGACCTCTCGCTGCATTCGTTCGACAAGTACACCCAACTGAAAACCACCTGGTTCCAGCTGCGCTGATATTTCTACGGAGAACAACAATGAACGCACCTTTCCAGCCACAACGCGAAACCCGCGACTACCAGAACGCCGATGCCGCCCACCACATCCATGCCTTCCTCGACCAGAAGGCGCTGAACGCCGAAGGCCCGCGGGTCATCGTGCGGGGTGAAGGTCTGCACCTGTGGGACAACGACGGCAAGCGCTACCTGGACGGCATGTCCGGCCTGTGGTGCACCCAGCTGGGCTATGGCCGCAAGGACCTGACCGCTGCCGCCGCCGCACAGATGGACCAGTTGCCGTACTACAATATGTTCTTCCACACCACCCATCCGGCGGTGATCGAGTTGTCCGAACTGCTGTTCAGCCTGCTGCCGGGGCACTACAGCCATGCCATCTACACCAACTCCGGCTCCGAATCCAACGAAGTGCTGATCCGCACCGTGCGCCGCTACTGGCAGGTGATGGGCAAGCCTGAGAAGAAGATCATGATCGGCCGCTGGAACGGCTATCACGGCTCGACCCTGGCCGCCACGGCCCTGGGCGGCATGAAGTTCATGCACGAGATGGGCGGGCTGATCCCGGATGTCGCGCACATCGACGAGCCGTACTGGTACGCCGAAGGCGGCGATCTGACCCCTGCCGAGTTCGGTCGTCGCTGCGCCCTGCAACTGGAGGAAAAGATCCTCGAACTGGGCGCCGAGAACGTTGCAGGTTTTATCGCCGAACCGTTCCAGGGCGCCGGCGGCATGATCTTCCCGCCAGAGAGCTACTGGCCGGAAATCCAGCGCATTTGCCGCCAGTACGACGTGCTGCTGTGCGCCGACGAAGTGATCGGTGGCTTTGGTCGTACCGGCGAGTGGTTCGCCCATCAGCACTTCGGCTTCCAGCCGGACACCCTGTCCATCGCCAAGGGCCTGACCTCTGGCTACGTGCCCATGGGCGGCCTGGTGCTGAGCAAGCGCATCGCCGAGGCGCTGGTGGAGCGCGGCGGGGTGTTCGCCCACGGCCTGACCTACTCCGGTCACCCGGTGGCGGCGGCCGTAGCCATCGCCAACCTCAAGGCCCTGCGCAATGAAGGCATCGTGCGTCAGGTCAAGGACGACACCGGCCCGTACCTGCAGCGTTGCTTGCGCGAGGTGTTCGGTGATCACCCGTTGATTGGCGAGATCCAGGGCGCCGGCCTGGTCGCGGCGTTGCAGTTCGCCGAGGACAAGGCCACCCGCAAGCGCTACGCCAACGAGAACGACCTGGCCTGGCAGTGCCGGACCTATGGTTTCGAGGAAGGCGTCATCATCCGGTCGACCCTGGGCCGGATGATCATGGCCCCGGCCTTGGTCGCCAGCCGTGGCGATATCGATGAGCTGGTGGCCAAGACCAAGAGTGCCGTGGACCGCACGGCGCGGGGTTTGGGCTTGCTGTAAGCCGTCGGCAGCGTGATGGGGGGCCGCTTCGCGGCCCCTTCGCGGCTCGAACCGATCCTGTCGATAACGTGCGCTACCGCAGATGAGGGAACCGTTCGATCAGAAGGTGTAGCTTACGCCGGCCTGCACGGTACGTGGCGCACCGGGGTAGACGTAGTTGTTGAAGGCGCCTTCGTCGTATTCCTTGTTGAACAGGTTCTTTAGGTCCAGGTTCAGTCGTACGTGCTCGTTGACCTGATAGAAGCTCAGCAGGTCGACCACGGTGTACTGCTCCATGGTGTAGGTCTGCGGCGCGGTCTGGCCGGCGCGGTCGTCCACGTACTTCACGCCCATGCCCAGGCCCAGCCCTTTGAGGCCACCATCCTGGAACTCATAGGTGTTGAGCAGGCTGAAGCTGTTGCGCGGAATGTTGGCCAGGCGGGTGCCGGTCGGCAGGCTGGTGTCCTTGGTCACTTCGGCATCGACGTAGGCATAGCCACCGATCATCCGCCACTCGGGGGTGAGATTGCCGGCCACGGTGATGTCCAGGCCGCGGCTGCGTACTTTGCCGGCGGCCACCTTGTAGGTGCCGGTGGGGTCCAGCGGGTCGTTGGCCAGGACGTTTTCCTTGACGATGTGGTAGATCGCCGCATCGACGCTCAACTGGCGATCCAACGCCTCCCACTTCACACCCACCTCGTACGACTTGCCTTTTTCCGGGTCGAAGCCCTGGCCTTGCCGGCTGGCACCGCTATTGGGCTTGAACGAGCGGGCGGTGTTGGCGTAGACGGCGAGCGTGTCGGTCAGGTCGTACATCAGACCCAGACGAGGGGTGACGGCGTTATCGGCGGCGGTCCAGTCAGCAGCGCCCGGCAGGTAGTTGTCGTACTGGTGTTCGAATCGCTCGAAACGCACGCCCGCCAGGGCCTTGAGGCGGTCGGTGAGGGCCACCTGGTCCTGGATGAACGCTGCCCAGGTCTTGAGGTTTTCCTTGTCGTCGGTAGTGGTGCGGGTGAGGGCAGGGCGTGGCTGGCCCAAGACTGGATCGAACAGGTCGATCGGGTAGGCCGTGCTGCCTTTGGCCGAGCGCCGGATGATAGATTGATAGTCGTAGTCTTCGTATTCGATGCCGGTCAGCAAGGTATGGGCGTAACCTGCGGTTTCAAAGTGCCCGGTCAGGTTGAGCTGGTAGTCCCGATCGGTCCATTGCAGTTTCCGATAGCTGAAATTGCGCCCGAGGGTACGGCCATCGGCTTGCAGTTCATTGGCTTCCACCGCATTGCCCTTGAGCGTGCCGTCGAGCCACTGCATGCCACCGCCCAGGGTCCAGTCCTCGTTGAGCTGATGCTCGAAGCGCAGCTGGGCCATGTTGTTGTCGTTGTGCAGCAGGTTGTCGGAGCCTTTTTCCCAGACGTTGGTATCGCGCGAAGCTCGGTCGCGCTGATTGGCAAAGCGTGTCAGCCCGCGGTCCAGAGGGTGGTTGTTGCGCATGAAATCGCCTTCGAAGACGATGCGTGTGGTGTCGTTGACCTGCCAGCTGAGCACGGGTGCGACGTCGTAGCGCTCGGTCTGCACGTCGTCGCGGAAGGTCTCGCCGCCTTCGCCGAGTACGTTCAGGCGGTAGGCCAGGCGGCCTTCCTCGTCGAGCGGACCGGTGGCATCGAGGGTGGCGCGGTGCATCCCTTGGTCATCGAACTGGCTGCCCAAGGTGACTTTGGGGTCGGCCAGCGGCTGCTTGCTGACCACGTTGAACGTGCCACCGGGATCGCCACGGCCGTACAGGCTGGTCGCCGGGCCGCGCAGGATCTCCAGACGCTCGACGGTGTTGGCATCCGGCGCGTTGGGGTAGCCGCGGTTGATGGGGAAACCATTGCGGTAGAACTCGCCAGTGGTAAAGCCGCGCACGGTGAAGGTGGTCAGGCCCTGGCCGCCGAAGTTGTTGGCTCGTCCCACACCACCGGCATAGTCCAGCCCATCCTGCAAGCGGGTGGCGGCGGTGTCTTGCAGCACATCGCTGGGTACCACGCTGATCGATTGAGGCGTCTCGTGCAGCGCGGTGTCCGTGCGTGTGGCACTGGCTGAGCGCGTAGCCTTGTAGCCGATCACCGGACCGTCGGCGCGCTCCAGGTCGCTGGTGGCATCGATGTTGACCGCTTGCAACTCAAGAGCAGGCGAGGCCTGCGAGTCGGCCAGGGCAACGGGAGAAATAGCGGGAATCAGGCAGAGAGAAACGAACGTACGACGCATCGACAGCACGATCCTAGGGAGGGCGGGAGCTGCGGATCTTAACTGATAGGTATTATCATTTACAGTGGTATTTGGTGTACCACAGTACCAATTTCGAAGCGTCGTGAGCGGGCACGAAAAAGGGGGCACAGGGCCCCCGGTTTCGTCATCAGTGCGGTGCGCGCGGGATGGTCTTGAGCAGGTCTTCCGGGCTGATGTGTCCGACCACCTGGGCTACGGCGCTGCCCGGGCTTGGCAGGTCGATGATGTGGTCTTTCATCTTGCCGATCACATGCATCTCGCAGGGCTTGCAGTCGAACTTCAGGGTCAGCACTTCATCGCCATGCACCAGCTGCATCGGCGCGACCTTGGTGCGTACGCCGGTGACGCCCTTGGCCTGCTTGGGGCACAGGTTGAAGGAGAAGCGCAGGCAGTGCTTGGTGATCATCACCGGCACCTCGCCGTGCTCTTCGTGCGCCTCGAAGGCGGCATCGATCAGCTTGACCCCATGACGATGATAGAAGTCGCGGGCCTTCTGGTTGTAGACGTTGGCCAAGAACGACAGATGCGCCTCCGGATACACCGGTGGCGGTGTGGTCTCGGCTTTGCGCCCGCCACGGGGGTGGGCCTTGACCCGCGCCTCGGTCAGCGCCTCGATGGCTTCGCGGCGCAGGGCCTTGAGCTGCGAGTTGGGGATGAAGTACGCCTGCGGGGCGTCCAGCTCGATGGCATGGGCGTAGTACTGGGTGGTGCCCAGTTGACCGAGCAAATCATGCAATTGGTCCAAGGCCTGCTGGGGCTTGTTGGCTTCGCCGAACGGGCCGTCCAGGGCGACCTGCACGCTGACGCCTTCTTCGCTGGTGGCGGTCAGCGCCAGGCGCTGTTCGCGCAGCACGGCGTGCCACTCGACGCCCACGCGACGTTCGGCGGAGGTGCGTTGCAGCGCCTGTTGCCAGTTGTGGTCCAGGTTGCGCGAGAGCGGATGGTTCGGGCGCAGCTTGTGCAGGCCTTCGGGCATTTCGTTGGGCTCGACGCGGTAGCGATAGCGCTTCTGGCCGTCCTCTTCGAATTCACCTTTGGGTTCTGCGATGTTGGCACGAAAGCCCACCACCTCACGCTTGACCAGCACGTTGAGGCCGTCGCCGTTGGTCAGCGGCACCTCGGTGACCACGTATAGGTCGCGCTTGCCGACTTTTTCCACCACGCCCACCGGCAAGCCGGTGAAGGTGGGCGAGTCGAAGGCGCCAATGTCGATCTTGCGGTCGGTTACGAAGTAATCGGTGCTGCCGCGGTGGAAGGTTTTGTCCGGATCCGGCACGAAGAAATGCTCGGTGCGACCGCTGGAGGCGCGGGCCAGGTCCGGGCGGTCCTCGAGGATGGCGTCGAGTTCCTTGCGATAGTGGGCGGTGATGTTCTTCACATAGCCCATGTCCTTGTAGCGGCCTTCGATCTTGAACGAACGCACGCCGGCATCGACCAAGTCGCGCAGGTTAGCGGTCTGGTTGTTGTCCTTCATCGATAGCAGGTGCTTCTCGAACGCTACCACGCGGCCCTGGTCATCCTTGAGGGTGTAGGGCAGGCGGCAAGCCTGGGAGCAGTCGCCACGGTTGGCGCTGCGCCCGGTCTGGGCGTGGGAGATGTTGCACTGGCCGGAGAAGGCCACGCACAGGGCGCCATGGATGAAGAACTCGATGGCCGCGTCGGTTTCGCCGGCGATGGCGCGGATCTGCTGCAGGTTCAGCTCGCGTGCCAAGACCAGTTGGGAGAAGCCGGCCTGGTCGAGGAACTTGGCCCGCTCCAGGGTGCGGATGTCGGTCTGGGTGCTGGCGTGCAGCTCGATCGGTGGGATGTCCAGCTCCATCACCCCCAAATCCTGGACGATCAGCGCATCGACGCCTGCATCGTACAGCTGGTGGATCAGCTGGCGGGCAGGTTCGAGCTCGTTGTCATGCAGGATGGTGTTGATGGTGGTGAAGACGCGCGCGTGGTAGCGGTGGGCGAACTCCACCAGCTCGGCGATATCGCTGACTTCGTTGCACGCGTTGTGGCGGGCGCCAAAGCTCGGGCCGCCGATATAGATGGCGTCAGCGCCGTGCAGGATCGCTTCGCGGGCGATGGCCACGTCACGGGCGGGGCTGAGCAGTTCGAGGTGATTCTTTGGGAGGGACATGTCGTTAGGGTCGGGCTGTCACGGTCAAGGCGCGCATTGTACCGGTGAAATGGCCCGGGGGCATCCATCGGCTGTCCGATGGCGTGCCCCGTGTGGTGGGGCGCTGGGCAATCCGCGGGTGCGTCGGTGGTTTCGCGACCGCATTCGCGGGTAAACCCGCTCCCACAGGGCCTGGCGCGACCCGTGTGGGAGGCAGGGCTTTAATGACGCCCAGCTTTGAGGACCGGCTCAGGCCTTGGCTGCCATTGCCGTGACTTCCACCCGCATCCCCTCGACCGCCAGGGCCGCCACGCCAACCGCCGCGCGCACAGGCCAAGGCTTGGCGAAGAAACGCTGGTACACCTCGTTGAACGCCGGGCGATCGGCCATGTCGGTCAGGTAGATGGTCAGGTGCAGTACGCGGTCCATGGAGCTGCCAGCGCGCTCCAGGGCGTCCTTGAGCGCTTGGAGTGTGCATTCGCTCTGCTCGACGATGCCGCCAAGCTCCAGGCTGCCGTCGGCGCGGGTCGGGATCTGGGTGGTGACCAGCAGGCCGCGAAAATTCGCGACGTCGGAGGAAATGGACTCCGGGTCCGGGTCCGGGATGAAGGTGATGTCTGCGTTTGCCATGAGGGTATTTGCCTTGCAACGGAAGGAAACCAGCAAGCCTACGCGAGCGGCCCAAGCAGGTCGAGCGGTGGCTCTGGTCGGCGGTATTTGAAATGCCGGGCATTGCTCGTCAGAATCGCGCGCCGAACCGGCCACTGGCGCCGGTCGATTGATGCGAAAAGGGGCAAGGGTTGAACGAACAGACATTGTCGATGCGCCTGGAGCGCGTGGCCGCCCATGTGCCGGCTGGGGCACGCCTGGCCGATATCGGCTCAGACCACGGCTACCTGCCGGTGGCGCTGATGCTGCGTGGCCGAATCGAAGCCGCCGTGGCCGGCGAGGCGGCGATGACGCCGTTTCGCTCGGCCCAGCGCAAGGTGCGCAAGAACGGCCTGGAGCAGGCGATCACCGTGCGCCTGGCCGACGGTCTGGAAGCCATCGAGCCACAGGATCGCATCGACGCCATCAGCCTGTGTGGCATGGGCGGGGAGAAGATCCGCGAGATCCTCGAGCGGGGCAAGCATCGCCTGAGCGGCAAGGAGCGGTTGATCCTGCAGCCGAACGTGCGTGAAGGCACCCTGCGCGAGTGGTTGATGGAAAACGACTACCGTATCGTTTGCGAGGAGTTGCTTGAGGAAAACGAGTTCACCTACGAGATCATCGTGGCCGAACCGTGTCAGGCGGTAGCGTACTCCCCAGAGGAGTTGTATTTCGGGCCGTTGTTGATGCAGGAGCGCAGCCCTGCGTTTCTGGCCAAATGGGGCCTGAACCTGCAACGCAAGCAGCGGGTCATGGCCCACTTCGCCCGTGCCCGGCAGGCGGTGCCGACACAAAAGGCCCAGGAAGTGGCTCGACAGGTGCGCTGGATCGAGCAGTTGCTGGCGTAATTCCTGTTACAGCTGCGAGCAGTTGCCCATTTCCCGGTAGTCGACCTTGTGGGTCTGGCCCTGGTGATCGATGTAGACCATATGGGCGGTGCCCACCGCGCAATCGGCCGCATTGCTCGCCGGGGTGATGGAAATCACCTTGGCCACATCCAAGGGCATCCCGTATTCATAGGTCTCGCTGGTGGCCGCTACGGGCTGGCTGTTGGCAGGATCGGCGACGGCACCGAACGAAGCCAGAGCGGCGAACAAGGTGAAGAAGGCGATCGAAGGTTTCATGGCGATGTTCTCGTTTGGCGTTGACTCATGATGTGTTTCTTGGGTATCGCCAATAAAGACTCTGATCCGTGATAGATTCCTGCCTCGAATGCACGAATAGGTCACAGGGAAGACACATCATGGACATGCTGCACGCCATGCGAACCTTCGCCCGGGTTGTGGAATGCGGCAGTTTCGCCGCCGCCGCCAACGCCCTGGACATTTCTGCCGCACAGGTGTCGAGGATCGTCGCGGAACTGGAAAACCAGCTGCAGACCCGCCTGCTGCACCGCACCACCCGGCGTCTGCGCATGAGCGAGGCGGGCGAGCGGTTCCTCGAGCGCTCGCGGCAGATCATGCTGCTGACCGAAGAAGCCATGGACGAGGCACGCGGAGCCCACCTCACCCCCCGTGGTCGATTGCGCCTGCATTGCACTCATGGTCTGGGGCTGTTGATGATGCCGCTGGTGGCCCGCTACAACGCCACCTGCCCGGAAGTGGTCATGGAACTCACGTTGTCCCAGCGCAACCCGGACCCGCTGGCGGACGGCCAGGACGTGGTGATCGCCATCGGCCAGGGCCTGCCGGACTCGCAACTGATCGCCATCCCCCTGGGCAGCATCCACAGCATTCTCTGCGCTTCGCCCGATTACCTGGCACGTCATGGCGTGCCTCAGCGCCCGGAAGACCTGCACCAACATGTGTGCTTGCGCACAGTGGACCCGTTGTTCGAGGAGGACTGGTCGTTCGAAGGGGCAGACCCTTGCGTGATCGTGCCCCAGGACACCTTCCTGACCAATGTGGCAGACGCCATGCTCAAGGCGACGGAGCTTGGCATGGGCATCGGCCTGTTGCCGTATTACTCAGCTACCCAGGCCATCGAGCAAGGCCGCCTGTGCCGATTGCTCGCGCCCCATCGGCTGCGTCAGCGGGAGATCTATGCGATCTACCCGTCGCGGCATTACCTGGACGCCAAGGTCCGCACCTGGCTGGATTTTCTCAAGGAGCAGTTGCCGGTGTTGTTCCAGGCCCATGAACAGGTGGTGGACGACCCGCGCTACTGGCGGTGACCCTTGCGGAGCGGCCCTGAGGTGGCCTCTTGGCGGTTGAACCCCCCACACGATCCAGGTCAGCACCTCATGCCATCCTCGGGTTTGGCCCCGCATCTATTCCAGGCCAATCCAACGTCTGCTCAGCGGCTGTCCTGATCCTCGGCGGCACCGCCCGAGGCGCCTGCACCGGTGCCGGTGGCCTCGCCGGTGTTATTGGAGCCTCCGGTAGTGCCGTCGGGCACGTCAGAGCTGGAGTTGGTATCGGTGCTGTCGTTATCGCGAGTGCTATCAGGGTCGTTGACGCTGTTGCCTTGGCTCCCGGTGGTGCCTTGGGAATGCTCACCGGAGGAGTGGTCGGCCTTGGGGTGGGTGTCGGTGCCGTTCATATCGGTGGCGGCCAGGCTGGCAGTGGTGGTCAGGCCCAGGCACAGGGCGAGGAACAGGGGCTGGAAACGAACCATGGCGAATCTCCTGTCGGGATGATTGTCCTGCGTTCGGCCATGGGAGACGGGGCAGGGTGCCCTTCAGGCGACGGATGGTAAGGGGAGAAGGGATAAGTGGGAGCGTCGGCCTGACACTCCCACAGGGCTTGCCCGGTCAGCCCATCAGGATGAGGGTTCTGTGCGCGACGAAGGGGTCTCCCCGTTCGCTGTCTCGCCCATCGGCGGATGCTCCTGGGCCGCATGCATCAGCTCCTCGGTCACCCGCAGCTCGGCGCCGGTGGGCGAAAAGGTGGCCGTCGGCGCGAAGGGCGCGGGATGTTCCGGGGCCGGGCGCTTGCCGCGGCGCCACAGGAAGAAACCCACCATCGCCAGGTTGATCACCGCAAAGGCCCAGAACAGCCCCGTCTCGCCGTAGACGTTCATCACCGGAGAGATCGCCAGCGGGGCCATCGACGAGCCCAGCGAGTTGATCAGCAGCAGGCCTTGGATCATGGGCACCAGCGCATCGGCCGGGGCACGGTCGGCCGCGCTGCTGACCGCCACCGGGTACAAGGCGAATACGCCGCCGCCGAGCAAGAACAGCATCGCTGGCAACCACTGCGACTCAGCCGGCAGCAGAACGATCACCACCGACAGCACGGTGCACATCGCCGCCAGGGCGACCAGCACGCTTTGCCGGTCCTTGCGGTCCGACCAACGCCCAACAGGATATTGCAGCAACATGGCGCCGAGGATCACCCAGGCCATCATGTTGCCCACCTCGCCTACGTCCAGGCCGATGCGTTGCAGGTACAGCGGCAGCAGGGCGTAGATCCCGGCGATGGCCACGCCCGAGCCAAAGCAGCCGACCAAGCCGGTCGGGGCGATGCCCAGGAGCTGGCGCGGTTTGAGCGGTTCGACCTGATCGAGCAGTGGCGAGACCCGCGGCAGAATCACGATCGGCAGCACCGACAGGGTGGCGAGCATGCCGGCGACCATGAACGGTGCGGTCTCGCCCCAGCCGGTGACTTCGCCCAGCGTCGCCTGGGCCAGGACCCCGGCGCCGTAGAAGGCGATCATGTACAGCGCCAGCAGACGGCCACGTATCTTTGGATCGCCGGCCAGCAGCAGCCAGCTCTCGATGACCAGGAACACACCGACCGCAGCCCAGCCGTTGATCAGGCGCAAAGCAAACCACCAGGTGGTGTCGTAGAACAGGCCCTGCAGCAGGATGGTCGCGGCGATCAGCGAGGCGAAGCTGGTGTAGGCACGGATATGACCAATGCGCAGGATCAACCGGTCGTTGAAGATCGCCCCGAGTGTCAGGCCGATGAAGTAGGCCGACGAGACGATGCCGATCATGGTGGCCGATTCGCCGGCCGAGCCCAGGCGCAACGTGGTGAGGGAGGACAGGAAGCCGTTGCCCAGGGCAATGATGAACAGCCCGAGCAGGGGTGCCAGCGCCATGGCCAGCAAACGCGGAGACATAGTTACCTCTAGTTGGAAAACGCCGAAAGTGTGCCTTTTCGGTGGGCGCAAGGGCTGCGCGGGTATGCCTGGCTGTCGGTGCGAGCGAGGTGCGGCTCAACCGTCTGCAATGACGGCATGGCCGGGGGCGAAAAGGAGGCGCGATTCTAAAGCCTGGGCGGTGGCCGGGCCCTGCGACCAGAAGCCGCACCGGACCGGGTATAGGCCAACGCGTTTTCACCGTTCTGGGAGGAAAACCGCATAATGTCGCTTCGACTTCTGGGGGATCCGCTTCATGCTGGCTTCGCTGTTCGCCGTCCTGGCGCCTGTCTTCATCGTTGCCGGCATCGGCTATGGCTGGGCCCGCCGTGGTCTGGACTACCCCACCGAATTCATCGCCCGCATCGTCATGACGGTCGGCACCCCATCACTGGTGCTCTCGACCCTCAGCCGCACGCAACTGGACCCCGCAGCCTTCACCAGCATGGCCGTCGCGTGCGTGCTGTGCATGTTGGGCATGGCGCTGGCCGGGTTTCTCGTCAGCCGCGCTTCGGGCCAGCATTGGCGCGTGCTGATGCCGGCATTCATGTTCCCCAACACCGGCAACATGGGCTTGCCGATCAGCCTGTACGCCTTCGGCGAACATGGCCTGGCGCTGGCGGTGGCGTTCTTTCTGACCTTGTCGATCTTCCAGTTCACCTTAGGCATCGCCATGTCCGGGGCCAGCGCGTCGTTCAAGGCCCTGCTGCGCAACCCGATCGTGATCAGCCTGGCCGGGGCCCTGCCGATCATCTTCCTGGACCTGGAGCTGCCGCGCTGGCTGGCCAACACCGCGGACCTGCTCGGCGGCATGACCATCCCCTTGATGTTGCTCACCTTGGGCGTGTCCCTGGCCAGCATTCGCCTGCATCACGTGGGCAGTGGCCTGTTACTGGGTGGTCTGCGCATCGTGCTGGGGGCGGCAGTGGGGTGGGGCGTGGGTACTGCGCTGGGCCTGGAATCGTTGGAGCGTGCGGTGCTGGTGGTGCAGTCTTCCATGCCGGTGGCGGTGTTCAACTATCTGTTGGCGGTGCGCGCCAGCCGGTCACCCGAACAGGTAGCCAACCTGGTGATGTGCTCGACGGTGCTGTCTTTCGCCTGGTTGCCAGCGGTGTTGGCCTGGTGGCTATAAGCCCCGGCTGCGGCATCCTGTCCTGCCCACAGGCAAAGTGCCATGGCTCATCCATACTCCACTGACCTGCCGCACTCAAGCGCCAGGCTCAGGCGTCTCGGCGCTGCCGGGACAACCAACGGTTTGCGAGGGGAGTAGGCGATGGCCAAGGCTGTGAACAAGAAGCACAAGGACGAGCTGCCGGAGAAACTGGGACGCAAAACCTACGAACAAGAGCTCAAGCGCCTGCATGTGGAACTGGTCAAACTCCAGCAGTGGGTGGTGGCCAAAGGGCTCAAGGTGTGCGTGGTCTTCGAGGGGCGCGACGGCGCCGGCAAGGGCGGGACGATCAAGGCACTCACTGAACGGGTCAGCCCTCGCGTCTTTCGTGTGGTGGCGCTACCGGCGCCGACCGAGCGCGAGAAAACCCAGATCTATGCCCAGCGCTACCTGACCCACTTGCCGGCAGCCGGCGAGGTGGTGATCTTCGACCGCAGTTGGTACAACCGCGCCGGCGTCGAACGGGTGATGGGCTTTTGCACCGAAGAGCAGGCGCACAAGTTTCTCGCCGTGGTGCCGCTGTTCGAGCGGATGATGGTCGACTCGGGGATCATCCTGATCAAGTACTGGCTGGAGGTGAGCGCCGAGGAGCAGACCCGCCGCTTGCAAGATCGCATCAACGATGGCCGCAAGCTGTGGAAGCTCTCGCCCATGGACATCAAGTCCTACACCCGATGGGACGATTACACCCGCGCCCGCGACGATATGTTCGCAGCCTCCGATTCGTCCTGGGCACCGTGGTTCATGGCGCGCTCCGAAGACAAGCGCAAGGCGCGACTGAACATCATCAGCCACTTTCTGCAGCAGATCCCTTACCAGGACCTGAGTGCCAAGCAGAAGATCGCCCTGCCCAAGCGCGGCAAGATCGGCAAGTACAAGGCGGTGCCGTACCCGTTCAAGATGGTCTCCGAGCGATACTGAGGCCAGGCGGGCATGGACACCTCGACACCACCGCCAAAGCCCTTGGCCTATGCGGCGCAGCCGGTCGACCGTGGCTTGCAGCGCTGGATACCGGGCTTGCGTGTGGTACGTCAGTACCCGATGGCATGGCTGTCCAAGGACTTGGTCGCAGGGCTGGTGCTCACCGCCATGCTGGTGCCGGTCGGCATCGCCTACGCGCAGGCGTCCGGCGTACCGGGCATCCACGGCCTGTACGCGACGATCGTGCCCTTGCTGGCCTACGCCCTGTTCGGGCCCAGCCGCATCCTGGTGCTGGGCCCAGACTCGGCGCTGGTGCCGATCATCCTGGCCGTGGTGTTGCCCTTGGCGGCGGGCGACCCGGGGCGGGCGGTCACCCTGGCAGCGGCCATGGCGCTGGTATCGGGGCTGATCTGCATCGGCGCGGGCCTGTTGCGCCTGGGCTTCATCACCGAGCTGCTGTCCAAACCGATCCGTTATGGCTACATGAACGGCATCGCCTTGGCGGTGCTGGTCAGCCAGGCGCCCAAGTTGTTCGGCATCTCTGGGCAGAGCGCCGGGCCGCTGCGCGATAGCCTGCAATTGGTCAACGCCCTGCTGGACGGCAAGGCCAACTGGCATGCCTTCGCCCTGGGGGCGGGTACGCTGGTGATCATTCTGCTGCTCAAGCGCTGGGAGCGCTTGCCGGGCATCCTGATCGCCGTAGTGGCCGCGACTGGGATCTGCGGGCTGATGGGCCTGGAAGCCGCCCACGCGGTTAAGGTGGTCGGGTCATTACCCCAGGGCCTTCCAGGGTTCGCGTTGCCATTGATCGGTTTCAACGACCTGGCCACCGTGGCCATCGGTGGCGCGGCGGTGGCGTTGGTGTCGTTTGCCGACACCAGCGTGCTGTCGCGCACCTACGCCGCCAAGACCCGCGCCCAGGTCGACCCGAACCAGGAAATGGTCGGGCTGGGGCTGGCCAATCTGGCGTCGGGGTTCTTCCAGGGCATTCCCATCAGCAGCAGTTCGTCCCGCACGCCGGTGGCCGAGGCAGCGGGGGCGCGCAGTCAGCTGGCGGGTGTGTTCGGCGCCCTGGGCGTGGCGGCGTTGCTGTTGTTTGCGCCTGATCTGTTGCGCCACCTGCCGCAAAGCGCCCTGGCGGCGGTGGTCATCGCCGCGGCTATCGGGTTGTTCGAGTTCAAGGACCTGGCGCGGATCTACCGCATCCAACGTTGGGAGTTCTGGCTGTCCATCACCTGCTTCGTCGGGGTGGCGGTGTTTGGTGCGGTGCCGGGTATCGGCCTTGCGGTGGTCATCGCGGTGATCGAGTTTCTCTGGGACGGCTGGCGGCCGCACTATGCGGTGCTGGGCCGGGTCGATGGCATCCGCGGCTACCACGATGTGTCCCGCTACCCCGATGCACGCCGGGTGCCGGGCCTGGTGCTGTTTCGCTGGGATGCGCCGCTGTTCTTCGCCAATGCCGAGCTGTTCCAGCGCTGCGTGCTGGAAGCTGTCGCCCGGTCGGACGGCGAGGTGCGGCGGGTGGTGGTCGCGGCGGAACCGGTGACCAGCGTGGACGTTACCTCCGCCGACATGCTCGTGGAACTTGAGCAGACCCTGCGCGAGGCCGGTGTGGAGCTGCATTTTGCCGAGGTCAAGGACCCGGTGAGGGACAAGCTGCTGCGCCTCGAGGTGCTGAGCCACATCGGCAGCGACATCTTCCAGCCCACGGTGGGCGCCGCGGTGGACACTTACTTGCAGGACCACGCTGTGGACTGGACACCTTGAGCAAGCGCATCACTGGCGGGTATCGATGCTCACCACCACTGACATCCCTGGCCGCAGCCGCTTGGCATCCGGCTGGTCGGGATCGACGGTGATGCGCACTGGAATGCGCTGGGCAATCTTCACGAAGTTGCCGGTGGCGTTGTCGGCCTGCAACAGGGCGAACTCGGAGCCTGTGGCCGGCGAGATCTGTTGCACTTGCCCCCGCAGCTCAAGGTGGTCGAGCGCATCGACGGTGAAGGTGGCCGGTTGACCGATGCGCACGTGGGCCATCTGGGTTTCCTTCATGTTGGCGATGACCCACAACGTGTCGGGCACCAGCGCCATCAACTGTGCCCCTGAGTTGACATAGGCGCCCAGGCGCGTACCGATCTGCCCCAGCTGACCGTCGCGCGGCGCGGCCACGCGGGTATTGTCCAGGTCGATGCGGGCCAGCTCCACCGAGGCCTTGGCGTTTGCCACGGCCGCTTCCAGGGCTGCGCGGTTGACGACCACGGTTTCTTTATCCTGCCGGGCGATTTCCAGTGCCGCCTTGGCCTGTTCCAGGTTGGCGACTGCGCCAGCGTGGGTGGCACGGCTCAGGTCCAGTTCCCGGCGAGACACCGAGCCATCGCTGACCAGTGCCTGGTTGCGGCGCAGGTCCGCCTGGGCCTTGTCGGCCTGGGCGGTGGCATCGAGGATGGCGGCCTCGCGCTGGATGATGGCCGCCTCTGCGCTCTTGCGCTGTTGCAGGTTGTTGGCCAGCGCCGCCTGTTGCTGTTGCAGTTGAGCGATGGCTTGAGCCAGACGCTGGGTGTAGATGCGATCATCCAGGCGCACCAGCAAATCGCCGCGTTTGACGAACTGGAAGTCGTGCACCGGCACCTCGACGATATAGCCGGGCAGTTGTGGGCCGATGATCGTCACCTGGCCACGGACCAGGGCGTTCTCGGTGCTTTCGATGGCGCTGCTGAACGGCGGCAGGCGCCAGGCATAGAGCACCAGCAGGATGCCGGCCAGCGCCACGCAGGCGAAGCTGAGTGAGGAAAGCAGGCGCACACGGCGCGTGCGGGTCTGATCGCCCGGCCCGCTGGGCGGGGCGGTGCCCTCCGGGGTTTCGGCGATGGCGGTGGTGGTCGTGGACTGGGTGGGTTGGGTCATCAGGTCGAAGCGCCACTGGAGGTGTCGGGGGAGGCTATCGGCTGCGCCGCGCGGCGCAGCCAGTAGCTGCGAATCAGAATCCAGATCATCGTCGCCACGGCAATGGCGCCGATGAGCATGAATACATCGTTGTAGGCCAGGATATTGGCCTCGCGGGTCGCCGCACTGGCCAACAGACGCGTGCCGACTTCGGTGCGTAAGGCGGGGTCGGCGATCAGGCCGGCGTAACCGGCACCGCCGCCCTGGACCCTGGCATTGACCAGCGGTTCGAGCGCACTCAGGCGTTCGACCAGGTTGCTGGAATGGAATTTCTCCCGCGCGGTCTGGAAGGTGCCGAGCAACGCTGCACCGATCAGCCCGCCGAGGTTGTTGCAGATCCCGAACATCACCGAGAAGCTCACCAGGTTGCGCGGGTTGGCCCGTACGTGACTGATGCCCAGGGCCATGGATGGGCCGAGGAAGAACGTGCTGCCGAAGGCCAGCAGGAACTGGCTCAGGTACATCTGCTCGGGCCGGGTCAGGTTGCTGGAACTCGAATCCATGAAGGCCCCGGTGGCCATCGCCGCCAGCGAGATGAACAGCGGTGTGACCAGGTGCGCTGGGTTGATGGTCAGGGCGCTGGTGGCAAGGCCCGTGGCTGCGCCCAGCAGCATGATCCAGTACAGGCTGCGCATCTGCTCGCTGCTCATGTTCAGGGCCTGCAGAAAGCCCACCGCGCCGGTGGATTGCTCGGACGTGACCATGCGGATCAGCACCACGCACAAGGCCAGTCGCACCACCGCGCCACTGCCCAGCCAGCGCGTCATCAACAACGGGTTGGTGCGGTTGTGCTCGATGGCAAGGCCCGAGCACACCAGGGCGATGGAAGACGCCAGGGCCACGCCGATCCAGGGCGCCTCAAGCCACCAGTCGATGCGCCCGAGCGAAAGCACGGCGCAGAGCAGGGCGGTGCCGCTGGCCATCAGCGAGAAGGTCAGAAAATCCAAAGGTTCGAAGGTCTTGAAGCGATCGCCCGGTGGCAATTTGAGCTGCAGCACGCAACCCAGCGCGGCCAGCGCCAGGCCGAGTTCGAACATGTAGAGGCCCCGCCACTCGGCGATTTGCAACAGGTCTTCGGAAAACACCCGGGCCAGGGGCACCGCCAGTTGCGAGGCGCCAAGGCCCAACACCATGGCCTTGAGTCGCCATTGGGCGGGGAAGGCCTGGATCATGTAGTAAAGACCCAACGAGCTCAGGGCCGCACCGACCATGCCATGGGCGGCGCGCACCGCGATGGCCGAGTTCAGGTCGTTGACGAACAAATGGGCGAAGGTGACCAGGGCGTAGAGCACCAGGAACACTTCGGTGAAGGCACGCAGGCCGAACTGCTGACGAAACTTCACCAGCAGCAGGTTCATCGAGACGTTGGTCATCACGAACGCGGCGGGCAGCCAGGCCATCTCGGCGCTGGTCGCGCCCAGGGCACCTTGTAGGAAGGACAGATTGGCCGTGACCAGGGCATTGCCCAAGCCACCGGTGATCGCCACCAAAAGACCGACCGCGCCATAGGCCAGGCGTTTGCCGGGTGCGTGCAGGGGGGTGGAGGGTGAACCTGGCAGGCTGGGCTTTTCGTGGGGGAGCCACTGGCGCGGCGTGTATTTGTCCATGAGTGATGCAGCCCTTGGTCGCTTGGAAAAACTCTACGCGACTCGCGGTGGGAATGAAAATACCGGTGCCACGCCTGCGATGGGCCGCGCAGCGCCCCCAGGATCCAGGTGACCCACACATTCGGGGTATGTTCCCCTTCGCCGATTGTCGCGATAGTAGGTCCACCGGCTCATCCCGAGCAGTCACACGATGGAGTTGCTATGGGCAAGGCACTGAAGGTGATTGGCAGTCTGTTGCTGACGTGCGCCGCTACCGCCACGCAAGCGGCGCAAGAGGACACCAGCAAGACGCTGCGGTTGTACAACTGGACCGACTATATCGGCGAAACCACCCTGGCCGATTTCGAGAAGGCCACAGGCATCAAGGTGATCTACGACACTTTCGATGGCTATGAGACCGTGCAGACCAAGTTGCTCACCGGCCGCTCTGGCTACGATTTGGTCATGCTCAATGCCTCCCTGGTGCCGCCCTTGATCCAGGCGGGGGTGTTCCAGCCTCTGGACAAGCGTCAATTGCCCAGTTGGCACAACCTCGACGCCAAGGTGGTCGATGAGCTGCAAGGCTACGACCCAGGCTTGAAGTACTCGGCGCCTTACACCTGGGGCAGCTCTGGGGTGACCTATAACGTCGAGAAGATCAAGGCACGCATGCCCGACGCGCCGATCGGCTCGCTGGCCATGCTGTTCGATCCCAAGATCGTCTCGCGCTTCGCCGATTGCGGTGTCACCTTGATGGACGCGCCCAGCGAAGTCATACCGCTGGCCCTGCAATACCTGGGCAAGGACCCGCACAGCGCCGCACCCGCTGACCTGAAGGCCGCCGAGACGCTGCTGATGGGCATCCGCCCCTACATCAAGAAGTTCGATTCGGTGAACTACCTCACCAGTTTGCCCAACGGGGATGTCTGCATGGCCCTGACCTGGTCCGGTGACTACGCCACCGCTCAGGCCCGTGCCGAGGAGGCGAAAAAGAACATCACCTTGGATTTCTTCATTCCCAAGGAAGGCTCGCTGATCTGGTTCGACAACCTCTACCTGCCCAAGGACGCGCCCCACGTGGCCAATGCGCACCGTTTCATCGAGTTCCTGCTGCAGCCGCAGACCATGGCCAAGGTGACCAATTACATTCACTACGCCAACAGCAATGGCGCCGCCACGGCCTTGGTGCAGGCGGACATCCGCGACAACCCGGCCATCTACCCCGACGACGCCACCCGTGGGCGTCTGTTCGCCCAGAAGACCCAAGCCCCTCGGGACATGCGGGCCATCACCCGGGTGTGGAGCACGGTCAAGACCGGCTACTGAGTTCTTTTTCTTCGTATTCTGCCAAGGAGCTGCCCTATGGCCATGCCCAGCAAAGCATTCGCTTCGACACCTGCCCAGGACGCATTGGTTGAGGCCGACAAGGCCCACTACATGCACGGCTATCACATGTTCGACGAGCACCGTGAGCAAGGCGCGTTGAACATCGTGGCCGGGGAGGGCGCCTATATCCGCGACACCGAGGGCAACCGCTTCCTCGATGCCGTGGGCGGCATGTGGTGCACCAACATCGGCCTGGGCCGTGAGGAAATGGCCCTGGCCATCGCCGACCAGGTGCGCAAGCTGGCCTATTCCAACCCGTTCTCCGACATGGCCAACGACGTGGCCATCGCGCTGAGCCAGAAGCTTGCCCAGCTGGCACCCGGCGACCTGAACCATGTGTTTCTCACCACCGGCGGCTCGACCGCGGTCGACACCGCCTACCGGCTGATCCAGTACTACCAGAACTGCCGTGGCAAGCCGAACAAGAAGCACATCATCGCCCGCTACAACGCCTACCACGGCTCCACCACCCTGACCATGTCGATCGGCAACAAGGCCGCCGACCGGGTGCCAGAGTTCGATTACGCACACCCGCTGATTCACCATGTCTCCAACCCCAACCCTTACCGCGCCCCGGATGACATGGACCAGGCCGAGTTTCTCGACTTCCTGGTGGCCGAGTTCGAGGACAAGATCCTCTCGCTGGGCCCGGACAACGTCGCGGCCTTTTTCGCCGAGCCGATCATGGGCTCAGGTGGGGTGATCATCCCGCCCGAAGGCTACTTCCTGCGCATGTGGCAACTGTGCCAGACCTACGACATCCTGTTCGTCGCCGACGAAGTGGTGACCTCCTTCGGGCGCCTGGGCACCTTCTTCGCCAGCGAGGAGCTGTTCGGCGTGCAACCGGACATCATCACCACCGCCAAGGGCCTGACCTCGGCCTACCTGCCGCTGGGGGCATGCATCTTCTCCGAGCGGATCTGGCAGGTGATCGCCGAGCCAGGCAAAGGCCGCTGCTTCACCCACGGCTTCACCTACAGCGGCCACCCGGTGTGCTGTACCGCAGCGTTGAAGAACATCGAGATCATCGAGCGCGAGCGTCTGCTGGACCACGTCAATGACGTGGGTGGCTACCTGGAGCAGCGCTTGGCTAGCCTGCGCGACCTGCCGTTGGTGGGGGATGTACGCTGCCTGAAACTGATGGCCTGTGTCGAGTTCGTGGCCGACAAAGCCAGCAAGGCGCTGTTCGACGACGCGGTGAACATTGGCGAGCGCATCCACCGCAAAGCCCAGGCCAAGGGGCTGCTGGTGCGGCCGATCATGCACCTGAACGTGATGTCGCCACCGCTGGTGATCACCCATGCCCAGGTCGACGAGATCGTCGAGATCCTGCGCCAATGCATACTCGACACCGCCCAGGAGCTGCACAGCGAAGGGCTGTATCACGGCCAATGACCCACCTGAGACAGGCTGTGCGCGAGCATGTCCGGCAGGCTAGACTGCCGGGCATGACCCAGCCTACCCCCGACACGCCCATCACCCTGACCTTCGGCGCCCTGCAGCAGTGGCATGCAGCCTTGCAGCACGCTTTCGCCCACAGCGACACGCCCGATGCCCTGGCCCACCTGGCCGCCGCTATCGGCCAACTGGTTTGCGTGGAGTCGATGATGATCAGCCTGGAATGCCGGGGGCGGGCGCCGCGCTTGCTGTACCAGCAGGGTATTCCCGAATGCCATCGCGATGCGGTGCTCAATCGCTATTTTGCCGCAGGCTACCTGCTCGACCCGTTCTGCCTGGCGGTGGAGAACGGGCTGGCTGAAGGTTTCTATCACCTGCAAGACATCGCGCCGGACAACTTCTTCGACAGCGACTACTACAAGGCCTACTACCTAGGTACCGGCTGCAGCGAAGACAGTTACTTCATCGCCGATATCGCCGAGGACCGCAAAGTCTCGCTGAGCCTGTTCCAAGGCTGCAGCGGCACACGCCTGAGCGCTGCGCAGCTGGACGTGCTGCGGGCGGTGGAGCCGATGGTGCGTGAGCTGCTGGGGCGCTATGCCCGCGCGCATCTGCTGGAAGCCCCGCACGCCGCCGAGCCGGGCGGTTTGCAGGCAGCGTTCGACAGCTTTGGCTGCCAGGTTCTCACCGACCGGGAGCGCGAGGTGGCGCACATGATCCTGCGTGGGCACTCGGTGAAATCCACGGCCATCGAGTTGGGCATCTCGCCGGAAACGGTCCGCATGCACCGCAAGAACCTTTACCTCAAACTCGAGATCAACTCCCAATCGGAGCTGTTCGCCCGCTTCATCGACTGGTTGCGCCGGGGCTGAACCGGCGCAACCCAAGGGAACGGCAGAGGATCAGTTGCGATCCAGCCACACCGTCTGCACGTTGCAGAACTCGCGCACGCCGAAGTGCGACAGTTCGCGGCCGAAACCGCTCTTCTTCACACCGCCAAAGGCTACACGGGGGTCGGAGGCGCAGTAGCCGTTGATGAACACGCCGCCGGTGTCCAGGGCGGCCGTCATGCGCTCGGCCAAGGCGAGGTCGGCGGTGTAGATGGTCGAGGCCAGGCCGAACTCGCTGTCGTTGGCCAGTTCTACCGCATGCTCGGCATCCTTGGCGGTGATGATCGCCGCGACAGGGCCGAACAGCTCCTGCTTGAAGGCGGTCATCTCGGGGGTAACGTCGCCGAACACAGTGGGTGCATAGTAGTTGCCCACGCCTTCGATCTTGTTGCCGCCGAGCAGCAAAGTGGCGCCTTCGGCCAGGGTCGCCTGGACTTGGCCGTCGAGTTCGTCGCGCAAGTCGAAGCGGGCCATGGGGCCGATGTAGGTGTCGTCGTCCTGTGGGTTGCCGATCTTCAGCTGCCGGGTGGCCTCGACGAACTTGCGGGTGAATGCCTCGACGACGCCTTGTTCGACGATCATACGCTTGGCGGCAGCGCAGACCTGGCCTGTGTTCTGGTAACGGCCGATCACGGCCGCCTTGACCGCCGCATCCAGGTCGGCGTCGGCCAGGACGATGAACGGGTCCGATCCGCCCAGTTCCAGCACGCATTTTTTCAGCGCCGCACCTGCCTGGGCACCGATGGCCATACCGGCACGTACGCTGCCGGTGAGGGTGACGGCGGCGATGCGCGGGTCATTGATGGCTCGGGTGACGCCTTCTGGGGTCACGTTGACCACTTCGAACACGCCCTCGGGTAGCCCGGCCTGCTTGAAGGCGTCGAGCAGCAGGTAGGCACTGCCCATCACGTTCGGCGCGTGCTTGAGGACATAGGTATTGCCGGCCAGCAACGCAGGCACCGCGCCGCGCAGGACCTGCCAGATCGGGAAGTTCCACGGCATCACCGCCAGAATTGGGCCCATCGGACGGTATTCGATGCGGGCTTTTTCGATCTGGGTGGGTTCTGGCGCGAGCATGGCCGGACCGTGTTCGGCGTACCACTGGCACAGGCCGATGCACTTGGTGACTTCGCCGCGGGCTTGGGTGATCGGCTTACCGATCTCGCGGGTGATCATGTGAGCGAAGGCTTCATGATTGGCTTGCAGGGCATCTGCCAAGGCGAGCAGGTACTCGCTGCGCTGACCCAGCGACACCTGGCGCCACTGGCCAAAGCCTTTCTTGGCGCGTTGCAGCGCCGCTTCCAGTGCGGCGTCGGTGTCGAAGGGGTAATGGCCGATCCGCTCACCGCTATGCGGGTCGACGGAAATGGCATGGGTCAGGCTGCTGATCTCGCTCATGGCGGGCTCCTCGTTGTTGTATCCGACTGGCGCCCAGACTAGTGGTGTGTGGTTTTAATGAAAACTGAATAATAATGAGCGAAACATTCACGAATGGAGAAAGACCGTGGACCTGGTGCAACTGGAAATCTTCAAGGCCGTGGCCGAGCACGGCAGCATCAGCGCTGCGGCGCAGCAGATCCATCGCGTCCCCTCGAACCTGACCACGCGCATCAAGCAGCTGGAGGAGGACCTGGGCGTGGAGCTGTTCATCCGTGAGAAAAGCCGGTTGCGGCTGTCGCCGGCGGGCTGGAACTTTCTCGAATACACGCGGCGCATCCTCGACCTGGTACATGAGGCGCGCCTGACCGTAGCTGGCGAGGACCCTCAGGGCACCTTTGCCCTCGGGTCGCTGGAGAGCACCGCGGCGGTGCGCATTCCAGGGCTGCTGGCGGCCTATAACCAACGCTTTCCCAAGGTCGATCTGGACCTGTCAACCGGCCCGTCGGGCACCATGCTCGAAGGTGTGCTGTCCGGGCGCCTGGTGGCGGCGTTCGTCGACGGCCCGGTGCTGCACCCGACCTTGGAAGGCATGCCGGTGTTCGATGAGGAAATGGTCATCATCGCGCCGCTCAACCATGCCCCGGTGGGCCGGGCCCGGGATGTGAACGGCGAGAGCATCTATGCCTTCCGGGCCAATTGCTCCTATCGGCATCACTTCGAGAATTGGTTCGTCCAGGACCAGGCGGTGCCGGGCAAGATCCATGAGATGGAGTCCTACCATGGCATGCTGGCCTGCGTCAGCGCCGGGGCCGGCCTGGCCCTGATGCCGCGCAGCATGCTCGACAGCATGCCGGGATGCAGCACGGTGAGCGTCTGGCCGTTGTCCGAGGATTTTCGCTACCTCAAGACTTGGCTGGTGTGGCGCCGAGGAACGGTCTCGCGCAGCCTGAGCATGTTCGTCAAGCTGCTGGAGGAGCGGCGCGCGGCCTGACCGACGGCTGTCCTCTGCTCGAACACCCCTGGCCCTAAGGCGTCGAACATTGTGTAGACCATCCCTCGCAGGGAGGAATGCACCATGCGCAAACATCATTACGGGCTATGCGCCGCCTTGCTGGTGGCCATGGCCTTGCCTTGGACCCTTGCGGCCGCTGCCGACCTGAATGCGCCAATCGATCCGCAAGCGGTGCAACTGCAACCGCAAGAGCAAAACGGCGTGCGCTACCTGCAAGGCGGGATCGGCCAGGATGAAGCCAATGCCTTGCGTCGCACCCCTGGCTATGACCTGCATGTCACCTTGTCTGTGGGCCCGGAGGGCAAGTTCCAGAGCGGCGCAACGGTGGATATACAGAACGCCCAAGGCCAGCAGGTCCTGGCGTTGCAGGACGTCGGCCCGCTGTTGTTCGTGCAACTGCCGCCAGGGCAATACCGGGTCACCGGCAATGCCGACGGCCAAACCGTGCAGCAGCAGGTGAGCGTGAGCGGCAAATCCCCCGCCAATGTGAATTTGCACTGGCGGTAAAACGTCCCTGAATATCAAGGAGTACATCTGTACTCCTGTCGGATCCAGACCACAGGCCTGATCGTGGCTTCCTGCAGGAGGTACCGATCGGGCCTATATTTTTTTGAACGATCTTGATTCCGCGTCCTTCTGATATTTCAGCAGAGCGCCTGCCGGAGCATGGCCATGAACCTGGAAACTCAGTTGAAATCGCTGGATGAATACGGCTACGTGCTGATTCCGGGCGTCCTGGAGCCATTGCGCATTGCCTTGCTGCGCTGTGCCATCGACGACCTGCAGCCACTTCACTGGGACTACCAAGGCCTGTTGGAACACTACAAATGTGTGTTCAACCGCAATCCGCTGTGGTTGTCGTTTCTGGATCTTCCGCCCTTGATCGATCTGGCCGAGGCCGTCCTGGGACAGGATTGTCATGTGATTGGCCAGACCGCCTGGCGCAGTCATCCCGGTTACCCCGGCATGGAGCTGCACCTGGATTACCTGCCCATCGAGTTGCCGGACTGGATCCGCGCTCGGAAGGACTACAGCCAGCCAGTCCAGATTCTCACCGCCCAGTTGTACTTGTGCGATATCGATGAGTCCGTTGGCCCGACCCGGGTCGTACCGGGCAGCCATTTCGCCGGTCGCTCGCCCCAGGAGGGCGAGGACAGCTGGCAGGGGCAAGGTGCCAGGGATGTGCTGTGTCACGCCGGCGACGCGTTGGTGTTTCGCAGTGACCTGTGGCATGGCGGGGGTGCCAACCATAGCGCCGCAATGCGCGACATGCTGCAAGTGCACTACGGCCGGCGCATGGTTGCGCAGAAGTTCTCTCCCTACTTGGCCTGGCACTTCAACTCTGAAGTGCTGGAAGAAGCGACGCCCAGGCAGAGGCGCTTATTGGGGGAACACGAGGAGTCGGTGTATGACTGAGCGGGGGGCGACAGCATTAGCGAGAGGGAAAGTCGTCAGCATGTTTAAAGTATTTCTGAGCGACCTTCGGACGCTGGGATATTAGATTCCGTGCGACATGCTCAATTGTTTACAAATATGCAACAGAGTGTTTTATCAACAAGCGGCAAATAGCCTTTCAACTTTTTGTTGGGTTGGCCGATAATCCAAAAAGTATTGCGTCTTGTAACTTGGTTGGATGCACCCGGTTCAGGGCACTAAGAAGGAGGGGCATAAGCCCCCAATCTGGAATCAAGCTGGCAGGCATTGCGCTGGCTTGTCCGTGAAGACCATCAGGAGATTCATAGATGAAAACCCGTCTCGCCGCTTCGCTGGCTGCCGCCGTCCTGGCTTTCGCCGGCGCCAACATGGCCCAGGCCGCACAAGTGTCTGGTGCCGTTGGCGCCACCGGCCAAGGCGATATGACCTACCGTATCGGCCTTTCCTTCGACTGGGACAAGAAGTGGTTCGAAAGCAACACTGGCCACCTGACCGGTTACTGGGATGCGGCCTACACCTATTGGGAAGGCGGCGAGGCCAGCGGCGCACACTCGCTGTCGTTCAGCCCGGTGTTCGTCTATGAGTTCAGCGGCTTTACCTACACCCCCTTCATCGAAGCCGGTATAGGTCTTGCGGCATTTTCCAAGACCGATGTGGGCGATCAGCGCCTGGGCTCTTCGGTCAACTTCGAAGACCGCATCGGCTTTGGCCTGAAGTTGCCGGCCGAACAGAAGATCGGTGTACGCGCAATGCACTATTCCAACGCCGGTCTCAAGCAGCCGAACGACGGCATCGAGTCCTACTCGCTGTACTACAGCAAGGGCTTCTGATACCCGTTGAGTGAGAGTGCGGCTGTCGGAGCGCTAGGCTTTGCCTGGCACCGGCTGCGCCGGTGTTCGCGGGTAAACCCGCTCCTGCAGGGATCACCGCCAATCCTGTGGGGGTGGGTTTACCCGCGAATTGGCCAGCGCAGGCTCGCGAGACAACGGCTTCTGCACGCCTGCGACGTCTCTGCATGTCAGCGCACCGCCTTGATCGCCAGCACATTGCACAACGGATGCTCCACCACATGGGCGGTGGTGCCGCCGAGGAAGGTCTGCATCGCATCGTGACGATGGCTGCCCATGACGATCACGTCGATTCGGCTATGGCTGACGAACTGGGCAATCGCGCGCGTGGCCGGCCCCTCCAGAAAGTGTCGACGCTCAAGATCGATCTGATGGTGATCGCCCAGACGGTTGAAAGCGGCGCGTTGGGCCGTGCGCACGCTACCGTCAAAGCCTGGCATGGTCACCGTGCCGGCGCCGAAGTCGGCGATGTGGGTCTTGGCCGCGTCGCACACATGCAGCAGGTGCAGTTCGGCGTTGCACTGCAGGGCCAGGGCATGGGCGCAGCGGATGACCTGTTCATCCAGATGCTCGCCTGCGCCATGGCAGTTCAGATCGACCGCGGCGGCGATCTGCCGGGGCAGGGGCAGACGGATGTCGCTGACCAGGTGCACGGCGACAGGGCTGTCCTTGAGCAGTTGCCAGTCCAACGGCGTCACCAGCAGGCGCTTGAGCACCGGTTCGTGCTGAACGTCCTTGATCAAAAGATCGCATCCCAGGCGCTCCACTTGTTCCAGCACACTGCCCAGCGGGTCGCGAGTCAGTAGCAGCTCGGTGGACACATCCAGCCCGGCGTTGCGCAGCTGTTCGACTTCGTCGGCCAGCCACTGGCGGTTGTGCTCGAGCAGCCGCTCACGCTCGCGGGTATCGCTCATCAAGCCAAAGGTGTCGACATCGTCAACGAACACGTTGATATCCAGCAGTGCGCCGCTGGATTCGGCCAGCGCCGCGGCCCTCTGTAGGGCGGGTGTGTGGCGCATCTGCGGGCCGAGCATCACGAACAATCGCTTGAACTGGCTCATCTCATACCTCCACGTGTGGCGGCCCCCAAACCGCCCGTGCCGGTTTACGCGCCAAGCGGCGCCCAAGTTCCTTTCTCAGTCTAGACCTTGGTGGCTGGTAGGCCTTGTGTCGATGCCTCCGGTGCCCGGCGACTGGGGTATGATGCGAGCCTTTTCTCCTACATCGAGGCCCGATCCATGTCCCTGAGCGTTGAACAGATTGGCGAATTCCGCGCCTTCGCCGAGCAGTTGGCCGATGCCGCCGCTGCGGCGATAAAGCCGTATTTCCGTGCAAGCCTGGACGTCGAGGACAAGGGCGGACGCCTGTACGACCCGGTCACCGTGGCCGACAAGGCCGCCGAAGAGGCCATGCGTGAGCTGATCCAGGCGCGTTATCCGGCCCATGGCATCCTCGGTGAAGAGCAAGGTGTGGCCAAGGGCAGCAGCCCATTGACCTGGGTGCTCGACCCGATCGACGGCACTCGCGCATTCATCACCGGCCTGCCGCTGTGGGGCACGCTGATCGCCCTGAACGACGGCGAACGTCCGGTGGTCGGGGTGATGAACCAGCCGTTCACCGGCGAGCGCTTCGTCGGCACCCCGGAGGGCGCCTGGCGCAGCGGCACGCCGCTCAAGACCCGCGCTTGCGTCGACCTGGCATCGGCGACCTTGATGTGTACCACTCCGGACATGTTCGACACGCCCGCGCGCAAGGCGGCCTTCGAGGCGGTTGCCGGCAAGGCGCGGCTGATGCGTTATGGCGGTGACTGCTACGCCTACTGCATGCTGGCGTCGGGCTTTGTCGATGTCATCGTCGAAGCCAGCCTGCAGCCGTATGACGTGCAGGCGCTGATGCCGATCATCGAGGGCGCAGGCGGTGTGATCACTGCCTGGGATGGCACCTCGGCGCAGGATGGCGGTTGCGTGGTGGCTTGTGGCGATCCGGCGTTGCATGCCCAGGTTATCGAGATGCTGCGTCACGCCATGTGATCGCTTCGCGGGTGAACCCTCCACGGGGTGCTGCGGCGCTTTCAACAACGCGGCAGTCCCTGTAGAGCGGGATTACCCGCGAACAGGCCATTGCAAGCAACACAAGACAGGTGCTGCCACGGCGCAGCGCTGTCTTTGAGTCTGCTGTTTGGCCTGTGAAGCGTCCCAGCACTACAAGCGTTTCGCTTACCCGCCGCACTTTTCTCCATTTGCACGCTCTATCGATGGCCAGGCTGAGCCGATGCCCGACCCAGCCGTTGATCCCAGACCCCGGTGCCGATGGTTGTTTCACTGCCCAGACTTTTATCCCGCCTGCTCCTGGCTGGCGCCCTGACGGCCCTGTGCGCCTGCACCCAGGAGCAGGGGCGCGATGTCCTCACCCAGCTCGGTGACGGCAAGCCCAGCGAGCTGTTCCAGACCAGTGTCGACCGCATGGCGACGATTGCCATGCGTGACAACCTGCAGAGCCTGTACTTGCTGATGAACAAGCTCTACCAGCGCAATCCCAACCAGTGGAAGCAATCGGGCTACCTCGACGCCGCTACCGCCGAGCGCCAGATCCGCCTGGCCATCGAGCAGCGCCAACCCTTGGCACAGCTTGGCAATCGGCGCGACCTGGCGGCCTTGAGCTACGCCTTGAGCCCGGAATTTCGCGGCGACCGGGTCGGCGCCTTCATCTATGCCATCGGCAGCATGCTGATCACCGCTCATGGCGGGCGCACCGAGTTCTACATGACCGACACCATCGACCCGCTGTTCGTCAACAACGCCGCCCGCAACATCGAGAAGGCCACCTGGATGCTGAGCCAGCGCCAGGACGCCAATGGCGTATTGTTGCTGTTTTCCAATGAAATCTCCGAAGAGGGCAGCAACCTGAGCTTTGCCGTGGAGTTCGGCAAGATCGTCGCGCGGTTGGACCTGTTGGCCCAGATGCTTGACGAACGCTACCGGCGGATCGGTCTGAACTATGCGCAAAGCTTGCTGTTGCTGAACTTCCTGCCGGTGCAGTAGCCGGCCTCTGAAGTCGACAAGGTCTGGCAACCTTTCGGGGGCGGGTTTACCCGCGTAGCGCTGTGCGATAAACGAACACGTCTCGCTTGCGGGACGTTCGCTATCCGCACGTCGTTTGCTTAAGTCGCATTGCCCAAGGTCCCGCTTTTTGCTTAGTGTGTGGCGAGCACCACGCCGGTGGTCGCCTGCCTCCATGTTCCCTCCACCGGCTCGATAGACTGACCGTGAATGACCGCAACCACTGGCCCCAGTGCCCGTAGGACGCGGCGACCAGAACAATAACGAAGCCGAGTGCCTTGCCTATGGAAAGCCGCCTGTTGAGCGAGCGCAGCAGCGTGTTTCATCGCGCCGATCCTTATGTCGTGTCCGACTACGTCAACCGGCACGTGGGCCAGCACTGCATCGGCCTGTCCCGCACCACCCATCCCCAATCGAGCCTCAGCCACCGCAAGATGGCCGAGCTCGACCTGTGCCGCATCAGCTACGGCGGCAGCGTCAGGGTCACATCGCCGGCGCTGGAGACCATTTATCACCTGCAGATCCTGCTCAACGGCAATTGCCTGTGGCGAGGGCACCAGCGCGAGCATTACCTGGTGCCGGGCGAACTGCTGCTGATCAACCCGGACGAACCGGTGGACCTGACCTACTCGGAGGACTGCGAGAAGTTCATCCTCAAGGTGCCCACCCATCTGCTCGATTCGATCTGCGAGGAGCAACGCTGGCAGCGGCCCAGCGGCGGGGTGCGTTTCTTGCGCAACCACTACCGGCTGGAAGAACTCGACGGCTTCGTCAACCTGCTGTCGATGGTGTGCCATGAAGCCGAGGTGAGCGATTCGCTGCCCAGGGTACAGGGCCATTACAGCCAGATCGTCGCCAGCAAGCTGCTGACGCTGATGAGCACCAATGTCCAGCGCGAACCCTTGGGCGCGGCGGGTGCGAGCCTGGAGCGCATCCTCGAGCACATCGACCGCAACCTCAAGCACGAACTCACCGCCGAAGGCCTGGCCGAGCAGGCCTGCATGAGCCTGCGCTCGTTGTATGCGTTGTTCGACCGGCACCTGGGCACCACGCCCAAGCAGTACATCCGCCAGCGCAAGCTCGAGCAGGTGCATGCCTGCCTGCGCGACGCCAGCTGTTCGGTCCGCAATGTCACCGAACTGGCGATGGACTATGGCTTCCTGCACCTCGGTCGGTTCTCCGAGCACTACCGGCAGCGCTTTGGCGAGCTGCCATCGGAGACTCTCAAGCGCCGCAACTGACCTGTGCTCGCGGGCTTGCCCGCGATTGCGCAAGCCCTGCACCCTCCGCACCGATCTGCCTGCACAAACTGGATAGCACTCTGCACGATCCGGATATTGCCCCCGCCGCCCAATCCCTAACCTGACCTGGCCTGAACAATAACAATGGAGACCCTGGCCATGTCCCTGGGATTCGACTACGTCAATGCCATGCTCGAGGACGATCGGGAAAAAGGTGTCTACCGCTGCAAGCGGGAGATGTTCACCGACCCGCGCCTGTTCGACCTGGAGATGAAACACATCTTCGAGGGCAACTGGATCTACCTGGCTCACGAAAGCCAGATTCCCGAGAAGAACGACTTCCTCACCCTGACCATGGGGCGCCAGCCGATCTTCATCGCGCGCAACAAGGACGGTGAGCTCAATGCCTTCCTCAATGCCTGCAGCCACCGCGGCGCCATGCTCTGCCGTCACAAGCGCGGCAACCGCTCAAGCTACACTTGCCCGTTCCACGGCTGGACCTTCAACAACAGCGGCAAGCTGCTCAAGGTCAAGGATCCGGCCAACGCCGGCTATCCCGACAGTTTCAACTGCGACGGCTCCCACGACCTGACCAAGGTCGCCCGCTTCGAGTCCTACCGTGGCTTCCTGTTCGGCAGCCTCAACGCGGACGTCAAACCGTTGAGTGAGCACCTGGGTGAGTCGGCCAAGATCATCGACATGATCGTCGACCAGTCCCCCGAAGGCCTGGAAGTGCTGCGCGGCTCGAGCTCCTACATCTATGAAGGCAACTGGAAGCTCACCGCCGAAAACGGTGCCGACGGCTACCACGTCAGCTCCGTGCACTGGAACTACGCCGCCACCCAGAACCAGCGCAAGCAGCGCGAGGCCGGGGAAGAGATCAAGACCATGAGCGCCGGCGCCTGGGCCAAGCAGGGTGGGGGGTTCTACTCCTTCGACCATGGCCACCTGCTGCTGTGGACCCGCTGGGCCAACCCTGAGGACCGTCCGGCCTACGAGCGCCGCGAGCAGCTGGCCGCCGATTTCGGCCAGGCCCGCGCCGACTGGATGATCGAGAACTCGCGCAACCTGTGCCTGTACCCCAACGTTTACCTGATGGATCAGTTCAGCTCGCAGATTCGTGTCGCCCGGCCGATTTCGGTGAACAAGACCGAGATCACCATCTACTGCATTGCGCCCAAGGGCGAAAGCGCCGAGGCGCGGGCTAAGCGCATCCGCCAGTACGAGGACTTCTTCAACGTCAGTGGCATGGCCACCCCGGACGATCTGGAAGAGTTCCGCTCCTGCCAGACCGGCTACGGCGCGGGCACCGGCTGGAACGACATGTCCCGGGGCGCGACTCATTGGGTGGAGGGCGCCGACGAGGCGGCCAAAGAAATCGAACTCAAGCCGTTGCTCTCGGGCGTGCGCACCGAGGATGAAGGCCTGTTCGTGCTGCAGCACAAGTATTGGCAGGACACCATGCTCAAGGCATTGGAGCAGGAACAGCGATTGATCCCCGTGGAGGCCGTGCAATGAGCATTTACGAGACCGTGCGCGACTTTCTCTACCGCGAAGCGCGCTACCTGGACGATGCCCAGTGGGACCAATGGCTGGAGCTGTACGCCGCCGATGCGACTTTCTGGATGCCTTCCTGGGACGATGACGACACGCTCACCGAAGACCCGCAGAGTGAAATCTCGCTGATCTGGTACGGCAACCGTGGCGGTCTTGAGGACCGGGTGTTCCGCATCAAGACCGAGCGCTCCAGCGCCACGGTGCCCGACACCCGCACCTCGCACAACATCAGCAACATCGAGATCGTCGAGCAGGGCGATGGCCAATGCCAGGTGCGCTTCAACTGGCACACCTTGAGCTTTCGCTACAAGACCACCGACAGCTATTTCGGCACCAGCTTCTACACCCTCGATCTGCGCGGCGAGCAGCCGCTGATCCTGGCCAAGAAGGTGGTCCTGAAGAACGACTACGTCCGTCAGGTCATCGACATCTACCACATCTGATTCCAGGTCACGGCGAGGGCCGTTCGGGGTGCCGCAAGGCGCGCCGCGGCCAGGCTCGCCCCGGAGGTACGCCATGAGCTTCCAGATCGCACTGAATTTCGAAGACGGGGTCACCCGTTTCATCCAGGCCGACGGCCACGAAACCGTCGCCGATGCCGCCTACCGCCAAGGCATCAACATCCCGCTGGACTGCCGCGACGGTGCCTGTGGCACCTGCAAGTGCCAGGCCGAGGCCGGGCGCTACGACTTGGGCGACAACTTCATCGAAGACGCCCTGAACGAGGACGAGATCGCCCAGGGTTATGTCCTGACCTGTCAGATGCGTGCGTTGAGCGAATGCGTGATCCGCGTTCCGGCGTCCTCGCAGCTGTGCAAGACCGAGCAGGCCAGCTTCGAGGCCACCATCGCCGATGTGCGGCAGTTGTCCGAAAGCACCATTGCCTTGTCGATCAAGGGCGAGGCGTTGAACCGTCTGGCGTTCCTGCCGGGGCAGTACGTCAACCTCAAGGTGCCGGGCAGCGAACAGACCCGCGCCTACTCGTTCAGTTCGCTGCAAAAGGACGGCGAGGTCAGTTTCCTGATCCGCAATGTGCCGGGTGGCCTGATGAGCAGTTTCCTCACGAGCCTAGCCAAGGCGGGCGACCAGATGACCCTGGCCGGCCCTCTGGGCAGCTTCTACCTGCGCCCGATCCAGCGGCCTCTGTTGCTGCTGGCCGGTGGCACCGGCCTGGCACCGTTCACGGCGATGCTGGAGAAGATCGCCGAGCAGGGCAGCGAGCACCCGCTGCATCTGATCTACGGGGTCACCAACGACTTCGACCTGGTCGAGCTGGACCGCCTGCAGGCCTTCGCCGCGCAGATTCCCAACTTCACCTTCAGCGCCTGCGTGGCCAACCCCGACAGCCAGTACCCACAAAAGGGTTACGTGACCCAGCACATCGACCCACGCCACCTCAATGACGGCGACGTGGACGTGTACCTGTGCGGGCCGCCACCGATGGTCGAGGCGGTCAGCCAGTACATCCGCGAGCAAGGCATCACGCCGGCGAACTTCTACTACGAGAAGTTCGCGGCGGCGGCCTGAGGTTTCACGGGGCTGCCCGCATCGTGCGGGTGAGGGCGGCCCCCTTTTTATTTCGTCCGCGAACGCTGTGGCAGCGGCGCATCGGAGAAGTGCAGATGAACAACAGATTCCAAGGCAAGGTCGCCCTGGTCACCGGCGCCGCCCAAGGCATCGGCCGTGGCGTGTGCTGGCGGCTCAAGGCCGAGGGCGCCCAGGTGGTTGCGGTGGACCGCTCCGAGCTGGTCCACGAGCTGGCCGGGGAGGGCGTGCTGACCCTCATCGCCGATCTGGAGCAGCACACTGACTGCGCCCAGGTGATGGCTGAGGCCGTGGCGACCTTCGGCCGTCTCGACATCCTGATCAACAACGTCGGCGGGACCATCTGGGCCAAGCCGTTCGAGCACTACGCGGTCGAGCAGATCGAGGCCGAAGTGCGGCGCTCGCTGTTCCCGACCCTGTGGTGCTGTCATGCGGCGCTGCCGTACATGCTCGAGCGCGGCAGCGGCGCCATCGTCAACGTTTCCTCCATTGCCACCCGTGGCGTCAACCGCGTGCCCTATGGCGCAGCCAAAGGCGGCGTCAACGCGCTGACCGCCTGCCTGGCGTTCGAAACCGCCGGCCGTGGGGTGCGCGTCAATGCCACCGCTCCGGGCGGCACCGAGGCGCCACCGCGGCGCATCCCGCGTAACAGCACCGAGCAGAGCGAGCAGGAAAAGGCCTGGTACCAGCAGATCGTCGACCAGACCGTCGCCAGCAGCCTGATGAAGCGCTACGGAACCATCGACGAGCAGGTCGGCGCGATCCTGTTCCTGGCCTCCGACGAGGCCTCCTACATCACCGGCGTCACGTTGCCGGTCGGTGGTGGCGATCTCGGCTGAGATTGCCTGCGGCAAGGTTTTCTTCACACAACAAAAACAACAGAGATAGATGCCATGCGAACCCTCGACGTCCAAGCGATCATCGACAACGCACGCTTCACGCCCTTTCACTGGATGGTCATGGCCTGGTGCGGCCTGCTGCTGATCTTCGACGGCTATGACCTGTTCATTTACGGCGTGGTCCTGCCGGTCATCATGAAAGAGTGGGGCCTGACCCCGTTGCAGGCCGGTGCTCTGGGCAGCTATGCGCTGTTCGGCATGATGTTCGGCGCCCTGGCGTTCGGCAGCCTGGCCGACCGCATCGGCCGCAAGAAAGGCATTGCCCTGTGCTTTGCGCTGTTTTCCGGGGCGACCATCCTCAATGGCTTTGCCAGCAGCCCTGGCGAATTCGGTATCTACCGCTTTATCGCCGGGCTCGGCTGCGGCGGGCTGATGCCCAACGCCGTGGCGCTAATGAACGAATACGCGCCCAAGCGCCTGCGCAGCACCCTGGTGGCGGTCATGTTCAGCGGGTACTCCCTGGGCGGCATGCTCTCGGCAGGCGTCGGCATCTACTTGCTGCCGCGCTTTGGCTGGGAGTCGATGTTCTTTGCCGCAGCGCTGCCGCTGCTGCTGTTGCCGGTGATCCTCTACTACCTGCCGGAGTCCATCGGCTTTCTGGTGCGCCAGGGCCGCGTGAAGGACGCACGTGCGCTGCTCAAGCGTGTGGATCCTGACTGCGATGTGCAGACGGACGATGTACTGCAGGTCTCGGAGCGCAAGGCCAAGGGCGCTTCAGTGGCGGCGTTGTTCCGCGAGGGCCTGGCGGTGCGCACCCTGGCGCTGTGGCTGGCGTTCTTCTGCTGTCTGCTGATGGTGTATGCGCTGAGCTCCTGGCTGCCAAAGCTGATGGCCAATGCCGGCTACAGCCTGGGCTCGAGCCTGTCGTTCCTACTGGCGCTGAACTTTGGTGGCATGGCCGGGGCGATCTTCGGTGGTTGGCTGGGGGACCGCTACAACCTGGTCAAGGTCAAGGTGGCGTTCTTCTTGGCTGCGGCCTTGTCCATCAGTCTTCTGGGCGTGAACAGCCCAATGCCGGTGCTTTATGGGCTGATCTTCATCGCCGGCGCCACCACCATCGGCACGCAGATCCTGCTGTATGCCGGCGCCGCCCAGCTTTACGGCCTGTCGGTGCGCTCCACGGGGCTGGGCTGGGCGTCGGGTATCGGCCGCAATGGCGCCATTGTCGGCCCGCTGTTGGGGGGTGCGCTGATGGGCATCAACCTGCCGCTGCAATTGAACTTCATCGCATTTGCCATCCCTGGTGCCATTGCCGCGCTGGCCATGGCCGTGCACCTGGCCAGCGGCCGGCGCCACGGCCTGACCGCGCCTGCCCAGGCCTGACCGTTCACTGACGCAACTGGAGGCCTTGCATGACAAGCCCGACTATCGACCGGCTGGAGGCGATCATCGTCGACCTGCCGACCATCCGCCCGCACAAGCTGGCGATGCATACGATGCAGCAGCAGACCTTGGTGATCCTGCGCCTGCGCTGCAGCGACGGCGTGGAGGGCATCGGCGAGGCCACCACCATCGGCGGGCTGGCCTACGGCTACGAAAGCCCCGAAGGCATCAAGGCCAACATCGACGCGCACCTGGCACCGGCGTTGATCGGCCTGCCGGCAGACAACATCAACGCCGCCATGCTCAAGCTCGACAAGCTGGCCAAGGGCAACACCTTTGCTAAATCCGGCATCGAGAGCGCGTTGCTCGACGCCCAGGGCAAACGCCTGGGGCTGCCGGTCAGCGAACTGCTCGGCGGGCGGGTGCGCGACAGCCTGGAAGTGGCCTGGACCCTGGCCAGCGGCGACACCGCACGCGACATCGCCGAGGCCGAGCACATGCTCGAGGCACGTCGCCACCGGGTGTTCAAGCTCAAGATCGGCGCCAACCCGGTGGAGCAGGACCTCAAGCACGTGGTGGCAATCAAGCGTGCCCTGGGCGAGCGGGCCAGCGTGCGGGTCGACGTCAACCAGTACTGGGACGAGTCCCAGGCCATCCGCGCCTGCCAGGTGCTGGGCGACAACGGTATCGATCTGATCGAGCAGCCGATCTCGCGTATCAACCGCGCCGGCCAGGTCCGCCTGAACCAGCGCAGCCCGGCGCCGATTATGGCCGATGAGTCGATCGAAAGCGTCGAGGATGCGTTCAGCCTGGCCGCCGACGGCGCCGCCAGCATCTTCGCCCTGAAGATCGCCAAGAACGGTGGCCCACGCGCCGTGCTGCGCACCGCGCAGATCGCCGAAGCCGCCGGTATCGCCCTGTATGGCGGAACCATGCTCGAAGGCGCGATCGGTACCCTGGCCTCGGCCCACGCGTTCCTCACCCTGCGCCAGATCACCTGGGGCACCGAACTGTTCGGGCCGTTGCTGCTGACCGAGGAAATCGTCACCCAGGCGCCGGAGTACCGCGACTTCCAGTTGCATGTGCCGCGCACCCCGGGCCTGGGCCTGACCCTGGACGAAGCCCGCCTGGCGCGCTTCGCCCGCCGCTGAAAAAGCGCACGACCCTGTGGGTGCGGCTTAAGCCGCGAAGCAGACAACGCGGTGGATGGCACCGGCTGTGCCGGTGTTCGCGGCTAAAGCCGCGCCCGCAACGACTTAACCAGACTCAAGGAGAATCCCATGCTGTTCCACGTGAAGATGACCGTGAAGCTGCCGGTCGACATGGACCCGGCCAAGGCCGCGCAACTCAAGGCCGATGAAAGGGAACTGGCCCAGCGTCTGCAACGCGAGGGCACCTGGCGCCATTTGTGGCGTATTGCCGGCCACTACGCCAACTACAGCGTATTCGACGTGCCCAGCGTCGAGGCCCTGCACGACACCCTGATGCAACTGCCGCTGTTTCCCTACATGGACATCGAGGTCGACGGCCTGTGCCGCCACCCCTCGTCGATCCACAGCGACGATCGCTGATTCGAACCCTTGCACAAGAACAAGATGAGGTACGCACCATGACCGTGAAGATTTCCCACACTGCCGATATCCAGAAGTTCTTCGAAGAAGCGGCCGGCTTCGGTAACGATGATGGCAGCCCGCGCATCAAGCGCATCATCCAGCGCGTGCTGCAGGATACCGCGCGCCTGATCGAGGACCTGGAGATCACCGAGGACGAGTTCTGGCTCGCCGTCGACTACCTCAACCGCCTGGGCGGGCGAGGCGAGGCCGGGCTGCTGGTGGCAGGCCTGGGTCTTGAGCATTTCCTCGACCTGCTGCAAGACGCCAAGGACGCCCAGGCCGGCTTGACCGGGGGCACCCCGCGCACCATCGAAGGCCCGCTGTATGTCGCCGGTGCGCCTATTGCTGAAGGCGAAGTGCGCATGGACGACGGTAGCGAGGAGGGCGTGGCCACGGTGATGTTCCTCGAAGGCCAGGTGCTCGACCCGAACGGCCAGCCGGTGGCCGGCGCCACGGTCGATTTGTGGCATGCCAACACCCGCGGCACCTACTCGTTCTTCGACCAGAGCCAGTCGCAGTACAACCTGCGCCGGCGCATCGTCACCGACGCCCAGGGCCGCTACCGCGCACGCAGCATCGTGCCTTCGGGCTACGGCTGCGACCCGCAGGGCCCGACCCAGGAATGCCTGGACTTGCTCGGCCGCCACGGCCAGCGCCCGGCGCACATCCACTTCTTCATTTCTGCGCCGGGCCATCGCCACCTGACCACCCAGATCAACCTGGCCGGTGACCAGTACCTGTGGGACGACTTCGCCTACGCCACCCGTGATGGGCTGGTCGGCGAGATCAAGTTCCGCGAGGACGGCGCGCGGGGTGTACAGGGGCGGTATGCCGAGCTCACGTTCGATTTCCAACTGCAGAAGGCTGTGGACAGCGAGGCAGAGCAGCGCAGCGGACGGCCGCGGGCATTGCAGCAGGGCTGATACCCCGAGGTGTCCCCTTCGCGGGTAAACCCGCTCCCACAGGGACGGTGGGCGGGCTTACTCGTGAAGAACGCATCGCACACGCAACGCCAGCCTGCGATGCAGTCAACACAAAACAAGTGCCAGCCATCAAGGCCGGCCAGCGCTTGCGAGAGGTCCCATGAAAGACCTGTTCAAGGATTGCTCCGTGTCGGCCATCGTCGCCGGCATGATCGCAACGATGATTTCCTATGCCGGGCCACTGGTCATCATCTTCCATGCCGCCGAGGCAGCCGGCTTGCCCCACGCGGTGCTGTCCTCATGGGTCTGGGCGGTGTCCATGGGCAGCGCGCTGCTGGGGGCGCTGCTGAGCCTGCGCTATCGGGTGCCGGTGGTGATCGCCTGGTCGATCCCGGGCTCGGCGCTGCTGGTCACCGCCTTGCCGCAGTTGGGCCTGGGACAGGCCATCGGCGCCTACCTGGTGGCGAACCTGGTGTTGCTGGTGATCGGCATCAGCGGCGCCTTCGACCGCATCATCGCTCGCCTGCCAGGCTCCATTGCCGCCGGCATGCAGGCTGGGATTCTGTTCAGTTTCGGGGCCGAGGTGTTCCGCGCGTTACCGGCACAGCCAATGTTGGTGCTGGCGATGTTCGCCACCTATGTGCTGATGCGCGCGCGCCAGCCGCGCTATGCGGTGGCGATGGTGCTGCTGGTCGGTGCGCTTGTCACGCTATTGAGCGGGCAGTTTCGCAGTGATGCGTTGGTGCTGGAGCTGGCCTCGCCACGCTTGATCGCACCGCAGTTCAGTGTTGCAGCCCTGTTCAGCCTGGCGCTGCCCATGGTGCTGGTGGCCCTGACCGGGCAGTTCATGCCGGGCATGGCGGTACTGCGCAATGCCGGTTACAGCGTGCCGGCGAGCCCGCTGATCAGCGCCAGTGCCGTAGGGGGGGCGTTGCTCGCGCCCTTTGGCTGCCATGGACTGAACCTTGCGGCGGTCACCGCGAGCCTGTGCACCGGGCGCGAAGCCCATGAGGACCCACGCAGGCGCTATGTGGCGGCAGTATCCGGCAGCGTGCTGTACCTGCTGCTGGGTATCGCCGGCGCTACCTTGATGTCGCTGTTCGCGGCCTTTCCCGCCGCGCTCATTGCCGCGCTGGCAGGCCTGGCCTTGTACGGCGCGATCAGTGAGGCCCTGGTCAGGAGCCTGTCCGAACCGGGCGAACGCGACGCGGGGTTGTTCACTTTCCTGGTGACGGCCTCCGGTGTGTCCTACCTGGGGTTGTCGGCGCCGTTCTGGGGTTTGTTGTTCGGTCTTGCCGCCCACGTCTTGCCACGCCTGCGTCGCCCCCTTGTTCAAGCGGCCTTGCGCCGCGCCCGCTGAAGAGGAGAGGCATAACTCAAGACCCACGCGTTCCCAGCGCTTTACCCATAAAAACAAGATCAAAGAGAGCTTCGGAATGAACCACACCCCTTGTGTCGCCCTGGGCATCACCTTGCTCAGCCAACCCCTGCTGGCCGCGGAAAACGGCTTTTTCGAGGATGCCAAGGCCAGCCTGAGCGCCCGCAACTATTACTTCAGCCGCGACTATTCGGATATCGTCGGGGCCAATCAGCAATCGAAGGCCCAGGAGTGGGCCCAGGGTTTCATCCTCGACTTCAAGTCGGGCTACACCCCCGGCACGGTGGGGTTCGGCCTGGACGCCCTGGGCTTGCTGGGCATCAAGCTCGACAGCAGCCCTGACCGGGTCAATACCGGGTTGTTGCCGGTTCACAGCGATGGCCGCGCCGCGGACGAATACAGCCGCCTGGCGCCGACCTTCAAGGCGCGTCTGTCCAAGACCGAACTGAGGTTCGGCGAACTTCAGCCCAACCTGCCAGTGCTGACGTTCAGCGACATTCGCCTGCTGCCGCCGACCTACCAAGGTGTGAGCCTCAGCTCCGGCGAACTGACCGGCCTGACCCTGCAGGCCGGACACCTGACCTCCAGCCACCTGCGTAACGAGGCCGGTGACGACAAGATGATCGCCATGCTCGGGCATGTGCCCATGCGCCAGGCACAAAGCGACGCCTTCAACTACCTCGGTGGCGACTATGCCTTCAACGACAACCAAAGCAGCGCTAGCCTCTGGTACGGCCAACTGCAGGACATCTACGAACAGGGCTTCATTGGCCTCAAGCACAGCAAGCCGCTCGGCGACTGGGTGCTCAGCGCCAACCTGGGCTACTTCACCGCCCGCGAGGACGGTGATGCGCTGCTGGGCAACATCGACAACCAGGCGTTCTTTTCGATGCTCACCGCCCGGCAGGGCGGGCATAGCTTCCATGTCGGCTATCAGGGGATCTATGGCGACAGCCCGTTCCCTCGGGTATTCGCCAACATCTCGCCGCTGGGCAATGAAGTGCCGACGTACGAGTTCGCCTACACCGACGAGCGTTCCTACCAGGTGCGTTACGACTACAACTTCGCCGCGATGGGTATCCCTGGACTGACGGCCACGGTGCGCTACATCACCGGCAACAACGTCGACACCGGCCAAGGCTACGAGGGCAAGGACCGCGAGCGCGACCTGGATCTTGGTTACGCGGTGCAGGGCGGGCTGTTCAAAGGCTTGGGGATTCGCGTGCGCAATGCCATGGCACGCTCCAACTACCGCAGTGACATCGATGAGAACCGCTTGATCCTGGTGTATACCTGGCAACTGCTGTAAGCCTTCTTGAGCCTCTACGACGCAAGGCCCAGGTGCAGCCTGCGATAGGCTGCGCAGCCGCCCCTTGGCGAGTACGGTGAATGAGGGTAGGTTCCTGAAAAACACCGATCAGGGACTTTCACCTTGGACTCACTGACCCAAGCTGTCCTCGGCGCCGCCCTCCAAGGCGCGGTGCTGGGGCGTATCCAGGGGCGTCGTTCGTTGCTGTACGGCGCGGCCCTGGGCACCTTGCCGGACCTCGACGTGCTGATCCGCTATGCCGACCCGGTGTCGCAGATGACTTACCACCGAGGCTTTTCCCACTCCCTCTTCGTCCTCACCGCCCTGGCGGCGGCCCTGGCCTGGCTGGTCAGCGCGGTCGCCCGAAGGCGCTGGCCCGACAAAGGCTACCGCCTACCGCGGGTGTTCCTGGCGTTCTGGCTAGTGTTGGTGACTCATCCGATACTCGATGCCTTCACCGTTTACGGCACCCAGTTGTTCTGGCCCCTGCACCTGACCCCGCAGAGTTGGGCGGCGGTGTTCATCATCGATCCTGTGTACACCTTGCCCTTGCTCGGCGCTGTGCTGTACGCGGCGTTCAAAGGCATGAGTGGCAAGGCTGTCACCGTGCTAGGCGTGGCCTTGGCGTTCAGCACCGCTTACCTGGGCTATGGGCTGGCCGGGCGCATGGCGGCCGAACAGCGTTTTGCGCTCGCCCTCGATGAGCAGGGCATTGCCGTGACCCACGTGCGCGCCGTGCCCATCGCCTTCAACAGCTTGGTCTGGCGGGTATTGGCCAAAACCCCGGATGGCCAGTACTACGAAGGCATCAGCAGCGCCTTTGACCAGGAACCGCCGGAAATGCAGCGCCAGTCGCTGAACCTGGAGGCCGCCCAGGTACTGCGTGGCATGCCGCTGCACGAGCGACTGCGTTGGTTCACCGATGATTGGCTGCGCTACGACAGGGTGGGCAATGCCTTGGTGGTGACCGACCTGCGCATGGGCATCCCAGGCAACTACACCTTCCGCTTCCAGATGGCCAGCCGGGACAGTACCGGGCGCTGGAACGCGGTGACGCCGACCCTGTGGCTGGGCGATGGCGTGGGCTCGATGTTCAACGGCGAGGACCTCGCGCTGATCTGGCGGCGCATTGTCCAGCAGAAGCCTCCGCTGCCGCTGGCGGCCTGGACCGAGAAATACCTAGGGCAACGCGAGGCGGGGCGTTGAGCCTTGCCATCGCCCGAGGCTGAGGGATTGCAGTGGGGGCTGCGCGCGCCCAACGCCTATGGGCGAGCCAGGCGCCCGGTGACGAAATGCGCCACATCGTTGAACCCGGGCGTCGAGGCATGCCCCGGGGTGACCAGCGAATCGATGAAGGCCTCGTCCTCGGCGGTGATCTTCACCTCCAGCGCACCGGCATAGGTGTCCCACTGCGCCTCGGTGCGCGGTCCGACGATCGCCGAACTGACCAGTTGGTTGTTCAGCACCCAGGCAATGGCGAACTCCACGATCCCGACCCCTTTGGCCTGGGCGTAGGTCTGGATTTTCTGGGCGATGGCCAGCGATTCCTGGCGCCATTCTACTTCCATGATGCGTTTGTCCTGGCGCGCAGCGCGGCTGCCAGCCGCAGGCTCGGCACCCGGCGCGTACTTGCCGCTGAGCACGCCTCGGGCCAGCGGGCTGAACGGCACTACACCCAGGCCATGGTAGGCGGCTGCAGTCAGTTGCTCGGGCTCGGCCTGGCGGTTGACGATGTTGTACAAAGGCTGGCTCACCACCGGCTTGGCCACACCCAGGCGTTCGGCCAGGTTGCACAGCTCGGCGATGCGCCAGCCGCGGAAGTTGGACACGCCCCAATAGCGGATTTTGCCTTGTTGCAGCAGGTCGCCCATGGCCCGCACCGTCTCTTCCAGGGGCACCTTGTGGTCTTCGCGGTGCAGGTAGTAGATGTCCAGGTAGTCCAGGTCCATACGCGTGAGCGAGGCCTCGATGGCATTGAACAGGTGCTTGCGCGAGAGCCCACTGCGGTTGGGCAAGCCTTCTGCCGGGCCGAAACCGGCCTTGGAGGCGACGATCCAGTCCTGGCGATGGCGGGCCACGGCCTCGCCGACGATCTCTTCGGAGCGCCCGGCGTTGTAAACGTCAGCGGTGTCGATGAAGTTGATGCCTTGGTCCCAGGCCTTGTCGATGATGCGCAGCGAGTCCTCGGTGCTGGTCTGTTCGCCGAACATCATGCTGCCAAGGGTGAGGGCGGAAACCTGAAGGCCACTGTGGCCGAGGGGGCGGTAGATCATGCGCGGCGCCTTGTGTCGAGGAGTGTAGGGCTGTTTTACACACATCCACCTGCCATTGAAAGGATCCGGCTGGCCACAGGGCACGTGCAGGCTCAGCCCGGCCAGGCATCGATCAGTTCCCGCGCCTCGCGACTGTTCAAGGGGCGTTTCATCCGTTGCGACAGTACCGCCATGACGCGGGCGTAGCCTTTGGCGATCACGGCTTCGACCCGATCGTCGATGCATTGCAGGGCAATGAAATCGCCTTTCTCCGGTTCACCCACATACTCGATACGGTTCCAGTGCTGTCCATGACCGAGCACTTCATAGGTGCGTCCGTGTTGGTAGGTCCAGAAGAACGGCACGTCGTCGTAACGGCGCTGCTCACCGAGCATGTTGGCGGCGGCGATCACGCCGTGCTGCTCGGCCAGTCGCCAGTGCTCGATGCGCACGGGGCGGCCGGCCAAGGGGAAGGTGACGATGTCGCCGGCGGCCCAGAGCCCTTCGGCGGCGTGCAGCTCGGCGTCCACCGGCAAGGACTGATCGTCTGCCAGCTCCAGGCCCTGCACGAAACCGGTGGCCGGTCTGACGCCCACTCCCAGCAGCACCAGCGCGGTATCCAGGCGCTCGCCATTGGCCAGCACCACGGTCTGGACGTGGTCGGTGCCTTCGAAGCGTTCGACCTCTGTCGGTCCATGGAACACCACACCCTTGAGCTCGTGCAGCTCGCGCAGGGTGCGGCCGATACGTTCGCCGAGCTGCCTGGCCAGGGGGATTTCATGGCGGCTGACCACATGCACTTGCGCGCCGTACTTGCGCAGGGCCGAAGCCGCCTCCAGGCCGATAAAGCCGTCGCCGACGATGACCACAGGCTGGCCCGGTTCGGCGGCATCGAGCAGGCGTGCGGCGTCGTCCCGGGAGCGCAACAAGCAGATGCCAGGCAACTGGGCGCCGGGAAGGTCCGGGCGTTTGGGTTTGCCCCCGGTGGCCACCAGGGCCGCGTCGTAATCCAGGCGCTTGCCGTCGGCCAGCAGGATTTGGCGCTTGGCGACATCCAGCGCCCGCACCTTGGCGTGCCAGCGCTCCAGATGGCCCTGGCGCAGGGCTTCAGGCTCGAGCAGGGCGGGGACTTCGTCGGGGGCCATCTGCCCGGCGATGACGAATTTGCTCAAGGACGTGCGGTCGTAGGCGGGGTGCTGTTCCTGGTCGATCCACACCAGACGGCCGCCGAAACCATGGCTGAGCAGGGTTGCCACCGCCGCGCTGCCAGCCGCACCCGCGCCTATCACGGCAAAGCAGCGGGCGTCGCTGTGCCGGGGAGGGTTGGCCCTGGGCAGCGGCTGGTCGTCGACCAGGATCTCGCCGTTTTTCACCTGCACGGGATAACGCCGCAGGTCGGCCAGGGCCGGAGGCTCGCAGACCGCGCCTTCGTCCACGGCGAACGCCGCCTTGTGCCAAGGGCACACCAGCAACCCGCCACACAGGGCACCTTCGTCCAGCGGCGCGCCTTCATGGGGACAATGGGCCTGGTAGGCATGCACCAAGTCGCCCTGACGGATCAGGATGACTTCTTCGCTGCCAGCCTGGACGCGCAAAGGCGTGTGGTTGTCGAGCTGTTCGAGGCGGGCCACGCTGTGCTGGGTCATGGGGCGTCTCCGTAGAACCGTTCAGGTTCATTTGACGCCTTCGCCGAGCCGGGGATGCAACAGACCGACGATCGGAGGCGCCGAAGCGCCCCCGAACAGCTTCAGTTGGCGCGGGCAGCGCTCAGCGCGCCGGCACGGGTCGCACGCAGGGCCACGAGGCTGCCGAACACGATCAGCGCGGCCAGCGAATAGAGCGCAGCGTCGGTGGAGCCTGTCTGGTCCTTGATGAAGCCGACCAGGTAGGGGCTCAGGAAACCAGCCATCTGGCCCACCGAGTTGATGATCGCAAGGCCCGCTACGGCAGCGCTGGCACTGAGCAGGGCGGTCGGCATCGGCCAGAACATCGGCAGCCCGGTCAGCGCGCCCATGGTAGCGATTGACAGGCCCAGGATGGCGATGGTCGGGCTCTGGGCGAAATTCACCGCGATCAACAGACCGAGCGCACCCATCAGCATCGGCACCACAAGGTGCCAGCGCCGCTCGTTGCGCAGGTCCGCCGAACGCCCGACGACGATCATGAACACACCGGCCAGCAGGTAGGGGATGGCGCTCAGCCAGCCGATCAGCAGCGGATTGTCGAAGCCCAGGTTCTTGATGATCGAGGGCAGCCAGAAGTTGATGGCGTACACGCCGCTCTGGATGCAGAAGTAGACGAAGCCGAAGGTCCAGACCAGCGGATTAGTGAGCACGGCCAACACACCGTCACCCTGGGTGGTGGGCTTGCCAGCGGCATCGGCCTTGAGGTCGGCCTCGATCACCTGGCGCTCGGCCGGGCTCAGCCAGGCAGCTTTCTGGTAACCGTCGCTGAGCTGCAGCACGGCGAGGATGCCCAGCACCACGGTAGGCACGCCCTGGATCAGGAACATCCACTGCCAGCCGGCCAGGCCGTGCTGGCCTGCGGCGAAGTGATCGAGGATCCAGCCGGAGAACGGCCCGCCCAGCAGCCCCGAGACCGGGATCGCCGACATGAACAGCGCCATGATGCGGCCGCGGCGGTCCGCCGGGAACCAGCGCGAAAGGTACAGCACCACGCCGGGGAAGAAGCCGGCCTCAGCGGCGCCGGTGAGCAGGCGCAGGGCGTAGAACTCCGTGGGCGTGGTGACGAACAGCAGGCAGGTCGAGAGCGTACCCCAGGCGATCATCATCAGTGCGATCCAGCGCCGCGGGCCGAAGCGGTTGAGCGCCAGGTTGCTGGGCAGGCCGCACAGCACGTAGCCGATGAAGAAGATCCCGGCACCCAGGCCGTAGACGGTCTCGCTGAACTTCAGGGCGTCGAGCATTTGCAGCTTGGCGAAGCCGACGTTGACGCGGTCCAGGTAGTTGAACAGGTAGCAGATGAAGATGAAGGGAATCAGCCGCACGGTGATACGCCGGTACAGCGCATCGCGGGTGATGTCTTTGCCTTGGTCAGGGGCGGGGCTGTGTGCCATGATCGGATTCTCTTTTTTTATGGTTGTCGCGGCGTCGCGGGTTCCGGCGCTCGCCACGACGAGTCTCGGTGAGCGCGGCGCGGCTGTCTTTGTGCTTTTGCACAGCTTCTGGCACGGGGCGCTGTGCCGGCGACCAAAGCCTACCACCGCAAGGACCCTTGAATGTTCGAACTGGACCACGACCTGGCGCAGGACATCGTCGACCGGGCGATGGCTATCCTGCCGTGCAACGTCAACGTCATGGACAGCCAGGGTTTGATCCTGGGCAGTGGCGAGCCGGAGCGTATCAACACCCGCCATGAAGGCGCGCAATTGGTGTTGGCCAACGGGCGGATCGTCGAACTGGATGTGGAGGCCGCCAAGTGCCTCAAGGGCGTGCAGCCCGGGGTGAACCTGCCGCTGATGCTCGATGACCGCCTGATCGGCGTGTTGGGGCTTACGGGCGATCCGCAGCAGTTGCGTACCTATGGCGAGTTGGTGCGCATGACCGCCGAAATGCTCCTGGCCCAGCGCCACTTGCAGGTGGAGCAACAGTGGCGGCGTCAGCGCTGCGACGACCTGTTGGCCTTGTTGCTCGGAGGCAGCAGCGACTCCCCACGGCTGCTCGATGAAGCCCAGCAGTTGGGCCTCAAGCCCCAGTTGCCTCGGGTGCCGTGCCTGTTCGAACTCGAGCCTGGGCCGAGCGCGGAGACATTGTCCGGCTGGTTGATGAGTCGTTTTCCCGACAGTTGGTGCGTCAGCCCGGCCCGGCATTCGTTGTTGTGGTGTCGGCCTGCAGGCGTCGCGCTGGATGAACAGCGCCTGGTCGAACGTCTTCATCGCCATGGCTGGCAGGTCCAGCGCTTGGCCATGGGCAATACGGCGCAGAGCCTGGAGCAACTGCGCCGGGGTTATCGGCGGGTGCGCGACCTGCTCGCCTACGGGCGCGAGGTCCTGCCTCAGGAACGGCTGCTGAGTCTATCGCGCTACCGCCTGCCTGCCTTGCTCTGGCGCCATCGCAACGATGACGCGCTGGACGAACTGCTCGAGCCCTTGCAGCGCATCCGCGCCAAGGATGCCAGCGGGCAGTTGCTTGCGACCCTGCGCGCCTGGTGTGCCCACGACGGGCAGAGCCAGGCCTGCGCCGATGCCCTGGGTATCCATCGCAACAGCCTGAGGTATCGCCTGGAGCGGATCGCCGAGGTGAGCGAGGTCGATCCGTTGCGCCTTGAAGGGCTGCTCAGCCTGTACCTGGGCTTGCAACTGCTGCCGACGCAGTGATGCCCCCTGGCAAAAAAGGCATTCGCCCAAACAACACCGCAACGCTTTTGTGCATTCGACAGAGGCCCCGCTGCACCACAACTGGCAGCATGCGGGGTATCTGGACAGGAGAATCCCCATGAAAGTCGTCATCGCCCCCGATTCGTTCAAGGACAGCCTCGACGCTGCCGGTGTGGCCCGCGCTATCGGTGCGGGCCTGGCCGAAGTGTGGCCGGACGCCGAACGGGTCGAATGCCCCATGGCCGATGGAGGCGAGGGGACCATGGACGCGATCCTGGCCGCCAGCCATGGCGAGCTGCGTCGCCAGGTGGTACGTGGGCCGCTGGGCCATAGCGTCGAGGCCGGCTGGGGCTGGCTGGCCGAGAGCCGTACGGCGATCATCGAGATGGCCCAGGCCAGTGGCTTGCAACGGGTGCCGACCGACCAGCGTGATGCGTGCCGCAGCAGCACCTGGGGCACTGGCGAGCTGATCGCCGCCGCGTTGGCTGCCGGTGCGACGCGCATCGTCCTGGCCATTGGCGGCAGCGCCACCAACGATGGCGGCAGCGGCATGCTGCGAGCCCTGGGCCTGCGCCTGCTGGATGCCGACGGTCAGGCACTGGAGGAGGGCGGGTTGGCCTTGGGCCGACTGGCCCGTATCGATGCCAGCGATCTGGACCCCCGCCTGGCGGAGGTTCAGGTAGAGGTGGCGGCCGATGTCGACAATCCTTTGTGCGGCCCCAATGGCGCCTCGGCGATCTTTGGCCCGCAGAAGGGCGCAAGCCCCGCGCAGGTGCAGGCACTGGACCAGGCCCTGGGGCATTTTGCCGACCTGTGCGCACAATTGCTGGGTGACGATGTGCGTGAGTTTCCCGGATGTGGCGCGGCGGGCGGCATGGGCTTTGCGGCCAAGGCCTTCATGGGCGCGCAATTCCGCCCTGGGGTTGAAGTGGTGGCAGAACTGGCAGGGCTCGATGCGCTGGTGCAGGGGGCGGATCTGGTGATCACCGGGGAAGGGCGCTTCGATGCCCAGACCTTGCGCGGCAAGACGCCGATGGGCGTGGCCCGGGTGGCCAAGCGTCATGGTGTGCCTGTGGTGGTGCTGGCCGGAACTTTGGGCGAGGGCTACCAGCAGTTGTATGCCCATGGCATCGATGCGGCCTTCGCCTTGGCCAGCGGGCCGATGAGCCTGGAACAGGCGTGCGCCCAGGCAGCGCAGTTGTTGCAAGCGCGGGCCACTGACGTCGCCCGGTTGTGGCAGGTGGCGCGGGACTGAACGCGATTCGCGGCGATGGGTCGCCTGGACGCAGGAGACGCCGTCAGAGGCTGCAACAGGCGCTCTCCCGGGCGCCACTGAAGGGCGGGTATTCCAGCAGTTGCGCCGGTGACAGAGGCCGGCTGAAGTGGTAGCCCTGAGCGCTGTCGCATCCGGCGAGTTTCAGGCACACCACCTGCTCGCGGGTCTCCACGCCCTCGGCGATCACTTCCAGGCCCAGGCGTTTGGCCAGGATGATGGTGGAGGAGACGATCGGGCTGTCGTCGTGGCTATTGCACAACGGGGCGATCAAGGCACGGTCGATCTTGAGTTTGGTCAGTGGCAGCGCATGCAGGTGGGCAAAGCCTGCATAACCTCGACCGAAATCATCCAGGCTGACGCCCAGGCCTGCCTGGCGTAGGCGGTGCAGGTGGTCCAGCGCGGTGCCTTCGGGGTCGAGCACGGTGGTTTCGGTGATTTCCAGCTCCAGCCGGTGTGCGTCGATGGCATGCTCGTGCAGCGTGGCCAGCAAGCGCTCGCTGAAATCCATCTGGCGCAGTTGCAAGGCCGAGACATTGACTGCCAGGCGCTCATCACGCCCTTGGGCTTGCCAGCGGCCGAGCGCTTCGCAGGCAAGGCGCAGCACCTCCCAGCCCAGCTCTACGATGAAACCACTGCGCTCGGCCATGGCGATGAAGCGATCAGGGTAAAGCAAGCCGAACTCAGGGTGGTTCCAGCGCACCAGCGCTTCGTAGCCCTGCACCTCCAGGGTGTCGAGGCGAATCTGGGGTTGGAAATGGAGCAGGAACTGGCGTTCGGCCAGGGCGATGCCGAAGGCTTGCTCGAGGGTGAAGGCCTGGATGTCGGAAAGGTTCAAGGACGGGTCGAAGAAGCGGTACTGGGCGCGCCCGGCCTGCTTGGCCGAGTACATCGCAGCGTCGGCGCAGCGGATCAGTGTGTCGATGTCCTGACCATCGCGCGGGCAGATGCTCACCCCGACACTGGGGCTGGTATTGACCTCCTGGCCGTCCAGGGCATAGGTGGCAGAGAGCTTGGCGACCAGCTCGCGCACCCAGGTGTCGATCTGCTCCTCGTCGCGTTCGCCGGCCAGCAGCACCACGAACTCGTCCCCGCCAAAGCGCGAGGCCTCGTCGCCGAGTTCCAGCAGGCGCTGGATGCGCCCGGCCACGGCCTGTAGCAGCAGGTCGCCGATCTTGTGGCCGAGGGAGTCGTTGATCGATTTGAAGCGGTCCATGTCGATGAACAGGATCGCCATCAATCGGCGCTTGCCCCGTTGCCGGGCCAGGGCCTGGGTCGCCACTTCGACGAATTGTCGGCGATTGTGCAAACCGCTCAGGTGGTCGGTAGCAGCGGCGTGGCTGCTGCGTCGATGTTCATCCTCCAGGCGGCCGATCAGTTGCTGGTTGACCCGTTGGGCGTGCTCCAGGGCGCTGAAGGCCTCCTGGCGCTTGCCCAGCAGGCGCAGGCTCCAGGCGAGGCTGGCGAGAATCATCAGGGTCATGCTCAGGTTCAGCCAGAACTGGCGGGCGTAGGTCAGCGCCGAGGGGGCGAGGATCTCATCGTGCTGCTGGCTCACCACCACGCTGAACCCCCGGTTGGCCACGCGCCGGTACAGGCTCTGGTAGGCGCCCTCGACGCTGTACTGGGTGAGCAGGCCGGCCTCCTCACCGGTTTCGGGCAGGTTCGGCATCAGTCGGTCGCCGGTCATCACCACGCCGCTGGAGTCGATGCGCAGGCGCTCCTGGCCATCGTCCTGGAGCACACGCATCAACCCGGTGCGGCCTAGGTCGATGTGCTGGAGCAGGACAGCGAGATAGCCGACATCCAGCTGTACCACCAGGAGGCTGTCGATCTCCCGCCCGCGCACGTCGGTCAGCGGCAGAATGAACGGCAGGCGCCAGTGGGGCCCGGACGTTGGGGTGTCTGAAGGCGCGAGGTGGGGCATGAAGGGTTTGAAGCCATCGTGGGAAACCCGCACCTTGAGCTGGTCGAGCCAATCCGGGGGCAGCGCCTGGGGTTCGTCGGCGTGGCTGGAGGCGAGCAGCCGGCCCTGGCGGTCATACAGGCTCATGCGCTTGAACGCTGGGTCTTCGACCAAGATCCGCGCCAGGCTCAGATTGCCCTGGCGCAGGGATTTCATGTCGTGCTGTGTCACCCGGCCCACCGCTTGGGCGCGGTCCACCAATTGGCCAAGGTTCTGCGCGACGATACTGGCCAGGTTCATGTGCTCGGCGGCCTTGGCCGACAGCGCATCCTGGCGCGAGGCGGCCTTCTGGGTGACATGCAGCCCCCACAGGAAGGCGAGGGTGATAGCGCAGAGCGTCAGTATCAGTAGGGGAAGCAACCCTGCGGACGATAAGAAACGGCGAATCACAGCTGATGGTCCCGACCTTGGGTAGTGATCGGAAAATACGACAGAAAGATGACAGCTGGATGACTGGTGGCACATAGCCTTTATTGACCGACGCACCGCAAGTCGCGTCCTGCGATAGCTTTTACTGGGCTGGACTAGACTGCCCGATTGTCCCCACCAGCCTGTTGGAGAACGCCATGGCACAGCCGAACGATGACAAACGCCCCACGCCTGACCCGGCCGAGGACAATGCGTTTTTCCCCTCGCCCTATTCGCTGAGTCAGTTCACTTCGCCCACATCCGACCTCAGTGGCGCCGATTACCCAAGGCCCTACACGGGAGGCCGCTGGAAAGTGCTGATGATCGGTGCCGACGAGCGCTACTTGCTCACCGACAACGGCACGATGTTCTCCACCGGCAACCATCCGGTGGAAACCCTGCTGCCCATGTACCACCTGGACAAAGCCGGCTTTGCCTTCGATGTGGCGACGTTGTCTGGCAACCCGGTCAAGTTCGAGTTCTGGGCGATGCCTTCGGAGGATGCCGAGGTCAAGGGCCTGTACGCCCGCTATCGCGATGCCTTCAAACAACCGCTCAAACTCGAGGATGTCGTCGAGCGTGCATTGGGCCCTGACTCGGACTACATCGGTGTGTTCATCCCCGGTGGCCACGGCGCGTTGATTGGCCTGCCCGAAAGCAAAGCGGTGAAACAGCTGCTGCTCTGGGCGGCCAAGCACGACAAGTTCGTCATCACTCTATGCCATGGCCCAGCGGCGCTGCTCGCCGCGGGTCTCGGCGAGACGCGCGATAGCTGCATCTACAACGGCTACCGCATCTGCGCCTTCCCGGACGATCTGGATGCCAAGACCCCGGACATTGGCTACATGCCCGGGCACCTGACGTGGAAGTTCGGCGAGCAGCTCAAGGCCCTGGGCGTGGAAATCATCAACAAAGACATTTCCGGCGCCACCTTGCAGGACCGCAAGCTGCTCACCGGCGACAGCCCGTTGGCCGGCAATGCACTGGGCAAGCTGGCGGCCGCTGCGCTGCTCAAGGAAGTCGGCGCCGGGTGAGTTGCTTTGGTGTCAGGCGTCGACGGTCAGCACCACCTTGCCCATGTGCTGGCCGCTTTCCATCAAGGCGTGGGCCTGGGCCGCATCGCCCAGGGCGAAGGTGCGGAAGATCAGAGGCTTGACCGCGCCACTGCGCACATGGGGCCAGACGTGTCGTTGCAGGTCGGTGATGATCTGCGCCTTGTCGTCTGCGCTTCGTGCACGCAAGGTCGAGCCTGTGTGGGTCAGGCGCTTGACCAGCATCGGGAACAGGTCAACCTGCGGCGCCGGGCCCTTGATGACGCCAATCTGCACGATCCGCCCGTTCATGGCCGCGGCCTGGAAGTTACGCGCTATGTATTCGCCGGCGATGATGTCGACGATCACGTCCACACCCTGGCCCTCGGTATGGCGCAAGACCTCCTCGACGAAGTCCTGACGGTTGTAGTCGATCGCAACGTCGGCACCCAGGGCCTGGCTGGCCGCTTGCTGTTCGGGGTTGGCGACGGTGGTGAAAATCCGCGAGGCACCGAGGGCCTTGGCCAGCATCGTCGCGGTGGTGCCGATACCGGATACGCCCCCGTGGATCAGCACCGACTCGCCGGCTTTGAACCCGCCTCGCTGGAACAGGTTGACCCAGACGGTCATGAACGTCTCGGGCAGGGCCGCGGCTTCGATCATCGACAGGCCCTCGGGCAGGTGCAAGGTGGTACGCTCGTCGGCCACGGCGTATTCAGCGTAGCCGCCACCGGTCACCAGTGCGATCACCGGATCACCAACGGCAAAGCCTCGGACTTCGCTGCCAAGGGCAACGACTTCACCTGCGATCTCCAGGCCAGGGATGTCCGAGGCACCTGCGGGTGGGTCGTACAGGCCCTTGCGCTGGAGCAGGTCCGGGCCATTGACGCCTGCGGCGCGAACCTTGATCAGGACCTCGCGTGCGGCAGGCTCGGGAATCGTCCGGCGAGTGGGTTGGAGGACATCGGGGCCGCCCGGTTGGGTGATCTCGATGGCGGTCATGTTGGAAACGTTGTTCATGGGTACTGTGCCCTTGTGAGGTGAAGGTTGGCCGCGTTGGCGACTTGCTCCCAAGGGTACGGAACTCGTCGGCCCCGGGCGCGCGGCGATTTCGCGGCGCCCTGTTGCACAAGTGCTGTGAGGAAAGACCATCGATGAATTGGGATGACGCAAGGATCCTGCTGGCCCTGGGCCGCGAACAGACATTGCGCCGGGCCGCGCGCGTGCTGCGGGTCGACCAGGCGACCGTAGGGCGACGGATCGCTGCGTTGGAGGCCGACCTGGGGTCGACCCTGTTCCTGCGAACGCCCGCAGGCTATCAACTGACCGCCATTGGCGAGGAGGCGTTCGCGCTCGCGCAGAAGGTCGAAAGCGCGGCGCTTGAGCTCACCCGGCGTATTCGCGGGGTAGACAATGAAGGCGCTGGGGAGGTGCGGATTTCCACCACCGATTCCCTGGCCTGCGATTTCGTGATGCCAGCCCTGCGTCAGTTGCACCTGGCCCACCCTGAGATCCGCGTGGTGCTGCATGGCTCCTCGGATTTGGTCAACCTGTCGCAACGCGAGACCGATATCGCCATCCGCAACCAGCGTCCGGACAACCCGGACCTGATCCTGCGCAAGCTGGCGAGCTGGCCGATGGGCCTGTACGCCAGCACCGACTATCTGGCCCGCCAAGGCGAACCGGTGCCGGCCAGTGGTTTCGCAGGGCACGATTTGGTGATGTATGAGCCGTACTGGCGTGATCGGACGGTGCCGACGCTGGTCGATGAGGTGATCGACCAGGGGCGGGTGGTGGCAGCGGTGAACTCCAGCATGATGGTGCGCCGCGCCATCGCCGAAGGCTTAGGAATCGGCGAGATTCCCATTGCCCTGGGCGAGCGCGACGGCTTGGCGCGGGTCTGGCCGTCACGTGAACGCAGCGCGCCTTACGAGGTGTGGATGGTCACCCACAAAGATTTGCGTCACACGGCCCGGGTTCGTCTGGTCATCGACCAGTTGGTCCGAACCTTCGAGGGCTGAGCGGTCAGTCCTTGAGCAGGGCGCGCAAGGCGGCCTTGGCTTCAGGGGTTTGCAGGCGTTCGACGAACAGTTGGCTTTCACGCTCGACTGTGGCCTCAAGTTCGGCGCGATGGGCCTCTTTGATCAGGCGCTTGCTGATGAGCAGTGACTCACGGGGCATCGCTTGCAGGCGCCGGGCAAGCTTCCGCGCCGCCGCCAGGCATTGCTCGCCGTCTTCGTGCAGTTCGTTGGCCAAGCCCCAGTCCACGGCCTGCTCGCCGGTCAGCAGTTCGTTGGCCAGCAGCAGGCGAGCGGCGCGGGCATGGCCGAGCAGGCGAGGCAGCAGCAGGCTGGAGCCGAATTCCGGACACACCCCTAGCGGTGCGAAAGGCATGCGCAGTTTGGCCGAGCGGCTGACCAGCACCTGGTCACAGTGCAGCAGCAGGGTGCTGCCGATGCCGATGGCCGCGCCGCTGACGGCGGCGATCAGTGGTTTCTTCACACCCATGACCACACGCATCAGGTGAAACACCGGGCTGTCCCGGTCACGTGGCGGGTTATCGAGAAAGTCGCGCAGGTCGTTACCGGCGCTGAAGCATTGCGGGCCGCCGGTAAGCACGATGACGTCCACCTGCGGGTCTTCGTCAGCCGCCAGCAGCCGCTCGGCGAGCTGCTCGTACATGGCGATGTTCAGGGCGTTGAGCTTGTCCAGGCGGTTGAAGGTCAGGGTCAACAGGCCTTGGTCCAGCTCGCGTGTGATCAGGTCGTTCATGGCAGCCGCTTTTGTTGTTGGAATCGGGGTCTTGGCGCGAGGGCGCCGTGAGGGTTTATCACGGTGCTTGGCTTGTTGTACAGTCGTTCAGCCAGACTAGTCCCCTTGTGGGAGCCCCAGTCGCCCTGGCGCACAGAGAATGAAAGTCGCCGCTGCCAAAGGCGCGTGCCAACTCGATAACGCTGTTTTTCTCCAGGAGCACCGATGAGTCAGGAAGCCCGCTACAACCGCATGCTGCCGGAACTGCGCAAGGCCAATCTGGTGGAGGCGACCTTGGTGTGCCTGAAACGCCATGGCTTCCAGGGCGCGTCGATCCGCAAGATCTCGGCCGAGGCAGGGGTGTCGGTGGGGCTGATCAGCCACCACTACTCGGGCAAGGATGAACTGGTGGCCGATGCCTACATGGCGGTCACCGGGCGGGTCATGGGCCTGTTGCGCGAGGCCATGGCCAAGGCCGCGCCCAATGCCCGCGAGCGGCTGTCGGCGTTCTTTCGCGCATCGTTCGGATCGGACGTACTGGACCCCAAGCTGCTCGACGCGTGGCTTGCATTCTGGGGGGCGGTGAAGACCGCCGAGGCGATCAACCAGGTCCACGACCATTCCTACGGTGAATACCGCAACGAACTGAGCAAGCTGCTGGCGTCACTGGCCACGGAGGAGGGCTGGGAAGGCTTCGATGCGGACCTTGCGGCCATCAGCCTCAGTGCACTGCTCGACGGGCTGTGGCTGGAATCCGGGCTCAACCCGGGGACGTTCTCGCCGGAACAGGGGGTGTTGATCTGCGAGGCCTGGGTCGATGGTCTCCAGGCGGGTGGTCGACGTCGCTTCAGTGTCAGTGGGGGCTGTTGATCGGCTGTTCAGTAACGAGTACGCTGCGGGCGCGGGTTCGATGAACAACACCTATAAAAAAGAGACAACACGCAATGACGCCTCGGGTACTGATCGTCGATGACGATCCGATTATTCGCGACTTGCTGCACGCCTACCTGTCCCAGGAAGGCTACGACGTCCACTGTGCCGACACCGCCGAACAGGCCGATGCCTTCCTCGCCAGCCAGGATGTCGATCTGGTGCTGCTCGACATTCGCCTGCCGGGCAAGGACGGTCTGACGCTGACTCGCGAACTGCGGGTGCGCTCGGAAGTCGGCATCATCCTGATCACCGGTCGCAACGACGACATCGACCGTATCGTCGGCCTGGAATGCGGCGCCGACGACTATGTGATCAAACCCCTCAACCCACGCGAGCTGGTCTCGCGCGCCAAGAACCTCATCCGCCGCGTGCGCCACGCTCGTGTCGCCAAGCCTGCGCCGGCCTGCGTGCAGTCGCTCAAGCAGTTTGCCGATTGGGCGCTCGATACCGATCGCCGTCGCCTGATCGACCCGCGCGGCGCCGAAACCCTGCTCACGCACGGCGAGTTCCAACTGCTCAGTGTGTTCCTGCGCAACAGCGGCCATACCCTGACCCGCGACCAATTGATGGACCAGATCCGCAATCGCGAGTGGGTGCCCAACGACCGCTCCATCGACGTGCTGGTCGGCCGTCTGCGGCGCAAGTTGCATGACGATCCGGCCGAGCCGCACCTGATCATCACCATCCACGGCACCGGTTACCTGTTCACCGCCAGCGTGGCGGCCTGACGCCCATGGGCCGCCTGTGCGCCCTGGCCCTGATGCTGGTGAGCCTGCACGGTGTGGCCGGCGAGCGCATCCGCTACTGCGACTACCCGGTGTACCCGCCGATTTCCTGGAGCGATGGCCGCCAGGTCCGAGGCCTGGCACCCACCGTGGTGCGCGAGTTGCTCGGGCGCTTGGGCTACGAGGTCGAGATCGTTGTGCTGGGCAACTGGAAGCGCTGCCTGATGGACGCCGCCGCAGGGCGGGTCGATGTGGTGCTGGCCTACAACAGCGACCAGCGCGACCAGGGCATGCGCTTTTCCACGGTGCCGGTGCTGCGCGAGGAGGTGGCGGTGTTCGTCAATCAGCGCCGGCCGGTGCGCTTCGAGCACCTGGACGACCTGGCCGGCTACCGGGGCGGTCTGCTCTACGGCGAAAGCTATGGGCCTGAGTTCGACCGTTTCGTGGCGCGGCACCAGAACATCGAATGGGTGTCCTCCAGCCAGCAGAACTTCGGCAAGCTGATCCGTGGTCGCATCGACTTCGTGATCCAGGAGCGGCGTACCGGCCAGCTGTTCGTCGAGCACCTGCCTGGGGCCAAGGATATCCACGCCTTACCCACCGCACTGAGCGTGGATTATCTGCGCGTTGCGGTTTCGCGACATTCCCCTTTGAGCCGGCGCATGGATGCCATCGACCAGCAGTTGCGCAAGATGACCGAGGCTGGCGAAATCCAGCGTTGGCTGGAGCAGAGCGAAGTGACTTACCGCGACATGATCAACCTGCCGGTGGACGCCCGATGATCCGCCTGCACACCGACGGCCTGCTGCGCCGCCTGCTGCTGTTCATCTTTCTGTTCAGCCTGTGCTTTACCGTGCTGGCAAGCTCCGTCCAGCTGTACTTCGAGTACCGCCGGGAAATGCGCGACATCGAGGCGCGCATGGCGTTGATCCGCGCCGGCTACCTGGCGAGCCTGGAGCGCAGCCTGTGGGATCTGGACGAGGCGCAACTGGACGTGCAACTGCGTGGGTTGGTGGACTTTTCCGACGTGGCGCGGGTGCGGCTGATCAGCGAAGACTTCAGGCTGCTGCGCGGCGACGCCACGCCCAAGGGGCCGCTGCGCATCGAACGTTTCGCCCTGGATTACCAACCGCCGTCCGGGCCTGCGCGGCACTTGGGCGAGCTGGAGGTCAGCATCGACCTGGGCGCTGTGCATCGGCGATTGTTTGCCACGGGGCTGACCAGCCTGTTGTGGATGGGCGTGTTCCTCTGCGGCCTTGCGGTGGCGCTGTCCGGGCTGTTCTACCGCCTGGTGACGCGCCACCTGCAAGTGATGGCCGAATTCGCACGGCGTATCGGTGCGGGGCAGTGGCAGGAACCGCTGCGCCTGGCCCGGCGCCGCTCGGCCCGTCCGGACGAGATCGACACCGTGGCCCATGCCCTGGATGACATGCGCCGGGCCATCCTGCGGGACATCGAGCGCCGCGAATTGGATCGCCTGGCCTTGCAGGACAAGCGCGACGAGCTACAGGCGATGGTCGAGCGGCGCACCGCGAGCCTGGCCAGGGCCAAGGACGAGGCGGAGGCGGCCAACCTGGCCAAGTCCAGGTTCCTGGCGACCATGAGCCATGAACTGCGCACGCCGCTCAATGGCATCCTGGGCATGGCCGAGCTGCTGCGCGGCGGCAGCCTGGCGCTGCGTGACCGCGAGCGCCTGGAAGCGTTGTACAAGGCCGGCGAGGGATTGCTGGCGATTCTCAACGAAGTGCTCTATTTCGCCCGCCTGGAAGAAGGCGAGAGCCGTCCGGAAATGGTCGACTTCTCCCTGCGCCAGTTGTGCCAGGAAGTCATGACCCTGCTCGAGCCCAGGGCTGTCGACAACGGCAACCGCCTGCACTGCCACATCGACGAACAGCTGGCCGAGTTCCAGCACGGCGCCGAACAGTACCTGCGCCAGGTACTGAGCAACCTGTTGGCCAACGCCATCAAGTTCACCGAACACGGGCAGGTCACGCTGCAGGTGCAGGTGCTGGAGCCGCGGATGGACCTGCAACGGGTGCGGGTGAACGTAAGTGACGATGGCATCGGCATCGCCCCTGCCATGCAGGCGAAGATCTTCGATCGTTTCACCCAGGCCAGCGAAGCCGTGGCCAGGCGCTACGGCGGTACCGGCCTTGGCCTGGCGATCTGCAAGCACCTGGTGGAGAAACTCGGCGGGCGCATCGGCCTGGACAGCGTCGAGGGGCAGGGCAGCTGCTTCTGGTTCGAGCTGGACCTGGCCTGCGGTCGGCAGCCTAAGACCCAGGCGCTGGTACGCCAGGCCCTGTCACCACTGAAAATTCTGGTGGTCGAGGACGTGGCGCTGAACCGAGAAGTCGCCGGGGGGTTGCTCACCCGAGATGGCCACCAAGTCAGTTTCGCCGAGCATGCCCAGCAAGCCCTTCAAGCGTGCGCCGAGTGCCGGTTCGACCTGATCCTGCTGGACGTGCACCTGCCTGGGATGAGCGGGGTGGAATTGTGCCGCCTCATCCGCGCTACGCCAGGGCTCAACCGTGAGACGCGCATTCTGGCTTTGACCGCAGGTGTGCAACCGGCGCAGGTGCCCGGTTACCTGGAGGCTGGGATGCAGGGCGTGCTGGCCAAGCCTTTGAAGCTGGACAGCCTGCGCGAGGCTCTGGTTGACCTGACGCCGGTGGTGGACGCACAAGTGCCCGAGGCGTCGATGGACTGGGCCTTGCTGCAGACCCACCGCGCGTTACTGGGCGAGCAGAAACTGCAAGGTCTGCTCGTGGTTCTGCGCCAGGCGATCGATCAGCACGAGGCGGCGCTGGGGGAGGCGCTGAAGGCAGGTGACTGCACAGAGGTGGTCCACTTGGCCCATCGTCTGGCGGGCAGCTGCGATTCGTTGGGCTTTGCGGGCCTGGCGACGACGTTACGACACCTGGAGAACGTCGGGTTGAAGGGAGATGCTGGGGCATTCGAAGCCTTGAGCGAACCGCTGGCCGAGCAGATCCGCCTGGCCCGCACCACCTTGGAACAGCTGATCCAGGGCTGACGTACAAAAAAGTTACGACTTTTTACATCTTTGATCCGTCCGTACAACGGCACCTTACATCCGTTTCCAATAATCGATGGCAACCGTGCTCCACACGGTCCATGAGGCTTATTGGAGATAAGAATAATGAAATGCCGTAAAGCTCAAGACCTCCTGAATTGTCTTCCCGCCCAGTGCGCCTGCCAGGTCGAGGTGCGCCATGTCTGAATCCACTGACCGCAAAGGCATCCAACTGACCCGTGCGCTCAAGAGCCGGCACATCTTCATGCTGTCGCTGGGCGGGGTGATCGGCACCGGCCTGTTCATGGGCTCGGGGGTCACGATCAACCAGGGCGGCCCGATGGGGGCGATCCTGGCTTATTTGGTCGCGGGCCTTCTGATGTACCTGGTCATGGTCTGCCTGGGCGAGCTGTCGGTGCAGATGCCCGTGTCCGGTTCGTTCCAGGCCCATGCCACCAAGTTCATCGGCCCGGCCACGGGGTTCATGATCGGCTGGGTGTACTGGATGAGCTGGGCCACCACCGTGGGCCTTGAGTTCACCGCCGCCGGCATGCTGATGACCCGTTGGTTCCCCGAGGTGCCGATCTGGTATTGGTCGGCGCTGTTCGTCGCCGTGCTGTTCGGACTCAATGCCCTGGCCACCCGCGCCTTCGGTGAGGCCGAGTATTGGTTCTCGGGCATCAAGGTCGCGACCATCCTGGGCTTTATCGTGATCGGCCTGTTGGTGATCTTCGGCGGCATTCCGCTGAACAATGGGACGCCGGCCCCGATGCTCGACAACCTCATTGGCGATTCGCTGTTCCCCCATGGGCTGTCGGCGGTGTTCGCGGTCATGATGACCGTGGTGTACGCCTTCCAGGGTTGCGAGATCATGGGCGTGGCCGCGGGCGAGACCGAGCATCCGGAAAAGAGCATCCCTCGCGCTGTGCGCAACGTGGTGTTCCGCGTCCTGATCTTCTATGTGCTGGCCATCGCCGTGCTCTCGGCCATCGTGCCGCACGAGCAGGCCGGCCTGATGGAAAGCCCGTTCGTGCAAGTGTTCGACATGGTCGGTATCCCTTACGCGGCGGACCTGATGAACTTTGTGATCCTCACCGCGATCCTGTCGGTGGGTAACTCGGGGCTGTATGCCTCCACGCGTATCCTCTGGGCCATGTCCAAGACCGGCATGGCGCCCAAGAGCCTGTCGCCGCTGAGCAAGCGCGGCGTGCCGCTGCGGGCGCTGAGCATCACCTTGTGCTTCGCTTTGATCTCGCTGATGACCAGTTTCGTCGCCGCCGACACCCTGTTCATGGTGTTGATGGCGGTGAGCGGAATGTCCGGCACCGTGACCTGGATCGTCATTGCCCTGGCTCAGTACCGCTTCCGCAAAGCCTTCCTGCGTGATGGCGGCAAGCTTGAGGAGCTCAAGTACCGCGCGCCGCTGTACCCCCTGGTGCCGCTGCTGTGCATCACCTTGTGCAGTTCGTTGTTCGTGTTCCTGGCCTTGGACGAGACCCAGCGTCCGTCGCTGTACTGGGGCTTTGGCTTCATTGCCGTGTGCTACGCGGCGTACTTCCTGATCAACCGTCGTCGGCAGGGGGCCTTCGAGCCGAGCGCGCCTGGCGTATGACGTGACAGTGGCGGTGCCTATAAGCGGGTAAGCCCGCTCCTGCAGGGTGTTGCACAAGCCCTGTGGGAGCGGGCTTACCCGCGAATGCTTTGGCGCCGTCAGTGCAAAACCGTAGTTGTGCGAAGTTGTAACAGCCGACGCATCAAAGCCTTTTCTGTTGGAGAAATACTCTTATAAAACAATTAGATATAGCGCTTTATTGAGTTGTTACAGTAACTCAGGCCCCGATTGCCGTCTTGTTGAACACTTGTTTAGTATCTCTCCCAAGTCGTCCCCCTCATACCCACCAACAACAATATCGAGGCCTCCCATGACTAGCCCGTCCTCACTGCTGAGCAAGGTCGAAGCCGGCGTTGCCTGGATCACCCTGAACCGCCCCGAGCAACGCAACGCGCTGGACATCCCCAGCCTCAAGCAACTGCACGCACTGCTGGAAGCCTTCAACACCGATCCAGCCGTGCGGGTGGTGGTGCTGACCGGCACTGGGCGCAGCTTCTGCGCAGGCGCGGACCTGGCCGAGTGGGCCGAGGCCGAAGCCCGCGGTGCCCTGGAAAGCTACGGCTGGACCGAGACCGCCCACGCCTTGATGCAGCGTCTGCACAGCCTGGACAAACCCACCATCGCCGCCATCAACGGCACCGCCGTCGGCGCCGGGATGGACCTGAGCCTGTGCTGCGACCTGCGTATCGCCGCCGCCTCGGCGCGCTTCAAGGCCGGTTACACCAGCATGGCCTACAGCCCGGACGCCGGTGCCAGCTGGCACTTGCCACGGCTGATCGGTACCGAGCAGGCCAAGCGTTTGTTGTTCTTGGACGAGCTGTGGGGCGCCGAGCGCGCCCTGGCTGCCGGACTGGTGAGCGAGGTGTGCGCCGATGACCAGTTGCCGACCGTCACTGCCGAACTGGCCGCTCGCCTGGCCAAGGGGCCGACTTTCGCCTACGCCCAGACCAAGCGCCTGATCCGTGACGGAGCCCAGCGCACCTTGAGCGAGCAGCTGGAAGCCGAGCTTGCCGCAGGCCTGCTGTGCGGGCGCAGCCAGGACGGCGCCGAGGCGCTACGGGCTTCGGTCGAACGACGCGCGCCAGAATTCGTTGGTAAATAACCCCTTACACGACCTTCTTCAGGACGATTCCAGATGAATTTCCAACTGACCCAAGAACAAGAAATGTTGGTGGAAGCGGTACGCAGCTTCCTGACCAAAGAGCTGCTGCCCTATGAGGAAGAGGTGGACCGCGCCGATGCGGTGTCGCCGGAGCTGGCGGCGCAGATCCGCGGCAAAGCGATCGCGGCTGGGTTCTATGCCTTCAACATGCCCGAGGAAGTCGGCGGCGGTGGCCTGGATTATCTGTCCCAGGCGCTGATCGAGCGTGAGTTGTCCAAGGTTTCCTGGGCCTTGCACGTGTTCGTGGCGCGCCCCTCAAAGATCCTCATGGCCTGTAAGGACGAGCAGATCAACGACTACCTGCTGCCGTGCGTGCAAGGCGAGAAGATCGATTGCTTCGCCCTCACCGAGCCGGGCGCCGGCTCCGACGCCAATGCCATCAAGACCCGCGCTGTACGCGACGGTGACGATTTCGTCATCAATGGCAGCAAGCACTTCATCAGTCACGCCGGCCACGCCGACTTCGCCATCGTCTTCGCGGTCACCGACACCTACGAACACAACGGCCGCAAGCGCAATGCCGTGACGGCCTTCTTGGTCGACCGCGGTACGCCAGGCATGACCATCCGCCGTGGCCCCAAGTGCGTGAGCAACCGTGGCTACCACACCTACGAGCTGTTCTTCGACGACTGCCGCGTGCCGGCCAGCAAGGTGCTGGGCGAGGTGGACAAAGGCTGGGAGGTGGCCAACGCCTGGCTCACCGCAGGTCGGGTGATGGTGGCCGCCAACTGCGTGGGCCAGGCCCAGCGCGCCCTTGATCTTTCCCTGCAGTGGTCCGCCGACCGCAAGCAGTTCGGCCAGGCCATCGGCAGCTACCAGGGCGTGTCGTTCAAGCTCGCCGACATGGCCACCCAGATCCGCGCCGCGGAACTGCTGACCCTGCACACCGCCTGGAAGATGGACCAAGGCAGCATGACCGACGGCGAGGCCGGCATGGCCAAGCTGTTCGCCAGTGAAGTGCTGGGCAAGGTGGCTGACGAGGCGGTGCAGATCTTCGGTGGCATGGGCCTGATGGACGAGGGACCGGTCGAGCGCATCTGGCGTAACGCGCGGATCGAGCGGATCTGGGAGGGCACATCCGAAATCCAGCGACACATCATTTCCCGCGAACTGCTGCGTCCGCTGCTGCGCTGATCGGCCTGGAGATTGCCCATGTCGCACTCGATTCGTGACAACCTCAAGCGCCTGCTGGCGCCCCGGCACCTGGCCTTCGTCGGCGGGCGCAGCATGGCGCGGGCGCTCAAGCGCTGCGCCGAAGGCGGCTTCGCCGGCCAGATGTGGCTGGTGAACCCACAGCATGAAAGCCTCGATGGCGTACCGTGCGTGCCCAGTGTGGCCGAGTTGCCCTGTGGGCCGGACGCGGTGTTCATCGCCACCAACCGTGACCTGACCTTGCAATGCGTCAAGGACCTGGCCGCGATCGGCGCCGGTGGCGCCATCTGCTACGCCTCAGGCTTTGCCGAGAGCGGCGAGCAAGGGCGCGTGCTGCAACAGCGCCTGCTCGAGGCGGCCGGCTCTATGGCCTTGCTCGGCCCTAACTGCTATGGCCTGCTCGATTACCTGCATGGCGCAGCCCTGTGGCCGGTTGCCCACGGCGGCAAACAGGTGGAGAAGGGCGTGGCGATCCTCACCCAGAGCGGCAATTTCGCCTACAACCTGTCCATGAGCGACCGCTCGCTGCCGGTGGCCTACATGGCCTCGGTGGGCAACCAGGCGCAGTTGGGCGTGGCCGAGCTGATGGACGTGCTACTCGACGACCCTCGCGTTACCGCCATCGGCCTGCACCTGGAAGGCCTGAAGAACGTGCCGGGCTTTGCCCGTGCCGCACACAAGGCGTTGGAGCGGGGCATCCCGATCATCGCTTTGAAGACCGGCGTGTCGCAGATCGGCGCCGAGCTCGCCCTGAGCCACACCAGCTCGCTGTCGGGCTCCGATGCCCTGTACGACAGCCTGTTCCAGCGCTTGGGCGTGATCCGCGTGAGCGGCCCGGTCAGTTTTGCCGAAACCCTCAAGGCGGCCGCCTGCGGCCACTTGCCCCAGGATGGCCGATTGATCGCCCTGGCGTGCTCCGGAGGCGATGCGGGCCTGATCGCCGACTACGCCGAGCGCAACCACCTGGCCTTGCCCAAGCTTGAGCAAATGCAGGTGGATGAGTTGGCCCAGGTGTTGCCGGCCTACGCCAACCTGGTCAACCCACTGGACTTCACCACGGCGATCTGGGGCGATGGCGCGGCGCTCGAGCGCATGCTCGACAGCGCCCTGCAAACCGATGCCGATGCGGCCATGCTGGTGCTGGATTACCCGGCGGAGTTCACCGGCGAGCGCAAGGAGTGCGACCTGCTGCTGGGGCTGTACTGCGATGCCTTGCAGCGCCACGGCAAAATCGGCTTCGTCACCTCGGCCTTCCCTGAGCTGCTGCCGGCCAGCGCCCGCGAACGCCTGCATGCGCGAGGCATCGCCGCATTGCAGGGCGTGGAAGATGGCCTGGCGGCCTGGGGGCGGATCGTTGCCTACCAGCGCAACCGCCAGCGCTTGCTGGAGCTGGGCGAGTCGGCCTTGGTGCCACTGTGCCCGCAGGCCCTGGGTGGCCAGGCGCAACTGCTCGATGAATGGCAATCCAAGCAGGCGCTGCGTGCCTTTGGCCTGCCGGTACCTGGCGGTGTGCTGAGCACGCCCGAGCAGGCACTCAAGGATGCCGCACGCGTCGGCTACCCGCTGGTGCTCAAGGCGGTCAGCGCACAATTGCCGCACAAGACCGAAGCCGGCGCGGTGGCCCTGAACCTGCGCGATGCCGACGCCCTGCAAGCGGCGCTCGAGCAGATGCACGGGCGCATCGCGGCCTACGCCCCTGGCGTGCCGTTCGACCAGGTGTTGCTCGAGCCCATGGCCCAGGCGCCGTTGGCCGAGCTGATCGTCGGCATCAAGCGCGAGAACGATTTTGCCCTGGCCTTGGTGATCGGTGCCGGTGGGGTGCTGGTGGAATTGCTCAAGGACAGCGTCAATCTGCTGCTGCCGACCACCGACGGCGCCATCCGCAACGCCGTGCTGGGCCTGCGCAGCGCCGGTCTGTTGCAAGGTTTCCGTGGCCGCCCGGCCGCCGATCTCGACGCCTTGGTGGCGGCGATCCGCGCGGTGGCCGACTACGCCTGCGAAAACGCCGGCCAGTTGCTGGAGCTCGACGTAAACCCATTGATGGTCGGTGCCCAAGGCACCACCGCGGTCGACGCGCTGATCCGCCTCGGCCAGGCGCAAGGAGAACAACATGCATGAACGTCCTTTGACCGGCGGCCAAGCCCTGGTACGGCTGTTGAGCAACTATGGGGTCGACACGGTGTTCGGTATCCCCGGGGTACACACCCTGGAGCTGTACCGGGGGCTGCCGGGCAGCGGCATCCGCCATGTGCTGACCCGCCATGAACAAGGCGCGGGCTTCATGGCCGACGGCTATGCGCGGGTCAGTGGCAAGCCGGGAGTGTGCTTCGTCATCACCGGCCCTGGTGTGACCAACGCTGCCACCGCCATCGGCCAGGCCTACGCCGATTCCATCCCGATGTTGGTGATTTCCAGCGTCAACCACACCGCAAGCCTGGGCAAAGGCTGGGGCTGTCTGCACGAGACCCAGGACCAGCGCGCCATGACCGCGCCGATCACCGCATTCTCCGCCGTGGCGCTGAGCACCGAGGACCTGCCGGAGCTGATCGCCCGTGCCTGGGCGGTGTTCGACAGCGAGCGTCCGCGTCCGGTGCACATCTCGGTGCCGCTGGATGTGCTGGCCGCGCCGGTCACCCGCGACTGGAGCAATGACGTGGTGCGCCGCCCAGGGCGCGGCCTGCCGGATCGCGACAGTCTGCAGCAGGCTGCCGTCAAGCTGGCCAACGCCAAGCGGCCGATGATCATCGCGGGCGGTGGCGCTTTGCACGCGGCGGCTGAGCTCGCGCAACTGAGTACGCGCCTGGCCGCACCGGTGTTCACCAGTGTCGCCGGCAAGGGCCTGCTAGCCCCGCAGGCGCCGCTCAATGCCGGTGCCAGCCTGTGCGTCGAACCGGGCTGGCAAATGATCGGCGAGGCCGATGTGGTGCTGGCGGTAGGCACCGAGATGGCCGATACCGATTTCTGGCGTGAACGTCTGCCATTGGCCGGCGAACTGCTGCGGGTGGACATCGACCCACGCAAGTTCAACGACTTCTACCCCTGCGCGATTGCCCTGCACGGCGATGCCCGGCAGACCCTGGCCAGCCTGCTGGAGCATCTGCCGCAGGCCACCCGCGATGCCGGTGCCGCCATCGCGGCCGTCAACAACCTGCGCCAGGCGATCCGGGCAGGGCATGCGCCGCTGCAGGCGATTCACCAGGCGATTCTCGACCGCATCGCCGCCGCACTGCCGGAAAACGCCTTCATCAGCACCGACATGACCCAACTCGCCTACACCGGCAACTACGCCTTCACCAGCCGGGCACCGCGCAGCTGGCTGCACCCGACCGGCTACGGCACCCTGGGCTACGGCCTGCCGGCCGGCATCGGCGGTATGTTCGCCACCGAAGACCGCCCGGGCCTGGTGCTGGTGGGTGATGGCGGCTTCCTCTATACCGCCCAGGAATTGGCCACCGCCGTTGAAGAGCTCGACCGCCCGCTGGTGGTGCTGCTGTGGAACAACGACGCCTTGGGGCAGATTCGTGACGACATGCTGGGCCTGGACATCGAACCGATTGGCGTATTGCCACGCAACCCGGACTTCATCGGCCTGGCCCGCGCCTTTGGGTGCGCCGTGCGCCAGCCGCGCAGTCTGGACGAGTTGCAATCGGATCTGGTCGACGGATTTGCCACGCCAGGCGTGACCTTCATCGAACTCAAGCACGCCTGTGCCCGTTGACCGCACCTTCAGGACAACAAATAGAGAACAAGCATGATGCCATTCCGTCGTACCCTTCTTGCCGCCTCCCTGGCCCTGCTGGCCGCCCAGGCCCCGCTGTACGCCGCACCGCCGTTGTCGATGGACAACGGCATCAACGCCCTGACCATCCAGAACAGTAACGCCTGGGTCGAGATCAGCAAGAGCGCCATCGAACACAACATCCGGACCCTGCAGGCAGAACTGAACGGTAAATCCAAGCTGTGCGCGGTGCTCAAGGCTGACGCCTATGGCCACGGTATTGGTCTGGTAATGCCCTCGATCATCGCCTTGGATGTGCCGTGCGTGGCGGTGGCGAGCAACGAGGAAGCCCGTGTGGTCCGTGCCAGCGGCTTCAAAGGGCAACTGGTGCGGGTGCGCCTGGCCAGCGTGAGCGAGGTGGAAGACGCCTTGCAGTACAACATGGACGAGTTGGTCGGCAGCGCCGAGTTCGCCCGCCAGGTGGCGGCGATCGCCCAGCGCCACGGCAAGACCCTGCGTATCCACCTGGCCCTGAACTCCAGCGGGATGAGCCGCAACGGCGTGGAAATGGCCAGTTGGTCGGGCCGTGGTGAAGCACTGGAGATCGCCGAGCAGCCGAACCTGGAACTGGTCGCGCTGATGACCCACTTCGCCGTCGAAGACAAGGACGACGTGCGCAAGGGCCTGGCCGCCTTCAAGGAGCAGAGCGACTGGCTGATCAAGCATGCCAAACTCGACCGCCGCAAGCTGACCCTGCACGCGGCCAACTCCTTCGCCACCCTGGAGGTGCCCGAAGCGCGCCTGGACATGGTACGCACCGGCGGCGCGCTGTTCGGCGACACCGTGCCCAGCCACACCGAGTACCGCCGCGCCATGCAGTTCAAGTCCCGCGTGGCGGCTGTGCACAGTTACCCGGCCGGCAACACCGTCGGCTATGACCGCACCTTCACCCTGAGCCGCGATTCGCGCCTGGCCAACATCACCGTCGGCTACTCCGATGGCTATCGCAGGGTGTTCACCAACAAAGGCCATGTGCTGATCAACGGTCACCGTGTGCCGGTGGTAGGCAAGGTGTCGATGAACACCCTGATGGTGGATGTCACCGATTTCCCTGACGTCAAGAATGGCAACGAGGTGGTGCTGTTCGGCAAGCAGGCGGGCGGTGAAATCACCCAGAGCGAAATGGAAGAAATCAATGACGCGCTGCTGGCCGACCTCTACACGGTCTGGGGTAGTGCCAACCCGAAGATCCTCGTCGACTGACGCCTTCATAGGAGACGCTCATGCGCTTTGCCAAGCTGACCCAACGCATCGCCGGCGACGGCGCCGCCGCCTGGGACATCCACTACCGCGCCCTTGCGATGCAGGCCGAGGGCAAGGACGTCCTGTTGCTGTCGGTGGGAGATCCGGATTTCGACACGCCGGCGCCCATCGTCGAGGCGGCCATCGATAGCCTGCGCGATGGCCACACCCATTATTCGGATGTACGCGGCAAGCTGGCCCTGCGCCAGGCCATTGCCCGTCGCCACCAGCAACGCAGCGGCCAGGCGGTGAGCGCCGACCAGGTCACGGTGCTGGCCGGTGCGCAGTGCGCGTTGTTCTGCGTGGCCCAGTGCGTGCTCGATCCGGGCGACGAGGTGATCGTCGCCGAACCCATGTACGTGACCTACGAGGCCGTGTTCGGCGCCTGTGGCGCGACGGTGGTGCCGGTGCCGGTCAAGCCTGAGAACGGGTTCCGCGTGTGCCCCGAGGATGTGGCGGCACGTATCACCCCGCGTACCCGTGCCTTGGCACTGAACAGCCCGCACAACCCTTCGGGCGCGAGCCTGCCGCGCGCCACCTGGGAGGCGCTGGCCGAGCTGTGCATCGCCCATGACCTGTGGCTGATCTCCGATGAGGTGTACAGCGAGCTTTTGTACGAGGGCGAGCATGTCAGCCCCGGCAGCCTGCCGGGCATGGCCGAACGCACGGCGACCCTCAACAGCCTGTCCAAGTCGCACGCGATGACCGGCTGGCGGGTGGGCTGGGTGGTGGGTTCGACCGCGCTGGCGGACCATCTGGAAAATCTCGCCCTGTGCATGCTCTACGGCTCCCCCGACTTCATCCAGGACGCTGCGGTGGCGGCACTGGAGCAACAGCTGCCGGAGCTTGAGGCAATGCGCCTGGCGTACCGCCAGCGCCGTGACCTGGTCTGCGAGCGTCTGGCTGGTTGCCCGGGTATCAAGGCGCTCAAGCCTGATGGGGGCATGTTCGTGATGGTCGATATCCGCGAAACCGGCCTCAGTGCCCAGGCCTTCGCCGACCGCCTGCTGGATAGTCAGGGTGTATCGGTACTGGCGGGCGAGGCCTTCGGCCCGAGCGCTGCCGGGCATATCCGCCTTGGCCTGGTGGTCGGTGCACAGGCGCTGGAAGAGGCGTGCCGACGCATCGCCCGGTGCGCCGCCGAACTGATGAAGGAGCAGACTCATGCGTGAGTACGCGCGGCTTTACATCGACGGCGCCTGGCAGGTGCCGAGCGGGCAGAGGATGGCCGAGGTCATCGACCCGGCCAGCGAAGTTGCCATCGGCCGTGTGCCGCTGGGTGACGAGCAGGATGTGGAGCGGGCGGTGAATGCGGCGCGAAGGGCGTTCGCTGAGTGGTCGCATACGCCATCGAGCCGGCGTGCAGGCTATATCCGTGCCTTGGCCGAGCAATTGCGTGCGCGGGCCGGAGAAATGGCCGATGTGATCACCAGCGAACTGGGCATGCCGGTGCAGTGGTGCCAGATGGTGCAGGTCGACGGGCCAATCGAAGGGCTGGAGCAGTATGTCGAACTGGCTGGCTTGATGGATGAGGTGCGTGAAGTCGGTAACTCGCTGGTGTACCGCGAGGCGGTGGGCGTGTGTGCCTTCATCAACCCGTGGAACTACCCGCTGCACCAGATGATCGGCAAGCTGGCACCGGCCTTGGCTGCCGGTTGCACGGTGGTGGTCAAGCCGAGCCAGGAGACGCCGCTGCACGCCTTCTTGCTGGCTGAGATGATCGACGCCATTGGGCTGCCGGCCGGGGTGTTCAACCTGGTCAGCGGGCCGGGGTCGAAGGTGGGCGAGGCGCTGGCCCGGCATCCGCAGGTAGACATGGTGTCATTCACCGGCTCTACCGGCGCTGGGGTGCGGGTGTCCCAGGCGGCGGCGCCGACGGTCAAACGGGTGTGCCTCGAACTGGGCGGCAAGTCGCCGCTGCTGATCACCGCCGACGCCGACCTGGAAGCGGCGGTGCGCCATGGTGTGCAGGACGTGATGATCAACTCCGGACAGACGTGCACGGCGTTGACCCGCATGCTGCTGCCGGTCGAGCGCTACGCCGAGGCCTTGGAGATCGCCTTGGCCGAGACGCGTGCGCTGGTCATGGGCGATCCGCGTGATCCGCAGAGTTTTCTGGGGCCGATGTGTTCGGCAGGGCAGCGGCGCACGGTGCTCGACTACATCCGCCTGGGGCAGGAAGAGGGCGCGCGATTGTTGTGCGGTGGTGATTCGGCGCCTGGGTTCGAGCGTGGATTCTACGTTGCGCCGACGCTGTTCGCCGATGTCGACAACCGCATGCGCATCGCCCAGGAAGAGAGCTTCGGGCCGGTACTGTGCCTGATCCCGTATGCCGATGAGCAGCAGGCTATTTCGATGGCCAACGACTCGCCGTTTGGCTTGTCCAGCGCAGTGTGGGCAGGCGATCGCGAGCGTGGGCTGGCCTTGGCCCGACAGATGCGTGCCGGGCAGTGCTTCGTCAACGGTGGCGGGTTCAACTACCGGGCACCGTTTGGCGGCTACAAACAGTCCGGAAACGGGCGCGAGTGGGGCGAGGAGGGGTTGGGTGAGTTCATCGAAGTGAAGGCGGTTCAGCTCTGAGACCGGAGGGCTGCTGTGCAGCCCATTCGCGGGTAAACCCGCTCCGACAGCAACCTCGCTGCTTTAGGGCAACGGTGAACCTTTGGGAGCGGGTTTACCCGTGAAGAGGACGCGAAGGGAAGGATCAACCCGCCGCCACATCCTCCACGGGCCTGTCGAACGCCACGAACAATTGATCGGCCGTGATCGCCCCCAGATCCAGGCGCATGTTCGCCTCGAGCATGGCGAACAGACGGGTGAACACCTCGTACACCTTGCAGTGATCCTCCATCCCGGAAAACGGGTTGTCGATCTTCTCGGCGATCAATGAGCTTTCCTGCACCGCGTCGTACACCTCGCGCAGGGTGATTTCGCTGGCCGGGCGGGCCAGGGTCAGGCCGCCATGAGCGCCACGCCAGGACTTGAGAATGTCGGCCTTGACCAGTTGCGAGGCCAGGCTGCGCACCCGTGCCGGATGGACCTTGACCCACTTGGCGATGGTCTCCGTACGCAGTTTCTGCGGTGCGTTGGCGGCCACGAACGAGAGGATGTACGAGGCGGTGATCAGGCGAGTCGACTGGCTCATCGGCAAAGGTCCCTGGGTAAAAACCGAAGTCTACACCCCTGTGAAAATCTCACTTGGCAGGGGCGTGGCATTGAGTCTAATGTATTTGTCACGATGACAATTACAAATATTTGGTCGTCGGGCGAACAAGACCTTTCCTGGCGGTTCAACAGAGGCGATGCCATGAGCGATAACAAGAACAAGATCACTCAAGCGATGCCCGATAGCGGCCTGCCGCGTCGGGATTTCCTCAAGTACAGCGCGGCGGCGGCCACCTTCGCCGGCGCCTTCTCGCTGGGCCTGCCGATGTCGGGCTGGGCCGAGGAGGGCACCCCTAAGGCCGGCGGCGTCCTGCGCATGGGCCTGGCGGGTGGCAGCACCACTGATTCCGGCGACCCAGGCTCGTGGAGCGATACGTTTACGTTTGTCGGGTTCTCGGCCGTATACAACACCCTGAGCGAAATCAGCGTCGACGGCACGGCGATTCCAGAGTTGGCCGAGCGCTGGGAGTCCAGCCCCGACGCCAAGGTCTGGACCTTCACCCTGCGCCAGGGCGTCACCTTCCACGATGGCAAGACCCTGGACGCCAACGATGTGGTCGCCTCGATCCAGCACCACCTGGGCGAAAAATCCACCTCGGCGGCCAAGACCGTGCTCGGCGATGTCGCCCAGGTCCGCGCCCAGGGCAACGACACCGTGGTGTTCGAGCTGCATTCGGGCAATGCCGACTTCGCCTATGTAGTCGCCGATTACCATCTGGTGATCATGCCGGCCAAGGACGGTGTGGCTGACTGGCGCTCCGGCAACGGCACCGGCGGCTACCGCCTCAAGCGCTTCGAGCCAGGCGTGCGCATGGACCTGGAGCGCAACCCGAACTACTGGAAGCCCGGTCGTGCGCATTTTGCCAGCGCCGAACTGCTGGCCATCGCCGATGGCGCTGCGCGGGTCAATGCCCTGGTCACCGGCCAGGTGGACGTGATCAACAAGGTCGATCTCAAGACCGTGGCGCTGCTCAAGCGCAACCCGCAGTTGGTGATCGAAGAGACCAAGGGCGCCCAGCACTACACCTTCCCCATGCTCTGCGACAGCACCCAGTTCAAGAACAACGACGTGCGTTTGGCGCTCAAGTACGCCATCGACCGCCAGGCCTTGTTGACTTCAGTGCTGCATGGCTACGGCCAGATCGGCAACGACCATCCGATCCAGCCGGGCAGCCGCTTCATCAACCCGGCGCTCGAACAGCGCGCCTACGACCCGGACAAAGCCCGTTTCCATCTGCGCCAGGCTGGGCTGGACGCGCTCAAGGTGCGTTTGCAGGCTTCGGACGCCGCCTATACCGGCGCGGTGGACGCTTCGGTGCTGTTCAAGGAGCAGGCGCGCAAGTCGGGTATCGACATCGATGTGGTGCGCGAACCGGCCGATGGCTTCTTCACCAACGTATGGATGAAGCAGCCGTTCACCACTTCGTTCTGGTACAGCAGCCTGACCGCCGACCGCATGTTCAGCATCGGCTATGCAAAAGGCGCAGCCTGGAACGAGACGCACTGGGACAACGCCCGCTTCAACCAGCTGCTCAATGCCGCCCGTGGCGAGATGAACGCGCCGCTGCGGCAGGAGATGTACAACGAAATGCAGGCCCTGTGCCGCGACGACGGCGGCGCCATCGTGCCGCTGTTCGCAAGCTCGGTGGCGGCGCGTTCGCGTCGGGTCACCCACGGCGGGGTCACCGCGCCCTATGGCGAACTCGATGGCCTGCGGCTGATCGAGCGCTGGTGGCAGGCCTGATCCCTTTCGTTACTGCACGAGGAGCCCATGGTGAATAGTCTTGGTTCATTACTCGCGCGACGCCTGGCCTTGGGCCTGTTGTCGCTGCTGGCCGTCTCGGTGATCATCTTCCTGGCCGTGGGCATGCTGCCTGGCGATGTCGCCCAGGCCATGCTGGGCCAGGCGGCCACCCCTGAAACCGTCGCGGCGCTGCGGGCACAACTGGGTCTGGACATGCCGGCCTGGAGCCGCTTCGGCCACTGGGCCTGGCAGCTGTTGCACGGTGATCTGGGTGTATCGCTGGCCAACCAGCGGCCGATCGCAGAGCTGATCGGCGCGCGACTGGGCAACACCTTCAGCCTGGCGCTGCTGGCGGCGCTGGTCTCGGTGCCGTTGGCCTTGCTATTGGGCATGCTGGCGGCGCTGTACCGCAACAGTTGGTTCGACCGGTTGCTCAACACCAGTGCGCTGACGGCGGTGTCGTTTCCGGAGTTCTTCGTCGCCTACATCCTGATCCTAGTATTCGCGGTGAAGCTGGCCTGGCTGCCGAGCATTTCCAACCTGTCGCCTGATGCCTCCCTGGGCGAAGTGCTGGAGCGCTCGTTGCTGCCGGTGCTGACCCTGGCCCTGGTGGTGGTCGCGCAGATGATGCGCATGACCCGTGCGTCGCTGATCAACCTGCTGGCCAGCCCCTACATCGAGATGGCCCGGCTCAAGGGCATCTCGCCGGCGCGAGTCATCTTCCGCCATGCCTTGCCCAACGCCTTGGCGCCAATCATCAACGTGGTGGCGTTGAACCTGGCGTATCTGGTGGTGGGGGTGGTGGTGGTCGAGGTGGTGTTCGTCTACCCAGGCCTGGGCCAACTGCTGGTGGATTCTGTCGCCAAGCGCGACATCCCGGTGGTGCAGGCCTGCAGCCTGATCTTCGCCGCCACCTACATTCTGCTCAACACCAGTGCCGATGTGCTGTCGATCGCCAGCAATCCGCGCCTGATGCATCCGAAGGGGTAGCCGATGAGCCTGTTCAAGCAATTGCAGCGTGCGCCGCTGAGCGCCAAGTTCGGTTTGCTGGTGATCGTCCTGTATGTGCTGGTGGCATTGTTTGCTCCGGTACTGGCGCCATTCGGCGAGACCGAGGTGGTGGGCGAGGGCTTCGCGCCCTGGGGTGGGCAGTTCCTGCTGGGCACCGACAACCTGGGTCGCGACATGTTCAGCCGTCTGGTCTATGGCGCGCGCAATACCTTGGGGATCGCTTTTCTGACCACTGCCCTGGCCTTTGCCGTGGGCGGCTTTTGCGGCCTGGTCGCGGCGATCAAGGGCGGCTGGATCGACCAGGGCCTGTCGCGCCTGGTAGATGTGTTGATGGCCATCCCGCAGCTGATCTTCGCCTTGCTGATCCTGAGCGTAGTCGGCACCACGGCCACCTCGTTGGTGCTGGTGATCGCACTGCTCGATGCCACCCGGGTGTTCCGCCTGGCACGGGCGGTGGCAATGACAGTGGTGGTACAGGACTTCGTCGAGGCCGCGCGCCTGCGCGGGGAGGGACTGTGGTGGCTGGTCAGCCGCGAGGTGCTGCCCAATGCCGCAGCGCCGTTGATCGCCGAGTTCGGCCTGCGCTTCTGTTTTGTCTTTCTGTTCATCAGTGCCTTGTCGTTCCTGGGCCTGGGTATCCAGCCACCGACCGCCGACTGGGGCAGCATGGTGCGTGACAACGCCGTGCTGATCACCTTCGGTGACGTCAGCCCACTATTGCCGGCGCTGGCCGTGGCGCTGATCACCGTCAGCGTGAACTTCGTCGTGGACTGGGTGCTGCACACGGCCAGTGGCCTCAAGGAGTGCTGAACATGAGCCAATCATTGCTGGAAATCCGTAATCTGCGCATCGACGGCCACCACGACGATGCCTGGCACCCGCTGATCAAGGGCATCGACCTGACCCTGGCGCGAGGCGAGGTGCTGGGGCTGATCGGCGAATCGGGGGCGGGCAAATCGACCTTGGGCCTGGCGGCCATGGGCTACGTCCGCGACGGCTGTCGCATCAGCGGCGGCTCGGTGCGTTTCGATGGCCAAGAGCTGGTGAGCGCAGCGCCCGAGACCTTGCGCCGTCTGCGCGGCTTGCGCATCGCCTACGTGGCACAGAGCGCGGCAGCATCGTTCAACCCGGCCCATCGTTTGATCGACCAACACATCGAGACGGCGGTGAAGAACGGTGGCATCGACCGGGCCAAGGCCGAGGCCGAAGCGGTGGAGCTGTACCGGGTGCTGCGCCTGCCGGACCCCGAGCACATCGGTCAACGCTACCCGCACCAGGTCTCCGGTGGTCAACTGCAGCGGGTGATGACCGCCATGGCCATGGCCTGTCATCCGGACCTGATCGTCTTCGACGAGCCCACCACGGCCCTGGACGTCACCACCCAGATCGAAGTGCTGACGGCCATTCGCGATGCCGTGCGCACCTATGGGAGCGCCGCGCTGTACATCAGTCATGACCTGGCGCTGGTAGCCCAGATCGCCGATCGCATCATGGTGTTGCGTCACGGCAGCCTGGTGGAAGAGGCCCAGACCCGCGCCATGCTGCAAACCCCCACCCAGGACTACACCCGCTCGCTATGGGCGGTGCGCAGTTTCCACACCCAGCCCAAAGCGCGCCCACCCCAGGCCCAGCCCTTGCTTGAGGTGCGCAAGGCCAATGCCAGCTACGGCGCCCAGCCGGTGCTGCATGAGGTTTCGCTCACGCTGCATCGGGGCCAGACCCTGGCGGTGATCGGCGAGTCGGGCAGCGGCAAGAGCACCACCGCGCGGCTGATCACCGGCCTGTTGCCGGCCAGTAGTGGGCAAGTGCTGTACGACGGCCAGGCGCTGCCAGCGGACTATCGCCAGCGCAACAAGGAGCAGTTGCGGCGGATCCAGATGATCTACCAGATCCCCGACACCGCCTTGAACCCCCGCCAGCGCATCGTCGACATCATCGGCCGTCCGCTGACCTTCTACCTGGGCCTCAAGGGCAAGGCCTTGCGCCAGCGCGTGGCTGAGCTGTTGGAGATGATCGAACTGGACCCGGCCAAGTACATGGACCGCCAGCCCCGCGAGCTATCCGGCGGGCAGAAGCAGCGCATCTGCATCGCCCGGGCCCTGGCGGCTGAGCCTGAGCTGATCATCTGCGACGAAGTCACCTCGGCCCTCGATCAACTGGTGGCCGAGGGCGTGCTCAAGCTGCTTGATCGCATCCAGCGGCAACTGGGCGTTTCCTACTTGTTCATCACCCACGACGTGGCCACGGTACGCGCCATTGCCGACGAAGTGATGGTGATGCAACGCGGCCGAGTGGTCGATCACGGCAGCCGCGAGGCCATCTTCTCGCCGCCGTATCGCGACTACACCGGGCTGCTGTTCTCCTCCGAACCGGAAATGGACCCTGACTGGCTCGACCGCCTGCTGGCCCGCCGCGCCGGAGACTCCAACCTGCAACCTGTGCAAGGACAACCTTCATGAATGTACTGATCGTCCACGCTCATCCCGAGCCGCAATCCTTCACCGCCGCCCTGCGTGACCAGGCGGTGGAAACCTTCAAGGCCCAGGGGCATCAGGTGCAGGTCAGCGACCTGTACGCGATGGGCTGGAACCCGGTGGCCAGCGCCGAGGACTTCGGCAAACGCGAAAACCCCGACTACCTGGTCTATGCCTTGGAGCAGCGCCTGGGCGTCAAGAGCGGTTCGATCGCCCCGGACATCCAGGCCGAGCTGGACAAGTTGCTGTGGGCGGACCTGCTGGTGCTCAACTTCCCGATCTTCTGGTTCTCGGCGCCGGCCATGCTCAAGGGCTGGATCGACCGGGTGCTGGTGTCCGGCGTTTGCTATGGCGGAAAGCGTTTCTACGACCAAGGCGGGCTGGTGGGCAAGAAAGCGCTGGTCACCGTGACCCTTGGCGGGCGCGAGCACATGTTCGGCGAAGGGGCGATTCATGGTCCGCTGGAAGACATGCTCCGGCCGATCCTGCGCGGCACCTTGGCGTACGTGGGGCTGGAGGTGCTGCCGCCGTTCGTGGCCTGGCACGTGCCTTACATCAGCGATGAAGCACGCAAGGGCTTTTTGCGCGACTACCAGCAGCGCCTGGAGCACCTGTCGGACGACCTGCCGCTTGAGTTCCCCAAGCTTTCGCAATTCGACGAGGCGCTGTACCCGCTGGCCAAATGATTGCGACCGATTGTCGCTGAGCGGACGCCGGGGAGGGCGGCGCAGGCCGTCTGCCCCGGTTTGTTGCCCGGCGCGCAACAGATATTCTTTGCGTCAAGACTTTTCAGTGGCGGCCCTACGACTTAAGGTGGCAGCAAGCAAAACTGTCTGGAGCTCCAATGTCGAACTTCCCCACTGTCCGCCCTCGTCGCCTGCGGCAGAACGAATCCCTGCGTACGCTGTTCCAGGAGACCGAATTTCGCCTTGACGATTTGATCCTGCCGATCTTCGTCGAAGAGGGTATCGATGATTTCGTCCCGATCACCAGCATGCCGGGGGTCAACCGCATTCCTGAGAAGATGCTCGCCCGTGAAATCGAGCGTTATGCCCGTGCCGGTATCAAGTCGGTGATGACCTTCGGCGTTTCGCATCACCTGGATGCCACAGGCAGCGACACCTGGAACGAAAACGGCCTGGTGGCGCGCATGGCGCGCATCTGCAAGGACACGGTGCCGGAAATGGTGGTGATGTCCGACACCTGCTTCTGTGAATACACCAGCCACGGCCATTGCGGCGTGCTGCACGATCACGGCGTGGACAACGATGCCACCCTGGCCAACCTGGGCAAGCAGGCGGTGGTGGCCGCGGCGGCCGGTGCCGACTTCATCGCCCCTTCGGCGGCGATGGACGGCCAGGTCCAGGCGATCCGCAGCGCCCTGGACGGCGCAGGCTTCCATGACACCGCGATCATGGCCTACTCGACCAAGTTCGCTTCCTCGCTCTACGGCCCGTTCCGCGAGGCCGGCGGCACCGCACTCAAGGGTGACCGCAAGAGCTACCAGATGAACCCGATGAACCGCCGCGAGGCCGTACGCGAGTCGTTGCTCGACGAGCAGGAAGGGGCGGATGTGCTGATGGTCAAGCCGGCCGGTGCCTACCTGGATGTCATTGCCGACATCCGCGCCGCCTCGCGCTTGCCGTTGGCGGCGTATCAGGTCAGCGGCGAGTACGCGATGATCAAGTTCGGTGCTTTGGCCGGTGCCATCGACGAAGCCCGCGTGGTGCGTGAGAGCATCGGCTCGATCAAGCGTGCTGGTGCGGACCTGATCCTGACCTACTTCGCGATGGACCTGGCGCGCGACGGTATCTAAGCCCTCGGGGCCGCGCTGCGGCCCTTTCACAGGTTCGCGGCTCAAGCCGCTCTGCAGGAACGGCGTTGCCCTGCGGATTCGCATCAGGTCCCGTTCTTGATCTTGCTCCAGGTCCGTGTGCGCATCCGCTCGTATTTGAGCGGCAACGTCTCCAGGGTGAACAACGTGCCCATCACCTCAGCCGGTGGATAGACCGCCGGGTCTTTCAACAGCCGTGGATCGACCAGGGGCAGTGCGTCCTTGTTGCCGTTGGGGTAGCCCACATAGTCGGATGACTTGGCCACCACCTCCGGACGCATCATGTAGTTGATGAAGGCGTGCCCCTGTTCGGGGTGCGGGGCGTCCTTGAGCACCACCATGTTGTTGATCCACATGGGCGCGCCTTCGCGGGGGATGCTGTAGGTCACCTGCACGCCATTGTTGGCCCGCTCGGCCGCCTGCTTGGCGCTGTACACCGAGCCGCCCCAGCCTACCACCACGCAGATGTCGCCATTGGCCAGGTCCGTGGTGAACTTCGACGAATCGAAATAGCGCACATAGGGACGGATGCCCTGCAGCAGTTCCTCGGCCTTGCGGTAGTCGTCCGGGTTGCGGCTGTTGGCGGGCAGGCCAAGGTAGTGCAGGGCGATCGGCAGGATCTCTACCGGCGCATCGAGCATGGCCACGCCACAGGCGCTTAGCTTTTCGATGTTCTCCTTGCGCAGCACCAGGTCCCAGGAATCCACCGGCGCGTCCTTGCCCAGCAGTCGGGTCACCTTAGCCTTGTCGTAGCCGATACCGGTGGTGCCCCACATGTAAGGCACCGCGTAGCGATTGCCCGGGTCGTTGGTGGCGAGCTTGCGCATCAGCTGCTCGTCCAGGTGCGAGCGGTTGCCCAACTGGGCGAGGTCCAGCGGCGCGAGCACGCCGGCCTTGATGAAGTTGGGCAGCAGGTCGTCGGGCACCATCACCACGTCATACCCGCTATGGCCGGCCATCAGCTTACTTTCCATGACTTCGGCGTTGTCGAAGGCATCCAGCACCAAGGTCGTGCCGGTGGCCTGCTCGAAGGCCTTGGGCGTTTCCGGTGCCAGGAAGTCGGACCAGTTGTAGAAATGCACGGTGGGTGCACCGGCGGCGACGGCATCGAGGCTGAGGAGCCCGGCAAGGCCGAGCGTGGCCAGGCGACGGCCGAGGGCTGGGGGACGTACGAGCTGCATTTGTAATCCTTGTTATCGCGCTGCAAAAGGGGTAGGGCGAATGTAGGCGCGTACCGAATGCTTTCCTATCCCGTCGAAGGGTTAACCCCTGGGGTAGGGGAGACTGGCATTGTCCTCAGGCGAAGTCAGCACATTAGGATTCGTCTCATGGGGCGCCGGATGGCCTGGCCTTAACCTTGAGGCTTTGATCGACGCTTGCTCGAGCCGTGGACTGGCAAGAAGAGGAGCCAGACCCATGGGAGATGGCAGGCAGTATGCGTCGGAACTAAGGATCGTCTGATGTCCATTGGCCAGCTCGAATCTTAGATTCGGCGGATGAGATTAAAAAGCTACCTGTTGCAGATCAGCCCTTTGCTTTCCAGTCCCGAAGCCGTCCGCCGACTGCTTCGGGTGTTCGCGATCGTGCTGTCGGTCGGCATCCTCAGCGGTGCCTACAACTTCCTGCTGTTCACCTTCAATAACGACATTTCCCAACGCCGCGGCTACATGAGCAGTGCCATCGCCGAGGCGCACACCTTCTTCACCACCCGCGAAGCATTGCTCGAAAGCCTGAGCCTGTCGGCCGTGCGCAAGGGCTGGCAGGCCGAGCCGCTGGTCTACCTGCCGTCCTTCGAGGAGGTTCACCTGCAACTAGGCGATGCGGCCGGCAAGCAGTGGAGCATCTGGTTGACCCGACGCATGTGCGACTACCTCAGGGCACAGCAGGTCAGTCTTTTGTATGTGGGTAATGGGGCGCATGACCACGGCGTGCGCCTGTTCAGCCCGTCCGGCGCAGAGCCGGCGTTGCCTCGCCGCATTCTCGAGCAATTGCAGGCGTTGCGCGACGACGATGGCTCACCGCTACAAGAACTGTGGCTGACCGATCAGGATCAACAGGCCACGCACCTGTATATCTTCAAGCGCCTGGACGAAGAGGATGCCGATTCCGGCTGGCTGGGCCTGGAGATGGACAGCCGGGCCGTGTCGGCAGCGCTGAGCGACCAGAGCGCCGGCGAATTCATGATGCTCAACGCCGATGAAATGCTGGTGTTCAGCAACATGCCGGGCGCGCGCTTGAGCCGATCGCTGCTGGAGCGCCGGGGCGACAATTTTTTCGGTTTCGTCGGCGACGGCCTGTTTCCGGATCATCTGGTCATCCGCAAGAACCTGATGTCCTCGGACTGGCAGCTGGTCTATTCGATCGATCTTATCGACGTATTGCAGGGGCTGTGGAAGCAGTTGCTCGGCACTTTGCTGTTCTGTCTGCTCAATATTTTATTGATCGTGCTGTTGCTGCGCCGCTTCGAGCAGCGCCTGATCACCCCGACCATCCATCGGATCCAGGCGCTGATCGAAAGTGAGGCGTTCAGCCGTGACGTGATCCAGGCCGCGCCGGTGGCGCTGTGCGTACTGCGCCGCAGTGACGGTCAGATGGTGCTGGAAAATTCGTTGGCCCAGCAGTGGCTGGGCAAGGGATTGGACCGGGAGATCCTCTGCCCAGGCTGGATCCGCCAGGCATTCGACGCGCCCGAAGCTCCCCATGGCGAGACCTTCGAGACCTCAAGCGGTCGTCACCTGCACCTTAGCAGTGTGCCCACCCGCTACAAAGGAGAGGATGTGCTGCTGTGTGCTTTCAATGACGTCACCGCCAGCAAGCAGGTGGAGGCGGCGCTCAAAGCGGCGCGCCAATCGGCGGATGCGGCCAACGAAGCCAAGACACTGTTTCTGGCCACCATGAGCCATGAGATCCGGACACCGCTGTATGGCGTGCTGGGGACGCTGGAGCTGTTGTCGCGTACACATTTGGATGCCCAACAGCGCGACTACCTGCAAGCGCTCGAAGGCTCTTCGGCCACCTTGTTGCAGTTGATCTGCGATGTGCTGGATGTCTCGAAAATCGAAGCCGGCCAGTTGGCCCTGGAGGTCAGTGAGTTTTCCCCGCTGGAGCTGGTGCACGAGGTGATCCAGGGCTACAGCGCCGCGGCCCTGGGCAAGGGCCTGGAGCTCTATGCCTGCCTCGATCCGCAACTGCCGCTGCGGCTGTTGGGGGATCGTGCGCGCATCCGGCAAATCCTGAATAACCTGCTGAGCAACGCCGTCAAGTTCACCGACTATGGCCGCGTTGTGCTGCGTGTGCGCCTGTCGCACCGGGAGGGAGAGCGTTCCTGTCTGCTGTGGCAGGTCGCCGACACCGGGCGTGGCATCGCCGAGGAAGAACACCCATTGATCTTCGACCCGTTCTATCAGACCGCAGGCAACATCCAAGGGGTGGCGGGTACTGGCCTGGGCCTGCCGATCTGCCAGCGCCTGACGCAATTGATGAACGGCCAGATGCGTATGGTCAGCGAACTCGGCTTGGGCACCAGCTTCACCTTGCTGTTGCCGCTGGAGGAGTCCTTGCGCACCCACGAGGCGGCTTTGCCCTGCAACCTGTTGGCCGAGCGCATCCATGTGGTGTCGCCGCTGCGCGAGCTGGCCGAGAGCCTGGCAGGGTGGTTGCGGCGCTGGGGCGCGCGGGCCCAGGTCGGGCAGCCGGTATCGATGAGTGCAGGCGGGGTCCTGCTCGAGGCGCATCCCGGCAGGTTGGACACTCAGCTGGTGCCGCAATGGAATGGACGCCGGGTATTAGCCAGCGCCGATGGCTGCAGCGAACCGCGCCAGGACGGCGAAAGCTGGCACGTCAACCTCAGCCACCTGGTCGCATTACACCAGGCCATCTGCCAGGCCCAAGGGCTTTGGGTGGCAGGTGATCAGACGCGCAGCGCTGGCCCCCAGATCCGCCACCTTGGCCTGAGCATTCTGGTGGCCGAGGACAACATCATCAACCAGTTGATTCTGCGTGATCAGCTCGAAGAACTCGGCTGCACCGTAGTGCTCGCTGGCGACGGCGAGCAGGCCCTGCGCTGCTGGGATCAGGGGGCGTTCGATGTGGTGCTGAGCGACGTCAACATGCCCCGGGTCAACGGCTACGAACTGGCCAGAACCCTGCGCCGGCGAGGCTGCACCGTACCCATCGTCGGTGCCACGGCAAATGCCCTGCGCGGCGAGGAGGAGCTGTGCCTGGCCGCCGGCATGAATCACTGCCTGGTCAAGCCCTTCACGTTGCAGACGCTGTACCACTGCCTGGCCGCCTACCAAGGAAACGCCCATGAGAGCCTTTGAAATCCTCATCGTCGAGGACCACCCGTTCCAGTGCATGTACCTGCAGCACCTGTTCAATGAACTGGGCGAGCTGCGTGTGGACACCGCCCGGGACGGCACCGAGGCGCTGTTGCGCCTGCAGCAGCGCGACTATGACCTGATCCTTACGGACCTGTTGATGCCAGGCATGGACGGTGTGCAGTTCATCCAGCACCTGGCAGCACTGCCAGGCAGGACAGGCCTGGCGATCATGAGCGCGGCATCACGGCGGATGCTGATGGCCGCAAGCTTGGCGGCCAAACATCTTGGCGTGGACGTGGTGGGGTTGTTGTCCAAGCCTGTCACGCCCGAGGCGCTAAGGGCTGTCGTCGAGCAACTGCGCGAGCAGCGGCGAACACCCGCCCATGCCACACCGCAGGCAGTCGATTATGACCGCCAGACTTTGCTCGAAGCCCTGAACAACCGGGCGTTCCAGGCCTGGTTCCAACCCAAGAAGTCTTTGAGCACCGGCCGTATCGTCGCCGCCGAGGCTCTGGTGCGCTGGATACATCCCGAGCACGGTGTGCTGTTGCCAGGGGCATTTCTGCCAGCGCTCAGGGCCTTCGATCTGGAGGAGCGCCTGTTGTGGTCGATGCTCAAGCAGAGCCTGGACGCCCAGGCCCAATGGCGCGCCCGGGGTTATGACTTGCCCGTGTCGATCAACCTGCCGACCCACCTGCTCAACAGTCATGACTTGGCTGACCGTCTGCTGGAATTCGTATTGCACCATGGGGGCAACCCAGCCCGGATCTGCTTCGAGCTGATGGAATGCTCCGTTCCTGACGAGGTGAGCAACTACTACGCGGGCGCCTGCCGTCTGCGCATCAAGGGCTTCGGCCTTTCACAGGATGATTTTGGCAAGGGCTACAGCTCTTACATGAATCTGGTGTCTACGCCGTTCACCGAGCTCAAGATCGATCGCGCGTTGGTGCAGGGCTGCCACGAGAACGACAACCTGGCCTGCGCCCTGGCCAGCATTGTCGCCCTTGGCCGCCGGCTGGGCCTTAACGTGGTCGCCGAGGGTGTGGAGAAACCTGAGGAACTGGCTTTGCTGCGCCGGCTGGAGTGCAGCCATGTGCAGGGCTTCCTGATTTCCCATGCGGTGTCCCTGGACCAGTTCCTGCATTTGCTGAAGGTCGATGGACCGGCAATGAGCCATTAATCGGACCTGGCGCAACGCTCGCGCCTAGCTTAGGAGGTAGACTCCCACCCTTACGCGTATTGCTGGCCCACGGACCCATTGATGAAACACTCCAACGCGCTTCTGGACAATCTCACCCGCAGCTCGTCGCGTCTGAGCAAAGGCATCATGGTGCTGCTCGGGGTGGCGGTGCTGCTGGTGAGCACCACCTATTGGTCGTTCCAGCGGCTGATCGAGGAGCACCACGACACGGTGCGTTTCCACTTCACCCGGCTGATGCAGAACATTCAGGAGCAGGAGCTGTTCCTGACCTCGCTGCGCCAGCGTAGCCTGCGCGGCGAGTTGATGCCCCGCGATGCAGCCCAGATGCCCGGGGTCGAGCCGCGTCAATGGGAAGGCGATGGCATGTACCGTGGTCAGGAGAATCCCTTCTCGATGCCGTTCAGTGTCAGGCTCGCCACTCATGCCGAGGACACTGACAAGGCCGCCCAGGTTGCCGTCCTCGCAGCGCACCTGAGCGCTTATTACAGCGCCTTTTGGGCCACTTCGCATTTCCAGTCTCCCCAAGCCTTCCTGTTCAATCGACAGGGCGATTTCGACGTGGCCGTGCCCGCGAGAGGTGAGCACAGTACCGGTACGGGCACACGGGAGCCAATCGGCCAGATGTTCGACATGGTTCGCGCCCAGGCACCACAGGGCGATGGCCCCGAGGTCAAGTGGCGCGCCTATGGCAGCCCCGGAAACGGGGTGGTTGCCGCGCGCGTGCTGGCCTATGCCAACCTCGATTTGCTGCCTGAACAGCTGCGCATCAAGGATTCCGGTCCGCACGCCACGGCTGCGGTAATGCTCGACCTGACCCATGCCAATGATTTTCAGCGCACCATGGACTGGTCGGTGTATGACCGTTTCACCTTGGTCACCCCGTCGGGGCAAGTGCTCTCGGGCATCCTGCGTCCCGAGATGACGTTGCATGAGGGGTTCAACCTCAAGTCCGACGGGCTGGTGTTCAAGCTGGTCAACCACGACGGGCCAGCCTGGACGGCGATCTACACCATCGGCTTCAAGAGCTTTTTCCGCTATGCGCTGGGTTCGTTGCTCAGTCTAGGCGCGGGGCTGGCCGGCCTGGGCGGCCTGGGTTGGGCGGCGAGCCGCTGGTATCGGCGCCAGGTGATCCTGCCGGCCAACCAGGCCCACGCCGCCATTGCCGAGAGCGAGGCCTTCAGCCGTGTGGTCATCGATACTGCCCCCACAGGGCTGTGTGTGGTGCGCCGGGCAGATCGCAAGGTACTGCTGGAAAACCAGCGCGCAAGGCAGTGGCAAGGGACCGCGGCGTTGGTGGCAGCTTTGGACCATTGGCAGGACAGCGGCGAGGGGGCCGAGCATGCGCTCGAGATCGAGGGACGGCATCTGCAGGTTGGTTTCGTCGCCACTCGCTACCAGGGCCAGGATGTACGGCTTTATGCCTTCAATGACGTGACGCGTCATGTCGAGGATGCCCGGGCGCTGGAAGACGCCCGGCGCACGGCGGCTGCGGCCAACGAGGCCAAGACACTGTTCCTGGCCACCATGAGTCATGAGATTCGCACACCGCTGTATGGGGTGCTGGGCACCTTGGAGCTGCTCGGCCTGACGCCGTTGGCGCCTCGCCAGCAAGCCTACCTACAGACCATCCAGCGCTCTTCGGCCACGCTGTTCCAGCTGATCAGCGACGTGCTCGATGTTTCGAAGATCGAGTCGGGGCAGATGGCCCTGGAGCCCGTGGAGTTCTGTCCACTGGAGATGATCGAAGACACCCTGCGCACCTATTCAGCCTTTGCCCAGCGTAAAGGGTTGCTGCTGTACGGCTGCACCGATGCCCGGCTGCCACAGCGGGTATTTGGCGACCCGATCCGGATTCGGCAGATCCTCAACAACCTGCTCAGCAACGCTATCAAGTTCACCGACAGTGGCCGCGTTGTGCTGCGTACCCGGGTGTTCGACTGCGCCGAGGGCCAGGTGCACCTGGAATGGCAGGTCGCCGATACCGGCATCGGGTTGTCCGACTCGCAGCAGGCCAGGCTGTTCGAGCTGTTCTATCAGGTGCATGGAGGCTCCAATGAGGGCGGCGCCGGCCTGGGCCTGCCGATCTGCGGATGGCTGAGCGAAATGATGGGCGGGCAGATGAAAGTGGTCAGCGAGCCGGGCCTGGGCAGCAGCTTCACGCTGCGGCTTGCCTTGCCGGTGGTGACGGACGCGTTGCCCTCGCTTACCGAAGGCGTGCCGTCGGCGATGCCGGTGTTCGTCCGCGCGCCGATTCCGGAGCTGGCGCAGCACCATTGCGACTGGCTCAATCGCCTGGGACTGCGTGCCCATCTGGCGCCCTCTACGTCCGCTGCAATTCCTGCGCGGGCGGTGCTGGTCGATGTGCTGCCCGATGAAACGGCGCCAGCTTGGCCTGGCCCGCGCATTCGTTGCCATGCTACCGACTCGGCGCAAGCCGGGCGCGGCGACTGGGACATGAGCCTGCACGATGTCCAGGCCATAGCCCGGGCGGTTTGTCGGATCAACCAGGGGCAGATGGAACCTGCTGTGCAGCGGCAGGCCGGCACCGATAACGAGCTAGGCTTGCACATCCTGGTGGCCGAGGATAACCCGATCAACCAGGCGATCCTCAAGGAGCAGCTCGAGGCGCTGGGTTGCAGTGTCGTGGTTGCACGCAATGGCGAACACGCCCTGCAGCTATGGCAGCCGGAAGTGTTCGACCTCGTGCTGACCGATGTGAACATGCCAGTCGTCAATGGCTATGAGCTGGCCACCGCACTGCGTGAACAGGACCCTGAGCTGCCGATCATCGGCGTCACCGCCAACGCGATGCGCGAGGAGGGCGCACGTTGCCTGGAGGTGGGCATGAATGCCTGGATCGTCAAGCCGCTGAGCTTGCAGACCTTGCGCAGCCAACTGCTCAAACTGTGCCGGCCACACTGGCAGGGCGACAAGCAGGAACCCGTGGTGCCGCAAGCCGACACCACGGATGAGCAGCACGAGGATGTGCTGGCGAAGCTATCGCCGGCCATGCGCGCCCTGTTCATCGAGACCATGACCCAGGACATCCAGGCACTGGAGACCGCCTTGGAGCAGGGCGACCTGCAGGCGCTCGGTAGACAACTGCACAGTATCGCCGGCGCGCTGGGCGCGGTACAGGCGAGCAGCCTGGCGCAACAGTGCATCGCGCTTGAGGTGTTGCTCGCCGACCAGGCGTACGATGAGGCCGCACACCTACAGGTCCGAAAGGTCATTCAACGCTTGGCGGCAATGATCGACGCGCTCAAGTAACATTAACCAGACTGTTCACCCACTCGCCTGAGGCTTTATGGAAAAACTCAAGGTCATCATTGCCGACGATCATCCCATTGTGTTGTTTGGCGTTCGCGAACTGGTCGAACGGGACCCGCATTTTTGCGTGGTCGGGGAGGCGGTAAGTTCCAGCGCATTGATCGCTTTACTGCAGGAACAACCAGTCGATCTGGTGATTACCGACTACAACATGCCGGATGACTCGCCCTATGGCGACGGCTTGAAGTTGATCGACTATCTCAAACGGCACTACCCCGCAGTTCAAGTGTTGATATTGACGATGATATCCAGCTCGATGATTCTTGAGCGCCTGCACGAGTTGGGTGTGGTGGGCGTCATTCAGAAGAATCACCTGCACACCGAGATCGAGCGCGCGCTCAAGGCGATTCGCGGCAAACGCCCGTACTTGAGCCCTCAGGCGCCCAGAGCCTCAGTGGTTGATTCGGGGTTGGACACTGACCAGCGCCTGGAAACGCTGTCGCTCAAAGAACGTGAAGTGTTGCGCTTGTTCGTGGCCGGCAAGACCGTGGGTGATATTGCCCTTAGCCTCAGCCGCAGCCCCAAGACAATCAGTGCGCAAAAAGTCTCGGCCATGCGCAAACTTGAAGTCGATAATGACCAGGCACTATTGGCTTATTGCCTGGAGCGGCGTCTGTTTAATTGACGCTTGGCGGAGCTTATCAGGATCGTCTTATGGGGATAGGTGTCCGGGTTTATTAATGTGTTCTGGCAGTTCAGTGCAGCACATTTCAACTAGGACATCATCATGAAAAACTATTCACTCGCCGCTTTGGCACTGTCGACACTCGTTACTTCCATGGGCACTTTGGCCGCAGGAGAACCACCGGTTCCTGTACAAGGTGGCAGCGGCAAGATCAGCTTCAGCGGCGTCATCAACAATGACGCGTGCTCGGTCGACGGCGCCAATGCCGATCGCGTGATCTCTGTGGATATGGGCAACGTTTCGATCAAAGACATGGGTAGCGCCGAAGCTCCAGCCTCGGGTCGTGTCACCAGCAAGGACTTCAACCTCAACGTCAACTGCAACCTGGGCACCAAGGTTTCCATGGTCTTCGACCCGACCATCCTCGGCGGCTCCGGTATCGTCACCGGCAAGGGCGTGCTGGCACTGACTCCAGGCAGTGGCGCAGCCAAGAACGTCGGTATCGCACTGCTCGACAGCACTGGGGCGAAGATCGACCTCAGCAGCAAGACCACTGCCACTATCCAGAGCGGCATGCATGGTGTCGGCGCAGCGGGCGGCGATGCCACCTTGAGTTTCTCGGCCGCCTACGTGACCACCGGCGCCGAGGGCACTGCCACCGCCGGTCGCGGTGATGCCACCCTGCCATTCATCCTGCAGTACGAATAAGTCGTCACCCAGGGTTCTGTACGCGCGAGGCCTCAGGGCCTCGCCGTCCGCTTAGATAAACGGGGTGATTGCACATGTTGACTCCCAGACTCATTGCCTGCCTGGGCCTGCTGGGCATGCTCCTAGCGCCTCCGGCGATGGCCGGCATTTCGTTGAGCGCCACACGTGTGGTGTTCGACGGCGCCCACAAGGAAGCCAACGTGACCGTGCGCAATGGCGGCCAGGACGTCTTGATCCAGTCGTGGATCGACAGTGACGACGACCAGCACCATACGGTCCCGTTCGCGGTGACACCGCCCTTGGCCAGGGTCATGGCCAAGCAGCAGCAATTGCTGCGAATCCTCTATGAAGGGACAGGCTTACCTCAGGATCGCGAGTCGGTCGTGTGGCTCAATGTCCAGGAAATCCCTCAGGCCAGCGAAAAGGCCAACACACTGCAACTGGCCGTGCGCCAGCGCATCAAGGTGTTCTTCCGACCGGCCGGGCTGCCTGGCGATGCGTTGCAGGCGCCGACGGAGCTGGGCTGGCGCTTGACCCGCGAGGGCGCCTCCACAGTCCTGTCGGTGACTAATCCGAGCCTGTACCACGTGTCGATGGCCGACCTCACGGTTACGGCCAATGGTCAGCGAACGCTGGCGGCCGATTCGGCGATGATCGCGCCCGGACAGACCCGCACCTTTGCCTTGGCCAAGGTTTTGGCCGATGCACCGGCGAACCTGTCCTTTCGCAGCATCAACGATTATGGGGCGCAGAGCGAGTACCACGCGGCGCTGATGCCGAGCACTGTGGTCAAGGCCAAGGCTGTCGAGCCCGCCGCTTCTTCTTAACACCCTCAAATATCTTGGGCGCATGCCGGCGCACGCGCGGCATCGCCGTGCCCGGTATTTGCCACGGATGAAAGGTTTCCACGCATGTTTCTGCCGTTCGACAACCGGGGATGCTTCCGTGCACCCGCGCCGCTCAAGCTCGCCGCCTTGTCTCTGGCCATTTACAGCGCCTGTGTACACGCCGATGCAGCTTCCCAGCAGGTTGCCGACCCGCAGTTGCTGGCCTTCAATACCTCTTTCCTGCAGGGCGCGGCCTCATCGGTCGATCTACAACTTCTGCTGGTCGGCACTCGTGTGCTGCCCGGTAGCTACCGTGTCGACCTGTACAGCAACCAAGTATTGGTCGGGCGACGGGACGTTGACTTTCAACGCAACCCCACCAGTGGCCGCGTCGAACCGTGCCTGACCGTCGAGCTACTCAAGCAGTTGGGGATCGACCTGGACAAGCTCCAGGCCCAGGCCAAGCTTGATCTTGAAAATGTTCAGGCCTGCCAGGACCTCTCAGCGCTCATCGACCAGGCCGCCGTGAGTTTTGATGCCAGTCGCTTGCGCCTGGAAATCAGCGTGCCGCAGGTGGCCATGCAGCGCGGTCTACGCGGCTACGTCGATCCGCAGCTGTGGGATAACGGGGTGCCGGCGGCCTTCGTCAACTACCAGATGAGTACCAGCCGCAACGCTGGCAGCACCGACACCCGCTACAACACCAACCTGGGCCTGCGCAATGGCATCACCCTGGGCGGCTGGCGGTTGCGCAACGAGTCCAACTTCAGCAGCGGCACTGGCCGCCCGGACACCTTCAAAAGCAACCGCAGCTACTTGCAGCATGATGTCACGGCCCTGAAAGGACAGTTCAGCGCAGGGGACATCTTCTCCGATGCGCAGCTGTTCGACAGCGTGCGCTACCGGGGCCTGAAGCTTGAATCCGACGACGGCATGCGCGCAGACAGCGAGCGTGGCTATGCGCCGATCATCCGAGGTGTAGCGCAGACAAACGCAACGGTGGAGATCCGCCAGGACAACTACCTGCTGTACACCACCAACGTGCCTCCTGGCCCGTTCGAGATCAGCGACATCTATCCCAGCGGCTCAAACGGCGACCTGCAGATCACCGTCATCGAGGCCGATGGCAGCCGGCGGGTGACCCAGCAGGCGTTCTCTAGCTTGCCGATCATGGTCCGTGAAGGGCAGGTGCGCTACAGCGTCTCGGCCGGTCGCTACAACAGCAACAGCGAAGGGCTGGCCACACCGCAGATGCTCAGCGCCAACCTGGCCTATGGCATCGACAGCAACCTGACCGGCATCGTCGGCGTCCAGGCCACCGATCAGTACAAGGCGCTGGCCTTAGGCGTAGGACGAAATACCTCGCTAGGCGCAGTGTCGCTGGACATCACCCATTCCAGCAGCCAGGCCCAGGGCGAGCGCAAGACGGGCAACAGCCTGCGTGCCCTGTATGCCAAGACCTTCACTGGCACGGCCACCAGTTTCACCCTGGCCGCTTACCGCTATTCCACCGAAGGCTACCGAACGCTGAGCAACCATATCGAGGACCTCAGTAGCGGCCCGCTGCTGCGCTCGGGGCACTCCAAGACCCGCACCGACTTGACCATCAACCAGAGCCTGGGCGCGGATCGACAACTGGGCAGCCTCTACCTGAACGCCAGCGACCAGCGCTACTGGAACCGCGGCGGATCGCGCAGCTTCTCGGCCGGCTATGGCAACAACTGGGGCGATGCCAGCTACAACCTCACCTGGAGCCAGACACAGGACCTGAGCAGCGGCGCTGGCGGCACCGACACCCAGGTCAGCCTGTCGGTGTCGTTCCCGCTCGGTACTCGCCCACGTGCACCGCGGGCGTTCGTCACCACCAGTTCGCAGAAAAGCGGCAACAACACCCAGGCCGGTATCAATGGCTACTTCAACGAAAGCGCCGACACGTTCTATTCGCTGCAGGCCGGCAGCAGCGATGGGGGCGGGCGTTCGGCCTCGGCCAACGTCAGCACGCGGACATCGGTGGCCGATGTCAGCGTCGGCTACAGCCAGGGCAGGGGGTACGACTCGCAGAGCCTGAACGTCTCAGGTTCAGTGGTGGCCCATCAAGGTGGCATCAACCTCGGCCAGACCGTGGGCGAAACCTTCGCGTTGGTGGAGGTTTCGGGTGTGCGTGGTGCCAAGATCAGCAGCTACAGCGGCGTCGAGACCGGGCGCAATGGCTATGCGGTGATCCCGAGCGCACAGCCCTATCGAGTCAACTGGATCAGCTTGGATACCCGAGAGTTGGGCGCCGATATCGAGATCGACAATGCCACCCAGCAACTGGTACCCCGGCGCGGCGCCGTGGTGCTGGCGCGTTACGCCGGCAAGACCGGGCGCCGCGTGCAGTTCGAGCTGTCCGACAGCCAAGGTGGCAAGATCCCGTTCGGTGCCGCGCTGGAAGATGCCGAGGGCAAGCAACTGGCGATCTCCGACCCGAGCGGCAAGGCGTTGGCCTTGGTCGAGCAAGAGCAGGGCAAGCTGACGATTCGCTGGGGCGACCAGCAATGTCAGGCATCCTATGCGTTGCCCGCGCGCGATAAGGCGCTGAACTATGAGCGTTTGCCATTGCGCTGCGGGCAGTAGGCGAGGGGCAGGTGAGAGGCGGCGCTCCACGCGTCGCCCATTTGAGCTATAGCTTAAGGCCTCTGAACGCCTCTGGAAGTCATCGAAATGAGCGAGTCATCACGCCCACCCTTGCCGCCTTTCACTCTGGAAACCGCCATCGAGAAAGTCCGACGCGCCGAGGACGGTTGGAATACGCGCGACCCTGCGAAAGTGGTGCTGGCCTATACGGAGGACACCTACTGGCGCAACCGCAGCGAGTTCATCGAAGGGCGCGACCAGGCTCAGGCGTTTCTGGAGCGCAAATGGCGCAGGGAGTTGGATTACCGCCTGATCAAGGAACTCTGGACATTCGCCGATAACCGGATCGCCGTGCGTTTCGCCTACGAATGGCACGATGATTCAGGCAATTGGTTCCGCTCCTATGGCAACGAAAACTGGGAGTTCGGCCCGAACGGCCTGATGCAGCGGCGCTATGCAAGTATCAATGACCTGCCCATCACCGAGCAGGAGCGCAAGTACCACTGGCCGTTGGGGAGACGCCCGGACGACCATCCAGGCTTGAGTGAACTGGGCCTCTAGCGCTTGGCTGTTCATGGCGGGGCAGCCCGGCATCAAGGGTTGGATTCGTTAAAGGGATTGCCCTTGGCCTGCAAATACATCTTGCCCATCGCCGTGGATGCGAAATCGGTGATATGGCCGATGTCCCGATAGATCGGCAGGCCGTCGATCGACAGCTTGCACTGGCCATCGACGCACTGCACGTCCTTGGGGTCGATGACCAGCAAGTCCGGGTGTGCCTGCTTGGCGTCCCGGAACAGCTGCGCAAGCCAGAGGTTTTCTTCCGGTTGCGCGACGCTCGTCGCGCAATGATGCTCCTCGATCGTGCCCCTGAGCTTGATGCTGCGGTACAGGCAGTCATTGGCGCCTTCGGGCATGACGATGTTGCTCTTGATCAGCACGGGCCTGGCGCCGGAGCGCTCGATGATGTCGAGGCTCTTGAGCAGGGCGGCCTTCATGCGTTCGCGCGACAGGGCCTGGGAGCGTTGGTCATCGATCGACAGCACCACGGCGCTGCTGTTGGCGTAGGTTTCCCAAGTCAGGCCGATGATCACGTAGTCATAGTGGCTGCGAGCGATCAGCTTGTGGTACTCGGCGGCGGCGTCATGGCACTTCTTGTAGAGGGTGTTCTTGTACTTCCACCAGTCGTAGAGATAGACATCCGGCAGAGCCAGGCACCCTGGGCTGCCCTGGGCCATGACGGAAAGGTTGGCGTCCTTGGCCAAAATGTCAATGAAGCCCCAGAAGTGGTTGGAGTAGGAATCGCCCATCAGCAATGCGGTGGTGCTGGCGTTGGCTTGCCCCAGCACACAACTGCTGTCGGAGCCGTCGCTGGCACCGCCCAGGCACGGCCCACGCTGGGGTATTTCGCTTGCCTTCAGACGCGGCAGGATGTGCGTCGGGCCATTGCCGAAGCGCTCCATCCAGCCGCCGGCGGACTTGCCCGCCGAGTGCAGCGCCGAAAACGCGATGGCAGGTACGACCAGCAGCATGAACAGCGATTTGCCAAAACCCAGCCGGGTACGGCGCAGGGGCTTTTCGATGAGGTAGTACGAGGCGATGCCCAGGGCAAACGAGGCGATGAAGTAGCCGGCAAGGATGGCTGGCGTCTTTTCAACGCCCAGGTACTCCACGATGGCGATGACAGGCCAATGCCACAGGTACAGCGAATAGGAAATCGTCCCGATGAATACCAGCGGTGACCATGACAGCAGCCTGGACGTGATGCCCACCCGGCCAACCTGGCCCGAGATCAGTACCGCCGTTGCCAGGCAGATTGCGATGGCAGGGTAGCCTGGATAGGCAGTGGTCGGTATGGATTGCGTTGCGCCATACAGGAGCACGCCAAGGGCGCCCAGGCCCAGTGCGCAGGCACTGACACGGCCGAGTCGTTGGCGGTCGTTGCCGAACACGGCTGCGCACGAGCCGATCAGCAGCTCGAAGCTGCGCGCCAAGAACGCGTAGTAGCTTTTATCCGGGGAGGTTTTTGCGATGAACAGCGCGACAGCCATGAAGACGACGGTCAGCATCACGACAGCGGCTTTCAATCGATGGGGCGCCAGGTAGCGCGTCAGCGCCATCAACCCGAGCGGCAAGAAGATGTACCACTGCCATTCGATGGCCAGCGACCAGGTGTGCAGCAAGGGCAGGGTCGCCGCCTCGGCGGTCGCATAGCCGTCGGTGGCTTTGGAGAAGTACTGGTTGGACAGCAGCAGGCTGGTGTACTTCTCGCTTTTGAGAAAGTCGATGAAGTCCTTGGGCAGATACAGCACGCTGGCCGCGCCGAGCGTGACGATCAACAGCGCCAGTATCGCTGGCTGCAAGCGCCATAGGCGCTTGACATAGAACTGTCCAAGGTTGAAATCACCCCGGCTTAGCGCGCCCAGGATGATCGAGGTGGTGAGGTAGCCGGAGATCACGAAGAAAATATCGACGCCAATGAACCCGGAAGGGAACAGCGCCAGCCCACCATGGAAAATCAGCACCAGCAGGACAGCAACGGCGCGCAGCCCGTCGATATCGGCGCGGTACGAGGCCGGTTGCACACCGGTAGGGGCCCCGTGTGCCTTGCCGCGGTCGGCGGCAGCCTGGGCGCCGGTGCTTGCAGGAGCTTTGAATACCAGGTTCTGATCGGTTGACACGGCACAACATCCTATCGCGTTGAGACTTCTTTGACGCGGCAGGGCTCGCGAGCAAAAGCGGCGAGTTTATCAAAGGCTCTAAGGATCGCTCCTGGCAGGCTATCCGATTGGCTGGATAAATATTACCGAATGTTTCCATGTGAGGGGCTGTCGGCCAAGCGGCTGGTCCATGCCATCGGCGATGGCCAGGGCTTGGCCGACACGATCAGGCCCTGACCTCGGTGCGCGCACTGCGACGCAGATGCGTGGCCAACTTGGCCGTGAGCTTGAAGACGATGGCACTGAAAATCAGCGCGAATGCCAGCGGATACCAGGATCCCATGGGAATGCGTTTGTAGAACGACAGCACGAAAACTCCCGCGATCACCCACGTACCGGTGCTGTGCAGCGCCTTCCAGGTGCGTGCGCCGAGCAGCCGGACGGCCGCAGGAAACGAGGTGAGGGTCAGCAAAATGATGAAGAAGTAGCCGACCGAGCCGGGGATGTTGGTCACGGCCGTGCGACCCTGCCAGAAGGTGTCGGGGAACGAGTTGGCGTACACGATGATCAGCACCGCATGCACCGCGTGGGAAAAGGCGAAAGCCAATCCGAGAAACCGTCGCTCGCGCAGTAGCCCGCGAGTGAAGGCACTGGGCACCAGGGTCGCTAGCGAGGAGGCCAGGAACGTCGCCAGAAACAACAGGAACGATGTGCGCGCGGTCACCCGGATCGCACTGCGCAACGCCTCCACCAGAGGCGATTGAGCCATCAGCGCCAATGCCGTGATGATCAGAACCGAAACAGACAGCACACTGAACAGACGCCAGCCATGCAGGCTGGCAGGTTGAGCATGAAGGTGCATGGCAAACTCCGTCGTTGGGGCGGCGTGCAGGGTGCCACCGCGGTCCGGAGCCATGGTGTCCGAGGTGTTTATCTCAGATGTGTCTGGGATCGGTCTTTATGTATCGCTTTGTAGAGAGGCAGAGCCAGGCAGGCGGCGTCAGAGCAGCAGATAGTCGCTGTATTGACCGATCCCGCTGTGCGCACCTTCGACCAGGTGCACGTAACGGCCATCCACACAGTCGATCGGCAGGCAGTCATCCACCTCGAGTACTGCGTCGGTGTGAGGCTTGAGCCAGTGGGCGTGCAAGCGCTGCTTGCCCAGTTGTCTTGCCTGTTGCTTGTTCCGAGCGACGACCAAAAGGTAGCGGTGCGCTTCACCGAAGACCGCTGGCTCATAGCCGCCGAGGTTAATGAAAAACAGCCTTGGATCGTCTGGCCCAGGCGCCAAGTGGCTGAACTCGACGCGGTAGGCATCGATGCCATCGACTTCCAGCCAGCCGTCGATATGCAGGCCCTCACGGCTACCGAACCAGCCTTGGCGCAATTGCGGGTAGGTCTGCTCCAGGGTCTGCGCCTGGGCGAACACCACATCGTGCACCTCGATGCTGGCGCGTGGGTGGCGACCTCCGAGCATGACTATGTACAACATGAAGGCTTCCTTCTCGGTGCGCTAAGGGCCGCATTCTGAAGGTCAAGGACACCTGTTGCAAAGGGACAGAGCGGACATATGGATCTACCGCGAGATTTTTAAAATCTATACACAGTTTGATTTAAGTTGTACAAGTGGCTAGCCTTTGTATAGATTCTGGTGCATACAGGCTCGTCATGGCATACCTGGTTCGGATGGTCTGTCTCTGTTTGCTGTTCGGCACGATGTCGTCGGTCTCTGCGGACTGGCGGGCTGCGCTGCCGGCCGCGCAGCGGCTCGGCGAGGGGGAGTTCACCTGGTTCGGTCTGCGCCTGTACAGCGCTCGGTTGTGGGCCGCCGGACCGGTGCAGGACTGGAGCCAGCCCTTCGCCCTTGAATTGACCTACCACCGCTCTCTATCCCGGGACACGCTGGTGCAGGCCAGCCTTCAGGAAATGCGGCGCCTGGGAGGCGGCAGTGTGACGGACCGGCAGATCAGCGCCTGGTCCGACACCATGGCAGCGGCCTTCGTGGATGTACGTCCGGGCATGCGCATCACGGGGGTGTACTTGCCACAGGAGGGCTGCCGCTTCTATGTCGACGGACGGCTCGCTCGTGAGGTCGCCGATCCGGCGTTCGCCCGGGCGTTCTTCGCTATCTGGCTGGATCCGCGAGCCCGGGATCCTCAATTGCGCCAGCGCCTGCTCGGCCTGGCCGATGACGACCGAGGAAACTGAACATGTACAAAGCGCTATTGCTGACCGCCTGCCTGCTGCTGGGCAGTTGTGGCAACGTCGGGGTCGAGCGGTATGCCGCTGAGCAGCCCCGCCTTGACCTGGCGGCCTTCTTCTCGCGGCCGGTACAGGCTTGGGGAATGTTCCAAAAGCGCTCCGGAGAAGTGGTCAAGCGCTTTGTAGTGCGTATCGACAGCCGTCGGGAAGGCGAGCGCTTGATCCTAGACGAGCACTTTCTCTACAGCGACGGCACACGTCAGCAACGAACCTGGACATTGGTGCCGGACGGCCCTGGTCGTTGGCGCGGAACAGCCGGGGATGTAATTGGGCAAGCCCGTGGAGAAGTAGCGGGCAACGCCCTGAGATGGCGTTACCAGCTCGATCTGCCGGTCGATGGAAGGCACTGGAAGGTTGACCTGGACGACTGGATGTACCTGATAGATGACGACACCCTCATCAACCGCTCGAGCATGAGCAAACTGGGCGTGGAGATCGGCCAGATCACGCTGTTCTTCCGCCGTCTGCCGGAGGGCACACCATGAACCTGAACACACTCTCCCAGCGGGTATCGGCCGGCGAGGTCGAGTCACTTGAGCTGCTGTCGCTCGAAGGCGGGTTCTATGTCTTGCGCGCGATGACCGGGACCAGCCCGGTCACCCTGAGCGATGAGCGCGGGCAGGCCATTCGATTGCGTTCTACCACTGAGCTGCGCGAGCTTCTGGCCAACCTGCCGCCGGTGCCGTGCATGCTGGTGCAGCAGGTGGTACATGATGAAATGTGCGGACAAAGGGACGGCCCCGTCGCGCCGTTGCGGATGCCGCTGACCTTGGCCAGCCAGTGGTAGCCAGGAAGGTGCGCCTGGGGCTGGTTCTGGGTGATCAGCTGTCATTCGACCTGGCCAGCCTCGCCGCGCTGGACCCTGCCCACGATGCGATCCTGATGGCGGAAGTGGCGCAGGAGGCTCGCTACGTGCCGCATCACCCGCAAAAAATCGTGCTCATCTTCAGTGCCATGCGCCATTTTGCGCTCGCTTTGCGAGCGCGCGGCTGGCAAGTGCATTACGTGACCTTCGACGCGGCTGACAACAGCGGGACCATCGTCGGTGAGCTGCAACGTTGGCGACAATCACTGGGCGCTACGCAAATACATGTGACCGAGTGCGGAGAATGGCGCCTGGAACAGGCGCTACGGGATGCTCAGCTGCCGCTGGTGTGGCACCGCGATACCCGCTTTCTCTGCTCGCGCGAAGCGTTCGCGCGCTGGGCCCAAGGGCGCTCTGGACTGCGCATGGAGCATTTCTACCGGGGAATGCGCAAACGCTGCGGCTTGCTCTTGGAGCCAGACGGCAGCCCCGCTGGAGGCGCTTGGAATTTCGATGGTGACAATCGCAAGCCATTGCCACGAGGATTGCGCGGGCCGTTTCCAGCCCACTTCGAGCAGGACGCCATCACTTCGGCGGTCGTGGCCTTGGTTCGCCAACACTTCAGCGACCATTACGGCGCCGTGGACGGCTTCGACTACCCCGTGACCCATGACCAGGCGCAGCAGCTGTGGCGCCATTTTCTGGACTACGGCCTGGCGGCCTTTGGGGACTATCAAGACGCCATGGCCGAGGGCGAACCCTACCTGTTCCATGCCCGCATCAGCGCAGCCCTGAATATCGGATTGCTGGATGTGCGGCGTGTGTGCGAAGACGTGGACACCGCGTGGCGGGAGGGGCGGGTGCCGTTGAACGCCGCCGAAGGTTTCATCAGGCAGTTGATCGGCTGGCGCGAATATGTGCGAGGCATCTATTGGTTACGCATGCCGGCGTACGCTGAGCTCAACCATTTGCACAACACCCGGCCGTTGCCGGACTTCTACTGGACCGGACGCACCCGCATGCGGTGCATGGCGCAGGTCATCGAACAGACCCTGAAGTTGGGCTATGCGCACCACATCCAGCGCCTGATGGTGACCGGCAACTTCGCCTTGCTCGCGGGCATCGCGCCGACAGCCATTTGCCAGTGGTACCTATCGGTGTACATGGACGCGTTCGACTGGGTCGAGCTGCCCAACACACTGGGCATGGTGATGCATGCCGATGGTGGTTACCTGGGGTCCAAACCGTACTGTGCCAGTGGTCGCTACATCCAGCGGATGTCCGATCATTGCAAGGCCTGCAGCTACAAGGTCGAACAGGCGACAGAAGCCGATGCCTGCCCATTCAATGCGTTGTACTGGCACTTTCTCATCCGTCACCGCGCGCAGCTCGCGCATAACCCTCGCCTGGCGCTGGTCTATCGGAACCTCGATGGCATGGCACCGGCGCGGCGCGAGGCTGTATGGCGCCGTGGTCAGGCGTTACTGGCGCGTCTCGATGCGGGGGACTGCCTGTGAACAAGCGTCTGTTGCCAAGCAAGGTCTGCGTGGTCTGTGGCCGGCCTTTCAACTGGCGCAAGCGTTGGGCCCGATGCTGGGAGCAGGTGCGATACTGCTCCCAGCGATGCCGTCGGTCAGCGCCACGCCGCTATGCGTACCAGCAGCGGTAGGGCCAGCGCCCACACCGGTATCAGTAGAAGGCCTGTTGCCAACGGGCCCAGCGGCAAGCTGACCTCGGCCAGACGGGCTCCGCCCAGATAGGCCAAAGGACCTGTCAGCGCACCGGCCAGCGCACCGCGCCAGAAAGGCCAGCCCGCCCACGCCAGGCTGTGTCGCAAGCCGCTGGCCAACACCAGCCATAACAACACCAGCCACAGCGGGAGCGGCCATGCGTCGAACCTGAACACACCCATTGCGCCCAGTACGCTATCGAGCACACTGCCAGCCAGCGCTGTGCGTGCTACGGCTCTGACCTCTTCCCTGAAGTCCGGGCACAGGCACAGGTGAATGGCCAGGCCGATGGGCACCACCAGCAACCACCCAGGGGCCTTGGCGCCCAGCACGCAGGCCCACCAGCCGGCCTGCAACCATAGGGCATTGGCAATCACCCCGTAGCGCTTGATCATCGAAGTGCGGGCAAGGGCGCACGTCGGGCCTGAGGCGCCGCCCACAACAACTGCGCTACGCCGATGGCCCGTTCCTCGAAGCCGCCCTGGCAATAACACAGATAGAACTCCCACAGGCGCTGGAACGTATCGTCATAGCCTTGGTCGGCCAGCAGCGTTCGACTTTTGCGCAGGTTGTCGCGCCAGTGCTCAAGGGTTCGGGCGTAATCCAGGCCAAAGTCTTCCAGGTGTACGAGGTTGAGCGCAGTCTGGCGGCTGGCGGTGTCCAGCAGCACGCTCAGCGAGGGAAGGGCGCCGCCGGGGAAGATGTAACGCTGGATGAAGTCCACCGAGCGCCGAGCCTGGGCGTAGCGCTGGTCACGGATGGTGATCGCCTGCAACAGCATCAACCCGTCGGGCTTGAGCAACGCGGCGCACTGGCGGAAATAAACCGGTAGGTAGCGGTGACCGACCGCTTCGATCATTTCGATGGACACCAGCTTGTCGAAGGTACCTTTGAGGTCGCGATAGTCATCGCACAGGACCGTGATCTGTTGTTCCAGTCCGAGGGCCCGCACGCGTGCTTGCGTATAGGCATACTGCGCTTGCGACAAGGTTGTGGTGGTGACACGGCAGCCGAAATGAGTGGCGGCGTGGATGGCCAGGCTGCCCCAGCCACAGCCGATCTCCAGCAGATGATCCTGTGCACGCAGCTCCAGTTTCTGGCAGATGCGCTCGAGCTTGTGCAACTGGGCCTGCTCCAGGGACTGCTCGGGGTATTCGAACTGGGCGGCCGAATACATCATGGTCGGGTCCAGCAATTGTTCGAACAGGGCGTTGCCCAGATCGTAGTGGGCGAGGATGTTGCGCCGGGCTCCTCGCCTGCTGTTACGGTTCAATCGGTGCAGTAGCCGCAGGGCAGGTCGCCCTAACCGCGCAAGCCCGCCTTCGAGTGCGTCCAGCACGTCCAGATTGGCCACGAACAGGCGGGTCACCCGCGCAAGATCCGGGCTGCGCCAATACCCATGAATATAAGCTTCGCCCGCGCCGATCGAGCCGTTACCGGCGATCAGGCTCCAGGTTGCGTCATCGAGCACTTCCACTTCAGCCTGCAAGGGGCTGCTGGCCTCTCCGAAGCTCCATTGCTGTCCATGGCAGAGCAGCCGGAGATGGCCGTGACGGAGCTTGCCCAGTTGTGCGAGCACGACTGTTCGGGCCAATGCGCCAAGCAAGGGTGCCAGGACCGTGGTCTTGCTAACGCTCAGGGTGGGATTCGACATGATCAGGGTCCTCGCAAGGTTGGCCGAGTGCCAGGCTGCCCCGGCTGGCGGTGTGGTCATGGATGGGAGTGCGCTTGAACAAAAGGCGCAGGGCCTGCCAATAGATGGCCGAGACGGTGCGCAGGCTCATCCAGGGAAAGCTCAGCAGGTATCGATGCAACGCTTTGCGATCCAGCGGTTGGCGCTGCAAGGCCAAATCGGCTTCGAACACCTTTTGGCAGCCTTGCCAGTTCTCCATGTGGATGCGCACCGACTTGAGGTTCAGGGACAACTGCAGTCGGTAGTCCATGTCCAAGGGCATGAACGGCGATACATGAAAGGCCTTGGCCATGGAGAAAGGCCTGTCCAGGCGGCCTTGCACCGGCAGGACATAGTGAAACCGCTCATGCCATGGGGTGTTGCGCACCTCCAGTAGGATCGCCGTCAGGTGTCCATGGCGGTCGTGGCAGAAATAGAAACTCACCGGATTGAACGACAGCCCCCAGCAGCGCAATTGGGTCAGCAAGTGGACCGGGCCTTCGGGCCTGTGCCCCGTTGCCTGTTCAACGAGCAAGCGGGCAGCCTCGGCCAGCGGCTCCCCCTGGCGGGTCAGCGCTGGCAGGTAGTCGGTCTGGCGCCAGTTCAGCGGCGACAGTCGTCTGCTACCCAGCCAACGGGATAGGCTCATCAGCCAGGCTTGTTCATCCAGGTCCAGATAGAACATGCCGATGCGGTAGCGGAACGCGTGGTACCGCGGGGACAGTCGGCGATGACTGAGCCAACCCAGGCAAAGACCACTGTTCACAGTGTTTCTCCAAAGTGCCGGGCCACCTGCAGCGCGCTGACCACACCGTCTTCGTGAAAGCCGTTGCCCCAGTAAGCGCCGCAGAAATAGCTGTGCTTGTAGCCTTGAAGTCGTGCCTGGCGCGTCTGGGCTTCTGACGCTGCGAGGCTGTACTGCGGGTGGGCGTAGCAGAAGCGGGCGATGATCTGTGCAGGGTCGATGAGCGCGGTCTGGTTGAGGCTTACACAGAACGTCACCGGTGCCTGGATACCTTGCAGGATGTTCATGTTGTAGGTCACCGCAGCTGGGGCATGCGCGGGGCCACCCAGTCGATAGTTCCAACTGGCCCAGGCATTCTTTCGCTGTGGCAGTAGACGCTGATCGGTGTGCAGTACCACGTCGTTCTGCGCATAGCCGATGGCGCCCAGCACGGCGCGCTCTTCAACGCTGGGGGTCTCCAGCAGCGCCAGTGCCTGATCGCTGTGGCAGGCGAAGACCACACTGTCGAACCGTTCGGTGCCAGCGGCACTGAGCAGCGTGACGCCTCCCTCGTCGCGTCCGACACGATGCACCTTGCAGTTCAGGCGAATACGCTCGGCGAACGGTCGGCAAAGAGGGGCGATGTAACTTCTAGAGCCACCCTGGACGACCCGCCACTGCGGACGTCGATTGACCGAGAGCAAGCCGTGGTTACGACAGAAGCGCACGAAGAACTGCAGGGGGAAACCCAGCATTTGCGTCCGGGACATCGACCAGATCGCCGACCCCATGGGCACGATGTAGTGCTCGATGAAGCGCTGGCCATAGCCTTGAGCCTGGAGGTAGGCGCCCAGGGTGGTGGAGGTATCGATCCGCCGTGCGTCCAGATCGTCCAGTGCCTGCCGGTTGAAACGCAGGATATCGCGCAGCATCGCCCAGAACGGTGGGCTGATCAGATTACGGCGTTGAGCGAACAACGTGTTCAGGTTGTGACCGTTGTACTCCAGCCCGGTGAGCGGATCATGGACAGAAAAGCTCATCTCGGTTGGCTGTGAAGCCACCTGGAGCTGATCGAGCAAGCGAATGAAGTTCGGGTAGGTCCAGTCGTTGAAGACGATGAAGCCGGTGTCTATCGCATGGCGTTCGCCGCACCAGTCCACATCGACGGTATGGGTGTGGCCGCCGACCCAGTCGCTGGCCTCGAACACCGTGATTTCGTGTCTGCGAGACAGTAGGTGGGCACAGGTCAGGCCCGCGATACCGCTGCCAATGATCGCTATACGCATGGCGTTTCATTCCTGTTCATGACGTGCCAGACGCCGGCCCAGCGCCAGACGGGCGCGTGGCGGGAGTCGACCCAGCACACGCAACACCCAGGTGAAAAGACCTGGGAAGTTGATCTCCAGCGGACGTCGGTGCAGGTGCCTGACGATGTGCCGTGCGGCGCGTTCGGCTGACCACAGCTGTGGCATGGGGAAGTCGTTACGACGGGTCAGAGGCGTGTCGATGAAGCCTGGGCTGACCAACGTGACATCGATGCCTTCGTGGGCCAGGTCGATGCGTTGAGACTCCACCAAATAACGCACGGCGGCCTTGGAGGCGCCATAGGCGCCTGCCCGGGGCAAAGCCAGCCAGGTAACCGAGCTACCCACCACCACCAAATGAGGATGTTTGCCAGCGCGAAGCAAGGGCAGGGCAGCGGCCAGGCACTGGCTGACGCCCAGAAAGTTGGTGCGCATCACCCGCTCGACCATGGCCGGGTCGAAATGACCAGGTTCCAGGTACTCGCACGTGCCCGCATTGAGGATCACCAAATCCAGCGCTCCCCAGGCAGCCTTGATCTGCGCTGCGATCCGAGCGATCTGGATAGGGTCATCGACGTCGCCGACAGCCAGCAGAACCTGCCCGGGAAACTGCTCCACCAAAGGGGCAAGGCGTTGCTCGTGACGACCGCCTAGGGCAACGTGATGACCCTGCTCCAACAGGCATTGCGCAAGCGCAGCGCCCAGCCCGCTGCTTGCTCCGGTCAACCAGCAGCGGCTCATGCCAACCTGCCTTTGAGCCAGCGGATCGCGCAGCCCATGACCGGAAGATGCTCATAGAGCAGGGCACCGGCATCGAAATAGTCCTGGTGAAAATAGACACGTTCACGCCATCGCAGGTAGCTGCATCCTTGCAAGCTGACCGGCCGGTTGCGGGCCAGTCGGGGGTGGCGAAACTGCAAGCTCCAGCGTAGGTAGCCTTCGCCGGGTGACACTTCATTAGCGCCGCAGAAGACATAGCGGATGTCGCGGGTGTTGGCATACAGCTGGGCGAAGTAGGCCCTCAGGGCCTCAAGCCCCTGAATTTCATGCAAGGGATCACGAAAGGTGATGTCGTCGGCGTACAGTTTTTCCAGCCCATGGAGACGACTGCCATCGAGTTGGGCGAAGCGCTCGGCGAACTGTTGCAGATAGGCTGACATGCTTGGCTCCAGAAAAACCTGTACAACCGCGATTTGTTGTACAGGTATAGCTGAAGCCTGCCATAAAAGCTATACACAAAATGATAGCTGTACAGCTTTTTCGATCAGGACTTGGCCTCGCTCAGTTGCCGGCGCAGTTCGGCGACTTCCGCTTCCAGCTCCCGGACCCGTTCCTCGGCGAAGACCTGGGCCGAGACGTCACGCTGGATGCCAATGTAATAGGTTAACTGGTCCGCTTCGTTGCGCACAGGCGTGATGGACAGTTCATTCCAGAACAGGCTGCCGTCCTTGCGGTAGTTGCGAAGGACCTGGCGGCAAGGCTGGCCTGCACGAATCGCCTCACGGATCGAGGCGACGCCGGGCTGGTCATGGTCCTGGCCCTGGAGGAATCGACAGTCCTGATAAAGGATGTCGTCCGCTCGATAGCCGGTCAGGCGCTCGAAAGCGGGGTTGGTATAGATGAGGATGCTGTCGTTGCCCTCTTGCTCGGCGACGACGATGCCATCGTTGGAGTTTTCGACCATCAGTTGCAGCAGTTTTGCATTGATCATTAGCCAGCCCACCCGAATCTTCATGTGCGGTAAGCGCAGCGTAGCTTCCGAGCGTAGAGCTACGGCACGATTCGCTGCATGATGACCTAAGGTTGCACGGCGCAGAAGGTCTGTATAGGTTTAGAGTAATCCACCGTTCAGATGACTGCTCGCAATGACTGAGTCCGTACCAACCGACCTACTGCCCATGCGCGATGTGGTCAGCCTGACTGGCATCAATCCGGTGACCTTGCGTGCCTGGGAACGTCGCCATGGACTGATCCGTCCGCAACGCACCGAGGGCGGCCATCGCCTGTACACGGCCAAGGACGTTCAGCGAATTCGCGACATCCAGCGCTGGACAGCCAATGGGCTGCCGATCAGCAAAGTCGGCGAAAGGCTCATCGGTGACCATCAGCCAGCCCCGGAGCCGAACAGCGTCTTCCAGCAGTGGCGCGATGCCGTGGCGCGAGCTGCACGGGCATTCGATGGACGGGCGCTGGAAGCCGTGCACGGTCAATTGTGGACTGTTCTGCCTAAGGTGACTGTGTTGCGCGAGGTGTTGTTGCCGGTCTGGCATGAACTGGCTTCAGGTGACGGCTTCGGCGAACGCAGCCAATGGCTGTATCTGGATAATTTCCTGCGCGCCCGCTTGTTGATGCGCCTTCAAATGAACCAGCCTGAGGTGCCGCCCGTATTACTGGCAGGTCTGCAGGAGCAAGCCGAGTTCGAGCTACTGTGCGCTGGCCGGTTGTTGAGCAGCGATCAACAGCGCGTCGAGGTGCTCGGCTGCGGCCAACCGTTTGAAGAGCTGCCTTTGTTGTGCGCAACGCTGCAGCCGGCTGCCTTGGTGGTTGTGGTGCAGGGAGTGATAAGCCCACAGCTGGCCAAGCGACTGCGTTGGTTGCATATGGAGATTGCCTGTCCACTGGCGCTCATGGGAGAGGAACTGGACGCTTCCAAGGCGCTTCTGCAGGGCACTCCGGTGGGCTTGCTGAATGCGCAACGACCCGATGTTGCCAAGACGCTCGGGGCGTTGATCAGAGGTGAGCTGGATCTGTAATCCGGTCTTGGGAGTTGCCTTGTCCTTCGGACCGGTTCTAACTGAAAGCTTGCTTGTGAATGCCAACAACCGAGTCCTCAAGAGGGCATCGGGCGACGGGCATCCCGGCGTATCGCTTGCGGTGGTATGCCGAAGCCCCGCAGGAACACCTCGCGCATATGACGACGGTCGCGAAAGCCGGTTTCCTGGGCGACCACGTCCAAGGGATGCCGGCTTTGCTCGATCATCAGGCGTGCCGCCTCCAGCCTTAGTCCCTCGATCGCCTTGGCTGGGGAGTGCCCGGTTTCGGCGCTGAAGACCCTGGAGAACTGACGTGGGCTCAGGTTCACCACCTCTGCCAGCTCCTCGACGCCCAGTGGGCGGTTCAGATGCTGGCGTGCATAGTCCAGCGCACGCTGGATCCGGTCGGACTTAGGGGCGAGGTGCAGCAGTTCGGAGTGTTGGGACTGTCCGCCGGAGCGGTACTGCTGCATCACCAGCTTGCGTGCCACCGACCGCGCGATGTCCGCGCCGAGGTCCTTTTCCACCAGCCCGAGCGCCAGGTCGAGCCCTGCGGTCATGCCTGCCGACGTCCAGAGGGTACCGTCGGCGATATAGATGCGGTCTTCCTCGACGCTGATATCCGGATAACGCCGTTGCATCTCGCGGGCGAATGCCCAGTGTGTCGTGGCTCTACGCCCTGACAGCAGCCCCGCCTCGGCGAGGATGAATGCGCCAGTGCACAGGCCCACGGTGCGCCTGGCATGGGTGCTCGTCTGGCGAAGGAACTCCAGGGTCGCCGCCGAGGTGGGCACCTCCAAGGGGTTGGTGACTCCGACGATGATCCAAGTGTCGGTCAGGCGGGGCGTTTCGAGTGGTTGGGTATCGAGGGCCAAGCCCAGGGACGAACGCACCTTGCCGCCTTCGAGCGAGAAGTTCTCGACGGTGTAGAAGGTGTCTTGCGCGGCGATGTTGGCCAGTTCGAACGCGGCCTGGGTGGCCAGCGAAAGCACTTGGAACCCGTCTGCCAGCAAATAGCTGATGCGATGCATTGCCTACTCCCCAGTGTCCGGAAACAGTACCTTATACGTCATTTGAGATACCGTCATCCCCCTGCATCCTGTTCTCCAGACCCACCCCAACCCTGGAGATGCATCATGACTCAGTCCCATCCTGGTACCGCCCTCATCACCGGCGCCTCATCCGGTATCGGTGCCCTCTACGCCGAGCGTCTGGCCCATCGTGGCTATGACCTGATCCTGGTCGCGCGAAACCGCGAACGTCTGAATGCCTTGGCCAAGCGCCTGACTGACGAGACTGGCCGTTCCGTCGAAGTGGTGGCAGCCGACCTTGGCAACCCAGATGACCTGCGCCGAGTGGAACTGCTGCTGCGCACTGACGCCAGCATTACCTTGCTGGTGAACAATGCCGGAGTGGGGGCCACGCAGCCGCTTCTGGAGTCGGACGTCGACAAAATGCAAGACATGATCACGCTCAACGTGAACGTGTTGACGCGTTTGACCTATGCCGCGGTTCCAGGCTTGGTCGCGCGCCAGGGCACGCTCATCAATATCGCCTCCGTCGTGGCCCTTGCGCCTGAACGGCTCAACGGCGTGTATGGAGGCACCAAGGCGTTCGTGCTGGCATTCAGCCAATCCCTGCACCACGAGCTTGCGGACAAGCACGTTAGGGTTCAGGTGGTACTGCCTGGTGCGACGGCGACCGACTTTTGGGCGGCGGCAGGCACACCCCTGGATTACCTGCCGGGCGAGATCGTCATGAAGGCTGACGACATGGTGGACGCCGCGCTTGCCGGGCTGGACCAAGGAGAGTTCATCACGATCCCGTCCTTGCCCGACCTGGGTGACCTGGAACGTTACGAGGCGGCGCGGCAAGCGTTGATGCCGAATCTTTCGTTGAGGACTCCCGCGACACGCTACCGCAGCTGACGTTCATCATGCCGTACGAGGTGAAGCGGCCCTCGCGAGGGCTGCCTCATTTTCGGAAACGTCCAGTCACAGAATCGTATCACTGTGTGTACAGCGCCGATGTCCGACGCTCTGGCATACAAATGCCGCCACCTTCGGATACATCGGCGATACAGGCGGGACGTGAAATGGCCCCACCTGGACGAGGCCTGCAGTTCCGCAAGCCCCCATCGCGGACAACGACAACCCACTTTCCGCACACCTGTGCAGCAAACTGAGCCAGGCCAAGCACTGATCGCAGCCAACGCCCTCCCTGTGTGCCTGGTCGGGGAGGGCAGCATGCCCTTTGGAGAACTACCATGCCCAATACCCTGACAACGATCCTCTACACCGCCCATACCCATACGACCGGTGGCCGCGATGGGCGCGGCCAATCTGTCGATGGCGAGCTCGACCTGCCGCTGAGCCCGCCAGGCTCCGGTCGCCCGGGCACCAACCCCGAGCAGCTGTTCGCCATCGGGTGGTCTGCCTGCTTCATTGGTGCCCTGCGCCGCGCGGGGCAGAAGTACAACATTCGCCTGCCTGACGATGTAGCAGTGGATGCCGATGTTTCCCTGGGCAATACCGCAGACGGCGGTTTCGCGCTGGCTGCCCAACTCACGGTGCGCTTGCCTAGCCTGGCCGCCGAGGAAAAGGAGAAGCTGGTAGCTGAGGCGCATCAGATATGCCCGTACTCGAAAGCGACCCGCGGCAATATCGAAGTGGGTTTCGTGATGCTGTGATGGCGTTCAGATACACCCCAGCCCGCGTAACTGATTAGGTACGCGGGCTTCTTGTTGTATGGGCTGCGCTGCTGCGCATAGCGCAAAAACTGAAAGCCTGTACCCACAAAAGACGAAGAGGGCGCTTCGAGAGGGGTCAATGGGCGTCAGCCGACGGTTGTGCTGGGGGTTGTACCTTGCGCATCAACGGCACGAGCAGAGTGGCCAACGCGAAACACGCCATGATCACCAGGAAGGCGTCGGCATAGGTCAACGTTTGCGCTTCACGCCACGTCAGTGCCCAGAGCTGGCGCAGTGCGGTGTGGCTGGCGTCCAGGCTGTCCTGGCCGAGAGCCTGGGCGTTGCTGCTCCATTGCTCGAGCCAGGCATTCATTGTCTCGTTTTGAACGTTAAGGTGCTCGGCAAGGCGCAGGAAATGCAGGTTGAGCACGGTGGCGCAGGCGGCGATAGCTTTGCGCCCCAGGCCATCAGCGTCAGGATCACAGGCCGCAAGTCACGCCCGACCTCGGTGAGCAGGTACTCGAAGCGTGGCGGGTTGCTCTGGTAGGGTCGGTGCTCGAGCAAGCTGGCGGTGACCAGGTCGGTCAGCCGACGAGTAAGCGTGTTGGTGGCGATGCCCAGGCTGCGCTGGAACTCATCGAACCGACGCAAGCCATAGAGCGCGTCGCGCAGGACCAACAGGCTCTAGCCATCACCGATGTGTTCCAGCGCTCGGGCTACAGGGCAGGGCATGGGTTGAAAGCTGGCTTTTTTCATGACGTTGACCTTGGGTTTCATGCTTGGATGAGCCCACTATCCGCCACAAAAAACCTGAGCCGGCGCGCCCGGTTCAGGTTTAGTGCCCCAACGAAGGTTACGAGGCAAAGTCAGTGGACAGGGACAGCGCTCGCCACCGTGCCAGCTCCTGCTCGACTGCGCTGTGCTTGGCCTCGATACGCGCGACGGCATCACTGCCCAAGGCCAGGCGCAACGGCGGATTGGCCGCGTTGGCCAAGGTCATCAGGGCTTCGGCCAGCTTTGCAGGGTTGCCCGGCTGGGCATGGTTGGCCGCTTCGGCATAATTGCGCATGACACCGACAGTGGAGGCGTAATCCGGCAGTTCTAGAGCCGTTTTCACCAGGGACTGCTCATCCAGGAAGTCGGTGCGGAAAAAGCCTGGTTCGACCACAGTCACCTTGATACCCAAGGGGGCCAGCTCCTGATGCATCGCTTCGCTGATGCCTTCGACGGCGAACTTGGTCGAGCCATACACGCCCCAGCCCATATAAGCCTGGTAGCCGCCGAGCGACGAGATGTTGATCACATGACCACTGCGCTGCCGGCGCATATGGGGCAATACCGCACGAGTGACATTCAGTACACCGAAGACGTTTGTGGCGAACAACCGCTCGGTTTCGCTGGCGCTGGTTTCTTCGACCGCGCCGAGCACGCCGAACCCGGCATTGTTGACCAGCACGTCGATTTGCCCAAAGCGCTCGATGCCAGCAGCGACCGCTGCGTAAGCCTCTTCTTCGCCGGTCACGTCCAGGCGCACGGCCAGCAGGTTCGGGTGCTGACCAAGACGGGCCTCGATGTCCTCCGGTTTACGCGCCGTTGCGATGACTGCATCGCCTGCCGCGAGGGCCTGCTGGACGATCAGGGTGCCGAAACCACGGGAAGCGCCGGTAATGAGCCAAGTACGCATGTCAACTCCTCCTGTATCCGACCCTCCACCGTGCGGGGCCTTCTCGATGAGCTGAGCGAATTTTAAGATTTTTGATTTACTGTGATAATCCCATGAATATCGCATGGGCCTTTGAGTAATTTTCATCAATGAAGCCAGCCAGTACCGCCGATCTGTCGCTCTTCCTGTGCATTGCCCGCCATCTGAATTTCAGTCGTGCGGCAGTCGAATTGGGGCTTACACCTTCGGCCCTGAGCCATGCGCTGCGGGCCCTGGAAACCCGCCTGGATGTGCGGTTGTTCAACCGCACCACTCGCAGCGTCGCCCTTACCGAGGCCGGGGAGCGCCTTTACCAGCGGCTGCAACCGGCCTTCCGTGACATCGCCGACGCCTTGGAAGATCTCAATAATTTCCGCGACAAACCGTCTGGCAACCTGCGCATCACCGCCGGACGCGCCGCAGCGGAACTTGCGCTGCTGCCACTGGCCCAGCGTTTCCTGGTCGCGTACCCGGACGTACACCTCGAAATTCTCAGCGACGATGCCTTGGTGGATATGGTGGGTACCGGTTTCGATGCCGGTGTACGCCTGGGAGAGCGGTTACAGGCCGATATGGTCTCATTGCCCATTGGTCCTTATCTGCGCTCGGTGGTGGTCGGTTCGCCCGAGTTCTTCGAACGCCATTTCATTCCGCAACATCCACAAGACCTGAAAAAACTACCTTGTATCGGACACCGTTTTCCCAGTGGCGCACTTTACCGTTGGGAGTTCGAGCGGGGAGGTGTCCAACTGGAGGTCGACGTCCAAGGCCCGTTGATACTGGGTGATGTCAGCCTGATGCTGGCGCCTGCCTTGCAAGGTATCGGCCTGGCCTATGTGTTCGAGGACATGGTCAAGGAACATCTGGAGCGAGGCGATCTGCAGCAGGTTCTGGGCGACTGGTGCCACTACTATCCGGGGCTGCATTTGTATTACCCAAGCCGGCGGCAGGTGCCAGCGGCATTGAAAGCCTTCATCGAGTTCGCACGCGAATATAGCGCGAGCCCGGCCAGTACAGCGTCGCCGACTGGATCGGGGTAGTGATCTATACCCAGTAGACGTTTGCAGCTTGCACCGCCGCTCCAGGAACGTCGTCGTTGCTCGTCTTAGCCTCAGCTACTTCCGCTTGAAGGCTTCTCGGCGAGACTCGCGTTCGGCAATGAAACGATCGCTGACCAGCGCTTCCAGGTCCTTGCGTTCCACAGCGTCGCCGCAGTGAGGACAAACGCTGGCCACACCCACATCATGGCCGCAGGCGCGGTGCACGAAATGCACGGCCAACCCCTCATCCGGGTTCTTGCACCACTTCTCACCCCAAGCGCGCAGCGCGTAAATCACAGGATAGAAGTCCCAGCCCTTGTCGGTCAGATGATATTCGTAGCGCAGCGGCTTCTCGCTGTAGGGCCGGCGTTCGACCAGGCCATTCGCCTCCAGCGCTTTGAGGCGCGAAGTCAACATCTGGGGCGTAGCGGTGGTCTGGATCTGCATTTCCTCGAAGCGTGTCGCGCCCATGTACAGCTCACGCAGGACCAAAAAGGTCCATTTGTCGCCCACCAAATCCATCGAGCGTGCCACCGGGCACACCGTATCGCTTGTCACGTCCAGCCTCGGCATCACGCTGTTTTCTCCGTAGAAACTATTGTTTTCATAGTAACGCAGCCAGGTTAAGCATGTCGCATGGATTAACGCTCAAAGCCTCATCCCCGTTGACACTATGATTATCATAGTTAATATGAAGCCTATGCGGCTTGCGCTGTCGCAGCGCGGCATTTGTCGGTATAGCAAACGTCCTAGATCGCTTCTCCTTTCATCTGGAGCACTATCATGACCCATCCTGTGTATGCCTCGGAGCGGACCGCTCTGCTGCTGGTCGATCCCTACAACGACTTCCTGTCCGATGGCGGCAAGCTTTATTCCATGCTCAGAAGCGTCGCGGATGAAGTTCGACTGCTCGACAACCTGCGCACGACCGTTGCCGCCGCGCGAGCACAAGCAATTCAGGTGTACTACGTACCTCATCGGCGCTGGCAGCCCGGCGACTACACCCGCTGGGATCACCCCAATCCCACCCAACGCCTGATCCAGGAACGTCACACCTTTGCCAAGGGGTCCTGGGGCGGCGAATGGCATCCTGACTTCGTGCCACGGGAGGGCGACATCATCATCCAGGAACACTGGGGACAAAGCGGGTTCGCCAATACCGACCTCGACTTCCAGCTCAAGCAGCGAGGCATCACACACGTGATCGTCGTCGGCCTGCTGGCGAACACCTGCATCGAATCGACCGCACGCTTCGCCATGGAGTTGGGTTATCACGTCACGCTGGTACGCGATGCGACAGCCGCCTTCAGCAAGGAAATGATGCACGCGGCGCACGAGCTGAACGGGCCGACGTTTGCGCACAGCATCGTCGACACCCGTGGGCTCGTGCAGACTTTGCAGCAGCAGTGAAGGGGCTGCGTCATGTCTGCCTCTTGCGCATCGCCAATGGGAGTTTCCAGCCGCCTTGTCACGCTTATGGCCCTGTGCTGCGCGCTGGCGGTCTCGACTATCTACTACCACCAGCCGCTTCTGCCCCAGATGGCCGCGTCCTTTGGCCTGGCGCCGACACAGGCCGGCCTGATCGCCACGCTGACGCAGCTTGGCTATGCGCTAGGCCTGCTGTTCATCGTGCCGCTCGCCGATTGTCGACAACCACGCCAACTCGCGCTGCTGGCCATCGCGGGGAATGCCGTTGCCTTACTTCTTTGCGCTGTAGCGCCGACTTTCACAATGCTGTGCGTGAGCAGCTTTCTTGTCGGCGTGACAGCGATCACTGCGCAGCTCATCATCCCCTGTCTGTCGGGGTTGGCCACTCCAGCTGAGCGAGGTCGCATCGTCGGGAGCCTGCTCAGCGGCCTCTCGGCAGGTCTTTTACTGGCGCGCATGCTCGGAGGCTTCGCCGGCGCACATGCCGGGTGGAAAGCCGTGTTCGTTCTGGCCTCGCTCAGCGATGTCCTGTTGCTGGTCATCGTTGCCAAGCGCCTGCCCGCCACCAGCAGCCTGCAGACGATAAGCTACGGGCAGCTCCTGGGTTCGTTAGGCAGCCTGGTCAAACAGGAAGGCGTGCTGCGTTACTGCGCGGCGAGCGGCCTGCTGATGTTCGCCGCATTCAGTGCACTGTGGGCTTCGCTTGCCGCGCTATTGGCACAACCTCCATACGGACTCGACTCCGCCACCATTGGTCTGTTTGGGCTGGTCGCGCTGCTGGGCATCGTCGCGTCACCTCATATTGGCGCGCTGACCGATCGCGTGGGCGCACGCACCATGGTCCTCGCCGGCGCAATGACCCTCGTCCTGGGTTTCGCCTGCATTGCAGCGAGCGGGCGAGATCTTGGCTGGCTGATCCTCGGCATGGTGCTGCTCGACATGGGCAATCGTGCAGGGCTGGTTGCCAACCAGGCACGCGTATTCACTCTGAGGAGCGAGGCCAGAAGCCGACTCAATACCCTATTCATGGGGTCGTATTTTCTGGGGGGAGCGATCGGCGCCGCATTGGGGAATTATGGCGTGCACCGGGCCGGCTGGATCGGCCTTGCCGCTGTTGGCATCCTGCTGTCCACTGCGGCCGCAGTGATCAATGCGCTTGCACCCCGTGAGTCGAGCGCTACGATCGGCGAGGGACCGAGAGCTATCCGATGACAATTGCCAGTCGGCAGTGTCACCGTTGCGGTGTCTCACAGTACGTTGAATTACAAAAATGCGCTTTGCATCTCAAGCCGCAGTCCGATCGCCCGGCACTTTCCCAGGTTTCCGGGGATTGATTTTGTGGGGGCTGGATCGCTATCAAAGTGAAATACCAACCGGAGCACATATCAATGAGGGATGCTCAAAAGGATGTACTGGACGCTTTCGAGAAAGTGGCGCTCATCGAGGCGGCCACTCCGATTCAGCGGCTACAAAAGCTTGAACTGCGACTGGGTATCAAGCGAGTCAATCTTTACATCAAACGTGACGATCACATGGCATTCGCCGGGGGTGGCAACAAGCTTCGCAAGCTTGAGTTCCTGTTAGGTGAGGCGATTGCACAAGGATGCGACACAATCGTCACGACTGGCGGACTCCAATCCAACCACGCACGACTTACTGCCGCTGCTGCTGCGCGATTCGGCTTGGACTGCGAACTGGTCCTCGGCAGGGTGGTGCCGCGGCATGATGCAGAATACGAAAGCAACGGCAACGTGCTGCTTGATCAGATCTATGGCGCCAAGCTCCATGTACTTCCGCTAGGGGAGAAGGCAGCCGAATTCGCAGATAAAAGAATCCAGCTGCTCAAAGAAGAGGGCAAGAAACCCTACCTGATCCCTATGGGGGGATCGTCACCTCTTGGCGCGCTGGGTTACGCCAAATGCAGTGACGAGATAATGCAGTATGAACGGGATAACGACATCCGCTTCGAGAAGGTTCTTCTGCCTAACGGCAGCTCGGGAACTCATGCGGGTCTAGCCGCAGGTTTCGTCACGCGTGGACGCTCCCCGACGATCATTCGATCCTATACAGTGTTGGGAGACCAAGAACAGGCGGTGCAGCAAACCTTGAAGCTCGCTAACGACGCGCTGGCATTGGTCGGGTCCTCAGAGATCGCGCCCAATCAAATCGATGTAGATGGGAATCACCGGGGAGAAGGCTATGGGATTCCGACGGCTGAGGCTCTTGAGGCAATTGCATCCCTGGCTCAGGCCGAAGGTATCTTGCTTGATCCGGTTTACTCTGCAAAAGCCTTTGCCGGCATGCTTCATGACATAGCGGCGGGAGATTTCATCGAGGGGGCTAACCTACTGTTCCTGTTCACAGGCGGCGGACCAGGTGTTTATGCCTATCGCAGCGCATTCGACTTCTAAAAAACCAGACTCCACAGGGAATCTGCTCATCACCGGAATGTGCCGGTGATGAGCATTCTGTCAATCAATGGCCTGCGCTCTGACTACCGTCGACGTGCAGGATCTCGCCGGCGCTCACACACCTTGGTGTGTATCCAGAGGCGCCTGTTGCACGCTCAGCTTTTCCCACTCAGGCTCGTTGCTGGCGTTGGCCCCGCGATTGGCACGCAACACCAGAGCGCAGAGTGCCGGTAGATAAAGCAGCGTCAGCACCGTGCCCACCTGAATTCCACCGATCAGTACAAACGCCAGGGACGACCAGAACACCGAGAAGGTCAGTGGGATGAAGGCCAGCGCGGCGGCCAGTGCAGTGAGCAGCACCGGCCGGGCGCGGCGCACCGTGGCTTCGATGATCGCCTCGTGCAGGGGGCGGCCGTGGGCCTGCTCCTGCTCGATCTGGTCGGTGAAGATCAGGGTGTTGCGCATCAGGATGCCGCCGATGCCGATCAGCGCCAGGATGGCATTGAAACCGAAGGGCTGATCGAACAGAAGGAGCACAGGAACCGCCCCGATCAAGCCCAGCGGTGCGGTGGCGAACACCATGAACATCAGGGCGAAGGAGCGCACCTGGAACATGATCACGACCAGCGTCAGCATGATCATCACCGGGAACAGGACTGCCAGAGCCTTGTTGGCCTTGGCGCTTTCTTCCACCGGACCGCCGATAGTCACCCGATAGCCAGCCGGCAGTTGGGCGATCATCGGCTGCAGATCAGCGTACACGGCCTTTCCTACGTCCGGCGGCTGCGTGCCTTTGAGGATGTCGGCTCGTACCTCGAAGGTCAGGTCGCGGTCGCGGCGTTTAAGGATCGGTTCCTCCATCACCGGCTGGAAGCGCCCCACCTGCTCCAGCGGAATCGAAACGCCGGCGGCGTTGGTGATGGTCAGGCCCTCGATACCGCCGAGATTCTCCCGCTGGACATTCTGTGCTCGCACCATCACCGTCACGGTGCGGGTGCCTTCGCGCACTTCGGTCACTGGGTTGCCGGTGAGCAGGGCATTGAGCTGGCTCTTTACCTCATCGGGTGTGAAGCCCAGCAGACGCAGGCGATCCTGGTCCAGTACCAGGCGATAGGCGCTGACTCGCTCGCCCCAGTCGATGAAGGTATCGCGGGTCATGGGGTTGGAGGCTACCACTCGGCGTACCTCTTCGGTGATGTGCCGAAGCTGTTCCAGATTCTGGCCGGATACGCGGAATACCACTGGGAAAGGCACCGGCGGGCCGAACACCAGTTGAGTGACTCGCACCCGCGCGGAAGGAAACTCGCCAGCGGCGATGCGTGCCTGCATGCGTTCGCGCAGGGCGTCGCGGGACTTGGAGTCCGCCGTCTGCACGATGATCTTGGCGAAGGCCGGGTCCGGCAGCTCGGGATTTAAAGAAAGGAAGAAGCGCGGCGCGCCGCCGCCCACGTAAGCATCTACCAGTTTCGTCTGGGGCTCTTCCAGCAGTGCCTTTTCCACCTGGGCGACCACGCTTTCGGTAGCCACGAACGCGCTGCCTGGCGGCATGTACACCTCCACCAGCAGCTCGGAACGGTCGGAGTTGGGGAAGAACTGCTTTTTCACTGCACCCATGCCCAGGCCGCTGACGAGGAAGGCCGCTACCACCAATGCGGTAACAGTCTTGGGGTGGTTCACGCACCAGGTAATCAGGGCGCGCAGGCGCTGATAAAGAACTGTGGCGTAGATCGCGTCATGACCGCCTGCGACTGGCTGGATCTTCGGTAGCATCTTCACTCCAAGGTAGGGCGTGAAAAATACCGCCACTAGCCAGGAGGCGAGCAGAGCGAAGCCGACGATCCAGAAGATGTTGCCGGCATACTCCCCGGCTCCGGATTTGGCAAAGCCCACCGGCAGGAAGCCGATCACGGTTACCAGGGTGCCGGTAAGCATGGGGGCTGCGGTGGAGGTCCAGGCAAAGGTGGCGGCCTGGATGCGGTCGAAGCCTTCTTCTAATTTCACCACCATCATTTCGATGGCGATGATCGCGTCGTCAACCAGCAGGCCGAGGGATAGAATCAGCGCGCCAAGGGTGATGCGGTCGAACTCGCGCCCAGTCATCAGCATGATGACGAAGACGATGGCCAAGGTCAGCGGCACGGCGGCGGCCACCACCAGGCCCACGCGAAAGCCCAGAGCCAGTAGGCTGATCAGCATGACCACGCCGAGGGCAACGAAGAACTTGAGCATGAACTCGTTCACTGCGATGCGAATTTTCTCGGCCTGGTCGGAAACCTTGTCAAACATCACACCCAGCGGCAGTTCGGCATGGATGCGGTCTTCTTCGGCTTGCAGCGACTTGTCCAGCTCCAGGCCGTTGAAGTGCGGCTCCATGATCACGCCTAGCATCAGAGCGGGCTTACCCTGGTGGCGAATGCGGTAGGTCGGTGGGTCTTCGTAACCACGCTTAACCGTTGCGACGTCAGCGATGCGCAGCAATTTGCCGCCCGCATTGATCGGCACATTCTCGATCAGCTTAAGGCTGTCGAAAGCACCGTCCAGACGGATGTAGGCGCGCGGCCCGCTGGTCTCGACGAAGCCGGCTGGGGCCACACCGTTCTGCTTGCCCAGGGCTTCAAAGATCTGCTCCGGCTTAAGGCCCAGGGTGGCCAGACGCTCGTAGGAGAATTCGACGAAAATGCGTTGGGCCTGTTCGCCGAGAATGTTGACCTTCTTTACACCGGGCAGGCGCAGCATGCCTTGGCGCAGATCCTCGGCCATCTGCACCAGTTGGCGGTGCGGCATTCGCCCGGCTTCCAGGGCGTAGAGGGCGAAATAGACGTCGGAATATTCGTCATTGAAGAACGGACCGATGACGCCACGGGGCAGGCGCTTGGCCTCGTCGGAGAGCTTCTTGCGGGTCTGGTAGAACAGTGCCTGGATGTCGCCCGGGCGGGTAGAGTCCTGATACTGCAGTTTCATGGAGACGAAGCCGGGCTGGGCGATGGTTTCCACCCGATCATAGAAGTCCAGCTCCTGCAGGCGCTTTTCCAGGCGGTCGGCAACCTGCTCCTGCATTTCTCGCGCGGTGGCGCCCGGCCAGGCAGCAGTGATGGTCATGGTCTTGACCGTGAAGGATGGGTCTTCGGCGCGCCCCAGCTTGCCAAAGGCTATGGCCCCGGCAACCAGGGTGGCGAGGATCAGGAATAGGGTGACTGCCTGGTTGCGCACCGCGAAAGTGGAGAGGTTGAAGCGGCTCATTTCAGTGCTCCAGGGCCAGGGAGGGCCCTGGCAGTTCACGCACGCTGTCGCCGGGGCTGAGCAGGTTTGCACCGAGGGCGACTATGCGTTCACCCGGCTGCACTCCGCCCTGCAGTACCGCTTCTTCTTGTTCCAGTCGCACCACCTTGACGGAGCGCAGATCGATCTTGTCGTCGTTACCAATGACCCAGACGCCAGTGCCTTGGCCCCTGTCATGCAGGGCACCTAGTGGGACACGCATCAACTGCTGCTCGCTCGTGCTATCGAGGCGCAAGGTGATGGTAGATCCGATAGCCAGGGTTGTAGATTCATCCCCTAGGGTGTACCGGGCACGGAAAGTCCGCGTGATGGTATCCGCTGCGGCGGAAAGCTCTCGCAGGGAGGCAGATATGGCGACGCCGGAGGCGCCGTAGGGATAGGCCCGGGCCGGATGATCGGCTAGCGCTCGCTGGGTCTCCGGAATATCTATCACCGCCTCGCGGGCACCGTCGTGGGCCAGGCTGGCGACGATCTGGCCTTCGGCGACAACCTGACCCCGGTCCACCCGTACATCGGTGATCACCCCGTCTCCGTCGGCCTTCAGGGTGGAATAGGTTCTACGATTTTCAACCTGGGCCGCTTCCGAGGTGGCGGCGGCGTGCTCGGCTTCGGCCACCCGAAGACGAGTATGGGCCTGGTCATAGGTCTGCGCAGAGACCGCTCCGGTTCTAATCAGGCGACGGTAGCGTGCTTCATCATCATGAGCCTGGCGCAACTCGGCTGCGGTGGCGGTAACTCGGTTACGTGCTGTACGCAGGGCCAGCTCGAAGTCGGTGTTATCCAGCTCCAGTAGCACGTCACCTCGCTTGACACGAGTGCCCGGGTCCACCTTGCGGGCGATGACCTTACCACTAACCCGAAAGCCAAGGTCGCTGATCGTGCGAGCGGCCACCACACCGGTGTAGAGCGAGTCTTGCTGGGAAGCCGGTTGCACATGCGTTGCGATCACTGCCCGTGGTTGGGCGGCGAAGGCCAAGGTGTCGGCTTGGCTGTCGCAACCGTTTAAAGCCAGCCCAGATACAGAAACCAGGGCAAGTAGGGCAAGGTGTTTCATAGTGCGATCCTTGGGTGTAGGGCGGTCGTGGGGCTGAGCACCACGCGTCCAAAATATGATAGGCATAATAAAATTTCGTGTATATATTATGGTCATCATATTTTCCGACCCACCGGGTACGGTACGACCAATTGAGGTGTGCTCGATGAGTAATGAACGACAAGCGGTGCAGTGCGATGCGAAAAGCGTTTTGACGCTCGCCCTTAGCAACGACGGCAGGAATGCCATGGAATGGCAGCTGATTATCCTGGAATTGAAAGCCGCAGAAGGAACCAAGCCATGAACCCGTCCCGCCTGCTGCTTGCAATCCTGATGGTGCTGACTGCGCTGGGGGAAATCTCCACACAGTTGTTGATCCCTGCCTTGAGCAGGATTGAACAGGGCCTCGATGCGATGCCTGGAGCCAGCGTTGCGGCGTTGTCCGGTTTTGTCGCTGCATTTGGTCTGGGACAGTTGCTGCTCGGACCGCTATCCGATCGGATTGGCCGGCGACCGGTTCTGATTGGCGGCCTCACGCTCTACCTGGCCGCCACTGGTTTGATGCTTCTGGCCGATAGCATGATCGGCTTCATCGTCGGACGTGTGGCCCAAGGTCTTGGAGCCTGCGCCGCTTTGGTCCTTGCCCGAGCTATCGTCCGCGATGCTTGGAAGGCTCAGGCCGCGCCGGCCTTGGCGCTGACGGTCATTGGTATGCTCAGCGCAATTGCCCTGGCTCCGATGGTCGGTGGTCTGCTGACCCAATGGGGGGGCTGGCACGCCCCCGTTCTGGCGTCGATGACTATAGGTAGCACTGCGTTGCTTTTGGTTATAGCGTTTTACCGTGAGTCCAATCTCAGCCTTGATCCCACAGCGGGGCATCCTGCGACCTTGGCACGTGACTACTTCTCCCTGCTAAAACAGCGTTCCAGTCGTGCCCTGGCCCTGACCCTTGCGGGCACCTACGGAGCGATGTTCGCTGTGATAGCAGGGTCATCCGCGGTCTACATTCATTTGCTGGGACTGAGCTCGGCGCAGTACGGAATGGTGTTTGGGATAACCATTTCGGGCCTGATCGCCGGCGCCCTGTTCACCCAGCGCAAGATCATGCAATTGGGGCCGCAGCGCATTGTGGGGTTTGGCATCAGTCTGGTTGCTGCTGGCGCCGCACTCTCTATTCTGGTGCACTCTGTATTAGGTCTGTCGGTGCTGGGCGTCTCCCTGCCGCAGGTACTGGTGACGCTGGGAGGTGGCATGCTGATCCCTGCGTCGGTTGCTGGCGTTGTCATGCCCAATGCTCATCGTGCTGGGCTTGCGGCTGGTCTCATGGGCTTTTCTCAGATGCTCGGTGCTACCTGCAGTGGCTTACTGCTGAGCGCGCTGCAAGATGGCACTGCGTCGCCGATGTTAGGCCTGCAGGGTGCATTCGCTATAAGTGCCTTTTGCTTGTTCCATCTGATGACCCGCAAGCCGCGTAGCGCGGATTTGACATCAGCGATTTAGACCTTGTCGAAGTCGAAGGGCTACTCAGTGAATACAGTTAAAGAGCGCGAAGGCCGCTGTAGTCAGTGCGCGGGTAGAAGGTCAACTTGCCGACTGTACCCTTATGTATCTCAAGTCCTTGCGCACACTCAGGCATATAAATCTGCACCCTTTCGAAATATCGACGCTACGGCGACTGGTTAGAGTAGCGCCTCCCTATGACTGCTCTGAAAGGAGACGACCATGCGTTATCCCCATGTGCTCGCCGCCGTCGTGACGTTCACTGCATTTGCCGCGCTTGCCCAGGCCGACCAGCACCAGACCGAAAGCGCTAGGAGCGCCAACTGGAAACAAGGTATCCAGCGCACGGATCTGACTCGCGATGATCTTGGCGACTCGGTTCACGAAGTGATTCAGGCGCGGGTCGATTTCGACCCGGGAGTGGCATCGCCGAATCATTCACATCCGGGAGTGGAGGTCGCTTACGTGATCGAGGGCACCTTCGAGTATCGGCTCAAGGGGCGGGCGCCGGTGATTCTCAAGGCCGGCGAGTCCCTCTACATCCCAGCCGGCACGCCGCATATCGCCACCAATGTCGGTGGGGGCAAGGCCTCTGAGCTGGCGACTTACATCGTCAAGAAAGGCAAACCGCTGCTCGTGCTGGAGCAGTGATCCCTGCCCCGCGAAGGGCATGACATGAGACCGCCACAGGGCGACGGGATGGTATATCCCGTCGCCCGGTTTCTATTCCTCTCTCAGTGTGTGACCTGAAGCAGTTGCTGAATCTTGGTTTCGGTTTCGGCATAGGCACCTTCGCCGAAGTGCTGGTAGACGATCCGACCGCCCTGGTCGATCAGGTAGAGGGCCGGCCGGTAGCGATTGCCGAAGGCGTTCCAAGTTCTGTAGTCATTGTCCTGGGCGACCGGATAGGTGATGCCGAGTCGGCCTACCGCCTCATCGAGATTGGCCGTTACCTGTTCATGTGCATACTCGGGCGTGTGCACACCAATGACGACCAGCCCCTGATCGCGATAGCGTTCGTGCCATTGCTGCACATGGGGCAGGGCGCGCTGGCAGTTGACGCAGTCATAGGTCCAGAACTCGACGAGAACGACCTGTCCGCGCAGCTGTTCCAGGGTCAGGGGCTCGCTGTTGATCCAGTGGGTGATCCAACGTGGGACGCGCGCTGCATAATCGCGCCGTCGGATCGAAACCCCGCCAACTGGCGGGGTTTTCTCATGATGGCTCCTGAAAGCGCAGGCTAAACTGCCACCGCTTCCCGACTATATTCCCCATCGATCAGTCGCAAAAGGCCCAATGGGTTGGCATTTTGCAGCGCAGGGGGCAGGAGGTCATCGGGGTAGTTTTGGAAGCACACTGGCCGCAGGAAGCGATCGATGGCCAAGGTCCCTACAGAGGTACCGCGGGCATCAGAAGTGGCGGGGTAGGGGCCGCCGTGTACCATGGCGTCGCAGACTTCCACACCGGTTGGATAGCCATTGAGCAGCAGTCGGCCGACTTTTTCCTGCAACAGATCGCTCAACCAGCCATAGGCCAGCAGCTCGGACGGTTCGCCGAGGAGGGTCGCGGTCAGTTGGCCACGCAGGGCCTTGATAGCATCGGCCAGCTGAGCCTGGTCTTCGATTTCGATCAGCAAGGTCGCGGGGCCGAAAACCTCCTCCTGCAACAGCTCATCACCTTCAAGCAGCAGGCTGACGTCAGCTGTGAACAGCTGTGGCGAGGCTTGTTGCATCCCTTGCGACGCGCCGGCCAAGTGCTGGATGCCTGGGTGGGCGTGTAGGTGCTCCAAGCCTTGACGGTAGCTGGCCAGGGTACCGACATTGAGCATGGTCTGCGCTGGTTGGTCGGCCATCTGGGCTTTGAGCTGCTCGACGAAAGCGCTGAATGCAGGGGAGCGCAGGCCGAGGATCAGGCCTGGATTGGTGCAAAACTGCCCACATCCCAGAGTGACCGAGGCGCTCAGCTCGCGTGCGATCGCCTCGCCGCGTACGCGCAACGCCTCGGGCAGAACGATCACCGGGTTGATGCTGGACATTTCGGCGAAAACCGGGATTGGCTGCGGCCGCTCGGCGGCCATCCGGCACAAGGCGTTGCCGCCCTTGAGCGAGCCAGTGAAGCCGACCGCCTGAATCGCCGGATGTTTCACCAGCCATTCACCGACGCCGCCTCCATAGACCATATTGAACACGCCCGCTGGCATCGAGGTGCGCTCAGCAGCACGCAGAATGGCATCGGCCACCCACTCGGCGGTGGCCATGTGGCCGCTGTGGGCCTTGAACACCACCGGACAACCAGCGGCCAGCGCCGAGGCAGTGTCGCCGCCGGCGGTGGAGAACGCCAATGGGAAGTTGCTGGCGCCGAACACCGCGACCGGGCCAATGCCGATGCGGTATTGGCGCAGGTCCGGGCGAGCTGCAGGCTGGCGTTGGGGTAGCGCACGGTCGATGCGGGCGCCATAAAAGTCGCCACGGCGCAAGACCTTGGCGAACAGGCGCATTTGAATGCTGGTACGACCACGCTCACCCAAGATGCGACCGTTGGGCAGCGCTGTTTCGCGGCACACCGTGGCGATGAAGTCTTCCCCCAGGGCGTCGAGTTCATCGGCAATGGTCTCCAGGAAGTCCGCACGTTTCCAAGCGGGCAGGCTGCGATAGGCCGGGAAGGCGGCCGCAGCGGCCTTGGCAGCGGCGTCCACCTCCATTTCGGTGGCCTGGCTGAACAGGCCTGGCAAGGGTTCGCCAGTAGTGGCGTCCAGGCTCTCGAGCTGGATGTTGCCTTGGGCCGAGCGTTGGCCGCCGATGTAGTTGTGACCGAGGATCCGGGTCATGAAAGGCTCCTGTAAGCGTAAACAAGGAAATCAGGTGATAGCGCCGATCTGCCACGGCACGAACTCGTTCTGGCCATAGCCGTGCTGCTCGCTTTTGCTGCGCTCGCCTGAGGCAATGCGCAGCATCAGTCGATAGATGTGTTCGCCACGCTCCTCGATGGTCATGCTGCCGTCAGCGATGCCGCCGCAGTTCACATCCATGTCTTCTTCCTGGGTTTCCCACAGACGCGTGTTGGTGGCCAACTTGATCGAGGGGGAGGGCGCGCAGCCGTAGGCCGAGCCGCGCCCGGTGGTGAAGGCGATCAGGTTGGCACCACCTGCGACCTGGCCGGTGGCGGAGATCGGGTCGTAGCCGGGGGTGTCCATGAACACCAGGCCATGGGCGCGTACCGGCTCGGCATATTCATAGACATCCACCAGGTCACTGGAACCGGCCTTGGCCACAGCACCGAGGGACTTTTCCAAGATGGTGGTCAGGCCGCCGGCCTTGTTGCCGGCCGAAGGGTTGTTGTTCAACTCGGCGCCCATGCGCTGGCAATAGGCTTCCCACCACCGGATGCGGGCGATCAGTTTTTCGCCGACCTGCTGGCTCACCGCGCGGCGCGTTAGCAAATGCTCGGCGCCATAGATTTCCGGAGTTTCCGAGAGGATCGCAGTGCCGCCAGCGGCCACCAGGCGATCCACGGCATTGCCCAGTGCCGGGTTGGCGGTGATGCCCGAATAGCCATCCGAGCCACCGCATTGCAGCCCTACAGTGAGATGGCGAACGCTGACAGGTTGACGCTCGACGCGGTTGGCTTCCTCGAGCAGCGACTTCACCTGGGCGATACCGCTGGCGATGGTCTTGGATGTGCCTCCGGTACCCTGGATGGTGAAGGTGCGCAGCGCATTGCAACTCTTGAGGCCTTGGGCAGCGAGCAAGTCAGGAATCTGGTTGGTCTCGCAGCCAAGACCGATCAGCAGCACTGCAGAGAAGTTGGCATGTACGGCGTATCCGCCCAGGGTCCGACGCAGCATCGCCAACGCTTCACCACCGGGGTCGACGGCACAGCCGACACCATGGGTCAGGGCGACCACGCCATCGACATTGGGGTAGGGCGCCAGAGCTTCGGGATGGATGTCACGGCGGAAATGATCAGCGATCGCTCGGGCTACCGTGGCCGAGCAGTTAACCGAGGTCAGGATGCCGATGTAATTGCGCGTAGCAACCCGGCCATCCGGGCGCACGATTCCCATGAAAGTGTCTTCTACGGGGGCTTGCACGCCCCGAGCATCGATACCGAAGGCATAGTCACGGGCGAAGTCGCCCATCGCCAGGTTGTGCACATGCACATGTTCTCCAGCTTCGATGGCCTGGCTGGCGAAGCCGATGATCTGCCCGTAACGGCGCAGGGGCTGGCCGGCTTCGAGATCGCGAGCGGCCACCTTGTGGCCGGCGGGGATCGGTTCGCGCACCCGCACGCCTTCTTCCAGTTGCAAGTCTTTGGGCAGCGCCTGGCGGGCGATCAGCACGTCGTCCAGCGGGTTGAGTCGAATCACGGCATTGGCAGCACTTTCACTGCCCGTCTTTGTAATCAATTGCATGACATTTACCTCAAGGGGACGCGGCACTCAGGCCAGGCCGCGTTCGCGATAGTCGATCAGCCCCGAGAACAGCATCAGGCCGAACGCCATGACCACGAAGAAGATCAGGGCCAGGAAGTAAGAACCGGTGAACTGCACGATCAAGCCGATCAGGATCGGCACCAGAACACCCACCATGTTGCCGCAGAAGTTCATGCTGCCGCCCAGCACGCCCGCCTTGGACTTGCCGCCAAGGATCGCCGGCAGGCACCAGTACATGCCGCACCAGCGAATGAAGAACAGCGCGACGCAGAGCAGGGCGATGACCTTCACGGCATCCGGGGTATAGGCGACCAGCAGGATGCACAAGGCAGCCACGGCAGCAGAACCTGCGAACATGCTGCGCATCACGGTGTTCGGCTGGCCACCGTTGGTTTTCCATTTGTCGGCGATCCAGCCGCCGACCAACTCGCCGACGAAGCCGCACATGAAAATCAGGAAAGTCGCGCCGCCCATGGCCTTGATGTCGAGGTTGTGAGCCTTGTGCAGGTAGCTCGGCATCCAGGTCAGCAAACCGTAGAACACGCTGTTGTAGCAGGCATAGCCGGCAAACATGCACAGCACCGACCGGCTCTTGAGCAGTTCCTTGAGCACGGCCTTGCGGTTGCCGTTGTGCTTGCTTGCAGCTTCATTGGCCTGGGTGATGTAAGACAACTCGGCGGTGTTGACCTGCGGGTGTTCGCTTGGATGGTTGCGGATGTACCACCAGGCCCAGACACCCACGACGATGGTGCCGACACCCGCGATGATGAATGCGATGCGCCACGAGTCGAACCAGGTGATCAGGCCTGCGATGATGATCGCCCCCAGCGCGGTGCCCAACGGTGCGCCGCCATCAACCAAGGTCGCACCACGGCCGCGTTCGTTCGGGGTCAACCAAGCACCATTGAGCTTGGCGCCTGCCGGCATGATCGGCGACTCGGCAACGCCCAGGCCGACACGGGTGATCAGCAGGGTGATCCAGTGGTGGGCAAAGCCGCCTAGCGCCTGGAAGGCCCCCCAGCCGACCGTGGCCACGCCGATGATGTTGCGCACCTGGAAGCGGTCCAGCAGCATGCCGCTGGGAATCTGCATCAGAGCGTAGGACCAGAAGAAAGCGCTGAGTATCAGGCCCTCCAGCGCCGGGGTAAGTTCGAATTCGGCCGAAATCAACGGCAACGCTACCGACAGCGAGGCGCGGTCGATGTAGTTGATGGCAGCGAGCAACAGGAGAATCAGGAAGATCCGCCAGCGTACGTTGGTCGGGCGGGCAGTGTCGGCACTCGCCAGGGACGACGAGGGTGACGCCGTGTAAGGGCTATTCTTCATGCTCATCTCTCTCTTATGGTTCTTATGAAATGCCGGCGCAGCTAAGCGCCGCTGAATCAGAGCGCCGTCACCTGTCCAGGTGCGAAGGTCGCTGGCGACAGGGCAATGCCGTTGCGCAGCGGGGCACCGAATTCCGGCAGGCTGATTTCGAATACGTCACCGACAGCTGTCCTGACGTGGTCGGCGAACGACAAGGTCGCGGTGCCGAAGAAGTGAATGTGCACATCGCCAGGGCGCAGGAACTGCGCATACTTGAAGTGGTGGTACTCCAGGTTTTCCAGGGAGTGACACATGTTGTCCTCGCCACTGAGGAACGCCTTTTCCCAGATCACGCTGTTGCCCCGAAGGATTCGGCTGACACCATCCAAGTGGCGCGGCAACTCGCCTATCCGCAGTTCCGGGCCGAACGAGCAGTTGCGCAGTTTGGAGTGAGCCAGGTACAGGTAGTTGCGCCGCTCCATCACATGATCGGAAAACTCGTTGCCGATGGCGAAGCCCAGTCGATAGGGGCGGCCATCGTCGCCGATGATATAAAGCCCGGCGAGCTCCGGCTCCTCACCTGCATCCTCGGCAAAGGCCGGGCTCTGGAACGCTTGGCCTGGACGGACCACTATCGAACCGTCGCCCTTGTAAAACCATTCCGGCTGCACGCCAGCAGTCCCAGGGGTAGGGCGCCCCCCTTCGATGCCCCACTGGAAAATGCGCGCCGTGTCGGTCAGAGCAGCGGCATCGTCGATTTTCTGCTGATGCATCTTGTCACGCGTCGAGGCGCTGCCCAGGTGGGTCAGGCCTGTTCCGCTGACCAGGCAATGGGCGGGATCTTCGTGGTCCAGCGGTGGCAGTACGCGACACTCCGCCAGCATCTGGGCGTAGCACTCATCGCTGTGCTCAAGGCCTCGCGCAATAACTTCGTCGCCCAGGCTGCGCCGGTTGCGGATGGCCGCCAGGGCCAGTTCGCGCATGTGTGTGGTATTGCGTACGACCTGAATTACGTCGCCTTCGACCACCCCGACACGGCGCTGGGCATGGCCAGTTTCAAATTGGATCAGACGCATGCTGACTCCTGTTGTTCTTGTGGGATCAATTGCTGGCCACTTTATTTCTCCCGGTTGATGCTGCCTAATGAGAGCTGCTGACACCGCGATAACTTTTAGTGATCCCCTATGCTCCCATCTTTGACTTCCATGGCTTCGCGACTGCGCCTTCGTCAGTTGCGCCTCCTGATCAGCCTCGATGAACTTGGCTCGATCCACAAAGCAGCCGAGGCAATGTCCATAACCCAGCCTGGGGCCACCAAGGCCCTGAACGAGATCGAGTCGACCTTGGGTGCAGTGCTGTTCGAGCGGACCAACAAAGGGTTGGAGGCCAATGACTTGGGTCGTTGCGTGGTGCGCTACGCACGTTTGATCAACACAGATCTCGCCCACCTGCGCGAAGAGATGTTGGGGATCCTCCAGGGGCACGGGGGGCGTCTCTCGGTGGGTACTATCATGGGGGCGGTGCCGATGATGGTGGAGGGTTTAGCGCGCTTGCGCGAGGCCCAGCCGGATCTGTCGGTCACGGTGGTAGAGGACACCAGCGACCGCTTGCTCAGCTTGCTCGATCAGGGACGACTGGACGTGGTGATCTGTCGAACCAGCGTCAGCCATCGACCGGCAGCTTACGAAAGCCGGGTCAAGCACCAGGAACAACTCGTGTTGGTGGCCAACCCGGCACACCCCTTGGCTGGCAGCCAGTCCCTGAACTTGTCCCAGCTGACTGACTCGCGCTGGGTGGTGTTTCCGGTGAACATGCCCCTGCGCCTTACGCTCGAGCGTGAGTTTCGTGAGGCCGGGTTGAGCTTTCCGCAGTATCCCATCGAAACCTCATCGACCTTCACCACATTGTCAATGCTGCAGCAGGATGCCGGACTGCTCGCCGTCATGCCGTGGGATGTGGCGAAAGTGGCCGTGGAGCATGGCATGTTGGTACGGCTGCCATTGCAACTGATGTCGCGAAGTGAACCTTACGAAGTAGTCACACGACGCGACGTGGAACTGAGCAGTCCTACCCAAGTGCTCATAGATATCTTGATGGACTGAGCTTCTTTGCTTACACGCTGCCACACGCAACTTAAAAAAGAATCAGGGTAGGGCAGAAAGAGTAAATACCAGCAGCCCGCAAAAGCTTGCATGGCCGGTGGAGTCTCAATCTGCCGAAGATTAGAAAACGCAGGCATATATGGCTATCGCAAAATTCACGATTGCCTGAGAGCTGGGATGAATTGGAGGCAGCATCCATCTGGAATAAATACAATTTAACATAATACACATTATGCGCACCTTCGTATGAAGCTACCGGGGCCGTGAGTGGGCAGATTTGAAGCCAGGCCCCTGGCCTAAATCACTGCGCTGCAGATCGAGCTTGGACCTCAGCGATGTAACCCAGCACGAACAGATCCTGCGAGCCTCGCTCCTTGTAGTAGCCAACCACGTTGGCCAACGTCCACCGCAGCAACCTCATCAGCACTGGATCGGAAAATTTCCAGCTGGCCGACTCATACTGATATCGGCTGTTGGTGAACACATCGCGATACCGCTCGAATGAATGTTCCTGGCTGTTAAGGGCCAGGCTCTCGCGAATCGCCGCAGGCATCGCGTGAAACAGCGTCAGCAGATCGTGAGCATCACGCTTTTGTTTGGATGGAATCTTGCCGATTGACTGCAAGTGCTGGTGAGCCGTTTTGAGAGCTTCGACGTCGAGCTTGTAGGTTTCGCCAGGCGTACCTTGGTGCTGATCTGACAAGAAAATTAAGCTTTTCAGCAGGATTTCCATACCGATCGCTGCATTGACCATGGCGACATGTGGGAGGTTTTGGGCGTGTAGAAGCTCAGCGGCCTTGAGGTAGTTATGGGCGCTTTCAAGCATCCAGCCTGGAAAATGAGTCATTGAGTGGTGATCCTCGATGGTCGATGACGCCGAAGGTAGCTCACCAGGTGAACTACCCCTAGCTCATTCTTGAACGCTAGCGTGCAGATTTGAGCGTTAGCGATCACCGATGAGCTACCCCTAGCTCACCAGATGAGCTACCCTGCCCTAATAATATAACCTCAAGGAATAACTCCACTAAATATTCATTTTGTTGAGTTATATAAATCACCCATCATACTTTGCACTACCGCCACCGCAAAACCGGCCATCCCGTCGCGTCAGCGTGCGCTCGCAGCACTGGATCCGGATTGACGGTATGCGGTTTGGCGACCAGCGAAAGCAACGGCAGGTCATTGCGAGAATCGGAATAAAAATAAGCCCCTTCTAGCCCTTCGCCATGCTCCTGCAGCCAGCTGTGCAGCCGCGCCACTTTGCCTTCTCGATAGGTCAAGATCCCGCAGGTATTGCCGGTATAACTGCCCTGCTGCTGTTCAAGATCAATCGCCAGGACTTCTTCGACCCCCAATTGCTTGGCAATACGACTCACCAAGAAGTGTGCCGATGCTGAAATGATCAACACCCGGTCACCCTCCTCTCGATGTCTCGCCAGGCACGCCATGGCGTCGTCGTGGATACGCGGGGTGATGATGTCCTCCACGAAGGGGTCCACCGCTTCGGCCACCTCTTCTATCGTTCGGCCGACCAGCGGGGACAGGCTGAACGTCATATACGCTTCCATCGCCAACTTGCCCTGCGCATAGAGCACCATGAGTTCGCGATCGCGTTCGATGAAGCTGGGCCCTTCAACCCAGCCGAGCGCTGCCATATGGCTGCTCCACAAACTGGCGCAGTCGCCATTGATAAGGGTGTCGTCCAGGTCAAAAAGTGCGAGGGCCATTGGCCACCTCCAAGATACAGGTTCGTGGTGCGAAGGCTCTTCCAGCCTTCGCCCGGTGAAATGTCAGCGGCATCAGCGAGACGCGACGGTGGCAGGCGCTGCCAGGGGTTGGGCGTCGGCCGCCTGGTTTGCCGGGCGACTGTTCCAGAACGGGACCAGCAGCAAGCTTGCAAGCAGCGCCGCGCCCGTGAAGACGAAGAACACGGTAATGGTGTCGAAATAGCCAGGCAGCAGCCCGCCAAGGATGGCGCCAACCGAGCCACACCCGTTGACGAAGCCTGTGGCGGTACCCGCGGACTCGCTAGTGCCAAAATCGATGGCTGCGGCGCCGCTGATCATCGAGTCAGGGCCGTACAGGGTCACACCCATCATGAACAGCAAGCCAACGACCAGATAGATGTTGCCGCTTTGCATCGTCGGCACGAACAGTATTAGCCACAAGGTCAGCGCCATCAGGCTGAGGACGCAAGCCGGCATGCGCCGAGCGCCGAACAACTTGTCAGAGACGATGCCGATCAGGATTGGCCCGACCAACCCGGCGACTTCGAATGCGGACGGTACGATGGCCGAAGCCACTTTGCCGATGCTTGGCATGCGCTCGTAGACGATCACCGGCCCCCACATCAGGATTGCATAACGAGCAGGCTTGAGCAGGAAGTACGCCATCCCCAGTACCAGGACCGTACGATTGGCGAGCACTTTGCGCAGCGCAGTCCAGTAGTTCTCCCGGGGGACGTCGTCTCGACCGGTCGGCTGGACCTGCGCCTCGACCGCAGGCAACCCCACATCCTGCGGGCGATTGCGCTGCAGCAGGAAGAACAGCACGGCAACAACGATAACGACACCGGCCGAAGATACGAACGCCATGCGCCAGTCATGGGAGATCTGATAGGCCCACCACCCGGCGAACGGCGTGGCGACCAGGCCGCCAAAGGCATAACAGGTGCTCCAGTAGCCCAGCACACGTCCTCGCTCGCGTGTGGCGAAGAAGCTGCCGATGTTCTTGCACAATCCTGACCAGCCGGTGGATTGCGCCAGCCCCTGGATCACCATGCAGCTGGCGAAGATCGGCAACGTCGCGAAGGTACCCATGGCCAGCGCGGCCAGGGCCGACACCACGAGCCCGCCGAGCACGACGACGCGGGTACCGTAACGGTCGGCGAACACACCCCATGCGAACTGGCCGACGGCGTAGGCAGCCAGGTACAGCGCGTCGAGGTTGGCCATAGCCGCTTTGTCGAGCGTGAAAGTGGGGTCTTCGGCGATGCCCAGTTTGGCAACTGAAAATGCCTTGCGGGTGAAATAGAACGCGGCATAGGCGAGCCACGTGATGATGAATATCTGGACGCGCCAGCGTTGAAGGGATTTCCAGTAATAGCGGGCGTTCTCAGGACTTTTGTACATGTTGTTGTCCTCTGGTGATTACCGCAACTTAGGCCTGCCACCCTGCACTGCTCGATCAAGGCGCCGGCCGGGAGGTATCCGGAGCTTGCGACCTTGATACTAACAACTGGTCTAGACCAAGAATTGACCCTGCGAGTGAGTTTCTACGTACAAAGTCAATTCGGGGCTTAGCGTGACTGGATTCAAGGCATGAGCCTGCGAACAAATCGTCAAGGCTTTTGGCTACGCCATTGTCGCGGGCTAACGCCAAACCAACGGCGAAAAGCCCGGGAGAACGCACTGGTTTCGGAGTACCCAAGCAACGCTGCCAGGTCAGACACTGGCCGCTTGGGCTGTCGCAGGTAATGCACCGCCACTTCGCGGCGCACCTTCTCCACCAGTTGGCTGAAGCTCACGCCTGCTTCGCGCAGATGGCGCTGCAATCCGGCGCCGCTGAGCTGCAGCGACTGCGCGATCGTTTCCAGGCACGGCTCTCCGCCGCTCAGGGCAAGGCGTACCTGAGCGTCCACCTCGTCCAGCAGGTTGCGCCGTTGATCGCGTGCGCCCAAGCGCCGGAGCACGTCCTGGACCAGAAACAGCAGATTGGCATCGCGCTCCGGCATGATCTGGTCCTTCAGGTCGGTCTTGGGTACCAGCATCGAATTACAATTGCGATCGAAATAGACAGGCGCGCCGAACGCCCGCTGATGGGCTTGCCCGTCTAGTGGGCGCGCGTGCTCGAAGCTGACTGCAAATGGCGCCCAGTCCTTGCCCAATACGTGGCGCATCAGGTTCAGCACCATGCCCATGGTCAATTCGGCATCCTGCCGGCGCTCCAGGATGGCGCTGTGCCGAACCTGATAATCGAAGCGATAGCACTCGCCGCAGTCGGCCAGCCGTATCAAGGTATCGTGCTGATGATAAGGAAACGCTGCCGCGAAATTGCGCAAGGCCTCCTCCAACGTACTGGAAAACAACCCGACATAGCCCAGCAGCCCCAAGGCTTGAGGCTGAAACTGCAGACCGTAATGCAAACCGAAATTGTCGCAGTGCGATTGGCGGGCTGCCTCCTCGAGCACCTGGCAGTAATTGGTGAGCGGCAGGCTGAGTGTGGGTTGGCGCAGGCTTTCAGGATTGACGCCGGCACGTCCCAGCACCAGGTCGATGTCACCCCCAACTTCCGTCACGAACCCCTCCAGCCCACTGGCAGCGGCCGACAGGACGCCGAGGTTGCCCGCGACTGGCGAAACGGTGCAGCAGTGCAGTGGAGAACTCATGGTCTATTCCAGTCCGAATTCGTAGATTCGGTAATGCAAATGCTGTGCCCTTGTATCGCCCTCTCAAACAGCCCCTTGCAGTCGAATCAGCTTTCAGAGACCGCCCTGTACTTGGGGCAATGGGTAACATCGCGTAACAATCAGTCACGCAAGAAAGCCGGCAAAGCCAGAACGCCCTGTTCGGTTGACTGACCCGTCCATTAATGCTCAGATGCGCCCCAGTTTCAGGTGTCCCCTGCCGCCGTGCCGGGGATTAAACGGGAAGCCGGTGCCTCGCCTTGCGCGATCAGTCCGGCGCTGCCCCCGCAACGGTAAGCGAGCGATGCATTCGATACACCACTGTGCCGCCGGCATGGGAAGGTGAATGCCTCAAGCCCCTCGCAAGCCCGGAGACCGGCCTGTCACCTCTGTTGGCAACACCCGCGGTGGGCGGGCGCGGGCCGTCTTGGGCAGGCCACTGTCCGCGATTTCCTTGCGCGCCGTCTCCAGTCGGGCTTCATTCACCCCCGGTACGGTTGGTCTGCATGTCATCCCCTACCCTACGTCTGGAAAGCGTGCACTGGGCTCCCTCGCCCGGCGGTCAACGCCTGCTCGACGACATCGACCTGCAAGTCCACCCCGGTGAATTCGTCGGCCTGATCGGCCCCAATGGCAGCGGCAAGACCAGCCTGTTGCGCTGCGCCTATCGCTTTACCCGACCCGATGGCGGGCGCGTGCTGCTGGAAAACGAAGACATCTGGCAACAGTCCCCACGCTGGGTCGCCCAGCGCGTGGCAGTGATGCTGCAGGAGTTTCCCGAAGATTTCGGCCTGAGTGTGCGAGACGTGGTCGCCATGGGCCGAACCCCGCACCAAGGTTGGTTCGACAGTCATGACGACCAGGCATTGATCGATGCCTGCCTGCAGCGACTAGGCCTGCATGCCCGAGCCGACCAGGGCTTTGCGCCGCTATCCGGCGGTGAGAAGCAACGTGTATTGCTGGCTCGGGCACTGGTGCAGCAACCGCGCTTGTTGATCCTGGACGAGCCGACCAATCATCTCGACCCACGTTACCAACTGGCCTTGCTCGAACACCTGCGTGGTACTGGTCTAGGCCTGTTGGCGAGTTTCCACGACCTGAACCTGGCCGCAGCTTTCTGCGATCGCCTGTATGTCCTCGATGCAGGTCGCATCGTCGCGCAAGGGACACCGGAGCAAGTGCTGACCGAGCACCGCCTGGCGCAAGTCTTTGGTGTTCGCGCCCTGGTCGATCGCCACCCATTGGCGCCCCACCCACGTATTACCTGGATCACCCCCGCATGAAGCGACGCCTGACTCATCTGGCCCTGCTCGCCGCCCTGCCCTTCGCAGCCTGGGCTGACAGTTACCCCGTCACCGTGCGCAGTTGCGAGCGCGACATCACCTTCACCCAAGCGCCCCAGCGGGCTGTGAGTCACGACATCAACCTCACCGGGATGCTGCTGGCACTGGGGCTGCGCGAGCGGATGGTCGGCTACAGCGGTGTCAGCGGTTGGAAGACCCTCGACCCGTCCCTGCGTGAGGCCTTGACCGGCCTTCCTGAACTTGCACCGCGCTATCCGTCGCCGGAGAACCTCCTTGATGCCCAGGCCGACTTTCTGTTCGCTGGCTGGGGTTACGGCATGAACGTGGGCGGCCCGCTGACGCCGCAGACCCTCGCACCGCTGGGCATCCCCGTGTATGAATTGAGCGAATCCTGCTCATGGATCATGCCCCGGCGCCAGGCAAGCCTGGAGGACCTGTACCAGGACCTGCTCAACCTGGGGCGCATCTTCGACGTTCAACCGCGGGCCAACGTGCTTGTCGAGCATCTGCAGCAGCGCGTTGCGCAGGTCCACGCGCAACTGGCCCCAGTGCAACACAAACCCCGCGTCTTTCTCTACGACAGCGGCGAAGACCGCCCCACCACTTCTGGCCGACTCGGCATGCCCCAGGCACTGTTTGAGGCCGCTGGTGCCGACAACGTAATGGCCGACGTGAATGCCAGCTGGACCCAGGTCAATTGGGAGAGCGTCGTGGCGCGGGATCCGGAAGTGATCGTCATCGTTGACTACGGGCCGACGAGTTGGGTGCAAAAACGCGATTTCCTGCTCAATCACCCCGCCTTGAGCGAGGTAAAGGCCATCCGCGAGCGCCGCTTCGTAGTGCTGTCGTACCTGCAGGTCACCCCATCGGTGGACAACGCAAGTGCCATCGAGCAATTGGCTGCGGCCCTGCATCCGCAACTGTTCGCCAAGGCAACGCACTGATGCCGGTTCGTAGCCCAGGGGGCTATCGCCTGCTGATGTCGCTGCTGCTGATCGGTGTGCTGTTCTCTTGCCTGCTGTCCCTGGGCTTTGGCGCGGCCCATGTGCCGCTGGCGAAGGTCACGGGCATCACGCTGTATCAGTTGGGTATGACCGATATGGGCGACTGGAGCCGGGGGCAGGCGCAAATCGTCTGGCAGATCCGCGCCCCACGGGTACTGCTCGGAGCCATGGTGGGGGCAGGCCTGGCCCTGGTTGGTGGTGCCTTGCAGGCCGTCACCCGCAATCCGTTGGCCGACCCGCACCTGCTGGGCGTCAGCTCTGGTGCGGTACTCGGAGCGGTGCTGGTGGTGCTGTTCTTCGGCACCTTTGCAGGCCCTTTCAGCCTACCCCTGGCAGCCTTCGTCGGCGCCTTGGGCAGCATGTTGCTGGTCCTGGCAGTGGCTAGCCGGCGCGGTCGACTGGACAGCGACAGGCTACTGCTGGCCGGGGTGGCTGTGTCGTTCGTGGTCATGGCGCTGGCCAACCTGCTGCTGTACACCGGCGACCCTCATGCAGCCAGCTCGGTGATGTTCTGGATGCTCGGTGGCCTGGGCTTGGCACAGTGGCCGCTGCTTTGGCTGCCGGCGATCTGCGTGTTGGCTGGGTTTGTGCTGCTGATGAGCCTGGCCCGGGCATTGAACGGGTTGATGAGCGGTGAACAGACTGCCGTCAGCCTTGGCTTCGAGCCGCGCCGTGTGCGAGCTCAAGTGTTCGTTGGCTGTGCCCTGCTGACGGGGGTGCTGGTATCGCTTTCCGGCGCCATCGGTTTCGTCGGCCTGATGCTGCCCCACGTCGCCCGTCGCCTGGTCGGTGCCGAGCACCGTCGACTGCTGCCTGCCTGCGCCCTGCTCGGCGCGTTGTTCGTGGTGTGGGTGGATATCGGTGCGCGCACACTCATCGCGCCTCAGGACCTGCCCATCGGTATTGCCACGGCCGCCATCGGCGGGCTGTTCTTCATCGTCCTGCTGCGCCGCAAGGCCTGAACCTAGCGATGTTTGCGGGCCTGCACCTGGCGCTTGAGTACACGCAAGGGTGGCGCGTAGAAGAATCCGAACGACACGCTTCCCTTGCGTCCAGGCATCGCATGGTGCAGTCGATGCGCCCGATACAGGCGCTTGAGGTAGCGGTTCACAGGTTTGGGCGCGCAAGGCCAGTGACGATGAAAGAGCCCATCGTGGGCCAGCACATACAACACGCCATACCCCGCCACACCGCCGCCAACCCACTGCAGCGGCGCGTAGCCCGCCTTGCCCAGCGCCACCAGGCCCGCTGCGACCAGCGCCAGGGCCACCAGGTAGACATCGTTGGTCTCCAGCATGCCCAGGTGCGGCTCATGGTGCGATCGGTGCAGCCACCAGCCCCAGCCATGCATGATGTACTTGTGAGCCAGCGTGCCGACGCCCTCCATGGCCACTAGCGTGCCGAACAGGATGGCGAGATTGAACAACATGTAACAGTCCGAGATGAGCAACGAGGTGGGCAAGGTTACCATTGCCGGCCCTCCCTTCGGAGGTTTTTCCATGAAGCTTGTGTCGGCCTGACAGACACTTTCAGCCGACTCTTTTTCGCCAAGGACAGCCCCATGCGTATCCGTCTCACACACTGCCACGACCTCGCCCAGCTCGCAGCGGTCGAACGCTCCGCTGCTCAAGCCTTCAAGCGCTTGCCTGAACTGGCCTGGCTGGCACAAGCCGATGTGCTGGAAGACGCCACGCATCAGTGCTGCATCGCGCAGCAGGCCAGTTGGGTCGCGGTGGACGAGCAAGATGTGCCGATCGGGTTCATCTGTGCGCAAACCACCGCCAGCGAGTTGCACATTCTGGAGCTCTCGGTACAAGAGCACGCCCAAGGCAAAGGGCTGGGCCGCCGCTTGTTGCAGACGGCTGTCGAGGCTGCTCGCAGCCGTGGATTGCAAGGTGTCACGCTGACTACCTTCACTGATGTACCGTGGAATGCGCCGTTCTACGCCCGCCAGGGGTTCACCATCCTGGAGCCTGCGCAGTTGGATGAACGCTTGCGGGGCATATTGCGCAGTGAACAGGCCCATGGCCTGTCCGGGCGTTGCGCCATGCGGTTAGCAATTGGCTAGCGCACTGCTCGCCAGGCTGTAGCGGTCACGCCCTTGGCGCTTGGCCTCATACAGGGCGGCGTCGGCGGCGGCTGTCAGGCTCTCTGGTGTGATCGCCTCCGCCCCCGGAGAGCCCACTGCGATTCCGGCGCTGGCCGATACCTGCCCCAAGGGGCTGCCAGCATGCTCGATCACCTGCCGACGCAGCAGCATGAGTATCTCCTGCACGATCGCCACCGCACCTTGGGCGTCGGTGTTGGGCAGCAACAGCGTGAACTCTTCGCCGCCGTAGCGCACCGCCAGGTCGCCAGGGCGCTTCAATGCGTGGCCCAGCAACTCGCCAACGCGCCGCAGGCATTGGTCACCCGCCAGATGGCCGTAGCGGTCGTTATAGGTCTTGAAGTAGTCCAGGTCGATCATCACCAGGGCCAAGGGATAGGCCTGACGCCGGGCTCGACGGATCTCCGCCTCGAACACCCCATCCAACCGACGGCGGTTGCCAAGGCCGGTCAGGCTATCGGTCAGGGCCAAGGATTTGAGCGTCTGATGCGCCTGGTGCAGTGCGCGCTCGATGGCAATGCGCTCGCGCAGCTGGCGCAGCACCACCCAGCCGAAGGCCGCGAGTCCCGACAGCAACAGTAATAACACCGCGGCCGACTTGAGCATGTCGTGGCGCCAAGGCGCGATGATCGACTCACGCGACAGCCCAGCCTCGACCACCAATGGATAATTGGCCAACGCCCGGTAGGCATACAGACGCGGCGTGCCGTCGACCACCGCGACGGCTTCCACCACACCCTGGTCGGCGTAAGGCAGGTGGTTGCGAAAGATCTCGCTGTCGGCCAGGCTGCGCCCCACCACCTGCTCCACGAAGGGCCGGCGCACGAGAATGGTGCCATCGCGCATGGCCAGCACGAGCGCACCGCGTTCGTCTATCTTGAAGTCGCCGTAATAGCGCACGAACCAATCCACCTTGATCGAACCCAGCAGCACGCCGGCGAAGCTGCCGTCGGGGTTGTTCAGCCGCCGTGAGATCGGAATGATCAGATCACCTGTGGAACGACTGCGCACCACCGAGCCAACGCGCACGCCTCGGTCGGCGTGGGTTCGGTGATAGATGAAGTAATCGCGGTCAGCATTGTTGGCCCGCGGGGCGATGGTCGGTTGATCGGTGACGATCCAGCGCCCATCGGCGCCGTAGACGAACAACCCATGCAGTTGCGGCATGATCGCTTTTTGTTGCCTGAGCAGCGCATGCAGCCGAGGCCGGTCCAGGTGGTCGAAGCCATCACCCTCGATGCGCTCGGCCAGTGCGGCCGTAATCGCATCGACTTGGCGAATGGCATCTTCGGCATGCTGGGCTGTCGCCCGGGCCAGGTTGGTTACCGCATCTTCGGCGTTGAGGAAGGCATGCCGATAGTCGCGCCAGATCCGCCAGCCTTCGATCAGCACGAAGGCCAGCATCACGACCGCCATGAAGCTCAGTACCAGGCGGAACAAGGCAACGGCGCGGCCCTCGCCAGTCACGGCGAACGGTCCCTCCTCGTCCTGCCTCCTGCTTGCTGCCATTACAGTCCCTTGTGTCCAGCACCCTACCGCCCTTGACTATAGATCAGTGACGCGGGGGTGCGGACAGCTCGATCCAGGCCGGCGCATGGTCGCTGGCCTTCGGTTCGTTGCGCACCCAGGCGTGAACACCGGCGGCCAGGAGCCGCGCAGAAAGCGCTGGGCTGAGCAACAGGTGATCGATGCGCAGGCCCGCATTGCGGGGCCAGTGATTGCGAAAGTAATCCCAGAACGTGAAAACCTGCGCATCAGGATGCAACTGGCGGATCGCATCGCTCCAGCCTTGTTCGAGCAGGCGTTGGTAGCACGCCCGGGATTCAGGCTGGAGCAACGCGTCCTTGAGCCAGGAGCGGGTGTTGTAGATGTCCTGGTCGGTGGGCACCACATTGAAGTCCCCCGCCAATACTGTCGGGTGGCCGCTGTCGAGCAGCGTTCTGGCGTGGCCGATCAGGCACTCGAACCAGCGCAATTTGTAGTCGAACTTGGGGCCCGGCTGAGGGTTGCCATTGGGCAGATAAAGGCAGGCGATCAGGACGCCATGCACTGCGGCTTCCAGGTAACGGCTCTGGCTGTCGTCGTCCATGCCTGGCAGACCTCGGCGCACTTCGAGCGGTTCGCTGCCTCGGGCCAGGATGGCCACGCCGTTCCACGACGCTTGCCCGTGGTACAGGCAGCCATAGCCCGCCGCCTCCAGCGCCTCGCGCGGAAAGTCCTTGTCTGCAGCCTTGAGTTCCTGAAGGCAGGCCACATCCGGCTGCTCGCGCTCGAGCCAGGCCAGCAATCCTGGCAGGCGGCTGCGGATACCATTGATATTGAACGTGGCAATTTTCAATGTCTTCATGCGTCAGGGTCGTCCACATGGGCCTGCACGGCTTCCTCGAGGGCGCGCACATGGGCCTGGTCGGCCAGGGCTTTGAGCGCCAGCCAGTCGTCCCAGTCGATCGCGCCGTCGTCACGCAGCGCCTCGGCGGTACGCACCAGCTCATGATGGTAGGCGTCTGGCGATTCGCGCCGATAGCTCGCGTCATCGTACTGGGCGTACCAGGCCTCAAGCTCCGGAATGCTACGTTCGATGCTCATGGACCGCTCCTCGATGCAACCTTTGAATCTCTGAGCCTCGTCTTGCCCCAATGTTCAAACCAATGACCGTTGGTGCCGCCACGGCACAGAAAAATCAAACCTTTGCCCATAGGCTGCGCTCAACCATAAGCGACACTGAGGTCGCGCCAATGGATAAGGAGTGACACATGAGCAATCTGTTCCTCAAGCGCGTCGGGTTGACCGTCGCACTCGGCATGGCGTCGATGCACGTGCTGGCCGCCAGCTCCAATGACTTTGTCGACGATGCGACCGAAGCCGGCATCGCCGAAGTCGTGGCCGGCAACCTGGCCCAAGAAAAAAGCAAAAGCCCTGAGATCAAGGCCTTCGCCCAGCAGATGGTCACCGACCATACTAAAGCCAACCAGAAGCTCGGCGACATCGCCCGCTCCCTGGACCTGAGCACACCGGATGAAGCCGCGCTGACCGACAAGGTCAAGAAAGTGATCCTGGAATGGCGCGACGAATCCTTCGACAAGTCCTACATCAACAACCAGGTCGACGCCCACGAGAAAGCCGTGAAGCTGTTCAAGGAAGAAGCCAGCACCTCCGACAAGGCCGAGCTCAAGGCTTTTGCCAGCGAAACCCTGCCTAAGCTCGAGCATCACCTGGAACAGGCCAAGCAACTCCAGGCCAAATACGGCAAATGACCTGCAACGAACGTGAGGCGCATCATGAGTAACGATGCATTGCGATCAGAAATCCTCACCCGCCTGCTCCATGCCCACCCGCAAGGGCTGGGCAAGGAGCTGCTGGATAACTATCGCGGCGAAAAGGCCGTGGCGGGGATGCTCAAGACCCTGCAGGAACAGGGCCTCATCCAGGACGGCAGTGTCGATGTGGACGCCGAGCACCAATTGAACGTCGTCTACCCAATCAAGTTATCGTCCGCGGGAGTCGAGGAAGCCAAGAAAGTAGATCAGTAATGAGCTAGGGGCCGCCTTGCGGCCCTTTGCGCTCACGCTTTCTTTTCGTCATCCCGGGGCGGCTTGGCCGGCCCTTGCGGGTCTACTTGTGGATCTTCGAGATCAGGTGAGTCCGGGTCGAAGCCCAGATCGTTCTTGTGGGTGGCGTTTTCGGAGGAATGCGGCCCCTGGTCGGGCTTGCGGGAATCAGACGGGTTCATGGCGAGTCTCCAGGCGAGTGTCTAGGGAAGAACCCGCCCTGGCGGATAAGTTTGATTCATCTGCCGGTTCCCATGCCCAGCGGCATCACTGCTTGGCTTCCCTCTGCGCCAGCCGGGCCTCGCAGGCCGATAGTGCCTCGGTCCGCGCATCGAGCATGCCCTGCAGACGCTCGAGTTGGCGTGCCTGTTCGCCGCACAGCTCGCGCTTTTGCTCCAGTTGCACTGTCTGGCTCTGCAACTGACGGCGTATCTCGTCGCTTGCGCCTTGGGCCTGGGCTAGGATCGAGCGCAGCCCTTGCACTTGGGCATCGCGCTGCTCCAATTGCGCCTCCAGCGCCGTGCGCTGCTCCACAGTCTGACGATGCTCTGCGATCAACCGCTCGTTGTCCCGGTGAAGATGTGTGGCCTCTTCCTGGCGTACCTGCAGGTCCTGCTGCAGTTGATGCAGCTCCCTCTGCAATTGCTGTACCTGCGCCTCATGGCGGCGCTGATCCTGTTCGCGCTGTTCGTGGGCGTGGCGGTGCTTCTCTTCCAGTGAACGCACCTGCTCGTGCTTGTCGGCCAGGCGCACCTGCACCTCTTCCAGTGCCTGGTTAAGGCTGGCGCTGCGCAATTGTTCCGCTTGCAAGGTGCTTTGGGTCGTCAGCAGTTTTTCGGATTCGGCCTGCAGCGCACTCGCTTGAATCTGCAACTGTTGCTGCGCTGCCGCCAGTGCCTGCTGCGCCATCTTTACTTGGTCTTGCAGCTGCTCGCGCTGCGCCTCGAAAGCCGCTTCAGCCTCGCGCAGACGTGCCTGGGCCTCGTCGTTGAGCTGCTCGGCCAATTGCTCGACCAGGCCGCTCAGTTGGGCGCTCAGGCTCGCAGTGTCCAACGGGGCTGGAGGCTGCCCGTCCAACTCTTTGAGATACCGGTGGATCGTGGTCTTGGAACCGGTGTTGCCGAGCTCGATACGTACTGCGTCGATACTCGGGTGCTCTCCCCTGGCCAGTAGTGCCTGTCGCGCGTGCTGCACTGACGCCTTGTTGATGCCGACCCGGGCCATGTCCGCTCCTACAATCGTACTGTGGTACATACCATGTAATACGTAGGAATTCTGCCCTTATGCACAGCGACAATCAACTACTCAGTGCAGGTCGAACTCGTGGTATTCCGCGCCATGTTGCTGAAGCTGACACCGGCGCTGGTCAATTGGCGACCTTCAGCTCAGCGGGAGACGCTAAGCCCCCTTCCACCGCCACAGCGGCATTCCTCGGCGGCGGCATGACAGAGCATCGAAAGCGACACCCGCGAATCGCAC
>NZ_FMYX01000001.1:550000-657213 GCF_900102675.1 Pseudomonas guariconensis
GAACAGACAGTCTTCGAGCAGTTGCTCGGCCAAAGCCTGGCCTTCGAGCGGGCTGTCGGCATCGGCCAGTCGCGTGAGGGTGGCGCTCAGCCAACTGCCGAACAGCGCGTTCTGGCCGCTGCCCAGCGGCACCATGAACAGCCCGTCGAGGCGTTTCACATCCAGGCCGTGACGGGCCATGAACGCCTGGTCGAACACAACGGCCACCTCTTGGTAGTTCTCGGGGGTGATCCAGATGTTGCGGCTGTCCTCGTTGAGCAGGTACAGGCTGTTCTCGCTGCGGTCGAAGCAGAACGCCAGCGACCCGCTCGGAGCGCGGAAGAACTGCTCCACTCGAGTATTGAGGCGTTCTTCGTAGACCTCCACGCCATCGAGCCCCAGGCAGCGCAACTGGCCGTTGAAATGCCCTGGGGACATTTGCCGGTATTGCTGCTGCCAGCCAGGGGTCGCGCGCACCTGTTCGGTCACATCGTTGGTGTGGAAAGCCTGGACCTGCAAGGCATTGGGCGTTGTCACGCGCGTGTCCCTTATGCACTCTTTTGGTGCATTTGTTGCCGAAGAAAATGGATAGATCACCCCTGGGGGCTGCGACCAAGATAGTCCTCAGCGCGTCGCCTGGGAAGATTCCAACGCGGACTCGCCCATAAAACCCAACCAAGAGGTCTGTATGAACGCCCCCTTCGATCAGCTGTCCACCTGGCTGAAAGAACACCGGATCACCGAAGTCGAATGTGTGATCAGCGACCTGACCGGCATCGCCCGCGGCAAGATCGCGCCGACTGCCAAGTTCCTCCACGAGCGCGGTATGCGCCTGCCGGAGAGCGTGCTGCTGCAGACGGTCACTGGCGACTACGTCGATGACGACATCTACTACGACCTGCTCGATGCGGCCGACATCGACATGGTTTGCCGCCCCGACCCTTCGGCGGTGTACCAGATTCCGTGGGCCATCGAGCCGACTGCTATCGTCATTCACGACACCTTCGACAAGCACGGCAACCCGATCGAGCTGTCGCCGCGCAACGTGCTCAAAAAGGTCCTGAAGCTGTACGCCGACAAGGGCTGGCAGCCGATCGTGGCACCTGAAATGGAGTTCTACCTGACTCAGCGCTGCGAAGACCCGGACCTGCCGCTGCAAGTCCCACTGGGGCGTTCGGGGCGTGCCGAAAGCGGCCGCCAGTCGTTCTCCATCGACGCGGCCAACGAATTCGATCCGCTGTTCGAAGACGTCTACGACTGGTGCGAAATCCAGGGCCTGGACCTGGACACGTTGATCCACGAAGACGGCCCGGCGCAGATGGAAATCAACTTCCGTCACGGCGACGCACTGGATCTGGCCGACCAGATCACCGTGTTCAAGCGCACCATGCGTGAGGCCGCGCTCAAGCACAACGTCACTGCCACGTTCATGGCCAAGCCGATCACCGACGAGCCGGGTAGCGCCATGCACCTGCACCAGAGCGTGGTCGACATCGCCACCGGCAAGCCGATCTTCGCCAATGAAGACGGCAGCATGAGCGAGCTGTTCTTGCACCACATCGGCGGCCTGCAGAAGTACATTCCCAAGGTGCTGCCGATGTTCGCACCGAACGTCAACTCGTTCCGCCGCTTCCTGCCGGACACCTCGGCGCCGGTGAACGTCGAGTGGGGTGAGGAAAACCGCACCGCAGGCCTGCGCGTTCCGACCTCCAGCCCCGAGGCCATGCGTGTGGAAAACCGCCTGCCGGGTGCCGATGCCAACCCGTACCTGGCAATCGCCGCGAGCCTGCTGTGCGGCTACCTGGGCATGGTCGAGAAGATCGAGCCGAGCGCGCCGGTGCAAGGCCGCGCCTACGAGCGGCGCAACCTACGCCTGCCGATCACCATCGAAGATGCCCTGCAGCACATGGAAGACTGTCAGACCCTGCACGAATACCTGGGACGTCAGTTCGTCCAGGGCTATGTGGCGGTCAAGCGCGCCGAGCACGAGAACTTCAAGCGTGTGATCAGCTCCTGGGAGCGTGAGTTCCTGCTGCTGAGCGTCTGATTCCTGTCACGTCCGTGGGCACGGGGTCACCTGCGAAGGCACCGGTGTGTGTGCCATCGCATTCACGGGTGCCCCCGCGCCCACGGGACTACGTGCTGCCCTTGGGCAGTGAAACCTTTGTTACACCGCATTCAAAGAACAAGACCAACGAGGTGTCGACATGCGTCATTTGCAAACCCTGATTCCCGCTGCATTCGCCCTGGTGTTCGGCGCCGCCGCCCAGGCCCAGCCGAGCGTCAGCGTATACAACTGGACCGACTACATCGGTGACACCACCCTGGCCGACTTCCAGGCCAGCAGTGGCATCAAAGTGGTCTATGACGTGTTCGATTCCAACGAAACCCTCGAAGGCAAGCTGCTGGCCGGACGCACCGGCTACGATGTGGTCGTGCCTTCCAACCATTTCTTGGCGCGCCAGGCCCAGGCCGGCGCCTTCATGCCGCTGGAGCGCGACAAACTGCCGAACTGGAAACACCTGGATCCCGTGCTGCTCAAGCAACTGGAGCAGAACGATCCGGGCAACCGTTACGCGGTGCCCTACCTGTGGGGTACCAACGGCATCGGCTACAACGTCGAGAAGGTCAAGGCAGTGCTGGGCATCGATAAGGTCGATTCCTGGGCGGTGCTGTTCGAGCCGGAGAACCTCAAGAAGCTCAAGCAGTGCGGCGTGGCCTTCATGGACTCGCCTGACGAACTCTTTCCAGCCGTGCTCAACTACCTGGGCATGGACCCCCGTAGCGAAAGCGCCGCCGACTATGCCAAGGCCGAAGCGCGCCTGATGCAGCTGCGCCCTTATGTCACCTATTTCCATTCCTCCAAGTACGTCTCGGACCTGGCCAACGGCGATGTCTGCGTGGCCTTCGGCTACTCGGGCGACGTGTTCCAGGCCGCCAGCCGCGCGGTGGAGGCCAACAATGGCGTGAAGATCGCCTACAGCATTCCCAAAGAAGGCAGCAACTTGTGGTTCGACCTGCTGGCCATCCCCAAGGACAGCAGCAACCCCGAGCAGGCCCTGGCCTTCATCAACTACCTGCTCGACCCGCAAGTGATCGCCAAGGTCAGCGTCACCGTCGGCTACGCCAACGCCAACCCGGACGCCAAGGCCTACATGGACGCCTCCCTGGTCCACAACCCCGAGATCTATCCGTCCCAGGACGTGCTGGACAAGCTGTATGTCTCCAGCACCCCGAGCCCCAAGATCATGCGCGTCATGACCCGCTCCTGGAGCAAGATCAAGTCCAACCGCTGAGCCGAGCACGAGCCATGCCTACTACCCAACACACCGCGTCCTACTACGCTGCCACCGCACGCAGCTCGACGCCCTACCCCACGCTCGAAGGCGAGCTGAGCGCAGATGTCTGCGTGGTCGGCGGCGGCCTGACGGGGGTCAACACTGCGCTGGAGCTCGCCGAGCGTGGCCTTTCGGTGATCCTGCTCGAAGCCCGGCGCATCGGCTGGGGCGCCAGCGGGCGCAACGGCGGGCAATTGATCCGCGGCATTGGCCATGACGTCAGCGGCTTCGCCCGCTTCGTCGGTCAGGATGGCGTGCGCTACCTCAAGCAGGCCGGCATCGATTCGGTGGAGCTGGTGGCCGATCGCATTGCCCGCTACGGCATCGAGTGCGACCTACGCTGGGGCTTCTGCGAACTGGCCAACACCGCCGCGCAGTTCGCCGCCTTCAAGGACGAGCAAGACGATCTGGCCGCGCTGGGCTACCGCCACGAAACCCGCCTGGTCGGCCCCGAGCGAATCCGCGAGGTGGTCGCCAGCGACCAGTACGCCGGCGGCCTGGTGGACATGGGCTCGGGTCACCTGCATCCGCTTGACCTGGTCCAAGGCGAAGCCCGCGCGGCCGAGCAACTGGGCGTGCGCATTTTCGAGCAGAGCCCAGTGCAGCACATCGAGCACGGCCCCACCGTGACCCTGCACTGCGCGCGCGGCAAGGTACGCGCCAACAGCCTGGTGCTCGGCTGTAATGCGCACCTGGACGAGCTGGAACCGCGCCTGAGCGGCAAGGTGCTGCCGGCCGGCAGTTACGTGGTCGCCACCGAACCCCTGCCCGAGCACGTCGCCAAGGCGCTGATCCCGCAGAACATGGCGCTGTGCGACCAGAAGGTCGGCCTGGACTACTACCGTCTTACCGCCGACCGCCGCCTGCTGTTCGGCGGCGCCTGCCACTACTCCGGCCGCGATCCCAAGGACATCGCGGCCTACATGCGGCCCAAGGTGCTCAAGGTGTTCCCGCAACTGGGCGAGGTGCGCATCGATTACCAGTGGGGCGGCATGATCGGCATCACCGCCAACCGCTTTCCTCAGGTCGGCAGGTTGAACCAGCATCCCAACGTTTACTACGCCCAGGGATATTCCGGCCATGGCCTGAACGTCACCCACTGGACCGCCAAACTGCTAGCCGAATCCATCGCCGTGGGCCACAGCCAGGGCCTTGATGTGTTCAGCGCCGTGCCCCACCTGACCTTCCCCGGCGGCAAGGCCCTGCGCTCGCCGCTGCTGGCCCTGGGGATGCTGTGGTACCGGTTGCGGGAAGTGCTGGGTTGACCGCCCTCTAGAGCCCCGCAGATCAGGTGCAGCCCTGGGCGACTTGCACCCGATTTGTGGGCTTGCCCATGACGTGGGGGGTTGGCATTGAACATTGGCATGACACCGGCCAGTTCCGGAACAAGCGAAACGGCAAAACTCGGCTTTACTGGCCGGTAACACCGTGAGAACCCAGGATGGATCCATGCCCCTGCTTGACCCCACCTCCAACGAAAGCAAATACCCCAAACTTTCCAGCGCCGCCCTGATCGGCGCCACCACACCCAGCAGTACCCGCCTGTGGGTACGCCTGTACCGGCCAGGCACTTGGTACCTGGCGGTCACCACCGAGCCGATGCGCGGCGACATGGTCCGCCTGGGCGAGTTGCCCGTCCCTCGGTATTTCAAAGACCAAGGCGTCACGCCTGTTTATCTGCAGGCCAAGACGCTGAACTTCGACACCGATGTCACCGGCGTCTTCGATGTCACTGGCCTCAAGCCCGGCACTACCTATTACTACGCGCTGATCAGCGACGAAACCGACGCCGGCAAGATCGGTCGGCGCACCGAGATCGGCGGCGATCGGCCGCGCTTCTTCGTGACCCCTCCGAAGGCGTCCGACACCCTCACCTTCGGGTTCTATAGCTGCCACGACCCGATCAGTGCCGACGGCAGTGCCGGTGCCTGGCCGCTGATGCATCAGCAACTGGCCGACCAGCGCGCCAGCTTCGTCATCGGCGGTGGCGACCAGGTGTACGTGGACACCAACAAGAAGAACGGCTTCCTGGATATCTGGGAATGGCTCAAGGACAACAAGGACGAACTGCTGCAGGCGTACAGCAAGGGCAAAGGCAAGGGTTACGACAAGGCGGGCATCGAGCGCTACCTATGCAACCTTTACCGCTGGTTCTACCGGGTCTACTGGAACGTGCCGGCCCAGCGGGAGATCTATGAACGCCTGCCCCAGTACATGATCTGGGACGATCACGAAATCATGGACGGCTGGGGCTCGCTGACCAAAGTCGAACGGCGCAAGCGCATCTCGCTGCTGTTCGAGCGCAGCAACAACACTACGACCAACCAAATGCTGGTGGATCTCATGTGGCGCGCCGCTTGTCGGGTGTACTACGAGTACGAGCACAGCCACAACCCACCCACGCCGATCGACTTGGACAATCCCGACGCCTGCCAGTGGGACTATGCCTTCGAGCAAGGCAAGTCGGCGTTCTATGTGCTGGACATGCGCGGCCATCACGACATCGAGGCCAAAGACCCCTGCAAGTTGCTTGGCAGCGAGCAGATGGCGCGCTTTGCCACCTGGCTCAAGAGCGCACCGGTGCAAAAAGCAGACGCAGTGTTCGTGGTGTCACCGGTGCCGGTCATGCACTGGCGCAACGCCGTGACTAACTACGCCGACATCGGATCGTTCAAGGACGATTGCATGGACGAATGGGACCATGAAAGCAACCAGGGCGAACGCAAACGCTTGCTGGATGCGGTGTTCGAGGCATTGGGCAACAGCGCAAAGCCGGTGGTGTTCCTTAGCGGCGATGTACATTGCGCGGCGGTGTTCCGCTTGCTGCACAAGCGCTATCCGGCTGCCAAGGTGTTCCAGGTCACCTCCAGTGCCATCTCTCGCATGCCGGCCCCTGGCGTGCTGAAGCTCGCGATCAGCGCAGGCGGCAGCATGCCCGGCGTCAAGGACATCGTCTGCGAGCGCTGGTACGCCATGGCCGGCTCGAAGAACTTCGCCATGCTTCAGGTGCGGCCCTCGTTGGACGGTAGCCAGACCGAGGTGTTGGTGGAGCTGCACTGGCCGGGCGGGGACGACGGGGAGCTGACCAAGCGCCGGGTATTGCTCAAGTAAGCCCGTATCTGGGAGAGCGAACAGTCGCAGGTAAAGCTAGGCTCACCGGGATTGCGCCGCTTTCTAGACTTGCGCAATCCCTGTGGCGGCGGGTTTACCCGCGAACAAAGCTGGATGCAGGGTCTGCCTCAGCACTCGACAAACGCCACGGCCAGCCCGCCGCGGGAGGTTTCCTTGTAGTTGGCATGCATGTCAGCGCCGGTGTCACGCAGTGTGCGGATCACCCGGTCCAGGGAGATGAAGTGCTCGCCGTCGCCACGCAGGGCCATCTGTACCGCGTTGATCGCCTTGACTGCGGCAATGGCGTTGCGCTCGATGCACGGTACCTGGACCAGGCCACCGACCGGGTCGCAGGTCAGCCCCAGGTTGTGCTCCAGTGCGATTTCGGCGGCGTTCTCCAGTTGCGCGGGCGTAGCGCCCAGCACTTCGGCCAGGCCCGCTGCCGCCATGGAGCAGGCTGATCCGACCTCGCCCTGGCAGCCGACTTCCGCGCCGGAAATCGACGCGTTCTTCTTGCACAGGATGCCCACCGCCGCGGCCGCCAGCAGGAACGCGACCACATCGTCATCGCAGGCGCCTGGGTTGAATTTCATGTAGTAGTGCAGAACCGCCGGAATGATCCCCGCCGCGCCGTTGGTGGGCGCGGTGACCATGCGCCCGCCTGCGGCGTTTTCTTCATTGACCGCCAGGGCATATAGGTTGACCCACTCCATGGCGCTCAAGGTCGAGCCGATGACATTGGGCTTGCCCAGCTCCTGCAGGCTGCGGTGCAGTTTGGCTGCCCGGCGCTTGACCTGCAGCCCGCCTGGCAGGATGCCTTCGTTGCGCAGGCCGTTGTTCACGCATTCGCCCATCGCTGCCCAGATCTTCAGCAGCCCCTCCCGGACTTCGGCCTCAGGCCGCCAGGCACACTCGTTGGCCATCATCAGCTGGCCAACGCTGAGTTGGTGGGCCTTGCACAGGGCCAGCAGCTCAGCCGCGCTGTTGAATTCATAGGGCAATTTGACCAGGTCGGTATCGCCTTGGGGCGCATCGATTTCGGCCTGTTCGACGATGAAGCCACCGCCGACGGAGTAATAGGTCTGGGAGAACAGGCTGCCCTGTTCGGTGAACGCCTCCAGACTCATGGCATTAGGGTGGTAAGGCAGGCTCTCGTCGAGCAGCAGCAGGTCCCGGGCATACTCGAACGCTACGGGATGGCTGCCATCGAGTATCAGACACTGCTCCTGCAACACCTGTGCGATGCGCGGCTCGATGCTCTGCGGATCGATGCGATCTGGCCATTGGCCCATCAGTCCGAGCAAGCAGGCGCGGTCGGTGGCATGGCCGACGCCCGTCGCCGACAGCGAGCCATACAGCCGCACCTCGACCCGCGTCACCTGCGTCAGCACACCCCGTTCGCGAAGCGCCTGGGCGAAAGTCGCCGCCGCGCGCATCGGGCCCACGGTGTGGGAACTGGACGGGCCAATGCCGATTTTGAAGAGGTCGAAAACACTGATAGCCATGCTAATACCTGGGCGTGACGGGCCGTTTAGCCGTCGACCGCCCCTCCGAGAAAATTGAACGAGACTGCGATATTGCGTGATACTGAATCGTCCGTCGGGTAATGACCAACGAAAGTTCCTAAGCAAGGCTTTAGCAAGGCTAAACGATGAAGCGACAACTCAATGGCCAGATGTTCGTCTGGCTGCATGTGTTCTCCTGCGCGGCACGGCATCTGTCGTTCACCCGCTGCGCGCAGGAGTTGCACATCACCCCCGGTGCGGTGAGCCAGCAGATGCGCCAACTGGAAGAGCGCCTGGGCTATCGGTTGTTCCTGCGTCGGGCTCGGGGCGTGGAGCTGAGCGCTGAAGGCCAGCGCCTGGCGCAGACCGTGGCCGAGGCCTATGGCAACATCGAGGCCGAACTGCTGCGCCTGGACGCCGGCGAAATCCGCGGCACCCTACGCCTGCGTTCGATCCCCTCGTTCCTGGCCAAATGGCTCACCCCTCGCCTGCCCCGCTTCCAGCAGCGCTACCCGGACATCGAATTGCGCCTGGTGGCCGAGGACAGCAACCAAGCCCTGAACCCAGAGGATTTCGACCTGGCCATCGACCTCAACGATGGCAGCTACCCCGGCATGCTCTCGACACCCCTGCTCGACGAGCAGATCTTTCCGGTCTGCTCCCCCGCCCTGCTGCGTGGCCGCCCGCCGCTGCATGGCCCGGCAGACCTTGTGCACTACCCGTTACTGCACGACATCACCGCCTGGCGTGGCAGCTCGGAATATGCCGAATGGGAGTTCTACCTCGAAGGCATCGGCGCCGGCAGCCTGGATGTGCGCCGTGGACACACCTTCAATCGCAACCACTTGACCATCGAGGCCGCCATCGCCGGCGTCGGTGTGGCCATTGCCCGGCGCACCCTGCTCAACGACGAGCTGGAGCGGGGCGCACTGATCGTGCCCTTCGGCGTGCCGATCGCCAACCACAAGCGCTACATGCTCCATTACCCGCCTGGCGGGCTGAGCCAGCCAGGCGCACGCGCCGTGCATGACTGGCTGGTCGAAGAAGCCGAAGGATTCCGCGCCCTGCACCCTTTGCTGAGCTAGCGTGCGCCACTCGTCAAACATCCTGAACCCTCGCCAGGGCTTGCCGGTCGCACATCAAGAGTGATGCGGCACACGTCGCGCAAAACCACCCTGAGCGAAGGAAGGCACCGTGAGCGATATCCGTATCGGTATTTCCGGCTGGCGCTATGGCCCATGGCGCAAGGACTTCTACCCCAAAGGCCTACGTCAGGACGACGAACTGGCGTTCGCCTCGCGTGCGGTCAACAGCATCGAGATCAATGGCTCGTTCTATGCCCTGCAAACGCCCGAGCGCTATTGCAACTGGCGCGACGAGACACCTGATGACTTCGTCTTTTCGGTCAAGGCGCCGCGCTACATCACCCATGTACGCAGGCTCAAGGAGATCGAAGAGCCGCTGGCCAACTTCTTCGCATCAGGCCCATTGTTGCTGGGCGACAAGCTCGGCCCGGTGCTTTGGCAGTTCCCTGCGAGCATGAAGTACGACGAAGCACGTTTTGCCGAATTTTTCCAACAGTTGCCCCACGATCGCGCCGCAGCCCGTGCCTGTGCCAAACACTGCGCCGAACGCCTGCGCGACAACGGCGGCACCGATATCGACGGCAATGCACCGCTGCGCCACGCGGTGGAGATCCGTCACCCGAGTTTTCTCTGCGAAGGTTTCGTCGAATTGCTGCGCGCCCACAACGTGGCGCTGGTGGTGGCCGACAGCGCCGGCAAGTGGCCCTATGCCGAGGATGTCACCGCCGATTTCGTCTACATGCGCCTGCACGGGGACGTGGAGCTCTACAGCAGCGGCTATACCGCCCGAGCCTTGCGGCGCTGGAAGACACGCATCCTGGCTTGGAGCCAGGGTGGCCAGCCCGATGACGCCGAGTTGATCGTCCAGCGCGCGCCGCACAAGCGAGCCTCGCGGGACATCTACTGCTATTTCGACAATGACCAGAAAGTCCATGCCCCCTACGACGCCCGGCGGCTGCTGGAAAAGCTCGGCCTTGCCGGCGAGCTGGTGACCGAGCCCGGGGTGGAACCGGAGGTCGAACTGTGAACAAGACCATGCCTGCTCCCCGCTGCATCATCGACAAGGTCACTGCCGTGCGCCAGCTGAACGTGCTGACGATCAACGTGCACAAAGGCTTTACCCTGTTCAACCGGCGCTTCATCCTGCCCGAACTGCGCGAGGCGGTGCGCGCCACCGGTGCCGACCTGGTGTTTCTCCAGGAAGTCCACGGCAGTCATCAGCACCACGCCGAGCGACACCCCGCCTGGCCGGTGACACCGCAATATGAATTCCTCGCCGACAGCATGTGGCCGCAGTTCGCCTATGGTCGCAACGCGGTTTACCCCCACGGCGACCACGGCAACGCGTTGTTGTCCAAATTCCCCATTACCCGCTACCACAACCTCGACGTCTCCATTGCCGGCAACGAACAACGCGGCCTGCTGCATTGCCAGCTGGAAGTGCCCGGACACGAAGAGGTGCATGCGGTGTGCGTGCACCTGGGGCTGCGCGAGGCCCATCGGCAGAACCAGGTACGCCTGCTGCTCGAGCTGCTCGACAGCCTGCCGCCTGACGCCCCGGTGATCGTTGCCGGGGATTTCAACGACTGGCGGCGCAAGGCCGATGCGCTGCTCTCGCAGCGCCTGGTGGAGGCGTTCGGTACACCCGCCCGCAGCTTCCCGGCGCGCCTGCCATTGCTGCGCCTGGACCGCATCTACTTGCGCAACGCCACCTCGAGCAAAGCCCAGGTGTTGTCCAAATACCCGTGGTCGCATCTCTCCGACCACGCCCCACTCGCCGCGCAGATCAGCCTATGAAGCGGCCTTGGGTGGATGGCAACCAGGTCGAGCTGCTGATCAACGGCGAGGCCTACTACGAACGCGTGTTCCAGGCCATGACCCAGGCCCGGGAAGAGATCCTGCTGGAGACCTTCATCATCTATGACGACAAGGTCGGCCAACGGCTTCAGCAAGTGCTGATCGATGCCGCCCGGCGCGATGTTCGCGTGGAAATCGCCGCCGATGGCTACGGCACGGCCGACCTGCCGGACGCCTTCATCTCGGCGATGACCGAAGCCGGTGTCCGCTTTCATGCCTTTGACCCGCAGCCGCGCCTGGCGGGCATGCGCACCAACCTGTTCCGCCGCCTGCACCGCAAGATCGTCGTGATCGACGGTGAGCGGGCGTTCATCGGCGGCATCAACTACAGCGCCGATCACCTGGGCGACTTCGGCCCCATGGCCAAGCAGGATTACGCCGTGGAGGTCACAGGCCCGGTGGTCGCCCAGGTGCATGCGTCGAGTCGTCGTTTGTTGTCCCCGGTGCTGGAACCACCGAGCCAGGTACGGCCTGTCACCGACCCTTGCGGTCCGGCCAGCGCCGTGCTGGTGGAACGCGACAATGGCCGCCACCGCAACGACATCGAGGCCTACTACCTCGAAGGCTTTCGTCTGGCGCGTCAGCGTATCGTGGTGGCCAATGCCTATTTCTTCCCCGGTTACCGCTTGATGCGCGAGCTGCGCAATGCCGCCCGGCGTGGCGTCGAGGTCAGGCTGATCCTGCAGGGTCAGCCTGACATGCGTTGGGTCCGGGCCTTGTCGCGCCTGCTGTACAACTACCTGCTGCGCGACGGCGTTAAGATCCACGAGTACTGCCAGCGCCCGCTGCATGGCAAGGTCGCGCTGGTCGACGACCAGTGGGCCACGGTGGGTTCGAGCAACCTCGATCCGCTGAGCCTGTCGTTCAACTTGGAAGCGAACCTGCTGATCCGCGACCGCACCTTCAACCAGCGGCTTTACCAGCACCTTGACGAACTGGCCCATCAGCACTGCAAGGCGGTGACGTTGGAGCGCATGGTGCGAGGCTATTGGTGGCGGGCACCGCTGATCTTCCTGTGCTTCCACGTGATCCGGCGTTTCCCGAAGATTGCCGGCTGGTTCCCTGCCCACCGCCAGAAACTGCAATCGGTGACACCGGGCGCGCAGGCTTCAGGCACCTATCACGAGGGCAACACCTGATGGAACGCAAAGCCTGGCACACCTGGGGCAAGCGCCTGCTGACCCTGTTGTTCGTCGTCCTGATACCCGTGCTGCTCTACAGCCTTGCGCGCAACCTGGACTGGAACGAAGTGCGTCAGTCGCTGTTGGCCTACAAACCCGGCACTTTGGCCGTGGGCCTGGTGCTGGCGTTCACCAGCTACCTGGCGTTCGCCAGCTATGACCTGCTGGGCCGCGCCTACACCGGGCACCACCTGCCGGCGCGCCAGGTGTTGCCGGTGGCGTTCGTGTGCTACGCCTTCAACCTCAATTTCACTACCTGGGTCGGCGGCGTGGCGCTGCGCTATCGGCTGTACAGCCGGCTGGGCCTGGACACACCGACCATTACCCGAATCCTCACCTTGGGCCTGCTGACCAACTGGGTCGGCTACATGCTGCTGGCCGGCAGCGTGTTCGCCCTGCGCCTAGTCAAGCTCCCGGAAAACTGGGCGGTAGGCGCCACCGGGCTACAACTGATCGGCATCGCCTTGCTGGCTCTGGCGCTGGGCTACTTGCTGGCCTGCGGCTTCGCCAAACGCCGCACTTGGAGCCTGCGTGGCCACGAGCTGACCCTGCCCTCCCTGCGCCTGGCGCTGTGCCAGGTGGCCTTGGGCATGAGCAACTGGGCGTTGATGGCGGCACTGATTTACTGGCTGCTACCCCATGACCTGTTCTACCCATCGATCCTTGGCATTCTGCTGATCAGTTGCGTGGCTGGGGTGGTCGCGCACATTCCCGCCGGGCTCGGTGTGCTGGAGGCGGTGTTCCTCGCGCTGCTGCATGGCCAGCTCGGCCAAGGCAGCCTGGTGGCCGCACTGCTGGGCTATCGCACCCTTTACTACCTGATTCCCTTGTTGGTGGCGTTGGTCATCTACCTGGTGCTGGAAAAACGCGCCAAGACCCTGCGCCAACGTGGCAAGGCCGCCTTGCGCAAGACCTGACGAAGGCCCCCGGGCCGGGAGGTGTCCGATGCGTTTTCCCTTTGTGCTGTTGATGCTCGCCAGCCTGGCGAGCACCCAGGCGCTGGCCGAGGCCTGCGACGTGCTCACCCGCTCCTCCAGCGACGCGGTAAAGCCTGTGGAGCGGCACACCTGCTACAGCTACAGCAACATGCCCGCCGAAGCTATCGCCTGGTCGTGCAGCAACGAGAGCAAGGACATGCTCAGTACCCAGAAGCGCTCCGTCGCCCGCTGCGCCGATGGCAGCGTCGGTAGTTGCATCGCGCCGCTGACTCAAGAGTCGTTGGCCAACCCCAACGCTGCCGGGCGCGACCAACCTTCGACACGCCCGGCCCTGCCCAAGGACGCCCGAGTGATCACCTACTACTACGACACACCGAGCCTGGGCCAGGCACGCGCCGACTGCGAACGCAATGACGGGATCTGGCAAACCCATTGACCGTCGGTCGAAACCGAGGAACGACGGGGCTTGGCGAGCGTTCAGCCGTAGTAGTCGACAGCGATTTCCAACACCAGGGAGATAACCGCCATGCCACGTGGAGACAAAGACAAATACACCGACAAACAGAAACGCAAGGCCGAGCACATCGAGGAAAGCTACGAAGCCAAGGGCGTGTCCAAGGACGAAGCCGAGTCCCGCGCCTGGGCCACGGTCAACAAACAGTCGGGCGGTGGGGAGCGCAAGGGCGGCTCCGGCCAGAAGAAAAGCCCTCAGGCCAAGCAAAAGTCCCGTGAATCGTCGGCCAAACGCGCTGCGGCAACGCGCCGTGGCGTGCCTCGGCCTGGGCAGCAGTTGGAAGACATGACCAAGACCGAACTGATGGACCGAGCGCGCAAGCAGCACATCCCGGGGCGCTCGACCATGCGCAAGGCTGAGCTGATCGACGCGTTGCGGCGGGCGGCCTGAGCAAGGGGGCCGCCTGGCGGCCCCCACGACGGTCAAGGCGAGATCGGATCGCTGGCCGGGAAGGTTTCGTCCAGCGCGTTATCCACGTTGGTTTCCTTGGGCTGGACCATCTCGGCACAGTTGCAATCGGCCATGCGGCATGGCTCGCCATTGCGGTGACCGGTGGCGCAGGCTTCACAGCAGTAGGCTTTGTCATCCTGCAGGATCGCATTGGCATCCACGGTGCAGGAACAATGATTACAGGCACAACGTTGCTCGGTCATGGTCAGCTCCTTTCATCGTCTTCATCGGTCGGCGAAACCTCGTCGGTCCACGGCTCGCCATCCAGGGGTGCAGAGCGGGCCAGTTCGGCCTCGTCCAGGCCAATGCCACCACCGATCTCGTGCTCTTGCACCCTGCGCAGGGTCTTGTCTGCCGGGCCGCCGGCACCGGGTTCGTGCGGGTCACGGGCGCCGGTCTGGTCGTAGAGCGTGTCCGGGCTCAGGTCGTCGAGGGTGACGTTGTCTTCATGGAGGCTGTCGCTCAGGGCTTCGCCGCCGGTCATGCCGCTTTCGGCCACGCGTTCTGGTGGGTATTCCTGGGCGACTTCTTGGGCCGGGCGCTCGTCCCCCGCGCGGCCTTCGCGCTCGTCTTGGCGGTCGCTGAAATCCAGCTCACGCACACTGCCCATCCGGTCCTCGGTATCGTCGATTTCAACCGGGGTCCTGGTTTTCGGATCGTCTGGCTGGGGCATCTGGGCTCTCCGTCAGGTGGGTTCATGCGGTCGACTGCCGGGGCTGGACAATGATTCAGACTTTCTGCCCGGCGGCGCAGCCGCGGTAAAAAATCTGAACTCTCAAGCGTAACGCTCCCTCCCACATCTAGAGACCCGCGAACCTCCCGGAGCCCGCCATGGCCAAGCCCCTGCAGGAGTACCAGCGCAAGCGCGACTTCAACGCCACGCCCGAGCCGGCCGGCACCCGACGCCGAGGCAGGCCGGCGCATGCCTTGCAGTACTGCATCCAGAAACACGACGCCAGCCATCTGCACTATGACTTTCGCCTGGAGCTGGACGGCACCCTCAAGAGCTGGGCCATTCCCAAGGGCCCCTCGCTGGACCCAAAGGTTCGGCGCCTGGCCATCCATGTGGAGGACCACCCGCTCGACTACGCCGATTTCGAAGGTCATATCCCCGAAGGGCACTACGGGGCCGGCGATGTGATCGTCTGGGACCGGGGTGTCTGGGAGCCGGAGGGTGATCCTCGCAGTGCCTATGCCAAGGGCAAGCTGCGTTTCCGCCTGCAAGGCGAGAAGCTCGCCGGGGTCTGGAACCTGTTCCGCACCCACCTGGCCGGCAAGAAGGAACAGTGGATGCTGGTCAAGTCCGACGACGACCAAGCCCGCAGCGAAAGCGACTACAGCATCGTCGAAGCCCAGCCCGACAGCGTGCTCAGCGAGCGCACATTGCTGCCGCGTCGGGCCAAGGCCCAGGCAACGCCAGCCAAGCGCGCGGCCAGCCCCCGAACACGGGTAGCCAACGCCAAGAAAGCCGAGTTGCCCGAGCATCTGCAACCGCAACTGGCGACGCTGGTGGATGCTCCGCCGTCTGGCGACTGGCGCTACGAGGTCAAGTTCGACGGCTACCGCATCCTCGCCCGTATCGAGGGGTCGGACGTGCGCCTGTTCACCCGCAATGGCCACGATTGGAGCGCGAAGATGCCGCACCAGGTGCAGGCCCTGCGCGATCTAAAGCTCAAGTCCGCCTGGCTCGATGGCGAGGTGGTGGTCGCCGGGGAAAACGGCCTGGCCGACTTCCAGGCCCTTCAGAACGCCTTCGATACCGAGCATGACGAGCGCATCACCTATTACGTGTTCGACCTGCCCTTTCTCGGCGGCCAGGACCTGCGCCAAGTGCCGTTGCAGGATCGACGCGAGACCTTGCGGCAATTGCTGGAGGGCCGTGAGTCGGAGCAGGTGAAATATTCGGCCGACTTCGACCAGCCCGTCGACTCGCTGCTCGACAGCGCCTGTCGCCTGGAGCTCGAAGGCCTGATCGGCAAGCGCGCCGACAGCCCCTATAGCGGCCGGCGCAGCAGCGACTGGATCAAGCTCAAGTGCAAGCAACGCCAGGAGTTCGTGATTGTCGGCTATACCGAGCCCAAGGGCAGTCGCAACGGCTTTGGCGCGCTGCTGCTTGCCCTGCACGACAACGACAGCGGCCAGCTGCGTTACGCCGGCAAGGTCGGCACCGGCTTTAGCACCACCACACTGGACAGCATCCACGCCCGACTCAAGCCGCTGGAGGTGGACAAGCCCGCCCTGGCCAAGCCGCTGACCGGTGCCGATGCCCGCGGGGTGCACTGGCTCAAACCCCAGCTGCTGGCCGAGGTCGCCTATGCCCAGATGACCCGTGACGGCGTGGTGCGCCACTCGGTGTTCCATGGCCTGCGCGATGACAAACCCGCCACCGCCATCGACCTGGAGCGCGCCATGCCCAAGACCCGCGTCGCCAAGCCCTCACCCGAGACCACGCTCGGTGACCTGCGCCTGACCCATCCGGACCGGGTGATCGATGCCAGCAGCGGCGTGACCAAGCGCCAGGTCGCCGAATACTACGCCCAGGTCGCGCCGTGGATCCTGCCGCAGCTCAAGGATCGCCCCGTGGCCCTGGTGCGTGCCCCTGAGGGCCTGGGCGGCGAGCTGTTCTTCCAGAAAAACGCCGGGCAACTGCACATTCCAGACGTGGTGAGCTACAGCAAGGCCCAGGCTGGCCAGGCGGCGATGATCCTCAACAGTGCCGGAAGCCTTCTGGGGGCGGTGCAGATGAACATGCTCGAACTGCACACCTGGAACGGCACCGACAAGGACTTCGACAAACCCGATCGCTTCGTCCTCGACCTGGACCCGGACCCGGCGCTGCCTTGGAAGGCCATGCTGGAAGCCACGCAACTGACCCTCACCCTGCTCGACGAACTGGGGCTGAAAGTGTTTCTCAAGACCAGCGGTGGCAAAGGCATGCACCTGGTGGTGCCGCTGACGCGCCGCGCAGGCTGGGATGAGGTGAAAGACTTCAGCCACGCCATCGTCCAATACCTGGCCCGGCTCTTCCCCGAGCGCCTGAGCGCAGTGTCCGGCCCCAAGAACCGGGTCGGGCGCATCTTCATCGACTACCTGCGCAACGGCAAAGGCGCGACCACGGTCAGCGCTTATTCCCTGCGCGCCCGCGAGGGCCTGCCGGTGTCTGTACCGATCTGGCGCGAGGAGTTACCCCAGCTCAAGGGCGCCAACCAATGGCACATCGGCAACCTGGCCGAGCGTCTGGCGGAAGTCGACGACCCTTGGGCGGATCTTGCCAAGACACGCCAGTCGATCACCGCTCGCATGCGCAAGCAGATGGGGCTGAACTGATGGCGGTACTGCTCGACCTTCTGCAATGGCCCGCCATGCTGCTGACCGTGCTGGCCGCCTGGTGCATCGGTTCCCGTCAGCCACGTCGACGCCGGGCGGGCTTCTGCTGCTTCATCAGCAGCAACGTGCTGTGGGTGATCTGGGGTTGGCAAGTACAGGCCTGGGCCTTGATCGTGCTGCAGTTCTGCCTGTGCGCCATGAACCTGCGCGGCTGGAAGAAGAACACCACGGGGGAGCCCAGTACATGAGCATCGTCCAGGATTTCGACCTGACCAACCTCGACCGCCTGCTGCGCACGTTCACCGAACGCCCCCAGGCGTTGAACCTCGATACCCAGTTGCCTGTACTGATGCAGGCCTTGCAGGCCGATCATCTCGACCTGCTGCCACTGCCCGGTCAAGGACACACGCTACAGCGCTGGCAGACACTCGCCCGCATTGCCGGCTGCGACCTGGCCCTGGCCAAGCTCTACGAAGGGCACACCGATGCCCTGGCGATCCTCGCCGAATGTGGTGCGCCGCACCTGGTCGGCGACGGCGTCTGGGGCGTGTGGGCCGCAGAGCCGCCGGATGCCCGGGCCCGCATCCTCGCCCGTCATGACGATCAGGTACGACTGGGTGGATGTAAAGCCTGGTGTTCCGGTGCGTTGCAGATCGACCGGGCACTGATCACGGCCTGGGGTGATGACGGCCAACCGCAGCTGGTAGCGATCGAACTGGCCCATCCCAACCAGCGTATCCAGGTGGAACAATGGCAAGCCGTGGGCATGGCCACCACGACCAGCGTGGAGATCAGGTTCGACGATGCACCGGGGATTGCCGTGGGCCGCCCCGGGCAATACCTCCAGCGTCCTGGGTTCTGGCACGGCGGCGCGGGGATCGCCGCCTGCTGGTACGGCGCAGCCGAGGCCTTGGCGGATTACCTGCGCGAGCATTGCCGCAAGCCGACACCGGACGCCCACGCCCAGGCACACCTGGGTGCGGTGGATGCCGCGCTATACGGTGCTCGCGCTGCGCTGCGCGAATGCGCCGGATGGATCGACCGGCAGCCGACCGCCGACGCCAGCTTCGAGGTGCGCCGCACCCGCGCCCAGGTCGAGCACGCGGTCGAGCAGGTCATCCACCATGTAGGCCGAGCATTGGGTGCCACACCCTTTTGCCGCAGCAGCCACTTCGCCCGGTTGAGCGCCGACCTGCCGGTGTACCTGCGCCAGAGCCATGCCGAACGGGACCTGGCAGCGCTCGGGCAACAACTGGCCCAGGTGCCGGCCGGAGCATGGCAGCTATGACCGACGACCCGATCAGTAACAGCAGCGGCACACCCTGGCGTCAGTGGCAACAGGCCGCGCATCTGGCCCGGGCCACGTGGATCGCGCCCGATCAACTGTGCCCACCCGGGCGACGCCTGGTACTGGTGGCCCCTCACCCGGACGACGAAATCCTAATGGCCGGTGGCCTGCTCGCAGGTTTCGCCGGGCGCGAGCACGACTTGCTGTTGATCTCCGTCACCGACGGCGAGGCCAGTCACCCCGGCTCCAGCCAGTGGACCGAGCACCGCCTGCGCCGGCATCGGCCGCTGGAAAGCCGTCAGGCTCTGCAGCTGCTGGGCCTTGATCTTGCACAGCTGGACTGGCAGCGCCTGCACCTGAAGGACGGTGCAGTGCCCCGCGACGAAGCCTTTCTGGTCAATCACCTTAGCCAGCTGCTCAAGGCCGACGACCTGCTGTTGACGACTTGGCGCGGTGACGGGCATGCCGATCACGAAGCGGTCGGTCGCGCTGCCGCCCAGGCCTGCCAAGCCCGCAAGGTACAACTGGCCGAGGTGCCTATCTGGGCGTGGCATTGGGCCCGCGCAGACGATCCTAGCCTGCCTTGGCCGCGTGCTCACCGCATCGCACTGGATGAAACCCGCCTGGCCCGCAAGCGCCAAGCGCTGTCCGCGCACCTGAGCCAACTGCAGCCTGACGGCGAACGAGCGCCAGTATTGAAGCCCACCTTGCTGGAGTGCCTGTTGCAGCCTTTTGAACTGGTTCTGCTTTGAATGGAAACGGAGTCGCCATGAGCCTCGATGCGCAGTATTTCGCCGACCTGTACGCCACCAGCGACGACCCTTGGGCCTTCCGCACCCGCTGGTACGAGCGGCGCAAGCGCGAGCTGGTGCTCGCCAGCCTGCCGCAACAGTGTTATCGGCGCATCTTCGAGCCCGCCTGCGCAAACGGCGAGCTGAGCATTCTGCTGGCTGAGCGTTGCGCCACGCTCCTGTGCCAGGACATCGACGCCACGGCCGTGAGCCTTGCACGCGAACGCCTGGCGACTGCCACCCACGTTCAGGTCGAACAAGGCCGCCTGCCGGGCGATTGGCCCGGCGGCCAGTTCGACCTGATCGTCCTGAGCGAGATCGGCTATTACCTGGACCCGACCGACTGGCTGCAGGTAATCGAACAATCGGTGGCCAGCCTCAGCCATGACGGCGGCTTGCTCGCCTGCCATTGGCGCCACCCGATCGTCGGCTGCCCGCAGGATGGTCGCGAAGTGCACGAACTGATCGCCCGTCACCTGCCGCTGTACCCAGTGTTGCGTCATGAAGAGGCGGATTTTCTGCTCGAATATTGGTCGTGCCAGCCCAGCGTGGTGGACCTGGACGAGACCTGCCCATGATCGGCGTAGTCATCCCCGCCCACAACGAGGCGCGGCGCCTGGGGCATTGCCTGCGCGCGGTGAAACGCGCCGCCCTCGAGGCCGAACGCACTGGCCGCACGGTGCAGATACTGGTGGTGCTCGACCGTTGCAACGACGCCAGTGCCGCGATTGCGTTCCGCCATGGTGTGGCAACCCTGGCGGTGGATGCGGGCAACGTCGGCATCGCCCGCCGCACGGGCGCGGCATGGATGCTCGAACGTGGCGCGCAATGGCTAGCCTTCACCGATGCCGACAGCCGGGTACCGGCGCACTGGCTACTGTCTCAACTGCAATTCTCAGCCGATGCAGTGTGCGGCACCGTGCACGTCGAGCGCTGGCAGCCATGGCAAAGCGCAGCCTTGCGTCAGCACTACCGCAGCCGCTACGAAGCCAGGGAGGACCACCGGCATGTCCATGGCGCCAACCTGGGTGTATGTGCCCAAGCATATGAGCGCGCAGGCGGGTTCGCGCCGTTGCCCGCCCATGAGGATGTACAACTGGTGCGGGCGCTGGAGGCCAGCGGCGCGCAGATCGTCTGGACGGCCCGACATAGCGTGGCCACCAGCAGCCGGCGCGATAGCAGGGCCCGAGAAGGGTTTGGGGATTACCTGGCGAGCCTGGAGGGTTCGGTCCCAGGATGACGAGGGCCACTTCGCGCACCATCTCAGGCCTCGCCACGAAGGTGCGCGAACTCAGCTGTCGCGGGCGCTGGCGTAGCCTGCGATGGACCGCGATGCGGCCCTCGTTCAGGAAGCCTTGCGCGAACGCTTGGCCGGTTTTTTCTCCGGTGCGGCTTTCTTGCCACCACCGAGGCTGCGCTTGAGCAGTTCGGTAAGGTCGACGATATCGGCCCCCTTCTGCACCGCCGCGCCTTCGCCCTTCTCCACCACGCTGATCTTGCCCTTGGCGGCTTTTTCCTCGACCAGGTCCAGGATGGTCTGGCGAAACGCATCGTGATAGTTCTCAGGCGTCCACGGCCCGCTCATGTCTTCGACCAGGCGCTTGGCCATGTCCAGCTCGCGCTTGTCGACCTTGGCATCGGTGACGCTTTTGTCCAGTTCCAAGGTCTCCAGGCCACGGACCTCTTCAGGCCAGCGCAAGGTAATCATCACCAGTGCCTCGTCCAGCGGCCGCAGCAGTGCCAGGTGCTGACGGGTATGCAGCACCACGGTGGCCAAGGCCACTTTGCCGGTGCTCTCCAGGGTCTCGCGCAACAGGGCGTAGACCTTACCGCCGCGCCGGTCGGGGCTCAGGTAGTACGGGGTGTCGAAGTGTTGCAACGGGATGTCGGAGGCATCGACGAACGAGAAGATGTCGATCGTCTGGGTCGCCTCGGGACGGGCGTTACGGATTTCCTCCTCGCTGATGATCACATAACGGCCTTTTTCGTATTCCACGCCCTTGACGATGTGTTCCTTGTCGATTTCCTTGCCGGTGACCTTGTTCACGCGCTTGTAGCCCACCGGCTCCATGCTGCGTTTGTCCAGCCAGTCGAAGTCGACGCGCTCGGTGCGCACCGCCGTGTTGAGGCTGACCGGGATGTGCACCAGACCGAAACTGATCGCGCCTTTCCAGATTGCCCGGGCCATGGCTTAGCTCCTAGGTTCCAGGTTCAAACGGTTGACCGGGCCGGCAGTAGCGCAACGCGCCACAACGCTCGCAGCATTGGCACTGCAGCCCGGGGAATTCACAGGTCAGGACGGCGCCCCACTGGCAGCCGCGCAACAGGCAGATGAAGCTCATCAGCCACCTCCTTGGCCCTGAGCACCTACAGGGCCCTTACTTTCAGGGACTGCACGGCGCCGGGAAGGTTTACTCGCGCTGGCTCATGGAAGCGGGTTGCCGCCAGTGACACCGAACACCTCACCTGTGATGTAGCTCGACTCCTGGGAAGCCAGCAGCACATACAGCGGCGCGCACTCCGCTGGCTGGCCGGGGCGCTTCATCGGGGTCTGCGAGCCGAACTCTGGGATTTTCTCCGGGGGCTGGCCACCGCTGGGTTGCAACACGGTCCAGATCGGCCCAGGGGCGACGGCATTGACCCGGATGCCACGCTCGATGACCTGCTTGGCCAAAGCCTTGGTGAAGGCCACGATGGCGGCCTTGGTGGTGGCGTAGTCCAGCAAGGTGGCCGACGGCTGGTAGGACTGGATCGAGGCGGTGTTGATGATGGTCGCGCCGGCCGGCATCAACGGCACCGCTGCCTGGCACAGCCAGAACAACGCATAGACATTAGTCTTGAGCGTGTGATCGAACTGCTCGTGGCTGATCTGGCTGATGTCCTTGCGGGCCTCCTGCTTGCCGGCGACGTTGACCAGGATGTCCAGGCCGCCCAACTGCTCGTGGGCCTGATCGACCAGTTCGCTGCAGAAACGCTGGTCTTTCAGATCGCCCGGCAGAGCGATGGCCTTGCGCCCTTCGGCCTCGATCAGCTTGATCACTTCGCGTGCGTCGGCCTGCTCGATGGGCATGTAATTGAGTGCGATATCAGCTCCCTCGCGGGCAAAGGCGATCGCCACGGCGCGGCCGATCCCAGAGTCGGCACCGGTGATCAGCGCCTTGCGTCCGGCCAGGCGGCCGAAGCCTTTGTAGGTGTCCTCGCCGTGGTCGGGCTTGGGCTGCATGTTCGCATCCAGCCCCGGTGGGGCCTGGGTCTGGTCGGGGAATGGCGGGTGCGGATACTGAGTCAGCGGGTTCTGCATGCTGAACTGGTCGCGGGGTTTGTTGGGCATGGTGCGCCTCCTCACTTGGCCAATCGATGGGTCACTAAAGCTTTCGAGGCGGCGTCAGGATCGAAGGTTTGTTCGGCCCGTCATACGCACCGACGGGTGGTAAGGCGCAACGGTCTGAACCATTTGCCCGAGGCCGGCGTCCATCGCAAAAGGCTCCAACGAGGCAACCCCGATGCGCGAAGACCCTGTGCAGCACGTATTGGATTACCTGAAACGACACGCCCTGGTGCTGACCACCGCCGAATCCTGCACCGCCGGGCGCATGGTCGCGTTGCTAGCGGAACATCCCGGCGTGGGCGAATCGCTGGAAAGCGGCTACGTGGTCTATTCACCCAAGGCCAAGCAACGGCTGCTTGGGGTGAGCCCGGTGACCATCGAACGCTACGGCCTGACCAGCGAGGCCGTGGCCTGGGAAATGGCCCTCGGCGCGCTCAAGGACAGCACTGCCAACGTGGCCATCGCCACCACCGGCGTGGCCGGCCCGGACGGCACCGACGGTATCGCACCAGGCACCTTGTGCTTTGCCTGGGCGTTTCAGGATGAATCGATTGCCGTGTTCACCCGCAGCCAGCGCTTTTTCGGCGATCGCACCGAAGTGTTGCGCCAGGGCGCGCTGTATGGCCTGACGCGGCTACTGCACTATCACGAACGCTGGTTGCGCGGCGAACGCGCCTGAGCGGAGTCTTGACCATGACCGAGGATGAACAGCGCTCACGGCACCAGCCGGTCAAGGAAAACATGGCCATGCAGCAGCGGGTCTGGCGCTTCGAGCGGGTCGGCTGGTACGTGTTGTCCTTGGTGATGCTGCTGGCCCTGGCGGGGCTGTTTGGCCGTGGCCCGTTGAGCCAGGGCCAAGCCAGCAGCGCCGACGGACGTGTGCAGGTGCAATACGCGCGCTTGAGCCGCAGCGGCGTGACGGAACACCTGAAGATCACGGTACGTGGCCCGCACAACGGGCAGGTACAGGTCCTGCTGGATGGAGAGCTGTTTCGCGAAGCGAGCCTCGAGACCCTGCAGCCCCAACCGTTGCGCTCCCGGTCCGAGGGCCAGGGGCTTGCGCTGCAGCTGGAGACCGGCACCGATGGCACCGCGACGTTGTATCTGACCCTGCGCGCCGACACGCCTGGGAGCCTGGAAGGCCGTGTGAGCCTGGGGCCGGACAGCGTGGTGCACTTTTCCAGTTTCATCTATCCCTAGGGGGCAGCCATGGACTCGATTCTGCGCGCCGCCGGCATGTACCTTGCCTTGATGCTGCTGTTTCGCATCGCCGGTCGCCGCTCCCTGAGCGACCTGACCACCTTCGATTTCGTCTTGTTGATGATCATCGGCGAAGCGACCCAGCAGGCCTTGTTGGGCGAAGACTTTTCCTTCATCAATGCCATGCTGGTGATCGCCACCTTGATCGTGCTGGACGTCGGGCTGTCACTGGCCAAGCTCAATTCCAGGCGCCTGGCCCGGGTGCTGGATGGCCATGCCACGCTGGTGGTCGAGCACGGGCGTTTTTTGCATGGGCGAATGCGCAAGGCCCGCCTGACCGAGGATGATGTCCTCGAATCGGCGCGCGACAGCCAGGGTATCGAGACGGTAGAGCAGATCCGCTACGCCATTGTCGAACGCAACGGCAAGATCTCGATCATCAAAGAGCAATAAGCCAGATCTCTGGCGTTTGCTTAGACATCCAGCGTCTTCTTCGCAGGTTTACCCGCCAACGGGGTTCGAAGCGCTCTGCTGGGCGCCTTCTGCCAACACCTGATCGACCACCGCATGCAGGGCCTGGCGCACATCGCGCCCGCCACTTCGGGCCTGCTCCAGGCAATGGAGCTGGCGGTCGGCGCTGGTGCCTTCGCGCAGGATGCGCTGGGCCTCAAGCGCTGCACGCTGGGCATCCAGCGTGTCCGCCGGGAACTGCGCCAGCAGCTGGGCCAGCCAGCCCTCGGCAGTCACCTGCGCCTGATCGTGGACGCCAATGAACTGCCCGTGCCGACCATGGCGCTTGGCCCGCCAATAGTTTTCCTGGGTGATCCAGCGCACTTCACGGTTGACCGGCGTGGCGTCGTAGTGGTCCACCGCCAGGCCTTGTACCAGGTGACGGAACAGGCCAGCGATACACAGCACATCCTCCAGCCGTGGACAGGCGTCGCAGATGCGCAACTCCACCGTGGGAAACCGCCGCGACGGGCGAATCGCCCACCAGAAGTCCCCTTCCTTTGCCAAAGCACCGGTACGCTCCAGCAAAGCCCGGTAGCGCTGGTACGCCTCCCAATCCGCCAATGGCTCCGGCAGCTCCATGTGCGGCCACTCGGCGCAGATCACCCGTCGATAGCTCATGAAGCCGGTATCCTGGCCGCCCCACAAGGGCGATGAAGTGCTCAGCACCAGAAACAGCGGCAGCCAGTACAGCAAGCGATTGATCAACTGAATCCGATCGCACCCGGGGGGCACGCCCACATGAACATGCAGCCCGGACAACAGGCTGCGCCGGGCCACGTGCTGGTAGTCATCGAACACTTGGCGATAGTGCGGTGTGGTCCGGGCGCGCTGGCGCAACCACTGGGCGCTGGGATGGCTGGCGGCGCAGTAAAGGCCAACACCTTCCTGGGCCAATGCCTTGCCAAGGCGCTGCCGGCTGTCGAGCAGAAAGCCCTGCGCCTCGTGCAGGTGGGTGAACACCGGCGAGGCGACTTCGATCTGGCTGCGAAACATCTCCTCGGCAAAATACTTGCCCATGACTTCTCGGCAGCGCCTGGCCACCGCTAGCGAAGGGGTGGCCAGCACCCGCGCGCTGCGCAGGTCCACCAGCAGGTATTCCTCCTCGATGCCAAAACTCAAAGGCTGCTGCACGCCCTCACCCATTGCGTGTCACGGTCAGGGCCACCGCGGCGATGCGCTCGACCCGTTCGTAGCCCGGTTCCAGCAATTGTTCGCCGAACACGTCCGGATCCACTTCCCGGTATACCCAGCTCCATTGCGGCCCTGCCAGGCGCAGGCGGATGGCTTCGAGCAAGGCATCGCGTCCCTCGACGATGGCCACCCCCGTATAGAGCAGCAAAGTGCCTGCTGGACTGAGGCGCTCACATGCCTGTTCGACGATGCGCAAGGACAACTGCGCGCCTAGCGCCCCGCCACCATGGCGATACACGCGTTCGCTGGCATCGAGCATATAAGGCGGGTTGGCCACGATCAGGTCGAATGTGCCGCTGATACCGTCGAGTAGGTCGCTCGGCTCCACCGAGAGATTGCCCACACCGGCCAGCGCCGCGTTGATGGCGGTGTAGCGCAAGGCCAGCGGGTTGATGTCCACCGCGCTGACCTGCGCATGCTGCGCGGCACGGGCGATGAGCAAGGCGCCGACGCCGGTGCCGCAGCCGATGTCCACGGCATGTTGCACGGGTTTCGGGGTGCGCTGCAGGTGGTCATGAATGACCTGGGCGAAGCGGTAGCTGTCCGGGCCGAAGAACACCGCATCACTGGCGTCGGTGGGAAACGCCGAATGCACCAGCAGCAAGTCGTCCAGGCTCGACCAGCGCACGGTGCTGCGCAGCAGATCACCCTCGCCCGTCAACACTTGGGCCGCCTGCAACTGCTGCAACTCATCGGCCGAGATCAACCCAGGCGCAAATGGCCGGCTCCAACCGAAGACGTCGCGCAGCGTGCGGGCCCGCTCGCTGCCTTCACGGGCGTTGTTGCGGGCATGGGTTGCAGGGGTCACGCAGGTGAAGCGATAACCGTCCGCGCGCAGGCGCCGCCCCAGTTGCAGCAGGGCTTGATCGGCCTGGACCTGTTCCGGGTTCAGTTGCATCAGTAGGGCTCCTCCTGGGCAAGGCCAGTGGCCTGGATGTAGGCGCGGGTGGCGCGCAGCCCCTCGGGCGAGGCGTGGCCATTGCCGGCCATGCGCGCGATCAGGTCTTGCACCGGCGCCTGGTCGAGCGACGCATCATCCGGAGCGAAGTCGAGCTGCCAACTGCCTGGCAGTACGCGACGCACAGCGTTGCCTTCCCAGTGCTGGGCGATCCAGTCGTGCCACAGTTGCTTCTCGTAGGCGCTGAACACGCCGAACATGGCCGCGTCAGGCCCCTCGATCAATTTCCACAAGCGGCTGTTGGCTGGATCTTCGCCGCGGCGCACCCAACCGTGCTGCTCGAACGCTTTGAGCAAGCCCGGCATGGCGCCCGGAGCGCTCAGCCACTGATTGAGGGTGCGCCCCTGCAACCGGCAATGGTCTGAATGCATGCGCTGACCGAACAGGCGCTTGCGCTCCAAGGCAGCGAGCAATTCGCCCTCCAGGTCGAAGCTGGCGATCAGGCTGGGCGTGTCGGTGTCCAGGTCGTTCAGGCGATAGCCACGCCGGACGCGTCGGTAGAACGCCTCACCCTCTTGCCACGGCCAGAGTTGGCGTAGCGCATGGATCGCCTTGCGGGCATGACCGCTGGCGGCATTGTCGATGGTCACATGCAGCTGAAAATAGTGGCCATCGATGCCCAGTTCCGCCAGTTCATGGGTGGTGATCAACAGGTGCAACGGGGGTTGCTCGTAGCCCAGGTTGTAGCCGATCACCTCAGGCAGGAAGGCATCGAAGTGCTGTCCCAAAGCCAATTGCAAAGCGCCCTGCAGATAACGCGCCGAGGGCAAGGGCAACAGCTCCTGACACCCCACACGACTGAGCAGCCGCTGGTAGATCAGCACGTGATTGCAACGCGGGTCGCCCTCGCCGAGTTCTTCGAGGTAGGTACGAATGAGGCCGTGGTAGCGCGGGTCATGCCAATGATGCAGGACACCCTGCAGCCAAGCACCGTCGACAGCCTTGGTTGGCGCAACCTGTTGCAAAAACCACAAAGCCTGGGATCGATTGGCAAAGTATCGGCGCGGCCCCCCTTGACGCCGTGCCTGAAGATACAGCGCATACTGCTCGGCCACGCTGGCGGCACGGCAGGCGGACCAGTGGTCCAGCTGCGCAGGAGAAGCAGGCAGATCATCCGACAGCGCGTCGGCGCGATCGAGTTGGTCTTCCAGCCACTGCTGGCCATCCGTGCATCGCCCCGCCAACAAGGCCTGGTAGCGCCGCTCCAGGCTCTGGCTCGGGGCCGGCATCACCGGGACGGTGGTCTCGCAGGTCATCACCCTCATGCCTTACTCCTCGCGATCAATTGTCTGGATCCTGGGATGGCATCGGTTGCGATTGGGGAGCAGGCTCGGTGGCCGATTTGTCAGGTTGTTGCATTTGCAACGAAGGCTTGCTGGGGTCAGCATCCTTCGCCGGGTGGTCGTCGTCGCGATCGAAACAGCCGCCGAGCAGCGTCAGGCCGCCCAACAGGCAAAGCATTGGAGCTATTCGCATGGCGTGTCCTCCTGGCCAGTTGATCGCAGTGCCAGGCAGGCCCGGCACTGCGTTGCCTTGCTTACGAGCGGCCGCCCTTGCGGCTGGAGTCGCTCGACCGGCCACCGCCGGATTGCTGCCCGCCTTTGCGGCCGGCTTCGGAGGCTTTCTCCCGGTCGTTAGCGAAGTTGCCTGGGTTTTTCGATCCGCCCTGGCTGCCGCTTTTGCTGGTCTCTTTGTTAGCCATGGTCTTTCACCTTTTGTGGCTGAAGGGATGCACGGCGCCGGGCCGTACATAACGTGGGAGTACGGCCACTTAAGGGGATTCGCTTTATTAGGACACTTGCCAGACCGGTGGCATTAAATAAGCGGCGAGCGCTTATTTGGCGCGCCAAGCTTGTTTCTGTGCAGGGGGAAGCCGCTAGAGAGTGCGAAGAGGCGCAATTCACCGATGGAGGATGCGCGTAACGAAAGGCCGCCGGGCTTCGCCGGCGGCCATTGCCGTCAGGCCTGCAGCAACAGGCTCAGATCCAGCCCCGACTCGCCCATCGGCGGGCACCAGTAGTAGCCACCGGTCAGCGGACGGCTGAAGCGGTACAGACCATCGATGATGCCATCCTCCAGTCCGCTCATGCGTCGCAGTTGCACTTCGAAAGCATCCAGCGAATGGCCCAGGGCCACGAAGGCAAGGCCGGCACCACGCTCGTCCGCCCAGGCCACCGAGCGACGCACGACGAACGCTTCGGGGGCGAAGCTTTCCTGGGCGGTGCGCTTGACGTGGGCCGATGCGGGGGCGTCATCCAGCTCTTCGTTGTCGCTCATGCGACGGCCAATGATGTTGTCCTGCTCTTGCTGGGGCAGCGACTTGAAGTGGTTCAGGTCGTGCTTCCACAGCTGGAACGCAGCAAAGCTGGAGCCGGCAAGACCCGGCTGCTCGCTGGCGACGATGGCAGCCTCGACGGCGTCGTCATCCACCGGGTTCTCGGTGCCGTCTTCATAGCCGCTCAGGTCATGGCCACCGCGGTGCAGGAAACCGTCGACGCTATCGACCAGGCGCAGCGCCGGGGCCAACGTCTGCTCCAACGCCTGGGCCTGCAGGAACAGCTCGCCTCGCTCCGCGCCGCGCAACCACAACCACAGGGCGTGCTGGGTGCTGGGGTTCTCGACCACGGCATCCAACTGCGGGAAGGCACGCAGGCCCGGTACGTCGCGGCCCAGCGCCTTGACCAAGGGGGTACCCACACCAAGGATCAAGCTCTGGCCATCGACTTGCGGCAGCAAGGCGTCCAGCACGGCGGGCAGCGCCTCGACCGAGTGCAGGGAGAAGAACAGGTGACGGGCGTGGGCCGGCACGGGTTTGGCGAGCAGACCTTGCTGGAACGGCATAGGGGGCTAATCCTCGGTAAAAACGGGCATGCTAGAGGGGCGGCAGGCAAGCTTCAAGCGGCAAATCGCCTCGGTGATCGCCGTTTGGCCTGCAATCGGGCTGTCGCCAACTTGCGGCTAGACTCCTTTGAACTTGCCAAAGGAATGCCGCCATGACCGCCTCGCCGTTGCTCACCGCTATCCTGCCCATCGCCCTGGGGATCATCATGCTGGGTCTGGGGTTGTCGTTGACCCTGGCCGATTTCACCCGGGTGGTGAAATACCCAAGACCTGTGATCATCGGCCTGGCCTGCCAGATCGTGCTGCTGCCGCTGGTGTGTTTTCTGATCGCCAATGGTTTTGGCCTCGAGTCGGCCCTGGCGGTAGGCCTGATGCTCCTGGCCGCCTCCCCGGGCGGGACCACGGCCAACCTGTTCAGTCATCTGGCCCACGGCGATGTGGCATTGAACATCACCCTCACGGCGGTCAACTCGCTGATCGCCATCCTGACCATGCCGCTGCTGGTGAATCTGTCGCTGGCCTGGTTCATGGCCTCGGACCAGGCCATTCCCCTGCAATTTGCCAAAGTTATGCAAGTGTTCGCCATTGTCCTGCTGCCGGTCGCCTTGGGCATGCTGATCCGCCGCGCCGCGCCCACATTCGCCGCCCGGATGGAAAAACCCATGAAACTGGTGGCGGCGCTGTTTCTGGCCTTCACCATCGCGCTGGCCTTGGCCAAGGACTGGCAGACCGTCGTCCAGTACGCGCCGGTGGTCGGTGGCGCGGCGCTGCTGTTCAACCTGCTGAGCCTCGGCGTGGGCTACTGGGTCCCGCGTCTGCTGAACATTCCACGGCGTCAGGCGATCGCGATCGGCATGGAAATCGGCATCCATAACGGTACCCTGGCCATCGCGCTGGCCTTGAGCCCGTCGCTGCTCAACAACCCGACCATGGCCGTGCCTGCAGCACTCTATAGCCTGATCATGTTCTTCACCGCCGCCGTGTTCGGCTGGTGGGTCAGCCGCACACGGCCGCAAACCGAGGTTGCAGGCAACACCCCGAAGCAAGCGACCGGCGACTGAGACGGCCCTACTTGCTGTGGAGAAACGCCTCTGGAAGCAGCGCATCAGGTAAAAATGCAGAAACCCACTGCAGATTTACCAATTGTGCATGGCATATTCGCATGACAGGATCCTGCGATCCTCCAGCGCAACTTCCAGACTTCACTTGGAAAATCAATAACAAAGCAGGGAGACCGCGATCATGACCGCGCACGCTCATTCCGAGGCCCATGTCCTGGCCGAAATCCGCAATCACATCGGCCATCTGACGCTCAACCGCCCTGCCGGCCTCAACGCCCTCACCCTCGACATGGTGCGCAGCCTGCAGCATCACCTGGACCAATGGGCGGCCGATCCCCAGGTCCATGCCGTGGTGCTGCGCGGCGAAGGGCCCAAGGGCTTCTGCGCCGGCGGCGACATCCGCTCGCTGCACGACAGCTACAAGGCCGGCAGCAGCCTGTATCAAGACTTCTTCGTCGAGGAATATGCCCTCGACCTGAGCATCCACCACTACCGCAAGCCGGTGCTGGTTTTGATGGACGGCTTCACCCTCGGCGGAGGCATGGGCCTGGCCCAAGGCGCCGACATGCGCGTCGTCACCGAGCGCAGCCGCCTGGGCATGCCGGAAGTGGCCATCGGTTATTTCCCCGATGTCGGCGGCAGTTACTTCCTTTCGCGCGTACCCGGCGAGCTGGGCACCTACCTGGGCGTGAGCGGCGCACAGATCCAGGCCGCCGACGCGCTGTACTGTGGCCTGGCCGACTGGTTCCTGGAGAGCGACAAGATCGCCGCCCTGGACGCTGGCCTGGACAAACTGACATTCGGCGACCACCCCCTCAAGGACCTCCAGGGCCTGCTGGCCAAGCTCGGTACCCAGACACTCGACGATGCCCCGCTGGCCCGTTTGCGCCCTGTGATCGACCATTTCTTCGCCCTGCCCGACGTGCCCAGCATGCTCGAGCAACTGCGCACCGTGAGCATCGGCGACAGCCACCAATGGGCCTTGGCCACCGCCGATCAGCTGGAAAGCCGCTCGCCCCTGGCCATGGCCGTTACATTGGAGATGCTGCGTCGCGGCCGCCACCTGAGCCTGGAGGAATGCTTTGCAATGGAGCTGCACCTAGACCGTCAGTGGTTCGAGTACGGCGACATCATCGAGGGCGTGCGCGCCCTGATCATCGACAAGGACAAGCAGCCACGCTGGAACCCGCCGACCCTCACCGGGCTCGATCCCAAGCGGGTGAACCAATTCTTCGAAGGCCTGTGAGCCGGGGAGTACACAGATGCAAGACCTGGAACTGAGCGAAGAGCAGATCATGATCCGCGACATGGCCCGGGATTTTGCCCGTGGCGAAATCGCGCCCAATGCCCAGGCCTGGGAAAAGGCCGCCTGGATCGACGATGCCGTGGTGCGCAAGATGGGCGAGCTGGGCCTGCTCGGCATGGTCGTGCCGGAAGACTTCGGTGGTAGCTATACCGACTACGTGGCCTATGCCCTGGCCGTGGAAGAGATCGCCGCTGGTGACGGCGCCACCGGCGCGATGATGAGCATCCACAACTCGGTTGGCTGTGGCCCGCTGCTGGCCTATGGCACGCCCGAACAGCAACAGGCCTGGCTGCCGCGCCTGGCCAGCGGCGAGGTGATCGGCTGCTTCTGCCTCACCGAGCCCCAGGCCGGTTCCGAAGCCCACAACCTGCGCACCCGCGCGGAGCTGGTCGACGGCCATTGGGTCATCAACGGCGCCAAGCAGTTCGTCAGCAATGCCCGCCGCGCAGGGCTGGCCATCGTCTTTGCCGTGACCGACCCTGAGGCTGGCAAGAAAGGCCTGTCGGCCTTCCTGGTGCCGACCGACAACCCGGGTTTCAAGGTGGACCGCAGCGAGCACAAGATGGGGATCCGCGCCTCCGATACCTGCGCGGTGACCCTCGACAATTGCCGTATCCCCGCCGCCAACATCCTGGGCGAACGGGGCAAGGGCCTGGCCATCGCATTGTCCAATCTCGAGGGCGGACGCATCGGCATCGCAGCGCAGGCGCTAGGTATCGCCCGGGCGGCATTCGAAGCGGCCCTGGTCTATTCGCGCGACCGCATTCAGTTCGGCAAGCCGATCAACGAACACCAGAGCATCGCCAACCTGCTGGCGGACATGCAGGTGCAGATCAACGCTACGCGCCTGTTGATCCTGCATGCCGCACGCCTGCGCAGTGCCGGCAAGCCGTGTCTGTCCGAAGCCTCCCAGGCCAAGCTGTTCGCCTCGGAAATGGCCGAGCGCGTGTGCTCCATGGCCATCCAGGTGCATGGCGGCTACGGCTATCTGGAGGACTATCCGGTTGAGCGTTACTACCGTGATGCGCGGATCACGCAGATCTACGAGGGGTCGAGCGAGATCCAGAGAATGCTGATTGCGCGGGAACTCAAGCATTACGCCCTTTGAGTTTCATCGAGGGATGCGGCCCATCGCAGGCTTCGCCAGCTCCGCTTGCTGACCGAGCCTTGGATGGGCTGCAAAAATGATCGGAGCCATAGCATTTAGTCATTGAACATCCTGTTTGAGGTGCAGTAAGCTCGGGCTCATTCATTGGAGAGCAACATGACCCACAGCACCCGCAACCACGCCAACCACACCGGTCGCACCGCGCGCCCAGTGCTGGCCGTTGCTGGCTGCCAGGCCGTTGCCAGCTTTTATTTTGGGTATTGGTTTAGCCACTAGGCGCCGCTGATACCCACACGGCGCCCACCTTCGAGGGGCCGCCGAACACGAGAATACTCAAACCCCCGGTCGGCCCCCCGACCGGGGGTTTTGCGTTTCAGGCTTCTAGAAAACACCGATTCACATTGAGGAAACAGACATGAACACCATCGCTTATTACTACGCCGACACCTACGCCTGGCGATTTAGCCAATCCCGTTCGGGCCAGCCTGCCGCCTCCGTTCGGTCGTCCACTGGTGGCAATGCTGCACGCAGTCATAAACCGAATATCTGTCGAACACCTCGATAGGGCCGACCACGCGGGCCTGAATCCGCCGTCCGCCCAGGGAAAAACGCCATGCAATCGTCGAACCTCGCCCTGCCCCTGACCCAACCCCAGGCTGCCAACACCGCCGTCAGCCAACGTCTGCCCTCACCGCACCTGCTCAAGCAGCAAATGCCGCTGAGCACTGCCCTGACCCAGCAAGTCCAGCAACATCGCCAAGCCGTGCGCGCCATCCTCGACGGCCTCGACCCGCGCCTGCTGGTGATCGTCGGCCCATGCTCGATCCATGATCCACGTTCGGCCCTGGAATACGCCGACCGCCTGGCCGCCCTGAGCCGCGAAGTCGATGACAAACTGCTGCTGGTGATGCGCGCCTACGTCGAAAAACCCCGTACCACGGTCGGCTGGAAAGGCCTGGCCTACGATCCGCACCTGGACGGCAGCGATGACATGCATGGCGGCCTCGCGCTGTCTCGCGGGCTGATGCTGAACATGATCGAGCGCGGCCTGCCGATCGCCACCGAGTTGCTGCAACCGATGGCCGCCGGCTACTTCGACGACCTGCTCAGCTGGGCCGCCATCGGCGCGCGTACCACCGAATCGCAGATCCACCGCGAAATGGTCAGCGGCCTGGCACTGCCCGTGGGCTTCAAGAATGGCACCGACGGGGGCGTCGGCATCGCCTGCGACGCCATGCGCAGCGCCGCCCACCCGCACCGCCATTTCGGCATGGATGCCCAAGGCTACCCGGCGATCATCGAAACCTTGGGCAACCCTGACACCCACCTGGTGCTGCGCGGCGGCCACCAGGGCCCGAACTACGATGCCTCGAGCATTGCCCAGGCACGCCAGGGCCTGTCCAAGGCCGGCCTGACCGGGCGTGTCCTGGTCGATTGCAGCCACGCCAACAGCGGCAAGGACCCGGCCCGCCAGCCCGCGGTATTCGAGGAGGTGCTGGAGCAGCGCCTGCAAGGTGACCGGGCGATCATCGGCATGATGCTCGAAGGCCACCTGTTCGATGGCTGCCAGACGCTGGGCAAGGGCCCGCTCAAGTACGGCGTGTCGATCACCGATGGCTGCCTGGGCTGGGACGCCACCGAGGCGCTGCTGCGCCGGGCGGCCGAGCGTTTGTGACCGGTACACCAAGCCTGGCGAGACATTTGCCGAACAAGTGCGCTAGGCTTGTTTTTTTCACCCAAGGAGTAGTACCCCATGGCCCGTGCCACCGCCCGCCACATCCTGGTCAGCAGCCTCGAGAAGTGCAACGAACTCAAAGCACAGATCGAAGCTGGTGCCGACTTCGCCGAAGTCGCCAAGGCCAACTCCACTTGCCCATCCAGCCGCCAAGGCGGCGACCTGGGCTCCTTCGGCCCAGGCCAGATGGTCAAGGAATTCGACACCGTCGTCTTCAGCGCCCCGGTCAACACCGTGCAAGGCCCGGTCAAGACCCAGTTCGGCTACCACCTGCTCGAAGTGACCAGCCGTCAGGACTGAGCCTGCGGTCCCGGTGATGTCCTCTGTGGGCGCGGGCTTGCCCGCGAACGTCGTCCCGTCGGCAACCGGGTTGCCAGCACGGACGCCTTCGCGGGCAAGCCTGCTCCCACAGTGCATGTGGGGTCTGCTCTTGCTGTGCACGGCCCTCGCAGCCCACGCCGCCCCCACCCACGCGCTCACCGCCTACGGTGAGGCCCCGCGTTATCCCGAATCCTTCCGCCACTTCGACTACGTCAACCCCGATGCCCCCAAGGGTGGCAGCCTGCGGCGTTCAGCCCTGGAGATCGGGCAGTTCGACCATGTCCTGCCGTACATCGATAAAGGCATCGGTGTCAGCGAAGTCGATGGCTGGCTGTATGCGCCTCTGGCGCAGCGCTCATTCGATGAGCCCTACACCGTCTATGGTTTGATTGCTCGGCGCATGGAGCGTGGTCCAGAGGACGCCTGGCTGCGCGTTGAGATCGACCCGCGCGCGACGTTCGCCGATGGCAAGCCGGTGCGCGCCGAGGACGTGCGCTTTACCTTCGACCTGCTGATGAACAAAGGCAGCCTGCGCTATCGCACCCAGTTCGCCGAGGTCACCCAGGTCACGATCGAGGGTCCGCGGCAGGTGCGTTTCGATTTCAAACAACCCCATGGCCGCACCTTGGCCCTGGACCTCGCCACCCTGCCGGTGCTGCCCGAGCACGACTGGCAGCACCGCGATTTCGCCAACGGCGCCGGCTTCGACAGACCCGTCGGCAGCGGGCCCTACCGCATCGGCCGGATCGACAATGGCCGCAGCATCACGTTCGAGCGCGACCCCACCTGGTGGGCCGCCAGCCTGCCGGCCAGTCGAGGCCGCTACAATTTCCAAAGCATCCGCATCGAGTATTTCGGCGACACAGAAGTCGCCCGCCAGGTGTTGCGCGGCGGCGGGTTCGACTACAACCGCGAGTTCTCCGCCACGGCCTTCACCTTGGGCTACAAGGGTGACGCGCTGGACGATGGGCGCCTGCAACGCGCCCACCTCGGCCCGTCCAAGCCTCAGACGGCCCAGGGCTTCGTGTTCAACCTGAAGCAGCCGATGTTCCAGGATCGGCGCGTGCGCCAGGCACTGGCCATGCTCTGGGACTTCGAATGGAGCAACCGGCAGATGATGCGCAACCTGTACATCCGTCAGCAAAGCGTGTTCTCCAATACCCCGCTGGCCGCCCGCGCCTTGCCCGACGCCCAGGAACTGAAACTGCTCGAACCGTTGCGCGGCCAAATCCCCGATGAAGTCTTCAGCCAGGTCTATAGCGCGCCGGTGACCGACGGTTCGGGCATCATCCGCCCCCAACAGCTGCAGGCCCTGGCCCTGCTCGAGGCCGCCGGCTGGCGCCCCGACGGTGATCGGTTGGTGAACGCCAACGGTGAGCCGCTGAGCTTCACCTTTCTCAATGGCCAGTCGGGGCTCGAACGCCTGCTGCTGCCCTGGAAACGCAACCTGGCGCAGATCGGCATCACCCTGAACATCCGCAATGTCGACTCCGCCCAGTACGTCAACCGCCTGATGGCCCGCGACTACGACATGATCGTCACCGGCTATCCGGTCACGCTCTCCCCGGGTAGCGAGTTGTACAACTACTTCGGCTCGGCCTCGGCCGAAGACCCCGGGTCGAACAATTTCATGGTGCTGCGCGACCCGGCCGTCGATACCCTGCTCGACGGCCTCGTGCGGGCCGACACCCAGCCCGACATGCTGCGCCACGCCCATGCTCTGGACCGGGTGCTGCAATGGAACTACTACTGGATTCCCAACTACTACCCACCGGGCAGTTCGACCGTCTGGTGGAACCGCTTCGGCCTGCCCAAGGTCCAGCCGGCCTACGATGAAGGCCTGGATACTTGGTGGGAGATCAGCCCGACGCCGCTGACCAACGCACAGATGGCCGAGCGCCAGAAGGCCAGCCCATGACAGCCTATATCCTGCGTCGCCTGTTGCTGATCATCCCGACTTTGCTGGCGATCCTGCTGGTCAACTTCGTGATCGTCCAGGCCGCCCCCGGCGGGCCGGTGGAACAGGCCGTGGCGCGTCTGCAAGGTATCGGTGGCGGCACGCCGGGGGCGCGGGTCGAGACTGTGCATGGCGAGTCCCGCGCAAGCCGCGGCCTGGACCCCAAACTCATCGAAGAGATCAAGCGCCAGTATGGCTTCGACAAGTCGGCCCCCGAACGCCTGTGGCTGATGCTGGGCCAATACGCTCGACTGGACTTCGGCCAAAGCTTCTTCCGCGGCGCCAAGGTCACCGACCTGATTCTCGACAAACTGCCAGTGACGGTCTCGCTCGGCCTGTGGGCCACCTTGATCACTTACCTGGTGTCGATACCGCTGGGTATCCGCAAGGCCGTGCGCCACGGTAGCCGCTTCGATGCCTGGAGCAGCGCGCTGATCGTCATCGGTTATGCCCTGCCCTCGTTCCTGTTCGCCTTGCTGTTGATCGTGCTGTTCGCCGGGGGCACCTCGCTGAACTGGTTCCCGGTGCGCGGGCTGGTCTCGGAGAACTTCGACCAGCTCAGCCTGCTGGGCAAGGTCGCCGACTATTTCTGGCACTTGGTGCTGCCGGTCGGGGCGTTGGTGATCGGCGGCTTCGCCACCCTCACTTTGCTGACCAAGAATGCCTTTCTCGACGAGATCTCCCGCCAGTACGTGATCACCGCGCGGGCCAAGGGCCTGAGCGAGCGCCGGGTGCTGTACGGGCATGTACTGCGCAACGCCATGCTGCTGGTGCTGGCCGGGCTGCCCCAGGCGTTGATCACGGTGTTCTTCGCCGGCTCCTTGCTGATCGAGGTGATCTTCTCCCTCGATGGCCTGGGCCGACTGAGCTATGAGGCCGCGGTCTCGCGGGATTATCCGGTGGTGTTCGGCACCCTGTTCATCTTCACCCTGGCAGGGCTGTTGATTCGCTTGATCGGTGACCTGAGCTATACCGTGCTCGACCCGCGCATCGATTTCGATGCAAGGGGCCGCTGATGTTTTCGCCCGTCGCGCTTCGTCGTTGGCGCTGTTTCCGGCGCAATCGCCTGGGTTGGTGCTCGCTGTGGCTGTTCGCCGCTATCCTGGTGCTCAGCCTGGGCGCGGAACTGGTGGCCAACGACAAACCGCTGCTGCTCGTCTACAAAGGCGAGCTGTACACGCCGGCACTCAAGCGTTACACCGAGCAACAGTTCGGTGGCCAGTTGCCGTTCCAGCCCGATTACCGCAGCGCTTACGTACGCCAGTTGATCGCAGGACAGGGCGGCTGGATGCTGTTCGCGCCGATCCCTTTCAGTGCCGACACGCCCAACTACGACCTGCAGGTGCCTACCCCAAGCCCGCCCAGCACCAGCAACTGGCTCGGCACCGACGATCAAGGGCGCGATGTGCTCGCCAGGGTGCTGTACGGCACACGGGTATCGCTGTTGTTCGCCTTCGCCTTGACCGTGCTCAGCGTACTGATCGGCATTGCCGCTGGGGCCGTGCAGGGGTACTACGGTGGCTGGGTGGATTTGTTGGGCCAGCGTTTGCTGGAGGTCTGGTCGGGTTTGCCGGTGCTGTACCTGTTGATCATCCTCAGTGGCTTTGTCGAGCCGGACTTCTGGTGGCTCCTGGGGATCATGGCGCTGTTTTCCTGGCTGACCTTGGTGGATGTGGTACGCGCCGAATTCCTGCGCGGGCGCAACCTGGAGTACGTCAAGGCCGCGCGTGCCCTGGGGCTGTCGGACGGGCAAGTGATGCTCAGGCATATTCTGCCCAACGCGATGACGGCCACGCTCACCTACGTGCCGTTCATGCTCACCGGGGCTATCACCACCCTCACCGCCCTGGATTTTCTTGGCTTCGGCATGCCGGCGGGCAGCGCTTCGCTGGGGGAGCTGGTGACCCAGGGCAAGCAGCATCTGGAGGCGCCATGGCTGGGCTTTACCGCATTCTTTGCCCTGGCGTTGATCTTGTCGTTGCTGGTGTTCATTGGCGATGCGCTGCGTGAGGCGTTCGATCCACGGGCCTAGCGGTCGATGGGTCTTCGCCAGTCTGGCCGACAGTCGTCATAATCACCGCCACTGCATTTCAAAGGCCCAGCCCATGCAAGAAAGCGACAGCCTCAAGGACTATCCCCAGGTTCGGCAACTGGCGATCCGCTCGCTGTTCGAGATCATCGAGCAGTCCAGCGAAGGCACGGTGATCGTCGATCGCCAGGCACGGATCGTCTGGATGAATGAGCGCTACGCCCGGCGTTTCGGCCTGCCCGATGCGGCCAGCGCCATTGGCCAGCCCTGCGAGGCGGTGATCCCGGGCAGCCTGATGCGCGATGTGGTAAGCAATGGCCGGCCGATCCTGCTGGACATGCTCGACACACCCAACGAGCCGCTGGTGGTGATGCGCCTGCCCATCCATGACGATCGCGACGAGCTGATCGGCGCCATCGGCTTTGCCCTGTTCGATGAACTGCGCAGCCTCTCCCCGCTGCTCAAGCGCTACGCGAGCATGCAGCAGGAACTGGCCTCGACCCGCTCGCAACTGCGCGCACGCCAGGCCAAGTACAGCTTCGCCCAGTTCGTCGGCACCAGCGCCGCGAGCCTGGAGGCCAAGCGCAGGGCGCGCCGTGGTGCAGGCAGCGATTCCCCGGTATTGCTACTGGGCGAAACCGGCACCGGCAAGGAGCTGCTGGCCCATGCCATCCATGCTGCCTCGGCCCGGGCGCACAAGGCGTTCGTCAGCGTCAACAGCGCGGCCATTCCCGAAACGCTGCTGGAGGCCGAATTCTTCGGCACCGCTCCTGGCGCCTTCACCGGGGCCGACCGCAAGGGGCGCAGCGGCAAGCTGCAATTGGCCGAGGGCGGTACGCTGTTTCTCGACGAGATCGGCGATATGCCATTGGCCCTGCAAAGCAAGCTGCTGCGGGTATTGCAGGAGAAGGAATACGAACCGGTCGGCTCAAACCAGATGCTGCGCAGCGACGTACGCATCATTGCCGCCACCTCCATCGATCTGCAGGCGGCCATGGCCAGCGGCGCGTTTCGCGCCGACCTGTACTACCGGCTCAACGTGCTGCCCATCGAGGTACCGCCCCTGCGCGAACGCCTGGGCGATCTGCCGGCGCTTTGCGAGGCAATCCTGGCCGAGCTTGGCACTCAGTACGAGCTCGAGCCCGACGCCCAGGCATTGCTGGCACGCCACGCCTGGCCTGGCAATATCCGTGAACTGCGCAATGTGCTGGAGCGTGCGACGCTGCTGGCGGATCAGCCGCGCCTGGGGGTGGACGATGTGCGCTCGGCGCTGGGGCCGTTGAGCCCCGTCGCGCCGGCGGGTGCAGTACCTCAGGGGTATCGGGAGGCGTGCGAGGCATTCGAGCGCAAATTGATCGCCGATGCCCTGGCCAGTTGCGCCGGGAATGTACCGCAGGCCGCGAAGGCGCTGGGGTTGGGGCGGTCTACGCTGTACAAGAAGATGATCGCCTTGGGGGTTCAGTCTCTGTAAAGAGACCTAGGTCTCTAGCTAGAGACATTGTTGTAAGACCGTTTTTGCGGTCCATTGCAGGCCTCGCCAGCGCCTGCAGAGAGAGACGAAGCGCCACCTGTTGTGGGCGTTGGCAACGCCTGCGACAGGCTGTGCAGCAGCTCCAACCGTCTCGATTGTGAGACAACTGCAGGCAATAATTCGATAAAACCCTTACAAATCAATACGTTACAAATCTGGCACGAATCCCGCTATCTCCTCGGTCAACCATAAAAACAACGACTTGGAGACACCCTCGATGACTGTGCTCATCGCCCTCGCTGCCCTGGCCCTGTTGATGTTGGCTGCCTATCGCGGCTACAGCGTCATTCTCTTCGCCCCCATTGCCGCCCTCGGCGCTGTCCTGCTCACCGACCCTGCGGCTGTGGCCCCGACCTTCACGGGCGTGTTCATGGAAAAAATGGTCGGCTTCATCAAGTTGTACTTCCCGGTGTTCTTGCTCGGTGCTGTGTTCGGCAAGCTGATCGAACTCTCCGGCTTCTCGCGCTCGATCGTCGCCGCCGCCATTGGCTTGCTGGGCACACGCCAGGCCATGCTGGTGATCGTTCTGGTGTGCGCGCTGCTCACCTACGGCGGCGTATCGTTGTTCGTGGTGGTGTTCGCGGTGTACCCGTTCGCGGCCGAGATGTTCCGCCAGAGCAACATTCCCAAACGCCTGATCCCGGCGACCATCGCCTTGGGCGCGTTCTCTTTCACCATGGACGCCCTGCCCGGCACCCCGCAGATCCAGAACATCATCCCCAGCACCTTTTTCAACACCACGGCCTGGGCCGCGCCCTGGCTGGGGCTGATCGGCACACTGTTCGTGTTCAGCGTCGGCATGCTTTACCTGCGCCGCCAGCGCAACAAGGCACAGCGCGCCGGCGAAGGCTATGGCAATGACCTGCGCAACGAACCGGAAACCGCCGACGACCTGGCCCTGCCCAACCCTTGGCTGGCGTTGTCGCCTTTGGTGATGGTGGGCGTGATGAACCTAGTGTTCACCCACTGGATTCCTCACTGGTATGGCGCCACGCATACGTTGCAGCTGCCAGGCATGAGTGCGCCGGTGCAAAGCGATGTGGCCAAGCTCACCGCGATCTGGGCAGTGCAGGCGGCCTTGCTGGTGGGCATCCTGATGGTGCTGATATGCGCCTTCGGCGCCATCCGCCAACGCTTGGCCGAGGGCACCAAGAGCGCCGTCAGCGGTGCGCTGTTGGCGGCCATGAATACCGCCTCGGAGTATGGCTTCGGCGCGGTGATCGCCTCGCTACCGGGCTTTCTGGTATTGGCCGATGCCCTGCGCGCCATCCCAAATCCCCTGGTCAATGAGGCTGTGACCGTCACCTTGCTCGCCGGCATCACCGGCTCCGCCTCCGGAGGCATGAGCATCGCCCTGGCGGCCATGAGCGAAAGTTTCATCGCCGCAGCCCACGCCGCGAACATCCCGCTGGAGGTCCTGCACCGTGTGGCCGCCATGGCCAGCGGCGGCATGGATACCTTGCCGCACAACGGCGCGGTGATCACCTTGCTGGCGGTCACCGGGCTGACCCACCGCGAGGCCTACAAGGACATTTTCGGTATTACCCTGATCAAGACCCTGGCGGTTTTCGTGGTCATCGCCACCTTCTACGCCACCGGCATCGTCTAAGGAGATCTGCATGACGCTCAAAGGCAAGACAGCACTGGTCACCGGCTCCACCAGCGGCATTGGCCTGGGTATCGCCCAGGTGCTGGCCGGCGCAGGGGCGAATATCCTGCTCAATGGCTTCGGCGACCCGGCCCCGGCACTCGCCGAAATCGCCCGCCACGGGGTCAAGGTGATCCACCACCCCGCGGACCTGTCTGACGTGGCCCAGATCGAGGCGCTGTTCGCCCTGGCCGAGCGCGAGTTCGGCGGCGTGGACATCCTGGTCAACAACGCGGGCATCCAGCACGTGGCGCCGGTGGAGCAGTTCCCTGTGCAGACCTGGGACAAGATCATCGCGCTGAACCTTTCGGCTGTCTTCCACGGCATCCGGCTTGCCTTGCCGGGCATGCGGGCACGTGGCTGGGGGCGGATCGTCAACATCGCCTCGGTGCACGGCCTGGTGGGGTCCACCGGCAAGGCCGCCTACGTGGCTGCCAAGCACGCAGTGGTTGGCCTGACCAAAGTCGTAGGCCTGGAAACGGCCACCAGCAACGTCACGTGCAACGCCATCTGCCCCGGCTGGGTACTGACCCCTCTGGTGCAGAAACAGATCGACGACCGCGCCGCAGCCGGTGTCGACCCTCAGCAAGCGCAGCACGATCTTTTGGCCGAAAAGCAGCCTTCCGTGGCCTTTGTAACGCCCCAGCACTTGGGAGAGCTGGTATTGTTCCTGTGCAGCGAGGCCGGTAGCCAGGTCCGTGGCGCCGCCTGGAACGTCGATGGCGGTTGGCTGGCCCAGTGAGGGGCAGCCGGGATCTGGCGCGGTCTTGCATTCGTTTTCAATTGCAAGGAGGCCCTATGCGCCCATTCCCACTGACCGCGATTCTTTCCCTGACCTTGGCCGCCGCCGCGCCTGTGATGGCCGCCGGGCTCAAAGACGTCGCGCCCTACCCTGAGGCGGAAAAAGGCTTCACCCGGCAGGTCATCCACCTGCCGGCCCAAACCGACGAGTCGGCCTACCAACTGGAAATCCTCGCCGGCAAGACCCTCACCGTCGATTGCAACCGCCAGCGTCTGGCCGGCAGCCTCGAGGAACACAACCTCGAAGGCTGGGGCTACAGCTACTACCGCCTGGAAAAAGTCGGTGGCCCCGCCAGCACACTGATGGCCTGCCCGGACGGCAAGAAGACCGAGGCCTTCGTGCCGGTGGTCGGTGAAGGCTTCATGCTGCGTTACAACAGCAAGCTGCCGGTCGTGCTGTACGTGCCCAAGGACATCGAAGTGCGTTATCGCATCTGGTCGGCATCGCCGGACGTACAAAAGGCTAAAGTGGAGTAAAAGCCAAAGCCATTTGGCTGCGCATCGGCACTTTAGGCGCAGCCCCTGCAGGAGCGGATTCGCCCGCTCCTACAGGCTCTGGATTCCATCGAAAGTGGGAGGTTTCGGCATGAACGATGTGCTCTGGCGCCCCTCCACGGCGCAGATCCAGGCCAGCCGGATGGACGTCTTCCGCCGCCAAGTTAACCTGCGCTACAACCTCCAGCTCAATGACTACGCCGCGCTGCACCGCTGGAGCATCGAGCAACGCCCGGCTTTCTGGCAGACCCTTTCCGACTATTTCCACGTCCAGTGGCACACCCCGCCCGCCCAGGCCCTCAGCGAAGGTCCACAGATGCCGGATGCGCACTGGTTCCCCGGTGCCACCTTGAACTACGCCGAACACCTGCTGATGCGGCGCGATGACCGCCCCGCCGTGGTCGCCGTACGCGAGGACGGCCAGCGCCAGGTGCTGAGCCACGCACAATTGGCGGCCCATGTGGCCGGCATGCAGAAAGCCCTGCAGGCCCTGGGCATCCAGGCCGGCGACCGAATCGCTTCGGTGATGCCCAACACCTGGGAAACCTTGGTCGCCATGCTCGCCTGCACCAGCCTCGGCGCGATCTGGTCCAGTTCGTCACCGGAGTTCGGCCTTCACGGCATCATCGACCGCTTCGGTCAGATCGCCCCAAAGCTTCTGATCGCCTGCGCCGGCTACCAGTACGCCGGCAAGACCATCGACCAAGTCGAAAAGATCAACCAGGTCACCGCCCAACTGCCCCAGCTCGAACACTTGTTGGTAGTGCCCTACACCCGCTCACACACCCACTGCGAAGAATTCACTGCCCCGCGCGTCAGCCTGTGGGGCGACTTCTACCAACCCGGTGGTGAACCGCGCTTTACCGCCCTGCCGTTCGACCACCCGCTGTACATCCTCTACTCCAGCGGCACCACCGGCGTGCCCAAGTGCATCGTCCACCGCGCCGGCGGCGTACTGCTGCAACACCTGAAGGAGCACGGCCTGCACAACGACATCAAGGCCGACGACGTCTTGTTCTACTACACCACTTGCGGGTGGATGATGTGGAACTGGCTAGCCAGCGGCCTGGCGGTCGGCGCCACCCTGGTGCTGTACGATGGCTCGCCCTTCCACCCAGGCCCACAGCGTCTGCTCGACCTGATCGACGCCGAACGCATCCACGCTTTCGGCACCAGCGCCAAATACCTGGCCGCCCTGGAGCAGGAAGGCCTCGAGCCTGCCAAAAGCCATCGCCTGAACAGCCTGCGCCTGATCATGTCCACCGGCTCACCGCTCTCGCCCCACAGCTACGACTACGTTTACCGCAAGATCAAACCCGACCTGTGCCTGGCTTCGATGTCTGGCGGCACCGACATCGTCTCGTGCTTCGTGCTCGGCAACCCCGTGCTGCCGGTACGCCGTGGCGAGATCCAGTGCAAAGGCCTGGGCATGGCTGTGGAGGTGTGGAACGAGCACGGCCAGCCCGTGATCGGCGAGAAAGGCGAGCTGGTCTGCACCCGCAACTTCCCGTCCATGCCAGTGGGCTTCTGGGGTGACAACGACGGCAGCCGCTACCACGATGCCTACTTTAGTCAGTACCCCGGCGTCTGGGCCCAGGGCGATTACGCCGAGCAGAACGCTGAGGGCGGCATGATCATCCATGGCCGTTCGGACGCGGTGCTCAACCCCGGCGGTGTGCGCATCGGCACGGCGGAAATCTACCGCCAGGTGGAAAAGGTCGAGGAAGTGGTCGAAAGCGTCGCCATCGGCCAGGACTGGCACAACGACGTGCGCGTAGTCCTGTTCGTGCGCCTGCGCGAGGGGCTGCAACTGGACGATGCCCTACGCCAGCACATTCGCCAGGTGATCCGTCAATACACCACGCCCCGTCATGTTCCGGCCGTGATCGTTCAGGTCACCGACATCCCGCGCACCATCAGCGGCAAGCTGGTGGAGCTGGCGATCCGCAACGTGGTCCATGGCCTGCCGGTGAAGAACACCGACGCCCTGGCCAACCCCGAAGCCCTGGCGCAATTCCGAGACCGCGCAGAGCTGCGCGATCAGGCATAATGGCGCCCTTTTTTGCCCGAAGCACAGGTGTCCCATGAAAGCCCAAGCCCGCCACATCCTGGTCAAGACCGCTGCCGAAGCCGAACAGCTCAAGCAACGGATCGCCAAGGGCGAAGCCTTCGATGTGCTGGCCAAGAAATTCTCCACCTGCCCCTCGGGCAAACGCGGGGGCGACCTGGGCGAAGTCCGCCCAGGCCAGTTGGTAGGCGCCATCGACCAGGTGATCTTCAAGAAGGCCCTGCGCGTGGTGCATGGGCCGATCAAGACCAAGTTTGGGTATCACCTGGTGCAGACGTTCTATCGCGATTGACCTCAGCGCCGCGCCGCCAAAAGCCCCAACCCCGCACACCCCAACAACGACGCACTGACCCGGTTGAACACCCGGCGCGGCCCTGGGCGCTCGAACCAGCGCTGCATGTACGCCCCAAGGCCCGCATAGATCGCGATGGCCGCCCATTCCAGCAGCAGGAACATAACGCCCAGCCAGAGGAATTGCTCGGCGACCGGCATGGCACTGCCCACCGAGACGAACTGCGGCAGGAATGCGGTGAAGATCAGGATGGCTTTCGGGTTGCCCGCTGCCACCCAGAACTCCTGACGGGCCAGGCGCCAGGTACCCCGTGGATGGTCACTCGCCACGACCGCCTCACCCACCGGCGCCCGCCACAGCTGCCAGGCGATGTAGAACAGGTACGCTGCGCCCAGCACCTTGATGATCAGGAACAGGTATTCGCTGGTGTGCAACACCACCGCCAAGCCCATGGCAGCCAGGGCGATCATGCCGCTGAAGGCGAGCAACCGGCCGATGCCGGCCATGCAGGCGGTGCGCAGGCCATAGCGGCTGGCGTTGTGCAGCGACAACAGGTTGTTGGGGCCAGGCGCCATGTTCAGGGCGAAACAGGCGGGGATGAACAGCAGCAAGCTCGACAGGTCCATTTTTCTTCTCCTTCGGGACCTCGGCAGCCTCGCGCCGGGTGTGCATTGCGTCAAGTACAGTGGCGCAGTGAATGGCCGGAACAGTGGCCAGCAGTTTAGACTGCGTGCTCCGGCACTCGGCGAAGCAGGCCCTGCATGACCCTATGGAACAGCGAAATCTGGCGCGACCCGGCCCTGCCCTTCGTGGAAAGCCGGCGCGCCTGCCATAGCCGCGCCTGCTACAAGGCCCATAGCCATCCGACGTTCTCCATCGGTGCGGTAGATGCCGGCCTCAGCTGGTTCACCGGCGCGGGCGACGGCCAGGCGCGCCTGACGCCCGGCACCTTGGTACTGGTCCCGGCGCAGCGGGTGCATGCCTGCAACCCCGAGTCAGGCCAGGCCTGGAGCTATCAGATGGTGCATGTGGATGCGCAGTGGCTGGGACGCCTGCGACTGGAGTCAGGCGTTAGCGCTGCCGAGCCTGGAGCGCCTGCGCGAATCACGCGTTCGGCTGAAGTGTATCGGCAGTTCTGCCAGCTCAATGCATTGTTGTTTTCCGACGCGGCACCCTCGCAGAAGGAAGCCGCGTTGGTGGCCTTCATCGGTGACCACGACTTTGCAGCGCATGCGACGCTGGATGCTGCCCCGCCCCCTGCCTTGAGCGCCCCAGCCCTGCGCGAGCTGATTGCCATGCTGCAGACGTGCGAGCTGGCCGAAATCAGCCTGGAGCATCTGGCCGGGCACGCCGGGTTGGGGCGATACCAGTTGATCCGGGCGTTCCGCGCCGCGACGGGGCTCACACCACACGCCTACCTGCTTAATGAGCGGGTCAACCGGGCGCGGGGGTTGCTCGGCCAAGGCCAGGACCTTGCGCAGGTGGCTTATCGCCTGGGCTTTGCCGACCAGAGCCACTTCCAGCGGGTGTTCAAGGCGCACGCGGGCATGACCCCCGGGCAGTATCGACATGGCGTCGGGGCACGCGGGTAAACCTACCCACCCGCTCCGCGCGCTGGAGCACACGCCGTGCAATTATCTTCAATACCGCCCAAGGCTTGGGACGACAGACTGCGGCTTTCCTTGCCACAGAAGCCTACCCATGGAGCAATTTCTCGTCGTCGCCGCAGCCCATTTCCTGGCCCTGCTCTCCCCTGGTCCCGATTTCTTCCTCGTCGCTCGCGCCTCGGCCACCGCCGGCTGGCGCACCGCGAGCGGTGCTTGCCTGGGGATCGCCCTGGCCAACGGCGTATTCATCGCCATAGCCTTTACCGGCGTCTCCATTCTGCAGGAGGGCAGCGCGCCGTTCATCGCGTTGCAACTGGCCGGCTGTGCCTACTTGCTGTTTATCGGCGGGCTGTTCCTACGCCATGCCGGGCGCAGCGACCTGCAATCGGCCGAGGTCGGTATTGGTCACGGCTGGGTACAGAACCTGGGAATGGGCTTCACCTCGGGCATCCTCAACCCGAAGAACGCTCTGTTCTATGCAAGCCTGGCAAGCATGCTCGCAGCCAGCAGCGCGGGCTGGAAGCTCGTCTATGGTGTGTGGATGTTCACAATCGTGCTGGGCTGGGACCTGCTGGTGGCGGTGGCCATCGGCAATCGCCGGGTGCTGCGGCGCTTCGCCCAAGTCTTGCCGTGGCTGGAGCGTGCTTCCGGTGTGCTGTTGATTCTGCTGGCCAGCGCGGTGCTCATGCGCCTGGCCTGGGGTTGATCACGCTCAGCGTCCTGAGGTCCACCACACTGAAAAAGCCGCTGGCCCAGCCGCCGGTGTCCAGGTGCCAGACGTTGCCCAACTGCTTGACCCGCAGCACTGGGGTATGGCCGACCAGCAAGGCGCGCAAGCCACCGACCGGCTCGGTGTCGCCCTCACGCAGGCGTCGACGCGACCATTGGCAGACTTCTCGGACTTCAGGATCGTCCATAGCCTCTAGAAAAGCCTTGAGCGTCGACCATTCGGGAAATGGGCTATCGGCATGCAAGAGGCCGATCAGCCCAAGCGACGTCTGCACCTCGATCGCCAATGGCATCTGCGCGAAGCCTTCGACGTAGCGTTGTTGTTCGGCACGAGGAAGGTCGAGAAACCAGCCCCCGCCTGCAGAGCGGTACATCTCCAGATCGACTCTGCCACCGCGCAGGTGGGCGATGGCGAGCGCCTCATGGTTGCCCTGTACCGCGTGGAACCAGGGTTGCGCCAACCAGTCCAGCGCCTGCTCGCTGGCCGGCCCCCGGTCCACCAGATCGCCCACGCTGAACAGCCGATCCACCTCAGGATCGAATCCCACCTCGTCCAGGCATCGCTGCAACCGCTCGAAATGACCATGGATGTCGCCCACGGCCAGATCGCGGCCACGGTTATTGGCACTCACCCGCCGAAAACGGCTCATTGCTTCCACCCTCTGCTGCTGTCCCAGCGGCAGGCGTAAAATGGAGGGGCGATCCGTCCGTGCCCGTGGAGGTGCATCATGCGTACCACCCTCTCCTATGTCTTGATGCTGCTGGCCTCCAACAGCATGGCACAAGGCGCACCAACCGCGCAGGTGGACGTGCATTTCGATCATCCCGAGCAGTTCCGCGATGCCAGCCTCGATAGCCATGGCTACGAACGGGGCGCTGATGCGTACGTCATCAAGACCCTCAGCGAGCATCTGCACAAGCTCGGCCAGCGCTATCTGCAACCTGGGCAGCAACTGCGCATCGATGTGCGCGACATCGACCTGGCCGGGCGCTTCGAGCCGTGGCACAGCCGGGCCTACGATGTGCGCTTCATGCGCGAGATCACCTGGCCCAGCATCGACCTGAGCTACACCCTCGTCCAGCCCGGGCAACCGGAAAAACACGCCCAGGAGCGCGTCAGCGACAAGATGTACCTCAGCCGCCCCGGCCGCCAGGCCAGCAGCAGCGATCGCCTGTATGCGGAAAAAGCCATGCTCACCGACTGGTTCCGTCAGCGCTTCGCCCCGCACCCGGCCTCCTGAATCACTTCAGCGCGGGGTGGCCTGGGCGGGCTGGCCGATAGTATTCTCAGCCTTCCCGCTTTCTCCATGGATGGAATCGCCATGAAACTGTGTGCTGTGCAACTGGCCTCCGGCAAGGGCGACCTGCCGGGCAATCTGGAGCGTCACCGCTACTGCGTCGAACAGGCAGTCGCACGCGGGGCGGAGCTGGTGGTATTCCCCGAGCTGTCCTTGAGCGGCTATGAACCCACCCTGGCCCAACAATTGGCGCAACCATCGGACACTTCCCTGCTCGATCCGCTGCAAGCGCTCTGTGACCGCCATGGCATCGCGGTGGCCGTCGGTCTACCGTTGCTGGCCCCCACCGGGATTTGCATTGGCATGCCCATCCTGCGCCCTGGCGCCCCGCCCCACTTCTATGCCAAACAGCGCCTGCACGATGATGAGCTGCCATTCTTCATCGCTGGCGAGTATCCGTTGGTGTTCACCGTGGGCAACCAGCGCATCGCACCGGCCATCTGCTACGAATCGATGTTCATCGAGCATGCCGAGCAGGCTCGTTCGGCAGGGGCAGACATCTATATGGTCAGCGTGGCCAAGACAACCAAGGGCATAGACGAAGGCTTTCGGCATTACCCGGACGTTGCCCGGCGTCTGGGCATGCCGGTGTTGCTCGCCAACTGTGTAGGGCCGGCCGATACCTTCGTCGGCGCCGGCCATTCCGCCGCCTGGGACCCCCAAGGGAATCTCTTGGCAGCATTGGATGAACACGCCCAGGGGCTGGTGCTGCTGGACACCACGTCGATGACTGCCCAAGCCATAACCTTGGGCGCGCTGGCGCCATGAAGTACTTAGCCACGGCGCTGGCCTGCTATGCCTGCACTCATTACCTGGTCGGTCTGTTGATTCATGGCCGAGTGGCCGAGATGGCCGAAGGACTACGCCACCGACCGGACGCTCCTACACCTGGCGAGTTCCTGCGAGAAACACAACCCTACGCGCGGCGTGCTCATCGGCAGTACAGCCTGGTGGTCGGGACGGCGGCGGCGGTGATTGGTTGCCTGATCGTGCTCTGGATGAGTTGAACGGGCTCAAAGATCTAACGCGAGGCTCTCTCGTCCTTCAAGGGCCAACAGGTACTGTTTGGCCTGCAGCCCACCGGCGAAGCCGGTCAGACCACCAGATGCGCCGATCACCCGGTGGCACGGAGCGATGATCGAAATCGGGTTGCGTCCGTTGGCCGCTCCCACTGCCCGCACGGCGCTTGGGTTGCCGATCTGCCGGGCAATATCGCTGTAGCTGCGGGTCTGCCCGAAGGGGATGGTCAGCAGCGCGGCCCAGACCTGGCGCTGGAAGTCCGTGCCGACAAAATCAAGCGGCAGCTCGAAACCCTGGCGGCTGCCGGCAAAGTACTCGCCTAACTGCCGAGCTGTCTCCCGTAGCGTCGGATGTCCATCGTCCCGGTGCAGTGCGCCCAGACGCACACGGTTTTCCCGCTCCTGCTCCCACAACACCGCAGCCAGGCAATCGCCTCGGGCAACCAGCGTGAGGGTCCCAACGGGAGACTGAATGAAGGTAAAGGCGCAGGACATCGGAGCTGCTCGCTTGAAAAAACTGGTGCAAGGCACTCTACCCTTCGAGGTTGCTTGGTGCATCCGCTTTCTTGCCCTGGGAATTACCGCTGAACTGGTTAATTGGATATCTGTAACGACATCAGTCAATTACAGTCCCCGATTGGCCACTGTCTGAAAACTAGCACATACCAAAGTAATAGCTATTCTGGGTTAAACATCGCGTTTGTTGTTGCAGGGTCATCGGCAGAAAGGCGCCCTGACCCAAGGCAAACCGAAACCCACCGTATGCCGACAAACGTGGCCGCCATGGCTGAGTTTCTGCGTCAATGCTGGTTTCTGCTGCTAAGCCTCTACCAGACCATCCAAAGCCATGGCCTGATCGGTTGCGTGGTCGCGTTCATCCTGGCGTTGCTGATGAGCAAGATCGGCAGCAGGCTTACCGGACGCACCGAGCGTCTAAGTACCCTGCCAAGCGGTGAAGCGCACGTGCCGCCTGCTCCGGCCATTGAAGGCACCCTCAGGGCCTGGCTCGGTCGCGTGGTCGGGACGCTGCTACAAATAGCGGCGGGCGTGCTGTTTCTGGTCACCGTGATCGCCACGGTGAATGTGCTGTTGTACTGACCTGCGTGACGGGACGTCACCGTCTGCCCAAAGACGGTGACGCTCCCCATGCGCGTGGACCACTCAACGCCCCCCGCAGACTGCTACGACTGCAGGCTTGCTGGCGCGCCCACCGGACTGCAATGCCGGGTCGCTTGCCACCCTCCTGGCGCGTCCGACACCCCAGGCCAGCGCCCGGGTCATCGATTCGCCTGGACGCGAGTCGAACGCCTCCTCATGCAAGGCCATGCCGGACGGTGCGTAAAGGCCGATGAACATCTGCGTCGCACCGGTTCGTGACAATCGAACCTGCACGTCAATACACGAGCCGCTGTCGAGCGTTTCGTCATGCGTTCGATGATGAAGAGTGGGGTCTGCCCAGGACCAGAACACGTCACCGCGAATTTTCATGCCGCCTCCTACGACTTTAGTCTTATATGTGTTGGTAGTGGCACCATAGCGGATGGTTGCCAGCACGCAACCACGTACGACTGGTCAAGGGGGAGAATCGGACAACCGGTGCTGCACCTGCCGTGAAGGTCAGGAAGAGTCCGGGGTTGTGTCGCTGCCCGGTTCGAGCAACGATTCGGCGAACGTCATCCAATCCTCGAAGGCTTTGCGGTGCGCCTGGCACATCCCTTTCCACTCGGCGCCGCCCACACGACCGTAGGCGATCTGGTTCATGGTCGAGGAGGTCAAGGAATCGAGTTCTCTCAAAAGGTGGTAGGCACGGTAGCGCTTTTCTCTTTCAGGCATGGCTTTGTCTTCCAGCGGTGCACGACAGGGCAATACGAAGCCTTATGTAATGGATTTGACGGCTTCCTGGGTCTGGACCTCCAACGGCTCGAAAAGGTTCGCGCCGTGTTGTGAGCCTCCCGTCAAAAAGCCAGTATCGCACTTGTCACGGCTCACGTCCGGGTGCGAATCACGCCACTGATGGCCCAGCCGGCGAACACGAAAAAGGCATCGAGATAGAACAGCCCTGCATAGTTAGGTAGCAATGCTCCGCCAGTGGTTTGCAAAGGAGGAGCAGCGACGGCATGAATGCCGTTGGGGACCACTGCCAGCAGCACCAGGGCTGCATAGGTGGCGAGCCGAAGCGCATTCGTTCGCTTGCTGGAAGCCTCGGCCATTTTCAATCCGAAATAGGCGATAACAGCCGCCACTGGCAGAACCCAGATATGCGTGGGCAGGCTGAAGAACACTTCGGCCATCAAGCTTTTCGTTTCCACGGATACAACACCTTGTCGTTGAACGGCCGGATTATCCATGGCCTGGCTGGGTTGTGGCTAGACAGGTAAAACCAAAGTGTTCCAGGGATAGGAAAAATGTGAAAGAAATGTGAAAATCGAAAATTGATAGCCTATTTACACCATCAAGGAAGAAGCGTGTTACGCAATGCTCAGTTTTGTTTCAACGAGTTCTGCCACAGCGTGAAACATCAGCGCACGACGCTGTATTTTCGCTCACCCGTCCCGTCACCCACTCGACAAGCGCTGATACGCCTGATTGAGCAACCCTCTGGCGCCAAACGGATGAGCGCCCCGCTCGAGTGCACCGATAGCGCGTTGTTCTTCAAGCGCGAGCCGCTTGATTCGTTCAAGAAAAAGTGGCGCATGCAACGTTTCACGGCCAAGCGCAATGGCATGTACGACTGGCCCATGGAAGAGCTGATCAACACCCGCGAGGCAACCCGTCGCGGCGCCCGGGTTCCGCCTCTGGTTGGCTACGGCTACAGTCGTTGCAAGCTCGGCCTGATGAAGGACTTTTTCATCATCAGCCGATCCCTGGCCGACCATATCGATGGCATGGCGCTCATCCGGGCCAACCCACAAGCCGTTCGCACCGTCATCGAGGCCACCGCCGAGCTGTTGCATGAACTACACAACCACGGCATCTCCCACATGGACCTATGGGCGGCTAACGTCATGCTGCCCTTGCACGGCTCTGGACCTGCCCAGGCGATCGATCTGGAAAACGGCTTCTTCACACCGACTGCATACTTCAGTGAAACCCTGGGCTTTCAGTTTGGCTTCCTGTATCTGCGCCATATCTACCGCTACATCACAGAATCGGCTTTTGACGACCTCGTAGCGCACTGCCTTGCGAAGTACTTTCCACACGTGGACCGCAAGGCATTTGACCAGACCTATGAAGTTGCCAAGCATCAGGTGATTGATCGACTCGAACGTCGGGCGATTTTCACCAAAGGTAGAGTGACGCGGTAAGTTGCTGCCAGGCCTGTGTGATGACCGCTCCACCTTTTGACGGCCGATGGTTTGGATCTTTCCCCGGACCTGGGTAATGGGATACCCAGGTTCATTGAACGAACAGCCCCTACGGTCTGCGCTTGAAATAGACGTACAGAGCCATCAGGTCGATGGCCAGTACGATCGAGACCACCACGACAGTGAAATAGATCTCCTCCCGAAGCATCGCGCAGCCCCCACGGCAAGGTGTGTTCGAGAAGGAGCAATTCGCATTCCAGGTCCGCCGGACACTCGCTCGAAAAATCAGGAACCGCTTAGGCTGGCTTCGGATGCTCACTGGACACCGCATTGTTAGCGTCCACATCCTTCATCTCCTGCTCTACCGGAGCATCGTCATCCGCCGCCAGCGGTACTGAATCGCTGCTACGCGGCGCGGGGCCGCCCTGCTTTTCGTCGACTTTCGCCGTGTCGTCATCCTGCGAAGCCCCAACACCTTGGCCAGCCCCAGGGTCGCCAGGGGGAGGATTCCAATCTTCAGGCCGGTTATCCGACCATGCTTCGCCCACCCCTTGCTTGGGCTCAGATTTGGCCTTCTCCAAACCCGATCCATGGCCTTCTCTCGAGTCGGGAACGCTGTTGGGAACAGGTGGACGTGTCACGTCTGGATCGTTGCTTTCGATTGCCATGATCATTCTCCCGTTGGTGGCACAGGAAGCCTGTGCCTAAAACTGAGAATGATCGGTGCGCATAGAGTGCCCCGCGTTAGACGAGTGGCTTCAACCACGTTCGGTCCCACGGATGACTGTGCAGGCACCTAATATTGTCGTGGGGCCAACGTGTCGCATCTGGCGGTACACCGTATTGGGTTGCCCGGCGACCGCCCGACGACCGCGTTACCCTCGGATCGCCTGCAGCCGCTCCCGGCCAGCCTCTGTAATCGCATGCTCCCCTTCATCGCTGATGCGATAACGACCGGACACCATCTTGGTAATGGAGAACCGGACCAGCCCGCTCTTGGAAAGCGCTTGCCCCGCTTCGAAGCTCATCGCCTGCTCTAGATCGAAGATCTTTATTTCTCCAATCTTGTATCGGGCAAACGCTACCAGGGCAGCATCCAATTCTGTTTGATTGATCTTTCGAGCGACTTCCATTCGACCCTCCAGGTCATGAGCGCCCCGGTCCATGGGCGTGAACGCAACGAACCGGGTGGTTTGTTGAAGGCGGACCGTACTACGGCCCGGCGGAGGTCGCTACTGGCTTTCCATCCATGCTGGATGGGCGGGCAGGTTGTCAGAGCGCCCTGCCGCATGAGCTCAGCAAAAGCGGTGCATGGTCGCGCTGAGGTGATTGAAGAATGCTGTTGCCAAGCAGCACGGTTTCGAAATCAGAGATCGCTAGGAAAGCGCAACGGTCGACGGCGTGACCGGCTCCGCCCATCAGGGCCACGTCCACTGGTCAGCCTCGGGGCAAACGTCATGCAATTAGGCGTTTACTGGTGATCAAGCCCTCTGGCTCACCAATAAAACGCCTATAGAGGGAGGCCCATCATGAGACCTCTGAACAAACTGGCGCAGCAGCGGCGCCACCAACTGCATGTCCACATGCCGCCCAGTGGATTGAAGGAGGATGCTCATGGCAATGGATCGGACGCCCCATTACCGCCCATAACGCGAGAACTCGACCAAGCTGGTGGAAGAAAACCCACGTGGCTGGCAAGACCAAGGCAGTGATGCTTGAGAGAGGAATCGCCTTGTCTGATGAACGACGGCGCTTTGCTGCGAACTCGCCAGCGGTTATGCGAAGCGCCTTAGGTCACCAGGCATCAGTCGGGCCGATTTGTACAACAACCGACTGAAGTACAACAAAAAAAGCCATGACCGGCATTTTCACTGCCTGATTTGTCAAATTCACCCCCATTAAATGTGAAAATATCTATACACTTGACTTCCTTTTGTATAGGTATTGGCGCAATACTGCCGACACTGAGAAGCGCTTTTGAGCTCTCCAAGATGCCGGCATGGAGCCCTACCACCCCGTTCCCCTACCTGTGAGGCTCCAAAGATGTCTATACAACTCATATCTATCGAACCTCAAAGGCCCCATGGTTGCCGCAGCTGCCGGGATAAATCACCCATCGGTTTCGACTTCACGATGGCGTTCCAACCCATTGTCGATACGAGTAACAACAGCGTTTTTGCTTATGAATCATTGGTGCGGGGCGAGAATGGGGCGGGTGCAAACGCCGTCATGCAGCAGATAAATGACTCAAACAGATACAAATTTGATCAGGCGTGTCGGGTTAAAGCTGTCGAGCTCGCGGCCAAAACACGCATATCCGAACACTTGAGCATAAATTTTCTGCCCAATGCAGTTTATCAGGCAGAGGCCTGCATACGCACAACACTGATAGCCGCGGAAAAGTACAACTTTCCCATCGAAAAAATAATATTTGAAGTCACAGAGAACGAAAACATAACCGATAAAGCCCACATTAAAAAAATCATGGAATCTTACAAAAAACAAGGCTTCAAAACTGCAATTGATGATTTCGGCGCTGGATATTCGGGCTTGAACCTACTCGCCGACTTCCAACCAGACATCATCAAAATCGACATGGAATTGATTAGAAACATTCACAGAAACCGAGCCAAGCAAGCGATAACCAGGAGCATAGTAACGCTGTGCAAGGACCTAAACATACAGGTGATAGCCGAAGGGATCGAGCACATTGAAGAACTGCAAACTCTACAGGAAGCCGGAATACACCTATTTCAAGGCTACCTGTTTGCGAAGCCGGAGCTCGAAACGCTCCCTCCGATAGCATGGCCTTAGGTCGAATATGGACGGCACTATAGGCTTCAATGCAGCACTCGAACTGACATCAGGCTAATTGAACTGCCACTCCTTATTCGTAATGAAAAGAAACGCCATAAGCGCAACTCTACGATTGAGCGCATTTGAGAACACCGCTTTACGTTCGACCACCCAACGGCCTGATTTAGCCATCCACATAACGGTGCGCCATGTTCAACAAACGTTTAAAACGCGAACTCGAAGAAGCCTTGTCAACGCTCTACGCACAAGACGCGAGAATGTCAGCAGTGAACCGATCCACTGCAATCATTGAATTTACGCCAGCGGGACTCGTAACCACCGCCAATCAAAATTTTTTAGACGCGCTGGGCTATCACCTCGAAGAGGTCATCGGAAAACATCACAGTATATTCTGTCTAGAACGTCACACCACAAGCTCTGAATACAGAGACTTCTGGAGAAGGCTTGCCGAAGGAGCGTCGATCCGCGACCGCGTCGTCAGAAAAAACAAGCTAGGGGAAGCGGTATGGCTGGAGGCAAGCTACAACCCAATCAGAGACAGCAACGGACGCATTATAAGCATTTTAAAATGTGCCACCCTCGTCACAGATCAAGTGAAAAACGAACAGGAACAGCGAAGCACAATCGAAGCCATAAGCCGATCGATGGCAATGGTTTCGTTCACCCCGGAAGGATATGTATTGGACGCCAATGAGAACTTTCTACGCACACTAGGCTATAGCCTGCATGAGGTTCTAGGCCAGCATCATCGACTGTTTTGCCCTCAGCAAGAGGTCGCGTCGCCCGAGTACAAAGAATTCTGGAGAAACCTGAACAAAGGCGAGTTTTTCTCGGGTCGCTTCCAACGCGTCAACCGATCCGGTAATACGGTATGGCTGAGCGCCACTTACAACCCTGTATTTGATGCCAGCAACAAACTTTACAAGATCGTGAAATTTGCTCGCGACATTACCGCACAGGTTGAACAACAAACCATCGAATCCGACGCAGCCAAACTTGCCTACGAAATATCTTTAAAAACCGACCACAGTGCACAGCATGGTGCATTGGTCATCAATGAAACCGTTGCCGTGGTACGCGGTATCGCTGATGAAATCACGAAAGCAGCAGACAATATAGCAGCGGTGAGCAAGCAGTCCGACATGATTACTGGCATTATCCAGACCATACGTGAAATCGCTGATCAAACAAATCTTCTGGCATTAAATGCAGCCATCGAAGCAGCGAGAGCCGGAGAGCAAGGTAGAGGGTTTGCTGTCGTAGCGGACGAGGTTCGTCATCTAGCAGTGCGCACCGCCCAGGCCACCGTAGAAATCAGGGACGTAGTAAAGCGCAATCATGAGTTATCGCAAGAAGCCGTGAAAGGTATGCAAACCAGTCAGCACAAGGTTGATGTCGGCGTAGGTTTGGTCGGTGAAGCGGGAGAAATAATTGAGAGAATCCAAAGCGGTGCACGTCAAGTCGTGGAAACAGTTAAGCAGTTTAGCGAAACCATGAATAAAACCTGAAAATGTATTGCGATCTATGGCGCGGACCTCGGCGTCTAATATCTGCATCAATTAAAGCAATTGCCAATGATCGTCACTCACCCGCCCGCCAAGCGTGTCATGAAGTGCTTGCTGAGCGGAGTATGTGCGCCCGACTGGCGTGGATTCATGGGCTGTTCATCCGCGGCTTGGCCACATCGCGCGATCACGGGGAGAGCAGCGGCGGCGAGGACCGAGGAGGCGGATGTTTGGTAGACAGGCTGTCGTTCAGACGCAGTAAAGGGGACGGCCCCGTATAACTGCCGTCACACCTATGCGACAATAGGCGCAATGTCTGGTCTGAACCCCACATTTATCGCCCAACAGCTCGGGCAAAGCGTGCAGATGCGCTCATCGACATGCACGCTGGATTAATTCGGCCAACGCCTGGCAGGAGCTCGAAAAGCTCTCGATTGGTCCGAAACGCGTCCGCAGCTGCGAAGAAGCCACGTAAGTTATTGATAGGTAAGCTCCTTGATCTCCACCGCTAATATCACCATGCAATTCGGCGCCAAGCCGCTCTTCGAAAACGTCTCGGTCAAATTCAACAACGGCAACCGCTACGGCCTGATCGGCGCCAACGGCTGCGGCAAATCGACCTTCATGAAGATCCTTGGCGGTGACCTGGAGCCGTCCGCTGGCCAGGTGATGCTCGAGCAGAACACCCGCCTGGGTAAACTGCGCCAGGACCAGTTCGCCTACGAGGCCTTCAGCGTGATCGACACCGTGATCATGGGCCACGAGCAGCTCTGGAAGGTCAAGGCCGAGCGTGACCGCATCTATTCCCTGCCAGAAATGACCGAAGAAGACGGCATGGCCGTCGCTGAACTGGAAACCGAATTCGCCGAGATGGACGGCTACACCGCCGAGTCGCGCGCCGGCGAACTGCTGCTGGGCCTGGGCATTCCGTTGGAGCAGCACTTCGGGCCGATGAGTGAAGTGGCACCCGGCTGGAAGCTGCGCGTGCTGTTGGCCCAGGCGCTGTTCTCCGATCCGGACGTGCTGTTGCTGGACGAACCGACCAACCACCTGGACATCAACACCATCCGCTGGCTGGAAAACATTCTGACCGCGCGTAACAGCACCATGGTCATCATTTCCCACGACCGCCACTTCCTCAACAGCGTCTGCACCCACATGGCTGACCTGGACTACGGTGAGCTGCGCCTGTTCCCAGGCAACTACGACGAGTACATGACCGCCGCCACCCAGGCGCGCGAGCAGTTGCTGGCCGACAACGCCAAGAAGAAAGCGCAGATCGCCGAACTGCAGACCTTCGTCAGCCGCTTCTCGGCCAACGCCTCCAAGGCCAAGCAAGCGACCTCCCGTGCCAAGCAGATCGACAAGATCCAGCTGGCCGAGGTCAAGCCGTCGAGCCGGGTCAGCCCGTTCATCCGCTTCGAACAGACCAAGAAGCTGCACCGCCAGGCGGTGACCGTGGAGAAGGTATCCAAGGGCTTCGAGGGCAAGACCCTGTTCAAGGACTTCAGTTTCGTGGTCGAGGCTGGCGAGCGCGTAGCGATCATCGGCCCCAACGGTATCGGCAAGACCACCCTGCTGCGTACCTTGGTCGGCGAGATGGCACCGGATACCGGCTCCGTGAAATGGACCGACAGCGCCGAGGTGGGCTATTACGCCCAGGACCACGCCCACGACTTCGAGGACGACCTGAGCCTGTTCGACTGGATGGGCCAGTGGACTCAAGGCGAGCAGCTGATCCGCGGTACCCTGGGCCGCATGCTGTTCTCCAACGACGAGATCCTCAAGTCGGTGAAGGTGATTTCCGGTGGTGAGCAAGGCCGCATGCTGTTCGGCAAGTTGATCCTGCAAAAGCCCAACGTGCTGGTGATGGACGAACCGACCAACCACTTGGACATGGAGTCGATCGAGGCGCTGAACCTGGCGCTGGAGAACTACCCGGGAACGCTGGTGTTCGTCAGCCATGACCGCGAGTTCGTGTCGTCGCTGGCCACGCGCATCATCGAGCTGACCCCGGATGGCGTGGTGGACTTCAGCGGCACTTACGACGACTACCTGCGTAGCCAGGGTGTTGTGGTCTGACAGCCTCGGCCTGAGCGCTTGATCCGATTCGCGGCTAAAGCAGCTCCTTCAGGTACCGCGCCGTTCTAAAGGACGGCACGGTACCTGCGGCTAACGAACAACTCGTTAGCCTGCTTTCTTTTATCCCGCGCAGACGCCATGATGGGCGACGCCCCACCGCCTGCCCGCGAACGTGCCCATGACCGCGCAACAACCTGCCTCCAGCGTCACCCTGCAGATCCTCTCGATCGTCTTCTATACCTTCATCGCCTTTCTGTGCATCGGTCTGCCGATCGCGGTGCTGCCCAGCTATGTCCATGATCAGTTAGGCTTTGGCGCAGTAATCGCCGGCCTGACCATTGGCCTTCAGTACCTGTCCACGCTCCTGAGTCGGCCATTCGCCGGACGGGTGGCCGATGGCCTGGGTGGCAAGCGAGCGATTCGCTATGGGCTTTACGGCATCGCCGGCTGCGGCGTGCTGACCTTGTTTTCGGCCTGGACCCTCGCCCTGCCTTGGCTGAGCCTGCTCCTGCTACTCGCCGGCCGAGTGCTGCTGGGCATCGCCCAAGGGTTAATCGGGGTCGCCACCTTGAGCTGGGGTATCGGTCAAGTCGGTAGCGAGCACACCGCAAAGGTGATTTCCTGGAACGGCATCGCCTCCTACGGCGCCATCGCCATTGGCGCGCCGGCCGGCGTGCTGCTGGTGGACGGGATCGATTTCAGCGTACTAGGCCCTGCATTGCTGGTGCTGGCACTGCTTGCCCTAATGGCGTTGCGCACACGCCCGGATGCCGTGGTGGTGCGGGGTGAACGCCTGCCGTTCTGGTCCGCCTTCGGGCGGGTAGCGCCTTTTGGCCTGGGGCTGACCCTGGCCTCGATCGGCTACGGCACCCTCACCACCTTCATCACCCTCTTTTACCTGGAGCGCGGCTGGATCGGCGCGGCCTGGTGCCTGAGCGCCTTCGGTCTGTGCTTCATCGTGTCCCGGCTGTTGTTCGTCAATGCGGTCAACCGCTTTGGCGGCTACAACGTGGCGATCGCATGCATGGCCACCGAAGTGCTGGGGCTGACCCTGCTCTGGCTGGCGCCCTCGCCTGCCTGGGCCCTGGTCGGCGCGGGCCTGACGGGGTTCGGGTTGTCTCTGGTGTACCCGGCGCTCGGGGTTGAGGCGATCCAGCAGGTACCGAGCAGCAGTCGTGGCGCGGGCCTGGGTGCCTATGCGGTGTTCTTCGACTTGGCCTTGGCCATCGCTGGGCCAGTGATGGGTACGGTGGCTGCGCACCAGGGCTATGCGTCGATCTTCTGCGTGGCCGCCTTGCTGGCACTGTCAGGGGTGGGTCTTGTGCTACTGCTCGCCCGCCGCGCCCATCGCGGCTGAGCGCTCGGCCGGCTGCGGCACCCCTAGGGCTTGGCTGAAAAACAGCGCGGCCTCACGCTGCAACGAATGGTGAATATGGCGACGGTCGACGCCATCAGCGTCCTTGCACAGCGCAGGCATACGGGCATGTTGCTCCTCGTCGCAGGGCGCCATGAACACGAAATGGCCGGCACCGGCCAGCAGGCGATAGTCAGGCGTTACCGGCAGTTTGCGCGCCAAGGCTTCGGCGTTGCGGTCCAGGGCCAGCAACTGGTCGCGGTCGCCGCTGTAGATCAATGCGGGGACCCTCACTCCGGCCAAGGCATGACGGCCGAACATCAGGCTCAGGGGCGCCATCAACATCACGGCCCCCACACGGGCGTCGGCCTGTGGCGTGAGCTCGGCGCGGTCGGCGATCAGCACCCCATGGGTCTTGCAGGCATCGGCATCGCTGGGGCGCTCCAGGCAATACCGGTGCAGACGGTCCAGGTCCGGTTGTGCTCCAGAAAGGATCAACGCGGTTTCCCCTCCTGCCGAGTAACCGATCACCCCAACCTTGCCCTCGTTCAGGTAAGGGCCAAGCAGGGCGTCGCCACGGGCTGCGCTGATCGCCGCGCTCAGTTGCAAGGGGCGTCCGTAGAGGTTGCTCAGGGTACCCAGGCGGCTGTGGTCACGGTTGTTGTCGCCGGGATGGATCACGGCCACGACGATAAAACCCCGGCGCGCCAGGGCGGTGGCCAGGTCGTGCAGTGCCAGGGGGCTGCCGGTATTGCCGTGGGACAACACCAGCAAAGGGAACTGCCCCATGGCGACTGGAGCCTCCTCTGCCACGGTCAGTGGGTAGCCTTCCAGGCGCAAGGCGCGTGTCGGGCCATTGGCCGGGTAGAACGCCAGCGCCTGCATGGGTCGAGCATCCAGCGGATCGGCCAGTTGCATCCGGTGCAGGCCACTGACCCAAGATGCTGCCTCGGCGCGGGCCATCAAGCTGCCGAGCAACACCAAGGCCAACAGGGCATAGGTTCGCTTCATGGGCGGGGAGCTCCGCACAAGGCCGAAGGACAGCGCCAGCATAAAGCCAGCCAAACGGCAGGCAGATGAAACCTGAATGAAAAAAAACCGGCTGGCGCCCAGGGCGTCAGCCGGTTTTTTTCAGGCACCGATCAGGCAGCTGCGAACAGCTCGTTGGCGATCTGGGCCTGAGCGGCGTCGATGGCCTTGCTGCGGTGTTCCGGGCCGTAGGCCAGGCCGTGGGCGCGGACGATCTCGAGGTCGGTGATCCCGATGAAGCCAAGGAACACCTTGAGGAAGTCCTCATGCCCGACGCCAGTCGGCTGGCCGTGGTGCAGACCACCGGCGGTGGACACCAGAATCACTTTCTTGTCGCCGCACAGACCTTCAGGGCCGGCTTCGGTGTAGCGGAAAGTCTTGCCGGCGACGGCGACGCGGTCGATCCAGGCCTTGAGCTGAGTCGGCACGGAGAAGTTGTACATCGGCGCGCCGATCACCACTGCATCGGCAGCCAGGAACTCTTCCAGGGTCTCGGCGCTGAGCTTGGCTTCGTGGGCTTGAGCGGCGTCGCGCATTTCATCCGGGGTGCCAGCAGCAACCAGGGTCGCGGCGGAGAAGTGGCTGATCGCATCGGCGGCCAGGTCGCGGTACACCACCTCGATGCTCGGATCTGCAGCTTTCCAGACTTGGACGACTTCACGGCTCAGTTGGCGGGAGGCGGAATTGTCGCCCAGGATGCTCGAATCGATATGCAACAGTTTCATGGGACTCTCCTGTGAGTGAAGACCGCATCAAGGGGCGATCGCGATGGAGAGAATCCTATAGAACCATCGAATGACCGATAAGCGGGCAAAAATGCGTTAGTTTGTCCTACAGATGGAACAATGAGACGTTAACCATGCAAGACCTCAATGACCTCTTCTATTTCGCCCGCGTGGTCGAAGCAGGCGGTTTCGCCGCGGCGGGCCGCCAGTTGGGCATTCCCAAGTCGCGTCTGTCGCGGCGCATCGCCGAGCTGGAAGAACGCTTGGGCACGCGCCTTCTGCAGCGCACCACCCGACAACTGAAGCTCACCGCCGTGGGCGAGCGCTACCTGCAGCATTGCCAGGCCATGCTGCTGGAGGCCGAGGCCGCGGACGAAGCGGTGGCGAGCATGAGCAGCGAACCGCGCGGGCGTCTGCGGGTGTCGTGCCCGGTGGCGCTGGCCCATGCGTTCCTGCCGGATGTGGTCAGCCGGTTTCTTGAGCAGTATCCGTTGGTGCAATTGGATTTGGTCCTGCTCAATCGGCGGGTCGATCTGATTTCCGAAGGGGTCGACGTGGCCCTGCGCGTGCGTGACCTAGGTGATGAGGACCCGGCCTTGGTCACTCGCCGCCTGCGCCCGGCGCAAACTCACCTGGTGGCCGCGCCGGGCTTTGCCGACCACTTGCGCGAGCCGTCGGAACTGGCCGGTTTGCCTGTGCTTGGTGCGGCGGAGGCAGATCGGTTGGTGCATCTGCGCCTGATCGGCCCTGGCGGACAGCAACAGGAGCTCGCCCTGGAACCGCGCCTGGCGGTGGACGATTTCTTGGTGCGCAAGGCGGCCGTGCGTGCAGGCCTGGGGTTTACCGCCCTGCCGAGCATGTTCTGCGAAGAGGAACTCGAACGCGGCGAACTGGTACGCCTGTTGCCGGATTGGTCGCTGCCTGGCGGTTGGCTGCAGGCGGTCTACCCTCATCGCCGGGGCCTGCTCCCGGCGGTGCGAGTATGGATCGATCATCTGGCGGCTTCGTTCGAAGCCTGTGGAGAGCGGTATGTCTGAGCGGCGGATGACGCCAGAACAGGTGGCAGCGTTCTGCCTGAACCTGCCCGGTGCCCGGGAGGACTATAAATGGGGCGGCGTACGGGTGTTTTCGGTCGCGGGCAACAAGATGTTCGCGGTACTCGACCTCGCGGGCGCGGGGTTGTCTTTCAAAGTGGCCGATGAGCTGTTCCTGGGCTATTGCGACCGCCCCGGCATCCGTCCGGCGCCTTATCTTGCAAGGGCGCGCTGGATCAGCATGGCCCCACCCTACCCCATGGGGCGCGCGGAATTGTGCGACCTGCTGCAACGCTCACACCAGTTGGTAGTGAAGCGGCTGCCCAAACGGCTGCAGGTTGGGCTGTTGCAAGGATGAAAAGACACGTCGGGGCAGTCATTGCCGCCTCGACATCAATGACCGGTCAGGACGCCGAGCGCACCACCCAGCCAGCGGCCGCCCAGCAGCAAATGGTCGGCCCAGAACGCCTGGTGCAACATCACGATGACCCAGAACGTCGCCTGGTAGGACACCTTGCGCGTCTTGTGTCGAAACAACTGCTGCGCCACCAGCGCGCCGGGCCAACCACCGCACAGCTCGCTGGCGTGCAGGACCTTCTCGGGCGTCCGCCAGGCCTGGGTGCGGGCTTGCTGTTTGTCCTGCCAGTAGAGCAACAGGCTGACCAGACTCGCCAGCGGATACACCACCAATGGCGCCCAGGACTGACCGCTGAAGGCCATTTGCGCGGCACCCACTGCCGGCAGCAGGCACAGCCCGGCCAGGGCCAGCAACTTCAGGTGCACGTTGCGTACGCCCTCCTGGGCGCGGCTGCCGCCACGCCGAGGTACAGTGTGCGAACGGGCCATCTCAGCCGTGCGCCGTGGCCCAGTTGACCCAGCCAAATTGCCAGGTCGCCAGGATCAGCAAGCCGAAAACGATGCGATACCAGGCAAATGCCGCATAGCTGTGGTTAGCGATGAACTTCAGCAGACCCCTTACGGCGATCATGGCGAAGATGAACGAGACCACGAAACCGATGGCGAACACCGGTAGATCGCCAGGCTGGAACAGGTCACGGTACTTGTAGCCCGAATAGACTGCGGCGCCGACCATGGTCGGCATGGCCAGGAAAAACGAGAACTCGGTCGCGGCTTTGCGCGACAGGCCGAACAGCAGGCCGCCGATGATGGTCGAGCCTGAGCGCGACGTCCCCGGAATCATCGCCAGGCACTGGACAAGGCCGATCTTCAACGCGTGACTCCAGCGCATGTCATCGACATGGTCGACCTCGATGCGGTGGTCGCGTCGCTCCGCCCAGAGCATGATCACCCCGCCAACCACCAGGGCTGCAGCCACGGTGACCGGGTTGAACAGGTATTCATGGATCAGATCGGCGAACAGCACGCCCAGCACCACCGCCGGGAAGAAGGCGATCAGCAGGTTGGCAGTGAAACGACGCGCCTGGGGTTGGCTCTGCAAGCCGAGGACCACATCGAAGATCTTGCGCCGAAACTCCCAGACCACGGCCAGGATCGCGCCAAGCTGGATGATGATGTTGAACGCCATGGCGCGCTCGCCGCCGAAGTCGATCAGATCGGCGACGATAATCTGGTGCCCCGTGCTGGAGATCGGCAGGAATTCTGTCAAACCCTCGACCACGCCTAAGATGATTGCCTGCAAGGCACTCCAAAAATCCATCATTCCCCCGATGGAGCGCAGCTCCTGGCTGGCCCCTTGTACTTGATTTGCTTAGTGATTGCCGCGAAAGGCCCGGCCGTTTTACAGCGACTGCCGGCCGCATTGCCAGTGGAAATACGCCGATGCCTAAAGGTTTCATCTTGCGCGGCCGAAATCCTATCAGAGGTGCTTGTCAATCGCTCGCACGGCATGCGACACGAAATGCCTCTTCCGGCACTTAGCCCTTGGTCGAGTGTGTCGCGATGCGTAAAGCATGCTTGGATGCGCCTGATAACAAGAACAATGCGGGAGTACCTTTCATGAAGACCTTGAGGTCGATGTCGATCAGCCGTCGCCTGTCGCTGATCCTGCTGGTGGCGGTGGCCATGCTGGTGATCCTGGGCCTGTTGATGCTGCGCCAGCTCCACGGCGACCTGTATCAGGCCAAGGCCCAGAAAACCCAGCACGTGGTACAGACCGCTGCCGGAGTGCTGGCCTACTACCAAGGCTTGGAGGCCGCCGGCACACTCAGCCGTGAGGCAGCCCAACAACAGGCGTTGCAGGTGGTACGTGGCCTGCGCTACGACAAAGATGACTATTTCTGGATCAACGACCTGGGGCCGAAGATGATCATGCATCCGACCAACCCCAAGCTCGACGGCCAGGACCTGTCCGCCATCCGCGACCCTGACGGCTTTGCCGTTTTCAACGAAATGGTCGCCCTCGCCCGCAGCCAGGACGCAGGCTCGGTCAACTACCGCTGGCCCAAACCCGGCGCCAGCGAACCGGTGGCCAAGACTTCCTACATCCAGCTGTTCAAACCCTGGGGCTGGATTATCGGCTCGGGTGTCTATATCGACGACGTTCAGGCCGAATTCGCCCGCCAAGTGCGCGATGCCTCCCTGCTCGGCCTGGGTATCGCCGTGCTGATGGCCCTGCTGGTGCTGTTGATCGCCCGCAGCATCGCTCGCCCGTTGCAGGATGCCGTGCAGGCCATGGGCAACATCGCCAGCGGCGAAAGCGACTTGACCCGGCGCCTGGATACCCATGGTAGAGACGAGCTCACGCATTTGGGCGAGCACTTCAACCGCTTCAACGGCAAGCTGCAGGGTGTGGTCGGCCAACTGCAAGGCGCGGCCCATGCCCTGGCCCAGTCCGCCAGCCACGTCGGCGACAACGCGGGCCAAGCCCAGGCGCGCAGCGTTCAGCAATCGCTGCAGATGGACCAGGTGGCCACTGCCGTCAACGAAGTCACCTATGCGGTTCAAGACGTCGCCAAGACCGCCGAACAGGCAGCCAACGAGATGCACACGGCCCAAGTGCAGGTCGATCATGGCCAGCAGGCCATCCAAAGTAGCCTGCAGCAGATCGACCGGCTGTCGAGCACCATCGACCAGGCGGTGCAGGTGATCCGCGAACTGGCCGGGCACAGCACTCGGATCGGTGGCGTGCTGGAAGTGATCCGCTCTATCGCCGAACAGACCAACCTGCTGGCCCTCAATGCCGCGATCGAGGCGGCCCGGGCGGGTGAACAGGGCCGAGGTTTTGCCGTGGTCGCCGATGAAGTGCGGTTGCTGGCTCAGCGCACCGCCCAGTCGACCGCCGAGATCCAGACCATGATCGAGCACCTGCAAAGCCAGTCGGAAGCAGCCGTCAAGGCCATCGACACCAGCAGCGAAGCCTCGCGCCAGACCGTCCATCAAGCCCGCGAGGCCGGCACCAGCCTGGATGCTATCAGCCAGGCATTGAACAACCTCACCGCGCTCAACGCGTCAATCGCCAGTGCCACCTTGCAGCAAGCCCATGTGGTCGAAGAGATCAATCGCAATGTCCTCGACACCGCCGGACTGTCTCAGCAGACCGCCGAGGCGGCCCGCCAGTCCAGCGATGCGGGTGCCTCCCTGGCGCGCCTGAGCGAAGACTTGGAACAGTTGCTGCGCCAGTTCAAGGTCTGACAGCTTATCGATTTGTTCACGGGTGAACCCGCTCCTACCTTAGGAGCGGGGTTGCCCGCGAACAGGCCGCCATCAGCCACTACAGCTTCCCCGCCCCACAGGCTACAATCGCGACCTTCCCCACTCCCAAGGATCGCCGATGTCCGGCCTCGAACTCTTCGCCGCCGTGCTCGGCGTCATCGCCGTGTGGCTCACGGTCAAGCAGAACCCGTGGTGCTGGCCGATCGGCTTGGTGATGGTGCTGCTCTACAGCTGGATCTTCTATGAGGTGAAGCTGTACTCCGACATGCTCCTGCAACTGGTCTATGCCGTACTGCAGTTGTACGGCTGGTGGCAATGGACACGCCCGGAGCGTGTCGAGTACGCCCGTCAGGTGTCCAGCCTGGCCACAGGGCCGATGCTTACAGGGCTTGGGGTCGGCCTGCTGGCAAGTCTTGCTCTCGGCGCGGCGATGGCACACTGGACTGACGCCGCCCAGCCCTGGCTGGACGCCGCACTGACGGGGTTCAGCCTGGTGGCGCAGTGGTGGATGGCGCAAAAGCGCCTGCAGTGCTGGGCACTGTGGATGGTTCTGGACGTGATCTTCGTTGGCCTGTTCCTCTACAAAGGCCTGTACCTGACCGCCGCACTCTACGCATTGTTCACCCTGATCGCCGTACGTGGCTGGCTGCAATGGCGGCGCGACCCGGCGCTGGTGGCGGCATGAAAGTCGTGGTGCTGTGCGGCCCGGAGTCCAGCGGCAAGAGCTGGCTCAGTGGGGAGATCCAGGCACATTTCGGTGGCGTGGTCGTCAGCGAATACGTACGCCATTTCATCGACCAGGAACAGCGTGACACCTGTTACGCCGACATCCCGACCATCGCCCAGGGTCAACTGGCCTGGGAGGACCAGGCCCGTCAGCTGACGCCAGAGCTCTTGATCCTCGACACCCATCTGCTCAGCAACATGCTGTGGAGCCATGCCCTGTTCGATGACTGCCCGCCCTGGCTGGAACAGGCCTTGCTTGCACGTCACTATGACCTGCACCTGCTGCTCAGCCCCCAAGGCGTCGGCTGGGTGGACGATGGCCAGCGCAGCCAGCCCGACCTCAATGACCGCCAACGGTTCTTCGACGACAGTCTGGCGTGGCTGGCACGGCATCGCCAATCGGTGCAGATCATCGGCGGAGAATGGCCGCAAAGAAGCGCGGCAGCCCTGAACGCGGTGCAACGCCTGCTAGAAGGCAAATCTCCCACCTGCCCAACCGAGTGTTAAGGACCTGACACACACTCAAGGGCGCCAGTCCCCGAATTCATGGGCTTTTCACCAGTTTTGGGGGTGGTGTAAGGCGCATGAAACACTTGTGAAAAAAGCCTCGTCAAGCAACACCGATGCAGGATCAGGCCACGCGCGAATGGATATCCGTCTCACGGCTGATACAACAAAATCCAAACATCCGTAGCTAGATTCTCCAACGCCTTGATTTAACGGGTAAATCCAAAAACGGCACACCTTCTGCTCTCATCAGGGCAACGCTGACCCAGGCCAGCGCTCAAGAGAAGGAATTGCCGTCGTGAGGACATTCGATAAAGGCCTGATTCACCACCTGCTGGTCGGTTGCGTATTCGGCTCATGCCTCAGCCTGCCCGCCCAAGCCGACAACGGCATCATCGTGATCACCCGCGATGTCCAGCCCCGCATGGCCATCCGTGCTCCTGTGGCCCCAGACCCCAATCCCACCACCGCCAATGCCAACCCGTCTGCGCACATTCTCAGGCAGACCAACGAACTCAGTGACGGTGACTTCGCCAGCATCACCAGCGGTACGGGCATTTCTTCGATGGTGACCCAGCAGACCACCAACCTGGGCGGCGCCATCGGCAACCAGAACCAACTCCCCAACATGGCCGCTGGCCGCGGCACCGGCTCGGGCAACGGCATTTCCAACATGGTCAACTCAAGCGTCCAACGCGGCCTGGCACCGCTGCAGATTCTGACCGGAGGCAAATGAGATGAGGCAGACGCTGTTAATCCTTACCGCGTTTTGCAGTGCATCGGCCTTGGCCCAACCTCCTGTGATCAACGACGCCACCATCGACAATTCCGGCGCGCAGTACCAGGGCAACTTCAGCCTCAACCAGGCAGCGGGCGACCTGCAGCAGCAGGCCAACGCACGGGCCTTCGCCTATGGCCACGAGGCCAGCGCAACCACGCAGATCCGTCAGGGCCTGCAGTCAGTGGTCGATCCCAACATGGGGGCCCGAGCCAGCATCCAGGGTAGCGCCTTCAGCCATGGCAGCGGCGCACTGGGCGTGAACCAGAGCGCAGGCGCCAGTACCCAACAAGCCAACGCACTGCGGATCAGCATCAGTGCGCATCCACAAGCCATCGACGACAGCGTCCTGCTGCAGCAGAACGTTGCGTTGATCAACAGCTCCGATCCAACCGATGCCTCTCCCGGCTATCGCCAGGTCACCACCGGTGACCAGGCCTTCACCGGTAGCCGTGGGGTCATTCAGTTGAATCAGAGCGCCGGGGTGGGAAACCAGACGGCAAACACCCTGAGCGTCCGGGTCGCTAACTGACCCAAACAGGTGGAACAACACTTAACCTAAAAAAGATGGAGAAACACCATGAAACCCTCGATGGCACTCAAGCCTCTGGTTTTCGCAATTGCTGCGGTCATGGCTGTTGCTGCACAAGCGGATCAGAACGATCGGCGTGGACATGGCCACAATGGCCACCACAATCCTCCACCAAAACCTATCTACACCAGCGCCACTGCCAATGCTGAGGACACTCAACGAAGTACCAACAACTTCATCCTCAATGAAGGCACCATCAACGAAGCCGAAATGAGCAGCTCCGCCGGCGGCGCGAGCGGCAACGTCGGGATCAACGTGGCGGCCGGTAACGGCAACCAACAAGATAACGCGGCGGCCATCGCCAACACCGCGTCCGACAACTCCGCGCTCGACAACAGCTTCGTCTTCGGCGAGTCCGTGGCAACCGCCAGCGTCGATCAGCGCAGCAACAACAACACCGTCAAGAACTGGTCCACTCAAAGCTCCGCAGTCATGAGCGGCTCGGCAGACGGCAGCAGCGGCAACGTGGGTATCAACATCGCTGGTGGCGATCTGAATCAGCAAAAAAACACCATGGCCATTGCCAACAACAGTGCGCCTATGGGTAACTCCACCGCCACCGCTACCGCCAACCAGAACGGCCCAGGCCTGACTGTCATCAACAAGGCAGACCGCACCTATCGGGTGGATACGCTGACCTACACCACCTCCAAGAGCGGTTCGTCCTCCAGTAGCGGCACGTTCGATTCCTCCATCGACAAGAGCTCCAGCTCGAGCTTCAGCGAGTCTGGGTCCAACAGCAGCAGTGCCAGCGGCTCCCACAGCAGCAGCGCCAGTGGCTCGAGCAGCATGACTGCCAGTGGCTCCCACAGCAGCAGTGCCAGCGGCTCCAACAACATGGCAGCCAACGGCTCCAACAGCTGGAATGCCAGTGGTTCGCACAACTCGAGCTCCAGCTCCTCGTCGAGTGCTTCGTTGAACGCGTCGCTGGATGCTTCGGCCAGTGCTGACGCCACCAGCACCAGCACGTTCGGTCCATTCGTACGGACTCGTAGCGAAAGCTTCGACGGTTCGCTTAACGCCAACCTCGACGTGAACGTCGACACCTCGCACGACCAGTCGCATGAGTCGGCGTTCGACAAGTCGTTCGATTCGTCGTTCGACAAGTCGTTCAGCTCCTCGTATGACCGCACCCGCGACTCTTCCTACGAGAAAGCTCGCGACTCTTCGTACGACAAGTCGCGCGAATCGGCGTGGGAAAAAGCGAACGCTTCGGCCTACGAGAAAGCCGGCGAAAAAGCCTCGCAATCTTCGGACACCATCTCGAAGAGCTACAGCGAGTCTAGCGAGTACGCGCTGAGCAACACCGTGTCGTTCCAAGTGCTGACCCCGACCGGCTGGGCCAACCCTGTGACCAACACCGCAACCCTCAGTGGTTCGGTCAATGGCGGCAGCGGCAACCTGGGCGTCAACGTGGCAGCCGGTGTGGGCAACCAGCAAAGCAACTCGCTGGCCATCTCCAACACCTCGATGTAACTGCGACCTGGAGGCCCCCTACGGGGGGCCTCTTCCTAACCAGAAATGCAAAGGGGGCGTGGGACATGCGTATTTTCGCCTTGGCGTTGTTGCTGTGCGTGACCAGCGTGGGTGAGGCTGCCCAGATGCCGCTGTCGGTCCTGCCAGGCGGCGCAGTGATCTACAAACCCATCCAAAGCATTCGCGAACGCAAGTTCGCCGACCTGGTGCAACAGAAAACCGACTTCAGTTGCGGCGCCGCGGCGCTGGCGACCATCCTGCGTCAGGCCTACTGGCTGGACGTCGATGAACAACAGATCATCGAGGGCATGCTCGCCCACGCCGACCAGGACCTGGTCCGGGTGCAGGGCTTCTCGATGCTCGACATGAAGCGCTACGTGGAAAGCCTCGGCATGCGCGCCCGCGGCTACCGAGTGGCCCCCGACACCCTGAACAGCATCCGCATTCCGGTGGTCGTGTTGATGGACATCCGGGGCTACAAGCACTTCGTGGTCATGCAGAAGGTCGACAGGGGTTGGGTCTACATCGGCGACCCGGTACTGGGCCACAAACGCTTCACGGTCGAAGATTTCCTTAAGGGCTGGAACGGCATCATCTTCGCCGTCATCGGCCAGGGGTATGACAAGAACAACATCCTGCTCGACCCGCCGCTGCCGCTGAGCGCCAAGAATCGCGTCAGCAATTTCACCCCTGTGCAGGACGCGGAGTTGATGGACTTTGGCTTTATCCAAAGCGACTTCTTCTAAATCAGAATGGGCATGACGCTCCGGGAGCTCCCATGAAGACTTCAACCTGGCTGGTCGCCGCTTGCCTGGCGGCCGCCCTGCCGACCCAAGCCGAGACGTTCAAACCTATCGAGCTCAAGGACCAGGAACTGGCCAACCTGCGAGGTCGGTACGTGATGCCGGGGCGGATCGTCAGCTTCGGCATCGTCATGACCAGCACCTGGCAGAACGCCAACGGCGAGGTGATCGGCGCGACCTCCGCGATGCAGATCCAGCAATCGACCATCAAGCCGCAGTTCTACGTGTCACTGATCAACGAAAAAGGCACCGGTACCTCCCAGCCCAAGAGCAATGGCACAGGCACAGTCACCGGTGGCAGCGGGCTCAACACCACCGAAGGCGTGACCCAGGTGGTGCGGGCCGCCGGTGACTTCAACACCGCCCACAACAATGTCGCCATCAACGTGACCAGGGGCGACAAGGCCCCCAGCGGCACACCCCAGGGGCAGGCCCTTGCCAATGGCTCCACGCTGCTCGGCAGCAACGGCGCGGGAACGCTGAATGTCTCCTCCTCCGGCAGCGGCGTGCAGATGAACATCGTCGCCAACAACAACCAGGGCAACACCTTCCAACGCATTGGCCAGGGCGGCCTGATGCAGAACACCACGTTGCTCGGCTCAAGCAACCGCGTCAGCAACCTGACCTCGTTCAATGTCGTGCTGCGAGAGGCCCCTGCGGCCGGCTCGATGAACGTCAATCTGGACCAACTTAAAGGCCTCCGTGGTCTTGGATACTGATCTACGCTCAGTCTCATCGAATGCAGTCAGAAGGGACGGCTAACCCATGCACCGTTTGTTGACGCTAAGAGCTATCGTTTGTTTGAGTACCCTGACCCCGGCCACCCTGCTGCAGGCAGCAACCGATCCTCAGGTCGAAGCACTGAAACAGGAGCTGATGGCGCTCAAGGAGCGCTACGAAGCACAACAGCACGCATTGATGGTGCTGGAGCAACGGCTGCGTCAGGTCGAAGAGGCACCACCGGCCCCGGCCCCGCGGCGCCTGACCAAGTCGCCCGCCGAGGGCGTCAAGGGCAGCCAGACCGTCGCCTCCGGCGCGCCTGGCACCACCGGCAGCTCCTACGGGCAATCGCTACAGGACAACTCCGAGCCTGCGCAGAGTGTTTCCAACCTGTATGACGAGGCCAGCGGCTTCTTCGGCGGAGGCAAGTTCAGCTTCGAGACGGGCATCACCTATACCCACTACGACACGCGGGCCCTGACCCTCAACGGGTTCCTGGCGCTGGACTCGATCTTCCTGGGCAACATCAACATCGACCGCATCAAGGCGGACAACTGGACCTTGGACCTGACCGGCCGCTACAACCTGGATCAACGCTGGCAGTTCGACATAAACGTGCCCATTGTCTATCGCGAGTCCACTTACTCCTCCGGTGGCGCTGGCGGCGCCGCCGGGGTCACCTCGGACGATTCGGTAACCCGCGACCCGACCATCGGCGACGTCAACTTCGGCATCGCCTACAAGTTCCTCGACGAGTCGGAAACCTGGCCCGACGCCGTCGCAACCCTGCGGGTGAAGGCCCCGACCGGCAAGGACCCATACGGCATCAAGCTGATCCAGAGCCCGGGCAACGACAACCTGGCGGTGCCCGAGGATCTGCCGACCGGCAATGGTGTCTGGTCGATCTCGCCTGGCATATCGTTGGTCAAGACCTTCGACCCGGCGGTGCTGTTCGCCAGCTTGCAATACACCTACAACATGCAGGACTCGTTCAGCGACATCAGCCCGCAGGTGGGCACAAAGGTCAAAGGCGATGTGAAACTCGGTGATTCGTGGCAGATCGGCGGTGGTATCGCGTTTGCCCTGAACGAAAAGATGAGCATGTCGTTCTCGTTCACCGATCAGTTCTCCAGTAAAAGCAAGATCAAGCCCGATGGCGGCGATTGGCAGTCGATCTCAAACAGCGACTACAACGCCGCGAACTTCAACATCGGCATGACCTTCGCGGCCACCAACAACCTGACCATTGTCCCGAACCTTGCCATCGGCCTGACCGACGATGCACCGGACTTCTCGTTCAGCCTCAAGTTTCCCTATTACTTCTGATGACAGCCGGGGTGCCCAGCACCCCAATGCCATCCTTTATGCAATCTTTTGTAATGAGTCTGCAGGCCGCGCCACGCCTTGCCCTCTGTCCGCAAGCCCTGTCCAGCGCCGAACGCCTGTTATCATGGAGCACACTTGAGTGACTGTTTCATGACAAGAAGGAAGTCTTTGTGAAGAACATACTCGGTCATCCCCGTGCCCGACTGCTCGCCTTGGCAGTCCTGGTGCTGGTGATCCCACTGGGTACAAGGGCCTTGCTCGGCTGGTCCAACCCCTTCGGCTACCTGTCCGATATCGCGGTCGCAAGCCTGTTGGTGCTATTCCTGCATCGTCGCGCCTGGTGGCTGGCGCTGCCCGTACTGCTGATCTGGGGCGCCTTGTTGGTGGCTTCGGCAGAGCTGGTGAGCGCAGTCGGTCGACTACCCAACAGCGCAGACCTCACCTACCTGTTCGATCCGCAGTTCATGGAAAATTCAACCGGCGGCGCCCTGGCCCACGCCTGGCTGCCCTGGCTGTTGCTCGCCGGGTTGCTGGTCTGGTTGATCAGCGCCTGGCGCAGCCGTGGCCTGCGGGGCACGCCCCTGCCGCGCAAGGCCTGGGCCATTCCCGTCGTGCTGCTGGGCCTGCATTGGGCCGGCCAGCATCTGATCCCCTCCGACGCCGACCAATGGCGCCAGTACAACCTACCCCACCAGCTATTGACCGCCGCAGTGGGCAACGTGCAGCGCGCCACCTCCAGCGCCTTGGGCAACGAGCAACCCGTGCCCGTGCTGCCCATCGCCGGCCTGACCCAGTCGGACCTCAACGGGCGCAAGCTGCTGGACGCGCCGGGCAAGGCCCGCAACGTGCTGGTGATTGCCCTGGAAGGCATCCCTGGCGCCTATGTACGGGCCAACCGTCAAGCCCTGCACAGCCATTTTGACGAAGAGCTCATGCCCAACCTCAGCCGCTGGGCGGAGCGAGGCATGAACACGCCCGATTATGTCCTGCATACCCACCAGACGATCCGCGGCCTGTACGCCCTGCTCTGCGGCGATTACGACAAGCTCGCCAACGGCACGCCCAAAGGCATGGAGCTGCTGACCCAGGACCTGCGCAACCAGGCATGCCTGCCGGCGCAGCTGCGCCAGGCCGGCTTCAGCACCCATTACCTGCAAGGTGCTGGCCTGCGCTTCATGGCCAAGGACCGGATCATGCCGCACATCGGCTTCGGGTCAGTGCATGGCCAGGAGTGGTTCACCAACAAGAACTACCTGCATTTCCCTTGGGGCAAGGACGATCGCGCCTTCTTCGAAGGTGCCCAGAAGTACGTCGCCAAGCTGCGCAAGCAAAAGCAGCCCTGGATGCTCACCCTGCTGACCGTCGGCACCCATCAGCCCTATTCAGCGCCGGAGCGCTACCTGCAGCGCTACGACACCGCCAAGCAGGCGGCAGTGGCCTACCTGGATGATGCCCTGGGCGCTTTCCTCGACAACCTCGAGCGCCAGGGCGTGCTCAAGGACACCCTGGTGGTCATCACCTCCGATGAGTCCCACGGTATCGATGGCGTACGCCTGGCCTCTTCATGGGGGTTCAATCTGACGTTGGCACCGGAACAGGCCCAACTGCCGCGCCTCAAGCAAGGCACCTACGGCCATGTGGACCTCGCCACGTCCCTGCTCGACTACTTCGCCTTGCCCATCCCGGCCGCCTTGAGCGGACGCTCGCTGTTCCGCGATTACGACACGGGGCGCGAAATGATCTCCTACACCAACGGCATGCTCCGCTATCACGACGGTCACGGCACCCTGACCGAGTGCGACTTCCAGGAGCGTTGCCGCCGTTACGCAAGCCAAGGTTTCATTGCCGACCATGCCCAGTACCTGGGCCGGGGCAACGAGATCGCAGGCCAGCAGCTCACTGCCCTGGCCAACACGCTGGACCAATCGCTGCTGCAAACCCCGCTCAATCTGCGCTACCAGTTTGGTGGCCCGGCAGCCATCACCTTGCACAAGCGCATCCGCGATGACTGGGCCGACAACCTCATCGGTGCTCAGTACCTGGAAATGCCCCAGGGCACCCATACCCGTGTACGCGTGAAGGTGCGCTCGCTCGACCCGAAACACGACGCCTACATCCAACTCAAGGCCAAGGAATTCGAGCAGGATGTGCCGTTGGGATTGCCCGAGGAAATCATCGTTACAGCCGATCAGCCGCTGGAGCTGGAATTCGGTTTCGACAACCCGTCGGTGCGAAAGGCGTTTTCGTTCCACCTGTTGGGTTATGGCGGGGGCAAGGTCGAGGTCAGTGACTTCAGTGTGGTCACCGGCTTTGCCGGTGGCGGTTGAATCACCTCCAAGAAGCCCCCACCCCGTCGGTGGGAGCAGTCTCAGATCGTGATGGGGCTGCTGGACAGCCCCGCTGTCCATCAGGCGATTGCCGAATCCACCAACACCTGCGCTTCCTGCACCAGGCGCTGAAGGTGCGCTTCATCGATGAAGCTCTCAGCGTAGATCTTGTAGATGTCTTCGGTACCGGACGGCCGCGCTGCAAACCAACCGTTGGCCGTCATCACCTTCAGACCGCCAATGGCCTGGCCATTGCCTGGCGCATGGCTGAGGATCTGTTCGATCGGCTCGCCGGCGAGCTCGGTGGAGGTCACCTGCTCGGGCGCCAGCTTGCTCAACAGTGCCTTCTGCCGGGCATCGGCCTTGGCTTCCACACGCGTCGCGTACGGCTTGCCCAAGGCCTCGGTCAAGTCGGCATAGGCCTGGCTTGGATTACGGCCGGTACGGGCGGTCATTTCCGCAGCCAGCAACGCCGGAATCAGACCATCCTTGTCGGTGGCCCAGACCGTGCCGTCCTTGCGCAGGAACGAAGCACCGGCACTCTCCTCACCACCAAAGCCGAGCGAACCGTCGAACAGGCCCTGGGCAAAGAACTTGAAGCCCACCGGCACTTCGTACAGCTCACGGCCCAAACGAGCGGTCACGCGGTCGATCAGGCCGCTGCTGACGACAGTCTTGCCCACCGCCGCATCGCTGCGCCACAGCGGGCGATGACGGAACAGGTAATCGATGGCCACGGCCAGGTAATTGTTCGGTTGCAGCAAGCCATCGGGAGTGACGATGCCATGGCGGTCATGGTCCGGGTCGCAGGCGAAGGCCACGTCGAAGCGCTCGCGCAGACCGATCAGGCCTTGCATGGCATGGGGCGAAGAGGGGTCCATGCGGATCTGGCCATCCCAGTCGACGGTCATGAAACGGAACGTTGGGTCGACCTCGGTGTTGACCACGTCCAGATCCAGACGGTAGTGCTCGGCGATCGCCTGCCAGTAGCGCACCCCTGCCCCGCCTAGCGGGTCGACAGCCAGGCGCAGCTTGGCAGCGCGGATGACGTCGAAGTCGATGACGTTCTCAAGATCCGCCACATAGCGGCCTACATAGTCGTAACGCTGAGTGGTGGCGGCCTGCAGGGCCTGGGCATGGTCCATGCGCTTGACGCCGGCAAGACCTGCGGCCAACAGTTCGTTGGCCTTGGCTTCGATCCACTTGGTCACGTCGCTGTCGGCCGGGCCGCCATTGGGCGGGTTGTACTTGAAACCACCGCTTTGCGGCGGGTTGTGCGACGGCGTGATGACCACGCCATCGGCAAGACCCTGCTGGCGGCCACGGTTATGGCAGAGAATGGCATGGGACACGGCCGGAGTCGGTGTGTACTCATCGTCCTTGGACAGCATCACCTGCACGCCGTTGGCGGCGAGTACTTCCAAGGCGCTGGCTGCGGCCGGAGCCGACAGCGCATGGGTATCGGCGCCGACGAACAACGGGCCATCGATGCCTTTTTCCTGGCGATACAGGCAGATGGCCTGTGTGATGGCCAGTACGTGATCTTCATTGAAGCTCAGTTCCAGCGACGTGCCCCGGTGCCCTGAGGTGCCGAAGGCCACACGCTGAGCCGCCACCGCGGCATCGGGACGTCCGGTGTAGTAGGCGGTGAGCAGGCGGGGGATATCGACCAGCACGCTGGCCGGAGCCGGCTTGCCTGCCAAAGGACTGAGCGTCATGCAAGAACCTCGAGTTCAACAGGATGTTGGTGTTGGAACACGCAGTGTACTGGGAGTTGCAACGCCGTGCGATGGGGCCTGCGCGGTTTATTCGCCACCGGTCTGCCACCAGGCAGGGAACATCTGCTGCACCCGTGGTTCGGCGAAGCGTTCGTCGATCAACAGCAGCACCCCACGGTCCTGATCGCCTCGAATGACCCTGCCTGCAGCCTGGATCACCTTGCGCACGCCAGGGTAGAGATAGGCGTAGTCGAAGCCCGCGCCGAACTGGCGCCCCAGGCGCTGCTTGAACTGCTCGTTGACCGGGTTGACCTGGGGTAGCCCCAGGGTGGCGACGAACGCACCGATCAAACGACTGCCAGGCAGGTCGACTCCCTCGCCGAAGGCACCGCCCAGCACGGCAAAACCGACACCTTTGCCGTCGGGCACGAAACGCTTCAGAAACGCCTCCCGCGCGCCTTCGTCCATGCCTGGCGCCTGCTCCCACCGAGGGATTGCCGGATAACGTTCGGCCAGCAAGGTGGCCACCTGCCCTAGATATTCGAAGCTGCTGAAGAACGCCAGGTAATTGCCCGGCCGGGCGCGGTACTGCTCGGCGATCAGTTCGACGATCGGTTCCAGCGACGCCTGGCGCTCCCGGTAGCGGGTGGACACCTCGCTGACGATGCGCACCGCCAGTTGTTCGGCGCGAAACGGTGCCGCCACCTCCAGCCAGGCCGTGTCGGTCGGCATACCCAGCAGGTCGGCGTAGTAATGCCGTGGGCTTAAGGTGGCAGAGAACAGCGTGACGCTACGCGCCGCCTGCATGCGCGGCCCCAGCAGCCGCGCCGGCACCACGTTGCGCAGACATAAGGTCGACAAGCGACGCTTGCGCGGGCCCGTGCGCAATGTCACGTCGAATATGAAGTGATCGTCGAACAGCTCAGCGACCCGGGTGAACTGCAGGGCCTGGAAGAAGAACTGCAACAGCGCCGGGTCGACCTCGCCAGGCGCCTGCTCCAGACGTTCCTGGATCAGGCCGATGCACTGCGCAAGCGTGCGCAGAAAGTCTTCAGGCAGCCGATCGAGCGTCTGATAAGGGGCTTGTTGCGCCTTGTACAAGGCGTTCCACTGCCGGTTCAAACGCTCGAGGGCACTGCCCACGCCAGGGGGTTTGCTCTGGCGCAGGCTGGCCAACTGGCCTTGGTCCAAGCTTGCGCTGTACATCCCCCGCCCCCGCTCGACCAGGTTGTGCGCCTCGTCCACCAGCACCGCCACACGCCACTGGTTGGCTTGGGTAAGGGCATGCAGCAAGGCGTGGGCGTCGAAATAATAGTTGTAGTCGGCCACCAGCACATCGGCCCAACGCGCCATTTCCTGCCCCAGGTAATAAGGACAAACTTGGTGCGTCAACGCCACCTCGCGGAGCACCGCCTTGTCGAGCAGCGGCCGGCGCGCCGCCTCCTCGCGCGCTGCATGCAGCCGGTCGTAGAAGCCTCGGGCCAACGGACAGGACTCGCCGTGACAGGCGTTTGCGGGGTATTCGCAGGCTTTGTCCCGCGCGATCAGTTCCAGAGTGCGCAAAGCCGGCTGCGGGGTGGCAGCGGTGATCTGGCGCAAGGCATCCAGCGCCAGGGCCCGGCCTGGAGTCTTGGCGGTCAGGAAGAACACTTTGTCCAGTTGCTGGGGTGCCATGGCCTTGAGCAATGGGAACAAAGTCCCTAGGGTCTTGCCGATGCCCGTGCTGGCCTGGGCCATCAGACAGCGGCCAGTGCTCACCGCCTTGTACAGCGTCTCGGCCAACTGGCGCTGGCCTTGGCGAAATTGCGGGTAGGGAAACCCCAAAGCCTTGAGATCCCTGTCACGTTCTACCAGGCGCTGCTGCTGGACTTCGGCCCAGACCAGAAATCGCTGGCACTGGGCCTCGAAAAAGCGTTGCAGGTCCGAAGCGCTGTGCTCTTCGCTGATCAGTGTCTGGCGGTCGCTGTCCACGTCCAGGTAGACCAACGCGACGTCGATCGTCTCCAGCCCCCGGGCCTGGCACAGCAGCCAGGCATAGACCTTGGCCTGCGCCCAGTGCAACTGACGATGGTTGTGCGGCTGACGGGCAAGGTCGCCGCGGTGGGTCTTGATCTCTTCCAGACGATTGCGCACCGGGTCATATCCATCGGCTCGGCCACGCACGCACAAGCTCTGGTATTGGCCTTGCAGCGCTACCTCCGCCTCGTAGTCTGCGCCGCGCCGCGCCACAACCCGACGATGACCGGCGATCCCTTCCTGGGCCGTGGGCGATGGCGTGAAGCGCAGGTCCAAGTCGCCTACCTTAGCGCTGAACTCGCACAACGCACGGACTGCCACGGTGTAGGTCATGTCGGCGTCTCGGTCCAGCGTACATGGCACACCGCCACCGGCAAGTCGTGCTCACGGCAGAAAGCGAGCCAACGCAACTGGTTGTCCTGCAGTCGGTCTCCAGGCCCCTTGACCTCGATCATGCGGTAACGGCCTTCGGCAGGCCAGAACTGGATCAGGTCAGGCATGCCCGCGCGATTGCTGCGGATGTCCTGCAAAAGACGGATGAAACACTGTTTGAGGTGAGCCGCCGGTATGCACGCCAGGGCTTGCTCGAGCAGCTCGGGAGTGAGCATCGGCCAGAATACGAACGGGGATTGCAGCCCATGCTTGGCGGTGAAACAGTCGCGCATGGCCTGACGGTAGCTGCCATCGTCGAGCCGACTCAGGCAGGCCTGGAACAACGCCGCGCGTCGTTGCTGGAAGTCACTGTCGTGCAGATCCTGCGGGCCGGCCTGGAAAGGGTGGAAGAACGCGCCTGGTACCGGGGCGAAGATTGCCTCCCAGCACAAAAGACCGAACAGGCTGTTGAACAGGGTGTTCTCGACGTAGTGACAGGTGCTTGCGCCCTCAGCCAGGTGCAGGCGTACCGCCTCTTCGACACCAAGGGCGGAACGTTCGATCGGTAGCTGCAACTCGATCAACGCCAGGTCCGCCGGGCGGCGGCGCGCTTGCGGCGGACCACCGAGCTTGCGCGCCAGGCGTGGCAACATGCGCGCCAACGCTTGTTGTTCCTGCGCATTGGCAGGCGAGGCGGCCAACTCCAGCGCCAGTGCCTGCGCCCGGTCCCACTGCTCACTGCGCTCCAGCACCCGCACCTGGCGTACACGCGCTTCGGGATGATCACTGCGGGCATATACCACCAAGGCCTGGTCCCAGTCCCCCCGGCGCTCGCACTGCTGACCGATGCTGTACATCAATCGCCCGCGTCGCCGTACCAACCACGGGTTGTCGCTGTGCAGTCCCTCCAGGGTGGCCAGCAGCGAGTCGGCGTCCTCCCCTTGCTCCAGCCGGTCGGCGCACTGGTGCAACGCCATGGCCAGGTCGATCTCCGTGCGCTGGCGCAAGACGCGTGAATCGACACTCAGCGGCACTTGCTCATAACGCAGCAAACCCAGATCGGCGAGCACGAACTCCGACCAGTCCTGATAAAGATTGCCGAAAAACAACAGGCGCAAGCGATCACATAATGGCTGCAGGCGCCAATGGAAGATACGTATCGGAGATTGCGCAAACCACTCAGTCAACGTGCGGGGCGCCAGCGCCAACGGCTGCAACTGCGCAAGCAGTTCGCCTTTGGCGGCCCGTGGCTTGCTCAGATGTGCGGCAAAGCATTGGGCCAGCTCCTGTTTGCGCAGCACATCGAACAATTGCTCCAGGGTCAGGACGGCGTCGTCGCTGACCCACCCCAACGCCAGCAGTGGTTGCAATGCCGATGAGCAATCACCGATTTCGGCGTAGTCGAGCCTGTCACTGCGAAACAGTTCGCCCTTGCGCATGACCATTCGAACCATCAAGGCCTGGGCAGGCTCGGGCAACCGCTCGAACGCCTGTAGAAAGCAGTGCTCGACCTCATCGAGCAGATCGGCGTAGCGCTGCTCGACCCAGGCCAGGACCTGCCGGAAGTTATGCAGGTAATAAAGAGGGTCGTCGACGGAATGGGCAATCACGGTGCGCGTTCAGGTATGGGAACAGGCACTGGTTATACATACAGACCCCAAGCACTGGCAAGTGCTACAGGTCGCCTCGCTGGTGAGCTCAGGGTCTTAAAAAATGGATCCGCACCCGCCCCTACTGCGTTGAAACGGGGCCTGCAATGCCCGTTCAAGTGCCGTCAAGGCCTGTGCATTAGATAGGCTTCCCCGCTCACTCGAACCATCGGGTGGGGCACGATCGTGCAGGTTTTGACGATCTTGAAACCGTGCCGTTCGTAAAAGCGCCGGGCACCGGTGTTCGCAGCATAGTCGATCAAGCTCAGGCCCTTGAGCCCCAGTTGATCAGCGCGTTGCTGAGCCTGCTCAAGGAACTGTACACCCAAGCCCTGATTACGCCAGCCATCGTGAAGAGCCAAGCTCGAAATATAGAGCGTGTCGGGAACTTCCATATCGGCATAAGGTGCCAATACAGGGTCAGTCATCGGGGCTGGGTCTGGATCGTGATGCATCGCGTAGCTATGCATCATGCCGATGACCTGCCCGTCGGCTTCTGCAATTAGGCAATTTTGATAGGAGAAATCCACGTTATCACGGGCATAACGGGCAGTGCCGACATCCAGCAAATCCTGGCCCGGTTCTGCCAACTGGCTCCAAATATAATCGGCTACCCCTTCGGAAGTTATTTGAAACAACCGAGCAATGTCACGCGCATCCGAGCTGCGACCCGGACGAAATACGACGGCCATGTAGACGACTCCAGACAAAGTGTCGCCCCTTATAGCGTGTAGGAAAACGTGTTTCAACACCGCCTATAAAAAGACACACCAATGTTATTAACCAACTTGAAAGTGCGTCGTACAAGGCTATTTAAATGTCGTACTCAGGCAACAATGAAGACTTAACTCACTTTGGCCACTTTAATATTGAAAACACAATGATCCCTGGCGGAACCGATCAGCGGACGCACTCGCTCAACGACCGACAAGTACCCTTCCCAGCCGGCGCAACACTTGGTCCAGCCCCTCCCATGACTCGGCGCACCAGACCAACAGCACGTGCTGCGGGAAACTGCCTTTGAGCCCGAACAACTCCCCAGGAATGACAGACAACGGGCTACCCGCCACTGCCGCCAGAATGGCGTCCATATCGATCGGTTGGTTCAGGTGTGCCCAGATCCCCCGCCCGCCATCAGGCTTGGCAAACGCCAGGTGCGTGCCCAGACGCAGTTCGATTCGACTGCAGAGGTAGTCCATTCGAGTCTGCAGATCGAAGCGCAAGGCAGGCAAGCTATCGTCGACCTCCCCTTTTGTGAACGTATGCGCTACCGCTTGCTGACGCAGTGGGGGTAACAGAAAGCCTCGTCTGGCGATGGCTTCGTCGACGCAGGGTTGGCGACACAGCAGGTAGGTGTAAGGCGCTTCAGCGCCCAACGTGGCCTCCAGCGAACCGAGTATCAGCAGGCGACTCGCGTCGATGTCATCGCGTAGCCGCGACGCCGGAGGGCCTGCGAAACAGTGGTCGCTGTCCATGTCATTCTCCAGCAGCAAAGCGGGATGCTCGGCGAGCACACGGGCCAGTTGCTGCTGATCCTGCGCAGGCGTCAGGCGGCCCAGTGGCATGGACAGGCAGGAAGGCATCACCACAAGCTGTACCGGCTCATGTTCGAGCAAGCGTGTGAACGCGCCCATGTCCATCCCCCCATGAGCAGCCAACGGTGCTTCCAGTACTCGCATGCCAGCCTGCTGCAAGCCATGCAACAGGCGCCAGCAGCAAGGGGTTGCCACCACAGCCGTTGCCCCTTGAAGACGCAGGGCAAGCAACAGCGTTTCAAGCAAGGCCTGTACATCCGTGGCCAAGTGCACGTGCCGAGCATTCCAGCAATGGCCAGAAGCGCGGGTGTAGCGTGCGGCCAAAACGCTACGCAACAACGCGCCGCTGCCCAAGCGCCACGTCGCCTGCCCGCCCTGGCGCGAGAGGCGTCGTTCATGGGCGAGCAACGTGCGTTCCAGTGTATGAGGCGATGGCATGGCCAGGACGGATACCGGAGGGACCAAGGGCGCATGCGCCCCTGTCGAAGCGATCTGCGGTTCGGCGAAATTCACGAAGTACCCTGATTTGGGCACCGAACGAACCCGGCCTTGACGCTCCAACAGGCTGTACGCGCACTGTACGGTCGCCAGCGAAACCCGAAGGCGCCGGGCCAGGTCGCGCAAGGAGGGTAGACGCCCCCGTTCTGCATAATCGGCTTGGGCAATCAGGGCATCCAGATAGCGATATACGCCCTGGTAGGCGAATTCCCCACGCGCCGAACGCCCCATCAGAATGCCGCCTGGCGGACGATCACAGGCGTAGAGTCCAGGGGTGGCAACCACCGCAGCGCTGCATCCCGCCGCGTCAAACTCACCAGCAGACGCCAAGCGGATGGCTCGAGGCGAGCCGCGTAGATCGCCTGCAACTGCACCAGGCTCAACCCACTGACGTCCACCAGCCAGTGCTTGATGGTTTCAGGGCAAGGTTTGCCTTGCAGTGCCTTGTGCAGATAAGGCAAGGCCACTCCCATGCGTGGATGGCAAGCGTGCACGAAGTCCGCCAGTTTTTTACCTCGCCCGCTGAAAGGGGTGAACAGCAGGCACGTGAGTTGCTCCTCATTGAGCCCCAGCCCCTGCAGGAACGACACCCTTCCCTGCTGCTGTACCCGCAGCCACCAGCTGGCGCGTGCATCCTTAATAGAGAGCTGCCCCTCCCGCTCCCGGGGCTGTCGCGCCCGCAGATGTGCATGCGCCCCCGTCAGGTTTTCCACGATGCCGGACGCTGTCCAGGCGCCCAGTGGCGTATTGGCTAAGCCATGCTCTTTTGGCGGGCCCAGCATCGCGTCCAGGTGATGCGCTTCGCTCGAGGGGCAAAGCAAGTCGTCCACCGTCAACATCTTGAGCGGCAACTCAGGGCGCATTGCCGTGGGCATGTCCAGACACCGTCCCAATGGTGCCCCGACCCGCATATGCAGGCGACTCAACCCCTCAGCCAAGGCCGCAGCACACCGAGCCACGTCGCCAAGCCCCTCGAGCTCCCCAGTCAGTCGCAAGATCCGCCGCCCCCAGGCCATGACACGTCTGCGCTCACGATCAGGCAAGGCCGTGATCAAGGCGGTGGCAGCGCCGCTGTGATCGAGCGTCCCTTGCAAGGCGCCAGCCAGTTGCAGATGCAAGCGGCAGCCCAGCAGGGCCTTGGGCGTCGCCTCGGTGAGGTGCCCGAACATCAGCAAGGCCTGCCGCGAAGCCACCCAAGGCCGCACGGCTTGTGCCACGCAGGTGCTGAACGGCACCACCTTGTCATCTTCCAGCATGAGCAGCTGTACCCTGGGGTCATCCTGCATGAACAGCGCGTTGAACAGGCGCTCATGACTCAGTTGCATATGTGGGTCGGGCGCGGGCAGACAGCTCACGATCACCCTCAAACGGAAGGTCCGGCCGCCACGCAAGGCCAGACTTAACTGTGCAGCGCGTAAATTCGCCAGCAGATGCGCACTGCGACGGTCCCCCCCCAGCACCACCACCAGCTGGAACTCACCGATGTACGGCTCCCCGCCTGCGGCGACCGTCAACCGCTGGATCAACAATTGCAGCGAGGCGTGTTGCCCGCGGGGCATCTGATTACATACACGGTCCAATACTTGTTGATAGATGGACTGCATGGCCTGGTCATGAAGACTGCTCATCGGAACACTCCCTGTTCTTCATCACGGTGTTTAAACGTAAAGTGCGAAATAAACAGTTGGGCCAGCCCAACTTTGCTGACCTTTCCTACAAAGTCTTGGGAAATACCGAAGCACACCACCCAAGCCAATTCACCCCGCACACTGGCGCACGCGCGCCAAAGCCTTCCCAAGCCCATCCATCGCTCCTATGAATCATCCGTACAGGGTCATTATCGAAGGTTGCATTACGAATAAAAGATACAGATCTGGGTAAAAAAACCATTCACCCACGTCCGCTTTAATCGTTAAAAGTTAAGACGTAATTGCATGATTGCGGCCCCACACCTCATTTATTAATTGTCAACTTCTACCTGTAAGACAATATTCAATGATGCGTAGGAATTATCTTTAGCTCGACCCAAAGAAAAAGCCCGGACCAAAGGCCCGGGCTTTTTTTGCACGATGACAAGCTTGGCATTAACCCATCGTCAAGACGATCCGCCCCCCACAGGGGCATTCATCCATCTCGCGATGTGCCTCGACCACATCGGTGAATGGATAGACCTTGCTGATCTGGGGTGTCAGCAACTGATCGGCGGTGAACTGATTGATGTCACGCAGGGCACGTTGCAAGGCAACTTGGTCCTGCGCAATGCCCAGCTCCGGCTTACCGGTGAAATTGCCGATGCAGTGCACGTAGAACTGAATGTTCTTCTGAAACGCCGCACAGGCCGGGAATGGCGTCTGGTTTCCGCCCTGCAGGCCGTACAGCACCAGGCTGCCACGCGGTGCCAGGACATCTCCAAGCAGCGACATCTGCGGCCCGCCCATGCCGTCCAGGACCATGTCGACGCCACGGCCATCGGTGTATTTGGCCACCTGCATGAGCAGGTCCTGCTCTTCGGTGACGATCACTTTCTCGGCGCCAAGGCTCAGCAGGTAGTCGCGCTGCTCGGGGTCCTTGGTGGCGGCAAACACCTTCAGACCCAATGCCTTGCCCAGTTGCACGAAGGCAGGCCCCGCGCAATGGCTGGCGTCAGTGACCAATGCAGTCTGGCCGGCTTTCGCACGGGCCAGGTCGACGTAGGCGAAGTAGGCAATCAGCAGCGGTGTGTAATGCACGCTGGCTTCGATCGGCGTCAGGATGTCGGGATAACGGGTGATGGCGGTACGCGGCAGGACGATGACATCGCCATAGACCGGGTGTTCGTTGGCGCTGGTGGCCGGAAAGCTGGCTACCCGATCGCCCACGGCGATATCCTCGACGCCCTCGCCGACCGCCGTCACTACCCCGGCCATTTCATGACCGATGCCCGCCGGCAGGCGTGCCTGGGAGGGTGCCAGGTTCTGCCGCCAGAGCACGTCGTACCAGCTGACGCCAATCGCCTGGACGCGGATCTGCACCTCGCCCGTCGCGGGGGACGGCTCGGTCTGCTCTTCGCAGCGCAGAACGTCGGCGGCGCCGAACTTGTGGAAACGAATCATGCGGGACATCACATACCTCGCCTTCGTGAATCTCGTATTACCACGGACTTTATCCGGGCTTTTACCGTAAGACCATCAGTGGCTATTAATAGTTGACATGCCTGTCATCGATTGGGCTCCTGGCAAATCCGTGCATTGGTCCCCGGAAATCGGTGCAGGGTACCAGCCTTTGGCCTTAAGATTCATCCCTGACCTACTCTAGGCCGAGCACTCTTCGATGAACCGTAACGACCTGCGCCGCGTAGACCTGAACCTGCTGATCGTGTTCGAGACACTCATGCACGAACGCAGTGTGACCCGTGCCGCCGAGAAGCTGTTCCTCGGCCAGCCGGCGATCAGTGCCGCCCTGTCGCGCCTGCGTACCCTCTTCGATGACCCGCTGTTCGTGCGTACCGGCCGCAGCATGGAGCCCTCGGCCAGGGCTCATGAGATCTTCGCCCTGCTCTCGCCGGCGCTGGACTCGATCTCCACGGCCGTCAGCCGCGCCGCCGACTTCGACCCAGCCACCAGCACCTCGGTGTTTCGCATCGGCCTCTCCGACGATGCCGAATTCGCCTTGCTGCCGCTGTTGCTCAAACGGATTCGCGCCGAAGCGCCGGGCATCGTGCTGGTGGTGCGTCGGGTCAACTACCTGCTGATGCCCACATTGCTCGCCTCTGGCGAGATCTCGGTAGGCGTGAGCTACACCAATGAACTGCCAGCCAACGCAAAGCGCAAGATCCTGCGCCGCAGCCAGCCCAAGTTGCTGCGCGCCGATAGCATGCCCGGCAGCCTGAGCCTCGATGACTTCTGTGCACGGCCCCATGCCCTGGTGTCGTTCGCAGGCGATCTGTCCGGCTTCATCGACGAAGCCCTCGAACAGATCGGCCGCAAGCGCCATGTGGTCCTGGCCGTGCCGCAGTTCAACGGCCTGGGTAGCCTGTTGGCGGGCACCGACATCGTCGCCACGGTGCCCGACTACACCGCCGACGCACTGACCGCCGCCGGCGGCCTGCGCGCCGAAGACCTCCCCCTGGACGTGCGCACCTTCGAGCTGCACATGGCCTGGCGCGGCGCACAGGACAACGACCCGGCCGAGCGGTGGTTGAGGTCGCGGATTCAGATGTTCTTCGGCGATCCTGACAGCCTTTGATCGCCAAGCGCGGTCTGCCTAAGCCGTGGCGGTTACGCTCAGAGACTTGAGCAATCCCAGACGCGTGGCACGGCAGACAGCGCTCACGACAGCCATGAGTGATGCCTGGAGCACGCTGCCGTCCCTGCCCACTCCAAACAGCAGCTGGTTGTTGACACGTATCTCGATGTAAGCGATGGCTTCGGACTGGGCGCCATCACGCACAGCGTGCTCGTGGTAATCGGCAATATCGAAGGCCAGACCTTGTTGGGCAAGCGCATCTACCAGCGCGGCCAATGGGCCGTTGCCTTCGCCAGCAAGCGCCAGGTGCTCACCGTCAATTGCCAGTTGTGCGTCAAGGTACGTACGGGTTTCGTCCGTGGCGAGCACCGGTTGCAGCAAGGTGTATGGATTGCCCTGCTCCAGATAGTGTTCGGTGAAGCACGACCAAATCATCTCACGGGTGATCTCCCTGCCTTCGCTATCGGCAACCTGCTGCACCAGCCCGCTGAATTCCATCTGCAACCGGCGCGGCAGGACGATACCCTGCTGCTCCAGCAGATAGGCCACACCACCCTTGCCTGACTGGCTGTTGACCCGGATGACGGCTTCATAACTACGTCCCATGTCGGCCGGATCGATCGGCAGGTACGGAACCTCCCAGAAACCGTCGGGATCGCTTTGGCGGCGGGCGAAGCCTTTCTTGATAGCGTCCTGGTGAGAACCGGAAAATGCCGTGAATACCAATTCTCCCGCGTAGGGGTGACGTGGGTGGGTCGGCAACTGGTTACACAACTCGACCTCGCGCTGGACGTGGATGATGTCGGAGAAATCCAGCCCTGGACTGATGCCACTGGTATAGAGGTTCATCGCCAAGGTCAGAAGATCGACATTACCGGTACGCTCACCATTGCCGAACAACGTCCCCTCGACCCGCTCGGCTCCCGCCAGGCAGGCCTGCTCGGCAGTAGACACGCCGGTACCACGATCATTGTGTGGGTGGACGCTGATGATCACACTGTCACGCTTGCGTACATGGCGGCAAAACCATTCGATCTGGTCAGCAAACACGTTAGCGGTGGAGACTTCCACGGTAGTGGGCAGATTCAGGATCATCTTGTTGGTTGGTGTCGGATCGAATACATCGATCACCGCTTCACAGATTTCCAGGCCAAAGTCGAGCTCGGTGAAGCAAAAGGTTTCAGGCGAATATTGGTAAGTCCACTGCGTCTGCGGGTTGGCCTGCATCAGCGCCTTGATCTCACGGGTGGCCTGAGTGGCAATCTCGATGCAGCCAGCCCGATCCACGCCGAACACCACATCACGAAACACGGGAGCAGTGGCGTTATAAACATGCACGATGGCCCGTGGCACGCCCTTGAGCGCTTCGAAAGTACGTTCGATCAGGTGAGTGCGCGCCTGGGTCATGACCTGAATAGTGACATCCTCGGGAATGGCGCCGCTCTCGATCAATTCACGCACATAGTCGAAGTCGGTTTGTGAGGCGGCCGGGAAACCTACCTCAATCTGTTTGAAACCGACTTTCACCAGCAAGTCGAAAAAACGCCGCTTGCGTTCAGCGTTCATCGGCTCGATCAGTGCCTGGTTACCGTCACGCATGTCGACACTGCACCACAGGGGAGCGGCCTTTTGAACGCGATTGGGCCATTGGCGGTCTGGCAAATTGACTGTGGCGAAATGGCGATACTTACGGGAAGGATCCTTCAACATCATGGCGGCTTCTCCTCTGCCTGGGTTTGCTGTGTAGCCGCCCGAACAGAACCGGAGCGACATTGGATCCAATCTAAACCCTGGCCGCTTCAGGAGGATTGCGTTTTATCGCTCACAAATGCCAAATTTCCAACATACATTGCTATGTACTTCGAATAATTGGGTTTTTATAGCCGTATAGTTCAAAGACAAGAACTTTTCTACCGAAACACCGTTCTACAGTGATCGACCTTACAAATCGGTACCGTCGCCCGGCACTGCGCAAGACATTCGACAAGTTACCAATGGTAGGTTACTTTTCGTAGCTAACAGCCAGCGGACACCTATGATCTCGACAGCCGCTCGCCAAACTGCCGGAGTATCGCCATGCACAGCCTGATCGTCGTCGCCCACCCCAATCCCGATTCCTTGACTCATGCCATTGCCCGGCACGTCGCCCTGGGCATAGCCGCTTCTGACGCGCAGCACACTAGTGAATTTGCAGATCTCGCGGCCGAAGGTTTCGATCCGCGTTTCAACCAAGAGGATCAAGCGCTCTTCATGAAACAAGCCGCAGCGCCTGCTGACGTGGCCAGTGAGCAAGAGCGACTGGATCGTGCCGATGCCTTGGTCATTGTTTACCCGATCTATTGGTGGTCATTCCCTGCCTTGCTCAAAGGCTGGATTGATCGGGTGTTTTCGATGGGCTGGGCCTACGAGGACAGTGGCAATGGCAAAGTCGTGAAAAAGCTGCAGCGTCTGCAGGTTCACCTGGTTGCCGTTGGCGGCGCCGATGAAGGGACCTTCACTCGACACGGCTACGGGCCTGCGATGAAGACCCAGATCGACCACGGGATTTTCGATTACTGCGGAGCCCGTGTGCACAGCTCCACCTTGCTTCTGGCATCGGATGAGGGTTATCCGCAGGTTCATCTGGAGACTGCGTACAAGATAGGCGCCGGTATGGCAGCTTCCCAGCACTGAACAAGAGTGGGACAATCGGCAGCATGACTTCACCAACTTCCGTACCTTCGCGCCGACGCCTGCCCCGAGAAGCCCGCACCCGCCAGTTGCTGGAGGCCTCCTGGGCATTGATCGGCGATGAGGGTACGGATGCCCTCACGCTGGGTCGCCTGGCCGATGTAGCAGGCATCACCAAACCTGTGGTTTACGATCACTTCGGAACCCGCAATGGCCTGCTCGCCGCCCTCTACGAAGACTACGACATCCGCCAGACAGCCCTTTTCGATGCCGCCGTCGCAACCGCCGAGCCCACGTTGACGGACAAAGCACGTATCTTCGCCGCTGCCTATGTCGATTGCGTGCTGACACAAGGGCGTGAGATCCAAGGGGTCCTGGCGGCACTCAGCGGGTCTCCGGAGCTTGCGGCCGTCAAACGCCGATATCAGAAAGCATTCATCCAAAAATGTGCGGACGTGTTTGCGCCCTTCGCCGGCTCCGCTGGCCTATCGAGCGCTAGCCTGTGGGCCATGCTTGGCGCCGCCGACGCCCTGTCCGATGCTGCGGTAGTGGGAGACATCACTGCAGAGCAGGCAAAGCAAGAGCTGCGCCAGACCATACTGGGCATGGTCAAACGCAGCGGCTGAACTGCGACACACTGCAACAACGCTTACCGCGATCGAAGTGCAAGAAATGGTCTTGCTCAATTTAGTTGTCGCAATCCAATGGACATGGGCGAAGCCTGTGCCCGTAAGGTTTCGCGAATGCCGCTCAGCTACAAGCAGCCACCGCCTCAATTTCCACAAGCATCCCATCCAGCGCCAGTCGTGACACCGGAATCAACGTACAGACGGGCGCCCTGTCCTTCCAGACCCGATCGACCTCCCTGACCCACTCGCGCAGGCGATGCTCATCATGATCGACGATCAGCAAGGTCAGCTTGAACACTTGATGCAAGCTTGCGCCCTGCGATTGGAGTGCGGTGCTCAGGTTGGCCAATGCCTGTCTGGCCTGCTCAGAGAACGCCGATGGCAGTCGCCCATGGACATCCTCACCGCCTTGCCCGGCGATGAACAACAGCCTGGTCCCAGGTGCCACTGCCGCGACGTGGGAATATCCATTATCGCGCGGGTCATACAACCCAGCTGGATTGGACAGCTCGAACACAGGACGAGAATCGTTGAACATAGGGCTACTCCAGTGGTGAGAGCGGGCATTCTGAAACCTCGAGTTAACCTAAGGTCAAGCGTGCAGCCCGAAGGCGCTTTCAAGGCCCAGTGCACGCATCGGCCGGCGCCTTGCCCTGCGCCGACAGAGGCACATCGAACACACGATCGAAGCTCCACTGAAATACCAATGCATAGAAGAAGAAAAACACGAACAACCCCAGATCGGTCACCAATGCGGCCCACCACGAGATCTGCAGCCACCAGGCGACCAAGGGCACCAACAGCACCACCAGCCCGCCTTCGAACCCCACCGAATGAAGCAGACGCCTTCCGACAGTACGCGCCCGGTTCGCCTGACGGCTCTCCCAGAACTCGAACAGGTAGTTGTACACCACGTTCCAAAGCAAGGCGCTGGCAGACAGCATCAACGACAGGGCACCGGCATGCGCCAAGCCATTCTTGTAGACCAGGGCGATTGCAGGTGACAGAACGGCGACGGCGATGGCTTCATAAAGCACAGCCTGTACGACTTTTCGAAGAGGGCCTTGCATGACGATGCACCTATGATTGAGCGAGTGCCGCTCACCTTAGCGCCCGATGAAAGCCAGGAAAAATGAGATAAATTGAGCCGGTCCCAATCCAATTCATCCAGGGAGGTGGTGGGTGTTCTCCACGCTTGCGCTCAACGCGCTGCGCAGCTTCGAGGCTGCGGCACGCCTAGGCAGTTTCAAGACCGCCGCCGAGGAACTGTCTGTCACACCGGCGGCCATTTCCCACCAGGTCAAGGCGCTGGAGGCCCGGCTTGGCACGTTGCTGTTCGAGCGCTCCGGGCAAGGCGTGGCACTGACCGAGCAAGGCGAACAGCTCTATCGCCAGGTCCACCAAGCGTTCCTCGATATCAGCCGGAGCCTGGAACACTTCCTGCCGAAAACCACTTCGCTGACCCTCACCCTCACCACGACGCCCGGTTTGGCCGCGAGCTGGCTGATCCCAAGGCTCGGCGCTTTCTATCGTGCTTTCCCGCAGCTGGACATACGGGTCGACACCCGTAACGAGCTGGTGGACCTGTTACGTGACTCCAGCGTCGACATCGCCATTCGAGCCGTCAGCCGCCCAGATCCGAAGCTGTTCAGCCAGCCACTGATGAACGAACGCTTCTCGGTCTATGCCGCACCAGCCGTGCTGGCCCGCCTGGATGAGAACCAATTGCAGCTGATAGACCTCCGCTGGCAGATTCCGCAAGGCGACACGATCAATTGGCAAAGCTGGTGTGCAGCCGCCGGCTGTGCGCACTGGCTGGGACGGGCACGCATGCGTGAGTTCGATGATGAGCATTATGCGTTGGCGGCCGCCATCGCGGGCCATGGATTGGTGCTGGCAAGCAACGTGCTGGTGGCCGACAGCCTCAAGCGAGGTGAACTGATGACCTTCAGGCCTGAAATCAGCCTGCCAGGGCCACGTTACATGGCGGTGTGCGTGCCGGGCCGAGAGCGACAGGAAGAAATGAAAGCGTTGCTGACGTGGTTGGAAGAAGCGGCGGCGGCCACCATGGCGTGAATCCGGTGCGCCAGGGCGGTTTATCCACCCCAGCGCGGTTCAAAGGCAATCAGCGGTCTTTGTCCCACTTTTCAGTGTCGCCTTGCGGCTGTTGCCCACCCATGCGGTCTTGCTGCGAGGGGTTCTTTTGGTCGGTCATGTTCTGGCCAGACTGCCCACCTTGGCTTCCCGAATCCCGGGAGCGATCCCAATCCTTGTTCATTTTGTCCTCAGGCTTACGGCCGGATTCGGAGCCACCTTTTTGCTGATTGGACCCTTGGCCACCTTGTTGACCTGCGCCGGTGCTGCCGCCTTGGTCGCCACGGTTGTCTTGATTGTTAGCCATGATCGCTTACCTCAAGTCAAACACAGGAAGATCTGTGTTCCTGTATGAGTGGCAGAAGTCGTCGCGCTATGCATTTTCTTCAGCAATTTCAGACCAAATGCCTTAACAACCACAGGCCCGGCATTTACGGCTCAAAACGCCACGACTCCTAGCCTGCAGCCTGACGTCAAGCGCTTGATTGGTCACGCGGTGCCGATGACGACGCCTTGGGCTTTGAGGTTATGGAGCAACGCACTGCCTTGGGATTCGATAGCCGCTCGTTCGACACCCCCCCAATCAGCTACCACGGCGAGGTGTTCCCGACCGGTGAGCGGTTGCTGTTGCATTGACACCAGCAGCGCATGGGCCAACGGCGCAAGCCGCGCGAAGTGGATTTTCTGGTCTGCACCGCGTCGCGCCAGCAACAACGTGGGTTCGGCTGGTGCTGCCAGCGGAATGTGGTCGGGGCCGATATGGCTGACCGGCCAGGCATAGGCCAAGGGCATGGCAAGGCTCGATAGCAGCGGCACACCGTCGAGCAGGTCGCCCTCTGGATCATGGGACGCGTCGGTGGCGTCGCTAAGCAACAACAGGGTCTCGACCCATTCATAGTGGGCCAGTTCGGCGACCCAGCCCGGCAGGTCGGCGCGGGTCTCCAGGTAGTTGACCCACTCGCCTGCCACTTCAGTGAACAACGGCGTCTTGCAGCGGTGGCTGGCATAGAAATCCGCAGTCAGCGATTGCCATTGCGCCTGGGGCAACGTGGCGCTCAGCACAGGGAAGCTGCCAGCCAGCAGCGACCGCATATTGCCCAGAAACAGTTGTCGGTACACCGCCAGGCGCCGCGCTTCGATGCCGGGCGGTGCAGGGTTGGCGTGCGGATCGCGAATGAAACGGCTCATGCACAGTTGCTGTTCGCGCAAAGTCTCAGCCATGACGCACCTCCGGCGCTTGCGCGGCGACCTGCAGCATCCGGATGGCCTCCACCTCGCCGAGCAGTTCGGCAAGTGGCGGGAAATTGAAATCGCGCTCCAGCAAAGTCGGCACCACCCCCAGGTACTGGTAGGCGCTGTGCAACAATTGCCAGACGTCATGCTGCACCGCAGCACCGTGGGTATCGATCTTAAGATCAGGCGCTTCATCGTAATGACCGGCCACATGCAGGCAAGCCACCCGCCCGGCTGGCACACGGGCAAGGAAAGCGTCAGCGTCGTAACCGTGGTTGCAGGCGTTGACGACCAGGTTGTTGATGTCCAGCAACAGATCGCAGTCGGCCTCATTCAGCACCGCGCACAAGAAATCGATCTCGGACATCGCCTGGTAAGGCGCCGCATAGTAGGAAATGTTCTCCACAGCGATGCGTCGACCGAGGGCATCCTGAACCTCACGAATGCGCCTGGCAGTATGGCGCACCGCTTCATCGGTGAAAGGCATGGGGATCAGGTCGTACAAATGGCCGTCATCGCTGCAATAGCTCAGGTGTTCGCTGAACAGCGGGACATCATGCTGGTCGAGAAAGGCACGGATGCGCCGCAAGAACTCATGATCCAGCGGTTCGGGGCCACCAAGGGACAACGAAAGGCCGTGGCAGGACAGCGGAAAGCGCTCGGCCAGGCGGGCCAGGCTCTCACCGTAGGCGCCGCCGACGCCGATCCAGTTGTCTGGCGCACACTCGAGAAAATCCACCGCCCCAACATCCATGTTCAGCAGCTCAGGCAAAAGCGACCGACGCAGGCCGAGCCCGGCACCGTGCAAGGCAAACGAAGTACTCATGGGTGATCTCCTGGGGGCTGTCGCCTCCCCGGCCGACGTGCTCGGGGAGGCGATCAGCGAAGGTCAGTTCCTGGCCTGGCTCAACTTGCTGTACAGATCGGAAGGGAATGGCTTGCCGTTGGCGTCGAACTGGTTCTTGCGGAACTGGTACACCTCACCCTCGGAGAGGAAGCCGTCGTGATTGGCGTCGATGGCATCGAACTCGGCATTGGCCTTGGGCGCGACCGCCAGCAGCTCGGCACGCGAGACCCGGCCATCATGGTTGGTGTCGGTACGGGCAAAGGAGGCATCGCCACACTTGCCCTCCCCGCACTTGCCTTCAGCCTGGGTCGCCTTGGCCTGGGCGCCATCGGCACCGCATTTGCCCTCGCCGCACTTGCCTTCAGTCTGGGTCGCCTTGGCACCACTGGCACCGCACTTGCCCTCACCACACTTGCCCTCCCCGGCTTTTTGCGCGGAAGCAAGCTGATAGCCCTGGGGCATTGCGTCCACGGCAAAGGCGGCGGATGTCATGTTGATGCCTCCGACCAGGGCGATGGTGAGCAGGCCGAGGCGGGTCTTGCTTGGGAACTGGGAACGGGACATGGTGATTCTCCGAAATATCTATGCGATTGGCCGCTAGGGCGAACGTGCCGGGGAACGTGGCCTAGGGCCGTTTCGTTCAGGCAGGTTCATTTGGCCTCACGCGTGTATCGCGCACGTATCCGCAGGTAGCGGCATTTGTAAGCGAAGCCTTGCAAGCAGGCGCTTAGATACACAGAGATACATTCAGCCCAGGCGTCGGATTACAGCGCTGCCCATTGCTCGCGGTACTGCAGCAGAAAGTCCACGAAGACCCTGACCCGCTGAGGAATGGAGCGCCCATGGGGATACAGCAAGGTATAGGGCCGGGAACGCCCGCCATAAGCGGCGAGAACCTCGATCAAACGGCCATCGGCCAGCTGTTGCTCGACAATGAACTTGTAGGTCTGGAAAAGCCCCGCACCGTGTTCAGCGAGCGTGACACCGCCCAGGACATCGTCGGAGCAGGCATAGCCACCGTCGGTGAAGATCTCTCGCTCTCGGCCTTGCTCCTGGAACAGCCACGAAATCCGCCGCCCACTGCTGGGCAGCTCGAACTGAATGCACTCGTGAGCCTCCAGATCCTCAAGCACCTGCGGTGTGCCGGCCTTGGCCAGATACGCAGGCGAGGCCACCACGACCAGCTTGGCGTCTTCGAGCAAGCGCGCGACCAGCGTCGAATCCGGCTGAGCCCTGACCCGGATCGCCAGATCGTACCCCTCCGCCACGAAGTCGATGTTCCGGTTGCCCAGGTGAATCTCCACGGTGACCTGCGGATAGCGCTCGCGAAACAGCGGCAGCAACGGAAGGATGCGGTGATGCCCGTAGGTGGTCGGCAGGCTGATACGCAAACGCCCAGACGGTGTCGCCTGCGCACCCATGACGGTTTGCTGGGCTTCCACCAGTTGACTGAGCGCCTGGCTGCACTGCTCGAAGAAGGTTCGCCCGGCCTCGGTCAGGCGGATGCTGCGGGTGGTTCTGGCAAAGAGTCGCGACCCCAGTCGCTTCTCCAGACGAAGAATCGAGCGGCTGACCGCCGCGGGGGTAACACCGGCAAGCTGGGCCGCGGCAGTGAAACTACCGGCCTCTGCAGCCAGGCAGAACAATTCGATGCTGCCCAACTGCAAATCGTCGAAATGGCGCTTCATCACAGGTACCGGGTAGGAAGATCCTAAGGCAGATCTTTACCACACCCGGCAACAGAAAAGCATCGTGACCCCAACGGCTTTACCGCCCGTGCGAGCCGGTAAAGCCACCTTCGGATCAATGGCCTGCGCTCTGGCCACCGTCTACATGCAGGATCTCGCCGGTGACGAAACCTGCGCCCTCCAGGTACAGGATCGCCTGCACGATATCGTCAATCCCGCCCATATGACCGACCGGGTGCAGCTTGCCCAGCGCCTCGTGGGTTTCAGCAGCATGCATCGGCGTTCTGATGATGCCTGGAGAGACCGCGTTGACCCGAATGCCGCGCTTGGCATATTCGATCGCCAGGGATCGGGTCGCCGCATTGATCCCGCCCTTGGTCAGGGACGCCAATACCGAAGGCACGCCGTCGATCGCATGATCGACCAGACTGGTGGTGATGCTGACGACATGGCCGCGCCCTTGCTTTTCCATTTCCACCATCGCCTGCTGGGTAATGTAGAAAAAGCCGCTCATGTTGGTCGCCACGACCTGCGCGTAATCGGCATGGGTGTAGTGGGTGAACGGCTTGGCGACAAAGATGCCGGCGTTGTTGACCAGGGTGTCTATCCGCCCGAAGCGGGCGATCGCCTCGCCAACGACGCGCTCGGCAGTCTGCGGGTCGGCGATGTCGCCAGCGATGGTCAGGATGTCCGGGTCGCTCGACGGCTGGATGGAGCGGGAGGTGGCGACCACCTGCCAGCCGCGTTCGCGAAAGCCCTTGACGACGCCTGCGCCAATGCCTTGGGAGGCGCCGGTAACAATGACGACCTTGCTTGAAGTGTTCATGGTGATTCCTCGGTCAAAGCGATGAGTTCAGGAAAAGCGTTGCGCTAGCGTTTTGCGCGAACAGCTCACTGCGCCTGCTGCTTGCGATAGGCCGTCGTGGTCATGCCCGCGTACCCCCAGTTATCCGTGTCGATCTCTTCGATCACGATATGGGTGAGCGCTGGGTCCTTGTTCAGGACACGCTCCATGGTTTGGGTGATCTCCTGGATCACCTGGGCCTTTTGCTGCGCGGTGACGCCGTCGCGAGTGATACGTACGCTGATGAAAGGCATGGTGTGCTCTCCGTTCGCTGCGGTGTCGGAATGACGGGGCAGCAGGTGGAGAAGACTGTAGAAAGTTGCCATGGAAGGATAAATACAGGCCGGAGCACTTCATTTGTGATGCGGTGTATCAAATAGCGCGGGCAAGCGACCGCGTCTTCACGAGACTCGCCCAGGGTGGGCTGATCGGACCGATACAGCCCAGTTACACGTTAAAGCTGCCCCACCCAATACGACACATTCACCTCGTCGATCTGCTCGGGACGCAAGAACCGCTGCGCATATTCCTGGTACACCCCGCTAGTGAGGAACAACCGCAACAGTTGCCCATCGATGTGGTTGTCGCGGGCCATCGTGACCAGGATCTTCACCGACTCGGACAGGGTCTTGGCCGGTTTGTAAGGCCGATCGGCAGCGGTCAGAGCCTCGAAGATATCGGCAATGGCCATGATCCGCTCAGGAATCCCCAAGTCATCCCTGCCCTGCCGGCGCGGATAGCCCGCGCCATCCATTCGCTCATGGTGGCTGCCGGCGATGGCCGAGACACGCTTGAGATGACGTGGGAACGGCAGTGAGTCGAGCATGATGATGGTCTGCACGATGTGCTCGTTGATCTTGAAGCGCTCCTCCTCGTTGAGCGTGCCGCGGCGGATCGAGAGGTTGTACAGCTCACCGGCGTTACTGGCATGAGCCGGCAGGCGCATGTCGAAGCCCCAGATGTTGCGCGGGTCATCCTTGGCCACAGGTGGCTTGCGCGCCCCCCAGGGCATCCGGTGATCATCGCGGTCAGCCAGCAGCAGCTCATCGGCCGGCAACGGCACGGGAGGAACACCTGCCAATCGCTCTTCCTCGTCCCGCGAGAGCCCCAGCCGATTGTCGAAGTGCCGTTGCCAACGCCGCTGGCCGATACGCTGCAGTCGCTCGATGTCCTGCTCCTGCATGAACTCTCCACCGATATTGGCCTTGGCAACGAAGGCAAACGCTTCCTGCAGTTCGGCCTGGGCGCGCTCGAGCGTACGCTGCAGTGGCGGTTGATCCGCGCCGCTGGCCAGCCCACGCCAGTAATCGAGCTCGGCATCGCGCCAGAGCACTTCGAAGCGCATGCGTATTTCATGGATGCGGTTGTAGAGGGTTTCCAGCTTGGTCGCCTTGTCCACCACGTATTCGGGGCTGGTGACCTTGCCGCAGTCGTGCAGCCAGGCAGCGACATGGAACTCATAGCGCTCGGCATCACTCAGGGTGAAGTCGGCATAAGGGCCGCTGTCGGCTTGCACGGCTTTGTCCAACAGCATCTGGGCCAGTTGCGGCACCCGCTCGCAATGACCTCCCGTGTAGGGGCTCTTGGCGTCGATGGCATCGGCCAACAACTTGATCATGGCATCGAGCAGGCGTTGCTGAGCCTCGACCAACTGACGTGTTTCGATGGCCACGGCCGCGGCGCCGGACAACTCCTCGACAAAGCGTCGAAATGGCTGCCCCACCCCTTCGCCTGTCCGATCAGCTTCCAATTGCAGCACCAGAATGCCGAGCAGCGCCTGACTTCGGTCGTTGAGCACGACCGCCAGGCTGCGCCCACACAGTTCAAGGGCATGGCTGACGACTGCCGCCAAGTCCCGGTGATCGTCCGCTTGAATCTGGAGCTGCGCTGGATAGGCCTCGCTACCGCAGCAAGTGGCCAGGCGCAACTGCGCAGGCTCCGCATCGAACAGGTAGACCGCTCCGGCGTGCACGCCGGCGGCATCGACCAAGTGCGCCAACACGCCTTCGAGCATGCGTTCGAGTTGGCTCTCACGGCTGAGCGTGAGAGTGATCGCCTGAAAGCTGCGGATCGTCCCGGACATGCGGCTGAGCACCTGGCTCAGCTCGCGCACCTCCGACACCCGTGACCTGACCCCCACCTCGCGGCTGAAGTCGAAACCTGCCAGGCCGCGCACCTGCTCGGCCAGCAGACGTAACGGACGACCGATACGCTGGCCGAGCAAGCCGCCCAGCACCAGCAAAACGGCCATCAGCGCCGCGGTCCAGAGCAACTGCTCAAACAACACCTTGCGCGCACCCGCCAACAGTTCATGACCAGGCACGGCGATCAGCACCTGCAAGTCCTGCCCGGCCAAGCTGGTGAGCGGTACACGCATGCCGTACCAGGCTTCCCCGTCTACCTGGAAACGCTTGGGGCTGGCGCCTTGGGACTGGTCGGCATACAGCTGCGCAAGGCTGGGAATCCCCAGCTCACTGATGCGCGACAGGCGCACCGTCTCGCCCTCGTGCACGATGACCCGCTTGAGATCCGGATAGGCCACCACGCTGCCTTGATCGTCGATCACCGCAAGCTCGGTCCCTGCGGTCATGCGCAGGTCCCGGCTTTCGCTGGCCAGGTCATCGACCGAGACATCCATGCCGATCACCGCCTCGCCCTTGACGCTGCGCTGGGCCAGGGTCATGCCGACCTCGCGGGTGGTGAAGAACACATAAGGGCGGGTCAGCACGGTGGTGCTTTGCCCTGAAGCCTCGACGAACCACGGGCGCGCGCGTGGATCGAACTGGTAGTCCGGCTTGTCCTGGGCCTGGAGCAGGTTGAGTTGGCGGTCATAGAATCGCCATTGGCCCGACATCGACCCGCCCGCCTGCCGGCTAACGCTCTGCACCAGGAAGGCCGTGCCAGGTGGCGCCGCGAAACGCTCGAGCAGCTGAGGCTCCCGAAGCCTGCGCACGAGCAGGAACTCGCCATTGGCGTAACCCACATAGGCGGCGCTGAGCATCTTGTTGGCATTCAGGCTCTCGACCAGTTGCGGGAGCCGCTCCAGGCGTTGGGCCAGGTCGCCGGCGAGCGGATCGGCGGCCAGCAACCGCAGACTGCTCTGTACCGGATCGACCAGCCGGCGGGCACGCTCGTCGATCGTCTTGCCCACCTGCTGGGCAGTATCCCCAGCGGCGGCCAGCAGGGTCTCTCGAACTCCGCTGTAGCCCTGCCAGGCCAGGCCTGCGCCCAGCAGCAACATGCCCAGCATGATTGCCAGCGCCACCAGAAGCTGCAAAGAAAGGCCACGCCCGGGGGTGTTCATCGCCGCAGTCCCCCAGGGCACCTGGCCGCACATACCCCGGACACAAAGCCCGCCGACTGGCGAGCGACAACGATCAGCACACAGCCCATCCCAGGTACTCCATGTATGGCGCTTCCAACAGTGTAATCAGCCAGCGCGATCGTGCTGGCCCGATGTGTAGCCCTTGCTCAGTGCCGCGCAGTCGCGGGCTCGGAGAGGCGATAAGGACACATCGAGCACGTTCCGGATACGACAGCGCCCACGTCGTCACGTGGGCGCTGTCGTATCAACCGGTCACTGTTCGCATACGGCCAGGAACGTCGCCGACGGCACGAAGAACAGCCCACCGGTGACGGCACGGCTGAAGTCCAGCAGCCGGTCGTAGTTGCCGGGCGGCTTGCCGACGAACATGTTCTCCAGCATTTGCTCGATCGGCGCCGGCGAGCGCGCATACCCGATGAAATAGGTGCCGAACTCCCCTGCCCCAGGGCGCCCGAACGGCATGTTGTCGCGCAGGATCTTCACCTCCTGGCCGTTTTCTTCCAGGGTGGTCAGCGAGCTGTGCGAGTTGCTGGGTTTTACCGACTCGTCCAGCTCGATGTCCGAAAGCTTGGTGCGCCCGATGATGTGTTCCTGCTCCGCCGTGGACAGCCCGTTCCAAGCGGTCATGTCGTGCAGGTACTTCTGCACCAGCACGTAGCTTCCGCCCGCGAACGAAGGGTCTTCGTCGCCGACGAGGGTGAACTTGCCGACCTCGCGGCCCGTGGGGTTCTCGGTGCCGTCGACGAAACCGATGATGCTGCGCATGTCGAAGTACCGAAAGCCCTGAACCTCGTCGACCACCGTTACGGCGCCCTCCAGACGCTTCATGATCTGCGCAGCCAACTCGAAGCACAGGTCCATCTGTTCGGCGCGGATGTGCAGCAGAATGTCCCCGGCAGTGGCTACCGCCACGCGATCGCCACTGCCGATTTCACGAAACGGATGCAACGACGCCGGGCGCGGTACCTGGAACAGCACATCCCACACGCTCGCACCAAAACCCACGACGCAGGACAAGTTGCCCGAAGGTACCCGTTTGCCCACCGAGCGAACCAGCCCGGCAAGGTCGCCGCACAAGCCGCGGACGCAATCCCGGCTGGCGTCGCCGGGGTTCAAGGTAGCCACGAGGAAAATGGCACTGTGGGTGATCGGGGTTTCGACAGCCTGGGGTTCGATCTCGGAAATGTTCATCACAGCTTTCGCCTTGTTGACAGTCAGCTAGCAGGAACCTTCGCCTGCGCACGGCTGTGCGACGCAGGCTTGGTCTATCGGTATAGCACAGGCCAGCCAGAGGCCCCGCCCAAACACCAGGCGCGGTCAGTGGTAAGCATCCCCCGCTTTGACCTTGCCGCGGAACACGTGGTAGCTCCAGAACGTGTAGGCCAGGATGATGGGAATGATGAACAGCGCGCCCATCAAGGCAAACAGCTGGCTTGTGAGCGGCGCGGCGGCCTGCCAGAGGTTGATCGAGGGCGGCACGATGTTAGGCCAGATGCTGATCGCAAGTCCCAGGTAGCCGAGAAACACCAAGGCCACCACTCCCATGAACGGCAAATGCGAATGGCGCTTGCGCAGGGTCTTCTGGATCACCACCACCGCCAGCACGGCCAAACCGGCAATCAGCGCAGAGCGGATCCAGTGGCTGCCGGCGAACCAGCGCTGGGCAATGTCGGCGTGCAGCCAGGCCGTCCAAGCACAGATCACCACGATCACCATTGCCAGCAAATACAGCAGCGGACGGCTGTAATGGCGCATGCGCGACTCCAGCATGCCGTCGGTCTTGATCAGCAACCAGGTGCTGCCGAGCAACGCGTAGGCCAGGATCAAGCCCACGCCGCAGAACAGCGGGAACGGCGCCAGCCAGTCCAGCGCGCTGCCGGCGAACTGGCGGTTCTGCACGGGGATGCCCGAGATATAGGTGCCGATGGCAACGCCCTGGAAGAACGTGGCCAGCACCGAGCCGCCGATGAACGCCTTGTCCCAGAGGTGGCGCTTGCGCGGATGCGCCTTGAAGCGGAACTCGAACGCGACGCCGCGGAAGATCAGCCCGGCCAAAACCAGCACCAGCGGCAGGTACAGCGCCTCGAGAATCACCGAGTACGCCAGCGGAAATGCGCCATACAGCGCCGCAGCCCCCAACACCGCCCAGGTTTCATTGCCATCCCAGACCGGCGCGACGGTGTTCATCATCACATCGCGCTCGCTGGAGTCGCTGATCAGGGGAAACAGGATCCCCAGGCCCAGGTCGAAGCCATCCATGATCACGTACATCATCAGGCCGAAGGCGATGATCACGCCCCAGATGACCGACAAATCGATACCTTGAATTGCCATGCTTGCGCTCCCCTATCAATCCGCTACCGACAGCGGACGACGCGCTGTCGCAAGTTGGCCCGGTTGCTCAGGCAATACGTGCGCCTCATGGGTCTTCGGCCCTTTGCGTACCAGACGCATCATGTAGCCGATACCCACCGTGAACACCGAGAAGTAGATCAGGACGAACAGCGCCAGGGTGATGCTCATCTGGGTGGCGCTGTGATTGGACGCCGCCTGCGTGGTGCGCAACATGCCGTAGACCACCCACGGCTGACGGCCGACCTCGGTGGTGAACCACCCGGCGAGCAAGGCGATCAAGCCCGAAGGCCCCATGAGCAAGGCGAACCACAGGAAGAGTCGGTTGCGGTACAGGGCGCCGCCTCGGCGCAATACCAAGGCCAGCAGTGCACAAGCCAGCATCAACATGCCCAGTCCAGCCATGACCCGGAAGCTCCAGAAGATGATCGTAGAGTTGGGTCGGTCCTCTTTGGCAAAGCTCTTGAGCGCCGGAATCTGCTTGTCCAGGCTGTGGGTCAGGATCAGGCTGCCCAGGTAAGGCACCTCCAGGCTGTAGCGGGTCCTTTCGGCGTCCATGTCCGGCAGGCCGAACAACACCAGTGGCGAGGCCTCACCCGGGATATTTTCCCAGTGCCCTTCGATGGCTGCGATCTTGGCCGGCTGATGCTCCAGGGTATTGAGCCCGTGGGCATCGCCCACCACGACCTGCACAGGCGTGGCCACCAGGATCATCCACATGGCCATCGACAGCATCTTGCGCACCTGTGGCGTATCACGGCCACGCAGTAAGTGCCAGGCGGCCGAGGCGCCCACGAACAACGCAGTCGACAGGAATGCGGCCAACGCCATGTGCGCCAGGCGGTACGGGAACGACGGATTGAAGACAATCCTGAACCAGTCCATCGGCACGACACGGCCATCGACGATCTCGATACCTTGCGGTGTCTGCATCCAGCTGTTGGACGAGAGAATCCAGAACATCGAGATGAGCGTGCCGATGGCCACCATGATGGTGGCGAAGAAGTGCAGCTTGCGCCCTACCCGGTCCCAGCCGAACAACATCACGCCCAGGAAGCCCGCCTCCAGGAAGAACGCCGTCAGCACCTCATAGGTGAGCAACGGCCCGGTCACGCTGCCCGCGAAGTCTGAAAAACGCGCCCAGTTGGTGCCGAACTCGTAAGCCATGACCAGGCCCGAGACCACGCCCATGCCAAAGTTGACGGCGAAGATCTTCGACCAGAAGTGGTAAAGGTCCTTGTAGACCGCGTTGCCGGTCTTCAGCCAGCAACCTTCGAGCACTGCCAGAAAGCTTGCCAGACCAATAGTGATGGCCGGAAAGATGATGTGAAACGAGACCGTGAAGGCGAACTGAATCCGCGCCAGGTCCAACGCATCTAGATTCGACATGACAATATCCTTGCAGGCCGCCGGCCGTTACCGGCCAGGGCCTGTGCACAGGGGAACGTGAGGGTTATTCGGCGACGGTGTGGATCAGATTGTCGGGCCGCGCCTTTTCCAACCTGATGGCGACGAATTTGGACGTGGGCGTGTAGGTCCGGTCGCCGTAGCTTTCCAGGGGCACCAGCGGGTTGGTTTCCGGGTAGTACGCCGCGGCCTGGCCTTCAGGCAGGTCGTAGGGCACCAACTGAAAGCCCGATACGCGCCGCTCACGGCCGTCTTCCCAGAGCGAGACCATGTCCACCTGCTCGCCGGGCTCAAAGCCCAGGCGGCGGATGTCAGCTTCGTTGACGAACACCACCTCGCGTAGGCCGAACACGCCCCGGTAGCGGTCGTCCAGGCCGTACAGGGTGGTGTTGTACTGATCGTGCGAGCGCAGGGTCTGCAGAATCAGATCGGGCCGCTCGCCACGCTCGAGCACGGCCTCGTTGACCAGTTGCTCAGGCAGTTCGCTGGGCGTGAACTGAGCCTTGCCGGTGGCGGTGTTCCATTCGCGCTCGGCCGCCGCGTTGCCCAGGTGGAAACCGCCCGGTTGCTGCAGTCGGGCATTGAAATCCTCGAAGCCCACGATGGTGTCGGCGATCAGGTCACGGATGCGGGCATAGTCGCCGATCACCCATTCCCAATCGATCGGATGATTGCCCAGGGTCGCCTTGGCCATGCCGGCAATGATCGCCGGCTCCGAGCGCAGGTGCGGCGAGCGGGGTTTGAGCTGGCCGTGGGAGATGTGCACCATGCTGAACGTGTCTTCGACCGTGACGCCTTGCGGGCCTTCGGCCTGCAGGTCGATTTCGGTGCGGCCCAGGCACGGCAGGATCAACGCATCACGGCCGGTCACCAGGTGCGAGCGGTTGAGCTTGGTGGCGATGTGCACCGTCAGTTCGCAGTTGCGCATCGCCGCATGGGTGCGCGGTGTATCGGGCGTGGCCTGGGCGAAGTT
>NZ_FMYX01000024.1 GCF_900102675.1 Pseudomonas guariconensis
CGATTGTTAAAGAGCGATTTGGTTAAGCGCTTTGCTCAACCGAGGCCGCGCATTCTACGCTTTCCTCTAAGTCTGTCAAGCGTTTATTTTGAAGTTTTTTCCGAGAAACCCGTTCAACTTCAACCGCTTAACTCGCTGCGATCTCTCGTAGCGGGAGGCGAATCATACAGCGTTAAAACCTGCTGTCAACTGCCTTTTTCACCGCTGCCGATCAGAAGACCGAAGCCCTTCCGATACTACTTGAAGCGTTCAACTCGTTGATTATCAAGGAGTTTTGCGTTTCGACTGCGTCGGAAGTGGGGCGCATTATAAGGGGATTCGAAACCCCGTCAACACTTATTTTCAAAAAACCTTAATCTGGCTGAAAAGCAAAACGGGGAGGCCTGGCGGCCTCCCCGTTTTGCTTTTGGGCTTGCTCTATCTCTTACAGGCTTGGGAACGCGAACTGCGAAGCCTCATGGCTGGCACGCTGTGGCCAACGCTGGGTGATAGCCTTGCGACGGGTATAGAAGCGCACACCATCCGGGCCATAAGCGTGCAGATCGCCGAACAGCGAACGCTTCCAGCCACCGAAGCTATGGTAGGCAACCGGTACCGGCAGCGGCACGTTCACCCCTACCATGCCGACTTCGATCTCGTCGCAGAACAGGCGCGCCGCTTCACCGTCACGGGTGAAGATGCAGGTGCCGTTGCCATATTCATGCTCGTTGATCAGTTGCATGGCCTCTTCGAGGCTCTTCACACGTACCACGCACAGCACAGGGCCGAAGATCTCTTCTTTATAGATGCGCATTTCTGGCGTGACGTGGTCGAACAGGGTGCCGCCCACGAAATAGCCATCCTCATGGCCGGTCACGCGCAGACCACGCCCATCGACGACCAACTTGGCACCAGCCGCCACACCGTCATCGATGTAGCCAACCACTTTGTCACGGGCAGCCGCGGTCACCAGCGGGCCCATGTCCAGGCCACAGGAGGTACCGGCGCCGATCTTCAGCGCCTTGATCTGCGGCTCCAGCTTGGCGATCAGCGCATCGGCGACCTGGTCGCCCACGCACACGGCAACCGAGATGGCCATGCAGCGCTCGCCGCAAGAACCATAAGCCGCCCCCATCAGCGCACTGACGGCGTTGTCCAGGTCGGCGTCGGGCATCAGTACCGCGTGGTTCTTGGCGCCGCCCAGAGCCTGGACACGCTTGCCGCGCTTGGTGCCTTCGGCATAGATGTATTCGGCGATCGGCGTCGAACCGACGAAGCTCAAGGCCTTGACCTCTGGCGCTTCAATCAATGCGTCGACCGCTTCCTTGTCGCCATGGACGACATTCAGGATGCCTTTGGGCAGGCCGGCCTCATGCAGCAATTGGGCGATGAACAGGGTCGAGCTCGGGTCACGCTCGGACGGTTTGAGGATGAAGGCGTTGCCACAGACGATGGCCAGCGGGTACATCCACAGCGGCACCATGGCCGGGAAGTTGAACGGGGTGATACCGGCAACGATGCCCAGCGGCTGGAAGTCGGACCATGCGTCGATGTTCGGACCTACGTTGCGGCTGTATTCGCCCTTGAGCAGCTCGGGTGCGGCGCAGGCGAACTCGACGTTCTCGATACCGCGCTTGAGCTCACCCGCAGCGTCTTCCAGGGTCTTGCCGTGCTCTTCGCTGATCAATTGCGAGATACGTGCTTCGTTCTGCTCCAGCAGTTGCTTGAAGCGAAACATCACTTGGGCACGCTTGGCCGGCGGCATATTGCGCCAGGCCGGGAAGGCTGCCTTGGCTGCGTCGATGGCTTCTTGAATGGTTGCGCGGCTGGCCAGTTCGACCTTGCGGGAACTCTCGCCGGTGGACGGGTTGAAGACATCGGCGGTGCGCTCACCCTTGGAAACCAGCTCGCCGTTGATCAGGTGCTGAACGATGCTCATGCAAAACTCCAGATAAAGAAGGTTGATGCAGGCGCATGAACATGCGCCTGCCGTCAGAGTCGGAAGAAATCAGTCGATCTGGTTCAGGGCTTCGCCCACCGCGTCGAACAGGCGATCCAGTTCCTGCGGCTGGGTGTTGAAGGTTGGGCCGAACTGCAGCGTGTCGCCGCCGAAGCGGACATAGAAGCCTGCTTTCCACAGTTTCATTGCAGCCTCGTACGGACGCACGATGGCATCGCCGTCACGGGCGGCGATCTGGATGGCGCCGGCCAGTCCATAGTTGCGGATGTCGACGACGTTCTTGGTGCCCTTGATACCGTGCAGCACTTTCTCGAAGTGCGGCGCCAGCTCGGCTGCGGATTGCACCAGGTTTTCCTTCTGCAGCAAGTCCAGCGCAGCGATACCGGCAGCGCAGGCCACAGGATGGGCCGAGTAGGTGTAGCCGTGAGGGAATTCCACGGCGTATTCCGGCGTCGGCTGGTTCATGAAGGTCTGGTAGATCTCGCTGCTGGCGATCACCGCGCCCATCGGGATGGCGCCGTTGGTGACCTGCTTGGCGATGCACATCAGGTCCGGGGTCACGCCGAACGCTTCGGAGCCGGTCATGGCGCCCATGCGACCGAAGCCGGTGATCACTTCATCGAAAATCAAAAGAATGTTGTGCTGAGTGCAGATCTCGCGCAGACGCTTGAGATAGCCCTTCGGTGGCGGCAGAACGCCAGCCGAGCCAGCCAACGGTTCGACGATCACGGCGGCAATGTTCGAGGCATCGTGCAGCTCGATCAGCTTGAGCATCTCGTCCGCCAGGGCGATACCGCCCTCTTCCGGCATGCCTTTAGTGAAGGCGTTGCCCGGCAGCACGGTATGAGGCAGGTGGTCGACATCCAGCAATTGGCCGAACAGCTTGCGGTTGCCGTTCACGCCACCGAGGCTGGTACCGGCAATGTTCACGCCGTGATAGCCACGGGCACGGCCGATGATCTTGGTCTTGGTCGCCTGGCCTTTCAGGCGCCAGTAGGCACGCACCATCTTCAGCGCGGTGTCGCAGCACTCGGAACCGGAGTTGGTGAAGAAGACGTGGTTCAGATCGCCCGGGGTCAGCTCAGTGATTTTCTCCGCCAGCTGGAATGCCAGCGGGTGGCCGAACTGGAAGGCTGGCGAATAGTCCAGCACGCCCATCTGGCGCGAAACGGCCTCGGTGATTTCCTTGCGGGTGTGCCCAGCGCCACAGGTCCACAGGCCAGACAGTGCATCGAACACCTTGCGGCCCTTGTCATCGACCAAGTGGTTGCCTTCGGCCGCCACGATCAGGCGTGGATCGCGCTGGAAGTTGCGGTTGGCGGTGTAGGGCATCCAGTGGGCGTCCAGCTTGAGCTGGCTTGCGATACCGGTGGTGGCGGTTGCGGGCATGTTCATCGGCGGTTCCTCGGAAGACGATTAGGCAACGATGGATGTTGTTGCAGCTAAGTTGTCACGGGACTAACGTAAGAAAAATGCCGCTTTTCTAATCTTTAGATTCATGCAGGCTAAACTTAAGCTCGACAAGATCAACACATACCAATAACCCGCTACTGATCAATTACTTGGTCGATACGCCGGTATCCGTCCGTCAGGGGCCTGGGCAGGCAGATATGCAATGAACGGTTGCAGCTCGCCGACTGATTTATGCACAGGGTTTGGTTAAGGTTGCGCCCCTGACTCACTCCATTGAAGGCTTCCCGTGAAACGCCCACAGCCCCTTGCCCAAGTCAGCGACTTCGATATCCGCCTGCTGAAGATCTACCGCAGCGTCGTGGAATGCGGAGGTTTTTCCGCCGCCGAGAACGTTCTTGGCATCGGCCGCTCGGCGATCAGCCAGCAGATGAACGACCTGGAGCAGCGCCTGGGCCTGCGTCTGTGCCAACGGGGCCGCGCCGGTTTCTCACTGACCGAGGAAGGCCGGGAGGTTTATCACTCGGCCCTGCAACTGCTCAGCGCCCTGGAAACCTTTCGCACCGAGGTCAACGGCCTGCACCAGCATCTGCGCGGCGAGCTGAACATCGGCCTGACCGACAACCTGGTGACTCTGCCGCACATGCGCATTACCCATGCCCTGGCAGAACTCAAGGACCGTGGCCCCGATGTACGCATCCAGATCCGCATGATCGCCCCCAGCCAGGTCGAGCAAGGCGTACTGGACGGCAGCCTGCATGTCGGCGTGGTGCCACAGACCAGCCCGCTTTCGGGTCTGGAGTACCAACCCTTGTACAGCGAACGCTCGCTGCTCTACTGTGCCGTCGGGCACCCGCTGTTCTACGCAGATGATCAGCAGATCGACGACGAACGCCTCAACAGCCAGGACGCCATCGCGCCGACCTTTCGCCTGCCAGCCGATATCCAGGCGCATTACCAGGCGCTGCACTGCACGGCGAGTGCATCGGACCGCGAAGGCATGGCGTTTCTTATCCTCACCGGGCGTTACATCGGCTATCTGCCTGACCACTACGCGATGTTCTGGGTTCAGCAGGGGCGCCTGCGTGCACTCAAGCCCCTCGAGCGCTTCTATGACCTGAGCCTTAGCTGGGTCACACGCAAGGGGCGGCGTCCAAACCTTGTGCTCGAAAGCTTCCTGGAAAGCCTGGCTGCGACACGTTGATGCCTGACTCTGCCGCTAATGCTTGTCAGGTGCTCAGAGGAAGGTAATCTGTCCGGCAGCCGTTGCCACAGACTCGTACGGAATCGTCCATGACCCTTGAAGTTCCCGCGCATCGTCCGCCCCTCTCGGGCAAACCCGCAGGCCGCATTCGCCAGAAGAACGAGCAGGCCATCATCCAGGCCGCCGAAGACGAGTTCGCCCGCCATGGTTTCAAGGGCACCAGCATGAACACCATCGCCCAGAAGGCCGGCCTGCCCAAAGCGAACCTGCATTACTACTTCACCAACAAGCTTGGCCTGTACATCGCCGTGCTGAGCAATATCATCGAGCTGTGGGACAGCACCTTCAACGCCTTGAGCGTCGAGGACGACCCTGCCCAAGCGCTGAGCCACTACATCCGCACGAAGATGGAGTTTTCCCGACGCAACCCGCAGGCCTCGCGGATCTTCGCCATGGAAGTCATCAGTGGCGGAAACTGCCTGAGCGAGTATTTCAGCGCCGATTACCGCGAATGGTTCCGCGGCCGTGCCGCGGTGTTCCAGGCCTGGATGGATGCTGGCAAGATGGACCGCGTCGACCCGGTCCACCTGATCTTTCTGCTCTGGGGCAGCACCCAGCACTACGCCGACTTCGCGACCCAGATCTGCCAGGTCACCGGGCGCAGTCGCCTGACCAAACAGGACATGGAAGACGCCAGCAACAACCTTATCCACATCATTCTCAAAGGCTGCGGCATCACCCCCACAGCCTGACCCGGACTTATGCCTTCTACCCTGCTTGACCTCTGCGAGTTCCGCGAGGAAATCCGCAAGAGCCGCTTCATCACCCTTGCCGGCCCGATCACCAGTGCCGCCGAGGCGATGAGCTTCATCGAACGCCATAGCGACCTGGCAGCGACCCATAACTGCTGGGCCTGGAAGCTCGGAGCCCAGTACCGCAGCAGCGACGACGGTGAACCCGGTGGCACTGCAGGTCGGCCGATCCTGGCCGCCATCGAGGCGCAGGACTGCGACCAGGTCGTGGTGCTGGTGATCCGCTGGTATGGCGGCATCCAGCTGGGCACCGGCGGCTTGGCCCGGGCCTACGGGGGTGGGGCCAATAAATGCCTGCAACAGGCGCCCAAGCGGTTGCTTGTCCAACGCAGCGAGTACCACTGCAGTTGTACCTTCAGTGAACTGGCGCTACTCAAGCTGCGTCTGGCGGAAGTCGACGGTCTGGTATTGGACGAACAGTTCACTGCCAACGGCGTGGACCTACAGGTTGCGGTTGGCGAGGCGCATCTACAGACACTGCAACAACAGTTGGCGGATCTGAGCCGCGGACGCATTCGCCTGGCGCCCTGTGAGTAACCCAAGCACTGCGGTTGCTCACAACTACTGTGGGTCCGCCTGTGGATAAGCTTGGGGCATTTGATTACAGCCCTTTCACCACAAGGCCTGCAGGGCATTGATCATATTTTGATCACATTTTCATGACAGCGTCGCAAGCACCTGAATAACAGCAAGTTATCCCCAATTCAGCGATCCCTTTCCCTGATTGAAGCACCTGCAATCACGTGCTGCCTTGCTCACAGATAATGTGGAGGGGATTGTGGATAACCCGTGCATCCCTGGGGCAAACGCCCGGATTCACGGGCCTTCTATCGAATGGTCATTTTTTGTTCAAGTCACGACCGGGCAGCATTCGGTTCGCTGAATTATCCTCAATACCCCGACTTTCAAAGATCAAGGAGCCCCTCATGTCCACTACCAGAACCGCCCTGATCATCGGCGCCTCCCGCGGGCTGGGCCTGGGCCTGGTGCAACGCCTGCACGAGGACGGCTGGAACATCATCGCCACCGTACGCGACCCGCAAAAGGCCGAGGCCCTGCGCGCCGTGCCTGGCGTGCGCATCGAGACCCTGGAAATGAACGACACCGCCCAGCTCGATGCTCTGCGTCAACGCCTGCAGGGTGAAGTACTGGATCTGCTGTTCATCAACGCCGGGGTCATGGGCCCACTGCCGCAAGACCTGGAAACAGTAGGCACCGCCGCGCTGGGCGAGCTGTTCATGACCAATGCCGTGGCACCGATTCGCGTCGCCCGTCGCCTGGCCGGCCAGGTACGGGAGGGCACTGGCGTGCTAGCCTTCATGAGCTCAATCCTGGGCAGCGTGACCATTCCCGATGGTGGCGAGATCTGCCTGTACAAGGCCAGCAAGGCTGCACTCAATTCGATGATCAACAGCTTCGTGGTCGAGTTGCAGCGTCCGGACCTGTGCGTTCTGGCCATGCACCCGGGCTGGGTGAAGACCGAAATGGGCGGCGAAAATGCCGAAATCGATGTGCTCACCAGTACCCGTGGCATGCTCGATCAGGTCAAGGCGCAAAGCGGCAATGCAGGGCTGCGCTTTATCAATTACAAAGGTGAAGCGCTCGTCTGGTGAATTGAAAGCCGTGTGGCGAGGCAGTAGACTGCGAGCCTCGCCCACGGCGAACCTGGATCAGCAGACAGGGCAACACTGAGCTGGCTAACCTGAACCCACTTTCAGAGGAGCCGGCACCATGCCTGCGACCCGTACCTGGTTGAAATCCCCCCTTGCCATCTTCACTGCCAACGGCACCGACGCCCGTGGCGGCCTGGTCATCGAAGATGGCCGCATCACCGAACTGCTCGCCCTTGGCGAAACACCCAGCAAGCCCTGCGACCAGACCTTCGACGCCCGTGAGCACGTAGTGCTGCCAGGCCTGATCAACACCCATCATCACTTCTACCAGACCCTCACCCGCGCCTGGGGACCGGTGGTCAACCAGCCGCTGTTTCCCTGGCTGAAAACCCTCTACCCGGTCTGGGCACGCCTCACCCCAGCCAAGCTGGAGCTGGCCAGCCAGGTCGCCCTGGCGGAGCTGCTGCTGTCCGGCTGCACCACCGCCGCCGACCATCACTACCTGTTCCCACAGGGCCTGGACAACGCCATCGACGTCCAAGTCGAAGCCGTGCGCAAGCTGGGCATGCGCGCCATGCTGACCCGCGGCTCCATGAGCCTGGGAGAGGCCGACGGTGGCCTGCCGCCACAGCAGACCGTGCAACAGGGCGAAGTGATCCTGGCCGACAGCCAACGACTTATCCACAGCTACCACGAGCGCGGCGATGGCGCACGCATCCAGATCGCGCTGGCACCCTGTTCGCCCTTCTC
>NZ_FMYX01000011.1 GCF_900102675.1 Pseudomonas guariconensis
CGCGCCTGCCCCTACAGACACCTCCGCTCGGCCTGCTGATGGGGCGCAAGTTACGGGCGGCGCCTGGGCTGGCGTTGTTTCATTGAGTGGTTTTTGTGGTGAGCTTTTGGGCCATTCGCGGGTAAACCGGGGCGCCGAACCGCCGCTCACACAGGCTCACCGCAGCTCTTGAGAGCGGCGCTGTGCCTGTAGGAGCGGCGGTTCGGCGTTCCTACCCGCAAATAGGCCGGAACAAACACCCAAACAATTAATTTGTTTGCCGTTGCCGTTGCTTTTGATACGCGATAGTCCAGACGCCACCTATCGCGACCTCAGAAGGCCGAGTGGAGGTGTCTGTAGGGGCAGGCGCGCAGCGCCCTTCGGCGTGAGCCGAAGTCGCGAGATGGAGGCTGGTGTAGCCAGCCGGAGGCCGCGGAGCCCCGCAAGACACCGCAGCGAGGGGACCCCGGAGCGCAGCGCAGGGGCCGCATGTGGGAGCCAGCGGTTTTTGCCTACTTTTGCCCAAGAGCAAAAGTAGGTCGCCGTAAAGGCGAAAAGCGCCGGTGGCGCCACCACCAACACCGGATATTCACACAACCTGATAACCCAAACCCAACACAAAAAAACCACCACCCCCTATCTGGTCTAGTCTGAAAAAGACCGATACCGGACCAAGGCCCCACACAAGTGCCCGGACCGGCCAAACCATTGGAGTCCCTGGGAGGTGCCCTCATGAGCCTGCTGCTCGAGCCTTACACCCTGCGTCAGCTGACCCTGCCCAACCGCATCGCCGTTTCCCCCATGTGCCAGTACTCCGCTGTAGATGGTCTGGCCAATGACTGGCACCTGGTGCACCTGGGCAGCCGCGCCGTTGGTGGTGCTGGCCTGGTGATCACCGAAGCGACGGCGGTGACCCCCGACGGCCGTATCAGTGCCGAGGACCTGGGCCTGTGGAATGACGCACAGATCCCACCCCTGCAACGCATCACCCGCTTCATCACTGCCCAAGGCGCTGTGCCGGGCATCCAGCTTGCCCACGCCGGACGCAAGGCCAGCACCCATCGCCCCTGGCTGGGCAAGCATGGCAGCGTCACGGTCGAAGAGGGCGGTTGGCAGCCGGTCGGCCCGTCCCGGATCGCCTTCGATCCAGAGCACACCGTGCCCCGCGAGCTCTCTGAGGACGAGATCGCCGGGATCGTCCAATCCTTTGCCGATGCCGCCCGTCGGGCATTGGTCGCGGGTTTCAAGGTAGTCGAAGTGCATGCCGCCCACGGTTATCTGCTGCACCAGTTCCTTTCGCCGCTGAGCAACCAGCGCCGGGACCGCTACGGCAGTTGCTTCGAGAACCGTATCCGCCTGACCCTGGAGGTGACCGAGGCGGTACGCAATGTGTGGCCTCAGGAGTTGCCGCTGTTCGTGCGTGTGTCGGCCACCGATTGGGTGGAAGACGGCTGGAACCCGGATGAAACCGTCGAACTCGCCCGGCGCCTGCGCACCCTCGGCGTGGACTTGATCGACGTGTCTTCAGGCGGTACCTCGGTCAACGCCGAGATTCCCACGGGGCCTGGCTACCAGACTCGTTTCGCCGAGCGTGTACGCAAGGAGTCGGAAATCGCCACCGGCACGGTAGGCATGATTACCGAACCGGCCCAGGCCGAACACATCCTGCGAACCGGTCAGGCAGACATCATCTTCCTCGCCCGCGAACTGCTACGCGACCCCTACTGGCCCTTGCACGCCGACGATGACCTGGGCGGCAACAAGGCCACCTGGCCGGCCCAGTATCAGCGGGCGACCAGCCGGGCCAACCCGATCCATGAGTCGGACTTGAGGGATTGAAGCCCACCGCTGCGCGTTTCATCCCACAAGCAGGTTTATCCGCGAATGGACGGCGAGTTCACTGACGCATTCGCGGATAAACGCCCCAGTTGCTCTCACACGGTGGTTCGGAAACAAACCGAGGCTGCAAGCAGCCTCGATCCGTTCGCCTCTGGCTCAGTGCTTGATCATCACATGCCGTACGCAGGTGTAGTCCTCTAGCCCATACATCGACATGTCCTTGCCATAGCCCGAATGCTTCTGGCCGCCATGAGGCATTTCGCTGACCAGCATGAAGTGGGTGTTGACCCAAGTGCAGCCATATTGCAGGCGTGCGGCCAGGCGGTGCGCTCGGCCGGTGTCGCGGGTCCAGACCGACGAGGCCAGCCCGTAGTCCGAATCGTTGGCCCATGCCAGGGCCTGGGCTTCGTCGCTGAAACGCGTCACCGAGACCACCGGCCCGAAGACTTCATGGCGCACGATTTCATCGTCCTGCAGGGCATCGGCGAGCACGGTTGGTTCGAAGAAGAACCCTTCTCCCGGAATGACCTTGCCGCCGGTGACCAGACGAATGTGCGGCTGGGCGATGGCGCGCTCTACCATGCCTGCGACTTTGTCGCGGTGCTGGGCGCTGATCAGCGGGCCGAGCTCGGTGTCAGGCGCATCCTGAGGACCAGGTTTGAGGCTTGCCACTGCCTCGCCCAGACGTTCGACGAAGCGATCATAGATGCCGTCCTGTACATAGAGGCGACAGGCGGCGGTGCAGTCCTGGCCGGCGTTGTAGAAGCCGAAGGTGCGTATCCCCTCGATGGCCGCGTCGAGGTCGGCGTCGTCGAAGACCAGCACCGGCGCTTTGCCGCCCAGCTCCATGTGCATGCGTTTCACGCTGTCAGCGGTGGAGCTTACGATACGCGCGCCGGTGGGGATGGAACCGGTCAGCGAGACCATGCGCACTTTTGGATGGGTGACCAGCGGCGCGCCGACCGTCTGGCCACGGCCAAAGACGATGTTGAGTACCCCGGCCGGCAGCAGGTTCTGGGCCAGCTCCGCCAGGCGCAGGGCTGTGAGCGGGGTCATCTCCGAAGGTTTGAGCACCACGGTGTTGCCTGCCGCCAGGGCCGGGGCAATCTTCCAGGCCAGCATCATCAGCGGGTAGTTCCATGGGGCGATGGAGGCAACCACACCCAGTGGGTCGCGGCGGATCATCGAGGTGTGTCCCGGCAGGTACTCACCCGCCGCCGAACCACCCAGGCAGCGCGCGGCGCCGGCGAAGTAGCGGAACACATCGGCGATGGCCGGAATCTCGTCACCCAGCGCGGCGGCAAAGGGCTTGCCGCAGTTCTGCGATTCCAGCCTGGCCAATTCCTCGCCATGCTGTTCGATGGTGTCGGCCAGGGCCAGCAACGCCGCTGAGCGCTCCTTCGGAGTGGTTTGCGACCAGGCGTCGAAGGCCAGGTCTGCGGCGCGCACGGCGGCATCGACCTGGGCTTCGGTCGCTTCGTTGATCTGCGCCAAGGCACTGCCAAGGGCAGGGTTGAGCACGGTCCAGGCGGGGCCTTCGCCTGCGACCAGGCGACCGTTGATCAGCATTCGGGTTTGCATCGGGACTCCTCCTAGGTCATTTGCCGCTGCCCGCGACGCTCTCGCCGCCACGGGTCAGGTAATAGGCGCCGAGTATCGGCAGCATGGTCACCAGCATCACCAGCATGGCGACCACGTTGGTGACTGGCACGTCGCGCGGGCGGCTGAGCTGATTGAGCAACCAGATCGGCAGTGTGCGCTCATGGCCGGCGGTAAAGGTAGTGACGATGATCTCATCGAACGACAGGGCGAATGCCAGCATGCCTCCCGCGAGCAGCGCCGAGCCGAGATTGGGCAGGATGATGTAGCGGAAGGTCTGCCAGCCATCGGCGCCCAGGTCCATCGAGGCTTCGATCAGACTCTGGGATGTACGGCGCAGGCGGGCGATGACGTTGTTGTAGACGATCACCACGCAGAACGTGGCGTGGCCCACCACAATGGTGAGCAGCCCAGGTTCGATGCCCAGGGTCTTGAAGGCCGAGAGCAGGGCGATGCCAGTGATGATGCCGGGCAGGGCGATGGGCAGGATCAACATCAGCGAGATGCTCTCCTTGCCAAAGAAGCTGCGCCGGTACAGCGCCGCCGCGGCCAGGGTGCCAAGCACCAAGGCGATCACCGTGGCCAGACAGGCTACCTGCAGCGACAGCTTGATCGCCTCCAGTACATCCTGGCGGGCGAAGGTCACGGCGAACCACTTGAGGGTGAATCCGCGCGGAGGAAAGCTGAATGCCGCATCTTCGGTGTTGAACGCATAGAGCAAGATGATCAGGATCGGAAAGTGCAGGAACACCAACCCGCCCCAGGCCGCCAGGCGCAGGCCCAGCGAGGCTTTTTCAGAGTGCATCGAAGGCCCCCAACCGTTTGACGATCGACAGGTAGATGGCGATCAGCACGATGGGCACCAGGGTAAATGCCGCGGCCATGGGCATGTTGCCGATCGCCCCTTGCTGGGCATACACCATGCTGCCGATGAAATAGCCCGGCGGGCCGATCAGTTGCGGCACGATGAAGTCGCCGAGGGTCAGGGAAAACGTGAAGATCGACCCCGCGGCGATACCCGGTACCGCAAGTGGCAGCACCACCAGCAAAAAGGTCTGGCTCGGCCGGGCGCCCAGGTCGGCCGAGGCCTGTAGCAGCGAGGGCGGCAAGCGCTCCAGCGAGGCCTGGATCGGCAGAATCATGAACGGCAGCCAGATATAGACGAACACCAGGAACCGTCCAAGGTGCGAGGTGGACAGGGTGCTGCCACCCACGCCGGGCACGGCGAGGATCGCCTGCAACACAGCCTGCAGGTGCATCTGCTGGATGAACCACTGGGCCACGCCACCTTTGGCCAGCAGCAGTGTCCAGGCATAGGTCTTGACGATGTAGCTGGCCCACATCGGCATCATGACGGCGATGTAGAAAAATGCCTTGGTCCGCCCCGAGGTGTAGCGGGCCATGTAATAGGCGATCGGAAACGCCAGCACTGCGCTGGCCACTGACACGGCGAGCGCCATGGCCAAGGTGCGCAGGATGATGTCGAAGTTCGCCGGGGCGAACAGGGCCGCGAAGTTGGCCAGCGTCAGGTCCGGCGTCACCGCCATGGTGAAGTCGTCGAAGGTGTAGAACCCCTGCCAGAGCAGGTTCAGCAGCGAGCCCAGATAGATCGCGCCAAACCAGGTCAACGGCGGGATCAACAACAGCAACAAGTACAGGTTCGGACGCCGGTAGAGCAGAGTGCCGAGCCTTCTGACCAGTGACGGGCTTTGCATCGCCAGGGTCATCTGGCCTGGCCCTCGTCCAGGATGGTTTCGCGCAAGCGCCTCATTGCCGCGCGGGGCCAATGGGCCTGCACACGCTGTCCCAGTTGCCAGGGCTGGGGGCGCTCCTGCCAACGGTCATTGGCCTGGCTGACGGTCAGCAGCAGGCCGTTGTCCAGCCGCACTTCGTAGCGCGTGGCACTGCCCTGGTACTGGATGTCGTGCAGCAAGCCGCTGACCTGGATGTCCTCGGCTATTGCCGCGTGCTCTGCCAGGCGGATGTGTTCGGGGCGTATGGAAAAAGGCGAGACGTCTGCGGTGAGCTGCTGGGCCAGCTCGCCGCGGATCACGTTGGAGGTCCCGACGAATTCGGCGACGAAGGTGGTCGCCGGTTTCATGTACAGGTTGCGTGGGCTATCGACCTGTTCGATGCGGCCCCGGTTGAACACCGCGACGCGATCGGACATCGACAAGGCTTCGGTCTGGTCGTGGGTGACGAAGATGAAGGTGATGCCCAATTGCCGCTGCAGTTTCTTCAGCTCGCCTTGCATCTGTTCGCGCAGCTTCAGGTCCAGGGCACCGAGTGGTTCGTCGAGCAACAGCACCCGTGGCCGATTGACCAGGGCGCGGGCCAGGGCAACGCGCTGGCGCTGGCCGCCGGAGAGCTGCGCCGGCTTGCGCTCGGCATAGCCTGCCAGGGCGACCATCGCCAGGGCCTCTTCGGCACGGCTGTAGCGTTCGGCCTTGGCCACCCCCTTGACCTTCAGGCCATAGGCGATGTTGTCGCGCACGTTCATGTGCGGAAACAGGGCGTAGTCCTGGAATACCGTGTTCACGTCACGCTGGTAAGGCGGCAGTCCGGCAGCCTCTACATCATGCAGACGGATCGAGCCGCTGCTCGGTTGTTCGAAGCCTGCGATCAGGCGTAGGCAGGTGGTCTTGCCCGAGCCCGAGGGGCCGAGCATGGAGAAGAACTCGCCTTCCTGGATGTCGATGCTGACACGGTCGACGGCCCTGACGTCGCCGAACGTACGGGATACCTCGGTGAGCTGGACTGCTAGGGGCATTGCGCTGGCTCCGTGCATTTTATCTACTGCGTGAACCCTTTCGCGGATGAACCTGCTCGCATGGCGATCACGCCGTACCGAGCGGGTTCACCCGCGAAGAAGCCGGAACAACAATCAGTCGATCTGTCAGCGTCCGCCCATGATCGCAATATAGTCCTGGGTCCAGCGGCTATAAGGGACGAATTTGCCGCCGCTGGACTGCGGCGTCTTCCAGAACGCGATCTTGTCGAAGTTGTCGATCCCGTTGACCTTGCAGCCCTCGGCGCCCAGCAGCTCGCTGCCGGTGCAGGCGGCGGGCACAGCCGGCACCGAGCCGAACCAGGCCGCGACGTCGCCCTGGACCTTCGGTTGCAATGACCAGTCCATCCATTTGTAGGCGCAGTTGGGGTGCTTGGCTTCGCTGTGCAGCATGGTGGTGTCGGCCCAGCCGGTGGCGCCTTCCTTTGGGATGGTCGAGGCGACCGGCTGTTTGTCGGCCTTCAGGCCATTGACCATGTAACCCCAGGAACTGGAGGCGGCCACGCCTTCGTTCTTCACATCGCTCATCTGCACGGTCGCATCGTGCCAGTAGCGGTGGATCAGCGGCTGTTGCTGACGCAGCAGGTCGAGTACGGCCTTGTACTGGGTTTCGCTGAGCTCGTAGGGGTCCTGGATGCCCAGCTCAGGCTTGGTGGATTTCAGGTAGAGCGCAGCGTCGGCGATGTAGATCGGGCCATCGTAGGCCTGTACCCGACCTTTGTTCGGTTTGCCGTCCGGCAGGTTCTGGGGCTCGAAGACCACACTCCAGCTGGTGGGCGGTTGCTTGAACACTGCGGTGCTGTAGAGCAGCACGTTCGGGCCCCATTGGTAAGGCGTGCCGTAAACCTGCTTATCGACCACGTACCAGCCGCCGTTCTGCAGGCGTGGGTCGATGTTCTTCCAGTTGGGGATCAGCGCCGTGTTGATCGGCTGTACCCGCTTGCCAGCGATCAGCCGCAGCGAGGCGTCGCCCGAGGCGGTCACCAGGTCGTAGCCGCCCTTGGTCATCAGGCTGACCATTTCGTCGGAGGTCGCGGCGGTCTTCACGCTGACCTTGCAGCCGGTCTCTTTCTCGAATCCGGTGACCCAGTCGTAGGCCTTGTCGCTTTCGCCGCGTTCGATGTAGCCGGGCCAGGCGACGATATCCAGGCGCCCCTCGCCATCGCCGATGCTCTGGGGCAGGCCTGCGGCCTGCAGATTGGCGCTGGCCAGCAGGGCGCCGATCACGGCGCTGGACAATGCGGTCTTGTGCACTGACATGGTGTTCCCTCTTTTGGAATTTTTGATCGGGGCAGTCATCAAGAAAGCAGCGAAGCGATGGGATAAGCGTAGTGCGCTTGTCGCGCACCTGCGGCCGGTTCGGGCAGGCGCATGCGATGTCGAGTCTAGTTCGTTTTTTGCCGGTGGTTACGCAACATCCGGATGCAAATGCATTAAGCGTGAGTTCAGTCCACAGGCCTAATCTGGGGCTTTCCTTTTCAGCAAGAGGTAATGCCAGATGAACACCCGTGGCTTGCTCGATCAACTGCTCAAATCCGGCCAGGAGCTGCTGCAAAACCAGCATGGCAAGGGTGGCGGCGCCAAGGGAGCGGGCGTGGCTGATCTGCTGGGCGGCCAGTCAGGCAAGGGCGGGCTGGGCAGCTTGCTCTCCGGTGCCGGTGGTGGTGCCCTGGCGGCAGGTGCCATGGGCCTGCTTCTGGGCAGCAAGAAGGCCCGCAAGTATGGCGGCAAAGTGCTCACCTACGGTGGCCTGGCTGCGCTTGGTGTACTGGCGTACAAGGCCTACGGCAACTGGCAGGCGCGCCAGGGCCAGACCGCGGCCCACGAGCCTCGTACCCTCGATCGCCTGCCTGCGGCCCAGGCCGAGCAGCACAGCCAGGCGGTGCTGCGCGCTCTGGTGGCGGCGGCCAAATCGGACGGGCATATCGATGAGCGCGAGCGCGCCTTGATCGAAGGTGAGTTCGTCCGCCTGGACAGCGACCGCGAGCTCCAGCATTGGCTGCACGCCGAATTGAACAAACCGCTGGACCCCGCCGAAGTGGCCGCTGCCGCGCAGACGCCCGAGATGGCGGCTGAAATGTACCTGGCCAGCGTGATGATGGTCGATCAGGAAAACTTCATGGAACGCGCTTATTTGGTTGAACTGGCCCGCCAGTTGCGTCTGGATCCTGGCCTGCGCCAGGCGCTCGAGGATCAGGTCCGCCTCGCTGCGGGGTAAGCCACGGGGCGTCCTTCCACTCAGGTAAGGGACGCCTCCACAGCCTGCAAAATCAGCCGCGAACGGGCGGGGCGCCTAGGCTATACTCTGGCGATTTTTCCCCGCTCGTAATGAATTCCTGAGGGCTGAACGTGAAGAACTGGACCTTGCGCCAACGGATCCTGGCAAGTTTCGCCGTGATCATCGCCATCATGCTGCTGATGATCGTCGCCGCATACTCGCGGTTGGTGGCGATCGAGGCCAGTGAAGAGGCAGTAGGCTCGGACAGCATCCCTGGCTTCTACTACAGCTCGATGCTTCGCAGCGCCTGGGTCGACAGCTACGTCACCAGCCAGCAGTTGGTGGGGTTGTCCGGTCGCCGGGAAATCACCCCGGCGGACCTGGCCGAGTTCAAGAGCTTCGATGAGCGCCTCAAACAGGAGATGGCCAGCTACCAGGCGACGATCCATAATCCGGACGATCAGGCCGCGCTCGATGCGTTCAGGGTGCTTGAAGCCGACTACATGAAGCTCGTCGACCAGGTGCTCGAAGCCTACCAGCAGAAGCGCTATGCCGAAGCCGAGCGTCTGATCAACGAATCCCTCACCCCGGCCTGGATCAACGGCCGCCAGCACCTGAACCGGGTCATTGAAAGCAATCGCGAATCCGCCGAAGCGGCCACCAACGACATCGTCTCTGCCGTAGCCACGGCCAAGGGCAGCATGATCGTCTCGTTGCTGCTGGCAATCCTGGCTGCCGGTATCTGCGGTCTGCTATTGCTGCGTGCCATCACCGCGCCCGTGCAGCGCATCGTCCATGCCTTGGACAAGCTGCGTTCGGGTGACCTGAGCATGCGCCTGAGCCTGGCCCGCAAGGATGAGTTCGGTAGCATCGAGACCGGCTTCAACGAAATGGCCGTGGCGCTGGCCGACCTGGTCGCCCAGGCCCAGCGTTCGTCGGTGCAGGTGACCACTTCGGTCACTGAAATCGCCGCCACGTCCAAGCAGCAACAAGCGACTGCCACCGAAACCGCCGCCACCACCACCGAGATCGGTGCCACTTCGCGAGAGATCGCCGCTACCTCCCGTGACCTGGTCCGTACCATGACCGAGGTGACCTCCGCCGCCGACCAGGCCTCGGTCCTTGCCGGCTCTGGCCAGCAGGGCCTGGCACGCATGGAAGAGACCATGCATCAGGTGATGGGCGCCGCCGATCTGGTCAACGCCAAGCTGGCGATCCTCAACGAGAAGGCCAGCAACATCAACCAAGTGGTCGTGACCATCGTCAAGGTGGCCGACCAGACCAACCTGCTGTCGCTCAATGCCGCCATCGAGGCGGAGAAGGCCGGTGAGTACGGCCGTGGTTTCGCCGTGGTGGCCACTGAGGTGCGTCGCCTGGCCGACCAGACCGCCGTGGCAACCTACGACATCGAGCAAATGGTGCGGGAAATCCAGTCCGCCGTCTCGGCCGGGGTCATGGGCATGGACAAGTTCTCCGAGGAAGTGCGGCGGGGCATGTTCGAGGTCCAGCAGGTGGGCGAACAGCTCACCCAGATCATCCACCAGGTCCAGGCACTGGCGCCGCGGGTGCTGATGGTCAACGAAGGCATGCAGGCCCAGGCCACCGGTGCCGAGCAAATCAACCAGGCCCTGGCCCAGCTCAGCGATGCGAGCACCCAGACCGTGGAGTCCTTGCGCCAGGCGAGCTTCGCCATCGACGAGTTGAGCCAGGTGGCTGCCGGGCTGCGCGGCGGTGTGTCGCGCTTCAAAGTCTGACGGCGATGAACGACGTGCAACCCCATCAGGAGCAGGCCGACGGTGCCAAGGCAGCGCTGTATCTGCAGTTCTGCATCGGCGAGCAGCGCTTTGCCCTGGACGTGCGCGAGGTGATCGAGGTATTGCCACGGCGCACGCTCAAGCCCATCGCCCAGGCGCCTGCGTGGGTCGCCGGTATCCTTGCCCATCGCGGCACCTTGGTACCGGTGATCGATCTCTCGGCGCTGAGCTTCGCCACCCCGGCCCCCTTGCGTACCAGCACCCGGCTTGTGCTGGTGCACTATGGCGGCGACCGGCAACTGGGGTTGATTCTGGAGCAGGCCACCGACACCTTGCGATGCCGGCCCGATGAGTTCCAGCCCTATGGCCTGGACAACGCCGATGCGCCTTACCTGGGGCCGGTGCGCCAGGATGCCTGGGGGCTGCTGCAGCGGATCGAGGTGGACGACTTGCTGCCGGACGATGTCCGCGATCTGCTGTTCCCCGAGCCGCCAGGGCAGGTGCCGGCATGATCGAACAGCACTTCTTCCGTTTCCTGCAGGAGCGCATCGGCCTGGACGTCGAGTCGGTCGGCGCGCCCATGGTCGAACGTGCCTTGCGCCAGCGCTGCGCTGCCGTGCAGGCCGATGGCCTGGACGATTACTGGTCGCGCCTGCAGCAATCGGCCAGTGAGCAGCAGGCACTGATCGAGGCGGTGATCGTCCCGGAAACCTGGTTCTTCCGCTATCCCGAATCTTTCACCGCGCTGGTGGGGTTGGCCCACAAGCGTCTGTCCGAACTTGCCGGTCTGCGACCGCTGCGAATCCTCAGCCTGCCATGCTCCACGGGCGAGGAGCCCTACTCGATCGCCATGGCGCTGCTCGAGGGTGGTCTGGACCCGGCTGCATTTCGTGTCGACGCCATGGACATCAGCCCCAGTTCCATTGCCCGCGCGAAACAGGCCATCTATGGGCGCAACTCTTTCCGGGGCAGCGAGCTGGCGTTCCGCGACCGGCATTTCAGCGAAACCGACGAAGGCCACCAATTGGACGAGCGGGTAAGACGCCAGGTCGATCTGCAAGTCGGCAACGTGCTCGATCCTGCACTCAAGAGTCAGCAAGGGCTGTACGACTTCGTCTTCTGCCGCAATTTGCTGATCTACTTCGACGTCCCGACCCAGCGCCGGGTGTTCGAAGTGCTCAAGCACCTGACCCATGCCCAGGGCGTGCTGTTCATCGGCCCTGCCGAGGGCAGCCTGCTGGCCCGCCTGGGCATGCGTCCATTGGGCATCCCCCAGTCGTTCGCCTATGTGCGCCAGGAGGCGCCAGCCCCGGCGCCTGCACCCGTCGGGCAAGTTGCACCAATCAGTCGTCCCCCCTCCGTGCCTCCCCAGGCCCCACGGCCTGCCAGCCGTCCGGTGCGCCTGTCGCGCCCTCTTTCGTCGCCACCGCGCTCGCCGTCGCACGCCCAAGGTGAGAGCGAGCTGCTGGCCACCATCGCCCGTCAGGCCAACGCCGGTGAAAGCGCGCAGGCCCGCGCCAGCTGCCAGCGCTACCTGCAGCAGTTCGCGCCGAAAGCGCAGGTGTTCTACTGGCTCGGTCTGCTCAGCGACACCGAAGGCGACAGCCAGGAGGCCATCAGCCAGTATCGCAAGGCACTGTACCTGGAGCCGCAACATGCCGAGGCCTTGATGCACTTGGCAGCATTGCTGGCCTCCCAGGGCGACGAGGCGGGCGCGCGGCGTATGCAGGAGCGGGCGGCACGTGTGGGACGGGAGTCTGAACGATGAGTGAAACCATGCACCTGATCGCACGGGACGATGAGCTCATCGACGATTGCTGGAACCGTATCGGTGTGCACGGCGACAAGCAGTGCCCATTGCTCGAACGTCACATTCATTGCCGCAACTGCCAGGTCTACGCCAGTGCGGCCACGCGGCTGCTCGATCGCTATGCGCTGTTGCAGGACGAGCAGGTCGAGGCGCCGCCGCCGGACGAAGACAGCGTTGGGCGCTCGATGCTGTTGTTCCGCCTGGGCGAGGAGTGGCTGGCGCTGGCCTGTGCCTGTCTGGCCGAAATCGCGCCGCTACAGTCGGTGCATTCGCTGCCGCACCAGCGCTCCGGGGTATTGCAGGGCGTGGCCAATGTGCGTGGCGCGCTGGTGCCCTGCCTGTCGCTGGCGGGCTTGCTGGGCGTCGAGGTGTTGCCGGCCCAGGAGCGTACCGGGCGCGTGATGCCGCGCATGCTGATCCTCGCCGCGGAGGGCGGCCCGGTGGTGATGGCGGTGGACGAGATCGACGGTATCCATCGCCTGGATCCGGCACGCCTGGCCGATGGCCAGGACGCTGCGCACTTCACCGCAGCGGTACTGCAATGGCGTGGACGCAGCGTGCGGGTGCTGGATGAACAACATGTCCTGTCGGCCGTGAAGCGGAGCCTGTCATGACCCCTGAGCAAATGCGCGACGCCTCGCTGCTCGAACTGTTCAGCCTGGAGGCCGAGGCCCAGACCCAGGTGCTCAGTGCCGGGCTCATGGCGCTCGAGCGCAACCCGACCCAGGCCGACCAGCTCGAAGCCTGCATGCGCGCGGCCCATTCCCTGAAAGGGGCTGCACGGATCGTTGGCATCGATGCCGGTGTCAGCGTCGCCCACGTCATGGAAGACTGTCTGGTGGCGGCCCAGGAAGGGCGCCTGCGACTGCGCCCCGAGCATATCGATGCCTTGCTGCACGGCACTGACCTGTTGATGCGCATCGCAACACCCAATGACCGTGATGGCGAAGCCGCGGTGCCGGCGTTCCTGGTGCAGATGGCTAATCTGCTCGACCCCACGGCAGCGCCCGTGCCTGAGCCTGCCGCACCTGTCGAACCTGCACCACTGCAGACCACGCAGGTCGAACCGGTGGTGGCAGAGCCAGAGCCCGAGGCCGAGCCTGAGCCCAGCCTGCCTCGCAAGGTCGGCAAGCGCGGTGGCGAGGGTGGCGAACGGGTGCTCAGGGTCACCGCCGATCGTTTGAACAGCCTGCTCGACCTTTCCAGCAAGTCGCTGGTGGAAACCCAGCGACTCAAGCCCTACCTGGCCAGCCTGCAGCGGCTCAAGCGCATGCATGGCCAGGGCATGCGGGCCCTCGATGGCCTGAAGCAACAGCTCGAAGGCAGCGGCCAGAGCCACGAAGTGCTCGAGGCCTTGGCCCAGACTCAACGCCTGCTGGGCGAAACCCAGCAGATCCTGCAGCAACAGGCTGCCGATATCGACGAGTTCGGCTGGCAGGCCAGCCAGCGCGCCCAGCATCTCTACGACACCGCGCTGGCCTGCCGCATGCGGCCGTTCGCCGATGTCCTGACCGGTCAGAGCCGCATGGTCCGCGACCTTGGACGATCGCTGGGCAAGCAGGTGCAGTTGCAGATCGAAGGTGAGAAAACCCAAGTCGACCGTGACGTACTGGAAAAGCTCGAAGCGCCCTTGACCCATCTGCTGCGCAACGCCGTCGATCACGGTATCGAGCTGCCCGAGCGGCGCCTGCTGGCAGGCAAGCCCGTCGACGGCACGATTCGCCTGCGCGCCTCGCACCAGGCAGGCCTGCTGATCCTCGAACTGACCGACGATGGCGCCGGCATCGACCTTGATCGGTTGCGGCGTAGCATCGTCGAACGGGCTTTGTCACCGGCCGAGACCGTAGCGCAAATGAGCGAGTCGGAGCTGCTCACGTTCCTGTTCCTTCCTGGCTTCAGCATGCGTGACAAGGTCACCGAGGTGTCGGGCCGAGGCGTCGGCCTTGATGCGGTTCAGCACATGGTGCGCGAGCTGCGTGGCTCGATCGAGCTGACCCAGGTGTCCGGCCAGGGGTGCTGCTTCCATCTGGAGGTGCCGCTGACGCTGTCGGTGGTGCGCAGCCTGGTGGTAGAGGTGGGGGGCGAAGCCTATGCCTTCCCGCTGGCGCACATCGAGCGCACCCTGGCGGTGGCTGCCGAGGACATCGTGCAGATCGAAGGGCGCCAGCACTTCTGGCACGAAGGACGGCATGTCGGGCTGGTCTCGGCCAGCCAGTTGCTCAACCGTCCGACCGGGCAGGATGACGAGCGCAGCCTGCCCGTGGTGGTGATTCGTGAGCGTGACCAACTGTACGGCGTGGCTGTGGAGCGGTTGATCGGCGAGCGGGTGCTGGTAGTGATGCCGCTGGATGCGCGCCTGGGCAAGGTCCAGGACATTTCCGCCGGAGCCTTGCTCGATGATGGTTCGGTGGTGCTGATCATCGACGTCGAGGATTTGCTGCGCTCGGTCGAGAAACTGCTCAGCACCGGCCGGCTGGAGCGCATCGAGCGCGGTGCCCGGGGCGGTCGCGCCATGGTGCGCAAGCGCATCCTGGTGGTCGACGACTCGCTCACCGTCCGTGAGCTGCAGCGCAAACTATTGGGCAACCAGGGCTACGACGTGGCCGTGGCGGTGGACGGCATGGATGGCTGGAATGCCCTGCGCGCCGATGATTTCGATCTGCTGATCACCGATATCGACATGCCGCGCATGGACGGCATCGAACTGGTCACCTTGGTGCGTCGAGACCAGCGCCTGCAATCGCTGCCGGTCATGGTGGTGTCCTACAAGGATCGTGAAGAAGACCGGCGACGTGGACTGGACGCCGGTGCCGACTACTATTTGGCTAAAGCCAGTTTCCATGACGATGCGTTGCTGGACGCCGTGGTGGAGTTGATCGGGGGTGCCCAGGGATGAAGATCGCCATCGTCAACGACATGCCCATGGCAGTGGAGGCGCTGCGCCGGGCCTTGGCCTTCGAGCCCGAGCACCAGGTGGTCTGGGTGGCCAGCGATGGCGCCGAAGCCGTGGCCCGGTGCGCCGAGTTCACCCCTGACCTGATTCTCATGGACCTGATCATGCCGGTGATGGATGGCGTCGAGGCGACCCGGCGGATCATGGCCGAAACACCCTGTGCCATCGTCATTGTCACGGTCGACCGCAAGCAGAATGTGCATCGGGTATTCGAAGCCATGGGCCATGGCGCCCTGGACGTGGTGGATACGCCTTCGCTGGGCGCGGGGGATGCACGGGAAGCGGCAGCCCCGCTGTTGCGCAAGATCCTCAATATAGGCTGGCTGATCGGCCAGCAACGCTCCGCGGCGCCCCGCGCTGTGTCCGCTCCACTGGTGGGGGCGTCCCAGCGTCGTGGCCTGGTGGCCATCGGCTCTTCGGCGGGCGGTCCAGCAGCGCTGGAAGTCCTGCTCAAAGGCTTGCCGCGCGAGTTTCCCGCGTCGATCGTGCTGGTGCAGCACGTTGATCAGGTATTCGCCAGTGGCATGGCCGAATGGCTCAGCGGGGTCTCGGGCTTGCCGGTGCGCCTGGCGCGAGAGGGCGAGCCACCCCAGCCAGGGCAAGTGCTGCTGGCCGGCACCAATCATCACATCCGCCTGCTGCAGGGCGGCCAGCTTAGCTATACGGCCGAGCCTGTCGGTGAAATCTACCGCCCCTCGATCAACGTGTTCTTCGAGAGTGTGGCGCGTTTCTGGACGGGCGATGCCGTGGGCGTCTTGCTCACCGGTATGGGCCGCGACGGCGCCCAGGGCCTGAAACAGATGCGCCAGCGTGGTTTCCTCACCATCGCCCAGGACCAGCAGAGTTCGGCGGTCTACGGCATGCCCAAGGCGGCTGCGGCGATCGAGGCTGCCGTGGAGATACGGTCGCTGGAACGCATCGCGGGCCGACTGATGGAAATCTTTTCGAAATGACGATATGTATTGAGTCACGCCGCCTGGCCGGCAGTGACCTGGTGAATAGGCATGAATGATCTACCGATCGAAGGTTTCACGACCATCAACGAAAGTGCGGCGATGGTCCTGCTGGTCGACGATCAGGCGATGATCGGCGAGGCGGTGCGCCGTGGGCTGGCCCACGAGGAGAACATCGACTTCCATTTCTGCGCCGATCCCCACCAGGCGGTGGCCCAGGCCATGCGGATCAAACCTACGGTGATTCTCCAGGACCTGATCATGCCGGGGCTGGACGGCCTGACGTTGGTGCGCGAATACCGCAACAACCCGGCCACCCAGGATATTCCGATCATCGTCCTGTCGACCAAGGAGGACCCGCTGGTCAAGAGCGCGGCCTTCGCCGCCGGAGCCAACGACTACCTGGTCAAGCTGCCGGACACCATCGAGCTGGTGGCGCGGATCCGCTACCACTCCCGCTCCTACCTGACCCTGCTGCAACGTGATGAAGCCTATCGCGCGCTGCGGGTCAGCCAGCAGCAGTTGCTCGACACCAACCTGATGCTGCAGCGGTTGATGAACTCCGATGGCCTCACCGGGCTGTCCAATCGGCGCCATTTCGACGAGTACCTGGAGCTTGAATGGCGACGGGCGATACGCGAGCAACAACAGTTGTCGCTGCTGATGATCGACGTCGACTACTTCAAGGCCTACAACGACAGCTTCGGCCATTTGGCCGGCGACGAGGCCCTGCGCCAGGTCGCCGAGGCCATCCGCGGTTCCTGCTCGCGTCCCACCGACTTGCCGGCGCGCTATGGGGGCGAGGAGTTCTCCTTGGTGCTGCCCAATACCTCGCCCGGCGGTGCGCGGCTGATCGCCGAGAAACTGCGCCAGACCGTCCTGGGTCTGAACATCCCCCATACCGCGCCCGAGGCAGACGCGCGCCTGACAGTGAGCATAGGTCTTGCGACCCTCACGCCCAGCGTTGGCAGCCACAGCCGGCAGCTGATCTCGGCTGCGGACAAGGGGCTGTATCTGGCCAAGAACAATGGTCGCAATCAGGTGGGCGTTGCCTGACGCTCTTAGGGTCTGCCGCCAGCGTCCATACCATTAGCGGCGGCCCTCGCGGTTACCGCCCGGCGGGTCTGCCGTCGGGGCGAGGACTGCGTTATACTCGCGGGCTTTTCACCGAATTCGCACGAGTAGCCCGCCCATGGAAATCCAACCGATCCTGAACACCATCAAGGACCTCACCGAACGCTCCCAGTCCATTCGGGGGTATCTTTGACTACGATCAAAAAGCTGATCGCCTGATCGAAGTCAATCGCGAACTGGAAGACCCTGCCGTCTGGAACAAGCCCGAGTACGCTCAGGGCTTGGGCCGTGAGCGCGCCATGCTGGCGCAGGTCGTCGAGACCCTGGACAAACTGTCCAATGGCCTGTCCGACTGCAAGGACCTGCTCGACATGGCCGTCGAGGAAAACGACGAAGGCGCCGTCAACGACGTTGTGACCGAGCTGCAAGGCCTGGAAGAAAACCTGGCCCAGCTTGAGTTCCGTCGCATGTTCAGCGGCGAGATGGACATGAACAACGCCTACCTGGACATCCAGGCCGGTTCCGGTGGCACCGAGGCGCAGGACTGGGCCAATATCCTGCTGCGCATGTACTTGCGCTGGGCCGACAAGCGTGGTTTCGATGCCACCATCATCGAGCTCTCCGAGGGTGAAGTCGCCGGCATCAAAGGCGCGACCGTACACATCAAGGGCGAATACGCGTTCGGCTGGCTGCGTACCGAGATCGGTGTGCACCGCCTGGTGCGCAAGAGCCCGTTCGACTCCGGAGCCCGTCGCCACACCTCGTTCTCGGCGGTGTTCGTCTCGCCCGAGATCGACGACAAGGTCGAGATCGAGATCAACCCGGCCGACCTTCGCATCGACACCTACCGCTCCTCCGGTGCAGGTGGTCAGCACGTGAACACTACCGATTCGGCGGTCCGTATCACCCACGTGCCGACCAACACCGTGGTGGCCTGCCAGAACGAACGTTCCCAGCACGCCAACAAGGACACCGCCATGAAGATGCTGCGGGCCAAGTTGTATGAGCTGGAAATGCAAAAGCGCAATGCCGCCTCGCAAGCTCTGGAAGACAGCAAGTCGGACATCGGCTGGGGTCACCAGATCCGCTCCTACGTGCTCGATGACTCGCGCATCAAGGACCTGCGTACCGGCGTCGAGCGCAGCGACTGCCAGAAGGTCCTGGACGGCGACCTCGACCAGTACCTGGAAGCGAGCCTCAAGCAGGGGCTGTAAACCGTACACGACCGCCGCGATACGAGGCCCGGCCCGTATCGCGTGCCCTGCCCGACAGGGGCAACGAACACCTGATGGAAACAATGACGACATGAGCGACCTCAAGACCGAATCGCAAGACCTGCAACAGGAAGAAAACGCCCTGATCGCACTGCGCAAGGAAAAACTTGCCGCCGAGCGTGCCAAGGGCAACGCCTTCCCCAACGACTTCCGTCGCGACAGCTACTGCAACGACCTGCAGAAGCAGTACGCGGACAAGACCAAGGAAGAGCTGGAAGCAGCCGCGATTCCGGTCAAGGTAGCCGGTCGCATCATGCTCAACCGTGGCTCGTTCATGGTCATCCAGGACATGACTGGTCGCATCCAGGTCTACGTCAACCGCAAGACCCTGCCCGAAGAGACCCTGGCCGCTGTCAAGACCTGGGACCTGGGCGACATCATCAGTGCCGAAGGTACCCTGGCCCGTTCGGGCAAGGGCGACCTGTACGTCGAGATGACCAACGTGCGCCTGCTGACCAAGTCGCTGCGCCCGCTGCCGGACAAGCACCACGGCCTGACCGACACCGAGCAGCGCTACCGCCAGCGCTATGTCGACCTGATGGTCAACGAGGAAACCCGCCACACCTTCCGTGTCCGTTCCCAGGTCATCTCGCACATCCGCAAGTTCCTGATCGAACGCGACTTCCTCGAAGTCGAGACGCCGATGCTGCAGACCATTCCAGGTGGCGCGGCGGCGAAGCCGTTCGAAACCCACCACAACGCCCTGGACATGGCCATGTTCCTGCGTATCGCGCCGGAGCTTTACCTCAAGCGGCTGGTTGTGGGTGGCTTCGAGAAAGTGTTCGAGATCAACCGCAACTTCCGTAACGAAGGCGTCTCGACCCGGCACAACCCCGAGTTCACCATGCTCGAGTTCTACCAGGCCTACGCCGACTATCGCGACAACATGGACCTCACCGAAGAGCTGTTCCGCGAGCTGGCGCAACTGGTTCTGGGCACCACCGATGTGCCGTACGGCGACAAGGTGTTCCACTTCGGCGAGCCGTTCGCCCGCCTGTCGGTGTTCGAGTCGATCCTCAAGTACAACCCTGAGCTCACCGCCGCCGACCTGCAGGACGTCGACCGCGCCCGTGAGATCGCCAAGAAGGCCGGCGCCAAGGTGCTCGGCCATGAAGGCCTGGGCAAGCTGCAGGTGATGATTTTCGAAGAGCTGGTCGAGCACAAGCTGGAGCAGCCGCATTTCATCACCGAGTACCCGTTCGAAGTGTCGCCGCTGGCCCGTCGCAACGACGAGAACCCTGCCGTCACCGATCGCTTCGAGCTGTTCATCGGTGGCCGCGAGATTGCCAACGCCTACTCCGAGCTCAATGACGCCGAAGACCAGGCTGAGCGTTTCCTGGCCCAGGTGGCCGAGAAGGACGCCGGTGACGACGAGGCCATGCACTACGATGCCGACTTCGTTCGCGCTCTGGAATACGGCATGCCACCTACCGCAGGTGAAGGCATCGGCATCGACCGCCTGGTCATGCTGCTGACCAATTCGCCGTCGATCCGTGATGTGATCCTGTTCCCGCACATGCGTCCACAGGCCTGAGCATCCTGAACAAGCCGCCTTTCGGGGCGGCTTTTTCATGCCTGCGGTTCGAAAGTGACTGATTGGTCACGGCGCAGGTGCCGAGTCGTTTTTGAAGCACCACCGAACCTATCAGGCGTGGCCTTGATCGTAATTGGGCCGCAACAAGCTACAACCGTCTTTACTCAAAGCAGAGGGGATCGACCCTCACCGAGATTCAACGAGGTATTCATCGTGACTCCCGCAATGGCCCAACAAGGCGCGGCAGGCGTGGCAAGCGCCGTCGCCGAAAGCGTGCAATACCAGGGGCGCAAGACAGCCCGCCAAGGCAGCGAGCAGCGCCGGCAGCAAATTCTCGACGCGGCAATGCGCATCATCGTGCGTGACGGCGTGCGCGGTGTACGTCACCGAGCGGTGGCCGCCGAGGCCGGCGTTCCGCTGTCGGCGACCACTTATTACTTCAAGGACATCGAAGACCTGCTGACCGACACCTTCGCTCAGTACGTCGAGCGCAGCGCCGCCTACATGGCCAAGCTCTGGGCCAGTTCCGAAGTGGTGCTGCGCCAGTTGCTCGCCCAGGGCGACGGCAGCCCCGCGGCCCGGGCACGCCTGGCGGACGAGGTGGCGCGCATGATGGCCGATTATGTCAGCCGTCAGTTGCACACTCGGCGTGACTTCATCATGGCCGAGCAAGCCTTCCGCCAGGAGGCCTTGCTGTGCCCGCGTCTGGCTGAACTGGTCAGCGCCCACGAGCAGATCCTCCTGCACGGCGCACGGCAAATGCTGCAGGTGGTGGGGTCGCGTCAGCCCGAGCAGGATGCTCAGATGTTGACGGCCATAATCGAGCAGATGGAATATCAGGGCCTGCTCAAGGATGCGAATGCGCAAGCCGATGGGCAGATGCTCGCTATCCTTACCCGATACCTGCACCTGGTGCTGGCATCGGCCTAGGCCACGACCGGCCCGAGGGGCGATCGATCTTTTCAAGGAGAACCTGATGAAAGCCTGGCGTCTGGTGTTGTTGACTTTGTCATTCCTGCTGCTCGGTGGATGTCTGGTGACCTTCCATGAGCCTCTGCCCAGCAACCAGGCAGCGCCCAAGGCTCTGCTTGGCAAGTGGAGCAGCAAGGACGCCTGGGGCGAGCCGCTCAAGCTCAGCATCAGCCGTGTGGGCGGGGATGCCTATAAAGCGGTGGCCACGGCCAAGGGCAAGGCGCCGGAAGAATATGTCTTTACCGTGTCCCAGCATGGCAATCGCTGGTATCTGTCGGCCGGTGTGCCCAAGCGCCTGGGCGGCAACTTCCTGATCGGCGGCTTCGAGGTCGTCGATGGCAAGGAGCTTGTGCTCTACAACCTCGATGTCGACCAGGTGCAGCAGGCGGTCAAGAAGAAGGAGTTGACCGGACGCAGCACCGAGGTGCCGGAGGACAACGGCGAAGGTGTGCTGATCGACAGCCCGTCGGCGCGGGTGCTGGCCTATCTGGACGATCCGGCCAACTCCGACCTGTTCGTCGAGGTGGCACGCTTCCAGCGAAGTGGCAAATAGCGCACTATCGCTGGCTTGGCTGGCCTCTTCGCGGGCGTTCACGCTGTACCTGTGGGAGCGGGTCTGCCCGCGAAGGGGCCGACCACGAGCTTGATTCAACAAGGAGTCCGGGGTGGACGAGTACCAGCAGACCATACGCGCGCTCTCCGACCGCATCGTCGCGGCGCAGACGCCCATCCGCGTGCTCGATGCGGTGAAGTGGGACGACAATATCCGCAACGGCTTTCTCAAGGCCAAGGGCAAGGAGCCCCCGGCCGTGGACCGTGCCTATTACCAGGGGCGACCGCTGTCGTTCGATTCCAACTCGGTGAAGGCCGAGTTCCAGAGCATCGAGCGCGACATCACTCGCCAGCTCGGTCAGTTCAACCCGGTCGGGCAGATCATGCGGCGCATGTGCAAGGAGTACCGCATGGTGGTGCGCATGCTCGAAGCCCGTGGCACCGAGGATTTCGGCCTGATTTCCCAGGAGCTGTATGGCGCGGCTTCCGACGCCTTCCATGCCGGCGACCCGACCCTGGCCGACCTGGGCCTGATGCTGTCCGATTATCTGAACAACATCGACGGCCGGGGCGACCTGAAGGACGAGCCGAAGAACCTTACCGCCAAGGAAGCCGTAGCGATCCTTCAGCGGCGCTTGAACAAGGTCTTCGGCGAGGCCGAGGAGACCATCCGCGTGTTCGAGTCCGACGGTATCGTGGCCGACGCTGCGGCCGGTGCCGATTACATCAAGGTGCGTGCCGACGCGATGTTCAACAGCCGAGACGTGCGCGCACTGGAGGTCCACGAAGGCCTGGTGCACGTGGGCACCACGCTCAATGGCCTCAACCAGCCGATCTGCACGTTCCTGGCGAAGGGGCCTCCCTCGTCGACCGTGACCCAGGAAGGATTGGCCATTCTCATGGAGGTGATCGCTTTCGCCTCCTACCCCAGCCGCCTGCGCAAGCTCACCAACCGCACCCGGGCCATCCACATGGTGGAGGAGGGGGCGGACTTCTTGCAGGTCTACGAGTTCTTCCGCGGCCAGGGCTTCGAGATGGCCCAGAGCTACAGCAATGCCAGCCGGGTATTTCGCGGGTCGGTGCCCAACGGACTGCCATTTACCAAGGATTTGTCCTATCTCAAGGGTTTCATCATGGTTTACAACTACATTCAGTTGGCCGTGAAGAAAGGCAAGCTCGAGCAGATCCCGCTGTTGTTCTGCGGCAAGACCACCCTGGAAGACATGCGCACCTTGCGTCAGCTGGTCGAGGAGGGCCTGGTGGAGCCGCCCAAGTACCTGCCGGAACAGTTCCGCGACCTCAACGCCCTGTCTGCGTGGATGTGCTTCTCCAACTTCCTCAACCACCTGAGCCTGGATCGTATTGAAGCCGACTACGCGAACATTCTCTGAAGCCTGTCGCCGCCTCATCCTGGGCTTGCTCGTGCTGGGATTGTCGGGGTGTAGCAGCTTGTTGTTCTTCCCGGAGCCGGGCCTGCCGTTCACCCCGCAGAAGGCGAAGCTCGAATTTCGTGACGTGACCCTCATCGCCGCCGACGGTACGCGTCTTCACGGCTGGTGGATGCCGGTCAAGCCAGGGGTCCAGGTCAAGGGCACGGTATTGCACCTGCATGGCAATGGCGGCAACCTGGCCTGGCATCTGGGCGGCAGCTATTGGCTTCCAGAGCAGGGCTACCAGGTGCTGATGATCGACTATCGCGGCTATGGCCTCTCCCAGGGCAAGCCGAGCCTGCCGGCGGTTTACCAAGACATCGAGGCGGCCATGGATTGGCTGGACAACGCCTCGCAGGTCCAAGGCAAGCCCTTGGTGCTGCTGGGCCAGAGCCTCGGCGGCGCCATGGCCATTCACTACCTGGCGGCCCATCCTGAGCAACGTCAGCGCTTCAGTGCGCTGGTATTCGACGGTGTACCCGCCAGCTATCGGGAAGTGGGGCGCTTTGCCCTGAGTACGTCATGGCTGACCTGGCCGTTGCAGGTGCCATTGTCCTGGCTGGTGCCGGACGGCGACAGCGCGATCCGCTCGATCGAGCGCCTGGACACCCCGCCCAAGCTGTTTTTCCACAGCATCGACGACGACCTGGTGCCCATGGACAGCGGCATCCGTCTGTACCAGCACGCCCCGCCACCTCGGGTGCTGCAACTGACCCGAGGCGGGCATGTGCAGACCTTCGCCGACCCGACGTGGCGCCAGGTGATGCTGCGCTTCCTCGACGACCCCAGCCATTTCGATGGCCTTCGGCGACTAGCCGAAGTGCCCAATTACCCTGATGAGAAGAACGCGCAATGAGTGAAGAACGCAACGCCATCCCGATGATCCTGACCGCCGTGGGTACCATCATCGTGACGGTAGGGACCCTGTGGTATTACGGTTACTTGCATTTCGCCAAGCCCGAGGACGCCCTGTTGCTGCAGGACTACACCATGCTCAAGACCCTCCCCGGCGAGGACTACAAAGTCTCCCTCGACCCGGCGCCTCAAGTGGCGCAATGCGTCGACGGTGTGCTGGTATTGTTCGATACCCAGCAGAAGGGCCTGACTGGCGTGCTGGTGGACAACCGCAAGCGTGCTATTCGCTGTATGGGGCAGGAGACCCCGCAACAGCTGCAATGACCTGCGTTCTGGATGCCTTCGCGGCGAAAGCCGCGAAGAGCCAGGACAGACAAAGAAAAGCCCCGCGACGATCGCGGGGCTTTCTTGTTTCATTGTGCCAGCCTTACTGTTGGATCTGGCTTACCGAACGCGGCTGCACCGGCTGGTTGTCATTGGAGATGGTCACCTCCACCCGACGGTTCTGGGCGCGGCCAGTGTTGCTGCCATTGTCGGCGACCGGGTACTCCTTGCCGTAACCCTGGGCGACGATGCGTGCCGGGTCGACACCTGCGCGTACCAGGGCCATGCGCACGCTGTTGGCGCGTCGTTCCGACAGGCCTTGGTTGTAGCTCGCCGAGCCGACGCTGTCGGTGTATCCCTCGACGATGACCTTGCGCTCAGGGTTTTCCTGGAGGAACTGGGCCAGCTTGGTGATGTTGGGGTAGGCGCTGCTCTTGAGCTCGGCCTTGTTGAAGTCGAACAGTACATCCCCGAAGGTCACCAGGGTGCCTCGATCAGTCTGCTTGGCGTTGAGGCTTTCCTGCAGCTTGCGGATCTGTGCGTCACGGGCGTCCAGGCGGGCCTGAGCGCGTTGTGCGGAGGCGTTCTTCAACTCGTTTTCAGCCGAGCGCAGGGCGATGGTCTGTTTGGCCACTTCCACGCGCTGGTTGGTCAGGTAGGCCAACTGGTCGACTGTCTTGTCGTCCTCGCGCTCCATGAATGCCTTGTCGGCTTTGTTCAGCCAGTCCTGGGCGTCCTTGGTCTCGAGGGCCGCCAGCTTGCTGGCCTGCGGATCGCTTTGCAGGCTGGAGAAGTTGGTGCGGGCGGACTCGAGATTGGGGTTCGGATCATGGGCGCAGGCAGCAAGGCCTACGCACAGGGCCAGCAGGGTGGGGATCATGAGGTAATTGCGCATAGTGTTCATCCTTTGATCAATGACGAAGGCTCAAACGGGGCAGGGCAGCGCTCATTCGGCGCTGCGCAGGCCTTCCTCGCGAAGGTCCTGGACACCTTCACGGCTGTCCTGCAGGGCCTTCTGCGCCTTGGCGGCCTGAGCCTTGCGCTCGGCCACGCGTGCATCCCACTCGGCTTGTTCAGCCAAGCGCTTGGCTTCGTCGTACTGCTTGTCATGCATGGCGATCTCGGCCTGCTTGAACTTGTCCTGGGCAGCCTTCATTTCCACGGCGGCAAACTCGGTGCCACCGGCGCTGACCGCGGAATTGACCGCGGACTGGGTGACGGCGTATTGCTCGGAGGGCGGTTTTCCGGCACAACCGGCCAGCAGCAGGCTGCCGCCCAGCGCCAGCGCGGCGAGCTTGAGCCCGCGCAGCGGCGTGGAGGAGGGGTGAGGTGTGCGGGTCTTCATGATGGTCAGCTCCATGGGATCACTCCTGTTTACGACGGTATCCTTAGCAGTCCATCGCTTTTTCCCTGTCATCTGCGCGCATTTCGGCCGAACTGTGCACAACGGCGTGTGTGCAGGGTTTTAGCGTGATGGCTACAGGCTGTGACTTGGGCTTTTTTCCGATAGTTCAGAAAAAAATGCCGAGCCTGTGCAGACGTGCAGGGACCGTGGAAGGGGATCGGTGGCAAATCAAGACTGTGCGACAAGGCGAACGGGGCGAGGCGGGGCAGCAGTCCCGTGCCCCGCCAACGCGGGGGCAAGTGTCAACTCGAAAGACTTTTCGACAGTGCCTGTTCGGCCTGCACGTAGGCGGGTGTCTTGCCGATGTCGGCGTAGATCTCCTCGCCCTCCTCGACACGGATCACCTGCGAGCCTTTGACGTAGGGGATGGCCTTTTCCGCCTCCTTGATGGCGGATTGCAACAGGCTCTCCGTGACGAAGGCCTCGTCCAGCCCGTAGGCCTGCGCGAATGCCTTGATCTTGACCAAGTCCTGCTTGTGCAGGGTAAGGGTGTATTCGACGCGTTCGCAGCTCTCGCGGGCCTTGGATTCCCAGCTGTCCAGCATGTGCCTGAAGGTGTCCATGGAAAACTCCTCGCTCGAAACCTGAAGTGGGCATGACTTCGGATGCCTTGCATTCACTTTAGTTGCTCGGTGCCGAACCGGCTTGCCAGTACGGCCTTGCCATGGGCACTCTTGGGCAATGTTCCTGAGCGGATGCGCGGTGAGCCGCGCCGGAGAGAAGGCCGATGACCGATATCGATGTACGCTTGCGTGAGGATGTCCATCTGTTGGGTGAACTGCTGGGCGAGACCATTCGCCAGCAGCATGGCGAGGCGTTCCTGCAGAAGATCGAAGACATCCGCCACAGTGCCAAGGCCGACCGCCGTGGCGCTGCAGAGCAACTGAGTTCGACCTTGGGCGATCTGGCCGACGACGACCTGCTACCGGTGGCTCGGGCTTTCAACCAGTTTCTCAACCTGGCGAACATCGCCGAACAGTACCAGTTGATCCGCCGTCGCGATGTTGGCCAACCCGAGCCTTTCGAAGCGCGCGTGCTGCCGGAATTACTGACCCGGCTGAAGCAGGCCGGTCATTCGGACGATGCCCTCGCCAGGCAGTTGGCCAAGCTGGACATCCAGCTGGTGCTCACCGCCCACCCCACCGAAGTGGCCCGCCGTACACTGATCCAGAAATACGATGCCATCGCCGGCCAGTTGGCTGCGCAGGATCACCGTGACCTGACACCTGCTGAGCGCCAACAGGTGCGTGAGCGCTTACGGCGTCTGATCGCCGAGGCCTGGCACACCGAGGAAATCCGGCGCACCCGGCCGACGCCGGTGGACGAGGCCAAGTGGGGCTTCGCGGTGATCGAGCATTCCTTGTGGCAGGCGATCCCTAACCACCTGCGCAAGGTAGATCACGCGTTATTCGAAGCGACTGGTCTGCGCTTGCCGCTGGAATCCGCGCCGATCCGTTTCGCCTCCTGGATGGGCGGCGATCGCGATGGCAACCCCAATGTCACCGCGGTGGTGACCCGCGAAGTGCTGCTGCTGGCCCGCTGGATGGCGGCTGACCTATTCCTGCGTGACATCGACTACCTGGCTGCCGAGCTGTCGATGCAGCAGGCCAACAATGCCCTGCGCGAGCGCGTGGGTGACAGTGCCGAGCCTTATCGTGCGTTGCTCAAGCAAGTGCGCGAACGCCTGCGCGCCACCCGTGCCTGGGCCCACGCGGCGCTGAGCAGCGCCCAGGCACCTGGGGCCGATGTGCTGACCAGCAACCGCGAGCTGATCGAGCCGCTTGAGCTGTGCTATCAGTCCCTGCATGAATGCGGCATGGGTGTCATCGCTGACGGCCCGCTGCTCGACACCTTGCGCCGGGCCGTGACCTTCGGCTTGTTCCTGGTGCGCCTGGACGTGCGTCAGGATGCCGCCCGGCACCGCGACGCGCTGACCGAAATCACCGACTACCTGGGCCTGGGGCGCTATGCCGACTGGGACGAGGAACAGCGCATCGCGTTCCTTCAGGCGGAACTGAAAAACCGCCGGCCGTTGTTGCCTGCGCACTTCAAGCCCGACGCCGAGACTGCCGAAGTGCTTGCCACCTGCCGCGAGATTGCCGCCGCGCCGGCGGCTTCGCTGGGGTCCTATGTCATCTCCATGGCCGGGGCCGCATCCGATGTGCTGGCTGTGCAATTGCTGCTCAAGGAGGCCGGCCTGACCCGGCCCATGCGCGTGGTGCCGCTGTTCGAGACCCTCGCCGACCTGGACAACGCCGGGCCGGTGATGGCGCGCCTGCTGGGCCTGCCGGGCTATCGTGCCAGCTTGCATGGACCGCAGGAGGTGATGATCGGGTATTCCGACTCGGCCAAGGACGCAGGTACCACAGCGGCGGCCTGGGCCCAGTACCGGGCTCAGGAAAACCTCGTGCGCATCTGTCGAGAGCATCAGGTCGAGCTGCTGTTGTTCCACGGCCGTGGTGGCACTGTCGGCCGAGGCGGCGGGCCCGCCCACGCGGCGATCCTGTCGCAGCCACCCGGCTCGGTGGGCGGGCGGTTCCGCACCACCGAGCAGGGCGAAATGATCCGCTTCAAGTTCGGCCTGCCCGGCATCGCCGAGCAGAACCTCAACCTGTATCTGGCCGCCGTGCTCGAGGCGACCCTGTTGCCGCCGCCACCCCCGCAGCCCGCCTGGCGCGAGCTGATGGACCAGCTTGCTGCCGACGGCGTCAAGGCGTATCGCGCCGTGGTGCGGGAAAACCCCGACTTCGTCGAGTACTTCCGCCAGTCCACGCCGGAGCAGGAGCTCGGACGCCTGCCGCTGGGCAGCCGTCCGGCCAAGCGCCGTGCCGGCGGCATCGAGAGCCTGCGTGCTATTCCGTGGATCTTCGGCTGGACCCAGACGCGCCTGATGCTGCCGGCCTGGCTGGGCTGGGAGACGGCCCTGAGCAATGCCCTGGCGCGTGGGCAGGGCGAGCTGTTGGGACAGATGCGTGAACAGTGGCCGTTCTTCCGCACCCGAATCGACATGCTGGAGATGGTGCTGGCGAAAGCCGATGCCGAGATTGCCAAGGCCTACGACGAACGTCTGGTGCAACCGCACTTGCTTTCCCTGGGGGCACATCTGCGCGACCTATTGTCGCAGTCGTGCCAGGTGGTGCTGGGGTTGACCGGGCAATCGGTGCTACTGGCTCACAGCCCCGAGACCCTGGAGTTCATCAGCCTGCGCAATACCTATCTGGACCCGCTGCATCGCCTGCAGGCCGAATTGCTGGCGCGCTCTCGCAGCCGGGAAGCCGCTCTGGACAGCCCATTGGAGCAGGCCCTGCTGGTCACGGTGGCGGGTATCGCCGCAGGTCTTCGCAATACCGGTTGAGGCGTTCGGCGCCTGACCTTGGCTGGGGGCCGCAGGCCCCTCGGCCGAGGTTGTGCTGGCAGGTTGCGCCGGGCGCAACCGCGCTGTGAAACGGGCCCAAGTGGCGATTTCCTGCAACTTTGGGACGCTTGTCTGGTTGCTGGGCGCTGTGTATCTTGAGCAGCCTTTTGACCGATTTTCGGTCTCACCCGATTTTTCGGACTTGGCCTTCTGCGCCGAATCCGTTGATTTACATAGAAAAATATGAGGAGCACAAGATGCGCGTAATTCTGCTGGGAGCTCCCGGGGCCGGTAAAGGTACTCAGGCAAAGTTCATCACCGAGAAGTTCGGTATTCCACAGATCTCCACCGGTGACATGCTGCGTGCCGCCGTCAAGGCCGGCACCCCGCTGGGCCTTGAACTCAAGAAAGTCATGGATGCCGGCCAACTGGTTTCCGACGAGCTGATCATCAGCCTGGTCAAGGAGCGCATCGCCCAGCCGGATTGCGCCAAGGGCTGCCTGTTCGATGGCTTCCCGCGCACCATTCCCCAGGCCGAGGCCATGGTTGCCGCAGGTGTCGACATCGACGCCGTGATCGAAATCGCCGTTGACGACGAAGAGATTGTCGGCCGCATGGCCGGCCGCCGTGTGCACCTGGCTTCGGGCCGTACCTACCACATTCAGCACAACCCGCCGAAAGTGGAAGGCAAGGACGATGTCACCGGTGAAGACTTGATCCAGCGCGACGACGACAAGGAAGAGACCGTGCGTCACCGCCTGTCGGTATACCACAGCCAGACCAAGCCGCTGGTTGACTTCTACCAGAAACTCTCGGCCGCCAACAACGGCAAGCCGAAGTACAGCCACATCGAAGGTGTCGGCTCGGTCGAGGCGATCACTGCCAAGGTGCTGGCAGCCCTGAGCTGATCCATCTCCGTGCGTCACGACGGCCCGCTTGCGGGCCGTTGTCGTTTATACTGCCGCTCTTTTCCCCGTTGCCTGGATACCTCGTTCGATGACCACCCTGCTGGCCCTGGATACCGCTACCGAAGCCTGTTCCGTCGCTCTGCTGCATGACGGCAAGGTGACCAGCCATTACGAGGTGATCCCGCGCATGCACGCGCAAAAGCTGCTGCCGATGATCAAGCAGTTGCTGGCCGAGTCAGGCGTGGCGCTCAGCGACGTGGATGCCATTGCTTTCGGGCGTGGCCCCGGGGCGTTCACCGGGGTGCGGATCGCCATCGGTGTGGTCCAGGGCCTGGCCTTCGCTCTCGAGCGCCCGGTGCTGCCGGTCTCCAATCTGGCGGCGCTGGCCCAGGGTGCGCTGCGTGAGCGCGGGGTGCAGCAGGTCGCCGCCGCCATTGATGCCCGTATGGACGAGGTGTACTGGGGCTGCTATCAAGCCCATGACGGCGAGATGCGCCTGGTAGGGCGCGAGGCGGTGTTGCCGCCAGAACGTGTGCAGCTACCGGAGGCCTGCACCGGCGAGTGGTTCGGCGCCGGCACCGGATGGGGTTATGGCGAACGGCTGGCCGTGCCGGTGAGCGCAAGCGATGCCAGCTCGCTGCCCAACGCCCTGGACATCCTCGAGCTGGCCCGCTTCGCTTGGGCACGCGGCGAGGCCATCCTGGCCGAGCAGGCGCAACCTGTGTACCTGCGCGACAACGTAGCGACACCCAAGGCGCGCTGAGCCTCTCGTCAGTCGGCGCAGCGACGTCGCAACCTTTTGTGCGAACTGTGGTCCAGTTATCAATTGGGCATTAGCGAGGGATCTCTGATGCTGCTAAATTGCCATCATTGATCCTGAGTGCCTTGTCCATGCGTATCGATGGTTTCTCCTCCCAGTCCTATCCGATCAAGCGCACCCCGCGCAAGGCACCGGTGCGCGACGAGAACATCGACGATGCCGAATTGGTCGAGGACGTCGAAGCCCCTCAGGAGCCCCGCACCAACCGCCGTTCCGGTGGTCTGCCAGCCCGCCAGCAAGACATGATCTTTCCTCGTGCCCGTGATCGACGCACCGCTACCGCTCTGGCCAGCTACCTGGCCACCGCCGGTTTCACCGACTGGGAGATGGAAGTGCTGGGGTTGGACCTGTACATTTGATGGATGAATCCATCGCCCCTGCCTTACTTTCTCGGTTGTCCGTCCTGGAGCGAAAACGCCTGGCGCGACTACCTCTATCCCGCCGACGCCCGTCCTGCTGAATTTCTCGGCCTGTACAGCCGGGTGTTCAATGCCGTCGAAGGCAACACGACCTTCTATGCTCGTCCCGCGCCTGCCACGGTGGAGCGTTGGGCGCAGGTCATGCCCACGCATTTTCGCTTCACCGCCAAGTTTCCGGGTGATGTGACCCATGAGGGTGACCTGCGTGAGCATCTGGAGTCCGCGCTTGCATTCACCCGGCTGATGGCGCCGTTGGGCGAGCGGGTTTCGCCGTACTGGTTGCAGCTATCGGCCCAGTTCGGCCCTTCGCGGCTTGGCGAGCTGTGTCATTTTCTCGACCAAATCGGCGTGCCGGTGGCGGTCGAGGTGCGCAACGAGGCGTTTTTCGCCCGGGGCGAAGAGGAGCGCCAGCTCAACCGGCTGTTGCACGAGCGGGGTGTCGAGCGCATCTGCCTGGACCCACGGGCGCTGTTCAGTTGCACCTCGCGCGAGCCGGGTGTATTGCATGCACAGTCCAAGAAACCACGGGTCCCGCCACGTCCGGCTGCATTCAGCCAGCACCCTCAGGTGCGATTCATCGGGCATCCGGTGCTGGAGGCCAACGAGAGCTTTCTCACGCCCTGGGTGGAAAAGGTTGGCGCCTGGATCGAAGAAGGACGCAGTCCCTATGTCTTTTTGCATACCGCCGACAACCTGCAGGCCGCAGCCCTGGCCCTGCGTTTTCATGAGCGTCTGATGGCGCGTTTGCCGGGTCTTGACCCTTTGCCGGAATTGCCGCGTGCGCCCGAGGTCGAACAACTGGGACTACTCTGACGACTCCTGACTATCTGCCGAGGTTGAGACCATGGATGTGCAAACCCTGCGAGCCGAAGCCTTCAAGGCCATGCATGAGCGTGAGGGCGCTTTCGTCATTCCCAACCCCTGGGACGCAGGTTCTGCCCGCCTGCTGGCAAGCCTCGGCTTCGAGGCCCTGGCCACCACCAGTGCAGGTTTGGCGTTCAGCCTGGGGCGGCCGGATGCCGAAGGCGCCTTGAGTCTGGAGGAAACCCTGAGTAACGCCCGGTCGATCGTCGATGCGACTCCGTTACCTGTGGCCGCCGATCTGGAAAACGGCTTCGGTGACCTGCCACAGGATTGTGCCGAGACGATCCGGCGCGCGGCCGAGGTAGGGCTGGTGGGCGGCTCGATCGAAGACGCCAGCGGTCGCTGCGACGACCCTATCTACGACTTCGGTTTGTCGGTGGAGCGGGTGCGCGCCGCCGTGCAGGCTGCTCGTGCGCTGCCGTTTCCCTTCACCCTCTGCGCCCGCGCGGAGAACCTGCTGCACGGGCGCCTGGACCTGGATGACACCATCCGGCGCCTGCAAGCCTATGCCGAGGCGGGTGCCGATGTGCTTTATGCCCCAGGCCTGCGCGACGTCGAAGAAATCCGCGCCGTGGTGCAGGCGGTCGCGCCCAAGCCTGTCAACGTGCTGATGGGGCTGGCTGGTGTGCCGCTTAGCGTGAACCAGTTGCAGGACCTGGGGGTGAAGCGCATCAGCGTAGGCTCCTCGCTCGCACGCGCCGCGCTGGGAGCGTTGCAGCGGGCGGCGCTGGAGATCCGTGATCAGGGCTCGTTCGGCTACAGCGCGCAGGCCCTGCCGTTTGCCGAGCTCAACGACCTGTTCCGTCGCTGAGGCGCCCGTGCGTGTTGCCACGCTGCTGGTTGTCGGCCTGATGGCAATGGCGGCCCTGGCGTGGCATCTGGGCTGGCGACCACCTGCCGCCTGGAACCCCTGGGCGGTGCTGGACGTGCGCCAGCCGCCCAACTTCCTGACGCCCTACAAGCTCGCGCGCCTGCGCGAGAACCCACGTTTGTGCCTGCAGGCGTTGCAGACATCGGCCTTGCGCTACCGGCCACAGGCCGACAGCGCGCCCACGGCCAATTGCCCGCTGCGCAACGTGTGGCGAATCGAAACTGGCGAAGCGCGCCTTAGCAGCAGCTTCCTGGCGTCTTGCCCATTGGCGGTGGCCTACGCGTTGTTCGAAAAGCATGGACTGCAGCCCGCGGCGCAACGAATTTTTGGCCAGTCCGTGGCCCAGGTCGAGCATTTGGGCAGCTTTGCCTGCCGAAATGTGTACCACCGTAAACAAGGTCGGCTCAGCCAGCATGCCAGCGCCAATGCATTGGATATCACGGGTTTTCGCCTCAAGGATGGACAACGCATCGTGCTGGCGAGGGATTGGCAGAAGGGCGGGGAGAAGGCGGCGTTTTTACGGGAGGTCCATGACGCGGCCTGCAACAGTTTCAATACGGTGCTGGGGCCGGACTACAACGCGGCGCACCACAACCACTTTCACCTGGACATGGGGCTCTGGCAGGTCTGCCGCTGAGCTCAGGCGTGCGTGCGCACGTTGTTCAGCACTACCGGGCGCGCCCAGTGAAGGTCGAACTCCAGATCGTTCTGCTGTTTGGCCAAGGTGGGTTCGTCGTAGGGCTCGGGGGCGTTTTCCAACAGATCCGTTTCGAACTCGGCGATGGGCAGGAACAACGCCCGCGGCGACGGCGCCGGGCCAGGCTCGGGAAGCGGATGGCCCTGACTCATGACCACTGGGCGCAACCAACTGTTGCTCAAGTCGAGCTGGCGCTGTTGTTCGATCAGTTCGGCGGTGCTGAACGGCTCGGGTGCGTTTTCCAGCAATTCGGTCTCGAATTCGGCCTTTGGCAGGAACAGCGGCTCGGGCGGCTTGACCTCGGTGTCGTGGACATCGCAGCTACGCTGGACATGGATCTGCGCCAGGGTGCGCACACCGCCCAGTGGCTCACCGCTTTCCTTGTCGACCTGCTTGGCGATGGCTTGGCTGACCGGGTCCGCTTCCGTCCCTTGCTGCTCGGCCAACGCGCGGGCGAAGAAATCCTGCCACAGGTGGCTTACGCCCCCGAGTGCCTGGGTGTTCTGTCGACCGTAGTTGCCAACAGGCGACAGGTAGGTCAAGCCGATGGGAAGGGTTTCTGACATGGCAGTCGCGCGCGTTGTGCTCTGGCAGAATAGCGGATACTGCGTGTATCGGCGGTGGCCGGGATTTCATTAATTTTTTCGAGTGCGCGAACCGATGGTGGAGCTAGAGCAGGGCATGGGTATCAGGGTCGAGGCGTTGTCGGCTGAGTTCCAGGCCCAGGCACAAGTGTGGGCCGAGCGCCTGGGTGTGCCGCTGGTGGATGACGAGGCGGGGTTTGCCGTGCAGGTCGGGCCTGATGGGTTGCAGATCCAGCAGCTAGGGCCGCAGGCGCCGGGACCGGTGCGGGTGGACTTCGTCGAAGGACAGGCGGCGCATCGACGGCTCTATGGCGGGGGTAACGGACAGATGATCGCCAAGGCCGTCGGCATCGCCCAAGGCGTCCGCCCCCAGGTGCTCGATGCCACTGCAGGCTTGGGCAAGGATGCGTTCGTGCTGGCCAGCCTGGGCTGCCAGATGACCCTGATCGAGCGCCAGCCGCTGATTGCCGCTTTGCTCGAGGATGGGCTGGCGCGGGCGCGTGGGGATGACGAGGTGGGGGCGATCGTCGAGCGCATGCACCTGCTGACCGGCAACGCCATCGAGCGCATGCGCGCCTGGGAGGGCGAGCCACCCCAGGTGATCTATCTCGATCCGATGTTCCCGCATCGGGACAAGAGCGCGCTGGTGAAGAAGGAAATGCGGGTGTTCCGGCCCTTGGTCGGTGATGACCTGGATGCGCCGGCGTTGTTGGAGGCGGCGTTGGCGTTGGCTTCCCACCGGGTTGTGGTCAAGCGGCCACGCAAGGCGCCCATTATCGATGGGCCCAAGCCGAGCCACAGTCTGGAGGGGAAATCGAGTCGGTATGACATTTATCCCAAGAAGGCGCTCAAGGCTTGATTAGGTTTGGGGCTGCGGCTGGGGCTGGGTTGTGGTTTTGAGGTTTGTGGGCTTATCCGTTTGATTTGTCGACGCTGATTCACCTTTCCGCCCTTACGGCGGGTCACTTTTGGTCTTGGCCAAAAGTAACCAAAAGCCGCGCGCCCCTGCATCCGACCCGGCGCTTCGCACCGGGTCCCCTCGCTGCGGTGTCTTACGGGGCCTCGCGGCCTCCGGCTGGCTGCGCCAGCCTCCATCTCGCGACTTCGGCTACCGCCGAAGGGCGCTACGCGCCTGCCCCTACAGACACCTCCGCTCGGCCTGCTGATGGGGCGCAAGTTACGGGCGGCGTCTGGGTTGGCGTTGTTTCATTCAGGGGTTTTTGTGGGGTATGTTCCGCCCATCGCGGGTAAACCCGCGAAACACCGGCACAAACAACAAATTAATCAGCTTGTTTGCCGTTGCTGTTGCTTTTGATGCGCGATAGTCCAGGCGCCACCCATCGCGACCTCAGGAGGCCGAGTGGAGGTGTCTGTAGGGGCAGGCGCGCAGCGCCCTTCGGCGCAGCCGAAGTTGCGAGATGGAGGCTTGCGCAGCAAACCGGAGGCCGCGAAGCCCCGAAAGGCACCGGAGCGCAGGGAACCCCGGAGCGCAGCGCAGGGGCCGGATGTGGGAGCCAGCGGTTTTTGCCTACTTTTGCCCAAGAGCAAAAGTAGGTCGCCGTAAAGGCGAAAAGCGCCGGTGGCGCCCCCACCAACACCGGATATTCACACAGCCTCAAAGCCCAAGCCCTTAAACCCGGTACCCCCGCATGAACAACCCAACCACCTCCCGCACATGCACCTCCGCCTCCTCCACCGTCAACGCCGGCGCACACCCCAGCAGCAACCGATAATCCGGCGCCCCCTTCACCAAGCAGAAGAAGTGCTCAGCCGCCCGCAAGGGATTGTCGATCGCCAGCAACCCCCGCTGCGCGACACTGGCCAGCAGCGCTTCCATCCCGGCCAGCACCCGCTTGGGCCCCGCCTCCCAGAAGTACTCGCCAAAGCCAGGGTCCTGGTTCCCCAAGGCAATGATCAACCGGCTCAACTTGACCGACTCGTCACTGCTGATCAACGCCTGAAACCCCCGGGCAATATTCAGCAGCACCTGTTCCAGCGGAACGCCTTCGGGCAGCTCGAAGATCAGGTCAGGCAGTTGGGTCTGACACGTCGCCATGACGGCCGAACCAAACAGCGTCTGCTTGTCGTTGAAATGGCTGTAGACCGTGAGTTTTGAAACACCTGCCGCCGCAGCGACCGCATCCATGCTGGTGTTCGCATAGCCAAGACTCAGGAACAAGGTCTTGGCGGCTTCGAGGATGGCCTCGCGCTTGGCCAGGTCCTTGGGCCGGCCAGGGCCAGTGGGTGCGTCGTTGGACATGGGAATCCGCATCATGATGAAAAGTCCCCCATCTTAACGGGTCGCAGCGCATCCGGCTGCTAAAGGCGTGGATCGTTAATACGTTTTTCTCTGTGTTACCCGCTTCCCGACCCTGGTGTCCTGACTTAATATACTCGCCAGTATAAATATTCGAGGCGCTCCTCGCGAAAGGACATCCATCATGTTGCGTCATGCCGTGCCCATCGTTTTACCCGCCACCTTGGCGTTGCTGCTGGTCGCTTGCGGTCAGGAGGCCGCGGCCCCTGCTGTGCCGCGCCCGGCGTTGGTGGTCCAGCCCCAGCCAACGGGTGCTTCGGCCGACAGTTATCCCGGCGAGGTGCGGGCTCGCTTCGAACCTGAGCTGGCCTTTCGCATTGGCGGCAAGGTGAGCAAGCGCCTGGTGGAGGAGGGGCAGCGGGTCAAGGCCGACCAGCCGCTGGCCGAGCTCGACCCACAGGATGTCCGTCTGCAACTGGAGGCCAACCGCGCCCAGCTCGCTGCCGCCGAAGCCAACTTGGCCCTGGTGCGGGCTGAGCGCGATCGCTACCAGAAGCTGCTGGAGCGGCAGATGGTCAGCCGTTCCCAGTACGACAACGCCGAGAACCTCTATCGCGCAGGCCAGGCGCGTCTCAAGCAGGCCAAGGCGGAATTCGACGTGGCCGGCAACCAGGCGGAGTACGCCGTGCTCCGAGCACCTCAAGCAGGCGTGATCGCCAAGCGTCAGGTCGAGGTGGGTCAGGTTGTGGCGCCAGGGCAGACCGTGTTCACCCTGGCCGCCGATGGTGAGCGAGAAGTGCTCATCGGCCTGCCGGAGCAGCAATTCGCCCGCTTTGGCGTGGGGCAAACGGTGAGTGTGGAGCTGTGGTCGCACCCGAACGCGCGTTATCCGGGGCGCATCCGTGAGCTGTCTCCGGCGGCCGATCCTCGCTCGCGTACCTTCGCTGCGCGGATTGCCTTCACCACCTCCAGCACGCCGGCCGAGCTGGGGCAAAGCGCGCGAGTGTTCATTGCCCACGCTGAACGCGCGCCGCTGTCGGTGCCGCTTTCGGCGGTTACGGCCGAACAGGGGCAGGCCTACGTCTGGCGCATCGGCAAGGACAACCGCCTCGAACGCGCGGTGGTGCGCCTGGGCCCTTATGGCGATGACAGCGTGCCGGTGCTCGAAGGGCTGAAGGCGGATGACTGGGTAGTGGCCGCAGGTGGCCATGTGTTGCGCGAGGGCCAGCAGGTCCGGCCCGTGGACCGTTCCAACCGTGATGTGAACCTGGCGACCAAGGAGTAATTCCCGATGGGTTTCAACCTTTCCGCCTGGGCCTTGCGCAACCGGCAGATCGTGCTGTTCTTGATGATCCTCCTGGGCGCGATTGGCGCGATGTCCTACACAAAGCTGGGGCAAAGCGAGGATCCACCGTTCACCTTCAAGGCCATGGTCATTCGCACGATATGGCCGGGTGCTACCGCCGAGGAGGTCTCCCGGCAGGTCACCGAGCGCATCGAAAAGAAACTGATGGAAACCGGCGAGTACGAGCGGATCGTGTCGTTCTCGCGTCCAGGCGAGTCCCAGGTGACGTTCATGGCCCGGGACTCCATGCACTCCGATGCCATCCCCGAGCTGTGGTACCAGATCCGCAAGAAGGTCGCGGACATTCGCCATACCTTGCCGCCCGAGATTCAGGGGCCGTTCTTCAACGATGAGTTCGGCACGACTTTTGGCAACATCTATGCACTGACAGGTCCCGGGTTCGATTACGCCGTGCTCAAGGACTACGCCGACCGTATCCAGATCCAACTGCAGCGGGTCAAGGACGTGGGCAAGGTCGAGCTGATCGGCCTGCAGGACGAAAAAATCTGGATCGAGCTCTCGAACCTCAAGCTGGCCACCCTCGGCGTGCCGTTGCAGGCGGTGCAGCAGGCGCTGAGCGAGCAGAACGCGGTGAGCACCGCAGGTTTCTTCGAGACCCCCAGCGAGCGTTTGCAGTTGCGTGTCAGCGGACGTTTCGACAGCGTCGAGCAGATTCGCCAGTTCCCGATCCGCGTAGGTGATCGCACCTTCCGTATCGGGGATGTGGCCGAGGTCCATCGCGGCTTCAACGACCCACCTGCGCCACGCATGCGCTTCATGGGCGAGGACGCAATCGGCCTGGCGGTCTCGATGAAGGACGGTGGCGACATCCTGGTGCTGGGCAAGGCCCTGGAAGGCGAGTTCGCCCGCCTGGCGCGCAACCTGCCGGCGGGCATGGAGTTGCGCAAGGTTTCGGACCAGCCCGCTGCGGTGAAGGCAGGGGTAGGGGAGTTCGTCCAGGTCCTGGTCGAAGCCCTGGCCATCGTGCTGCTGGTGAGTTTTTTCTCCCTGGGCCTTCGCACCGGCCTGGTGGTGGCCCTGGCCATTCCACTGGTGTTGGCCATGACCTTCGCCACGATGCATTACTTCGGCATCGGCCTGCACAAGATCTCCCTTGGCGCACTGGTGCTGGCGCTTGGGCTGCTGGTGGATGACGCCATCATTGCCGTGGAGATGATGGCGATCAAGATGGAGCAGGGGTTCGACCGGCTCAAGGCGGCGAGCTATGCCTGGTCCAGCACGGCATTCCCGATGCTCACTGGCACCTTGATCACGGCGGCGGGCTTCCTGCCGATCGCCACGGCGGCCTCCAGTACTGGCGAATACACACGTTCTATCTTCCAGGTGGTGACCATTGCCTTGCTGACGTCCTGGGTGGCCGCGGTGGTCTTCGTGCCTTACCTGGGCGACCGCCTGTTGCCAGACCTGGCCAAGCGTCACGCCGAGGGCGCGCACGGTCCGGATCCTTATGGCACGCCGTTCTACCAGCGTGTGCGCCGCGTCGTGGAGTGGTGCGTACGCCGGCGCAAGACAGTGATCGTGCTGACGGTCGCGGCTTTCGTTGGCAGCATCCTGCTGTTCCGCTTCGTGCCCCAGCAGTTCTTCCCGGCCTCGGGCCGGCCCGAACTGATGGTCGACCTCAAACTCACCGAAGGCGCATCGCTGGCCAATACGACCGAGCAGGTCAAGCGCCTGGAGGCACTGCTCAAGCAGCAGGATGGCATCGCCAACTATGTGGCCTATGTCGGCACGGGGTCGCCGCGTTTCTACCTGCCGTTGGACCAGCAATTGCCGGCGGCGAGCTTTGCCCAGTTCGTGGTACTGGCCAAGAGCCTGGAGGATCGTGAAGCCCTGCGCAGCTGGTTGATCGCCACGCTGGATGCGCAATTCCCCGAGCTGCGTGGACGGGTCACCCGTTTGGAGAACGGTCCGCCGGTGGGCTATCCGGTGCAGTTCCGGGTGACGGGCGAGCATATCGAGAAGGTTCGTGCCCTGGCGCGGGAGGTAGCGGTCAAGGTGCGCGAGAACCCCCATGTGGTGAACGTGCACCTCGATTGGGAGGAGCCGAGCAAGGCGGTGTTCCTGGAGATCGACCAGGACCGCGCCCGGGCCTTGGGCGTAAGCACCGCGCATCTGTCGAGCTTCCTGCAAAGCTCGCTGACCGGCACCACGGTCAGCCAGTACCGCGAAGACAACGAACTGATCGAGATCCTGCTACGCGGCACCGGCCAGGAACGCCGTGAGCTGGGCAACCTCGGCAGCCTCGCGCTGCCCACCGACAACGGCCAGAGCGTGGCGTTGTCCCAGGTGGCGACCTTGGAGTACGGCTTCGAAGAAGGCGTGATCTGGCACCGCAACCGCCTGCCTACGGTGACCGTGCGGGCCGACATCTATGACAAGGAGCAGCCGGCTACGCTCGTCAAGCAGATCCTGCCAACCTTGCAAACGGTGCGCGATACCTTGCCCGAGGGTTACCTGCTGGAAGTCGGTGGCGCCGTGGAAGATGCCGAGCGCGGCCAGCGTTCGGTGAACGCCGGCATGCCACTGTTCATCGTGGTGGTGCTGACGTTGCTGATGGTGCAGTTGCGCAGTTTTTCGCGCACGGTGATGGTGTTTCTCACCGCGCCCTTGGGGCTGATCGGTGTGACGCTGTTCCTGTTGGTGTTCCGGCAGCCTTTTGGGTTTGTCGCCATGCTCGGCACCATCGCACTGGCGGGGATGATCATGCGTAACTCGGTGATCCTGGTCGACCAGATCGAACAGGACATCGCGGCGGGGCTGGATCGCTGGCAGGCGATCATCGAAGCTACGGTGCGGCGCTTCCGACCGATCGTGCTCACCGCCCTGGCGGCGGTATTGGCAATGATCCCGCTGTCGCGCAGCGTGTTCTACGGGCCGATGGCGGTGGCCATCATGGGCGGGTTGATCGTAGCGACCGTGCTGACGCTGTTGTTCCTGCCAGCGCTGTATGCGGCGTGGTTCAGAGTGAGGAAAAGCGGCTAGCTGGAAGCGGCAAGCGGCAAGCCGCAAGGGGGACGAGCCACGCAGGCCTCGCGTCTTGCTTGTGGCTTACCGCTTGAAACTTACAGCTTGCAGCCGCGCGCTTCAAAGCGCGCCGAACACCTTCTTGGCCAGGCTGGTCGCGGCCTGGGCTGGGTTCTGGCGAATGTTCTGCTCCTGCTTGCCGATCATCTCGAACAGGCCATCGAGCGCTTTCTCGGTCACGTAGTTCTCGATGCTCGCGCTCTTGGCGTCTACCACGCCTAGGGCCACGGCTTGGCCGGCGAAGTTGTTGTACTGCTGCGCCAGGCCAACCTTGTCGGTGGCTTGCTTGACGATCGGCAGGAACTTGGCGCGGATTTCTTCACGGCTGCTCTTGTTCAGGTACTGGGTTGCCGAATCCTGGCCGCCGTTGAGGATGTCCTTGGCGTCGGTCACGGTCATCTTCTTGACCGCATCGACCAGAATCGCCTGGGCCTGCGGAACCGCTGCTTCGGCCGCCTTGTTCATGCTGTTTTCCAGGGCTTCGACCTGCTCACCCTTGCCGAACATCTTCATGGCCTTGGCGGCCTTGCCCAGGTTGCCTGGCAATTCGATGCGCACATCCGGGTTGTTGCTGAAGCCGCCAGGCGTGCTCAGTTGCTTGACGGCGATCTGAGCGCCCTGGGTCAGGGCGTCCTTCAGGCCGCCGGTGGCATCTTTCTGGCTCAGGTCGCCGAGCGACAGGGCCAGGGCGCTGGCCGACAGCAGCAGGCCGGCGCACAGGGTGGTGAAGCGCAGGGAGGTGCGAATCATGCTGGGTATTTCCTTATAGCTGGGAGAGGGCGGGCTCAGCGCACCGGGTCGACCTTGATGCGCACAGGCTGCGGATCGCTGCCGTCGAGGTTCACGCCGTGGTGTTCGGTGTTGATGAACAGCAACTTGCCGTCCAGCTCGATGCGTGCGCTGACTGCGTAGCGGTGGCCGGCTTTGATCTGGGTCGGGTCGTAGGTGAGGTGAAACGGCAGCGGCACATTGCCCTTCACCGGGCCGGCCTGGTTGGCCAAGGTCACCGCCGGGGCGTCCATCAGCGAGACGTCTTGCAAACTCACGCTCAGGGTGGCAGCCGGTGGCAGAGCCATGCGTTGCAGATAGTAGACTTCGCCATCCAGGCTGGCCTGGTGGGAGGGTGTGTTGCTGGTGCAGGCTGCGAGCAGGGATACGCCGCACAGCATGAAGAGTTTTTTCATGGAATCTCCGGTGTCCTTGGGGTTGGCTTTTGGCCAACCTCAGGGACTTTAGCGGATTTTTCCGGAGTCTTCAGCGTTGGGGCTACTGCGTCCGGGCTTATCTCAGGCGGGTGCTACCTCCACCGGCTCATCGCGGTGCAGCGCTACCTGGCGGATCGACAAGCGCAGCTCCGCCGACAACACGCGCTTGGCCACGCCCTCGGCGAGTTCGCCGAGCTTGTCGTGATAGCCCAGCTTGCCTTGACCGTCGGGGCGCAGTACATCCTGGTCGATCAAGGTCTGGATGAAATGGCGGAACAGCGTCTTGTCGAAGAACTCCGGGGCATTCAGGCCATGCAGGATCGACAGGCGCTGGGCCATCATCACGCACAGGTCTTCCAGCTCCTCGGCGCTCAGGGTGTTCTGGCCGCTGTTGAGCAGCAGGGACGTGGCCATGTAGAAGCGTTGCAACGTCTGGGTGATGCTCCGGGCCAGCAAGGTCAACAGGACGAACTGCCGCGAACTTGGGGCCGGGCGCAGATAGACGCCGTTCTCGAAGCGCAGCAGACCCTGTGCTACCAATGCGTCGAGCCATTGGTCGATGACCTCGTCCAATTGCTCGGGTGTCCAGCGCAGGAACAGTTCAGCCTGCAGGTACGGATACAACGCCTTGACGTACTGGCCGACCAGTTCGCGGCTCATGCGTGAGCTGCTCAGGAAGAAGCTCGCCAGCAACGCCGGCAGGGCGAAGATGTGCAGGATGTTGTTGCGGTAGTAGGTCATCAACACTGCGTTGGCTTCATCCAGGTAGAGGATGCGGCCCAGGGCGTCCTTTTGCTCCGAGAGCAGGTCCATGCCCCTGACATGTTCGATCAAGGCCGGACCGTCACCCTCCGGCAGGGTGGTGTGAGGGGAGTAGGGGACCTGCCGCAGCAAGGCCAGGTACAGGTTCAGCACGCGGGTCAGGGCGCGTTCGTCCAGTGCCAGGCGGCTGGTGGACAGCAGTGCCAGGGCCACCAGGTTGACCGGATTGATCGCCGCCGCTTCGTTCAGGTGACGTGCCACGGTCTCGCCCAGGCGGGTGGTGGTTTCGTTCAGCCAGGCCGGGCGGAATTGCGGGCCCAGGGCTTGCTCGCGCCAACCGGGTTGCTGCTGGTCGAGGAAGGCATTGAGGCGGATCGGTTCGCCGAAATTGACATAGACCTGGCCAAAACGCTGCTTGAGTGCGCCGATGACCTTGAAGATGTCGAAGATCGACTCTTTCTTCTTGCTCGCCCCGCGCAGCTCGCCCAGGTAGGTACGGCCTTCGAGCACGCGCTCATAGCCGATGTACACCGGCACGAAGACGATCGGTGTGCGCGAGGAGCGCAGGAAGCTACGCAAGGTGATGGCCAGCATCCCGGTGCGCGGTTGCAGCATGCGCCCGGTGCGCGAGCGCCCACCTTCGACGAAGTACTCCACCGGGAAGCCCTTGGTGAACAAGGTGTGCAGGTATTCGTTGAATACCGCCGTGTACAGCGGGTTGCCCTTGAAGGTCCGGCGCATGAAGAAGGCGCCGCCACGGCGCAGCAGGCCGCCGATCACCGGCATGTTGAGGTTGATGCCGGCGGCGATGTGCGGGGGCGTGAGGCCGTTGCGGAACAACAGGTACGAGAGCAGCAGGTAGTCGATATGGCTGCGGTGGCATGGCACGTAGATCACCTCGTGCCCTGGCGCGATGCCTTGCACCTGCTCGATGTGGTTGACCTTGATGCCGTCGTAGATCTTGTTCCAGAACCAGCTGAGCACCACTTCGAGGAAGCGGATCGCCGTATAGGTGTAGTCCGAGGCGATCTCGTTGCCGTAACGCAGGGCCTGGGCTTCTGCCTTGGCGTAAGGGATCTTCTCGCGTTCGGCCTCGTCGCTGATTGCCTGGCGCACCAGTGGGTCATGGACCAGGCCCTTGACCAGGTTGCGTCGGTGGGAGATGTCCGGGCCGATGACGGCGGTTTTGAGGTTGCGAAAGTGCACGCGCATGATGCGCTGGGCCATGCGCACGGTGCGCTCGTGGCCTTTGTTGTGCTGGATCAGCTCGCGTAGGTGAATAGGCGCTGAGAACTGCACACGGGTTTTGCGGCCCAGGATCAGTATGGTCAGCAGACGGCGCAGGCGGCCGGTAACCGCCCAGCTGTCGGCGAACAGCAGTTTCCAGGGGCTGGACTCACTGGCGGGCGACTGGCCCCAGAACACGCTGACCGGAATGATCTGCGCGTCCTCTTCCGGATGCTGGCTCACTGCGCCGACCAGACGCTCCAGGGTAGGGGGCGCGCCGCGTTTGTCATGACGGCCGAGCCAGTCCGGATCGGGCGTCAGGTAGAAGAAAGCCGCAGGCTCCTGCAGCGAACCGACACTGACCGGCAGCACAGGACGCGGTAGCCCCGCCTTGGTGCATTCGCGATCGACGACGGCCAGGTCCGTCAGCGAAGGCGAAGGCAGGGCGTAGAACACGGGACGGCTGCGATCGAGCTTCAGAGACAGAGATGACTGGTTGATGGTTTCGGAGCGCACCCACAGGTACAACAGGCGACGCAAGGCGCCGAAAATCAGTCGGCGCAGGGGGGAACGGGTCATGGGTGTGTGCCCTGGGAGAGATTTTTAAGTGATATTCCAGGCAGTTAGTCTGCCGTATCTGCGCAAGTTCGGCAAAATTCGCCAAATCGACGCCCAGTCATGAAATTTTTTTGTTCGCTGTCATATACTCGGTCCGCAGCTTGCAAGATATTTCTGCGAGCTGCGTCGGCACGGGGTGGTGACCTCGTGCTTGCAAGGCGATCTTCAAAATAAAAATCCGGAGTAGTTCAGATGTCGTCTCGTGAGACTGGGAATGTGAAGTGGTTCAACGATGCCAAGGGTTATGGCTTCATTCAGCGTGAAGGTGGGGCGGATGTCTTCGTCCACTATCGTGCTATCCGCGGTGAGGGGCATCGTACCCTGGTCGAGGGACAACAGGTGGAGTACGCCCTTGTGCAAGGCCAGAAAGGCCTGCAGGCTGAGGACGTCGTCGGTCTCTGACCGCCGTCTGGAGCAGTAAGCTTCAAGCTGCAAGCTGTCCGTGGAGCTTGCAGCCTGATGCGATCCAACGTGAAGCTGCGGCGTGTCGGCAGTAGCCTCAGTGGGTGCGCCAGGTGATTTCCTGTTCACCGTCGGCGCTGATGCGGATCCAGCGATCGGCATCTTCTTCACCATCTTCTTCGGCCCAGCTGCCGGGTGCGCAGCGCACTTCGACGCCCAGCGCGGCATAGGCAGCGCGAGCACAGGCGATGTCGTCGTCCCATGGCGTCTGGTCGCTTTCGAGGAACAGGCTGTTCCATTTCCCTACAGCCTTGGGTACCCAGGTGACCGGAATGTTACCGGCCATGCATTTCCAGGTTTGGCCACGCTGCTGCCATTCGCTACAAGTGCCCAATGCCTGGCTGAGCCATTCGGCCACTTGCTTGTGGTCGACGTCGGTGTCCTTGAGGTAGATCTCGATATCGGGTTGGCGCATAAAAAGGCTCCGGGTGTGCTCAGTCTTGGCGCACGAAATAGTCATAACGCATGGAAACCGTCACGTCGAACGGCTCGGGCTGGTCGATCACTCGTGCGCGTCTTTCGGCGCTGGCGCGCCAGCCGTGCGGTGTCATGGCCAGCAGGTCGGCGCGAGCCTTGGGCTCGGCCAGACTCAGGCGGAACTCGAGCACTTCGCCATGGGCGTGATGCATGCCCTCGGGAATCAGGGCCAGGTGCTTGTCATCGGCGTAAGGCCGTACTTCATCGTAGAGCACCTGGCGCAGTTCCATCAGATGGCCGCTGGTCGGCCCCACCCGCATCAGCCCGCCGCCGGGGCTGAGCAGGCGCTTGGCCTCCTGCCAGTCCAGCGGGCTGAACACGCTGGCGATGAATTGGCAGCTGGCATCGAGCAGCGGCACGCGAGCCATGCTCGCGACCATCCAGGTCACCTGCGGGGCCCGGCGGCACGCGCGCTTGACCGCCTCGCGGGAGATATCCAGCGCATAGCCTTGGGCTTGCGGCAACGCTTGGGCGATCTGCGCGGTGTAATAGCCTTCGCCGCAACCGATGTCGAGCCAGGCGCCGGGCTGGCGTTCGGCGGCCAGTTCAGCCAAGCGCCGGGCGACAGGCGCGTAGTGGCCAGCATCAAGGAAGTCGCGGCGGGCTTCGACCATCGCTTGGTTGTCGCCTGGATCGCGGCTGTTCTTGTGCTGCACCGGCAGCAGGTTCAGGTAGCCCTGGCGGGCACGGTCGAAGCGATGCCCGGCGGGGCACACCACGCCGTTGTCGAGCCGCGTCAGGGCGGCCTGGCAGAGCGGGCAGGCGAGCATCAGGCGAGCAACCGTACCAGGGTCTGGTAGTAAATCTCGGTCAGCAGGTCGAGGTCGCTGGCCAGGATGCGTTCGTCGACCTGGTGAATGGTCGCGTTGACCGGGCCGAGCTCGACCACCTGGGTGCCGAGGGTCGCGATGAAGCGCCCGTCGGAGGTACCGCCGCTGGTGGAGGGCTGGGTATCACGACCGGTCACGCCCTTGATGCTGGCCGAAACCGCATCGAGCAGCTCGCCCGGCTCGGTGAGGAATGGCAGGCCAGACAGCGCCCAGTCGATGCTCCACTCCAGCTGATGCTTGTCGAGGATTGCTGCCACGCGAGCCTGCAGGCCCTCGACCGTGGATTCGGTGGAGAAGCGGAAGTTGAACAGCGCGGTCAGCTCGCCCGGCACCACGTTGGTGGTGCCGGTACCGGAATTGAGGTTGGAGATCTGGAAACTGGTCGGCGGGAAGAACGCATTGCCTTCGTCCCAGTGTTCGGCGGCCAGTTCCGCCAGGGCCGGCGCGGCCAGGTGGATCGGGTTGCGCGCCAGGTGCGGATAGGCCACGTGGCCTTGCTTGCCGCGTACGGTCAGCTTGGCGCCGAGCGAGCCGCGACGGCCGTTCTTCACGACATCGCCCAGCAGGCTGGTGCTGGAAGGTTCACCGACGATGCACCAGTCCAGACGCTCGTTGCGTGCCTTGAGGCGTTCGACCACGGCCTTGGTGCCATGGTGCGCCGGGCCTTCCTCGTCGCTGGTGATGAGGAAGGCGACCTTGCCGCGGTGGTTCGGGTAGTCCCGCACGAAGCGTTCGCTGGCCACCACCATCGAGGCGAGGCTGCCTTTCATGTCCGCGGCGCCACGGCCGCAGAGCATGCCATCGGCATCGATCAGGGCTTCGAAAGGCTCATGTTGCCAGGCTTGCACCGGGCCGGTGGGGACCACGTCGGTGTGGCCGGCAAAACACAGCACGGGGCCTTCCTGGTTGCCGTGGGTGGCCCAGAAGTTGTCGACGTCCTCGATACGCATCGGCTCGAGTTCGAAACCGACGGCGCCCAGGCGCTGCATCATCTGGGCCTGACAGTCGGCATCGACGGGAGTGACCGAGGGGCGACGGATCAGGTCGCAGGCCAGTTGAAGGGTAGGCGAAAGCTCGGCTGGGGCCGTCATGAAGGACTCCGGGGCAAGGCGGGCGGGAAAACAGGGGCGTTATCTTATATCAAATGAATAAGACGGGCACTGGGAATGGGGCCGCGCTGCGGCCCCTTCGCGACACAAGGCCGCTCCGACAGAAGTCATCGCTAACCCTGGAGGCGCTCCGACAGGGCGTGACCCGGCCAGCCCCTGTGTCAGGTAGCCTTGGCCTCGACGGCCTCATCCCCAGGCTTCGGCAAGGATGACAGCATTGCCATCACCAGCGCCGCCAGGTAAGGCAGCGACTGCACCAACAACATCGCCACCCAGAAGCGCATGTCCGCCCCCGGCAGGCCTTGGACCAGATAGATGCCCAGCGCAGCGCCCCAGAGCAGCAGCATGATGAACAACTCCTCGCGCGCCTCGGAAATCGCCACCAGCAAGCCATGGCTGTCGGCATTCTTCGGGGTGCGGAAGAACGGCATGCTGCTGGTGAAGAAGCCGTACAGCACCGCCTTGGCGATGGTGTGCGACAGAGCAAGCCCGGCCAACGCGGCGGCGAAGGCATCCTTGAGGTTCACGCCGACTGCGCGGCGATAGAGGAAGATGATCTTGCCGACCTTGAAGAAGAACAGCGCCAGTGGCGGGATGGCGAAGATCATCAGCGGTGGGTCGACCCGCTGTGGAACGATGATCATCGCCGCCGACCAGAGCAGGGCACCGACAGTGAAGAAGATGTTCATGCCGTCGGCGATCCACGGCAGCCAGCCAGCGAGGAAGTGGTAGCGCTGGCCACGGGTCAGTTCGCTGCCCTTGCCCCGCAACAGCGCGGCGGCATGGTGCTTGATGATCTGGATGGCGCCATAGGCCCAGCGAAAACGCTGTTTCTTGAAGTCGATGAAGGTGTCGGGCATCAGGCCCTTGCCATAACTGTTGTGGGCGTAGGCGGCCGAAAGCCCCTTCTCGAACACCCGCAGACCCAACTCGGCATCCTCGCAGATGCACCATTCGGCCCAGCCCAGCTCTTCCAGGACCGAGCGTCGGGTCATGGTCATGGTGCCGTGCTGGATGATCGCGTCTCGGTCGTTGCGAGTGACCATGCCGATGTGGAAGAAGCCCTTGTATTCGCTGTAGCACAGCTTCTTGAAAGCGCTTTCGTGCTGGTCGCGGTAGTCCTGGGGCGACTGCACCACGGCGATCTTCGGGTCGGCGAAGTGCGGCACCATGTGCTTGAGCCAGTTGCGGTCGACACAGTAATCCGAGTCGATCACCGCGATCACTTCGGCGTCCTTGGCCGTATGAGGGATCAGGTAGTTCAGCGCGCCACCCTTGAAACCGGCCAGCGGTGCGACGTGGAAGAAGCGGAAGCGTTCGCCCAGGCGTTCGCAGTGGGCCTTGAGCGGCTCCCAGACGGCCGGATCCTTGGTGTTGTTGTCGATCACCAGCACTTCGTAGTCCGGATAGTCCAGGGCGGCGAGGGCATCCAGAGTCTGTTTCACCATTTCCGGCGGTTCGTTGTAGCACGGCACATGGATCGACACCTTTGGCCTATAGGCCGAATCGCCTTGCACCGGCAGGAACTCGCGCCGGCGCTTGTGGATCCAGACCGCTTCTGCCAGTTCATGGGCTTCGGTCAGCAGCACGATGAACACGCCCAATGCGCCCAAGGCCAGGAGCACGCCGACGGTCAGGCTGAACCAGGTGCTGTATTGCTGGCTGTAGTCATAGGCGATCCACACCAGCACCGATCCGCACAGGAAGGTAATGAACGTGAGGAAGGTGCGACCGCGCTGGCGCAGTGCCGAGCCGTCGATCAGCAGTACGGTCAGGGCAATCATCGCCAGTACTACAGATGCCACCGCCAGGGCGCGCCACTGCGGGATGGCCACGACCGGCCCCTCGAAGTTGAACTTCTGCTGGCGCGCGGCGTTGTACACGCCCCAGTAGGCACCCACCGAGCCTTCGTCGCTGGCTTTCCAGGGTTGGTCGTAAGCCTCGATGACGAAGTAGTTGTAGCCCCGTCGGTTTAGCGTGTTGACCAGTGTGCGCAGGTAGATGGCCTGGTCGGCCTGGGTCGCGTCGGCCCCGCCGCGCATGCGGCCGTTGCTTGGCCAGCCGACTTCGGAAAGCAGCAGGGGTTTGCGGGGGAACTGATGCTTGAGTTCGCGGGCGCGGTCGAGAACGAACTGTAGCGAGTCCTTCATCGGCACGAATTCCCAATAGGGCAAGATGTGTGCGGCGATCAGGTCGACATGCTTGGCCAGTTCGGGGGTTTCCTTCCAGATGTGCCACTGTTCACTGGTCGTGACCGGCACCTTGACCGCAGCACGCACCCGGTCCAGGTACCCGATCAGCGCCTCGGGCGTGACCTCCTTGCGGAACAGCGCCTCGTTGCCCACCACGACCCGGACCACGCTGCGGGAGGTATTGGCCAGTTCGATCGCCTTGGCGATTTCGCGTTCGTTGCGGTCCAGGTCCGGGCTGATCCAGATCCCCAGGGTGATGCGTAGGCCAAGTTCTTCGGCAAGGCGCGGTATGTCGGCCTGGGTGCCCTCGACGGTATAGATGCGGATACTGTCGGTCAGCTTGCTCATCTGTTCTAGGTCTTGGCGGATCTCTTCGTCGCTGGGGTACTGCCCCTTTTGCGGGCTTTGCCCGAGGCGGAACGGCGAATAGGAGAAACCAGAGATCTGCTCCGGCCAGGCGGGGGCAGACACTGGACGGTTGATCAGCGCCCAGAAACCGGTGAACAGCGCGGCAATGGCCAGGACCACTACCAGGTTGAGACCGAATTTGCGTGATGACATAGATGTTTCAGATTCCGAAAGGAGAGCGGGGGCGGGCAATGGCTTGGATTTCCCGCCGGAGATGAAGTTCTGAAGCCGCTCGGCTATTGCTCAGGACCACTGCGATAAGTGGGATATTAAAGCAGGATTTGTAGGGGCTTTACTAACCAGCGCCTCGCAAGGGCTGTCAGGTGCGGTGAGCGGGTAGCACGAAAGCCCCAGGGCCCGCCTGTTGGCTTATAATGCGCGCCGTTTTTTCAGGGGGTGATCATGAGCACAGAAGATCCACGCTTCGCCGGCGTTGCCCGGCTGTATGGCGAGCAAGGCCTGGAGCGCCTGCGCCGGGCCCACGTGGCGATCGTCGGTATCGGTGGGGTCGGGTCCTGGGCCGCCGAAGCCATGGCCCGCAGTGGTGTTGGCGAGATCACCCTGTTCGACCTGGATGATGTCTGCGTGAGCAACACCAACCGCCAGGCTCATGCCTTGGAAGGGCAAGTCGGACGGCCCAAGGTCGAGGTCATGGCCGAGCGCCTGCGGGCGATCAACCCGGCCTGTACCGTGCATGCGGTGGCTGACTTCGTTACCCGCGACACCATGATCGAGTACATCACTGAAAATCTCGATTGCGTCATCGACTGCATCGACAGCGTGATGGCCAAGGCCGCACTGATCGCCTGGTGTCGTCGTCGCAAGATCGCTATCGTCACCACCGGCGGCGCGGGCGGGCAAATCGACCCGACCCAGGTCCAGATCGGCGATCTGAACAAGACCTTCAATGACCCGCTGGCCTCGCGGGTACGCTCGACCCTGCGGCGCGACTACAACTTCTCGCGCAATGTATCGCGCAACTACGGTGTGCCCTGTGTGTTCTCCAGCGAGCAGCTGCGCTACCCCAAGGGTGATGGCAGCGTGTGCCTGCAAAAGAGCTTCGTGGGCGAGGGCGTGCGCCTGGACTGCTCTGGCGGCTTCGGGGCAGTGATGATGGTCACCGCAACCTTCGGCATGGTCGCGGCGAGCAAGGCGGTGGAAAAACTGGTGGGCGGTGCCCGACGGCCTTCGGAGCGGGTCAAGGCCGAGTAAGCCAGTGATTGCTCGCCGCCTGCCCCATCGGGCCGAGGGGCCAGGGATGACAGTGGCCTGAGGAGCCCTTTCGCAGGTTTACCGGCGAAGAGTCCCCAGTCACTGACGGCCCGCCAATTCAGCCATTCGCTGCAACACCGCATGAAGGCCATTGGAGCGTGACGGCGAGAGCTGACGCTCCAGCCCCAACTGGGTAAACCAGCCGCGCAGATCGACCTGCGCCAGCTCCGCGCTGGGCAAGCCCTGCACCCGCACCAGCAACAGCGCCAACAGCCCGCGCAGCAGACGCGCGTCGCTACTGGCCTTGAAGTGCCACTGGCCGTCGACGTGCTCGGCCACCAGCCACACCAGACTTTCGCAGCCGTGCACACGATGCTCATCGGTTTGCTGTGTTTCTGTCAGCGGCTCCAGGCGATCGCCCCATTGCATCAGTAACCGCGCCCGCTGCTCCCAACCCCGGGCCTGTTCGAAGTGCTCCAGCGCCTGTCTGGCGGCGGTAGGCAGGCTCATCGCAGCAGCTCCAGGCCTTGATCCAGGGCATCGAAGAACCGCTGCAGGTCGTCGCTGTCGTTGTACAAGGCCAGGGACACGCGAATCGCCCCCTCCAGGCCCAGCCCTTTGAGCAGTGGCATGGCGCAGTGGTGGCCGGCGCGTACGGCAATACCTTGCTCGGTGAGCAGATGAGCGATATCGGCATTGTGCACACCCTCTACCACAAAGCTCACCAGGGCCGCTTGTGGCGTGCCCAGGATGCGGATGCCTTCGCGATCGCCCAGGCCGCGCAGCAGGGAGTGATGGAGGCTGGTCTCATGGTGGGCCACGGCGGTGGCGTCGAGGCTGGCCAGGTAGTCGAGGGTCGCCCCAAGGCCAATGACTCCGGCGATCGGCGGCGTGCCGGCCTCGAAACCCAGCGGTGCCGGACGGAAACTGGCGCTTTGGTAGTCGGCCAGTTGCACCATCTCACCGCCAAATTGCCAGTGACGCAGCTGCTCCAGTGCCTGCGGACGGCCATAGAGCACACCGACGCCTTCGGGGCCATAGAGTTTGTGGCTGGAAAATACGTAGAAGTCGCAGCCCAGTTGCTGCACGTCATGGCGGCCATGCACAACGCCTTGGGCACCGTCGACCACCGTCAGCGCGCCTTGGGCGCGCGCGTGGGAGAGCAGGGCCGGCAGTGGCTGCCAGGTGCCCAGCACGTTGGATAGCTGGCTGACCGCCAGCAACCGGGTGCGCGGGCCGATCAGTTGCAGGGCTTGGTCCAGATCGATGCGGCCATGTTCGTCCAGTGGCAGCACTACCAGGCGCACACCGCGCCGTCGCGCCAGTTGCTGCCAGGGCAACAGGTTGGCGTGGTGTTCCAGGGCGCTGATTGCAATCTCATCGCCTGCTTCGAAGCGGTATTCCAGGCCATAAGCCAGCAGGTTGAGGGCCGAGGTGGCGCCATGGGTGAACACGATCTGCCGGGAATCTGCGGCGTTGAGCCAAGCGGCTACCTTGTCGCGGCTAGCCTCGAAGGCCTGGGTCGCCAACGCGCCAGGCAGGTGCTGGGCACGATGCACGTTGGCTGCGCCATGGCCGTAGTAATGGCTCAGGGCATCGAGCAAAACTTGAGGTTTCTGCGTGGTGGCGGCGCTGTCCAGGTAGGTCTGGTGCTGGCGTTGCAGGGCGGCGATGGCGGGGAAGTCGGCACGCCAGGGGGAGGGCTGGAACATGATCGCGGGGCCTGGAATGAAAAATCGGGACTGACATGACGTCAGCCCCGATCTTATCACTTCAAACCCGGGCAGGTTCTCAGTTGTGGGCGTGCAGCGCCTCGTTCAGCTCGATGGCCGACTTGTGGGTCTTGCACTCCACCGCGCCGTTGAGCGAGTTGCGACGGAACAGCAGGTCGGTCTGGCCGGCCAGGTCGCGCGCCTTGACTACCTTGACCAGTTGGTTGTTCTCGTCCAGCAGGTTCACTTTGGTACCGGCAGTGATGTACAGACCAGCTTCCACGGTGTTGCGGTCGCCCAGCGGGATACCGATACCGGCATTGGCGCCGATCAGGCAACCTTCGCCGACTTTGATGACAATGTTGCCGCCGCCGGACAGGGTACCCATGGTCGAGCAGCCGCCGCCCAGGTCCGAGCCCTTGCCGACGAACACGCCTGCGGAGACGCGGCCTTCGATCATGCCTGGGCCTTCGGTGCCAGCGTTAAAGTTGACGAAGCCTTCGTGCATGATGGTGGTGCCTTCGCCGATGTAGGCGCCCAGGCGTACACGGGCGGTGTCGGCGATACGCACGCCAGCTGGAACCACGTAGTCGGTCATCTTCGGGAACTTGTCCACCGAGAACACTTCCAGCAGCTCGCCTTTGAGGCGCGCTTCCAGTTGCAATTCGGCCAGCTCGCTCAGGTCGACCGCGCCCTGGTTGGTCCAGGCGACGTTCGGCAGCAGCGGGAAGATACCGGCCAGGCTCACGCCGTGTGGCTTGACCAGGCGGTGCGAAAGCAGGTGCAGCTTCAGGTACGCCTCTGGCGTGGAGGTCAGGGCGCCGTCTTCAGCCAGCACGGTGGCGACCAGCGGCTTATGGCTTTCGGCCAGGCGGGTCAGCAGTGCGGCCTGGGCGGCGTCCACGCCCTTGACGGCTTCAGCCAACTGGGCGGCCTGGGCGTTGCTGAAGGCAATGGCCTGGTTGCCGCCTTCGTAGCCGAGGATCGGCGCGATGGCTGCGACCAGCTCAGCGCTCGGGGCGAGGACAGGCTGAGCGTAGAAGACTTCCAGCCAGGTGCCCTGGCGGTTCTGGGTGCCGACACCGAAGGCCAGGCTGAACAGGGTAGTGGACATGCAATTACCTCATGCGAATAAGGGGTTGAAGCGAAGGCGGTTCAGGCCAGTGCCGCGGCGTACAGGTCGGGCTTGAAACCCACCAGGGTGCGGTTACCAAGATCGAGCACCGGGCGCTTGATCATCGAAGGCTGGGCCAGCATCAGGTCGACGGCCTTGGCCTGGTCGAGATCGGCCTTGCTGGCGTCGTCCAGCTTGCGGAAGGTGGTGCCGGCGCGATTTAGGATCACTTCCCAGCCGTGCTCCTCGCACCAGCGGTTCAGGCTGTCGCGGTCGATGCCCTGAGTCTTGTAGTCATGGAAGGCGTAGCTGACGGCGTTTTCGTCAAGCCAGGTACGGGCCTTCTTCATGGTGTCGCAGGCTTTGATGCCGTAGAGAGTGTAAGCCATTGAATTCATCGGGGATCGTTGGCTTCCCCAATCCTCCCCATGTTCTCCCGAAAGTCAGTCGCCGGATTATGCGGCATCGTTCCATTGAGCGCCACGGCTGTGGTCGCGCAGGGTTGTCGCATCGAGAGGAGTAGCATTGTGTTACATATTGGCAGGGCAGCTGCGACTATCGTGCAGCGGCTCTAGGTAGCGGAGCACCGCTAACATATTGTTTCAAAGGCTATCTCGCCTGCGCTGTCGTTTGTCCGTTCAAAGAGGAAGCTTTGCCGATGCAGTCAGCCTATACCGTCCTAATCCTGCTGATGCTGGTGAGCTTGTCGAAACTGGTGGGGCGGGTGATTCCGCTGCCGCTTCCGCTGGTGCAGATCGGCGCCGGCGCTTTGCTGGCCTGGCCGACCCTCGGGCTGCACGTTGCGCTGGATCCGGAGTTGTTCCTGTTCCTGTTCCTGCCGCCCTTGCTGTTCGCCGATGGCTGGCGCATGCCCAAGCGTGAGCTTTGGCGCATCCGTGGTCCGGTGGTGGCGCTGGCAGTGGGCCTGGTGCTGTTCACCGTGGTCGGTGCGGGTTACTTCATCCACTGGCTGCTGCCCAGCATTCCCCTGCCGGTGGCGTTCGCCTTGGCGGCGGTGCTGTCGCCTACCGATGCGGTGGCGGTGTCGGCCATCACCCAGGACCGCCTGCCCACGCCGTTGATGCACATGCTCCAGGGGGAGGCGCTGATGAACGACGCCTCGGGCCTGGTGACCTTCAAGTTTGCCCTCGTCGCAGCTATCACTGGCGTGTTTTCCTTGGCCGATGCCAGCCTCACGTTCGTGCTGGTCGCTCTGGGTGGGCTGGGCGTGGGGGTGGTATTGAGCTGGCTGGTCGGGCGCCTGCGTATGTGGATGATCGCCCGGGGCTGGGATGACCCAGCGACCCATGTGGTGTTCATGCTGCTGCTGCCGTTCGCCGCTTATGTGCTGGCCGAGCGCCTGGGAGTGTCGGGCATCCTGTCGGCGGTGGCGGCGGGCATGATGCAGAGCTGGCTCGACCTGTTACCGCGCCAGACCAGCACACGTCTGCTTAACCGCAGCGTCTGGTCCCTGCTGGAGTTTGCCTTCAATGGCCTGATCTTCCTGTTGCTCGGGTTGCAGTTGCCGGACATCGTCAAGGCCGTGGTCACCGACGAAGCCACGGTGTGGCCGACCCTGGCTTGGCGCTGCCTGGACGTGGTCGCCATTTTCGCGGCGTTGATCCTGTTGCGTTTTGTCTGGGTGCAGAGCATCTGGCGCGCCATTGGGGTCGTGCGGCGCTGGCGCGGCAAGCCTGAACTGGTGCTGCTGCCGACGGCTCGCTCCTGCTGGTTGCTGACCTTGGGCGGGGTGCGCGGCGCCGTGACCCTGGCCGGTGTGATGTCGATACCTTTGCTGATGGGGGCCGGCAAGGCCTTCCCCGAGCGCGACCTGCTCATCTTCATTGCCGCTGGGGTGATCCTGCTGTCACTGATTTGCGCGGTGATCACCTTGCCGATCCTGCTGCGCGGCGTTACCCGCAGCCCGGATGATCGCTTGCGCCAGGAAGTCCAAGAGGCTTGGCGACGCACGGCAGAAGCGGCGATCCACGCGCTGGAGGCGGAAGAAGTGATTGATGCCAACGCCGCTCAGGATGCAACCCAAGCCACCATGGCCACCGAGTTGAAGGCGCGTCTGATGGCCGAATACCGTGATGAGCTGGACAGCTACAACGACTCGGCAGAGGCCCGGGCCCTGGCCGAGCAGATGGACCTGTTGGAACGTCGCCTGCGTCTACGTGCGCTGCGCGCCCAGCGGCTTGAACTGTACAACCTGCATCGCCAGCACTTGGTGGGCGATGAAGTGGTGCGCCAGGTGTTGGGCGAGCTAGACCTCAGCGAGGCGAACCTGGGCCAAGTGCGCTGAGGACATCAGTCATGGGGATAGGCCAGGCGCATGAATGCCAGGTCTTTTCCGCTCAGCTGACTGTTCAGCCCAACTTCCCAGTCCCCCAAGGTGTAGGCCTGGGGAACTGGGTAGTGCATGACTGAGCCGGGGTCGTAGTCGGTCTTTACCAGGCCGACGTCGTCACGTGTGCCGATCATTTCCTCCATGACGTGCTGGTGCGTCCAGCCGGGCATCGCGGTGACGCTTTTCAGCACTTCGGGCAGGTTCCAGGGAATGTTTGCGCCAGGGTGCTGATGTTCGTGCTCCGCGCCCAGGGCGTGGCCGAATTCATGCAGCACGACGTGTTCGAAACTTGCCTGCGCCGGTACAACGTTCAGGTTCATGGTTTCGCCCCTGGTTGTCAGCGCGTCTGTGCCCACGAGCGATTCGTTGTGTATCAGCGATGGGTGGGCACGTACACGGATCTGTGCACGTGGGTCGTCATCCAGCGCAAGGTCGAGCGAGAGGTTGGCGTCGGATTCGTCCAGCCATTGGCTGGCCAGGTCGAAGATATCGGTTTTCAGGCGCCGGTCAGTCGAGCCTAGGAACGAGACCCAAAGGGTACGGCCCGGACGCCAGAGCTTGCCATGCACGCCAAGGGCGCGTTTACGGCGGTTGGCCAACGGTGCATTGCCAGCGTTGCGAGGGTTTTCGGCGATCGCCAGGGCATGTGCTTGGCGCATGTCCAGAGGTGCGCGCCGACGAGGAAAGATCAATGAGGTCAAGGGAAAAGCTCCGCTAGGTCAAAGATGCAGAGCTTTTCCTGTTGCCGGTGGCTATGTGCGGTACTTATTGCTCACCGACAGTTCGCTGCCCGACCCGCCGCCTCTCAGCGAGTCAGGAAGGCGCGAATCCGTTCTGCCGCCTCGATGCACTCGGCCAACGGTGCGACCAGCGCCATGCGCACGCGGCCAGCGCCAGGGTTGACCCCGTCCACCTCACGAGACAGATAGGAGCCTGGCACCACAGTCACATGCTCGGCTTCGAACAGGTCGCGGGTGAAGTCGGCATCGCAGCCGGGCACCTTGGCCCACAGGTAGAAGCTGCCGTCGGGACGCTGAACGTCCATCACCGGCTGGAGAATGTCCAGCACCGCGTCGTACTTGGCCCGGTACTGGTCGCGGTTCTCGCGCACGTGGGCTTCGTCCTGCCAGGCCGCCACGCTCGCCAGTTGGGTCTGCACCGGCATGGCACAGCCGTGGTAGGTGCGATAGAGCAGGAATGGCTTGATGATCTTGGCATCGCCCGCCACGAAACCGGAGCGCAGGCCCGGCAGGTTGGAGCGTTTGGACAGGCTGTGGAACACCACGCAGCGGGCGAAGTCGCTGCGGCCCAGCTCGGCACAGGCGCTGAGCAGACCGGGTGGCGGCGCCTCTTCGTCGAAGTACAGCTCGCTGTAGCACTCGTCCGCGGCAATCACGAAGTCATGCTCGTCGGCCAAGGCAATCAGCTTTTTCAGGGTCTCCATTGGCACCAGGGCGCCGGTGGGATTGCCGGGCGAGCACAGGAAGAGGATTTGGCAACGCTTCCAGACCTCGACCGGCACAGCGTCGAAGTCAGGGTTGAAACCGTTGCTTTCCAGGCATGGCAGGTAATGCGGCGTAGCGCCCGCCAGCAGGGCCGCGCCTTCGTAGATCTGGTAGAACGGGTTGGGGCTGACCACCAGGCCGTCATCGGCGCGGTTGACCACGGCTTGGGTGAAGGCGAACAACGCCTCGCGAGTACCATTGACCGGCAGGATATGACGGTCGGCATCGAGCCAGCCGGCCGGTACACCGAAGCGTCGCTCGCACCACTGGCCGATGGCCTGGCGCAGGGCTGGCAGGCCGATCGTACTTGGATACACCGCCAGCTTGTCGAGGTTGTCGGCCATGGCCTGGGCGACGAACGCCGGCGATTCGTGCTTCGGCTCGCCGATCGACAGGGCGATGGCACGCTTGTCCGCCGCAGGCTTCACGCTGCCCAGCAGGGCGCGGAGTTTTTCGAACGGGTAGGGCTGAAGCTGGGTCAGGGCATGGTTCATCGGCGCAAGGTCTCGTCAATCTAATCGTTAAAAGGTCACGCGGGTCGGGCTGGCGTCGCTGGCTTGGCCAGCCTGCAACTGCTTGATGATGGCCTCCTGCAGACGAAGGCACAGTTGCGGGTCGGACAGCGGCTGGTTGTCGGCATCGGTAATGAAGAACACGTCTTCCACGCGTTCGCCCAGTGTGGCGATCTTGGCGTTCTGCAGCGACAGGTCGAACTCCAGGAAGATCCTGCCGACCCTGGCCAGCAGGCCAGGTCGATCGGGCGCGGTGATCTCGAGGATGGTCACCGGCCGCTGGGCGTCATTGTGGATGGTCACCTGGGGAGCGAAGGTGAAGTGCTTGAGTTGTCGTGGCACCCGACGCTGGATGATGGTCGGGTAGTCCTCAGGGTTGCGCAGGGCTTCGGTCAGGCCATCGCGGATCTGCTTGACCCGCTGCGGGTTGTCGCCGATCGAGCCGCCGTCGTTGTCCAGGACGATATAGGTATCGAGGGTGAACTGGCTGCTGGAGGTGATGATCCGCGCATCGTGAATGTTCAAGTTGAGCTGGGACATCGCGGCTACGGTCACGGCGAAGAAGTCGTGCTGGTCCGGCGCATAGATGAAGATTTGCGTGCCGCCTTCGAACTCGCGCTGGGTGGTTTCCTTGATCAGTACCAGGGGGCCGCCATCGGCTGGCTGCTGGAGGATCGCGTCGCTGTGCCAGGCGACGTCTGCGGCGGTGTGGCGCAGGAAGTAGTCGTCGCCCAACTGAGCCCAGAGCTGCTCCACGTCGTCCGGGTCGGTGCCTTCGCGGACCAGGATATCCAACGCCGCGGTCTGCGTCTGGCGGATCTGCTCCTCGCGGTCCAGCGGGTTTTCCAGGCCCCGGCGCAGGGCGCGCTTGGTCTCGGTGTAGAGCTGGCGCAGCAGGCTGGCGCGCCAGGAGTTCCACAGGCTGGGGTTGGTGGCGTTGATATCGGCCACGGTCAGTACGTAGAGGTAATCCAGGCGCGTCTCGTCGCCCACCAGCAGGGCGAAGTCGTTGATCACCTGCGGGTCCGAGAGGTCCTTGCGCTGGGCGGTGGTGGACATCACCAGGTGCTGCTGCACCAGCCAGACGATCAGTTTGCTGTCCCACGCCGGCAATTGGTGGCGCTTGCAGAACGCCTGGGCATCTACCGCGCCCAGCTCTGAATGGTCGCCCTGGCGTCCCTTGCCGATGTCGTGATACAGGCCGGCGAGGTAGATCAGCTCGGGTTTGGGCAGGCGGCCCATGAGCTTGCTGGCCAGCGGGAATTTCTCCGACACCGGGGTGTACTGGAGTTTGCGCAAGTGCTTGATCAGGTTGAGGGTATGGGCATCGACTGTATAGATGTGGAACAGGTCGTGCTGCATCTGCCCGACGATCAGGCCGAATTCCGGCAGGTAGCGGCCCAGAATGCCGTAGCGGTTCATGCGCCGCAGGTTGCGATGGATGCCGATTTCGCACTTGAACAGCTCGATGAACAGGCTGGTGTTGCGGATATCGTTGCGGAACTTGTCATTGATCAGGTGACGGTGTTCGCGCAACTGGCGCACGGTGTCGGCGCGCACGCCCTTGATCTCCGGGTGCTGTGCCATCAGCACGAAGATCTCCAGCATGGCGAACGGCGTGCGTTTGAACACGTTCGGGTTGACCGCTTCGATGTAGCCATCGTGCAGGCGGAAGCGAGCATTGAGCGGCTGGGTGGTGCCGCTGTCTTCGTCAGCGAGGATGACTTCCTCGAAGTGCTGGATGATGAGGTCGCACAGCTGGCTGATGCTCATCACCACCCGGTAGTACTGCTGCATGAACTGTTCGATGGCCCGCTTGGGGTTCTCGTCGCTGTAACCGAGCAGAGCGGCGACGCTGCGCTGATGGTCGAACAGCAGGCGGTCCTCGGCGCGCCCTGCAAGCATGTGCAGGGCATAGCGCACGCGCCACAGGAACGCCTGGGACGAAGCCAGCAGCTCGTTCTCGCTTTCCAGCAGGAAATCTTCGCCGGCCAGGGCATGAAGGTTCAGGGTGCCGTACTGGCGGCGGGCCACCCAGAGGACGGTCTGGATGTCGCGCAGACCGCCCGGAGAGCCTTTGACGTTGGGCTCGAGGTTGTATTCGGTGTCGTTGTACTTGTGGTGACGGGCCTTGAGTTCGGCGCGCTTGGCCAGGAAGAACTCCTTGCTCGGCCACATGTGCTCGGTGCTGGTTACATCCAGCATGCGCTGGCGCAGGGCTTCAGGGCCGGCGATGGTGCGGCTTTCCATCAGGTTGGTGATGACCGTCAGGTCGGCGCGGGCCTGTTCGGCGCATTCATCGACCGTCCGTACGCTCTGGCCGACCTCCAACCCGATGTCCCAGAGCAGCGTCAGGAAGCGCTCGATGGCGTCGCGGTACTGCTCATGCTCGGCGCTGTCGAGCAGGATCAGCAGGTCGATGTCCGACCAGGGGTGCAGCTCGCCACGGCCGTAGCCGCCGACGGCCACCAGGGCGATGCCGGCCTGGTCGCGCCAGTCGAACTGGTTCCAGGCCTGTTGCAGGATGTTGTCGACGAACCAGGCGCGCGCCTCGATGAGAGGGCGGATCTCGCAGCCTTCCCGAAAGCGCCGGTCGAGCACCGTGCCCGCCTGGCGGATGGCCTTCTTGAAGGCAGCGATGGGGCTAGCCTTGAGGGCCAGTTCCGCCTGGAACTGGCCGCGGTCGAACAGCTCGGGATCCACCTGGGTCATCGAGTCGCGTTCCTGTGTGATTGGCCCCGTCAGGCCGAGGTGCGCGGGAGGGTGTCGTCCTTGCGCAGGGTGAAGATCTCGTAGCCGGTAGCGGTCACCAGAATGGTGTGTTCCCACTGTGCCGAGAGCTTGCGGTCCTTGGTGATGGCGGTCCAGCCGTCGCCCAGTACCTTGGTGTCGGCCTTGCCCTGGTTGATCATCGGTTCGATGGTGAAGGTCATGCCTTCCTTGAGTTCCATGCCGGTGCCGGCGCGGCCGTAGTGCAGCACTTGCGGCTCTTCATGGAACACCTTGCCGATGCCATGACCGCAGAACTCGCGGACCACGGAGAAGCCATTCTTCTCGGCGTGCTTCTGGATGACCTCGCCGATGTCGCCCAGGCGGCAACCCGGCTTGACCAGCTCGATGGCCTTGTACATGCACTCCTGGGTCACCTTGGACAGACGCTCGGCCCACGGGGCGACGGTGCCGACATGGAACATACGGCTGGTATCGCCGTGGTAGCCATCCTTGATCACGGTGACGTCGATGTTGATGGTGTCACCGTCCTTGAGCGGCTTCTCGTTGGGGATTCCGTGGCAGACGACGTGATTGATCGAGGTGCAGATCGACTTGGGGAAGCCTTTGTAGTTGAGCGGTGCCGGAATGGCCTGCTGGACATTGACGATGTAGTCGTGGCAGATGCGGTCCAGTTCTTCGGTGGTGACACCGGGCTTGACGTGTTCCTCGATCATCTCGAGGACTTCGGCGGCCAGGCGGCCGGCGATGCGCATCTTCTCGATGTCTTCTGCGGTCTTGATGGTGACGGTCATTACGGGCTCTCTACGGCGCCGCGAGGGCGCGAACAAACGGGAAAGGCCATATTCTATCAGAGGGTGGCTTCAAACCTAGCATTGAGCTGCAAGCTGCAGCCGTCTGCATGCGATTTGCTTTTGCTTGTCGCTTGTCGATTCGAACTGTTCTGACTGGGTTCCGTTCGCTCGCGGTCTGTGGTATAAAATGCGCCGCTTTCGGGGGAGGTCCTCCGGAAGCTCAAACCCACACACGTGTCGACACGATGGCCTGGGTGCTCCGAGTCCGATGGGCTCGTGGGTTGGTCATTGGGATACGTGGAGGCCCAACCCGACTTATCAAGGAACTATCATGTCCCAAGTCAACATGCGCGATATGCTGAAGGCCGGTGTGCACTTCGGCCACCAGACCCGTTACTGGAACCCGAAAATGGGCAAGTTCATTTTCGGCGCGCGTAACAAGATCCACATCATCAACCTGGAAAAAACCCTGCCGATGTTCAACGACGCTCTGTCGTTCGTAGAGCGCCTGGCCCAGGGCAAGAACAAGATCCTGTTCGTCGGCACCAAGCGTTCCGCTGGCAAGATCGTCGCCGAGCAAGCTGCTCGTTGCGGTTCGCCATACGTTGACCACCGCTGGTTGGGCGGCATGCTGACCAACTACAAGACCATCCGCGCTTCGATCAAGCGTCTGCGCGACCTGGAAACCCAGGCCGAAGACGGCACTTTCGCCAAGCTGACCAAGAAAGAAGCCCTGATGCGCTCCCGCGACCTGGAAAAGCTGGATCGCAGCCTGGGCGGCATCAAGGACATGGGCGGTCTGCCTGACGCACTGTTCGTCATCGACGTTGATCACGAGCGCATCGCGATCACCGAAGCCAACAAGCTGGGCATCCCGGTCATCGGCGTTGTCGATACCAACAGCAGCCCTGAAGGTGTTGATTACATCATCCCAGGTAACGATGACGCCATCCGCGCCATCGAGCTGTACATGACTTCGATGGCTGACGCCGTCATCCGTGGCCGCAACAACGTTGCTGGCGGCACCGAAGTCTACGCTGAAGAAGCGGCGGCACCAGCTGCCGAGTAATTGACGCCTGCGTCTACTTGGCACGCAAAAAGGGGGCTTGGCCCCCTTTTTGCCACCTGAAATCCTCCTGTCAGCATCCCGTCGCATCCTGTAGTGCGCTGACATCAAGACAGTGGATTTCCAGAATTGAACGCCCGTGATGAGCGGGTGGAATGGTTGAAAAACTTTCCAAGAGGATTTTGAAATGGCAGCAATTACTGCAGCGCTGGTAAAAGAACTGCGTGAGCGTACTGGCGAAGGCATGATGGATTGCAAGAAGGCCCTGGAAAAGGCCGGCGGCGACATCGAGAAAGCCATTGATGACATGCGCGCTTCGGGCGCCATCAAGGCTGCCAAGAAGGCTGGTAACGTTGCCGCTGAAGGCGCTATCGCCGTCAAGACCGACGGCAAATCCGCCGTCCTGCTGGAAGTGAACTCGCAGACCGACTTCCTGGCTCTGCAAGACGACTTCAAGAACTTCGTTGCTGAAAGCATCGAAGAAGCCTTCGCCCAGAAGCTGACCGACGCAGCCCCGCTGATCGCCTCGCGCGAAGCCGCTCGTGAAGCCCTGGTCGCCAAGTGCGGCGAGAACGTCAACATCCGTCGCCTGGCGCGCGTTGAAGGTGACGTTGTCGGTGCTTACCTGCACGGCAACAAGATCGGTGCCGCTGTCGTCCTGAAAGGCGGCGACGTCGAGCTGGCCAAGAACATCGCCATGCACGTTGCAGCTTCGAACCCAGAGTTCCTGCTGCCGTCGGAAGTCTCGGCCGAAGCCATCGAGCGCGAGAAGGGCGTCTTCCTGCAGCTGAACGCTGACAAGATCGCTGGCAAGCCAGAAAACATCGTCGAGAACATGATCAAAGGTCGTATCTCGAAGTTCCTGGCCGAAGCCTCGCTGGTCGAGCAGGCGTTCGTCATGAACCCGGAAGTCAAAGTCGGCGAGCTGGCCAAGAAGGCCGGTGCTGAAATCGTTTCCTTCACCTACTTCAAGGTCGGCGAAGGCATCGAGAAGCCTGTCGACAACTTCGCTGAAGAAGTTGCCGCCCAGGTAGCTGCCGCCAAGCAGTAAGACGGACTCGTCTGTCGCCCCAAAGAGGCTGCCCGCTCACGCGCGCAGCCTCTTTGTCAAACCGGAGCCGGGTTTATCCGGCCAGGCTCCGCTGGCGCTGAAGCAGTGCCACGCTACAGTTAGCAGGCTGTTACCCAGCCCGCGCAGAATTTACTTAAGACGCCGCAGGAGAGACTCGCAATGGCCCAGCAGGTGAGTGGTCGCCAACCTCGCTATAAACGCATTTTGCTCAAACTTAGCGGCGAGGCCCTGATGGGCTCGGAAGAATTCGGGATCGACCCGAAAGTACTTGATCGCATGGCCCTGGAAGTCGGTCAGCTGGTCGGTATCGGTGTCCAGGTCGGCCTGGTGATCGGTGGGGGCAACCTGTTCCGCGGCGCAGCGCTCAGCGCAGCCGGCATGGACCGCGTCACCGGTGACCACATGGGGATGCTGGCGACCGTGATGAACGCCCTGGCCATGCGCGACGCGCTGGAGCGCTCGAACATCCCGGCCTTGGTCATGTCCGCCATTTCCATGGTCGGTGTCACCGATCATTACGACCGTCGCAAAGCTATTCGTCACCTCAACTCCGGGGATGTGGTAATTTTCTCCGCCGGTACCGGCAACCCGTTCTTCACCACCGACTCCGCAGCCTGCCTGCGTGCCATCGAAATCGATGCTGATGTGGTGCTGAAGGCGACCAAGGTCGATGGTGTCTACACTGCCGATCCATTCAAGGACCCGCACGCCGAGAAGTTCGATCACCTGACCTACGATGAGGTCCTGGATCGCAAGCTCGGTGTCATGGACCTGACCGCAATCTGCCTGTGCCGCGACCACAAGATGCCATTGCGGGTATTCAACATGAACAAGCCTGGCGCCCTGCTGAACATCGTGGTGGGTGGCGCTGAAGGTACTCTGATCGAGGAAGGCGAAGCATGATCAACGACATCAAGAAAGACGCTCAGGAGCGCATGGGCAAGTCCATCGAGGCCCTGGGCCGCAACCTGGCGGCGATCCGCACCGGTCGCGCCCACCCGAGCATCCTGGATAGCGTCAAGGTGCCGGCCTGGGGTAGCGAGATGCCGCTGAACCAGGTGGCTGCTATCACCGTCGAGGACGCCCGTACCCTGAAGATCGTGGCCCACGACAAGAACCTCAGCGCCGCCATCGAGAAGGCCATCCTGACTTCCGACCTGGGCCTGAACCCGTCGAGCGCTGGCACCACCATTCGTGTGCCGATGCCAGCCCTGACCGAGGAAACCCGTAAGGGTTACACCAAACAGGCCCGTGGCGTTGCCGAAGATGCCAAGGTTTCGGTGCGTAACGTGCGTCGCGATGCCCTGGCCGATCTCAAGAAGCTGGCCAAGGACAAGGAAATCAGCGAAGACGAAGAGCGTCGCGCCGCCGACGAGCTGCAGAAGCTGACCGACAAATTCATCGCTGAAGTCGACAAGGCTCTGGAAATCAAGGAGAAGGACCTGATGGCCGTTTGAGGCCAGGGGTTTCTCTCATGGAAAAGACCAAGTCAGCGGCATCGCCTTCGGTGCCGCGTCACGTCGCGATCATCATGGATGGCAACAATCGCTGGGCGAAGCGACGCCTGCTGCCCGGCGTCGCCGGGCACAAGGCTGGCGTGGATGCCGTGCGTGCGGTGATCGAAGTCTGTGCCGAGGCCGGGGTCGAGGTGCTGACCTTGTTCGCTTTCTCCAGTGAGAACTGGCAGCGTCCGGCCGATGAAGTCGGTGCGCTGATGGAGCTGTTCTTCACGGCCCTGCGCCGTGAAGCCAAGCGCCTCAACGAGAACAAGATCAGTTTGCGGATCATTGGCGATCGTTCGCGCTTCCATCCTGAGTTGCAGGCTGCAATGCGCGAAGCCGAGGCCCTGACCGCCGGCAATGACCGCTTCATCCTGCAGGTCGCCGCCAACTACGGCGGCCAGTGGGACATCGCCCAGGCTGCGCAGCGCCTGGCGCGTGAAGTCCAGGCGGGCCATCTGCGCCCCGAGGACATCACGCCCGATCTGCTGCAGACGTGCCTGGCCACCGGTGATCTGCCGCTACCCGACTTGTGCATCCGCACCGGGGGCGAGCATCGCATCAGCAACTTCCTGCTGTGGCAGCTGGCTTATGCCGAGCTGTACTTCTCCGACCTGTACTGGCCGGACTTCAAACACGAGGCCATGCGCAACGCCCTGGCCGATTTCGCTTCGCGCCAGCGCCGCTTCGGTAAGACCAGCGAGCAGGTCGAGGCTGGAGCTCGTGCTTAATGCTTAAACAACGCATCATTACCGCGCTGATCCTGCTGCCGATCGCGCTGGGTGGTTTCTTCCTGCTCAACGGTGGGGAGTTCGCCTTGTTCATCGGCCTGGTGGTGACCATTGGCGCCTGGGAGTGGGCGCGGCTGGCAGGGCTGGTGGCCCAACCGCTGCGCCTGGCTTATGCCGCTGTGGTGGCCGGGGCGTTGATGCTGCTCTATCTGATGCCGGATCTCGCACCCTGGGTCTTGGGGGCGTCGGTGATCTGGTGGGCGCTGGCCACCTGGCTGGTCCTTACCTATCCTCGTACCAGCGACTTGTGGGCCAGTGCCGCCTGTCGCCTGCTGATCGGGCTGCTGGTGTTGTTGCCGGCCTGGCAGGGGTTGGTGCTGCTCAAACATTGGCAGCTGGGCAACTGGCTGATCCTGGCGGTGATGGTTCTGGTCTGGGCGGCTGATATCGGGGCCTACTTCGCCGGGCGTGCTTTCGGCAAGCGCAAGCTGGCGCCGCAGGTCAGTCCGGGCAAGAGCTGGGAAGGTGTCTATGGCGGTATGACCGTCAGCCTGCTGATCGCCCTTGCAGTGGGGCTGGTTCGCGACTGGAGCTTCGGGCAAGTACTGCTTGGGCTGCTGGGCGCCGTCGTCGTGGTGATGTCTTCGGTGATCGGTGATCTGACCGAGAGCATGTTCAAGCGCCGCGAAGGCATCAAGGACAGCAGCAACCTGCTGCCGGGGCACGGTGGCGTGCTTGATCGCATCGATAGCCTGACCGCGGCGATCCCCATGTTCGCCGTGCTGCTCTGGGCGGCCGAATGGGGTGTCATGTGAGTCGTCCGCAACGTATCACAGTGCTGGGAGCCACCGGGTCGATCGGTCTCAGTACACTGGATGTCATCGCGCGTCATCCTCAGCGTTACCAGGTATTCGCCCTGAGCGGCTACTCCCGTCTCGATGAGCTGCTAGCTCTTTGTGTGCGGCATCGCCCGGCCTATGCGGTGGTGCCCAGCGCTGATGCTGCTGCGCGCCTGCGTGATGGTCTGAGCGCTGCCGGTTGCCCCACCGAAGTGTTGGAAGGGGAGGCGGGTCTTTGTCAGGTCGCCTGTGCATCTGAAGTGGATGCCGTGATGGCGGCCATCGTCGGCGCTGCGGGCCTGCGCCCGACCCTGGCTGCCGTGGAGGCGGGCAAGAAGGTATTGCTGGCCAACAAGGAAGCGCTGGTGATGTCCGGTGCGCTGTTCATGGATGCGGTGCGGCGCAGCGGCGCCGTGCTATTGCCGATTGACAGCGAGCACAATGCGATCTTTCAGTGCCTGCCGACCGACCATGGACGGGGCCTGGCCCAAGTGGGCGTGCGTCGTATCCTGCTGACCGCCTCGGGCGGGCCGTTCCGCGAAACGCCGGTCGCCGCGCTGGCGGATGTCACTCCCGAGCAGGCCTGCGCCCATCCCAACTGGTCCATGGGGCGCAAGATCTCTGTCGACTCGGCGAGCATGATGAACAAAGGGCTGGAACTCATCGAAGCCTGCTGGTTGTTCGATGCAGCTCCGGCCAAAGTGGAAGTGGTGGTCCATCCACAGAGCGTCATCCACTCCCTGGTGGATTACGTCGATGGTTCGGTGCTTGCCCAGCTGGGCAATCCGGACATGCGTACGCCGATCGCCAATGCCCTGGCTTGGCCTGAACGTATCGATTCCGGTGTCGCGCCGTTGGATCTGTTCGCGATCGCCCGTCTGGACTTCCAGGCCCCCGACGAACAGCGCTTCCCCTGCCTGCGTCTGGCGCGTCAGGCTGCCGAGGCCGGCAACAGTGCCCCTGCCGTGCTCAATGCCGCCAACGAAGTGGCTGTGGAGGCATTTCTCCAGCGGCGTATCCGCTTCCCCGAGATCGCGGGTATGATCGAACAGGTGCTTGACCAGGAGCCGGTGGTGGCGCTGCCAACGCTGGATGCGGTATTCGCCGCCGACCAGCGGGCCCGGGAGCTTTCCCGGGAATGGTTGAGGCGCCACGGTTACTGATGCTGGTGGCCTGCATGCTCACGCCTTGCAGGCCACGAGTTCCAGGGATGGGCTGAACGTCATTCGGAGATGGTTATGACAGCGCTCTACATGATAATCGGCACCCTGGTAGCCCTGGGTGTATTGGTCACTTTCCATGAATTCGGCCATTTCTGGGTCGCCCGGCGCTGCGGCGTCAAGGTGTTGCGGTTCTCCGTAGGTTTCGGTACGCCGCTGGTGCGCTGGCACGACCGCCATGGCACCGAGTTCGTGGTGGCGGCGATTCCCCTGGGTGGTTACGTCAAGATGCTCGATGAGCGTGAGGGAGAGGTACCCCCTGCGCTGCTTGGTCAATCCTTCAACCGCAAGCCGGTTGGCCAGCGCATCGCTATCGTCGCGGCGGGCCCCATCGCCAACTTCCTCCTGGCGATCCTGTTCTTCTGGGTCGTGGCGCTGCTCGGAACCCAGCAAGTCCGTCCGGTCATCGGTGCGGTGGAGTCGGGCAGCCTGGCGGCTTCCGCTGGGCTGGTCGCGGGCCAGGAAGTGGTGTCGATCGACGGCAAGCCGACCAACGGCTGGTCAGCCGTCAATTTGCAGTTGGTGCGCCGCCTTGGTGAGACCGGCACCTTGCGGGTCGGCGTGCGCGATGAAGGCGCTACCCTCGAGCGTCAGCATGAAATCAATCTCGATCACTGGCTCAAGGGCGTCGACGAGCCGGACCCGATCCAGTCCCTTGGCCTGCGCCCCTGGCGTCCAGCCATCCCTCCCGTTCTCGCCGAGATCGACCCCAAGGGGCCTGCGGCTGCGGCCGGGCTCAAGACCGGCGACACGTTGCTTGCGCTGGACGGAGTTGCTCTGGCGGACTGGCAGCAGGTCGTGGACAGCGTTCGCGCACGTCCCGAGGCCAAGGTGCAGTTGCGCGTCGAGCGTGATGGTGCACAGCTGGAGGTCCCGGTAACCCTTGCGCGGCGCGGGGAAGGGCAGGCCTCTGGGGGTTACCTCGGGGCTGGCGTCAAGGGAGTCGAATGGCCTGCCGAAATGCTGCGCGAAGTGAGCTTCGGGCCGTTGGAGGCGGTGGGCGAGAGCCTCTCTCGCACCTGGAGCATGAGCGTCCTGACCCTTGAATCGCTGAAGAAAATGCTGTTCGGGGAGCTCTCGGTAAAAAACTTGAGCGGACCGATAACCATTGCTAAAGTGGCGGGCGCTTCAGCCCAGTCGGGCGTGGGGGATTTCCTGAATTTCCTGGCCTACCTGAGCATAAGCCTGGGGGTTCTTAACCTGCTGCCCATTCCAGTACTGGATGGGGGGCATTTGCTGTTTTACCTGATCGAGCTGGCGCGCGGTCGTCCGCTCTCGGATCGGGTGCAAGGTTGGGGGGTCCAGATCGGTATCAGTTTGGTCATCGGGGTGATGTTGCTCGCCCTGATCAACGATCTGGGTCGACTATAAAAAGCTTCGCTCAATTGCGAACGAACCTGCCGCCTTATCGCGGCGGGTTGTTTATTGCCAGTTGGAATAAAAGGACTTCATGAAACGTCTGCTGCTAACTGCGGTCCTCTCCGCACTGATGATCGCTGAAGTTCACGCCGAGTCCTTCACCATCTCCGATATTCGCGTCAATGGTCTGCAGCGGGTCTCCGCGGGCAGCGTGTTCGGTGCCTTGCCCTTGAACGTGGGTGACCAGGCCGACGATCGCCGCCTGGTCGAGTCCACGCGCTCCCTGTTCAAGACCGGCTTCTTCCAGGACATCCAGCTGAGCCGCGACGGCAATGTCCTGATCATCAACGTGGTCGAGCGCCCATCGGTTTCGAGCATCGAGATCGAAGGCAACAAGGCGATCAGCACCGAAGACCTGATGAAGGGCCTGAAACAGTCCGGCCTGGCCGAAGGTGAAATCTTCCAGCGCGCCACCCTCGAAGGTGTGCGTAACGAACTGCAGCGCCAGTACGTGGCCCAGGGCCGCTACTCGGCCGAAGTCGACGCTGAAGTGGTACCGCAACCACGCAACCGTGTCGGCCTGAAGATCAAGATCAACGAAGGCACCGTCGCTGCCATCCAGCACATCAACATCGTTGGCAACAATGTCTTCGATGACGAGGAACTGAGCCAGCTGTTCGAGCTCAAGACCACCAACTGGCTGTCCTTCTTCAAGAACGACGACAAGTATGCCCGCGAGAAGCTCTCCGGTGACCTGGAGCGTCTGCGCTCCTACTACCTGGACCGCGGCTACATCAACATGGACATCGCTTCCACCCAGGTGTCCATCACCCCGGACAAGAAGCACGTCTACATCACCGTCAACATCAACGAAGGCGAGAAGTACACCGTACGCGACGTGAAGCTCTCCGGTGACCTCAAGGTGCCGGAAGACCAGGTCAAGTCGCTGTTGCTGGTGCAGCCAGGCCAGGTGTTCTCGCGCAAGGTGATGACCACCACCTCCGACCTGATCACCCGTCGTCTGGGTAACGAAGGCTACACCTTCGCCAACGTCAACGGCGTGCCGCAGCCGCACGACGAAGACCATACCGTCGACATCATGTTCGTGGTCGATCCGGGCAAGCGTGCCTACGTCAACCGTATCAACTACCGCGGCAACACCAAGACCGAAGACGAAGTGCTGCGTCGCGAAATGCGCCAGATGGAAGGCGGCTGGGCCTCGACCTACCTGATCGACCAGTCCAAGACCCGTCTGGAGCGCCTGGGCTTCTTCAAGGAAGTTAACGTCGAGACCCCGCCGGTGCCGGGCACCGACGACCAGGTCGACGTCAACTACAGCGTTGAAGAGCAGGCCTCCGGCTCGATCACCGCCAGCGTCGGTTTCGCCCAGAGCGCAGGCCTGATCCTGGGTGGTTCGATCAGCCAGAGCAACTTCCTGGGTACCGGTAACAAGGTTTCCGTTGGTCTGACCCGTTCGGAATACCAGACCCGCTACAACTTCGGCTTCGTAGACCCCTACTGGACCGCCGACGGCGTCAGCCTGGGTTACAACGCCTTCTACCGCAGCACCGACTATGACGACCTCGATGTCGACGTGGCCAGCTATGCGGTGGACAGCCTGGGCGCTGGCGTCAGCGTCGGTTACCCGATCAGCGAAACCTCGCGCCTGACCTTCGGCCTGAACGTACAGCAGGACAAGATCAAGACCGGCAAGTACACCGTCGACGAGATCTTCGACTTCCTGGATAAGGAAGGCGATGACAGCTTCCTGAACTTCAAGGCTTCGGCGGGCTGGTCGGAATCGACCCTCAACAAGGGCGTGCTGGCGACCCGTGGTCATTCCCAGAGCCTGAGCGCCGAGGTAACCACTCCAGGCAGCGACCTGTCGTTCTTCAAGATCGACTACCGCGGCCAGCTGTTCAAGCCAATCACCAACGACTACACCCTGCGCTTGCACACCGAATTGGGCTATGGTGATGGTTTCGGCTCCACCGACGGCCTGCCGTTCTACGAGAACTACTTCGCGGGTGGCTTCAACTCGGTGCGTGGCTTCAAGGACAGCAGTCTGGGTCCCCGCAGTACGCCGAGCCAGGGCACCAAGCCGGGCACCATCAAGGACCCGGACCAGGATCCGCTGCCATTCGGTGGTAACGTCCTTGTCCAGGGCGGTGCCGAGTTGCTGTTCCCGCTGCCGTTCGTCAAAGACCAGCGCTCCCTGCGTACTTCCGTGTTTTGGGACGTGGGTAACGTGTTCGACACCAATTGCGGCAACAAGCCTGATTGCGAAAAGGTCGGTTTCTCGGGCATGGCAAGCTCTGTCGGTCTGGGCGTCACCTGGATCACTGCGCTGGGTCCGCTGAGCTTCAGCCTGGCGATGCCGGTGAAGAAGCCGGACGACGCCGATACCCAGGTGTTCCAATTCTCTCTGGGCCAGACCTTCTAAGGTCGGCCCTTGCTTAACGACAACGGTTTATCCAGGAGTGCATCGTGCGTAAGTTGACCCAACTGGCCGTGATGGCCGCGGCGCTGGTCGCCACCCCGGCTTTCGCCGAAATGAAGGTCGCCGTGCTGAACTATCAGATGGCGCTGCTCGAATCCGACGCGGCCAAGAAGTACGCCGTCGATGCCGAGAAGAAGTTCGGTCCACAACTGACCAAGCTCAAGAACCTGGAAAGCAGTGCCAAAGGCATCCAGGACCGCCTGATCAAGGGTGGCGACAAGATGCAGCAGCAAGAGCGTGAGCGTCTGGAGCTCGAGTTCAAGCAAAAGGCCCGCGACTTCCAGTTCCAGTCCAAGGAGCTGAACGAAGCCAAGGCCGTTGCTGACCGTGACATGCTCAAGCAGCTCAAGCCCAAGCTGGATGGTGCTGTCGAGGAAGTGATCAAGAAAGGTGGCTATGACCTGGTGCTCGAGCGCGGCGCGGTAATCGATGTCAAGCCGCAGTACGACATCACCCGCCAGGTCATCGAGCGCATGAACCAAGCCCGTTGATATGACCGTGACCATGACGCTCGGCCAATTGGCCGAGGCCCTCGGGGCGCAGCTCAAAGGCCCAGAGGCGCTGCAAATCACCGGATTGGCCACCTTGCAGGAGGCCACCGCCGGGCAGCTGAGCTTCCTTGCCAACAAGCAGTACCGCAAGTACCTGGACGATTCCCAGGCAGGCGCGGTGTTGCTCAAGGCCGAGGACGCCGAAGGCTTCGCCGGCAACGCTCTGATCGTGGCGGACCCATACCTTGCGTATGCCCGCATTTCGCACCTGTTCGATCCAAAGCCCAAGGCTGTGGCGGGAATTCATCCCAGCGCCGTGGTACATGAGAATGCACAGGTCGATGCCAGCGCCAGCATTGGCCCGTTCGCCGTGATCGAAAGCGGCGCGCGGATTGGCGCGAACGTGACGGTCGGCGCCCATTGTTTTATTGGCGCACGTTGCGTGATCGGTGAGGGTGGTTGGCTCGCTCCGCGGGTCACGCTGTACCACGACGTGACCATCGGCGAGCGGGTGGTGATCCAGTCCGGTGCTGTGATCGGTGGGGAAGGCTTTGGCTTTGCCAACGAGAAGGGCGTCTGGCAGAAGATCGCCCAGATCGGCGGTGTGACGCTGGGTGACGACGTTGAGATCGGTGTGAACACCGCCGTTGACCGCGGTGCACTGTCGGACACTCGTATCGGCAATGGCGTCAAGCTCGACAACCAGATCCAGATCGCCCACAACGTGCAGGTCGGTGACCACACGGCAATGGCGGCCTGTGTCGGGATCTCCGGCAGCACGCGCATCGGCAAGCATTGCATGATCGCCGGTGGCGTCGGCATGGTGGGTCACATCGATGTCTGCGACAACGTATTCGTTTCCGGTATGACCATGGTCACCCGTTCGATCACCGAGCCGGGCGGCTATTCTTCCGGCACGGCCATGCAGCCTCTGGCTGAATGGCGCAAGAGCGCCGCGCGTATCCGCCAGTTGGATGAAATGTCCAAGCGTCTCCAGCAGTTGGAAAAACGTGTCGATACCGTGACCTCAGGTGGCCAGCCGACATCAGAAGGCTGATACCATTCCCTGAGCAAGAGTGAACAGACGCTAGCTGGCTCCTCTTTGGATTGCAAAAGGAGCGTGTGGTCAGCACCTGCGCTCCCTATTCTTATTACAGGCTTCCCCCCGAAATGATGGACATCAACGAGATTCGCGAATACCTGCCTCACCGTTACCCGTTCCTGCTGGTGGACCGGGTCACGGATCTGGATTTCGAGGCCCAGAGCATTCGTGCCTACAAGAATGTCAGCATCAACGAGCCGTTCTTCAATGGCCACTTCCCGGCGCATCCAATCATGCCGGGCGTGCTGATCATCGAGGCGATGGCCCAGGCGGCCGGGATTCTCGGATTCAAGATGCTCGATGCCAAGCCGGCGGACGGCACTCTTTACTATTTCGTCGGCTCCGACAAGCTGCGCTTCCGCCAGCCGGTGCTGCCAGGCGACCAGCTGGTGCTGGAAGCCAAGTTCCTCAGCCGTAAGAGCATGATCTGGAAGTTCGAGTGCCGCGCCCTGGTCGACGGCAAGCCGGTCTGCTCGGCAGAGATCACTTGCGCGGAACGCTCCCTATGAGTTCGATTGATCCTCGGGCGATCATCGATCCGTCGGCCAAGATTGCCGACGGTGTCGAGGTGGGCCCCTGGTCGATCGTAGGCCCAGGCGTGGAGATTGGCGAGGGCACCGTCATCGGACCTCATGTGGTGCTCAAAGGTCCGACCCGCATCGGCAAGCACAACCGTATCTTCCAGTTCTCTTCCATCGGCGAAGATACCCCTGACCTCAAGTACAAGGGCGAACCCACGCGTCTGGTGATCGGGGACCACAATGTGATCCGCGAAGGCGTGACCATTCACCGAGGCACCATTCAGGACCGCTCGGAAACCACGCTGGGCGACCACAACCTGATCATGGCCTATGCCCATATCGGGCATGACAGCGTCATCGGCAACCACTGCATCCTGGTCAACAACACTGCGTTGGCCGGCCATGTGCACGTGGGTGACTGGGCGATCCTGTCCGGCTATACCCTGGTCCATCAGTACTGCCATATCGGTGCCCATGCCTTCTCTGGCATGGGGACGGCCATCGGCAAGGACGTGCCAGCTTTCGTCACGGTGTTCGGCAGCCCTGCCGAGGCACGCAGCATGAACTTCGAGGGCATGCGCCGTCGGGGCTTCAGTGACGAAGTCATCCACGCCCTGCGCCGCGCCTACAAGATCGTCTATCGCCACGGCCTGACCGTGGAAGATGCGCTCAACGAGCTGGGCGAGCTTGCTTCCCAATACCCCGAGGTCGAACTGTTCCGTCAGTCGATTCTCAGTTCCGCCCGCGGCATCACCCGCTGACATGGCCCAGCTTTGCGTGGCGCTGGTCGCGGGTGAGGCCAGCGGCGATATTCTCGGCTCCGGTCTGATGCGCGCGCTAAAGGCGCGCCATCCCGATGTTCGTTTCATTGGCGTCGGCGGTCCCTTGATGGAGGCCGAGGGTCTGGTGTCCTACTTCCCCATGGAGCGCCTGGCGGTCATGGGGTTGGTCGAGGTGCTCGGGCGCTTGCGCGAGCTGCTCAAGCGCCGCAAGGAACTGATCAGCACCCTCATCGCCGAAAAGCCCGACGTGTTCATCGGCATCGATGCGCCGGATTTCACTCTCAATATCGAACTGAAGCTGCGTCAGGCCGGGATCAAGACCGTGCATTACGTCAGCCCTTCTGTCTGGGCCTGGCGGCAGAAGCGTGTGCTCAAGATCCGCGAAGGCTGCGACCTGATGCTCACCTTGTTCCCCTTCGAGGCGAAATTCTACGAAGAGAAGGGCGTGCCGGTGCGCTTCGTCGGCCATCCGCTGGCGGACACGATCCCGCTCGAAGCCGACCGTCAGGCCGCCCGTGAGGCCATAGGCGCGGGCGAGGGGCCATTGGTGGCCTTGATGCCGGGCAGTCGTGGTGGTGAAGTCGGCCGGCTGGGCGAGTTGTTCCTCGATACGGCCCAGCGTCTGCGTGAGCTGGTGCCGGGCGTGCGTTTCGTCTCGCCCTGCGCCAACCCGGCGCGACGCGCCCAGCTCGAGCAGATGCTGCAGGGCCGCGACCTGCCGGTGACCCTGCTCGATGGCCGCTCGCACCAGGCCCTGGCAGCCTGCGACGCGGTGCTCATCGCTTCAGGTACCGCGACCCTGGAGGCGCTGCTGTACAAGCGGCCTATGGTGGTCGCCTATCGCCTGGCACCGCTGACCTACTGGATTCTCAAGCGCATGGTGAAGAGCCCCTACGTGTCGCTGCCCAACTTGCTGGCCCAGCGCCTGCTGGTGCCGGAGCTGCTGCAGGACGCCGCCACCAGTGAAGCCTTGGCCCAGACCGTGGCATCGCTGATCAGCAACGGCGCGCAGCAGACCGAAAGTTTCGACCAGATCCACCGCACCCTGCGTCGTGACGCCTCCAACCAGGCGGCCGAGGCGGTGCTGGCCTTGCTGGGAGACCGATAGGATGCAAATGGGGCTGGATTTCAACCTGGTCGAGGAGTTGGTCGCCGGTGTCGATGAAGTTGGTCGCGGCCCGCTCTGCGGGGCGGTGGTCACCGCGGCAGTGATTCTCGATCCGCAGCGGCCGATTCTTGGCCTCAACGATTCGAAGAAGCTCACCGAGGCCAAGCGTGAAGCGCTGTTCGACGAGATCTGCGAAAAAGCCTTGAGCTTTTGCATCGCCCGGGCGGAGGTCGAGGAAATCGACCGACTGAACATTCTCCAGGCCACGATGCTGGCCATGCAACGTGCGGTCGAGGGGCTGAGCATCACGCCCAAGCTCGCCCTGATCGATGGCAACCGCTGCCCCAAGCTGGCGGTGCCGGCGGCGCCTGTGATTCAAGGGGACGCCCAGGTGCCGGCCATCGCGGCTGCCTCGATCCTGGCCAAGGTCACCCGTGATCGTGAGATGAGCGCGTTCGAGCTGATCTATCCGGGCTACGGGATCGGCGGGCACAAAGGGTATCCGACGCCTGTGCACCTTGAGGCGTTGGCGCGTCTGGGGCCGACGCCGATACATCGGCGTTCCTTCGCCCCGGTGCGCGCGGCGTGGGAGGCCCGTGAGGGCATCACCGACTCTTTGATCTGATCGATTGGGGCCGCTTTGCGGCCCCAAACTTTCATGGCTTTTACGCTACAATCCCGCTCTTGTTGTCTGGCACTGCTATAGGATTTTCCATGTCGGTTTCCTTCGTTCACCTTCGCGTGCACTCCGAATTTTCGCTGGTCGACGGCCTGGTGCGGATCAAGCCGCTGGCCAAGGCACTGGCCGGAATGAACATGCCGGCGGTGGCGATTACCGACCAGAGCAACATGTGCTCCCTGGTGAAGTTCTACAAAACCGCCATGGGCGCCGGCATCAAGCCGATCTGTGGTGCCGACCTGTGGCTGGCTGGCAGCGACCCGGAAGCGCCGCTCTCGCGGATCTGCTTCCTGGCCATGAACCCCAAGGGCTATCGCAACCTCACGGAATTGATTTCCCGCGGCTGGACCGAAGGCCAGCGCAACGGCTTGGTGATCATCCAGCGCGAGTGGATCGCCCCCGCCAGCGAAGGGCTGATCGCGCTGTCCGCTGGCAAGGAAGGCGACATCGGCATGGCGCTCATGGCGGGGCGCCAGGACGAGGCTCAGGCGCTGCTTGGCGATTGGATGGGCATGTTCCCCGACCGTTTCTACGTCGAGGTGCAGCGGACCAATCGCAGCGGTGACGAAGAGTACGTGCATGCCGCCGTGGCGCTGGCCGACCGCTTCGGTGCGCCCTTGGTGGCAACCAACGATGTGCGTTTCATCAAGCAGTCCGACTTCGACGCCCACGAGACCCGCGTCTGCATCGGCGAGGGCTGGACCCTCGACGATCCGCGCCGGCCCCGTGCCTACAGCGACCAGCAGTACCTCAAGTCCGCCGAGGAAATGGCCGAGCTGTTCAGCGACCTGCCGGACGCCATCGCCAACACCGTGGAAATCGCCAAGCGCTGCAACATCACCGTGCAGTTGGGCAAGTACTTCCTCCCCGATTTCCCGACGCCCAACGGCATGGGCATCGACGACTACCTGCGTCACGTCTCCCACGAAGGCCTGGAAGAGCGCCTGGCGGTGCTCTGGCCCAAGGAGACCACGCCCAATTACGAAGAGAAGCGCCAGGTCTATCTGGACCGCCTGAAGTTCGAGCTGGATATCATCATCCAGATGGGCTTCCCCGGTTACTTCCTGATCGTTATGGACTTCATTAAGTGGGCCAAGAACAACGGGGTGCCGGTGGGGCCTGGCCGAGGGTCGGGTGCGGGCTCGCTGGTGGCTTATGTGTTGAAGATCACCGACCTCGACCCGCTGGCCTATGACCTGCTGTTCGAGCGCTTCCTCAACCCAGAACGTATTTCCATGCCCGACTTCGACGTCGACTTCTGCATGGATGGCCGCGACCGGGTGATCGACTACGTGGCCGAGGCCTACGGGCGTAATGCAGTCAGCCAGATCATCACCTTCGGCACCATGGCGGCCAAGGCGGTGGTGCGGGACGTGGCCCGGGTCCAGGGCAAGTCCTATGGTCTGGCCGACCGCCTGTCGAAAATGATCCCGTTCGAAGTGGGCATGACTCTGGAGAAGGCCTACGAGCAGGAAGAAATCCTGCGCGACTTCCTCAAGAGCGACGAGGATGCCCGCGAAATCTGGGACATGGCCCTGAAGCTCGAAGGCGTTACCCGAGGCACCGGCAAGCACGCCGGGGGCGTGGTGATCGCGCCGACCAAGCTCACTGATTTCTCACCGATCGCCTGTGATGAAGAGGGTGGCGGCCTGGTGACCCAGTTCGACAAGGATGACGTCGAGGCTGCGGGCCTGGTGAAGTTCGACTTCCTCGGCCTGCGTACCCTGACCATCATCAAGTGGGCGATGGAGACGATCAACCGCGAGCAGGCCAAGAAGAACCTGCCCGACGTCAACATCGACTTCATCCCGCTGGACGACAAGAAGACCTACGAGCTTTTGCAAAAGGCCGAGACCACGGCCGTGTTCCAGCTCGAATCGCGCGGTATGAAGGAGCTGATCAAGAAGCTCAAGCCCGACTGCCTGGAAGACCTCATCGCACTCGTGGCGCTGTTCCGCCCCGGCCCGCTGCAATCGGGCATGGTGGATGACTTCATCAACCGTAAGCACGGCCGCGCCGAGCTGGCCTACCCGCACCCGGACTACCAGTACGAAGGCCTCAAGCCGGTACTGGCGCCGACCTACGGCATCATCCTGTACCAGGAACAGGTGATGCAGATCGCCCAGGTCATGGCCGGCTATACCTTGGGCGGCGCCGACATGCTGCGTCGCGCCATGGGTAAGAAAAAGCCCGAGGAAATGGCCAAGCAGCGCGGCGGCTTCATCGAAGGTTGCGCCAACAACGGTATCGATGCAGACCTGGCGGGCAACATCTTCGACCTGGTGGAGAAATTCGCAGGTTACGGTTTCAACAAGTCCCACTCGGCCGCCTATGGCCTGGTGTCCTATCAGACAGCCTGGCTCAAGACCCACTACCCGGCGCCTTTCATGGCTGCGGTCCTGTCGGCGGATATGCACAACACCGACAAGGTGGTGGTGCTGATCGAAGAAGTGCGCAGCATGAAGCTGCGCCTGGACGCGCCGGATGTGAACAACTCCGACTTCAAGTTCACGGTCAACGACGATGGCCGCATCGTTTATGGGCTCGGGGCGATCAAGGGCGTCGGTGAGGGCCCGGTCGAGGCCATCGTCGAAGCGCGTGCCGAGGGCGGGCCATTCAAGGACCTGTTCGACTTCTGCGAGCGCGTCGATCTCAAGCGTATCAACAAGCGAACGCTCGATGCGCTGATCCGCAGTGGCGCGCTTGACCGCCTGGGCCCGTACTTCCACGACGAAATCAAGGCTTATCAGGCCAACATCGACCGCAACCGTGCGGTGCTGCTTTCGGCCTTGGAGGAGGCGATCAAGGCTGCCGAGCAGATCGCTCGTACTGCCGACAGCGGTCACGTGGATCTGTTCGGCGGCCTGTTCGTCGAACAGGACTCCGACGTCTACGCCAACCACCGCAAGGTGCGCGAGCTGACCCTGAAGGAGCGTCTGCGGGGCGAGAAGGACACCTTGGGCCTGTACCTGACCGGCCACCCGATCGACGAGTACGAGACCGAGATTCGCCGCTTCGCGCGCCAGCGCATCATTGATCTCAAGCCGTCCCGCGACACCCAGACCGTGGCAGGCATGATCATTGCGCTGCGGGTGATGAAGAACAAGAAAGGCGACAAGATGGGCTTCGTCACCCTCGACGACCGTTCCGGGCGTATCGAGGCTTCTTTGTTTGCCGATGCGTTCATGGCGGCTCAGGCCCTGTTGCAGACGGATGCGATGGTGGTGGTGGAAGGAGAGGTCAGTCACGACGACTTTTCCGGCGGCCTGCGCCTGCGGGTCAAGCAGGTGATGACCATGGAGGATGCCCGCACCAAGCTGGCCGAGAGTCTGCGCCTGAAGGTGGCCCACGAGGCCCTCAAGGGCGACCGACTGGCCTGGCTGGGCGAGCTGATCACCCGTCATCGCGGTGGCTGCCCGATCACCTTGGAGTACACCGGGAGCGAGGCGCGGGCGATGCTGCAGTTTGGCGACGAGTGGTCGATCGATCCCGCCGACGGCCTGATTCAAGCGCTGCGTGACCAGTTCGGACGTGAGAACGTCTTCCTGCAATACCGCTGAACCGACGAATTTTAATCTCGACCTGAATGCGCCTGATCCCTTAAGGTAGGGCGCCAAACGGATCAACCGGCCGGCCGCCTGGCCGTAGACCCAAGACGGATGCCTATGAACCCGAATTTCCTCGATTTCGAACAGCCGATTGCCGACCTGCAAGCCAAGATCGAAGGGCTGCGCCTGGTGGGCAACGACAATTCGCTGAACATCAGCGATGAAATTGCCCGTCTGCAAGACAAGAGCAATACCCTGACCGAAAGCATCTTCGGCAACCTGACCAGCTGGCAAATCGCCCGTCTGGCCCGTCACCCTCGTCGTCCCTATACCCTGGACTACATCGACCACATCTTCACCGAGTTCGAAGAGCTGCACGGCGACCGTCACTTCGCTGACGATGCTGCGATCGTCGGCGGTACCGCGCGCCTGGACGGCAAGCCGGTCATGGTCATCGGTCACCAGAAGGGCCGTGAAGTGCGTGAAAAGGTGCGCCGCAACTTTGGCATGCCGCGTCCGGAAGGCTACCGCAAGGCCTGCCGCCTGATGGAAATGGCCGAGCGCTTCAAGATGCCTATCCTGACCTTCATCGATACTCCGGGTGCCTACCCTGGTATCGACGCCGAGGAGCGCAACCAGAGCGAGGCCATCGCCTGGAACCTGCGGGTAATGGCACGCCTGAAGACCCCGATCATCGCCACCGTCATCGGTGAGGGCGGTTCCGGTGGTGCGCTGGCCATCGGCGTGTGCGACCAATTGAACATGCTGCAGTATTCCACCTACTCGGTGATCTCGCCGGAAGGCTGCGCCTCGATCCTGTGGAAGACCGCCGACAAGGCCGCCGATGCTGCCGAGGCAATGGGCATCACCGCCGAGCGCCTGAAGAGCCTGAACATCGTCGACAAGGTAATCAGCGAGCCTCTGGGCGGCGCCCACCGTGACCCTGCGAAGATGTCCGAAAGCATCCGTGCCGACCTGGTCGAGCAGCTCGAGATGCTGGGCAAGTTCGATCACGATGCGCTGCTGGCCCGTCGTTACGATCGCCTGATGAGCTACGGCGTCTGACCCATTCGGGGGCGTCGCGCCTATCTTCGGATAAACCCGCTCCTTCCACGACGGCATTGCCCTAGATCGCAGTGCTATTGTGGGAGCGGGTTCACTCGCGAAAGGGGCGCGAAGCATCTGCGATGATCCTCCGTCATGTGAGGTCCTGATGATCAACCTCACCGCTCAACTTTCCCCCTGGCTCAATGCCCCCGCCTGGTACGTCGCTTTCTCCGGCGGCCTCGACTCCACCGTCCTGCTGCAGCTGCTGGCCGATTACGCCCGTCGTCATCGCGCCCCGCCACTGCGCGCCGTGCACATCCATCATGGCCTGCAAGCCGCTGCTGATGATTGGCCGCAACATTGCCAGTCGATCTGTGATGGGCTGGGTCTCGAGCTCCAGGTCATCCATGTTCAGGTCACGCCCGGTGCCAGCCTGGAACAGGCGGCCCGGGATGCCCGCTATGCCGCATTCGCGCAAGTGCTCGGGGCTGGGGAGGTGCTGTTCACAGGTCAGCACCGCGAGGACCAGGCCGAGACCTTGCTCTTTCGTCTGTTGCGCGGTGCCGGACTGCGCGGGCTGGCGGCCATGCCGGCAGCACGCCCCCTGGGGCAGGGGTGGCTGGCCCGGCCCCTGCTGGCGGTCGGGCGGGCGCAGTTGCTCGCGCAGGCCAATGCACAGGGGCTTTGCTGGATCGAGGATCCCTCCAACGCCAATACCACCTATGCCCGAAACTACCTGCGCGGCGAGGTATTCCCTGTGCTGAATCATCGTTGGCCTCAGGCCGCGAGCAATCTTGCCCGCAGTGCTGGGCATTTGGGCGAGGCCCTGGGCTTGCTGGACGAGCTGGCGGCAGATGATCTGGCGGGAGCCGCACAAGGGGCACCGTTTGCCTGGCTCGGCCTGGACTCTCTCGATCTGGCCGCGCTTGAGGCATTATCGCCAGCGCGCCAGCGAAATGCCCTGCAATATTGGTTGAGCCGTCGGACTCGGTTACCCGACGCCCGTCATTGGGCCGGCTGGGACAGCCTGCGTGACGCAGTCGTCGATGCCCAGCCGGTGTGGCGGCTGGGCGATGGTGAGTTGCAGCGCAGTCATGGGCGCATCTGGTGGTTGAAGGGTCAGTGGCTGGTGCCGGTCCAGGGCGTTCTGGCCTGGGCGGACCCAAGCGTGCCTCTGACGTTACCCGGTAATGGTTGCGTGTCCGTGCAGGGTGATTGTCCGCCAGGTGAGGTGCAGGTGCGCTACCGTCAGGGCGGCGAGATGCTCGAGGTGCCAGGACGGGGCCGTCGTGACCTCAAACGCTTGCTGAACGAGCTGCAAGTCCCGCATTTCGTGCGCTCGCGTTTACCACTGCTGTGGCAGGGCGAGCGCCTGCTGGCAGTGGCCAACCTGCCGCTGGCAGGGCAGGGCGGTATCCAGTTGCATTGGCGGCCGCCGACGAGCGTGCAAGGTTTGAGCTGAAGGGTACATTCCGGTAGACTACCCTCCCTTCTTGATACAGCTTCTGTGGGTTCCTCGAAAACACAGCAGTTGCCGATTACCAAGCAGTTTTTTGCTGGGCTGATTCTTAAAATGACGAGCGAGCTCCATGCCGGGGATATCCCTGGTTTGTACAGACGCGGCAGTTGTTCGAGATGCACTGTGATTGACGCAGGTGATCGGGGGCTTCGGCCTTCCTTCGCTTTCTCCGGCGGCGCTGACCGCTTTAACGCAGACTTCTAGGGTTTTTCATGACGCGCTACATATTCGTCACGGGCGGTGTTGTTTCTTCATTGGGGAAAGGCATTGCCTCGGCTTCCTTGGCGGCCATCCTGGAGGCGCGGGGGCTCAAGGTCACCATGCTCAAGCTGGATCCGTACATCAACGTCGACCCCGGCACCATGAGCCCGTTCCAGCATGGTGAAGTGTTCGTCACCCACGATGGCGCCGAGACCGACCTCGACCTGGGCCACTACGAGCGGTTCATCCGCACCACCATGACCCAGAACAACAACTTCACCACCGGCCGTATCTACGAGCATGTGCTGCGCAAGGAGCGCCGTGGCGACTACCTGGGCGCGACCATCCAGGTCATCCCGCACATCACCGACGAGATCAAGCGTCGCATCATCAAGGGCGCCGGCGATGCCGACGTTGCCCTGGTCGAGATCGGTGGCACCGTCGGCGACATCGAGTCGCAGCCGTTCCTCGAGGCGATCCGCCAGCTGCGCGTCGAAGTGGGTTCCAAGCGCGCCATGCTGATGCACCTGACCCTGGTTCCTTACATCGCCACTGCCGGCGAGACCAAGACCAAACCGACCCAGCATTCGGTCAAGGAACTGCGCTCCATCGGCCTGCAGCCGGACGTGCTGATCTGCCGTTCCGACCACCCGGTCGACGCGTCGTCGCGCCGCAAGATCGCCCTGTTCACCAACGTCGAAGAGCGTGCGGTGATCTCTCTGCAAGACGTCGATACCATCTACAAGATCCCAGGTGTATTGCATGCCCAGGGCCTGGACGACTTCGTCGTCGAGCGCTTCGGCCTGCAGTGCAGCAGCGCCGATTTGTCCGAGTGGGACCAGGTCGTCGATGCCAAGCTGAACCCTGAGCATGAAGTCACCATCGCCATGGTCGGCAAGTACATGGAACTGCTGGATGCGTACAAGTCGCTGATCGAGGCCATGAGCCACGCGGGCATCAAGAACCGCACCAAGGTCAACCTGCGCTACATCGACTCCGAAGACATCGAGAACCAGGGCACCAGCCTGCTCGAAGGCGCCGATGCCATTCTCGTCCCGGGCGGTTTCGGTCTGCGCGGCGTCGAAGGCAAGATCACCGCTGTCCAGTACGCGCGCGAAAACAAGGTGCCGTACCTGGGCATCTGTCTGGGCATGCAGGTCGCGGTCATCGAGTTCGCACGTAACGTGATGGGCTGGAAAGACGCGAACTCCACCGAGTTCGACCGCAACAGCGGCCACCCGGTCGTCGGCCTGATCACCGAATGGGCCGATGCCACCGGCGCGGTCGAGACCCGTTCCGAAGCTTCCGACCTGGGCGGCACCATGCGCCTGGGTGCTCAGGACTGCCAGCTGGCGGCCGGCTCCAAGGTCCATGACTGCTATGGCAAGGATGTGATCACCGAGCGTCACCGCCACCGCTACGAAGTGAACAACAACCTGCTGCCACAGCTGGTCGAGGCAGGCTTGGTGGTATCCGGTCGTTCCGAGGACGGTGCGCTGGTTGAAGTGGTCGAGTCCAAGGACCACCCATGGTTCGTCGCTTGCCAGTTCCACCCCGAGTTCACCTCGACCCCACGTGACGGCCACCCGCTGTTCAGTGGTTTCGTCAAGGCGGCCCTGGCCCAGAAGAACAAGGCCTGATCCATGACCCAGAAGATCATTCGCGTCGGTAGCATCGAGATCGCCAACGACAAGCCGTTCGTCCTGTTCGGCGGCATGAACGTCCTGGAGTCCCGTGACCTGGCCCTGAAGGTCTGCGAAGCCTACGTGCGGGTCACCGAGAAGCTCGGTATCCCTTACGTGTTCAAGGCCAGCTTCGACAAGGCCAACCGTTCGTCGATCAACTCCTATCGTGGTCCGGGCATGGAAGAAGGGCTGAAGATCTTCGAAGAGATCAAGCAGACCTTCAAGGTGCCGGTGATCACCGACGTGCACGAGCCCTACCAAGCCGAGCCCGTCGCCAAGGTGTGCGACATCATCCAGCTGCCAGCCTTCCTGTCGCGCCAGACCGACCTGGTCGTGGCGATGGCCAAGACCGGCGCCGTGATCAACATCAAGAAGGCTCAGTTCCTCGCGCCTCAGGAAATGAAGCACATCCTGACCAAGTGCGAAGAAGCCGGTAACGACCAGTTGATCCTCTGCGAGCGTGGTTCGAGCTTCGGCTACAACAACCTCGTCGTGGACATGCTCGGCTTCGGCATCATGAAGCAGTTCGAGTATCCGGTGTTCTTCGATGTGACCCATGCCCTGCAGATGCCGGGCGGTCGCTCCGATTCCGCCGGTGGTCGTCGCGCCCAGGTCACCGACCTGGCCAAGGCCGGCATGAGCCAAGGCTTGGCCGGGCTGTTCCTGGAAGCCCACCCGGACCCGGACAACGCCAAGTGCGATGGTCCTTGCGCCCTGCGCCTGGACAAGCTGGAGCCGTTCCTGGCCCAGCTCAAGCAACTGGACGACCTGGTGAAAAGTTTTCCGACGGTAGAGACCGCGTAAAGCTCATTTCTCCGGTAAAGTACCGCCCTCACCCCTGACCGAACGGTCAGGGGTCGCCTTCGCCAGGCCTGCCCGTTTCCGAACTGCCTGGCGAACGCCCAGATTTCCTTAGCTGCGTTGTTTTCGTCAATTCTGGAGTGCTTACAACAATGGCAAAAATCGTCGACATCAAAGGTCGTGAAGTTCTCGATTCGCGTGGCAACCCCACCGTGGAAGCCGATGTTCTGCTCGACAACGGCATCATCGGCAGCGCCTGCGCGCCGTCCGGTGCTTCCACCGGCTCGCGTGAAGCGCTGGAGCTGCGTGATGGCGACAAGAGCCGTTACCTGGGCAAGGGCGTGCTGAAGGCTGTTGCCAACATCAACGGCCCGATCCGCGACCTGCTGCTGGGCAAGGACCCGGCCGACCAGAAGGCCCTGGACCGCGCCATGATCGAACTGGACGGTACCGAGAACAAGGCCAAGCTGGGCGCCAACGCCATCCTGGCCGTCTCCCTGGCTGCCGCCAAGGCTGCTGCCCAGGATCAGGACCTGCCGCTGTACGCACACATCGCCAACCTCAATGGCACCCCAGGCCAGTACTCCATGCCGGTTCCGATGATGAACATCATCAACGGCGGCGAGCACGCCGACAACAACGTCGACATCCAGGAGTTCATGGTTCAGCCGGTTGGCGCCAAGACCTTCTCCGATGCCCTGCGCATGGGTACCGAAATCTTCCACCACCTCAAAGCCGTGCTCAAGGCTCGTGGCCTGAACACCGCTGTGGGTGACGAAGGTGGTTTCGCGCCAAACCTGACCTCCAACGAAGACGCCCTGGGCGCCATCGCCGAGGCAGTCGAGAAGGCCGGCTACAAGCTGGGCACCGACGTGACCCTGGCCTTGGACTGCGCGGCTTCTGAGTTCTACGAAGACGGCAAGTACAACCTGTCTGGCGAAGGCAAGTCGTTCGATGCCGAAGGCTTTGCCGATTACCTCAAGGGCTTGACCGAGCGCTTCCCGATCATCTCGATCGAAGATGGCCTGGACGAGTCCGACTGGGCTGGCTGGAAGATCCTCACCGACAAGATCGGTGCCAAGGTACAGCTGGTCGGCGACGACCTGTTCGTGACCAACACCAAGATCCTCAAGGAAGGCATCGAGAAGGGCATCGGTAACTCGATCCTGATCAAGTTCAACCAGATCGGCTCGCTGACCGAAACCCTGGAAGCCATCCAGATGGCCAAGGCTGCCGGCTACACCGCGGTCATCTCCCACCGTTCGGGTGAAACCGAGGACTCCACCATCGCCGATCTGGCCGTCGGTACCGCTGCTGGCCAGATCAAGACCGGTTCGCTGTGCCGTTCCGACCGCGTCTCGAAGTACAACCAGCTGCTGCGTATCGAAGAGCAACTGGGCGCCAAGGCCGTGTACCGCGGTCGTGCCGAGTTTCGCGGCTGAGCAAGAGATGGTAAAAAGGCAGCAGCCGAGGCCGTCTGAACGTTCGTACTGAGCTGTCAGACGCCTCTTACGGGTTTCTGTCGACGAAGCCTGGCCTCGGCCAGGCTTCGTGCTATTGGAAGCTCGCTGCGGCGGCCTTTTACCTCTGGATATCTTGATGCGCAGTCCCTATTGGTTGTTTCTCGTCCTGCTCCTGCTGCTCGGCGGCCTGCAGTACCGCCTTTGGGTGGGTAACGGCAGCCTGGCGCAAGTGGCCGAGCTCAAGCAGCAGATCGCCGAACAGCATGCCGAGAACGAGCGGCTGCTCGAGCGTAATCGCGTGCTGGATGCTGAAGTTCTGGAGTTGAAAAAAGGTATGGAGACCGTCGAAGAGCGGGCTCGTCACGAATTGGGGATGGTCAAGGAGGGTGAAACCCTCTACCAGTTGCCGCAGAAATGACGCAGACGCTACCGGCTTTCTGGGCCGTGATTCCCGCCGCGGGCGTCGGTGCCCGCATGGCTGCCGATCGTCCCAAGCAGTATCTGCAATTGGGCGGGCAGACCCTTCTCGAGCATAGCCTCGACTGTTTTCTCGGCCATCCCTCGCTCAAGGGCGTGGTGGTCAGCATTGCCGCCGATGATCCCTACTGGCCTGGCCTACGCTGTGCCAACGACCCACGCATACAGCGTGCGGCCGGGGGGCGTGAGCGGGCCGACTCGGTGCTCAATGCATTATTGCTTTTGCATGCCCAAGGGGCGGCGGACAGCGACTGGGTGCTGGTGCATGACGCGGCGCGACCGAACCTGGCACGCAGTGATCTGGATCGGTTGCTGTCGGAGTTGGCCGACGATCCTGTCGGAGGTTTACTTGCGGTGCCTGCTCGCGACACGCTCAAGCGTGCCGATGCCAATGGACGGGTCAGTGCCACGGTGGATCGCAGCACCATCTGGCAGGCCTACACGCCGCAGATGTTCCGCCTGGGGGCCTTGCACCGGGCCCTGGCCGAGTGCCTGGTCTCCGATGTGGTGATCACGGACGAGGCCTCGGCCATCGAATGGTCCGGTCAGGCGCCGCGCTTGATTGAAGGGCGCAGCGACAACATAAAGGTCACCCGTCCGGAAGACCTGGAATGGTTGCGCCAGCGCTGGGCCGCCCGTCGCTGAAACCGAACACCTGCGTCCACCTCTTCGCAAGTGCCCCCGTGAAGAGGTCATCGGAATCCTCAGTTTTGCCGATACTCTGGCAGCCCCGCCAGCCCTTCCTTCAGAAAGTCCACCAGCCGCCGCACTTTCGGTGACAAGTGCCTTTGCTGCGGGTACAACGCCCATACAGCCGTGTTCGGTGGCTGGTGCGCTTCGAGCAGCGATACCAGCGCACCGCTGTTGAGGTGCTCAAGTACGTAATAGTCCGGCAACTGGCACAACCCCATGCCCAACAATGCTGCATCCAGCACTGCCTGCCCGCTGTTGCAGCGCCAGTTGCCCTGCACCCGCTGACTCAACTCCCGCCCATCCTGCTGCAATACCCAGAGGTCGGAACTGCCGATCAGGCAGTTGTGCCGAGTCAGTTCCGACAGGCTGTGGGGGCGACCATAGCGCTCAAGGTAGGCGGGGGAGGCGCACAGGTACATGCGCCGGGGAGCCAAGCGCGTAGCCACCAGGCGTGAGTCCTGCAGACGCCCGAGGCGTATCGCCAGGTCCATTCCCTCATGCACCAAGTCCAAGGTGCGGTTGCTCAGTTCCACCTCAACGCGCAGTTGCGGATACAGGGCCATGAAGCGCGTCACCAAGGGGACGATGAAGCGTTCTCCATAAGCCACCGCGCAGGTCATGCGCAACAGCCCTTTGGGCTCGCTGGCAAGGTCGCCCATGGCGCGCAGGGCTTCTTCGCGTCCGTCCTGCAAGCGCTGGCAATGTTGCAGGAAGGTCTGCCCTGCCTCGCTCAGGGTCACCCGGCGGGTACTGCGGTACAGAAGCCGTGTCTGCAAGCGCTCTTCCAGACGAGCGATTTGTCGACTGATGTGCGAGGACGAAACACCCAGACGTTCGGCGGCGGCGGTGAACTGGCCTGACTCGGCCACCGCGACGAATTCGTCGATGCCTTCCCAGCGACTGCTCATTGATTATCCCTGCATGGCAATAATGTTTTTACTTGCGCCGGATTATTCATCAAAAGTGCTTGAATTACACTGAGCCGAAGCAATCATCCCTTGTCTGGAGTTCCGTTGATGATCAAGTCCCGCGCCGCTGTTGCCTTCGAGGCCAAGAAACCCCTGGAAATCGTCGAAGTCGACGTGGCCATGCCCAAAGCGGGTGAAGTGCTCCTGCGTGTGGTGGCCAGCGGTGTCTGCCATACCGATGCCTACACCCTGTCGGGCGCCGACCCGGAAGGTATCTTCCCCTCGATCCTGGGCCACGAGGGCGGTGCGATCGTCGAAGCCGTGGGCGAGGGTGTCACCTCGGTCGCTGTCGGCGACCACGTGATCCCGCTGTACACCCCCGAATGCGGCCAGTGCAAATTCTGCCGCTCGGGCAAGACCAACCTGTGCCAGGCCATCCGCGCCACTCAGGGCAAGGGCCTGATGCCGGACGGCACCACCCGTTTTTCCTATAAAGGCCAGCAACTGTTCCACTACATGGGCACCTCGACGTTCTCCGAGTACACCGTGTTGCCGGAAATCTCCGTGGCCAAGATCGCCAAGGATGCGCCGCTGGAGAAGGTCTGCCTGCTCGGATGCGGTGTCACCACCGGTATTGGTGCCGTGCTCAACACCGCTAAGGTCAAGGCTGGCGACACCGTCGCCATCTTCGGTCTGGGCGGCATCGGTCTGTCGGCGATCATCGGTGCGGTGAAGGCAAAGGCTTCGCGCATCATCGCCGTGGACATCAACCCGGCCAAGTTCGAGATCGCTCGCCAGCTTGGCGCCACCGACTGCGTGAACCCGAAGGACTATGACCGTCCGATCCAAGAAGTCATCGTCGATCTCACCGACGGTGGTGTGGACTACTCCTTCGAATGCGTAGGCAACGTCCAGCTGATGCGTGCGGCGCTGGAGTGCTGCCACAAAGGTTGGGGTGAGTCGGTGATCATCGGTGTCGCCGGCGCCGGGCAGGAAATCTCCACCCGTCCGTTCCAGCTGGTGACCGGCCGAGTCTGGCGTGGTTCGGCATTCGGCGGTGTGCGTGGTCGCAGCGAGCTGCCAAGCTACGTGGAAATGTCGCAGAAAGGCGAGATCCCGCTGGATACCTTCATCACCCACACCATGGGCCTGGAGGACATCAACAAAGCCTTCGACCTGATGCATGAAGGCAAGAGCATCCGCAGCGTGATCCATTTCTGAGGTTTGCCCATGAGCCTGGAAAACATCTCCTGCCAGAAAAGCTTCGGCGGCTGGCACAAGCGCTACCGGCACGCCTCCAAGGTCCTGGGTTGCGACATGGTGTTCGCCGTCTACCTGCCGCCGCAGGCCGAGCAGGGCGAGAAACTGCCGGTGTTGTACTGGCTCAGTGGCCTGACGTGCACGGACGAGAACTTCATGCAAAAGGCCGGCGCCCAGCGCCTGGCCGCAGAGCTTGGCCTGATCATCGTTGCCCCCGACACCAGCCCGCGCGGCGAGCAGGTGCCGGGTGACCCGGATGGCGCCTGGGACTTTGGTCTGGGCGCAGGTTTCTACCTCAACGCCACCCAGCAGCCCTGGGCTCAGCACTACCGCATGCACGACTACGTGGTGCAGGAGCTGCCCGCCTTGGTCGAGGCGCATTTTCCGGCCTCCGACCTGCGCAGTATCAGCGGCCACTCCATGGGTGGGCACGGTGCCTTGGTTTGCGCCCTGCGCAACCCTGGGTGCTATCGCTCGGTGTCGGCCTTTTCGCCGATCAGCAATCCGATGGATTGCCCGTGGGGGGAAAAGGCTTTCTCCCGTTACCTGGGGGACGACCGGGCGCGCTGGCGCGAGTGGGATGCCAGCGTACTGCTGGCCGAGACAGCCGCCGGGCAATGCCCGCCGCTGCTGATCGACCAGGGTGACCGGGATGACTTTCTCGAGAAGCAGCTCAAGCCCCAGGCGCTGGAGCAGGCGGCGCGCAAGGGAGGGCATGAGCTGACGCTGCGTTTGCAGCCTGGCTATGACCACAGCTACTACTTCATCGCCAGCTTCATCGATGAACACCTGCGCCATCACGCGGTGGCGTTGGGCAGGGTCTGATCCAGGGGTTTCTTTGCAGCCGCTTCGCACCAGCGGGGTCGCTGCGGTAAAGGGGCTGCAAAGCAGCCCCAATATCCAGCAAAGCAGGTAGAATCCAGCCCTGACTCATTCAGGGCTTTTTCTTATGCGTATTGGCCACGGCTACGATGTGCACCGTTTCGGCGACGGTGATTTCATTACCCTGGGCGGGGTGCGTATACCCCACAAATACGGCCTGCTGGCCCATTCCGACGGCGATGTGCTGCTGCATGCGCTCAGCGATGCCCTGCTTGGCGCTGCGGCGTTGGGCGACATCGGCAAACATTTCCCCGATACCGACCCTCAGTTCAAAGGGGCCGACAGCCGGGCGCTGCTGCGCCATGTGGTCGGCATCGTTCAGGCCAAGGGCTGGAAGGTCGGCAACGTCGACACCACCATCGTCGCCCAGGCACCCAAGATGGCACCGCATATCCCGACCATGCGCCAGTTGATCGCCGAAGACCTGCAGGTCGAACTCGACCAAGTCAACGTCAAGGCCACCACCACCGAGAAGCTGGGTTTCACCGGCCGTGAGGAGGGCATCGCCGTGCATGCGGTGGCCCTGTTGCTGCCAGCATGACCGAACTGGAACTGCTGGGCCCACGGGCCTGGGGGGGCTCCTTGGGCCAGGCGGTGCTCAAGGCAGTGGCTGAGGACTTTCAGGTCGACGAAGTGCTGGACATTCCACTTTCTGGCCAGGGCGAGCACCTCTGGCTGTGGGTCGAAAAACGTGACCTGAACACCGAGGAAGCGGCCCGTCGCCTGGCGCGTGCCGCCGGCGTGCCGGTTCGCTCGATCAGCTATGCCGGCCTCAAGGACCGACAGGCCCTGACCCGTCAGTGGTTCAGTCTGCACCTGCCGGGCAAGGCCGACCCTGACCTGTCCCGTGCCGAAGATGCAAGCCTGCGCGTACTCAAGCAGGTGCGTCACCAGCGCAAGCTCCAGCGCGGGGCCCATTCGGCTAACGGCTTCACCTTGCGCCTCACGGCCCTTGCGGCCGATCACCAAGCCCTCGATGCGCGCCTGGAACAACTCAAGCAGCACGGGGTACCCAATTACTTCGGCAGCCAACGGTTCGGCCACGAGGGCGGCAACGTGCATGACGCCCGCCAGTGGGCCGAGCGAAACGCGTTGCCGGAGCAGCGCAATGTCCGCTCGCGGCTGTTGTCCGCCGCGCGCAGCTACGTGTTCAACCAGGTACTGGCCGCGCGTGTCGCCGATGGCAGCTGGAACACAGCGCAGGTCGGTGATTTGCTGGCCTTCACAGAAAGCCGCAGTTTCTTCCCGGCGGGTGAGCAGGAATGTACCGATCCACGACTGGCGATTCTTGACTTGCATCCCACCGGGCCGCTCTGGGGCGAAGGCGTCTCACCGACCCGCGGCGATACGTCTATGCTGGAAACAGCCATCGGCGATCGGCATCTGGCGCTGTGCCAGTGGTTGGCACGAGCAGGCATGAATCACGAACGACGCATCCTGCGGCTCCCTATTGGCGGGCTGACGTGGCATTATCCCGAGCCTGATATCCTGCAACTGGAATTCGTCCTTCCGGCCGGATGCTTCGCCACCGTGGTGGTGCGCGAGCTCGTCGATCTGGTGCCGGCAGGGCAGACGGACAGCCCATGCGTATTCTGATTTCGAATGACGACGGTGTTACCGCACCCGGCCTTGCCGCGCTGCATGCTGCGCTGGCGGACTACGCCGAGTGCGTGGTGATTGCCCCGGATCAAGACAAAAGCGGTGCGAGCAGTTCACTGACACTGGACCGGCCGCTGCATCCGCAGACCTTGGCCAACGGCTTCATCAGCCTGAACGGCACGCCCACCGACTGCGTGCATTTAGGGCTCAACGGGTTGTTGCCCGAGACGCCCGATATGGTCGTGTCCGGTATCAACCTGGGAGCCAACCTCGGGGATGACGTGCTCTATTCCGGCACGGTCGCCGCGGCACTGGAGGGGCGCTTCCTGGGCGGCACATCGCTGGCGTTCTCGCTGTTGTCGCGCCTGCCGGACAACCTGCCGACCGCGGCCTACATCGCCCGCCGCCTGGTTGAAGCCCAGTCGCGCCTGGAGCTGCCGCCTCGCACCGTGCTCAACGTGAACATCCCAAACCTGCCTCTGGAACACATTCGTGGCATCCAGCTCACCCGGCTCGGCCATCGGGCGCGGGCAGCGGCGCCGACCAAGGTGGTCAACCCGCGTGGCAAGGAAGGCTACTGGATCGCCGTGGCCGGTGACGCCGAGGACGGCGGGCCGGGGACCGACTTTCACGCGGTGATGCAGGGGTACGTGTCGATCACCCCGCTGCAACTGGACCGCACCTTCAACGAAGCCTTCGAGCGTCTCGATGGCTGGGTGGAGGATCTGCTCTGATGCGTGAACAGGACGATCTGCTGCGCCGAGGCATCGGCATGACCTCCCAGCGTACCCGGGAGCGGTTGATCCAGCGTCTGTACGAGGAAGGCGTCTCGAACACCCAGGTGCTCGAGGTCATCCGTCGCACCCCGCGTCATCTGTTTGTCGACGAGGCCTTGGCGCACCGGGCCTACGAGGACACCGCGCTGCCGATCGGGCATAACCAGACCATTTCCCAGCCGTTCATGGTGGCGCACATGAGTGAGCTGCTGCTGGAGGCCGGGCCGTTGGACAAGGTCCTGGAGATCGGCACGGGGTCGGGTTACCAGACCGCCATTCTCGCGCAACTGGTGGAGCGGGTGTTCTCGGTGGAGCGGATCAAGGTCCTGCAGGACCGGGCCAAGGAGCGCCTGGTCGAGCTCAACCTGCGCAACGTGGTGTTTCGTTGGGGCGACGGCTGTGAAGGATGGCCGGCGCTGGCGCCTTACAACGGCATCATCGTGACAGCCGTGGCGCCGGAGGTTCCCCAAGCCTTGCTGGACCAGCTGGCGCCGGGTGGACGCATGGTGATTCCAGTGGGCGCTGCCGGCGAGTCCCAACAGTTGATGTTGATCGTACGCGAGGAACATGGGTTCTCCCGTCGTGTGCTGGGCGCCGTGCGTTTCGTACCGCTGCTCAACGGTCCGGTGGCGTGAGGGCGCGCTGAATATTTGCGTCGTCGACGAATTCTTCAGCCACGAACCTGTCTATCGTGCGGGGTTTCGTCGCGCTTGCCGCGGCACCTGAGCCAGCCACCCAAGCCGGTCTGTCTCGTTTATAATTGCAACAATATTGCATTTCGTATCGTCATATCGTTTTTCGGCACCATGAGGGGAGCGCGGGTGGGTCACACAATCATGCGGCAACGCAAGGATCGGTCGGTTTTCAAGCTTCTGGTGATTGCGCTGGCCATGGCGACATCGCTGGCGGGCTGCTCCAGCACCGGTTCGAGTGGCGCTCGCGTGGTGGATCGCAACAACACCGTGCCCAAGCGCCCGACCGTTACCTCAGGCCAATATGTGGTCAAGCCCGGCGATACCTTGTACTCCATCGCCTTCCGCTACGGTTGGGACTACAAAGAACTGGCCGCGCGCAACGGCATCGCGGCGCCCTATACCATTCGCCCCGGCCAGCCGATCCGCTTCAGCAGCGGCAGCGGTGGCAGCACCACGGTAGTGTCCAGCCCGTCCTCCTCGAGCAAGACCACGGTCACCCGCCGCCCGGTGGCAAGCACCTCCACGCCGCCTGCCAGCAATGGCGGTAAACCGGTCACCCCACCTGCGACGACGACTGCCCCAGTGATTACCCAGGTACCTGCCGCCGAGCGTTCGGTAGGGGGCTGGAGCTGGCCTGCCAATGGTGTGCTGATTGGAAAATTCGCTTCAAACGGTAGTTTGAATAAAGGCATTGATATCGCCGGTGATTTGGGACAGCCTGTTTTTGCTGCGTCTGGTGGTTCAGTGGTGTATGCCGGAAGTGGCTTGAGGGGCTACGGCGAGCTGATCATCATCAAGCACAACGATACCTACGTCAGTGCCTACGGTCATAACCGCAGGCTTTTGGTTCGGGAGGGGCAGCAGGTCAAGGCAGGGCAGACGATCGCTGAAATGGGGTCCACGGGCACTGATCGGGTGAAGCTGCATTTCGAGATTCGCCGCCAGGGCAAACCCGTCGATCCGCTCCAGTTCTTGCCACGTCGTTGATCTTTGCACCCAGCCTGTTCCTGCTGACGTAGAGGGGACAGGCTCCAGCGCTGCCAGGGAAACAGGTGCCGCTCGAGTCTGAGTTCGAACTCAGCAAAGGACTATAACAATGGCTCTCAGCAAAGAAGTGCCGGAGTTTGACATCGACGATGACCTCCTGTTGATGGAGACGGGCATCGTTTTGGAAACGGATGTGGTGTCAGACGAACCTGCTGTACCTTCGGTTCGGACCAAGGCCAAACAAGGCTCATCGCTCAAACAGCACAAGTACATCGATTACAGCCGGGCGCTCGACGCCACCCAGCTGTATCTCAACGAAATCGGCTTTTCTCCGCTGCTCTCCCCCGAAGAGGAAGTGCATTACGCACGCCTGTCGCAAAAAGGCGATCCGGCTGGCCGTAAGCGCATGATCGAGAGCAACCTGCGCCTGGTGGTCAAGATTGCGCGCCGCTACGTCAATCGTGGCCTGTCGCTGCTCGACCTGATCGAAGAGGGCAACCTCGGTCTGATCCGCGCGGTAGAAAAGTTCGATCCGGAGCGCGGTTTCCGTTTCTCGACCTATGCGACCTGGTGGATTCGCCAGACCATCGAACGGGCGATCATGAACCAGACCCGCACCATCCGCCTGCCGATCCACGTGGTCAAGGAGCTCAACGTCTACCTGCGTGCCGCGCGGGAGCTGACCCAGAAGCTCGACCACGAGCCTTCCCCGGAAGAAATCGCCGGGCTTTTGGAAAAACCCGTGGCCGAGGTCAAGCGCATGCTTGGGCTCAACGAGCGTGTCTCTTCGGTGGACGTTTCTCTCGGCCCGGACTCCGACAAGACCCTGCTCGACACGCTGACGGACGATCGCCCGACCGACCCGTGCGAGCTGCTGCAGGACGACGACCTCTCCCAGAGCATCGACCAATGGCTGGGTGAGTTGACCGACAAGCAGCGTGAGGTGGTGGTGCGTCGGTTCGGCTTGCGGGGCCACGAAAGCAGCACCCTTGAGGATGTAGGCCTGGAAATCGGCCTGACCCGAGAGCGCGTGCGGCAGATCCAGGTCGAGGGGCTCAAGCGTCTACGTGAAATCCTTGAAAAGAACGGCCTCTCGAGTGAGTCGCTGTTCCAGTAAGCGCAACCGCAACACAAAACGCCCCGATAATCTCGGGGCGTTTTTGTATCTGAGAGGATTGTTTATTTCGCTACCTACGTTGCTTTGCGTGTAAGAGATCGCTTACTCGTGGTGTAAGACTTCCCCGTAAGGATCAGTAAATCATTGTCGTTTCTAAGCTATCTATTTATGTAAGTATCTGAAAAATAACGCCTTTTTAGGCATTAAAAGATGTGTCAGCTGTAGCGTTTTGAGAGGTTTAGCCCTTGCTCGCCGTGCTGGAGTGGCTAGTATTCGAACTGTGTCGACGGACCGGCACAGCCTTCACGGATGAAGGTCATGGACATCGCAAGATGCGATTCATCAGGATGATGTTTAGGACAAGCAGGGACTACGGAAAAAATGTGGGCGGGTCAAACCGCCCCTTTTTTTTGCCTTGAATTCAATGGCAGAGGCTGCGCTTCATGTGGCGTGCAGGGGCTATCCGCTTGGCCTCGAACGAAGTGGTCCTGTCCCTTGGGCTGCTTTGCAGTCCATCGCCGGCTTTGGCAGTTTGTATGGCGCATTTCCAGAAATGAAAAAGGCCCCGTTTGGGGCCTTTTCGTATCCGGACGCTATCAGCGTTCCAGATCTGCAATCTTGCCAGGCTTGCCATCCCACTCTTCAGCATCAGGGAGGGGATCCTTACGCTCAGTGATGTTCGGCCAGATCTCCGCCAGTTCGGCGTTGAGCTCGATGAAGTTCTCCATGCCGGCAGGCACTTCGTCTTCCGAGAAAATGGCTTGAGCTGGGCATTCCGGTTCGCACAGGGCGCAGTCGATGCACTCGTCCGGGTGGATGACCAGGAAGTTCGGGCCTTCGTAGAAGCAGTCCACCGGACAGACTTCCACGCAGTCGGTGTACTTGCATTTGATGCAGTTGTCGGTGACGACGAAGGTCATTTCTAATTCTCTCCTCAGGCGACGGCGGCGGCCCTTCCTCATCAGGGCCGCGCGGTTTACAGGCATTGGCTGCAGGCCAGGCTAATAACCTGCAGCACCAGCAAACCGCGGCGGATTCTACCAGTTTGTAGTGGGCGCCGTTATAACAGGTTTTTCAGTTGATATAGCGTTTCGATAGCTTGGCGCGGCGTCATGTTGTCCAGGTCCAGCTTGCCCAGCTTCTCGATGGCCGGATGTGGCAGGCTGGCGAATAGGTCGCTCTGATGCGGCACTTGCGGCTCGCCCTTGGCAGCCTTGATCAGCTGCTCATGGGGCAGGCTGGTGGTTTCCAGGCGGCCCAGGTGTTCACGGGCACGCTGGATCACCGGGGAAGGCACGCCAGCCAACTGCGCCACGGCCAGGCCGTAACTCTGACTGGCAGGGCCCGGGAGGACGTGGTGCAGGAAGACGATCCGCTCGTTGTGCTCGGTGGCGTTCAGGTGCACGTTGGCCACCAGCGGCTCACTCTCCGGCAGCACGGTCAGCTCGAAGTAATGCGTGGCGAACAGGGTATAGGCACGCAATTGGGCCAGGCGCTCGGCCGCAGCCCAGGCCAGGGAAAGCCCGTCGAAGGTACTGGTGCCACGGCCCACTTCGTCCATCAGCACCAGGCTGCGGTCGGTGGCGTTGTGCAGGATGTTCGCGGTTTCGCTCATCTCGACCATGAAGGTCGAGCGGCCGCCGGCCAGGTCGTCGCTGGAGCCGATGCGGGTGAAGATGCGGTCGACCAGCGACAGCTCGCAGCGCGCCGCCGGCACGAAGCTGCCGATGTGCGCCATCAGCACGATCAACGCGGTCTGGCGCATGTAGGTGGATTTACCACCCATGTTCGGGCCGGTGATGATCAGCATGCGTGTGCTGTTGTCCAGCGCCAGGTCGTTGGCCACGAATGGTGTGGTGAGTACCTGTTCGACGACCGGATGGCGACCCTGCTCGATGCGCAGGCACGGCTCGTCGACAAAGCTTGGGCAGTTCAGGTCCAGGTTCAGGGCGCGTTCGGCCAGGTTGCTCAGCACGTCCAGCTCGGCCAGGGCGGCGGCGCTGTCCTGCAGCGGTGCCAGGTGGCCGATCAAAGTCTCGAGCAAGGCGTCATAGAGCATCTTTTCCCGGGCCAGGGCGCGGCTCTTGGCCGACAGCGCCTTGTCCTCGAAGGCCTTGAGCTCGGGTGTGATGAAGCGCTCTGCGCCTTTGAGGGTCTGGCGGCGGATGTAGTCGGCTGGCGCCTGCTCGGCTTGCTTGGTGGGCAGCTCGATGAAGTAGCCGTGCACGCGGTTGTAACCGACCTTGAGGTTGGCCAGGCCGGTGCGGGCCTTCTCACGGGCTTCCAGATCGATGAGGAACTGGCCGGCGTTCTCGCTCATGGCCAGCAGCTCGTCCAGCTCGGTGTCGTAGCCGGTCTTGAGCACGCCGCCGTCGCGGATCACCGCTGGCGGGTTGTCCAGGATTGCCCGTTCCAACAGGCTGGCGAGCTCCGGGTAGGTGCCGGCGATGGCGGCCAGGCGTGCCAGGTGCGGCGCTTCGAGCTCGGCCATGGCGTTCTGCAGCTCGGGCAGGGCGCCGAGGGCATCGCGCAGGCGCGCCAGATCTCGTGGGCGGGCGTTACGCAGGCCGATGCGGGCGAGGATCCGTTCGATATCGCCGATTTCCTTGAGCTGCGGTTGCAGCTTCTCGAAGCGGTAGCCGTCGAGCAGGCAGCGGATCGAATCCTGGCGAGCCTTGAGCACCTTGAGGTCGCGCAGCGGGCGGTTCAGCCAACGGGTCAACAGGCGACTGGCCATGGCGGTCTGGCAACGGTCGATCACCGATTGCAGGGTATTTTCGCGCCCCCCGGCCAGGTTGATGTCCAGCTCCAGGTTGCGACGGCTGGCGCCATCCAGGATTACGGTGTCATCCATGCGCTCATGACGCAGGCTGCGCAGGTGAGGCAGGGTGGTGCGTTGGGTTTCCTTCGCGTAGGTCAGCAGGCAGCCGGCGGCGCCGATGGCCAGGGTCAGCTTGTCGCAGCCAAAGCCTTTGAGGTCCTGGGTCGCGAATTGCTGGCACAGGCTCTTGCGCGCCGAGTCGCGGTCGAAGTCCCAGGGCGCGCGGCGGCGGCAGCCCGGGCGTTTCTCGGCCGGCAGGCCTTGCGGCCAGTCGTCGGGGATCAACAGTTCCACCGGGTTGATGCGTTCGAGTTCGGCCAGGAGGTTTTCCCAGCCTTTGATCTCCTGCACGGTGAAGTTGCCGCTGGTGATATCCAGCACGGCCAGGCCGAACAGACGCTCGTCCCCGAGCAGCGCGGCGATCAAGTTGTCGCGGCGCTCGTCGAGCAGCGCTTCGTCGCTGACCGTGCCGGGGGTGATGATCCGCACCACTTGGCGTTCCACCGGGCCCTTGCTGGTGGCCGGGTCGCCGATCTGCTCGCAGATCACCACCGACTCGCCCAGCTTGACCAGCTTGGCCAGATAGCCTTCCAGCGAGTGGAAGGGAATCCCGCACATGGGGATCGACTGGCCGGCGGACTGGCCACGGGCGGTCAGGGTGATATCCAGCAGTTTGGCGGCCTTCTTGGCATCTTCGTAGAAGATCTCGTAGAAGTCGCCCATGCGGTAGAACATCAGCTGGTCTGGGTGCTGGTTTTTCAGCTTCCAGTACTGCTGCATCATCGGTGTGTGTGCGGAAAGGTCAGACATTCAAGGCCTTGAAGCTGTCTCAGACAAAATGCGAAACGCCCAAGTCTACAGGTTCTTGTCAGCCGGGCACAGGCCGCTTTGGCCACTTCGGCCTTGTTGAAAGCGCTCAAGCCCCGCGTAGCAAGGCGCGGGGCTTGAGCGTGTCAGGTAGGGGTCAGCGGCGCTGCCAGACCACCGGGAACCAGTCCTCGCGCATGCGTTCGCCGTCGCTCAAATTGATGCCAGGGAAGGGTGGCGAAGTGCGCCCCGGACGCTGCACGTAGCGTACGTCATCTCCCAAAAAGCGTGTGGAAAAGGCGCGGCGCCGGTTCGTGCCTGTGTTGCCGGCGGCGCCATGCACGGTGCGGAAATCGAAGACGATGGCATCGCCAGGTTCCATTTCCGGGGAAAGGATCTGGTACTCGCCGTTCTCGACGTCCGGCATGTCCATGAACAGGTTCTGGCCATCGGCGTCGGTGGCACCATAGAAGTCCTGATTGCTGGCCCAGCGTTTGGGGCGTACGGGCTTGGGCCAGCGGTGCGAGCCGAGCACCACGCTCAAGGTATTGTGACGGGTAACCGGGTCCAGCGGGATCCAGTAACTGGCGGTCTGCAGGCCCTGGACACAGTAGTAGGGCAGGTCCTGGTGCCAAGGGGTGGGCTTGGCGGTGCCGGGCTCCTTCACCAGGATGTGGTCGTGGAACACCTGTACCTGCTGCGAGCCCATCAACTCGCCGGCGAGCCCTGCGGCCGGGGAGTTCAGCACGAAGTCAGTGAATGCCGGGATGCGCTGCCAGTTGCAATAGTCTTCGAAGAATCGGCCGCTCTCGCCGGAGCCGACGTTCTCGATGGCGAAGGCACTGGGTTCGGCCAGGTTCTGCTCGAAGCCTTCGCGCAGGCGTTCGATCCAGTCCTTGAACACGCCGCGCAGGATCACCGCGCCGTCTCGCTGGAAATCTTCGATGTGGGGATTCATGGGGCAGCCCTCTCGTTGTTGTTGTCGTGGCACCAGCATCGGGTGCCGCCGAGGGCCGGGTAAATCACAGAATTCCTATGCGCCACTATAGCTATTCTGTATGCCCCACCTTGTTGTCTTGCCCTGCGATTGGCCGGTTAATAGCCCTGCGCCCTGTGTTTTCCGGGCCTTGCGAGAACCCTTCAACGGCAGCGCGACTGCCGGCCAAGAACAAGAACAATGAGGAGTCCCTGGGATGAACGATCACAACAACTTGCGACGAGGCCTGAGTACCCGGCATATCCGCTTCATGGCATTGGGATCGGCGATCGGCACCGGGCTGTTCTACGGCTCGGCGTCGGCGATCAAGCTGGCCGGGCCGTCGGTACTGCTGGCCTACCTGATCGGCGGCGCGGCGATCTACATGATGATGCGTGCCCTCGGTGAAATGGCGGTGCGCAACCCGGTGTCCGGCTCCTTCGGGCAGTACACCAGCCAATACCTGGGGCGCTACCTGGGCTTTCTGACCGGCTGGAGCTATGCATTCTCCATGCTGGTGGTGTGCCTGGCGGATGTCACGGCATTCGGGGTGTACATGGGCTTGTGGTTCCCCGACACACCGCGCTGGATCTGGGTACTGGGGATCGTCTGCTTCATCGGCGCGCTGAACCTGTGCAGCGTGAAGGTGTTCGGCGAGATGGAATTCTGGCTCTCGTTGCTCAAGGTCACCGCAATCATCGCGATGATCGCGGCCGGTGGCGCGGTATTGTTGTTCGGCATCCAGCTGGGTAACGGCGCCGAGACGGTCACGGGGGTGTCCAACCTGTGGAGTCATGGCGGGTTCTTCCCCAATGGGATCGGCGGCATGATCGCCTCCTTCACGGTCGTGATGTTCGCCTTCGGCGGCGTCGAAATGATCGGTATCACCGCCGGCGAAGCCAAGGACCCCAAGCGCGTGCTGCCCAAGGCGATCAACTCGGTGCCGCTGCGTATCCTGCTGTTCTATGTGCTCACGCTGGTTGTGCTGATGGCGATTTACCCCTGGACCAACATCGGCAGCCAGGGCAGCCCGTTCGTGCAGATCTTCAGTGGTCTGGGCATAGATTCAGCGGCAACCCTGCTCAACATCGTGGTGATTTCAGCGGCGGTATCTGCGATCAACAGCGACATCTTCAGCGCCGGACGCATGATGTACGGCATGGCCCAGAACGGCCAGGCACCGGTCGGCTTCTCCCGCTTGTCGCGCTTCGGCGTGCCCTGGATGACCGTGCTGGTGATGGGCGTCGCACTGTTGCTGGGCGTGGTGCTGAACTACCTGGCGCCGGAGAACTTGTTCCTGATCCTTGCCGCCGTGGTGACCTTCTCGATCGTCTGGGTGTGGTTGATGATCCTGCTGTCTCAGGTGGCGATGCGTCGTGGCATGAGCCGCGAGGAAATCGCCGCGCTGGACTTCCCGGTGCCGCTGTGGCCCGTCGGGCCGGCCCTGGCGATCGTGTTCATGTTGTTCATCTTCGGCGTGCTGGGCTGGTTCCCGGATACGCGCACCGCGATGTATGTCGGCCTGGGCTGGTTGGCCCTGCTGTCGGTCGGCTACTGGCTGTGGGTGGCGCGCCAGCCACGCCAGGCGCCGGTCAACGCCTGAGTCAGACGGAAAACAGCTCGCTGGCCCAGCGCAGGAATGCCTGGGCCGCAGGGGAGGGGCGCATGGCGCTCGATTGCGCCAGTACCACCGACTGCGGGCTGACGGCTTCACGCAGAGGCCGGCACGCCAGTGGCCGGCCATCGTAGCTCTGGTCGCCCGCAGGCCGTGTGCATGAGAGCGCCACGCCATAGCCATGGGCGACCAGCCCGCGCTGCATCTCGAAGGTCTGGGTCAGTTGCTGGGCGCGTGGCTGCAGGTCGTGGGCCCAGAACAGCGAGAGGAAGTACTCGCGGGTTCGCGCGATGTCTTCGAGGATCAGGCACTCCTCGGCCAGGTCGGCCAACGATACCTGCTCCTGGCGGGCCAAAGGATGGTCCGCCGGCAATAGGGCATACGGCGCCACCTGTGCCAGAACTCGGCGCTCGATCTGTGGGTCCAGGCCCACGTCATAAGTCAGCGCCAATTCTGCCTTGCCCTCGTTCAAGCGCCGGTTGACCCCGGCAAGGTCGGTTTCGAACAAAGTCATGGCGACTTCCGGGTGGCGCTGGCGAAAGCCACTGAGCAGGCGCGGCGCGTACCACGGGCCCAGGTCTTGGAAGCAGATCAGGCTGAGATTGCCGCGCAGCACTTGTGGCTCATCCCCCGCACTGCGTATGCCGGCCGCCATGGCCAGGATCTCGCGTGCCTGCTCCAGTAGTTGCCGCCCCGCCGGGCTCAGCTCCAGGCCCCGGCTGGCCTGACGCAGGAACAGTTTTTCGCCCAGGATGGCCTCGAGCTGCGAGATCGCCAGCGACACCGAGGGCTGGGAGATGTGCTTGGCTCGCGCCGCGGCGCTGACGCTGCCCTGTTCGGCGGTGGCGACGAAGTACTCGAGCTGGCGAAAGGTAAAGCCGATCATTGTTGTCTTGACCTCGCTATCGCGGGGAGTCTTCCCGCGGTGTAGGGCTCATGAGAGTACAAGGAAATCCCCACGGTCGGGCGATGGGTATAAGAGAAAGCACGCGCACGGATTGCATTTGCGCTGCGGCACATCCATTATGCACGGTATGCAAAAACGCAACGTAGCCACCGTACTCAAAGCACTGCTCGACCGCCACGGCCTGTCACCGACGGAGCTGCACCGGCGCACGGGCGTTCCCCAATCCACGTTGTCGCGCATCCTCAGCGAGAAGATCGTCGACCCGTCCGACAAGCATGTGTCGAAGATCGCCGAGTACTTCGGCGTCAGTACCGACCAACTGCGCGGGCGCGTCGAGCTGGGCGAGTCCCGCGAGGCGGCGCAGCCGGCCCATGGCCATGCGGACCTGAGCGACATCAGCCTGTGGGACGACGAAACCCCCGTCGAGGATGACGAGGTGTCCGTTCCTTTTCTTCGAGAGGTTGAATTGGCAGCAGGATCAGGAAGATTCGTCATCGAGGAAAGCGAGAAGGCCCGCCTGCGCTTCGGCAAGCGCAGCCTGCGCCACAATGGCGTCCAGTTCGACCAGGCCAAGTGTGTGACCGTGCGCGGCAACAGTATGTTGCCGGTACTGCGTGATGGCGCGACGGTCGGGGTCAACACCGGAAAATGCGCGATCGGCGACATCATCGATGGTGACCTCTACGCCATCAACCACAATGGCCAGTTACGTGTGAAACAGGTATACCGTCTGCCCACCGGTATTCGTTTGCGCAGCTTCAATCGCGATGAACACCCTGACGAGGACTACAGCTTCCAGCAGATGCAGGAAGAGCAGATCAGCCTGTTGGGCCATGTGTTCTGGTGGGGCATGTACGCTCGCTGAGGCATCTCCTTTTCAAGAAAACCCGCTTCGGCGGGTTTTTTTTCGTCCGCAGAAAATCCCTACAAGCCACGTCGTGCATAGCCTCCATGCATTTCAGCAAATTTTATTCGTTAGAAATATGAATTTATGCATTGACTGGATATGCATCAGTGCATAATCTGTGTCTCAAGCCGGTCGACACCGGTTGTTACACAGGCAGCGATGAACAGGCCTCGACTGTTCAGAGGGTTGGCAACTGGCCCGGGTGTGCAGCGTAAAGCACCACGAACAGTTATCCGGCGGGCAGGTGGCCGCGGTCGGAGACACCAATTCGAAGCGGAACCGCCAGGCGTCACCAGATGTGGCCGGCGGTTCGACAACGCATTACTGAAAAGCCTGGCAGCCCGGGCTTTTTGGAATGCCGAGTTCATACACAACCGTCCCGCCGGTAGCACCGGCGGGCATTCATACAGGAGGCAGGACAGTGACGAACGAGCAACAGACGTTGCTGGAGATACCGCTCTGGCTGGTGATCGTCCTGGCATTGCTGGGCGGCCTGAGCGGTGAGATGTGGCGTGCCGACAAGGCTGGCGCGCGAGGATGGGCGCTGGTGCGCCGGCTGGCGTTGCGATCCGGGGCTTGCATGGTCTGCGGGGTCTCGACGGTGATGCTGCTGTACGCCAGCGGCATGTCGATCTGGAGCGCCAGCGCCTTTGGCTGCATGACTGCCATGGCAGGCGCCGACGTAGCTATCGGGCTCTACGAGCGCTGGGCGGCCAAACGCCTGGGGTTGCGTGATGTACCCCAGGCCGATGAGCGATAGGAGGCATTGAAATGAGCGAACTGGCCACTTTGCATGCGGCCCTGACCGCAACGATTCGTGAGGCGATTCCTGAACTTGCGTCAGTCGATATCGCTTCTGATGTCGAGAGCAGCACCGTCCTGCCGTCGCTGCGCCATGGCATCGTGCGCATGACCGCGGACGCCGCGCCACGGGATGGGCGCTCGGTGCTGGTCACCACCTTCGAGGCGGATATCACCCCCGACCTCGGCGACCCCGATGCACGCCTGCAGGGAAGCCTGCTGGCCGCACAACTGATGGACCTGCTGCGCCAGCAGTATTGGGGCCTGGATTTTGTCGAGGCCAGCCGCAATGCGCTGGCACAGTTCGAGGGTGGCCACTGGATTGTCCGTTGGGAGCAGCCGGTGCTGTTGGGCGAGCCCCAGTGGCACTGGCCTGATCAGCCGCCCGGCATGCTGATGTTGGGCATCGACCCGGACACCGGGTCGGGCAACGAGCACCGTTATATCGCTGCAGAGGACATCCCATGAGCTACGCCAGCGCGATGCATGATCGGATGCTGGCCAGCCTGGTCATCCCTTGCCGCGTTGTTGCGGTAGACCTGGCCGCAGCTCGGGTGCGGGTATCCGATGGAGCCTGGACCAGTGCCTGGTTGCGCTGGCATTGCCTGGCCGCCGGTAAGGCACGCCACTGGCGGGCACCAAGCCTGGGCGAGCAGGGCGTGTTGATCAGCCCCAGCGGTGAGCCGGCCCTGGGCACTTTCGTGCCGGGCCTTTACGGCAATGCCGGCAGCGCGCCGGACAACCGCGACCATGTGGAGGTGTGGCGGTTCGAGGACGGCGGCTCGCTCGCCTATGACTGGCAGGCCAAGCGCTACGACATCCACCTGCCTGCCGGCAACGCCAGCATCAAGGTAGGCGCCAGCACCCTACGCGTCAGCGAGGGTGCCATCGAGCTCGACGCCACGGCTATCACCCTGACCGGCCAGGTCGCCATCAACGGGCCGCTGACCGTCAGCGGCGACATCAACGGCGGCGGCAGGATCATCGACACCGCTGGCAACACCGCTAACCACAAGCATTGATTGAGGCCCCCCTGCATCGGAAATGCCGGCGCTGACAAGCAGGTTTCCTGCTCCGTGGCGTCTGTATCGCGGGTTTAGCCGCGAACAGGTGCAGGCCTTAACCAGGAGAGACTCTTAAATGCGATTCCACCAACGGACCTCGCACCTTGCAACAGGAGGCGCACCATGATCGGCATGGACCGCCGCACCGGCCAACCTTTGGCCGGCATCGCCCACCTTCGTCAGTCCATCGAGGACATCCTTTCCACCCCGCAAGGCAGCCGGCGCATGCGCCCCGAGTACGGTAGCCAGTTGCGTCGCTACGTCGACTTGCCCGTCAACGACGGCTGGAAGAGCGCCGTGCAAGCGGAAGTCGCCCGCGCCTTGGGGCGTTGGGAGCCGCGTCTGAAGCTTGAGCGGGTGCGTGTGCTGTCGGTGCTCGACGGCCAGGTCAACCTCGCCCTCAGCGGCCGTTACCTGGGCGATGACGCCCTGGTGGAGGTCAGCATATGAGCCAGGTGGACTTGTCGAAACTCCCTGCGCCTCAGTTGCTCGAAGACCTTGACTACGAGGCGCTGTACCAAGCCGACCTGGAGACCTTCCGCGCCCAGATGGGCGAGAGCTGGGCCGCCCAGTTGGAAAGCGACCCGGTAACCAAGTTGCTGGAGGTCGGGGCCTACCGCAAGCTGCTCAACCGCGCCCGTATCAACGACGCGGCCAAGGCGCTGCTGCTGGCCTACGCCCAAGGGAGCGACCTCGACCAACTGGCGGCCAACGTCAATCTCCAGCGCCTGGTGGTCCAGGCCGAGGACCTGCAGGCGGTGCCGCCGCTGGCGCAGGTGTTGGAAGCCGACGACGCCCTGCGCGAGCGGGTGCAACTGGTCTACGAAGGTCTGACCACCGCCGGCCCGCGCAACAGCTACATCCTGCATGCCCGCAACGCTTCGGGGCTGGTCGCTGACGCGACCGCTGAAAGTCCGGCGCCGGCAGAGGTGGTGGTGACGGTGCTGGCACTGGATGGCAATGGCGAGGCCCCACCGGCGCTGCTGGAGGTTGTGCGCCAGTACCTCAACGATGACGACGTACGCCCCGTGGCGGACCGGTTGACGGTGCAGTCCGCGCAGATCCTGCCGTACCGTATCGATGCGGTGGTGCACATGGCCGGGACCGGGCCTGAGAACGAGGCGCTGCTGGTCGAGTGCGAGCGACGCCTGGCTGCCTGGATCAACCCACGGCGCAGGCTGGGGATGGAGGTTTCCCGTTCAGGCGTCGATGCCCAGTTGCATATCAACGGGGTGAGCCGCGTGGAGCTGGCGAACTGGGTCGACATTCGCCCGAGCAAAGCCCAGGCCGCCTGGTGCGAAGGGTTCACCGTGGTGCGGGGGGACTGACATGACAGGCCTTCTGCCTATCAACAGCACGGCGTTGGAGCGCGCGCTCGATGGCACCAGCGCCGAGGACCTCAAGCCTGCCCTGCGCACGCTCTACAACCCCGACACCTGCCCGCCGCACCTGCTGTACCAACTGGCCTGGGCCTGGTCGGTCGATCGCTGGGACGACAGTTGGAGCGAGGCGGTCAAGCGCTCGGTGATCCGCGCGGCGTTTTCCGTGCATGCCCACAAAGGCACTGTCGGTGCGCTCCGTCGGGTGGTCGACCCCTCCGAATCACCAGAGCCTACGCCGAAACCGACACAGACAGCCCTGGTACGCCAGGTACTGCGGGCGCAACTCAATGCCTTGTACCCCTCGCCAGCCGACCCGGCCGTGCTGGTCGCCGAACTGGTACTTCCACCGGAAGTCGGCGGTTGGTGGATTCGAGAGCTGGCCCTGGAGGACGCAAACGGCAACTTCGTCGCGGTAGCCAAGCCTGCGCCCAGCTACAAGCCGCTGCTCGCCCAGCCTGGCCCAGCGACTAGGCAATACCCCCGAGGCTGATGGTGATGGTCAGCTCTATCGCGGCCGTGGCCTGATCCAGGTGACCGGTCGCAATAACTATCAGGCCTGCAGTCGGGCGCTGTTTGGTGACGAACGCCTGCTGGCGCAGCCGCAGATGCTTGAACAACCCCGCTGGGCCTGTGAATCGGCGGCGTGGTTCTGGCATTCACGCGGGCTCAATGCGCTGGCGGACCGGGGTGAGTTCAATCGCATCACCCGTCACATCAATGGTGGGCTCAATGGGCTGGAAGATCGTCTGGCCTTGTGGGCACGGGCGCGGGAGGTGCTGTGTTGAGCCGCCTATGGCTGGGGCTGTGTCTGGTGCTCGTGCTGTTGTCTTCGGCATTGACCTGGCAGGTCCAGGCCTGGCGCTACGGCCGGCTGTTCGCGCAGCAGGCCGAGGCTCAAGCCCATGAGGCCCAGGCGCGTGCAGAGGAAGCAGCGCGAGCGCTGCTCGCCGAGCGCGAGGGACGCCAGCAACTCGAACAACGCCTGCAAGGCAGTGAAACACGACATTTCCAGGAGCTCGCCCATGCCCAACAGACTCAAGCTCGCCTGCGTGACCGCCTGGCTACTGCTGACCTGCGGTTGTCAGTCTTGGTCGAACAGGGCGCCAACTGCCCCGCAGTGCCTGCCCCCTCCAGCGCCAGCGGCGTGGATCATGGCCCCGTACGCGCCCGACTTGACCCAGCGGATGCTCGACGCATTATCGCCATCACCGACACCGGAGACCGGGGACTGATCGCCCTGCGCGCCTGCCAGGATTACATTCGGGCATTGGCGCGCTGAGCGCTTGCCTGGCCAAGCGAGGGTGGTAGGGTAGAGCGCAGTTTTCAAGGAGCCCAGCCATGGACCCGATCACCGTTCTTTCTACCCGTCTTGGTGAGCACTTGCGGCGCCTCAATGCGCAGGTGAGCACTGCCGAGTCCTGCACCGGTGGCGGCATCGCCGAGGCCATCACCCGCATTCCCGGCAGCTCGGCGTGGTTCGAGGCCGGTTACGTGACTTATTCCAATACCCAGAAGACCCGCCAGCTGGGTGTCCCTGAAGTGTTGTTCGGCCAGGTGGGCGCGGTGAGCCAGGAAGTGGTCGAGGCCATGGTCCGTGGCGCTCAAGCTGCCAGCGGGGCGCGTTTTGCCGTGGCGGTCAGTGGTGTGGCCGGGCCCGATGGCGGTTCACCTGCCAAACCGGTGGGTACCGTGTGGCTGGCATGGGCCGATGGCAACCATGTGATCAGCGAGCGCCGGCACTTCGACGGCGACCGCGAAGCGGTGCGCCGACAGACGGTGATCACCGCGTTAGACGGCTTGTTACAGCTTGGTGCGGAGTAAATCACCCGACGGGGGTTTGCCAAAGCGAATCCCTGTGGAATAATACTGGCTACTTATACAGTTATTCCCGGCCGCAGGGCCGCCCGTCGAACACGTGAGGATTTCAATGGACGACAACAAGAAGCGCGCCTTGGCTGCTGCCCTGGGTCAGATCGAACGCCAATTCGGCAAGGGCGCGGTCATGCGCATGGGCGACCACGAGCGTCAGGCCATCCCGGCCATTTCCACTGGCTCCCTGGGTCTGGACATCGCCCTTGGCATCGGCGGCTTGCCTAAAGGCCGTATCGTTGAAATCTACGGTCCGGAATCCTCGGGTAAGACCACACTGACCCTGTCGGTTATCGCCGAAGCCCAGAAAAACGGCGCCACCTGCGCCTTCGTCGATGCCGAGCACGCCCTTGATCCCGAGTACGCCGGCAAGCTGGGCGTCAATGTCGATGACCTGTTGGTCTCCCAGCCAGACACCGGCGAGCAAGCCCTGGAAATCACCGACATGCTGGTGCGTTCCAACGCCGTTGACGTGATCATTGTCGACTCCGTGGCCGCGCTGGTCCCGAAGGCCGAAATCGAAGGCGAAATGGGTGACATGCACGTGGGCCTGCAGGCTCGCCTGATGTCCCAAGCGCTGCGCAAGATCACCGGTAACATCAAGAACGCCAACTGCCTGGTCATCTTCATCAACCAGATCCGTATGAAGATCGGTGTGATGTTCGGTAGCCCGGAAACCACCACCGGTGGTAACGCATTGAAGTTCTACGCCTCCGTGCGTCTGGACATCCGTCGTACCGGCGCTGTCAAGGAAGGCGACGAGGTGGTGGGTAGCGAGACCCGCGTCAAGATCGTCAAGAACAAGGTCTCGCCGCCGTTCCGCCAGGCCGAGTTCCAGATCCTCTATGGCAAGGGTATCTACCGCAACGGTGAGATCATCGACCTGGGTGTATCCCAAGGCCTGGTGGAAAAATCCGGTGCCTGGTACAGCTACCAAGGCAACAAGATCGGTCAGGGCAAGGCCAACGCTGCCAAGTTCCTGCAAGACAACCCAGCTGTAGGGGCGGAGATCGAGAAACAAATCCGCGAAAAACTGCTCAACGCAGGTGCCGTCGCCGCTGCTGGCAAGGCCGCCGCTGCTGAAGCCGATGCCCACGACATGGCTGACGCCGACGCCGGTTATTGATTGGCCCATGTCCGTCGTACTCGACAACCCCGTCGCCGTTCGGCGGACAGCCATGGACCTGCTCGCACGCCGCGAGCATGGTCGTGTCGAGCTGACACGTAAGCTGCGTCAGCGCGGCGCACCGGATGAGTTGATCGAGCCTGCGCTCGATCGGCTTGCCGAAGAGGGGCTCCTAAGTGAGGCACGCTACCTCGAAAGCTTCATTTCCTATCGTTCCAATGCCGGCTACGGCCCAGCGCGTATTCGCGAAGAGTTGGGGCAACGCGGCCTGAACCGTGGTGACATCGACCAGGCTCTGCGTGAAAGCGGAGTGGACTGGGCGGCCCGGCTGCAGGAAGTCTGGCAACGCAAGTTCGCCGGGCAACGTCCCCATGATCCCCGAAGCCGTGCCCAGCAGACCCGATTTCTTGCCTACCGTGGATTCCCCATGGAACTGATCGGCCGCCTGCTCAGCGGCCGCAATCTTGACGACTGATTCTTCAGTTTCCCGCTGTCCCCTTTCTCAATCGACCTTCAAGGCTTCCCTTGCTCGCTGTGTGGTGTGCATGGGCTGGGGCTTGGCCCAGTTTTCCGGCAGATTGATGAAGTCCACCAGTTCGCGTAGGCGGCCCTGATCACGGCCATTGAAGGCAAAGGTCAATCGGGTCAGGTGGTTGAAGTTGCCTATCTCGTGCTCGAGGCCGCTGTCTGGTTGTTGATGGTACTTGCCGCTCAGGCGTAGATCGGCGAATCCTTCCTGGATGTCGTAGAGCGCTGCATCGCTCAAGGGATGATGCATGCGAATCACGAACTGGTTCTTCAACCAGCGGCTGGAGTGGTAGTTGCTGTAGAACTGGTTGATCTCCTCCACCGCTTCGTCGGCGCTGTGGACCAGGCGCACCAGCTTCATGTCGCTGGGCAGAATGTAGCGGTTTTCCTCCAGTTGCTTGCTGATGAACGCCAGCGCGTCGCGCCAGAAGGTTCCGCCTGGTGAGTCCAGCAGTACCACTGGCACCAGAGGGCTTTTGCCTGTCTGGATCAAGGTGAGTACCTCGAGAGCTTCATCCAGAGTGCCGAACCCACCTGGGCAGAGCACCAGGGCATCGGCTTCCTTGACGAAGAACAGTTTGCGAATGAAGAAGAAATGGAAGGGCAGTAACTGGTCAGTGCCATCCACTGTGGCATTGGCATGTTGCTCGAAAGGCAGGGTGATGTTGAATCCCAGGCTGTGCCCGGTGCCGGCGCCTTCATGGGCTGCGGCCATGATGCCTCCGCCGGCACCGGTAATGACCATCAGGTCGGAGCGTGCCAGGGTTGCGCCCAGTTCACGGGCAAGCGCATACATGGGGTGTTCCAATGGCGTACGCGCCGAGCCGAAAACGGTGACCTTCCGTCGTCCCTTGTAGCGTTCCAGGGTGCGGAAGGAATGGTCGAGTTCGCGCAGGGCCTGCAGCGTGATCTTGGCGTTCCAGCGGTTGGTGTCGTCGTGGGCCATGCGCAGGATGGTCAGCATCATGTCGCGGTACAGCGGCAGGTTGGGGCTGTTGGGCGCGACCAGTTGCAGCTGTTCATCAATCTTGCTCAGGTCGATGCCGTTGTCCCTGAAATGATTGAACAAGAGTTCGTTCGGTTGGTAAGGCATTCAACGTCTCCTTCTGCAGCAGAACCTCTGACCGGGACGATGGGGTATCCCGGCCGCGACACTGCGTGTGTCGCTGGCTGCCGTTGCTCGAGTATGCAACCCGAGCATTGCAGTGGGCCTTCAAGGCCATGATGCAGTGACAAATGTCCATCACATTGTTGTTATCGCAGTGCAAGAGCGCCGCGCCTGGGCAGTCTCCTCGGTGCCGGAAATGCGCGGGTATTTGCTATCAATCTAGACCCAAGCGTTAGATCGTGCCGATTGAAGACAGTGCGATGTCCGATAACAGCGCAGTTTTCCCGCTCGTCGGGAGGGGGCCAGCTGTAACGCAGCTCTGGTTAACTGGAAACGCAACGTCTCGATGCAGGAGGTCGCGGTATGCATCGGTTGATCATCGAGGTGGATAGGCAGCTATATCTGCTGCTGGAGCGGGCTGCCCAGGCCCATCAAGTGAGCCTGGAAGCCGAGTGCTTGCGCAGGTTGGAAGTCGCAGAGCGGCACTCGCGTTATCTCCAGGCTCTGCTGGCGGAGTTGCGCGCCGATGAAGAACAGCGGCGCGCCAGTAACAACGACAGGGTTGCCTGAGTTACTTCTTCTTGTTACCCGCCACGCAGCTGGAGGCGTCGAAGGCTTGGTCCATGATCGGCTGGTTGGTCTTGTAGACCGAAAACCGATAGACCAGGACCGCGCCCTTGGACATCAGCTGACGATAGCCATTGTTGCGGCACACGCTGTCGCCCAGCTGGCTGCGAACCTGTTCCGGGTTGGCGCGCATCCGCTCGGCGTGGCTCTCGCGTACGCTCAGGTGGTTGACCAACGCCCGGCCTTTCTCGACGGTATAGCCTTGGTCGAGGATATCTTCGTTGATGGCACGCGGGGTGCCGACGCTGCTTTCCTTGGCGACCTTCTGCAGCATCTGGTTCAGCTCGTATTCCTGCTTGGAGGCCGCCTGGGCCGCCAGTGGCAGTGCGAGCAGCAGGCTCAAGGTCGGGATGGTAAGACGCAGCATGAATCTCTCCTGGTTCGATGACTGGCACTTTGACCTGCGCCAGCGAGCGGCGTTCCATGAAACCACCCGCCTGTGGGATATCCCAGGTCGCCAAAATCGCGATTATAAAGGAGGCGTCCGTCCACCTGCACGGCAAATGACAACGCCTCTGGTAGACTGGCGGCTTGTTTCCCGCCGAGTTGCAACCGTGCCTGTTTCCTTCCTTCCGCGAGGCGTGCAGCCATGAGCCACGCCGTAGCACGCCTGCGCGCCGAACGCCTGGCCCGCAGCAACAAGCCTTTCATCGCCCGTGGTTCGCGCGCGGTGCGTTGTCCGGATTGCCGCGTGATCGCCAGCCACTGCCTGTGTGCCTTTAAGCCCAAGGTCACCGCCGACGCCGGCATGTGTCTGGTGATGCATGATACAGAGCCACTCAAGCCGACCAATACTGGCTGGCTGATCGCTGATCTGGTAGAGGACACCTCGGCCTTTGGCTGGCTCCGTACCGACGTCGACCCGCGCCTGCTCGCATTGCTCGACGACCCCAAATGGCAGCCCTACATCGTCTTCCCCGGTGAGTTCGTCGCGCCAGAGCGGGTTGTCAGCGAGGTGGTGCGCGAGCCGGGTAAACGCCCGTTGTTCATTCTGCTCGACGCCACCTGGACCGAAGCCCGCAAGATGTTTCGCAAGAGCCCTTATCTGGACCGCTTCCCAGTTCTGAGCCTGCAGGCCGAGCAGATGTCGCGTTACAAGCTGCGCCGTTCCAAACGTGATGACCATTTCTGTACCGCCGAGGTTGCGGCAATGTGCTTGGAATTGGCCGGTGACCAACGCGCCAGCGAGGCACTGGACGCCTACCTGGATGTGTTCAGCCTGCATTATTTGAGTGCCAAGCGGCACTTGCCGCTGGATCTGGACGACGACGCGCATCGGCGGTTGCATACCTTCCTATAGTCCAAGGGGCAGGCGCGGTGGATTGGTTCATAATGACCAGGCTGGCAGTCAAGGAGGCGGGGACGACCGGGCAATTGGCTTGACCACCCGGACCGTGCTCGGCATTCTTGGCGCCGATTCGGGCACGACGAAGATGCTGTTATCCCGGACTTCGCCGTGCCATTGCGGCCGGCGGCCCTGCCGTTTGCGCCTTGAGTTGCTCGCCAGGCATTCCTCCACCCCTCGCGCCTGGCACAGAACAGGATCCTTAGATCGATGGCCACATACGAAATCCTGATTGCCGATGACCACCCACTGTTTCGTAGCGCCCTGCGCCAGGCCGTTACCCTCGGCCTGGGGCCGGATGTACGTCTGGTCGAGGTGGCGAGCATCGCCGAGCTGGAAACCCGCCTGTCCGAGAAGGCCGACTGGGATCTGGTCCTGTTGGACCTGAACATGCCCGGCGCCTATGGTTTCTCCGGCTTGGTCCTGCTGCGTGGGCAGTACCCGCAGATTCCAGTGGTCATGGTCTCGGCGCAGGAAGAGGCGGCCGTGGTGGTCAAGTCTCGCGAGTTCGGTGCCAGCGGTTTCATCCCCAAGTCGAGCAACCTGGACGTCATCCAGGATGCAGTGCAGAAGGTGCTCGATGGTGACGTGTGGTGGCCGCCACAGGCGTTCGAGAAGGTCGATGTCTCGGCCGAGGCCAAGGCTGCGAGCGAAGGTCTGGCCAGTCTGACGCCGCAGCAGTTCCGGGTGCTGACCATGGTTTGTGAAGGTTTGCTGAACAAGCAGATCGCCTACGAATTGAGCGTGTCGGAGGCGACCATCAAGGCCCACGTGACGGCAATCTTCCGCAAGCTGGGGGTGCGTACCCGTACTCAGGCAGCGTTGCTGCTGCAACAACTCGAATCGGTTTCGGCTAACTAAGTTCCCGTATATTCACGCTTTTTTGACCCGGGTTGGACTAATCTGCTGGCCCTTTAATCGGTGAAGTAACCGTCCATGTCGCCATTCAAGGGCCAGACCGGCCTTAAACGTATCTTCAACGCCGCCGGGTATTCGTTGGACGGCCTGCGTACCGCTTTCAAGGGCGAGGCGGCGTTCCGCCAGCTGGTGCTGGCCAACGTCGTACTGATTCCGTTGGCCTTCTGGCTGCCCGTCACCCGTGTGGAGCGTGCGATCCTTATCGCCGTATGCTTGCTGGGGTTGATCGTCGAGTTGCTCAATTCTGCGGTTGAGGCGGCCATCGACCGTATCTCCCTGGAGCGCCACCCCTTGTCCAAGAATGCCAAGGACATGGGCAGCGCCGCGCAACTGGTCGCGATGACCATGGTGGCGCTGGTGTGGGGTGTAATCCTGCTCTGATCAGGCAATCGGCGGCAGGACGATCTCGTCACTGCGGCTGACGCCGGCGGTGAAGTTACGGCACAGCTCCAGGAATTCGCGCATGGCCGAGGTCTGGTATTTCTGCTTGTGCCAGATGAAATAGAACTGCCGCGACAAGTCCAGTTCCGGCGTTTCCACCGCCACCAGGCTGCCACGCCGGAACGCGTCGCGCAGGGCCAGGCGCGAGATGCAGCCGATGCCCAAGCCGGACTCAACGGCGCGTTTGATCGCCTCGGTGTGTTCCAGCTCCAGGCGGATGTTCAGGTTGGCGCGGTGATGACGCATGGCTTGGTCGAACGTCAGCCGCGTCCCCGAGCCTTGCTCGCGAAGAATCCACGCCTCGTGGGACAAGGTCTCCACATCTGCCCGGCCCACCTTGGCCAAGGGATGCTGAGGCGCGCAGAACACCACCAGTTCATCTTCCACCCAGGGCTGCACTTCCAGATCCGGGTGGTTGCAGTCGCCTTCGATTAGACCCAGGTCAATTTCATAGTGCGCGACCTGCTGCACGATATGTACGGTGTTCTGCACATGGAGTTTGACCTGACTCTCCGGGTGACCCTGCATGAAGCTGCCGATCAGCAGGGTTGCCAAGTAGTTGCCGATGGTCAAGGTGGCACCGACCGAGAGCGATCCGAAGCCGGACTTGCCATTGAGCAGGTCCTCGATCTCCTTGGCCTGGTCGAGCAGGGCAACGGCCTGGGGCAGCAATTGATGGCCCAAGGCATTGAGGCTCAGCCGTTTACCCGCGCGGTCGAATAACTGGCAGCTCGATTGACGCTCCAGTTCAGTGATCGAGGTGCTGGCTGCCGATTGCGACAACGCCAACAGGCTCGCGGCCCGGGACACGCTTTGGTGCTGGGCGACGGCGACAAAGACTTGTAGCTGACGAAGCGTGAATCGCATATCTATATAACCGATAAGACATATCTTGATAATCCATTTAACAGATATTGTCGCTGCCCCTAAAATATCGCGCAATAGTGCGCTAGGTCCGCGCCGCGTCTTTCTTCAGGAGCCCCATCGATGAGCAACATGAACCACGAACGTGTCCTCAGTGTGCACCACTGGAACGACACTCTGTTCAGCTTCAAGTGCACCCGTGATCCGGGCCTGCGCTTCGAGAACGGTCAGTTCGTGATGATCGGCCTGCAACAGGACAACGGCCGTCCGCTCATGCGCGCCTATTCCATCGCTTCGCCTAACTGGGAAGAGCACCTGGAGTTCTTCAGCATCAAGGTGCCGGATGGCCCGCTGACCTCCCAGCTGCAGCACTTGAAGGAAGGTGACGAGATCATCATCAGCAAGAAGCCCACCGGTACCCTGGTGCTCGACGACCTGAACCCGGGCAAGCACCTTTACCTGCTGAGCACCGGCACCGGTCTGGCGCCGTTCATGAGCGTCATCCAGGATCCGGAAACCTACGAGCGCTTCGAAAAAGTGATCCTGGTTCACGGCGTGCGCTACGTCAACGAAGTCGCCTACCGTGAGTTCATCACCGAGCACTTGCCACAGAACGAGTTCTTCGGCGAGGCAGTTCGCGACAAGCTGATCTACTACCCGACCGTGACCCGCGAGCCGTTCGAAAATCAGGGCCGTCTGACCGACCTGATGCGCAGCGGCAAGCTGTTCAGCGACATCGGCCTGCCGCCGATCAACCCACAAGACGACCGCGCCATGATCTGTGGTAGCCCGAGCATGCTCGACGAAACCGCCGAGGTTCTCGACAGCTTCGGTCTGAAGATCTCCCCACGCATGCGTGAGCCAGGTGACTACCTGATCGAGCGTGCTTTCGTCGAAAAGTAAGACGAATCGCACAACGCAAAAACGCAGGCCATGGCCTGCGTTTTTTTATGTCCGGAAAACCGGTACTGCCGGCGGCTGCACCGCCGGGAATTTTCCGAAAGGCTTAAGCGTCCGGTACGACTTCCAGAACACGGATCTGGTCTGGCTTCGGGTAGTGCCAGCGCACCTGGACATCCCAGAACTTCACCCCATACACCCGATCAGCTGGCGGTACCTGGTAAGCCGGGCGTGGGTCCTGCGCCAGGCACTGCTCGATCAGCTCGACCAATGGCTCTCGAAGACGCAAGGCATGTGTATGGGCCTGGGGTAGGGCGGCCTCGCTCCAGGTCACGGCAATAGGTTCAGGCGCATCGCTGGCCATCTGGTTGGTTGCATCATCGATGCAGTCGGCGTAGGGCACATAAGGCTTGATGTCCAGTACCGGCGTCCCGTCGAGCAGGTCGATCCCCGACAGCAGCAGACGACCTGCCTCGACACCCTCCAGGCGCACCACTGACTGGCCGATACCATTGGGTCTGTGGGTGGCGCGGGTGGCGAACACGCCCATGCTCTTGTTGCCCCCTAGGCGCGGCGGGCGCACCTTTAGGCGGGGCTTGTCTTCCAGGGCCTGGTGGAACAGGAACAACAGCCAGACATGGCTGACCTGTTCGAGCCCGGCGACGGCATCACCCTGGTCGAACGGGGGCAGCAGTTCCAGCACGCCACGTGCGGCGGGCGCAAGCTGCGGCTGGCGAGGTATGGCGAACTTCTCCTTGAAGCAGGAGCGGACGATGCCAACCGGTGAGACCGTGTGTTGCATCGTGCTCAGCCACGCACACGCAGGGTCAGGCCCTTGAGAAAGTTGCGCAGCAGCTGGTCGCCACAAGGTCGGTAGTTGTCATGGCCGACCTTGCGGAACAGCGCGCTGAGTTCGGGTTTGGACACTGGGAAGTTGACCGACTTCAGAATTACGTGCAGGTCTTCCTCCTTGAGTTCGAAGGCCACGCGCAACTTCTTGAGGATGGTGTTATTGCTCACCGGGACTTCGATCGGTTGCGCCGGGCGGCTGTCATCGCGGCCTCGACGGTGAATCACCAACCCGTCGAGAAAATGCGCCATGACCCGTTCCGGGCAACGCACGTAGCCGGCTTCATCTTCTTTCTTCAAGTAGGTGGCGACCGCTTCGGGAGAAACTTCGAGGCCGGTCAGCCCAATGATCTCGGCCATTTGGGCATCGCTGACCTTGAGCATGTAGCGCAGGCTGCGCAGGACATCGTTGTGGTTCATGGTGACAAATCCTGTTCAGGCGCCACGCCAGCAGTGGCGTGGCGATAATGCTAGGGGCAGTGTGGCCCGGTGCGGATACATTGCGTACAGGGCCTAGAAGCGTTCGTTGGTCGCCAGGTAGCGCCACTGCCCGGCGGGCAGCTTGCCCATGGACACCCCGCCCAGGCGGATACGGCGCATACCCAGCACCTTGAGTCCAAGGGCGGCGCACAAGGCGCCGATCTGCCCGGGCCGCGGATTCTTCAGGGCCAGGCGCAGATGGCTTTCGTTCTGCCAACTGGCCTTGGCCTTGGGCAGTTCCTGACCGCTGCGGGTGATGCCACGGGCAAGGCGCTGCAAGGCCTCTGCCGACGCCTGGCCTTCGACCTGGACGATGTACTCCTGCTCCATCCGATGAAGATCGGCCTCGAGCTTGCGGGTGACTCGCCAGTCCTGGGTGTACAGCTGCATACCGGTTGCGCCGGGTTCCAGAGGCGCGACACAGGACAACCTGGCGAAGTGACCATGCAGCGGGCGCACCGAAGGCGGATGGGCTTCGCTGAGGGTAGCCATGGTCATGCTGATGCGACCGCTCTCGGCGTCCTGACCAGCCGTTTGATTGAGCAGGAGCGTGACCGGTGGCAGTTGCTCGGCGCGTGCTCCCGGGAGCAGTGCAACCTGCTCGGTCCCGACCTTGTAGTGGGGTTGCTCGACCACGACGCCATCCACCGTGACCCAGCCGCCCTCGATGTACAGCTCGGCCTCGCGGCGGGAGCAACCAAGTTGCTCGATGAGGCGTTTGGAGAGGCGCAGGGGTTCTGACATGAAGGCAATTCGCAAAATGAGGCAGGGAAGGCCGCCATTGTACCTCTCTGGACGATCTTGGGGCTGGGAATCTATGTCATTTACGCCATTTCAGGAGGGGCGTACGGCATCCTGCATCCAAAGCTCAAGAGCCTGTGCGAATCAGGGTCATGTGCAGTAAGGGATAGGGCTGACCTAGTCCATCGGTATCCGAACGCCCGGTGACTTCGAACCCTTCGTGCAGGTAGAACCCCAACGCCTGCGGGTTTTGCTCGTTGACATCCAGGCGCTCGGCATTGAGTTCGTCGACGGCATAGCGCAACAGCCGTTTGCCGATGCCCTGGCCACGGTATTCAGGGGCGACGAAGAGCATGTCCACCCGGCCATTGGCGACGCCGGCAAAACCAAGAATGCGCCTGGTGCTGTCCCTGCAGCAGACCAGCATCACGGCGTCCAGATAACGGCGTAGCACATGTTCGCGCAGCAGTACGATATAGGCATCGGGCATGAAGTCGTGGGTGGCGCGCACCGAGGCCTCCCAGATCCGCACCAGTTCCGGGTAGTCGCTCACATTTGGCGTTTGAAGCGTCAGTGCCGGTTGCATCGCATTGCTCCTGCTGGGTCCTGAGGAAAACATAGATGCAAAAAAAAGCCCCGCCAGTGGCGGGGCTTGATCGGGGCTGACCTGAGGAGGCTCAGATCGGTTCTGCCCACATGTCGTATTCGTCGGCATCGACGATGCGGCAGCGCACCTTGTCGCCTGGCTTGAAGCCATGATCGCCATCGATGAACACGCTGCCGTCGATTTCCGGGGCATCGAAGAAGCTGCGGCCAACCGAGCCCTGCTCCTCGACTTCGTCGATCAGCACGTCGATTTCCTTGCCGATGCGCAGTTGCAGGCGTGCGGCGCTGATGGCCTGCTGGTGGGCCATGAAGCGGTCCCAGCGCTCCTGCTTGATTTCGTCCGGGACTTCTTCCAGGCCCAGATCGTTGGCCGGGGCGCCTTCGACCGGCGAGTACTGGAAGCAGCCGACGCGATCGAGCTGGGCTTCGGTCAGCCAGTCGAGCAGGTATTGGAAGTCTTCTTCGGTTTCACCGGGGAAGCCGACGATGAAGGTGGAGCGGATCACCAGCTCAGGGCACTGCTCGCGCCAGCTCTTGATGCGGGCCAGGGTACGGTCTTCGAAGGCCGGACGCTTCATGGCCTTGAGCACCTTGGGGCTGGCGTGCTGGAAGGGAATGTCCAGGTACGGCAGGATCTTGCCGGCGGCCATCAGGGGGATCACGTCGTCGACGTTCGGGTATGGGTAGACATAATGCAGGCGCACCCAGGCACCGAGGCTGCTCAGGGCCTCGCACAACTCGAGCATGCGGGTCTTGACCGGGCGACCGTTCCAGAAATCGGTCTTGTACTTGACGTCCACACCGTAGGCGCTGGTGTCCTGAGAGATCACCAGGATTTCCTTGACGCCGGCCTTGACCAGGCGCTCGGCCTCGCTCAGCACTTCGCCGACCGGGCGGCTAACCAATTTGCCGCGCATCGACGGGATGATGCAGAAGCTGCAGCTGTGGTTGCAGCCTTCGGAAATCTTCAGGTAGGCGTAGTGACGTGGGGTCAGCTTGACGCCTTGGGGCGGGACCAGATCGATCAGCGGGTTATGGTCCTGACGCGGTGGAACCACTTCGTGTACGGCATTGACTACCTGCTCGTACTGTTGCGGGCCGCTGACCGACAGCACGCTCGGGTGCACGTCGCGGATATTGCCTTCCTCGACACCCATGCAACCGGTGACGATGACCTTGCCGTTTTCCTTGATCGCCTCGCCGATCACCTCCAGGGACTCGGCCTTGGCGCTGTCGATGAAGCCGCAGGTGTTGACCACCACCACGTCGGCGTCCTCGTAGGTAGGCACGACTTCATAGCCTTCCATGCGCAGCTGGGTCAGGATGCGCTCGGAGTCAACGAGAGCCTTGGGGCAACCCAGGCTGACGAAACCGACCTTCGGGGTGGCGGGAGTGGTGGACATGGCTAACCTCGGTATTGAAGACAGATCGCCCAGCCGCTGACGGGGGCGATACTGATGGGCGCTTTTGGCGCCTCTGATCAAAAAGTGCGCAATTCTAGCGAGCGCAAGGTCGCTTTACCAGCAGAAATACGACGAACGCTGCGCTATGCTTCGCGCCGTTGCGCGGGGGCATTCGGGATGGCTCGGCGCGGGTGCAACTCAAATGGGTCTAGAAGGCCTTCTGCGGGAGTGGTCGATGGTTCAGGCAAGCAGTCACGCCGAAGGTGGGCAGGGGGCGACACGCTCGCTGGGCCTGCTCGTAGCAGCTGTTGGGGTGGTGTATGGCGATATCGGTACCAGCCCGCTGTACACCCTCAAAGAGGTCTTCACCGGGGGGTATGGGGTACAGGTCAACCATGATGGCGTGCTGGGCATCCTGTCGCTGATTCTGTGGTCGCTGTTGTGGGTGGTTTCGTTCAAGTACGTGATGTTCATCCTGCGTGCCGATAACCAGGGGGAAGGCGGCACGATGGCATTGACCGCACTGGCGCGCCGGGCGACGGCCAATTACCCGAAGCTCAGGGCGCTAATGGTCGGTTGCGGTCTGGTCGGTGCCTCGTTGTTCTACGGTGACAGCATGATCACCCCGGCGGTGTCGGTGCTTTCGGCGGTTGAGGGCATGGGGCTTGCCTTCGACGGAATCGATCATTGGGTGGTGCCGGTGTCGCTGGTGGTGCTGGTGGCATTGTTCCTGGTGCAGAAGCATGGCACCGAGAAAATCGGCAAGCTGTTCGGGCCGATCATGGTCACTTGGTTCGTGGTGCTGGGGGCGCTCGGGGTGCATGGCATCGCGCAGAGCCCGGAAGTGCTCAAGGCGTTCAATCCGGGCTGGGCGCTGAACTTCTTCATCGTTCACCCGGGCATGGGCGTGGCGATCCTCGGGGCGGTGGTACTGGCGCTGACCGGTGCCGAGGCGCTGTATGCCGACATGGGGCATTTTGGCCGCAAACCGATTGCTCGGGCCTGGTTCGCACTGGTGCTGCCGGCCTTGGTACTCAACTATTTCGGACAGGGCGCGATGCTGCTGCAAAACCCGGAAGCGGCGCGCAACCCCTTCTACCTGCTGGCGCCGGGCTGGGCACTGTTGCCGCTGGTGGGGCTGGCCACGCTGGCGACGGTGATCGCTTCCCAGGCGGTGATTTCCGGGGCCTTTTCCCTGACCCGCCAGGCCATCCAGCTTGGCTACATCCCGCGGATGCAGATCCAGCACACTTCAAGCGACGAGCAAGGGCAGATCTACATCAGTGCGGTGAACTGGACCTTGATGGTCGGCGTCGTGTTGCTGGTGATCGGCTTCGAGTCGTCGGGCGCATTGGCCGCAGCCTATGGCGTTGCGGTGACCGGCACCATGTTGATGACCACCATCCTGGTGTCGGCAGTGATGCTGCTGCTGTGGAAGTGGCCACCGGTGCTGGCGGTGCCGATTCTGTTGGGTTTCCTGTTTGTCGATGGATTGTTCTTCGCCGCCAACGTGCCGAAGATCGTGCAGGGCGGCGCGTTCCCTGTGCTGGCGGGGATCGTGCTGTTCGTACTGATGAGTACCTGGAAGCGCGGTAAACAGATTCTGGTGGACCGTATCGACGAGGGAGCCCTGCCGTTGCCCGTGTTCATCAGCAGTATCCGCGTACAGCCGCCACATCGCGTCGAGGGCACGGCGGTGTTTCTCACTGCGCGGGCAGACGCTGTGCCCCATGCGCTGTTGCACAACATGCTGCATAACCAGGTGCTGCACAGCCAGGTAGTGCTGTTGACGGTGGTCAGTGAGGATCGGCCGCGGGTGCCGGAGCACGAGCGCTTTGAAGTGGAGGCCTATGGTGATGGGTTCTTCCGCGTTCTGCTGCACTTTGGCTTCATGGATGAACCGGACGTGCCGGCGGCGCTGAAGCTGTGCCACCTGGACGGACTCGATTTCAGCCCGATGCGTACCACCTACTTCCTCAGCCGCGAGACAGTGATCGCCTCGCGCCTGGAGGGCATGGCGCGCTGGCGTGGCAACCTGTTCGCGTTCCTGCTCAAGAATGCCAACGGTAATCTTCGGTTCTTCAACCTGCCGCTGAACCGGGTGATCGAATTGGGAACGCAGGTCGAGATCTGATTCCCAGGGGCATTCGGACAGCTGATCGCAGGGCAAGCCCGTGATCAGCCGTCCGAGGCGGCCCGCAGGCTTATTTCAGTTCTGTTCCGCCACGCTGGACTTCCCCTGGCGCGTCTCGATCTCGCTGATCAGGCGCTTGGCCAGGGCTGGATAGTTCTCGTCGAAGTGATGCCCGCCAGGCAGCTTCAGGCGTTCACCGACTGCGGTCTTGTCGGTGCACCCACTTTCATCGGTCTCCTCGACACCATAGACGCACACCACCTTGGGCGCTGGCAGCTTGGCCATTTCCGGGCCGGTTGGGGCTTCCTGACCTTCCTTGCCCAACCAGCCCTCGACCTCGATCTCGAAGCTGCCGCTGCGGGCAAACGCCAGCAAGATCACGGCATCGATCCGCTGTTTGTCTTCATCCGGCAGGCGGTTGTAGATCGCCGGCAGCACGTCGGCGCCGAAGGAGTAGCCGGTGAGCACGAAACGCTTGGTGCCCCATTTCTGGCGATAGTGCTGCATCAGCTCAGAGAGGTCGGCGGCGCTCTGTTCCGGCGTCTTGTGCTGCCAGTAGTAGCGCAGCGTATCGATCCCTACGACCGGATAACCGAGCTTGGCCATTTCGCCGGCGACGTCGCGGTCCAGGTCACGCCAGCCGCCATCCCCGGAGAGGAACAGGGTGACGGTGTCGGTGGTCTGCCCGGCGGGGACCTCAACTACCGGAATGCTCAGTGCATTGCCGTCCTTGCCGATCAGGGCCTGGGTCAGTTGAGCTTTGAGCACCTGGGGCAGGTGAATGTCGTAGTCGGCGATGCTCGTCTCGGCGTTCGCCTGGTCGCGCACGAATGCGGCACTGGCATCGTCGGGGTTGTCATTCCACGCTACGTTCCAATGGCCGTGGGCGGCGGATTTGGGCAGGGGCTGGCAACCGGGCTGTTCGAGGGTGAAGTCCACGGAGATGGCGCGGGCCTTGTCATCGCTCTGGGTGGCCAGCCATCGCCAGGCCTGCGCAGCGCCAGGGCCGATTCCAGCCACCAAGTTCGGCGGTGCGGCCAGCTCGCCCATGGCCTGGTCGAGTGCGCGCTGCTGCTTGACGCAGTCGCCAGGCGGCAGAAGCACCTGGACCAGCTGGGCCTCGCCGGCCTGGCTCAGGTCCAGCAATTGTTTGTCGCTGAGCGCCTGGTCCTGGGGCACGGCAATGGCCACGTGGGCCTTGGCGTGTACGCCCGGTATGGCGCGGACCAGGCTGCTGCCGTCGCCCAGGGTCAGGTGTTCCAGGCGGGCCTCGGGCGCTGGGCGGGTCCACAGCCAGAAGGCCGCGGCACCGGCCAGCAAGGCCAGGAGCAGGGCGCCGGTCAGGTAAAGCCAATAGCGTCGGATCATCAACGTTTCACCAATCCAGTCAGGCCGCCTGCGATCAGGGCGGCGGTATCGGCCAATGCCACCAACGGGTCGAGCCCGGCCGGCACAGCCATGTAGCGGGGTTCCCAATCCGGTTGGAACTTGTCCTTGAAGCGACGTAGCCCCTGGAAGTTGTACAGCTGCTCGCCGCGCTGGAACACCATCGAACCCAGGCGTTGGGTCAGGGGGGCGCCACGTCGGGGTTGAAGGCCGGAGAGCGGGACCATCCCGAGGCTGAAGCGAGCGTAGTCGTGGTTTTTGTAGTGCAGGATCAAACCGATCATCATGAATTCCATGGTCAGCTTGGGGGCTTGCGGATGGGCACGCATCAGGTCCAGGCTCGCCAGCTCTTTGCTCTGGGTTTCGAGCAGGTTGGCAAAGGCCACCGGTAGGCCTTGAAAGCGGATCAACGCGATACGGAAATGCTGCAGGTACTCGGGGCTGAAGCGACCGAGGGAAAAGCCTTTTTCACGTACGTTCTTGCCACCGAGCCAGGCGTCGGAAATTGCCTTGAGTGCCTCGAGCGGGGCATCGCCTGGCTCATGGATATCCAGCGTCAGCCCGTCACGGCCGCCGCGGTTCCAGGTATAGCGCAGGTCTTTCATCTCCTTGCCCTTGGCTTCGAGGTCAAAACGGCGCAGATCGACCCGCGCTTCTTCGCCGAGCTTAAGTGCCGTCAGGCCGATATCCATGTAGAACGGCAGATTCTCCGCGCGGACTTGATAGAACACTGGGCGGGCGTGGTGCAGATCGCAGAGGTCACGGAATTGCCAGATCATCTCGGCGCGCTCCTGGGCGGGGCCGATCGGGTCGTACAGGGCGACCAGGCTGCGGCCGCGACGGGCATACATAAGGAAGGCCTTGTGGTTGGGGTGGAACAGCAAGGCTTTGTCGCCGGTGAGTGCCAGGCCACCGTCGGGTTGGTCGGAGGCCATCAGAATGCCCTTGGCCTGTTGCAGTTCCTCATCGTTGGGCAAGTGAATCACGGGCCGTGCGGTGCGCAGCAGCCAAGTCAGCGCGACGACCACTAACAGCACTGCACTGCCCATGGCGGCGCGCAGGCCACGTGGTGCGTCGGCATCGAGGGTGAACTGCCACCACAGTTCGTGGCTGTAGGGTACATCCTGGTAGGCGAACAGCAGCAGCCAGACCGAGGCGCCGACCACACAAACGCTTGCCACCAGGTACACCGGCGAGAAGGGCAGCTCCAGCAACCGGCTTGGGCGATAGAACGAGCGACGGAACAAGGTCAGCAGCGCCACTGTGAAGATCAGCACGCTGGCCTCTTCCCAATCGAAGCCCTTGAGCAACGACAGCAGTGCGCCTACCAGCAGCAGGACGGTGGTCAGCAGCCAGGCGGCCGACAGTCGCCGGCGTAACCCTTGAGCCAGCAGCAGGCACAGCACCCCGATGAGGCTCGCGCCAAAATGCGAAGCGTCGATCAGGCGATGGGGCACCAGAAAGCCCATGTGCTCAAGGCGCGTGTCGATCTCGGGCGTGGCCCCGGAGAACAACAGCACGACGCCTGACAGAAACACCAGGATTGCCAGCACCGGCGCAGCAAGCCCGGCGGCTGCATTGATCGCTTGGCGGGCGAACAGCAGACGGCGGGCTTCGCTCGCCAACAGCAGCACACAGGCCACTAGCAAAGGCAGGACCACATAGATCAGGCGATACAACAGTAAGGCAGCTGCCAGTGGCGCGGCGCCCAGCTGATTGGCGAAGGCGGCCAGGAGAATGGCTTCGAACACCCCCACGCCACCTGGCACATGGCTGAGTACACCGGCGGCCAGGGCGAGCAGGTAGACCAGGACGAAGGCGCCGAAAGGCGGAGCTTCGGGTAGCAGCAGGTAAAGCACGGTAGCGGCGGCGACGACGTCTAGGGCGGTGATCAACAACTGCAGGGCGGCCAAGCGGGCGCCTGGTAGTCGCAGGGTGCGCCGTCCAAACTGCACCACCAGGCTATCGGCCAGAGGTTGCTCGTCCAGGCGGCGGCGATAGAGGCCGATTACCAATACGGCCGTCAGCGCCAGCACTGCCACGGCGATACTGGCCAGCAATGGGGCAGGCAGGCGCAGGGCGGTGGCGGCACCTTGCAGGTTGCTCAATGTCGCCAGCGCTGCCAGAGGGGGCAGGGCGCAGCCTAGGGATAGGCTAGCGAACACGGTCATCCGTGCGATTTCAGCGGCGCCTAGCCCATGCCGCGCATACAGGCGATAACGTACCGAGCCACCGGACAGGATCGACAGCCCGACCGCGTTACCAATGGCAAAGGCGCTGAACCCGCCCAGCGCCAATGTGCGGGCCGGTAGCTGCACTGCAGCGTAACGGCTGGCGGACCATTCATAGCCCAGCAAAGTCACAAAGCCCACGACGGTCGCCAGCAAGGCGCCCGCCAAAGATCGTGTCGGCACGCTGAGCATGGCGTCGTGAAGGGCATAAATGTCCAGTTCGCTCAGCAAGTGCCGGCAGGCGATCAAGGCCATGCTGAACAGCAGCAACGTCAAGGCCAGCCCCAAGGGTTGGCGATAACGGCTCAGCCGCTCCAGCCAGGGCAGGCGGCGGGCGGCGTTGGGAAGCGCGGTGGCGAGAGGCTCCTGAGGTTCGGAGTCGTGTGAAATCATGGATAACCTCGGGCCAGGAGCGCGAGGTTGGGCAGAGGTGCGGCCAAGTGAAAGTCCCTTCGGAAAACGTATCCAGATATTACTCCTGCCCGGCCCGCTTTCAGCGGTTTGGCAGGGTTAAAGATAGTTCATCCGGCGAGCCCCACTTGAGGCGAAGTGGGGAAGTATTCACGGGGCCAAAAGCAACAAACCCCGCGCTGCGTTAGCAGGCGGGGTTTGTTCTGACGAATATGGTTGCGGGAGCCGGATTTGAACCGACGACCTTCGGGTTATGAGCCCGACGAGCTACCAGGCTGCTCCATCCCGCGTCAGTGGATGCGCATTCTACGGAATTCCGAGTAGCTGTCAAGCATTACTCTTTGATTTGTCGTAGATTTTTTTTAAGACAAGAAAAAAGGCCACTGTATCGACAGTGGCCTTTTTCTGAATCTGGTTGCGGGAGCCGGATTTGAACCGACGACCTTCGGGTTATGAGCCCGACGAGCTACCAGGCTGCTCCATCCCGCGCCTGTGAGATCGAATTCTACGGAAATCCTCTGCCATGTCAAGCGCTATTTCGGAAAAACCCTTTTTTGTTCAATCTCTTAGCGTTTGAATAAGGGCTGCAGCTCAGCAATGACGGGGCTTGCATCGGATTGGAAGGCTTTCCGACAGGCCGGCTCTGGAACACATGGCGACGCACCGGTAGTATCTGTATGAATTTACAGTGCTGACGGTCATCCATGTCCTTGCGCAAGATCATCCACATCGACTGCGATTGTTTCTATGCCGCAATCGAAATGCGCGACGACCCGCGTTTGGCAGGGCGCCCGATGGCCGTGGGCGGGGCGCCTGAGCAGCGCGGGGTGATCGCGACCTGCAATTATGAGGCGCGTGCCTATGGTGTGCGCTCGGCCATGTCTTCGCGTCATGCGCTCAAGCTCTGTCCAGACCTGTTGATCGTCAAGCCGCGCTTTGAGGCTTATCGCGAGGCCTCTCGGGAAATCCACGCCATTTTTCGTGACTACACCGACTTGATCGAGCCGCTGTCGCTGGACGAGGCCTATCTGGATGTCAGCGACAGCCAATGGTTCGCCGGCAGCGCCACGCGTATTGCTGAAGACATTCGCAAGCGGGTCGCTCGGACGCTGCACATCACGGTTTCGGCTGGCGTGGCGCCGAATAAGTTCTTGGCCAAGATCGCCAGCGACTGGCGCAAGCCCAATGGTTTGTTCGTGATAACCCCCGACCAGGTGGAAGCATTCGTAGCAGCCTTGCCGGTCGCAAGGCTGCACGGCGTGGGCAAGGTCACGGCGGACAAACTGGCACGCCTGGGTATCGAAACGTGTCTGGAGCTGCGCGAGTGGTCGCGCTTGGCTTTGGTGCGGGAGTTCGGCAGTTTTGGTGAGCGGTTATGGGGGCTGGCGCGGGGTATAGATGAACGAATCGTACAAAATGACAGCCGGCGTCAATCTGTAAGTGTCGAAAATACCTACGATACCGACTTGCCGGACCTGGCGAGTTGCCTGCAGAAACTGCCCGAGCTGCTCGAGAGCCTGAACGCGCGCATTGCGCGCATGGATAACAGTTACCGGCCGGACAAACCGTTCGTGAAGGTAAAATTTCACGACTTCAGCCAGACGACCCTGGAACAGGCTGGAGCCGGTCGTGATCTGGAGAGCTACCGACAGTTGCTCAGCCAGGCGTTTGCCCGGGGTGGCAAGCCAGTACGGTTATTAGGCGTGGGAGTTCGATTGCGAGATCTGCGTGGGGCGCATGAGCAGTTGGAGCTCTTCCCGCCGCAGTGAGTGAAGGGGAGGGGCCGCTAGGCAGCCCCGGCGGGTTTACTGTATTCCAGGGTCGGCAACCAGTCGCCCGGTGTCCTTAGTCAGTGCTTGCAGGAAGTCCCGTTGCAGCTCCGGATCATTGCGGGTCAACTCGATCAGGCTTTGCTCCAGCTCGCTGGCTTCTTCTTCCAAGCCCAGCTCCGACAGGCGCTTGACCCGATGCACCCATTGGCCGACATCGTCGCCCTCGAGGTCATCGAAGATCAGCTCGTGGGCTTCGAGCAGCTTGCCACGCAAATTGCTGCTGACCAGCAGGCTGGCATCGCCGCGCACACCATTGTCCTCGTCGGCTACATGCAGGTGCAGGGTGCCGATGTGATTGAGGTTCTGCTCGGAGAACGGGCTGTCGAGCAGGTTCAGGCGAAGTACGCCGTTATGGTCGGTGGTCAGCTCGTGGGTCAGTTTGCCAGCCTTGACTTCGACCAGGCGTTCGCTCCAAGGCAGGCTGGTGTACTCCTCGCGCTTGTCCTTCTGCACTTCGCTGATCCCAGCCAGGTTCTGCTGCGCGCGACCATTGGACGGCACGTTCATGAACGGGTTGAGCCCAGCCAGGCCGTAACTGAGCCAATCGTGAGTGATGCTTTCCGGTAGATTGCCCAGGGCGAACACGTTGACCACGTTGGCGCCGACACCGGCCACCACGGCAACCGCGCCCAGGGGGATCTCATAGATCTCTCGCCAGGGTTGGTAAGGCGTGTAGCGGTCGTAACGGCGAGTGACTTCGAACTCGGTAACTTCGAAGCGCTTCTGTTCATGAATACGTACGCGCCGCTGGGGAAGCTCCATCACCTTGGGCTCGCCCACGTCGATTTGCAGGGTATGTTCGAGCAGCTTGCGCTCGGCGCGCTCCTCATGCTCGCTGCGTTGGGACATCTGGTTGGCGCAGCCGCTGACGAGCAGGGCGCCGCACAGTGCGGCGCCCCCCAGGGTAAAGGTGCTTCTGGACATGATCACTCGTGCGGTGGGCTATCAGCGACGGATGCGGGCTTGCAGGAAGGTCAGCACTTCGTTGAGCGGCAGAGGCTGGGCTTCTTGCTCGGTACGGTGCTTGTACTCCAGGTTGCCCTCGGCCAGGCCGCGGTCGCTGACCACGATGCGGTGAGGGATGCCGATCAGTTCCATGTCAGCGAACTTGATGCCGGGGCTGGTCTTCTTGTCGCGATCGTCCAGCAGCACTTCGAAACCGGCGGCAGTCAGTTCAGCGTACAGCTTGTCGGTCGCTTCGCGAACGGCGTCGGTTTCATAACGCAGCGGTACCAGGGCGATCTGGAAGGGCGCGAGGGCATCGTTCCAGATGATGCCCTTGTCGTCATAGCTCTGCTCGATAGCGGCGGCGACCACGCGGGAGACGCCGATGCCGTAGCAGCCCATGGACAAGGTTACCGGTTTGCCGCTCTCGCCCAGTACCTGGCACTTGAGCGCCTCGCTGTACTTGGTGCCGAGCTGGAAGATGTGGCCGACTTCGATGCCGCGCTTGATGACCAGGGTGCCCTGGCCGTCCGGGCTTGGGTCGCCCTCGACCACGTTGCGCAGGTCGGCGACCTGAGGAACCGGCAAGTCACGTTCCCAGTTGACGCCGAAGTAATGTTTGTCGTCGATGTTGGCGCCGATGCCGAAGTCGCTCATCAGGGCGACCGAGCGGTCGATGATGCATTCGAGCGGCAGGTTCAGCGGGCCCAGGGAGCCTGCGCCAGCACCGATGGCGGCGCGCAGCTCGGCGTCGGTTGCCATGACCAGTGGGTCGGCGACCTGCTCGAGCTTGGCGGCCTTGATTTCGTTCAGCTCATGGTCGCCACGGACCACCAGGGCGATCAGCTTGCCTTCTTCGGCGCCGCGCACGATCAGGGTCTTGACGGTCTTTTCGATCGGCAGGCCGTAGTTCTCGACCAGTTGAGCGATGGTCTTGGCATTCGGGGTGTCGACCAGGCGCAGCTCCTCAGTGGGGGCTGGACGCACGGTTTCGCGTGGAATGGCCTCGGCCTTCTCGATGTTGGCGGCGTAGTCGGAGCTGTCGCTGAAAATCACGTCGTCTTCGCCGGATTCGGCCAAAACGTGGAATTCATGGGAGTAGCTACCACCGATGGAACCGGTGTCTGCCTGCACTGGACGGAAGTCCAGGCCCAGGCGGGTGAAGATGTTGGTGTACGCCTGGTGCATGCGGTCGTAGGTTTCCTGCAGGGAAGCCTGGTCGGCATGGAAGGAGTAGGCGTCCTTCATGATGAACTCGCGACCGCGCATCAAGCCGAAGCGCGGACGGATCTCGTCACGGAACTTGGTCTGGATCTGGTACATGTTCAGCGGTAGCTGTTTATAGCTGGACAGCTCGTTGCGTGCCAGGTCGGTGATGACTTCTTCGTGAGTCGGGCCAACGCAGAAGTCGCGGTCATGGCGGTCCTTCAGGCGCAGCAGCTCAGGGCCGTATTGCTCCCAGCGGCCGGATTCCTGCCACAGCTCCGCGGGCTGGATGCTTGGCATCAGCACTTCCAGGGCGCCAGCGGCGTTCATTTCCTCGCGGACCACGGCTTCGACCTTGCGCATCACCCGCAGGCCCATCGGCAGCCAGGTGTACAGGCCGGAGGCCAGCTTGCGGATCATGCCGGCGCGCAGCATGAGCTGGTGGCTGATGACCACTGCATCGGCAGGGGTTTCTTTCTGGGTGGCGAGCAAATATTGACTGGTACGCATGGTGGGCCGTGTCGATTGCCTAAGACGTTGAAATGACCCCGCATTGTACGGGGGCGGAGCGAAGGCGTACAGGATGCCCCAGGGCGGGGCGCTTGTCAGCCAAGAAAAAGCCCGGCGTGATCGCCGGGCTTTTTCGGTGCGGGGCAATTGCAAGCCAGGGGCTTACAGGATGCTCAGCGGGTACTCGACGATCAGGCGCAGTTCGTCGATCGACGGGGAACCGTAGTAGACACCGTCGGCGGAACGGTAGGTGGCCTGGCGTACGCGGAAGCTCAGGTCCTTGGCAGGGCCTTCTTGCAGCACGTACTTGATATCGATGTCGCGTTCCCATTCTTTGCCGTTGCTGGTGCCGGCGACGTTGGCGTCGGTGCCGCGCACGTAACGGGTCATGAAGGTCAGGCCTGGAATGCCGTACTCGGCGAAGTTCAGGTCGTAGCGAGCCTGCCAGGACTTCTCGTCTTCGGCGTTGAAGTCGGAGCGGGCTACGGAGTTAGCCAGGAAGATGGTGCCGCCACCGTCGACGCCGTAAGCGTAGTCGCCGTCACCGGTCACTTTCTGATAGGCCAGAGTGAAGGTGTGAGCGCCGATGTTGTAGGCGCCCGAAAGGCTGAATGCACGGTTGTCGAGCTTGTCGCCATCGAAGGCGCGGGCCAGGTGGCCTTCGCTCTTGGTGTCATAGATGTTGAAGTCGAACACCAGGCCTTGCTTGTCGGAGATCGGCAGCGCCCAGTTGACGTTGGCGTAGTACTTGCGCCAGTAGTCTTCGACCTTGGAGTAGTAGAGGCTGGTGCTCAGGTTTTCGGTGAACGCGTAGGTACCACCGACAACGTTAGCTTCCTTCAGGTGAAGGCTGTCGCGGTTGGTCTCTTCCTGAGCGGTCAGGCTGGTGAAGTGACCGGCGTGCAGGGTCAGGTCCTTGATCTCGTTGCTGGTGATCAAGGTGCCTTGGGCCATTTCTGGCAGCAGGCGGCTGTCATCGGTCGCGAAGACCGGCAGTGCGGTGAATTGGTCACCTACCTTCAGCACGGTGTCGGAAACGCGGAACTTAACTGCGGCGCCGCCTTTGGAGTAGTCGTCCTGCGAACGGCCATCCGAGTCGGTTGGGAAGAGGCCGGTGCCGGAGCGGCCTTTGCCGCTGTCCAATTTCAGGCCCAGCATGCCGATTGCGTCGACGCCCACACCGACGGTGCCTTGGGTGAAACCGGACTCGTAAGTGCCGAGGAAGCCCAGGCCGGTCTCTTCACGGCGGCTTTGGGTGCCGGCCGGGTTGTTGCGGAAGTCACGGCTGAAATACAGCATACGGGTCTTGACGTTCAGCTGGCTGTCTTCAATGAAACCCTTGGATTCGTCCTGCGAAGAGGCCACTGCCAACTGCGAGGTCCCTGCCGCAACGGCCAGGGCGATCATGCTCCACTTCATCACGCGCATCGTGATTTGCTCCTTTGGTTTTTAGGAAGTACCGCTTCACCCTGCTCTTTTAGTTATAGGGCGAGCTCTTTCTTGTTATGTCGGCGAAAATGTATATCACGCTGACTATTCTTGGCGACACTGAAAAAACAACCTTTAGGGAACTTTTTCAACATGTCGCGTTTGGCTATTTCCATGTCGCAAATTACGCCCAGTTTCGGGGCGTATAACGCCAGCGCTGTAACAATTCTGTAAACACACCTGGCTGGTGGAACAACCTGGGTATCCCTGCCGCTTTTTTTATTGTCTCGTGCACCGAGGTGCCTCGTGACTTGGTCGGATGGGGATGCAACAAGCGTGCTCAAAATCACGATTTGTTCATGAATTTTTCACAGTCCCTCTGGCAGGGATGGCAAAGGTCCATAAATACGGGGCGAAAAGCGTCTGATGGTGTGCCAAATCGCGGCCACGCTCGTGGGCGAAAAGCTACCTTAAAAGTCAACGTGTTACCGAAAACTGTTAATCCGCGCACAAAGCAGTGGGGTGTGTTGCGCTGTCGGCTCCTTTTTGGTGCGAAAAGTAGCGCAGTGTTACCGGGTTGTGCGTACAAGTGTGCTGCTCGCCGAAAAAGACAGCCCTTGCGGTGGCATTTCATGCTGGCGCTGTTGAAGCAAGGTATCCTTCGCTCATCTCGCCCGCGCTCTGGCCGGGCCGTTTCGTCTTGAGGAGATATTGCCGTGTTCGTTCTGGATTCGCGTTTGCAGCAGGATTCCCTGGTGTTGGGAGATTTTCCATTGAGTCGCTTGTTGCTGAGCAAGGATGCCAACTACCCCTGGTTTATCCTGGTGCCGCGGCGCGCCGATATCAGCGAACTGTTTCAGTTGAACGAAGCCGACCAGCAGCAGCTCTGGAAGGAAACCACTTACCTGGCCGAGACACTCAAGGACAGCTTCGCTGCCGACAAGCTCAACGTCGCGACTTTGGGCAATGTGGTGAGCCAACTGCACATGCACGTGATCGTGCGCCGACGCGACGACGCGGCCTGGCCCGCGCCAGTGTGGGGGCGGGTGCCTGCTACCGAGTACACCGCCGACCAGATCGACTCGATCCGTCAGCGTTTGCGGATGGTGTTGAACGATGACTTCCGGGAGGTTTAAGGCTATGTCGTTGGAATCCCGAGTCATCGAGCTGGAAAGCCGTCAGGCGTTTCAGGACGACACCATTCAGGCGCTGAATGATGTGCTGGTCGAGCAGGGGCGGGTGATCGAGCGCCTGCAGCTGCAGATGGCCGAATTGATCAAGCGTTACGAGGAAGTGGTGGGGCAGTACGGTGGCGAGGGGGAGCAGGCGCCGCCGCCTCATTATTAAGGAGGGTGACCCTGGCGCGGAGGGATCCGCTGCGCCAGGGTCTGTCGGTCAGCGGCGGGAAACCGCGACCACGTCTTCAGCCTGCAGACCTTTGTCGCGGTGCATCACCGAAAACTCAACGCGCTGGCCTTCGACCAGAACGCGGTGGCCCTCGCCACGGATCGCGCGGAAATGCACGAAAATGTCGTCGCCCGAATCGCGGGAGATAAAGCCGAAGCCCTTGGAGGTGTTGAACCACTTCACCGTGCCGGTATCACGTTTGCCCGCATCTTGTGAGGTGCCTTGGTTGGCGCGTGGCTTCTTGAAGCTGCGGGCGAAGCCTGTGCCAAGGTGCAAGGCTACGGCCAGGGTGGCGCAGAGCAGGGCTGGCAGGTCGCCCAGTTCCGGGCGTGCCAGCAGGGTGATGGTCTGCAGGATCACCGCCAGCACCAACAAGGCGCACGCCAGCGATTGCAGTTGCTGGCGGGCGCCTTTGTAGTAGAGCGGCAGTGCAGGTGCCAACAGCAGGTTGAGCAGGCCGAGCAATGCCAGGTAGACGGCTTCAGGTTGCTCCAGGAACGGGGTTGCATCGGTTTTCAGGCTGGGTATGAGCGACAGCAGCAAAGCTGCTACGCCCGTCACCAGATGGACGATCTTGAACATTTGAGTGGGCTCACATTGATAAGGCCGATCACAGGAAGAGCTGGACGTGCGGTGCGCAGATACAAGGCGCGATCACGCAACTGGCCAGCCTATGCCCCCGGCAATGACTGTCCGCACGGGTGGCACGGTGCCTATTTAACAGCAAAGGCAGGGGGTTCTCAAACCGTGGGGCGACGGTTTGTCCTGTGTCACGGGCAGGAGCGGGAGGGTCTGATACAGTTTGGGGTGCCCGCTTGATGACCAAGCCTTATGGAAAGGGGAGCTTCATGGCAATCGATATCGGTATCAATGAAGAAGATCGCAAGTCCATCGTCGATGGGCTTTCCCGCCTGTTGTCGGATACTTACGTGCTGTATCTGAAAACCCATAACTTTCACTGGAACGTCACCGGCCCTGCGTTCCGCACCCTGCACCTGATGTTCGAAGAGCAGTACAACGAGCTGGCCCTGGCGGTCGACTCGATCGCCGAGCGCATTCGGGCGTTGGGCTTCCCGGCGCCAGGTTCCTATGCCTTCTATGCGCGTCACTCGTCAATCAAGGAAGAAGAGGGCGTACCGCCTGCCGAAGAGATGATCCGCCAGCTCGTTCAGGGGCAGGAGGCGGTGGTGCGCACGGCGCGTAGCATCTTCCCGGTCGTCGACAAGGTCAGCGATGAGCCGACCGCCGACCTGCTGACCCAGCGCATGCAGATCCATGAAAAAACCGCCTGGATGCTGCGGGTATTGCTCGAGGAAAAGTGATCGTTCGTTTGTAGGCTCCATCGACCCGACCCCGTCCAGGGTCGGGTCTTTCGTTTCGCCCGGAAGGTTTTGCCACTGCTTTGGAGGCCCTGACAGCGCTTTATTGATCTGCCCGGTCGTGCATGGGCGCGAGGGGATTTTTCCAGACAATGGAGTGGTGTGGTGGAAGTGATGCAACAAGGCAGGCGAGGCGCTTGCCAGGGAAAATGGCCGGGCAAGCAGTGCATTGACCCTTTTCGGGCAGATTTCGACATGATGCAGGTTCGGCCGGTCTCCCGGTCGGTCCGGCTCAATGGCTTTGCCACCTGCCTGCGGCTTGAGGTGGTCTACTGGCGTATTCTCGAACGCATCGCCCAGGCCAACCAATGCACGGTAAGCGCCGTGCTGTCCTACGTGGATCGGGAGGTCCACTTGCGTCACGGTGGGGTTCGCAACTTCAGTGGGCTGATTCGGGTGATCTGCGTGGCCTGGCTGCTCGATCCGCCCTGAGTACGCTGATCGCCGGGCGGGCTGCGCAGCTCTCCTTAACCATATATAATCCCGCTTTTTACTGCCCCGGCAGCGTTGTGGTTGACGAGAGACACCCCCATGCCCCTTTATGACTATCAATGTGCGTCCTGCGATCACCGGATGGAGGTGTTGCAGAAGATCAGCGCCGCACCACTGACCGACTGCCCGGCGTGCCAGGCTCCAGCCCTAAAAAAGCTGCTGTCGGTACCCGGCTTCCGCCTGAGCGGCAACGGCTGGTACGAGACCGATTTCAAGACCGGGGCGAAGAAGAACCTGGCAGGCGGCGACAAGGCCGACTGAGTTGAATTGCAGTGACTGGGTCTTGCAGTATTAGCCCCTTGGGCGGCCAAGACCTCCACCGAATACACGAATCACGAGAAGCGAAACCACCATCATGATGCGCAGCCATTATTGCGGCCAACTGAACGAGAGCCTGGACGGCCAGGAAGTCACCCTTTGCGGCTGGGTCCATCGTCGCCGCGACCACGGCGGGGTGATCTTCCTCGATATCCGTGACCGCGAAGGCATGGCCCAGGTCGTCTTCGACCCGGATCGCGCCGAGACTTTCGCCGCTGCCGACCGCGTGCGCAGCGAGTATGTCGTACAGATCACCGGCAAGGTGCGTCTGCGCCCGGCTGGCGCGGTCAACCCGAACATGGCGTCCGGCGGTATCGAAGTGCTGGGCTATGAGCTCAAGGTGCTCAACGAGGCGGAAACCCCACCCTTCCCGCTGAACGAATATTCTGATGTAGGCGAGGAAACCCGCCTGCGCTACCGCTTCATCGACCTGCGTCGCCCGGAAATGGCCGACAAGCTGCGTCTGCGCTCGCGCATCACCAGCAGCATCCGTCGCTACCTGGACGAGAACGGTTTCCTCGACGTCGAGACGCCGATCCTGACCCGCGCCACACCGGAAGGCGCGCGCGACTACTTGGTCCCGAGCCGTACCCACGCTGGCAGCTTCTTCGCCCTGCCGCAGTCGCCGCAGCTGTTCAAGCAGTTGCTGATGGTCGCCGGCTTCGATCGCTACTACCAGATCGCCAAGTGCTTCCGTGACGAGGACCTGCGTGCCGACCGTCAGCCGGAATTCACCCAGATCGACATCGAGACCAGCTTCCTCGACGAAGCCGAGATCATGGGCCTGACCGAAGGCATGATCCGCAAGCTGTTCAAGGAAGTCCTGGATCTGGAGTTCGGCGAATTCCCGCACATGACCTACGAAGAGGCCATGCGTCGCTACGGTTCCGACAAGCCTGACCTGCGTATTCCGCTGGAACTGGTCGATGTTGCCGACCAGCTCAAGGACGTGGACTTCAAGGTCTTTGCAGGCCCGGCCAACGATCCGAAGTGCCGCGTCACCGCTCTGCGTCTGCCGGGCGGGGCCAGCATGCCGCGCAGCCGCATCGACGAATACACCAAGTTCGTCGGCATCTACGGCGCCAAGGGCCTGGCCTACATCAAGGTCAACGAGCGCGCCAAGGGCGTCGAGGGCCTGCAGTCGCCGATCGTCAAGAACATCCCAGAGGCCAACCTGAACGTGATCCTTGATCGCGTGGGCGCCGTCGACGGTGACATCGTGTTCTTCGGCGCCGACAAGGCCAAGATCGTCAGCGAAGCCTTGGGCGCGCTGCGTATCCGCCTGGGCCACGACTTCGAGCTGCTGACCTGCGAGTGGGCACCGATGTGGGTCGTCGACTTCCCGATGTTCGAAGAAAACGACGATGGTAGCTTCAGCGCGTTGCACCACCCGTTCACCGCGCCCAAGTGCTCGCCTGAAGAGCTCGAGGCCAACCCGGGCGCTGCGCTGTCGCGTGCTTATGACATGGTGCTCAACGGCACTGAGCTCGGTGGCGGCTCGATCCGTATCCACCGTAAGGAAATGCAACAGGCGGTCTTCCGTCTGCTGGGCATCGGTGCCGAAGAGCAGCAGGAGAAGTTCGGCTTCCTGCTCGACGCCCTGAAGTTCGGTGCGCCACCTCATGGTGGCCTGGCCTTCGGCCTGGACCGCCTGGTCATGCTGATGACCGGCGCCCAGTCGATCCGTGAAGTGATCGCGTTCCCGAAAACCCAGAGCGCCGCGTGCGTCATGACCCAGGCTCCAGGTCTGGTGGATGCCAAGGCCCTGCGCGAGCTGCACATCCGTCTGCGTGAGCAGACCAAGGTCGAGTAATCGACCCAGGGCGCTTCCCTGGCGGAAGCGCCCACGCGCTTTGGCGCAGTTTTCTCGCGTTCCGCCCTTCGGGGCGGAACCTGTTTCTGTTTCAAGGATTCGGAGTCGTTATGGCTGGTCATTCCAAGTGGGCAAACATCAAGCACCGCAAAGAGCGCCAGGATGCCAAGAGAGGCAAGATCTTCACCAAGTGGATCCGCGAACTGACTGTCGCTGCCAAGCAGGGTGGGCCTGACCCGGCTTCCAACCCGCGTTTGCGCCTGGCCCTGGACAAGGCCCTGGGTGCCAACATGAGCCGCGACATTATCGACCGCGCCGTGGCGCGTGGTGCGGGCACCAACGAAAGCGACAACGTCGAAGAGCTGAGCTACGAAGGCTACGGTCCTGGTGGCGTGGCGATCATGGTCGAGGCCATGACCGATAACCGCAACCGCACCGCAGCGGCTGTGCGTCATGCATTCACCAAGTGTGGCGGCAACCTCGGTACCGACGGCTCCGTCGCCTATCTGTTCGAGCGCAAGGGGCAGATCAGCTTTGCTCCGGGCCTGGACGAAGACACCCTCATGGAAGCCGCCATGGAAGCGGATGCCGACGATGTGGTCGCCAATGACGACGGCTCCTTCGATGTATTCACTTCGTTCAACAGCTTCTATGCCGTACGTAACGCCTTGGAAGAGGCCGGCTTCAAGGCCGCCGACGCCGAGATCGTGATGCAGCCGACCACCAGCGCCGAGCTGGATCAGGAGGGAGCGGAGAAAGTGCTCAAGCTGATCGACATGCTCGAAGATCTGGACGATGTGCAAAACGTCTACTCCAACGCCGAAATTTCCGACGAGATCATGGAGAAGCTCGGCTAAGGTGTTCGGGCGCCCCCTACCAGCTCTGTAAGCTTGTCAGCGCCTGTACGGGCTTTGTAGGTAAACCCGCTCTCACAGGCATGGCGCCGCAATCGAAACCGGTGCCATGTCTGTGGGGCGGGTTTGCCCGCGAAAGGGCCGATGCAGTTCGCAAACATGCCTCCTTTCAATGACAGGCCCTATGACTCTGATTCTTGGTATCGACCCCGGTTCGCGCATCACAGGTTTCGGTGTGGTGCGTCAGACGGCTCGCGGCTGCGAGTACGTGGCGTCTGGTTGTATTCGCACAGGCAGTGGCGAATTGCACGAGCGGCTGCAGGTCGTGTTCCGTGGGGTGAGTGAGATCATCCGCCAGCACGGGCCGGTGACCATGGGCATCGAGCGGGTATTCATGGCGCGCAACGCCGATTCGGCTCTCAAGCTGGGGCAGGCTCGGGGCGCGGCGATCGTCGCGGCCGCCGAGGCGGGTCTTGAGATTGCCGAATACAGTGCCAGCCAGGTCAAGCAGGCCGTGGCCGGCACCGGTGGCGCCAACAAGGAACAGGTGATGTTGATGGTCATGCACCTGTTGAAGTTGACGCAAAAGCCCCAGGTGGATGCCTCCGACGCCCTGGCCATCGCGCTGTGCCATGCTCACACTCGGTCCAGCCTCATCCCGCATGGATTGGCCACAGCCCGGCGACGCGGTGGACGCTTGCGTCTGTAGCCGCTTCATGCGCTGATACATATTTTGTGTGGGGGGAACAGTCTCCCACTGCATTTGCTGATAGGGTGGACCGGTTTCTGGCCGGCACCCGAAGGAAAGGATCGGAACGTGATTGGACGTTTGCGCGGCACTCTGGCGGAAAAACAGCCGCCGCACCTGATAGTCGATGTCAATGGCCTGGGCTATGAGCTGGAGGTGCCAATGACTACCTTGTACCGGTTGCCGAAAATCGGTGAGCCGGTCACGTTGCACACCCATCTGGTGGTGCGTGAGGATGCCCATCTGCTCTATGGCTTTGCCGAAAAGCGCGAGCGTGAACTGTTTCGCGAGCTCATCCGCCTCAATGGCGTTGGGCCGAAGCTCGCCCTGGCGCTGATGTCGGGCCTTGAAGTCGATGAGTTGGTGCGCTGTGTGCAGGCTCAGGACGCCTCGGCGCTGGTGCGTGTGCCCGGGGTGGGCAAGAAGACCGCCGAACGCCTGCTGGTGGAGCTCAAGGATCGCTTCAAAGCGTGGGAAACCTCTCCTGCAATGTTCACCCTTGTCTCTGATGGCCCAATGCCCGTCAGCACTGCCTCCAATGCGGAGGCCGATGCGGTCAGCGCCCTGATTTCCCTGGGCTACAAGCCCCAGGAAGCCAGCAAGGCAGTCGCGGCCATCGAGGGCAAGAGCGGTCTGAGCAGCGAGGAGCTGATTCGCCGTAGCCTTAAAGGAATGATCGCCAAGTGATCGAAACTGACCGACTGATCGCCGCCAATGGCCGCGATCGCGAAGAAATCCAGGATCGCGCTATCCGCCCTCTGAGCCTGGATGAGTACATCGGCCAGCCGGTGGTGCGCGAGCAGATGGCGTTGTTCATCCAGGCGGCGCGCGGTCGCAACGAATCCCTCGACCACACTTTGATTTTCGGCCCGCCGGGCCTGGGCAAGACCACCCTTGCCAACATCATCGCCCAGGAAATGGGCGTGTCGGTCAAGAGTACATCGGGGCCCATCCTCGAGCGTCCAGGTGACCTGGCCGCGATGTTGACCAACCTGGAGCCCCATGACGTGCTGTTCATCGACGAGATCCATCGGCTGTCGCCGGTCGTCGAGGAGGTGCTCTATCCAGCGATGGAGGACTTTCAGCTGGACATCATGATCGGCGAGGGCCCGGCGGCGCGTTCGATCAAGCTCGATCTGCCACCGTTCACTCTGGTCGGCGCTACAACCCGTGCTGGCATGCTGACCAACCCGCTGCGCGACCGCTTCGGCATCGTCCAGCGCCTTGAGTTCTACAGCAACAAGGATCTGGCGACCATCGTCAGCCGCTCGGCCAACATCCTCGGGTTGTCCATCGAGGACCAGGGGGCCTACGAGATCGCCCGTCGTGCCCGCGGCACGCCGCGTATCGCCAACCGCTTGCTGCGACGCGTGCGCGATTATGCCGAGGTTCGTGGCAAAGGACAGATCACCAAGGCCGTGGCGGACATGGCACTGAACCTGCTGGATGTCGACGAGCGTGGCTTCGACCATTCCGATCGCCGTTTGCTGTTGACCATGATCGAGAAGTTCGACGGTGGTCCAGTGGGGGTCGACAACCTGGCCGCTGCGATCAGCGAGGAGCGTCACACCATCGAGGACGTGCTCGAGCCGTACCTGATCCAGCAGGGTTACATCATGCGCACGCCGCGCGGGCGGGTGGTCACTCGGCATGCCTACTTGCATTTTGGCCTGAACATTCCAGGGCGCTTCGCCGAAGGCGGAGAGTTCTCCGATCCCGATGAATGACAGATCGAATCATGGTTTTCGTGGTCCTACCGCTGGCACGCGCTTGGCGCACTGGCAATAAGACATTATCCATGCAAAAACAGTTGCCGGGGCGGATTGGCAAGCTGAGGAGTAAGCACTAGAGTATGCGCGCGCAAAATGGCCTGGAACCGTTCGCTCACCGCTGTCGCGTCTATTACGAGGACACCGACGCCGGTGGCGTGGTGTATTACGTCAACTATTTGAAATTCATGGAGCGGGCGCGTACCGAGCGGCTGCGGCACCTGGGGTTTTCCCAGTCCGAGCTTGCCGGCCAGAACCTGTTGTTCGTAGTTCACTCCAGCGAAGCGCGTTACCACGCGCCGGCGCGGTTGGACGACGAATTGCGGGTGACCGCGCAAGTGCTTGAATTGAACCGCGCCAGCCTGCGCTTCGTGCAGCAGGTCTGGCGGGAAAAGGATGAAACACTGCTCTGCGAAGGGCAGTTCCTGGTGGCCGCCGTGCGCGCCGACACTTTCAAACCCCGGGCCATTCCCCCAGAACTGCGCGACGCCTTCCTGGCGGACGGCACGGGTACTCAATCGAATGCAGGAGAATAAGCGTGGAAGCTAACGTCGTCGACCATACCTCCATGTGGAGTCTGGTCAGCAATGCCAGTGTAGTGGTACAGCTGGTCATGCTGACCCTGGTGGCCGCTTCGGTCACTTCATGGATCATGATCTTCCAGCGCAGCACCATGCTGCGCGCCGGTCGTCGTGCGCTCGATGCCTTCGAGGAGCGCTTCTGGTCGGGTATCGACCTGTCCAAGCTGTATCGTCAGGCAGGCAGCAATCCGGACCCGGACTCGGGCGTGGAGCAGGTGTTCCGTGCCGGCTTCAAAGAGTTCTCGCGCCTGCGCCAGCAGCCGGGTGTCGACCCGGATGCGGTCATGGAGGGCGTCGGGCGTGCCATGCGCGTGGCCATCTCCCGTGAGGAAGAAAAGCTCGAGCAGAGCTTGCCGTTCCTTGCCACTGTCGGCTCCACCAGCCCGTACATCGGCCTGTTCGGAACCGTCTGGGGCATCATGAACTCCTTCCGCGGTTTGGCTTCGGCTCAGCAGGCGACCCTGGCCACAGTGGCTCCGGGCATCGCCGAGGCACTGATCGCCACTGCGATCGGTCTGTTCGCCGCGATCCCGGCGGTCATTGCCTACAACCGTTTCTCCGCCCGCAGCGAAGTGCTGATCGGTCGTTACTACACGTTCGCCGACGAGTTCCAGGCAATCCTGCACCGCAAAGTGCACACCAGCGAAGAGTAATCAGGTAGAAGCCCATGGCCCGAGTTCGCCACAAACGCAAGCCGGTCGCCGAGATGAACGTGGTGCCCTACATCGACGTGATGCTGGTGCTGCTGGTCATCTTCATGGTGACTGCCCCCATGCTCAACCAGGGCGTGAAGGTCGACCTGCCCAAGGTTTCCAGCGAAGCCTTGCCCCAGGACAACAACGTTCAGATCCTGACCATCTCGATCAAGGCCGACAAAACCTACTACTGGAACCTCGGCAGCGAAGTCGATACCGACAAGCAGATGGACAAGGCCATGACCTTGCCCGAAATGACCAGCGCGGTGACCAAGATCATCGCCGCCGGTCGCGACCAGGGCAAGCAGACCCAGGTCTTCATTCGTGGCGACAAGGCCGTCGACTACGGCGCGGTCATGGGTGCCATGGGCGGGTTGCAGAAGGCCGGTGTCGGTAACGTTGGCCTGATTACCGAGGCGCCCTGATGCAACAGCGAGAGCCATCCGCCTCGGAAAGCTACTTCTGGCCCACTGTCTGGGCCATTGGTCTGCACGTTCTGGTGTTCGCGATGCTGTTCGTCAGCTTCGCCATGACGCCTGAGCTGCCGCCGTCCAAGCCGATCGTCCAGGCTACGCTCTATCAGCTCAAATCCAAGAGTCAGGCGACCACCCAGACCAATCAGAAGATTGCCGGGGAAGCGAAGAAAACCGCTTCGCGCCAGACTGAGGTCGAGCAACTGGAGCAGAAGAAGGTCGAGCAGGAAGCTGTGAAGGCCGCGGAACAAAAGAAAGCTGACGCCGCTCAAAAGGCCGAAGAGGCCCGTGAAGCCGCCGAGGCGAAGAAGGCCGAGGAGGCTGCCAAAGCCGCTGAAGCCAAGAAGGCTGCCGAGGCCAAGAAAGCCGAGGAGGCGAAGAAGGCCGCTGAGAAGCAGCAGGCTGATATCGCCAAGAAGAAGGCCGAGGAAGAGGCCAAGAAGAAAGCCGAGGAAGAAGCCAAGAAACAGGCTGCCGAGGAGGCTAAAAAGAAAGCCGCCGAAGAGGCCAAGAAGAAAGCAGCCGAGGACGCCAAGAAGAAAGCGGCGGCCGAGGAAGCGAAGAAGAAGGCAGCCGAAGACGCCAAGAAGAAGGCGGCTGCGGATGCCCAGAAGAAAAAGGCGCAGGAAGCGGCCCGCAAGGCGGCAGAAGACAAGAAAGCTCAGGCCCTGGCCGAGCTGCTGTCCGATACCACCGAGCGGCAGCAGGCCCTGGCCGATGAGCGTGGCGATGAAGTGGCCGGCGATTTCGACGACCTGATTCGCTTGCGAGCAGCCGAAGGGTGGGCGCGTCCGCCGTCCGCACGCAGGGGCATGACGGTAGTCCTGCAGATCAACATGCTGCCCGATGGCACCATCACCAACGTCAGCGTGGCGCGCTCCAGTGGCGACGGTCCATTCGACAGCTCGGCGGTGGCAGCGGTGAAGAACATTGGTCGTCTGACCGAGATGCAGGGCTTGAAGCCGAACGAGTTCAATCCGTACCGTTCATTCAAGATGACATTTACACCTGAGGATCTAGCGTTGTGATTAAACGTCTGAAAGGACTGCTGGTCATGCTCTGCTGCGTGGCAGGTATGGCCGTGGCAGAGGAAAAGAACATCCTGGTCACCAGCGGCAGCGATCGGGCGACTCCGATCGCGGTAGTGCCGTTCGGTTTGCAGGGTGGCAGCGTGTTGCCCGAGGACATGGCCGAGATCATTGGCAATGACCTGCGCAACTCCGGCTACTACTCGCCCATTCCACGGCAGAACATGATCAGCCAGCCGACCCAGGCCAGCGAAGTCATCTTCCGTGACTGGAAAGCCCTGGGGGCCCAATACGTGATGGTTGGCAGCATCGTGCCGTCCGGCGGTCGCCTGCAGGTGCAGTACGCCCTGTTCAACGTCGCCACCGAACAGCAGGTGCTGACCGGCAGCGTTGCTGGTGGCGTCGACCAGCTGCGCGACATGTCGCACTACATCGCCGACCAGTCGTTCGAGAAGCTCACCGGCATCAAGGGTGCATTCTCCACCCGCATGTTGTACGTGACTGCCGAGCGCTTCTCCGCCAACAACACCCGTTACACCTTGCAGCGTTCGGACTATGACGGTGCCCGCGCCGTTACTTTGCTGCAATCGCGTGAGCCGATCCTGTCGCCGCGTTTCGCACCGGACGGCAAGCGTATTGCCTATGTCTCGTTCGAACAGAAGCGTCCGCGCATCTTCGTTCAGCACATCGATACCGGGCGCCGTGAGCAGATCACCAACTTCGAAGGCCTCAACGGCGCTCCGGCCTGGTCGCCAGATGGTTCGCGTCTTGCCTTCGTGTTGTCCAAAGACGGCAACCCGGACATCTACGTGATGAACATGGGCTCGCGCCAGATCAGCCGTGTAACTGCAGGCCCAGGCATCAACACCGAGCCGTTCTGGGGCAAGGATGGCAATACCCTGTACTTCACCTCCGACCGTGGCGGCAAACCGCAGGTCTACAAGACATCGGTCAGTGGCGGTGGCGCCGAGCGTGTAACGTTCGTGGGTAACTACAATGCCAACCCGAAACTGTCGGCGGACGAAAAGACCCTGGTGATGATCCATCGCCAACAGGGCTTCACCAACTTCAAAGTGGCTGCCCAGGACTTGCAGCGCGGAAGTGTAAAGATTCTGTCGGACACCAGTCTTGATGAGTCTCCCACTGTTGCGCCAAACGGCACCATGCTAATCTACGCCACCCGCCAGCAGGGCCGGGGAGTCTTGATGCTCGTCTCTCTCAATGGACGCGTGAGGCTCCCGCTTCCTACCGCTCAAGGCGAAGTCAGAGAACCGTCCTGGTCCCCTTACCTGAACTGATGCGGCGTAATACTTTTGCTTAACACACTGGGGTTTCATTAGGAGTTTCACGATGGAAATGCTGAAGTTTGGTAAATTCGCTGCGCTGGCTCTGGCCATGGCCGTAGCTGTAGGTTGCTCCTCCAAGGGCGGTGACAACGCTGGCGAAGGCGCCGCTGTTGATCCTAACGCTGGCTACGGTGCCAACACTGGCGCTGTTGACGGCAGCCTGAGCGAAGAAGCCGCCCTGCGCGCAATCACCACCTTCTACTTCGAATACGACAGCTCGGACCTGAAGCCAGAAGCCATGCGCGCTCTGGACGTTCACGCCAAGGACCTGAAAGCCAACGGCAACCGTGTTGTTCTGGAAGGCCACACCGACGAGCGCGGTACTCGCGAGTACAACATGGCTCTGGGCGAGCGTCGTGCCAAGGCCGTTCAACGCTACCTGGTTCTGCAGGGCGTTTCCCCTGCTCAGCTGGAACTGGTTTCCTACGGCGAAGAGCGTCCAGTTGCCACCGGCAACGACGAGCAGTCCTGGGCTCAGAACCGTCGCGTAGAACTGCGTAAGTAAGTTCTTATGCGTATGTGCCGTCGTGCTGTAACCGTCCTCGCGCTCAGCCTGCCGCTCGCGGCTTGGGCTGAGGTTCCTGTAGTAGATGACAACGCAAGTGGCTATCCGCCTGCGGGTTATGGCACGAGCGGCGCCTATGCCGGGGCAGGGGCTTCGGCCCCTGCTTCTGCACAGGGCCAGCTGTTCATGCAGCTGCAACAGATGCAGGATCAGATTTCCCGCCAGCAAGGCATCATCGAAGAGCTGCAGAACGATGTCGCCCGTATGAAGCAGGAGAACCTGGAGCGTTACCAGGATCTGGACCGTCGCATCAACAGCGGTGTCGCACCTGCCGCGACCCCCGAGAATTCTTCCACCGGTGGCGCCTCCAATGCCGCCACCGGTGCCGCTGCTGGCGCCGCGGCCCAACAACCGGCCGCCAGCAGCGAACCAGGTGATCCGGCGAAAGAGAAGCTCTATTACGATGCCGCTTTCGACCTGATCAAGCAGAAGGATTTCGACAAGGCCAGCCAGGCCTTCGGCGCCTTCTTGCGCAAGTACCCAAATAGCCAGTACGCCGGCAATGCCCAATATTGGCTGGGTGAGGTGAACCTGGCCAAGGGCGACCTGCAAGGTGCCAGCCAGGCTTTCGCCAAAGTCGGCCAGCTGTACCCCAAACACAGCAAAGTGCCTGACTCGCTGTACAAGCTGGCGGATGTCGAGCGCCGTATGGGGCACACCGACAAGGTCAAGGGCATCCTTCAACAGGTCATTACCCAGTATCCCGGCACTTCTGCCGCACAACTGGCTCAGCGTGACCTGCAAAAGCTCTGAATATCGCCATTCGAAAGAAACCCGCGCTTGTCGCGGGTTTTTTCGTTAGAATCTTGGCCCTTTTTTCGTAAACACGCTGGTGCGGATAACGCTATGTCGAGTCCGCGACAGTGCCTGACGGAGGCGGACAGCCTGTTTAGCTGTCACGCCCGTGGCGATCATGCAAGACACATTACGCATCACCGAAGTCTTTTACTCCTTGCAGGGTGAAACACGGACGGCTGGGCTGCCCACCGTATTCGTGCGCCTTACGGGCTGTCCCCTGCGCTGTCAGTATTGCGACAGTGCCTACGCATTCAGCGGCGGCACCGTACGTACCCTCGACGACATTCTCAAGCAAGTGGCGGGATTCCGGCCGCGCTATGTCTGCGTGACCGGTGGCGAGCCCTTGGCCCAGCCCAATGCGTTGCCCTTGCTCCAGCGCCTCTGCGACGCCGGCTACGAAGTCTCTTTGGAGACCAGCGGCGCCCTGGACATCGCCCAGGTCGATCCACGGGTCAGCCGCGTGGTCGATTTGAAGACCCCGGGCTCGGAGGAGTCGCACCGCAACCTCTACGAGAATATCGAGCACCTGACCCGTAACGATCAGGTCAAGTTCGTCATTTGCTCGCGCGAGGACTATGACTGGGCGGTCTCCAAGCTGATTCAGTACAACCTGGCGCAGCGTGCGGGTGAAGTACTGTTTTCACCCAGCCACCACCAGGTGAGTGCCACCGACCTGGCGGACTGGATCGTCGCCGATAACCTGCCCGTACGCTTCCAGTTGCAGTTGCACAAACTGCTGTGGAACGACGAACCGGGACGCTGACACGAGGAGTATGAACATGACTGATAAACGCGCGGTAATTCTGCTTTCCGGTGGTCTGGACTCGGCCACCGTGGTCGCCATGGCCAAGGCTGAAGGCTATAGCTGCTACACCATGAGTTTCGACTACGGTCAGCGTCACCGTGCCGAGCTCAACGCTGCAGCGCGTGTTGCCCGAGACCTGGGCGTGGTCGAGCACAAGGTAATCGGTCTGAACCTCAACGGCATTGGTGGCTCAGCCTTGACCGACACCAGTATCGATGTGCCAGAGACACCTGGCGAAGGTATCCCGGTCACGTATGTGCCTGCGCGTAATACCGTATTCCTGTCCCTGGCACTGGGATGGGCCGAGGTGCTGGGCGCCCGTGACATCTTCATTGGTGTCAACGCCGTGGATTACTCGGGGTATCCGGACTGCCGTCCAGAGTTCGTGGAGGCCTTCGAACGCATGGCCAACCTTGCCACCAAGGCCGGTGTGGAAGGGCAGGGCTTCCGTATCCAGGCGCCTTTGCAGAATCTGAGCAAGGCCCAGATCGTCCAGGCCGGTATTGCCCGTGGCGTGGATTACAGCTTGACCGTCTCGTGCTACCAAGCGGACGACGAGGGGCGCGCCTGCGGCAAGTGCGACAGTTGCCGTTTGCGGGCCGATGGCTTCGCAGCAGCCGGTGTGGCGGATCCTACCCGCTATTTTTGAAAAAATTGCCGATGAGGTGTTGATTTCCCGTTAGAAATCAGTATTATACGCGCCATCCAACGGGTCGTTAGCTCAGTTGGTAGAGCAGTTGGCTTTTAACCAATTGGTCGTAGGTTCGAATCCTACACGACCCACCATATTCACAGCGGTAATGCAGGTACTAGGAAGGGAAGGCTACTCACAGCCAATCTAGTCTTGCTGCCCCTGGAGCGATCCTTAGGCTCGCTTCGATGTGATCTCAATATGGAATAGCCCGCGACCATCTAGGTTTGCGGGCTTTTTCGTTCTTGTCGGTCAGTCAGATTCCTGACTGTGATGCATGACGATCTATCTGAGAGATTCCAAGCGAAACAGCTTGGTGGCTGCCGCAGATGATCGATTTTCGACCACAGTGAATTCTACCAACTTCGGCTTTTTTCAAGCGTAAGCTGCTAGTGGGTAGGTGTTAGCTCCTCCTATGCGACCCAGAGAAGTTATGGGTAGCCACAATCATTGCCTGTAGCGCTATTCAAACACCTGTGTCGATAGCAGTCATCAGCCAGACCAGGTTCCCGATCGCCTGAGCGGGGACAGCCACGCTCCGTTCAAAATTTAACGTCGCCCTGGGGCGCGGTTAAAGCGCTACCGCTTGTCGGTTTCCGGATCCTGTCCACGACAAATTGACGCCAATATGATGGCAAAATAGTACCGCAGCTCGTTTTCTTTGATGGCACAGGGATGTGGTGATGTCGGTGGGTCAGCGTTTGGCACAGAGAGCCTTTCTGTGTGTGGTGTTCAGCAGCTCTATGGGTATGGCCTGCGCCTCACCAGGCGATCAAGACCTGATTCGCGAACGCCAGAACCGACTGCTCGAGGAACAGCAGCGTCGCCTTGAAGATCTACGCAACCTCCCAGGGCAACCCTCCGTCCCTCCGGTGCCCTCCAGGCCTGAAGACGAACGCTGCTTCACGATTCGTTCTATCGACCTCAAAGGTGCAGACAGTCTGTCGATCACCGAGCGAGACGCGTTGCTCAAGCCATTCGTTGGACAGTCGCAGACGGGGGCTTCTTGGACGATAGATGTTATGGATAAGTCAATTAATGGCGGAAGGAAGGTGGAGATCAAGTTCAAATGACTGATGACCTCTATAAATCGGTATTGCGAAGCGCATTTGGGCTTTCAATGGGGGCCATATGGCAGCATATGACGGTTGGGCTTCTTGGTTCGTCTGTTGATTACGCGCGCCGAGTCGATCTGTTCTTCTCTCTGATGGCGCGTTTGATATTGGAGGGAAATGTTAGACTTGCGTATGATGGCCTTTTTCTCGCTGGTACTATTCAAGATCAGCTAAATGTGCTGAAAGATGCGTGGCCTGAAGAGCCTGGTGAAAATGATCTTGATGGCTTCGGGCTTTGGTTTATCACAGAGGCCCCCGCTGGGGTTGTATGGATAGACTCGGATGGGAAGGAGTTTTGGACGTAGTTTGTAAGTTTAGGTTGGTCCAAAAGGGACTGGTCACGCTCTGCGCGAAGTAGAAGTTAGCTCTGGTGGCAAAGGCTCATGGACTAAGGAGCTCCATAAACCAGACCCGATAAGGGCGCTTGGAAGACCTTGGAGAACCAATGGGCGTCTGCGCTTAAAGAAGGAAAGTCGGTAGGTGTAAAAAATGAACCGGTGTACGCAGGCGGGTCTGTAAGACCTGAGTAATTTACTGTGACATATCAGATAGGTTCGGAACGCCCAATAAGAGAAGCTTTTGTCAATTCTCCGGGTGGGATATGAGTGTGGATGATGAGATTTATCAGGGCATTGGTGAGGTTTTGGTTGCGATCTCTCCTGCTGATGCCGAGGTGGTACTGGTAGAGGCCGAACTTTCTCCGGAAGGTGATCACTGTAAGTTGTTATTTGATTATTTGGATCTCTCTGGAACCAAGCAGTGGTTTTTGCCAAGTAGTGTGAAGGTGGATAGTGACTTGCTTCATCTTTTTGTTCGGCTTAGAAATTTCTTCGAGTCATATGGGCTTTATGCGGAAGGTAAGCCATGGAAAGTCTGTATTGTCGAGCTCTGCCTGCGCAGTATGAAGATAAAAATCGACTTTAAGTATGAATAACTAACCTAGGTTTCTGGCGCTTGAATAAACATAGCCCTGGAACTGCCGGGGCTGTTTGAGAAGAAGAGATCGCAAAAGCTCAATCAGATTCATCTCTTCGTCCAGCGGAATGAAGGGTATACCCCCGTTCAGGGGAGATATCCTTGATCAGCCTGCTTGCGAATGGACGCGGGATGACCTAGTCGAAACCCTTGGCCCGCCAGATAGACAGGGTGGTGATAAGATGGATGGCTTGTTGGGCTATATACGACCTTGGGTGCGCTTTAAAAAGTTTGGCTCGGCGTTGCACGCGGAGTTTTCTCAAGACGGTCGTCTGTGGAAGTCACACTCATGCTCGAGTAGAGGGAGATTTTGCAAAGTATACGTTGGCTGAAGCATTGCCCTTAGACAGACCAACGACGTGTGCAGGCTCGATTCATCGGCACACTGGTCAGCTGTACGAATCATTCAGTTTGAAATCGTTCGCACTGCTTGCTGGGTGCTGTTGTCGATCTGCACCTTCGGTCGTTGATTGGTGATCAGCTCGGCGGTGGCGGTTTCGCGCACGCGTAGCATGAAGAGGTTGTTGAAGTTACCGATCACTTGGCTGGCTTTTCAGAGGACTATCAAAATGAGTGTTGATGATTAGCTATTTTGCGCCAAGCATTTTGTTATATAGCCTTCCAGAAATTAAGCCTAATGACAGCCTGCCTCAGGTTGTCTCGCCGCCCCGTGGTGGTTCGATCGAAGTCTCCTATACTCAGATCCAATCGCTCTGACCCCTGCGCCGAGGGCCTCTGGATGAATGTGATCGACTACTTTGATCGCGCCCGAATCATCAACATCCCTTCTCGAAATGATCGCCGCATGGAAACCATGCAAGAGTTCGCCCGTCACGGTTTCAGTATCGATTTTGAAAAAATAGGCTTTTTCGACGCGGTTACACCCAGCGAGGGGGAGGGCTTCCCAAGTGCTGGGGCGAGGGGGTGCTTTCTGAGCCATCTCGGGATATTGGAAGACGCCATCCGATCAAAAGTGAACAACATCCTCATTCTGGAGGACGATATCCAGTTTTCCAGACGCATCGCCCAGTACGGCAAACAAGCGATCGAGTCCCTGCAGGGGATGGAGTGGGACATCGTCTACTTCGGGCATCCGTTCGAGGAGGAAGCCAATGTGCCGGGCTGGCAGGTGGTCGATCGTCCTATCCACCTGTCCCACTTTTATGCAGTGAACGGCCAATGCATCGAACGGTTGAGGGATTTTTTGTTCCAGATCCTGCAACGGCCGCCGGGTCACCCCGACGGCGGGCCTATGCATTACGACGCAGCCCTCAACACGTTGATCCACACGAACAAGGATCTACGGGCGTTCTATTTCACCCGGAACCTTGGCTATCAACGCCCTTCGCGCACCGATCTGCATGAGCTGTCCTTCCTGGATAGAAGTCGGCTCTTGCGTCCGGTGATGAACAATCTGCGCAGGTTCAAGGCAACCCTGCTCAGAAAAACGCGTTAGTCAGCTGGCGAAACGCGCTCGGTTTCATTTGTTCAGGCGTCGGGCATCGAAGGCATCGATGGCCTGGTAGGTGGTATAGGTCGCCTGGGCGGCCACGAGGCCAGCGAGGCCGAAGGTGCGGGTCAGGCCGAACTGCCCGAAGCCCTCTGGCACAGGAAGCCTGCGCGCAATGGCATCGGCGAGTACTTCGCCGGCAACCGTGGTTGGCGCCATGCCGTGGCCACCGAAGCCGACCGCGTGCCAGATGCCATTGTCATCCTGGCCGATCTGGGCCATCTGGTGGCGCCCATAGCTCATCAGGCCGCCCCAGGAATAGTCGATCTCTACATCCTCGAGCTGAGGGTAGACCGTGACCAGGTCCGTCTTGAGCAGCTTGGCGATGGCCTCGGGCCCGCGATCGAGGATGGAGATGCGCCCGCCCCACAGGATGCGGGTGTCTTGCAGGGGGCGGTAGTAATCGAATGCAAAGCGGGTGTCATAGACAGCCGATTCGCAGGCAATGGCGTCCTTCAGTCGCGCCCCCAGGGGTTGGGTGGCAACCACGTAGGTGGCAATCGGCAGTACCGCGCGTTCGACGGGGCGATAGATGCCTCGTGCGTAGCCGCCACCTGAGAACATCACTTCTTCTGCATGCACTTCACCGCCTTGGGTCCGCACCACATATTTGCCTGAGCGCTTTTCAATGCCGAGCACGGGGGAGTGCTCGAACAGGCGCGCGCCGAGGTCGGTGATGGTGCGTGCCACCCCGCACACATACTTCAGAGGGTGAAAGTGGAATGCGTTGCGCTCCAGCAGCCCACCGTAGTAGCGGTCGGTGTTGAGCATTTCCTTGAGTTCGCCGGCAGAAATGCATTCCCACTCAACACCGTAGGCCTGCTTCATCAATTGGCGCGGTTTTTCCAGGCGGGCCGGATCGTTGAACCAGTTGGCGAGGATCACGCCTTTATCGACCAGGTCGCAATCGATGGCGTATTGGCGGGCGCGCGTGCGGATCAGGTCGACGGCGTTGACTGTCAGCTGGTACAGCCTGCGTGCTTCGGTGGCGCCCAGGGTGGACAGCAGGTCCGCGTTGCCCAGGCTGTAGCCGCCGAATACAAACCCCCCGTTGCGCCCTGAGGCGCCATGCCCCACCTGCTGCGACTCCAGCACCACCACGTCAGTGACGCCGCGTTCGGCAAGCCCCAGGGCGGTCGAAAGGCCGGCCAGGCCGCCGCCGAGGATGCACACCCGGGTATCGGTGCGGCCCGAGTGGACGGGGTACGAAGCGCGTGCGACGGAGGCTTCGTAGAAGGATTTGCTGAAATCGGTGCTCATCGGTGGTCCTACGCGGTAGTGGGCATTCGCTCAAGGCAACAAGGCGCCGGGCAGGTGCTCGGCGCCTTGGTGGTTCAGGCCGAGACCTGTTGGCCTAGCGCAACGCCATCCAAGTTGCTCTGGGCTTTTCGTTCGTCTTGTCTGCGTCTGGTTTCGATCACGCTGAAATCCATTTCCCGGTAGCGGACGATGCGCGATCGGGTGATCAACTTGTGGCCGTACCACATCACCGCGAACAGCACCAAGCCGATGTAAGTCGCAGCCGCACCTACCCAGTCGATGCGATCTCCGATAAAGGCCTGGTAGTTCTGACCCAGCATGACGACCATGCACAGGGCGAAGGCAAAGAACGGCCCGAACGGGAAGAACTTCGAAACGTACGGGAGCTTGTCGAGGCTGTTGCCCTGCAGCTTGTAGCCGCGGCGGAAGCGGTAGTGGCTGATGGCGATGCCCAGCCAGGCGATGAACCCCAGCATCCCGGAGGTATTCAACAGCCACAGGTAGAGCTTGCCGGGGCTGAACAGGAAGCTCAGCAGGCACAGTCCCGCCACCACTGTGGTGGCGAGCAACGCCCAGACCGGCGTACCCGAGCGGGTGAGCTTGGCGAACAGTGCCGGAGCCTTGCGCTCGACAGCCAGGCTGTAGAGCATGCGCGACGAGGCGTACATCCCTGAGTTGCCGGCCGACAGCACGGAGGTGAGGATGACCGCGTTCATGAGGGCGGCAGCAGCCAGCATGTCGGCTTTCTCGAAGATCAAGGTGAACGGGCTGATGGTGATGTCGGACAGCCCATCCTTGAGTAGGCGTGGGTCCGTGTAGGGGATCAGCAGGCCGATCACGATAATGGTGCAGACATAGAACAGCAGGATGCGCCAGAAGATCTGGCGGACGGCCTTGGGAATGTTGCGCCCAGGGTTTTCGGTTTCCCCGGCTGCGATGCCGACGAACTCGGTCCCCTGGAACGAGAAGCCGACGATCATGGCCACGCCGATCAGTGCAGGCAGGCCGCCGGCGATCGGGCCATCGCCGATCTGCCACAGGTGCGCACCGCCCTCCTGGCCGCCGTCGAGGATGCCCAGCAGCATCAGCACACCGGTGATGATGAAGGCGACGATGGTGATGACTTTGATCAGGGCGAACCAGAATTCCGTCTCGCCGAAAAAGCGTACGGAAGCGACGTTCAAGGCAAAGAGCAGGCCCAGGAACAGAGCGCTCCAGATTACCCCGGGCGTGTCGGGGAACCAGTAGGACATGATGATCTGCACGGCCACCAAGTCGACCGCAATGGTCACGGCCCAGGAGTACCAGTAGTTCCAGCCCAAGGCAAAACCGAAGCTTTCGTCGACATAGCGCGAGGCATAGGTCGCGAACGAGCCGCTGACCGGCATGCAGGCGGCAAGCTCGCCCAGGCTGGTCATCAGGAAGTAGACCATCAAGCCGATGATCGCGAAGGAGAGCAGTGCGCCGCCGGGACCGGATTGCGCAATGGTGGCGCCAGAGGAAACGAAGAGCCCGGTGCCGATGGAGCCGCCAATGGCAATCATGTTCAGGTGGCGGCTGTTCAGGGTTCTCTTCAGGTGACCGGAGGTGTTGCTGGTGGTAGCCGAACTCGCGTTTTTATTGGAATGGGTCATGGGCAACCTTTTGACCTGCGTTCATTTTTTGGATTTGTTTTTGTTTTCTGGTGGCGCCTGCGATCCAGGCTGGCCGAGCAGCAAGGCCCAATGCGCGTTGAGCCGGTCGTCAACCGTGCGGTGTCTCCTGTGCAATCGCGGGTTTTATTGATCGAGATCAGTATCGGTCTGCAAATGACATTGGAACAAACGACCTTTAGGCAAGACATCATTCTGTTTTGGAATGATTGTGTGTTTTTTGACCTGTCATAATGTAGGCCAACGTTTGCGCGACAAACGCGACAAATTTCGTTGTACCGCTCTATTTATAGGGTTGTATGGTCGTCAAAAAGACAGTTTTTCTCGTCATTTTGTATGACTTGGTAGTCATGCTTTGCAAATTGGCGGAAAAAAACTCATAAACTAGATGGCGCTTACCTACAGACGGCCTCAGAAAAAAAAAGCCGGTGCCTGGATCGTCCAGGCACCGGCTTTTTGTTTGGGGGAGGGCGTGATTCAGGTCTTGTCCGGTTGCACCTTGGCGCTGGTAACGGTCTGCTGTTCCTTGTCGGTCTTGTCCGTAGGCAAGGCATCGAACTCACGCAGCCCGTTCTTGCTGTAGGGGTCGCCGATCCAGCGGGGTGCCACGACAAATTGTGGGCTTACCAGGCTCTTGGCGGGCTCGTAACGGTCGTAGCTCAGACCTGCCAGGTCGGACAGCGTGTGGATCAGATGAGAGCTGCTGTAAGCCCGGTCGGTCATGGCCTGCAGGTCGCGCGGGTGTGCAGCCTGCCAGCTTGGCGAAGTCCAGAGCAGGAACGGAATGGTGTACATCGGCCGGGTCGGTGCGCCTTCGTTGCGCCCCAGGCGGTCGTGGTTGCCGGAGCTGTAGACGTCCTCGCCATGGTCGGAAAGGTACAGCAAGAAACCGTTGGGGGTGGTGGCCGAATACTGTTTGATCAAGTTCGAGACCACATAGTCGTTGTAGCGCACCGCGTTGTCATAGAAGTTGTAGGTCTGCACCTCGTCAGGCGTCAGGACCCCCGGCACGCCCTGGTTATCCTTGAAGTGGTCGTAGGCATCCGGATAGCGATAGCGGTAGTCCATATGCGTGCCGAGCAGGTGGACGATGATGAACTTCTTCTCGGCTGGGTCCTGCAGCGCTTTCTCGAAGGGGGCGAGCACCACTTCGTCGTATTGGCTGGCGTTCTGGTTGCGCTGATTGTTCAGGTAGACCGGCACATCCGTTTGCTGGGAGAACGTGGTCAGCATGGTGTTGCGCTTGGTCATCGTCTGCTGGTTGGTGATCCAGAAGGTCTTGTAACCGGCCTGTTTCATCAGGTTGATCAGCGACGGGTCGGTGAGGAAGCGGTCCGGGTTCTTCTGGTCGCCGAAGGTCAGGATCTGCTGCATCACCTCGATGGTGTAAGGGCGTGGCGACACCACGTTGCGGAATACGCTGAGGTTCTTGTCGTTGGCGGCCAGAGCGTCGAGTTCCGGCGTGGTATCCCGGCCATAGCCGTACAGATGCATGTGTTCACGGGTGGTGGACTCGCCCAGTACCAGCACCAGGGTGCGCGGCGCGTCGCCGCTGCTGTCCTTGAGGTCTTTGAGCGGCGGCAGGGCTGCGTTCTGCTCCAGCAGCTTCTGCATGTTGTCCAGTTGCTGACGGTACTGCTGGTAGCCGACCACCAGTTGCCAAGGCACCGCCGGCTCCATGCGCTGCTGAACCTTTTCCACTGCTTCGGCGAACGTACGTTGCTGAGTCACCAATTGCTTGTAGAAGGGGAACACCAGATTGGCCGCCAACAGCAGGATGACCAACGGGATCCGGCTGCGCAGCGGGAGAGTGACTGGCCGGACACGTTTGAACAGGGCTACCGCAACCAGGGTGTACAGCACCAGGCCCAGGCACAGCCAGAGGCTGAAATACTGGCTGAAGTATTCACCGGCCTCGGCGGTATTGGACTCGAACATCACGAAGATGACGCTTTGGGAAAATTCCTGGCGGTAAATACCGAAGTAGCTCAGGCCCACCAGCGAAGCCGCCCATAGCACCAGACCGATCAGCGCGCTGATGAGGCGAGTGTGGCGGGGCAGCAGCAGGACCGGGGCAAGCCACAGGGTGCTCAGAAACAGCGCATCGCGAAACCCGGAGAAGCCGGTCGTGCCGCTGAACATGAGCAGTGCCTGGGTGATGCCGGAGAAATACCAGAAGAACAGCAGGAGCCAGCCCAGCCCGGCCCAGTCCATGCCTTTGCGAATCGTTGGGGATGTAGTGCTTGCCACGTGTGCCTCGTTGAAACTCGATGGCAGCCAAGGGGCCGGCTGCCGGAAAGGCTGCGACGCTAGCGGAGTGGGCGTGAAAATAACGTCAACGTATATCCATGAGATAAGAAGGGATATTGCGCAATTGTATTGCGCGCAGGGTATTAACAGCTCGAAGGCGCTCCAATCAATAAGTCAATTCCTATATATTGCCCGCCAAATAAACACGCTGTTTTCGCTGTCCTGTTGGCGCGAGCGAAGTACCGCGAGCGAGAGGATTTACCCGGGCATGAAACCGATCAAACTTTTCTGGAGTCGTGGCAGTGGGCGCGACGATGCTGGCAAACAGAACTTTGGTGATTATTTGTCCGCTTTGACCGTGGAATTCGTCTCTGGGCGCAAGGTGGTGCACAGCCCGGTCAAAGAGGCGGAAATGATCGCCATCGGCAGTATCCTGGCCCGTGAAAAGAAGGCCAGGACGTGGGGGGTTCGTCGTAAGTTGCATGTCTGGGGTACCGGCTCCAGCACGCCGGGCGATGTGTTCTCCGGCCACCACCACTATCACGCGGTCCGTGGTCGCAAGTGCCTGGAGCAGATAAAGGGCCTGAAGGGCCAGCCGGTCCTGGGTGACCCGGGCTTGTTGGCTTCTTCATTGGTCAAGAAGCCGGCGTTGAAGACCATTCGGGTAGGCATCATCCCGCATATCAATCATCGCAATTCGCCTGAAATCGCCAGCCTGCTGTCGTTGATCCCGGGGTCGCGAGTGATCGATGTGTTCTCACCGGTCAAGCAGGTGCTCGAGGAGATCGCGTCGTGCGAGTTCGTCTTGTCGACGAGCCTGCACGGCCTGATCGTCGCGGACTCCTATGGTGTCCCGAACCAGTGGTTGTGCATGAAGCGCTACCCGCAGTGGGAGTTCAAGTTCCAGGACTACTACTCCAGTTTCGGGATCGCCGACCCGGTGCCGGTCACACCGGAGCAGATTCACCTGGACAAGGCCTGGTCCATCGAGCGCAGCACCGAGGGCTACGCCCGCCCTGGCCTGGAAAGCCTGCAGGAAGGCCTCGTCAAGGCGTTTCCATCTCTCTGAAGGGCTTGCTTGCCATGGTGGCAAAGGGCTGATGCTATTCAGCCCATTCCGGATCGCCTGTGAACACCACCGTGAGCCAACGGTCCGGACCTTCGCCGCCGATGGCGTTGCCGATCTCGTCGCGCAGGGCATCCCACTCGGCGATGGTCCTGGCAGCCATGGTGGCCGGTACGATGAAGTAGAGTTCGATTTCCCGCGAGCGGCCGACCTTGGCCACGTAGGCCCGATACGACTGCAGGCCGTGTTGGGCGACGAAGGCTTGGGCGACATCGTCCACGTGTTGCTTCAGGTCGCCAGGGGTCACCAGGAACATTTCCGAGAGCGCCTGGCGGACTACCGACATCGGCAGCGGGATGATGACCAGGCAGACCAGCGCCAGCACCGCCGGGTCGATGTAGGGGGAGATCCAGGCCCATTGGGTGCCCTGTACCAGGTAGCCGACACAAAAGGCCACCAGCAGCGCCGCCGTGATGCTGGCTGACATCACCCAACCTTTGACGTCCATGCGCACGAAGTCCGAGCCGATCTTGCGGTTGGCACGGGCCTCGGCGATGGCGATTGCCAGGCACGCGCAAACAGTCACCACGGCGTACACCAGTGCCACGCCGAACTCCAGGTCCCGCCCGCCCTCGAGCAGGCTGCTGGCGGCGTTGATCAAGGCATAGAGCGCAACGCCAGTCAGCAGGATGCCGTTGAGCGCCAGAACCATGGGTTCGAGGTGCCAGAAGCCCATGGTGAAGCGCTCGCGCAGCTTGCGTGACATGCGCTCGGCCCGGGCGTGGGAGGTGATCAGCTTGACCACCACCAGCGACAGTCCGCTCATGCTGGCATCGACCAGTGAGTAGACACCATCGAAGACAATCGAGAACGAGCCTGACGCCAGGCCGAAGGCGATGCCGATCAAGGCGATGAACAGGGTGACCGCGATGGACAGGCGTAGCACGCCTTGTTCGCTGGTCAGGTCGAAAAACGGTTTTCCCATCGTGGGGCTCCATCAAGGCTGCCCCAAGGGCAGCCATCCTTTTAAGTGTCGTCCCCGTCGTGGGGCTTCAGACCTTGAACTGTTCCATCAAGGCCTGTTGTTGATTGGCCAGGCGATTCAATGCCTGGCTGATGCGGGCCGATTCGTCGGCCTGTCCGGACAGCGACTCGGTGACATCGCGGATGCCGGCTACGTTGCGATTGACCTCCTCAGCCACGGCGCTCTGCTCTTCGGCGGCCGAGGCGATCTGTAGGTTCATGTCGCTGATCACCGCCACTGCCTCGCCGATCCTTTGCAGGGCGGGCAGCGCCTGCTCCATGCGTGTGGCGCTGTCCTGGGCCTGACGCTGGCCCTCGTGCATCGCGCCGACCACATCGTGGGTGCCTTGTTGCAGCCCCTCGATGACCTGGCGGATCTCCTGCACCGACACCTGTGTACGTTGGGCCAGGCTGCGCACTTCGTCGGCGACTACCGCGAAGCCGCGCCCGGCTTCGCCAGCGCGCGCGGCTTCGATGGCGGCATTGAGCGCCAGCAGGTTGGTCTGTTCGGCAATCGAGCGAATCACCTCAAGCACCGAGCCGATCTGCTCGCTACGCCCGGCCAGTGCGCGTGCCTGATTCATGGCGTTGTCCATGTCGCTCACCAGCTGGTCGATGGCCTGGCGGGTGACCGCCACCAGTTCCAGGCCTTCATGGGTGGCTTGGTCGGCGCCGCGCGCGGCCTGGGCCGCCTGGGAGGCATTGCGCGCGACGTCCTGGGCGGTGGCGCTCATTTCATTGGCGGCGGTGGCCACCTGTTCGATTTCCCGTTGCTGCTGCTGCATACCGCCGCTGGTCTGGCTGGCGATGGCTGCGGACTGATCGGCGGTGCCGCGGGCGTCCTGCAACGAGCCTTTGACCTGGGCGATCACCGGCTGGAGCTTGTCCAGGAAACGGTTGAACCAACCGCTCAGTTGGCCCAGTTCATCCTCGCGGGTGTAATCCAGGCGCCGGGTCAGGTCGCCTTCGCCGCTGGCGATGTCACGCAGGCGCTCGGCCACGGCAAGGATCGGCCGGGTCACGCCACGGGCTGTCAGCCACACCAGTAGCAGGCCCAGCACGGCGGCGGCCAGGCCAACCAGCAGGCTGGTAAGGTTGGCGGTCTGGTTGTGTGCGTCCAGGCGCTGGTTGAGAGCGACCGCGGGTGCTTGCAGAACAGCCTCCGGCAGTTCCAGCAGCACCTGCCAGGCTTCGGCCTGCGGGATCGGCGCGAAGGGGCGCGAGATGCGCATCAAGCCGTGATCGAGGCGCTCCACGGCCTGGCCGGCACGTATCGGTCCGGCGAGTTCGCCGGCTTGATCCCCAAAGGCCTGTTCCAGTGTCTTGCTCAGCTGGGCGCTGTCCTGGCTGTGCCCGGCCAACAGGCCGGCGGGGCTGACGATGCTGACTTGACCTTGACCGTCGAACAGCTCCTGGCGCCCGGCCAGGCTCAATTGCTGCAGGTTGTCCAGGCCGATGTCCAGGCCGACCACGCCGATCACCTTGCCGTTTTCCAACAAGGGCAAGGCAATGCTGGTCATCAGGACCTGGCGACCGCTGACCTCGTCGAAGTAAGGGTCCAACACGCAGGCTTTAGCGGTCTCCAGAGGGCAGGTCAGCCAGCGGTTGTAGGGGGATCCGTTGGCTGCGGTGCTGGTGTCGGCCAGCATGGACTCAGGCATGACCTCGGATTCGAGGGTGCCAGGGCTCGGCTGGGACCAGTAGAACGAGTAGCGACCGATATCGTTGCTACCGCTGGCATCCTGGCCGACGAAGCGGGCGTCCTGTCGATCCAGGGCGTTGGGCTGGAACACCAGGTACAGGCCGATCAGATCCGGGTTGCCGGCCAGCGCCTGACGGGCTTGCTTGACGAGCTCGGCACGCAGGTCTTCGCCGCCGCGTTCCCGAAGCGCCTGCACCAGGCGGGCGAAGCCGTTGCCGTACTGGTAGGCATCCATGAAATAGCGTTGCACGCGCAAGGCTTGGCTTTCGGCGTGGGCCTGCAGGCGCAGGCGCGCGCTTTGGTCGAGCAGTTCGGTGTTGGCCTGGAAGACCTGAACCGCGCTGCGCTTGGCCTGGAACAGCGAGGTGGCTACCAGCAGCACTACGATGGTCAACAGGCACAAGCCGGCAAGGAGCGTAATCTTCCATTGGATGGAGAGGCGGCGCAGGAACATGGGAGCTTTCCTTCTCATCAAGGACAACGCCCGCGATCAAGCGCGGGCGTCGTCGACAGGCAGTCTCATTCGGCGAGGTAGGTCGGCGGCGCGACCCTGAACGCCTTGGTCAACCAGGCTAGATATAGCACGCCGCACGCGGCCCAGACGCCGCCGAACAGCAGTGAATCCACGTTCAGGTTCAGCCAGAGCATGGCAATGATGCAGAAACCGATGGTTGGCAACACCAGGTATTTCAGCTTGTTCGCCAGCCCCTTGTTGAGGCCCTCGCGCAGGTAGCAGTGGATGATCACCGAGAGGTTGACGAAGCTGAAGGCTACCAGCGCGCCGAAGTTGATGATCGAGGTGGCCGTCACCAAGTCGAAGAAGATCGCCGACAGGGAAATCAGACCGACCACGGCGATGTTCAGCACCGGAGTCTTGTAGCGTGGGTGCAGGCGTGCGAACAGCCCCTGGGGGATGACTTTGTCGCGGCCCATCACATACAGCAGGCGCGAGACGCTGGTCTGCGATGCCAGGCCCGAGGCGATGGTGTTGATCACGGTGCAGACGATGAAGATCGACTGGAACAGCATGCCGCCGACGTAGAGCGCGATTTCCGGCAAGGCCGCTTCCTGGTCGTGGAAACGCTCCATGGTTGGGAAGAACGCCTGGATGAAGAACGACATGAGGATGAACATCAAGCCGCCGATCAGGGCCACGAGGAAGATCGCACGCGGGATGACCTTTTCGGGATTGCGGGTTTCCTCCGACAGGGTGGAGACCGCGTCGAACCCCAGGAACGAGAAGCACAGGATGGTCGCGCCCGCGACCAGGGCGTTGAGATGGGTCTGGTCGTCGGCGAACGGTTGCAGGGTCCAGGCGGTACCCATCCCTTCACCTTGGCTCAGACCGCGCACGCAGAGGTACGCGAACACCGTCATGATCACGATCTGCACGCCGACGAACAGGGTGTTGAAGCTTGCCACCAAGTTGATGCTGCGCATGTTGATCAGGCTGATCAGGGTGACGAACCCCACGACCCATACCCATTCAGGGACTTCCGGGAACATCGCCGAGAGGTACAGCTTGGCCAGCAAGGCGTTAATCATCGGCAGCAACAGGTAATCCAGCAGCGAGGCCCAGCCCACCAGGAAGCCCACGTGCTTGTTGATGGCGCGTTGGGTGTAGGTGTAGGCCGAGCCGGATTGCGGGAAGCGGCGCACCAGCGTGCCGTAGCTCAGCGCGGTGAACAGAATGCCGGCCAGCGCCAGGATGTAGGCGCTTGGGACATGTCCGGCGGTGAGGCCGGAGACGATGCCGAAGGTGTCGAACACGGTCATCGGCGTGAGGTAGGCCAGGCCGATGATGACCACGTGCCAGAGACGCAGGGACTTTCTCAGTTGGGCGGTGCCGTGAGTGCTGTGGTCAGGCTGCATGCTGGCAACGCTCCTGGGGCTGGGAGGCGGGCACGGTGTGTGACAGGCACGGCAAGAGCGAGCGGGTGGGCTCCATGTTGTTCACCTTTTTTGTCGGAGCGGATATGGGCGCGAGAGACGCCTGTGTCGGGCTGGCAGGGCCTAAAACGTCGAAGGTGGCGGGCGGACTGAAGTCATGATGGCGGCGCTGTTCTTCTTCGTTTGTGGGGCGCTGGGCGGGTGGTGAAAATAAAAATCGAAGGGCGGGATGGTGTCAAGTGAAACGTGACAAGATGTAACTTTGATGAAGTTTTATCGACGGTTTATCCAGATGAGTGGTCGTTTTTTGGAATGTTACCGTCGCTATGTCGATTATTGTGTTCGTAAAACTTTACATTGCAGCGATGCAAAGATCGCGCGCCCAGGCGTCCCTTTGCGGGCAGTGATAATCTTGGCTCCCCGCGTGGCGCTGGGTGCCGCGTATCAGCCTCCTATGGACAGCAATCGGTCTTATTCATGAAGAAATCAGTAGGCATTCTCTGCGGCCTGGCCGTCGTCATCGCCGCCGTCACCGCCGGCGGCGCCTGGTACACGGGCAAGCAATTGCCCGCAGAGCTGGAGCGTTCCATTGCCCTGGGCAACGAGCAACTGAAGAAAGCGGTCGCCGGTACCGGGGGCAGCATGACCTTGGAACTGGTCTCGTTGGATCAGCACTTCTTCACCAGTACCGCGCATTACCGGATCAAAGCCAAAGACCTCTGGCTAGGCGAAGGCGAGCCGCTGAGCTTCGACTTGGGCGTGACCGACCGAATCGAACATGGCCCGTTCCCCTGGTCGCGGGTCAAATCCCTGAATCTGGCGCCGGTCCTGGCCACCAGCAACAGTCAGTTGGACAAGGACGATGCTACCGCGTCTTGGTACACCGCCGCCGGCGAACAGGCGCCGATCACCAGCCAGGTCAGCTTGGGCTATGACGGCAGCTTGTCCAGCGACATCCGTCTGGCCCCTGTCAAGTTCAGCGAAGATGACGGCAGCAGTCTCGATTTCTCCGGCATGCGCCTGCTGCTGCGGGGGGATCGTGACGGCCAATCGATGCGGGTCGACGGCAAGGCCGAGCGACTGGCGCTGAATCTGGTCGGTGACGACCAGCCCCCGGTCAAAGTGCTGCTCAACGGCTTCAAGGTCGCTGGCGATCTGAAAGGCACCGGCCATGACATGATCTATGTCGGCAATCTGGACATGACATTGGCCGAAACCCAAGTGACCTTGGGCGACAAGCAGGAAGTCCTGGTGCTCAAAGGCCTGGAGCAGAACAATCGCTATGACGCCGAGGGCGAAGACAAGCTGTCCGGACGCCTGGAGTACAAGGTCGCCGACATTACCTACGCCGGACGCGCGGTGGGCAGCGGGCGGATGATCTGGAGCATGAAATCCATAGACATCCCGGCAATGCAGGGGTTGATCGCTTGGTACCAGTCCCGCATGCCGCAACTGCAGCAAAGCGCGGCCCGGGGAGAGGCGCAGCCTTCGTTCGAGATGACGCCGCAAGAGCGGGCGAAGGTTCAGGCGGACTTGCAGAGAATGCTCGCAGCCAAGCCGCAGGTCGCGTTGGAGGAGTTGTCATTCAAGACGGCTAACGGCGAGAGTCGTTTCAGTTTGGCGGTGGACCTGGCCAATCCGCCCTCGTTCGATCTGACACCGACCCAGGTAGGCGAGCAGATGGTCAGCCGCCTGCAAAGCAAGCTGTCCGTCTCCAAGCCGATGCTCGGGGATCTGGCGACCCTGCAGGCCTTGCTGGACGGCCAGACGGATGCCCAGGCCATCGCGATGCAGTCGCGTCAGGCGGGGGAGATGGTCGGCATGATGGCGTTGCAGAGTGGCATGGGAACTGTGCAGGGCGATGACGTGATCTCCAGCCTGAATTATGCCGATGGTATCGTCGACTTCAACGGCAGGAAGATGACCCTGACGGAGTTCGGTGTGCTGTTGGGCGCTCATCTGGCGGCGCTGTCGTCACAAGGGTGAGATGCGTTCGCCCAGGCCAGTGCAGACACCCCGTCGGCCCTGGCCTGGGGGCGTAAAAAAGGCTTTTGAATTGGCGCGATTGTCTGTAGCCTTCGGCCTCCGATAATAGTCCGCGCCCGCAGATGGGTCGCGATGGTCACTCGGCCATCCGGCACCCTTTAGCCGATCTGCCAGGGCCGGGTGATACACTCGACTGACGCGCACATGCGCCTGCAGGTTCAGCGATCATGACCCAGATTTCCGAACGCCTGTTGGTTCAAGCTCATCTTGATGCCAAGCAGCCCAATCCGCTGACGCCCGAGCAGGAGGCCGATTACCGTGCGGCCATCGCTGCCGAGCTCAAGGCCCAGAACGCCGTGCTGGTGGCCCATTACTATTGCGACCCGGTGATTCAGGCGCTGGCCGAGGAAACGGGCGGCTGTGTGTCCGACTCCCTGGAAATGGCTCGCTTCGGCAAGAACCATCCCGCCAGTACCGTGGTAGTGGCAGGCGTGCGTTTCATGGGTGAGACCGCGAAGATCCTCACCCCGGAAAAACGCGTGCTGATGCCGACGCTGGAAGCGACCTGCTCCCTTGACCTGGGATGCCCGGTGGAGGAGTTTTCGGCCTTCTGCGACCAGCACCCGGAGCGCACCGTGGTGGTCTACGCCAATACTTCGGCGGCGGTGAAGGCGCGGGCAGACTGGGTGGTGACTTCCAGCTGCGCGCTGGAGATCGTAGAGAGCCTGATGGACAACGGCGAGACGATCATCTGGGGGCCCGACCAGCACCTGGGGCGCTACATCCAGAAGCAAACAGGTGCCGACATGCTGCTGTGGGATGGCGCTTGCATCGTGCATGAGGAATTCAAGTCGCGCCAGTTGGCCGACATGAAGGCGCTGTATCCGGACGCGGCGATCCTGGTCCATCCGGAATCGCCGGAGGCGGTGATCGAACTGGCCGACGCGGTGGGCTCTACCAGCCAGCTGATCAAGGCAGCCCAGACGCTGCCGAACAAGACGTTCATCGTCGCCACCGACCGCGGCATCTTCTACAAGATGCAGCAGCTGTGCCCGGACAAGGAGTTCGTCGAAGCGCCCACCGCGGGTAACGGTGCGGCCTGCCGTAGCTGTGCCCATTGCCCGTGGATGGCCATGAACACCCTGGAGCGCACCCTCGACTGCCTGCGCAAGGGCAGCAACGAGATCTTCGTGGATCCTGCGCTGGTGCCCAAAGCGATCAAACCGCTCAATCGCATGCTTGATTTCACCCAGGCAGCGCGCTTGAAGCTTTCCGGCAACGCCTGACCCGCATTGCCCTGGGGCGCAAAGCGCCCCCTTGGCCTTAGCGGCCCATCATCTCCTTGACCATCCGTTGCTGTTCCATGATTTCCCGCTGGCGCTGATCGATCTGCGAGGCCAGTGGGAAATTGCTGCCTGCGCGGCGTTTGGCGTAGTCCAGTTGCTGGATGGCTTGGTCGAAGTCGCCGACCAAGGTGAAGTACTCGGCACGTGCCCGGTGCAGGCCAATAGTGTTGCCTGACAATCCGCGCACCTCGGCGACGTCGTACCACACGTCCGGATCGTCCGGTCGGCGTTTGATCAGATCATCCAATACCTTTTCCGCCTCGGCGGGGCGATTCTGCTTGATCAGAAGGTCGGCCCGTATCTGTTGCAGCGGGTAGCTGCTCGGGTACAGCGCGCGCAGGCGCTCGGCCCGCTGTTGGGCGTCGGCCAGGCGGTTGTTGGTGATGTCCAGGTCGATCTGCGCCAAGTTGTAGGTGATGTCGTTGGGCGCCTTGGCCAGCAGCGGCTGCAGGTTGGCCCGCGCTTCGTTGAGCTGGCCGCCCTTGATCTGGGCGATGGCCAGGCCATAGCGCGCGGCATCCAGGGTGGGGTCTTCGTCTAGCTGGGCACGGAAGCGCTTGGCCGCCAGGCCTGGTGTGCCTTCGTAGATCAGCGCGACGCGGGCGCGGATCAGCTGGTAGCGCGCGCTGTCCTCGACCCCGCCTTTGGGCGCTTGTTCAGCGCGGTTGCGGGTGTCGGCGATACGCGATTCGGTGACCGGGTGGGTGAGCAGGAATTCCGGGGGCTTGGCGTCATAGCGATACTGGCGGGCCAGGCGCTCGAACATGCTGGGCATGTTGCGGGGGTCGTAACCGGCTTTTTCCAGGTTGAGGATACCGATGCGGTCGGCTTCCTGTTCGTTCTGTCGAGAGAAGCGGCGCTGTTCCTGGATCGCTGCGGCCTGGGTGCCGGCGATCACGCCGATGCCGGCGTCGCCACCACCACCGGCCGCCAGCACGATACCGGCCAGCAGCGCGGCCATCATGGGCAGTTGCATGCGCTGCTGAGCCTCGACGCCCCGGGCGAAGTGGCGCTGGGACAAGTGCGCCAGTTCGTGGGCCAGGACCGAGGCGTACTCGCCTTCGGTCTGGGCGTTGAGGAACAGGCCGCCGTTGACCCCGACGATCCCGCCGGGGGCGGCGAAAGCGTTGAGCTCACGGCTGTCGATGAGGATGAACTCCAGGCGGCGGTCCTGCAGTTGGCTGGTTTCGGCCAGCTTGTAGACGCTGGTCTCGACGTAGTCCTTGAGCTGCGGATCGTTCAGCTGGTTGACCTGGCCGCGCAGCAGGCTAAGCCAGGCCCGGCCCAGTTGGTGCTCCTGCTGCGGCGAGACGATCGCGGAACTGGCGTCGCCCAGTGACGGCAGGTCGTCGGCATGACCGGGAAGGGCCATCAGGCAGGCCAGCGTCAACAGGGTGGGGCGCAGTAGATTCATGCATGAAGCTCGCATCGATCAAAGAGCCTTACTGTAGCTGGCTCACACGTTGGCGACCAGTGGCGTTATCCTAGCGAACTTGTCTGCAATGCTGATGCCCCGCCAGGAGATGCCCGGATGATCGACACACCCACCTGCGATGCCGAACTCGATGCCAGTGGGCTCAATTGCCCCTTGCCTTTGCTCAAGGCAAAGATGGAGCTCAATCGGCTGGCCAGCGGCGCGGTACTGAAGGTGATCGCCACCGACGCCGGCTCCCAGCGCGACTTCCGCACTTTTGCCCAGCTCGCCGGTCATACGCTGCTTCGTGAAACCGCCGAGGCCGGTGTCTACACCTACTGGCTGCGCAAGGCCTGAGTCTTATCCCAAGGATCATTAATGTTCAAAGTGCTTCGAGACTGGATGCAGCGCTACTTCTCCGATGAGGAGGCGGTGGTGTTGGCAGTGCTGCTGTTCCTGGCTTTCACTGCAGTGCTGACCCTGGGCGGCATGCTCGCACCGGTGCTGGCCGGGATGGTCCTGGCGTTTCTCATGCAGGGCCTGGTCAATGCCTTGGAGCGTTTGCACGTTCCCACCCGGCTGGCGGTGTGGCTGGTGTTCGCGTTGTTCATGGGGGCACTGGCGGTGTTCCTGCTGGTGCTGGTTCCGTTGCTCTGGCACCAGTTGATCACGCTGTTCAACGAGCTGCCGGGCATGCTGGGTAAGTGGCAGTCGCTGCTGCTGTTGCTGCCAGAGCGTTATCCGCACCTGGTCTCCGATGAACAAGTGCTGCGCGCCATCGAGTCGGTGCGTGGTGAGATCGGCAAGTTCGGCCAGTGGGCGCTGACGTTCTCCCTGTCCAGCCTGCCGCTGTTGGTCAATGCGATGATCTACCTGGTGCTGGTGCCGATCCTGGTGTTCTTCTTCCTCAAGGATCGTGAGCTGATCGCCCATTGGGTTGGTGGCTACCTGCCACGTCAGCGTACGCTGCTCAATCGTGTAGGCGATGAAATGAACCGGCAGATCGCCAATTACATCCGCGGCAAAGGTATCGAGATCCTGATCTGCGGTATTGCCACGTACATCGCCTTTATCAGCTTGGGGCTCAACTATGCGGCGCTGCTGGCCTTGCTGGTGGGGTTGTCGGTGGTGGTGCCCTATGTGGGAGCGGTGGTGGTGACCGTGCCGGTGACCTTGATCGCGTTGTTCCAATGGGGCTGGGGCGACCAGTTCATCTATCTAATGGCGGTGTACGCGATCATCCAGGCGCTCGATGGCAACGTGCTGGTGCCGCTGTTGTTCTCCGAGGCAGTCAGCCTGCACCCGGTGGCGATCATCTGCGCAGTACTGTTGTTTGGCGGGCTGTGGGGGTTCTGGGGGATCTTCTTCGCGATCCCGCTGGCAACACTGTTCAAGGCCGTGCTCGATGCCTGGCCAAGGCACGAGCCTTCAGTGGCGCCCATATTGTAACCGCTCACCTCTTCGCGGGTTCAGTCGCGAAGAGGTGAGCGCTCATATCAGGGCTTGTTCAGCGCCTGGGCGGCTGCCAGCACCGCATCCACATGTCCGGGCACCTTCACTGCGCGCCATTCCTGGCGTAGCACGCCGTTCTTGTCGATCAGGAAGGTGCTGCGGTCCACGCCCATGTATTCCTTGCCGTACAGCTTCTTGAGCTTGATCACGTCGAACAGCTGGCACAGGGCCTCGTCCTTGTCGCTGATCAGCTCGAACGGAAAGCCCTGCTTGGCCTTGAAGTTCTCGTGGGACTTGATGCCATCGCGGGAGACGCCGAACACCACTGTGTTGGCGGCGCGGAAGGCTTCGTGCTGGTCGCGGAAACCCTGGCCTTCGGTGGTGCAGCCCGGGGTGCTGTCCTTGGGGTAGAAATACAGCACCACTTGCTGGCCCTTGAGGTCGGCCAGGCTAACGGACTGGCCGCTGGTGGCCTGGGCCTGGAAGTCGGCGACGGGTTGGTCGAGTGCTACGGCCATGGTGGGCTTCCTTACATGGGATTCTGTGGGCGCCAGGGTTCGATCAGCGCATCCAGGTTCAGGGCGTCGGCGAAGTCCAGGAACTGGTCGCGCAACCAGCTGATCTGGGTACCGGCCGGCAGGATCACGGTGAATTGGGCATTGAGCATGCTGCTGCCGGTCTGCGGGGCCAGGTAGGTGTCGCAGGTCATGCTCTCGAGCTCGACGCGGTGATCGAGGAAGAACTGGCACAGCTCGCTGACGATATCCGGGCGATAGGCGGCGCTGACATAGGCCACGTAGGGCAGGGCTTGGGGGCGTACTTCCTGATCGGCGCTGCGCACTACGTCGAGGGTCAGGCCGTGCTTCTTGCCCAAGCCTGGCAGTACCGCCTCCAGGCGCGCCAGGGCATCCCAGCTGCCACCGACCTGCAAGACCAGGGCACTGGTCTCGCCATGGCGGGTCAGGCGCGAAGTGATCACCGCGCAGCGATTGTCGAAGGCGGCGCGGCTGAGAACGTTGGCCAGCTCCATGGGGTTGGGACCCAAGGCACTGATGACAAGGAATTGTTCGCGGACAGTGGGGGTGGACATGCAGCATTCCTAAAGCGATGAGCGGTCGGCACAGGACAGGCATAAGCCTCCTGTCGGCAGGGCCCCGGGCTCGCAATCGAGGTCGTGGACGCTGGCGCGGAGCATTGTCGACGGCCCGGCGGGCCACGCTGTGCCGATCAAAGGGAGAAGGGTAGCGAAAAGCAGCGCGAAGGGGAATGCTCCACCCGCCTGCTTCGCTTGTGCAAGGCCGATGGCGCCAGTACCATTACCGCTCTCTTTTTCCGGCAGGAGCAGTTACATGATTGCGGGCAGTATGGTGGCATTGGTCACTCCCATGGATGCACAAGGGCGTCTTGATTGGGACAGCCTCGACAAACTTGTAGACTTCCACCTGGAAAAAGGCACTCACGCGATCGTCGCTGTCGGCACCACCGGTGAGTCCGCCACGCTGGATGTCGAGGAGCACATCCTGGTCATCAAGCATGTGGTCGAACGCGTCAAGCGCAGCAACCACCGTATCCCAGTCATTGCCGGTACCGGCGCCAACTCCACTGCCGAAGCCGTCCACCTGACCCAGAACGCGAAGAACGCAGGCGCCGACGCCTGCCTGCTCGTCGTGCCGTACTACAACAAGCCGACCCAGGAAGGCCTGTACCAGCACTTCAAGCACATCGCCGAAGCCGTCGACATCCCGCAGATCCTCTACAACGTACCCGGCCGCACCTCCTGCGACATGCAGGCCGAGACCGTCATCCGCCTGTCGAAGGTCAAGAACATCATCGGCATCAAGGAAGCCACCGGCGACCTGGTGCGCGCCAAGGCCATCCTCGACGGCGTCGACAAGGACTTCATCGTCCTGTCCGGCGACGATCCGACCGCCGTCGAGCTGATCCTGATGGGCGGCAAGGGCAACATCTCCGTCACTGCCAACGTCGCCCCGCGCGAAATGGCCGATCTGTGCGAGGCCGCCCTTGAGGGCAATGCCGAGAAGGCCCGCGCAATCAACGAAAAACTCATGCCGCTGCACAAGGACCTGTTCTGCGAAGCCAACCCGATTCCGGTGAAGTGGGCGCTGGTGGAAATGGGCCTGATGCAAAAAGGCATCCGCCTGCCGCTCACCTGGCTGAGCGAAGGCTGCCACGAAAAAGTCCGTGCGGCCCTGCGCCAGTCCGGCGTACTGGTTTAATCGAGGAAGTACCCCGCATGAAGCGACTGGCTGGTCTCTCCACCCTTGCCCTGATCATTTCCAGCACCAGCGGTTGCGGCTGGCTGTGGGGCGAGGACGGTTATTTCCGCGACCGCGGCAGCGATTACCTGCAGGCGCACCCGACTGCGCCGATGCAGTTGCCGCCGGACGCCAGCAACCCCAAGCGCCTGGATCCGCTGTTGCCGATCCCGCGTAACGTCGCCGACGATCGTGCCACCGGCGAGTTCGAGGTGCCCCGTCCACAGCCGTTGACCGCCACGGCCGAGGCAAGCGATTTCACCCTGCAGCGCAGCGGCAGCAGCCGTTGGGTGCTGGCCCAGCGCTCCCCGGCGGAAGTCTGGCCGGTGGCGCGCCAGTTCTTCGAGGACAACGGCTTCCGCATCGCCGAGGAGCGTCCGCAGACCGGTGAATTCAACACCACCTGGCAGCGTTTCGACGAGCTCTCCGCGTCCCTGGGGCAACGTCTTGCCAGCTCCTCCAGCAGCCCGGACAGCGAAGTACGTGTCCGTGTGCGCATGGAGCCAGGCGTGCAGCGCAACACCTCCGAAGTGTATGTCGTTAGCGTCGAGCGTCCGGCCGGCAGCACCGCCGAACCTGATTTCCCCTCCAGCTCCACCAATACCGGCGCTGACGCCCTGTTGGTCGACGAAATGCTGGCCAGCATGAACCGCAGCGCCGAGAAGGGCGGTTCGGTCTCGCTGCTCGCCGCCCGCGACTTCGACGCGCCAAGCCGCGTCAGCCTGGCCGAAGACGGCAGCGGCAACCCAGTACTTTATCTGGGCGCCGATCTGGATCGCGCCTGGTCCAGCGTGGGCCGCGCCCTGGAGCAGGGCGAATGGCGTGTCGAGGACATCAACCGCAGTCTGGGCCTTTACTACATCAACCTGTCCGAGAAACCCGACGACAAACAGGACCAGCCTGGCTTCTTCGGTCGCTTGTTCGGCAGCGAGCCGAGCAAGGAAGAGCGTGAGGCTCGCGCCGAGCGTTATCAGGTCCGTCTGAGCAAGGTTGGCGAAAGCGTGCAGGTCACTGTCGAGAAGAACATCAACACCGTGGCGCCGGCCGATGTGGCCCGCCGCGTGCTGAGCATGATTCAGGACCACCTGGGCTAAGTGCGTTTCGCGGTACTTGGAAGCGGTAGCCAGGGAAACGGCACGCTGATCGCCAGTGGTGACACGTTCATCCTGGTCGACTGCGGCTTTTCCCTGCGGGAGACCGAGCGACGCCTGGCGTTGCTCGGGGTGTCCGCGGCACAACTGAGCGCCGTGCTGGTGACCCACGAACATGCCGACCATGTGCATGGGGTGGGGTTGCTGGCTCGGCGCTACAATGTACCGGTCTATCTCAGCGAGGGGACCCTGCGTGGCATGCGCAAGCCGGTGCCTGCCAGTGGTCTGCTCCGGTGTGGCGACAGCCTGCGTATCGGCGCTTTGGAAGTGAGCGCGGCGCGGGTCGAACATGACGCGCTCGAGCCGTTGCAGTATGTGGTCAGTGATGGGCGCCGACGTTTCGGTATGCTCACGGACCTTGGTTCCTACGACATGCATCTGTTGGAGCGCTACCAAGGTCTGGACGCCCTGCTGATCGAAGCCAACCACTGTCGTGACATGTTGGCGCGCGGGCACTACCCGCACTTCCTGAAGCTCAGGGTCGGCGGCAGCCAGGGACATTTGAACAACCACCAGGCCGCGAGCCTGGTGGCCGAGCTGGGCTGGAAACATCTGCAGCACCTGGTGCTGGCCCACCTCAGCAGCAAGAATAACCGGCCACAACTGGCCCGCCAGTGCTTCGTCGACACCTTGGGGTGCGACCCGGACTGGCTCCAGGTGGCGAATCAGGAACATGGGCTCGACTGGCGCGAAATCGCCTAGCCCACCCACTCAAGCAAGCGGAGCCCATCATGGAAAAACGCGAAGAACTCTACCGCGGCAAGGCCAAATCGGTTTACAAGACCGACGACGCCGACCGCTTGATCCTGCTGTTCCGTAACGACACTTCGGCGTTCGACGGCAAGCGTATCGAACAGCTCGATCGCAAAGGCATGGTGAACAACAAGTTCAACGCCTTCATCATGCAAAAGCTGGAAGAAGCCGGCATTCCGACCCAGTTCGACAAGCTGCTCGGCGACAACGAGTGCCTGGTCAAGAAGCTGGACATGATCCCGGTCGAATGCGTGGTGCGTAACTATGCCGCCGGCAGCCTGGTCAAGCGCCTGGGCGTGGAGGAAGGCATCAAGCTGGAGCCGTCGACTTTCGAACTGTTCCTGAAGAACGACGAGAAGGGCGACCCCTTCATCAACGAATCCCACGTCGTCGCCTTCGGCTGGGGCACCGCCGAGCAACTGGCGACCATGAAGCAGCTGTCGCTGAAGGTCAACGAAGTGCTGAGCAAGCTGTTCGATGACGCCGGCCTGCTGCTGGTGGACTTCAAGCTGGAGTTCGGCGTCTTCCACGGCCATATTGTCCTGGGCGACGAGTTCAGCCCGGACGGCTGCCGTCTGTGGGACAAGGAAACCCGCAAGAAAATGGACAAGGACCGCTTCCGTCAGGGCCTCGGTGATGTCATCGAAGCCTATGAGGAAGTGGCCAAGCGTCTGGGCGTGCCGCTCTAAGCGACACGTTCACGCAAGCGCCTGATACCACGCGGATTTTTTTCAAAGAAGGGTTTGCCTTTCGCGAAATCGCTGGTATGATGCGCGCCACTGGAGAGATGCCGGAGTGGTCGAACGGGACGGATTCGAAATCCGTTGTACCTTCGCGGGTACCTAGGGTTCAAATCCCTATCTCTCCGCCATATGCGAAGTAGTCGAAGCCCCCGAAAACGTTGATGTTTTCGGGGGCTTCGTCGTTTCTGGTCCATGAGCTAGGGCAATTCTAGGGCAATTTTTCATCGTGCCAGGCCTCCGCTGGCCGCGATACGCCAGCTGGAGTAGGGCTGATTTGGCTGTTTACTGATGTACGTGGCTAACCCGTCTCTGACATTCAGTTGTCGCTAATGAGGGCATCCATGATTTCAGGTTTGATGATGTCGCGAAGCTTCGAAAAGGGAATGGCTACCCTTGATATGCCTGCCGCGTAACAGTCGATCTGATATTCGCCAAAAATAAAGTTTATAGTGTATAAGCCGATGGTGAAGCAGGACAAATTTTCAAAAGTAGGTTCGGTTCCTGAGATTATCCAGTCTTTGGAGTGGTTGGGATTCTCGCGCAGCAACTCCTCTCTCAGAATTTTTGACAACAGCGTAAGTGCGGTTTCGTCTTTTAGTAGTTCCTCAAGTGAAATTGGTGTGAAAGGTTCTAGGGCAAAGTTCTGGACTCTTGTCTCGGTTGAGCCGTGAGCTCCCCCGTAGTAAGAGTTTATGGTGTATTCAACACTTAGAAAATGCTTATCTCGCCGAACTACTTCGTATCGACCTGTCAGTTTTGCGCCCATAAAGGGGTAGTTGTACTGTTCCTTTTTAATAAATTTTATGGAGTCATTGTGCGCATCTAAAAGCTCTACTCCCCAAGCTTCAATATTTTTAGAGGCAATTATAGATTCAGATTGGGCGAAATCAGGAAACTCAAAGTCAAAGTAAAGATCTGAATTCTCGGTGTCCACGGAGTAAATTCGGCGTTTTACTTCGATTATCGGATGGTCAAAAGCAGCTTCGCCCAGATTTCTAATGCTCGCTATGAGGCTTGCTTTATAAGCCGCTAGAGATTTCCTATCAATTTTTCCATTGTGCACTCTTGTATGGCAGTTAGGGCACAGGGCTATTAAATTCTGGTATTCGTGTTTTTGGCAAGTCTCCCAAGGAATTATATGGTGAATTTCTATGTCTGGATGGCGACAGGTAGGAATTGCACAACGGTGCCCTGCTTCAATTAAAACAGCACGTTTCAGGGCGGCAGATATGGCAGGCCTTCCCAAGAGCTTTTCTCCAAATTGAACGTTCAAGCCATCATAGCTGGTGGTAAGGCCTAAGAGCTGATATGTAGTGACTTTTTTGTCCTCACTGCCGCTCGCCTGTAAAGCCCATCATCTTGGAGACGATATCCGCCATGCTCTTCGTGTCTTTCGAGATCCAGCGACCGTAGTGCTTGCGCACCATGGTTGTGTCGCTGTGACCCAGTTGTCGTGCGACCCATTCAATGGGGACGTAACTGGACAGTGCTTGGCTCGCGAACGTGTGGCGCGCTTGGTTCGCTCCTCGATGGCGAATGCCTGCTTTCTCGAGGTGGGCGGTGAACCAGTTGCTTACAGTTTTTCCGTTCCACAGCAGGCCGCTGGTGGAACTGCGAAACAGGAAACGAACACGCTCATGCTTTTTTGTGATGTTGTCCCGCTGCACTACGGTGATGTGGGCGGGTTCGTCGTCCTTGGCATCGGCCACGATCGCGGTCAGCAGCTCCAGAGCCGGCTCGATGAGTTCAACCGTACGAATGCGTGAACGCTCCTTCGGTACCTTGAATTCACCTGCAACCAGAGCGCGCCTAATTGATAGCGTGCCGGCCACCAGGTCGACGTCCTCTATAGCGGCCGCGATCAACTCAGACAGAGACAGCCCGGCCCAACAGTTGAAGACGATCATGCGACTGTCTGCCATTCGCTCGGGGTCTGCCGCAGCTATCCGCTCGATCTCGCTACGGGTGAATGGGTCGGCGAATTCGCTGTCGCTGTCAGACTGGATGTTCTCGATGCGCTCCAGGGGGTTGAGCTTGATGATTTCATCGCTGAACGCATCCCCCCACACACCCCGTATAATAGTGAAGACGTCGTTTACGGTTTTCGGTTTGAGGCCCTTGGTGAGTAGTTCGGCTTGGAATAATTCAAGCTCACTCTTTGGGATGCTTGCGAATGTTCGGCCGGTGAACTTTTTTCTAACGTGTTCGGACTTGCTTTTGTAGTTGATGAATGTGCTATGGGCTTTTTTGACCTTGGCAACTTCAAGCCACTGCGCTATCCCTTCGTCTACAGTTCTTTTGGCCGGCTCGTTCGGCAGTGCCTGTCTAGCCTTAAGCCATGCCGAGTCGGGGAAGTGGGCCGCATAGTCGAAGCGGTTTTCCTTGATCTCGGCAAGTATCGTTCTGCGTTTGTTGTCCGCGTAGGCGATGGAGGCCTTGTTGATCTTGGCGACGTTGCGCAGCGGCTCGCGGCGGCGCTCGCCTTCGTACATGAAGGCGATCCGCAGTAAGTTACCATTGATGTCGACGCCCCTTGGGAGGGCGTCGATGCCAGCAGGCAGTTTTTCTTTCATGGGTGGCCAGCCATCCACTTCTCGATCTCGAGGCGGTTGTAAACGATCACGTTTGCGGGGTCTGTGCGCCACTGCTTTTCCTCAAGCCAAATTCCGCGATCACGATACTTGCGTACGGCTTCGGTGCTGAGTCCAAAGATCGGGAATAGCAACTCTTTTCGAATCCATACAGCCGGCGTAATAAGTAGTTGCAATGCTTCGGAAGTTTGATTGGTTGCTTCATGCATGGGCTTAACTTGTTGCTTTGCCATAATGCTCTCTCCGGCTCAACGAAGTGGGCGCAGGCGCAGTACCTGCTGGAGTTTTTTAGCGGCCACGTTGGCCATGTAGGATTGCCATTCGACGTTCTTCCGTTGCTGCCGGATCTTGCTGCAGCTGGTGTGGTTGCGGGTCGAGCGCGCTTTTCCGCAGATGTCACACATCGCGGGTAGATCAAGGCTGTGGGTGGCCATGCGTGGCCTTGTTAGTTGCTCGGGGCGGTTATTGTTGAGGTCGGGCTTACAGCCCTCCGCCTTGTCGAGGCTGTGCATGACCAGCTCATCGGAGGTGTGGCCCCCAACAGGCCGGTTGCTGATCTCGGGCTTCCAGCCCTCGGCTTCGTCCATGCGGTGGCGCTCGATCTCGGCGTTTTGTTCCAGCGCCGTCGCGGGCGGCATCGACATGCCGTAGTCATTCGCTGCCAGATGATCATACGGGTCGCGCTTGGCGGCCTCTGCGAGCGCTTTCAGCTTGGTCAAATTGATAGTCATGCTTTACGCCCTCGGATTGTTACGAAGCCCGCCGCCTGGCGGATCTTGCTGCAGCGTTCATGGTTGCTGCGGGTCCGTGGGGTGTTGCAGACGTCGCAAAGAACCCCCATGGCGGGGCGCATGAAGGTCTGCACGCCCTTTGGATCGCGTGTGTTGGGTATGTAGGTCGTTGTGGTGATCACAGCGAAGGCGGCCAAGGATGCTGGGGATGCAGTTCGGGTGGATGCTTTGCGCATGGCTGCGGAGCCATTCAAGCGAATCACTGTCTTTGAGCTGCGGGCCGGCCTGGTGCAGGACGTGCTCCCGCCTTCCATCCACCCTGGCACGGGTAAACCATATACTTGGCGCACCCCTCCAAGCGCTGATGGCCTGCCCGTGTTGCCGCCAGAACTGCTTTCGATCTGGCAGGGCTGGGATGAAGTAAAACCGAGGGCTGAAGGGCTCTGCCCATGGTTACCGAAGGCGGCGCCGCCGGTCGTTCGGCCTCAGCAGCAGAAGTCTCGGCCTGCCCTGGTGCGTGGCGGCTCGGATTTGCCTGCAGTAATTCCCCTCTTCAATGAGAGCCATGATCTTTCCGCTCTGATCGAGGCGCATGGCTACGAGCGCAAGGGGGATAAATGGCTTTGTCCCCAGAGTACCAGCGGCGACCCAGGCGTCACTATCAGCGAAGGCAAGCTGTATTCGCACCACAGCTCCGATCCGTTGGCGAATGGGCATCGAAACGATGCGTTCGACGTGTACTGCATCCTGGAACATGGCGGCGACCAAAAGGCGGCGACCAAAGCAGCAGCCCGTATGCTTGGTATTGATGCTGCGTCACGCCCGCCCAGTCCTCCGCCGTTGGGGGGGGCTCCTTCCGCGACTGGGTCGTCTGGTCAGATAGCGCCGTTTGCCGACGACAGCATGGGTGACCAGCTTCCCCGCGCCCCATCGGGCAACAGCGCCCCCGGCCCGGCCGGCTCCTCCGATGCAGGGGGCGCGGGGGGCGGTGGTGCGGATATGGCAGATGCGCTGCGGCGCTTTGCCTTGATCGAAGGATCCACCAACGTGTGGGATCTGGACCGGGCAAGGCCCATGAAGCGGACAGGGTTGGAGGCTCTTGTAGGGAAGCCGGTAGCGAAGGCGTGGATGGAGAGCACTGATAAAAAGTTGATTGCCCCTGAGAAGGCGCAGCAACTGGATCAGGTGCGGCGCATGGCTGCGAAGAAGGGTGGAGCGTTGAAGCTCGATCCCTTGGAGCGCTATGTCTACATCGACGGCACCAAGGATGTCTGGGACTGTGAGAAGAAGCGTCGCATCCCCGAAGGTGCTGTGAAGATGGCTATAGGGGAGGACTACAAGTGGTGGTTGAACAGCCAGGATCGCCGGGTGGTGGACGTCAACAACATTGTGTTCGACCCAGCGATGAAGAAAGACCCCAATGAGTACATCAACACTTTCGAGGGTTTGCCCCTTGAGCCGGTGCGTGATGATGCAGCCTGCGAAAACCTGCGGTGGTTGATTTCGTTCCTCTGTAACCACAACCAGGTCGAGATCGAGTGGTTGACTAAATGGCTCGCCTATCCGTTGCAGCACATGGGGGCCAAGATGGACACGGCAGTGTTGGCCCACTCAGTCATGGAAGGCTCGGGCAAGAGTCTTCTCTTTGCCGATGTTCTTGGTGAGCTGTATGGCCAATACGCCGCAGTCGTAGGCCAGACGCAGCTGGAGGGCAGCTTTAACGCCTGGCAGAGCGGCAAGCTCTGGGCCGTGTTCGAGGAAGTTGTCAGTCGTGATCAGCGTTACAACCAGGTCGGCAAGATCAAGCACTTGATCACCGGCAAAACGGTGCGGATGGAGTCCAAGTTCATCAATGGTTGGGAGGAGTCCAACCACATGAATGCGGTCTTCCTCAGTAACGAGATCCTGCCTTGGCCGATTAGCGATAGCGACCGCCGCATGTTGGTGATGTGGCCAATGGAGACGCTGCCACGCGAAAGGCAAAAGGCCATTGGTAGTGAACTGGCCAATGGAGGTGTGGCAGCCCTTTACGGCTGGCTGCTCAGCATTGATCTGGGCGAATTCGACCAGCGCACGCGACCACCAGAGACAGAAGCCCGGCAGCGGCTGGTCGCACTGAGCCGAACGGCTTGGCAGACATTCCTCAGTCTATGGCGCACAGGCGAGCTGGGGTACGGCCTATGGGGCTGCTGCCTCTCCACCGACGTGTATGCGCTTTTCCTTGAATGGTGCGCGCGCAACAAGGAACACTCCATGAGTCAGACCAAGTTCTCGCTCATGATCAGTGCGACGGTGGAGAAGACTCGGGCCATTCCTTGGATGGATGGAACCAATCGACGGTTTGCCGCGTTCTTCGTCCCGAGTGATGGCGATCCTTCCCTTCCCCCTTCCTTGGTGTCGGCCGAGCTGGGCAAGACCGTTGTCGAGTGGCGGAAGCGGGCGAAGCTCGCGGGTTGGAACGTCGACGGTTGGGACCACGTGAAAGGGCTTGCCGCATGAGTACGCCTATTTGTGTGTCGGGTGTGTTGGGTTTGTGTTGCGTTGATTTTTGCGGGCCAACACACGTGCATGCCGCGATTGCTGTGCCTTGTGCGGGGGCCGTGGTGGGTGTGTTGGGTTTGCTTTCGCGCACGCGCAGGCGCGACGTTTTTAGCGGTGCCTTTGACGGCGCAAATAAATCCCATGCGAACACTCAAAAACTCAACAAACCCAACACACTCAACACAGCATCAAGTAATTCGCTGATTTCATTGGTATTTAAGTGTGTTGGGTTTGTGTTGGGTTGTGTGAATTTGTGTTGGGTGCACTTTTTGGAGGGATCGCGATGACAGCAGACCGGGGATTGCACAATCTGCTCCTGTGGCGCGAGGCGGCCCACAAGTCCGAGATGGCGGAGTTGATAGACCAAGGTGAGCGCTTACGCCTGGTGGGCGAATTGATGCAGCACTGGGGCGAACAGCGGCGGCAGCTGGGATTGGAGGCCAGCCTCGGCAGCCAGATGGGTACGATCATGGAATGGAAGGGGGCGGCGCCCCGCACCGGTTCTTCTGGTGCTCGAATCTTGGTGTCGGGCGCAGGCCTGGATCACGCCGCCGCTGAAGTCGATGCATCTGTCGCTGAGTTGGATCGCCGGGATAATCCGTCGAGTGCTTCTTGATGAAGGCGTACTTCAGCCACACTCCTTGGCAAAGTACGCGGCGGCCTTCTTTAAGATGTCTCGCTCTTCCGTCACGCGCTTGAGTTCAGCGCGTAGCTTACGCAGCTCGGCCTGCTGATCTTCGTCTTGCTGACGCTGTTCTTGGGGCTTGCTGTAGAGCTTGATCCAGGCGTAAAGGCTGTGAACGGACACCCCCAGACGCTGGGCAACATCAGCGACAGGCCTGCCTTTCTCGGTCACTTGCTTGACCGCTTCGATCTTGAATTCTTCGGGGTAACGCTGACGACTCATGGCACCTCCTATTTGGGCCTCATTATGAGGCTTGGAGGTGTCTACGAAACCAGCGGCGATTCAATGCGGCCTGAGCCATTACCCCACACGTGCGTCCAACCAACCTCGCGAAACCCACCCTGCCAGGCTTATGCGGCTGTATCCCTCTCCTCGAAAAACTGTCCACATAAATGCGATGAAAATGTTCACAGATTGAGGTTCAGTCTGTTGTCGATCCTTTCCCCCAAAGGTATATTTCCGCGCGTCTGATGGCTCAATGCCATGCTGCGTGTTGCGCAGTGTCAGCCTTGGAAAAGGGCTGCACACACTGCGGGCGTTCATCTCGCATTGATCCCTCTCTCACCTCTTTCGCCGTCGTCGACGGCATTTCCCGCCTCGTGCAACCGGGCCCCTGAGGGGATCGCCCGGCAATGGCAATTTCAAGAACGATCAATAGAAGGGCTCTGCGGATGATCGACCCAATCGTGAAGGTGTTGGCTGATATAAGTGTGCGGTCGAAACTGACCCTGGGCTTTGCCCTGGTGTTGCTGCTGACCCTGGTGATCGCCGGAATCGGTTTGGGCGCACTGAGCAGCCTGGGTGAGCGCAGTGCCAAGCTCAGCAGCATCGCCCACATCAACGAAGAGACGCGCGACGTGCGCATCGCGCGGCTGAACTACACCGTCTCCCCGGGCGCTGAGCAGGCTGCGCAAATGGTCAAGGCGATGGATGAGCTCAACCTTCGCATCGAAGCGCTCGCCAAGCAGTTCACCGATCCGAACGATCTGCGCTGGATCGGGCAGGCTGAACAGGCTATCGAAGCCTACCGTTCACACTTCCAGGATTACGTCCGCGCCGTGGAGGCGCGCAGCGATGCGCAGGCCGTACAGACCCTGGCGGTGCTGGAGTCGGATCTGAAGAACCTGCTCGAAGCGGCCGGGCAGTTGTCGGACAGCCAGTCGCAAAAGCGTGACCATGAAGTGCAGTCGTTCAAGCAGCGGTTGATCTTCGCCGCGTTGCTGGCGCTGGTGTTCGGGGTGCTGGCGGCGTGGCTGATCACGCGTTTGATCGTGCTGCCGTTGAAAGAAGCGCTGCAAAGCGCCGAGCGGGTGGCCAATGGTGATTTGAGCCAGGACGTTCCGGTGTCCAGGCGTGATGAGCTGGGCGAACTGCAGGCCAGCATGCAGCGCATGACAGTGAACCTGCGCGATCTGATCGGCGGGCTGCGCGACGGCGTGGTGCAGATCGCCAGCGCCGCCGAAGAGCTGTCGGCGGTCACTGAGCAGACCAGCGCGGGGGTGAGCAGCCAGAAGGTCGAGACGGACCAGGTCGCCACCGCCATGAACCAGATGGCCTCGACCGTGCAGGATGTTGCGCGCAGTGCCGAGGAGGCTTCCAATGCGGCGGTCAACGCAGGCCATGAAGCGCGGGAAAGCGACACGGTGGTGAATCAGGCCATCGAGCAGATCACCCATCTGGACGTCGAGGTGGGGCATTCGACAGAGGCGATGGCCGGGCTCAAGCGAGAAAGCGACAAGATCGGCACGGTGCTGGATGTGATCAAGTCGGTCGCCCAGCAGACCAACCTGCTGGCGTTGAACGCTGCCATCGAGGCGGCGCGGGCGGGGGAGGCCGGTCGCGGCTTCGCGGTGGTGGCCGATGAGGTGCGCAGCCTGGCACAGCGGACCCAGAGCTCCACCGAAGAGATCGAAGAGTTGATCAGTGGTCTGCACCGTGGTACGCAGCAGGTCAGCGATATCCTCGAGCGCAGCCGCGCACTGACCAGCAACAGTGTCGAACTGACCCGCCGTGCCGGCACTTCGCTGCTGAACATCAGCCGTTCGGTGGCGACCATCGAATCGATGAACCTGCAGATCGCGACGGCTTCGGAGCAGCAGAGCGCTGTGGCCGAGGAAATCAACCGCAGCGTGCTCAATGTGCGGGAAGTGTCCGAGCAGACCGCCGCGGCCAGCGAGGAAACCGCCGCTTCCAGCGTCAAGCTGGCGCAGTTGGGCGGTGAACTGCAGCTGCTGGTGGGCAAATTCAAGCTTTGACCTGTGGGTGAATCGGCGTTCGCCGTCGTTGGATCAAGCCCCTGAAGCGCGTGCCTCAGGGGCTTTGCATCAAATGGAGGTGGCGGCGGCACTGGGTTGGCGCCGGTCGTGCCGCGTATCGTATAAGATATCCACACTGTATTGCCTCTGGATGCCGCCGTGCCGATCCTGCCCCGCAAAGCCCCCAATCTGGGTGTCACACCCTCGACCTCTGAAATCATCGCCGAGCACCTGCGTGAAGCGATCATTTCCGGGCATCTGGCCGAAGGCGAGCCGGTGCGTCAGGACGACATCGCCCAGGCGTTCAACGTGAGCAAGATCCCGGTGCGCGAAGCGCTCAAGCGCCTGGAGGCGGAAGGGCTGGTGGATTTTCACCGCAACCGTGGCGCCTTGGTGACCAAGATTTCCGAGCCTGAGCTGGCGCAGATGTTCGAGGTGCGTGTGCTGCTGGAGGTCAAGGCCATCCGCCTGGCGGTGCCGAACATGACCGAAGAGACGTTCCAAAAAGCGGAAGGGATTTGCGCCGAGTTCATTGGCGAGGATGACATTGGCCGCTGGGCCGAACTGAACTGGGCGCTGCATGCATGTCTTTATGAGCCCGCGCAAAGGCCATTTTTGGTGGGCTTGATCCGCTCGATTCACGACAAGGTCGAGCGCTACCTGCGCATGCAGATGAGCCTGTCAGCCGGCAAGGAGCGCGCCGATCACGAACACCGGGACATCGTCGCCGCGTGCCGAAACCGCGATGCCGACCTGGCCGCACAGCTGATCGAAGCGCACATCAACGGCGTCTGCCAGAGCCTTTACGAGCACTTGCCCCATCGCTGAGCGACCGGCGCTGAGGCTGATCCCTTCTGTGGCATCGCCTGCCATATTGCTTCCTCCCGTAACAGTCCCTCGGGGCCGCCCGGCCCTGTGCGGCATGTCCCGTTTTACCCGATAGCCCTGTAGCAGCGCGCCCTGCGCCGCTTTGCCCGAAGCCGGGCGAAGTGCTGGCCCCATTCTTGCTCGGATAAAATCGTATACGAAATACGATATAACAAAAGTGGGCGATCCATCCCCGGACATTGGGGCCGGACGCCGAGGACGAACGATCAACGGAGCGGAGCATCGATGACCTCTACGACCTCTGTGGCATCTAAAACGCTTGACCGTAAGGCGGACCATGCGCCCGCCGGTATCAAACGCGTGGTGGCTGCCGCCATGGCCGGCGCTGTGGCGGAGTGGTACGAATTCTTCCTTTATGGCACGGCCTCGGCCCTAGTCTTTGGCCAGTTGTTCTTCCGTCAGACCGGCAGCGCGATGGATGGCATCATCGCGGCCTTCGCACTGTATGCCGTGGGCTTTCTGGCGCGGCCTTTGGGGGGATTGGTGTTCGGCCACTATGGCGACAAGCTGGGGCGCAAGCACCTGCTGCAGATCAGCTTGGTGGTGGTGGGCATCACGACCTTCCTGATGGGCTGCCTGCCCACCTTCGAAAAGATCGGCTATGCCGCCCCGGTGCTGTTGGTGTTGCTGCGACTGATCCAGGGCTTTGCCTTCGGGGGCGAGTGGGGAGGCGCGGTGCTGTTGGTGTCCGAGCACAGCCCGGACAACCGTCGGGGGTATTGGGCCAGTTGGCCCCAGGCGGGTGTTCCGGCCGGTAACCTGATTGCCACGGTCATCCTGCTGATCCTGTCTTCGAGCCTCTCGGAGGCGCAATTCCTCGATTGGGGCTGGCGAGTGGCGTTCTGGTTCTCCGCGGTCGTGGTTCTGATCGGCTATTGGATCCGCAAGCGGGTGGATGATGCGCCGATCTTCAAGGAGGCGCAGGCGCGCCAACAGAAAGTGGCGCAGACGCAACTGGGCGTGGTGGAGGTGTTGACCAAGCACTGGCGTGCGGTGCTGATCGGCATCGGCGCGCGGTTTGCCGAGAACATTCTTTATTACACCGTGGTGACCTTCTCCATTACCTACCTCAAGCTCGTGGTGCACAAGGACACCTCGCAGATTTTGCTGCTGATGTTCGGCGCGCACCTACTGCACTTCTTCATGATTCCGGCCATGGGGTACCTGTCGGACATCATCGGGCGCAAGCCGGTGTACCTGGTCGGGGCGGTGCTGACCGGGTTCTGGGGCTTCGTTGGCTTTCCGATGATGGACACCGGCAATGAGTGGCTGATCATGGCCGCGATCACCTTGGGCCTGGCCATCGAGTCCATGACCTACGCGCCTTACTCAGCGCTGATGGCGGAGTTGTTCCCGACCCACGTCCGCTACACGGCGCTGTCGCTGTGCTACCAGGTCGCACCGATCCTGGCGGGTTCGCTGGCGCCGCTGATCGCGGTGACCTTGCTCAAGGAGTACAACAGCTCGACGCCGATTGCCTGGTACTTGGTGGGGGCTGCGCTGATCTCGATCGTCGCGGTGGCCGCGACCCGCGAGACCCGGGGCAAGTCATTGCGGGCGGTGGACGAGGAGTTGGCCAAGCGCTGAGACGCTGGGGGCTGAAAAGCAGCCCCCGACTTCAGAACCGATCCAAACGGTAAGGTGCAAGCGCAGGCAATTGCCCAGCTCCAGCGGGCACCGATCCGGTCATGGAGGCGACCAGTTCGGCAGTGGTCGCCGCCTGGGTAAGCCCCAGGTGCTGGTGACCGAAGGCGAGCAAAACCTTGCCGTCGCAGGCCTGGTCGATCACCGGCAGCGAGTCCGGCAGGGACGGACGAAAGCCCATCCAGGTGCTCGCCGCTTCTACATTCAGCGCGTTCTTGAACAGCCCCTCGGTCAGCCGATGCAGTTGCCATGCCCGCCGCATGTTCGGCGCTCGCTCCAGCCCTGCGAACTCCACGGTGCCGGCCAGGCGCAGGCCGCCTTGCATGGGCGTCATGATGAAGCGGCGCTCCAGGGAAGTGACAGCCATGGGCAGGCGGCCGTGCTCGTTGGGCAGCATCAGGTGATAGCCGCGTTCGGTGTCCAGCGGCACGCTCTTGCCGGTCAGTTGCTGGGTAAGTTTGGCGGAGTGGGCACCGCAGGCGATCAGTGCTTTTCGGGCATTGACCTCGCCCTTGTCGGTGCGCAGCACAACGCCATCGGCATGCACCCGGCCACCTTCGACGCGCTGGCGGGCGAAGCGAACACCCTTGTCCTGGGCCGCTTGCACCAGCGCCCTCACCACCTGGTGAGGGTCGATGAAATGACCGGTCGCGGGGAAAAACAGTGCGCCCTGGATCGATTCGGACAACTGCGGCGCCACATTTCGCACGGCGTTGGCGTCCCAGAAATCGACGGGCACGCCCTGAGCCTGCATCTTCTGCTTGAGCGCGTCGATCGCGGTGCGCGATTCAGGGCGTTCGAAGACCAGCAGGGAGCCGTCTTCCTTGAGCAACTGCGTGTTGCCGGTGGAGGCCAGCAGGCGGCGCCAGGCATCCAGGCTCGCCTCGTTGAGGGCGCGCAGGGCGGCGACGCTGTTGCGGTAGGGGCGTTGACGCAGGTTCAGCAGCAAACGTGTGAACCAGGGCAGGGCTTTGGGCAGGTAACGCCAGTCCAGGCGCAGTGGGCCCATCGGGTCCAGCAGCATGGCCGGCAAGCGCTTGAGGATGGACACGTCAGCGATGGGGAAGACCTGTTCGGTGGCCAGATGACCGGCATTGCCAAAGGATGCCCCCTGGCCCGGCTCATCCCGGTCGAGCACCAGCACCCGATGGCCCTGGCGCGACAAGGCCAGGGCGCAGGCCACGCCTACGATGCCGGCGCCGACCACGGCGATGTCATAGACCTCGTGACCGTTGCGGTGAAGTTCGTCTGAAAGCATCTGCTCACACCTCGGTGATCGTAGATTTTATACAATTGTCGTGTTCAAACCGCGCCCTGGCGACGAAGCTCAGGGCAGGGGGTCAGTGGTTCAGGCTGTTTTCCAGGACCGCGACGATGCCCTCGCAGGCTTCGCGGATGTGGCGGTCCAATAGGCGGCAGGCCGCCTCGATGTCTTTGTTGCGGGCATGTTCCAGCAGTTCTCGGTGTTCTTTTTCGGCTTTCTGGATTTCCCGCGTGTAGAGCAGCTGCATGCGGATGTAGCGATCGCACTTGGTATTGAGGTGCGTGATCATCGCCAGGGTTTCCGGCAACTGGGCCGGCGAGTACAAGGCAGTGTGGAAGGCGAAGTTCAGCTCGCTCCAGTTGTCGATGTCGCTGCCTGAATCCAGTGCGGCGTCGTATTGGTCCAGCAGGCGCTCGGCCCGGTCGAGTTCGCTTGGGGTCAGTTTCGGGATGGCCTGCGCCAGGGCCCGGCATTCGAGCAATACGCGCAGGTCGAAGAGTTCGCGGATGGTGGCGGTGGAGAGTTCGGTGGTGAATGCGCCCCGATGCGGATGGAACTGCACCAGCCCTTCGGCCTCGAGGGTCAGCAGCGCCTCGCGCACGGGGATCCGGCTGACGTCGTAGTCCCGCGCGAGCGCGTCCTGGCGCAATTGGGTGGCGCCTTTGAACTCACCGCTGAGGATGCGTTTGCGAAGATCGTCCGCAACGTGCTGGGCACGTGTCTTGAAGCTAGCCATAGTACTGTTCGAGAACCCGATTGGAATTTGCATATTGTATGCAAAGGGCAAAACCGCATCCACCGACGTCCTGTAGGTGGATGCGCCATTGCCGGTCAGCTAACCCGCTGGCCGTTGACCAAGCGGCTGAGGTTCAGCGGGTTGCCCTGCTTGATCGCCGTTGGCAGAAGGCTGTCGGGGAAGTTCTGGTAGCACACCGGACGCAGGAAACGCAGGATCGCTGCGGTGCCCACCGAGGTGCTGCGGGCATCGGAGGTGGCCGGGAACGGGCCTCCGTGGACCATCGCATCGCACACTTCAACACCCGTCGGCCAGCCATTGATCAGGATGCGTCCGGCCTTGCGTTCCAGGGTTGGCAGTAGTTTGGCAACCGCGTCGGTATCGGCATCGTCCATGTGCACGGTGGCCGTGAGCTGGCCTTCGAGTTGCTCAGCCACTTGCCTGGCCTGGGCCAGGTCGTCGCACTCGACGATCAGCGAAGAGGAGCCGAACACCTCGGCCTGCAGGGTGTGGTCACGCATGAAGTCGTGGGCAGTGGTCACGAACAGGTGCGATTGGCACTGATTGTGGCCTTCGCTCTCGGCACCTTTGGCTTGCAGGCGTGCATTGGCATTGGCTGCCAGGGCTTGGACGCCTGTGCTGTAGGCCTTGTAGATGCCGGGCGTGAGCATGGTCTGGGTTGGGCTCTTGGCGATGGCAGTGCTGGCGGTGGCGATGAAGTCGTCCAGGGCAGGGCTCTTCACTGCGATCACCAGACCCGGATTGGTGCAGAACTGGCCGGCGCCCTGGTTGAGGGAGGCGACGAAGCCTTCGGCGAGCGCGGCGCCGCGGTTGGCCAGTGCCGACTCGAACAGGAATACCGGGTTGATCGAGCTCATTTCGGCATACACCGGAATGGGCTCGCGGCGTGCCTGGGCGGCCTGGGTCAGGGCTACGCCACCGCTGCGCGAGCCGGTGAAGCCGACGGCCTTGATGCGTGGATCATTGACCAGGCCAATGCCGATTTCGGTACCGGAGCCATACAGCAGCGAGAACACCCCTTCGGGCAGTTCGCAATCCTGAACGGCCTGCTGGATGGCGCGGCCAACCAGTTCGCTGGTGCCCGGGTGGGCGCTGTGGGCCTTGACGATCACCGGGCAGCCGGCGGCGAAGGCCGAGGCGGTATCACCACCGGCCACCGAGAAGGCCAGGGGGAAGTTGCTGGCGCCGAACACCGCCACAGGGCCTAGGGCGACATGACGCTGGCGCAAGTCCGGACGCGGCAGTGGCTGGCGCTCAGGCAGCGCTTCGTCCACACGCACGTCGAGCCATTCGCCGGCACGGACGGTGCGGGCGAAGGTGCGCAGTTGGAAGCAGGTGCGACCGATTTCGCCCTGGATGCGTGCTTGCGGCAGCCCGCTTTCAGCCACGGCGCGCTGGACCAGCGTGTCGCCGAGGGCTTCGATGTTCTGGGCGATGCGTTCGAGGAAGGCGGCACGTGCTTCAAGCGAGGTATCGCGATAACGGTCGAAGGCTTCCCAGGCCAGGCTGCAGGCGAGCTCGACATGCTCACGGCTGCCGCCTGGATAGGCCGGTTCGAGCTGCGCGTTGGTGGCGGGGTTGATGGCGAAGACCGGGGCTTGTGTACCGGCGATGGCGCGTTGGCCGATCAGCAGGTTACCTGAAAGACTCATGGGGCTCTCCTGAGGTCGGGAAAGACGGATTCCCCGTCGGGCGGGACGGTGAGGACGGCGCGCCAAAGGGGGCGCGCCGCCTCAGGGAGGTGACGCGGGGCGGGATCAGACCAGGTTGTTTTCAACCGACCAGCTGGCGTACCAGCGGCGGAACTGGGCGTACTGGTTCTCCGCGTAGCGGCGCTGGCTGTCGCTCAGCACATCGGTGGCATTGAAGTGCAGGGTGTATTCCTTGTCGCCGTTCAGGACCATCAGGTGCTTGTAATACAGCACCAGGTCCACGCCTTCGTCGAAGGACGACAGAATCGCCAGCGCGCCTTCGAGCTCCAGGGCCAGGCGACGTGCCCTGGCATCACCCACGGCCGCTTCCTTGCACAGCTTGATCAAGAGCAGCACTTCACGTGGCAGTGCGTTGCCGATGCCGGTGATTGCGCCGGTGGCGTTGCACTTGACGAAACCGTGGAAGACCTGGGTGTCGACGCCTGCCATCAGCGTGACTTCTTCATCCTTGGAAGTGATGAATTCGGCGGCGTAGCTCATGGCGGCCGCGCCACCGAACTCTTTGAAGCCGATCAGGTTCGGGTGTTCGCGGCGCAGTTCGAAGAACAGGTCGGCGCGGGTGGCGAAGCCGTAGTGGGGGCTGTTGTAGATCACCGCCGGCAGGTTCGGCGCCGCGTTCAGGATGGCCTTGAAGTGTTCCTTCTGGGCCGGGATGGACGAGCCACGGGACAGTACGCGTGGGATGACCATCAGGCCGTGGGCGCCGACCTTGGCGGCGTGAGCGGCATGGGAGACGGCTTCACGGGAGTTGACCGCGCCAGTGCCGACGATAGTCGGGATGCCAGCGGCGACCAGGCGGGCCACGCCTTCCTGGCGCTCGGCTTCGGTCAGCAGCGGCCAGTCACCCATCGAGCCGCAGTACACCACGGCGCTCATGCCGATATCGATCAGCTCGCGGCCCTTTTTCACCAGCGCGTCGAAGTCTGGCTTGCGGTCCGGGGTGCAGGGGGTCATCAGGGCAGGAATGCAGCCAGTGAAGATGTTGTCAGTCATTGTGGGCTCCTTGAAGCATTCATTCAGGTCGGTCGTGAAGGAGGCGCGCATCGCACGCGACGCGCGTGGGGGTTATTGGCAGATGCCCCAGGCGAAGGGGTCCTGCTCGTCGATCAGCAGCTGGCTGTCGGCGGTGACATGGGCGCGGCCGGTGATCGAAGGGCGGATGCGCTCGCCTTCCTGTTCATAACGGCCTTCGAATCGGCTGCCGGTAATGCTGGCCTGGACCCAGGTCTGGCCTGGGGCGAGCTTGCCGTCGGCGGCCAGGCACGCGAGCTTGGCGCTGGTGCCGGTGCCGCACGGGGAACGGTCATAGGCCTTGCCCGGACACATCACGAAGTTGCGGCTGTCGGCCTGCGGGTCGGCGGCAAACAGTTCGACGTGGTCGATCACGCCGCCGTCCTCGCCGAAGATGCCGCTGGCCTCCAGAGCCTGGAGGATCGCCCAGGTGTAGGCGGTCAGCGCTTCGACGTTGGCCAGTTCCAGCACCTGGCCGTGGTCGGACACCAGGAAGAACCAGTTGCCGCCCCAGGCGATGTCGCCACGCACTTCGCCATAGCCAGGCACCTGGACCGGCACATCATGGCGGTAGCGGTAGGCCGGCACGTTGCGCACGGTGACGGCGCCATCGGCGTGCAGAGTGGCGTTGACCGGGCCGACGGGGGTGTCGATCTTGTGCTCGCCTGGTTCGATCATCCCCAGGTGATGCAGCGAGGCGACCAGGCCGATGGTGCCGTGGCCGCACATGCCCAGATAGCCGGTATTGTTGAAGAAGATGACTCCGCAGGTGGCGTCCGGCGAGACGGGCTCGCAGTAAAGGGCGCCGACCAGCACATCATTGCCGCGTGGCTCGAGCAGGGTCGCGCGGCGCCATTGGTCATGGTCGTTACGCAATGCGTCGCGCTTCTGGCTCATGGTCTGGCCGGCGACGGCAGGGAAGCCGCTCATGACCAGGCGGGTAGGTTCGCCGCCGGTGTGGGAGTCGATGACATGGATGCTTTTCATTGAAATTGTAAATCCTCTGAACGCATTCGCCGGGGGGCTGGGATGGGCGGATTGCAGATTTTATACAATGTAGATTTTATACAATCAACCCCTCATGCGTTCCCTCGGCGGATATCGATACCTGTGCAAGCGTGTTCAGCCGAGAGTGCGGTGGTGAGTTCAGCCCCGTATTTGCGGAGGGAACCCGCGCCCACAGTGACGTGCGGTCAGGTGTTTTGTCCGATGGTCAGCTGCGGGTTGCCTGTCGGTACTGGCGCGGGGTGAAGCCCGTCATGGTCTTGAACTGGCGCGAGAACGCGCTGTGGTCGGTGTAGCCGCAGCGCAGGGCGATCTCGGTGATCGGCAGGTCGGTGCGCAGCAGCAGGTGCGCCTGCTCGAGGCGTGCCTTGTGGATCATCTGCCGGGGCGTGAGGTGGAAGATGCGTTTGCAGTACCGCTCCAGTTGCGCCACCGAGAGGCCGGCGACTTCGGTCAGGTCGTCCAGCGTGATCGGGCGGTGGTAGTGCTCGCGGATGTACGTGTCCACCGCCGACAGCCGCTGGTACGCCGGGTGAGCCTGGGCGGCTGACTGCAGGTCGACGGAAATGCCGATCAGCCCCATCACCTCGCCGCGGCGATTGAGAATCGGGCGCTTGTGGGTCAGGCACCAGCCCGGCTCCTGGCTGCCGTACAGGTGCACCTCCAGTTGATCCTGCAGTACCAGGCCGCCTTCCAGGACGCGACGGTCCTGCTCGGTATAGCCCGGCCCGAGCTGTGCGGGAAAGACTTGCGCGCTGGTGCGTCCGAGCAGGGGGGCGAGGGACTTGAGGCCACAACGCTCGACCAGCGTGCGGTTTGCCATCAGGTAACGGGCCTGGGCGTCCTTGACGAAGATCACCGCATTGGGAATGGCGTCGAGCATGGGCTGCATCAGCGAGATGCAGGCCATCAGCTCCTTCATGTCTTTCGGCCGGTGGGCGGTGAGGCCTTCGCTGAAGGTGGAGAAATGCTGCTCGGGCATGGTGCGTGTCCTGAGAGAGCGAAGGCAGCCTGGGGTGCTTTCGACAGGGGCTGTGTTTGCCGTTCAGGATGCCTCGGCGGCTGGCCCTCGCGTCAAGTCGCGGCTGCAAATTGTGCTGAATTCGTCATCAGGGCTGATGAAAACCATCAAGCAATCGTGGCCGCGATCAGTTCAACCTAAAAAAGACAGAGCGTGCCAGGCACCTCGTCGGACCCTTCGATCCACAGGCGGCCATAGACCACCCGCCTCTCTGGGACGGGGTTTGTTCACCCATCGCTTAAAAACAGAGCGCCACGCACCGGACACCCGGTGAGCGCGCATTCTCGAATCGAGAGGCTGCAACTTCACCGCCCAAGCACACTGATCTGCAACACAGTTTCTGCCTATTTCAATAATCCACAAAAAAGGGCTTAGCTATGTCAGGCCAAGGTAAATTCAAGAAACAACTGTCGCTGATGGACTTGACGTTCATCGGTCTGGGGGCCATTTTCGGCTCCGGTTGGCTGTTCGCCGCCAGCCATGTGTCGGCCATCGCAGGCCCGGCAGGCATCATCTCCTGGTTGATCGGCGGCTTCGCCGTGCTGCTGCTGGGCATCGTCTACTGCGAACTGGGCGCCGCCTTGCCGCGCGCCGGTGGCGTGGTGCGCTACCCGGTCTTTTCCCACGGGCCCTTGCTGGGCTATCTGATGGGTTTCATCACCATCATCGCGTTCTCGAGCCTGGTGGCGATCGAAGTCGTCGCCTCGCGTCAGTACGCCGCGGCCTGGTTTCCACAACTGACCCATCCGGGTACCAATGACGCGACCCTGGCCGGCTGGCTGGTGCAATTCGCCCTTTTGTGCCTGTTCTTCGTGGTCAACTACCGCAGCGTCAAGACCTTCGCCAAGGCCAACAACCTGATCAGCACGTTCAAGTTCATCGTGCCGCTGCTGGTCATCGTCGTGCTCTACAGCTTCTTCCGCCCGGAAAACCTCGAGGTTCAGGGCTTCGCGCCGTTCGGCATGTCCGGCATCGAAATGGCGGTCTCCGGCGGTGGCATCATCTTCGCGTACCTGGGGCTGACGCCAATCATCTCGGTGGCCAGCGAAGTGCGTAATCCGCAACGAACCATTCCTATCGCGCTGATCCTCTCGGTGCTGTTGTCCACCGCCATCTATGTGCTGCTGCAAGTGGCGTTCCTGGGCAGTGTGCCGACCGAGATGCTGGCTAATGGCTGGGGCCTGATCAACAAGGAGTTCTCGCTGCCTTACCGCGACATCGCCGTCGCCTTGGGCGTGGGTTGGCTGGCTTACCTGGTGGTCGCCGACGCGGTGATCTCGCCGAGCGGCTGCGGCAACATCTACATGAACGCCACGCCACGGGTCATCTACGGCTGGGCGCGGACCGGCACCTTCTTCAAGGTGTTCACCCGCATCGACGAGAAATCCGGCATCCCGCGCCCGGCGTTGTGGCTTACCTTCGGCCTGTCGATCTTCTGGACCCTGCCGTTCCCTTCCTGGGAGGCGCTGATCAACGTGGTATCGGCAGCCCTGGTGCTGAGCTACGCGGTCGCTCCGGTCTCGGTCGCCGCCTTGCGCCGCAGCGCACCCGACCTGGAGCGCCCATTCCGCGTCAAGGCCATGAGCGTGCTGGGGCCGGTGTCGTTCATCATCGCTTCGTTGATCGTCTACTGGTCGGGCTGGAGCACGGTGTCCTGGCTGCTGAGCCTGCAGATCCTGATGTTCGTCGTCTATCTGTTGGCCGGCCGTTTCGTGCCCACCGAACACCTGTCGCTCAAGCAGCAAGTGCATTCGTCGCTGTGGCTGGTGGGCTTCTACGCGATGATCATCGTGTTCTCCAAACTCGGCAGTTTCGGTGGCATCGGCGTGCTCGCCCATCCGCTGGACAATGTCGTCGTTGGCCTGTGCTCCCTGGGCATCTACTACTGGGGCGCACGCACCGGCGTGCCGGCACACCTGTTGCGTCTGGATGCCGATGAAGAGGAAGAACAACCGAACGTCCAGCCAAGCGCCAAAGGATTCACCACCGCCCACGCACGCTGAGTCGCAGGTCGACTCCGCCACGCCTGGCATTTTCACGCACGCACCGCGGCAGCCTAGGGCTGCCGCGGTCGCATTCAGGGAGTAATCGCAAATGAATGACAGGGTCCACATGACGCTCGAAGAGGTCCATGCACTGGCCGTCAGCGCGCTGTTGGCCAACGGCATGTCTACTGCCCATGCCCAGGCCATCGCCGAAGTGATCACCCAAGGTCAACGCGACGAGTGCCATTCCCATGGCCTGTACCGGGTGCTGGTGTGCGTGCGTTCGCTGCGATCTGGCAAGGCCGATCCGGCGGTGCTGCCGACGCTGCATGACGTCGGGCCTTCGATCGTCAAGGTCGATGCCCACCAGGGCTACTCGTTGCTGGCCTTCCAGACCGGCCTTCCCGTGCTGGTGGAAAAGGCCCGTCGGCAGGGCATTGCTGCCCTGGTGATTCGCAACTGCTTCCACTTTTCTGCATTGTGGCCGGAGGTGGAGGCCATCGCCGCCCATGGCCTGGTCGGCATGGCGATGACCCCGAGCCACAGCTGGGTAGCGCCGGCAGGAGGCAAGCGGGGCGTGTTCGGCACCAACCCGTTGGCGTTCGCCTGGCCGCGCCCGGCTGGCGAGCCGTTCGTCTTCGACTTCGCCACCAGTGCCATCGCCCGGGGGGACATCGAGCTGCATGCGCGGGAGGGCAAGCCGATCCCCGATGGCTGGGCGCTGGACAGCGAGGGCCAGCCGACCAACGACGCCAGCGCTGCGCTGGCCGGCGCGATGCAGACCTTCGGTGGACACAAGGGATCGGCCCTGGCGGCCATGATCGAGCTGCTGGCAGGCGCACTGATTGGCGACATGACCAGCCTTGAGTCCATGGCCTTCGATGGCGGCGCCGGTGCCACGCCCTGCCATGGCGAACTGTTGCTGGCGTTTGACCCCAAGGCGTTTCTCGGCGACGACCTCGAAGCCGGGTTGCAGCGGGCAGAGCATCTGTTCGCCGCCATCACCGACCAGGGGGCACGCTTGCCTTCCCAGCGGCGCTTCAATGCTCGCAAGCGCTCGTTGGCCCAAGGCGTCTGGGTGAATCGTCAGGTCGTCGAGGACATTCGACGCCTGCTGTGAAGTGGACTTCAAGCGTTACCTGAATACAACTAGGCGTTGGTTGCAACGTGCAAGTAACGTTCGAACATTTGTTTTAATCGGATGTTGCTTGCGTTGCTATTTGCATGGCTCGCTAGTTAAAAACAATCCAATTGGATAACGGTGCGTTATGTGCGCTCAGGAAGTTGCCGACTCTTGTTATGGCACCATGAAAACGGCGTTTATTTTTTTTGACAAAGTGGTTAATATCGCGCCGCCATCAGTGCGATGGTGAATTATAAATTAAAGGATTTAGTAATGAAAAAGCTGATCAAAGCCACTGCCGCTGTTGCTGTCATTTCGGGCGTGGCCCTGCTCTCCGGCTGCACCGGCCAAGTCTACAACCAGCCAAAGAACTGCTCGTACGACTACCTGTTCCACCCATCGGTTTCCATTTCCAAAGTTATCGGTGGTTGCGGCCCGATCGACAAGCTGCCACAACAGCAGTAATTTTGGATGTACGGATTACACCTCGATTGGGTGTAATCAGAACCCCCCTCTCTTAATGGAGTAGGGGGTTTTTTATTGCCCGAGCCCAATAAGTAGTGGCGCTATGATATTAGTTGTTGAGGTCCAACCATCCAAACCAAAAGCACAACTAACTAACACAGTGACTTGGCCATCTCGGCAGTGGCCTTCCATCCCTGTGCCTCATACACCGGCCGGCCAACTTCCGTTGCGTGCAGTACCCCAAAGCCAACCCCACGCGCGAGGAACTCAGCCTCGGCCAGTCGCATCAAGGCCGACGCCAACCCCCGCCGCCGGTAGGCCGGTTCGACGAACACATTGAGCACATAACCGCGCTGATCCTGGTTCGGATGGGAAGGGTGGGGCGGCCAGTCGATGCTCATCAGACCGATCGCCGCCGCGTTGACTGCTCCGTCCATCAAGGCGAACCCGTAGTAGCGCCCATCGGTCAGGCGCGGCAGCAGCCAGGGCCGAAAGTGTTCGGTCATCACACGCAGTTGCGAAGGATCGCCCCCGGCCTCCAGGAACATCCGTTCTCGGTGGTCACAGATCATCGCGTGGTCGTTCACTTCCAGCCTGCGAGGTGTCAGGCCCGAGAAATCGATATCGCAGGGGAATTCATTCATGCGCTGCACTCCGACGGAGTGACCGATGCTAGTGCAGGCCCATCCCGGGCGTTAGTGACAGATCCGCAGGAAACCGGCCATACAGTGCTCTGGACATGGATGAGCGCAACCGATGACTACAGCATCAACCGCCGGCTGAACTTGGTTTCCATGACGATATGCGAGGCGGTGTGCGCCACGCCCTTGATCATGTTGATGCGGGTGAGCTCGGCGTTGAGCTCGCCCAAAGTGTGGGTGGCCAGGTGGATGATGAAGTCTGTTTCGCCGGATACGGCATACACCGCCTGGACCGCCTCCATCTTGCGCAAGGAGGTCATCACATCGGTGTAGCTCTTGTTGGTGCAGGAGGTCATGGTGAAGCAGTTGATGGTTTGCTGCAGCTTGTCCTGGTCGATGCGCACGCTGTAGCCGGTGATCACACCGGCTTTTTCCAGGCGAGCGATGCGCTCTTGCACTGCCGAACGCGAGACGCCGAGCTTGCGTGCCAGCGAGGCGGTGGGCTCGCGCGCGTTGGCTTGCAGCAGCGCGAGCAATTGCCGGTCTTTTTCGGTCAGGCTGAACAGTGAACCGGGGGTTTGCGCATCCATGGACGTGGGCCTTGATCAGGTGGTCAGTACTTGATGGCCCGCCGTTGCGACCGCGCCTCCTGGAACTTGTCCATCAGCTTGAGGCCGGCATAGACCGTCTGTGCCGCCGCAGGGCCAAAGGGGCCGCCGTTCCATTCCAGGCCATAGGCATCGAACAGGCGGTAGCGGTCCGTTTCGCCGCAGATGGCCTCGGCCACCACGCGCGCCCCGACAGGTGCGGTGTTCATACCATGGCCCCCAAACGATGCACAAGACCACCGCCCCGCGCCCAACGGGCCGATATGCGGCATCTTGTGGCGGGCGTAGCCCATCAGGCCCGACCAGGCCTTTTCGATCTTCAGGCCGCGCAGTTGTGGGTAGACAGCGAGGATGTCCTGGGTCAGCAGTTGCCCCAGACGCTTTTCATCCTGCAAGTTGCGCGTGGTGATGTGTCCGCCCCAGAGCAGGCGGTCGCCATCGACGATGCGGTAGTAGTCCGAGGCGCGGCGGTTGTCGCCGACTGCATCGGTGGTACGAACCACGTCCGCGAGGCGCTCGCCCAGGCGTTCGGTCAGCACCACGTAGGTGGCAATCGGCAGGAAGGCGCGACGCAGCGGGCCGAACTCTGGGCCGCCATAGCCGCCGCAGCAGTACACCACCTCAGCGCATTCGACGCTGCCCTGTGCGGTGATCACCTGATGGCGCCCGGCGCGGCTTTCGACCCGAACCATCGGCGACTGCTCATGGATCCTGCCACCTTTGAGTTCGATCAGCTCGGCCAGGCCCAGGCAGTAGTTCAGGGGATGGAAATGAAAGCCGTGGCTGTCGCGCAGCCCCTGGAAGTACCGGTCAGTGTTGAGTTTGTCGCGGATCGCCCGAGTGTCGAGGTACTCCATTTCAAAACCGAACTCGCGCGCCAGACGATCGCGCTGGCGTTGGAGGTTGTCGCCGTCGTCATAGCGCACCACGCTAAGCTTGCCCGTGGTGGGCGCGCAACCGGGTAGCCCATGTTGAGCGATCATCGCTCGCACGATGTCGACGCCTTCGAGCGAGAGGCGGAACAACGCCCCGGCCGTATGGGTACCGCAGCGTCGTTCGATTGCCGACAGGCCTTCGGACCAGCCCTGCAGTACGAAGCCGCCGTTGCGACCGGAGGCGCCCCAGGCCACGCGGGCTGCCTCCAGCAGCACCACCGAGCGCCCTCGGGCAAGCAGCTCCCAGGCCGTGCTCAGGCCCGCCAGGCCGCCACCGATGATGCACACATCTGCCTGCGCCTTGCCCGCCAGTGTCGGGCGCGAAGGGGCAGGGCGCATGGTGGCGGTGTAATAGTTGTTGGTGTAGCTGGACATCGAGTCGGTCATCCTTTTTTCGAGGCGCAGGCGGGCCGTGCGCCCTTCGTGATGAAGGGCGTGGGCCGGGCAGTCAGGGGTTACTGGACGCGGGTAAGGTCGGTGCCGTACCACTTCTCGGAGAGTTGCTTGAGTGTGCCGTCCGACTTCATGTCGGCGATGATCTTGGCCAGTTGGGCATTGAAGGCTTCGTCACCTTTGTCCACGGCGATGGCCAGGGGCTCGTAGTAGGCGGGCTTGCCCTCCACCGGCACGATCGGATACCCGTGCTTGATGGCCCCCATCACCGTGGGCAGGGCGGACAGCGTGGCATCCAGGCGCGTGCCGTTGCCCATGCGTAGGTCGTCGAGCGGGCCCATGCTATCGCCATAGGTCTGCACGTCGCCGGGCTCGAGGCTGTAGCTGAACGGCGGCACGTCTGCGGCGTCGATCTTCAGCCGACGATTGATGTAATCCTCGGAGGTGGTGCCCGCTTCGACACCGATGGTCTTGCCGTTGAGGTCGGCGACTTGGGTACCGGCGGCGTCTTTGTGCACGGCGAAGACGTATGGGGTGTAGTAGTAGATGGCAGGGAAGTCGAGCACCCGGCCACGTTCGGTGGTCGGCGTCATGGAGCCGACCGACAGGTCCCAGCGGCTGGACCAGTGCCCGGCGGTGATGATGCCGTACTCCGGCGTGACGAACGTCACCTTGCTGCCGATGCGGCGGCCGATCTCGTTGGCCACATCGATGTCGAAACCTTTCAAGGTGTTGTCCTCGCCCAGGAATGACTGGGGCGGCCAGTTCGCGGCGGTGGCCACTTTCAGGACCTTGCTTTGCTGGATTCGGTCCAGGGTCGCGCCTGCCCAGGCGGCGCAGGTGGTGATCGACAAGGCGCTGGCGACGGCGGCGGCAGCGAAGATACGAGCAACTGAGGTCATCGGTACGTCTCCGGTTACACGGTAGTGGGTGTCGAATGCGTGCGGTAGCAAGGTGTGGTTTCAGTGGCTGAGGATTTGCGAGAGGAACTCCCGGGCCCGCGCATGCTGGGGGTTGTCGAAGAAGTCGTTGGGTTTGGCCTGCTCGATGATGCGGCCTTGGTCCATGAAGATGATCCGGTCGGCGACCTTGCGGGCGAACCCCATCTCATGGGTCACGCACAGCATCGTGATGCCGTCCTGGGCCAGCTCGCCCATGACGTCGAGCACTTCCTTGACCATTTCCGGGTCCAGCGCCGAAGTGGGCTCGTCGAACAGCATGATGCGCGGGCGCATGCACAGGGCGCGGGCGATGGCGACACGCTGCTGTTGGCCACCTGACAACTGGCCGGGGAACTTGTCGGCCTGGCTCTTGATACGTACTCGATCGAGGTACTCGTAGGCCAGTGCGCGTGCCTGGGCCTCGCTGAGCTTGCTCACCAGCCGTGGGCCGAGCATCAGGTTTTCCAGCACGGTCAGGTGCGGGAACAGGTTGAACTGCTGGAACACCATGCCCACCTGGCGGCGGATCCCGGCTACGCTGTCGGCGCTGCGGGTCAACGGGGCGCCGGCGATGAGCACCTGGCCTTTCTGAAAGTCCTCGAGCAGGTTGAGGCAGCGGATCAATGTGGATTTGCCTGACCCTGAAGGGCCGCAGACGACCACGATTTCTCCGCTGGCGATCTCCAGATCGATGCCCTTGAGCACATGGAAGTCGCCGTACCATTTTTGCAGGTCACGGATCGAGACTGCAGCGTGTGGCGCCGCGCAGGCGAAGGCTTGATTCATCGTGATGCTCCTTGTTCAGCGGTGGGCGCGGTCGAAGCGTTTTTCGAGGCGGGCCTGGACGGTCTCCAGGACAATCGACAGCAGCCAATAGAGCACGGCGGCGGTGATGAGCATTTCCAGGTGGCGGAACTCGGCGCGTCCCTGGGTGCGAGCCAGGAACATCAGCTCCCAGACGCCGATCACCGAGACCAGCGAGCTGTCCTTGAGCATCGAGATGAACTGGTTGCCGGTCGGCGGAATGATCAAGCGCATCGACTGCGGCAGGATCACCCGGCTCATGGTCTGCCAGGGCGTCAGACCGATTGCCCGCGAAGCTTCCCACTGGCCCCTCGGGATGCTGCTGATACCGGCGCGGAAGATTTCAGTCATGTAGGCGCCGTAGCACAGCGACAGCGCCAGTACCCCGGCAGGCACTGCGCCGACCACGTAGCCGAGCTGTGGAATGCCCAGGTAGATCAGGTAGATCTGGATCAACAGCGGCACGCCGCGGAAGAACGACGTGTAGAAGCTGGCGATGGCGATGGCGAAGCCGTTGGTGGACAACCGCGCCGTGGCGCCCAGCAGGGCCAGGACGAACGCGATGGCAATAGACAGAGTGGAAACATAGACGGTGGTGAACACCCCTTGGGTGATCATGTAGCCGACCTTGCTGGCGATGAAGCTGTAAGACAGGTTGAAGGTGTCGAAGAACAGCAAGAACAGCACCAGCAGTTCACACCAGACCGTGATGATCTGCGCCCGCAACGGGAAGCGTCCGAGGATGAACAGGTTCAGGACCAGCGTGGTCGAGAGGGTGGCCGCCACGGCGATATTGCGCAGCAAGGGGGCTTGCAGGTCGAGCACGATCGGCCCCATGAGCCGGGCCAGGCTGCCTTCACCTACGCCAGAGAAGAGCGCGACGACGAAGATGACGACAGCGATCGTTCCCATGAACGCGACGTTATCGGTCGCACGCGTTTTGACTATGTGGTCTTTGTACATTGTCTTCGTGCCTCTGCGGGGGTGAGCCCCTTTGTTGTTGTGGGTCCATTATCGGTGGGCAAAACGTCGGGCGGCACCTTGCGATCTGCATGGGTCAAAGGGTTTTTTGGGGCGTTTGTAGGAGGCGTACCCCTACAGATGCAGGTGAGCCTTTGAAATCTGCCAGGCATGAGGGCGCGCGAAGGCGTTGCGTGCCGCAGGTCGGAAAACCGCTAAGGGGTACTCAAGAACCGAGCGTGGGCAGCCGATAGCGAATGGGTAGAACCCCGCGACGGCGGGGTGAGCGTGCAACCTTCAAAAAAAAGAAAAATCACCAAGGTCTCTGAACATGAACCTGAAATTCCGCCACAAGATTCTGCTCAGTGCCTGTGGCATCGTGGTATTGGCGTTTGCCTTGTTTACCCTCTACAACGACTACCTGCAGCGCAACATCATCCGCCAGAACATCGAGTCGTCCGTGCAACAGGCGGGCGCCCTGACCGCCAGCAGCGTGCAGAACTGGATGTCCGGACGCATCCTGGTACTGGAAAACCTGGCCCAGGACATCGCCCAGCAGGGCGCCGGCGAGAACCTGGCCGGGTTGATCGAGCAACCGTCCTACACCAGTAACTTCCTCTTCACCTACCTGGGCCATGCCACTGGCGTGTTCACCCAGCGTCCCGACACGCAGATGCCCGATGGCTACGACCCGCGCCAACGGCCTTGGTACAACGCGGCAACCAGTGCCGGCCATACGGTGATCACAGCTCCCTACCAAGGCGCTGTCGGTGGCCTGATGGTCACCATTGCCTCGCCCGTCAAAAGCCGCGCCGACGGCGCCCTGCTTGGGGTGGTCGGTGGCGACCTGACCCTGGATACCTTGGTGAAGATCATCAACTCGGTAGACTTCGGCGGCATCGGCCACGCCTTCCTCGCCGATCGCAACGGCCAGGTCATCGTCAGCCCCGACAAGGACCAGTTGATGAAGAACCTCAAGGACATCTACCCCGATGCCGCCTTGAAGGTCGAGCCAGGCATGCAGGACGTCACCCTCAACGGCCAGGATCGGATCATCTCCTTCGCTCCGGTCGAAGGCCTGCCTTCGGCGCAGTGGTATATCGGTCTGTCCATCGACAAAGACAAAGCCTACGCCGCACTGAGCCAGTTCCGTACTTCGGCGATCATCGCCATGCTCATCGCCGTGGCTGCCATCGCCGGCCTGCTGGGCCTGCTCATTCCGGTGCTGATGCGTCCGCTGACCACCATGGGCCGCGCCATGCAGGACATCGCCGAAGGCGAAGGCGACCTGACCCGCCGCCTGGCGGTGCAGCACAAGGACGAGTTCGGCGAGCTGGCCACGTCGTTCAACCGCTTCGTCGAGCGCATCCACGCCTCGATCAGCGAGGTGTCCTCGGCCACCCGCCTGGTGCATGACCTGTCGGAGAAGGTGGTTCACGCCTCCAATGCTTCGATCATCGGCTCCGAGGAGCAGAGCATGCGCACCAACAGCGTCGCCGCGGCGATCAACCAGCTGGGCGCAGCCACCCAGGAAATCGCCCGCAATGCCGCCGAT
>NZ_FMYX01000012.1 GCF_900102675.1 Pseudomonas guariconensis
CGATTTGGTTAAGCGCTTTGCTCAACCGAGGCCGCGCATTCTACGCTTTCCTCTAAGTCTGTCAAGCGTTTATTTTGAAGTTTTTTCCGAGAAACCCGTTCAACTTCAACCGCTTAACTCGCTGCGATCTCTCGTAGCGGGAGGCGAATCATACAGCGTTAAAACCTGCTGTCAACTGCCTTTTTTCACCGCTGCCGATCAGAAGACCGAAGCCCTTCCGATATTACCTGAAGCGTTCAACTCGTTGATTATCAAGGAGTTTTGCGTTTCGACTACGTCGGAAGTGGGGCGCATTATAAGGGGATTCGAAACCCCGTCAACACTTATTTTCAAAAAACCTTAATCCGGCTGAAAAGCAAAGCGGGGAGGCCTGACGGCCTCCCCGCTTCTATATAGCTACTCCCAAAAATATGGAAGCCGGCCTTACTCGGCTTTCAAGGTAATGCGAGCGAAAGCTTTCTTACCCGCCTGGCAAACATGGGTCGCCCCGATGGCAAAGACGAAACCACGATCGACAACCACGCCATCCACCTTCACCCCACCTGCATTGAGCAGATCGCGAGCAGCGGCAGAGTTTTTCACCAGACCCGCCTTGTTCAGCACCGCGGCGATCGGCATGTCTTCTGGTGCGGCCACCTCGATCTCTGGCAGGTCCTCCGGCAGCTCGCCATCCTTCATGCGGTTGCCCGCAGCACGATGGGCATTGGCCGCAGCCTCTTCACCATGGAAGCGCGCCACAATCTCTTCGGCCAGCTTGATCTTGATGTCGCGCGGGTTGGCACCCTTCTCCACATCGGCTCGGAACTGGTTGATCTCTTCCATGGAGCGGAAGCTCAGCAGCTCGAAATAACGCCACATCAAGGTGTCCGGAATGGAGACCAGCTTGCTGTACATCACCCCCGGAGCTTCCTGGATGCCGACATAGTTGCCCAGAGACTTGGACATCTTCTTGACGCCATCAAGCCCTTCAAGCAAAGGCATGGTGACAATGTTCTGCGCCTCCTGGCCATAGGCACGCTGCAACTCGCGCCCCATCAGCAGGTTGAACTTCTGATCGGTACCACCAAGCTCCACGTCCGCCTTGAGCGCAACCGAGTCGTATCCCTGCACCAGCGGATACAAGAATTCATGGATCGCAATCGGTTGGTTGCTGCTATAGCGCTTGTCGAAGTCATCGCGCTCGAGCATGCGCGCAACAGTGTACTGGGAGGCCAGTCGAATGAAGTCGGCCGGCGTCAGCTTGTCCATCCAGGTAGAGTTGAACGCGACTTCGGTCTTGGCCGGATCAAGGATCTTGAATACCTGCTGCTTGTAGGTCTCGGCGTTATCCAGCACCTGCTCCCGGGTCAACGGCGGGCGGGTCGCGCTCTTGCCACTCGGGTCACCGATCATGCCAGTAAAGTCACCGATCAGGAAAATGACCTGATGCCCAAGGTCCTGGAACTGGCGCAGCTTGTTGATCAGCACAGTGTGGCCCAGATGCAGGTCCGGCGCAGTCGGGTCGAAGCCCGCCTTGATACGCAGGGGCTGGCCGCGCTTGAGCTTCTCCACCAGTTCCGACTCGACCAATACCTCTTCCGCACCGCGCTTGATAAGCGCCAGCTGCTCTTCAACCGACTTCATAGACAGACCCGCAAGGCTCAGATTCAAGGGGAGCCAACCATACAAGATCGGCCATCAATTACAAGTTTCGCAAAGGAATGTGACCCGGATGACGCATTGCGGCGTCTACGCGCCCTTGCGCGAAACCGGATTTGGTTATATTTTATACAGTTATTTCATCTTCATCATGTCATTCATCTTTTCCATTTCACCTTTTTCAAAGTCACCTCACCTATGACCAACGAGACGCCTAAAGCGCCCCCGCTTTATCCGAAAAGCCATTTGTTGGCCGCCAGCGGCATTGCCGCCTTGCTCAGCCTGGCTTTGCTGGTATTTCCCTCCAGCGAAGTCGAAGCCAAGAAGACCACCCTCAGCCTGGAGCTGGAAACGCCGGCCGAGCAGTTGAAGGACGAGTCCAAGGCCGCCCCGCTGGTTCAAGCCGAGAACGACGAAGGCTCTCCTTTTGCCCAAGTCGAAGAGGGCGAACCACCCACCAAGCAGGCTGAGCAACAAGCGCCAGCTACCGAGGAAAAAGCCAAGGAGACCGCCGAGGCCAAGCTGCCCGGCCATCGTGAAGTCGCGGTCGCGCGCGGCGATACCCTCTCCACACTGTTCGCCAAGGTTGGTTTGCCAGCCAACGTAGTCCATGACGTCCTGGCAAGCGGCAAGCAGGCCAAGCAGTTCAGTCAGCTAAAGCATGGGCAGGTCCTGCAGTTCGAACTCGACGAAGACGGCCAACTGGCCAGCCTGCACAGCAAGATCAGCAACCTCGAGACCATACGCCTGACCAAAACAGCCAAGGGCTACAGCTTCAACCGGGAAATCAGCAAGCCGGTGGTGCGCACTGCCTATGCCCATGGCGTGATCAAAAGCTCGCTGTCGGCTTCCGCCAAGCGCGCCGGCCTGTCCCACAGCATGACCATGGACATGGCCCGCGTCCTTGGCTACGACATCGACTTCGCCCAGGACATCCGCCCTGGCGATGAATTCGACGTGGTGTACGAGCAGAAGGTCATGGACGGCAAGGTGGTCGGCACCGGCAACATCCTGTCCGCGCGCTTCACCAACCGCGGCAAGACCTATACCGCTGTGCGCTACACCAACAAGCAGGGCAACACCAGCTACTACACCGCCGACGGCAACAGCCTGCGCAAAGCCTTCATCCGTACGCCGGTGGATTACGCCCGCATCAGCTCGCGCTTCTCCGCTGGCCGCAAGCACCCGATCCTCAACAAGATCCGCGCTCACAAGGGTGTGGACTACGCCGCACCACGGGGCACGCCGATCAAGGCCGCCGGCGATGGCAAGGTACTTCTGGCAGGTCGCCGCGGTGGCTATGGCAATACCGTGATCATCGCCCACGGCAACTCCTACAAGACCCTTTATGGTCACATGCAGGGCTTTGCCAAGGGCATCAAGACCGGCAGCTCGGTCAAGCAAGGCCAGGTGATCGGTTACATCGGCACCACCGGCCTGTCCACGGGTCCACACCTGCACTACGAGTTTCAGGTCAATGGCGTTCACGTCGACCCGTTGAGCCAGAAGGTGCCCATGGCCGACCCGATTGCCCGCTCCGAGCGCCAGCGCTTCCTGCAGCAGAGCCAACCCCTGATCGCCCGCATGGATCAGGAAAAGGCCACCCTGCTCGCCGCCAACAAGCGCTGAACCATGGCGCTTTATCTGGGTGTGATGTCCGGAACCAGCCTAGATGGTTTGGACATCGCACTGATCGAACAACGCGAGCAGACCCACCTGCTCGCCACTCACTACACCCCCATGCCTTCTGATCTTCGTCAGGCGCTGCTTGCCCTCTGTGCCAGCGGCCCTGACGAGATCGCGCGTGCCGCATTGGCGGAGAACCGCTGGGCTAGCCTCGCCGCCAAAGGCATAAAACAGCTCTTGGCAAGCCAAGGCCTGGACGCCAGCGCCATCCGTGCAATCGGCAGCCACGGTCAGACCATCCGCCACGAGCCGGCCCGTGAATTCACTGTACAGATTGGCAATCCGGCGTTGCTGGCCGAGCTGACGGGCATCTGCGTTGTCGGTGATTTCCGCCGTCGTGACGTGGCCGCGGGAGGCCAAGGCGCCCCGTTGGTGCCTGCATTCCATGAGGCGCTGTTCAGCCACCTGGGGCAACGCGTGGCCATTCTGAACGTGGGCGGGTTCAGCAACCTCAGCCTGATCGAGCAAGACCAACCGGTCCGTGGTTTCGACTGCGGCCCAGGCAACGTGCTGCTGGACGCCTGGATCGAACGCAAGCGCGGCCAAACCTATGACGCCGATGGCGCCTGGGCCGCCAGCGGCCAGATCATCGATACGTTGTTGGACAAGCTTCTGGCGGACCCCTTTTTTGCAAGCAGCGGCCCCAAGAGCACCGGCCGTGAAGTGTTCAACCTTCCCTGGCTGGACGCCCATCTGGCAGCGCTGCCAGCCTATCGGGACGAAGATGTACAGGCCACGCTGCTGGAACTGACCGCCCGCAGCATCATTGACTCGCTGCTTGGCGCCCAATCAGGCACCGAGGCCCTGCTGGTCTGTGGTGGTGGTGCTCGCAATAGCGCATTGATGGGTCGCCTGGCAGCGCTGCTGCCTTGTGCCCAGGTCAGCAGCACAGCCGCCCATGGCGTGGACCCGGACTGGGTCGAAGCCATGGCCTTCGCATGGCTGGCCCATTGCTGCCTCGAACGCATCCCGGCCAACCGCCCCAGCGTGACCGCCGCCCGGGGGCTGCGCGTTCTCGGGGCGATCTATCCAGCCTGACGAACCTGCACAACGCAAAACGCCGCGCAATTGCGCGGCGTTTTCGTTGCAGGGCCCGGCCTCAGATCGAGAACGAGGAACCGCAACCGCAGGTGGTGGTGGCATTGGGGTTCTTGATCACGAAACGCGAACCTTCAAGGCCTTCTTGGTAGTCCACCTCGGCGCCTGCCAGGTATTGGAAGCTCATCGGGTCCACTACCAGGGATACACCCTCGCGCTCGACAATGGTGTCGTCCTCGGCCACTTCTTCATCGAAGGTGAAGCCGTACTGGAAGCCAGAGCAACCGCCGCCCGTCACGAACACACGCAGCTTCAGGCGATCATTGCCTTCCTCGCTGACCAGGGTCTTCACCTTGTTCGCAGCACCTTGGGTAAATTCCAAAGCCGTGGGGGTGAAGGTTTCGACGCTCATGTTGACTCTCCCGGCGCAGTGTCGCCATAAAACTCGATGACGCGCATTATCCGCTTCTCCGAGAAAATTGGTCAACAATACGAAAGCTGCAAGTGACAAGCTACAAGCGGAAAGCCAATCCCGGCGTGCTCACTTGTAGCTCGAGGCTTGCAGCTTACCGCTGCGCTTAGGGCAGCAGACCCGCATGGGAGAGCCCCATGCGCTCGTCCAGACCGAACAGGATATTCAGGTTCTGTACCGCCTGGCCGGAAGCCCCCTTGACCAGGTTGTCGATCACCGACAGCACCACCACCAGGTCGCCCCCCTGAGGACGATGTACAGCGATGCGGCAGACATTGGCACCACGTACGCTGCGGGTCTCAGGATGGCTACCAGCCGGCATCACATCGACGAACGGCTCATCGGCATAGCGCTTCTCGAACAGCGCCTGCAGATCGACGGAAGTGTCGGCGACGGTCGCGTAAAGGGTCGCGTGAATACCGCGAATCATCGGCGTGAGATGCGGCACGAAGGTCAGCCCGACTTCCTTGCCAGCGGCTTGACGCAGGCCCTGGCTGATCTCCGGCAGATGGCGATGGCCCTTGACCGCGTATGCCTTCATGCTTTCGCCTGCTTCACAGAACAGTGAACCTACGGCTGCGCCACGCCCCGCCCCGCTCACCCCGGACTTGCAGTCCGCAATCAGTCGCGATGGATCAGCCAGGCCTGCCTCCAGCAGCGGCAGGAAACCCAGCTGAGTGGCGGTAGGATAGCAACCGGGCACTGCGATCAGGCGGGCCTGGCGGATCTTCTCGCGGTTGACCTCTGGCAGGCCATACACCGCATCCTTGAGCAGTTCCGGCGCACCATGGGGCTGGCCGTACCACTTGCCCCACTCCACTGCATCCTGCAGACGGAAATCCGCGGACAGGTCGATGACCTTGGTCCCGGCAGCCAGCAATTCGCCAGCCAGTGCGTGGGCAACCCCATGGGGCGTGGCGAAGAACACCACGTCACAGGCGCCCAAGGTCTTGCTGTCCGGCACGCTGAAGGCTAGGCCATCATAATGACCGCGCAGGTTCGGATACATGTCGGCGACCGCGACGCCCGCCTCGGAGCGCGACGTGATGACAGCGACCTCGGCCTGTGGGTGCTGTGCCAGCAGGCGCAACAGTTCGACACCGGTGTAACCCGTGCCGCCAACGATACCGACCTTGATCATAACGCTTGCCCCTTCTTCAACGAGCCCACTGGAAAGCGCACGATAATAGGGGTGCGGGGCCTCTGTAACAACTCTTCGGATGCCCCATTGGACGCTTGACCGTTACTATCTGACGACCGTGAATCCTGAAGGAACTCCCCCATGCTTTATCTATGGATCAAGGCCCTGCATATCGTCAGCGTGGTCTGCTGGTTCGCCGGGCTGTTCTACCTCCCGCGCCTGTTCGTCTACCACGCCCAAAGTCAGGACAGCCTCAGCCTGGACCGCTTCGTCACCATGGAACGCAAGCTGTATCGCGGCATCATGAACCCAGCGATGATCGCCACTTACGTCTTCGGCGCCTGGATGCTCTACCTCAATCCTGGCTGGCTGAGCCAGGGCTGGCTACACGCCAAGCTCACCCTGGTGGCGCTGTTGACCGTCTACCACCATATGTGCGGCGCCCAGCGCAAACGCTTCGCTGCTGGCACCAATACTCGCGGGCATGTGTTCTACCGCTGGTTCAACGAAGTGCCGGTGCTGTTTCTGCTGGGCATCGTGATCCTGGTAGTGGTCAAGCCGTTCTGAGCCCGAAGGATCATGTGCTGGCAGGCCCCTGAGGCTCGGGGCTGAGCCGGTAGCAAAAGGCAACACCTTCTCCGGCCACGCTGTACACTAGTCGCCCTTTTTCGGCCTCAGGAGCCTTGCATGACCCGTTACGCCATGATTACCGGTGCTTCCAGCGGCCTAGGGCTTGCCCTGGCGGAAGCCCTGGCACGGCGTGGGCGCAACCTGATCTTGGTGGCACGCCACCGCGAGACCCTGGAGCCGGTCGCCATCGAGCTGACCCAGCGCTTCGGCGTCGAAGTGCTGTTCCGGGCTTGCGACCTGAGCCAACCCCTACGCCTGTCGGGCTTCGTCCTGGAGCTCGAAGAAGGCGAGCGACACATCGACCTTTTGGTCAATTGTGCCGGCCAGCGGACCTATGGGCCGTTTCTCGCCCATGAATGGGCCGACGAACAAGACCTGCTGGAGGTCAACGTCCTCGCCCTGAGCCGCCTGTGTCATGCCATTGGCAACCTGATGGCTTTGCACGGAGGCGGACAAATCCTCAATGTCGCAGCCCTGGCCAGCGCCGCGCCCGGCCCGTGGATGGCCACCTACGCAGCCAGCAAGGCCTATGTGGTGAGTTTCTCCGAGGCGCTTCGCGAGGAGCTCAAGCGCACCGGAATCAAAGTCTCGGTCCTGTGCCCCGGGCCTGTGCGATCCTCGCGCCGACGCATCCCTCGGCTGGACGACAGCGCGCGCTGCCTGAGCCCGGAAGAAGTGGCGCTCTATACCGTACGCGCGCTGGACAAGAACCGCGCCCTGATCATGCCTGGACGACGCAACCGCTGGCTGGCGGCGATGCCTCGCCTGATGCCACGCTGGCTCACGCGCAAGCTGGCCGGCGTCATCCATCGGCGCTACTGCCCGGTCGGCGTCGAATAGCCACTGGGCGAGCGTCGTCGTGCTGGGTACACTCGGCCCGGACACTCACCATGGAGTACGAGCTGTGGAGACTATCTTCACCAAGATCATCAACCGGGAGATCCCGGCGAAGATCATCTACGAGGACGACCAGGTTCTGGCCTTCCACGATATCGCCCCGCAGGCACCTGTGCATTTTCTGGTCATCCCGAAAAAGCCCATCCGCACCCTCAACGACCTGACCGAGGAAGACAAAGGCCTGGCCGGCCATATCCTGTTCACGGCCCAGCGCCTGGCCAAGGAACTCGGCTGCGAGGATGGCTTCCGTGTGGTCATGAACTGCAATGAGCTGGGCGGCCAGACGGTCTACCACATCCACATGCACGTGCTCGGCCAGCGCCAGATGCACTGGCCGCCGGGCTGATCCAGGGCAACCGTCCCCTTCCCGATTGCGGTAAACTGTCGGGCACACTCTAGCGGAGGTGCCCGATGGCTACCGAACGTCACTACTCGCCGCTCGACCGCTTGTTGCTGCAGGCCGATACTGCCATGCGCACCTTGCTGCCCTTCAGCGGCCAACCTGCCCGCCCATCCCCGGCCATCGTCCAACCCGATGCCGAACTGGACGAAAGCCAAACCCGCCATATTGCCGGCCTGATGCGGATCAACCATACCGGTGAAGTCTGCGCCCAGGCGCTGTACCAAGGCCAAGCCTTGACCGCCAAGTTGCCTGAGGTGCGCAAGGCCATGGAGCATGCCGCCGAAGAAGAAGTCGACCACCTGGCTTGGTGCGAGCAACGCATCCGCCAGCTTGGCAGCCACCCGAGCGTGCTCAACCCGCTGTTCTATGGCATGTCCTTCGGCATCGGCGCCCTTGCCGGCCTGGTCAGCGACAAGGTCAGTCTCGGCTTCGTCGCAGCGACCGAACACCAGGTATGCAAGCACCTGGACGAGCACCTTGAGCAACTGCCCCAGGAGGATGAAAAGTCCCGGGCCATTCTCGAACAGATGCGTGTCGATGAAGAACAGCACGCCGAGTCTGCACTCGAAGCCGGCGGCTACCGCTTCCCAGCCCCTGTGCGCTTCGGCATGAGCCTGATGGCCAAGGTGATGACCAAAAGCACCTACCGCATCTGAAGGGCACGAACATGACGGAACGTTTCGACGCCAAGGACCTGGCTCGTGCGGTGGACGCAGGTGTTCTTCAACCGGGCCAGGACCAGGCCTTGTTAGCCTTCCTGCGCCAGCAACCGCAAACCCGCGGTACTTTCCAGCTTGCCCATGTGGCGTTCTACTTCGGCGCATTACTGATCATGGGCGCCATGGGCTGGCTGCTCACCGAAGCCTGGATGAGCATCGGCGATTCGGCGCTGCTGGGCGTTTCCTCGCTCTACATCGCCTTGTTGACGCTGCTCGCCCTTAGGCTGCAACGCCGGGAGCAACCCATTGCCGCTGGCGTGCTGGCCGCAGTCGCCGTGAGCATCGTGCCCTTGGCAGTGTTCGCCATCGAGCGCCTTGCCGGTTGGTGGCCACTCGACGATACCCAGAGCGAGTATTACCAGTACTACACCTACGTACAGGGCGGCTGGGTACTGATGGAGACGGCCACGGTGGTGGCGGGCTTGTTGATGCTGCGCCTGGTCCCCTTTCCCTTCATCGTGATGCCGATGGCCGTGGCCCTGTGGTTTATGTCCATGGACCTCAGCGAATGGTTCTTCGGTTCACCGTTCAGCTGGGAACAGCGTCGCACGGTCTCGTTGTGGTTCGGTCTGACGCTACTGACGGTCTTCATCGTGATCGATGGGCGAACCCGCCGGGACTACGCAGGCTGGGGCTATCTGGCGGGACTGGCGGCATTCTGGGGCGGACTGACGCTGATGGACAGCGGCAGCGAGCTGGGCAAGGCGTTGTATTGCCTGGTCAATCTTGGCCTGATGGGCTTGGCGGTACTGTTGCGTCGGCCGGTGTTCATAGTTTTTGGTTCCATGGGCGTGGCGGCCTACCTGGGCTACCTCTCCTATGACGTGTTCGCCGAGTCGCTGCTCTTCCCGCTGGTGCTGACCGTGATCGGCCTGGGCGTGATCGGGCTGGGTTTGCTGTACCAAAAAAAGCGTGAGCAACTGAGCCAGTCGCTACGGGCACACCTGCCAAGATGGTTGCAGCAAGCGCTGCCCGCACTTCGTAACTGAACAGGCTTGGGGCTGCAAAGCAGCCCCGACCGGTCATTCAACCCAGCTCGACGATCTCGTAGCCGTGTGTGATTTCCACGCCAGCGCGATCGAGCATGATCGAGGCCGAGCAGTACTTCTCCGCCGACAGTTCCACCGCGCGCTTGACCTGAGCTTCCTTAAGCCCGCGCCCCTTGACCACGAAGTTCAGGTGGATCTTGGTAAATACCTTGGGGTCTTCGCTGGCGCGCTCGGCTTCCAGGAAGGCCTCGCAGCTCTCCACGGCCTGGCGGGACTTCTTGAGGATGCTCACCACATCGAAGCTACTGCAGCCGCCCAGGCCGAGCAGCAACATTTCCATGGGGCGTACGCCCAGGTTGCGTCCGCCTGCCTCGGGCGGGCCATCCATGACCACGACATGGCCGCTCCCCGATTCGCCGAGGAACATCGCTTCACCGGCCCACTGGATGCGTGCCTTCATGTATCTGGACTCCAAGATGCTTGAGAAAGGTCGTCAGCTTAGTCTTTGTGGCGCTCTCGGAAAAGCGCAATGCGAGCGCCTTTAAAGCCATTGCAAGTGGCAGTGTCTGATAAGCTGACGCCAAATGACTGGCGCTCGTCGCCAACGTCCTATAAAAAGTGCAATGCCTCGCCCCGAACAGGATTTCGTGATGGTTGCCTCCGCTCTACCTGCCAAGATCAAGAATATCGACAAGCTGCTCGCCCACTGCCAGCGCCGCCGTTACGCCGCCAAAAGCAACATCATCTGCGCTGGCGACCGGGCTGAAACGTTGTCCTTCATCATCAAGGGTTCGGTGACCATCTTGATCGAGGATGACGATGGCCATGAAATGATCATCGCCTACCTCAATAGCGGGGATTTCTTCGGTGAGCTGGGCTTGTTCGAGTCCGCAGGACAAGAGCAGCAGCGCAGCGCCTGGGTCCGCGCCAAGACTGAGTGCGAGGTAGCTGAAATCAGCTACGACAAGTTCCGTGAACTGGCCCGCCAGGATCCAGACATCCTCTACGCTCTGGGCAGCCAGATGGCCCAGCGCCTGCGAAATACCACCCGCAAGGTGGGCGACCTGGCTTTCTTCGATGTCACCGGCCGCGTGGCCCGATGCCTGCTTGACCTGTGCAAGCAGCCCGATGCCATGACCCACCCGGACGGCATGCAGATCAAGATCACCCGTCAGGAGATCGGCCGCATTGTCGGCTGCTCACGGGAGATGGTCGGCCGCGTGCTCAAGGACCTTGAAGAGCGCAGCCTGGTGCAGGTCAAGGGCAAGACCATGGTGGTCCACGGCACCCGTTAGTCGCGAGGGATCGCCGCGATCACCTCATTGTAGGCCTGACTCAGGCGCTCGAACCACGGCGCCTCGGGCACCACTTCGTGCAGAGCGATATGGCTGTCGGCACGGCAACGCTGCTCCAGATCACAGCATTCATTGAAGCGGTTGACCGCCGCGACCATCGATTCTCGCTCGTTGTCCAGTAACAGCGCGCCGTGCACCAGCACCACCGCACGCTTTCCGCCTAAGCCCTGGCGCCAGCGCTGGGCAGTACCGACCAGCTTGCGACCATTGAGATTGACGTTATACCGACCGTCGCAGAACGCGCCGTCGATCTCGCCGACCGAAGCCACGCCGCCCCACTCGCGCAGCACATCGCACAGTGGTAGGCACAGGCGCTCATAGGCATTTTCGATGCGCCCGTGATCTCCTTCACTGCGCGGCGCAACGTAGACCAACGCCACATTCACTGTCGAATGGGACTGAGGCACCGGCTCGCCGCCCGTTTCGCGCAAGAGCACAGGCCACCCGGCAATGGCCAGCTCAGAGCAGGCGGCCTCGAAGTTGTCCAGGCGGCTCATGCGTCGAGGCATCACCAGGGCGTGGTCGGTCGGGCGCCAGAACAGCACACCCGCGTCACGCTCGCCACGGCATACCGCCGCCAGCAGCTCCTGCTCGGCGTGCAGGCCTTGTTCGACGGTCAGCGCCAGCGGTCGTTCGGTCATTGATCCACCTAAAGATGTTGGTTGCACAAACCCTTTCATGGGCAAACCCGCTCCCATGGGATTTTCGTTGCGTTCAGGCTGCGAAGAGCAGGCATACAAAAAAGCCGGCAAACGCCGGCTTCGATCGATCAGTCCAGTTCCTGAACCACGGTTTTCACCGCGCGCTCGGGGAAGAACAGTCGCTGCAGCTCCAGCCCAGGCTGCTCGGCACGCATGAACGCCTCACCGACAAGGAACGAATAGACCTCGTTGATTTCCATCAGCTCCACATCGGCACGGTTGAGGATACCGCTCTCGGTAATCGCCAGGCGGTCACGCGGAATGCGTGGTAGCAGGTCCAGCGTGGTCTCCAGGCTGACCTCGAAAGTATGCAGGTTGCGGTTGTTGACCCCGACCAGCGGAGTATCGAGGGTGTTCAACGCGCGCTCCAGCTCAGCAGCGTCGTGCACCTCGACCAGAACATCGAGCCCGACAGACTTGGCGGTAGCAGCCAGTTCAGCCATGCGTACGTCATCCAGCGCGGCGACGATCAGCAAGACGCAATCGGCGCCCAGGGCCCGGGCCTCGACCACTTGGTAAGGGTCGATGAGAAAGTCCTTGCGGATCACCGGCAGCTTGCATGCCGCGCGGGCCTGCTGCAGGTAGGCATCGCCGCCCTGGAAGTAATCCACATCGGTCAGTACCGAAAGGCAGGTGGCCCCGCCCTTTTCATAGCTGACGGCGATGTCGGCCGGAACGAAATGCTCGCGGATCACGCCTTTGCTGGGCGAGGCCTTCTTGATCTCGGCAATCACTGCCGGCTGCTTGCGCTTGGCCTGTGCGAGCATGGCGTTGGCAAAGCCTCTCGGGGCGTCGGCCGCCTTGGCCATTCGCTCCAGCTCGGCCAGGCCGACGCGGGCACTGCGTTCGGCCACTTCCTCGACCTTGCGGGCAAGGATCTTCTCCAGCACCGTCGGTACGCTCATGCTTCGTTCTCCTGCTTGAATACCGCGGTAAAAGCGCCCAACTCTTGCAGCTTCTCCCAGGCAAGGCCTGTGTGCAGCACGTCATGGGCAAGTTCTACACCGCTCTTGAGGCTCATGGCGTGGTCGGCGGCGTACAGCGCCGCGCCAGCATTGAGCACGATCATCTCGGCGGCCTTCTGGCCATTCTCGGTCTTGCGACGGCCTAGGGCGTCACGGATCAGCTCCAGCGAGGCCTGCGGACCTTCGACAGCCAGACCGTGCAGGCTCTGGCTCTTCATGCCAAGGTCTTCGGGCTCGACCCAATATTCGGAGATCTGGTCATTCTTCAGTTCGGCCACGAAGGTCGGTGCAGCCAGGCTGAACTCATCCAGACCGTCCTTGGAGTGCACCACCAGCACATGCTTGCTGCCCAGGCGTTGCAGCACTTCGGCCAACGGGCGGCACAGGGCCTGGGTGAACACCCCGACCACCTGGTGTTTCACACCGGCCGGATTCGTAAGCGGGCCCAGCATGTTGAACAGGGTGCGCAGCCCCAGATCACGGCGCGGGCCGGCAGCATGCTTCATGGCGCTGTGGTGGGTCTGGGCGAACATGAAGCCGATCCCCAGGCTGTCGATGCAGCGGGCGACCTGCACGGGCGTCAGGTTCAGGTAGATTCCAGCGGCCTCCAGCAGGTCGGCACTGCCACTCTTGCCGGATACCGCGCGGTTGCCATGCTTGGCCACCGGGCAACCCGCTGCCGCGAGGACAAACGCCGACGCGGTGGACACGTTGAAAATATTGGCACCATCGCCGCCGGTGCCGACGATGTCGACCACACCGTCGAGGGTTTGCAGTTCTACCTTGCTGCACAGCTCACGCATCACCGATACGGCACCGACGATCTCGTCGATGCTCTCGCTCTTCATGCGCATGCCCATCAGGAAGGCACCGATCTGCGCCTCACTGCACTGGCCCGTCATGATCTGGCGCATGACAGCGCGCATTTCTTCGGTGGACAGATCCAGGTGGCCGACGATACGGCTCAACGCGCTCTTGATATCCATGTTCGCTCCTTAGCGATGGCCGCCGGTCTGCTTGAGGAAGTTGGCGAACAGTTCGTGGCCCTGCTCGGTGAGGATCGACTCGGGGTGGAACTGCACCCCTTCGATGTTCAGCGTCTTGTGGCGCAGGCCCATGATCTCGTCGACCGAGCCATCGGCATGGGCCGTCCAGGCAGTGATTTCCAGGCACTCGGGCAGGGTTTCGCGCTTGACCACCAGCGAGTGGTAACGGGTCACGGTGAGCGGGTTGTTCAAGCCGGCGAACACGCCCAGGTCGCGATGATGGACCGGGCTGGTCTTGCCGTGCATCACCTGGCGGGCGCGAACCACATCACCGCCAAAGGCCTGACCGATGGACTGGTGGCCCAAGCAGACGCCGAGGATCGGCAGCTTGCCGGCGAAGTGCAGGATGGCCTCGATAGAGACCCCGGCCTCGCTCGGCGTGCAAGGGCCAGGGGAGACGACGATGCGCTCGGGCTTAAGGGCTTCGATCTGGGCGATGGTCATTTCATCGTTGCGAATGACCTTGACCTCGGCGCCCAGCTCGCCCAGGTACTGGACGACGTTGTAGGTAAAGGAGTCGTAGTTGTCGATCATCAGTAACATCGGGCTGAACCTCTTGAATCTACTGACTTTGAATTCGAACCTTCCAATGCCGGTGCAAGCGCGGGCTGTCCCGCAGCGAGCGGTGGATGAAGCGACTGGAAGGCAAACGGGGGCGGGCCGGACGGGCCGGCAGGAGATAAAGTCAGGCGCGCCAACGCCAACGGGCGTGGGCCTTGATAACGCGCATCAAGAGTTTGCTGACGATCAACACAGAAGTAGGTCTCGCTTATACGTCACGGCACAGTAGCCTACCGGGCCGGCGGGTGCAATATGCCCGTAAATACGGAGAAACGAATCCACTTGGATCGAATTCCCTCAGCTTTGTTAAGGTCAATCGGGCTGTTCCGACAAAAATAAAGAAAAGGACCTTCTCCAATGCGCAAAACACGCTTCATTCGTCCCCTGATGGGGCTTCTGGCCCTTTCCTGCAGCCAGGCCATGGCAGCGCCCTCGCCCTACTCCTCGCTCATCGTGTTCGGCGACAGCCTCAGCGATGCCGGACAGTTCGGGCTGCGCTTCACCAACCGCAATGCCGATGGCAGCTATGCACCGGTCACGCCGATGATCCTGGGGAACCGGCTGGGTGTACCCACCGACGAGCTCAACCCCTCCACTTCCATCGGCACCCGCCCCGACGGCAACAACTGGGCGGTCGGAGGCTACACAACGCAGCAGATACTCGACTCGATCACCGAGACCTCACGCACCATCATCCCGCCGGGACGCCCGGGTGCGGGTACGGTGCTGCGCGAGCGTGACGGCTACCTGGCCAATGGTTTGCGCGCCGACGCTAACGCTTTGTACTACCTGACCGGCGGCGGCAACGACTTCCTTCAAGGGCTGGTCAACACCCCGGGCGACGCCGCTGCCGCCGGCGCGCGCCTGGCAGCCAGTGCGCAGGCCCTGCAACAGGGTGGTGCGCGCTACATCATGGTCTGGCTGTTGCCGGATCTGGGGCAGACACCCAACTACAGCGGCACGCCATTGGAAGGCCCGCTGTCGCAATTGTCTGGCGTGTTCAATCAATCATTGCTGAACCAGCTCGGCCAGATCGACGCACAGATCATCCCTCTGAACATTCCAGCCCTGCTTCAGGAGGCCTTGGCGAATCCAGCCGACTTCGGGCTGGCCACCGGCCAGAACCTGGTCGGCACCTGCTACAGCGGCGAAGGCTGCGTGGGTAACCCGGTGTACGGGGCCAACGGCATCACACCGGATCCCACCAAACTGCTGTTCAACGATTCGGTGCATCCGACCATCGCCGGTCAGAAACTGATCGCCGACTACGGCTATTCGATCCTTGCTGCACCCTGGGAGCTGACGCTGCTGCCGGAAATGGCCCACGGCAACCTACGGGCCCATCAGGACGAGCTGCGCAACCAATGGCAGACACCCTGGCAGGCCGTTGGCCAATGGCAGCCCTTTGTCGCCACGGGCGCTCAGGACCTCGACTTCGACGACCAGCGCGGTGCCGCCAGCGCAGATGGACGCGGTTACAACCTGACCCTGGGCGGCAGCTACCGCCTCGACGACGCGTGGCGCATCGGCTTGGCGGCTGGCGTGAACCGGCAGAAGCTCGAGGTCGGAGAATACGACTCGGACTACAAGCTCGACAGCTATCTCGCCACGGTCTTTGCCCAATATCGCCAGCACCGCTGGTGGGCCGACGCGGCATTGACCGCAGGGCACCTGGACTATCACGACCTCAAGCGTACCTTCGCGCTCGGCGTGGGGGAGCGCAGCGAGAAAGGCGACACGGATGGCGAGGCGTGGTCGGTCACCGGCCGGCTGGGTTACAACCTGGCGAGCGAGCACAGTGTCTGGCAGCTGTCACCCTTCCTCAGCGCCGACTATGCACGGGTCAAGGTCGACGGTTACGAGGAAAAGAGCGGGCGCTCCACAGCCTTGGCCTACGATGACCAGGAACGCAGCTCGCGGCGTCTGGGGATAGGCCTGCAAGGTGGCTATCAGTTTGCGGCAGGTACCCGGTTATTTGTCGAAATCGCCCGAGAGCACGAATTCGAAGACGACCGCCAAGACCTGAGCCTGCACCTCACCAGCCTGCCAGCCCATGACTTCACACTCACCGGCTACACGCCGGACAGCAACCTGACCCGTGCCAGCCTGGGGCTGACCCATGAACTGGTGCCCGGTGTGCACCTGCGGGGCAACTACAATTGGCGCAAGAGCGATGCGCTGACCCAGCAAGGCGTCGGCCTGGCGCTGAGCTTGGACTTTTGAACGGAACTGGCGCCCTGCGGCAGATCCCGTTGCCTGTTTTGTGGGTAATCCCGCTCCTGCAGGACAGCGGACTCGTCAAAAGCACTCGAGAACCCGCGAAACAGGCCTGAGCGCCGCTGTCGCAACAGGCTCCGCACAGGCCCTCCAAAGAAGAACGGCGCCACCAGGGCGCCGTTCACTCATCTACTGCCCGTCAGGCTTGTGGCGTCTGCTCCGCCAAGGCCACCGCGCGGAACATGGCCCGACGCTTGTTGATGGTTTCTTCCCACTCAAGCGCCGGTACCGAGTCAGCGACGATGCCGCCACCAGCCTGCACATGCAGCTCGCCGTCCTTGATCACCGCGGTGCGGATGGCGATAGCGGTGTCCATGTTGCCATTCCAGGCAAGGTAGCCCACGGCGCCGCCATAGACGCCACGCTTGACCGGTTCCAGCTCGTCGATGATTTCCATGGCACGGATCTTTGGGGCGCCCGACAGGGTGCCAGCCGGCAGGATCGCGCGAAGCGCGTCCATCGCGGTCAGGCCTTCACGCAGTTGACCTGTGACGTTGGAGACGATGTGCATGACGTTGGAGTAGCGCTCGATAACCATTTTCTCGGTCAGGCGCACGCTGCCGGTGGACGATACCCGGCCCACATCGTTGCGACCCAGGTCGATGAGCATCAGGTGCTCGGCGATTTCCTTATCATCGGACAGCAGATCGTCTTCCAGTGCCCGGTCGGCTTCTTCGGTGGCGCCGCGTGGACGGGTTCCGGCGATCGGTCGCACGGTGACCAGATTGTCCTCGACACGCACCAGCACTTCTGGCGAGCTGCCCACCACATGGAAGTCACCGAAGTTGAAGAAATACATGTAAGGCGTCGGGTTGAAGCAGCGAAGCGCTCGGTACAGGTCGATCGGCGCGGCCTTGAAGTCGATGGACATACGCTGGGACGGCACCACCTGCATGCAGTCACCGGCCAGGATGTATTCCTTGATGCGCCCGACCGCGTTCTCGTAGTCCTCGCGGGTATAGCTGGAGCGGAATGCGGGCTCGGCGGCGAGCGGGCCGCTCAGGTCCAGGCCGCGACGCGGGGTGATCGGCTCGCGCAGCTTGGCCAGCAGCTCCTGCAGCCGCGCCTGGCCTTGCTCGTAAGCCTGTTCCTCGGCCGGGTCCACTAGCACGATCGCGTGCATCTTGCCCGCGAGGTTATCGAACACCACCACGGCATCGGAGACCATCAGCAGGATGTCCGGTACACCCAGCGGGTCCGGGTTCGGGCAGGCACCCAGGCGCTTTTCCACGTAACGCACGCAGTCATAGCCGAAGTAACCGACCAGACCACCGTTGAAGCGTGGCAGGCCCGGGATGTCAGCGACCTTGTAGCGATCCTTGAAGGTCTCGACGAACGCCAAGGGGTCCTCTACGTCATGGCTTTCCACCTGCACGCCGTCCTGCAGGACGCTCGCGTGGTAGCCATGCACACGCAGCACGGTGCGCGATGGCAGGCCGATCATCGAATATCGCCCCCACTTCTCGCCGCCCTGAACGGACTCGAGCAAATAGGAGTTGGGTTGGTCGGCAAGCTTCAGGTAGATCGACAGCGGCGTGTCGAAGTCAGCCAGGGTTTCGCAGGCCAGGGGAATGCGGTTGTAGCCGGCAGCGGCCAGGCGCAGGAATTCTTCGCGGGTCATGGGTAGCCTCGTGGCAAGCAGCAATGGGGTCGGGCAAGCGGACGGGCCGGCAGGCGCCGGCGGGCAGAAGTCAGGCGCGCCAGCGCCAGCGGGCCAGGGCCTTGATGACTTTCATCCAGAATTTGCCGATGACCGCCACGGTGGACTCTCTGTCTTGTGAGGCTTGAAGGTCCGCCAACGTTATCCCAGTGGCCGGGACTAAGCAACCTGGCAGCAAGGCACGCAGATCGTCGATGACCAGGCTGGGCGACTCCTCGTCGATCGGCCGGCCATGGTTGTAGCCATAGCTCAGTCCTACACACTTGACGCCCGCCGCCTTGGCCGCCAGCACATCGCTGCGCGAGTCGCCCACGAACAATGCCTGCTCGGGGCGCACGCCGGCCATCTTCATGACGAACAGCAACGCGGCCGGATCGGGTTTTTTCTGAGGCAGGGTGTCGCCGCCGATGATCCAGCGGAAATAACGACCGATCTTCATCTGATCGAGCAGTGGCCCGACGAAGCGCTCGGGCTTGTTGGTGATCAGCGCCATTTCCACGCCGCGCTTGCGCAGCCAGCGCAAGGTGTCGCGTACACCGGGGTAGATCACCGTCAGGTCATGGCTTTGCCCATAGGCCTCCATGAACAGGGCCAGGCCCTGTTCGGCCAACGCATCGTCCACGGCATCGTGGTCCAGGCCACCGGCCAAGGCCCGACGGACCAGGACCTGGGCGCCATTGCCGACCCAGTGGCGTACGGCCTCCAGGCCCGCGGGTGGGCGCCCCATCTGGAGCAGCATGCGATCCACGGCGGCGGCAAGGTCAGGGACCGAATCGATCAACGTGCCATCCAGATCGAACATCACCAGCCTTGGCAGCGCTCCCGGGAACAGCTGCTCGAAGCCGCTCATGGGCGCGCCTGGGCCAGTTCGGCGCGCATTTTACCGATGACTTCCTGGTAGTCCGGCGCATTGAAGATCGCCGAGCCGGCCACGAAGGTATCGGCACCGGCGGCGGCGATTTCGCGGATATTGTTGACGTTGACGCCACCGTCGATCTCCAGGCGGATATCACGGCCGCTGGCGTCGATCAGCGCGCGGGCTTCGCGCAGTTTGTCGAGGGTGCCAGGAATGAACTTCTGGCCACCGAAGCCTGGGTTGACGCTCATCAAGAGCACCATGTCGACCTTGTCCATTACGTATTTGAGGGCATCCAGGCTGGTGGCCGGGTTGAACACCAGGCCGGCCTTGCAGCCGCCATCGCGGATCAGTTGCAGGGAGCGGTCGATGTGCAGGGACGCTTCAGGATGGAAGGTGATGTAAGTGGCGCCTGCCTCGATGAAGTCGCCGATGATGCGATCGACCGGGCTGACCATCAGGTGCACGTCGATCGGCGCGGTCACGCCGTACTTGCGCAGGGCGCTGCAGACCATCGGGCCGATGGTCAGGTTGGGCACGTAGTGGTTGTCCATCACATCGAAGTGAACGATGTCGGCCCCGGCGGCCAGCACCTTGTCGACGTCCTCGCCCAGACGGGCAAAATCGGCGGAGAGGATGGAGGGGGCAATAGCGTAGGGCTGCATGGCGCACCTGTTGGCAGAAATCACGGTGGCGCGCATTGTAACTCAGGCAAGCCAATGAAGGCTGATTGGTATCAATGGGTGTCGACCAGTTGCTTCAATGCGGTGCAAACGCTTGGCGGGTGAACCCGCTCCCACAGTTTCAGCGTAGCCCTGTGAGAGCGGGTATTGATCCGGAACCGTCAGGTCGGCTGCTGGGTCCTCAGCTTCTCGCTGCGCCCGCGCAGCCACTCAAGGGTGAGCAACAGCACCACAGAGAAAGCGATCAGCAAGGTCGCGGCCGCGGCGATGGTCGGGCTGAGGTTCTCGCGAATGCCGCTGAACATCTGCCGTGGCAAGGTCGCTTGCTCAGGGCCGGCCAAAAACAGCGTCACCACCACTTCGTCGAAGGAGGTGGCGAAGGCGAACAGCGCGCCGGAGATCACACCTGGGGCAATCAACGGCAGGGTCACCCGACGGAAGGTAAGCAGCGGCGAGGCACCGAGACTGGCGGCAGCCCGCACCAGGTTCTGATTGAAGCCCTGCAGCGTGGCCGACACCGTGATGATGACAAAGGGCACGCCCAGCACCGCATGCACCAGGATCAACGAAACGAAGCTGTTGCCCATGCCCAGTGGCGCGAAGAACAAGTAGCTGGCCACACCAATGATCACAACCGGCACCACCATCGGCGAAATCACCAGGGCCATGACCAACGACTTGCCCGGGAAGTCCCCGCGGGTCAGGCCGATGGCGGCCAGGGTGCCGAATACCATCGCCAGCACGGTGGCGGCCGGGGCGACGATGATGCTGTTCTTGAGTGATCGCATCCATTCGGCCGAGGCGAAGAAGTCCTGGTACCAGTGCAGCGAGAAGCCTTGCAATGGGTACACCAGGAAGCTGCCGCTGTTGAATGACAACGGCACGATCACCAGCACCGGCAACACCAAGAACAACAGAATCAAACCGCAGAGAATACGCAGGCTGTAGAACCAGACCCGCTCCACGGGCGACATGTAAGGGCTCAGCATGAAAGGGCTCCTCAGCTCAGGCGCAGGCGGCTGGCGCCGACCAGCCAGCTATAGATCAGGTACAGCACGACGGTGGCCAGCAGCAACAGTCCGCCCAGGGCGGTAGCCATGCCCCAGTTGATACTGGTGTTGGTGTAGAAGGCCACGAAGTAGCTGACCATTTGGTCGTTCGGGCTGCCCAGCAGCGCCGGGGTGATGTAGTAGCCGATGGAGATGATGAACACCAACAGGCAACCGGCCCCCACACCCGCATAGGTCTGCGGGAAGTACACGCGCCAGAAGCTAGCGAACGGATGGCAGCCCAGGGAGATCGCCGCACGCATATAGCTGGGCGAGATACCTTTCATGACGCTGTACAGCGGCAGGATCATGAACGGCAGCAGGATGTGCACCATGGCGATGTACACACCGGTGCGGTTGAACACCAACTCCAGCGGCTCATCGATGATGCCCATGGCCATCAACGCACTGTTGATCAAGCCACCGGACTGCAACAGCACGATCCAAGCAGCCACCCGCACCAGGATCGAGGTCCAGAACGGCAGCAGCACCAGGATCATCAGCAAATTGCTCTGCCGGGTCGGCAGGTTGGCCAGCAGGTAGGCCAACGGGTAGGCCAGCACCAGGCAGATTGCGGTGATGACCACCCCCATCCAAAGGGTTCGGGTGAAGATGTCCAGATAGATGGCCTGGTCTGGCGTGGCCTTGGCCAGTTCGCCCAGGTCGTCGATGCGATGGTCCAGCGCCGCCAGAAGGTAGAACGGTGTCACTGCACTGGTATTGCGACGGATCGCCTGCCAGTACGCAGGGTCGCCCCAGCGCTCGTCGAGCGTCTGCAGGGCATCTTTATAAGAACTAGGCTCGGCCTTGAACGGCAACGCCCGTGCAGTCTTCGCCAGCAGGCTGCGGTAGCCGGCCAACTCCATGTTCAGGCGTTTGGAGAGATCGCCCAGGGTCTGTTTCTTGCGTGACTCCGCCAGGTCCTGGCTGAGCACCTTGTACACGTCCTCGCCCGGCAGGCCCTTGCCATCCCATTGCGCGATGGCCTCGACGGTGCGCGGCAGGCCGTTGACCACCTCGGGGTTGCCGACGCTCTTGTACAGCAGTGCCGCAATCGGCACCAGAAACACCAGCAACAGGAACAGCGCCAGCGGCGCGATCAACGCCTGCGCCTTCCAACGGTTGACCCGCTCGGCATGCTTGAGGCGCTGCTTGAGGCTTTTACCTGCGCCTTCGTTCAGGGGCACTGCAATGGCCATGGCGAACTCCGAAAATCTGGGGAACGATGAGCGCCGCCTTAAAGGCCGGCGCTCCGTCAACGCGGCTTACTTCTTCGCCGCCCAAGCGTTGAAGCGTTGCTCCAGCTGCTCGCTGTTGTCGGCCCAGAAGGCCACGTCGATCTGCACCTGGTTGGCGATGTTCTCAGGGGTAGTCGGCATGTCCTTCTTCACCGCGTCCGACAGCAGGCTGACAGCCTTGGTATTGGCCGGGCCGTAGGCGATGTTCTCGGAGTAGGTCTTCTGCTGCTCGGGCTGGACGCTGAAGGCGATGAACTTCTTCGCCAGGTCGGTATCCTTGGCGCCTTTCGGGATGGCCCAGGCGTCGAAGTCATAGATGCCGCCGTTCCAGACGACCTTGAGGTTGCTCTCTTTCTGCACCGCGGCGATCCGGCCGTTATAGGCCGAGCTCATGACTACGTCACCGGAGGCCAGATACTGTGGCGGCTGGGCGCCCGCCTCCCACCACTGGATGCTTGGCTTGATCTGGTCGAGTTTCTTGAAGGCGCGATCCTGGCCTTCTTTGGTGCCCAGCACCTTGTACACATCCTTGGGCGCCACGCCGTCGGCCATCAGGGCGAACTCAAGGGTGTACTTGGCGCCCTTGCGCAGGCCACGCTTGCCCGGGAATTTCTGGGTATCCCAGAAGTCAGCCCAGCTGGTAGGTGCGGTCTTGAGCTTGTCGGCGTTGTAGGCCAGCACCGTGGACCACACGAAGAAGCCCACGCCGCACGGCTGGATGGCGCCCGGCACGTAGTCGGCCTCGTTGCCGAACAAGGCCGGGTCCAGCTCCTCGAACATGCCCTCGTCACAACCGCGGGCCAGTTCCGGCGACTCCACTTCCACCAGGTTCCAGGAGACGCTGTTGGTGTCGACCATGGCTTTGACCTTGGCCATCTCGCCGTTGTATTCACCGGCGACAATCTTGCCTTTGCCTGCCTTCTCCCATGGCTCATAGAACGCCTTGACCTGGGCAGCCTTGTTGGCACCGCCGAAGGACACCACGGTCAGATCCGCAGCCAGGGCTTGGCCGGCGGCGAACAAGCCGAGGGCCAGGGCGGTCAGTTTCAACTGCTTGTGCATTATTGTTCTCTCCACAGTTAAGGGTTGGTGAAGCAAACCATCAATGGGCTTCGGCAATCGGATCGAGCGCGCGGGCGTGCTCCACCTCCCAGCCAAGCGGTACCACATCGCCCACAGCCAGGGCCGGGTCGAGTTCGGCGATCGGCTGCTTCACGAAGAAGTCACCCTTGCCGCAGACTTCCAGGCGAACCCGCACGTGGTCGCCCAGGTAGATGAATTCGGCTACGCGGCCGGAGAAGCGATTGACGCAACTTTCGCTGTGGCCGTTGAGGCGCACGCGCTCGGGGCGGATCGACAAGGTCACAGGATCACCCGCCTCGCCGACGTTCACCGCCAAGGCCTCGACCCGCTCCCCACGGGCCAGCTGAACCTGGCAGCGTTCGCCATCACGGGACAGCAAGGTGCCGTTGAGGCGATTGTTCTCGCCGATGAAGTTGGCCACGAAGGTATTGCGCGGCTCTTCGTAGAGGGTGCGCGGCGGGGCGATCTGCTGGATCTCGCCTTGGTGGAATACCGCTACCCGGTCGGACATGGTCAGCGCCTCGCCCTGGTCGTGGGTCACGTAGACCACGGTCACGCCCAGACGCTGGTGGATGTGCTTGATCTCCATCTGCATGTGTTCACGCAGCTGTTTGTCCAGCGCGCCGAGCGGTTCGTCCATCAACACCAATTGCGGCTCGAACACCAGTGCGCGGGCCAGGGCCACACGCTGCTGCTGGCCACCGGATAACTGGCCCGGGTAGCGCTTGGCGAAAGCATCGAGCTGGACCATCGTCAGCACGCGCTTGACCCGCTCGCTGATGTCGGTCTTGCTGAGGTTGCGCACGGTCAGAGGAAACGCCAGGTTCTCCTCCACGGTCATGTGCGGGAACAGCGCGTAGTTCTGGAACACCATGCCGATGTCACGCTTGTGCGGCGGCACGTTGTTGATCGAGCGCCCGGCCAGCTGGATTTCACCCGCGGTAGGAGTCTCGAAACCGGCCAGCATCATCAGGCTGGTGGTCTTGCCCGAGCCGGACGGACCGAGCAGGGTCAGGAACTCACCCTTGCGGATGTCCAGGTTGAGGTCTTTGACGATCAGCGATTCGCCGTCGTAGCTTTTCTGCACACCGCGGAAGCTGACCAGGATCTCGCCGGTGGCAGCGTTCGAATTCGCCTCGCTCATGCCTGCACCTTCTTGTTGGAATGACTGCGTAGGCAAAGACTAGAGAAGGCGCAAGCCCGGGAAAATCGGGGGTGCTGAGAGAATGCCATCATCCGGATGGAAGATTTGTTGTAGGGCGATCCCTACAAGAGTGGCGGGATTGGGACAGTGCGCCAGCCCAGCATCCCCCGCTCTGGGAGCGGCTATACCCCCGACGAGATCAGCCCAGGCAACGCGAATCGCAGGCCCAGCCCTTTCATGGGCAAACCCGCTCCCACAAGCGAAGGGCCGGGCATAAGAGCACAGCTGTCGCAACCAGAACACTCACACCAGCTTGTGCTCCATCGCGTACTTCACCAGCTCCGCCAGGGAGTTCACCTTGAGCTTCTGCATCAAGCGCGCCTTGTGGGTGCTGATGGTCTTGCTCGAGAGCGCCAGCTGCTGGGCGATATCGTTGACGTTGGCGCCTTGGGCAAGGCGTTCGAATACCGAGAACTCGCGCTCCGACAGCAGCGTATGCAAGGGCCGGGTCTCGGTCAGACCGACCTCGAAGACCATGCGGTCCGCCAGCGCCGGGTCGATGTAGCGTCCGCCAGCGGCCACCCGCCGGATAGCGGTGAGCAGTAGGGCCGGGTCGCTGTCCTTGGTGGCATAGCCTGCGGCGCCGGCCTTCAGGGCTCGGGCGGCCATCTGCGCTTCGTCATGCATGGACAGCATCAGGATCGAGGGCGGGTTGTGCTGCGCCCGGATACGCGGGATCGCCTCCAGGCCGTTCACCCCAGGCATGGAAATATCCAGCAGCACCACCTCACAGGGCGTATGACGCAGGGTCTCGAGCAGTTGCTCGCCGTTGCCGGCTTCGCCCACCACCTGCATGTCCTTGGCCAGGCCGATCAGCTGTTTGATGCCCTCGCGGACAATCGTGTGGTCTTCGGCCACTAGCACGCGTATCACAGTCGTTCTCCCCTACCCCAACGGAATGGTCACACTCAGGCTACAACCTTCACCCGGCTCGCTGTCCAGCGTCATGCCGCCGCCCAGCATCAGGACCCGCTCGCGCACGCCCACCAGGCCGAAGGACGTTGGCCTGGCCTGATCGCAGCTGAACCCCACACCATCGTCGATGACCGTCATGCGCAGACAGCCCTCCTCGCGCGCCAGCTCGATCTGCACGGTATGGGCCTGGGCGTGGCGCATGACATTGGTCAGTGCCTCCTGCAGGATCCGGAACAGGCCGGTGGCCTTGGCGTCACTCAATGCTGGCAGATTGTCCGGCACCTGGACCAGACAGGGAATCTGCGTACGCGCCTCGAAGCGCCGTGCCTGCCATTCGATGGCCGAGGCGATGCCGGCATCGAGGATCGGCGGACGCAAGGCCGTGGCCACGTCGCGCACCAGCTGGAACAACTGCGCGATCAGGCGCTTCATGCTGTCCAGACGCTCATTCAGGCCAGGGTCGAGTTGGGCATAGGCCAGCTCGCACATGGACACTTCGAGCTTGAGCACGGTGAGCATCTGCCCCAGTTCATCATGGACTTCCCGGGCAATCCGCGCTTTTTCCTCTTCACGCACGCTCTCCAAGTGCGCCGAGAGCTCACGTAACTGCTCCTGGGACCGCGCCAGCTCCAGCTCGACCCGCTTGCTCTGGGTGATGTCCCAGACAATGCCGTCCCACACCACCCGGCCGTCGGCCAGGCGCCGGGTGCTGGCCTTGATGTCGGCCCAGCGCTGTTCGCCCTGACGGGTGAGGATCCGCCCCTGCCAGGACCAGTCTTGGTCGGTGGCCAGTGCCAAGTCCTGGACCCGGTGGTAATCGGCACGGTCCTCGGGATGGACCAAGTTGCGAAGGCCCATATCCGGATGCTGGATCTGGGCTGGCGCATAGCCAACCAGCGCTTCGCTGCCCTCACTGATGTACGGAAACTCCAGATCACCTTCGGCCGGATCGCGCTCCAGACGGAACACCAGCCCAGGGACGTTGCCTGCGATGCCCTTGAGCCGGGCGTCGCTTTCGCGCAACGCCGCCAGGGCGCGGCGGCGCTCGGTAATGTCGGTGATGAACATCACCAGGTACTCGGCATCGCGAAAACGCAGAAAGCTCAGCGACAGCTCCACCGGTAACAGGCTGCCGTCGCTGCGCAGGCATTGGGTCTCGAACGGCTCGACCCCTCCATCGCCGGTGCGCACGCGTTTCCACAACTGCAACCAGCGGTCCATGTGCAGGTTGGGCTCGAAGTCGATCAGCGGCAGGTCCAACAACTCGCCCTCACCCCTGCCGAGCATGCGCTCGGCGGCGTGGTTGGCGTAGCGCACATGGCTGTCCCAGTTGACCCAGAGAATGCCGACCGTGCTCTGGTCGATGGAAAACTGGCTCAGGCGCAGCGCCTCTTCGCGCGTCTGGCGTTCGGCCAGGGTTTCCCGCGTGGCCAGCAGGTTGCGCTCAAGCTGGTGCTGCTGACGCCGTTGCCAGAGCAGCGTGACCACTGCACAGATGAGCAACAGGCCGAACAACGACGCCAGGTTCTGCCAGAATCCTGCGGTGTCGCTCAGCCGTGGGTATTTCGGTTGCAGCCAGCGCTGGTGCAGCTGTTCCAGCTCCTTGGCAGGAATGGCCTGCAAGCCGCGCTCCAGGACATCGGCCAGGATCGGCCAGTCGCGCCGCGAGCCGACCCGAAGCAGTTGCGGCAGGCCAATGTCACCGACCACCGCCAGTTCGCCGAACTCGCTTTCCCGAGACAACCCGCTCAGGCGTGCTTCATCCATGACCGCGAAACTGGCCTGGCCACCCAGCACCAATTGCAGGGCCTGGCGCTCGTTGGGCACGCCCTGCAGGTTGAGGTTGACGTAGTTGGCCCGCAGGTAATCGGCCAAGGCGCTGGGCATGCGCACCGCCACCCGGTCGTTGGCGCCCAGGTTTTCCAGCTCGACCGCCACCGCTCCGGTGCGCAGCCCGACGACCATTTGCGGCACACGCATGTAGGGATCGCTGAACGACCAGAGGCGCAAGCTGGCCGGGGTCTGGGTCAGACCGGGCGCGAAATCGATCTCACCGGCTTGCAGGGCATGTTCGAGTGCTGCCTGATCCGGGAAGTTGCGCCACGTCAGGTCCAGCCTGAGCAGCCGCGCCAGCGCATTCACGATCTCGACATTGGCACCATAGAACTGCTGCAGCCGACGATCGAACTGGGCATAGGGTGCCTGCAGCACCAGGCCGACCCGCAGGTTGCGATGGTCATCCAGCCATTGCTGCTGAGCCGGCTCCAACACCACCGAAGGCTCAGGCGCGGGCCTTGCCAAGGCGATCAAGGGCAGCAGCAACCAGCCGATAACCAACAGGCAACGCATTCGCTTCATCTACACGCTCGTCTGGGCAAGGACGGCCGATGCGCATGGCCGTCACGGACAAATACTATTAGGCTGCCGGTATCATTCTGGCCTTGGGTTGATTCATGTTCACACTTTATCGCACGACGCTGGCCATTTGCTGCCTGGCCACGATCCTACCGCTCGGCACACAGGCCGCCGAACCTCAAACACCTCCCGCCGCCGCAGAGTCGCCCACGGCGCCCGCACCTCGCCCACCCCTGGCCGAACGCAGCCAGGAAGATGCCCAGGCGCTCGAACGTACCGTGCCCAAGGCCGAACAGCAAACCTTGCAGGCGGGCGCCGAAAGCTTCCTCGCTTTGTGGAAGCCGGCCAACGATGCCGACCCCAAGGGCGCTGTGATCATCGTCCCGGGTGCCGGTGAAAACGCCGACTGGCCCAATGCTGTCGGGCCGCTGCGGCGCAAGTTTCCCGATGTCGGCTGGCACAGCTTGAGCATCAGCCTGCCGGACCTTGTCAGCGAGAGCCCGCAGCCGCGAGCCGAGAGCAAGCCTGCCCCTGAACCTGAAAAGGGCGAAGGCGAGTCGGCGCCCGCCAAGGACACGCCGGAAGATGCCAACGCCAACGTTGCCCAGGCCACGGCCGCCGAAGCCGATGCGGCCGACAGCACCGATGCCAAGGAAGCCGCCGAGCAAAACGATCCGGCCGATGCCGAGCGCATCTTCGCCCGCCTCGACGCCGCAGTGGCTTTTGCCCAGCAGCACAATGCGCGCAGCATCGCCCTGGTCGGCCATGGCAGCGGCGCTTATTGGGCCGCGCGTTACCTCAGCGAGCGACAGCCGCCACAGGTGCAAAAGCTGGTGATGATCGCCGCGCAGACACCGGCCCAGGTGGAACAGGACCTCGAAGCTCTGGCGCCCACCGTGAAGGTGCCGACCGCCGACGTCTACTACAGCACGCAGCCGCGTGACCGCCGTGCTGCCGAGCAGCGCCTGCAGGCCAGCAAGCGGCAGAAGGACAGCCAGTATCGGCAGCTGTCGCTGATTGCCATGCCGGGGAATGCGGCGGCGCAGCAGGAGCAGCTGTTCCGCCGGGTACGTGGGTGGCTGATGCCTCAGGAGTGATCGGAGGGGCTGCCTTGCAGCCCATCGCGGCCGCGCGCCCGCCCCAGGTCAGAGGCGTCAAAGCCCGCGCCGCTTGCGCACCAGGGCATAGGCCTGGTGCAGCTCACGGGTGCGCTCGGTCGCCTCGCGCACTTGCGCGTCGCTGGCCCCGCTGCCGGCGAGCTTGTCCGGATGATGCTTGCTGACCAGCCGGCGATAGGCTTGTTTGACGTGCTCGATCTCGCTGTCCGCCTCGACCCCGAGTAGGCGCAGGGCTGCTGCGTAGGTCAACACGGCGCCCTCCGGAGCCGCCTTGCGCGGTTCGTATTCAAGAGCCAGCGCCTGGATCTGAGTCCGCGACAGGCCTAGCCGGCGCCCCCACTCCAGCAGCAGCTCGCGCTCACGCATCCCCGCCTTGCCATCCGCCCAGACCATCCGCCAGCAGGCGCGTAGGGTGCCTTCAGCGGCATGGGGCTGTTGCTTGATCCGCTGCAAATAGCGCCCCACACGCACCTTGCCCGACTTGCCACGATTGAAGGCGGCGATTGCCCGTAACCGAGCCGGCTCAGCCATATCCAGACGGGTCATTTCCTGGCGGGCCTGCTGGAGGTGCCCATCCACGACACGGCCATCGCTCTTGGCCAGTCGCCCGAGCAGGACGAATAGCAGTTCCTCGTCACGCAATGCCGGGCGTCCACCCAGACGCTCACGCAGGTCTTCCCAGCCCTCCAGACGCAGGCGCCGGTCCATGGCCTGGCCAAGCAAGGCCCCGAGCAACGCACCGGGGATGCTGGCCACGGCGAAACCGGCGCCGGCACCTATCAATGTGCTTGGCCACCACATATCAAACGCGCTCGCCGATCAAACGCTCGACCTCGGCCAGGCGCTCTAGGGTGCCGACATCGACCCAGCGCCCCTGGAAGTGCTCACCGCTCACCCGCCCCTCGGCCATTGCATGGCGCAGCAATGGCGCGAGCTTGAACGCGCCGGGCTCACAGCCTTCGAACAATGCAGGATCGAGTACGGAGATGCCGCTGAAGGTCAGGGTGCCAGGTGCCTCGTCGCCATCGACAACCGAATCGCCATCCAGACGAAAGTCACCACGGCCGTGATGGCCTGGATTGTCGACCAGTACCAGGTGCGCAAGCCCCCTCATGGGCACGCGCAGCCGGGCGAAGTCGTAGTCGGTCCAGATATCGCCATTGACCAGCAGAAACGGCGCATCGCCCAACAACGGCAGCGCCTTGAAGATCCCGCCGCCGGTTTCCAGCGGTTCGCCCTCGGGCGAGTAGCGAATGTGCAGGCCGAACCGGGCACCGTCGCCCAGGTGATCCTCGATCTGCTGGCCCAGCCAGGCGTGGTTGATCACCACCTCGGTGAAGCCCGCCTTGGCCAGCGCCTGCAGGTGATATTCGATCAATGGCTGGCCTGCCACTGGCACCAGTGGCTTGGGAGTATGCAAGGTCAGGGGGCGCATGCGCTCGCCCTTGCCCGCTGCCAGGATCATAGCCTTCATGAACGCGCTCCGGCCTTCAGCTCGGCGATCAGTTGCCCCAGTTCGGCCAGCTCGGGACGACGGCTGATCACTTCATCTATATAGGCGAAGAATCGCGGCACGTCAGACAGATATCGCGGCTTGCCGTCGCGGTGGCAGATACGGGCGAAGATGCCGATGACCTTCAGGTGACGCTGCACGCCCATCAGGTCACTGGCGCGGTGGAAGTCCTCGAAGTCGGCCTGCACGGGGATGCCGGCCGCTTGGGCTTTCTGCCAGTAATCGCGTAGCCAGCCCTCGACTCGCAGCTGGGGCCAACTGACGAACGCGTCTTTGAACAGGCAGGTGATGTCATAGGTCACCGGGCCGTAGACGGCGTCCTGGAAGTCCAGCACGCCAGGGTTCGGTGTGCTCTGCATCAGGTTGCGCGGCATATAGTCGCGATGCACCAGGACTTTGGGCTGGGCCAGGGCACTGTCGATCAGCAACTGACTCACCCGCTGCCAGGTCGCCTGCTGCGAATCGGTGAACGCCAGGCCCAGCTCGCGCCCGACGTACCATTCGGGGAACAGCTCCACTTCGCGGCGCAGCAGGGCGACATCGTAGCTGGGCAACGGCGCGTCCATCGGCAGGCGCTGGAAGGCCAGCAAGGCGTCGATGGCATCGGCGAACAGGGCATCGGCATTGCCGGCATCGATGACATCCAGGTAGGTCTGACGGCCCAGATCCCCCAGCAACAGGAAGCCACGCTCCAGATCCTGGGCGTGGATGGCCGGCACGTGCACGCCGGCCCTGGCCAGTAGATGATCGATGTCGACGAAGGGCCGGCAATTCTCTTGTGGCGGCGGCGCATCCATGATCACGAAGCTGCGTGCGCCCCCCTGCCAGCGGAAGTAGCGACGGAAGCTCGCGTCGCTGCTGGCGGCGGTCAGGGCGCCTTCTGGCACCTCGCCCCAGGCGTTTTCACGGAAAAGACGGTCAAGCTGCTCATCGAGCCAAGCGGTCAGTTGTTGCAGGCGTACATCGTGATCGGGCATTACAAGGGTCTCCGACGGCCCTAGCCGTCAAGCGGGTCATGCTTTATTATCCAGCATCTTTTTCAGACCATCGAGAGGCGTGCGGCCCCACACGCGGGCAGATGGCACGCAGGAAGCCCGGACTAATAAGATGGCATTGAAATCCCCCGCGTTTCGTAGAAAGTTTCCGTTGCTGGTGACTGGCGGTCTGCTGGCTCTGCAACCTCTGGCCACGTCATACGTGGTGGCAGCCGAGCAGTTCGACTGCCAAGTGTCCGCCTCCGGTGGTTGGGACTGCAAGCCCAAGACCACGGCCAACAACCTGCCGCCGCGCCCAGTGCATGAAGGCGCCGCGCTGAGCTCGGGCGGTGACGCCCAGGTCGCCGAGACCGACGCCGATGGCGAACCCAAGCCGGTGCTGGTCACCGAGAGCAAGGGCCGCGGCCTGAAGTCGCGTAGCGAAGACTACAGCCACCTTGACTGGGTTCCCCGCGACAAACTCACCGCCGCCCAATTGGCTGAGACCGGTCCGTACTGCGGTGGCGCCTACATCGAGCCGTCGCGTCCTGGCATGGATGACACCACGCCCAAGGACGAAGCGCCGACCTACCTGAACGCCAAGGTCTCCCGCTACCAGCAGGAGCAGCAGATCGCCACCCTCGCCGGTGACGTGGTCATGCGCCAGGGCAGCATGCAGGTCCAGGCCGACGAGGCCAACCTGTACCAGGCCGAGAACCGCGGCGAGCTCAAGGGCAACGTCAAGCTGCGCGACAATGGCTCGCTGGTCGTCGGCGACCAGGCCGAAATCCAGCTGGATACCGGCGAGGCCAAGGTCGACAACGCCGAATACGTGATGCACAAGTCGCACATTCGCGGCAACGCGCTGTACGCCAAGCGTGGCGAAAACGCCATCATCCGCCTCAAGGACGGTACCTACACCACCTGTGAGCCGGGCAGCAACGCATGGCAGCTCAAGGGCAACAACATCACCCTGAACCCGGCCACCGGCTTCGGTACCGCGACCAACGTCACCCTGCGGGTCAAGGATTTCCCGGTGTTCTATACACCGTACATCTACTTCCCGATCGACGACCGTCGCCAGTCCGGCTTCCTGCCGCCGTCGTTCAGCACCAGCAGCGACACCGGCTTCATGCTGGTCACACCGTACTACTTCAACCTGGCGCCAAACTACGACGCCACGCTGTACCCGCGCTACATGGCCAAACGCGGCATGTTGATGGAAGGCGAATTCCGCTACCTCACCAAGTCCAGCGAAGGCCAGTTCGGTGCTGCGTACCTGAACGACAAGAACGACGATCGTAAAGATCAGACCGACTACAAAGAACAGCGCTGGATGTACAACTGGCAGCACAAGGGCGGGCTGGATTCGCGCTTGATGAGCGAGGTTGACTACACCGACATCAGCGACCCGTTCTACTTCCAGGATCTCGATACCGGCCAGGAAGGCATCAAGAGCCGTGACGTGGTCAACCAGCAAGGTGCATTGACCTATCGCGGTGATAGCTACCGGGCACGCCTGAACATGCAGGCGTACGAAATGGCGACCATTTCCCAGATCACGCCATACGACAAGTTGCCACAGATCACGCTCAACGGCATGTTGCCCTACCACCCGAGCGGATTTGACTTCACTTACGATACCGAGGCAGTCCGCTTCGAACGCGACCTGAAGAACGACACCGTGTTCAACGAGGACGGCGAGCTGGATACCTCTGCCGGCCCCGATGGGCGCAGGCTCGACGAAAACGTCTTCGGGATCGCCCGGTCCAACGGCACCCGCTTGAACCTTGCGCCGGCGATCAGCCTGCCTATGAAGGCCAGCTACGGCTTCCTGACGCCGAAGCTCAAGTACGTCTATACCCACTACGACCTTGACCTGGACGGCAAGGGCAAGAATGACCTGGCCACCGCGACGCCGGAAGTACGCGACCTGCAAGGCAACTTCTCCAGCTCGCAGGACCGTAGCGTGCCTGTGTTCAGCGTCGACAGCGGCCTGTACTTCGACCGCAATACCCAGTGGTTCGGCAAGAACTACCGTCAGACCCTCGAGCCGCGCCTGTTCTATCTCTATGTCCCTTACAAGGACCAGAAGGACATCCCGGTCTTCGACACCAGCGAAAGCTACTTCAACTACGCCTCGCTGTTCCGTGACAACCGCTTCACCGGCTCCGACCGCATCGGTGACGAGAACAAACTGTCGCTGGGTGTGACCAACCGCTGGATCGAAGAAAACGGCTTCGAACGTCAGCGCTTCAGCATTGGCCAGGCCCTCTACTTCAAAGATCGTGAAGTGCAGATGCCTGGCATCGACTGGCGCACCCGCGATGACGCTCAGTCAGACGTATCGCCCTACGCGCTTGAGTACCAGTATGCCTTCAACCGCGATTGGCGCTTCAACTCCGACTACAACTGGGATCCGGACAGCCGCAAGCCACGCTCAGGTAGCGCCATGTTCCACTACCAGCCTGAGGACAATCCCAACAAGATCGTCAACATCGGCTATCGCTACCGCAACGACCTGATCATCTATGACCAGCTAAGCGGTACCTGGAAGACCGGCGGCGACTACGGCGTTCCAGGCGACCCCAACTACATCAAGAACTATTACAAGATCCAGCAGCACGACTTCTCGGTTATCTGGCCGATCGTGCCGCAATGGAGCGTTATCGCCCGCTGGCAACATGACTACAACCGCAATCGAACGTTGGAAGCCATGGGCGGTTTCGAGTATGACAGCTGCTGCTGGAAGCTGCGCCTGATCAACCGTTACTGGATCGACTACGACGATTTCAGCCAGGCAGTGCCAGATAACGAAAAAGGTGACCACGGCATCTTCCTGCAAGTGGTGCTCAAAGGCCTCGGCGGCGTTGTGGGCAACAAGGTCGAGACGTTCCTCGACGAAGGCATTCAAGGTTACCGTACACGTGAAGACCAAGCTTATTGATCGACTGCGCCCGCTGCTGCTGGGCGCTGCATTGCTGAGTGGCGCGGTGCATGCCGCGGTACAACCTCTGGACCGCGTGGTGGCCATCGTCGACAACGACGTGGTCATGCAAAGCCAACTGGATCAACGCATCCGCGAAGTGCAGCAGACCATCGCCAAGCGCGGCGGCGGCGTGCCCCCGGCCGGAGCCCTGGAGCAGCAAGTGCTGGAGCGCCTGATCGTCGAGAATCTGCAACTGCAGATCGGCGAACGTTCGGGCATCCGCATCACTGACGAAGAGCTCAACCAGGCCATCGGTACCATTGCCCAGCGCAACGGCATGAGCCTCGATCAGTTCCGTGCCGCCCTGGCCCACGATGGCCTGTCGTTCGACGACGCCCGTGACCAGGTCAAGCGCGAGATGATCATCAGCCGCGTGCGCCAACGCCGTGTGGCCGAGCGTATCCAGGTCTCCGAACAGGAAGTGAAGAACTACCTCAACTCCGACCTGGGCAAGATGCAACTGTCGGAAGAGTACCGCCTGGCCAACATCCTGATCCCGACCCCGGAAAGCGCCAACTCCGAGGCAATCCAGGCGGCCGCCCGCCAAGCCGGTGACGTTTACCAGCAGCTCAAGCAAGGTGCGGACTTCGGCCAGATGGCCATCGCCCGCTCCGCCAGCGAGAACGCCCTGGAAGGCGGTGAGATGGGCTGGCGTAAAGCCGGCCAACTGCCGCCTGATTTCGCCAAGATGTTGAGCAGCATGGCCGACGGCGATATCACCCAGCCAATCCGCATCCCCAACGGCTTCATTATCCTCAAGCTCGAGGAAAAGCGTGGCGGCAATGCCAGCGTGCTGCGTGACGAAGTCCATGTTCGCCATATCCTGATCAAGCCAAGCGAGATCCGCAGCGATGCGGCCACCGAGCAACTGGCCGAGCGCCTGTATGAGCGCATCAAGAACGGCGAAGACTTCGGCGAGCTGGCCAAGAGCTTCTCGGAAGACCCAGGTTCGGCCCTCAACGGTGGCGACCTCAACTGGGTTGACCCCAACAGCCTGGTGCCGGAGTTCCGCGAACAGATGGCCAACGCCCCCCAGGGCGAAGTGACCCGTCCGTTCCGTACCCAGTACGGCTGGCACGTACTGGAAGTGCTGGGCCGCCGCGCTACCGACAGCACCGAGCAAGCGCGTGAACAGCAGGCCCTGAGTGTGCTGCGCAACCGTAAGTACGATGAAGAGCTGCAGACTTGGCTGCGTCAGATCCGCGACGAAGCCTACGTTGAAATCAAGCTGCCTGGCGCCGACCAGGCCGCCCAGTGAAGCCCCTGCGCTTCGCCGTCACGCCCGGCGAGCCGGCCGGCATAGGCCCAGACCTGTGCCTGCTGCTGGCCGCCGAGGCTCAGCCTCATCCCTTGATCGCCATCACCAGCCGTGACCTGCTCGCCGAGCGGGCCACGCAGCTGGGGCTGGCTGTCAATCTGCTACCGGTCATCCAAGGCGCCTGGCCCGACCAACCCGCCCCCGCCGGCAGCCTGTATGTCTGGGATACGCCATTGGCCACCCCGGTTGTACCCGGGCAGTTGGACAAGGCTAATGCCGCGTTCGTGCTGCAGACCTTGACCCGCGCTGGCCAAGGCTGTCTGGATGGGCATTTCGCCGGCATGATCACCGCACCGGTGCACAAGGGCGTGATCAATGAAAGCGGCATCGCTTTCTCCGGCCATACCGAATTTTTGGCTGACCTTACCCACACCAACCAGGTGGTGATGATGCTGGCCACCCATGGATTGCGCGTGGCGCTGGTGACTACCCACCTGCCCCTACGTGACGTCGCCGACGCCATCACCGACGAGCGCCTGGAGCGGGTCACGCGGATCCTGCATGCCGACCTGCGCGACAAGTTCGGTATCGCCCAGCCCCGCATCCTGGTTTGCGGTCTCAACCCGCATGCCGGCGAAGGCGGTCACCTGGGCCGCGAAGAAATCGACATCATCGAGCCCGCCTTGCAGCGCCTACGCAGCCAAGGCATGGACCTGCGTGGTCCGCTACCGGCCGATACCCTGTTTACCCCCAAATATCTGGAGCACTGCGATGCGGTGCTGGCGATGTACCACGACCAGGGCCTGCCGGTACTCAAGTACAAAGGCTTTGGCGCCGCAGTCAACGTGACCTTGGGCTTGCCGATCATCCGCACGTCGGTCGACCACGGCACCGCCCTGGACCTGGCTGGCACCGGCAAAGTCGACACCGGCAGCCTGCGTGTCGCCCTGGAAACCGCCTACCAGATGGCCGAGAACCGACCATGACCGAGCAATACCAACACCGGGCGCGCAAGCGCTTCGGCCAGAACTTCCTGCACGACGCCGGCATCATCGACCGCATCCTGCGTGCCATCAATGCCAAACCCGGCGAGCATCTGCTGGAAATCGGCCCGGGCCAAGGCGCCCTGACCGAAGGCCTGCTGGGCAGCGGCGCCCAACTGGACGTCGTCGAGCTGGACAAGGACCTTGTGCCGATTCTCCAGCACAAGTTTGCAGACCGGGACAACTTCCGCCTGCACCAGGGCGATGCCTTGAAGTTCGACTTCAATCAGTTGGGCGTGCCTGAGCGCAGCCTCAAGGTGGTGGGCAACCTGCCCTACAACATCTCCACCCCGCTGATCTTCCACCTCTTGGAACACGCCAACCTGATCCGCGACATGCACTTCATGCTGCAAAAGGAAGTGGTCGAGCGTTTGGCCGCCGGCCCAGGAGGCGGCGACTGGGGCCGCCTGTCGATCATGGTGCAGTACCACTGCCGCGTGGAACACTTGTTCAACGTCGGCCCTGGCGCCTTCAACCCGCCGCCGAAAGTGGACTCAGCCATCGTCCGCCTGGTTCCGCATGAAACCCTGCCGCACCCGGCCAAGGATCCACGCCTGCTAGAACGCATCGTGCGCGAGGCCTTCAACCAGCGTCGCAAGACCCTTCGCAACACCCTTAAAGGGCTGCTCGACAGCCAGGCCATCGAGGCAGCGGGTGTCGATGGCAGCCTGCGTCCAGAACAACTGGATCTCGCGGCGTTCGTACGCCTGGCCGACAAGCTGGCCGAGCAGCCAAGCGCCAGCTAAGCACACGCCATTGGTGTGGCCCCATCGCGCAGACAAACCCGCGATGGGGCCGATAATGTCTACAAGCGACGCCAGGCCCTGCATAACTGGCCTCAAGCCCCGTCCATGGCCTAGACTGCAACCATTGCAGTATTTGCGTCCGCTCGTCCAAGGCCTTTGCATGTCAGACCCCCGCTATCAGATCGACGTCAGCGTCGTGACCCGTTACCTCAAAGAACAATCCGATCCCGACAACGACCGCTTTGCCTTCGCCTACACCATCACTGTGCAAAACAACGGCACGCTCAAGGCCCGCCTGGTCTCACGCCACTGGCTGATCACCAACGGTGACGGGGAAGTCGAAGAGGTTCGCGGGGCGGGTGTGGTCGGCCAGCAACCGCTCATCGAGCCAGGCGACAGCCACACCTACAGCAGCGGCGCGGTGCTCACGACCCGTGTCGGTACCATGCAGGGCAGCTACCAGATGTTCGCCGAGGACGGCAAACACTTCGATGCGCCTATCGCGCCGTTCCGCCTGGCCGTGCCTGGAGCATTGCACTGATGGCGGTGTACGCGGTCGGCGACCTGCAGGGCTGCCTGCAGCCGCTCAAGTGCTTGCTCGAACGCGTGCACTTCAACCCCGCCGTGGACCGCCTGTGGCTGGTAGGCGACTTGGTCAACCGCGGCCCCGAGTCCCTCGAGACCCTGCGCTTTCTGTATTCGATCCGCCAGTCGCTGGTGTGTGTGCTGGGCAACCATGACCTGCATCTGCTGGCAGCCTGGTACAACGTCGAGCGCTTGAAGAAGAGCGACACCCTGCGCGAGATCATCGAAGCACCAGACGCCGACCAGCTGTTCGACTGGCTGCGCCAGCAGAAGCTGCTGCACTATGACGAGGCACGCGGTATCGCCATGGTCCACGCCGGCATCCCGCCCCAGTGGACCCTGGGCAAGGCGCTCGAACTGGCGGCCGAAGTGGAGGAAGTGCTGCGCGACGACACTCGCCTGCAGCTCTTTCTCGATGGCATGTACGGCAACGAGCCGAACAAATGGAGCAAGAACCTGACCGGCGTCGAACGCCTGCGGGTCATCACCAACTATTTCACCCGCATGCGCTTTTGCACTGCCGAGGGCAAGCTCGACCTCAAGAGCAAGGAAGGCCTGGACAGCGCCCCCAAGGGCTATAAGCCCTGGTTCGCCCACAAGGACCGCCGCTCACGTCATGTGAAGATCCTCTTCGGCCACTGGGCCGCCCTGGAAGGTCGTGTCGATGTCCCCGATGTCATCGGCCTGGACACCGGATGCGTCTGGGGTGGCGCCATGACGCTGTACAACGTAGACAGCGGCGAATTCCACCGCTGCGAGTGCGCCGACGATGGCACCCCACGCCAATCGGCATAACCGACTAGACTTAACGATCAGCCCCGAAGGAAACCGACCCATGAGCGAATTCAAGCGCATCCCTCCCGAGCAGGCCCTGGCCTTGCGTGAGCAAGGTGCGGTGGTCGTCGACATTCGCGACCCACAGGCGTTTGCTGCCGGCCATATCAGCGGCGCCACACATCTGGATAACCATTCGGTCGCGGAGTTCATCCGCAATGCCGACCTCGATGCACCGACCCTGGTGGTCTGCTACCACGGCAATTCCAGCCAGAGCGCCGCGGCCTATCTGGTGGGCCAGGGCTTTTCCGAGGTGTACAGCCTCGATGGCGGCTTCGAGCTGTGGCGCAACACCTACCCGGCTGAAACCGCTCAAGGCGGCGCCGAATAAAATTTTTCATTTTCCCGCAGCCCGCGCCACGTGCGGGCTTGGGCCTTTCCTGACGAACGGTCGTGAGTATCTTCTCGGCCTCGCGCCCTTGACCTCCCGTATAACCAACTATCCTTAAGCCCAGGCCATCCAAAAAAGGGGAGAGCCGGTACACCGGCGTGCGGGTCATCGGTAGCGTTTCTACGGGTGTTCTGGGGGGTATACAGCAATCGGCCAGCCCGGTTGCATGCCAGCATCATGCTGACTGATCCGGCGTCGGCTCCAACGTATCGAGCGAGGTGACGTCATGAGCATTTTTAGCCACTTCCAACAACGTTTCGAGTCAACCCGCCAGGAAGAATTCTCGCTGCAGGAGTACCTCGAGCTGTGCAAAGAGGATCGCAGTGCCTATGCATCGGCGGCCGAACGGCTGTTGCTGGCCATAGGCGAACCAGAGCTGGTCGATACCTCAACGAATTCCAGGCTGTCGCGAATCTTCTCCAACAAGGTAATAAGGCGCTATCCGGCCTTTGCCGACTTCCACGGCATGGAAGAATGCATCGACCAGATCGTCTCGTACTTCCGCCATGCCGCACAGGGCCTGGAAGAGAAGAAACAGATCCTGTACCTGCTGGGCCCGGTGGGTGGCGGCAAATCGTCCCTGGCCGAGAAGCTCAAGCAGCTTATGGAGAAGGTCCCTTTCTACGCCATCAAGGGCTCCCCGGTGTTCGAATCGCCCCTGGGGCTGTTCAATGCCAGCGAAGACGGCGCCATTCTTGAAGAAGAATTCGGCATCCCGCGCCGCTACTTGAACACCATCATGTCCCCGTGGGCCACCAAGCGCCTGCAGGAGTTCGGCGGCGACATCTCCAAGTTCCGGGTGGTCAAGCTCTATCCTTCCATCCTCAACCAGATCGCCATCGCCAAGACCGAACCAGGCGATGAGAACAACCAGGACATTTCCGCCTTGGTCGGCAAGGTGGATATCCGCAAGCTCGAGGAATTCCCGCAGAACGACGCCGACGCCTACAGTTACTCGGGCGCGCTGTGCCGGGCCAACCAGGGCCTGATGGAGTTCGTCGAGATGTTCAAGGCGCCGATCAAGGTCCTGCACCCGCTGCTCACCGCCACCCAGGAAGGCAACTACAACAGCACCGAAGGCCTCGGAGCGATCCCCTACTCCGGGATTCTGCTGGCCCACTCCAACGAATCGGAATGGCACACCTTCCGCAACAACAAGAATAACGAGGCGTTCATCGACCGGATCTACATCGTCAAGGTGCCGTACTGCCTGCGTGTCAGCGACGAAGTGAAGATCTACGACAAACTGTTGATCAACAGCTCGCTGGCCAAGGCCCACTGCGCACCGGACACCCTCAAGATGCTCGCGCAGTTCACCGTGCTGTCGCGCTTGAAGGAGCCGGAGAACTCCAACATCTACTCGAAGATGCGCGTCTACGACGGTGAGAATCTCAAGGACACCGATCCGAAGGCCAAGTCGATCCAGGAATACCGCGACGCCGCCGGTGTCGATGAAGGCATGAACGGCCTGTCGACCCGCTTCGCCTTCAAGATCCTCTCCAAGGTGTTCAACTTCGATCCGCATGAAATCGCCGCCAACCCGGTGCACCTGCTCTATGTGCTCGAACAGCAGATCGAACAGGAGCAGTTCCCTGCCGAAGTACGCGAGCGTTACCTGCGTTACCTCAAGGAATACCTGGCTCCCCGCTACATCGAGTTCATCGGCAAGGAGATCCAGACCGCTTATCTGGAGTCCTACAGCGAATACGGCCAGAACATCTTCGACCGCTACGTGCTGTACGCCGACTTCTGGATCCAGGACCAGGAGTACCGCGACCCGGAAACCGGCGAGATCCTCAACCGCATTGCCCTCAACGAAGAGCTGGAGAAGATCGAGAAGCCGGCCGGGATCAGCAACCCGAAAGATTTCCGCAACGAGATCGTCAACTTCGTGCTGCGGGCGCGAGCCAACAACAACGGCAAGAACCCCAGCTGGCTGAGCTACGAGAAGCTGCGCGTGGTGATCGAGAAGAAAATGTTCTCCAACACCGAAGACCTGCTGCCGGTCATCAGCTTCAACGCCAAGGCCAGCAAGGAGGATCAACAGAAACACAACGACTTCGTCACCCGGATGGTGGAGCGTGGCTACACCGACAAACAGGTTCGCCTGCTGTCGGAATGGTATCTGCGGGTCAGGAAATCGCAATAAAGCGGCAAGCGACAAGCCGCAAGCTGCAAGCTGTCCGGCGCCAGGCGACGTCTCGCGCCACAGCTTGCAGCAGCGGTGGCTGCTCATTCTTGCAGCTTGAGGCTTGCAGCTGCATCCAGTCACCGGAGGGACCATGAGCTACGTAATCGACCGACGCCTGAACGGCAAGAACAAGAGCACGGTCAACCGCCAACGCTTCTTGCGGCGGTACCGTGAGCACATCAAGAAAGCCGTCGAAGAGGCCGTGAGCCGCCGCTCCATCATGGACATGGAGCATGGCGAGCAGATCAGCATTCCGGGTCGTGATATCGACGAACCCGTGCTGCACCATGGTCGTGGCGGCAAACAGACCATCATCCACCCCGGCAACAAAGAGTTCACCGCAGGCGAGCATATCCCCCGGCCACAGGGTGGCGGAGGGGGTGGCGGCCGCGGCAAGGCCGGCAATTCCGGGGAGGGCATGGATGATTTCGTGTTCCAGATCACCCAGGAAGAATTCCTCGAATTCATGTTCGAGGACCTGGAACTGCCTAACCTGGTCAAGCGTCACCTGACCGGCGCCGACACCTTCAAGACCGTGCGTGCAGGCATCGCCAACGAAGGTAACCCCTCGCGCATCAACATTGTCCGCACCCTGCGCTCTGCCCACGCCAGGCGTATTGCCCTGACCGGCAGCAGCCGTGCCCTGCTACGCGAGGCCCAGGCTGAGCTCGCCCGCCTCAAGGTCGAGGAGCCGGACAATTTCACCGATATCCAGGCCACCGAGGCCGAGATTGAACGCCTCAAGGCACGCATCAACCGCCTGCCCTTCCTCGACACTTTCGACCTCAAGTACAACCTGCTGGTCAAGCAGCCCAACCCCAGCTCCAAAGCGGTGATGTTCTGCCTGATGGACGTGTCCGGCTCCATGACCCAGGCCACCAAGGACATCGCCAAACGGTTTTTCATCCTGCTGTACCTGTTCCTCAAGCGGAACTACGATCGCATCGAGGTGGTATTCATTCGCCACCACACCAGCGCGCGCGAGGTGGACGAAGAAGAGTTCTTCTACTCCCGTGAAACCGGCGGCACCATTGTTTCCAGCGCACTCAAGCTGATGCAGGAAATCATGGCCGAACGCTACCCGGCCAGCGACTGGAACATCTATGCCGCCCAGGCCTCGGACGGCGACAACTGGAACGACGACTCGCCGATCTGCCGCGACATCCTCTCCAAGCAGATCATGCCGCATGTGCAGTACTACACTTACGTCGAGATCACCCCTCGCGAACACCAGGCGCTCTGGTATGAATACGAGCGCATCGGCGAGGCTTTCCCAGATACCTTCGCCCAGCAGCAGTTGGTATCGGCCGGTGATATCTACCCGGTCTTCCGTGAACTCTTCCAGCGCAGGTTAGCCACATGACCGCCAGAGAGCAGAGACGCCAACCCATCTCCACCGGGTCCGAGTGGACGTTCGAGCTTATCCAGGCCTATGACCGCGAAATCAGCCGCCTGGCCGAGCGCTACGCCCTGGACACCTACCCCAACCAGATCGAGGTGATCACTGCCGAGCAGATGATGGACGCCTATGCCTCCGTCGGCATGCCGCTGGGCTATCACCATTGGTCCTACGGCAAGCAGTTCCTCAGTACGGAGAAGTCCTACAGCCGTGGCCAGATGGGCCTGGCCTACGAGATCGTGATCAACTCCGATCCGTGCATCGCCTATCTGATGGAAGAAAACACCATGTGCATGCAGGCGCTGGTAATCGCCCATGCCTGCTATGGCCACAACAGCTTCTTCAAGGGCAACTACCTGTTCCGCACTTGGACCGACGCCAGCTCCATCATCGACTACTTGGTGTTCGCCAAGCAGTACATCGCCCAATGCGAGGAGCGCCACGGCATCGATGCCGTCGAAGACCTCATCGATTCCTGTCACGCCCTGATGAACTACGGCGTCGACCGTTACAAGCGCCCCTACCCCATTTCTGCCGAGGAAGAGCGTCGGCGGCAGAAAGAGCGCGAGGAGCACCTGCAACGGCAGATCAACGACCTGTGGCGCACCATCCCGAAGGGTTCGGAAAAAGGCAATGAACGCGATGATGTGCGCTTCCCCGCCGAACCGCAGGAAAACATCCTCTATTTCATCGAAAAACACGCGCCGCTGCTCGAGCCCTGGCAGCGCGAAGTGGTGCGTATCGTGCGTAAGATTGCCCAGTACTTCTACCCGCAGCGACAGACCCAGGTCATGAATGAAGGCTGGGCGACGTTCTGGCATTACACCCTGATGAACGACCTCTACGATGAAGGCCTGGTGACCGAAGGCTTCATGATGGAGTTCCTGCAGTCGCACACCAGCGTGGTGTTCCAGCCGGGCTTCGACAGCCCTTACTACAGCGGTATCAACCCTTATGCTCTGGGTTTTGCGATGTACACGGACATCCGTCGCATGTGCGAACACCCTACGGAAGAAGATCGACGCTGGTTCCCTGACATCGCCGGCAGCGACTGGCTTTCCACCCTCAAGTTCGCCATGAGCAGCTTCAAGGACGAAAGCTTCATCCTGCAATACCTCTCGCCCAAGGTGATCCGAGACCTCAAGCTGTTCAGCATCCTGGATGACGACCAGCGCGACGACCTGTTGGTACCGGCGATCCACGACGAAGCTGGCTACCGGATCATCCGAGAGCAACTGGCCGCCCAGTACAACCTGGGCAATCGCGAACCCAACGTGCAGATCTGGAGCATCGACCGTCGCGGCGACCGCTCCCTGACCCTGCGCCACCAGCAGCACAATCGCAAGCCGCTGGGCGACTCCACCGAGGAAGTGCTCAAGCACCTTCATCGTCTGTGGGGCTTCGATATCCACTTGGAAACCGTGCAAGGCGACCAGGTCATGAAGACCCATCACATGCCTCCCCGGGGCGACCAGAGCGAAGCGGGAGAGTACGGTCGCATGGACCTGGCAGTGGTCCACCACCTCTAGAGCCCCCTTCCGTAGCTGTCGACAGGGTATCCTGTCGGCAGTCACGGAGGTTTTTCATGCAGATCTATAAAGTCGGTGGCGCGGTACGCGATCGCCTGCTCGGGCGCCCGGTCAGCGATATCGACTGGCTGGTAGTCGGCGCTACGGTCGACCAGATGCAGGCCCTGGGCTACCGCCCGGTCGGGGCTGATTTCCCGGTGTTCATTCATCCGCGCACGGGTGAGGAGTACGCCTTGGCGCGTACCGAACGCAAGAGCGGGCGGGGTTATGGTGGGTTTACCTTCCATGCCAGCCCCGATGTAACCCTCGAAGAGGACCTGATCCGCCGGGACCTTACCATCAACGCCATGGCCGAAGACGAACTAGGCAATTTGTACGATCCCTATCATGGCAAGAAGGATCTGGAGCAGCGCTTATTGCGTCATGTTTCCCCGGCTTTCGCCGAAGATCCGCTGCGCGTACTGCGGGTGGCCCGCTTCGCCGCCCGCTATGCGCCGCTGGGGTTTCGGGTCGCCGACGAAACGCGCGAGCTGATGCGCCGGATCAGCGCATCCGGCGAATTGCAGGCGCTTACCGCCGAGCGCAGCTGGAAGGAGATAGAGCGCGCGCTGATGGAGGATCAACCCCAGGTATTCATCCAGGTGCTGCGCGACTGCGGCGCCCTGAAGGTCCTGATGCCAGAGGTGGACGCACTGCTGGACAAGCAGCAAAGCCATACCCTGCAAGCACTGGAACAGGCCGCCGGCGAGCAGTTACCGCTCCACGTACGCTGGGCCTGCCTGCTGCATGAACTTACCGACCTGGACCAGGCCAAGGCCCTCAACCGGCGGTTCAAGGCGCCCCGGGAGTCCCAGGAACTGGCCTTGCTGGTCGTGGAATGCCAAACCCTGTGCCATGGTGCTCTGGAACTGAGCGCTGCTGAGCTTCTGGAGTTACTGCAGAAGTTCGATGTGTACCGTCGTCCCCAGCGTTTGGAGGACTTCATCGCCGCCTGCCAGGCACAAGCGCGAAGCCGAGGCGAGAACCAGGCCTATCCACAAGCCGACTACCTACGCGGCGCAGCAGCAGTGGCCAAGGCGGTCGATGTGAAGGGGTTGGTGGAAAAAGGCCTGACCGGACAGGCTCTGGGCGAGGCGCTGAAGGAGGCCCGGCTGACGGCGCTTGAGGCCTACAGGCAACGCTGAATGGCTGGCCATGGGAGCGGGCGCAACGATGAGCGCTGGGTTAATACCGCATTCACCGGGTGCCCTCGCTCCCACGCAGATGGCTTCAGATCGGCTGCAGTGGCGTCAGCTGCAACCCGCGCCACTCGAACGGTACCGGCGCCAGCACCTGCTCGATCCGCGCCTCCTGCCACAGCTGAGCCATGCTTTTGCCTTCACCGGGATGCACCAGTTGCGGCGCGATCAGCGACAGCGGCCACAACACGAACGCGTTCTTCAGAATCTCGGCCCGTGGTAGCACCAAGCCATTGAACGTCCCCAACAAGTCGTCATACATCAGCACATCGATGTCCAGCGGCAGGCCTTTGCGCTCAGGCGCATAGCGACCATTGTCCGCCTCGATGAACTTGAGCCGACGGTCCAGCTCCAGCAGCGGCAAGTCGGTCTTGCCGGTCACCACCAGGTTGTAGAAAGGCCCACTCTTGATGCCCACCGCCTGGCTCTCGAACACTGGAGAGCAGTGCATGCCCTGCAGAAAGCTCGCCAGCGCATCGAGCCCGGCGCACAGGTGCGCCTCCCGGTCGATATTGCTGCCCAGGCCCAGGTAAACCGTGCTCAAAGACATCCGCGCTCAATCTCCACGCCAACACCACCGCGGGCAGCCGGCACGGCGCCGGGCTTGGTCAGCTTCAGGCGTACCCAAGGGATGTTGAACTCTTCCATCAGCGCCGCAACCAAGCGTTCGGCGAAGGTCTCCACCAGCTCATAGCGCGACTGCTCGGCGAACGCCTGAATACGCGCGCTCACACTGGCGTAGTCCAGGGCAAGGCTCAGGTCGTCGCCTGCTGCCGCCGGGCGGTTGTCCCAGGCGAAACTCAGGTCCAGGCGCAGGCACTGGCGAATATCCCGCTCCCAGTCATAGGCACCGATGACGGTCTCGACTTCCAGGCCTTCGATGAACACTCTGTCCAAGCACTTCTCTCCACAGCACGACAAGGGCGACTGGCGCCGTTAGAATCAAGGCGTCCTCGCCCGGAATAGTTAGCATGTTTTGGTTATTGGCGCTGCTTGCCTACCTGCTCGGCTCTCTGTCCTTCGCCATCGTCCTCAGCCGCCTCAGCGGCAGCCCGGACCCGCGTTCGAGCGGCTCAGGCAACGCCGGCGCGACCAACATGCTACGCCTGGCGGGCCGCAAGCTGGCGATCCTGACCCTGCTCGGCGACCTGTGCAAGGGGCTGTTGCCCGTGCTGCTCGCCCAACTGGCCGGCCTCGGCCTTCAGGAGCAAGCCTGGATCGGCCTATGCGCGGTCATCGGTCATCTGTTCCCGCTTTACTTCTGCTTCAAGGGCGGCAAGGGCGTGGCCACCGCAGCCGGCATGCTCATGGGCCTGTACTTTCCGGCCGCCTTGCTGGCCATCGCCGCCTGGCTGCTGACCTTCTACCTGACCCGCACCAGTTCCCTCGCCGCATTGATTGCCACACCGCTGACACTGCCATTGCTGGCCTGGCGCGAACCTGAGGCACTGCTGCCAATCACCGTGCTTACAGTACTCATCGTCTGGCGCCACCGCAGCAATCTACGCGACCTGTTTGCCGGGCGCGAACGACATTTCTAACGCCTGCCCGGCAACACCCCGCCTCATAAGGCCGACAACTGCTCCATCGGCCAGCGCGCCTGCACGCTGATCGCCAGGTCCTGGCGTTGCCCGGCCAGCAGCCGCTGGCAACCGGCATAGGCGATCATCGCGCCGTTGTCGGTGCAGAACTGGGGACGTGCGTAGTAAACGTTGCCATGGAGACTGGCGAGCATGGTTTCCAGCGAGGCGCGCAAGGCCTTGTTGGCGCTCACACCACCGGCGATGACCAGGCGCTTGAGGCCAGTCTGCTTGAGCGCGCGCTTGCACTTGATGGTCAACGTCTCGACCACCGCCTGCTGGAACGCCAGCGAAAGGTCGCAGCGGGTCTGATCGCTATCATCGCCGGCATCCCGGCATTGCTGCCAAGTATTCAGGGCGAAGGTCTTCAGACCACTGAAGCTGAACTCCAGGCCTGGGCGGTCGGTCATCGGCCGTGGGAACACGAAGCGGCCCGGCATGCCTTTTTCGGCCAAACGGGCGATTTCCGGGCCTCCGGGGTAATTCAGGCCGATCAGCTTGGCCGTCTTGTCGAACGCCTCGCCTGCCGCATCGTCCAGACTTTCGCCTAGCAGCTCGTACTGGCCGATGCCATCGACCCGCACCAGCTGGGTATGGCCGCCGGAGACCAACAAAGCGACGAACGGGAACTCTGGTGGGGTTTCTTCCAGCATGGGCGCCAACAGGTGACCTTCCATGTGGTGGACGCCGATCGCCGGGATGTCCCAGGCGAACGCCAGCGCCTGGGCGCAGGAAGCGCCGACCAGCAGCGCGCCGACCAGCCCGGGGCCAGCGGTGTAGGCGATCGCATCGATCTCGGTGGCGACACAGCCGGCCTCGGCCAGTACCTGGCGGATCAAGGGCAGCATGCGCTTGACGTGATCACGCGAGGCCAGCTCCGGCACCACGCCGCCATAGACGCGGTGCAGGTCGATTTGACTGAACAGCGCATCGGCCAACAGGCCACGTTCGCTGTCGTATAATGCGACGCCGGTTTCGTCGCAGGATGTTTCCAATCCCAGTACTAGCATGGGTCCGTGCCTTGTCGAGGCTGAATTCGAAGGCGCGCATGATAGTCCTCGTACCCCATGCCGACCAGCGGTTTTCGATCAGAGGCTTTGCATTCCGGCCAGCTAAGGGTTAACATCCGCAACCCTTGAAAACCGACGTTCTCCAGCACACCTTTTTGTTTTGCCAGGAGCACGTCTACCCCGGTAATGAATGAAGGTAGCCCTGGATGCCAGCCGTCAAAGTTAAAGAGAACGAACCCTTCGACGTAGCTCTGCGTCGTTTCAAGCGCTCCTGCGAAAAAGCCGGTGTACTGGCTGAAGTTCGTAGCCGCGAGTTTTATGAGAAGCCGACTGCCGAGCGCAAGCGCAAAGCTGCTGCCGCTGTAAAGCGTCACGCCAAGAAGGTTCAGCGCGAACAGCGCCGCGCCGTTCGTCTGTACTAATACAGACGTTCTACGCAAAGCTTCTGCCCCGCCCGGCCCTGTGCCGGGTTGATGGCAGCGGTTGTTTCAAACCTCAGACTCACGTCCGAGGCGCCCCTCGCAACAACCCCGGGGCAACCTGCCTGAACACGTCAGAGCTGGTCCTCGACCAGTCGTGCACGTCCTGACTGACGAGCCCTCCGTGGCTGACGAGCACATTTTTCTCATACTTCCCGCACCGCACTACTCGCCCCTAACCCGCGCGTAGCGATTAGACTTGCCAGCTGCCAGATGACGAGACTGCCATGGCCGGGCTGATTCCCCAAAGCTTCATTGATGACCTGCTCAACCGCACCGATATCGTCGATGTGGTGAGTTCGCGTATCCAACTGAAGAAAACCGGCAAGAATCTCTCCGCCTGCTGCCCGTTCCACAAAGAAAAAACCCCCTCTTTCACCGTCAGCCCAGACAAACAGTTCTATTACTGCTTCGGCTGCGGCGCTGGCGGCAACGCGCTCGGCTTCGTCATGGACCACGACAACCTGGACTTCCCCCAGGCCGTGGAAGAACTGGCACGCGCCGCTGGCATGGAAGTGCCGCGAGAAGAAGGCCGCCGAGGTCAGAAGCCCCGTCAGCCCACCGATTCACCCCTCTACCCGTTGCTCGAGGCCGCTGCCGAGTTCTATCGCCAGGCCCTGCGCGCTCACCCGACCCGCAAGGCAGCGGTGGACTACCTCAAGGGCCGCGGGCTGTCCGGCGAGATCGCCCGCGACTTCGGCCTGGGCTTCGCGCCGCCGGGCTGGGACAACCTGCTCAAACACCTGGGCGCCGATAGCCTGCAACAGAAAGTGATGATCGACGCAGGCCTGCTGATCGAGAACGCCGAGAGCGGCAAGCGCTACGACCGCTTCCGCGACCGGGTGATGTTCCCGATCCGTGACAGCCGGGGGCGGGTCATCGCCTTTGGCGGCCGGGTCCTGGGCGATGACAAGCCCAAGTACCTGAACTCCCCGGAAACCCCGGTCTTTCACAAAGGCCAGGAACTCTACGGCCTGTTCGAAGCGCGAAAGCACAACCGCAACCTCGATGAGATCATCGTGGTCGAGGGCTATATGGACGTCATCGCCCTGGCCCAGCAAGGCCTGCGCAACGCGGTGGCAACCCTCGGCACCGCAACCAGCGAGGAACATCTCAAGCGCCTGTTTCGCGTGGTGCCGAGTGTCCTGTTCTGCTTCGACGGTGACCAGGCTGGTCGCAAGGCTGCCTGGCGCGCCTTGGAGTCCACACTGGCCAGCCTGCAGGATGGGCGCCGGGCGCGCTTTCTGTTCCTGCCCGAGGGCGAAGACCCGGATAGCCTGGTCCGCGCCGAAGGCACCGACGCTTTCATGGCCCGCATCAACCAGCACGCCCAACCGCTGGCGGACTACTTCTTCGAGCAACTGAGCAACGAGGCGGACCCTCGGTCGCTGGAAGGCAAGGCGCACATGGCTACATTGGCTGCACCGCTGATCGAAAAGATTCCGGGCGCCAATTTGCGTCAGCTCATGCGCAATCGCTTGAAGGAAATCACCGGTCTCGATCCTCAGCAGGTCGAGCAGTTGGCACAGCACGCGCCGGCACCCAACGTGCCCGACTACGACCCAGGCTATGACTACGACGCCATGGCCAGCTACGCCCCTGACTACAGCGACGCGCATCAGCCCGACTACGCGCCCGCCCAGCAGGAGCAGCGTCCATGGACCCCGAACAAGGGCGCGAAGAAACCGTGGGATGGCAAGCCCTGGGACAAAAAAGGCGGCAAACCCTGGCAACGCGATGGCCAGCGCGGCGAAGCACCACCGCGTGTCCCCGCCCCGGTCGAGCCGCCGACCCTGTCGGCCCTGCGCACCCTGCTGCATTACCCGTTGTTGGCCGGAAAGGTGGAAGATGCCAGCCATTTTGCCGACGAAGAGCATATCTACAGCCAGCTGTTGGTCGCACTGATCGAGGCCGCGCAGAAGAATCCTAAGCTAAGCTCAATGCAGCTGATCGCACGTTGGCACGGCACCGAACAAGGCCGTCTGCTGCGGGCTCTGGCGGAAAAGGAATGGCTGATCGATGCCGATAACCTTGAACAACAGTTTTTCGACACTATAACTAGCTTGTCCGCCCGCCAACGCGAGCGCAGCCTGGAACATCTGCTCAGGAAAGCACGTCAAAGCGAGTTGAGCACCGAGGAAAAATCGCAGCTCCTCGCACTGCTGAGCCGGAATGTTCCCGCACAAACCCCGACCTCATCTGGCGCGTGAGGTCCATGCTCGGGTATAATCCTCGGCTTGTTTTTTGCCCGCCAAGACCTTCAGTGGATAGGGTGTTATGTCCGGAAAAGCGCAACAGCAATCTCGTATCAAAGAGTTGATCACCCGCGGTCGTGAGCAGGGCTACCTGACTTACGCGGAGGTCAACGACCACCTGCCTGAGGATATTTCAGATCCGGAACAGGTGGAAGACATCATCCGCATGATCAACGACATGGGGATCAACGTATTCGAGAGTGCTCCGGATGCGGATGCCCTGCTGTTGGCGGAAGCCGACACCGACGAAGCCGCAGCCGAAGAAGCCGCCGCAGCGTTGGCGGCAGTCGAAACCGATATCGGCCGCACGACCGACCCGGTGCGCATGTACATGCGCGAAATGGGTACCGTCGAACTGCTGACCCGCGAAGGCGAGATCGAAATCGCCAAGCGTATCGAGGAAGGCATTCGCGAAGTCATGGGCGCCATCGCCCATTTCCCGGGGACTGTCGACTACATCCTCAGCGAATACGATCGTGTCACCACCGAAGGTGGCCGTCTGTCCGATGTCCTCAGCGGTTACATCGACCCTGACGACAACATTGCCGCGCCGACCGAAGAAGTCCCGATCCCGGGCGCCAAGGCCGCAGCTGCCAAGGAAGAAGAGGACGAAGACGAAGAGAGCGAAGAAAGCAGCGACGACAGCGAGGACGAGGGCGAAAGCGGCCCGGATCCGGAAGTCGCCCGCCAGCGTTTCGGCGCCGTCGCCGACCAGCTCCAGATCACCGGCAAGATCCTGAAGAAACACGGGCGCAGCGGCAAGGAGAGCATCGAAGCCCTCCAGGCCCTGGCAGACCTGTTCATGCCGATCAAGTTGGTACCCAAGCAGTTCGACGTTCTGGTCGAGCGCGTGCGCAGTGCACTGGATCGCCTGCGCGCCCAGGAACGCGCCATCATGCAGTTGTGCGTACGTGATGCACGCATGCCTCGTGCCGACTTCCTGCGCCTGTTCCCAAGCAACGAGACCGACCAGACCTGGAGCGGTGACCTGTCCAAGCGCAACACCAAGTGGGCTGCCGCCCTGGGTGAGAAAGACGCTGCGATCGTCGCCTGCCAGCAGAAGCTGATCGACCTTGAGAACGAAACCGGCCTGACCGTCGCCGAGATCAAGGAAATCAACCGTCGCATGTCGATCGGCGAGGCCAAGGCCCGTCGCGCCAAGAAAGAAATGGTCGAGGCGAACCTGCGTTTGGTGATCTCCATCGCCAAGAAGTACACCAACCGTGGCCTGCAGTTCCTGGACCTGATCCAGGAAGGCAACATCGGTCTGATGAAGGCGGTGGACAAATTCGAATACCGTCGCGGCTACAAGTTCTCGACCTATGCCACCTGGTGGATCCGCCAGGCGATCACCCGCTCGATCGCCGACCAGGCACGCACCATCCGTATTCCGGTGCACATGATCGAGACGATCAACAAGCTCAACCGTATTTCCCGCCAGATGCTGCAGGAAATGGGTCGCGAACCGACGCCGGAAGAGCTGGGCGAGCGCATGGAAATGCCTGAGGACAAGATCCGCAAGGTGTTGAAGATCGCCAAGGAACCGATCTCCATGGAAACGCCGATCGGTGACGACGAAGATTCGCATCTGGGCGATTTCATCGAGGACTCGACCATGCAGTCCCCGATCGACGTGGCCACGGTCGAAAGCCTCAAGGAAGCCACGCGTGACGTGCTCTCCGGTCTGACCGCACGCGAAGCCAAAGTGCTGCGCATGCGTTTCGGTATCGACATGAACACGGATCACACCCTCGAAGAGGTAGGCAAGCAGTTCGACGTGACCCGCGAGCGGATCCGTCAGATCGAAGCCAAGGCGCTGCGCAAGCTGCGCCATCCGACGCGAAGCGAGCACCTGCGCTCCTTCCTCGACGAGTGATGACAAACCCCGGCCTAGGCCGGGGTTTTTCTTTTCAGGCACGCGACAAACCCCACTGATCGCCTCTCCCCTCGGCCATTGCCCGTCTACACTCGATTCAGACCACCTGAATGAGAGGCCGCTATGTCCTTTGTGCCGGCCCTTCTGTTGCTGATCCTGCTTGCGTGGAACGCAACGGCCGGCGCCCTGACCCTGACTGATGAAGAAAAAGCCTGGCTCAGCGCTCACCCACACGTGCGCCTGGGCGTCGATGCCTCCTGGCCGCCTTTCGAGTTTCGCGACCAGGAAGGCCGTTACCAGGGATTGGCCGCCGATTACGTTGCCTTGATCCAGGAGCGTCTGGGCATATCGCTCAAACCGATCGAGCCCAGCAATTGGACCGAGGTATTGCAGCAGGCTAGGGAAAAACGCATCGACCTGCTTCCCGGCATCATGTCGACGCCCGAACGCCAGCAATACCTCGCCTTCACCCGCCCCTACCTGGACTTCCCCATCGTCATCCTGGCACACAAGGGCGGCCCACAGCCCCGCACCCTCGAAGACCTGTATGGGCTGAAGGTGGCCGTGGTTGAAAACTACGCCCCCCATGAGCTGCTGCGCACTCACCACCCGGACCTGAACCTGGTGGCACTGCCCAACGTCAGCTCCTCCCTTCAGGCCTTGGCGACAGATGAAGTGGACGCAGTGGTCGGGGACCTCGCCTCGAGTATCTGGGCCCTGCGCCAGCTCAAGCTCGACGGCCTGTACGTTAGCGGTGAGACGCCCTATCGCTATCAACTGGCCATGGCGGCCCAGAAGGACAACAAGATACTGGTCGGCCTTCTCGATAAGGTCATGGCCGATATGACCACGGCAGAAATTAGCCACATCCAGCAACGCTGGGTCGGGAACGTCGTCGACCAGCGGTCGTTCTGGAGTGACATGCTGATCTACGGCCTGCCTGCGGTCTTGCTGCTGCTTGCCGGTCTGGCGGTGGTCATTCGCATCAACCGGCGCCTGAGTTCAGAAATTTCGCGGCGTATCGCCCTCGAACAGGAACTGCGCAGCAGCGAGTACCACTACCGCAGCCTGGTCGAAAGCCTGTCCGCTATCGCCTGGGAAGCCGATGCCAACGACTTCACATACAGTTATGTCTCCCCCCATGCCGAAGACCTGCTCGGCTACCCCTTGAGTGATTGGCTGCGCCCCGGTTTCTGGCGCAGCATCCTGCATCCTGAGGACGCGCTCTGGGCCCAGGCCTATTGCGACAGCGAAACCGCCGCGGGGCGCGACCACAGCCTCGACTATCGAGTGATCCGCGCGGACGGCCACGCCCTCTGGGTACGCAATATCGTCAGCATGATCGAACACGGCCACCGCCCGTTGCTGCGGGGCTTGATGATCGACATCAGCGAAACCAAACGTACGGAAGATGCCCTGCGCCTGTCGGAACAGAAGTTCGCCTCGGTGTTCCAGCAATGCCCGGACATCCTGGTGATTGCTCGCCATAGCGACGGTTGCCTATTGGAAGTCAACGAAGCCTTCGAGGAACAGATCGGCCTGAGCCCAGGCCAGGTGATCGGGCGCACCGCCACCGAACTAGACCTGTGGGCCTTGGCTGGCGCCGGCCCCGCTCTGCTCGAGCGCCTGCAGCAAGGCGGCATCCGCAACTTGGAAATGAGCTTTCGCCGCAGCAACGGCCAGGTGTTCACCGGCCTGACCTCGGCCGAGACGTTCGACCTCGACGGCACCCGGGCCATGGTCGTGGCGGTGCGCGACATCAGCCAACTGAAGGAAACCCAGCGACAACTGCAGACCTCCGAAGAAAAATTCGCCAAGGCCTTCCATGCCTCCCCCGACGGCCTGTTGCTGTCGCGCCAGAGCGACGGCTTGTTGCTCGAAGTGAACGAAGGGTTCTGCCGCCTCACCGGCTATGACATCAATCCAGCCATGGACCAGACCTCCCTGGACCTGGGTATCTGGGTCGATCTCAACGAGCGCAAGCGCCTGATCGAGCAATTGCAGCGCGACGGTTTCGTGCGTGACTTCAGTTGTCATATCCGGCGCAGCGATGGGCAGATCCGCCTGTGTGAACTCTCCGCCAGGCCGCTGCCGATCGAAAGCACCGACTGCATGCTGACCATCGCCCGGGACATCACCGAGCGCCATCTGATGCAGGAAAAACTGCAACTGGCCGCCACTGTGTTCGAGAACACCGCCGAAGGGGTACTGATCACCGATCCCGACCAGCGCATCAGTGCCGTCAATCGCGCCTTCAGCGAGATCACCGGCTACAGCGAGATCGAAGCCCTTGGACAAACCCCACGCCTGCTCGCGTCCGGGCAGCACGACAGCGCGTTCTACGCGGCCATGTGGCATCAACTGACTGCCGAAGGCCATTGGCAAGGCGAGATCTACAACAAGCGCAAGAATGGCGAGCTCTACCCCGGCTGGCTGACCATTAGCGCCGTGCGCAACCGCGATCATGAGATCACCCACTTCGTGGCTGTGTTCGCCGATATCTCCAGCCTCAAGCTCGCCCAAGCCAAGCTCGATTACCAGGCCCACCACGACCCGCTGACCGGCCTACCCAACCGTGCGCTGTTCGAAAAGCGCCTGCAGGCCGCCCTTACTTGCCCGCAAGAGGCCAACCGACAGGGTGCGGTGCTGTTTCTGGATCTGGACCGCTTCAAGCACATCAACGACAGCCTCGGCCATCCGGTCGGCGACCTACTGCTCAAAGGCATCGCCCAACGCCTGAGAGAGCAGGTACGCGACTTGGACACCGTGGCGCGGTTGGGTGGCGATGAGTTCATCATCCTCCTGCCCGGCCTGCATCGCCCAAGCGATGCCAGCGCCATCGCCAACAAGCTGCTGACCTGCTTCCATGCCCCGTTCGAGGCCGGTGAACATGAGTTCTTCACCAGCGCCAGCATCGGCATCAGCCTTTATCCACAGGATGGCACCGACGTCGCCAACCTGATTCGCAACGCCGACGCGGCCATGTACCGCTCCAAGGCCAAGGGCCGCAACCGGGTCGAGGCCTATACCCGCGACCTGACCGCCCAGGCCAGCGAGCGCATCGCTCTGGAACACGAACTGCGTCGGGCCATCGAGCGCAACGAAATGAGCTTGTGCTTTCAGCCCAAGTTCAGCCTCAAGACCCAAAACCTGGTTGGCGCAGAGGCCTTGATCCGCTGGCGTCACCCCACCCTAGGCGACGTCCCGCCAGAGCAGTTCATCCACCTGGCCGAAGAGAACGGCACCATTTTGCAGTTGGGCGACTGGGTGCTGGAACAAGCCTGCCGGCAGATGTACAAATGGAAGAGCACCTACGAGCCGTTTGGCCCTTTGTCGATCAACCTCGCCGGCGCCCAGCTGCGCCAGCCCAACCTCGCCAGACGCATAGAACACCTGCTCAAGACTTACCAGCTCAAGGCCGGGGACCTGCAGCTGGAGATCACCGAGAACTTCATCATGAGCCAGGCCGAGGAAGCCTTAGCCATCCTTCATCAGCTCAAGGCGCTCGGCGTGCAACTGGCCATCGATGATTTCGGCACCGGCTATTCGTCCCTGAGCTACCTCAAACGTCTACCCCTGGACATTCTCAAGATCGATCAGTCATTCATTCGCGGCCTGCCCAGCGATCCCCATGACGTCGCCATCACCCGCGCAATCATCGCCCTGGGACGCAGCATGCAGTTGACCATCATTGCCGAAGGTGTCGAGAACCAGGCGCAGCAAAACTTTCTCGCCTGCGAAGGCTGCGAACAGATTCAGGGCTACATCGTCAGCCTGCCCCTGCCTGCGGAGGAATTCGCTGCCACCTTCCTTCGCATAGCACTATCAGATCTTTCAGATGGCACCCACCTCAAACCCTCGTTATAATCCCCGCCACCTCTGGGGCCTATAGCTCAGTTGGTTAGAGCAGAGGACTCATAATCCTTTGGTCCACGGTTCGAGTCCGTGTGGGCCCACCAAATACGACAAAGCCGCGCATTGTGCGGCTTTTGCTGTCTGGGTGATTGGCTGGTGTTCCCAAGATTATGTAACATCGAATGCGCCTACCAGACGGAATTCTATGCATGCTTGCAGTCACCCCCAGCCCTATGTCTTCCCTTCGGGAATTCGGGGCCTGCCGAAATATCGCAGAAGGGGCGGTCATTATCTTGGCATCCGGGGCGTCGGCGAAAAATTTCCCGATCACCGAATTTGCCCATATACCAGTCATCGCGATGAATGGCTCGATCACGCTATTGAGCGAGGCCGGTATACGCCCATTCTTCTACGTATGCTCTGATAAGGGATTCGCGCGCCAACAACCGGAGCTGTTCGCTTTGGCGCTGGAGAAGAGCCAACGGGTAGCGATTTGGCAGGATCAATACGAACGCCTTCAACGGCAGCCGAAGGGTGAAGTGTATTTTCTGAAAAAAGCCAGGAATCTCACTTTTCTTCAACGCATGATCGACAATGATCCGGTGCTGATCCGCAACCGTAATAGTCTGAATAAGCGAGTGCGCTCCCTCGGCTTCAGCAAAAATCTCGAACACGGCTATTTCGACGCCCGGACGGTTGCGTACCTTGCGCTGCAGATTGCTTACCACTTGGGGTTCTCGCGTGTGTTTCTCTTAGGCGTCGACTTGCATCAGGCTGTCGCCCGCTTCTATGAAAATGACGACTCGCATAAATCACCGTGTGGGTTGGATCAACATTTCGAAGGCCGGATTCTGCCCTCCTTCGAGCTCGCCGCACGGCAAGTCGTCAGCGAGCAGTTCCAGGTCTACAACCTTTCGGCCAATTCCAGAATTCCCAATGAAGTCATTCCGAAGATCAGCATCGAGGCGTTCAGATCGATGATCTGACGCCTGAAACGCTCCGCTCATTTCTCGACCAGAACGCCACTGCGCTGCGTGTAATAAATGCTGTTGACACACTTTTATTGACCAACGACATCGCGCCAATGGTCACGTTGTCGCCGATGGAAAGCGTATCGCCAATGATGCAACTGTTGGCACCAATGCTCACATTGCCACCAATTTCCAGTTGGTAACGTTCGAGGCCAAGGGCCTTTATCCCAATGGTGCTGTTCTGGCGAATGAACAAATTCCGTCCAATCCGGGCGTAGCCGCTGATGACGATATCCGGTAAATGGGCAATTCGGAGCCCTGGTCCAATGCTAGCGTCCAGACTTATGTCGACAGTGTACTTAAGATTCAAACGCTGATTGAGCCGGCGAGCATAAGCTGCACTTTCCGCCCCGCTTGACCATTTCCAAAATTACCCCTCTTCCCAACTGCTGGTCAGCATAGCGGCTGCGCTCTTATGATAAAAGGCGGCCCAGGCAGGCACTTTTCCTCCTGCACAGCACTCCCACCCCGCTGAACCGCCTATCAAAGAGATTCGCCATGCCCGACGCTCGCTCCATCACCCTCGACGAAATCGACCGCCAGTTGATTTCCCTGCTGCAGATCAACGCCCGGGAAAGCGTCGCCACCCTCGCTCGGCACTTGGGTATTGCCCGTACTACCGTCAATTCCCGCCTGGAGCGGCTGGAGAAGGGCAAGATCATCACAGGCTACGGTGTGCGTCTGGGCCAGCGGATGCGTGGAGGGGGGTTGCAGGCCTATGTGGGCATCAAGGCGCAGCCGCGTTCGGGAAAGGACATCGTGCGCCGCCTCAGCGCCATGGGCCAGGTTCAGCAGCTGTGCGCGGTCAGTGGCGAATTCGACTACGTGGCCTGGCTGAGCAGCGACTCGCCGGAACAATTGGACCAGCTGCTCGATCAGATCGGCAGTCTCGAAGGGGTCGAGAAAACCACGACTTCCATCATTCTCAGCAGCAAGGTCGACCGGGGCCAACCGGGCTGATCATTCAGCCTCGTAACCAAGGCGAGCTTGCCCCTGGCGATCAGCGCTCGTCACTCTGCATGCCCAAGCCGTCATTAAGACGACAAATTTCACATAACGACGCCACTCTGCACCTTAAATACGAACTTCCCGCTTCATAAAATGGCCTCCAGACATTTTCTATACTCAGGCTCCGCCTTCTGCGTAGCCTCCCTGGCAAGGTCATCACATGAACAAGAAAAACCGCCACCCCGTCGACGGCAAGAAACCTGTCACCATCTTCGGCCCGGACTTTCCCTTCGGCTTTGACGATTGGCTGGAGCACCCGGCCGGCTTGGGCAGCATCCCGGCCGAGCGTCATGGCGAAGAAGTGGCGATCGTCGGTGGCGGCATCGCAGGTCTGGTGGCGGCGTACGAGCTGATGAAGCTGGGCCTCAAGCCGGTGGTGTACGAAGCCTCGAAACTGGGTGGGCGTCTGCGCTCGCAGGCCTTCAACGGCACTGACGGCATCGTCGCCGAACTGGGCGGCATGCGCTTCCCGGTCTCGTCCACGGCGTTCTATCACTATGTCGACAAACTGGGCCTGGAAACCAAACCTTTCCCCAACCCGCTGACCCCAGCCTCCGGCAGCACGGTCATCGACCTGGAAGGCCAGACCTATTACGCCGAGAAGATTTCCGACCTGCCGGCATTGTTCCAGGAAGTGGCCGATGCCTGGGCCGATGCCCTGGAAAGCGGCGCCCAGTTCAGCGAGATCCAGCAAGCCATCCGTGACCGCGATGTACCGCGCCTGAAAGAGCTGTGGAACACCCTGGTTCCGCTGTGGGACGATCGCACCTTCTATGATTTCGTCGCCACCTCGCGCTCCTTCGCCAAGCTCAGCTTCCAGCACCGCGAAGTCTTCGGTCAGGTCGGTTTCGGCACGGGCGGCTGGGACTCGGACTTCCCCAACTCGATGCTGGAAATCTTCCGCGTGGTGATGACCAACTGCGACGATCATCAGCATCTGGTGGTCGGCGGCGTCGAGCAAGTACCTCAGGGCATCTGGCGTCACGTACCCGAGCGTTGCGCCCACTGGCCAGCCGGCACCAGCCTGAGCTCGCTGCATGGCGGCGCGCCACGCGGCGGCGTCAAGCGCATCCACCGAGCGGCCGATGGCAGCCTGGCGGTCACCGATACCTGGGGCGATACCCGCAATTACGCCGCAGTGCTCGCGACCTGCCAGACCTGGCTGCTGACCACCCAGATCGACTGCGAGGAGTCGCTGTTCTCGCAAAAGATGTGGATGGCCCTGGACCGCACCCGCTACATGCAGTCGTCGAAAACCTTCGTCATGGTCGACCGGCCGTTCTGGAAGGACAAGGACCCGGAAACCGGGCGCGATCTGATGAGCATGACGCTCACCGACCGCCTGACCCGTGGGACCTACCTGTTCGATAACGGCGACGACAAGCCGGGGGTCATCTGCCTGTCCTACGCGTGGATGAGCGATGCCTTGAAGATGCTGCCGCACCCGACTGAAAAACGTGTGCAGCTGGCCCTCGATGCTCTGAAGAAGATCTACCCGAAAACCGATATTGCGGGGCACATCATCGGCGATCCGATCACCATCTCCTGGGAGGCCGACCCGTACTTCCTCGGCGCCTTCAAAGGCGCGCTGCCAGGGCACTACCGCTACAACCAGCGCATGTACGCGCACTTCATGCAGCAGGACATGCCTGCCGAGCAGCGCGGCATCTTCATTGCTGGCGACGATGTGTCGTGGACCCCAGCCTGGGTGGAAGGCGCGGTGCAGACATCGCTGAATGCGGTGTGGGGTATCATGAACCACTTCGGCGGCAAGACCCATCCTGAAAACCCGGGCCCAGGCGATGTCTTCCATGACCTCGGCCCGATCGCCCTGCCGGACTGACACGAGGACGCACCATGCGCATCGCCCTGTACCAAGGCGCGCCAAGGCCAGTGGACGTACCCGGCAACCTCGAGCGCCTGCAACAGCAGGCGCAACTGGCCGCCGCTGGCGGCGCGCAGTTGCTGGTATGCCCGGAGATGTTCCTGACCGGCTACAACATCGGCCTGGGCGCCGTACAGCGCCTGGCTGAGCCCAACGATGGCCCGTCGGCCATGAGCGTGGTCGATATCGCCCAGGCCCATCGCATCGCCATCGCCTATGGCTATCCGGAGCGAGGCGAGGATGGCGCGCTGTACAACAGCGTGCAGTTGATCGACAGCCACGGTCGCAGCCTGTGCAACTACCGCAAGACGCACCTGTTCGGCGAACTGGACCGTTCGATGTTCAGCCCAGGCCCTGATCACTTTCCGGTGGTCGAGCTGGAGGGCTGGAGGCTGGGTATGTTGATCTGCTACGACATCGAGTTCCCGGAAAACGCCCGGCGCCTGGCGCTGGGCGGCGCCGAACTGATCGTGGTGCCGACGGCCAACATGCAGCCGTACGACTTCACTTGCCAGGTCACCGTGCGCTCGCGGGCACAGGAAAACCAGTGCTTCCTCGTCTATGCCAATTATTGCGGGGCCGAGGGTGAGATCCACTACTGCGGCCAAAGCAGCATCATCGGGCCGGATGGCAGCGTTCTGGCGATGGCCAGCCAGGAGGAATGCCAGTTGGTGGCGGACCTTGACCACGCATGCGTGGAGCAAGGGCGCAAGGCATTTCCTTATTTGACCGACCTGCGCTGCGAGCTGCATCTTCGTAACACCTGAAACCTGCGAGGGGCCGGATGCGGCCTGGCACTAAGCAGGCCCACGCCTGCAGCTCAGGGCCGGCCGATGCGTTAGGATTACGCCATGCCTGACGCCACCCGCCACCTCACCCTCTCCAATAGCCTGCAGCTCACCCTGCGCCACGCCCCGCGCCTCAAACGCGCTGCCGCGGCCATCCGGGTGCATGCTGGAAGCCATGACGCTCCAGCCCAATGGCCTGGGCTGGCGCACTTTCTCGAACATTTGTTCTTTCTCGGCACCGAGCGCTTTCCCCTGGCAGATGGCCTGATGCGCTACGTGCAGGGCCTGGGCGGTCAGGTCAATGCCAGTACCCGCGAACGCACCACCGATTTTTTCTTCGAAGTCCCGCCCCACGCGTTGGCAGGTGGCCTTGAGCGACTGTGCCAGATGCTGGCGGAACCTGACCTTAGCATCGAGCGCCAACGCCGTGAGCGGGAAGTGATCCATGCAGAGTTCATCGCCTGGGCGCGCAACCGGCAAGCCCAACGGCATTTCGCCCTGCTGCAGAGCGCAGCCCCTGCACATCCGCTGGGCGGCTTTCACGCTGGCAATCGATACACACTGGCCATACAGGCGCCAGCATTTCAGTTGGCGCTGCGCGACTTCCATCGATGCTATTACCACGGCGGGCAAATGGTGCTCAGCCTGTGCGGGCCCCAGTCGTTGGATGACCTTCAAACGTTGGGCACTCGCTTTGGCCTGTTGCTGGCCTCTGGCGATCCCACCGCGCAAGCCCTGCCGCCGAGGCTCTTGCAGCGTGCGGAGCCGGCCGCTGTCAGAGTCGATGATCGTCTCGACCTGCTGTTTGCCCACGAGCATCTGCCCGAGGGCACCGAAGCCGCCCTGGAGTTGCTGCTCGCCTGTCTGGGCGACAACCGGCCTGGCGGCTGGCTGGCCTATCTGCGCCAGCGCGGCTGGCTGCGCAGCTTCAAGGCCGAGCCCCTTTATGTTCATGCCGGGCAGTTGCTGTGGAGCGCCCAGCTACAGGTAAGCGAAGACGCCTCGCAAGATGAGATCCTGGCCTCGCTCCAAGGCTGGCTGGGCTTTCTGCGCCAGACCGATCACAACGCACTGAACCGCACACATGCCCAGTTGCAGCAACGTCGCGCATACACGGCCAGCGCTCTGGAACTGGCGCGCCGGGATAGCACAGGTCTGCCCTTTCGCCACCTTGACGAGCAGGGCCTCGCGGCCTTGCGCACGCTGCTGGACAGCCTGCCGCACCGCGACCATGGCCACTGGCAACTAGCGCCCGCGGACCCCCTTTTGCTGGCAACCCTGCCTCGCCATGCGCGCGTAGCCCTGCCCGCGAGCCTCGCGATCAGCGATGCCTTGCCCGCTTCACGCCGCTTTGCCGCGCTCTACCTGCGCTGGCACGTCAGCTCTCCCTTGGGCCAGCGCTTCCAACCCCTGCTCGAGCATTCGTTACAGCCGCTGGTCGAACGCGCCAAGCGGGCGTCATTGCAGTTGGATTTCACGGCGAGCGGCAATGCCTGGCAATTGCACTGCGCAGGTGCACCACAAGCGGTGATACGCGCACTCGACGAAGCCCTCCCGCTGCTACGCCGACCTGGCGTGGATGACTGGATATCACCATCGGCGTCCAAGCCTGCGTTGGTTCCGATCCGCGCGTTGCTTCAGGCCCTGCCCGATGCGATCCGGCACGACCCGTCTCGACAGCCCGATGACACAGTGCTGGACCAAGCCTCGCTTGACGTGCTCTGGCAAACCGCTCGCTGGCAGGGCTTGGCGGTGGGGTTCGCCGCGGCCGAGCAGTCAGCGCTGGCTGCAGCACTGCAGGGAGTGATGGGCACGCCTGAAACGCGCCATGCCCCTCCATCGCTCATGGGTCGTCGTTGGCATGCGCTACAGACCCCAGGCAGCGAACCGGCGCTGTTGCTGTTCTGCCCACTGCCCGCGCACCAGCAAGCCGCTGGCCGTCTGCTCGCCCACTTGCTGCAAGGCCCGTACTATCAGCGTCTGCGAGTCGAATTGCAGTTGGGCTACGCCGTGTTCAGTACCTTTCGTCAGGTCGAAGGTGTCTGCGGGCTGCTCTTCGGCGTGCAGTCGCCCAAGGCCAGCCATGCAAAGATCCTCGACCATATCCTGCATTTGCTCGGGCAGAACCTGCCGCTCGACGTGCAAGCCCGCGAAAACCTCGCCGCTCAATTTGAAGAAAATGCCATGAACAATGGCGATGTCGCGCAATGGGCATGGCAGACACACCTGGCTATACAAGCCGACGATCTTGCTGCGCTAAGGCGGTCTATCCTGACGACAGAGCAAACGCATCTGGATCGGCTCAGGCAGGCCCTGGTGACAGCCGAGTATGGCTGGGTGTGCCTGGCCAACGCCCCGGCGCCGGATGCCAGTTGGCACTGAATCCAGCCGGATTGTTACGGGGACTGCAACGGCACTTTTCGAATAATTAACCTTTCGGTACAAATTTTTCTTGTAAGATAGCGCAATCTCAGTCAATGGAACCTCCTCCCCAAGGCGGCGCCAAACAAGTAACTGACCACCCAACCCCATCCGGAAGGAGAACGCCCATGTGGACCAAACCTGCTTACACTGACCTGCGTATCGGCTTCGAAGTGACCATGTACTTCGCCAACCGCTAAGCATCGCTGCGATTAGACGCCTCGGTCCGCCGGGGCGTTTGCGTTTTTTGGCAACGGTTTTTCGGATAGAGAGCAGCCATGTACATCCAGATTCTCGGTTCCGCCGCCGGTGGCGGGTTTCCTCAGTGGAACTGCAATTGCGCCAACTGCAAGGGCTACCGCGATGGCACCTTGCGCGCCACCGCGCGTACCCAGTCCTCCATTGCACTGTCGGACGATGGCGAGCACTGGGTCCTGTGCAACGCCTCGCCGGACATACGTGCCCAGCTCCAGGCCTTCGCGCCAATGCAGCCAGCCCGCGCCCTGCGCGATACCGGTATCGACGCGATCGTCCTGCTCGACAGCCAGATAGACCACACCACCGGCCTGCTCAGCCTGCGCGAAGGCTGCCCGCACCAAGTCTGGTGCACCGAGATGGTCCACCAGGACCTGACCACCGGCTTCCCGCTGTTCACCATGCTCAGCCACTGGAATGGCGGTCTGGTGTGGAACCGCATCGAGCTCGAAGGCAGCTTCGTCATCCCAGCCTGCCCGAACCTACGGTTCACCCCCTTCCCCTTGCGCAGCGCCGCGCCGCCCTATTCGCCCCACCGCTTCGATCCACATCCGGGAGACAACCTCGGCCTGCTGGTGGAAGACACCCGCACCGGCGGCAAGCTGTTCTATGCCCCGGGCCTGGGCCAGGTCGACGACAAATTGCTGCAGATGATGCAGGGCGCCGATTGCCTGCTGGTCGATGGCACCCTGTGGGAGGATGATGAAATGCAACGCCGCGGTGTCGGCACCCGTACCGGCCGCGAGATGGGCCACCTGGCGCAGAACGGTCCGGGTGGCATGCTCGAGGTGCTGGACGGCTTCTCGCGTCAGCGCAAGGTGCTCATCCACATCAACAACACCAACCCGATTCTCGATGAGGACTCACCCGAGCGGGCCGAAGTGCAACGCCGCGGCGTGGAAGTGGCCTACGACGGCATGAGCATCGAGCTGTAACGAAGCTGCTCGGCCCTTGTGGGAACGGGTTCACCCGCTCCCACAGGCGGCGAAGTCAGCCGATAGTGCGTTCTATGGGAGTCAATTGATGAACGATGCACGACCCATGTCCCCTGCCGAATTCGAGCAGGCCCTGCGCGCCAAGGGCGCCTATTACCACATCCACCACCCCTACCACGTGGCGATGTACGAAGGCCGCGCCACCCGTGAACAGATTCAGGGCTGGGTGGCCAACCGCTTCTATTACCAGGTCAACATTCCGATGAAGGATGCGGCGATCCTGGCCAACTGCCCCGACCGCGAAGTACGCCGCGAGTGGATCCAGCGCCTGCTCGACCACGATGGCGCACCGGGCGAGGACGGCGGCATCGAAGCGTGGCTGCGCCTGGGCCAGGCCGTGGGCCTGGACCCGGACCAATTGCGCTCCCAAGCGTTGGTACTGCCGGGCGTACGCTTTGCCGTGGACGCGTACGTCAACTTCGCCCGCCGCGCCAGTTGGCAGGAGGCCGCCAGCAGTTCGCTGACCGAGCTGTTCGCCCCGCAGATCCACCAGTCGCGTCTGGACAGCTGGCCCACGCACTACCCCTGGATCGACCCGGCCGGGTACGACTATTTCCGCACCCGCCTGGGCCAAGCCCGGCGCGACGTGGAGCACGGCCTGGCGATCACCCTGCAGCACTACACGACCCGCGAGGGGCAGTACCGCATGCTGGAGATCCTGCAATTCAAGCTGGATATTCTCTGGAGCATGCTCGATGCCATGAGCATGGCCTATGAACTGAAACGCCCGCCTTACCACACCGTCACGGCTGAGCGGGTCTGGCACAAGGGGATCGCCCTATGAGTTTCGACCGCAAGCAAGTCCCCGCCTGGCGCCCGGGCTATCGTTTCCAGTACGAGCCTGCGCAAAAAGGCCATGTCCTGCTATACCCCGAGGGCATGATCAAGCTCAATGAGAGCGCTGGCCTGATCGGCGCGCTGATCGACGGTGAGCGCGATGTGGCGGCGATCATCGCCGAGCTCGAGGGTCAGTTCCCGGATGTCCCGCAAGTCGCCGAAGACATCGAGCAGTTCATGGAGGTGGCCCGTGCCGAACACTGGATCGTCCTCGGCTGAAATGCCAGCCAAGCCCGAAGTCGGTCTGCCGCTGTGGCTGCTCGCCGAGCTCACCTACCGCTGCCCTTTGCAATGCCCGTACTGCTCCAACCCGCTGGATTTCGCCCGGCAGGGTCAGGAGCTCAGCACCGAACAGTGGTTCCGGGTGATGGCCGAGGCCCGCGAGCTGGGGGCGGCCCAACTGGGCTTCTCCGGCGGCGAGCCGCTGGTACGCCCGGACCTGCCCGAGCTGATCGGCGAAGCCCGCCGCCTGGGCTACTACACCAACCTGATCACCTCCGGCATCGGCCTGACCGAGCAGAAGATCGCCGCCTTCAAGCAGGCCGGGCTGGACCACATCCAGATCAGCTTCCAGGCCAGCGACGAGCAGGTGAACAATCTGCTGGCAGGCTCCCGGAAGGCCTTCGCCCAGAAGCTGGAGATGGCCCGCGCAGTGAAGGCCCATGGCTATCCCATGGTGCTCAACTTCGTCACCCACCGGCACAACATCGACAAGATCGACCGCATCATCGAGCTGTGCATCGCCCTGGAAGCGGATTTCGTAGAACTCGCCACCTGCCAGTTCTACGGTTGGGCGCACCTCAACCGCCTGGGGCTGTTGCCGACCCGCGCCCAACTGGAACGGGCCGAGCGCATCACCAACGAATACCGCGAGCAACTCAAGGCCGCGGGCAACCCCTGCAAGCTCATCTTCGTCACCCCGGATTACTACGAGGAACGCCCCAAGGCCTGCATGAACGGCTGGGGCAGCCTGTTCTTGACCATCACGCCCGATGGCACCGCCCTGCCCTGCCACGGCGCACGTCAACTGCCGGTGCAATTCCCCAACGTGCGCGACCACGATCTGCGGCATATCTGGTACGACTCCTTCGGTTTCAACCGCTTCCGTGGCTACGACTGGATGCCCGAGCCCTGCCGCTCGTGCGACGAGAAGGAAAAGGACTTCGGCGGCTGCCGCTGCCAGGCCTTCATGCTCACAGGCGATGCCAGCAACGCCGATCCGGTGTGCGCCAAATCCCCTGATCACGGCATCATTCTCAAGGCCCGTGAAGAAGCGCAAACCGCCCAGTTGACCATCGAAGAGATGACCTTCCGCAATGAGCGCAATTCACGAATCATCACCCGCGGCTGATTTCAGCGCCGCCCAGGCGGTCGCGGCCAGCACCGATTTCGCTGAGCTCAAGGTCGGTGCCAGCGGCGTATTCTGGAACGAATTCCGCCCCGCCGATGGCGCCTGCCGCCTCTGGCATTGGCGCAACGAGCAGGCCCACTGCCTGACGCCGGACGGCTTCAGCGCCCGCAGCCGCGTCTATGAATACGGCGGCGGCAGCTTCTGCCTTGGCGGCGACGGCGTGGTGTTCGTCAATGAAGCCGACCAGCAACTCTATACCCAGGCCCTCGATGGCTCCCCACCGCGTCCGCTGACCCAGGATGCGCAGTGCCGCTATGGCGATGTGCTGTGGCATGCGCAACGGGTATTAGCGGTCGAGGAGCGCCATGGTGTGTCGGTCGAGCATCGGCTCGTGGCCATCGGGCCCGAGGGGCGCGAAGTATTGGCCGAAGGGGCTGATTTTTATGCCTCGCCCACCCTCAGCGACGATGGACAGCGCCTGGCCTGGATCGAGTGGGACCGCCCCGCGCAGCCCTGGACCCAAACACGCCTGATGTGCCAGGCGCGCAACCATGACGGTCGTTGGGGAGCAGCGTTTTGCCTGGCAGGGCATGGGACGCGGGAGGTTTCACTGCAACAACCGCGCTTCGATGCCCAAGGGCAGCTCTACTGTCTCTCTGACCAAAATGGTTTCTGGCAACCCTGGGGCGAGCTGGGTGGCACCTGGCAAGCCTTGCCTGCCGCAGCCGCCGACCATGCCGCCGCACCTTGGCAACTGGGCGCCAGCTCCTGGCTGCCGATCGGGCCGCAAGCGTACCTCGCCAGCTGGTTCGAGGATGGATTCGGGCTGCTGGGACTGTACGGCGAAGATCGTCAGGTTCAGCGCCTGGGCCGTGAATACACGCGCTTTCGCAGCCTCGCCGCGGATGACGGGCATGTCTATGCCATCGCCGCCTCGCCCCTGACCCCGCCTGCGGTCGTCGCGTTCGATCGGCACACCGGCCGGAGCAGGGTACTTGCCGGCGGTGGCCTTGCGTTACCCGCCGACCGGGTCAGCCGCCCGCGCCCCATCCACTACCCCAGTGGCGATGGCCAGGCCCATGGCTTCTTCTACCCTGCCGTTGGCGCCGAAACCCCTTCGCCACTGGTGGTGTTCATCCATGGCGGACCGACCTCGGCCTGCTACCCGGTGTTCGATGCACGCATCCAGTACTGGACCCAGCGCGGTTTCGCCGTGGCCGACCTCAACTACCGGGGCAGTACCGGCTATGGCCGTGCCTATCGCCAGGCCCTGCACCTCAACTGGGGCGAGCTCGATGTGCAGGATGCCTGCGCCGCCGTCGACCATCTGGCCAAACTCGGCCTGGTCGACCCGCGTCAAGCCTTCATCCGCGGCGGCAGTGCCGGGGGCTACACCACGCTGTGTGCCTTGGCCTTCCATGATGTGTTCCGCGGGGGGGCGAGCCTCTATGGGGTCAGCGACCCGGTCGCCCTCGACCAGGCCACCCACAAGTTCGAAGGCGATTACCTGGGCTGGCTGATCGGTGATCCGCAGCTCGACCATGAACGCTATCGCCAACGCACGCCGTTGCTACACGCTGCCCAGATCAAGGTGCCGGTGATCTTCTTCCAGGGCGAGCTGGACGCCGTGGTAGTGCCCGAACAGACCCGTGCCATGCTGGCCGCGCTCAAGGCCAATGGCATCGAAGCCGAAGGGCACTTCTATGCCGGTGAGCGGCACGGGCTGCGCAAGGCGCAGAACCTGGCGCACGCGTTGGAGGAAGAATGGAAGTTCTATTGCCGGGTGCTGGGGCGATAGACATCGGAGGCCTTTTCGCGGGTAAAACCGCTCCCACAAGACGGGCAATGAGCCGTGGGGGAGCAGGCTTACCCGCGAAGTGTCAGCGCTTGGCGATGATATACACCGCGTGCACGATGCCCGGAATGTAACCCAGCAATGTCAGCAGAATGTTCAGCCAGAACGCGCCGCCGAACCCGACCTGGAGGAATACGCCCAGTGGCGGCAGGATGATAGCGATGATGATGCGGATGAAATCCATGTTCGTCTCTCCTTGGAAGGGTTTCAAAAGAGACTAGCCGGGCCACGCCAGGGTTCCATGACCAAGCGCCAGGCAAAAAAAACGCCCCGAGCCAAATACTGCTGGCCAAGGGCGATGCGCAGGAACGCGAGACGGTTCGGTGAAATTCGTGGCGCCCGGGGCCGGTCAGGCCGAAACCTCGCGGCGACTGTGTTGCTGGGCATGCAGGCGGGCAAAGGCGCGGGCCAAGCGCAGGAGCATCTCGTCGATGTTGCCCTTGCTCACGGTCAGCGCTGGTGAGAAGCGCACTACATCGGCCTGCGGTGCGTTGAGCAGCAGCCCCTCGTGCAGCGCCGCCTCGACCAGCTCGCGGGCCAGGTCCTCGTGCAACTGCAGCGCCCAGAGCAGCCCTTGGCCACGCACTTCGCCCTGGCCATAACGACCGGCCAGGCGGCTGAGGCCGTCACGCAGGTGGCGACCGCTGTCCTGCACGTGTTCGAAGAAGCCTGGCTCGAGCACAGTCTCCAGTACCGCAAGGCCGGCCGCGCTCATCAGCGCGTTGCCATGATGGCTGCCCTCCAGCTCGCCCGGCTCGGCGCAGCATGCGCTGCCGCGGGCCAGCAAGGCCGCCAGCGGCACACCACCACCCAGGCCTTTGCCCAAGGTAATGATGTCGGCACGCACGCCGTAGGTCTGCTCGGCGAGCAGGGCGCCACAACGGCCGATGCCCGTCTGCACCTCGTCGAGGATCAGCAGGATGCCGAGTTCGCGACACAGACGCTCGACCCCTTGCAGATACTCGCGAGTCGCCGGGATCACCCCCGCTTCGCCCTGGATCGGCTCGAGCATGATCGCCACGGTGCGCGAGTCCACGGCGGCGTGCAGGGCCGCGAGGTCGTTGAAGGGCACCTTGCTGAAACCTGGCAGGCCAGGCTCGCAGCGATTGCAGGGCAACGGGTCGGAAGCCGACAGCGCCCCCAGGCTGCGTCCATGGCAGGCCTGGCTGGCAGTGATGATGTGATAGGCGCCGTTGCGATGCAGCTGCCCCCATTTGCGCGCCAGCTTGATGGCGCCCTCGCAGGCCTCGGCACCGCTGTTGAGCAGGTAGGCTTGATCGCTGCCGGTGCTCTGGCAGAGGCGATCGACCAGACTCAGCAAGCCACGACTGTGGAACCCCGCGCCAGGGTTGATCAGCGCCTGGGCCTGGTTGCCCAGGGCCTTGACCAGCACGCTTGGGCTGTGGCCAAGACTGTTGACGGCGCAGCCCTGAGTGAAGTCCAGGTAGGCATGGCCTTGGTTGTCCCACAGCCAAGAGCCCTGGCCTCGTACGAACACCTGCGGCGCCCGCTCGGCGCTTGGCATCAGCCGTTCGCGGGTCGGCTCCGACGCCGCTGGCGCGCTCACCGGAGCAGGCTTGGGCTCGGCAGCGGCAGGGGCCGAACGGCGCAGGTTGAACAGGTTCATCGGGGCTCCAGCCATCTGGGTCAGGGTCGGCAGCGGTTTATTTTGCCTTGCCTATCAAAAGTGTTTTTCCCTGCAGGTAACAATCGGCTCGGCGAGCGCTGTAACCCTTTGGAATACGGCGATAGACTAGGCTTCAAGCCGACATTCGGCCATTCCGTTTTTCCAGCTTTTTCGATAAGTAGATCTTATGGATTTTCGACAACTGCGCTATTTCGTCGCGGTGTATGAAGAAGGCCATGTGGGCAGGGCCGCCGAGCGCCTGTCGCTGTCCCAGCCGGCGTTGTCGCAGCAGATCCGCCAACTTGAACACAGCCTCGACCTGAGTCTGTTCGAGCGCAGCAACAAACGCCTGCTGCCGACCCTCGCCGCCCATACCTTGTACAACCACGCCCTGCCCTTGCTTGACGGCCTGCAGCGCGCCCATGAAGCGATGCGCAACTTCAAAGGCCAGTCTCTGCGTACGCTGGCCATCGGCGTACTGCAGACCGTGCGCCCGAGTTTGGTACCGCAATTGCTGGAGCGCGTGCGCCGGGCTCAACCGCACCTGGTGGTGCAGATCTATGAGTTGTCAGGGTTAGAAATCGAGCGGCGCCTGCTTAATGGCAGCCTGGATATCGGCATCAGCTACCTGCCGCCACGCCAACCGGGCTTGCATGGATTGCTGTTGTACGAAGATGAACTTCAATTGGTCATCCCCAATACCCACCCCTTGAAGGACTTCAAGAAAGTCTCGTTGCGCCAGGCGGCTGAGTTGCCGATGCTGATGCTCGGCGAAGAGTTCCAGATTCGGCAGATCTGGCAGGCGCAACTGGCCAGCCTAGGGCGCAGGCCGCAAGTGCAGGCGGAGATGAACAACATGGCGGGGATTCTCGACAGCCTGGCCCATACCGCCTTGGCAACCATCCTGCCCGGCCGGGCGAAGGATGCCACCGAAGATGACCAGGACTTGCTGTGGAAGCCTTTGAGCGAACCGAGGGTGCCGCTGAAGGTCGGCCTGGTGTTCCGCGATGCCCAGCGCCAGCAGGCCTCGGTGGAACTGCTGCGTACACTGCTGGAGGAAGAGACCGACGCCCGCCTGCCAGGCGTTTCGCCCTTAGACGTGCTTGGCTGAAAAACGAGCGGACAAAGAAAACCCCGCCGAAGCGGGGTTTTCCAGACTGTTTCCCTTGACATCCTTATCGCCCCGCCACCCTGGCAGGAAATCCTACGTTGTCCCTGTTCTGTCCATTGCGCATCCTGCGCTACGTCCATGGGGTGAAGATTAGCCCTGGATCCAATTTCAGAAAAGAGGAAAAAAGCCACCGCGTCGTGTAAGAAATCACTTACACAAAAGTCTCAAAAGACGACATGCTGTGGATTCGCACTCGAAAAAAAGCCCACTCCTACCTGGCCGTGGTGACCGTGTAGGAGCGGGCTTACATGGGCGATATCAGAACTGTGCGGCGTCGAGCAGGTATAACGTCTCGCTACCGGCTTTCACCGATGCCACCAGCGAATTCACGCGCGGCAGCAAACGGGCAAAGTAGAAGCGCGCGGTGCCAAGCTTGGCACCATAGAACGCCTCGTCGTCCTTGCCGGCCCGAGCAGCGCGCGCCATCAAAGCCCACATATAGCCATAAGCCACGTAACCGAACGCTTGCAGGTACTCCACCGAGGCCGCACCGATCTCGTTGGGGTTGCCCTTGGCCTGCGCCAGTACCCATTCGGTCAACCCGTCCAGCTCGTCGAGCGCGGTGGCCAGTGGCTGGGTGAACTCATCCAGCTCGGCACTGGCGCTGGCAATGAACTGACGGATCTCATCGGAGAACAGGCGGTAGAACGCGCCGCCACTGCCGATCACCTTGCGTCCCATCAGGTCCAGGGCCTGGATGCCGTTGGTGCCTTCGTAGATCTGGGTGATGCGCACATCGCGGACCAGTTGCTCCTGCCCCCATTCGCGGATGTATCCGTGACCGCCGAACACCTGCTGGCCGTGAACGGTGCACTCAAGGCCCAGGTCGGTGAGGAAGGCCTTGGCCACGGGGGTCAGCAACGCTACCAACTCTTCGCTGCGCTTGCGCGTGGCGGCATCTTCGCTGTACTTGGCGCTGTCCAGTTGCAGGGCGACATAGGTGGAGAAGGCACGCCCGCCTTCGATCAGCGCCTTCATGGTCAGCAACATGCGACGCACGTCGGGGTGGACGATGATCGGATCGGCGGCCTTGTCCTTGGCCTGCGGGCCGGTCGGTGCCCGGCTCTGCAAGCGCTCGCGGGCATACTCGACAGCGTTCTGGTAGGAGCGCTCGGCCGACGCCAGGCCCTGGATGCCAACACCCAGGCGCTCGTAGTTCATCATGGTGAACATGGCCGCCAGGCCTTTGTTCGGCTCGCCCACCAAGTAACCGGTGGCGTCATCGAAGTTCATCACGCAGGTGGCCGAGGCCTGAATGCCCATCTTGTGCTCGATCGAGCCGCAGGTGACCGGGTTTCGTGCCCCCAGGCTGCCATCTTCGTTGACCAGGAACTTAGGCACCAGGAACAGCGAGATGCCTTTGGGACCCGCCGGCGCATCCGGCAGCTTGGCCAGCACCAAATGGACGATGTTCTCAGTCAGGTCGTGTTCGCCGCCGGTGATGAAGATCTTGGTGCCGCTGACCTTGTAACTGCCGTCAGCCTGGGGCTCGGCTTTGGTACGGATGATTCCCAGGTCGGTACCGGCATGGGGCTCGGTCAGGCACATGGAGCCGGCCCAGACACCGGCGTACATGTTGGGCAGGTACTTTTCCTTCAGTGCCTCGCTGGCGTGGGCGTTGATCGACAGGCAGGCACCTGCGGTCAGCATCGGGTATAGGCCAAAGGCAAGGCTGGAGGCGTTGACCATCTCTTCGACCTGCGCCGAAATGGCTTTGGGCATGCCCATGCCGCCAAACAGCGGGTCACCGCCCACGCCCACCCAGCCGCCTTCGGCGTAGGTCTTGTAGGCCTCGATGAAGCCAGCCGGGGTGCGCACGGTGCCGTTGTCCCAATGGCAGCCTTCTTCGTCGCCGCTACGGCTTAGCCCAGCGATGGTCTTGCCGGTGACCTTGCCCGCCTCTTCCAGAACAGCCATGGCGGTATCCTGATCGACCGCCTCGGCCAGGGCCGGCAGTTGGGACCAGAGCTTGGCCACCTCGAAGACTTCATTCAGAACGAAACGCATGTCGCGCAGCGGCGCTTTGTACTCAGCCATGACAACCTCTCGCTATCAGGTCGGGGCGATCCCTCAGGATCGCGACACTAGGTTGGAGCCAGTGTAACCGAACAACTTTTACGAGACATAGGGTCATCATGCGACTGACAAGTCAGCTTCAGTCACCACGATCACGACGCCATGCGAACCGCCCCGCGCCGGGAATGCTGCCCGAAAACCATGACGCAGTTACGACCGGCTCCCTTGGCGCTGTAGAGCGCCTCGTCGGCTGACTTGAGCACCTCGTCCGGTGAACGATGATCCACCTGGCGTTCCGCAACCCCAATGCTGATGGTCACCGAAACCGTACTGCCCGCGCCGCCCGCGCGGCGCTGACGTCCGGTCGAATCGTCCTGTGGGCGGCTGTTCTGGTCACGCAGCTGGATCGCATAGTTGGCAATCATTTCCCGCACCGCTTCCAGGTGGGGCGTGCACTCCTCGACCGTCTTGCCGGCAAAGACCAGCGCGAACTCCTCGCCACCGTAGCGATAGGCGCGCCCACCCCCGGTCACACGCCCCAAGCGACTGGCCACCAGACGCAACACCTGGTCACCGACATCGTGACCATGGGTGTCGTTGAATTTCTTGAAGTGGTCCACATCGGTCATGGCGATCACGTAGTTGCGCCCCAGCCGCTGCATGCGCTCATTCAGAGCGCGGCGCCCCGGCAGGCCAGTCAGCTCATCGCGAAAGGCCATTTGATAGGCCTCGTGAGACACCGCCGCTGCGATCATCAGCATGACCTGACTGCACATGATGTTGAGGGTGAACGGCAGGATGAATGTTTTGGGCAGCATCCAGAAGATGCCGATCAGACCGATGATCTGCGCCGCATGCAAGGGCCGTGGCTGGCGCAGGTACTGCACCACCAAGAGTACGAACATCCCCAGGAACAGTGGATAGGCCAGCTGGATCAGGCTCATCCATTGACCATGCAGCGATGGCCAGCGAATCTCCGCCAACCAGCTCAGCAGTGCCTGGGGAAAACTCTGCTCCAACGCCACTGCCACGCTGCCGACGGCGAACAGCACGGCGAAGCGGGCGAGCAGGTCTTGGGCCAGGTGGGTGCGCTCCTGCCACGCCGCGAACAGCCCGAACAGGAGGGGCAACAGCAGGCAGACCAGATGGAACACGACCGCCGCATCCTCTCGGACCCGGCCGTTGTCGCGATAGAAATCGGTCTGCGTGTCGAGCAGGAAGTAGGCGATGTACACCGTGACCATCAAGAACAGCTCGCGCTGGCGACGGTACACGGCGCAATAGGCACCGCCGAGCAACAACACCAATGTCGGCAGTACATTGAACAGGGAGGTGAAGAAGACGCTGAGGTCCCTCACATAAGCTGCCGCCAGCCCCGACAGCAACAGGAACAACGAAGGCAGGAAATGGCTCGCGCGTACAGCGGATAAACGAAACAAAAGGCAATCTCCGACCCGGCAGATCAATAATAGCATTGTGCCTCTAGTTCATCGGCAGCGCACATGAATAGATGAATACACGGAACGTTTAAACGATTGCTGGATGTGTGCTTGCAGCGCCAGGCAAAAAAAAACCGCCTGCCGGTGAAGGCAGGCGGTTTTTCCTGGTTACCGCTTGGCTCAGCAGGACAGACCGAAGTCTTCTTCCTTCATGGCCATCAGGTTGCCCGCGCCGGACAGCATGGCCGCCACGTGCGCACGGGTACGCGGCAGGATACGCTGGAAGTAGAAGCGCGCGGTTTGCAGCTTGGCAGTGTAGAACGCCTCTTCGCTGGTGCCGGCGGCCAGCTTCTCGGCAGCCAGGCGGGCGATGTCGGCCCAGAAGTACGCCAGGCAGGCGTAGCCGGAATACATCAGGTAGTCCACCGAGGCAGCACCGACTTCTTCGCGGTCTTTCATCGCGGCCATGCCCACCTTCATGGTCAGTTCGCCCCACTCCTTGTTCAGCGCGGCCAGCGGCTCGACGAATTCCTTGACGGCTTCGTTGCCTTCCTGGGCCTGGCAGAACTTGTGCACGATCTTGGTGAAGCCTTTGAGCGCCTCGCCCTGGGTCATCAGCACCTTACGACCGAGCAGGTCCAGGGCCTGGATACCGGTGGTGCCCTCGTACAGCATGGAGATGCGGCTGTCGCGTACGTTCTGCTCCATGCCCCACTCGGCGATGAAGCCATGGCCACCGTAGATCTGCACACCGTGGTTGGCAGCCTCGAAGCCAACCTCGGTCATGAAGGCCTTGGCGATCGGAGTCATGAAGGCCAGCAGGGCGTCGGCTTTCTTGCGCTCTTCCTCGTCCTGGCTGTACTTGACGATGTCCACTTGTTTGGCGGTGAAGTAGACCATGGCGCGGTTGCCTTCGGCGAAGGCCTTCATGGTCAGCAGCATTCGGCGCACGTCCGGGTGGACGATGATCGGGTCGGCTGCTTTGTCTGGCGCTTTCGGGCCGGTCAGCGAACGCATCTGCAGACGCTCGCGGGCATACTTAAGGCCACCCTGGAAAGCCACTTCGGCGTGGGCCAAGCCCTGCAGCGCGGTGCCCAGGCGGGCGGTGTTCATGAAGGTGAACATGCAGTTCAGGCCCTTGTTGGCAGGGCCGATCAGGAAGCCGGTGGCGCCGTCGAAGTTCATCACGCAGGTGGCATTGCCGTGAATACCCATCTTGTGCTCGATGGAGCCACAGCTCACGGCGTTGCGCTCGCCAACACCGCCTTCGGCGTTGGGCAGGAACTTCGGCACGATGAACAGCGAGATGCCCTTGGTGCCCGCCGGGGCATCGGGCAGGCGGGCCAGGACGATATGGACGATGTTGTCGGCCATGTCGTGCTCGCCAGCGGAAATGAAGATCTTGGTGCCGGACACCTTGTAGGTACCATCCGCCTGGGGCTCGGCCTTGGTGCGCAGCATGCCCAGGTCAGTACCGCAGTGCGGCTCGGTCAGGCACATGGTGCCGGTCCACTCACCGGTCACCAGCTTGGTCAGGTAGGTGTGCTGCTGCTCGGCGGTGCCGTGGGCAGACAGGGTGTTCATGGCGCCGTGGGACAGGCCTGGGTACATGCCCCAGGACCAGTTGGACTCACCGACCATTTCGCTGATGGCAAGGCCCAGGGACTCAGGCAGACCTTGGCCGCCATGTTCCACGTCATGCGCAAGGCTAGGCCAGCCGCCTTCGACGAACTGCTGGTAGGCCTCCTTGAAACCGGTCGGGGTCTTAACGCCCGACTCGCTCCAGGTGCAGCCTTCCAGGTCACCGACACGGTTCAGGGGCGCCAGCACCTGCTCACAGAACTTCGCGCCTTCCTCGAGGATCGCGTCGACCATGTCCGGCGTGGCGTCCTGGCAACCCGGCAGGCTCTGATAATGCGCCTCGTAGCCGAGCAGCTCGTCACGGACGAAGCGAATATCACGCAAGGGGGCTTTGTAATCAGGCATAGCGATGAACCTCTGTGATGAGTCCAGTGGAGAGACCGCAGGTACCAACCAGCTCTTGGCGGCTTTCGGTCAAACAGTTGTTTGAAACTTACGTTTAGCCCCGCCCAATGTCAAGGATGGACTATGGTGCCATTTACGCCGCGAAACACGACATAAACGCCATAAGCGCCGAAGCGACCCTGGATGCCGCAGCCTGTTCGCAGGTTTAACCGCGAATAGGACGACACAGACAACGGAGCCGTCTGGTTGAGGTCAGAAAATCAGCGGATAGAACCGCCGCTCTACAAGGAGTCTAGGCGGTGGATGGGGGTTGGATCAGACGTAAGTATCGATGAACCGGCCAAGCATCTCGTCCGAGGCTTTGGCGACTTTCACGCCCAATGCGACTTCATGCTTGCCCAGCGCCAACTCGACGGTGCTGGTGGCCAGGTCCATCTGCTGGCTGCGATCGACCGCTCGCAGGCGTTCGGCCTGATAGTCGCTGGACTGGCTGGTGGCGGCACGCTCGACGGTGCTGCTGGCGATTTGACTGGCGGCTTGGTCGACTCGGTTCTGCCCGGCCTGGATGGCGCCAAGGCCAGCGTAATAGGCAGTGCTACCGGTGATTTCCATGTCAGGACTCCAAAGACGCAGGATGCGAGGTCAGGCTTATTAAAGCAGCCGAAAGCGTAAAAGGCCCGTTTAAATACCTAATAGCCTTGTGCCACTTAATAGACAATGTTGAGCGCGTCAATCCAGAAGATCCAGGTGCAGGTGCTCCGCCACTGCCTCGGCTGTGGCCTGCTTGAGCTTCGGCACCCGTCCCAGGCAAGGCGCCGGCAATCGCTCGGCGAGGCTGGCGAGGTTTTCTTCCAGACGCGACGTCCGCGGGTCGATGATATTGGCCACCCATCCTGCCAGTGGCAGCCCATCACGGGCGATGGCTTCAGCGCTCAGCAAAGCGTGGTTGATGCAGCCCAGGCGCACGCCCACCACCAGGATCACCGGCAGCTTCAAGGCGATAGCCAGGTCCGACAGATGGGCATGGGCGGACAACGGCACCCGCCAGCCCCCTGCCCCCTCCACCAGTGTGAAGTCGGCCCCTTGGGCCAGTACATGCTGCATGGCCTGCAGCAGCACCGGTACGTCCAGGCTGACCCCTGCCTCACGGGCCGCCACATGCGGAGCGATGGCCGGCTCGAATGCGAATGGATTGACCTGCTCGTAGGGCAGCTTCACCGAGCTTTCGGCGATCAAGGCCAGGGCGTCGGCGTTGCGCAGGCCCTTGGCGCCTGGCGTGCAGCCGGATGCCACCGGTTTGGCGCCCAGGGTGCTCAAGCCCTCCAACCGCGCCGCATGCAGCAGCCCGGCCGCGATGGTGGTCTTGCCGACATCGGTGTCGGTGCCCGCGATGAAATAGGCCTGGCTCATGTCACGCCTCGTCTGCCAAGGGTTTGCGCAGTACGCCATAGACCACCTGGTAGGTGGCCGGCAGGCCCTCGGGCTGGCGGAAGCGTTCATAGGCCTGCAACAGGCCCTGCATCCGCGCCCGCCCGGTCAGGCCCGAAGGCCGTCCAGGGTTGAGATTGTGCGCCCCCAGGGCCTTGAGCTCGTGGGTCAGGCTGCGCACGTCTGGGTAATGCAGGACATGCGGGCGACGCTCCAGGCCAAGCACCTGCAGGCCACTCTGGCCACACAGCCGCTGATAGTCCTCCAAGCGTCGGAAACGATTGACGTGGACCAGGCCGTCCACCGCCTGCCAACTGGCACGCAGCTCATCGAGGGTGCCGACGCACAGGCTGCTGAATGCCAGCACCCCGCCCGGCCGCAGCACACGGCGGGCTTCGCACAGCACGCTGCCGAACTGGTCGCACCATTGCACCGCCAAGCTAGAGAACACCAGGTCGACACTGTCATCGCGCAACGGCAGCCGCTCGGCATCGCCCGCCACATGATGATGCGCCCCGCCCTGTTCACGGGCATGGCGCAACATGCCTTCGGCGATGTCCACTGCCACACCCGTCGCAGCGCTGAAGCGCTCGGCCAGGGCGCGGCTGAAATGCCCCGTGCCGCTGCCCAGGTCAAGCCAGCGCTCAGGCTGCAGGTCAGCAGGGAGCTGGCCGAGCAGCGCCAGGCCCACCGCCCGTTGCAGGGCCGCCACGCTGTCGTAGCTGGCTGCAGCGCGGGAGAACGAGGCCGCCACCTGGCGCTTGTCCGGCAGAGTGCCGGGCGGGGTCGGACGGGAAAGGTCAGTCATCACCACTCTCATGCAGGAAACTCTTGATACCCGCCGCCAGCTCCTGTGGATACTCCAGCAGGAAGGCGTGGGAACTGTCTTCGACCAGGCCGACTTCCACATCCGGCAACAACTCGCTCAAGGCCTTGGCTGCCTCCGCCGGCACCAGCGCATCGCTGCCGGCAAACAGATGCAATTGCGGCCCGCCGTACTGCTCCAGGGCATTGCGGGTGTCCAGCTTGGCCAGCACTTCCAGCCCTGTGGCCAGGTAGAGCGGATCGGTGTCCGGCACGCCGACACCCAACTGGCGCAGTAGCGTGCGCGGCATTTGCGCGCCATCGCTGCACAAGCTGCGAAAACGCTTGAGGGTCACCTGCGGATGGCTGCGACAGCCGTCGAGGAACGTACCGAAGGTGTCCACTGCCATGCCATGGGGCCAATCAGCGCGCTGGACGAAGCTCGGGTTGCTGCCGAGCGTCACCAGACCACAGCAGTGATCGCCACGTGTGTGCGCCAGGGCACTGGCGAGCATGCCCCCGAACGACCAGCCGCCCAGCCAACTGTCGGTGGGCAGCTTGCGGTCCAGGTAATCGATCCAGGCTTGGACATCGGCATCGGCGAGCTCCGGCAGCGGCATCAGCTCGACCTGCAGACGTGAATCCTGGGCCCTGAGACTTGCAGCCAGCGGTTCAAGTGCAGCAGTGCCCAGGCCCCAGCCGGGCAAGAGGATCAGTCGGTTACGCATCGGCGGACTCCAGCAGTGGGTAACACTCGGCCAATGCATTCAACAATAGCTGGACCTGCGCCTCGCTGTGGGCCGCGCTCAGGGTCACGCGCAGGCGTGCACTGCCGGCGGGGACGGTCGGTGGGCGGATCGCAGTCACCAGCAAGCCCCGCTCGCGCAGCATCCGGGACAACTGCAGGGCGCGTGCGCTGTCGCCGATCAGGATCGGCTGGATCGCGGTCGGGCTGTCCATCAGCGCCAGCCCGATCTGCTCGGTGCCCGCGCGGAACTGGCGGATCAATGCCGCCAGGTGCTCGCGGCGCCAGGTCTCGCGGCGCAGCAGCTCGAGGCTCTTGAGCGTGGCGCAGGCCAGCGCTGGCGGCTGGCTGGTGGTGTAGATATAGGGACGGGCGAACTGCACCAACGCCTCGATCAACTCCTCGCTGCCGGCCACGAAAGCACCAGCGGTGCCGCACGCCTTGCCCAGGGTACCAATCAACACCGGAACATCCTCAACGCCCAGGCCGAAATGCTCGACGATGCCGCCACCCTGGGCACCGAGCGTGCCCAGTCCATGGGCGTCATCGACCATCAGCCAGGCGTCATGAGTGCGGGCGGTCTTGGCCAGCGCAGGCAGGTCGGCCAGGTCGCCGTCCATGCTGAACACGCCATCGGTGACCACAAGCGTATTGCCGGTCGCCTTCTCCAGGCGGTTGGCCAGGCTCACGGGGTCGTTGTGCAGGTAACGGCTGAAACGCGCACCGCTGAGCAGTCCGCCATCGAGCAGCGAGGCATGATTGAGACGATCCTGCAGCACCGTGTCGCCTTGCCCCACCAAGGCGGTGATGGCGCCGAGGTTGGCCATGTAGCCGGTGGAAAACAGCAGCGCGCGTGGGCGCCCGGTCAGTTCGGCCAGGGCTTCTTCCACCTGGTGATGAGGCGTGCTGTGACCGACCACCAGATGCGAGGCACCTCCCCCCACTCCCCAGCGCTCGGCGCCTGCACGCCAGGCGGCGATCACTTCCGGGTGGTTGGCCAGCCCTAGGTAATCGTTGCTGCAAAAGGCCAAGAGCGGCTGGCCATCGACCACCACCTCCGGCCCTTGGGGGCTTTCGAGCAATGGCCGCTGCCGGTACAGATCCGCGGCGCGCCGTTCGGCCAGGCGCGCCGCCAGGTCGAACGCCATGTCAGGCCTGTGCTGCGTCGTAGAACAGCTCGTTGCTGCGTTGTTCGACCAGTGCCTGCTCGATGGCCGCCTGGTGCACCTCATCGGCGTGCTCTTCGCGCGCTTCGGGCTGGATACCGAGACGGGCGAACAGTTGCATGTCCTTGTCAGCTTGCGGGTTGGCGGTGGTCAACAGCTTCTCGCCATAGAAGATCGAGTTGGCGCCAGCCATGAAGGCCAGGGCCTGCATCTGTTCGTTCATCTGCTCGCGGCCAGCGGAGAGACGCACGTGGGACTTGGGCATGAGGATGCGCGCTACCGCGAGCATGCGGATGAAATCGAACGGGTCGACGTCTTCCTCTTCGGCCAGCGGTGTACCAGCGACCTTGACCAGCATGTTGATCGGTACCGACTCCGGATGCTCCGGCAGGTTGGCCAGCTGGATCAGCAGGCCGGCGCGGTCATCGAGCGACTCGCCCATGCCAAGGATGCCACCGGAGCAGATCTTCATCCCCGCATCGCGCACATAGGCCAAGGTCTGCAGACGCTCGGCATAGGTGCGGGTGGTAATGATGCTGCCGTAGAACTCCGGCGAGGTATCCAGGTTGTGGTTGTAGTAGTCCAGGCCGGCGTCTGCCAGGGCTTTGGTCTGCTCTTGATCGAGCTTGCCGAGGGTCATGCAGGTTTCCAGCCCCATGGCCTTGACGCCTTTGACCATCTCCAGGACGTAGGGCATGTCCTTGGCCGACGGGTGCTTCCAGGCAGCGCCCATGCAGAAGCGGGTGGAGCCGATGGCCTTGGCCCGAGCGGCTTCTTCCAACACCTTCTGCACTTCCATCAGCTTCTGTTTTTCCAGGCCGGTGTTGTAGTGGCCGGACTGCGGACAATATTTGCAATCTTCCGGGCAGGCGCCGGTCTTGATCGACAGCAGCGTGGAAACCTGCACGCGGTTTGGGTCGAAGTGCGCGCGATGCACGGTCTGCGCCTGGAACAGCAGGTCGTTGAACGGCTGCTGGAACAGGGCCTTGACCTCGGCCAGGGACCAGTCGTGACGTGTTGTTGCAGTTGTGCTGGCGCTCATCGGTGTTTCCTTGTTTAGGCTCTTGCTGGCGCCGGGACAGGAAAGTCCGCCAGCGCATCACGGATAGCTCGCATACTCATGGAAGGCCCATGCACTGTCAACCACTCGCAAAACACTTGGTTTACAAGTGTATAAATATTAGCCAGCACTGTTTGCTCTGTGACGAGCCCGCCGACCAGGCCTATCCCCTGTGCACCGAATGCGAGCACGCACTGCCCTGGCTGGACGATCACTGCATCCGATGCGCCCTACCCCTGCCGATGGCCGGTTTGACCTGCGGCCATTGCAGCCGCTATAGGCCGGCCTTCGACCACGTCGTGGCGCCCTGGTACTTCGGATTTCCCATCGACACGCTGGTGAGCCGTTTCAAGCATCACAGCCAGTGGCCGCTTGGCCGATTGATGGCCCGTTTGCTGGGCCAGGCGCTGTCGCATCGCTTCGCCGAGGGGCTGGCAAAACCTGACCAGTTGTTACCCGTACCCCTGGCTGCTCGTCGACTGCGCCGACGAGGGTTCAACCAGGCTGCCTTGCTGGCACGGTGGTTATCCGCGCAAGTGAACATCCCGTGCAACGAGCAATTGCTGCGCCGGCCCCGCGACACCCCTGCCCAACAGACCCTCGGCGCCAAGGCCCGGCAGCGCAACCTGCGCCAGGCGTTCGGGCTCGCACCCGATGCCCGGCTCGATGGCCTTCACCTGGCCATCATCGATGACGTATTGACCACTGGCGCCACCGCCCAGGCCATCGCCACACTGCTGCGCAAAGCCGGTGCCCGGCGGGTCGACGTGTATTGCCTGGCGCGCACGCCCAAACCAGGGCAGGAGTGAGTGGTACTGGCACCATCGCAGGGAGGGCACCTTGTCTTGACTTGCCAACAGGCCACCGGCACCGTCACAGCATCTTCACCGAGACCGACCTCCGTCATGTCACTACCTGCCCTGCTCACCCAGCACATCGCCCGTCGTCCTCAGCGCATCGCCTTGCTGCAACATGTTGCCGAACAAGGTTCGATCACCCGCGCTGCCAAGGCGGCCGGCATCAGCTACAAAGCTGCCTGGGACGCCATCGATGAGCTCAACAACCTGGCCACCCAACCCTTGGTGGAGCGCAGCACGGGCGGACGTGGGGGTGGCGGTGCGCGTCTGTCGGCCGAAGGCGAGCGGGTGTTGCGCCTGTATCAACGTTTGCAAACCCTGCAGGCCCAGTTGCTGGACGCCGCCGAAGAAAGCAGTGACCTCGATCTGCTCGGCCGCCTGATGCTGCGCACCAGTGCCCGCAACCAGCTGCAAGGACGCATCAGCGGGTTGCGCCGCGAAGGGCGGCACGACCGGGTCAGCCTCGATCTTGGCGGCGGGTTACAGATCGAGGCGCTGATCACCCGAGGCAGCACCGAGCGTCTGGAGCTGACGCTCGATACCACCGTGGTCGCGCTGCTCAAGGCCGGCTGGGTGCAGTTGCTCCTCGAGGGCGATCACGTCGAAGCGGGCAGCAATTGCCTTATGGCCACCGTCGAACAGGTACTGACCGATGAAGACGGGCCCAGCGAAGTGCGGCTGGTGCTGGGTAACGGGCAGACCCTGTGCGCCTTTGCCGATGAGCACTGGCTTACACAGCATGAGCTGGATGCCGGTAGCCAAGTGCGTGTGCAGTTTCATCCCTCTTATGTATTGCTGGGGGTTCCGGTGTAACAGGGCCAGGGCAGCCTCTGGTCAACCTGCGCTACCATGGCACCTTATCCTGCCGCCGTGCCCGGAGCCTTCATGTCCCACCCCTTCGACACCCTCACCCCCGACCTGGTCCTGGACGCCGTGGAAAGCCTGGGCTTTCTCAGCGATGCCCGGGTGCTGGCCCTCAACAGCTACGAGAACCGGGTCTACCAAGTGGGCATCGAAGGCGCGCAACCGCTGATCGCCAAGTTCTACCGCCCCGGACGCTGGACGGACGATGCGATCCTCGAGGAACACCGCTTCAGCGCCGAGCTGGCCGAATGCGACGTACCGGTGGTAGCTCCCCTGCTGCACGAAGGCCGCAGCCTGTTCGAACACCAGGGCTTTCGTTTCACGCTGTTTCCTCGCCGAGGCGGCCACGCACCGGAGCCGGGCAACCTCGATCAGCTCTACCGCCTGGGCCAACTGCTCGGACGCCTGCACGCGGTCGGCGCTGCCCGCCCCTTCGAGCACCGCGAAACGCTGGCGGTGGATAACTTCGGTCATGCCTCGCTGAACACCTTGCTCGAAGGTAACTTCGTACCCAAAGAACTGCGACCGGCTTTCGAATCCGTTGCCAGGGACGTGCTGCAACGGGTCGAACGCCTCTACGCCCGCACCCCGCATGAAATGATTCGCCTGCACGGCGACTGCCACCCAGGCAACCTGATGTTCCGCGATGAGGCCTTCCATATCGTCGACCTGGATGACTGCCGCATGGGGCCTGCGGTCCAAGACCTGTGGATGATGCTCGCCGGCAGCCGCGAGGAGCGCATGGGCCAGTTGGCGGAGCTGATCGACGGCTACAACGAATTCCACGACTTCGACCCGCGCCAACTGGCCTTGATCGAACCGCTGCGTGCCCTGCGCCAGCTGCACTACAGCGCCTGGCTGGCCCGGCGCTGGGACGACCCGGCATTCCCGCCGAGCTTCCCCTGGTTCGGCCAGCCGCGTTACTGGGGCGATCAGATCCTCGCCCTGCGCGAACAGATCGCAGCGCTGGATGAAGAACCGCTGAAATTGTTTTAGAAGCGACAGGTGGTCTGTCTACAATAGGCGTGCAGTATTTAGTTACCTAAGCAAGGACTCTCCATGCACGCCGCCAACCCGCGCCGCGGGTACATCCTGGGCCTGAGCGCCTACATCATCTGGGGCCTGTTCCCCCTGTACTTCAAAGCCATCCAGAGCGTCCCGGCGGTGGAAATCATCGTCCACCGCGTACTCTGGTCGGCGCTGTTCGGCTCGCTCCTGCTGCTGGTCTGGAAGCACCCGGGCTGGTGGCGCGAACTGCGTGAAAACCCGCGCCGCCTGGGCATCCTGGCCCTGAGCGGGGCGTTGATCGCCGGCAACTGGCTGACCTATGTGTGGTCGGTGAACAACGGACGCATGCTCGAAGCCAGCCTGGGTTACTACATCAACCCCTTGGTGAACGTCCTGCTGGGCATGTTGTTGCTCGGCGAGCGCCTGCGTCGCCTGCAATGGCTGGCGGTGGGCCTGGCGGCGGTGGGTGTGGCCCAGCAGGTGTGGCAAGTCGGCAGCCTGCCGTGGGTGTCGCTGGTGCTGGCGTTGTCGTTCGGCTTCTATGGCCTGATCCGCAAACAGGCACCGGTCGCAGCCCTGCCTGGCCTGGTGGTGGAAACCTGGATGCTGGTCCCCCTGGCCGCCGGTTGGCTGCTCCTCAATCCAGAGGCGACCAGCGCCCATGCCAGCTTCTACACCAGCAGCGAAGCCCTCTGGCTGATGGCAGCCGGGCCGGTCACCCTGGTTCCGCTGGTGTGCTTCAACGCCGCCGCGCGTCACCTGCCCTACACCACCCTGGGCTTCCTGCAGTACCTGGCGCCGACTCTGGTTCTGCTGCAGGCGGTACTGCTGTTCGGTGAACACCTGTCGTCCAGCACCCTGCTGGCGTTCGTCTTCATCTGGGCAGGCCTGGCCCTTTACAGCGTGGATGCCTGGCTGAGCCTGCGCAAACGCGCCTGATCAAAAAACGAACAACCCGCTGCAAGCCACGTACGACGTGGCCTGCAGCGATGTCTCCAAAGGTTATCCACACCCTCGTCCCCGCGCTTTGTGCACAACGCACTGAAATCTGGACATTTTTTGCTCAAAGCGCCGGAAGCCCTGACAAGCCTGGGCTACAGCGGTGCACCCCCAGGTTATCCACAGCGCCGCCCCCACGAATCTGGGATAACCCTTCCACGGGATTACCCGCCAGCATTCACTCTTCGGGCCGCAACTTCAGCTCGACCATCAGATCATCCGCCAGGCTCTCCAGCCGCCGTTGCAGGTCATCCAGGGATAACGTCAGCGGCAGCGCCAACAATGCATCGGCACAAAACAGCGGCTCGCTGCTCATCGGCGCCGGGCGCACCTCGGTCGTGAAGCGCTCCAGATTCACGCCCTGCTCGGCCAGCAACCGGGTGATATCGCGCACGATCCCGGGCCGGTCGTTGCCCACCAGCTCCATGGCGATCGGTTTCCAGGTGCAGGAAGGCTCGATACCGCTCTCGGCGATCAGCACGCGAATGTCGTGGCTGGAAAGCTTTTGCAGGGCCTCCACCAAGTCGTCATAGGACTCGGCCGGCACCGCCACACGCAAGATCCCGGCAAACTGCCCGGCCATCCGCGACATACGACTCTCCAGCCAGTTACCGTTATGCTCGGCGATGCATTGAGCGATACGCTCGACCTGCCCGGCTTTATCGGGGGCGATCACTGTCAGTACGAGATGGTCCACGGGGCCGCTCCTGAGCTCTGCTGTTAGGTCTAGGACACCGCTGCGCGCGGCGAAATACGGGGGCATCGCCTCAGTATAGGCAAGGCGCGGCAACCTGCCGCAGGGCGGTTCGCACAACGAATCGTGTACTGTTTCAAGATTTATCTGGAACAATCCACCTGTTTTTTGCGAACATATCCTCTCCCAGCGTGACCATACGCGACCGATTGGTCGCACAACGACGCTTTTAGTCTGATGTTCACCAGCCTACTGCCTCATGTAGTATGCCTCGGTGCGGACTACAAAACGTCGTTTGGATGTCTGCCAAGGCGCCTGTGAAAATACGCAACCCGCCCGCCAGCCCGTCTGGCGAGCCGCACCCAGCCGCGCTCAGACGAGGGCAAGTACTGGTGCCGTGTTTAGAGAAGCGCTACAGGCTTAATACAGAAGAGCGAAATAGCTGAGCAGAGTGAGGCAAGCAATGACTGGATACGTTCAAGTCGGTGGCCTTCAGGTCGCCAAGGTCCTGTACGACTTCGTCAACGACGAAGCCATTCCAGGGACCGGCATCGTCGCCGAGCAGTTCTGGGCCGGTGCGGAAAAGATCATCAATGACCTCGCTCCAAAGAACAAAGCCCTGCTCGCCAAGCGCGACGAACTGCAAGCCAAGATCGATGCCTGGCACCAGGCACGCAAAGGCCAGGCCCATGACGCCGTGGCCTACAAGAGCTTCCTCCAGGAAATCGGCTACCTGCTGCCACAAGCCGACGATTTCCAGGCCACCACCGAGAACGTGGACGAAGAAATCGCCCACATGGCCGGCCCACAGCTGGTCGTGCCGGTAATGAATGCCCGCTTCGCCCTCAACGCCGCCAACGCTCGTTGGGGTTCGTTGTACGACGCACTCTATGGCACCGACGCCATCAGCGACGAAGGCGGTGCCGAGAAAGGCCAAGGCTACAACCCGGTCCGCGGCAACAAGGTCATTGCCTTCGGTCGCGCCTTCCTCGACGAAGCCGCGCCCCTGGCGGCCGGCTCCCACGTCGACTCCACCGGCTATCGCATCGACGGTGGCAAGCTGATCGTCGCCCTCAAGGGCGGCAGCAACAGCGGCCTACGCGACGACGCTCAGCTGATCGGTTTCCGTGGTGATGCCAGCGCCCCGACCGCCATCTTGCTCAAGCACAACGGCCTGCACTTCGAAATCCAGTTCGATGCCAGCACCCCGGTCGGCAGCACCGACGCAGCCGGCGTGAAGGACATCCTGATGGAGTCGGCTCTGACCACCATCATGGACTGCGAAGACTCCGTCGCCGCGGTCGATGCCGACGACAAGGTCGTGGTCTATCGCAACTGGCTGGGCCTGATGAAAGGCGACCTGTCCGAAAGCGTGACCAAAGGCGGCAAGACCTTCACCCGCACCATGAACCCTGACCGTGAGTACACCGCAGCCGCCGGTGGCACCGTCACCCTGCACGGTCGTTCGCTGCTGTTCGTGCGCAACGTCGGTCACTTGATGACCAACCCTGCGATCCTCGACGCCCAAGGCAACGAGATTCCCGAAGGTATCCAGGACGGTCTGTTCACCAACCTGATCGCCCTGCACAACCTCAAGGGCAATACCACCCGCAAGAACACCCGCACCGGCAGCGTCTACATCGTCAAGCCGAAGATGCACGGTCCGGAGGAAGTGGCCTTCGCCGCCGAGATCTTCAGCCGCGTCGAAGACCTGCTGGGCATGAAGCGCAACACCGTCAAAGTCGGCATCATGGACGAGGAGCGCCGTACCACGGTCAACCTCAAATCCTGCATCAAGGCTGCCGCCGAGCGCGTGGTATTCATCAACACCGGCTTCCTCGACCGTACCGGTGATGAAATCCACACCTCCATGGAAGCCGGTGCCGTGGTGCGCAAAGGCGCCATGAAGAACGAGAAGTGGATCGGCGCCTACGAAAACAACAACGTCGACATCGGCTTGGCCACCGGTTTGCAAGGTCGCGCCCAGATCGGCAAGGGCATGTGGGCCATGCCGGACCTGATGGCCGCCATGCTTGAGCAGAAGATCGCTCACCCACTGGCCGGCGCCAACACCGCCTGGGTACCGTCGCCGACCGCCGCCACCCTGCACGCCCTGCACTACCACAAGGTCAACGTGCAGGAGCGTCAGCGCGAGCTGGCCAAGCGCACACCGGCTTCGGTGGACGACATCCTGACCATTCCGCTGGCGACCGACACCAACTGGTCGGAAGAAGAAATCCGCAACGAGCTGGACAACAATGCCCAGGGCATCCTGGGTTACGTGGTCCGCTGGATCGACCAGGGCGTAGGCTGCTCCAAGGTGCCGGACATCAACGATGTCGGTCTGATGGAAGACCGCGCCACCCTGCGTATCTCCGCCCAGCTGCTGGCCAACTGGCTGCGCCATGGCATCGTCAGCCAGGAGCAGATTCTGGAAAGCCTCAAGCGCATGGCGGCGGTGGTCGACAAGCAGAACGCCGGCGACGCCCTGTACCGCCCGATGGCACCGAACTTCGATGACAACATCGCGTTCCAGGCCGCTATCGAGCTGGTCATCGAAGGCGCCAAGCAGCCGAACGGCTACACCGAGCCGGTGCTGCACCGTCGTCGCCGCGAGTTCAAGGCACGCAACGGGCTGTAAAACCTTTTGGGGCCGCTCTGCGGCCCCAATGCTTTATTCGATGCCCAGTTCCTTTCTCACCAGCTCCAGCAACCTGTCCAGGTCCACTGGCTTGAGCAGGAAATCCACCACCCCAAGGTGCATCACGTCCACCGCCTCCTTCACATCGGTGTCGCCCGACACCACGATGATCGAAAGCGCCGCACACTGCGATTCACGCACCTGCCGAATCAGTTCCAGCCCGTCCTTGGGCTCCATGCGCAGGTCGGTGATCATCAGGCCGATGTTGGCCCTGCGCTTGAGCAGGCTCAGCGCCGCCTGGGCACCGTCAGCAGTGATGCAGTCGATTCCCTTGGACTTGAGGTAAAGACACAACGCTTCACGGTTCGCGTCATCATCGTCCACGACCAGCACCCGTTGCGCCGGCGCAGCCGGAGCGGTCAGCGTGGCCAATGCCTCGCGCTCGTCGTCACTGAGGATGTCGTCATGCTCGGCCATGTTCATCTCGTCAAAAAAATCCCGTTCTAAGAGTTCAGACCGCAAAACAACGCTATGCAAGGCACCTTTCGTCGTCTATTTGACACCCAGGCGCCTGCCAGGCAGGGCGTGCCGTGCCTTATAGACTTACGTCCAATGGGCACCGCAAGGCCAGCGGCCGACCATGGAGCCTTAGAACAACAGGGCCTGCGCCTAGTGCCCCCTAAATGCGGTCAGTTCCATGAGCAAGAAGGACGCCTACAGCCAGGCCGGCAGAACGGCAGTGCTGCAGAACATCCAGGGTACCCTGCAGTTCCTGCAGCGCTTCCCGCCGTTCAATCAGATGGAGCCCAGCCACCTGGCTTACCTGGTGGAGCAATGCCAGCTGCGCTTCTACGCCAGCGGCGAGAGCATCATCAAACCGGCCGACGGCCCGGTCGAACACTTCTACATCGTCAAGCAAGGCCGAGTGGTCGGCGAGCGCCAGCACGTCACCAAGCCGGGCATGGAAACCACCTTCGAGATCGCCAGTGGCGAGTGCTTTCCCCTGGCAGCGCTGCTGGGCGAGCGGGCCACGCGCACCGAGCACCTGGCCGGTGAGGACACCTTCTGCCTGCAACTGGACAAGAGCGCGTTCATCCGCGTGTTCTCGTTGTCCGAGCCATTTCGCGATTTCGCCTTGCGTGGCGTCAGCAGCCTGCTCGACCAGGTCAACCAGCAAGTACGCCAGCGCGCCGTGGAAACCCTGGGGACCCAGTATTCCCTCAATACGCCGCTAGGCGAGCTGGCCATGCGTCACCCGGTGGTGTGCACACCGGACACCCCTTTGCGCGAAGCCGTGGGGCTGATGCACGAACAGCAGGTCGGCAGCATCGTCATCGTCGATCCACAGCGCTTCCCCCTTGGCATCTTCACCCTGCGCGACCTGCGCCAGGTAGTGGCCGACGCCAGCGCCGAACTGACCGCGCCGATCGAGCGCTACATGACCGCCCAGCCGTTCTACCTCAGCCCCCAGGCCAGCGCCTTCGACGCCGCCATGGCCATGACCGAACGGCATATCGCCCACGTCTGCCTGGTGGATAACCAACGCTTGTGCGGCGTAGTGTCCGAGCGGGACCTGTTCTCCTTGCAACGGGTCGACCTGGTGCACCTGGCCCGCACCATTCGCCACGCCCCACGCCTGGAGAACCTGGTATCGCTGCGCGGCGAGATCGGCCAACTGGTCGAACGCATGCTTGCCCACGGCGCCTCTTCGACGCAGATCACCCAGATCATTACCCTGCTCAACGACCATACCGTGTGCCGGGTAATCGAGCTGGCCCTGGCCGAGCGCGGCGATCCGGGCGTGCCGTTCAGCTGGCTGTGCTTTGGCAGCGAAGGCCGCCGCGAGCAGACCCTGCACACCGACCAGGACAACGGCATTCTCTTCGAAGCCAATGACGCCGCCGAGGCCGAGGCGATTCGCGCCCGACTGCTGCCACTTGCCCAGTACATCAATCAGTGCCTGGCCCAGTGCGGCTTCACCCTGTGCAAAGGCAATGTCATGGCCGGCAATCCCGAGTTGTGCCTGTCGCGCAGCGAATGGGCGCGCCGCTTCGCCGGTTTCATCCGTGAGGCCAGCCCCGAAAACCTGCTGGGTTCGAGCATCTATTTCGACCTGCGGGTGGTCTGGGGCGACGAACAGGGCTGCGAACAACTGCGCCGCGGTATTCTCGAGCAGGTCGCTGACAACCGTATCTTCCAGCGCATGATGGCCGACAACGCCCTGCGCCAACGCCCGCCGGTAGGCCGCCTGCGCGAGTTCGTGCTGACCCGTCAGGGCAACGACAAGGCCGCGACCCTCGACCTCAAGGTCCAGGGACTGACCCCCTTCGTCGATGGCGCACGCCTGCTGGCGCTGGCCAATGGCATCAAGGCCTGCAATACCCTGGAACGTCTGCGCCACCTGGTAGCCCGGGGCATCATCGAGCCACTGGATGGCGCCGCCTACGAGGAGGCCTACCACTTCATCCAGCAGACCCGCATGCAGCAGCACCAGCGCCAAAGCCGCGACAACCTGCCCTACTCCAACCGGCTCGACCCGGACAGCCTTAATCACTTGGACCGACGCATCCTGCGTGAGTCCCTGCGCCAGGCTCAGCGCCTGCAAAGCAGCCTGGCCCTGCGGTACCAGTTATGAGCCTGTTCGCCTGGCTGCGACCGACCCAGCCGTCGCTGGACGCCGACTTGTGCCAGCGCATTGCGCGTCTGCCCAAGACCACGCCGACACTGGGCGTGCTGTCGTTGCGCGAGCAGCGCTGGGTGGTGCTGGACCTGGAGACCAGCGGGCTGAACGTCAACCGTGACCAAGTGCTGTCGATCGGCGCGGTCGCCATCGAGGATGGCGCCATCGATTTCCGCCAACAGTTCGAGCGCACCCTGCACCGCCCGGCGCAGAAGACCAACCCCAGCGTCCTGATTCATGGCCTGGGCCCCAGCGCCCTGGCCGCTGGCTGCGACCCGGCCACTGCACTGCTCGACTTGCTGGAATTCATTGGCGACAGTCCCGTGCTGGCGTTTCACGCCCCCTTCGACCAGCGCATGCTGGCTCGCGCCCTGAAGGACAGCCTCGGCTATCGTCTGCAGCATCACTTCTTCGATGTGGCCGACATGGCCCCGATGCTCAACCCCGATACCGTGCTGCGCGAAGCCAGCCTGGACGATTGGATCGCCCGCTTCGGCCTGCAGGCAGAAGAACGCCATCACGCCAGCGCCGATGCCCTGGTCACAGCCGAACTGGCCCTCATCCTGCTCAGCCAGGCCCGCCGCCAGCAGCTCGACAGCCCCCTGCAGCTGAACCTGCGTCTGCAGCAGTGGCGCCGGCGCAAGACCCAGCAATACAGCTTGTAGCCCCTACATCGCTCGCGTCTGCTCGTGCGCGGATGGACCCGCTCCCTTGGCTCGCAGGCCCCAGGGGAGCCTGACCTCCTGTGTGGAGGCAAACCCGCCTTCACAATCCGATCAGCGTCAATTGCACCGGGCACCTCCGCTCTGCCACAATCGCGAATAATTATCGTTAGTTAACGCATTCTTTTCGGGGGACGCTTCTTGTCGTCTGCGCAGAGCCCACATGCCCAGCTGGTCGGTACGCTGTACCGCGACCATCGCACCTGGCTGCTGGCCTGGCTGCAACGCAGCACAGCCTGCCGCCAGCGTGCCGAAGACCTGAGCCAGGACACCTTCGTGCGCCTGCTCGGTCGCGAGCACCTCGACGTTCCGCGCGAGCCCCGTGCCTTTCTGGTCGCCGTGGCCAAGGGCCTGCTGTTCGACCACTTCCGCCGTGCGGCTCTGGAGCAGGCCTACCTGACCGAGCTGGCCAGCCGGCCCGAGGCCGAGCAGCCTTCCCCAGAAATCCAGCACCTGATCCTCGAAGACCTCAAGGCCATCGACCGGCTCCTGGGCAAGCTGTCGAGCAAGGCGCGGGCGGCCTTCCTGCACAATCGCCTCGATGGCATGGGCCATGCCGAAATCGCCGAGCGCTTGGGCGTGTCGGTCTCACGGGTGCGCCAGTACATCGCCCAAGGCATGCGCCAGTGCTACGTGGCGCTCTATGGAGAGCCGACGTGAACACCAAGCCCGTATCGGCCAAAGTGCTGGACGCCGCCATTGCCTGGAAACTGAGCCTCGATGGCGGCGACGGCACCGCAGATGAACGCATCGAGTTCATGCGCTGGCATGCCGCCAGTGAGGAACATGCCCGTGCCTGGCAGCAACTGGGCATGCTCGATCAGCGCGTCAGTGCCGCGGCAGGCCCGGCACGCAAAGCCCTGGTGCAATCGCGAGCAAGTTTGCGCCAGCGGCTGGGCAGGTTCGGTGGCGGCCTGGCTGGTTTGCTGCTGGTAGGCGCACTGCTGATCGGTGTTGGTGCACCTTCGTTGTCGCCGGGCTACTGGCTGGCCGACCAGCGCACCGGCACCGGCGAGCTGCGCACCCTGCGCCTCGAAGACGGCACCGTGCTGAGCCTCAATACCAGCACTGCGGTAGACATCGACTTTACCGGCACGCAGCGGGTCATCGTCCTGCACCAAGGCGAGATTTCCGTCGAAACCGGCCATAGGGATGCCCGTCCGTTGCTGGTGCGTACCGATGATGGCCGCCTGCGACCGCTGGGAACGCGATTTCTGGTCAAGCGCGAAGGCGACGGCACCCGCCTGGAGGTGCTCAAGTCCCAGGTAGCGGCCAGGCCACTGAACAGCAGCGATGAGCAGGTCCTGCGCGAAGGCCAGCAGGTACTGATGACCGCCGACGGTCTTGGCCAGGTCGACCCCATCGCGGTCGGTGCCGATGCCTGGACCCGCGGCATGCTGGTCGTGGACAACGTACGCCTGGCCGATCTGGTCGCCACGCTCGCCCACTACCGCAACGGCCACCTGGGGGTTGCCGCCGAAGTGGCCGATCTGCGTGTGAGCGGCAGCTTCCCGCTGACCGACACCGACCTGGCCCTGGCATCGCTCACCCCGGCGTTACCGGTGAAGATCGAGCTGCATACGCCGTGGTGGGTGACCGTCACCGCCAAATAGACTCACGACACTCAGTCTCCCTGCGTGGGAACTGGCCAAGCCTGCGAGGGGCTGCGAAACAGCCCCAGTCCCCTTGCGCATTTTTTCCATCACCCTCTGTCACTTTTCACATCTCGCTCGGCAAGGAAGCAATCAGCACTTATTCGTCGAGGAGCCGCTGCATGTCCCGTGCCGTAGATTCTTTCCTGCGCCCTAGCCTGATGGCCCTGGCCGTTGCTCTGGCCATCCCGCTGGGCAGCCCTGCCGTGCAGGCCGCCGAACAGACGGCTCTGCGTACCTACGATCTGCCCAGCGCACCGCTGGCCAGCACCCTGAACCAGATCGCCAGCCAGGCCGGTATCGCTCTGGCGTTGGATCCGGCGCTGGTCGATGGCCGCACCTCGGCCCGGGTCAGCGGCCAGTACGACGCCTTGGGCGCCCTGCATGCAGCGCTGCGCGGCACAGGCTTGCAACTGCAGCAAAGCAGCGTCGGCAGCTACAGCCTGGTGGCCACCCCCGACGGCACCCTGGCACTTCCGGAAACCGCCATCCATGCCAGCGGCGACTTGGAGACGGCCTGGGGCCCGGTAGAAGGCTATACCGCCACCCGCACCGCCGCAGGCACCAAGACCGATACGGCACTTGTCGAAGTCCCCCGTTCCATCTCCGTCGCGACCCGTCAGCAGATGAATGACCGGAGCGTGCACAGCCTCGACGATGCCGTGCGCTACATGCCAGGGATCGTTTCGGCGAGTTTCGGCAGTGATACACGGTACGACTGGATGCTCGTGCGCGGCTTCGAGCCGACCCAGTTCCTCGACGGACTGCCACTGCCTCGTGGCGTCTACGCCAACCCCAAAGCCGAGACCTGGAACCTGGACCGTCTGGCGCTGCTACGCGGCCCGTCCTCTTCGATCTACGGGCAGACTCCACCCGGCGGCCTCTTGGACATGGTCAGCCGCCGCCCGCAGGCCGAAAGCGCCCATGAAATCGAACTGCAGTACGGCAGCGATAACCACCGACAGATCAACTTCGCCAGCACCGGCAAGATCGATGACCAGGGTCAGTTCCTGTACAGCCTGAGCGGGGTGCTGCGCGACGGCGGCACCCAGATCGACCACATCGACGACAAGCGCTACAACATTGCCCCTAGCCTGACCTGGAACATCGACGAAGACACTTCGCTGACCTTTCTGTCTCAGTTCACCCGCGACGATACCGGCGTCACGAGCCAGTTCCGCCCGATCCAGGGCACCAAGATCGACATGCCGTTCGGCAAGATCTCGCATCACAAGAACCTAGGCGACCCAAACTACGAGTTCTACGACCGCACCTATTACGCCTTGGGCTATGCCTTCGAGCACCGCTTCAACGATGTCTGGCAGTTCCGACAGAACCTGCGCTACACCAAGTCGGACCTGGCTTTCCAAACGATTACGGTCAGCAGCTACAACCCCACCAACCCGCCGGTGGACAACCAAGGCAACACCAGCCGCATGTCCACCAATGTCGATGAGGACATCAGCCAGTTCGCCGTCGACAACAACTTCCAGGGCAACTTCGACACCGGCGACATCAGCCATACCCTGTTGATCGGCCTGGATCACCAGCGCACCAACACCAACTACCTGGCGATCTACGGCTTCAACGTGCCCGACACCAACGTCAACAACCCGGTGTATGGGCTGCCGATCACCCGCCCGCCCCGCGCCGACGCCTATTACGACTACAACCAGAAAACCCGCCAGACGGGCCTGTATGTCCAGGATCAGATGGCCCTGGACAACTGGCGCCTGACCATTGGCGGGCGTGAGGACTGGGTGCACACCGGCACTAAGTACTTCAACGACAATGACGCGACCACTACCCAGCGCGACAAGAAATTCAGTGGCAACGCCGCCATCAGCTACGTGTTCGACTCAGGCTTTGTTCCCTACCTGTCCTACGCCGAATCCTTCCAGCCGACCAGTGATCCAAGCCCTAAAGCCACGGAGTCGTTCAAGCCGACCGAAGGCCAGCAGTGGGAACTTGGCATCAAGTACCAACCTCCTGGTTCCAACACCCTGCTCTCCGCCGCGATCTATGACCTGACCCAGAAGAACGTCTCGGTCACCGACACTGTCGCAAACGTGACCGTCACCAGCCAGACCGGCGAAGTGAAAGTCCGTGGTCTGGAGCTCGAGGCCGTCTCCGACGTCAACGAAAACCTGAAGGTGATCGCCGCCTATACCCTGGCCAAATCCGAAGTGCAGGACGGCCTCTACAAAGGCAATCGCCTGCAGCGGATGCCGAACCAGCAAGCCTCGCTGTGGGCCGACTACACCTGGCACACCGGCGTGCTCGATGGCTTCGGTATCGGTGCCGGTGCGCGCTACACCGGCAATACCTATGGCGACCAGGCCAACACCTACCTGGGCAAGGCCGACGCCTACACCGTGTTCGATGCCGCCGTGCACTACGACCTGGGACGTCTCGACAACAGCCTGAAGGGCGCATCGGTGGCCATCAACGCCACCAACCTGTTGAACAAGGACTACATCTCCACCTGCGATGCGTACTACTGCTATTTCGGAGACCAACGCAGCGTCGTCGCCAGTGCCACCTACAAATGGTGATGGCCTGACGTCATTCGCTCATCGATCAAGCCGTCCCCGGAAGACGGCTTTTGGTCTTTCCGGACGCAGAGAAGCAACATGAAATGAAAAGCTCAACCATCCGCCGCTGGTCCTTCATCCACACCTGGACCAGCCTGGTCTGCACCCTGTTCCTGATGCTGCTGGCCCTCACCGGCCTGCCACTGATCTTCCACCACGAACTCGAGCACCTGCTCGGCGATGCCCCCGAACTGCGCCAGATGCCCGAGGGCACGCCGCACCTGGACCTGCAGCACCTGGTGCTCAAGGCCCAGGCCCATCGTCCTGGCGAGGTGGTGCAGTACTTCGGCTACGACGAGGACGAACCTGACGGCGTGGTTGCCATAACGGCTGCCACCGCTGGCACCGAACCCGATGCCTCGCACACCTTCATGCTCGACGCCCGCACGGGTGAAGCGGTGGCGATGCCTGCGGCCAACGGCGGGCTGATGATGACCCTGCTACGCCTGCATGTAGACATGTTCGCCGGCCTGCCCGGCAAGCTGCTGCTGGCGTTCATGGGGGTGTTGTTCGTGGTGGCGATCATCTCCGGCACCGTGCTCTACGCCCCCTTCATGCGCCGCCTGGGGTTCGCCACGGTGCGCCATGATCGCTCGCACCGCCTTCGCTGGCTCGACCTGCACAACCTGATCGGCATCGTCACCCTGACCTGGGCCTTGGTGGTCGGTGTCACCGGGGTGATCAGCGCCCTCTCCGATGTGGTCATCGCCGCCTGGCGCAACGACAGCCTGGCAGCGATGGTCGCCCCTTACCGGGACGCACCACCGCTCACCGAGCGCGCACCGGCCAGCCGTCTGCTGGACATCGCTGCCGAGGCGACGCCTGGCATGCGGGCGGACTTCATCGCCTTCCCCGGCACGCGCTTTTCCAGTGAGCACCACTACGCGGTGTTCATGAAAGGCGCCACCCACCTGACCTCCCACACGTGGACCCCGGTGCTGATCGACGCTCGCACACTATCAGTCACTGCCATCGGTGATCGGCCTTGGTACATGGATGCTATGGGGCTGTCGCAGCCACTGCATTTCGGCGACTACGGCGGGCGTCCCATGCAGATCCTCTGGGCGGTGCTCGACGTGCTGACAATTGTCGTGCTGGGCAGCGGCCTTTACCTGTGGTGGGCCAAGCAGCGCAAGGGTCGGGAGGTGACGGCATGAGCCACAGGTCGCAATCGACCCGGCGAATCTTCGCCTGGCCGGCGCTCATCGCCGTTCTGGGCGCGGCAGGGCTGTTTGCCGCGTTATTGGGAGATGGCGGGTGGGACGTGTTGTCCTGGGTGGGATTGGGCGTGCCCGCGGTGCTGGGGCTGCGAGGGCTGAGCGGCCGCGCCTGAATACCGTGGAATTGGGCACCGTCGTCCCCCGACAGGGCCTGAGTCGCCACCCAGAGCCCTGTCGTGCCTGTCGGCCGCGCGGTGTCCGGGCTACTGATCGATGCGCGGCAACAGCGCATCAAGCCGCTGGTGCAACGCGCTGCCGCTTGGCCAGTTGCGCAACATCCGCGCCCGGTCACGGGCATAGGCTGGTGCGAAGCTGAGCTGGGTGGCGTGCTGGCACATGGCATCCAGGTCGATCAGCGACCACTGGCCGTCCTGCCAGAACAGATTGTGTCCTTTGAAATCGCCATGGCTGATGCGCTCGCGAATCAGCTGCTGCATCAGGTGCACCAACGCCTGCACCTGTTCCTCAGGCGCCTCGCCGCTCTCGACGTACGGCTGGAAACACTCGATCAGATCCGGCCCGTCGGCATACTCGGTGACCAAAAAGGCTCGGCTGCGCAGGCCCATGACCCGCTGCTCCAGCACCGCCAGCGGCCGCGGCGTGGCGATGTCGAGAAATTCGAGACGGTGCCCTTCGATCCAGGAGTGCCAGGCGCGGCTGGGGCGCCAGAAGCGCTTGAACCAGTGAGCGGTGTTCTTGATGTTGTAGCGCTTGAGCACCAACGTGCGGCCATCGACCTCGATACGCGCCACGCTGGCTGCACCGCCGGTCTTGTACAGATGCCCCGCATCGATCAACGCATCGGCGTTCTGCAGCACCGACAGCATGGCCGGCACTTCGGCGCGACGAATCGCGCGCAGGCCCGAGAGGCTGCGCTCGACGCTGAACAGCGTGCACTCACGCCCGGCCTTTTCCAGGTAATCCTTCAAGCGCCAGTTGCGCACCTTGTCGATCTGCTTCTGCAAGGCTTCCAACGGCAGGGCATGTTCGGCATTGGCCAACAAGTAATGGACCAGCAGCTCTTCGATGAAAGGCTCCAGGCGCTTGGGCAACTGGGCGAAGAACACGCCGAGGTTTTCCAGCACACGCTGGCGCGACAGTTGCTGGCCCGAGGTCTCGGCCTTGATGCCGCCGCCGTCGATCAAGTACAGCTGACCGCCATGACGCAGCAGGTTGTCCAGGTGCAGGTCTTCTTGCCACAGGCCCTTGGCGTGCATGTGCGCCACAGCGGCGAGCGCTTCGCCCAGCACCTGCTGCTGCTCGTCGGCCAGCACCGGCAGGTTCTCCACCGCTGCCCAGGCGTCGCCCAAGCTCTGGGCGCCTTCGAGTAACTCGAACAGCAACCAGCCGCCTTCGCCTTCCTTCAGGCCATCTGCCAACAGCTGGGGTGTCGTCAGGCCTTGTGCGGCAAGCAACTTCACACCTTCGAGTTCGCGCTGGAAGTGTCGGGCGGCATTGCCACCGACCAACAGCTTGGCCAACACCGGCGTGCCACGCCAGATGCCGGCGCCGACATAGCGTTGCCCCGGCAGCACGCGCAGCAGACTGAGCAATTGCAGGTCCGCGCTGCCGGCCGCATCGGCCAGCGTCACGCTCAGCGGTAACGACGGGCTGCGCCCGGCGCTTTTGAGTTCAGACAAACGCATCAACGCGCCTCCTTTTCACGGCGACGACGCACCAAGCGTTGCAACCAAGTATCGACCAGGCTGCTGTCGCCAGGCTGCTGGAGGTAGGCCGCCAGCAGGCTGCGTACGTCCGCCTCGCCCCAGGCGGGGGCACGGCGCAGCAAGGGTTCCAGGTCCTTGAGCCGGTCACGCATGCCCATTAACAGCGGGCGGGTCTTCTCCAGATCGATCAACTGGGCCTGCCAGCCTTCGCGACGCTCACGCAGAAAGATGTGCTTGGGGTAGAAACAGCCGTGCACCTGGCCTGCCGCGTGCAGAGTGCGGGCCAGCTGGCCGCAAGCCTTGAGGATACCCTCGCGCTGCCCGGCTGCCAGTTGCGGCCACTGGGCCAGCAGGCTATCCAGATCGCGCCAGTCATCCAGTGCTCGGGTCATGAGAATGGCACGGTGCTGGCCGTTGCCCTTGCGTTCACCATAGAACACCGCCTGCAAGGCGGGAATCCTGAGCTTTTGGTAACGGCTGATATTGCGGAACTCACGGGCGAAGGTCGGCTCGCCAAACGGCCGATGCAGGGTCCGCGTGAGGTAGTTGCTCTGGCGCTTGAGGTAGAAGCCCTTGCCCTCGAGCTCCAGGCGAAACACGCTGCTCCAACCGCCACGGCCGGTGTTGGGCTCGTCCACGGCGTCGAGCTGCAGCGCCCACAGCGCCTCGAAGTCATTTAGCCCGTGACGTTGCAGCAACGCCTCGTCGGCACTGGCCAGGTAATCGGTCATTCCCTTCCCTCGAAGAAGCTCACCACCTCACGGATCCGTCGCTTGTCCCTGGAATCCAGGCGCTGGTGACCGCGGTACTGCAGGTAAAAGCGCAGGCGTTGGGTTGCCGACAGGTGGTATTTGGCGACCTTGTCCAGGCACGCCAGGTCCTTGATCAGGCGGTGACGCAACATCAGGGCACGGCAACCGCGCCAGAAGTCGCCGGTCGGGCAGTCAATGAAGAACAGCGTCGCCTTGTCGTCCACCAGCAGGTTGCGCCACTTCAGATCGTTGTGGGCGAAGTTGTGATCGTGCATGACCCGGGTATGCCTGGCCAGTTGACGGCTGACATGGTCGACCCAGGTGCGGTCGGCCAGGCGCGGGTCCTTGCGTTCGGCCAGGGCGGACAGATCCTCGGTATTGGGCAGTTCGCGGGTGATCATCGCACCGCGGCCAAAACCCAGGCCGTTGCGTTCCAGGCCCCAGGCCACCACTTCGGCGGTGGGGATCCCCCATTTGGCAAATTGCTTGAGGTTCTGCCACTCGGCCTTGATGCGCGGCCGCCCCACGTAGCGACGCAGGGCCTTGCCGGCACCGGTGTAGCGTTTGACGTAATAGTTGACCCCATCCCGCTCGATGCGCACCACTTCGCTGAGCGGGTCACGGGTGAGGCGTTCACCTTGAAGGGCGAACACCGCATCGAGACTGCCGAAATCCGCCGCCAGGCCTTCGTAGCCTGGTGCCAGTGTCCAACCCGCCATCAGAGCGCATCCCCATAGCGTTGCTTGCGATCGTAGAGTTTCTGCGCCTTGCGCTCGAGCCAGGCGAGCAGGGCGGCCTCATCGGCCAACACCTGGCGCAACGGGCGCTGGAAGTATCCACGCAAGAAGCGCAGCTTGTCGCGGCGCGTCAGGCCGATGTCCAGGGCCGAGAAATACAAGGCAGCCAGGTCCTTGTCGCGCCAGCGGCGGGTGATCTTGTCACGGGTCTGGGCCCGGTGCAGGTCGATTACCGACAGCTTGAAATCTTCCGGCGTCACCGGTCGATCGGTGTGCAGCAGGAAGTGGCAGATGTAGCAGTCGCGGTGGTTGACCCCGGCACGGTGCATGCCGCCGGTCATCTTCGCCACCTCGGCGATCAGGGCCCATTTCAGACGTGCCTGGGGCGGTTGCTTGACCCAGTCGATGCTGAAGTCTTCCAGGCTGATGGTCGGTGCCAGCTCTTCGGTGACGATGAACGAATGCTGACTCGCCGGGTTACTGCCGCGCTCGCCGTAGGCCACGGCGGTCATGGTCGGCACGCCGGCTTGGTGTAGACGCTGGATGGCGCGCCACTCCTGGCCGGCGCCGAGGACAGGCAGCTTGGCGCTGAACAGGTTCTTGAAGATCTCGCCCCAGCCGATGCCGCGGTGGATCTTGACGAAGTACCCCTCGCCCTCGACCTCGGTACGCAGCGTGCGGCGGCCTTCCAGTTCACGGAACACCTCGCCCTGCAGGGCCTCCACGGCCTCGAAGGGATCGCGCCCTGCCCACAGGCGCTTGAACGGCTCGGCCAGTATCAGCTTCATGCCTGCTCCTGCCCGAGGATCACGTCGGCGGCGTGCTGCGGCATGCTGTAAAGGTCCGCGGTATCGGCGAAGGCCAGCCCGTTGCGCGCCCAGGCGGCACGCGCCTGGCCGTCTTCGAGCATGCGTTGCAGGTAGCGGTTGAGCTGCTCCTGCTCGAACGGCTCGTCCAGCACCAGGCCGCTGTCGGCCTCGGCAATGTAATGGGCATAGCCGCACACTTGGGAAACCAGCACCGGCAAGCCGGCCACCAGGGCCTCCAGCAGCACGGTGCCGGTGTTTTCGTTATAGGCCGGGTGGATCAGCAGATCGGCCCCGAGCAGGAAGCGCGGGATATCGCTGCGCCCCTTGAGGAACTGCACCTGCTCGCCCAGGCCCAGCGTGGCGCTCTGCAACTGGAACACCTTCGGATCGTCCTGGCCGATGACCATCAGCCGGGTGCGTTTGCGCAGCGCCGAGGGTAACGCTGCAAGCGCCTTGAGGCTGCGGTCCACGCCTTTGGTCTTGAAGCCCGAGCCGATCTGCACCAACAGCAGATCGTCCTCGCCCAGCCCGAACTCCTTGCGAAACTGCGCGCGGATCGCCTCGGCGTCGGCCGGGCGGCGGCGGTCCTGGGAAATCCCCGGCGGCAATAGGTGGAAGCGCTCAAGCGGGGTGCCGTAGTGCTTGATGAACAGCGGCTGCTGCACCTCGGAGATCATCAGCACCTCGGTGCGGGCGTCCTTGGCGAACACGGCGCGCTCGTACTCGGCAAAATGCCGGTAGCGGCCCCAGCGGCGGTACAGGCCGCCACGCAGGGTCTGGGCCTTGTCCTCGAAGCAGCCGTCGGCGGCGTAGTAGACGTCCAGCCCAGGCATCTTGTTGAAACCGATCAGGCGATCGACTGGGCGCTTGGCCAAGTCCGCGGCCATCCAGGCACTGAGCTTCTCGTTGCGGCGGTGATTGAACAGTGCCTTGACCGGCGCCACCAGCACCTCGAAGCCCGGCGGAATGTCGCCTTCCCAGATCAACGTGTAGACACGGATCTGGTGGCCCCGCTTCTGGCACTCCAAGGCAATGCGCATGAAATCGCGCTGCAGCCCGCCGAAGGGGAAATATTTGTAAAGCACGAAAGCCAGTTGCATCAACGAACATCCTCAGCCAGCAGCAGCGCGCTCAAGCGGCTCGCCACATGCTCGGGATTCAGGCGAGTGAAGCACAGTGGCCACTCGCGTTTGAGATCGAACCGGCGCAGGTCCTCGGCGCTCGGTTTGTAGGTGCACTTCTTCTGCAGGCAGGGCGCGCAGGGGAAGTCGCTGGCCTGATGGACCTGCACACGCCCGTAGGCGCCGGTCAGGCCAGGGTTGGTTGGGCCGAACAGGGAGATGGTCGGCACATCCAGTGCCGCCGCCAGATGGCCCAAGCCGGTATCCACCGCCACGCAGGCCTTGGCCGCCGCCAGTACGCGGGCGACACCTGCCAGGTTCAACTTGGGCAGGACTTCGCAATTCTTCAAGCCCTGGGCGATACGCTCGGCGCGGGCTTTCTCGGCCGGGTTACCCCACGGCAGGCGAACCTGCAGATTGCGCCGCCCAAGGCGCTCGGCCAGTTCGCGCCAATAGGCCTCAGGCCAGTGCTTGGTGGCCCAGGTGGTGCCATGCAGGAACACCACGTATGGCGCGGCAGGCGGCAGTTGCAGGCGATCCAGGTCCAGGCCATAGCGGCCGATGCCTTCGGGCAGGTCATAGGCCAGGGCCAGGGCGAACAGTTGACGCACCCGCTCCACGGCATGCTGGCCGACGGCGACCGACAACCGTCGGTCATAGAAGCGGCTGGCCCAGCCTTCGCGCGCGGAGTAGCGGTCGAGCCCAGCCACCGGCGCCTTCACGTAGCGCGTCAGCCAGGCCGATTTGACCAGCCCCTGGGCGTCGATCACCAAGTCGTACTTTTGCGCGCGCAGACGCTGCTTGAACGCCTTCCATTCGCCGCTCTTGATCGTCTGCCAGAGATTCTTGCGCCAGCGCCGGATGGCCACCGGAATGACCTGGTCGACCGCCGGGTGCCAGCTGGGGATCTCGGCGAAACCTTCCTCCACCACCCAGTCGAAGCGGATACCAGGAAGAGCGTGCGCGGCGTCGGTGACCGCGGGCAGCGTGTGGATCACGTCGCCCAGCGAAGATGTCTTGATGATCAGGACCCGCACTTAGTCGACCTCGGCCAGGACATCGATCAGGTTCGGTCCGCCCAGGTGCGTGAGCGCGGCAATCACTTTGCCGGGCTCGAGCAGACGCAGGCAGTTGTAGTGACCGAAGCGGCAGGTGCGATCGAAGCAAGGACTGCATTCGATGCCCAGGCGCACGATCTCAACCTGTTCGGCCAAAGGCGGGGTGAAGCCCGGCGAGGTGGAGCCGTAGACGGCCACCAGCGGGCGATTCAAGGCGGCGGCCACGTGCATCAGCCCGGAGTCGTTGGACACCACGGCATCGGCGCAGGACAACAGGTCGATGGCCTCGGCCAGGGACGTGTCCCCTGCAAGGTTGTAGGACTCCTCGCGCAACCCTGGAATCAGCCGATCTCGGATCGCCTCACCCACTGGGTGGTCGTTCTTCGAGCCGAACAGCCACACCTGCCACCCCTGACGGATCATCGCGTCAGCGACCTCGGCGTAGTGCTCGGCCGGCCAGCGCTTGGCCTCGCCGAACTCGGCGCCAGGGCACAGCGCCAGCACCGGTCGATCAAGCGCCAGGCCGAACTTGGCCAGCGCGGCGTCACGGCTCTGCGCTTCGATCCGCAGGCTTGGGCGTGGATAGGGCTGTGGCAGCTCGGCCCCTGGCGCATAGGCCAGGGCCATGAAGCGCTCGATCATCAGCGGATAGCGGGTTTTGTCCAGCTTGCGCACATCGTTGAGCAGGCCGAAGCGCATTTCGCCGCGCCAGCCGGTGCGTTTGGGGATGCCAGCGAAAAACGGTACCAATGCCGATTTCAGCGAGTTAGGCAGGAGGATCGCCTGGTCATACTGACCCGCCAGGGATTTGCCGATGCGCCGGCGCGTGGCCAGCTCCAGCGCGCCATGGCCGAGCGGGAAGCTCAGGGCTTGGCGCACCTCGGGCATGCGCTCGAGTATCGGCCGGCTCCACTCGGGCGCCAGCACGTCGATCACGCATTCGGGGTGCTGCTGTTTCAGGCACTGGAACAAGGTCTGCGCCATCACCATGTCGCCGACCCAGCTGGGCCCAATGATCAGTATTCTCATGCTTAGTCCAGAAACGCTCGGGGAGGCTCAGCGTTGGCCTGGCCTCCCCTCTTTATATTCAGGCTATGTGGCGGACAGTGTAACACCCAGGCATTTCTACCGCTGATCGCCCCTACAGGGCTGGCGGAGGGCCTCAGGTCAGCCCGAGCTCGCTCCAGATCCGCCGCACCTGGCGACGCTGATCGGCAAACTGACCGGCATCGACGACCCCGGCTTGCTTCTGCAGGGCCTGGCGGTGCGAGGCCGAGCGGAACGCCTTGTATACCTCGCGCAGCAGCACCGCATCGTCGGCCGGCATCAGCCCAGCCTGCTCCAGCTCCTCGAGAATGCGGATGTTGTCGGTCCAGCGCAGCAGGGCCGGGTGGTCGTGGGACCAGGCCAAAGCGGCGTATTGCACCATAAATTCGATATCCACGATACCGCCGGCATCCTGCTTGATATCGAAGGGCATGCCGGCCTCGAACGCATTGGCGGCAGTGCCGGCGGCGGTGCTCTTGGTGCCAAGGTTGTCGCGCATCTTGGCGCGCATCTCGCTCACTTCCTGGCGCAGTTTGTCCAACTCGCGCGGCTTGCCCAGCACCCGGGCGCGCACGTCCTCGAACGCCGCCGCGACCTGCTTGCAGCCCACCAGCACTCGCGCCCGCACCAGAGCCTGGTGCTCCCAGGTCCAGGCCTCGCCCTGCTGGTAGCGCTCGAAGGCACCCACGGAACTGACCAGCAGCCCCGAGGCGCCGGAAGGACGCAGGCGCATGTCCACGTCATAGAGCTGACCGGAGTTGGTCTGGGTAGTCAGCATATGAATGATGCGTTGCCCCAACCGGGTGAAGAATTGCGCGCCGTCGATGGGTTTGGCGCCGTCGGTTTCGCCCTGGGGATCGCCATCGTGGATGAACACCAGGTCCAGGTCCGAGCCATGCCCCAGCTCGATGCCGCCGACCTTGCCGTAGCCGACGATGATGAAACCCGGATCGCACAGGCTGCCATCGCTGCGCTTGGGCTGGCCGTGACGGGCCACCGTCTGGCGCCAGGCCAGGGCCAGCACCTGATCGAGGATCGCCTCGGCCAGCCAGGTCAGGTAGTCGCTGACTTTCATCAGGGGCAGGTTGCCGGTGATCTCCGAGGCGGCTACCCGCAGACTGTGGGCCAGCTTGAAGTGACGCAAAGCCTCCATTTGCTGCTCCAGATCGTCCTCGGGAATGCGCGTCAGGCGCTCGCGCAGCTCGCAGGCCAACTCCGGCGCCAGGGGCGGGCTGAACAGCCGGCCTTCATTGAGCAGTTCGTCGAGCAGCAACGGGTAGCGGGCAATCTGTTCGGCGATCCACGGGCTAGCCGCGCACAGCGTCAGCAACCGGCGCAAAGCACCTGGGTTCTCGGTCAGCAGCACCAGGTAGGCCGAACGTCGCGCCACCGCCTCGACCAGCGGCAACACGCGCTCCAGGACCAGGTCCGGGTCATCGTGCTCCACAGCCTGGGCGAGCAGGCGCGGAATGAAGGCGTCCAGGCGCTCGCGACCGATACGCTGCATGGAGCGCAGCGACGGACTGGAGCGCAGCAACGCCAGGCGTCGCAAGGCCTCGGCGGGCTGCTTGAAGCCGGCTTCCTCCAACTGACGGCAGGCGGCCTCTTCATCCTGGGCCTGCTCCCACAGCGGCGACCATTCGCCACCGACGACCAGCTCGCCCTCGCCTTCCTCGTCGTCGGGGTCGGCGATCACCTGGCGGAAATGCCAGTCGATCCGGCCACGCCAGTGCATGAGCTGGTCATGGAAGCTCTGCCAGTCGGCAAAGCCCAGGATAAACGCCACGCGCTCGCGATCCTTTTCGTCCTCCGGCAACATCTGGGTCTGGCGGTCGGCGATGGCCTGGATCGCATGCTCGGTATAACGCAGGAACTCATAGCCCTCACGCAACTCGGCCACCACCGCCGGCGGCAGGTAGCCCTGGCCTTCGAGGGTCGCCAGCACCTTGAGCAGTGGCCGCTGCTGCAGGCTCAGGTCGCGCCCGCCGTGGATCAACTGGAACGCCTGGGCGATGAACTCCACTTCGCGGATACCGCCCGCGCCGAGCTTGATGTTCTCCGACATGCCCTTGCGCCGCACTTCCTGCTGGATCAGCTGCTTCATGGTGCGCAGCGCCTCGATGGCCGAGAAATCCAGGTAACGCCGGTAGACGAACGGGCGCAGCATATTCTGCAGCTGGGCGCCGGCCACCTGGTCGCCGGCCACGACCCGTGCCTTGATCATGGCGTAGCGTTCCCAATCGCGGCCTTGGTCCTGGTAGTACTGCTCCAGGGCATTGAACGACAACGTCAGGGCACCGGCCGAGCCGTAGGGGCGCAGGCGCATGTCGACACGGAACACGAAACCATCGACGGTCACTGGATCCAGCGCCTTGATCAGACGCTGGCCCAGACGGGTGAAGAACTCCTGGTTGTCCAGCGAGCGCTTGACCCCTTCGGTTTCGCCGCCCTCGGGAAAGGCGAAGATCAGATCGATGTCCGAAGACAGGTTCAGCTCCACCGCGCCCAGCTTGCCCATGCCCAGCACCACCATGTGCTGCGCCTGGCCGCTGCGGTTGCCGATGGGCGTACCGAACTGCTGGCAATGGCGCGGATACAACCATTGGTAGGCCTGGTCGATGGAGGCGTCGGCCAGGTCGGAAAGGTCGCGGCAGGTTTCTTCCAGCGCGGCCCGGCGGGTGATGTCGCGCCAAATGATGCGCACCTGCTGGCGGTTGCGCTCGCGACGCAGGTTGCGCGCAAGCTCCTCCTCGCTCTGCGCCGCTTCGGCAGCGGCGGCGATGCGCGCGCGCAGCTCGCCAGGGGCGAAAGGCCGCTCCAGTTCACCGCTAGCCTGCAGCGTAAAGAGCATGGCCGGCTCGCGCAGGGCCACTTCCAAAACGAAGTCGCTGACTGCAGCCACTTGATCGAACGCATGGCGCTGGGCGGAGCTCCAGGCATCGAAGTCCAGACCCTCGATACCCGCGATGGCCTCACGCAGGGATTGTTGGTTACGGACGACCAGCGGTTGCAGGACGGCGGGCAGATCGAGCGGCAAAGGCAGGCGCATGGTCTATCCTTGATCGGCGTGAGTGGGAGGGGTAGAGGCGGCCGAGGGGATGCCGAATGACGGTTGGACTGTCATACAAAAGTTGGAAATAGCTGAAATAAACGAATCATTGGTAAAAAACATCAAGATTCACCCAATCAAAGCCCAGTCCAAACCTACGGGAACGTTTTTCCCCACAACCCGGCATGCGACAAAATGCCGCTTTTCTGTAGTTTTACTACTACCCCGGCTGTTCAAAAGCATGAAATGCCAAACCATTTGTAGTAAAACTACACGGCGCCGGATGACTGTCCGGCTAATCCAAGAATTCACGACGTCTGCCCAAAAGGCCAGTCGCAAACTCAGGCCCCCGATTCTGGTGGCCTTTCCGCCCTGGAGCAAGCCATGCAAGACCTCGATCCCGTCGAAACCCAGGAATGGCTGGATGCCTTGGAGTCGGTCCTCGACAAAGAAGGCGAAGACCGCGCTCACTACCTGATGACCCGTATGGGCGAGCTGGCCACCCGTAGTGGCTCTCAGCTGCCGTACGCAATCACCACGCCATACCGCAACACCATCCCCGTTACCCACGAAGCACGCATGCCTGGCGACCTGTTCATGGAACGCCGCATCCGCTCGATGGTACGTTGGAACGCCCTGGCCATGGTCATGCGTACCAACCTGCGGGATTCGGACCTGGGCGGCCACATCTCGAGCTTCGCCTCCAGCGCCACCCTGTACGACATCGGCTTCAACTACTTCTTCCAGGCTCCTACCGAGGAGCACGGTGGCGACCTGATCTTCTTCCAGGGCCACGCCTCCCCAGGCATCTATGCCCGCGCCTTCCTCGAAGGTCGCATCACTGAAGACCAGATGAACAACTTCCGTCAGGAAGTGGACGGCAAGGGCCTGTCCTCCTACCCGCACCCATGGCTGATGCCTGACTTCTGGCAGTTCCCGACCGTTTCCATGGGTCTGGGTCCGATCCAGGCGATCTACCAGGCACGCTTCATGAAGTACCTGGAAGCCCGTGGCTTCATCCCGGCCGGTAAGCAGAAGGTCTGGTGCTTCATGGGCGACGGCGAGTGCGACGAGCCAGAATCCCTGGGCGCGATCGCCCTGGCTGGCCGCGAGAAGCTGGACAACCTGATCTTCGTCATCAACTGCAACCTGCAGCGCCTCGACGGCCCGGTCCGCGGCAACGGCAAGATCATCCAGGAACTCGAAGGCGTGTTCCGTGGCGGTGGCTGGAACGTCAACAAAGTCGTCTGGGGCCGCTTCTGGGATCCGCTGTTCGCCAAGGACACCAACGGTGCCCTGCAGCGCCGCATGGACGAAGTCATCGACGGCGAGTACCAGAACTACAAGGCCAAGGACGGTGCGTACGTCCGTGAGCACTTCTTCAACACCCCAGAACTCAAGGCCATGGTCGAAGACCTGTCCGACGACGAGATCTGGAAGCTCAACCGTGGCGGCCACGACCCGTACAAGGTCTATGCGGCCTACCACCAGGCGGTCAACCATCAAGGTCAGCCGACCGTCATCCTGGCCAAGACCATCAAGGGTTACGGTACCGGTGCCGGCGAAGCCAAGAACACCGCGCACAACACCAAGAAGGTCGACGTCGACAGCCTGCGTCACTTCCGTGACCGCTTCGACATCCCAGTCAAGGATGCCGACCTGGAAAACCTGCCGTTCTTCCGTCCGGAAGAAGGCAGCGCCGAAGCCAAGTACCTGGCCGAGCGCCGCGCAGCCCTGGGTGGCTTCGTACCGCAGCGCCGTGCAAAGAGCTTCAGCATCCCGACTCCGCCGCTGGAAACCCTGAAGGCGATCCTGGACGGTTCGGGCGACCGCGAAATCTCCACCACCATGGCCTTCGTGCGTATCCTGGCGCAGCTGGTCAAGGACAAGGAGATCGGCCAGCGCATCGTTCCGATCATCCCGGACGAAGCCCGTACCTTCGGTATGGAAGGCATGTTCCGCCAGCTTGGCATCTACTCGTCCGTGGGCCAGCTCTACGAGCCGGTCGACAAGGACCAGGTGATGTTCTACCGCGAGGACAAGAAGGGCCAGATCCTCGAGGAAGGCATCAACGAAGCCGGCGCCATGTCGTCGTTCATCGCCGCCGGTACCTCGTACAGCAACCACAACCAGCCGATGCTGCCGTTCTACATCTTCTATTCGATGTTCGGCTTCCAGCGTATCGGTGACCTGGCATGGGCCGCTGGCGACAGCCGCACCCGTGGCTTCCTGATCGGCGGTACCGCCGGCCGTACTACCCTCAACGGTGAAGGCCTGCAGCACGAAGACGGTCACAGCCACCTGATGGCTGCCACCATCCCGAACTGCCGCACCTATGATCCGACCTACGGCTACGAGCTGGCGGTGATCATCCAGGACGGCATGAAGAAGATGACCGAAGAGCAACAGGACGTCTTCTACTACATCACCGTGATGAACGAAGCCTACACCCAGCCTGCCATTCCGGCCGGCGCCGAGGAAGGCATCATCAAGGGCATGTACCTGCTCGAGGAAGACACCCGCGAGGCCGCGCACCACGTGCAATTGCTGGGTTCGGGCACCATCCTGCGCGAAGTCCGCGAAGCGGCCAAGATCCTGCGCGAGGAATACAACGTCGGCGCCGACGTCTGGAGCGTCACCAGCTTCAACGAACTGCGCCGTGACGGCCTGGCCGTGGAACGCGCCAACCGCCTCAAGCCTGGCCAGAAGCCACAGCAGACCTACGTCGAGCAGTGCCTGGCCGGCCGCAAAGGCCCGGTTGTAGCGTCCACCGACTACATGAAGCTCTTCGCCGAACAGATCCGTCAGTGGGTCCCGAGCAAGGAGTACAAGGTCCTGGGTACCGATGGCTTCGGTCGCAGCGACAGCCGCAAGAAGCTGCGTCACTTCTTCGAAGTCGACCGTCACTTCGTCGTGCTGGCTGCCCTGGAAGCCCTTGCTGACCGTGGCGAGATCGAACCGAAGGTGGTGGCCGACGCCATCGTCAAGTTCGGCATCGATCCGGACAAGCGCAACCCACTGGACTGCTGAGGAGTATTTTTAAGTGAGCGAACTCATTCGCGTACCTGACATCGGCAGCGGTGAAGGTGAAATCATCGAGCTGTTCGTCAAGGTCGGTGACCGTATCGAGGCTGACCAGAGCCTGCTGACCCTGGAGTCCGACAAGGCCTCCATGGAGATCCCAGCACCCAAGGCCGGCGTGATCAAGGAACTGAAAGTCAAGCTGGGTGATCGCCTGAAAGAAGGCGACGAGCTGATGGTCCTGGAAGTCGAGGGTGCCGCTGCGGCGCCCGAGGCTCCGGCCGCTGCTGCCCCGGCTGCCGCAGAGCAACCGGCTGCCGCACCTGCGCCAGCCGCCACCCCTGCCCCGGCTGCTGCGCCTGCTGCGCCTGCTGCCGCCAGCGTGCAGGACATCCATGTGCCGGATATCGGCTCGTCGGGCAAGGCCAAGATCATCGAAGTACTGGTCAAGGCCGGCGACACCGTCGAAGCCGACCAGTCGCTGATCACCCTGGAGTCCGACAAGGCCTCCATGGAGATCCCATCCCCCGCCGCTGGCGTGGTGAAGGAAGTGATCGCCAAGCTGGACGACGAAGTTGGCACCGGTGACCTGATCCTGAAGCTGGAAGTCGCGGGCGCCGCCCCGGCTGCCGCTCCAGCCGCTGCCGCACCGGCCCCTGCCAAGGCCGAGTCGGCGCCAGCCGCCGCGCCTGCTGCAGCGCCAGCTGCGGCTGCTGCACCGGCTCCGGTCGCCACCGCGCCGGCTGCTGGCAGCAACGCCAAGGTCCATGCTGGTCCTGCCGTGCGTCTGCTGGCCCGTGAGTTCGGCGTCGACCTGGGCGCGGTCGCCGCGACCGGTCCGCACGGCCGTATCCTGAAAGAAGACGTGCAGGTCTACGTCAAGGCCATGATGCAGAAAGCCAAGGAAGCTCCAGCCGCTGGCGCGACCGGTGGTGCAGGCATCCCGCCGATTCCGGCTGTGGACTTCAGCAAGTTCGGTGAAGTGGAAGAAGTCGCCCTGACCCGCCTGATGCAGGTCGGTGCCGCCAACCTGCACCGCAGCTGGCTGAACGTGCCGCACGTCACCCAGTTCGACTCCGCCGACATCACTGAGCTGGAAGCCTTCCGCGTTGCGCAGAAGGCCGTGGCCGAGAAGGCTGGCGTGAAGCTGACCGTCCTGCCGCTGCTGCTCAAGGCCTGCGCCTTCCTGCTCAAGGAACTGCCGGACTTCAACAGCTCGCTGGCACCCAGCGGCAAGGCGATCATCCGCAAGAAGTACGTGCACATCGGCTTCGCCGTGGACACTCCGGACGGCCTGCTGGTCCCTGTGATCAAGAACGTCGACCAGAAGAGCCTGCTGCAACTGGCTGCCGAAGCCGCGGCGCTGGCCGAGAAGGCCCGCACCAAGAAACTGTCTTCCGACGAAATGCAGGGCGCCTGCTTCACCATCTCCAGCCTCGGCCACATTGGCGGCACCGGCTTCACGCCGATCGTCAACGCGCCTGAGGTGGCGATCTTGGGTGTCTCCAAGGCCACCATGCAGCCGGTCTGGGATGGCAAGGCGTTCCAGCCCAAGCTGATGCTGCCGCTGTCGCTGTCCTACGATCACCGTGTGATCAACGGCGCCGCCGCCGCGCGCTTCACCAAGCGTCTGGGCGACGTGCTGGCGGACATCCGCACCATGCTGCTGTAACGCAGCCCCTTGCCTCACCCTCCAAGGGGTGAGGCAAGCCTGTTTCGAGCTGCCACGCTCGTACCTCAACCCCGCCACTCTGGCGGGGCTTTTTTTGCCTGATGCCAAAGACGCGAATACGCCGTCAAACTCGCAACCCTTCGCAGGCGAACCCGTTCCCACCACCCCTTCTGGCCTTCAGATTTCCGTACAACCGCCGACAAGCTGTACATAGCTTCCCGCATGGCCGCTTGCCAGCCCTCGGGACATGATGCAACCTTGCCCTAGGCACCGCCGCATAGCTCGTGGCCCGCCGCGCCAACCGCCCTTTCAAGCGAGTCTTCGATGAAAAGCCAACCCGATGCCGCCAGCCGAGTGGCGGCCGAGGTCGTCACGCAGCTCCCCGTGCCTTCACGGCTCGGTATGCTGCGTTTCGAACGGCTCAACGAAGCCAGCTGGGCGATGCTCTATCTGGATCCTGCCTGCGAGCGCCAGTTCGGCCTGCCTGCCGCCGACCTCTGCGCCCTGATCGGCTCACCCTATGCCAGCCTCATGGAGCCAGAGGCGCGCTACAGGCTGCATGACGAGATCCAGCTGCAACTGGCACAGCGTAACCACTACCGGATCCGCTACACCCTGCACACCAGCGGCGCAGCCTTGCGCTTGCTGGAGATCGGCGAAGCCTACCGCCAGCACAACCGCCAGCTGTTGCGCGGCTATCTCATGGTGCTCGATGATCAGCAGGACCAGGAGCCAGAGCTTGGCGAGGACGATCTGGAGTCTCGCAACAGCCGTCTGCAACTGGCCTTGCAGCTCAACCAGCGCGCCCAGCAGGAGCAGCTGCTGCACCTTGAGCGTGTGCGCGCCCAGCAGGACCTTATCCTGCGCCTGGCCCGGCAGCGCTACAGCGCTGAAAACTCCTTGCAGGAGGCGGCCGAGCTGATCACCCGCAGTGCCTGCGAAATCTACAAGGTCGATTGCGCCAGCCTCTGGCATCTGCAGGATCAGCATCTGGAACCGATCAGTGCCTGGCACAGCCTGGATCAGCGTCACTACCTGCCCCAGCCCATCGATGCCAGCTGTTTCCCGGACTACCTCGATGCCCTGCACGCCAGCCGCGCCATCGATGCCCATAACGCCGGCCAGGACCCTCGCACCCGCGACATGGCCGAGACCCTGTACGCAGCGACCAACAATGCCATGCTCGACGCCAGCATTCGCGTCGATGGCCAGGTCGTTGGCGTGCTGTGCCTGGAACAGATCGGCAAGGCCCGTGCCTGGCAGGCCGACGAAATCGCCTTCGCCGGGGAACTGGCCGACCAGGTCGCCCAGGTGATCACCAACCACAATCGACGCACGGCGGCCAGTGCCCTGCACCTGTTCCAGCGGGCCGTGGAGCAGAGCGCCAGTGCCTTCTTGCTGGTCAACCGCGACGGCGTGGTGGAATACGTCAACCCAAGCTTCACCGCCATCACCCAGTACAGCACCGATGAAGTGCAGGGGCGCCATCTGGCAGAACTGCCTGCGCTGGAGAACCTGAGCGAGCTGCTGTTCCACTCGCCCTCGAGCCTGGCCATGGGCAACAGCTGGCAAGGCGAGTTCAAGAGCCGACGCAAGAGCCTGGAACCCTACTGGGGCCAGTTGTCGATTTCCAAGGTCTTTGGCGACAACCGCGAGCTGACGCACTACATCGGCATCTACGAAGACATCACCCAAAGCAAGCTGGCCCAACAGCGCATCGAACGCCTGGCCTACACGGACAACCTGACCAACCTGGGCAACCGTCCCTCGTTCATCCGCAACCTCGATGAGCGCTTCGAACACATCGGCGACCGGCCCCTGTGCCTGCTGCTGGTGGACATCGATAACTTCAAGCGGATCAACGACAGCCTCGGCCATCAGACCGGCGACAAGCTTCTGGTCAGCCTGGCCCGGCGCCTGCGCAATAGCTTGGGCAGCAGCGATATCCTGGCGCGTTTTGCCAGTAACGAATTCGCCGTGCTGCTCGACGATGCGAGCCTGGAGACCGGCCAGCAAGTGGCCCAGCAACTGCTGCACACCCTCGACAAACCCATGTTCGTCGACAACCAGCTGATCAACGTTACCGCCTCGGTGGGCCTGGCTTGTGCCCCCCTGCACGGCAGCGACCCGCAAAGCCTGATGAAGAACGCAGGCCTTGCCCTGCACAAGGCCAAAGCCAACGGCAAGCACCAGGTCCAGGTTTTCACCGAAGTGCTCAATGCCGAGGCCAGTTACAAGCTGTTCGTGGAGAACAACCTGCGCCGCGCCCTGACCCAGAACGAGCTGGAGGTGTTCTACCAGCCCAAGCTGTGCCTGCGCAGTGGCCGCCTGCTGGGCCTGGAGGCCCTGCTGCGCTGGAACCATCCCGAAAAAGGCATGATCCGCCCCGATCAGTTCATTAGCGTCGCCGAGGAAACCGGGCTGATCATCCCGATCGGTAAATGGGTCGTGCGCCAGGCTTGCCGCATGAGCCAGCACTTGAGCCAGGTCGGCCTAGGCGACCTGCACGTGGCCATCAATCTGTCGCCCAAGCAGTTCTCCGACCCGGAACTGGTGGCCTCGATCGACACCATCCTCAAGGAAGAAGCCCTGCCACCGCACCTGCTGGAGCTAGAACTGACCGAGGGCCTGCTGCTGGAAGCGACCGTCGATACCCACCGCCAGCTCGACGAGCTCAAGGCCCTCGGCTTGATCCTGGCCATGGACGACTTCGGCACCGGCTATTCATCGCTGAGCTACCTGAAGAAGTTTCCGATCGACATCATCAAGATCGACCGCAGCTTCATCAACGAGATCCCCGACAACCAGGACGATATGGAAATCACCTCGGCGGTGGTGGCGATGGCTCACAACCTCAAGCTCAAGGTGGTTGCCGAAGGCATCGAGACCGCCGAGCAGTTGGCTTTCCTGCGGCGGCATCGCTGCGATGTCGGCCAAGGCTACCTGTTCGACAAGCCGATTCCGGGGCGCGAGCTGGCCGAGCGGCTCAAGCGATATCCACGTGGCCCGGTGGCCTGACAGCGACGCCAAGCTCGGGCACTATAAGCCCCATTCGAGACATTTCACGGTGCGCCCACTTCCGTAGGCACGACGCTGCTGATGGGAGCGGGTTTACCCGCGAAGCGGTCAACACTCATCCACCTGACATACAGAGGAACGGCCATGGTCCTGCGTTCGGAAATCCTGGTGAACAAAAACGTCATGCCTACCGCGGAACAGGCGCTGCCTGGTCGCGACACCCCGATGCCCCTGCCCGAGTTCCACTACGTGTTCAAGGACACGCCGCTGCTGGGCCCCTTCTTCGAGGGCAGCATCGATTTCGCCATCTTCGGCCTGGGCTGCTTCTGGGGCGCCGAACGGCGTTTCTGGCAGCGCGAAGGCGTGGTCAGCACCGTGGTCGGCTATGCCGGCGGCTTCACCCCCAACCCGACCTACGAAGAAGTCTGCTCGGGCCTGACCGGCCACACCGAAGTGGTGCTGGTGGTGTTCGACAAGGACAAAGTGAGCTATCGCGAGCTGCTGGCGATGTTCTGGGAACTGCACAACCCGACCCAAGGCATGCGCCAGGGCAACGACATCGGCACCCAGTACCGCTCGGCCATCTACTGCACCAGCCCCGAGCAACTGGAACAGGCCAAGGCCAGCCGTGACGCCTTCCAGGCCGAGCTGACCAAGGCAGGTTTCGGCGAGATCACCACCGAGATCGACCAGGCACCGACCGTGTACTTCGCCGAGGCCTACCACCAGCAGTACCTGGCCAAGAACCCCGACGGTTACTGCGGCATCGCCGGCACCGGCGTCTGCCTGCCTCCCAGCTTGCAAGGCAAATGAGGTCTGGCCATGACGACCATGACCCTGTTCCACTCGCCGCTCTCGCCGTTCGTCCGTAAGGTAATGGTCGTGCTGCACGAGACCGGTCAGCTCGACCGCGTGACCTTGCAAGCCGTCAACGTCAGCCCTGTCAATGGCAATGACCAGCTCAACCAAGACAACCCGATCGGCAAAATCCCGGCGCTGCGCCTGGAAGACGGCACGGTATTGCACGACAGCCGGGTGATCTGCGAGTACCTCGACCTGCAGCACGTCGGCAACCCGCTGATCCCCCGCGAAGGCTCTGCCCGCTGGCGGCGCCTGACCCTGGCGTCCCAGGCCGATGCGATCATGGATGCAGCGGTCTCGACCCGTTACGAGACCTTCCTGCGCCCAGAAGACAAGCGCTGGGACGGCTGGGTCCAGGCCCAAGGCGAGAAGATCCGCCGCAGCCTGGCCAACCTGGAGCAGGCACACTTGGCGGAGCTCGCCTCGACCTTCGACATCGCCGCCATCGGCGTGGCCTGTGCACTGGGCTACCTGGACCTGCGCCAGCCGCAGTTCGGCTGGCGTGAGCAGCAGCCCGGCCTTGCCACGTGGTATGCCGACGTGACCAAGCGGCCGTCGATGGCTGCAACGGCTCCGGTGATCTGACGGACCTGTCCGCAGATGAACCCACGCCCACTAGGATCCAGCCCTGTGGGCGTGGGTTTTCCCGCGAAAGCCTCATCCCGGTGCCACTGAACAAGCATCCCGATCCGATAGGCCAACCACCGCCCCGCTTCCCGATCCTCTCTCATGCCGCCCTCCCCACCCGCGCCCAGTCCAGGCGACGGGTCAGCACCATGAACACGCCAAGCAGGCCAAAGCACAGCAGCGAGCCCATCAGCAGCGCATAGTCTTCGGCACTGAGCAGGCCGAAGAGCAGTCCATACAGCCCACTCAGCCCCGCCGCAAAGCCGATCCCCCGCCTCATGCTGCCCAGCACATGGCTCAGGTAGAAGCCAATCAGCAGCACGCACGCCGAGGCCGACAACCCATAGGCCAGGCCAAAGCCCAGGTGTTCGGCCAACGACAGCAGCAACAAATAGAACAAGGCCAGCGCCACCCCCACCAGCATGTACTGCATAGGGTGCACGCGAAGGTTCTTCAGTACCTCGAACAAGAAGAAACCCGCGAAGGTCAAGGCGATGAACAACAGCGCGTACTTGATCGCCCGCTCACTCTTGAGGTACTGGTCCACCGGGTCGACGAAACTCACGCCAAAGGCGCGCGCATTGAAATCCGTGCACTGACCCTGGCCGGTACATTGGCGCAGCGCATCCTCGAGGTTGGTGGCGAAGAACGAGGTCTGCCAATGGGCCTTGAAGCCTTGATCGTGTATTTCTCGACGGCTGGGCAGGTAATTGCCGACAAAGCTTGGGTGCGGCCAGTTGGCGCGCATGTCCACCCTGCTGCTGCGCCCCACCGGCACGACATGCAACTGGCCAGTCCCCTGCAAGGCCAGATCGAAGCCATAGGTGAACTCACGGGCCTGGCCATCCTCGAGCATCGGCAAGGCGACATGCACGCCCCCGCCCAGCCAATCCAGGCCAGTGCCGGGCTCGAACGGCAATCGCTGGTCATCCAACGTCAGTGCCAGGGCGTTCTCGATGCCGCGAATGTCACTGATGCCCACCACCAGATAGGGCCTGTCGAAGCGGTAGTCCTCCCAGTCCTTCTCGATACCCCAGCGCGCCGGGACCTTGAAACGTCCGCTCACCCTGCTCTTGGCGTGGAACAACCGGGCCTGGTAGATGCCCCGAGCGCGCAGTTCGGTATCGATATCGGTGTCTACGTGGAAGGTTTCAGGCAGGAAGAACAGTTGGCCATTGAGCATGATCGTCTGCTCGACGCTCTGGCCGTTCTTCTCGATCCAGCGCCGCTCATACTTGCGGTAGGGCACCACCAGCAGCGGGCCGCTGATCTGCTGGCTGAAGCTTGAGCTTTGGGCGATGTCCTGCAGCACGCTATCGCGCAAGGCCTGTCGTTCACCGATCAGGCCACCGATCATCAACAGCGGAATCAACAACAGCAGCATCAGCAGGGCAATCATGCCGAGCTTGAAACTCAAGGTTTTGGTCATGGGCTAGGGCTCCGTTTGCGATGGGCGCAGTGTGGAACCACTGCGTGGAGCCTTTGTGAAGTGCGTGTGGAGATTGGGTGGTGTTTTCAGCAACACCTGTGCTCGCGAAGGGGCTGCGCTGAAGACCGTCGGCTCAATTCACACGTCGCGCCGGCAACCACAACCGCACGCGCACCCCGCCCTCGACGTTCTCCACGGCCAACGCGCCGCCATGCAGCTGCATCACCTCCGCCACGAAGTTAAGCCCCAGCCCCGTGCTCTTGCGCCCGCTGCCTGGCCGTGGCAGTGAATAGAAGCGCTCGCTGACCCGCCCGATGGCGTAATCCGGGATCGGCTCGCCCTGGTTGAACACACTCAGCGCCACCCGCTCGCCGTCGCGTTCCAGCTCGAACAGCAACGCTCCGCCTGCCGGCGAGAAATCCAGCGCATTGTCCAGCAGGTTGGCCAGCGCCTGGCGCATCAGGAAAGGATCACACAGCAACCTCAGCTCCACCGGCACCCGCTGGCGAACCTGCAAGCTCGCGCCTTCAATGCGCGCCGCATGGCTCAACAGCAACTCATCGATCAGCGCCGCCAGGGCGACATACTGTTCGTCTTCCAATGCCTGCATCTGCTCGACCCTCGCCAGGTTGAGCAAGCGCTCGATCATCTGTTGCAAGCGCCCGCTCTCGCGCTCGATGTTGCTGGCAAAACGCATCCGCAGGTCTTGCGGCATATCGCCCTGAAGCAGCTCGGAGGCTCCACGGATCGCCGCCAGCGGGCTCTTGAGTTCATGGGTCAGGGTGTGCACGTAGCGCTCGACATAGGCCTTGCCTTCGAGCTGGGTCCGCATGCGCTCTACCGCTGTGGCCAACTGCCCCAACTCGCCCCCTTTGTAGTGGGGCAAGGCTGCGCGCTGGCCCTCGCTGACGGCCTGGGCATAGCGCGTCAGCCGACGCAGCGAGCGCGCCAGCCACCACGACAGCGCCGCCCCCACCAACAGGCCAAGGCCGATCAGGCCCAGGCCCAGATTCAGCAGCCGCTGCTCGGCGCGGTCGATGTAGGGTTGCAGCGAGCTGTTGGGCTTGGCCACCGTCACCACGCCGATGATCCGGCCCTGGTCGAGGATCGGCGCCGCCACGTGCATCACCGAGGTGGTTTCGTCAGCCGGATCGCTGCGCGTGGAGCGCGCGCCATACTGGCCGCGCAGGGTAAGGTAGACATCGTTCCAGCGAGAGTAGTCCTTGCCCACGTCCTGGCCGCTGGAGTCCAGCAGCACGGTCCCTTGGGCGTCGGTGACATAGATGCGGTGGCTGATCTGGTTCTTCGCCAGCCCCCAGATCTGCGCGCCTGGACGGCGCTCGCCGTAAGACGCCAATACCTGAGGCAGCCGGCTTTGGCTCAGAGTGCCGGCTTTGACGTCGTCATGGAGAATTTCCGCGAGCAGGTTGGCAGTGTCCACGAGGGTCTCCTCGGAGGACTGGCGCACGACCGGGCGGATCTGTTCGCGCACGGTGCTGAGCAGGAAGTAACCAGACAACCCGACGAACAGGAAATACACCAGGAAGATGCGGATGCCCAGGCGCATCAGGCGTGATCCGGGCTATAGCTGTAACCCAGGCCACGATGGGTCTGGATGGGCTCGGCATCGGCAGCGACCTGGCGCAGCTTGGCACGCAGGCTCTTGATATGACTGTCGATGGTACGTTCGTAGCCAGCATCGGAGGCTACACCCACCGCATCGAGCAGTTGCTCGCGGCTGAACACCCGCCGGGGTTGCTCCAGCAAACATTGCAACAGACGAAATTCATGACGGGTCAGGGCTAGCGGCTGGGCGTGGTAGCTGATCTGCATGCGCAAGGTGTCGAGCTGGAACACCGTGGCCTGGGCCGAAGCCTGGGCCTGGGGCACCAGGCGCTTGAGGATCGCCCTGACGCGCGCGGCCACTTCCCGCGGGCTGAACGGCTTGACCACGTAATCGTCGGCGCCGATTTCGAGCCCCACCACCCGGTCGATTTCGGCATCGCGGGCACTGAGGAACATCACCGGTACGTCGCTGAAACGGCGCAACTGCCGACAGGTTTCGAAACCGCTGATGTCAGGCAGGCCGATGTCGAGAATCACCAGGTCCGCAGGATGCAGACGCTGCTGCTCAAGGGCTGCGCTACCGAGCGTTACCCAGTCGGTGCTGTGGCCATCGGCCTGCAAGGCATAGACCAACGTATCGGCAATGGCGGATTCGTCTTCGACGATGAGAATGTGGGGCATGGCGTCCGGCCTTGCTTGGACAAATGCTGGACTTGTAGGTGATCAGCAGGCATCACGCAACCCCTGTGGGGGCATTGGGCCAAGTGCGGACCGCTTCATGGGTCACCCCGCGCCCACAGGGTTCATTGCCAGCCCAGTGGGAGCGGGTTCCCAACACCGGCAATGCCGGTGCATACGTCTGAACTAGCAGTCCGGCTTGCCGGCAGTGAACTTCTTGGCCGGGTTCACCGCCGCCTTGAACTCTTTCAGGGCCTTGGAGCCGATCAGCAGTGGGTAGTTGAAGTGGCTGCGGTCGACCAAGTTGACCTCCACCGTACGTTTGACGTCACCCAGGCACAGCTCCAAATCGATCACTGGACGCTTGGAGACTTCCGGGACGTCCCCTTCTTCGTCCTCGTCTACGCGGTTCTTGATCTTGCTGATGCGCGACAGCTCATGTTCGTAGACCTTGCCGTCGGCGTTCTTGGTCGCCAGACGGAAACGCACCCACTCATTGCCATCGCGGATGAACAGCTCGATGTCCTTGGCCGACAGCGAGGCGGTGTAGGCACCGGTGTCCATCTTGGCCTTGAGGGTTTCGCCAAGCTCCGGCAGGGCAATGTTCTCGTAACGGCCATACAGGGTTGGCTCGGCGGCCATGACCGGAAGGGCGAGGATCGACAGCAGGGCAAGCAGTGATTTCACAGGTTAGGCTTCCTTGAGGTGGGACAGCACTTAGACTACCCGGGCACGATAGGTTCGTTGTCAAAGCTTATCCAACACAATGTGAAACATTTGTCCCAGTAATTGGCCAATGCGCATTTGGCGAAGGCCGGTGCCCCACTTATCATTGCCAACCGTTTTTATCCCACAACAAGAGTCTCTTTATGCGTCGCCTGCTCACCGGCATCCTCACCACTGTCCTGCTGCTGCTCAACACCCTGGTGTTGATCTGCCCGCTGATGGTGTTCGCCCTGCTCAAACTGGTGCTGCCGGGGCGTGGCCGCGACTATGCCTCTTGGGCGGTGATGTGGATCGCCGAGACCTGGTCGGAAATCGACAAGGCGATCTTCGCCCTGTGCATCCCGACACGTTGGGACATCCGCGGCATCGAGAAGCTGCGCCAGGACACCTCCTACCTGTGCGTGAGCAACCACCAGAGCTGGGTGGACATCCCGGCCCTGATCGAGAGCCTCAACCGCCGGGTGCCGTTCTTCAAGTTCTTCCTCAAGAAAGAGCTGATCTGGGTTCCGCTGCTGGGCCTGGCCTGGTGGGCGCTGGACTACCCCTTCATGAAGCGCTACAGCAAGGCTTTCCTGGACAAGCACCCGGAGCTCAAGGGCAAGGACCTGGAGATCACCAAGGCAGCCTGCGAGCTGTTCAAGCGCCAACCGGTGACCGTGGTCAACTACCTCGAAGGCACGCGCTTCAGCGAGGCCAAACGTCAGGCCCAGCAATCGCCCTACCAGCATCTGCTCAAGCCCAAGGCAGGTGGCGTGGCGTTCGTACTGGCCGCGCTGGGCGAGCAGCTCGACGCCCTGCTGGACGTCACCATCGTCTATCCCGGCAACAGGGCGCCGGGGTTCTGGGACCTGCTCAGCGGCAACATCAGCCGGGTGATCATCGACATCCGCGTGCGTGAACTGGACCCGGCGCTGTGCGCGGGTGATTACGAGAACGATCCGGCATTCCGCCAGACCGTGCAGGCTTGGGTGAACCAGCTGTGGGTCGAAAAGGACCAGCGCATCGAGCAGTTGCGCGCCGAAATGCGCTAAGAGGTGCGTGGCCTGGGCGGCTCTTGCAGAAGAGCAAGCCCGCGCCTACCGTGGGCTGTACACAATAAGATGCCGATTAAAATCCAGATTTATAATCGACATTAGCAACTCTTTGTTTGTCTTCACCTACCCAGGTGGATAAAAATCGATCAACGCACAACTACAAAAATGCTTGGATCGATCGATGGCCAAACAACCTCGCCCCGCTGCCGAGGCAGCTCCCGCCCAACTTCGCCGCGTCCTCGGGCTGCCCGCCCTGGTGTTCTTCGGCCTGGTGTACATGGTCCCGTTGACCATCTTCACCACCTACGGAATCGTCACCGAGATCACCGGGGGCCGCACCGCTGGCGCCTATCTGGTGACCCTGCTGGCAATGCTGTTCACCGCCACGTCCTACAGTTTCATGGTCAAGCGCTTCCCGGTGGCAGGCTCGGCCTACTCCTACACCAACTTGGCGTTCGGCCCCAACGTGGGCTTCCTGGCCGGCTGGTCGCTGCTGCTCGACTACCTGTTCATCCCGATGATCAATTACCTGCTCATCGGCCTGTTCTTGAACATCGCCTTCCCGGCCATTCCGGCCTGGACCATCGTCCTGGCCTCGATCGCCCTGGTGACCGTGCTCAACGTGGTCGGCATCCATTCGGTGGCCAAGGCCAGCAACTTGATCGTCGGCGCGCAGATCGTCTTCATCGGGGTGTTCGTGGCCTTGTCCTACCAGTCGCTGGCAGGCCAGCCGGTTGACCTGCTCTCGCCGCTGCTGGGCGATGGCAGCCAGCCAGGCTTCGGTCACCTGATGGCCGGTGCAGCAGTGCTGTGCCTATCGTTCCTGGGCTTCGATGCGGTCTCGACGCTGGCCGAGGAAACCCGTGACGCCCGCCGCGACGTACCCCGCGCAATCATCCTCACCACCCTTGGCGCCGGCCTGCTGTTCACCCTGCTGGCCTATATCAGCCAACTGGTGCTGCCAGGCAGCACGTTCGCCAATGCCGATGCCGCGGCCAACGAAGTGATGTTCAAGGCTGGCGGCCAGTTCCTGGCCAACTTCTTCACCGCAGCCTTCGTCGCCGGCAGCCTGGGTTCGGCCCTAGCGTCCCAGGCGGCGGTGTCGCGCATTCTCTACACCATGGGCCGCGACAAGGTGCTGCCACAGCGCACCTTCGGCCAGCTGTCGCCGCGCTTCGGCACCCCGGTGTTCGCCATCGTGCTGGTGTCGGCATTCTCGCTGCTGGCCCTGGTGATCGACCTGGCCACGTTGGCATCGCTGATCAGCTTCGGCGCCCTGGTGGCGTTCTCGGCCGTCAACCTGGCAGTGGTGCGCACCCACCTGATCAACGAGCGTACCCACCGCAACCTCAAGGGCCTGGCGTGCTATGGCGTGGTGCCGCTGGTCGGTCTGGGCCTGACCCTGTGGCTGTGGACCAGCCTGTCGGCGCTGACCTTGGTGATCGGCCTGTGCTGGTTCGCCCTGGGCCTGGCTTATCTGGCAGTGCTCACCTCCGGCTTCCGCCGCCCGATGCGCCTGGTGGATTTCTCCGAAGCGGCCTGATGCGCCACTGCCCTTTGGGGGAGCGGATCTTACCGGCGACAAGGTGGTGAATCGGCCGTCGTATTCGCGGGTAAACCCGCTCCCATAGGGCCGACGGTGACCTTATGGGAGCGGGTTCATCCACGAAGCAAACGCCTCGGTAGAGGGCACGGGCTCAGCCCGTGTACACCCATGAAGAAAGCTCAAACAGACGGAACGGCCGCTGGCGCCGCAGGGGTCATCCACAGGCTTCCCAGATTCTGCAACAGCGACCCGGCAAGGCCCTGCTGGCCCAGGTACTGAAGGATCAGCGGGGCAAACTGGCCGATCATGTTCGTATCCATGCCCAGCAACCTGAAGGCGTTATCCAGGTCGCTGCGGTTCTCGACGTTGCCCAACGCATTGCTCAAAGGCGATGGGCTCTCGCTGCTCTTGCCGAGCAACTCACCCAGACCGCTCAGCCCACCCAGGGCGTTGGCACCGGAAAGCAGGTCCAGGCCGGGCACAGCCTGGGTCAGCTGGCCATAGTCGGCCTCGCTCAGGTTGTTGCGCGCCAGCCCCAGCATCGCACCGGCGCCGCCAATGGCCTGTTCAGGGGTGATCTTCAGCTCGCTACCCAAGGTATTGAGCAGGTTGGCCTGGCCCGCTGGAGCCTGTACCTGACCCTGTTGAGTTGAATTCTGGTTCTGCATCGCCGACACGGCATTGGCCGCATCGCTCAAATTGAAGGCGAACACCGGGCTTGCGGCCAGGGTCATCAGGGTTGCCAGGGTGAATGCTTTCATCGGGAGGGACCTCGTCGGCCGGGATGGCCGGGGAAACGAGGCATTGGACTGGAGCTGCAGGGGTTTGTTCCAGGCCGGTTATCGGCCTGCCAAGGCCTTGTGACTGAAGCCGCTTAAAGCACAACGCCCCCGCAGGGGCGTTGAGTCTGAAGGTTAAGCCGCGCCCCACATCTTGTGAGGGTCGATCACGAACTTCTTCGGTACGCCTGCATCGAACTCGCCGTAGCCTTGCGGCGCCTGGTCCAGGTTGATCACCTGCACGCCAACCACTTCGGCAATGTTGATACGGTCCCACATGATCGCCTGCATCAGCTGGCGGTTGTACTTCATGGTCGGGGTCTGGCCAGTGTGGAAGCTGTGCGATTTCGCCCAGCCCAGGCCGAAGCGGATGCTCAGTGCACCGATCTTGGCGGCGGCATCGACCGCGCCCGGGTCTTCGGTCACGTACAGGCCTGGAATACCGATGTTGCCGGCAACGCGGGTCACCTGCATCAGGGAGTTCAAGACGGTAGCCGGCGCCTCATGCTTGGCACCTTCATGGCCATGGCCACGGGCTTCGAAGCCGACGGCGTCGATGGCGCAGTCCACTTCCGGTTCACCGAGGATATCGACGATCTGCTCGTGCAGCGGGGTGTCCTTGGACAGGTCGACCACTTCGAAGCCCTGGGCCTTGGCATGGGCCAGGCGAGCCGGGTTCAGGTCACCGACGATGACGCAGGCCGCGCCCAGCAGGCGCGCCGAGGCAGCGGCGGCCAAACCGACCGGGCCGGCACCAGCCACGTAGACGGTGCTGCCTGGGCCGACGCCGGCAGTCACGGCGCCGTGGTAACCGGTTGGCAGGATATCGGACAAGCAAGTCAGGTCACGGATCTTCGCCATGGCCTTGTCGCGATCGGGCAGTTTCAGCAAGTTGAAGTCAGCGTACGGCACCAGCACGTATTCGGCCTGGCCGCCGGTCCAGTCGCCCATGTCGACATAACCGTAGGCACCACCGGCGCGGGCCGGGTTGACGGTGAGGCAGACACCGGTGTGCATCTCTTTGCAGGAACGGCAACGACCGCAGGCGACGTTGAACGGAACGGATACCAGGTCGCCGATCTGCAGGCGTTCGACATCGCGGCCCTTCTCGACGATTTCACCCGTGATTTCGTGGCCGAGGACCAGGCCGACCTGGGCGGTGGTACGGCCACGGACCATGTGCTGGTCGGAGCCGCAGATGTTGGTGGAGACCACCTTCAGGATCACGCCGTGCTCGATTTTCTTGCCGCGTGGGTCCTGCATTTTGGGGTAGTCAATCTTCTGCACCTCGACCTTACCGGCACCGAGATACACCACTCCACGATTACCAGACATGCTCTTACCTCGCTTGATTTGTATTTATGCAGCGGTGGAAAGCGCCGCCTTCCGTGGGCGGCATGTGTTACTGGAATGCAGGGAATTGTGGGCCTGATACAACTTGTCGCAGTGACTGGAAGCGACAGAGGATTGCCTGTTAACGGCAGGTTAAAAAGGGTGAATCCATTCGCGGGTAAGCCCGCCCCCACACAAGGCTACGCAGAACCTGTGGGAGCGGGCTTACCCGCGAACAAGACAATGAGGACTGTCAGAGCACCACGGTGCGATTGGCGTTGAGGAACACCCGGCGCTCGATGTGGTACCCCACCGCCCGCGCCAGGGTCAGGCACTCGATGTCGCGCCCCTTGGCGATCAGGTCTTCAGGGTAGTGACTGTGGTCCACCACCTCCACGCCCTGGGCGATGATCGGGCCTTCGTCCAGGTCGTTGTTGATGTAGTGGGCCGTGGCGCCGACCATCTTCACGCCCTTGTTGTAGGCCTGGTGGTACGGTTTGGCGCCCTTGAAGCCGGGCAGCAAGGAGTGGTGGATGTTGATCGCCCAGCCGTCCAGGCGGCGGCACAGCTCAGGCGACAGCACCTGCATGTAGCGGGCGAGAATCACAAGCTCCGCGCCGGTCTCCTCGATCACCTGCAGCACCTTGCGCTCCTGGGCAGGTTTGTCCTTGGGGTCCAGGGCAAAGTGGTAGTAAGGGATCTTGTGCCACTGCGCCAGGGGCTCGAGGTCGGGGTGGTTGGACACCACCGCCACCACGTCCATGGCCAATTGGCCGATGCGCTGGCGATACAGCAGGTCGTTGAGGCAGTGGTCGGCCTTGGACACCATGATCACCACCTTGGGGCGGTGATTGGGCGCGGTCAGCTCGAAGGTCATGCCGAAGGCGTCACTGCGCTCGGCAAGGCCGGCCCGGAAGCCCGCCTCGTCGAAGTCGTCCGGCTGGCGGAACTCCACGCGAATGAAGAACCGCCCCGAGAGCCGGTCGTCGAAGGAGTGGTGCTCCGTGACGTAGCAGCGCTGCTCGTAGAGGTAACGCGTCACTACGTCGACGGTGCCGAGCATGCTCGGGCAGTCGGCAGTGAGAATCCAAGTGTCCGGTGCCCGACTCATGCGTGTTCTCCTTTTTAAGCCTCGATGGCCAGGCCGTACTCGGCCGAAGCGTCCTGCAGCCACAGCCACCAGTAATCGGAGAAGCTGCGGCGGATCACCAGTTCCCAAGTGTCTTCGGCAGTGCGGCGAATCACCAGTTGCGACTTGGCGAACACGGTGCCGACGGCCTTGCCGACCGGGAAGTTGTTCGGGTGTACATCATAGCTGGTGGATTTCATCAGCACGTCGCGTACGTTGGGGCCGCGCAGCTCGAGCAGCGTTTGCCCGCCGCTGACGTTGACCACCTGAATGTGCTGGCCTTCGAGGGCCTCGCGCAGCTTCTGCTCGATGGCGAACTCCTGACCGCCCGGGACGATCAGCAGCCACTCATCCGGTCCGACCCACTGCAGCGACATCTCGTCGTTGGCGACCACGGTCAGGGCGACCGGCAGTTCCAGGCCCAGAGCCTTCTTCACGCCTGCGGCGAAGGCGGCGTCGTGGCCGTCGCCACGGATCGTCAGGTGGCCGAGGAATTTGTGCTCGCGCAGGGTCACGCCTGCGTTCTTGCGGCCCTTGCCGACCAGGCTGGCCAGGTCAGCGTGGTGCAGTGGCGACTCGGCCCGGGCGTTGGAGCCCGGATTTTGCTGGAAGACGTTGATTACGCTCATTTCTTACCTGCCTTGAATTCTGTTGTGCCGAACGGCGCTGGATCTGGGAGAGCGGGCTTGCCCGCGAATGGGCCGGTGAGGCCAACATCGCATTCGCGGGTACCCCGCCTCCACAAGCTCCAGCACTGCCTTGCGGGGGCCTTAGACGTTCTGCCGCTCACCCTTCGGATCGAAGAACACCGAAGACACGATCTCTGCCTCGATCACGCTGCCGTCAGCCTGCGGCGAGTAGACACGCTCGCCCATACGCTTGAGGCCGCCTTTGACCACACCCATGGCGAACGAATAGCCCAGGGAGTTGGAGGCATAGCTGGAGGTCACGTGACCGACCATGTCCATCGGAATCGGCTGGTTCGGGTCGAACACCAGCTGGGCGCCTTCGGGCAGCCACTTGGTCGGGTCGACAGGCTTGAGGCCCACCAGTTGCTTGCGGTCTTCGCGCAGGCAGTCCGAACGGGTCATGCCGCGTGCGCCGATCCAGGAGAACGGCTTGTTGCGACCGACACACCAGCCCATGTTCAGGTCGTCCGGGTTCATCGAGCCGTCGGTGTCCTGACCGACGATGATGAAGCCCTTCTCGGCGCGCAGCACGTGCATGGTCTCGGTGCCGTACGGGGTCAGGTTGTACTTCTTGCCCGCCTCGACGATCTGCTCCAGCACGCCCATGGCGTAGTTGGCCTGGACGTTGATCTCGTACGACAGCTCACCGGTGAACGAGATACGGAACACCCGGGCCGGCACACCGCCGACCAGACCTTCCTTCCAGCTCATGAACGGGAAGGCTTCTTTGTCCAGGTCGATGTCGGTCAGCTCGGCCAGCAGCTTGCGGCTGTTGGGGCCCGACAGGGTCATGGTGGCCCAGTGGTCGGTCACGGAGGTGAAGTACACCTTCAGGTCCGGCCATTCGGTCTGGTGGTACAGCTCCAGCCACTGCAATACGCGGGCAGCGCCGCCGGTGGTGGTGGTCATGATGAAGTGGTTGTCGCCGACGCAGGCGGTCACGCCGTCGTCGAAGACCATGCCGTCTTCTTTGCACATCAGGCCGTAACGGGCCTTGCCCACATCGAGCTTGGTCCAGGCATTGGTGTAAACGCGGTTGAGGAACTCACGCGCATCCGGGCCCTGGATGTCGATCTTGCCCAGGGTCGAGGCGTCGAGCAGGCCCACGCTGTCACGCACGGCCTTGCACTCACGCTCCACGGCGGCATGGATGTCTTCGCCGGCTTTAGGGAAGTACCACGGACGCTTCCACTGGCCAACGTCTTCGAACTCGGCGCCGTTCTTCAAGTGCCAGGCGTGCAACGCGGTGAAGCGTACCGGTTCGAACAGGTGGCCACAGTGACGGCCCGCTACCGCGCCGAAGGTCACCGGCGTGTAGTTGGGGCGGAACATGGTGGTACCCATCTGCGGGATGGTGATGCCCATCGAGCGCGCAGCGATGGCCAGACCGTTGATGTTGCCCAGTTTGCCCTGGTCAGTACCGAAGCCCAGCGCGGTGTAGCGTTTCACGTGCTCGACCGACTCGAAGCCTTCGCGGGTGGCCAGTTCGATGGCGGCCGCGGTGACGTCGTTCTGCTGGTCGACGAACTGCTTCGGCGCACGGGCAGTGCCTTTGTCGTGCGGCACCTGGAACAGCGCCACGGTGGCCTCTTCCTTGCGGGCAACGACTTTCGGCAGGGTGCCGGCGGTCGCCTTGAAGCCTGCTTCGGTGGCTGCCTGAACGCCGCCTTCGAAACCATCGGCAATCGCGTCGCCGAGCGGATAGACGCCATTCACGCCACCCACGCAGACACGTTTCTGAGGCGCATCGCCCGGCACGAAGCCGAGGATGTCGTCACGCCAGATCGGACGACCGCCCAGGTGCGAGGCCAGGTGAACCACCGGGCTGTAGCCACCGGAGCTGCCGATCAGGTCGCACTCGAGCCATTCGCCTGGGCTGGTGACCTTATGCGCCACGGCATCGATCGCAGCGACGCGGGCGCCGGTTACGTGCTTGGTGCCCTTGGCCTCGATCACGGCGCTGGAGGTCAGGATGCGGATGCCCTTGGCGCGCGCTTCCTCGACCAGCGAGCCGCGCGGGTTGTGGCGCGCATCAGCGATGGCGACCACTTGCAGGCCGGCGTCGTGCCAGTCCAGAGCGGTGCGATAGGCGTGATCGTTGTTGGTCGACAGCACCAGCTTGCGGCCCGGTGCCACGCCGTAACGGCGCACGTACACCGAGATGGCGCCGGCGAGCATGTTGCCCGGCACGTCGTTGTTGCCGTACACCAGCGGACGCTCGTGGGTACCGGTGGCCAGTACCACACGCTTGGCACGCACGCGGTGGACGCGATGACGGACCTGGCCGATCGGGGCGCGGTCACCGAGGTGGTCGGTCATGCGCTCATGGATGGTCAGGAAGTTGTGGTCGTGGTAGCCGTTGACCGTGGCGCGAGGCAGCAGGGTCACTTCCGGCAGCGATTGCAGCTCGGCGACGACGGCAGCAACCCAGTCCGCGGCAGGCTTGCCGTCGAGGGTTTCGCGGGTGTCGAGCAGGCTGCCGCCGAACTCTTCCTGTTCATCGGCGACGATCACGCGGGCGCCGCTGCGACCGGCGGCCAGGGCCGCGGCCAGGCCAGCAGGGCCGGCACCGACGATCAGCACGTCGCAGTGCTGGTTCATGTAGTCGTAGCTGTCCGGGTCGTTCTGCAACGGAGCACGGCCAAGGCCTGCCGCTTTACGGATGTACTTCTCGTAAGTCATCCAGAACGACTTGGGATACATGAAGGTCTTGTAGTAGAACCCGGGCGGCATCATGCTGCCGCCGACCTTGCCGAGGATGCCCATGACGTCGTTGTTGACGTTCGGCCAGCCGTTGGTGCTGGTGGCAACCAGGCCCGAGTACAGGGCTTGCTGGGTGGCGCGCACGTTCGGTACCTGGGTGGCCTCGCTCGAGCCCAACTGCAGGATGGCGTTCGGCTCTTCCGGGCCTGCGGCGACGATGCCGCGAGGACGCGAGTACTTGAAGCTGCGACCGACGATGTCGACGCCGTTGGCCAGCAGCGCAGCGGCCAGGCTGTCACCGGCATAACCTTGGTAGGTCTTGCCGTTGAAGGTGAAGTTCAGGACCTTGCTGCGATCGATGCGACCGCCGCTGGCGAGGCGATAGACCTGGCTCATACTTTTTCTCCCTGGCCTTTGACGGCCGACTGCGCGGGGTTCAGCTTGTTCGCGGTGACCTGCGGCTTCTCGCCGATCTTGTAGGTTTCCAGGATCTCGTAGGTCTCGGTGTTACGCGTGACGTTGAAGTACTGGCGGCAGCCGGCAACGTGGTCCCACAGTTCATGGTGAATACCGCGCAGGTTGTCGCGGAAGAACATGTAGGTACCCCATTCCTCGTCGGTGCAGGCGCTAGGGTCCAGCGGACGGGCGATGTGCGCCTGGCCGGAGGAGTGGAACTCTTCTTCGGAGCGCAGCTCGCCGCAGTGGGGACAGAAAATATGCAACATGACGAATTGTCTCCGATTAGTGGGCGACGGCCGCGGCGCCGTGTTCGTCGATCAGCGCGCCGGTGTAGAAGCGATCGATCGAGAACGGCTTGGCCAATGGGTGCATCTCGCCTTTGGCAAGGCTCGCGGCGAAGACGTTGCCCGAACCTGGGGTCGCCTTGAAGCCGCCGGTACCCCAGCCGCAGTTGAAGAACAGGTTTTTCACAGGGGTCTTGGAGATGATCGGGCACGCGTCCGGGCAGGTGTCGACGATGCCGCCCCACTGACGGTTCATGCGCACGCGCGAGAGGATCGGGAACATCTCGACGATCGCCTGCATGGTGTGCTCGATGATCGGGTACGAACCGCGCTGGCCGTAACCGACCCAGCCGTCGATACCGGCGCCGATGACCAGGTCGCCTTTGTCGGACTGGCTGATGTAGCCGTGCACGGCGTTGGACATGATCACGCTGTCGATGATCGGCTTGATCGGCTCCGATACCAGCGCCTGCAACGGGTGCGATTCCAGCGGCAGACGGAAGCCGGCCAACTTGGCCATGTGACCGGAGTTACCGGCGGTGACCACACCGACGCGCTTGGCGCCAATGAAGCCCTTGTTGGTTTCCACGCCGATGACCGCGCCGTTTTCCTTGCGGAAGCCGATCACTTCGGTCTGCTGGATGAGATCGACGCCCAGGGCGTCGGCGGCACGGGCGTAGCCCCAGGCCACGGCATCGTGACGGGCCACGCCGCCACGGCGCTGGACGGTCGCACCGAGGATCGGGTAGCGGGTGTTCTTCGAGCAGTCCAGGTACGGGATTTCGGCGGCGACCTGCTCGGTGTTGAGCAGCTCACCGTCCACGCCATTGAGGCGGTTGGCGTTGACCCGACGCTCGGAATCGCGGATGTCCTGCAGGGTGTGGCACAGGTTGTACACACCACGCTGGGAGAACATCACGTTGTAGTTGATGTCCTGGGACAGGCCTTCCCACAGCTTCATGGCGTGTTCGTACAGCTTGGCCGACTCGTCCCACAGGTAGTTGGAACGCACGATGGTGGTGTTACGGGCGGTGTTGCCGCCGCCTAGGTAACCCTTCTCGATCACCGCGACGTTGGTGATGCCGTGCTCCTTGGCCAGGTAGTAGGCCGTGGCCAGGCCATGGCCGCCACCGCCGACGATGACCACGTCGTACACCTTCTTCGGCGTCGGCGTGCGCCACATGCGCTGCCAGTTCTCGTGGTGGCTGAGGGAGTGTTTGAAAAGGCCGAAGCCCGAATAGCGTTGCATGGTTGGTTACTCCACTCAGCGGTAGACCGGGAAATCCGCGCACAGGGCGGCGACGTTCTTGGCAACGTCGGCTTCGACGTCGGCATCACCCAGGTTGTCCAGCACATCGCAGATCCAGCCAGCCAGGGCAACGCACTGGGCTTCCTTGAAGCCACGGGTGGTGACGGCCGGGGTACCGATGCGCAGGCCCGAGGTGACGAACGGCGACTGCGGGTCGTTAGGTACGGCGTTCTTGTTGACGGTGATATGGGCGCGACCCAGGGCGGCGTCGGCGTCTTTGCCGGTCAGGCCCTGACGGATCAGGCTGACCAGGAACAGGTGGTTGTCGGTGCCGCCGGAAACCACGTCGTAGCCGCGGTCGATGAACACCTTGGCCATGGCTTGGGCGTTGGCGATGACCTGCTTCTGATAGGTCTTGAATTCAGGCTCCAGCGCCTCCTTGAAGCACACGGCCTTGGCAGCGATCACGTGCATCAGCGGGCCACCCTGGGCGCCCGGGAAAACGGCAGCGTTGAGCTTCTTCTCGATCTCTTCGTTGGACTTGGCCAGGATCAGGCCGCCACGCGGACCACGCAGGGTCTTGTGGGTGGTGGTGGTGACCACGTCGGCGAACGGAATCGGGTTCGGATACAGGCCAGCGGCAACCAGGCCGGCAACGTGGGCCATGTCGACGAACAGCAGTGCGCCCACTTTGTCGGCGATGGCGCGGAACCGTGGGAAATCCAGGGTCTTGGAGTAGGCGGAGAAGCCGGCGACGATCATCTTCGGCTTGTGCTCGACCGCCAGGCGCTCGACTTCGTCGTAGTCGATCAGGCCGGTGGTGTTGTCGATGCCGTACTGGACCGCGTTGTACAGCTTGCCCGAGGACGACACCTTGGCGCCGTGGGTCAGGTGACCGCCATGGGCCAGGCTCATGCCCAGGATGGTGTCGCCGGGCTGCAGCAGGGCCAGGTAGACGGCGCTGTTGGCGGAGGAGCCGGAGTGCGGCTGGACGTTGGCGTAGTCGGCGCCGAACAGCTGCTTGGCGCGCTCGATCGCCAGCGCCTCGACCTTGTCGACGTACTCGCAGCCACCGTAATAGCGCTTGCCTGGGTAGCCTTCGGCGTACTTGTTGGTCAGGCCGCTGCCCTGGGCCTGCATGACGCGCTTGCTGGTGTAGTTCTCCGAGGCGATCAGCTCGATGTGATCTTCCTGGCGCTGTTCTTCGGCATTCATCGCCGCCAGCAGTGCGTCGTCGTAACCCTGGATCTGGTCTTGCTTGCTGAACATCTTGTTTCTCCCGGCAGCGATCATTTCTTGTCTTGAGGCACTGTGGCCCTTTGAGGCGATGGTATGACCGGCGAGGGCGACTCAGATGCCTGCGCACGCCTTGCAATGGCGCGTTTACGACATTCGCATCTGCCTGGTGCCTGTGCGGGCCCCTTCGCGGGTAAACCCGCTCCTACAGGGGCTGTGCAATCCCTGTGGTAGCGGGTTTACCCGCGAAGAAGCCCGCAAGATCAATACAGCCAGTTGCTCGAACAGGCCTTGTATAGGCAACCGCTGAATCGATGGTTTAGAGTGCGGATCTGCGTCGTAAAAAGGACAGATGTCATGACTGATAACAGCCAACAATTCGCCAGCGACAACTATTCCGGCATCTGCCCCGAAGCCTGGGCCGCGATGGAAAAAGCCAACCTGGGTCACGAGCGCGCCTATGGCGACGATCAATGGACCGAACGCGCCGCCGAGTATTTCCGCGAGCTGTTCGAAACCGACTGCGAGGTGTTCTTCGCCTTCAACGGCACCGCCGCCAACTCCCTGGCCCTGGCCTCCCTGTGCCAGAGCTACCACAGCGTCATCTGCTCCGAGACCGCCCACGTCGAGACCGACGAGTGCGGTGCGCCGGAGTTCTTCTCCAACGGCTCCAAGCTGCTCACCGCACGCAGTGTAGACGGCAAGCTGACGCCCGAATCGATCCGCGAAGTCGCGCTCAAGCGCCAGGACATCCACTACCCCAAGCCACGCGTGGTGACCATCACCCAGGCCACCGAAGTGGGCACGGTGTACAACCCCGACGAGCTGCGGGCGATCAGCGCCACCTGCAAGGAGCTGGGGCTGAACCTGCACATGGACGGCGCCCGCTTTTCCAACGCCTGCGCTTCCCTGGGCTGCACACCGGCGGAGCTGACCTGGAAGGCCGGGGTGGATGTGCTGTGCTTCGGCGGTACCAAGAACGGCATGGCCGTGGGCGAGGCGATCCTGTTCTTCAACCGCGCCCTGGCCGATGACTTCGATTACCGCTGCAAACAGGCGGGCCAGCTGGCGTCGAAGATGCGTTTTCTCTCCGCGCCCTGGGTCGGCCTGCTCGAAGACGGCGCCTGGCTGCGCTATGGCCGCCACGCCAACCATTGCGCACAACTGCTGGCCTCGCTGGTGAGCGACCTGCCGGGCGTGGAGCTGATGTTCCCGGTGCAGGCCAACGGCGTGTTCCTGCAAATGCCGGAAGCCGCGTTGGAGGCGCTGCGCGCCAAGGGTTGGCGCTTCTACACCTTCATCGGCAGCGGTGGCGCGCGGTTCATGTGCTCGTGGGATACGCAAGAAGCGCGAGTGCGTGAACTGGCGCAGGACATCCGCGCCGTCGTCGGCGCCTGATGTCCGCGGGTAAATCGGAGCGGCGGTTGGGCGCCCCGATTTACCCGCGAAGCGTCCAACACCGACCTAGAGCTTGAACCCGCCCATCTGCCGCGCCAGGTCATCGGCCAGGCCACGCAACGCCTGGCACTCGTCCCGACAGGCCTGCACTTCGGCCGCCGTCTCCCGGGCCAGGTCGGAAATCCCCTGCACAGTCCGGTTGATCTCCTCGGTCACCGCCGACTGCTCTTCGGTCGCCGTGGCTACTTGATGGTTCATGTCGCTGATGTGCTCCACCTGATCGGTGATCGCCCCCAGCGAGGCACCGGTGCGCTGGCTGGACTCTACCCCGCCCCCGGTCGCCTGCTGCCCGGCATTCATTGACGCCACAGCGGTGCCTGCGCCTTGCTTGAGGCGCTGGATCATCTGTTGCACCTCGTCGGTGGACACCTGAGTACGCCGCGCCAGCGTGCGCACTTCATCGGCGACCACGGCAAAGCCGCGCCCCATTTCACCCGCTCGCGCCGCCTCGATGGCCGCATTGAGGGCCAACAGGTTGGTCTGTTCGGAAATACTGCGGATCACGGCCAAGACCTCGTCGATCGAGGCGACTTCGTCGGCCAGCTGGCTCACCGCCTCCGCCGCCCGGCTGATTTCCCCGGACATGCCTTCGATGCTGTGGATCGACCGGCGCACCACCTCGCGCGCCTGCAGGGCCTCGTCGCGCGCCGACTGCGAGGCATGGGCGGCATTGCCGGCGTTTTGCGCGATGTCCTGCACGGTCAGTCCCATTTCGTGCACGGCGGTGGCGACCATTTCGGTCATCTCCTGCTGGCGGCTGGAACGGTCGGCGGTGTTGTCCACCACGCGGGTCACCTGCTCCACCGACCGGTGCAGGCGCTCGGTGGTGCGCAGCACCTCGCCGATCAGCACCCGCTGGCTGTCGAGGAACCGATTGAACCCGCGGGCCAGGTCGCCCAGCTCGTCCTCACGCGTATCGTCCAGCCGCTGACTGAGGTCGCCAGCCCCGCTGCCGATCTGGGTCAGCGCCGTGGTGACCTGGCGGATCGGACGTACCAGCCCACGCGCCAGCAACACCACCAACAGCAACGACACTAACGCCACCGCGCCACCGATCAGGCTGGTCAGCCACACCGCTTCGTGCATCTGTGCGTAGATTTCGTCTTCCGGCACCTCGGCCACCAACGTCCAGTTCAGATCGCGAAGCGGTAGGCCCAGCGCAAGAAACGCTTCGCCGTCGCGGCTGAAACGCACCTTGCGCAGGCCTTCACCCTTACCCAACACGGCTTGGGTCGCCTGCTCGCCGACCTGCTCGGCCAACTGGCGCTTGCCGCTGAATTCGTGATCCGGGTGGACCTGGATCAGGCCGTCGTTGCGCACCAGGAACACCCGCCCGCGCTCACCGAAACTAAAGTCATGGATCAGTTTCGACAACGCCGTCATGCGCAGCCCCATACCCGCCACGCCCACTAGTTGTCCGTCTTTTTCGACCCGGTAATCGATGAACAGCGCCAACTCCCCGGTGGAGCCATCGATGTCGATATTGATCAGGCGTTCGGCGCCGCTGTCGATGTAGCCGTAGAACCATTTGTCCTTCGGATTATCACGGCTGAGGGTGCGATCCAGGCCTTTCTCGTTGTAGTAGTGGCCGGTCGCCGTGGAGGCGAACAATGTAGTGAAGGCCTGGTTGCGCTGTTTAGCAGCCTCCAGGTACTCGAGAAAACGGGGGGCTTGGGCGGGGTCTTCGCCGGCTGCGAGCCAATCACGCAGCAGCGTGTTGCCGGCAATGTCGGCCGCCGCCACCAGCGGCTTGCCGAGCATGCGCTCGATGTCGTTGCGGATCGCTTCGACGCTGGCCGGCAGTGCCGTATCCACCAGGTAACGTTCGGTCAGGCGGTTGACCGCCTCGGTATACACCCCTACCACCACCAGGATGCTCGCCAGCAGGGCTGCGCCCATGCTCGCAATCAACTGCCACTGGATACTCCGCCGCCAGATCCGCATGCCCCAACTCCCCAATCATTATTATTTTGGGTGATTGTATACACTTACGTATCCGGTTATTCCAGTGATCTAAAACAATGTCCACGACCCGTGGCGCGTCGTTTTTGCCGCAAGATCCGATGCTAAAGCGACTGGCGCGGTGGCGGGCGAACACGCTCGCACGCGCCCGGCTCACTTCGAATCCTGGGATGACGCCAGACGATGGCGCGGGTTTACCCGCGAATGCGATGCGAAACTCACCGATGCATTCGCGGCAAACCCGAGGTCAGGCAATTACTGTTCGGCGATGGTCCGAACGATAGCGTCCACCGTGGCGTCGATCTGCGCCTGGGTCCGCTCGAGGGTCTGCTGATGTTCCTTTTGCAACTCGACCTGCTTGGAACACAGATTCAGGGCTGCCAGCACCAGCAGCTTGTCACCGATCAGGGTGGGGTATTGACGCTTGGTTTCGGCCAAGGCGGTGTTGAGCATCCGCACGGCTTGCGCCAGGGTCTCTTCCTGGCCTTGGGGCGCCTTGATCGAATAGTCGTTGCCCAGAATGGACACGACATTGATCGGCTGCGCTTGCAGTCTCATGCGTTGACGACACCTGCGCTGGCGCGCTCTACCAGCGCCTGGATACGGGCCGCGGTGGCGCCGTGCTTCTCTTCCTGCTCCATCAGCGACAGCTGCAGGGTTTCATTCTCTTCCTTGGCCTGGGCCAGTTCCTGGCCGAGGGCGGTGTTCTGCTCGGTGAGTTGAGCGTTTTTCTGCATCAGGTCGTTGACCAGTTGCTCGAGTTGATTCAGGGAAGCTTCCAACATGGGGGTCTATCTCGGGTTGTTGCAAAGGGCGCACACGATAAAGAAAAGCGCGCGTCCTCGCCATTAAATATCGGGACACAAAGGCTTTAGCCTGGGCAGATTGACAGGCCTGGGCCGGGCTTGTTCCGACCTGGGTCAACCACCTGTCCGGAAACTCGATAGCAGGCTCACAATTTCATTCAAGCGCGGCCCGTTTCTACCGATAACCCGAGCAGGTCACATTCTGTCGCAGGGAACGCGCATTTTATTCCTTGCCCGGATTACAACCCATGTCCCTACGCAATATGAACATTGCCCCGCGTGCGCTGTTGGGCTTTGCCCTGATCGGCGCGCTGATGCTTGGCCTTGGCACCTTCTCCCTCATCCAGATGGGCAACATCCGCCAGGCTGGCCTGGCCATCGAAGCGGTGAGCGTGCCCAGCATCAAGACGCTCGATGAACTGGCCCTGCTCAACCTGCGCATGCGCACCCTCGCCTACCGCCTGGTGCTCAACCGCGACCCACAGTTCCAGCAAGACACCCAACGCCAGATGGACGAGCGCAACGCGCAGATCGACAAGATACGCGACACCTACCGCACACTGGTGGAAGGCCCCCAGGAGCAAGCCGCCTTCGATCGCTACAACCAACTGCTTGGCCAGTACCGCCAGCTAGAAGCGCGCATGCGCAGCTTCAGCCAGGCCGATCGCGTGGAAGAGCTGCAAAATCTGATCAACCGCGAGCTGTTCGAAAATGCCGAGCAGATCAACCAAGCCATGGCGGACCTGGTGCGCATCAACACCGACCAGACCCGAGCCACCAATGCCAGAGCCGCCAGCCAATATGACACCGCCTTCACCCTGGTCATCGGCCTGCTGGTGGCCGCTACCGTGCTGACCCTGCTGTGCGCCTTCCTGTTGACCCGCAGCATCGTCAAGCCGATCGATGAAGCGCTCAAGGCCGCCGAACAGGTCGCCGACGGTGATTTGACCCAAGTGATCCGCGCCGAGGGCAACGACGAAGCCGCCCGCCTGCTGCGCGCCATGGCGCGGATGCAGGACAAGCTGCGCGACACCCTGCAACTGATCGCAGGCTCGGCTACCCAGCTGGCCTCGGCCGCCGAGGAGCTCAACTGCGTCACCGACGAAAGCGCTCGAGGCCTGCAGCAGCAGAACAACGAGATCGAACAAGCCGCCACCGCAGTCACCGAAATGACCAGCGCGGTGGAAGAAGTGGCGCGCAATGCCGTGAGCACCTCCGAAGCCTCCAGCGAGGCCAGCCGTTCGGCGGGCGATGGACGCGATCTGGTGCTGGAGACGGTGGGCGCCATCGAGCGCATGAGCAGTGATGTGCAAGCCACCGCGACACTGGTCACCCGTCTGGCATCCCAGTCCCGGGATATCGGCAAGGTCCTGGATGTGATTCGTGGCCTGGCCGATCAGACCAACCTGCTGGCACTCAATGCCGCGATCGAAGCCGCCCGTGCCGGCGAGGCTGGCCGGGGCTTTGCCGTGGTGGCTGACGAGGTACGGGCCCTGGCCCACCGCACCCAGCAGTCGACCAGCGAGATCGAACGGATGATCGCCAGCATCCAGGGCGGGACCGAAGAAGCGGTCACGTCGATGCGCACCAGCACCGAACGTGCCGAATCGACCCTTAACATCGCCCGTGGTGCCGGCTTGGCACTGGACAGCATCGCCAGCGCGGTGGCGCAGATCAACGAGCGCAACCTGGTGATCGCCAGCGCCGCCGAAGAGCAGGCCCAGGTGGCTCGGGAGGTGGACCGCAACCTGGTGAACATCAATGATCTGTCGGTGCAGAGCGCGACCGGGGCACATCAGACCAGCGTGGCCAGCGCCGACCTTTCCCGTCTGGCGGTGGACCTCAACGGCCTGGTGGCGCGTTTTCGCACTTGATGAATACATTCGCGGCGGTTCGACGCCTCGATAAACCCGCTCCCACAGGTTCTGCATCGACCTGCTGGAGCGGGTTCACCCGCAAAATGTAGGAATGGGCTGGATCAGTAGTCGATCCGCACATCCCCTTGCGGGACACTGCAGCACGACAAGATGTAGCCTTCGGCTTCGTCTTCCTCGGTGATGCCGCCGTTGTGGTCCATGACCACTTCGCCGCCGAGCTTGAGTACCTTGCAGGTACCGCAGATGCCCATGCCGCAGGCCTTGGGGATCATCAGCCCGACCTTCGCCGCAGCCGCATGCACCGTCTCGCCCGGGGCGATACGGATGCTCTTGTCGCTGCCGACGAACTCCACCAGGTTGAGGTCGGCCGCGTCGAGTTCCTCGGCCGCCTCGGCCGCCTGCTCGGCATGTTCCACAGCATCGGCCTTGGCCTCCGCCGGGGTCGCGCCAAACGACTCTTCGTGGTAGTTGCGCATGTCGAAGCCCACCGCCTCGAGCATGCGCTTGACCGCGTTCATGTAAGGCGTCGGGCCGCAGCAGAAGACCACCCGCTCCATGTAGTCAGGCGCGATCAGCTCCATCAGGCGCTGATTCAGGTAGCCACGGTAGCCCGACCAGGGCTCGCCCAGGCCGTGCTTCTCGCAAATGATGTGCAGACTGAAATTAGGGATCCGCGAGGCCATCTGGTCCAGTTCGCGGTGGTAGATGATGTCCTTCGGCGAACGGGCGCTGTGGACGAAGACCATGTCGACATTGCCATTGGTGTCGTAGAACCAACGGGCCATGGACATCACGGGGGTGATACCGACACCGCCGGAGAGGTACAGCACCTTCGGCGCCGGGAAGTCGATGGCGTTGAACAGCCCCACCGGTCCGTGCACCGCCAGCTCGAAGCCCTCGTGCATGTTGTCGTGCAGCCAGTTGGACACCTGCCCGCCGGGTACCCGCTTGACGGTGATCGAGAAGCTGTAGGGCACCGATGGCGAGCTGGAAATGGTGTACGAGCGCATCACCTGTTTGCCATCGATCTCAAGTTCCAGGGTGACGAACTGCCCAGGCTTGAAGAAGAACATGATCGGCTGGTCGGCCATGAAACAGAAGGTGCGCACGTCCCAGGTCTCCTGGATGACCTTGACGCAGCGCACCACATGGCGGCCGTTGGCCCAGGTCTGGGTCGTGACCGGATTGAGGAAGGTATCGGACATGTTCTTCTCCAGCGGCCGACTACCGGCCTTCATGGCTCCGATAATGCGCAAGCCGGCGACGAAGTACATTCCTATCAGCGACATCGGCGTGCTTATCGCGACCAGCCCCGCGCTACAAGGGCTGGCGCGTCGGAATCGGATTCGGCCATGTCGCCCGTGGATATGGTTCCTGTCGGCGGCGAACGCACACTCCACGGCAAATGAAACAGCTGTTTTTAGCAAGCAGCCTTGCGGCAAACCACAACAACGATTAGCCACTTTCGCCGGCCGCATACGGCCCTGAGGACCAAACGATGGACGTCACCGCAACCCTGAGCCTGGGCGATCCACTGGAAGCTGCACGCAAGGCCACCGCCGAGATGCTGCAGACCCGCGAGCGCACCTACTCGCTGCCCCAGCCTTTCTACACCGACGAGCGTCTGTTCCAGATCGACATGCAGGAGATCTTCCACAAGGAGTGGTTGATCGCCGGCATGACGTGCGAGATTCCGACCAAGGGCAACTTCCTGACCCTGCAGATCGGCAAGAACCCGATCATCGTTATCCGTGGCGCCGAAGGCCAAGTGCATGCGTTCCACAACGTCTGCCGTCACCGCGGTTCGCGCCTGTGCACCAGCGACAAGGGCAAGGTGGCCAAGCTGGTCTGCCCATACCACCAGTGGACCTATGAAATCGACGGTCGCCTGCTGTTCGCCGGCACCGAGATGGGCGCCGACTTCGACATGAAGCAGTACGGCCTCAAGCCAGTGCACGTGAAGACCGCCGGTGGCTATATCTTCATCAGCCTGGCCGAGAACCCGCCAGCGATCGACGAGTTCCTGGCAACGCTCGATCACTACATGGAACCGTACGACATGGAGAACACCAAGGTGGCGGTGCAGACCACCTTGATGGAAAAAGCCAACTGGAAGCTGGTGTTGGAGAACAACCGTGAGTGCTATCACTGCAACGGTTCGCACCCTGAGCTGCTCAAGACACTGCTGGAGTGGGACGATACCAACGACCCACGCGCCGACCAGGCGTTCAAGGATCACGTCGCCGCCTCCGCTGCAGCCTGGGAAGCCGAGAAGATCCCGTACCTGCACAAGAGCCATGGCCTGCGTAACCGCATCGTGCGCATGCCGCTGCTCAAGGGCACCGTGTCCATGACCATGGACGGCAAGCAGGCGTGCAAGAAACTGATGGGCCGCATCAAGAACCCGGACCTGGGCTCGATGCGTATCCTGCACCTGCCGCACTCCTGGAACCACTGCATGGGCGACCACATGATCGTGTTCACCGTGTGGCCCATCAGCGCCCAGGAAACCATGGTCACCACCAAGTGGCTGGTGCACAAGGATGCCGTCGAAGGTGTCGACTACGACCCGGAAAACATGCGCAAGGTCTGGGACGCCACCAACGACCAGGACCGCCGTTTGGCTGAAGAGAACCAGCGCGGCATCAATTCCACCGCCTACCAGCCCGGCCCGTACTCCAAGACCTACGAGTTCGGCGTGGTCAACTTCATCGATTGGTACTCCCAGCGCGTGCTGAACAACCTGGGGGCGGAGCCAGCGCCGTACCTGAAGGAAGTCAAAGCGCAGTAAGGCATCGACGCGAAACGAAAAGAGCAGCCAGGTGGCTGCTCTTTTTTTTGCTCGAATCGGGCCAACAGCACAGTCCGGTCATGAAGAGCGATGATCAATTCTTGATCAACCTTCCCCCAGCCAAGGCCTCCCAAGGCCTGCAGCCACCGACCAACATTTTATCCACAGCCTGGCGCACAGTATTTGTGGAAACGTGGGCCGAGCAGTAGCCGGACGCTTTGATCATTATTTGACCATTCCTCTACAAGCCTTTGATTACAAGGGCTCTAGCGTTCGCCGAACACGTTGTCCACAGAGCGGCCAACAGACTTTGTGGGCAATATGCAGGCGTGCGGCCAATGCCTGTGGATAGACCTCCAGAGCGCCCGACACAAACGTGCTGCACAGCCGTTTCGCAGCCATTGATCAATTATTGACCAAACCTCTGCAGCCCAGGCAGATCAAGGGATTGCGCCGCTACCAAACAGATTATCCACAGAGACGCCAACAGCGATTGTGGGCAACCTGGGCCGCTTGGAATGAAAAGACCGTGTGGCGTTGATCGGCTGGGGTGGTCAAATAACAACCAGCTCTCTGCAGGCTTGATATGACGGGGCCTGTAGAGAGGCGCGAACACTTTATCAACAGGTTGGCAAACAGATTCGGTGTGTAAAAACCTAAGGGTCGCTGACCAAGTCTGCGAAGGGCTGCGAAACACCATGAAAAAAGCCCACGCTGCAGGCCATGCAACGTGGGCTTTGGCTCTTGAACGGGCAACCGCTAGCGCAGCACCCCTTCTTCCACCAGCAACTTCAGGATCGCCTCGGCGCCTTCTTGTGGAGAAACATCCTTGAGCACCTTGCCGCCCCCACCGCTGGCCTTGGCCGTAGCGGCTTTCATGCGGTCGGCGCCACTCTTGGCCTTGATCACCTTCAGCCGCTTGGGCCGTGGACGGGCCGGCTGCAGCTCGGCATCGGCCAGCAGTTCATCCTCGACCACCGCCACGTTGCGCGCCGCCAACACGCCCCGGCGCGCGGGACCAAAGGCGCTCTGGCGTGGCTTGGGCGCCGCGTTATCCACAGTCGCCAAGAGCGGCAGGCGCACCTTCAGCCGACGCCGCTGCCCACGTGGCAAGGCCTGTAGGACTTGCGCGGTGCCGTTGTCGATGGACTCGACCTCAGCCAGGCCCACCACCAGTGGCCAGCCCAGGCGCTCGGCCAGCAAGAACGGCAACATGCCCGAGCCTTCGCCGGTTTCCGCCTGGCTGCCGGTCAGCACAAGTTGTGCCCCGGCGTCGCGCAGGTAATCGCCCAGCACGCCGAGCACATCGGCACCTGCCGGCTGCTCCAGCACATCCAGATGATCCAGGCCCATGCCCAGGTATGCGCGCAGCGCTTCCTCGCGAGGATCGCCGGCATGCACCACCTGCAAGTTATCCCCAGCCAGCTGCAAACCCAGCTCGACGGCACGTGAGTCCTGCTCGGCACGACGGGTGCGGCCGGAGCTGGGGTGAGCGCCGATGGAGACCAGGCTGATGACTTTCGTACTCATGCTCGTGCCCTTATGCCGCGTCGCGCTGACCGGCGCTGCGGTAGTTGTCCACAGCCTCGATCAACGCCTGGAGAATCGCCGAACTGTCGCCAATCACCGACAGGTCCGCCCGTTTGATCATGTCGCAGCCTGGGTCCATGTTCACCGCCACCACCTTGTCGCAGGCACCGATGCCCTGCAGGTGCTGGATCGCCCCGGAGATACCCACAGCCACATAGACACGTGCCGTGACCCAGGTACCGGTGGCACCCACCTGGCGGTTGCGGGGCATGAAACCATCGTCCACCGCCACCCGCGAAGCGCCTTCGGTAGCACCGAGGGCGGCGGTCGCCTTGTGGAACAGATCCCAATCCTTGACGCCGTTGCCGCCGGAGACGATGAACTCCGATTCGGCCATGGCGATGGCCGCAGGATCCACCGCCACCGGGCCCAGGTCTTCGATACGCGACAGGCTGCGCGCCACGCTTGTGGACAACTCCACCGGCAGCGCTTCGTGACGGGTTTCGCTGACCGGGTCGGAGCATTCGGCCGCCGCCAGGATCAGGCGCGGCAGACCGCGCTGCAGGTCCTGCTGGCCCGCCCCGGCTCGGCCGATGCACTGGCCGTCCTTGACTTGCCATACCCGCGTCGCCGGGCGTTCGCCCAACGCGGCGGCCAGGCGCCGGCCGAGCTCGCCACCACCGGTGCGGCTGTCTGGCAGCAGCCAGTGGCGCGGGGTGAACTGGTTATCCACAGCGCGCAGACCCTGCACCAACTGCTCCGGTGCATAACCTTCGAACGCTTCGCCTTCGATGACCAGCAACCGGTCGACGCCGGCTGTGGAAAAGTTGCTTTCCTTGTGTTCGCCGAACACGATCGCCAGGACGGCGCCGTCGCTGCCGGCCAGGCTGTGGGCCAGGCCCAGCAGGTCGCGGTCGTGGCTGCCCAGGCGACCACCGACCATGTCCGGAACCACGGCGATATAGAACGCCGGCTGCGCGACCTGATGCAGCGGCAGCTGCACCTCGGCCGCTGCAGTGCGGCGACCGCCGCCAGCGGTGCCCTGTTGGGCGCCGCTTCGGTCGATGCGCTTGAGGCCGTTGGGGCCGATGAAGCCGGCGGCGATCGCATGGGGGTTCTTGCGGATGAGGCCGTTGGGCCCCATCCAGCGGGTCTGTTGCGTCTGCATCGCCGCGTGCAGCGGATGCAGACGGTTACGGGCGATCCACTCGGCACGAGGGTCGCGGCGGATGATGTCGCTCATCAGTGCACCTCCGCAGGTTCACGTTTGGCCGCTTGGGATTTGGCGCTGGCAGGAGCGTCGTCCTCGATCAGCACGTCGGCGACGAGCTCGGCGATGTCCTTGATCTGCGGACGGGGTTCGACCACGCCTTCGAGCATCGCGGTGCACTGTGGGCAACCCACGGCCACCAGCTCTGCCTCGGTCGTGCGGATGTCGTCCATGCGCATGTCAGGGATACGCTGCTTGCCCGGGATGTCGGTGATCGGCGCACCGCCGCCACCGCCACAGCAACGGGAGCGGAAGCCGGAGCGTTCCATCTCGCGAACCTCGATGCCGAGGGCCTTGAGCACATCGCGAGGCGCCTCGTACTCGCCGTTGTAACGGCCCAGGTAGCACGGATCGTGATAGGTGACGCTGCCACCCTTGTGCTGGCCCAGGTTGAGCTTGTTGGCCGCAATGAGTTCGGCGATGTAGGTGCTGTGGTGCTGTACCTGGTACTCACCGCCCAAGGCGCCGTACTCGTTCTTCAGCACATGGAAGCTATGCGGGTCGCAGGTGACGATGCGCTGGAAGCGGTACTTGTTCAGTGTCTGGATGTTGCGCTTGGCCAGTTGCTGGAAAGTCGCCTCATCGCCCAGCCGGCGCGCCACGTCGCCGCTGTCACGCTCTTCCAGGCCGAGCACGGCGAAGTCCACACCGGAGGCCTTGAGGACTTTGACGAAGGCCCGCAGGGTGCGCTGGTTGCGCATGTCGAAGGCACCATCACCGACCCAGAACAGCACCTCGGTGCTCTTGACCTCGGACATCAGCTTGAGATTGAGGTCGGCCGCCCAGTTCATCCGACCGCCTGGGTTGAAGCCGCCAGGGTTGTCGGTGGCGATCAGGTTGTCCAGCACCTCGGCGCCCTTGTTCGGGGTCGCGCCTTTTTCCAGGGTCAGGTGACGGCGCATGTCGACGATGGCATCGACGTGCTCGATCATCATCGGGCATTCCTCGACGCAGGCGCGGCAGGTGGTGCACGACCACAGGGTCTCGGCGTCGACCAGGCCATTGACGATCGGCTGATGCGGGTGACCGCCATGCTCGCCGATCGGCTTGCCCGGATAAGGGCTGCCGGCGAACTGTGCGTCGGTGCCACCGGCAAGACCAATGACCATGTCCTGGATGAGTTTTTTCGGGTTCAGCGGCTGGCCGGCGGCGAATGCAGGGCACATCGCCTCGCACTTGCCGCACTGCACGCAGGCATCGAAGCCGAGCAGTTGGTTCCAGGTGAAGTCCACGGGTTTTTCCACGCCCAGCGGCGCGTTCGGGTCTTCCAGGTCCAGCGGCTTGAGGCCGGTGGAGCGACCACCACCGAAACGCTCGGCGCGGCGGTGCCAGGCCAGGTGCAGGGCACCGGCGAAGGCGTGCTTCATCGGGCCGCCCCAGGTCATGCCGAAGAACAGCTCCGACACGCCCCACAGCACGCCCACGCCCAGCACGGCGACCAGCAGCCAACCACCGGTACCTTCAGGCAGGATGCCGGCAACAGGCAGCGTGGCGATGAAGAAGCTCGCGGCGAACACCAGCAAGCTCTTGGGCAGGCGCATCCACGGGCCCTTGGACAGGCGCGAAGGCGGGTTCAGACGACGCTTGAAGACGAACAGGGCGCCACAGAACATCAGCACCGTGGCCGCCAGCAAGGCGTAGCCGAGGATCTTGCTCTGCAGGCCAAAGCCATGGACCAGGATCGCCAGCACGGCCGACAGCACGAAGCCGCCGGCGGTGGCCACGTGGGTCTTGGACATGTACTTGTCGCGCTCGACCACATGGTGCAGATCCACCAGATAGCGCCGCGGCATGGCCAGCAGGCCGCCGATCAGGTTGACCTTCGAAGGTCGACCACGCCGCCACATGCGCACCCGGCGCAGGGCGCCGAGCACCGCCAGGCCAAGGGCAGCGAACAGCAGGATGGGTAGAAGGGTGTTCAACATGGGAGGCTCCCACAACAGCTGGATTCTTGCACCGCCCTGGCGGCTGGATCGGCCCCTTGTGGGAGCGGGTTTACCCGCGAATGCGTCAGATCAGACAACCATGTTGCTCGTGCTGACGCTTTCGCGGGTAAACCCGCTCCCACAGGGGCCGCGCTCAGTGGCGACGACTGTTAACGATCAGAAGTCCTTGCACAGGCGCAAGGCGTCGTAGATCGCCGCGTGGACGTTACGCTGGGCCACGCAGTCGCCAATGCGATACAGCAGGTAGCCCTCGCCCGGCTGGCTGAGGATCGGCTGCGGCTTGATGGCGAACAGCGCTTCGATATCGATCTGGCCCTTGTTGCGCGAACCTTCCTTCAGTGCGTAGTACAGCTGCTCGTCGGGACGCACGCCGTTTTCCACCACCACTTGGTCGACCACGCGCTCTTCCTTGGCGCCGGTGTATTCGTTCTCCAGCACCGCCACCAGCTTGTCGCCTTCGCGGTAGACCTTTTCCAGCATCATGTCGCCGGTCATGATCACTTCTTTGGGGTAGATGCTGCGGTAGTAGGTCGGGAAGGTGGTACCGCCCATCGCGACGCCCGGCTTGATGTCATCGGTGACGATCTCCACCTGGCTGCCCTTGTCGGCGATGAAGTCGGCGACGGACATACCGGTGAATTCGCAGATGGTGTCGTACACCAACACGTTCTTGCCCGGCGCAACCTTGCCGTCGAGCACATCCCAGCTGCTGACCACCAGCCCTTCGGCAGCGCCCCAGTGTTCGTTCTGCTCCAGGAACGAGTGCCCACCCACAGCCAGCACGACCACATCCGGACGCAGGTCCATGATGGTTTCGGCATCAGCGGCGGTGCCCAGGCGCAAGTCGACCTTCAGACGCGCCAGCTCCAGCTGGTACCAGCGGGTGATACCGGCGATCTGGTCGCGCTGCGGTGCCTTGGCGGCGATGGTGATCTGCCCGCCGATCTGGTCCTTCTTCTCGAACAGGGTCACATCGTGGCCACGCTCGGCGGCCACGCGTGCGGCCTCCATACCGGCAGGACCGGCGCCGACCACCACCACCTTGCGCTTGGGCCCGGTGGTCTTTTCGATGATGTGCGGCACGCCCATGTATTCACGGGAGGTCGCGGCGTTCTGGATGCACAGTACGTCCAGGCCTTGGTACTGGCGGTCGATGCAGTAGTTGGCACCGACGCACTGCTTGATCTGGTCGATCTGGCCCATCTTGATCTTGGCGATCAGGTGCGGGTCGGCCATGTGGGCGCGGGTCATACCGACCATGTCCACGTAGCCGCCTTCCAGGATGCGGGTCGCCTGGTTCGGGTCCTTGATGTTCTGCGCATGCAGCACCGGGACCTTGACCACTTCCTTGATGCCGGCCGCCAGGTGCAGGAACGGCTCCGGCGGGTAGCTCATGTTCGGGATGACGTTGGCCAGGGTGTTGTGGGTGTCGCAACCCGAGCCGACCACGCCGATGAAATCGATCATGCCGGTGGCGTCGTAGTAGGCGGCGATCTGCTTCATGTCCTCGTGGCTCAGGCCATCGGGATGGAATTCGTCACCACAGATACGCATGCCCACGCAGAAGTCAGGGCCTACCTCGGCACGCACGGCCTTGAGCACTTCCAGGCCGAACTTCATGCGGCCTTCGAAGGTACCGCCCCATTCGTCGGTACGCTTGTTGACCCGCGGGCTCCAGAACTGGTCGATCATGTGCTGGTGCACAGCCGACAGCTCGACGCCGTCCAGTCCACCTTCCTTCGCCCGGCGTGCGGCCTGGGCGTAGTTGCCGATCACACGCCAGATCTCTTCGACCTCGATGGTCTTGCAGGTAGCGCGGTGCACGGGTTCACGAATGCCAGACGGCGACATCAGGGTCGGCCAGTTGAAGCCGTCCCAACGCGAACGACGACCCATGTGGGTAATCTGGATCATGATCTTGGCGCCATGCTTGTGCATGGCGTCGGCCAGGTTCTGGAAGTGCGGGATGATCCGGTCGGTGGACAGGTTCACCGAAGACCACCATTCCTGCGGGCTGTCGATCGCCACCACGGACGAGCCACCGCAGATGGCCAGGCCGATGCCGCCCTTGGCCTTCTCTTCGTAATACTTGACGTAACGCTCGGTGGTCATGCCGCCGTCGGTGGCGTAGACCTCGGCGTGCGCGGTGCTGAGCACGCGGTTGCGGATGGTCAGTTTGCCGATCTGGATCGGCTGGAACATTGCTTCGAATGCCATGACGCTCTCTCCGACTTACAACGGCTTGACGATGAACAGGCCGTCGTCGTGGCCTTCTTCCGAACCACCGTAGACCTGCTCGGCCACGGTCCGAATGGAGCTGCCGCGCGCGGCGAGAATCTGATCCATGGCGCCAGCGAACCAGCCGGTGAACATGTAGTCGACCTTGCGGCCGCACTTGCCATAGACGTAGACGAAAGCCGAGTGCTTGAGCTTGACGCTGCAGGTGCCTTTATCCAGGTCGATGTCCTGGATCTCGAAAAGGCCCCAACCACGCTGGGACAGGCGCTTCATGTAGTGCTCGAACACCGCGACGCCTTCCAGGCCATGGCACTCGGCCTCTTTTTCGCACCAGTGCCAGGCGGACTTGTAACCGGCCTTGTAGAGGATCTCGGCGTAGGCGTCAGCGCCCAGCACTTCCTCGATGCCGATGTGGTTGTTGACGAAGAAATGACGCGGCACATACAGCATCGGCAGGGCGTCGGTGGTCCAGACACCAGTCTCGGTATCGACTTCGATTGGCAATTGCGGGGCGATCTTGGCCATGGAAACTCAACTCCATCAAAATTTTTATTGGGTTGCCCCGACGTTGCTGGCCGAGGCTTTCAGGCTTGGAGAGCGGCTTACTCGCCCCAGACGTCTTTCAATACGTTTACCCAGTTCTCACCCATGATCTTGCGTACCACACGCTCGGAGTGGCCGCGCTTGAGCAAGGTCTCGGTGAGGTTCGGGAATTCGCCGACAGTGCGGATCCCCAGCGGGTTGATGATCTTGCCGAAGTTGGTCAGGCGACGGGCGTACCCCTTGTCGTGGGTCAGGTACTCGAAGAACTCCTGGCCGTGGCCCTGGGTGAAGTCGGTACCGATACCGATGGCGTCTTCACCGACGATGTTCATGGTGTACTCGATCGCCTCGGCGTAGTCGTCGATGGTCGAGTCGATGCCTTTGGCCAGGAACGGCGCGAACATGGTCACACCCACGAAACCACCGTGGTCGGCGATGAACTTCAGCTCTTCGTCGGACTTGTTGCGCGGGTGCTCTTTGAGGCCCGAAGGCAGGCAGTGGGAGTAGCAGACCGGCTTCTTCGACTCGAGGATGACTTCCTCGCTGGTCTTGGAGCCGACGTGGGAGAGGTCGCACATGATGCCGACGCGGTTCATCTCGGCGACGATCTCGCGACCGAAGCCCGACAGGCCACCATCACGCTCGTAGCAGCCGGTGCCTACCAGGTTCTGGGTGTTGTAGCACATCTGCACGATGCCAACGCCCAACTGCTTGAACACATCGACGTAGGCGATCTGGTCTTCGAACGCATGGGCGTTCTGGAAGCCGAACAGGATGCCGGTCTTGCCCAGCTCCTTGGCCTTGCGGATATCGGCGGTGGTGCGCACCGGCATGACCAGGTCGCTGTTCTCGCGGATCAGCTTCTGACTGGCGGCGATGTTGTCGACAGTCGCCTTGAAGCCTTCCCAGACCGATACCGTGCAGTTGGCCGCGGTGAGGCCACCTTTGCGCATGTCCTCGAACAGTTCGCGGTTCCACTTGGCAATGATCAGACCGTCGATGACGATGCTGTCGGCGTGCAGTTCGGCTGGGCTCATCAGGCTGTCCCCTTTTATAGAGTTCGCTTGCGCCAAACCTTGTGCCGGCGCTTTGGGGCCAGCATATGCCTGCGGCCCGAGGCGCCCCGATGCAAAAACGACAGGGGGTTTGCCGAAAGCGTCAAGACGTTCAAAGGCCTCCGCTGCCGCGGGATTTGGCAATGAGAGCGAGTCTCGATAAGCGCCTTCCATGAACTTTTCTTCAGGGATCTACCGCAGCGCTTCGCGCTGAGCGAGAATCCCTGCGATTCGTCAGCCTGTTGAGGAGAAAACGGATGAAATCAATGGCATGGCTGGCCCTGGTGGCCGTCGCCCTGGGCGCCCAGGCGAGCGAGGAAGACAGCACGCCCTGCGACAACGTCGAGACCGACGCGCAGAACTACGCCTGCGCTGCCTACAACAAGCAGACCGCCGAGCGGGAGCTCAAATCGGCCTTTGACGATCTCATCCAGCGCATTACCGACCAGTACCCGGACGAAAACGACAAGGTCCAGCAATTGACCGCCCGCCTGCAGGCAGCCGAGACCCTGTGGACCCAATTGCGCGACGCCGACTGCAAAGTCGAGACCTTTGCCGAGAAGCCCGGCAGCAAGGCCTTCGAGGCAGCCTGGAACACCTGCGTGGCCCAGCGCAGCGATGACCGTTCCGAGTACTTGCAGTCCATCGGACAGCAGTGATCCTGGGGCCGCTGCGCGGCCCTGGGTTGAGCGGTCACAATCCCGAGATCAGGTCACCTTGACCAACCGATCCTCCCGCGGACATCGCTCGAACCGCGCCCGATAGCAACGGGTGAAATACGACGCCGACTCGAATCCACAGGCGATGCTCACCTCCAGCACGCTCATGTCGGTCTGGCGTAACAGCTGCCTGGCCTTGTCCAGGCGCAGTCGCAAATAGAAACCACTGGGCGTGTCGTCCAGGTGCAGGCGGAACAGTCGCTCCAGCTGACGCCGGGTGATCTGCACGGCATCGGCCAGGATCTCGGTATTGAGCGGCTGCTCGGTGTTGCGCTCCATCTCGCCGATCACCCGCACCAGCTTCTTGTTGTTGATGCCGTAGCGCGACGCGATCTGCATGCGCTGGTGATCCTGTCGCGGACGGATACGTCCGAGCACGAACTGCTCCGACACCTGCACCGCCAATTCACTGCCATGGGTCTGGGCGATCAGGTCGAGCATCAGGTCGATGGACGCGGTGCCGCCGGCGCAGGTGATGCGTCGTCGATCGATTTCGAACAGCTCCTGGGTGGCCTGCAACCTGGGGTAGCGCTCCTTGAAGGCTTCCAACGCCTCCCAATGCACGGTCGCCCGGTGCCCATCGAGCAGCCCGGCTTCGGCCAGCACCATCGCCCCGGTATCGATGCCACCCAGCAACACGCCTTCATGGTCCAGACGGCGCAGCACTTGGTGCAATTGCGCGCCATAGCAGGCCAGTGGTTCGAAGCCGGCCACGATCAGCAGCATGCGCGCCGCCTCCCCCTCCCCCAGCACGCCATCGGCGTTCACCGACATGCCGTTGCTGGCCTGCACTGCACCGCCATCGAGGCTCAACACGCGCCAGCGGTACAGCGGGCCACGGAAGCGGTTGGCCACGCGCAGAGGCTCCAGGGCACTGATGAAGCCCATTGCCGAAAAGCCGGGCAACAGCAGAAAGTGAATGATTTCAGACATTGCATGCTCCACGGGAAAAGTGGTCGCTTCCGTGCAACTCTTGGTCGTCAGAGTGCGAATTTCCACCCCGCCACCAGCGTAGCGTGTTCACACGGCCCGCAGAGGCCGGCCCCAATAACAATATGCACTGCCGTTGGAGAGCCACCATGCACAGCTTCATCCGCCGCAGCTTGTTGTCCCTCGCGTTGAGCAGCACCCTCGCCACTCCCCTCCTGGCCGCCGAGCCCGCCGCCTGCAAAGACGTGCGCCTTGGCGTGGTCAACTGGACCGATGTCATCGCCACCAGCGCCATGGCCCAGGTCCTGCTCGATGGGTTGGGTTACCAGACCAAACAGACCAGCGCGTCGCAGCAGATCATCTTCGCCGGTATCCGCGACAAGCGCCTGGACATGTTCCTGGGCTACTGGAACCCGATCATGACCCAGACCATCACACCGTTCGTCCAGGCCGGGCAGGTCAAGGTCCTCGACAAGCCCAGCCTGGAAGATGCGCGAGCCACCCTGGCGGTACCGAAATACCTGGCCGACAAGGGCCTGAAGACGTTCGCCGACATCCACAAGTTCGAGAAGGAGCTGGGCGGCAAGATCTACGGCATCGAGCCCGGCTCCGGCGCCAACACCCAGATCAAAGCGATGATCGCCAAGAACCAGTTCGGCCTGGGCAAGTTCCAGCTGGTCGAGTCCAGCGAGGCCGGCATGCTCGCCGCCGTCGACCGCGCCGTGCGGCGCAAGCAGGCGGTGGTGTTCTTCGGCTGGGCGCCGCACCCAATGAACGTGAACCTCGATATGGTCTACCTGGGCGGCAGCCAGGACGCCCTGGGCCCTGACGAAGGCCGCGCCACGGTCTGGACCGTCACCGCGCCCGACTACGCCGAGCGCTGCCCCAACGCCCACCGGCTGCTGGCCAACCTGAGTTTCAGTGCCGAGGACGAGAGCCGCATGATGCAGCCGCTGCTCGATCACAAGGATCCGCTGGAATCCGCCCGCCAGTGGCTCAAGGACCACCCCGAGGACAAGGCACGCTGGCTCGAAGGCGTGACCACCTTCGACGGCAAGCCGGCGGCTGAGAACCTGAGTCTCAGCGCCAACTGACTCTACCGGTTCGCGGGTAACCCGCTCCCCACAACACACGATGCTGCGCCTGTGGAAGCGAGGTTGCCCCGCGCCCCCAGGGCTCACCTAGGCCCAATGGGAGCGGGTCCACCCGCGAAAGCCACACCACCGACCTCACAGACATACCCTGAAGGATCCGCGCCATGAACCATGACGTCATCATCACCTGTGCACTGACCGGCGCCGGCGACACCGTCGCCAAGAGCCACCTCGTCCCGGTCACACCCAAACAGATCGCAGAGTCCGCCATCGAAGCCGCCAAGGCCGGCGCCACCGTGGTCCACTGCCACGTCCGCGATCCACAGACTGGCCGCTTCAGCCGCGACGTGGCGTTGTACCGCGAAGTGATGGAGCGCATTCGTGAAGCCGACGTGGACGTGATCGTCAACCTCACCGCCGGCATGGGTGGCGATCTGGAGATCGGCCCTGGCGAAAAGCCCATGGAATTCGGCCCAGGCACCGACCTGATCGGCCCGCTGGAGCGCCTGGCACACGTCGAGGCCCTGCTCCCGGAAATCTGCACCCTGGACTGCGGCACGCTCAACTTCGGCGATGGCAACGCCATCTACGTCTCGACCCCGAGCCAACTGCGTGCCGGCGCCAAGCGCATCACCGAACTGGGCGTGAAAGCCGAACTTGAAATCTTCGACACCGGCCACCTGTGGTTCGCCAAGCAGATGATGAAAGAAGGCCTGCTGGACGATCCGCTGTTCCAGCTGTGCCTGGGCATCCCATGGGGCGCGCCAGCCGACACCACCACCATGAAGGCCATGGTCGACAACCTGCCCGCCGGCGTGACCTGGGCCGGTTTCGGTATCGGCCGCATGCAGATGCCGATGGCGGCCCAGGCTGTGCTGCTCGGCGGCAACGTGCGGGTCGGCCTGGAAGACAACCTCTATCTGGACCGTGGCGTGCTGGCCAGCAACGGCCAGTTGGTCGAACGCGCGGTGGAGATCATCACCCGCATGGGCGCTCGCGTCCTGACCCCGGCCGAAGGCCGCGAAAAAATGAACCTCAAACGCCGCTGAGCCCCCCGGAGAATCGCCATGACCTTCATCACCGAGATCAAGACCTTCGCCGCCCTCGGTAGCGGCGTGATCGGCAGCGGCTGGGTTGCCCGCGCCCTGGCCCACGGCCTGGACGTGATCGCCTGGGACCCAGCCCCAGGCGCCGAGCAGGCCTTGCGCAAACGTATCGCCAATGCCTGGCCAGCCTTGGAAAAACAAGGCCTGGCGCCAGGCGCCTCACAAGATCGCCTGCGGTTCGTGGCCACCATCGAGGAATGCGTACGTGACGCCGATTTCATCCAGGAAAGCGCCCCGGAGCGTCTGGACCTGAAGCTCGACCTGCACGCCAAGATCAGCGCCGCGGCCAAGCCCAACGCGATCATCGGCTCCAGCACCTCGGGCCTGCTGCCCAGCGAGTTCTATGAGTCCGCCACACACCCCGAGCGCTGCGTGGTGGGCCACCCGTTCAATCCGGTGTACCTGCTGCCCTTGGTGGAAATCGTCGGTGGCCAGCACACCGCCCCCGAAGCCATCGAGGCGGCCAAGGCCATCTACACCGCCTTGGGCATGCGCCCGCTGCATGTGCGCAAGGAAGTGCCGGGCTTCATTGCCGACCGACTGCTTGAAGCGCTGTGGCGAGAGGCCCTGCACCTGGTCAACGACGGGGTGGCCAGCACCGGCGAGATCGACGATGCGATCCGCTTCGGCGCAGGCCTTCGCTGGTCGTTCATGGGCACCTTCCTCACCTATACCTTGGCCGGGGGCGACGCAGGCATGCGGCACTTCATGGCGCAGTTCGGCCCAGCGCTCAAGCTGCCCTGGACCTACCTGCCGGCGCCGGAGCTGACCGACAAGCTGATCGACGATGTGGTCGAGGGCACCTCGGAGCAACTGGGTGATCGCAGCATCGCCGCGCTGGAACGCTACCGGGATGACACCCTGCTCGCTGTGCTCGACGCAGTGAAGAACAGCAAGGCCCGCCACGGCATGGCCTTCGGCGATTGAGGAAACGGCAATGCCCGCACTGATCACCTACCGCACCCCAGTCCAGGAGGACTGGGTCGACTACAACGGACACCTGCGCGATGCCTATTACCTGTTGATCTTCAGCTACGCCACCGATGCGCTGATGGAGCGCATCGGCCTGGATGCCGACAGCCGCGGGCAAAGCGGCAATTCGCTGTTCACCCTGGAGGCGCACATCAACTACCTGCACGAAGTGAAGCTGGGCACCGAGGTGTGGGTGCAGACGCAGATCATCGGCTTCGATCGCAAGCGCCTGCACCTGTACCACAGCCTGCACCGGGCGGGGTTCGACGAGGCCCTGGCGGCCAGCGAACAGATGCTCCTGCACGTGGACCTGGCGGGGCCGAAATCGGCACCGTTCAGTGAACGCAGCGCAGGCCTGCTTCAGGGGTTGGTGGATGAGCAACGGGACCTGCCAGCGGCAGCGTTTGTCGGGCGGGTGATGCAACTGCCTGGCTGAAACACGTCCCTTGTGGCTACTGCACCCCCTATCGCGGGACAAGCCGCTCCTTCCGGTCCAGGAGGAGCGGCTTGTCCCGCGAGGGTTTCCCGCAGGCAAAAAAATAACCCCGGAAAGCCGTGAGCATCCGGGGCCAAGAGAGCGAGCAACATCCACTTTGCACGAGTGAGGGTGACCAAACCCTCGTTTGCCGTGAATGCGTCCAGTGTGGGGCAGCCCGGGTTGCTGGATTTAGCCGGGAACGACCTGTTCTTAGCCAAAGAAGCCATTGCGACATTCTGTCCTTGCCGCCCTGTCGGCTTGGTCAGAGAATCGGTTGCAGATCACAGCAGCACTCTCTTAGCGATAAAAGGGACAACAGCCATGATGCATGCGGATTTGATTGATCAGGAAGACCTGCTGGGCCAACTGCGCTCCAGGGGCTTCGAAATTCCGGCGGGCGCCAGTGCCGAGCAGGCCTGCGAGGCCGTGGTGCGGGGGCTGACCGAGCCCAACGCACGCGCGCTCAAAGGCATGGTCGAGCAGATGTACACCGGCAGCGCCACCATCCTCCCGGCCGTGCGCCAGGCCATCGAGAAGCAGCTGCTGCCAGCATTGGCAGAGTTCAAGAACCGCGCCTGACTGCAGAATCGCTTCGCGGATCGACCCGCTCCCGCAGGGCTCGACATGATCCCTGTGGGAACGGGTTTATCCGCGAAGCGGCAATGCTTGTCAGAGCCTTACGCTGGCAAACGTCGACTCGTTGCGCGCCTGGCTCAGCGAAGCCATCGGACCGCTGTGCGGGGTCAGTGCCATGGCCTGCGGGATCGGCATCATCGCCACCTGCTGGGCGGTATTGGAGCCCACGCGCTCGTCACGCGGCGGAATACCGAAGTACTCGCGATAGCACTTGGAGAAGTGCGGCGTGGAAACGAACCCGCACACCGAAGCCACTTCGATGATCGACATCGGCGTCTGCTTGAGCAGCTGCCGCGCGCGGATCAGGCGCAGCTTGAGGTAGTACCGCGACGGCGAGCAGTGCAGGTACTTCTGGAACAGCCGCTCGAGCTGGCGCCGCGACACCGATACATACACCGCCAGTTCATCCAGATCGATTGGCTCTTCCAGGTTCGCCTCCATCAGCGCGACGATCTCCTGCAGCTTCGGCTGGTTGGTGCCGAGCATGTGCTTGAGCGGCACGCGCTGGTGGTCCTGTTCGTTGCGGATGCGCTCGTAGACGAACATCTCGGAGATCGCCGCCGACAGCTCACGGCCATGGTCACGGCTGATCAGGTGCAACATCATGTCCAGCGGCGCGGTGCCGCCGGAGCTGGTGAAACGGTTACGGTCCAGGGTGAACAGGCGGGTGCTCATGTTCACCCGCGGGAAGGCTTCCTGCATCGCAGCAAGACACTCCCAATGCACGCTGCAATCGAAGCCATCGAGCAGCCCGGCACACGCCAGCGCCCAGCTACCGGTACATACCGCGCCAAGGCGACGCGACTGACGCGCCTGGGCTTGCAGCCAGGTGACGTGCTCGCGGGTGACGGTGCGCTGGATGCCGACACCACCGCAGACGATCACGGTGTCCATCGGCGGCGCGCTGTGCATGGCCGCGTCCGGCGTGATCTGCAGACCGTCGCTGGCCCAGACCTGACCACCATCGACGGTCAGGGTGTGCCAACGGTACAGCTCACGGCCGGAGAGTTGATTGGCCATGCGCAGCGGCTCGACGGCGGATGCGAGGGAAATCAGGGTGAAATTATCCAGCAGGAGAAACCCGATGGACTGGGGAGCTGTGCGGTTCTGGGTTGGGGTCCCGGAGGTGTACGACGTCATCGCGATTTCTCCTCACACAATGCAGGGTGTGCCTCAGGCTGGCACTGTTTTATTGTCATGGCCCCAGTTCGTATGCAGGGGCTTTGCCAACTACAACGCAAAGGTCGTGCCTGAAATTGAACGACCATTCAAAAAAAACCAAAAACGACGTCGTGTCAGGGCTGTCAGAGCTTTTCCATCAGATTTGTAGGAAAACGCGAACAGGCGCGCTAGCGCCTTTGCGTGTAACCCCTGAGCAGTTAAGTAGCACTTTTGGGAAGGATGCCCAGAAGCGACATCCATAAGTGTCACCGACAACGACACCTCTGGTAGCGACAACTGACAGCCGGTAGGGAACGATCGGTGCGCCAATTTGGGGCGCACCGACCGTAGAAGGGGCAAGAATGGCATCAGCACTCGATGGCGCTGACAGCCAGACCGCCGCGCGAGGTTTCCTTGTACTTGTCGTGCATGTCGGCCCCGGTATCACGCATGGTGCGAATCACCTGGTCGAGAGAGATGAAGTGCTCGCCGTCACCGCGCAGGGCCATCTGCACGGCGTTGATCGCCTTGACCGCAGCGATGGCATTGCGCTCGATGCACGGCACCTGGACCAGACCACCGACCGGGTCGCAGGTCAGGCCCAGGTTGTGTTCCAGAGCGATTTCGGCAGCATTTTCCAACTGCGGCGGGGTGGCGCCCAACACCTCCGCCAAGCCGGCTGCGGCCATGGCGCAGGCCGAACCGACTTCGCCCTGGCAACCGACCTCGGCACCGGAGATCGAAGCGTTCTTCTTGCACAGGATGCCCACCGCGGCAGCGCCGAGGAAGAAATCCACCACGTTGGATTCATCGACTGCATCCGAGAAACGCATGTAGTAGTGCAACACCGCCGGAATGATGCCCGCCGCGCCATTGGTAGGCGCAGTCACCATGCGCCCACCCGCGGCGTTCTCTTCATTGACGGCCAGGGCGAACAGGTTGACCCACTCCATGGCGCTCATGGTCGAGCCAATCACATTGGGCTTGCCGAGCTCCTGCAGGCTGCGGTGCAGCTTGGCGGCACGGCGTCGTACGTTGAGCCCCCCAGGCAGGGTGCCCTCGTATTTGAGGCCGTTGTTCACGCATTCCTGCATGGCGTGCCAGAGCTTGAGCAGGCCAGCGCGGATTTCTTCCTCACTGCGCCAGGCCTTTTCGTTCTCCATCATCAATTGCGACACGCGCAGGTCGTTTTGCTTGCACAGGCTCAGCAGTTCGGCCGCGCTGTTGAAATCGTAGGGCAACACCGTCTCGTCAGCGTCCAGCACACCGCTGGCGGCCTGGGCGGCGTCGACCACGAAGCCCCCGCCGACCGAGTAGTAGGTGTCACGGTGCAGCTCACCTTGCGCGCCTTCGGCGATCAGGGTCATGGCGTTGGGGTGGTATGGCAGGTTCTCGTCCAGCAGCAACATGTCGCGGCTCCAGACGAACTCGACCGGCAGGCGGCCATCGAGCTGCAAAGTGCTGGTTTCGCGCAATTCGGCGATGCGCGGGGCGATCACCGTGGGGTCGATGGAGTCGGGCCACTCACCCATCAGGCCCATGATGGTGGCATTGTCGGTGCCGTGGCCGACGCCGGTCGCCGACAGCGAGCCATACAACCGGACTTCCACTCGCCTGACCTGTTCCAGCTCGCCGCGCTGGCGCAGCCCTTGGACGAACAGGGCGGCGGCACGCATGGGGCCGACGGTGTGGGAGCTGGAAGGCCCGACACCGATCTTGAACAGGTCAAACACGCTGATGGCCATTGTCGAATCACCTCTTGATGGGCTTGTCTCCCCGCGGCGTATGGCGGGTTGCGCAACTGCTAGGCTGATACCGCGAGTTGCCACGAATGCACGCATCATCAGGCTTTTGCCCCACTACCCGCCGTCTGCAACCGACGTACTTTTGTCCAGCAACGCCGCCCGCTCCAGGCGCCTTGCGCGCCGCTTTCGAGGGGGCTGGTGACGTAAAAACGCAGGGTAGAGGGTGGAAAAATCCATATGCGACATTGCCCTTACTGGATGCGACCCGTCCTGTACTGGTTACGACCCCACCAGTAGGCGATTGCCGAACGCTGGGGGATTATCGAAAGCGACTCGTATTGCACGGCCTCGCATCCTGCCCTCTGCAGGCCTGGTCGACCGGAGCCTAGAGAAAGCCCGGCGCCCCGCGGGAAACCCGAAGAAAAATCACAGGAGTCCATCCATGAAAGGTTCACCCTCGCTCTTGCTGGTCGCGATGCTCGCAACACCTCTGTTGGCTCAGGCCGTGGAGCCCGAGCAGTGTCAGACGGTACGGTTCTCTGACGTCGGCTGGACCGACATCACCGTGACCACCGCCGTCACCAGCGTTGTACTCGAAGCCCTGGGCTACAAGACTCACACCAACATGATCTCGGTACCGGTGACCTACAAGTCGCTGGCCGCCGGCAAGGACCTGGATGTGTTCCTCGGCAACTGGATGCCGACCATGGAGAACGACATCAAGCAGTACCGTGACGCCGGCACGGTCGAAACCGTGCGTGCCAACCTGGAGAATGCCAAGTACACCCTGGCCGTGCCCCAGGCGCTGTATGACAAGGGCCTCAAGGACTTCGCCGACATTCCCAAGTTCAAGAACGAACTGGGCGGCAAGATCTACGGCATCGAGCCGGGCAACGACGGCAACCGCACCATCCAGAGCATGATCGACAAAAACGCCTTTGGCCTGAAGGACGCCGGCTTCAAGCTGGTGCAGTCCAGCGAGGCGGGCATGCTGTCGCAGGTGGACCGCTCGCAGAAACGTGGCGAGGCGGTGGTGTTCCTGGGCTGGGAACCGCACCCGATGAACAAGCGATTCAAGATGCAGTACCTGTCCGGCGGTGACGAGTTCTTCGGCCCCGAGTTCGGCAAGGCAACCGTGCTGACCAATACCCGCAAGGGCTATACGCAGGAATGCAGCAACGTCGGCCAACTGCTGAAGAACCTGTCGTTCACCCTGGACATGGAAAGCACCCTGATGGGCAATGTCCTGGACGACAAGATGAAACCCGATGCAGCCGCCAAGGCGTGGCTGAAGAACAACCCGCAAGTGCTCGACACCTGGTTGGCCGGAGTGACGACCGTGGATGGCAAACCCGGGCTGGAGGCGGCCAAGGCCAAACTGACGCAATAACAACAAGGATGCAGTAGCAATTGGCACTACCTCGGGGCAGGCCAACGCCCGCCCCGGACTGATTTCAATCTTTGCAGGTGGAAGCTCGCTATCATGCTTATCGATCAGAAAATACCTCTGGGGCAGTACATCGCCTCATTCGTCGAATGGTTGACCCAGAACGGCGCCAACTATTTCGACGCCATCGCCCAGGGCCTGGAATTCATGATCCATGGGGTCACCAGCGCCCTGACCTGGTTCAACCCCTACATCCTCATCGCCTTGTTCGCCGCCCTGGCGCACCTGATCCAGCGCAAATGGGCGCTGACGGCATTTGTCGCGCTGTCCTTCCTGCTGATCTTCAACCTCGGCTACTGGCAGGAAACCATGGAGACCCTGGCGCAGGTCACCTTCGCCACCGTGGTATGCGTGGCCATCGGCGTGCCGCTGGGCATCGTCGCTGCGCACAAGCCGATGTTCTACACCGCCATGCGTCCCGTCCTGGACCTGATGCAGACGGTGCCTACCTTCGTTTACCTGATCCCCACCCTGACCCTGTTCGGCCTGGGCGTGGTGCCAGGGTTGATCTCCACGGTGGTGTTCGCCATCGCCGCGCCGATCCGCCTCACCTACCTGGGTATCTGCGATGTGCCCCAGGAACTGCTCGACGCCGGTAAGGCCTTTGGCTGCTCGCGCCGCCAGCTGCTGACCCGCATCGAACTGCCCCATGCGATGCCCAGCATTGCCGCGGGCGTTACCCAATGCATCATGCTGTCGTTGTCGATGGTCGTGATCGCCGCCCTGGTGGGCGCTGACGGCCTCGGCAAACCTGTGGTCAACGCACTGAACACCGCCGATATCGCCCTGGGCTTCGAGGCGGGCCTGGCGATCGTGCTGCTGGCGATCATGCTGGACCGTATCTGCAAGCAACCGGAGCTGCCGGCACGAGGTGAGTCATGAGCATCATTCGTTTCGAAGACGTCGACGTCATCTTCTCCAACAAGCCACGCGAAGCGCTGGCGCTGCTGGACCAAGGCCAGACCCGCGAGCAGATCCTCAAGAAGACTGGCCTTGTGGTCGGCGTCGAGAAAGCCAACCTGGACATCAACAAAGGCGAGATCTGCGTGCTCATGGGCCTGTCCGGCTCGGGCAAGTCGAGCCTGCTGCGCTGCATCAACGGCCTGAATACCGTCAGCCGCGGCAAGCTGTTCGTCGAGCACGAAGGCAAGCACATCGACATCGCCCACTGCACCCCGGCGGAACTGAAGATGATGCGCACCAAGCGCATCGCCATGGTGTTCCAGAAGTTCGCCCTGATGCCCTGGCTGACCGTGCGCGAGAACATCAGCTTCGGCCTGGAAATGCAGGGCCGTCCCGAGAAAGAGCGGCGCAAGCTGGTCGATGAGAAGCTCGAGCTGGTGGGCCTGACCCAATGGCGCAACAAAAAGCCCGACGAGCTCTCCGGCGGCATGCAGCAGCGCGTGGGCCTGGCCCGGGCGCTGGCCATGGACGCAGACATCCTGCTGATGGACGAACCCTTCTCGGCCCTCGACCCGCTGATCCGCCAAGGCCTGCAGGACGAGTTGCTGGAGCTGCAGAACAAGCTGAGCAAGACCATCGTGTTCGTCAGCCACGACCTGGACGAGGCGCTCAAGCTGGGCAGCCGTATCGCCATCATGAAAGATGGCCGGATCATCCAGTACAGCAAGCCTGAAGAAATCGTCCTGAACCCGGCCGACGACTATGTACGCACCTTCGTGGCCCACACCAATCCGCTCAACGTGCTGTGCGGTCGCAGCCTGATGCGCAGCCTGGACAACTGCAAGCGGGTCAATGGCTCGGTATGCCTGGACCCAGGCGGTGATTCCTGGCTGGACCTGGGCGAAGGCAACTCGATCAAACGCGCCCGCCAAGGCCAGAACGGCCTGGACCTGCAGAACTGGGTACCGGGCCAGGATGTGGAAACCCTGGGCCGCAAACCGACCTTGGTCAATGCCAATATCGGCATGCGCGAGGCCTTGCAGATCCGCTACCACACCGGCAACAAGCTGGTGCTGCAGGAGAACGACAAGGTGGTGGGGATTCTCGGCGACAGCGAGCTGTATCACGCGCTGCTGGGCAAGAACCACGGGTAATGACAGGGGCCGCTGTGCGGCCCTGTCACGGCACAAGGCCGCGGCCACAGGGGAGGTATTGCACCCTCTCTGTGACAGCGGCCTTGTGTCTTTTCAGGAGGGCAAAGCCCTCCCGGCAGTGGTTCAGCGAACGACGATCCCGCGCGCAGCCATATAGGCCTTGGCTTCCGGCACGGTGTACTCACCGAAGTGGAAGATGCTCGCCGCCAGCACCGCACTGGCATGGCCTTCCAGGATGCCGTCAGCCAGGTGTTGCAGGTTGCCGACACCGCCCGAGGCGATCACCGGAATACCCACTGCATCGCTGATGGCCCGGGTCACGCCCAGATCGAAACCGCTCTTCATGCCGTCCTGGTCCATGCTGGTGAGCAGGATCTCACCGGCCCCCAGCCCTTCCATCTTCTTGGCCCAGGCCACTGCATCCAGACCGGTCGGCTTGCGCCCGCCATGGGTGAAGATCTCCCAACGCGGCGCCTCGCCGGGGCCGGAGACCTTCTTGGCGTCGATGGCGACGACAATGCACTGGGAACCGAAACGCTCGGCAGCCTCACCCACGAACTCGGGGTGGAACACTGCTGCGGTGTTGATCGACACCTTGTCGGCGCCGGCGTTGAGCAGGTTGCGGATGTCCTGCACGGTACGCACGCCACCGCCCACGGTCAGCGGGATGAACACCTGGCTGGCCATGCGCTCGACGGTGTGCAGGGTGGTGTCACGGCCATCGACACTGGCGGTGATGTCCAGGAAGGTGATCTCGTCAGCACCCTGCTCGTCGTAGCGACGCGCGATTTCCACCGGGTCGCCGGCATCGCGGATGTTCTCGAACTTGACGCCCTTGACCACCCGGCCGTTGTCCACGTCCAGGCAAGGGATGATGCGCTTGGCCAGTGCCATGTTCTGTCCTCAGCCTTGGTAGTTGTCGCAGAAGGCCTGGGCCTCAGCGACATCGAGGGTGCCTTCATAGATGGCGCGGCCGGTGATGGCACCGATGATGCCCGGGGTCTTGGCATCCAGCAGGGCCTTGATGTCGCCCAGGTTGTGGATGCCGCCGGACGCGATCACCGGAATCGACGTGGCTTCGGCCAGGGCCTTGGTGAAGGGCACGTTGCAGCCCTGCATCATGCCGTCCTTGGCGATGTCGGTGTAGACGATCGCCGAGACGCCATCGGCCTCGAAGCGCTTGGCCAGGTCGATGACCTGCACCGAGCTGACTTCGGCCCAACCGTCGGTGGCGACGAAGCCGTCCTTGGCATCCAGGCCAACGATGACCTTGCCTGGGAACGCCTTGCACGCCTCGGCGACGAATTCAGGCTGCTTGACCGCCTTGGTGCCGATGATGACGTAGCTCACGCCAGCCTTGACGTAGTGCTCGATGGTCTCCAGCGAGCGGATGCCGCCGCCGATCTGGATCGGCAAGTTCGGGTAGCGCTTGGCGATGGCAGTGACCACTTCGCCGTTGACCGGCTGGCCTTCGAAGGCGCCATTGAGGTCGACCAGATGCAGGCGACGGCAGCCACCCTCGACCCATTTGGCGGCCATGCTCACCGGGTCGTCGGAAAATACCGTGGAGTCTTCCATGCGGCCCTGGCGCAGACGCACGCAGGCACCGTCCTTCAGATCGATAGCGGGGATAATCAGCATCTTGGGAACCTGTCTAATCAGTGAAATTCAGGGCTTCTCGAGTGCCCACAGGTCGCTCTCGATGCTCTCGAACCGCTCCTTGAGGTGCAGCTGAACATCGGCAATCGCCCTGTTGTAGTAGTGAGGTGCAATTTCTTTGCTGAACAAATCGAGGACCTCGGCCACCTCGAACGACCCAAGCGTCAGCTCGAAGCGGTCTTCGAGAAAGCGCTTCAAGGTGTCGAGCGCCTGGCGCTCCTGCTCGGGCGCCAGGGTGATGATCGGGGCCTTGGTCCGCGGTTTGCTCATTTACCAGCGTCCATCCCAGCTGACGAAGTTCTGCAGCAGTTGCAGGCCATGGGTATGGCTCTTCTCGGGATGGAACTGCACGGCGAAGCGCGAGCCCTCGGCCAGGGCCGCGGCGAAATCGACGCCGTAGTGGCCGCGGCCTGCAACCTGCCCAGGCTTGCCGGCATTGATGTAGTAGCTGTGCACGAAATAGAAGCGCGCGCGGTCGGGAATGTCATGCCACAGGGGATGGTCGATGGTCTGGCTGACTTCGTTCCAGCCCATGTGGGGCACCTTCAGGTGCTCGCCGTCTTCCTGCAGGTCTTTGCCGAAGAAACGCACCTGACCGGGGAACAGGCCGATGCAGTCGACGCCGTCGTTCTCCTCGCTGTGGTCCAGCAGGGCCTGCATGCCCACGCAGATACCGAGGAACGGACGGTCCTGGCTGACTTCACGCACCAGGCTGTCGAAGCCCAGGCGACGGATCTCGGCCATGCAGTCGCGGATCGCGCCAACGCCTGGGAACACCACACGGTCGGCCTCGCGGATCACGGCCGCGTCGCTGGTGACCAGCACCTTGCCAGCCCCCACATGCTCCAGGGCCTTGGCCACCGAGTGCAAGTTGCCCATGCCATAGTCGATTACGGCGACGGTCTGCATCACAGGCATCCCTTGGTGGAAGGCATCTGCCCGGCCATGCGCTCGTCCTGCTCGACGGCCATGCGCAGCGCGCGGCCAAAGGCTTTGAACACGGTTTCGATCTGGTGGTGGGTATTGTGACCACGCAGGTTGTCGATGTGCAGGGTCACCAGGGCATGGTTGACGAAGCCCTGGAAGAACTCCTGGAACAGGTCGACATCGAAGCCGCCCACGCTGGCGCGGGTGTACGGCACGTGCATCTGCAGGCCCGGACGGCCGGAGAAGTCGATGACCACACGCGAAAGCGCTTCGTCCAGCGGTACGTACGAATGACCGTAGCGACGGATGCCCTTCTTGTCACCGATGGCCTGGGCGAACGCCTGGCCGAGGGTGATGCCGACGTCTTCGACGGTATGGTGGTCGTCGATATGCAGGTCACCCTTGCACTCGATGTCCAGATCGATCAGCCCATGCCGGGCGATCTGGTCGAGCATGTGTTCGAGGAAAGGCACACCGATATCGAATCGGGCCTTGCCACTGCCATCGAGGTTGATCGAGGCTTTTACCTGGGTTTCCAGGGTATTGCGCTCGACGGAAGCCTTACGTTCGACCATCACCAGCTCCGCAAAATCATTGGGCGAAAAGGCTGCCATTATAGGCCCAGATCGCGCCCGCTTGGAACGCGGATGACATATGGCAATGTCGCATATGTGTAATTTCTGCTGTTTGAAGCGACAGGGCGCTCGCTCGCGGGACAAGCCCTGCCGACACGGACTGCCCTGGCCCTGCCGTCCGCCACTATTGATTACGCCGAGGTCCTACCCACGGCGCTATACTCCCAGGCTTGAATTTCAAAAACGGACTACAAGGACTCGCCCATGAAAGCGTTCGGCAAAATCCTGGGGCTGGGGCTTCTCGGGTTGCTGCTGATCATCGTGGCGCTGGGCTTCGCCCTGACCCACCTCTTCGATCCCAACGACTACAAAGACGAGATTCGCCAGTTGGCCCGCGACAAGGCCCACATCGAGCTGACGCTCAATGGCGATATCGGCTGGAGCCTGTTCCCCTGGCTGGGCCTGGAGCTGCACGAGGCCAGCATCGCCACGCTGAACAAGCCCAAGGAGCCATTCGCCGACCTGCAGATGCTGGGTTTGTCGGTCCGTGTACTGCCGCTGCTGCGCCGCGAGGTGCAGATGAGCGATGTGCGCGTCGAGGGCCTGAACCTGATCCTGAACCGTGACGAACACGGCCACGGCAACTGGGAAGACATCGGCAAACCACTGCCGCAGCCTGCCGGCACGCCGTCGACCAGCACGACCGAGGCCCCCGCCACGGCCGATACGCCGGCCAACAAGGAAGACTCCCGCGAGCGCATGGTCAAGCTGGACATCGACAGCCTGACGGTCAACAACGCCCAGGTGCAGTACACCGATGCCAAGACCGGCCAGACCTTCAGCGCCCAAAGCATCCAGCTGAGCACCGGTGCAGTCCATGAGGGCGTGAACATCCCGCTCAAGGCCAGTGCCTTCCTCACCGTTGGCCAGCCGAGCCTCAAGGCACGCACCGAATTGACGGGTGAGCTGCGTTTCGACCGTAAGCTCAAGCGCTACAACATCGAGGACATGCGCCTGTCGGGCGAGACCTCTGGCGAACCGCTGGCCGGCAAGACCATGACCTTCGCCGCCCAAGGCCAGCTACTGGTCGACCTTGCCGCCAACGTGGCCTCCTGGAATGGCTTGAAGCTCTCTGCCAACCAGCTGCGCGCCCTGGGCGAGCTGAACCTGCGCGACCTGGACAAGACCCCGCAACTGAGCGGCGGCCTGTCCATCGCTCAGTTCGACCTGCGCACCTTCCTCGACAGCATCGGCCATCCGCTGCCTGCCACTGCCGACCCGGCCGCGTTCGGCAAGCTGGAACTGGTCACCCGCCTGCAGGCCAATCCAACCAGCCTGGCCCTGGAAGACCTGGCCGTGAAGCTCGACGAGAGCACCTTCAGCGGCCGCATCGCCATCGACGACTTCGCCAAGCAGGCCCTTCGCCTGCGCCTTAAAGGCGACACGTTCAACGCCGACCGTTACCTGCAGGCCAAGAGCGAACAAGCCAAGGGCGCCAGCGCCGCGCGCCAGGCCGAGGTCCAGCAGCAGGAAGCCAGCGTCAGCGGCCCGAGCACGACTCCGCTGCCCAACGCGCCGACCCAGGTGGCCTGGAGCAGTGACAAGCTGCTGCCGGTGGATCGCCTGCGCCAGCTCGATCTGCAGGCAGACGTGTCGTTCGGCACCCTGACCCTGGACAAGCTGCCGATCACCGATGCCCAGCTCAAAGCCAACGGCCAGGGAGGCCTGTTGACCCTCGAGACCCTCCGAGGTGGCCTGTACGACGGCAGCTTCGAGACCAACGGAACACTCGACGTGCGCCCGGCCGTGCCACAGATCGGCATGAAGACCCGGATCAACCGCGTGCCGGTGGAACACTTCATCAAGTCCGACACCCCGGACAAGGCGCCCCCGGTCAAGGGCCTGCTGACGCTGTCCAGCGACCTGACCGCCACCGGCAACAGTCAGAAAGCACTGGTCGACACCCTCAACGGCAATGCCAGCTTCACCCTCAACGATGGCGTGCTGGTCAACGCCAACCTCGAACAGCAGCTGTGTCATGCCATCGCGACCCTCAACCGCAAGACCTTGAGCGGCGAGCCGCGCGGCAAGGATACCCCCTTCCAGGAACTGCGCGGCAGCCTGGTGGTGCGCAATGGCGTCGCCAGCAACCCGAACCTGAAGGCAAGCATTCCAGGCCTGACCGTCAACGGCCATGGCGATGTGGACCTGCGCGTACTGGGCATGGACTACAACCTGGGCGTGATCGTCGAAGGTGACCAGCGCGCCATGCCGGACCCGGCCTGCCAGGTCAACGAGCGCTATGTCGGTATCGAGGTGCCGGTGCGCTGCCGTGGCCCGCTGGAACTTGGCGCCAAGGCTTGCCGCCTGGACCAGGAAGGCCTGGGTAAGGTCGCAGCCAAGCTGGCCGGCAACCGCCTGCAACAAAAACTCGACGAGAAGCTTGGCGACAAGGTCAGCCCGGAGCTCAAGGATGCACTCAAGGGGCTGTTCAAACGATGAGTCCCGAGCAGTTCTCCCATGCCGTTTTGCAGTGGTACGACCAGCACGGCCGTCATGACCTGCCCTGGCAACAGGGCATCACGCCCTATCGGGTGTGGGTGTCGGAAATCATGTTGCAGCAGACCCAGGTGAGCACGGTGCTCAACTACTTCGATCGCTTCATGCAGGCCCTGCCGACCGTGCAGGCCCTGGCCGAGGCGCCGGAGGACGAGGTGCTGCACCTGTGGACGGGCCTGGGTTACTACACTCGGGCGCGCAATCTGCAAAAGGCCGCGAAAATCGTGGTCGAGCAGCATGGCGGCGAGTTTCCACGCAGCGTCGAGCAACTAACGGCGTTGCCGGGCATCGGCCGCTCCACTGCCGGTGCCATCGCCAGCATCAGCATGGGCATTCGCGCACCGATCCTCGATGGCAACGTCAAGCGCGTGCTGGCCCGCTACACCGCCCAGGCCGGCTATCCTGGCGAGCCCAAGGTGGCCAACGCGCTGTGGGCCAACGCCGAGCGCTTCACGCCGTACGCCAGGGCCAACCACTACACCCAGGCGATGATGGACTTGGGCGCGACCCTCTGCACCCGCAGCAAGCCCAGCTGCCTGATCTGCCCGCTCAAGACCGGCTGCCAAGCCCACCTGCTCGGGGAGGAAACCCGATACCCCGAGCCCAAGCCACGCAAGACGCTGCCGCAGCGCCGCACATTGATGCCGATGCTGGCCAACCATGAGGGCGCCATCCTGCTCTATCGCCGCCCCTCGAGCGGCCTATGGGGCGGGCTGTGGAGCTTGCCGGAGCTGGACAACCTGGAACAGCTCGACGACCTGGCCTACCAGCACGGCCTGCGCGCGACCGGCAGCCAAGCCCTGGATGGCCTGACCCATACCTTCAGCCATTTCCAGCTGGCCATCGAGCCGTGGCTGGTGCGTGTCGACTCGCTGGGCACGACCGTGACTGAGCCCGACTGGCTCTGGTATAACCTCGCCACCCCGCCGCGCCTGGGCCTCGCCGCCCCGGTCAAGAAGCTGCTCAAACGCGCGGCCGATGAATTGATTGCAGGAGAGTCCCGATGACCCGCACCGTGAAGTGCCGCAAGTACAACGAAGAGCTCCCTGGCCTGCCACGCCCTCCCTACCCGGGCGCCAAAGGCCAGGACATCTTCGATCACATCTCGCAAAAGGCTTGGGATGAGTGGCAGAAGCACCAGACCATGCTGATCAACGAAAAGCGTTTGAACATGATGAACGCCGAGGACCGCAAATTCCTCCAGGCGGAGATGGACAAGTTCTTCGCTGGCGAGGAGTACGCTCAGGCCGAAGGCTACGTTCCGCCCAGCGAATGACCGAAAAACGTAAGCGACGGAATTAATTTAAAAATTTTTCAAAAAAGTCGTTGACGGAAGGTCTGAAAACCTTTTTAATTCGCCCCGTCGCCCAGATAGCTCAGTCGGTAGAGCAGAGGATTGAAAATCCTCGTGTCGGCGGTTCGACTCCGTCTCTGGGCACCAAGTGCCAAACCCCAGGTAACGCAAGTTGCCTGGGGTTTTTTAATGCCCGCGACTTTTGCAACGAAAGTCTGGCGTCAAAATAGCCATGTGCTATCATTCGCGCCGCGCTGCCCCCGCCTTGCAGCGCACACCCCAAGGACGATGGTTGAGCAAGGAATGCCTCATCAGACAGCCGATGCCTCAGCCCGTTTTTTCCTCTCGAAAATCGGAAGCGCCATGACATCCCCTGCCGAACTCATGAACAAGGTCAATCGCAAAACGCTGCACCTGGTACTGCTGTGCGCGGCCACCGGCGGCCTGTACCTGCTGATCTGGCTGTACAAGACCAACCAACACCTGCGCGAAGCCACTGGGCAGACGGTCTGCAGCGAGACCTACATTATCTGGATCTGCGTCTGCATGGGCCTGAGCGGAGTGTTCATCGACAATCCCGAACCCTTCCTGGTCGGCATCGGCGCCCTGCTGAGCATCGCCAGCGGCGTATTGTTCATCGTCTGGGCATTCAATGCCCGCAGCCTGCTGATGACCTACGCCAACGCCCAGCAGCAGCCTTACTTCTCGATGAACGCCTTCTACACGTTCCTGTTCAACGCGTACTACATCAATTACTGCATCAACGAACTGGGCGAGAACGCGCAGCGCCAGCAACCGATCCATGCGCAGCCGGCACAGCCCTGATCCACGAACGCCAACCGGCACAAGGATTTGCATGTCAGCCCGCCCATGCATTGAAAAGCGGGTGTACAAGGAGAGATAAATGGCCTACACGTCGATCATGTTCAAGAACCCGAAAACCGGCGCGCTGAAAGAAGCCCCGGTCGGTTTCTCCTGGACCACCTTTTTCTTCGGTTTCTTCCCGGCGCTGTTCCGTGGTGACTGGAAGTTCGGTGCGATCCAGTTCGTACTGCAGATGCTCACCATGGGCCTGAGCTCGCTGGTGTTCTGCTTCATCTACAACAAGCTGTACATCAAGGACCTGATCGGTGCCGGTTTCCAGGCGCAGTCGATCTCCAAGGGCGACATGGACTACGCCGCCGCCAAACTCGGCCTGCAAATCCCCGCGCTGACCGCAGCCTGAGATTCCTGTACCCCATGGCTAGCTAGCCATGGGGTTACGGCAGCACAGCGCAAAGTGCGCGACGTTGATCGACATCAAACAGCCATCGCTCGCCGCGCCCTAGCCTATCGGGTGGACATTCGAACCCACCCCAAAGGACTGCCATGAGCGACGACGCCACGCCTCTGCCCCCTCCCACTGCCGATGCGACGCCCAGCATCACGCCAATCGTCCGCAACCGCCCACCTCGCAGACGCCAGACTGCCGCCAAGACGACCCCAGAGCCGAGCATCAGCGCCATCAGCCAGCAGCCGGCAGCGCTGGAGGTGGCCTCGGCGCGGCGCGGCAGCAATGAAGACAGCACCTCGGCGCGCCTGCCGGCCAGCTACCCCTACCGCACGCGCCTGCGCCGCCAGGACTATGAGAAGGCCAAGCACGCCCTGCAGATCGAGCTACTCAAGGTCCAGAGCTGGGTCAAGGAAACCGGCCAACGCGTGGTCATTCTGTTCGAAGGACGCGACGCGGCGGGTAAAGGCGGTACCATCAAGCGCTTCATGGAACACCTGAACCCACGCGGGGCGAGGATCGTCGCCCTGGAAAAGCCCTCCGAGCAGGAGAAGGGCCAATGGTACTTCCAGCGCTATATCCAGCACCTGCCGACCGCGGGCGAAATGGTCTTCTTCGACCGCTCTTGGTACAACCGCGCCGGCGTCGAGCGGGTGATGGAGTTCTGTACCCCGTTGCAGTACTTGGAGTTCATGCGCCAGACACCGGAGCTTGAACGGATGCTGTGCAACAGCGGCATCCTGCTGTTCAAGTACTGGTTCTCGGTCAATCGCGAAGAGCAGCTGCGCCGCTTCATCTCGCGCCGGGACGATCCACTCAAGCATTGGAAGCTCTCGCCCATCGACATCAAGTCGCTGGACAAGTGGGAGGACTATACCGCCGCCAAGGAAGCCATGTTCTTCCACACCGACACCGCCGACGCGCCGTGGACGGTGATCAAGTCCGATGACAAGAAGCGTGCGCGGATCAACTGCATCCGGCATTTTCTGCATTCGTTGGACTACCCGGGCAAGGACCATAGCATCGCCCATGCACCGGATCCGTTGCTGGTCGGACGGGCCTCGCGGGGATTCGAGGAGGATGAGCCTCCCTCGCTCGTCAGTTGAGCCTTGGGCCGCAAGCCGGCCCCTTGGGTTTCTTCGGCAATTACGCTTCAATACGCGCATTTTTCCAGACACCCCCAAGGATTCGCCCCAATGGCCTCCAACACCAAGCAGCAAAAACGCGCCAAGCGCGCCGCCACCAAGGCCAAGCAGAACCGCATGGTGCGCAGCGGCCAGGCGGTCAAGGCCAGCGCCGGCGACAGCGCCAGCGTCGAGCAGGTCTTCAACAAAGCCATGGACTCAGGCAGCTACAACAGCCTGTTTGACAAGATGAAGGAAGCCCAGCAGAACGGCCTGGTGCCGATGATCTCGGTGTTCCTGGTCGATCCGCTGCTGGCCCTGGTGCTCAAGGGCCACAAGGAAGAACACGCCACCGACTACATCGTCATGGTCTTCACTGCCTATCGCAAATGGCTCGACGGCAGCGACGAAGATGCCACCATGGCCTGGCTGGAAAGCGACGAGTTCCAAGAGGCCTATGTGGCAGCCTCCGAAGCGGTCGCCAAGCAGCAACAACAGCAGAAGCAGTTCGGCTGAAGATCGCCGGCAGCCCAAACCCGCCCCACAAGCTTCTGTGGGAGTGGATCTACCTGCGAAAACGCCGATACAGACAAACAAAAAGGCCGTGCCCTTCACAGGACACGGCCTTTTTTGTTCAACAGCCCGGATCAGTTATCCAGCGCCACCTGGCCCGCTGCCTGGCCTTCGGCCTTGCGCTTACGCTGCACCAGCAGGCCGGCAGCGACCACGCCAATGCTGAGCAATGCGGTGGCGATGATCTCGGCGCGATGGTCTTCGCGCAGCGCCATCACCACCAAGATCGCGACGATGAACGCGATGGTCGCCCAGGTCAGCCCCGGGAACAGCCACATCTTGAAGGCAATCTTCTCGCCCCGAGCTTCACGCTGGCTGCGCATGCGCAGTTGCGACACAGCAATCACCAGGTACACCAGCAGCGCGATGGCGCCGGAGCTGGCCAGCAGGAATTCGAACACCGCAGCCGGAGCCACGAAGTTGGCGAACACGCACAGAAACGCCGCCGCTGTAGACAGCAGGACCGCCCAGTGCGGAGTCCCCGCCTTGGTGGTGCGCTGCGCCATGGCCGGCGCATCGCCGCGCTTGCTCAGGGAGAACAGCATGCGCGAAGAGGTGTACAGCGCCGAGTTCAAGCAGCTGGTCACGGCGATCAGCACGACGATGTCGACGATCAACTTGGCATTCGGCACGCCGATGCGGCTCAGGACGGTCTGGTAGGAACCGGTCTCGGCCAGGGCTGGGTCGTTCCATGGCACCAGGGCCACGACCAGGAAGATCGACACCAGGTAGAACAGGCAGATACGCCAGATCACCGAGTTGGTGGCACGGCTGATCTGCTTGCCCGGGTCTTTGGATTCGGCGGCGGCGATGGTGACGATCTCGGTCCCCATGAACGAGAACATGGTGGTCAGCATGGCGGCCAGCACCGCGCCCAGACCGTTGGGCATGAAGCCCTGGGTATCGAATAGATGGCTGACACCGCTGACCTGGCTATTGGGCACCAAGCCGAACATGGCCACACAGCCAACGACGATGAAGCCGATGATGGCCAATACCTTGAGCAGGGCGAACCAGAACTCGAACTCACCGTAGTTCTTCACGCTGCACAGGTTGGTCAGGGTCAGCGCCAGCGTAATGATGAGCGAGAAGGCCCAGAGGTCCACGGCGGGGAACCAGGCATGCAGGATGGCCGCCGCAGCATTGGCCTCCAGTGGGATCACCAGGACCCAGAACCACCAATACAGCCAACCGATGGTAAAGCCTGCCCAGCGCCCGATGGAGCGGTCGGCATATGTGGAGAAGGAACCGGTATCCGGCGAGGCGATGGCCATCTCGCCGAGCATGCGCATCACCAACACCACAAGGGTGCCCGCCGCAGCATAGGCGAGCAGAACGGCAGGACCTGCCGCAGCGATGGCGTGGCCGGAGCCAACGAACAGACCGGCGCCGATTACGCCAGCGATGGACAGCATGGTGACATGCCGTTGCTTGAGCCCCTGAGCGAGGTCATTGGAATTGTGCTTACCGCTCATAAAACTACCTTTGTAAGGAGTGGACCACCCGAAATGCTTAAACGGAGCGCGCCCGGGGTTGAGGTAGGCGTCGCTGCATTCGGTGGTTTCCGTATGGCAATAAGCGGGCCAGCCACGAATTACGCTCGTCAGAATTCGCTGATGGCCAAGCGTTCCGGGCCTCGCAGGCCTTTCGGCCATGCCTTGACCGAAAGGTCGTCAAATTTTCTTGCCAAGCCCTGATTACTGAAATACCCACTTACAAATGCACCAAAGGTGCCCCACGGTAACACCCGTGCACAAAAAACGATCAACAGAAAGTGCAACCTTAAGGAGCAACCCAAGCCCCGCACACTCACGCGCAAAGTACTACCCGGCCAAAAACGGCTTCCCACACACGTCCAAAGCTGGCACCATCGCGCCTTTTTTCATCAAGGCTCCGGTGCCGGGGACGTGCGCGCGGACATCCTCGCGACAGTCCGCTGCAACGATGCGACAAAGTATCCCGCCAGCGACCCGAGCCACTTGCGACCTGGTTGGCCGCCATTACGCCGCTATGCTAGCTTGGCGCTCGCCAGGAAGGCCGCCAACAGCTGGGAACGCACCCGAACACATGAGGACCGCACATGGCCCAGGCCACGCCCGCGCTGGAAATCCGCAACCTGCACAAACGCTACGGCGAGCAGGAGATTCTCAAGGGCATTTCTCTGACCGCACGCGACGGTGACGTGATCTCGATCCTGGGGTCGTCCGGTTCCGGCAAGTCCACCCTGCTGCGCTGCATCAACCTGCTGGAGAATCCCCACCAGGGGCAGATCCTCGTCGCCGGTGAAGAGCTCAAGCTCAAGGCGACCAAGACCGGCGACCTGATCGCAGCCGACAACCGCCAGATCAACCGTCTGCGCAGCGAAATCGGCTTCGTCTTCCAGAATTTCAACCTGTGGCCGCACATGTCGATCCTCGACAACATCATCGAGGCGCCACGTCGCGTGCTGGGCCTGAGCAAGGCCGAGGCCATCGAGGCCGCCGAGGCACTGCTGGCCAAGGTCGGCATCCATGACAAGCGCCACAGCTACCCCGCCCAGCTTTCCGGTGGCCAGCAGCAACGCGCGGCCATTGCCCGGACCCTGGCCATGAAGCCCAAGGTCATCCTGTTCGACGAGCCGACCTCGGCGCTCGATCCGGAAATGGTCCAAGAAGTGCTTAACGTTATCCGCGCATTGGCCGAAGAAGGCCGTACCATGCTGCTGGTGACGCACGAGATGAACTTTGCCCGCCAGGTGTCCAGTGAAATTGTCTTCCTGCACCAGGGCTTGGTCGAAGAGCAGGGATCGCCGCAGCAGGTGTTCGAAAACCCGACCTCGGCGCGTTGCAAGCAATTCATGTCCAGCCACCGCTAACGGAGCAACACATGCAGACCTATAAGAAATTCCTCCTGGCCGCTGCCGCCACGCTGGTCTTCTCGGCCAATGCCATGGCCGCGGAAAAACTGCGCATGGGTATCGAGGCGGCCTACCCGCCGTTCAACAACAAGGATGCCAGCGGCAACGTGGTCGGCTTCGACAAGGACATCGGCGACGCCCTGTGCGCCAAGATGAAAGTCGAGTGCTCGGTCGTCACCTCCGACTGGGACGGCATCATCCCTGCACTGAACGCCAAGAAGTTCGACTTCCTGGTGTCCTCGCTGTCGATCACCGACGAGCGCAAGCAGGCCGTCGATTTCACCGACCCCTACTACTCCAACAAGCTGCAGTTCATCGCCCCGAAGAACGTCGACTTCAAGACCGACAAGGCTTCGCTCAAGGGCAAGGTGATCGGCACCCAGCGCGCGACCCTGTCCGGCACCTGGCTGGAAGACAACTACGGCGATGACGTCGAAGTCAAACTCTACGACACCCAGGAAAACGCCTACCTGGACCTGATCGCCGGCCGCATCGACGGCATCCTGGCCGACAAGTACGTGCAGTACGAGTGGCTCAAGAGCAAGGACGGCCAGAACTTCGAGTTCAAGGGCGAGCCTGTGGTCGACAGCGACAAGATCGGCATTGCCGTGCGCAAAGGCGACCCGCTGCGCGAGAAGCTGAACAAGGCCCTGGCCGAAATCAAGGCCGACGGCACGTACAAGAAAATCAACGACAAGTACTTCCCGTTCAGCATCGAATGATTCACCCAGACCAGCGCCGCCTCGCGCGGCGCCGGTCCCTTGAATGCACCTGCCCATGAATATCGACCTGCACGGATTCGGTCCGGCCATGATGGCCGGCACCCTGATGACCGTAAAACTGGCGCTCTGCGCCCTGCTGCTGGGGCTGGTCCTGGGCCTGCTCGGCGCCCTGGCCAAGACATCCCCAGTCAAGCCGCTGCAATGGCTTGGCAGCACCTATTCGACGTTGGTGCGCGGTGTGCCCGAACTGCTCTGGGTACTGCTCATCTACTTCGGCACCGTCGGGCTGATGAACAGCCTTGGCGAAGCCTTGAACATGCCGGGCCTCGAGCTCAGCGCATTCGCCGCCGGCGTGATCGCCCTGGGCCTGTGCTTCGGCGCCTACGCCACGGAAGTCTTCCGCGGCGCGATCCTGGCCATCCCTAAAGGGCACCGCGAAGCGGGCCTGGCGCTGGGCCTGTCCAAAGGCCGCATCCTCTCGAAGATCATCCTGCCGCAGATGTGGCGCATCGCCCTGCCCGGCCTTGGCAACCTGTTCATGATCCTGATGAAAGACACGGCGCTGGTGTCGGTGATCGGCCTCGAGGAAATCATGCGTCATGCGCAGATCGGCGTGACCGTGACCAAAGAGCCGTTCACCTTCTATGCGGTCGCCGCGTGCATCTACCTGAGCCTGACCATCATTGCCATGACCGGTATGCACTTCATGGAAAAACGCGCCGCTCGCGGCTTCGTGAGGGCCGAGTAATGAACTGGGAAGTCATCATCAAGTGGCTGCCACGCCTGGCCCAGGGCGCGACCCTGACTCTGGAGCTGGTCGCCATCGCTGTTATCGCCGGGCTGATCCTGGCCATTCCACTGGGCATCGCCCGTTCCTCGCGCCATTGGTATGTACGCGCAGTGCCCTACGGCTACATCTTCTTCTTCCGCGGCACACCGCTGCTGGTGCAGCTGTTCCTGGTGTACTACGGCCTGGCCCAGTTCGATGCGGTGCGCAGCAGCGCGCTGTGGCCGTACCTGCGCGATCCGTTCTGGTGCACCGTACTGACCATGACCCTACACACCGCCGCCTACATCGCCGAGATCCTGCGTGGCGCACTGCAGGCCATCCCGAAAGGTGAAATCGAGGCGGCACGGGCGCTGGGCATGTCGAGGGGCAAGGCCATGTTCTACATCATGCTGCCGCGCGCCGCGCGCATCGGCCTGCCAGCCTACAGCAACGAAGTGATCCTGATGCTCAAGGCCAGTGCCTTGGCCAGTACCGTCACCCTGCTGGAGCTGACCGGCATGGCGCGGACCATCATCGCCCGCACCTACCTGCCGGTGGAGATCTTCTTTGCTGCAGGCGTGTTCTATCTGGTCATCTCCTTCGTACTGGTCCAGGGCTTCAAGGTGCTCGAGCGCTGGTTACGCGTGGACGCCTGCCAGGGGCGTTGAAACTGTAAAACCCGGGGGCCGCCCTGCGGCCCACCGCAGGCTCCGCATCGTCTGAACCTGTAGGAAATGGCGAAGCCTGCGAAGGAGCGCGACGCGCTCCCCTTTCAACAGCGCTGCGGTGCTTGAATGCAAACCATGCCCTACCTTCACGGCCCTCACCTGCTCGAGCGCTTCCAGGCACTCGACCATTTCCTTCTCCAGCATCAGCAGCTATGGCGCCCGCGCCCCTTCACTCAGCTGCATCTGGACTGGGAGGCCCAGCACCCTGAACTCGCCACCTGGCTGCGCCAGCGCACCCTGGAACAAGCCGAAGCCGTCCAGCAGAATCCCGAACAGCTGCCGGCGCCAGCGCCCTTCGCACAACTGGCCACTCGCGCCTCGCAGTTGTCCGCTCTGGGCGAGCTGCCCGATGCTGGCCTGCACCCGGCCGGCCATCGTCTGGACGTGAATGTCCCGGGACGCAAGTGGCAACAGATCGAAGCCTTCACCCGTCGCCTGGCCTTCCACCAGCCCACCGGTCATTGGTTGGACTGGTGTTCAGGCAAAGGCCACCTGGGCCGACGCCTACTGCAGCCCGGCCAACGGCTGACCTGCCTGGAGTACGACGTCGAACTGGTCACTGCGGGAAGCGCCCTGAGCGAACATCATCACCTGCCGGCCACTCATGTACACCAAGATGTGCTGGCACCAGACAGCCACCGTCACTTGGACAGCAGCAAGAGCGCCGTTGCCCTGCATGCGTGTGGGGAGTTGCATGTGCGGCTGCTGCAATTGGCCAGCCAGCAAGGTTGTCGGCAGATTGCCGTCGCGCCCTGCTGCTACAACCGCATTCCGGGGAAGGTGTATCAGCCGATGTCTTCGGCGGCCCAGGCCTCGGCCTTGCAGTTGAGCCAGGAAGACCTGGGCCTGCCGCTCAACGAGGCGGTGACTTCCAGCGCCCGTGTCCGACGTCAGCGTGACATCTCGATGGCCCGCCGCTTGGGCTTTGACCTGCTGCAACGCCAGCAGCGGGCCATCGACGAGTACTTGCCAACACCCTCGCTGCCGACTAATTGGCTGGACAAGCCTTTCGAACAGTACTGCCGCGATCTGGCCGAGCTTCGGCACGTCCAGATCCATGATGCGCCCGACTGGGCGGCGCTTGAGGCCGCCGGCTGGCAACGCCTGGCACAGGTGCGCAATCTGGAGCTGCTGCGCAACCTGTTTCGCCGCCCGTTGGAAATGTGGCTGGTGCTGGACAGGGCCCTGTTTCTCCACGAGCGCGGCTATGACGTGCGCATGGGTGTGTTTTGCGACTACCCCCTCACGCCTCGCAATCTGTTGCTGATTGCAGAGCGCAAAGAAGACGTGCCGTCCAGTTGAAAGCCTGTGGATAACTCTGTGAACAAGCTTGTGATGAATATCACGAAAACGGGGATCCAACCGCTATTTCAGCGCGTTCGCTTATTCCAGGCAGCGAGCCAAAACCAGTAAAAACAGGCCTTTGCGCAAAGACCAGCGGATAAGTCAAGTGGCATGCCTTTCGCGCAATGTTGGCATGCCGCTTGTGCATAAACGCGCCGGACTCGTGCCAATCGCGTGATTTTCAGGCCATTTTCAGCAGGCTCATGCCTAGCAAGAGCAAAGCCAGGCCCAGCCATCCGCGGCCAGCCAGGCGCTGACCAAACAACGCCCAACCCATCGCCACAGTCGCCAGGATGCCAAAGCCGCCCCAGATGGCGTAGGCGAGCGACAGTTCGATGTCCTGAACGGCCTGGGCCAAAGCGGTGAACGCCGCCAGTACACTCAGGATCGAGGCAAAACCCAGGCCTTTGCGACGGAAACCGTCTGAGTATTTGAGCAGAAGGTTGGCCAGTACTTCCAACACGATGGCCAAACCCAGCCAGGCAAAGGGGATCAACATGGCAGGCCCTCCGCTTCGCGCACAGCAGGAGTGCTGCGGGTACCGGCCTTGACCAGCAGGATGCCGGCGATCATCACCGCCAGGCCCAGGGCCTTGGTCCAACCCAGGCTTTCACCAAGCCAGACCACACTGACCACGGTGATCAGGACGATACCGATTCCTTCCCACAAGGCATAAGCCACGCCAACCGGCACACGCTTTACCGCAAGGGCCAGGAAGAAATACGACAGACAGATCATGACGTACATGACGACATGCCCCATGACGGGGAAATGTGTGGCGGCGAGTTTCATCGACGCCGTACCGATCACCTCTGCGGTGATCGCGACGAACAAATAGATCCAGGAACGCATGGTGCCCTCCCATGGGCGACAGCGGCCGAGCGCACAGGCATCGGCACGAGACACAACGTTTAAGGCTGCAGGTCGAGGGAGGGGCTAGAGGTCGCCGGTCCAGTGACGCTCACGGGAAACCAGGCGGGAAGTGGAGAGTAGCTTGAAAGCTTTGCTGTTCAACATAATGAACAGCACATTAGCTGAGCTGATCGAATAAGTCAAAACGATAGACTGAGACTAACGAAATTTCGCGTTGAGGCAAGCATTCCCAGGAAAAAGCCCCGTAAAGCCTGCTGAAAGGTTCGTAAATTATATTATTCATCCTATACAAAACGCTGCCGCTACCAAGTGACTGATTCCCCTGCGGCAAAGCGTCGCCAGCTTAAACAAAAAGAAATTAATTATTGTGTAACGATAATTTTTCACCAATAATCCGCCCCGTTCATCACAGTACGGAGGCACCCCATGAACGACAGCAGATCAGTGGCCTACGCGCGTTCGCGCTTGCGCATCATCGGCGTCTTTGCCGCTTTTCTGGCCTGGGCCACCGGTGCAGTCGAGCTTTTCGGCACACCGTTGCTCTGGGTCTTCGACTATCCCGACACAGTCGCGGCCTACCTGCAGGGCCATGGCATCAACATGCCTCTGCTCCTGGAAGACGGCTACCAACCCTCGAGGCTCGCCATAGGTCTGGTACTGGCGCTGGAGATGATTCCGACAGGGCTCTCGGTGCTGAGCCTGCTACTCACAGGCTTGTTCTTCTTGCGCTTGTCCAAGGGGCACACCTGGAGCCTGGCCAACATCCGCATGCTCTGGCGAGTCGGGCTGCTGTGCATCGGCGCTCCGCTGCTATGGCCAGTGATCGATACCCTCCAAGGCCTGGCCCTGGCCATCGACCTGCCCGCCGGGGAGAGAAGCTTCGTCGTGTCGATCGGTGTATCATCCGAGGCTGTCTACGAGATCATGAAAGGCATCCTGCTCTGCGCCTTCTCGCTGCTCATGCGTGACGCCAAGACCCTCAGCGATGAACACAACTGTTATGTCTAGCCGCCCCCTATGCCGATAATCATCCGCCTCGACGTCGTCATGGCCAGGAACAAGATCCGTTCCAAGGACCTGGCGGAAATCATCGGCATAACGGAAGCGAACCTGTCACTGCTGAAGAACGGCAAGATCAAGGGTTTCAAGATCGAGACCCTCGAGAAGCTGTGCCGCGCGCTGAACTGCCAACCGGGCGACCTGCTGGAGTTCAGCGAGGAATGATCAAGGACCGTTGTACCCGTGGACACCCAATACCAACGCTTCGCCATCCTGGTGCTGGCGAGCCTGCTGCTCGGCGGCTGCGGCCCATCCTACACGTATAGGTATTCGCCACCGCCCAGCCCACATGGGCTCGCTTGCATCAATAACTGCGCGATGCAACGCAATCACTGCAAACAACTGGCCCGCCTGGAAGAAAACAGCCAGCGCGCCCTGTACCAGGCCGAGCTGAGGGCCTACCAGTACTGCAAGGACAGCAAGCCGAACAAGAACACGCGTCACAGTTGCCCCTATCCCAGCTATCCGTTTTTCAACTCCGCAGGCTCCGAATGCCAGCCTGATTACGACAGCTGCTACATGGCCTGCGGCGGCACCATCCAGCGAATTCTGAACAACGACTGACCCAGAACGGACATCGACAACGTGATCCAGACCAAGCCCTTTGCCCTGCTGTGCTGCGCCCTGGCCCTGGCCGGCTGCGCCAGCAACACCTACTCGCCCAAGACCTCGTCCCTCGACTGGGACATGCCCGGCATGCAATTGGGCGGTGACAGAGGCCTGCCCCTGCGTGCCGAAACACCCTGCCGCAAGCGCGGCTGCGACAACGACAAGCTGTTCTTCAACCCCGCCCAGGCCGAGCCCAGCGTCAACAGCATCCACCGCGGCTGGTAGGAAAACTCTGCTTTCCCGGCAATGGCGTAACCTATTGGAAGGAATAGGTTTACACGCGCCAACCGATCGCTATAATGACGCCCCATTGCCGGTATAGCTCAGCTGGTAGAGCAACTGACTTGTAATCAGTAGGTCCCGGGTTCGATTCCTGGTGCCGGCACCATTCAAGGTTCCATAGAAAGCTTTCAAAATCTCTGGAACCCCCGAAAAACCTGCCTTCTGGCGGGTTTTTTCGTTTTGGCGTTCCGTCGGATTCCGGGGGTAGCCAGCGCTAATAAGGGTACTTTAAAGGATACCTACCAATTCGATATTGGAAAGTACCCTTATGGCTCGCACAACGGCTCCCCTTACCGACAACGCCTGCCGCACTGCAAAGGCTCGCGAACGTGAGTACAAGCTTTTTGACGGCGATGGCCTTTACCTGCTCGTGAAGCCCAACGGTCGCAAAGGCTGGCGGCTCAGGTACGTAAAGCCCGATGGCCGCGAGGGCCTGACCTCACTCGGCAATTATCCAGTGGTCGGGCTGGCTGACGCTCGCCGCAAGCGCTTCGAGCTCAAACAGCAGCTCGCCAACGGCATTGACCCTATCCAGTCCAAGCAGCAAGCCAAGGTGCAAGCCGTGATCAATGGCCGAACCTTCGAAAGCGTTGCACTCGATTGGTATGCCGGGATGGTGCCGAAGTGGGCGCCGGGTCACGCTAAGACCGTGCTCAGCCGGTTGAAGACTCACGTATTCCCTTTGTTAGGTGCCAGGGCAATCGTTGAGTTGGACACCCACGACCTCATGCAGCCACTGGAGGCTGTGACGAAGCGCGGCACCATCGACGTGGCGCTCAGGATCAAAAACTACCTGCAAAGCATCATGCGCGAAGCCAAACGGCTGCGACTGATCACGGCGAACCCGGCTCACGATCTCGATGGCTCGATCAAAACGCCACGGGTTACACATCGACCCGCACTACCCTTATCGCGGTTGCCTGAGCTACAGGCGCGTATCGACGGCTACAAAGGTCGCCCGCTCACGCGCCTCACGGTGATGCTATCGCTGCACGTGTTCGTGCGCTCCAGTGAACTGCGCTTCGCCCGTTGGAACGAGTTTGACCTCAAGCGTGGCATCTGGGAGATCCCCGACACCCGCCCGGCGCTGGACGGAGTACCCTTTTCCACAAGGGGTACAAAAATGGCCGGGGATATCCACGTTGTACCCTTATCGCCGCAGGCAGTGGCCTTGCTTGAGCAGATCCACGCGATCACCGGCAAGTTCGACCTGGTGTTCGCGGGGGATGCCAAACCGTGGAAACCGATGTCCGAGAACACGGTGAACGCCGCGCTAAGGACGATGGGCTATGACACCAAGGTGGATATCTGCGGCCACGGGTTCCGAGCCATGGCGTGCAGTGCGCTGGTCGAGTCCGGGCTGTGGTCGGAGACGGCTATCGAGCGGCAGATGAGTCACAAGGAACGCAACAACGTACGGGCCGCTTATACCCACAAGGCCGAGTTCCTCGAAGAGCGCCGGATGATCATGACCTGGTGGAGCCGGTTTCTGGAGGCGAACCGCGAGGACCATGTGACGCCGCACGAGTTTGCCAAGCAGACGGGCGAGAACGTCACGCGCCTGCGCAGTGCCAAGAGGACCGAGTAACCCGCCGCACCACCACCTCACACTCGCTGTGAAGTTACCCACAGCACCCCATGAAGCTCCTCCGCGCGGGTCCTTTCAAACGGGGCTGCAAAGCCGCCCCGTTTGAAAGGACCATACCTAAGAAAAAAACTACTGGCACAGCTTACGTCTGTGGAAAACCACTGATGTCCACTGGGGGATAGTTTTATCCACAGGCGCTAAATCCCTGAAATCGCTTTGCTTGACGAACATTGTCCACAGGCGTAGACCGGGAGTTGCAAACGCTGTCGATGACAGCACCCCAGGTGACCCGAACCTTAAAGGTCACGCCGCTCTGTCGGTGGTTCTCCCCAAGGGCGATTCGCATCCGGCAGCTCGCTCGGTCACTACCCATGTGATGGATGCTCTTACACATATGGCGCTCGTGCGCCAGCTACACCGTACCTCGCTGCCCTGCAGCAACCTATCCGCTTGGCCGACTATTGCGCCAACCTGTGCCCGTCTCTTTCTTCTGGAAAGAGACGGGCACTTCTACCACTGCTGCAGCCCTGATCGCACAAGGCTTTGCGGCATTCCCCCTCGTGACAATCGGCGTGACAAATGCCGATGTCTCCAGCAACAGCGCTGTAGATGATGGTGCCGCAGACCAGGGAATGGACTGCACCTGACTGACAGTCAGGCATGCTCCGGTCATCGCACCGCTGCGTTCACCCGGCTCAGGATCTTCAGGCGCTGGCCCCGTCAGCCAGTGCTGCCTCCACCCGCCCACCGGTAACGGTGTTCAGGAGGCCAGATCATGAGATGCCCTTGCTCCCGGACGTAAGGAGCCGCCAGTCCCGCGAAAAAGAAAATCCCCACAGGTCGCAGGGGCCTTGATCCCTGATAACACTCAACATTCTTGGCGGGATGACGTGGGGCGAGGATCGGAGAGCGAACGATGAGGTGATTCGACATGGCATTGGTCGGCAAACGCAATGGCCGCAATTTCGGCTACGGCAGGCAATTGAGCTACGCAGGACCGCAGGCGCTGAAAGACATGTTTGGCGGTGGCCACTACGGCACGGTCAAAGCGCACTGTGATCGATGGCAGGC
>NZ_FMYX01000013.1 GCF_900102675.1 Pseudomonas guariconensis
AGGGATTTGGTCTCGCCGCCCTGGCCGCTGACGTGGGCGGCGGCGGCCATTTGGATGACCTGCTTCTTGCGGTACTCGAGGACGATGTGGTTGTTGCGTTCGACCAGGTCGTAACGGCTGCCAGCCAGGGTGCGCAGGGCGCCGACGCCGGCGGGGTCGACCTGCTTGGCCCAGGGCTCGCCGATCTGGTAGCTGAACTCGGCACCGACGGTGGTCTCGTTGCCGCCGTTGCCCTTGCGCTGGTCGGCGCTGAGGGTCAGCAAAGGGATGGGCGTGTAGGTGAGACCGACGGTGACGGCGCTGGGGTCTTTCTTGCGGTTGTCCTTGCCGAACAGGCCGACTTCATCGCCGTAATACTGCTCGTAGCTGAGCTTGCCGCCGAGCTGCGGCATCGACGGCAGCCAGGCCTCGGTGCGCAGGTCCCAGCCGTTGGCCGGGCGTTCCTGGTAGTCCTCGACGTCGGGCGAATCCTTCCAGCCGGTCAGACGGGTGTAGCTGTTGGCGTTGACTTTGAGAAAGTCGCACCAGTACTCGACCCCCAGGCCCAGACGGGCGTGTTGGCGGGACAGGTCGTAGTCCAAAAAGCTATTGGCGCCGAGCATGTAGCCGTCGTTGAAACGGCGCACGCCCAGGCCCAGGGTGGTCTGCTGGCGGTCGTCCTTGCGGTGGACGCTGCCTTGGGTGAACAGCAACTGCTCGGGGGTGTCGTGCAGCGGGGCGAGCAATTCGACCTGGGAGTTTTTCAGCGAGAACTTGTCGTCCACATCGATCTGCACCCGGGCGGTGCCGAAGCGGCTGAGCCACTGCTGAGCCTGGCTGCTGGCCTCGCGGGTGGCCAGACCGCGGGCCATGGCGGCAGCGGCGTCGCTGTCAGGGTTGTTGCTGAGGAAGTTGCCGGTGCCGCTGGCCATGGCGGCGAGCTCGCGGGCCTGTTCGTCCTGGGCGTCGGTGGAGGCCTGTGGGTCGGGCGAGTTCAGCTTCGGCAGCGGGTGCGCGGCGGCCGAGGGTACGACCAAGCGATCGCCGGGCTTGAGGGTATCGAGGTCGCGGCCGGGGTTGAGGCTGCGCAGGGTGGCGATGGTGGCGGCGTATTGGGTGGCGATCGAGGCCAGGGTGTCACCCATGGCGAAGGTGTGAAGACGGGAAGGCGCGGGTGATCGCTTGGCCGGTTCAGTGGTGGGGGCGGCACTGGCTGAAGGCGTGGCCAATGCCAGGGTCAACGGAAGGACCGCCTGGACGCCGATGTTGAGCCAGGCAACGGTCTGGGTCGCGAAGGGCGGCCCGCCGTAAAACGTGTGCTTTTTCAATGAAGTTATCATTCCCTGAAGGCCTGAAATGTAACTTCGCGATGGAGCTGTTTATTCGCCCGGCCATTGCCCGTTCGCAAGCAATGGACAGTTTTAGGTGCACTGGAGGAAAAGTGACAAAGAGGAAATAACCAACACCAAGGCGAAGCGGTTGAAAGCAACTTCCATCTTTTCGATAGATGTTACGAGGCCGCCAAACGCAATGGATTGGAAATGCAGTATTTGCGAGTTTCTAACAGCGTCAGGAGGCTTTCAGGGGCAGAATTTACGAAAACGAAAAGAGCGGATCTGTAGGGGTAATCGCATGGAGGTCTTGAATAACGGGATTGTTGTGTTGCGCATCTTCAACGAAAAGGGCCGCAGGAATGCGGCCCTTGGTTTGACGCAGCGTCGAGTGAACGCAGGTCGACGTCAGTTATCAGTCAAGGGATCATCCTGGGAAAGCAGCGCATTGGCCAGTTCCTCGTCACTGGCCTGCAACCCAGGGTTGTCCTTGCGGGCCTGCTCCAGCGCCGATTCCACATAGGCACCGCGAATGACGCCGCCGCTGGCCACGAAGGCCGACAGCTCATCGCGGGCCGGGATGATCCGTTTGTCGTCCTTGAAGGTCGAGTACAGCGAGGCGGAGACCCCCGCAGATGTGGCGACATCGCCCGCATCCACACCAGCCAGGGCAGCCCCTGCCGGGAGCAGGAGCAAGAACGAAGGAACGAGCAGTAGACGGCGCATGGCAAGACCTCCAGGTGAAGCCCAAGGGATTTACTGCATGTTGTTAAGAGCGGTGGCGGTGCTCAGGAGTTCCATTGGCCGCGCCTGTCTGTCACACCTGTAGCGCCATGCGCCCTTGACCACGCAGGTAGAGGCCATAGCCCAGGCCCAGTGCCAGCCACAGGCTCCCGAACGCCAAGGTCGCGGCGCTCATCCCACCTATTACCGTCAGTACAACGGCGATCCCCACCACGGGCACCAGCCAGTGGGCGAACCACCGCCGGCTACGGCCTTGGATGCCCAGTTTCACCAGCACCGAAAGGTGCAGCAGCACGAATGCACAGAGCGCACCGAAGTTGACGAACGACGCCAGACTGTCGATCCGCTCGCACATCACGATGGCGATCACCAGCGACAGTGCGGTCGACAACAGCAGCGCCACGTGAGGCGTGCCATGGCGCCGGTGCAGACGGGCGAACAACCCCGGCAACTGGCGATCGCGGCCCATGGCGAACAACACCCGGGACACACCCACCTGCATCGGCAACACATTGGTGAACCCACACATCAAGGCGATCAGCCAAGCCACCGCCACGGCGCTGAAGGGGCTGATCTGCACGGCCAGCAGTTGATAGATCGCACCGGAGGCATCCGCGATGCGCAACCCCGGCATCAGGTTGCCCAGCACCCAGGTGCTGAGGACGAACAGCACCGCGCAGATCAGCAATACCGCCAGAATGGCCCGCCCGACCAGGCGCCGGTCGCCACCCTTGACCTCCTCCGAAAGGGTCGAGATGGCGTCGAAGCCCAGGAACGACAGCACGCAAATCGAGGTGGCCGCGAACACCTTGCCCAACTCGAGCTGGTTGGCGTCATACAGCGGCGCCAAGGTCAGCGCACCGGCGCCTTTGCCGTCGGCCAAAGCATTTACCGCGAGCATGATCAGCCCCAGCATGACCGCGAACTGCACGACCACCGAGACCAGGCTGATGCGGGTGGTCACCGATACGCCGAACCAGTTCACCGCCAGCGAAACCACCACCAGGCCCACCAGGCAACTGGCGCGGTCCAGGCCCGGCACCAGCGTTTGCAGGCCGACCGCCATGACCAGGAACACCAGCGCCGGAATCAGCAGGTAATCGAGCAGAATCAGCCAGCCGGCGATGAACCCCGGCAACTCGCCCAGGCTGTGCCGGGCAAAGCCGTAGACCGAGCCTGAGCAGGGCACTTCGGCCGACATGGTGGCGTAGCTCTGGGCGGTGAAATACATACACAGGGCGCCGAGCAGGTAGGCCAGGGCGATCAGCCCGCCCGAGGCCTCCCAGACGAAGCCGAAGGTGGTCAGAGGCGCCATCGGCGCAATGTAGGCCAGCCCGTAGGCGAGCAGGTCTTTCATGCCCAGGGTGCGCCGCAGTGTCGCGCCGCCCTCAAGGCTCACAGGTTTCTCGGTGGCAAGGCCCATGGTGAGCTCCGGTTCTTGTCGTTGTTGGAGGGGGCGGCGCAGGTGCGGGTCAGCCGACGAAGCCTGCGTGGCGGTGGACTTCCTGGCCTTCCAGGAGGGTGAGCAGGACCTCGGTGGCGCCGATCTCATGGGGCGCGATGCTGTACAGGTCGCGGTCGAGCAGGATCAGGTCGGCGTACTTACCCACGCTCAAGCTGCCGGTGCTGTCATCGCGCCAGGCGGCATGGGCGGCGTTGAGGGTGTAGCCACGGATCGCCTCGTCGATGCTGATCCGGTGCTGCGGTGTGTGCGCCGGACTGTCGGGGCCGTGGGCAGGGTTCTGGCGGGTGACCGCGCACTGGATGATCTGGAACGGGTCGAATGTGGTCACGCCCCAGTCGCTACTGACCATGCAGGTCACGCCCTGGCGGATGAACTCACCGATCGGGTAGGTCCATTGCGCACGGGCCTCGCCAAGCATGGCATCGACCAGCGGGTCGGCGTCGGGGTTCGGTTGTGCCCAGAGGGTCTGGTAGTTGGCCAGGATGCCCAGCTCGCGAAAGCGTGGGATGTCCGCCGGATCCACCACTTGTAGATGGGCGATCTGGTGGCGCGCGTCCCACGGGCCATTCTGGCGCCGGGCATGTTCGATACCGTCGATGGCCGCACGGGTGGCGCCATCGCCGATGCTGTGCACGTGCAACTGGAAGCGCTCGCGGTCGAAGGCGGCGAAGCACTCGTTGATCTGCGCCTGGGTGAACATCAGTTCGGCATTGCCGCCCGTGTCGCAACGCGGTTCGAGCAACACGGCGGTGCCGTTCTCCAGCACGCCATCAAGGAAGAACTTGGCCGAATGCAGCGACACGCGCTCGCCCTGATAGGTGTTGCGCAGGTCGATCAGCTCGCGCAGTTGCTCATCCAGCGGCTTGTGGGCGAACACCTTGGCGGTGGCGCGCACGCGCAGGGTGAGGTCACCGCGCTCAAGGCACGCCTGGTAGTTCTTCATGTAGTTGCGGCTGACCATCGCATCGAGCACGCCGGTGATACCGCGGCTGTTGAATACTTTGCTGTAGTGGGCCATGGCTTGGAGGTAGTCCGCCTCGCTGTAGCCTGGGGCAATGCGGCCCATGGCCCAGATGGCGTCCTCGACCAGCCAGCCTTTTGGGTTGCCATCGGCCAGGCGCAGGTAGCTGCCGTTGTCCGGCTCCGGACTGCCGGGTCGTACGCCGGCCGCTGCGAAGGCGGCGCTGTTGGCCCAACCGTTGTGGTAGTCGCTGGCGAACATCAGCGCCGGGCGGCCGTCGGTGACGCTGTCGAGCCGCTCTTTGGTCAATTGCTCGGGGGTGAAGCGCGCCGAAGAAAAGCCCACACCACGGATCCAGGGTTTGTCCGGGTTGGCCTGGGCGAAGTCGCGGATGATCGCCAGCAGGTCCTCGACGCTGGTGGCGTCGTACAGCGCCGCGTTGTGGTAGAGGTCGGCGCTGCTGAGCTGGAAATGCACGTGGGTATCCTGCAGCCCCGGCAGCATCAGCTTGCCTTGGGCATGGATGCGCCGGGTGGCGGCATCGGCCAGGCGTTCGATGGTGGCGTTGTCGCCCACGGCCAGGATGCGGCCGTCGCGCACGGCGATGGCCTCGGCCCTGGGCAGGTGCGGATCCTGGGTGCGGATGTCGGCGTGGGTGATGATCAGTTCGGCGGTCTGCATGGCAGGTCCTCAGTAGAGGTAGGTGAAATACATTTCCAGGGCGCGGAAGGTGTCGTCGCCCAACGCCTGCTTGGCTGCGCCCTGGGGTTTGACCCAGTTGTAGGCCAGCGAAGTGTGCAGGTAGGGCGTGGGGTTCCAGTCGAGAAAGACCACGTTCTCGTCGGCGAAGCGGCGATCGTCCACGGGCATGCCGTTGAAGTGCTTTTCGTCCAGCGAGAACTGGTAATGGATGCCGCCCAGCGTCACGGTATCGCTCAGGTGGGTCTTGAGGGTCCACTGGCTGACCCGCTCGTTGCTGTTGAACAGCAAGTAGTTGCCGACCACGTCGCCGATCAACCAGGTGCTCCAGTCGATGAAGCCCTTGCTCAGCGGGTCCCAGCTTTTCTGGGTGCGGTCGCCGGGGGCGTCGTCACCGGAGAAGCGCGCATGGCGATAGCTGAGGATCGGCGTAAGCGGCAGGTGCGCGAACCGGTAGTCGGCCTGGGCGTACCAAGCGTCGGCGTGGTAGTGCATGCCTTCGCCGCTGCCGCGTTGCGCGGCGTACTCACCGTGCAGGGTCAGGGCATCCAGGCTTGGCAGCTGGCCGTTCAGGGCACGCAGATTGAAAACCTGCATGCCATCGCGGGCAGTCAGGTTCTCGCCATGGCCGGCCAGGGAGTCGACCGCCATGGCCATGGCACCGAGGGTGACGCGGTCGGCCAGGCGGTAATCGAGGTTGATGCCGTTGAGGCGAAAGTCGCCTTGGTGATTGTCGCTGCGCAGGCTGAAGACCTGGGCCTGGAGCACGTCGTGGGTATAGCCGAGCAGCGCCGAGTCGCGAAACGCGGTGCGCGGGGCGAGCCAGTAGGCGCCGTCATCGAACATGTCGAGGTTGCCGTCGGCGACGATGAACCCCGTGCCGACCATGAAGTTCTGCCGGCCTGCGGTCAGGCGCCAGTCGCCTACGCGCAGTCCGCCGTAGGCCTCTTCGAGGGCGAAGCGGCCATCGGCGCTGCGGGTGTAGCCACCGGCATCGCCGTCGCCCTGGGTGGTGGCGCCGATCACCGACGCACCGCCAAGCACTTCCACATCCGGCGCCAACGCATAGCCGAGGGTGACTCCCGGCTTGATGTAGAGCTCTTGCCAGTCCACGCGGGTGCCGCCGTTACTGGCGTCGCGCAGGTCCATGCGTCCGGCGCCGAAGTTCACGCCGCGGCTCACGATGTTGGCGGCGCCAGCACCGATGGAGAGCTCGCCCTGCAAGCCATCGAGGTCGAAACGCTGGCCGGCCCAACCGTGCTGGCTAGCGGCGAGTCCACAGAGAAGCAACGCCCGGGCGGGCGAGAGGGTGCGATGCATCGAGGGTGTCCTTTGTTCTTGTTGTTGTCGGCGGGGCAGTGCCGGGCTTTGCGGCCCAGGAGTTCAAAGTGCCGGAGCCAGGGTGGCTTTGCGGGCGCGGTGCGCTGTGGCAGTCTTTCCCGTCACCTTTGGCTTGCGGCACAGGTTAAAGGCCTTCGCTGTGGCGAGTTAGTTATCGCCTGGCATAACACTTGGGAATTTCTGGACTAGATCATGGACAAGTTCCTCAGCCTGCAACTGTTCGTTGCCAGTGCCGAGTACGGCAGTTTCAGCCGGGCCGCCGAGCAGCGGGACATGACACCCTCGGCGGTGGCCAAGTCGATCCGCCGCCTGGAGGCAGAGGTCGGAGCGCGGTTGTTCGAGCGCACCACGCGCAGCATGGCGTTGACCGAGGCCGGCCTTTTGTACCTGGAAAACGCCCGGGACATCCTCGAGCGCATGCGCGAAACCGAAGAGGAAATCGCCCAGTTGCAGCACAGCCTCAAAGGCACGCTACGCGTCACCGGGCCGCTGTCGTTTGGCCGGCCATTTCTCAACGCCGCCTGCGCGCGCTTTTTGCAGGCGCATCCGCAGATGTCCTTGCAGGTGGATCTGAGCGACCAGTACATCGACCTGCTCGACGGCCACTACGACATGGCCTTGCGCCTGGGCCAGAGTGATCTGCCGGGCCTGATCGCCCAGCCCATCGGCGAGAGCCGAGTGGTGCTGTGCGCAAGCCCTGAGTACCTGCGCCGTCACGGCACGCCAATGCACCCGATGCAGTTGGCCGCGCACGAGTGCCTGGTCTATCGGCACCCGGCATTGGGCGATTCCTGGGTGCTGGAAAAGGATGGCGAGCGCCATGCCATCAAGCGCAAAGGGCGGCTGGGCAGCGACAACCTGGAGCTGTTGCTCGAGGCCTGCCTGGCCGGGCAAGGGGTGATTGCCTGCCCGTACTGGAGCGTGCTGCCGTATTTGCACGCGGGGCGGCTGCAGGCGTTTCTCGGCGACTATGCGTTCGATCGCAAAGCCCTGGGCGCGCAGTTGCAGGCGGTGTACCCGAGTACCCGGCGGGCGACGCGCAAGATCGCGGTGTTCATCGAACACCTGCGCACGTACTTGAACGAGGAGGGGATGAGCGCACGCTCTGGGGAAGGGGCTTGAGGCAACTTTTCCCATAGGTCAACTGGTAGACGCCCTACAGATCTGCGAGTTCAGGCGCCAAGGCAGCAGGAATAGCATCCATCGAAACGCCCGGCAGTGCCGTCAGACGGCCAGATCGGGATGGATCGCTCGTATGCCAAGGGAGCCCTAGATGTCTGACCACAGTGATCATGAACCCAACCTGCTTGACCAAATCCTCGAAACCGAACCCGGCATCAAAAGCGCTTTAAGTACCCATGCAGTGGCCCAGGACACAGTCCTGGACCTGCAGGGCAAACCTCCTGCCGCCTTGGTCCAGCGCTTTTGCGGTTTGCGTATGAAGCAAGCCCAGCGACTCAAGGATCGCCTGGACGTGGCCACGGCAGCGATGATGCGCGTATTTCGGGAAAACCGTCTGAGCGCCGCGACACGCCGGGCAGCGGACGAGCTCAAGGGCCCACTAGCACAGAGCAATGGCCCGACGTTCGAGAATCAGTTCTCGCCGTCCTGGGGCAACCACACCCATCCGCAAGCGGTGGATGCCACTACCTCGCCGGCGGCCTACCTGATCGACCTGCTGACCTTCGTGGAGAAAGAGCTGGAGCCGGAGGGGAATGTGCTCAAAGCCGTGACGTTGAAAACGCGGCGTCCTGATCTGTACGACCTTTCGCTCGATGAAGACACCATGAATCGCACGGTGACCCAGGTCGAGGTGGTCAAGCCTGTGGCAGTGTACGTAGCCCGTGTATTGAAAGTCGCAGAGGGTGTCTGGATGCGCGCCCAGGTGCACACCACCCCTGCAGGCACGGTCGAATTCCGTTGCATGATGAACAAGGCGCCTCAGTTCCAAGTCGTGAAGCTGATCCATCCTGTAGAAGGGGCGGGGGTGAAACTGCTCGGGACCAGCTTCAAGAGGAATTTCTTTGGATGGTATGAAAACTCCGAGGAGGTGAAGTCCGCCGAGCTGCCTGCAGCACTGGCCGAGTACGACGCGCAAGGGGTGAGTCAAGGTGCGGGTTTCAGCGTGCAGATCGACGCTGTCGACGAACAACCCCTGGAAAGCGCTGCCAACTTCATCACCGTTCACGCCGAAACCGCGACTAGCACAAAAATGGAGCTCGTTATTGATCAGAGCAGTCTCTGGACGGGCACCTTCCTGCTCAACGGCAATGCGGCCACGCCATGGTTGACCGAGAGCTGGACGCCACCAGAGAAGCCCGCCGCTGGCTGGGCCTGATCTTCGATCCGCAGCGCAAGCAGCCGTCGACGGAAAACCCAGGGCTTGAGTACTGGAACTGCGCCTGGATCATGGCCCAGGACACCCCGGCGGCCGGCCTGGAACACCAATTGCTCGATCCACATACCATTGCGTTGCATGCACCTTCTCACTACCGCAATCCACCACTTGGTCGTGCAGGACGCAGGTGACTACGCACGACTGGGTTATGTGTCGGGGTGGGGTTAGTTGCCATAGGCTATGCAAACAATCCAGGGCCATTCATGGAACTCAGGAAGGCAAAGCACAGCACCCACCGTCTCGGCGTGCCGGGAGGCAGCTGAAGCGGTGGGTGCTGATTTATTTATGTGGCAATCGGTTTGAAGGCCAATTGCGTTTCAAGTGTCATGCCATGTTTATTTCATGCGGGTCAAGGCATTTCTGGAACTGGGAAGGGCAGAGGGCCGATGAGAACATGCTTGGCGATTCGGTTGGGCGAGCCTTCCATGGTCTTGAGATACACCGTTTCATCAGGTGCAACTGGGCCGTTGCCGTTGTATATCTGTGCGGCGGTGAATGCAGCAGGAACTAGTGCTTCGGGTATTTTGAGAAGTAGGCTGCAGTCATCTATGACCGCACCTACGTACTCACCATCTCCGTAACCTAAGTCGGTAATAATTTTCCCAGTGACTGCTATGTGGGTTTCATCGCTGTTGGGTGCGTATGAGATTGAAATTTCCTTGACGAAAATATCTCCAAAGTCCATGAGTGGGTGATAGGGGATGACTTCTTCTTTCTTTATGTTGCTGGCGTTCAGTGTAGAGTTGTTCACGATAGGTTTCCAAATAGTGATAGGTCCAGTCTGCTGTGTAAGCAATCCGGAGTTGTCATTATTCTAACTATCGATAATTTGGGTAACTAGCAATATGGGCAGGTGTCGTGCGCCCGATAACTGAAAAAGCTATGTGATAAAGATGTGTGGCTGGAGTCAACGCTGAAGCGGAGGGGGCATAGCCTTCAATTCAAGGGCTGCCGGTGCAGCGGTGTAAGGTTCGCGCCATCCTGGTATTAAGCAAAGCACAGCGCCCACAAGTCCGATATGCCGTGATGACCTTCGAATCCGTGGGCGCTGACTTATTTATGTGGTAATAGGCTTGAGTTTAGGGGGCGTAGATGATCATCATTCAGGCGCTATTGCGGTTAAATAGGGCCTATGTAAATGCGCTTGCTGGTATAAGTATTGGCGTTAGAGTCAAATTGGGTGATTATGGTAACTTTATCGCTAGGCGCGATCGGGCCGCCATTCGCTATTTGGGCAGCACTGAATGCTGCCGGCGCGAGAGCTTCGGGTACCTTGATTTCTAGGAGTTGTCCTTCGTTGGTGTTCAGTCGTAGATAAGTGCTGTCGCTATTAGGTGTGTAGGATATGGATAGTTCGGTGGGTGTAAATGTATAATCAATTTTACTAACGTCGTTGCTGTCAACTTTAGGCGGGGTGTTGGTCATCTTCGGTTTCCAGAATGATTTATGGGGAGCCAATCTCGCCAGATAGTGAGGTTGGTGCGGCTATTGTTTTATATTCAAGAGAATGTGGTAACTGGTACATGCAATGGGGTTTCAGGGAAAGTACGAGAAGAGCCCTGGCGTTGCATGTAACGTGCCCGTCGCCTTTATCGCGCCAACGCCTGATTAGGCCTGTAAAACAAGAAATGCGTGGTCTCGGCCGTCTTGCGATAGGCCTTGGCCCACTGCGGCCGCACCGTGCGGTCATGGAAATACAGCGCGCCGCCCGTGGGGTCCTTCAACTGCTGGTTCAGGGCCTTGCGGGCGATTTCTTTGGCCACGGCATAGCGCTGCTCCTCCTCGACCTGATCAGGTCGCCCATCGCACCACCAGGAAAACTGGCAGGCCTTGGTTTCCACCCCTTGCTTGACCACCCCGCAAATCGTATCGGGGAAGCCTTCGTGGCCCAGACGGTTGAGCACCACACTGGCCACGGCGCTCATGTCCTGGGCGTTGGCGCCTTTCGATTCCCAATAGATGGTGCGCGCAAGGCAGGTGATGCTGTCATCCAACGGCGCCTGGCCGGCGGGGTCGACCGCTTTCACTTCACCGGGCGTGAGGGTTTCTTTCTTCTTGGGCGGTGGCGCGTCATCGACCACTTTCTCTTCCAGCACTTGCGCCTTGTCCTCGGCCACGGCGGCCTTGGGGCTGTCGGCTGCGTGCAGCGGGCCTGCGAGCAGGGCCAGGGTCAGGCCGAACACCAGCGACGAGGTGCGCATGGTCGAGTTTTCCGCGAGGTGAGGTGAATCACAGTCTAGCCAAGCGGATTCAACTCAGCGCCAGGCTCAGCACCAGTGGCAGGGTGACGGCGGCAGCGACGGTCTGCAGGGCGATGATCGTGGCCATCAGCGGTGCGTTGCCGCCCATCTGTCTGGCCATCACATAGGACGACGACGCGGTCGGCAGGGCCTGGAACAGCACGGCCACCACCGCCGCCTGACCGCCCAGGCCCAACAGTCGGCACAGGCCCCAGGTGGTCAGTGGCATCACCAGGAACTTGAACGCCGAGGCCGCCACCAAGGGCCGCACCTGCCGGCCCAGGCGAGCGCCGCCCAGCGCTGCGCCCACGCACAACAACCCCAGGGGCAGGGCGGCCTGGCCCAGGGCCTTGACCGTGGGCTCGAGCCCAGGCGGCAGGCCCAGCCCGGTCACCCGCAACAGCAGGCCGCCGGCGCAGCCGACGATCAACGGGTTGGCGAAGATCGCCCGCAGCACCGTGATTGGTGAGCTGTGCCGGGCGCTGAAACGGGCGAACACCAGCACACACAGCAGGTTCACCAACGGCACGATGGCAGCGTTGGCCACCGCCGCCAGAGCGATGCCGGCACTGCCGTAAAGACCTGCGGCGAGGGTGGCACCGATGTAGTTGTTGAAGCGCACGCCTCCCTGGAACACCGAGGTGAAGTCAGCGCCGTCGTGGTTGACCGCGCCCTGGTAGAGCACCAGCAGCAGCGCGCCGAGCACGGTCGAAAGCATCAACACGCCGACCATGCCCAACACTGGCACGCCGTCCAGGTTGGCCGTGGCCAGGCCATGCAGAAACAAAGCGGGCAGCAGCACGTAGTAGCTCAGACGCTCGGCACCGGGCCAGAACGTCTCGCCCAGAACCCCCCGCACCCGCAGCACGGTGCCCAAGGCGATCAGCAAGATGATGGGGAGCAGGGTAGTCAGGAGCAGAGGGAGCATGGCGGCAGTCCGTGTCGGGTTACGGCACAGACTAGCCGCGCCAGTCAGCATAAAAAAACGTTGTTTTCTGCAGTGACCCTTGAGGAAAACTGCACGGTCAGACGGTCACGTCTCGCGCAGTCACAGCCATGGCTAGTCGATGGTCTTTGTCACCTGCTGTCTCTCCAGCCCATCCAGCAGCGCCTCCACCAATGCCTTGCCGGCCTCCAGTGCATGGTCATTGCCCAGCAGCAGGTCATGGCAGGTGCCGTCGGTTATTTGCAAGGCTTTGAGGTTGCTGGCGCAGGCGCCTTTGAGCAGGGAACTGAGATGGACCAGGGCGTCTTCGAGTTCGACGCCAGCGCAGACGCTGAACAGGGGAGGGTGGCTGTGTTCGCAGCTGCCGAATGCGGCGGGAGCCGTGGTGCTGCGGTGGGGTGGGTCCGGGATGGCTTTCGTCATTGTGTCGCTCCTTGATTCAATGGAGCCGCCACAATTCGCTACCAAACGAATGGTGACGGCTGTACGCAGGTTGGTAGACCGGGAATCAAGGAAACCGGCGCGCACGAGTGCGCCCTACGCACAGCCGCCATGACACGAAACAGCCAGGCACTAAAAAAGCGCCAGCTGAAACGCAGAGCGGGCGCTTGTGCGCCTTGATTGATCGCGGGCTACCAAACCCGGCTGCTGGATTGACAGCAGCGCGCACAGGTTACCGGCCTAGGGCAGGCGATTCAAGGCGCGATTCCGGCAGGGGGCCGCTGCGCGGCCCATCGCAGGCCTCCAACGCGGTCTTGAGCACGGCGCTCAGGTGCCGCCGCTGGCTCTTCTCATGTTCGAGCAACACCACCCGGCGGACTAGCTGCGGCTCGCCGAACGGCAGGCGGATGGCCGGGGGCAGGCGTTCGAGGTCGTCGTCGGCCATGGGGATGATCGCGACCCCAAGCCCCATGGCCGCCATGCGCGCGAGCGCCTCCTGGCTGTCCAGCTCCATCTGTTCGTGCACTTGCAAGTGCTGGCGGCGCAGCTCCTGTTCGATCTGCCGCCCGGCCCAGGCGCGCTTGTCAAAACGCAAGAAGGGCTGGCTGGCGAGCAGCTCGGGCAGGCTTTGGCCAGCGAGCTCGGGGCTGGCGATGGCCCAGAAGCGGTCTTCGAACAGCGGGGTGTGGTTCAGGCTCTGAGGGTAGGGTGGCACTGGCTCGGTGGTGATCGCCGCATCCAGCTCGCCGTCCTCCACGCGCCGGGCCAGCTCAGCTGACATGCCGGAAAAAACGCTGATGTGCAGCTGCGGATGATGGGCCTTGATCCACACCAGCGCCTTGGGCAGGCGCCGGGCCAGCACTGTGTGGATCGCCCCGAGGCGCAGGCGCCCCCGCAGGCTCGGGCCATTGGCCAGGGCATCGGCCAGCTCGTCATAGGCGGCCAGGATGCTTTCGGCGCGGGCCACGGCCAGTTGCCCGGCCTCGGTCAGTACCACCTGACGCCGGCTGCGGTCGAACAGCGGGACCTGCAGTTCGTCCTCGAGGGTCTTGATGTGCAGGCTCACCGCCGAGGGCGTCAGGCTGAGCAGATCGGCGGCGCGGGCGAAGGTACCGTGGCGGGCGATGGTCACCAGGGTGCGCAGGGCTTTGAGGGACACGCAGGCGGCTCCGGGCTGGAATGAGCGCACGTTACAAGTTCGCAGCCGCGCACGGCAAGGGCCGGCTCAGCCTTGGCGCAACGCGGCCACCACCTGCTCGACGCTGGCCTTGAGGCCACCGACGGTGTCGTCCGGGTCGCTGTCGAGCACCAGCAACCGGGCGCCCGCGGCCTTGATCGCCTCGGCCACCGGAGGGGCGGGCTGGCGGTGGTGCAGCACCAGGGCCACGTCCTGGGCCTTGAGGGTGTCGCCCAAGGCCTTGAGGTCGGCCTCGTGCCAGGTGTCCTGGGCGGGCACCGGTTGCTCCACTACATCCAGGTTCAGACCGCTGGCCAGGTAACCCAGGCGGTCGGACAAACTCACCACGCTCAGGTTATCGACCTCGGCCAACTGTGTCTGGGCCTCGGCGGCCAGGCTCAGCAACTGACGCTTGAGGCTGGCGAGGTTGGCCTGGATCTTTGCTTTGTCCGCCGGCGACAGGCGCTCCAGGTCATTGGCCACCACGTCGGCCATGCGCCCGAGGTTGGTCGGGTTGAGCCAAGGGTAGGCGATGAAGGCGTCTTCACCTGTGACCGCGATGCCCGGCAGCGCACCATCGACCGGCCGCGCCGCATCGATCTCGACGATACGGATGTTGCTGCGCCGGGCCATGGGGTAGAGCGGGTCGTCGCGCCAGATCGAGCGCACGCCGATCACCGCGTCGGCCTGTTGCGCCGCCTTGTGCAGACTGGCGCCGCCCCTGCCGCTGAAGTACGACGGCTGGCGCGTGGCTGGCAAGTTGGCCGGTGCTGCGCGCTTGAGCTGCACCGAGGTGCCGTCGAGCAGAGCCTGCGCCAGGCTGTGGGTGACCGGTAACGTGGTGAGTACTTCGGTGCTGTAGGAGAGCGTGGGCACGCCGGCCAGGGCGAGGGCCAGCGTCAGGTGCTTGAGGGAGAGGGTCATGCCGGGTTTCCTTGCAGGCGGGGGACGAGGGCGCGGGCCAGGGCGGCGAGGGCGAAGCACGCGCCGGCCACCAGGATGATCGCCGCGCCCGAGGGCACAGGCAGGTCGAAGACGATCGGCAGCAAGATGCCGAGCAGGGTGCTCAGGGTGGCGATGATCACCGACAGGAAGAAAAACCCCTTGAGCGACTGGCTGACCAGCCGGGCCGCCGCCGCTGGAATCACCAGCAGGGCGCCCACCAGGATCGCCCCGATCACCTTCACCGAGGCCACGGTGACCAGCGTCACCAGCACCACGAACAGGTAGTCCAGGGTCTTGACCGCCACCCCGCGTACCGCCGCCAGTTGCGGGTTGAAGCTGGCCAGCATGATGCGGTTGTAGAGCGGCAGGGCCAGGGCCAGGACCAGGAGCGCGACGATGCCCAGCACCACCAGGTCCTGGGCGCTGACGGTGAGCACCGAGCCGAACAACACGTTCTCCAGAATGTGTACGTTGATCTTGCCGGCCAGCATCAGCAGCAAGCTCGCGCCCAGCGCCAGGGACACCGAGAGGAACACGCCGATCAACGTGTCCGGCGAGAGCCCGGTGCGGTTGCGCAAGAAATTGAGCAGCAGGCCAAACAGCAGGCAGTAGCCGAACAGGCTGCCATAGGGCCCGGTGTAGGGCTCGCCCAGCAGGATGCCGATGGCCACGCCGGTGAGCGCCGCGTGGCCGACCGCCTCGGAAAAGAAGGCAAAGCGCTTGACCACCACCAGGGTGCCCAGCCCGCCCAGCACCGGGCCGATCATAAGGCCTGCGAGCAGGGCGTTGATCACGAACCCGTAGGCCAGGGCCTCGGGCAGGTAGCCAGCGGTGGCCCAGGCCTGGACCAACTGGCGGAAGGCGTCATAGCTCATCAGGCAAGGCTCCCGCTGCGAGGGTGAACGCTGAACAGGCCAAGCAGGCGCTGCGGTGTGAGGGCCTGGGCGGGTGGGGCGTCGAACAGCACCTGGCGGTTCAGACCGGTGACCCGGTCGGCCAGGCGCAACACGGCTTCAAGGTCGTGCTCGATCCACAGCACCGTGGTACCCGCCTGGCGCCAGGCCGTGAGCAGTTGCTCGAACACCTGGATACCGGCTTCGTCCAGGGCCGACATGGGTTCGTCGAGTACCAGCAGCTGAGGTTCGGGGATCAGCCCTTGGGCCAGCAGCACGCGCTGGCGTTCGCCCCCGGAGAGGGCGCCCATGCGCCGTTTGCGTTTCTCGAGCATGCCGACCCGCGCCAGGGCCGCGTCGATGGCTGGCCGCTCGCGACCGGCCAGGCCCAGGAAGGCCGGGCGACGCTGGCACAGGGCGGCCATGAAATCGTCCACGGTCATCGGCAGGCCCCGGTCGAACTCCAGAGCCTGGGGCACGTAGCCGATCACTTCGCGCTCGGTCGGCCAGTGCAGGGTCAACTGGCCCTGGTGCGGCATCTGCCCAAGCAAGGTCTTGATCAACGAACTCTTGCCGCCGCCATTGGGGCCGACGATGGCATGCACGCTGCCGGCGGCGACGCTGAAGGCCACGTTTTCGAGAATGCGCGTACGCCCCAGGGTCAGGTCGATGCCGGCGAACTCGATGCGCGGCCCGCAGGCGGCGCCGAGGTGGGCGGCTGCGGTCATGTGCGGGTCTCCTGGATGGCGCGTACCACGGTGTCCAGGTTGCGCTTCATCTCCACCTCGTACTTGTCCTGGGTGTACTCGCCGTAGGAGATGTGGGTCAGCGGGTAGATGCGCACGCCCGCTTCGCGCTGGATGGTGTCGACATAGGCTGACGGGAAGTCCATCTCCGAGAAGATCACCTGCACATCCAAGGCCTTGAGCTGGTCGATGGTCTTCTTGAGCTGCGCCGGGCTCGGCTCGATGCCATGGGCCGGCTCGACCACGGCGGTGACTTCCAGACCGAAGTCGCGCACCAGGTAGTCGTAGGCGGCGTGGATGGTGGCTACGCGCAAGGTGGCGTCCGGTGCCTGGGTGACCTGGGCCAGGGCCTCGGCGCGCAGCGTGCGCAGGCGCTTGGCGTAGGCGCGGGCGTTCTGGGTGTAGGCCTTGGCGTTGTCCGGGTCGAGCTTGCCCAGCTCGCGGGCGATGTTGTTGACCTGGGCGATGGTCGCGCTGATCGACAGGAAAGTGTGCGGGTTGACCACCTTGCCCGCGCCCCGGGCGGCGATCCCGGTGGCGGCCAGCAGCGGCACGTTGGCGTTGGACTCGATGGTCTTGATGTCGGGTTTTTCGCTGGCGGCGATCATGCGGTCGGCAAAGTCATCGTGGCCCACACCGTTGAGCACGATCACATCCAGGGTGCCGATGCGCTTGATGTCTTCGGCCCGCGGCTCGTAGGCATGGGGGTTGAAGCCTGCCGGAATCAGCGGTACCACCTCGGCCTTGTCGCCGACGATATTGGTCACATAGCTGTAGTAGGGGTGCAGGGTGATGCCGATGCGCAGGGGCTTGCCGTTGTCGGCCTGGGCCAGGGCCGGCAAGGCGCAGGCCAACAGCAGGGTGAGGACGAAGCGGAGCATGGGGGTATCCTTCGGTTCAGTGGCGGTGTTGGCGGGTGACCCCGGCGTCGTAGTGGCTGACCACCTGCTGCCAGCCGGCGGCGATCAGCGCGGTCTGGCCCAGGTCGTCCGGGGCCAGGGCGCTGCGGTCACGGCGCAGCCAGACATCCGGCTGTTCGCCGTCGCCAGAAGGCAGGATCAGCAGCAGGCTGCCCGCCACCTGGGCGTCCTGGCTGCGGCCCAGGTAGGCGCCGCTGGGCAGTCGCTGCCAGTGGTGACCTCCGCGGCGCTGGCTGCTGGCGTCGGGCACGAAGGGCGGCAGGCCTTCCTCGGCCAAGGCCTCCACGTCCGGGACCTGGCCGCTTTCCTCGCGCAGCAGCGCGATCTCCTCGACCGCTACCCACAGGTCGGTGTACAGGCCTTGCTCGGCGGCGGTGAGGTCGCGGCGGGCATCGATCTGGTGGGCCGCGATGGCCACTTCGTCTTCGCGCTCACCGCGCAGCACCACCACCGTGGTGGCGAGGGTGATGATCAGCAGGGCGGCGAGCAGCACGTACAAGGTCTCGTGCCCGGCACCGGCCGGGCGTACCACCTGGGCCCGGCTCATGGCGCGCCTATGTCGGCATGGTCGACTTCCACCACATGGCCGGGGCCTGCGTCGAACAGCACATAGAACTCACCCTCGGGGCGCTTGAAGGTCAGGGTGGAGTCTTCGCCGAGCTTGCTGGCCAGCAGCACCTGTTCGTCATAGCCGATCACGTCCAGGGTCACTCCCGGTGCGCCGCTGCCGTCGGAGAACCCGCCTTTGCAGGTGATCTGGTCGGCCGATTCGGTGCATTCGCACATGGGGTTATGGGCCTGCGCAGGCAGCGCGACGCCCAGCAGCAGGGGCAGGGCGAGGACGCCCATCCAGTGTTTCATTGCTTGCCTCCTTGTTTCTGAAGCCACGCCACGGTGGCCGGCGATGCCTTGGCCAGCGGAATCGAGGCCTGGTGCATCTGCCCGTCCCAGCCTTCGAAGGTGAGCCACAGCTCGGCGTCGGGCCGGGTCTTTTGCGGAATGTTGACCTCGCCGGTCATGCGATAAGGCGTGCCGACGAACAGCGCGCCGGCTGCCCGCAGGCTGCGCGGTTTGCCCACGCGCAGGTACACCGCCTTGATGTCGCTGCACTGCTCGCACAGGGCGATCTTGAACTGCTTGAAGTAGCCCGCCGGGCCGTCGGAGCGCGGCGCCTCGTCGAAGCGCTCGGCCAGGCGCACGCTCCACGGGCCGGCATTCAGTTCGCCCAATTCACGTTCGCCCAGGCCGATTTCGCCACGGTCCATCGAGGCTTCATGCAAGTACTTGGGCATCAGCCCGAGGGGAATCAGCACCAGCAGGATGTTCAGGTGAAATCGCCACTTCAGCCAGAAACGTTTGACTGGCGACTGGGGTGGGGTGTGCTTGCTCATAGGCTGGCCTCCGACGCGGTCGCCGCGCGTGCCCGGGGCTGGCGCTTGAGCGCAGCGGCGGTGGCCTGGGCGGTGCGCTTGGTCCAGATCAACAGGCCGCTGAGCACCATCAAGGTCAGCATCAGGCCAAAGAAGGCCCAGATCAGCTTGACCCAGATACCGCCGAAATCACCGGTGTGAAGCGGGCGCATGGACTCGGTGACGAACTCCAGGGCCGAGCGGTCCGAAACCATGAACGAAGCCTCGACCTTGCTGTTGTAGGGGTTGACGTTGACTGTTTCGAACATCAGCGGATACCAGCCGCGCCCGCCCATGTAGTAATGGCTGTAGGCATTGCCCGGCAGGGTGATGAAGGTCACCTCGAAGCCTGGGAAGCGCTCGGTGGCGGCGCGCTCGGCCTCGTCCAGGCTGATCGGCGTTGGCGCATGGCCGTCGGCGGTGCGCGGCACGTCTTCGCGGGCGATGGCCGGCACGATCGGCTCGCTGGAAATCGTCACGTGGTTATCGGCCAGCGTGGCCTGGATCAGGAACCAGGTGCCGGTGATGGAGATGGTGGCGATGAACCAGATCGACCAGACCCCGCTCAGGCGGTGCAGATCGCCCCAGAAGATCCGCGAACCGTGGCCCAGGCGCGGCAGCTTGAAAAAGCCTTTCCAGAAGCGCTTGTACACCACCAGCCCGGTGACCAGCGAGGCGAGCAGCGGCAGCCCCAGCAAGGACACCAGGTACCAGCCCCAGCTGTAGCCGTTGGTGAACGGCACCAGCCACCAGCCGTGCAGTGCCCGGGTGAAGGCTTCGAAATCGAAGGTCGGGCTCTTGCCCTGGATCGCTCCGGTGTAGGGGTTCACGTACAGGATCGGTGACGTGCCGTCGGGGTAGGTGACGCTGGCGGTGAGGGCGAAGTGCGCCTCGCCCGGCTTGCTGATGTAGTTCACCGCGATGGCCGGGTCGGCGCGGTGGATCGCGTCGAGCACCTGCTGGTAGCTCAGCGGCTGGGCGTCATCGTGGGGCTTGCTGGCGCGCACGTCTGGGTTGGCCAGCCAGACGATTTCTTGGCTAAGCACGGCCAGGGTGCCGGTCACGCAGACGATCAACACGAAGAACCAGATGGGCAACGCCAGCCAGCTGTGCACCAGGAACCAGGTTTTGGAGCGGGACTTTTTCGACATGAGTACCGGTCTTGTTGGGCAAATGAGCCACGACATCGCGCAACGGCCCAGGCGGGCTTTTCGCGACTGAATCGCATTCGTTTCTATATGTGACGAATGAGCGGCAAAAACCTGCGGGGCAAAATGCAAAAAAATATTTCAAAGCCTCTGGGCCGCGGCGTTGCGCCGAGCCTAAATCCGCCGAATTGAGTTTCGTTCCTAACTGCATGCGAGTGCCCCGGCACTACGAATGAACTTTTAGGAAGACGCCCAGCATGAAACCTGAAGACGCCGAGAAGCTTGCCCGTCGCTTTATCGCCCTGCCGTTGGACAAGCGGCGCCTGTTTCTTCAGGCCTTGGCGCGAGAAGGGGTAGAGTTCTCGCTGTTGCCCATTCCTGCGCAGGTCGAGGGCATCGCCTGCGCGCAGCCGTCCTACGCCCAGCAGCGCATGGGGCTGTTGTGGTTGCTCGATCCAGAAGGCGCAGCCTACAACCTACCCGGAGCGGTGCGCCTACAGGGCGTGCTGGACCTGGACGCACTGAGCGCGGCCTTCGAGGCGCTGGTGGCGCGGCATGAGCCGCTGCGCACGCTGTTCCGCCTGGAGGAGGGCATCTGGTATCCCCGCGTGCAGGCGCCTAGGCCACTGGCGCTGGAGCGCCACGATCTTGCAGGTTGCGCCGAGCGCGAGCAGCGCTTGCAAGACATCGCCCAGCAGCAGGCGGGCCTGCCGTTCGACCTGCAGGAAGGGCCGTTGCTACGGGTATGCCTGGTACGCCTGGCCGAGGACGAGCACGTGCTGTTGCTCACCTTGCACCACATCGTCGCCGATGGCTGGTCGATGAACGTGCTGATCGACGAATTCAGCCGCCTGTACGCCCAATGCGTGGCGGGCCAGGCACCCCAGTTGCCGCCGCTGCCGATCCAGTACGCCGACTACGCCCTGTGGCAGCGAAGCTGGCTGGAGGCGGGCGAGTTGCAGCGCCAGCTCGACTATTGGACGGCCCAGCTGGGCGATGAACAGCCGGTGTTGGAATTGCCGACCGATTTTCCCCGGCCAGCCGCACCGAGTTATCGCGGCGTGCGCCTGGAGTTCGCTATCGACCCTGCGTTGGCCACGGGCCTGCGCACACTGGCCCAGCAGCAAGGCGTGACCTTGTTCATGGTGCTGCTGGCCTCGTTCCAGGCCCTGTTGCACCGCTACACCGGCCAGCAGGACATCCGTGTCGGCGTGCCGGTCGCCGGGCGCGGCAAGGCCGAGACCGAAGGGTTGATCGGCTTGTTCGTCAACACCCAGGTGCTGCGCGCCCAGCCGCGTGGGGATCAGCCGTTCAACGCGCTGCTGGCTGAAGTCCGTACGGCAGTGTTGGGCGCCCAGGCGCACCAGGAGCTGCCGTTCGAGCGTCTGGTCAACGCCCTTGAGCCTTCGCGCGATGCTGCCCATTCGCCGCTGTTCCAGGTGCTCTACAACCACCAGCCCGTGGTCGCCGACCTCGAGCAGTTGTACATCGCCGACGGGCTCAAGGCCTCGCGCCTTGAGTTGGGTGGGCGCACCACCCAGTTCGACCTGGCCCTGGACACGCTGGAAAAGTCTGGCGCCCTGCACGCAGCCTTGACCTACGCCTGCGACCTGTTCGAGCAGGCCAGCATCGAGCGCTTGCGCGAGCACTGGCTGAACCTGCTGCAGGGCATCGTCCAGGCGCCGGATGCACGCCTGGGCGACCTGCCGCTGCTGGGGCATGCCGAACGCGAGCGTCTGCTGCGCGGCTGGAACGCCACCGCCGAGCACTACGAAAACGGCCCCTGCGTGCAGCGCCTGATCGAGGCGCAGGCCCTGCGCACGCCGGATGCCCCGGCCTTGGTGTTCGGCAGTACGCAGTTGAGCTATGCCGAACTGAACGCCCGAGCCAACCGCCTGGCCCATCGCCTGATCGAGGCAGGCGTCGGCCCTGAGGTGCTGGTGGGCATTGCCCTTGAGCGTTCGCTGGAGATGGTGGTCGGCCTGCTGGCAATCCTCAAGGCCGGCGGTGCCTACGTGCCGCTGGACCCGGACTACCCCGCCGAACGCCTGGCCTACATGCTCGAAGACAGCGGTGTGAACCTGCTGTTGACCCAGACCGCGCTGCGGACACGCCTGCCGCTGAACGCCGACCTACGCATCTTGTGCCTGGACAGTGCCGCCGCCGACTGCGCCGGGTATCCGCACAGCGATCCCGCCTGCCAGGTCAGTGGCCACAACCTGGCCTATGTGATCTACACCTCCGGTTCCACCGGCCGCCCCAAAGGTGCTGGCAATAGCCATCAGGCGTTGTTCAACCGCCTGGCCTGGATGCAGCAGGCCTATGGGCTGCAGGCGTGCGACAGCGTGTTGCAGAAAACGCCGTTCAGCTTCGATGTGTCGGTGTGGGAGTTCTTCTGGCCGCTGATGGTCGGTGCGCGCCTGGTGGTGGCCCAGCCCGGTGCCCATCGCGACCCGGCACAACTGATCCAGATCATCACCGAGCAGGGCATCAGCACCTTGCACTTCGTGCCCTCGATGCTCCAGGCCTTCATCCATGAGCCGGGCGTCCAGGCCTGCACCAGCCTGCGACGCATTGTCTGCAGCGGCGAGGCCCTGCCGGCCGAAGCCCAGGCCCAGGTGTTCGCCCGTTTGCCTGGGGCGGGCCTGTACAACCTCTACGGCCCGACCGAAGCCGCCATCGACGTGACCCACTGGGCCTGCATCGAGGATGGCCGCCACAGCGTGCCGATCGGCCGGCCCATCGCCAACCTGCGCACCCACATCCTCGATGCCGAACTCAACCCGGTGCCGGTTGGCGCCGCCGGTGAGCTGTACCTGGGCGGCGTGGGCCTTGCGCGTGGTTACCACCGCCGCCCGGCGCTGACCGCCGAGCGCTTCGTGGCCGACCCATTCGGCTCCGGTGAGCGCCTGTACCGCACCGGCGATCTGGCGCGTCACCGCGAAGATGGCGTGATCGACTACTTGGGGCGCCTGGATCATCAGGTGAAAATCCGTGGCCTGCGCATCGAGCTGGGCGAGATCGAGGCCGGCCTGATGGCTCACCCGGCGGTCAAGGAAGCGGTGGTGCTGGCCCAGGACAACAAGCTGTTGGTCGCCTACCTGGTGCCATCGGCGCCTGTGGCCGATAGCGGCGCGCTGCAGGCGCAGCTGCGAGCCCATCTGCAACTGAGCCTGCCGGTGTTCATGGTGCCGGAGTGCTTCATGCTCCTGGAGCGTCTGCCGGTCACTGCCAACGGCAAGCTCGACCGCAAGGCCTTGCCACGCGCCGGAGCGGTACGCCAGCAGCACGAGGCGCCGCACAGCGAACGCCAGCGCGCCTTGGCGCAGATCTGGCAGCCGTTGCTGGGCGTCGAGGCGGTCGGGCTGGACGATAACTTCTTCGCCCTGGGCGGCGATTCGATCATCGCCATCCAGGTGGTCAGCCGCGCCCGCCAGGCCGGCCTGCGCCTGAGCCCCGCCGATGTGTTCAAGCACCAGACCCTGCGCGAGCTGGCCGAAGCCGTGGAGCAGGCGCCGCTGGTGCAGATCGAGCAAGGGCCGCTGCAGGGCGAGGTGGCGTTGACGCCCATCCAGCATTGGTTCTTCGAACAGACGATTCCGACGCGCGAGCATTGGAACCAAGGCCTGCTGCTGACCCCGCGCGAGCCGCTGCAGCCCGAGCGTCTGGAGGCGGCCCTGGAGCGCCTGGTCCGGCAACACGACGCCTTGCGCCTGCGCTATCGCCACACATTGACCGGCTGGCAGCAAACCCACGCCGAGGCGGCGCCTGTGCAGCTGTGGCATCGTCAGGCTGCGTCGGCCCAGGCCTTGCGCGCCCTGTGCGACCAGGCCCAGGCCAGCCTGGACCTCGCCGACGGCCCACTGCTGCGTGCGCTCTTGGTGCAGATGGCCGATGGCAGCCAGCGGCTCTTGCTGGTCGCCCATCACCTGGTGGTGGACGGGGTGTCCTGGCGCGTGCTGCTGGAGGACCTGCAGCAGGCCTACCGTCAGCAGGCCTTGCCGGCCAAGACCAGCGGCTACCAGCACTGGGCTGCACGTTTGGGCGATTACCTGCCTCGAGCTCGTCAGCAATTGCCGTTCTGGCTGGCGCAGCGCGCCAGCGCGCCACTGCCGCACGACAACCCGAATGGGCGCAGGGTCAACGCCAGCGCGGCCGTGCTGACCTGGCGCCTGAGCGCCGAGCGCACCCGCCAATTGCTGCAGCACGCAGGCCAGGCCTACCGCACCCAGGTCAACGACCTGCTGTTGACCGCCCTGGCCCAGGCCGTGGCTGACTGGAGCGCTCAGGCGGACTGCCTGGTACTGCTCGAAGGCCACGGTCGCGAGGCGCTGTTCGACGACATCGATCTGAGCCGCACCGTGGGCTGGTTCACCAGCCTGTTCCCCGTGCGCCTGAAGGCTGCGCCGACGCCGGGCGAGGCGATCAAGGCGGTCAAGGAGCAGTTGCGCGCGGTGCCGGACAAGGGCGTCGGCTATGGTGTGCTGCGCTACCTGGATGCCGAGGCCGGCGCACAGCTGGCCGCCCAGGCGCAGGCGGGCATCCTGTTCAACTACCTGGGCCAGTTCGACCAGCAATTCGGAGACGACGCCTTGTTCGCCCCGGCCATCGAAGGCAGCGGCCAGGCCCAGGATCCTATGGCGCCGTTGGCCAGCGCCTTGAGCTTGGAAGGGCAGGTGTACCAGGGCCAGCTGGTGCTGGAGTGGCGCTACTGTCGCGAAAGTTTCGACACCTCCACACTCGAGCGTCTGGCCGAGGGCTTCGGCCAGGCCCTCGAGGCGTTGCTTGACCATTGCCTGGCCCCCGGCACCCTCGGCGTGACACCTTCGGACTTCCCTTTGGCGCGGCTGAACCAGGCACAACTCGATGGCCTGGCCTTGGACTGGGCTCACGTCGAGGATGTGCTGCCGCTTTCGCCCTTACAGCAGGGCATGCTGTTCCACAGCCTCTACGCGCCCGAGACCGGCGCCTACATCAACCAGTTGCAGGTGTGCATCGACGGCCTGGACGTGGCGCGCTTCGCCGCCAGCTGGCAGGCCGTGCTCGCACGCCACGACGTGCTGCGCAGCCAGTATCACTGGGAGGCCCTGGCGCAGCCGGTGCAGTCGATCGCCCGCGAGGTAGCACTGCCACTGCAGGTGCTGCCGGGTGAAGGCGCGGATATCCAGCGCATTGCCGATCAGGAGCGCACCCGCGCCTTCGCCCTGGACCGTGCACCCTTGCTGCGCCTGGTGCTGGTGCACCTGGGCGGCGAGCGCTACCAGTTGATCTACACCAGCCACCACATCCTCATGGATGGCTGGAGCAACGCCCAACTGCTGGGCGAGGTGTTGCAACGCTATGCAGGCGGCCAACCGCCGGTGAGTGCGGGCAAGTACGCCGATTACCTGGCCTGGCTGCAACGGCGCGACCCGGCCTTGGACGAGGTCTTCTGGCGCGGCCAGCTCCAGGCGCTCGAAGCACCGACCCTGCTGGGCGAAGCGCTGCCCCGCGAGGCGGGCGAGGAGGGTTTCGGCGAGTTGGTCCACGGCCTGGACGAAGCCTTCAGCCAACGCCTGGCGGCGTTCGCCCGGGCCCAACAGGTGACCGTCAGCGTGGTGTTCCAGGCGGCCTGGGCGTTGCTGCTGCAGCGCTACTGCAACCAGCCATCGGTGGCCTTCGGCGCCACCGTGGCCGGGCGCCCGGCGCAGTTGCCGGGCATCGAGCAGCAGGTCGGGTTGTTCATCAACACCTTGCCGGTGATCTGCGCGCCGCGTGCGACCCAGCGCGTGGCTGCCTGGCTGGGCGAGGTGCAGGCGCTTAACCTGCAACTGCGCGAGCACGAGCACACTTCGCTGGTGGACATCCAGCGTTGGGCCGGCCAGCAGGGAGCCTTGTTCGACAGCCTGCTGGTGTTCGAGAACTTCCCGGTGGCCGAGGCGCTGCGCCAAGGGGCACCGGGCGGCTTGCGGCTCTCGCAGGTCAGCAACGTCGAGCAGACCAGCTATCCCCTGACCCTGGGCATCGAGCAGCACCAGGGCCTGGTACTGACTTTCAGCCACGACCGCACCCGGATCGGCAGTGCACAGGTGGCGCAGCTGCGCGATGCCCTGGTGCACCTGCTTGCGCAGTTCGTGGCCGCGCCTGAACAGCCGCTGGCGAGCCTGGGCCTGCTCGATGCCGCGCGCCACGCCGAGCGCCTAGCCCAGGGCGGGCAGCCGCGGCTGACGCTGGACAGCCCGCTGTTGGCGCACCAGCGCTTCGAATGCCAGGCAGCGCTCACGCCACAGGCGCTGGCCCTGATCGCCGGCGAGCAGCGCTGGACCTACGACCAACTCAATGCCCAGGCCAACCGCCTGGCCCATCGCCTGCGCGCATGCGGCGTGGGCCCTGGCCAGCGCGTGGGGCTGTCGGTGCGACGCGGGCCGATGATGATCGCCAGCCTCTTGGCGGTGCTCAAGGCGGGCGCCGCCTATGTGCCGCTGGACCCCGACTACCCGGCCGAACGCCTGACCTACATGATCGAGGACAGCGCCCTGAGCCTGTTGCTCATGCAGCCTGGTTTGCTCCAGGCGCCGGCCGGGCTGCCTTGCCTGCTGCTGGAGGCGGGCGAGGGCTGGCTGGAGGGCTACAGCCCGGAAAACCCGGTCAACCTGGCCAGTGCCCAGGACCTGGCCTACCTGATCTACACCTCCGGTTCCACCGGCCAGCCCAAGGGGGTGTCGATTGCCCATGCGGCATTGCGCGAATTCTGCGTGATCGCCGCCGACTATTCGCAACTGGTCCCCGAGGATCGAGTGCTGCAGTTCGCCACCTTCAGCTTCGACGGCTTCGTCGAGCAGTGCTACCCGCCGCTGTGCGTGGGCGCCTGCTTGGTGCTGCGCGGCGATGAGCTGTGGGACACCACGACCCTGTACGAGCAGATCATCGCCCAGGGCATCACCCTGGCCGACCTGCCGGCGGCGTACTGGTTCCTGCTGGCCCAGGAGTGGGCCGCCAGCGCACCGCGTGAGGCCGGGCGCCTGCGCCAGGTGCATGTGGGGGGCGAGGCGATGTCCGCCGAGGGGCTCAAGCTGTGGCACGCGGCTGGGCTGGGGCATGTGCGGTTGGTCAACACCTACGGCCCCACCGAGGCCACGGTGGTGTCGAGCACGCACCTTTGCACCTTGGCCGACAGCGCGGGCGCCATTCCGATCGGCCGCGCGTTGCCGGGGCGGGCGCTGCACATCCTGGACGGCCACGGCCACCTGGCCCCGGTGGGCCTGGCCGGCGAGCTGTGCATCGCCGCAGGCGCGGGCCTTGCCCGTGACTACCATGGCCGTGCGGCGCTGACCGCCGAGCGCTTCGTGCCAGACCCGTTCGCCGGCACCCCGGGCCAGCGCTTGTACCGCAGCGGCGACCTGGCGCGGGTGCGCGCCGATGGTGTGGTCGAGTACATCGGCCGGGCCGACCATCAGGTGAAGATCCGTGGTTTCCGGGTCGAACTGGGTGAGCTGGAAGCGCACCTGCAAGCGTTGCCCATGATCCGCGAAGCAGCGGTGCTGGTGCACGAGGGCGCCACCGGCAAGCAATTGATCGGCTACGCCGTGCCCACCGCGCCTGCGCATACCAGCGCCGAACTGACCCGCGCCGTGCGCCAGGCGCTCAAGGCCCGCTTGCCGGACTACCTGTTGCCGGCCCAGGTGGTGGCGCTGGCAGCGCTGCCGCTCAACCGCAACGGCAAACTCGACCGCACGGCCTTGCCCGCGCCCGAGGCCCTGGCGCTCGAGGGTGGCGAGCCGCTGCGCGAAGGCCTGGAGCAGCAGCTCGGGCAGATCTGGCAGCAGGTGCTGGGCCTCGATGGCCTGGGCCGCGAGGACAACTTCTTCGACCTGGGCGGCCACTCCCTGCTGGCCACCCAGATCGTTTCCCAGGTGCGCCGGCAACTGGGGCGTGCAGTGAGCCTGCGGGCGCTGTTCGAGCATCCGCGGCTGTGCGATTTTGCCGAGCAGGTGCGCGCCAGTGCCGATCAGGCCGTGCTCGCCCGCCCGGCCATGGCGCGAGACCCAGGGCCGGGCGAGCAGCCATTGTCGTTCGCCCAGCAGCGCCTGTGGTTCCTCTGGAGCCTGGAGCCGCACAGCTCGATGTACAACATGCCCGGCGCCCTGCGCCTGCGCGGCCCACTGGATCCGGACGCCCTGCGCCGTACCTTCGAAGCCTTGCTGGCGCGTCATGAAGTGCTGCGCAGCACCTACCACGAGGCGCGCGGAAGTACCTGGCAACAGGTGCGTGACGACCTGCCGCTAGCGCTGCGTTACCGCGACTTGCGTGGCCTGGCCGATGCCGAGGCCAGTGCCCAGGCACTGGCCCGCGAGGAAGTCGCGCAGCCGTTCGATCTGGCCAACGGCCCACTGCTGCGTGTGCAGGTGCTGCAACTGGCCGACCAGGACCATGTGCTGCTCATGACCTTGCACCACATCGTCGCCGACGACGGCTCGTTCCGTGTGCTGATCGACGAGTTCGTCAGCCTCTACAGCGCATTCGCGGCAGGCGAGCAGCCGACCCTGCCAGGGCTGAACCTGCAATACGCCGACTTCGCCCGCTGGCAGCGCCAGTGGTTGGAGCAGGGCGGCGAACTGCAACGCCAACTCGCCTGGTGGCAGGCCCATCTGGGCGAGCATCACCCGGTGCTGGAGCTGCCGCCGGACCCGACCGCCGAACCCGGCGAAGCCGGGCAGGGCGCGACCTGCCACTTCACCTTCGACCTCGCCCAGAGCGCGGCCTTGCGCCGGTTCGCACGGCAACGCCAGCAGTCGCTGTTCAGCGTGCTGCTGGCCGCGTTCAACGTGGTGTTGCAACAGCGCACCGGGCAGGCCCGCCTGCGCATCGGCACCGACATCGCCAACCGCAACCATGCCGAGCTCGAGCGCATGGTTGGCTTCTTCGTCAACCAGCTGGTGTTGCAGGTGGAGCTTGTGCCGGCGATGACTGCCGATCAGCTGCTGACCCTGTGCAGCCGAACGCTGATCGAGGCATCCGAGCACCAAGACCTGCCGTTCGAGCGCCTGGTCGAGGCCCTGCGCCTGCCCCGGCGCAACGGCCGCTCGCCGCTGTTCTCGATCAAGCTGATCCACCAGGAAGGCGTGGGACGCCTGCCGTCGATGGGGGCGCTGCAGGTCAGTGACTTCCCGTCCGGGCGCCAGGCGGCCGAGCTGGACCTGGTGGCGGCGTTCTACAACGACGACGAGCACCTGCACCTGAGCTTCGAGTATCCGGCCGGGCGTTTCGCTCCGGCCACGCTGGAGGCGATGTTCGAGCAGGTCCGGGCGGTGCTCGCGGCGCTGGTCGGGGGCGCAGCCACCCTGGGCGAGCTGTCGGCCCGGGCCGAGCAGGTCTGGCGTGACCACCAGCAGCGCCAGAGCAGCGAACGCGCCGCCCGCCTCAAAGGGCTGCACCCGATCCGCCGGCGTCGCTCCAGCGCCGTCGAATGACCTGATTGTTCAACGACTTTTGCGGCGGCTCGCGACGAGCCGCCATGGTCCAGTTCCAGGAGGCGTCATGTCTGTCACTTCATTGTCCTCTCGCCCCATGCGCGGTGCGCGCAAGCGCATTTCCAGCGACACGTCCAGCCTGGTCAGCTTCCGCCCGTTGTTCGAGGCGGGCTTTCCGCTGCTGTGTACGCCCACCGTGCCAGGGGTCGATCTGGTCGCCTGGGCGGCGCAGAACCGCGCGCTGATCCAGCAGCAGTTGCACCAGGGGGCGGCGATCCTGTTCCGCGGCTTCGATGTGGCAGGTATCGATCAATTCAACCAGTGTATCGACGCGATTTCCGGCGGCGCCCTGCAGTACCTGTTCCGCGCCTCGCCACGCACCCAGATCACGGGCCAGTTCAACATCTACAGCTCCACTGACTACCCGGCCGGTGAGCGGATCTTCCCGCACAACGAGCACTCCTATTCGCCGGTGTTCCCGCTGCATTTGTACTTCTACTGCGACACCCCCTCCCAGACCGGTGGCCAGACGCCGCTGGGCGATACCCGGCTGATCCTCGACCGCGTCGATCCGCAGGTGCGCGAAGCCTTCGCCCGCAAGGGCATTCTCTATGTGCGCAACTATGGCGACGGCATGGGCCTGCCGTGGCAGACCGTGTTCCAGAGCGAGGTGCGCAGCGAAGTGGAAGCCTACTGCGCGCAAATCGGTGTAGAGGCCGAGTGGAAACCAGGCAACCGCCTGCGCACCCGTCAGCGCGGCCCGGCCATCGTCCGCCACCCGCAGACCGGCGAGCGCATCTGGTTCAACCACGGCACCTTCTTCAATGCCCTGACCCTGCCTGACAGCATCCGCGACAACCTGCTGCGCGAGTTCGGCCCGCTGGACTTACCGCAGAACACGTTCTTTGGCGATGGCACGCCGATCGGCGATGACGTGGTGCGCCACCTGCAACAGATCTACCGCGACGTGATGGTCGAATTCGACTGGCAGAAGGGCGACGTGGTGCTGCTGGACAACATCCTCACCGTGCATGCGCGCAACGCCTTCACGGGCCGTCGAAAAATTCTCACCGCCATGGCGATCGCGCAGAAAAGCGCCGATCTGGCCCACGATTAAGGAGCTCCACACATGACCCTCTCCCTCCAGCCAGGCCATGACGACGTAGGCGGTGAACTGTTCCAGGCCTCTGCCCAGCAGGCGCTGGCTTTGGCCAACCAGGGCGAGCACCCAGGGCACGCCTGGGTGGTGCTCAGCGTCGCACGCCTGCCCGATGCCAGCGCGCTGTCCGCGCACCTGGCGACCCTGGGTGCGCGCCACGAAATACTGCGCACCCTATACCGCCGCCTGCCGGGCATGACCTGGCCGCTGCAGGCCGTGCAGGCGCAAGTGCCTGGCGCCGTACATGCCGAGGCCGACCGCGACCTGGACCAGGCGCTGGCCTGGGCCAGGGCCCAGGTGAGTGCAGCCGGTGCCTGCAGCGTGGCGGTGAGCGCCCTGGCCGGTGCCCAGCCACGCCTGTTGCTGCTGGGCAGCGCGGCCAGCCTCGACCGCGCCAGCCTGCTGATGGTGGCGGGCGAGTTGGCCGCCTTGTGCGAGGGCCGCGTGCTCGCCGACAACCACGAGGCGTTGCAGTACGTCGACTTCGCCGCCTGGCAGCAGGAACTGCGCGAAGATGAGCTGGGCCGCCAGGGCGCGGCGTTCTGGCAGGCGCTGGTGCGCAGCCATCAGGTCAACCACCGCCTGGCCTTCGAAACCCCAGGCCACGCCAACGCTCGCCACCAGGCCAGCCGTGCCGATCGGACGCTCGAGGCGCTGCTGTCGAGCGACGGCGGCGAGGCGCGGGTGCTGGCGCTGTGGGGCGCTTTCCTGGCCCGTATCAGCCAGCAGGACCGCTTGCTGATCGGCCTGCACGTGGAGGGCCGTAACGAGGATCTGGCCGATGCCTGTGGCGTGTTCGCCCGGGCCCTGCCGGTGGCCTTCGACCAACGCCAGGGCGCCAGCCTCGATGGGTTGACCGACGAGATGACGACCCGCCTCGAACAGTCGCGCTCCTGGCTGGACTGCCTGAACGAGTTCGACCTGGGGCTGTGCCGCTACGGCTTCGTCCATCGCCCGAACGCCGCTGAACAAAGCGTTTTGGCGCTGGACGCCGAAGGGCCGGCCGAGCGCCTGCGCCTGGTGCTAGGCGAAGGCTTGGTGCGCCTGGATGCCGATGCCGGCGCTTTCAGCGTCGAGGCCTTGCAGACGCTGCTGGGGCAGTTCCTGCACTTTGCCGGTCAGGCCCTGGTCGCGCCAGCGCAGGACCTTGCCGAGGCCGGCCTGCTCGATGAGGCTGGACGCCGGCTGGTGCTGCAGGGCTTCAACCCCCAGGCCGCCTCCCTGCGCCAGGCGCGGCAGTTGCAAGCGTTGTTCGCCGAGCAGGCCGAGCGTCAGCCCCAGGCCATCGCCTTGAGCGTGGGCGGCGAGCGGCTGACCTATGGCGAGCTGGAGCGCCTGTCGAACCAGGTGGCCAACACCTTGCGCGCCCAGGGCACAGGCCCGGACCAGGTGGTGGCGGTGTATGGCCAGCGCAGCCGCGAGCTGGTGGTGGCACTGCTGGGCATCCTCAAGGCCGGAGGCGCCTACCTGCCGCTGGACCCGAACTACCCGGCCGAGCGCCTGGCCTTCATGCTCGCCGATGCCGGTGCCGAGCAGGTGCTGGCCTGCCTGCCGCTGCCTGCGGCCTGGCAGCAGGACCCGCGTTTGACGGTCACTTCCCTGGCCGCCGATGCGCCCGTGTGGTCGGCCAGCGAGCAGGCCCCGGCGCCACTGGGCGATGCCGACAATCTGGCCTACGTGATCTACACCTCCGGCTCCACCGGCAAGCCCAAGGGGGTCATGGTCAGCCACGCCAACGCAGTGGCCTCGACCTTGGCCCGTGGGCACTTCTACCGCGAAGCGCTGGGCAATTTCCTGATGCTGTCGTCGTTCTCCTTCGACAGCTCCGTTGCCGGTGTCTTCTGGGCGTTGAGCCAGGGCGCGACACTGACCCTGCCGGACGAGCACAGCTACAAGGATCCGCAACAGCTGGCCGCGCTGATCGCCCGGGAGGGCGTGACCCATTACCTGACGCTGCCCTCGTTCCACGGGCAGATCCTCGAATACCTCGATGCACCGAGCCTGCGCTGCGTGATCGTCGCCGGCGAGGCCTGCACCCAAGAGCTTGCGCGGCGCCACAGCGAGCGCCTGGCCGGGGTTTCGCTGGTCAACGAGTACGGACCGAGCGAAGCCACCGTGTGGTCCATCGCCACCTACCTGGACCCGGCCGACGGCCATGGCATCGCCATCGGCAAGCCGGTCCAGGGCCTGCGGGTGCATGTGCTGGACGCGCAGTTCGAGCCGGTCGCGCCGGGTGTCGAGGGCGAGCTGCACGTGGCCGGCGATGGCCTGTGCCGTGGCTACCTGGCGCGGCCGTCCCTGACCGCCGAGCGCTTCTTGCCGGACCCGTTCGCCCAGGAACCGGGGCAGCGCCTGTACCGCACAGGCGATGTAGCGCGCTACCGGGTCGACGGTACCCTGGACTGTCTTGGGCGCCTGGATCATCAGGTCAAGCTGCGCGGTTTTCGCATCGAGCTGGGCGAAATCGAAAACGCCCTGCGCGCCGGGCGCGGCGTGGACGATGCCCTGGTGATCGCCCATGACACCGCGGCGGGTAAACAATTGCTGGCCTTCGTCGTTTCTACTCAGGAAGGTCACGAGCAACTGGGCCTGGACCTGCACAGCCACCTCTCCCAGGTGCTGCCCGAGCACATGCTGCCGGCGCGCATCCGGGTGCTGGAACGCTTCCCGCAGACCCCCAATGGCAAGCTCGACCGCAATGCCTTGCTGGCCCTGGACAGCCGACGCAGCCAGTACATCGCCCCGCGCACGGACCTTGAGCGCACCCTGGCCGGTATCTGGGCCGAGGCCCTGCAGGTGGACAAGGTCGGTGTGCAGGACAGCTTCTTCGAGCTCGGCGGCCACTCGCTGCTGGCCACCGCGATCCGTACCCGGATCCAGGAAGCCTTGGGCCTGACGATCCCGCTGCGGGTGTTCTTCGAGGGCGAGACCCTCGAGCGCCTGGCGCAGGAGATCGATGCATTGCGCGAGCAAGCCGGTAATCAGCAAAACACAGTGGACTCCCTGGAGGCGCTGTTCGACGAGGTTGAAGCTCTATGAATGCGGTACCGGACAGAATGCTGGCGCTGGCGCAACGGTTTGCAGGGATGTCGGCCGAAGCCCGACAGGCGCTGCAAGGCAAGATGCGCGAGCAGGGCCTGACCCTGGAAGCCCTGCCGATCCCGCCGCGTGCGGCGGGTTTGCAGGTGGTGCCGGCGTCCTACGCCCAGCAGCGGCTGTGGTTCATCTGGCAACTGGAGCCGCAGGCCAGCGCCTACAACCTGACCGGTGCCTTCCGCCTGCGCGGCCCGCTGGACCGTGCGGCCCTGGAGCAGACCCTGGCCGCGCTGCTGGCGCGTCATGAAGTACTGCGCACCACCTTCTGCCTGGAGGCGGGGGCTGTGCAGCAAGTGATCCACCCTGCGATGGCCTGCCCGCTGGAGCAGGTCGAGGCGCACGAGGCAGGCCTTCAGGCTGCCATCGCCAGCGCTGCCCGGGCACCGTTCGACCTGGCCCACGGCCCGCTGATGCGCGCCCGGTTGGTCCGGCTCGGCGCCCAGGATCATGTGTTGGTGCTCACGCTGCACCATATCGTCACCGATGGCGCCTCGTTGCCCATCCTGATCGAGGAATTCACCCGCCACTACGCGGCGTTCGCCAGCGGCCAGGCGCCGCAGGTAGAGGCCCTGCCGATCCAGTACGCCGACTTTGCCCTGTGGCAGCGGCTGTGGCTGGAGGCGGGCGAGGGCGAGCGGCAATTGCAGTATTGGCGCGAGCAGTTGGGCGATGAACACCCGCTTTTGAGCCTGCCGCTGGACCGCAAGCGCCCGAGCGTGCCCAGCCAGCAGGGCGATTGCGTCAGCGTCCAGGTGCCCGCCGCAACCTTGGAAGGCCTGCGCCAGTTGGCCCGCGAGCAGGGCTGTACGCTGTTCGTGGTGCTGCTGGCGTCGCTGCATGCGTTGCTGCACCGCTACAGCGGCGAGCACGACATCCGTGTCGGCGTGCCGGTGGCCAACCGCACACGCCAGGACGTGCAGACGCTGCTGGGCTTTTTCATCAACACCCAGGTGCTGCGCAGCCAGCCGCAGCCCGAGCAACCCTTCCTGGACCTGCTGCAGGCCCTCAAGGCTGCGGCCGTGCAAGCTCAGAGCCATCAGGACGTGCCGTTCGAACAACTGGTGGACGCGCTGCAGCCAGAACGCAGCCTGAACCAGAGCCCGCTGTTCCAGGTGATGCTCAATCATCAGCAGGCCGCCGAGGGCAGTGCCCGCTGGTCGTTGCAGGGGCTGGAGGTCGAAGTACTGGCGGTCGATGAACGCAGCACCAAGTTCGACCTGATGCTCGATACCGTCGAAGGGCCCGAGGGCTTGAGCGCGGCGTTCACCTATGCCACCGACCTGTTCGAGGCCGCCACCCTCGAGCGCATGGCGCGCCACTGGTTGAACTTGCTGCAAGCGATCGTGCGCAATCCGGCCACGGCCCTGGGCGAGCTGCCGATGCTCGATGCCGCTGAGCGCGCTGCCACCCTGGCCGAGTGGAACCCCAATCCGGCCCGGCATGAGGTGCGCGAGTGCCTGCACCAGCGCATCGAGCGCCAGGCGGCGTTGCACCCAGCGGCCACTGCGGTGGTCTGCGAGGGCGAGCGCCTGAGCTATGGCGAGCTCAACCGCCGGGCCAACCGCCTGGCCTGGCACCTGCGTGCCCAGGGCGTAGGCCCGGATGTGCGCGTGGGCATCGCCTTGCCGCGCTCGCTGGAGATGCTGGTGGGGCTGCTGGCGATCCTCAAGGCCGGCGGTGCCTATGTGTCGCTGGACCCTGAGTACCCCGAGGAGCGCCTGGCCTATCTGCTCGAAGACAGCGGCACACGCCTGCTGATCAGCCAGGCGCCGCTTGCCGCGCGCCTGCCGCAGGTCGAGGGCCTTCAGACGCTGTTGCTCGATCAGGCCGGTGACTGGCTGAGCGAGGCGCCCGAGCACGACCTACCCAACCTGACCGACCCCGACAACCTGGCCTACGTCATCTACACCTCAGGCTCCACCGGCAAGCCCAAGGGCACCTTGTTGCCCCATGCCAATGTGTTGCGCCTGTTCCAGGCCACCCAGCAGTGGTTCGGCTTCGACGAGCACGATGTGTGGACGCTGTTCCATTCCTATGCGTTCGATTTTTCGGTGTGGGAGATCTTCGGCGCATTGCTGCATGGCGGCACGCTGGTGGTGGTGCCCTATGCCACCAGCCGTTCGCCCCAGGACTTCCACCGCCTGTTGCGCGAGGAGGGCGTGACGGTGCTCAACCAGACGCCGTCGGCCTTCCGCCCGCTGATCGAGGTGGCGTGCGCGGCCCGTGACCAGGGGCCGCTGGCCCTGCGCACGGTGATCTTCGGCGGCGAGGCCCTGGCGGTGGCAGACCTGCGGCCTTGGTTCGAAGCCTTCGGCGATCGCCAGCCGCAACTGGTGAACATGTACGGCATTACCGAGACCACGGTGCACGTGAGTTACCGGCCACTGGGCTGGGCCGACCTTGAATCGAGCAACAGCAGCCCGCTGGGCGAGCCGATCGGCGATTTGTCGTGGTACGTGCTCGACAGCCGTTTGAACCCGGTGGCCAAAGGCTGCGTGGGCGAGCTGTACGTGGGCGGGGCGGGCCTGGCACGGGGCTACCATCAACGCGCGGATCTGACTGCCACGCGCTTTGTGGCCGACCCCTTCGCCGAGCGCCCTGGGGCGCGCCTGTACCGCACGGGCGATCTGGCCCGCTACAGCGCCGACGGCAGCCTCGAGTACATCGGCCGGATCGACCATCAGGTGAAGATCCGCGGTTTTCGCATCGAGCTGGGCGAGATCCAGCGCTGCCTGCAACAGCATCCGCAGGTCGCCCAGGCCCTGGTGCTGGTGCACGAGGCTGGCGCCAGCAAGCAACTGGTCGGCTACCTGGTGGTCAAGGCTGGCGTCGAGGCCGGCAGCAGCACCTTCGGCCAGGGCCTGCGTGACTACCTGCGCGGCGAGCTGCCTGACTACATGGTGCCCGCACACTTGATGGTGCTCGACGCCTGGCCGCTGACCAGCAACGGCAAGCTCGACCGCAAGGCGCTGCCCGCGCCGGGCCTGGCGCCGTCGCGAGGGGCCTGGCAAGCGCCGCAGGATGCGCTGCAGGCTGACCTGGTCACGCTCTGGGAAGAGGTGCTCAAGCGTGCGCCGGTCAGCATCGATGACAACTTCTTCGAGCTCGGTGGCGACTCGATCATCGCCATCCAGCTGGTCAGCCGTGCCCGTCAGAGCGGCATCCGCTTCAGCCCCAAGGACCTGTTCCAATACCAGACCGTGCAAAGTCTGGCGCGGGTCGCGGTGCGCAGCGAGGCGGCCGTCCACAGCGGTGCGCCGGTGGTTGGGGAGGCGCCGCTGACGCCGATCCAGCAGTGGTTCTTCGAGCAGCCCGTGGCCCATCGCGCCCACTGGAACCAGTCGGTGTTGCTGGACCTGCGCCAGCCGGTCGATGCGCAGCAGCTGCGTAGGGCGCTGGCCTGCGTGATGCGCCAGCACGACGCCCTGCGCCTGCGCTTTGCGCAGCAGGCCGGCCAGTGGCGTCAATGGCATGCCGAGGAGGGCGCCGAGCAGCCGGTGCTGCAGCACGCCCACGCCTGGGACGAGCAGGCCTTGCTGGCGCTGTGCAACCAGGCTCAGGCTAGCCTGGATCTGGCCGAGGGACCGCTGCTGCGCGCCCTGCTGGTGGACATGGCAGAGGGCGGGCAGCGCTTGCTGTTGGTGGTCCATCACCTGGTGGTGGACGGGGTGTCCTGGCGGGTGCTGCTGGAGGATCTGCAGCAGGCCCTCCAGCAATTGGCCGCCGGCGAGCAGCCGCGCCTGCCGGGCAAGACCAGCGCCTACCAGCAGTGGGCCCGGCGCCTGGTACAGCATGCGCAGAGCCCGTCATTGCTGGCCGAGGCCGCGTACTGGCACGCCCAGTACCAGGACGTGACGCCAGGCCTGCCGAGCCAGGCTGTGTCCCACCCGGTGGCGCAGGAGATCTGCGCCGTGCAGACCTGCCTGGACCCGAACCTCACCCGCCAATTGCTGCAGCAGGCCCCGGCAGCCTACCGCACCCAGGTCAACGACCTGTTGCTGACCGCCCTGGCCCAGGTGATCTGTGCCTGGACCGGCCAGGCCTCGACCCTGGTGCAGCTCGAAGGCCATGGCCGCGAAGACCTGTTCGAGGACATCGACCTGAGCCGCACGGTGGGGTGGTTCACCTCGATCTTCCCGGTCAAGCTGACCCCGGCGCTGGATGCCGGCGCCAGCATCAAGGCCGTCAAGGAGCAACTGCGTGCGGTGCCGAACAAAGGTATCGGTTTCGCCATCCTGCGCTATTTGGCCGACGTGGGGCTGGGGGCGCTGCCGGCACCGGCCATCACCTTCAACTACATGGGCCAGTTCGATGCCAGCTTCGATGCACAGGCGGCTTGGCAACCGGCACGCGAGCGCGGCGGTGACGAGCAGGCGCCGGGCAACACAGTGCTCGAAGGCCTGAGCATCAATGGGCAGGTGTATGGCGGCGAGCTGTGCCTGAGCTGGTCGTTCGACCCGCGCCGCTTCGCCCAGACCCAGATGCAGGCCCTGGCCGACGCCTATGGCCAGGCCTTGCGTGCGCTGGTCGAGCACTGCCTGGCCAGCGATGGCGGGCTGACACCGGCCGATGTACCGCTGGCGCAACTGCACCAGGCGCAGCTCGATGCCCTGAACCTTGTGGCGCGCGACGTCGAAGACCTTTACCCGCTGTCGCCGATGCAGCAGGGCATGCTGTTCCACAGCCTCTACGACGATGAGCCAGGCGCCTACGTTCACCAACTGCGCCTGGACGTCGAAGGCCTGGACGTCGAAGCCTTGCGGGCGGCCTGGCAGGGGGCGCTGGACGCCCATGACACCCTGCGTGCGCGCTTTTTGTGGGGCGATGAACTGCGCCAGCCGTTGCAGGCGATCGGGCGCCAGGTGCGTCTGCCGCTGGAACGGCTGGACTATCGCGGCCAGCCGCGCAGTGCCCTGGAGGCATTCGCCGAAGCTGACCGTCAGCGCGGTTTCGATCTGGCCCAGGCACCGCTGCTGCGGGTCAGCGTGCTGGACACCGCCGAAGGCCGGCAGCACCTGATCGTCACGCACCACCACATCCTGCTCGATGGCTGGAGCACCTCGCAGTTGCTCGGCGAAGTGATGCAGCGTTATGCCGGCCAGACCCCGGCCAGCAGTGCCAGCCGCTACCGCGACTACATGGCCTGGCTCGTCGTCCAGGATGCCCAGTCCGCCCAGGACTTCTGGAGCGCCCAGCTGGCGCCGCTCGAAGAGCCGACTTTGCTGGCCAATGGTGCTCAGGCCGAGCCTGGCGCAACGGGCTTCGGAGAATATTTCCAGGTGCTCGACCCGGCGACCAGCGAGCGCCTGGGCGCGTTTGCCCGGCAGCACAAGGTCACCCTCAACAGCTTGGTGCAGGCCGCCTGGCTGCTGCTGTTGCAGCGCTACAGCGGGCAAGCCTGCGTGGCTTTCGGCGCCACCGTGGCTGGCCGTCCGGTAGACCTGCCGGGCATCGAGCAGCAGTTGGGCCTGTTCATCAACACCCTGCCGGTGATCGCCCGCCCTGAACCCGGGCAATCGGTGGCGCAGTGGGTACAGGCGATCCAGGCGCTGAACCTGGACCTGCGCGAGTACGAGCACAGTCCGCTGGCCGAGGTGCAGCGCCTGGCAGGGCTGGGCAATCTGTTCGACACCTTGCTGGTATTCGAGAACTACCCGCTGGCCGAGGCGCTGCAGCAGGGACCGGACACGGGCTTGCGCATCCTCGATGTGCAAGGTCGCGAACAGACCCATTTCCCGCTGACGGTTTCGGCCGACTTCGGCGCGCGCCTGTCGCTGCGCTACAACTATGCCCGCAGCGCCTTTGGCGACACCTTCATCGCCAGCCTGCACGAGCACCTGTGCAACCTGTTGCAGGCCATGGCCGCAGCGCCTGAGCAGGCGCTGGGCCAATTGACGCTGCTGGGGGATTCGGAGCGCGATTTGCAACTGCTGGCCTGGAACGACACCCAGGTGGCCTTCGCGCCAATGCAACCGGTGCATCGGCTGTTCGAGTCGCAGGCCGAGCGTGCGGGGCAGGCGCCGGCACTGGTGTTTGGCGATCAGCAACTGGACTACGCCGAGCTCAACCGCCAGGCCAACCGCCTGGCGCACCGCTTGCGCGCGCACGGGGTGGGCCCGGAGGTGCTGGTCGGCATCGCCGCCGAGCGCTCCCTGGAACTGGTGATTGGCCTGTTGGCTGTCCTCAAGGCCGGTGGCGCCTACGTACCGATGGATCCGGACTACCCGGCCGAGCGCCTGCAGTACATGCTCGAGGACAGCGGCGTGGGCTTGCTGCTCAGCCACAGCACCCTGGTAGCGCGCTTGCCGCTGGTCGATGGCGTCCAGGTGCTGTGCCTGGATCAGCTGGACCTCACCCAAGGCCCGGACCACAACCTGGACCTGGCCCTGGACGGCGCTTCGCTGGCGTACATGATCTACACCTCGGGTTCCACCGGCCGACCCAAGGGCGCGGGCAACCGTCACGACGCTTTGTACAACCGCCTGGCCTGGATGCAGGCGGCCTACCCGCTGGGCGCGGGGGACACGGTGTTGCAGAAGACGCCGTTCAGCTTCGATGTGTCGGTGTGGGAGTTCTTCTGGCCGCTGATGGTCGGCGCCCGCCTGGCCATCGCCGAGCCCGGGGCGCATCGGGACCCGGCGCAACTGGTGGCGCTGATCAACCGTCACCAGGTCGATACGCTGCATTTCGTGCCGTCGATGTTGCAGGCGTTCGTGCGCGACGAGGGCGCGGCCTCCTGTCACAGCCTGCGCCAGGTGATCTGCAGTGGCGAGGCGTTGCCCGCCGAATTGCAACGCCAGGTGCTGCGCGTGCTGCCCAAGGCCGGGCTGTACAACCTGTACGGCCCCACCGAGGCGGCCATCGACGTGACTCACTGGACCTGCCGCGACGACGGTGGGCACAGCGTGCCGATCGGCCGTCCCATCGCCAACCTGCGTACCTATATCCTCGACGACAGCCTGCAGCTCCAGGCCGTGGGCCGGGTCGGTGAGCTGTATTTGGGCGGCGTGGGCCTGGCGCGCGGTTACCACCAGCGCCCTGGGCTGACCGCCGAGCGTTTCGTCGCCTCGCCATTCGACGCCGGCCAGCGGCTGTACCGCACCGGCGACCTGGCCCGCTACCGCGCCGACGGGGTGATCGAATACATCGGCCGAATCGACCATCAGGTGAAGATCCGCGGCCTGCGCATCGAACTGGGCGAAATCGAGGCCGCCCTGGTCGAACAGCCCGGCGTCGCCGAAGCCGTGGTACTGGCGCTGGAGGTGGGCAAGAGCACGCAACTGGTGGCGTATCTGGTACCCAGTGCCGGCGCGCTCGACCCCGCGGTGCTCAAGGCTGCCCTGGCCGAGCGACTGCCCGAGCACATGCAACCGGCTCAATTGATCGAACTCGAACGCATGCCGGTGACGGCCAACGGCAAACTCGACCGGCGCCGTCTGCCGGCACCTGAGGCGCGCACGCGTCAGGGGCGCGCACCGGCCACGCTTGAGGAAGCGAGCTTGCTGGCGGTCTGGCAGGCGCTGTTCGAGCGCGACGACATCAGCGTCGAAGATGACTTCTTCGAACTCGGTGGCGACTCGATCGTGTCGATCCAGGCCGTGGCCCTGGCGCGCAAGGCGGGGCTGTCGATCACGCCCAAGGATGTGTTCAGCCACCCGACCCTGGAGGCTTTGGCCCAGGTCGCCACCGCCCTGGCACCGGCGCTCGAGACGCCGGTGGCGCGGGTGTCGGTGGGGCTTTCGCAGGCCCAACTGGCGCGCCTTGGGCTCACTGCCGCGCAAGTGGAGGACGCCTACCCGCTGTCGCCCATGCAGCAGGGCATGCTGTTCCACGGGCTGCAGGACAGCGACGATGGCCTGTACGTCAACCAGATCGAAGTAGGCGTGGTGGGCGTGGATCCGCAGCGCATGCTTGCGGCGTGGGAGGCGGTAGCCCGCCGCCACGCGATCCTGCGCACCGCGTTCCTCTGGGAGGGCGAGCAGGAGCCGCTGCAGGTGGTGCTGCGCGAAGTGCCGCCGCTGCTGAGCGTGCTCGACTGGCGCAACCGCGCCGACGCCCGGCAGACCGTGCGCGTGCTGGCCGATGCCGAGCGCGAGCAGGGCTTTGCCCTGGGGAGCGCGCCGTTGCTGCGGGTGCTGTTGGTGCGCATCGATGAGCAGCGGTACCGGCTGATCTGGACCTACCACCACATCCTCATGGATGGCTGGAGCGTCTCGCGGCTGATCGGTGACGTGCTGCGCCACTACAGTGGCCAGGCGCTGTCTCCGGTGGCCGAGTACCGTCATTACATCGGCTGGCTGCAGCGCCAGGATCCGCTGACCAGCGAAGCGTTCTGGAAGACTGCGCTGGCAGCGCTGGAAGGGCCGACGCACCTTGCCCGTGCCGTACCGGTCAAGCAGCCGCAGGCGGGCTATCACGCGCTCTACACCCAGCTGGATGCAACGCAGACCACGCGCCTGCAGCAGTTCGCCCAGGGGCAAAGGGTGACCCTCAACACCTTGGTCCAGGCGGCCTGGCTGCTGCTGTTGCAGCGTTACAGCGGCCAGCGCACGGTGACCTTCGGCGCCACCGTGTCGGGGCGTCCGGAAACCCTGGAAGGCGCCGAGCAGATGCTTGGGCTGTTCATCAACACCTTGCCGGTGGTCAGTAGCGTACCGACCACCCAGGCCGTGGGCGACTGGCTGCGTGAGCTGCAGGCCTACAACCTGTGCATCCGCGATCACCAGCACACGCCACTGGGCGATATCCAGCGCTGGGCCGGGCAGGGCGGCCAGGCGCTGTTCGACAGCATCATCGTGTTCGAGAACCAGCCGGTCGATCGCACGCTGCGCGAGTGGGACGGCGACTCACTGCGCTTTGAGGAGGTATCGGACTTCGGCCTGACCAGCTTTGCCATGGACCTGATGGTCAGCGTGGAGGAGGGCGGTCTGCGCATCGAGTACATGCACCAGCGTTCGCACTTTGATCCTGCGACGGTCGAGCAGATACGCGCGCACATGGAAAGCCTGCTTTGCAGGCTGTGCGACGATGCCCTCCAGCCGGTCGGCTGTCTGGGCCTGGTCGAGGGCGCGCCACGCCAGTTGCAGGCGGCCGCGCCAACTGTGGTCAACACCCCGGTGCATGAGCTGATTGCCCGTCGCGCCCGGGAGCTGCCACAACACCCAGCGTTGGTGCTGGGCGAGCAAGTGCTCGACTACGCTACCCTCGAGCGCCGCGCCACGGCCTTGGCCGTGCGTCTGCAAGCGTTGGGTGTAGGGCCGGAAACCGTGGTGGGCGTGTTCATGGAGCGCTCGCTGGAGCTGGTGGTGTCGCTGCTGGCGGTACTCAAGAGCGGCGGTGCCTATGTGCCGCTGGACCCGGAGTACCCAGCCGAGCGCCTGCGCTACATGATGGCCGACGCGGGCATGGCGGTGTTGCTGACCCAGCATCGCCTGCAGGATCGGGTGACCCTGTCGTCGTCGGTAACCTGCCTTGCGGTCGATACGCTGGTACTCGATGAAACGGTCGATGCCTCGGGCTTGCCGGCGGTTCAGGACCTGGGCCTGGCCTACCTGATCTACACCTCGGGTTCTACCGGCAAGCCCAAGAGTGTCGCCGTGGCCCATGGGGCGATCAGCATGCATGTGCAGGCTATCGCCCAGCTCTACGAGATGGACCACGACAGCCGCGAGCTGCACTTCATGTCGTTCGCCTTCGATGGCGCCCATGAGCGTTGGATCACCACGTTGATCAGTGGCGGCACCCTGGTGATCCGTGACAACAACCTGTGGACCGCCGAGCAGACCTTGCAGGTGCTCAAGGCGCAACGCATCACCATCGCCTGCTTCCCGCCGGCGTACTTGCTGGAGCTGGCCGAGCAGGCCGAACGCCAAGGCGAGGCGCCGGCCGTGCGCATCTACTGCTTTGGCGGTGATGCAGTACCGGATGCCAGCTTCGAGCGGGTCAAGCGCAGCCTGGCGCCACAGTACCTGGTCAACGGCTATGGCCCGACCGAGACCGTGGTCACGCCGCTGCTGTGGAAGACCCCGGCGAGCGGGCATTGCCAGGCAATGTATGCGCCGATCGGTCTGGCGGTGGGGGCGCGGACCCTGTACGTGCTCGATGGCGACCTCAATCCCTTGCCGCCGGGCCTGGTCGGTGAGCTGTTCATCGGTGGCGAGGGCGTTGCCCGCGGCTACCATCACCACCGCGGCCAGACCGCCGAGCGCTTCATCGCCGACCCGTTCGGCGCGCCGGGAGCGCGGCTGTACCGCACGGGCGATTTGGTGCGCATGCGCGCCGATGGCGTAGTGGATTACGTGGGGCGCGTCGACCATCAGGTCAAGGTTCGGGGCTTCCGGATCGAGCTGGGCGAGATCGAGGCGAGGCTGCGCGAACAGACCGGGGTCAAGGATGCCTTGGTGGTGGTGCGCGACACACCGCAAGGCCGCCAGCTGATCGGTTATGTGGTCGCCGCTGCCGAACAGGGGTTGAGCCAGCGCCTGCTGGCGGCCCTGCGCGAGCGCCTGCCGGACTACATGGTGCCGGCCCAGGTGGTGGTGCTGGCGCAGTTCCCGCTCACGCCCAATGGCAAGCTCGACCGCAAGGCGCTGCCGGACCCTGACTTCGGTGCCCGCGAATTCGTTGCACCGCGCACGCCCCTGCAGGCGGCGCTGGCGCAGGTCTGGCAACAGGTGCTGGGTGTCGATCAGGTGGGCATCACCGACAACTTCTTCGAGCTGGGCGGCGATTCGCTGCGCACCTTGAAGGTGATCTCCCAGGTACGGGCGATGCCGGGGCTGGGCTTCGAACTCAAGCTGCGCGACATGATGGCCAACCCGACCATCGCCGGCCTGACCGCCGCCCAGGGCCAGGCGCCGGAGCCGTTGCTGCTGCTCAACCAACCGGTGACGGATGCAGCGCCGCTGTTCTGCCTGCATGCAGGGTTCGGCACAGTGTTCGACTACGAGCCCCTGGCCCGGCGCCTGGAAGGGCAGCGCACGGTGTACGGCGTGCAGTGCCGGATGCTGCTGGACCGCCAGTGGCAAGACTTGTCGCTGGCGCAGATGGCCAGTGACTACGCCGCTGCCATTCGCGTTCGCCAGCCCCAGGGGCCGTATCACTTGCTGGGCTGGTCGCTCGGCGGCAGTCTGGCACTGCTGGTGGCTCAGGTCCTGGAGGGCCAAGGGCAGAGCGTACGCTGGCTGGGCCTGGTGGACAGCTACGTGCCGCTGGGCACCCGTGAGCAGGCCGAAGCGCTGCGCGAAGACCTGCAGGCCTTCCTCTGCGCCACCCTGGGGATGGACCCGGACGCGGTGCAACCAGTGCTCGACGGGCACAGGGCGATCGAGGCCCAGGAGGTGGGTGGGTTGATTGCCGAGGTGATCCAGCGTCAGCCACAACAGGGCGCGGGTTATGCCTTGCTCGGGGCCGATGAGCTGGCGCATACCTTCATGGTCAGCCAGCGGCTCAAGCAAATGTCGCGCGAGCTGCCGATGTTGCCGGTGGTCAAGGCCGAGCTGCGTTGCTGGTGGGCCAGTGCCAACCCGACCGGTGAGCGAGCGGCGCTCGAAGCGCAGCAACCGCGTATTGCCCACACCGAGGTGGTGCGCGCCAGCCACTACGACATCCTGCATAGCCCCGGCTGCCTTGATGGGGTGTTGGCGACCCTGGAGCCGGTGCGGCTGCCTCAAGCCTGACCGGCCAGTCTGGCGGTTTGCAGTAAATAGCCACGCCCGGCTTACGTTAGTGAGTCGAGCGTGGTTTTTTTTTGGAGACCGATCGATGCCGCTGCACCCTGATATTGAAGGATTTCTCGAACTGGTGGAGTTCGGTCGCCTGACCGGCAAGAGCCAGCCCATGCATGAACTGTCGCCGCAACAGGCACGCGAGCAGTTCGCCCAAGCTTCACGGCTGCTGGACAGCGCCCCAGCCGGCAACCTGGAAATCACCCAGCTGACGATCCCCAGCCGCGACGGCCAGCCCCTGGCGGCGAGGGCCTATCAGCGTGCCCAGGGTGCGGAGCGACTGCGTCCGGTATTGGTGTATTTCCATGGGGGTGGCTATGTGGTGGGGAGCCTGGATTCCCACGACACCCTATGTCGTCGCCTGGCCTTGGCGGGGGACTTCGTGGTGCTGTCGGCGGACTACCGGTTGGCGCCGGAGCACAAGTTCCCCACCGCATTCAACGATGCCGAGGACGTGGCGCTGTGGCTGCTCAATGAAGGCGCCCGTCATGGCCTGGATGCCGGGCGGGTGGCGTTGGCAGGCGACAGCGTCGGCGGCAGCCTGGTGGCCGCGCTGGCGATCCGCGCCGCTTCGGCCCCGGAGCAACTGGCGTTGCGGCCGAAGGTCCAGGTGCTGCTGTACCCGGTGCTGGACGCGGCGGTGGAGCGACCCTCGCTGGAACGCTTCGCCGAGGGCTACCTGCTGGAGAAGCAGTCGCTGCGCTGGTTCTACCGGCAGTACGAACGTGATACTGCAGACCGGCTGGACTGGCGCTTCTCGCCGATCCATGCCCAGCTGCCAGCGCAACTGGCGCCGACGATCTTGTGGCTGGCCGAGTTCGATCCACTGCTCGATGAAGGCCTGGCTTATGCCGAACGGGTGCGCGGGGCTGGGCTCGAGATCGACTGCGAGGTCAAGGCAGGCATGACACACGACTTTGCACGCATGGGCGAGGTGGTAGGCGAAGTGCCCGAAATGCTGACGACGCTGGCGCAGGAAATCCAGCGGCGGCTCTGAGCGCTTGGGGGCCGCTGCGTGGCCCATTAGGGGCGCAGCGGTTTTGCTTGCTTTTTCCAAGAAAAAAGTAAGCCGCCGTAAGGGCGCAAGGGTGAATCAGCGTCACCCAGCTCAATGGCTAAGCCCACAAACCTCAGAACCGACACAGCCCCAACGAAAAAGCCGGAGCCCACACACGTGGCTCCGGCCTCCTGGTCCTGCCTGGCGCCGATCAGTAGCGGGCGCGCAAGGTCAAGGTCAGATTCCGCGGTTCGCCATAGAAGTTCGACCCCCAGGCACTATCAACCCGGTCGTAGTACTTGCGATCGAACAGGTTGTTGGCGGTCAGGGTCGAGCTCAGGTGCTCGCTGAATTTGTAGCCCACCTGCGCGGTGGTCACCGCGTAGCCACCCTGAACGAAGTCGACATCACCGCGTCTGTAGGAGGTTTCGCTGACCACACGGGTACCCCCGGCCACATGGAAGCCTTTGAGCGCGCCGTCGAGGAACTCGTATTTGGTCCACAGATTGAAGTTGTGCTTGGGCGTGATGGTGCTGAACTGGCTGCCTTTGCTCACGCCGTTGGTGGTGTCGTCCTCCAGCAGCTTGGTCATGGTGAAGGCATAGCCGGTGGCGATGCTCCAGTTGTCGGTCAGGTTGCCGGTCAGCTCGGTTTCCCAGCCTTGGCTGCGCACCTTGCCGCTGGCTTCGTAGCCATTGACGCCGTTCCACTGGGCACGGTTCTCGTCGAAGATCTGGAACATCGCCAGGGATGCGTTCAGGCGACCATCGAGCAGTTCCTGCTTCAGGCCCACTTCATACTGCTTGCCCTTGTGCGGGCCGACCATCTGCTTGCCGGTGGCGTCGGTTTCGCTCTGGGGCTTGAACACGCTGGTGTAGCTGGCGTAGGCCGAAAGCTCGGGGGTCAGCTTGTAGACGATGGCGCCATAGGGAATGGCCTTGGCGTTGGTCTCGGTGGACGGGTTGCCGAAGTTGTTGAAGAAGGTGTTGGCGTTCTTCGCGTCAGCTTCGAACCAGGTCACGCGGCTGCCCAGGATCACGTCCAGCTCGTCGGTGACACTGAGCTTGGTGCGGCCGTAGATCCCGTACTGCTCACTCTTGGAGTAGTTGAAGTTGGTGTGCGGCATGTCCAGGTGCGGCAGGTCGTTGGCGCCGCCGATGCCGATCGGAAAGCCGTCCGCCCAGCCGTCGCCGTCAAGGTCCGCTGTGCCGTAGGTGAAGGCTTTGTCCAGGTGCTGGTATTCGCCACCGAGGGTGAACTCGTGGGTACGACCGGCGAAGGTGAATGGCGAGGTGACGAAGCTGTCCAGACCCATGGTCTTGATGCGGGTGTAGTAGGAGTACATCGACGCGATGGCGGTATTGGTCGCCGGGTCCACGCCGTCGGTGGTCCAGGTGAACTCGCGGGTGGGGGTGCGGGCATCGCGGTAGGTCAGCGAGGTCTTCCACTGGCCGCCATTGTCCAGGGCGTGGTCGAGTTCGGTGAAGGCTTCCCAGGTCTCTTCCTTGAGCGTGTTCCACTTGGCATCGATGTAGGTGTGACGGCCCACATCCAGCAGCTTGCCGTTGGCATAGGCCGGCAGGCCGAACGCCGGAGTGGAGTCGTTCTTCTGGTAGGCACCACCGAACGACAGGGTGGTGCTCGGGTCCAGGTCCATTTCCAGGCGACCATAGAACATCGGGCGCTCGTTCTCGACATAGTCGACGAACGATTTGTTGTTCTCGTAGGCGGTGACCGCACGGCCGCGGATCGTGCCTTCGGCATTCAGCGGGCCGGTGACGTCGACCATGGTGCGATAGCGGTCCCAGGAACCTGCGGCCACCTCGCCGTTCAGGGCGAAGGTGTCCAGGGCGCGCTTGCGCACCACGTTGATGGTACCGGCCGGCTCGCCGGACCCTGCGTACAGGCCGCTCGGGCCGCGCAGCACTTCGACGCGGTCATACATGGCCAGGTCGAAGCTGGTGGCCATGTCGCCTTGGCCGGTGATCTGCGAGACGCCATCGACCTGCACCTGGTCCACCAAAAAGCCGCGCATGTACACGTCGTTCAGGCTTGAGCCGGTGTTGTAGGTCTTGATGGTGGCGCCGGTGACCTGGCGCATCGCGTCCTGCAGGTTGTTCATGTTCTGGTCATCCATGCGCTGGCGGGTGACCACGGTCACCGACTGCGGGATGTCCTTCAGGCGCTCGGTGCCTTTGCCGATGGTGACCGCCTGGGCCGCGTAGGAGTGCGTGCCTTCGGAGATGGCGCTCAGGGCCTGGCCGTCGATCTGGATGTTCCCCAACTCCAGAGCGTCGCCCGCCGAGGGCCCCTGCAAGGTGACCTGGGAGCCGTCGATGCTGTAGCGCACGCCGGTGCCTTGCAGCATCTGGCGCAGCGCTTGCTGCGGCTCAAGGCGACCGTTCACCGCGGTGGAGCGCTTGCCGCCGACGGTGTCAGGGCTGAACAGGATCTGCAGGTTGGTCTGCTGGCCGAGGGCTTGCAGTGCCGAGCCCAGCGGTTGCGACGGGATGTTCAACTGAATTTCCTGGGCCTGGACCAGCGCTGCGCAGGGCAGCATGAGGGCCAGGGCCAACGGTGACAGTGCGTGTTTGACAGACATCGTGCTTCCTTTGAAGGAACTTGTAATTTTTGGGTGAATGAGAGTTGTTCGTATTCAAGGAGAAGACGCATAGCCTTCTGGAAACCGGAAAAAATTCTTGCAGGTAGGGGTAAAAAAGACGCGCCTGGGGTCAGGCGCGCTCGGTCAAGGGATGCAATTGGCCGCCACGTACTTCGATGAGCTGGTCGGCCAGGTCGAAGTAGCGGTCGTCGTGGGAGATCACGATCACGGTCTTGCCCTGGCGTTTGAGGTCCGGCAACAGCTCGGTGTAGAAGACCTTGCGAAACGCCGGATCCTGATCGGCGGCCCACTCGTCGAACACCAGCACCGGACGCTCGTCGAGCCAGGCGTGCAGCAGGGCCAGGCGTTTGCGCTGACCGGTGGAGAGGTCGGTGGTCGAGAACGCGCCGTCGCGGATGGTCACCTTGTGCGCCAGCTCCAGGCGCTCGAGGTAGGCCTGGGTGTGCTCGGGGAGCACGCCCTTGCGTTCGAGCAGTTCCTGGAAAAGGAAGAAGTCGGCGAACACGGTGGTGAACAGCTGGCGATAGTCGTCACGCTGGGCAGGGCCGACGGCCTGGCCGTTGAGCAGTACCTGGCCGCTGTCGGGTTCGTACAGGCCCAGCAACAGCTTGATCAGGGTGGTCTTGCCGCTGCCGTTCTGGCCGACGATGAACAGCAGTTCACCTGGCGTGACCGTCAGATCGAATGGCCCCATGCGAAATGGTGGCAAGCCGTCGACGCTGGGGAAGGCATAGGTCAGTCCACGCAGCTCCAGGCTTTTGAGCACAGGGCGTGCGCCGGTCTCGTTGGCGGGGAGCAGGAACGGCTCGGGCGTGGAGAACGCGGCGTTCATGTCGGCGATGCGCTTGAGGGCGACGGCGTTGCGGCTGATCAGCGGCAGCAGGCTGAGCACCGATTCCATCGGGCCTTTCATGAACAGCAAGGTCATGATGAAGCCGCTGAGCACGCTGTTTTCGACCGGCACCCCCCAGGTCTGCTGGGCCAGGCACAAGCCGATGACCATGAAGAACAGCAGCGAGCCGAAGGTGCTGGCACTCAGGAAGATGTTCACCGAGCGGATTTGCAGTGCGGCGATGCGCTGCACGGTGGGAATCACCTGCTCGCGGTACAGCGTGTGCCGGCGCTGGCGGTGCATGCGCAGTTCCTTGGCGCCCTCGGCCATGCTGCGGTAGTACTTCTGCAACTGGTCTTCTTCTTCGCGGGCGGCTTCGAAGCCGCCCATGCCATGGCTGCGCGCCACGTACTGGGCGATGCAGCCAAGCACCACAGCGCTGGCGGTGATCAGGAACAGCGTCCCATCGAGCATGGCCAGGTAGCCCAGGCAACCCAAGGTCACGGTCAGCGAGACGATCAGCTGCGGCAGGCCGAAGGTGAAGTCGCTCACGGTGTCGATGTCGTGGGTCAGCACCGGGATCAGGCGATGGCTGCGGTAGCGTTCCAACTGCTCGATTGGGGCGCAGAGTACCTTGCCGCCCAACGAGATGCGCAGGCGCGCGATCACCTGCTGGCCAACGTAATTGGTGCCGATGTTCGCGGCGATGGCGCAGCCCAGGGCCAGCGCGCACAGTCCGGCGAAGCCGAGCATGACCGCGCTGGCGATAGCCTGCTCGCTGTGCATCAGGGCGTTGATCCTCGCCAGCAGTGCGGTCACGCTCAGGCCGCCGACGATCCCCAGCACGATGGAGACGGCCAGGGTGGGCAGCAGCGGGCGCAGGATCGACAGCAGTTCGCGGGATGTAGCCTTTGTCGAGCTCATGAAGCGTCCTCAAAAAACGGCCGCGCGTCACGCGCGGCTCAGGGCGACGGCTTCACGCAGCCCGGCACGCTGGCCGGCCAGGGTCTGGTACAGCGACTGACCGATTTCGCTGGCGCGCATCGGCAGCACCGAGAGCAAGGTGTCGGACAGGCCGTGTGAGCTTTCGCAGAACCCTTGCAGGTACACCGCCGCCTGCAGGTCGTCGCTGGCCAGGGCCCGGTAGTCGCGATCGACCACGAAGTCCTTCAGGTGCTGCTGCAGGGGCGCCAGAAGCTCGCGGTGCGAACGGCGTTCGTAGCCGGTGGCAAGGATCACCGCGTCGTAGCGATGGGTCTGCTGCTGGTGTGTGGCCAGGTCCTGCAGGGTCAGCTCGATGCCCTCGGCAGTGGCGGTGGCCGCTTCGACTTGACGGCGGCAGAGCACGGCGTGACGGAACTGGTGGGCGACTTTCTGGCGATAGAGGATGCCGTAGATGCGCTCGAGCAGGTCGATGTCCACCACCGAGTAGTTGGTGTTGTGGTACTCATCGATCAGTTTCTTGCGCTCGGGCTGGCTCTGGTTGAACACCAGGTCGGTGTACTGCGGCGCGAAGATTTCGTTGACGAAGGGGCTGTCGTCGGCGGGTTTGAGCGCCGAGGCGCGTACGATCATGTCGACCTTCACCGATGGGTAGCTGTCGTTCAGGTCGATGAACGCCTCGGCCGCGCTCTGGCCAGAGCCGATGATGGCGATGCGCATCGGCTTGCCGTCGCTGCAAGGCAGGGCCGCCAGGCTCTTGAGGTAGGTGGAGTGGTGGAAGACCCGTGGATCATGCTTGAACGCGGCGAAGGTCGCCGGCACTTTCGGCGTGCCGCCGGTGCCGACCACCACCGAGCGGGCCAGGCGGCGGCGCTCCTGGCCGCCCGCCTCGCGGGAGATCACTTGCAGGTGCTGGATGCGCCCGGCTTCCAGGACCGGCTCGATGCGCACCACTTCCTCACCATAGGCCGCCTGGGTGGCGAAGTGTTCGGCAGCCCAGCGCAGGTAGTCGTTGTACTCCAGGCGGCAGGGGTAGAAGGTGCCCAGGTTGACGAAGTCCACCAGGCGCTGCTTCTGGTGCAGGTAGTTGACGAAGCTGTAGGGGCTGGTGGGGTTGCGCAGGGACACCAAATCCTTGAGGAAGGAGATCTGCAGTTCGCTCTGGGTGGCCAAGGTGTCGCCGTGCCAGCGGTAGTTGCGCTGCTTGTCGATGAACAGGGCATCGAGGGCGTAGCCGTGGGTGTCGGCGAGTTCTTCCAGGGCGATGGCCAAGGCCAGGTTGGAAGGGCCGAAGCCTACGCCAATCAGGTCGTGAAGGGGCTCGGAGGTTGGGTGCTGGCTCATGGTGACGATTCCTCGGGGTCTGTCGGAGGTGGGTGCCTTGAAGGCACCCGGGTCCTGCGCATGTACACCGATAGAACGAGCCGTCAGCCGTGCAATTTAGAACTCTTCTCGTTCTCCAGTTCCCGGACGACGCGAAAGCCGATCCAGTCGCCGCGATCGTCCGGATAGGTCTGGTTGCGGTTGCCCGAGCGGGAGAAGATCGGTGCTTCGCCCCAGTCGTTGCCGCGCAGCTGCACCAGCTCGCAGTTGGGTTCCTTCCAGGCGCTGCCATCGCTGGGCGCGCCGACGTAGCTGTCGTGATAGCAGTCGGCAGTCCATTCGTAGACGTTGCCGTGCATGTCGTACACGCCGAAGGCGTTAGGCGGGTAGCTGCCCACGGGAGCGGTATAGCTGAAGCCGTCCTTGGGGCCGTAGACGTTGGCGTGGCGGGTGATTTCGTAGTCGGCATCCGGGTCCAGAGGGAAGGGGAATGGCCCAGTGCTGCCGGCACGGGCCGCGTATTCGCGTTCTGCCTCGCTGATCATGCGGTAGGTATGGCCAGTCTTTTTCGACAGCCAGGCGACATAGGCCTCGACGTCCTTGTAGCTCATGCACACGGCAGGGTGGCGGTCGGCGGTTTTGGGGTCGAGCTTGTAGCTGGGGACGCTGTTGGTGCAGCGCCGGCCTGGGCGATCGTCACCGTCGGCGATCACCGTACCGGTCTGTTTGAGGTAGGCCTGCCACTCGCCTGCGGTAACGTGGAAGCGGCTGATGGCGAAGGGCTTGTCGAAGGTCACCAGGTGCAACGGGCCCTCGTCAGGCTGACGGCCGACCTCATCGTCCGGGGTGCCCATCTGGAAGCTACCGGCGGGCAGTACCACCATCTGCGGGCAGTCCTTGCAGTCCTGGAACACTTCGCCGGGCTTGTGGTCGTGCGCGCCTCGGGCCGGGCCTGCGAGCAGGCAGCCGAGCAGGCCGAGTAGGGATAGCGGGCGTAGCAGGTTCGTGGGCATCGTGGGTTCCTTGCTGTGGCGGTCATAGCGTGCGCTTGAGCAGCGCGAGGGTACGGTCGAGTTCCTGTTCGTCGTTGAGCAGGCCCGGCGCGGTGCGGATCACCGGGCCTGCGTCGCGGTACACGGCGTCGACCATCACCCGGTGTTCGATCAGGTAGTTGGCGAACCGGTCCTGGTCTTCCTCGGCCTTGACGCGGAAGAAGGTGAACCCGGCCGAATGGGTGCTGCCTTGGGGGGTGACCAGTTGGAGTTGGTCGATTTCCGCCAGGCGCTGTTTGAAGTAGTCGTTGAGCTGGTGGATACGCGCCTGCACATCGGCCTTGCCCAATTGCAGGTGCAGCTCGAAGGCTTTGCCGACTGACCAGCGGTGCTCGAAGCTGTGATAGCCCCCGGGGGTCATGATGGTGGCGAAGTCCTCGTCCTCGGAGAACGTGGCGAAGGTGGGTACCAGATGGTCTTGCAGTTTTTCGCTGGCGGCGCAGATCAGGCCGGTGCCCCGGGGGCCGAACATCCACTTGTGGGTGCCGGCGATGAAGTAGTCGCAGTTGAAGTCGGAAAACTGCGCATCTTCCACGCCGAACCCATGCACGCCATCGACCACGTAGACGATGCGATCCTGCTCGTCGCGGTCGCGATTGTGCCGACGCACCAGCTCGCCGATCTGGCCAATGGGCAGTTTCACGCCGCTGCCCGAATGCACCCAGGTCATGCCCAGGACGCGGGTATTGGGCCTGATGGCGCGGTCGATGGTCTCCAGGATGCGCTCGGTGCTGACGTTCCAGGCCTCGTCGAACAGGCGAAGCTTGCGCACCTGGGTGCCTTGCCGGCGTTGGCGAAGGTCGAAGCTGGTGTTGGCCGAGTAGTGTTCGTGCTCGGTGGTGAGGATCTCCTGGTGCGGCGCCACCCTCAGGCCCGCGTAGATCATCCCCAGGCCTTCAGTGGTGCTGCCGGTCAGGGCAATCTGGCGGGGCTTGACGCCCAGATAGCGTGCGGCCCACTCGCGGACCTCGGCCTCGCGCTTCCACACTGCCTGGCTGTGCCAGTCCATCCACTGCGCCGGGTTGCGGTCGAGTTCGGCGCGGTAGCGGTCGATGCTCTCCTGCACTGGCCGAGGGTGGGTGGTCACCAGGAAATTGGACAGGTGAATCACCTCCGGCGCCTGGGGAAACAATGTGCGCAGCTGGCGCCATTTGTCCTGGCCGGTCAGCGACGCGGGCGCGGCGACGGCCAGGGCGTGGGGCATCATGGGAAGGCTTGCGGCCAGCAGGCCGGCTTGCTTGAGGAAGGTACGGCGATTGCTCATGAGCGGTCAGGCCTTGATCAGCGGTGGGCGACAGGGTGGGCGGATTTCTGGACCTGCTCCCACACGCGCAGGAAGTTGCCGGCCCACAGCTTGGCGATGTCGGTTTCGCTGTAGCCGCGGGTGAGCAGTTCGGCGGTGACATTGCGGATTTCGCTGACGTCCTTCCAGCCCTCCAGGCCGCCGCCGTCATTGAAGTCCGAGCTGATGCCGACATGGTCGATGCCGACCTTCTTGACCGTGTAGTCGATGGCATCGACGTACTGCTTGAGGGTGGCCTTGGGCTCTTCCTCGAGGATGCCGTAGAGCGAACTTGCGTACTCGCCGAAGCGCGCCTCGGGCCAGATGGCGATCACCGCATCGCCTGGCATCAGGGCGTTGGCCAGGCCCTGCAAGGGCGGCAGGTCGAAACGCGTGCGCAGGGCCTGGAGCTTGTCGAGTACTGGCTTGCCCAGCGGTTTGAGGTACTGGCCGAAGCCGACCACCTGGATCACGCCGCCGCTGTCCTTGATCAGTTGCATCTCCTTGTCGGACAGGTTGCGTGGAATATCCACCAGCGCCCGGGGCGCGGAGTGGGAGGCGACGATCGGCGCGCGGGAAAGACGGGCGACATCTTCCAGGGCCAGCGTGGACATCTGCGACACATCGATGATCACGCCCAGATCGTTCAGGCGCTTGACCGCCTGCTCACCCAGCGGCGACAGCCCGCCAAGGGCATCGGCGGTGTCGTTGAAGAACGGCAGCGGTCGCGAGGAGTCGGCCCAGTCGTTGTTGCCGGTGTAGCTGAAGCCGAACATGCGCATGCCACGCGCCGCCCATAGGTCGAGCTGGGACAGGTCGTGGCCGAGCGGGTAGGCATTGAGCATGCTGATGAAGATGGCGAACTTGCCTTCGCCGTTCAGGCGTCGGAAGTCTTCGGGGGTGTAGGCGATGCCCACTTGGTTGGGGAAATCGCGGACCATGCCGGTGATGATCTTGTAGCGCACTTCCTGCTGGTGGCGGGCCTCGTCGACGAAGCCCGGGGTGGGACGGTGCGGGGCGTTGGGCCCGTTCCAGATCTCCGGCCAGCCGAAAATCGTCAGCGCCGCGCCGGAGAGTCGTCCACGGCCGGCCTTGACCAGGTCGAACTGGCCCGGACCGTCCTTGTCGAGCTCGTTGCCTGCTGTACCCAGGTCCAGTGGCACGGTCACATGGCTGTCGAAAGAGAGCATGTGCTCGTGCAGGGCATTGGCCTGCTCGACGATGGGGCGCGGGTAGCCAGGATCCTGGCCGAACCAGTGGAAGTAACCGGCAGCGCCAAGGGCGGCTGCCAAGGCCAGGGGCAGGCCAATGTACAGGGCTTTGCGGGAGCGGGTCGTGGTCATTGCCATCTCGTTGCAGGGCTGATCGGGGCGAGGTGCCGGGCAGGTGTGGGCCAGGGCAGGGCTCGGGTATCAGGTGGACGAATGGCGGGACGGCAAATTTATTGGCGGGCGCTGACGCTCAAGAAGTGCGCCGGGCGGCCGATAGTTACTGCGTCTAAATGGCCCTAATGGGCAGGGAGAAACACATGGTAGGCATCACAGGGATCAACATCGCCAGCCCATCGCTGGCCACGACCACCCAGGCGGGCGAGGCGGACAAGACCGAACAGGGCAAGGCGACGGGCGTGCAGGTCGATCTTTCCGGGCTGCGTGATACCACGCAGGCCAAACAGGCCAAGCAAGCGGAAAGTGCCGAGGACAGCGGTGAGCCGCCGCACATCAAGCAATTGCGGGAGATGATCAAGAAGCTGCAGAAGCAGCTGGCCGAGGAGCAAAAGCAACTGGCTCAGCTGGCGGCCCAGAACATGGACGAAACCAGCAAGCTGGCAGCGATCACCGCCAAGCAGGCGAGCATCGCCACGATCAGCGGTGAAATCCAGGCGGCCACCGCGCAACTGTTGGAAGCCCTGAGCAAAACCGGCGGCAGCAGCGCCGGTGGCATGGTCAGTACCCAGGCTTGATACCGGGGATGCGCATTCGCGGGTAAATCCGCTCCCACAGGTTTTGCGGTGCTCTCACGAACCCCGCCATACCTGTGGGAGCGGATTTACCCGCGAAGCAGGTGCCGCGCAGCATGGTCGCGGATCAGTCGTTGGCCAGGCGCGGACGGCTCTGGCGCTCGGCCTTGTACTGCATCGCCACCGCCGGTGCCGGCTTGGCGCTGCCGGTCTCCAACCACTGGCGCATGCGACTGGCATCGGCGAAGTGGGTGTACTTGCCGAAGGCATCGAGGATCACCATGGCCACTGGGCGATTGTCCATCTTGGTCAGCAGCACCAGGCAGTGGCCGGCCTCGTTGGTGAAGCCGGTCTTGGTCAGCTTGATGTCCCAATTGCTCTTGTTCACCAAATGGTCGGTGTTACGGAAGCCCAGTGTGTAGTTGGGCTTGCGGAACGCCACGGTCTTTTCGCGGGTGGTGGAAAGCTCGCTGAGCATCGGGTACTTGCGCGAAGCCATCAGCAGCTTGGCCAGGTCACGGGCGGTGGAGACGTTCTGGGTCGAAAGGCCGGTGGGCTCGACATAGCGCGTGTGCGCCATGCCCAGGCTGCGCGCCTTGGCATTCATTGCCTTGATGAACGCGCTGTAGCCACCCGGATACGCGTTGGCCAGGCTGTTGGCGGCGCGGTTTTCCGAAGACATCAGGGTGATCAGCAGGGTCTCGCGACGGTTGAGCTGGCTACCGAGCCGCACACGGGAATAGACACCCTTCATCTCCGGGTTGTTGGCAATGGTCATGGTGAGCATCTCATCCATGGGCAGCTTGGCGTCCAGCACCACCATGGCGGTCATCAGCTTGGTGACCGAAGCGATGGGCACTACGCGGTCGGCATGGCTGGAATACAACTCCTGGTTGGTGTTCAGGTCGATCAGCAGGGCGCTGCCGGAGGCCAGGTGCAGCTTGGCGGGGTCGCGTTGTACCTGGGCCGGGGGTTGTGCAGCAGCGGTCGACGGAAGGGTCGCGGTTCCTGTGAGCAACAGCAGCAGGCTGAGGATGGACAGGGAAGTTTTCACGTTGAGGCTCACTAAAAGTTGGTATGTCGTTGGCTGTGCAAGGGTTTCCCCCAAAAAACCGATGCATTCTGGAGTATGGCCGAACGGCTGTCGAATGCCTTATATCCAAAGGGCGCAAGGTGAAGGAAATTTAATCCTGTACCCGTTCAGCGACATAGCCAGTACCGCTGGGCTCAGCGATGCCCAACGTGGTCAATACGAAGTCGGCACGCTCAGCCACGCTGATCTTTGGTAGCAGCGATACCGCATAGCCTAGCGCTGGATAAGTCTTCTGGAGCTGCTCGAACTCACATCGAGCGGCAGCCATGTCATGGCGGCGCTCTGCGTCCTGCACATAAATCTCTGCCCATGGCGGTGCCAGGAAAACATGAGGGTTATAGGGATGCTGCTGGCTGAGCTTTTCCAGTATGAGATCGCCGGTCAGGGTCTGAAGCGCAGCCGCCGCGTCGATCAGGCCACGGTCGAAGAACACCCATTGCGAACTACCACATGGCGCATTGGCATAGTCCTCCAGCGCTACGTCGATGGCCCGACGCAAGAAGGCTTCCATATCGAGCCAAGGCAATGCCTTCCCGCCTGCGCGTTCCTCTGCCTGCACGACACGCCGCCCGGGCTCTTCTACCACTGCATAGCCGCGCCGCTTAAGCTCGGACAAGAGAGTTGATTTACCTGCGCCTGAGCAGCCGGAAATAACGACGAAGTGATTCATATGTACTCGGTCCGAAAGCCTTCCTTTCAACTGAGCTACGCAGTTTTGCATAAGCGATACTAGATTGCGCTCATCAACAAGCAGGGCACGCCTGAAACGTATGGCCCTGGGGATATTCGGCGAGGTCGTTCCGGGCGGCCGAGGGAAGCGCGACAGCCATCACTGAATCGGCTTGATCAGCTCCGGGCCCTGGTTTCTGACGTTGCCCACGGCCGCGCTCACCCGGAACCACTCGAATTCTTCAGCGGGTTCGCCCAGGTTCAAGGCCATTTGCTCGGCATGCTCTGGTTGGAATGCAGGGTCTACCCAGGCTCTGGCTGGCCCTGGGGCCAGAACCACCGGTCGCCGATCATGCACATCGACCATGCCGCCTTGGGCGTCGGCGGTGATGATCACAAAGCCGTCGTGCTCACTGCCGGTGAACTGGCCGATGCTGGCACATAGGGCGGGTCGCCCGTCCCGACGCCGGATGTAGTAGGGCTGCTTCTTCGGCCCGCCTTCATCGACCCACTCATACCACCCGTCCACCGGCGTGATCGCCCGATGCGGCCAGATTGCCCGGAAGAATGGCCCGTGGGCGACCTTCTCGATTCTGGCGTTGATCGGCGGCGCTCGATCGGTCGCCCAGTGCGGCCGCCATCCCCACCTCACCAGATCCGCCCGCAGGCCTGCGTCATCCATTCGCAGCACGGCTACCTGCGTGGTGGGCGCCACGTTGTAGCACTCCATGGCTTGGTCGCTAATGGTGTCGCGCCAAACCCCAGGCATGCTCAGCGTATCGACGAAGTCGTGTATGCCACGGTACTGGCTGAGCCTTCCGCACATCTGACTTCCCTCCCGGTTAGCCAATAAGCATAGTCTTCTGCTCAACCTGCCCGATCTCTCGCCTCACTGTCTTTGAGGCCCTTTCGCGGGTCAAGGTTTTAGCCGTCCTGGTCAGGCCTATGCTTTACGGGCACCGCAGTGGGTGAATTAGCGTTTCGTCGTCGCAGCTCCTATCATCGCCAACGCTTTACGCAGGGATGATCCTCACTGGCTTGAAGGGATTGCTTAAATGGTAAAGAAGCTATTTTGTCACGATGCTTGCGCTCATCCTTCATCAGATAGATGCCGCGTACTGGCAGGAATGGGAGATGTTTTTCCTGCCTGGCGGGGTGCAGGGCTTTTTGCTGTTCAATAGCTTGGCAATCCCCGTATTGCTGGTTGGCTATCGAAATGTTTTGCTGGGTACGGCCAACGCCATGGTCTTCGCTAAAGTGTGTGCCGGCCTGGGCCTGCTTACGGTCATTATCCATACCGGTTTCGGCTTGGCTGGCTTTCATCAGTTTCACCTGCCTGCTTCGATCTGCATTCTCATTCTGTGTTTGGCCAGCGCTCTATGGCTGATGGCCAGAATACGATCCGCATTGCAATGAAGGCCGGGGCTTGCCTCTCTGACGTTCTCGCGGCAAACCCCACACAGGATGTGGCTCCAACAGGCAAAAAAAAGCCCGCCAAGGAGGCGGGCAATAGGGGCTTGGGAGCAACGCACAACAAATTCGGTCAGGCCAGCAGGCTTGCGGCCTGCAAACGCTCGGCAAGGGCCTGGGCGGTGGCTCGGGAGGTCAGTGGACCGCTGACGGTCTCGCCATTGCGGATCAGGTACCAGCAGGCCAGCAATCCTTGTTCACGCAAGGTGGCCGGGACGGCGCTGCCGATGACGGACATGATCTGGATAGTGGCCATTTGAGAACCTCCTGTGTGACATGGGGCTACCTTATCGGGCATCCGGCGCGGCTTGAAATCAACTTCCTCAATAGTGCTAATCAGTTATATCAACGTTAACTCGGGTGCGAAGCAGTCCCTCTGTTACGCTACGTAAACGATTCAGCCTAGGAGAGCGGGGCAATGACGATTCCACCGAGCAGAGACACCGTGTTGTGCATTTCCCTGGCCGGGCGCCCCGGCACGTTCGGGGTACGCTTTCACAACCACCTCTACCGGCAGTTGGGGCTGGACTACTACTACAAGGCCATGACCACTCAGGATCTGCCCGCCGCGGTTGCAGGGATCCGCGCCCTGGGCATTCGTGGTTGCGGTGTGTCGATGCCTTACAAGGAAGCGTGCATGGCCTTGGTCGATGAAATCGATCCTTCGGCGGCGGCCATCGAGTCGGTCAATACCCTGGTCAACGAAGGCGGGTATTTGAAGGCTTACAACACCGATTACCTGGCGGTGCGTCAATTGCTCCAAAGCCATCAGATCGACCCCAGCACTGCGTTCGCCCTTCGCGGCAGCGGTGGCATGGCCAAGGCGGTGGCCAGTGCCTTGCGCGATGCCGGATTCGCCGAAGGCATCATCGTGGCGCGCAACGAGCAGGCCGGGCGGCAACTGGCGGATGTGTGCGGTTATCGCTGGCTGCCGCAGCTGGGCGACCTGTGCCCGCCAATGCTGGTGAACGTGACGCCAATCGGCATGGCCGGTGGGCCCGAGGCAGAGGAATTGGCATTTAGCCCGGATGCCATCGCAGCAGCGCAGCAAGTGTTCGATGTGGTCGCGATGCCGGCGCGCACGCCGTTGATCCGCCATGCCGAGGCGCTGGGCAAGCCCGTGATTACTGGGTTGGAGGTGATCGCGTTGCAGGCGCTGGAGCAGTTCGTGCTGTATACCGGCGTACGTCCGACGGACGCGCAGGTGGCGGCGGCGGTGGAGTATGCGCGGCAGGCTTAGGGCCGTGCAGACGTTGTGGGAGCGGATTTTGCCCGCGAAAGCGGTAGTGGATCAGTCGACGTTTGGCGAGTAAACCCGCTCCCATGGGTGCAGCAGTCTTCGAACCGTCAGAACACCTGGCGGTCACCGTCGAGCTGTTGATCGACCAGCCAGCGGCCATGGGCCAGCGCGGCGTGCTGGGCGTTCTCCAGGTCGGACAGGAAGGCCATCTTCATCGGCAGCGACAGGCGGCGGCTGGTGTGTCCTTGGGGATCGGTGATCAGGCAGCCGGCAGCGAACGGCAGCGGCGACCCAGGATGGGTCATGACGCTCGCGGTGATGGTGTGGTCGCGGTATTCACAGTGAAGGGTTTGCATCGTCCTTTACCTCGCTGTGGCTTGGAAACGGTTTATTCCATATACCACAGCGAGGGGCCGGGAGTTCCCGGCCCGACGAGCGTGCCCTGGCGGGCGAGGCTTAGAACGTGGTCGGCTGGATCACTTCGACCCAGTAACCGTCCGGGTCCTTGATGAAGGCCAGGTGCTTCATGCGGCCGTCCGACAGGCGCTTCTGGAAGGGCACTTCCAGGGCTTCGAAACGCTCGCAGGCGGCGCGTACATCCGGCACCGAGATGCAGATGTGGCCAAAACCGCGCGGGTCGGTGTTGCCATCGTGATAGGCGAACTCGGGGTCGTTCTCGGTGCCGTGGTTGTGGGTCAGCTCCAGAATGCCGGGGATCGACTTCATCCACTGGTGACGCTCGGCGTCATCGGCCGGGATCTGTGCCGGATCGACCAGTGCCAAGAAGTACAGGCTGAAGGCCGCTTCAGGGAAGTCGCGCTTGTCCACCAGGCTGAAGCCCAGCACGCGGGTGTAGAAGTCCAGCGACTTTTCGATGTCCTTGACCCGCAGCATGGTGTGGTTGAAGACGAAGTTGGCGGTGGCGGCATCCGGTGTGGCGGTGACGCCTGGCAGGGCGTGCAGATCGTGCAGGCTCATGGGTACTCCAGAAGAGAGGCCGGGACACAAGGCCCCAGCGGGAAAGACAGGTGAGCCATGATACGGCAGTGAGGCGTGAGCGCAAACGAAAGCGCCCTGCACGAGTGCAGGGCGCTGGAATTAGAGGCCCGCATGTGCGGGCGCGTGATGGGGTCGCTAGTCCTTTAGCTGGTTCGATACTGCGCGTGTCGATGTGAAAAAAGTGTGAAGTGGGTGTTGATGTTTCATGGGCGTACCCAACTTTCCACTGTCTTGGCGCCGTACTGTTCTTTCCAGGCCTTCAACCCGCGGTGGTTGCCACCTTTGGTCTCGATCAGCTCGCCGGTGTGCGGGTTCTCGTACACCTTCACCACACGGGGGCGGCGCTGCTGCTTGGGCGCCGTGGTCGGTGCCTTGGCCACTGCCTTCGGGTCGAGGATGGCGACGATGTCGCGCAGGCTCTTGTCATAGCTTTTCATCAGGCCGACTAGTTTCTGCTCGAATTCGATTTCGCGTTTTAGGCCGGCGTCCTTTTTCATCGCCTCCAGTTGCGCCATTTGTTCCTGGAGAGCTTTTTCGGCAGCACGAAACTCTGCAAGTCTGGACACTGTCATCACTCCTGTAAGTGTCGTGGCAGGGCGTGACGAACATACAAGAAGCAATAAACGCCGGCCACGGGGATGGGTACAGCTGTTCGCTGATATCGATTGTAGTCGTCGACCTCTACTGGGTAAACCGCAAACTTTTTATAAGTAATCGCGGAACTTTGTTAGTTTTTCGCGCCTTATTCGCAGCGCGTTGCAAATTGCTCTTCAGCGGTGCTTAGACTATCGTCCAATGGCGCATGCTAGAGGGGTTGCACGATCATTCAAGATGATGGCCGTCGTGTTTGTCGGCTGTTCCGTAGTGCCGGGGGCAATGCTGCCCCGGATCGTTTTTCGCCTTCTTCCTGGATGTTCCTTTCGCATGTTTCCCCCGTTTTCCTCAGCCCCCGGGCGCCGTTTTACCGGCCTGTTGTTCCTGTGTGTCGGTGCCCATGCCCAGGCCGCCGGTTTTCTTGAAGACAGCAGCGCCAAGGTCGAAGCGCGCACTGTCTACTTCAACCGGGATTTCCGTGATGGCCACAGCAGTTCAAGTCAAGGCGCATCCAAACGCGAAGAAGCGGCCCAGGGTTTCATTCTGAATGTGCAGTCCGGTTATACCCAGGGGCCGGTGGGGTTTGGTGTGGATGCACTGGGAATGGTCGGCTTCAAGCTCGATTCCAGCCCGGCCGATAGCAACAGTGGCCTGCTGCCCTCGTCGGGCCATGACCCGCGCGGTTCGGCCGATCAGTACGCCAAGCTTGGCCTGGCTGGCAAGGTCAAGGTGTCCGACACCGTGCTGCGCTACGGATCGATGATGCCGGATATGCCGCTGCTCAAGTACAACGATGGCCGTCTGCTGCCAACGATGTTCCATGGCGCGATGCTTACCTCCGAAGAAGTGCGTGACCTGAAGTTCACTTTGGCTCGCCTGAACCAGTACACCGCTCGGGACTCCACCGATCGCCAGGACATCCGCGTTCACTGCAAGAACAAGCGCTATGCCTGCAACATCGAGGCCGACCACTTCGACCTGGCCGGCCTTGACTACCGTTTCAATGACCGCCTCAGTGGCCAGTACCAGGTGTCGCGCCTGGAGAACATCTATCGCCAACAATTCCTGGGCCTGGTGGCCAGCCAGCCTCTGGCGGTGGGCAGCCTGTCGGCCGACCTACGCCTGATCAAGAGCGACGATATCGGCAACGCCCGCGCGGGTGAAATCGACCACCGTGCCTTCAGCGGGATGCTCGGTTACAGCCTGGGTGGGCACAAGATCAGCGCCGGCTGGCAGCGCATGTATGGCCAGAGCGCCATGCCGTATCTGGATGGCAGCAACCCTTACTTGGTCAACTACGCCCAGGTCAATGACTTTGCCGCCGCTCAAGAGCGCTCCTGGCAACTGCGTTATGACTACGACTTCAAGGCCCTTGGCGTACCGGGCCTGACATTCTTCACCCGCTACATCAACGGCGACCATATCAAGGTTCCCGGCAGCAGCGCCGAAGGCAAAGAGTGGGAGCGCGATACCGAGCTCAAGTACCAAGTGCAGAGCGGCACCTTCAAGGACGTGAGCGTGCGCCTGCGTAACTCCACCTACCGCAGCAACTATGAAAAATGGGCGCGGGACATGGACGAGACGCGGGTGATCGTGAGCTACAACTTCTCGATTCTCTAGCGTTTTGCCAAATGCCGCCGGCCGCTCGACAATGGCGGCTGGTTGGCAGGAGGACAGGGCGATGAAACGCGTGCTGCTGATTGGCATCGGTCCGGGCGACCCACGCCAGATCACCTATGAAGCGGTGGATGCGCTGCGGCGCGCCACGGTGTTCTTCGTCCTCGACAAAGGCGACGACAAGGATGAACTGGTGCAGTTGCGCAGAAACATCCTGGCGCGCTACGTGCCACAAGGCGGTTATCGCTTGGTGCAATTGAGCGACCCGCGGCGCGATGGCCAGGCGCAGGATTACCTCGGCGCGGTGCAGGACTGGCATCGCCAGCGCGCGGCCTTGTATGGCCAGTGGCTGCAGGACGAGCTGGGCCCTGACGATGTCGGCGCCTTCCTGCTCTGGGGCGAGCCGGGGTTGTACGACAGCACGTTGCGTGTGCTCGACCTTGTTCGCCAACAGGGCATGGCCTTGATGCTGGAGGTCATCCCCGGCATCAGCAGCGTGCAGGCCCTGGCCGCGCGCCATCAGATTCCCCTCAATCGTATCGGCGAGCCTCTGACTGTGCTGCCTGGGCGGCGCCTGGCCGAGCAGACACGGATCGACAACGTGGTGGTGATGCTCGATGGGCAGTGCGCCTTCGCCGGGTTGGACGATCCGCAATTGACCATCTATTGGGGCGCCTACCTGGGGACCGATGATGAGGTGCTGGTCGCTGGGCCGCTGCAAGAGGTCAAGGCACAGATTCTCGAGTTGAGGGTGCGATTGCGGCGACGCAAGGGATGGATCATGGACACCTACTTGCTGCGGCGCGAATGCTGACGTGGGACAGATCGGCAATCGGGGCCGCTTTGCGTCCCCGGTTTCAACGCCGACGCAACATGGCCCCAGTGAAGTTGTATAGACGCTGTTCATCCAGATGCGCCAGGCTGTGCTCGATCCGCTCGGTCAGGGCCAAGGCGTGGCGGTTGCGGTCGTAGCGGGTCTTGAGCAAGGGGGCGCAGGCCGCCTGGGCTTGTTGCCACGCCGCTTGGTCGCTGTAGAGCCGCACGCAGGCTTTCGCCAGTGCCTCGGCGGTCCCGGCGACGGCGCCGGGCCAGGGCAGGGCGCCGTGCATGGCCTCGGCGCCGATGGGCGTGGTGACGCTGGGGGTACCACAGAGCATGGCGTCGGCAAGCTTGCCCTTGATCCCGGCGCCAAAGCGCAGCGGCGCAAAACACAGGCGCGCGTTGCTCATCACCTGCAAGGCATCCTCGGCCCAGCCGAGCAGGTGGAAACCTTCGTCTGGGTTGTGCAACGCCTGGGCCTTGGGCGAGGCGTAGGCGCCGTAGATGTGCAACTGGGCTCCGGGCAAGTGGCGGCGGATCATCGGCCAGAGGTTGTGCTTCATCCACAGCACCGCGTCCCAGTTGGGTGCATGGCGGAAGTTGCCGATGGTCACGATGTGCTCGCGCTCGGCGAAGGGGCGCAACGTCTGGGCCGCAGGGTCGAGCATCAGCGGACACCAGTGCAACAGGTAGTCCGGCACACCAAAGCCATTGACCAGCAGGTCCGTTTCCACGTCCGAGATGATCAGCGACAGGTCGCAGCGGTAGATCGCGGCCAGCTCACGCTGGGCCAGCGCGCTCGGCGCCATTTGGCGGAACAGCTCGGGGCCGCTGGTGTTGAACAGGCCGCGGAAGTCGTTGGGGTCCAAGCCTTCGATCAGTCGCCGGCGCAGCAATTGGTGGCGGGCCTCGCGCAGGCTTTGCAGGTCTGAGGTTTCCAGCACGCGCAGGGCGTTGGGGCAGTGCCGGGCAACGATGGCGCCGAATTGCTCTTCCATTTCGAATCGGTCGAACAGCACCAGGTCGGGCGCCTGTTCGGTGAGGAGGTGGGCAATGCTTGCGTGGTCGCCGGCGAGGGCCAGCTCGGTGATGCCCAGGGCGCGGAGGTCGGCCTTGTGCTCGGCAGGCTCGGTGGTGCTGGCAAAGGTGATGCGCCAGTTGCGGGCGAGAAAACTCTCGAGGATCTGCATCATGTGACCGCCGACGGCGGAAGAGCGCGGTTCGGGCCAGGCTTGGCCGATGACCAGGACGTGGAGCATGGAGGAGGGCCTTGGGCTGGAAAAGGCGCTATTTAATCATGTCCGGGGGCAGGGGGCCGCAGCGCAGCCCCATGCCAGCCTTCAGAACGTGTAATCCAGCGTCGCAAAATACGAACGCGGTGCCCCCAGCAGCCACTGGTCGCTGGTATAGACGTAGGACGCCGCGTACTCACGGTCGAACAGGTTGTTCACTTGCAAGCCCAGGCGCACATCCGGCAACACCTGCCAGCCCAGATTGGCATCGACCACCGTATAGCCAGGTACGCTGTTCTCATTGGCCGCGCTGTCGTAGCGCTGGTCCACGTAACGCACACCCAGGCCGGCATCGACCTGTTGGCCAAACCCCTTGCTCAGCCACAGGTTGGCCGTGCGACTTGGCACGTTGCCCGGTCTGTTGCCAGCGCGATCCACCACGCCGCTTCCGGTGTTCTCGAGATAGTCATCGAACTTGGCGCGCACCACTGCAGCATTGGCCGAGACCTGCCACTGGTTGGCCAAGGCCAGTTCCACCGTCGCCTCCAGGCCATCGGAGGTCTGTTGGCCCGCTTGCTGTACGCCGTGATTCACGGGGTCGGCAACCAGCAGTTTCTTCTTGACGATGTGGTAGGCCGCCAGCGTCCACTCGCCACGGCCCTCCCAGAACCGTTGCTTGAGGCCCAGCTCGGTCTGCTTGGCTTCGGTCAGGTCGTAGCGTTGCTCCGGGCGCAGGGTCAACAAATCGCCTACGCCATCCTCGCTGGTCGAGTATTGCCCGTACAGCGACAAGTCGTCGTTGACGGCGAACACCAGCCCGGCGCGCCAGTTTCCGCCTGGCAGGCTGCGCCCGCTGCGGGTGTCGTTGACCAGATCGTTACGCTCGATGTGATTCTGGTCACGGCGGATACCAGTCACCAACGACAGGCGCTCGGTCAGCTCGGTGCGGTTCTCGGCGAACAGGGCAAAGGTGTGAGTGGTGGACAATGTCTGTGGGCGTGTCGGCGACAGGCTATGGAACCTGCCAGGGACGGGATGCCAAGGGTCGAGCGGGTCTGTGATGCCATCGTCGTAGGGCGCGTTGCTGTCGACGTTGAAGCGGATCTTGTTGTATTCGGCGCCGACCAGCGTCGTGCTGGCCAGGCCAAACAGATCATGGTCAAAGGTCAAGCTCTGGCGGTCGCCGATCTGCTCTTGGTTGTGCTTGATCTCAAGGAAACTGCCGCGCTCCAGCCGGTCTTGATCACCCTTCCAGGCGTAGGTTTCGGCATTGCGCCAATGCCGGCGGCTTTTGATGTAGTACAGCTGGTTGCTGGCCGACACGCTGTCGCTGAGGGTCCAGTCGGTGTTCAGCCGGGTCCATTCGTCGTGGTAGCGCTGGACGTCGTTTTGGATGTTGTAGTTCTTCTTGCGCAGACTGCTGCGGTAATGCCCGTCGATCAGCGGCGTGCCGTAGTAGTTGGCAGGTTCTGCATCGCCGCGCTCGTGGGCCAGGGTGAAGCTCAGGTCATCGGTGGCGTCGAAACGCAGCGCGGCGCTCAAGGCCAGGCTGCGCGAGTCGGTACGGTCGACCCAGCCGTTGCCGGCCTGCTGGTTGACCGTCATCCGGTAGCTCAGACGCTCGCTCAGGCTGCCGCCGCTGTCCAGGCCGAGCTGTTGACGGTCCCAGGATCCGTAGCCCAAGCGCAGCCGGTTGTGGACGTCGCCGGCGAAAGGTTTTTTCGGAATCACGTTCACCACCGCCCCGGTGGCGCCTTCGCCATACAGGACCGAGGCTGGCCCGCGGAGGATGTCGATGCGCTCGACCATCCACGGATCGACCGGGAAGGTCAGCGTACCGGCGCCGCTGTACAGGCGCGAGCCGTCGAACAGGGTCATCACCGAGCTATGGCCTTCGAAGCCCCGGGCCGAGAGGCCGGTGCCGCCATCGCCGGGGCTGCCGGTGAAGCTGATGCCTGGCGAGCGGGTCACGGCGTCCTGGACGGTGAGGTTGTTGCGCCGCTCGATCTGTTCGGCGCTGAGGGTGCTGGTGCTGGCCGGGGTTTGCAGGGCGCTCAGGTTCAGGCGCGATCCGGCATCGGTCGGGGTGGCCAGATCGATGGCCGGCGTGTCGTGGGTGTCGGTGATGGTCGTCGAAGGCAGGGCCAGCACGGGATTGTGCTGTTCATCGGCCACTGCCGGAAGGGCAACGGCCAGGCAGGCCGCCAAGGTATGAAGCGTGTAGGTACGGGACATGTCGTTCCACTGCTGCAGGAATGAATGGATCCCGGTGGAAACAACGCAAAGACAAGCGAACGCGCACGCAAGGGGCGTGCGCGAAGACCGGCCTGCGCCCGCCCACCGCGGGTTTGCCAATGTGAAGTTCCAGGCCGGTCTCCGGGCTTGCGAGGGTCATGAAGCCTTCACCTTCCCATGCAGGCGCACAGTGGTCTGTCGAAGGATTCGCTCGCTTACCGTTGCGGGGGCAGCGCCGGACTTGTCGTAGGGACGACGCACCGGCTTCCCGTTTCACCCTGCGCGCGGCGGCGCAGGACACCTGAAACTGGCACGCATCTGACCATCGATCGGGTGGGCAGTCAATGCGCGGGGGAAAGGCGAGGGCTCAGCGCCCGCGTCGGCGCGAGACCCGCGCCTCGATATTCTTGCGCCCGATCAGCAGCGCGGGCTTTTCCACCACCGGCTCGTCCGCCAGCCATTTGTACATCACCAGGCAATCCACCAACCCCAGTTGGGCATGGCGGTACGCCTTGGGCAGCCTGCCGACGGTCTCGAAGCCGAGCTTGTGCCACAGCGCCACCGCCACTTCGTTGGTAGCCACCACCGAGTTGAACTGCAGCGCCAGGAAACCTTCCTGGCGGGCCAGCTTCTGTGAGTGTTCGCACATCAATCGGGCCACGCCACGGCCACGAGCGGCCTCGCTGACCATGTAGCCGCAGTTGCCCACATGGCTGCCAGGGCCGGCGGCGTTGGCCTTGAGGTAGTAGGACCCCAGCAACTCGCCGTCCTGCTCGGCCACCAGGGTGCGCAGGGGCAGATCCAGCCACAGCTGGCGGGCCTGCTCGAAGGTCAGTGCGGGGTCGAAGGCGTAGGTCTGGCGGGCCTGGACGATGGCCTGGAAGGTCGGCCAGAAACGGTCGAAGTCTTCCGGGGTCATGGGGCGGATCTGGATCATGGCGGCTCCTGCGGGCTGGACCGCCAAGTCTGGGTGGCTTGGCGCCGCCGCGCAAGGGCGACGACGCCGGTCGGGTTCAACTGCCGGCTTTGCCCACGGCGTCCATGGCGCGGGCCGAATAGACCAGCGCGGCGCCGGCGTTCATCGCCACGGCCACGCCGAGTGCCTCGGCGATCTCTTCACGGGTGGCGCCTTGCTTGACCGCCTGTTGGGAGTGCACGGCGATGCAGCCGTCGCAACGGGTGGTCACGGCGACGGCGAGGGAGATCAGCTCGCGGGTCTTGGCATCGAGGTGGTTGGTCTTGGCACCGGCGCCGCTGGCGGTCATGTAGCCGGCCACGGTGTCCGGAGACAACTGCTTGAGATCGCCGATGCCGGCCATCAACTGCTTACGGTAGGCGTCCCAGTCCATCATGCTCATCGTCTTCACCTTGGGAAGGTTGCGGAGTGGAGCTTTCAGGCTAGTCGAAGTTTTCGGCAAGGGACGGGCTTGTGTCGCGATGGGCCGCGAAGCGGCCCATTGGCATTTCAGATGTAGATGAAGAACAGCACCAAGGCTGCGACCACCGCCCACTTTTCCAGGTAGTAGCGGGTGCGGTTGCGCTTTTTCAGCGCTTTGCCGCGCTCGCGGATCTTGTAGATACGGGTGAACAGGCGGTTGATGCCGCCGGTCTTGTCATTGGCGTCGTTGGGCGCGGCGGCGGCGGCCATGACGTTGCGGCTGAACCAGCGGTTGAAGGCGGTCGCCCAGCGGTACTTGAGCGGGCGCTCGACGTCGCAGAACAGAATGATGCGATTGTGCTCGGTGGTGTTGGCGGCGTAGTGGATGTAAGTCTCGTCGAACACCACCGCTTCGCCGTCGCGCCAAGCGTACTTTTCGCCATCCACATCGATGTAACAGCCGTCGTCGTTCGGCGTGTCCAGGCCCAGGTGGTAGCGATAGGAGCCGGCATACGGATCGCGGTGACGCACGAGCTTGGCGCCTGGCGGCAGGGTGGCGAACATGGCGGCCTTGACCGTGCCGATACCCTGCAGCAGCTCGGTGGTGCGGGGGCACAGCTTCATCGCAGAAGGATGGCTCTCGCCGTACCACTTCAGGTAGAAGCGCTTCCAGCCGGTCTTGAAGAACGAGTTGAAACCGACATCGTCATAGTTGTCGGATTTCTTGATCTCGCCTACGTGCAGTAACTGCTGGGCTTCTTCGCGGATTTCCTGCCAGTGGTCCTTGAGCGGTTGCAGCTCAGGGAAGGCCTCCACCGGCAAGTAGGGCTTGGCCGGGTGTTTGGAGAACAGGTACAGGAAGGCGTTGACCGGCGCCAGGAAACTGGAGTGATCGCCCAGCTGGCGGGTCAACTTGTGGCGAACCCGACCGCGCAGGTGGACATAGGCGATCGAGAGGACGAATAGAAGTACTAATGCAATTTTCATGGACGGCTGCTTGTCAAGATGGCCATGCTTCGTGGCTTGAGCCCGCCAGCATAAACAATCATGCGTCGGCTTTATAGAATTAATCTCACATTGCCAGGCAGACATTCGTACGATAAGCCCCGTTCGTGCCGTGTGCCCCGGCCTAGACCTTTTCCAGGAGGGAATGACCAATGGCATTCGTCGAACGCGACAAGGGCCAGCCCTTCAAGCGCCTGTTCTTCGCTCTGACGGTCAGCGATGCCCAGCGCCGCGCCATTGTCCAATGGCGGCGCGCGCTGGCGCTGCGCAGTGGCAAGCCGGTGCCGGCGCAGAACTTTCACCTGACATTGTTGTTTCTAGGCGATGTGGATGTCGCCCAGGTGCCCGCCCTGTGCGCCGCCGTGGATCAGCTCAAGCGTCCAGAGGCGCCGATACGTCTGGTGCTGGATCGTCTACAAGTGTGGCATCGCGCCAGTGTCTTGGTCCTTGAGCCCCAGCAGACGCCTCCGGCCTTGGGTCAGTTGGTCTACGCCCTGCGACAGGCAGCCTTGCCGTTGGGCGTCGCCGAGCAGACCCGCGAGTACCGGCCACACCTGACGCTGTCCCGCGATTTTCGCGCCCAGGTGCCGGAGTCTCCCACGGCGCCGGAGTTTTTCCTTGCCGCGCGCTCGTTCGTGCTCTACGAGTCGCGCAAGGGCGCCTATTGGCCACTGGCCGAGTGGCCTTTGGAAGGCTGAGGCCAGCACAGGCTTCATGGTTGTGAGACAGGGGCTTGACGCGTACCATGCCGAGCATTCCTTTCAATAACAAACCGCACGGCACTGGCCAGCATCGGCACGTGGCGTGTGGCTTTTCGTCTTGCCTGCGGAGATCAACAACCCATCCATGAACGGACCTACTCCAAGCGTCTTGCCCACCAACGCGCAAAGCGGCAGCTGGCTCAGTGTCATCGCCCTAGCGCTGGCGGCCTTCATCTTCAATACCACCGAGTTCGTACCGGTGGCGCTGCTCAGCGACATTGGCCACAGCTTCGACATGAGCACCGCCCAGGTCGGTCTGATGCTCACCATCTATGCCTGGGTAGTGGCGCTGGCCTCGTTGCCCATGATGCTGATCACCCGCAACATCGAGCGTCGGCGCCTGCTGTTGTTCGTCTTTCTGGTGTTCATCGTCAGCCACCTGTTGTCGTGGCTGTCCCAGAGCTTCGCCATGCTGCTGGTCAGCCGTATCGGCATTGCCCTGTCCCATGCGGTGTTCTGGGCCATCACCGCGTCGCTGGCGGTGCGCGTGGCCCCCCCAGGCCAGCAGGCCAAGGCCCTGGGCCTGTTGGCCACCGGTACCACCTTGGCCATGGTCATGGGCATTCCGCTGGGACGCGTGGTGGGCGAGGCTTTGGGCTGGCGGGTGACCTTCCTCAGCATTGCCGGTGTGGCACTGGCCACCTTGCTGTGCCTGGTGAAGTCGCTGCCGCTGCTGCCGAGCCAGAACTCCGGTTCCCTGCGCAGCCTGCCGATCCTGTTCAAACGCCCGGCACTGGTGATCACCTACCTGCTGGTGACGTTGGTGATCACCGCGCAGTTCACCGCCTACAGCTACATCGAGCCGTTTGCCTTGCACGTGGCGCAGATCGGCGGCGAGCGCACGACGCTGTTGCTGCTGCTGTTCGGCGGGGCCGGGGTGTTCGGGTCGCTGTTGTTCAGCCGCTACAGCGACCGCTTCCCCCATGGGTTCCTGGTGGCGGCCATCGCATCCCTGGCCGCGTGCCTGCTGCTGTTGCTGCCGCTGTCGGGCAATTTCTATGTGTTCGCGGCCTTGAGCATGGTCTGGGGCGTGGCGATCCTGAGCTTCAGCCTGTCGTTGCAATCGAAGACTCTGAAGCTGGCGTCGGACGCCACCGATGTGGCCATGGCGCTGTTCTCGGGGATCTACAACATCGGCATCGGCGGTGGTGCCCTGCTGGGGAGTATCGTCAGCAGCCAACTGGATGTGGCGTACATCGGCGTGGTCGGTGGCAGCGTTGCGGTGGTGGGGCTGGTGCTGGCGGCGGCGAGTACGGCGCGGTTTCGCCAGGCGTTAGGCAAGTAGACGCAGGCGCTCTTGAATCCGGCGGCGAAGCAGACGGTGCTGAGCAGGCTGATCGCATCAAGTGTCGTCGGGCTGCAACGCCGCGAAGCGCTCGCGTAGCCACAGATGCAACTGCGAAACCGCAGGCGACAATTGCTTGCGGTGGGGGCACACCAGAGTCACGGGTGTGGGCTCGCCGGGGTGCTCGGGCATCAGGATTTCCAGCTCGCCCGCCGCCACGTTGGCACTCACATCCAGCCAGGACTTGTAGACGATCCCTTCGCCTTCCAGGGCCCAGCGCCGCACCACGTCGGCATCGTCGCTGAACAGTGGGCCGCGTACCTGTACGGTGCGGCTGCCCAAGCGCCATTTGTCGTAGACCCGCCCCAGTTGCAAGTAGAGCAGGCAGGCATGCTGCTGGAGCTCTTCGGGCGTGCGCGGACGGCCGTGGCGGGCCAGGTAGTCAGGGGAGGCCACCAGTACCCGACGGTTCCAGGGCGCCAGGGGCAGGGCAATGTAGTTGGCCTCGGCGTTCAGGCCGTAGCGAATAGCCACATCCACCGGATCGCGGGAAAAGTCGGCGACCTGGTCGGAAAGAAAGAACCGCAGGCTCAGTTCTGGGTGTTCGCGGCGAAACGCACTGAGCCAGGGCAGCAGGATGTTGCGCCCAAGGTCCGAAGGCGCCGACACCTGCAGCACGCCACGCAGGCTGCTGTGTGCGCCGTGCAGGTTGTCGCGCCCTTGGCGCAGGGTGTCCAGCACGCTCTGGGCGGTGGGCAGGTACAGCTCGCCCTCGGCGGTCAGGCGCAGGCTGCGGGTGGTTCGGGCGAACAGGCGCACATCCAGCTCGCGCTCCAGGCGCTTGATCGCTGCCGCCACTTGTCCCGGCAGCAGACCCGCTTCATGGGCGGCGGCGGTGAAGCTGCCCAAGGCGCTGCTACGCACGAACAGTTCGAGATCGGTAAGACGCAGCATTTTCACTCCAGCGATGAAAGTGTTGCTGCATTGTGCGGGTTTTTCTTTTTAACGGGAAAGATAAGATGCGCCACACATCCGTTCTCTTGAGGAGTTGTCCTGATGGATACCGTTGCCCTGGCCAAGCGCCGCTACACCACCAAAGCCTACGATGCCGCTCGCCGCATCCCCCAGGCCACTGTCGATGCGCTGCTCGAACAATTGCGCCACAGCCCGTCGTCGGTCAACTCGCAGCCCTGGCACTTCGTCGTCGCCGACAGCGCCGAGGGCAAGGCGCGCCTGGCGAAGGCCGCTGATGGGCGTTTTGCCTACAACTCGCCAAAAATCCTCGACGCCTCCCATGTGATCGTGTTCTGCACCCGCACCGACATGACCGAAGCGCACCTGAATGCCTTGCTCGAGCAGGAACAGGCCGATGGACGATTCCGCGACGAGCAGGCCCGTGCCGGGCAGGACGCCAGCCGTCGTGGCTATGTGAATCTGCACCGCTTCGACCAGAAGGATCTGCAGCACTGGATGGAGAAGCAGACCTACCTGGCCTTGGGCACCGCGCTGCTCGGCGCCGCTGCCCATGGCCTGGACGCAACGCCTATCGAAGGGTTCGACAGCAAGGTGCTGGATGCGGAACTGGGCCTGCGCGAGCAGGGTTTCACCAGTGTGGTGGTGCTCGCCCTGGGCTATCGCAGCGAGCAGGACTTCAATGCCGGGCTCAACAAGTCGCGTCTGCCGGCTTCCACGGTGTTCACCTTCCTCTGAGCCGAGGGGCTAGTCGTCAGGCTCCTGTGACAGGGGCCTGGCCACATGCTCCAGCGCGCGGCGTTCGGCGGCGATGCCCCAGCGTGCTTGCACCAGCGCGGCGATGATCATCAGGCTTGCGCCGATCAGGTAGCCGTACAACACGTTGATGCGCTCGCCAGTCTCGATCAATGCACCGAACAACGCGGGTCCGATCAAACCGCCCAGCCCGGTGCCGAAGGCATAGAACACGGCGATGGCCAAGGCACGGATTTCCAGGGGAAAGGTCTCGGACACGGTGAGATAGGCGGAGCTGGCGGCGGCGGAGGCGAAAAAGAAAATCACCATCCAGGCTGCCGTTTGCTCCGTGACATCGAGCAGGCCTTGCTCGAACCCATACCCGCTGATGGCCAGCAGCACACCGGATACCAGGTAAGTGGTGCTGATCATCACCCGCCGGCCCAACACATCGAACAGTCGCCCCAGCAGCAACGGCCCGCAGAAATTGCCCAGGGCGAACGGCAGCACGTACCAGCCGATACGCTCGGACGGCACGCCATAGAAATCGGTGAGCACCAGTGCATAGGTGAAGAAAATCGCGTTGTAGAAAAACGCCTGGGCACTGAGCAACGTCAGGCCGACCAAGGCCCGGCGTCGATGGACGACGAACAGGCTGTGCATGACCTCGCCCAAGGGCGTGTAGTCGCGTGTGCGCAGGCGCAAGGGTGGGGTGTCGAGGGATGGCAGTACGGCGCCACATCCGCGCAGCCGGTGTTCGATGTCGCTGACGATGCGTTCGGCGCGCTCGGGTTGCCCGTGGACCATCAACCAGCGCGGGCTCTCCGGGATCCATAGGCGCATCAGCAGAATCGCCAGGCCCAGCAGCGCACCGATACCGAAGCACAGTCGCCAGCCCAGGTCGCCGCCGATCCAGGCCGGATCGAGCAGAATCACCGCGCCGATCGCACCCAAGGCAGCCCCCAGCCAGAAGGTGCCGTTGATCACCAGATCCACCCAGCCGCGATAGCGCGCGGGGGTGAACTCCTGGATGGTCGAGTTGATGGCGGTGTACTCGCCACCGATGCCGGCCCCGGTGAGAAACCGGAACAGTAGAAAACTTGCCAGGTTCCACGAAAACGCCGTGGCCGCTGTAGCGCCGATGTACAGCGCCAGGGTGACGAAGAACAGCCTGCGCCGGCCCAGGCGGTCGGTCAGCCAGCCGAAGAGCAGGGCTCCGAGCACGGCGCCGGCGATGTAGGCGGCGCCAGCCAGACCGATATCGGTGTTGCTCATGTGCAGCGCCGGGCTGTCTTTGAGGGCCCCTGACACCGAGCCTGCCAGGGTGACTTCCAGGCCGTCCAGCAACCAGGTGATGCCCAGCGCTATCACCAGCAGTGTATGAAAGCGGGTCCAGGGCAGGCGGTCGAGACGGGCGGGAATGTCAGTATGGTAAAGGCGCCCGGTCGAAGAGCAGGGCGAGCGTTGGGTCACCAGAAGGGGCTCCGAGGCTGGCGGTGTGTGCCTGGCAGTGGAGCTCTTTTCAGGGGGCGGAGTTCATTTCAGTTCGCGGGTAAACCCGCCCCACCTGGTCCGCTGTGCCTGTGGGAGTGGGTTTACCCGCGAACAGGTCGGGACTGTCACCACAAGGCGACAGATGCAGCGTTCACCACCCGCCCGAACACCTCGATGGCCTTGTCCACCTCGGCCTCGCAGGTGAAGCGCCCAAGGCCGATCCGCACGCTGTTGCGTGCCTGGGCTTCGTCCAGACCCAGGCTCAGCAGGACGTGGGAAGCGGCATTGCTCGCCGAGTTGCACGCCGAAGTCGAGGACAGGGCCAGTTCGCTGGACAATGCCGCGCTGTTGAACCCCTTGGCGTCGATGCACAGGTTCAAGGTATGGGGAATGCGTTGTTGCGGGCAGCCATTGAGGCGCACCCCGGGCAGTGCGAGCAGGCCACGGCGCAGGCGTTCGCTGAGCTGGACGATGCGTTGGTGCTCGCTGTCGCCGGGCCCGCCGGCAAGGGCGAAGGCGCTGCCCATGCCGACGATCTGGTGGGTCGCCAAGGTCCCGGACCGCAGGCCGCGCTCATGGCCACCGCCGTGCATCTGGGCGCGCAGCACCGGGCGTGCGCGCGGGCCGACGTACAATGCACCGATACCCTTGGGTCCATAGACCTTATGCGCCGAGAACGACATCAGATCGACCGCCTGACGCGCGAGGTCGAGGGCGACCTTGCCCACTGCCTGGGCGGCATCCACGTGCAACAGGGCCCCATGGGCGCGCACGTGTTCGCCGATGGTGGCGAAATCGGTAAGGGTGCCCAGTTCATTGTTCACCGCCATCAGCGACACCAGGCGGGTGTCGTTGCGAAGCGCCGCCTGTACTGCCTGGGGTTGGATCAGCCCGCGTGCATCCGGTGCCAGGCGCGTGACCGTCCAACCGAGACGTTCGAGCTCGGCCACGGTATCGAGCACCGCTTTGTGCTCCAGTTCGCTGGTGATCAGGTGGCCTGGGTGGCCGACGCCTTGGGCAATGCCCTTGAGCGCTAGGTTGTTGGATTCGGTGGCGCCGGAGGTCCAGACCAGGTCGGTCGGGTCTGCGCCTACGCGCTCGGCTACCTGGCGGCGAGCCTGTTCCACGAGCTCGCGGGCGGCCTGGCCATAGACATGGCCGCTGGATGCTGGGTTGCCGAAATGCGCTTGGTGGCCAAGGCAGGTGATCATGGCCTCGATGACGCGGGCATCGACAGGAGTGGTGGCGGCGTAGTCGAAGTAGAGGGGGGCGCTGGGCATGATGGGCGGGTCCGTGCAAGTTGCCGTGAAGTGGCGATCGATGTCCCATCGTACCCAGCGGGCGGAGATGCTTTTTGCCTTGTTGGCCGATTGTGCTCTGGCTTGAGGATCAATTTTTCTCTGGAATCGATTCGTGTAGGAAAAATTTCTCCAGCTAGGGAGCGGGAGGCCTTCCGAGCAGAGCTTCAGGCCGAGAGGGGCTGCTTTTCTTCTTCCGTCGTCACCCGTTCGCACAGGTCGATGATCTGCTCGCGCATCCAGCGGTTGGCCGGGTCCTGGTCGGTGCTTTCGTGCCAGTACAAGTGGGTTTCCAGCGGCGGCACTTCGACCGGCAGCGGCAAGTGGCGCAATTGATGGCGGCGGGCGAAGCGCTCGGGGACGGTCATCACCATGTCGGTCTGTTGCAATACCTGCGAAGCCATCAAGTAATGCTGTGAGCGCAGGGCGATCTTGCGCTGCAGGCCCATTTTGCCCAGGGCCAGGTCCACATAGCCCAGGCCGTTGCGGCGGCTGGAGATGTGGATGTGGGTCAGGGCAAGGTAGCTGTCGAGCGTGAGCTTGCCTTCGATCAGTGGGTGGCCGGGGCGCATTGCGCAAACGAAGCGATCTTGCATGAGCTTGACGTGGCGCACCTGCGGGTCGATGTTCAGCGGGGCGTCCACGGCGAAATCCAGGTGACCGGCGGCCAGTTCCTTGGTGGTCTCGCGCCGTTTGCACAGGAAACTTTCGATCACCAGCGCCGGGGCCAGGCGCCGCAGGCGCTGGAACAACGGCGGCAGGATCACCGCCTCGGTGAGGTCGGTCATGCTGATGCGGAAGGTCTTGTTGGCCTGCTGCGGGTTGAAGGTACGGCTTTCCTGCACCGAGGTGCGCAGCAAGGCCAGGGCGTTGCGCACCGGGCCGATGATGTTCTGCGCCATTGGTGTGGGCACCATGCCTTGGGCGGTGCGCACGAACAGCGGGTCGTTGAAGGTTTCGCGCAGGCGCGAGAGGGCGTTGGACACGGCAGGCTGGGTAATGCCGACGATCTGCCCGGCACGGGTCAGGTTGGCTTCGGTGTAGATGGCATCGAAGACGATGAACAGGTTGAGGTCGACCTTGCTGAGGTTCATGGCGCTGCTCTTTATAGGAATTATCGGTCGATCATATATTGCTTATGAATGTTAATACACGCGGAAAATAGACTAGGTGGATAGCGCCTCGGTGCTCTAGGCTCTGGCTCATGTTCTCAAGCCTGTGAAGGTAGCCCTGATGGATTTCGCCTATTCGCCCAAGGTCCAGGCATTGCGTGAGCGTGTCACGGCATTCATGGACGCCTATGTCTACCCAGCGGAGCCGGTGTTCGAACGCCAGGTCGCCGAGGGCGATCGCTGGCAGCCCACCGCAATCATGGAAGAACTCAAGGCCAAGGCCCGCGCCGAAGGCCTGTGGAACCTCTTCTTACCCGAGTCGGAGTACGGCGCAGGCCTGTCCAACCTCGAATACGCCCCCCTGGCCGAGATCATGGGGCGCTCGCTGCTGGGGCCGGAACCGTTCAATTGCTCGGCGCCCGATACCGGCAACATGGAGGTGCTGGTGCGCTATGGCAGCGAGGCGCAGAAGCGCCAATGGCTGGAGCCGTTGCTGCGCGGCGAGATCCGTTCGGCGTTCGCCATGACCGAGCCGGACGTTGCGTCCTCCGACGCCACCAACATGGCCGCCACGGCCGTGCGCGAGGGTGACCAGTGGGTGATCAACGGGCGCAAGTGGTGGACCTCCGGTGCCTGCGACCCGCGCTGCAAAGTGATGATCTTCATGGGCTTGTCCGACCCGCAAGGGCCGCGTCATCAGCAGCACTCGATGATCTTGGTGCCTACCGACACGCCGGGTGTGAAGATCGTCCGCCCGTTGCCGGTGTTCGGTTACGACGATGCGCCCCATGGCCATGCCGAGGTGCTGTTCGAGAACGTACGGGTGCCGTATGAGAATGTGATCCTGGGCGAGGGCCGTGGCTTCGAGATCGCCCAGGGTCGCCTGGGCCCTGGGCGCATCCACCACTGCATGCGCTCGATCGGTATGGCCGAGCGTGCCCTGGAGCTGATGTGCAAGCGCGCCGTCGAGCGCACGGCGTTCGGCAGACCGCTAGCTCGGTTGGGGGGCAATGTCGACAAGATCGCCGATTCGCGCATGGAGATCGACATGGCGCGGCTGCTGACCCTCAAGGCCGCCTACATGATGGACACCGTCGGCAACAAGGTCGCGCGCAGCGAGATCGCCCAGATCAAGGTGGTGGCGCCGAACGTGGCGTTGAAGGTGATCGACCGGGCGATCCAGATCCACGGCGGGGCCGGTGTCAGTGGCGACTTCCCGCTGGCCTACATGTACGCCATGCAGCGCACCCTGCGCCTGGCCGATGGGCCGGACGAAGTGCATCGGGCAGCGGTGGGCAAGTACGAGATCGGCAAGCATGTGCCCAAGGAGCTACTGCGTAGCGGTCACTGAACTGGGGCCGCTTATGCGGCCCCGAGGCGGGTTATGGACCAGATGGGGGAGAACCGGCGCGCTCGTTTTTTTCTGCAAGGTCCGGGTGGTCTTGCGCCGGGTCGTCATGCCGGTCGCGGGTCTTGAACAGTGACAACAGCACCCCGCCGAGCAGCAAGCCGAACGTCACGCCCAGCGACAGCAAGGCGGGCACCTTGCCCACCAGGCCGTGGTAGAAGATCTTGCAGCCGATGAACACCAGCACCAGCGCCAGGGCGTACTTGAGGTAGACGAAGCGGTGCATCAGCGCCGCCAGGGCGAAGTACAGCGAGCGCAGACCGAGGATGGCGAAGATGTTCGAGGTGTAGACGATGAACGGGTCTTGGGTGATGGCGAAGATCGCCGGGACGCTGTCGACGGCGAACACCAGGTCGGCCAACTCGATCAGTACCAGTGCCAGGAACAGCGGCGTCGCATGGCGCACGGCGGTGTGCTGCCCGGGCGGGGTGAGGTGCACGAAGAAGTGTGCGCCGTGGACTTGGTCGGTGACCCGCATGTGCCGACGTACGAAGCGTAGCACCGGGTTGTTGGCAAGGTCAGGGTGGCTTTCCTGCCGAGCCAAAGCCATCTTTACACCCGTGAACAGCAGGAAGGCGCCGAACAGGTAGAGCACCCAGGCAAAGTGCTGCACCAGCGCCGCACCTACGCCGATCATGATCGCCCTCAGGACCACCACGCCGAGAATGCCCCAGAACAGTACCCGGTGCTGGTAACGGCGGGGAATGGCGAAGAAACCGAAGATCATGGCCATGACGAACACGTTGTCCATCGATAGCGATTGCTCGACCAGGAACCCCGTGTAGAACTCCAGCGCCGACTGCGCGCCCAGCTCGTACCAGACCCACGCGCCGAACAACACGCCGACACTGAAATAGCCGGCGTACAGCAGCAGGCTCTCGCGCATTTCGATCTCGCGGTTCTTGCGGTGGAGCACGCCAAGGTCCAGGACCAGCAGGCCGATGACGATAGCGATGAAGACCAGCCACAGCCAGGCGCTGGTGCCGAGGAACGGGGTGGTGAGGAATGTGTGCAGAGCCATCATGAGCCCCTCCTTTAATGTCGACGTTGCATGGCAACAGTGATCCGACATGGCGGCTGGGTAGCCGTCAGAGGGGCCCGGTATCACATAGGCTTGAGCGTAGTCCCGATCGGTGAGCCTGCCGAATGGCGCGCTGTTACATTTCTTTGCGAGGCTGCCCAGTCCTTCAGTACACCCACACTTCCACCCGTCGATTGCGCAGCCGCCCTTGTTCCTGGTCGTTGTCGGCCACAGGCAGTTCGTCGCCCATGCCGGTCACTTCCTTGATTTCCACGCCATCGCGGGCGAGCTCGCGGCGCACCGCCATGGCCCGCAGGCGCGAGAGCAGGGCGGCGCGGCCCTGGGTTTCCTTGGGGTCGCCAAACCCCACCAGTACCACCTGGTGCTGCAGCTTGCCGGCCTGGCGCAGGTAGTCTGCGACCCGGCGTACGTCGCGCAGCGCCTTGTTGTCCAGGTTGGCGCTGCCGGGCTGGAAGCGAAAGTTCACGGTCAGGCGCCGGGCCTCAGCGGTCAGGGTCCGATAGCGTGGCGGCATGTCGGCCTGGGCGGGTACGGGTAGGGCTTTGACCTGCTGGGCCACGAAGCCTTGGCGGGCGACGATGGCCTGCCCGGCGGGGGTTTGGGTGTACTCGGCCAGGGCGACCGCCAAAGGGGCGGCGCGAGCAGGCAGGTAGAAGAACAAGCGGCGCGACAGCGGATAATCCTCGCTGGCGACCAGCGTTGGGGTAGGCAGCATGGCTGGCGCGTCGCCTTCGGCGATGGCCAGCACCTTGGCGCCATGCACGGCGGCCAGGCTGCTGAAACCGATGGCCTGGCGGTCAGCCTTGACCCGCTCGGCCAGCGCTTCGCTGGATTCGAAACGTTGCGCCTGACCGGCCAGCGTCTGCTGGCGTGGCTCCAGCACCAGAGCCTTGAAGGTTTCGAACGTGCCGGAGCGATCGTCACGGGCATACAGACGGATCTCCCCGCCGGGCACGCCGAGCTGTTCCCAGCGTCGTACCTGGCCGCAGAACACTTGGGCCAATTGCGCGGTGGTCAGTTGGGCCAGCGGATTGTCCGGGTGAACGATTACCGCCACTGCGTCCAGTCCGATGACCTGTTCGGCGCCTTTGCCGCGAAGATCGCCTAGTGCCTGAAGACGCCGGGCTTCGTCGTCGGTGATGGGGCGGGACGCGGCCGCCAGGTCCGCTTGGCCATCGCCCAGGGCTGTGAAGCCGGTGCTCGAGCCGTGGGCGGCGATGGTGATGCGCAAAGGCTGGCCCTGGGCATCGAGTGCGTTGATTTCGGTTTCGTTGGCTTGGCGGCTCGGGGTTTGAGTGACCGCAGTGGCACCTTGGGCCGCCAGCAGGCCTTGGATGAGCGCGGGTGTCAGGGCGGCGCCGATGGTATTGGAGCCCTGGATGCGCAGTTGCGCGGGCCCTGCGAGGGCCCACAAGGGGAACAGACAGCACAGCAAGGCGAACAGGCGAGGCATGCCGGAGACCTGTGGCATAAAGATGCGCTGCAGATTACGACAGTGGCGTGACCGGGAGATGACAGGGCGTGAGGCTGAGAAAAGGGGCCCGATCAGAATGTCGGCGGCGTGATCACCCAGATCACCACGGCATCCACTGCTCCGGGATTGCCATAACGATGGGGCTCTTGGCTCGAGAAACTGAAGCTGTCCCCTTCGTTGAGTTGGAAATACCGCTCGCCGACCCACAGCTCGAAGCTACCGGACAGCAAATAGCCGGCTTCCTCGCCCTCGTGGCTGTAGCTCTGCTGGCTGTAGGTGCCCGGGGGAAAGCGCGAATGGAGGATTTCGAGCTGCCGGTTGGGCTGGGGGGTGAGCAACTGATCGACGATACCGTCCTCGTAATGCACGCTCAGGCGGCTGTTGCGCCGCACCACGTAGCCTTGGTCCTCAGGGGCGGTGCTGGCCTCGCTGGCGAAGAACCACTGGATGGTCACGCCCAGGCTGCGGGCAATGTTGAACAGCGCCGGGATCGAGGGATAGGAGAGATTGCGCTCCAGTTGGCTGATGTAGCCGGCGGTCAGTTCGCTTTGCTTGGCCAGCTCGGCGAGGGTCATGCCGCGGCGCTTGCGCAGGCCGCGGATGCGGGTGCCGAGAAACTGCGGGGCCGCGCCGCCGTCTTCGGCGGCGGGCGGCGGCGTCTGGGGTTGCTGGCTCATGCGCGTCGGTCCATCGGGAAAGCCAGAAGTATGACCAGCCTCAGAGCGCCCAGGCAACCGTCAGGCCGTCGTGGATCGCTTCTTCGACGGTGCGCGGTGCCAGGCAGTCGCCGATGCGCCGCACCTGAACCAAACCGGCCAGTTCCTCGGCCAATGTGTCCACCGGTTGATGGCCCAGGCACAGGACCAGGGTGTCGATCTCTTCGAAGATCATCGGTTCGCCACTGGCGGTGTGCAGCAGGTAGACGGTGTTGTCGTCGCAGCCGTACAGCCGGGCATAGGGGGTGATGGGGATGCCCAGGCGGTGCAGCTCGCCGGCCATCTGGTCGCGCACGTACAGCGGCAAGCTCTCGCCACAGTGGGTGCCATTGACTGCCAGCTGCACCTGATGGCCTTCGCGCACCAGGCGCTCGGCGATGCCGGGGCCGATCCAGTCGCTGCGCCAGTCCACCACCAGCACCGAGCGTCCCAGGGTGGCCTGGTTGCGCAGCACCTGCCAGGCATCGACCACCTGCAAGTCGCCACTGCGTTCGAATTCGGGCCAGTACGGGCGGGCGCCGGTGGCGGCGATCACCACATCGGGACGTTCGCGTTCGACCAAGGCCCGGTCGACGCGGGTGTTGCGCACCACGCGTACGCCGGCCAGTTCCATCTCCCGTTGCAAGTTGGTGCTGGCGCCGCCGAACTCGCTGCGACGCGGCAGCAGCTGGGCCAATTGCACCTGGCCACCCAACTGTGGGCCGGCCTCGTACAGGGTCACCTCATGACCGCGCGCCGCTGCGACCGCCGCGGCTTTCATGCCGGCCGGGCCGCCGCCTGCGATCATCACGCGCTTGGGCGCCTGGGTGGGGGTGAGCGTGCCGTATTGCAGTTCGCGGCCGGTCTCTGGACGCTGGATGCAAGAGATCGGCAGGCCGCGATGGAAATGGCCGATACAGGCCTGGTTGCAGGCGATGCAGGCGCGCACGTCCTCAACCTGACCACGTTCGGTCTTCGATGGCATCTGCGGGTCGCAGATCAGCGCGCGGGTCATGCCGCAGACGTCGGCCTGACCGCGGGCCAGGATCAACTCGGCCTCCTGGGGCTGGTTGATGCGTCCGGTGACGAACAGCGGGATGTCCAGGCGCGCCTTGAACGTGCCGGCTTCGCGGGCGAGATACGCAGGCTCGATGGCCATGGGCGGAACGATATGCACCGCACCGCCTTGTGAGGCGGAGGTGCCGGCGACGATGTGCAGGTAGTCGATCTCGCCCTGCAGGGCCTGGGCAGCCACCAGGGATTCGTCCTCGGTCAGGCCTTCGGGGTCGCGCTCGTCGGCGCTGATGCGCAGGCCTACGATGAATTGCTCGTCGGTGGCTGCGCGCACGGCGCTCAGCACTTCACGCACAAAGCGCAGGCGTTGCTCGAGGCCGCCGTTGTAGCCGTCGGTGCGGCGATTGACCCGCGGATTGAGGAACTGCGCCGGCAGGTAGCCATGACTGGCTACCACTTCCACGCCGTCGAGCCCGGCCTGATGCAGGCGGCGGGCGGCACTGGCGTAGCCCTGGATGATCTCGTCGATCATCGCCTGGTCCAGCGCCCGAGGCATCACCCGAAAACGCTCGTTGGGCACCGCCGAGGCCGAGTAGGCCACTGCCAGCAGGCCATCGGCGGTTTCCATGATCTCGCGCCCGGGGTGGAACAACTGTGACAGCACGACGGTGCCGTGGGCGTGGCAGGCCTCGGCCAGACGGCGATAGCCGTCGATGCAGGCATCGTCGGTGGCCATCAGCACATGGGAGGTGTAGCGGGCGCTGTCGTGAACCCCCGCCACCTGCAGCACGATCAGGCCGGCGCCGCCTTCGGCGCGGGCGCGCTGGTAGGCAATAAGCTTGTCGTTGACCAAGTTGTCGGTGGGCAGGCAGGTGTCATGTCCGGTGGACATGATGCGGTTCTTCAGGCGTTTGCCACGGATCTGCAGCGGTTCGAACAGGTGGGGGAAGGCGGTCGACATGCGCGCAGCTCCGGTCGGTTGTCGTTCTTGTTTTTTCCATGAAAGTGTAGCGCCAGTAAAAAATCAACTTGTTTTTTTACTGGCTGGCGTCTAGCGTTCCCTCGACCCCTCGCTCAGGGGCATCCCTCACAACAACAAGAAAGCGGAGCCTGCGCTGCACCGGCCAGGCACCGGCAGGAGGAACCACCGATGCAAGCATTTCCCCGCAGGACCGGATTGTGCGCAGTGCTTCTGGCCTTGGGCCTGGGCAGTGCGCAGGCGGCGCCGCAGATGGTCGTGGTCGGCTATGGCGGCGCGGGCCAGAAAGCCCAGGACGTGGCGATCTTCCAGCCTTTCAGCGCCCAGGATGGCAGCAAGCTGATCCAGAGCGAGTACAACGGCGAGATGGCCCGGATCCAGGTGATGGCCGATACCGGGAATGTCGATTGGGACGTGGTGCAGATCGAAGGCCCGGACCTCATGCGCGGCTGTGACGAAGGCATCTACGAGCGCCTGGATTGGCAACAGATGGGCCATGCCGCCGAGCTGATCCCGGACGCGGCCCAGGCGTGCGGTTCGGCGGCGCTGGTGTGGAGCGTGGCGATTGCCTATGACCGCGACAAGCTGGCCAAGGCGCCCACGTCCTGGGCGGATTTCTGGGATGTGAAGACGTTTCCCGGCAAGCGCGGGCTGCGCAAACGTGCGGTGTACAACCTGGAGTTCGCGCTGCTGGCCGACGGCGTGAAGGTCGAGGACGTCTACAAGGTGCTGGCTACTCCGGCAGGTGTCGAGCGCGCCTTCGCCAAGCTCACCGAACTCAAGCCTTACATCCAATGGTGGGATGCCGGCGCCCAGCCCGCGCAGTGGCTGACAGCAGGCGATGTGGTGATGACCTCCACCTACAGCGGCCGCATCGCCGTCGCTGCCCAGCAGGGCAGTCCGCTGGCGGTGGTGTGGCCGGGTAGTCTGTATGGCATGGATTACTGGGCGATCATCAAGGGCTCCCAGCATGTCGATCAGGCGCGGCGTCTGATTGCCTATGCCAACCAGCCAGATACCCAAGTGCGGTATGTGCAGCAGATCCCCTATGGTCCGACCAACACTCAGGCCGCAGCCAGGCTCGATCCTGCGTTGGCCAGCTGGGTGCCGACTTCGCCGGAAAATCTAAAGGGCGCGCTGGCGATGAATGTCGAGTTCTGGGTTGACCATGGCGAGGAGCTGGAGCAGCGCTTCAACGCATGGGCCAGCAAGTGAGGTAGATTCAATCCCCAAGGCCGCTTCGCGGCCTTCGTGGGTAAATCGGAGCGCCGAACAGACCTCGGCCTCTCACATTCTCGAACCAGGACAACAACAATGACCCCCTCCGAACGGACCCTGCGCCAGGAACTGGCCGCCTGCTACCGGCTGATCGCGCACTTTCGCATGACCGATCTGATCTTCACCCACATCTCCGTGCGCTTGCCGGGGCCTGAGCATCATTTTCTGATCAACCCCTACGGCCTGCTGTTCGATGAGATCACGGCTTCGAAACTGGTGAAGATCGATTTGCAGGGCAATCCGGTGGAGCCGACGCCCTACCCGGTGAACCCGGCCGGTTTCGTCATCCACAGCGCCATTCACGGCGCCCGCGAGGACGCCCAGTGCGTGTTGCACACCCACACCCGGGCTGGCTGCGCAGTGGCGGCGCTCGAATGCGGCTTGCTGCCGCTCAACCAGATTTCCATGGAGTTCTACGGCCGAGTTGGCTACCACGCCTATGAAGGCATCGCCCTGGACATGGACGAGCAGCAGCGCCTGGTGGCGGACCTGGGCGAGCACTCGGTGATGATCCTGCGCAACCATGGTTTGTTGACTGTCGGCAGCAGCGTGGCCGAGGCCTTCATGCGCATGTACTACCTGGAGAAAGCCTGCGAGATCCAGTTGGCGGCCTTGCAGGCCGGGCAGGTGATCGTGCCGCCGCACGAGGTGTGCGCGCATACCGAGCGCCAGTTCAATGCCCCGGCGCGGCCGTTGAAAGCCGGGGAGTTGTCGGACCCAGACGGCAATGCGTTGGCCTGGCAGGCCTTGCTGCGGTTGCTGGAGCGGGTGGCGCCGGATTATCGCGACTGAGACGCCAGCGCCGGCTCCCAGGGTAGCGCGTCGTTGAGCCGGCGAAGCCTGCAATGGGCTGCACAGCAGCCCAAGGGACGAAGGCGCCGGTGTCAGCGAGCGTCCGGCACGATGATGTGGGCCGGCGCCTGCGCCGCGCGGCCACGGGCGACCCAGTAGTACAGCACGCTCGGCACGACCAGGCCGATCAGCCAGGAGACATCCACGCCGCCTAGGTGGGCGACCATGGGGCCGGTGTACAGCTTGGTGTCGATGAACGGCATCTGCACCAGCACACCGAAGGTGTAGACGATGATCCCAGGCCAGTTCCAGCGGCCATAGCGCCCTTCAGGGTCGGCCAGGGCGGGGATGTCGTAGCGCTCTTTGGTGATGAAGTAGTAATCCACCAGGTTCACCGCGCTCCAGGGCACGAAGAAGGTCAGCAGGAACAGGATGAATGACTTGAACGCGCTCAGGAACGAATGCTGGCCGAGCAGCGCGACCAAGGTCGCGGCACCGACGATAGCCAGGACGAACACCAAGCGCTGCGCTCTGCTGATCTGCAGATGGCCACGGAACCCGCTGATGATGGTGGCGATGCACATGAAGCTGCCATAGGAGTTCAGCGTCGAAATGGTCACCTTGCCGAAGGCGATACTGAAGTACAGCAGGGCCGCGGTAGTGCCTGCGCCGCCCAGGCCGACGATATAGGCCACTTCGTGCCCGGTGAACTGGCCGCCGGCGATGGCGGCGGCGAACACACCGAGGATCATCGAGGCTTGAGCGCCGATCACTGAACCCAGGCCGGCGGCGAGGAAGGTCTTGACCGGCGAAGTGCTGCTGGGCAGGTAGCGCGAGTAATCCGCCACATACGGGCCGAAGGCGATCTGCCAGGAGGCGGCGAGCGAAACGGCCAGCAGGAACGAGGCCCAGGAGAAATGGCGGTTGTCCAGCAACTGGCCGATGTCGGCCAGCATCAGGATGCGGCTGAAGAGGTAGATGAAGGCGATGATCCCCAACACGCTGGCCACGCGCCCGATCCAATGGATCACCCGGTAGCCGGCGAGGGTGGCCAGCACGATCACGCTCGCGAAGATCAGGATGCCGGTGCTGTCGCTGACGCTCATCAATTGGCCGATGGCCTGGCCGGAGAGCACCGTGCCGGTGGCGGTGAAGCCCAGGTACATCAGGCACACCAGCACCATGGGGATGGCCGCGCCATAGACCCCGAACTGTACACGACTGGAAATCATCTGCGGCAGGCCCAGGCGCGGGCCTTGGGCGGCGTGCAAGGCCATCACCGTGCCACCGACCAATTGCCCGATCAACAGGCCGATAAGCGACCAGAACACATCACCGCCGAGCACCACGGCCAGGGCGCCGGTCACGATAGCGGTAATCTGCAGGTTGGCTCCCAGCCAGAGGGTGAACTGGCTGTACACGCGTCCATGGCGTTCAGCTTCGGGGATGTAGTCGATCGAGCGCCGTTCGATCACGGGTTTGTTGGACATGGGCACTCCGCGTACTTGTTTTTGTGGGGGGCGGGCGAGCCATCGGCAAAGACTGGCTGTGTCGAGATATGAGCATGTATAGACAAGTTCGGTCAAGTGAAGCTTGACAGGTAACGAGTGGCGGTTCACACGCTTGCCAGACGCTTCGCTTGATCGACTGTTGCGCAAGGTCGGTGCCCAACTGTGCTGATCGGTGAAAAAAGAATGGCCTTATGCTGTAACGAAATATGTCTAGAACGCCTGAAGAAGGAAGCCGCAATGCCGCTCAAGGACCTGCTGATCGCCCTGGTGGTGATCATCGCCTGGGGAGTCAACTTCGTTGTCATCAAGGTCGGCCTTGATGGCTTGCCGCCCATGTTGCTCGGTGCGTTGCGTTTCGCCCTGGTGGCGTTCCCGGCGATCCTGCTGGTCAAGCGACCGAAGCTTCCCTGGCGCTGGTTGATCGCCTACGGCGCGACCATTTCCCTGGGACAGTTCGCGTTCCTGTTCCAGGCCATGTACAGCGGCATGCCACCGGGGCTGGCCTCGTTGGTGCTGCAATCTCAGGCGTTCTTCACCTTGGGTTTTGCCGCGCTGTTTTTGGGTGAGCGCCTGCGCTTGGCGAGTGTGCTGGGGTTGCTGGTGGCAGCGGGCGGGTTGGTGCTGATCGGCAGCGAAGATGGCAGCCACGTGCCGTTGCTGGCGCTGCTGTTGACCCTGTGCGCGGGGGCCATGTGGGGGATGGGCAATATCATTACCCGGCGCTTTGGCTCGGTGGACCTGGTGGCCTTGGTGATCTGGGGCGGGCTGATCCCGCCGCTGCCGTTTCTGGCGTTGTCCTGGTGGCTCGAAGGTCCGGAGCGCATTGGCCATGCATTGGCCAACCTCGGCTTGAATTCGGTGTTGGCGCTGGCGTACTTGGCCTTCGTCGCCACCATGCTGGGCTATAGCCTCTGGAGCACGCTGTTGTCGCGCCATCCGGCGGGCAAGGTGGCGCCGTTCTCGTTGCTGGTGCCGGTGATTGGCTTGAGTTCGTCGGCCTGGCTGCTGGATGAGCGCTTGAGCGCGGTGCAGGGTTGGGGCGCGTTGCTGGTGATGGCGGGGCTGCTGATCAATGTGTTCGGGCCGCGGCTGGGACAGCGGTTGCGGGCGGCCACGGCACAATGAGTGAGGTCGGCGGTGGCGTGTTGGCGGGTAAGCCCGCTCCGACAACGATGACCGCCAACCCGGTTGCAATTGTTCTGCTGTTGGGACGATCAGGGCCGTTTTTGCTATCTACCGAAGTATTATTCTCATAGGTAGTGTTATACCCAGCTATCTGAGAGAGGAGACTTCTCATGAAAAAGATTCTGGGTGTTCATCGTAGCCCTCACGGCCATTGGGTCGGGGATGGCTTTCCGGTTCGCAGTCTGTTCACCTATGACAATCTGGCCCGTCACATCAGCCCGTTCCTGCTGCTGGACTACGCCGGCCCGCACGACTTCACCCCGACCACCGCGCGCCGCGGTGTCGGCCAGCATCCGCATCGCGGCTTCGAGACGGTGACCATCGTCTACCAGGGCGAGCTGGAGCATCGCGACTCCACCGGCGCCGGTGGCCTGATCGGCCCCGGGGACGTGCAGTGGATGACCGCTGCCAACGGCATCCTGCACGAGGAGTTCCACTCGCCGGCTTTCGCCCGCACTGGCGGCACCCTGGAAATGGTGCAGCTGTGGGTGAACCTTCCTGCCCGGGACAAGCGCGCTGCAGCGGGCTACCAGACGCTGCTGGCCAGTGATATCCCGGTGGTGAAGCTGCTAGACGATGCCGGTACCCTGCGCGTGATTGCCGGTGACTATCAAGGCCACAAAGGCCCGGCTCGGACCTTCACGCCCATGGATGTCTGGGACCTGCGCCTTGCGGCCGGTGCCAGCCTGCAACTGCCCATCGCCCAAGGGCGCAACGCTGCGCTGGTGGTCTTGCGGGGCAATGTGCAGGTCAATGGCGAGCGTGAGACCGGGCCGGCCAGCCTGGTGCTGCTCGAGCGCGATGGTGAGCACGTACAGGTGCAGGCCTTGGAAGACGTGAGCCTGCTGCTGCTCAGCGGCGAACCAATCGATGAGCCTATCGTCGGCTATGGCCCGTTCGTGATGAACAGCCAAGCGGAGATCGCCGAGTCGTTCGACGACTTCCAGGCCGGGCGGTTCGGCCAGATGGCGGGGGAGCAGGGCCCCCAGCATTGAGTCGATGGGCCACAGCGCGGCAGCCGTTCAACCGGTCTGCCGCCACTGTACATCACTGATCCCGTAACGCTCGGCCACCGGCTTGCTGACTTTCTTGATCTTCTCGCGCCCGTAGCGTCCGATGCGGGCCACTCCCGCATCGCAACTGGCCCAGTGCCAGGCCTCGGCGTTGTCCATCCGCTCGGCGCGGATCACGAACGACTTGTGCTGCCCGTGCAGTTCGTAGTCGATCACGAAAAGTTTGGCGTCGATCATCGGTCCCCATCCCTTGCGCAGCCGCGCAGGCTGGCCACGTGCAAGACGTTCCGTGGCCTATCCGTGGGAAACTGTGACTTACTCAAAAGTTTGAAAGAATTCCCCCTTGCCCGACCAGCGGCACAGGCAAGACCGCTCGTCGTAAGCCTGCTTCATTGGATCGAACAGCCAGCGTCAAGCCGGGCTCTTCTTCTAAGGTGCTAGAGGATTCACCAGGCACTCATTGCTCCAGCAAATGAGTGACCGCTTGGACATGCGCAATATCAATTGGCACTGCGCCAATTCAGGGCGTACTCACACACAACAGGCCATCCAGTACAGAGAGGGTCGAACCATGTCGTTGATAGGAGTTTCGCTATTGGAAATGCGCCAGCTGATCGAGCAGGCCTGTCTGCCCGACCGCTGCGAGGTCAGTTGCCCGGACGGCGTCAGCCTGACCATTCGTCTGGGCAACGAACAGGGGCTTGACGATTGCCTGACCGTCACCGGCATTCCCCTGGACAGCCTCAATAGCTGTCGTGATGTCCATGAACTGGTGAACCAGTTGCGCAAGGATCAGCGCCTGGGTCATCCGCACGTGGCCAGGGCCATCGCCTGAAAGGCTCGGCAGACCCGGTCAGCCAAGGCTGGCCGGGCGCACATACTCAGGCATCAGGCCGTTGAACCAGAACAGGATCATCGACACCAGGATGGTCACCAGCAACAGCAGTCCCACACCCCAGACACAGGTTGCGAACAGAAGGGCCTGTTCCTTGCGAAGCCGCAGAAACGTCTGCAAGCCGCCATAGAGCAATACCGTGGCATAGGCCGAGGCTGCCAGCAGGGCCAGCACGGCCAGCCAGCGCATCGGCACCAGGCCCACCACGCCCGCGACGAACCAGGGCGTGGCGCAATAGGCGGCAAAGCCGATGCATTGGTTGAGGGTGGGTTGGGCGTCGAAACCTCGTGACATCCAGCGGATCATCACGCCCATCAACATGACGCCGACCACGGTCGTGGCGTACAGAAGGCCCGCCAACTGCGCAGCGCTGACCAGGCTCAGGCGTACGCGATCCTCCGCGGCCAGGCTCCAGCCGAACGTGGTGGTGCCGATGAACAGGCACACGGCCGGGATCAGCGCCAGTGCCAGCAGGCGTGGCAGGTATTGTTGCGGGTGGGCTTCCTCGGCACGGCGGATGTCCAGCCAGGCGGCACCCGGTTGAGTGAAGAGCTTGAGCAAGGGGCTGTTCATGGCAATCTCCTCGAGGGCAAGCGTGTCCTCTTTTTATGGAGAAGCCCCAGCGCCCAGGGTTCAGGTTATCTGTCGCCCGTTGATCGCTTCACTGCAGCTCAAGCACCAGGTTCATGCCGCCATCGCCGCATTTGGCATGGTCACGCACCACGCCGTGATAGCTGCGTCCGTCCCAGACGAACGCCACGCTGTGGGCGCGGTCGAGTTTTTCCGGCAGCGGTGGGTCGATGTGCAGGCGCAGCGCCGGGCAGCCTTGCAAGTTGAGCGCGGCTAGCTGGACCTGGCATTCCACGCGATGAGCCACCGGGCCGAACAGCGTATCGCGGACGAAGTCCAGCTCCAGGCTGGCGCAGGGAGCGCGGTAGTGGGCCTTCATGGCTGACACAGCGGACGTAGGGACATGACGGGCTCCTGGGAGGATCGCGGAGGTATCTATCATTCGAAACCTCTCCCGGGGTGTTGTTCAAATTATTTCTATTTCATCGAGCGTTTATTTTTGCGCTGTCAGGACGGGACCTGGTTCGGCGGTGAACCCGCTCCCTCAGGGGTTAGGGTGATCCTTGCGGGAGCGGGGTTACCCGCGAATGCTCTTAGGGCTGACGCTCGGCCACGGCCTTCAATGTGCGCAAGGTGACCAGCGGCGCATCCACCACGAACTGATTGGCCAGCCATCCCGGCACGTCGCCCGCCGGGTCGGCCTGCAGTTGATAGCTCACTTCGGTTTCCTTTTCCCCCAGCGGGCGCATGGTCCATTCCCCGCGCAGTCGGCGTACGCGGATCAACCCTGGCGCTGCGGGCACCCTACCAGGTTCGGCGCTCAGGTAGCGCATCAGGGTCCCATCGTTCAGGCGCTCGGTGCGCACGCGCAGCACGATGTCCCTGGGGTGGGCCGGCCAGGGCAGGTCGGTGACCAAGTAGACCCAGGTACTGTCGCCCTCGACTTCCAGCAAGCGCATCTCAGCGCAGGCATATAGCCATTTGCAGGCCACCCGCAGGTTCTCCTGCAGGTCAGTGAGGGTACGCACGCTTGCCTTGATGCGGGTCACGCCGCGAAACGCCTGGTAGGGCGAGCCTTCCACAGCGCTCAGATAAACGTCGACGCCATCCTCCTGATGCGCCAGGCGCCAGTCGGCCGCCACCAGCAAGGGGGCTGGCAACAGGAGCAGCAGGGCGAGCAACAGACGATACACCAGGGGCATGGACGCAGGTCCGCAAGCAGTGGGGTGCAAAAAGTATGGACACAAACGACAAGCCCGCCATGAAGGCGGGCTTGTGAGACATCAGCCTGGACTCAACGCTGTGGGTTGAGCGTCAGGTGCACGTGGCGGTTGACGTCCTTGTACAGCAGGTAGCTGAACGGGCCAGGGCCGCCGGCATAGCAGGCTTGCGGGCAGAAGGCACGCAGCCACATGAAGTCACCGGCTTCGACTTCGACCCAGTCCTGGTTCAGGCGATACACCGCCTTGCCTTCCAGCACGTACAGGCCGTGTTCCATGACGTGGGTTTCAGCGAACGGAATCACGCCGCCTGGCTGGAAGGTCACGATGTTGACGTGCATGTCGTGGCGCATGTCGGCCATGTCGACGAAGCGGGTGGTGACCCAGCGGCCTTCGGTGCCCGGCATTTCGATGACGGTGGCGTCCTTGCGGTGGGTGACGAAGGATTCCGGAACAGCCAGGCCTTCGACCTTCTGGTAGTGCTTGCGCAGCCAGTGGAAGGTGACGTTGGACTTGCTGTTGTTGCGCAGGCTCCAGTCGGCGCCCGGGGCCAGGAAGGCGTAGCCGCCAGGGACCAGGGTGTGGTGCTTGCCTTCGACGGTGATGTCGATCTCGCCTTCGACCACGAACAGGACCGCTTCGGCGTTCGGGTCCAGCTCAGGACGCTCGCTGCCGCCTTCCGGGGCAACTTCGACGATGTACTGGGAGAAGGTTTCGGCGAAGCCGGTCAGCGGGCGGGCGATGACCCACATGCGCATCTTGTCCCAGAACGGCAGGTGGCTGGTGACGATGTCACGCATCACGCCCTTGGGGATGACGGCATAGGCTTCGGTGAACATGGCACGGTCAGTCAGCAGCTCGGTTTGGCCTGGGTGCCCACCGTGAGGGGCGAAGTACGAATGATTCGACATGGAGAGTCTCGACTTGTTGTTCTTTCCCCGTGCCGTTGAACCGCACCGGCCGGTGCGCCGCAGGGGATGCACGGACAGGATATGAGCCTTTCCGTGGCATCCACAAATTAAATGTTGAAATGTCCGGTATTTATTCAGTGAATGTCGACCAGGCGCCCGGCATGGGCTTCTGGCAGACGATCGCCCTGGCCGAACAGCTTGTGGCGCAGGGTTCCCTTTTCATAGGCCAAGGGATAGCGACCGCGGCGTTGCAGCTCGGGTATCAAGAGCTCGACCACATTGGCCAGATCGTCCGGTTGCACCGCGTAGGTGAGGTTGAAACCGTCGATGCCGGTCTGGTCGAGCCAGGTTTCCAGCTGGTCGGCGACTTCTTGCGCCGAGCCCACCAGCACCGGTCCCCGACCGCCCAGCCCCACGAACTGCGCCGCCTCGCGTACTGTCCAGCGCCGGTCGGGGTCCGCGGCGGTGAAGGCGGCCAGGGCCGCGCGGCCGGCGTCGTTCTCCACATATTCGATGGGCGCGTCGGGCTCCAGGCCTGCGAAGTCTATGCCGGTCCAGCCCGACAGCAGGGCCAGGGCCGCCTCCAGATCGACATGGCGGCGGTAGTCGGCAAAGCGTGCCTGGGCTTGTTCGTGCGTCTGGCCGACGATCAGCAGGGCCTGGGCATAGATGAGCACTTCATCGCGGCCACGCCCGGCGACCTCGCTGGCCTGGCGGATGCCGTCGGCATAGCGGCGCAACACGGTGGGTGTCGGGCCACTGATGAATACGCATTCGGCATGCCGCGCGGCGAACTGCTGGCCGCGCGCCGACGCTCCGGCCTGGAACAGCACCGGGGTACGTTGGGGCGAGGGCTGGCACAGGTGCATGCCAGGCACCTGGAAGTGCTCGCCAGCGTGGCCGATGGGGTGTACGCGCGACGGGTCGATGTAGCGGCCGGTCTCGCGCTCGAGCACCACGGCATCGTCGTCCCAGCTCTTTTCCCAGAGCTTGTAGAGCACCTCGAGGTATTCCTCGGCCAGGTCGTAGCGCTGGTCATGACCCAGTTGCCGGGCCAGGCCCAGGTTGCGTGCGGCGCTGTCCAGGTAACCGGTGACGATGTTCCAGCCGACTCGGCCGTTGCTCAGGTGATCGAGCGTCGACATGCGTCGGGCGAAGGGGTAGGGGTGTTCGTAGGTCAGCGAGAAGGTCACGCCGAAGCCCAGGTGTTCGGTCACCCCGGCCATGGCTGGCACCAGCAGCAAGGGGTCGTTGACCGGGACCTGCACGCCGCCACGCAGGGCTGCGTCCGGCCCGCCTTGGTAGACATCGTAGATGCCCAGCACATCGGCAATGAACAGGGCATCGAACAATCCGCGTTCGAGCAGGCGAGCCAGGTCCGTCCAGTATTCAAGGCGGTTGAAATCCACGCTGGTGTTGCGCGGATGACGCCAGAGGCCCGGTGACTGGTGGCTGGCGGCGTTCATGCTGAAGGCGTTGAAGCGAATCGGGCGCGGCATGCGGAGCTCCTTGGCGTCAGGGCAGGACGGAAGCCGGGTAGACCGCGTCGGCCACCTGTAGCTTGCGCGGAATCAGGCCCAGGCTCTGGAAGGTGTCGGCCAGCTTCTGCTGCTCGGCGACAATCTGTGGGGTAATGGCCACGGCGTTGTAGTTGCGCCGTTCACTGGCCACCTCCAGTACGTCGGCACCGATGCCCAACTGCGGCGCCAGCAGGTTGGCGACCTCGGCAGGCTTGGCATTGGCCCACTGGCTGACCTTGGCCAGTTCGTTGAAGAAGGTCTTGAGCAGGTCGCGATGCTGGTCGGCGAAGGCGGCCGTGGAGAGGTAGAACGTCCGGTTGTTGGAAAGCCCGCTGCCATCACGCAGGTTTTTCAGGCCCGGTTGCCGTTCGGCTGCGGCCAGGAACGGGTCCCACAGGGTGACAGCCTGCACGCTGCCCGACTGCAGGGCGGCCACGGCGTCGGCGGCGTTGTTGACGTAGGCGGGGGTGATGTCCTTGTAGCTCAGGCCTGCCTGCTCCAAGGCCACGGCCAGCAGGTACTGGGCGTTCCAGCCACGGCCGGTGGCCACGCGCTTGCCCTTGAGGTCTTCGACACGGGCAATGTGGTCTTGCTCGCGCACCACCAGCCCGATGCCGCGGGGGTAGGGTTGTTCGGCTGCCAGGTACACCACCGGTTTGCCGGCCGCCTGGGCGAACACCGACGGTGCGTCGGCAGCGTGGCCCAGGTCGATGGCGCCTGTACTCAGGGCTTCGAGCAACTGTGGCCCGGCGGCGAATTCGTGCCAGGTGACTTTCACGCCTTGCGGCGCCAGCGCTTTTTCCAGGGCGCCGCTGCCTTTGAGGATGTTGATGCTGTTGAACTTCTGGTAGCCGATGCGCAAGGTCTTGGCGTCTTCAGCCAAGGCGCTGGACCAAGGCAGCAAGGCACTGGCGACACTGGCCAGCAGGCCGCCAAGCAGCAGGCGGCGAAGGGGAGAGAAGGCACGGGCGGGCACGGGAAGATCTCCTGGAAAGGCTTGGGTGGGGTGTTCTCCAGCCTAAGGAGGCGCGCGAGGGCTTTCAATTTTTTAATTCCATTTAGTTAGAATGTTTTGTTCTTTATATATCGTTTTGTTTTTCATAGACGGCCGGCCGCGTAGGGCTGACAACATTTTTTTCACATCCTCTTGCTAGGATTTCGCCTCTTCCAAGGAGACGATCAATGGCACGAGCCCTACGCGTACGCGCTGTGAAAGTGTTGCTGGCCGGCACCGCCGGCGTGCTTGCCAGCGCGCTGGGGTTCTTTGCCTGGCAGAGTTTTTACCCCGTCCAGGCCGCCGATGGCTGGGGTGTTCAGGTACTTCACCGCTCGGTGGACAAGGCCGCGTCGCTGCTGCCCCAGGCCGACGGCAGTCTGTTGGTGAGCCGCGAGCTGGACGATGGCCGTGGCAGCATCCTGAAGATCACCGCCGAAGGCGATCGGGTCGTCATGATCGAGGGCTTGTCCAAGCCTGATGGCATGGTGGCTGCACAAGGCGGTTGGGTGTTCAGCCAGGAGGGCGGCAGAGCACCGGTCAGCCTTGCTCGGGATGGCCAGGTGACCCATCTGTTCGATGGCGAAAGCGTGCAGGGTTTGTGGAACGACGGCGATTACCTCTATGCCATCGAAGACCGCAAAGGCAATGGCCGCTTGATGCGCTACGACTGGCACAGCGGTCAGCTCGACATCCTGCGTTCAGGCCTGACCGAAACCGAGGGCCTGACCCGCTGCAGCGATGGCCGCCTGCTTTACACCGAAAAGGGCGCCGGGCAAATCCGTGCGCTGAGCGAGGATGGCCAGGACCCGGTGGTGGCCAGCGGCCTGCGCAACCCCACCTTCCTGCTCTGCGACCAGCGTGGCCTATGGATCAGCGAAGATTCCACCCACCGCGCACGGTTGTTGCGCATCGACGCCCAGGGGCAGCGTCACACGGTGCTGACCTTCCTCAAGGCGCCCCAGGCCATCGTTCCCGACGGCAAGGGTGGCTACCTGCTCGCCGAAGGCGGGCGAGACCGGGTGCTGCGCCTGACGCCACCGATCGATACCAACACCGCCCAGGCGCAGGATGTGGCACCGGACGTGCCAGGGGCCTGATCAGCTGGGCAGGCGCTTGCCGCGCCCCGGCAGCAAGCCGAGCACCAGCATGCAGCCCAGCAGGATCACCCCACCGCCCACGATCTGCAGAAGGCTCAGGGCTTCGCCGAGGAACAGCGCGCCGATCAGCACGGCCACCAAGGTCACCACGAACTCCACGCTGATGGTACGGGTGGCACCGATGCGCGCGACCAGGCCGAAGTACAGCACGTAAGTAGTGGCGCTCATCACCGCGCCGCTGATGGCCAGCAGCAGCCAGTCGCTGGCCTGGGGCACGGTGGGTACAGGCACCACCCACAACAAGGGCAATGTCAACAGGCCGCCAGCGAGAAAGGCGCCGCCGGTGACCGTCCACGGGTCCTGGCCGCGCAGGCGCAGGCTCGCATAGTTGCTGCCGAACGCAGCGCACAGACAGCCAAAGACCGAAGCGATGCAGCCGTGGATGAAGTCTTCGGTCACGGCCTGCGCCGGGAACCCCACCAGCATGACGATGCCAAGTACGCCCAACAGCAGGCCAGCCAGGCCCTGGGGGGTGATTTTCTCGAGGCCCCAGACGCGACCGATGATCATCGAGAACAGCGGAATGGTCGCCACCAGAATCGCCGACATGGCGGTGCCGATTCGCGGTGTAGCGTAGGAAAGACCGATCAGTTGCCCGGCCACCGTGGTGGCGCCCACGACTAGCAGCGGCTTGAGCAAGGGACGCAGACGCAGCGCCCGCCCCAGCAGCGTCGCCAGTACGGCCAGCGTGCCGCCGGCGATCAGCGAGCGCAGGCTGACCGCGCCGACCCAACCGAAGGCATGCACGACCTTGAGCACCACCAGAAAGGACAGCCCCCAGGTGATGGCCAGGAACGAATAGGCGGCAAGGTCGCGCGGTTGCATGGGGCAGGGTCCGTCCGGGAGAGGAAGGCAGGCTAGCGGGTGGGCGCGAAGGGGAGCAAGGGGGCGGGGTGTGGTTGGCGCGTCTGGTGTGAATCCTGTCGCAACCAAGCGGATGTTCAGGGATCCAGTTGGGGGCGGGACAGGCCCAGGTTTACTCGCGAAAAGGGCACTACAAGACTTGGCGTTGGGCAACCAGCAACAGCGACTGCGGTACCGGGCTTTGCGGGTGCTGCGGCTCCTGCAGGCTAACCAGGCGCAACCCGGCCATGTCCAGAGCATTCAACCAACTGGCGAGGGTGCGGAAGTACCAAGGCATCGGGGCCCACTGCCCGGCAAATCCGGCGAACGTTTCTTCGCGCCATCCATCCTGGTAATCGCCATTGGCCATCGTCCAGGGATGCAGGGTCTGGATCACCATTGCGCCGCCTGGGGCGAGCAGGGCGCGCATGGCGTCGAGCAGCGGAATGATGTCCTGATGCAGCAAGGCGAAGTTGGCGCACACCAGGTCGTACTCCTGGCCGACGTCCACCTGCCTTTGCGCCAACTGCTCGTAGGTCGCCTGGTATACACGGCTCGCCCCGGCAGCCTGCGCGGCCTGAACCAGCGTCTCGTCACCATCCACGCCCGTCACCTCGATCCCGCGCTCGGCCAAGGCGCGCAACAACCAGCCCTCGCCACAGCCCAGGTCCAGCACGCGCTCAGGCTGGCGGCCCAGCACTGCGAGCAGGATGGCCTGGTCGGTGACTTGCCGCCGACTTTCGATGGCACCGCTGCGCACGGCGGCTATCCAGGCTTGGGCGTTGTGCTGCCAGCTTTGCAGCAGCGAGGCGTCAGGTGTGGGCATCGGGCGTGTCCGCTGAGGGGTCAAGCACAAGGATAGGCCGGATCGCGCCACCCAAGGCGCAGGGCTTCTGGCATGATGCTCGGACTGCGTGTATTCGAAAGATGAATCTTGCCTATGACAGACAGTGCGAAACCCAATAGATCGATCTATGACCTGGATCTGCTACGGGCCGTGGTGATGGTGGCCGATTGCGGCAGTTTCACCACAGCCGCTGCCAGGCTTCACTCTACCCAGTCGACAGTCAGCCAGAAGGTGCGGCGGTTGGAGGAAATGGTCGGGCATCAGTTGCTCGATCGCAGCAACCGGGAAGTGCATCCGACCGATGCCGGCGAGATGCTGTTGGGTTATGCGCGGCATTTGCTGGCCGTGAGCAACCAGCTGAGCGAGGCGCTATCCGGCGGCGTGACGGTGACCGTGCGCATCGGCTTGCCGGACGATTTTGTCGCCGGCAAGACGATGGCGTCGCTGGCGGCGTTCAATCGCAAGCATCCCAAAGTGAAGCTCGAGATCACCGGCGGCCTGAGCCGAGACCTGATGGGCAGCTACGACCGTGGCGAGCTGGACCTGGTGCTGGTCAAGCAACGCCGTCACAGCCGTGAGGCCAATGCCTGCCAGCCGGAACGCATCGAATGGATCGACAGCGCGCAGTACCCGTGCTTTGCCCAGGACCCGATCCCCTTGGTGACCTTCCCGCCGCGGGGCCTGTATCGAGACGACATGATCAGTGCGGTCGAGGCCATGGGGCGTAGCTGGCGCATCGGGTTTACCAGCTCGAGCCTGGCCGGTATCCAGGCGGCGGTGGCCAATGGGCTGGGGGTCAGTCTGCTGCCGTCCCGGGTGGTCACGCCTGGGCATCGGGTCTTGGGCGCCGAGGAGGGTTTCAAGCCGATCAAGGTGTTCGAGGCGGCGATCTTCTACCGGCCCACGGCCGACCCGATGGTCAAGGCGCTGGCGGACATCCTGATCGGCATCCTGCGTGACGAAGCACCTGAACCGGCCTGATTCCGTCCAGGGGCCGACTCAGCGGCGCATCTCACGACTGAACTGAGCAGCCTTGAGCTGCAAGATGGCGGGCCCGCCCCAGAACGCCCCATGGCGCACGATCAATCGCTCGTGCAGCGCCGCCGCCACCGCTGCCGCCGCGTTCGGTGCCTTGAACAACAAGAAGCTCGCCTCGTTGCCCACCTTCAGGCCGTAGTCGGTCTTGCCCATCACGGCGGCGCTGGCCTCGGTGGCCATGTCCAGCGCAACCCGCAACTCCTCGTCGGTATTGAACCCAGAGCGATAGCTGACCAGCATCGCGCGCTGCAGCATGTCGCCGTTGCCATAGGGCCACCAGGCATCCTGGATGTTGTCGTTGCCGGTGAACACCCGCACCCCCCCTGCACGCAGGCGCAAGACCGGCGGAAAGGCATGCTCGCCAGGCGCATTGGTCATGATCGAGACACCTGCGTGGGCCAGTACCTGCGCGGTTCGGTCAACCACCTGCTCGGACACATCTCCCAACCCATACGCATGGCTGACCGCAACCAGGCCCTGCATGCCCAGGGCGCGGGTGCGTGCAGCGATGCGTTCGAGCTGGGCAATGCAAATCTCGCCGGGTTCATGGAGGTGGATATCGGCCTTCACCCCATGGCGCTCCGCGATGCCGAAGATTATGTCCAGCTGTGCTTCGGCATCGCCGTCCAGCGTCGTCGGGTCGATGCCGCCGACCACTTGCACACCCTCACGCACGGCAGCTTCCAGGATTTCGGCGGTACCGGGGCAGGACACCACGCCCGCCTGGGGAAAGGCCACCAGTTCGATGTCGATCAGGTCCTTCCAGTTATCCCGTGCTTGGAGAATGGCGTTCAGATGGCTCAGCCCAGTCGTGGCATCCACGTCCACGTGGCAGCGCATGGCGAGCGTGCCATAGGTGGCGGCCTGGCGGATCAGGGCATCGGCGCGGTCGAGGATTGGTGGGGCGCTGGCCAGTTCGCGTTTTTCCACCGCCAGGCGCTCGCGCAGGGTGGCGACGTTCTGGTGCGGTCGCCAGCGGTCGCCAACGAAGCTCTTGTCCAGGTGGATGTGGCCATCGACGAAGCCGGGCAGGGCCAGCAGGCCTTCCAGGTCGATGGTCTCGGCTGCGGCGACGGCGGCGCGCTGTGGACCGATGTGGGTGATACGTCCGTTCTTCACGGCGATGTTCAGGGGCAGGCCATCTGCGTCGATGGCGTTGATGAACTCACGGTCGTTCATGGCTGGCCTTTTATCATCGGGGCCGGTTCGACGAAGCGCACGGTGGCGGGCGATGGCCCCTGGGTTGGATGTAGCGACACACGGTAGGGAATCTCCAGGGGCCTCACAAATTAAATATCGGCATCGATTGCAGTGCGTTTCTGGATACAGGCAAGCGGTATCGGCGTGCATTAAAAAGCCCACTGGAGTCGATTCCGATATTTAACTTTCAAAGGCCTCAAGCAAGGCCCAGGATTGCATCCCAGAGCGGTCAAGCCACCGCTCACCTGGGTCTGCGGGGCGTCTATCGCGGCGTATTGGGCCCAGTCACCCAAACAATAAAAACAAACGCTGTGGGCAGGGTCACCTGATCTAGCAGGTGATGCTGTGCAGCGTGTCAGGGTCCATTCATGATCAAAGACTCCAAGCTACTACGTGCTTCCCTCATCTTCATCGCCTGCACTTCATTCATCGTCTGCGGTGTACAACCAATCTTCATGGGGTTGGTCACCGAACAACTGAACTTGTCGCTCGATCAACAGGGCTGGGTCGTCTCGGTGGAGATGATCGGCATGACCCTGGGCACATTGCTGTGCCCGATCGTGATGAAACGCCAGGGTGGGCGCAGCCTCTGTCTGTGGGTGGGGTTGCTGTGCGTGGCGCTGAGCATGGCCACCGCCTTTGCGCCGAGCAACGGCACGCTGCTGCTGGTACGCCTGGCGGCGGGCACGTGCGCCGGGTTGATCTATGCCTATGCGGTGTCCACGTTGGGTCGTTTGCCCAACCAGGACCGCTCGTTCGGCCTGATGCTGTTGCTGCAGACGCCTGAGTACTCGTTGTTTTCCGCCGCCTTGCCCCTGCTTGCGGCCCAGAGCGGCACGGTGACGGCGCTGTGTTCCTTTGGCCTGTGGTACCTGCTGATTTGCGGCGCGAGCCTTGCGCTGCCACGCAAGCCCGCGGCGCTGATCGGTAGCGGCGAGGGGACGTGCGCCCAAGGCGGTTCGTCGCGCATGGGGCGCAGCGCGCTGGTGGGCATGCTGTTCATGCAGATCGCCATCTATTGCGTGTGGGGCTTCATCGACCAATTGGCGCGTGATCAGGGCATCGACGGTGTCGATATCGGCTGGGCGTTTGGCCTTTCTGCGATCGGCGGCTTGCCGGGGGCGGGGCTGCCTAGCCTGTTGGGCGCGCGGGTCAACCGGCAACTGATGATCGCCGTGGGCCTGGTGGCGATCTTCGTGTCGATCGCCATGCTGACGGGACACACCCGCACCCCGATGCAGTTATTCGTGGCGCTGCTGTTGATTAACTTCGGCTGGGTATTGTCGTTGTCGTACTACATGGCGTTGATCACTACCAATGACCCGACCGGAAAACTCACGCCCCTGGTGAGCATCACCCTGATGGGCGCGGCGGCGGTGACCCCAGCCCTGATCGCCTTGCTGGTGGAGGGATCGAATCAGCAGTTGATCTTCCTGTTGGGCACCAGCGCGCTGGTGATCGCGTTTGCGGTGACGTGCCTGGGTGGCCGCTCGAAGAGGGCTGGGGAGCGGTTGTCGGCTTCAGCTTGAGCCGCTCCCACAGGGACTGCGCCTCGATCTCAAGTCTGCTCAGTCCCTATATATGTAAACAAAAACGTTAAATTATTCGCATAACCTGCTGATATATAACGTATTAACGTTTTGCGATCGCATGCTGTACGCATTGCTCGTAGTACGTCTGCCTGATCGCCGCGGGCTTGAGCCGGGACTGGCTGTTGTAGGTCTGCTCGGTGATGCCGAAGGCGGTCATGCGCATCCAGGGCTTGGGGAATTTGCGCGTCTGCAACTTCTTACGCGTGGCATACAGCGTGACGCCGGAAAGCTTGGCCTGCTGCGCATCGGCGGCGATTTGCGAACCCCAGTGGCATACCTGACGATCGTTCTGGTTCAGGGCCTTGGCTTGAGCTGCGAAGGCGGCCGTGGCCATCACACAGCCGGCGATCGTTGCTAGAAATACCCGCATGATGCTGTCCTAAGCTTATGAAGGAAAAGGGAGTTTGCCTTCACTTCGCAGGGCTGGGGGCCAGCAATTTGCCGTCAGCTGCGCACCAGGAGCATCGTCAGCAACACGCCGCCCAGCAATAGCAGGTAGGCGCGGGCATGGAGCGTATCGTTGATGCGTCCGACCAACGGTGCAGCCAGTGCCATCCCCAGCCAGGCGCCCGCCACCAAGGCTGTCGCGGCATACAGATTGACCAGGCCCAGATAGCCCACCCCCAGCGTCAGTTGCGCCTGAGGCAACAGGGCGTAGGTCAGCGTGGCCACCAATGCCATGGGCAACGACAGCGGATTGGCCATGGCCGTGGCGGTCAGCATGCTCGCGCCGCGTCGGCGCATCAACGGTACGGTCATGACGCTGCCACCAACACCCAACAACGCCGCCACCGCACCAATCGGCACGCCGATCAGGGTCGAGTGCCCTGGGCCCAACGGGGGACGCTGCGAGCGGGTCTTCGCGACGAAGCCTGGGCGAAACCAGCCATCGAGCAGGCTTGCCAGCACGTAGGCGACGAACAGCCAGCGCAGCCAGTCGCTGTCCAGCCAGAGCGCGGCGATGGCGCCGAGCAGGGCGCCAAGACCGATGCCCGGCACCAGCAGGCGCACCAGTGCCCAGTCCAGGCTCCCGGCGCGATGATGACGCCAGCTGGCCAGGGCACTGCTGACGATCATCACCGCGGCGGAAGTGGCTACGGCGATCTGCATCGCATGCTGACTGACCACGGAGCCCGCCTCATGACTGGCCAGCAGCAGCGCATAGAGCAAGGGCACCGCGAAGAACCCGCCGCCAAAGCCGAACAACAACGTGGTGACGCCTGCGCACAGGCCGAACGCGACGAGCAACGCGTAGAACATGCAACGCCCTCCAGAGCGGATTGAAGGCTGCACGATAATGGGCCTCGGTCTGGCCGGCTTGCGCGCGTTGGCCAATAATCGTTGTTTTTCGGCCAAGGCGATCGGCATGCGCAACATTCCTTTGCACACCATGGACGCAACGCCCCGCCCCGTGCTTGCCATCGGCACTGACTACCCGCCTGGCACGCTGCTGGCGGCGCACAGCCATCGACGGGCGCAGTTTCTCTACGGTATGAGCGGTTTGATGGATGTGCTGACCGATGACGGCGCCTGGGTAGTTCCGCCCTACAACGGCGTCTGGATACCGCCCGGTAAGCGCCATCAGGTGCGTATGCGGGGTGTCAGCACACGCAGCCTCTACATCGAACCCGAAGCGGTGCCCAGGCCGGGTGAGCAATGCGAGGCCTTGCTGGTCAGCCCCTTGCTCCACGAACTGCTGCTGGCCAGTGCCGATGTCCCGGCGTTGTACGACACCCAGGGGCGCGATGGCTTGCTGGTCGCCTTGATGCTTGCTGAACTGAGCCGTGCCCGGCCATTGCCACTGTTTGCGCCGATTCCGCAGGAGCCACGCGTTGCGCAGTTGTGCCTGGCGTTTCTGGCTCAACCGGATATCCGCGTCACGCCACTGGATTGGGCGCATCGGCTCAATTGGAGCCTTCGTACCTTCACCCGGCGCTTTCGAACGCTCACGGGGTTGTCGTTCGTCCAGTGGCGACAGCAGGCATGCCTGATGGCGGCGGTGACGCGTCTGGCGGCGGGGGAGTCGGTGACACGGGTGGCGCTGGATTTGGGCTACGAGAGCCCGAGTGCGTTTTCCAGCATGTATAGACGGATGATGGGGGAGGCACCGTCGGCACTACGGCACACGGCGGTGTGAGGCAAAAAACGATCGCGGAGACAGGCACAAGCCAGCCGCCCGCTTCCACGGGAAGTGTTCTGGGACCAGCAGAGGGTGACCGGGGAAGCGGGGGCGACATTGCGCCGCCCCGCGATCAAAACTAACGAAGAAGAATCAGGCAGCCTGGTTGCGCTTGCCCTGGGATTTGCGCACCTGGGTGCGGCAGGCGTCGCCGAAGGCTTCGAAGATCTTGATCGAGTCAGGGTTCTTCGCGGCTTGCCATTCCGGGTGCCACTGCACGGCGAACAGGAACGGCGAGATGCTCGGGGCGTGGATCGCTTCGACCAGGCCGTCTTCAGCGTGGGCGATCGGCTCGATGCCTTTGCCCAGCTTGTTCAGGCCTTGACCATGCAGGGAGTTGACGCGGATCTCGTCGGTGCCGAGCTTCTCGCGCAGCCAGCTGCCTGGTTGGACCTTGACGCTGTGCACGGCCTGGTACTGGACCTCGACCGGATCTTCCGGATTCTCCCGGTGATCGTTGAAGCCTGGCTCGGCGTAGACCTTCTGGTAGATGTCACCGCCCAGGGCCACGTTGATTTCCTGCATCCCACGGCAGATACCGAAGATCGGCAGGCCACGGGCGATGGCCATTTTCACCAAAGGAATGTCGAACAGGTCGCGATCTTTGTCCTGGGCCTTGCCCGGGGTCTGGTTTTCCTGGCCGTAGAGGGCCGGGTCGATGTTGCTGCCCGCGCCGGTCAGGTAGACGCCGTCGGCCATGTCCAGGTAGGTCTCAAGGTCTTCGACGCCACAGCAGGTGGGCACGAGGACCGGGACGCAACCGGCGAATTCGACCAGCGGAGTGATGTATTTGTGGGTCATGACCTGATAGTCATGGCCTTTGCGCTCTTGGCTGCCCATGGTCATCAGGACGACGGGTTTGCGCAGGGAGGGTTGCTTGTTGCCAATGTTGCTGTTGGACATATGTCACCTTGGGACAGGTTCATCCTGTCGTTGTTGTGCAGGCGCACGGGCTCGGCCTTGAGTACGTCCTGAAACCCCGAGCACTGCCGGCTCGCCTAGCAGGCGATTCCGGTCGGGGCTTGTTCATAGCTTGCCAGAGCCGTTCGATATGTCAAACGAGTGGCGAGGGGTGAAGGCGCCGTTTTTCGGGGGGGTTGAGGGCTTGGAGCCCTGCGGTGACAAGGGTTTGGCGGTGGGTTAGGTCAATAATATTTAACGATGCAGTTGGGTCTTTGCATGGGTGCAATGAGTGCCGGCGGGTACAGGGGTTTGGTGGTTTGCAATACCCGCACGAGGGGGCCTTCCCGTTCCCATCTCACTAAAAACCAGCCAGCTCCATCCGGACACCAAAAACGCGGTGGGAGCAGGTTTACCCACGAATACGACGGTGCATTCACTATCGCATTGGCGGGTGAAACCCGCTCCCACAGGGGCGGTGCTTATCCAGAGAGGGAGCGCTGATGCGCGCTAGTGCAGGATTTGTTTGAGGAACGCTTGTGCCCGCTGGGTTTTCGGGTGGTTGAAGAACACCTCCGGTGGGCTGTCCTCGATGATCTGCCCGCCTTCCAGGAACAGTACGCGCTCGGCCACCTGACGGGCGAAGCCCATTTCATGGGTGACGCAGAGCATGGTCATGCCGGTACCGGCCAGTTGCACCAGCACATCCAGCACTTCGGCGACCATCTCCGGGTCCAGCGCCGAGGTGGGTTCGTCGAACAGCATGATGCGCGGCTTCATGCACAGCGCCCGTGCGATGGCCACCCGCTGCTGCTGGCCGCCGGACAGCTGGCTGGGGTACTTGTGCGCCTGGCTCTCGATGCCGACCTTGCTCAGATACATGCGCGCCCGTTCCTCGGCGTCCTTGCGCGACAGACCGCGTACGCTGGTGGGGGCGAGCAGGCAGTTGTCCAGCACGCTCATGTGCGGGAACAGATTGAAGTGCTGGAACACCATGCCGATCTCGCTGCGCACCTGGGCGGCCTGGCGGCTGGTGGCGGCCAGGTCCGTGCCGGCTACGTGGATGCTGCCCTGTTCGGCGATCTCCAGACGGTTGATGCAGCGAATCAAAGTCGACTTGCCCGAGCCTGAGGGGCCGCAGAGTACGATGCGCTCGCCTTCGCGGACCTGCAGGTTGATGTCGTGCAGCACATGGAAGGCGCCGTAGTGCTTGTTCAGGCCCTCGATGCGGATCAGCACTGGGCGCGCGTCGGGTTCGGGGGTGACACTGGCAAGGCTCAGAGAGGCGGCGGTCATCTTGTTGTTCTCCCGCGTGGATGTTTAGTCGAAGCGTGCGGCGCTGTAAGGCGACGGGTCGGTGAAAGGCGCCTGGCCTGTGACCAGTTCGGCCAGCAGGCGGCCAGTGACCGGGCCCAGGGTCAGGCCGTGGTGGGCGTGGCCGAAGTTGAACCACAGGTTCTTATGCCGTGGCGCCGGGCCAATCACCGGACGCATGTCCGGCAGGCAGGGGCGCCGGCCGAGCCACGGACGGTCGTCCAGGCGCTCGCCCAGGGCCGGGAACAGCTTGCGAGCCAGGGCTTCGCAGCGCCCCAGCTGGATCTCGTTGCCGGGGGCATCGTGGGCGGCGAACTCGATCCCGGTGGTCAGGCGTACGCCACGCGCCATCGGAGCCAGAACGTAGCCACCTTGGGTGTCGCAGACCGCGTGGGCCAGTTCGGCGCCGTCCCGGGTGCTGTAATGCATGTGATAACCGCGCTTGATCGCCAGCGGGAAGCGATAGCCCAGGGGCTCGAACAGGTCGGCCGACTGCGGACCCAGGCAGGCCACCACCTCGTCGGCAATGACCGGGCCGCGGCGGCTGTTCACCTGCCACTGGGTGCCGACCTGACGCAGGCTGCGGGCATCGCCATGGATGAACTGCCCGCCGCGCTGGATGAACAGGGCGGCATAGCCGCGCGTCAGGCCGCCGGGGTTGTTGACGGTCTTCGGGTCCAGCCAGTGAATACCGCCGATCACATCACCCTCGAGCTGTTGCTCCCGGGCTTGCAGTTGGTCGCGTTCGAGAATCTCGTACTTCAGGTTGTAGCGGGCAAGGCCCTGCAGGTCGGCCTTGGCCTGGGCGAACAGGGCAGGGTCGCGGTAGACCTCGATCCAGCCCTTGGCCTGCACCAGTGCGCCAAGGCGTGCGGCGTCGATCAGGGCGTCGTGCTCTTCGACGCAGCGTTGCACCAGCGGCAGCATGTCGGCGGCGGCACTGGCCAGGCGGCCCGGCGCGGACTGCTGCCAATAGCGCAGCAGCCAGGGGGCGGCCTTGGGCAGGTGCAGGAAGCTGTAGCGCACGTCGGGTTGGCGGTTAAGTCCGTAGCGCAGCAAGGCGCCCAGGTTGCGAGGAAACGCGTAGGGGATGACGCTGGAGCGTTCGATCAACCCGGCGTTGCCATGGCTGGTGCCGCTGCCCGGCTCGTCGCGGTCGATCAGGATGACCTGGCGGCCTCGGGCCTGAAGGTGCAGGGCGGTACTGACGCCGACGATACCGGCGCCCAGAACGATGGTTTGGCAATGCATGGAGCGTATCCTTCGGTCAGTTCAGGTGGCGGCCCAGGCGGGCTTCCAGGTGTTTCAGGGCGCGGCGGACGATCTCCACGATCACCAGGTAGAGCACTGCGGCCCACAGGTAGATCTGGAAGTCGAAGCTGCGCGAGAACGCCAGCTTGGTCACGCCCATCAAGTCGTAGATGGTCACCAGCGAGGCGATGGCGCTGGCCTTGATCATCAGGATCAGTTCGTTGCCCAACGGGCCGATGGCCACCAGTAGCGATTGCGGCAGGATGACCTTGAAGAAGGTGGTCGAGCGCTTGAGGCTCAAGGCCCGCGCCGCTTCGTATTGGCCGGGGGCCACGGCCATCAGGCTGCCGCGGAAGATCTCCGCCTGATAGGCGGCGGTGTTCAAGGTGAAGGCCAGCAGCGTGCAGTACCAGGCTTCGCGGAAGAACCACCACAGGCCCATGTCCTGCCAGAAGCCCTTGAGCGAGCCCAGGCCGTAGTACAGCAAGAACAGCTGCGCGAGCAGGGGCGAGCCGCGGAAGAAGTACACGTAGCCCGCCGACAGGCGCTGCAGCACGCGGCTTTGGGACATGCGCGCCAGCGCCAGTAGCAGCCCGAGCACCGCGCCCAGGCTGAAGGAGATCGCCACCAGCTTGGCGGTCACCAGCAAGCCGTCGATGAAGCGCGCGCCGTAGCGTTCGAGCAGGTCGGGGTCGAGCACCATGGCCAGCAGTTGTTCGAAGCTCATGCCCGGGCTCCTTGCAGGTGACGGTTGCAGCGTCGTTCGATGAAGGCAAAGACCCGCCCCGACAGTGCCGAGAACAGCAGGTAGCCCAGGCAGGCGACGCCATAGAAGAACATCGGTTCCTTGGTGACACTGACCGCCAGGTTGGTCTGGCGCATCAGGTCGACCAGCGAGATGGTCGACACCAGCGAGGTGTCCTTGAGCAGGGACAGCCAGTTGTTCGACAGCCCAGGCAGGGCGATGCGGGTCAGTTGTGGCAGCACCACCTTGAAGAATCCGGTGCGTTTGCTCAGGCCCAGGGCCGAACAAGCCTCCAGCTGGCCTTTGGGCAGCGTCTTGAAGGCGGCCAGCCAGATTTCGCTGGAAAACGCGGCGAACACCAGGCTGAAGGCGATCATCGCGGCGAGGAAGGTGTTGATCAGCACCTCGCCTTCATAGCCCATCGCCGCCAGCAGCTTCTGTGCGGCGATCTGGCAGCCGTAATAGATGATCAGCAGTGTCAACAGCTCCGGCAGGCCGCGAAACACCGTGGAGAAACTGGTGGCCCAGGCGCGTGCAGCGCGCTTGCGCGAGCGCGCGGCGAGGGCCACGAGCAGGCCCAGGGGCAGACCGATGGGCAGGCAGGCCAGGGCCAGCGACAGGGTCACCAGGGCGCCGGCGAGCAGCGCCTGACCCCAGCCACCGCTGGCGAACGACAGCAAAGACAGTTGATCGAGCATGGAGGAGACTCCTCAGCGACATCGATATCGAAAGGCAACAGCGATCCTGTGGGAGCGGGCTTGCCCGCCAATACGTCGGTGAGTCCACTGCCGTATCCGCAGGTAAACCCGCTCCCGCAGGCGTCAGGTCAGTTGTAGATGTCGAAGGCGAAGTACTTGCTGGCGATCTTTTGGTAGGTGCCGTTGGCGACGATTTCGGCCAGCGCCTTGTTCAGACGCTCGCGCAGGGCGTCGTCGTCCTTGCGTACGGCGATGGCGGCGTCGGCCTTGGTGCCGTTGACGTCACCCAGGACCTTGCAGCAGTCCTGGCCGTTCTTGTTCATCCACTCGTGCAGCGGGAACTTGTCGGCGATTACCCCGTCCAGGCGGCCGGCGGCCAAGTCGGCGTTGGCTTCGTCCATGGTCGGGTAGAGCTTCACGTCGGCGCCGGCCTTGGCGTAGACGTCTTCGGCGTAGATGGCCTGGGTGGAGGACGACTGGGCCCCGACGGTGTAGCCCTTGAAGTCGGCCTGGGCGTCCTTGATCGGGCTGTCCTTGGCCACGGCGACGGTCAACGGGGTGCGGTAGTAGTGGTTGGTAAAGGTGATCTTCTTGCGTCGCTCCTCGGTGTCGATCATCGAGGCGACCACAGCATCGTATTTGCGGGCCATCAGGGCCGGGATGATGCCTTCCCAGTCCTGCGCCACCAGGGTGCATTCGACTTTCATCTGCGCGCACAGGGCGTTGGTGATGTCGATGTCGAAGCCATGCAGCTTGTTATCGGCATCGACATAGTTGAAGGGCGGATAGGCGCCCTCGGTCGCGAAGCGCAGGGTCTCGGCGCTGGCCGCGCCAGTCAGCAACAGGGCGCACACACCCACCACGGACAGGGTCTTTTTCATCTAACACCTCTGGACTTTCACTCTTGCTATTGTTGTTTTCCCGTTGGCCACGAGGTGTAGCCGACGAATGCGTTATGTAGAGCGGCAGTTGCTTCCAAGCGTCTTTCAACATCAGGTCCCAGCTTCCTGCAGACCTCGTTGACCATCAGGTGCACCCACGACAGCATTGCCGAGGTGGACTCCCAGAAGAGGTTGAATTCGGTGGGGATGCGGAACACCTCGTCGGCGTTGGCATCGGCCCAATCACAGAAGGTGTCGGTCACCAGGGTGACCGGAATGCCCGCTTCGCGTGCTTTGCTGCACAGCAGCAGGGCATGGCGGGAGTAACGGCGCGCCTCGAACACCACCAGGGCACTGTCCTGGGCAGGGCCCAGCAGCACGTCGCCGAAATGCCCGGCGCTGCCATCGACCAGCTGCACGCCATCACGCAGGTATTGCAGCAAATGGCTCATGCACATGGCCACGCCGCGCTCGGTCTGGAAACCTGCGATGAACACGCGGCGCTTGCTCGCCAGGCGCTGGGCGACCTGTTGCCAGGCCTGGCTGCGGCGGTACTCATGCACGCGCACCAATGCAGCGATTTCAAGGTCAAGACTGCCGGAGCTCTCGCTGTCGTCTTCGCCTTGGCGATACTCTTGCAGGCGATCTCCCACTAGCCAAGGGCCGTCCCCCAGGTCGTTCTGCAGGTCTTGCTTGAGCGCCTTGAGGTGGGCATAACCCAGGGAGCGACAGAAACGCCCGACACTGGATTCGCTGACGCCAAGCTTGGTCGCGATGCTGGCCGACGTCTGGAACGGCAACTCGTGCAGGTTGGCGAGCATGTAGCTGGCGATCTTGCGGCCCGAGGCTGCGGCGCTTTGCAGGCTGCTCTCGAGGCGTTGCTTGATCGGTTGGCTCATGGTCGACTCCGGGATGGGTGAGGCTTGCGATAGAAAATGGATGTTTTCTGTCATCAAGTCAACAATTGACAGATAGCTGTCATTCGCGGGATAAGTTTTGCCATTGCTTGCGCTGTAGCCATTCCACGTCCAAGAAGTACAAGAACAGGAGCTCCAGATGTCCGCACCTTCCGTAAGCCCCGTCGTGCGCGTGCCTTTCGCCGAGCTGCAGGCGTTGTTGCAACGCATCCTGCAGCGTCATGGTTGTGCCGAGCCGGTCGCCGCGGCGCTGGCTTACAACTGCGCCAGCGCCCAGCGCGATGGCGCCCACAGCCACGGGGTATTTCGTATTCCCGGTTATGTCTCGACCTTGGCCAGTGGCTGGGTCAACGGGCGCGCCGAGCCGCAGGTGAGCGATGTGGCCCCTGGCTATGTGCGGGTCGACGCCGGTGGCGGTTTCGCCCAGCCGGCCCTGGCCGCAGCGCGGCCTTTGCTGGTGGAAAAGGCGCGCAAGGCTGGCATCGCGGTACTGGCGATCCACAACTCGCATCACTTCGCAGCGCTCTGGCCGGACGTGGAACCGTTCGCCGACGAGGGGCTGGTGGCCTTGAGCGTGGTCAACAGCATGACTTGCGTGGTGCCCCATGGCGCACGCAAGCCTCTGTTTGGCACCAACCCGATCGCCTTTGCCGCGCCTTGCGCCGGGCACGATCCGATCGTCTTCGACATGGCCACCAGCGCCATGGCCCATGGTGATGTACAGATCGCCGCGCGGGCCGGCGAGCAACTGCCGCCGGGCATGGGTGTGGATGCCCAGGGTCAGCCGACCTGCGACCCCAAGGCGATTCTCGAAGGTGGCGCACTGCTGCCGTTTGGCGGGCATAAGGGCTCGGCGCTGTCGATGATGGTCGAATTGCTGGCAGCGGCCTTGACCGGTGGGCATTTCTCCTGGGAGTTCGACTGGTCCGGGCATCCGGGGGCGAAGACGCCTTGGACTGGGCAATTGATCATCGTCATCGACCCGACCAAGGCCGAAGGGCAACGCTTTGCCCAGCGCAGCCGAGCGCTGGTCGATCACATGCAGGAAGCGGGGCTGACCCGCATGCCAGGGGAGCGGCGCTACCGTGAGCGCGAGGTGGCGCAGCGTGAAGGGGTGGCGCTGACCGATCAGGAGCTGCAGGGGCTCAAGGCTTTGGCGGACTGAACGCGTCCGGGCCGGCCTTCGCGGATACAACCGCTGCTTTCACAGGGCTTGCGCAAGCCCCTGTGGGAGCGGGTTTACCCGCGAAACGGGCACGCTGATGCCGAGTCAAAGGTGCGGGCCAGGCCTCCGTGCAAGGCTGCATTGAACACCTTGCACATCAGTGATGTTCCTCCAGCCTCACTGAGGGTATTCTCGGGGCAGCATTTCCCGAACTGTCCTGATCCAAGGAGCTGTGCGCTGTGTTCAAACATGTCGATGCCTATGCCGGCGACCCGATTCTCTCGCTGATGGAGACCTTCAAGGCCGACCCCCGTGCCGACAAGGTCAACCTGAGTATCGGCCTGTACTACGATGAAGCCGGCGTGGTGCCGCAACTGGCGGCAGTGGGCGAGGTGGAAAAACGCCTGGCCGACCAGCCCCACGAAGCCTCGCTGTACCTGCCGATGGAAGGCTTGGGCAGCTATCGCCAGGCGATTCAGGCGCTGCTGTTCGGTGCCGATCATCCGGCCGTGACCGGCGGGCGCGTGGCCACCGTGCAGACCGTCGGCGGCTCCGGCGCCCTGAAAGTCGGCGCCGACTTCCTCAAGCGCTACTTCCCGCAGTCCGAGGTCTGGGTGAGCAACCCGACCTGGGATAACCACCGCGCGATCTTCGAAGGTGCGGGCTTCAAGGTCCACACCTACCCGTACTTCGACCCGACCACCCGTGGCGTGGACTTCGCCGGCATGCTGGCGTGCCTGCAAGGCCTGGCGCCCAACAGCATCGTCCTGCTGCACCCGTGCTGCCACAACCCCACCGGCGTCGACCTGAACCAGAACCAGTGGCAGCAAGTGGTGGAAGTGGTCAAGGCGCGTCAGCTGATTCCGTTCCTCGACATCGCCTACCAGGGCTTCGGCGAAGGCTTGGTGGAAGACGCCTACGCGATCCGCGAAATGGCCCGTGCCGGCGTGCCGTGCCTGGTCAGCAACTCCTTCTCCAAGATCTTCTCGCTGTACGGCGAGCGGGTAGGGGGGCTGTCGGTGGTCTGCGATGACGAAGCCACCACCGCAAGCGTGCTGGGCCAGCTCAAGGCCACCGTGCGCCGCAACTACTCCAGCCCGCCCTGCCATGGCGCGCAACTGGTGGCCGGCGTGCTGGGCGATGCCGAGCTCAACGCCCAATGGGTGGCTGAGGTCGAGGTGATGCGCAAGCGTATCCTCGACATGCGCCAGGGTCTGGTCGACCTGCTGGGCGAATTGCTGCCGGGCCAGGACTTCCAATTCTTCCTGCGCCAGCGCGGCATGTTCAGCTACACCGGTTTCAGCGTCGCCCAAGTGCGTCGCCTGCGTGACGAGTTCGGCGTTTACCTCATCGACAGTGGTCGGGTGTGCATGTCAGGCCTGCGTCCGGCTAACCTGCGTCGGGTGGCCGAGGCGTTTGCGGCTGTGCATTCGGCGTAACCGCTCGGGGCCGCAGCGCGGCCCATTCTCATCACAAGGCCGCTTCCATCGATCCTGCTGCGCTTCGGTGCGTGCATGAGTCGTGGGAGCGGCTTTTTTTGTCGTTGAAGGGTCGTACGGTCGTTCCATTTTTCCAGGTGCAACCCGTTTGGTTTGAGTGCAGCCCGCTTACAGAAAATTCTGACGCTTTAGGTGCAACCGTCTGTAGGGCGGGGCTATGCAAGTGCAACCCAATCAGCGCACAATCGCGCCCCTCTTTTCGGTTGAGGTGTGCGAAGCCTTCTGTTTCGCCGCTCTCAGCCTGTTGCAGTCTTGCGAGTGGAGTTGCACCCGGAATGAATGAGCAGGCCCCAAGCGTTGAACAACGCTTCGAAGAATCGACCCCAGCCACCCTCGGCAGCTGGTCGCGACAAGACACCACCTGGATGCTGGGCCTGTTCGGCACGGCAATCGGCGCCGGAACCTTGTTCCTGCCGATCAACGCCGGCCTTGGCGGCTTCTGGCCGCTGCTTATCCTGGCCGTACTGGCCTTCCCGATGACCTATTACGCTCACCGCGGACTGACCCGTTTCGTGCTCTCCGGGCGCAGCGGCGGCGACATCACCGAGGTGGTCGAAGAGCACTTCGGCATCAAAGCCGGCGCGCTGATCACCGTTCTGTACTTCTTCGCCATCTTCCCGATCCTGCTCATCTACAGCGTCGCTCTGACCAACACCGTCAGCAGCTTCATGGAGCACCAGCTGCACATGACTCCGCCACCGCGGGCGCTGCTGTCGTTCCTGCTGATCTTCGGCTTGCTGCTGATCGTGCGCTGCGGCGAACAGGCGACGGTCAAGGTCATGAGCCTGCTGGTCTACCCATTCATCGTCGCCCTGGCGCTGCTGGCCCTGTACCTGGTACCGCACTGGAATGGCGGCATCCTCGACAGCGCAGGCCAACTGCCGTCGGGTTCGGCCTTCCTGCATACGATGTGGTTGGCGATCCCGGTGATGGTGTTCTCTTTCAACCACTCGCCGATCATTTCAGCCTTTGCGGTCGACCAGAAACGCCGCTACGGCGAGCACGCCGACGAGCGCAGCGGGCAGATCCTGGCGCGCGCTCACCTGCTGATGGTGGCGATGGTGCTGTTCTTCGTCTTCAGCTGCGTGCTGACCCTCAGCAGTGCCCAGCTCGCCGAGGCCAAGGCACAGAACCTGTCGATCCTGTCGTACCTGGCCAACCATTTCAGTAACCCGGCCATTGCCTTCGCCGCGCCGTTGATCGCTTTCATCGCCATAGCCAAATCCTTCCTGGGCCACTACATCGGCGCCAGCGAGGGCCTCAAGGGCATCATCGGCAAGGCTGGCCTGCGCCCAGGTGCCAAGGCCATGGACCGTGTGGTCGCTGCGCTGATGCTGGTGGTGTGCTGGGTCGTCGCGACCCTCAACCCAAGCATCCTGGGTATGATCGAGTCCCTTGGCGGCCCGATCATCGCTGCGCTGCTGTTCCTGATGCCGATGTACGCCATCCGCCGTGTGCCGGCGATGCGCAAGTACAGTGGAGCAATGTCCAACGTCTTCGTCGTGGTGCTGGGCCTGGTGGCCATGTCCTCGGTGGTCTATTCGGTGGTCGATAGCCTGCTGGGCTGACCTGCCGACACTGTATAAAGAGAAAGGCCCGGATGGTTTGTCGCCATTTGGGTCTTTTTATTGTCCACAAAAAAATCCTGGAATTAGAACAATTTAACTTTTCCGATAGGCACTTGCGCGCCTTCATGCTTAACTCAGTGTCCTTTCAAAACCCCGCATAAGGATCTCGTCATGGCTCAAGTGACTCTCAAAGGCAACCCGGTACAGGTCAAAGGCAATCTGCCGCAGGTCGGCGCCCAGGCACCGGCGTTTTCCCTGGTCGGTGAAGGCCTGGCCGACACCTCGCTGCAGAACTTCGCTGGCAAGCGCAAGGTGCTGAACATCTTCCCGAGCGTCGACACCCCGACTTGCGCCACCTCCGTGCGCAAATTCAATGCCCAGGCCAACGACGTGGCCAACACCGTGGTGCTGTGCATTTCTGCCGACCTGCCGTTCGCCCAGGCGCGTTTCTGCGGTGCCGAAGGCCTGGAGAACGTGAAGAACCTGTCGACCCTGCGTGGTCGAGAGTTCCTCGAGAACTACGGCGTGGCCATCGCCGACGGCCCGCTGGCCGGCCTGGCTGCCCGTGCAGTGGTGGTGCTGGATGAAAACGACAAGGTCCTGCACAGCGAATTGGTTGGCGAAATCGCTGACGAGCCGAACTACGACGCGGCGCTGGCCGTGCTGAAGTAAACAGGCCGGGGGCTGTGTGCCCCAGCGGTCACACGTTGTAACGGCCTGGAGCGATCTCCAGGCCGTTTTCATTTAAAGTTCAGCATCTTGGCAACGTAAGCCGAAGGTAAATGCCTGGTAAAGGTCCTTTGCTAATACGGTGTCAGTGCTTATCGTTCATCCTCCCCAGTCGTCATTTCCTGAACAAGGTTCGTTCAACCCATGCAATCTTCCGTTTCTCGTTCCCCGCGTCGCTGGCTCGTCGGCCTGCTGATCCTGCTGCTGGTGGCCCTCCTGGCCTGGTGGCTGTGGCCTGCAGCTACGCCTGATACGGCGAAGCCGGGCGGACGGCCCGGCAAAGGCATGGGCATGGGCATGGGGCGTCCGGGCTTCGGTGGTTCCACCGATCCGGTACCGGTGCGTGTGGAGCCCGTGCATGTCGGCGATTTCCCGCTGTACTACAAGGCTTTGGGCACTGTGACGGCAACCAATACCGTCAACGTCCGTAGCCGGGTGGCCGGTGAGCTGGTCAAGATTCACTTCAAGGAAGGCCAGCAGGTCAAGGCCGGCGATCTGCTCGCTGAAATCGACCCGCGTCCTTACCGCATCGCCCTGCAGCAGGCAGAAGGCACCCTGGCGCAGAACCAGGCCCAGCTGAAGAACGCCCAGGTCGATCTGGCCCGTTATAAAGGCCTGTATGCCGAAGACAGCATCGCAAAGCAGACCTTGGACACTGCCCAGGCCCAGGTCGCGCAGTTCCAGGGGTTGGTCAAGACCAACCAGGCGCAGGTCAACGATGCTCGCTTAAACCTGGACTTCACCCAGATCCGCGCCCCCATCAGTGGCCGGGTAGGCCTGCGCCAGCTGGACTTGGGTAACCTGGTGGCCGCCAACGACACCACCGCCCTGGTGGTGATCACCCAGACCGAGCCGATCAGCGTGGCCTTTACCTTGCCCGAGACCGAGCTTTCCACCGTGCTCGAGCGCTACCGCAGCGGCGCGACCCTGCCAGTCGAGGCCTGGGACCGCAGCGACAGCAAGCTGCAGTCCACCGGTGTGCTGGGCAGTCTGGACAACCAGATAGACACCACCACTGGCACCCTGAAGTTCAAGGCCCGCTTCGATAACAAGGATCAGGCCCTGTTCCCCAATCAGTTCGTCAACGTGCGCCTGTTGGCCGATACCCTCAAACAGGTGCTGCTGGCCCCATCCGCAGCCATCCAGTTTGGCAATGATGGCACCTTCGCCTATGTGGTCAACGCCCAGAGCACGGTCAATATCCGCAAGCTCAAGGTCGGCCCCAGCGACGGTGAACAGAGCGTAGTGCTCGAAGGCCTGGCCGCCGGTGATCGCCTGGTGCTCGAGGGCACCGACCGTCTGCGCGAAGGCAGCAAGGTGGAGGTCGTCCAAGACAGCTCTCAGGTGCCGACCACTCCCGGGCAGCATCTGCAAGGCCAGGACGCCAAGGGCTCGGCCCAGGCTGGTGAGTCGAGCAAGGCGGGCGCATGAACCTCTCGCGCCTGTTCATCCTCCGCCCGGTCGCCACCACGCTGAGCATGCTGGCCATCGTCCTGGCCGGCCTGATCGCCTACAAGCTGTTGCCGGTCTCGGCCTTGCCCCAGGTCGATTACCCGACCATCCGGGTCATGACCCTGTATCCCGGCGCCAGCCCCCAGGTCATGACCAGCGCAGTCACGGCCCCCCTGGAGCGTCAGTTCGGTCAGATGCCAGGCCTGACGCAAATGGCCTCCACCAGCTCCGGCGGGGCCTCGGTGCTGACCCTGCGCTTCAACCTCGACATGAACATGGATGTCGCCGAGCAACAGGTCCAGGCGGCGATCAACGCGGCCAACAACCTGTTGCCCAGCGATCTGCCGGCGCCACCGGTGTACAACAAGGTCAACCCGGCCGATACCCCGGTGCTGACCCTGGCCATTTCCTCCAAGACCATGCCACTGCCCAAGCTCAACGACCTGGTCGATACCCGGGTGGCGCAGAAGATCGCCCAGATCAGCGGGGTGGGCATGGTCAGCATCGCCGGCGGTCAGCGTCAGGCGGTGCGTATCAAGGTCAATGTCGATGCCTTGGCGGCCAACGGCCTGAACCTGGACGACGTGCGCACTCTGATCGGCGCCTCCAACGTCAACCAGCCCAAGGGCAACTTCGACGGCCCGACGCGGGTGTCGATGCTCGACGCCAACGACCAACTGCGCTCACCCGAGGAGTACGCCAACCTCATCCTGGCCTACAACAACGGCGCGCCCTTGCGTCTGAAAGATGTCGCCGAGATCGTCGACGGCGCCGAGAACGAGCGCCTCGCAGCCTGGGCCAACGAGAACCAGGCGGTGCTGCTGAACATCCAGCGTCAGCCGGGTGCCAACGTCATCGAAGTGGTCGACCTGATCAAGGAAATGCTGCCCTCGATCACCGATAACTTGCCGGCCGGCCTGGATGTCACCGTTCTCACCGACCGTACCCAGACCATTCGTGCCGCCGTCAAGGACGTGCAGCACGAACTGTTGATCGCCATTGCACTCGTGGTGATGGTCACGTTCGTATTCCTGCGCCGTTTCAGCGCCACCCTTATCCCGTCGATTGCCGTGCCGCTGTCTTTGATCGGCACCTTCGGCGTGATGTACCTGGCCGGTTTTTCGGTCAACAACCTCACATTGATGGCCCTGACCATTGCCACCGGCTTTGTGGTGGACGATGCGATCGTGATGCTGGAGAACATCTCCCGGCATATCGAAGAGGGTGAGACGCCGATGCAGGCGGCGCTCAAAGGTGCCCGTCAGATCGGTTTCACCTTGGTCTCGCTGACGTTCTCGCTGATCGCGGTGCTGATCCCGCTGCTGTTTATGGCTGACGTGGTCGGCCGGCTGTTCCGCGAGTTCGCCATCACCTTGGCGGTGGCGATCCTGATTTCCCTGGTGGTGTCCCTGACCCTGACCCCGATGATGTGCGCTCGGCTGCTCAAGCGTGAGCCCAAGGATGAAGAGCAGGGGCGCTTCTACCGTGCCAGTGGCGCCTGGATCGACTGGCTGATCGAACGCTACGGCCGAGGCCTGCAATGGGTGCTCAGGCACCAGCCGCTGACCTTGCTAGTGGCGGTGGCAAGCCTGGTGCTGACGGTGTTGCTGTACGTCATCGTGCCCAAAGGGTTCTTCCCGGCGCAGGATACCGGCGTGATCCAGGGGATCTCCGAAGCGCCCCAGTCCACCTCGTTCGCCGCCATGAGCGAGCGCCAGCAGGCGCTGAGCCAGGTGATCCTCAAGGACCCGGCGGTCCAGAGCCTTTCCTCCTACATCGGCGTGGATGGGGACAACGCCACGCTCAACAGCGGTCGCTTGCTGATCAACCTCAAGCCACACGGCGAGCGGGATGTCACTGCCAGCGAGGTCATCGACCGCCTGCAGCCGCAGGTTGACAAGCTGGTGGGGATCCGCCTGTTCATGCAGCCCGTGCAGGACCTGAGCATCGAAGACCGGGTCAGCCGTACGCAATACCAGTTCAGCCTCTCTTCGCCCGACGCCGACCTGCTCGCCGAGTGGAGTGGCAAGTTGGTCCAGGCCCTGCAGCAGCGGCCGGAGCTACAGGATGTGGCCAGCGACCTGCAGGACAAGGGCCTGCAGGTGTACCTGGTGATCGATCGCGACATGGCCAGCCGCCTGGGCATCAGCGTGTCGCAGATCACCAACGCTCTGTACGACGCTTTCGGTCAGCGGCAGATTTCCACCATCTATACCCAGGCCAGTCAGTACCGCGTCGTGCTGCAGTCGCAGACCGCCTCGACCATTGGCCCGCAGGCACTGGAGTCGATCCACGTCAAGGCCACCGATGGCGGCCAGGTACGTCTGTCGGCCCTGGCAAGGATCGAGCAGCGTCAGGCGCAGCTGGCGATCTCCCATATCGGTCAGTTCCCGGCCGTGATGATGTCGTTCAACCTGGCCCATGGCGCGTCCCTGGGCGAAGCGGTCAAGGTCATCGAGCAGGTACAGCAGGAAATCGGCATGCCCCTGGGCGTACAGACTCGCTTCCAGGGTGCCGCCGAAGCTTTCCAGGCGTCGTTGTCGAGCACATTGCTGCTGATTCTTGCAGCGGTGGTCACCATGTATATCGTGTTGGGCGTGCTCTATGAGAGTTACATCCACCCGGTGACGATTCTCTCGACCCTGCCGTCGGCGGCGGTCGGTGCCTTGCTGGCCTTGATCCTGAGCGGCAACGACCTGGGGATGATCGCCATCATCGGCATCATCCTGCTGATCGGTATCGTCAAGAAGAACGCCATCATGATGATCGACTTCGCCCTGGAGGCCGAGCGCAACCAGGGCATGGCCCCGCGCGATGCCATCTACCAGGCGGCGCTGTTGCGTTTCCGGCCGATCCTCATGACCACCCTGGCAGCGCTGTTCGGTGCCGTGCCCTTGATGCTTGCCACCGGTTCCGGCGCCGAGCTGCGCCAGCCCCTGGGCCTGGTGATGGTGGGTGGGCTGCTGGTCAGCCAGGTGCTGACGCTGTTCACCACGCCGGTCATCTACCTGTATTTCGACCGTCTGGCCCGCCGCTTTGGCAAGCAGGGTTTGACGCAGGAGGCAGCATGATCGGCGGCGACGCTCTTTCTCCTAGCGTGCAGCTCGTGGCTTGGAGCTTCCAATGAACCTGTCCGGCCCGTTCATTCGCCGGCCTGTGGCGACCATGCTACTGAGCCTGGCGATCATGCTCTTGGGGGGCGTGAGCTTCGGCTTGCTGCCGGTGTCTCCATTGCCGCAGATGGACTTTCCCGTGATCGTGGTGCAGGCCAACTTGCCGGGGGCCAGCCCTGAGGTGATGGCGGCCACCGTGGCCACGCCGCTGGAGCGCAAGCTTGGCAGCATCGCCGGGGTCACTACGCTGACCAGCAGCTCCAACCAGGGCTCGACCCGGGTGATCATCGGTTTTGACATGGGACGCGACATCGACGGTGCGGCGCGCGAGGTGCAGGCTGCGATCAACGCCACCCGCAACCTGCTGCCCAGCGGTATGCGCAGCATGCCCACCTACAAGAAGATCAACCCCTCCCAGGCACCGATCATGGTGCTGTCGCTGACCTCCGAGGTCCTGTCCAAAGGCCAGCTCTACGACATGGCCGACACCATCCTGGCCCAGAGCCTGGCCCAGGTCAGCGGGGTAGGGGAAGTGCAGATCGGCGGCAGCTCGCTGCCGGCGGTGCGCATCTCGGTGGAACCCCAATTGCTCAACCAGTACGGCTTGTCCCTCGATGAAGTGCGCACCGCGGTGGCCAATGCCAACCAGCGCCGGCCCATGGGCTTCGTCGAAGATGCCGAGCGCAACTGGCAGGTGCGTGCCAACGACCAGCTGGAAACAGCCAAGGACTACGAGCCGCTGGTGATCCGCCAGCAGGACGGCGCAATCCTGCGCTTGTCCGATGTGGCGAGCATCACCGACGGCGTCGAGAACCGCTACAACAGTGGCTTTTTCAATGATCAGGCCGCGGTGCTGCTGGTGGTCAACCGCCAGACCGGCGCCAACATCATCCAGACCGTCGACGAGATCAAGGCACAGTTGCCAGCCTTGCAGTCGCTGCTGCCGGCAAGCGTCAAGCTCAACGTGGCCATGGACCGCTCGCCGGTGATCAAGGCCACCTTGAAGGAAGCCGAGCACACCCTGCTGATCGCGGTGGTGCTGGTGATCCTGGTGGTGTATCTGTTCCTGGGCAATGTCCGTGCGTCGTTGATTCCCAGTCTGGCCGTGCCGGTCTCGCTGGTGGGCACCTTCGCGATCATGTACCTGTGCGGGTTCTCTTTGAACAACCTGTCGTTGATGGCGTTGATCCTTGCCACGGGGTTGGTGGTGGACGATGCCATCGTGGTGCTGGAGAACATCTCCCGCCATATCGAGGATGGCCAGCCGCCCATGCGCGCGGCCTACCTCGGCGCCAAGGAGGTGGGCTTCACCCTGCTGTCGATGAACGTCTCGCTGGTGGCGGTGTTCGTTTCCATCCTGTTCATGGGCGGCATCGTGCGGGGGCTGTTCCAGGAGTTTTCCATCACCCTGGCCGCGGCGATCCTGGTGTCGCTGCTAGTGTCGCTGACCCTCACCCCCATGCTTTGCTCGCGCTGGCTCAAACCCCACGCCCAGGAACAGAACCGCCTGCAGCGCTGGAGTGACCAATTGCACCAGCGCATGGTGGCGGCCTACGACCACAGCCTGGGTTGGGCGCTGCGTCACAAGCGGCTCACGCTGATCAGCCTGCTGGTGACCATCGGTGTCAACATCGCCCTGTACGTGGTGGTGCCCAAGACGCTCATGCCCCAGCAGGACACCGGGCAGTTGCAGGGCTTCATCCGTGGCGACGATGGCCTGTCGTTCAGCGTGATGCAGCCGAAGATGGAAATCTACCGCCGCGCCTTGCTGGCCGACCCGGCGGTAGAGAGCGTGGCAGGCTTCATTGGCGGCAACAGTGGGACCAACAATGCCTTCGTGCTGGTGCGCCTCAAGCCCATCGGCGAGCGCAAGCTGTCGGCCCAGCAGGTGATCGAACGCCTGCGCAAGGAAATGCCCAAGGTGCCCGGTGGCCGGTTGTTCCTGATGGCCGACCAGGATTTGCAGCTGGGCGGAGGCGGGCGTGACCAATCCACCTCGCAGTACCTCTATACCCTGCAAAGTGGCGACTTGAGCGCCTTGCGCGAGTGGTTTCCGAAGGTGGTCGCAGCCCTGCGCGCCTTGCCCGAGCTGACGGCCATCGATGCCCGTGACGGCGCCGGTACCCAGCAGGTGACGCTGGTGGTGGACCGCGACCAGGCCAAGCGCTTGGGGATCGACATGGAGATGGTCACCACGGTGCTGAACAACGCCTACAGCCAGCGGCAGATCTCGACCATCTACGACAGCCTCAACCAGTACCAAGTGGTGCTGGAGATCAACCCAAAGTACGCCTGGGACCCGAGCACCCTGGAACAGGTCCAGGTGATCACCGCCGACGGTGCGCGTGTGCCGTTGTCGAGTTTCGCCCGCTACGAGAACAGTCTGGCCAATGACCGTGTCAGCCACGAAGGGCAGTTCGCTTCCGAAGCCATCGCCTTCGACGTCGCCGAAGGCTACAGCCCCGACCAGGCCATGGCCGCGGTGGAGCGCACGGTGGCCAAGCTCGGCCTGCCGGAGGAAGTGATCGCCAAGCTTGGCGGTACCGCCGATGCCTTCGCCAAGACCACCCAGGGCCAGCCGCTGATGATCCTCGGCGCCCTGGTGCTGGTGTATCTGGTGCTGGGTATCCTCTATGAAAGCTACATCCATCCGCTGACCATTCTTTCCACCTTGCCTTCGGCCGGGGTGGGCGCCTTGCTGGCGCTGTACGCCACCGGGGGCGAGTTCAGCCTGATCTCGCTGTTGGGCTTGTTCCTGCTGATCGGGGTGGTGAAGAAGAACGCCATCCTGATGATCGACCTGGCCCTGCAACTGGAGCGCAACGATGGCCTGAGCCCGGAGGAGTCCATCCGCCGAGCGTGCCTGCTGCGCCTGCGCCCGATCCTGATGACCACGCTGGCCGCCATCCTCGGCGCGCTGCCGCTGCTGCTCAGCCGTGCCGAGGGCGCCGAAATGCGCCAGCCCCTGGGCCTGACGATCATCGGTGGCCTGGTGTTCAGCCAGGTTCTGACCCTCTACACCACGCCTGTGGTCTACCTGTACCTCGACCGCCTGCGCCATCGGTTCAACCGCTGGCGTGGCGTGCGCACCGACGCCGCACTGGATACCCCGCTATGAACTTTGCCCAGACCCCACTTCACCACGCCCTGAAGCTGCTCACCCGTGGGCGCGGCTCGCGCCTGGTCGGCGCCGGGCTTTGCGTGGCGCTGCTCAGCGCCTGTACCCTGAGCCCGGACTATCACCGCCCGGAAACCGCCACGTCAGCGCAGTTCAAGCAGGCCGAGGGCTGGACCCAGGCCAACCCCTCCGATGCGATTGCCCGCGGCGCCTGGTGGGAGATTTACGGCGATGCAGAGCTCAATGCCCTGGTCGAGGAACTCAACCGCAACAACCAGACCGTTGCCCAATACGAGGCCCAGTACCGTCAGGCCCAGGCCTTGGTGCGTAGCAGCCGGGGCGCGTTGTTCCCAAGCCTGGACCTTTCCGTGGGCAAGACCCGTTCGGCCCAGGGCACCGGTAGTAGCAGTTCGAGCCTGTCGAACAACAGCAGCGGCATCCGCAACACCTATAACGCCCAGCTTGGCGTGAGCTGGGAGATCGACCTTTGGGGCAAGTTGCGCGAGACGCTCAATGCCAATGAGGCCAGTGCCCAGGCCAGTCTCGCGGACCTGGCGGCGATCCGCCTTAGCCTGCAGTCGGAGCTGGTGCAGAACTACCTGCAGCTGCGTGTGATCGATGAGCAGAAGCGCTTGCTGGAGGCCACCGTGGCCGCCTATGCACGTTCGCTGCGAATGAACGAAAACCAGTACCGCGCTGGGGTTGCCGGGCCCGATGCCGTGGCGCAGGCGCGCACCCAGCTCAAGAGCACCGAGGCTGACCTGATCGATCTGGCCTGGCAGCGCGCGCAGTACGAAAATGCAATCGCTGTGCTGCTGGGCAAGGCGCCGGCGGACTTCGCCCTGGCCGATAGCAAACGCATCCCGGCCTTGCCGCAGATCCCTGTGTCGCTGCCTTCGCAACTGCTCGAGCGCCGCCCCGACATCGCCTCGGCCGAGCGTAACGTGATGGCCGCCAACGCCAACATCGGCGTGGCGCGCTCGGCGTACTTCCCGGATTTGAGCCTGAGCATGAGCGGTGGGTACTCCAGCAGCAGCTTCAGCAACTGGATCGAGCTGCCCAACCGCTACTGGTCGGTGGGGCCTTCGCTGGCCATGACCCTGTTCGACGCCGGTCGGCGCAGTGCCGAGGTGGATCGCACCGTGGCGGTATACGACCAGACCGTGGCCCAGTACCGGCAAACCGTGCTCGATGGCTTCAAAGAGGTCGAGAACTATCTGGTTCAGCTCAAGGTGTATGGGGACGAAGCCGTGGTACGCCAGGAAGCGCTGGATGCTGCCCGTGAATCGCTGCGCCTGACCGAAAACCAGTACCGTGCCGGACTGATCGGCTACCTGGATGTCGTCAACGTCCAAACCACCGCGCTCAGCAACGAACGCAGTGTGTTGACCTTGCTTCAGGGCAGGCTGGTCGCCAGCGTGCAGTTGATTGCCGCGTTGGGCGGTGGCTGGGATGCCCAGCAAGCGTTTGCCGAGGCGGATTAGGTTCGCTAGCGGTCGGTAAAGATGCGCAGGCTGGCAGGTGCAGCGCAAGCATCTTTTCCTGCCGGGCGCCACCTAGTGTTTCGGGCAGTTCTGCCCCGTTGGGCCGATGGATAAGCTTTTTCGAAGCTTGAGCGATCTCGCCCTGCATGCGCGTCAGAGCGCCCGCCAACAGCGGGCGGGCATGCAGGCACGCTCCTTCCATGCCATCCAGTAGTCTGCGCCGTTCCCGCGACATGCGGGAGGGCGCGCAGGAGCCCAACATGCCTGATTCATCCTCTACGTCCGTGGACTCTCGCCGCGACCCCTTGTTTACCCCGCCGTCGCTACCCAAAGGCGGCGGTACCGTCTCCATCGGTGGCGGCATGCTGTCCGTCGGCAGCGCCGATGGTGCGGCCGGCTGGTCGTTGCCGTTGCCCCTGCCCACCGGGCGCGAGCTGTCGCCGTCGTTGACGCTGAGCTACAGCTCAGGTGGCGGTAACGATGCGTTCGGCGCCGGCTGGCATTGCCCGCTGCCTGCGGTATCGCGCATGAGCCGTTTCGGCATCCCACGGTATAACGACGACGATCGTTTGGCCGGCCCAGACGGCGAGGAAATCCTGCGCGACAAAGCAGGTGTGCGTATCGAGCGCAGCTTGCCGTTCTCCACAGTCATCGCTGAGTACACGGTCACGCCCTGGGTGTCGCGCAGCGGCGGCCGCGGGGAGCGTCTCGAACACTGGCGGCCCAACGCAAGCCCCGATTCACCAGGCTTCTGGCTCAACTACCATGCCGACGGCAGCATCACCTTGTTCGGCTGGTCGGCCAGCGCCCGATTGAGCGATCCGCAGGACCCTTCGCGGGTGGCTGGCTGGTACGCCGAAGAGACGGTCAGCGCCAAGGGCGAGCACTTGGTCTACACCTATCGCCGTGAGGATGACGCTGGCTGCGACGTCCAGGAACTGGCTGCCCACCGGCAGGTGACGAATCTGTATTTGGTCGGCGTGCATGCGCTGAACGCGACCCCGTCGGACGCTTTGCTGGTGCCTGAAGGCGCTTTCGACGCCGAGGACTTCATGAGCGTAATGCTGTTCGATTATGGCGAGCGCAATACGCCCCTGGATGTTCCCCCGCCGTTCGAGACGGACGCGCCTTGGCCGGTTCGCCAGGACCGCTACAGTTTCTGGCGCTGGGGCTTCAACACGCGCGTACGGCGTCTGTGCCGAGACGTCATGCTCTGGCACCGTACCCAGATGATGGCCGCAAAGGCCGATACGACCCCGGTGCTGGTCTCGCGCCTGCACCTTGTCCACGAACATTCAGCCGTGGCGACACTGCTGATGTCGGCCCAGCTGGTGGCCTATGAACCAGACGGTACGCCGGTGACCCTGCCACCGACGGAGTTCGAGCTGAGCCGGCCGGGGCGCAAGGCACCGGCCTGGGACGCGCTGCCTGAACTGGACGGCTTCAGCCCGCCTCGCTGGCAGATGGCCGATCTGCATGGCGAAGGCGTGCCAGGGCTGCTTTACCAGCACGAAGGTGCCTGGCACTACCGCGCACCGCAGCGCGATGCCACGCAAGGAGCGGATGCCGTGACGTGGGGCGGGCCACAGGTACTACCCCAGGTTCCAGCCATGGCGGCAGGCGTCTTGACCGACCTGAACGGTGATGGCCGGCCCGAGTGGCTGATCGCCCAGCCGGGCATGCATGGCAGCTTCACCCTTGGCCCGGATGGCCAGTGGAGCCGGTTCATTCCCCTCCAGGCCCTGCCCTCGGAATGGTTGAACCCCAGCGCCCAGCGGGTCGACCTGACGGGCGCAGGACTGCTGGATGTCGCCATGATCGGCCCGCGCAGTGTCCGGTTGTGGGCCAGTGCTGCCGGCGAAGGCTGGCAGCGGGCGAGTGATACGCCATACCTGGGGACGACGCCATTACCCTTGGAGGGCGGTGAGCATCGGCTGGTGGCATTCGCTGATCCGGCCGGCAGCGGCCAGCAGCATCTGATGGAAATTACTGGGCAGGGCGTCACCTATTGGCCGTCGCTCGGCCATGGCCGCTTCGGTGAGCCAATCGACATCGGCGGCTTCGCCGTGGAGAACTTCAGCGCCTCGCGGGTGTTTCTCGGGGATACGGATGGCAGCGGCACCACCGACATCCTGTACCGCGAGGCCGACCGTGTGAGGGTGTTCATCAGCCAGGCCGGCAACCGCTTCGTGGAGGCTGCGCCAGTGCCAGCGCCGAAGGGAGTGGTGCTGGATGACACCTGCCTGCTGCAGGTGACGGACCTGCGCGGACAGGGCACGGTAGAGCTGGTGCTGACCGTGCCGCACATGGCGCCACGGACCTGGGCATACCGTTTCAACGACCGGCGGCCGTGGTTGCTGGCCCAGGTCTGCACCAACACCGGAAGCCGTACTCAGTTCGACTACCGCAGCTCAGCCCAGGGCTGGCTGGATGAAAAAGCCGCCTTGACCGCACAAGGCAAGGCGGCGGTGAGCCTGCTGCCGTTTCCGGTACACATGCTCAGCCGAGTGACCACGGTCGATGACATCAGCGGGCTGCGTACCGTCAGCGGCATGACATACCTGCGCGGCATCTGGGACGGTATCGAACGAGAGTTTCGCGGGTTTACCCGCCTGATCCAGACCGACACGCTGGTCGAGGCCCAGGGCACTGCGCCAGAGCGTTCGCCACCTGCACAGATCCGCACCTGGTTCCTCAGTGGAATCGAAGCTTATGACACGACCTTGGAGGGCATATTTGCGGCGCCGGGCTCGGCGGAGTCTGACTTTGCCGTCAGCCCGCTGCGCATCACCCGGCTGGAAACCGACCAGCAGGAGGTGCCCTACGCGCCGGAGGGCGAGACACGGCGTTGGCTGTTGCGCGCGCTGAAGGGAATGCCGGTGCGTACGGAAACCTACGGTCTGGACGGCAGCGATCGGGCGGGCGTGCCCTACAGCATCACCCGCCAGCGTTTTCAGATACGGGCCTATGAGACCGGCATTCCGACGAAGCCTGCGGCGCTGGTAACCGCGGTGGAGCATTTGACGTTGGCTACGGAGCGTATCGCTGAGGACCCGGTGGTTTCGCAGGTGGTCATCCTGGAGCAAGACCTTTATGGCAGCGTCCTGCAAAGCATGGACATCCGCTATCCGCGCAGGGATGCCGTCACGCCATCGCCTTACCCGGACACGTTGCCTGAAGGGCTTGAGGCCGCTTCTCGCGACGCGCAACAGAACGTGGTGTGGCTGACGTTATCGCGTCAGCGAGTGCGCAACCTGCATGACGGGCATGTTCATCTGACCGGCCTGAGCGAAGGGGAGCGTACTGACGTGCTGCAACTGGAGTCGGCACAGGTACCCGAGGGGGGCTTCACCGTGGAAAGCCTGCAGGCAGAGCAGGGGCCTCTTGCGCGACTGGACGATGCCGCGTTGAGTCAATACAGGCGTGTGCAGTGGTGCGACACCTCGGGCGAACTGACTGAAGTGCCGGTGCGTCAGGCGCTGGTGGCTCACACCGAGACGGCCATGCTGGAGCAGGCGTCGCTGGTCGCTTTCGAAGACCACATCCCCCAAGCGGAGCTGGAGCGTCTGTTGAATCAGGGCGGCTACCGTATCGGTGAGCTACCGGAGGACGGCAAGTGCGTCTATCTGGGACGCCATGGCCTGGCGCGCTACTGCGGCGCCGAAGGTTTCTACCGGCTGGTCGGTGCGCGGGACAGCGAACTGACGGGAGAGGTGGTTGTGCAATGGACGGCTCATGGACTGGCCGTGCAGCAGGTGACCGACGCAGCAGGTTTGTGCACGCGCTTTAGCCATGACTGGCGTTTCATGACGGTAATGTCGTTCATCGATCCGAACGACAATGTGCGGTCGGTGATGTTCGATGCACTGGGACGGGTGGTCCAGAGCCGATTCCACGGCACGGAAAATGGCGAAAAGGCGGGTTACCACCCCACGCGGGCATTCGAAGTGCCGACATCGATGGAGGCCATGCTGTCGCTCGAAGGCGGCGACGTGCCGGTCCACACGGCGCACCTGCTGGTGACCGACAGCTGGATGCTCCCGGCCCGTGACGAGCAAGGCAGGTTTCAACCTGGGCGCGTCGGCGAACTTGCGCTCAGGCGTTTTGCCCAGACGCATGGGCTCGAGATTGACCTGGACCAAGGGCGCGAGCCGCCGCACATCATCAGCCTGTTGACCGATCGCTACGACGGTGACCCGCAGCAGCAGGTGCGCTTGAACGTGACCTACAGCGACGGGGGCGGGCGTGCATTGCAGACCTCGGTCTTGCATGAGCCGGGAGAGGCACTGGTCCGCACCTCCAAGGGCGAGCTGGAGATGGATGAGCATGGCAAGGCTGTCACGGCCCATGCCGCCATACGTTGGGCCGTGAGCGGAAAGACTGAGTACGACAACAAGGGACAACCGGTGCGAACCTGGCTGCCGTTCTACCTGAACGATTGGCGCCCGGTGAGCGATCAGCGCACGGGCGAGGGACTCTATGCCGATACTCATCTGTACGATGCCACTGGGCGTGTGTGCCGCGTGATCACTGCCGCGGGCTACGAGCGACGCACGCAGTACTACCCCTGGTTCACGGTCTCGGAGGACGAAAACGATACGGCATGACCGAACCCGCCGCGCAGGCCCCGGGCGGGGTCTGCGCGGTGGCTTGGTAGGCTCGTTGTCACCCCCAAAAAGCCCGTGCGTTTCCCTAACGCTTGAGTACAATAATCAACTTTTCGGGCCCCTTGCTCAGCCCCTTTGCTGGAATCTAAATGCTGATCGGTAGCTACTCCTCCGCGCTGGTGTTGATCTCGCTGTGCGTTGCCATCCTTGCCTCCTATACCGCCCTGGACCTCACTGGCCGGATCGCCACGGCGCAGGGACGTGCGGCTCACCTGTGGATGGGGGGCGGGGCCTTTGCCCTGGGTATCGGTATCTGGTCGATGCATTTCATCGGCATGCTTGCCTTCAGCCTGCCGATCGAGCTGGGGTATGACTGGACGCTCACCGGGCTATCGCTGCTGATCGCGGTCCTGTCGTCGGGCTTCGCCCTGTGGCTGGTCAGCCAGCCGAGCCTGCCGATGCTGCAGTTGGGGCTGGGGGCACTGATCATGGGCGGTGGCATCGCCAGTATGCATTACACCGGCATGGCTGCACTGCAGATGGTGCCGGGCATCGATTATGACCCGACCCTCTTCGGCGCCTCGTTGGCCATCGCCGTAGGGGCATCGGCGGCGGCCCTGTGGATCGCGTTCCGTCTGCGTCGTCATACCCCCTATGTGCGGCACATCCGCGGGGCGGCGGCGGTGGTGATGGGGATGGCCATCGTCGGCATGCACTACACCGGCATGGCGGCGGCCAATTTCCCAGAAGGCAGCTTCTGCGGTGCCCTGGCCAACGGCCTGCGTGGCGACGGCCTGGATTCGGTCGTGTTGATCACCACCTTGGCGGTGCTCGCCGTGGCGTTGGTCACGTCGGTGCTCGATGCGCGCCTGGAGGCGCGCACCTCGGACCTCGCACGCTCCCTGACCCTGGCCAACCAGGAACTGACCCAGTTGGCCCTGCATGACACCCTTACAGGCCTGCCCAATCGCACCCTACTGGCCGAGCGCATCGACCAGGCCATCAGCAAGGTGGCGGAGCAGGGCGGCTGCTTTGCCCTGATGTTCATTGACCTGGATGGTTTCAAGCCGGTCAACGATGCCTTCGGTCATCATGTGGGCGACCTGCTGCTCAAAGCGGTGGCGGCCCGTTTGCGCGGGCACCTGCACAGCCAGGACACCCTGGCACGCATCGGTGGTGACGAGTTCGTGCTGCTGGTGGAGTTGCAGGAGCCAGCCGATGCCATGGAAGTAGCTGTGAAGCAGGTCAACCTGGTGGCCCGGCCCTACCGGGTGGCCGATCACGACCTGCAGCTCTCGGCGAGCGTGGGGATCGTGCTTTATCCGGGCAATGGGCTGGATCAGCACGAACTGCTGCGTAACGCCGATGCGGCCATGTATCACGCGAAAAGTGCCGGCAAAAACGGCTACAGCTTCTTCGACGTGTCGATGAACAGCAACGCGCGCCAGCAACTGCAACTGCTCCAGGACCTGCGTGCGGCGCTTGAGCATGGCCAGTTCCGCCTGCATTACCAGCCAAAGTTCGATGCGCTCGCCCGTCAGCCGATCGGTGCCGAGGCATTGCTGCGCTGGGAGCATCCGCAGCACGGGCTGCTGTTGCCGGACCGGTTCATCGGCCTTGCCGAGAAGACCGGCCTGATCATTCCAATCGGTGAATGGGTGCTCGGCGAAGCCTGCCGGCAGATGCGCGAGTGGCTCGAGCAGGGGCATGACGACTGGCGTATCGCGGTGAATCTGTCGGCCATCCAGTTCTGTCATGCCGGTCTGGTGGATAGCGTGGCCAGGGCCTTGGCGAGCAACCGGCTGCCGGCCAACCGCCTGACGCTCGAGATCACCGAGACCACGGCCATGCGCGACGCCGACGCGAGCTTGACCGTGCTGCAGAAGCTTTCCGATATGGGGGTGGACCTGTCCATCGATGATTTCGGCACCGGCTATTCAAGCCTGATGTACTTGAAACGGCTGCCGGCCAATGAGCTGAAGATCGACCGAGGTTTTGTTCGCGATCTGGAGCAGGACAGCGACGATGCGGCAATCGTCTCGGCCATCGTCGCCCTGGGCCAGGCCCTTGGGCTGCGCATCGTGGCAGAAGGGGTGGAGACCAGCCGCCAGCAGGAGTTTTTGACCCGCCTGGGGTGTGATTCGCTGCAAGGCTACCTGCTCGGCCAGCCCATGCCCGCCGAGCAGTTCATGAAGGCTCTCAAAACGGTGAGGCAGACCGAGACGCTCTGACTACACCGCATCGCGCAGAGCGCATGAGGGTTCGAATGCGTCCATCTCGGCCTCCACCGCCTCGATGATCCGCTCTACATCCGCGGCCGCCATGATGGCCGCGCAGGGGATGCCGGCAATAGCCAGCAATGTTTCGCCGGTGGCGCGGTCGAACAGCCGGGCGACCATGCTGCGCGGTGCATCCATGCTGGCTTCGAAGCCCAATGGATGGAAATGCCAGCGCATCACCTGGCAGGCGTTGGGGAACGTCATCTTGTTCATGCCAGCCTCCTTGTCCTGATCCTTGACGCGGTGATCGGCCGCTCATTCGGCCGGTAGGAACCTAACCATAGCACCTGTGACGACAGTGTCTCGCGCCTAGCATGACAAATATGCGGTTGCTTGATCTGAATCAGTGCCACGGTCCGGGCAGCAAATCACGGCAAAAGGCCAGGGCAAACGTTTTCCGGGACAAAAGCGGCTGGTCAGGATGGTTCCGCGCGGCTGTCGGAGCATGGTGCTTTTCTGACCAGTGGTGCGGTGCATCAGCCCAACAGGCCGGCGGCAATGTTGATGGTGAAGCCTAGGATTGCCGTGTTGTAGACGAAGCACACCAGCGAATGGGCCAGCACCACTCGACGCATGCCGCGTCCGGCCACACCGATGTCGGAGGTCTGCACGGCGACGCTCAGGGTAAAAGAGAAATAGAGAAAGTCCCAGTAGTCCGGTGCTCGTTCACCGTCCGGAAAGCGCAGCGGCAGCGCGTGGGGATCACTGGTATAGAACAGGCGGGCGTAATGCAGGCTGAAGATGCAACCGATCAGCAGCCAGGAGCCGGCCACCGTCAGACCCGTGTACAAATAATGAAGGGCCTGGTCGTTCCCCTGCAGGCCACGGCTGGCGGCCAGTTGCAACGTAACTGCCGCGAGGCTGGCGATGGCCGCGAAGCAGACGGTGAACAGCACCAGGCCTGCGTTCTCATCTTCCACGCAGGCAACCTTGCGCACGGTGTCGGCATTGGCGCGCCAGGTCAGCCAGAACACCAGCACCAGATACAGCCAGACGCCCAGGTTCCATCCGGCGAGGATGCGCTGCACGGTATCGTCGGTAGGAATCAGCCAGGCGCCGACCAGGCCCGCCAGGATGGCGATGCTCAGGCGAGGGTGGGTGCGGGTGAGGCGGTGGAAAGCCATGCGGTCTCGTCAGTGACAGGAGCATGGCTAACACTCTAGTTCAGCCTGGCCCGCCATCATGCCCAGACTCCGACACCGCGCGCCGCCCTGGGTTCGAACAGGGAGGGTAATGGGGTACTATCACCCGCCGTGCCAGCGGCAAATGCCTTGTATATCAGGATGATGGCACTACCCGGAGGCGTAATGGCCGCCGTGTTTTGTAGTCGATATGGCTTGCCACCCAATCTGAAAGACCCGCTTCAGGATCCATGTTTTGTCCGATTTCTTGCATAACCCACTGTTGCAGTACCTGGCTCGTCTGGCGCCTTCCAGCCAGCTGACCATGCGTTACATCCTCCAGGACGCCGCCGACCGCCTGGGGTTTGTCGACTGCGATATCGTCGACGTGCCCTGGCACGAGCTCGAGCCAGGCCATGTGGTTGCCCTGGTGGCAGCGCTGCGTACCGACGGCTATGCCCCGAACACATCGTCGCTGTATGTCAATGCGGTACGCGGGGTGATGAACGAAGCGTGGCGCCAGGGTCTGATCGACCATGAAAAGCTGTTGCACATTCGCGAGGTCAAGCCGGCAGGCGGCAGCAGGCTGCCGGCGGGGCGCAATTTAAGGCGCAGTCTGATTCGCGAGTTGATGGACATCTGCGCCGCCGATCCGCGCCCTCAGGGCGTACGCGATGCGGCGATCATCGCGCTGCTGTATGGCACCGGCATGCGCAAATCCGAGTCGGTTGACATCGATCTGGACCAAGTGGACTTCGAGGCCCGTAGCTTGCGGGTCATGGGCAAGGGCAATCGCCAGTTGATCAAGTACGCCCCCGTCTGGGCGTTCGAGAAACTGCAGGCCTGGCTGGATCTCCGACGCCAGCATTTGCCGGAAGGAGAGGCCGATGATGAATTCCTGTTCAACCGCATCCGCCGTGGCAACCACATCACACGGGCGCGCATCACCAAGCACGCCATCTACTACATCGCCCGCCAGCGTGGGGCTCAGGTGGGGGTCAAGATCATGCCCCATGATTTTCGCCGGGCATTCATCACCCGGGTGATCGAAGAGCATGACCTGTCCATCGCCCAGAAGCTCGCGCACCATGCCAACATCCAGACCACCGCCAACTACGACCGGCGCGACGACAACGAGCGGCGACGGGCGGTGGATCGGTTCGACTACTGATCAGGTGCGTGCAGCGCACCCATCCCAATGCTAGTGAATACTCGAGGCCAGCTCGAAGATCGGCATGTACATGAGGATCACGATCAGTCCAATCAGCAGGCCGATGAAGGTCATCAGCAGCGGCTCGAACAAGCGTACGAACCATTCCACCCAACGGCCGATCTCCTGATCGTGAAAGTCAGCGCAGCGCTCGAGCATTTCCCCCAGGTTTCCCGACTGCTCACCGGCCCGCAGCAAGCGCAGAGACACCGGTGTGACCAGCTGGCCCAACTCCAGCGCATCGGACAGCGGCAAACCTTCCCCCACTCGTCGGCTGGCCTGTTCAAGCCCTTGCGCCGAGGTGCTGCCCAGCAGGCCGCGGGCCATGCACATCGCGGTGAGGATGGGGATACCACCTTGCAAGAGGATGCCAAGCGAGCGGTAGAAGCGCGCCAACTCATACATCACCAGACGTTGATGCAGCGCGGGCCAACGGCGTAGCTGGCGACTGGCCCAGCGGCGCAGGGCGGGGTTGCGGCGCATCAAGGCCAAGAGGCAAAGGCCCCCCAGTGCCGCCAATGCCAGGGGTAGCTGCTGCGCGTGGAGGAACAGGCCAGTCTTCATCAGAACCTGCGAAAGCCACGGCAGCTCGTTGCCCATGCCTTCGAACACCAGGCTGAAGCGCGGCACAACGTAGCCCAACAAGAACAGCACCACGCCACCCCCCACCAGCAACAGCAGCAGAGGGTAGACCGAGGCACCGACCAGTTTCTGCCGGACCACGTCCAGGCGTTGTCGGTAGCTGATATAGCGGCCCAAGGCATCTCCCAAGGCACCGGTGCGTTCGCTCGACTGCACCAAGGCCACGTACAGCGCCGGGAACACCCGTGGCTGTTCGCCCAAGGCCTGGGACAGCGAGCGGCCCTCGTAGAGTTGGCGTACTAGCGCCTCCAGCACCTTGCGTGAGGAGGCGTTGGGTGCTTTTTCGGCCAGGCTCTCGAGAGCATCGATCAGGGGTAGGCCCGCACTGAGCAACGTGCCCAATTCCTGACTGAACAACACCAGGTCGAACACTGGCGCGCGGCGCAAAGCCAGGACGCGCAGGGCGACGCCCTGGCTGCGAATGCTCACGACCCGTAACCCCTGGTTCTCGGCCTGTCGTCGCGCGTGCTCGGTATCCTCGGCCTCGACCTGCAACTGGACGATGCCTTGGCGACCCAGGGCCTTGAGGCTGTAGCGCATGGCCGTTCTCCTCATTGCCAGCTGGTGATTTCGGCATTTTCCCCGTCTCCGCCGGGCTGGCCGTCCTTGCCCATCGAGAGCAGGTCGTACTCGCCACCATTCTCACCGGGTTGGCGGTAGATATAGGCGCGGCCCCAAGGGTCCTGCGGAACGGCCTTTTGCAAATAAGGGCCGGACCATCGCTGCTCACCGCTGGGGGCCGCCACCAACGCCTGAAGGCCCTGCTCGCTGCTGGGGTAATGCCCGACCTCCAGGCGATACAGGTCAAGGGCCTTGCCCAGGCCCTCTATCTGCGCTCGCGCCACTTTTGCTTCCGAACGGCCGAGCTGGCTGAAGTACTTGGGCGCGACGATGCCGGCCAACAGGCCAAGCACCACCAGGACCACCAACAGTTCGAGCAGGGTGAAGCCACGCTGGGTGATGGATCTGCGTTGCATGGTGAAATCCTCCAGTGCGTTCGGGCAGGTTTGCCTTGCCATGCAACAGCCGTGCACGTCTGGCTCGGGGCCTTGCGCCATGGGGCGCAGCAAGCGGCACAGTGCTTGCGTCGTAGCTGAAAACCTCGGGTTTTCCGGGGCATTTCCCCCACATCAGGGGCCACGACGGGGAGGCAGCCGACATGCGTGGAATCATCCTGGGATTGATCTGGCTCGCGGCGGGCGCCGCCGAGGCCGACATGTACATCTCCATCGATGCCAAGGGCGGCTATGTGCTGTCCAACGTGCACCGGCCCGGCCGGCATTACGAACGGGTCATCCGTGAGCCGGTGGCCCATGCCGGGCCGGCCGATGCTCAATTGATCACCGGTCGGCCCTACGCCGAGCTAGTGGCCAAGGCCGCCGAAGCCCACGGCGTTCCCCAGGCGCTGCTGCACGCGCTGATCAAGGCCGAGTCCGGTTACAACCCCAAGGCGCGCTCGCCCCGGGGGGCAGCCGGACTGATGCAACTGATGCCTGACACGGCGAAGGAGATGGGGGTCAAGGACGTGCTGGACCCTGCATCCAACCTGCAAGGCGGGGCGCGCTATCTCAAGCGCATGCTGACGCTGTTCGACAACGACATCACCTTGGCGGTGGCGGCCTACAACGCCGGGCCCGATGCGGTGATCAGCCGCGGAGGTGTGGTCCCGCCCTTCGCCGAGACGCGCCGCTACGTACCCAATGTGCTGCGTGACTACCGCAAGTTGCAGGGGCTGGCCGAAGATGCGCCGTTGTAGTCGCCGCCAAAGTGTCGCAGGTCAATGTCGCGCAGGGTGTGCCTACTTCCCCAACTCTGGGCTATAACCTTTTGAAGGTGCCCAGCCGTTGGAGTCGACCATGGACCTCGCCCCGCGTTCCGCCAGACTCGATGTGCCCGTTGGCGGCGACAGCAACGTGGCCCGCAAGCCATTCGACCTGCTGCGTTGGTACGCCTGGGTGAGCCTGGCGATCATCGTCTCGATTGCCGTCGGGCTGGGGCTGATCTCCAGCCGCTTCATCATCAACGAGAGTGTCGAGCGAGACGCCTTGCTCTCGGCGCAGTTCATCCAGGCCATTGCCGACGCCGAAGTGCGTCATGTGTCGATCCCCAATGTGCGCACCATGGGCGAGTTGCTCGATCCGCGCACCGACCAGGCCATGCCCGACGTCGACCCCGACGCCCGGCGCCGGGCTCGGGGCGAGTTCCTCGACCATATCGCCCACCTGCCCGACATGCTGCTGGCCAATATCTATGCGCCGGACCGGACGGTGATCTGGTCAAGCAACCCGGCACTGACCGGGAAGTCGATCGAGTCCGACGAGGATCTGGAGCAGGCCTTCGAATACAAGATGCAGGTGTCGGCCAGTTATCACGACTTCGAGGACGCGCGCAGCGAACAGAAGTTCGTGACCCCGCCCCAGCAATTGTTCATCGAGAATTACATTCCTCTGTTCGACGCCGATGGCGAACGGGTCACCGCCATGGTGGAGATCTACAAGGAGCCCCATGACCTGATCGTACGCATCGAGCATGGCCTGTTGTTGATCTGGCTGGCCATCGCGATCGGCGCGAGCCTGGTGTATTTCGGCCTTTACGGCATCATGCGCCGCGCGGCACGGGTGATGGCAGTGCAACAGAAGCGGCTGATCAGCAACGAGACCTACGTGGCGCTGGGCGAGATGTCTTCGGCGGTCGCCCATAGCTTGCGCAACCCATTGGCTAGCATCCGTTCCAGTGCCGAGCTGGCTCAGGCATTCGACGAAGGGCCGGCGCAGAAAAACATCAGCGACATCATCAGCCAGGTGGACCGCATGTCTCAATGGGTACGCCAGCTCTTGCAGTCGCTGCGCCCGCTCAATGACGACGCGGTGCCGGTTGACCTCTCCCAGGTGCTGCAAGAGAGCCTGCAGGCGTTTGCCGTGCCGCTGGCGCGCAGCGGCGTGAACCTGGACGTAAAGCCGCTGCCCTCGGTGCAGGTGGTGGGCCATCCGGTGTTGCTGGGGCAGATCTTCAACAGCTTGATCGCCAATGCGCTGGAATCCATGGAGAAGGGTGGCCAGTTGCGAGTGGAAGTGGTGCGCCGGGATCGACGCAGCCTGACCTTGCGCCTGTCGGACACCGGGCGGGGTATGAGCGACCAGCAGCAACGCATGGCTTTTCGGCCGTTCTTCACCACCAAACAGGGCGGTTTGGGGGTTGGCCTGGTGCTGGTCAAGCGGATCATGGAACGCTTCGCAGGCTCGGTTCGGTTGAGCAGCCGCGAAGGGCAAGGTACCAGCGTTTCGCTGAATTTTCGCTTGGTCAAATCATGATGTTCTACGTTGCAATTGCCTCGTATCTACCTGATTTAATAAGAAAATTGACTTAGTTGGGTGATGTTACCCAATAGTGGGGGATTCATCTCGAATCGATCTCTAATTTGCGTCGTAACTACCTGATAACAGTGGTTATTTTCTATTGGTACGTAGGTGGCTGAGAACTTGCAGCAAGATGATAGCGACCAATGGCAGCGGCAAGAGTTCAGGCAAAGTGCTATCACGTTGCTACAGGCAGTAGCACTGTCCTGATACTCCATCCCCCGAAGCCTTCGAACGGGAACGATGCGATGCAGATGCTGGAACACGATCTTCCGGACAAGACTGCCAGCCCCTCCACTGGGCTCGCTGCGCCCTTGCGCGAGTTCAACCTGCTGCGCTGGTTCTCGGTCATCAGCTTGCTGATCATCGCAACGGTGGCCGGCGCCTTGGGTTACTTCTCGACTCGCTTCGTGGTGCGCGACAGCGTCGAACGCGATGCCATGCTCACCGCCCAGTTCATCCAGGCCATGGCTCAGGCCGAGGTTCGCCATTCGCAACTGCCCCCGGGCACCACCATGGGCGAGTTGCTCGACCCGCGCCTGGACAATCAGCATTTGCAGATCCCCCCGGCTCTGGTGCAATCGACCCGCGGCGAATTCCTCGATCACGTGGCGCACCTTCCGGACATCTTGCTGGCCAATGTCTACGCCCATGACCGCACGATTGTCTGGTCGACCAACCCGCAATTGCTGGGCAAGCGCATTGCCGAAGACGACGACTTGGACGAGGCCTTCCACTCGCGCAAGCCGGTCTCAGCGAGCTATCACAAGGCGGAAGATGACCGGGAAGAGCAGAAATTCCAGCGCGAACCACGCTATTTGTTCATCGAGAACTACATTCCGCTGTTCGACAGCCAAGGCGAGCAAGTGCTGTCGATGGTCGAAATCTACAAGGAGCCCCAAGATCTGGTGCGACGCATTCAGCGCGGCTATGTGCTGATCTGGTGCTCGACTCTGGTGGGCGGAGCGCTGATTTATTTCGGCCTGTTCTGGATCGTGCGCCGGGCTGCGGGGATGCTGCATCATCAGCAAGATCGCCTGGTGGCCAGCGAGACCTACGTGGCCTTGGGCGAGATGTCTTCGGCCGTGGCCCATAGCCTGCGCAACCCATTGGCCAACATTCGTTCCAGCGCAGAGTTAGCCCAGGAAATCGCAAGCGATCCGGCGCGCAAGAACATTGCCGACATCATCAGCCAGGTTGACCGGATGTCACGCTGGGTGCGTGATTTGCTGGTGTCGCTGCGACCGACCAGTGACGAGGCCGAAGCGGTGGATCTGGTGGCGGCTATCGAGGATACCCGGCTGGCATTCTTGCAGCAGATCGAGCGCAACGGCGTGCAGTTCAGCTTCGAGGGGCCGGCCCAACAGTGGGTAGCCAGCCAACCGCTGCAACTGACCCAAATCCTCAACAGCCTGTTCGCCAATGCTTTGGAAGCCATGCCCAAGGGCGGCCTGTTGTGCGCCGAAGTCAGTTGCCTGGAAGGGCAGCAGGTGCGCCTGGTGCTCAGCGATACCGGCAAAGGCATGAGTCAGCAACAGGAACGGATGGTGTTCAAGCCGTTCTTCACCACCAAGCAGGGCGGCCTCGGCGTGGGCCTGGCCCTGGTCAAGCGCATCATGGAACGCTTTGGTGGCTCGGTCAGCCTGACCAGCCGCGAAGAGGAAGGAACCCGCGTGAGTCTTGTATTCAATATTGCAGCGGGAGGGGACCATGGGGCCCAGCATTCTGGTGGTCGAGGATGACGAGATCCTCGCGGACAACATACGTACCTACCTCGGTTTGAAGGGGTTCGAAGTCACGGTCTGCCATAGCGCGGAGCTGGCTCTGGAGCAGGTCAAGCAAGGCTTGCCCGATGCCGTACTGACTGACAACTCCCTGCCGGGCATGAACGGCCACGAGCTGTTGCGCGCACTGATCACCCAGGCGCCGGAGCTCAAGGTGATCATGATGACCGGATACGGCAATGTCGAAGACGCCGTGCTGGCCATGAAAGAAGGCGCGTTCCATTACCTGACCAAGCCGGTGGTGCTGGCCGAACTCAAGCTGATGCTCGATAAAGCCCTGGCGGCCGAGCGCATGGAACGCACCTTGTCGTTCTACCAAGAGCGTGAGGCGCAGAAGTCTGGGTTGCAGGCGTTGATCGGCGAATCCTCGGCGATGCTGAACCTCAAGCACACCCTGCGCCAGTTGCTCGATGCAGAGCAGCGCATGGCCAGCGACGACCTGCCACCGGTGCTGATCGAAGGGGAAACAGGCACCGGCAAGGAGCTGGTGGCGCGCGCCCTGCATTTTGACGGCTCGCGCAGCAAGGGGCCTTTCATTGAATTCAACTGCGCCTCGATCCCGGCCAATTTGCTGGAGGCCGAACTGTTCGGTCACGAGAAGGGCGCGTTCACCGATGCCAAGGAGCGTCGTGTGGGCTTGGTCGAGGCCGCCGATGGCGGGACGCTCTTCCTCGATGAGATCGGCGAGATGGACCTGGTGCTGCAGGCCAAGCTGCTCAAGCTGCTGGAGGATCGCAGCATCCGCCGGATCGGGGCGGTCAAGGAGCGCAAGGTGGACCTGCGGGTCATCAGCGCCACCAACTGCAACCTGGAGCAGATGGTGCAGCAGGGCAAGTTTCGACGCGACCTGTTCTTCCGCCTGCGCATCATCGCGCTGAAGGTGCCGCGGCTATACGCACGCGGTCAGGACATTCTGCTGCTGGCCAGGCACTTCCTGGCTCACCATGGGCGCCGATATGGCAAACCCCATCTGCGCTTTTCTGCTGAAGCCGAGGCGCTGATGCTGGGTTACAGCTGGCCAGGCAATGTACGAGAACTGCGTAACATGCTCGAGCAGACGGTCCTGCTGGCGCCCAATGATGTCGTGGCCGCGCACCAGCTGAACCTGTGCATGACCCTGGTGGACGAACCCATGAGCTTACCCACGTCGGTGGCTTTCGAGCCGCCACGGCATGAGCCGGAGCCTGGGACCAGCCTGCCGGACATGGAACGCGACCTGGTGTGCCGGACCCTCGACCGCACGGATTGGAACGTCACCAAGTCGGCACGTCTGCTGGGGCTATCGCGGGATATGTTGCGCTACCGCATCGAGAAACTGGGGCTGACCCGGCCTGACAAGCGACAGTGGTGAGCCTGGGGCTGCACGGCAGTCCCAGGCTCTTCAGGGCTGTCCCTGGCCGCGAGTGCCTCCGTCGCCATGCCCGCGCATCCCTTCAGAACCTCCGCCGTCCATTCCCGGGAGGTTTCGATCATCGTTCTGGTCGGCGGGCGGGCTGTCCGGATCGTTGCCCTGGATACGCGGGTCGGTATCGCGGGGCACAGGCTTCTCGATTGGATTGAGGGTGCTGTCGGCGCCCGGCTTGGGCGCGGTGTTGTGCGGATCGTCCGGGTGGGTCGGACCGGTGCCCACCGCCAGGGCCAGTGGAGAGGCCAGCAGGGCGGCGAGCAGCCAAGTGCGCGATCGTTTCATGGGTGGCTCCTTGCGGGCAAAGGCGTGTTGCCTGTACCTGGGTTGGGCCGCAACCCTCAACGCAAGGTGCCACCACGGCGACGAACGGTCAGACCACCAGCGACAACAGCATGATGAAGATGATGCCCACCACCGACAGGATGGTCTCCATCATGCTCCAGGTCTTGAACGTCTCTGCCACGGTCATGTTGAAGTACTGTTTGACCAGCCAGAAACCGGCGTCGTTGACGTGAGACAGAATCAACGAACCTGCGCCGGTGGCCAGCACCAACAGTTCGCGGTTCACGCCTGGGACCAGATCGATCACCGGCGCGACGATGCCGGCACCGGTGATGGTCGCCACGGTCGCCGAACCAGTCGCGATGCGGATCACAGCAGCGACCAGCCAGGCCAGCAGAATCGGCGAAATCTCGGCTTGCACCGCCATCTGGCCAATCACGTTACCCACACCAGTGTCCACCAGCATCTGCTTGAAGCCGCCGCCGGCACCCACGATCAGCACGATGGCGGCGGTCGGAGCCAGGCTCTGGTCGAGCATCTTCATGATTTGCTGACGTGAGAAGCCCCGGGCCGAACCGAAGGTGTAGAACGCCAGCAGCAATGCCGCGAGCAGGGCGGTGATGGGGTGACCGATCAGGTCCATCCACTGGCGCACGATGTGCTCGGCGGGTAACACCACATCGGCGAAGGTCTTGAGCAGCATCAGCACGACCGGCAGCAGCACGGTGAGCAGGGTGACGCCAAAGCTTGGCAGGTTGTTCTGATTGGTTTCCCGGGCGATCTGGTCCATCAGTTCCTGGGACGGGTTGCCCGGAATGTAGCGGGCGATGAAATTACCGAACAGCGGACCTGCGATGACCGCGGTGGGCAGGGCCACCAGCAGGCCATAGAAGATGGTCTTGCCGATATCCGCGTGGAAGATGCCGATCGCCAGCAGCGGGCCTGGATGCGGCGGCACAAGTCCATGGACTACGGAAAGGCCGGCCAGCAGCGGAATGCCGATCTTGATCAGCGAAACCCCTGAGCGACGCGCGACGATGAACACCAGGGGGATCAACAGCACGAAGCCGATTTCGAAGAACAATGGGATGCCCACCAAGAAGGCGGCGAACATCATGGCCCAGTGCACCTTCTGTTTGCCAAAGGCACGAATCAGCGTTTGCGCGATCTGGTCGGCGCCGCCGGAGTCGGCCATCAGTTTGCCCAACATGGTCCCCAAGGCCAGGACGATGCCGACGAAGCCGAGCACACCGCCAAAGCCGTCCTGGAAGGACTTCATGACCTTGGCGACCGGCATGCCGGAGGTCAGGCCAAGGAAGCCGGCTGCCAGGGTCAGGGCGACGAAGGGGTGGACCTTGAAATGGGTGATCAGCAGGATAAGTCCGACGATGGTGACCAGAGCGTCGAGCAGCAGGTAGGTATCAGTAGCCAGTCCGAACATGGTTCATGTGCCTCTGTCTTATCATTGTTTTGGCGAAACGATCGGCGTCTTTGGATGCCGAGATAGCGCTGTCTTTGGTGAGCCGGGAAGGCTGACGGTTCAGGCGGTACGCGCCAGGCTGCGGTCACCTTGGGGCTTTAGCCAGGTGTCTACCGCCACGGCCAGCGCTTCGATAGGCTGCGTGGCGTCCAGCGCCAGGGTCAGAGGCTCGCCGTGGGGCGGTTCCAGCGCGGCGAACTGGCTGTCGATGAGGCTGGCTGGCATGAAATGACCGGGGCGGGCGAGTACGCGTTTTTCTGCTTCGGCTGGGCTCAGTTCGAGAAACACGAAGCCAAGGCCCGGCACGGCCTCGCGCAGGGTCTCGCGATAACGGCGCTTAAGCGCGGAACAGGTGAGAATGGGGCGTTCGCCGGCCTGGAGCACGGCCTGCAGTTCCTGGCCAAGACGGACCAGCCAACCGGCGCGGTCGTCATCGTTCAAAGGAATGCCAGCGCTCATCTTGCGGATGTTTTCGGCAGGGTGGAAAGCATCGCCTTCGATCAGGCGACCACCGCTCGTGCTGGCAATGGCAGCGCCCACGCAGCTCTTGCCGCAGCCTGCCACGCCCATCACCACGATTGCGGTCAGGGGAGAGTTCATCAGTACCTCCTGCGGGGTGAGATAGCGCTGTCTCGGTGCCGCTGAAAACGGATGCGAGCGCCACCCTCCCGGGTGTTATTGGTCTTGTCTTTACGCAGTATGGACGCTAGGCGCATAGCCGCTACCAAAGATACATTGCCTGTATCCTGAGACAGCGCTACCTTAGTGGCCGTTCCCATTTCTGGCAAGTAGTAAAATTACAACACCCATGTCTCGTACAGGCTCGCGCACGACCGGTCGCCCCACCCTGGCAGAAGTCGCCAGACTTTCGGGGGTTTCCCCCATCACCGCTTCCCGCGCCTTGCGCGGTGTAAGCACCGTGGCCCCGCAACTGGTGGAAAAAGTCGTGGCCGCTGCGGCGAGCCTAGGCTATGTCGCCAATCCGGCTGCTCGGGCATTGGCGTCGGCACGCAGTGAGTCGGTGGTGGTGTTGATCCCCTCGTTGTCCAACCAGCTGTTCATCGACACCCTGGAGGCCATCCACGAAGTGATGCGCCCGCGCGGGTTGGAAGTACTGATCGGCAACTACCACTACGATCTGGCCGAAGAGGAAAACCTCATCCGCAACTACCTGGCCTACCAGCCCTGCGGGATCCTGCTCACCGGGTTCGAGCGTAGTGAAGTCTCCCGGCAGATGTTGACCGCCAGCGGCGTGCCGTGCGTGCACATGATGGAGCTCGGAGGCGAGGCGGGGCAGCTGTCGGTCGGATTTTCCCAACAACAGGCCGGCCGCGCGGCTGCCCGGCACTTGATCGAGCGTGGTCGTCGGCGCTTGGCATTCATCGCGGCGCAGCTCGACCCTCGCGTCATGCAGCGCGCCGATGGCTTCCGCCAAGCGCTCGCCGAGGCTGGTTTGCAGGCGCCGGAGCTGGAACTGCTGGCGCCACAACCGTCATCCATCGGCCTGGGCAGCGAGCTGTTCAGCCAGTTGCTTGCGCAGGCGCCGGATGTCGACGGCGTGTTCTTCTGTAACGATGACTTGGCCCAGGGTGCGGTATTGCAGGCTTTGCGCCAGGGCGTCGAGGTGCCGCGCCAAGTGGCGATGGTTGGTTTCAACGACCTGCCGGCATCGGCGCACATGGTGCCGCGGTTGACCTCGATCCGTACCCCCCGAGCCGCGGTAGGCCGAGGCGCAGCCCAAGCGCTGTTGGCGCTGCTCGATGGCAAGCAGGTGGCCACCGAACAGCAGGATCTGGGATTCGAGCTGATGGTGCGCGAGAGCTCCTGACCGGCTGGTTCGGGCCGGGCAGGGCTCAGTTGGGGGCGCTGAGTGCCGCGAGGCCTTCGCGCAGTTCGCGTTGCAGTGCCTCCAGGCTACTTTCCAGCCGTTCGAGCAAGGCCTTGGTCGGCTGCTTCTGGGCGACGGCCTGTTCGACCGCTTCGCAATCGCGCACCACGCCCCGGACTTTCAGCATTTTCGCGCCTCCCTTGATGCGGTGTGCCAAGGCATGCACTGCGTCACTTTCAGGCGCTTCGCCAAGGGCGCGCAGGGCTGCGAGGTCTTCGCCGGCGCTGTGTGCCAATTGTTCGAGAAGGCGTCGAATCAACTGGTCGTCATCCTGGGTCAGGTGACGCAGCTCACTGAGGTTGAAGCCACTGGCCGTCGTGGCAGGCTCCGGTGCGGGTGCGGGTGCGGGTGCGGGTGCGGGTGCGGGGGCCGGCACCGGCACCTGCTCCGCCAGCGGCGCGCTGGGAAGGTGGGCTTTCAGGGCTTTGAGACCGATCGGTTTGAACAGGCATTCATCCATGCCATTGGCCAGGCAGCGCGCTTTTTCCTCGGCTTGGGCGTTGGCCGTAACGCCGAGTATCAGGCAGGCTGGCTGGCCGCGCTCATGCTCCAGGGCACGGATACGCCGAGTGAGCTCGTGGCCATCCATCACCGGCATGCTGCAATCGGTGATCACCACATTGAACTGACCTGCTCGCCAAAGGGCCAGCGCCGCTTCGCCATTCTCGGCCTGGGTCACCTTGTGTCCCAGGGTGGTCAGTTGCTTGTCCAGCAGCAGCAGGTTGGCGGGGTAGTCATCGACTACCAGGATATCCAGTGGGCCGCTGCTCATGTCCTGAGCCGGCTCGGTCTGTTCGTCCTGTGCTGGCACCGAGGTGGCCGGCAGGGTCAGGTCCACGCTCACCTTGGTGCCCATGCCCTCGACGCTCTGCAGTTCGAGCGACCCGCCCATCAACTCGGCCAGGGTTCGGCTGATCACCAGACCGAGGCCGGCGCCTTTTCCGGCCTGGGGGCCGTTTACCTGGGCGAAGGTGCTGAAGAGTCGGGCCTGGTCGCTTGGGCTGATACCGATGCCGCTGTCCTGTACGCACAACGAAACCCGGATATCGCCGGTGGCGCTGGGAGAGGTGAGTTTCAGGGTCACTTGCACGCCACCCTGGTCGGTGAACTTGAGGGCGTTGCTGATCAAGTTGGACAGGACCTGCTTGAGGCGCACAGGGTCGGCGAGCACCCAGACTGGCGCCTGCGGCAGATCCCCGTTCAGATACAAGCCCTTGATCCGGGCATTGCCGTCGAACACGCGAAGGGTCGCGCGCACCAGTTCCACCAGGTCGATCGGTACCGGTTGCAGGGACATGTGGCCGGATTCGATGCGGGAAATGTCGAGGATGTCGCCGATCAGCTCGAGCAGGCCAATGGCCGAGTCATGGGCGGTATGCAAAGTCTGCGGGTCGCTGTGGCCTCGGCGGCTGTCCTCCAGGGCGAGCTCCAGCAGGCCGATCACCGCGTTCATCGGTGTGCGGATTTCATGGCTCATGATCGCCAGGAAGGTACTTTTGGCTTGGCTGGCCTGTTCAGCGTCATCCTTGGCTTGACGCAACTGCTCCAGCAGACCGCGGCTGAGCGCCAGTTGCGCCTGCAGGGCGCGTTGGGCCTCGGTGCGCTGGTTGATGAGCTTGCGCAGGTACGTGTTCCAGAACACCACGCCGGCCAACAGCACGGCGGCCAGCACCAGCACTTGCAGCGCCAGGGTGCGGTAGTTGCGCCAGGGGCTGTCGCTGACCAGCGTGTTGGTGTGCCATCGGTTGACCAACTGGTCCAGCTCCTCAGGCGGGATGTTAAGCAGGGCTTTGTCCAGAATCGACTGCAGCACCGGTAGATCCGGTGCGATCGCAAAAGCGGCGCTGGCCGGATCGTCGCTTTGCAGGCCGGCGATACGCAAACCATTGTTGAACACATGGCTGATGTAGTAGCTGGCATTGATCTGGCTGCTCAAGGCCACGTCGGCCTTGCCGCTGGCGACGGCTTCCATCAACTCAAGGTGGGTTTCGACCTCGACCAGACGGACGCCAGGATACCGCCGTTGCAACGCCTCACGCTGAGGGGAGCCACGCAACAACGCGACACGTCGCCCATCGAGCGTCATCGGTGTGCCGATCCAGGGGGCTTCGCTGTGGGTGATCAAAACCCGGGGGCTGACCACATAAGGGCGAGTAAAGCGAAGGCGCTTCGCACGTTCGGCGCCGTAGCCCAGGGCGCCGATTATCTGCGCCTGCCCCTCGGCCACTTGGTCGACCATGTCCTGGATCGAATCGACTTCGACGATCTCGAAGCGCAGACCGGTCTGCAGACGGATGCGCTTGAGCAGGTCGATGGTGATTCCGGTCGGGTGCTGTTGAGCATCGTTGAAGGTCAGAGGCGCCAGGGAGGGATTGACCAACACCCGCACCTTTGGGTTGTGCGCTATCCAGTCACGCTCCTCAGGCGTGAGGGCACCGACCGGATTTTTCATCAGCAAACTGGTATTGCCGCTGCTCCAGCGCCGCAGGATGTTCAGGCGCTCGCTGTCGCTGATCCTGGCCAGGGCCTCGTTGACCAGGCGTTGCAAACGTGGATTATCGCGGGCCAGGGCAAAGGCGAAGACGTCGGCGGGCAAGGGGCTGAAATGATCGATTTTCACCAAACCTTGGAAGCTCTTGCCGATCGCGTAGTCGGTACTGATCGCATCACCCAGATAAGCGTCCGCCGCCCCCATCGCCACGGCCGACAATCCGGCCAGTGTCGAGTGGTACAGGGTCACTTGGACGTCGGGATACTGCTTGCGCACCAGCTTTTCGGGCAAGTAATGATCGACCATGGCCAGGCGTAGCCCTGGCAACGCTTTGCCATGACGGCCGAGCATACGATCCTGCTTGCTGACGACGACCGGCAGGTCGTCGGCATAGGGCTGGCTGAGAACCAACTGCGCATCGGCGGCCTCGAAGGCGTTGGAGCTGCCGAGCAAGTCGATGCTGCCGGCGTGCAGTGCTTCGATGGCTGCCTGGCGGGTGGGGAAGCGGCGAACCTCGACCGGGATGCCGAGCTGTTCGCCGATCAGACCCGCATAGTCGGCACTGAGACCTTCAAAGTCGGCGGGGCTGGTGTTGATCTCGAACGGCGGGTAGTCAGGGCGCGAGCTGCCCAGCACCAGGGCTTTGCGGCGTTCGAGCCAGTGCCGGTCATCTTGTTGGAGCGACAACGGGGGCGAGGCGCTCAGTGAGCGGGCGAGCAGGTGCCGGGCTTCGCTGTCGGCATGCGCCACAGCGCTGATGGCCAGGAGCGCGCCCAGCAGGATGGTGAACACCGCGCCTCTCATGACGGAGGGATGTTCAACTGACGTTGTTGCGTTTGGCCAGGTCGACCATTTCGACCAGAGACTCGGTCTTGAGTTTATCCATGATGCGTCCACGGTAGGTGCTGATGGTTTTGGCACTGAGGTTCATGCATTCACCGATGAACTTGTTGTTCTCGCCGCGGGTAAGCCGGCGTAGCACTTCCATTTCGCGGTTGGAGAGGCTTTCGAGACGACTGCACTCGCTTTCGAGCGAGCTGCTGTTGACCGACATCTGCGGAAAGGTGGAGTAGCCCTTGACCAACGCCTTGAGGGCGAACACCAGGGCATCGAGGTCTTCGTCCTTGTTGACGAAGGCGGCGATACCGGCATCCAGGCAACGACGGACATACAGGTCGGCGGGTTGACCGGTGAGCACCATGATCTTCGGTGCCGGCTCCAACAGTTGCAGACGTTTGATGACCTCCATGCCATCGAGGCCAGGTAGGCCGATGTCGAGGATAACCACGTCAGGACGTAATTGGCGAGCCTGCTGCACGGCGTCGATGCCGTCACCGGCTTCACCGATGACCTGAAAACGTTCACGTTCGAGCAGCATGCGCACAGCCAGTCGAACGGTTGGATGGTCGTCAACCATTAAAACGGTTGTCATTGGATAACTCCTGTAGGAATTTGGTCCGTTTCCTGAAGTCCCGCAGGAATACGTGAAAGGGAGCCTGCGCGGCAGCGCGCAAGATTACGTAGATTCCTCTCGATTGGTAATGGGATGCGTAGGTTTGTTGAAAAAGCGAAGATTATTGTTGAAAAGGCCTACAAAATAAACCTCCATGGTAAAGCCCGCCCAGGCGCCAAGGACGGGCCACGCACAGAATAGTTCAGGAGCAGCCCGGGTGCGGCTTGAGCACGCGCAGGTGCGAGGCCGGATTGCGGCTCAATGCCGTCCCGACCCTTGCCGGGCGAGGCAGTAACTGGCCGCCACAGTTCGGGCAGCGCCCCTGGAACTGACGTTCATTGCATGCACGACAAAAGGTGCATTCGAACGAGCAAATCAACGCATCCGCGCTGTCGCCCGGCAGGTCACGGTCGCAGCATTCGCAGTTGGGGCGTAATTCAAGCATGGAGTGGGTTCCTGTCAGATAACGCCCGCTCAACCGGCGGGGCGATAGAGGTGGGCATGCCCGGCCCGGTACAGGGCCGATTCAGCGAAAGGTGCATCGCCCAGCACATGGCCCACCAGGATCAGCGCGGTTCGCCGAAAATCCTTGGCCGCTGTGAGTGCGACGATGTCCTGCAGGGTGCCGCGTACCCAGTCCTGGTCCGGCCAGGTGGCGCGATGAATGACGGCGACCGGGCAGTCCGGCCCGTAGTGTGGCAACAGTTCGGTGACGATACGCTCGAGGTGTTTCACGCCCAGGTGGATCGCCAAGGTGCTGCGGTGGCGGGCCAGGTCGGCCAACTGTTCGCCAACTGGCATGGGCGAGCTGTCGCCATAGCGGGTGAGAATCACCGTCTGGGCGAGCTCCGGCAAGGTCAGCTCGCAGCCGAGCAGGGCGGCGCTGGCGGCGGTGGCGGTAACACCCGGAATGATCTGATAGTCGATGCCCAGTTCGCGCAGATGACGTATCTGCTCGCCGATGGCGCCATACAGACTGGGGTCGCCGCTGTGAACACGGGCCACATCCTGGCCATTTTCGTGGGCGCGGCGCAGGGCTTCGATGATCTGCTCCAGGTTCAGTTCGGCGCTGTTGATCACCGTCTCGGCGCTGTTTCCCTCCAATACAGCTGGCGGAACCAGGGAGCCGGCATAGATGATGACCGGGCATTGGCGGATCAGACGTTGCCCCTTGACCGTGATCAGCTCCGGATCGCCGGGCCCGGCACCGATGAAATAGACCGTCATGGGAAATCCTTGCAGATAGGCAGTAATGTGGACGCGATTATCAGCCACGGGCCAGGGCAAGGGTAGCCTGGCCCAGCACCTGGCGTGTCACCAGCAAGCGCGAGGTGCCGAGCGATCGTGCGGCCAGTGCCAGGGCTGCGCTTTCAGCGACGCCCCAGCAGCCGCTGTAGGCGTAGGCAACGGGTGAGCGATGGCTGAGCTGCGGTTCGAAGGGCTGTAGCTCGGTGGCCGGGAACACCACCAGGGGGATGCCCAGCCGTTCGGCTAGGGCCTGCAACCCAGGTTCATCGAATTTGAGATCGATACTGGCAAGGCCAACCAGATGATCGGCGCACAGGCGGTGTGTGGCCAGGGTCGTGCGCAGCAACTGCTCCAGGGTTTCGACCGGGCAGCCCTTGCGGCAGCCGAAGCCGGCATAGAATACCGGCTCGGACGAGGCGTTGCGCATCAGGCCTGGTTGGCTCGGCGATAAAGCCAAGCGCTGAGCAGGCCAAGGGCGAGCCAGAACGCGGCGTTAGTCAGCCAGGAGGCGAGCTTGAATTGGGCCACCAGTGCTTGCGGTGCCAGACTTTCATGCACCGGTGGTTGTGGTGCGCCGATCACGTGTGGCACCACCAGCAAAGCGACGCCCAGCACCTTGAGCAGCCAATGGTGGGTAAACACCACCAGCGCAAGACCCGCGGCCGTGGCGGCTGCAGTGCCGATCCACCAGCTCTGGCGTTGCCCCAGGTCGGCGGCGGCTGTGCCTGGCAGCTCCGGTGGCAACCCCAGTGTGGGTGCCAGGCAGAACACAGCAAAACCTGCCAGCCCCCACAGTGCGCCGGTCATCACTCGGTTTGGCTCGCGCAGGCTGTACAGCGCGGCGAGGATCAGCGCGAAACCGACCGCCACCACGAGGTTGCCGCCGGTGGTGGCGAGCAAACGCTGCCAGCCATCCTCCGGTGCCCAGGCCGCTGGGTCATGGGAATGCGCTGCGACGGGGCTGTCGTGCTCATGTTGCTCGGGGACAGCGCTCTCGAAAGTTTCTGCCTGGAGAATCAACGGGCTGACCCACAGACTTTGCAGCACGGTCAGCAATAGAGCGGCGAGCAGCCCGCTGAAACCTGCGGTACGGGCGATACGCTTGATCATGCAGGTGTACTCAATGGCAAGGGAAGGCGGCGCTGTGGCGGGTATCGTGGGCGGCATTGTGCACCGCCTCGATGTGCGAGAAACCTGCGAAATAGACCAGGCACAGGCCCAGCAGGCTGGCACCGACGGCAATGACGACACGTTGGCTGAGGCTGACGGGAGTGGCGATGCTGTGTTTGGTGCTGGTGATCGGCATGGTGCGTTCCTCTGCTGTTTATAGGCGGCGGACACGCGCGTCGTTCCGGGCACGATTGACCCAGAAGAGGTGACAGCGCCCGCCCACCGCGGGGTGTTCTATTAACGCCAGGCCGGTCTCCGGGCTTGCAAGGAGGAGCAGGGCTCCTGGAAAGCATCACCTTCCCATGCCATACGACGCGGCACAGTGGTCAAGATGCTTCGCTCGCTTACCGTTGCGGGGGCAGCATCGGCTTGGCTACCGATTTCCCGTTTCACCCCTTGGGGGGGCACCTGAACGCAAGGTGCAAGCAAAGCATGGGGGCGCCATGGCGTCAATCTGCAAGGTTGCGGTGGCCGCGCCCTCAGCGGGCCAGGTGGTGAAAGGTCGAGCTTGGAATACACCTAGGAGTTCCTCGTGGGCGAACCCGCACCCGCAGGCCAGGGCGACTGTTCCAAAGGGCTGTCCGCAAACACTGACGCGCCATGGTTGACCGCCTGCCGGCCACTGCGTAGCCTTGCCGATTCGAGGTTCTCCGGCATTGGCCGGAGCTAAGACGGGAACGCGGTTCAAGCCGCGGCTGCCCCCGCAACTGTAGGCACCAACCCGGATCGACACAGCCACTGCGCCCAGGCGCGGGAAGGCGTCGTTCCACCGGCACGGCCGGTAAGGTGCAAGCCAGGAGACCTGCCTCGAGACGATTTCGACTTTCAACCGGGCGGGGTGATCCGGTGGCGAACAGGCCCGGCCAGCAAGGCTCGCGGCACTCGTCCTGCATGCCCGCGCCATCCTGCCAAGGGCATCGCGACATGAAAACACTGGCCAAGCTCCCCGTCACCATCGTCACTGGCTTTCTCGGCTCGGGCAAAACCACTTTGCTGCGTCACATGCTGGACAACGCCCAGGGGCGCCGTATCGCGGTGATCGTCAACGAATTCGGTGAACTGGGCATCGATGGCGAAATTCTCAAGCAGTGCAGCATTGGCTGCACCGAGGAAGAAGCCAGCGGCCGGGTCTACGAACTGGCCAACGGTTGCCTGTGCTGCACCGTGCAGGAAGAGTTCTTCCCGGTGATGCGCGAGTTGGTGGCCCGCCGCGGCGACCTGGACCACATCCTCATCGAAACCAGCGGCCTGGCCCTGCCCAAGCCGTTGGTGCAGGCCTTCCAGTGGCCAGAAATCCGCAATGCTTGCACCGTCGATGCGGTCATCACCGTGGTCGACAGCCCGGCCGTGGCCGCAGGGACCTTCGCGGCGTACCCGGACCAAGTGGACGCTCAACGCAAGCTCGACCCCAACCTTGATCATGAGTCGCCTCTGCACGAACTGTTTGCCGACCAACTGGCCAGCGCCGACCTGGTGGTGCTGAACAAGGCTGATCTGATCGATCCCCAAGGCCTGGCCAAGGTGCGTGCCGAAGTCAGCGAAGAACTGCCGCCGGCGGTCAAGGTGATCGAGGCCAGCAGCGGCCGCCTGCCGTTGGAGGTGCTGCTGGGCGTGGGCGCCGAGGCCGAGGCGCACATCGATGGTCGCCGTACCCACCATGACGCACACCACGAGGGCGATGATCATGACGATCACGACCACGATGCCTTCGACTCCATTTCCATCGACCTGCCAGAAGCGGACGAAAGCCTGCTGCTCGATGCCCTGACTCAATTGGTGGTCGAATTCGGCATCTTGCGCGCCAAGGGCTTCGCTGCCATCCCCGGCAAGCCGATGCGCCTGCTGATCCAGGGGGTGGGCACCCGTTTCGACAAGCACTTCGACCGCGCCTGGCGCGCCGACGAGCCGCGTATCACCCGCCTGGTGCTGATCGGCCAGGCGCTGGACGCTGCCGCGCTCGAAGCGCGCCTGCGCCAGGCCTTGGGCGCCTGACCCATGCACCTGCTGCGGACCCAGCCCGGCGGCTTCGTGCCGGACGACAGCATTGCCGATCTCGGCCAGACCCCCGCCGAATTGGTGATCCTCTGCAGCGGTGATTCGCACCTGGCGCTGCTCGCCGAAACCGCCGAGCAGTTGCCGGAGGATTTCCCCAGCCTGCGACTGGCCAACCCCATGCAGGTGCAGAATCACGCCTCGGTCGACCTGTACATCGATCAGGTGCTGCGCCATGCCAAGGTGATCCTGTTGTCCTTGCATGGTGGCGTCGGGTACTGGCGCTATGGTGTCGAGCAACTGGTCGAGCTGAGCACACGGGGCGTGCAGTTGATCCTGGTGCCCGGCGACGACCGCCCGGACCCGGAGTTGACCCAGTTGGGCACCGTGACCGGCGATCAGGCCGAGCGCCTTTGGCATTACCTGCGCCAGGGCGGCAAGGCCAATGCCGCGAATCTGTTCAATTGCTTGGCCAGCCTGTGGCTTGGGCGCGATTACGCCTGGGAGGAGCCGCAACCCTTGCCGCGTACCACGGTGTACCACCCCGCCAAGCCCAGCGCCGTGTTGCAGGACTGGTACTGCGAATGGCAGCCCGACTGGCCTGTGGCCCCCATCTTGTTCTATCGCTCGCACCTGCAAGCGGCCAACACAGCGTTCATCGATACTTTCTGCCAGCGCTTGCAGGCAGCAGGGCTCAATCCGCTGCCTATCGCCGTGGCCAGCCTCAAGGAGGCGGCCTGCCTGGACCAGGTCGAGACCTGGCTGGATGAAGTCCAGGCCGAGGTGGTGCTCAACACCACAGGTTTTGCCTTGTCCAGTCCGGAGCAACCCAACCTGCGCCCGCTGCGCAGAGACATCCCGGTGTTGCAGGCGATCTGCGCCCAGGACAACCAGCCGGCGTGGGAATCCAATGAGCAGGGCCTGGGCGCGCGGGATCTTGCCATGCACATTGTCTTGCCGGAGCTGGACGGTCGCATCATCACGCGCCCCGTCAGCTTCAAAGACCTGGCCTGGCGCAGCGAGCGCAGCCAGTCCGACGTGGTCTGCTATCGCGCTCACGCCGAACGCATGGATTTCGTCGCCGAGCTGGCGCGTCGCTGGGTGGAGCTGGCGCGGCTGCCCAACGCCCAGAAACGCGTGGCGTTGGTGCTGGCCAACTATCCGACCCGCGACGGGCGCATCGGCAACGGCGTGGGCCTGGACACACCCGGCGCAGCGCTGAACATTCTCCGGGCGCTGCAAGGGCAGGGGTACCCAGTGCAGGGCCTGCCTGACAGCGGTACCGCGTTGATCCATCAGCTGTTGGGTGGGGTGACCAATGACCTGGACCATCTGGACCAGCGCCCCTGTGCCCAAAGTCTGAGCCTTGCTGACTATCAGCAGGCTTTCGCCGCGCTGCCCGAGGCCAACCAGCGTGCGGTACTGGAGCGATGGGGGGCGCCTGAACAGGATCCTATGTTCCGCAGCGGTCGGATGATGATCGCCGGCCTGCGCTATGGCCTGACCTTCGTCGGCATCCAGCCGGCCCGGGGCTACCAGCTGGACCCCAGCGCGGTGTATCACGACCCGGACCTGGTGCCGCCTCATGGGTACCTGGCGTTCCACTTCTGGCTGCGCAACGGCTATGCCGCCGATGCGGTGGTCCACGTGGGCAAGCACGGCAACCTCGAGTGGCTGCCGGGCAAAGGTGTCGGGCTGTCTGCGCAATGCTGGCCAGATGCGCTGCTCGGGCCGCTCCCCAACATCTACCCCTTCATCGTCAACGACCCGGGCGAGGGCGCCCAGGCCAAACGGCGCACGCAGGCGGTGATCATCGACCACCTGATGCCGCCATTGACGCGCGCCGAGACCTACGGCCCGCTGCGTCACCTGGAGCGCCTGGCCGACGAGTATTACGAAGCGCAGCTGCTCGACCCGCGCCGGGCACGCGAGCTGCAGCGCGACATTCTCGAACTGGTCAAGGCCAACCACATCGACCGGGAATTGCAGCTTGAAGGCCAGCTCGAAGACGCGGCCATCTGGTTGCCGCGCCTGGACACCTACCTGTGCGACCTCAAGGAATCGCAGATCCGCGACGGCCTGCATGTGTTCGGCCAATCTCCTGAAGGGCGCCTGCGCAGCGATACGTTGCTGGCGTTGTTGCGCGTGGAGCGCGGTGACGGCAAAGGTGCCAATGCCAGCCTGATCCGTGCGCTGGCCAAAGCCCTGGCGTTGGGCTTCGACCCGCTGGATTGCGAATTCGGCCAGCCTTGGCAGGGGCCGCGCCCAGCGGTGCTGCAGGCGCTCGATACCGCGCCATGGCGCAACCAGGGCGATACCCGCGAGCGCCTGGAACACCTTGCGCTGGACTTGATCGAGCGTGCGCTGGCAGGCCGCCTGGCATTGCCTGAAGATGCCGCCTGGCATCCGGTTGCCACGGTCCTGCAGGCGCTGGTCGACACCATCGCCCCGAGCCTGGACGCCTGCGGCGCGGCCGAAACCGACGGCCTGCTGGCCGCACTGGCCGGGCGTTTCGTCCCGGCCGGGCCCAGCGGAGCGCCCAGCCGGGGGCGTCTGGACGTGCTGCCCACCGGGCGTAATTTCTATACGGTGGATGTGCGCAACCTGCCCACCACCACGGCCTGGCGCCTGGGGTTCGCCTCGGCGAACCTGATCCTTGAGCGTCACTTGCAAGACCATGGCGACCACCTGCGTCAGCTGGGGCTGTCGGTCTGGGGCACGGCGACCATGCGCACTGGTGGTGATGACATCGCCCAGGCCATGGCGCTGATGGGTGTGCGGCCGGTGTGGGCCACCGGCAGTCAGCGAGTCGACGATTTCGAGATCCTGCCGCTGAGCCTGCTCGATCGCCCGCGGGTGGACGTCACCTTGCGCGTCTCAGGCTTCTTCCGCGACGCCTTCGGCAACCTCATTCGGCTGTTCGATGCGGCGGTGCAGGCCGTGGCGGCGCTGGACGAGCCTGACGACCTCAACCCCCTGGCTGCGCGGGTGCGAGCCGAACGCGAGGCCTTGCTGGCCGATGGCGTGGACGCCGAGCAGGCGGCGCGCCAGGCCGGCTGGCGTGTCTTCGGCGCCAAGCCCGGCAGCTACGGGGCCGGGGTGCAGAATGCAATCGATGGACGTTTATGGCAGACACGCGGCGACCTGGCCGAGGTCTACCTCAACCATGGCGGCTACGCCTATGGCGGCAGCGACGAAGGCACACCGGCCCGCGCCGCGTTCGCCCGGCGTTTGGGCCAGGTCCAGGCGGTGCTGCAAAATCAGGACAATCACGAGCATGACCTGCTCGATTCCAACGACTACTATCAATTCCAAGGTGGCATGCTGGCAGCGGCCGAGACCCTGGCCGGCACCGCCCGGGCCAGTTATCACGGCGATCACAGCCAGACCGACCGGCCACGCATCCGCACCCTCAAGGAAGAACTGAACCGGGTGATCCGCGCCCGCGCTCTGAACCCCAAGTGGATCGAGGGGGCCAAGCGCCATGGCTATAAAGGTGCCTTCGAGCTGGCGGCGACGGTCGACAACCTGTTCGCCTTCGACGCCACCACGCACCTGATCGACGATCACCACTACCAGTCGCTGGCCGATGCCTATGTGCTCGACCCTGCGACCCGAGACTTCCTGCAACAGCACAACCCCGAAGCCCTGCGCGACCTGACCGAACGCTTGCTGGAAGCCCAGCAACGCGGCCTCTGGGCGTCGCCAGGGGCCTACCGGGAAGCCCTTGAAGAGCAATTGCTCGATGGCGAGGAACAGGCTTGAAATGAGCGAACCCGTGCAATTCCCCCTGGCGGCCGTAGTCGGCGCCGACGACCTCAAGCTGGCCCTGTGCCTGACCGCCATCGACCCCAAAATCGGCGGTGTGTTGATCGAAGGCCCGCGTGGCATGGCCAAAAGCACCTTGGCGCGCGGGCTGGCGGACCTGTTGGGTACGCCTGGGCAGACACCACCCTTCGTGACCCTGCCCCTAGGCGCCACCGAGGAGCGCCTGGTCGGTACCCTCGACTTGGATGCCGCGCTGGGGCAGGGCAAGGCGCAGTTTTCGCCCGGCGTACTGGCCCAAGCCCATGGGGGCGTGCTTTACGTGGATGAGGTCAACCTGCTGCCCGATCCGCTGGTGGACCTGCTGCTGGATGTGGCCGCCAGTGGCACCAACCGCATCGAGCGCGACGGTATTTCCCATCGCCACGATGCTCGATTCGTCCTGATCGGCACCATGAATCCGGAAGAGGGCGAGCTGCGCCCGCAATTGCTCGACCGTTTCGGCCTCAATGTGCTGCTCGAAGGTCTTCCGCCGCCGCAGGCGCGGCAGCAGATCATTCGTCGGCGACTGGCCTTCGACAGTGATCCGCAGGCGTTCTGCGCCCAATGGGCGCAGGCTCAGGCAGACCTGCGCGAACGCTGCCAGGCCGCACGTCAGCGCCTGGACAGCATCCCGCTGGACGATCGCGCCTTGGCCTGGATCACAGAGGGCTGTTTCAGCGCTGGGGTCGATGGCATGCGCGCCGACCTGGTCTGGTTGCGGGCCGCCCGTGCCCATGCCGCCTGGCGCGGCGGCGATGCGATAGAGGAAGCCGATGTGCAGGCTGTGGCGGAATTCGCCCTGCGCCATCGACGCCGAGAGACGCCCCCGACCAGCGCATCCTCCACCTCACCACCGCCTCAGACCCAAGCTCATTCCGACCCCCAAGGTGGGCAGGGGGATTGGGGCGCGTTGCCCCCACAAACGGTCGCCACCGGGGCACGGCGCGAGGTGCCGAACTGGGCAAAAAAGCCCTGAGCATCCGCAAGCCCGCCGCCCAGGCGGCGGATGCCAAGCCCCAGCCGGGCACCCTGAGCGGCACGCCCCGTGGTCGCGTGCGGATCGGTGGTGCTACGCGTGTGGCGTGGCTTGCGACATTGCTCAAAGGGCGACCACGGCATCGCCATGACCTGTGTTGGCAGCAGCGCCAGGCCCAGGCGCCGGAATTATGGCTGGTGATCGTTGACGCCTCGGCTTCGACCCGGCGCCAGCAGGCGCTGGCACACGCCAAGGGGCTGCTGGTCGAGCTGTTCGATCAGGCCTATCGCCAACGCGCCCGCCTAGCCCTGCTCACCGCCAGTGGCGGCGCGCCGCGTTGGCAGCGCCATGGCCTCAAGGCATCGGCCGCCCTGCGACCCTGGTTGCAAGCGCTCGGGGCGGGGGGCGGTACGCCGTTGATCGCTGCCCTTGAAGAGGCGCAGCACTGGTTGCGGGCACGGGCCAAGCGTTACCCGCAGGAAACACAGCGTTGCTTGGTGCTGACCGATGGTCGCCTGCAACGCTGGAATGCACTGCAACCCATGCCATGCGCGACGGTGCTGGTGGACATTGAGCTGGCGGCGGTGCGCCTGGGGCGTGCGCGGCAACTGGCCGAACAACTGCAGGCCGAATATCGGCATATCCAGCAGTTCAGGGAGTTGAATTGATTAACGTTGAAAGTCGAAGTTGCGACGATATGTCGCAATGACAAAAGTTGCCGGAAGGGCAAAAAGAAAGTTGCACAAGTGCGTGGCCTGGCACGCACTTGCAGGGCGCCGATATTATTTCGGCATCGACCAGGGTTGCAGGTCGTAACCTTTTTCGCAAAGTTCGGCACGCACCTCCTCGATCAAGCTGGCCCATTGCGCAGGGTCGGAATAGATACGCGAGGAGACTTGCTTGCTGCCGATACGCGTGTTGGTCCGGTCGATCACTGCCAGGCTCAGCTCACCAGTACCGTTGGGTGCATCCCAGGCTACGCACTGGAAAGGTTCGAAGGCGTGGTCGGCGATCAGCAGTGCTTCGTTGACACGGAGCGGGGCGTTCATGGTTCGGTCTCTCTATGGTCCCAAACAGCGAAAAGATGTCCGCGTTGCTTCATATTCAAGGAGGCGCAGCGCGGGGTTATTCGTACTGATGCTCCAAGTCAGGGGTGAAGTCACACGGGCGGCGAATTTTTTTTCAAGTCGGCAAAAGTATGTCTGCAACCTGTGCCGGCTGTGACGCTGGAAACTTTGAAAGATTCCCGAGCGCCCCATCGCCGAATGCAATTGGCGGACAAACGGTACTGGGCCAACTCAGGTTCATTGCTACTGTTAATTCGGACGTTGCAACTTACTGTTTCTACATGAAAAACCAACTATTGGCGTCAAGGAACAGTCATGCTCGAACCGACCACCCAACGCCGTCTGCTGATCGTCGATCCCTGCGACGATTGCCACCGTCTACTACCGGGCTTGCGCAGCGTCGGCTGGGCTGTGCATAGCTGTTCGCTGACCTCGGCGCTTGAGCATCCGTGCGATGTCGGCTTGTTGCGCTTGCAGGCCACGCATTTGCGTCATCCCGATGCCGTCAAGGACCTGATCGCCCGCAGCAATACCGAATGGATCGCCGTGCTCAGCCCCGAGCAACTGCGCATGCAGAACGTCGGTGACTTCGTTTGTGAGTGGTTCTTCGATTTCCACACCTTGCCGTTCGACGTGTCGCGTGTGCAGGTCACGCTCGGGCGCGCCTTCGGCATGGCCCGTTTGCGCGGCAAGGGCACCGTCCGGGTGGATGAACCGACCCATGAACTGTTGGGTGAAAGCCGGCCGATCCGCGAACTGCGCAAGTTACTGGGCAAGCTGGCACCGACCGAGTCGCCGGTGCTGATCCGCGGCGAAAGCGGCACCGGCAAGGAATTGGTGGCGCGTACCCTGCACCGGCAATCCCAGCGCAGCGACAAACCGTTCGTCGCCATCAACTGCGGCGCGATCCCCGAGCACTTGATCCAGTCCGAACTGTTCGGCCATGAAAAGGGCGCGTTCACCGGCGCCCATCAGCGCAAGGTGGGGCGTATCGAGGCCGCCAATGGCGGGACATTGTTCCTCGACGAAATTGGCGACCTGCCTTTGGAGCTGCAGGCCAACCTGTTGCGCTTTCTGCAGGAAAAACACATCGAGCGGGTCGGCGGCGACCAACCGATCCCGGTGGATGTGCGCGTTCTGGCGGCTACCCACGTTGACTTGGAAAAGGCCATCGTGCAGGGGCGCTTTCGCGAGGACCTCTATTACCGGCTCAATGTCCTGCAGGTGATCACCGCGCCGCTGCGTGACCGCCACGGCGACTTGTCGATGCTGGCCAGCCATTTCGCGCATTTCTACAGCCTGGAGACCGGACGCCGGCCTCGCTCGTTCAGCGACCGCGCCCTGGCGGCCATGGGCCGGCACGACTGGCCGGGCAATGTGCGGGAGCTGGCCAACCGGGTGCGTCGCGGCTTGGTGCTGGCCGAGGGCCGACAGATCGAGGCACAGGACCTGGGGCTGCAGATGATCGAGCAGGACGAGCAGTTACTGGGCACTTTGGAAGACTACAAGCACCGGGCCGAGCGCCAGGCGCTTTCGGATGTGCTCGATCGGCACAGCGACAACCTCAGTGTCGCGGCCAAGGTGCTGGGGATTTCCAGGCCTACGTTCTACCGCTTGCTGCACAAGCATCAGATTCGCTGACGCTCAGGCGTGGGGCACCGCGGGCTGGCCCGTGCCGCCAGCGTACTGCACCTTTAAATGGCCCTGGTCGTCGAGCAGCCAGGCATCCATGACTTCGCGCACCACAGGCCCGGCCACCCGGCCACCGGCTTCGCCGTTCTCGATCATCACCGCCACCACGATACTGGGGTGCTCGGCCGGTGCGAAACCGACGAACAGGGCATTGTCCCGGTGACGTTCGAGGGTCTTGTCGCGGTTGTAGCGCTCGCCCTGACGGATCGCCACCACCTGCGCGGTGCCGCTCTTGCCCGCGATGCGGTACTGGGCCCCGGCTGCCGCAGCGCGGGCGATCCCGCGTGGGTCGTGCATGACCATCTGCATGCCGGTGTTGACTTGGTCCCAGGCGTGCTTGTCGTGCAGCACGATGTCCGGCATCGGGTGCGGGTCCACGGGCGCCTGGCCTCCTACACTCAGCGCCAGGTGCGGACGATGCCACACGCCTTTGCTGGCCAGCAGGCTGGTGGCCTGTGCCAGTTGCAGTGGGGTGACCTGCATGTAGCCCTGGCCGATCCCGAGGATCAAGGTCTCGCCAGGGAACCAGGCCTGGCGGCGGGTGGCGCGCTTCCAGGCCGGGGAGGGCATCAGGCCCGGTGCCTCCTCGAACATGTCCAGGGAGACCTTTTGGCCCAGCCCGAACTCGGCCATGTAGTCATGCAGGCGCTCGATGCCCAGCTTGTGTGCCAGGTCGTAAAAGTAGGTGTCGTTGGACCGCATGATCGCGCTGTACATGTCCACCCAGCCATCGCCGCTGCGGTTCCAGTTGCGGTACTTGTGGTCGTAGTTGGGCAGCGTGTAGTAACCCGGGTCGAAGACGCGGCTGGCGGGGGTGATCACGCCACTGTCCAGGCCGGCGATGGCCACTTCCGGCTTGACCGTCGAGCCTGGCGCATACAGACCGCGCAGCACACGGTTGAACAGTGGTCGATCGATCGAGTCGCGCAAGGCGGCGTACTGCTTGAAGCTGATGCCCTTGACGAACAGGTTGGGGTCGAACGCCGGATTGCTCACCATCGCCAGGACATCGCCCGTGGCCGGGTCCAGCGCCACCACTGCGCCACGACGCTCGCCGAGCGCTTTTTCGGCCGCTTGCTGCAGATGGGCGTCCAAGGTCAGGACCAAGTCCTTGCCCGGTATCGGATCCTGGTGGCGCAGCACCCGCATGACCCGGCCCTGGGCGTTGGTCTCGACTTCTTCATAGCCCACGTGGCCATGGAGCTGGTCTTCGTAGAAGCGCTCAATGCCGGTCTTGCCGATTGACTGAGTGCCGCGATACTCGGTGTTGTCGAGGGTCTTGGCTTCTTTTTCGTTGATACGCCCGACATAACCCACCGAGTGGGCGAAGTGCTCGCCCAACGGGTACTCACGGATGAACTGCGCCTCCACGTCCAGGCCCGGCAGGCGGAACTGATTGACCGCGATCAGCGCGATCTGCTCTTCGGACAGGCCGAACATCAGCGTCACCGGCTCGAACGGTTTGCGGCCCCGGCGCAGGTCCTTGTCGAATTGCTTGCGCTCGTCCTCGCCCAGGCCCAGCACCTGGGCCAGGGTATCGAGCACCTGGGCGCTGTCGCCTGCGCGCTCGCGAGTCATGGTCAGGTTGAAGCTGGGTTTGTTGTCAGCCAGCACCACGCCGTTGCGGTCGTAGATCAACCCGCGCTCCGGCGGGATGGGCAGCACGTGCACGCGGTTGTTTTCCGACACTGCGGTTTGCTGGTCGTGTTGCAGCACCTGCAACACATACAGCCGGCCCACCAGCACCACCACCAGGCTCATCACCAGCGTCGCACAGGCCAGCAGCCTGCGATTGACCAGGTGTTTTTCCTTTTCGTGGTCCTTCAAGGGAATCGGTTGGGGCATCGGAAGCTCTGGTGATCGGGAGAGGGCTGCGCGAGGGCGGGCGATGCTACGCAACGGGGGAAGGAGGCTCAAGATACTCTCGGGCAGCGAGCCGCTGCGAAACCGCTGATCTGCCCGGTGGCAGGCGCCTGCGCGAAACATGAAGATTCGTTCACATGACCAGAGGCGGCCCCTGCGAACGCGTGTGGCCCCTCACAGCGGCGACTTGAGAGGTCGTTGCCCGTGCCGGTTAACCAGGGCTGTAGGGTGGGCGACAAAGTTTGCGATGGGCTGCACGGAAGCGCCCGAACGCGTTCGGACGATATACTCGGCGCTTTTCACATCGCGCTAGGAAATGCCCATGGAGCAGGTGCTGCTCATTGTCGACGTCCAGTCCACGTTCAACCCGCCGGAATGGCTCATCGATCGCATCCGACATTTGTCAGCGAAGATTCCCACTGTCGCGTCCATCGAGCTGCATGACGAGCAGGTCACGCCGTTTCACCGTCAGCTCGGCTGGCACCCGGCGGCCGAAGACGAGAGCCTGATCGAGGCCGATGAAGTCTTCATCAAGCATGGCTATGGGCAAACGCCCGCAACGATCGAATACCTCAAGCGCCTGGGCGTCGACCGGGTCCTGGTCTGCGGCTTGCAGACAGAAACCTGCGTGCTGGCTGCGGGCTTCGCGCTGTTCGATGCAGGGCTGAGCCCGACGCTGATCACCGACTTGACCGTAGGCTCGACCCTGGACCGGTCTGGCCAACTGGGCATCGACCTGTGGAAGCACCACTTCGGCCAAGTGACTACCGCAGCTGAGGTCATTGCAGGTCTCTAGGCGCTGCTCGAAGGTATCCACGCGGGCCCTCACTGCGTTGAAAGGATTGTTCATTTACCTTCGTGCGGACACATTTCAGACACCAAGATCCGCTTGGCCCATCGTCCGCCTGAGGATTAAAGTGAGCTTCAAGGTCCATCCATCACAAGGTGCTTCATGAAAATTGGCGAGTTGGCGAAGATCACCGGCCTGGCGCCATCGCGCATTCGTTTCTATGAGGCGAGTGGGTTGATCCAAGCCGTCGAGCGCAAGGCCAACGGTTACCGTGACTACGACGCTGACGCCGTCTGGGTGCTGGAGATGATCACCAGCGCCCAGGCAGCGGGTTTCACCTTGGAGCAGATCCGCCATCTGATGCCCGTCAACGCCAACGGCTGGCGCCATGATGAACTGCTCGACGGGCTCAAGCGCAAGGTCGAGGAAATCGAGGCGCTGCAACAACAGTTGGCGCGCAACAAGGCGCAACTGCTGCTGGTGATCGATGGCGTCCAGAGCAAGCCCGAAGGCATGGCATGCGCGGACAACACACAGCGCGTACTCATCCAGTTGCGTGAGGACATGGCCGTCAACAAGTCTGACATCGAGCGCTAATCGACTTCGTCCTCCATCTGGGTATTGACCTTAAAGTTGGCTTTAAGGATATCGTCGCTGGCACCGTCCAATGAGGTGCCGCTATGAACGCCTTCACCCCCCTCGTACTGCCTAACGGCTCCACCCTCGCAAACCGGATCGCCAAGGCGGCCATGGAAGAAAACATGGCCGATGCCGACCACGCGCCATCTGCTCGATTGATGCGCCTGTACCAGGCGTGGGCGGAGGGTGGCGCAGGCCTGCTCATCAGCGGCAATGTGATGGTCGACTCCCGCGCCATGACGGGCCCCGGTGGTGTCGTTCTGGAAGATGAACTGCACCTGGAGCGGTTCCGGCAGTGGGCGCGCATCGGGCAGGCGCAGGGGGCGCAGTTCTGGCTGCAGATCAACCACCCCGGCCGCCAGATGCCGGCCAACCTTGGTCAGGCGACCTGGGCGCCTTCGGCCGTGGCGCTGGAACTGGGCACGATGTCCCGGCATTTCAGCAAGCCCCAGGCCATGACGACGCAGGTCATCGAGGACATCATCCGGCGTTTTGCCCGAAGCGCGCAGTTGGCAGAGCAGGCGGGCTTTACCGGCGTGCAGATTCACGCCGCCCATGGCTACCTGCTCAGCCAGTTCCTTTCGCCGTTGACCAACCAGCGTACCGACCAATGGGGCGGCGCCCTCGAGAACCGCGCGCGCCTGTTGCTGGAGATCGTCAAGGCTGTGCGGGCTGCGGTGTCGCCAGGCTTTGCCGTCGCGGTAAAGCTCAATTCGGCTGACTTCCAGCGCGGCGGCTTCAGTGCCGACGATGCCAAAGAGGTCGTGGGCTTGCTCAACCCACTGGGCATCGATCTTGTCGAGCTTTCCGGCGGTAGCTATGAAGCCCCAGCCATGCAAGGCCAGGCGCGGGATGGCCGCACATTGGCGCGGGAGGCCTACTTTTTGGAATTCGCCCGCGAGATTCGCGAAGTGGCGAGGATGCCGGTCATGGTGACCGGCGGTATCCGCCGGCTGCCGGTTGCAGAACAGGTGATCGACAGTGGCGTCGACATGGTCGGCATCGGCACGGCGCTGGCGATCGACCCTGCCTTGCCGCGTGATTGGCAGGCGGGGCAGCTCAGCGCCCCGCAACTGCCGGCGATCACCTGGAAGAACAAAGCGCTTGCCTCGTTGGCCAACATGGCGGTGGTCAAGTATCAGTTGAACAAGCTTGCCCGGGGCAAGGCGACTGATCCTGCGGTGGCGCCGGGTTGGGCGTTGCTCGTGCAGCAACTGGCCAATGCCCTGCGCGCTCGCCAGTACCGGCGCAGGATGGCGAGCCGGTGAGTGTGGGCAGCCGGGTCATTTAAGCGCCGGCTGCATGGCGGCGTGGGCGTCCCCGCACTAACCCCCGGTGACCGGCGGGAAGAACGCCACGTCGTCGCCATCGTGCAACGGCTCATCCAGGTCACAGAGCGCCTCGTTGCGCGCACACATCAGGCCTGAATGCCCCAGCGTCGTGGTCCAGGGTTCACCGCGCTCGGCCAGCCGGTCCCGCAGATCGCGCAGGCTGGCCAGCGCGGGTGTCCAAGGCAGCGATTCGCTGTCAATGCCCAACTGCTCCCTAAAGCGTGCGAAGTACTGAAGCCGGATCACGGCAGCGCCTCCAGACGATAGGTACCGGAACGTCCGCCGGATTTCCTGAGCAGGCGCACCCAGTCGATCTGCATGCTGCGATCGACGGCCTTGCACATGTCATAAAGGGTCAGCGCCGCGACACTCGCTGCGGTCAAGGCCTCCATTTCCACACCGGTGACGCCCTTGAGGCTGCAGGTGGCGATGATGCGCACCGAGTCCGGGTTGACCGCCTTGATCTCCACGCTGACCGCCGTCAACAGCAACGGATGGCACAGCGGGATCAGCTCGTGGGTACGCTTGGCGGCCATGATGCCGGCGATGCGCGACACCGCGAAGACATCGCCCTTGGGGTGACCTGCGGTGACGATCAGGTTGAGGGTTTCAGGCTTCATCCGCACCCAGGCTTCGGCGGTGGCCTGGCGGTGCGTTTCGGATTTGTCGGTGACATCGACCATCTGGGCGTTGCCGCGCGTGTCCAGGTGGGTCAAGGAAGGCGAGTCGACGGTGGGGGGCATTGGGGCTCCGGGGCATGCTGACATGCCGGCTGAGGGCAGGCTCGAGGACGCTGTCTGTCGGGTGGTCAGGCTTTCTGGCCAATGGCCGGGGGCGGGCTCGGCGTGAGCAAGTCCCGGGCCTGGGCGAAGCATTTTTCCGCCAGCGCCGAGCGTGGCTCGTTGCGGCGCAGCAGCAGGCCGACCGGTGCATGGATGTTGGCGCTGGCGATGGGGATGATGCGGATATGTTCACTCAGCTCCTCCAGCCCATCGTCGAGCGGCATGATGGCGCAGCACAGCCCGGCGCAGACGGCCTGGATCAACTGATAGGTCGAATCGCTTTCAAGCACGGGGGTTGGGTGCAGGCCGCGGCTGCGCAAGCTCAAATCCAGCGATTGGCGGTAGTGCATGCCTTGGGAGAGCAAGCCAAGCGGTAACCCGGCGAGCGTTTCCCAAGGTAATTCGGGCCCGTCGAAGCGAAAATGCCGGGTGTCGTACAGCAAGCCCATGCGGGTGGCGCCCAGCTCGATGATCTCGAAATAACTGCTGTTGACCCGATCGAGGTAGCAGATGCCCAGGTCAAGCTGGTTACGGCTCAGGCCATCGATCACCTGTTCGGAGCTGAGCGATGACAGCTGGACGGTGAGTTCGGTGTACTGCGCGAGCAGCGGCTTGAGCAACTGCATGGCATTGAAGCTCGACAGCGGCACCATGCCGATGCGCAGGCTACCGACGATCTGTCCACGGCAATTGGCGGCTTCGCTCTGCAGGCCGTCATAGGCGGCTAACAGGGTGCGCGTCCAGGCCAGAATCCGTTCGCCCGCCTCGGTGAACCCTTCGAATCGCTGGCTACGAGTCACCAGCACCAAGCCCAACTCGTCCTCCAGGTTGCGCAGGCGCATCGAGAGGGTCGGCTGGGTGATATGGCACAGCGCAGCGGCCTGGCCAAAGTGCCGGGTCTGATCCAGCGCAATTAGAAATTTAAGTTGTTTGATATCCATCGCTCGCCCTGCAAACACATGAGTCGTATCGGAGGTGTGTTGCATTGAACCGATCGTTTACCTGTTGACGCTGGCAGTCAGTGTGTTGAGAAGGGTCGAAACCCTGTGGCGGCGAAAAGTAAAATGAAAGAACAAGAGTGTCCAATGGGAATTTACGAACACCTGATAGATCCTGCTGATCAGCAGACGATGATAGGCGATATCGATAATGCAGTATGAATTATTGATTGGACGAACAGGGGCGGGCGCTCTAGTTTCTCGCGAATGACGGCCCCTGTTTAGTTAGAGTGTTCACGATGAGTTCAAAACCCACTGCGCAATTTATTCCTCTGAATGTCGCCGTGTTGACGGTCAGCGATACCCGGACGTTCGAAACCGATACATCCGGCGAGTTGCTGGCCTCGCGCGCGGTGGAAATGGGGCATCGATTGGTGGCTCGAACCTTGCTCAAGGATGACCTCTATCGGATTCGAGCCCAGGTCGCAGGCTGGATCGCTGACGATCAGGTGCAGGTGGTATTGATCACCGGCGGCACCGGCTTCACCGGGCGTGACAGTACCCCAGAGGCGGTGGCTTGTCTGCTGGACAAGCACATCGAAGGCTTTGGCGAGCTGTTCAGAGCCCTGTCGATCCTGGATATCGGCACCTCGACGGTGCAGAGCCGCGCGCTGGCAGGGCTGGCCAACGGCACGCTGGTGTGTTGCCTGCCGGGCTCCACCGGGGCCTGCCGTACGGCCTGGGAGGGGATTTTGGTGGAGCAGCTGGATTCGCGGCATCGGCCGTGCAATTTCGTGCCGCACCTAAAGGCCGCCGAGCGTTGCGGCTCGCGGCAGTGAGCCCGAGCCTGCAAGGGCGGATTACCCGCAAAAACGAATGGGCTCGCAACGAAACTTAATTAATGGCCTCTTTAACTGATGCAACGCTCTCGAGCGTGTGATTGTTTTTTATTAATACGTGATCAATAGCGTCGATCACACCCGGAAAGTTCGCGGGGATAAAGCCCTGGCGGCAGTGATAGATAAACCTGATCATGTCGTCATTACTTTTGATTTGACGGAGGGTGGCGGCAAAAATAGTCTGCTGCTGTCAAAGTTTGAAGTGTGTTTTTCAACTTCTGTACGTGAGTTGAACGTGAGCGCTTCAATTCGATCTCCCGCCGAGTATCAATCAAAGGGTAGCCCGATGAGCGAAGAAGAACATATCAGAAGTTACAACGGCCCGGCCGCCGGTTGGGGCGCGCTCAAGAGCGTGACCAAGGCCTGGCTGGGCAGCGAGAATGCCTTCAAGAACCTGCGCATGATGCTCAAGACCAACCAGAACAGCGGCTTCGACTGCCCCGGTTGTGCCTGGGGCGAATCGCCGGGAAGCGACATGGTCAAGTTCTGCGAGAACGGTGCCAAGGCGGTCAACTGGGAG
>NZ_FMYX01000004.1 GCF_900102675.1 Pseudomonas guariconensis
GCTTGATTCGATTGTTAAAGAGCGATTTGGTTAAGCGCTTTGCTCAACCGAGGCCGCGCATTCTACGCTTTCCTCTAAGTCTGTCAAGCGTTTATTTTGAAGTTTTTTCCGAGAAACCCGTTCAACTTCAACCGCTTAACTCGCTGCGATCTCTCGTAGCGGGAGGCGAATCATACAGCGTTAAAACCTGCTGTCAACTGCCTTTTTTCACCGCTGCCGATCAGAAGACCGAAGCCCTTCCGATATTACCTGAAGCGTTCAACTCGTTGATTATCAAGGAGTTTTGCGTTTCGACTACGTCGGAAGTGGGGCGCATTATAAGGGGATTCGAAACCCCGTCAACACTTATTTTCAAAAACCCTTAATCCGGCTGAAAAGCAAAGCGGGGAGGCCTGACGGCCTCCCCGCTTCTCTATATAGAGAAGGTAGGGAGAACTTCATATCACTCCGGCGCTTCTCAAACGCAGCACCGCTTCGATATCCATACCCAACACCTCCTCCAACACAGCGTTAGTATGCTCACCGAGCAATGGCGGCGCCTGACGATACTCGACCGGCGTCTCGGACAACCGAATGGGACTGGCCACCTGCGGTACGCTACCCGCTAGCGGGTGAGCAATATCGAGCGCCAAACCACGCGCCAGCACCTGGGGATCCTGGAACATCTGCGCCAGGTCGTTGATCGGTCCGCAAGGCACGCCTGCCTTTTCCAACTCACTGACCCATTCAGCCGTGGTCTTGAACACCGTGGCCTGGCGAATCAACGGAATCAGCTCGGCACGATGGGCCACACGCTGTTTGTTGGTGGCAAACCTCGGGTCGTCTGCCCACTGTGGCTGGCCAGCCACTTCGGCAAACTTACGGAACTGCCCATCGTTGCCAACGGTGAGAATGAAGTTGCCATCCGCCGTCGGGAAATCCTGGTAAGGCACGATATTAGGATGTGCATTGCCCAACCGCCGTGGCGGGGTGCCCGTAGTCAGGTAGTTCATCGCCTGGTTGGCCAAGCAGGCCACTTGAACATCCAGCAACGCCATGTCCACGTGCTGACCGACGCCGGTCTGATCGCGATAGGCGAGGGCAGCCAGGATCGCCACTGTCGAATACAACCCCGTCAGGATGTCGGTCAAGGCGACCCCCACCTTGATCGGTCCCGCGCCTTCTTCACCTTCCGGGCGGCCGGTCAGGCTCATCAGCCCGCCCAACCCTTGGATCATGAAGTCATATCCGGCGCGCTTGGCATAAGGACCAGTCTGACCGAAACCGGTGATCGAGCAATAGATGAGCTTGGGATTGACCGCCTTCAGGCTCGCATAGTCCAGCCCATAGGCCGCCAAGCCGCCCACCTTGAAGTTCTCGATGACGATGTCGGACTTCGCCGCCAGCTCACGCACCAGGCGTTGGCCTTCAGGCTGGGTGAAGTCAATGGTAACCGACCGCTTGTTTCGGTTGGCCGACAGGTAATAGGCCGCTTCGCTGGTGTTCTCACCCTGGGCGTCCTTTAGGAAGGGCGGCCCCCAGGAACGGGTATCGTCCCCTGTGCCTGGGCGCTCGACCTTGATCACATCAGCCCCAAGGTCGGCAAGGATCTGACCGGACCAAGGGCCCGCCAGCACGCGCGAAAGATCCAGCACCCGCAGATGTGATAGCGCACCCATGGCCAGCTCCTTTATCAATAGAACGCCTGGATTCCAGTCTGGGCACGACCCAGGATCAGCGCGTGCACATCATGGGTACCTTCATAGGTGTTGACCACCTCGAGGTTGACCAGATGGCGGGCCACACCGAACTCGTCGGAAATACCGTTGCCACCGAGCATGTCACGCGCCATACGGGCGATGTCCAATGCCTTGCCGCACGAGTTGCGCTTCATGATGGAGGTGATCTCCACCGCTGCGGTACCCTCGTCCTTCATCCGCCCCAAGCGCAGGCAGCCCTGCAGCGCCAGGGTGATCTCGGTCTGCATGTCGGCCAGCTTCTTCTGGATCAGCTGGTTGGCAGCCAACGGACGGCCAAACTGCTTGCGGTCCAGCGTGTATTGGCGAGCGGTGTGCCAGCAGGCCTCGGCTGCCCCCAGGGCGCCCCAGGAGATGCCATAGCGGGCGGAATTCAGACAGGTGAACGGGCCTTTCAGACCGCGCACTTCAGGGAACATGTTCTCTTCCGGCACGAACACGTTGTCCATGACGATCTCGCCGGTGATCGAGGCCCGCAGGCCGACTTTGCCGTGAATTGCCGGCGCGCTCAGGCCTTCCCAGCCCTTTTCAAGAATGAAGCCGCGGATGTCGCCGGCATCGTCCTTGGCCCATACCACGAAGACATCGGCGATCGGGCTGTTGGTGATCCACATCTTGCTGCCGGTGAGACGGTAGCCGCCATCGACCTTGCGCGCGCGGGTGATCATCGAACCCGGATCGGAGCCGTGGTTCGGCTCGGTCAGGCCGAAGCAGCCGATCCACTCACCGGCGGCGAGCTTGGGCAGGTACTTTTGTTTCTGTGCCTCACTGCCGAACTCGTTGATCGGCACCATCACCAGCGACGACTGAACACTCATCATCGAGCGATAGCCAGAGTCGATGCGCTCCACCTCACGGGCAATCAGGCCATAGCACACGTAGTTCAAGCCGCTGCCGCCGTATTCGACCGGGATAGTGGCGCCGAGCAGGCCGACTTCGCCCATCTCGCGGAAGATCGCAGGATCGGTCTGCTCGTGGCGGAAGGCCTCCAGCACACGGGGCGCCAGCTTGTCCTGGGCGAACTGATACGCGCTGTCACGGACCATGCGCTCTTCTTCAGTGAGCTGCTGGTCCAGCAGCAGCGGGTCGATCCAGTTGAAGCTTGCTTTACCGGCCATGAGCGAATACCTCGAAATTGGAAGCTGAGTTTCTTGTGCCTTGATCCTAGGCCCGATCAGCCGTCTGGACAAACGAGGATTGCGCACCGTTTAGTGCTATTTTCTCACTTCGAAAAACTGAAAAATCCTAGATTCAACGGCTGACAAGTGAGGTTGACGTACATGCGCCGCAAGATTCCCAGCACCACGGCATTGGTCTGCTTCGAGGCGGCGGCACGCCACGAGAGCTTCACCAAGGCCGCTCAGGAATTGGCCCTCACCCAGGGTGCCGTTTGTCGGCAAATCGGTGGCTTGGAGGCTTTTCTGAATGTGGAACTGTTCCGCCGCTCTCGCCGCGGGGTGAAGTTGACCGAGGCAGGCTTGTCTTACAGTCGCCAGGTCGCAGCGCAGCTCGATGCGGTCGAGCGCGATACCTTGTCGGTAATGCGTCAGCAGGGTGCGAACGTGATCGAACTGGCCGTGGTGCCGACTTTCGGCACGCAATGGCTGCTGCCGCGCCTGAAGGACTTTCAGGAGCGTCACCCGGACGTCACGGTGAACCTCACCAATCGCACGCGACCGTTCCTGTTCGCCGACACCGCCTTCGATGCGGCCATTTATTTCGGCGACGGGGACTGGTCCGGCACCCAATCCCATCGACTGATGGGCGAAAACCCCGTGCCGGTGTGCAGCCCGGCGCTACTGGAGGGGCAGGGCAGCCTGGAGCCGCGACGCATCGCCGAGTTACCACTGCTGCAACAGACCACCCGACCCTACGCCTGGCGACAATGGTTTGGGCATCTGGACATGAATGTTGAGCGCGACATGACAGGCCCGCGCTATGAGCTATTCTCAATGCTCGCCCAAGCCGCCATGCACGAGATGGGCATCGCCCTGATTCCGCCGTTCCTGATCCAGCGTGAGCTGGAGGAGGGCAGGCTGGTCATCGCGAACCGCCACGCTCTGGCCAGTGCCAAGGCCTATTACCTGATGATTCCAGACCGCAAGGTGGAATCGGCATCGCTGCGCGCTTTCCGCGATTGGCTGGTGCAACAGGCCGACCACTACACCGCGACCCATCGTGACGCCACGAAAACCTGACCCTGTAGTTAATTATTTTAAACACCTACAGATATAAGGATTTGTCGCCAATTAGAAAACTGTTCAGGTTGCATTAAAAATGCCTTCAAACCGTGCAACCACGCGGCTTTCAGAGCTTATTTGCGACATCCACGAACGCATCCGCGAAACGCCTACAAAAAATTGCAGTTTTTACCTTAATCTCCGAATACCCTGTGTTTGACGGGCCGCTTTCGGCTTGTTGCGACATACGGTCACAGGGTGACTTGTAGTTTTGGCTTCGTATCGCTTCAGAACCGGTTGAAGCCCCTTCGGTTCGTCTGCAAAATGCTCGACCCGCCCCGGAACCGGCGGGTTCATGCTGAACGGCCGCACCAGACGCACCACCCGAAGTGCGCTGGCTTCAACAAAGACAAAAGGTCACCGCAGGAGAATAAGTCGTGCACATTGGTGTTCCTCTCGAGACGCAGACGGGCGAAACGCGGGTCGCCGCCACCCCGGAAACCATCAAGAAGCTGGTTGGCCAGGGTCATCAGGTCACCGTCCAACGGGGGGCAGGGCTCAATGCCAGCATTCCGGACAGTGCCTATGAGGCCGCAGGCGCTTCCCTGGGCAATGCCGCCGATGCCTTCGGCGCGCAATTGGTGCTCAAGGTAGTCGCACCCAGTGATCAAGAGCTTGCGCAGATCAACAGCGGCACGCTGCTGGTGGGCATGCTCAACCCGTTCAACAACGACATGATCGCCAAGATGGCCGAACGCGGTATCACCGCCTTCGCCCTCGAGGCTGCGCCACGCACTTCCCGTGCCCAGAGCCTCGACGTGTTGTCATCCCAGGCCAACATTGCCGGGTACAAAGCCGTGTTGCTGGCGGCCCATTACTATCCGCGCTTCATGCCGATGCTGATGACTGCTGCCGGTACGGTAAAGGCGGCTCGAGTGCTGATTCTTGGCGCCGGCGTCGCGGGCCTTCAGGCCATTGCCACAGCCAAGCGTCTCGGTGCGGTGATCGAGGCGTCGGACGTACGCCCGGCCGTGAAGGAGCAGATTGAGTCCTTGGGCGCCAAGTTCATCGATGTGCCCTACGAGACCGATGAGGAGCGCGAATGCGCCGAAGGTGTCGGTGGCTACGCCCGTCCCATGCCAGCCAGCTGGATGCAACGCCAGGCCCAGGCCGTGCACGAACGCGCCAAGCAGGCCGATATCGTCATCACCACCGCGCTGATTCCCGGGCGCAAGGCACCGACACTGCTCAGCGCCGAAACCGTCGCGCAGATGAAGCCCGGTGCCGTGGTCATCGACCTGGCCGCCGCCCAAGGCGGTAACTGCCCGCTGACCGTAGCGGATCAGGTGGTAATGGCAGAGGGCGTTACCATCGTCGGCCCGACCAACCTGCCAGCCCAGGTCGCTGCCGATGCCTCGGCGCTCTACGCACGCAATCTGCTGGACTTCATGAAGCTGCTGTTCGACAAGGACGGCGCGCTGGTGATCAACCTCGAAGACGACATCGTCGCCGCGTGCCTGATGTGCCGCGACGGCCAGGTCGTGCGCAAGAACGGTTAAGGAGCACGACAATGGAAGACATGCTGATTTCCCATGGCATCTACAACCTGATCATCTTCGTGCTGGCCATCTATGTGGGATACCACGTGGTCTGGAACGTCACCCCAGCGCTGCACACCCCGCTGATGGCCGTCACCAACGCCATCTCCGCGATCGTCATCGTGGGCGCCATGCTGGCCGCCGCGCTGACCGTGACCCCGGCAGGCAAGGTCATGGGGACCCTGGCCGTGGCCCTGGCGGCGGTCAATGTGTTCGGTGGCTTCCTGGTCACCCGTCGCATGCTGGAGATGTTCAAGAAGAAAACCAAGAACGAGGGGCAGAAGTAAGCATGAGCATGAATCTGGTAACGCTTCTCTACCTGGTCGCCTCCGTCTGCTTCATCCAGGCGCTCAAGGGCCTGTCGCACCCGACCACTTCGCGCCGGGGTAACCTGTTCGGCATGATCGGCATGGGGATCGCGATCCTCACCACGGTCGGCCTTATCTACAAGCTGGGTGCAGAGCTGGCGACTGCCGGCATCGGCTACGTGATCGTCGGCTTGTTGATCGGCGGCAGCGCCGGTTCGATCATGGCCAAGCGCGTCGAGATGACCAAGATGCCGGAGCTGGTGGCCTTCATGCACAGCATGATCGGTCTGGCAGCGGTGTTCATCGCCATAGCCGCGGTGCTCGAGCCGCAGTCGCTGGGCATCGTCGCCAGCATCAGCGACCCGATCCCCACCGGTAACCGCCTGGAGCTGTTCCTCGGTGCGGCCATCGGTGCGATCACCTTCTCCGGCTCAGTCATCGCCTTCGGCAAGCTGTCAGGCAAGTACAAATTCCGCCTGTTCCAAGGCGCACCGGTACAGTTCACCGGGCAGCACAAGCTGAACTTGATCCTGGGCCTGGCCACCATTGCCTTGGGCCTGCTGTTCACCTTCACTGGCCATTACAGTGCCTTCACCCTGATGCTCGCCTTGGCGTTCATCATGGGCGTGCTGATCATTATTCCGATCGGTGGTGCCGACATGCCGGTGGTGGTGTCCATGCTCAACAGCTATTCGGGCTGGGCAGCGGCCGGTATCGGCTTCTCGTTGAACAACTCGATGCTGATCATTGCCGGCTCCCTGGTCGGCTCCAGCGGTGCGATCCTCTCGTACATCATGTGCAAGGCGATGAACCGTTCGTTCTTCAACGTCATCCTCGGCGGCTTCGGCGCCGATGCCGATGCCGGCGCCAGCGCAGGCTCCCAGGAGCAGCGTCCGGTGAAGTCCGGATCGGCCGACGACGCGACCTTCCTGCTGAGCAACGCCGACAGCGTGATCATCGTGCCTGGCTACGGCCTGGCAGTGGCCCGCGCCCAGCACGCGCTCAAGGAACTGACCGAGAAGCTGACCCATAACGGCGTGACCGTTAAGTACGCGATCCACCCAGTGGCGGGGCGCATGCCTGGGCACATGAACGTGCTGCTGGCCGAAGCCGAGGTGCCGTACGACCAGGTCTTCGAGATGGAAGACATCAACGCCGAGTTCGGCCAGGCCGATGTGGTGCTGGTGCTGGGCGCCAACGACGTGGTCAACCCGGCAGCGAAGAACGACCCCAAGTCGCCGATCGCCGGCATGCCGATCCTCGAGGCGTTCAAGGCCAAGACCATCATCGTCAACAAGCGCTCCATGGCCAGCGGCTACGCAGGCCTGGACAACGAGCTGTTCTACCTGGACAAGACCATGATGGTGTTCGGGGATGCCAAGAAGGTGATCGAGGACATGGTCAAGGCCGTGGAATGATCGCCAGACTCACCTGCACTTATATATAGAAGCGCAGGCAATCCCCTAAAACCCCTGGGTGTCATGCCCGGGGGTTTTTCGTTTGCATGATCCAGATCAACGGCTCTAAATCCAGCCTTCGCCTACGACCATGGTCGCGGGACGGCAACGGGCGAAATCTCTAGACTGCGCTCCAGTAGCTTCAGTAGCCCGAGATAACAATCCATGTACCGTGATCGTATCCGCTTGTCCTCCCTGCACAGCAAGGTAATGAGTGCGGCTGATGCCGCTGGCCTGATCCAGGACGGCATGACCGTCGGCATGAGCGGCTTCACCCGCGCCGGCGAAGCCAAGGCCGTGCCGCATGCCCTGGCCGAACGTGCCAAGCAGTCGCCCCTGAAGATCAGCCTGATGACTGGCGCCAGCCTGGGCAACGACCTGGACAAGCAGCTGACCGAGGCCGGCGTGCTCGCCCGCCGCATGCCGTTCCAAGTGGACAGCACCCTGCGCAAGGCCATCAACGACGGCCAGGTGATGTTCATCGACCAGCACTTGTCGGAAACCGTTGAGCAGCTGCGCAACCAGCAGCTCAAGCTGCCGGACATCGCGGTCATCGAGGCCGTGGCGATCACCGAGCAAGGCCACATCGTTCCAACCACGTCCGTAGGTAACTCGGCCAGCTTCGCGATCTTCGCCAAGCAGGTGATCGTCGAGATCAACCTGTCGCACAACGCCAACCTCGAAGGCTTGCACGACATCTATATCCCGACCTACCGCCCGACTCGCACCCCTATTCCGCTGGTTAAAGTCGATGACCGCATCGGCAGCACCGCAATCCCGATCGACCCGGCCAAAATCGTTGGCATCGTGATCAGCGACCAACCCGACTCGCCGTCCACCGTGCTGCCGCCGGACGACGAAACCCAGGCCATCGCCGACCACCTGATCGACTTCTTCAAGCGTGAAGTGGATGCCGGCCGCATGACCAACAAGCTCGGCCCACTGCAGGCCGGCATCGGCAGCATCGCCAACGCGGTCATGTGCGGTCTGATCGAGTCGCCGTTCGAAGACCTGACCATGTACTCCGAAGTGCTGCAGGACTCGACCTTCGATCTGATCGACGCCGGCAAGCTGCGCTTTGCCTCGGGCAGCTCGATCACCCTGTCGACCCGCCGCAACGCCGATGTGTTCGGCAACCTGGAGCGCTACAAGGACAAGCTCGTCCTGCGTCCACAGGAAATTTCCAACCACCCCGAAGTGGTGCGTCGCCTGGGCATCATCGGTATCAACACCGCGTTGGAATTCGACATCTATGGCAACGTAAACTCCACCCACGTCTGCGGCACCAAGATGATGAATGGCATTGGCGGCTCCGGCGATTTCGCCCGCAACGCCCATCTGGCCGTATTCGTCACCAAGTCGATCGCCAAAGGCGGCGCGATCTCCAGCGTAGTGCCGATGGTCAGCCATGTGGACCACACCGAGCATGACGTGGACATTCTCGTCACCGAGCAAGGCCTGGCTGACCTGCGCGGCCTGGCCCCGCGCGAGCGCGCACGGGCGATCATCGATAACTGCGTGCACCCGGACTACCGCGCCGCGCTGAACGACTACTTCGACCGCGCCTGCCAACGTGGCGGCCACACCCCGCACATTCTGCGCGAGGCGTTGAGCTGGCACGAAAACCTAGAAGAAAGCGGTCGCATGCTCGCCAGCTGATCCAGCACAGCCTGCCTGGACCTGTCGCGGGAGCAGCCCCATCCTCACCTCTGTGGGGGTGGGCTGCTCCCGCGATTGCATTCGGACCTACACAGTCTGTTGGCTTGCCCGCCTTTAACTCACAAAAACTGTACTACTGTACTGGTAAAAACGTCGATTTCGTGTTGACACGAAATCGGAGCGCGCTGTTTTTGCACCAAACAAGTGCGCACCGGTACAGTTTCGCCAATTTCAGGTGCAACAGTCGGCTTAGACAGTTAACTGAGTGATCGCAATACTGGTGAACTGTATCTACTGTTCTGGACGACGAAGGAGGATCATTGGCAGCAGTTAAATCACTACCTAATGCCGCCATAAGCGGAAGGATGACACATCATGGAACGTACCCTCAGTTCCGATCTGGTTTTCGAAAACAACGCTCAAGCCTCCAACGCTTCGCTGCCTCTGCGCGCCCTGTCGACCTTGCTGCTGTGGCAGCGTCGTATCAGCAGCCGTCGTCAGCTGGCTCGCCTGGACGGTCGTCTGCTGGCTGACGCCGGTATCACCGAGTCCCAGCGTTACGAAGAGCTGAGCAAGCCGTTCTGGCGCTAAGCCCGGGCTCGCTGGCCTCGGCCGGCGCCCTAGAATTTCAAAAGCCCGTCGTGGGAAACCGCGACGGGCTTTTTGTTTGCAGGGCTCTAGTGCGCGTACCACAGCGCAAACCAGCACAGTTTTGATTAGCAGAGAATTGACCAGTACAGTTGCGCACAAAGCCCGTCCAGTTAACCTCTGCACCGCCGCCGCGTGATACGCTTCGTTCAGCCGCTTGGTTGAAAGCATCGCGAGCGATCAAACGTGCGGCAGATAACCAGAACCACCCAGACCCTTACGCAGGAGTCCACGACCATGTCCCGTAAACACCTCATCGGCGCCGCCCTGTTGCTGGCCCTGGCCGGCACCGCCAACGCCACCAGCTTCGTCGTCACCACCGACACGGTCGTGCGCGGCGTAGCCGCCTCCACCGACGCTACCTCCGATCTCTCTTCGTCGTTCCGTGACAGCAAGATCGTCCAGGCTGCCCGCGACGATGCCGCGACCTTCGTCGGCAGCGAAGGCGCAATCCGCGGCGCCAAGCTTGAAAGCGCGTTCATCCATATCCGCCAGCAGCTGCCAAGCCTGCAGGCAAGCGACGCGCAACTGGCCCAGGCCATCCTCGCGCTCTGACACTGCTTACCGAGCGCGGGTAAGCCCCAAGAAGCTGCCAAGTGCCAGTGTAAGGGGCTTTACCCGCGAGAGGGCTGCACATCGGCCCCATTCAAACCGGACACACTGGCCTTGGCCGACGTATCCGGGGTAGCCTTCGCCGTTCACCTCCGTCGCCTTCAGAACTCCATGCGTTATTCGTTGCCGTTACTGTTCGCCCTTATTGGCGTGGGAAGCGCCCATGCCATGGATGTCACCACCCAGAGCCTGGTCGCCAGCAGTTACGTCACCAGCAAGGTGACCTCCGCGCCGTTCGACCGCAAGCTGGTCATCCAGGCCCGCGACGACGCCGCAGCCTTCGTGGCCACCGACGGCCAGATCCGCGGAGCACGCCTGCAGGCGGCACTCGATTCGCTGCGTTATGCCCATGCGTACCATTGTGTCGGTGACCGTGAACTGGCCGAGGCAATTCTCGTCCAATAAACATGTCTGACTCCTTGTATCTTCCGGAGATGCTCCATGCGTAAACCGCTGATCGCCGCTGCCCTCGGCATGCTGCTGCTGGCCGACCTGGCCCAGGCACAAACCCTGGTGGCCACCAGCAATATCATCGTCCGTGCCTTTGGCCGTTCGATCGATTTCACCTCTGACACCACGACGTCCATCCGCGACTCCAAAGTGGTGCAACAAGCCCACGATGACGCCGCCAGTTTCGTCGCCAGCAATGGCGAGATCCGCGGCGCTCAACTGGAGGCCGCCTTCGACACCCTTCGCCAGCGCGTCCCAGAAGCACGCGATGCCAGCGACCAGGTTCTGGCCGAAGCCATCCTCGCTCTGTGAACCACGTGCGTGCCTGGCTGCTGGGCTGCGTCCTGACGCTGCTCGGCACGCCCGCCCTGGCTGGCCTGCAGCTCGAGCTGCAGGTCAGTGGCCTCGACCCACAGCAGCAGCAGGCCTCCCAAGCCCTGCTCGACGAGGCCATGGGCAAGCTTCCCCCCCGCTTCAAGCAACAGCTGGATCGACGCATCCAGGTCAGCTGGAGCGAGCGTATGCCTACCGACGCCTATGGACAGGCCTCGCCGGTCGCGACGCTTGAGCTCAACCGTCGCCTGCTGCCCAGCCTCACCGATGGCAGCGCGGCCAAAAAGAAGACCGACCGTCCTCACGGCACGGTCCGGCAGGAGCTGCTGGCGACCGTGCTTCACGAGCTGACACACATTTACGACCGCGCCCGCCTGTGGCCTGAAGCCGAACGCCAGCTGATCACCCGCTGCAAGCGCCAGCAGGACACCTTGGGCAAGATCGGCCTGCCTGAGCAGTGCCGAGGCCAGGCTGAAAGGCGCTTTACCCTGAGCGACGACCCGCGCCTGCTCGATTTGGCCGGATGGCCGCAATATGTCGGCCGTCGCGGCGATCGCGAGCAACACAATGGCCAGCTGGCCCGCAGCCCTGACAGCTATGAATTGAGCAGCCCCAAGGAGTTCGTTGCGGTCAACATGGAGTACTTCCTCCTCGACCCGAGCTACGCCTGCCGCCGCCCCGCCCTGAATCAGTACCTGCGCGACCACTTCGGCTGGGCCCCACAGCAGAACACTTGCGTCAGCGGTCTGCCATTTCTCAATGCCGGGACCGATTTCGCCCGCCAGCCTCTGGGCGAAATCGACCCGCAGCGGGTCTATGAAGTCGATTACCTACTGGCCGAAGCCAACCAGAACTGGGTGAGCCGTTGGGGCCACAGCATGTTGCGCCTGGTAATCTGCGCCCCAGGCAGGCCTCGTGGCCCAGACTGCCGGCTGGATCTGGACCAACACTTGGTGCTGTCGTACCGGGCGTTCGTCAATGACGTGCAGTTGTCCAGCTGGGACGGCCTGACCGGTGCCTACCCTTCGCGATTGTTCGTGCTGCCACTGAGCCAGGTGATCGACGAGTACACCAAGACCGAACTGCGCAGCCTGGCGTCGATCCCGCTCAAGCTCAGCCGTCAAGAGGTTGAAAGCCTGGTGCGCCAGGCTGCGGAGATTCACTGGAGCTATGACGGCAACTATTACTTCCTGTCCAACAATTGTGCGGTCGAGTCCCTGAAACTGCTGCGCAGTGGCACTGGCAATCCACGGCTGAACGATCTGGACAGCATCATGCCCAACGGCCTTCTGGAAGTACTCAAAGGGCGAGGGCTGGCCGATACCAGTGTCCTGGATGACCCACGTGAGGCCCTGCGTATGGGCTATCGCTTCGACTCCTACCGCGAGCGCTACCAGGCCATGTTCGATGTGCTGAAGAAGCAGCTGCCGATCAAGCAGAACAAAGTCGAAGACTGGCTGGCCCTGGATGCCAAGGACCGCAGTACCTGGTTCCAGCAGGCAGACCTGCGCACCAGCGCCGCGTTGCTGCTGCTCGAACAGGCCAGCCTTCGCCGCCAACTGCTGCTGGCCCAGGACGAGGTCAAACAGCGCTACCTGAACGCCACCGCCCTCAAGGACGGCAGTATCTCCAAGGCCAACGACACCTTGCAGAAAATGCTCGCAAACAGCGGCTTCCTCAGCCGCCCGGCGGAGTTGCTGGAAAACAAGGGCTACGGCTTGCCCCAGCCAGAAGAACGCAAGCAGCTCGAGAAGATCAGCAGCGAGCGCCAGGCCCAATTGCTGCGCCTGAGCACCGACCTGGACAAAGAAGTTAGGGCATTGCTCGAGCCTTCACGGGCCCAGGAGATCGCGGCGGTAGAGGCCAATGTGAAGCAGATCGGCGTGCATCTGCGGGAATTGCACAAAGCCGCCGGCGGTTTGCAGCTTCCCTGATACCGCTCAGGTTGGTGGGGCTGTTTCCGGCCTTCAAAGGCTCTCCTGCGCCTCTCCAGGCAAATCCTCATCCAGATGCAACCAAGGCAACCGGCTGCTGGTCCAGATGTGCCGATTGGCACGTACGCGCTCCGGGTGGTCCAGGGTCGCCACCGTCACGTCGATGCTTGCGGGGCTGTGTAGCGTCAGCAACGCCACATGAGCCCCGCAGTTGGTGCAAAAGTAACGGCTGCAACTGGCCGGAGCGACATAACAGCCCGGCGTGCCCGTCAACCATCTGAAATCGTCACGAGGCAAGGTCAGCCAGGTCACCACCAGACCTCCGCTGACCCGCCGGCAGATCGAGCAGTGGCAATGGGCGACATCTGTAAGATCGCCTTGCAACCGATAGCGCAGGGCGCCGCAATGGCAGCCACCTTCCATTACATCGGTCATCGGCACTACCTCCTGTCGCCTGGTTTCAGCCGAAAGCTGGCTGAAAGCTTCCGCCAATAGGATAGCCCCACCACCGGCAGCAGACCGGTCAGCCAGGGCACCCGGAAGTTTCCGCGCCCGGCCCAATCAACAACAACAATGGTGATACCCGATGTTTTCCTGTGCCCGCCTGTTCGCTATACCTCTCCGGCTACTCCCCACGCAGCGCCTGACGCGCTGACCCGCCCGAATCGACTTTCCTTTCGCAGCGCACCGCCTGGAGTACCGCCATGCTGACCTTCCTCGGCTTCGCCATGGTCATTTCGTTCATGTACCTGATCATGACCAAGCGCCTGTCGGCCTTGATCGCCCTGATCCTGGTACCGATCCTGTTCGCCCTGTTCGGCGGCTTCTACAGCCACATCGGCCCCATGATGCTCGAAGGCATCAGCAAGCTCGCGCCCACCGGCGTCATGCTGATGTTCGCCATTCTCTACTTCGCCCTGATGATCGACTCCGGCCTGTTCGACCCGGCCGTGCGCAAGATCCTCAAACTGGTCAAAGGTGACCCGCTCAAAGTGTCGGTCGGCACCGCGGCGCTGGCTCTAGTGGTCTCGCTCGACGGCGACGGCGCCACCACCTACATGATCTGCTGCGCCGCCATGCTGCCGCTCTACAGCCGCCTGGGGATGAGCCCGCGGATCATGGCCGGCCTGATCATCCTCGCTGGCGGCGTGATGAACATGACCCCGTGGGGCGGCCCCACCGCGCGTGCCGCCAGCGCCCTGCATGTCGACCCGTCCGACATTTTCGTGCCGATGATCCCGGCCATGGCGTTCGGCGTGGTGGCGATCCTGGCCATCGCTTACCTCTACGGCAAGCGCGAACGGGCTCGCCTGGGCGAACTGCACCTGCCCACCGACGACATCGACCACAGCGAAATCACCGTTTCGCAGTTTCCGGAAGCCCGTCGACCGAAGCTGATCTGGTTCAACGGCGCCCTGACCGCTGCGCTGATGGTCGCCCTGATCGCCGGCGCCTTGCCGCTGCCGGTGCTGTTCATGATCGCCTTCAGCATCGCGATGATCGTCAACTACCCATGCCTGCAACAGCAAAAAGACCGCATCGCTGCCCACGCCGGCAGCGTGCTGGCCGTGACCGGGCTGATTTTCGCCGCCGGTATCTTCACCGGCATCCTCTCCGGCACCGGCATGGTCGAGGCCATGTCCAAGAGTCTGCTGGCGGTGATTCCCGATGCACTCGGGCCGTACCTGGCGGTGATCACGGCGATCGTCAGCATGCCGTTCACCTTCTTCATGTCCAACGACGCCTTCTATTACGGGGTTCTCCCGGTACTCTCCGAAGCGGCCAGCCACTATGGCATCACTCCGGTGGAAATGGCCCGCGCGTCGATCGTCGGACAGCCGGTACACCTGCTGAGCCCCTTGGTACCCTCTACCTACCTGCTGGTGGCCCTGGCGGGTATCGAATTCGGCGATCACCAGCGCTTCACGCTCAAGTGGGCAGTGCTCGTGTGCCTGTGCATAATGCTCGCCGCGCTGCTCATGGGGATTTTCCCGCTGTTCAGCAGTCTGTAAGAAACGCGCACTATTCAACCGCGACGCACCCGCTTGGGTGCGTCGCCCTTATCGCTCAAAGGAAAACACATGGAATGGCTGACCAGCCCGGAAATCTGGGTTGCCTTTTTTACTCTTACGGCGCTTGAGATCGTTCTCGGTATCGACAACATCATCATGATCTCGATCCTGGTCAGCCGCATGCCCAAGCACATGCAGCCGCGCACGCGGATCTTCGGCCTGGCCCTGGCCATGGTCACCCGCATCATGCTGCTGCTGTCGATCACCTGGGTGATGCGCCTGACCGACGACCTGTTCGTCATCTTCGAGCAGGGCATCTCGGGGCGTGACCTGATCCTGTTCTTCGGTGGCCTGTTCCTGCTCTGGAAGAGCTCCCAGGAGATCTACCACGGCCTCGAAGGCGAGGACGAAAACGCAGAAGAGCCCAAGGGCGCAGGCGGCAAGTTCTTCTACACCATTATCCAGATCGCCATCATCGATATCGTGTTCTCGCTGGACTCGGTGATCACTGCCGTGGGCATGGTCTCCCACGTACCGGTGATGATCGCCGCGATCATCGTTGCCGTGCTGGTGATGATGCTCTGTGCAGGCACCATCAGCGAGTTCATCGACAAACACCCGTCGCTGAAGATGCTGGCCCTGTCGTTCCTGATCGTGGTCGGTACCGTGCTGATTGCCGAATCCTTCGACGTGCATGTGCCAAAGGGCTACGTCTACTTCGCCATGGCGTTCTCCCTGGCGGTCGAGGCGATCAACATCCGCATGCGCACCGCCTTGGCACGAAAGCAGGGCAAGGAGCATGAGCCGGTGAAACTGCGCAAGGACATTCCGGGTCAATAAGATCAGGAAGCGCAAGAAAGAAAGGGCCCTTCGGGGTCCTTTCTCGTTTCTGGCGCGAAGTTTCCTTGGGTTGATGACAGCCCTTTCATGACTCAAATGTTTCAAATGCCTGGCGAGCATGCGAAGCTGGCGGCAGGTCCGCAAAACAACTAAAGCTTCAGTGAGCCCCAAAAACAGCCCACCCCCGGGCCCGGCTCACAGCTTCACCTATTGGCCCCAGCCTGGGGCACAAGGCAACAAGGGGGCCCAGAACATGCTGACCCTGCTCAACCTGCTGTCCGCCGTGGCCTTGCTGGTGTGGGGCACGCATATCGTACGTACCGGCATCCTGCGCGTGTACGGCTCAAACCTGCGTCGTGTGCTCAGCCAGAACATGAGCAAGCGCCCATTGGCCTTCATCGCCGGCATCGTGGTCACCGCCATGGTGCAGAGCAGCAATGCCACCGCGATGCTGGTGACCTCGTTCGTGGGGCAGGGCTTGATGGCCATGACGCCGGCACTGGCGATCATGCTGGGCGCCGACGTGGGCACCGCGCTGATGGCGCGGGTGCTGACCTTCGACCTGTCGTGGCTGTCGCCGCTGCTGATCTTCCTCGGGGTGATCTTCTTCCTCTCGCGCAAACAGACCCGCGCCGGCCAGCTCGGGCGCGTGGGTATCGGCCTGGGACTGATCATCCTGGCCCTGCAATTGATCGTGCAGGCCGCCGCGCCAATCACCCATGCCCAGGGTGTGCGAGTGCTGTTCGCCTCGCTGACCGGCGACATCATGCTCGATGCCCTGGTGGGCGCGCTGTTCGCCCTGGTGTCCTATTCCAGCCTGGCCGCCGTACTGCTCACCGCCACCCTCGCGGGCGCCGAAGTCATCAGCCTGCCGGTGGCGATCGGCCTGGTGGTGGGCGCCAACATCGGCAGCGGCCTGTTGGCCTTCTTGACCACCAGCATGCAGAACTCCGCCGGCCGCCGGGTCGCCCTGGGCAGCCTGCTGTACAAGCTGATCGGCCTGGTGCTGATCATTCCCGTGCTGCATCCGCTGGTGGACTGGATGGACTCGCTGAGCTTCAGCCCCCAGGAACTGGTGATCGGCTTCCACCTGCTCTACAACACGTTGCGCTGCCTGGTCATGCTGCCCACAGTCAAACCCATGGGCCGGTTATGCAGTTGGCTGCTGCCAGAACGCGAGAACGGCAATGGACCGATCAAGGCACGCCACCTGGACGCCACCGCCTTGGGCACACCGAGCCTGGCCCTGGCCAACGCTGCTCGCGAGACGCTGCGCCTGGGAGATATCGTCGATAACCTGCTCGAAGCCATGCTCGGCGCGCTGCGCGGCACCCAGACCGCACTGCCTCAGCAAGTGCGTGCCCTGGGCGAGGATGCCGAAGCCTTGTACAGCGCCATTAAGCTGTACTTGGCACAAATGTCCCGGGAAGACCTGAGCGAACAAGACAACCGCCGCTGGGCAGAGATCATCGAACTGGCCATCAACCTAAAGCTCGCCAGCGACCTGATCGAGCGCATGTTGCGCAAGGTCCAACAGCAAAAGACCTCGCAGCGCCGAGAGTTTTCCCAAGTCGGGCTGGAAGAACTCACTGGCCTTCAGGAGCAATTGTTGGCCAACCTGCGTCTGGGCTTGTCGGTGTTCCTCAGCGCAGACCCTGAGAGTGCGCGTTTGCTGCTGCGCGAGAAGCGCCGTTTCCGCGCACAAGAGCGGCGCCTGGCCCACGCCCATGTCAGCCGTCTGCAACGTAAAGTGGTGCAAAGTATCGAGACCAGTTCGCTACACTTGGAGCTGATCGCCGACATGAAGCGATTGAACTCTTTGTTCTGCAGCAGTGCCTATGTCGTACTGGGCGGCGCGGATACGGGCGGACTTCTGCTCGACAGCGTGCCGGACGAGGCCCGCCTGTCCTGAAATTCGCACACACCTGGAGACCCGAGCTCGCCGATGCGTTGCCTGATGTTCGTTTGCCTGCTGATCTGCAGCCTGCCCTCGTTTGCCCTCGATCGTTCGCGGGTGGAGGGTTATCTGTTGCCCAATGGCCTGCAGGTGATCCTCAAGTCCGGCTATGAGCGCGATCACGTGGCCATTCGCCTGGTGGTCGGCGTCGGCCTGGATGACTTCGACTGCGACCAGAAGGAACTGCCGCATCTGCTTGAACACCTGCTGTTCAGCGGCATCGACGACACCGGCGAAGGGGGCCTGGAAGAGCGCCTGCAATCGCTGGGCGGCGAGTGGAATGCCTACACCAGCAGTGCCGACACCACCTTCGTGATCGAAGCGCCCGCGCGCAACCAACGCAAGGTCCTGGACCTGCTGCTGTCAGTGATCCGCGATACCCGCATCGACGCCACGTCCTTGGAGACGGCGAAAAAGATCATCGAACGCGAGGACGGCGGCCATTACGGCCACCTGCAACGCTGGCTCGACCGCCAGGACATCGGCCACCCAGGCAGCGACCAATTGGCCGTGGAGCTGGGCCTGAAGTGCGCCGAGCGCTCCAACCTCGAGGACATGACCCTCGAGCAGGTGAAAACCTTGCGCGAACGCTGGTATGCCGCAAACAACATGACCCTGATCGTGGTTGGCGGCCTGGACCGCCTGCTGCCGGCCTACCTGGAACGCACCTACGGCGAACTGCCGGCCACCGAGCCGGGCGAACGTCGAAACCTCGACACCATCACTCAACAGGCCGAACAACGCCGCGACCTGACCCGCGGCTGGCTGGGGGACAGCGTCAAACTGCACTGGCTGTTCATCGAACCTGCGGCCGACAACGACCAGAACGCCACCCTCGATCTGCTCTCGCGCTATCTGGACTGGGCCCTGTACGACCAGTTGCGCCTGCGCCATGGCTTGTCCTACGGACCATCGGTGCGGCGCGAAAGCTTCGGCGATACCGGCATGCTGGCCTTGAACGCAGACCTCGAGCGACAGGATGTCGACCAGGCGATCAAGGTAATGGAGCAGTTGTTCGATCATCTGCGCAAGAACGGCCTGGACCCGGACACCTTCGCTCGCATCAAGGACGCAGCCATCGCCCGGGAAAGCTGGAGCACCCAGGGCAACAGCGCCTTGGCGGACTATTACTGGGGTGCGCTCAACGACTACAACGACGGGCGCTTCCGTGACCCGGGGCGCAAGCTGCGCCAGGTGAGCCTCAAGCAGGCCGATGCCGCCTTGCGCGCCTTACTCAAGGAGCCCGGCTACTTGCGCATCGAAAAGCCGCTGCTGGGCTTCGACGAACTCTATGGGCTACTCGCTTTGCTGCTGGGAGTAATCCTGGCCGTTGGTCTGCTGCGTCTGCGACGCCATCGGGCAGCTGAGCCCGACGACGCTACACGCAAGCCCTGATTTGGCAGTATCCTGCGGCATCATCTTGCCAGTTCCATCCTGTCGCGAGCTTTTACCGCGATAGGGCCTGCCTGGCCTCACTCACGTTCTTGTCTGTTGCGTCCATGCCCCCGATACCCCATTTCGTCATCCGCGTGATCGAGCTGCTCAAGCGCTACCCCGGCGTCATCGCGCTGGGCGGTTTCTTGTCCGGCATCGGCAGTTTCATCCTTGTCGATCGCCAGGCCAGCCTGGCCAGCTGGGTTGCCGTGCTCATGCTGGTCAGCTGGGTCTGGCTGATGCTGGAGAATACCCTGACGGGCTTGTTCGCTAAGGTGTTCAAGCGCGAGATCCCACAGCCATTGCTGCGTTACGCGACACAGATGATCCACCAGGAGAGCCTGTTCTTCGTCCTACCGTTCTTCTTCATCACCACCACCTGGAACAGCGGCCAGCTGGTGTTCACGGGCTTGCTCGGCGCGGCCGGCCTCATCTCGATCATCGACCCGCTGTACTACAAGTGGCTGGCGCCCCGACGCTGGCTGTTCCTGGCGTTGCACACCCTGACGCTGTTCGCCGCCTTGCTGACCGCGTTGCCGATCATCCTGCACCTGACGACCGCGCAAAGCTTCAAGCTGGCATTGATTGCCGCAATGGCGCTGTCGTTCCCGAGCCTGGCCAGCAGTTTCCCGATCAACAACTGGCGCCGTGCGGTGGCGTTGGTGCTGGTGACGCTGACGGTCGGCGGCGGCGGTTGGCTGTTGCGCTCCTGGGTACCTCCGGCGACCCTGTGGATGACTGAAGTGGCCGTCAGTACTGAAGTGCAGAACCGCCAGCCCGGCGACTCTCTCGAGGAAGTCCCCGTCAGTCGCATCCGTAGCGGTGGCCTGTACGCCTACACCGCCATCAACGCCCCGCGCGGCCTGAACGAGCGCATCTATCATGTGTGGCAGTTGAACGGCAAAGAAGTCGACCGCATCGCCCTGGACATCCACGGCGGGCGTAAGGAAGGCTATCGAGCCTGGACCCACAAGCAGAACTTCCCACCCAACCCGGTGGGCAAGTGGCAGGTGAGGGTACTGACCGAGGATGGCCAGGTGATTGGCGTGCTGCGCTTCAAGGTGCTCGACGACGCACCAGCCCAGTGATGCTTGGGCGCGACTGTCTCGTGTTGCCTTCACCGATATGTTCGCGGGTGAACCCGCGCCCCAGTGCCGGTGGCAAGCGACAGCCCAGCAGCCCCAGCCGCTCTGGTGCGCTATGATCTGAGTCGACGCCTCGCGCCCTGTCAGATGCATGGAGCCTATGACCACCCCCAGCGCTACCCTGGACACCAGCAGCCAACCGGCCTGCCTGCGCATCGCCGGTGATTGGACCTTGGCCCACTACGCCAGCCTCAAGCGCGAGAGCGAACGGTTGCGCTCACAGTATGGCGACGACACGATCGCCGACCTGAGCCAGCTGGGTCGACTCGACACCGCCGGCGCCTCGCTGCTGGCCGAGTTGCTCGGCTCCGAGCGCCTGTCGCATTGCACCCATGACCTCCCCGAAGCCAGCCGCGCCTTGCTAAAGAACGTCTACTGCTCGGTGCAGGACTACTGCATCCCGGTCAAGGAAGCCGAGCGCCCCGTCTTGCTGCTGTTGCTCGAGCGCATCGGCTGCGCCGTCGCCACCCTCTGGGAGGACACCCGGCAATTGCTCGGCTTTATCGGCCTGATCCTCGAGACGCTCGCTCGCAGGGCCTGGCAGCCTCACCGCTGGCGGGTCACGCCGGTGGTCGCGCACATCGAGCAGACCGGCCTGGACGCCGCACCGATCGTGGCACTGCTGACCTTCCTGGTGGGCGCGGTGGTGGCGTTTCTCGGCGCCACGGTACTGGCGGATTTCGGCGCTACGGTGTTCACCGTGGACCTGGTAGCGTTTTCCTTCCTGCGGGAGTTCGCCGTGCTGCTGACCGCCATTCTCATGGCCGGACGCACTGCCAGCGCCTTTACCGCACAGATCGGCTCGATGAAAGCCAATGAAGAAATCGATGCCATCCGCACCCTGGGGCTCAATCCCATCGAACTGCTGGTGGTGCCGCGGGTGCTCGCCTTGCTGATCTCCCTGCCGCTGTTGACCTTCGTCGCGATGATCTGCGGCATCGTCGGCGGCGCCGTGGTCTGTGCCCTGTCCTTGGATATCTCGCCAGCGATGTTCCTTTCGCTGCTGCAGAGCGACATCGGCGTGCAGCATTTCATCGTCGGCCTGGTCAAAGCACCGTTCTTCGCCTTCCTGATCGCCGCCATTGGCTGCCTGGAAGGCTTCAAGGTCAGCGGCAGCGCCGAATCGGTGGGGGCGCACACCACCTCCAGCGTGGTCCAGTCGATTTTCGTGGTGATCGTGCTCGATGCGGTGGCCGCACTGTTCTTCATGGAGATGGGCTGGTGAGTGGCGTACCAGACGCAGTGATCGAAGCCCGGGGGCTATGCAACCGATTCGGCACCCAGAGCGTGCACGAGAATCTCGACCTGGACCTGTACCGCGGCGAAATCCTCGCCGTGGTCGGTGGCTCGGGCAGCGGCAAGTCGGTGTTGCTGCGCAGCATCATCGGGCTGCGCCGGCCCAACGAAGGGCAGGTCAACGTATTCGGCCATGACCTGGCCACCCTGAACAGCGAGCAGCGCTCCCTGGTGGAACGACGCTTCGGCGTGCTGTTCCAGAAGGGCGCGCTGTTTTCCTCGCTCACGGTCACCGAGAACGTGGCCTTGCCCTTGATCGAGCACGCCGGCCTCTCGCGCGCCGACGCAGAGCACCTGGCGGGGGTCAAGCTGGCCCTGGCCGGCCTGCCGATCTCCGCCGCCGACAAGTATCCGTCCTCGCTGTCCGGCGGCATGATCAAGCGCGCCGCCCTGGCCCGTGCCCTGGCGCTCGATCCGGACATCCTGTTCCTCGACGAGCCCACCGCCGGCCTCGACCCGATCGGTGCCGCCGCATTCGATCAATTGATCCTGACCTTGCGCGATGCCCTGGGCCTTTCGGTGTTCCTGATCACTCACGATCTGGACACGCTCTATACCATCACCGACCGGGTCGCGGTGCTGTCACAGAAAAAGGTCCTGGTGGCCGGCCCCCTGGCCCAGGTCGAGCAGACCGACGATCCCTGGATCCACGAATACTTTCACGGCCCGCGCGGGCGGGCGGCAGAACAGGCCGCCGCTGGCGCCGGGCAGGAGCGCTGAACAATGGAAACCCGAGCTCATCATGTTTTGATCGGCCTAGTCACCGTCCTGGTGGTGGCCGGCGCCATGCTGTTCGGCCTATGGCTGACCAAGTCGAGCGTCGATGACACCTTCAAAGACTACGAAGTGGTGTTCAACGAAGCGGTGTCCGGCCTGTCCCGGGGCAGCCCGGTGCAGTACAACGGCATCAAGGTCGGCGACGTCAGCACCCTGCGCCTGGACCCCAAAGATCCGCGCCGGGTTCTGGCCCGCATCCGCCTGAGCGCCGACACGCCGGTCAAGGAAGACACCCAGGCCAAGCTGACGCTGGCTGGCGTCACCGGCAACTCGTTCATCCAGCTCAGCGGTGGTACGCCGAAAAGCCCTGAGCTCAAGGGCAAGGACGGCAAACTGCCGGTGATCGTCGCCTCACCATCGCCCATCTCGCGCCTGCTCAACGACAGCAGTGACCTGGTGACCAACATCAACCTGCTGCTGCACAACGCCAACCAGATGTTCTCCGAAGACAATATCGAGCGCCTGAGCAACACCCTGGCGAACCTGGAGCAGACCACCGGCACCTTCGCCAGCCACAAGGGCGGTATCAGCCAAGCCATCGATCAATTGGCCCAGCTCGGCAAACAGGCCAATGCCACCTTGGCCGAGACCCAGGCCTTGATGCGCAACGCCAACAGCCTGGTCGGCAGCGAAGGCAAGCAGGCCATCGACAGCGCTGAACAGGCCATGCAGTCGCTGGCCGAGAGTACCCAGACCATCAACCAGATGCTCAATGACAACCGCGAGGCCATCGACGGTGGCGCCCAGGGCCTGAATCAACTGGCGCCGGCCATCCGAGAACTGCGCGAAACCCTCAACGCGCTCAAGGGCATATCCCGGCGTCTGGAGGCCGACCCGAGCGGCTATCTGCTGGGCCGAGACAACAACAAGGAGTTCCAGCCATGAGACCGACGCTGCGCCTTCTGGCTTGGGCCGCCACCTTGAGCCTGGCCACCGCCTGTTCGATCCTGCCCAAGACCGAGCCGGTGGACACCTATCGCCTGCCCGTGAACCAACCCAGCCGAACCGCCAGCGCGCTGGACTGGTCGTTGCGTCTGAACAAGCCCCTGGCCAGTGAGGTCTTGGCCACACCCCGTATCGCAGTGATCCCCCAGGGCGATGTGATCAGCAGCTACAAGGGCGCACGTTGGAGCGATCCAGCGCCCTTGCTGATACGCAACCGCTTGCTCGACGGTTTCCAGCGCGACGGACGGGTGCAGCGCCTGAGCGCCGATGACAGCAACCTGCAGGCCGATTACGAGCTGGCCGGCGAGTTGCAGGCATTCCAGAGCGAGTACCGTGCACAGGACACGGTGGAGGTGGTGGTGCGCTATGACGCGCGCCTGGTGGACGGACGCAGCCAGCGCATCCTTGCCAGCCATCGCTTCGAAGTGCGCCAGCCGCTGGCCGACAAACAGGTGTCAGCGGTAGTGGCGGGGTTCGGCAATGCCAGCGACCAGCTGGTAGGGCAAGTGGTGAACTGGACCGTCACCCAGGCCGGCCAGGCTCAGGCGAAGAACCAGTAGCAAACCAAAATCGCCGCGATCACCCCGGACAGCTCGGCGAGCAGGGCGCACCCCACGGCGTGCCGCACCCGCTGGATGCCCACCGCGCCGAAGTACACCGCCAGCACATAGAAGGTCGTCTCGGTGCTGCCCTGCACCGTCGCCGCCACTAGGGCAGGGAAGCTGTCGACGCCGTGGGTCTGCATGGTCTCGATCAGCATGGCGCGTGCCGCGCTGCCAGAGAACGGCTTGACCAGCGCCGTGGGCAGACCCTCGACGAAACGGGTGTCCAGGCCGATCCACTCTACTGTGTGGCGAATGCCATCCAGCGCCAGCTCGAGGGCGCCGGACGCACGCAGCACACCGACCGCGCACAGCATGGCGACCAGGTAGGGCAGCAAGCCCTTGGCCACATCGAAACCTTCCTTGGCGCCCTCGACGAAGGCCTCGTAGACCTTGACCCGCCTCAGCGCACCAATGACCAGGAACAGAATGATCACGCCGAACAATGTCAGGTTGCCCAGGATCGACGACAGACTGGCCAGCGCCGTTGCCGAGAGGGTGCCGAGAAAAGCCATGAACGCCCCCAGCAACAAGGCGCCGGGCACCAGATAGGCGAGCACCACCGGGTCCCACAGGCGCAGGCGCTGCATGACTGCCACCGAGAGCAGGCCGACCAGGGTCGAAGCACTGGTGGCCAGCAGGATCGGCAGGAACACCAAGGTCGGGTCCATGGCCCCTTGCTGGGCGCGGTACATGAAGATCGTCACCGGCAACAAGGTCAGGGACGAGGCATTGAGCACCAGGAACAGGATCTGCGCATTGCTCGCGGTGGTGCTGCTGGGGTTGAGCTCCTGCAGGGCGCGCATGGCCTTCAGGCCGATGGGTGTTGCCGCGTTGTCCAGGCCCAGGCCGTTGGCGGCGAAGTTCATGGTGATCAGGCCTAGGGCAGGGTGCCCAGGCGGCACTTCCGGCATCAGGCGAGCGAACAAGGGCCCCAGGACCTTGGCCAGCCACTCCACGATACCGGCCTGTTCGGCGATTTTCAGGAAGCCCAGCCAGAGGGTGAGGGTACCGAACAGCAGAACCATGACCTCCACCGACAGCTTGGCCATGGCGAAGATGCTCTCGACCATCGCCGCGAAGATGCCGGCGTTGCCGCCCACCAGCCATTGGGCCAGGGCGCTGACCGCCGCCACCAGGAAAAAGCCGAGCCAAAGGCCGTTGAGCATCCGTGTGTTCCCCCTGAAAAATGCCCGAATGATAGCGTATCGCGCCAGTGGGCTGGAGCCAGGGCCAGGGCTTTGCCCTGGTCCACGGGTCAATCCGCTCCGGCAAAGCCCTGACAGATTGCCAGGCAACAAAAAGCCCCGATCGAGTCGGGGCTTTTTTTCAGCATGTGTGCTTAGTGGTTCTGCTGCACGGCCTTGGCAGGCTCGCTTGCAGTCGCAACCACGGCGTCATGCTTGTGGCCGGCCAGCAGCGAGCTGTAGTAGCGCTCGCCCTTGGCGGCGTCGTACATGCCTTCCCAACGGGCGATGACCAGGGCGGCCAAGGCATTGCCGATCACGTTCAGGGCGGTGCGGGCCATGTCCATGATGCGGTCGACACCGGCGATGAATGCCAGACCTTCCAGCGGAATGCCCACACTGCCCAAGGTCGCCAGCAAGACCACGAAGGAAACACCCGGCACACCGGCGATGCCCTTGGAGGTGACCATCAGGGTCAGCACCAGCAGCAGTTGCTGACTCCAGGACAGGTCGATGCCGTACAGCTGGGCAATGAAGATCGCCGCAATGCTCTGGTACAGGGTCGAGCCGTCGAGGTTGAAGGAGTAACCGGTCGGCACCACGAAACTGCAGATCGATTTCGGCGCGCCATAGGCTTCCATCTTCTCGATCACGCGCGGCAGGACGGTCTCGGAGCTGGAAGTGGAGTAAGCCAGGATCAGCTCGTCTTTCATGATGCGCATGATCTTGATGACCGAGAAGCCGAACAGGCGGGCAACCAGGCCCAGCACCATGAAGGCGAAGAAGGCGATGGCGAAGTACACCAGCAGGACCAGCTTTGCCAAAGGCAGCAACGAGGCGAAGCCAAAGTTGGCGACAGTGACCGCGATCAGGGCGAACACACCGATCGGCGCGTAGTTCATGATCATGTGGGTGACCTTGAACATGGTCTCCGACACAGCCTGGAAGGTGCGCACCAGCGGGTCGCGCAGATCGCCCGGCAGGCTCGACAGGCCCAGGCCGAACATCACCGAGAAGAAGATGATCGGCAGCATCTCGCCGCGGGCGACAGCCGCGAAGATGTTCGACGGGATCAGGTTGAGCAGGGTTTCGATGAAGGCATGCTCATGCTGCACCTCGGCCGCAGTGGCCTGGTACTTGGAGATGTCGACGGTGCCCAGGGTGCTCATGTCGATACCGGCACCTGGGTGGAACAGGTTGGCCAGCACCAGGCCCACGACGATGGCGATGGTGGTCACTACCTCGAAGTAGATGATGGTCTTCAGGCCAATGCTGCCCAGTTTCTTCGCGTCGCCAACTCCGGCGATGCCCACGATCAGCGACGAAATCACGATCGGGACGACGATCATCTTGATCAGGCGAATGAAGATGTCACCGGCAGGCTGCAGGACGTTACTGATCCACCATGCCTTTTCTGCACTGAAATGGTTCAGCAGCGCGCCGATCGCAACGCCCAGGACAAGTCCGATGAGGATCTGCCAGGCGAGGCTCAGTTTTGCCTTCTTCATGTCTTTACCCTTTCTTCTAGTGGTCATGGGTGCCAGGCGGAAAAACGCATCCCAGAGCCTTTGCCAGCGTATTGGGTAGCGTTGGACTTCCGTGCGGCGACGCCATCGAAGGTCACCGCAAGCGAGCGTCGGACGCTCCGGCCTGCGAAAAAAGGCGGCAACTATTGCGACGGGACGGGGGTCAGTCTAATGCCGTAAATGACTACCCTATGCCGAATCGGCATGAGGCTTGAGAGGAATTTCGCGCATCAGAAGGGGTTGGTTTTCCGGTGTTCGGATTCCCGAACAAGACCAAAGCGCCATTTTTCGGCCGATTTATCGGCATCCATACGAGGGTTTTCTACCTTTGTTCGACAATCCGAATGGTGTCAAAGGTACTAAAGGTACGCGATGCGCCCATCGAAAAAATTTCGATATACGGTCGAGACAAAATGTGTCTTGAGGGAAAAATACTGAAAGCAACCAGACGTCTTTCTTATATAGGCGTCTCGGAAGTCTGACCTGGCTTTGCGCCTAATCTGACACCGCCGGTCAAAACTTCCGATACCGCCCTACCTGACCCGGCCCATTGCGGAGGTACTCCCTGTACCCCTAGGCCACTCCGATCCTGCAACAATCAGAACAGCCCAGCCCCTTGGTCATGCGTCACCCCTCCTCGGAGTGGCGCACCATAGAAGCCTGAAAGATAAAAAGGTTCAGCTTCTAGGACGTTACACATGCGTGACCCTTGGTCAGTACCACTTCGGATCCCGCTTGAGCTGCTCCTGCAGCATGGCTTTCATCCCATCGTCCGGATCACCCAGCCAGCGATACTGCGCATGTCGGGTGGGTGACTTGTCCGCGGGCAGGCCTTCGGGGACTTCGACGAGCATCCCGTAGGCATGATCCTTGTCCCAACTGAACGCCACCACGAGGCGCTTGTACGTGCAGTTGGACGGGGATTCGCATAAAGGGCCCACCAAGTACCGGTCACCATCCTCGGTAACCGCCGACATCTGGTGTTGCGAGCTGCCGGATAAATTGATGACCCAATCGGGCAGGCGCTCCTCGCCCTTGATCGTGTCCTGCCACGTTTCGCGGTAATCGGGGTCCGAACCGAGCAGCTGATCGACCCGAACCTGGCCGTCATTGGCCGCCATCGCCGCTGCGCTACCGCCCAGTAACAGGGCAGTAGCCAGGGCTTTGCATAGCATCCGGCTCATGCTCAACCTCTGCCGCGTCCGAAGAAGAAAGAAGCCACGAACAGCACCAGGAAGACGATGAACAGAATCTTCGCAATACCCGTGGCGGCGCCGGCGATACCACCGAAGCCCAGCACGGCAGCAACGATGGCGATGATCAGGAAAGTGATAGCCCAACTCAGCATGATGGTTCTCCTTTCTTTTTGAAATCGATCCGGTACGGCATTCAGAACACCCAGCGTTCTTCATGGACGACAGTGTCCAGATGGGCTGGCGAAGCCTTGGCAGCCGGCAACGGCGCGGTGGCTTTGACCAAGGTGTTGGCACGGCTCGCCTGGATCTGCGTCAACAGCGCGGTTTGCGCCGCCACCTGCTCGGCCAACCGCGCCGTCTGCCAGCTGTAGTAAAACTGGCCAGCGGCCAATGTCAGCAGTAGCGCAAGGCCCAGAAACAGGCACTGACGCCAGGGCGAATCGGCGATCTGCGGGCGGTTGACGAATGGGCGATTCATGCCGGCTCCTCCTGCTGTGTTTTTATTCGAACCTAGACAGGAAGTTGCAGCCTGCATGCCAGTCTTCGCCTTCTCTTAAAATTCTTTTAAATCAATCGCTTATATAACTCACCAAAGACCATCAAGCACGTATCCTGCACGATGGCCTATCTGGGGTCGTGCGTTTTGCACGATCAACCCTCAACCTTGCTCGCGACTTTCAACAGGTCGGCATCCACGCCTCGCACGCCGATGATCTGCCGTGCCACCTCCACGGCAATGGTCTTCTGCTCGCTGCTGACGACCTCACCGGAAAGCCGGACCATGCCTTGTTCGCTCGCCACCTTTAGGTTCAGGCCGTCGAGATTGCGGCTGTAGCGGTAACTGCTCTGGATCTTGTCGACGATCCAGTTATCGCTGGGCTGCGGGCCGACCGGTGCATCCACGGGCTTCTCCCGCGCCTTGGCCATGGCGGCGCTGTCCAGGCTGACCAGGTTGTTGACCAGGTGCACCCCATCGGTGGTCCGCGCCAACACGCCTGCCAGCTCCTTGGCCTCGGCGCTGTCGACCTTGCCACGCAGGGTGACCACGCCCTCGCGGCTTTCCACTTCGATAGCTGCCTTTTCGGTAATACGGCTCCAAAGCAGCCGGGCTCGGATCACCGCTGCCAAGGTGGCGTCCTCCAGACGCTGGGCATAGGCACGCAGTTCAAGCGGCCGCTCGACCAGCGCCGGGTTTATCTGCAGTTGGTTGTCGACTTGCTCGATGCCGTGGGTGGCAAGCGCGACATGCTCGGCCAGCTGACGCTCGACATCGTTTTCCACCTCGCCGGTCAACCTGGCGTTCGCGCCATTGACTGTCACTTCGATGCGAAAGGGGTTGAGCACCCGGTTCAGCGACAGAGCTGTCTGCAGGGCGCCTTGCAGGCGCGCGTCCTGGACGGGATCGGCGAAAACCGGCGGCACGGCGGTCAGCATGCACGTCGTCAGCACCAGGATTCTCAGGGAAAAAGACATGTCAGCTCCTCCATCGGTGACATATAAAGAGAGAACCGTCGCAACCCCCATGCCAGTCCGCTGTCTTCTTTCTGAGCGCCTGCCCTGGCAGGGCCAGGAGGCAAGAAAGGCTATTGGCTAGCATGCAAAGGGCGGATTCCTTCAGAATTGACCATGCAACTTGCCCGATTTTTCCGACACTAATTGAGATCAATCCCGAAGGAGCGCAGGAAAATGGAATCAGCCCAGGACAACCAAGGCCGCATTCTGCTGGTGGATGACGAATCCGCGATCCTGCGAACCTTCCGTTATTGCCTGGAAGATGAAGGCTACAGCGTCGCCACGGCCAGCAGCGCCGCCCAGGCTGAAGCGTTGTTGCAACGCCAGGTGTTCGACTTGTGCTTTCTCGATCTACGCCTAGGCGAAGACAACGGCCTCGATGTCCTGGCGCAGATGCGCATTCAGGCACCGTGGATGCGCGTGGTCATCGTCACTGCCCATTCAGCGGTCGACACGGCGGTGGACGCAATCCAGGCCGGCGCTGCCGATTATCTGGTCAAACCCTGCAGCCCTGACCAACTGCGCCTGGCCACCGCCAAGCAGCTGGAGGTCCGTCAGTTGTCCGCCCGCCTGGAAGCGCTCGAAGGCGAGGTGCGCAAACCCAAGGACGGCCTGGACTCCCACAGCCCGGCCATGATGGCGGTGCTGGAAACTGCCCGGCAGGTGGCAAGCACCGATGCCAACATTCTGATCCTGGGTGAGTCCGGTACCGGTAAAGGTGAACTGGCCCGCGCCATCCATGGCTGGAGCAAGCGAATGCGCAAGGCCTGCGTGACCATCAATTGCCCCTCGCTCAATGCCGAATTGATGGAAAGCGAGTTGTTCGGCCACACCCGCGGCGCCTTCACCGGGGCCAGCGAGAGCACCCTCGGCCGCGTCAGCCAGGCGGACGGCGGGACGTTGTTTCTCGATGAAATCGGCGACTTCCCTCTGAACCTGCAGCCCAAGCTGCTGCGGTTCATCCAGGACAAGGAGTACGAGCGGGTTGGCGATCCTGTCACCCGCCGCGCCGATGTACGTATCCTCGCGGCGACCAACCTCAACCTCGAAGAAATGGTTCGTGAAAGTCGCTTCCGCGAGGACTTGCTGTACCGCCTCAACGTCATCACCCTGCACCTGCCCCCGCTGCGTGAACGCAGCGAAGACATCCTCATGCTCGCCGAGCGCTTCCTGGCCCGCTTCGTCAAGGAATATGCCCGGCCCGCGCGAGTGTTCAGCGACGAGGCCCGCACGGCACTGCTCAACTACCGCTGGCCGGGCAACATCCGCGAACTGCGCAACGTAGTGGAGAGGGCGAGCATCATCTGTCCGCAGGAGCGCGTGGAAGTCAGCCATCTGGGCATGGCCGAGCCTCCCACCAGCAACGCACCACGCATCGGCGCCGCCCTGAGCCTGGACGAGCTAGAGCGCGCCCACATCGGCGCGGTGCTGGCGGCCAGCGATACCCTGGACCAAGCGGCCAAGACGCTGGGGATCGACGCCTCGACTCTGTACCGCAAACGCAAGCAGTACAACCTATGAAGTGGCCCATGAAGCTGCGCACGCGGCTTTTCCTGAGCATCTCGGCCCTGGTCACGGTCGCCTTGCTCGGCCTGCTGCTCGGGCTGGTCAGTGTGATGCAGATGGCTACAGTGCAACAGCGATTGGTGGGGGACACCACCCATACGCTGGAGATCGCCCTCAAGCTACGACAGAACCTTGGAGAGCAGTTGAAGCTCATCCTCGATGCGGACACCGACCCACGCAATCTGGTGACCCTGCAGGAAGACTTCCAATCCCTGCTCAACCAAGGCCTTGCCGAAGGCGGCGAGCGCACCGCCTTCAGCAAGGCCAGCAGCAATTACCAAGCCTTTCTCCAGGCCTACCGCGAAAGCGCGGCGCCCGCGCGCAGCATGGACACCGAGCAACCTTTGGGCGCCGCCTTCAATCAGGTCCGTACCGACCTGATCGATTCCCACAAGCAGGCCCTGGAGCGCATCACACGCAGCGAAGAACAAGCGCGCGACCGCGCCCTGCTGATCAGCGGCGTGCTCGGCTTGATGGGACTGTTGGTAGTGGTGCTCGGGTTCGTCACAGCGCACAACATCGCTCGCCGTTTCGGCCAACCCATCGAGGCCCTGGCCAAGGCCGCCGATCAGGTCGGCCAAGGCAATTTCGACGTCACCTTGCCAGTCACCCAGGCTACCGAGCTCAACCAGCTCACCCGGCGCTTCGGGTTGATGGCCGATGCCCTGCGCAAACACCAGGCCACCAACATCGATGAACTGCTGGCCGGCCAGCAGCGCCTGCAGGCCGTGCTCGACAGCATCGACGATGGTCTGCTGATCATCGACCGCCAAGGCCGCCTTGAACATTTGAACCCTGTGGCGCAACGCCAGTTGGGTTGGGACACCAGTCGAGTTGGAACGGGCCTTGCCGAAGCATTACAGCGCCCGGAGCTCGAGCCACAACTGCATCAGGTCTTGCGCGGCGGTAGCCTGGACCGACCGCCGGACGACCTGAGCATCGAGGTGGACGACGAAACCCGTCTGCTGACCTACAGCTTGACGCCGGTCAGCCACCCACAAGGGCCGATCCTTGGAGCCGTAATGGTGCTGCACGACGTCACCGAGCAGCGAGCGTTCGAGCGGGTGCGCAGTGAATTCGTCCTGCGGGCCTCCCACGAGCTGCGTACGCCGGTGACCGGCATGCACATGGCGTTTGGCCTGTTGCGAGAACGGGTGACGTTTCCACCCCAAGCGCGGGAGAACGACCTGTTGGACACCATCGGCGAGGAGATGCAGCGCCTGACCCAACTGATCAACGACCTGCTCAACTTTTCCCGCTACCAGAGCGGCCTGCAAAAGCTGGAGCTTTCGCCCTGCAGCATCGAAGAGCTACTCGAGCGTGCCCATTCACGCTTTGCCGAGCAGGCCGCGCAGAAGAATATCGAGCTGTTCATAGACGTCGAGCCCCCTCTACCACGCATCCCGGCAGACGCCGCGCAGCTGGACCGGGTGCTGGACAATCTGTTGCACAACGCGCTCCGTCATACCGCCAACGATGGGCGCATCCGGCTGCATGCGCGGCGGCATGCCGAACGAGTGATCATCGGGGTGGAGGACAACGGCGAAGGCATCGCCTATGGCCAGCAAGCCCGGATCTTCGAGCCCTTCGTCCAGGTCGGGCGCAAGAAAGGCGGAGCCGGTTTGGGCCTGGCGTTGTGCAAGGAGATCGTCCAGCTGCATGGCGGGCGGATGGGTGTGTATTCCCGTCCAGGGCAGGGGACGCAGTTCTACATGACCTTGCCCGTGTAGAACCTCCACCGCGGGCTGTGTGCTTCGCGAGTAACCTGCGCCCAGAGGATCCAGGCCGTTCTCGACAGCACCATTGAACTTGTAAGAGTGGGTTCACCCACAACCTTCGCCGCCGGCTATTTGCCTTTGCGCCGCTGACGGGTCACCAGTTCGGTGAACTGCCGGGCACTGAGCGGATGGGCAAACAGCCAGCCTTGCCCATAATTGACACCTTCGCTATTGAGTAACTCCGCCTGGTCCTCGCATTCGATCCCTTCGGCAATCACTCGCAGGTGCAGGGAGTGGGCCATGCGAATGATGTGCGGCGCCACGCCGCTGCTCGCAGCGTCATGCCCCAGCGCATCGATGAAAGCCTTGTCGATTTTCAGGCAGTCGACCGGGAGTGTCTGTAGGTAAGCCAGGCTGCAATAGCCTGTGCCAAAGTCGTCGATTAGGACCTGATGCCCCACCGCGCGCAAGGCCTGTAAATTGTCACGCGCCACCACCACATCGATCAGGCCCCGCTCGGTCACCTCGAAGGCGATCTGGCTGGCCGCCACCCGGTGATGCGCCAGCAATCGGGCCGCCACCCTTCCGATGCGGGGCACCATCACGTCACAGGCCGCCAGATTCACTGAGATGTACAGCGAAGGATTGGCCCGCAACAATTGGCCCAACTGCTCCAGCACCCGTTGCAACACGAAGTCCGTGATCTGGCGGATCTGCCCAGTGTTTTCAGCCAACGGGATGAACAGATCGGGACTGGTCAGCGAGCCATCCGGTCTGAGCCAGCGCACCAAGGCCTCAGCACCGACGCAACGGCGACTGTCGAGCTCGAAAATCGGCTGATAAAGCACCTGCAGCTCGCCCCGACGCAAGGCGTTCTGCAGCTCCGAACTCATCGAGCGCCGTTGCAGAATCAACTGCAGCACCAGCCAGCCGACGCAACAGGCCAATACCAGGCTGCCCGGAAACAGCAGCCAGAGCATCCCGTTCATCTTCAGAGGCAGGCCCGCCCGAGGCGCGATCAACACCAACTGGTAGTCGGGCGAGTTGGTCGGCATGTGATAGAGCAACCAGTCGTTCTTCTCCAGCAACGACTGGTTCGGTGGCGGCGGCCATTCCACTGTCGGCGGAGGCCAGCGCTGGGGCGGGCCGAGCACGGGGATCGCCCGGGTACCATGGTCGAGCACGACCAGCACGCTGCCACCCGGCGGCAAGTCGACCACATCGGAAAGATGACCCCGCGAGGTAGATACCAGGAACTTGCCGCGCCCCAGCATCAAGGCGGCCAGGTTCTCGTTCGGCTCGGTGCTGGTGTTGAGCCAATAGCTGTAGGTGGGCCCCTGGATGTCCGGAGCACGAAGGGGTTCGAGGGTGCTCTCGGCGCCACGGCTGGAGCAGACTACCGCGCCGTCCACATAGGCGGCCTCATAGATGAATCGCGAACTCAAGCCGATCTGCTGCAAGGCCGCAACCATCGCCGCATCACAACCGCGCAGAGGTTGCGCCTGCAATTGGTCCACGCCTTCGCGCAACTGGCCGAAGATCTGTTCAAGGCGCTCCAGGAAACGCTCGCCCCGGGCGTTCATCTGGGCGCTTTCGTTTTGTTTCATCTGCTGCAGCGCGACACCAAAGCTTCCTGCGAGCAGCACGATTGCGCTGGAAAATGCGGCCAGCCCAGCCAGCATCCAGGGACGGTGGAAAATTTGACGCAGTGTCGCAAGGAAGGCTGACATCACAGGCATCCGGTTGATTACCAAGAGGTATAGCAACTCTGCGAGAAGTCAGCCTGCCCGTTTGGCGTATGACACCATCAGAAAGGTTTCGTTACCGTTACTCAGCGCGAGCGATTCAAGACTTGCAGCATCGCGGCGGTCTGTGCATCCGGCATGCCGTCGAAGCGCTGAGGACGGAAGCGCATCTGGAAGGCCGCGATCACATGGCGAGTGGCAACATCCAGCTCGCCGGTCTGCTCGATCGCATAACCGAATCGCGCCAGTTGCTGCTGATACCAGCTGATGGTCGGAGGATTGACGCTGAAATATGCCTGTTGTCGTGCAACGGCATTTGCGTCTGGCCAAACGCCAAGGCCGGCATCGGCGAGACGTTTCCACGGGAACAGTGGGCCTGGATCAAGCTTGCGCAGCGGCGCGATATCACTGTGGCCGATGATGTGCCGTGGCTCGATGTGATTGCGCTTGACGATATCCTTGAGCAACGCGATCAAGGCCTGGATCTGAGCCTCGCTGTAGGGGTGCCAGACGCGCCCGTTGGGTGTGTCGGTGTAGCCTGGGTTGACGATCTCGATGCCGATAGAGCTGGAGTTGAGCCAAGTACGCCCTTGCCATTGGCTGTCGCCGGCATGCCAGGCCCGGCGGTCTTCATCAACCAGTTGATAAACGGTGGCTGGCCCATCGCCGACCAGGTAATGGCTGCTGACCTCGCCATGGGTCAGCAAGGCCAAGGAGCGCTCCAGGGATGCGTTGGTGTAATGCAGGACGATGAACTGGATACGGCTGTCGTGGTTGACGGAAGGATGGTTACGGTCGATCCGCAGGCCGGTGGAGCAGCCAGCCACCATCAACAACATCAGCCCGGCAAAAAGCGTTTTCATGGGAGAGGGCACGTCAGTAAAGTAATCGGCAACAGCGCTACAGTATAACGTGCACTTCTCACTACAGCTCGAGAAACGCAATCACCGCGTGCACATCAAAAGAAACTCCAGGTCGTTGTCGCCACTGGGTCCTTTCTTGTCGACCAGCTGAGTCATCACGTCGACCTTTTCTGCCGAAGGCTTGCCCGTTACCTTGGCTTGTCCATGCAGCTGGCGATCGTAACTGCTGGCATCGATGGCAGAGACTGTGCAAAAGCCCGGGTCCTGCCGCACAACCTGCTTGTTCAACTTCAGCTTGTACAAGCTGAAGTAGTTGGGCTGGGGCTGATGGGTGATGTCGGAGATCCATTTCGGGGACTGCCGCAACAGCGTGCCATCCGCCGCCACATGAGCGGTAAACACATGTTCTTTGGCCATTGCGGTCGTCTGCACGGCCAGCACCATGGCAAACACGGCCAATCCGTTGAGTGCTTTCATCTGCTATTTCCTGTTCGATCAAGGGGCCGAAACCTGTCCATCAGGTTTCCGGTCGACCATTGTCAGCACCAGGGTCGCAGTGAATGCGGTAAATAATTATGCCTGCTCCACGCGATTGCGGCCCTGATCCTTGGCTCGGTACAGCGCGTCGTCCGCGCGCTTGAGAACCTGGTCGCCTCGCTCGCCAGAGCGGAAAGCGCTCAGGCCGATAGAGGTGGTGATCACCACCCGCTCGCCCTTGAAGTGGAACGGGCAGGCCTCGACGGCCGCTCGCAAGGTCTCGGCCAGCTTGAGGCCGACAGCAGGCAAGGTCTGCGGCAGCAGCACGACAAACTCCTCGCCGCCAAACCGGGCGATGAAATCCTGCCCTCGCAGACGCTTGCGCAACTGGTCGGCGACGATCTTGAGGACCTTGTCGCCAGCCAGGTGACCATAGTTGTCGTTGATCCGCTTGAAGTGGTCCAGGTCGAGAATAGCCATCAGCAGATGCCCGCCGTGGGCCTGCCAGTGCTGGACCTCCCGCTCGACGCGCTCCGACCAGGCCGCACGATTGGGCAGCCCCGTGAGGGGGTCGAGCAGGGCTTTCTGGCGCTGTTCCTCCAGGTGTTCGCGATAACCGAGGGCTTCCTGCTCCATGTTCGCCACTCGATCGGCCAGGCCCTTCAAGCGGTCCGCCAGCTCCTGCTCACGACGATCGCGCTCATGCTGGTGCTCATCCATGGTGTTCAGCAAGCCTTCGAGGCGGTTCTCCAGGATGAGCTTGAGGCTGTCCACGTCCGCGGCGCCCTGCACACTGCTTTGCAGGCCATCGACCTGCTCACGCAACTGGTTGTCCAGTTCACGCGCGGCGCAGCTGTTGTCGGCATGCCCGGCACTGGCCTCTTGCAGGTGGCTCTGGAAGGTTTCCAGGCGCCCGTTGAGCTGTTGCAGGTAGGCTTCGAATTCATGCTGGCCGCTATCGGTGATGGCCAGCATAAGCACGGCCAAGTCATCGAGCACCGGAATCAGCTCGTACCAGTTCAACCCACGCGATACCCGCTCGCGCATGGCCAACGCCTGTGCCTTATGGCGCTCCGGTAGGCTCAGGTCGTCGAGCAGGCCGATCAGCGTCTGCTCGATATGCGCCGCGACGGTGCTGTAGGGGGGTTCCACAGCGTCAGGGAGGGCATACGGGCCTTCTGCTTCCAATGTGCTTTGCACATGAGCAAGCTCTTGCTCCGCGACGACGGCAGACGCGTCGGCAGGCTCGATTTCAATGGGTGACGACGAAACCGCCTCAGGGCTTTCAGGCAGCGGCAGGGTTTCCAGCGCTCCTTCGTGCGGGCGAGGCTCGTCGGTACCGCTCAGCTCAGCTACTTCGACGTCCGTTTCAGGGGGCAGCGCATCGTCATCGCGCTCAGCAGCCTGCCCAGGGTCTATCTGCGGTTGCGCCAAGGGATGCAGTTCATCCACATCGGCCAGCGCCGCAGGTTCGGCCAGCGTTTTTTCGAGGACCTCGGCAGGCCTGGCTTCAGCAAGCTGGGTGGCCGGCTCCAGGTCCGCCTCGCGGCCGCCGAACAGCCGCTGGAGGAATCCTGGTCGCGGTTCTTCATCGGGCCTTTGCAGCACGCTCAGGGCGCGACCCTGCAGGCCGCTCAGCTCACCCAGCAGCGGCGGCAGCTCTCGGGACTGGCTAACCCCACCATCGAGTTTCTTTGAAAGTTTCTTCAGGGGCCGGGCGATATCACCGGGCAAGGGCAAGCGCTGCAGTTGCTCGACCAGTGAGGTCAGGGCTTCGCTGACCTGCGTCATGCGGGTCTCGCGGCGCTGCTCGGAGTCCAGCACGGCTTTTTCCAAGCGTGGCAACAGGCCCGCAAGCCCCGCGTCCATGTTGTCGCTGCGAATGACCTCGCGCATTTCCTTCATGCACTGGTCGACTGTCTTGTCGCTGCCCTCGGCCGCCAAGGTGCTGCGCACCAGGCCGCGACGCAGCAGATCGAGACGAGCTTCCCAACGGCGCTCCAGCTTCTCTTGCTGTTCGATGCTTTTGAGGTACTTCTCTTTCCAGCGCTCGCCTTCGTCTGTCATGCCTGGATCCGCAAACCGGTGATAGCAATCAGCCCAAAGCCGGCAGCGTATCCACAGTCAGTGCATCAGGCAAACGAATCTCGACGGCAACCGGAAGGTGGTCGGAAATTGGCTGGGCCAGCACCTCGACCCGTTCCAGGGTCAGGCTCGGGCTGAGCAGGATGTGATCCAGGCAGCGCTGGGGGCGCCAGCTGGGAAAGGTGGCCTCGACCTGCGGCGCGATGAGGCCCAGATCGCGAAGGGGCGAATGCTCGAGCAGGTCATTGGCATGAGTGTTCATGTCGCCCATGAGCACCTGATGGCGGTAGCCGCCGATCAACTCGCGGACATACGCCAATTGCCGGGCCCGTGTCTTGGCGCCGAGCGCCAGGTGCATCATCACCACGATCAGGGCGTCTTCGCCTTCGCCAAAACGTACCAGGATCGCACCTCGACCGGCTGGGCCAGGCAGGGGGTGATCTTCGAGATGCTGTGGCTTGAGGCGGCTGAGCACGCCGTTGCTGTGCTGGGCGAAACGCCCGAGGTTGCGGTTGAGCTGCTGGTACCAGTACGGAAATGCCCCGAGCTGGGCCAGATGTTCGACCTGATTGATGTAACCCGAGCGCAGGCTGCCGCCATCGGCTTCCTGCAAGGCCACCAGATCGAAGTCACCGAGCAGTTCGCCGATCCGCTGCAGGTTGCCGGCCCGCCCATTGTGCGGCAACAGGTGCTGCCAGCTGCGGGTCAGGTAGTGCCGATAGCGCTCGGTGCTGATACCGACCTGGATATTGAAGCTGAGCAGGCGCAATCGCCCATCCGCCGGCAAGCCTGATGCCTGCAGGTGATGCTCGTTGACCTGCGGTTGCCGCAGGCCAACCAGGCGTGTGGAGCGAAAGCGGCTCATGGGCAACGCCGCTTATTTAGCGGCGCGCTCCTTGGCGATCAGCTGGTCGGCGACATCCAGCACGCCTTCCGGCCCGCCGGCGGTACCCAGGTCGAAGCGGTACTTGCCGTTGACGACCATGCTCGGCACGCCAGTGATTTCGTACTTCTTCGCCAGGTCCTTGGCCTGCTGCACCTGGCCCTTGATGGCGAACGAGTTGAAGGTGGCGAGGAACTTGTCTTTATCCACGCCCTGGGTGGCGAGGAAGTCGGCCATTTCTTCAGGCTTGGTCAGGCGCATGCGCTTGTTCTGGATGGCATCGAAGACCGCGGCATGGACGTTGTGCTCGACGCCCATGGCCTCGAGGGTCAGGAACATCTGACCGTGGGCATCCCAGGGGCCGCCGAACATGGCGGGCACGCGCTTGAAATTGACGTCGGCCGGCAGTTTCTCAGCCCATGGATTGATGGTCGGTTCGAAGTGGTAGCAGTGCGGGCAGCCGTACCAGAACAATTCGACGACTTCGATCTTGCCCGGGACGGAAACAGGAACGGGGTTGCTCAGCTCGAAATACTGCTGACCTTCGACAGGCTCCGCGGCCTGTACGGCGGTCACTCCGAATACGCTGGCGGCGACCAGCGCAGCGCTGAGAATCAGTTTACGCATGCTTTACTCCTGAGCAGTCATTGGTCGCCTCGACGCGACCGGTAGCTAAGACCGGTCGGGAAGGGCTCGGGTTCTGTAGTGTAACGGCTATGGACAGAAAAAAGGGCGGTCCAGGCCGCCCTTTCATCTTTGCCAGGCAGCATTAACCGAACGTTAATGCGCAGGGCCTGCGAGGGCCTACAGGGTTCAGTGCAAGCCCTGGATGTAACTGGCCAAGGCCTCGATGTCCTTGTTGCTCAGCTTGCCTGCGATCGAACGCATGGTCATGGCATCACCGTCATTGGTGCGGTTGCCTTCGCGGAAGTCGGTGAGCTGCTTGGCCACGTACTGGGCGTGCTGGCCCCCCAAGTGCGGGAAGCCCGCCAGGGCGATGCCTGCGCCATTGGGCGAATGGCAACCGGTGCAGGCCGGCATGCCTTTCTCCAGGTCGCCACCGTTGAACAGCGCGCGGCCTCGCTCGACCAGCTTGGGATCAGCCGCACCGACACTGCCCTTCTGGCTTGAGAAGTAGGCGGCGATATCGGCCAGGTCCTGATCGTTGAAGTTGGTCAGCATGCCGGTCATCTCCAGCACGGTACGCTTGCCGGACTTGATATCGTGCAGCTGTTTTTCGAGATAGCGCTGGCCTTGGCCGGCAAGTTTGGGGAAGTTCGGCGCCAGGCTGTTGCCGTCAGGGTTGTGGCAGGCTCCACAGACGGCTGTCTTGGCCTGACCGGCAGCAGCATCGCCTTTGATGGGTTCCGCAGCATTGGCCGCACCTGCGACACCCATGGTCAACAGCAGACTCACGAATAGTTTGTTCATCAGCTAATCCAACACGGCTAGGGGTGAAATGTTATGTATCGGGACTGTCGCTCATCCAGAGGATGACAGACCGGTAGTCCTCGGTACTGCAGTCCATGCACAATCCACGCGGCGGCATAGCCTTGAAACCCTGGGTAACATGCGCCACCAATACGTCCATACCTTGCGCAAGCCTCGGATTCCACGCTGCCCGATCACCCCGCTGGGGGGCCTGTGGCAACTGCCCGGCATGACAGGCCGCACACGTGCGGTTGTACAACGCCTCGGGATCCTGTGTAGCCTGAGCGCTTAAAAACGGCAGGAACATACCGACAGCAAGCAGCCATTTCGCCATGCGCAACGACCTTTCAGGGTTGGGGGCCGCGCTGCGTTCTAATGCGCGAGCTATTGTTCGACACCCCATGCACATCATCCTACGCCGGGATAATGCGCACACAAAAACTGGGGCATTATATACTTCCGCCATCCAAACGGAAACGACACAGCTTGCCGCGCCCGGCGCCTGAATGGCTGGCCTTGGCAACACCCATATCGGATATCCCATGCAAGTCAAAAACCCCATCCTCGGCCTCTGCCAGAAAGCCAAATTCGCCCTTAGCGCCGCCAAGGTCGAACAATGCCCTCAAGACCAGGGTTACGAGGTGGCTTTCGCCGGTCGTTCCAACGCCGGCAAATCCAGCGCCCTCAATACCCTGACCCATGCCAGCCTGGCGCGTACCTCCAAGACCCCCGGGCGCACCCAACTGTTGAATTTCTTCAGTCTGGACGATGAACGGCGTTTGGTCGACCTGCCAGGCTACGGATATGCAAAAGTCCCGATCCCACTCAAGCAGCACTGGCAGCATCACTTGGAAGCCTACCTAGGCAGCCGTGAGTGCCTGCGCGGAGTGATCCTGCTGATGGATGTGCGTCACCCGATGACCGATTTCGACAAGATGATGCTCGACTGGTCCAAGGCCAGCGCCATGCCAATGCACATCCTGCTCACCAAGGCCGACAAGCTCACCTTTGGCGCGGCCAAGAACACGCTGCTCAAGGTGCAGTCGGAAATCCGCAAGGGCTGGGGCGATGGGGTGACCATCCAGTTGTTCTCGGCCCCCAAGCGCCTCGGGCTCGAGGAAGCCTACGGCGTGTTGGCCGAGTGGATGGAGCTGGAAGACAAGCCCGCCTGAGGACAAGGCCGTGTCCGGTGGGAGCGTACGCTTGATACCCGATGGCGGGTAAAGCCGCTCCCACAGCGCCAGGCGCAAGTCGGTCGCCAAATTCCAGGCAAAAAAAACCCCGGACTTCGTATGGGGAGGGGGAAGTTCGGGGTTCAAGTCCGGACCGCTAGGGCGGGGTCCGGGTATCTGCCAACACTTAACACAACATAGGAGCATCGAAAGGCTTCACCAGCCATTCAGTTACTCTGAGTCCCGCTTCACCGGTTTAGTTCCAAGGCCCTGAAAACTATTTGCGATAGTTTCATGAAACCTCAGAACCGCCAGCGCTGAACCGACAGTGGATCCACGACTCTCGCCACACATCCTATCCTGCTTGCCCTGCTCGATTCAGTGAGCTTCGTCCCAATTCGAGCCAATGCCCACTTCCACCAGCAGCGGCACATCCAGCTGCGCGGCATTGCTCATGTAGGGACGGATCTGCTCCCGTACCTGTTCGACCAAGTCCTCACGCACCTCCAGCACCAGTTCATCGTGGACCTGCAGGATCACACGTGCATCCAGGCCGCTATCGGTCAGCCAGTTATCCACAGCCACCATGGCGCGCTTGATGATGTCCGCCGCGGTGCCCTGCATCGGCGCGTTGATCGCGGTGCGCTCGGCCCCCTTGCGCAGCGCCGGGTTCTTCGCGTTGATGTCCGGCAAATACAGGCGGCGACCGAACAAGGTTTCGACGAAGCCCTGCTCGGCGGCCTGGGCGCGAGTGCGCTCCATGTAAGCCAATACGCCAGGGTAGCGGGCGAAATAGCGGTCGATATAGTCCTGGGACTGCTTGCGATCGACACCGATCTGCTTGGCCAGGCCAAAAGCGCTCATGCCGTAGATCAGGCCAAAGTTGATGGCCTTGGCACTTCGGCGCTGGTCGTTGGTGACTTGCTCCAGCGGCACGCCGAAAACCTCCGCGGCGGTAGCCCGGTGCACGTCCAGGTCGTTGCGGAAGGCATGCAGCAGCCCTTCGTCCTTGGCCAGATGGGCCATGATGCGCAGTTCGATCTGTGAATAGTCGGCCGCCAGCAGCTTGTAGCCGGGGCTGGCGACGAACGCCTGACGAATCCGCCGGCCTTCGGCAGTGCGCACCGGAATGTTCTGCAGGTTCGGGTCGCTGGACGACAGGCGCCCGGTGGCGGCCACAGCCTGCTGGTAGGAGGTGTGGATCCGGCCGGTGCGCGGGTTGATCTGCTCTGGCAGCTTGTCGGTATAGGTGCTCTTGAGCTTGCTCAGGGAACGGTATTCCATCAGTACCGTAGGCAGTGGGTAATCCTGCTCGGCCAGTTCAGCCAGCACCGCTTCGGCCGTGGAGGGCTGGCCCTTGGCGGTCTTGCTCAGCACCGGCATGCCCAGCTTGTCGTAGAGAATCACACCCAACTGCTTGGGCGAGCCCAGGTTGAATTCCTCGCCTGCAAGCGCGAAGGCTTCACGCTCGAGCTCGGCCATCTTCACGCCCAGCTCACCGCTCTGCACCTTGAGCAGCTCGGCATCGACCAATGCCCCTTGGCGTTCGATCTTGGCCAGCACCGGCACCAGAGGCATCTCGATGTCCATCAAAACCGGCTGCACGCTGGGGGTCTTGGCCAGACGCTCCTGCAGGGCGTGGTGCAGGCGCAGGGTGATATCGGCGTCCTCGGCCGCGTAAGGGCCGGCCTTTTCCAGCGGGATCTGGTTGAAGGTCAGCTGCTTTGCGCCTTTACCGGCGATGTCCTCGAACGCGATGGTGCTGTGATCCAGGTACTTGAGCGCCAGGCTGTCCATGTCGTGGCGGGTGGCGGTCGAATCCAGCACGTAGGATTCGAGCATGGTGTCGTAGGTCACGCCGCGCATCTGGATGCCCTGCGCCGGGTCGCCGCCCAAGGCACAGTTGGCCAGGATATTGATATCGTACTTGGCGTTCTGACCGATCTTGCCCTTGGCCGGGTCTTCCAGCAGCGGCTTGAGCGCCAACAATACGCTGTCGCGGTCCAGTTGCGTCGGAGCGCCCTCGTAGTCATGGGCCAGCGGCACATAGGCAGCCTCATGCGGCTCGACCGCGAACGACAGGCCGACCAGCTTCGCCTGCTGTGCGTCCAGGCTGGTGGTCTCGGTGTCGAAGGCGAACAACGGCGCCTGGCGCAGCTTGTCGAGCCAGACGTCGAAGCGCGCCTGGTCGAGAATGGTTTCGTACTTGGGCTCGATCTTGGCCTGCGACGCAGGGGGCGGTGCGACCACGTCACCGACCTGGGCCGCATCGCGCTGAACCTCGGCGATCCAGCTCTTGAACTCCATCTCGGTATAGAGCGCCAGCAATGCGTCACGGTCCGGCTCGCCGCACACCAGCGCCTCGACTTCGATGTCCAGCGGCACATCGACCTTGATGGTCGCCAACTCGTAGGACAGGAACGCCGCCTCGCGGTGCTCCTCGAGCTTGGCCGGCAGGCCCTTGGCGCCACGAATCGGCAGCCCCGGTACCTTGTCGAGATTGGCGTACAAGTCGCTCAGGCCGCCACCGATACCCGTCAGCAAGCCGACCGCGGTCTTTTCGCCAACCCCCGGCACACCGGGGATGTTATCGACCTTGTCGCCCATCAGCGCGAGGAAGTCGATGATGTGCTCGGGACCGACACCGAATTTCTCGTGCACGCCAGCGACGTCCAGCACGCTACCGGTCATGGTATTGACCAGCGTAATGTGCCCGTCCACCAATTGCGCCATGTCCTTGTCGCCGGTCGAGATGATCACTGGCCGATTCAAGGCCGCGCTGCTGCGCGCCAGGGTGCCGATGACATCGTCGGCTTCGACACCTTCGACACACAGCAGGGGATAGCCCAAGGCCCTGACGCTGGCATGCAGCGGCTCGATCTGCACCCGCAGATCATCAGGCATGCTCGGGCGATTGGCCTTGTATTCGGCGAACATGGCATCGCGGAACGTGCCTCCCTTGGCGTCGAAGACCACCGCGAAGAGGCTGTCCGGATACTGCTTGCGCAGGCTCTTGAGCATGTTCAGCACACCCTTGACCGCACCCGTGGGCATGCCCTTTGAGGTGGTCAGCGGCGGCAGCGCATGAAAGGCGCGGTAGAGGTAGGAGGAACCGTCCACCAGGACGAGGGGCGCTTGGCTCATGAGGAGAATCAACCTTTTCGGCAGGTCCGGCGCTAGAATAGCGGGAACAATTGACGACAAAGGGACAAGGTTATCATGCGTACACTCAATCGCCTGTTACTGCTCGGTCTGTTGGCCACCATGCCAGTCGTCACCCTGGCGGCGGAAGACGCCCCATCGGCAGATCCCGATGTAACCATTCGCACGGAAGGCGACAAAACCATCCAGGAGTACCGGCAGAACGGTTTCCTGTATGCGATCAAGGTGACGCCCAAGCACGGCAAGCCTTATTTCCTGGTACGCGCCGATGGCTCCGAAGGTAACTTCATTCGATCCGACCAGCCGGACATGCTGATTCCGTCCTGGAAGATCTTCGAGTGGTAATCTGAGGCGTATCGTTCACATCAACCAGGCACTTCCGGGTGGAAGTGCCCGCATGGGCTTCTTTTCATCATGTCAGTCTTCACCCCTGTGACCCGGCCTGAGCTGGAAACCTTTCTGGCGCCGTATGAGCTGGGCCGCTTGCTCGACTTCCAGGGCATCGCCGCCGGCACCGAGAACAGCAATTTCTTCGTCAGCCTGGAGCAGGGGGAATTCGTCCTGACGCTGATCGAGCGCGGGCCAGCCGAGGACATGCCGTTCTTCATCGAATTGCTCGATGTGCTGCACGATGCCGACATGCCAGTGCCCTACGCCCTGCGCGACCGCGACGGCAATGCCCTGCGCGAACTGTGCGGCAAGCCCGCGCTGCTGCAGCCACGGCTGTCGGGCAAGCACATCAAGGCGCCGAACAACCAGCACTGCGCCCAGGTCGGCGAGTTGCTGGCGCATATCCACCTGGCCACCCGCGAGCACATCATCGAGCGTCGCACCGACCGCGGCCTGATCTGGATGCTCGAGGCCGGGGCCGAGCTGATGCCAGGCCTGGATACCGGGCAGGGCCAGATGCTGCAGGCTGCGCTGAACGAGATCGACGCGCACAAAGCGCAGATCCTGGCCTTGCCACGGGCCAACCTGCACGCCGACCTGTTCCGCGACAATGTGATGTTCGAAGGCACACACCTGACCGGCGTGATCGACTTCTACAACGCCTGTTCGGGGCCGATGCTGTATGACATCGCCATCACCGTGAACGACTGGTGCCTGGATGAAGCCGGAGGCATCGATGTGCCACGCGCCCAAGCGCTGCTGGCCGCCTATGCTGCACTGCGTCCGTTCACCGCTGCCGAAGCCGAGTTGTGGCCGGTCATGCTGCGCGTGGCATGCGTGCGGTTCTGGCTGTCGCGCCTGATCGCGGCCCAGGCGTTTGCCGGAATGGACGTGATGATCCACGACCCGAGCGAGTTCGAGGTGCGCCTGGCGCACCGTCAGCAAGTGGCACTGGGCCTGCCGTTCGCCCTCTGACCTCGTCTGCTTCTTCGCGGGCTAGCCCGCTCCCAACAGCATCAGCGCCAGCCTTGAAAGGTGGCGCTATCCCTGTAGGAGCGGGTTTTCCCGCGAAAACGCCTCCATCGATTCACAGCTGCTCCAGGCACCCCGTCAGCTCATTGCCCAGCTTCTCCAGCAACCGCTCATAGCCTTTGGCATCCACAGGATCGTTCCCTCCCAAGGCATCGAGCTCGGCCAGACGCACCGGCAGACCAGCCGTCAGTGTTTCGGCCAAGCGCGGGCGCAGTGGCGGCTCACTGAACACACAGGTCTTGCCCACTTCCTGCAGGCGTTTGCGCATGGCCGCGACATGCTGCGCGCCCGGCTGTACCTCGGCGGCCACATTGAACACACCGGTGTGCTTGAGGCCATATGCCGCCTCGAAGTAATCGAAAGCCTCATGGAACACGAAGTACGGCTTGCTTTCGACACCTGCTACCCGGGCCTTGATGCGCAGGTCCAAGGCATCCAGACGGTCGATGAAGGCCTTGAGGTTGGCCTGGTAACGAGCGGCATTCGTCGGATCGGTGGCGGCCAGGTCGCTGGCCATCTTCGCCGCGATCACCCGCGCGTTGGCCGACGACAGCCACAAGTGCGCATCCAGGCTGCCCGGGCGGTGGTCATGATCATGGTCATCGCCGTCATCCTCATGGGCATGGCTGTCCTCGCCAAAATGGCGCAGGTGCATGCCTTGGAGCGACTGCACCGCAACGCTAGGCTTGGTACGGCCGTTGATCACCCGGGGCAGGAAGCTTTCCATGTCCGGGCCGATCCAATACAAAAGGTCAGCATTGGCCACGCGCCGCACATCGGAAGGGCGCAAGGCATAGTTATGCGGCGAAGCGCCCGGCGGCAACAACACATCCGGGCTGCCAACGCCGTCCTGGACCGCCGCGGCGATCTGCTGCAATGGTTTGATACTGGTCAACACGCGCACCTCGGCGTGGGCCGAGAAGGCGATGAAAGCGACAAAAAGGGCAAGCAATCGGGACACGGTGAGTACTCGGCGGGCCAGAAAGAGGTAACATAATAACGTCTCTGTCCAGAACCGTCGCCGCCCATGTCCATCACGCCGCTGGCCAACCGTCCTCATGATCATTCCCACTGCGTGCACAGTGCACTGGCCGAGGCCGACGCCCTGTGCACACGCCAGGGCCTGCGCCTGACCGCCTTGCGCCGCCGGGTGCTGGAACTGGTCTGGCAGAGCCACAAGCCGCTGGGTGCCTACGACATCCTGGCCGTGCTGAGCGAACAGGACGGCCGCCGCGCTGCGCCGCCGACCGTGTACCGCGCCTTGGATTTTCTTTTGGAAAACGGCCTGGTCCACCGCATCGCCTCGCTCAATGCCTTCATCGGCTGCAGCCACCCCGAGCACGTGCATCAGGGCCAGTTCCTGATCTGCCGCGCCTGCCATGTGGCCATCGAGCTCGAACAGCAAAGCATCAGCGAGGCCATCATCACCAGCGCCAAGGGCGTAGGCTTCACCGTCGAAACGCAGACCGTCGAAGTGGTCGGCCTGTGCGGCAGCTGCCGGGGGCAGGCATGAGCGACGCGTTGATCCGCCTCGAACAGGTCGGCGTCACCTTTGCCGGCGAATCGGTGCTCGACAGCATCGACCTGTCGGTGGCACCTCGCCAGATTGTCACCCTCATCGGCCCCAACGGCGCCGGCAAGACCACGCTGGTGCGCGCCGTGCTCGGCCTGCTCAAACCGCACCGTGGCAAGGTCTGGCGCAAGCCTCGGCTGCGTATCGGCTACATGCCGCAAAAGATCCAGGTCGACCCCACCCTGCCGCTGTCGGTGCTGCGCTTCCTGCGCCTGGTACCGGGAGTGGACCGCGCCGCAGCGCTGGCGGCCTTGCAGGAAGTCGGCGCCGAACAGGTGATCGACAGCCCGATCCAGACCATCTCCGGCGGCGAGATGCAGCGTGTGCTGCTGGCTCGTGCGCTGCTACGCGAACCGGAGTTGCTGGTGCTCGATGAACCCGTGCAAGGCGTGGATGTGGCCGGCCAGGCCGAGCTGTACAGCTTGATAACCCGCCTGCGCGACCGCCACGGTTGCGGCGTGCTGATGGTCTCCCACGACCTGCACCTGGTCATGAGCACCACCGACCAGGTGGTGTGCCTGAACCGCCACGTGTGTTGTTCCGGGCATCCGGAGCAGGTCAGCGGCGATCCGGCGTTCGTCGAACTGTTCGGCCAGAACGCCCCGAGCCTGGCCATCTACCATCACCATCACGATCACCGCCACGACCTGCACGGCTCGGTGATCGCCCCTGGCGCCCACGTTCATGGAGAGCACTGCAAGCATGGCTGATTTTCTTCTCTACGCCCTGCTCGCAGGCTTGTCCCTGGCCCTGGTGGCCGGCCCCTTGGGATCGTTCGTCGTCTGGCGGCGCATGGCTTATTTCGGCGATACCCTGTCCCACGCGGCATTGCTTGGAGTCGCCCTGGGCCTGGCGCTGGATGTCAGCCCCGCCCTGGCGGTGACCGTCGGCTGCCTATTGCTGGCGATCCTGCTGGTCACCCTGCAACAACGCCAGCCGCTGGCCTCCGACACCCTGCTTGGCATCCTGGCACCGAGTACGTTGTCCCTGGGGCTGGTGGCATTGAGTTTCATGCACGACGTGCGCATCGACCTGATGGCCTACCTGTTTGGCGATCTGTTGGCCATCAGCCCCACCGACTTGGCCTGGATCCTGGGCGGCAGCGTCGTGGTCCTGCTGTTGCTCGCGGCCTTGTGGCGTCCGCTGCTGGCCGTGACCGTACATGAGGAACTGGCGATGGTCGAAGGCTTGCCGGTGGCGAGCCTGCGCCTGGCCTTGATGCTGTTGATTGCCGTGGTCATCGCCGTGGCCATGAAGATCGTCGGTGTACTGCTGATCACCTCGCTGCTGATCATTCCCGCCGCTGCGGCACAGCGTCACGCCCGCTCACCGGAGCAGATGGCCCTGGGCGCCAGCCTGTTAGGCGTGGTCGCCGTCTGTGGCGGGCTGGCGATGTCATGGTTCAAGGACACCCCGGCCGGCCCGTCGATCGTGGTGTGCGCCGCGGTGCTATTCTTGCTGAGCCTGGCGTTGCCCAAGCGCTGAAAATTTAAGGATGCGCGCAGGTGCATCCTGCAACCTTTTGTCAGGTAAAGGGTCTGTAAGACTTATTTTCGAGCGTGCGCACCAGGGTGTAGACTTGCTCGCTTTTTGCGCAAATAGAGAGTCGCAGGAATGAAGCCGTTCGCCTCCCGTTTTCTGCTTGTTGCCGTTTTTTCCCTGTTCTTGGCGGCCTGCTCCAGCACTCCGTCTGAACAGTCGAACGCGCCTGCCCAGACCGATGCCTGGCAAGCGCTGCAACAAAGCATTGCCAGCAATGAGCTGGCCACCGCTGAAGACCAGTTGGCCGCGTTGCAGGCACAATCGCCAGACGACGCACGCCTTGAGCAGTACCAACGCCAACTGGCCGAAGCCTACCTGCAGCGCAGCCAGATCGTGCTGCAGAAGGGCGACGTCAATGCTGCCGCGACCGCGCTGGCCCGTGCCCGCGCGCTGATGCCCCAGGCCCCGGCAGTCACGGGGGGCGACGCCGTGGCCCAGGCGCGCAAGGCCGAACTTGAAAAGGCCGAGGCCGCGCTCAAGGCCGCCGAGGCCAAGCCCAAGGCCCGCGTCATCGACCCCAGTGCGCCGAGCACCGTGGTGGCGCTCAAGACCACCGACATCCGCGCCATGCGCCGCCAGCTCGATGATATCGCCGCCGATGTGGTGAACTACCAGTGCGATGTGGTGTTTCAGGTGCCGCGCACCGACGATGCACCCTGGCTCAAGACCTTGCTCGACAAGCGCGTGCGCAAGCTCGATAGCGGTTTCGAGCTGAACCAGCGCCATGAAATCCAGCGCTCGCTGCCTGCGCAGGTAGTGCTGGTCCCACGTCAGCCCTGAGCATTGCGGGGCGCGCTGCGCCCCAATCGCAGGCATGGCCAGCTCCCGCACAGCGCGGGAACTGGCTAAACACAGCCTGGCCTACGCCGGGATTGCCTCGGCCACCGCCTCCCGCGCCCACACCCGATGTTGCTCCAGCGCTTTCACGAAGGCATCTACCGCCTGCTGATCATCCCCCAGCAGCAAGCCTGCATCCTCGTTCAAGCCCAAGGCATTGAGCAATGCCTTGCCCTCGCTGGCCATTCCCATGGGCTTGAGGTGCTTGTAGGCCTCAAGCAGATAATGCTTGGCCAAACCACTTTTCCCCAGCGCCTCCAGCGCCGCCTTGCCGGCCGGCACCCACAATCCATCGATCATTACCGATGGCATCCCCTCCATGGAGGCATCCACAGCCAACGCCTTGCCCTCGGCAGTCGTCACCGGCGCCGACGTCGGCCCCAGAACAAGCACGCGTGCGCTTTGGGCCTCGAAAGCCTTCACCAGCCGATCGACACTGGCGCCTTCCACCCCATCGGCCACCAACAAGGCAATCTTGCGTCCCTTGATGCCCACACTGCCGGGGTGGTTCATCTGGCTCAGCGCCGGTGATTGCGCTGGCGTCGATCCCTTGACCTGCACCGTTGCGGCCTTGGGCGCCGGCAAGCCGAGGTTGGTCGCCACGGCTGCGGCGAGGTCCAAGTCGATGTTGGCCAGGATCTCGTTCACCTCCCGCACCCGGATCGCCTCGCGCTCGACCTTGCCCAGCTCGAAGCTGTAAGCCTTGATGATGTGCTGCTGCTCGGTCGGGCTCATGCTCTGGAAGAACAACCGCGCCTGGGAGAAATGGTCGCTGAAAGAGTCGCTACGCTGACGGATCTTGTGCCCGTCGATGCGCTCCTGATAACTCTCGAAGCCACCGCCATGGGGTGCTGGCGGCGTTTCCTTGGGCCAACCGCCATCGATGGAATTGGGCTCATAGGAGGCACGCCCCTTGTCGATGGTCATGCGGTGCATGGCATCACGCTGGCTGCTGTGGTTGGGTACGATCGGCCGGTTGATCGGAATTTCATGGAAGTTCGGCCCGCCCAGGCGGCTGAGCTGGGTATCGGTGTAGGAGAACAGACGCCCCTGCAGCAACGGGTCGTTGGTGAAGTCGATTCCCGGCACGATATGCCCGGGACAGAAGGCGATCTGCTCGACTTCAGCGAAGAAGTTGTCCGGATTGCGGTTGAGCACCATCTTGCCCAGCGGCGTCACGGGCACCAGTTCTTCGGGAATGATCTTGGTCGGGTCGAGCAGGTCGAAGTCAAAATTGTGCTCGTCTGCCTCCGGCACGATCTGCACGCCCAGCTCCCACTCGGGATAATCACCGGTCTCGATCGCCTCCCACAGGTCGCGGCGATGGAAGTCCGGGTCCTTGCCGCCAAGTTTCTGCGCCTCGTCCCAGAGCACCGAGTGCACGCCCTGGCGCGGCTTCCAGTGGAACTTCACGAATGTGGCCTCGCCCTGGGCATTGATCAGGCGGAAGGTGTGTACGCCAAAGCCTTCCATCATGCGCAGGCTGCGCGGAATGGCCCGATCGGACATCGCCCACATGACCATGTGCGCCGATTCCGGTACCAGTGAGACGAAATCCCAGAAGGTGTCGTGAGCCGACGCCCCGGTGGGAACTTCGTTGTGCGGTTCGGGTTTCACCGCATGGACGAAATCCGGGAACTTGATCGCATCCTGGATGAAGAACACCGGCATGTTGTTCCCCACCAGGTCGAAGTTGCCCTCGTCGGTGTAGAACTTGACGGCAAAGCCGCGCACGTCGCGCACGGTGTCACCCGAGCCGCGCGGGCCCTGCACAGTGGAAAACCGCACGAACACAGGCGTGATTTTCTGCGGATCCTGCAGGAAGCCTGCCTTGGTCAACTGCTCGTGGCAGCCATAGCTCTGGAAGTAGCCATGAGCACCGGTGCCACGGGCATGGACGATGCGCTCGGGGATCCGCTCATGGTCGAAGTGAGTGATCTTCTCGCGCATGATGAAGTCTTCGAGCAGCGAAGGCCCACGCACGCCGGCCTTGAGGGTGTTCTGGTTGTCGGCAATCTTCACACCTTGATTGGTGCGCAGGGCCTGGCCGGTGGCATCGCTGCGCACGCTTTCCAGGCTTTGCACCTTGGCGTTGGTGTTGGCCCGGTCAGGCGTGTGGGTTCCGGCCAGCTGGCTGTCCCTGGGCGAATCCGGAGTCTTTGGCATGTCGGTTCTCCTCGTCATGGCTTTCAGGCGCCCCGTTCGGGCTCGTTCCTGTAGTGACTGGAGGCGCCCCGTGAGCGTTCAATCGGATTACCGGTTGTCGCGTTATGCCCAGCGGATTGGTTGATGACGAAATAAATGCTAAGAACAACTATGGGAAAAGGCTAAAATGCGCGACCCCGGCTAACCGCTGACCCAAATTCCATGCGCCCCACAAGGTTCGCTCAGTGATCGAGTTTCAACATGTCCACAAGACCTACCGCGTCGCCGGTAGGGATATCCCCGCCCTGAACCCGACCAGCCTGACCATTGAAAATGGCCAGGTGTTCGGCCTGATCGGGCATTCCGGCGCCGGCAAGAGCACCTTGCTGCGCCTGATCAACCGCCTGGAGGCCCCAAGCGGCGGCAAGATCATCGTCGACGGTGAAGATGTCACCGCCTTCGACGCCAACCAGCTGCGCCGCTTCCGCCAGCAGGTCGGGATGATCTTCCAGCACTTCAACCTGCTGGCCTCCAAGACCGTCGCCGACAACGTCGCGCTGCCATTGACCTTGGCTGGCGAGCTGTCGCGTAGCGAGATCGACAAGCGTGTGACCGAACTGCTGGCTCGCGTCGGGCTGTCGGACCACGCCAAGAAGTACCCCGCCCAGCTTTCCGGTGGCCAGAAGCAGCGCGTGGGTATCGCCCGTGCCTTGTCCACCAACCCCAAGATCCTCCTGTGCGACGAGGCCACCAGCGCTCTGGATCCGCAAACCACGGCCCAGGTGCTGCAGTTGCTGGCCGAGATCAACCGTGAGCTGAAGCTGACCATCGTGCTGATCACCCACGAAATGGACGTGATCCGCCGGGTCTGCGACCGCGTGGCAGTGATGGATGCCGGGCAGATCGTCGAGCAAGGCGCGGTGGCCGATGTGTTCCTGCATCCGCAGCACCCGACCACCAAGCGCTTCGTCCAGGAAGATGAGCAGGTGGACGAAAGCGAGCAGCGCGATGACTTCGCCCACGTACCAGGGCGTATCGTGCGCCTGACCTTCCAGGGCGATGCCACCTACGCACCGCTTCTGGGCACCGTGGCCCGGGAGACTGGCGTTGACTACAGCATCCTGGCCGGACGTATCGACCGTATCAAGGACGTCCCCTATGGACAGCTCACGCTCGCCGTCACTGGCGGCGACATGGAAGCGGCGTTCGCCCGCTTCAAGGCTGCTGATGTTCATATGGAGGTACTGCGTTGATGGACGCTCTTAATTTCTTCGCCAACGTCGACTGGGCCGAAATCTGGCTGGCCAGCATCGACACCATGATCATGTTGTTCGGCTCGCTGTTCTTCACCGTGCTGCTGGGCTTGCCCCTGGGCGTGCTGCTGTTCCTCTGCGGACCGCGGCAGATGTTCGAACAAAAAGGCGTTTATGCGCTGCTATCGCTGGTGGTCAACGTGTTGCGCTCGCTGCCGTTCATCATCCTGCTCATCGTCATGATCCCGATCACCGTGCTGATCACCGGCACTTCGCTGGGTGTCGCCGGTGCAATCCCGCCGCTGGTGGTGGGTGCGACGCCATTCTTCGCACGCTTGGTGGAAACCGCCCTGCGTGAAGTAGACCGCGGCATCATCGAGGCCACCCAGTCGATGGGCGCCACCACCCGCCAGATCATCACCAATGCCCTGCTGCCCGAAGCCCGGCCAGGCATCTTCGCCGCCATCACCGTCACTGCCATCACCCTGGTGTCCTATACCGCCATGGCCGGCGTGGTCGGTGCCGGCGGTCTGGGCGACCTGGCCATCCGCTTCGGCTACCAGCGTTTCCAGACCGACGTGATGGTGGTCACCGTGATCCTGCTGCTGATCCTGGTTCAAGTTCTGCAAAGTGTCGGCGACAAACTGGTCGTGCATTTTTCCCGTAAGTAACCCCAATGGGGTCGGCCTGGCCGACCCGTTCGGGGGCCGTCGCGGCCCTCACAAGGAGTGATCAATGAAGAAGCTGCTTGCTGTCGTCGCCGCTGTCGCGGCCTTCTCGGCCAACGCCGAGTCCCTCACCGTCGCGGCCACCCCGGTTCCGCATGCCGAGATCCTCAACTTCGTGAAGCCGCAACTGGCCAAGGAAGGGGTGGAGCTGAAGGTGAAGGAATTCACCGACTACATCCAGCCGAACGTGCAAGTGGCCGAAAAGCGCCTGGACGCCAACTTCTTCCAGCACCAGCCGTACCTGGATGAGTTCAACAAGGCCAAGGGCACGAATCTGGTCAGCGTCGCCGGCGTACACCTGGAGCCGCTGGGCGCCTACTCGAGCAAGCTCAAGAAGCTCGACGAACTGCCGTCCGGCGCCACTGTGGTCATCCCCAACGATGCCACCAACGGTGGCCGCGCCCTGTTGCTGCTGGACAAGGCCGGTGTGATCAAGCTCAAGGACAACAAGAACATCCTCTCGACCGTCAAGGACATCACCGGCAACGACAAGGGCCTGAAGTTCCGCGAGCTGGAGGCGGCCACCATCCCACGCGTGCTGACCCAGGTCGACCTGGCGCTGATCAACACCAACTACGCGCTGGAGGCCAAACTCAACCCTGAGAAGGACGCCCTGGTCATCGAAGGCAGCGATTCGCCCTACGTGAACATCCTGGTTGCCCGTCCGGACAACAAGGACGCCGACGCCATCAAGAAACTGGCTGCCGCCCTGCACTCGCCCGAGGTGAAGCAGTTCATCACCGAGAAGTACAAAGGTGCGGTGATTCCGGCGTTCTAAGCCGTCTGCGCGCTGAATGTTTCGCGGGTAAACCCGCTCCCACAGAGACGCCACAGGCCAAAACGCCGCGGTGAACCTGGGGGAGCGGGTTTACCCGCGAAGCTTTTCAGCCGCGGGTTCAGTCCCGCTTGACCAACCCTGGCAGCTGCGCCACCAGCTTCTGGTTGTTCATCGGCGCACGGATGAAACCACGCTGGCGACCATCCGGGCCGACCACCGCCAGGTTGCCGCTGTGATCGACCGTATATCCAGGCTTGCTGGTATCAGCCGGAATGAACGGAATGCTCAGCCCATTGGCCAGCGCCTGGGTATCTTCGATCGACCCCGTCAACCCCACGAAGTCCTTGTCGAAATAGCCCAGGTACTGCTTGAGCTGGTTCGGTGTGTCCCGGTTCGGGTCCACGCTTACCAACACCACTTGCAAGCGCTCCAGCGCCTCCTTGGGCAACTCGCTCTTGACCTGACGCAACTGGGCCAGGGTAGTCGGGCAGATGTCGGGGCAGTAGGTGTAGCCGAAGAACAGCAGCGACCACTTGCCCTTGAGCTGATCCAGCGCCACGGGCCGGCCGTCCTGGTCGGTCATGGTCACGTCCGGCACGGTGCGGCTCTGGGGTAGCAGAATGATGCCGGCGTCGATCAGCTCGGCCGGGTTCGCCTCGCTGCGACCATTGAGCACCTTGTTGACGGTCAGGCCGAGGATCAAGGCGACGACGGCGACGAGGATGAAGACGGTTTTCTGGGTTCGGGTCATAGGTTCGGCAACAGGTAGTGGTCCAAAAGCAGTGCGATGAACAGCAGGAACAAGTACCCGATAGAGTACTTGAAGGTCTTGATCGCAGCGTGCGGCCTGGTGCCACGGTACAACACCCAGGCCCAGTGGAGAAAGCGCAGGCCCAGGGCCAAGGCACAGATCAAGTAGAGCGGGCCGCTCATGTGGATGACGTATGGCAGCAGGCTCACCGCCAGCAGCACCAGGGTATAGAGCAGAATGTGCAGCTTGGTGTAGCGCTCGCCGTGGGTCACCGGCAGCATGGGGATGTCCGCCTTGGCGTACTCCTGCTTGCGGTGGATGGCCAGGGCCCAGAAGTGCGGCGGGGTCCAGGCGAAAATGATCAGCACCAGCAGCAACGGCTCGGCGCTCACATGCCCACTGACCGCCACCCAGCCCAGCAACGGCGGCGTTGCACCCGCCAGGCCACCGATGACGATATTCTGCGGCGTGGCGCGCTTGAGAAACCCGGTATAAATCACCGCATAGCCCAGCAACGAGGCGAGGGTGAGCCAGGCGGTGAGGGCGTTGGTGAAGACCAGCAGCACGGCCATACCCGCCAGCGACAAGGCCAGTGCGAAGCCCAGCGCCGGCAAGGGCGCGACCCGGCCGTCAGCCAGCGGTCGCTTGTGGGTACGGGCCATCAGTGCATCGATGCGCCGGTCCACCACATGGTTGACCACCGCCGCGCCCCCGGCGCAGAGGGCTATGCCTAGGTTGCCGAACGACAGGATGGGCCAAGGCACCCCGGCCCGGGTGGCCAAGAACATTCCCGCCAGCGAGGTGATCAGCATCAGGAGCACCACCTTGGGCTTGGTCAGCTCCAGGTAGTCGCGCCACCCGGCTCGCGCCGGGCGTTCACTCAGAAGCGTCGCCACGCGTCAGCCCTCGTGTGCACGGTGCCACCTGCACTGGTGACCGGTGTGAGTCGCCAGCCATGGCCAACACGGACCTTGTCCACCACGCGAATCCGGTAATTCACCAGCACCATGCTCAGCAGCAACAGAGCACCGCCCGCGTTGTGCGCAACGGCCACCCCCAACGGCAGATGGAACAGTACGTTGCTGATACCCAGGCTGACCTGCACGCCCAGCACCAGCAGCACCAGACGAGCCAGCCCGGTGAGACCGTTGCGGTGCAGCTTCCAGCTCAACATCAGCAACACCGCAACGACCATCAGCGCGCCGAGCCGGTGACTGATGTGAATGGCGGTGCGGGCATCACTGTCCAGTTGTCCACCGAGGTAGTTGGGTCCCACGTGCTGGGTCAGGTGAAAGCCGTTGCTGAAGTCCGCCGCCGGCCACCATTGACCGTGGCAGGTGGGCAGATCGATGCAGGCCACTGCGGCATAGTTGGCACTGACCCAGCCCCCCAAGGCGATCTGCCCGATCACCACCAGCAGCGCCAGCGCCGCCACCCGACGCAGGCTCAAAGGCAGCTTGGGCAACGGCGCAAACGCGCGAGATAGACGCAGCGATAGCAGGAACAGCAGACTGAGCGTGGTGAAGCCGCCCAGCAAATGGGCAGTGACCACCTGCGGCCATAGCTTGAGCGTGACCGTCCACATGCCGAACGCCGCCTGGGCGAGCACCACCCCTAGCAACAGCACCGGCAGGCGGTACGGCTGGCCGTCCCGGGCATGACGGCGCACCGCCTGGAAGGCCAGCAGCGCGATCACCGTCGCCAGTGTGCCGGCAAAGTAGCGGTGGACCATCTCGGCCCAGCCCTTGGCCTCCTCCACCGGATGGTCCGGGAAGCGCAGCTCGGCGTGTGCCAGTTGGGCTTCGGTCTTGGGCACGCCAATGAAGCCGTAGCAGCCAGGCCAGTCGGGACAACCCAGGCCAGCGTGGGTCAGGCGGGTATAAGCACCGAGCAGCACGACCAGCAGCGCCAGCACGGTGGCAAACACAGCAAGGCGGTATCCGGGTCTGGCCATGGCGGCCTCCTAGCCGATGTTGGACAGCTTGAGCAGATGGCGCAGGTCGTCGAGCACCTGTTTACCGTTGACCTTGGCGTCGTAGCGCAGCACCAGGTTGCCGTGGGGATCGACAATCCACAGCTGCGGACCGGGTACATCGACCTTCTGGCCATAACGCTGGGTATCCAGCGGGTAACGTTGCAATTGCGGGTATTCACGCTCGAGCGTGCCCTGGAATTCGCCGGGCAATGGCTGGGCGGCGGCCAGGGCATGGCTGGCGCGGCTTGCATCGCGGCCCAGGCCAATCTGGATCTGCCGGGCCAGATAGACCAGTCGCTGGCAATCCTCGGTGCAGGTAGCCGGGGCGCTGACCAGCAATTGCCAGCGTGCCTCCTGGGCATCGATGCCGATATCCGCGCGGCTTTGACCGTTGCCGATCATCTCGCCGTGGTAGCTGCGCCCCTCTGGCACCCAGAACTGCAGCTTGTACATGCTGGTGGCCAGGATCATTGGGCCCAACACCACCAACAGGATCAGGATCAGCTGCAAACGCCCGCGGCTTCTGGGTTTGCCACGTTCAGGCACGTCCAGTGGACTCGTTACGCCGCCCATGGGGGTTCTCCTTTTTGTCATGCCAGCCGAAGTAGAGGTAAAGCAGCACCAGCGCCGTGGCCAGGGCGAACCACTGCACGGCGTAGCCCAGGTGTTTTTCCGGACCCAAGGCGACCACCGGCCAGTCCAGCCGGTAGCTGGCCGGGCCGTGTTCCAGACGCAGTTCATGGGCAAAACCCTCACGGCCGAGCTGTTGCCACAGTTGGGCAGGGTCGACGGCGGTCAGTAGATGTGGCCACTGGCCGCCGACCGGGTCTGGGTGCAGCTGGAAGGTGGCGCCCGGCGCGACATAGACCCAGGCCTCGAGCGCCAAGGCTTGGGCAGGTGTCTCGAAACGGACCGGCTCGCGACGATCCGGCCAGGGCAGCCAGCCCCGGTTGACCAGCAGCCACAGGCCGCTGGCCTGGTCATGAAACGGTTGCAGCACCTCCACACCCGCCCGGCCGTCGCGAATGCTGTTGTCCAGCAGCAGGCTGTGTTCACCATCGAAGCGGCCATACAGGTGCACGCGACGATAGGCCGGGTTGGCCACCTGTGGCAGTTGGCCGCCGGCCAGGGGCGCCTCGATCCTGCGTTCGGCGAAGGTTGCCAGCAGTGCACGTTTTTCATCGGCACGGTCCAGTTGCCAACAGCCGAGCGCGATCAGGCCCGGCAGCAGCGCGAGCACCACCAAGGTTGGTACCAGGCCTGGGCGAAACGGCTTCACCGTGTCCTCGCCAGGTCGATCGCTATACTTGATTTCATCACCGCATCCCCCCGGAGTTTCGCCATGCTCAAGGCCGCGATTGTCCTGATGCTGTTGGCCACCATTGCCAGCCTGTTCAGCGGGCTGGTGTTCCTGGTCAAGGACGACGAACACTCGACCCGCTTGCTCAAAGCCCTGACCGTGCGAGTCACCCTGGCCACCTTGACAATCGCCCTGGTGGCCTGGGGCCTGATCAGCGGCCAACTGGTCTCCCACGCCCCCTTCTAAGTTTTCACCCGCTCCCATCTGGTCCGTCGGAGTTCTCTAAAGGCAGTTGCCCTCAGTTCAGAGCACGTACACGAAGATGAACAACCCGACCCACACCACATCGACAAAGTGCCAGTACCAGCTCGCCGCCTCGAAACCAAAGTGCTTGTCCGGATCGAAATGCCCGCGTAGCACGCGGCAGAACATCACGATCAGGATCAGCGTGCCCAAGGTCACGTGGGCACCGTGGAAGCCGGTGAGCATGAAGAAGGTCGCGCCGTAGATCCCTGAACCCAGCGTCAAGCCCAGTTCGGTATAGGCCTCGTGGTACTCGAAGGCCTGCAACGCCAGGAACGACAAGCCCAGCAGGATGGTCAGCCCCAGCCACAGCTTGAGCGGCCCACGATGGTTCTTGCGCAGGGCATGGTGGGCGATGGTGATGGTCACGCTGGAGCTCACCAGCAAGATGGTGTTGATCAGCGGCAGGTGCCACGGATCGATGATTTCCTTCGGTGGCGGAAACAGCTTCGGATCCGGTGTATGCAACAACGGCCAGGCGAACTCGAACGTTGGCCACAGCATATGGGCGATGCCCTTGTGTCCCTCGCCGCCGAGCCAGGGGCCGGCCAGAACTCGCACGTAGAACAGCGCGCCGAAGAACGCCAGGAAGAACATCACCTCCGAGAAGATGAACCAGCTCATGCCCCAGCGGAACGAGCGGTCCATCTGCGCGCTATAGAGCCCGGCGTGGCTTTCCTTGACCACCGCACCGAACCAGCCGAACAGCATGTAGGCCAGAAACAGCGCGCCGACGAAGAAGATCAGTGGCCCATGGGACTCGGGGTGACCGGCCTTGAGATCGTTGAACCAGGTCCCCAGGCCGAACACCGTGATGAACATCCCGATGGTCGCGATGATCGGCCACTTGCTCTGCGCCGGGACGTAATAGTGCTCATGACTTGCCATTGCTGTTCTCCTTCCCTTAGCGGGCGCCCTGGACGTCCTGGGCCGCGACATGAGCGACCGGTGGGTGGCGAGCGGTGATGTCGAACAAGGTGTAGGCCAGTGTCAGGTGCTTCACATTGGCCGGCAGGTCGCGATCGACGATGAACCGCACGGGCATCTCGATGCGCTCACCGGGTTGCAGCACCTGCTGGGTGAAGCAGAAGCACTCGGTCTTGTGGAAATACGCCGCGGCCTCGGCCGGGGTGATGCTGGGTATGGCTTGGGCACTCATGGGCCGGTCGGTGGGGTTGCGGGCGATGAAAATCATCTGGTTGACCGCGCCCGGATTGACCTCCAGCTGATCGGCGGTGGAATAGAAGTCCCAGACCATGTCGCTGGCGTTGGTGGACATGAACTGCACCCGCACCGTGCGCGACGGGTCACTCACCTGGCTGCCCTCGTATTGCCCGCCGGTCTTGCCATTGATGCCGAAGGCCTTGCACATCACGTCGTAGATGGGCACCAGGGCAAAACCAAAGGCGAACATCAGCACCGCCAGCATCAAGAGGCGCGTGACCAGGCGTCTGAGCGAAAGGCCGTTCATGCCCGGCGCCTCACTTCACATCCGGTGGTGTCTGGAAGGTGTGGTAAGGCGCCGGCGAAGGCACCGTCCACTCCAGGCCATCGGCGCCATCCCAAGGCTTGGCCGGTGCCGGCGCGCCGCCGCGGATGCACTTGATGACGATGAACAGGAACAGGATCTGCGTGGCACCGAAGGTGAAGGCCCCGATCGACGACACCATGTTGAAGTCGGCGAACTGCAGGTTGTAATCCGGAATACGCCGAGGCATGCCGGCCAGCCCCACGAAGTGCATCGGGAAGAAGGCCAGGTTCATGCCCACGAACGAAAGCCAGAAATGCAGCTTGGCCAGGGTTTCGTCGTACATGTGTCCGGTCCATTTCGGCAGCCAGTAGTAGGCCGAGGCGAAGATGCCGAAGATCGCCCCCGGCACCAGCACGTAGTGGAAGTGGGCCACGACGAAGTAGGTGTCGTGATACTGGAAGTCCGCCGGGGCGATGGCCAGCATCAGCCCGGAGAACCCACCGATGGTGAACAGGATGACGAACGCGATGGCGAACAGCATCGGCGCCTCGAAGGTCAGTGCACCCTGCCACATGGTGCTGACCCAGTTGAACACCTTCACCCCCGTGGGCACGGCGATGAGCATGGTGGCGTACATGAAGAACAGCTCGCCAACCACCGGAATTCCGACCACGAACATGTGGTGGGCCCAAACAATGAACGACAGGAAGGCGATCGCGCCGGTGGCATAGACCATCGAGGTGTAGCCGAACAGCGGCTTGCGCGAAAAGGCCGGAATGATCGAGCTGACCGCACCGAAGGCCGGCAGGATCATGATGTACACCTCAGGGTGCCCGAAGAACCAGAACACGTGCTGGAACAACACCGGGTCGCCCCCGCCGGCAGCGCTGAAGAAGCTTGTGCCGAAGTGGATGTCCATCAGCATCATGGTTACCACGCCTGCCAGTACCGGCATCACCGCTATCAGCAGGAACGCGGTGATCAGCCAGGTCCAGACGAACAGCGGCATCTTCATGAGCGTCATGCCCGGGGCACGCAAGTTGAGGATGGTGGCGATCACGTTGATCGCGCCCATGATCGAGCTGATCCCCATCAGGTGGATGGCGAAGATGAAGAACGTCACGCTGGCCGGCGCGTAGGTGGTGGACAGCGGGGCATAGAAAGTCCAGCCGAAGTTGGGGCCTCCGCCTGGGCTGAACAGGGTCGAGACCAGCAGCAGGAAGGCCGCTGGCAACAGCCAGAAGCTGAAGTTGTTCATCCGCGGCAAGGCCATGTCCGGCGCGCCGATCATCAGCGGAATCATCCAGTTGGCCAGGCCGACGAAGGCCGGCATCACCGCGCCGAACACCATGATCAGGCCGTGCATGGTGGTCATCTGGTTGAAGAACGCCGGTTCCACGATCTGCAGCCCCGGCTGGAACAGCTCGGCGCGGATCACCATGGCAAAGGAGCCACCGAGCAGGAACATGGTGAAGGCGAACCACAGGTACATCGTGCCGATGTCCTTGTGGTTGGTGGTCAGCACCCAGCGCATCAGGCCCTTGGCCGGGCCGTGGGCGTGGTCATGGCCGTGGGCGTGGTCGTCGATCACTGCACTCATGTCCTGCCTCCTGCAATCCATTGATTGCCGCGAGTTACCCGGTTCATTGCGCGTCTGCCTGCTTGAGCGCCAGCACGTCTTTCGGCGTGACCATGTCACCTTTGTTGTTGCCCCAGGCGTTGCGCTCGTAGGTCACCACGGCGGCGATGTCGACTTCCGAAAGCTGCTTGCCGAACGCAGCCATGGCGGTACCGGGACGGCCGTGGAACACAATGTTCAGGTGTTCTTCCTTAGGCCCTGTGGCGACCTTCGAGCCCTTGAGCGCCGGGAACATCGGCGGCAGGCCCTGGCCCTCGGCCTGGTGACAGGACACGCAGGTGGTGTGGTAGACCTTGTCGCCGCGCTCGACCAATTCCTCAAGCGTCCACTCCTTGCTGGTCAGCTCCTTGAGCTTGGCAGCCTCGGCTTTTCGCTCGCCCAGCCAGGCGTCGTAGTCGGCCTTGGACTTGACCTCCACCACCACCGGCATGAAGCCATGGTCCTTGCCGCACAGTTCGGTGCACTGGCCGCGGTAGATGCCGGGTTTCTCGATGCGCGTCCAGGCCTCGTTGACGAAGCCCGGAATGGCGTCACGCTTGACCGCGAAGGCCGGCACCCACCAGGAGTGGATGACATCGGCGGCAGTCACCAGGAACCGCACCTTGGCCCCGACCGGCAGCACCAGCGGCTGGTCGACTTCCAGCAGGTAATGCTCGTCCTTGGGCGCCTTGTTGTGGATCTGGTCAGTGGGCGTGGCCAAGTTGCTGAAGAACTCTACGTCCTGGCCTAGGTACTTGTAGTGCCACTTCCATTGGTAGCCGGTGACCTGGATGTCGAGGTCCGACTCGCTGGCGTCATAGATGTCGATCAGGGTCTTGGTGGCCGGGATGGCCATGGCCACGAGAATCAGGAAGGGAACGACGGTCCAGAGGATCTCTACCCAGGTGTGCTCGTGGAAATGCGCAGGCTCCTGGCCGGTGGAGCGGCGGTGGATGACCATCGACCAGAACATCGCGCCGAACACCACGATGCCGATGACCACGCAAATCCAGAAAATGGTCATGTGCAGGTCGAACACGGCGTTGGAAACTTCCGTCGCCCCCGGTGCCATGTTCACGGTCCAGGCGGCTTGTGCCTGGCCAAACACCAACCACAACAGGAGGCCCATCCAGACATGTGGATGTCGCATCATTGCGGGTTCCCCTTATCGTTCTTGTTGTCCCGGAGGCGTGGACGACCGTACGGCTAAGGAGGGGATGGCGGCCAAGACTGCCTGGCTTCGACGACCGAGCCCCTGCAAATGGCAGTCGGGCCTCATCAACGAATCACGTTCAACCCGAGTATAGACAGCGACCAATGGCACGCAACGAAGGCCATGAAAACAACTTCACCGATTGACGTAATCGCTTGAAAGGCTTGCAGTTACAGGGATAGAGCAAAATGGTGGCATATTGATATAACCACGCAGACAGACGTGCCTCGGGGTTATAACAAATGCGTCTTAGGCATTCTGGTAAGCGAGCTAACTTAGTGTCTTCCGTTTGTAACGCCTTGTCCCTGGAGTTGTCATGAACATCGCTGCTGTCCGCGAGCAGATCACCCACGCCCACCAACACGAGGGCCAGACCGGCCAACTGAAACAGCGCCTGGAACAACAACTGCCGCATCTGCATCCATCGATCCAACTGCCTGAGCAGGATGCCCAGGGTACTCTGGCGCGCTTCGTCAGCGCCTACATCGATCAGGTTCCGGAACTGCTGGAGGCCGCCCATGAGGTGGCCCGCGAAGCCGGGATCGAGTCGCAGATCAAGCCGGTGCTGAAAATCGCCGAAGCCTACTTCCTGCAACCGCCCAGCGTCATGCAAGGCCATGTCGGCCTGGATTGCCTGCTGGACGAAGCCTACCTGGCCCATCGCCTGGTCGAAGAGGTCAATGACCTGTACATCCGTCACTTCCAGCAGCCGCTGATCCCGGTGGACACCACCGTGGCCAACCTGATCGCCCATCAGTTGATCGGCGAAACCTTCGCCAACCAGTTGGATGAAGTGGTGCACCACTCGGTGGACGAAATGCTCGACGACGAGAGTTTTGCCGTGGAGTCGGTCGAGACTTACCGGGAGAAACTCTGCAGCCCCGAAACCGGCGCGGCCTGGAAGCGCTGGCCCTGCCTGTCCCGCCAGCTGGGCGTGGAGCTCGGCCAGCCGGTCTGATCCACCTGACGCATGGGCGGGTTTACCCGCGAACGGGCCGCAAAGCGGCCCCTTTTGTGTCAGGCCCCAACACCCGCCGTCGTGCGCAGGCGCCCCTCGATACGCCGCTTGAGCCTGCGCTGCTCGATCACCAAGCGAGACCCCTTGGCCGCATTGCTGCGCCCCCAGTCTTCGAGCAGTTCGAGGCAGGAGTGGTCGATATAGCTCAGGTTGCCCAACGGCACGTGCAGCGTGGTCCCTTGCGGCACGCGCTCCAGCACCTGGGTCAGCGCCGGTACTTTGAGGAACGTCGCCGCGCCGCTCAGGCGCAGCTCCATGTGCCCGGGTTGCGCCAGGGTGACCAGGCCGATCTTCAGCCGCGCCGCCTTGAGCGCCAGCTTGAGCAGGGTCAGGGCAAAGCCCAGCAGCACGCCAGTCAGCAAGTCGGTGAAGATGATCGCCAGCGCCGTCGCGGCATAGGTGAACATCGGCATGCGGCCATAGCGGCCCAGCCCCCGGAATGCCTTGAAGTCCACCAGTTTGATACCGGTGTACACCAGCACACCCGCCAGGCTGGCCACCGGGATCTGCTGCAGCACACTGCTAAGCGCCACCACGAAGGCCAGCAGCCACAGGCCATGGAAAATCGCCGACCAGCGGGTCTGCGCACCGGCCTGGACATTGGCCGAGCTGCGCACGATGACCCCGGTCATCGGCAGCGCACCGAGCACGCCGCACAACATGTTGCCCAGCCCCTGCGCCGACAGTTCCCGATCGAAGTCCGAGCGCGGGCCGCTGTGCATGCGGTCCACCGCAGCGGCGGACAGCAGGGTTTCGGCACTGGCGATGAAGGCCAGTGCGAAGGCCGCGACCAGCAGGGAAGGGTCGGCCAGCTTGAGCAGATCATCCGGGCGCAGCCAGTCGATGGCTTCGGACAAATCCGCCGGCACCTGCACCCGGTTCACCGGCAGGGCCAGCCACAGGCTGACAGCGGTCATCGCCGCGACGCCCAACAGCGCGCCAGGTACAAAGCGCAGGCGCTGCGGCCGCCACCGTTCCCATGCCCACATCAAAGCAATGGTGCCCAGGCCTAGGGCACCGGCCTGCCAGCCATTGCCCGCGCGCTCCAAGGGCAGCGCCGAGGCCAGTGTTGCCGGGAAGCCCAGCAGGTTTTCCACACCCGAGGGCTGTGGCGCGCTATCGAACATCACGTGCACTTGGGACAGCACGATCAGCACACCGATACCCGCGAGCATCCCATACACCACCGCAGGCGCCGTGACCCGGAACCAGCAGCCCAGGCGCAGGCGTCCTGCCACTAACTGCAACAGCCCCGCCAGCAACAGGATAGGCCCCAGCATGGCCATGCCATGCTGGCGCACCAGCTCGAACACCAGCACCGCCAGGCCTGCCGCCGGCCCACTGACCTGCAGGGGCGAGCCGGCCAAAAAGCCCACTACGATGCCGCCGATGATGCCGGTGATCAGGCCCTTGGCAGGTGGCATGCCAGAAGCGATCGCGATGCCCATGCACAGGGGCAGCGCCACCAGGAAGACCACCACCGAGGCCAACAACTCTCGCGGCAATGCCGCTTTGATCTGTGTCTTGTTCACCATGAAGCTCCTTTCTCAAGTTTGGCGGCCACTCCAAGGCCGCAGGCACGGGGAACCCTGACACGCGCGCAGGCGCGGGCCGCCAGCAAGCCGGCAGGTCAGTCAGGGAAATTCAAGGCAGCCGACAGCCAGGCCACACCCCGCAGGGGTGCGACCGGCTATCAAGAACAACGCAGGTGTTCGGGTCGCTTAGTAGCGGCCTCTCGGTGTAGCGCAGGGGATTGGCTCACCGGCAGTGAGCGGCAGGAAGCTGTCGGAAGCGGCGTCGTAGGCTTCGATCTGGCTGGTCTCGATGTCGTAGACCCAGCCATGGATGAACAGCTGGCCGGCTGCCAGGCGCGAGGCGACCGAAGGATGGGTGCGCAGGTGATGCAACTGGGCGATGACGTTTTCCTTGGTCAGCACCTGCATGCTTTCGTGCTCGCTGCCGCAGGAGCAGTTGTCCTCGACCACGGTACGGGCCACTTCGGCATGCCGCAGCCAGGCCTTGACCGTGGGCATCTTCTCCAGCGAGTTGGGGTTGAGCACCGCACGCATGGCGCCGCAGTCGGAATGACCACAGACAATGATGTGGTGCACGCCCAGGGCCATCACGGCGTATTCGATGGCGGTGGAAACACCACCGTTCATCTGACCATAAGGCGGAACGACGTTGCCGACGTTACGGGTCACGAACAGATCGCCCGGCGAGCTTTGAGTGATCAGCTCCGGAACGATGCGTGAGTCGGCACAAGTGATGAACATCGCGCGTGGCTTCTGCGCGGTGGCGAGCTTCTTGAACAGCTCTTGCTGCTCGGGGAAGACGTCATGGTGAAAACGCAGGAAGCCGTCGACGATATGCTTCAGGGCAGCATCGGCGCTTTCGGCAGGTGCAGCCGGGACGACCTTGTTTGGGTCCTTGACGGGCATGATTCATCCTCTTGGCGGTTGTAGGTAAGGTCCATTTTACCGGGGAAAGATTCTGGCTATGCAGGGCGTTAGATGACACGCACAGGCGATAAATCACAATCTCTTGTCGACTTACGCTACGGGAGAAAACTTAACTGAAACTGAATTCGGAGGCTCTAGAACGGGCGTTCTAGCTTCATGAGGCGGGACGTCGATAGTAGCAAAAAAATATCAATCGCCACTACTCCTGAATAAAAATCTCAGCTTGCATGAGCCAGGCTGAGGATGGCCATGGGACCGCACCTCAAAACAACGCCATCTGCCCACCCGGTGGGCAAAAGGCCGTGCAATCGAGCGCCTGCGCCTCGCGCCCCTCGAACCCCAGCCGCTTTGCCGCCTTGCGAAACCGCTGCGCCAGTAATTCAGCGAACACCCCCTCGCCACGCATGCGCGTCCCGAACCGGCTGTCGTACAGCTCGCCCCCGCGGCTCTGGCGAATCAGGCTCAATACGTGGGCGGCACGTTGCGGGTAGTGATCCTGCAGCCACTGCTCGAACAACGGCGCCACCTCCAACGGCAGGCGCAACATCATGTAGGCCGCGCTCTGGGCGCCGGCATCTTTCGCCGCCTCCAGCAGATGTTCCAGCTCGCTGTCGTTGACCATGGGAATCATCGGCGAGCACAGCACCCCCACCGGCACCCCTGCCTCACGCAGGACGCGGATCGCCCGCAGACGTGCCTTGGGCGCCGCCGCTCTCGGCTCGAGGATGCGCTTGAGCGTGTCGTCGAGCGTGGTAAGGCTGATCATCACCCGCGCCAGGCGCTGGCTGGCCAGCTCGGCCAGCAGGTCAAGGTCACGCAGCACCAATGCTCCCTTGGTGACGATGGTCACCGGATGGCGATAGCGCAGCAGCACCTGAAGCAGGCGCCGGGTCAATTGCTGCTCCCGTTCGATGGGTTGATAGGGGTCGGTGTTGGAACCCAGGTTGATGGGGGCGCAGACATAGCCTGGCTTGCTCAGCTGTTGCTCGAGCACCTCGGCGGCGTTGGTCTTGGCGATCAGCTTGGTCTCGAAATCCAGGCCAGGGGAGAGGTCCCAGTAGGCATGGCTGGGTCGGGCGTAGCAGTAAATGCAGCCATGCTCGCAACCCCGGTAGGGGTTGATCGAGCGGTCGAAGGGCAAATCGGGCGAGGTGTTGCGGGTGATGATGGTCTTGGCGGTCTCGATGCGGATCTCGGTGCCTTGGGTCGCCGGCACGTCCTGGTACCAGCCATCGTCTTCCACAGTCGAATGGCTGGGAGAAAAACGATTGAGTGGATTGTGGGTCGTGCCTCGACCTTTTTGCGGCGCTGGGGAATACATCGCAGGCTCCAAATCACTGTATCCATGTACAGTACATCTGGATGATCATCCGTTCTAGCGCCTTACGTCAGCCAGTGCGCCTCATTCGAGACCGTACCAGTCCAACAGTGCCTCGATCTGCATAGGTCGTCCCAGAAACTCCTCGCATCCTTCGGGCATCGGCTTGGCATTGGCCCAGTTGGCGAATGCCGCCCGGAAGCGCTTACCCGCCCTGTTGTCGAACAACCCCCATTTTTCGAAGTGGGTGAATACGTCGATGGCATGTGCTTCGCCCCAGACGTAGCTGTAATAACCCGCCTCGTAACCGGCCACCAGATAGTCGAACGCGTGCGCCGGCTTCTCGAAGCTCGCCAGAGGCCAGCAGCCGCAACGTTCGCGGCATTCAGACAGGCGCTGCTGGATGGACTTGCCGTCGCCGGGCGAGCTGTGCAGCTCCAGATCGAACAGCGCCATGCTCACGTCGAAGACGCACTTCTCCAACTGCGCCTCGCGCAGGTTGGCCAGGGCCGCCTGAGCCTGCGCCAGCGTGAGCGGCTCACCGGTCAGGTAATGGCTGGAGATGTCCGCCAGGTACTGCGCGTTCCACAGCCAACGCTCAAGAAATTTGCCGAAGAACTCCTGGCTATCCGAGCCTGCCCGGTTTGGATCGGACAGCAAATGGTTGGTGGCGGGCATCAGCAGGATGTGCAGCCCGTGGCCGAACTCGTGGAACAGTTTGCGCAGGGCCAGATGATCGAGCAGGGCTGGCTCGCCCCCCAAGCCTGGCTCGCCGTCGCTGACCACCATTACCGAAGCGCCATGCGTCCGGCCCTGTTCGTCCCGACGCCGATGGCGCACGGCAATAGTGTGAGCTCCGTCTTGCTTGCCTGGGTGCATCAGGACATCCAGATACAGCATGCCGACTTCCACGCCTTCCTGGTGCACGGTGAAGCTGCGCACGCTGGGATGCCACGCCGAGACAGAGCAGGGCGTAAGCGTCAGGTCGAAGACCCGCTCGGCCAGATCGACCAAGGCGTGCACCACCTTGTCCAGCGTGAAGTAGCCGCGCAGCGCTTCATTGCTCATGGCCTGCTTGCGGGCTCGCAGGTACCGGACGTCCCATGGTTGGACTGCATCCAAATCATGCTGCGCAGCCAGGCCCTGAAGCGCGGTGCGCGCTTTGAGCATGGCGGGCCGCAGCTTCTGCGCCAGCGTCTGGAGCAACTGATGAACAGGCTCGACGCTGCCTGCGGCCTTGCCCTGCAAGATCAGCTGCGCGTAGCTGGTGTTTCCGATCAGTTGCCCTTTCTGCTCCCGCAGAAGCGCCAGCTGCTGCAGGCGGTTGCCATTGTCTTGCTGTTCATCCGAATGAACACCCCGGGAGTGGTAGGCCGTATAGACAGCCTCGCGCAGACGCCGATCATCGGCGAATTCGAGAATGGCCTTGGCGTTGCGTTCATTGCAGAGAATCTGCCAGCCCTCCAGGCCGGCATCCTTGGCTTGCCGGGCCATCAGGTCGCGCAAGCGCTGGGGCACCCCTTGCAGGCGCGCCTCATCCTCGATCTGAATACTCGATCGTTCACTCGTTTCATCGAGCGTCTGATAGAAGCCCCCGATCTGTTCGTTGATGTCATCCTCCAGCTGCGCCAACGTGGCGTTTTGCTGCGCATCCAGATGTACACCAGCCAAGCGGTACTCCAGAAGGATCCTGCGCAGCGTGGCCTTTTCATAGACATCCAGGCTGGACTCATCCGTGGCCAGGCGTTGATAGAGGGCGTGCAGGGGCTTGTTTCTGCGGTTTTCCATGAACAGGCGCTGCGCTCGACGATAGCCTTCGCCAAACGCTGCATGCCAGGCCTCACCTTTGTTGGCCAGGGGCAAGGTCGCAAAGACGGTCGCCTGCAGATCGGCTATGACGTTGTACATCGCCAACACCAACCCATCCCAGCTGGGCTGTTTTTGCTGACCTTCCAGCACTTGCGACAGACCGGTTTCATAGGCTCCGGCCACGGTGTCGAGGGCCGACTTAACATGCTCGAGCGTCACGCTGTCGTAATCGATGGGCGCACGATTGTCGTTCAGTAGGGGATTGCGGGCTTGCATGGGAGGTTCCTGCTCGGTTGATGATCAACGCGAGCATGGAACGCAAGGCCCTGCGCAGGTGGCTGCATAACTACCACCTGCCTGGGCAGGCACGCACCACCGGGCCTTGGCCCAGCGGTGCGACGGCCTCATTCGGCCGGTTTCTTCAGCTTAGGATTGGGGAAGAACTGCACGGTCTGCACCTTGGCCGGCGCGGCCTTGGGCGCCAAGTGGTTGACCCGGGTGCCCAGCTCGGTCGGCACCGACAGGCCCTGCTCGTTCAGGGTGTCGGTGAAACCGCAGGCTACGCACTCGCGGTGCGGCACACCGTCTTCATTCCACATCATCAGCTTGTCGGGCTCGCTGCACGCCGGGCAGACCGCCCCGGCGATGAAGCGCTTCTTGGTTTTGCTCACAGGAACCTCGCTCATGCCGCCGCATCCTCGGTCAGGCCACTATGGCGCAGCAGCGCATCGATGGAGGGCTCGCGGCCACGGAAGTCGACGAACAGCACCATCGGCTCGCGGGAGCCGCCACGGGCCAGGATTGCTTCGCGGAAGGCACGGCCGGTCTCGGCATTGAACACACCTTCTTCCTCGAAGCGCGAGAAGGCATCCGCCGAAAGCACTTCTGCCCACTTGTAGCTGTAATAACCGGCCGCGTAACCACCCGCGAAGATGTGGGCGAAGCTGTTCGGGAAGCGGTTGTACGCCGGCGGGCGCATCACCGACACCTCGTCGCGCACACCTTCGAGCACCTGCAGCACGCTGCGCCCATCGCCATGGTTGGCGTGCAGTTCGAAGTCGAACAGCGAAAACTCCAGCTGACGCACCATCATCATGCCCGACTGGAAGTTCTTGGCCGCCAGCATCTTGTCCAGCAGGTCCTGAGGCAGAGGCTCGCCGGTCTCGTAGTGGCCGGAGATCAGCGCCAGGCCTTCAGGCTCCCAGCACCAGTTCTCCATGAACTGGCTCGGCAGCTCCACGGCATCCCAGGCCACACCATTGATGCCGGAGACGCCCGCATGCTCGATGCGGGTGAGCAGGTGGTGCAGGCCATGGCCGAACTCATGGAACAGGGTGGTGACTTCGTCGTGGGTCAACAGCGCCGGCTTGCCAGGCGCGGCCGGGGTAAAGTTGCACACCAGGTTCGCCACCGGGCTCTGCAGGCTGCCGGCGGCAGTACGGCGACGGTCGCGAGCGCCGTCCATCCAGGCACCGCCACGCTTGTTGGCGCGGGCGTACAGGTCGAAGAAGAAGCGGCCCACGTGCTGGCCGTTTTCCTTGATCTCGAACAGGCGTACGTCCGGATGCCAGGTGTCGAAGCCCTTGAGCTCGGCAATCTCGATGCCGTACAGGCGCTGCACGATGGTGAACAGGCCCGAAAGCACCCTGTCGATCGGGAAGTAGGCGCGCAGGGCCTCCTGGGAGACGCTGTAGCGCTGCTCGCGCAGCTTCTCGCCGTAATAGCCGGCGTCCCAGCTCGAAAGCTCCGGGCAGCCCTGCTCGGCGGCGTAGGCCTTGAGCTGCTCCAGATCCTGAGCGGCGAACGGTTTGCTGCGTTTGGCCAGATCGCGCAGGAAGCTCAGCACCTGGTCGCTGGACTCGGCCATCTTGGTGGCCAGGCTCAGCTCGGCATAGTTCTTGTAGCCCAGAAGCTCAGCGAGCTCCTGGCGCAGGTCGAGGATTTCGCTCATCACCGGGCCATTGTCGAACTGGCCGGCGTTCGGGCCTTGATCGGAGGCGCGGGTGCAGTAGGCGGCGTAGAGCTCTTCGCGCAAGGCGCGGTCATTGGCGTAGGTCATCACCGCGTAGTAGCTGGGGAACTCCAGGGTGATCAACCAACCGTCCAGGCCCTTGGCCTGGGCAGCGGCGGCCATCTGCGCCTTGGCCGAGTCGGTCAGGCCGGCGAGCTGCGCTTCGTCGGTGACGTGTTTGGTCCAGGCCTGGGTGGCGTCCAGCAATTGGTTGGAGAAGCGGCTGCCCAGCTCGCTCAGGCGGCTTTGCACCTCGGCGTAGCGCTGCTGCTTGTCGGCCGGCAGGTCGATACCCGACAGACGGAAGTCCCGCAGGGCGTGGTCGATGATGGTCTTCTGCGCCACATCAAAGCCCGCGGCTTCGGGGCTCTTGGCCAGGGCTTCATACGCTTCGAACAGGGCGCGGTTCTGCCCCAGCTCGGTGGAATAGGCGCTCAGCGCAGGCAAGCAGGACTCGTAGGCCTCACGCAGTTCCTTGCTGTTGCACACCGCATTGAGGTGGCTGACCGGGCTCCAGGCGGCGCCCAGGCGGTCGTTAAGCTCGTCCATCGCCAGCACCAGGCCGGCCCAGGTCGGGTTCTGGCCTTGCTGTTCAAGGATCTGGGCAATGGCTTTTCGGTTATCGGCCAGGATCTGCTCGATCGCCGGCAGCACGTGTTCGGCACGGATCGCCGAGAAGGGCGGCAGATCGTAGGACTGCAGAAGCGGGTTGTTCGCACTCACGGTTTAGATACCTTGGCAGGAGGAAACACGGGACCATCTTAATTACAATCGACGCCGACCGCAGCAGGCAGCCCGCCTATCGGCATTCAAGAGGGGCGCTATCATGGCCATCCGACGCTTTGCACAACACACTCCGAAAGTTGGACCCAGGGTTTTCATCGATCGTTCGGCGGTGGTGCTGGGCGACGTGGAGATCGGCGAGGACAGCTCGGTCTGGCCGCTGACCGTCATTCGCGGCGACATGCACCGCATCCGCATCGGCGCACGCACCAGCGTGCAGGACGCCAGCGTGCTGCACATTACCCACGCCGGCCCCTTCAACCCTGACGGTTTTCCACTGCTGATCGGCGACGATGTGACGATCGGTCACAAAGTGATGCTGCATGGCTGTACCCTTGGCAACCGCATCCTGGTCGGCATGGGCTGCACGATCATGGATGGCGCGGTGGTAGAGGACGAAGTGATCATCGGTGCTGGCAGCCTGGTCCCCCCCGGCAAACGCCTGGAGAGCGGCTACCTGTACGTCGGCAGCCCGGCCAAGCAAGCCCGCCCGCTGACCGACAAGGAACGAGCGTTCTTTACCTACAGCGCCGCCAATTACGTCAAGCTCAAGGACCAGCACCTGGCCGAAGGCTACGACCGGCCCGAATGACCGTCTTCGCGACTAACCGCGCCACAAGCCCTACGACTGACCTTGTGGGAGCGGGTCTACCCGCGAACAACGCCACGCAGCATTCAAGTGGAACCCTTTGTACATGCACCAGCAGAACATTCTCTTCGACCTCGACGGCACCCTGACCGACCCACGCCTGGGCATCACCCGTTCGATCCAGTACGCCCTGGCCAAGCTGGGCATCGACGAGCCGGACCTGACCCGCCTCGAACACTTCATCGGCCCACCTTTACTGCAAGCCTTCATGCAGTTCTATGGCTTCGACGAAGCCAAAGCCTGGGAGGCGGTGAACTTCTATCGTGAGCGCTTCCGTGTCACGGGCCTGTACGAGAACCTGGTGTTCGACGGCGTGCCAGAACTGCTCGAAACCCTCAACAGCCAAGGCCGCACGCTTTACATCGCCACCTCCAAGCCCTGGGAGTTCGCCCGGGAGATCGCCCGGCACTTTGCCTTCGACCACCACTTCAAGGTGATCTACGGCAGCGAACTGGATGGCACCCGCACCAACAAGGTCGAGCTGATTCGCCACCTGCTGGACGAAGAAGGGCTGGACCCGGCCCAGACGCTGATGATCGGGGACCGCAAGCACGACCTGATCGGTGCGCGCAGCAACGGCTTGCAGGCGGTGGCGGTGGGGTATGGCTTCGGCAGCCGTGAAGAGCTCACAGCCGAAGCGCCGGCATTTCATTTCGAGACCCTGGCGCAGATGCACCAGGCATTCGTCGGTCATTAAGTGCAGGGGGCGGCTGCTGTTGCAGCCCGTTCGCAGGCTCCTACAGGGCAGCGGTGACCCTTGTAGAAGCCTGCAAAGGGCGCAAGCCGGCCCCACTCACCGGCTTGCAGCCAATCGCGCCAACCGCGTCTTGCGCTCTTCGAGCGGCAACCGCCCCAGCGCCTCGACCTGCCGGTAGAACCGGCTCCAGTCTCCGCCCGCTTGCCTAAACAACGCCGCAAACGCCGGCACCCACTGGTCATACAGCCCGAACGGCAACAGCTTGGCGTTGTTCATCGGCCCATACATCCAGGCGTCATAGCGTTTGTCCCCTTGCCACTGCTCATCGCGCACCTGCCGATAGGCCTGGCGCAGCCGTGCGAACTCCGCCTGCTTGGCCGCCCGCTTGGCTGGCTCATTGCGTGGGCTTGCGTAGATCGCCTCGAGCCGCGCTCGACTGTCCAGCACCAGTTGGATGAACTGCTCGCGCTGGCGCAGCGAATCCTCCCGAATCGCTGCAAGCCCACGGGCTGCGCGCCATTGCCGCGATCCTTCCTGCTCGACGAACGAGGCAAAAGACTCGTTGAACTCTGTGTCGTCCTGCACATAGAAACGCTGGTGCGCCAGCTCGTGGAAGATCACCGCGGCCAGACGCTCGTCGCCCCAGCCGACCATCGAGGAGAGAATCGGATCGTCGAACCAGCCCAGGGTCGAATACGCTTCGACGCCCCCCACATAGGTGTCCAGTCCTTGCTGGCGCATCAGTGCCGCCGCCCCCCGGGCCGCGCCTTGTCGGTAGTAGCCGCGGTAGGCGACACAACCGGCGATCGGGAAGCAATGGGTCACCGGCTGCAACGATAGCTCCGGCGTGGCGAACACGTTCCAGACCACATAGGGTCGGCCCAGATCGGCGTAGATGCGGTAACTGCGGTTGTCCGGCAGTTTCAGGTGCTCGCTGGCGAACGACCGGGCCAGCTCGGCCTGCGCCAGTCGCTGGCGCAAGGGAGCAGGAGTGGTGGGGTCATCAAGCAGGCGCTGCACCGGCTGGCGTGCGCGCAGCAACTGCCATTGCCCTTCGGCCAGTTGTCCGTAATAGCCAAGGCTGCTGCAACCGTTCAGCAGGAGGGCTGCAAGGACGGGAACCAAACGGGTGAAAACGCGGTCGAGAGGCCCAGGGCTTGAGCGCTGTAAAAGAAAAAGTCGGAACATCAAGGCTGTCTATCTCGCTCACGGCCAGTGCGGTCCAAGACTATCTCGCCAGGGGGGCGTTTCGCCATGCGTTCAATGATTGTCATCGCCGGCACGCTCGTGCTGCTGTCCGGATGCTCCACGTTGCCAGCGCCAGACCCTAATCAAGCCTGGGTCGATCTCGCGCCTTTCGACAACACGTCACTGCACGCAGTGCAGGTGGACGAACGCGACTGGGCCGACACCCGTTATTTCGAAGTCCAGCCTGGCAACCATGAGCTCACTGTGCGCTACCAGTTCGCCGTGGAGCCAAGCAACATCGGCCCGGTCGACGAACCCTTGTGGCGTGACTGTCAGCTCAATCTGACCTTCAAGGATTTCAGTGCCGGCCAGCGTTACCAACTGCAAGCCGGCAGCATCGGTTTCCGCCCCTGGATCAAGCTGTACGACCAGCAGCGAAAACTCGTCAGCCAAGGCTTGCCAGCAGGCTGCCAGCGCACCTGAAAGACCACGACTTTCGCGACAGTGCGGGCCTGTCGGCGCTATGCTTATAGCTTGTGAATCGCAAGCGGGAGTTTCGCCATGCGCCAGCCCATGATGCTGATCGCCCTCAGTGCGCTGGGGGCCTGCGCCAGCCCCTTGCCGCCCGTCGACCCCAAGCAGGCCTGGGTCGATCTCTACACCATCACCCCCGGCAGGACCATCATGGCCGACCGCCTGGACGGCAAACGGCTCGATGATGGCCGCTACTTCCAGGTCACACCTGGCAGGCACGAGTTGGTGGTGCGCTTCGACTACGAGGTGTACGCAGGCGGCTTCTCGACCGATCCAACCGAACGCACCTGCTACCTGACCGTGCGCTACGACGACTTCAAGGCCGGTGAACGCTATCGTCTGGAAGCCCGAGCGCCGGTAATGCAGCCGCAGGTGCTGCTGTACGATGCCAAACGCACGGTGGTGGTGGACGAGCCCAGCAACGTTTTCTGCATTCCGTGACCCGCAAGCGCGGGCCCTTTCTACCGATCGTTTTTCTGGTAGATGATTTTCTTGGTCCCGCCATCACAGCTGCCGACGATCATGTTCTGGTCGCGGACCTCGCTATTGGGCACGATTTCCAAAGTGTAGGACGTCACGCCCGCGGCCTGGATCTTCGCTTCGATTTCGGCCTTGAGTTCTTCGCACGGCTTGGGCGCGGCCAGGGCGGTCGTGGCCAGCAGGGAAACCAGCACGGCGGTTGCAACGCGGATCATGGGACGGCTCCTGAAGAGGCAGACCAGCTGCCAACGCTGGTTAGACTACAGGAAACCGCCCCTGTTGCGCCTAGGCAACCAACCTCGCGTCCAGGCTGATCGTGGCGTTCAGTACCTTCGATACTGGGCAGCCGGCCTTGGCCTTGTTGGCGATTTCCTGAAACTGCGCCTCGCTGGCGCCAGGAACCTTGGCCTTGAGGATCAGGTGCACGGCGGTGATGGCGAAACCGTCCGGCTGCTTGTCCAGGCTCACTTCGGCAATGGTGTCGATGCGTTCTGCGGTCAAGCCGGCCTCGCCCAGCATCATCGACAGAGCCATCGAGAAACACCCCGCATGCGCCGCACCAATCAGCTCCTCCGGGTTGGTCCCAGGCGAGCCTTCGAAGCGGGTGTTGAAGCCATAGGGATTCTGCTTGAGCGCCCCACTCTCGGTGGACAGCGAGCCCTTGCCGTCCTTGAGCCCGCCTTGCCAGATCGCCGATGCTGTCTTTTTCATGCTGCCTCCTGGTCATAGGATGAGTACCTATGGGTTCTGAGGACGGCACCCTATGCAAGTTCAGAACAATCCGACGCTCAACATTGAAACCCCGGAAACTGCCCATACAGAGTCTTCAAGGCCCCTTGGCCAAATTTCTGCGGAGGCTCCAATGACGCACCTGCGTGACCTGAAGATTTCTACCCTCGACCTGGTACCGGTGCGCGCCGACGGCGGCCCGGCCCAGTCCCTGCGCAACTCGCTGGATCTGGCGCAGCACGTCGAACGCTGGGGCTACAACCGCTTCTGGGTGGCCGAACACCACAACATGGATGGCATCGCAAGCTCCGCCACGGCGGTGCTGATCGGCTATTTGGCCGGCGGTACCTCGAGCATCCGCATCGGCTCTGGCGGCGTGATGCTGCCCAACCACGCGCCACTGGTCATCGCCGAGCAGTTCGGCACCTTGGCCAGCCTGTATCCCGGCCGTATCGACCTGGGCCTTGGCCGTGCGCCAGGCTCCGACCAGATGACCGCCCGCGCACTGCGCCGCGAACGCTCCGGCAGCGCCGATGATTTCCCGGATGATGTCGAAGAGCTATCGCGCTATCTGGGCCCTCGCACGCCGGACCAGAAGGTCATCGCCGTGCCCGGCCATGACACCGACGTGCCGATCTGGCTGTTGGGCTCCAGTCTGTTCAGCGCCCAGCTGGCCGGCATGCGCGGGCTGCCCTACGCCTTCGCCTCGCACTTCGCCCCACGCTACATGCATGAGGCGATCCGCATCTACCGCGACCACTTCAAGCCCTCGACCGTGCTCGACAAGCCCTACGTGATGCTGGGCGTGCCGATGGTCGTGGCCGACACCGATGAACAGGCCGAGTATCTGGCCACCTCCGTGTACCAGCGCATCCTCGCGCTGATCCGTGGCCAAAGCCTGATGCAGCGACCACCGGTGCCGAGCATGGACGGCTTGTGGCTGCCCCACGAACGCGATGCGGTGGGCAGTTTCCTGGGCTTGGCGATGATCGGCAGCCCGCAGAAGGTGCGGGCCAAGGTGGAAGTGCTATTGGAGCAGACCGGTGCCGATGAGCTGATCTTCACCTGCGACCTGTATGAGCATGCGGATCGGTTGCGCTCTTACGAGCTGCTGGCCCAGGCGCTCAAGACCGAGTAGTGCTTTTCGCGGGTGAACCCGCTTCCACAGGCCTCAACGCAGAGCACGTGGGAGCGGGTTCACCCGCGAAGCGTTCATTCACTCAACCCCGTCGATAGACGATTTCCTTGGTACCGCCTTCGCAGGTACCGACCACTTTGCCCGCCGGCTCGCCCTTGTTCACGATCTCCAGCGTGTAGTCTTTCACGCCCTTGGCATCCAGCTTCGCCGCAATCTCGGCCTTGAGCTCTTCGCACGGCTTCCCAGCCGCAAATGCCCCGCCTGCCAGCGCCATCAAACCCACCGCCAGAATCAGTTTCTTCATCGATCGCTTTCCTTGTTCAGATCAAAAAAGGACAGGGTGCCATTATCGAAATGGCACCCTGCAACCTTTACCCCATCTGGCCGGGCGAAGCCAGCCTGGGCCTGTTTCAGCTGTTGGCGATGCGGAAACCGACCTTCAGCGTGACCTGGAAGTGCGCGACCTGGTTATCGCGGATATGGCCACGGGTATCGACGACTTCGAACCACTCCAAATGCTTGATGCTCTTGCCGGCTTCAGCCAGGGCATTGTTGATCGCGTCCTCGATGCTGGTGGGCGAGGACCCGACCAGCTCGATCTTCTTGTAGGTGCGATGATCGGACATGAGCGCTCTCCTTGGTTGGCGTGTGAGATTTGAGCCTAGCAGCGCAGGCCCGCTTTACCTGCGAACTTGCATGGCAAACGAAAGTTCGATCGCACTTTCGCTTCGCTGCACAGTCGCAACCCTTACAACCCAACCCACGCGAAGGAGAGTCATCATGGCCTACAACTCGCTGCGTAAAGCGTCGCTGGAAAGCATGGAGGCGGAGATCGAAAGCCTGCTCAAGACCCTCGAACACCTCAAGCACGACGCCTCGGAAGAGTCGCAGAAATCCATGAAAGCGATCCGCAGCAACGCCGAGAACGCGCTCAGGCAGTCGCGAACACTGATGGGCGAAGCCTACGAAGAAGTCAAAGCCCGCACCCGCCAGACCGGCATCGCCACCCGCGATTACGCCCAGGAACATCCCTGGACCACCGCAGGCGTCGCCATCGGTGCCCTCGGCCTGCTGGCCGCCTGGCTGATGTGCAAGCGCAACTAAGTCGTTTGAAGGTCCAGCTCGTTGCGCAGCCACTGCGCCAACTGCTCGGCGCGCCCGTCCGCGGCGCGTCGCGGCACCCATAGCGCCAAGGCTGCGCGGGTAGGCGAGAAGCCCCAAGGTGCGCTCAGCCGCCCGGCCCGTAGGTCATCCGCCACCAGCGGTTGCGGAGCGATGGCCACCCCCAGACCGGCCACTGCGGCCTCCAGCAGGTAATACAAATGCTCGAAGGCTTGGCCGAACCTCAACGCGGCCGGGTCAAGCCCTTGCTGCTCGGCCCAGGTCGGCCAGGCCTGTGGGCGCGAGGTGGTATCCAGTAGGGCTTCATCGAGCAACGCTTTGGCCGGCGCGCTGCGCAAGCGCTCGAAACCCGCGAAATGCGGGCTCACCACCGGCCCGATGCGCTCCTGGGCCAACACATGAACCTGCATGTCCGCAGGCCACGGCGGCTCGGCATACACCAGCAAGGCATCCAGTCCGGGGCGCCGGGGGTCCAGGTCGCCTTCACCGGCGGACAAATGCAGCCGCAGCTCCGGCAAGTCAGCCTTAAGCCGTCCCAAACGCGGGATGAACCAGCGCGCCAGCAGACTGCCAGAACACCCCAGCACGAACGGCGCCTCGCTGACATCACGGCTGAGCTCCGCGCAGACCGTGCGCAGCCGATCGAAGGCATCGAAGCTCGCATCGCGCAGGCGTGACCCGGCATCTGTGAGTTTGATGCCGCGCCCATCCTTGACGAACAAGGCCACACCCAGATGCTCCTCGAGTACCTTGATCTGTCGGCTGACGGCGCCGTGGGTCACGTGTAGCTGCTCGGCAGCCTGGCTGACGCTGTTGAGCCGGGCAGTGGCCTCGAAGGCCCGCAAGGCATTGAGAGGGGGGAGATCCTGGCGCATTTTATATGTGAGATTTTCTGACAAGTTATCGCAATCTTATCGGTTTTCAGCCAGCCATGTCGTGGTTAGAGTAGGCCCATCGACGAGAAAGGCCTGTTCGCGGGTTCAGCTGCGCACAGGCCCACACGATTTCACTGATCACATCGCCTATGGAGCGCCCCATGACCCAGACCCAATACCGCGCCGGCCCCGACGCCAACGGCCTGTTCGGCTCGTTCGGCGGCCGCTACGTGGCCGAAACCCTGATGCCGCTGGTCTTGGACCTGGCCCGCGAATACGAAGCGGCCAAGGCCGATCCGAAGTTCCTCGAGGAATTGGCCTACTTCCAGCGCGACTACATCGGCCGTCCCAACCCGCTGTACTTCGCTGAGCGCCTGACCGAACACTGCGGCGGCGCGAAAATCTTCTTCAAGCGTGAAGAACTCAACCACACCGGCGCGCACAAGGTGAACAACTGCATTGGCCAAGTGCTGCTGGCCAAACGCATGGGCAAGAAACGCCTGATCGCCGAGACCGGCGCCGGCATGCACGGCGTCGCCACCGCCACCGTGGCCGCACGCTTCGGCCTGCCCTGCGTGATCTACATGGGCGCCACCGACATCGAGCGCCAGCAAGCCAACGTGTTCCGCATGAAGCTGCTGGGCGCCGAGATCGTCCCGGTCACCGCCGGCACCGGCACCCTCAAGGACGCCATGAACGAGGCCCTGCGCGACTGGGTCACCAACGTCGACGACACCTTCTACCTGATCGGCACCGTGGCAGGTCCTCACCCGTACCCGGCGATGGTCCGCGATTTCCAATCGATCATCGGCAAGGAAACCCGCGCCCAGTTGCATGAGAAGGAAGGCCGCCTGCCTGATAGCCTGATTGCGTGCGTCGGCGGTGGCTCCAACGCCATGGGCCTGTTCCACGACTTCCTCGATGATGCCAGCGTGCAAATCATCGGCGTCGAAGCCGGTGGCCACGGCGTGAACACCGACAAGCACGCCGCCAGCCTCAACGGCGGCGTCCCGGGCGTGCTGCATGGCAACCGCACGTACCTGCTGCAGGACGCGGATGGCCAGATCACCGATGCCCACTCGATCTCCGCCGGCCTGGACTACCCGGGGATCGGCCCTGAACACGCCTACCTGCACGAAGTGAAACGTGTCGAGTACGTCAGCATCACCGACGATGAAGCCCTCGACGCCTTCCACACCTGCTGCCGCCTGGAAGGCATCATTCCGGCCCTGGAGAGCTCCCATGCTCTGGCCGAAGCGATCAAGCGCGCACCGAACCTGCCCAAGGACCACCTGATGGTCGTGTGCCTGTCCGGACGTGGCGACAAGGACATGCAAACCGTGATGAACCATATGGCCGCCCAGGAGAAACAGCCATGAGCCGTCTTGAACACCGCTTCGCCGAGCTGAAGGCCCAAGGCCGCTCTGCGCTGGTCACCTTCATCACTGCCGGCGACCCTGGCTATGACGCTTCCCTGGCCATCCTCAAGGGCCTGCCCGAAGCAGGCGCCGACGTGATCGAGCTGGGCATGCCGTTCACCGACCCGATGGCCGATGGCGTGGCCATCCAGCTGGCGACCTTGCGCGCCCTGGATGCCGGTCAGACCCTGGCGAAAACCTTGCAGATGGTCCGCGAGTTCCGCGTCGGCAACCAGACCACGCCGATCGTGCTGATGGGCTACTACAACCCGATCCATCGCTTTGGCGTGGAGCGCTTCGTGGCAGAGGCCAAGGACGCCGGCGTCGATGGCCTGATCATCGTCGACCTGCCGCCTGAGCACGACGCCGAGCTGGCCACCCCGGCCCAGGCCGCAGGCATCGACTTCATCCGCCTGACCACCCCGACCACCGATGACGCCCGCCTGCCGCGGGTGCTGGAGCGCAGCTCCGGGTTCGTCTACTACGTCTCGGTGGCCGGCGTGACCGGTGCGGGCTCGGCCACCACCGAGCACGTGCAGCAGGCCATCGCTCGCCTGCGCCGCCACACCGACCTGCCCATCAGCGTGGGTTTCGGCATCCGCACACCGGAGCAGGCAGCGGCGATCGCCAAGCTGTCCGAAGGCGTGGTGGTCGGTTCGGCGCTGGTCGACAAGATCGCCCAAGCCAAGAGTGCCGACCAGGCAGTGGCTGATGTGCTGAGCCTGTGCTCGGCACTGGCTGAAGGCGTACGCGGCGCCCGCCTGTAACCTAGCGAGCGCAGCGCCAGCCCCGCGGGAGTCACCGCTCGCGGGGGCTGGCGATAGCCTGCGATGGGCCGCAAAGCGGCCCTTTCATTCGAATATCGACAAGTCCAGTGGCCGCACGGCCCCCATCCAGATCGCATGATCCCGGTGATCCGCCAGCTCATCCCCCGTCAGCGGATGCAGGAACACCACCAACCCCTTGCGATACAGCGCCAACCACGGCAACACCACGCCCACCACTTCCGGCCCGAAGGCCAGCTGGCAGCTCCAGTCCGGATGCGGCCCGACCGGCTTCTGGTGCATGCGCCCCATAGTCACGGGAAACAGCCGCGCCGCTTCCTCGCACAGCGCCCGGGCCTGCTCCATCGTCGCTGCGTCGTAGTACACGTGGGCGTGATAACCCTTGATCCTTTGCACGATTACTCCCAAATGAGGTCAAAGGATCACTGGCCAGCGAAGGGGAGCGATCCTGTGAAAAATGCCGAGACTCCAGTGTTCAAACTGGTTCTGTTCGGTGCCGAAAGCAGCCTGGGCAGTGCATTGATCGTCGAGCTGCTGTCGCGCCAGCACGAGGTCACCGCGGTGGTCGATGACCTTAACCGTCACGCACCGCGTCCTGGGCTGCACTTCAAGCGAGGCGCGCTAGGTGACAAGCACCAGGCCGAACAGAGCGTGGCCGGAGGCTCGGCGGTGATCGCCTTGCTTTCAGCGCTGGCGCCAGACGATCTGCCTGCGCAACGGCAAATGGCCGAAGCCCTGGTGGCAGGCCTTTCGCGTACGACTATACGCCGGCTGTTGCTGGTGGGCGATTTCGATGTGCTGGACAAGCCGGCCGGGCACAGCGAAGCGCAACGGGCGTGCGCAGACCAGATCGTCGATCAACTACAACGCAGCGCGCTGCGCTGGACGCTGATCAACGCCCCTGAAGAGATGCCAGGCCTGGGCATCGAGCATTTCCGCAACCTCGATGGAACCCTGGAGCCCGGACTGGCCGGGCCTTTGCAGCGATTGGCGCGGATTGCGGCAGGGATGGTCGATGCCCTGGAGTTGAATCTGCATCAGGGCGAGCACGTGAACTTCGTGCTCTAGAACGCGGGGCTGCCTGCGCTGGGCCGCAAAGCAGCGCCCGTGGCATCACAGCCCTCGCTCCTGCTCCAGCCAATCCACGAACCGCTGGATCAACGCCCCACGCCGCTTGCGCGGCGGCAATACCACGTAATACCCGCGCGTCGAGCGCAAACTGCCTTCGAGCGGCCGGCACAATAGCCCTTGGTCCACCAGCCCATCCACCAAATGTCGCCAACCGATCGCCACACCTTGGCCGGCAATCGCCGCCTGGATCAACAGCGTGTAATTGTCGAAACGCATCTGCCCAGGCGGGGGTGGACTGTGCAGACCGAACCCTCGAAAGACCCCCGTCCAATCGAACCAGCGACTGGCCTGTTCACCGCGCAGATGAAGCAGGGGTAATCGTTGCAAAGCCTCGGCTGACGCGGGTTTGCCACGCATCAGGTTGGGGCTGCAGACAGGGAAGACCTCTTCGTCGAACAGCCAGCGGCTCTCGCCCTGGTGAAAACGGCCATCGCCAAACAGCACCGCCACGTCGATGTCCGGACGCAGCATGGCCTGACTACGCTCACCGGTCACCAGGCTGACGTCCACCTGTGGATAAGCCTCATGGAAGCGCGGCAACCGTGGCATCAGCCAAAAGGCCGCAAAGGCGAAGTCGGTGGCCACCTGCAACACTTCGCGCTGGCCGCGCCCACTGGCCTGGGCGATGCCGTCGTCCATCGCCAGCAACGCTTGGTGAATCTGCTCGAACAGCGCCTGGCCGGTCTCGGTCAACTCAATTCCCCGGTAGATCCGGTCGAACAGGCGCGTGCCCAACTGGGCCTCCAGGCGCTTGACCTGCTGGCTCACCGCCGGCTGCGTAGTGCCCAACTCCAATGCCGCAGCGGTAAAGCCCCGCAACCGGGCGGCAGCCTCGAAGACCCGCAAGGTATCCAGAGAAACGTCAGCGAGGTGCTCAAACATAAGCGTAGCTAATCCCACTCATTGCCCGGCATGGGCTTTACCCATGTTATCCACAGTCGCATCCTCGATCGCAAGCGGTTCCCATAACCTCCAACGATGGAAGGCCCCCATGAAGCGACCCAACATCCTGTTCATCATGGCCGACCAGATGGCCGCGCCCTTGCTGCCCATCTACAGCTCATCCCCCATCAAGATGCCGCACTTGAGCCGCCTGGCCGAACAGGCGGTAGTGTTCGACGCTGCGTACTGCAACAGCCCGCTGTGCGCACCCTCGCGCTTCACCCTGGTCAGCGGGCAACTGCCCAGCCGCATTGGTGCCTACGACAACGCTGCGGATTTCCCAGCCGACGTGCCCACTTATGCTCATTACCTGCGTCGCCTGGGCTATCGCACCGCGCTCTCTGGCAAGATGCATTTCTGTGGGCCAGACCAACTGCACGGCTACGAAGAACGACTGACCAGCGACATCTACCCGGCCGACTACGGTTGGGCCGTGAACTGGGACGCACCCGACCTGCGCCCGAGCTGGTACCACAACATGTCCTCGGTACTGCAGGCCGGGCCCTGCGTGCGCACCAACCAACTGGATTTCGATGAAGAGGTGGTGTTCAAGGCCCGCCAGTATCTCTACGACCATGTTCGCGAGGGCGACGGCCGGCCGTTCTGCCTGACCGTCTCCATGACGCACCCCCATGACCCCTACACGATTCCCAAGCACTACTGGGATCTGTACGACGGTGTGGATATCCCCATGCCGCTTGCAACCATTGCCCAAGACGAGCAGGACCCGCACTCCCAACGCCTGCTCAAGGTCTATGACCTGTGGGACAAACCCCTGCCGCCGCACAAGGTCCGCGATGCCCGCCGCGCCTATTTCGGCGCCTGCAGCTATATCGACGACAACATCGGCAAGCTCCTGCAGACCCTGGAGGAATGCGACCTGGCCGAGGACACCCTGATCGTATTTTCCGGTGACCACGGCGACATGCTTGGCGAGCGCGGGCTCTGGTACAAGATGCACTGGTTCGAGATGTCGGCCCGGGTGCCACTTCTGGTGCACGCGCCCAAACGCTTCGCCCCGGCGCGGATCAGCGCCAACGTCTCCACCTGTGACCTGTTACCAACCCTGGTGGAGCTGGCTGGTGGCGCAGTCGAACCAGCCCTGCACCTGGATGGCCGCTCCCTGGTCGGGCACCTGCAAGGGCAGGGTGGGCATGACGAGGTGATCGGCGAATACATGGCCGAGGGCACCGTCGGCCCGCTGATGATGATCCGCCGAGGCCCATACAAGTTCGTGTACAGCGAGGACGACCCATGTCTACTCTATGACCTGAGCCGCGACCCGCACGAGCGGGAGAACCTCACCGGCAGCCCGGATCATCAGGCGCTGCTGCAGGCATTTGTCGATCAAGCCCGCCAACGCTGGGACATTCCCGTCCTGCGCCAGCAAGTGCTGGCCAGCCAGCGCCGTCGTCGTCTGGTGGCAGAGGCGCTTTCCATCGGCAAGCTCAAAAGCTGGGACCACCAACCCTGGGTGGACGCCAGCCAACAGTACATGCGCAACCACATCGATCTCGACGACCTCGAGCGCAAGGCACGTTATCCACAGCCCGCACCCCTGGATTGAGCAGAGAGACCGCCATGAAGAAGTTCTCCACCGCCCTGATCGCCCTGGCCCTGGGCCTGACCGCCATCCCCGCCCACGCCGACAGCGATAGCCAATGCACCACCGTCAAAATGGCCGACCCCGGCTGGAGCGACATCGCCTCCACCAATGCCGTGGCCCGCCTGCTCCTGGAGAGCCTCGGCTACCAGGTGAAGATCGACAACCTGGCCGTACCGATCATCTTCGGCGGCCTCAAGGACGGTCAGGTGGATGCCTTCCTGGGCAACTGGATGCCCGCGCAGCAGGGCTTTCACGACAAGTTCGTCGCCAACGGCGACGTGCAGCGTCTGGCGCGCAACCTTGAAGGTACGCAATTCACCCTCGCGGTGCCGGATTACGTCTGGGAGGCCGGCGTGAAAGACTTCGCTGACCTGCAAAAACATGCCGACGCGTTCGGCAACAAGCTCTACGGCATCGGCTCCGGGGCACCGGCCAACCTGTCGCTCAAAGAAATCATCGGCAAGAACGCCTTCGGCCTGGGGCAGTGGAAGCTCGTCGAATCCAGCGAACAGGCGATGCTGGCTCAGGTCCAGCGTGCGGTGCAGAAAAAACAGTTCATCACCTTCCTCGGCTGGACACCGCACCCGATGAACGTGAAGCTCAAGATGCATTATTTGACGGGCGGCGAGCAGTGGTTCGGCGATAAGGGGGAGGTGTACACCCTGGTGCGCAAGGGTTATCCACAGGCCTGCCCAAATGCAGCGAAACTGCTGGGCAACCTGCGCTTCAGTCTGGAGATGGAAAACAGCATCATGGCCGAGGTTGTGGACAAGAAGGTGAGTTTCGATGAAGCGGCCAAGGCCTGGGTGAAGGCGCATCCAGAATCGTTGAACACTTGGCTGGCCGGGGTGACCACCAAAGAAGGTGGGGATGCCCAAGAGGCTGTAAAAGCTAGACTTTGATCCGCTGAGCGACACATAACCCCTGTGGACACGGGTATACCCGCGCCCACAGGGCTGGTGAAAAATCTCCAGGAATCTGTACTCCCCATGCCCCACCTGAGCCACCTGCTGCCCTTCCTCACTTGGCTCCCCCGTCAATCGGGCCGCAGCCTGCGCCAGGACCTGCTGGTGGGCCTCAGCGGCGCGATCCTCGCGCTACCGCAATCGATCGCCTACGCCCTGATCGCCGGCCTGCCCGCCGAATATGGCCTGTATGCCGCCATCGTGCCGGTGCTGGTGGCCTGCCTGTGGGGCTCGTCCTGGCACCTGATCTGCGGCCCGACCGCAGCCATCTCCATCGTGCTTTACGCCAGCATCAGCCCGCTTGCCGTGGCTGGTAGCGACGATTACATCACCTTGGTGCTGCTGCTGACCTTCCTGGGCGGCGTGTTCCAGCTATTGCTGGGGATGCTGCGTTTCGGCGCGCTGGTCAATTTCGTCTCCCACTCCGTGGTGCTCGGGTTCACCTTGGGCGCTGCGGTGGTGATCGCCCTCGGTCAGTTGCCCAACCTCATGGGCATGGACCTGCCCAGCCAGGCCACGGCGCTGCGCACATTGCAGGACTTACTCAACCATGCCGGCGAGGTCGACCTGCCGTCGCTGGCCCTGGGCCTGGCGACCCTGCTGATCGGTGTAGTGCTCAAGCTCTGGCGCCCACGCTGGCCCAGCCTGTTGATCAGCCTGGTGGTGGTCAGCGTCATTGCCTGGCTGCTGCCGAGCGTCTTTGGTCACGTGCCCAGGGTGCCTGCCTTCGTTGGCCAGTTGCCGCCCTTGAGCCCGTTGCCGCTGCTGGATTTGGAACTGATCCTGCGCCTGCTGCCCAGCGCCGTGGCGGTGGGCATGCTCGGGCTGGTGACCAGCCTGTCGATTGCCCGGTCGTTGTCGGCGCGCTCCGAGCAGTTGATCGACGCCAATCAGGAGATCCGTGCCCAGGGCCTGTCGAACATGGTCGGCGCGCTGTTTTCCGGTTATCTGTCATCGGGCTCGTTCACCCGCTCAGGCTTGAGCTACGACGCAGGCGCCCGTTCGCCATTGGCCGGGGTGTTCTCGGCATTGTGGGTGGCCCTGTTCGCCGTCACCGGCGCCGGGCTGATCGCACACCTGCCGATTCCAGCCATGGCCGGCAGCATTCTGCTGATCTGTTGGGGGTTGGTGGATCACCGGGCCATCCGCTCGCTGTTTCGGGTCAGCCGCTCGGAGTTTCTCGTCATGGCGTTGACTGCCGCCGCCACTTTGCTGCTGGAATTGCAGACTGCGATCTATGCGGGCGTGCTGGCATCGCTGTTCTTCTATCTCAAGCGCACCTCGCGGCCACGGGTGCAACAGAGCCGGGAAGGGGGGATCGATGTGCTGCGGGTAGGGGGGTCGATCTTCTTCGGCGCCGCTCATTATCTTCAGGTACGCCTGCAACGCTGCCAAGGGCCGCAGGTCGTGATCGACGCTCGGCAGATCAATTTCATCGACTACTCAGGGGTGGACATGCTGCACCGCGAAGCACGGCGACTGAAGCGTAATGGCGGGAGCCTCACCTTGCATCGTGCCAGGCCGCAGGTGATCGAAGAATTGCAAAAGCTTGAAGGCGCCGCGCTGTGCCCGATCCGCTTCGAAGAGTGATGAGGGCCGCTGTGCGGCCCAACTCTGTCAGCCTCGCGCCAACTGCCGCCGGAGCTCATCCAGCACAGGTGCCGTATCCGGCCGCACCCCACGCCAGGTGAAGAACGCCTCGGCCGCCTGCTCGGCCAGCATCCCCAGCCCATCGAGCACCTTGGCCGCGCCCAACCGGGTGGCCCACTGGCAGAACGGCGTCGGTTCCTTGCCATACATCATGTCGTAGCAGACCGTGCGCCCCGGCTCGACCAAGCTGTCGGCAATCGGCGGCAACTCACCCGCCAGGCTCGCCGAGGTGGCATTGATGATCAGGTCCACCGGCTCCTGCAACCAGGCAAAACCACTGGCCACCACCGGCCCCAGGTCATCGAACTCCCGGGCCAGTTGCTCGGCTTTTACCACCGTGCGGTTGGCGATCACCAGCGACTGCGGGTGATGCGCCAGAATTGGCTGCAACACGCCGCGCACCGCACCACCGGCACCAAGAATCAGGATGCGCTTGCCGGCAAGCTCCACGCCGGCATTGACCGTCAGGTCCCGCACCAGGCCGGCGCCATCGGTGTTGTCGCCCTGCAGCGTGCCGTCGGCCAGTTTGCTCAAGGTGTTCACGGCACCTGCACGCTGGGCCCTTGGCGTGAGGCTGTCGCACAGGCGGAAGGCTTCTTCCTTGAACGGCACGGTGACGTTGGCCCCCGCGCCTTGCTTGAAGAAGCCGCGGGCGCAATCGCTGAAATCATCCAGCGGGGCCAGCAGGGTGCTGTATTCCAAGTCCTGGCCGGTCTGGTCGGCGAACAGGCGGTGGATCAACGGCGACTTGCTGTGGCCGATGGGGTTACCGAAAACGACGTATTGGTCCATGGGAACTCCTCGTTATCCACAGGCTTACTGATTGAGCCAGTCACGGTCCTGCAGGAAGTACTCGGTCAGGCGCGCTTCCTCGCTGCCCAGCTCGGGTTTCCAGTCATAGCCCCAGCGGACCTGCGGCGGCAGCGACATGAGAATCGACTCGGTGCGACCGCCCGATTGCAGGCCGAACAAGGTGCCGCGGTCGTAGACCAGGTTGAATTCCACATAACGCCCCCGGCGGAACTCTTGGAACTCGCGCTGTGCGGGGGTGTACGGCGTGGCCTTGCGGCGCTGGACGATCGGCAGGTAGGCCTCGATGTAGGCATCGCCGATGGCGCGCAGGAAGGCGAAGCAGGTGTCGAAGTCCCACTCGTTCAGGTCATCGAAGAACAGCCCGCCAATGCCCCGTGGCTCGCCCCGGTGCTTGAGGTGGAAGTACCGGTCGCACCAGGCCTTGTAGCGCGGGTACACATCGGCGCCGAACGGCGCGCAGGCCTGCTCGGCGACCCGGTGCCAGTGGATGCAGTCTTCTTCGTTGCCGTAGTAAGGCGTCAGGTCGAAACCACCGCCGAACCACCACACCGGCTCCTCGCCTTCCTTCTCGGCGATGAAGAACCGCACGTTGGCGTGGGAGGTAGGCACATGTGGGTTGTGCGGGTGGATCACCAGCGACACGCCCAACGCCTCGAAACCACGGCCCGCCAGTTCCGGGCGATGCGCACTGGCCGATGGCGGCAGGCCGGCACCGAACACGTGGGAGAAGTTAACACCACCCTTTTCGATCACCTTGCCTTCACCGATCACCCGCGTGCGGCCACCGCCCCCGGCTTCGCGCACCCAGGCATCCTCGACGAAGCGGGCGCCGCCGTCTTCGTTTTCGAGGGCAGAGCAGATGCGGTCTTGCAGGTCGAGCAGGTAGGCTTTCACGGCCTCGGTGCGGCTGGTCATCGGGTCACCTGGAAGGAGCGGAAAAATGTGCCGGCTAGCATACCATCGGCGCAAGCTACGCCGCAGTTGACGGCGATCAAGCAAAGGCGTCCGATAGAAGGCCTTCCCGATTCCCAGACAACGGAGTGTGAGATGGCCAAGCGTATCCAGTTCAACCAGCACGGCGGCCCGGAAGTCCTGCAGCTGGTCGAGTTCGAACCCGCTCCTCCGGGCCCGCAACAAGTCCGCGTGCGCAACCACGCGATCGGGCTGAACTTCATCGACACCTATTTTCGCAGCGGCCTGTACGCGCCGCCCGCGCTGCCCTCAGGCCTGGGTACCGAAGCTGCCGGCGTGATCGACGCGGTCGGCGAAGGCGTCAGCCGGCTGAAAGTGGGCGATCGCGTGGCTTATGCCGGCGGGCCGCTGGGCGCCTATAGCGAGGTGCACACCCTGCCAGAGGCCAACGTGGTCATGTTGCCGGAGGCCATCAGCTTCGAACAGGCCGCCGCAGTGATGCTCAAGGGCCTGACCACCCAATACCTGCTCAAGCAGACCTACGCCGTGCAACCGGGCGATTTCATCCTGTTCCATGCTGCTGCCGGTGGCGTGGGCTCATTGGCCTGCCAGTGGGCGAAAGCCCTGGGTGCCAAGCTGATCGGCACGGTCAGTTCCGCCGAAAAAGCCGAACGCGCCAAGGCTCTGGGCGCCTGGGCGACCATCGATTACAGCCATGAGGACGTGGCCAAGCGCGTGCTGGAGCTGACCGACGGCCAGAAGTGCGCGGTGGTCTATGACGGTGTGGGCGCCGACACCTGGCTCACTTCGCTGGACTGCCTGCGTCCACGCGGCTTGATGGTGAGCTTCGGCAATGCGTCGGGCGCAGTGACCGGGGTGAACCTTGGGATCCTCTCGCAGAAGGGCTCGCTGTACGTGACCCGGCCGACCTTGGGCAGCTATGCCAACAATGCCGAGAACACCCAGGCCATGGCCGACGATTTGTTCGGCATGATCAGCAGCGGCAAGTTGGTTGTGGATATCCAGCAGCGGTATCCGCTGAGCGAAGCGGCCAAGGCCCAGACGGAGCTGTCGGCACGCAGAACCGTTGGCTCGACTGTGCTGCTGCCCTGATCCGAGGCCGTTACGCGGTGGGTTGATTCAGAACGCCACCGGTGGGGAGCGGTTTTACCCGCTCCCACAGCGCCCACCGCTTAGCCGGCGGTCCTGATGGTTGCCGGCGCCGACTCGATGCCATCGAGCATCGCCTCCACCAAGCCCTCTGCCATTTCAATCGCGTGCAGGTTCGACCAGTACATGCCGCGGCCTGACTCGTGCAGGTGTTCGAGTGCCTGCAGGCCAGTCTCGTAGGCGCAGCGCAGGTAAAGCGCTACGTGGACGAGGGCGTCGTGGGCAGAGATGTCACGGTTTGTGGAGAAGAGGGGAGGATGACCGGCGTCGCAGCGGCCGAAAGGGCGAGATGTGGTGTTGGGTAGAGGTGGATCAGGGACAAGCTTTTTCATCGTTTGCTCCAGAGTTGGAGCTGACACCCGTCCGTTACCACACGGTTTGGGTGGCAGCTGTACGCGGAGTGGTAAACCGGACTGGAGGCACTCCCGGCAGGCAAAAGCCTCCCGCGCACAGCCGCCATAGGCTGCAAATGCTCCAGAATTGGCGGGTTACCACACCCGATCACCAAGTTGTTTGGCGACGGTCTGGAGCCTAGAGACATGGGTTCCCTGCCGGAAGGTGACGGCAGCTGACGGATAGGTAGGGTATTTCCCTAAATTCCAGCTGGACAGCCGGGCGGAGGAAATCAGAAAAGTCCTGCAATACCTAAGGGCCGCGTGGCGATCCATCGCCGGGCCCTCCCTGGGTCAGCCGGCCCGAACGACCTCGCCTGTCACCAGGTCGCGAATCACGCTCGGATTCTTTCGCCCACCCAGCGCTCCGCCGAGCACCAGGTCCAATTGGCCATGGAAATACTGCTCCACCCGCAACCGGCTCTTGGCCGCCGGGCGCCCGCCTGGGTTGCACGAGGTGGAAATCAGCGGCCCGACCAGCGCGCACAGCTCGCGCACCAAGGGGTGATCGCTGACCCGCAGGGCTACGGTGTCGTGCATCCCGGTCACCCATTCAGGCAACAGGTCCTGGTGCGGTACCAGCCAGGTGTTCGGCCCAGGCCAAGTACTGCCCATGCGGTCGATCCAGTCCTGTGGAAAATCCTCGAACAGGAAATCGAACTGTCGAATGTTGTCAGCGACCAGAATCAGCCCTTTATCCACAGGCCGCGACTTGAGCGCCAGCAGGCGATACACCGCGTCCTCGTTCCATGGGTCGCAGCCCAAGCCCCAGACCGCTTCTGTCGGATAGGCGATGACCGCACCTGCCCGAATCTCACGTGCGGCTTGTTGCACACGCCAACTGCTCACCATTTTGTCTCTCCGCATTTAAGCCTGATGCGCAGTGTACTTAGCTGTTTCGGGCAAACCAACGCCCAGCTTCGTTGCTCACCCGCCCACCCAGCTCCAGTTCCGTGAGGCTGGCCAGCACCTGGGCCAGGGGCTGCCCGCTGCTGTGGGCCAGGGCTTCGCTGGTCTGGGGCGCGGCATGCAGCAGGGCGAGCAATGGGTGGTCCGAGTGTTCCACAGGTGCAGGAGGCAGGTTTTGCCAGCCTTTGAGGCTGTCGAGGATCTGCTCAACGCTTTCAACCAGCAACGCACCGTCGCGGATCAGCTGATGGCAGCCCTTGGAGCCGGGGTGGTGGATCGAACCGGGAATGGCGTACACCTCCCGGCCTTGCTCGGCCGCCAGTCGCGCGGTGATCAGCGAACCACTGGCCAGACTCGCCTCGACCACTAGCACTCCTAGCGACAGACCGCTGATGATCCGGTTGCGTCGGGGAAAATTCGCGGCATGCGGATTGGCATCCAAGGGAAACTCCGACACCAGCGCACTGCCACCTTCGATCATGTCCCGGGCCAGCTCGCGATGGCGCTGTGGATAAAGTTTTTGCAGACCCGTGCCGAGCACGCCGACGGTGTGCCCACCGGCCTGCAATGCCGCCCGATGAGCGGCACCATCGACCCCCAGAGCCAACCCGCTGGTGATGGTGAAACCGGCCTGGGCAAGACACCGGGAAAATGCCTTGGCGGTGTCCAGCGCAGGCGGCGTTGCGCGGCGACTGCCGACGACGGCCAGCTGCGGCCGCTCGAGCAATGTAGGGTCGCCGGCCACGAAGAGCAGCGGCGGGGCTGTGTCCGTCTCAGCAAGCAGCGCGGGATACGAAGGGGCGTCCCACATCAGCAAATGCTGGCCCGGACGCTCTAGCCAGGCCATTGCGGCGGCAGCGCCGTCACGAACTTCGGCGCTGCGACGGGCCTCGGCACAGGCCGCCGGCAAGCCCAGCGCACGCCAAGCGCTGGCGGGAGCTGTGAGGGCCGAAGCGGCATCGCCGAAGGCATCGATCAGGGCGTGGAAACGTCGCGGGCCCACTTCGGGCAGCTGATGCAAACGCAGACGCGCCTCGAGTTCGGCAGGTGGACAGGCGGGCACAACAGGCATGTTCATGGCGGATCATCCTTGATCGGCAAGGGGTCATCCACGTGGCACAACCTGTGGATAACTTTGTTGATAATACTTTGACAAGCTGTCCATGGAATGGACCTGATGCAGTCCTTTCACACCCTAGCCGAGCTTTGCCAGGTGCCGAATGCCCCGATTCCCTTTATTATGTGTGCTCAGTTTTCAACCGAACGCACAGTGACTGCCTGACCTTATGGCCATCTTGAACATTCTCGAATTCCCGGACCCGCGCCTGCGCACCATCGCCAAACCGGTGACGGAGTTCGACGACGCCCTGCGTCAGCTGATCGACGACATGTTTGAAACCATGTACGAAGCCCCTGGCATCGGCCTGGCCGCCACCCAGGTCAATGTGCACAAGCAGGTCGTGGTCATGGACCTCAGCGAAGACCGCAGCGAGCCGCGCGTCTTCATCAACCCCAGCGTCGAAGAGCTGACCCACGACATGGGCCAGTACCAGGAAGGCTGCCTGTCGGTGCCGGGCTTCTACGAGAACGTCGACCGTCCCCTGCGTGTACGGGTCAAGGCCCAGGACCGCGACGGCAAGCCGTTCGAGCTGGAATGCGAAGGCCTGCTGGCAGTGTGCGTGCAACACGAGTTCGATCACCTCAACGGCAAGCTGTTCGTCGACTACCTGTCACAGCTCAAACGCGACCGGATCAAGAAGAAGCTGGAAAAGCAGCACCGCCAGCAAGCCTGATCCCCACCTTCCAGAAGGCTTGCTTCGGCAAGCCTTTTTCTTTTTCAAAGCGAGAACTCCATGCGCATCGTCTTCGCAGGCACCCCAGAGTTTGCCGCCGAACACCTCAAAGCCCTGCTCGACAGCCCCTACGAAGTGGTGGCCGTCTACACCCAGCCCGACCGTCCGGCTGGCCGTGGCCAGAAACTCATGCCCTCGGCGGTCAAGCAGCTGGCCGTTGAAAACGCCATCCCGGTGTACCAACCGCAGAGCCTGCGCAACGCCGAGGCCCAGGCGGAGCTTGCCGCGCTCAAGCCAGACCTGATGGTGGTAGTCGCCTACGGCTTGATCCTGCCTCAGGTGGTGCTGGATATCCCGCGCCTGGGCTGCATCAACAGCCACGCCTCTCTGCTGCCGCGCTGGCGCGGCGCCGCGCCTATCCAGCGGGCAGTCGAAGCCGGCGATGCCGAAAGCGGCGTGACCGTGATGCGCATGGAGGCCGGCCTGGACACCGGCCCCATGCTGCTCAAGGTCGTGACCCCGATCAGCGCCGAGGACACCGGCGGCACCCTGCACGACCGCCTCGCCCAGATGGGCCCAGGCGCCGTGGTGCAGGCCATTGCAGGCCTGGCAGACGGCAGCTTGCAAGGTGAGGTTCAGGATGACGCTCTGGCCACCTACGCCCACAAGCTGAACAAAGACGAAGCACGCATCGACTGGAAACGCCCAGCCATAGAGCTGGAGCGTCTGATCCGCGCTTTCAACCCGTGGCCGGTGTGCCACAGCACCCTGGACGGCGAGAGCGTCAAGGTCCTGGCTGCGCAGTTGTCCACAGGCAAGGGCAACCCTGGCGAGATCCTTTCCGCCAGCAAGGATGGCCTGGTGGTCGCCTGCGGCGAAGGCGCCCTGAGCCTGACCCGCCTGCAACTGCCGGGCGGCAAGCCGCTGGCCTTCAGCGACCTGTTCAACAGCCGCCGCGAGAAGTTCGCTAGCGGTAAGGTACTCGGCCAATGAATCCTCGCCTGGCCGCCGCCCGTGCCTTGGCCGCCGTGCTCAGCGGCAAGGCCTCGCTCAACAGCTCGTTGCCCGCGCAACTGGACAAGGTCGAGGAGCGTGATCGCGGCCTGGTCCAGGACCTGGCCTTCGGTACCGCCCGCTGGCAGCCGCGCCTGGATCTGTTGGCCGCCCAGCTGCTGCAAAAGCCCTTCAAGGCCGCCGATGCCGATGTTCAGGCCTTGCTGCTGGTCGGCCTGTACCAGCTGTTCTACACCCGCATTCCGGCCCACGCCGCCATTGGCGAAACCGTCGGTTGCGCCGACAAGCTCAAGAAGCCGTGGGCCAAAGGCTTGCTCAATGCCGTGCTGCGCCGCGCCCAGCGTGAAGGCGAGGCACTGCTCGCCGACATGGAGCGCGACCCGGTGGTGCGCACCGCTCACCCACGTTGGCTGCAAAAGGCGCTCAAGGCATGCTGGCCGCAGCAGTGGGAAGCGATTTGCGCTGCCAACAACGCCCATCCGCCGATGATCCTGCGGGTCAACCGCCGCCACCACAGCCGTGACGCCTACCTGGCGCTATTGACCGAGACCGGCATCAGCGCCAGCCCTTGCCAATACAGTCGCGATGGCATCCTGCTGGCCGAAGCCTGTGACGTGCGCGGCCTGCCAGGCTTTGCCGAGGGCTGGGTCAGCGTGCAGGACGAGGCCGCGCAACTGGCCGCCGACCTCATGGAACTGGCGCCCGGCCAGCGCGTGCTGGACGCCTGCTGCGCCCCGGGCGGCAAGACCTGCCACCTGCTCGAAGCCGAAGCCGGGTTGGCCGAAGTGGTCGCCATCGACCTGGAAGCCAAGCGCCTGGCGCGGGTGCGCGAGAACCTCGACCGCTTGCAGCTGGACGCCCAGCTGATCGCCTGCGATGCCCGCGACACCGCCAGTTGGTGGGACGGCAAGCCGTTCCAGCGCATCCTGCTCGACGCGCCCTGCTCGGCCACCGGCGTCATCCGTCGCCACCCGGACATCAAGCTGACCCGCCAGGCTGACGACATCCCGGCCCTGGCCGCGCTGCAAGGCGAGCTGCTCGATGCCCTGTGGCCGACCCTCGAAGTCGGCGGCATGCTGGTCTACGCCACCTGTTCGAGCCTGCCGACCGAAAACACCGAAGTGATCGAGGCCTTCCTCGCCCGCACCCCCGGTGCCCGCGAGCTGGACCTGGCACTCGAGGCCGGCCTGCGCCAGCCCCACGGCCGCCAGCTGCTGGCCCAGGAGGGCGGCCACGACGGCTTCTACTATGCCAAGCTGATCAAGATCGCCGCCTCGCGCGGATAAGCACAAGGACTAGGAGTAGCGGATGAAGATCATCATCCTCGGCGCAGGGCAGGTGGGCGGCACGCTGGCAGAGCACCTGGCCAGCGAAGCCAACGACATCACCGTGGTCGACACCGACGGCGACCGCCTGCGCGACCTGGGCGACCGCCTGGACATCCGCACCGTGCAAGGCCGCGGCTCGCTGCCTACGGTGCTGCGCCAGGCCGGTGCCGACGACGCCGACATGCTGGTGGCGGTAACCAACAGCGACGAGACCAACATGGTCGCCTGCCAGGTGGCCTATTCGCTGTTCCACACCCCGACCAAGATCGCCCGGGTGCGCGAGTCGGCCTACCTGACTCGTGAAGAGCTGTTCGACAACGACCACATCCCGGTGGATGTGCTGATCAGCCCGGAACAGGTGGTGACCAACTACATCAAACGCCTGATCGAGCACCCCGGCTCCCTGCAGGTGATCGACTTCGCCGACGGCAAGGCGCAACTGGTGGCGGTCAAGGCCTATTACGGCGGGCCACTGGTGGGCCAGCAACTGCGCCAGATCCGCGCCCACATGCCCAACGTCGATACCCGTGTGGCGGCCATCTTCCGTCGCGACCGCCCCATCACGCCGCGAGGCGATACGGTGATCGAAGCCGACGACGAAGTCTTCTTCATTGCCGCGCGCAAGGACATCCGCGCGGTGATGGGCGAGCTGCGCCGCATCGATGAAAGCAACAAGCGCGTGGTCATCGCCGGGGGCGGGCAGATCGGCGAACGCTTGGCCGAGGCCATCGAAAGCCGTTACCAGGTGAAGATCATCGAGATGAGCCCGACCCGCTGCCGCCATCTCTCCGACACCCTGGAAAGCACCGTGGTGCTGCAGGGCAGCGCCTCGGACAAGGACCTGATGCTCGAGGAGAACATCGCCGACGCCGACATCTTCCTGGCCCTTACCAACGACGATGAGGCCAATATCATGTCCTCGTTGCTGGCCAAGCGCCTGGGTGCACGCAAGGTGATGACCATCATCAACAACCCGGCCTATGTCGACCTGGTCCAGGGCGGCGATATCGACATCGCCATCAGCCCGCAGCTGGCTACCATCGGTACGCTGTTGGCCCACGTGCGCCGCGGCGACATCGTCAGCGTGCACTCGCTGCGCAGGGGCGCGGCGGAGGCCATCGAGGCGGTCGCGCATGGCGATGCCAAGTCGAGCAAAGTGATCGGCAAGGCCATCGAAGACATCGCCCTACCGCCAGGCACGACCATCGGCGCGATCATCCGCGACGAGCAAGTGCTGATCGCCCACGACGACACAGTGATCGAAGCGGGTGATCATGTGATCCTGTTCGTTGTGGATAAAAAGCACATCCGTGACGTGGAAAAGCTGTTCCACGTCGGCCTGAGTTTCTTCTAGGGAGAAAACGGCATGCGCGAATCGCTGGAAAAGATGCTGGCCAAGGGTGTGGATAACGCCCTGCTACGCTTTGGCCTGGGCAAGGCGTGGCTCGATGAAGGCAACGGTGCCGAGGCGGCGGTGCACTTGGCGCGCTGCGTGGAGCACGATCCGAAGTACTCGGCGGCCTGGAAGCTGCTGGGCAAGGCCTACCAGCTACAGGGCGACCTGGCGGCGGCGCGCAAGGCCTGGGAAGAGGGGATCGCGGCGGCGCAGGCCCACGGGGACAAGCAGGCCGAGAAGGAGATGGCGGTGTTCCTGAAGAAACTCGACAAGGCAGCAGGTTGACGCGGTCCCTATGGGGGCGGGTAAACCCGCTCCCACAGGGGCCCTGCTGAAACAGGCAGAGTTGTATGGAGCCTGTTCCAGCGGCGGTGGATAACTCAATACCAGCGCGCTTCGCCCGCCGGACGCTTCTTGAAGCGCTTCATGCTCCACATGTACTGGCTTGGATACTCGCGTACGTAACGCTCGACGACCTTGCTCATGGCGGCGGCCGCCACGGTCACATCCTCGCTGTACATCTCCTCGGGCGCAGCTTCCAGGAACACCTTGAAGCCAGAGCCATCCGGCAGACGCAGCGCATGCAGGAACACGCCTACCGCCTTGCCGCCCGCCAGCATGTTGGGCACGAACTTGCTGGTCAACGCCTGGGTGCCGAGAAATGGCACGAACACTCCAGCGGACTCGGCCGGCTCCGGGTCGGCCGGAATTCCCACCTGACCGCCCCGACGCACTTCCTTGATCACGCTGAGGATGCCTTCCTTGGTCGAAGGCGCCACGCGGTTACCCATCTGCACCCGCTGCTCGCGCAGCAGATCATCCACAGCTTTGAGCTTGGGTGGGCGGTAGAAGATGATCGGTTTGCACTGGCTGCAATAGAAGTGGTTCAACACCTCCCAATTGCCCAAGTGACTGGTGATGCCCACAACGCCCTTGCCCGAGGCCAGGGCCTGCTCCAGGACCTCCAGGCCATGCACTTCCTTGATCAGCTCCAGCGAGCGCTGGGGAGGCCAGATCCAGGCGCAGGCGCTTTCGACGAAGGACTTGCCGATGTCCTTCAGTGCACGGCCCACGAGTTGTTCGCGCTCGGCCGGGTTCATTTCCGGGAAGCACTTGGCCAGGTTGATGCGCACCACATTGCGCGAACCGTTGGGGATCTTCCACATGAGCCAGCCGATACCCGCGCCGACCCGCTGCACTGCGCCCCAGGGCAGCTTGGCGAACAGTCGCAGCACCCCGACCATCAGGGCGCCTTTGAATTTTTCCACAGCCGGATTCCTTATTTCTGCAAGGCGGGCATTGTAACGCTTCAGCGCAGCAACGCGGCGTAGCGATCACAGTCGGTGGTGTGGTCCATGACCATGCCGGTGGCCTGCATGAAGGCGTAGCAGATGGTCGGCCCGACGAACGTGAAGCCGGCCTTCTGCAGGGCCTTGCTCATGGCCCGGGCCTCGTCGGTAACCGCTGGCACCTCGCCGCGCGTCTTGAAGTGGTTGATCCTGGGCGCGCCACCGACGAACGACCACAACCACTCGGCCGGGTTATCCACAGCCAGCCAGGCCTGGGCATTGCGCCGCGCGGCCTTGAGCTTGAGGCGATTGCGGATGATCCCCGCGTCGAGCATCAGCTCTTCGATCCGCTCGTCGCTCATCTGCGACAGCTTCACCGGGTCGAAGCCATGCAGTACCTCGCGGTAGCGCTCGCGTTTCTTCAATACCGTGATCCACGAAAGCCCGGCCTGGAACCCTTCGAGTAAAAGCATCTCGAAGAGCAACGCCGGGTCACGCTGAGGCGTTCCCCACTCCTGGTCGTGATAGGCCTGGTACAACGGATCGTCAGTACACCAGAAGCAGCGTGGCATAAGGCTCCATTCCATGGGTAGAGGGCGAGGCGAATCGGGTTATACTCCCGCTCTTTACATCCGCATCCCCAGATACAGGTGAATTTCGTGAGCCAGCCTACGCCAGCCGTGCGTACCTTCCAAGACCTCATCCTCGCCCTGCAGCAATACTGGGCGGAGCAAGGTTGTGTGGTGCTTCAGCCCTACGATATGGAAGTAGGCGCCGGCACTTTCCATACCGCCACTTTCCTGCGCGCCGTCGGCCCGGAAACCTGGAACGCCGCCTATGTGCAGCCTAGCCGTCGCCCAACCGACGGACGGTATGGCGAAAACCCCAACCGCCTGCAGCACTACTACCAGTTCCAGGTGGTGCTCAAGCCGAACCCGGCCAACTTCCAGGAGCTGTACCTCGGCTCGCTGAAGGCGATCGGCCTGGACCCGCTGGTCCACGACATCCGTTTCGTCGAAGACAACTGGGAATCGCCGACCCTCGGCGCCTGGGGCCTGGGTTGGGAAATCTGGCTCAACGGCATGGAAGTGACCCAGTTCACCTACTTCCAGCAGGTCGGTGGCATCGAGTGCTTCCCCGTTACCGGTGAAATCACCTATGGCCTGGAGCGTCTGGCCATGTACATCCAGGGCGTGGACTCGGTCTATGACCTGGTCTGGGCCGACGGCCCGTTCGGCAAGGTCACCTATGGCGACGTGTTCCACCAGAACGAAGTGGAGCAGTCGACTTACAACTTCGAGCACGCCAACGTCGAGAAACTGTTCGAGCTGTTCGACTTCTACGAAAGCGAAGCCAACCGCCTGATCAAGCTGGACCTGCCGCTGCCGACCTACGAAATGGTCCTGAAGGCGTCCCACACCTTCAACCTGCTCGACGCCCGCCGCGCCATCTCGGTGACCGAGCGTCAGCGCTACATCCTGCGCGTGCGTACCCTGGCCCGGGACGTGGCGCAAAGCTATCTGCAAGCCCGCGCACGCCTGGGCTTCCCGATGGCGACCCCTGAACTGCGTGACGAAGTGTTGGCTAAGCTGGAGGCTGCACAATGAGTGCTCAAGATTTTCTGGTCGAACTGGGCACCGAAGAGCTGCCACCGAAGGCCCTCGCCAGCCTCGGCGACGCCTTCCTGGCCGGCATCGAGAAAGGCCTGCAGGCCGCCGGCCTGAACTACACCGGCAAGCAGGTCTATGCTGCCCCGCGCCGTCTGGCCGTGCTGATCCGCCAGCTGGACGTGCAGCAGCCTGACCGCAGCATCAACATCGACGGTCCGCCCCGCCAGGCCGCCTTCGACGCCGAGGGCAACCCGACCCAGGCCGCCCTGGGCTTCGCCAAGAAATGCGGCGTCGACCTGGCCGAGATCGACCAGAGCGGTGCCAAGCTGCGCTTCTCGCAGCACATTCCAGGCAAGGCCACCGCCAGCCTGCTGCCAACCATTGTCGAAGACTCGCTCAACGATCTGCCGATCCCCAAGCGCATGCACTGGGGCGCCAGCCGTGAAGAGTTCGTGCGTCCGACCCAGTGGTTGGTGATGCTGCTCGGTGACCAGGTCGTCGAATGCACCCTCCTGGCCCAGAAAGCCGGTCGCGAATCCCGTGGCCACCGCTTCCACCACCCGGAAAACGTGGTCATCACCACCCCGGCCAACTACGTCGAAGACCTGCGCAAGGCCTACGTGCTGGCCGACTTCGCCGAGCGTCGCGAGCTGATCGCCAAGCGCACCGCGGAGCTGGCGATGCAGCAGGAAGGCACAGCTGTCGTGCCGCCGGCGCTGCTGGACGAAGTGACCGCTCTGGTCGAATGGCCTGTGCCGCTGGTGTGCTCCTTCGAGGAGCGTTTCCTGGAGGTGCCGCAGGAAGCCTTGATCACCACCATGCAGGACAACCAGAAGTACTTCTGCCTGTTGGACAGCGAAGGCAAGCTGCTGCCGCGCTTCATCACCGTGGCCAACGTCGAGAGCCGTGATCCGAAGCAGATCGTGCTGGGCAACGAGAAGGTCGTGCGTCCGCGCCTGACCGACGCCGAGTTCTTCTTCAAGCAGGACAAGAAACAGCCGCTGGAAACCTTCAACGAGCGCCTGAAGAACGTGGTCTTCCAGGCTCAGCTGGGCACTGTCTACGACAAGGCCGAGCGCGTTTCCAAGCTAGCTGCGTTCATCGCTCCGCTGATTGGCGGCAATGCCCAGCGCGCAGGCCGCGCAGGCCTGCTGTCCAAGTGCGACCTGGCCACCGAGATGGTCGGCGAATTCCCTGAGATGCAAGGCGTTGCCGGCTACTACTACGCCCAGAACGATGGCGAGCCGGAAGACGTGGCCCTGGCGCTGAACGAGCAGTACATGCCGCGCGGTGCTGGCGCCGAGCTGCCGCAGACCCTGACCGGTGCCGCCGTGGCCATCGCCGACAAGCTCGACACCTTGGTCGGCATCTTCGGCATCGGCATGCTGCCGACCGGCAGCAAGGACCCCTACGCGCTGCGCCGCGCCGCCCTGGGCGTGCTGCGCATCCTGATCGAGAAGCAGCTGGACCTGGATTTGACCACCGCGGTCGAATTCGCCGTCAAGCAGTACGGTGCCAAGGTCAAGGCCGCCGGCCTGTCCGAGCAGGTGCTGGAGTTCATCTTCGACCGCCTGCGCGCGCGCTACGAAGACGAAGGCATCGACGTCGCCACCTACCTCTCGGTGCGTGCCCTCAAGCCGGGCTCTGCCCTGGACTTCGATCAGCGCGTGCAGGCCGTGCAGGCCTTCCGCAAGCTGCCTGAAGCCGAAGCCCTGGCCGCGGTGAACAAGCGCGTGTCGAACCTGCTGAGCAAAGCCGAAGGCGCCATCGCCGAGCACGTCGAGCCCAAGTACTTCGACAATGCCAACGAGTTCTCCCTGTATTCGGCCATCCAGCAGGCCGACCAAGCCGTGCAACCGATGGCTGCCGCGCGTCAGTACAGCGAGTCGCTGGCCCGCCTGGCCGCCCTGCGTGATCCGGTCGACGCCTTCTTCGAGGCGGTGATGGTCAACGCCGAAGATGCCAAGGTCCGCGCCAACCGTTATGCCCTGCTCAGCCGCCTGCGCGGCCTGTTCCTGGGCGTGGCCGACATCTCGCTGCTGGGGTAAGCCTTGAAACTGCTGATTCTTGATCGAGACGGAGTGATCAACCACGACTCCGACGCCTACATCAAGTCGCTGGATGAATGGATTCCCATTCCGGGCTCGATCGAGGCCATCGCGCAGTTGAGCAAGGCGGGCTGGACGGTGGCCGTGGCCACCAACCAGTCCGGCATCGCCCGCGGCTATTATCCGCTGGCGACCCTGGAGGCCATGCATGCACGCCTGCGCGCGCTAGTGGCCGAGCAAGGGGGAGAGGTGGGTTACATCGTGCATTGCCCGCACGGCCCGGACGACGGTTGCGATTGCCGCAAACCCAAGCCTGGCATGCTGCGGGCGATTGCCGAGCATTATCAGGTCGATCTGGCTGGCGTCTGGTTTGTCGGCGACAGCAAAGGTGACCTGGAGGCCGCCCTGGCCGTCGATGCACAACCTGTGCTGGTGAAGACCGGCAAAGGACAAAGGACGCTGGAAAAAGGCGTTCCGCAAAACACTTTGATTTTCGACGATCTGGCAGCCATCGCCAGAGAACTAATTTAAGTAGTGCGCCCGCTGTGGCGCACTTTTCCTTAGGCGGGCAGGCCCCGCAACGGTACATGCCACTATGTCGATCCTGCAGGCGATCAGAATCTTTCTTTTTTACCTGCTGTTGGGCACCAGTTCGCTGCTGTGGTGCTCGCTGAGTTTCTTCGTCGCACCGTTTCTGCCGTTCCACAAGCGCTACCGGTTCATCAATGTTTACTGGTGCCGCTGCGCCGTATTCCTGGCACGGGTGATCTTGGGCATTCGCTACAAGGTCACCGGCGCCGAGAATGTGCCCAAGGAGCCCTGCGTGATTCTGTCCAACCACCAGAGCACTTGGGAGACGTTCTTCCTGTCTGCCTATTTTTCGCCGCTGAGCCAGGTGCTCAAGCGTGAGCTGCTGTACGTGCCGTTCTTTGGTTGGGCAATGGCGATGCTTCGCCCGATCGCCATCGACCGGAAAAACCCAAAGGAGGCCCTGCGCCAAGTCGCCAGCAAGGGCGACGAGCTGCTCAAGCAGGGCGTGTGGGTACTGATTTTCCCCGAGGGCACTCGGGTCCCCCACGGACAGATCGGAAAGTTTTCCCGAGGCGGTACCGCCCTGGCGGTGAATGCCGGGCTGCCGGTGCTGCCGATCGCGCACAATGCAGGCAAGTTCTGGCCACGTGAAGGTTGGGGCAAGCGCCCGGGGACCATCGAAGTGGTGATCGGCGAGCCGATGTACCCGGTGGGCACTGGCCCGCGGGCGATCGCAGAGCTCAACGACCGCGCCCAGGCCTGGAACGAGGCGGCACAGCGGGCCATGGGATCGCTGCCGCCGGTGGCGGAAAGCCAGGCGGAACACAATGTTTGACGATCTGTGGATAACTTGTGAGCAAGTTTTGGATCATTACCTTGAAATGCTACTTAAGTGATTGATTTAAAAGCTTATTTCTTTGTATGACCTTTTCTTGGAAATCGTGCATAAGTTTTTTCGCAGCATAAAAAAACCGGCTTTTACGCCGGTTTTTTTATGTCCGCAGCACCGCTGATAGCGTGAAGACTTGCGGGAGCGGATAAACCCGCTCCCGCAAAATACCCTGCGCGCGACCAAGGCCAGGCACTAGACCTTGTCGATATCCACATCCTTGGTCTCTTTCAGGCAGAACAACCCCACCACCAGACTCACCCCGGTAATCAGCACCGGGTACCACAGCCCATAGAAGATATCCCCGGTGTACACCACCAAGGCGAACGACACGGTCGGCAGGAAGCCACCGAACCAGCCATTGCCAATGTGATACGGCAGGGACATGGAGGTGTAGCGGATGCGGGTCGGGAACAGCTCGACCATTACTGCCGCCAAAGGCCCATAGGTCATGGTGGCAATCAGGATCATGGCGACGATCAGCACCACCACCATCACCTGGTTGACGCTCGCGGGATCCGCCTTGGCCGGGTAGCCAGCCTGCTCGATGGCCGAGCGCATGGCCGCCTCGTCAAACCCATCGATGCGCTGCTCGCCGATGGAGACCTGCACCGCAGATCCCGCTGGCGCATCCAACGAGCTGTACGGCAGGCCTTGTTTGACCAGGAACGTCTTGACCTTGTCGCAAGGGCTGTCGAAACGAGCCTTGCCCACCGGGTCGAACTGGAATGTGCAGCCTTGTGGATCGGCCGTAACGACGATCGGCGCCTGCCGGCTGGCCGCGTCGATCTGTGGGTTGGCGTAGTGGCTCAGCGCCTTGAACATCGGGAAGTACAGCACCGTGGCCAGTAGCAGGCCGATCATCAGGATCGGCTTACGCCCCACTCGGTCGGACAACCAGCCGAAGAACACGAAGAACGGCGCACCAATCACCACGCTGATGATCAGCAGGGTATTGGCCTGGGCCGGGTCCATCTTGAGCATCTGGGTCAGGAAGAACAGCACATAGAACTGCGCCGTGTAGAAGGTCACGGCCTGGCCGGCGTTGATACTGAACAGAGCGGTCAACACGACCTTGAGGTTCGGCCAGGAGGTGAAAGATTCGCGGATCGGCGATTTGCTGACCTTGCCTTGGGCCTTCATCTTCACGAAGGCGGGCGACTCTTCCATGCTCATGCGGATCCACGTGGAGATCGCCAGCAAGAAGATCGACAACAGGAATGGCAACCGCCAGCCCCAAGCCTCGAATTGGTCACCACTGATGTAGCGGCTGCCCAGCACGACGACCAGCGAAAGCAGCAAACCAAGCGTTGCGGTGGACTGGATGAACCCGGTATGAAAACCACGCTTGCCAGGCGGTGCGTGCTCGGCGACGTAGGTTGCTGCGCCGCCATACTCACCGCCCAGAGCCAGGCCCTGAAGCATGCGCAGCACCACCAAGATGATGGGTGCGGCGATGCCGATGCTGGCATAGGTGGGCAATAGACCAACGGCGAAGGTCGACAGGCCCATCAGCACGATGGTCACCAGGAAGGTGTACTTACGCCCGATCATGTCACCCAGGCGGCCGAAGACCAGCGCGCCGAACGGGCGGACCAGAAAGCCGGCTGCAAAGGCCATAAGCGCGAAGATGAACGCCGTGGTGTCGTTGACCCCTGCAAAAAACTGCTTGCTGATCACCGCCGCCAATGCGCCATAGAGAAAAAAGTCATACCACTCGAACACCGTCCCGAGGGATGACGCGAAAATGATCTTACGTTCCTCACGTCGGCTGACCGTGCTGGCAGCCGTACCTTGCTCTTGGATGTAATCCGACATCGTTGCTGTCCTCGGCCCGCAGGCCACAGTGATTATTGTTGTTTTCCACTGTCGGCGGCCTCTGACCGCAAGCCGCCGGTGTTGCACGCACCCGGGTCAGGGCGTCGGTATCGCGGTGTCGCTGAGGTTGGTCTGGGTGAGAGCCCCCTTGAGGATCAGTTGCGCCGCCTTCTCGGCGATCATCAACGTGGGTGAGCAGGTATTGCCCGAAACGATCTGCGGCATGATCGAGGCATCGGCTACCCGAAGGCCCGGCACGCCATGAACGCGCAGCTGGTTATCCACAACGTCCAGTGGGCCGCTGCCCATGCGGCAGGTGCCCACGGGATGGAAGATAGTGGTGCCGATCTTGCCGGCAGCCTCGTGCAATTGTTGTTCAGTCTGCAGTGCCGGGCCTGGCAGGTACTCACGCGGATCGAATGCTGCCAGGGCAGGGGCCTGAACGATGCGCCGAGTGATGCGAATGGCATCGGCGGCGACTTTGAGGTCTTGCGGATCACTCAGGTAATTGGGATCGATCAATGGCGCAGCAAGCATGTCCGCGCTGCGGATATCGATGCGCCCACGGCTGACCGGGCGCAGGTTGCAGACCGAGGCGGTGAACGCCGGGAAGCGGTGCAGCGGCTCGCCGAAGCGCTCCAGCGACAAGGGTTGTACGTGGTATTGCAGGTTGGCGGTGGCCTGCTCAGGGCCCGAACGTACGAAGGCACCCAGCTGGCTTGGCGCCATGGCCAACGGGCCACTGCGGTCATAGAGGTAGCGCAGGCCCATGCCCATCTTGCACCATAGACTGTTGGCCATCTGATTGAGCGTGCGGGTGTTGCGGATCTGGTAGATCAGGCGCAGTTGCAGGTGGTCCTGCAGGTTGCCGCCCACACCCGGCAGCTCATGACGAACCCCGATGCCCAACCCCTCGAGCAACTTGCGCGGCCCGATGCCAGAGCGCTGCAGGATGCCAGGCGAGCCGACCGAACCGGCGCACAGAATGATCTCCCGGCGCGCCTTGAATGCCTGCCAGGCCCCTTGCCAGCGGGCCTTGACCGCTGAGGCCCGAGCATTTTCGAGGATGATCTGGTCGACCGGAACACCGGTGAGCACCGTGAGGTTCGGACGCCCTTGCACCGGCCGGAGGAAGGCCTTGGAGGCGTTCCAACGCACACCGCTGCGTTGATTGACCTGAAAGTATCCACAACCTGCGTTGTCGCCGGTATTGAAATCCGCCACCTTGGCGATGCCGCTCTGCTCGGCCGCATCGCGGAAGGCATCGAGGATCGGCCAGCTGTAGCGCTGCTGTTCGACACGCCATTCGCCCTCGGCGCCATGGCTGTCGCTGGCACCGGCGAAGTGACACTCGCTGGCCTTGAACAACGGCAACACATCCTTCCACGCCCAGCCGTCATTGCCTTGTTCGGCCCAGCGGTCGTAGTCGGCTGCCTGGCCGCGCATGTAGATCATCCCGTTGATCGAGGAGCACCCACCCAACACCTTGCCCCGGGGATACCCCAGGCTGCGACCACCCAAGCCTGGCTGCGCCTCGGTCTTGAAGCACCAGTCGGTGCGTGGGTTGCCGATGCAGTAGAGGTAACCGACGGGAATGTGAATCCAGGGGTAGTTGTCGCGGCCACCCGCTTCGAGCAGCAGCACGCGGCAGGACGGGTCGGCGGACAAGCGGTTGGCCAGCAAGCAACCGGCTGGACCGGCACCGACGACCACATAGTCGAAGACTGAATCGGCTGATGGCATGTGAAACCTCGCGCCTGATTTTTATTCTTGTCCCTGACCATCTTATTGATTAATTTCGAGGACGAAACACGAGATTTCGCGCAGCCGCTGTGCGTTTTAGCACAGCGCTATACCTGAGCCGGCCCTTCGCGGGTAAACCCGCTCCCATAGGTTATCGCCGAACTCAGGATCGGCGGAGAACCTGTCGGAGCGGGTTTACCCGCGAAAGGGCCAGCGCGAACAGCCAAAAGGATCAGCATGTTCGACTGGAACGATCTGCGGTTTTTCCTCGAGTTGCAGCGCAGCGGCCGTTTGCTCAGCGCCGCCAAACGCCTCAACACCACCCACAGCACCGTGGCTCGGCATATCGAGAGCATCGAGCAGAGCCTGGGTACTGCGCTGTTCGTCCAGCACGCTCAGGGTTATGAACTCACGCCGTCCGGACAGGCTCTGCTCAAGCATGCCGAAGCCATGGAGAATGTGGCCTTGCTCGCTCAGGAAGAGATCACCCAGGCCATCACGCCATTGGGCAAGATCCGACTGGGGGTCACCGAGGGCATCGGCATCATGTTCTTCACCCCACGTATGAACGCCCTGTTCGAGCGCTACCCGGGGCTGGAAGTGGAACTGGTGGCGGTGCCGCGGTTCGTCAGCATCCTCAACCGGGAAGCAGAGATCAGCATCCACCTGGAGCGACCCAGCGCAGACCTGCTGATCACTCGCAAACTCACCGACTACCGCCTGGCGCTGTACGCCAGCCAGGCGTACCTGGATCGGGCGCCGCCGCTGCGCAACCGTGAGGACCTGGCCCGGCATAGCTGGATCGGCTATGTCGACGATCTGCTGTTCAGCCAAGAGCTGCTGTTTCTCAACAGTTTCTGCCGGGCGCCCAACGTGGTGTTCCGAAGCACCAGCGTGATCGCCCAGCAGCATGCCGCACGCGCCGGGCTGGGCATTGCCGTGCTGCCCAATTACATGGCCCGCCATGACCCCTCGCTGGTGCGGGTGCTGCCCAGTGAAACCATCCAGCGCAGCTACTGGATCTGCACCCGACGGGAGCTACACAAGTCGGTGCGCCTGCGGGTGGTCTGGGACTACCTGCTGGCCTTGTGCAACGCGGAGCAGGACGAACTGCTAGCCGAGTAGCGCCTTGCCCGCCAACAGCAATGCAGCGCCGATCCCCGTCACGGCAAATAACTGCTGCAGGCGTGGCCCGGCCAGCTTACTCGCCAGGGGCCGGGCCAGCAGCAGACCCAACACAGCCCCGACAGCAAACGGCGCGCCCACTGCCCAGTGCATGACACCGGCCAGGCTGGCGCTGACCACGCTGCCTGTGGATACCAGGGCGATCACCGCCAGGGAAGTGGCAACGATGCTCTTCATGTCCAGGTTGGTGTAGCGGTTCAGGGCCGGAATGATGACGAAGCCGCCACCGACGCCCAGCAGGCCGGACAGCAGCCCAGACAGCACACCGGTAAACGCCAGCGCGCGAGCACAAGGCAGGGTCCAGCGTAAGCGCCCCTGCAACGGGTTGAGCACGCAGGGCATGATCTGGCGCTCACCGCAGGCCGGTTTGCCGCGCAGTTCACGGCCGGCTCTGCGCCAAATGCGCTGGCAGGCATAGACCAACACGCCAGCGAACACCAACGCCAATGGCGTATTGGGCAGACGGTGCGCCAGCATCAGGCCGAGCGGTGCCGCGATGACCCCGAGGGCCGCGATGAACAACGCCGCACGGTAGCGCACCACCCCCTTGCGCAAACCCAGCACGGCGCCGACCCCGGCTGCCAACCCCACGGCGAGCAAGCCGATGGGCGCCGCTTCGACCATCGACAAACCGAGACCGAACACCAACAGGGGTACGGCAAGGATGCCCCCACCGGCACCAGTGAGTGCCAGCACGGCCCCAATGATCGCGCCGAGCCCAGCTCCGATCAGTTGATGTTCGATCACTGCCCGACCTCGGCCACCAGCGGTTGAGGTCGCGCCAACCATTCACGACCTTTGAGCATGCCTTTCCAGTACAACGGCGGAAGTATCTGCGCCTTGAGCAGCCAGGCCAGGCGAGTGGGCTGGCGACCATCGAGCAACCAACGCGGAAAGCTCGGCGCCACCTTGCCGCCGTAGGTGAACTCGGCAAGCACGATCTTCCCGCGCTCGACGGTAAGCGGGCAAGAACCATACCCATCGTATTGGGCGAGGGTGGGCAGGCGCCCCAGCGCAACTAGCACATTGTTAGCCACCACCGGCGCTTGCTTGCGCGCCGCAGCGGCGGTCTTGGCATTGCTGGTGTTGGTGACATCTCCCAGCGCATGGATGTTGGCGAACTGGCGGTGACGCAGCGTGGCAGGGTCCACATCGACCCAGCCGGCAGCATCGACCAGCGGGCTCTGGCGGATGAAGTCCGGCGCAACTTGTGGAGGCACTACATGCAGCATCTCGAAGCCCTCGACGCGGGTCTCGCTGCTGCCATCGGGCAATGTGCGCACGAAAGTCGCACGCTTGTTCGGGCCATCCACCGCCACCAGGCGATGGCTGTAGTTGAGGTCCACAGCGTACTTGTCGATGTAAGCCATCAGGGCCGGAACATAGTCAGGCACGCCGAACAGCACCGCGCCGGCATTGAAGAAACGGGCCTTGATCGCGCCCAGGTGGCCTTGGCGCAACCAATGGTCACAGGACAGGTACAACGCTTTCTGGGGCGCACCGGCACACTTGATTGGCATTGGCGGCTGGGTGAAGAGGGCACTGCCTTTTTTCAGGTTCTGCACCAACTGCCAGGTGTAGGGTGCCAGGTCATAGCGGTAGTTGGAGGTGACGCCGTTGCGGCCCAAGGTGTCGCTTAGACCTTCGATGGCATTCCAGTCGAGCTTGAGGCCCGGGCAAACCACCAATTGCTCGTAGCTGACGGCGCGACTGTCCTCGAGCATGACCAGTTGCGCCTGGGGATCGAAGCGCTCGACCCGCGCCTTGATCCAGCGTACGCCACGCGGAATGGTCGAGGCCATGGTCCGGGCTGTGCTCGGGGCATCGAACACGCCCGCGCCGACCATGGTCCAGCCAGGCTGGTAGTAATGCACATCGGCCGGATCGATCACGGCGATGTCCAGGGATGGGTCGCGGCTGATCAGGCTGGAGGCGGTAGCGATACCGGCGGCGCCGGCTCCGACAATGACCACCTTGTGATGGTCAGCGCATGAAGAGTCGGCAGGGGACTGCAAGGCAGGCATGGCGGTGTTTCCTTGGAATAGTCGTTATGTGTTCAGAGCACGTTCAGCGGAATCTTCAGATAGCTCACGCCATTGTCCTCAGGCTCGGGGAACTGGCCGCTGCGCATGTTGACCTGCACCGAGGGCAGGATCAGCACGGGCATCTCGAGGGTGGCGTCACGGGCTTCGCGCATGGCCACGAAGTCGTCCTCGCTGATACCTTGGTGGATGTGGATGTTGCTGGCGCGCTGTTCGGCAACGGTCGTGACGAAGCGCATCTCCCGACCACCTGGCAGGTAGTCGTGGCACATGAACAGCTGAGTCGTGTCAGGGAAGGCCAGCAGGCGGCGGATCGAGCGATACAGCGTGCGCGCATCGGCGCCGGGGAAATCACAGCGCGCGGTGCCGTAGTCCGGCATGAACAGCGTGTCCCCTACAAACACCGCCATCTCGCCACTGTCCTCCACCACGTAGCTCATGCACGCCGGTGTATGCCCTGGCGTATGCAGGGCACGGGCACGCAGGTTGCCGATCAGGAAGATCTCCTCGTCTTCGAGCAGTACATCGAACTGGCTGCCATCCCGGGCAAAGCCTGGCGCTTCATTGAACAGTTCGCCGAAGGTCTTTTGCACTTGGGTGATGAGGGCGCCGATCGCTACATGTCCGCCCAGCTTTTCCTTCAGATAGGCCGCTGCGGAGAGGTGGTCGGCGTGGACATGGGTTTCCAAGATCCATTGGACCTGGGCACCCAACGCCTGTACCCGGGCGATCAAGGCATCGGCCGATTCGGTGCTGGTACGGCCCGATTTGGGATCGTAATCCAATACGCTGTCGATCAGCGCGCACTGGCCGGAGCTTCGGTCCAGAACGAGGTAACTGATGGTAGAGGTCACCTTGTCGTACAAGGCTTCCACATGAAGGTTGCTGCCGATGATCATTGCACGTCTCCAGATTTATCCACCGCGCCTTCTAGAGGCGTAGGCAGTATTTGGAGGTTTATCAAGATGCATGCCAGTCAGGCGCAGTGGGCAGCGCTGGCTGTTACGCAGACGCGGTGGTGTCGGGAAGGCCAGTAAAAACAGGGAATTCACGGTGAACCCATTGCATCCGGAGCACGGATGACGCGAGCCAGGGTTCCCTCTGAACCACCAGGATCTGCCATGCCTGTCAGCCCCCTTGGCAGTCGACTGTCAGCCAATGGCAGTGTTTGGCAGTCCCTGTTAACCTCGCCGGGTACTTGCCACCGGTCACCGTCATGTCCGCGTTTAGTGTGTCAGCCCAGCATCCCGCCATCCTCGCCCTGGTGTCTTACCTGGAACACGATGTGCTGCCCAGCATCATTCTGGACACCGACTACAACATCCTCGCGGCCAATGCGGCCTATCGCCGTCAGTTCGGCAAGGATGATCACGCCCCCGTGGGAGAGAAATGCCACCGGGTTTCCCACCACTATGCGGTGCCATGTGACCAGGCGGGCGAGCATTGCCCCTTGCGCAAGGCGTGGGACAGCAAGGTGCCGGAGCGGGTTTTGCACATCCATCACACGCCTCGCGGGCCTGAGCATGTGGACGTAGAACTTCGACCGATCCTGGATGAACAGGGCGGGGTGGTGGCCTTCGTCGAACGGCTCACCAGCGTGACGCTTGCCTCGGCGCAACCTCAGGAGCAAGGGCTGGTAGGTCGATCAGCAGCATTCAAGACAGCCCTGGCGAGCCTGCAGCGGGCAGCGCCAGCGCAGATCCCGGTGTTGCTGCAAGGCGAGTCCGGTACTGGCAAGGAGCTGTTCGCCCGTGCCTTGCATCTGGGCAGCCCTCGGGCCAATGGCCCCTTGGTAGTGGTCGATTGTACGGGCCTCACCGAATCGCTGTTCGAAAGCGAGTTGTTCGGGTACGAGAAGGGCGCCTTCACCGGTGCCACCCAACGCAAGATCGGCCTGGCCGAAGCAGCCCATGGTGGCACCCTGTTTCTCGATGAGATTGGCGAAGTCCCCCTGGCAATGCAGGTGAAGCTGCTGCGCCTGATCGAGTCCGGCAGCTTCCGGCCCGTGGGCAGCACCCGTACGGTCCACTCCGATTTTCGCCTGGTCTCGGCGACCCACAAGCCTCTAAAGGAAATGGCCGCCGCCGGTACCTTCCGCGAAGACCTTTACTATCGCATCAGCGGCTTCCCCATCCGTTTGCCCGCCCTGAGAGAGCGCGTGGAAGACCTGCCATTACTGGCCGAGAGCCTGCTGCAGCGCATGGGTAAGCAATCACCGAAGTTGCTACCCGAAGCCCTCCAACGGCTGAGCATGCACCCCTTCCCGGGGAACATCCGCGAATTACGCAACATCCTCGAGCGGGCACGCCTGTTTGCCGATGAAGGCCTGATTCGACCTGAGCACCTACCGGAGGACATCGGCCCGACGGCAGCTCAGGGTTTACATCGTCGCAGTCGCAATGAGCTGGGCGACTTGGCCCAGGCCTTGGAAAACTTTCGCGGGTCACGCAGTGAACTGGCCCGTCATTTGGGCATGAGTGAGCGGACGTTGTATCGACGCCTGCGTGAATTGGGGCTATAGGTTCTACGAGCGCATAAACAAAAAGCCCCGGCAATGCCGGGGCTTTTTGTTTATGCGGTGGACCTGATCAGAAGTCCAGGTTCGATACCGACAAGGCGTTGCTTTCGATGAAGTCACGGCGCGGCTCGACTGCATCACCCATCAGGGTGTTGAACAGCTGGTCGGCAGCGATCGCATCTTCGATGGTCACCTTCAGCATCCGGCGTACGGTTGGGTCCATAGTGGTCTCCCACAGCTGATCCGGGTTCATCTCACCCAGACCTTTGTATCGCTGGATGGTGTGACGCTTGGCGGTTTCGTTCATCAGCCAATCCAGGGCTTCCTTGAACTCAGTGACCGCCTTGCGACGCTCGCCCCGCTGCACGTAGGCACCTTCGCCGAGGAGGGTGCTGAGCTTGGCGCCAATGGCGACTACAGTCCGGTAGTCGTTGCTGCCGAAGAAGTCACGATTGAAGGTGACGTAGCTGGCCAACCCGTGGGAGGTGATTTCCACTTCCGGCAGCCAGAGGTTGCGTTCCTTGTCTTCGCGCAGGCTGGCCTGGTAGGTGAGGCCGGACTTCTGGCTGTTGCTCAGACGCTCCTGGAACTGCGCCAGCCAGGTCTGCATAACAGCTTGGTTGGCCAGTTGCTCCAGGGTGACTTCCGGCAGGTAGATGAAGTGCTCGGTAAGCTCTTCAGGATACAGACGCGAAAGACGCTTGAGCGTTTTCATCACGGAACGGAATTCGTTCACCAGGCTTTCAAGCTGAACGCCGGAAACCGCTGGCGCCGATTCGTCCAGGTGCAGGCTGGCATCTTCCAGGGCCGACTGCGTCATGTACTCTTCCATGGCGTCGTCGTCCTTGATGTATTGCTCTTGCTTGCCTTTCTTCACCTTGTACAGCGGTGGCTGGGCGATATAGATGTAGCCGCGCTCGACCAGCTCTGGCAGTTGGCGGAAGAAGAAGGTCAGCAGCAGGGTACGGATGTGCGAACCGTCCACGTCAGCATCGGTCATGATGATGATGTTGTGATAACGCAGCTTGTCGATGTTGTACTCTTCACGGCCAATACCGCAGCCCAGGGCAGTGATCAAGGTGCCCACTTCCTGGGAGGAGATCATCTTGTCGAAACGCGCTTTCTCGACGTTGAGGATCTTACCCTTGAGCGGCAGGATCGCCTGGGTGCGACGGTTACGACCTTGCTTGGCCGAGCCACCCGCGGAGTCACCCTCCACCAGGTACAGTTCGGAAAGGGCAGGGTCCTTTTCCTGGCAATCAGCGAGTTTGCCTGGCAGGCCTGCGATGTCCAATGCACCTTTGCGGCGGGTCATCTCACGTGCCTTGCGCGCTGCTTCACGGGCGCGGGCAGCATCGATCATCTTGCCGACCACCGCCTTGGCTTCGTTGGGGTTTTCCAACAGGAAGTCGGCAAAGTACTTGTTCATCTCCTGTTCCACGGCGGTCTTCACCTCCGAGGAAACCAGCTTGTCCTTGGTCTGCGAGCTGAACTTCGGATCCGGCACCTTGACCGAGATGATCGCGGTCAGACCTTCACGGGCATCGTCGCCAGTGGTCGCGACCTTGTTCTTCTTGGCCAGACCTTCCTGTTCGATGTAGTTGTTCAAGCTACGGGTGAGCGAGGAGCGGAAACCGACCAGGTGGGTACCACCGTCACGCTGCGGAATGTTGTTGGTGAAGCACAGCAGGTTTTCGTTGAAGCTGTCGTTCCACTGAAGGGCGACTTCGACACCCACACCGTCGTCACGTTGAACATTGAAGTGGAACACCTGGGAGTTGACCGGGGTCTTGTTGGTGTTCAGGTATTCGACGAACGCGCGCAGGCCACCTTCATACTTGAAGAACTCTTCCTTGCCGGTACGTTCATCCTTGAGCAGGATGCCGACGCCCGAGTTCAGGAACGACAGTTCGCGAATACGCTTGGCAAGGATGTCCCAGCTGAAGTGGATGTTCTTGAAGGTTTCGGCCGAAGGCTTGAAGTGAATATGTGTACCGGTAGTTTCACTCTCACCGACCACTGCCATCGGGGCCTGTGGAACACCGTGAACGTACGTCTGTTCCCAGATCTTGCCACTACGGCGAACGGTCAGTACCAGCTTCTCGGACAGGGCGTTCACAACGGAAACACCTACACCGTGCAGGCCGCCCGAAACCTTATAGGAGTTGTCGTCGAACTTACCGCCCGCATGGAGGACGGTCATGATGACCTCAGCTGCCGAGACACCTTCTTCTTTGTGCACGTCGACAGGAATGCCGCGACCGTTGTCGCGAACACTAATGGATTCGTCCGGGTGAATGATGACAGTGATGTCGTCGCAATGACCCGCGAGGGCTTCGTCGATCGAGTTGTCGACCACCTCGAAGACCATGTGGTGCAGGCCGCTGCCATCATCGGTGTCGCCAATGTACATGCCGGGGCGTTTGCGCACGGCATCCAGTCCTTTCAGCACCTTGATGCTGGAGGAGTCGTACGTTTGATTTTCGCTCATGCCTTCACTCCCGATGGTCGTGGGTCTGGGTGATACGGCCTTGTTCCACGTGGAACAAAGCAACTGGCGTTTCCGTCTGCCAGCCTTCCCTCAGTAATTCGTGATCTACACAGGTGATAAAAACCTGGCAGTGTAATTCTTCAAGCAAGCGACATAGCGCGAGACGATGCTGCTCATCCAGTTCGGACGGCAAGTCATCCACGAGATAAATACAATGACCGCGGCGTGCTTGGCTGACGAGGTGGCCCTGGGCAATCCGCAAGGCGCAGACAACCAGTTTCTGCTGACCTCGGGACAAAATGTCAGCGGCATTGTTTGCGCCCAATCGCAGACGCAAATCAGCACGCTGCGGCCCCGCCTGGGTGTGCCCGATTTGCTGATCGCGAAGAAGAGAGGAGGCGAGTACTTCGTTGAGTTCCCGGTCCTTGTCCCAGCCTCGGTAGTAGCTCAGGGTTAACCCGTCCAGCTCAACCAGTTCACTCAGGGTTCGCTCGAAGACAGGCTTCAAGGCCTTGATGTAATTGCGACGGTATTCATCTATCTCCGCACTGGCCAGGCATAACTCCCGGTCCCAGGCGGCTTGCGAAGCAGCGTCAAGTGTACCATGACGCAACCATGAGTTCCGCTGCCGCAGCGCCTTCTGCAGGCGCTGCCAGGCAGTCATGAATCGAGGTTCCACGTGGAACACTCCCCAATCCAGAAACTGCCGACGCACTTTCGGGGCACCCTCGAGCAGGCGGAAGCTGTCCGGGTTGATGAGCTGCAACGGCAGTAGTTCAGCGAGTTGAGCTGTACTACGCGCATTCTGCCCATCGATACGGATAGTGAAATCGCCCTGACGATCCCGCGATATTCCCAGATTGCTCGTTCCGCCTTCGACAAGCTGAACCTCTCCAAATACGGTGCAGGTAGGCTGCTCGTATTGAATGACCGGGTTCAGACGTGTACTGCGAAAGGAACGGGCGAGCCCCAACAGATGCACAGCTTCGAGCACGCTGGTCTTGCCGCTGCCGTTGGCGCCGTAAAGGATGTTGATGCGGGGGGAGGGAGAGAGGGTCACCGGGTGCAGGTTGCGCACCGCGGTGACCATGATACGTCGAAGTGACATTTGGCCTGCTACAGGTTACAGACGCATCGGCATGACGACGTAAGAAGAGTCATCGTTGCCGGCTTCCTGAAGCAGGGCGCTGCTATTGGAGTCGGACAGAATCAGGCGAACCTGCTCCGTGGTCATCACGCCCAACACGTCGAGCAGATAGCTGACGTTGAACCCGATCTCAAGCGAGCTGCCGTTGTAATCGACGCTGATTTCTTCCTCAGCCTCTTCCTGCTCCGGGTTATTCGCCTGGATCTTCAATTGGCCCGAAGCCAGTTGCAGACGAATGCCACGGTATTTCTCGTTGGAAAGGATGGCAGTACGGCTGAAGGCTTCTCGCAGGGCCTGGCGATCGCCGATCACCAGCTTGTCACCACCTTTTGGCAGCACACGCTCATAGTCCGGGAACTTGCCGTCTACCAGCTTGGAAGTAAAGGTGAACTCACCGGTGGTCGCACGAATATGGTGCTGACCTAGAACGATGCTGACCATGCCTTCCGGATCGGTGAGCAGACGCGCCAGCTCGAGAATACCCTTGCGTGGCACGATGACTTGGTGGCGTTCGGCCTGGCCAATGGCGGCTTGCATGGAGCACAGCGCCAGACGGTGACCGTCAGTGGCAACCGCTCGGAGGGTATCGGTCGACACTTCCAACAGCATGCCGTTGAGGTAGTAACGCACGTCCTGCTGAGCCATGGCGAAGCTGGTGCGCTCGATCAAGCGACGCAGCTTGCTCTGTTCCAGGTTGCAAGTCAGCGAGCCAGGACCTTCCTCGACGGTCGGGAAGTCATTGGCCGGCAGCGTCGAGAGGGTAAAACGGCTGCGCCCGGCCTTGACCAGCAACTTCTGCTCGTCGACCTTGATATCGATCAGAGCGTCGCTCGGCAAGCTCTTGCAGATATCCATCAGCTTGCGCGCTGGGACAGTGATCTCGCCCGGCTCGGCCGGCTCTTCCAGTTGCACACGGCCAACCAGCTCGACTTCCAGGTCGGTACCGGTCAACGACAGTTGCTGGCCTTGCACGACCAACAGCACATTGGACAGGACCGGCAAGGTCTGGCGGCGCTCGACGACGCCTGCGACCAGTTGCAGGGGTTTCAACAGGGCTTCGCGTTGAATGGTGAAATGCATGGTCTAGTCCCTTGCCTTCAATTAGCTGCACCGACGTTCATCAGGTCGTCAGCGTACGCAGCAGGTTCTTGTAGTCCTCGCGGATATCCGCATCGGATTCTTTCAGTTCGTTGATCTTGCGGCAGGCGTGCAGCACGGTGGTGTGGTCCCGACCGCCAAACATGTCGCCGATCTCCGGCAAACTGTGGTTGGTCAGTTCTTTGGACAACGCCATGGCAACCTGACGCGGGCGTGCAACCGAACGCGAACGTCGTTTGGACAACAGATCGGCGATCTTGATCTTGTAGTACTCGGCCACGGTGCGCTGGATGTTATCCACACTCACAAGCTTGTCTTGCAGAGCCAGCAGATCCTTGAGCGACTCGCGAATCAGCTCGATGGTGATATCCCGGCCCATGAAGTGGGAGTGGGCGATCACCCGTTTCAAAGCACCTTCCAGCTCACGCACGTTGGAGCGTATGCGCTGGGCGATGAAGAACGCTGCATCGTGGGGCAGCTCGACCTTCGCCTGGTCGGCCTTCTTCATAAGAATCGCCACGCGGGTTTCGAGCTCCGGCGGCTCCACGGCGACCGTCAGGCCCCAACCGAACCGCGATTTGAGGCGCTCCTCCAGGCCTTCGATTTCCTTCGGGTAACGGTCACTGGTGAGAATCACCTGCTGACCGCCCTCGAGCAAGGCGTTGAAGGTGTGGAAAAACTCTTCCTGGGAACGCTCCTTACGGGCGAAGAACTGGATATCGTCGATCAGCAATGCGTCGACTGAGCGATAGAAGCGCTTGAACTCGTTGATTGCATTGAGCTGCAGCGCCTTGACCATGTCGGCGACGAAACGCTCGGAATGCAGGTACACCACCTTGGCATTCGGGTTCTTTTTCAGCAGATGGTTACCCACAGCGTGCATGAGGTGGGTTTTACCCAGGCCCACACCACCATAAAGGAACAGCGGGTTGTAACCATGCTTAGGGTTGTCGGCCACCTGCCAGGCCGCAGCGCGAGCCAATTGGTTGGACTTACCCTCGACGAAGGTTTCGAAGGTGAAGGTACGGTTGAGGTAGCTGGTGTGCTTGAGCGCGCCTTCGACCTGGACCGTGCGTTGCTCGGTGCGTGTGCTGGTGGCCGGCGCAGAAGCAGGCTCGCCCATCACGTCGAAACTGTCGCGCGAAGACGGCTCTTCGATCTCGAGCGCAGGTGCCAGCTCAAGTGCAGGTTCAACGACCGGCTCGCTCGGCTGCACGACCTGTGCGGCTTGCTGGACTTGGGTCTGCTGGGCCATTGACGCAGCGACCGCGGCACTGACAGGCGCATTGGGTGCAGCACGCGGAGCGGAACTGCGACGGCTACCTATTAATAAGGAAAGGGCAGGCGCAATGCCATTGCCACGCTCGCCCAACAGCTCGAGCAGACGGCCCAGGTACTTTTCGTTGACCCAATCGAGAACGAAACGGTTGGGCGCATAGACGCGCAACTCGTCGCCTTCGGCTTCGACCTGTAGCGGACGGATCCAGGTGTTGAATTGCTGGGCAGGCAGTTCATCGCGCAGAAGCTCCACGCACTGCTGCCAAAGTTCCACTGACACGGATATCCCCTGAGTTGAAAGCCGGATGAGGCAAAAACAAACCGCCATTGTACCGGGAGGTAGACCAGTTATCCACATGTGACACCGACTTGCACAGGGACAAATCGGCCAAAAAACTTCCTAAACGCCTTACCTGCGCTGTGAATAAGCTCTGTGGATAACCAGCCCTGAGCACTATGCACAACCCCACCCTCAGACCTGTTGATAACTCAGCTGTGGATAACAAGCCGTTCGCTCCACAGGTTGTGCGTGTCATCAGCACAGCGAAGGCACCGCTTACCGACAAGGTTATGATTTCCTGAAACGCACGCGGATAAAGGCCTGGGGTAGGTTATCCACAGATCGTTATCCACTAAAGATCTATAAGTTCTTCAGAAAAGCTTTTTATATGTCCTTCTTTTTTTTCATGTTGTCCTCTCGCCCACGTCCGGATCAAGCCACCTGACGGCCTTCGACCCCTCCGTACCTTCTATAGGCAAAAGCTGGTTGGAAATTGACCTATGGGCTTGCTTTCTCTAGAATCGCCGGTCTCTTAAAAAGGGGGCCATTCCGGCCCGTTGTCGACAAACCCAGGTAACACGCCATGAAACGTACTTTCCAACCAAGCACCATCAAGCGCGCGCGCACCCACGGCTTCCGTGCCCGTATGGCTACCAAGAACGGCCGCGCTGTTCTGTCGCGTCGTCGTGCCAAAGGCCGTAAGCGTCTGGCAATTTGATTTTTCGGCACAGGTGGTGAGTCAGGACTTCAGTCGGGATAAGCGACTGCTTACACCCCGGCACTTCAAAGCGGTCTTCGACTCCCCAACCGGCAAGGTTCCAGGGAAAAACCTGCTGATCCTTGCTCGCGAGAACGGCCTCGATCATCCACGCCTCGGCTTGGTGATCGGCAAGAAGAGCGTCAAGCTCGCCGTTCAACGCAATCGTCTCAAGCGCTTGATGCGCGATTCGTTCCGTCTGAACCAGCAGCTGCTCGCCGGGTTGGACATCGTGATCGTCGCGCGCAAGGGATTGGGCGAGATTGAAAACCCAGAATTGCACCAACACTTTGGCAAGCTCTGGAAGCGACTGGTTCGCAGTCGGCCCTCTCCAGCGGCTAATGCCGATTCCGCAGGGGTAGACAGTCACGATGCGTAAACTGGCACTCGTTCCGATCCAGTTTTACCGTTATGCCATTAGTCCACTGATGGCCAGTCACTGTCGTTTCTACCCCAGTTGCTCCTGTTACGCTTATGAAGCCATTGAAAACCATGGCCTCTTGCGTGGTGGGTGGCTGGCCGTTCGTCGCCTGGGGCGTTGTCATCCGTGGAACGACGGTGGTTTCGATCCCGTTCCGCCCGCTCCTTCCTCCCGAACTTCTTCGATAGCCGAGTAATCATGGATATTAAACGCACGATCCTGATCGTCGCCCTGGCAATCGTGTCCTACGTCATGGTCCTGAAATGGAACCAAGACTACGGTCAGGCTGCCTTGCCGACTCAGAATACTGCTGCCAGCAATGTTGCCCCGGCGCTGCCGGACACCGTTCCGGCCGGCAATAACGGCGCCAGCGCCGATGTGCCGAGCACCAATGCTGAAGCGACCCCAGCGGAGCTGGCACCTGTCGCTGTCAGCAAGGACCTGATCCGGATCAAGACTGATGTCCTGGACCTGGCTATCGACCCGGTCGGCGGTGATATCGTCCAGTTGACTCTGCCGAAGTACCCGCGTCGCCAGGATCATCCGGACATTCCGTTCCAGCTGTTCGACAACGGTGGCGAGCGCGTCTACCTGGCCCAGAGTGGCCTGACGGGCAGCAACGGTCCGGACGCCCGTTCCACCGGCCGCCCGCTGTACGCTTCCGACAGCAAGAGCTACCAGCTGGCTGATGGCCAGGACCAACTGGTGGTGGACCTGAAGTTCAGCGAAAACGGCGTCAACTACATCAAGCGCTTCAGCTTCAAGCGCGGTGAGTACGACCTGACCGTCAGCTACCTGATCGATAACCAGAGCGGCCAAGCCTGGAACGGCAACCTGTTTGCCCAACTCAAGCGTGACGCCAGTTCCGATCCGTCGTCGAGCACTGCTACCGGCACCGCCACCTATCTGGGCGCAGCCCTGTGGACAGCTTCGGAGCCGTACAAGAAAGTGTCGATGAAGGACATCGACAAGGGCAGTTTGAAAGAAAATGTGTCCGGTGGCTGGGTTGCCTGGCTGCAGCACTACTTCGTGACCGCCTGGATCCCGAATAAATCGGACAACAACGTCGTCCAGACCCGCAAGGACAGCCAGGGCAACTACATCATCGGTTACACCGGTCCCGCTCTGAACGTCCCAGCTGGCGCCAAGGCTGAAACCAGCGCAATGCTGTATGCCGGTCCCAAGATCCAGTCCAAGCTCAAGGAACTGTCCCCAGGGCTGGAACTGACGGTCGACTATGGCTTCCTGTGGTTCATTGCCCAGCCGATCTTCTGGCTGCTGCAACATATCCACAGCCTGCTGGGTAACTGGGGCTGGTCGATCATCGTCCTGACCATGCTCATCAAAGGTCTGTTCTTCCCACTTTCCGCCGCCAGCTATCGCTCGATGGCGCGTATGCGCGCCGTTGCGCCGAAACTGGCCCAGCTCAAGGAACGCTTCGGTGATGATCGCCAGAAGATGTCCCAGGCGATGATGGAGCTGTACAAGAAAGAGAAGATCAACCCACTGGGTGGCTGCTTGCCGATCCTGGTCCAGATGCCGGTGTTCCTGGCGCTGTATTGGGTACTGCTGGAAAGTGTCGAGATGCGCCAGGCCCCATGGATGCTGTGGATTACCGACCTGTCGATCAAGGATCCGTTCTTCATCCTGCCGATCATCATGGGCGCCACCATGTTCATCCAGCAGCGTCTGAACCCGACTCCGCCGGATCCGATGCAAGCGAAGGTCATGAAGCTGATGCCGATCATCTTCACCTTCTTCTTCCTGTGGTTCCCAGCCGGTCTGGTGCTGTACTGGGTTGTGAACAACTGCCTGTCCATCGCACAGCAGTGGTACATCACCCGTAGCATCGAAGCCGCAACCAAAAAAGCTGCTGCTTGACCAACGGCTGACGGCCTGTGAATAAAAACGCCCCCTCGTGGGGCGTTTTTGCTATCTGTGTATTTTCCGTAGAGGTTTTCGAGCATGAACACTGTGCGTGAAACCATCGCCGCCATTGCCACCGCCCAGGGGCGCGGAGGCGTTGGCATCGTCAGGTTGTCCGGTCCACTGGCCAGCCAGGCAGGGCAGGCCATCACCGGCCGAATCCTGACGCCACGCCATGCCCACTATGGCCCGTTCCGTGACAACGATGGCCTGGTGTTGGATGAAGGCATCGCCTTGTTCTTCGCGGGGCCGAACTCATTTACCGGCGAAGATGTCCTGGAGCTGCAAGGCCATGGTGGTCCGGTGGTGATGGACATGCTCCTGCAGCGCTGTCTGCAGCTGGGTTGCCGCCTTGCACGCCCAGGTGAATTCAGCGAACGGGCGTTTCTCAACGACAAACTCGACCTCGCCCAGGCTGAAGCGATCGCCGACCTGATCGAGGCGAGCTCCACCCAGGCAGCGCGAAACGCCCTTCGCTCACTGCAGGGCGCTTTCTCCAAGCGGGTGCACGATCTGACCGAAGCGTTGATCGCATTGCGCATCTACGTCGAGGCGGCGATCGACTTCCCTGAAGAGGAGATCGATTTTCTAGCCGATGGCCATGTACTGTCGATGCTCGATAACGTGCGCAGCGAGTTGTCCACAGTCCAGCGTGAAGCCGGGCAGGGCGCTTTGCTGCGCGACGGCATGACCGTCGTCATCGCTGGTCGTCCGAATGCCGGCAAGTCCAGCCTGCTCAATCGCCTGGCTGGTCGGGAAGCCGCTATCGTCACGGACATCGCCGGGACCACGCGGGATATCCTGCGTGAACATATCCACATCGATGGCATGCCGCTGCACGTAGTGGACACCGCTGGCCTGCGCGACACTGACGATCATGTGGAAAAGATCGGCGTCGAACGTGCCCTGAAGGCCATCAATGAAGCGGATCGGGTGCTCTTGGTAGTGGATTCCACAGCGCCGGAAGCAAGCGATCCGTTCGCCCTGTGGCCAGAATTTCTCGACAAGCGGCCAGACCCAGCCAAGGTCACACTGATACGAAACAAGGCCGACCTCAGTGGTGAGTCAGTCGGCATGGAGCAGTGTGAAGATGGCCATGTGACCATCACCCTCAGCGCCAAGGGTGAAGACGGTGGGCTGGAGTTGTTACGCGATCATCTCAAGGCTTGCATGGGCTACGAGCAGACTGCCGAAAGCAGTTTCAGCGCCCGACGGCGTCATCTGGAAGCCCTGCGCCAAGCCGAGTCGCATCTGGAGCATGGTCGCGCTCAACTGACCTTGGCCGGCGCCGGAGAATTACTGGCCGAAGACCTGCGACAGGCACAGCAAGCACTGGGCGAGATCACCGGGGCCTTCAGTTCCGACGACCTGCTGGGACGTATCTTCTCGAGCTTCTGTATCGGCAAATAGCGTCGCGCCGAGGTTTTACACAGAGCCGCTCCACCGGGAGCGGCTTTTTTTTGCCTGTGGAAAGACCCGGCGGGCAGCCCGATCGCGGAAAAAATCATCAACAGATGCGAAGCAGAGCGGATAAGCTCTGTGGAAAAGTCGCCTTCAGCACCGTTGATAACCAGCTATTTTTGTTGAGGACAAACCGCCCTGTGGGTAATTGGCACTTTAATCCACAGGTTAAACGCTGTTATCCAGAACCCTCATGCCCCTTCAAACACAGGGTTTTGAATCCACCAAGAGTGCATGGATACTGGGCTGCATAAGTTTATCCACAGGTGGCTAGGTGCATAAGAATAAACATAAAAACAAAGCTTTTTTAAATTTTTCCTCTTTGTTTTCTTTTACCTGCCATTCATCCACAGCCTGGTCAAATTTTGCTCAGAAGGTTCCTTTGAAGGGGGTGAAGTCCCTATACTTGTCCGCTTACCTTCTCTATTCGCAAAAACAGGCACGAGGTGCGTGGTGGATTTCCCTTCCCGTTTTGAAGTGATCGTCATCGGCGGCGGCCATGCCGGTACCGAGGCTGCGCTTGCGTCCGCACGCATGGGTGTGAAAACCCTGCTGCTGACCCATAACGTGGAAACCCTCGGTCACATGAGCTGCAACCCGGCTATCGGTGGCATTGGCAAGAGTCACCTGGTCAAGGAAATCGATGCGCTCGGCGGCGCCATGGCGCTGGCCACCGACAAAAGCGGCATCCAGTTTCGTATCCTGAACAACCGCAAAGGCCCGGCCGTTCGTGCGACCCGTGCCCAGGCTGACCGCGCTATCTACAAGGCCGTGGTCCGCGAGATCCTGGAAAACCAGCCGAACCTGTGGATATTCCAGCAGTCCTGTGATGACCTGATCGTCGAGCAGGACCAGGTCAAAGGTGTCATTACCCAGATGGGTCTACGCTTTTTCGCCGACTCGGTGGTTCTGACTACTGGTACCTTCCTCGGTGGACTTATCCACATCGGTCTGCAGAACTATTCCGGCGGTCGTGCAGGCGATCCGCCCGCGATCGCCTTGGCCCACCGCCTGCGTGAACTGCCGCTGCGCGTCGGTCGTCTGAAAACCGGTACCCCACCCCGTATCGACGGGCGTTCGGTTGACTTCTCGGTGATGACCGAGCAACCCGGTGACACACCGATTCCAGTCATGTCGTTCATGGGCAATGCCGACATGCACCCACGCCAGGTGAGTTGCTGGATCACCCACACCAATGCCCGTACCCACGAGATCATCGCCTCGAACCTCGACCGTTCACCGATGTACTCGGGCGTCATCGAAGGCGTAGGACCGCGGTACTGCCCATCGATCGAAGACAAGATCCATCGCTTCGCCGACAAGGAAAGCCACCAGGTGTTCATCGAGCCGGAAGGCCTGACCACCCACGAGCTATACCCCAACGGCATCTCCACTTCGCTGCCGTTCGATGTGCAACTGGACATCGTCCGCTCGATCCGTGGCATGGAAAATGCCCACATCGTTCGCCCGGGCTACGCCATCGAGTACGACTATTTCGACCCGCGCGACCTCAAGTACAGCCTGGAGACCAAGGTCATTGGCGGGCTGTTCTTCGCCGGGCAGATCAATGGCACCACCGGCTACGAAGAGGCCGGGGCCCAAGGTCTGCTGGCTGGCACCAACGCCGCGCTTCGCGCCCAGGGCCGTGACAGCTGGTGTCCGCGCCGCGACGAGGCCTACATCGGTGTACTGGTCGACGACCTGATTACTCTCGGTACCCAAGAGCCATACCGCATGTTCACTTCGCGTGCCGAATACCGGCTGATCCTGCGCGAGGACAATGCCGATCTGCGCTTGACAGAGAAGGGCCGCGAGCTCGGGCTGATCGACGACGCCCGCTGGACGGCGTTCTGCGCCAAGCGTGAAGGCATCGAGCGGGAGGAACAGCGGCTGAAGTCCACATGGATCCGTCCGGGAACGCCCGAAGGCCAGGCGGTTGTGGATAAGTTCGCCACACCGCTGAGCCATGAGTACAACTTGCTGAACTTGCTGGCGCGTCCTGAAATCGACTATGCCGGATTGATCGAAGCGACCGGTGGGGAACAAATCGATCCACAGGTGGCCGAACAGGTCGAGATCAAGACCAAGTACGCCGGCTATATCGACCGTCAGCAGGAAGAAATCGCCCGCCTGCGTGCCAGCGAAGATACCCGTCTGCCTGTGGATATCGACTACACCACGATTTCCGGGCTGTCTAAGGAAATCCAGAGCAAGCTCGGCCAGACGCGTCCAGAGACCCTCGGGCAGGCTTCGCGTATTCCGGGCGTGACGCCCGCCGCAATTTCCCTGTTGCTGATTCATCTGAAAAAACGCGGCGCAGTCCGCGAATTGGAGCAAAGCGCTTGAGTTCCCTGGTCACCCCGCAACATGCAGAAGAGTTGTCCACAGGCGCGCGCCAGCTCGGTGTCGAGCTGAGCCCGCAACAGCAGGAAAAACTGCTGGGTTACCTGGCCCTGTTGATCAAGTGGAACAAAGCGTACAACCTGACCGCAGTGCGCGACCCAGACGAGATGGTGTCGCGCCATTTGCTGGACAGCCTGAGCGTCATGTCGTTTATCCACAAAGACACCCAGCGTTGGCTGGATGTCGGCAGTGGCGGCGGTATGCCGGGGATTCCGTTGGCCATTCTGCATCCGCACAAGCAAGTGACGCTTCTCGACAGCAATGGCAAGAAGACACGCTTCCTTACCCAGGTGAAGATGGAGCTCAAGCTGGACAACCTGCAGGTTATCCACAGCCGGGTGGAAGAGTTCCAACCGGCGCAGCCGTTCTGCGGGATCATCTCTCGTGCGTTCAGCAGCATGGAGAACTTCACCAACTGGACACGCCACTTGGGCGACGCCCGGACGCAATGGCTTGCAATGAAGGGGCTGCATCCGGCCGATGAACTGGTAGCATTGCCCGCAGACTTCACAGTGGAAAGCGAGCAGGCCCTGACCGTTCCGGGTTGCCAGGGCCAGCGCCATCTGCTGATACTGCGCCGCAAGGCATGACTGGGAACACACGCAACAATGGCTAAGGTATTCGCAATCGCGAACCAGAAAGGTGGTGTGGGCAAGACCACCACCTGTATCAATCTCGCCGCATCGCTGGCCGCGACCAAACGTCGCGTGCTGCTGATCGACCTCGATCCACAGGGCAACGCCACCATGGGTAGTGGTGTGGACAAGCACGTCCTGGAGCATTCGGTCTATGACCTGCTGATCGGGGAATGCGACTTGGCCCAGGCCATGCACTACTCCGAGCATGGCGGCTTCCAGCTGCTGCCGGCCAACCGCGACCTCACGGCCGCTGAAGTGGTGCTGCTGGAAATGCAGATGAAGGAGAGCCGCCTGCGCAACGCGTTGGCGCCGATCCGCGAGAATTACGATTTCATCCTCATCGACTGCCCACCCTCGCTGTCGATGCTGACCCTCAATGCCCTAGTCGCCTCCGATGGCGTGATCATTCCGATGCAGTGCGAGTACTACGCGCTCGAAGGTCTCAGCGACCTTGTGGATAACATCAAGCGCATCGCCGCCCGCCTGAACCCGGAGCTGAAGATCGAAGGTCTGCTGCGGACCATGTATGACCCGCGCCTGAGCCTGAACAACGATGTGTCGGCCCAGCTCAAGGAGCACTTCGGAGACCAGTTGTACGACACGGTCATTCCTCGCAACATTCGCCTGGCCGAGGCGCCGAGTTTCGGCATGCCGGCCCTGGCCTACGACAAGCAATCGCGTGGCGCACTGGCCTACCTGGCACTGGCCGGGGAACTGGTGCGCCGTCAACGCCGTCAATCACGCACTGCACAGACAACTTAAGGAATCCGCATGGCCGTTAAGAAACGGGGTCTCGGACGTGGGTTGGATGCACTGCTCAGTGGTCCTTCCGTCGGCGCGCTCGAAGAGCAGGCTGTGAAGGTGGACCAGAAGGAACTGCAACACCTGCCGGTCGAACTGATCCAGCGTGGCAAGTATCAGCCACGCCGCGACATGGACCCCGAAGCGCTCGAAGAACTGGCGCACTCGATTCGCAACCAGGGCGTGATGCAACCGATCGTGGTCCGCCCGATCGGTGAGAACCGCTACGAAATCATCGCCGGTGAGCGCCGCTGGCGCGCCACCCAGCAGGCTGGCCTGGACACCATTCCGGCCATGGTCCGCGAAGTGCCGGACGACGCCGCCATCGCGATGGCCCTGATCGAGAACATCCAGCGTGAGGATCTCAACCCGCTGGAAGAAGCTCTGGCGCTTCAGCGTCTGCAGCAGGAATTCGAGCTGACCCAGCAACAGGTCGCTGATGCCGTGGGCAAGTCACGGGTTACCGTGGCCAACCTGCTGCGCCTGATCTCACTGCCCGAAGCGATCAAGACCATGCTGGCCCACGGCGACTTGGAGATGGGCCATGCCCGTGCATTGCTTGGGCTGGAAGAAAATCGCCAGGAAGAGGGGGCGCGGCATGTTGTCGCACGTGGCCTTACCGTGCGCCAGACCGAGGCATTGGTGCGTCAATGGCTCAATGGCAAATCTGATCCGGTCGAGCCGAGCAAACCTGATCCGGATATCGCGCGCCTTGAACAGCGTCTGGCAGAGCGCCTGGGCTCGGCGGTTCAGATACGTCATGGCAACAAGGGCAAAGGCCAACTTGTAATTCGTTACAACTCTCTTGATGAGTTGCAAGGCGTACTGGCTCACATTCGCTGAAACACTTCCTGTTGTAGCGCGCAGTCGGAAATCACTACCGAATAGTTGAATAGGGGTTAAACCACCCCTATACTCTGCGCGCATTTTGTCGGCACAAATTATGCCAAGTCATTGCTGACTTGACGGTCGACTTTCGAGGAGCAGTTGTGATGGAAATCCGCACGCCAAACCGCTTGCCTTTCCATCGCTGGGCGGTTTTTCCGGTACTGCTGGCTCAATGTATCGTGTTTCTGCTGGCAACTCTGGTGTTGTGGCAGTGGCAAGGAGCGGTCAGCGGTTATTCAGGTCTCTGCGGAGGGCTGATTGGCTGGCTGCCCAATGTGTATTTCGCCTGGAAGGCTTTTCGCTATAGCGGGGCCAGGGCAGCGCAGGCCATCGTCAAGTCGTTTTACGCAGGCGAGGCAGGCAAATTGATTTTGACGGCAGTGCTTTTTGCACTGACCTTCGCAGGAGTGAAGCCATTGGCGCCGTTAGCAGTATTCGGCGTCTTCCTGCTGACCCTACTGGTCAGCTGGTTCGCGCCCCTGCTGATGAATAAAAGACTTTCGAGACCTTAGGGCGTTTGAGGCAACCATGGCAGCAGAAACCGCTTCGGGCTATATCCAGCACCACTTGCAGAACCTGACCTACGGTCAACTACCAGACGGCAGCTGGGGCTTCGCCCATTCGGCTGCAGAAGCCAAGGCAATGGGCTTCTGGGCGTTCCACCTGGACACCCTGGGTTGGTCCGTCGCGCTGGGTCTGATCTTCCTGTTCATCTTCCGCATGGCAGCCAAGAAGGCGACTTCCGGCCAGCCTGGCGGTCTGCAGAACTTCGTCGAAGTGCTGGTGGACTTCGTCAACGGCAGCGTGAAGGATTCCTTCCATGGCCGTAGCCCGGTGATCGCCCCACTGGCGCTGACCATCTTCGTCTGGGTGTTCCTGATGAACGCCATCGACCTGGTACCGGTCGACTGGATTCCGCAGCTGGCCATCCTGATCTCTGGCGACCCGCACATTCCGTTCCGTGCCGTGTCGACCACCGACCCGAACGCGACCCTGGCCATGGCCTTCTGCGTGTTCGCCCTCATCATTTTCTACAGCATCAAGGTCAAGGGCCTGGGCGGCTTCATCGGTGAGCTGACCCTGCACCCGTTCGGCAGCAAGAACATCTTCGTTCAGATCCTGCTGATCCCTGTGAACTTCCTGCTGGAATTCGTCACCTTGATCGCCAAACCGATCTCGCTGGCACTGCGTCTGTTCGGCAACATGTACGCCGGCGAACTGGTGTTCATCCTGATCGCCGTGATGTTCGGCGCCGGCATCCTCTGGCTCAGCGGCCTGGGTGTGGTGCTGCAGTGGGCGTGGGCTGTGTTCCACATCCTGATCATCACCCTGCAAGCCTTCATCTTCATGATGCTCACCATCGTCTACCTGTCGATGGCTCACGAAGATAACCATTAAGACCGCCTGGCGTGTCTGATAGCCTTCCCTGCCTGTTTGGGGGGAAGGCTGAAAACGTCCGCAAGGGCACCGCTGTACCAAACGATTTGTTTTACCGCTTCAAACTAAAAACCTAACCAATACGACGTAAAAGTCGGGAGGAAAGATGGAAACTGTAGTTGGTCTGACCGCTATCGCTGTTGCTCTGCTGATCGGCCTGGGTGCTCTGGGTACCGCCATTGGTTTCGGCCTGCTGGGCGGCAAGTTCCTGGAAGGCGCTGCTCGTCAGCCTGAGATGGTTCCGATGCTGCAGGTCAAAATGTTCATCGTTGCCGGTCTGCTCGACGCCGTAACCATGATCGGTGTTGGTATCGCTCTGTTCTTCACCTTCGCGAACCCCTTCGTTGGTCAGATCGCCGGCTAATCACTCGTTTCTACGAGTTGATTGGTGTGATGGACAAAGACCGAGCGAGGTGTTGGCGTGAACATTAATGCAACCCTGATTGGCCAATCCGTTGCTTTCCTGATTTTTGTGCTCTTCTGCATGAAGTACGTATGGCCTCCGGTCATCACTGCTCTGCAAGAGCGCCAGAAGAAGATTGCCGACGGCTTGGACGCTGCCAACCGCGCAGCTCGCGACCTGGAGCTGGCCCAAGAGAAAGCGGGTCAGCAACTGCGTGAAGCAAAGGCACAGGCAGCCGAAATCATTGAGCAAAGCAAGAAACGCGCTGCTCAGCTTGTCGAGGAAGCCCGTGAACAGGCTCGCGTCGAAGCTGACCGTGTGAAGGCTCAGGCTCAAGCCGAGATCGAACAGGAACTCAACAGCGTCAAAGACGCCCTGCGTGCCCAAGTGGGTGCCCTGGCCGTTGGCGGTGCTGAAAAGATCCTTGGCGCCACAATCGATCAAAACGCGCATGCGGAGCTGGTTAACAAACTGGCCGCTGAAATTTAAGCGAGGGCGATCATGGCAGAACTGACCACGTTGGCCCGACCTTACGCTAAGGCTGCCTTTGAGCACGCCCAGGCCCATCAGCAACTGGCCAATTGGTCAGCCATGCTCGGCCTGGCTGCTGCGGTGTCGGAAGACGACACCATGCAGCGCCTGCTCAAGGCCCCGCGACTGACAAGCGCAGAAAAGGCCGCCGCATTCATTGAAGTGTGCGGTGACAAGTTCGATGCACAGGCACAGAATTTCATTCATGTTGCCGCGGAAAACGACCGTCTCCTGCTCCTGCCGGAGATTGCCGCTCTTTTCGACCTGTACAAGGCCGAGCAAGAGAAATCCGTGGACGTGGAAGTCACCAGTGCTTTTGCGTTGAACCAAGAACAGCAAGACAAACTCGCCAAGGTTCTCAGTGCACGGCTCAGCCGGGAAGTGCGCCTGCACGCGTCGGAGGATGCCAGCCTGATCGGCGGCGTCGTCATCCGCGCCGGCGACCTGGTAATCGATGGCTCGGTTCGCGGCAAGATCGCGAAACTGGCCGAAGCATTGAAATCTTGAGTTTGAAGGGGCAGCAGAGCAATGCAGCAACTCAATCCTTCCGAAATTAGTGAAATCATCAAGGGTCGCATCGAGAAGCTCGATGTCGGCTCCCAAGCCCGTAACGAAGGTACCGTCGTAAGCGTTTCCGACGGTATCGTGCGGATCCACGGTCTGGCCGACGTTATGTACGGCGAAATGATCGAGTTCCCGGGCGGCGTATACGGTATGGCACTGAACCTGGAGCAAGACTCCGTAGGTGCGGTGGTACTGGGTGCGTACACCTCCCTCGCCGAGGGCATGAGCGCCAAGTGCACCGGTCGCATCCTCGAAGTGCCGGTCGGCAAGGGCCTGCTGGGCCGCGTCGTTGACGCGCTGGGCAACCCTATCGATGGTAAAGGTCCTCTGACCACCACCGAAACCGACGCGGTCGAGAAGGTCGCTCCGGGCGTTATCTGGCGTAAATCGGTAGACCAGCCTGTACAGACTGGCTACAAATCGGTCGACGCCATGATCCCGGTTGGCCGTGGCCAGCGCGAGCTGATCATTGGTGACCGTCAGATCGGTAAGACCGCTATGGCGGTCGATGCGATCATCAACCAGAAAAACAGCGGTATCTTCTGCGTTTACGTGGCCGTCGGCCAGAAGCAGTCGACCATCGCCAACGTCGTTCGCAAGCTGGAAGAAGCCGGCGCCCTGGCCAACACCATCGTTGTTGCCGCCAGCGCCTCGGAATCCGCCGCACTGCAGTTCCTGGCCCCGTACGCCGGCTGCACCATGGGCGAATACTTCCGTGACCGCGGTGAAGACGCACTGATCGTTTACGATGACCTGTCCAAGCAGGCCGTTGCCTACCGTCAGATCTCCCTGCTGCTGCGCCGTCCGCCAGGACGTGAAGCGTACCCAGGCGACGTGTTCTATCTCCACTCCCGTCTGCTGGAGCGTGCATCTCGCGTTTCCGAAGAGTACGTCGAGAAGTTCACCAACGGTGCCGTGACTGGCAAGACCGGTTCCCTGACCGCTCTGCCGATCATCGAAACCCAGGCTGGCGACGTTTCCGCGTTCGTTCCGACCAACGTGATCTCGATCACCGACGGTCAGATCTTCCTGGAATCGGCCATGTTCAACTCGGGCATCCGCCCTGCAGTTAACGCCGGTGTTTCGGTATCCCGTGTTGGTGGTGCCGCCCAGACCAAGATCATCAAGAAGCTGTCCGGTGGTATCCGTACCGCTCTGGCTCAGTACCGTGAACTGGCTGCATTCGCCCAGTTCGCTTCTGACCTGGACGAGGCTACTCGCAAGCAGCTGGAGCATGGTCAGCGCGTTACCGAGCTGATGAAGCAGAAGCAGTACGCTCCGATGTCCATCGCGGACATGGCGCTGTCGCTGTACGCCGCTGAGCGTGGCTTCCTGACCGACGTAGAAGTCTCCAAGGTCGGTAGCTTCGAGCAAGCACTGATCGCCTACTTCAACCGTGATCACGCCGAACTGATGGCCAAGATCAACGTGAAGGGTGACTTCAACGACGAAATCGACGCTGGCATCAAAGCCGGTATCGAGAAGTTCAAGGCCACCCAGACCTGGTAAGCCGCAGTGGGGGCTCCGGCCCCCGCTTGCTAACCTGATAGGTGATACATGGCAGGCGCAAAAGAGATTCGCAGTAAGATTGCGAGCATCAAAAGCACGCAAAAAATTACCAGCGCCATGGAGAAAGTGGCGGTCAGCAAGATGCGCAAGGCACAACTGCGCATGGCTGCTAGCCGTCCTTACGCGGAGCGTATCCGCCAGGTGATCGGTCATCTGGCCAACGCCAACCCGGAATACCGCCACCCGTTCATGATCGAGCGCCCTGTAAAGCGCGCCGGTTATATCGTGGTGAGCAGTGACCGTGGTCTGTGCGGTGGCTTGAACACCAACCTGTTCAAGGCCCTGGTCAAGGACATGAACGAGAACCGCGAACAGGGCGTTGAAATCGACCTGTGCGTGATCGGCAGCAAGGGTGCGACTTTCTTCCGCATCTTTGGCGGCAACGTAGTAGCCGCGATCAGCCACCTGGGCGAAGAGCCATCGATCAACGATCTGATCGGCTCCGTCAAAGTGATGCTGGACGCCTACCTGGACGGCCGTATCGATCGCCTCTCGGTGGTTTCGAACAAGTTCATCAACACCATGACCCAAAAACCGACGGTCGAGCAATTGGTACCGTTGGTGGCAACCCCGGATCAGGATCTCAAGCATCACTGGGACTACCTGTACGAACCCGACGCAAAAGAGCTGCTGGACGGCTTGATGGTGCGTTACGTGGAGTCGCAGGTGTACCAGGCGGTGGTCGAGAACAACGCTGCTGAACAAGCGGCCCGGATGATCGCCATGAAGAACGCCACAGACAACGCCGGTGATTTGATCAGCGAACTCCAGCTGATCTACAACAAGGCGCGTCAGGCTGCGATCACCCAGGAGATCTCGGAAATCGTCGGCGGCGCTGCCGCGGTTTAACGGTTCAAATATTCAGAGGATCCAGCTATGAGTAGCGGACGTATCGTTCAAATCATCGGCGCCGTCATCGACGTGGAATTCCCACGTGACGTCGTGCCGAGTGTTTACAACGCGCTGAAAGTACAAGGCGCGGAAACCACCCTCGAAGTTCAGCAGCAGCTGGGCGACGGCGTGGTTCGTACCATTGCGATGGGCTCCACCGAAGGCCTGAAGCGCGGTCTGGATGTCGTCGACACCGGTGCTGCCATCTCTGTTCCAGTCGGTAAGGCCACCCTGGGCCGTATCATGGACGTTCTGGGCAACCCGATCGACGAAGCTGGCCCGATCGGCGAGGAAGAGCGCCGTGGTATCCACCAGAAGGCGCCTTCGTTCGCTGACCAGGCAGGCGGCAACGACCTGCTGGAAACCGGCATCAAGGTAATTGACCTGGTCTGCCCGTTCGCCAAGGGTGGTAAGGTGGGTCTGTTCGGTGGTGCCGGTGTCGGCAAGACCGTCAACATGATGGAACTGATCCGTAACATCGCCATCGAGCACAGCGGTTACTCCGTGTTCGCCGGTGTGGGTGAGCGTACTCGTGAGGGTAACGACTTCTACCACGAGATGAAGGACTCCAACGTTCTCGACAAAGTAGCACTGGTCTACGGTCAGATGAACGAGCCACCAGGAAACCGTCTGCGCGTAGCGCTGACCGGTCTGACCATGGCTGAGAAGTTCCGTGACGAAGGTAACGACGTTCTGCTGTTCGTCGACAACATCTATCGTTACACCCTGGCCGGTACCGAAGTATCCGCACTGCTGGGCCGTATGCCTTCGGCAGTAGGTTACCAGCCGACCCTGGCCGAAGAGATGGGCGTTCTGCAAGAACGTATCACTTCGACCAAAGAAGGTTCGATCACCTCGATCCAGGCCGTATACGTACCTGCGGACGACCTGACCGACCCGTCGCCAGCCACCACCTTCGCCCACTTGGACGCCACCGTCGTTCTGTCCCGTGACATCGCCTCCCTGGGTATCTACCCAGCGGTCGACCCACTGGACTCGACTTCGCGCCAGCTGGACCCGAACGTGATCGGCAACGAGCACTACGAAACTGCCCGTCAGGTTCAGTATGTTCTGCAGCGCTACAAAGAGCTGAAGGACATCATCGCGATCCTGGGTATGGACGAACTGTCCGAAGCCGACAAGCAACTGGTTGCCCGCGCTCGTAAGATCCAGCGCTTCCTGTCGCAGCCGTTCTTCGTGGCCGAAGTCTTCACCGGTTCGCCAGGCAAGTACGTTTCCCTGAAAGACACCATCGCTGGCTTCAGCGGCATCCTCAAAGGTGACTACGACCACCTGCCAGAACAAGCGTTCTACATGGTCGGCAGCATCGACGAAGCGATCGAGAAAGCCAAGAAACTGTAATCCCGGCGCCCCGAAAGGGGCGCTAATCAGGTTGAGGCAAGCAGATGGCTATGACAGTCCATTGCGATATCGTCAGCGCGGAAGGAGAAATCTTCTCCGGTCTGGTCGAGATGGTGGTTGCGCACGGCAACCTGGGCGATCTGGGTATCGCTCCAGGCCACGCGCCGCTGATCACCAATCTGAAACCAGGTCCGATCACGCTGACCAAGCAGGGTGGCGATCGCGAGGTGTTCTACATCTCCGGTGGTTTCCTGGAAGTGCAGCCGAACATGGTCAAGGTACTCGCCGATACCGTGCAACGTGCCGCCGACCTGGACGAAGCCTCCGCTCAGGATGCCGTCAAGGCTGCTGAGAAGGCCCTGCATGAGAAAGGCGCGGATTTCGACTACAGTGCCGCATCCGCACGTCTGGCCGAGGCCGCAGCTCAGCTGCGTACCGTCCAGCAGATCCGCAAGAAGTTCGGCGGCTGATACCGCAGGCTTCATGCAGATTGAGAAAAAGGGTAGCCATCGGCTACCCTTTTTCTTTTTGTCCTTCATATACCGGTCATGTCACTGACCGCCCAGGATTGGTAGCCAGTCAATGTCTCTCGATATCGTTATTCTCGCCGCAGGCCAAGGCACCCGCATGCGTTCGGCGCTGCCCAAGGTTCTGCATCCGGTTGCTGGCAACTCCATGCTTGGCCATGTTATCCACAGCGCCCGACAGCTCAAGCCCACGGGCATTCACGTGGTTATTGGCCATGGCGCGGAGTTGGTGCGTGAGCGTCTGGCCGCCGACGACCTGAACTTCGTGATGCAGGACAAACAGCTGGGTACCGGCCACGCTGTTGCCCAGGCTCTGCCAGCGATCACTGCTGACACCGTACTGGTGCTTTATGGCGATGTGCCGTTGATCGAGGTCGAAACCCTGCAGCGCCTGCTGGCCAAGGTCAGCGCCAACCAGCTGGGCCTGCTGACCGTCGATCTGGAGGACCCGACTGGTTATGGCCGCATCGTTCGTGATGCCCAGGGCCAGGTGATGGCCATCGTGGAGCACAAGGATGCCAGCGATGCGCAGAAAACGATCAAGGAAGGTAACACCGGCATCCTGGCCATGCCGGCGGCACGCCTGGCCGACTGGATGAGCCGTTTATCCAACAACAACGCTCAAGGCGAGTACTACCTCACCGATGTGATCGCCATGGCCGTGGCTGATGGCTTGGTGGTGGCCACCGAGCAGCCTCATGACCCGATGGAAGTGCAAGGCGCCAACGACCGGCGTCAGCTGTCGGAGCTCGAGCGTCATTATCAGTTGCGCGAAGGCCGTCGTTTGATGGCCCAGGGCGTGACCCTGCGTGACCCGTCGCGCTTCGATGTGCGAGGCGAGGTGACCGTTGGTCGCGATGTGCTGATCGACATCAACGTGATCCTCGAAGGCAAGGTGGTCATCGAAGACGACGTGCAGATCGGCCCCAACTGCGTGATCAAGGACAGCACCCTGCGCAAGGGCGCGATCATCAAGGCCAACAGTCATATCGAGGGGGCCGTGATGGGTGAGGGCAGCGATGCCGGTCCCTTCGCTCGCCTGCGTCCGGGCAGTGTGCTGGACGCCAAGGCCCATGTGGGTAACTTTGTCGAGCTCAAGAACGCCCACCTGGGTGAAGGCGCCAAGGCCGGTCACCTGACTTATTTGGGCGATGCGCAGATCGGAGCGCGTACCAATATCGGCGCAGGCACCATCACCTGCAACTACGATGGCGCCAACAAGTTCAAGACGGTAATGGGCGAGGATGTGTTCATCGGTTCCAACAACTCTCTGGTAGCCCCGGTGGAAATTCAGTCCGGCGCAACCACCGCAGCCGGCTCGACCATTACCCAGACGGTCGAAACCAAGCAGTTGGCTGTGGCCCGTGCCCGCCAGCGCAATATCGATGGCTGGAAGCGTCCTGAGAAAATCAAGAAGAGTTGATTTATCCACAGTCAGTTATGCACAGGCCGGCTTATGTGAATAAGCCGGCTTTTTTTCTATCTGTGGAAAACCAATCGCAACCTACAAGGCGCTCCCGACTGAGCGGCGTAACTGAGCCGACAAAATGCGGCAGGCAGTGCTTGACGAATGATTGTCCTTAGGTTTTGATTGCAACCATTATCTTTCGAATCGAAACTTAAGCCGCCAATGTCGAAACGAAATACCCCTCAGCGTCGCCACAACATTCTGGCTTTGCTCAACGAACAGGGCGAAGTGAGCGTGGACGCGTTGGCCAAGCGTTTCGAAACCTCCGAAGTCACCATTCGCAAGGACTTAGCAGCGCTGGAATCCAATGGCCTTCTGCTGCGCCGCTATGGCGGTGCCATCCCTGTGCCACAGGAAATGCTCGTCGAGACCGTACAGCCTGTATCGAGCTACAAGCAGGCGATTGCCAAGGCGGCTGTAGGACGGATTCGTGAACACGCGCGCATCATCATTGACAGCGGCAGCACGACCGCTGCCATGATCCCGCAGTTGGGGCGCCAGCCCGGCCTGGTGGTGATGACCAACTCCCTGAATGTGGCCCGCGCCATCAGCGAACTGGAGCACGAACCGGTGTTGCTGATGACCGGCGGTACCTGGGATCCCCATTCCGAATCCTTCCAAGGCCAGGTCGCCGAACAGGTCCTGCGTTCCTACGATTTTGACCAGCTGTTCATCGGTGCCGATGGCATCGACCTAGCCCGTGGCACGACGACCTTCAATGAACTGCTGGGCCTGAGCCGGGTCATGGCGGAGGTCGCCCGGGAAGTGATCGTAATGGTCGAGTCGGACAAGGTCGGGCGCAAGATCCCCAACCTCGAGCTGCCCTGGGGCAGCGTCAACACCCTTATTACAGATGATCGCCTGCCGCTGGAGGCACGCGAACAGATTCAAGCCCGCGGCATCAATCTGATCTGCGCCGCGATCAGCCAGGAGCAATAACCATGTGTGGAATCGTCGGTGCCGTAGCCGAGCGTAATATCACTGCCATCCTCATCGAAGGCCTCAAGCGCCTGGAGTACCGCGGGTACGACAGCGCCGGCCTGGCGGTTCTGACTGCCCAAGGCGTTCTCGAGCGCCGCCGTCGCATCGGCAAGGTCAGTGAGCTGGAAGCCGCTGTTGCCGCCGACCCCTTGGCAGGCCAGCTGGGCATCGCCCACACCCGTTGGGCTACCCACGGTGCGCCGACCGAACACAACGCTCACCCGCACTTCTCCGGCGATGATGTGGCGGTCGTTCACAATGGCATCATCGAGAACCATGAAGCCCTGCGTGAAGAACTTAAGGGCCTGGGCTATGTCTTCGCCTCGCAAACCGATACAGAAGTCATCGTGCACCTGATTCACCACATCCTGGAATCCGTCCCCGACATTACCGACGCCCTCAAGGCCGCCGTCCAACGCCTGCACGGTGCCTACGGCCTGGCGCTGATCAGCAAGCATCAGCCAGATCGCTTGGTCGCCGCCCGCAGTGGCAGCCCGCTGGTGATTGGCCTGGGCCTGGGTGAAAACTTCCTGGCCTCCGACCAATTGGCGCTGCGCCAGGTCACTGACCGCTTCATGTACCTGGAAGAAGGCGACATCGCCGAGATCCGCCGCGACCAGGTGAGCATCTGGGACCAGGCCGGCCACAAGGTCCAGCGTGAGACCGTGCAGTACCACGAAGGGGCCGAAGCCGCGGACAAAGGCGCCTACCGCCACTTCATGCTCAAGGAGATCCACGAGCAGCCGAGCGTCGTCCAGCGCACGCTGGAAGGTCGCCTGGGCAAGGACCACGTCATGGTCCAGGCCTTCGGCCCGCAAGCCGCCGAGCTGTTCGCCAAGGTGCGCAATGTCCAGATCGTCGCCTGCGGTACCAGCTACCACGCCGGCATGGTCGCCCGTTACTGGCTCGAAGAGCTGGCCGGCATCCCGTGCCAGGTCGAAGTCGCCAGCGAGTTCCGCTACCGCAAGGTAGTGGTGCAGCCGGACACCTTGTTCGTCTCCATCTCCCAGTCCGGTGAAACCGCCGATACCTTGGCCGCCCTGCGCAATGCCAAGGAGCTGGGCTTCCTGGGGAGCCTGGCGATCTGCAACGTGGGCATCAGTTCGCTGGTGCGCGAGTCGGACCTGACCCTGCTGACCCTGGCTGGCCCGGAAATCGGCGTGGCCTCCACCAAGGCCTTCACCACCCAGCTGGTGTCGTTGATGCTGCTGACCCTGGCACTGGGACAGGTGCGTGGCACATTGCCGGCTGGCGTCGAGGCCGAGCTGGTGGAAGAACTGCGCCGCCTGCCGACCCGCCTGGGTGAAGCCCTGGCGATGGACAGCATCGTCGAAAAGACCGCCGAGCTGTTCGCCGACAAGCACCACACCCTGTTCCTGGGCCGTGGCGCCCAGTACCCGGTAGCCATGGAAGGAGCGCTCAAGCTCAAGGAGATCTCTTACATCCACGCTGAGTCCTACCCAGCCGGTGAACTCAAGCACGGCCCATTGGCTCTGGTAGACAACGACATGCCGGTGGTGACCGTCGCACCGAACAACGAGCTGCTGGAAAAGCTCAAGTCCAACCTGCAGGAAGTCCGCGCCCGCGGCGGACAGTTGGTCGTGTTCGCCGACGAGAACGCCGGCATGAGCAACGGCGAGGGCACCCATGTGATCAAAGTGCCGCACGTCATCGATGCGCTGGCGCCGATCGTCTACACCATCCCACTGCAGTTGCTGTCGTACTACGTGGCGGTGCTCAAAGGCACTGACGTCGACCAGCCGCGTAACCTGGCCAAGTCGGTGACGGTGGAGTAAGACTTTCCATGTATTTCTCAGCGTCTGACTGTATGGAATAAGTTCTACACAATGCATAAGCCCCCGTATCTACGGGGGCTTTCCGTTTCTGGGCCAAACCGTTGGCTCGGAATTCAAGATAAACGAGCAGCCGTTACACAGCCGCGCTGCGCTCACGAAGATCCACATTCAAGGTGCGAAGGAAAAGGGTCGGGTAATGCACGCGACCCTGAGGCCATCAGACGCTGCGGGTAACCCCGCCGTCGACCTTGATGTTCTGGCCGGTGATGTAGGCGGCCCCTTCGCTCGCAAGGAAGGCGATAGTGGCGGCGATTTCCTCGCTGGTGCCATAGCGCTTGAGCGGCACACCTTCACGGCGCTCTTCCGTTGCAGGGAGGCTGTCGATCCAACCAGGCAGCACGTTGTTGATACGAATGTTGTCGGCAGCATACTTGTCAGCAAAGATTTTACTAAACGACGCCAGGCCGGCACGGAATACCGCCGAAGTCGGGAAGAGTTCGCTTGGCTCGAACACCCAGGCAGTAGAAATGTTGATGATCGCACCGCCGTTCTGACGCTGCATGTAGGGCGTCACCAGTCGCGTAGGGCGGATCACGTTGAGCAGGTATGTTTCCATACCCTTATGCCAATCCTCATCGCTGATCTCGAGGATCGGCGCACGGGGGCCGTGGCCGGCGCTATTTACCAATACGTCAACACGACCCCATTTTTGAATGACGGCGTCGACCAGGCGTTGCAGGTCTTCGTTCGACTGGTTACTACCGGTTATCCCAATACCACCCAGTTCCTGTGCCAGCGCTTCCCCTTTGCCCGAAGACGACAGGATACCGACCTTGAAGCCATCAGCAGCCAGTCGACGTGCTGCTGCTGCTCCCATGCCGCTGCCGCCGGCAGTGACGATTGCTACTTTTTCTACTGACATACATCCTCCTGAGTGAGGCGTGGATGGGGTGTTGGTGAATTGAGACTAGCACCGCCCAGCACTCAGCAGAGAGACATCAACGCTTCTTCGATGCAGTAGATTTTTTATAGTCTGGCTTGCTCCATGAGCCATTCCCGCACCGTTTCAAGGGCCGCCGGCTGATGAGCGTTTCGCGGCCAGACCAGGTAGTAGGCTTTCTCCAAACTCATCTGGTGAGTCATCGCCAGCGCTAATCTGCCTGCTTCTATATCGGCTTTGACAAAGTAGTAGCTAGCCAAGGCCAACCCTTGTCCTGCTGCTGCTGCCTCGATAGCTAATACCGTCTGATTGAACCGTATATTTCTGAAGGGCAGGGGCAAGGCACTTTGGAAGGCCTGTTCAATGAACGCTGGCCAAAAATTGTGTGCGTCATGCAGCAGTGTGTATTCCTGGAGTTTCTCTACGCGCTCTGGACTACCGAGTTTTTCAATTAATGCCGGACTACCTACCGCAACGATACGTTCAGGCAAGAGAAGTTTGGCATTGAGCATGTTCTCGAAAGGCGTTCGCCCGTAACGGACAGCGAGGTCCGCTCCATCAGGTCGGAATTGCGAAATTCGGTCAGTGGCCAATACCTGCAAATTGATCTGAGGGTGCACAGCTGAGAACGAAGACAGTCTCGGTATCAGCCACTTCGCTGCAAACGTAGGCGTGACACTCACCGTCAGATCCAGATCATCTGGTTTGAGCGCCTCAGTGGCTGTGCTGATCAAGGCGAAGGCCTCACGAATGGCAATGCTGTAGGTCCTACCCGGATCCGTCATACGCAAGCCCCGGGGCAGTCGCTCGAACAGCTTCAACTCGAGCATCGCCTCAAGCCCTCGAATTTGCTGCGCCACAGCAGCCTGCGTCACTCCCAACTCCTCGGCGGCCAGCCGGAAGTTCAAATGGCGGGTAACCACCTCGAAGACCCTGAGCGCGTTAAGAGGCGGCAAGGAGGAATGTCTGTTCATGATAATTTTTCTACTGACACTCAAGTGATCTCCTGTCTTGCGGGGAACGCGTCATTCCAGTGTCAGAGGCTACGTCTAAGCCGTACGGAAAGGAACCTGTCACCAAGCAACAGGGCCTTGATGTATCAGCCGTCTTCGCCCATGGGACCGATGCTACCGACCCTTTGGCGACTGAATCATGTTCCCGCATGTGTGGGGCGACGATGTACCGAGCAGCCAGCTCGCGAAGGGTCGCTTCTCTAGCCCGGGCGCTTCTCCAAGTGGCCAGCGACCTCGGTGGCCACTTCAATGAACGCACGTGCCGCCGCGCTCTGATACGCGCCCTTGCGCTGCATGAGCACGGCGGTGCGCTGGAGTCGCAGTGGGTCCAGCTCGATGGCGACCAGCTCGTCGTGGGCGAGGGCGATGGTCGCGGGCAGCAGGGTGGACAGCGTGGTTCGGCGCACCACTTCGATGACCGCGCTGATGGCATTGGCCTCCATTTGCACACGCGGGCGGATGTCATGCTGGCGGCAGTATCGGTCGATCTGCTCGCGGGTGGCGAACTCGCTGCTGAGCAGGATCAGCGATTCGGCGTTCAAGGCTTCTGGTCCAATGGCGTGTTGCCCGGCCAGCGGATGCTTTGCGCCGACCACCAAGGCGAGGGTTTCGACCAGCAGCGGATAGGCGTCGATGTCTTGGGCGTGCACTTCTTCGAACGCGATTCCGACGTCCAGTTCATCGGATAGCAGGAGTTCTTCCATGTACTCCTGGGCGATTTCACGCACGTTCAAGGTGATGTTCGGATAGCGGCCGTGGAATGCCTCGACGAGCGGGCCTACCAGATAGGTGGTGAAGGTCGGGGTGACGGCCACTCGCAGCGAGCCTCGGCTCAGGTCGCCCACGTCATGAATGGCGCGCTTGCCCTCCTGCAATTCCTGAGACGCCCGTCGTGCATAACGCAGATAGACCTCCCCGGCATCGGTCAGCCGCGTCGTGCGGCCTGAGCGATCGAACAACTGCGCACCAAGGCTTTCCTCCAATTGCCGGACCTGCTGGGACAGGGCCGGCTGGGAGACGTGCAGGGCTGTCGCGGCCCGCGTGAAGCTCTGGTGTTGCGCGACGGCCAGGAAGTACTGGATATGCCGTGCCAGCATGGGTTGTTCTCATAAGATTAACTGATGCAGTGCATCATAAATGAGACTTTTACCTTATGAAATGGGCTGCGTAACCTTTGCCTCATCGCATCGCGACCTGAGGAGTCAGCCATGAAAGACATCATCGACGGTTTCCTGAAATTCCAGCGAGACGCCTTCCCCGAGCGTGTGGGCCTGTTCAAGAACCTGGCGACCCAGCAAAGCCCGCGGGCGTTGTTCATCTCTTGCTCGGACAGCCGGCTGGTACCGGAGCTGGTTACCCAGCGCGAGCCAGGTGATCTGTTCGTCATCCGCAACGCCGGCAACATCGTGCCTTCTTATGGCCCTGAGCCGGGTGGCGTGTCGGCTTCGGTGGAATATGCCGTCGCCGCGTTGCAGGTATCGGACATCGTGATCTGCGGCCACTCCGATTGTGGCGCCATGACGGCCATCGCCACCTGCAAATGCCTGGACCACATGCCTGCCGTGGCCGGTTGGCTGCGCTATGCCGACTCCGCCCGGGTGGTGAACGAGGCGCGTAACCACAAGGACCCGCAGGCGAAGGTCGAGGCCATGGTGCGCGAGAACGTGATTGCCCAGTTGGCCAACATCCAGACGCACCCATCCGTACGCCTGGCCCTCGAGGAGGGCCGTGTCGCGCTGCATGGCTGGATCTACGACATCGAGAGCGGCTGCATCGACGCCTTCGATGGCCGTACCGGCCAGTTCGTGCCCCTGGCCAGCAACCCTAATGTCCGTGCTGTCGCCCATCAGCTTCAGCGCGCTGTGTGAACCCCTTTCATCCCCCAAACGGAGATATCACCATGATCCAGTCCCAAGTCAGCCAGAATGCCCGCGTAGCCCTGACCGAAGTCATCCTGTTGTCCAAGGCTCGCAAGGATCTGTCCTTCGCTCAGATCACTGACGGTACCGGCCTGTCCGAAGCGTTCGTCACCGCCGCGCTGCTGGGTCAGCACCCACTGCCTGCGGAAGCTGCACAGGTTGTCGGTGACAAGCTGGGCCTCGACGCTGATGCCGTGGCGCTGCTGCAGACCATCCCGCTGCGTGGCAGCATCGAAAACCGTGTCCCCACTGACCCGACCATCTATCGCTTCTACGAGATGCTGCAGGTGTACGGCACCACCCTGAAGGCACTGGTCCATGAGAAGTTCGGCGACGGCATCATCAGCGCCATCAACTTCAAGCTGGACGTGAAGAAGGTCGACGATCCAGAAGGTGGCTCCCGCGCGGTGATCACCCTGGACGGCAAGTACCTGCCGACCAAGCCTTTCTGATTCGGTCACAGGTCAATGACCCGGCTGCCGCAGGGTGGCCGGGCCTTTGAACGAGGAATGACACGCATGGATTTGATCTTTCGAAATGTACGCATCGACGACAGTCTGCCACTGACGGATGTGGCGGTGCTGGATGGCAAGATCGCGCAGATTGCACCGACCATTGCCGTCCAGGCGACGCAGGAAGTGCAGGGCAACGGCAATGTGCTGATTCCTGGGTTCGTCGAAGGGCACCTGCACCTTGAAAAAGCCAACGTGATGCATCGCAAGGCCAATCGCTCTGGCACCTTGCAGGAAGCGATCGCTGTCACCGCCGAGCTCAAGCCTACCCTGACTCGCGAAGATATTCTGGAGCGTTCGACCCAGGTGCTGCGTGCATTGGTGCAGGCGGGCAGCACCCATGTGCGTGCGCATGCCGAATTCGACCCTTCACAAGGTTTCACGGGGTTGGATGTGGTGCTGGAACTGCGCGAGCGATTCCGTGACGTCATTGATATCCAGGTGGTCGCCTTCCCCCAGGAAGGGATCTTGAAGCTGCCTGGGATGAAGGAAATGATGGTCCAGGCCATGGAGAAGGGGGCCGATGTCGTCGGGGGAATTCCGTATAACGATGTTTCGCCGCTGGAGCACATCGACTTCGTGTTCGAGCTGGCCAAGCAGTACGACAAAGATATCGACTTGCACCAGGACTTCGCCGATGACGCCGAGAACATGACCATCGAGTACCTCGCGCGAAAGACCATCGAGCAGGGGTATCAAGGTCGTGTCTGCGTAGGACACCTGACCAGCCTGGGAGCGGTTCCCCCGGATAGACAGGCTGCGATTATCGATCTGCTGCGTCAGGCGGGTATCAGTGTCATGTGCCTGCCAGCGACCGACCTGCACCTGGGCGCCCGCGGTGACAGTCATAATGTGCGTCGCGCTCTGACGCCGGTAAGGGCATTGCGCGACGCAGGCGTGAATGTCTGCCTGGCGACCAACAACATCCGCAATGCATTCACGCCTTATGGTACGGGTGATCTGTTGAACATCGCACAGCTTGCCCTTTCGGCCTGCCATCTGGGGGGCGCGGATGATCAGGCGACCGTGCTTGCGATGCTCACCACAAGCCCAGCCAAAGCGCTGGGATTGAAGAACCACGGCCTGGCGGTGGGGAATGATGCCGACCTGGTACTGATCGACACGCAGTCGGTCCGTGATGTGATTCTCGATCTGCCGGCGCGCCTGATGGTGCTCAAGCGCGGCCAGGTCGTCGCGACCTCTGAGTACCGCCGTTCTGTCGCTTTTTGAGCATCCTAGAAGAAGGGGCGAACCGTAATGTTCGCCCCGTGCTCGGTTTTTTCTCGATGCGCTGTGCGTGTCGTCAGATCTGCATCGCCATGCCATCGACATTCATCGCTGCCTGGCGCAAGGCCTCGGAGCGGGTCGGGTGCGGGTGGCAGGTGAGGGCGATGTCTTCAGCCGAGGCCGAGAACTCCATGGCTACGCAGAACTCGCCGATCATTTCGCTCACGCTTGGACCGACCAGATGCACGCCGAGCACTTCATCGGTATTGGCGTCGGCGATGACCTTGGCGAAGCCTTCGGTCTCGTGGTTGATCTTGGCGCGGCTGTTGGCGGTGAAGGGGAACTTGCCCACCTTGTAGGCGCGGCCTTCGGCCTTGAGCTGCTCTTCGGTCTTGCCGACGCTGGCCAGCTCCGGACGGGTGTAGATGACACCTGGGATCAGGTTGTAGTTGACCTCATGGGCCTTGCCGGCGATACGCTCGATGCACGACACCGCTTCGTCTTCGGCCTTGTGCGCGAGCATCGGGCCGGAGGTGACATCGCCGATCACCCAGATGCCGGGTACCGAGGAGCGATGGTGATCGTTGGCCAGCATGCCGCGCTTGTCTGTGACAAGGCCTGCACTTTCCAGGTTCAAGCCCTGGGTGTATGGACGACGGCCGATGGCCACCAGCACGTAGTCGGCTTGCAGGGTTTCGGCTGCGCCGCCAGCGGCGGGTTCGAGGGTCAGGCTGACGCTGTCGGCGGATGGCGTGGCCTGGGTCACCTTGCTGCCGAGCTTGAAGGTCATGCCTTGTTTGGCCAAGGCCTTCTGCAGGGTCTTGGCGGTCTCTTCGTCGGTGCCAGGGCAGATGCGGTCGAGGTACTCGATGACCGTCACCTCGGCGCCCAGTCGACGCCAGACCGAGCCCAGCTCCAGGCCGATCACGCCTGCGCCGATCACCACCAGATGCTTGGGTACCTGGGGCAAGGACAAGGCGCCGGTGGAGTCGATGATGCGTTTATTGTCGATGGTCACGCCTGGCAGCGGAGTCGGCTCGGAGCCCGTGGCGATGACGATGTCCTTGGCTTGCAGGGTGGTTTCGCTGCCGTCCTCGGCCTTCACGATCACCTTGCCCACGCCGTCAAGACGGCCCCAGCCTTTGACCCAGTCGACCTTGTTCTTGCGGAACAGGTACTCGATGCCCTTGGTCAGGCCGGTCACGCTTTCGTCCTTCTGCTTCATCATCTGGGCCAGGTTCAGCGTTGGCTTGACCTCGATACCCAGATGGGCGAATTCCTCGCCGCTGGCGGCCTCGTAGAGCTCCGAGGCGTGAAGCAAGGCTTTCGATGGCATGCAGCCAACGTTAAGGCAGGTACCGCCGAGGGTCGAGCGGCCCTCGACGCAGGCGACGCTCATGCCCAGCTGGCCGGCGCGGATCGCTGCGTTGTAGCCGCCGGGGCCACCGCCGATGATCACCACATCATAGGATTTCATGGGATTTACTCCAGGAGTGAAGAAGCGCAGAGGGCCACAAGATTAGTCTGCGAAATCAAGGTTGTATACAATCTTGAGAGCAATTCGTACTGAATGGCTCTAGACCATGGTCTTGATAAACGGAAACTTCCGGTGAATGAACTACCCTTGCCCCGGTGACGTCCCAAATATGAGATGAGGCGTCCGGTACACATGAAGGGAGGGAAATTCATGCTTGCGCAACTTCCACCTGCGTTGCAGAGCCTGCACTTGCCTTTGCGTCTGAAGCTGTGGGATGGCAACCAGTTCGACCTAGGGCCAAGCCCACAGGTCACCATCCTGGTCAAGGAGCCTCAGCTGATCAGTCAGCTGACCCACCCGAGCCTGGACGAACTGGGTGTCGCCTTCGTCGAAGGCAAGCTGGAACTGGAAGGCGATATCGGGGAAGTCATCCGCGTCTGCGACGAGCTCAGCGAAGCTCTGCTCCAAGACGAGGAAGAAGTATCGCCAGAGCGTATCGCGCATGACAAAGCTACCGACGCCGAAGCCATTTCCTACCACTATGACCTGTCCAATGAGTTCTACCAGCTGTGGCTCGACCAGGACATGGCCTACTCCTGCGCGTACTTCCGCGAACCGGACAACACCCTCGACGAAGCCCAGCAGAACAAGTTCGATCACCTGTGCCGCAAGTTGCGCCTGCAGGCTGGGGACTACTTGCTGGATGTGGGTTGCGGCTGGGGTGGGCTGGCGCGTTTCGCCGCGCGTGAGTATGGCGCCAAGGTGTTCGGCATCACCCTGAGCAAGGAGCAGCTCAAGCTAGGTCGTGATCGGGTCAAGAAGGAGGGGCTGAGCGATCAGGTCGACCTGCAAATCCTGGACTATCGCGACCTGCCTCAGGACGGACGCTTCGACAAGGTGGTGAGTGTCGGTATGTTCGAACACGTCGGCCACGCCAACCTGGCGCTGTATTGCCAGAAGCTGTTCGGCGCCGTGCGTGAAGGCGGTCTGGTGATGAATCATGGCATCACGGCCAAACACGTGGATGGCCGGCCAGTCGGGCGAGGCGCGGGCGAGTTCATCGACCGCTATGTCTTCCCCCACGGCGAACTGCCGCACCTCTCGATGATCACGGCCAACATCTGTGAGGCCGGACTGGAAGTGGTGGACGTGGAAAGCCTGCGCCTGCACTACGCCAAGACGCTCAATCACTGGAGCGAAAACCTCGAGAACCAACTGCATAAAGCCGCCACCCTGGTGCCAGAGAAGACTCTGCGCATCTGGCGCCTGTACCTGGCCGGATGCGCCTATGCCTTCTCCAAGGGCTGGATCAACCTGCACCAGATCCTGGCAGTGAAGCCCTACGCCGATGGGCACCATGACCTGCCCTGGACCCGCGAGGACCTCTACCGCTGACTCAAAGGATCGGAGAAATCAGCCGGGCGATACGCATCCCAAGTTGTTGCAGGCGATGCGTATCGCGGCTGTCTTCAGCAGTGATCTCCCGGGCTTGGGCAAAGTCATCGAGCAGCATCGACTCGACCTGGTCGGCAAAGGCACGGTCGACGGTCAGCAAGGTAATCTCGAAGTTCAGACGGAACGAACGGTTGTCCAGGTTGGCACTGCCGATCGCACTCACCTCGTCATCCACCAGCACCACCTTCTGGTGCAGGAACCCTGGCTGATAACGGAACATCCTCACTCCGGCCCGCACCGCTTCGAAGGCGAACAGACTGGACGCTGCGTAGACAATGCGGTGATCCGGCCGTGAAGGAATGAGGATACGCACATCCACGCCGCGCAACACCGCTAAGCGCAGGGCGGCGAAGATCGCCTCATCTGGAATGAAGTACGGGCTAGTGATCCACACGCGCTGAGTAGCCGAGTGGATGGCTTCAAGGAAGAACAGCGCGCAGGTTTCCTGCGGGTCTGCCGGACCGCTGGCCAATGCCTGGCAGAGCACACCGTTATCCGGATAGGTGTCGGGCAGGATCAACGGCGGCAACTGGCGAGCGGCCCAATACCAGTCTTCGGCGAAGGACTCCTGCAAGCAGGCAAGCACTGGGCCGCTGACCTGAACGTGGGTATCACGCCAAGGCGACAGGCGAGGGTGGCCGCCGAGGTACTCGTCCCCTACGTTATGCCCGCCGAGGAACCCCAGCAGGCCATCGACGACGACGATCTTGCGGTGGTTGCGGAAGTTCACCTGGAAGCGGTTGAACCACCCACGGCGTGTGGCAAAGGCGTGGATCTTCACGCCTCCCTCCCGCAGGGTCTGGCTATAGCTGGCCGGCAAAGCATGGCTCCCCACCCGGTCATACAGCACGAATACCTGCACACCTTCTGCCGCCTTGCGCAGCAACAGTTGCTGCAGTTTCTTGCCGATGTCGTCGTCATGGATGATGAAGAACTGCACCAGCACGGCCTGCCGGGCTTCGGCAATGGCTGCGAAGATGGCATCGAAGGTGGCCTGGCCATTGATCAGCAGTTTCACTTCGTTGTTGGCCAGGCACGGCATGCGCCCGAGTTTCGGCATTGCCCGCAGGGCGGCATAGCTTTCCGACTCCCGGGCTGTCAGCGCTTCCTCAACCCAAGGCCGCCAGTTGAGATTGGCCATGGCGACGTGCATTTCCTGATTGGCCTGGCGTCTGGCTTGGATGTAGGCATAGAAGGAGCGGGCCCCAAACACCAGGTAGGGAATCAGCGTGAAGTAAGGGATGAAGAACAAGGACATCGCCCAAGCGATGGCACCCTGGGCGGTGCGCACGGTGAACACCGCATGCAGCGCGGCGATGATGCCTAGCAGATGAATCAGGCCAAGCACATAGCCGAAGAAATAGGGGCTGTGGAAATCCATATGCATCCTGCTTGCTGAGAGCCTGACGATAACAGAGCATGTTCCTGTCCCGCCTTGCAACCCGGAAGCGGAAATGACGTCTAAGGCTCAATCGGCAGAGGCCGTACTATCGAGGAGCATTGATCCATGAAGATTCGTCTGCCACTGCTGGCGCTGGCCTTGGGCCTGAGCGCACCACTGGTACATGCGCAGATGTTGCAACCGGGCTTGTGGGAGCTGACCACCAGCAATATGCAGGTCGATGGCAAGCCATTACCGGACATGGAATTCATGCTCGGGCAATTGAAGAACCTGCCACCTGAGCAACGCGCCATGATGGAAGGCATGCTGGCCAAGCAGGGCATCACCGTGGGTGGTAAGGGCGTGCGCTCCTGCCTGACGCCAGAGCAGGTCCGGACCAATGACATTCCGCTGCAGGACCCTCAGTCCGGCTGTACGCAGAAGATCACCGACCGTACAGGCAATGTATGGAAATTCCAGTTCAGTTGCCCTCGTGCCCAAGGCACCGGGCAGGCGACCTTCCTCAGTGACCGAGAGTTTCATACCCAGGTCAGTGGCACGTTCAACGCTTCAGGCGTTCAGCAACAGGGCAGCATGAACACCAAGGCGGTCTGGCTGGGTAACGACTGCGGTTCGGTGAAACCTCGCAGTTGAGGCTTCAAAACCGATAGCGACTGATCGCCACTGCGTCGTGGGCATGCAGACTCTCTGCATGCTCCACCCGCAGGCTGAACCCCTCTACCCACCGCACTTGCCTCAGCGCCTGGTGCAAACGCCTGGCGGCATCCTCACAGAACATCAGGTTCTGTCCATTGGCCAAGGCGAACGCCTGTTCGTCTGCGCGCTTTACCGCTGTTTGTACCGCCGTACCCAAGGCACGCTCCAGCGTGTCGATCAACTCGGAGAGCGGCAAGTGCTGCAGGTTCTCTCGCAGTCGTACTCGGACCTGGGCCTCGCTGCGCTGACTATGGGGCGTGGCGACGATGCCCTGATTGCTGCCGAGCCATTCCAGTAAGGTCGATTGATCGGGTACCTGCTTTGGAAAGTCCTTGAGGAACTGCTGCTGAATCAGCTGTCGGGCGAGCGCTGCGGAGCAGGGGCAGGTGGAGGAGTAAGGAATTACCACCGAGAGTTCCACGTGGAACATTTCATTGTCCGTCGTAGCATCCAAGGAGACGGGATAGCTTTTCCAGCCAGCCAAGGGGCTGACCAAGGCAGGTCTTTTCAGCAAATGCTCGAAGCGCAAACTCACCTGCGCCTTTGAAGAGAGCCCGACGTGGGTATCGAGGAAACTCGCCAGCAGCCGACGGAGTAGCAGCGGACTGAGCTCGGTGTTTTCCAAGGCTTCCAACGCCAAGTAAAGCCGCGACATGTGGATGCCTCGGGCGGCGCCGTCTTCGAGATTGACGCCCGCGTCGGCTTGGGCATTGAGGGTGCGTCCTTCAAATTGCAACGGCACGGCGATTCCACACATACCAACCCACTCCAGGGGGACGGCCTCGGGGAGGGACTGTGTGGCGACGTCGGGAAGCGTCAGGCTGGTCATCATGGGTTCTCTGGCAAGGATCGACAAACGCGGCTTGGCGAAATTCTGTTGTTATATTATAACAATGCGCAATGCATCGTTTCGAATGCGCTTGCCTGTCGAGGTACGACCAATGCCTAACCGTTTACCTGTAACTGTGCTTTCCGGCTTTTTGGGAGCTGGCAAAAGCACTTTGCTCAACCATGTGCTGCGCAATCGCGAAGACCTGCGCGTCGCCGTGATCGTCAACGACATGAGCGATATCAACATCGATGCGAGCGAGGTGCAGCGCAATGTCAGCCTGAACCGGGCGGAAGAAAAGCTGGTGGAGATGAGCAATGGCTGCATCTGCTGCACGCTGAGGGAAGATTTGCTCGAGGAGGTCGCGCGGCTGGCGAGCGAGGGTCGTTTCGATTACCTGCTGATCGAGTCCACCGGCATTTCCGAACCCTTGCCGGTCGCCGAGACGTTCACCTTCCGTGACGAACAGGGTCGAAGCCTGTCGGACATGGCACGCCTGGACACCATGGTCACGGTGGTCGATGCGCTCAATTTTCTGCGTGACTACCAGGCAGCCGACAGCCTGGCCAGCCGCGGTGAATCCTTGGGTGAAAACGACGAGCGATCTATCAGCGATCTGTTGATCGAACAGGTGGAGTTCGCCGACATACTGCTGCTGAGCAAGATCGACTTGGTCAGCCAGCATGAGCGAGACGAACTCACGGCCATCCTGCGCAGCCTCAACGCACGGGCGCAGATCGTGCCGATGGTCATGGGCCAGGTGCCGCTGGCACGTATTCTCGATACTGGCCTTTTTGACTTCGAGCAAGCGGCCCAAGCACCTGGCTGGTTGCAGGAGATGCGTGGCGAGCACGTGCCGGAAACGCAAGAGTACGGGATCGCCGCAGGGACGTGGCAGGCCCGTCGCCCGTTGCATCCGCAACGCTTCCACGATTTTATCCACAAGCCCTGGAGCAACGGCAGGTTGCTACGTTCGAAGGGGTTCTTCTGGCTGGCCAGCAAGTTCCAGGAGGCGGGCAGCTGGTCCCAGGCAGGCGGCATGATGCGCCATGGGTTCGCCGGTCGCTGGTGGCGCTTTGTACCGCAGGAGCAATGGCCGCAGGACTCCGAGAGCACCCAGGCGATCCTCAAGCAGTGGACGCAAGAATGTGGCGATTGCCGGCAGGAATTGGTGTTCATTGGTCAGAATATCGACTTCGCACAGCTATCCACAGAACTGGATGCATGTCTGCTGACCGACGAGGAATGGGCGCAAGGGGAGATGGCATGGCTGCGTCTTCCCGATCCGTTCGGGCCTTGGTATGACGAAGCAGCGTGAGGGTGTGGATAACTTTTGGCGGCTTGACTGGTAGCAACGAGGGCGCATAGTTGGAGGCTATTTCCAAGGTATGGCCCATGCTCCAGAACATCCCGACCCACGTGATCGCAGGCCCATTGGGCGCCGGCAAGACCAGCCTGATACATCAGCTGTTGGCTCAGCGCCCGTCAGGGGAGCGCTGGGCCGTATTGGTCAACGAGTTTGGGCAGATTGGCCTGGATGCGGCGCTGCTGAGTCGGGACGAGAATGGCATCGCTATTGGCGAGGTGGCCGGCGGCTGCCTGTGCTGCGTCAATGGCATGCCGTTCCAGGTCGGCTTGGGCCGCTTGTTGCGCAAGGCTCGGCCTGATCGGGTGTTCATCGAGCCGTCCGGTCTGGGCCATCCTCAGTCTTTGCTGGCCCAGTTGGGTCAGGCGCCCTGGGTGGGTGTACTGGCCGTACAGCCGTTGGTGATGGTGCTGGACGCCCAGGCTCTGGCCCGTGGTGAACCGCTGCCTGACGCGCAACGGCAAGCCTTGCCCGAGGCTGCATTGCTGGTTTTCAACAAGGCTGGGGCTTTGGATGAAACCCAGCGCCTGTTGATAACTGCACAGTTCCCCGAGTTGCCAAGGCTTTGGACCGATCATGGGCGATTGTCGGTGGACCTTTTGCCCGTCACGTCTGGCACAACGAGCCCTCTCGAGGCTGTGGACAAACTACCCAGGGAGACCCCTTCGAACCCTGCTGGCGCCCTGTGGACAGATCCTCGCCAGCCAATCTGTCTCGCCCAGCAAGGCGAGGGTGGCTGGAGTGTTGGCTGGCGCTGGCACCCCTCGCAGCGTTTCGACGCGACGCGTTTGCTCGCAATGCTTGAAAGCTGGCCGTGGCGCCGCGCAAAAGGTGTTATCCACAGCGACGCCGGCTGGCAGTCCTTCAATGGCCTGGAAGGCGAGGCACTGGCTTGGCAGCCGAGCGAATGGCGCAAGGATTCACGTCTGGAGTTGATCTTCGATCAGCCGCAGCTGCTGGACACCCTCCAGGAAGCCTTGGTGGCTTGCCGCCTGGAGGCCTGATCAGTTGCGCCAGCGGTTATGTTCCTGGCGCCACTGCTGCATCTCGATGACGTTATCTGCCTTCGGCGGAACCTTGATTTCAAATGGATAGGGCGCCAGTTCGATCTGCAGGGTGTGGGCACCGAACTGCGTCACTGTCCCAGGGTGGCGTTGCTCGCCGGTCACGGTGAACTCGAACCCATAGACACGCGCCAGGCGCTTGCGGCCATTGGCATCGCGCACGAAGGCGATGCGCTTGAGGGCGACGTTATCGTCGAGCAGTTGAAGGTCAAGCTTGGTGCAATGCTGCTTGACCCGTTCAAGGGCCTTTTCGCGCAGCCCATGGTTGTGCCACAACCAGGCACCGGCGGTCGCCAGTACCATCAGGACGAAGAGGTTCTCCAGGGTCAACATTTGCATATGCTCCAAAACGGTAGATCCAGCTTAACTGTGTCCCTGGCCTGTCGTACAGGTGGCAAACGGGTTCATACTGCGCGGCGCACATCTACTGAAACAGCTTTGGAATTTCCCACATGAAACGTACACCGCATCTGCTTGCTATCCAGTCCCACGTGGTCTTCGGCCACGCCGGAAACAGCGCTGCGGTGTTTCCCATGCAGCGGGTCGGGGTCAATGTCTGGCCGCTGAACACCGTGCAGTTCTCCAACCATACCCAGTATGGACAGTGGGCCGGTGAAGTGCTCGCTCCGGCGCAAATTCCTGCGCTGGTGGAAGGCATTTCCAACATCGGCGAGCTGGGCCATTGCGACGCGGTGCTTTCCGGTTACCTGGGCAGCGCCGAGCAGGGCCGGGCGATCCTGGCGGGTGTCCAGCGGATCAAGGCGGTGAACCCCAAGGCGTTGTACTTGTGCGATCCGGTCATGGGGCATGCGGAAAAAGGCTGCATCGTGCCGGTCGAAGTCAGTGAGTTTCTCTTGGAGGAAGCCGCCTCAGTGGCGGATATCCTGTGCCCCAACCAGCTTGAACTGGACAGCTTCTGTGGTCGTCGGGCCGAGTCCCTGGATGATTGCGTGGCCATGGCGCGCGGCCTGCTTGAGCGCGGTCCCCAGGTGGTACTGGTCAAGCATCTGTCCTATCCGGGGCGCGCCGAGGACGCCTTTGAAATGCTGCTGGTGACCCGAGAACACAGCTGGCATCTGCGCCGACCATTGCTGGCCTTCCCACGTCAGCCGGTAGGGGTGGGTGACTTGACCTCCGGCCTGTTCTTGGCCCGCGTGTTGCTCGGGGACAGCTGGGTCCAGGCGTTCGAGTTCACCGCTGCGGCCGTGCATGAAGTGCTGCTGGAGACCCAGGCCTGCGCGAGCTACGAGCTGCAACCAATCAGGGCCCAAGACCGCATCGCCCATCCGCGTGTGCGCTTCGAGGCGCAGCGGTTGGCGATCTAGGCCCATGACAGGGCCGCTGTGCAGCCCTGCCGGTTGCTCGACGTCTAGATCGAATCGGTCTTGAGGTTCTGGTAGCGCTGTTCCAGTTCCTGGCGGATCTGTCGGCGCTGCTGGCCCTGCAGGAAACGCCGCTTCTCTTCGCTGCTTTGGGGCTGGCGTGGCGGGACCTGCACCGGACGGCGATTGTCGTCGACCGCAACCATGGTGAAGAAACAGCTGTTGGAGTGCCGCACGGAGCGCTCGCGGATGTTTTCGGTCACGACCTTGATGCCCACTTCCATGGACGTATTGCCGGTGTAGTTGACCGAGGCGAGGAAGGTCACCAGTTCGCCGACATGTACAGGCTCTCGGAAAATCACCTGGTCCACCGACAGGGTGACCACATAGGTGCCGGCATAGCGGCTGGCGCAGGCATAGGCCACCTCGTCGAGGTACTTGAGCAGGGTGCCGCCATGGACGTTGCCGGAAAAGTTGGCCATGTCCGGGGTCATCAGGACGGTCATCGTCAGCTGGGCGTTTCCAGGTTCCATAGTGTGCTCACGGGTTGGTTGCGCTGAAACGGGGCTGGTATCTGCGGACACTTCTGTTTCCCCCTCATAGGGTTTCCCCATCCTGGTACGGGACGTCGCCTGACGTGCTTCCGTCACGCGGATCGTGCCATCTCTGGCAGCAAAATCGCCGATCTGTTTCTACATATTGCATCGGCTATTCATGCGAAGGCGCGATGTTAACCTGAGCGAGCCCATGCAACATGGGCTTTCCTGCTTTGAACACAGTATGTACGTGCTGCTCGCTTGGGTTTGCCTTGGCAGAGGAGCGGTCTGCCCGAGCAACGAGAAAAGGAGTACCTCGCCATGCATGCCATCAGTTTCATCCAGGATTTGGCCGTGATCATGCTGGTCGCCGGGGTGGTTACCATTCTCTTCCACCGTTTCAAGCAGCCGGTGGTGCTGGGCTACATCGTCGCAGGCTTCATCATTGGGCCTCACACACCACCCTTTGGCCTGATCCACGATGAGGACACCATCAAGACCCTGGCTGAGCTGGGGGTGATCTTCCTGATGTTCTGCCTGGGCCTGGAATTCAGCCTGCGCAAGCTGTTCAAGGTCGGCGCCACTGCGTTCATCGCCGCCTTCCTGGAAATCGTCCTGATGATCTGGATCGGTTTCGAGATCGGCCGCTGGTTCGGCTGGAGCACCATGGACTCGCTGTTCCTTGGGGCGATCCTGGCGATCTCCTCGACCACCATCATCGTCAAGGCGCTCAATGACCTGAAGATGAAGAACGAGCGCTTTGCCCAGCTGATCTTCGGCGTGCTGATCGTCGAGGATATCCTTGGCATCGGGATCATCGCCCTGTTGTCGGGTATCGCCGTCAGCGGCACGGTCAGTTCCGGCGAAGTGTTTTCCACGGTCGGCAAATTGTCGCTGTTCATGATCGTTGCACTGGTGATCGGCATCCTGCTGGTGCCAAGGCTGTTGGCCTATGTGGCGAGGTTCGAAAGCAACGAGATGCTCCTGATCACTGTACTGGGGCTGTGCTTCGGTTTTTGTCTGTTGGTGGTCAAGCTCGAATACAGCATGGTCCTGGGTGCGTTCCTGATCGGCGCGATCATGGCCGAATCCCGGCAGTTGCTGAAGATCGAGCGTCTGATCGAGCCCGTACGCGACCTGTTCAGCGCCATCTTCTTCGTTGCCATCGGCCTGATGATCGACCCGCGCGTGTTGCTCGACTACGCCTGGCCGATCGCAGTGATCACCCTGGCGGTGGTGCTGGGCAAAATGCTGTCGTGCGGCATGGGGGCATTCATCGCCGGCAATGATGGACGCACTTCGCTGCGTGTTGGCATGGGGCTTTCACAGATTGGCGAGTTTTCCTTCATCATCGCTGCCTTGGGCATGACCTTGCAGGTCACCAGCGATTTTCTTTATCCGGTGGCTGTGGCCGTGTCGGCCATCACCACTTTGCTCACGCCTTATCTGATTCGCGCTGCCGATCCGCTCTCGCTCAAGCTTGGCAAGGTGGTGCCCGGACGCCTGGCGCGGGTGCTGTCGTTATACGGGGAGTGGCTGCGCAGCATTCAGCCCCACGGCGAGGGTGCGATGGTCGCGGCGATGATCCGGCGTATCCTGATGCAGGTGGGCGTCAACCTGGCGCTGGTCATCGCGATTTTCTTTAGCGGTGGTTACTTTGCCGCGCGCATTGGCAACTGGTTGAGCGAATGGGTCAGCGATGTCAGCCAGCAGAAGGCGCTGATCTGGGGGGCCGCCTTGTTGTTGTCGCTGCCTTTCCTGATTGCCGCCTATCGCAAGCTCAAGGCGCTATCGATGCTGTTGGCGGAGATGAGCGTGAAGCCGGAGATGGCCGGACGGCACACTCAACGTGTCCGTCGGGTAATTGCCGAGGTGATTCCGTTGCTGTCGCTGCTGGTGATCTTCCTGCTGCTGTCGGCGCTTTCGGCGAGCATCCTGCCGACCAACGAGTTGCTGCTGGTCATCGCAATCGTGGCAGCGGTGGTGGTGGCCTTGCTGTGGCGATGGTTCATCCGGGTGCATACCCGCATGCAAATCGCCTTGCTGGAAACGCTGGAAAACAACCGGGATCAAACCCATTGAGCGTTTGTGCTCTCTGCGCAAGGCGACGTCGCAGTCCGAGGGGATGGAACGGTAACGCCGCCGCCAGGCGCAGAACGCCTGGCGATTCTACGTTGGGTGGTGGCTATGAGCCATCTCCTGGCGCAAGAAATTACATCGCACCGAGGTGCACGAGCTTTGCGGGAAGTACGGTTCAGCTTTCCAGCCAGACGTCCCGGACCCAGTGCCAGACGGTTTCCCAGTTATCTTCGCTGATCGCTTCTTCCTCGGCGTCCCACAGCACCACGGTGCCGTCTTCCTCGACACAGTAGTAGTTGTCCCCATCCTGGCACAGCGGGACCAGGTCGCGTGGCACGCCAGCATCCCAGGCGTTGGCGGCAACGTCTGGCAGGTAGGTGTGGGACTGGGGATCGGTGACGGTCACCGGCTCCAGGCTGCCGTACACCACGTCGCTGACCGTCAGCAGGAACTCACGCAGGCCGAACGGCATGTTGATCAGCAACTCTTCCTCGATTTCTACCAACAGGTCCTCGTCCGGCAATTCCAGTGGCACCGGCACGGGTTCATTGGCTTCACGGAGCTGATCGATCACTTCTTCCACGGCTTACATCCTCTGGCCTTGATGACAACGCTGCGGTTTATACCCTAGTAGCCCGCTGTGCCAAAAGCAAAAACCCCGGGCAAGCCCGGGGTTTTGAGTGCAACGCGGTAGATCAGCCGTTCTGGCGGATACCGGCGAGCAGCCAAGGCTGGTTTTCGCCCTGGGCGCGCTCCATGTGCCAGCTTTCGCTGAATGCTTCACCCTGGTCGAAGCGCGAGGTCTTCGATACACCATGGAAGGTCAGGGTGGCGACGGTCTTGTCGGCACGATCGTCGACACCTTCGAGCTGCACATCGAGGTTGTCGATGTAGGTGGACTGGAAGCCATCACCCAGGTCGGCACGCTCGCGCTTGAGGAACTCGAGCATCTGCGGGGTGACGAATTCGGCGATCTTGTCCATTTCGTTGGCATCCCAGTGCTGCTGCAGCGACATGAAGTGCGTGCGGGCAGCGGACAGGAAGCTTTGCTCGTTGAACCAGGCCGGAGCGTTGATGACCGGTGCGCCAGCAGCGGCCGAAGCGCCACCGAAGACCGACGGTTGGGCTGGCTGGGCATGGGTTTCACGCTGGTAGGGCGCATGGCCGGCACCGGCCATCTGCGGCTGCTGCTGGCGGCGGCGGGCGGCGATAAAGCGGAACACCAGGAAGGCGATCAGGCCCATGATCAGGAAGTCGAAGATCTGCATGCCCTGGAAGCCGTCGCCCATGAACATGGAGGCCAGCAGACCACCGGCGGCGATACCGGCCAGTGGGCCCAGCCAGCGCGAAGCACCGCTGGCGGCGGCCGGTGCACGGCCAGGAGCGGTTGGCGCGGCGGCAGGTGTGGTTGGCGCAGCCTGGCGGGTCTGGTGGATAGGCGCGGAGCCCGAGCTCTTGCCGCCGCCGAAACGCTTGGCGTTGGCATCCAGGCTCAGCGTCAGGCCGACGCACAGCGCCAGTACGATGCTAAGAAAACGTTGCATAGATGGGATATCCCCTGTGGGTGGATTGCACGCGCGTCATGTTGCACATGTTGTAGGAGACATGACCAGCGCCATAATGTTTCCAGCTTTTGCCTGAATGGTCTGAGGCAAGACTGATTGCTGGATAGGACCATTCGTCAAGATCTGTAGGAGGCGGCAGCACTGAACCAGGGGAGCTGGCGAAGCCTGCGGTAGGCCCTACTCGCACGGGATCAGTGCCAGCGGGCCTCAGATCGCTTCCAGCTTGGCATACCCCAGCATCAACCACTTGCTGCCCTCGGCGAAGTTGACCTGCACCCGTGCCTGGGCACCAGAGCCTTCGAAGTTGAGGATCACGCCTTCGCCAAACACTGCGTGTTGCACGCGCTGGCCAAGGTTGAACGCGGTCTGTGGGATGCTGGCATTGGCGAACAGGCTGCTCGCTTGGCTCTGGCTGCCACCGAAGGGACGGCTGACCGAGTTGGACAAGCGCACCTCTTGAACCAGGCCTGCCGGAATTTCCCGTACGAAACGTGACACTTTGTTATAGGTCTCGCTTCCATACAGACGGCGGGTTTCGGCGTAGGTCATGATCAGCTGGCGCATGGCCCGGGTGATGCCCACATAGGCCAGTCGGCGTTCTTCTTCCAGACGGCCGGGTTCTTCCAGGCTCATCTTGTGGGGGAACAGGCCTTCTTCCATGCCGACCAGGAACACATAGGGGAACTCTAATCCCTTAGCGCTGTGCAGCGTCATCAGCTGGATGCTGTCCTCGTGCTCGTCGGCTTGGGCATCGCCGGCCTCCAGGGAGGCGTGGCCGAGGAAGGCGGAGAGCGGCGATAGGTCGGCGTCGTCCTCGCTGGTCTCGAAGTTGCGCGCCGCGCTGACCAGTTCCTCAAGGTTTTCTACCCGAGCCTGGCCCTTTTCGCCTTTTTCTTCCTGGTGATAGAGGATCAGGCCGGACTGCTCGATGACAGTCTGGGTCATCAGGTGCAAGGGCATTTCCAGGACCTTGGCTGCGAGGTTTTCGATCAATTCGATGAACGCGCCCAAGGCACTGGCGGCGCGGCCTTTGAGGGCCTTGGCCGCCAACAGCTGGCACATGGCCTCCCACATCGACAACTGGCTGTGCCGGGCATGTTCGCGGATCGCCTCGACGGTCTTTTCGCCGATGCCGCGCGGTGGCACGTTGATTACCCGCTCCAGCGCGGCGTCGTTGCCGCGGCCTTCGAGCAGGCGCAGGTAGGCCATGGCGTTCTTGATCTCGGCGCGCTCGAAGAAGCGTTGGCCACCGTAGATCCGATAGGGAATGCGTTCGCGCAGCAAGGCTTCTTCGAGCACCCGCGACTGGGCGTTGGAGCGGTACAGGATGGCCACGTCGCTGCGGGCATTGCCCTGCTTGATGAAGCTCTCGATGGTCTCCACCACATAGCGCGCTTCGTCATGCTCGTTGTAGGCGGCATAGAGGGTCAGCGGCTCGCCTTCGCCCATGTCGGTCCACAGCTCTTTGCCCAGGCGCCCGCTGTTGTTGGCGATCAGGGCGTTGGCCGCCTTGAGGATACCGCCGGTGGAGCGGTAGTTCTGCTCAAGGCGAATCAGCTCGGCGTCGGGGAAGTCAGCGGTGTACTGATGGATGTTCTCGATCTTGGCGCCGCGCCAGCCGTAGATCGACTGGTCGTCGTCCCCCACCGCCATGAGGCTGCTGCCGCCTGCGGCAAGCAGGCGCAGCCAGGCGTACTGCACGGCGTTGGTATCCTGGAACTCGTCCACCAGCAGGTGGCGGAAGCGCCGCTGGTAGTGTTCGAGCAGTCCAGGGTGGTCGCGCCACAGGTCCAGGGCGCGAAGCAGCAATTCGGAAAAGTCGATGACCCCAGCGCGTTCGCAGGCCAGTTCGTAGGCCTCGTAGATGCTGCGCATGGTGCCCAGGAACAGATCGCCACCGGCCTGGATATGCTGTGGACGCAGACCTTCGTCCTTCTGGCCGTTGATGAACCATTGGGCCTGGCGGGCGGGCCAGCGCTGCTCGTCGAGGCCGAGCTCGCGGATCACCCGCTTGATCAGGCGCTGCTGATCATCGCTGTCCAGAATCTGGAAATTCTGCACCAGCCGAGCTTCCTGCCAGTGAGCGCGCAGCAGGCGGTGCGCCAGGCCGTGGAAGGTCCCCACCCACATGCCGGCCGGATTGATGCCCAGCAGTTGCTCGATCCGCTGGCGCATTTCGGCCGCCGCCTTGTTGGTGAAGGTCACCGACAGGATAGAGTGAGGGGAGGCCTGTTCGACCTGGATCAGCCAGGCGATACGGTGCACCAGCACGCGGGTCTTGCCCGAGCCAGCACCGGCCAGCACCAATTGACGCCCCAGCGGGGCCGCTACGGCCTGGCGTTGGGCATCGTTGAGGGAGTTCAGCAGGAGGGAGAGGTCATCATTGCGCATCTGGCCATTCTAGGGCCGCGCAGGGGGCAGGGGCAAACGGCCCCCGGAGAAATCTTGCAGGCGGTGCCAGGCCGTTCATCGGCGGCCTGGGCAGAGGCCTGTTCTTGAGCGGTCTGAGTAAACGGCCGCCGGTATTTTTGAAAACATGACGTAGAGCAGTTTGGCCCAGGCCATGGCTTGTGTATGCTCGCTGCACTTTTGCGGTCTGCCAATACAAGAACACAACAAGAACACGACCCTATGACCCAGGATTTCGCGGCGATCGGAGCATCGCCGGAGACGGCAAGGAGTGTGCGCAGGCAATTTGCGACCCAGCTCTGCATCGAGCGTACCCGTCTTCTCTATCAGGGCTCATTGCTGCCCACCCTGCTGATGCTGATCAACGGCCTGCTGTGCGCCTGGCTGTTGTGGAGCCCTGAGCGCTATCTGCTGGTCAGTGTATGGCTGGCCTGGCTGTTGGCGCTGGTGGCCCTGCGGGTGATCCAGGTCGCGGCCTTCGATGCGGCCACGCCAGCGCGTCAAGCCAAGGCGTCCTGGCAGCACATGTTCCTGTCCGGCTCGGCCTTCAGCGGCCTGACCTTGGCCTGTGCGGCGATCGCCTTGGTGCCGGTGGACGATTTCGTGCAGCAGGCCTGGGTGTTCGGACTGTTGGGGGCGGCGGCGTTGTCGGCCAGTGTCGCCTATGCCGTGAGCCTGCCGGCGTTTCTCAGTTTCGCCTTGCCCTGCCTGTTGCCGCCCATTGTGTTCCTGTTCTACTTCGATGCCGGTGCGCAGCGCGGCTGGGGCTGGCTCGGCCTGATCCTGCTGGGGGCGCTGATGGTGGTGGCCTGGCAGGTTAACCGCTTGCTCGAGCGCAGCCTGTTGCGCCGTTTCCAGAACCAGGCGTTGATCGAACACCTGCAGAGCGCCCAGCACCGTGGTGAGCAACTGAACCAGGCGTTGCTGGTCGAGGTGCGGCAGCGTCGTCATGCCGAAGACCAACTGCGCCAGGCCCAGGCTGGGCTCGAGCAGCGAGTGCTTCAACGCAGCCATGAGCTGGACCTGGCCAACCAGGCCCTGGGCAAGAGCGAGCAGCGCCTGGCCCTGGCGCTTGAGGCCAGCGAGTTGGGGTTGTGGGATTGGAACCTGCTCACCGACGAAGTGCATCACACGCAGCTGTACGCCTTGTTCGGCCTGGACCCGGAGCAGGTCCGCTCGGTCCGCGCCGACCTAAAGCCGCGCCTGCACCCGGACGATCTGCCGTTGCTGCGCAGGACATTGGTCGAACACCTCAAAGGCCGTACCGAGGACTACCGGGTCGAATACCGCATCCGGCATACCCAGGGGAATTGGCGCTGGATCGAAGACCGAGGCCGTGCCGTGGAACACGCCGCCGACGGCCGAGTCCTGCGCATGCTCGGCACACGGCGTGACATCACCGCGCAAAAGGAGCAGGAAGAACAGCAGCGTCTGGCGGCCACGGTGTTCGAAGCGGCCAGTGAAGGGATCGCGATCCTGGATGCGGGCTTCCAACTGCTGGCCGTCAACCAGGCCTTTTGCCAAATCACTGGCTTCGACCGGGAAGAGCTATTGCAGCGCAATGCCCTGGAGTTGCCCTGCAGCCGGGACGCCAGGCGTCACAGCCAGGCGATCGGCCAGGCGCTGGAGCAGCAGGGGCGCTGGCAGGGCGAGCTGGTCGAGGCGCGACGCAACGGCGAACTGTACCCCCAGTGGTTGCAGCTCAATGGCGTGCGTGACGCGCGGGGCAACATCAGCAATATCGTAGGCTTCTTCACCGACCTGTCGGCCCGACGGGAGTCGGAGGAGCGCCTGCGCTACCTGGCCCACTACGACGACCTCACCGGGCTGGCCAACCGCGCCCTGTTCCGCCTGCGTTTGCATGAGGCCGGGCAACGGGTTCGGGTGAACGGGCGCAGCCTGGCGTTGCTGCACATCGACTTGGACCGCTTCAAGCTGCTCAACGAAAGCTTGGGCCACGAACTGGCCGACCAGCTGTTGAAGAAAATGGCCCTGCGCATCGCCAATGCGGTACCTGAAGCAGACACCGTCGCGCGCTTGTCTGGCGATGAGTTCGTCGTGCTGTTCGATGGCTACAGCAACCTTTCCAGCCTGGTGCGAGTGACGACCCGCCTGCTCGACAAGTTGCGCGTCCCGCAACGTCTGGGTGGGCATGAGCTGGTGATCAGTGCCTCGGTCGGCATCAGCGTGTTGTCGGACCCCAGTTTCGACCTCAACGCATTGCTCAGCCAGGCGGACATGGCCAAGCAGCATGCCAAGCATCTGGGCGGCGACAACTTCCAGTTCTATACCGAAAGCCTGCGCGCCAGCACCCTGGAGCGCCTGCAGCTGGAAAACCACTTGCGCAAAGCCATCGACGAAGGCCAATTGCTGGTCTACTACCAACCCAAGCTTTGCCTGCGCAGCGGCCGCCTGCTCGCCGCCGAAGCGTTGGTGCGCTGGCAGCATCCGCAGTGGGGCATGGTGCCGCCGGGCGACTTCATCGGCCTTGCCGAAGAAACCGGACTGATCGGGCCGATGGGCGAGTTCGTGCTGCGCGAAGCGTGCTGGCAGGCTTTTGAATGGCGGCGTCAGGGCATGAGCGTGCGGGTTTCGGTGAACCTCTCCGGCTATCAACTACGCCAAGGCAAGATCGTCAGCCTGGTGCGTCAGGTGCTGGCGGAAACGGGCCTTGCGCCGCAGTTGCTGGAGCTGGAACTGACCGAGAGCCAATTGCTGGACAGCGTCGAGCACATCATCTCGACGTTCCAGCAACTGCACCAGCTGGGGGTCAAGTTGGCGATCGACGACTTCGGTACCGGCTACTCCTCGCTGAGCTATCTCAAGCGCTTCCCGGTGGACTACGTGAAGATCGACCAGGCGTTCATTCGCGGTCTGCAGGAGGGCAGCCAGGATGCGGCGATCATCCGCGCGATCATCGCCATGGCCAAGAGTCTGGGCTTGAAGGTCGTGGCTGAAGGGGTGGAAACCCAGGAGCAGCTTGCCTTCCTGCATGATCACGGGTGTGACGAGGCGCAGGGGTATCTGATCAGCAGGCCGCTGGATGCCCAGGCGTTCAAGGCTTTGCTGGATAAATCCCCGAGCATCCTGATGAGCTGATCGATTTCAGCTGTGCCAATGCCGGCCCTGATGGGCCAGCAGGCTGTTGGCCTGCTCCGGGCCGTTGCTGCCGGCAGGGTAGGGGCGAGGCGCCTGGAAGTGCTCTTCCCAGCCTTGCAGGATCGGATCGATCCAGGCCCAGGCGGCTTCGACCTCATCGCGACGCATGAACAAGGTCGAATCGCCCGCGAGCACATCCAGCAGCAGCCGCTCGTAGGCTTCCCAGCGACGGGTCTGGCCGAACACTTGAGCCAGGTTCAGGTCCAGCTCCACCGGCTCCAGACGCATGCCTTTGCCCGGGCTCTTGGTCATCATGCGCAGGCTGATGCGTTCATCGGGTTGCAGCTGGATCAGCAACTGGTTGACCTGCCCGCCACTGAATAGCTCATGGGGCACCGGTTTGAACTGGATGACGATCTGCGAGGAGCGTCGTGCCATGCGTTTGCCGGTACGCAAGTAGAAGGGCACGCCAGCCCAGCGCCAGTTATCGATGTGCGCCTGGACCGCGACGAAGGTCTCGGTGTCGCTGTCATTGTCCACGTCCTTTTCGAAGTAGTAGGCCGGCACTTCCTGGCCGCCGATCCGGCCGGCGCCGTATTGCCCGCGCACGGTCTTGTCCTGCACATCCTGACCGGTGATCGGTTTGAGGGCACGCAGGATCTTCACTTTCTCGTCACGCACCGCTTCGGCTTCGAACTGTGCCGGCGGCTCCATGGCCACCAGGCACAGAAGCTGAAGCAGGTGGTTCTGCAGCATGTCACGGGTTGCGCCTGCGCGGTCGTAGTAGGCGCCGCGGTTCTCCACGCCCAATGTCTCGCAGACGCTGATCTGCACGTGGTCGACCTGGCCATTGCGCCAGACCGGCTCTAAGAGGGCGTTGGCAAAACGTAGCGCCATGAGGTTCTGCACGGTCTCCTTGCCCAAGTAGTGATCGATGCGAAACACCTGGGACTCGTCGAACACCGCGCCGATCGCTTCGTTGATGGCCGTGGCTGACTCAAGGGAGTGGCCGATGGGTTTTTCCAGCACGATACGCGCCTCGCTGTCGGCAAGGCCTGCGATGCGCAGATGGTTGGCGATGGGCACGAACAGGTTGGGTGCGGTCGCCAGGTAGTAGATGCGCGCCAAGCCGCCAGGCTCGCCCAGGTAGCGTGCCAGGCGAACGAAATCAGCGCTTTGCGAGGCATCCATGGCGAAGTAGTCCAGACGTGCGCAAAAACGTCGCCAGACCTCTTCGTCGAAATCCTGCCGGGCGATCTGCGCCCTGCAATTGCGTTCAGCGAGCTTGAGGTATTCATCCCGGGGCAGGTTGCGCCGCGCCAGGGCGATGATCCTCACGGCATTGTGCAGGCGGGCCTCGCGGTACAGGTGGTAGAGCGCCGGCAGTAGTTTGTGCAGGGCCAGATCGCCCGTACCGCCGAAGACCAGGATGTCGCAAGGAATAGTCAAAACCACCACTCTCCACATTGGTTTAGCTGGGCGGGTCGCTGGTCATGTAGTATAACTACAAGAAAGCTACATCCCGGCCAGCCGATCATAACCGAGTCCAGCCTGTGAATCTGTTGCAACATATCGCCCAATCGCGCCATTTGCTGCGCAAATCGGAACTGAAAGTGGCCGACCATGTGCTGCTAGATCCGGCTGCCGTCATGCACAGTTCGATGGCCGACCTTGCCCACAGCGTGGGCATCAGCGAGCCGACCATCGTGCGTTTCTGCCGCGCGATCGGCTGTTCGGGCTTCCAGGATCTCAAGCTCAAGCTGGCCCAGAGCCTGGCTGCAGGCGCCAGTTTCGGTCAGTTCGCAATCCATGAAGATGACTCGGTCGCCGACTATAGCCTGAAGATCTTCGATACCACCCTGCACACCCTGATGGAAGTGCGTGAGCACCTCAATCCCCAGGCTCTGCAGCAGGCGGTGACCGCCATGGCCCAGGCCCAGCGCGTGGAGTTCTATGGTTTCGGTGCCTCCGGCGCGGTGGCCGCCGATGCCCAGCACAAGTTCTTCCGCCTATTGCTCAGCGCTGCGGCGTACTCCGACCCGCACATGCAAGCCATGTCGGCGGTGACCCTCAAACCTGGCGATGTAGCGGTGTGCATTTCCCAGTCGGGTCGCTCCAAGGATCTGTTGATCACCGCCAATCTGGTGCGTGAAAGCGGCGCCAACCTGATCACCCTTTGCCCGAGCCAGACGCCGTTGGCCGAATTGTCCACTGTCAACCTGGCCATCGACGTGCACGAAGACACCGAGATCTACACCCCGCTGACTTCGCGCATCGCTCACCTTGTAGTGATCGACGTACTGGCCATGGGCGTGGCCATGGCCCGCGGACCGAGCCTGGTGAATCACCTCAAGAGCGTGAAACGCAGTTTGCGTAGCCTGCGACTGTCGCCCAAGTCGATCAAGGCGACCGACGACTGAGCCTGCTGCCGATGCAGGGGCCAGAACAGGCAAAGCAAATTTCACGGTTTTGTCACCAATCCACAGCCAAACCGTAAACCTGCAAGGCCAACCTGTAGCTCCCCGCATCCTAACTGGGAGACAGGCAATGGCACGTGATCATGACGGTTCGTTCCAACCCACCGCCAAAGCTCGCAAGCAGCAGGAAAAGGACCAGCGCCGCATGGAGTTCCGCCGTGCGATCGAAAGCTACTGCGACCAGCGTCAGTTGCTGCGCGACATTACCGACTACCCCGACCTGCGAGACATCACGGTTTGGCAGGTATCGGCGGCATCTTCCCCGAAAATCGCTCCACAAGCCCGCTGATTTTCGCCCGTTCATTACGTATGAATGCAAGAAAGGCCAAGGCCACCGGTGATTGCCGCTTGGCCTTGGACTGCACCACGCACCAACTGCGATACAGCGGCAACTCCTCTACCGGCAGTTCTTTCAGCACCCCGGTGGCCAACTCCAAGTTCAGCGCATGGCGGGTGAGCAGCGCGATGCCGAGGCCTGCGATCACGCACTCGCGTTGGGCATCGGCCGAGGCGACTTCCAGCGTCTGAGTGAAGTGCACGCGTTTGTCCTTGAAGTATTCCTCGCAGGCCTTGCGGGTGCCCGAACCCTGCTCGCGAATCAGCAAGGTATGAGGCTCGAGATCCTGCAGGCGCAGCTTCTCCAGCTTGCACAGCGGATGGTCCGGCGGTGCCACGGCCACGATCGGGTTGTTCAGGAACGGCATGAACTCAAGCCCCATGTCCTGGGGCACCATCGACATGATGATCAGGTCGTCGCGGTTGTCCGAAAGCCGGCGGATCGCCTGTGCCCGATTGACCACCGTCAGGGTCAGGTTGACCTCTGGATGGCGTTGCTTGAACGCGGCGAACAAGTGGGGCACGAAGTACTTGGCGCTGGATTCGATCGCAAGTTTCAGTTGGCCCTGCAGTGAGCCCTGCATGTCCGAGAGCTGCATGTCGAGGTTTTCCAGGCGACCGAAGATGTCCCGGCTGGCGCGCTGCAGGGCCTCGGCCGCTTCGGTCAGGTAGAGCTTCTTGCCCACGTACTCGAACAGCGGCTGGCCAATCAGCTCCTCGAGCTGACGGATCTGTAGACTTACGGCGGGTTGCGTCAATGCCATTTCTTCCGCCGCCCGGCTGTAGGAGCGCAGATCGCATACCTCGTTAAAGATTTGCAACTGACGCAATGTCATACGCATCAACGACTTACGCATTTTTCCACAGGCTCCCGCAAAACCTTGTTACGGCACTATAAGCTTTTGCTTATGTCGACCCTAACAAATATTGATTTTTGTTTATCAACCTACAGCGATAGGGTTGGTTTGCGACTGGCCAGCAACCTCTGGCCACGCGCCGACCGGGGAATCCGGCTCGTGTGTTCCATCGGCTTTGGGAAGACTCCAGTGATAAAAAAAATCCTGATCGCCAACCGGGGTGAAATCGCAGTTCGGATCGTGCGTGCGTGCGCCGAGATGGGCATTCGCTCTGTGGCGATCTATTCCGACGCCGACCGTCATGCCTTGCACGTCAAGCGCGCCGACGAGGCCTACAGCATCGGTGCCGAGCCCCTGGCCGGCTATCTGAACCCGCGCAAGCTGGTCAACCTGGCCGTGGAAACCGGCTGTGATGCCTTGCATCCAGGTTACGGCTTCCTGTCGGAAAACGCCGAGCTCGCGGAAATCTGCGCAGAGCGTGGCATCAAGTTCATCGGCCCTGCCGCCGACGTCATTCGCCGCATGGGCGACAAGACTGAAGCGCGCCGCACCATGATCCAGGCCGGTGTGCCGGTAACGCCCGGTACCGAAGGCAACGTCGCCGACATCCACGAAGCCCTGGCCGAAGGTGATCGTATCGGTTACCCGGTCATGCTCAAGGCCACCTCGGGTGGTGGCGGTCGTGGTATCCGTCGCTGCAACAGCCGCGAAGAGCTCGAGCAAGCTTTCCCCCGCGTGATCTCCGAGGCCACCAAGGCCTTCGGCTCGGCGGAAGTGTTCCTGGAAAAATGCATCGTCAACCCCAAGCACATCGAGGCGCAGATCCTAGGTGACAGCTTCGGCAACGTGGTGCACCTGTTCGAGCGCGACTGCTCGATCCAGCGCCGCAACCAGAAGCTCATCGAAATCGCCCCCAGCCCTCAGCTGACCCCGGAACAGCGCGCCTACATCGGCGACCTGGCGGTCCGCGCGGCCAAGGCCGTGAACTACGAGAACGCCGGTACCGTGGAGTTCCTGCTCGCCGATGGCGAGGTGTACTTCATGGAAATGAACACTCGCGTGCAGGTGGAACACACCATCACCGAAGAAATCACCGGCATCGACATCGTGCGCGAGCAAATCCGCATCGCCTCGGGCCTGCCGCTGTCGGTCAAGCAGGAAGACATCCAGCACCGCGGCTACGCGTTGCAGTTTCGCATCAACGCCGAAGACCCGAAGAACAACTTCCTGCCCAGCTTCGGCAAGATCACCCGTTATTACGCGCCCGGTGGCCCAGGTGTGCGTACCGACACCGCGATCTACACCGGCTACACCATTCCGCCGTTCTATGACTCCATGTGCCTGAAACTGGTGGTTTGGGCATTGACCTGGGAAGAAGCCATGGACCGTGGCCTGCGGGCCCTGGACGACATGCGTGTGCAGGGCGTGAAGACCACCGCCGCGTATTACCAGGAGATCCTGCGCAATCCGGAATTCCGTAGCGGCCAGTTCAACACCAGCTTCGTGGAAAGCCACCCGGAACTGACCAATTACTCGATCAAGCGCAAACCCGAAGAGCTGGCCCTGGCCATCGCCGCCGCCATTGCTGCACACGCAGGCCTGTGAGGAACCGAATAATGTCCAAGAAAATCTTTGTCACCGACACAATCCTGCGCGACGCCCACCAGTCCCTGCTGGCCACCCGCATGCGCACCGAAGACATGCTGCCGATCTGCGACAAGCTCGACAAGGTGGGCTACTGGTCTCTGGAAGTCTGGGGTGGCGCGACCTTCGACGCCTGCGTGCGCTTCCTCAAGGAAGACCCGTGGGAGCGTCTGCGCAAGCTGCGCGCCGCCCTGCCTAACACCCGCCTGCAGATGCTGTTGCGTGGCCAGAACCTGCTGGGCTACCGCCACTACAGCGACGACGTGGTCAAGGCCTTCGTCGCCAAGGCCGCGGTCAATGGCATTGACGTGTTCCGTATCTTCGACGCCATGAACGACGTGCGTAACCTGCGTGTGGCCATCGAAGCGGTCAAGGCTGCCGGCAAGCACGCCCAGGGCACCATCGCCTACACCACCAGCCCCGTGCACACCATCGACGCCTTCGTCGCCCAGGCCAAGCAGATGGAAGCCATGGGCTGCGACTCGGTCGCGATCAAGGACATGGCCGGCCTGCTGACCCCATTCGCCACCGGCGAGCTGGTCAAGGCGCTCAAAGCTGAACAATCGCTGCCGGTGTTCATCCACTCCCACGATACCGCTGGCCTGGCCGCCATGTGCCAACTCAAGGCCGTGGAAAACGGTGCCGACCACATCGATACCGCGATCTCCAGCTTCGCCTGGGGCACCAGCCACCCAGGGACAGAGTCGATGGTCGCCGCGCTCAAGGGCACCGAGTTCGATACCGGCCTGGATCTGGAACTGCTGCAGGAAATCGGTCTGTACTTCTATGCCGTGCGCAAGAAGTACCACCAGTTCGAGAGCGAGTTCACCGCCGTGGACACCCGCGTGCAGGTCAACCAGGTGCCAGGCGGCATGATTTCCAACCTGGCCAACCAGCTCAAGGAGCAAGGCGCCCTGAGCCGCATGAACGAAGTGCTGGCGGAGATCCCACGCGTACGTGAAGACCTCGGCTACCCGCCGCTGGTGACCCCGACCTCGCAGATCGTCGGCACCCAGGCCTTCTTCAACGTGCTGGCCGGCGAGCGCTACAAGACCATCACCAACGAGGTGAAGCTTTACCTGCAAGGCGGCTATGGCAAGGCGCCGGGTGTGGTCAACGAACAACTGCGTCGCCAGGCGATCGGCAGCGAAGAAGTGATCGACGTGCGCCCGGCCGACCTGCTCAAGCCGGAGATGGCCAAGCTGCGTGCCGATATCGGCAACCTGGCTCGCTGCGAGGAAGACGTGCTGACCTACGCGATGTTCCCGGACATCGGTCGCAAGTTCCTCGAGGAGCGTGAAGCCGGCACCCTGACTCCAGAAGCCCTGCTGCCGATTCCGGAAGCCGGTGCCGTGGCAGGCTCGGGCGGCGAAGGTGTACCGACCGAGTTCGTCATCGACGTGCACGGCGAGACTTACCGCGTCGATATCACCGGTGTGGGCGTCAAGGCCGAAGGCAAGCGTCACTTCTATCTGTCCATCGATGGCATGCCGGAAGAGGTGGTGTTCGAGCCGCTCAACGAGTTCGTCAGCGGCGGTGGCAGCAAGCGCAAGCAGGCCACTGGCCCAGGTCACGTGAGCACCACCATGCCGGGCAACATCGTCGATGTGTTGGTCAAGGAAGGTGACACCGTCAAGGCCGGCCAACCGGTGCTGATCACCGAAGCGATGAAGATGGAGACCGAAGTCCAGGCCCCGATTGCCGGCAAGGTCACTGCCATCCACGTGGCCAAGGGTGATCGCGTCACGCCGGGCGAGATCCTGATCGAGATCGAAGGCTGATCCAAGCCTTCGACAGCAAGCGGTTTACCTCATGGGGAGCGATATGCTCCCCTTTTTTTGTGCTGAATTTGTCGGTCTCTTTCACCAGCAGGCCCGTTCCCAGAGGGATAACGCATCCCCGTGGGAGTGGGTGTACCGCCGGCACTCTCAGCCTTTACGGCAGGCTTCCAAGGTCTTCACTTGCCCCTCGGGCTGCTGGTTCTCTTCGCTCAACCAGCGCTCGAAGCCTGCCGCCACGCTTGGCCACTCATCATCGGTGATCGAGTACCAGGCCGTGTCCCGGTTGTGATCCTTGACCACCATGTGCTTGCGGAACACCCCTTCGAAGACAAAGCCGAAGCGCTCGGCGGTGCGTTTGGAGCGGGCATTGGCGTTGTTGCACTTCCACTCCAGGCGCCGGTTGCCCAAGGCAAAGCCGAGCTGGCTCAGCAAGTAGACGGCCTCGGTGCCGCGAGGGGTGCGCTGCATGGCGGCGCCGAAGGCGATGTGGCCGATCTCGAAGCGGCCCTGTTCGGGGACGATCGACATGTAGCTCAGGATGCCCTGGGCCTGGCCGGTGGCGCGGTCGATGACGCTGTAGAACAGCGGGTCGCGACTGGCGGCGTTGCCTTCGAGCCAGCGGTCGAAGCTGGCGCGCTCATTGAAAGGCCCATAGGGCAGGTAGTCCCACAGCACTGGGTCCGAGCCAGGGCCCTGCAACACGTCCCAAAGGTCATTGCCGTGGCGGGCCGGGTCGAGTTTTTCCAGGCGGACGAAGCGTCCTTCGAGGGGCTCGGCGTTGGGCGTTGCCGCGGGCTTCCAGTTCAGTGCGTCTGTCATGGGCCTACAAGCCTTTGCGAAATTGAATGAAGCCCGGCCGCTCTGCGACTTGTTCGTACAGGCTGATGGCGGTGGCGTTGGTCTCGTGGGTGAGCCAGTGCACCTTGATGCAGCCGGCTGCCTTGGCGGTCGCGTAGACATGCTCGATCAGCTGGCGACCAATGCCCAGGCCGCGCTGGTCGGCGTTGACGTACAGGTCTTGCAGGTAGCACGAATTCTCGATGCTCCAGTTGGAGCGGTGATAGATCCAATTGACCATCCCCACGGCTTTGCCATCGACCCAGGCCAACGCCGAGTGGGTGGGCTCGTTCTCATCGAGCAAACGCTGCCAGGTGCTGGCGCTGACCTCATCGGCCAATCCGGTTTCGTAGAAGCGCAGATAGGCATGCCAGAGGGCGAGCCAGGCGGCATGGTCGTTGGCGCGCACTGGGCGCAGGGTAACGCTGGGCATGGTCTTTTCCTTCAGAGTGGGCGCATGTGCGCTGCGAGTTGGTTGTCCAGGTAATCGGAACTGCTGGCCAGACCGTCACGTACGCCAGCGATGTCTTGCGCCGAGCGGTTCTGGCTGAGCTTGCGCGCGCCTTGCAGACGGGCAATGGGCATGCGCAGGCCGACGATGGCGCGCAGCATGCCATCGATGTAATCGCTGGGTGCGTCGCTCACCTTCCAGGGTTTGGCGCGGTCTTGTTCGTGCCGATCGCTCAGGCGGCTGACGATCGCCAGCAGGCGAGGGGCGTCGTGAATTACCTGCACCGCGCCATAGGCGTGCACGGCCAGGTAATTCCAGGTGGGCACGACCCTGGGGTTTTCGGTCTTGCTCGGGTAGTAGCTCGGGCTGACATAGGCATCTGCGCCTGGGAAAACCAGCAACGCTTCGCCGCCTTGCTCCAAGTCCCGCCATTGAGGGTTGGCCCGGGCCAGGTGAGCATAGACAGTGCCGTACTCGCCTTGAGCTGTATCGAGCAGCACGGGTAGATGGGTCGCGAGCAAGCCGTTTTCGCCGTGGCTGACCAGAACGGCGAGGCGGGTGTCGCACATTTGCTGGTGCAGGCGCGCGAGGTCATGTTCTTGGTGGGGCTTGGCGTTGTACATGCGAGATTCCTTGTCCAATGGCTTCATCCTAGGCAGGCTATTGGTACTCTGTAAGAGCCAATGCAGCCTGTTTTCATAGGTCCAATGCCATGAACGAATGTCCTCTCGCGCTGCCCTTCGACCCCACGGGTATCGTGCTCGACCGCCGGCGCGGGCTCAGCCAGCAGCTGTACCAGGCATTGCGGGCGCGGGTGCTGGATGGACGCCTGGGCAGTGGCACGCGTTTGCCCGCCACCCGCGACCTGGCGGCGATGTTATCGCTCTCGCGCAACAGCGTGGTGCGGGCCTACGACCAGCTGTATGCGGAGGGTTACATTGAAAGTCGGGTTGGCGATGGGACTTATGTGAGTCAGCTGCCCAAACTATCCACACAGCTATCCACAGGGTTATCCCAGGGGTTATCAACAGAGTTATCCACATTGTTGCCTTCTGATACTGAAGATTTATCCAGTTCAGGGCGCTCCAGCGAGCCTTTGCAGCTGCTTAAAAACAACCATCTTCCACCACCCAAGGCTGGTGCGCCGAGGGCTTTTCGCGTCGGTGTGCCGGCGTTCGATTTGTTTCCCTTTAAGGTCTGGGCCAGGCTGCAAGCGGGTTTCTGGCGAAATCCCGATCCTTCATCGCTCGGCTATGGCGATCCGGCGGGTGAACCGCAACTGCGCGAACTCGTCGCCGCCTACCTGCGACGCTCACGTGGGTTGTCGTGTGGCGCTGAACAAATTGTGATCACCAGCGGTGCCCAGCAGGCCATCAGCCTTTGTGCACAGTTGCTGTTGCAGCCAGGCGATGGAGTGGCTGTGGAAAACCCAGGGTACCGGGCGGCCGGCCACACTTTTGCGTTGGCGGGGGCGAAAGTCAGGGGCGTGCCAGTGGATGATGAAGGGCTGGATTGCGCGCAGCTGGCGCAACTTCCCGATTGCCGGATGGCCTATGTGACCCCGGCGCACCAGTACCCCACTGGCGTCACCATGAGCCTGGCCCGGCGCCTGTCATTGCTGGATTGGGCACAGCGTCAGGATGGCTGGATCATCGAGGACGACTACGACGGGGAGTATCGCTACAGCGGTGCGCCACTGGCGCCCTTGGCCTCCTTGGACCGGCAGGGACGGGTGCTGTACGTAGGCACGTTCGGCAAGATCGCCTTCCCGGCCCTGCGCCTGGGCTATCTGGTGCTGCCTCGACCGTTGGTGGAGGCATTCAGTCAGGGGCGGGCGTTGGCGGTGCGCCATTCGGAGGTCGGCACCCAGTGCGTAATGGCGCAATTCATGGCCCAGGGGCACTTTCAACGGCATATCCGGCGCATGCGCAAGGCAGCGCTGGCGCGTAGAAACGTGCTGAAAGCCGGGTGGCCGGAAGATGTGCCAGGGCTGGGTGCCATGCCGGAAGTGGCGGCTGGGCTGCATGTGAAGGTGGCTGTGGATAACCTTGCCCGTGAGCAAACATTAGTGGCCCTGGCAGAGGCGGTGGGGGTGGAAGTCAACCCGCTGAGCAGTTACTGGCTCGAGGACGGCAATGTCCCTGTGGATAAGCGCGCCGGATTGGTGCTGGGGTTCGCGGCGGTGCCTGAAGCGCAGATTGCGGATGCAGTGATGCGATTGCGCAGGGCGTGGCGACCTGTTCGCGGGTGAACCCGTTCTCACAGACACAGCGCTGTACTTACAGGCAGCGCTGTACCTGTGGGAGCGGGTTCAACCGCGAAGCATTCCAACTCAAGTCCCGGACTTGATGCGTGTCCAGGCCCGGGTGCGCGCCCGTTCGGCCTCGCGTGGCAGTGGCTTGAGGGTATACAGCTTGGCCATCGCTTCGGCGGTCGGGTACAGGTTGGGGTTGTTGCGGATCGCCGGGCTGACTTTGTCGGTGGCGTCCTTGTTGGGGTTGGGGTAGCCAACGAAGTCACTGATCGGCGCGATCACTTCAGGGCGCAACAGGTAGTTGATGAACCTGTGTGCATCCTCAGGATTGGCGGCATTCTTGGGAATCGCCAGCATGTCGAACCAGATCGGTGCACCTTCCTTGGGCAGGCGCATGTCCACCACCACGCCATTCTTGGCGTCGCGCGCGCGGTTGGCGGCCTGGGAGAAGCTACCCGAATACCCCACCGCCACGCAGATATCGCCGTTGGCGATGTCAGCCATGTACTTCGAGGAATGGAAGTAGGTGATGTGCGGGCGGATCTTCAGCATCAGATCCTCGGCTTTCTTGTAGTCGGCCGGCTTCTCGCTGTTCGGTGGCAGCCCCAGGTATTGCAGCGCCAAGGGCAGGATCTCCGACGGTGAATCGAGCAGGGCGACGCCGCACTGCTTGAGCTTGGCGATGTTCTCTTCCTTGAAGATCAGATCCCAGCTGTCCACGGGCGCCTTGTCGCCGAGCACCGCCTTGACCTTGTCCGGGTTGAAGCCGATCAGCACGGTGCCATACATGTACGGCACGGCGAACTTGTTGCCCGGATCGTTGGCCTCGATCAGCTTCATCAGCGCCGGATCCAGGTGCTGCCAGTTGGGGAGCTTGGATCGGTCCAGAGACTGGAACACACCGGCTTCGATTTGCTTGGCGAGGAACACGTTGGACGGCACCACCACGTCGTAGCCGGAGTTGCCGGTGAGCAGCTTGGCTTCCAGGGCTTCGTTGGTGTCGAAGATGTCGTAGATCAGCTTGACGCCGCTGTCCTTCTGGAAGTCCGTCAAGGTCTGCGGCGTGATGTAGTCGAACCAGTTGTACACGCGCAGGGTGCGCTGTTCGGCCTGGGCCTGAAGGGCTCCGGTGAACAGGGTGGCAGCGATGAACGGGGCGAGCAGACGCTTGAGTCGGACCATTACCGGGCTCCTGGCTGGGCATGCTGGAAGCCTTCCAGCACGTTGACTGCGTTGATACCGATTTCTTCCACAGCGTAGCCACCTTCCATCACGAACAAGGTCGGCTTGCCGAGCTGGCCGATACGCTTGCCCATCTCCAGGTAGTCTGGGCTGTCCAGCTTGAACTGCGAGATCGGATCGTCCTTGAAGGTATCCACGCCCAGGGACACCACCACCACGTCCGGCGCGTAGGCGGCGATACGCTGGCAGGCGTCCTCCAGGGCAGCGCTCCAGGCGGCCCAGTCACTGCCGGCGGGCAGCGGGTAATTGATATTGCAGCCTTCGCCTGCACCTTCGCCGGTTTCGTCGGCATAGCCGAGGAAGAACGGAAACTCGTCCTGCGGGTCGCCGTGGATCGAGGCGAAGAACACATCGCCGCGCTGGTAGAAGATGTCCTGGGTGCCATTGCCGTGGTGATAGTCGACATCGAGGATGGCGACCTTGCGGTGGCCTTGGTCAAGGAAGGCCTGGGCTGCGATGGCGGCGTTGTTGAGGTAGCAGTAGCCCCCCATCACTTCGGCCGCGGCATGGTGCCCTGGTGGACGGCACAGGGCGAATGCCGAATGGGCGCCTTGCTGGATCGCGGCCTGGGCAGTGAGGGCAACCTGGGCTGCACTGTAGGCGGCTTGCCAGGTACCGGCGGTGATCGGCGCGCCGGCATCGAAGCTGTAGTAGCCAAGCTCACCATGCAGGCCAGTCGGTTTGACCTTACGCAGGGTGCGGGCTGGCCAGGTGAAGGGCAGCAGGTCTCCTTCCTGGCCCAGCTGTGACCAGCGCGCCCAGGCCCCTTCGAAGAAGTCCAGGTAGTCGGCGCCATGCACCCGCAGCAAGGGCGCGCGGCCGAAATCACGTGGCCCTTCGACCGGACCCAGGTTGCGCTTCTTGACTTGCTCCAGGACGTGGTCAGCGCGCGAAGGCATCTCGAAGCAGGGCATCAGCTTGCCGTCGATCAGCTCGCAGCGGCCGTGGTGCAGGCGGTGATCATCAGAATAGATCGTCAGCATTTTTATTCTCCGGGTTTACTGGCGTGGCTTCATTGTGTGAGTCGGCGAGTGGCGGGAGAACGTTGCAAACGGCCAAAAGGGGATCGATGTGGCCAAAGACAGTGTCCGGTGTGGGGGAATGTTCGCGGGTAAATCCGCTCCCGCAGGCCTCCCGCTGATTTTGAATTCAGCACAAATACCTTAGGAGCGGGTTTACCCGCGAAAAGCCCGGCACCGATCAGCCGCGAAAATGACTCGGCGCAACGCCGCTCCAGCGCTGGAAGGCATGGCGAAAGCTCGCGGTCTCGCTGAAGCCGAGCGTCTCGGCGATGCGGTAGATTGGCATCTGGTCCTCGGCCAGCAACTGCTTGGCCCGCTCGAAGCGCAGCTCGTCGAGCAATTGCTGATAGCTGCAGCCCAGGGCTTGCAGGTGCCGGCGCAAGGTGCGCGAGGAGCAGTTCATCTGGCGCGCCAGACCTTCGAGTCCGGGGGCGGCATCGAGTTGCTTGATCAGCAGCTGGCGGATGCGCCCCAGCCACGCCTGGCGCCCGGTGAACTCAAGGTTCAGCTGGCGGCAACGCTCGGCCATGGCCTTGTGGGTGATGGGGTCGGCCAGGGGCAGGGGCATGTCCAGCCAGCGGCGTTCGAAGGCAAAGGCATTGTCGTTGGCATCGAAGCCCAGGGGGCACGGGAATGCATCGGCATAGAGCGCGTGGTAACCCGGCCGTGGATGCTCGAAGCGCGCCGCGAGCAGCGGCAGTGGGCGCCCCAGCAGGTCGTCACAGATGACTTTCAGCGACACCAGGCAGAATTCGGCATTGAAGGCCGCCAGGGCAGGGCTGTCTTGGTAATCGCTGGCGCTGAACCAGATCCGCTGGCCGTCGTCCTCCAGGCGCAAGTGAAAGGCTGTGCCCAGCAGTGCGGGATAGCGCAGCGCCAAGCGCAGGGCGTCACCCAAAGTGGCACTGGAGAGCAGGGCGTAACCGAGCATCCCGTAGCATGACACGTGCATGCGCCGCCCCAGCTCCAGGCCGATCTCCTCGCGCAGGGCTACGGCATTGGCGCATACCTGCAGTTCTTGCTGGGTGGTGATGCGGGCATCGGCATGGCCCAGATCCGCCGCGCCAATGCCGCTGCCGCAAAGCAGGCGCTCGGCATCGCAGCCTTCTTCCTGGAAGACCTTGAGAATCAGCGAAACTGCGTTGAGGGTGGTCAGGTGGCTGTGCAGCATGCTCGGTATCCCGTGGGGCTGGGAAGCATTATGGAGCAAGTTGTGTGCCGGACGGCCATGTGGCGCTGCTTTGCAGTCCACTACGGCCTTGGTGGCCGCGCGCATAAAAAAAGGGCCCGTAGCGTGCGCTCGGGCCCTTGAAAGGTTGAGAGGTGTCTAGTCCCTCGACCTGGTGAGACGTTTTACAGCGGTCTGGTTACGCCTTCAGCGGAACCAGACGTGGAGCGATCATGTTTTCCGGACGCAGGATGTCGTCGAGCATCGCGTCGTCCAGCAGCTTCTCTTCGCGCACCAGTTCCAGAACACCGCGGCCGGTTTCCAGGGCGACGCGGGCGATACGGGTGGCGTTTTCGTAGCCGATGTACGGGTTCAGGGCAGTGACCAGGCCGATCGAGTGCTCGACCAGTTCACGGCAGCGCTGTTCGTTGGCGGTGATGCCGACGATGCAGTGCTCGCGCAGCATGTCCATGGCGCGCTGGAGCAGGCGGATGGAGTCGAAGATCTTGTAGGCGATCAGCGGTTCCATGACGTTCAGCTGCAGCTGGCCACCTTCGGCGGCGACGGTCAGGGCCAGGTCGTTGCCCATGATGGCGAAGGCCACCTGGTTGACGGCTTCCGGAATAACCGGGTTGACCTTGCCTGGCATGATCGAGCTGCCTGGCTGGCGTGCCGGCAGGTTGATCTCGTTGATGCCGGTGCGCGGGCCGCTGGACAGCAGGCGCAGGTCGTTACAGATTTTCGACAGCTTGACCGCGGTGCGCTTGAGCATGCCGGAGAACAGCACGAAGGCGCCCATGTCGGAGGTGGCTTCGATCAGGTCGGCAGCCGGGACCAGCGGCTGGCCGCTGATGGTCGCCAGGCGCTGCACGGCCAGGGCCTGGTAGCCAGGGTCGGCGTTGATGCCGGTGCCGATGGCGGTACCGCCCAGGTTGATTTCGGTCAGCAGCTCCGGAGCCAGCGAGCGCAGGCGCTGCAGGTCTTCGGTCATGGTGGTGGCGAAGGCGCGGAATTCTTGGCCAAGGGTCATCGGCACGGCGTCCTGCAGCTGGGTACGGCCCATCTTCAGTACGTGGTCGAATTCCTTGCCTTTGGCCGCGAAGGCCTGGATCAGGCTGTCGAGGCTGGCCAGCAGGGCGTCGTGACCCAGCAGCAGACCCAGGCGGATCGCGGTCGGGTAGGCGTCGTTGGTCGACTGCGCCATGTTCACGTCGTTGTTCGGGTGCAGGTACTGGTACTCACCCTTCTGGTGGCCCATGACCTCCAGCGCGACGTTGGCGATGACTTCGTTGGCGTTCATGTTGGTGGAGGTACCTGCACCACCTTGGATCATGTCCACAACGAACTGGTCGTGGAACTCGCCGCGGATCAGACGGGCGCAGGCCTCGCTGATGGCAGCGTGCTTGGCATCGCTCAGGTGGCCCAGCTCACGGTTGGCGTCGGCAGCGGCCTGCTTGACCATGGCCAGGGCCACGACCAGCTTCGGGTAGTGCGACAGCGGAACACCGGAGAGGTGGAAGTTGTTGGCAGCGCGCAGAGTCTGGATGCCGTAGTAGGCATCGGCAGGGACTTCAAGGGTACCAAGCAGGTCTTTTTCGACGCGGAACGATGCAGCGGAGGACATGACGGATATCATCTCGATTTAAACCCGGCACCTGCCGGAATGCCGCCAATCCTAGGCCTGCCCGGATTTTGCGGCCAATGCTGTTGCACGCTAACCTATGCACAAACGGCATACCGATTCATGTGACGCCAATTGACAAACGAGCGTGTTCCATTTTGGTGCGCGCTGGGAGACCGCTTCATGAACCTCGAAAGCAAGTGGCTGGAAGACTTCAGCGCCCTGGCCGCCACCCGTAGTTTTTCCCAGGCGGCGGAGCGTCGTTTCGTCACCCAGCCGGCCTTCAGTCGGCGTATCCGCAGCCTGGAAGCGGCGCTAGGGCTGACCTTGGTGAATCGTTCCCGCACACCGATCGAGCTGACCGAGGCCGGGCAGTTGTTTCTCGTCACGGCGCGCACGGTTGTCGACCAATTGAGCGAAGTTCTGCGCCATTTGCATCATCTCGAAGGCGGCCAGGGTGAAGTGGTCCAAGTGGCTGCCGCACACTCGCTGGCATCGGGCTTCTTCCCACGCTGGGTGGCCCAGTTGCGCAACGACGGCCTGAACATCGCCACCCGTCTGGTGGCCACCAACGTGGGCGATGCCGTGCATGCGTTGCGTGAAGGTGGTTGCGACCTGATGCTGGCGTTCTATGACCCGGATGCGGCCTTGCAGATGGATGCCGAAATCTTCCCCTCGCTGCACATGGGCACTACCGAGATGCTGCCGGTATGCGCCGTGGGCGCCGACGGCAAGCCGTTGTTCGACCTTGAAGGCGAGAGCAGCGTGCCTCTGCTGGCTTACAGCGCTGGGGCTTTCCTCGGTCGATCGGTCAACTTGCTGCTGCGTCAGCGCAACCTGCGCTATACCACTGTCTATGAAACCGCCATGGCCGACAGTCTCAAGAGCATGGCCCTTGAAGGTATGGGTATCGCCTGGGTGCCGCGGCTGTCGATGCGCGGCGAGCTGGAGCGTGGCGAACTGGCGATCTGTGGAGGCAGCCAATGGCACGTGCCGTTGGAAATTCGCCTCTATCGCTGCGCCTTGGTCCGCAAGGCCAACGTGCGTCTGCTCTGGCGCAAGCTGGAGGGTGGCACGACGACCGCATCTGTTGACCCGAAAGTCAGCCAAAGCCCCGAAAAATAAGGCCGACAGTTGGTCGCCGGGGGTGCCTGGATGGCCTCGCGTTACGCTATACTTCGCGGCCCCCAGGCCGGAACGATCCGGCCATGATCAGCAAACAAGCCACGCCGGTCGTCCCGCGTGGCTTGTTGTTTTTTGACGCGCCCAAGGGCGCACAAGCGAAGAGGCTCGACGATGAGTGCACTGGTTGGCGTGATCATGGGCTCCAAGTCCGATTGGTCCACCCTTAGCCACACCGCCGATATGCTGGAAAAACTCGGCATTCCCTACGAGGTGAAGGTGGTTTCCGCCCACCGTACGCCGGATCTGCTGTTCCAGTATGCCGAAGAGGCCGAAGGCCGCGGCATCGAGGTGATCATCGCCGGTGCTGGCGGTGCTGCCCACCTGCCGGGCATGTGCGCCGCCAAGACCCACCTGCCGGTGCTGGGCGTGCCGGTGCAGTCCTCGATGCTCTCGGGTGTCGACTCGCTGCTGTCGATCGTGCAGATGCCCGCAGGCGTACCTGTCGCCACCCTGGCCATCGGCAAGGCCGGTGCCATCAACGCGGCGCTGCTCTCGGCGAGCATCCTGGGTGCCAAGTACCCGCAGTATCACGCGGCACTCAAGCAGTTCCGCACGGAGCAGACCGAAACCGTCCTGGACAATCCGGACCCGCGCCAGGCCTGAGGCTATCAACATGAAGATCGGTGTAATCGGTGGTGGCCAGCTCGGCCGCATGCTGGCCTTGGCGGGTACTCCGCTGGGCATGAACTTCGCTTTCCTCGACCCGGCCCCGGACGCCTGCGCGGCTGCCTTGGGTGAGCACCTGCGCGCCGACTACGGCGATCAGGATCACCTGCGTCAGCTGGCTGACGAAGTCGACCTGGTGACGTTCGAGTTCGAAAGCGTTCCGGCCGAAACCGTGGCCTTCCTCTCGCAGTTCGTTCCGGTCTATCCAAGTGCCGAAGCCCTGCGCATCGCCCGTGACCGTCTGTTCGAAAAGAGCATGTTCCGCGATCTGGGCATCCCGACGCCGGCGTTCGCCGACATCCTGTCCCAGGAAGACCTGGACGCGGCGGTGGCCAGCATCGGCCTGCCGGCAGTCCTCAAGACCCGGACCCTGGGCTATGACGGCAAGGGCCAGAAGGTCCTGCGCAGTGCCGAGGATGTGGTCGGCACCTTCGCCGAGCTGGGCAGCGTCCCATGCCTGCTCGAAGGCTTCGTGCCGTTCACCGGTGAGGTGTCGCTGGTGGCCGTGCGTGGCCGCGATGGCGAAACCCGCTTCTACCCGCTGGTGCATAACACCCATGAGAGCGGCATCCTGCGCCTGTCGGTCGCAAGCGATGCGCATCCGCTGCAGGCGCTGGCCGAAGACTACGTGGGTCGCGTGCTGCAGAAGCTGGACTACGTGGGTGTGATGGCTTTCGAGTTCTTCGAGGTCGACGGTGGCCTGAAGGCCAACGAAATCGCCCCGCGGGTCCACAACTCCGGGCACTGGACCATCGAAGGGGCCGAGTGCAGCCAGTTCGAGAACCATCTGCGCGCCGTGGCCGGCCTGCCGCTGGGCTCGACCGCCAAGGTCGGCGAGAGCGCCATGCTCAACTTCATCGGTGAAGTGCCGGCTGTGGATAAGGTCGTGGCCATCGACGACTGCCACCTGCACCACTACGGCAAAGCCTTCAAGGCCGGCCGCAAGGTTGGTCACGCCACCCTGCGCTGCGCCGACATGGCCACTCTCAAGGCCAAGATCGCCGAAGTCGAAGCGTTGATTGCCGGCTGATTGAACCTCTGCCCTGCGCAGGCCCTCTGAAATGGCAACAAGCCAAAGTGCTGTCTAGGCTTTGGCTTGTTCCATCTTCAAAGCAGAGGGATTGCCATGGGTATCATTGGAACCATTTTCATCGGCCTGATCGTCGGCCTGCTGGCCCGTTTTCTGAAACCAGGGGACGACAGCATGGGCTGGATCATGACCATTCTTCTCGGTATCGCCGGGTCCCTTGCCGCGACTTATGGCGGGCAGGCGCTGGGTATCTACCAGGCGGGGCAGGCCGCAGGTTTCTTTGGCGCCCTGGTGGGTGCCATCATCCTTCTGGTGATCTACGGATTCATCAAGAAACGCGGGTGACTGGTTTAGAATGCTCGGCAATTGACTGAGTTGCCGAGCATTTTCATGCGTGCGTTTTTCCTTGTCCCCCTACTGCTGGCCAGTGCACTGGCCCATGCCGAGCTGCCCGAAACCGACTGGCTGGAGCTGATGCCAAAGTCGGACCAGAAGGCGCTCGAGCAGATGCCTGAAATCGACCACGACTCTCCTGAAGCCATGGGCACCTTCACCGAAAAGGGTGGGCTCAAGCAGGCCAAGGGTCTGCCGGCGGTGATGTACTCCACCAAGACGGTGGCCGCCATGAATGGCAAACAGATCCGCCTGGGCGGTTATCCGGTACCGCTGGAAAGCGACGCCAAGGGCAACAGCACCTTGTTCTTCCTCGTGCCGTATCCCGGCGCCTGTATCCACGTGCCGCCGCCGCCACCCAACCAGCTGGTGCTGGTGCGTTATCCCAAAGGCATGAAAATCGACGACATCTACACGCCGCTGTGGGTCAGTGGCACCTTGAAGGTGGAGAAGGTCAGCAACGACCTGGCCGATGCGGCCTATGCGCTGGAGGCAGGGAAGGTGAGGGTGGTAGAGGACGCCGACCTCTGATTCGATCTTTTCCGAGCCGCTCCCACAGGTTATGTGAGAACCCAGTGGGAGCGGGTCTGGTCAGAGTGCTTCGCTGGTGATCGTAACGCTCAGCGAATGACTCGCCCCTGGGGCCAGGTTTACCACATCGTCCCACACATTCGCTGTTTCGATGCACAGCATTCGCTGCCAGCCATCATCGGCCATGTCCGCCAGCTCCCGGGCGCGATCGGTCCATGGGTTCCAGATCACCGCCGAGCGTGAGCCCGTAGCGTGCAAAGTGATGCGGCGGTTCCATTGCGGGTCGACGATCTTCAGCAGATCAGGTGTCTGCAGGTAGATGCGGTCGGTCTCGCCGGCAAAGCCCAGGGCGCTGAGCTGCTGGCGCAGTTCCCAGTCGGTCAGGGTTTCGATGTAACCAAGGTTCTCCACGCCCTCGACCCGAGCCTGTCGTACATCGCTGACCGCAAAGTAGCTGTGCAGGGCCTGGCTGATGGTGACGTTGTCATTACCCTGGTTGAAGCTGCTCAAGGTCAGCTTCAATTGCGTGCCCATTTCGATCAGCAGCTTGAGCTCGACCTCATGAGGCCAGCCTGGCAGGTCGCCCAGCGCTTCCGGTAGGCTGAACTCGATGCGAAGGCCTTCTGCGGCCTCCTCGATGCCCAGCAGCTGCCAGTCACGGGTGCGCGCCAACCCATGGGCAGGTGCCTGTTCGCCTTGGTACATGGCCTGCACGGCCTGGGGGTTGCGCTGCAGATTGCCGAACCAGGGCCAGCACACCGGCACTCCGGCGCGCACGGACTTGCCCTGGCGGAAGATGGCTTGGTCGCTCAACCACAGCAATGGGGGCTCACCCAGTCGTTGGTAGCTCAAGACCTGGGCGCCCTGTTGGGCGATCAGCAGTTCGGCATGATTGCTGGTGATGCGCCAGCAGTTGAGTTCGCCGTGTTGTTCCGTTTCGACCTGGAAAGTAGCCATGCGCTTGTCTCGTCGTGATGCATATCAGGCCTTGGACCTCATGCCTTGCAACGAGTTTACCGCGCCCCTGGCTCAGCGACGAGGGACGGAACGGGTACGGCCACTGCCGTCGATGGCGACGAAAACGAACACAGCTTCGGTGACCTTGCGCCATTCGCTGGAAAGCGGGTCGTCGCTCCACACTTCCACCATCATCTGGATGGAGCTACGGCCGATTTCCAGGGTCTGGGTGTAAAAGGAAAGCTGCGCGCCCACGGCCACCGGGACCAGGAAAGCCATGCGGTCGATCGCCACGGTGGCAACGCGGCCACCGGCGACGCGGCTGGCCATGGCGGTGCCGGCCAGGTCCATCTGGGCGACCAGCCAGCCGCCGAAGATATCGCCGAAACCGTTGGTTTCACGGGGTAGGGCAGTGATCTGAAGGGCAAGGTCGCCCTGTGGGATAGGATCTTCTTGTTCGAGCTCAATCATGCGGTGGGGCCTCGGACCCGTGACGCTTTCGTTGGTTGGCGCAAATGACGGTCGCCGGGAAAACGATTCAGCTTGAAACATACTACGCTGATTTCGCTTCGATGGGCGGCCAAAGGGAGACTCTGCGAAACCGCCTGCAACATTGACCGGCGTTTTCGCACAGCATCCCACGTGTTGCTCAACCTTTTCCTACGAGCGGTCAGTATATAGACCTGCACAGCCAGCGACGACCGCGCATTCGTGAATATCTGTATGGATTTTGTACCGCTATGAGGCGGGTGCGGCAATTTGTTATCTTCGCGGGTCACTGACCCAGAAGCCGCGTGACAAACGGCCTGCAGACCAATAAGAGAACAACCCATGACCTCCGTGCCGAGCAGTATCGAGCAGCCCTCGCGGCCGCTGACCCGCAGTGACTACAAGACCCTTTCACTGTCCGCCCTTGGTGGAGCACTGGAATTCTACGACTTCATCATCTTCGTGTTCTTTGCCACGGTAGTCGGCAAGTTGTTCTTCCCCGCCGACATGCCCGAGTGGCTGCGTCTGATGCAGACTTTCGGCATCTTCGCGGCCGGCTACCTGGCGCGGCCTTTGGGCGGCATCATCATGGCCCACTTCGGCGACCTGCTCGGTCGCAAGAAGATGTTCACGCTGAGCATCTTCATGATGGCCTTGCCGACCTTGGTCATGGGCCTGCTGCCAACCTACGCGCAGATCGGCCTGTGGGCCCCGGTCCTGCTGCTCTTGATGCGTGTCGTGCAAGGTGCGGCCATCGGTGGCGAGGTTCCGGGCGCCTGGGTGTTCGTCTCCGAGCATGTGCCGGCGCGCAATACCGGTTATGCCTGCGGCACGCTCACGGCGGGCCTGACGTCAGGCATTCTGCTCGGCTCGCTCGTGGCAACCTTGATCAATACGGTCTACAGCGCCGACGAAGTGGCGGACTACGCCTGGCGCATTCCGTTCCTGCTCGGGGGCGTGTTCGGCCTGTTCGCGGTGTACCTACGCCGCTGGCTGCACGAGACGCCGGTATTTGCCGAGATGCAGCAGCGAAAGGCCTTGGCCGAAGAGCTGCCGCTGCGTGCGGTGCTGCGTGATCATCGTGGTGCGATCATTTTGTCGATGCTGCTGACTTGGCTGTTGTCGGCGGGCATCGTGGTGGTGATCCTCATGACCCCGGCGCTGCTGCAAAGCCTCTATCACATCAGCCCCACCGACTCGCTGAAGGCCAACAGTCTGGCTATCGTCCTGCTCAGCATTGGCTGTGTGGGTGCCGGCAGCCTGGCCGATCGTTTCGGCGCCGGGCGTGTGTTCATCGTCGGCAGCCTGGCGCTGCTGGCATCGTCCTGGGCCTTCTACCACAGCCTGCCGACGCGACCGGACCTACTGTTCCCGCTGTACGCGTTGACCGGTCTGTTCGTCGGCATCGTCGGTGCGGTGCCTTATGTGATGGTCAAGGCCTTCCCGCCGGTGGTGCGTTTCAGTGGGCTCTCGTTCTCCTACAACCTGGCCTACGCCATCTTCGGCGGCCTGACGCCAATGGTGGTCACCGCGCTGCTCAAGTTCAGCCCCATGGCACCTGCCTATTACGTGTCTTGCCTGTGCGCCGTGGGTCTGCTGGTGGGTGTCTACCTGCTCGCGACCAAGCGCTGACCGAGGGCGGTCGTATCCGCGAAGACGGCATGGCGATGTTTATCCTGCAGTGCCGCAACATCCTGTAAAGGCCATCCCGGGCGACCGTGATGGCCTTTCATCCAATTGTCACATTCAAGTCATAGAGTGTTCATGCGGCCTGCAGATACTTGGGCCCGATCCATCTCACACCCCAAATATTCCTGCTAGGAGTTAGGCATGAAACTGAAGCGTTTGATGGCGGCCCTCACGTTCGCCGCCGCTGGCGTCGCTACCGCCAATGCGGTTGCCGCCGTCGATCCTGCAATCCCGACCTACACCAAGACCACTGGCGTATCGGGCAACCTCTCCAGCGTCGGTTCCGATACCCTGGCGAACCTCATGACTCTGTGGGCCGAGGCCTACAAGAAGGAATACCCGAACGTAAACATCCAGATCCAGGCTGCCGGCTCCTCCACTGCGCCACCCGCGCTGACTGAAGGCACCGCCAACCTCGGCCCGATGAGCCGCAAGATGAAGGACGTCGAGCTGCAGGCCTTCGAGCAGAAGTACGGCTACAAGCCGACCGCCATTCCGGTCGCCGTCGACGCCCTGGCAGTCTTCGTCCACAAGGACAACCCGATCAAGGGCCTGACCATGGCTCAGGTCGATGCCATCTTCTCCTCGACCCGTCTGTGTGGTGGCAAAGCCGACGTCAAGACGTGGGGTGATGTGGGCGTGACCGGCGATCTGGCCAACAAGCCGATCCAGCTGTTCGGCCGCAACTCGGTATCCGGCACCTACGGCTACTTCAAGGAAGAAGCGCTGTGCAAAGGCGACTTCAAGCCTAACGTCAACGAGCAGCCAGGCTCGGCTTCGGTCGTGCAGTCGATCAGCAGCTCGCTGAACGGCATCGGCTACTCGGGCATCGGCTACAAGACCGCCAGCGTCAAGACCGTGCCTCTGGCCAAGAAAGAAGGCGGCGCCTTCGTCGAGGACAACGAAGCCAACGCCCTGAACGGTACCTACCCGCTGTCGCGCTTCTTGTACGTCTACGTCAACAAGGCCCCGAACAAGCCTCTGGCCCCGTTGGAAGCTGAGTTCGTGAAACTGGTCCTGTCCCAGGCGGGCCAGCAGGTCGTGGTGAAGGACGGCTACATCCCGCTGCCGGCCAAAGTGGTCGACAAGACCCTGGCTGACCTGGGTTTGTCCCACGCCGGTAACGTTGCAAAGAAGTAAGTAACTGAGGAAGAGGCCGGCGCCGAACGCCGGCCTCCTCCACGAATTCCTCGTCCGAAGCCAGGATTCCTGAGCGGCGGGCTTTTTTGCGTCACTGCATTGTCATGTTTTTGTCATACGGGACCGCTAGGGTGTGCGCATGAATGATCTGGCCAACTCCACCATGACCCAAAATTCTCCCCCCGTGCGGATTGACTTCAATACGCCCGAGCTGCAACGCAAGCGCCGCCTGCGTGCGCTGAAGGATCGCCTGACCCGCTGGTATGTACTGGTTGGCGGGCTTGCCGTGCTGGCAGCCATCACCCTGATCTTCTTCTACCTGGCCTACGTGGTCCTGCCGCTGTTCCAGGGCGCCGAGCTGACCAGCAAGAAAGCGCTGGAGCCGACGTGGCTGCAACAGGATGCCGGCAAGCCGCTGATGATCGCCCTCGAGGAGCAGAACCTCGTGGGCATGCGCGTTTCCGATAAGGGCCAGGCGCTGTTCTTCGATTCCAAGACCGGCAGCGAAGTCGAGCATGTCGACCTGCCGTTGCCGGCAGGCACTCAAGTGACGTCCATCAGCGCCGACCAGCCGGGCAGCCCGCTGGTGGTGCTTGGTCTGTCCAACGGCCAGGCGCTGGTGTTCCACCACACCTACAAGATCACCTATCCGGACAACAAGAAGACCATCGATGCGGGTATCGACTACCCCTATGGTCAGGCGCCGTTCGTGCTCGACCCACAGGGCCGCGCGCTGGAGCACGTGAGTGTCAACGTCAACGGCGATACCCTGCTGCTGGCTGGCTCTACCGGTTCGCAACTGCACGTGACCGAGCTGACCCGTCAGGAAAACATGATGACCGGCGAAGTCACCACCGAGCAGAACCGCATCGAGCTGCCGCAGATGACCGAGCCGGTGAAGGCCATCTTCGTCGATCCGCGTCAGCAATGGTTGTACGTGGTCAACGGTCGTGCCATCGCCGACGTCTTCAGCCTGCGCGACAAGAGCCTCAATGGTCGCTACAAACTGTCTGAGGATGGCGACACCGAAATCACTGCCAGCGCCCAACTGGTCGGCGGCATCTCGCTGATCTTCGGTGATTCCAAGGGCGGGCTGAGCCAGTGGTTCATGGCTCGCGACCCGGATGGCGAGTCGCGCTTCAAGCTGATCCGTAGCTTCCAGCTGGGCAAGGCGCCGGTCGTGCAGATCGATGCCGAAGAGCGTCGCAAGGGCTTCGTCGCGCTGGACAGCGAAGGCAAGCTGGGCGTGTTTCACAGCACCGCCCACCGCACCCTGCTGGTCGAGCCGGTCGCAGAAGGCGCCGGCGTGCTGGCCCTGTCGCCACGCGCCAACCGCATCATCATCGAGCAAGGCGGCAAGCTGTTGCCACTGAGCCTGAAGAACCCGCACCCGGAAGTGTCTTTCAGCGCGCTGTGGGGCAAGGTCTGGTACGAGAACTATGACGAGCCGAAGTACGTCTGGCAGTCCACGGCCTCCAACACCGATTTCGAGCCCAAGCTGAGCCTGTCGCCGCTGACCTTCGGCACTCTGAAGGCCGCCTTCTACGCGATGATCCTGGCCGCGCCTCTGGCCATCGCCGCCGCTATCTACACCGCCTACTTCATGGCCCCGGGCATGCGCCGCAAGGTCAAGCCGGTCATCGAGTTGATGGAAGCGATGCCGACGGTGATCCTCGGCTTCTTCGCCGGCCTGTTCCTGGCACCGTACCTGGAAGGTCACCTGCCAGGTGTGTTCAGCCTGCTGCTGATCCTGCCGATCGGCATTCTCGCCGCCGGCTTTGCCTGGAGCCGCCTGCCGGAGTCGATCCGCCTGCGTATCCCGGACGGTTGGGAAGCGGCGATCCTGATCCCGGTCATCCTGGTGATCGGTTGGTTCGCCCTGTTCATGAGCCCGTTCATGGAGAACTGGTTCTTCGGCGGCGACATGCGTCTGTGGATCACCAATGACCTGGGCATCACCTATGACCAGCGCAACGCCCTGGTAGTGGGTATCGCCATGGGCTTCGCCGTCATCCCGAACATCTACTCCATTGCCGAAGACGCTGTATTCAGTGTGCCACGCAGCCTGACACTGGGCTCCCTAGCCCTGGGTGCGACACCCTGGCAGACCCTGACCCGCGTGGTCATCCTCACCGCAAGCCCGGGTATTTTCTCGGCGCTGATGATCGGCATGGGCCGTGCGGTGGGCGAGACCATGATCGTGCTCATGGCCACCGGCAACACCCCGGTCATGGAGCTGAACCTGTTCGAAGGCATGCGCACCCTCGCCGCCAACGTGGCGGTGGAAATGCCCGAATCCGAAGTCGGCGGCAGCCACTACCGTGTGCTGTTCCTCGCTGCCCTCGTGCTGCTGATGTTCACATTCATCATGAACACCTTGGCCGAGCTGATTCGCCAGCGTCTGCGCAAGAAATACTCGTCGCTTTGATAGAAAGGTAGAGATCCGTGAAAAAGGATTCCCTCAAAGGCTGGTTCAAGAGCGGCGCCCCTGGCGTCTGGATCAGCGGTGGCGCGGTCGCCATGGCGGTGATCATGACCGTCGGCCTGCTCGCCGTGATCGCCGTCCGCGGCCTGGGCCACTTCTGGCCAGCCGACCTGATCCAGGCCACCTACAAGGTGCCGGGCCAGGGCGATCATGTGATCATCGCAGAGGTGGTGCAGAAAGAAGAAGTGCCACGTGCCCGCCTCAAGGGCGCCGGCTTGCCGGTTCCGGACGAAGGCCCGGAGTTCATGACCCGCGAGCTGGTCAAGGTGGGTAACCGCGACCTCAACGGCAGCGACTTCACCTGGTTGGTAGGCGACTGGCTGGTCGACCAGCAGAAGCCGGCCGACTTGATTGCCCTGGAGCGCCGCGAGTGGGGCAATTTCTATGGCTACCTGGCGAGCGTCAAGGAAGAAGGCCGTGTGGTCGCCGAAGGCCCTGCCGCCTGGGCTGAGCTGCAGAGTCGCCTCAAGCGCGCCGACCAGCTGGCCCGAGAGCTGCAGACCCTTGAGAAGAAAGACATCGGTGCCATCAACCATGGTCTTGAGCGTCTGCGCCTGCAGGCTCGCAAGCTCGAGCTGGACGGCAAGCTGGACGCTGCCGCCCAGGCGGACATGGACGCTGAGCGTGCCGAGCTCAACGCTCGCTACAAGGCCATCGAAGAGCGCCTGACCGGCCTGCACCAGGCATTCGCCCGCGACAGCCTGGTGGCCCGCGACGGCAATGGCCGCGAAGTGGAGATCAACCTGAGCAAGGTGGTCCATGCCTACCAGCCCAACGGCATGTCTGTCATGACCAAGCTGGGCGTGTACTTCAGCAAGGTGTGGGAGTTCCTGAGCGACGACCCGCGTGAAGCCAATACCGAAGGCGGTATCTTCCCGGCCATCTTCGGCACCGTGATGATGACCCTGATCATGGCCGTGATCGTTACCCCGTTCGGTGTACTGGCGGCGGTCTACCTGCGTGAATATGCCAAGCAGGGCCCGGTGACTCGCCTGATCCGTATTGCAGTGAACAACCTGGCGGGTGTTCCGGCGATCGTCTATGGCGTGTTCGGCCTGGGCTTCTTCGTCTATGTGCTGGGTGGCTCGATCGACCGCCTGTTCTTCCCCGAAGCCCTGCCGGCGCCGACCCTCGGTACCCCGGGCCTGCTGTGGGCCTCGCTGACCCTGGCGCTGCTGGCAGTGCCGGTAGTGATCGTGGCCACCGAGGAAGGCCTGGCGCGCATCCCACGTACGGTGCGCGAAGGCTCCCTGGCGCTCGGCGCGACCAAGGCTGAGACCCTGTGGAAGATCGTTCTGCCAATGGCCAGTCCGGCCATGATGACCGGCATGATCCTCGCCGTGGCCCGTGCCGCGGGCGAAGTGGCGCCGCTGATGCTGGTGGGTGTGGTGAAACTGGCGCCATCGCTGCCGGTGGACGGTAACTACCCGTACCTGCACCTGGACCAGAAGATCATGCACCTGGGCTTCCACATCTACGACGTCGGCTTCCAGAGCCCGAACGTCGAGGCCGCGCGGCCGCTGGTGTACGCCACCGCGCTGCTGCTGGTGCTGGTGATCGCGACCCTCAACCTCTCGGCGGTGTGGATCCGTAACCACCTGCGCGAGAAGTACAAGGCCCTCGACAGCTGATTTCAGCTTTAAGCTTCAAGCGGCAAGCTCCAAGCAGATTGCCGCTTTGACCCAACTTGCAGCTTGCAGCTCGAAGCTTGCAGCTACGAACGGAGTGAGAACATGCAGCATGAATCCCACGCCCACGGCATCGACATGTCCGCCCTGGGCCGCGACAAGCAGAGCCTGCGCCTGGCCGAAGAAACCGTGGCCATCGAAGTCCCGGGTCTGTCCCTGTTTTACGGCGACAAGCAAGCGCTGTACGACGTGAAGATGAACATTCCCAAGCAGCGCGTGACCGCCTTCATCGGCCCGTCCGGCTGCGGCAAGTCGACCTTGCTGCGCACCTTCAACCGCATGAACGACCTGGTCGACGGTTGTCGCGTGGAAGGCGCGATCAACCTGTACGGCAACAACATCTACCGCAAGGGCGAGGATGTGGCCGAGCTGCGCCGCCGCGTCGGCATGGTGTTCCAGAAGCCCAACCCGTTCCCCAAGACCATCTATGAAAACGTGGTCTACGGCCTGCGCATCCAGGGCATCAACAAAAAGCGCGTGCTCGACGAAGCCGTCGAGTGGGCCCTCAAGGGCGCGGCCCTGTGGGATGAGGTCAAGGACCGCCTGCACGACTCGGCCCTAGGCCTGTCCGGTGGTCAACAGCAGCGTCTGGTCATTGCCCGTACCATTGCCGTTGAGCCGGAGGTGCTGCTGCTCGACGAACCTTGCTCGGCGCTGGACCCGATCTCGACGCTGAAGGTCGAAGAACTGATCTACGAACTGAAATCCAAATACACCATCGTCATCGTGACCCACAACATGCAGCAGGCGGCCCGCGTATCGGACTACACCGCCTTCATGTACATGGGCAAACTGGTCGAATTCGGGGATACCGACACGCTGTTCACCAATCCGGCGAAGAAGCAGACCGAAGACTACATCACCGGTCGTTACGGCTAAGGGCGCCTTTGGCGCAGCTGCAAGCATCAAGCTGCCAGCTGCCAGAAAAAGCGGTTAGCGCGGCGCCAGGGAACGACACGAACCACTTGAAGCTTGCAGCTTGGGGCTTGCAACTTCGCGGAGCGAAAGCATGATCAACAAAGAGAGCCTTACCCACCACATCTCCCAGCAGTTCAACGCCGAGCTCGAGGAGGTTCGCAGCCACCTCCTGGCGATGGGTGGCCTGGTCGAGAAGCAGGTCAACGACGCCGTCACCGCGTTGATCGAGGCCGACTCGGGCCTGGCCCAGCAGGTGCGTGAAGTCGACGAGCAGATCAACCAAATGGAGCGCAACATCGACGAGGAGTGCGTGCGCATCCTCGCCCGTCGTCAGCCGGCGGCTTCTGACCTGCGTCTGATCATCAGCATCTCCAAGTCGGTGATCGACCTGGAGCGCATCGGCGACGAATCGACCAAGATCGCCCGCCGCGCCATTCAGCTGTGCGAGGAAGGCGAGTCGCCACGCGGCTACGTCGAAGTGCGCCACATCGGTGACCAGGTCCGCAACATGGTGCGTGACGCGCTGGACGCCTTCGCCCGTTTCGATGCGGATCTCGCCCTCTCGGTGGCCCAGTACGACAAGACCATCGACCGCGAGTACAAGACCGCCCTGCGTGAACTGGTCACCTACATGATGGAAGATCCGCGCTCGATCTCCCGCGTGCTGAGCGTGATCTGGGCCCTGCGTTCGCTGGAGCGCATCGGCGACCATGCGCGCAATATCTCGGAACTGGTGATCTACCTGGTGCGCGGCACCGACGTGCGTCACATGGGCCTCAAACGCATGAAGGCCGAAGTGCTGGGCGAAGCGGCCGACGATGGCGAAATCGCTAATGTTCCGGCCGAATCGGACGATAAGTAGGATTGCTCCCGAGCATCGACGCCCGGCCTAGGCCGGGCGTTTTCGTTTGCGGTCGAGCAGCCAGCAGGCACCCGCGAATGACCAGAGGAGTCCCGGCGTGACCAGTGGTTTGGCAAATGGCCATCAGTCGGCGGTATGCTAGTCGGGGTTCAAGAGGAGTATCGATGAGTAAGGTCAATGTGCTGGTCGTGGATGATGCGCCATTCATCCGTGACCTGGTGAGGAAGTGTCTGCGCAATGCCTTCCCAGGCATCGTCATCGAAGATGCGGTCAACGGCCGCAAGGCCATGGCCATGCTGGGCAAGGAGCGGTTCGACCTGGTCCTGTGCGATTGGGAAATGCCGGAGATGTCTGGCTTGGAACTGCTCACCTGGTGCCGGCAGCAGCCGGAGTACAAGGACTTGCAGTTCATCATGGTGACCAGCCGTGGCGACAAGGAAAACGTGATCCAGGCCATCCAGGCCGGTGTTTCCGACTTTGTGGGCAAGCCGTTCACCAACGAGCAACTGCTGACCAAGGTGAAGAAGTCCCTGACCAAGCTCGGCAAGCTCGACAGCCTGATGGCCAGCGCACCGGCGCGGGTCAACTCGGCATTTGCCAATGACTCGCTCAGTGCCCTGACCGGCGGTCGCCCCGAGACGGTCAAGGCTCCGGTGGCTGCTGCCGCTGCGCCGGCACCTGCGCCTGGCAAACCGCTGATCAACGCGCCGACCCCGAAGACGGCCGCCGCCGCCGCCCAGAGTGGACGTGGCCAGGGGCAGTTGCGCTTGTCCAGCGGTACCCAGCCCTGCGTGATCAAGGCATTGAGCCTCAAGGAAGCCTTGCTGGTGGTTCGTCGCAGCCCCACGCTGCCACAGGTGCTCGAAGGGGCGGTGTTGGACCTGGAGCAAGGCGAGAACGCCGAAGTCGCCCGGCTCAATGGCTACCTGCACGCCATCGCCGCCCTGGAGCCCAAGCCTGAAAGTGACTGGCTGCAACTGACGTTCAAGTTCGTCGACCAGGATGCGCAGAAGCTCGACTACCTGTCGCGCCTGATCGCCCGCGGAACCGCGCAGAAGCACTTCACCCCCGGCGCCTAGATCGCCAATCCGGAGCGCGGCTGCGCGCAGGTAAACCCGCCCACAGGTATCCGCGGAGCACGTGTGGGAGCGGGTTTACCTGTGAAGCAGCCACCGTCCATGGATACCACGGGCTTTGCCCCTTTTCGCGGGTGAAGCGGGGCGCCAGTGATGGCCAATTGCTCATTTCCCGACCAACTGCAATACCCCTTTGAAATCCGACTGCTAGGCTTCCAGACACAATAACTGTCAAAAAGCCACCGCCATGCCAACTCGTCTGCTGCTGTTCTGTGCCTTGCTCACGGTCTCGGCTTCGAGCGTGGGCATGACCCTGTACAAGACCACCGATGCTTACGGCGTGGTCTCCTACTCTGAACACCCAAGCCCTGGTGCCAAAGCGTTCGTGCTGCGCGAGCCGATGTTCGAGCGGCTGGAGCGCCAGGTGCGTTTGCGTACAGTCGATTTTGCGGGCGGTACGCGCTTTTTCGTGCGTAACGATCTGTTCGCGCCGGTGGAGGTCGAGCTGCGTTTGCAGCGCCTGGCCAATGTCCAGGGCGGCAGTGCGCCCCGGATCGTCCGGCGCGTGGTACCGCCGCGCTCGACGCAGGTGCTGACGGTACTGGCGGCGTTGCCCGGCGAGCGGGTGAAATACGATTCGAAACTGCGCTATGCCCTGGGTGACCCCGCGCGGCGCCCACAGGCGTTTCGCTATCCGTTCCCCTGGCAAGGAGGGCCGTTCCGGCTGAGCCAGGGCCCGAACGGGCGCTTCAGCCACTTTGGCCCCAAAGGGCGCTACGCCATGGACATCGCCATGCCCGAAGGCACGCCGATCGTCGCGGCGCGGGGCGGGGTGGTGGTGAAGATCGAGAACAACCAGACGGGCCGTGGCAACAACCCGGCGGGCAACTTCGTCAGGATCCTGCATCCGGATGGCACCATGGGTGTCTATCTGCATCTGATGCGCGGGTCGGTGGTGGTCAGCGAAGGGCAGCGGGTGTTGCAGGGGGCGCCATTGGCGAAGTCGGGCAATACCGGCAACAGCACCGGGCCCCACCTGCATTTCGTGGTGCAGCGCAACGTGGGGTTGGCGCTGGAGTCGATCCCCTACCAGTTCGACCGACCGATCGGAGGGATGCCAGACTTCACCGCTGGCAACCCTTGAGCTTGCAGGGGGCGCTGTGGATGCTGGCGCCAGCCAGCGATGGGGCGCAAAGCGCCCCCAGAGCAGTCAGATGAGCTTCAGTACCTTGGCCAGCACGATCTTCGGCCCTTTCATCTTCTTGATGATGATTCGCAGGCCTTCGACCTCCAGCACTTCCTCTTCCTCCGGTACGCGCTTGAGCGTTTCATAGACCAGACCTGCCAGGGTCTCGGCCTCGATGTGGTCCAGATCCACCCCCAGCAGCCGTTCGACCTTGAACAATGGCGTGTCGCCACGTACCAGCAGCTTGCCCGGCTGGTAGGCGAGGATGCCGCGTTCGGTCTTGCGGTGCTCGTCCTGGATGTCGCCGACCAGCACTTCCAGCACGTCCTCCATGGTGAGGTAGCCGATCACCTTGCCGTCGGCTTCCTCGACCAGCACGAAGTGCGCGCCGCCCTTGCGGAATTGCTCCAGCAGCTGGGACAGCGGCATGTGCCGCGAGACGCGCTCCAGCGGGCGAGCCAGGTCGTCCAGGTCCAAGGTTTCTGGGAAGTGGTCCATCTCGGCCAGTTCCAGCAGCAGGTCCTTGATGTGCAACAGCCCCACGAACTCTTCGCGCTCGGCGTCGTAGACCGGGTAGCGGCTGAACTTGTGGCGACGGAACATCGCCAGGATTTCCTTGAGCGGTGCCTTGGCATCGAGGCTGACCATGTCCTCGCGGGAGTTGGCCCAGTCGACCACTTCCAGTTCGCCCATCTCCACTGCCGAAGCCAGTACACGCATGCCTTGGTCGCTTGGGTCCTGGCCACGGCTCGAATGCAGGATCAGCTTGAGTTCTTCGCGGCTGTAATGATGCTCGTGGTGCGGTCCAGGCTCGCCCTGGCCGGCGATACGCAAAATGGTGTTGGCGCTGGCGTTGAGCAGGTAGATCGCCGGGTACATCAACCAGTAGAACAGGTACAGCGGCACCGCCGTCCACAGCGACAGCAGCTCGGGTTTGCGGATCGCCCAGGACTTGGGCGCCAGCTCGCCGACCACGATGTGCAGGTAGGAGATCACAAAGAAGGCGACGAAGAACGAGATCGCTTTGACCAGCTCCGGCGTATCGACGCCAACGGCGGCTAGCAGCGGCTCGAGCAGGTGCGCGAAGGCCGGCTCACCGACCCAGCCCAGGCCCAGGGAGGCCAGGGTGATGCCCAGCTGGCAGGCCGACAGGTAGGCGTCCAGCTGGTTGTGAACCTTGCGCAGGATGCTGCCGCGCCAGCCGTGCAGTTCGGCGATCGACTCGACGCGGGTCGCGCGCAACTTGACCATGGCGAACTCGGCGGCAACGAAGAAGCCGTTGAGCAGCACCAGAAGGAAGGCAAAGAGAATCATGCCGAAGTCGGCGAAGAGGGAGATGAAGCTGAAACCAGGGGAAGGGTCCATGATGGAGTTTTTACAGGGTCCGTCTTTGAATTAGGGAGAAAAAAAGTGCCAGCGTTGGCTGGCACAGGGGATCCAATGTAGCGGTTGAAGCTGCAAAAGCAAAGGGCGCGCTATCACCCCGTTGGTGGCAACGCCGCCTGCACGGCTGGCACGCACCTCGTGGGAGCGGGTTCAGCCGCTAACCAGGTCATGCACCGGCTGTGCCGGCGTCGGCGGGTAAAATCGCGCCTGCGGTGCCGTGGTTTCAGGCTTTGTTCGTCACCACCTGGGCAGGTGCGAAATGGCAGGTGAAGGTGCTGCCGTGGCCTGGCACGCTGCTGATCTCAAGGCGTGCACGATGGCGCAGCAGCACGTGCTTGACGATCGCCAGGCCAAGCCCTGTGCCGCCCGTATTGGAGGCGCGGCTGGAGTCGACCCGGTAGAAGCGCTCGGTCAGGCGGGGCAGGTGTTTGGCATCGATGCCGATGCCGGAGTCCTGCACGGAGAGGTGAGCACCTTGCTCGTCCGCCCACCAGCGAATGCGGATGTTGCCTTCGTCCTGGGTGTACTTCACGGCGTTGAACACCAGGTTGGAGAAGGCGCTGCGCAGTTCCGACTCGCTGCCCTTGAGGCGCACGCCAGGCGCTGCCTCCAGCGTGATGCGCTGGTTGCGTGGGCCGGACAGCGCTTGAGCGTCGCCCTTGATCGATTGCAGCAGGGCCTCGACGGCCACGGGCTGATTGTCCGAGGGATAGTCGGTGGCTTCGAGCTTGGCCAGCAGCAGCAGGTCGTTGAGCAGTGTCTGCATCCGTGCGCCTTGCTGGCTCATCTGCTGGAGCGCCCGGCCCCAGCGTGGGTTCACGTCGTCGACGTTGTCCAGCAGGGTTTCCAAGTACCCTGTGATGACCGTCAGGGGGGTGCGCAGCTCGTGGGAGACGTTGGCGACGAAATCCTTGCGCATCTGCTCGAGCTGATGGATGCGGGTGACGTCGCGTACCAGCATCAGGTGCTCGTTGTTGCCATAGCGGGTGATGTGAAGCTGGACCCGCATCCGGTCGTTGATCGGGGAGGGGATCTCCAGCGGCTCGACGTAGTTCTCCGATTCGAAGTACTCCTTGAAGCGCGGGTGGCGCACCAGGTTGGTCACCGGCTGGCCGCCATCCTGTGGAGTCTTGAAGCCCAGCAGGGTTTCAGCGGCGCGGTTCCACCATTCGAGGTTGCCTTCGCTGTCGAGCATGATCACCGCATCGCGCAGCGCCGCGGTGGATTCCTGCACCCGGTCGATCACCGCCTGCAGGCGGCCGCGCACCCGCTGATCGCGACGTTGCAGGTGGTAGATGCTGTCGAACACCTCGCCCCACAGGCCGTAGCCATCGGGCGGGGCTTCGTCGGGCTGATGATTGCGCAGCCAGTCGTGCAGGCGCAGCAGTTGCTTGAGGGTCCAACCCAGGTAGAGCGCAAGGCCGATGGCCAGGCTCCAGCCGTAGTAGCCGCTGACCAGCCCGCCGATCAGGCAGACGGTGATCAGCAGCAGCATGTGGCGAATCAAGGTCGCGTGCCAGTTCTGGTTCAATTGAGGGGATCCTTCGGATCCAGCTTCAAGCTGCAAGCTGTGTGCTTCAAGCTGCAAGAAGAAGCGGATCGGTGGTGCTGTTCAGTCCTTTATTCCAAGCCTGGCGGCAAGCTGTTCGGCGCTGCCGGCGCGTGCCGCCTGAAGCTTGGCGCTTGCAGCTAGCTCTTGGTCGAGAAGCGGTAGCCGGTGCCTCGGACGGTTTGTACCAGATTTTCGTAGGCTTCACCCAATGCCTTGCGCAGGCGACGAATATGCACGTCGACGGTGCGTTCCTCGACATAGACATTGCCGCCCCAGACTTGGTCGAGCAACTGGCCCCGGGTGTAGGCGCGCTCCTGGTGGGTCATGAAGAACTGCAGCAGGCGGTATTCGGTAGGGCCCATTTCGGCGGGCTTGCCGTCGATGGTCACGCGGTGGCTGATCGGATCGAGCAGCAGGCCGCCCACTTCGATCGGCGCCTCGCTGTCGCTGGGGCCGGTGCGGCGCAGTACGGCTTTGAGACGCGCGACCAACTCACGAGGCGAGAACGGCTTGGTGATGTAGTCGTCGGCGCCGACTTCCAGTCCCTGAATCTTGTTGTCCTCTTCACCCTTGGCGGTGAGCATGATGATCGGGATGTCGCCGGTCAGTTCATCGCGCTTCAGGCGCCGGGCCAACTCGATACCCGAGGTGCCGGGCAGCATCCAGTCGAGCAGGATCAGGTCCGGCTTGCGATCGACGATGATGGCATGGGCTTGCTGGGAGTTTTCCGCTTCCAGGCAGTCATAGCCGGCCATTTCCAATGCAACGGCGATCATCTCGCGAATGGGCGCTTCGTCGTCGACGATCAGAATGTTTCTGCCAACCATTGCGTAAAACCTCTCCCAGGAACTGTGTCTTGGCCCGCATTAGATAACGGAATTATTGCAGCTGTGTGACAGGACATTGGCGATTCTGGCGACATTCCATGACTGGACTAGGCTTGAAGGGGCCGCCACGGCGGTGGCGAAACCTCATTTACACCCCCCGAAACCATGGTGATTCCAATGACACGACATACGCTGAGCTGGATGGCCCTTTTCGCTGCGCTGGCGCTACCGGGGGTGGCATCGGCCCACCACGCGATGGAAAAGGATGGCATGTGGGTCGATCATGCTGGCATGACCCTCTACACCTTCGACAAGGATGCCGACGGCAAGTCCATGTGCAACGGCGAGTGCGCCAAGAACTGGCCGCCGTTGATGGTCAAGGCCGAAGACGAGCCCGCCAAGGACAAGTGGACCCAGGTCACCCGCGATGACGGGACCAAGCAGTGGGCTTATGACGGCAAGCCGCTGTATACCTTCATCAAGGACAAGAAAGCCGGGGACAAGACCGGTGACGGCGTGAAGGACGTCTGGCATATCGCCAAGCCTTGAACCTTACAGAGCGGGTTTACCCGCGAATGCGAAGGTGCAATCACCTTCGATTCGCGGCTAAACCCGTCCCACAGCGATGGTGCAGGGCTCAGCGCAATCCGTAGTCCACCACCACACCGATGAAGATCAGCATCCCTGCCCAGTGATTGTGCAGGAAGGCCTTGAAGCACGATTCCCGGTCCAGCTTGCGCGTTGACCAGTATTCCCAGGCAAAGCACCCAGCTGCCGCAAGCAGGCCCAAGTGGAACCATCCCCCCATGTCGAAGCGATTGCCCGCCAGCAACAGGCAGCCCAGCGACAGCATTTGCAGGGTCAGGATGATGGTCCGGTCGGCTTCGCCGAAGAGGATTGCCGTGGATTTCACGCCGATTTTCAGGTCGTCGTCGCGGTCCACCATCGCGTAATAGGTGTCATAGCCCACGGTCCACAGCAAATTGGCGATGTACAACAGCCAGGCGCTGGCCGGCAGCTCGCCCCCTGCGGCGGTGAACGCCATGGGGATACCCCACGAGTAAGCCGCACCCAGCACCACCTGGGGGTAGTAGGTGTAGCGCTTCATGAATGGGTAGCAGAACGCCAATGCCACCGCGCCGAACGACAGCCATACCGTGCGGGCATTGGTGCACAGCACGAGCAGGAAACTCACTCCCACCAGGATCGCGAACAGCATCAGCGCTTCGCGAGGCCTTACCCGGCCGCTGGCCAGCGGCCTGTCGGCGGTGCGTTTGACATGGCCATCGACCTTGCGGTCGGCGAAGTCGTTGATGCAGCAGCCGGCGGCACGCATCAGTACCACGCCCAGGCCGAAGATCAGCACATTGGCCAGCGTCGGCGAGCCGTTGCCGGCGATCCACACTGCAGAAAGGGTGGGCCACAGCAGCAGGTAGATGCCGATCGGGCGGTCCATGCGGCTGAGCTGGATGAAGTCCCAGGCCCGGGGATGCAGGCGGTTGAACGACTTGAGCAGTTGCAGGTACATCAGCGGATTTCCTCCTTGGCCGCTTGCCATAGGGCCGGCAGGAACACCTCGGCCACCAGCAGGTCAAGGCCATCGCGGGCAAACCGCGAACGCCGCCCCCACAGGTTGGCATGGCGCGCTTCGGGCGGCAGCCAAGCCTGTGGATAACTGCACACTTCGATGGGGTGACGGGTGAAGGCCTGGTCGCAGAACAATAGCTCGCCCAGCGAGCGGCTGCCCAACGTCTCGAGGTTCAGGCCACCGCGCTCCAGGGCGCTGCGCCCGGCCACGCTGCGGGCGAACACCCAGGGTTGGTCATGGCCGCGCAAGTAGACTTCGCGCACCCAGCCTTCTTCGCCAGGAGCCAGGCCCAAGGCTTGGCATTCGTCATCGCGCAGGGGCTGCCAGCCCTCGAACAGGGGGGTGACGGCGAAATGGTCACGGGAGAGGTGGGTCAGGCGGCGGGTCAGAGAGCCTTGATCGAAGAGCCAGTCGAGAATCGACGGTTCGATGCCGGCAGCCAGCTGTGAATACGGCAGCCACGCGACAGCGGCTGCTTGCGGGGTTTCGTACGGCACGTCGGTATGCTTGTTACAGCCAGAGAGGCGGCGAGCTTAGCATGTTTGCCGCTGTTGCTTGCATACTGCTGGAAGGGCCAGTACAAAGCCCCTGCGGTACCGCCGCGCCTGATCCAGATGAGGAAGAACGAGATGAAGAAGTGGCAATGCATTGTCTGTGGCCTGATCTACGACGAGGCCGAAGGCTGGCCGGATGACGGCATCGCCCCGGGCACCCGCTGGGAAGACGTGCCGGAAGACTGGCTGTGCCCCGACTGTGGTGTCGGCAAGAGTGATTTCGAAATGATCGCCATCGGCTGATCACACCTGTTCAACGAGAGGAGCATGACATGACGTCCCCCGTGGTGATCATCGGTACCGGCCTTGCGGGCTACAATCTGGCCCGGGAGTTTCGCAAGCTCGACAGCGATACGCCGCTGTTGCTGATCACTGCCGACGATGGCCGTTCCTACTCCAAGCCCATGCTTTCCACCGGCTTTGCCAAGCAGAAGGATGCCGACGGCCTGTGCATGGCCGAGCCGGGCGCCATGGCCGAACAGCTCAAGGCCGAAATCCGCACCCATACTCCCATCAGTGGCATCGATCCTGGCCACAAGCGTCTGTGGATCGGTGAAGAGGCGGTCGAGTACCGCGATCTCATCCTGGCGTGGGGTGCACAGACGGTCCAAGTGCCGATCGAGGGCGATGCGGCTGACCTGGTCTTCCCCATCAATGATCTTGAAGACTATGGGCGCTTTCGGGCCGCGGCGGCAGGCAAACACCGGGTGCTGATCCTCGGCGCTGGCCTGATCGGGTGCGAGTTCGCCAACGACATGAGCCTTGGCGGCTTCGAAGTCGATGTGGTCGCCCCTTGTGAGCAAGTGATGCCAACCCTACTGCACCCTGCTGCGGCCAGTGCGGTACAGGCGGGCCTGGAGGGGCTTGGGGTCCGCTTTCATCTGGGGCCGGTGCTGACCCGCCTGCAGCGCGATGAACAAGGCCTGGAGGCACACCTGTCCGATGGCCGCGTGATCGCCTGTGACCTGGTGGTCTCGGCCATCGGCCTGCGCCCGCGCACGGACCTTGCCGCTGCCGCGGGCTTGCAGACAAACCGGGGTGTGGTGGTGGACCGGCAGTTGCGCACCTCCCACGCCAATATCTTCGCCCTGGGCGATTGCGCCGAGGTCGATGGAATCAACCTGCTCTATGTCATGCCGCTGATGACCTGCGCCCGTGCTTTGGCCCAGACGCTCGCTGGCAACCCTACCGCTGTCGCCTATGGGCCGATGCCAGTGACCGTTAAAACCCCAGCGTGCCCGCTGGTGGTTTCCCCGCCCCCTCCTGGGCGCGAAGGTGTCTGGCAGGTCGAGGGGCAGGGCGCCGACCTCAAGGTGCTCTGCCGCGATGCCTCTGGCCAGCTGCTGGGCTATGCGTTGACCGGCACGGCGGTGATGGAAAAGCTGGCGCTCAATCGGCAGTTGCCACCCCTGATGGCGTAAATAGCGGGCGCTCTGTCGGGTATGTCCTGTTCTTGAAGCGACAATGGCCACCCAAGTACTGGCGCGGCTTCGGTGAGCGTGCCATTCTCACTCCCGTCTGCCGCAGATTAGAGCCTGCGGTGCCTTGAACGCTGCTTCGCGAAGCAGCACGGCAATAACAACAAGAAATCCCGTATAAGAGGCTTCACTATGCGTAAACCAGAACTCGCCGCTGTTATCGCCGAAAAGGCCGACTTGACCAAGGAAAAGGCCAACCAGGTCTTGAATGCGATCCTCGACAGCATCACCGGTGCGCTGGACAAGGACACGGTCACCCTGGTCGGTTTCGGTACTTTTGAAAAACGTCATCGTGGCGCCCGCACCGGCAAGAACCCGCAGACCGGGCAGCCCGTCAAGATCAAAGCCAGCAACACTGTTGCCTTCAAGCCCGGCAAGAACCTGCGCGACAGCGTCAACCAACCCGCCAAGCCTGCGAAAAAAGGCAAATGACCCTTCATCGATAACAGTGGTTATCCAAACGGGCGCCTTGGGCGCCCGTTGTGCATTCAGGTACCTGGAAAATCATCGAAACAGCAGATTTGCATTGAGCGACCAATAAAAGGATAAACTGCGCCGCTCAGTCACTTTTTAGTCGAGGCGTGTTGATGAAGTTTCGCTTCCTGCTCTGGGCCATGGGCCTGTTGATGGCCAGGGCCAGCCGCAACAATCCGGCGTTCCAGCAACAATTGCGTGACAAGGATCTGGTGTTCCAGATGCAGACCCTCGATGGCCGGATTAGCCGGCATTTCATCGTCAGCGGCGAGCGCATCAGCAGTAAAGGGGGCCTGCACCCGCAGCCGGCCTTCGCCATTGCCTTCAAGGACGCAGCCTTTGGCTTCGCCACGCTCCAGGCCAGCAACAAGCAGCTGGCCTTCATGCAAGGCATTCAGGACAAGAGTATCCAGATCAAGGGCAATCCGGCGCTGGTCATCTGGTTCCAGGGCCTGATGAAATACCTCAAGCCCAAGAAGAAGGGTTGATACGGGGAGCGGCTTTTCCTGTTGTCTTCTCGGCGGGTAAGCCCGACCCTCTAGAGGGCACGGGTTTACCTGAGCAGGCCGATGCACAAGACGGTTGCTCCCACAGCTGCTCACCGCTTAATGCGGGGCATGGAACTGCGAGGCCAGTTCGCGCAGCAACGCCTCGGCCTCCAGCACCTTGTTCACGACATCGTCGGCCTTTTCCCGGGTCAGGCTCAGCCGTTCCAGCAGGGCCTCGGGAATCTCCTCCTGAGGCCCTGAGCCGATACCGCGGGCCCGCAACAGGCGAATCGCCAGGCACACCAGGTTGGGGAACGCCGAATTCTCCCCCTCATAGCTCGGGTCGTGCTGGAAGCGCAGCGCGGTGCACAGCTCTTCAGGCATGTCCCACAGCTTCATCAGCCAGGCGCCGATCTGTTCGCGGCTGATGCCCAGCAGGTGTTGCTCCACGTAGGTGTGACACAGGTGCGGATTGACCTCCAGATGGCGGCAGATCAGCGAGAAGTGCGGCGGAAACACGTGCGCCAGCAGCAAATACCCGAAATTGTGCAGAAGGCCCGCCAGGTAGGTCAGGCCGGCCTCAGGTCGCTCGGCTCGGGGCATGGCACGGGTCAGGCCTTCGATAACCGCAGCGGTGTAGATCGACTGCTGCCAGTAGGGCGTGGTTTGCTGAGGGTGGTCCTTGGGCAGGCTCAAGGTCTTGCCTAGCGCCAGGCCCAAGGCCAGGTTGATCACCAGGTCGAAGCCCAGTACGCGCACGATGGCATCCTCCACCGAACGGATCTTGCCGGGCGAGGCGTAGTAAGGCGAGGCTGCCCAACTGACCACCTGAGCGGCCAGGGCCGGGTCGGTTTCCACGACACCGGTGATGTCATCGATGCTGGCATTGGGGTCGACGCGCAGTTTAATGATTTTCTGTGCGGTGTCCGCCAGCGGAGGAATCTCGATGGTCTGCTCGAGGCGTTGCTGGATGCGTCGTGCGGTGAAGGCCTGGACGGCGCGGGTGATTTCCTGGGGGTCATCGTGCGGGCGGTCGAGGTTGGGCCGGATGTCGTGAGTCTGTTCGCCGAAGTTACCCGCGCTGGCTTTGCTCAACATGCCTTTGAACGCTTCGCGTGGGATCTCAAGCAGCAAGCCGGGCTCACCGGACTGGATCAGCAGATTGTCGACTTTCAGCAGGCTGGCTTCGTAGAGGCAGGGGTAGCTGGTCAGTGCCGGGATCCCCGGCAGGGTCTTGAGGGCATGCTTGTCGAGCATGTGCGCAAGGCGTGCGACCGGCACGGCCACCAGCTTGCGACCGGTAAGCTCGGTGAGGCGGTTCAAGTCCAGCAATTGGCTCTGCGGGAACAGCACCATCAAAGCGCCGACTTCGTCGTCGAGAAGGATCGCCTGGACTCGAGCGTTGACCGGTAGCTGCGCATGCTCGGGCACTTCGCGGTAGGGCACGCCGAGCTTGTCGAGCAACAGCCGAATGACAGAGGGTGCGTGTGGGGTCGAAGTATCCAGGGCAACTTCAGTCATGGTCTGAGTCCAAGGTTTTCTTTTAAACGCGAAGTATAACCACCCGGCGCGATAACTGGATCCATTATGCTTCGATGGTGGCCCAGGCAGCGTGAGGCTGCAAAACAGGCCTCTAGGTTTGGGTGCATTTCGTGATCGGTATCACACCTGTCCGTACTGTTGGCCATGGCGCAGCCAGCGGTCCAACAGTGGGCTGACATGGTCGGGCCAACGGGCCAGCAGCGCCTGGGCTGCATCACGCACGGCAGGGAGCAGATCTGCGTCACGCATCAGATCCGCTACCTTGAACTGCAGCAGACCGGTCTGGCGGGTGCCGAGCATTTCGCCGGGGCCGCGCAGCTCCAGGTCTTTCTCGGCGATGACGAAGCCGTCATTGGTTTCGCGCATGATACCCAGGCGTTCACGGCCGATCTGCGACAGGGGCGGATGATAGAGCAGCACGCAATGGCTGACCGCGCTGCCCCGGCCCACCCGGCCGCGCAGCTGGTGCAACTGGGCAAGGCCCAGGCGCTCGGGGTTCTCGATGATCATCAGGCTGGCATTGGGCACATCCACGCCCACCTCGATCACGGTGGTCGCCACCAGCAACTGGAGATTGCCGGCCTTGAACTCGGCCATCACCGCGGCTTTTTCCGCCGGTTTCATGCGTCCGTGGATCAGGCCCACACGCAGTTCGCCCAGGGCGCTGCCCAGCTCTTCGAAGGTGCTTTCTGCCGCCTGGCAGGTCAGTTCTTCCGACTCTTCGATCAGGGTACAGACCCAATACGCCTGGCGCCCTTCGGCGCAGGCCGCGCGTACCCGCTCGACCACTTCGAAGCGCCGGCTGTCGGCCACCAGCACGGTGTTCACCGGGGTACGGCCAGGGGGCAACTCGTCGAGGATGGAGGTGTCCAGGTCGGCGTAGGCGCTCATCGCCAGCGTCCGCGGAATCGGGGTGGCGGTCATGATCAACTGGTGCGGGCACAGCGCGCCGTCCACGCCTTTCTGGCGTAAGGCCAAACGCTGCTGTACGCCAAACCGGTGCTGCTCGTCGATGATCGCCAGGGCCAGGCGGCGAAACTTCACTTCTTCCTGGAACAGCGCATGGGTGCCGACCACCATCGGCACACCGCTGGCGATCTGCTCCAAGGCGCTGGCGCGCGCCTTGCCTTTGAGCTTGCCCGCCAGCCAGGCCACCTCGATGCCCAAGGGCTCGAGCCAGCGTTTGAAGGTCAGGTAATGCTGTTCGGCGAGGATCTCGGTAGGCGCCATGAGGGCCACCTGGTAGCCGGCTTCCAAGGCCTGCAAGGCGGCAAGGGCCGCGACTACCGTCTTGCCTGCGCCGACATCGCCCTGCACCAGGCGCATCATCGGCTCGGGCTGGCTGAGGTCGTAGGCGATTTCGTTGCCGACTCGCTGCTGGGCGCCGGTGGGGCTGAAGCCCAGGTTGGCCAGGTATTGCGCTGGCAGGCGGCTGGCCTTGGGCAATACCGGGGCTCGCAGGGCGCGCAGGCTTTCGCGCAGGCGCTGTTGGGAGAGCTGATGGGTCAGCAGCTCTTCGAAGGCCAGGCGATGCTGGGCCCAGTGCTGGCCTTCGGCGAGTTCGTCGAGGTCGGCGTCGGCCGGTGGGTTGTGCAGGTAGCGGATCGCATCGTCCAGCGGCGCCAGGTGGTAATCCCGGGCCAGTTCTTCGGGCAGCCAGTCCGGCAGGCTGCGCGGGCCGAGCATGGCCAGGCTCTGCTGGCACAACAGGCGCAGGCGTTGCTGTGTCAGGCCTTCGGTACTCGGATAGATGGGCGTCAGGGTCTGTTCGACTGGTGGCGCCGGTTCGTTGCCATTGAGCGCCCGGTACTCCGGGTGATAGATCTCAAGCCCCGACGCACCGGGGCGGGCCTCGCCGTAGCAGCGCAAATGGGTGCCACGCTTGAGGCCTTCTTTCTGGGCATTGCTGAAATGATAGAAACGCAGGCTCAGCACGCCGGTTCCATCTCCCAGGCGCACCACCAGGCTGCGGCGCTTGCCCATGGTCACGTCGGCGCCGCTGACCACACCTTCGATCACCGCGTCCTGACCGGGACGCAAAGCCCCGATGGGCACCACGCGGGTGCGATCCTGATAGCGCAGCGGCAGGTGGAACAGCAGATCTTGCAGGTTCTCCAAGCCGACCTTGGCCAGTTTCTCGGCCATGGCTTCGCCAACACCCTTGAGGGCGGTCACCGGGACAGTCGACAGCTCGGTCATGGGTCAGGCCGATTTTTCCGCAGGCGGCTTGGCGACCGAGCAGAGGCGGATCGAGTCGGCGAGGATCTCGATGGCCTTGGGCCGCGGGAAGCTGGCGCGCCAGGCGATGGCGACGGTACGGAAAGGCGAAGGCGCCGTGAGTGGGCGCACCTCGATCACGCCTGGGGCGTAATGGTGGCTGTGTACGGCCGACAGCGGCAGGATCGACACGCCAAGGCCGGAGGCGACCATGTGGCGGATGGTTTCCAGCGAGCTGGATTCGACCGTGGTGTGCTTGGAGCCTTCGCCGCCCTTGTTGATGGTCGGGCAGGCCTCCAGCACTTGATCACGGAAGCAGTGGCCCTCGCCGAGCAGCAACAGGCTCTTGTCATTGAGCATGGCGGTGTCGATGGTCTTCTTGGCGGTCCAAGGGTGATCGGCGGGCATCAGCGCGTAGAAGGGCTCGTCGTACAGCGGCAGCGTCAGCACGTCCGCCTCGTTGAACGGCAGGGCGATGATCACCGCGTCCAGCTCGCCGTTGCGCAGTTTTTCGCGCAGTACGTGGGTGAAGTTCTCTTCGATGTACAGCGGCATCTGCGGGGCGACCCGGTGCAGCTGAGGAATGAGGTGCGGGAAGAGATAGGGGCCGACGGTATAGATGGCACCGACCTTGAGCGGCGCGGTGAGTTGGTTCTTGCCGGCCTGGGCCAGTTCGCGAATACCTTGGGCCTGCTCCAGAACCTTCTGCGCCTGGGCGACGATGCTTTCGCCGACCGGGGTCAGGCGCACCGCGCTCTTGCTGCGCTCGAAGATCAGCACGCCAAGCTCGTCCTCGAGTTTCTTCACACCGACCGACAGGGTCGGCTGGCTGACATGGCAACGCTCGGCGGCGTGGCCGAAATGCTGCTCCTGGGCGAGTGTGACGATGTAGCGTAATTCTGTGAGGGTCATAACGTGCGTCCATGAAGTTGCGGCCCCAGCATAGCGGCTGCAATCGATAGACGCACGTTATCAGACTTGCTGTTTTGTGACAGAAACAAAAGTATCAGCGACGGTCCAGCGAGTAGACGAACGGCGCCACGACTTCGATCTGGCCATTGTTCAGCAATTCCTTCGGCGGCTTGGGTACTGGCTGCGCCCGGCGGATCATTTCCAGGGTCGCTCGGTCCAGCGCCGCACTGCCCGAACCACCGGCCAGCGAGAACGACAACACCTTGCCTTCGGCGTCTACCACGAAGCGCAGCCTGTTGATGCCTTGCAGACCACGGCGGCGAGCGTCTTCCGGATACCGCTTGTACTTGGCCAGGTGGCGCAGCAAGTCGCTCTGCCACGTCGGCAGCGCATTGCTATTGGACGCGATGCTCGGCGCTGGTGCCGCCGATTTCTGCGGTGGCGTGTTGCTGGGCGGCGTGTCCGCGACCTGTTCCTTGGCCGGTGGCAAATCCTTCGGCGGCTCAGGTTTTTTCTCAGGCTTGGGCGGTTGAGGCTTGGCCTTGGGCTTGGGTGGTTTGGCGATGGCGATCTTCGGCTTGGGCGCCTCTACCAGCTTGGGTAGCGGAGGCTCTTCGACCGGTGCCGGAGGCTGCGGTGCGGCCTTGGGCGGTGGTGGCGGTGCCGGTGCGGGCAGCGGCGCCAGCTCGACCATCATGGCTGCCGGTGGTAGCTCGACGGCCTGGGGCACGGACCAGTTCAGGGTCAGTAGCACCGCCAGCACATGCACGCCCAGCACGATCGCCAGGCTTACGCCGTAGCGCGCCAGGTTGGACCGTGTCGTTGTCATTGCTTGGCTGCCGTTTCGAGACCGACCAGGCCGACCTTGAGGTAGCCGGCGGCGCGCATGGTGTTCATCACTTCCATCAGGTCGCCGTAATCAACCCCTTTGTCGGCCTGGAAGAAGATCGTGGTTTCCTTGTCACCCTTGGTCTTGGCATCGAGCATTGCACCAAGCTGGTCGCGCTGGGCCACCTCGTCATCGCCGACATAGAGTTTCTTGTCGGTCTTGACGCTGACGAACACCGGCTTCTCGGGCCTCGGCGCCGGCTTGGCGGTCGAGGCTGGTAGGTCGACCTTGATGTCGACGGTAGCCAGCGGGGCGGCGACCATGAAGATGATCAGCAGCACCAGCATGACGTCGATGAAAGGCGTGACGTTGATTTCGTGGTTTTCGGCGAGGTCGTCGCCACCTTCGTTCAGATGCAGGCCCATGGCTTACCCCACTTTCACCATGTGCGGGGCAACGCGCTCGCCACCCTGGTGGTCCAGGTCACGGCTCACCAGCAGCAGTACCTGGGCCGAGGCGTCGGAGACCTGGGCCTTGTAGCCGGCAATCGAGCGGGCGAAGACGTTATAGATGACCACGGCCGGAATGGCCGCGACCAGGCCCAGGGCGGTGGCCAGCAGGGCTTCGGCGATGCCAGGGGCGACTACGGCCAGGTTGGTGGTCTGGGTCTTGGCGATGCCGATGAAGCTATTCATGATGCCCCAGACGGTACCGAACAGACCGACGAAAGGCGCAGTGGAACCGATGGTGGCAAGCATGCCGGTGCCGGTGCTCATGCTGCGGCCGCTGGCGGCGACCAGGCGCTCCAGGCGGAAGCTGACGCGCTCTTTGATGCCTTCCTTCTCACGGGCATTGACCGAGAGGCGCATTTCGTCCAGCGCATCATGGACCAAGGTGTGGGCCAGGGTGCCTGCCTTGTTGGCGGCGTCGCTCGCTTCCTTGAGGCTGGCTGCTTTCTTCAGCAAGGCGATTTCGCCACGCAGTCGGCGCTTGGCACCCATCAGCTCGAAGCCCTTGGCGATCCAGATGGTCCAGGTGATCAGCGAGGCGATGGCCAGGCCGATCATCACGGCTTTGACGACGACGTCGGCGTTCTTATACATGCCCCAGGGAGAAAGATCGTGTGCCATGCCCAGAGAGGTGTCTTCGACCAGGGCCTGGACGTTCTCGTCCGCAGGTGCCTGGGCATTGGGGGTAGCAGCGGGGGCCTGGGTTTCACCGGTTGGAGCCGGGGCGGCAGGTGCTGCAGCGGCAGCGGGGGCGCTGGTGGCTGCGGTGGCAGGCTCATCGGCCATGGCGGCCGGGGCCAGCACCAGGCTGAGGGTCAGCGCGGCGATGGCGCGCCATGCGCGCGACGTGGTTGGCGAAGCGGAGGATTGTGTACGTGTCATGCTGGCCGGACCTGATGAAGATAAAAAGGTGACGTTCTCCAAGGCCTCGAGGCGGGCCGAGAACAGATAGGGCGCCATTATTGCAAGTAATTCTTGTTAGCAGAAGTAATAAAGTTGCCTTTTTTAACCATCGTCTAGCCGCCTATCGATTAATCCGGTTAGCCTGAACCTTTGCCTGTGGAGCGATTGAAATGTCCGAACCCTGCGTGATGATCGTTGGCTGCGGTGATGTAGGCGGTCGTCTAGCTCGCCAGTTGCTGGCGCTGGGCTGGCAGGTCAGTGGCTTGCGACGCTCGGTCGAGCACCTGCCTGCGGGCGTCGTGCCGATCGCCGCCGACCTCTCCGAGCCCGCGATACCGGCAGCCTGGCCCCAGCGTTCGCCCGACTATTTGGTGTACTGCGTGGCCGCCAGCCAACACGATGAGGCGGGATACCAGGCCGCTTATGTCGACGGTCTGCGTCATGTACTCGATTGGCTAAAGGCGCGTGGACAGCAGCCCCGGCGGCTGCTGTTCGTGTCCAGCAGCAGTGTGTATGCGCAGGCGCAGGGCGAGTGGGTCGACGAAGACGCGGTGACCGAACCTCAAAGCTATTCGGGCCGCGTGATGCTGCAGGCCGAGCATTTGGCGCTGCACAGCGGGCTGCCCGCAACGCTCGTGCGCCTGACTGGCATCTATGGCCCGGGTCGGGAATGGCTGCTCAGCCAGGTGCGTCAGGGTTATCGGGTGGCCGAGGAGCCGCCGCTGTATGGCAACCGCATCCACGCCGAGGATGCGGCAGGTTTGCTGGCCTTCCTGCTCCAGGCCGACGCCCGGGACGTGGCGCTGGACGCATGCTATATCGGCGTTGATGACGACCCTGCACCCTTGGCCGAGGTAGTGGGCTGGCTGCGCCAGTACATGGGCGTGAGCGAATGGTCGGACGAGCAACGCGTTCGGCGTACCGGCAGCAAGCGCTGCAGCAATGCACGAGCACGTGCGCTGGGATGGGCGCCGCAGTATCCAAGCTACAGGGAAGGGTACACCGCGATCTTGAAAGGGTAGACCGCAATCAAGGCTGCTTCTTGCAGGACCGCCTCGGGTTTTCGCAGCTAAACCCGTCCCACAGGCACCGTGGCGTTATCGAGGGTGCCGCGGTGCCTGTGGGAGCGAGGGACTTGCGAGGTCGAATCAGTCGCGCTCAAGCACCCACTGCCGGGCGCCGGGGGCCAGCTGCGGCTTTTCGTCTGGCTGGGCACGATTGACCGCTTGATGGATCTCCAGCGTGTCGCCGTCGCGCTTGAATATCCACGGCGCGCCTCGTTGGTTGCGCTCCAACCACAGGCTGTCGTTGTCGCCGCCCATGTCGGCGCAATCACCTGCCAGGCAGAGTGCGTAGCGATCCAGATTCGGCAGGCCGGTCACGCTGCCGTTGTCGGCGAAGCGCACCGTCGCACCCTTGCCCGGGCCCTCGACGATCTTCCACTCGCCACCCAGATAGGCGGTATACAGGGCCTTTTCAAAACTGCCGCCAAGCGGTGTGTTGGCGGAGGCCGTCGGTACCTTCACGAAGGTCTGCTTGTTGCCGTTTTGCGAGGTGACGCGCAGTTTGTCGCCACTGAGGTCCAGTTGCTCGGTCTGGCCGCCGGTGAAGCTGGCCTGCCACTGGTCTTCCTTCGCGCTCAGGTAACCATCCACTGCCTCGAAGCCGTTGCTGTAGCTGGCTTGCTGGTTGGCGGTGTCGATTTTCCATTCGAGTACGGGCCCTTTTTTGCTCAGGGCCTGGTGCAGGCTGCTGCCGTCGGCGGCATCGATGGCGTCCTGGTTGATCCAGGTGCCGTTGTAGTCTTCAGGTTTGTGACTGGCACAGCCGCCCAGGAGCAGGGCTGCCAGTGCAAGGGGCAGGGCATGGCGCATGGCGTAAAACCTTGGGGCAGGAAAGGTGACGGGCAGGGCGCCCGCCACCGGAGGCATCACTCGATGACCAGGATCGCGTCCATCTCGACCTGGGAGCCTTTCGGCAGAGCGGCAACGCCGATAGCGGCGCGCGCTGGGTAAGGCTGCTCGAAGTAACGACCCATGATCTCGTTGACCTTAGCGAAGTGGCTCAGGTCGGTGAGGAAGATGTTCAGCTTGACGATGTCTTTGAACGAACCGCCAGCGGCCTCGGCAACGGCCTTGAGGTTTTCGAAGACCTGGACGGTCTGGGCTTCGAAGCCTTCGACCAGTTCCATGGTTTTCGGATCCAGCGGGATCTGGCCGGACATGTAGACGGTGTTGCCGGCCTTGATCGCCTGGGAGTAGGTGCCGATGGCGGCTGGGGCCTTGTCGCTGTTGATGACGGTCTTGGTCATGATGACTCCTTGGTTGACGGACTACGTACGCATGCGGGTGATGCGGACCACGCCGGTCAGGGTACGCAACTTCTTGATCACGCGGGCCAGGTGCACGCGATCATGCACGCTGACCACCAGTTGGACCACGCTGATACGGCCGTCGCGTTCGTCCATGCTGATTTTTTCGATATTGCCGTCGGCGGCATTGACGCTGCTGGCCAACAAGGCGATCAGGCCGCGCTGGTGCTCCAGCTCGACACGCAGTTCGACATTGAACTCACCGGTGATGTCCTTGGCCCAGGAGAGCTGCACGCATTTTTCCGGGTTGTGGCGGATTTCACTGATGTTGCGGCAGTTTTCCAGGTGCACGACCATGCCTTTGCCCGCCGACAGGTGCCCGACGATCGGGTCGCCGGGGATCGGGGTGCAGCACTTGGCGTAGCTGAGCACCAGGCCTTCGGTGCCGCGGATGGCCAGTGGGCCTTCCGGTGCGGGCAGTTGCTCGCCTTCGGCGGACAACAGGCGGCGAGCCACAACATAGGCCATGCGATTGCCCAGGCCGATGTCTTCGAGCAGATCCTCGAGCAGTTCCAGTCGGTATTCGCTGAGAATGGACTGGATGCGCTCCGGCGGGATTTTCTCCAGGCTGCTGTCGAAACCGGTGAGCACCTTGTTCAACAGGCGTTCGCCCAGGCTGATCGACTCGGAGCGGCGTTGCTGCTTGAGTGCGTGACGAATGTGCGTACGCGCCTTGCCGGTGACCACGAAGTTGAGCCAGGCCGGATTGGGGCGTGCGCCCGGTGCGCTGACGATTTCCACTGTCGAGCCGCTTTGCAGCGGTTCGGACAACGGCGCCAGGCGGCGATTGATGCGGCAGGCGATGCAGCTGTTGCCGACGTCGGTGTGCACTGCGTAGGCGAAGTCGACGGCGGTGGAGCCTTTGGGTAGCTCCATGATCCGGCCCTTGGGCGTGAAGACGTAGACTTCGTCCGGGAACAGATCGATCTTGACGCTCTCGATGAATTCCAGCGAGTTGCCGGCACGCTGCTGCAGTTCGAGGATGCCCTTGACCCATTGCCGGGCGCGGGCATGGTTGCCCTTGGGCTGTTCGTCCTCGTTGGACTTGTACAGCCAGTGGGCGGCGATCCCGTTGTTGGCCATCTCTTCCATTTCGCGAGTGCGGATCTGGATCTCGATGGGTACGCCGTGCATGCCGAACAGCGTCGTGTGCAGCGACTGGTAGCCGTTGGCCTTGGGAATCGCGATGTAGTCCTTGAAGCGACCGGGCAGCGGCTTGTACAGGTTGTGTACGGCGCCGAGCACGCGATAGCAGGTATCGACCTTGTCGACGATGATGCGGAAGGCATACACGTCCATGATCTCGTTGAAGGCGCGGCGCTTGCCGCGCATCTTCTTGTAGATGCCATAGAGGTGTTTTTGCCGGCCGCTGACCTCGCCCTCGATGCCGTCCGCGGCCAGGCAATTGGCCAGCGACTGTTCGATCTTGGCGACGATTTCCTTGCGGTTGCCACGGGCGCTCTTGACGGCGCGATGGATGAGCGAGGAACGCATCGGGTGCATCGCTTTGAAGCCGAGGTCTTCGAATTCCACGCGCACATTGTGCATGCCCAGGCGATTGGCGATAGGGGCGTAGATTTCGAGGGTTTCCTTGGCGATGCGTCGGCGTTTTTCGCCAGAGAGCACTTCCAGGGTGCGCATGTTGTGCAGGCGGTCGGCCAGCTTGACCAGGATCACACGGATGTCCCGGGCCATGGCCATGGCCATCTTCTGGAAGTTTTCGGCCTGGGCCTCGGCCTTGGTCTCGAAGTTCATCTGGGTCAGCTTGCTGACCCCGTCGACCAGCTCGGCGACAGTTTCGCCAAATTGCTGGCAGAGGGCTTCCTTGGCGATGCCGGTGTCTTCGATCACATCGTGCAGCATGGCGGCCATCAGGCTTTGATGGTCCATGTGCATGTCGGCCAGGATGCTGGCCACGGCCAGCGGATGGGTCACGTAGGGCTCGCCGCTGCGGCGGCGTTGGCCATCGTGCGCCTGTTCGGCGTAGAAGTAGGCCCGGCGGACCAGATTGACCTGGTCGGGGCCGAGGTAGGTCGACAGCCGTTCGGCGAGGGCTTCTATACCCGGCATGGGTTCACCTCCTGCCGAGGGAGAGGGCCTTGTGCCGCACGATGTCGACCGGGCATGGATCAGACAGCCTCGTTGTTCTCGTCCTCGAACGCAGCGAAGACTGGATCTTCCGTTACGATCTCTTCGGCGGCGATGAACTCGGGAGTGACGATACCTTCGGCGATCTCGCGCAGGGCGACGACGGTCGGCTTGTCGTTTTCCCATGCAACGCGCGGCTCTTTGCCGCCGGTGGCCAGCTGACGGGCGCGCTTGGTCGAGAGCATGACCAGCTCAAAGCGGTTATCCACGTGTTCCAGGCAGTCTTCAACAGTTACGCGGGCCATGGTCTTCCTCAGTAGCAAATGCGTTAGCGTGCAGCCCAGAGTGGGCAGGCGGACTCGATAGTTTAAAAAATCACCAGCCAATAGGGAAGCGCTGTTTTGTCAGGTGCTGGTCTGTCGGGCCTGTATTGGCTGCTTCGCGGGTAAACCCACAGACACAGCGTTGTGCTTGTGGGAGCGGACTTGTTCGCGAAAGCACCGGAACAGACACCGGCACGCTCTACCCTGACGATAACGGGATGCATAGACGGCAGACAACCCTCCTTGGCGCGTTATCACAACATGGCGTCGCGCAGGCGCGGGGTGAGCTCTTCGAACAAGGTCTGTACCGAGCGCAGCGCTCGGCAGTCCGGGCGGGTCAGCAGCCACAGCTGGGTATCGCAACCGGGCAGGGGGCCGCTCAGGGCTTCAACCTCGGGCAGGGCATCGACCATGTAGTCCGGTAATGCCGCGACGCCAAGCCCGGTGCTGACCAGCTGGGCGATGGTCGACATGCTGCTGCACTGGTAGCGTGGGTTCAAGCCAGGGTACTGCTGGTTGCGCCAGACGACTGTGGGATGGTCCTGCATCGAGTCGTCCGGGGCGATCCACGGTACGCTGTGATGCGATTCGCCCAGCCGCTCGCGCCACTGCGCTTGGCCACAGACCACGTAGGACGTGGAGCCCAGGCAGCGGCCGACAAGGTGCTCGGGCGGTGTGTTGGTCAGGCGAAGCGCGATGTCGGCATCGCGTCGACTGAGGTTGGCGAAGGTGTTGGAGGTGCCCAGTTCCAGCGACAGGGCAGGGTAGTTCGACATGAAGTCAGCCAGCGCTGGCAGCAGCAGGCTGTGCATGACGGCTTCAGTACATGTCAGACGAACGGTACCGCTGACGACCTGTTCCCCGCTGGTCAGGGCGATGCGAGCGGCATCGAGCGCCTGCTCGGCGCGCTCGGCCTGCTCTGCCAGGGCCTGGGCGGTATCGGTGGGCAGGTAGCCTTTGCGACTCTTGACGAACAGTGCTGTGCCCAGTGCGGACTCCAGTCGGCGAATCGAGCGAAACACCGTCGAGACGTCTACTTTGAGCAGTTCGGCGGCTTTGGCCAGCGAGCGACCACGCTCCAGGGCCAGGACCAACGAAAGGTCGGCATGGGTAATCTGATATTGCATTGTTGCACGCTCTGCTTGCCGAAATGCCAATGTCTGTTGCGTTGAGGCCATTTTATAGTGGAACGGCCCCCGGGAATCAATGCACACCGGGTCGCACCCTATCCCCAACGATGGGACAGTGAAAAGAACAACAGTAGCAACCATCGCCGCCCGCGAGGCGCCAGCAGTATCCCTCCACATCGCCGCCCCGAATCAAAGGATGTACAGCCATGACGTCGGTAATCCCGTGCGCCAGTTCTTCCAGCGAGATGAATGAATTCCTAGAGGCTCATCCGGACACGCAGTTCGTCGATCTGCTGATTTCCGATATGAACGGTGTGGTACGCGGCAAGCGCATCGAGCGCGCCAGCCTGCACAAGGTATACGAGAAAGGCATCAACCTGCCGGCGTCGCTGTTCGCCCTGGATATCAACGGCTCGACCGTCGAGAGCACCGGCCTTGGCCTGGACATCGGCGATGCTGACCGCATCTGCTATCCGATCCCCGGCACTTTGTCCGACGAGCCTTGGCAGAAGCGCCCCACTGCTCAGTTGCTGATGACCATGCATGAGCTGGACGGCGCCCCATTCTTCGCCGACCCACGTGAAGTGCTGCGTCAAGTGGTCGCCAAATTCGACGAGCTGGGCCTGGATATCTGCGCAGCCTTCGAGCTCGAGTTCTACCTGATCGACCAGGACAACCTCAATGGCCGTCCGCAGCCACCGCGCTCCCCGATCTCCGGCAAGCGCCCGCAGTCGACCCAGGTGTACCTGATCGATGATCTGGACGAGTACGCCGACTGCCTGCAAGACATGCTGGAAGCGGCCAAGGAGCAAGGCATTCCTGCCGACGCCATCGTCAAGGAAAGCGCCCCGGCCCAGTTCGAAGTCAACCTGCACCACGTGGCCGATCCGCTCAAGGCGTGTGACTACGCGATCCTGCTCAAGCGCCTGATCAAGAACATCGCCTACGACCATGAGATGGATACCACCTTCATGGCCAAGCCCTACCCGGGCCAGGCAGGCAACGGCTTGCACGTGCACATCTCGCTGCTGGACAAGAAGACCGGCAAGAACATCTTCGCCAACGAAGACCCGCTCAAGAGCGATGCGCTGCGCCACGCGATTGGTGGTGTGCTGGAAACCATGCCGGCATCGATGGCGTTTCTGTGCCCGAACATCAATTCCTACCGTCGCTTCGGCGCACAGTTCTATGTGCCGAACGCACCGAGCTGGGGCCTGGACAACCGCACCGTCGCCTTGCGCGTGCCCACCGACAGCAGCGAGAACGTGCGCATCGAGCACCGCGTGGCCGGCGCGGACGCCAACCCTTACCTGATGCTCGCCGCCATTCTGGCCGGCATCCATCACGGCCTGACCAACCAGGTCGAGCCGGGTGAGCCGATCGAAGGAAACTCGTACGAGCAGCTGGAGCAGAGCCTGCCGAACAACCTGCGTGACGCCCTGCGCGCGCTGGACGACAGCGAGGTGCTCAACCAATACATCAGCCCGGACTACATCGATATCTTCGTGGCCTGCAAGGAAAGCGAGCTGGCCGAGTTCGAAGTGTCGATCTCCGACCTCGAGTACAACTGGTACCTGCACACGGTATAAGCCCATGAGCGCAAATGCGGTCCCTCTGATCGGTGTCAGCGCCTGCCGCCAGCAGGTGGGGAAAAACTCGTCGCACACTGTGGGCGACAAGTACGTGGAGGCGGCCGGCTTTGCGGGGCTTCCGTTGATATTGCCGGCCCGCGACGGTGGCAGCGACACACAGGCGCTGCTCGCTCGGCTCGATGGCATTCTTTTTACCGGCTCACCTTCTAATGTCGAGCCGCATCATTACAATGGCGCCCCCAGCGCGGAAGGGACCCGGCACGACACCGCGCGTGACCGTCTGACCTTGCCGTTGCTGCAGGCAGCCATTGCCGCCGGTATACCGGTGTTCTGTATCTGCCGTGGTTTCCAGGAGTTGAACGTCGCCCTCGGCGGCACCCTGCACCAGCGCGTGCAGGAACTGCCCGGCTACCTGGATCACCGAGAACCTGAGGATGCACCGCTTGAGGTGCAATACAGCCCTCGACACCCCGTCGGCGTTTCGCCGGGAGGGCTGTTCGAGCGCTTGGGCCTGGCTGCGCAGTTCGAGGTCAACTCGCTGCACAGCCAGGGCATCGACCGTTTGGCCCCTGGCCTGCGCGTCGAGGCACGGGCCCCGGATGGCCTGATCGAAGCGGTGTCCATGCCTGATGCGCCGGGCTTCGTGCTCGGCGTGCAGTGGCACCCGGAATGGCGTTTCGCCGAAAACCCGGTCTCCCGGCGCCTGTTCCAGGCATTCCGCGAGGCCTGCATTGCCCATGCTGCACGGGAGGGTTCGCGCCAGAAAACACTCTGACGTTACCCGAAGGTCTTGGATGACCCGCTCCCTGCAACAGCTTTCAATGAGTGAAAGCGGGCCTTGTTCGCAAGGTCCGTGAAAACAATACCAATAGTTACGGCAAAGACTCATGAGCGAATACACCGAAGCCGGCCGCCCACCCGATGTGGCGACCGATGCAGGCAACACCCAGCGCGCCAGTAAAGGCCTTGCAAAAGGCCGTTTGGGCCTGCTGGCCAGCGTGGTGCTGGGCATCTCCACGATTGCACCTGTCTATACCCTGACCGGCGCCCTTGGCCCCACCGTGCGTGAGGTGGGCGCCCACCTTCCCGCTGTTTTCATCGTCGGCTTCCTGCCTATGCTGCTGGTCGCGCTGGGTTATCGCGAGCTCAATGCCGCGGAGCCGGACAGCGGCACTTCCTTTACGTGGTCGGCGCGGGCTTTCGGGCCGATGATCGGCTGGATCGGTGGCTGGGGGCTGGTCGTGGCCACAACCATCGTGTTGTCCAACTTGGCGGGTGTGGCCGTCGATTTCTTCTATCTGTTCATTGCACAGATCACCGGTCAGCAGGAGCTGGCGGCATTGGCGGACAACTTGTTGGTGAACATCACCACCTGTTGTGTGTTCATCGCCCTTGCGGTGTGGATCTGCTGCCGTGGCATGGGCACCACGATGACCGTGCAATACGGCCTGGTGGCCTTGCAGTTGCTGGTGTTGATCGGCTTTGCGTTCGCCGCCTTCAGCGAGACCACCGCACCGCCACCGCTGGCATTCGATCTGGCCTGGTTCAACCCGTTTGGCGTGGAGTCTTTCTCGGCGTTCGCCGCAGGTCTGTCGTTGTCGATCTTCATCTTCTGGGGCTGGGACGTGTGCCTGACCGTGAGCGAAGAGTCGATCGGCAGTGACGAAGTCCCGGGCAAGGCTGCCACCTGGACGGTATTGCTGATCCTTGGTCTCTACCTGGTCACCGCCATCGCCACCCTGCAGTTCGCCGGAATCAGTGATGTCGGCCTGGGTCTGGGTAACCCGCGTATCCAGGAGAACGTCTTTGCGCACCTGGCCGGTCCGGTCATGGGCCCACTGGCGATCCTGATGTCCATTGCCGTATTGGCTAGCACCGCTGCGTCCTTGCAGTCGACCTTCGTGTCGCCGGCGCGGACCCTGCTTGCAATGGGCTACTACGGTGCCGTGCCGCAGCGCTTTGCCAGCGTCTGCCCGCGTTCGCAGACCCCGCGCTACGCTACCATCTGCGCGGGCGTTGCTGCTGGTCTGTTCTACGTGACCATGCGCACCCTGAGCGAGAACGTGCTGGCCGATACCATCACTGCCTTGGGCATGATGATCTGCTTCTACTACTCGCTGACGGCCTATGCCTGTGTCTGGTACTTCCGCCACAGTCTGTTCGGCAGCCTGCGTCACTTCTTCATGCGCGGCCTGTGCCCGCTGGTGGGTGGTGTGATCCTGTCGATCATCTTCGTGCGCACGGCGATCGACAGCGCCTCGCCGGATTTCGGCAGCGGTTCTCACGTTGCCGGTCTTGGCTTGGTGTTCGTGATCGCGGCAATCATCTCGGCACTGGGGATCGTGTTGATGGTGCTGTCGCGCTGGCGCGCACCGGCCTACTTCCTGGGCGCAACGTTGCGCCAGCAGGCCAACCTGCAACTGCAGGAGTAATGAAAGAAAAGGGGCTGCGAACGCAGCCCCTTTTTGATTTCAGCCGATCAATTGCTTGAGCAGCGCTCCATGGCGTTGCTGTTGCTTGTGCAGCTTGAGCGCCTCGGCGCGTTCTGTGGCCAGCGAGTCACCATCGCGGTTCGCACGGAACACGGCTTTGAGGTCTTCCAATGCAACGGCGAAGTCATCGTTGATGATGACGTAGTCGTACTCGTCGTAGTGCACCATTTCGCTGACCGCTTCCTTCATGCGGCCTTCGATGATCTCTTCGCTGTCCTGGCCGCGGTTGTCCAGGCGCTGGCGCAGTGCCTGCTGGCTCGGCGGAAGGATGAATACCGAAAGCGCCTGTGGCATCAGCTTGCGTACCTGCTGGGCGCCTTGCCAGTCGATTTCCAGGATCAGGTCCTGGCCCTGGTCCAGGGCCTGTTGCAGCGCACTGCGCGAAGTGCCGTAGAAGTTGCCGAACACTTCGGCATGCTCGAGGAAGTCGTTACGCTCGATCAGGGCCTTGAACTCGTCATGGCTGACGAAGTGGTAATTCACGCCGTGTTCTTCACCCGGGCGCTTGTTGCGCGTGGTGTGCGAAACCGAGACGCTGATGCGTGGATCGTCCTTGATCAGTGCCGTGACCAGGCTGGTCTTGCCGGCGCCGGACGGGGCCGAGACGATGTAGAGAGTGCCGCTGCTGTGGTTCATGGTGGGGGTGGCCTTACTCGATGTTCTGTACTTGTTCACGCATCTGTTCGATCAACACCTTGAGGTTGACCGCCGCCTGGGTGCTGCGCGGGTCGAATGCCTTGGAGCCCAGGGTGTTGGCCTCGCGGTTGAGCTCCTGCATCAGGAAGTCCAGGCGCCGGCCGGCCGCGCCGCCGGACTTGAGTACGCGCCGGACTTCAGTGATGTGCGTGCTGAGGCGGTCCAGCTCTTCGGCCACGTCGCTTTTCTGGGCCAGCAACACCATCTCCTGTTCCAGGCGCTGCGGGTCGAGTTCGGCCTGCAGGTCATTGAAGCGGTCGAGGATGCGCTGGCGTTGGGCCGCCAGCATTTGAGGCACCAGAGCGCGCAAGGTGGTGACCTCTGCGGTCATGCCGTCCAGACGCTCGTTGATCAGGCGGGCCAGCTCCAGGCCTTCACGCTGGCGGCCGGCCTTGAGCTCGGCGAGCGCCTCGTTGAACAGCGCCATGGCCTCGGCATTGAGCGCCTGAGGGTCGCTGGCGTCGGCCACCAGCACGCCGGGCCAGGCCAGGACTTCGAGCGGGTTCAGCGGTGCGGGCTGCTTGATCAGACCGGCGACGGTCTCGGCGGCGGCGACCAGTTGCGCGGCGCGCTCACGGTCGACTTGAAGGGGCTTGCCGGCGTTGTCTTCGCTCAGGCGCAGGGTGCATTCGACCTTGCCGCGCGAAAGGCCTTGGCGCAGGCCTTCGCGCACCGCGCCTTCCAGATCGCGCAGGGCCTCGGGCAAGCGCAGGTGAGGCTCCAGGTAGCGGTGGTTGACCGAGCGCAGTTCCCAGGCCAGGGTGCCTTGGCTGCCAGCGCGCTCGACGCGAGCAAAAGCGGTCATGCTGTGCACCATGGTGAGTACCTCGCGAAGTCTGAATGAACGGGAAAGCCTTTCGGCCAAGGCGTGGGATTGTAACGCAGTGCGGTGCGGGCGCCCAATCCGCCCATGCTACAGAGCGCCTGCAAGGCCGGTGGGAAAAGACGACAGGCTGCCCCGGCGCGCGACAATAGGCATGTCCTCACAGGGCGACGGGCCTTATAATGCTCGCCAGATTCAAGTCCCGGTACAGGTATCCCAGATGAAACGTCCAAGTGGTCGCGCCGCCGATCAGCTCCGCTCGATCCGCATCACCCGCAACTACACCAAGCACGCCGAGGGGTCGGTACTGGTCGAGTTCGGCGACACCAAGGTCGTCTGCACGGTCAGCGTCGAAAATGGTGTTCCCCGCTTCCTCAAGGGCCAGGGCCAGGGTTGGCTGACCGCCGAGTACGGCATGCTGCCGCGTTCCACCGGCGAGCGTAATCAGCGCGAGGCGAGCCGTGGCAAGCAGGGTGGTCGTACCCTGGAGATCCAGCGTCTGATCGGTCGCTCCCTGCGCGCCGCGCTGGACATGAGCAAGCTGGGCGACGTCACCCTGTACGTCGACTGCGACGTGATCCAGGCCGATGGCGGAACCCGCACTGCGTCGATCACCGGTGCCATGGTCGCCCTGTGCGACGCCCTGGCCGTGATCAAGAAGCGTGGCGGTCTCAAGGGTGGCAACCCGCTCAAGCACATGATCGCCGCTGTGTCGGTGGGCATGTATCAGGGCGAGGCCGTGCTCGACCTGGACTATTTGGAAGACTCCGCCGCCGAGACCGACCTGAACGTGGTCATGACCAGCGCCGGTGGCTTCATCGAGGTCCAGGGCACCGCCGAAGGCGCTCCGTTCCAGCCTGAAGACTTCAACGCCATGCTGGCCCTGGCCCAAAAGGGCATGACCGAGATCTTCGAACTGCAGAACGCGTCGCTGGCCGACTGACCTGGCTGCCAAGGAGGTGTGGAACATGAACGAGCCTGACGACCTGCCGGTCGCCCCACCCAACGCCGAGATCCGGCAATGGGCGATGTTCTGTCATCTCTCGGCGCTGCTGGGCCTGGTGGTGCCCCTTGGGCACCTGCTGGGCCCGCTGGTGATGTGGATCTGGAAGCGTGAGCTGGATCCGTTCATCGACGCGCAGGGCAAGGAGGCACTGAACTTCCAGATCAGCGTGACCATCGCAGGGTTCATCTGCTTCCTGCTGATGTTCGTTTTGGTGGGGATCGTGCTCTTCGCCATCCTGACGGTAGCGGTGCTGGTCCTGGCCATCCTTGCGGGGGTCAGGGCCAACGAGGGCAAGCCTTATCGCTATCCGCTGATCTGGCGGCCGATCAAGTAGGTTTTTTGAGGCCCATTCGCGGGTAAACCCGCGAATGGGCGGCAGACTGACTTAGATCGTCAGTGTCCAGTCGTAGTCCACGATCAGTGGCGCATGCTGGGAGAAGCGCGGTTGGCGTGGCAGGCGTGCGTTGCGCACGAAACGGCGCAGGCCTGGGGTAAGGATCTGGTAATCGAACCGATAACCCAGGTTAAGCATCTCGGCCTGCTCGTTGTCCGGCCACCAGCTGTACTGGTCACCTTCGCGACTGACTTCGCGCAGGGCGTCGACGTAGCCCATGTCGCCAACGATTGCGTCCATCCACGCACGCTCCGGTGGCAGGAAGCCTGGCGACTGCTGGCTGTCGCGCCAGTTCTTGATGTCCAGCTTCTGTTGCGCCACGTACAGCGAGCCGCAGTAGATGTACTCGCGACGCTTGCGACGCTGCTTGTCCAGGTAGCGGGCGAAGTCGTCCATCAACTTGAACTTCTGGTTCAAGTCCTCGTCGCCGTTCATGCCCGAAGGCAGCAGCAGGGTGGCAATACTTACCTTGTCGAAATCCGCTTGCAGGTAACGCCCGTAACGGTCGGCTGTCTCGAAGCCCAGGCCGGTGATGACTGCCTTGGGCTGCATCCGCGAGTACAGTGCCACGCCACCTTGGGCTGGCACCTCCGCGTCGCAGGCGTAAAGGAAATAGCCATCGAGCTGGAAAGCTGGGTCGTCGAGTTCAAAGGCCGAGGCGCGGGTATCCTGAAGGCAGATGACGTCGGCATTCTGGGCTTGCAGCCAGCTGAGCAATCCACGCTCGGCCGCAGCCTGAATGCCATTCACGTTCACACTGATGATCCGCATAAATGGCCCCAAAAATCTCGTGCGTGTATGATACCCGAGCTCAACTCATTTAGCTAAATCCGTGGTGTCCGGGACTCTTCATGCAGCCGTATCAGCGCGACTTCATTCGTTTTGCCATCGATCGCGGGGTTCTGCGCTTCGGTGAGTTCACCCTGAAATCGGGGCGTACCAGCCCGTACTTCTTCAATGCCGGCCTGTTCAATACCGGTTCTGCACTGGCGCAACTGGGGCGTTGCTACGCGGCGGCCATCGTCGACAGCAAGATCCCGTTCGATGTGCTGTTCGGCCCCGCCTACAAGGGTATTCCCCTGGCCGCAGCCACTGCTGTGGCGCTGGCCGAGCAACACCAGCTCGATGTGCCATGGTGCTTCAACCGCAAGGAAGCCAAGGATCACGGCGAAGGCGGGAGCTTGGTCGGCGCCCCGCTGGCCGGTGACGTACTGATCATCGACGACGTGATCACCGCTGGCACCGCTATCCGCGAAGTGATGCAGATCATCAATGCGCAGAAGGCCAAGGCCGCTGGCGTTCTGATCGCGCTGAACCGCGAAGAGCGTGGCAATGGCGAGCTGTCGGCGATCCAGGAAGTCGAGCGCGACTTCGGCATCCCGGTGGTCAGCATCGTTTCGCTGACCCAGGTGCTGGAGTTCCTGGCCGATGACCCACAGCTCAAGCAGCACCTGCCTGCTGTCGAAGCCTATCGGGCGCAATACGGGATCTGACGCCCCGCGTTGCAACGAAAAAGGCGACCTTCGTGAGAAGGTCGCCTTTTTTGTGCAGGCTATTCAGGCCTCGTTCGCGGCGAACCGCCGCAATAGCGGCTGCGCTCAGTCCGTGCCGTACTTCGGCGAGCGGGGGCCATAGAGGATTCCGCCGTTGGGCTGGGGCGTGAGCAAACGACTGCTGGTGATGCCCGCGATCGGGTAGCCCGCATCATCTTGTACGTTGCTGATGATCTGGTTGATCGCTGCGGTGACCAGCATGCCAATCAGGCCGCCTTGATTCTGCCGACCTTCTTCGCTCGAGGCGCTGGCGCTACCCGTCCACAAGGTGGTTCCGCTCTTGAGGTCCACCAGTTTGGCGCTGGCGGTGACGACAGTTGCGCTGCTGAGCACCATATAGCGCGTACCGTAATCGCTGACGGTGACATACAGGCCTGCATCCGCACCAAAAATCTCATGCAGCTTGTTGGGCGGCAGCTGATGGATATCGGCGGGTGTGCTCAGGCCGTTCTGGCGGAAGGTTTCGTCAACCAGTGCCACGGGCATTACGTAGTAGCCTGCCTCAGCCAGCGGATAGGTCACCTGGGACAGCATGCTGTAGGTGGCTTTGACATCCGGGGACTCGTTCAGTGGCGGCAGGATCAGGATCGATTTGGGGCGACTTTGTTTATAGGCCGTGTAATCGATGGTCTTGCGCTCGGCGCAGCCGGTGAGCAGCGCCAGCACGCAGACGCTCACGAGCAGTTGGGTGAGGCGACTGATCATTGCTTGGTTCCCTTGCTGGCATTGTTCATCAGAAAGTCCATGTACGGCGCCGATTCAGGGAACAGTGCCTTTTCGGTGCGCAACTGCTGGATCATCTGATCGTCCTTGCCCAGGCTGGAATAGAGCAGCCCAAGTTGGGCGTGATAGCCGGGCGGGACCGCGCCGTTCTTGGCTTTGATCTTTTCGAGGTCACGCTCAAGGGCGATGGCCTGTTCCTCTTTCGAGGACTCACCTTTGAAGTACTCATATACCTGGGGTTGGTAGCTCTCCCATTGGTACAAGGACTTTGGGCCGCTGCAACCTGCCAGCAGGGTGCAGCCAAGCAAGAGCGCGGCGACTGCGCGCCAGGCCGAGAGTGAGGTCGTCATGTAACTTCTTCCTTGTTCTATCCACTTACTGCGCTTGTGGCTTCCATTGGCCGCTTTCCACGGCATTGACCAGTTTGTTCACGGCTTCGCGCATGGCCAGGTCGAGGACTTTGCCATTGAGGGTGGAGTCATAGCTGGCGGTGCCGCCGAAGCCGATGATCTCGCGGTTGGAGAGTGCATATTCGCCTGCACCCTGGCTCGAATAGACCACCTCGGAGGTACTGATGTTGACGATGTTCAGTGCAACCTTGGCATAGGCAATCTGGGTCTTGCCGCGCCCCAGGATGCCGAACAGCTGGTGATCGCCGACCTCTTTGCGGCCGAACTCGGTTACATCGCCTGTCACCACGTAGTCGGCGCCTTTGAGACGCTGGGCTTGGCCCTTGATCGCCGCTTCTTGCTGGATCTCGCCCATATTGTCGCGGTCGAGCACATTGAAGCGATTGGTCTGCTGCAAATGGGTGATCAGGATGGTTTTGGCTTGGCCGCCCAAGCGGTCAACGCCGTCGGAGAAGATGCCGCGCATGTAGCTGGAGCGATTGTCGAATTTACCCACGGCGATCGGCGCCCGAAGGCCGCTGTAAGGACGATTGACGCTTTCTACCTGCTGCACGGCAACTGCCGTGGAGGTTTCGGTTGCGCAGCCGGAAAGGGACCCGATAGCCAGAGCGGCTACCAGCACGAGTCCTTGTGATGCGTATTTCACGCGATATCTCCATTAGAAAGTAAAACGATGGCGCTATGCTATTACCTTTTCGGCGCCAAGCAGAATAACTTTATGTGCGGCGGGAGCTTAAAGCGCGGGTGCGGTGAGGATGAATAAAAAAAGGCGACCCTAGAGGTCGCCTTTTTCCGTGAATCGACGCCAGATGGTAAGAGCCATCTGACAGACCAAGTGGTCAGTGACGCTTGGTGTTGGTGATCAATGTGCCCACGCCGCTGTCGGTGAAGATCTCCAGCAGCACGGCATTCGGTACGCGACCATCGATGATGTGCGAGCTGTTCACCCCACCTTGCACTGCCTCCAAAGCACATTTGATCTTCGGCAGCATGCCGCCGTAGATGGTGCCATCGGCGATCAGCTCGTTGACCTGCTCGGTGGTCAGTCCGGTCAGGACGGTGCCCTGCTTGTCCATCAGGCCTGCGATATTGGTCAGCAGCATCAGCTTCTCGGCCTTGAGCGCCTCGGCTACCTTGCCGGCCACCAAGTCGGCGTTGATGTTGTACGATTCGCCGTTCTCACCCACGCCGATCGGTGCGATCACTGGAATGAAGTCGCCTTTGACCAGCATGTTCAGCAGGTCGGTATTGACGCTCACCACTTCACCCACATGGCCGATGTCGATGATTTCCGGTTGGGTCATCTCCGGTGTCTGGCGGGTGACGGTGAGCTTCTTGGCGCGGATCAATTCAGCATCTTTGCCGGTCAGGCCGATGGCGCTGCCGCCGTGTCGGTTGATCAGGTTGACGATGTCTTTGTTTACCTGACCGCCCAGAACCATCTCCACCACATCCATGGTGGCCGAATCGGTGACTCGCATGCCGTCGATGAAGTGGCTCTCGATCGAGAGACGCTTGAGCAAATCACCGATCTGCGGGCCGCCGCCATGCACGACCACCGGGTTGATGCCCACGGCCTTCATCAACACGATGTCCCGGGCAAAGCCGGTCTTGAGCTCTTCGCTCTCCATCGCGTTGCCGCCGTACTTGATCACCAGGGTCTTGCCGACAAAGCGGCGAATGTAAGGCAGTGCTTCGGACAAAACCTCGGCTACATGGGAAGCGGCATCGCGATCGAGGGTCATGCAGGGCTCCAGGTAAGGAACGGATAGTCGGTCAGAACGGCAGTTGCAGGGCTGGATCGACACGCAGCAACTGCGTGCGCAAGACAGCCTGGATACGTTTGAGCTCGGCATCGCTTTCGGCCTCGAAGCGCAGCACCAGCACCGGGGTGGTGTTGGAAGCGCGAACCAGGCCCCAGCCTTGGGCGTAGTCGACCCGCACACCGTCGATGGTGGTGAGGTTGGCATCGCCCCAGTCGGCGTCGCGTTGCAGTGCATCAATGATGCTGAATTTACTCTCGTCGGTCACATCAATGTTGATTTCCGGCGTCGAAATATCGTTCGGGAACGCCGCGAACAGGCTTTCGGCGTCCTGGTCGGCCTTGCTGAGGATTTCCAGCAGGCGTGCGGCGCTGTAGATGCCGTCGTCGAAACCGTACCAGCGTTCCTTGATGAAGATGTGTCCGCTCATCTCGCCGGCCAGCAGAGAACCGGTCTGTTTCATCTTCTTCTTGATCAGCGAGTGCCCGGTCTTCCACATCAGGGCGCGACCGCCGTGCTGTTCGATCAGCGGTGTCAGGCGACGGGTGCATTTGACGTCGAAGATGATTTCGGCACCGGGGTTGCGCGACAGCACGTCCTGGGCGAAGAGCATCAGCAGGCGGTCTGGATAGACGATGGTGCCGGTATTGGTCACTACGCCCACGCGGTCGCCGTCACCGTCGAAGGCCAGGCCGATGTCGGCGCCGGTTTCCTTGACCTTGGCGATCAGATCCTCGAGGTTTTCTGGCTTGCCCGGGTCCGGGTGATGGTTGGGGAAGTTACCGTCGACGTCGCAGAACAGCGGGATGACGTCGCAGCCCAAGGCCTCGATCAGTTGCGGCGCGATGACGCCAGCGGCGCCATTGCCGCAGTCCACCACCACCTTGAGTTTCTTGGCCAGCTTCACGTCGCCGACGATCTGCTGGAAGTAACGCTCCAGGATCTCGACACGTTCGACGCGGCCCTCGCCACGGCTCAGGTCGTTGGTTTTCAGGCGGGTCAGCAGGGCTTGGATCTGTTCGTTGGCCAAGGTGTCGCCAGCGATGACGATCTTGAAGCCGTTGTAGTCAGGCGGATTGTGGCTGCCGGTAAGCATCACACCGGACTTGCCGGCCAGCACATTGGCGGCGTAGTACAGCGCTGGAGTCGGGACCAGGCCGACGTCGCTGACCTGGCAACCGGCGTCGACCAGGCCCTTGATCAGCTGCTCGACCAGCATCGGTCCGGACAGGCGGCCATCGCGACCAACCGAGATCTGCGGCTCGCCCTGGGCGAGGGTTTGGGCGCCGATGGCACGGCCGATCCAATAGGCAGTCTCGCCGGTCAGTGTTTTGCCGACAACGCCACGGATGTCGTAGGCACGGAAGATGCTCTCGGGCAGTGCGGGTACCAGGTGGGCCATGTCGTTCATCTCTGGGTGCTCCAATAATCAAAGGCTTCTGGGCAGGCGCAAACTGAACGCTTGGACGATGCTTTGGCCAGAGAGTTCGCCATCCATGGCCCAACGGTCGTCAAGCGGTCTCAGTGGTTGCCGGAGTGACCGAAGCCGCCAGCCCCGCGCTGGCTCTCGTCGAAGGACTCGACGATCTCGAAATGCGCCTGCACCACAGGCACCAGCACCAGCTGCGCGATACGCTCGCCGATGGCGATGGTGAAGGGCGTCTGGCCGCGGTTCCAGCAGGAGACCATCAGCTCGCCCTGGTAGTCCGAGTCGATCAGGCCGACCAGGTTGCCCAGCACGATGCCGTGCTTGTGGCCCAGGCCTGAGCGCGGAAGGATCATTGCGGCCAGGCCCGGGTCGCCGATATATACCGACAGGCCAGTGGGAATCAGCAGGGTCTGGCCCGGCTCCAGGACAGTGTCTTCCTTGAGCATGGCGCGCAGGTCCAGGCCGGCGGAGCCGGGGGTGGCGTATTGCGGCAGAGGGAAATCATTGCCCAGGCGAGGGTCGAGGATCTTGGCTTGAAGAGCGTGCATGTAACTTATTGAACCTGGTTGAGCCGTTCGGCGATGAAGGCGACCAGTTGTCGGGCGATCTTGCCCTTGCTGGTCTGCGCGAAGAGGGTCTGGTGCTGCTGGCGGTCGATGACGGTCAGGGCGTTTTCCTCGCTGTTGAAGCCGATGCTGGGGTTGGCCACATCATTGGCGACGATCAGGTCGAGGTTCTTGTCCTTGAGCTTGCGCGTGGCGTAATCGAGCAAGTGTTCGGTCTCGGCGGCGAAGCCGACGCTGAACGGACGATCGGTGCGGCCAGCGATGGTCGCAAGGATATCTGGATTGCGCACCATCTGCAGCAGCATGCCGTCGCCGGTCGTAGGGTCTTTCTTGAGCTTTTGCGGGGCAACGACTTCCGGGCGGTAGTCCGCGACCGCTGCCGAGGCGATGAACAAGTCGCAGGGCATGGCGGCCTCGCAGGCCGCGAGCATGTCCCGCGCGCTCACCACGTCGATCCGGTTGACGCGATCGGGCGTCGCTAGGTGCACGGGGCCTGTGACGAGGGTCACCCGAGCCCCGGCTTCGGCAGCCGCCTCGGCCAGGGCGAAGCCCATCTTCCCGGAGCTATGATTGGTGATGTAGCGCACCGGGTCGATGTTTTCCTGGGTGGGGCCGGCGGTGATCAGCACATGCTTGCCGGTCAGCGACTGGCGCTTGAAGCTTTCGGCTGCGCACCAGGCCAGATCCGTGGCTTCGAGCATGCGACCAAGGCCAACGTCGCCACAGGCCTGGCTGCCGGAGGCCGGGCCGAATACCTGGATGCCGCGGCTCTTGAGCAGTTCGAGGTTGGCCTGGGTGGCCGCGTCGCGCCACATGGCCTGGTTCATGGCTGGCGCCACGGCAACAGTGGCATCGGTAGCCAGTACCAGGGTGGTCAGCAGGTCATCGGCCATGCCTTGTGCCAGGCGTGCCATGAGGTCGGCGGTGGCCGGGGCGATCAATACCAGGTCGGCCCACTTGGCCAGTTCGATGTGCCCCATGGCCGCTTCGGCCGCGGGGTCGAGCAGATCCATGTGCACCGGGTGGCCGGACAGTGCCTGCAGGGTCAGCGGGGTGATGAACTCGGCACCACCTCGGGTCATGACGACGCGCACCTGCGCGCCGTGTTCCAGGAGTCGGCGAATCAGCTCGGCGCTCTTGTAGGCGGCGATGCCGCCACCCACGCCGAGAACGATGCGCTTGCGATACAGCCGCTGCATAGGCTTGCCTTTTTCCAGTGAAAGCGGGCGACGACGACTGCTGCCTGCGGCAGATCGTCGCATCTACGGAGCGGGATAGATTAACACAGGGCCTAAACGCACCGCAGTAACACGCAAGGAGGGGTATGAACATCAGGGAATGGCCAGCGGACGAGCGGCCACGGGAGAAGCTGTTGCAGCGCGGTGCGGCCGTGCTGTCGGACGCTGAATTGCTCGCTGTGCTGCTGGGCTCGGGAGTTGCCGGGCGAAATGTGCTGGACCTGTCGCGGGGGCTTTTGATGCGCTTCGGCGGACTCAGGCAGTTTCTCGAGGCAGACCGCGATGCCGTGCTGCGCGAACCGGGCCTGGGGTTGGTGAAATATGCGCAGTTGCAAGCGTTGCTGGAGATCGGCAGACGTTATCTGGATGAATCCATCTCGCGTGAAGCCGTTCTGGAGAATCCGGCGTCTGTGCGGCGTTATCTGAAGTCCAGGCTGCGTCACGAAGCTAGCGAAGTGTTCGGCTGTCTGTTTCTGGACACCAAGCACAGGCCGCTGGCGTTCGAGGTCCTGTTCAGGGGGACGATCAACCGGGCGAGCGTCTACCCGCGTGAGGTGGTGCGGCGCTCGCTGTTGCACAACGCCGCCGCCCTGATCCTTTGCCACAACCATCCGTCAGGCCATAGCGAGCCCAGCGAGGATGACGTGCACATGACGCTGGTGCTCAAACGGGCATTGGCGTTGATCGATGTGCGGGTGCTCGATCATGTCATCGTCGGGGACGGTGAGCCGCTGTCGATGATCGAGCAGGGGTGGTTCGAGGCCTAAGGCTGCTTTATGGCCAGCGATGGGGCGCAAAGCGCCCCGGCCAATGACTTAGCGCGTGACGGAAACCTTGCTGAAATCCAATCGCCCGAACGGGCTCACTTGGTAACCCTCCACACCCTGGCGCAGCAGCGTGGCTGCAGTCGGATGGGCCAGTGGCAACCACAGTGCCTGCTGCTGGATCAGCGTCTGCGCCTGTTGATACAAACGGCTGCGCACGCTCTGGTCGTTAGTGGTGCGGCCGGCGCTGATCAGCTGATCCAGGCGGTTATCGCAAAAACGCGCGAAGTTGGTACCGGACTTGACCGCCGCGCAGGAAAACTGCGGGGTGAGGAAGTTGTCCGGATCGCCGTTGTCGCCGGCCCAGCCCATGAACAGCAGATCATGCTCGCCAGCCTTGGCCCGGCGGATCAGCTCGCCCCATTCGATCACGCGGATCTCGGCCTTGATACCGATCTTCGCAAGATCCGCCTGGAGCATCTGTGCGCCCAGGCTCGGGTTTGGATTGAGCAGGCTGCCTGAGGGGCGGGTCCAGATCGTCGTGGCAAAACCGTCCGCAAGCCCTGCCTTGGCCAACAGCGCCTTGGCTTTTTTAAGGTCCATGGCGTAGCCAGGCAAGTCCTTGGCGTAGCTCCAGGTGTTGGGCGGGTAGGGGCCATTGGCCGCGATGGCGGTGCCTTCGAACACGGCCTTGAGATAGGCGGGCTTGTCGAAGGCCAGGTTGATGGCCTGGCGCACCTCGGATTTGTCCAGCGGTGGGTGCTGGCTGTTGATGGCGACGAACGCCGTCATGAACGCCGGGACACTTGCGGTCTTGAGATTACCGTCCTTGCCAGCTTCGGTGATATCCAACGGTTTGGGCGAGAGGGCCACCTGGCATTCGCCGCGTTTGAGCTTCTGCAGGCGTACGTTGGCGTCTGGGGTGATGGCGTAGATCAGCGGGTCGACGGCGGGCTTGCCCGCGAAATAGTCGGGGTTGGCGCGATAGCGCACCACCGCGTCCTTCTGGAAACGCTGGAACACGAACGGTCCGGTGCCGACCGGCTGGCTGTTGAGCTTTTCCGGGGTGCCGGCCTTGAGCAGCTTGTCGGCATACTCGGCGGAATAGATCGAGGCGAAACCCATGCTCAGGGTCGCCAGGAAGGTCGCGTCCGGGTGGGTCAGGGTGAAGCGTACCGTGTGCGGTTCCGGCGCTTCGATCAGCTTGATCAGGCTGGCCAGCTGCAGCGATTGGGCATGCGGGTACCCTCCAGGCGCTGTCTTGTGCCAGGCGTGGGCGGGGTAGAGCATGCGCTGGAAGCTGAACAGCACATCGTCGGCGTCCAAGTCACGGCTGGGTTTGAACCAGGATGTGGTATGGAATTTCACGCCATTGCGCAGCTTGAAGTCATAGATCAGGCCGTCATCGGACACTGTCCAGCTTTCAGCCAGGCTGGGCACCACCTTGCCCTGGCTGGCATCGAATTCCACCAGACGATTCATCAGCACATCGGCCGAGGCGTTGGTGGTCGTCAGCGAGTTGTACTGGACGACGTCGAAGCCTTCGGGGCTGGCCTCGGTGCAAACGGAGAGGGGCGCCGCCTGGGCGAGGCCTGCGGCGAACAGGGAGGTGAACAACAACGATAGGGCGGCGACACGCATGGTGACTCCTTGACTGATCCGGGGCCCATCTGACTGTGCAGCTGAGGAAAGGTCCTACCCTAGTGTGCGCATTGATAAATGGCCACCTTCTTTTTCGCCTGCCCGGCGACGAGCGGTCGACAGCACGCCAGCCTTGTCGCTATGCTGGCCGGGCGCGCTCGGCCCTATCAGGATGCGTATCTTCTGTTGTTGTGGTCGAGTCTTTCTGGTATAAAGCAGCGCTCTTTTCTAGGGGCACGGTCTGTCGCGCAAGCCGATTCGGTCGATAGGACCCCCGGAAACACGGCGCCTGGCGCCATAGACTGAGAGATTAAGCGGCCAACCCATGCCGGGTTGGGCATGTGGTTTTAGAGGGCTGAGGCATGTCGAGAGTCTGTCAAGTTACCGGTAAGGGTCCGGTAACCGGGAACAACATTTCCCACGCAAACAACAAAACCCGTCGTCGTTTCCTGCCAAACCTGCAGCACCACCGTTTCTGGGTTGAGTCCGAGAAGCGTTTCGTGCGTCTGCGCGTTTCCGCCAAGGGCATGCGTATCATCGACAAGCGCGGTATCGATGCCGTTCTGGCCGACATCCGTCGTGCTGGCGCCAAGGTTTAAGGGAGAACATCATGCGTGAATTGATCCGTCTGGTTTCGAGTGCCGGTACCGGCCACTTCTACACCACCGACAAGAACAAGCGCACCACTCCGGACAAGATCGAGATCAAGAAATACGATCCGGTCGTCCGCAAGCACGTGGTCTACAAGGAAGCCAAGATCAAGTAATTGATCGGCAACCTGAAAAAAACCCGCTTCCACGGAAGCGGGTTTTTTTATGTCCGGCGTTCAGGGCGGAAGAGGAAACTTTCGATGATGCCCTTCACCTGCGACTCTTACTTCTGTTCGAACATGACGTAGATCTTGCGGCAGGGCTCCAGCACTTCCCAGGTGCCCTTGAAGCCGGCCGGGATGACGAACCGATCGCCGGCGCGCAGGGTCTTGGCATTGCCCTGTTGGTCGCGCAGTACCGAGACACCCTGGGTGATCTCGCAGTATTCGTGCTCGGTGTAGTTCACCGTCCACTGGCCCACCTCACCTTCCCACACGCCGGCGGCGAACTGGCCGCAGGGGCTGGAATAGTGGTTGTAGACCGCCTGGTCGGGCTCGCCCTTGAGGATTTTTTCCGCCGCTGGACGGTAGCGTTCGGCCTCGGTGAGTGCCTGAGCGAAGTCGATGATGGTGCCGATGCTCATGGTGATTCCCTTTTGTTGTTTAATAAAATGCACATCAGTAGGCGTTTAGGCCTTTCGTGTCAAATATATTGATAGTTTCCACCGGCTGGTTTAGGGTGTCGGGTGCCAGTGTGCGCTTGTCACCCGGCCAGAATTATTGACACGCCGTGATGTCCTCAGTACGGCGTTGCACCTTAACAAGAGGAGGAGTTTCGTATGACCACCCTGACTCGTGCGGATTGGGAACAGCGTGCCCAGCAACTGAAGATCGAAGGTCGCGCCTTCATCAACGGCGAATACACCGATGCCGCATCCGGTGAAACCTTCGACTGCCTGAGCCCGGTGGACGGACGCTTCCTGGCCAAGGTTGCCAGCTGCGATCTGGCCGACGCCAACCGCGCCGTCGAAAATGCCCGCGCCGTGTTCGAATCCGGCGTCTGGTCGCGCCAGGCTCCGGCCAAGCGTAAGGCTACCCTGATCCGCTTCGCCGACCTGCTGCGCAAGAACGTCGAAGAACTGGCCCTGCTGGAAACCCTGGACATGGGCAAGCCGATCGGTGACTCCTCCACCATCGACGTCCCAGGTGCCGCCAACGCCATCCATTGGACTGCCGAAGCCATCGACAAGGTCTACGACGAAGTCGCCCCGACTCCGCACGATCAGCTGGGTCTGGTGACCCGCGAGCCTGTGGGCGTGGTCGGCGCGATCGTGCCGTGGAACTTCCCACTGCTGATGGCCTGCTGGAAACTCGGCCCGGCCCTGGCCACTGGTAACTCCATCGTCCTCAAGCCATCGGAAAAGTCGCCGCTGACCGCCATTCGTATCGCCCAGCTGGCGATCGAAGCGGGCATCCCGGCAGGCGTGCTGAACGTGCTGCCAGGCTACGGCCACACCGTGGGCAAGGCCCTGGCCCTGCACATGGACGTCGACACCCTGGTGTTCACCGGCTCGACCAAGATTGCCAAGCAGCTGATGGTCTACGCGGGCGAGTCGAACATGAAGCGCGTCTGGCTGGAAGCCGGCGGCAAGAGCCCGAACATCGTCTTCGCCGACGCCCCTGACCTCAAGGCCGCCGCCGAAGCCGCTGCCAGCGCCATCGCCTTCAACCAGGGCGAAGTCTGCACCGCAGGTTCGCGCCTGCTGGTCGAGCGCTCGATCAAGGACAAGTTCTTGCCGATGGTGGTCGAGGCCCTGAAGGCCTGGAAGCCGGGCAACCCGCTGGATCCGTCGACCACCGTCGGTGCTCTGGTGGACACCCAGCAAATGAACACCGTGCTGTCGTACATCGACGCCGGTCACCAGGATGGTGCCAAGCTGCTCGCGGGCGGCAAGCGTATTCTGGAAGAAACCGGCGGTACTTACGTCGAGCCGACCATCTTCGACGGCGTGACCAACGCCATGAAGATCGCCAAGGAAGAGATCTTCGGCCCTGTGCTGTCGGTCATCACCTTCGACACCGCCGAGGAAGCCGTGGCGATTGCCAACGACACCCCGTACGGCCTGGCGGCTGGCATCTGGACTGCCGACATCTCCAAGGCCCATAACACCGCTCGTGCCGTGCGCGCCGGCAGCGTGTGGGTCAACCAGTACGATGGCGGTGACATGACCGCGCCGTTCGGTGGCTTCAAGCAATCGGGCAACGGTCGTGACAAGTCGCTGCACGCACTGGAGAAGTACACCGAGCTGAAAGCGACCTGGATCAAGCTGTAATCCAGCGGGCCGCTGGGCGGCCCTTTTCGTGGGTGACCGCTCCCACAGGATTCGTAGGAGCGGTTACCCACGATGGGCTGCGCAGCAGCCCTGAAAGCAACTAGCCGGGCCGGCCCATGCCGTCCCGGCTTTGTCGTCTTTGCTGTTCAAGATCTGCCTGGGAGGCTGTCATGCGTTGGGGAACCTATTTTGCCGTGCTGGCGTCGGTGCTCAGTGTCGGGCTCGCGCTCGGCGTGAGCATGCCGCTGGTGTCCTTGCGCCTGGAGGGCTGGGGCTACGGTGGGTTCGCCATCGGCGTGATGGCCGCGATGCCTGCGCTCGGTGTGCTACTCGGGGCCAGCCTGGCCAGCCGCCTGGCGGGTTGGGTCGGTGTGCCAGCGGCGATGCGCCTGTGCCTGTGGGGCGGTGCGTTATCGATCGGCCTTGTAGCCGTGCTGCCCAGTTATGCGCTGTGGCTGGCATTGCGCCTGGTGATCGGCATGGCCCTGACGGTGGTGTTCATCCTGGGTGAAAGCTGGATCAACCAACTGGTGGTCGAGCAGTGGCGCGGTCGGTTGGTGGCGCTGTATGGCAGCAGCTATGCCCTGAGCCAGCTTGCCGGCCCCTTGGTGCTGGGGTTCTTGGGCTCGGACGATGACTTTGGATTCTGGGCCGCCACAGCGCTGCTGCTGTTCGCACCCTTGCTGCTGCTGGGCCGCGGCGGTGCACCCAGCACCGAGGCATGCAGCGTCACCTTCGGCGACCTGTTCGGGTTTTGCCGGCGTTTGCCGGTGATCGCCTGGGCCATTGCGCTGTTCGCTGCCTTCGAGGCGATGATCCTGACCTTGCTGCCGGTGTACTGCCTGCAGCAAGGGTTCACCGCCGAGATCGCATTGTTCATGGTCAGCACCGTGGTGGTGGGCGATGCCGTGCTGCAGCTGCCGATCGGGGCCCTGGCCGACTACATGTCGCGGCGGACGCTGTTCAGTGGTTGCGCCTTGACCCTGCTCGTTTCGAGTCTGGCCATTCCGCTGACCTTGCACACACCTGCGATCTGGCCGGTCTGGGTGTTGTTCGGGGCCAGTGCCGGCGGGCTTTTCACCCTGTCGCTGGTGCTGATCGGTGAGCGCTACCGGGACGATGAACTGGTGCGCGCCAACGCGCATGTGGCGCAGCTGTGGGGCATCGGTTGCCTGCTAGGGCCGCTGATCGCTGGCGCCGGCAGTCAATGGATCAGTGGCCATGCATTGCCGTGGCTGATGGCGGCAGGGGCGGCGGGGTTGGTCGTGTTGACTCGCAGGCGCGATGCCTTCGAGCCTGCTTCGGCCTGATAGCGAGTTTGTAGCCGATTCGCGGGCCACAGGTGCGGCGCTATAGCACTGCTTGAATTGTGGGCAGGGTTCACCTGCGAACGGGGCGGCGGCTCACAGCATCTTCTCCAGCCCCACCGCCTTGCTGATCCAGGCATTGAATCGCCGCCACAGCCCGCCTGGCTCGGAGGTGAGCAGGCGGCGTTTGCCGTTGTCCTCGGTCACCCACACCAGTTTGTCCCCCACCAGCTTGGCCTGATAGCTCAGCGCTGGCGCCATGCCCTGCACCGCAAGATCACGGGTGTATTCGGCCAGCTCGGGGCTGTCGACCAGCACGCCGACCTCGGTGTTCCACAACACCGAGCGTGGGTCGAAGTTGAACGATCCGATGAAGGTCTTGCGTCGGTCGAAGACGATGGCTTTGCTGTGCAGACTGGAATCCGAGCTGCCATACAGGCGCAGGCTGCGGTAAGCGCTCGGGTCACCGGGTTGGCGGCGCAGTTCGTACAGCTGCACGCCGTGCTCGAGCAGGGCGCGGCGATAGGGGGCATAGCCGCCATGTACCGCTGGGACGTCGGTGGCTTCCAGGGAGTTGGTCAGCAGCTTGACTGACGTACCGGCATCGGCGCGGCCGGTCAGGTACAGCAAGCCCGATTCGCCCGGTACGAAGTAGGCCGATACCAGGATCAGCTCGCGGTGCACATTGGCAAGCTCCGGTGCCAACTGCTGGGTCATCAGCAGGTGTGGATCCGGCTCGCCTTGGGCCAGTACCTTGCTAGGTGAATCCCAGAGGGCCTTGCTGTGGGCCCAGATCAGCTCGTTGCGCCACGCGTCCAGCCGTGGATTGGACTGGTAGGCCATCAAGCGGTCGTACAAGGCTTTGTGCTTGACCCGCGCTTGCGCCAGTGAAATCTCCAGGCGCTTGCGGCTGGCCCGCAGGTCGTTGGCATCCGGCTGGCGCCAGAGAAAGTCGCCGATCGGCAAGCTCAGGGCGCTGTTCCAGTACTGGTCGAAGCTGTGGCCGAGCTGGTCGGCCACCGGGCCTACGCCGAGCAGATCGATGTCGGTGAAGTTGAGGTTCGGCTCGGCGTCGAAGTATTCATCGCCCAGGTTGCGACCGCCGACGATGGCCATGCTGTTGTCCACCAAAAACAGCTTGTTGTGCATGCGCCGATGCTGGCGCGACAGGTTGAACAGCCGGCCTACAGCGCGGGTGGCGCCGGTGCTGCGCCCCAGGTGCAAGGGGTTGAATACGCGGATCTGGATGTTGGGATGGGCAGCGAGGGTGCCCATCATGGTGTCGAGGCCGTCGCTGGTGGTGTCGTCGAGCAGCACGCGCACGCGCACGCCGCGGTCGGCGGCGCGCAGCAGCTCGTGGACCAGGGCTCGGGTGCTCAAGCCATCGTGGACGATGTAGTACTGCAGGTCGATGCTCGCCTGGGCGTTGCGGATGAGCTCGGCGCGGGCGCGAAAGGCCTCGTTGCTGTTGGGCAGCAGGCGAAAGCCCGAGCGCCCGTCATAGGGCGCGGCCTGGCGCTGGACGGAGCGGCCGAACGCCGATTCGCTGGCCGGCAGCGTCTGGCTGACCTGGCGGGGCGTACTGACACTGGCGCAGCCCGACAGGCCAAGCAGCAGCGCCAGCAACAGTGGCAGAGCTCGCTGGAGTCTCAAGTGAAGAACGTCCTGTACAGCAAAGGCTTTATGGTTTGGACCGTGGAGGGCGGCGCAAAGTTACGCCGGGTCTTCGTACGCTTCCAGTAGACGAAGGGCGGTTTCACCCACTTTGCGTACCGCAGCTTCGATCTGGGGCGTGGGCCGCGCGGCGAAGTTCATGCGCAGGCAATGCCGGTACTTGCCCGACGCCGAGAAGATACTGCCGACGGCGATCTGCACCCCCTGCTCCAGTAAAGCGCGATTCAGGCGCAGCGTATCGAAACTTTCCGGCAATTCAACCCACAGCATGAACCCGCCTTGGGGCCGACTGGCGCGCGTGCCGGGCGGAAAGTACCGTGTCACCCAGTCGCTCATCTGGTCGCGGCCGCGTTGGTACTGGCTGCGCATGCGGCGCACGTGGGGCTGATAGTGGCCGGCTTCGATGAAATCGGCGATGGCCAGTTGCGGCTGGCTGGCGGTACTGCCGGTGCTGATGTACTTCATGTGCAGCACGCGCTCCAGGTAGCGTCCGGGCGCCACCCAGCCGACCCGCAGGCCCGGAGCCAGGGTCTTGGAGAAAGAGCTGCACAGCAACACGCGGCCGTCTTCATCGAACGACTTGATGGTCCGCGGCCGCGGGTAGGTGTAGGCCAGGTCGCCGTACACATCGTCTTCGAGAATTGCCACGTCGTAGCGCTGGGCGAGGTTCAGCAGGGCCTTCTTGCGCGCCTCGGGCATGATGTAGCCCAGTGGGTTGTTACAGCTGGGGGTGAGCTGGATGAGCTTGATGGGCCACTGCTCCAGCGCCAGTTCCAAGGCCTCCAGGCTGATGCCGGTGAGTGGATCGGTGGGAATCTCCAGGGCCTTCATGCCCAGGCCTTTGAGGGTCTGCATGGCGCCGTGGAAGCTGGGCGCTTCGACGGCCACGATATCCCCTGGTTCACACACGGCGCGGATGCTGGTGGACAACGCCTCATGGCAGCCAGTGGTCACCACCAGGTCGGCCGGGCCCAGGCGGCAGCCGGAGTCGAGCATCAGCCGGGCGATCTGCTCGCGCAGGGCCAGGTTGCCATGGATGTTGTCGTAGTACAGACCTGGCATGTCCTGGCGTCGGCTGAGCTGGGCCAGGCTTCGCAGCAGGGGCTTGAGGGTCGGGCTGTCGATGTCGGGCATGCCGCGACCGAGCTGGATCACGCCTTTTTGCGGCGTGCTGCGCACCAGTTCCAGCACTTGGTCCCACTGCGAGATATCCACCGGACGTTGGGCGGTGCGGCTCATGGCGGGCAGCGCAGGAAGACTGCGGTCCTCGGCGACGAAATAGCCGGACTTGGGCCGCGGCGAGACCAGGCCGTTGTCTTCGAGCAGACGATAGGCCTGCTGCACCGTGCTCAGGCTGACCCCATGCTCAAGGCTCAGGGCACGCACCGATGGCAGGCGCTGGCCGGGGCGGTACAGGCCTTGTTCGATGCGTGCGCCAAGCAGTTCGGCAAGGTTGAGGTAAAGGGTCACGGCATACTCCTTGGAACCGTCTGCGACTAGGACGGGTACAGATGGGTGGAAAATACGCCATTCAGTCCTGTTTCGGCCAATTCTGTATGGGAATAATAAGCCGGTATTGGATCTGTATTGTCGAGGGCGCGAAACGGCATGCTTTTTCCAGGGTTCGATCAGAGCAGGAGAGCGTGGCGATGGACGGCGTGAGCGACGTACGTTTGCAATTATTGGCTAAAGAACTGGAAGAAGGCCTGCGGCCGAAGGTCTACAACGCCCCGGCCGGGCTGGGACGCTGGGGGTTGATGCTGCACCGCTGGCGCACTCGCCGGGTCTTGTTGCAGTTGGATGATAGCCAACTGAAGGATGTGGGACTGAGCTGGGAGCAGGCTCGCGAAGAAGGGCATAAACCCTTCTGGAAGGACTAACCGCAATTGTTGTAGGAGCGGGGGTAGTGCCTGGAGTCAGACCAACTCCTTGAGCCGATGCCAGAGCATGCCCAAGGCCAGCAGCGGCGAACGCAGCAGCCTTCCGCCGGGGAAGGTGATATGTGGGACCTGGGCGAACAGGTCGAAGCGACCGCTCTGCTGGCCGCTGATGGCCTCACCCAGCAGGCGCCCGGCCAGGTGGGTGGCGTTCACGCCGTGGCCGGAGTACGCCTGGGCGTAATAGACGTTCGGCTGGCTGGCCAGGCGCCCGATCTGCGGCAGGCGGTTGGCGCCGATGCCGATCATGCCGCCCCATTGATAGTCGATGCGCACATCGGCCAGTTGCGCAAATACCTTGAGCATCTTGGGGCGCATGTAGGCGGCGATGTCCTTCGGGTCGCGCCCGGAGTAATGACAGGCTCCGCCGAACAGCAGGCGGTGGTCGGCCGACAGGCGATAGTAGTCCAGCGCCACTCGCTGATCGCAGACCGCCATGTTCTGTGGCAACAGTTGGCGGGCACGTTCCTCGCCCAGTGGCTCGGTGGCAATGATATAGCTACCGGCAGGCAGCACCTTGCCGCCCAGCTCGCGATTCAGGTCGTTGTGGTAGGCATTGCAGCACAGCACCAGGGTGCCGGCACGCACACGCCCTTTGGCGGTATGGACCTGCACCTGCGAGCCATAGTCGATGCGCGTCACCTCAGACTGTTCGTGCAGCTTCACGCCCAGGCTGGCGGCGACCCGTGCTTCGCCCAAGGCCAGGTTGAGCGGATGCAGATGGCCCGAACCCATGTCGATCAGACCGCCCACGTAGCGATCCGAGCCCACCACACTGTGCATGTCCGAGGCCGGTACCAGGCGCAGTTCATGACGATAACCGAGGCTGCGCAGTTCCTCGGCGTCTTCGGCGAAGCCTTCCAGCTCACCCGGCTTGTTGGCCAGGTCGCAGTAGCCCCAGGTCAGGTCGCAGGCGATGGCATGGCGCTCGACACGCTCGCGGACGATATCCACTGCTTCCAGGCCCATGAGTTTCAAGTTGCGTACGCCTTGCTCGCCGAGGATGGGCAGGAATTGCTCCAGACCATGGCCAACGCCGCGGATCAATTGCCCGCCGTTGCGTCCGCTGGCACCCCAGCCGATCTTGCGCGCTTCCAGCAGAATGACGGACAAACCACGCTCGGCCAGCTCAATGGCAGTATTGAGGCCCGAATAGCCGCCGCCGACGATGCACACATCAGCGCTGTGCTCACCTTCGAGCGCCGGGTAGTCGGGGTGCGGCACGCTGCTGGCGGCGTAATAAGAGGCGGCGTGCTGCGCGCTGTGGATCATCTGTCGTTTCCCGGTGCTAAGGCCAAAGGGCGAGGATAAGTCGCAGGTGCAAGGTGGGCAACTGCGAGGCCTGCGCCGTCGTTCGTGGATAAACCGCGCTTACCGGTTCGATGCGCGGGAGCAGATTTGCCTGCGAACAGGCCTATAATTTCCTCACTTTTTCCTGCTGCTTATCTCGTTATGTCCTGCAACAGCCACAAGATCCACTTTTTGCGCGAACTGATCCCATCCTTCGAGTGCGAGCCGGGTTGTCACGACTGCTGCGGCCCGGTCACGACCTCAGCCGAGGAGATGGCACGCCTGCCGCGCAAATCCCGCGCCGAGCAGGACGCCGCGCTCGAGCGCCTCGACTGTGTGCACCTGGGTCCCAATGGCTGCACGGTCTATCAAGAGCGCCCGATGATCTGCCGACTGTTCGGCACCACGCCACGGCTGGCCTGCCCGCGAGGGCGGGGGCCTGAGCAGATGATCGAGCCGCAGGCCGAGGAACTGGTGCATCAGTTCATTGCCACCACCCGCCAGGTATTGGTCTGAGCCTCACTCCGGAATCGGCAGGCAGAGGCTCTCTTTGACTTCTTCCATCACGATGTAGCTCTTGGACTCGCGCACGTGGGGCAGCTTGAGCAGAATGTCGCCGAGCAGCTTGCGGTAGGAGGCCATCTCCGAAATGCGCGCCTTCACCAGGTAGTCAAAATCGCCGGAAACCAGGTGGCACTCCAGCACGTGAGGCAGCTTGAGCACGGCGCGGCGGAACTCCTCGAAGGTGTCGCCGGACTTGTAGTCCAGGCTGATCTCCACGAACACCAGCAGGCTGCCCTTCAGGTGCTGCGGATTGAGCCGGGCGTTGTAGCCCATGATGATCCCCTCGCGTTCCAGGCGGCGAACCCGCTCGGTGCAAGGGGTAGTGGAAAGGCCGACCTTTTCGCCCAGTTCAGTGAACGAGATACGGCCATCGTTCTGCAGGATACGCAGAATATTGCGGTCGATCTTGTCCAGTTCACGCTTGGTCTGGTGCTGGGTTCTCATAGGGGATGCCCCTCCGTGAAAGGCGATTTTGCCGAGAATTCTCGCCAAATATAGGCTTTTATATAGTGAAATGCACTGGCTATTCCTCCCTATACTGCGCCCAATCCAGCCATTTCAACAAAAGTCTGCGGTGCGCCGCGTGCGAGGAATAAACAATGCGAGTTCTGGTACTTGGTAGCGGTGTGATCGGAACCGCCAGTGCCTACTATCTGGCCCGGCAAGGTTTCGAAGTGACGGTGGTCGACCGCCAGCCAGCGGTGGCCATGGAAACCAGCTTTGCCAACGCAGGCCAGATCTCGCCCGGCTATGCCTCTCCATGGGCTGCCCCAGGTGTGCCGCTCAAGGCCATCAAGTGGCTGCTCGAGCGCCACGCCCCTTTGGCTATCAAGCTCACCGGTGATGTCGACCAGTACCTGTGGATGGCGCAGATGCTGCGCAACTGCACCGCCAACCGCTATGCGGTGAACAAGGAGCGCATGGTGCGTCTGTCCGAGTACAGCCGCGACTGCCTCGATGAACTGCGCGCCGAAACCGGCATTGCCTACGAAAACCGCTCCCTGGGCACCACCCAGCTGTTCCGCACCCAGGCCCAGGTGGACGCTGCCGCCAAGGACATCGCTGTCCTCGAACAATCCGGCGTGCCTTACGAGCTGCTCGACCGCGACGGCATCGCCCGCGTAGAACCTGCCCTGGCCGGCGTGAAGGACATCCTGGCCGGCGCCCTGCGCCTGCCGAACGACCAGACCGGCGACTGCCAACTGTTCACTACCAAGCTCGCCGAGATGGCGGTCAAGCTGGGCGTCGAGTTCCGCTTCGACCAGAACATCCAGCGCCTGGACTTCGCGGGTGACCGCATCAATGGTGTATGGATCGACGGCAAGCTGGAAACGGCCGACCGCTACGTCCTCGCCCTGGGTAGCTATTCTCCGCAGATGCTCAAGCCGCTGGGCATCAAGGCGCCGGTCTACCCGCTCAAGGGCTACTCGCTGACCGTACCGATCACCAACGCGGACATGGCCCCGACCTCGACCATTCTCGACGAAACCTACAAGGTCGCCATCACCCGTTTCGACAACCGCATTCGTGTGGGCGGCATGGCCGAAATCGCAGGCTTCGACCTTTCGCTGAACCCGCGTCGGCGCGAAACCCTGGAGATGATCGTCAACGATCTTTATCCTCGCGGCGGCGACCTGAGCCAGGCCAGCTTCTGGACCGGCCTGCGCCCGGCCACCCCGGACGGGACCCCGATCGTGGGCGCCACCCCGTACCGCAACCTGTTCCTGAACACCGGTCACGGTACCTTGGGCTGGACCATGGCCTGTGGTTCCGGTCGCTTGCTGGCCGACCTGATCGCGCGCAAGAAGCCACAGATCAGCGCCGAAGGCCTCGATATTTCGCGTTACGGCAACAACCAGGAGATTTCCAAGCATGGCAATCCAGCGCCAGCTCACCAATGAGCGCATGAGCCAGATCGTCACCCATAACGGCACTGTCTACTTGGCGGGCCAGGTGGGGGACGATCTGGACGCCGGGATCGAACAGCAGACCCGCGAGGTGCTGGCCAACATCGAGCGCCTGCTGGAGCTGGCCGGCACCGACAAGACCCGTTTGCTCTCGGTGACCATCTACCTCAAGGACATCGACGCGCATTTCCTGGGCATGAACGCGGTGTGGGATCAGTGGCTGCCCCAAGGCGTCGCTCCGGCCCGCGCGACGGTCGAGGCCAAGCTGTGCGAGCCGGAAATCCTCGTCGAGATGTCGGTAGTCGCCGCGCTGCCGTAAACCGTTCCCTCACCCTGGCTCGGCGGGCACTACCCCACGCCTGTCGCGCCAGGGACTTAATTCATAACCAGACTGCCAGAAGGCTGCCGCCATGCGTCCCGCCCGTGCCCTGATCGACCTTCAAGCCCTTCGCCACAATTACCACCTGGCCCGTGAGCTGTCCGGCGCCAAAGCCCTTGCCGTGATCAAGGCCGATGCCTACGGCCATGGCGCGGTGCGTTGCGCTTTGGCCCTGGAAACCGAGGCCGATGGTTTTGCCGTGGCCTGCATCGAGGAAGCGCTGGAGCTGCGCGCCGCCGGGATCAAAGCCCCGGTGCTGTTGCTCGAAGGTTTCTTCGAGGCGAGCGAGCTGGCGCTGATCGCCGAACATGACCTGTGGTGCGTGGTGCAATCGCTGTGGCAGCTCGAAGCGATCGAGAAGACGCCAGTACACAAGCCATTGACGGTCTGGTTGAAGATGGACACCGGCATGCACCGGGTCGGCCTGCACCCGAAGGATTACCAAGAAAGCTACCAGCGCTTGCTGGCCAGCGGGAAAGTGGCGCGTATCGTGCTGATGAGCCACTTCGCTCGCGCCGACGAACTGGATGTCGACGCCACAGCCCAACAGGTCGCAGTGTTCGAAGCCGCCCGCCAGGGCCTGGCGGCCGAGTGCAGCCTGCGCAATTCGCCTGCGGTGCTGGGCTGGCCCCAGGTGCCGAGCGACTGGGTGCGCCCCGGCATCATGCTGTACGGCGCCACCCCGTTCGAAGTGTCCCAGCCCCAGGCCGAGCGCCTGCAGCCGGTGATGACCTTGCAATCGCGGATCATCAGCGTGCGCGAACTGCCGGCCGGTGAGCCGGTAGGCTACGGCGCCAAGTTCATCACCCCACGCCCGACCCGCGTCGGCGTGGTCGCCATGGGCTATGCCGACGGCTATCCGCGTCAGGCACCGACCGGCACGCCCGTGATGGTCGCCGGCAAACGCACCCAACTGATCGGCCGGGTGTCGATGGACATGCTCTGCGTCGATCTGACCGACGTACCCGAAGCCACGGTCGGCAGTCCGGTGGAATTGTGGGGCAAGCAGGTGCTGGCCAGCGACGTGGCTGCCCAGGCCGGGATGATCCCGTACCAGATCTTCTGCAACCTCAAGCGTGTACCGCTGGACTATATCGGCGAATGAGGCGCTGAAGCGGACAGGCTGCGGGGCGAAGTGTTGTAAATACTGAACGGCGTTGCCATCATATCGTTCACACTTCGCTCCCACCTCGACCGTTTCAGGAGGCTCCAGCTTTGGACGTCGGTGAACGACTGCAAGCCATCCGCAAGCTCAAGGGCCTGTCCCAGCGTGAACTCGCCAAACGCGCGGGCGTCACTAACAGCACCATCTCGATGATCGAGAAGAACAGCGTGAGCCCCTCGATCAGCTCCCTGCGCAAGGTGCTCAGCGGCATCCCCATGTCCATGGTCGAGTTCTTCTCCGTGGAGCTGGCGCCTGAAAGCCCTACCCAGGTCGTCTACAAGGCTCACGAACTGATCGACATCTCCGACGGTGCAGTGACCATGAAGCTGGTGGGCAAATCGCACCCCAACCGGGCGATCGCCTTCCTCAACGAGGTGTATCCGCCCGGGGCCGATACCGGCGAAGAAATGCTCACCCACGACGGCGAAGAGACCGGCATCTTGCTCGAAGGCCGGCTCGAGCTGGTGGTCGGTACCGAGACGTTCATCCTCGAGGCCGGCGACAGCTACTACTTCGAAAGCACCCGTCCACACCGTTTTCGCAACCCCTTCGAAGAGCCTGCCCGGCTGATCAGCGCGGCGACACCCTCGAACTTTTGATCCAGCGCAGTGCATTGTTTCGGCAATACCCCTTTCCCTTGTGGGGTCGTTCCACGGTTTCGGGGTTCCCGCTATACTTTCAAACGCTCGCAGATCCGTGGCCGCGGGCGTGATTAGCCACCATGAGGGTGTTCGCGTGAACCAAATCAAGAAGATGCTGGCCGTACCAGCAGCCGTATTCGCCCTTTGGGCAATGAGCGCAACCGCTGCGACCAACGACGAAATCGCCAAGCGCCTCGAGCCGGTCGGCCAGGTGTGTGTCCAGGGCCAGGAGTGCAAAGGCATGGCAGTGGCTGCTACCGCAGGTGGCGGTGGTGCCAAGACCCCAGATGAAATCATCGCCAAGCATTGCAACGCTTGCCATGGCAGCGGCTTGCTCGGCGCGCCGAAGATCGGCGATACCGCCGCCTGGAAGGAGCGTGCTGACCACCAGGGTGGTCTGGACGGCATCCTGGCCAAGGCCATTACCGGTATCAACGCCATGCCGCCCAAAGGCACCTGTGCCGACTGCTCGGATGACGAGCTCAAGGGCGCCATCAAGAAGATGTCGGGGCTGTAATCCCTGCCTGATTCCCCCAAGCCCGCCTCCCATGGCGGGCTTTGTGTTTCTGGGCTACGAAATGGGGTGGCTTTTTCACGGGTAATAACGGTCCAACCCCTGCGCATGGATGTTCACAGGAGGCCCCATGACCCAATGCTGTTCCCTCGACCAGGCGGTAGAACGGGTCCTGGCCCGTCTACCCGCCCACATCCACATGGGCCTGCCCTTGGGCCTGGGCAAACCTAATGCCTTCGTCAATGCGTTGTATGCCAGGGTGCGCCAGCTACCCGAGCGCCAACTGACGATCTACACCGCTTTGAGCCTCGGGCGGCCGCCGCTTGGCGATGGCTTGCAACGTCGTTTTCTGGAGCCCTTCGTCGAGCGGGTTTTTGCCGATTATGAAGAGCTCGACTACCTCGCCGACCTGCGCAACGACAGCCTGCCCGGCAACATCCGCGTCGAGCAGTTCTTCCTGCAGCCTGGCAGCCTGCTGCACAGCGAGAGCGCCCAGCAGAACTATGTCAGCAGCAACTACACCCATGCGGCGCGGGACATCAACGCCAAGGGCCTGAACCTGATCGCCCAGTTGGTAGCCGCCACGCCCGAGCGCCCCGATCACCTGAGCCTTGCCTGTAACCCGGACATCACCCTCGACCTGTTGCCGATGATCGCCCGTCGTCGCGCCGCCGGTGAGACCATCCTGCTGCTCGGCCAGGTGCACACCGAGCTGCCCTACATGCCTGCAGGGGCCGAACTTGGCCGGGAAGCCTTCGACCTGTTGATCGACGAGCCTGAGCGGCGCCGGTTGTTTTGTACCCCGAACATGCCGGTCACCACCCAGGACCACTGCATTGGGCTTCACGCCAGTGCCCTGGTGCGCGATGGCGGTACCCTGCAGATCGGCATCGGCGCCATGGGCGATGCGGTGACCGCGGCCTTGTTGGCGCGCCAGGGTGACAACGCCGGCTACCGGGCACTGCTCGATGCTCTGGACCTCACGCCCTGGCAGGGATTGATCGAGCGCGAGGGTGGGCGCGATGCCTTTGCCCAGGGGCTGTATGGCTGCAGCGAGATGTTCGTCAACGGTTTGCTGGTGCTGGCCGAGGCGGGGGTGGTACGGCGCCCGGCCGACGAGCACGGGGCTTTGGTGCACGGCGGATTCTTCCTGGGCCCCGAGGCGTTCTACCGGCGTCTGCGGGAGATGCCTCTTGAGCAACGCGACCGTTTCGTCATGACCGCGATCAGCTACATCAACGAGCTGTACGGGCAGGAGTCGCTCAAGCGTCGCCAGCGCCGCGACGCTCGTTTCATCAACACAGCATTCGGCATGACCTTGCTCGGTGCCGGCGTGGCCGACCAGCTTGAGGATGGCCGGGTGCTCAGCGGGGTAGGCGGGCAATACAACTTTGTCGCGCAAGCGCATGCCCTGGAGGGCGGGCGCTCCCTGCTGCTCCTGCGCAGCTGGCGCGAGTCCGGGGGCGAGGTGACTTCCAACCTGTTCTGGAACTACGGTCACTGCACCATTCCCCGGCATCTGCGTGACATCGTGGTGACCGAATACGGTATCGCCGATCTGCGTGGACAGACCGATAGCGAAGTCATCGCCAGGTTGCTGGCGATCAGCGATTCACGTTTCCAGCAGCCGTTGATGGAGCAGGCGAAGGCGGCGGGCAAGCTGCCCAAAGGCTTCACGCTGGCCACGCGCTTTACCGACAACACGCCCGAGCGTCTGGAGGCGATACGCGAGCGGCATGCGCGGCTGTTCCCGGAGTATCCATTGGGGTGTGATTTCACGGCCGAGGAGCGGGATTTGCTTCGGGCACTCAACTGGCTCAAGAGCAAATTCAAATTGAGTGAAGTGCTGGCGTTGGGCAAGGCAGCGCTGGATGCGCCCGCGCCCGAGGCCTATCCGGCGCAGTTGGCGCGGATGGGGTTGGCGCAGCCGCAGGGGCTTAAGGAAGAGCTGTACCAGCGATTGCTGCTGGCAGGGTTGGCCGCCACCCGGAGGTAGCAGGGGCCGCAAGGCGGCCCCAGGAGGCATCAGTCGATGAACGTGACCACTCCGCCTTCGAGCGACTTGACCCGAGCCAGCGACTCGACGCGGTAGCCCTGGCTGTCCAGTTCGGCGCGGCCGCCCTGGAACGATTTTTCGATCACGATGCCCAGGCCTGCAACGGTGGCACCGGCCTGCTTGATGATCGAGATCAGCGCCTGGGATGCCTTGCCGTTGGCCAGGAAGTCATCGATCACCAGCACGCGGTCGCTGCTGTTGAGGTGACGCGGCGAGATGGCCACGGTGTTCTCGGTCTGCTTGGTGAAGGAGTACACCGAGGCGGTCAGCAGGTTCTCGGTCAGGGTCAGCGACTGGTGCTTGCGGGCGAAGATCACCGGCACGCCCAGCTTCAGGCCGGTCATCACCGCCGGGGCTATCCCTGAGGCTTCGATGGTGACGATCTTGGTCACACCGGAGTCGGCGAACAAACGGGCGAACTCGTCACCGATCAGCTGCATCAGCGCCGGATCGATCTGGTGGTTGAGAAACGCGTCGACTTTGAGAACCTGATCGGAAAGCACGATGCCTTCTTCGCGAATCTTCTGCTTCAGTGCTTCCACTGTGGTATTCCTCGATGTAGCAAAGGTGGCCACGGACCAGGCCGCGGCAAAGGTTGAATAATAAGGGTTGATCAGCGTCTGAGCATGGCCCGGATGTCGGCCAGCGCATTGTTGCCGCGCGCGGCCTTCACTTCGACAGGCGCGTCGTCCAGGCCCTCCCAGGCCAGGTCGTCCGGCGGCAGTTCGTCCAGGAACCGGCTGGGGGTGCAGTCGATGATTTCGCCGTACTGCTTGCGCTTGGCGGCAAAGGTGAAGGCCAGGGTCTGGCGGGCGCGGGTAATGCCCACGTAGGCCAGACGCCGCTCTTCCTCGATGGTGTCGGCCTCGATGCTGGAGCGGTGCGGAAGGATTTCCTCCTCCATGCCCATGATGAACACGTAAGGGAATTCCAGGCCCTTGGAGGCGTGCAAGGTCATCATCTGCACACCTTCGGCGTTTTCTTCCTCTTCCTGCTGGCGCTCGAGCATGTCGCGCAGCACCAGCTTGCCGATGGCGTCCTCGATGGTCATGTCACCCTCTTCGTCCTTCTCGAGGGTGTTCTTCAAGGCATCGATCAGGAACCAGACGTTGCTGATACGGAACTCCGCCGCCTTGTCGCTGGCGGTGTTCTGGCGGATCCAGTTCTCGTAGTCGATGTCGCGGATCATGTCGTGCAGGGCCGCGATCGGGTCTTCCAGGGCCACGCGCTGGCGCACCCCGTCGAGCCAGTGCTTGAAGCGCTGCAGGCGCTCGGTGTAACGGGCATCCAGGTGCTCGCCCAGGCCCAGCTCCTCGCTGGCAGCGTACATCGACACGCCACGCTCTGTGGCGTAGTTGCCGAGTTTTTCCAGGGTGGTGGAGCCGATTTCCCGGCGCGGCACATTGATCACGCGTAGGTAGGCGTTGTCGTCGTCCGGGTTTACCAGCAGGCGCAGGTAGGCCATGAGGTCCTTGACCTCCTGGCGTCCGAAGAAGCTGTTGCCGCCGGAAAGGCGGTACGGCACCTGGTGGTGCTGGAGCTTGAGCTCGATCAGCTTGGCCTGGTAGTTACCCCGGTAGAGGATGGCGAAGTCGCTGTAGGGCCGGTTGGTGCGCAGGTGCAAGGTGAGGATTTCCATGGCCACGCGCTCGGCCTCGGCTTCCTCGTTCTTGCAGCGGATCACACGGATCTCGTCACCCACGCCCATCTCGCTCCACAGCTGCTTCTCGAAAGCATGTGGGTTGTTGGCGATCAGCACGTTGGCGCAGCGCAGGATGCGGCTGGTGGAGCGGTAGTTCTGCTCCAGCATCACCACTTTCAGGGAGGGGTAGTCCTCCTTGAGCAACATGAGGTTTTCAGGACGTGCGCCCCGCCAGGCGTAGATCGACTGGTCGTCGTCGCCCACCACGGTGAACTGGTTGCGCATCCCGATCAGCATTTTCACCAGCAGGTACTGGCTGGCGTTGGTGTCTTGGTATTCGTCCACCAGCAGGTAGCGCACACGGTTCTGCCAACGTTCGAGTACATCCTTGTGTTCTTCGAACAGCTTCACCGGCAGCAGGATCAGGTCGTCGAAGTCCACTGCATTGAACGCCTTGAGCGTACGCTGGTAGTGGGTGTAGACGATGGCGGCGGTCTGCTCGCGGGGATTGCGGGCTTTTTCCAGGGCCTCGGCGGGCAGGATCAGGTCGTTCTTCCAGGCACCGATCATGTTCTTGATCTCGTCGATGCCGTCGTCGCCTGAGTATTCCTTTTGCATGATGTCCGACAGCAAGGCCTTGATGTCGGTCTCGTCGAAGATCGAGAAGCCCGGCTTGTAGCCCAGGCGCTCATGCTCCTTGCGGATGATGTTCAGCCCCAGGTTGTGGAAGGTGCACACGGTCAAGCCGCGGCCTTCACCTGGACGCAGGAGGGTGCCGACCCGCTCCTTCATCTCGCGCGCGGCCTTGTTGGTGAAGGTCATGGCCACGATGTACTGGGCACGGATGCCGCAGTTCTGGATGAGGTGGGCGATCTTGCGTGTGATCACGCTGGTCTTGCCGGAGCCTGCACCGGCGAGCACCAATAGAGGGCCGCCGACGTAGTCACAGGCTTCTTGTTGCCGGGGATTGAGTCGGGACATGCTAGAAACCGGGGGTCACCAGAAAATAGCCGCGCATTCTAGCAGGCATGGGGCGGTTGTGGCGTTACCGTCTGACAGTGTGATGCAAGGCGCGAATCGGATTTGCCGCTTTTGTTACTTTCGCGCAGGATGCACGACAAAATGCGTCGGGATACTGGCTATGGAGTGGCACTTTAAGTGAAAATTATTTTCATTCGTGAGGGCTGGATGCTCCGCGCCCGTCGTCCTACTGTTCAAGCCTAAGGAGCTCGCTTGTCCACGCCTGTCGAACCGTTGCGTTTGCTGCTGTTGGCTGATGAGCCGGAATGGGCCACCCTGCTGCGCGAGTGCCTGCAGCCGCTGGCCGGGAGCGCGGTCTTGTTGACCGCACCGAATTGGGAATCGGTGGACAGTCTGTTCGCCAATGACCGCCAAGCCGTCGTTTTGGCGAGGCCGGCATTGCAGCCGGCCCCCGGTCGTTGTGACCTGCCCACCATCCTGTTGCTCGATGAAGAGCCTGACACGCCACCCAGCGCGGTCAGCGACTGGCTGGTGCGCGAGCAGTTGAGTGGCGATGCGCTGCGTCGTTCCCTGCGCCACGTGCGCGAGCGGGGCGTGCTGGTGGCCACCTTGCAGCGCCTGGCCGAGCAGGACCCCTTGACCGGCATCGCCAATCGCCAGGGCTTCCAGGCGCTGCTGACGGCGCGTCTGGCGGAAAACGAAGGCCGTGGCGTCGCGCTGGGTCACCTGGACCTGGACAACTTCCGCCACGTCAACGATGCCTTGGGCCATCAGGGCGGCGACCGCCTCATCCTGCAAGTGGTGGCGCGGTTGAAGCAGCAACTGGAGGCCGGGGACCAGCTGGCCCGCCTGGGAAGCGACGAATTCGCCCTGCTGATCGACACCCGGCGTGATGCCAACCGCGCCGAGTGGATGGCCGAGCGCATCGTCGAGGCCCTCGCCGAACCCTATTGGGTCGATGGCGAGAGCCTGTTGCTCGGTGCCAGCCTGGGCGTGGCCCACGCCCGGGCCCAGGCCGGCGCCGATCCGCTGATGTGGCACGCCCATATCGCCATGCGCCAGGCCAAGGGCAGCCAGGGCTGCACCTTCCATGTGTTCAACGAGCGGATCAACCGCAACGCCCGCAGCCTGGCCGATCTGGAAAGCGAGCTGCGCCGGGCCCTGCGTCGCGACGAGCTGGAGCTGCACTACCAGCCCCGGCTGAGCCTGGGCGATGGACGCATCGTCGGCCTCGAGGCCCTGGTGCGGTGGCGTCATGCCGAGCGAGGCCTGCTGCCACCGAGCGAATTCGTGCCCCTGGCCGAGCAGAGCGGCTTGATCGTGCCCTTGGGCTACTGGGTGATCTCCCGGGCCCTGCGCGACATGCAGGCCTTGCGAGAGCGCGGGCTCGAACCCTTGCACATGGCGGTTAACCTGAGCTTCCGCCAATTCCAGGACAGCCAGTTGCTGGCCACGCTCAGCCGCTTGATCATCGAGCATGGTGTCGATGCCCGCTGGCTGGAATTCGAGCTCACCGAGACTGCCGTCATGCGCCGCAACGAGCTGGTCCGCCAGACGATGGACGCCTTGGGGCGCCTGGGCGTGCGCTTTTCCCTGGATGACTTCGGCACAGGTTTTTCGTCGTTCGTGCACCTGAACAGCCTGCCGATCACTCTGCTCAAGGTGGATCGCAGCTTCGTTGGCGGCATGGAGCTACGCGAGGAGAACCGCAAGCTGGTGCACGCCATGATCAACCTGGCGCACAACCTCAACCTGGAGGTGGTGGCCGAAGGGGTGGAGACCGAAGAGCAGTTAGCGCTGCTGCGTGGGTTCGGCTGCGACCAAGTGCAGGGATACCTGGTGAGCAAACCCCTTCCGGTGGAGGCGTTGATGGATTACCTGCAGCAGGCGGCGCAGGCGCAGGTAGTGAGTCTATAGCTGCGGCGGTATTTTCGCGGGGGGAACCCGCTCCCACAGGGCTTCGCCAGCCCTGTGGGATCACACCGACATCGGTGCAGCTTCAGCCTTGTGCGCCTTGCCCAGCATCCGCTTGGTCCGCCACTCGAAGCCAAGGGTCAGCGCCACCGCTGCGCAGGCCAGCCCCAAGGCCAGGCCCCACCACACACCCACCGCGCCACCGCCGAGGGTGAAGGTGAACAGCCAGGCGCTGGGTGCCCCCACCAGCCAATAGCAGCACAGGCCGATGAGGAAGGTGGTCTTGGCGTCCTTCAGCCCGCGGATAGAGCCCATGGCGATGGTCTGCATGCCATCGAACAATTCGAACCAGGCCGCGACCATCACCAGGCTCACGGCCAATTGGAAGATCGCCGCGAAAGCTGGGTCGTCACGGTCGATGAACAAACCGACCAGCGTATCGGGCAGTAACCAGAACAATGCCGCGAAAGCGAACATGATCATCGCCCCGAAACCGATCCCCACCCGCCCGGCGCTGCGTGCGGCCAGCAGATTCCCACCACCGTAGTACAACCCCACGCGCATGGTCACCGCATACGACAGGCCCGTCGGCACCATGAACGCGGTGGAGACGATCTGCAGGGCGATCTGGTGCGCCGCCAGCTCCGTGCTGCCCAGCACCCCCATGCACAGGGCGGCGAAGGCGAACAGGCCGACCTCTACCATGTAGGTGCCACCGATCGGCAGGCCCAGGCGCCACAGCTCACGCAAGGCGGGCAGGGATGGGCGCGACAGGCCCTTGCGCAGCGGGTAGGCGGCGTAGGCCTTGTGCCAGCGAATGTACAGGGCAAGCGCAATGGCCATGCCCATCGACACCACCGCCGTGACCAGGCCGATGCCCATCAGGCCCAGCTTGGGCAGGCCGAACATGCCTTCGATCAGCGCATGGTTGAACACATAGTTGAGCACCGTGCCCACCAGGCTGATGACCATCACCGGCGTCGAACGGCCCAGGGCGCTGGTGAAGCCACGCAGGGCCATGAAGGTCAGGTAGCCGGGCAGGGCCAGCGGCAGCAGCGTGAGGAACTCCATCGCCGAGGCGACGTTCTCCGGCTGTTGGCCAAACAGCAGCAGGGCCGGCTCCAGGTTCCACAGCACCAGCGCGGCCACCAGGGCCAGGCCCCAGGCCAGCCACAGGCCGTTCTGCGCCAGACGGGTCGCGCCGGGAACGTCCCCGGCGCCCTGGCGGATGGCGACCAAGGTGCCGACCGCAGCAATCACGCCCAAGCAGAAGATCGACACGAACGAATAACTGGCGGCCCCCAGTCCACCCCCGGCCAGGGCCTGTGGGCTGATGCGGGCCATCATCAGGGTGTCGGTCAGTACCATCAGCATGTGCGCCAACTGCGAGGCGATCAGCGGGCCGGCCAGGCGCAGCAGAGCCTTGAGTTCGGTGGTGGGCGCGACGTGCATTGGGATGTCCTTTTTCCTGAATCTGTTGAGCGAGCCGTTGATTCTGAGGCTTCGGTCAACTTTGCACAAAAGGATAAATGCGATCGTTGGCATGAGTCGGACTCATGCATATATGATCCTGTGCATTCCATTCTCGCCCCGCTGGGCAGGTGCCAGATGTCTCGTCAGCTTCCCCCGCTCTATGCGCTACGCGCATTCGAAGCCGCCGCTCGGCTGAGCTCGTTCACCCGCGCCGGTGAGGAACTGTCCATCACCCAGAGCGCGGTCAGCCGGCATATCCGCACCCTGGAGGATCACTTCGCCTGCCGCTTGTTCGTGCGCAACGGTCGCAGCCTGCAACTGACCGAGGCGGCGCGGGTGCTGTTGCCCGGCGTGCGTGAGGGCTTCAGTGCGCTGGAGCGGGCCTGCGACACCTTGCGCGGCGAAGACGACATCTTGCGCATGAAGGCCCCGTCGACCTTGACCATGCGCTGGCTGTTGTCGCGCCTGAGCCAGTTCCGTCACCTGCAGCCAGGCAACGAGGTGCAACTGACCAGCGCCTGGATGGACGTGGACCATGTGGACTTCAATCAGGAGCCGTTCGACTGTGCGGTGTTGCTCAGCGATGGGTTATTTCCCGCGGACTGGGAGGTGCGTCGGCTGTTCTCCGAGCTGCTGATCCCGGTGGGCGCGCCGGGCCTGCTCGATGATGGCCCATGGGACGAGCGACGCCTGGCCGGCATCGAGCTGTTGCACCCGACGCCGGACAAACGCGATTGGCGCGCCTGGCTGGAGCGCATGGGGCTCACCGACAAGGTCTCGCTCAAGGGCGGGCAGGTGTTCGATACCCTGGAGCTGGGCATGATCGCAGCTGCCCGTGGCTATGGCATCTCCATGGGCGATCTGCTGATGGTGGCCGAGGACGTGGCCCAGGGACGCCTGAGTCTGCCGTGGCCGACAGCGGTGCCCAGTGGCATGGATTACTACCTGGTGTGGCCACGAACGAGGCCTGGGGGAGAGCGTTTGCGCAGGTTGAGCGCCTTCTTGCAGGAAGAGGCGGCGGCGATGAACCTACCGGATGTGAGCATCCTTGAGACCCAATCGCGGGATCGCTCGAATTCCGATTGATCTGGCTGTTCGCGGGTAAACCCGCTCCTGGAGGGGCCTGGGAGCGGGTTTACCGGCTAATGGCTTACAGCGACTTGAGGTTCAGCGCCTGGGCACAAGCCTCGAGTGAGCGCTGCTCGCTCTGGGCATACAGCGCCAGTTCATCCTGTACCTTCATCTGCAGTGCCGCTTCGAATGCCTCGCGGTTGGCGTTGCTGCCGTACTCGGCCTGGGCATCGTCGCCCAGGTTGGACTGGAAGATCCCGGCGGCGCTGACCGGCAGGAAGTCTTCGTACACCAGCGCCTCGAAATGCACGTGGCCGGCATCGATCAGGCCTTGCAGGGTGGTCGGACGACCTTGCTGGTCGCGGGCGGCCAAGCCTTTTTCGGTGGCAAAGTAGCGGAAGTACGCCAGCCCCTGTTCGCGCATCTGCACCAGGTCGTCCGGGAATTCGGCGAACTGCGCCTTGAGCAGCGCCATGTAGCGTTCGGCGTTGGCTTCGGCCGGTGCGCCGCCCAGGGCCTCGCGGGTGGCGTTGAGCAAGCGGTCATAGAGCTGGCGACCCTTGGGGGTCAGCGCCGCACCGCGTTGTTCGATCTCGCCGAAACGCGCGGTGTGGCTGCCTTGTGCATCGCTGAACGCGACCTTTTCCTGCAGCGCCTTGAAGCTGGTCTGACGCAGCAAGATCGGGTGTCGGCGGGTGGGCGGGCCTTCGACCACAGCCTTGGGCGGAATGCCTTTGGCTGGCATGCCCAGCTGGATGGCGTCGATGTCCAGGGTACGTGGGGTCAGGTGGTTGATGTGCGGGCCCTTGAAGGCCACGACATCGGCGATCAGGCGATGCTGGTCGTGCAATTGCTGGTACTGCTCGGCCGTGACAGTGGCGTCCTGGTGCCAGCGGAAGGTGTGCAGCGCTTCCTGCACGAACGTATCGGCATCGCTGGCGCTCAGGCCGCCGTCGCGCTCGCACTGGGCGATCAGCTCCAGCACCCGCGGGGTGAAGATCTTGCGCTTGGCCAGGATGCCCTGGGCCAGTTCGCGCAGCTGCGGGTTGTCGATCAGTTCCAGGCGCAGCAGCGAGGTGAACACGCGGAACGGGCTGATGTGCAGGGACTGCTCGTGTACCGCGCGAAACGCGGTGGAATGCACAGGCACGCCGGCGCTGCTCAGGTCGTAGTAGCCGACCGGCTCCATGCCCATGACCGCGAACAGGCGGGCGATGGTCGCGAGCTCCTCGGCGGTACCGACGCGGATGGCGCCGTGGCGCTCTTGATCGAGGCGCTCGATTTCACCGGTCCAGCGCAGGGCTTCGGCGATCTTGGGCTGCTGGGTCATGACCTGCTGGTTGATTTCGCTCACCAGCTCCAGCAGCGTGCCGTACAGAGGCACTTCCTGTTTGTACATGAGGGACATTGCGGCAGAGAACTGCGCGCGGATGCTGTCGGGGCTGACGAAATCGTGGGCGGGCATCGCTAGCTTCCTGGGGGTGAGTGAGTACCCTTACATGAAAGCTGGGAATGCACTTTCCCCACAAGCGAAAAAAAGTGCAGGTGTCATTCCTTTTTGGATCGACCTTCTGGTCCCACCTATCAGCCTTGCAGCTGGTCTTTGATCCACTCCACCAACGCCCGCACCTTCGGCACCTCCGCGGCATGTTCGGCGAACGCCAGGTAATGCGCGCCGTTGCTCTTCATCGCATGGTTCCAGGCCATCACCAGGCTGCCCTCGGCCAGTTCCTTGGCCACCAGGTAGCGGGGCACCAGCGCCACGCCGCAACCGGCTTGTGCCGCGCTCAGCGCCATATAGAAGGTGTCGAAGCGTGGCCCGTGGTAGCTGTTGTCGGTATGCAGCCCTTGCTCCAGGAACCACTCGTGCCAGGCCTCCGGGCGCGAGGTGCTTTGCAACAACACAAGCTGCGCCACCGCACTGGCGTCCTTGAGCTCACGGCCTTGCAACAGCTCCGGCGCGCACACCGGCACCACCTCTTCGCCGAACAGCTCCACGCAGGTGGCGCCTGGCCAGGTGCCCTGGCCATAGAAGAACACTGCATCCGCCGAGCCCTGAAGCAGGGCGAAAGGCTCCATTTCGTTGCGGATGTCCAAATGAATGTTCGGGTAGCGCTTGCCGAAGCCCTTGAGGTGCGGAATCAACCAGCGCACGCCAAAGCTTGGTTGGGTGGCTACCTTCAATACTTCGGTCTGCTCGCCATAGGTCAGGACGTAGCGGCTGGACATGTCCACCTGGGTGAGAATCTTGTTGACTTCGGCCAGGTACAGCGAGCCGGCTGGTGTGAGTTGCAAACGTCGGCGGATACGCAGGAACAGATGATGCCGGAGCATCTCTTCGAGCTGCGCGACCTGCTTGCTGACCGCACTCTGGGTCAGGTGCAGCTCTTCGGCCGCGCGGGTGAAGCTCAAGTGGCGAGCAGCAGCCTCGAAGCACTGCAAGGCGGTCATCGAGGGTACCAGGCGTTTGGACATAGCGGTCTCTACGGCAGGAGGATCATTACCTGACGGAATGATATGCGGAATAAAGGTCGTTTGTTACGCTAGTGTCATCGGATTAATACTGATCCACATCAGGTTTTCAACCCTTCACCCCCTGTAGGAGAAGCACATGGTCGCTGGATTGCTCGAGCGCCTTGGCGTTGCCGCCGAGGCTTACACCCAGGGTGACTACCCTGTTCACACCCCGATCGACGGTAGCCAGATCGCCTCGGTGAAACTGCTCGGCAAAGCCGAGACCACTGCCCGCATCGACCAGGCCCACAAAGCTTTCGAAGCCTGGCGCAGCGTGCCGGCCCCGCGCCGTGGCGAGCTGGTGCGTCTGTTCGGTGAAGTGCTGCGTGCACACAAGGCCGAGCTGGGCGAACTGGTGTCCATCGAGGCCGGCAAGATCACCCAGGAAGGCCTGGGTGAAGTGCAGGAAATGATCGATATCTGCGACTTCGCCGTTGGCCTGTCGCGTCAGCTGTACGGCCTGACTATCGCTTCCGAGCGTCCAGGCCACCACATGCGCGAGACCTGGCACCCGCTGGGCGTGGTCGGCGTCATCAGCGCCTTCAACTTCCCCGTAGCGGTCTGGGCCTGGAACACCGCGCTGGCGCTGGTCTGCGGCAACGCCGTGGTGTGGAAACCGTCCGAGAAGACCCCGCTGACCGCCCTGGCCTGCCAGGCACTGTTCGAGAAGGCCCTGAAAGCCTTTGGCGATGCACCGGAAGGCCTGAGCCAGCTGGTGATCGGTGGTCGCGAAGCCGGCGAAGCCTTGGTGGATGATCCACGCGTACCGCTGGTCAGCGCCACCGGCAGCACCCGCATGGGCCGCGAAGTGGGCCCGCGTGTAGCCGCCCGATTTGGCCGCAGCATCCTCGAGCTGGGTGGCAACAACGCCATGATCCTGGCCCCGAGCGCCGATCTCGACCTGGCCGTGCGCGGCATCCTGTTCGCCGCGGTCGGTACTGCGGGCCAGCGCTGCACCACCCTGCGTCGCCTGATCGTGCACCGCTCCATCAAGGACGAAGTGGTTGCCCGCGTCAAAGCCGCCTACGGCAAGGTGCGCATCGGTGACCCACGCAAGGACAACCTGGTCGGCCCGCTGATCGACAAGCCATCCTTCGACGCCATGCAAGGCGCGCTGGCCAAGGCCCGCGACGAAGGTGGCCAGGTGTTCGGCGGCGAGCGCCAGCTGGCCAGCGAATACCCCAACGCCTACTACGTTTCGCCGGCCATCGTCGAGATGCCGGGCCAGAGCGAGGTGGTGCGCCACGAGACCTTCGCCCCGATCCTCTATGTGCTGGCCTATGACGACTTCGAAGAGGCCCTGCGCCTGAATAACGAAGTACCGCAAGGCTTGTCGTCGTGCATCTTCACCACCGACCTGCGTGAGGCCGAGCGCTTCCAGAGCGCCTCGGGCAGCGACTGCGGTATCGCCAACGTCAACATCGGCACCAGCGGCGCGGAAATCGGCGGCGCGTTCGGTGGCGAGAAGGAAACCGGCGGTGGTCGTGAGTCCGGTTCCGATGCCTGGAAAGGCTACATGCGTCGTCAGACCAACACCGTGAACTACTCGCGCGAGCTGCCGCTGGCGCAGGGGATCGTGTTCGACTGATGATCGCAGGCCGGGGGCCTTGCCCCCGGTTCGCGGGTGGACCCGCTCCCACAGGTACAACAGGGTTTTTGACCTGTGATGTAGCTGTGGGAGCGGGTCCAGCCGCGAAAGGGCCGCGCAGCGGCCCCAACAAGAACAACACTGCTGGAGCCGGGCCATGTCCGAATTGCGTCAAGAATGTCTGTGGGAGTTCGTCACCAAGCCGACCGTCGCCGCCCAGGCGCTGGCGGGTGAGCACAAGGCCGATGTCTGTGTGATCGGCGGCGGCATCACCGGGCTGTCCGCAGCGATCCACCTGCTCGAACAGGGTAAGTCGGTGATCCTGCTGGAGGCCTGGAAGATCGGCCATGGTGGCTCTGGACGCAACGTCGGTCTGGTCAATGCCGGCACTTGGATCCGTCCCGACGATGTCGAGGCGACCCTCGGCCTGGAGCAGGGCAGCCGCCTGAACAAAGTGCTCGGCGCAGCGCCTGCCGAAGTGTTCGCGATGATCGAGCGCCTCGGCATCGACTGCCAGGCCCAGCACAAAGGCACCCTGCACATGGCACACAACGCCACTGGCATTGCCGACCTCGAGGCGCGTCACGCCCAGTGGAGTCGTCGCGGCGCGGATGTCGAGCTGCTGACCGGGGCCCGCTGCCAGGAATACTGCGGCACCGACAAGATTTCCGCCGCGCTGCTCGACCGCCGCGCCGGCACCATCAACCCAATGGCCTACACCCAGGGCTTGGCTGCCGCCGTGGCACGCCTGGGCGGACGGGTATTCCAGCAATCTTCGGTCGAAGGCCTTGAGCGCGACGGCGATGGCTGGCGAGTGAACACCGCTCGCGGCTCGGTGCGCGCCGACAAGGTGGTGATCTCCACCGGTGCCTACACCGAAGGCGAGTGGAGCAACCTGCAGAAGCACTTCTTCCGTGGCTACTACTACCAGGTGGCTTCCAAGCCGCTGCAGGGCGCCGCGGCCGACAAGGTCCTGCCTCATGGCCAGGGCTCCTGGGACACCCGCACCGTGCTCAGCAGCATTCGCCGCGACGACCAAGGCCGTCTGCTGCTCGGCAGCCTCGGCCGAGTGGACAACAAGCCGGCTTGGTTCGTGCGCAGCTGGGCAGACCGCATCCAGAGCCATTACTACCCGGAGCTGGGCAAGGTCGAGTGGGAGATGCACTGGACCGGTTGCATCGACTTCACGCCGGATCACTTGATGCGCCTGTTCGAGCCGGCCCCTGGGCTGGTGGCGGTGACTGGCTACAACGGCCGGGGCAACACGACCGGGACGGTGATTGGCCGTGCGTTCGCCGAGTTCCTGCTCAAGGATGACCCGAACAGCCTGCCGATCCCGTTCTCGCCAATGAAGCCGGTCAGCGCGCCTTCGCTGCGCACGGCCTTCTATGAGTCGGGCTTCTCGCTGTATCACGCGGGGCAATGCCTGCGGGTGGTGCTCTGACCGCGTCGGCTTGTGCGCGGGCAAACCCGCTTCCACAGGGCAGCGCTGGCCTTGTAGGACTAGGTCTACCCGCGAAAGGCGCCTGGACGCATCACTTGTGCAGCCAGCTGAGGAAGCCGCCTTTCTTCACCACGGGCGGTTTCTGCATCAGCAAGGACTCCCGGTTCTGACGACGGAAACGCTGCAGTTTGGTCAGAGCGGTCTGTACCTCGCCCCGCTGGGCCAGGCAGTTGCGCACCTGCTCCTTGTCGATGCGATAGAGCAGGCAGCCTGTCAGGGTCCGAAATTCGGCCAGCGACTCCTCCTCGTCGATCAGGCCTTCGATTCCCAGCACCTCGCCAGGCCCCATGCGCCCGGCTTCGATCAGGCGTTCGCCATCGCGAATCGACGCCGACACCACGCCGCTGCCGATCACCAGCACATAGTCGGAGTGTTCCCCCACGCCCAGGATCACCTGGTCCGCCAGGTATTCCACCGCGGTCATGCGCTGGCTCAAGGCGTCGCGTTCATCGCTGGTCAAGGAGCGGAACACCCGCACGTCATCCAGCAGCTCGCGCTGGCGACTGCGTGGGGGCAGGGCGAGGTCCACGTTCCACATCACCCCGTTGGCCTCCAGATGACGATGGGCCAGGTCGAACAGTTGGTTGCGCACCTCGACCTTGCGCTCCATGGTCGCCACGAACCCGCTGGCCTCGTACTCCACCGACTCTAGCGTTGAGGCTTTCACGGTCACCTTGGGCGGCGGTGTCGTGAGTAGCGCGCTGGTGCCCTGCAGGGCTTTTTCCAGCGCATCGAATACCCGCTTGGGGCGCACCTTGGCCGGCACCACCACGCTGATCGACACCCCATGCACGTCCGCCGGACGGCTGAAATTGAGCAGCTTGGCCTTGGCCACCACCGAGTTGGGCACCACCGCCAGGCTGCCATTGCCGGTGAGCAGGCGCGTGGCCCGCCAGTCGATGTCCAGCACCTTGCCCTCGGTACCGTCGATGGAGATCGCATCACCAATCTGATAAGGCCGCGTAGTGTTGAGCACGATGCCTGAGAACACGTCCGCCAAGGTGCTCTGCAATGCAAGGCCGATGACGATGGCCATGACGCCTGAGGTTGCCAGCAGACCCTTGACCGGCAGTTGCATCACGTAGGCCGCTGCCGCGATCACCGCTGCCACGAAGATCAGTGCCCCGAGCACGTCTTGCAATAACCGCCCGCCATGACCGCCCCGGGCGATCAGCACCAGGCCGAACACCACTGTCACGGTACGGGCAAAGAACAGCCACCAGGCGATCTCCAGCGCGGTGGCCATCAGGTTGCGGGGCACGTCGTCCACCCAGGGCGCCGGTTGCAACGGGCTCATGCCCGCCGCCAACAGGACCCAGCTGAACAACAGGAAAATAACCAGCCGAGCGCCGATACGGCAGGCCCGGCGCTCGACCGGGATCAATTGCCATAACACCAGGTCGAGCAGCAGCAGGGCGGCGCCGAGCAACAGCGGGGAGGACTGAATGAACGCCAGCATGGAAGTCTCGCGACAGAGAAAGGCTGTGGGTAGTAAAGAGCAGGTTGGGCGGGCAGGCAATGGAGCCGGGGCCGCACAGCGGCAAAAGGCTCGCAAAGGGTGTCGCTTCGATCATCGTTCCGAAAATAGAACGCTAGAGCCAGTTTTCGCTATCTAGTGCTTCAAAGGTGATGTTTTTAATCTGTGCCCATGCAGTCAAGGCAACACCCCAACTCACTCACTGAAGGAACACAGACCATGAGCAAATTCACCTACAACCGCCTGGACAAGAACAACGCTGCCGTACTGCTGGTCGACCACCAGGCAGGCCTGCTCTCGCTGGTACGGGACATCGAGCCTGACCGCTTCAAGAACAACGTGCTGGCCCTGGCGGACCTGGCCAAGTACTTCAACCTGCCGACCATCCTCACCACCAGCTTCGAGCAAGGCCCCAACGGCCCGCTGGTACCGGAGCTCAAGGCGCAGTTCCCGGACGCCCCCTACATCGCGCGTCCAGGCCAGATCAACGCTTGGGACAACGAAGACTTCGTCAAGGCGGTGAAGGCCACCGGCAAGAAGCAACTGATCATCGCGGGTGTGGTGACCGAAGTGTGCGTGGCCTTCCCGGCGCTGTCGGCCTTGGAAGAAGAGTTCGAAGTGTTCGTGGTCACCGATGCCTCCGGGACCTTCAACGAGATGACCCGCGACACCGCCTGGCGCCGGATGGAAGCGGCCGGTGCGCAACTGATGACCTGGTTCGGCGTGGCCTGTGAGCTGCACCGCGACTGGCGCAACGACATCGAGGGCCTGGGTACCCTGTTCTCCAACCACATCCCGGACTACCGCAACCTGATGACCAGCTACAGCACGCTGACTGCTGGCAAGTAACCCACTTCGCCAGGCGCCGGATCCCGGCGTCTGGCCTCATCTTGTCCAGGGGAAGGCCGATGAACAACCGTACCGTGGTGACGCTGGTCATCCAGCACAAAGTGCGCACCGATGCGCTGGCGCGTTATGAAGCCTGGTTGCGGCACACCGTCAGCGTGGCCCGCCAGCAGCCGGGTCATCTGGATGTGAATGTGATCCGTCCTGACGACGATGGCCGTCAGTTCACCACCGTGGTGCGCTTCGCCGAGGCCGACCAGCTGCAGGCCTGGGTCGACTCTCCCGAGCGCCAGGCGCTGATCAACGAGGTGCTGCCGCTGCTGGAGGAGGGCGACCAGACCCAGGTCCATGACGATCCGGAGTTCTGGTTCACCCCGCCCACCACCGGTGCATCCCAACCGCCGCGCTGGAAGCAGGCGCTGCTGACTTACCTGGTGATTTGCCCCATGACCTTGGTCATCCCGCAACTGCTGTCGCCGCTTTTCGCGCGCTTTCCGCAGTTGGGCGGCGCGATCACCGGCAACTTGATCGTCAACCTGTTCGTCATCCTGCCCGTGGTGTTCTACATCATGCCGTGGGTAACCCGTCGCTGCGCCGACTGGCTGCGCGGCTGAACCACGCCTTTAGCTCGACACTTTCAAGGAGATACCGATATGACCACCCTCGTTACCCGCGATGGCACTTCGATCTATTACAAGGACTGGGGCAGCGGCAAGCCTGTGCTGTTCAGCCACGGCTGGCCACTGGACGCCGACATGTGGGATTCGCAGATGGAGTTCCTGGCCAGCCGCGGCTACCGCGCCATCGCCTTCGACCGCCGTGGTTTCGGGCGTTCGAGCCAGCCCTGGGATGGCTACGACTACGACACCTTCGCCGATGACATCGCCCAGTTGATCGAACACCTCGATCTGCATGACGTGACCCTGGTCGGCTTCTCGATGGGGGGCGGTGATGTCAGCCGTTACATCGCCCGTCACGGCAGCGAGCGGGTGGCCGGGCTGGTGTTGCTGGGGGCGGTGACCCCGGTGTTCGGCAAGCGTGACGACAACCCCGAGGGGGTCGACCTGTCGGTGTTCGAAAGCATCCGTGCCGGTCTGCGTGCCGACCGTGCGCAGTTCATCGCCGATTTCGCCACACCGTTCTATGGCCTGAACCATGGGCAGCAGGTCTCCCAAGGGGTGCAGACCCAGACCTTGAACATCGCCCTGATGGCCTCGATCAAGGGCACCCTGGACTGCGTGACAGCCTTCTCCGAGACCGACTTCCGTCCGGACATGGCGAAGATCGATGTACCGACTTTGGTCATCCATGGCGACGACGACCAGATCGTGCCGTTCGAGACCACCGGCAAGCAGGCGGCGGCGTTGATCCGCGGGGCTGAGCTGAAGGTGTATGCCGGGGCACCGCATGGGTTTGCAGTGACCCATGCCCAGCAGCTGAACGAAGATCTGCTGGCGTTTCTTCAGAAGTGATCGTGGCAGGCTTTCACGGGTGAGCCCGCGAATCGAACTCGCCAGGCAGCACAAATGGTGAACAGGGCTACCCTTTCACAACCCACCGCACTGCATTTATCGGCATGCCCCGCAGCGGCTCCGGCCGCTGCCGCCTAGACGGAGAAGACCATGTCCAAGGATCGCAACGACAAGACCCGTCGCCAGTTCCTCGCCACCAGTACCGTCCTCGGTGCCGCCGGCGCGCTCTGGTCCGCATTGCCTTTCGCCGGCCAAGCCGGTTCCGCTTACGCAACAAGCCAAGGAGGTTCCATGTCCGCCGACCTGATTCTGTTCAACGGCAAACTGCATACTGTTGACCGCGAGAAGCCCACCGCGACCGCCGTCGCCATCAAGGACGGCCGCTTCATTGCCGTGGGCAGCGACGCCGAGGCCATGGCCCACAAAGGCAACACCACGCAGATCATCGACCTCAAGCAACGCACGGTGATCCCCGGTCTGAACGACTCGCACCTGCACCTGATCCGCGGTGGCCTGAACTACAACCTGGAACTGCGCTGGGAAGGCGTGCCATCAGTTGCCGATGCCCTGCGCATGCTCAAGGACCAGGCCGCACGCACCCCCACGCCCCAATGGGTGCGAGTGGTCGGTGGCTGGAACGAATTCCAGTTCGCCGAAAAGCGCATGCCGACGCTGGAAGAAATCAACCAGGCCGCGCCGGACACGCCGGTGTTCCTGCTGCACCTTTACGACCGCGCGCTGCTCAACCGTGCCGCCCTCAACGCCGTGGGCTACACCAAGGAGACGCCCAACCCACCAGGCGGCGAGATCCAGCGTGACAAGTTCGGCAACCCGACCGGCATGCTCATTGCGCGTCCCAACGCGATGATCCTCTACGCCACCTTGGCCAAGGGGCCGAAGCTGCCGCTGGAGTATCAGGTCAACTCCACGCGCCAGTTCATGCGTGAGCTCAACCGCCTGGGCCTGACCAGCGCTATCGATGCCGGTGGTGGCTACCAGAACTACCCGGACGACTACCAGGTGATCCAGGAACTGGCCGACAACAACCAGTTGACCGTGCGGATTGCCTACAACCTGTTCACCCAGAAGCCTAAGGAGGAGCTGGCCGATTTCAAGAACTGGACCTCCAGCGTCAAGCTGCATGGCGGCAACGACTTCTTCCGCCACAACGGCGCCGGCGAGATGCTGGTGTTCTCCGCCGCCGACTTCGAGGACTTCCTCGAGCCGCGCCCGGATCTACCGCAGACCATGGAGCAGGAGCTGGAGCCGGTGGTGCGCCATCTGGTTGAGCAGCGCTGGCCGTTCCGCCTGCACGCCACCTACAACGAATCGATCTCGCGCATGCTCGACGTGTTCGAGAAGGTCAATCGCGATATCCCGTTCAATGGCTTGCCATGGTTCTTCGACCATGCTGAGACCATCACCCCGCAGAACATCGAGCGAGTGCGTGCGCTGGGCGGTGGCATCGCCATCCAGGACCGCATGGCCTTCCAGGGGGAATACTTCGTCGACCGCTACGGCGCCAAGGCTGCCGAGCAGACGCCACCGATCAAGCGCATGCTCGACATGGGCGTGCCGGTGGGCGCCGGTACCGACGCGACACGGGTGTCCAGCTACAACCCGTGGACCTCGCTGTACTGGTTGGTCAGCGGCAAGACCGTGGGTGGCATGGCGTTGTATCCGCAGGGACTGAGCCGCGAGACTGCGCTGCAACTGTTCACCCAGGGCAGCGCCTGGTTCTCCAGCGAGCAGGGAAAGAAAGGTCAGATCAAGGTGGGGCAGTTGGCGGACCTGGCGGCACTGTCACTTGACTTCTTCAGTGTCGATGAAGAGGCGATCAAGGGCATCGAGTCGGTGCTGACCATTGTCGATGGCAAGGTGGTCTATGGCGCAGCGGAATTCGACAAGCTCGGACCGCCCCAGGTGCCGGTGCTGCCGGAGTGGTCGCCGGTGACCAAGGTTCCGGGGCATTGGCGGGTGGGTACACCGTCCTTGGCGGCGGTGGCACATCAATGTGTCGGGCCGTGCGGCGTACATGCGCACAGCCATGAGAAAGCGCGTCATTCGACCGTGCCGGTGAATGACTTCCAGGGCTTCTGGGGAGCGTTGGGCTGTTCCTGCTTCGCCTTCTGAAAGCCACCAGGCTGGCGCCGGCCCCCACAGCATTCAACAGGCTCTTGTGGGGGCTGGCGACCGCGTGCCAGGGCTGCAAAGCGTCACCCGCCAACTCACGCCATATCGCTGACCGCGAACTCCTCGGCCAGATGATCGATCAACGCCCGCACTGACGGTAGCAACCCCCGCCGGGACGGGAAGATCGCATGGACGATCCCGCAGCGCGGGTGCCAACCCGGCAGCATTTCCACCAACCTGCCTGCCGCCAGGTCTTCGCGCACCGCTACTCGTGGCAAATGCGCGATTCCCACACCTGCCACCACAAAGTGACGCAAGGCGAACAGGTCGTCAGTGACTACCTTGGGCTTATGTGCGATCACCAGCTTCTGCGCCATGCTTTCGTCCTGGAACAATTCCCACTGGTACTCACGCTGCGAACTGCCCCAATGCAGGCTGGGCAGTTGGCCCAGCATCTGCGGCTCGAAGTTTTCCGGCAGTTGTTCGAGAAACGACGGCTGCCCCACCAGGCACTGAGTACTATTGCTCAGCACCTTCATCACCATGTCGGTATTCTCCAGCGGCGGGAAGCGCACCCGCAGTGCGATGTCGAAGCCTTCGTGAAGCAGGTCGACCCGGCGGTTGGTGCTCTCGATGAACAACTCCACCTGCGGGTACTTGGCCATGTAGCGCGTCAGCATCGGCCCCACCCAGGCATTGAGCAAGGTCGTGGGGCAACTGATGCGTACCAGGCCGCGGGGCTCGCTGCGGTTGCGCTCGATGATTTCGGCGGCCCCCTCGGCCTCCACCCGCATGGCCAGGCAGCGCTGGTAATAGGCTTGGCCGACTTCCGTCAGCGAGCAGTGCCGGCTGGTGCGATGCAGCAGACGCACGCCCAGGCGCTCTTCCAGTTCGGCGATGCGCCGGCTGAGCTTGGATTTGGGCATGTCCAGGGCCCGGCCGGCCGGCGCGAAACCGCCGTGCTCGACTACCTGGGTGAAGTAGTAGAGGGAGTTGAGGTCTTCCATGGGCATTCTCGAAACGCAGGCGAGGGATTTCGCAGTCTACCGTAGCGAGTCTGTTTTGAGCGGCGAAGGCCCATGAATGAGTAGGGGCCGCTGTGCGGCCCATGCAGGATCAGTCCATCTTCGCAGGCATAGCGGTGCGCTGAGGCTATGGCCTACGGTGCATCCGACTCGAACAGCCGCTCCAGCTCCTTGCGCGCTTCCTGGGCGGTCTGCATCACCTTGGCCCGGTCGTCGCGCACGCGGCCTTGCGCTTCGAGCACTTGCTCGTCGTGTTCGGTGAAGCGTTGGATTCGGTCTGCGGCCTGCTCGCCCGACAAGCCCAGTCCGAGCAGGGTGCGGCGGCTCATCTCAAGGCTGGAATAGAACGTCTCACGGATCGGCTCGGCGCCCACGTCCATCAGCTTGTGCACATGCTGGCGGTTGCGCGCCCGGGCGATCACCTTCAGGTGCGGATACAGGCGCTTGACCCGCTCGGCGGTGCGGGTGGTCACTTCCGGATCATCCGTGGTGATGATGACGTACTCGGCTTCGCCAACCTTGGCCGCATGCAAGACCTCCGGGCGCTGCGGGTCGCCGTAGAACACCGGAGCCTGTTCGAAGGTGCGAGTCATCTCGATGGTGTCCACCGAGGTGTCCAGGGCAATGAAGGGGATTTTCTGCGCCCGCAGGATGCGCGAGACGATCTGGCCCATGCGGCCCATGCCGACGATCACCACCCGTGGCGTGTCGGCCTGGATGCTCTTGTAGTGCTCCGGCACCTCGCGAGCCGGTTGCGGGCGCTTGAGCAGGCGTGCGCAGGCCAGCAGTAACAGCGGGGTGATGGCCATCGACAGAGTGATGGTCATCAGCAGCATGTCGTGGGTACGGGCATCGAACAGGCCCTGGTCCTTGCCCAGCTTGAACACCACGAAGGCGAATTCGCCACCTGCCGCCAGCACCACGCCAAGGCGCAGGGCGCTGGCGGTGTTCAAGCCGCCGGCCAGGCGCCCGACCAGCATCAGCAACGGCAGTTTCACTGCCACCAGCAGCAGGGTCAGGCCGAGCAGTACCAGCGGCATCTCCAGCAGCAACCCGAGGTTGGCGCCCATGCCCACACTGATGAAGAACAACCCCAGCAACAGACCTTTGAACGGCTCGATCTGTGACTCCAGCTCGTGACGGTACTCCGAGTCCGCCAGCAGCAGACCGGCGAGGAAGGCGCCCAAGGCCATGGAAATGCCGGCCTGCTCCATGAGCCAGGCGGTGCCGATCACCACCAGCAACGCAGTCGCGGTGGACACCTCCGGCAGGCCGGTACGGGCCACGGTGCGGAATACCGGGCGCAGCAGGTAGCGGCCGCCGACGATGACGATGGCGATGCTGGCGAATACCTGCAGACCATGCTGCAGGCTGTCGCCATGGCTGGTGTCCGGGCCGCTGGCGGCCAGCAGTGGCACCAGGGCGATCAAGGGGATGGCGGCGATGTCCTGGAATAGCAGGATGGCGAAGGCCAGGCGACCGTGAGGGGCATTGAGCTGTTTGCTTTCGGCCAGGCTCTGCAAGCCGAATGCGGTGGACGACAAGGCCAGGCCCAAGCCCAGCACCATGGCGCTGGGCAGCGGCTGGCCGAAGCCGAACAGGGCGATGGCGCCAATGACCGCACCGGTCATCAGCACCTGGGCCAGACCCACGCCGAACACCGCCTTGCGCATCAGCCACAGCCGCCGTGGCGAGAGCTCCAGGCCAATGATGAACAGCAGCAGGACCACGCCCAGCTCGGAGATGTGCGCGACGCTCTCGGTGTCGCGAATCAGTCCCAGTGCCTGGGGCCCGATGGCCACACCAGCGAGCAGATAGCCGATCACCGCCCCCAGTTGCAGGCGCTTGGCCAGGGGTACGGCAACGACGGCGGCAAGCAGGAAAATCACCGCCGTTTGCAGCAGGCTGGCTTCGTGGGGCATGGCTCGGACTCCTTGAGCGACGAGAGGGTTAGGCAATGGATAGCAGAGGCGGGCATTTTCGTCTTGAGCAGCAAACAGGACAATCCCGTCGCTTCGGGAAGCATCGTTCCGGAATCGATACCTTTGGGCAGCGGATTATCCGCGAACCGGGTGCTGTCTGATGATCAGGTGCTTGGTCGATACTGGAGCGCTTCGGCCAAGTGCGCACGCCCAATGCATTCTCTCTGTTCAAGGTCTGCCAAAGTACGGGCTACCTTGAGCAGGCGATGGGCCGCCCGCAGGGACAAAGTCAGGCGCTCGCAGGCATTTTCCAACCAGGCCTGGTCGACCGCTTCCAGCGCACAGTGGCGACGCAGGCCGTTGAGGTCGAGAAAGGCATTGGCGCAGCCCTGGCGCCGCTGCTGTAGCTCACGTGCCTCGGCCACCAAGCGGGCGACGCTGGCGCTGGACTCGCCGCAGGGCTGGTGGGTCAGTACGGTGCTTTCCCTGGCCACGGTCTGGTGCAGATCGATCCGGTCGAGCAGCGGGCCGGACAGCTTGTTGCGATAACGCTGGATTTGCTCGGTGCTGCACCGGCAACGCCCGGTGGGATCACCCAGGTAACCGCAAGGGCAGGGGTTCATGGCCGCTACCAGCTGAAAGCGTGCAGGAAAGCGTATGCGATCCTTGGCACGGGCCACCACGATTTCCCCTGACTCCAGCGGCTCGCGGAGCACTTCGAGCACGCGTCGCTCGAACTCCGGCAGTTCGTCCAGAAACAACACGCCATGATGCGCCAGGGTGATCTCGCCCGGTTGAGGTCGACTGCCACCGCCCACCAGGGCCGGGCCTGACGCCGAGTGATGAGGATGACGGAAGGGGCGCTGGGGCCAGCAGTCCAGCGGCTTATGACCGCTGACCGATTGGATTGCCGCCACTTCCAGAGCCTCGTGCTCATCCAGCGGCGGGAGCAACCCGGGCAGGCGGCTGGCGAGTAGGGTCTTGCCCGTGCCGGGCGGTCCGGTGAAAAGCAGATTGTGTGCACCGGCCGCAGCCACCAGCAGCGCACGCTTGGCGGCAGTCTGGCCCTGGACCTCGCTGAGGTCCGGGTAGGGCCGCTCCCGCAGCAGCAGGCCGTTGGCTGCAAAGGGTGATAGGGGCGACTGGCCGTTGAGGTGGGCCACCAGCTCGAGCAGATGGCCCACCGCGTAGACCACCAAGCCATTCGCCAGGCTCGCTTCCTCGGCGTTCTCCCTGGGTACCACCAGGGCTCGCCCAGCCTCTCGCGCGGCCAGTGCCGCAGGCAGCACGCCTTGCACTGGGCGCAATCCACCCGACAGCGCCAGCTCGCCGATGCACTCGATTTCGCTCAGGGGCGCCACCGGAACCTGGCCATTGGCGGCCAGGATGCCCAAGGCGATGGCCAGATCGTAACGCCCGCCGTCCTTGGGCAGATCGGCCGGGGCGAGGTTCTGGGTGATGCGTCGGGCGGGGTAGTCCAGGCCGGAGTTGACGATGGCGCTGCGCACGCGGTCCTTGCTCTCCTTGACCGTGGCTTCGGGCAGACCGACCAGGGTCAGGGTGGGCAGGCCGTTGGCCAGATGGGTTTCGACACTGACAGCAGGCGCAGCACGCCGACCTGGGCGCGGCTGTGGACGAGGGCGAGGGACATGGACACTCCGTGGTCGCTTGGGGAAAACCGCTTCCTGCGGTTGGGCAAGCATAGAGCGCCTGGGGAAGGGCGATTGCGAAAGAGTGCGTCGGGGTTTTGCAGGGAGTGACCGACGGCCTGTAGGGACAGCGGTGTTCATGAGAACACCGCAGAACAGGCATCGGCGAAAGCGGGCGGCTGTTATTGCTCAGCGGACGGAGCGATCCGCGCTTCCAGCTCGGCCACCTGCTTTTCCAGGGCTTCCAGGCGTGCGCGAGTGCGCGCCAGGACTACCATCTGGCTGTCGAATTCATCCCGGCTGACCAGGTCCAGCTTACTGAAGGCGCCCTGCATGAGGACCTTGAACTGGCTCTCCAGTTCGGCGCGTGGCTGTGCGGTGTCGCCGCTGAACAGGCGAGAGGCCTGGTCGCTCAGGGCGTCGAGAAAGGCTTTGGGCGCGAGCATGTTGGGCTGTCCGCTTGAATCGTTGAGAGGTGCGCAGTGTAGCACGCACCTGGATGGCGTTTGCCCTGCACATTTTTTGCGCAGTCTGCAGCGGTTCGACGCACCGAAGTTGTGCGTGTTTTCTCTGCTGGCGATTGGCCAAAGCCTGCCTCTGAGTGTAATCGACTGTTTTTGCTCGGGTTATCCGAAGTGGCAAGGTTTCTGCAAAGACCATTTCGAGCCATGCACTGATGCAGTTCTTGTGACCAGGCAGTGCGAGGCTGGAACCAACGGCCCCTCGACTTTGGCGAGAGGGCTCCGACGACGGGTTACAAAGCCAACCGCTGCGCTTAGACTTGAGACGGGTTTGTTTTCCTGGGGCAAGTCCACCAAATCGGGAGAAGTTTCATGAAGCTAGTCACTGCCATCATCAAGCCGTTCAAGCTGGACGACGTGCGCGAGTCGCTGTCGGAAATCGGCGTGCAGGGCATCACCGTGACCGAAGTAAAAGGCTTCGGTCGGCAGAAAGGCCATACCGAGTTGTACCGCGGTGCCGAGTACGTGGTCGATTTCCTGCCCAAGGTGAAGATTGACGTCGCGATCGACGACAAGGACCTTGACCGTGTCATCGAAGCCATCACCAAGGCCGCCAACACCGGCAAGATCGGTGACGGCAAGATTTTCGTGGTCAATCTGGAGCAGGCCATCCGCATCCGTACGGGCGAAACCGATACCGACGCGATCTAAGTAACACCGCCTCACAAACCCAACGCCCCAGGAGAAAACAACATGACTCTGCGTAAGATCGCAGGGCTAGGAGCCCTATTGTCCCTCGTAATGCCCGGCCTGGCCTTGGCAGAGGAAGCTGCCCCGGCGTTGAATTCCGGCGATACCGCCTGGATGCTCACTGCCACGGCGCTGGTGCTGTTCATGACCATTCCGGGTCTGGCCTTGTTCTATGGCGGCATGGTCCGCTCCAAGAACGTGCTGTCGGTGATGATGCAATGCTTCGCCATTACCGGCCTGATGAGCATTCTGTGGGTGGTCTACGGCTACAGCCTGGCATTCGATACCACCGGTATGGAAAAGGGCGTGGTCAATCTCTATTCCTTCGTCGGCGGCTTCTCGAAGGCGTTTCTGAGCGGCGTCACGCCTCAGAACCTGACCTCGGCCACCGCGCTGTTCCCCGAGGCAGTCTTCATCACGTTCCAGATGACTTTCGCCATCATCACCCCGGCGCTGATCGTCGGCGCCTTCGCCGAACGCATGAAGTTCTCGGCCATGCTGGTGTTCATGGGCGTCTGGTTCACCCTGGTCTATGCGCCGATCGCGCACATGGTCTGGAGCGGTGATGGCGCGCTGATGTGGGATTGGGGCGTACTCGACTTCGCCGGTGGCACCGTGGTGCACATCAATGCCGGTATCGCCGGCCTGGTCTGCTGCCTGGTGTTGGGCAAGCGCAAAGGCTACCCGACCACCCCGATGGCCCCGCACAACCTGGGCTATACGCTGATGGGCGCGGCCATGCTGTGGATCGGCTGGTTCGGTTTCAACGCAGGTTCCGCCGCCGCGGCCAACGGCACCGCCGGCATGGCGATGCTGGTCACCCAGATCGCCACCGCCGCCGCAGCGCTGGGCTGGATGTTTGCCGAGTGGATCGGCCACGGCAAACCCAGCGCCTTGGGCATCGCCTCCGGTGTGGTCGCAGGCCTTGTGGCCATCACCCCGGCGGCAGGCACCGTGGGGCCGATGGGCGCGCTGATCATCGGCCTGGCTTCAGGCGTGATCTGCTACTTCTGCGCCACCAGCCTCAAGCGCAAGCTGGGCTATGACGACTCCCTGGACGCCTTCGGTGTGCACGGCATCGGCGGTATCGTCGGCGCCATTCTCACCGGTGTGTTCGCGGCGCCTGCCCTGGGCGGCTTCGGCGCGGTCACCGACATCGCCGCGCAGGTCTGGGTGCAGACCAAGGGCGTGCTGTTCACCGTGGTCTACACCGCCATCGTCACCTACGTGATCCTCAAGGTGCTGGACGTGTTGATGGGGCTGCGGGTCAACGAAGAAGAAGAGTCGGTCGGCCTCGATCTGGCTCAACACAACGAGCGCGGCTATAACCTGTAACCGCGACGCGCTGGAAAACTTGCCCGGTTCGCCGGGCATTTTTTTGCCTGGAATTCGCTGTTTAGCGAAGAGCAAACGGTTTACCCGGCACGTTCGTGACACAGGCCTAAAACTTACAACGCGCTGGGCGTTCAGGGAGCTTTGCTTTTTCAACGAGCGCGCTAGAATGCGCGCCGAAGGGTGTTCGATGAGCTGTCCACACACTTCTCCACCCTTTGCTAGGCTTGCCAGTAGCGCATGGCCAGCAGGTGCTGCCGGCGCTTTTTTCCGGCCGATGGCTCGATGATTTTTCAGGTTCTGCCAGGAGCAGAGCCTGTTGGGCGACAGTCTCCACATCAGGAGAGAGACGTCCGGGCAGTGGCCAACCCACGGCCAGTTGAATTTTCACTGGTGGCTGCCGGTCTACGGCTCCACTGGTCTATAACTAACCTGCTTTTCGCAAGTCATGAGGTAGAACATGAGCGACGACGATCTGGAAAATGACGACCTCGAAGTAGGCGATGAAGACGAGGCCGATGAGGGCCTTGAAGCTGCGGCCGACGACGGCGCGGAAGACGCTGGCGAAGACGACAGCCCCGCACCGGTAGCCAAGGGTAAATCCAAGGCGGCGGTCTCGGTGGACGAGATGCCAAGCATGGAAGCCAAGCAGAAGGAGCGCGATGCGCTGGCCAAGGCCATGGAAGAGTTCCTTGCGCGTGGTGGCAAGGTTCAGGAGGTCGAAGCCAACGTGGTCGCCGATCCACCCAAAAAGCCGGACAACAAGTACGGCAGCCGCCCTATCTGAGTGGCTGAACGCAAAAAAGCCCGCCGTCGCTGCGGGCTTTTTTGTGGGCGCGGGTTTTGTCGGGCTGTGCGGTAAACCGCCCCTTTCAGCGCCAGCGCGACAGAACGTCCGGCAACTGCGACAGCCGCTGGATTTCTGCATCCGGTGCCCGTTCGCCCACCCACGCCTTGCCTTGGGGATTGAACCACACCGCCCGCAGCCCGGCGCGCTGGGCGCCCGCGACATCGTCAGCGGGATGGTCGCCAATGTGCACTGCAGCACCGGCCTGGACCTCGCCCCGACGCAGGGCTTCCATGAACGGTGCCGGGTCCGGCTTGCCGATGCCCAGGTCCTCGGCGCACAAGGCAAACCTGAAGTAGTCCGCCAGCCCCAGACGACGCACGTCGGCGTTGCCGTTGGTGACCACGCCGAGCATGTACTGGTGGCGCAGGATTTCCAGCACAGGTTGCACTTCGGGGAACACCTCCACCTGATGGCGTGCGTGCAGGAACACCTCGAAGCCTTCGTTGGCCAGCTCCAAGGCTTGTTTCTCGCTATAGCCGACCTCTTCCAGCGCATGGAACAGCACACGGCGGCGCAGGGCGCTGATGCGGTGCTTGAGACCGGGTTCGGCCTGCACCAGGCGCTCGCGGATGGCGAACAGGTGCTCGACCGGCACGCCGCCCAGGATCGGGGCATTGGCCGCGAGCCAGTCGCGCAGGACGATTTCGGCGCTGGCGATTACCGGTGCGGTGTCCCACAGGGTGTCATCCAGGTCGAAGGTAATCAGCTTGATGCTCATGAGTCTGTGCCTTTGCTGCGTTTGGCCCGAGGATGGGCGCTGTCGTACACCGCGGCCAGGTGCTGGAAGTCCAGGTGGGTGTAGATCTGCGTGGTGCCGATGTCGGCGTGGCCAAGCATTTCCTGCACTGCGCGCAGGTCCTGGGAAGACTCCAGCAGGTGGCTGGCGAAAGAGTGGCGAAGCATGTGGGGATGCAGGTGCTGGCCCAGCTCGCGCTCGCCCGCGGCCTTGACCCGCATCTGGATCGCCCGTTGGCCGAGGCGGGTGCCTTGGCGGGTCAGGAACACTGCGTTGTCCCGAGGTGCGCTGATGCCGCGCAGCTTCAGCCACTGCTGCAGGGCCTCGCGGGCCTTGCGTCCGACCGGCAACACACGGGCCTTGTTGCCCTTGCCTTGTACCTGAACCAGCCCGGCGGTCAGATCCAGCTGGTCCAGGTCAAGGTTGGTCAGCTCAGACAGGCGTAGCCCGGAGGAGTAGAAAAGCTCGAGAATCGCCTGGTCGCGACGGGCAATGAAGTCATCGTCCACGCCGCCGTCGAGCAGCTGCAAGGCTCGATCGGTGTCCAGGACCTTGGGCAGTCGGCGCTCGCCCTTGGGCGCGGCCAGGCCATTGGCCGGGTTGTGCTGACACAGATCTTCGCGGTTCAGGTATCGGTACAGCCCGCGCACTGCCGAAAGCAGGCGTGCCAGGCTTCGAGCGGACTGGCCATGCTGGTGCAGGCGCGCCACCATCTGGCGCAACTGCTGGACCTGCAGGGCATTCCAGTCGGTGATGCCTTGGGCGGCGCAGAATTCGATGACCTTCTGCAGGTCGCGACGGTAAGCCAGTTGGGTATGTTCGGACATCTGGCGCTCATTGCGCAGATGATCGCAATAAGCCTCCAACTGGCGTTCCATCAGCGCACCGGTCGCAGGGTCTGGGTGAAGCGCGGGACGACGCGGCCGAGCACTTCGGCGATATAACTCAGGAACAGGGTGCCGACGCTGCTCTTGTAGTGCTGCGGGTCGCGGCTGCCGATCGCCAGTACGCCGTGCAGCCCTTGGTAGTCGAGCGCGGCGACCGCGCTGGAGCCGACTTCCTTGCGCTGCTCCTCGCCGAACAGGAACGCCAGCTCATGCTCGCGCAGGTTGCCGCTGACAGTCTTGCCGCTGCCCAGCAGCGCGCCGATGGCCTGTTGGGCTTCGCCGTTGCTGGCCCAGCGGCCGACAGGGGCTGCACTTTCGCCGAACAGGATCAGGCTGACGAAAGGCACCTGGAATTCCTGGCGCAGGCTGTCCTCCACGGCCATGACCACTTCCTCGAGGCTGCCCGCGTCGAGCAGGTCGAGGATCAGGCGACGGGTCTTGTCGAACAGCCGGTCGTTGTCCCGGGCCACATCCATCAATTGCGAGAGGCGATGACGCATCTCGATGTTGCGATCGCGCAGCAACTTCAGCTGACGCTCCACCAGCGACACGCTGTCGCCACGCTGGTGGGGGATGCGCTGCTCTACCAGCAGCTCATCGTGTTCGGCGAAGAAGGTCGGGTGGGCGCGCAGGTAGGCGACCACGGCCTCGGCATCGAGGCTGGGGGCCTGCTCGGGTACAACCTGGGGCTGATCGGTCATGGCGGTTACTCGATTAGAGACGAACCTGTCCTTCATACACGCGTACGGCTGGGCCAGTCATCAGTACGGACTTGCCGGGGCCGGCCCACTCGATGTTCAGGCGGCCGCCCGGCAGGTCGATGCTCACCGGCGAATCCATCCAGCCTTGGCTGATGGCGGCTACCGCGGCCGCACAGGCCCCGGTACCGCACGCCTGGGTTTCGCCGGCGCCACGCTCCCAGACCCGCAGGTTGGCGTGGTGGCGGTCGACGACCTGGATGAAGCCGGCATTGACCCGCTGCGGGAAGCGCGGATGGTGTTCGATTTTCGGGCCCAGCTCATGCACCGGGGCCGTTCTCACGTCGTCGACACGCAGCACTGAGTGGGGATTGCCCATGGACACGGCGGCGATCGAATGGACCTGGCCGTCGACTTCCAGTGGATAGCTCAGGGCCTGTTCATCGGCGATGAAGGGTATCTCGGCCGGGGCGAAGCGCGGCGGGCCCATGTCGACACACACCTGGCCGTCGTTGCGCACGTCCAGCTCGATGATGCCGCCTTTGGTTTCCACGCGGATGCGCTTCTTGGCGGTCAAGCGCTTGTCCAGCACGAAGCGGGCGAAACAGCGCGCACCGTTGCCGCACTGCTCGACCTCGGAACCGTCGGCATTGAAGATCCGATAGCGGAAGTCCACGTCCGGGTTGTTCGGCGCCTCGACGATCAGCAGCTGGTCGAAGCCGACGCCGGTGTTGCGGTCACCCCACTGCTTGGCATGCTTGGGCTGGATGTGCGCGTGCTGGCTGACCAGGTCCAGGACCATGAAGTCGTTGCCCAGCCCGTGCATCTTGGTGAAACGCAGCAGCATGGTTTCACTCCGGCAGCAGGCTTTCGCCGGCGAACAGTTCGGCAATGGTTTCCCGGCGACGGACTTCGAAAGCCTCGTTGCCATCGACCAGCACTTCGGCGCAGCGGCCACGGGTGTTGTAGTTCGAGCTCATGACAAAACCATAGGCGCCGGCGGACTGAACGGCCAGCAGATCGCCTTCGGCCAGGTTCAGTACGCGGTCCTTGGCCAGGAAGTCGCCGGTTTCGCAGATCGGACCGACCAGGTCATAGGTGCGGCCTTCGCCGGCACGCGGCTTGACCGCGCTGACGCCCATCCAGGCCTGGTACAGGGCCGGGCGGATCAGGTCGTTCATCGCTCCATCGATGATGGCGAAGTCCTTGTGTTCGGTGTGCTTGAGGTACTCGACGCGGGTCAGCAGGACACCGGCATTGGCGACGATGTAACGGCCCGGCTCGAACACCAGGGCCAGGTCACGTTCGCCGACGCGCTCGCGGATGGCCTGGATGTAGTCCGATACCAGCGGTGGCTCTTCGTCGCGGTAGCGAACGCCGACACCACCGCCCAGGTCCAGGTGACGCAGGTGGATACCGCACTCGGCCAGGCGGTCGACCAACACCAGCAGGCGGTCCAGGGCATCGAGGAAGGGCTCGACGGTGGTCAGCTGCGAGCCGATGTGGCAGTCCACGCCCACCACTTCCAGGTTGGGCAGTTGCGCGGCGCGCACGTAAATGGCTTCGGCGTCGGCGATGGCGATGCCGAACTTGTTTTCCTTGAGACCTGTGGAGATGTACGGGTGGGTGCCGGCATCGACATCCGGGTTCACGCGTAGCGAGACCGGGGCGACCTTGCCCATCTCGGCCGCCACCACTTGCAGGCGCTCGAGCTCTTCGGTGGATTCGACGTTGAAGCAGTGCACGCCGACTTCCAGCGCGCGACGCATGTCGTCACGGGTTTTGCCGACACCGGAGAACACCACCCGATCGGCGCGTCCGCCAGCGGCTAGCACACGCTCCAATTCACCGCCGGAAACGATGTCGAAGCCTGCACCCAGGCGCGCCAGGACGTTCAGCACGCCCAGGTTGGAGTTGGCCTTGACCGCGAAGCAGACCAAGTGCTCGGTGCCTTGCAGGGCATCGGTGTAGCTGCGGTACTGGGCCTCGATGTGGGCGCGCGAGTACACGTAGGTCGGGGTGCCGAAACGTTCGGCGATGGCCGACAGGGCCACGCCTTCCGCGAACAGCTCGCCGTCGCGGTAGTTGAAAGCGTCCATTGGATTTCCTTAGTACTGCGCGGGCTGCGACTCTGGCTGGGCGGGTTCGGCAGGCTCGAGCGTCTCGGCCGGTTGGGCCGGCTGGACCGCTTGATGCTGGTGCGATTTACGGGCGTCCTTGCCGTCCTTGCCGTCTTCCGGCAGGTACAGAGGGCCTTTCTGACCGCAGGCCGAAACGAGGCAGGCAACCGCGACCAGCGCCGCGAGGGAGGAAATCAGGCGCTTCATTGGCGAATCCTTTGAAATATGCAGTATTGCGCCCGAGTATACCGAGCGCCTGCCGGATTGCCTATGCAAGGACCGGTCCGCCTGGCGGCCCGATCAAGCTTCACTGACAAGGACGTACGGTTCGACGCAGGCTCAGCTTTTTTTCCGCCGCTTGCAGCTTCCCGCTCGAAGCTTGAAGCTTATAGCGCGAAGCTTATAGCTTGATGCTTTGCATTCCCGGCAAGTCGCCCGTATCTTGCCCGGCTTGCCGTAAGCAGCCAATTTCGAGGTACCTGCAATGAGTTTGAGCGAAGCGCGTTTCCACGATCTGGTCGACGCGACCCAACAGGCCCTGGAAGACCTGTTCGATGAGAGCGGCTTGGACGTGGACATGGAGAACTCCGCCGGGGTGCTCACCATCAAGTTCGACAGCGGCAGCCAGCTGATCTTCAGCCGCCAGGAGCCGCTGCGCCAGCTTTGGCTGGCCGACCGTTCCGGGGGATTCCACTTCGACTACGACGAAGAGAGCGGCAAGTGGGTCTGCGAGAAGAGCGAAGAGCTGCTGGGCGAGATGCTCGAGCGTATCGTCTGGGAGCGAGCCGGCGAGAAGCTGGACTTCGACGAGATCTGAATGAGCGACCAGCCTCGGCCACCCAAGCCGCTTTACAGTAACGTCAGCCCGGCGGTGCCGTCGCCTTGCATCAGCGTGTGTCGGCTCGACGAGCGCCGGGTCTGTACCGGGTGTTTCCGTCATGTCGAGCACATCCGCGAATGGCGTTCGGCCGACGACGAACGGCGCCGGCAGATCTGCCGTGAAGCCCAGGCCCTGCGAGGGCAGCACATCGGCCATTGACGGTCCGGGCTTGAGTATTTGTCCGGCTGTGGTAGTGTCGGGCTTGCGTCGATGACGTCAAAAGCATTCACAAACCCCGCCCTTGGGCGGGGTTTTGCTTTATCTGCCTGTTAAAAAGGAGTCTGACTGGATCATGAGCACCAAGCCTTCCCTCATCCTCACCCGATTGGACGTACAGCGTCTCGAGCGCCTGATCGACAGCCTCGACGAAAGTACGCCGGGTGTGCTCGCCCTTCAGGACGAGCTGGACCGCGCCGATCAGGTGGTCGGTCACGAGGACGTCCCGGCCGGTGTGGTGACCATGAACTCGCGTGTGCACTGCCGCGAGGAAGCCAGTGGCAAGGATTATCACCTGACCCTGGTCTACCCGAAGGATGCCGGCCCCGAAGGCAACGTCTCGATCCTGGCGCCGATCGGTTGTGCGTTGCTGGGGCTGTCGGTCGGGGACCAGATCGACTGGCCAGCCCCGGGCGGCAAGACGCTCAAGCTCAAGCTGCTGGCCGTTGAGTACCAGCCGGAAGCTGCGGGGGACTACGACCTCTGAGACACACAGATGGGCTCACCGTCTTGCATTGTCTGATCGGGTACTTTCGCAGGTAGACCCGCTCTCGCAAGGATCTACGTCGGCCCTGTGGGAGCGGGGTCCACCCGCGATACTACGCAAGTGCCACCGCCAGGCTCTCGGCCCGGTCCGCGCCCTGGAGGCATCAAGGCTCCAAGGTCGCCTGCAACTGCTCCAGGCCATCGTTGAGCGCCCGCTCCAACTCGGTTTTGTAGCGCAGATAAAGCGCGGTGGAGCCTTGGTCGTCACCTAGCAGTTCGGACAAGTCCAGGTCGGTGATGTAGCACCGATAGCTGCCCGCGCCACGGCGTTGCCCCAGGATCTGCCGAGCGACCACGGCGTACAGCTGGTCGCCATGCTCCAGCTCGGAGAACTCCTGTTGGTTGCAGTAGAGCGTGATGTGCATCTCGTCCGCCGCCCCGGCCTGCAGGATCGCCTGAACCTCGTAGTAGGGCTGGCCGATGCCTTCGCGCGGTGACGGCCGTGGCTCGAGGCTGCGCGCCTTGCCAGGGCCTGATGGCAGCAACTGGTAGTAAAGGATTTCCAGCGACGCCTGCTGCAGGCTGTCCAGCGGCAGCTGCGCATCGTGTCGCACCACAACCGAGCGCAGGAAGCGTTGCAGCGGCAGCAACAAGTGTGCCTCGTCCTGCAACGGTAGGCGTTGATGCCACAGGGCGTTGTATTCATCCAGCACGTACAGGTCGGCCCACCCCTCCAGCAGGCGATAGAACACCTGCAGGCAATCGCGGCGGCCCTGTTCCAGCACCAGCGGCAGGTCATGGTCCTGCAAGGCGTTGGCATCCAGGTGCAGAGGGCTGTACTGGCCGCGCTCCTCGCCCAGACAACCCAGTACCGCGTCATGATCGGGCAGGGTGGTCAGGGTGACTTGTCCAGGTTGCAGTTCCAGTACATGGGTGTGCTGCGCCACCTGCAGCAGGTAGCGATGGTTGAGCCTCTGCTCGAGCAGCAATTGAGCGGTGTCGAAGATTTCCTCGACCCGCAGGGCGATGGCCTGGGCGCGATTGCGACAGAAGCAGCGCACCCGTAGCCGGGGGCGTTGATTGCGCTGGCCGAGGCTGTTGAGGAAGTCGCGCAGGCAGCGCACCAGCGCGTGTTCGCCGTCGTAGCGCTGGACCAGCACCTCGTTCCAACTGTTGAGGGTGACCTGATCGAGCGTCAGGACGAGGTTTTCGCGCACCCCGGCGTAGCTCAGCGAGTCGGTGCGTTCGGTGGTCATCAGGATGTTCAGATCGCGATGATGACGCAGCGGATCGACGCCGACGTTGACCAGCAGCAGGACCTCATCGGCCACGCTCGGTTGCAGCAGGCGGACTTCGCTGACCGTCCCCAGTGGCAGCGGGATGCTCTGTTGCAAGCTGCCCAGCAGATTGAACAGCTCAAAGTCGGTCAGGTCGCTGTCGCCGGGGTGCAAGGCCAGGCGCGTGGTGTTGTCGATCACGCCATTGCGATGGGCCCAGGTGAGCAGCTCGAGCAGCTCGCGGCAACGCTTCAGTGGGCTGAAGTGCTCCCATTCGTGTACGCCCAGGTTGCCGTTGTACAGGCCCCAATGGGTGGTGCCCGGCTCCTTGCGGTTGGGCGACTGGACCAGGGTCAGGGTGTCTTCGGCCAGGTCCGGCGCGATACCCGGGTTGATCACCTCGATCTTGCCGGCCCGGCGCTCGAAGGCCGCATACAGCCGTCGACCCAGCACATTGAGGTCGCGTTGGTCGGCACGGCTGCTGGCGCTCTGGTCGCGGGCGAACTGGGTGAGGAAGCGATAGCTGTGGTTGAGCTCGGCTACCAGCTCACGGCGTTCCGCGGCTACCTGGCGTACCTTCCATTGGCTACGGGTATCGAGCATGGCCAGTTGGCGTTCGTCCCAGCCCCACTCATTGGTCAGACGCGCGAGCAACTGGCGTTGCCAGCCGCTGGCGCGGGAGCGGCCGAGCTCGCTGAGTTTCTTGTTCACTTTCAGGTACAGGCTACGACGTACCAGCTCCAGGCGGGTGGACTCACCCCGTTGTTGCAGGTACTGCTCGATGCGCCGGTAGACCATCACGTAGGGGTCCAGCGCGTCGAGGTCCAGCTGGTTGGCGAACACCGCCTGCTTGTATTCCAGGCTCAGGCAGCGCACATCGGGGTGTTCGCTGGCATAGACCTCGGTGAGCAACAGTTTGAGCAATGACTTGTAGGGCGAGTCGATCCCCTTGAACAACTGCCACAAGCCGGCGCCGACGAATTCTCCGGGCGGGATATGCGCCAGGTGACCGAGATCCAGGTCGTCCTCGGCGCGGATGAACCGTTTGGACAGCAGGGTCTGGGTGTAGGCCCGGTAGTTGTGTTCCTCGTACACGGGCACCAGCCACCACAGTGGTGTGCGCCCGGCCAGCCAGATCGCGGTGCGGTAGAACTCATCGAGCAGCAGGTAATGCTGGGTAGTCCCGCAGTCGTCGGAGCTGAGCTCTCCATTGCGCTCGCCCTGGACGAACCCCTGGGGCTCGATGAGGAAGAAATGCGCCTCGGCGCCCTGGCTGGCGGCCCAGGTTTCCAGAAGCTGGCATTTACGCCGCAGTTCGGCCAGTTCGTCTTCCTGTAACCCTGGGGCGTGACATACCCACAGGTCCATGTCGCTCTGCTCGGCCTGGGCCAGCGTGCCCAGGCTGCCCATCAGAAAAAGCCCGTGGATCGGCTGCGGCGCCGTGCCGTGGCGGGGTTTGTAGGTGAAGGAGCGGGCCAGGCGCTGGGCTTCGGCCAGCAGATCGGGGCCAGGCTCGAAGCCCGAGACACCCGCTGGCGTCGTGCCCGAGACATAACCTGGGAGCACGGGGTGGTTGACGTGAAACAGCAGGGGCAGTGCGGTCAGCACCTGTTGCTGGCGGGTGGAGAGCCCTTCCCGCGCACGCTCCAGGCGGCCTTGGTTCAGGTGCAGAAAGCGCGCACGCAGTTTCGCCAGTTCCTTGCGGTCGATGCCTTGCTCGAGGTCGGGGCGGATTTCGTGGGGGCTGTTCATTGCACACTCAAGGACACGGCCAGGGGAAGCACCGGCGAGTTTAGCCTGAGTGATGGGGTCGGATAAGCAAAAAAACGGGTTTTTTGGCGTCATTTCCCCGTCATTGCAGGCCGCATTCACAACCAAACCCGTCCCGACAGACATGTCGGGCGGATTGGGCTGTACGTAACGGCGGCGAAAGACTCAGGCTGGCTGCGCGGCCTTGAGGATGGTCAGCACTTGCTGAACGCTCTGGGCGGCATCCAGCCCCAGGCTGGTCAGGTAGCCACCATCGGGCTGGTCGGTGAGTTGCTTGTCGTACAGGCGGCGGGCTGCGGCCACCAGGGCAGGGGCAGCGTTGCTGTGGACCTTGATGCCTTCCTGGTGGGAATCCAGGTTGAACAGGGCGAGGACTTCCAGTTCAGCGATCAGTTCGGGGGTAAAGGACATGGGGACTCCTGACTTCCAGACAAGGACGGAGGCACCGTGATCGGTGCCTGATCCTGGAGTGTAGTCAGGCTTCGTCGTCGTCGCCTTGATCTGCTTCAGGTGGCAGCTCGGGCAAGGCGCGCAAGGCGTTCTCGTACCACTCGCCATTGAAGGGGCGGTCCTCGTCGAGCATGGCATCGATCTCGATGGCCAGGACATGGGCCATGAGGTTGAGGATGTCCTCGCGTTCGTAGCCGACCAGGGTCAGTTTGTTGAATGTGGCCTTGGCTGCCGGCGGCTCGCCGCTTTCGATCTGGTTCTCGATGGCCTGGGTCAGGGTTGCCTCTACGAAGGCTTCCTCTTCGTTGTTGTCGATGTCGTTGGGCTCGCTCATGGCAGTGCTCCTGGGGTGGGATGCACAGTTTGCCATGCTTGCGCGGGCCATGCCTGGCCATCGATAGGGTCGATGATGCTGGTCAGAGCCTGGGGATGAGTCTATAAAAGCCGGGCCATCCCCACACGGCCTGGAGGCTGTAACAATGCTCAAGCTTCACGGATTCGCGGTCAGCAACTACTACAACATGGTCAAACTGGCCTTGCTGGAGAAAGGCCTGCCATTCGAAGAGGTGCTGTTCGTTCCCAATCAGACCCCGCAAGCCCTGGCGATCAGTCCCCGCGGCAAGGTACCGGTGCTCGAGACCGAGCACGGTTTTCTCAGCGAAACCACAGTGATCCTCGATTACATCGAGCAGACCCAGGGCGGTAAGCCGCTGCTGCCGGCAGATGCCTTCGCACAGGCCAAGGTGCGGGAGCTGGTCAAGGAAATCGAACTGTATATCGAGCTTCCGGCGCGGACCTGTTATTCCGAGGCTTTCTTCGGTATGGCCGTCGAGCCGCTGATCAAGGAGCGCGCCCGCACCGAGCTGCTGGCCGGTTTTGCCACGCTCAAGCGCAACGGCAAGTTTGCCCCTTACGTGGCAGGCGAAACGTTGACGCTGGCCGATCTGATGTTCTGCTTCTCGGTGGACCTGGCCTGCGCAGTGGGCAAGAAGGTGCTGAACGTCGATTTCCTGGCCGAGTTCCCCGAGGCCAAGGCATTGCTGGAGGTGCTGGGGGCGAACCCGCACATGGCGAAGATCGTGGCGGACAAGGAGGCGGCGATGCCGGCTTTCCTGGAGATGGTTCGCAGCAAGCGCTGAGAGAAGTAGCGGCCGTATGCGGCCAAGAGGAGCGGGTTCATCACCCATCGTGCTGCAAGGCACCGGCTTTGCCGGTGTTCGCGGCGGTTCGGCACCTCGATGAACCCGCTCCCACTGAAATCACTAAAACGCTGGGGGCGTGAGTTCATCGAGGCGCCGAACTGCCGCGACTGAGGGCAAACCCTCGCGAAGCGGCTTAACGCGAAGCCAGCAGCGCCTTGCCGCGGGCCACGGCTGCACGCACTTGGGCCGGTGCGGTGCCGCCAATGTGGTTGCGCGCATTGACCGAGCCTTCCAGGGTCAGCACGGCGAAGACATCCTGCTCGATTTGATCGCTGAACTGGCGCAGTTCGTCCAGGCTCATCTCGGCCAGATCCTTGCCGGTGTCGACGCCATACTTCACCGCGTGACCGACGATCTCGTGGCAGTCACGGAACGGCAGGCCACGACGGACCAGGTAATCGGCGAGGTCCGTGGCAGTGGAGAAGCCGCGCAGGGCCGCTTCACGCATGATGGCGTGCTTGGGCTTGATCGCAGGAATCATGTCGGCGAAGGCGCGCAGGGAGTCGCGCAGGGTATCGGCGGCGTCGAACAGGGGCTCCTTGTCTTCCTGGTTGTCCTTGTTGTAGGCCAGCGGCTGGCCTTTCATCAGGGTCAGCAGGCCGGTCAGGGCGCCGAACACGCGGCCGCTCTTGCCACGCACCAGCTCCGGGACGTCCGGGTTCTTCTTTTGCGGCATGATCGAGCTGCCGGTGCAGAAGCGGTCGGGCAGGTCGATGAACTGGAACTGCGCGCTGGTCCACAGCACCAGCTCTTCGGAGAAGCGCGACAGGTGCATCATCGCCAGGCTCGCCGCGGCGCAGAATTCGATGGCGAAGTCGCGGTCCGAGACGCCATCCAGCGAATTGCCGGCGACGGCCTCGAAGCCCAGCAGCTTGCAGGTCAGCTCACGGTCGATCGGGTAGGTGGTGCCGGCCAGCGCGGCGCTGCCCAGCGGCATACGGTTGGTGCGCTTGCGGCAGTCGACCAGGCGCTCGTAGTCGCGGCTGAGCATCTCGAACCAGGCCAGCAGGTGATGACCGAAAGTCACCGGCTGTGCGGTCTGCAGGTGGGTGAAGCCGGGCATGATGGTCTCGGCTTCGCGCTCGGCCTGCTCCAGCAGGCCCTGCTGCAGGCGGGTGATCTCGGCCAGGATCAGGTCAATCTCGTCGCGCAGCCACAGGCGGATGTCGGTAGCCACCTGGTCGTTGCGGCTGCGGCCGGTGTGCAGCTTCTTGCCGGTGATGCCGATGCGGTCGGTCAGGCGGGCCTCGATGTTCATGTGCACGTCTTCCAGGTCGACGCGCCAGTCGAAGCTGCCCGCTTCGATCTCGCCCTGGATGGTCTTCAGGCCGTCGATGATGGCATCGCGCTCGGCGTCGGTGAGTACGCCGACCTGCGCCAGCATGGTGGCGTGGGCGATCGAACCCATGATGTCGTGGCGGTAGAGGCGCTTGTCGAAATCGACCGAGGCGGTGAAACGGGCGACGAAGGCGTCGACGGGCTCACTGAAGCGGCCGCCCCAGGACTGATTGGTCTTGTCGGTGCTCATGGATTCACTCGTTGAAGGCGTGAACGAAAAAGTGGCGCCGATCATAACAGGGTTGGAGCGCGCGCCGCAGGGCGCTGGTCGAGAGAAATCTCGCAAAGCCCAGGGTGAATCGGTGTGTGGGGATATTCAACGATTGAACGGCAGTGTTCCACGGACCGTCTACAGTTGGACAGAGGACTGGCGGCGAATCTGCCGGGCCAGTGAATCTTTGGCCGTCGCATCGGTCTAGAGCGTGACCGCGTGTCGGTCGCCCTACACCTTGTCTACGCTATACCCATGCGAGACTCACTCAGGAATCCAGCGTAATTATGAATGTCCTGATCGTTGATGACGAACCCCTGGCCCGTGAACGCCTGACCCGGATGCTTGGCGAGCTGGAGGGCTACACCGTGCTGGAGCCCAGTGCCACCAACGGCGAGGAGGCCCTGGCCTTGATCGACAGCCTCAAGCCTGATGTGGTGCTGTTGGACATCGGCATGCCTGGTCTGGATGGCCTTCAGGTGGCCGCCCGGCTGTGCGAGCGCGAAGCGCCACCGGCGGTGGTGTTCTGTACCGGTGACGACGAGTACGGGAGCCAGGCTTTCCGGGAAAGCACCCTCAGCCATGTGACCAAACCCATCCAGCCTCAGGCCCTGCGCGAAGCCTTGCGCAAGGCCGACAAACCCAACCGCGCCCAGCTCGCCGCGCTCACCCGCCCGGCCAATGAAGGCGGCGGCCCGCGCAGTCATATCAGTGCGCGGACCCGCAAGGGTATCGAGCTGATTCCCTTGCCCCAGGTGATCTATTTCATTGCCGACCACAAGTACGTGACCTTGCGCCACGAGGCCGGGGAGGTCTTGCTGGACGAGCCGCTCAAAGCCCTGGAGGACGAGTTCGGCGAGCGCTTCGTGCGCATCCACCGCAACGCCCTGGTCGCCCGGGAGCGTATCGAACGCCTGCAACGCACGCCGCTTGGGCACTTCCAGCTGTTCCTCAAAGGGCTCGACGGCGATGCGCTGACAGTCAGTCGCCGCCACGTGGCGGGTGTGCGCAAGATGATGCAGACGCTCTGAACCGGCGGATGTCGGCCAGGGAAGGCCGGGTGATGACCTGAATCTGCTAGGTGCGCTGGCGGAGCTGTTATCATCGGCGGCATTTCTCCTGGATCGGGGCGTTCCATGTCCACTCGTGAAATCCGCATTGCCACCCGTAAAAGTGCCCTGGCCCTGTGGCAGGCCGAATATGTCAAAGCCCGCCTGGAAGAGGCCCATCCTGGCCTGGTCGTGACCCTGGTGCCCATGGTCAGCCGCGGTGACAAGCTGCTCGACTCGCCATTGTCGAAGATCGGCGGCAAGGGCCTGTTCGTCAAGGAACTGGAAACCGCCCTGCTCAAGCACGAGGCCGATATCGCCGTGCATTCGATGAAGGACGTGCCCATGGACTTCCCTGAAGGCTTGGGCCTGTACTGCATCTGCGAGCGCGAAGATCCACGCGATGCGTTCGTATCCAATACCTTCGCCAGCCTCGATGCGCTGCCGGCCGGCAGTATCGTCGGTACCTCCAGCCTGCGCCGCCAGGCTCAGTTGCTCGCGCGACGCCCGGACCTGCAGATCCGCTTCCTGCGCGGCAACGTCAATACCCGCCTGGCCAAGCTCGATGCTGGCGAGTACGACGCCATCATCCTCGCCGCGGCTGGCTTGATCCGCCTTGGTTTCGAAGACCGCATCAGTTCCACCATCAGCGTCGACGAGAGCCTGCCCGCCGGTGGCCAGGGCGCGGTGGGCATCGAATGCCGCAGTGCGGACCAGGCGATCCACGCCTTGCTGGCGCCGCTTCATCACACCGACACCGCCGATCGCGTGGTGGCCGAGCGGGCGCTGAACAAACGCCTGAACGGCGGTTGCCAGGTGCCGATCGCCTGCTACGCGGTACTTGAAGGCGAGCAACTGTGGCTGCGAGGCCTGGTCGGCCAGCCCAGCGGCGGCACGTTGCTGGTGGCCGAAGCCCGCGGCCCGCGTGGCCAGGCCGAGGCTTTGGGTGTGCAGGTCGCTGAAGATCTGCTTGGCCAGGGGGCCGAGGCCATCCTCAAGGAGGTCTACGGCGAGGCTGGGCACCCGTGAGCCCTTGGCGCCTGCTGCTGACCCGCCCCGAAGAGGAGTGCCAGGCGCTGGCGCAAAGCCTCGCGCAGGTAGGGATCGCCAGCAGCAGCCTGCCTTTGCTGGCCATCGAACCGGTGGCGCTGCAGGCCGGGCAGCACCAATACCTGGCGGACTTGCACGGTTACCAGGTGATCATCGTGGTCAGCAAGCCAGCCGCGCGCCTGTTACTCGAGCAGTTGGGCCAGGCCGGCCTGCAGCCGCCGCGAGAAGGTTGGTTCACCGTGGGGGCGGCTACGGCGCAGGTGCTGCAGGCGCAGGGCTTGAAAGTTGACTTTTCGGCGCAAGGTGACGACAGCGAGGCCTTGCTCGCGCTACCGCACCTGCGCGAGGCTATGAACCGGACTGCCACCCCTCGCGTTTTGATCGTGAGGGGCGTCGGAGGTCGCGAACTGCTGGCCGGGCGTCTCGCAGAGCAAGGTGCTAGTGTCGATTATCTGGAACTGTATCGACGCAACCTGCCGGTGTATCCGGCTGGCACCCTGCTGCGCCGCATCGAGGCGGAACGCCTGAATGGCCTGGTGGTCAGCAGTGGGCAGGGGCTGGAGCACCTGCTGCAGCTGGCGGGGGCCGACTGGCCACGCCTGGCGCGCCTGCCATTGTTCGTGCCGAGCCCGCGGGTAGCCGAACAAGCCAGGGCGTTGGGCGCCCAACAGATAGTGGATTGCCGTGGCGCCAATGCCGCGGCCTTGATGGCAGCCGTGCAGCGAACTACTGCACCTGCCGACTAAGGCGCTAAGCTCAATGCGACGCGCCCCCATGCAAAGGATGGATACGTGAGCGAAACTGTCTTGTCCAACAACGAACAACCCACGGCGTCCGATACGCCGGAATCCACCTCCGCCACGCCTGCCAAGCGCTCTGGCAACGGCCTGGCACTGTTGGCCCTGCTGCTCGGCGCGGCAGGGGTCGCCGTCGGTGGCTGGGGTGTCTGGCAGGTCCGTCAGCTGCAAGGCAGCGAGCAGGGCCAGGGCCAGCATCTGCAGGCCCTGAACGAGCGCACCGAGGCGTTGCAACAACGCGAGCAGCAGATCAGCGCGCAACTGGCCACCCTGCCGGCGGCCAGCGAGCTGGAGGACCGCCGTCGTCTGGTGGCACAGTTGCAGGGCGACCAGCAACGCCTCAACCAGCGTCTGGAAACCATTCTGGGCGAGAGCCGCAAGGAATGGCGCCTGGCCGAGGCCGAGCACCTGCTGCGCCTGGCGACACTGCGTCTTTCTGCGCTGCAGGACATCGCCAGCGCCAAGGCCCTGGTCGAAGGGGCGGACGAGATTCTTCGCGAGCAAAGCGACCCTGGGGCATTCGCTGCCCGAGAACAACTGGCGCGCAGCCTGGCCACCCTGAACAGCACCGAGCAGCCGGACCGCACCGGTCTGTTCCTCAAGCTGGCAGCCCAGCGCGAGCTGGTCCAGCAGCTCAGTGCACAATCGCCTGAGTTCGAAACCAAGGCCGATGCCCTGGGCGCCCTGACGGCCGATGGCGATGGCGCCAGCCGCCTCTCCCAATGGTGGGCGGAGATTTCCAAGTACTTCCAGATCGAGTTCAACGCCGACGAGAACGTGCGGCCGCTGTTGTCCGGACAATCGCTCAACCAGCTGCGTCTGGCGCTGAGTCTGACCATCGAGCAGGCACAATGGGCGGCGCTCAACGGCCAAGCGAAGGTCTATACACAGGCCTTGGACGATGCCCGCAGCGTATTGCTGGCCAATTTCAACGCCGACAACCCGCAGAGCAAGGCCATGCTCGCCAGCCTCAACGAACTGGCCGAACAGCCGGTCTCGGTGGTCACTCCTGACCTGTCCGAGAGCCTGGCCGCGGTGCAGGCGTACATCCAGCGTCGCCACCTGCCAGCGGAAGCCGAAGGGGGCAAGCCATGAAGCGCGTCTACCTGCTGGCGGTGCTGGCGATCGTGGTAGCCGCGGCATTGGGCATCGCGGTCGCCAAGCACAGTGGCTATGTATTGGTCGCCTACGGTGGGTTCCGCTACCAGTCCGGACTGTGGGCGGCCTTGGCAGCGCTGGTCGCCATTGTCGTGGTGCTCTGGCTGGTGCGTTACTTGATCGGTCTGGTGCTGACTTCGAGCGGTGTGGTCAACCCCTGGTCGCGGCGCAACCGCAGCCGTCGTACACGCATCGCTATCGAGCAGGGGCAACTGGACCTTGCCGAAGGCCGTTGGGCGAGTGCCCAGCGCCACCTGCACCGCGCTGCCGAGGCCGAGCGCCAGCCATTGCTTTACTACCTTGGCGCGGCCCGAGCCGCCAATGAGCTGGGGCGTGTCGAAGACAGCGACAGTCTGCTCGAGCGCGCCCTGGAGCGTCAGCCCCAGGCCGAGTTGGCCATCGCCCTGACCCATGCGCAATTGCAGATGGATCGCGGCGACATTGGCGGTGCCCATGAAACCCTGCTGGCCATGCAGGAGCGTCACCCTCACAACAACCAGGTGCTGCGCCTGTTGTACCGCCTGCATCTGGAGCAAGGTGACTGGTCGGCGTTGATCCGTCTGCTGCCGGAGCTGCGCAAAGGCAAAGTGCTGCCGGCCAAGGAACTCGCCGAGCTGGAGCAACGCGCCTGGGGTCAGAACCTCGGCCTGGCGGCGACCCGCGGCGAAGATGCCCAAGCTGCCCGCCAAGCCTTGGAGCGGGCCTGGCAACAGCTTACGGCGGCCCAGCGCCAGGAGGCGCAATTGGTATCGGCTTACGCTGAGCAGCTGCGCCAGCTCGGTGCCCAGGGCGAAGCCGAACAGGTGCTGCGCACGGCGCTCAAGCGTCAATACGAAAGCCACCTGGCCCGTCTGTATGGGCTGGTGCGCGGCGACGATCCGGCCCGACAGCTGCAAACGGCCGAAGGCTGGCTCAAGGACCACCCGCAGGACCCAAGCCTGCTGCTCACCCTGGGCCGTCTGAGCCTGCAGAACCGACTGTGGGGCAAGGCCCGGGACTACCTCGAAAGCAGCCTGCGTATGGAGCGCAATTCGGAAGCCTGTGCTGAGCTGGCCCGGCTGTTGGCCGGGCTGGGTGAGACCGAACGCAGTAATCAGTTATTCCAGGAGGGGCTGGGCCTGCTGGACGAGCGACTCTTGGCTTTGCCACTGCCCGAGGGCGTGCGAGCCTGACCGAACCAGGTACCCACGCCGAGCCGTGGGTACCTGGCGCTGTAACTTCTCCTGTTAGGTTGGCGGCATTTACGCTAACTCTCTTCGGAAATCTCCTACTCGAAGTTGCAGACTTTCCTTTTTCAATCAGGGAGTTGTCTCTCCTGTAGCGCCTTGAAACAAAGCGCCTCTTTCCACTACCGTTCCGGGCTACTTCATTTTGATCCGGGACCTTCTCGCTCATGCTGCCGGCCCGCTTGCGCACCTTTTTTCTGATTGGCGGTTTCGCCTCGGCGGCGGTCCTGCTTGCCTCGTTCTGTCTCGAAAACACCCTTGGCCTGGTGCCGTGCTCCCTGTGTTTCAGTCAGCGATTGCTGCTTGGGTTGTACGCATGGGTGTGTATGTGTGCGGTGTTGCATTCGCCGGGCATGGTCGGCAAGCGCAACTATGCGGTGCTGGCGCTGGGTTGTTCGTTGAGTGGGGCGCTGCTGGCATCCAGGCATGTCTGGTTGCAAGGGGCGGGGCTGACGGTCGATGCCTGCCAGGTGCCGTTCGCGTGGATGCTGGAGCAGTCGTGGGAGCAGGCGTTGAAGATGCTGGTACTGGGTGGCCCCGACTGCACCTCGCTGACCTGGAGCTTCGTTGACCTGACCTTGCCCGAGTGGAGTCTGCTGGCGTTCCTGTCTTTGTCGGCCCTTCCGCTGAGCTGGTTGCTGGGCTACCGCATGCGCCAACTCGGCAAAGGTTGATCCACGACAAATGTCATGGGATCGCACGACCAGCGGTGTCCTGCCAGGGTATTAAACGCTTGTATGAACTTTGTCCACTGCGTACCTTGAAGCCCAGCACGTGCGGGAATAATCTCGCAGCACGCTTACCGAAAACACAACTGCTCGATGCCGTCCTGCTGATGTCACCTTTGTGCCGCGGTATTAGCGCACGAGGTGCAGCGGCATCTACCCAGAAGGGAAGAGATCGCCATGCTCGATAGTTGTCAGAACGCTCAGGAACGCTGGGGTGGGGTTCACAAGCTGATCGACCGTTGGCTCCAGGAACGAGCGGAGCTCGTCCAGGCCTTTCGCGCCTTGCGCGAGGCCAAACCGGCCTTCGCCGACAAAGACAAAAACCGTGATTTTTGCGCGGTGCTCGTCGACTACGTTTCGGCGTGGCATTTCGAAGTGAGTGAACAACTGGTCACCGAGGCCAAGGCGTTCGGTGACGAGGGTGCGCTGCAGCTCGCCGAGCAGATCAACCCGCGAATCAACGACATCACCCAGATTGCACTGGCCTTTAACGACCATTGCGAAAAGGGCGAGTGCAAGGACCCCGAGCGCTTCTCCAAGAAATTGGGCGAACTCGGCAGCCTGTTGCACGAGCGCTTCGAACTCGAGGACTGCCTGATCGAGGTACTGCACAACGCGCACAAGGAAGAGGGCGCGGTGCAGGCCTGAGGGCAGGCGTCAGTCGGCCACCGCCAGCAGTTCGATTTCAAAGACCAAGGGGGTGTAGGGCGCGATCAGGTCGCCCGCACCTTCGGCTCCATAGGCTTGTGCCGACGGGATCACCAGGCGCCACTTCGCCCCTGCTTTCATGTGCGGCAATGCCACTTGCCAGCCTTCGATCACCGAGTCCAGGTTGAACCATTGGGGCTGCTGGTTCTGGTCGAACACCGAGCCGTCCGGCAGCTTTCCTACGTAGCGTACCTGGACCTTGCCACCGGCTTTGGGTGAGTTGCCCGTACCGCTTGCCAGCTCGCTGTAAAGAATGCCTTCTGGCAGCTCGTGGACACCGGCCCGCGCCCGCTCGTTGGCCAGGAAGCGTTTCTCCGCTGCCAGGCTTTTATCAATCTGGGCCTGTTCGGCGGCCGCGCTGGCTTGTTCTTCGTGTTGCTGGAGAATGGCTTGCATGCGCGGCTTGTCGAGCTTCAGTGGCTTGCCCTGGTAGGCCTGGCGCAGGCCCTCGACCAAAGCGTCGAGCTCAAGGCCGGGCACTTCGTCACGCAGGCGTTCACCCAGGCTGGCGCCAAGGCTGTACGCCAGGTCGTGGTTGGAGGGGGATGCTTCAGGGTTGGCCCAGGCCAAAGGCGCTGTCAGGCACAGGCCGAGAATAAGATAACGAGGCACGGTCAACTCCTGCTGCGATGAGCGCAAAGTATGCCAGCCTTGTTGGCCAAAGATGTGTAAATATCAGCAACACTTTATTGGGCAACTACACTTGCACCGAGCTGCAAGATGACAACTTTGCCCAGGCATGCAACGCGGCGTTCATAATACTGTCCACATGCCCTAGCGGCGGTAGCAGCAGAAGCATAGTATGAGCCGCAATCTCGTCAGCCAGGAGGTAAACCATGTCGGCCAAGAAGAAGCCAGTCAGTACGCCGTTGCACCTGCTCCAGCAACTTTCGGGTAGTCTGCTCGAACATTTGGAAGATGCCTGCTCGCAAGCGCTGGCGGATGCCGAGAAACTGCTGGCCAAGTTGGAAAAACAGCGCGGCAAAGCCCAGGAAAAACTGCACAACGCACGCCTGAAGTTGCAGGACGCCGCCAAGGCCGGTAAAGCCAAGGCTCAGAACAAGGCACATAAAGTGTCCGCTGAACTTGAGGAGTTGCTCGACTCGCTCAAGGAGCGTCAGGCGCAGACTCGCACTTATATTCAACAACTTAAACGTGACGCTCAGGAAAGCCTGAAACTTGCCCAGGGTGTTGGCAAAGTGCGCGAGGCTGCCAGCAAGGCGCTCGACCAGCGCGCGTCGGCCGCTAAGGCACCTGCCAAGCCGGCAGTGACTAAAGCCGTTGCCCGTCCGGCTGCCAAGGCGACTGCAAAACCAGCCGCAAAACCCACCGCCAAAACCGCCGCTGCCAAGACCGCAGCCGCCAAGCCCGCTGCCAAGGCGCCGGTGAAAGCCGCTGCCAAGCCTGCGGCCAAGGCCCCGGTGAAAGCCGCTGCCAAGACTGCGGCCAAGGCCCCGGCGAAAGCCGCTGCCAAGCCTGCGGCCAAGGCCCCAGCCAAAGCCGCCGCCAAGCCGGCTGCCGCCCGTACCGCGGCTGCAAAACCTGCCGCAAAACCTGCCGCTGCCAAGGCCACCGCCAAGCCGGCTACGACCAAGACCGCCGCCGCCAAGCCCGCTGCCAAAGCCGCCGCCAAGCCGACTGCCGCCAAACCTGCCGTCGCCAAGCCTGCAGCCAAGCCCGCCGCAGCCAAGGCGACTACCGCCAAACCAGCCGCAACCAAGACCACGGCTGCCAAGCCTGCTGCGCGTAAGGCCCCGGCCAAACCAGCTGCGGCCAGGCCTGCCGCCAGCAAGCCAGCAGAAGCCAAGCCTGCCGCACCGGTGACCAGCAGCCCTGCGCCAGCGACCAACTCGGCAGCGCCTGCCGCCGCGTCGCCAGCACCGGCCAGCACCCCGGCTCAGTCGGCGCCGTCGGCCTCCTGACGCCCATTGGCCACGGCGCGCAGCTGATTCAGCGCGTCGTGGCCACGGGCTTGCTCGGGCACCAGCCATTGCAGCCAATCGCCTGGCGGGCCCTTCGGGTCCGCAGGCCATTGCCCCGCACACGCCTGCAAACGCGCCAGCAACGTGCGCTCCGCTTCCAGCTCCAATCCCTTCACCTGCTCGCGCAGCGACGCCAACTGCGCATCGCCTTGCGCCGCTTTGCGCCATTGTTGGCGCAGCACGCGCAGGGGAGCTATGACCTGTTGCTGCCATGGGCCGGCAATGGCTTGTAGCGCAGCCGCGCGCATCGCATCGGGTGCGACACGGCGGGCCTGTAGCCAAGTCCCGCAAAGCAGCAGACAGACATCCGCGCCTGCCCCTTGCAGTGCAAGGCAGGCCGCTTCGACCCCGGGCTGGCGATACAGCGCCAAGGCGTGATTCCACAATTCGTTCTGCATGTTCGGACTCGCCAGTGGTCAAGGTGGCCTGTGTGCCCAGAAGGGAAGCTGATAGACTCCGCGACCATCATGATCAGACTATCGAATCTCACTTTACAGCGTGGTCCGCAGCGCTTGCTAGAAGGCGCCGAGATGACCCTGCACGCCGGTCACAAGGCCGGCCTGATCGGCGCCAACGGTGCCGGAAAATCCAGCCTGTTCGCCTTGCTGCGCGGTGAGCTATCGCCCGATGCAGGCGACTGCCAACTGCCTGGCGATTGGCGCATCGCCCACATGCGCCAGGAGGTCGACACCCTCGATCGCCTGGCGGTGGACTATGTGCTCGACGGCGACGTACGCCTGCGCAAGATCCAGGCTGACCTGGCTGTCGCCGAGGCAGCCCACGATGGCACCGCCGTAGCGCGTCTGCACATTGAGCTCGACAGCGCCGACGGTTACACCGCCGATGCCCGCGCGCGTAAGCTGCTGGCAGGTCTGGGCTTCACCACCGAGCAGATGGACCGACGCGTCGGCGACTTCTCCGGCGGTTGGCGGATGCGCCTGAACCTGGCACAGGCCCTGATGTGTCCATCCGATCTGCTGCTGCTCGACGAGCCCACCAACCACTTGGACCTGGACGCAATCCTCTGGCTGGAGGACTGGCTCAAGGGCTATCCCGGCACGCTGCTGCTGATTTCCCACGACCGCGACTTCCTGGATGCGGTGGTCGACCATGTGCTGCATGTCGAGCAGCGCAAGCTCAACCTCTACAAAGGTGGCTACAGCGCCTTCGAACGCACCCGTGCCGAGCGTCTGGCACAGCAGCAACAGGCCTATGAGAAGCAGCAGGCCCGCCGCGCGCACATGGAAAAGTACATCGCGCGCTTCCGCGCCCAGGCCACCAAGGCCCGTCAGGCGCAGAGCCGGATCAAGGCCCTGGAGCGCATGGAGGAGCTGTCTGCCGCCCATGTGGACTCGCCGTTCGACTTCGTTTTCCGCGAGTCGGACAAAATCTCCAACCCGCTGCTGGACCTTTCCGAAGGCCGTCTGGGCTATGGCGACAAGGCCATCCTGGAGAAGGTCAAGCTGCAGCTGGCGCCCGGTGCACGCATCGGCCTGCTGGGCCCTAACGGCGCCGGCAAGTCGACCCTGATCAAGAACCTCGCTGGTGAGCTCGAACCCATCGCCGGGCGCCTGGTGCGGGGTGAGAACCTGGCGGTGGGCTACTTCGCCCAGCACCAGCTCGACTCCCTGGACGACAAGGCCAGCCCCCTACTGCACTTGCAGCGCATTGCGCCGGCCGAACGTGAGCAGACCCTGCGTGACTTCCTCGGTGGGTTCGATTTCCACGGCAACCGCGTCGACGAGCCGGTGGTGAACTTCTCCGGCGGCGAAAAGGCGCGCCTGGCCCTGGCGTTGATCGCCTGGGAGCGTCCGAACCTGCTGTTGCTCGATGAGCCGACCAACCACCTGGACTTGGAGATGCGCCTGGCCCTGACCATGGCCCTGCAGGAGTTCAGCGGCGCGGTGGTGGTGGTTTCCCACGACCGACACCTGCTCAAGAGCACCACCAACGACTTCCTGCTGGTGGCCGATGGCAAGGTCGAAGCCTTCGACGGTGACCTGGACGACTATAGCCGGTGGTTGATCGACTATCGCCAACGCAGTGCGCCGGTCAGCAATGCCCCGGCCAACCCGGATAAGACCGACAAGAAGGCCCAGCGTCAGGCCGCCGCCGCGTTGCGTCAGCAACTGGCACCGCACAAGCGCGCCGCCGAGAAGCTCGAGGCCGAGCTGAACCAAGTGCATGGGCAATTGGCCGAGATCGAGACGGCGTTGGTCGATGGTGGTCTGTACGAGGCGTCCCGCAAGGACGAACTGCGTGACTTGTTGGCGCGTCAGACCAAGCTCAAGCAGCGCGAGGGCGAGCTGGAAGAAGCCTGGATGCAAGCGCTGGAAACCCTCGAGGCCATGCAAGCCGAGCTGGAGGCGTTGTCCTGATGGAGGAACTGCGCTCGCTGCTGCCAGGGCAATGGATGGACGCGTTCTGGCTTGGGCTGCAGATCCTGCTGATCCTGATCGCCGCGTTCATCTTGCAGCGTGTGATCGCTCGTGGGCTGAGTCGGCTGGGTAACCGCTATCCGCTGCCACCCGAGCTGCTGGTGCCGGTGCGTGGCGGTCTGCGCTGGCTGATCATGGGCAGTGCGCTGTTGTTCGTGCTCGAGCGTCTGGGCGTTTCGGCCACGGTGCTGTGGACGGCGCTGTCAGGCTTCGTCGCGGTGGCGGCGGTGGCGTTCTTCGCCATCTGGAGCGTGCTCTCCAACCTGCTGTGCGCGGTGCTGATCTTCACCGTCGGACCGTTCCGTATCGGTGATGTGGTAGAGCTGGTGGACACCCTCGACAAGCCGGGGGTCAAGGGCCGGGTGATTGCCATCAACCTGTTGTACACCACGCTGATGGAAACGCCCGAGGCGGGCGGGGCGCTGGTGCAGGTGCCGAACAGTCAGTTCTTCCAGAAAGCCGTGCGCCGGTGGCGTGGGACCGAAGTGGCTACGGTGTCGAAGGGCGAGCCGGTCGAAGCGGATTGACGCGTTGGACCGTGTTGGTGTCTTCGTGGGGATGACAGAAGCCACGAAAAATCGCTGGTGATTTTTTCACCAACCCCTTAGCTTTACGTTTTGCAACATATGTCAGAGCGAGGTGTGCGATGTCGATGGAAACCTGGTTGGCCTTCTTTGCCGCGTGCTGGGTAATCAGCCTGTCGCCGGGTGCCGGGGCCATCGCCTCGATGTCCAGCGGGCTGCAGTACGGGTTCTGGCGTGGCTACTGGAATGCCCTGGGCCTGCAACTGGGCCTGATCGTGCAGATCGCCGTGATCGCCGCCGGTGTGGGCGCCATCCTTGCCGCCTCGGCCACCGCCTTCCAGCTCATCAAATGGTTCGGCGTCGCTTACCTTGTGTACCTGGCCTACAAACAGTGGCGCGCCTTGCCCATGGACATGAATGACACCTCGGGCGTGCGGCCTATCGGCAAGCCGATGAGCCTGGTGTTCCGCGGTTTCCTGGTCAACGTCAGCAACCCCAAGGCACTGGTGTTCATGCTCGCGGTGTTGCCGCAGTTCATCAATCCGCATGCGCCGCTGGTACCCCAGTACCTGGCCATCACCGCCACTATGATCACCGTGGACATGCTGGTCATGGCCGGCTACACCGGCCTGGCGGCCCGCGTACTGCGGTTGCTGCGCACGCCCAAGCAGCAAAAGCGCATGAACCGCACGTTTGCCGGCCTGTTCATCGGTGCGGCGGCGTTTCTGGCGACCTTGCGCCGCGCGCCGGTCTGAACCGTTCGCAGCCCCCACAGGCTTGGCTTCGAGCCGGTGGGGGCTGCAGTGAGGATCAACGCGGCTTATCGACCAACCCCTTGAGCAAGTCCACCGGCAGCGGAAACACGATGGTCGAGCTCTTGTCCCCGGCAATCGCCCCCAGCGTCTGCATGTAGCGCAACTGCATCGCCCCCGGCTCCTTGCTCAACATCTGCGCCGCCTGCATCAGCTTCTCCGAGGCCTGCAGTTCACCTTCGGCGTGGATCACTTTGGCCCGCCGTTCACGCTCGGCTTCGGCCTGACGGGCGATGGCGCGGACCATCGATTCGTTGAGGTCAACGTGCTTGATCTCGACGTTGGCCACCTTGATGCCCCACGCATCGGTCTGCGCGTCGAGCACTTGGCGTATGTCCAAGTTGAGCTGCTCACGCTCGGCCAGCAGTTCGTCCAGCTCATGCTTGCCGAGTACCGCGCGCAGGGTGGTCTGGGCCAGCTGGCTGGTGGCGCTGAGAAAGTCTTCCACCTGGATGATCGCCTTCTGCGGGTCGAGCACGCGAAAGTACAACACGGCATTGACCTTGACCGAGACGTTGTCGCGGGTGATCACGTCCTGGGGCGGCACGTCGAGTACCACGGTGCGCAGATCGACCCGCACCATCTGCTGGATCCCCGGGATCAGGATGATCAAGCCCGGCCCTTTGACCTGCCAGAAGCGCCCCAGTTGGAACACCACGCCCCGCTCGTACTCGCGCAGGATGCGCAGGGCCGACAGCAACAGCAGGCCGATGACCGCCAGCAAGGCGCCAAAACCGAATTGAACGAACATCTTCACTCTCCTTGCGCGCAGGGCGCGGTGGCACTGACCTCCAGCATCACGCCATGGCGGGCCGTCACGCGCACATGTTGGCCAGGCTGCAGCGGGGTCGCGCACTGGACTTGCCATTGTTCGCCCTGGGCCTGCACAGAGCCGTAGAACGGATTGTCTGCCACCACCTGGGTCACCGTGACCAAGCTGCCCACCAGCCCGGCATCGCCACTGACCAAGGCGCGTCGCCTGGCCTTGATGGCCATGCCCAAGACGCCGCCGAGCAACAGTGCCGAGACCGCCGCCAAGGCGACGATCAGCCCCAGGGGAATGCCGAAGCCCGGCGCGTCGGTGTCCATGAGAATCACCGCGCCGACCACGAACGCGACGATGCCGCCGAAGCCGACCACACCGAAGCTCGGCAAGAACGCCTCGGCGACCATGAAGGTCACGCCCAGTAGGATCAGCGCTACCCCCGCATAGCTCACCGGCAGCAACTGCATGGCGTACAGGGCCAGCAGCAGGCAGATGCCACCGATCACACCGCCGACGCCGGAGCCCGGGTTCATGAACTCGAACAGCAAGCCATAGATCCCGATCATGATCAGGATGAGCGCCACGCTGGGATTGGTGATCACTGCTAGCAGTCGGGTGCGCCAGTCCGGCAGGTGTTCGACGATGGCGGCGCCGGCGGTGTGTAACTGGCGCGGCTGGCCGGCAGCGATGAAGGTCTTGCCGTCCAGTTGCTTCAACAGGTCCGGGAGGTCATCGGCCAGTTGGTCGATGACTTTGATGCGCACCGCCTCGCTGGCCGACAGGCTGACCGCCTCGCGCACGGCCTTCTCTGCCCACTCGGCGTTGCGCCCGCGCAGCAGGGCCAGACCGCGAATGTACGCGGCGGCATCATTGACCTGCTTGCGCGCCAGGGTGTCGTCTTCGCGCAGCGCGTTGGGCTCAGGTTTGCCCGGCGGTGCCGCCCCGATCTGCACAGGCGTGGCGGCGCCCAGATTGGTGCTTGGCGCCATGGCGGCCACGTGGCTGGCATAGAGGATATAGGTGCCGGCGCTGGCTGCCCGGGCCCCGCTGGGGGCGACGAAGCTGGCCACGGGCACGGGACTTGCGAGAATCGCCTTGATGATCTGGCGCATGGCGCTGTCCAGCCCGCCCGGGGTGTCCAGGCGGATCACCACCAGTTGCGCGTTTTGTGCCTGTGCCTGTTCCAGGCCGCGTACCAGGTAGTCGGCAGTGGCTGGGCCGATGGCATCGTCGACATCCAGCAACCAGACGCTGGCACCGGGCGCTGCAAAGCCACTCGGAACCATGCCGAGCACGAGCATCAGCAGCAGCCAGCGCCAGCCGCGAGCGATCACCTGTCGTCACCTTGTCCGGGCCTGTCACCGAAGTTTAGTCGTACCCGCCGGACCTCGGCCTAAACTTCCTAGATGGGGGTAAACCGGAGGTGCATCATGCGTATGGCCAAAACCCTGCAGCAGCGCCTGGACAAGGCCAACTGCGACTACGACATCATTCCCCATCCTCACTCGGCCACGAGCCTGGAATCGGCGCGCACGGCCGGCGTACCTGCCGAGCGGGTCGCCAAGTCGGTGATGCTCGATGACCGGCATGGCAACTACATCATGGCCGTGCTACCGGCCAACCGCCATCTGGACATGAGCAAGGTGCGTATGTCCGGCGCCTGGCAACTGACCCGTGAAAGCGGCCTGCCGAGTCTGTTCGGCGACTGCGAGCGCGGCGCTGTGCCAGCCCTGGGCGATGCCTATGACATAAAAATGCTGCTCGACCCGAGCCTTACCCGCCAGGGTGATGTCTATCTGGAGGCGGGGGATCACGATCACCTGATCCACATGAGCATGGAGCAATACCTGAAGCTGGTTCCCCGCGCCGAAGTGCGCGAACTGTGCTGATGATCATCAACCCACTGCCGGGCCGGCGTCGTGGACGGCCGCCCGGCCCGAGGAGGCACCATGGAAGCACCGAACCATCCATTCGCCGAACTGTTCAAGCAACTGGGGCTGGCGGACGATGCCGAGAGCATCGACAAGTTCATCACCACGCATTCACCACTCAAGAACGAGATCAAACTGGTGGATGCGCCGTTCTGGACCGAGGCCCAGCGGGCCTTTCTCAAGGAGAGCGTGATAGAGGATGCCGATTGGGCCGTGCCGTTCGATCAACTCAACGAGGCCTTGCGTCGCCCCCGCAAATAAAGCGCCGAGCGGCACCTGATGGGTGAATTGGCCGTTGCTATGCTCAGGTAAAACAACAGGGGATAGCGCGATGAAAGATCCCTACGCATCAGGCTTCTGGTGCTCCGTGACGATCCTGGGCACGCTGACGGCCGGTTACTTCTACGGCATCCGCCACGTCCACTCCATGGACCACGCGCTGCAGTTCATGTATGCCGCCGCCGCCATCACGGCGGCGGTGGCGCTTTGCGCTCTGGCCTGGAGCGCCTGGCAACAGTTGCGCTTGAACAAGCGCGAGGTGATCCAGGGGCATACGTTGGTGACCATCTGGAACACTAAGGTCGCCCTGCGTCGGGTCGAGACGGTTTTCGATCGCTATTTCTGGGGTAGCTACTGGCATTCAGGGCGGACCTTCGAAGAGGTCATGGGTGAGCTCAAGGGCACACCCCTGGAGCAGAGTCTGGACGCGCTCAAGCGTCAGTGCCGGGAACTGGACCGCGAGATCCGTGACCATCAACACCGCTGGTTGGCCAACGCCCGCGACCTTTCCAGCGTAGCCACGGCCATGGCGCGCGAGCGCTATCAGCTGGACCTGTGCGACCCCCAGGGCCGCGATGGCGGCAATACCGCGGTGCTCAATCGGGACCTTGAGGTGTTGGTGTACACCTGGTCAGCGCGCCTGCGCAGCTTCGACCATCAGTTGGACGAGCTGGAGCGCGCATACCACTAGCGTCTGGGAGCCAAGCGCCATGGAGCCGCTGCGACGGGAGCACAGCAGCCCTGAGAACCGGACGGACGAGTGCGGCCACTCAGCGGGTATCAATCACCGCGGATGTACTGCTCCAACTGCATGATGAGATTGGCCTGTTCGGCGATGGTTTCCTTGACCAAGTCGCCGATCGACAGCAGGCCGAGCAACTCGCCGTTGCTCACCACTGGCAGGTGGCGCAGGTGCCGGTCGGTCATCAGGTTCATGCAGTACTCCAGGCTCTGCCTGGGCTCGACCGTGACCACCGGCGCACTCATGATCTCGCGCACTGGCGTCGCCGCCGATGAGCGCCCCTTGAGCACCAGCTTGCGGGCGTAGTCGCGCTCACTGACGATCCCCACCACTTGGTTGTTTTCCACCACCGGCAAGGCACCGACGTTCTTCTCCGCCAGCAGCTTCAGGGCGTCGAGCACCGAGTCGTCAGGGCCGATGGTGTAGACGGTCTGATGTTGGGACTTGGTCTTGAGGATTTGTTCGACGTTCTTCATACGGGCCTCTGCGGGGTGAAAACCGATGTGTCGGAATAACTAAAGCATCCGGCACGCCAGCCTGCACGGCAATGCAGGAAACGGCATGGACTCGATTGAAAAACGTCATGTGATCTTTAAAAGGCCTGCTCGCGCGCATCTGTAACAGGCCAGCACAGCGATGGACCGCACAGCGGCCCCAGGCTCAATAGGATCAAGGCATTCAAGACAGCCGCTCCCACAAGGCCTTGGATGGACAATGTGGGAGTGGGCAACCGGCACGGCTTGCAGAATGCCGATCAGAGTTTGGGCATCTGTCCAATCCGCGCGATCATCTCACTGACGATCTGCAGATCCAGCATGAACTGCTCCACGGTCTTGAACTCGTTGTCGTTGTGCCCGGTGTACTTCACGTTGGGCATCGCCAGGCCGAACTGCACGCCGTTAGGCAGGTCATGCACCGAGGTGGCGCCAGCAGAGGTGCCGAACTCGTGAGGCAGGCCCAGGTTCTGGCTGGCCACATCCAGCAGGGCCTTGACCCATTCACCCTCGGGGTTGCGGTACATCGGCTCGTCGAGGCTGTACTCGAAGGCCACCGAGGTGTGGCTGCCGCGCGCCCAGTTGCCCAGCTTGTCGGCCAGCTCGTCCTTGAGGGTGGGCAGCGGCTTGCCTTTGGGGATGCGCAGGTTCACCGCAAGCTTGAGGGCTTTCTGGTCGAGCCCGACGTAGGTCAGCGAGGCGGTCAGCGGGCCCATGAACTTGTCTTCGAAGTTCACGCCCAGCTGTTTGCCCAGGTAGTCCAGCCCCCAGTTGTCTGCCGCATAGCGCGCCGCATCGGTGATGTGGTTTTGCTTGAGGGGCACTTGGTTGCCCAGGCCATTGAGGAAGACGAGCATCCGCGAAACCGGGTTGACGCCCGATTCAGGCTCCGAAGAATGGGCCGAGACACCGGTCACCGTGAGGATGACTTCCTTGCCGGCCACCTTGGCGTCGATGGTGAAGTCGCCACCGTTGCGCCTGACGTACTCGGCGCCTGCCTTGTTCAGGGCATCGGCCAGGGCGGCGGGATTGTCGCCGAGCAGGGTCGCCACCGAAGTGGTGGGGATCTGGTTGGTGGCCAGGCCGCCGGTGAGTGTGGTGACTTCCGCGCCCGTGCCGGTGGCCGGACGCCGATGGAAGCTCGCCATAACGGTGCCATAGCCTTTTTCGGCGATCACCACTGGATAGCCGCCATCGAGCGCCAGGTTGTAGTTGGGCACCGGGTTGCGGGCGAAATAGTAGGGGATGGCATCACCGCTGGTTTCTTCAGTGGTGTCCACCAGCAGCTTGAACTGCCGGGCCAGCGGCAGTTTTTCGTCCTTGGCCACCTTGAGCGCGTACAGCGCCACGACGATGCCGTTCTTGTCGTCCTCGGTGCCACGCCCGTACATGCGGTCCCCTACCAGGGTCACCTTGAACGGGTCCAGGCGCGTGCCGTCTTCGAGTTTCCAGTTATCCGGGTTCACCGGCACCACATCGGCGTGGGCGTGGATACCGACGACTTCCTTGTCGTTGTCGCCCAGGGAGATTTCATAGACCCGGTTGTCGATGTTGCGGAATTTCAGACCGAAGCCCTCGGCCAGGGTCTTGATTTTTTCGGCGATCTTGAGGAACTGCGGGTTCTCGTGCTGTGGCACGCCCTCGACCTGGAAGGTCGGAATGGCCACCAGCTCGCGCAGGGTTTCGGTGGCTGCCTTGCCGTATTTGATCCGGGTGTACAGGCCGAGCAGTCGGTTGATCTCGTTTTGCTGATCAGCGTTGAGCGGCTTGCCGGCCAGGTAGGTGGTCAGCGTTTCGTTCAGCGCGTCGGCCTTGGCCAGGTTGCTGCTGGCCAGCTTGCTGAGAAAGTGACGGAAATCAGTCGGATCGCTGCCGTCGTAGGTCTTGAGGATCGCCGCCGATTGCTGTGGCGTGAGGTTGGCCTGGGCCTGGTTGGCGAACAGCCCGAGGCTGGCCAGCAGCAGGGTGGCGATCGTGAGTTTTTTCAGAGTCATGAGTCAGCGCAGTCCTTCGCGGATCGTTGATAGAGGTCCCCGCTCTGTAGGAACGGGATAACCCCACGCTAACACCAATGGAGAGGTTGTAGGGAGAGGCACAGTGGCACTAGTGTGCAACTGGAACGGGGAAGCAAACTCGCCGAAATTCCAGTCCAAATGAAAAAGCCCCGGGAGATCTCCCAGGGCTTCAGGTATGGCGCACTCGGCGGGATTCGAACCCACGACCCCTGCCTTCGGAGGGCAGTACTCTATCCAGCTGAGCTACGAGTGCAACGGGGCGCAATGATACCCATCTCGTGGGGTTGCGTCCATCGCCTTGATCTGTAGCTGTTTTTGCCACAACGGCATGGTCGCCGAAAATATCCATATTCGAAAACGATATTTCTCACATAACGCTTATGCGCTATCCTCTGGTCACAACTTGTTATAACAAGTCACGTCAGAGTGAAGAGAATCATGGCCGAATTGCTCCCCCTGTCCCCGGTACCGCTGTACAGCCAGCTCAAGGAGCTGCTGCGTGAGCGCATCCTCGACGGTACCTATCCGCCCCACAGCCGCATGCCCTCCGAAGCCGAGCTGGGCAAGGCCTTCGACGTCAGCCGCATCACTGTGCGCCAGGCCTTGGGCGATCTGCAGAAGGAGGGTCTGATCTTCAAGATCCATGGTAAAGGCACCTTCGTTGCCAAGCCCAAGGCGTTCCAGAACGTCACCACCCTGCAAGGCCTGGGCGAATCCATGAGCCAGATGGGTTACGAGGTGATCAACCGCCTGCGCAGCTTCCGTCATGTACCGGCCAGTGCACTGGTGGCCGAGCGTCTGCAGGTGGAGGAGGGCAGCTTGGTCACTGAGATCCGCCGGGTGCGGCTGATCAACCGTGAGCCGGTGTCGCTGGAACTGACCTGGCTGCCCAAGGCCGTTGGCGAAAAGCTCGAAAAGGCTGACCTGGTCACCCGCGACATCTTTCTGCTGCTGGAAAACGACTGTGGCATCGCCCTGGGCCACGCCGACCTGGCCATAGATGCAGTGCTGGCCGATGCCGACCTGACCCAGGCGCTGGAAGTGGAGGAGGGCTCGCCAATCATGCGCATCGAGCGTCTGACCCACGCCGCCGACGGCACGCCGCTGGACTTCGAACACCTCTACTACCGCGGCGATGCCTTCCAGTACCGCCTGCGCATCGACCGCCAGAAGGGAGCCAAGGCATGAGCATCGAGACCCGCGACTACGACATCATCGTCATCGGCGGCGGCACCGCAGGGCCTATGGCCGCGATCAAGGCCAAGGAACAGGACAAGTCCTTGCGCGTGCTGCTGCTGGACAAAGCCAACGTCAAGCGCAGCGGTGCCATCAGCATGGGCATGGACGGCCTGAACAACGCGATCATTCCAGGCCACGCCACGCCCGAGCAGTACACCAAGGAAATCACCGTAGCCAACGACGGTATCGTCAATCAGGCCGCTGTGTATGCCTACGCCACCCACAGCTTCGAAACCCTCGAGCAACTGGACCGCTGGGGCGTGAAGTTCGAGAAGGACGAGACCGGCGACTACGCGGTGAAGAAGGTCCACCACATGGGGGCTTACGTGCTGCCCATGCCCGAGGGCCACGACATCAAGAAGGTCCTCTATCGCCAACTCAAACGCGCGCGGGTCGAGATCACCAATCGCATGGTCTGCACCCGCGTGCTGCTCGATGGCGAAGGTGCCGCTGCCGGGGTCATGGGCTTCGATTGCCGCAGCGCAGAGTTCCAGGTGATCCGCGCCAAGGCGGTGATCCTCGCCTGTGGTGCGGCCGGGCGGCTGGGCCTGCCCTCGTCGGGCTACCTGATGGGCACCTATGAGAACCCGACCAATGCCGGCGATGGCTACGCCATGGCCTATCACGCGGGGGCGGAGCTTGCGAATCTGGAGTGCTTCCAGATCAACCCGCTGATCAAGGACTACAACGGCCCGGCCTGCGCCTACGTCACCGGCCCCCTGGGTGGTTACACCGCCAACAGCAAGGGCGAGCGCTTCATCGAGTGCGACTACTGGAGCGGGCAGATGATGTGGGAGTTCCACCAGGAGCTCGAAGGCGGCAACGGTCCGGTGTTCCTCAAGCTCGATCACCTGGCCGAGGAGACCATCCAGAACATCGAAGAGATCCTGCACAGCAACGAGCGCCCCAGCCGTGGGCAGTTCCACGCCAACCGTGGCACCGATTACCGCCAGCACATGGTCGAGATGCACATCTCCGAGATCGGCTTCTGCTCCGGGCATTCAGCCTCTGGTGTGTGGGTCAACGAAAAGGCCGAAACCAGTGTTCGCGGCCTGTATGCCGCCGGTGACATGGCTGCAGTGCCGCACAACTACATGCTCGGCGCTTTCACCTATGGCTGGTTCGCTGGGGTCAACGCTGCCCGCTACGTCGCTGGGCGCCCCTTCGCCGAGGTGGACACGGCTCAGGTCGAGCGCGAGCGCGAACGGGTGTTCGCGCCTTTGCACCGCGAACACGGCCTGCCACCGGCCCAGGTCGAGTACAAGCTGCGGCGCATGGTCAACGACTATCTGCAGCCGCCGAAGGTGACCAAGAAGATGGAGATCGGCCTGGCCCGCTTTGCCGAGATCGAGCGTGACCTGTCGCAGATGAAGGCCAGCAACCCCCATGAGCTGATGCGTGCCATGGAAGTGAGCGTGATCCGCGACTGCGCCGAGATGGCCGCAAGGGCTTCGCTGTTCCGCGAGGAGAGCCGCTGGGGGCTGTATCACCATCGGGTGGATTTCCCGGAGCGCAACGATGGCGAGTGGTTCTGCCATTGCCACCTGAAGAAAGGCGAGGACGGCCAGATGACCAGCTTCAAGAAACCCATCGAGCCCTACCTGATTGCCCTGGATGCCCAGGAGCAGACTGCCTATGACCGGCTGCGGGTCAAAGCCGACGCTGCCTAGGCATCGACGAACCCAGTGGGAGCGGCTTTGCCCGCGAACAAGGCACCGCCGGGCAAGACCGTTGCCCCCGCAGGACGGTGCAGAGGCTCAACGAACCCCGAGGACTCCGTGAAATGGCCTACCAACCCCAAGAGATTTTCTTTCGCAGCAACGCCCCGGTCACCATCGACGAAGACAAATGCATCGCCGAGAAAGGCTGCACCGTCTGCGTCGAGGTCTGCCCCATGGACCTGCTGGCCATCAACCCGGCGACCCAGAAGGCCTACATGGCCTTCGACGAATGCTGGTACTGCATGCCGTGCGAGAAAGACTGCCCGACCGGCGCGGTGAAGGTGGACATTCCCTACCTGCTGCGCTGAACCACGCCACACGCCATCCGGCCCACCACCGGACGCCCATTCGAAATGCCCCCTCGTTTCCCACCACCGCGCCAGGTGGCGGAGACGACGCCAACACCTAAAAACGATTCGAGGGGAAACACCATGCGCCTTGCAGCAACCGTGGCCGGCCTCGCGCTGGCAACCATTGGCCTGAATGCCAACGCCGAAACCATCCGCATCGCCATCGGCACCCAGGACACCACCATCAACTGCGCCACTGGTGGCCTGCTAATCCGTGAGCTGGGCCTGCTGGAGAAGTACCTGCCCCATGACGGCAAGTACAAGGACGCGACCTACCAGGTCGAGTGGAAGAACTTCACCAGTGGCGCACCGCTGACCAACGAAATGGTCGCGGGCAAGCTGGACTTCGGCGCCATGGCAGACTTCCCCGGCTCGTTCAATGGCGTCGCGCATCTGGATGCTGGCAAGCGCAGCCTGTTCATCAGTGTGCTGTCCGGCAGCGTACAGGGCAGCGGCAACGGCATCGTGGTGCCGGCGGCGTCGACCGTGCAGGCGCTCTCCGAACTCAAGGGCAAGACCATCTCGGTGCCGTTCGCCTCCACCGCCCATGGCATGCTGCTGCGCGCCGTCGCCGCCCAGGGCTGGGACCCGCAAAAAGACGTGCGCATCATCGCCCAGGCCCCAGAGATCGCAGGCTCGGCGTTGCGCAGCAACCGCATCGAGGCTCACGCCGACTTCGTGCCCTTCGCCGAGCTGTTCCCCAACCGTGGTTTCGCCCGCAAGATCTACGACGGCGCCCAGGCCAACGCACCGACCTTCCATGGCGCCCTGGTCGATGCCGACTATGCCAAGCAGTACCCAGAAGTGGTCACCGCCTACCTGCGCGCCAGCCTCGAAGCCGACCGTCTGATCGCCGCCGAGCCCGAGAAGTACAGCGAGCTGATCGAGAAGGTCACCGGCATCGAAGCCGAGGTGAACTACCTGTTCCACGGCCCGCTGGGCCTGCAGACCCGCGACCTGACCTGGAAACCTGAGTACCGCCAGGCCGTGGCCACATCCATCGATACCCTCAAGCTACTGAAGAAGACCGACCGAGGCCTGGACACTGCCCAGTTCATCGACGATCAGTACATCCGCGCCGCCTTCAAGCAGGCTGGCCTGGACTACGACAAGGCGCTGAAGAACTACGCTCCACTGCCGCTCAGTGCCACCGATGCGCTGACTGGCCAGCCGATCAAAGATTTCAGCCGCCTGGCGCAGATCTGGGTGCGCGGCGAAGACAAGGTCCGCCACTACGCCTCGCCAGAGGCCGCCCTCGGCGCCCTGGCGCAACTGGAACAGGAGGGCAAGGACATCCGCGCGATCTACGCCCAGGCCGCCGACAGCGGCATCAAGCTGCTGGCCAACCAGGCCTGGTTCGTGCGCAACGCCAAGGGCGAGCTGGCGGCCTTCCTGCTCAAGGACCAGGCCGAACAGTACGCCAAAGCCCACGGCGGTGAGGCGCTGGACTTCGTCAGTGCCAACCGCAAGCTGCTCGCCCAGCGCTGATCCGGAGGCAATGTCATGACCCGCGACCTCACGCGCTGGCCGCTGCGCCTGGCGTCCTTGCTGGCCTGCCTGCTTTTCTGGCAGGTGGCGGCCAGCCAGAAGTTGGACCTTGGCCTGTTCACGTTCACCTATGTGCCCACGCCGAGTGCCGTGCTCGAGGCCGCCTGGCAGCTGTTGGCATCGAGCGCCTTGCTGGCGCATGTGTCCAGCAGCCTGGCGCGGGTATTCGCCGGTTATCTGGCCGCCGCAGTGTTGGGCGTGGCGCTAGGGCTGTTGATCGGTCGCTCGACGTGGGCCGAGGACACCCTGTTACCACCGCTGGAAGTGCTGCGGCCGATCCCGGCGGTGGCCTGGATTCCGCTGGCGATCCTGATGTTTCCGTCGTCTGAGCTGTCGATGGTGTTCATCACCTTCACCGGCGCGCTGTTTCCCATCCTGCTCAATACCGTGCACGGCGCAGAGGCGGTCGACCCGCGCCTGGTGGCCTCGGCGCGCAGCCTAGGCGCAGGACGCGGCGCGATCCTGCGTGAGGTGGTATTGCCGGGCGCGCTGCCGAGCATCGTCACCGGGCTGGCCATCGGCATGGGCACGTCGTGGTTTTGCCTGGTCACCGCCGAGATGATCTCCGGACAGTTCGGCATCGGCTATTACACCTGGGAGTCCTACACCTTGCAGAACTACCCGGACATCATCGTCGGCATGCTGTTGATCGGCGTGCTGGGCATGGGCAGCAGCACCCTGGTCAAGCGCCTGGGCGCGCTGGCCACTCCCTGGTACTGCGCGCGGAGGGCAGCCTGATGAACAGCTATCGACAGGCGCCGCAGGCCGGACGCATCGAGGCGCATGGCGTGTCGATCCGCCTGGGCCAGGGGCGCGATGCCTTCGAGGCGGTGCAAACCTTGGACTTTGCCGTCGCTCCAGGCGAGTTCGTGTGCATCCTCGGGCCTTCGGGCTGTGGCAAATCAACCCTGCTCGGCGCCTTGGCCGGCCACCTGGCGCCCAGCGCCGGGCGGCTCGAGGTCGATGGCCAGGCAGTCGAAGGCCCTTCGCCCCAGCGCGGCATGGTGTTCCAGCACCACACCTTGCTGCCCTGGCGCAGCGTGCTCGACAACGTCGCCTTCGGCCTGAAGATGCAGGGCGTGGGCAAGGCCGAGCGCCAGCGCCGCGCCCAGGACATGTTGCAACGGGTGGGGCTCGCCGACTTCGCCGAGCGCTGGCCGAGCCAGCTTTCCGGCGGCATGCAGCAACGCGCCGAAATCGCCCGCGTGCTGATCAACCGCCCACATCTGCTGTTGATGGACGAACCCTTCGGCGCGCTCGATGCCCAGACCCGCTCGCGCATGCAAGAGCTGTTGCTGGAAGTCTGGAGTGGCATTCGCACCACCGTGGTGTTCGTCACCCATGACATCGACGAGGCGCTGTTCCTCGCCGATCGCATCCTGGTGATGAGCCCGCGACCCGGACGCTTCATCGAGGACCTGCCACTGAGCTTCCCGCGGCCACGTCGCGCAAGCCTTTTGACCAGCCCCGAATTCACCCATCTCAAGCGCCATTGCCTGGCGCTGCTGCGCCACGAAGAAGGCCGCGAACTGCCGCGCCTGACCCCGCTGGGCCTGCCCGGCACCGATCATCCACCGCTGCGGATAGCCCTATGACCGAACGAATCACTGATAACCCTGACATCCTCCCGCTGCTGCCACGCCTGGCCGATGCCGATGCTGGCGTGCGGCGTATCGCCCTGATCGAACTGGCCGACCTGGAAGACCCGGACGGCCTGCCCTGGCTGACCGATGCCCTGCTGGTCGATCCGCATGTCGAGGTCCGCGCCGAAGCCGCGCGCCTGCTGGAAGCCTGGGAAGAGCCCGAAGTGGTGCAGGCGTTGTGTGCCGCCTTGGCCGATGTCGCCGAGCCGGTGCGCCTGGCGGCGGCCCAGAGTCTGAGCGAACTCAAGTCCCTGGAGGCGGGCACGCTCATCCTGCCGTGGGCCAGTCATGCCGACGCGTTCGTTCGCGCCAGTGCCTTGCGGGCATTGCGTGAGCTGCGCCTGGAGGACGCTGCAGGCCCTGCGCTGCTGGCCCTCGATGACGCCGACGCTTCGGTGCGTCGAGAGGCCGTGGGCATCCTCGGCTGGCTCAAGCATGCCCCCGCCTTGCCGGCGCTGGCGCGGCTGGCCGGGGAAGAGACTGACACCGAAGTTCGCCGTGCTGCCATCGGCGCTCTGGGCCTGGCCCGCGATACCAGCGTGCTGCCGGCATTGGTCGCAGCGCTAAGGGACGAGGCCTGGCAAGTACGCGAAGAAGCTGCCACCACGCTGGGCAAGGTCGGATTGGGCGCTGCCGGGCCTGCATTGATCGCGGCCTTGGACGACAGCTACTGGCAGGTGCGCCTGCGTGCGGCACGGGCGTTGGGCCGCCTGCGGCATGGCGAGGCGTTGGATGCCCTGGCCCAGCTGCTCGGGCATGCCATCGCCAATCTGCGCAAAGAGGCAGCGCTGGCCCTGGGCGAGTTGGGCCAGGCCCGGGCGTTGCCAGCGCTGCAGGCCGCCGAGGCCGATGGCGACCCCGAGGTGCGCAAGGCCGTGCGCATTGCCCTGGCGCAACTGCAAGGGGCGGCGTGATGAACGCGCCCCAGTCGCTGCGCAACCTGCGTGGGCGAGGCGAATTGGCCGTGCACTGGCCCGATGCGTTGCAGATCGTCAGCCATGCCCGCCTGCGCGGCGCCTGCCCCTGCTCGCAATGCCGCGCGGCGAAGTTGCGCGGTGGCATCGCCGTGGTACGTGAGGATGTGCGTGTTGAGCGGATCGAGGTGCAGGGGTATGGCGTGCAGCTGGTGTTCAGCGATGGGCATGAGCGCGGGATCTTCCCTTGGGCATACCTGCGGGACCTAGGGTGAGGTTGCCGGCGCGTTCGCGGGTAACTCGCTCGTATTTGGTCCGTGCGGGCGCTGTAGCGGGTCACCCGCGAACACGCCGTGACTCACAGCGCGATCAATTCCGGCCGCAGCCCTTCCACGCGCGCTGCCGCTGGTTTCAGATAACCGCCATCGCCTGTGATCTGATGCAACACCTTCTCGCGCAGATGGTGCAGCGCCACGCCGGTGCGTTGGCGCGGATGCGGCAGGTCGATATCCACCACTGACTTGATCCGCCCCGGTCGCGGCTCCAGCACCACTACCCGGTCAGCCAGGTACGTCGCCTCCTCGGCATCATGGGTGACCAGCAAAGTGGTGATGCCTGAGCGCTCGCGAATCGCCAGCAGCTCGTCCTGTAATTGCTGGCGGGTCAGGGCATCGAGGGCGCCGAAGGGTTCGTCCAGCAGCAGGATGCGTGGGCTGGCGACCAGTCCGCGGGCGATTGCCACGCGTTGGGCCATGCCGCCGGAGAGCTGGTGCGGGTAGGCCGACTCGAACCCTGCCAGCCCCACCAGTTGCACGAACTCATGGACCCGACGTGCCCGCTCACCTTGGGTGAGCGGCTCGTTGACCAGGCCCAAGGCAATGTTCTGCTGCACCGTCAGCCACGGAAACAGCCGGTGCTCCTGGAATACGATGCCGCGTTCGCCACCGATGCCGCTGACCGGCTGGCCATCGACGCGGATGCTGCCGCTGTAGTCGGTGTCCACCCCCACCAGCAGGCGCAGCAGGGTGGACTTGCCGCAGCCGGAGGCGCCGACGATGGCGATGAACTCGCCCTCGTTGATCGCCAGGTTGAAATTACGGATGGCCTCGAACGGCTGACCATCGACACTGAAGACTTTGCCGACGCCGTCGAAGCTGACCAGCGGCGGCGTGGTGTCGGGTTGATTGGCCGCGTGCAGGGCCGAGGTGTTGAAAGCGTTCATGCGGTTCTCCAGCGCGTGGCGCGCGATTCGAGGCGTTGTCCAAGGGTGCCCAGCAGGGCGCCGACCAGGCCGATCAAGACCATGGCCGCCATGACCTGGTCCATGCGAAACAGTTGCTGCGCGCCGAGCATCAGGCTGGCGATACCGCCATCGGAGGGCATGAAGTATTCGGCGCCGATGGTGCCCAGCCACGCGTAGATCAGCGACAGGCGCAGGCCGGCGAAAATCGCCGGCGCCGCCCCGGGCAGCACCAGCAGACGCAGGCGTCGTGGCAGGCTCAGGCGCAAGACGCGAGCCGCCTCGCCCAATTGCGGCGAGAGGCTGGCGATGCCGCGCTGGGTGGCGATGAACAGCGGAAAGAACGCCGCCAGGCCCACGAACACGGCCTTGGCCTCTTCACCCAGGCCGAACCAAGCCGTGAGCAGCGGCACCCAGGCGAACAGCGCCACCTGGCGCAGCGCCGACAGGCTTGGTCCGAGCAGGCGCTCGGCCGGTTGCGACAGGCCGAGCAGGACACCCAGCGCAAAACCCGCGCCGCCGCCGAACAACAGCCCGACAAGGGTGCGCTGCAGGCTCAGGTAGAGGGCCTCGGGCAGTGAGCCGTCCGCCAGCCCCGCCAGCAGGCTGCGCAGGACTTCCCAAGGTGAAGTGAGAATGTTGCCGTCGACCCAGCCGAAGCTGTTGGCGGCCTGCCATAACGCCAGCAGCGCAACCGGCAGCAACAGACCTTGCCAGGCGGATGCGTGGGCGCTGCGTTGTTGCTCACCGGTTGCCGGTTGCGGCCAATACAGCAGGCGCCGCTCCAGTGCCGAGAAACCGCGGTCCATGAAGGCGCCGACCAAGCCGATCACCAGGATGCACAGGAACACCAGATCAAGCATGAACAGCTGCCGACCCCAGACCATCAGGTAGCCGATCCCTTCGCTGGAGGCCAGCAGTTCCACGGCCAGCAGCGAGGTCCAGCCCGTGGCCAGAGCCAGGCGTATACCGGTCAGGAAGGCCGGCAGGGCGGCGGGCAGCAGCAGGCGCAGGAATAGCAGGTGTGTCGGCAAACGTAGAGCAGCGGCGGCTTCGCGCAGTTTGGGCTGGGCATCGCGTACGCCGACCAAGGTATGCAGGGCCACCGGCACGATCACCGCCTTGATCAGCACCACCAGCTTGAGCATTTCACCGATACCGAAGAACAGCATGAACAGTGGGATCCATGCCAGCGTGGGGATCTGTGCCAAGGCCACGAAGGTCGGCAATACCCAGGCCTGAGCCCTGCGTGAGGCGCCCAGCCAGGTGCCCAGCAGCAGCCCACTGGCGATGCCGGCGAGCAGGCCGAGCAGCAGGCGTTGCAGGCTTATCCACAGGTGGCTCCAGAGCTCACCGGAGCCGAATTCCAGCGCGCTCTGCCAGACCACCGACGGGGCTGGCAGGATCTGCTCACTCATCCAGTGGCAATGGCTGGCGATGACCCATAGCGCCGCCACCCCCAATGGCACCAACCATGGCAGCAGAGGTTCCTGTAAGCGGCCCTGTGTCGCGAAAGGGGGGCGCAGCGGCCCCAGAAGGCCTTGTCCACGCTTGCTCAAAACCTCGCTCATCCAGGCACCTCTTGAATCATTCCTTGGTTATGCGCTTATGGAATTAAAAATTCATAAGTACGTTCATCAAGGGATAAGAACATGTCTTCAAGACGCCACGAAAGCCCTGCGCCGTTGCGTTTTCCTCATATTTTCCATGCGTTTTCCGCAAGCCGTCCGGCAGCGCCCGTGACGCTTGGGTTATGACTTTTGGTTACTAAAAAATGAAGTTTTGGTCTTTGTGGGTTTTAACTCGCCCGGCCTAGCTTCTGGCCAAAGCGCCGGCCATCGCCGGTGGCAGCCTGCCAAGGAGCCTGGTCATGAAAATCCCATTCCGACGTTTGTTCAGTACGTTCGCCTCGCCGCTGTTGGCGGGCCTGCTGGCGGCCAGCGTGCTGAGCGCTCAAGCGGCCCAGGCGGACGCACCCCATAGCATCCGCATTGCCGTGCCGGACCTAAGTGCCGGCAGCCAGCCCAGCGCGGGCGGGGTGGTGGATGTGCTGCGTAGCCAGCAATTGCTGGAGCAGGAGTTTGCCAAGGACGGCATCCACATCGACTGGCGCTTCTTCAAAGGCGCGGGGCCGGTGATCAACGAAGCCCTGGCCAACGGCCAGGCCGATTTTGCCTACCTGGGCGACCTGGCCGCGATCATCGGCAAGGCCAACGGCCTCGACACCCGGGTACTGTCTGCCGGCGTGCGCGGGGTGAAGAGCTATCTGGCCGTGGTTCCAGGCTCTGGTATCCACAGCCTGCAGGATCTCAAAGGCAAGCGCGTGGCTGTGTTCCGCGGTACCGCCAACCAGCTGTCGTTCGCCAGCGCCCTGGCCAGCCAAGGGCTGTCCGAGCGTGACCTGAAGATCATCAACCTGGATTTCAACGCCGCCAATGCTGCCATCGCGGCCAAGCAGATCGACGCCACTTGGGGCCTGTCGACCCTGTTGTCCCTGCGCGAACGGGGGTTGGTGGAGCTACCGGTGAACTCCCGCGACCTCAAGGGGGCGGGTAGCACCCAGGCGGTACTGCTGGGCACCGGGGCCTTCATCGACCAGCACCCGGACCTGGTGGCGCGCCTGGTCACGGCCCAACAGAAGGCGGTGAAGTGGCTGCGCGATGAGAACAACCGCAAGGCTTATGTGGACCTGGTCGCCAGCACCGCCAACTACCCCCGGGTGATCCTCGAAGGCGACCTGGCCCAGGAGAACCTCGCCCATTACTTCGACCCACGCCTGGACGCCGAATTTGTCGGCCTGCTGCAGCAGGGTGTGGACCTGGCTGCCAAGGAGCGTTTGATCCGCCGTGGCTTCCAGGTGAGCGACTGGATCGAACCGCGTTTTCTCGATGCCGCCCTACAGCAGGACCAAGCCGTCCAGGCCGCCCGCTGAAACCCCTATCCATCCCCATCGCAAGGACATGACCATGAGCAATGCCGCACTGGCCCGCGCGCCACACACCGCTGCACTCGACATCCATCCGATCGCCGGGCGCATCGGCGCCGAGATTCGCGGCGTGACATTGTCCGCCGACTTGGACGCCGCCACCATCGACGCCATTCAGGCGGCCCTGGTCCAATACAAGGTGATTTTCTTCCGCAACCAGACGCAGTTGGACGACCAGAGCCAGGAGGCCTTCGCCAAACGTCTTGGCGAGCCGATCGCCCATCCCACCGTGCCGGTGGTCGACGGCACGAACTACCTGCTGCAGCTCGATGGTGCCGAAGGTCAACGGGCCAATTCCTGGCACACCGATGTGACCTTCGTCGAAGCCTACCCCAAGGCTTCTATCTTGCGCAGTGTGGTGGCGCCGGCCTTTGGTGGCGACACTGTCTGGGCCAACACCGCAGCGGCTTACCAAAGCCTGCCCGAGCCGCTGCGCGAGCTTGCCGACAAGCTCTGGGCGGTGCACAGCAACGAATACGACTATGCCGGTACCAAGCCCGATGTGGACCCGGCCAAGCTTGAGCGCTATCGCCAGGTGTTCACTTCCACGGTGTACGAGACCGAACATCCAGTGGTGCGGGTGCATCCGATCAGTGGCGAAAGGGCCTTGCAGCTGGGGCATTTCGTCAAGCGCATCAAAGGTTATTCACAGTCGGACTCGGCGCACCTGTTCAATCTGCTGCAAGGGCATGTGACGCGCCTGGAAAATACCGTTCGCTGGCGCTGGCAGGCCGGTGACGTGGCCATTTGGGACAATCGCGCGACCCAGCATTACGCGGTGGACGATTACGGCACCCAGCCGCGCATCGTGCGTCGGGTGACATTGGGCGGGGAGGTGCCGGTGGGTGTGGACGGACAGCAGAGCCGGACCCTTCGCAAGGGCTGATCTATTGCAGGCCTGTGCCGCCATCGCGGAATCGAAGAGACAACTAGGTGGGCTGCTTGCGCTGGCGCTATTCGCGGATAAACCCGCTCCTACAAGGGGCGGTGTTTCTTGTGGGAGCGGGTTCACCCGCGAAGCAGGCGGCGCGGTGCAATGGCACCATACTGCCCGGTCATGACTCGCTGTCACAGGCAATCAACTGCCTCACCAATCCCTGGGCCAACGCCGACAGTCCATACCCCACGCGGCTCACCACGCCATAGCGGGTGTAGAACGCCTCTTCATGCTCCGGCGCAAGGTCGGCGAGCGTGAGCGCTACCAACCCGCCTTCTCGTTGATAGGGCCGCAGATTGGCATTGCAGGCAATGCCGATGGTGTCCGATTGCTGCACCACGTTGAGCAGCGCATAGCCGTGTTCACACTCCACGCTGGGCAAGAAATCCTGGCGGCCGCTCAGGTCGCTCAGCACCTTGCGGATGTTCGGCGGGCGGAAGGTCGTGGCCAGCGGGTAGTCGAACAGATCACGCGCACGGACCTCGGCGCGCTCGCTCAACGGGTGCCCGGCGCGGCAGCAGAAGTGCCAGCGCTGAGGCTTGAGCTTGTGCACTTGGTAGTCCGGATCGGCTTCGAACTGACGGGTGTCTGCAACGAAAAACTCGATCTCCTCGGCTACCAGCCGGCGGTTCAGTGCCTGCCAGTTATCCACCTGAAAGCAGGTGCGCGCAGCGGGGTACTCGGCCACGAAACGCGCCACCGCTCTTGGAACCAGCCCGCCTGCCGGTGCCGGCCCGGAGCCGAACCGCACGACACCCGTGGTGGCGCCATTGAACTGGTTGATTTCATTGGCCAGGTGATGGGCCCCATGCACCAGGCGGCGCGAGTGCTCCAGCACCAGCAGGCCTTGCCGGGTAGGGGACAAATCCTTGCTGGCGCGATCGACCAGGCGGCAGCCGACGTTGTGCTCGAGCGTCTGGATGCTCCGGCTGAAGGCCGATTGCGACAGGTTCACCGCAGCCGCCGCAGCGACGAAGCTGCGGTGATCGACCAAGGCGATGAAGTGACGAAGCTGACGGAGATCTATATGCATTTTCTACATGAAAACTTTCGGTGAAATGCAATTGCTGACAAGGGTTACGAACCTTATAAAGGGAGTCACTTATTCCACAAAATATGAATTAAAAATATTTATATCTCTTAAAAGAATATAGCCCGACTGTCCGCGATTCGGTTCCGCCAACGGAAATGCTCGCCCCAGGGCCCATGCCTCAAGGAGCATTTGCATGTCCCGACTTCCCCGATGGCCGGCGTGCGCGTCGCTGTTCACCTTGCAACCCTTGGCCGCAGGCGTGCTACTGGCTGTCGCCGGCACCAGCCTGCCTAGCCTTGCCGAAGAGACCGTCGTTGCCACGCCAGTGCCCGAGCAGCAAGCCACCCTCGGCACTGTCACGGTCAATGCTCGACGCCGCGAGGAAAGCGCCCAGAGCGTCCCCACGCCGATCAGTGTGCTCGACAGCGAGACCCTGGAGACCCAGCGCATTTACCGTGTGCAGGATCTGCAACAGCTGGTACCCAGCACCAACGTCGCCTATGTCCATGCTCGCCAGTCGAGCATCTCGATCCGCGGCCTGGGCAACAACCCGGCCAGCGATGGCCTCGAAGGCAGCGTGGGTATCTACCTGGACAACGTCTATCTGGGGCGCCCTGGCATGGCCGTGTTCGACCTGCTGGATGTCGAGCAGCTCGAAGTGCTGCGCGGCCCGCAAGGCACGCTGTTCGGCAAGAACACAACCGCCGGGGTGCTCAACATCACCACCCGCAAACCGACGTTCCACCGCGAAGGCAGCGTCCAGTCGTCACTGGGCGAGGATGGTTACTGGCAGACCCAGGGCAGTTTTTCCGGGCCGATCAGCGAAACCCTGGCCGGGCGCATCAGCGCTTACCACACCGAGGACGATGGCTACGTGAAGAACGTCTACAACGGCCACGACCTCAACGGCGGCAAGCGCCAGGGTTTTCGGACCCAGTTGCTGTTCGAGCCGAGCGAGACCTTCAACTTGCGCTGGATCGGTGAGTACAACGAAGAGGACTCCGACAACGGCGTATTGGCGCTCTACAGCACCGGCCCGACCATCAACGGTGTCAATCGCTACGAAAGCCTGGCGGCCCAAGCCGGCGCTACCCTGGTGTCGGGCAAGGATCGCAAGGTCAACTTCGACGCCGACCAGCAGGTGACGGTGTTCCAGGGCGGCACTTCGGTGGAGGCCAACTGGACCTTGCCCAACGACTTCACCCTGACCTCCATCACCGCTTACCGCTGGTGGGACTTCACCCCGCGCAACGACGACGGCCTGAACGTGCCGGTCTACCGCAACGTCGGGGTGTCGGTGCGCGACAAGCAGTATTCCCAGGAGATCCGCCTGGCATCGCCCACCGGCGGCTTCTTCGACTATGTGCTCGGCGCCTATTACTTCAAACAGGACCTGGATAACCAATCATTCTTCTACTACGGCCCCCAGGCCGATAGCTGGAGCGGCACGCCCCCAGGCGCGCTGGCCAACGTCACCAGCCTGGGTGACGGGCACATCGACACTGACAGCTATGCGTTGTTCGCTCAGGGTACCTGGCACCTGACCGACCGCCTGGACTTCACCGCCGGGGTGCGCGGCACCTATGAAGAAAAAAGCGCCTGGGTCACCCGGGATGCGCCTGTCGGCGGCGCAGCGGTCACCGGCGGTGCGGCTGCGGCGCGCAATGGTCGGGCCGGTGCCTACGACTCGGGCGATCTGAACCAGTACAGCTTCAGCCCCTCCGGCCTGCTGAGCCTGAGCTACCGCTTCAACGAGCAGGTGCTCGGCTATGCGAGCCTCAGCCATGGCGAAAAGTCCGGCGGCATCAACCTCACCGTGGGAGCGGCGCCGCGCCTGGGCACCGACTCGTTGCTGGTGGGCACCGAGCGGGTCAACAACGCCGAGCTGGGGGTCAAGAGCACGCTGCTGGACAACCGCCTGCAGCTCAACGCCAACCTGTTCTGGGCCGAGGTGCATGGCTACCAGGCCAACGTCTACGACGAAGCCAACCGCGTGCAGTACCTGGCCAACGCCGGCAATGTCCGCTCCCGTGGCCTGGAGTTCGAGGCCACGGCGCTGCCGGTGCGCGGCCTTACGCTCAACTTCAACGGCTCGTGGAACGATGTGCGCTACACCGAGTACGACGACGCCCCGTGCCCGCCGGAGGTGGGTCTGGCCAACCCCGGCGCGACCTGCGACCTCAGTGGCCATCAGGTGGTCGGCGCCTCCAAGTACATCGCCAACCTCAACGGCCAGTACAAGTGGCAGTTGGCCGAGCGCATCGAGCCCTACGTCACCGCCAGCTACGCCTTCCGCTCCCGCGCGGTGGGCACCATCGACGATTCCGACTACGGCCAGATCCCCAGCTACGCCATCGTCAACCTCTCTACCGGCGTGCGCCTGGACCAGGGCGACGGCGTGCTCGACCTGTCGCTGTGGGTGAAGAACGCCGGCGACAAGACCTACTTCACCAGCCTGTGGAACGCCGCCAACGGTGGCTATTCCGGTGTGCTCGGCACCCCGCGCACCGTGGGTGCAACCGCCCGTTACGACTTCTGAGAAAAGGAGCTTTGCCATGAATGCCAAGACCGAAACGCCCGCATTGCCCGAAGGCGCCTGCATTACCGCCAAGGTCCCGGATCACGACGAGGCCCTGCTTGGCGATGTCGTGGTCAACCCGTACCGCCTGGCGCCGCTGACCGCGATCATCCGCGACGGTGGCCGCACGCTCAGTGCTGTCCACGTTCGGGTGCTGGGCCGTGGCGAGCGCGGCGTGGACATCGCCTATGAGGTGTCTGACCGCTCTCTGTGGACCTACGGCGGGATCCCGGTGTTCGGCCTGTACCCGGACTACGTCAACCAAGTGGAAGTGACCTACAAGCTCGACGGCGAGCGCATCCGCGAGCGTTTCGAGATCTACGCCCCGGCCGTGCGTCTGCCGGTAGTGGCCAAGCAGACTGCGGCCCTGCCTGAGGTGGAGCCGGTCAAGGTGTCGCCAGGCTTCGAGAAGCGCCTGTACCTGTTCAACCATCTGCAAGGGGATATCCCCGGTGCGCGCGCCTTCAAGTGGAACGGCCTGGGTGGCGCCGCCGAGTGGGACCAGGTGGGCAACAACTGGATCGCCGACAGCAATGGCGATGTGCGCTGGTACCTGGACATCGAACAGATCCACGACTCCAACCGCCGCGACGGCCTGGGCGGGACCATGGGCTTCCAGCAGACCCGCGACGGCAAGCTGATCTGGGGCCAAGGCCAGACCTATTCCAAGTACGACCTGCTGGGCCGGCGCATCTGGCAGCGTAGCCTGCCGGACAAGTTCGCCGACTTCTCCCACGAGATCCGCGAAACCGTGAACGGCACCTACCTGTTGCGCGTGGGCACCAGCGATTATCGACGTCCGGACGGCAAGCGCGTGCGTTCGATCCGTGACCACATCATCGAAGTGAACGAGGCGGGCGATGTGCTGGACTTCTGGGACCTCAACCAGATCCTCGACCCGTACCGCGGCGACTTGCTCGAAACTCTGGGCAAGGCGGCGATCCAGCTGCCCGCAGACGTGGCGCGCCAGGACAGCACCCTGGCCAACGAGCTGGCCGAAGGCGACCTGCCATTCGGCGATGCTCCGGGCGTCGGCACTGGACGCAACTGGGCCCATGTCAACGCCATCGACTACGACCCGGCCGATGACAGCATCATCATCTCTGCCCGCCATCAGGGCGTGGTGAAGATCGGTCGCGACAAAACGGTGAAGTGGATCCTCGCCTCGCCGCAAGGATGGCCGGCACGCCTGCAAGACAAAGTGCTCAAACCTGTGGCGAGCGAGGACTTCGACTGGTCCTGGACCCAGCACACGGCCTGGCTGACCGGTCGCGGCACGCTGACCGTGTTCGACAACGGCTGGGGACGTGACTTCGCGCCGACCAAACTGTCGGGCAACTACAGCCGTGCGGTGGAGTACCGCATCGACGAAGCCAAGGGCACCGTCGAGCAGGTCTGGGCCTACGGCAAGGAGCGAGGCGATGAGTGGTACAGCCCGATCACCTCGGTGGTGGCCTACCGTCCGGAAACCGATACCCAGTTCATCTACTCGGCGTCGGTGGGTTTCCTCACGCCGGAAAAACTCACCACCTCGGTGCTCAACGAGGTGCGCAGCGGTACCCAGGAGGTTCTGGTGGAACTGAAAGTGCACAGTCGCCAGCCGGGTAGCGTCGGCTACCGCGCACTGGTGATCGACCTCGACAACGCGTTCTGATCCTGCCGGGAGGGCCGTCGGTCCTCCCATCGACCCTCCTTCAGGCCTTTGGACTAACCTGAACTTCTTCCCTGCACCGATCCGGAAATCCGGCTCGGTGTTCAACCGTTCGTTCTTTTTTTCGAACAGCCTATTGTCCAACACCCCAGCACCCGCTTAGCATTCCGTTTGAGATTTCAAACGCTCGATGCCCAGGCGTTGAACACCCCTGGTGCAAGAATTCCTGATGGCGCCCTTGGGCGCCTTTCAACAATCAATAATTAGCGCCGTCCGTGCACGGTGCTCTCAAGGGAATCCGACATGCAGCTCAAAGACGCTCAGTTGTTCCGCCAGCAAGCCTTCATCAACGGTGAGTGGCTGGACGCGGACAACGGTCAGACCATCAAGGTGACCAACCCGGCTACCGGTGAAGTCATCGGTACCGTGCCGAAGATGGGCGCCGCCGAAACCCGCCGCGCCATCGAAGCTGCCGACAAGGCCCTGCCGGCCTGGCGCGCACTGACCGCCAAAGAGCGTGCTGGCAAGCTGCGTCGCTGGTTCGAGCTGATGATCGAGAACCAGGACGACCTGGCCCGCCTGATGACCACCGAGCAGGGCAAGCCACTGGCCGAAGCCAAGGGCGAGATCGCCTACGCTGCCTCGTTCATCGAGTGGTTCGCCGAAGAAGGCAAGCGTGTCTACGGTGACGTGATTCCTGGCCATCAGCCAGACAAACGCCTGATCGTCATCAAGCAGCCGATCGGTGTCACCGCCGCCATCACTCCGTGGAACTTCCCGGCCGCGATGATCACCCGTAAAGCCGGCCCGGCCCTGGCCGCTGGCTGCACCATGGTCCTCAAGCCTGCTTCTCAGACCCCATACTCCGCCCTGGCCCTGATCGAGCTGGCCAACCGTGCCGGCATCCCGGCTGGCGTGCTGAGCGTGGTCACCGGCAGCGCTGGCGAAGTCGGCGGCGAGCTGACCGGCAACGCCCTGGTTCGCAAGCTGTCCTTCACCGGCTCGACCGAAATCGGTCGCCAGCTGATGGAAGAATGCGCCAAGGACATCAAGAAGGTCTCCCTGGAGCTGGGCGGCAACGCGCCGTTCATCGTGTTCGACGACGCCGACCTGGACAAGGCGGTCGAGGGCGCGATCATCTCCAAGTACCGCAACAACGGCCAGACCTGCGTCTGCGCCAACCGTATCTACGTTCAGGACGGCGTTTACGACGCGTTCGCCGAGAAGCTCAAGGCCGCTGTCGCCAAGCTGAAGATCGGTAACGGCCTGGAAGAAGGCACCACTACTGGCCCGCTGATCGACGGCAAGGCTGTCGCCAAGGTCCAAGAGCACATCGAAGACGCAGTCTCCAAGGGCGCCAAGGTGCTGTCCGGCGGCAAGCTGATCGAAGGCAACTTCTTCGAGCCGACCATCCTGGTCGACGTACCGAAGAGCGCTGCCGTGGCCAAGGAAGAAACCTTCGGCCCGCTGGCGCCGCTGTTCCGCTTCAAAGACGAAGCCGAAGTCATCGCTATGTCCAACGACACCGAGTTCGGCCTGGCTTCGTACTTCTATGCCCGTGACATGAGCCGAGTGTTCCGTGTCGCCGAGGCCCTGGAGTACGGCATGGTGGGTATCAACACCGGCCTGATCTCCAACGAAGTGGCACCGTTCGGTGGCATCAAGGCCTCGGGCCTGGGCCGCGAAGGTTCCAAGTACGGCATCGAGGACTACCTCGAGATCAAGTACCTGTGCATCAGCATCTGATCACGTACTGAATTTCCCTCTGCCAGCGGGGCGCGAGAGCGACGTCTCGCTGGCCTTTTTGACACCGTAGTACCTGGTGACCAGGGTGTTCGCGACAGTCGATCAACGCATGCTGATCGTGAACGACCCCAGCCACCCCCGAATAACAGCGCCATTATCGTCGGCGCGAATGAGGGCATTATGAGCAAGACCAACGAATCTTTGATGCAACGCCGTGTCAACGCCGTCCCACGTGGCGTTGGCCAGATCCACCCGATCTTCGTCGACACCGCGAAGAACTCGACCGTGATCGACGTTGAAGGCCGCGAACTGATCGACTTCGCCGGCGGCATCGCAGTACTGAACACCGGCCACCTGCACCCGAAAGTGGTTGCCGCCGTTCAAGAGCAGCTGACCAAAGTCAGCCACACCTGCTTCCAGGTTCTGGCATACGAGCCCTACGTAGAGCTGTGCGAGAAGATCAACGCCATGGTCCCTGGCGACTTCGCCAAGAAGACCCTGCTGGTCTCCACCGGTTCCGAGGCCGTCGAGAACGCCGTGAAGATCGCCCGTGCCGCCACTGGCCGTGCCGGCGTGATCGCCTTCACCGGCGGCTACCACGGTCGTACCATGATGACCCTGGGCCTGACCGGCAAGGTCGTGCCTTACTCCGCTGGCATGGGCCTGATGCCAGGCGGCATCTTCCGCGCCCTGTTCCCGAGCGAACTGCACGGCATCAGCGTTGACGACGCCATCGCCTCGGTCGAGCGCATCTTCAAGAACGACGCCGAGCCACGCGACATCGCTGCCATCATCCTCGAGCCGGTACAAGGCGAAGGCGGCTTCCTGCCAGCACCGAAAGAGCTGATGAAGCGCCTGCGCGCCCTGTGCGACCAGCACGGCATCCTGCTGATCGCCGACGAAGTCCAGACCGGCGCTGGCCGTACCGGTACCTTCTTCGCCATGGAACAGATGGGCGTCGCGCCTGACCTGACCACCTTCGCCAAGTCCATCGCTGGCGGCTTCCCGCTGGCCGGTGTGTGCGGCAAGGCCGAGTACATGGACGCCATCGCTCCAGGCGGCCTGGGCGGCACCTACGCCGGTTCGCCGATCGCCTGCGCTGCGGCCCTGGCCGTCATCAAGGTGTTCGAGGAAGAGAAACTGCTGGACCGCAGCAAGGCTGTCGGTGAGCGTCTGACCACTGGCCTGCGCAAGATCCAGGAAAAGCACCCGATCATCGGTGACGTGCGTGGCCTGGGCTCGATGATCGCTGTTGAAGTCTTCGAGAAAGGTACCCACACCCCGAACGCCGCTGCCGTTGCCCAGGTCGTGGCCAAGGCACGTGACAAGGGTCTGATCCTGCTGTCCTGCGGTACTTACGGAAACGTCCTGCGTATCCTGGTTCCGCTGACCGCCGAAGACGCGCTGCTGGACAAAGGCCTGGCAATCATCGAAGAGTGCTTCGCTGAGCTGGCTTGAATCTGACGCGATGCATAAAAAAACCCGCTTCGGCGGGTTTTTTTATGCCCAAGCCAGGCACGGGACGCTATCGTTGTCCGAGGATTTGCCCAGGATGCTGCAACGGATTGCGTGTCAAGGATTACCAGGAGCCCGCCGATGAGCGCTGCCAACCCCATCCCGCCTTGCGTACTGATTGCCGAAGGCGATCCTTGGGTGCGCGACATGCTCCGCGACATGCTGCTCAGCGTCCGCTGTGATGCCCGTTTGCAGGTCTGTGCCAACGGACCGGAGGCTTTGGCCGCGCTGGCGAGCAAACCCGACCTGATCATCGCTGCCCGCGAGCTGGCCGGCGGCGACGGCCTAGACTTGCTGCGCAACGTGCGTGCCCAGCAACAAACCGCTACCTTGCCATTCATCCTCATGAGCGAGCGCAGCGACAGTGCCAGCGTGCATGAGGTGCTGCCGCTGCATCCCACCGCTTACCTGAGCAAACCTCTGGATCTGGACAATCTGCGCAAACGCTTGGAGAAACTCCTGCTGGAGGTGGGGGAGCAGGTCGCCTGCCCGGCTCCGGCCTTGCAGCCGGGGATCAAGCTGCCGACCTACTTAGAACAACGCCGCGCCAGCGCCGATGGCGGGCCGCTGCTGGCCGATGTGCAGGTGGCAATCAAGCGTGCGCTCAACCCTCAAGGGCTGAACCTCAAGACGCTGGAAGAAGAAGTGCGCAACGATCCGCAGATCACGGCGGTGCTGATTGCCGCTGCCAACAGTGCCGCCCTGCATAGCGAAGTACCGGTGCAGACCCTGTTGCAGGCGTTGAACAAACTCGGCAGCACCCAAAGCATGAACCTTATCCTGGGCCTGGCCCTCAAGCGCAGTGCGCGCCTGAGTGACCCGTTGCTGGCGCGGCACGCGGCGCATTTCTGGGACCTTTCGCTGCACACCGCAGAGTACGCCCGCAGCCTGGCGCGCCTGCTCGAAATCGATGAAGAACGCTGCTACTGCGCGGGCTTGCTGCATTGCCTGGGCGATCTGGCCGTGCTGCGTTGCCTGCAGGAGTGGTGCCTGGCGGGCGGTGAGCTGGACGAGGACCAGGTGCAACTGTCGCTCAATGAATTTGGCGCTGCTTTTGGCTCGGCGCTGCGCACGCGATGGCGCCTGCCGCTGAGCCTGCGTGAGCTGATCGCCGCGATCTATCAACTTGGCGGCGGGGTCTATTCGCGGGAAATCCTGGCCATGAACCTGGCCGGGCAATTGTCGCGCCTGTCCGAGGAACAGGGCCTCGAGAAAGTCGCCAGCGGCAAGACGGCTCGCCTGCTCAAGCTAGGAATGGCGCAACTGAGCCGGCTGCGCAGGCAGGAGTGAGGTCGCGCCGAGCCTCAGCCACGCACGATCTGGTTCTTGCCCTGGCGCTTGGCCTGGTACATGGCGGCGTCGGCGCGGGCGAAGAGGGTGTCGATCAGGTCGTCCGCATCGGTGAGCTCGGTCACGCCTTGGCTGACCGTGACGCCATACACTTGCTGCCCATGGCTGAAGCTCAAGTGCTGGATCTCCCGTTGCAGCCGTCCGGCGATCTGTTCGGCGATCTGGGCGGTGCAGCCTGGGAACACGGCAGCAAACTCCTCGCCGCCGATCCGCCCGAACAGATCGCCTCGGCGTAGCACGGCGCGGCCGCTGTCGGCGATGCGCTGAAGCACCTGGTCACCTTCCTGGTGGCCATAGGTGTCGTTGATCTGTTTGAAGTCATCGATGTCCAGCAGCAGGAAGGCCAGGGGCTTGCCTTCCTCCCGGGCGGTTTCCAGGGCCTGGCGGGCGCACTCGAAGAAGTGGCGGCGATTGCTGCTTTGGGTCAGCACATCGGTGGTGGCCAGACGTTGCAGCTCGCCTTCGAGCTGCTTCTTCTCGGTGATGTCCTCGGCGATGCCGACGATGATCACGCGTTGGTCGCTGTCGCGCTGCTGGTTGACGTAGCACTTGTCGCTCAGCCAGCGCACTTGGCCGGCGGCGTTGATGATGCGGTATTCGCGATCTTCCACCGAACCTGTGTCCAGCACTTGCGCCAGGCTGCGCTCGGCGTATTCCAGGTCGTCCGGGTAGATGCTGTCGCGCCAGGCGTTGTAATCGGCCAGTACCAGACTGGCCGGACGACCGAAGATCCGCTCATAGGCGGGGCTGACATAAAGCACCCGGCGGGTTTCCCAGTCGAACGCCCACAGCACAGCGTTGACGCTGTCGAGCAGCGAACTGTAGAGCTGCTCGCGTTCGCTCAGGCGGGCGACTTCGCCCTGGGCATGGAGGAGGGCGAGCAGGGTCTGTGCAGCTTCCGGCGGTGGATTGCCGAAGAGGGTCGAGGTGAGGTCTTTGGCCATGAGCACGAAGCGATTCTCGGCGTGAAAGCGTGCGGCCACGATCCGGCCCGCCACGCGGGCGATATGCCGGATTTGAGTCGGGAAGGGGAGTGAAGTTCCGGTCGGCACGCCCCAGGGCGAGGCGTGCCGATCAACGGTGCTCAGGCGCCGGAAGGGCGCAGGGAGTAGGTTTTCAGCTGGTCGGCGAAGTCGCGCAGCGCCTGGATGCCACTGGCCTCGGCCTCGTGGACCCAGTCCTTCATGGCGGCCAGCATGTCGTGGCCGTTGGCGCTGGTGCGCGCCCAGATCTGTTGCAGGGCCAGGCGTTTTTCATAGATGGTCTTGAGCGACTGGCTGTGGGCGAGCATGGACTCGATGCGCACGTGATGGCGGTCCTGCAGCAGGCTCGTTTCACGCGACAGCAGGCGCTTGGCACGGCGGAAGTGGTGGCGCACCGAGGTGTCGACACGATCCAGCTCTTGCTTGACCAGTGGCGCGATGACCAGCTTGCGGTACTGGGCCATGATCTGGAAGCGGTTGTTGAGGATCGCCATGGCGGTGTCCATGTCCAGATGCGCCTTGCCCTCGACCCGATGGGCGATCGGCGCCACGCGCTGGACCTTGGCCAGGCGCAGCAGGCACAGCAGACGAATCCACATCCAGCCCATGTCGAACTCCCAGCGCTTGACCGAGAGCTTGGCCGAGTTGGGGTAGGTGTGGTGGTTGTTGTGCAGCTCCTCGCCACCGATCACGATGCCCCAGGGCACCAGGTTGGTAGCTGCGTCCCGGCACTCGAAGTTGCGATAGCCCAGCGCATGGCCCAGGCCATTGACCACCCCCGCGGCCCAGAAGGGAATCCACATCATCTGTACTGCCCAGATGGTGATGCCGATGGTGCCGAACAGCAGCAGGTCGATCACCGCCATCATGGCCACGCCGCCGAGCTTGTAGCGCGAATAGAGGTTGCGCTCGATCCAGTCGTCCGGGCAGTTCTTGCCATAGATGCGCAGTGTCTCGGGGTTGCGTGCCTCTTCGCGATAGAGCTCGGCGCCCTTGCGCAACACGGTGCCCAGGCCCTTGTAGACCGGGCTGTGGGGGTCGTCCGGCGTTTCGCACTTGGCGTGGTGCTTGCGATGGATGGCGGTCCATTCACGGGTGTTCTGCGCCGTGGTCAGCCACAGCCAGAAGCGGAAGAAATGTTTGAGCCCGGCGTTGAGCTCCAGGGCGCGATGGGCGGAATAGCGATGCAGGTAGAGGGTGACGCTGATGATGGTCACGTGGGTCATCAGCAGGGTGACGCCGACCAGTTGCCAGGCCGACAGATCGAGAAAACCGGAGTACCACATAGGTGTTGAGACCCTCGAAAAAACAGGGGAACCGCGCGGGCATTATCGCCGGGTGAGGAAATAAAACCAGTCACCCTTTCCGATAGGAAGTCACGGCATGTTTCAGCCTTTATAATGCCCCATTCTTTTTCAGGGGCTTATCCACCCGACATGTCTGTTTCCGTTCGCGACGCCTTGCGCATGGCCGCGCTGTACTTGGTGTTCTCGTTGCTCTGGATGGTGGTGTCCGAGCAGGTGTTGCAGGGGCTTTTCGATGATTCCGAGATGCTGGCGGTCGCGCGGCAGGTCAATGCGTTCGTCTGGATACTGCTCACCACCGGGCTGATCTTCGTCACCCGTGCCCGCCTGCTCAATTTCATCGGCATCGGTGCTCAGCTGCGCAGCGAGGATCGCGAGCGTCTGCGCATGGCCGCGGCGGTGTTCGACAGCACCCTCGAAGGGGTGCTGGTGACCGACAGCAATGGTCTGATCGTGCACGTCAACCGCGCCTTCATGCGTATCACCGGCTACGCCCAGGACGAAGTCCTCGGCCAGCGTCCGAGCAAGTTCAAGTCCGGACGCCATGGCTTGCCGTTCTACCAGCAGATCTACGCTTCCCTGGCCGAGAAGGGCGAGTGGAGCGGAGAGATCTGGAACCGCCGCAAGAGCGGCGAAATCTACCCGCAGTGGCAGACGATCTGTGCCATTCGCGACGATGCCGGTGCGCTCACTCATTACGTGGCGGTGTTCAGCGACATCAGCGCGATCAAGCACACCGAGCAGGAACTCGCCTACCTGGCGCACCACGACCCGCTGACCGGGCTGCCCAACCGCCTGCTGTTCAACGACCGCGCCGAGCAGGCCTTAGCGTCCGCCCAGGCCAACAAGCGCGGGTGTGCGTTGCTGCTGCTGGACCTCGACCATTTTCAAAGCATCAACGATGGCCTGGGCCATACGTTGGGCGACCAGTTGCTCAAACTGGTGGGCGAGCGCCTGCGCGAGTTGCTGGGCAGTGGCGTGACTCTGGCGCGCCTGGGTGGGGACGAATTCGGCGTGTTGGCCGAGAACTGCCGACAGGTAGGCCAGGCCGCAACCTTGGCCCAAGGCATCATTGAACGCCTGCGCGAGCCGTTCGTCTTCGAGGGGCATCGCCTGTTCATCAGCGTGAGCGTTGGTATCAGCCTGTTCCCAAGCGATGCGCAGAGCGCCGCGCAACTGCTGCGCAACGCCGATGCGGCGCTGTTCAAGGCCAAGAACAACGGTCGCGCCTGCTATGCCTTGTACACCGAAGAATTGACCGCCCACGCCCAGCAACGTGTGCAGACCGCTGGCGATCTGCGTCGAGCGCTGGAGCAGCAGGAGTTGCGGGTGTTCTACCAGCCGGTGCACGACTTGCTGACCAACCGGTTGGTGGGCGTCGAGGCACTGGTGCGTTGGGAGCACCCCACCCGTGGGATGGTCTCACCGGGCGAGTTCATTCCTATTGCCGAGAGCACCGGGTTGATCGCCGAAATCGACGCCTGGGTACTGCGCCAATCGTGCCGGCAGATGGTGCAATGGCAGGTCGAAGGGCGTGGTCTGCAGTTCGTCGCCGTGAACATCTCCAGCCGCCTGTTCGGTCAGCGCGAGCTGTACCTGCAGGTGGCCGAGGTGCTGCACGATACCGGTCTGGACCCCGCCCTGTTGGAGCTGGAAGTCACCGAGAGCGCGGTGATGGAAGACCCGGAAGTGGCACTTGAACAGTTGCATCGGCTGCGCGAGCTGGGGCTTAGCCTGGCCATCGATGATTTCGGCACGGGTTATTCCTCGCTGCTGCGGCTCAAGCGTCTGCCGGTGCAGAAGCTCAAGATCGACCAGGGCTTCGTGGCGGGCCTGCCGTGCGACGAAGACGACATTGCCATCGTCCGGGTGATCATCGCCCTGGCCAGGAGCATGGGCATGCAGGTGCATGCCGAAGGGATCGAACAGGCCGAACAGGCGCGCTTTCTGCTCGAGCAACAGTGCGACCTGGGGCAGGGCTACTGGTACGGGCGGCCGGTGCCGGCGGTGGACTTGCGCTGGAGCTGAAATGCTTGGGGCTGCGTTGCAGCCCATTGCAGGCTTCGCACTTCCCACAGACCTGTAGGCGCTGGCGGAGCCTGCGTTGGGGCGCGGCGGTCCCCAAGCTAACGTTTGTTCAACCCTTTGGCCAGGCGGTCCCCGCCCAGCTGAATCACCGCCACCAGCGCCACCAGCATGGCGATCACGGTCAGCATGATCTGGCTGTCGAAGCGCTGGTACCCATAGCGATAGGCGATATCGCCCAATCCTCCCGCCCCGATGGCGCCCGCCATGGCTGAGGAGTTGATCAAGGTCACCAAGGTGATGGTGAAGCCGCCTACGATGCCTGGCAGCGCCTCGGGCAGCAGCACATGCCAGACGATGTGCCAGCGCCGGCACCCCATGGCCTGCGCCGCCTCGACCAAACCATGGTCGACTTCGCGCAGGCTCACCTCGGCGATCCGTGCGAAGAATGGCGTGGCGGCGATGGTCAGCGGGACCACGGCGGCCCACACGCCATAGGTGGTGCCGACCACCAGGCGGGTGAAGGGAATCAGCGCGACCATCAAGATCAGGAACGGGATCGAGCGGAACAGGTTGACGATCGCGCCCAGCGTTCGGTTCAGCACAGGCGCTTCGAAGATCCCACCTTTGTCACTGGTGACCAGCAGCACCGCCATCGGTACACCGACCAACAGCGCGATGAACGACGACACGCCCACCATCAACAGCGTATCGAGCAACCCATCGAGCAGACGATCAAGCCACATAACCCAGTACCTCCGCGTTCTCGGCCCAGCGTCTGGCGCGCTCGAGCAATTGGTGCGAGCTATGGGGCGAGCCCTGCACGGAAAGCACCAGTTGCCCCAGGGCGTGGGCACCGATGGTCTCGATGCCGCCTTGAAGCAGGCGTATCCGCCCGCCCAAGTCGTTGAACACCTCCGACAGTTGCGGTTCGCCCAGCAGGTTCAAGCGCAGGACCACGGCATCCCCAGGGCCAGTCGGGCTGGCGCGCAGATTGGCCTGCAGGGCAGCGGGTAGCCTGGCCTGCAAGGGCGCGAGCAAGGTGCGGGTCACCTCGTGGCGCGGAGAGCCGAATACCCGCCAGACCTCGCCCTGCTCGACGATCTCGCCGCGCTCGAGCACTACGACGCGGTGGCAGATATCACGGATCACCGCCATCTCATGGGTGATCAGCACCACGGTGAGCCCCAGGCGCTGGTTGATGTCACGCAGCAGATCGAGGATCGAGGCGGTGGTTTCAGGGTCCAGTGCCGAGGTGGCCTCGTCGCACAGCAGGATTTCGGGGTCATGCACCAGCGCCCGGGCGATGCCGACGCGTTGTTTCTGCCCACCCGACAGCTGCGCCGGGTACACGTGATGCTTGTGCGCCAGGCCCACCAGCTCCAGCAGCTCGCTGACCTTGCGCTGGCGCTCGGCCTTGGGCACGCCGGCGACCTTCAAGGGCAACTCGACGTTCTGCCACACGGTCTTGGCCGACATCAGGTTGAAGTGCTGGAAGATCATGCCGATGCGTCGGCGCAGGGCGACCAAGCGCTCTTCGTCAAAGGGGGCGATGTCGGTCTGGTCGATCAGCACCCGGCCCTGGCTGGGTTGCTCTAGGCGATTGATGGTGCGCAGCAGGGATGACTTGCCGGCGCCGCTGCGGCCAATGATGCCGAAGATCTCGCCGCGACGGATGTTCAGGTCTATGCCCTGCAAGGCAGGTTGCGCCTGGCCGGGGTAGGTCTTGCCCAGGCCGATGAAGCGCACATGGGCCTGATTGACCTCCGGGCGCAGGGCCTGCTCGCGGGCAGGCGGCGACGTATGCGGGACAGGCGCCTTGAGGGCGCTGGCGTTGCTCATCTCAGCCCTCCCAGCCGGCCTGGTACAGGCTGCCGTGGGCTTTGTTCAGCGCGGCGCGCACGGTCGGCGAGTGCTGGTAGATGTCGACGAACTTCGCCAGACGCGGGTCGTCCTTGCTCTGTGGGCGGATCACGAACTGGATCACGTACTCCTTGTTCTCCAGGCCGTCGAACAGCAGGGCCGAGGTGGGATCGAAGCTGTTGGCCAGGCGGATGTAGGCCGGGTAGCCCTGGACCAGGTCGGCGTCGTCATAGGCCCGCACCAATTGCACGGCCTCGACCTGCAAGATCTTCAGTTTCTTGGGGTTGGCGACGATGTCGTCCTCGGTGGCTTTGTAGCCCACGCCTGGCTTGAGGGTGATCAACCCCGCCTTGGCCAGCAGTTGCAGGCCGCGCCCACTGTTGATCGGGTCGTTGGCGATGGCCACGCTGGCGCCTTCGGGCAGCTCGGCGAAGCTTTTGTAACGCTTGGAGTAGAGCCCGACGTTGTTGATGATGCCGGGGGCGTAGGGCACCAGGTTGAAGCCGGCGGCGGCCTTGGCATTTTCCAGGAACGGGATGTGCTGGAAGTAGTTCACGTCGATGTCGCCGCTGTTGAGGCTGACATTGGGGGCGATCCAGTCGCTGAACTCGATCAGCTTCACCTCCAGGCCTTGCTTGTGGGCTTCTTCCACCGCCGCTTCCAGCGGGATGGCGAAAGCTGCGGTGGTGCCGATCTTCAGCGGCTCGGCGGCCAGGGCGACGCCGCTCAGGCCCAGGGACAAGACAGCGGCCGCGACGGGCCGGAACAGTTTCTCAAGCATGGTGCAGGGCTCCAGTCGGGGCAGGGATCGGGTTGCGGTAGGTGGCGCCGGGGTGGCCGGCGGGAAGGTAGGCGTGACGAGCGCCGAACAGTTTTTCGCGCAGCGTGCCTTCGCTGTAGGCGGTCTTGTAGCGGCCACGCCGTTGCAGCTCCGGCACCACCAGGTCGATGAAGTCTTCGAAGCTTTCCGGGGTGACAGTGCGGGTCAGGTTGAAACCATCCAGGCCGGTTTGGTCGATCCAGTCAATCAATTGCTCGGCGACCTGCTCGGGCGCGCCGACCAGCGTCACGTAGCGCCCGCCCAGGGCGTGCTGTTGCAGCAGGCGGCGGCGCGTCCAGACGTTGTCCTGCAGCTGGCGGGTGGCGGACTGAATCGCGTTGCCCTTGGCAAAGCCGATCGGTTCGTCCAACCCATAGGCGGCGAAGTCGATACCCGTGGAGCTGGCAAAGTGCGCCACGCCGGCTTCGGGGCTGGCATGGCGCAGGTATTCGGCGTGCTTGGCACGAGCCTGGGCTTCGGTGGGCGCGACGATCACGGTGATGCCCATGAACACCTTGATCGCTCGTGGGTCGCGGCCAGCGGCGCGGGCGGCGGCACGGACCTTGTCGACCTGTGCGCGGGTGGCGGCTTGGTCCTGGCCGCTGATGAAAACGCACTCGGCGTGCTGGCCGGCGAACGCCAGGCCCCGGGGCGAACTGCCGGCCTGGAACAAGACCGGTGTGCGTTGCGGCGAAGGCTCGCACAGGTGGTAGCCCTCGACCTTGTAGAACTCGCCCTGATGCTGGATTTTGCGCACTTTGCCCGGTTCGGCATAGACCCGCCGCTCACGGTCAGCGACCACGGCGTCGTCATCCCAGCTGCCTTCGAGCAGTTTGTACAGCACTTGCAGGTATTCATCGGCTTGGTCGTAACGCCGGTCGTGCTCGGGTTGCTGGGCCAGGCCCATGGCCCGGGCGGCGCTGTCCAGGTAACCGGTGACGATGTTCCAGCCGACCCGGCCATTGCTCAGGTGGTCGAGTGTGGAAAGGCGCCGGGCGAACAAATAGGGCGCCTCGTAGGTGAGGTTGGCGGTCAGGCCGAAGCCCAGGTGGCGGGTGACCGAGGCCATGGCCGAGACCAGCAGTAACGGGTCATTGACCGGCAGCTGGATCGACTCCTTGAGCGTCACGTCCAGCGACTGCCCATACACGTCGTAGGTGCCGACGATATCGGCGATGAACAGGCCATCGAACAAGCCGCGCTCCAGCAGGCGGGCAAGATCGGTCCAATAGGCCAGGGTCTTGTACTGGGTCGAGGTGTCCCGTGGATGGGTCCACAGGCCATGGTTGATATGCCCGACGCAGTTCATGTTGAAGGCGTTGAGCAGGATCTCTTTGGCCATCAGATGGTCCCCCGACGCGGCGGGTTTTCCCCATTGAGGTAGTAGTTACCGATGGCGTGGTACTTCCAGCGCACCGGGTCGTGCAGGGTGTGCACTCGGGCGTTGCGCCAGTGCCGGTCGAGGTTGTGCTCGGCCAGGGTGGCCTGGCTGCCGGCCAGTTCGAACAGGGTGGTGCCGGCGGCGAGGGAGACCTCGGTGCTGATCGCCCGGGCTTCTGCCACGGCAATGGAGGCGGCGGCGACATTGTCGGCGCTGCTGTCGTCGCGGGCCCGGTCGAGGAATTCCCCGGCCCGCTCCAGCAAGGCCTCGGCAGCGTGCAGGCGGATGGCCAGATGACCGAAGCTTTTGAGTGTGAGCGGGTCGTCACTGGCCTTGTCGATCCCCGCGTCGACCCACGGCCGACTGCGGGTGCGCACGAAGTGCAGAGCGTCCTCGAGGGCAGCGCGGGCGATGCCGGTGTCGATGGCGGCATGGAGGATCTGCGCCAGGGGGCCGACGGGGGTCGGGCGGTCGAAGGCGCTCTGGAACGGCACCACGTCTTCATCGCGCACCGGCACGTTGTCGAACACTACCGAACCGCTGCCGGTGGTGCGTTGGCCGAAGCCGCTCCAGTCGTCGATCACTTGCAGGCCTGGACTGTCGGCGGGTACGAACACCAGCTGCTGAACGCCGGCATCATCGACCACCGAGGTGGGAATGCGCTGGGCATATAGGGCGCCGGTGGCGTAGAACTTGCGACCGTTGATGCGCAGGCCATCGCCGTCGCGGCTCAGGCGGGTGGTGCGGTCGTGGGCGGTCTTGGTGCCCAGCTCGGCCAATGCGTTGCCGAAGCGTCGGCCCGCCAGGACTTCAGCGTAGAGACGCTGTTGTTGCTCGGGCGTGCCGTTTACCCGCAGCACTTCCAAGGCATAGAAATGGTTCTGCGGAATTTGGCCCAGGGCGGCGTCGGCCTGGGCAATACGCGCGACGACCTTGGCCAGGGTCACGTTGGATACGCCAGCGCCGCCAAAGGCCTTGGGCACGCTGATGCCCCACAGGCCGGAGCGGGTGAACAGCTCGAGTTCGGCGTAGGGCAGCAGGCGTTCGCGGTCGCGTTGGGCGCTGTCGCGCTGCAGCTGCTGGGCGAGGTCCTCGGCGACGGCCAGAGCCTGGGCATCGCTGGTGATGACCGCCGCCTTGGGGGTGGGGTGGGTCAGTGCGTTCATGTGTTTCTCCAGTGCGGATCGTAAGGGGCTGCTCCGTGCCCCATCGCAGGCTGTCGCCAGCCCCGCAGGTTCAGTGCAGGTGCTGGCGCAGGCTCACTCAAATCCAGGAATGACGGGCAGGGCGGGTACCGTTGAGTTGCCAGGCGCCGACAGCGTGGTATTTCCAGCGCACCGGGTCGTGCAGCGTATGCACGCGGGCATTGCGCCAGTGGCGGTCGAGGTTGAATTCGGCGAGGGTGGCGCGGCTGCCGGCCAGCTCGAACAGCTTCTCGCTGGCCTGCAGGGCCACTTCGGTGGTCAGCACCTTGGCCTCGGCCACGGCGATCGAGGCGCGAGCTGCCGACGCTTCGTCCACCGGACCTGCATTGACCTCGTCGAGTACCTGGGCGGCCTTGCGCAGCAAGGCCTCGGCGGCATGCAGCTCCAGCTTCAGACGGCCGATGTCGGCGATCACATAGGGGTCATCGCTGGCTCGATCCACCTTGGCTTCGATCCAGGGGCGGGATTTTTCCCGCACGAAGGCAATGGCATCGTCGATGGCCGCCTCGGCGATACCGGCATCGATGGCGGCCTGGATCAACTGCGAGGCCGCGCCCTGGGTGTTGGGCACCTCGCGCTGGCGCCAGTTGTCCACCACCAGCTCGGCGTCCACCGGGACTTGATCCAGCATCACGGTGCCGCTGGCGGTGGTGCGCTGGCCGAAGCCGGACCAGTCGTCGACGATGCGCAGGCCCGGGCTGCCCCGGCGGACGAAGGCCAGGCGCTGGCGGCCCTCTTCATCCAGGGCTTTGACCGCGACCCAATGGGCGAACAGGGCGCCGGTGGAATAGAACTTCTCGCCGCTGATGCGATATTGCTCACCGTCACGGACGATCCGTGCCTTGAGGGTGATGGTGTCCTTGGTGCCACGTTCAGGCCCGGCATTGCCGATGCGCCAGCCGTCGAGCACGGAGCGGAACAGCACGGCTTGCTGGGCCTCGGTGGCGGTCAGGCGCAGCAGTTGAATCATGCCGAATTGGTTCTGTGGGATCTGTCCCAGGGCCGGGTCGGCGGCGCTGATCACGCGGAAGACTTCGGCGATGGTCTGGAACGAGACCTCGGGTCCGCCAAAGGCTTTGGGAATGCTGATGCTGCCCAAGCCGCTGCGGGTGAATTGTTCGATCTCGGCCCAGGGCAGCTTGCGCTGCTGGTCGCGGCGCGAGGCCTGTTGGCGGGCCGCGTCGGCCAGTTCCCGAGCAGCCTGGAGGGCCTCGGCGTCGTTGCGCAATACCTTGGCTGGCAGTAGCGGGGGTGAGCTGTCGAGATCGCTTGTGGACCAGACCATTCCTTACCTCACAAAAGTTGAAAGCGTCGCTGGCGGCGACTGACGTTTGCTGGTCCGGTGGTCCGGTTTATATACCCTATTCGCTTATAAAAACTTTATGAACTAACTTTTTGGACTATGTATAGAAGCCATGCTTTTGTGTCGCGCACGCGAACGCATTCGCGGGCAAACCCGCTCCTACAGAACTGTGGGAGTGGGTTTACCCGCGAATAGGTAAGGGGGACAGCGAGAAAAATCAGCCGGCTGCGGTGCCCAGGAACTTGCGCAGGAACTGCCGCGTCCGCTCTTCCTTGGGATTGGCGAACAGCGCCTTGGCTTCACCCTGCTCCACGATCACGCCCTTGTCGAAGAAGATCACCCGGTTGGCCACGTCCCGGGCAAAGCTCATCTCGTGGGTGACAATGATCATGGTGCGCTTTTCCTCGGCCAGGCCGCGGATGGTCGCCAGCACCTCGCCGACCAGCTCAGGATCGAGCGCAGAGGTCGGTTCGTCGAAGAGGATCACTTCCGGCTCCATGGCCAGGGCCCGGGCGATGGCCACCCGTTGCTGCTGGCCACCGGACAGCCGCCGAGGGTAGGCGTCTTCCTTGCCCGCCAGACCGACCTTGGCCAGCAGGCGCCGGCCCAGTTCGACGGCTTTGTCCCGGGGCGTCTTCTTGACGATCACCGGCCCTTCGATGACGTTCTCCAGGGCGGTGCGGTGGGGGAACAGGTTGAAGTTCTGGAACACGAAGCCGGCCTGCTGGCGCAAGCGCCGGATCGCACCTTGCTGGCTGCCCAGCGAGCGGTTGGCGTCGATGCTGATGTCGCCGATCTGGATGCGTCCGGCGTCGGGCGTTTCCAGCAGGTTGAGGCAACGCAGGAAGGTGGTCTTGCCCGAACCACTGGGGCCGATGATGGCCACCACTTCGCCGGGCTGGACGGTCAGGTCGATGCCGTTGAGCACGGTCTGGCCCTTGAACTGCTTGGTCAGGCCTTCTACTACGATCATCTTCAGTGCTCCTGGTCGTGCTGGTTGACCCGCGCTTCCATGCGGTTCTGGAAGTGCGCAAGGATGGTGCACAGGATCCAGTAGATCACTGCCACAGCCAGGTACATGGTGAAGACTTCGAAGGTCCGGGCGGTGATCAGCTGCGCCTGGCGGAACAGCTCAGGCACCTGGATGGTCGCCGCCAGGGCGGTGTCCTTGACCAGGGAAATGAAGCTGTTGCCCAGCGGCGGCAAGGCGGTGCGCATGGCCTGGGGCAGGATCGCTCGGCGCATGGCCTGGGTGCGGGTCATGCCGATGCTGGCGGCAGCCTCCCATTGGCCACGGTCGATCGAGGAGATCGCCGCGCGCAGGATTTCGCAGATGTACGCGGCCATGTTCAGCGAAAGGCCGATCAGCGAGGCCGGGATCGGGTCGAGTTCGATACCGATCTGCGGCATGCCGAAATAGATCACGAACAGCTGCACCAGCAGCGGCGTGCCACGGAAGAACGACACATACACTCGGGCCAGCCAGTCCAGCGGCAGGATCTTCGAGCGGCGCATCAGGGCCAGGGCAAAGCCCAGGACCAGGCCGAAGAACATGCCGCCGACACTCAGCAGCACCGTATAACCCGCGCCCTTCAACAGGAAGGGCGTGGAGTCGATGACAAGTTGCAGGCTTTCGGAAATCATTTAGTGACGTCGGCACCGAAATATTTCTCGGACAGCTTGGCCAGGGTCCCGTCGGCCTTGAGCTTGTCCAGCGCCTTGTTGATCGCCTCGAGCAGTTCAGGCTCGCCCTTGCGCAGGGCCACGCCCGACTCCAGGCGCGAGAAGGCTTCACCGGCGAGTTCGGTGTCCTTGGCTTTCTGGGCGTATTCCAGGGCGGCCAGGCGGTCGATCAGGATGGCGTCGATGCGGCCGTTGCGCAGGTCGGCGAATTTGCTCGGGTCGTCTTCATAGGTGCGCACGTCGGCTTGAGGAACGTCCTTCTTCACCCACTGCTCGTAGTTGGTGCCCAGGCCTACGCCGACCTTCTTGCCGGCGAGGTCCGCGGCCTTGTGAATGTTCAGCTGGTCGGCTTTCTTCTTCAGGATCAGGGCCTGGATGCCGGAGATGGTGTAGGGCTCGGAGAAGTCATACTTCTTCTTGCGCTCGTCGGAAATGGTCACTTGGTTGATCACCACGTCCAGGCGCTTGGACTCCAGCGCGGCGAGGATGCCGTCCCACTTGGTTGGCTGCAGCTTGGCTTTCACGCCCAGCTCTTTGGCCAGCAGTTCGGACAGTTCGACCTCGAAGCCGGCGAGCTTGCCGTTTTCGTCAACGAAGCTGAAGGGTGGGTAGGTGCCTTCCAGGCCGACGCTGATGCTGCCTTTTTCCTGGATGGTCTTGAGCTGCTCGCCTGCGAATGCATGGCTGAACAGGCCGGTACCAAGCACAAGGGCCAGGCTGGCATTGAGAAGGGGTTTGGCGAATTTGGTCATGTAGGGCCCCGCGCTTGTTGTGGAAGTAGTGGGTGGCGACTATAGAGGTGGCCTTTATAGGCCTGGAAATAATAAAAATTTATTTTGTTATTTCTTTTTATAAGCTTTGTCGAATTGGACAGCATTGAGGGTAGGCGAGGATTACACACTCTGTCAGCGCTGCTTATACCCGACTTAGCGCAGGATGGAATAAAGCGTTGTTTTTTCCAAGCACTGGATTTGCCGTACAGTTGAATCCATAGCGCGGCCCGCTTCCATGAAGGCCCGCACAGCCTCGATCCAGGAGACCACCGTGAGCGAACATCCATCCACCGGACACTGGCAACTGCAGACCATCGTCAGCGACCTGCGCAGCGCCCGCGAGCAATGGCGAACCCGCAATGGCCGCAGCAGCGGCGAACAGGGCGGGCGCGAGCTGCCTTCGCGCGAGGCGATGCGCCAGATTCTCGAGCAACTGTGCGGGGCGTTGTTCCCCATGCGTTTGGGCCCGGTGGACCTGCGTGAAGAGAGCGAAGACTTCTATGTCGGGCATACCTTGGATGCCGCACTCACTGCGTTGCTGGCCCAGGCGCGCCTGGAACTGCGCTATGCCTCGCGCCATGGCAAGGCCGAGGTGGAGGACGTCGACGCCCATGCCCTGCAGCTGATCCAAGGCTTTGCCGCCGCACTGCCAAACCTGCGTGTACTGCTCGATACCGACGTGCTGGCCGCTTATCAGGGCGACCCGGCGGCGCGCAGCGTCGATGAGGTGCTGCTGTGCTATCCGGGGATCCTGGCGATCATCCATCACCGCCTGGCTCATCACCTGTACCGGGCCGGGCTGCCGTTGCTGGCGCGGATCAGTTCGGAGCTGGCGCATTCGGCCACCGGCATCGATATTCACCCTGGCGCCCAGATCGGTCCGAGTTTCTTCATCGATCATGGCACCGGCGTGGTGATCGGCGAGACCGCGATCATCGGCGAGCGGGTGCGCATCTACCAGGCCGTGACCCTGGGCGCCAAGCGCTTCCCGGCGGACGAGACCGGCATGTTGCACAAGGGCGAGCCGCGCCACCCGATCGTCGAGGACGATGTGGTCATCTACGCAGGAGCCACCATCCTTGGGCGGATCACCATCGGCAAGGGCTCGACCATCGGTGGCAATGTCTGGTTGACCCGCAGTGTCCCGGCCGAGAGCAACATCACCCAGGCGAATCTGCAGTTGGAGTGTGAAGGGCAGAAATAGCCCGTAACCGATGCCTTCTATGGCGCTCCATTCGCAGTTGTAACCGCGCCTACAGGTCCGGCGCTGACGCCAGGACCGAGCTGGACTTGTAGGCGCGGGTTCAACCGCGAACGTGTCGGAATTCACTGCAAATGACCGGTTCAGCGGTCGGGCAAGGTCGCGTTGAAAGCCGATCCGTGTTTAACTTGAACGCTTGTTCAAAGTAAAAACGCTGGTCCATTGCCGGTGTTCAACAGGAGGATCCCCTTTGCTGAACCCGTTCAATCCGAGTCTTTCAACGCTTCATGAGGTGCGCGCCCAATGAGTGCACCGACCCCCTCACTTGCCAATGGCAAGATCCGCATGAACCCTCCGGTGTTCTACTTCGCGGCAAGTTTCATCCTCATCTTCGGCCTGGTGGTCATCGCCAACCCCAAAGCGGCGGGCGACTGGTTGCTCGCGGCGCAGAATTGGGCGGCCAACACGGTCGGCTGGTACTACATGCTGGCCATGACTCTGTACCTGGTCTTCGTGGTGGTCACCGCCTTGTCGGGCTACGGCAAGATCAAGCTCGGTGCCGACCATGACGAGCCCGAGTTCAGCTACCTGTCCTGGGCCGGCATGCTGTTCGCCGCTGGCATCAGCATCACCTTGTTCTTCTTCTGCGTCTCCGAACCGCTCACCCACATGCTGCAACCGCCCCAGGGCGAGGGTGGCACGGTGGAGGCCGGGCGCCAGGCAATGGAGCTGCTGTTCCTGCACTGGGGCCTGCATGGCTGGGGCGTGTTCGCCTTCGTCGGCATGGCCCTGGCGTATTTCGCCTATCGCCACAATCTGCCATTGGCGCTGCGTTCGGCGCTGTATCCATTGATCGGTAAACGCATCAACGGGCCGATCGGCTACGCCGTCGACGGCTTCGGCATCATCGCCACGGTGTTCGGCTTGGGCGCCGACATGGGCTTTGGTGTGCTGCACCTGAACGCGGGCCTGGATTACCTGTTCGACATCAGCCACAGCCAGTGGATACAAGTCGCGCTCATCGTCCTGATGATGGGCGCCGCGGTGGCTGTGGCGGTCGCCGGGGTGGAAAAGGGCGTGCGGGTGATGAGCGACATCAACCTGTTCCTGGCCTGTGCGCTGCTGCTGTTCGTGCTGTTCGCAGGCCCCACCCAGCACCTGTTCAACACGTTGATCCAAAACCTGGGCGACTACCTCGGCGCCTTGCCGCGCAAGAGCTTCGATGTCTATGCCTACGGCGAGAACCGCGACTGGCTGGGCGGCTGGACCGTGTTCTACTGGGCCTGGTGGATCGCCTGGGCGCCGTTCGTGGGGTTGTTCATCGCGCGTATTTCCCGTGGCCGGACCATCCGCGAGTTCGTCTTCGGCGTGCTGTTGATCCCGCTGGGCTTCACCCTGGCGTGGATGTCTATCTTCGGCAACAGCGCCATGACCCAGGTGCTCGACCACGGCATGACCGCCCTGGGCCAATCGGCCCTGGAAAACCCGTCCATGAGCCTGTACCTGCTGCTGGAGACCTACCCGTGGAGCAAGACCGTCATCGCGGTGACGGTGTTCATCAGCTTCGTGTTCTTCGTCACGTCGGCGGATTCCGGCACCGTCGTGCTCTCCACGCTGTCGGCCAAGGGCGGCGATGCTGACGAGGATGGCCCGAACTGGCTGCGCATCTTCTGGGGCGCCATGACCGCGCTGATCACCAGCAGCCTGCTGTTCGCCGGTAGCATCGACTCGCTCAAGTCGGCGGTGGTGCTGACGTCGCTGCCGTTCTCGCTGATCCTGCTGTGCATGATGTGGGGGCTGCACAAAGCGTTCTACCTGGAGTCCCAGCGGCAGATCGCGCAGATGCACTCGCTCGCACCGTTCGCCGTTTCGCGCCGTGGCCGGGGTGGCTGGCGCCAGCGCCTGAGCCAGGCGGTGCACTTCCCGTCACGCGATGAGGTGTACCGCTTCATGGACGACGTGGTGCGCCCGGCCATTGGCGAGGTGACTGAAGTCTTCGTGCAGAAAGGCTTGAACGTGATCACCCAGGACGACCCGAGCCACGACAACGTGAGCTTGAAGATCGGGTTGGGCGAGGAGCAGCCGTTCATCTACCAAGTGCAGATGCGCGGGTACTTCACCCCGTCGTTCGCCTTGGCCGGGTTGGGCACCCAGGAGCTGAAGAACCGCCGTTACTACCGCGCCGAGGTGCATCTGTCCGAAGGTAGCCAGAACTACGACCTGGTGGGCTACAACAAGGAGCAGATCATCAACGACATCCTCGACCAGTATCAGCGGCACATGCAGTTCCTGCATCTGGTCCGCTAGCCGCCTCATTGCAGGTAAACCCGCTCCCACAAGGATCGTTACAAACCCTGTGGAAGCGGGTTTACTCGCGACTTTCAGAACGGCGCATCCCCCAGGATGGTCGCCCGATGCATCACCCGCCGGCTCGGCCGGTAGTCGTCCACTGCATAGTGCTGGGTCACCCGGTTGTCCCAAAACGCTACGTCGTTCTCTTGCCACCGCCAGCGGATCGTGAACTCGGGCCGGGTCGCATGGGCGAACAGCAGCTTGAGCAGCGCCTCGCTCTCCTGCTCGCTCAGTTCGTTGATCCGCGTGGTGAATCCTTCGTTGACGAACAGCGCCTTGCGCCCGCTGACCGGGTGGGTACGCACCACCGGATGCGACAGCGGCGGGTTGTTGCGCCGGGTGGTCTCCCAGCGCGCCAGGTCTTCGGGCGTGGTGCCGAAGCGCTCTAGCGGGAAGGACTTGGTGAAGTCGTGGGTGGCGGTCAGGCCGTCGAGCAACTGCCGCAGCGGCGCCGATAGCGCCTCGAAGGCCGCGATGCCGCTGGCCCACAGGGTATCGCCGCCGAAGGTGGGTAACTGCTTGGCGCTGAGCACCGCGCCCAGGGCGGGTGTGGGCAGGAACGTCACGTCGGTGTGCCAGACCGCATTGTCGCGCACGTCGGTGACCGCAGTGTCGAGCACCAGCACCTGCGGGGTATCCGGCACGTTTGGGTAAATCGGGTGGATGTGCAGGTCGCCGAAGCGGGCGGCGAAGCGGGCCTGTTGCTCAGGGGTGATGGGCTGGTCTCGGAAGAACAGCACCTGGTGTTTGAGCAAGGCCTGCTCGATGGCATCGCGTTGCTCGACGCTGATATCGCAGGAGAGGTCCACGCCACTGATCTGGGCGCCGAGCGCTGGGCTCAGGGGGGTGATGGTCAGGCTCATGTCGGTCTCGCTTGAATGTTTTGTGCGGAGCAGGTGTTCATCAGTGGCTTTGCCCGTGCCAGGGCACCAGCTTGCGTTGCAGGGCGCGCAGGCCCATTTCAAGGGCGAAGGCGATCAGGGCGATCAGCAGGATCCCCAGTACCACCACGTCGGTGACCAGAAACTGCGCTGCCGACTGCACCATGAAGCCCAGGCCGCTGGTGGCGGCGATCAGCTCGGCGGCCACCAGGGTCGACCAGCCGACCCCAAGGCCGATACGAATGCCGGTGAGGATGTCGGGCAGTGCACTGGGCAGGATCACATGACGGATCAACTGCGCCCTGGTCGCGCCCAGGGATTGGGCGGCGCGCAGCTTGGCCGGGTCGACCGTGCGCACGCCGGTGGCGGTGGCGATGGCGATCGGGGCGAAGATGGCGAGGTAGATCAACAGCACCTTCGACAGCTCGCCGATGCCACACCAGATCACGATCAGCGGCAGGTAGGCCAGCGGCGGGATCGGCCGATAGAACTCGATCAGCGGGTCGAGAATGCCGCGGGCGACGCGGTTGTGGCCGATGGCCAGGCCCACCGGGATGGCCGTCAGGGCGGCGGCGACCAGGGCCAGGCCGATTCGTCCGAGGCTTGCGCCCAGGTGCTGCCAGAGGCTGGCGTCCATGTAGCCCTGCGTGAGCAAGGTCCAGGCCTTGGCCAGGATATCGGCGGGCGAGGGCAAAAACAGCGGCTCGATCCAGCCGGCGGCGGTCACCAGCCACCAGGCCAGCAGCAGGCTGGCCAGGGTCAGGGCGCTGATCCAGCGGGTGGGCAACGGGCGGCGTACCTTGGCGGTTGGGGTTGGCCGGGCGACAGGTTTGTCGGCGGCCGTCAGGTCCAGGCTGCTCATGCGGACTCCTGCCGACGGGCGGCTTCGCGTTGAGAGAACACCCGCGCCAGGACGTGCTCGCGGGTCTCGATGAAACGTGGATCGGACTTGATCGCCCGGGCCGATTCACCCGCGGCGTAGCGTTGGCCGAAATCCAGGTGCAGGCGTTCGACCACCCGTCCAGGATTGGGCGCCAGCAACACCAGCTCGCTGGCCAGGAACACGGCTTCCTCGATGTCATGGGTGATCAGGAACACCGGCTTGGCGGTGCGCTGCCAGACCTGCAGCAGTAGCTCCTGCATCTGCTCGCGGGTGAAGGCGTCGAGGGCGCCGAAGGGTTCGTCCATCAGCAGCACGCGCGGGTCGGCGGCCAACGCACGGGCCAGGCCCACGCGCTGCTTTTGCCCGCCGGAAAGTTGCCAGATACGTCGGTCGCCGAATCCCGCGAGGTCGACCAGCGCGAGCATTTCGCGGGCTTTGGCTTCGCGTTCTGCGCGGGCGACGCCTGCCAGCTCAAGGCCGAAGGCGACGTTGCCCAGGACGTTCTGCCAAGGCAGCAGTGCGTCATCCTGGAACACCACGCCGCGCTCGGCACCCGGGCCTTCGACCGGCTTGCCGTCGAGGGTGATGCGACCGGCGCTGGGGGCGACGAAGCCGGCGATGAGGTTGAGCAGCGAAGTCTTGCCGCTGCCGGAGGGGCCCAGAGCCACCAGCAACTGGCGTGGCCCCAGGCTCAGGTTGATGTCGGTCAGCACCGGGGCATCGGTGCCGGGGTACTGTGCGCTGATACGCTCCAGTTCGAGCAAGGCCATGGCAGGCTCCGTCGTGACGTGTCGTGCGAGGGTGGGGCGTTGCGCGGTCTTGTGGGACCGGGGTTACCCGCGAATGCTGTTTCGAACTGACTGGCACATTCGCGGATAACCCGCTCCCTTATGCAGTGCGCTGCTCTCGTGGGAGAGCGGCCCCCATTTGGATCAGTTGGGCAGGTACTGGGCGCTGACGTACGGTGAGTAGTCCGGCAGCACCGCCTCGACCTTGCCCTGTTGCTTGAGGAAGTTGGCCGTGTCGGTCAGTGCCTGGGTGGTCGGAGCACCCAAAGCGCTGGCCTGGTCGCTGGCCAACGGGTAGATGTTGCCCTGCAGCAGTACCGGGATGTCGGTGGGCTTGGCGCCAGACAGCTTGGCCAGCTTGCTGACGTTGTCGGGATTGGCCAGCCAGGCTTTCGGGTCCTTGCGGTAGTCGGCGTAGGCGTCGAGGGTGACCTTGGCGAACGATTTGACGATGTCCGGGTGCTTGGCGGCGAAGTCTTTACGCACGATCCACGCATCGAAGGTCGGGGCGCCTTTGCTGGCCAACTCGCCGGAGGTGATCAGTACTTTGCCGTTCTCCTTGGCCACGCCCAGGGCGGGGTCCCAGACGTAGGTGGCATCGATGTCGCCACGCTTCCAGGCGGCGATGATCGCAGGAGGGGCGAGGTTGAGGATCTGCACCTTGCTCGGGTCGATGTTCCAGTTCTTGAGGGCGGCCAGCAGGCTGTAGTGGCCGGTGGAAACGAACGGCACGGCGACTTTCTTGCCGACCAGATCCTGCGGCGTCTTGATGCTGTCGCGGGCGACCAGCGCTTCGCCTGCGCCAATCTGGGTGGCGATCAGGAAGGTCTCCACCGGCAGCTTGCGGGTGGCCGCGGCAGCCAGAGGGCTGGAGCCCAGGTAACCGATTTGTACGTCGCCCGAGGCCACGGCGGTGATCACGTCGGCGCCATTGTCGAATTTGCGCCAGTCGATGCTGGCCTTGCTGGCTTTTTCATAGGTGCCATCGACCTGGGCGACCTTGGCTGGGTCGACGGTGGTCTGGTAGGCGACGGTCAAGTCGGCGGCCTGGGCAAGCCAGTTGGCGCTGGCGAGGGTCAGGGCGGCGAACAGGCGCAACGGAGTGTGCGGGATCATGGATGAGCTCCTCGTCAGGCAAATCAGGGCTGGGTTGACGAGAGACTAAGTGATCTAAGAAATCAAAAATAAATAACTTTTTAGAATTAGCTTAGGAGCCAATGGCTGGTTTTATTGATCGGAGGGTCAGCTTCACTGGCAAAGCCAGAAATGGCAGCTACGCTTTTTCGGTTTTGCGAGGACGTGAAGTCAGTTATGGGCAAACGTTTGCAAATAACCATTAGGAATAAGGAAATATGGTTTATACAACGAAGGGGAGTAAAGGTTCCAAATATATTCCTTAAAAATCTTAAAAAGTCATAAAACGGTCATTTTGGATTTATAGGATTGTCATTATCCTGTGGCGCAAGTGGCGTCTTAGACCAAAGTCGCGAAACGATTGGTAACGATTGACTTCGCAGACACTGTTTGGTGCTAAATCGCCCAATCCATGGCGAGCGGGGCAACAGATCCTGCCGCTTGAGATACACAAGAATTAGAACGTAGAGGAGCAAAACATGTACAAGTCCAGCCTGGCCCTGGCCGTGGCACTGGGGGTTCTCGCCCAACAAGCAGGCGCTGCCGGTTTCGTTGAAGACAGCAAGCTGTCTGTGAGCTCGCGCACCATGTATTTCAATAACGATAACCGTGAACCTGGCGGGAGCGACAACCGTGAATCGGGTCAGGGCTTCAAGCTTGACTACTTGTCCGGTTTCACCGAAGGCACCGTTGGTTTCGGTGTTGATGTTCAGGCCCTGTGGGGTATCCATCTGGATGGTGGCAAGGGGCATCACCCGGATACCAGCAGCTTCTTCCCAAGCGACAGCGACGGCTCCGCAGTGGGCCAATGGGCACGCATTGGGGGTAACGCGAAAGCACGGTTCTCCAAGACCGAAGCGCACTTCGGTAGCGCCCTGGCACCGAACCTGCCGATCCTTGTCTCCAACGATGGCCGTCTGCTGCCGCAGACCTTCGAGGGTGGCACCATCACCTCGAAGGAAATCGACAACCTGACCATCAACGCAGGTCAACTGACCCATGCGATGGGCCGTGCTTCCAGCAACCGTACAGGTCTCTCTGTCCAGGGTGCTACCCAGGAAAGCAACAAGTTCCGTTACGCCGGTGCTGACTGGAAGGTCACCAAAGACCTGACCCTGCAGTATTACTACTCCAACCTCGAAGACTTCTACAAACAGCACTTCCTGGGCGCGACACACGTGTTCCAGATCGCTGATGACCAGTCGTTTAAGACCGACCTGCGCTATTTCGACAGCAGCAAGGATGGCCGCAACGGCGAAGCGGGTTACGAGTTCAAGAACAACAACGGCTACGCCAAGAACCCTGGCGAGGTTGATAACAAGACCTGGTCCGCCATGTTCACCTACACCCTCGGTGCCCACTCTCTGATGCTCGGTCATCAGCAGGTCAGCGACGATGGCGGTTTCGTATGGCTGAACCAAGGCAGCCTGGTCGACGAAGGTGCTGGTGGGTCGAGCTTCTATCTGTTCACCGACAGCATGATCAACCAGTTCGCCAAGGCTGGTGAGAACACTACCTTCGGTCAGTATTCCTATGACTTTGCGCGGCTGGGCGTGCCGGGCCTGAAGGCTTCCGTGGCCTACTTGCGTGGCGAGGATGGCCGCAGCTCCGATGGCCATGGCACCTTCAGTGAATGGGAGCGTGACGCACGGATCGATTACGTGCTGCAGGAAGGTACCCTCAAAGGTCTGGGCTTCAGCCTGCGCCAAGGTGTCTACCGCGGCACCGGTTCGGGATCGGCGAAGGACCAGGATCAGACTCGCTTCATCGTGAACTACACTTACAACTTCCTGTAAGTCGTAGCTGCACAAAAAGCCTCGCCTAGCGCGAGGCTTTTTTATGTCTGTAACTCGAAATGCCTAATGGTTATAAATAAATCAATATTTATTCTTTTTGTTTTTAATCGAATGCAGGCACATTGAATCCATCGACCAGACACAGCACAGGAGCCCACCCCCATGAGCCTCAAACTCGGTGACATCGCCCCCGATTTCGAACAGGAATCCAGCGCCGGCATGATCCGCTTTCACGAATGGCTGGGCAACAGCTGGGGTGTGCTGTTCTCCCACCCGGCCGACTTCACCCCGGTGTGCACCACCGAGCTGGGCCTGACCGCCAAGCTCAAGGACGAATTCGCCAAGCGCGGTGTCAAGGCCATCGCCTTGTCGGTGGACCCTGTCGATTCCCACACTCGCTGGATCGATGACATCAACGAGACCCAGAACACCGTGGTCAACTTCCCGATCCTCGCCGATGCCGATCGCAAGGTGTCCGACCTGTACGACCTGATCCACCCCAACGCCAGCGACACCCTGACGGTGCGCTCGCTGTTCGTCATCGACCCCAACAAGAAGGTGCGCCTGACCATCACCTACCCGGCCAGCACCGGGCGCAACTTCAATGAAATCCTGCGGGTGATCGACTCGCTGCAACTGACCGACAACCACAAGGTGGCCACGCCAGCGAACTGGCAGGATGGCGACGAGGTGGTGATCGTGCCTTCGTTGAAAGACGAAGATGAAATCAAACAGCGCTTCCCCAAAGGGTACCGGGCGGTCAAACCCTATCTGCGCCTGACCCCGCAACCGAATCGTTAAGGAATCCTCGTTGCATTGCTCTTAGCCATAGCAGGGATCTTTGGGCCGTTTCGACGGCCCTTTTTTATGCGCGGAGATTAGTGGTGTCCCCTGTAGGAGCGTGCCGACCTCCAATGTGTCGGATATTTCCGAACCTCAAGCCAAGCGCTTCAGGCCTTTGCAGGTAACGACCTATCCTACGCACCTGCCGGAAGCCGCTGCATTGTTGGGGCAACACCCCGGGGATAACGCCGCCGGGTCGTCCTGTTTGGCGACCGGGTGTGAGAACCCGACTGCGTAGAGAGCTGGCCTTCCTGTTATGGCAGCCGTGCCCGGGCAGACTTCGGTCTGGCCGAGTTCCTCTTGCGCCTCGGTTTCTCACCCCGCGTGTACGGCTGCCACCCTACCTCGTGAGAAAGGCTCTGGTGGTGGTGATCCTGTAACCGCGCAGAGAGCTGACCATGGAAAAGCCCATTATCTGGAAAACCGCAGGCGTCCAGACCTGCCTGGACTTGTACCGCATCCAACCCGACATCCCCTTCCAACAAGCCTTCGACGAACTCTCCGTGTTGCTGGGGTGCATCCGCCATCTGACCTGCGAGGCGGAGATGGAAGGCGACCAGATGTCAGGCAGCGCCGCCCGGATCCTCAGTGCCATGGCCAAGGCCTTGATCGACGATATGGAAGTTGGGATGAATCGGGGCTGTGATTAGTTGCTCCGAGGCACCTCTTCGCGGGTAATCCCGTGCCTAAAAGGATCACCGCCCACCCTGTGGAAGCGGGTTTAGCCGCGAATGCGTCAGTGCATTCCCCATCGCATCCACAGGCGTACCCAGCGAAATCACTGAATAGACAAAATGGAATAAACAAATGAAAAAATATGATTTCTAGATATATATGACTGCCTGTTAATGTCGATTCCATTCCAGCGAGGCCAACTCCTCGCGGCCCTGCAATCGAATCGAAGGAAGCGTTTTTCATGCTGGTTGTTTCTCTCGGTGGTAGCCCCAGTACCCGTTCACGCTCCGGCGTGCTGCTCGAGCGCTCGCGCCAGTGGCTGCAGGATCGTGGCGTGGAGGTGGTGACCTTCCAGGTGCGCGAATTCCCGGCCGAGGACTTGCTCCACGCCCGCTTCGACAGCCCACAGGTCCAGCACTTTCAGCAACTGGTCGCCCAGGCCGACGGCCTGGTAGTCGCCACGCCGGTGTACAAGGCGTCTTTCGCCGGTGCGCTGAAAACCCTGCTCGACCTGCTGCCTGAGCGCGCGCTGGAGCACAAGGTGGTCTTGCCGATCGCCACTGGCGGCAGCATCGCCCACATGCTGGCGGTGGATTACGCCCTCAAGCCGGTGCTGTCGGCACTCAAGGCGCAAGAGACCCTGCAAGGGATCTTCGCCGACGACAGCCAGATCGCCTACGGCGAGCACGGCAAGCCCGCGCAACTGGCCGCCGCACTCGAGGCGCGGCTTGAGGATTCACTGGAACTGTTCCACAGCGCCTTGGCCCGACGGCCCAAACCCGTGGCCCCGGGCGTGCTCAACGAACGCCTGCTCACTGCCCGCTGGAGCATCTGAGCCGGCATCACCGCTTCACCGTTTTCCCACCTTACTCGCCCGCCAACGGGCAAGCAGGTGCAACCCGAACCCAACTCGCACAGGAGAGCGCCATGCGCACAGTCTTCTTGCGTCGTGGTCTGGTCGCCCTGTTTGCGGCGGCTGTGTCCTTCGGCGCCATCACCCAGGCCCAGGCAGAAAGCCTGCGTATCGGTTATCAGAAATACGGCACCCTGGTGCTGCTCAAGGCCAAGGGGTCGCTGGAGAAGCGCTTGGCCGAGCAAGGCATCCAGGTGCAGTGGACCGAATTCCCCGGCGGCCCTCAGTTGCTCGAAGGGCTGAACGTCGGCTCCATCGACTTCGGCGTTACCGGCGAGACCCCGCCGGTGTTCGCCCAGGCCGCCGGTGCCGACCTGCTCTACGTGGCCTACGAGCCGCCAGCACCGCACAGCGAGGCGATCCTCGTGCCCAAGGGCTCGCCCGTGCAGTCGGTGAAAGACCTCAAAGGCAAGAAGGTCGCCTTCAACAAAGGCTCCAACGTCCACTACCTGTTGGTCCGCGCCCTGGAAGACGCAGGCCTCAAGTACAGCGACATCCAACCGGTCTACCTGCCGCCGGCCGACGCCCGCGCCGCCTTCGAGCGTGGCAGTGTCGATGCCTGGGTCATCTGGGACCCGTACCAGGCCGCTGCCGAACAGCAGCTGCAAGCCCGTACCCTGCGTGACGGCAAGGGCCTGGTCGACAACCACCAGTTCTATCTGGCCACCCGCAAGTACGCCACTTCACACCCGGCGGTGATCCAGACCTTGGTCGACGAGGTGCGTGCCATCGGCCAGTGGTCGCAGGCCAACCCGCAGGAGGTCACCGACCAGGTCGCCCCGCTGCTCGGCCTGCCTGCCGACATCACCCTCACGTCCGTCAAGCGCCAAGGCTTCGGTGCCAAGCCGCTCACGCCTGAAGTGGTCGCCGCCCAGCAGAAGATCGCCGACACCTTCCAGGCGCTGAAGCTGATTCCCAAGCCCTTGAGCATCAAGGACGTGATTTGGACACCCCCCGCCAAGGTCGCCACCGCGCCTTGATCGATTCGCTGCGGCCGGGGCTGCTCCCGGCCCGAGCCACCCTTGAGGAGACAACTCCAATGAGCCTTAACATTTTCTGGTTCCTCCCGACCCACGGTGACGGCAAGTACCTGGGCACCAACGACGGCGCCCGCGCGGTCGACCATGGTTACCTGCAGCAGATCGCCCAGGCCGCTGACCGCCTGGGCTTTGGTGGCGTGCTGATCCCCACCGGGCGTTCCTGCGAGGACTCCTGGCTGGTGGCCGCCTCGCTGATCCCGGTGACCCAGCGCCTGAAGTTCCTGGTGGCCCTGCGCCCAGGCATCATTTCGCCGACCGTGGCCGCACGCCAGGCCGCGACGCTGGATCGCCTGTCCAACGGTCGCGCGCTGTTCAACCTGGTGACCGGCGGCGACCCGGAAGAACTGGCCGGTGATGGTCTGCACTTGAACCATCAGGAGCGCTACGAAGCCTCCGTGGAATTCACCCGCATCTGGCGCAAGGTGCTCGAGGGTGAGGTGGTCGATTACGACGGCAAGCACATCCAGGTCAAAGGCGCCAAGCTGCTCTATCCGCCGATCCAGCAACCGCGTCCGCCGCTGTACTTCGGCGGATCCTCCGACGCTGCCCAGGACCTGGCTGCCGAACAGGTCGAGCTGTACCTGACCTGGGGCGAGCCGCCGGCTGCGGTGGCGGAAAAGATCGCTCAGGTACGTGAGAAAGCTGCCGCGCAGGGTCGCGAGGTACGCTTTGGCATCCGCCTGCACGTGATCGTCCGCGAGACCAACGAAGAGGCCTGGGCGGCCGCCGACAAGCTCATTTCGCACCTGGACGATGACACCATCGCCCGTGCCCAGGCATCCCTGGCACGTTTCGATTCTGTGGGCCAGCAGCGTATGGCCGCCCTGCACGGCGGCAAGCGCGACAAGCTGGAGGTCAGCCCCAACCTGTGGGCCGGCGTCGGTCTGGTGCGCGGCGGTGCCGGTACCGCGCTGGTGGGCGATGGCCCGACCGTGGCCGCACGGGTCAAGGAATATGCCGCGCTGGGCATCGATACCTTCATCTTCTCCGGGTATCCGCACCTGGAAGAGTCGTATCGGGTCGCCGAGCTGCTGTTCCCGCACCTGGATGTGCAGCGCCCCGAACAGCCCAAGAGCGGTGGTTACGTGAGCCCGTTCGGCGAGATGGTCGCCAACGACATCCTGCCCAAGTCCGTGGCGCAGAGCTGAGGGCCTGGCCATGAGTCGAGCAACTTCTTCCTGGTCGAAGCGCCTGGCACCCTGGGCCTTGCCACTGCTGCTGTTGGCGGTGTGGCAGTTGGCGGTCGCAAGCGGCTGGCTGTCGACCCGCATCCTGCCGGCGCCGAGCGCGGTGGTCAGCGCCGGCGTCGAGTTGGTGCGCAGCGGCGAGATCTGGACGCACCTGGCCATCAGCGGCTGGCGCGCGGCCTTGGGCTTTGTGATCGGCGGCAGCATCGGCCTGGTGCTGGGCTTCATCACGGGTCTGTCGAACTGGGGCGAGCGTCTGCTCGACAGCTCGGTGCAGATGATCCGCAACGTGCCGCATCTGGCGCTGATTCCCTTGGTGATCCTGTGGTTCGGCATCGATGAGTCGGCCAAGATCTTCCTGGTGGCGCTGGGGACGCTGTTCCCCATCTACCTCAACACCTACCACGGCATCCGCAACGTCGACCCGGCGTTGGTAGAGATGGCGCGCAGCTATGGCTTGTCGGGCTTCGGCCTGTTCCGCCAGGTGATCCTGCCGGGCGCGCTGCCATCGATCTTGGTGGGCGTGCGCTTCGCCCTGGGTTTCATGTGGTTGACGCTGATCGTCGCCGAGACCATCTCGGCCAATGCCGGTATCGGTTACTTGGCGATGAATGCCCGTGAGTTCCTGCAAACCGATGTGGTGGTCCTGGCCATCGTCCTGTACGCCGTGCTCGGCAAGCTTGCCGACCTGGCCGCCCGTGGCCTGGAGCGTGTCTGGCTGCGCTGGCACCCGGCCTATCAACCGGCGAAGAAGGAGGGCGCATGACCGTGCTCAAGGAACAACCGCCGCGCTTGCTGCGCGGTATCCCCCTGGCTGTTCAGGGCGTGCGCAAGGCGTTTGGCCAGCGCGAGGTGCTGCGAGGCATCGACCTGCACATTCCGGCCGGCCAGTTCGTCGCTATCGTGGGGCGCAGTGGCTGCGGCAAGAGCACCTTGCTGCGCCTGCTGGCGGGCCTCGACCAGCCCAGCGCCGGCCAGTTGCTCGCCGGTGCCGCGCCCTTGGATCAAGCCCGCGAGGAAACCCGGCTGATGTTCCAGGACGCGCGCCTGCTGCCCTGGAAGAAGGTGATCGACAACGTAGGCCTGGGGCTGTCCGGCAACTGGCGCGCCGATGCGTTGCAAGCCTTGGAAGCGGTCGGCCTGGCCGAGCGCGCCCATGACTGGCCAGCGGCGTTGTCGGGCGGCCAGAAGCAACGTGTGGCCCTGGCCCGGGCACTGATTCACAAACCACGCCTGTTGCTGTTGGACGAGCCACTGGGTGCGCTCGATGCCTTGACCCGGATCGAGATGCAGCAACTGATCGAACGGCTGTGGCACCAGCACGGTTTTACCGTGTTGCTGGTTACCCACGACGTCAACGAAGCCGTCGCCGTGGCAGATCGGGTGATCCTCATTGAAGACGGCGCCGTCGGCCTGGACCTGAGTGTCGACCTGTCGCGTCCGCGAGCGCGTGGATCGCACCGCCTGGCGGCGCTGGAAAGCGAAGTCCTCAACCGTGTTCTCGCCGTACCGGGCACGCCGCCCGAGCCGGAACCTGTAGCCCCTTTGCCCACGCAGCTGCGTTGGGCGCACTGAACCCAAGAAGCCCTAGAGAAGGAATCACATCATGACCATCAAAGCCATCAACGTTCGCAACCAGTTCAAAGGCACCGTGAAGGAAATCCTCGAAGGCCCGGTGCTTTCGGAAATCGACGTACAGACCGCCTCTGGCATCGTCACCTCGGTGATCACCACCCGTTCCGTGCGTGAGCTGGAACTGCAGGTGGGCAGCGAAGTGATCGCCTTCGTCAAATCCACCGAAGTGTCCATCGCCAAGTTGTAAGGGTGATGGGGCGCTGTGCGCCCCTCGCGCGACGCAAGGCCGCTCCTGCAGGGTGCACGATGCCCGGCAGCAGTGGCCTTGTGTCGTGAGAGGATCCGCAGCGGTCCTGTGGTTCAGCGCTTGGGCAGGAACGGCGGCAGGTACAGCCCCAGGTACGCCTCGAACACTCGCTTGCCTTCCTCGGCCATGCGTGGGGTGATCTGTTCGTGCAGTTGCATCGAGCGCGCATAGACCCGGTCGCTCAGCTCCATGGCCAGGGCGAATACATGCACATCCCTGGGCATCGCCGGTAACTGGAAGTGCTGGTCGAACAGCTTGTGCATCAGTTCGCCCAGCTCCAGGTCGTGCTGGCGGTCGGCCTGCACCACTTCGCTCAGGCCATGTTGGGCGAGGATCAGTTGGCGTGCGGCCGCATCTTCGTTGTAGATGTCCAGCATGCGCTGCTCGATCAGCCGTGACAGGTCGTGCCAAGTGCTGAACGCGCTGCTGTCGATAGGGGCGCTCAGGGCTTCGCGAAACGCCAGATGCACGTCAGCGGTCAAGGCTTCGAGCAGCGCCGGTACGCTGGCGAAGAAGTGGTACACCGAAGACGGCGGGATCTGTGCCCGCTCGGCCACACTGTAGATCGACAGGCCCGCCACGCCTTGATCGGCCAACAGTCCGCGCGCCGCGGCGAGGATCGCGTCGATCCTGGCCTGGCTGCTGGCGCGTGGCTTGCGCGGGCTGGTGGCGCGGCTCATCAGTTGCTGATGGCCAGGATACTGGCCTGATAGGCACCCACGAACAGGTCGAAGTCACCGACTTCCTGCTGCTCCAGGCGCGACTGCTCGGCCAGCGACTCGCGCGCCAGGGTCTCGAAGGCCTGCTGGCGCTCGACGCTCAGCGGTTGCTCGCGGAAGGTTCCGGCATGCAGGCGGCTTTGACGCAGGGAGAACTGGACAAAGGTTTCGTTGTGTTCGGCCATGCGCGCCAGCACCTGGGCCGACGGCGTCAGGGAGGCATCGTCGACCTTGGCCTGCTGTGCGGCCAACGCCTTGGCGTGTTCTTCGCCGCCCTGGGCACGGTCGAGCAGTTCGGCCAGTGGGGCGATACGGGCGATCAGCTCGCTGGCCCAATCCTTCAGCCCGATGGGCTGGCCGTTGCGACGAAGTTCGAGGCCCGGACGGCGGCCTTCCTTGACCACGGTGAGGAAGTTGTTGGTGCACTGGCCGCATTCGCCACTTTCGAGCAGCGGGCTGTCGTCCAGGGCGCAGAACAGCAGGAAGGCATCGAGGAAACGTGCCTGGGGAAGATCGATACCCACTGGCAGGAACGGGTTGATATCCAGGCAACGCACTTCGACGTACTGCACGCCGCGGGAGGTCAGGGCCTGGATCGGACGTTCGCCGGTATAGGTGACGCGCTTGGGGCGAATGTTCGAGTAGTACTCGTTCTCGATCTGCAGGATGTTGGTGTTCAGCTGGACCCACTCGCCATCCTTGTGCGTGCCGATCTCGACATAGGGCGGGTAGGGCGTGCCGACCGCCTTGCGCAGGCTGTCGGTGTAGCTGGCCAGGTTGTTGTAGCAAGGCGTCAGGCCAGCCTGGGCATTGCTCTGGTAGCCCAGATCGCTCATGCGCAGGCTGGTGGCGTAGGGTAGGTACAGGGTTTCGGCATCCAGCTCTTCGAGCTGATGCGGGTGGCCACGCAAGAAGCCTTTGTCCAGGGCGGGCGATGCGCCGAACAGGTACATCAACAGCCAGCTGTAGCGGCGGAAGTTACGGATCAGGGCGATGTACGCCGCCGACTGATAGTCGCGGTCGTTTTCCTCGCTGCCTTCGGCTGCGCGCAGCAGCGGCCACAGCGCCTCGGGCAGGGAGAAGTTGTAATGGATGCCGGCGATGCACTGCATGGTGCGGCCGTAGCGCAGGGCAAGGCCCTTGCGGTAGACATGCTTGAGCTTGCCGATGTTGGAGGTGCCGTACTCGGCGATCGGGATGTCCTCCTCGGCCGGCAGCGTGCAGGGCATGGACGGGCTCCACAGGTACTCGTCGCCGAGCTTGGCATAGACGAAGCGGTGGATCTCGTCGAGGCTCTCGAGCACCTTGGCCGGGTCCGCCAGGGCGGGGGTGATGAACTCCAGCAGCGACTCGGAATAGTCAGTGGTGATCTGCTCGTTGGTCAGCGCCGAACCCAGGGCCTCCGGGTGCGGCGTTTGGGCCAGGCGACCTTCGTCGGTCACACGCAGGCATTCGCGCTCAATACCGTGCAGGCACTGCTTGAGCAGGGGGAGATTGGCGCCGAGCAGGCTCAGGCGGCGGTTGAGGAGTTCGCTCAAGATGTATTCCTTCACGCGTCAGTCGCCCCAATATGGGGGTAGGGATGACGGTCTACAAGGGTAGTTGGAAAAGGAACTGGCGTTGTCGCCTGGTTTGTCTGGGTTTTCAGCAGTGCCAGTGCCGACTGCGGCCGCGTCGCAGCCCATCGCAGGCCTCGCCATCACCCCCAGGACCTGATGTTTAGCCTGAGGACGCGGGCGAGGCCTGCAATGGGGCGCGCAGCGGCCCCGATACTCGATAACGCCGAAAATACCGCAGATAAGCCTTGGTGAGCTAGAGAACCGCGAAGGTTCCTTGTGCCTTGGCCACGCGCTTGTCGCCCTGGAATACGTCGGCGTCGACCACCAGTGTGCGGCGCCCGGCGTGCAGCACCTGGGCGGTGCACACGACTTCACCGTCACTGACTGCGCGCATGTAGTTGATCTTGCATTCGATCGTCACGCTCTGCTGATCGAAGCCATGGCTGGCCGAGCAGGCCAGGCCCATGGCGATGTCCACCAGGCTGAAGATCGCCCCGCCGTGCAGCTTCTGGCCGCGGTTGCGTAAGTGCGGCTCCAGCGTCAGGGCCACCTCGGCTACGCCCGTCTCCAGGCGTTGCAGGCGGCAGCCCAGGAGTTGGCTGAAGGCGCTTTCAACGTATTCGGCCGGGATCTGCATCACTTCTTCTTCAACTGCTTGGCGTTGGCGAACAGCGCGGCCATGGCGTTGTTGGCCGGTGCGGCTGCGGTTTCACGCGGGCGCGGTGCCTGTTGCTGGCGGTTGCCGCCATTGCCACGATTGCCACCACGGTTGCCTTCGACCTTCTCGCCGGGTGTGTCGCTCATGCGCATGGACAGGCCGACCCGCTTGCGCGGGATGTCCACTTCCATGACCTTGACCTTGACCACGTCGCCGGCCTTGACCGCCTCGCGCGGGTCCTTGACGAACTTTTCCGACAGCGCCGAGATGTGCACCAGGCCGTCCTGGTGCACGCCGATGTCGACGAAGGCGCCGAAGTTGGTGACGTTGGTCACCACACCTTCGAGGATCATGCCGGGCTCCAGATCCTTGAGGTCCTCGACCCCTTCCTGGAAGGTCGCGGTCTTGAACTCAGGGCGTGGATCGCGACCGGGCTTGTCCAGTTCCTGAAGAATGTCGGTGACCGTTGGCAGACCGAAGGTCTCGTCAGTGAACTTCTTTGGGTCCAGGCGCTTGAGGAACGCGCTGTCGCCGATCAGCGAGCGGATGTCGCGGTCGGTATCGGCGGCGATGCGCTGTACCAGCGGGTAGGCTTCCGGGTGCACCGCCGAGGCGTCCAGCGGGTTGTCGCCGTTCATTACCCGCAGGAAGCCTGCGGCTTGTTCGAAGGTCTTCTCGCCCAGGCGGCTGACCTTCTTCAGCGCCGCACGGGTGGTGAATGGGCCGTTGGCGTCGCGATGGGCGACGATGTTCTGGGCCAGGGTGGCATTCAGGCCGGAGATGCGGGTCAGCAGGGCCACGGAGGCGGTGTTGACGTCCACGCCCACGGCGTTCACGCAGTCCTCGACCACCGCGTCCAGGCCGCGCGCCAGCTTCACCTGAGAGACGTCGTGCTGGTACTGGCCGACGCCGATGGATTTGGGGTCGATCTTCACCAGTTCGGCCAGCGGGTCCTGCAGGCGTCGGGCGATGGAGACCGCGCCACGGATCGAGACGTCCAGGTCCGGGAACTCGCGGGCTGCCAGCTCAGAGGCGGAGTAGACCGACGCGCCGGCCTCCGAGACCATGACCTTGGTGATCTTCAGGGCGGGGTATTTCTTCACCAGCTCGATGATCAGCTTGTCGCTCTCGCGGCTGGCGGTACCGTTGCCCATGGCGATCAGCTCCACCGAGTGCTTGGCGCACAGCGCGGCGAGAATGGAAAGGGTGCGGTCCCAGTCATTCTTCGGTGCGTGAGGGTAGACCGTGGTGTGGTCGAGCAGCTTGCCGGTGGCATCGACCACCGCGACCTTGCAGCCGGTACGCAGGCCCGGGTCGAAGCCCAGGGTGGCGCGAGGACCGGCGGGCGCAGCGAGCAGCAAATCGTGCAGGTTATGGGCGAAGACGTTGATCGCCTCGCTCTCGGCGTTGTCGCGCAACTCGCCGAACAAGTCGGTTTCCAGGTGGGTGTACAGCTTGACCTTCCAGGTCCAGCGCACCACTTCGGCCAGCCACTTGTCGGCCGGACGGTTGCGGTTTTCCAGGCCAAAGTGGTTGCCGATCATCAGCTCGCAGGGGTGCAGTGTGCCTGGCAGTTCCTCGCCTACCTTCAGCGAGGCGGTCAGCACGCCTTCGTTGCGCCCGCGGAAGATCGCCAGGGCGCGGTGCGAGGGCACGCTGCGCAGCAGTTCGTCGTGGGCGAAGTAGTCGCGGAACTTGGCGCCTTCTTCTTCCTTGCCGGCGACCACGCGGGCGCTGAGCACCGCTTCCTGCTTGAGGAACACGCGCAGCTTGTCGAGCAGGGCGGCGTCTTCGGCGAAGCGCTCCATGAGGATGTACTTGGCCCCTTCCAGGGCGGCCTTGACGTCGGCCACGCCCTTGTCGGCATCGACGAAACGCGCCGCTTCGGCTTCCGGGGTCAGTTGCGGGTCGTTGAGCAGACCGTCGGCCAGTTCGCCCAGGCCGGCTTCCAGGGCGATCTGGCCCTTGGTGCGGCGCTTTTGCTTATAGGGCAGGTAGAGGTCTTCAAGGCGGGTCTTGGTGTCGGCCAGCTTGATCTCGCGGGCCAGCTCCGGGGTCAGCTTGCCCTGCTCCTCGATGCTGGCCAGGATGCTGGCGCGGCGCTCGTCGAGTTCGCGCAGGTAGCGCAGGCGCTCCTCCAGGTGACGCAGCTGGGTGTCATCCAGGCTGCCGGTGACTTCCTTTCGGTAACGGGCGATGAAAGGCACCGTCGAGCCTTCGTCCAACAGGGCCACGGCCGCTTCGACCTGCTGCGGGCGAACGCCCAGTTCCTCGGCGATACGGCTGTTGATGCTGTCCATGAGAACCACCTGACAAATAATGAATGCTGGAGGCCGCAAGGGGGCATTCAGGCCCGGCGGCGCAGGGTGAAAGCGGCGCATTATACCCATCGTGCCGGGCTTGCGGTGATAGCGCCGGGCCAGCCTCGGCCAGGCGGGAAGTGGCGCCATGGGAAAAATCTGCTAACAATGCACACGGCACGCGTTGTCATGGCTACGCCATAATGCGCGGCGATACCAAAGGAGTTATTCATGACCAGCACCGCAAATACCGCTGAAGGCGAGAAGATTCTCATCGTCGATGACGATCCGGGGCTGAGCAGCCTGCTGGAACGTTTCTTCACCAGCAAGGGCTATCGTGCCCGCGCGGTGCCCAACACCGAGCAGATGGACCGCCTGCTGGCCCGTGAGGTCTTCAACCTGGTGGTGCTCGACCTGATGCTGCCCGGCGAGGACGGCCTCTCTGCCTGCAACCGCCTGCGCAAGGCCAACAACCAGATCCCGATCATCATGCTCACCGCCAAGGGCGACGAGCTCAGTCGCATCAAGGGCCTGGAGCTGGGGGCCGACGATTACCTGGGCAAACCTTTCAACCCGGACGAGCTGATGGCGCGAGTCAAGGCCGTGTTGCGTCGCCAGGCCCCGAGCGTACCGGGTGCCCCTGGCAGCGAGGACGAGACCGTCACGTTCGGCGACTACGAACTTTCACTGGCTACTCGCGAGCTCAAGCGTGGCGATGAAGTGCACATGCTGACCACCGGCGAGTTCGCCGTGCTCAAGGCGCTGGTCATGCACGCTCGCGAGCCGCTGACCCGCGACAAGCTCATGAACCTGGCTCGCGGCCGCGAGTGGGATGCGTTGGAGCGGTCCATCGATGTGCAGATCTCGCGCCTGCGCCGCATGATCGAGCCGGACCCTTCCAAACCGCGCTATATCCAGACCGTGTGGGGTGTAGGCTACGTCTTCGTGCCGGACGGAAACGCCAGCAAATGAACATGAGCCTGCAGGCTTGCCATCACGCACCAGGGCGACCCGATGGGGTCGCCCTGTTTGCGTCTGGATCAGGCCCGCACCCTGTCGAGCCCCGCCCGTGAGCGCAGCGCAGTAGTTGTCCAGATGAAAACGCCTCTTTGGTTCCCGCAAAGCTTCTTCGCCCGCACCCTGTGGCTGGTGCTGATCGTCGTCCTGTTCTCCAAGGCCTTGACGCTGGTGTACCTGCTGATGAACGAGGACGTGCTGGTCGATCGCCAGTACAGCCATGGCGTGGCCCTGACATTGCGCGCCTATTGGGCCGCCGACGAGGAGAACCGCGACAAGATCGCCGAGGCGGCAGGGTTGATCCGGGTCACCGGCTCCGGTGTGCCGGAGGGTGAGCAGCATTGGCCCTACAGCGAGATCTACCAACGCCAGATGCAGGCCGAACTTGGCGATGACACCGAGGTGCGGTTGCGCATCCACGCGCCGCCTGCCTTGTGGGTCAACGCGCCGAGCCTGGGCCCCGGCTGGTTGAAGGTGCCTTTGTATCCGCACCCGCTGCGGGGGCAGAAGATCTGGAACGTGCTGGGCTGGTTCCTGGCTATCGGTTTGTTGTCCACCGCTTCGGCGTGGATCTTCGTGCGCCAGCTCAACCAGCCGCTCAAGCGATTGGTGTTCGCTGCCCGGCAGCTGGGCCAGGGGCGCAGCGTGCGGTTGCCGATCAGCGACACACCAAGCGAGATGACCGAGGTGTACCGGGCCTTCAACCAGATGGCCGAAGACGTCGAGCAGGCCGGACGCGAGCGTGAACTGATGCTGGCGGGAGTGTCCCATGACTTGCGCACCCCCCTGACCCGCCTGCGCCTGTCGTTGTCATTGATGGCTAACGACAGTGAGCTGACCGATGACATGGTCCGCGACATCGAGGATATGGATGCGATCCTCGACCAGTTCCTGGCCTTCATCCGCGATGGTCGGGACGAGCCGGTGGAAGTGGCCGATCTGGGCGCACTGGTTCGCGAAGTCGTGGCGCCTTACAACCAGCCGGAGGAGCGGGTGCGCCTGTGCCTGGAGCCGATTCCGCCGTTCCCGCTGCGTCGGGTGTCGCTCAAGCGCATGCTGGGTAACCTGATCGGTAATGCCTTGCATCATGCGGGCAAAGGGGTCGAAGTGGCGGCGTACGTGTCGGGTGACCAGAGCGCGCCCTATGTGGTGCTCAGCGTACTGGACCGAGGGACGGGGATAGACGAGTCGGAGTTGGAGACCATCTTCAACCCCTTCATCCGCGGAGATCGTGCCCGAGGCGGCAAGGGCACCGGGTTGGGGCTCGCGATCGTCAAGCGGATCGCGGCCCAGCACGGGGGCAATGTCGAGTTGCGCAATCGTTCCGGTGGCGGAATCGAAGCGCGGGTAAGGTTGCCATTGGGGTTGCTGTTGCCCCGTAACGCCGTTTGATGCCCTGTCATGGCTCCGCGGCTGTGTTGGCTCAGCCCTTGCCTTTGGTTCGTGTCTGGTTCGGCCCGCCGTTCTTCTCCAGATGTTCGATGATCATCCCGGCCACGTCCTTGCCGGTGGTGACTTCGATCCCCTCGAGCCCCGGCGAGGAGTTCACCTCCATCACCAGTGGCCCGTGATTGGAGCGCAGGATGTCCACCCCCGCCACGCTCAAACCCATGACCTTGGCCGCACGAATGGCGGTCATGCGCTCTTCGGGGGTGATCTTGATCAGGCTGGCGACGCCGCCGCGGTGTAGGTTGGAGCGGAACTCGCCAGGCTTGGCCTGGCGCTTCATCGACGCGATGACCTTGTCGCCGACGACGAAGCAGCGGATGTCGGCACCGCCCGCTTCCTTGATGTATTCCTGGACCATGATGTTCTGCTTCAGGCCCATGAATGCCTCGATCACCGATTCGGCGGCCTTGGTGGTTTCGCACAGCACCACGCCGATGCCCTGGGTGCCCTCGAGCACCTTGATCACCAAGGGGGCACCGTTGACCATCTGGATCAGGTCGGGGATGTCATCCGGCGAATGAGCGAAACCTGTGATCGGCAGGCCGATTCCGCGACGCGACAGCAGTTGCAGGGAGCGCAGCTTATCGCGTGAGCGGGCGATGGCCACCGACTCGTTGAGCGGGTAGACACCCATCATCTCGAACTGGCGCAGCACCGCGCAGCCATAGAAGGTGACGGACGCGCCGATGCGCGGTATGACTGCGTCGAAACCTTCCAGCGGTTTGCCGCGATAGTGGATCTGCGGTTTGTGGCTGGCGATGTTCATGTATGCGCGCAGGGTATCGATCACCACCATCTCGTGACCACGCTGGGTACCGGCTTCGACCAGGCGGCGGGTGGAATACAGACGCGGATTGCGCGACAGCACAGCGATCTTCATGCAGCACCTGTGACAGGGGAAAGGGTGGCCGGAAAGGCCGGTTTGTCCTGAACGTACTTAAGGCCAGGATTGACTACCAGCTGGCCGTGAATCAGCGCCTTGGAACCGAGCAGCAGGCGATAGCGCATGTTTTTGCGACAGGCAAGGGTGAACTCCACCTCCCAGACCCGGTCGCCCAACGCCAGCGGCGTACGGATCACATAGCGGACCTGGGCTTGGCCGTTGGAGCTCTTGATGGTTTTCATCGTGACCAACGGGGCTTCGCAGCGACGGTGGCGAAGTTGCACCACTGACCCCAGATGAGCGGTGAAGCGCACCCAGGACTGGCCGTCGCGCTCGAACGGTTCTACGTCCGTGGCGTGCAGGCTGGAGGTGCTGGCGCCGGTATCGATCTTGGCGCGCAGGCCCGCCAGGCCGAGGTCGGGCAGGGCGACCCACTCGCGCAGGCCGATTACAGTCAGATGGTCAAATGTCTTCACGAAACACGCCCTGCGAATGAGGTGGTGAACTGTAAGCACGGCACGGACTTTTTGCATCCGCAAGTTACGGTAGTACAGTTCCGTGAAAGACAGAATTCGAGGTAATGGGATGGCCCACAAAGCGGAAGAAGACGACAAGGTACGCCTGGATAAATGGCTATGGGCGGCGCGGTTCTACAAGACCCGGGCCCTGGCCAAGGCGGCCATTGAGAGTGGCAAGGTGCATTGCCGGGGAGAACGCTGCAAGCCGGGCAAGGAGCCTCGGGTAGGTGACGAATTCGTGCTGCGTACCGGATTCGATGAACGTACCGTAGTGGTCAAGGCCTTGTCGGATGTACGTCGCGGAGCGCCGCAGGCGCAGGCCTTGTACGAAGAGACCGAAGAAAGCGTTCGGCGTCGTGAACAGGCTGCCCAGATGCGCAAGGCTGGCGCGCTCGGTGTGACCACCGATGGGCGGCCGACCAAGAAGCAGCGGCGCCAGATTCATCAGCTGCATGGCAGTTATGAATGAGTAGGGGCCGCAGCGCGGCCCCGAAGGCCATTCAGGCCGTGCGAATGACGCTCATCCTGCCCACCAGCGGCAATCGTGCCAGCCAGCTGAACAACGGGGCGGTCCAGCGCAGTAATACCGCACTGGCTTTTGCCGCCAGCGGTGTGTAGCAGCTCCAGCCCAAGGCCAGCACGGCCATCAGCAATCCGCCGATATAGTCGTCCTGCCCCCAATGGGCGCCTGCCACCAGGCGCGGCAGCATGAACAGCAATGCCAGGCCCCAGATCACCAGCCGCTGCAGCAGGGTGCGGCTGAACAGGGTCATGAACAGCGCCCAGATCAATAGCACCGAAGCGTGATCGCCAGGGAAACTCTGGCTGGAGCGATCCTTCAGTTCCCACTTGGCTTCCAGATTCGGGTAGTAGTCGCTCAGATGGACTACGTTGTCGAAGACCATCGATGGGCTGTTGTGTTGCCAGCCCATGATCGCTACCCACTTGGAAAACAGTACGCGAACCACCACTAAGAGGAGCAGCGTTACCAGAAAACCGAAGAAGGCTTCGCGCACCTGGGTCGCCTTGAACACCCAATTGCCCCGGATCAGCAGGGCCAGCAAGATCAAGCCGACGACAATATCGAAAGGACGCAGACTGCCGATCGTCCAGACGTATCGCCAGAGGGTGTTGTCGGCCAACGGCGCGTTGAGGCTGTGGAACAGCCACTCGTCTAAAGTCAGACATAGGATCTGGCCAAAAGGCCATAACCAGAAACACAGTAGAGCAACAGGCAGCAGGGTACAGGCTACGAGGGGTCCCCAGGACCACCTTGCTTGGAACAGTGGTCGATTGTCCATAAAATACCTCTATTACCAACGGGGTTAAGAGCGTCTCGTGGACGCTCTGCCACGGGAGTCGTAATTCCCTGTAACCATTTTGTCATCATTTTTAGATAGCCAAAACCTATGAGCGATTTGCCGGATACCGACTTCACCCAGCGTTTCATCTTCGACGACCGCGATATCCGCGGCGAGTGGGTGGCGCTCGAGCAGAGCTATGCCGACGTGCTGGCCCGTCATCCTTACCCTCAGCCGGTCGCCGTGCTGCTGGGTGAACTGATGGCGGCGACCGCGTTACTCGTGGGCGCACTCAAGTTCGATGGCCTGCTGGTGCTTCAGGCGCGCTCCCAGGGGCCGATTCCGCTGTTGATGGTCGAGTGCTCCAGCGATCGCGATATCCGCGGCATGGCGCGCTACGAGGCGGACCAGATCCCGGCCGACGCGACCCTGGCCCAGCTGATGCCTGACGGTCACCTGACCTTGACCATCGATCCGGTCAAGGGCCAGCGTTACCAGGGCACCGTGGACCTCGATGGCGCCAACCTGTCGGAGTGCTTCACCAATTATTTCGTCCAGTCCCAGCAGCTCAACACGCGCTTCTGGCTCGACGCCAAGGGTGGCAAGGCCCGTGGCCTGCTGCTGCAGCAGCTGCCGGTCGATCGCCAGCGCGACGAAGAAGAGCGCGAGGGCAGCTGGCAGCATGTCGTGGCCCTGGCAGGCACCCTCAAGCCTGAGGAGTGGTCTCTGGACAACGAAACCCTGCTGCACCGCCTCTACCATGAGGACGCCGTGCGTCTGTTCGACATCGAGCCCCTGCGCTTCCATTGCAGCTGCTCGCGCGAGCGTTCCGGCAATGCATTGGTGAGCCTTGGAGAAGAGGATGCCAAGGCATTGGTGGAAGAGTGTGGTGGCAAGGTCGAGATCGATTGCCAGTTCTGCAACGAGCGCTATTTCTTCGACGCGAGCGATGTGGCGCAATTATTTGCAGGTGGTGGCACCGAGGCACCGTCAGATACTCAGCACTGAAACGGTTCACTACAGGAGAAACTCCTGTCGAATTGCGCAAAAGCGCAGTTCTGACAGGAGGGGCCTACTTTTTTTGGGCTTTTCTGGCATAATCCGGCCACTTTTTTCGCTGTAGTAGTTTGAAATAGACAACTACAAAACGTTTGGAGCACTCGGCCTTGGGCCGGATGGGGTATCTCATGACGCAAGCCAACAACACCGTGTACACCGACCTGACCGTCGATGAGCTGGTAAAAGAAGCGCTGTCCCGCGGTGAAGGCGAGCTGGCCGATACTGGCGCACTGGTTGTGAAAACCGGTCATCGTACCGGCCGTTCGCCGGCTGACCGTTTCATCGTCGACGAGCCCAGCACCTCCGGTGCCATTGCCTGGGGGCCGATCAACCGCAAGTTCCCGGCTGACAAGTTCGATGCTCTGTGGGCTCGCGTCGAGGCGTTCAACAACGCCCAAGAGCACTTCGTTTCCCACGTTCACGTAGGCGCTGCCGCCGAGCACTACCTGGCGGTCAAGATGACCACCCAGACTGCCTGGCAGAACCTGTTCGGCCGTTGCCTGTTCATCAATCCGGCCCAGTACAACCCGGCCGGTCGTGAAGAGTGGCAAGTGCTCAACGTCGCCAATTTCGAATGCGTTCCAGAGCGTGACGGCACCAACTCCGATGGTTGCGTGATCATCAACTTCGCCCAGAAGAAAGTGCTGATCGCTGGCATGCGTTACGCCGGCGAAATGAAAAAAGCCATGTTCTCTGTGCAGAACTTCCTGCTGCCAGCTGCCGACGTTCTTCCGATGCACTGCGCCGCCAACATCGGCGAAGCAGGTGATGTGACCCTGTTCTTCGGTCTGTCCGGCACCGGCAAGACCACCCTGTCGGCCGACGAGAGCCGTTACCTGATCGGTGACGACGAGCACGGTTGGGGCGAAGGCGTTGTCTTCAACATCGAAGGCGGCTGCTACGCCAAGTGCATCGACCTGTCCGAGAAGAACGAGCCGGTCATCTGGAAAGCCATCAAGCATGGCGCGGTGCTGGAAAACGTCGTTCTCGACGACGCCAAGCACGCCGACTACGCCGATGGCAGCCTGACCCAGAACAGCCGCGCCGCCTACCCGTTGGAGCACGTCGAGAAGCGTTCCGAGAAGAACCTGGGCGGCGAGCCGAACGCGGTCATCTTCCTGACCTGCGACCTGACTGGCGTTCTGCCTCCGGTTTCGATCCTGAACAATGAGCAGGCGGCCTACCACTTCCTGTCCGGCTACACCGCGCTGGTTGGTTCCACCGAGATGGGTTCGGGCGGCGGCATCAAGTCCACCTTCTCCACCTGCTTCGGCGCTCCGTTCTTCCCACGTCCGGCTGGTGAGTACGCTGAACTGCTGATCAAACGCATCAAAGGCTTCGGCTCCAAGGTCTACCTGGTCAACACCGGCTGGACCGGTGGTGGCTATGGCGTTGGCAAGCGTTTCAGCATCCCGACCACCCGTGCCGTGATCGCTGCGATCCAGAGCGGTGCCTTGATCGGTGCCGAGACCGAGCACCTGGACATCATCAACCTGGATGTGCCGAAGGCCGTTCCGGGCGTCGAAACCGTCCTGCTCAACCCACGCAACACCTGGGCTGACTCGGCTGCCTACGACGAGGCCGCCAAAGGCCTGGCCAATCTGTTCATCGAGAACTTCAAGAAGTTCGACGTCTCCGAGGCCATCAAGGCCGCTGGCCCGCAGCTGTAAGCACGCGAGCACGGACGAAAAAGCCGCCCCTCGGGGCGGCTTTTTTGTTTCTGGTCCTGAGCCGATGGTATGGTCACTGGAGCAATCGAGGGCTTGTCCGGTGATTGGGCTGCTGGGCAGCCCAACTGCTCCTAATGACGGCCGCAACCTCCACTCGCGTAACCAAGCCTGGGTAACCTATGACCGAATCCCCTCAGCGCAGCCATTTCAACCACTTCCATCCTATCCTCACCCGCCCCCACGACAACGACATCAATGGTCATATTGCCGGCGCGACGGTGCATGGCTACTTCGAGACGGCCATCCAGGCGTTTCTCGTCGAGCAGGCCGAGCTGGACTTGCGCGAGGGTGAACTGGTGGGCGTGGTGATCAGCTCGGCGGCGCAGTTCTATGCCTTGCCAGGGTTTCCCGATGTGCTCGAAGTGGGGTTGGGCGTGGTGCGCCTGGCAGGTAGCACGGTGGAGTACCACCTGGCGCTGTTCCGTCCAGGCGAGCCGCAAGCCTGTGCGGCGGGGACGGTGGTGCAGGTCTTCGTGGAGCGTGCCTCCGGCAACCCGGTGACCTTCCCCGACGCCCTGCAGGCGTCCCTGGCGGGCTTGCAGTTCAACGGCTGAGCCGCAAAGTCGACACCAACGAAAAGGCCCTGCCGGTCAGGGCAGGGCCTTTGCTTGACTGAATGATCAGTCGTCGTAACGCCAGTGGCGTTTGTGCTTGCGATGGCCGTAGTGATGGCCACGGTCCCAGTGACGGCGGCCGTCGTAGTCACGACGGTAGCGGCGGTCGTGACGATCGTCATCGTCGGCCTTGTTGCCCAAGTAGTTACCCAGGGCACCACCGGCACCACCACCTGCGGCTGCACCGATATGGCTACCGGTAGTGCCGCCCATCGAGCGACCGATTACGTTACCGCCGGCCGCGCCCAGTGCGCCACCGATGGCGGCCTCACCGCGCTGACGCTTGTCGGCACCCAGGGCACCGCCGGCCGCACCGCCCAGGCCGGCACCGATGGCGCCGCCGGTGCTACCACCGATGGAGTTACCTACTACGGAGCCGAGTACCCCACCCAATGCGCCGCCAATGCCGGCCTCGGTATTGCCACCGGCCATGGCAACGCCGCTGAGCAAGCTGAAAGACAACAACAGAATCGAGGAGTACTTCTTCATCGAGAGAGCCTCATAGGGATGACGAGGCGAATTTGAGGCTCGGCGAGGCGGCTGGCAATGGAAATCCGACGAGTAGCACGACTTGTACACAATTCTCTAACTTCTTGTTTTTTAGGTGAAACTTTCTCAAATTTTGCTTGTCTGAAGCTACTTGAGACAAAGCCCTGGCCGTTGCGCACAGGGCCTTTTTTTATGGCTGTTCGCCAGCTTTCGAACAGAGGGGGGAGGCCGCGGTCTCGGGCGCGTTCATCCCTGCGACTGCTGCGCCACAGGGCTGTATACCCGTGGTGCGCTGTGTTTGGGCAAGTGGATGAGATTGAGATTGTGCTTACGCGCCCATTGCAGGGCCAGGCCGGTCGGTGCCGAGAGGCTGACCAAGGTCTGGATGCCGGCACGCAGGACTTTCTGGATCAGTTCGAGGCTGCAACGGCTGGTGACGATGGCCAGGCCACCCTCAGTATCGATGCGTTGGCGCAGCAGCGCGCCGATCAGCTTGTCCAGCGCGTTGTGGCGCCCGATGTCCTCACGGCCTAGTAGCAGCTCGCCGTCACGGTCCATGAACAGCGCCGCATGCACCGCGCCGCAGTGCTGCCCCAGGGGCTGGAAGGCATCGATGCGCTGGCGCAGCCCGGCCAACCAGTGCGCAGGAGGCAGGGGCGCACCGGGCAGCGTGGCCAGCTCGGGTAGCGCCTGCTCCAGGGCTTCGACGCCGCACAGACCGCAGCCGCTGGTGCCGGCTAGCTGACGGCGCTGGTTCTTCAGATTCCAGAAGGCGCGGCTGGAAATTTCCAGGTCGGCGTAGAGCGCCGAGCCACTGCCGGAGAGCTTCACGTCATAGATTTCGTCGGTGCTGGCGACGATACCGCTGCCGACGCTGAACCCGACGGCGAAGTCTTCCAGATGGGTAGGGCTGACCAGCATCACCGCCTGGTTCAGACCGTTGTAGACGATGGCCAGAGCCACCTCTTCGGCGAGCGGCGTGCTGTCGCGCACCTCGTCGGTGAGTTGTACGTAGTCGTAGGTATTACTGGCGGCAGGCAAGGCAAGAGGCATGGACGCCGCACAGACTGGGGGTTTGCTGTTCATCAGAGCGGATTACCGGCGGCTTGTTACCTGCACAAGCCTAGGCTTGCAGGCGGGCGACGTCTAGTCGCTAGGTTCTATCCCCTGATAGAGGACGTCGATTGGCTTGGCGAGGCGGATTGGCCAAGTCTGTCCTAGACTCCTGCTTCCCATGTTTGATCATCAAGGAGAGCGACATGAGCCTGTTCAGTTTCGTGAAGGAAGCCGGTGAAAAACTGATCGACTTGCTGACGCCCGGAAACGCCAACGCCGAGGCGCAGCTCAAGAAGCACGTCGAATCCGTCGGCTTGGGTAACCCGAACATCTCCGCCACCGTCCAGGGCGATACGATCGTGCTCAAGGGCGAGGTGGCGAGCCAGGAAGAAAAGGAAAAGATCATCCTGGCGGCGGGCAACATCGATGGCGTGGCATCAGTGGACGACCAGATCACCGTCACAGGGCCCGTGGCCCAGGCGGCACGCTTCGTCACGGTCAAGAAAGGCGATACCCTGAGCGCCATCGCCAAGGCCGAATATGGCGATGCCAACAAGTACAACAAGATCTTCGAGGCCAACAAGCCGATGCTCAAGCATCCGGACAAGATCTATCCGGGACAGGTGCTGCGCATTCCTGACTGATTGCCTGTTGTCCCGATGCGCGGATGAGCCCGCTCCCGTGTGATCGTCGTGGGAGCGGGTTCATCCGCGACTGCATGCTCACAGACCTTCCAGCAGTTGCCGGTAATCCTCCACCGCGGCGAACTCCTGAGTATCACGCGGTCCCGCCTTGCTGTCGGGCTGGCGCACGGCCAGCAAATGCTCCACGCCGAAGCGTCGCGCACTGCGCAAGATCGCCAGGGTGTCGTCGATGAACAGGCTGCGCGCAGGATCGAAGCCGATGTCCGCCTGCAGGGCGTCCCAGAACTGCGGGCTTTCCTTGGGAAATCCGTAGTCGTGGGAACTGATCAGCCGCTCGAAATAGGGCGCCAGCTCCACACGCTCGAGCTTCAGTGACAGCGAGTCGCGATGGGCATTGGTGATCAGCACCACGCGTTTGCCGGCTTGGCGGATTGCGGCGAGGAAGGTATCGGCGTCCGGGCGCAGCGCAATCAGGTCGGCGATTTCCTGTTTGAGCTCGCGGATCGGCAGGTTCAGCTCGCGGCTCCAGAAATCCAGGCAGTACCAATTGAGAGTGCCTGCATTGCGCTCGAACAGCGGCTGCAGCTCAAGTTCGGCCATGGCCCGGCTGACACCGTGCAGCTCGGCGTAGCGCTGGGGCAGGTGCTCCAGCCAGAACTGGTTGTCGTAGTGCAGGTCGAGCAGGGTGCCATCCATGTCCAGCAGGACGGTATCGATGGCGGACCAAGGAAGAACGGGCATGGGAAACTCTCGTTAGGTCGGCAAGCCACGGTATAGTAACCCGTTCACGCCAAGGAGCCGCCCCATGCGCCAGAAACCCACCGTCCTCGCCCGCGAGATCGTCGCCAGCAGCCGTCTGTTCCGCGTCGAAGCCGTGCAGTTGCGTTTTTCCAACGGTACCGAGCGGACCTACGAACGCCTGGTCGGTCGCGGCAATGGCTACGGCGCGGTGATGGTGGTGGCCATGCTCGATGCCGAGCACGCGGTGCTGGTGGAAGAATACTGTGGTGGCACCGATGAGTATGAATTGTCCTTGCCCAAGGGCCTGATCGAGCCTGGCGAGGACGTGCTGGCCGCAGCCAACCGTGAGCTCAAGGAAGAAGCCGGCTTCGGCGCGCGCCAACTGGAGCATCTCACCGAGCTGTCCCTCTCGCCTGGCTACATGAGCCAGAAGATCCAGGTGGTACTCGCCACCGATCTCTACGAAGAACGTCTGGAAGGAGACGAGCCCGAGCCGATGCGCGTGGACAAGGTCAATTTGCGTGAACTGTCGGCGCTGGCCATGCATCCGCAATTCTCCGAAGGCCGGGCGCTCGCAGCGCTGTACCTGGCCCGCGACCTGATGATCCAGCGGGGGTTGCTCAGCGTATGAACGATCAGCAATTGATGGACGAAGTCGTGAAACTGGCCCGTCTGGCGGGTGAGGCGATCTTGCCATTCTGGCGCGCCGATGTGGCGGTGACGGCCAAGGCTGATGACTCGCCGGTGACCGCTGCCGACCTCGCCGCTCATCAGGTCATCGCGGACGGCTTGCAGGTGCTGGCCCCGCATATCCCGGTGCTGTCGGAGGAGGACTGCGAGATTCCGCTGGCCGAGCGCCAGGCCTGGCGCCGCTGGTGGTTGGTCGACCCGCTCGATGGCACCAAGGAGTTCATCGCCGGAAGCGAGGAGTTCACTGTCAACATCGCCTTGATTGAAGAGGGCGAAGTGGTGTTTGGTGTGGTGGCGATGCCGACCAATGGCCGCTGCTACTTCGGCGGCCGGGGACTGGGCGCGTGGCGCGCCGAGGTGAATGGTTCTGCCGAATCGATCCGGGTGCGTCGGCAACCGCCGGAGGGCGGGCGCTTCACGGTGGTCGCCAGCAAGCGACATTCCAGCCCTCAGCAGGAAGCGCTGTTGGGCGGGCTGGGCAGCGCCGTTGGCGAGCTTGAACTGGCCAATGTCGGCAGTTCGCTGAAATTCTGCCTGTTGGCCGAAGGGGCCGCGGATTGCTATCCGCGACTGGCGCCGACCTCCCAGTGGGATACCGCTGCTGCCCAGGGTGTGTTGGAAGGTGCCGGGGGCGAGGTCATCGGGCTGGATGGCCAGCCGTTCCGCTACCCGGCGCGTGAATCCCTGCTCAATGAATTCTTCCTGGCCTTGCCTGGCGCGGCTGCGTGGCGTCCGGCCTTGTTGCAATTGGCAGCGGCCATCGGTCGCTGAGTTCTTTAGGACTCAAGGCGTCCCCCGGCAGCGGCAAGCCTAGCGATGCAACACGTATTGTCCGCTGAACTTCACGGCGGGCTCATCGCTGCCCGCGTTGCAGACGATCGTCTCGAGGGTCAGGCGAGCCCGTCCGCGGCGCTGGTACATCGCCACGAAACGCTCCCAGGTCTTGTCTTCCGGTGCTTCGCAGCGTGCCACGGCCGTGTCGGTTACCGGCAGCGGGTAGCTGATCTGGCCTTCCTGGATGACGATATGCCCGTCATCGATTCCCAGCTCACGCAAGCGCAGGTGCAACCAGCCCCATCCTACCAGCACCGCACCGCAATACAGGCTGCCACCGAACATGGTGCTCTTGTGATTGACGTTGGGCGCCAACGGCAATTGCAGGCGCAGGCAGTGGTCCTCCCAGCCAATGACTTCCATGCCCATCTCCCGGGTCAGGGGAATGTCGCTGTGCAGTACGGACTGCAGGTACTGGCTGTCGGTAGTCATGGGCGGGTTTCCTCCTGATCGTCGTGTCCGCTGGCGCCGCCTTCGAAATTCAGGCCATGCTTGCGCAGCTTGTCGTGCAGAGTCTTGCGCGGGATGCCGAGGGCTTCGGCGAGGCTGCGCAGGGAGTTGTGGGGTTGGGCCAGCTCGGCGGCGATCAATGATCGCTCGAACTGTTCGACCTGTTCGCTGAGCGTGCCGCTGCGCTCAGCTTCGTGGCCTGTGTAAGTGCTGGGCGCCTGGCCGTCGAGGGCCAGTTCCAGACCCAGTGCGAAGCGCTCCGCAGCGTTCTGCAGCTCGCGCACGTTCCCTGGCCAGTCGTGACGCAGCAGCAGGGCACGCTGGGCCGGTTGCAGGCTGTGGGCCGGCAGGCCATGGCGTGCGCTGGCGGCATCGGCGAAGTGCTGGAACAGCACCAGGATATCGTCACCACGCTCGCGTAGCGGCGGGATGCGCAGCGGTGCCACATTCAGGCGGTAATACAGGTCGGCGCGAAAGCGCCCTTGGTCGGCGGCTTGGCGCAGGTCTTCCTTGGTGGCGGCGATGATGCGGATGTCCAATGGGATGAGCTGGTTGCCACCCAAGCGCTCCACCACCCGCTCCTGTAACAGGCGCAACAGCTTGACCTGCACATCCAGGCTCATGCTTTCGATTTCATCGAGGAACAACGTCCCACCATTGGCGAACTCGAACTTGCCGATGCGGCGCTTCTGCGCGCCGGTAAAGGCGCCGGGTTCATGGCCGAACAGCTCGCTCTCGACCACCGACTCGGCCAGGGCACCGGCGTTGATCGCCACGAAAGGCCCCTCGCGGCGGCTCGACAGGTCGTGCAGCGCACGGGCCACCACCTCTTTGCCGGCGCCGGTCTCGCCGAGGATCAGCACGTCCGCGCGGGTGGCGGCCAGGGCGCCGATCTGCTCGCGCAGGCGCTGTATGGCCGGCGACTGGCCAACCAGACGCGTGGACAGCTCCTGGCGGTCGCTCAGGGCCAGGCGCAGGCTACGGTTGTCCAGCACCAGACGGCGCAAGGCCAGGGCGCGACGTACGCTGTCGAGCAGGGCATCGCTGGCAAAGGGCTTTTCGAGAAAATCATAGGCCCCGGCGCGCATGGCCTGCACGGCCAGCGGCACATCGCCGTGGCCGGTGATCAGCAGCACCGGCAGGTCGCTGTCACGCCCATGCAGTTGCTCCAGCAGTTGCAGGCCATCGATGCCGGGCATGCGGATGTCACTGACCACCACGCCAGGCCAGTCCGCAGCGATGCGCTCGGCCAAGCCCTGGGCGTCGGCCAGCGTCACGACTTTCAGGCCGGCCAGGTCCAGGGTCTGCCCCAGGGCTTGGCGCAGGTGCGGGTCATCGTCCACCAGGATGACCTGGGTGCGGCTGTCGATGAGTGTCTCGGTCGTCATGCCGAGGGGTCCTCCGAAGGTTGCAGGTTCGCGCCGGGCGTGGCCACGCGCAGCTGCAGGGTGAGCAGTGCGCCGCCTTCCGGGTGGTTGCCGAGCAGCAGTTCGCCACCCAGGGCTCGCATCAGGCTTTCACAGATCGCCAGGCCCAAGCCCAGGCCTTGGGTGCGGGTCTTGGTGGTGAAGAAGGGTTCCTTGGCGTGCTCCAGGGCCTGGCTGCTGAAGCCTGGGCCGTTGTCGCGGATGTACAGGTAGACGTAGCCGTCGCGGGTTTCGGCACTGAGCCACAGCTTGCGCGGGTTGGCTTTCTCGGTCAGGGCGTCGAGGGCGTTGGCCAGCAGGTTGCCGAGCACCTGGCGCAGGCGGGTTTCGCCGGCCTGGACCCAGAGTGTGGCGTCGGGTAGGTCGCGGACCAGCTCCACGGCCATGGCCCGGCGGCGCTTGGCCAGCAACGCCAGGGCATCATCGAGCGCCGGTTGCAGGGCGACGCTTTCCGGGGCGTGGCGGTCGCGACGGGCGAATGCACGCAAGTGGGTGATGATCGAGGCCATGCGCCCGGTCAGCTCACCGATCAGCTTGAGGTTGCCACGGGCATCTTCGATGCGTTGATGATCGAGCAGGATCTCGGCGTTTTCGGCATAGCTGCGGATAGCGGCCAATGGCTGGTTGAGCTCATGGCTGATGCTGGCCGACATGGTGCCTAGCACCGACAGCTTGCCGGCCTGGACCAGCTCGTCCTGAGCGCGGACCAGCTCCTGTTGGGCCTGTTCTCGCTCAAGTACTTCCTTCTTCAGGCGGGTGTTGAGGCCTTCGAGGTCGGCGGTGCGCTCCATTACGCGCTTTTCCAGCTCCTGGCGGCCGCGGGCTTCGAAGTCGATACGGTCGATGTAGTGGCGTCGGCGCTGCATCACCAGGCCTGCCAGCAGCATCAGCACCAGCAAGGCGGCCGCACCGATGGCCATGACCGTCTGCACGGAGCGGTCGACCAGCGTGCGCGGGGCGAGGATGCTGACTTGCCAGCCGGTTTCCTTGATGCTGCGGGTCTGGATCAGCCAGGCAGCGGTGTCGAGGTTGAGCGGCTGCGGGGCCTGGGTCGGGTAGGGCTGGATGGCGATGATCGCCTCGCGCTCGGCGGCGGTCAGCGCCCGGGTGGCGCGAAAGCGCCAGTCAGGTCGCGAGGTCAGCACCACCACGCCATTCTGGTCGGTGAGCAGCAGTTGCTCTGGGGTGCGACCCCACAGGGTTTCGGTGTGGTCCAGGTCAACCTTGACGACCAGCACGCCGACGATCTTGTCCCGCTCGTGCACGGCAGCGGCGAAGAAATAGCCACGCTTGGCCGAGGTGGTGCCTTGGCCGAAGAATCTTCCCAGGCGCCCCTGCATGGCTTCGAGGAAGTACGGCCGGAAGGCGAAGTTGCGGCCCACGAAGCTGTCGTGTTTGTCCCAGTTGGAGGCGGCCAGGGTATTGCCGCTGACGTCCATGAGATACATGACCTCGGCGCCGGTTTGCTCGACGATCTCCTTGAGCAGGCGGTTGGCGTTGGTCACCGCTTCGGTCTTGAACGGGTCGTGGAGCGCACCGCGCAGGGCTGGCAGGTCGCCTAGGATCTGCGGCAAGGTCTCGTAGCGGTGCAGGGTGCCCAGCAGGTTGGCGACATAGAGGTCGAGGGTCTGGCGGTTTTGTGAGGCCAGTTCCTCCTGGTAGTAACGCTCGGCCAGGTGATGCAGCGGCCAGAGCAGCGGAGCCAGGCACAGGGCCAGCAGGGCGAGGCTGCGCCAGCGGGGACGGCGTGGAGGCGTGGAGGTCGAAATCATCAAGGGATGCGCCAGAAGGATCTGGCGCAATTATGCGCTACTTGAGGCAGTCGATCAGCGCTTGGTGCCAGTGCGGTTGTTGGACCTGCCACTCACGGGCCAGGCGCGAGCAGTCCAGGCGCGAGTTCAGCGGCCGGCGCGCAGGTGTCGGGTACTCGCTGGACGGGATCGGCAGCAACTCGGCGCAGGGCAGGCCTTGGGCACGCAGGTGTTCGGCAATGGCCTGGGCAAAGCCGAACCAGGACGTCTCGCCTTGCGCTGTCAGGTGGTAGAGGCCCCAGGCGCCGGCCTGGCCTGCCTGCCAACGCTCGATGAGTGCGCGGGTGCTGACGGCAAGGGTGCCGGCCCAGGTCGGCGCGCCGACTTGGTCGTCGACCACCCGCAGCTGCGGGCGCTCTTGCAGCAGGCGTTGCATGGTCAGCAGGAAGTTGCGCCCATGCCGCGAGTAGATCCAGCTGGTGCGCAGGATCAGGTGCTCGCCGCCCACCGCGCTGATGGCCTGTTCGCCAGCCAGCTTGCTGCGCCCATAGACGCCCAGCGGGTTGGGTGTGTCCGCCTCGGTGTAGGGAGTGGGCTTGTCGCCGTCGAAGACATAATCGGTGGAGTAGTGGATCAGCGGCACGCCAAGTCGCGCTGCTTGCTCGGCCAACACGCGCGGGCCTTCGGCGTTGATGGCGAACGCCAGCTCCGGCTCGCTCTCGGCCTGGTCCACTGCGGTGTGGGCGGCGGCGTTGATGATCAGGTCGGGGGCCAATCGGCGCAGCGGTTCACGCAGTTGCTCGGGATTGGCCAGGTCGAGCTGGTCGCGTCCGAGCAGCAGTACCTCGCCCAGGTCGGTCAACTGCGGGCGCAAGGCTTGGGCGAGTTGGCCGTTATGGCCACAAACGAGGATCTTCAATGGTTTCATGGCAGCAGGTCGAGCTCGCTGAACAGCTTGCCAAGCTGGTCCTTGGCCGACAGCTGCGGCGGCGCCTGCAGTTGCCAGTCGATGTTCAGGGTCGGGTCGTCCCAGCGGATGCAGCGCTCGGCTGCGGGGTTGTAGTAGTCGGTGGTCTTGTAGAGGAACTCGGTTTCTTCACTCAGTACCACGAATCCATGGGCGAACCCTGGCGGCACCCACATCTGGCGGAAGTTCTCGGCCGACAGGCGCGCGGCGACCCAGCGGCCGCAGGTCGGGGAACTGCGACGTACGTCGACGGCCACGTCCAGGACCTCGCCGCGCACCACGCGCACGAGTTTGCCCTGGGTATTCTCGACCTGATAATGCAGGCCGCGCAGCACGCCTTTGCGCGAATAGGAGTGGCTGTCCTGGACGAAGGTGATGTCCAGGCCGGTGTGAGCGGCGAAATCCCTGGCGTTGAAGCTCTCGAGGAAAAAACCCCGGCTGTCGCCGAACACCTTGGGTTCGATGATCAGCACGTCGGGGATGTCGGTGTGGATGATGTTCATGCGGGCTCTTCGGCGATTTTGCTCAGGTACTGACCGTAACCAGTCTTCTTCAGTTCGTTTGCCTTGGCCAGCAGCTGCTCGCGGGTGATCCAGCCTTTCTGGTAGGCGATTTCTTCCAGGCAGGCAACTTTAAGGCCTTGGCGGTTCTCGATGGTCTGCACGTACTGCGAGGCTTCCAGCAGGGTCTCGTGGGTTCCGGTGTCCAGCCAGGCGAAGCCACGACCGAAACGCTCCACGCGCAGGTCGCCGCGTTTGAGGTAGGCATTGTTGACGTCGGTGATCTCCAACTCGCCACGAGGGGAGGGGCGCAGGCCCTTGGCGATCTCGATCACGTCGTTGTCGTAGAAATACAAGCCGGTGACGGCATAGCTGGACTTGGGCTCGGCAGGCTTTTCCTCGATCGAGAGTGCTCGACCTTGCTCGTCGAAATCGACCACACCGAAGCGCTCCGGGTCCTTGACCCAGTAACCGAACACCGTCGCGCCCGTGGGATGGCTGGCCGCACGGGTCAGCTGCTCGGTGAAGCTTTGACCGTGGAAGATGTTGTCGCCCAGGATCAGGCACACCGGATCGTTGCCAATGAACTGCTCGCCAATCAGGAAGGCCTGGGCCAAACCGTCGGGGGAGGGTTGCTCGGCGTAGCTGATACGCAGGCCGAACTGGCTGCCGTCGCCGAACAACTGACGATACTGTGGCAGGTCCCGGGGGGTGGAGATCAGCAAGATGTCACGGATGCCGGCCAGCATCAGCACCGAGACCGGGTAGTAGATCATCGGTTTGTCGTAGATGGGCAGCAGCTGCTTGGAAACGCCAAGCGTGATGGGATGCAGGCGGGTGCCGGAGCCCCCCGCCAGGACGATGCCTTTGCTCATGCGATCAGGTCCTTGAAATTGGAATGTCCCAGGCGCTCACCCTGGTAGCTGCCATCCTGGACATGGCGGCACCACTGGAGGTTGTCCAGATACCACTGTACGGTCTTGCGCAGTCCGCTCTCGAACGTCTCTTCCGGCACCCAGCCCAGCTCCCGCTCGATCTTGCTGGCGTCGATGGCATAACGCAGGTCGTGGCCTGGGCGGTCGTGGACGAAGGTGATGAGGTCAGTGTAGCGGGCCACGCCCGCCGGATGTTCAGGCGCCAGTTCCTCGAGCAGCGCGCAGATGGCGTGCACGACATCGATGTTCTTCTGCTCATTGTGGCCACCGATGTTATAGGTCTCGCCGACCTGGCCTTCGGTCACCACCTTGAGCAGGGCACGGGCGTGGTCGTCGACGTACAGCCAGTCGCGCACCTGCTGGCCATCGCCGTACACCGGCAGCGGTTTGCCGGCGAGGGCGCTGAGGATCATCAGTGGGATGAGCTTCTCGGGGAAGTGGTACGGGCCGTAGTTGTTCGAGCAGTTGGTAACCAGCACAGGCAGCCCGTAGGTCCGGTGCCAGGCGCGTACCAGATGATCGGACGCTGCCTTGCTTGCCGAATAGGGCGAGCTTGGCGCGTAGGGCGTGGTCTCGGTGAACAGGTCGTGTGCACCATGCAGGTCGCCGTAGACCTCATCAGTAGAGATGTGGTGGAAGCGAAACGCCGCGCGTGCCTGCGATGGCAGGCGGCTCCACCAGGCACGGGTGGCTTCGAGCAGGGTGTAGGTGCCGACGATGTTGGTCTGGATGAACTCCGCCGGGCCATCGATGGAGCGGTCCACGTGGGATTCGGCGGCCAGGTGCATGATCGAGTGGGGCTGGAAACGCTCCAGCACGGCGCTGACCGTGGGCGCATCGGCGATATCGGCCTGGACGAGTTCGTAGCGGGTATTGCTGGCGATGCGTTGCAGCGACTCCAGGTTGCCGGCGTAGGTGAGTTTGTCGAGGTTCAGGACCTCGTGCTCGGTATTGTCGATCAGGTGGCGGATCAGGGCAGAGCCAATGAAACCGGCGCCACCGGTGACGAGAATTCGCATCTGAAAGAACCTCTGGGTCTGAAGGAAGCTCCAGTGGAGCTTAGCGTGTCGGCCGGGTCGCTGCGGTCTGGCCCTTTGTTCGTGCGGCGGCATTGTCCGGCAAAGCCGGACAGTTTGGAACTGCCTTGCTGTAACCAAGGCTTTTATCGCCAGCCTCTTGTATATCGGCAGCAGCAGTGGCGATATAAGCGACAAAAAAACCGAGGTTCCACTCCATGCCCTTGAGCACCCTGATCCAGCGTTCCCGCCAGCCCAACCCTTCGCTGAGCGAAGCCCAGGCCCATGCCCTGCTGCGCGCGCACTACGACCTGGACGGACCCTTGCAGCCGTTGGGCAGTCAGCAGGACCTGAACCTGCTGCTCGACAGCGAACAAGGCCGCTTCGTGCTCAAGGCCTGCCACGCCAGCTATGCGCAGGTGGAGCTCGAAGCGCAGCACGCGGCACTCGCCTACCTGCGGGAGCAAGGCTTGCCAGTGCCGGCCGTGCGTCGGGCAGGCGATGGCCAGGATCTTTTAGCGGTGGACATCGATGGCCAGTCTTTGCGGGTGCGCCTGCTCGACTACATCGAGGGCCAGCCACTGACGCGTCTCAAACACATGGAGCCGCGCCTGATCGCTGAACTGGGCCAGCTGTGCGCGCGTGTCGACCGGGCATTGGCCGATTTCGATCATCCCGGCCTCGAGCGCACCCTGCAGTGGGACCCGCGCCACGCTAAGGCACTGATCGAGCATTTGCTGCCGGTACTGCAAGACCCGTCCCGTCGAGCCCGTGTGCAGCAACTCACCGGGCTGGCCGCCGAACGCTTGCAGCCGTTGGCCGATGACCTGCCGGCCCAGGCCGTGCACCTGGACATCACCGATGACAATGCGGTCTGGGCGCGTGATGCCGGGCGCCAGTGGCAATTGCAGGGCGTCATCGACTTCGGCGATCTGGTGCGTACCTGGCGTATCGCCGACTTGTCCGTGACCTGTGCTGCCCTGCTGCACCACGCCGAAGGCGACCCGCTGCGTATCCTGCCGGCGATCCAGGCGTACCAGGCGATCAATCCGCTGCAGGAGGCCGAGCTGCGAGCCTTGTGGCCATTGGTGCTGATGCGCGCGGCCGTGCTGGTGCTCAGCAGCGAACAGCAGTTGCAGGTAGAGCCTGGCAACCAGTACATCCTCGACAACATCGCCCATGAGTGGGAAATCTTCGACACCGCCAGCGCCGTGCCTTTTGCCCTGATGGAGGCTGCGATTCTCCAGGCCGCAGGGCACGCCCTGGCACCGCTGACCCTTTCGGACTGTGCGCCGCTGATGCCGACCTTGACCGACGAGGCGGTGGCGCGCATCGACCTGGGCGTGCTCAGCCCTCATTGCGAAGCCGGTAATTGGGAGCAGCCCGGTTTCGACCAGCGGCTGCTGACCGGGCAGGCCGGGCCGGCGTGCACCCTGCACGGGCAGTACCGGTTGTCACAGACGCACATCGATCGTCCCGAGGAGCCCGCCACCTGCGCTTTGGGTGTGGAACTGAACGTGCCCGCCGGTACCGCGTTGCAGGCACCGCAGGCAGGTGTCTGGGAGCGCACCGGCGAGGGCCGTGGTCGGCTGCGCACACCCGACTGGAGCCTATGGCTGGCAGGGCTGGAAGAAGCGCCGCAGGACGGCCAGGCATTGGCCAAGGGGCAGACCCTGGGGCTGACCTGCGGCTTCCTGAGCGTCCAGTTGAGCCGGGATCACCAACATCAGCCGCCGTTCTTCGCCAAACCATCCCATGCCCAGGCATGGTTGGCGGTGTGCCCGTCCCCCCGTGCCTTGCTGGGCTTCGATTGCGACGCCGAGCCCTTGGTCGACGCCCAGGCCCTGCTGGCTCGCCGTGACGCCAGCTTTGCCCGCTCGCAGAAGCACTACTACGCGCAGCCACCCCATATCGAGCGGGGCTGGCGCAACTACTTGATCGACATGCAGGGCCGCTCCTACCTGGACATGCTCAATAACGTCGCAGTGCTGGGCCATGGGCATCCGCGCATGGCCGCCGAGTCGGCGCGCCAGTGGTCGCTGGTCAACACCAACTCGCGCTTTCACTATGCGGCGATAGCCGAGTTCTCGGAGCGACTGCTGGCGTTGGCGCCGGAAGGCTTCGACCGGGTGTTCCTGGTCAACAGCGGCACCGAGGCCAACGACCTGGCCATCCGCCTGGCCTGGGCCTACAGCGGTGGGCGCGATTTGCTCAGTGTGCTGGAGGCCTATCACGGCTGGTCGGTGGCTACCGACGCCATTTCCACCTCCATCGCCGACAACCCGCAGGCGCTGGAAACCCGGCCGGACTGGGTGCATCCGGTGGAGGCACCGAACACTTTCCGCGGACGTTTCCGTGGGCCGGACAGCGCACCTGATTACCTGCAGGATGTCGACGCCAAGCTGGCCGATCTCGATGCCCGGGGGCGGCAGCTGGCCGGATTCATCTGCGAGCCGGTATACGGCAATGCCGGGGGGATCTCGCTGCCGGCGGGCTACCTGCGCGAGGCCTACGCGAAGGTCCGTGCCCGGGGCGGGGTGTGCATCGCTGACGAGGTGCAGGTCGGCTATGGTCGCCTCGGCGAATACTTCTGGGGCTTCGAGGAGCAGGGCGTGGTGCCGGACATCATCACCATGGCCAAGGGCATGGGTAACGGTCAGCCACTGGGCGCGGTGATTACCCGGCGGGAGATTGCCGAGGCCCTGGAGGCTGAGGGTTACTTCTTCTCATCGGCCGGTGGTAGCCCAGTCAGTTGCCGGATCGGCATGGCAGTGCTGGATGTCATGCAGGAGGAAGGCCTTTGGGAGAACACCCGCGAGGTGGGCCGTTACTTCAAGGCGCGCCTGGAGGCATTGGTCGATAAACATCCACTTGCGGGGGCTGCCCACGGCTCCGGGTTCTACCTGGGTCTTGAACTGGTGCGCGATCGCCAGACGCTGGAGCCTGCCACCGAAGAGACCATGACCTTGTGCAATCGCCTGCGCGATCTGGGCATCTTCATGCAGCCCACCGGGGACTACCTGAATATCCTCAAGATCAAGCCGCCCATGTGCACCACCCGGGCGAGCGTGGATTACTTCGTCGACAGCGTGGACCGCATTCTGTCCGAAGCGCTTTAAGTCGAGGTCATCGAGCCACCTGAGTCGATTGTTATCGGCTCAGGTGGCTTTTTTATGACCAAATAATTTGTCGTTCAGCTTTTAAGTTCGATTTTTATCGAGTATATAATGGTGTAAGCACGGCCGCTTCTGAGTAAGCTGCCCTCTTTATCAATGACCTGGCGCAGTCGGCGCCGGGCCCTCGCAGAGGTTACCGATGAAAACCCTCAACTCGACCCCGCGTGCCGACGGTTTCCATATGCCCGCCGAATGGGCGCCGCAAACCCAGGTCTGGATGGTCTGGCCAGAGCGCCCGGACAACTGGCGCCTGGGCGGCAAGCCGGCGCAAGCTGCGCATGTGACGCTTGCCAAGGCCATCGCCCGCTTCGAGCCGGTTACCGTCGCCGTCTCTGCCGGCCAGTACGAGAACGCCCGTCGTCAGCTCGATGTCCCCAACATCCGCGTGGTGGAAATCAGCAACGACGACGCCTGGGTGCGTGACACCGGCCCGACCTTCGTCATCAACGACCATGGCGAAGTGCGGGGTGTGGACTGGGGCTTCAATGCCTGGGGCGGCTTCGACGGCGGCCTGTACGCGCCCTGGAACCGTGACGAGGAACTGGCGGCCAAGGTCCTGGAAATGGAGCGCTGCCAGCGTTACCACACCGAGGGCTTCGTACTCGAAGGCGGTTCGATCCATGTGGACGGTGAAGGTACGCTCATCACCACCGAAGAGTGCCTGCTCAACCGCAACCGCAACCCGCACCTCAATCGCGAGCAGATCGAAGACATTCTGCGTGAGCATCTGGCCGTCGAAACCATCATCTGGCTGCCGGACGGGCTGTACAACGACGAGACCGACGGGCACGTCGACAACTTCTGCTGTTACGTCAGCCCAGGCGAAGTGTTACTGGCCTGGACCGATGATTCCAACGACCCCAACTATGCGCGTTGCCACGCCGCATACGAGGTATTGAAAAACAGCCGCGATGCCAAAGGCCGTGAATTCGTCGTGCACAAAATGCCGATCCCGGGCCCGCTGTACGCCACTGAGCAAGAGTGCGCAGGCGTCGACCATGTGGCTGGCAGCCAGGAGCGTGACCCGTCCGTGCGTCTGGCCGGCTCCTATGTCAACTTCCTGATCGTCAATGGCGGCATCATCGCCCCGAGCTTCGATGACCCCGCTGATGCCCAGGCCAGAGCGATCCTGGCCAAGGTCTTCCCGGACCACGAAGTCGTCATGATTCCAGGCCGTGAGCTGCTTCTGGGTGGCGGCAACATCCACTGCCTGACCCAGCAACAGCCGGCGCCGGTCAAGCGCTAAACCCCCGATCACAAAAAAGCCCGTCCATTGACGGGCTTTTTTGTGGCTGCCGATTACCGGAGGGGGGCGATGGCATATGTCTTGTATTGTTTTTCAGGTGTTTCAGTCAGATAGCAGCTTTGCTGTTCTGTAATAAAACCAACGTAAGTTAGCCGCTCACGGCACCTGGAGTACGTGTGGACATGAATGCAGCAAGTGAGTCGGCTATGCCTTCCTCGGTGATGGACCACGAATCGCTCAAGATTCTGGCCCAATGGTTGAAAAGCCATGGAGGCTATCGCTTCAAGGCGGACGATCCACGGCGTCTACTGGATGGGCGATATCCGCAGGGCCTGATCAGCGAGGCTGAGCTGGAAGCGTTGATGGCCGTCTGGCACTGATTGGGTGCACGCTCGCCCAAACGAAAACGCCACCGTGTTTATCGCGGTGGCGTTTTTTTTCGGCCTTGGCTGGCCTGACGAGATCGGATACCTGAATCAGAAGCTGTAGGTACCGGTCACCACCAGGCTGCGTGGATCACCGAACTGGATTTGGCTGGCACTGGTGGCCGAGCTGTAGTAGGTCTTGTCGGTGAGGTTGCTCAAGGCCGCGCGCACATCCCAATCGTGGGTGCGGTAGCCCGCCAGCGCATCCCAGCGGCCATAGCCGGGCAGCTTGACGGTGTTCTGGTTGTCGGCGAATCGATCGCCTACCAGCGTCAGGCCGGTTTCGGCGTACCAGCCGAGCTCTGGTTTCCAGGTGACGAAGAGGCTGCCGTTGCGTTTGGCCACATCGTTGATGCGGTTGCCTTGCTGGCCATTGTTGTCCTTGACGATGGTCGCATCCTGCAGCCCCATGCCGCCGCGCACGTACCAGTTGCCGGTGACATTGCCCATGACAGTCAATTCGATGCCTCTTGAGCGCTGCTCGCCGCTGAGCTGGATGAGCTCGGGGTTGTTCGGGTCGCGGGTACGGCGGTTGTACAGCTCCAGCTCGTAGAGGGCGAGAGTGGTGCTCAGGCGTTCGTCGAACCAATCGCTCTTGACCCCGATCTCCTTCTGCCGAGTGAGCTCAGGGCCTGCATCGTTGCCATTGCCCGGAGCGCCAGGTGTGATGCCGATCAGGCCTCCACCGACCGGTGAGAAGGTCTTGCTCCAGGACGCATAGAACGAGTGCTCGCGCCATGGGGAATAGACCACGCCCACGCGCGGGCTGGTGCTGGTGCTCTCTTGGGTTTCCGTGAGGTTCTTCACTTTGCTCGTAGTCTGCACCTCGAAGCGATCGAAGCGCACGCCTGCCAGCAGTTGCCATTGATCGTTCAGGCGTATCTGGTCCTGCACATAGAGGCCAGCGCTTTCCACGCGGGTGTGGTTGTTACTCGATACCTTCAGCGCACCGGTGTGCTGGTGTTGCCCACTGGAGCCTCCCAGCGGTACGGAAGGCACGCCGACCCCTTGATGCAACAACGAATTGCGGCGCTGTTCGCCCAGCTCCAGGCCCACCAGTAGGGTGTGCTCGAGATCGAAGGTTTGCAGATGACCTTCGGTCTCGAAGGTATTGAATAGATTGCGAGTGCTCAGGTCCTGCTGCCAGCGCTGGCGACTCACCAGGCCGGTGGAAGGGATGTAGCCGGTGAGGTAGGTGTTGTCGAAGTCGCTCTCCAAATTGAAAAGGCTGAACGTATGGCGCAGCTGCCACTGGTCATTGAGCTCGTAGTTCAGGCGCGAGCGCAGCGACTGGGCACGGTCATCGATGAAGTCGCGCTGGGTATCACCGTAGGTGGTATGACGGCTGACATCGGCGGGGCGCCCGGTCTGCGGATCGCCAGGAATGCCGCGGTCGGGGGTGCGGTTGTAGCGGCTGTATTCGTATTGCACCAGCCAGTTCAGCTGCGGGGTCAGCTGCCAGCTCATGGACGGTGCGAACAGTTGGCGGCTGCCGTCGATGCCGTCGCGGAAACTGTTGTTGTCGGCATTACCGAGGTTCAGGCGCAGGCTGAGGGTATCGGTCGGGTCAGCGCTCAGATCGGCATACAGGCTGCGCAGGTCTTCGCTACCGCCCTGGGCCTCGATGCTCGAGCGCCGGCCGTGCTCCGGGGCCTTGCTGACCCGGTTGACGATACCGCCCTGGCTGCCACGGCCATAGAGAACCGCCGCTGGCCCCTTGAGTACTTCGACCCGTTCGATGTTGTGCAGGTCGCGCACGTATTGGCTGTCATCGCGTACGCCGTCCAGATAGAAGTCGTTGCTGGCGTCGAAGCCACGGATGCGCAAGCTGTCGAAGCGGGTATCGGCACCATTGCTGACGTTGGGAATGCCCTCCAGTGCCTTGCCCAGGCTGAAGCTGCCGTAGTCGAGGACGTTGTGGGTCTTCACCGTGTCGATGGCCTGTGGCACGTAGCGAACCGGGGTAGATGTGCGGGTTGCCGTGCTGACTTCGTGAACCCGAGGATTGTCGTCTTCGCGCTCGCGGTCGGCGGTGACCGAGAGCTCCGGCAGGGTGGTGGTGGCGGCGCTGGCCAGGCTTGCTCCAAGCAGTAGCGACAGGCCAAAGGATAAAGAGGGAAGGTGGGAGGGTACCGACATTGAGAATCCGCAAAACAATAAATGAAAATTGAGTGCGAATGATAACGAGTGCTATTAGTGGTCGCTTGGGTAATTTGTAAGGTGTTGTCTTTACAGGTGTTTCTATTTGTAAAAAATACTCAACCCACTTTCGGGGCTACCGCGAGCGTTGGAAGCGCAAGATGGCAACACAGGGCGGGCCTGCGCCATAGGGAAAAAACCTAATGCTGTGCGGATTTCTCCAGAAATTCACGGGTTGTTGTCGTGAATCTGGTTATAAGCATCTGCCTTTCACGATTTTTTGACATCTCGAATCAGCCGGGGCTAGGATTCGCCCAACGCCTGCTGGCCATGACTTGGCCATGCTGTTGTACAAAGCCCGCTGCATGTCACATGACGGGCTTTTTTCAGTTTTGGATCCGCATAGCGTCGAACCTACGAAGGGGCGTTGGTTCCTGGCGTCAGGTTGCAGAGCGTTTAAAAATTCAGAAATAAGGAAAACAAGATGTTGAAAACCAGGATCAGCCTGGTCGCTCTGGCGATGATCGCCGCGACCCAGGCCCAGGCCAACGACCAGGCCGAAAGCAAGGGCTTCGTTGAAGACAGCCAGCTGAACGTCTTGCTGCGCAATGCCTACATGAACCGCGACTACAAGGACGGCAACAAGGACAAATCCGAGTGGGGCCAGGCGGCGATCGGTACTTTCTCGTCCGGTTTCACCCAAGGCACCGTGGGCGTTGGTGTTGATGCATTCGGTCTGTACGCAGTGCGCCTGGATGGCGGCAAGGGCCACTCCGGCGCGCAAGGGATCGACTTCTTCAAGAAAGGCGACAGCGGCAACGCTGCCGATGACCTCTCCAAGGGTGGCGCAGCGGTCAAGTTCCGTGTCTCCAACACTGTACTGAAGTACGGTGACCAGATGCCTACGCTGCCTGTTCTGAACTACGACAACGCGCGTCTGCTCCCGGAAAGCTACACCGGTACCCTGATCACCTCCAAGGAGATCAAAGGTCTTGAGCTCAATGCCGGTCGCTTCACTGCTGAATCGCGCAAAAGCGCCGAAGGTCGTGACAGCGGTGGCCTGAAGTCGATCAACGTGTTGGGCGGTAGCTACAAGTTCACCGACCAGTTCACTGCTGCGCTGTATGCCTCCGATGTCGAAGACGTGCTGAAGAAGCAATACGTGGGCGCCAACTACGTATTCCCGATCAGCAAGGATCAGTCCTTGACCCTGGACTTCAACGGCTACCGCACCAAGCTGGACAACTCCTATGTCCGCGAAAACGGTATCACCGGCGACGACAACAAGATCTGGAGCCTGGCAGCGACCTTCGCCACCGGTCCGCACTCGTTCACCTTGGCCCATCAGCGCTCGACCGGCGACAGCAACCTGGGTTACGCCTACGGCGGTTACCAGAAAGACCAACGCCGCGTAGGCGATGGCGGCAGCACCATCTTCCTGGCCAACTCCTACTGGTCCGACTTCAACGCCGAAGACGAGCGCAGCTGGCAGCTGGGCTACGGTCTTGATTTCACCGCCTTCGGTGTTCCAGGCCTGACCTACAACGTTGCGTACGTTCGTGGCGATAACATCACCACTTCGACCAGCACCGGCGGTACCGAGCGCGAGATCTTCAACCAGCTCAAGTACGTGGTACAGAGCGGTGCAGCCAAGGACCTGAGCGTCAAACTGCGCAGCTCCATCCTGCGTGTCTCGCAGAAATCCAGCGAGTACAACATCAGCGGTAACGAAGTCCGCGTCTTCGTCGAGTACCCGATCAACGTCTTCTGATCCCGTACTCGCGTCCCGAACAGCCCTGGCTCATGCCGGGGCTGTTTCTTTTCGGCGTACCGCTGCCATTGGCGCAACGCTGTCTGCGGTTTGCGGCGCGAAGCTGTCGCTGCGGGCCATCCGCCACATCCGCGCATAGAACTCGTTCTCGATCGAGCCGCTGAGCAATTCGCCGGGCTTGAGGAACTGGTGCAACTGGGAAAACAGGCTGATCTCGCTCGGGCTGATACGCCTTGCCAGGTGTTTGGGTTTGAGCTGCGAAGGATGCTCCAGGCCTGCCGCCGCAAGCATCTCGGCCAAGGCATGCAGGGTATTGCGATGAAAGCTCGCCACCCGTTCGGCTTTTTCCGGCACCACCAGGGCGCGCTGGCGCAGCGGATCCTGGGTGGCCACGCCGGTAGGGCACTTGTTGGTGTGGCAACTCTGCGACTGGATGCAGCCAATGGCGAACATGAAACCCCGTGCCGAGTTGACCCAGTCAGCACCGATGGCCAGCGTACTGGCGATATCGAAGGCACTGACGATCTTGCCGGCTGCACCGATACGCACGCGGTCACGCAGGTTCAGGCCGACCAGTGTGTTGTGCACGAACATCAGCCCTTCACGCATGGGTACGCCCATGTTGTCGCTGAACTCCCGCGGTGCGGCACCGGTGCCACCTTCCTTGCCGTCGACGACGATGAAGTCGGGCGTGATCCCGGTGGCCAGCATGGCCTTGGCGATGGCCATGAACTCCCAGGGATGGCCCAGGCAGAACTTGAAGCCCACCGGCTTGCCGCCAGACAGCTCACGCAGGCGGGCGATGAAATGCAGCAGCTCCAGCGGCGTGTGGAAGGCACTGTGCGCGGCTGGCGAAATGCAGTCCTCGCCGACCCGCACACCACGGGTGGCGGCAATCTCGACACTGACCTTGTGCCCAGGCAGGATGCCGCCATGACCGGGCTTGGCGCCTTGGCTTAGCTTGAGTTCGATCATCTTCACCTGGGGATCGCGCGCCTGTTCGGCAAAACGCACCGGGTCGAAGCGGCCCTCTTCGGTACGGCAGCCAAAGTAGCCGCTGCCGATTTCCCAGATCAGGTCACCACCGTGTTCGCGGTGGTAAGGGCTGATGCTGCCTTCGCCGGTGTCGTGGGCGAAGCGGCCCAGGCGCGCGCCCTTGTTCAAGGCGCCGATGGCATTGGCGCTGAGCGCGCCGAAGCTCATGGCCGAGATGTTGAAGATCGACGCCGAATACGGCTGCCGGCAGTGCGGGCCACCGATGTCGATGCGAAACGACGCCGGGTCGGGCGTCTGCACCGGTACCATCGAATGGCTGATGAATTCGAAGCCAGGCTTGTAGGCATCGTTGAGTGTGCCGAAGGCCTTCTCGGCGCTCTCGTTCTTGGCGCGGGCATAGACCAGTGAGCGCTGCGAGCGGGAGAACGGCAGCTTGTCGTCGTCGCCCTCGATCAGGTACTGGCGGATCTCCGGCCGAATGGTCTCGATCAGGTAACGGATGTTGCCCAGGATCGGGTAGTTGCGGCGCACGGCATGATGGCTCTGGCGCAGGTCATTGAGACCGACCAGGCTGAGCAGGGCAGTGAGCAGGGTGAGCGGCCAGAGCCAGCTGTGTTGGGCAAGAAATGGAATGCTGGCGAAGGTGAACAACAGGCAGGCGGCCAGACAGGCGTAGCGGGTGGGGAGCGCGTCTTTCATGGGTCCATCGCTGACAGGATGACCCGCACTAGGATAGGCAAAGGCCGCGCGCGGAAAACCAAGGGATTCGGTAAAAGACTATTACCTGCGCGCGGCTTGTGTTCGGTCGCGGGCGCGCGTCAGCGCTTGTCCTGCCTCAGGACCTGCACATCACCGGGCTCTGCCGTCTCGCGCAGGTATTCCTCCAGCGAATCGTCCAGCGCCTGCAGCCAGCGAGTATGGTGCGGCACCGCAGCGGTACCGGTCATCACCGAACGGTAGGAGCGGTCCCGATAGCCCATGATGTCGTGCTTCTTGTCGTGCTTCCATTTGAGGAAGATGCGGTTGACTGCATCGATGTCGAAGCTTGGGTAATCGGTTTGTCCGATCAGGTGCTGAATGTAGCGCCCCTGGAATTGGTACATCGAGGCGGTGCTCTCCAAGGCTTCTTCCTCGGCACGCCAGCGCGCACTGTCGGCCTGCATGGCGGCTTGGTCCGGCAGTTGGATGCGGCCAAGCATCAGATCACGGGCGAACCAGGCCTGGGCATCGAACAGGTTGAAGCTGTACCAGAGATCTTGCATGCCCAAATACAGCAACTGCGGGTTGGCCTCCCAGACCACGCCTTGGTAGAGGCCCAGCGGCCACAGACGATTGTCGGTGCGCAAGGTCAGCTCGTCAGGCAGGAATGGGAAGTGATGCTGGTAGCCGGTACACAGGATGATCGCATCGACCTGCTTGCTGGAGCCGTCGGCGAAGTGCGCCACGTCGCCTTCGACCCGCTGTAGCTGCGGTCGCTCTTCCCACCCTTTGGGCCACTGGTAGCCCATCGGTTGGGTGCGATAGGCGCTGGTGATCGAGCGGGCACCGTACTTGTAGCACTGCGAGCCGATGTCCTCGGCCGAGTAGCTGCTGCCGACGATCAGCACGTCCTTGCCGGCGAACTCCAATGCATCGCGAAAATCGTGGGCATGCAGGATGCGTCCTGAAAAACGCTCGAAGCCCGGGAACGACGGCACGTTCGGCGTGGAGAAGTGCCCGCTGGCCACCACCACGTAGTCGAATACCTGCTCGATGCCCTGACCCTGAGCGTAGTCATGGGCAGTGACAGTGAATGTGCGGCTCTGGTCATCGAAGCGCACGGCCTTGACCACGGTGTTGAAGCGAATGTACTGGCGCACACCGGCCTTCTTCACTCGGCCCTGGATGTAGTCCCACAGCACCTCGCGAGGAGGATACGAAGAAATCGGCCGACCGAAATGCTCATCGAAGCTGTAGTCGGCGAACTCCAGGCACTCCTTCGGGCCGTTCGACCAAAGGTAGCGATACATGCTGCCGTGGACCGGTTCGCCATGCTGGTCCAGGCCAGTGCGCCAGGTGTAGTTCCACATGCCGCCCCAGTCAGCCTGTTTTTCGAAACAGACCACTTCGGGCATAGGTGCGCCCTTGGCATGGGCGGATTGGAAAGCACGCAGTTGCGCCAGGCCTGACGGGCCGGCGCCGATGATGGCAACGCGAATAGTCATGAGGATGTCCTGTAAACACGAAAAAAGGCAAAACCTCCCCAACCCCGAACGGCAACAGGCCTAGGGCTGTGGATGGGTGAAGACTTCAGGTGTCAGCAGGCAGGTGGAGGCACGGGGCGCTTGCGCTTGTGCGCCAGCAGCATGTCTCGAGGTGGAATCGACAGCGTGTGGAACAGCGTCGAGAGAGGAGAGCAGCCGAGGGTAGATCGGACAACGGCAGGGAAGGGCCCGGTGGCCTTGCCAAGCAGAGCGGCAAGCGGGCCATGGGACCGATAGATACGTGTGATCTCGTGCATGGGGGCTTGTAGTGCCTCTTTTCTTTATGGATGCCTTTTTAGCTATAACGCATCGAGGGAAAGCATTTCAAGGTTTGTCATCGGCATGCGGCAGTAGCGCCTGGTTCTGCTGGGGCTGGCGCTCCCAGTCTTCACCGAACAGTTCCGCCGGGTGCTGGGTCCGTTCAGAACCATTGCCACAGGCCAGCGCTTTTGCCGGGCAATACAGGTCGCAGCCCCAGCAGATGCGCTCGGGGTGGCTGGGGTTGTGTGGGAATTTCTTGGCCATGGCGCATGCTCCGTTCTGGCCTGGGGATTTCAGGCTAAGCGGTATGCGTGGGGAGAGGTTGATTGGCGTCAACGACGCAAACAAAAAAGGCCCACCGTGAAGGTGAGCCTTTTTTGATACTGCGTATGGTGCGGCACCAGGAGTCGAAAATATTTATAACCATATGAATTTAAATGATTTTATTTATAGGTCTGAGGTCCCCTATCTCTAAATTTATCCTTATGAATTCACCCAGTTGGTCACAGGCGATGGGAGAACTAAATGAATGATGTTGTCCTACGTATGGCAGTCTATCGTGCTTACCTGTTAGGGGTAGCTTTGATGAGGGTATGCGAAAGTCACCGACCGAAGTGGCCTTTACGATGAATAGACTGCAATTGACCAAAGAAGGTCAACGACTCGAATAAAAGATTCTCTCTACTGAGTCGGTGTGGTTTTACTTCAAGACGGCCTAGTGATCAGTGATCGATGCCATCCGCGACAAAGTTTCAGAAGCCATCACCACTCCACCTAGCACTATGCACCCGATTGTGCGGCTAGCTGCTTATGGCGTAGGATTCACAGGTTTTCACCGAAGTCAGTAAATTGATAGGCTGCTGCGTGTACTACTGATAGCGCCGCGCTTTTTGGCCCAAGACGAGTTACCGTCACTAGAAACGGCTCAAACGGTGATATTGTAATCTATCGGTTCGGAAGGACTTCTTCAACGGCCGATTTACACAACAGTGAGCATGGAATGGCATTTATTATTGAAGCAGTCGCGACGGATCATACTTGGGTGCCTCTAACACTTAGCGCCGATCCATATGGAAATAATGTGTTCAGCCTTGTCGTGGGGCAAAATGCGACGGGCAAAAGTCGTCTGCTGAGGAAAATTGCGAGTCATTATATATTTGACAATGAACAGTTGTCAGATAGGGAACGTTATCAGGATAAAAATAATTCTAAGTCATGGAGCAATTACAGTACGTCGTCACCCTCCGAGGAGCTAATCCTCTCGCCGTATTCTGAAGAAGCACCCAGTATAGTAATCGCTGTATCTACAGGTCGCCATGATCGTTTTCCCAAACCGCGCGAGACCATGTCGCTTTTCGAGCGCTATCATTACATTGCTCCTTCCGAGCATGGCAACCTATCTTCCCTGACGCGTAGCCTGGCATCTATTATCAGTGGGCTTGAAGCCCATAGCTGGAAATTTTCCAGCATGGCTAATATTTTTGAGTATTTAGATTTCGAACCTCTCTTAGAGTTTAATGTTACTCTTGATCCAAAGTTCAAACAATACTGGAGGAAGCAAGAGGCCGAAGAGCAAGCAGTAATTAATTTGAATGAAGATAGTTATTCGTTAAGCAAAAAGATCAGCAAAAATCAATCTGTAATAGATCGATTATATCCAATACTAAAGTATATAAATAATCGTAAAAGCATTAATTATGAGATTCATCTGACACATGGTAGTCGGACGCACCATGCTTTTGATCTGCGTGAGTTGGCTTATGCATTGGAACAGGGTGCTGTCCGTGTTACCGATCTCACCTTGAGCGTCAAGTCTACAAAAAGTCGGCTAAAGCTTTCTCAAGCGAGCTCCGGACAGCAGTGCATGCTGGTGATGATTCTGGGCATCGCTGGTTCTATACAGGATGATGCGCTCATCTGCATTGATGAGCCCGAAATTAGCCTTCACCCACAATGGCAAAGCGATATTATCGGCCACCTACAAAAAGCGTTTGAGCAATTTAAAGGCTGCCACTTCGTAATCGCTACCCATTCGCCTCAAATTGTTGCTGGTCTCACCAGCGATAATGGGTACGTTCTAAGCTTAGAAGACAAAACTATCTACAAGTCGCATGAGTATGCTAATCGCTCTGCTGACTTTCAGTTGGCCCAAGTGTTCAACACCCCAGGATTCAATAACGAGTATTTGATTAGAATAGCTTTGATGCTCCTCACAAAAATCTCCCGCCGCGCCACCTTAACCAATGAAGATGAGCAGCAAGTCATAATGCTGTTGCAGGTTCGGGAAAGGCTTTCTTCACGAGACCCGGTGCGCCACCTCATTGATCAAGTTCAGATGCTGAGGTAGGAAATGCGGCCAATCGTTTTCGTTGGAGATAACCTTAACTACGTTAACCGCTATGATGGTGTATCGCATACGGAGTGGAATCAGACCGACGGTCCTATTGTCGAACTGCGGAGGACAATACGTACCCATTACCTAGCAGAGCAAAAATATCGGTGCGCCTACTGCCGCATGGAGAAAAAAGAGAATCATGGGCTTACCTGGGATGTAGAGCATATAATTCCCAAGGCAGTTTACCCCCGCTTCCTCTATGAGCCTCTAAACCTCGCGATGGTATGCAAGGAGTGTAATATCGCTAAGCTAGATAAAAGTGTGCTGCATCGCGCTCTTAGTCCTCGTGCTTCCCTACCGATCAACTCCGATGCGTACACAATAGTTCACCCTCATCACGATAAATATTCTGAGCATTTTGAAATAATAATTGTCGCCGGAAAAATCACCCACCGGCCCAAAAATAATCATAAAGCCAAAGAGACGTTTATCATGTGTGACTTAGTGCGATTCTCCTATGCATTCGGCGAATGGGAGGACTTCAATTACGCAATTGTGAAAACCTTCAGTGAGTTTGTCGAAGCGTGTCCTCCCAACGCAACTCCGGATCAGATTTCTGCATTTATGGGAACGCTGAGGTTTACGGTAAACGCGGACTTTTGATGATCTGGTGAATTCGCGTCCGCTCGGTGCTTTTCGTTATCGGGTTGCCGGTCACAAACCGATGAGACGGTGATCTGAGATCACTGTCTCAAAAAATTCTTCCCCTGCTGATGAGCTTTAGCCCTTTGCATCCGACGTTTGAGTCGACAGCTCATAGTATACAGTGGACTATTATTCGCTTGATGGCTCAATGTTATTTAGTAATATCAGCATGTGGCTCGAATTATTCGAAACTCTGGAGCCGATAGGAATTTTTCCGCTGGCGGCAAAGCTCGCTTTTCTAATGGGACGAAAGTAGTAATTCCAGGTAGGCGCATTACCGAAACAAGCACATTCTCTTGTTCTATGATCTCAATGGAAGTGTTGTCCTGAACATTCGCAAGGATCTCTCTAGGCTCAGTGCGGAGAATAAACCACCAGTGATCACCTCTTCCAGGCCTCCGAGCGAAATCTCGAGCCTCACTCATACGATCGGAGATAGCGACGTTATAAAAATTCTTACCGAGCTGCTCAAGTCCAATTTTAAGAAGCATCCGAGCCACTGCTAGTGGTTCTGAGACTTCGGCTATCAGATGGAATTGGGAAATCCGGCCTTGTCCCACAAAAGCCTTTAGTTGATCATTCTGCGGCTCGAGTTTAATTACTCCAGGAGTTATGGAGGCTTCTAGTCGTCCCAGCTCAGTATCCATACGAACGAAACGTCCCTTCTTTGAGGGTATTCCCCTCATCATACGATAGGCGCTGAACGGGAAGCTTTGCAGTGCTTTAGACTCAACTTTTTGTCCAAAGTATTGATTGCAGCTATCGCAGGTGACGCCTGGTCTACCCGTCGGTGCATTCTTTCCACCTAACGACTCAGGGACGATATGTGCTAAGGACGAAGCCTCATGGCTTTTACAGAAAATGCACGAGAGGGAGATTGACATTTTCCTCCTTAAAGAATTTAGATGTCCGCCTAATTAGATTTTACGAGCCAACACCGTAAAGGTTTCAGCTAACGGACAGATCTTAGTATAAATCAAACCTATAAAATTTATCAAAGTCCGTAGCGAGCGTTGGCCTTTGTGGATTGTTGTGATCAGGCCATAGTGCGTGTGAATTGATTTGACTTCAAGTATGCAAGATTGTTTAGTTAGAAGATTTGTGTTCTAAAGTTATTGTGATGTCGCAGTAAATTCGGCGTGCGGCTCAATTCCAAACCACTTGCCAATCCCAAACCCGAATATATACTGAAAGCTGGGATAAATCAGGCTCACCTTCGTGCTGTTCTGGCCAGTCGCACGCTCAGACCATCCAGGAGATTTTTGCCCTTTGCCTTTCGCTCTCACTAAGCCTAACGCTCACACCTTAAATCTTGTTAATTTGATGAATGCAACTATACTGATGTCGACATTTTAGGTTAGGTGTTTTTCTAGTTTTTTCAAAAATCGGTATCAATTATTATGTGATGGTAAATATTTTGGAGCGTATATGACAGTATTTGTGGCAGGGGTTCATGGGGTGGGTAAGAGCTTTCTCTGTCAGCGATATGCGGATGAGTTTTCAGTTGCGTATGAGAGTGCGAGTGGGCTAATACGTAAAGAACGAACTCTCGCGGATTGGAGTGTAGATAAAAAAGTTAAAAATGTTGATGAAAATCAGCTCGCATTAAAGTCTGCTGTCAAGCGAATTATTAAGGGAGGGCAGCCTTTAATTTTGGATGGGCATTTTGTTTTAATCAATGCTGCTTCAGATTTTGTTAAGTTGGAATCTTCTGTTTTTCAGGATATAGAAATTACAGGTGTGGTGGTCTTGGAGGCTGATGTTAATACTATACAGTCACGCCTAGCAGCTAGAGATTCTGCGAAAAGTGCAGTTGATATTGGCGTATTCCTAGAGCATGAAAGAGCGCAAGCGCGGAAAGTTTGTCAAGAGCTTAGCATTCCCTTCCAAGTTTTGCAGCAGCCTGATTTTCTGGAGTTTTCAGCAGTGGTCACCAGTTTTTTGACGTCTAGCTCACGGTGACTGATTAAGGTTGGCATTGCATCTCCTCTTCTCTATGTTTCAAAGCCGAGCTTTGCCCTTAGCAGTAGCTTTCCAAGATTTTCCTTTATTTCAAATATGGATTGTGGCGGATGCTCTCTGAAAATACCAATTTCTTGTAATTCAGATAAGCTGACAGGTGGGTCAATATACCCTGCTAACAAGTAATTGATAACTTTTATCGGATTTTCTTTGGATGCTTGCCAGCTTTCAAGCTCTTGTTCGCTGTAGACAGACCGTCCGCCGGACAAAGTCATCAGTTCTTTTGTTGAGTTTGCATTTGCAAGTTCTTCAAAAATCCCAACGGCAGTAATTGACTGAGACGGTTCGTGTTTTGATTTGCTTTTGTAAAAAAACAGCAGTGATCCAGGTTCGCCGAGCTTTGATTTGGCCCGGCAGAGATAAACTTTTCTTATAGTATTGCCGGGGCGGTTTGGCCCGCCTATCAGCCCAGAACTCTCGAATAGGTCACCTTGAGGATCATACTTTAAATCTGGGTATAACGTGTCGTGGTAGCTCTCTTTAATAGGTATGCCAAACGCTCTCACGCCAGCGTCTGATACGAAGCGCGGGTAGTTAATCTTGGCCATAGTGAAAAGGTCCTGCCCAGGCTCGCGAGATAGCCTGTTTTGGGAAAAACGCTTTTCGTAGATGAGTTCGCCATCTTGTTTTGTTGCAGTATTTTGAAAGCCGTAATATTCGAGTAGATCAATAAGCGAGTTTTGAGTTTTGTATGTGGTAACGTACACTAGGTCGTAGGCGTTTTTCTGAGCAAACCAAAATACTTTTTTTAGTAATAGTTCCCCAAGCTTGACACCCCTGCTTTCGGGGCGGACCTTGAATGTACAAATTTTTAGTATTTTATTGGCAGGTAATTTTGCATCCGTGTTGCCTGAGGTTTCATCTTTCCTAACGACTAGGCCTGCTATGCTTTTAGTGCTGTAGTCTGAAACAATCCAGCATTGCCTATGTTCCCGAACACATTTTTCTTTCCACCATTGATCGAAAGGGGCGTAGTCTTCTCTCAAGCTGTCAAATATTTTATCGCTTAAAGGTATTGTATTTGCTGAAACTTCCTCTACAAAGCGTACAGGGCTTTCTTTTGGCTCAAACGTAGTTTGCAGGAGGTCTACGGCGTCGGCAATATGAAGGACACGCCTGCCTAATTCTGATGAGTGACGTCTCGCTCTTTCATGCAGGCCTCTATCCTGAGTTACCAGGAAGTCTGCCGCGCCAATATGCAATGAATGTAATAGAGTGACATCTACTACATCATTTGGCTTTCTGATTTTTCCGAACTCATCGCCAAGTGTGCTTGCATCAAACCCACGAACTCTTTCGATGTGGCTGAATTTTTCAAGCTTACTTGCCGAGATATTGCGGCGTTCGATGTTTTTGTCGCGCGCTATATCATCCTTTGCGGCTGCATGAATGAATACGCCAACCTTGTTTTTTGTTGCTAACTGTATAAATGTCGAAAATACAGGTTGAACAGTTTTGTTGTCTTCTAGGCCGATTACAATATTAGTATCAATTAGATATATTTGTCTGTTCATCCATGAGGGCCCTGCGCATTTCCTGCTTGGCATAAATAAAGGACTGAGGAGGGGTGAAGTTAAACCGCTCTCTGAGTTCTTTAAGATTCATTGGGGTCTGAAATGTTCGTGCATTTGTTAGCTCGAGTGCAAAACCCTCTGTCAAACCTTCAAAGTACACTTCAAAATCATGCTTCTTAATTAATGCGGATTTTGAGTATTTCTTCCATATGTTTTGAATAGGAAGTTTAATGATGTCGGAAATTTCTGCGCACCCAACAATAGCCATCACGGGGGATGTTGAGTAAATATAGATTTTCGTCCCTTTCGCTGTGGATAGAGGGAAACGTCTACGAAGCTCTACGGTTTTTTTGCCTTTTAAAATTTTTTCCGAGTATTGTGGGTGGATACTTATAATTAGATCTTTGGTCGCTGTTGGCGTTGGCTCGTCGCTGCTGAATATCGGTAATATCAACTGCCTGTTAGAGTGTTCTTCTATATCAAGCTCTCCGCGTAGGCGAGCGGATACGTCGCTGTCAGCACTGAATGCCGCCTCAATTCGTAAAGATGCGCCGAGAGTTTCAACGTACTTTTTTAAGGAGGAGATTTGTACGTCGCCCCGTGCTTCGATTTTTGAAATGGCCGCCTGACCAATTCCTAACTTCTCTGCCATTTGGAGCTGAGTGTATCCGACAGCCTCTCTCAGGCTTCTCAACGACTGGCCTACGACCCTTCCGGCATCATGCTCTTTGCCGTATACGGCAGCGATCACTTTAGTTTTTTGAGACATATCAACCTCCATACGCGGAGTGGACCTTACCAACAGTCGACATTCCCTTCAAGGAATATATTCGATCGCTCCGCACAGAGCTTCGTCAGGCTTCGCTTCGTCTGCCGTGGCGAAAGATCTACACCTTTGCGCTGTACCTTGACGACCGTTGGTCGCCACTGACGACTCGCCTGAGGACGTCGCATCGAGTCATTTGCAATCCTGACGGTGAGGATCAGATGCATCTACAGATGGAAGGACCATGATGCTTTCAGGCGTCTAGCCAGTAGCCGAACAGTGAGAAGATAGTAGTACCGCGTCGCCTCACTTCGTCCAGCGACACAATGCTCTAGAAACCAAATTAGATGCTTTCGCCGCCAAGTCCAAGGCGTTTCTCGCTGCCAGCGGTTTGCAATCTCAGCCTGGATGATTTTCGCCTGTCGCAAATGGCGTTGTTGTGTGGAGTGCGATCCCGTCAGCACCGCAGCCAAGAACAGCTCCATATCGAATACCTTATTCATCTGCGACCTCCTATGTAGGCAGCGACCACGTCGATCCGCCCGTGCCCCAGCTCGCAGCTGATTTGCCACCGGGCCTCACGATCAAGGTTCCTATCTACCTGGCAACATTGGCCGCCGTTAATTGGCGCGGGGTGTTGGGTGATCTGCTCGTAGCGCTCACATGCGTACGCCGCTCGTAGCTCATGGAAGCCCTTGAGGTTGTGCGCATGCAGGATATCCCGCGCAGAGCGGATGCTTTCTTGCAGAAGATTCAGGTAGCTCTCATCTGGCGCAATCAGGTTTCGGCTACCTGAAGGTGACGCTTTCGATGCGAATCCAAGAGCATCACGAATATGATCATCCACTGCTATCCAACGTGGCGCCGAAGCGCCGGCGCGGCCACCTTTGGTGCCTTCCTGGATGTTGATTTTGCCGCAGGCTTCAGCCTGACGGCTAAGTCGTGGCAGGTCAGCCAATATGGCTTCACGCAAGCGCATGCCAGTGGCTCGCGCCAACAGGACAATCGCGGCGGTCCGTTGCTGATGATTTCGGCAAAGCGCATTGACGATCTCTTTAACCTGATCGCGGTCTTGGCCCTGCGGTACTGAGTGGCGAATCCCGGTGCGTTGCATTCCCGACGCCTTGCTCGGACTGGGTAATTTCACACACTGATCACCGCGCAGCGCCGCCATTGTCCTGTTAACGCTGGATAGGCGGTTTTGTGCGGTGCTGATGGCGAGGCTACCGCACTCAACCGCATCGCGCAGATACGCCGCATAGTCCGTCAATACCTTCCGATCAATCTGCCGCGCATCATTGATACTTGGCCCTTGTTCGGAGCGGCACCACTTCACGAATGCCTGCCATCGATCACAGTGCGCTTTGACCGTGCCGTAGTGGCCACCGCCAAACATGTCTTTCAGCGCCTGCGGTCCTGCGTAGCTCAATTGCCTGCCGTAGCCGAAATTGCGGCCATTGCGTTTGCCGACCAATGCCATGTCGAATCACCTCATCGTTCGCTCTCCGATCCTCGCCCCACGTCATCCCGCCAAGAATGTTGAGTGTTATCAGGGATCAAGGCCCCTGCGACCTGTGGGGAAGGCCCCCAACGCGGGACTGGCGGCTCCTTACGACCGGGAGCAAGGGCATCTCATGATCTGGCCTCCTGAACACCGTTACCGGTGGGCGGGTGGAGGCTGCATTGGCTGACGAGACCAGTGCCTGAAGATCCTGAGCCAAGTGCAAGCAGCAATGCGATGACCGGGGCATGCCTGACTGTCAGTCAGGTGCAGTCCATTCCCTGGTCTGCGGCACCATCATCT
>NZ_FMYX01000019.1 GCF_900102675.1 Pseudomonas guariconensis
CGTTGAGCTAACCGATACTAATTGCCCGTGAGGCTTGACCATATAACACCCAAGCAATTTGCTTCTGCAGATTGCGGTGGTGAAGACGAAAGAACCGAAAGTTCGCAACCACAACGATCACATATCCGAATTGGCTGGAGTGTCATAAGACAGTCTGGCAACAGAATTTCTTGACGACCATAGAGCATTGGAACCACCTGATCCCATCCCGAACTCAGCAGTGAAACGATGCATCGCCGATGGTAGTGTGGGGCTTCCCCATGTGAGAGTAGGTCATCGTCAAGATTCATTTCGCAAAACCCCTATCTGCGCGAGCAGGTAGGGGTTTTGTCTTTTCTGGTGCCGACCGCTACGCTCCACTAGCAAGCGGTCCGGCACCCAGAGCCATCCCCATGGCCATCATCTCCCACAATTTGAGTCAGAGCACTAGAATAGCCTCCATTCATCTATTCAGAATTTCGATATGCTTAATCCTGTCGACTCCGAAGCGCTGGCCCATTTGCCGCTGGATAAGCTCGTGGCTTGCCACGAATGCGACCTGTTGATGCGTAAGCCGGTGCTACAGAATGACGAAAAGGCACATTGCCCGCGGTGTGGCTACGAGCTTTATGCTCATCGTCACAACGTGGTCAATCGCAGCCTTGCGTTGGTGTTGACGGCCTTGCTGCTCTATGTGCCCGCCAACTTTCTGCCCATCATGCAGCTGCACTTGCTCGGTCAGACGTCGGACGACACTGTCTGGAGTGGTGTGCTAGGCCTATTCAACTCGAATATGCGCGGCGTGGCAGTCGTCGTGTTCCTATGCAGCATGGCGATCCCATTGCTCAAGCTTCTCTGCCAATTACTGGTTCTATTGAGCATTCGCCTAGATATCGGACGAAGTTACGGATTGCTCTTCTATCGTATTTATCACCACCTGCGTGACTGGGGCATGCTCGAGGTCTACTTCATGGGGGTGCTGGTTGCCATCGTCAAACTGGTCGATCTCGCGGAACTGACCATAGGCCTGGGGCTGTTTTGTTTCATCAGTTTGTTATTGGTCCAGGTATGGCTGGAGGTAGTGATGTCACCACATCAGATCTGGAGTGCGTTGTCGGGGGAGGATGAGCATGCGGGCGATTGATGCAGGCATCCTGGTCTGTAATGAGTGTCATGAGCTGAACCGGCAGGCATCTGGCAGTGATGCGCAGTCCTGTACCCGTTGCGGCGCCACCGTGCATGCACGGCGCCCCAACAGTATCGTGCGCACTTGGGCGCTTCTGATCACCGCGTCCATTCTCTATATTCCCGCCAACGTGTTGCCGATCATGACAGTCAGCGCGCTGGGGCAGGGCAGCCCGGACACGATCATGTCTGGAGTCATCACCCTGCTCAAGCACGGCATGTTGCCTATCGCCGCCGTGGTGTTCATTGCCAGTATTCTGGTGCCCACCTTCAAGCTGGTGGGTATCGGGCTGTTGTTGTATTCGGTGCAACGTCATCAACCGCTGTCGGCGCGTCAGCGGATCCTGATGTACCGCTTCATCGAGTTCATTGGCCGCTGGTCCATGCTGGATATCTTCGTCATCGCCATCTTGGTGGCGGTGGTGAATTTCGGCCGTATTGCCAGCGTCGAAGCCAACTTGGGCGCCGTCGCCTTCGCCTCTGTGGTGATACTGACGATGCTTGCAGCTTTAACTTTCGATCCCCGACTGATTTGGGATAACACGGAGTCGGATAACGACCATGAGTGACATGCCTACGGCTAAAACCCGCCCAGCTTCGAACTGGTCGGCGATATGGATTTTGCCGCTGATTGCCTTGCTGATAGGTGGCTGGCTGGCTTGGCAGGCCTATCGTGATTCAGGGGTAGATATCCAGGTTCGTTTCCTGTCCGGTGAAGGCATCGTCGCCAACAAGACCGAAGTCATCTACAAGGGCATGTCCGTTGGCAAGGTGAAGGCCTTGGTGCTCGATGCCAAAGGAAGCAATACGGGTGTCATCGCCACCATCGAGATGAGGAAGGAGGCCGAGCCGCATCTGACCACCGGGACGCGCTTCTGGCTGGTGAAGCCGAGCGTCAGCCTGGCAGGGATCACAGGGCTGGAAACGCTGGTTTCAGGTAACTACATTGCCGTCAGCCCCGGTGAGGGGGAGAAGACCAAGCGCTTTACCGCCCTCTCCGAGGCACCGCCGTTGTCCGATAGCGAGCCGGGCCTGCACCTGACCCTCAAGGCCGATCGTCTGGGCTCGCTCAATCGCGACAGCCCTATTTTCTACAAGCAGATCCAGGTCGGCCGGGTGAAGAGCTACCGCCTTTCCGAAGACCAGGACACGGTAGAGATCAAAGTGTTCATTGAGCCGGCCTACGCGAATCTGGTGCGCAAGCACACACGATTCTGGAATGCCAGTGGCATCAGCATCGATGCGGATCTATCGGGTGTGAAGGTGCGCAGTGAATCCTTGGCCAGCATTGTCGCCGGGGGCATCGCCTTTGCCACTCCCGAATACCGCAAGGACAGCCCTCCCACCGACCCCAGCCTGCCTTTCCGTCTGTACGAGGACTTCGACGCTGCTCAGGCGGGTATCCGTATCAAGGTCAAGCTGACAGACTACGAAGGCCTGCAGGCTGGGCGTACCCCTGTCATGTACAAAGGTATCCAGGTGGGGTCGTTGAAAACGATGAAGATCGCGGACGACCTGACCAGCGCCACGGCCGAGTTGACACTCGACCCGCTGGCCGAAGACTACCTGGTCGAAGGGACGCAGTTCTGGGTGGTCAAGCCTTCCATTTCGCTGGCCGGTATCACGGGCCTGGAGGCCTTGGTCAAAGGCAACTATATCGCCATACGTCCAGGCGAGAAGGGCGCCAAGCCACAGCGCGAGTTCGAGGCGCGCCCGAAGGCGCCACCGTTGGACCTGAAAGCGCCAGGCCTGCACATGGTGCTGTTTGCCGATAACCTGGGCTCGCTGGAAGTCGGAAGCCCGGTGATGTATCGCCAGGTCAAGGTTGGTAGCGTGCAAAGCTACCAGTTTGCTCGCAACAGCAAGCGCATCCTGATTGGCGTGCATATCGAGAAGGAGTACGCCCATCTGGTCAACGGCTCCTCGCGCTTCTGGAATGCCAGTGGCATCACCTTGTCTGGCGATCTTTCGGGGATCAAGGTCAAGAGTGAATCGCTGCAGACGCTCATGGCAGGTGGTGTGGCATTCGATACGCCAAAGGCTGATGTGCCTTTGAAACGGCGCATTCCCCGCTTCCGCCTGCACGACAATCAGGAGGCCGCGGATCGTGCGGGTACCCAGATCACCATTCGTGTGGATCGCGCCGATGGCCTTAAGCCAGGCACGCCTATCCGCTTCCGCGGCCTGGATGTGGGGAGTGTGGAAAGCGTCGACCTGACGTCCGACCTGCAGGCTGTGCTGCTGCGGGCGCGCATCACCGGAGCCCAGGACCGCATCGCCCGGGTTGGTACCCAGTTCTGGGTGGTCAAGCCGGCCTTTGGCCTAGTGCGTACCGAAAACCTCGATACCCTGGTTGGCGGGCTCTACCTTGAGGTGCTGCCAGCGTTGAAGTCCAAGGGGCCGCAGCGCGACTTTATCGCCTTGCCCGAGGCGCCCGAGCTGACCGAGCCGGAGGTCGGCTTGCCGCTGACCCTCAGTGCACCGCGTCGTGGATCCATCAAGCCCGGCGTGCCGGTGACCTATCGTGAGGTGACAGTGGGCAAGGTGACGGGCTTCGAGCTGGGGCAGACCGCTGATCGTGTCCTTATCCACATCCTTATCGAGCCTCGCTACGCGGCCTTGGTGCGTGGTGGGAGCCGGTTCTGGAACAGCAGCGGCTTTGGCTTCGACTGGGGCCTGTTCAAGGGCGCCACGGTTCGCACCGAGTCCTTGGAGACGCTTATCGATGGCGGGATTGCCTTCGCGACGCCCGATGGCGACAAGATGGGCAGTCCAGCCCGGCCGCAACAGACCTTCGCCCTGTTCGACAAGCCTGAGGATGAATGGCTGCTGTGGGCGCCGAAGATCCAGATCGGCAAATAGTACGTGCAAAAGGGGCCGCAGTGCGGCCCTGTCACCATGCAAGGCTCGGCGCGTTGCGTGGTGACGGGGTCTCACTGCGGCCCTTTTCATTGGCTCAAATCGCAGGCAATAAAAAACCGACCCTAGGGTCGGTTTTTCGACAAGCGCATCGCTTAGGCAGCTGCAGCTTCTTTCAGCGCCTTGATGTGGCCATTCAGACGGCCTTTGTGGCGAGCAGCCTTGTTCTTGTGGATGATGCCTTTGTCGGCCATACGGTCGATAACAGGCACAGCCAGGGTGTAGGCGGCTTGCGCTTTTTCGGCGTCTTTTGCGTCGATGGCCTTGACTACATTCTTGATGTAGGTGCGGACCATGGAACGCAGGCTGGCGTTGTGGCTGCGACGCTTCTCAGCCTGTTTTGCACGTTTCTTGGCGGAAGGTGAGTTGGCCACCGTCGAGCTCCTCGAAAGACTTTAGGTAAATAGCAAACAAAATAGGCCGCGAATCATGCCGATCAGTCGAACGGTTGTCAAGGCCACCTTGAGGGTTCCGCCGAGCGGTTCGCGAGCGTGAAGGAATGATTCCTTTCTGCGCAGCGACCTGTAAACTCGGGAGTTTTGGCTTCCCCTTCAACGGCGCGGAAGTATCGCACATTCGGGCGCTTTCTGGCAGCGCCCTCCGTCCCTGGCGTGAAATTTTTCCATGAACCTGCTCAAATCCCTGGCCGCCGTCAGTTCCATCACCATGATCTCCCGGGTACTCGGGTTCATACGCGACACCATCCTGGCGCGGGTTTTCGGCGCCGGTATCGCGACCGATGCCTTTTTCATCGCCTTCAAGCTGCCCAACCTGCTGCGCCGGATCTTCGCCGAAGGTGCGTTCTCGCAGGCGTTCGTGCCGATTCTGGCGGAGTACAAGACTCAGCAGGGTGAGGAAGCGACCCGCACGTTCATTGCCTACGTCAGCGGCCTGCTGACCCTGGCGCTGGCTCTGGTCACCGCCCTGGGAATTCTCGCCGCGCCCTGGGTGGTCTGGGTGACCGCTCCGGGCTTCGTCGACAGTGCCGAAAAATACGAGCTCACCACCGCCCTGCTGCGGGTGACATTTCCTTATATATTGCTGATCTCTCTTTCCTCGCTGGCCGGGGCGATCCTCAATACCTGGAACCGTTTTTCGGTGCCGGCCTTCACCCCGACGCTGTTGAACGTCGCCATGATCGCCTTCGCCGTGCTGCTCACCCCGTATTTTGATCCACCCATCATGGCCTTGGCCTGGGGTGTGCTTGCCGGGGGGCTGGCGCAGCTGCTGTACCAACTGCCGGCATTGAAGAAGATCGGTATGCTCGTGCTGCCGCGGCTGAACCTGCGCGACACCGGCGTCTGGCGTGTGCTCAAGCAGATGCTGCCGGCGATCCTCGGAGTGTCCGTCAGCCAAATCTCGCTGATCATCAACACAATCTTCGCCTCCTTCCTGGTGGCCGGTTCGGTGTCCTGGATGTACTACGCCGACCGCCTCATGGAGTTGCCCTCCGGCGTGCTGGGCGTAGCGCTGGGCACCATCTTGCTGCCGACCCTGGCCAAGACCTACGCCAATCGTGACCGGCACGAGTATTCGCGGATTCTCGATTGGGGGCTGCGTCTGTGCTTCTTGCTGGTGCTGCCTTGCACCTTGGCCCTGGGCATTCTCGCCGAGCCGCTGACCGTCGCGCTGTTCCAGTACGGCAAGTTCACTGCGTTCGATGCTGCCATGACCCAGCGCGCCCTGATCGCCTATTCGGTCGGCCTGCTCGCGCTGATTCTCGTCAAGGTGCTGGCCCCGGGCTTCTATGCGCAGCAGAATATCCGTACGCCGGTGAAGATCGCGATCTTCACCTTGGTCTGCACCCAACTGCTCAACCTGGCCCTGATCGGTCCGTTGCAGCATGCGGGCCTTGCCCTGGCGATCAGTCTTGGGGCTTGCCTGAATGCCGGTTTGCTGTACTGGAAGTTGCGCAGCCAGCAGTTGTTCCAGCCGCAGCCGGGCTGGGCGGTGTTTCTGTGCAAGCTGGTACTGGCGGTGGGCCTGATGTCCGGTGTGCTGCTGGCTGGCATGCATTACATGCCAGCCTGGGAGCAGGGCGGGATGCCTGAGCGATTCCTGCGTCTAGGGGCATTGATCTTCGCGGGTGTGGTGACCTACTTCGGTTGCCTGTTCCTGTGCGGGTTCCGGCCTCGGCATTTTGCCCGCAAGGCCTTGCACTAAGGCCGATGTCGGGTCAGACGTCGGTTTTTCGCATTCCACGTCACCCCCTGGCGCTGCTGCCTGTCACCGGCGCCCGGGTGTGGTTATAATCGGCCACTTTATGAGCAAGAAGCGCGTTATGCAGCTGGTTCGAGGTCTTCACAACCTGCGCCCCGAGCACCGGGGCTGTGTCGCCACCATTGGCAACTTCGACGGGGTTCACCGTGGCCACCAGGCAATCCTGGCGCGCCTGCGCGAGCGTGGGCAGGCGCTTGGCCTGCCAACCTGCGTGGTGATCTTCGAGCCTCAACCACGTGAATACTTCGCCCCCGATACCGCACCTGCTCGCCTGGCTCGGCTGCGCGACAAGGTCGAACTGCTGGCTGCCGAGGGTATCGATCGGGTCCTGTGCCTGGCCTTCAACCAGCGCCTGAGCCAGCTCAGCGCCCAAGAGTTCGTCAAGGCCATCCTGGTCGACGGCCTGGGTGTGCGCCACCTCGAAGTGGGTGATGATTTCCGCTTCGGCTGCGACCGCGCCGGCGACTTCGCCTTCCTGGTCGAGGCCGGGCATCAATACGGTTTCAGCGTGGAGGCGGCCAACACCGTCATCCAGGACGGACTGCGGGTGAGCAGCACCGAGGTGCGCAAGGCGTTGGCCCAAGCCGATTTCGAGCTGGCTGCGCACCTGCTGGGCCGCCCCTACCGTATTACCGGCCGGGTGTTGCACGGCCAGAAGCTGGCGCGCCAGCTCGGCACACCCACCGCCAATATCCAGCTCAAGCGCCGCCGCGTGCCGCTGAGCGGCGTCTACCTGACCAGCGCCGAGATCGACGGCAAGGTCTGGCCAGGTGTCGCCAACATCGGGGTTCGTCCCACCGTCGCCGGTGATGGCCGTCCCCACCTGGAGATTCATCTTTTGGATTTCGCCGGCGATCTGTATGGCCGGCGCCTGACGGTGGAGTTCCACCAGAAGCTGCGCGAGGAGCAGCGTTTCGCCTCCCTGGAGGCGCTGAAGTCGGCGATCGACGCGGACATCGCCGCCGCACGTGCCCATTGGCACGCTCAACCGCTAACGAAGAGCCTGAAATGACCGACTACAAAGCCACGCTTAACCTTCCGGACACCGCCTTCCCGATGAAGGCCGGCCTGCCTCAGCGCGAACCGCAGATCCTGCAGCGCTGGGACAGCATTGGCCTGTACCAGAAGCTGCGTGAAATTGGCAAGGATCGTCCGAAGTTCGTCCTCCATGACGGCCCGCCCTATGCCAACGGCAAGATTCATATCGGTCATGCGCTGAACAAGATCCTCAAGGACATGATCGTCCGTTCCAAGACCCTGTCGGGCTTCGATGCGCCCTACGTACCGGGCTGGGACTGCCACGGCCTGCCGATCGAGCACAAGGTCGAGGTCACCCACGGCAAGCACCTGACCGCAGACCGCACCCGCGAACTGTGCCGTGAGTACGCCGCCGAGCAGATCGAAGGCCAGAAGACCGAGTTCATCCGCCTGGGTGTCCTGGGCGACTGGGACAACCCCTACAAGACCATGAACTTTGCCAACGAGGCTGGTGAAATCCGTGCCCTGGCCGAGATGGTCAAGCAAGGTTTCGTGTTCAAGGGCCTCAAGCCTGTGAACTGGTGTTTCGACTGCGGATCGGCACTGGCCGAGGCCGAAGTCGAGTATGCCGACAAGAAATCCCAGACCATCGACGTGGCCTTCCCGGTCGCCGATGCCGACAAGCTGGCTGCCGCCTTCGGCCTGGCGAGCCTCGCCAAGCCCGCCGCCATCGTCATCTGGACCACCACCCCTTGGACCATCCCGGCCAACCAGGCGCTGAATATCCACCCGGAGTTCAACTACGCCCTGGTCGACACCGGCGAGCGCCTGCTGGTGCTGGCCGAAGAACTGGTCGAGTCCTGCCTCAAGCGCTACAACCTGGAAGGTTCGGTGATCGCCACCGCGCCGGGTTCGGCACTTGAACTGATCAATTTCCGTCACCCGTTCTACGACCGCCTGTCGCCGATCTACCTGGCCGACTACGTCGAACTGGGCGCCGGTACCGGCGTGGTGCACTCCTCGCCAGCCTACGGTGAAGACGACTTCGTCACCTGCAAGCGCTATGGCATGGTTAACGAAGATATCCTCACCCCGGTGCAGAGCAACGGCGTGTATGTCGAGTCGCTGCCGTTCTTCGGCGGCCAGTTCATCTGGAAGGCCAACCCGGCCATCGTCGACAAGCTGAGCGAAGTCGGCGCGCTGATGCACACCGAGACCATCAGCCACAGCTACATGCACTGCTGGCGTCACAAGACCCCGCTGATCTACCGCGCCACCGCCCAATGGTTCGTCGGCATGGACAAGCAGCCCACCACCGGCGAGCCGCTGCGTGAGCGTGCCCTCAAGGCCATCGAAGACACCAAGTTCGTGCCGTCCTGGGGCCAGGCCCGCCTGCACGCGATGATCGCCAATCGCCCTGACTGGTGCATCTCGCGTCAGCGCAACTGGGGCGTGCCGATTCCGTTCTTCCTCGACAAGCAGACCGGCGAGCTGCACCCGCGCACCGTCGAGCTGATGGAAGAAGTGGCCAAGCGCGTCGAGAAGGAAGGCATCGAGGCGTGGTTCAAGCTGGATGCCGCTGAATTGCTCGGTGAAGAAGCCGGCCAGTACGACAAGATCTCCGACACCCTGGACGTCTGGTTCGACTCCGGCACCACCCACTGGCATGTGCTGCGTGGTTCCCACGATATCGGCCATTCGACCGGCCCGCGCGCCGACCTGTACCTGGAAGGCTCCGACCAGCACCGCGGCTGGTTCCACTCTTCCTTGCTGACCGGCTGCGCCATCGACAACCATGCGCCATATCGCGAACTGCTGACCCACGGCTTCACCGTGGACGAGAGCGGCCGCAAGATGTCCAAGTCGCTGGGCAACACCATCGAGCCACAGAAGGTCAACGACACCCTGGGTGCCGATATCCTGCGCCTGTGGGTCTCGGCCACCGACTATTCCGGCGAAATGGCGGTCTCCGAGCAGATCCTGCAGCGTAGCGCCGACGCCTACCGTCGTATCCGTAACACCGCGCGCTTCCTGCTTTCCAACCTGTCCGGCTTCGACCCGGCCCGTGACCTGCTGCCGGCCGACGACATGCTGGCGCTGGACCGCTGGGCCGTCGACCGCACCTTGCTGCTGCAGCGCGAACTCGAAGAGCACTACAGCGAGTACCGTTTCTGGAACGTCTACTCCAAGGTGCACAACTTCTGCGTTCAGGAGCTGGGTGGCTTCTACCTCGACATCATCAAGGACCGCCAGTACACCACCGGCGCCAACAGTGTCGCCCGACGCTCCTGCCAGACCGCGCTGTACCACATCAGCGAGGCCCTGGTGCGCTGGATCGCCCCGATCCTGGCGTTCACCGCCGACGAGATCTGGCAGTACCTGCCAGGCGAGCGCAACGAGTCGGTGATGCTCAACACTTGGTACCAAGGGCTGTCCGAGCTGCCGGAAGGCTTCGAGCTGGATCGCGCCTACTGGGATCGCGTCATGGCGGTCAAGGCAGCGGTCAACAAGGAGCTGGAGAACCAGCGCGCGGCCAAGGCCATCGGTGGCAACCTGCAGGCTGAAGTCACCCTGTTCGCCGAAGAAGGCCTGAGCGCCGACCTGGCCAAACTGGGCGATGAACTGCGCTTCGTGCTGATCACTTCCGCCGCCAGCGTGGTGCCGTTCGTCCAGGCGCCGGCCGATGCCGTGACAACCGAAGTCGAAGGCCTCAAGCTGAAAGTCGTCAAGTCCGGCCATGCCAAGTGCGGCCGTTGCTGGCACTTCCGCGCCGACGTCGGCAGCCACCCGGAGCATCCGGAAATCTGCGGCCGCTGCGTAGACAACCTCAGCGGTTCCGGCGAGGTGCGCCACTATGCCTAATCCTGCAGCGGGGCGCTTGGGGCGCCTTGCCTGGCTCTGGCTGAGCCTGGTGGTCCTGGTCCTTGACCAGGCCACCAAGGTCTATTTCGAGGGTGCCCTTAAGCTGTACCAGCAGATCGTGGTCATCCCCGATTACTTCAGCTGGACCCTGGCCTACAACACTGGTGCTGCATTCAGCTTCCTGGCCGACAGCTCCGGCTGGCAGCGCTGGCTGTTCGCCCTGATCGCCGTGGTGGTCAGTGCGGTGCTGGTGGTCTGGCTCAAGCGCCTGGGGCGCAACGACACCTGGCTGGCCGTGGCCTTGGCGCTGGTGCTCGGTGGTGCGCTGGGCAACCTGTACGACCGCATTGTGCTGGGCCACGTGGTCGACTTCATCCTGGTGCACTGGCAGAACCGTTGGTATTTCCCGGCCTTCAACCTGGCCGACAGCGCTATCACCGTTGGTGCGGTGATGCTGGCGCTGGATATGTTCAAGAGCAAGAAGTCCGGAGAGCCTGTCCATGACTGAAACCCGTATCGGTCAGAACACTGAAGTCACCCTGCACTTCGCGCTGCACCTGGAAAACGGCGACACCGTCGACAGCACGTTCGACAAGGCACCGGCCACCTTCAAGGTGGGCGACGGTAATCTGCTGCCAGGCTTTGAAACCGCGCTGTTCGGCTTCAAGGCCGGTGACAAGCGTACGCTGACCATCGTCCCTGAGAACGCCTTCGGCCAGCCGAACCCGCAGAACGTACAGGTCATGCCGCGCTCGCAATTCGTTGACATGGAGTTGTCCGAAGGCTTGCTGGTGATCTTCAACGACGCCGCCAACGCCGAGCTGCCTGGCGTGGTCAAGGCGTTCGACGACGACCAGGTGACCATCGATTTCAATCACCCACTGGCTGGCAAGACCCTGACTTTCGAGGTGGAGATCCTCGAGGTCAAGGCCCTGTAAGCCTGGAGCCGAGCATGCAAATCAAACTCGCCAACCCTCGCGGATTCTGCGCGGGGGTCGACCGGGCGATCGAGATCGTCAACCGCGCCCTGGAAGTCTTCGGCCCGCCGATCTATGTGCGTCATGAAGTGGTGCACAACAAGTTCGTGGTCGAGGACCTGCGCAACCGCGGGGCCATCTTCGTCGAAGAGCTCGACCAGGTGCCGGACGACGTCATCGTCATCTTCAGCGCCCATGGTGTTTCCCAGGCCGTGCGCCAGGAAGCGGCCGGCCGGGGGCTGAAGGTGTTCGACGCCACCTGCCCGCTGGTGACCAAGGTTCACATCGAGGTGGCCAAGTACAGTCGCGATGGCAAGGAGTGCATTCTCATCGGCCATGCCGGGCATCCGGAAGTCGAGGGCACCATGGGCCAGTACGACGCCAGCAATGGCGGCGCGATCTACCTGGTCGAGGATGAGGACGATGTCGCCAACCTTCAGGTTCGCGATCCCGAGCACCTGGCCTTCGTGACCCAGACGACTCTGTCGATGGATGACACCAGCCGTGTCATCGACGCCCTGCGTGCGCGCTTCCCGAACATCGGTGGTCCGCGCAAGGACGACATCTGCTATGCCACGCAAAACCGTCAGGACGCCGTCAAGCAGCTTGCCGATGAGTGTGACGTGGTACTGGTGGTCGGCAGCCCCAACAGTTCCAACTCCAACCGCCTTCGCGAGCTGGCCGAACGCATGGGGACCCCGGCGTACCTCATCGACGGTGCCGAGGACCTGCAGCAAGGCTGGTTCGAGGGCGTGGCCCGTATCGGCATCACCGCGGGTGCCTCGGCTCCCGAAGTGCTGGTGCGTGGCGTGATCGAACAACTGCGTGCCTGGGGCGCCACCGGCGCTGAAGAGCTCGATGGCCGGGAAGAGAACATCACCTTCTCCATGCCCAAGGAACTGCGGGTTCGCTCGCTGATCTGATCAGGCGCCTGCGCACCGTGACGAGTCTCTCGTTCCGGTGCGCAGGTCGACCCTGCCGCTGGGTGCCAACACCACCCAATACCGGCTCGTTTGCTCCGTGCGTGGGCAAATCTCCAACGTAGCCCCGAGAAACCCGCGATTGCCCCGCAGCGGAACGCCCAGGCCGCTGAATGTCACCTCGTTATCCACATTGCTGGCGATCTCGAGCCTGCGCGCGAGGCGTTGCTCGTGCAGTAGTTGCCCGTTGTGTGCCAGGTGTGTACGCCAGCCCAGACCCCAGTCCCCCTCCAACGCTTGTACCTGTACCGCTTGCTGCTGTAGCACGGCATGGCTGCGTGCGCTACGCAGTGCTTGCGCCAAGTAGCGGGCCGCGGCGGCTTGGTGCAGGTCGTGACTGAGATTGGCGTAGGCCGGCAATCCAACTTGTGCCAGAAGGCTGATCAGCGCCAAGGCGCACATCATTTGTATCAGTGTTGCTCCACGTTGCTGCACCGTGCATTTCTCCCAGGACGTGCTTCGCTGTAGCTTCGAGGCCGACGGACAGGGCGTCCAGTCGGCAGATTTGGAGAGCAAGAGCAGGAAAATTCCCAGGAGGGAAGGATGCAAGCGAGGGAGCGCGGCATAACGCTGCTGGAAGTGCTGTTGACGATGACTGTGTTGGCGCTGGGGTTGTTCGCTGCCGCGGCTCAACAATTGCGCGGGTTGCAGATAAGTGACGAGGCGCGGCGTGACAGCCAGGCGGTCTATTTGGCGCAAGGGTTGTTGGAGCGCGGCAGGGCGCTCGGTGTCCTGCCGGAGGCCGAGCGGGCGGATTGGCAAGGCCGGATTCGCCGGCTGCTGGGTGCTTCGGCGCAAGGTCGGGCGACGGGCGCCGGTGAAACCTGGTCGTTGGAAATTCACAGGTCAGGCCAGGCGCTCATCAGTTTGCGGGGCAGGGTATCGCCATGAGGCATACCCAGGCAGGCTACGGGTTGCTCGAGGCCTTGCTGGCGCTGACGATCGGGCTGGTACTGCTGGGGACGGCGAGCCAGGTGTTCGTGTCCACCTATCAGGCTTGGCAAGCGCAGGCCGCCACGGCACGACTGCAGGATGACGCCCGGCTGGCGTTGCATCGCATGGCTCAGGACATCCGTTCGGCCGGTATGTTGGGCTGCCTGCGTCACGACGCCATCACCTTCGACAGCCCGGCGGCAGCCGCCGCCTTCGCCCAGCCTGTGCGCATCGCCCGAACCGGGGGCGGACGCCTGGAGAGTCTGAACCTGGTCGGTGAGCAATTACCCGGTACCGGGCGACAAGCGGACTGGGTACTGCTGACCGATTGCCTGAGCTGGGCCCAGGTGAGTAACCCGCGCGACGTCAGCGCGCGATCCGATGCGCTGCTGTTCCCCCTCCAGCGCATTGCCTACCAACTGCAGGGTAATGATTTGCGGTTGGTGCGTGGCAGCCAGTCCCAGACGCTGATCGATCAGGTGCGTGACCTGCGCGCCACGCTGGTGCCGACGCAAGAGGGCGGGCGCGTCGATGTGCAGCTCACGTTGTTCGATCCGCGCCACCAGATCGAGCTGCGGCATGAGATGAGTGTGGCCCTGCGCAACCGGTTGCCCGAGTCATGAGGCGCCAACGGGGTATCGTCCTTCTGACCGGACTGCTGCTGAGTCTGCTCTTGGGGCTGCTGGCGGCATCGGCGCTGCACGACGCCCTGCGGCTGGCGCGCTCGACTGCTCAACTGCTGGTCAGTGCCCAAGCACTGGAGCAGGCAGAGGCAACCTTGCTGGAGGGCCGTGACCGCTTGCTGCGGGCGCCGCCAAGGCCCTGCGCGCCGCCCTGTGCGCCGCCCGCCGAAGCCCATGATGTGCGGGGCGGGGAGGCGGCATGGCAGCGAGCGGAGCAGGGTTTTTTCTTTCTGCAGAACCTGGGTGAAAGCACTCGGGCGGTACATGTCCCCGAAGACATCCCTGTGCGCCTGTTCAGGGTCACGGCGGTGAGCCAGCACCTGACGGCGCGGCATGTGCTGGAAGCAATCTACGCCGTTGAGGCAGGGCAAAAGACGCGCGCCCAGCGCATCGTATGGCGCCAACGATTGAGGGAACAGTGACATGCAGCGAGGCCTTGGCCTGATCGAATTGTTGATTGTGCTGGCGGTGACCGGCATTCTGGCAGCCATTGCCTACCCCAGTTACAGCGACCAGCTCAGGCGTGCCGCGCGAAGCGAAGTGATTGGCCTGCTGCAGGACGCAGCCCTGCGTCTGGAACGCCACAGAGCGCGTACTGGACAGTACGCCGATCCTGACCCTCAGGTACCGCCTTTGCCTGTCGGCACACGCTATTACCGCTTGCTGGCGCAACGTGACGACGACAGCTTCGTGCTGCTCGCCAGGCGCCTGCCCGAGGGCATGATGGTTGACGATCGTTGTGGCGACTTCCAGCTCGATCAGGCTGGAGTGCGTGGCAATCCGGGTGCCGGCATGCCGGCCGAAGATTGCTGGGGGCGTTGAAGGCCCGGTTTTAATTCAGCTAGTGGATCGACAGATGAGCAAGCAAGTAGTGGTTGTCGGTGGTGGGGTGATCGGGCTGCTGACGGCGTTCAACCTGGCGCCGAAGGTCGACCAGGTGGTGGTATGCGATCAGGGTGAGGTGGGGCGCGAGTCGTCCTGGGCCGGCGGCGGTATCGTCTCGCCGCTGTACCCCTGGCGCTACAGCCCGGCGGTAACCGCCCTGGCGCACTGGTCGCAGGACTTCTATCCACAATTGGGTGAGCGCCTGTTCACCTCTACCGGCATCGATCCGCAAGTGCATACCACCGGCCTGTACTGGCTGGACCTGGACGACGAAGCCGAAGCCCTGGACTGGGCTCAGCGCGAGCAGCGGCCGTTGAGCGCTGTGGATATCTCGGCGGCATACGATGCAGTACCGGTGCTTGGCCCTGGCTTCAAGCGCGCCATCTACATGGCGGGGGTGGCCAATGTGCGTAACCCGCGCTTGGTGAAGTCACTCAAGGCTGCATTGCTGGCGATGCCCAATGTGACCCTGCGCGAGCATTGCCCGGTCAGCGGGTTCTGCCAGGAAGGTGGCCGCATTACTGGCGTACACACTAACGAGGGCGTGCTGACGGCGGACGAGGTGGTGCTCAGTGCCGGTGCCTGGAGTGGCGACCTGCTGCGTACACTGGGGTTGGAACTGCCGGTGGAGCCGGTGAAGGGGCAGATGATCCTGTTCAAGTGCGCCGAAGACTTCTTGCCGAGCATGGTCCTGGCCAAAGGGCGCTATGCCATTCCGCGTCGTGACGGGCACATCCTGGTGGGCAGTACCCTCGAGCACGCCGGATACGACAAGACTCCCACCAACGAGGCGCTGGAAAGCCTCAAGGCTTCGGCGGTGGAGCTATTGCCGGCCTTGGCGAATGCCGAAGTGGTAGCACATTGGGCTGGCCTGCGCCCTGGCTCGCCGGAAGGGATTCCCTATATCGGGCCAGTGCCGGGGCACGAAGGGCTGTGGTTGAACTGCGGGCATTACCGCAATGGGCTGGTGCTGGCGCCCGCATCGTGCCAGCTGTTCACCGACCTGTTGACCGGCGGTCAGCCGATCATCGATCCGGTGCCTTATGCGCCAGGTGCGCGTCTGGTTTGACTTCGCAGCTCCCGCAGGATCTGTGGGAGCGCGTTTATCCGCGAATAGGTCGGCGCCAGCACGAGGCAGTTGTTCCGCACAGCCAACGATCGACCTCAGCGCTGTTGCCCTGGCCCTTGCTCCAGATGAGCCTGGCTGCAATACCAGTCATTGCCCCGTCGCAATGCGCGATCGTTGGGTAGGTGCACGCCGCAGTGGGCGCAGCGCACCATCTTCAGCGGGTCATCGAGCTTGGGCTCGGAGGAAGACTGCTGGCTGGCGTTGAATTTGCGCCACAGCCAGAACGCAGCGCCGATCACGGCGATCCAGAAAAGTAGACGAACCATGGTGTCCAGTTTGTCGAGAGGAAAGACCGACAGTCTAGGGCGCAGCCAATAAAAAAGGGAGGCCTTGGGCCTCCCTTTCTGTTGCGCGTGATATCAGTCGAACAGACCAAAGGTCATGTAGCTGAACCACGAGCGGTCTTTTTCGGCTTCTTTCGGGCCTTCCGGCAGGATCGGGTTGCCGTCCTCGTCCTTGGGCAGCAGCTCTTCAGGCATCTCCGAGCGCGCATCCTGGAACTGCTTGACCACGTCCTGGTTGGCGCGGGTTTCGCCCGGCGGCAGCGGGGTCTCGGTCTCGATCAGGCCCAGGGTGGCCTTGGACAGCCAGGAGCGGTTGTCGGCTTCTTCCTGCTTGGGCTGGAATTGACCGTCGACCAGGCTCGGGTGGTCCGGGTAGTTGAGCTTGAGGGTTTCCAGGCTGGTGGCAGCCAGTTCGTCCAGGTGCAGGCGCTGGTAGGCCTCGACCATCACGGCCAGGCCGTCGCCGACCGATGGGGTTTCCTGGAAGTTCTCGACCACGTAGCGGCCACGGTTGGCGGCGGCCACATAAGCCTGACGGCTCAGGTAGTAGTCGGCGACGTGAATTTCGTAGGAAGCCAGCAGGTTGCGCAGGTAGATCATGCGCTGCTTGGCGTCCGGCGAGTAGCGGCTGTTGGGGAAGCGGCTGGTCAGCTGGGCGAACTCGTTGTAGGAGTCGCGGGCGGCACCTGGGTCACGCTTGGTCATGTCCAGTGGCAGGAAGCGCGCCAGCAGGCCGCGGTCCTGGTCGAACGAGGTCAGGCCCTTGAGGTAATAGGCATAATCGACGTTCGGGTGCTGCGGGTGCAGGCGGATGAAGCGCTCGGCGGCGGATTTGGCAGCCTCCGGCTCGGCATTCTTGTAGTTGGCGTAGATCAGTTCCAGCTGTGCCTGGTCGGCGTAGCGGCCGAACGGGTAGCGCGATTCCAGGGCCTTGAGCTTGTTCACGGCGCTGGTATAGCTGTGGTTGTCCAGGTCGGCCTGCGCCTGCTGGTACAGCTCGGCCTCGCTGAGGTTCTCGTCGACGACTTCCTTGTTGGAGGAACAGGCAGCGGTGAGCCCGAGAATGGCGATCAGCAGCAGGTGTTTCACTTGCATGGCGGCTTGCGTCCCTTTGACGGCCGCTGTCTTGGGCGGTGCCGTCCTGTTATGATGAGCGCCCCCGGCCAAACCCGGGGCAAAAGAAGCCGTATTTAACCACAAGCGTGCAGCTGAAACCAAAGGCTGTGCGCCCGCCGAATCGAGCATGTCCGAGATCATTCAACTTAGCGCAGAGGTCCCGTCCGAACTGGGGGGCCAACGCCTCGACCAAGTCGCCGCCCAACTCTTCTCCGAGTACTCGCGCTCGCGCCTGTCCTCGTGGATCAAGGACGGCCGCCTGACGGTCGACGGCGCGGTACTGCGCCCGCGCGATATCGTCCACAGTGGCTCCGTCCTGGCCCTCGACGCCGAGCAGGAAGCCCAGGGTGAATGGGTGGCCCAGGACATCGAGCTGGATATCGTCTACGAAGACGACCAGATCCTGGTGATCAACAAGCCTGCCGGGCTGGTGGTCCACCCGGCGGCGGGCCATGCCGACGGCACCCTGCTCAATGCCTTGCTGCACCACGTGCCGGACATCATCAACGTGCCGCGTGCCGGTATCGTGCATCGCCTGGACAAAGACACCACCGGCCTGATGGTGGTGGCCAAGACCCTGCAGGCCCAGACCAACCTGGTCGACCAGCTGCAAAAGCGCTCGGTCAGCCGCATCTACGAGTGCATCGTGGTCGGGGTGGTCACCGCCGGTGGCAAGATCGACGCGCCTATCGGCCGTCACGGCGGCATGCGCCAGCGCATGGCGGTGACCGACGGCGGCAAGCCTGCGGTCAGCCACTATCGCGTACTCAAACGCTTCCGCTCGCACACGCATGTGCGGGTCAAACTCGAAACCGGCCGTACCCACCAGATCCGCGTGCACATGGCCCATGTGGGCTTCCCGCTGGTCGGCGACCAGACCTACGGCGGGCGCTTCCGCATTCCACCGGCAGCCAGCGTGGCCATGGTCGAGGCGGTCAAGCACTTCCCGCGCCAGGCCTTGCATGCGCGCTTCCTGGCGTTGGACCACCCGACCACCGGCGAACGCATGGAATGGGCTTCGCCGTTGCCGGATGATTTCGTCTGGTTGCTGTCGCTGCTCGCCCAGGACCGTGAGAGCTTCATCGGATGAGCGGCCTGACGCAGTCGCTGCTGTTCCCCGACTGGCCGGCCCCGGCCTCGGTGCACGCCTGCGTCACCACCCGCGAGGGCGGCGTCAGCCTGCCGCCCTACGAGTCCTTCAACCTGGGTGACCACGTGGGCGACGACCCGGTTGCGGTCGCCGAGAATCGCCGCCGCCTGAGCGACGCCTTCGGCATCCGGCCGGCCTGGCTCAAGCAGGTGCATGGCCTGGTTGTGGCCGATGCCGACCCGGCGGTGGTGGCCGAGGCCGACGCCAGTTTCACCGACCAGCCCGGCATCGCCTGCACGGTGATGACCGCCGACTGCCTGCCGGCCCTGTTCTGCGACCGTGCCGGTACCCGCGTGGCGGCCGCTCATGCAGGCTGGCGCGGGTTGGCTGGCGGTGTGCTGGAAGCCACGCTCGATCGCCTCGGTGTTCCTGCCGACGAGGTGTTGGTATGGCTGGGCCCGGCCATTGGGCCACAGGCGTTCGAGGTGGGGCTGGAAGTGCGCGATGCTTTTACCGCCGTGCACCCCGAGTCTGCTGCAGCCTTCGTCAACGGTGAGCGCCCGGGCAAACTGATGGCCGATATCTACCAGCTGGCGCGTATCCGCCTGGCGGCCCGTGGTGTCACTGCTGTGTATGGTGGTGGTTTCTGCACGGTCAACGACCCTCGCTTCTTCTCTTATCGACGCACGCCGCAGGGTGGGCGTTTCGCTTCGTTGGTCTGGCTGCGGCCTTGATGCCCTAGAGGCCGCTTCGCGCCTCATCCCAGACCTCGCCAGCGCCTATAGTCTCGCGAATATCTTGTAGAAGCCTGCCCGGGCGCGCAAAGCGCTCTTGGTCAGATCCGCACTGCTGACCTATGTCAACCCCGCTAAGCTTGAAAAACCCAGAATCAGCCTTATCTATTGGTCATCTCAGGCAGGTTCTTCATTACAGGTGCTATCCATCGCTCCGCCTGCCCTTATAGGAAGGTATCCCCATGCGAATAGACCGTTTGACCAGCAAGCTGCAACTGGCGTTATCCGATTCCCAATCCCTGGCCGTGGGCATGGACCATCCGGCCATTGAACCTTTGCACTTGATGCAGGCGCTGATCGATCAGCAAGGCGGGTCCATCAAGCCGCTGCTGATGCAGGTCGGCTTTGACATCAATGGCCTGCGTCAGGCTCTGGCCAAAGAGCTGGACCAACTGCCGAAAATCCAGAATCCCACGGGCGATGTGAACATGTCCCAGGACCTGGCGCGCCTGCTCAACCAGGCCGACCGCCTGGCCCAGCAGAAGGGCGACCAGTTCATTTCCAGCGAGCTTGTGTTGCTCGCCGCCATGGACGAGAACAGCAAGCTTGGCAAACTCCTGCTCAGCCAGGGCGTGAGCAAGAAGGCGCTGGAAAACGCCATCAACAACCTGCGCGGCGGTGCGGCGGTCAACGACCCCAATGCCGAGGAGTCGCGCCAGGCTCTGGACAAGTACACCGTCGACCTGACCAAGCGCGCCGAGGAAGGCAAGCTCGACCCGGTGATTGGCCGTGACGATGAGATCCGCCGTACCGTGCAGGTCCTGCAGCGTCGTACCAAGAACAACCCCGTGCTCATCGGTGAGCCTGGCGTGGGCAAGACCGCCATCGCTGAAGGCCTGGCCCAGCGCATCATCAACGGCGAAGTGCCCGATGGCCTCAAGGGCAAGCGCCTGCTCGCCCTGGACATGGGCGCGCTGATCGCTGGCGCGAAGTATCGCGGTGAGTTCGAAGAACGCCTCAAAGCGTTGCTCAACGAATTGTCGAAGCAGGAAGGCCAGATCATCCTGTTCATCGACGAACTGCACACCATGGTCGGCGCCGGTAAAGGCGAGGGCGCCATGGACGCCGGCAACATGCTCAAGCCGGCCCTGGCCCGTGGTGAACTGCACTGTGTGGGCGCAACCACGCTCAACGAGTATCGCCAGTTCATCGAAAAAGACGCAGCGCTCGAGCGCCGCTTCCAGAAGGTGCTGGTCGAGGAACCGAGCGAGGAAGACACTATCGCCATCCTGCGTGGCCTGAAGGAGCGCTACGAGGTGCACCACAAAGTGGCCATCACCGACGGTGCCATCATCGCCGCGGCCAAGCTCAGCCACCGCTACATCACCGACCGTCAGTTGCCGGACAAGGCTATCGACCTGATCGACGAAGCGGCCAGCCGCATCCGCATGGAGATCGACTCCAAGCCTGAAGTGCTCGACCGCCTCGACCGTCGCTTGATTCAGCTGAAGGTGGAGTCCCAGGCGCTCAAGAAAGAAGAAGACGAGGCCGCGAAAAAACGCCTCGAGAAGCTGACCGAGGAAATCGAGCGTCTGGAGCGTGAGTACTCCGACCTGGAAGAAATCTGGGCCTCGGAAAAAGCCGAGGTGCAGGGTTCTGCGCAGATCCAGCAAAAGATCGAGCAGGCCCGTCAGGAACTCGAAGCTGCCCGCCGCAAAGGTGACCTGAGCCGCATGGCCGAGCTGCAGTATGGGATCATCCCTGATCTTGAGCGCAGCCTGCAGATGGTCGACCAGCACGGCAAGACCGAGAACCAGTTGCTGCGTAACAAGGTGACTGAAGAAGAAATCGCCGAAGTGGTCTCCAAGTGGACCGGCATCCCGGTGGCCAAGATGCTCGAAGGCGAGCGTGAGAAGCTGCTGAAGATGGAAGAGTTGCTGCACCAGCGCGTGATCGGCCAGAACGAAGCCGTCACCGCCGTGGCCAACGCCGTACGTCGCTCCCGGGCCGGTCTCGCCGACCCGAATCGCCCAAGCGGCTCGTTCCTGTTCCTCGGCCCGACCGGTGTGGGCAAGACCGAGTTGTGCAAGGCGCTGGCCGAGTTTCTCTTCGATACCGAGGAGGCCATGGTACGGATCGACATGTCCGAGTTCATGGAGAAGCACTCCGTGGCTCGCCTGATCGGCGCTCCACCCGGATACGTCGGTTACGAGGAGGGCGGTTACCTGACCGAGGCTGTGCGTCGCAAGCCGTATTCGGTGGTGCTGCTGGACGAAGTGGAAAAGGCTCACCCGGACGTGTTCAACGTGCTGTTGCAGGTACTTGAAGATGGCCGCTTGACCGACAGCCATGGCCGTACCGTGGACTTCCGCAACACGGTGATCGTGATGACCTCCAACCTGGGCTCGGCGCAGATCCAGGAACTGGCCGGTGACCGTGAGGCGCAACGTGCGGCGGTGATGGACGCGGTAAGTTCGCACTTCCGTCCGGAGTTCATCAACCGGATCGACGAAGTGGTGGTGTTCGAGCCGCTGGGGCGCGAGCAGATCGCCGGTATCACCGAGATCCAGCTTGGCCGCCTGCGCAGCCGTCTGGCCGAGCGCGAGCTGTCGCTGAGCCTGAGCCCAGAGGCCTTGGACAAATTGATCGCAGTCGGTTACGACCCGGTGTATGGCGCACGGCCGCTCAAGCGTGCGATCCAGCGCTGGATCGAAAACCCGCTGGCGCAGTTGATCCTCGGTGGGCAGTTCCTGCCTGGTGCGGCGATCACCGCCAAGGTCGAAGGCGACGAAATCGTCTTTGCCTGAGCCCGGCAGTCAAGAAAGAGCCCCGCCTTGGCGGGGCTTTTTCGTTTCGGCTTTGCGGCGTTGGGCCTGTCGACGCAGTTGCTCGGTAACGCAAACCCCTGATTTTTCTGGGCCCGATCTAACTAGCTGAATATTTTGAAAAAAATGCTTGCACAGAAAATCGAGTGCCCCTAATATACGCCCCGCTGTCAGGCACTACAAAGATCACCGGCGGTACAAGGGATCTGAAAACAATTTGCAAATCAGTAACTTGAAAGCAAATTGGGGGTTGACAAGCAAAACGAAGAATGTAGAATAGCCGGCCTCAGCAGCGACAACGCTGAAGAGTTCGAAGCTAACACAGACTTCGAAGTTGTACGAAGTTCAGTTCCGCGATAGCTCAGTCGGTAGAGCAAATGACTGTTAATCATTGGGTCCCTGGTTCGAGTCCAGGTCGCGGAGCCAATTTCGGGGTGTAGCGCAGTCCGGTAGCGCGCCTGCTTTGGGAGCAGGATGTCAGGAGTTCGAATCCCCTCACCCCGACCATTTTCCGGGTCGTTAGCTCAGTTGGTAGAGCAGTTGGCTTTTAACCAATTGGTCGTAGGTTCGAATCCTACACGACCCACCATGTAAAAAGGGCATCTCGAATGAGATGCCCTTTTTCTTTTGCCTCGAATTTATCCAAACTTGTCACTGCACGACGGCACCCGTCAGTGCCCCTTCAAAGATTTCGGGCAGTACCCGACGATGAAGCACAAAAAAAGCACCTTCCGGTGCCTTGATGTGTATCGCCGCCGGTTGGGGGAGCGGGTTTGCCTGCGAAAGCGATAGCCGATTCACTATCGTACTCGCGGACAACCCCATTCCTCCAAGCGAGGGCTGGCCTGTCAGTGCAGTTTCAGGCGCGGCTCAGTACCCCGCCCAATCTTGCTACCCAGCATCATCAGTGCCGTGCGGAAGAACCCGTACAACGCCATCTGGTGCATCCGGTACAGCGACACATAGAACATCCGCGCCAACCAGCCCTCCAGCTTCACGCTGCCCATCAGGTTACCCATCAGGTTGCCCACCGCCGAGAAGCGAGACAGCGAAACCAGCGAGCCGTAGTCCTTGTATTCATAAGTCGGCAGCGGCTTGTTCTCAAGCCGAGCCTTGAGGCTCTGGGCAAGCATCGAAGCCTGCTGATGCGCGGCCTGGGCCCGTGGCGGCACGTTGCGGTCGCTGCCGGGTTGCGGGCAGGCGGCGCAGTCACCGAAGGCGAAGATGTTGTCGTCGCGGGTGGTCTGCAGGGTCGGGCGCACCACCAGCTGGTTGATGCGGTTGGTTTCCAGGCCATCAATGTCCTTGAGGAAGCCTGGCGCCCGGATACCGGCCGCCCATACCTTGAGGCTCGCCTGGATCACTTCGCCGGACGCCGTCTTCAGACCATCCTCGGTCACTTCACTGACCGCCGCGTTGGTCATCACTTTCACCCCGAGTTTTTCCAGGGTCTTGTGCACCGGCACGCTGATACGCTCAGGCAGGGCAGGCAACACGCGTGGGCCTGCCTCGATCAGCGTGATGTGCATGTCCTTGGGCTGGATGCGGTCCAGGCCGTAGGCCGCCAGTTCGTGGGCCGCGTGGTGCAGTTCGGCCGCCAGTTCCACACCGGTGGCGCCGGCGCCGACGATAGCCACGCTGATCTTCTCGCTGGCCACATCACCGGCATGGGCGCGCAGGTAGTGGTTGAGCAACTGCTGATGGAAGCGCTCGGCCTGCTTGCGGGTATCCAGGAACAGGCAATGCTGCGCTGCACCGAGTGTGCCGAAGTCGTTGGTGTTGCTGCCCACGGCGATGACCAGGGTGTCGTAGCCCAGGGTGCGCGCAGGCAGCAGTTCGCGACCTTCTTCATCGAGGGTTGCGGCCAGTTGGATCTGCTTGGTCTCACGGTCCAGGCCGCTCATGCGCCCCAGCTGGAAATTGAAGTGATTCCACTTGGCCTGGGCCACGTAGTTCAGTTCGTCTTCCGAGGAGTTCAGCGAGCCGGCGGCCACTTCGTGCAGCAGGGGCTTCCAGATGTGCGTGAGGTTGGCGTCGACCAGGGTGATCTCGGCCTGCTTGCGCTTGCCCAGGCTTTTACCCAGGCGGGTCGCCAGTTCCAGGCCGCCGGCGCCGCCGCCGACAATCACGATGCGATGAGTCATGGGGATATCTCATAAGGTTTAAGGAATTCTTGGCCCCAAGGGCCGGCCGCGACAGGGGCGAGGGGAGGGCGAGCGCAAGGCAGCTCATAGCACCAGTCCACTCAACAGGCGGCTAAGCAGGCCCAGGCCGATGGTCACAGCCACCACTACCACGAGGAGCAGCAAAGGCCGGAATGGCTTGCGCTCGACTCGATGCTGAGGTGCCTGCAGGTATTCATCGACACGACGCTGATCTTCTGGATTCAAGCGGCTGGTCATGGTGGGCCTCGTCAGATAGACGCTTGTGACTGCGAAAACACCACAGGGTTCTCGCAAGCACTTGATATCGAATGATAATGCTTTCTATCACTGGCGCCGAGTGTACGCCATCGCAAAGACTCTCGGCAGTGGATCAAAGACTGATACCGACATCGAAGACAATGCTGCGCCCCAGGTTCCCGCGCAGAAAATCCGGTGCGTCGGGGTGGGCGAACAGCACCCGGGCGAACGTCGGCCCCACCAGCGACAGCGAGCGCCACCCCTGGCGCAGGTATTCGGTAGGCGGCGGGAAGTGGCTGTTGAGGTCCAGCACTTCGCGCTTGAGGCTGGCGAAGGCGATGATATCCAGCTCGCTCAGATCCAGCCCGCGTTCCCGATAGTTGTGCGCCTTCTTGCGCAGCGTCGGGGCCAGGCGCCCGAGCAGCTCCTGGGCGCTGATCCGCCTTGGCCGCGCCTCGCGACGCACCAGCTGGCTCAGGGAAAACGCACTGCGCCGGCGTTGCAGCTCCTCGCGCCATTCGTCATTGAGCCGGCGCCCTTCATCGAGCACGAAGAACACCTCGAAGGCGGCATCACGAAACAGCACGTCAGGCGGCTCCTGGCCCGCCGGTGTGAAGTCCTCGCTGCGATAAGCGATGTTCAAGCCTTGCAACAGGCGCTGGCACACCCAACGCTCTCGTTCCCATTTACGGGCGTTGGAGAGAAAGGCATTGGCTTGTTCGGCCTGGATGGTGAGCAGGCGCAGGTAGTCTGAGTCATCCATGGGAACAAGCTTAGTCGCTAATCCATGACGGTAAGATGCTGTTTGTGCGCAGGAAACCGGTGGCAGAACGATAGCCTCGGCAATCGGGTGTAGACTCGGCGTATCCGCGACCGTCCGAAGGAGCGAACCGGTGATCAGTGCGCAGGTCCTGTCCACCGCCAGCCTGACCCTGGGTTGGCTCGGCTATGTGCCCCTGTTGGTATGGGCCCTGAGCCGCACGCGTTGGGTCGAGTTGTTCAGTGATAGCCGTCGCCAGCATTTATTGTTTGGCACGGTCTTCGGCTTGTTCGTGCTGTGGTTGGTCCGGCGGGATTTCGACACAGGCGTCTCCTACCACTTCATCGGTATGACTGCGGTGACCCTGTTGCTGGACTGGCCGCTCGCGGTTCTCGGCGGTTTCCTCGCCCAACTCGGGTTGCTGGCGCTGGGCCGACAGGACCTGGCCGCCCTGGGCGTCAACGGCCTGTTGATCATCGGCCTGCCGGTGCTGGTCACGGAGGTCTGCGCGATCCTGGTCGAGCGCGCCCAGCCGCGTAACCTGTTCGTCTATATCTTCTCTGGATTTTTCGCCGCGGCGTTGTCGGCCTTGCTGTGCGTCCTGGCTGGGCTTGGCCTGCTCTGGCTGGATGGACGTTTCGCCATGCCGGAATGGCTGTCGGACTTCATTGGCTACCTGTGGTTGATCATCTTCCCCGAGGCTTTTATCAATGGGACGGTGATCAGTGCTTTAGTGGTGTTTTGTCCGGAGTGGTTGGAGACGTTCAATCGCACCCGATATTTACAGGCGCCTTGGAATGATGACGAGAGGCGTTGAATAGTTATCGCCGGTAGTCAGTTCTTGTTTGATAGTTCCAACAGTGTCTGTAGTACGTTTCCTTGTTTGACCTTTTACTGCGCTTGCGCCGTTGCCGCGTGCTTCATACGTCCCTACTCTCGATCAGCTGTTGGTGCTGAATAATTAAGGGAAATACGTATGAGGTACATGAGTGTCTGAAGCCCGGTCGTTTATCAATCTTGAAACCAAAAATTACGAATCGCTTAAATCAGAGTTGATGATTTCACGAAATCAACTCGCGAAATTCGATGTGTTAAATGCGCATCTTGCCGGCGGTGTGGTGATAAAAGGTGAGCTGGTGATTCTCGGTGATCCTTCTACTCCAAACTGCACCAGCCATGAGGCCTTTCTGATGGCCGAGGCTGCAAACATCCACACCGATCTGGCCCGCAATGGTCCAGATGACTTCCTTATCCAGAACTTTGACTTCATTAAAGGCTTGCTGGCCCACGCTTCAATGGGGGTGGGCATGGCTAGTGATGCCTGGAGCAGGCATCTGGAGAGCATCAAGAAAACACTTCAGGAAATAGAAAAGCTTTATCAGGACTTTCTGAGGGATGGATGTGGCAACCGGCGTGATAGGTTTTATGTAAAGCGCGCGGATTTATTTGCGAGGTTGAGGCAGCAACTGCGCTTCTTCGCCTCCTTTGGCTCGGGGTTGCGGGGGGACGGATCGATAAAAAGCCGGTTGGGTATTTCCACGAAGAGCTTTTTGCACACCGGTGAAATACCTGGGTATGCCGAAAAGGTCGCGGGTGTGGTGCGGGCGTCGAATCTGCTCAAGAAGGGGACCTACCTAGCCATGACAATCGAGGTGGGTTCCACGGCATTGTCTATTAATAAAGCCTGCACCTTGGGACGTGAGGAGGAATGCCGTAAAGCCAAATATGTAGAAGGCGGAGCGCTGGTCGGTGGTGTCGGTGGAGGCTGGGGGGGAGGCATTCTCGGCGCCGGTGGCGCTTCATACATATGTGCCGCACTCGGGATTTCTTCATTGGGCACAGGCGCATTGGTTTGTTCAGTTCTGGGGGGAGCGGTAGGAGGAACAATAGGAGGGATGAGCGGGAGCGAGTTGGGCGAGGCACAAGGTCTCAAGTTATATGAGGGGGGAGGGCTTTGACTATCAGTTTCGGGCTAACGATAGGGTTATTGATATTGGGTTCGCTGTGGGTTTCTCTTTGCGTATTGGCATATGTGTCGTGGCGCTATCTAGACTATCTAGAATCCTTGATGTCGAGAAGCAAATATGTGGTAGAGACTCGAGAGTATTATTCGAATGCAGGGCTGCCGGGGCGAATGATTCGGCTCATCTCAATTTCTTTGGCGCTGTCTTATTCCAAGATTGGAGTACGTAAAGGATTTGTGAACGCTGAGGATGTAAAAAACTTTCCGCTGCATATAAAAAGAAGATTGCTTTTGCTGTTGTATTTTCTCCATTTTTCCTTAGCAGCGTTGATTCTCGGTAGTTATCTGACGCCAAGCTGACCAATTTTCGCTTGCAGATAAAAAAAGAGTCTCTACCTCTGTCAAGCAGGGCAGGCGAAGCAGTGCCGCAAAGGGGCGCAATGCGCCCCAAAACGCCACCGATCAATGTCTCGGCTCCAGATCCCCGGAATACAACTCATCCTCCGACTCTTCCGAAGCCGGAATCTTATGCTCCTCAGCCGCCCACGCGCCCAGGTCGATCAGCTTGCAACGATCAGAACAAAACGGCCGAAACGGGCTTTTCTCGCTCCATTCCACAGGGGCCCCGCAAGTCGGGCAGTCAACGGTCAATGGCTGGCTCATGGCTGGCCTCCTCGTAAAGTCAGGTAAAAGTGATGCAGACGATCGATCTGCTCATGCAACCAGCCCAGATCTCGGTCGTTGACCACCACGTCATCGGCATGGCGCAACCGCTCCTCGCGGGCGGCCTGGGCCTTGAGAATCGCCTGCACCTGTTCCGGGCTGGTGTTGTCGCGGGCCAGGGTGCGTTGGATCTGCAGCTCCTGTGGCGCATCGATCACCAGCACACGCTGGGTCTTCGCGATCTGGCCGGACTCCACCAGCAGCGGCGACACATAGATCGCATAAGGCGATTCCGCCTTGGCCAGGTAGCTGAAGATTTCCTGGCCGATCAGCGGATGCAGCAACGCCTCCAGCCATTGGCGCTGGGCGGGGTCTGCGAAGATCAGCTTGCGCAGGGCTGCGCGGTCGAGCTGGCCGTCTTCCTGCAATACGCCTGCACCGAAACGCTCCACGATGCTCGCCAGCGCCGGCCGGCCAGGCTCCACGACCCAACGCGCCGCCTGGTCGGCGTCGACCAGATGTACACCCAGCTCGACGAACCGCTCGGCCGCAGCGCTTTTGCCGCTGCCGATACCGCCGGTGAGCCCGAGAATCCAGGGGGTAAATGCCGCAGTGGTCATCAGTGTCCAAACAGTTGCAGGTAGGAGACGTACATTTCATCACCCCAGAGCACTGCGATCCAGCCCGCAATGGCCAGATACGGCCCAAACGGCATGGCCGACCCCATCGATGCTCGGCGCAAGCGCAACAGGCACAGCCCAATCACCGCCCCCACCACCGATGACATTACCAGCGTCAACGGCAATACCTGCCAACCGCCCCAGGCGCCGATCAAGGCCAGCAACTTGAAGTCGCCATAGCCCAGCCCTTCCTTGCCAGTGAGCAGCTTGAATAGCCAATACACCCCCCAAAGGCTCAGATAGCCGATGGCCGCACCCCAGAGCGCATCGGGCAAAGGCGTGAACAGGCCAAAGGCATTGCACAACAGCCCCAGCCAGAGCGTGGGCATCACCAGTACGTCGGGCAGCAGTTGGTGGTCTGCATCGATCAAGCTCAGGCTCAGCAGGCACCAGGTCAACAACAGGGCGAACAACGCTTGCAGCGACGGCCCGAAATGCCAGGCCACCACTATCGAAAGCACTGCACAGCCCAGCTCCACCAACGGATAACGTGCATCGATGGCAACCTTGCACGCCGAGCAGCGACCGCGCAGCCACAGATAGCTCAGTACCGGGATGTTCTCCCAGGCGCGAATGCGATGGCCGCAATGGGAGCAGCGCGAGGCCGGCAGGCACAGGTCGAAGCGCTCATGCGTCACCACCGGCAGGCCCAGCACCTCCTGCGCCTCGCGCTGCCACTGACGCTCGAGCATGATCGGCAAGCGATACGCCAGCACATTGATGAAGCTGCCGAGCAACAGCCCTAGCAGCCCGGCGAAGGTCAGAAACAGCACCGGCTGATTGGCGAAAACAATCCAAAGATTCATGTCAGACCAAGTTACCCAGCTGGAAGATCGGCAGATACATGGCGACCACCAGGCCACCCACCACCACCCCAAGGACCAGCACGATGGTCGGCTCCAACAGGCCGGTCAACTGGTCGAGTGCCTGGTTGACCTGTTCCTCATAATGGGCCGCGGCCTTGTTCAGCATCTGGTCCAGCGTGCCACTGGACTCACCGATCGCCGCCAACTGCACCAGCATCGGCGGAAACAACCCATCCGCTTCCATCGCCTGATGCAGCCCCTGGCCGTTGCCCATGGCCTGGCGCAGCCGCCCAATCGCCTGTTCATGCACCGGCCCACCGCTCACCGCCGCCACCGTGCCCAGCGCATCGAGCAGCGGCACCCCAGCCCCATAGGCCGTGCCCAGGCTGCGGGAAAATCGCGCCAACGCCGCTTCGGCCAGCAACGTGCCGAGCACAGGCAAGCGCAACACCTGGCGAGATATCCACAGGCGGGCAGGGGCATGGCGTTGATACAGCTGGCGCAACGACACACCCAACATCACAAGCGCGCCCAGCAACCACGGCGCATGCCGACCCAGCGCTGTGGATAAGTCGATCACCCACTGCGTGAACGGGGGCAGCGCCGAATCGAAACTGGCGAACAACCCCTGAAACCGCGGCACGACCTCCAGCAACAACAACGCCGATACCCCCAAGCCCGTCAGCAACAGCAGCAGCGGATACAGCATCGCCTTGCGCACCCGCCGCTGCAGCGCCCGGCGCCGCTCCAGCAGGTTGGCGAGTTGCTCGAGCTGCCGATCCAGCGTGCCGGACTGCTCACCCACCCGCACCAGGTTGCAATACAACCGGTCGAACCACCTCGGGTGACGCTGCAGCGCATCGGCCAGGCCCAGCCCTGCGCCCACATCCTGTTGCAATTGCGTCAGCAGCCGCCCCAGGTGTTCATCCCCACCGCTGCGCCCCATCACCTCGAATGCCTGCAACAGCGGCACCCCGGCCCTGAGCAAGGTCGCCAGTTGCCGGCTGAAGCCCGCCGCATCCGCCTTGCCGCGCCCAGCGGGCCAGCGCCACTGCACCCGGCTCGCCGGCCGCACGCGGGCAGCGCGGATGCCCTGGCGCAGCAACTCGGCCCGCACGAACGCCTGGCTGCGCCCCTCGGTGCGGCCATTGATCTTGTTGCCGTTGATGGTGGTGCCTTCCCAGGCGTACATGCGTGTCGAATGGCTCATGCAAACGTCCTTAATTGCCGCCCCGACAAGCCCCGTAACAGCTTGTCGCGTCCCTGACCGGGCGGGTTTCCCTGTTGATCACTAGAGTAGTCCAGCGAGCCCGGTCACCTGACGGGCAGGGGTGACAAAAGGTGTCGGTTCGGCTCTACTGCGCCCCTGTCTGCCCGGGGGCCGAGACTGCAACCCAGGCATAGCCGTATCAACAAGGAAAAGCGTTCATGAAAGGGCAACGGGGCATCACCCTGATCGAGCTGATGATTGTCGTGGCGATCATCGGCATCGTGGCGACCATCGCCATACCCATGTACACCAACCAGCAAGCTCGCGCCAAAGCTGGCGCCGGCCTTGCGGAAATCTCCGCACTCAAGACCGCAATGGAACTGCGCCTGAACGAAGGCAAGGACGTCACCGACGTCACCGCCCTCGGTGGCCAGCCCAGCACCGCCCACTGCGCCATCACCGCCCGCGGCACCGCCGCCGATGGCACGGCCAGCATCACCTGCACCCTCGCTGACGCCCCCGCCAACGTGCTCGGCAAAACCCTCACGCTCACCCGCTCCGCCACCGGCTGGACGTGCAGCACCAACGTCGAAGCAGACCTCGCCCCGACCGGGTGCAAGGCCTCCTGACCCAGGCGCCGGGGGAGGGGGAATAAGCGAGGCGAAACAGGCGTTTGCGTAACCGCCACGGCAGTGGTAGCGTTGCGCTCACGCCGGTGTAGCTCAGTCGGTAGAGCAGCGCACTCGTAACGCGAAGGTCGCAGGTTCGATTCCTGTCTCCGGCACCAGTTCAGGTTCCAGCGAAGGCTACCAAAATCTCTGGAATCCCCGTAAACCCGCCTTCTGGCGGGTTTTTTCGTTATGGCGTTCCGTCGGAATCCGACAGCTGCCAGCCGATTTAGGGGTAACGTTTGGGATAAAGTCGATTCGATAAAGGGGTTTACCCTTATGGCTCGTACTACTGCTCCCCTGACCGACACCGCCTGCCGCTCGGCCAGGCCTACTGACCGCCCCTACAAGCTTTTCGATGGTGACGGTCTTTACCTCCTCGTTTACCCCAATGGCCGCAAAGGCTGGCGCTTCCGGTATGTGAAACCGGATGGGCGAGAGGGGCTGACCTCGTTTGGCAACTACCCCGTCATCGGGCTCGCGGATGCTCGGCAGAAGCGTCTGGAGACTAAGCGGATGCTGGCGGAAGGCATTGATCCGATCGCCTCCAAGCAGCAGGCCAAGGCCGAAGCGGTTGTCAGAGGACACACATTCGAACGCGTTGCCTTGGACTGGCATAAGGAAATGTCCGTGAAGTGGGCGCCTGGCCATTCGAGGACCGTGCTGAGTCGTTTGAAGACTCACGTATTCCCGCTGCTAGGCGCACGCGCCATCGTTGATCTGGATACCTTCGACCTCATGCAGCCGCTTGAGGCAATTAAGAAGCGCGGCACGATTGATGTGGCTTTGAGGGTACAAAACTACCTGCAGAGCATCATGCGTGAGGCAAAGCGGCTGCGGCTGATCACGGTGAACCCGGCATATGACCTTGAGGGCTTCATCAGCGCGCCCCGGGTTACGCACCGACCTGCACTCCCGCTGTCTCGTCTGCCTGAGTTGATGGACCGCATCGAGAACTACAAGGGACGTACTCTCACTCGGCTGACCGTCATGTTGTCGCTGCATGTGTTCGTACGCTCCAGCGAACTGCGCTTCGCACGTTGGAGTGAGTTCGACCTGAAGCGCGGCATATGGGAGATACCTGACACGCGGCCCGCATTGGACGGCGTTCCGTATTCGACCAGAGGTACGAAAATGGCGGGCGACATCCATCTGGTCCCGCTGTCGCCGCAAGCGGTGGCGTTGCTCGAACAGATTCATGCGATCACGGGGTACTTCGACCTGGTATTCACCAGTGACGCCCGCTCGTGGAAGCCTATGTCCGAGAACACGGTCAACAGCGCGTTGCGGAACATGGGGTACGACACAAAGACTGAAATCTGCGGGCATGGCTTCCGGTCCATGGCGTGCAGTGCCTTGGTCGAATCCGGGCTTTGGTCAGAGACGGCTATTGAGCGGCAGATGAGCCACAGGGAGCGCAACAACGTTCGGGCGGCGTATATCCACAAGGCCGAGTTCCTGGAGGAACGGCGAATGATCATGAGTTGGTGGAGCCGTTACCTCGAAGCGAACCGGCAGGAGCATATCTCGCCGCATGAGTTCGCGAATCAGGCCGGGGCAAACGTTTCTAGCCTGAGAGCAAGGCGTGGCGCAGTCGAGTGAGCGCACGGCTTTGAAATTTCGGTGATCCGCTTTCCACGCGGGTCCATCCAAACAGGGCTGCAAAGCCGCCCTGTTTGGATGGACCTCATCTGAAAAATCAAAAGCACCCGATCTGCCACTGCAAACCACGGGATTCCGCCCACGCCCCATGCCATTTCCAACTGCATAATCCGGCGGGCGAGTCGCTTGACCCTCCCGGATTGCGGGCGTAGAAAAGACAGTGCAAAGGCTGTCGTTGACAGCACCCCAGGTGACCCGAACCTTCAAGGTCACGCCGCTCCTGCGGTGGTTCTCCCCAAGGGCGATTCGCATCCGGCAGCTCGCCCGGTCACTACCCATGTGATGGATGCTCTTACACATATGGCTCTCGTGCGCCAGATACACCGTTCCTCGCTGCTCTGCAGCAACCTATCCGCTTGGCCGAATCTTGCGCCAACCTGTGCCCGTCTCTTTCTGTGGAAAGAGACGGGCACTTCTACCACTGCTGCAGCCCTGATCGCACAAGGCTTTGCGGCATTCCCCCTCGTGACAATCGGCGTGACAAACGCCGATGTCACCAGCAACAGCGCTGCAGATGATGGTGCCGCAGACCAAGGAACGGACTGCACCTGACTGACAGTCAGGCATGCCCCGGTCATCGCATTGCTGCTTGCACTTGGCTCAGGATCTTCAGGCACTGGTCTCGTCAGCCAATGCAGCCTCCACCCGCCCACCGGTAACGGTGTTCAGGAGGCCAGATCATGAGATGCCCTTGCTCCCGGACGTAAGGAGCCGCCAGTCCCGCGAAAAAGAAAATCCCCACAGGTCGCAGGGGCCTTGATCCCTGATAACACTCAACATTCTTGGCGGGATGACGTGGGGCGAGGATCAGAGACCAGGCGATGAGGTGATTCGACATGGCATTGGTGGGTAGGCGCGATGGCCGTAATTTCGGCTACGGCAGGCAATTGAGCTATGCAGGGCCGCAGGCGTTGAAAGACATGTTCGGCGGCGGCCACTACGGCACGGTGAAGGCACACTGTGATCGGTGGCAGGCATTCGTCAGATG
>NZ_FMYX01000014.1 GCF_900102675.1 Pseudomonas guariconensis
CCGCATGTGGGAGCCAGCGGTTTTTGCCTACTTTTGCCCAAGAGCAAAAGTAGGTCGCCGTAAAGGCGAAAAGCGCCGGTGGCGCCCCCACCAAACCCGGATATTCACCCAGCCTGAAAGCCAAACTTGCAGGAAGCTTCCTAAATCACCGCCAATTCCCCGCAACTCCCACCGCTCGCGTATCATTAGCCCCCTAACGGCAACCCCCAGGACCCGCAATGCTCGCCCTCCTCATCCAGACGCTGAACATCACGGCCCCGGTGTTCGCCATGCTGTTCATGGGCGTGCTCCTCAAACGCATCCGCCTGATCGACGACAGCTTCATCAAGGTCGCCTCGACCCTGGTCTTCAATGTCTGCATGCCAGCCTTACTGTTCCTGGGTATCTATCACGCCGACCTCGCCACCGCAGTCAAGCCCGGAGTACTGGTCTATTTCATCATCGCCACCCTGGCAGGCTTCGCCATGGCCTGGGGCCTGGCCATCTGGCGCTGTCCGCCTGTCGACCGGGGCATCTACACCCAGGGCGCCTTTCGCGGCAACAACGGTGTGATCGGCCTGGCCCTGGCGGCCAGTCTGTACGGTGACTACGGCATTTCCCTGGGGGCAGTGCTCGCGGGGTTGGTAATCCTTTTGTACAACTCCCTGTCGGCAGTGGTCCTGGCGGTCTACAGCCCGGACCTGAAGTCCGACCCCTGGAGCATCTGCAAGAGCATCCTGAGCAACCCGCTGATCATCAGCGTGCTGCTTGCCGCCCCCATGGCTTACGCCCAGATTCCATTGCCCAACTGGTTGCTCACCTCCAGCGACTACTTGGCGCAAATGACCCTGCCGCTGGCACTGATCTGCATCGGTGGCACCTTGTCCCTCGCGGCGCTGCGTGACAGCGGCAGGCTGGCGATCGATGCCAGCCTGGTCAAGGTTGTCTGGCTGCCATTGCTCGGCACGCTGAGCGCCTGGTTATGGGGTTTTCGAGGAGCGGAACTGGGCATCCTGTTCCTCTATATCGGCAGCCCGACCGCCGCTGCCAGCTATGTGATGGCGCGGGCCGCCAATGGCAATCATGAGCTGGCAGCCTCGATCATCGTGATTACTACGCTACTTGCTGCGATCACCACCAATATTGGCATTTTCATCTTGCAGTGGGGCGGATGGATCTAGATCCTTGACTGCAAATAACACCAACAACACTGCCTCCCGAATTGAGGACACTTCATGCAAGACCAGAGCACGCCCGAGCGGTTGCAGCGCGGGCTGAAGAATCGCCACATCCAGCTTATCGCGCTGGGCGGGGCCATCGGCACCGGGCTTTTCCTGGGAATCGCCCAGACCATCCAGTTGGCCGGCCCGTCCGTTCTGCTGGGCTATGCCATCGCTGGATTGATGGCTTTTCTGATCATGCGCCAACTCGGCGAGATGGTGGTCGAAGAGCCGGTCGCTGGCAGCTTCAGCCACTTCGCCCATCAGTACTGGAGCGAGTTCGCAGGTTTTGTCTCAGGCTGGAACTACTGGGTGGTGTATGTGCTGGTCGGCATGGCCGAACTCACGGCCGTCGGTATCTACGTGCAGTACTGGTGGCCGGATTTCCCCACCTGGGCCACCGCAGCGATCTTCTTCGTGGTGATCAACGCCATCAACCTGACCCAGGTGAAGGTCTACGGTGAACTGGAGTTCTGGTTCGCCCTGGTCAAGGTGGTGGCCATCGTCAGCATGATCGGCTTTGGTGCCTGGCTGCTGGGCAGTGGCCATGGCGGGCCGGACGCCAGTGTTGCCAACCTGTGGCAGTACGGTGGGTTCTTCCCCAACGGCATCACCGGGCTCATCATGGCCCTGGCGGTGATCATGTTCTCCTTCGGCGGGTTGGAACTGGTGGGAATCACCGCTGCTGAAGCGGACAACCCCCGTGAAAGCATTCCGAAGGCCACCAACCAGGTGGTCTATCGCATCCTGATTTTCTACATCGGCGCCCTTGCGGTGCTGTTGTCGCTCTACCCTTGGCAGAAAGTCGTGCAAGGCGGCAGCCCGTTCGTGATGATCTTCCACGAACTGGATAGCGATCTGGTGGCGACCATCCTCAACATCGTGGTGCTCACCGCTGCGCTGTCGGTGTACAACAGCTGCGTATACGCCAACAGCCGCATGCTGTTCGGCCTGGCCAGCCAGGGCGATGCCCCGCGTCAATTGCTGAAAGTCAGCCGCCGGGGTGTGCCGCTGACCGCGTTGGGTGTCTCTGCGCTGGCGACAGGGCTTTGCGTGCTGATCAACTATCTGATGCCGGGGGAGGCCTTCGGCTTGCTGATGGCGCTGGCAGTATCGGCACTGGTTATCAACTGGGCGAGCATCAGCATCACCCACCTGAAGTTCCGCAAGGCCAAGCTGGCGGCGGGCATCATGCCGTTCTACCGCAGTCTGGGACATCCGCTGACCAACTACCTGTGCCTGGCATTCATCGTGTTGATCTTGGTGGTGATGTACCTGACGCCACCGATCCGCATTTCCGTGATGCTGATCCCGCTGTGGATCGCGGTCTTGTGGGTGGCGTTCAAGTTGAAGAAGGCTCGCCAAGCCAGATAAGAACGGCGGCGGCTTCGTCGCGGATGAATCCACTTCCACAGGTGTTGCGCACTGAATGAAGGCAGCGCAATACCTGTGGGTGTGGTAAGGCCGCGAAGCGGAGGGGCATTGAAGACGGCTTCAGCCTTCGTAGCTGTCGATCACTTCCTGTGCCGCGCGGAACGCATCGATTGCCGCTGGCACCCCCGCATACACAGCGCAGTGCAGCAGCGCTTCGCGAATCTCTTCCACGGTGCAGCCGTTGTTCAATGCACCGCGGACATGGCCTTTGAGCTCCTGAGGGCATTTGAGGGCGGTCAAGGCGGCCAAGGTGATCAGGCTGCGGGTCTTGAGTGGCAACCCTTCACGGGCCCAGACGCTGCCCCAGGCGTGTTCGTTGACGAAGTCCTGCAGTGGCTGGGTGAAGTCGGTGGCGTTGTTCAGTGCCCGGTCGACGAACGCATCGCCCATGACCTGGCGGCGTATCTGCTCGCCGGATTTTCTCGAGTCGGTCATATCCAATTCCTTAGTGTTGACGGCGCCAGGCGCGTACCGTGGTGTACAGCAGCACCAGGCCGAGCACGGGCATTACGTAGAACAGCATGAGCCGCTCCAGGCGGCCAGCCAGCGGCATGCCGGTGGTGAACGCCACCACATGCAGGCCATAGGCCAGATACAGGCAAAGGAACACCAGGCCTTCAGCGCGGGTGACCCGGTAGCCGGAATAGAACACCGGCAGGCTCAGTGCCGCGACGCCCAACATCACCGGTAAGTCGAAGTCCAAGGCATTGGGTGAGATCGACAAGGGTGTCGGGGTGACCAGGGCGGTCAGACCCAGCACGGCCAGCAGGTTGAACAGGTTGCTGCCGATCACCGTGCCTACTGCGATCTCCCGTTCACCTCGCAAGGCGGCGATCAATGCTGCTGCGAGCTCGGGCAGCGATGTGCAGACCGCGACAACCGTAAGGCCGATGATTCGCTCGGAAAGACCCAGGTCGGTGGCGACCTCGACCGCCGCCTCCAGCAGCAGGTGGCCTCCCAGGCTCAGCAAGCCCAGGCCGAACAGTACTTGCAGCGCGGCGCCGCTCCAGAAGCGTGGAGCGCTGCTATGAATGGCCTCGGGGGCCGGGTAGGTCCGGGCGTAGTGGCGTGACTGGTGCCAGAGCATGGCCAGATAACCCAGCAGACCAAGCAAGAGCAGCAGGCCTTCGAGCCGCCCCAGCTGTCCGTTGATTGCCAGCAGATAGACCAGCGCGCTGGCGGCGATCATCAGCGGGATGTCCAGACGCACCAGTTGCCGGGAAACCCGCAAGGGAATGATCAACGCAGCCAGGCCGAGAATCACCAGCACATTGAAGATATTGCTGCCGACCACGCTGCCCACTGCGACGTCCGGTGCCCCCTGGTAGGCCGCTTGCAGGCTCACGGTCAGTTGCGGCGCGGTACTGCCGAAAGCCACCAGACTCAGACCGATGATCAGCGGGCGTACGTGCAGGCGCGTGGCCAGGCGCAAGGCAGCGCGTACCAAAAGCTCCGCGCCGATGACGAGCAGCACGAGGCCCACGCCCAGTTGCAGAAGGCTGAAGGTGGGAAGGGTGGCCAGGTCGAAAATGGTTGGGACTCCTGTCAGATCAGTCGCTCAGCCCTTGTACCCGGACGCGCGCCGTTCCGCTACGGATCATCCCGATTTTTTCTGCGGCAGCCCGTGACAGGTCGATCAGTCGGCCTCGCGTGTGCGGGCCGCGGTCGTTGATACGCACGACGACGCTGCGCTTGTTGCTCAGGTTGGTCACCAGTACGCGGCTGCCAAAAGGCAGGCTGCGGTGGGCGGCGGTCAGGCCATGCTGGTTGAAGGGTTCGCCGCTGGCGGTGCGTTTGCCGTGGTGACGGGAGCCGTAATAAGAGGCAGTGCCGGTCTGGTCGTAACCGCGGGAATCGATATCGTGACTGGCGCAGCCGGCCAGCAGGGAAAAGAGGGCGAGGGTGCCGAGGGAACGCTTGATCAAGTCGAAAGCTCCAGGACTGCGGTTTCAGGGCGCTACGCACCCCATCGCCTGCTTCGCCAGCGTCCACAGGATGGCGGCTATACCTCCTGCGGAAGCTGGCGATGCCTGCGTTGGACTGCCTAGCAGCCCCAGAACAGAATCACCCTTCGAGCTTGGCTTTGAGCAATTGGTTCACTTGCCCCGGGTTGGCTTTGCCCTTGGATGCCTTCATTGCCTGGCCGACGAAGAAGCCGAACATCTTGCCACGCTTGGCCTCGTCGGCGGCGCGGTACTGTTCGACCTGTTCGGCGTTGGCAGCGAGCATCTCGTCGAGCATCTTTTCGATCGCACCGGTGTCGGTCACCTGCTTGAGGCCTTTGCTTTCGATGATGCTGTCAGCGTCGCCTTCACCGGCGGCCATGGCCTCGAACACTGTCTTGGCGATCTTGCCGCTGATGGTGTTGTCACGGATGCGCAGCAGCATGCCGCCGAGCTGCTCGGCAGTGACGGGGGCTTGGTCGATCTCCACCCCCAGCTTGTTGAGCAGGCTGCCCAGCTCGACCATCACCCAGTTGGCGGCGAGCTTGGCGTCGCCACCGATGCGGGCGACTTCCTCGAAGTAGTCGGCCTGTTCGCGGCTAGCTGCCAATACGTTGGCGTCATAGGCCGACAGGCCGTACTGGCTCTGGAAACGCTCGACTTTCTGCTGCGGCAGTTCCGGCAGGCTGGCGCGGGTAGCTTCGAGGAAGGCGTCCTCGATCACCACTGGCAGCAGGTCCGGGTCGGGGAAGTAACGGTAGTCGTTGGCCTCCTCCTTGCTGCGCATCGAGCGCGTTTCGTCTTTGTTCGGGTCGTACAGACGGGTTTCCTGGACAACCTTGCCGCCGTCCTCGATGAGGTCGATCTGGCGTTGGATCTCGCTGTTGATCGCACGCTCGATGAAGCGGAACGAGTTGACGTTCTTGATCTCGCAGCGGGTGCCGAACTCGGTCTGGCCTTTCGGGCGGACCGAAACGTTGCAGTCGCAGCGCAGCGAGCCTTCGGCCATGTTGCCGTCGCAGATACCCAGGTAGCGGACCAGGGCGTGGATTGCCTTGACGTAGGCCACGGCTTCCTTGGCGCTGCGCATGTCCGGTTCGGAGACGATTTCCAGCAGTGGCGTACCGGCGCGGTTCAGGTCGATGCCGGTGGAGCCGCTGAAGTCTTCGTGCAGGCTCTTGCCGGCGTCTTCCTCCAAGTGCGCGCGGGTGATGCCGATGCGCTTGATGGTGCCGTCTTCCAGGGCGATGTCCAGGTGGCCCTTGCCGACGATCGGTAGGTCCATCTGGCTGATCTGGTAGCCCTTGGGCAGGTCCGGGTAGAAGTAGTTCTTGCGCGCGAACACGTTGCGCTTGCCGATTTCGGCGTCGATCGCCAGGCCGAACATGCAGGCCATGCGCACGGCTTCCTGGTTCAGCACCGGCAGAACGCCGGGCATGCCGAGGTCGACCAGGCTGGCCTGGGTGTTCGGCTCGGAGCCGAAGGTGGTGGCGCTGCCGGAGAAGATCTTCGACTGGGTGGCGAGCTGGGTATGAATCTCCAGCCCGATCACAACTTCCCATTGCATGTGTGAATTCCTCAGAAGCCGTTAGGGGCGCGGGTGTGCCAGTCGGTGACTTGCTGGTAACGGTGCGCGACGTTGAGCAGGCGGCCTTCCTGGAAGTACGGCGCCAGCAGCTGCACGCCGACCGGCAGGCCTTCGACGAAGCCGGCTGGCATCGACAGGCCCGGCAGGCCGGCCAGGTTGGCGGTAATGGTGTAGACGTCTTCCAGGTAGGCGGCGACCGGGTCGCTGCTCTTGGCACCGAGCTTCCAGGCCGGGTTCGGCGTGGTTGGGCCGAGGATTACGTCGACCTGCTCGAAGGCGGCCATGAAGTCGTTCTTGATCAGTCGGCGGATCTGCTGCGCCTTGACGTAGTAGGCGTCGTAATAGCCAGCCGACAGGGCGTAGGTGCCGACCATGATGCGCCGTTGCACTTCGATGCCGAAGCCTTCGCCGCGGGAGCGCTTGTACAGGTCGGTGAGGTCCTTGGGCTCCTCGCAGCGGTAGCCGAAGCGCACGCCGTCGAAGCGCGACAGGTTGGAGGAGGCCTCGGCGGGCGCGATCACGTAGTACGCCGGGATCGCGTGCTGCATGTTCGGCAGGCTGATTTCCTTGATCACCGCGCCGAGCTTTTCGAGCTCCTTGACGCTGGCCTGGATCAGGTCGGCGATGCGTGGGTCGAGGCCGGCACCGAAGTATTCCTTCGGCAAGCCGATGCGCAGGCCTTCGAGCGGTGCATTCAGGCTGGCGCTGTAGTCCGGCACCGGCTCGTCGATGCTGGTGGAGTCCTTGGCGTCGAAGCCGGCCATGCCCTGCAGCAGCAAGGCGCAGTCCTCGGCGGTGCGAGCCATCGGGCCGCCTTGGTCGAGGCTCGAGGCGTAGGCGATCATGCCCCAGCGCGAGACGCGACCGTAGGTCGGCTTCAGACCGGTGAGGTTGGTCAGTGCAGCCGGCTGGCGGATCGAACCGCCGGTGTCGGTGCCGGTGGCGGCCGGCAGCAGGCGCGCGGCCACTGCAGCGGCGGAACCACCCGAAGAACCGCCAGGGACGTGCTCGAGGTTCCAGGGGTTCTTCACCGGGCCATAGTGGCTGGATTCGTTGGCCGAGCCCATGGCGAACTCGTCCATGTTGGTCTTGCCCAGGGTGACCATGCCGGCTTCGGCCAGCTTGGCGACCACGGTGGCATCATAGGGCGCCTTGAAGTTGTCGAGCATCTTCGAGCCGCAGCTGGTGCGGATGCCGTTGGTGCAGAACAGGTCCTTGTGGGCGATCGGTGCGCCGAGCAGGGGGCTGTTCTCGCCGGCAGCGCGACGGGCGTCGGCGGCGCGGGCCTGTTGCAGGGCCTGCTCTTCGGTAATGCTGATGAAACTGTTGATCTGAGGGTCGAGCTGCTTGATGCGCGCCAGCAGGGCGCCGGTCAGCTCTTCGGAGGAAAACGACTTGTCGGCGAGTCCACGGGTGATCTCGGCCAGGGTCAATTGATGCATGGCAGGCTGTTTCCCTTACTCGATGACTTTCGGAACCAGGTACAGGCCGTTTTCGGTCGCCGGGGCGATGGCCTGGTAGCGGTCACGCTGATTGCTTTCGGTAACCTGGTCGGGGCGCAGACGCTGGCTGGCCTCCAGAGGGTGGGCCAGGGGTTCGATGCCGTTGGTGTCGACGGCTTGCATCTGGTCGACCAGCCCGAGAATACTGTTCAAGGCATCGGTAATGCGTGGCAGTTCGCCTTCATTCAGGCCCAGGCGGGCCAGATGGGCGATCTTTTCCACGTCGCAGCGTTGAAGCGCCATGGGGATCTCCAGGAAAAACGGAACGGATAGGGTCCGTGGTGAGGAACATGCCAGCCGATCGATGGTCATACGGCCGCGATCATCTGCTGGCGTGCTCGGAAAAACTGCCAATTTAACATATTGGCTCCTTGCCCAAAATCCCCGCCATTGTTAGAGTTTGCCGCACTTTTTTACCCACGCTTTGCCTAGGGTCACTTTCCCATGTTCAAGAAACTGCGTGGCATGTTTTCCAGCGATCTGTCCATCGACCTGGGTACTGCCAACACCCTTATCTACGTGCGTGAGCGCGGTATCGTCCTGAATGAACCCTCGGTCGTTGCCATTCGTACCCACGGCAACCAGAAAAGCGTCGTCGCGGTCGGTACCGAGGCCAAGCGCATGCTGGGCCGTACGCCTGGCAACATCGCTGCCATTCGTCCGATGAAGGACGGCGTGATCGCCGATTTCAGCGTTTGTGAAAAAATGCTGCAGTACTTCATCAACAAGGTTCACGAGAACAGCTTCCTGCAGCCCAGCCCGCGTGTGCTGATCTGCGTGCCGTGCAAATCGACCCAGGTAGAGCGCCGCGCCATTCGCGAGTCCGCCCTGGGAGCCGGTGCCCGTGAGGTGTTCCTGATCGAAGAACCGATGGCCGCAGCCATTGGTGCCGGCCTGCCGGTAGAGGAAGCCCGCGGCTCGATGGTCGTGGACATCGGCGGTGGCACCACGGAGATCGCGCTGATTTCCCTGAACGGCGTGGTCTACGCCGAATCCGTGCGGGTAGGTGGTGATCGCTTCGACGAAGCCATCGTGACTTACGTACGCCGCAACTATGGCAGCCTGATCGGCGAATCCACCGCCGAGCGCATCAAACAGGAAATCGGCACCGCCTACCCGGGCGGCGAAATTCGCGAAGTCGACGTTCGTGGCCGTAACCTGGCTGAAGGCGTGCCGCGGGCCTTCACCCTCAACTCCAATGAGGTGCTCGAAGCCCTGCAGGAATCCCTGGCAACCATCGTCCAGGCGGTCAAGAGCGCCCTGGAGCAGTCGCCGCCAGAGCTGGCTTCGGACATCGCCGAACGTGGCCTGGTGTTGACCGGTGGCGGTGCGCTGCTGCGTGACCTCGACAAGCTGCTGGCCCAGGAAACCGGCCTGCCGGTGATCGTCGCCGAAGATCCTCTGACCTGCGTTGCCCGCGGTGGTGGTCGTGCACTGGAGATGATGGACAAGCACGCCATGGATCTGCTCTCCAGCGAGTGATCCCATACGGTCCATGCATGCATGGATTGTGTTCGCCCGGTTTACAGGTAGCACGCACAGTGCTACCTGTATGCGCTGGGCTGGCGTCCGTCCGGGCGTCGTTTCCGTTAACCCGCAAGCAGGCCGGTGCATTGCTTCATGTCCAATGACCTCCTGAATCGTCGTCCACGAGGAACGGCCCATTAAACCGCTTTTCTCCAAGGGCCCCTCGCTGGGCGTTCGTCTCCTGGTACTGGTGGTGCTGTCGGTCGCGCTGATGGTGGTCGATTCGCGCTTCGCGGTGCTCAAGCCAGTGCGCAGCCAGATGGGGCTGGTACTGATGGAATCCTATTGGGTCACCGACTTGCCGCAACGCCTGTGGCAGGGTGTGGCCAGCCAGTTCGGCAGCCGTACCGAATTGATCGCGGAAAACGAAAAACTCAAGACCGAAGCCCTGTTGCTGCAAGGGCGGCTGCAGAAGCTGGCGGCCCTGACCGAGCAGAACGTGCGGTTGCGCGAATTGCTGAACTCCTCGGCGCTGGTCAATGAGAAGGTCGAAGTGGCCGAACTTATCGGCGTGGACCCCAACCCCTTCACTCACCGCATCCTCATCAACAAGGGCGAGCGTGACGGCGTGTTCCTCGGTCAGCCGGTGCTCGATGCCCGTGGCCTGATGGGGCAGGTGGTCGAGTTGATGCCTTACACCTCGCGCGTTCTGTTGCTGACCGACACCACTCACAGCATTCCGGTCCAGGTCAACCGCAACGGCCTACGGGCCATCGCCAGCGGCACCGGCAACCCGGAGCGTCTGGAGCTGCGTCATGTGGCTGACACGGCTGACATCAAAGAGGGCGACCTGCTGGTCAGCTCCGGGATGGGCCAGCGCTTCCCTGCAGGTTACCCGGTGGCCACCGTCAACGAAGTGATCCACGATTCCGGTCAGCCATTTGCGATCGTGCGCGCGATTCCCACCGCCGCGCTCAACCGCAGCCGCTACATGTTGCTGGTGTTCAGCGACCGGCGCACGGCCGAGCAGCGTGCTACCGATGCCGGGATCGCCCAGGAAGAGGCCGATCGCAAAGGCGCGACGGGCACCAACGGCCAGGGTACCGGCGAAGGCGGGCAGGGTACGCCTGCCACGACACCTGCCCCAGCGGCCGCCCCCGCCGCGCCTGTGGTCCCTGCACCTGCTGCTGCCCCTGCCGCGCCGGCATCGGCTCCCGCAGCACCGCCCCCCTCCCGGAGACAATGATGGCTCGCTCCCGCAGCAAGAACGGCTGGGTGATCTGGCTGACATTCATCATCGGCCTGTTGCTCAGCGTTTCGCCAATGCCCCAGTTCATGGAAGTGTTCCGGCCCATGTGGCTGGCCATGCTGGTGTCCTTCTGGACCTTGGCGGTGCCCAACAAGGTCGGCATGACCACTGCATTCATTCTCGGTCTGGCAGAGGATGTGCTGTACGGCACCCTGTTAGGGCAGAACGCCCTGATCCTGACGCTGATCACGTTCCTGGTACTGTCCTTGCAACAGCGCCTGCGTATGTATCCCATGTGGCAGCAGAGCCTGGTGATCCTGGTGATCTTCGGCATCGCCCAGCTGATCCAGCTGTGGCTCAGCGCCCTGACCGGTAACCGCCTGCCCACGCTTGCATTGGTCTGGTCGGCGGTCATCAGTGCCTTGCTCTGGCCATGGATCAGCTTTGCCCTGCGCGATTTGCGCCGACGCTTGCACATCAACTGACGGCAACGCCGAATCTGACAGGGAGATGTCGACATGACCCCGCTGTACCTGGCCTCAGGCTCGCCACGCCGTCGTGAACTGCTGGCGCAGATAGGCGTCCCGTTCACCCTGGTCGCTGCCCCCATCGATGAAACTCCGCTACCAGGCGAAGGCGCTGCCGATTATGTCGAGCGTCTGGCCCGGGCCAAGGCGGCTGCAGGCCTCGCCCAGGTTCAAGGCGCTGGGGTGGTGTTGGGGGCCGACACCGCCGTGGTGCTCGATGGCCGCATCCTCGGCAAGCCCGAAAACCGTGAACATTCCCTGGCCATGCTGGCCGAACTTTCCGATCGCGAGCACCAGGTGCTCACCGCCGTCGCCTTGACCGATGGCCAGCGGTGCCTGAGCGCCTGCGTGGCGAGCACCGTGCGTTTCCGTGCGATCGGCGCAAGCGAGGCCGAGCGCTATTGGGCCAGTGGCGAACCGCAGGACAAGGCCGGTGGCTATGCCATCCAGGGCCTTGGTGCGGTCTTCGTCACCGGTCTTACCGGCAGCTACTCGGCCGTGGTCGGCCTGCCTTTGAGCGAAACCGCCGATCTGCTCGGGCAGTTCGCGATTGCATGCTGGCAACAGCACGAGGTTCCAGCGCCGCGCTAGCCAGCTACTCGACCGCGATCCATCATTACCGAACACCTTTGACGAGAGCCTGCCATGAGTGAAGAGATCCTGATCAACATCACCCCGATGGAGTCACGTGTGGCAGTGGTGGAAAACGGTGTCCTGCAAGAGGTCCACGTCGAGCGCACACAGCGTCGGGGCATTGTCGGCAACATCTACAAAGGCAAAGTGGTACGCGTCCTGCCCGGCATGCAGGCGGCTTTCGTCGACATAGGCTTGGAACGCGCTGCCTTCATCCACGCCTCGGAAATCTCCCAACGTGAAGGTTCGGCGGTGGAGAACATCACCGCCTTGGTCCATGAAGGCCAGGCGCTGGTGGTCCAGGTGACGAAGGATCCGATCGGCACCAAGGGCGCCCGCCTGACCACCCAGTTGTCGATCCCGTCGCGCTACCTGGTATACATGCCACGCAGCAGCCACGTGGGTATTTCCCTGAAAATCGAGGATGAGGCCGAGCGCGAGCGCCTCAAGCAAGTGGTCAGCGATTGCGTGGAAAAAGAAGACATCAAGGACGCTGGTGGCTTCATCCTGCGCACCGCCGCCGAGGGCGCCCGGACCGACGAAATCCTCCAGGACATCCGTTACCTGCGTCGCCTGTGGGAGCAGATCGGCAGCCAGATCCAGACCTGCGGCGCCCCGTTGGTCATCTACGAGGATCTGGGGCTGGCCTTGCGTACCCTACGTGACCTGGTCAATCCGAAGATTGAGAAGATCCGCATCGATTCTCGAGAAACCTTCCAGAAAACCACGCAGTTCGTCGCCGAACTGATGCCTGAGATCGCCGACCGCCTCGAACACTATCCGGGCGAGCGGCCGATCTTCGACTTGTATGGCGTCGAGGACGAGATCCAGCGCGCCCTGGAGCGCAAGGTGCCGCTCAAGTCCGGTGGCTATCTGGTGGTCGATCCTGCCGAGGCGATGACCACGATCGATGTCAACACCGGTGCCTTCGTCGGCCATCGCAACCTCGAAGAGACCATCTTCAAGACCAATCTCGAAGCGGCTACTGCCATTGCCAGACAACTGCGCCTGCGCAACATCGGCGGGATCATCATCATCGACTTCATCGACATGGAGGACGAGGAGCATCAGCGCCAGGTGCTGCGCACCCTGGAAAAGCAGCTCGAGCGGGATCACGCCAAGACCAACATCATCGGCATCACTGAGCTGGGCTTGGTTCAGATGACCCGCAAGCGCACCCGTGAAAGCCTCGAGCAGGTGCTGTGCGAGCCCTGCATCGCGTGCCAGGGACGCGGCAAGCTGAAGACGCCCGAGACCGTGTGTTACGAAATTTTCCGGGAGATCCTCCGTGAGGCCCGGGCATACCAGGCCGAGGGTTACCGGGTTCTGGCCAATCAGAAAGTCGTCGATCGCCTGCTGGACGAGGAGTCCGGCAACGTTGCCGAACTGGAGGCTTTCATCGGTCGGACCATTCGCTTCCAGGTCGAATCCATGTACTCGCAGGAACAATACGATGTGGTGCTGCTCTGACTCGTTCTGAAACCTTTATGCGGTCGGGCGTGCTGGCAAAGCCACGGTACCGAGCCATAGTTAAGGCACGACTTGGAGGGCCATGGCCATGGGACGTCTGACCCACGTTCTAGGCGCCTTGACCCGCTGGGGGCTGGGATTCTGCGCCCTGCTGGCGGTGCTGGTGGCGCTGTACGTCAGCCTCGGTCGGGAACTGGTCCCCTTGGTGGCCGAATACCGTGCCGAAGTAGAAAGCAAGGCCGAGCAAGCCTTGGGGCTGCCGGTGCATGTCGGTGCCCTCGAGGGACGCTGGAGTGGCCTGGCACCGGTGCTGCGGGTGCGCGACCTGCAAGTGGGCGAGGGCGCCTCGGCATTGCGCCTGGATGAAGTCAAGGCCGTTCCTGACCTGTGGGCCAGCCTCAAAGCGCGCGAACTGCGTCTGGCGCGTATCCAGCTGGGCGGTCTGCAACTGATCCTGCGTGAGGACGAACAGGGCGCATGGGCGCTCGAAGGGCTGCCCCGCAAGGACGATACGCCTTTGGACCCCGCCCAGGTCCTGCAACGCTTGCGACAACTGGGCAGGGTCGATGTCTTCGACAGTCAGGTGACCCTCCATCCCTGGCAACGCGATCCTCTGACCCTCACCTATGTGAGCCTGGGTTTGCAGGCCGGTGCGTCCCGCCAGGCCCTGGATCTTCGCGCGACATTGCCGGATGGTCAGCCCATGGCCATCAATGTGCATAGCCGCGCCAATGCCCAGGCCTGGCGCGACGGTGAATTCGAAGCCTACCTGAGCCTGCCGCAAAGCGATTGGGCCCGCTGGCTGCCGCCACGTCTGTTGGGGCAGTGGAAGGCTCGTACCTTGCGGGCGGGGGGAGAATTCTGGGTCGATTGGGGGCGGGGCCAGTTGCAACGGGCGGTAGTGCGGCTCAATGCGCCGCAGCTGCGCGGTGCCTACAGCGAGCGCAAAGCGGTGACCCTCGATAACCTGGCTTTGACCGCCTGGCTCCAGCGCGGCAAGGACGGTTTCGAAGGTGTGGTCGATTCGTTGGCCGTCAGCATCGGCAAGCAGCGTTGGGAAACCCATGTACAGCTCAAGCAGCAGGTCGGCGAGGAGGCGAACCAGGAAAGCTGGCAGATCCAGGCCGACCGGCTTGACCTGACGCCGCTGACGCCGCTGGTCCAAGGGCTGGCGCCGTTGCCGGAAAAACTCATGGCCGTGGTAGACGCCCTAAAGGTCACCGGAGCGCTGCGCAATGTGCGCCTGGACGTGCGCCCCAAGGCTGAGGGAGACCAGCGCCTGCAGTTCGCCGCCAACCTCGAGAAGGTCGGCTTCGATGCCTATCACGGCGCCCCGGCAGCCGGTAACGTGAGCGGTAGCATCAGCGGCGACCTGGGCAAAGGCGAACTGCGCCTGGATACCGACGCCTTCATGTTGCATCTGTATCCCATCTTCGCCAAACCCTGGCACTACCAGAAGGCCAACGCACGGCTCACCTGGCGCCTGGACCAGGAAGGCTTCACCCTGATCGCCCCTTACATCAAGGTGCTGGGTGAAGAAGGCAAGATTGCCGCTGACTTCCTCATCCGCTTGTTGTTCGAGGAAGGCCGCGAGGATTACATGGATTTGCGCGTCGGCCTGACCGAAGGTGACGGGCGCTACACTGCCAAGTACCTGCCCGAGGTGCTCAGTCCTGCCCTGGACGAGTGGCTGCGCAGCGCTATCGTCAAAGGCAACGTCGATGAAGGCTATTTCCAGTATCAAGGCTCGCTGAACCATGGCGCATCGCCCGAAGCGCGGAGCATCAGCCTGTTCTTCAAGGTGCACGATGCGGCGCTGGACTTCCAGCCCGGCTGGCCGCAGGTGCAGCAGGTCGATGGCGATGTGCTGATCGAGGACAGCGGCGTGCGCATCAAGGCCCGGCATGGCCAACTGCTCGACACCCAGGTCAGTGATGTCAGCGTCGATATCCCTCATGTGGCGGCTGGCGAGCACAGCCATCTGTACCTTGATGGGGATTTCGATGGTCGTCTGAGCGATGGCCTGAAGATTCTCCAAGAGGCTCCGATCGGCACTGGCGAAATGTTTGCCGGTTGGGAGGGCGAAGGGCCGCTCAAGGGTAAGGTCAAGCTCGATATTCCCCTGGCCCATGGCGAGCACCCCAAGGTGCAGGTCGATTTCGCCACCGCCGATGCGCGCCTGAAGGTCGCCCCGCCGAGCCTGGAGTTGAACCGTTTGAAAGGCGACTTCAGCTTTGATCTGGACAAAGGCCTAAGTGGCAAGAGCATCACCTTGCAGGCCTTCGGCAAACCGGTCACCGCGCAGATTTTCGCTGAGGGCAAGCCCGGTCAGATCCAGACCCGCATCGATGCCAGTGGCCAGATGCCCCTCAAGGCACTGACCGACTGGCTGAAATTCACCCAGCCGCTGCCCGCATCAGGCGATCTCCCCTTCCAGTTACAAATCAACCTGGGCAGTCGCGATAACCGGCTGAGCGTCAACTCCTCGCTCAAAGGCCTGGCAATCGATCTGCCTGCCCCATTCGGCAAGGCCTCTCAGGACACCCGCGACAGCCGTTTCAGCATGACGCTCAAAGGGCCTGAACGGCGTATCGATGCCAGCTACGGTGAGCTTGCCCGCTTCGCCTATGCTGCACCAGCCGCCACGCTGGCCCAGGGGCGCGGGGAGCTGCTGCTGGGCGGTGGCACCGCACAACTGCCGTCTGGCCAGGGCCTGCGGGTGCGGGGGCGGATCGAATCGCTGGATATTGCACCCTGGCAAGCGCAAATGGAGCGCTTCGCAGGTCAAGATCCAGGCGGCAATGCCCGGCAGAACCTGCAGGGCGTGGACTTGAGCATTGGCCAGCTCAAGGCGTTTGGCCTCGATCTGAACCAGGCGGTCGTGCGTCTGGCCCGTGGCAGTGGTGCCTGGGACGCACGTCTGGACAGCCGGGAGGTCATTGGCAACGCGCGCCTTCCCGATGCCAAGTCGGCGCCGATTGTCGTCAGATTGCAAACCTTGCGCCTGCCGCCTGGGGATCCTGCGGGCAAGCAGCCTGAGGATGCGCCGGACCCGCTCGCGGATTTCGACCCGCGCAAGGTGCCGGCCCTGGATGTGACGATCGACAAGCTGTACCGCGGAGATGATCTGTTCGGTAGCCTGGCGGTCAAACTGCGCCCTACACCGCGCGGCATGATTTTCGATGACGTCGACCTGGACCTTAAAGGCCTGCGTATCGATGGAAGCGGTGGCTGGGAAGGCGAGCCAGGGAGTACCGGCAGCTGGTACAAAGGCCGCCTGGAGGGCAAGAACCTGGCCGATGTACTCAAGGCGTGGGGCTTCGCGCCCACCGCCACCAGCCGTGACTTCCGCCTCGACGTGGATGGTCGCTGGCCTGGCTCGCCGGCGTGGGTGGCGCTCAAGCGTTTCTCCGGAAGCCTGGATGCCGCCTTGCGCTCCGGTCAGTTCGTCGAAGTCGAAGGCAGTGCCCAGGCACTGCGGGTATTCGGCCTGCTCAACTTCAACTCCATTGGTCGGCGTCTACGCCTGGACTTCTCCGATCTGTTCGACAAAGGCCTGGCCTACGACCGGGTCAAGGGCTTGCTGGTAGCAAGCCAGGGGGTCTATGTGACCCGCGAGCCGATCACTATCAAAGGCCCCTCGAGCAACTTCGAACTCGATGGCACGTTGGACCTGGTGAGCGATCGCGTCGATGCAAACCTGCAGGTGACCTTGCCGGTCACCAACAACCTGCCGCTAGCCGCCTTGATCGTCGGCGCACCGGCTGTCGGTGGCGCCCTGTTCCTGGTGGACCGGCTGATCGGTGATCGTGTGTCGCGCTTTGCCAGCGTGAACTACCGCATCGAGGGGCCCTGGAAAGAGCCTAGAATGACCTTTGTGAAACCTTTCGAGAAACGCTAATGAAGTCAGCGGTCATCCAGATGGTCAGCCAGGACGATGTGCTGGCCAACCTGCAGCGCGCCAGGGCTCTGTTGGAGCAGGCTGCCGACGGCGGCGCCCGGCTGGCGGTGCTGCCGGAGAACTTCGCCGCCATGGGGCGGCGCGATGCGGCGGCGATCGGCCACGCCGAAGCCCTTGGTCAGGGCCCGATCCTGCCCTGGTTGAAACGCACGGCCCGCGACCTCAGGTTATGGATTGTGGCCGGCACCCTGCCATTGCCGCCTGCCGACCAGCCAGATGCAAAGGCCCATGCCTGCTCTTTGCTGATCGACGAGGACGGTGAGGTCGCGGCGCGTTACGACAAGCTGCACTTGTTCGATGTGGATGTGGCTGACAGCCGCGGGCGCTATCGTGAGTCCGATGACTATGCCCACGGCAGCCAGGTGGTGGTCGCCGATACGCCGGTCGGTCGTCTGGGTCTCACGGTGTGCTACGACTTGCGCTTTCCCGAGCTGTACAGCGCCTTGCGCGAGGCCGGTGCGGAACTGATCAGCGCTCCGGCGGCCTTCACCGCTGTGACCGGCGCGGCCCATTGGGAAGTGCTGATTCGTGCGAGGGCGATCGAAACCCAGTGCTACCTATTGGCGGCAGCCCAGGGCGGCACTCATCCGGGACCACGGGAAACCCATGGTCATGCGGCGATCATCGACCCTTGGGGACGGATCATCGCCGAACAGGCGCGCGGCGAAGGCGTATTGCTGGCCGAGCGCGACAGCGCAGAACAGGCGTCCATCCGGACGCGAATGCCGGTTGCCTTGCACCGGCGCTTTTTCTCGCAGGACGCCTTGCGGCCTGCGCACACCTCGGAGTGACTATGAGCCAGATGTTATCCACCGTCAGCGAACAGCTGCTGGCCCCGGGCGGACTGACCCTGGACAGCCTGCAGGCTGTGCTTGGCGAGTTGGCGGGGCCCGGTATCGATGCAGCCGACCTGTACTTCCAGGGGCAGATTTCAGAGACCTGGGCGCTGGAGGACGGCATCGTCAAGGAAGGCAGTTTCAACCTTGACCAAGGCGTGGGCGTGCGTGCTCAGTCCGGTGAGAAGACCGGCTTCGCCTACAGTAATGCCATTAACCTCGAGGCCCTGACCTCGGCGGCCCGTGCCGCGAGATCGATTTCACGCGCTGGGCAGGAAGGCCGCGTACAGGCCTTCCGCAGCCAGGATGTGGTGGCCCTGTACGCTCCGGACAATCCGCTGGACGTGCTCAGTCGCGCCGAAAAAGTCGAGCTGCTCAAGCGCGTGGATGCGGCCACTCGCGCTCTGGATCCGCGTATCCAGCAGGTCACCGTGAGCATGGCCGGGGTCTGGGAGCGGATCCTGGTGGCCGCGGTCGATGGCAGCCTGGCAGCTGATGTTCGCCCGCTGGTGCGCTTCAACGTCAGTGTGATCGTCGAGCAGAACGGTCGCCGCGAGCGCGGTGGCCAAGGCGGAGGCGGGCGTACCGACTACCGCTATTTCACCGAGGAGCGGGTCATGGGGTATGCCCGGGAGGCGCTTCGCCAGGCGCTGGTCAACCTCGAAGCCAAGCCGGCCCCGGCAGGTACCTTGCCGGTGGTCCTCGGCCCGGGCTGGTCCGGCGTACTGCTGCATGAAGCGGTGGGCCATGGCCTGGAAGGGGACTTCAACCGCAAGGGCAGTTCGGCCTACAGCGGGCGTATTGGCGAGCAGGTGGCCTCGACGCTGTGCACCATCGTCGACGACGGCACGCTCGAGGGGCGCCGTGGTTCGCTGAGCGTGGACGACGAGGGGACCCCGACCGAGTGCACCACGTTGATCGAGAACGGCATTCTCAAGGGCTACATGCAAGACAAGCTCAATGCACGCCTGATGGGCATGGCGGTCACCGGCAACGGACGGCGCGAATCCTATGCCCACCTGCCGATGCCGCGCATGACCAACACCTACATGCGCGCCGGTGACAGCGACCCACAGGAAATCATCGCCTCGGTGAAAAAGGGTATCTACTGCGCCAACCTCGGTGGTGGCCAGGTTGATATCACCAGCGGCAAGTTCGTGTTCTCGACCAGCGAGGCCTACCTCATCGAGGATGGCAAGATCACAGCGCCGGTCAAGGGTGCGACCCTGATCGGCAATGGTCCGGAGGCGATGAGCCGGGTTTCGATGGTCGGCAACGACCTGGCTTTGGACAGCGGCGTCGGGACGTGCGGCAAGGATGGGCAATCGGTGCCGGTAGGCGTTGGCCAACCGACCCTGAAACTGGACGCGATCACCGTGGGTGGTACAGGCGCGTGACAAGGGTAAAGGACCGCATTGCGGTCCTTTGGGATTTCACCGGGGTTGCATGTCAGCCCCGGGACGAGGACCTCAGCGCAGGCCCCGTTGGGTCTCGTCGAGGTCGCGTATGTATTTGAAGACCTTGCGCGCGGCGGCCGGCGGTTTGTTCCGGGCCTTCTCGTGCTGGGCATGACGGATCAGCGAGCGCAGGTGCTGGCGGTCGGTGTCGGGATACTCGTTGACGAAGCGCTCGAGGTCTTCGTCATTGCCATCGACCAGGCGATCGCGCCAACGCTCCAGGTTATGGAAACGTTCGTTGTACTGGCGGCTCGAGCTGTCGATTTGTTCGAGCAGTGCATGGATGGCATCGATGTCCTGATCGCGCATCAGCTTGCCGACGAACGACATATGGCGTTTGCGAGCACCATGAGCAGTGTGCTTGTGGGCTTCGGCCAGTGCCCGGCGCAGCTCGTCGGTCAGGGGCAGGCGAGCCAGGGTATCGGCCTTGAGCGTGGTGAGGCGCTCTCCGAGCTCGACCAGCGCATGCAGCTCGCGCTTGATCTGGGTTTTGCTTTTTTCGCCGTCGAAGGCGTCGTCGTAAGAATCAACCATGGTGGCAGTCCGCTAGAAATCGCCGCCATGATAACCAGTCGGGGGCCGCTTGTCCGGCCCGGTCGTAGAATGACCCTAGCCGTACGCAGAATTTCGAGTGGAGAGAACCATGAGTGCAGTCCAGAGCGTAGGCCCCAAGGACCTGCCGGCGTTGCAGGAACAGGTCGAGGCGATCATCGCCGAAGCACGTCGCCAGGGCGCCAGCGCCTGCGAAGTTGCGGTGTCGCTGGAGCAGGGCTTGTCCACTACGGTGCGTCAACGTGAGGTCGAGACGGTCGAGTTCAACCGCGATCAAGGTTTTGGTATCACCCTTTATGTTGGCCAGCGCAAAGGCTCGGCCAGTACATCGGCCAGCGGCCCGGACGCGATTCGCGAGACTGTGGCGGCTGCGCTGGCCATTGCCCAGCACACCTCCGAGGATGAATGCGCAGGCCTGGCCGATGCGGCGCTGATGGCCCGCGAGATCCCTGATCTCGACCTTTACCATGATTGGGCCCTGGAGCCGGAAAAGGCCGTCGAGATGGCATTGGCCTGTGAGGCCGCAGCCTTCGATGCCGACCCGCGCATCCTCAATGCCGATGGCACGACCCTGAACACCCACCAAGGCTGCCGAGTCTATGGCAACAGCCACGGTTTCATCGGCGGTTATGCCTCCACGCGCCATAGCCTGAGCTGCGTGATGATCGCCGAAGGCGAAGGACAGATGCAGCGTGACTACTGGTACGACGTCAATCGCCAGGGCCAATTGCTGGCCGACCCGCGTAGCATCGGGCAGCGCGCCGCACAGCGTGCCGCCAGCCGCCTGGGTGCTCGTCCGGTGCCGACCTGCGAGGTGCCCGTGCTGTTTTCCGCGGAACTGGCCGGCGGGTTGTTCGGCAGCTTCCTGTCGGCCATCTCCGGCGGCAATCTGTACCGTAAATCCTCCTTCCTTGATGGCGCTATCGGCCAGCGTCTGTTCCCTACCTGGCTGACGCTCGATGAACGTCCCCACTTGCCGCGAGCCCTGGGAAGCGCAGCTTTCGACGGCGATGGCCTGGCGACCTATGCAAAGCCATTCGTGGAAAAAGGCGAGCTGGTCTCCTACCTGCTGGGCACCTATTCCGGACGCAAGCTGGGACTGCCAAGTACTGCCAACGCTGGTGGTGTGCATAACCTGTTCGTCACCCATGGGGTGGAGGACCAGGCCGCACTGATCCGCCGCATGGGGCGTGGCTTGCTGGTAACCGAACTGATGGGGCACGGCCTCAACATGGTGACGGGGGATTACTCCCGCGGCGCGGCGGGCTTCTGGGTAGAGAATGGCGAGATCCAGTTCCCCGTCCAGGAGGTGACGATCGCCGGCAACATGAAGGACATGTTCCAGCAGATCGTAGCGATCGGCAGTGATATCGAAACCCGGAGCAATATTCATAGCGGCTCGGTGCTGATCGAGCGGATGACGGTGGCGGGGAGCTGATACCTGCCAGCAGGCGGGACGATTGAAACTCAGGGCCGCATAGCGGCCCTTTGCTTTTGTTCTGTGTGGGGGATGTTGCCATCCCAGAATTGGATCTGAGCCGGTACGGCTACGCGGCAAGGTCAGCCAGGTCGGCTCGATTTGAGCCCTTCGCGGCGGATTACTCGCCTTCGTCGAAATAGTTGTTGATCAACTCGACCAAGGCGTCCATGGCCTCATTGTCCTGTTCTCCCTCGGTCATCAGGTGCACCTGGGTGCCCTTGCCCGCGGCGAGCATCATCACTGCCATGATGCTCTTGCCATCCACCATTTTGTCCGGCGCACGCCCCACCCTGACCTGGCAGGGGAAGCGCCCGGCTACGCCAACGAACTTGGCTGCCGCCCGGGCGTGGAGCCCCAGCTTGTTGATGATGGTGATTTCGCGGGCGGGCATTGGGGTGCGGATCCTGTGGGCTAGAGGTCGCGATGGCGGACCTGGACGTTTTTCAGGGTGGGTTGCAAAAGTTGGCCCAGGCGCTCGGTCAGGTAGACAGAACGGTGGTGACCGCCTGTGCAGCCAATCGCGATGGTGACATAGGCGCGATTGCTGGCGGCGAATCGTGGCAGCCATTTGAGCAGATAACTGGAGATGTCCTGGAACATCTCTTCGACATCCGGTTGGGCGGCCAGGTAGTCGATTACCGGCTGCTCCAGCCCGGAGTGTTCGCGTAGCTCGGGCTTCCAATACGGATTAGGCAGGCAACGGACATCGAACACCAGATCGGCATCCACGGGCATGCCGCGCTTGAAGCCAAAGGACTCCACCAGAAACGCTGTGCCTGGCTCGGGCTGATTGAGCAGACGCAGCTTGATCGAGTCGCGCAACTGGTAAAGGTTGAGGTTGGTGGTGTCGATCTTGAGATCGGCCAGATCGGCGATCGGGCCCAGCAGTTCGCTTTCGACACGGATCGCTTCGGCGAGGGAGCGATTGGCGTTGGTCAGCGGGTGTCGACGACGCGTTTCGGAGAAGCGCTTGAGCAGGGTCTCCTCGTCGGCATCCAGATACAGCACGTCGCACTGGATATGCTGGGCTCGCGCGCCCTCAAGCAGTTCGGGGAAGCGCGTCAGGTGACTGGGCAGGTTGCGCGCGTCGATGGAGACAGCCACCTTGGGTTGCAGCAGTTCGGTATTGATCAACGCGTTTTCTGCCAACTGCGGCAATAGCCCGGCGGGTAGGTTGTCGATGCAGTAATAACCGTTGTCTTCCAGCACGTCGAGGGCGGTGCTTTTGCCGGAGCCAGACCGGCCGCTGACGATGATCAGGCGCATGTTCAGTGCTCGTTCTGTGCGTCCAGGACTACCTGGTACAGGGCCTCGCTGCTGTTGGCGGCACGCAGGCGATCGCGGACCTCCTTGCGATCGAGCATGCTGGCAATCTGGCGCAGCAGTTCAAGGTGGGCGTCGGTGGCGGCTTCTGGCACAAGCAGGACGAACAGCAGATCCACCGGCGCGCCATCGATGGCGTCATAGTCGATGGGGGCATCCAGGTGCAGCAGGGCGCTGACCGGAGCGGTGCAGCCTTCGAGGCGACAATGGGGGATGGCGATGCCGTTGCCGAAACCGGTGGATCCGAGCTTTTCACGGCCAACCAGTTTTTCGAATACGTCTTCCATCTCCAGTTCGGGCACTTCCCTGGCGATCAGGGTGGCGATTTCCTGGAGCACGCGCTTTTTACTGCCGCCCGGCACGTTCACGAGGGAACGGCCGGGGGTCAGGATGGTTTCAAGTCGGATCATGGATGAGAGGGATCAGCGGGCGGCTGCACCTTGCAGCAGGCTTTGCTGTTTTTCCTTATGTTTTTTCAGTTGGCGGTCGAGCTTGTCAGCCAGGGCGTCGATCGCTGCATACATGTCTTGGTGTTCGGCATTGGCGACCACTTCACCGCCGGGAATCTGGAGTGTGGCCTCCACCTTCTGCTGCAGTTTTTCGACCTTCATGATCACCGTCACGTTGGTGATCTTGTCGAAATGCCCCTCCACGCGGGCGAGCTTTTCAAGGACATACTCGCGCAGTGGTTGAGTGACTTCTACATGCTGTCCACTGATGTTGACTTGCATACAGCTTCTCCTTTGTTGCCCGTGCATAAAGGGCAGGTATTGCACCTGCCACTGAAACGCTATGGCTCTTCCAGGGGCTACATCAGTCGCTTGCGCTCACTCGACGGTGCGATGCCGAGGGACTCGCGGTACTTGGCGACGGTGCGACGGGCTACCTGGATGCCTTGTGCCTCCAGTAAACCAGCGATCTTGCTGTCACTCAATGGCTTTTTCTGATTTTCCGCCGCAACCAGTTTCTTGATGATCGCGCGGATCGCCGTAGACGAGCATTCACCGCCTTCGGAGGTGCTTACATGGCTCGAGAAAAAGTATTTCAGTTCGTAGATACCGCGCGGGGTATGCATGTATTTCTGCGTGGTGACCCGGGAAATGGTCGATTCGTGCATGCCTACCGCTTCGGCGATATCGTGCAGTACCAGCGGCTTCATCGCCTCGTCACCATGGTCCAGGAAGCCTCGCTGGTGCTCGACGATCTGGGTGGCGACCTTCATCAGCGTCTCGTTGCGACTTTGCAGGCTCTTGATGAACCAGCGCGCTTCTTGCAACTGGTTGCGCATGAAGGTGTTGTCGGCGCTGGTATCGGCGCGGCGGACGAAGCCGGCATACTGCGGGTTGACCCGCAGGCGTGGTATCGCTTCCTGGTTCAGTTCGACCAGCCAGCGGTCGCTGTCCTTGCGCACGATGACGTCGGGAACCACGTACTCGGGCTCGCTGGACTCGATCTGCGAACCAGGGCGCGGGTTCAGGCTCTGCACCAGTTCGATGACCTGGCGCAGCTCGTCCTCCTTGATCTTCATGCGACGCATCAGCTGGCTGTAGTCGCGGCTGCCGAGCAAGTCGATGAAATCAGTGACCAGGCGCTGCGCCTCAGCCATCCAGGGGGTGTTCGCCGGAAGCTGACGTAGCTGCAGCAGCAGGCACTCGCCAAGGCTGCGGGCGCCAATGCCTGCGGGTTCGAATTGCTGGATGCGGTGCAGTACCGCTTCGACTTCGTCGAGCTCGATATCCAGTTCGGGGTCGAAGCCTGCGCAGATTTCTTCGAGGCTGTCCTCCAGGTAACCCTGTTCGTTGATGCTGTCGATCAGGGTCACGGCGATCAGCCGGTCGGTGTCGGACATCGGCGCCAGGTTGAGTTGCCACAGAAGATGGCTCTGCAGGCTTTCGCCGACGGAAGTGCGGGTGGTGAAGTCCCACTCGTCGTCATCGCTGGCGGGCAGGTTGCTGGCACTGGTCTGGTAGATGTCTTCCCAGGCAGTGTCCACGGGTAATTCGTTGGGGATGCGCTCGTTCCATTCGCCTTCCTCCAGGTTCTCGGCACTGCTGGTGCTTTCCTGGAAGCTGCTCTCTTGGGCTTCGGCAGCCGGCTTGCTTTCGGCGTTGTCGGCCATCGGGTCGCTGTTGTCGAAGTCGTCGCCGTCTTCCTGACGTTCGAGCATCGGATTGGACTCCAGCGCTTCCTGGATTTCTTGTTGCAGGTCCAGGGTGGATAGCTGGAGCAGACGGATGGCCTGTTGCAACTGCGGGGTCATCGTCAGTTGCTGGCCCATTTTTAGGACGAGCGATGGTTTCATGGCTGGGGCTTAATACCTTGTTCGCCGGCGCGCATGCGCCATCCACTACACGTAGGGCGCCGAGGCGCCAATTTTAAGCAAGTTATATGCCTGAAATTGTAGCGTTTGCCTAGAGCACTGTGTCACTTCCTTCAGTGCTCCAAGCAGACTCCGGGCCTTTAAAGTCGGAACTCGTGGCCCAGGTAAACCTCCTTGACCAAATCGTTGGCCAGGATGGTCTCGGCGTCGCCCTCGGCGATCAGCTGACCATCATTGACGATGTAGGCGGTTTCACAGATATCAAGGGTTTCACGGACGTTGTGGTCGGTGATCAGCACCCCGATGCCCTTGGCCTTGAGGTGGTGGATGATCTGTTTGATATCGCCAACGGAGATCGGGTCTACACCCGCGAAAGGTTCGTCCAGCAGGATGAACTTCGGTGCGGTGGCCAGGGCGCGGGCGATCTCGACCCGGCGGCGTTCGCCACCGGAGAGGCTCATGCCAAGGTTGTCGCGGATGTGGCTGATGTGGAATTCCTGCAGAAGGCTTTCCAGCTCCTTTCTGCGGCCGTCACGGTCGAGCTCCTTGCGGGTCTCGAGGATGGCCATGATGTTGTCGGCCACCGACAGCTTGCGGAAGATCGAGGCTTCCTGGGGCAGATAGCCGATGCCGGCGCGGGCGCGACCGTGCATGGGCTGGTGGCTGACGTCCAGGTTGTCGATCAGTACGCGTCCCTGGTCGGCGCGGACCAGGCCAACGATCATGTAGAAGCAGGTGGTCTTGCCGGCGCCGTTGGGGCCGAGCAGGCCGACGATCTGACCGCTGTCGATCGACAGGCTGACGTCGCGGACAACCTGGCGGCTCTTGTAGCTCTTGGCCAAGTGCTGGGCTTTGAGGGTTGCCATTTACTCGGTCTTCTTCTTCGGCTGGATCACCATGTCGATACGCTGACGTGGTGAAGTCACATTGCCACCACGACCGGCGGTAGCCACCTGGGTCTTGGTGTTGTAGACGATCTTCTCGCCTTCGGTGGTGTTGCCTTCGTTCTCGACCTTGGCGCGGTCGGTGAGGATCACCATGTCCTTTTGCGCCTGGTACTGGATGGTCACGCCCCAGCCTTTCATCTTGTCGGGTTTGGCGGCGCTCTGCTGTTGCTCGAAGTAGGCCAGGTTGCCCACCGAGGTGACCACGTCTATATCGCCGGAGGCGGCACGGGTGATGGTCACGGTGTTGCCTTTGATCATCATCGAACCCTGGGTGATGATCACGTCGCCGGTGTAGGTGGCGACGCCTTGCTTGTCGTCCAGGTGAGCGTTGTCAGCCTGGATGCGGATAGGCTGGTCACGATCGTTCGGCAGGGCCAAGGCGCTCGCGCTTCCCAGTGCCGCGCTCAGGCTGAGCAAAAAGGGGAGGGTGTTAACGAGCCTCATACTGTCCTCTTACGTTGGACAGCAGGTCCATCCTGCCGTCTTTCAAATACGCTTTCATTCCTTTGCCCGTAGTCGTCCCACCGGCGCCGTCGATTCTAACGGCTTGCTCGGTCTGCGCATATTGCTTCTGCGGGAAGACGGTCATGCGGGTGGTGGTGATGATCGTTTCGCGCTGCTTTTCATCGGTGCGGGCAACCCGGACCTTGTCGATCAGCTCGACCTCGCTGCCATCCGGGTTGACCTCGGCGCGCACGCTCTGCACGTGCCAGGGATACTGGGTGCCCCGGTACATGTGCAGGTCCGGCGTGGTCACCAGGGTGATCTCGCTGGACTTGAGGTGCTCCACCTTGTCGGCGGTCATTTCGTATTGCACCTTGCCATCAGGCAGGTACTGCACGCTGTGGGCATTGATCGCATAGTAGTCGATGGCATTCTCATCGACCTGGGCCACCGGCTTTTCGAGGAAACTCTCGGGGCTGATGTTCCAGTAGCCGACGGCCACCAGCAGTGCGGCGATCGCACCGAGCAGCACGATATTCCTGGCTTTCTTGCTGAACATGTCTGGCCTTAGAGGTAGTTGGCGTTGGCAGCGTCCAGGGTGCCCTGGGCCTGCATGATCAGTTCACAGAACTCGCGTGCGGCACCTTCGCCGCCGCGGGCCTGGGTCACGCCATGGGCGTGCTGGCGAACGAACGGGGCGGCGCTTGCCACCGCCATGCCAAGGCCTACGCGGCGGATCACCGGCAGGTCTGGCAGGTCATCGCCCAAGTAGGCGACCTGTTCATAGCTTAGGCCCAGTTCGGCGAGCAGGCTGTCGAGCACTACCAGTTTGTCCTCGCGGCCCTGGAACAGGTGCGGGATGCCGAGGTTTTTTGCTCGGCGCTCGACCACCGGGGTCTTGCGCCCGCTGATGATCGCTGTGGTCACGCCCGAAGCCATGAGCATCTTGATGCCGTGGCCATCCAGGGTGTTGAAGGTCTTGAACTCGCTGCCGTCTTCAAGGAAATACAGACGTCCGTCGGTCAGCACGCCATCGACATCGAACACGGCCAGCTTGATGGCCTTGCCGCGTTGCAGAAGATCCGGGTTCATTGCATTGCACTCCATCACATCACGCCTGCGCGCAGCAGGTCATGCATGTTCAAGGCGCCGGTGGGGCGGTCGTTCTGGTCGACCACCACCAGCGCGTTGATCTTGTTGTCTTCCATGATGCGCAAGGCCTCGGCGGCGAGCATCTCGGCGCGTGCGGTTTTGCCGTGGACGGTCATCACCTGGTCGATGATGGTCTTGTGCACATCGATGTTGCGCTCCAGGGCGCGGCGCAGGTCGCCGTCGGTGAACACCCCGGCCAGACGGCCGTCGGCCTCCAGGACCACGGTCATGCCTACCAAACTCTTGCGCGACATCTCTACCAGGGCGTCCTTGAGCAGGGTGCCACGCGGCACGATCGGCAGTGCTTCGCCGGTGTGCATGACGTTTTCCACCTTCAGCAGCAGGCGGCGACCCAGCGCGCCTCCCGGATGGGAGAAAGCGAAGTCTTCGGCCGTGAACCCGCGTGCCTCGAGCAGGGCGATGGCCAGGGCGTCACCCAGCACCAGCGCGGCAGTGGTGGAGGAGGTGGGCGCAAGATTGAGCGGGCAGGCCTCCTGGGCGACGCTGGCATCAAGGTTGACCTCGGCGGCCTGGGCCAGGGGAGAGTCCGGGTTGCCAGTGAGGCTGATCATCTGGATGCCCAGGCGCTTGATCAATGGCAGCAGGGTAACGATCTCGGCGGTGCTGCCTGAGTTGGACAGTGCCAGGATGACATCGTCGCGGGTGATCATGCCCATGTCGCCGTGGCTGGCCTCGGCCGGGTGCACGAAAAACGCTGGGGTGCCGGTGCTGGCGAGGGTCGCGGCGATCTTGTTGCCGATATGGCCCGACTTGCCCATGCCGAGCACGACGACTCTGCCTTTGCTGTTCAGAATCAGCTCACAAGCTTTGACGAAATTGCCGTCGATGCGGGGCAGCAGGCCCTCTACGGCTTCGAGTTCCAGGCGCAGGGTGCGCTGGGCGGATTGGATCAGCTCGCTGGATTGGCTCATGTCGGAAAGCAATGTCTGGTAAAAAAGGTGCCGATTATAACGGCAATGTGCGAAACCCTCATCTTTCGTTTGCCTGGGTTGCTGTCGCGGGCCTGAACAGCCCCTGCAATGGCCTTGGGGGCGGCATTGCAGCGGTGCTATAGTTCGCCGCTATTGCGCCCGGCAGGGACGCGTGTGCCTTCATGAAGAGGGTAGGCGTCCATTGCAGACGAGGCTGCATCGCAAGGAGTCTAGATGAGTGTGGATAGCGCCTACGCGGTCGAGTTGAAGGGGGTTACCTTCAAGCGCGGTTCGCGCAGCATTTTCAGCAATGTCGACATACGCATCCCACGGGGTAAGGTCACCGGCATCATGGGGCCTTCCGGGTGCGGCAAGACAACCCTGTTGCGCCTGATGGGCGCGCAGTTGCGTCCCTCCAGCGGCGAGGTTTGGGTCGCCGGGCAGAACCTGCCGAGCCTGTCGCGCAGCGACCTGTTCGATGCGCGCAAGCAGATGGGCGTTCTGTTCCAGAGCGGTGCCTTGTTCACCGATCTCGACGTTTTCGAGAACGTTGCATTCCCGTTGCGGGTGCACACCCAATTGTCGGACGAGATGATCCGCGACATCGTTCTGATGAAGCTGCAGGCCGTGGGCCTGCGCGGGGCTATCGACCTGATGCCGGACGAGCTGTCCGGTGGCATGAAGCGCCGGGTGGCGCTGGCTCGGGCGATCGCGCTGGATCCACAGATCCTCATGTACGACGAACCTTTCGTCGGTCAGGATCCCATCGCCATGGGGGTGCTCGTGCGCCTGATCCGGCTGCTCAACGACGCCCTTGGGATCACCAGTATCGTGGTTTCCCATGACCTGGCCGAGACCGCGAGCATCGCTGACTACATCTATGTGGTCGGTGATGGCCAGGTGCTGGGGCAGGGCACGCCCGACGAGCTGATGGGGTCGGATAATCCGCGTATCCGCCAGTTCATGAAGGGCGATCCGGATGGCCCGGTGCCATTTCACTTTCCTGCGCCTGACTATCGCGCCGATCTGCTGGGGGCGCGGTGATGCGCAGAAAATCCATACTCGAACGCATTCGTTTGTTCGGCCGCTCGGCCATCGACGTCCTGGCTGTGCTCGGCCGCTCCTGCCTGTTCCTCGGGCACGCCATGGGTGGGCGCGGAGGCATCGGTGGCGGCTTCCAGTTGCTGGTCAAGCAGCTTTATTCGGTAGGTGTACTGTCGCTGGCGATCATCGTGGTTTCCGGCGTGTTCATCGGCATGGTGCTGTCGCTGCAGGGCTACAGCATTCTCACCAAGTACGGATCGGAGCAGGCCGTTGGCCAGATGATCGCCCTGACCTTGCTGCGTGAGCTCGGGCCGGTTGTGACTGCCTTGCTGTTCGCAGGGCGCGCGGGCTCGGCCCTGACCGCCGAAATCGGCAACATGAAGTCGACCGAACAACTGTCCAGTCTGGAGATGATCGGTGTCGACCCACTCAAGTACATCGTCGCCCCGCGTCTGTGGGCCGGTTTCATCTCGCTGCCGATGCTGGCGCTGATTTTCAGTGTGGTCGGTATCTGGGGCGGATCCTGGGTGGCCGTGGATTGGCTGGGCGTCTACGAGGGCTCGTTCTGGGCCAACATGCAAAACAGTGTTTCCTTCACCGACGACGTGCTCAACGGGTTGATCAAAAGCGTTGTGTTCGCCTTCGTCGTGACCTGGATCGCCGTGTTCCAGGGGTATGACTGCGAACCCACTTCGGAAGGGATCAGCCGTGCCACCACCAAGACCGTGGTCTATGCCTCGTTGGCAGTCCTGGGTCTGGACTTTATTCTGACCGCCTTGATGTTTGGAGATTTCTGATGCAAAACCGCACCCTGGAAATCGGTGTCGGCCTGTTCCTGCTGGCCGGGATCCTGGCGTTGCTGCTGCTGGCCTTGCGCGTCAGTGGTTTGTCCGCAAGCCCCAGCAGCGACACCTATAAAGTTTATGCGTACTTCGACAATATCGCTGGTTTGACGGTCAGAGCTAAAGTGACCATGGCCGGTGTGACCATCGGCAAGGTCACGGCCATCGATCTGGATCGCGACTCCTACACCGGTCGGGTGACCCTGCAGCTGGACAAAAGCGTCGACAATCTGCCGACCGACTCCACTGCTTCTATCCTGACCGCCGGATTGCTCGGCGAGAAGTACATCGGCATCAGCGTGGGTGGTGAAGAAGACGTGCTCAAGGATGGCTCTACCATCCATGACACCCAGTCGGCACTGGTGCTGGAAGATCTGATTGGCAAGTTCCTGCTCAATTCCGTTGGCAAGGAACCTAAAGAAGCCCAACCCGCTAATTAAGGAGTTTCCATGATCTCGATCCTGCGACGCGGCCTGCTGGTCCTATTGGCGGCCTTCCCTCTGCTGGCCCTGGCGGCACCTGGGCAAACCCCACGTGACGTGGTGCAAGGCACCACCGATGCCCTGTTGAGCGACCTCAAGGCCAATAAGGAACAGTACAAGACCAACCCTCAGGCCTTCTACGATGCGCTCAATCGTATTCTCGGCCCAGTGGTCGATGCCGATGGCATCTCCAAGAGCATCATGACCGTGAAGTATTCGCGCAAGGCCACGCCCGAGCAGATGCAGCGTTTCCAGGAAAACTTCAAGCGTAGCCTGATGCAGTTCTATGGCAACGCACTGCTGGAGTACAACAACCAAGGCATCACCGTCGATCCGGCCAAGACTGAAAATGGCGATCGCGCCAGCGTGGGCATGAAGGTCACCGGCAACAACGGTGCGGTTTATCCGGTCCAGTACACCCTGCAAAAGCTCGGTGACGAGTGGAAGGTACGTAACGTGATCGTCAATGGCATCAACATCGGCAAGCTGTTCCGCGATCAGTTCGCAGATGCCATGCAGCGCAATGGCAACAATCTGGACAAGACCATCGACGGCTGGGCCGGCGAGGTGGCCAAGGCCAAGGAAGCGGCCGACAATTCGCCAGACAAGGAAGTGAAATGAGCGAAGCTGGCGTGAGCATGACCGAGCCGGGCGTCCTGCGCCTGGCCGGGGTTCTGGACTACCGCAGCGGTCCGGCCCTGCGCAAGGAGGGCAAGGCGCTGATCGCGGCTTGTCGTGAGTCTAGGCTGGTGTTCGATTGCTCGTCGGTGGCCAAGTCCAGCAGTGTCGGCCTCTCCCTGCTGCTGGGCTTCATCCGTGATGCCCAGGCCGCAGGCAAGGGCTGGGAACTGCGTGGCATGCCTGATGACATGCGGGAAATCGCCGGGGTTTATGACCTCGATGAAGTGTTGGCGGGCTGATGGTTCGCCACTAAGGGATAGCCCCTCGGTCAGCGCACCCCACCATGGGCTTCGCAGGCGAGGGGCTTTTTTGTATGATGGCCGACCCGCGCGCACTGGGCGCCGATTGAGGTTGAGCATGCAGGCCGTAGAAGTTAAAAGCTTCCTTGAAGAGAAATTGCCGGGAACCCGGGTCGAAGTTGAGGGCGAAGGCTGCAACTTCCAGTTGAACGTGATCAGCGACGAGCTGGCCGGCCAGAGCCCGGTCAAGCGCCAGCAGGCGATCTATGCTCACCTGAATCCGTGGATCGCCGATGGCAGCATCCATGCGGTAACCATGAAATTTTTCAGCAGCGCAGCCTGGGCTGAGCGCACCTGAGCCAACGTTGGCGGCGAGATTGCAATGGACAAACTGATTATCACTGGCGGCGCGCGCCTCGACGGCGAGATCCGCATTTCCGGGGCGAAGAACGCCGCCCTGCCAATTCTTTCGGCGACCCTGCTGGCTGACGGCCCGGTCACCGTAGGCAACCTGCCACACCTGCACGACATCACCACCATGATCGAGCTGTTCGGCCGCATGGGCATCGAGCCTGTGATCGACGAGAAGCTCTCGGTGGAGATCGACCCGCGCACCATCAAGACCCTGGTTGCGCCCTACGAGCTGGTCAAGACCATGCGTGCCTCGATCCTCGTGCTCGGCCCGATGGTCGCCCGTTTCGGTGAAGCTGAAGTCGCGCTGCCTGGCGGTTGCGCCATCGGTTCGCGCCCTGTAGACCTGCACATCCGCGGTCTCGAGGCCATGGGTGCGAAGATCGAAGTCGAAGGTGGCTACATCAAGGCCAAGGCGCCTGAAGGCGGCCTGCGTGGTGCGCACTTCTTCTTCGACACCGTCAGCGTGACCGGTACCGAGAACATCATGATGGCTGCTGCCCTGGCCAAGGGCCGCAGTGTGCTGCAGAACGCCGCCCGCGAGCCTGAAGTGGTCGACCTGGCCAACTTCCTGATCGCGATGGGCGCCAAGATCCAAGGCGCCGGCACCGACACCATCACCATCGATGGCGTCGAACGCCTGCACTCGGCCACCTACCGCGTGATGCCCGACCGTATCGAGACCGGCACCTACCTGGTCGCCGCTGCCGTCACCGGCGGTCGCGTGAAGGTCAAGGACACCGATCCGACCATCCTTGAAGCCGTACTGGAAAAACTCAAGGAAGCGGGTGCCGAAGTCACAGCCGGCGAAGACTGGATCGAGCTGGACATGCACGGCAAGCGACCGAAGGCCGTCAACCTGCGTACTGCTCCGTACCCGGCCTTCCCGACCGACATGCAGGCGCAGTTCATCTCGCTCAACGCCATCGCCGAAGGCACTGGCGCGGTGATCGAGACCATCTTCGAAAACCGCTTCATGCACGTCTATGAAATGCACCGCATGGGTGCGCAGATCCAGGTCGAAGGCAACACCGCCATCGTGACTGGGGTCAAGGCGCTCAAGGGTGCACCGGTCATGGCTACGGACCTGCGGGCTTCGGCCAGCCTGGTGCTGTCGGCCCTGGTCGCCGAGGGCGATACCCTGATCGACCGCATCTACCACATCGACCGTGGTTACGAGTGCATCGAGGAAAAACTGCAGATGCTCGGGGCGAAGATCCGCCGCGTACCGGGCTAGTCTGTTCGGCGCAGGGATGCGCCACCGAATTCCACGCGGCCGGGCGCTTGCCCGGTCGGCTGTAGCCGCTTAAGGACCGACGTTTCCCATGTTGACCATCGCGCTATCCAAGGGCCGAATCCTCGACGATACCCTGCCATTGCTGGCCGAGGCCGGTATCGTGCCGACCGAGAATCCGGACAAGAGCCGCAAGCTGATCATCCCGACGACCCAGGACGATGTGCGCCTGCTGATCGTGCGCGCCACCGACGTGCCGACTTATGTCGAGCATGGGGCCGCTGACCTCGGTGTGGCCGGCAAGGACGTGTTGATGGAATACGGCGGTCAGGGTCTGTACGAGCCGCTGGACCTGCAGATTGCCCGCTGCAAGCTGATGACCGCCGGGGCGGTTGGCGCGCCGGAACCCAAGGGGCGTCTGCGCGTGGCTACCAAGTTCGTCAATGTAGCCAAGCGCTATTACGCCGAGCAGGGCCGTCAGGTCGACATCATCAAGCTGTACGGTTCCATGGAGCTGGCACCTCTGATCGGCCTGGCCGACAAGATCATCGACGTGGTCGACACCGGCAACACGCTGCGTGCCAACGGTCTGGAACCCCAGGAGCTGATCGCAACCATCAGCTCGCGCCTGGTGGTCAACAAAGCCTCCATGAAAATGCAGCATGCCCGCATCCAGAGCTTGATCGACACCCTGCGCCAAGCCGTCGAATCGCGACACCGCGGCTGACTTTCGCACGCGACTTTCTGTCGCGTCCGTCTATCCGCGTCATCGCCATTTTTCTCGGGTGCCCGCGCGGATGGACTGGTAGCCTAGGGCGCCTGAGCATTCGCTAATAAAACGAGGCCCTCGTCATGACCGTGTCCACTGCAATTGCCCGTCTCAATGCCGCTGATCCGGATTTCGCCCGACATCTGGATCATCTGCTGAGCTGGGAAAGCGTGTCCGATGACGCGGTCAATCAGCGCGTGCTCGACATCATCAAGGCTGTCCGCGAGCGGGGCGATGCCGCGTTGGTCGAGTTCACCCAGCGTTTCGATGGCGTCGAGGCCAAGGGTATCGACGACCTGATCCTAGGCCGTGAACGCCTGGAGCTGGCATTGACCCGCATCACGCCCACCCAGCGCGAAGCTTTGGAGATCGCCGCCAGCCGAGTGCGTAGCTACCACGAGCGGCAGAAGCAGGATTCCTGGCAATACACCGAGGCCGATGGCACCGTGCTCGGCCAGAAAGTCACGCCGCTGGACCGCGCCGGCCTGTACGTGCCGGGCGGCAAGGCCTCGTACCCATCGTCGGTGCTGATGAACGCCATCCCGGCCAAAGTCGCCGGTGTGTCCGAAGTGGTGATGGTGGTGCCGACCCCACGCGGGGAGGTCAACGAACTGGTGCTGGCCGCCGCGTGCATCGCAGGCGTCGATCGCGTCTTCACCATCGGTGGCGCCCAAGCCGTTGCGGCCCTGGCCTACGGGACCGAGAGCGTGCCCCAGGTGGACAAGATCGTCGGTCCGGGCAACATCTACGTAGCCACTGCCAAGCGCCACGTGTTCGGCCAGGTTGGCATCGACATGATCGCCGGTCCGTCGGAGATTCTCGTTGTCTGCGACGGCCAGACCGACCCGGACTGGATTGCCATGGACCTGTTCTCCCAGGCTGAGCACGACGAGGATGCCCAGGCGATTCTCGTCAGCCCTGACGCCGCCTTCCTCGATCGCGTGGCGGCCAGTATCGCCAAGCTGTTGCCGACCATGGAGCGGGCCGAGATCATCGAGAAATCGATCAATGGTCGTGGCGCGCTGATCCAGGTTCGCGACATGCAACAGGCCATGGACGTTGCGAACCGCATTGCTCCCGAGCACTTGGAGCTTTCGGTCGCCGATCCGCAGGCATGGTTGCCGCAGATCCGTCATGCGGGCGCGATCTTCATGGGGCGTCACACCAGCGAAGCCTTGGGCGACTACTGCGCCGGCCCCAACCACGTGCTGCCGACCTCCGGCACCGCGCGCTTTTCCTCGCCGTTGGGCGTGTATGACTTCCAGAAGCGTTCGTCGATCATCTACTGCTCGGAGCAGGCCGCTTCCGAGCTGGGCCACACGGCATCGGTCCTGGCGCGCGGCGAATCGCTGACCGCCCACGCCCGCAGTGCCGAATACCGCATCCTCACCGAGAGCAAGGGGAACTGAACATGAGCCGTTTCTGGAGCCCCTTCGTCAAGGACCTGGTGCCTTACGTACCGGGGGAGCAACCCAAGCTGACCCGCCTGGTCAAGCTCAATACCAACGAGAACCCCTACGGCCCGTCGCCCAAGGCCTTGGAGGCCATGCAAGGCGAGCTGAACGACAACCTGCGCCTGTACCCGGATCCGAACGGTGATCGGCTCAAGCAGGCGGTCGCCGACTACTATGGCGTCACTGCCCAGCAAGTGTTCGTCGGCAACGGCTCGGATGAAGTGTTGGCGCACATCTTCCACGGCTTGTTCCAGCATGATGCGCCGCTGTTGTTCCCGGACATCAGCTACAGCTTCTACCCGGTCTACTGCGGCCTTTACGGAATCGCATTCGAGCAGGTGGCGCTGGATGAGCAATTCCAGATCCGCATCGAGGACTATAAGAAGCCCAACGCCGGCATCATCTTCCCCAACCCCAACGCACCGACCGGTTGCCTGTTGCCGTTGCAGGCGATCGAGCAACTGCTGCAGGCCAACCGTGACTCGGTGGTGGTGGTGGATGAAGCCTATATCGATTTCGGCGGCGAGACCGCCATCAGCCTGGTGGACCGCTACGATAACCTGCTGGTGACCCAGACCCTGTCCAAGTCGCGCTCCCTGGCCGGCCTGCGGGTCGGCCTGGCGGTGGGGAATCCTGCGCTGATCGAGGCGCTGGAGCGGATCAAGAACAGCTTCAACTCCTACCCGCTCGACCGCATGGCGATCGTGGGCGCGGCGGCAGCGTTCGAAGACCGAGCCTACTTTGACCAGACCTGCCACAAGGTGATCGAGAGCCGTGAGGCGTTGGTCGAGCAATTGACGGCGCGCGGTTTTGAAGTGCTGCCTTCGGCGGCCAACTTCATCTTTGCACGGCACCCTGAGCGGGACGCTGCCCAGGTGGCGGCGCGCTTGCGCGAGCAAGGGGTGATCGTGCGGCACTTCAAGCAAGAGCGGATTGCGCAGTTCCTTCGGATTACCATCGGGACACTGGAGCAGAACCAGGCGTTGCTTGATGCGCTGTGAGTGAGTAGGTGGATGGGTGGTTGGTGGTTCGACGGGCGTGGAGTTATCCGTTGATGTGCTGACACTGATCACCTGTTCGCCCTTATGTTGGTTGTTGGTTGTTGGTTGTTGGTTGTTGGTTGTTGGTTGTGGGTTTTGAGGTTTGTGGGCTTATCCGTTTTATTTGTCGACGGTTAATCACCTTTCCGCCTTTACGGCGGGTCACTTTTGGTCTTGGCCAAAAGTAACCAAAAGCCGCGCGCCCCTGCATCCGGCCCGGCGCTTCGCACCGGGTTCCCTCGCTGCGGTGTCTTACGGGGCCTCGCGGCCTCCGGCTGGCTGCGCCAGCCTCCATCTCGCGACTTCGGCTACGCCGAAGGGCGCTACGCGCCTGCCCCTACAGACACCTCCGCTCGGCCTGCTGATGGGGCGCAAGTTACGGGCGGCGCCTGGGCTGGCGTTGTTTTATTGAGTGGTTTTTGTGGTGAGCTTTTGGGCCATTCGCGGGTAAACCGGGGCGCCGAACCGCCGCTCCTACCCGCAAATAGGCTGGAACAAACACCCAAACAATTAACTTGTTTGCCGTTGCCGTTGCCGTTGCCGTTGCCGTTGCCGTTGCCGTTGCTTTTGATGCGCGATAGTCCAGACACCACCCATCGCGACCTCAGAAGGCCGAGTGGAGGTGTCTGTAGGAGCAGGCGCGCAGCGCCCTTCGGCGTGAGCCGAAGTCGCGAGATGGAGGTTTGCACAGCAAACCGGAGGCCGCGAAGCCCCGAAAGGCACCGGAGCGGAGGGAACCCCGGAGCGCAGCGCAGGGGCCGCATGTGGGAGCCAGCGGTTTTTGCCTACTTTTGCCCAAGAGCAAAAGTAGGTCGCCGTAAAGGCGAAAAGCGCCGGTGGCGCCCCCACCAACACCGGATATTCACACAGCCTGAAAGCCCAAGCCCAAGCCCAAGCCCAAGCCCAAGCCCAAGCCCAAGCCCAAGCCCAAGCCCAAGCCCAAGCCCGAAACCTTGCCCCACTCCCACCACCCAGCTATCTTACCCAAAATTCATCCGATGACCGGATCTACCCATGACCCTACTCATCAAACGCTCCCTAGTTGAACAAGCCGTCGACCAACTCCGCACCCGCATCACCAGCGGTATCTGGTCCATCGGCCAACGCCTGCCCACTGAACCCGAACTCGCCCACGAACTAGGCATCAGCCGCAACACCGTTCGTGAAGCCATGCGCGTGCTCGCCTTCAGCGGCCTGGTCGAGATCCGCCAAGGCGATGGTAGTTACCTGCGCACCGCCCAAGACCCGCTCCAGGCGGTCCAGGCCATGGCCCGCTGCACGTCGGAACAGGCCCGGGAAACTCGCCGTATTCTGGAAACCGAAGCGATCGGCCTGGCCGCCCAGCGCCGCACCGAAGCGGATATACACCGCCTGCGCCAGGCTTTGCAGAACACTGCTGCGCATTTTCATGGCGATATAAAGACTTACGTTGAGTGCGACTTGGTCTTTCACCAGCAGTTAGTGGACGCCGCCCACAACCCTGCGTTGAGCGAGCTCTACCGTTACTTTTCCGGCGTTGTGGCAGCGGCGTTGGAGCACAACATGGCGACCACCCCCCGGTGCCAGACGGTATTCGACCTGCACGGTCAGATCGTCGATGCCATCGAACAATGTGATCCGGAACGTGCCAAGCACTTGAGCCGTACCCTAATTGAATCCTGACAATGAGACGCCCATGGCCGCACCCACCATTCACGAAACTGCTCATCGCCAGCAGGAATTCGAAGAACTGCTGATCGACGCCGAAGCCGACGACGAGCAGGTCCAGCAGCAGCCTGTAGTGCTGCAGCGGCCATGGTTGCTGTTGCTTGGCTTGGTACTGGTGGCACTGAACCTGCGTCCTGCGCTGTCGAGCATGGCGCCGGTACTGGGCCAAGTATCGGAGGGACTAGGGCTGAACGCGTCCCAGGCGGGCCTGCTGACGACTTTGCCAGTGCTGTGTCTTGGCCTGTTCGCTCCATTGGCACCGGTCCTGGCTCGACGCTTTGGCAGTGAGCGGGTGGTGCTGGGCATTCTGCTGACCTTGGCGCTGGGTATTTGGGTACGCAGTGTCCTGGGGGTGACCGGCGTGTTTCTGGGCAGTGTCATGGCCGGCGCGAGCATCGGCATCATCGGCGTGTTGCTTCCGGGCATCGTCAAACGGGACTTCCCACAGCATGCCGGTACCCTGACCGGTGTCTATACCATGGCCTTGTGCCTGGGGGCGGCTCTGGCCGCCGGTGCCACGGTGCCATTGGCGCGCCACTTCGATGACAGTTGGGCCTTGGGCTTGGGCTTCTGGCTGGTGCCTGCGTTGATCGCGATGGTGGTATGGCTGCCCCAGGCGCGCCAGGGGCACGGCCTGCACAAGGTGGCCTATCGGGTGCGCGGTCTATGGCGCGATCCGCTGGCCTGGCAGGTCACGCTGTACATGGGCTTGCAGTCTTCGCTGGCCTACATCGTGTTTGGCTGGCTCCCCTCGATGCTCATCGGCCGAGGCCTGAGCCCTACGGAGGCTGGGTTGGTGTTGTCCGGGTCGGTGATCGTGCAACTGGTGAGCTCGCTCAGCGCGCCTTGGCTGGCCACCCGAGGCAAGGACCAGCGCCTGGCTATCGTCATCGTCATGCTGGTCACCCTGGCAGGGTTGTTCGGTTGCTTGTATGCACCGGTTTCAGGGCTGTGGGGCTGGGCCGTCGTGCTCGGACTGGGGCAGGGTGGTACGTTCGCCCTGGCGTTGACGTTGATCGTGCTGCGCTCGAAGGATTCCCATGTAGCTGCGAATCTTTCGAGCATGGCGCAAGGGGTCGGCTATACGTTGGCGTCCGCAGGGCCGTTTGCCGTAGGCCTGGTGCATGACCTGACGGGGGGCTGGACGGCTGTGGGCTGGATATTCGCGGCGCTGGGCATTGGGGCGATTCTGTTCGGCCTTGGGGCTGGGCGGGCATTGCATGTGCAGGTGGTCAGCGAGAAGGTGTGACAAAGCCTATTCATGGCGCGAATGAGCATGGCGCTCCCATGCGGGGCACATTATCGTTGAGGTTTGCCCCCGGAGGGACCCGCCCCATGAGCGACGCCAATCGTGAGCTGATCACACGTTTCTACCAAGCCTTCCAGCGCCTGGACGCCGAGGCGATGGTGGCTTGCTACAGCGATGACATCACCTTCAGTGACCCTGTCTTCGGTACCTTGCGAGGCCGTGATGTGGGGGACATGTGGCGGATGCTGACCAGCCGTGCCAAAAATTTCTCCCTGACCTTCGACAGCGTCAGCGCCAATCAGGACGGGGGGAATGCGCACTGGGTGGCGCGCTATCTGTTCACCCAGACCGGGCGCACTGTTGTCAATGACATACAGGCCCGCTTCGTGATCCGCGATGGGCTGATTTGCCAGCATGACGACAGTTTCGACCTGTGGCGCTGGTCGCGCCAAGCCTTGGGCCTGCCGGGTTTGCTGCTGGGCTGGTCGCCGTTGCTGCAGAACAAAGTTCGCCAGCAAGCGTTCAAGGGGTTGCGGACATACCAGCAAAGCGCGGTATAGCCACGGGCTGTTCATTTTCGTGTTAGGTGTAGTGGGGCTTTGGGTTTCAAATTAATGACGCAAAGAGTGGATGCTCCGAGTGAAAAACCTCCGGGCGGGGATGTGAAACCCTGGTATGTCTATCTGGTGCGGGCTGCCAACGGTTCGCTGTATTGCGGTATCAGTGATGACCCACAGCGGCGGTTCCTGAAGCATCAGAGGGGGCAGGGGGCGCGTTACTTCAAGACCAGCCCGGCCCAGGCGCTGGTATATATGGAGCAGTGGCCGGACAAAGGCGAGGCACTGCGTCAGGAGCGGTTGGTGAAAAAGCTGCGCAAATCGGCCAAGGAAGCGCTGGTGGCAGCCTATGCAGGTACCGAAGGCTAGATGAGGGGCTGCGCTGCAGCCCCGGCTATGCTCAATCCTTGCGCCGCTTGAGCTGATCGACCAGTTGGGTCGGCAGGCCCTTGATGATCAAGGTGCCGGCTTCTTCGTCATATTCCACCTTCGATCCCAGCAAGTGGGCCTCGAAGCTGATCGACAGGCCTTCGGCGCGGCCGGTGAAACGGCGGAACTGGTTGAGGGTGCGTTTATCCGCAGGAATCTCCGGCGACAGGCCGTAATCCTTGTTGCGAATGTGGTCGTAGAAGGCCTTGGGTCGATCTTCATCGATCAGGCTGGACAGTTCTTCCAGTGTCACCGGCTCACCGAGTTTGGTCTGAGTGGTGGCGTAGTCGACCAAGGTCTGGGTCTTTTCGCGGGCGGCCTCCTCGGGCAGGTCCTCGCTTTCGACGAAGTCGCTGAAGGCCTTGAGCAGGGTACGGGTCTCACCTGGGCCGTCGACACCTTCCTGGCAACCGATGAAGTCGCGGAAGTAGTCCGACACCTTCTTGCCATTCTTGCCCTTGATGAACGAGATGTACTGCTTGGAGTTCTGGTTGTTCTTCCACTCCGACAAGTTGACCCGCGCCGCCAGGTGCAACTGGCCGAGGTCGAGGTGACGCGACGGGGTGACATCGAGCTCGGCGTTCACAGCCACGCCTTCGCTGTGGTGCAGCAGGGCGATGGCCAGGTACTCGGTCATGCCTTGCTGGTAATGGGCGAACAGGATATGGCCGCCGGTGGACAGGTTGGATTCTTCCATCAGCTTTTGCAGGTGCTCTACAGCGATGCGGCTGAAGGCGGTGAAGTCTTTTTCTTCATCCAGGTACTGCTTGAGCCAGCCGCTGAAGGGGTAGGCCCCCGATTCGCTGTGGAAGAACCCCCAGGCCTTGCCTTGCTTGGCGTTGTAGCTGTCGTTGAGGTCGGCCAGCAGGTTTTCGATGGCGTCGGAAGCGCCGAGTTCGGAGTCTCGGGCATGCAGGACTGCTGGGCTGCCATCGGGTTTCTTGTCGATCAGGTGAACGATGCAATGACGGATTGGCATGGAAATCTCGAGCGGGGTTGGGCGGTGCTAGGCCGCGCTGCAAAGTCGTGCAGTTTAACCCAGGCAGAGGGCGATGCAGTGGTCAGATAGTGGCGTAAATGTCTGCTGTTCGTTTTTTGTTCAATTTTTTGCGTTTTACGATAAAAGCCCCGAAAAACCTGCATAAAATCGAAGTCGGCAGCGGATATTTATCTATTCCTGTGGTAGCTTTGCGCGGTCTTGCGCCCCTTGGGTGGCGCATTGCTGGCAGATCGCTGGGCTCGTGTCGAACCAAACGCCGATTTTCGTATCTACATACGCGATTGGCGCGGCCCGCCGGATTTTTCAGGGGCTGGCCCGATTACCGACCTGGCACGCTGCATAACCACTGAATTTGATAGGGAAGGAACACCACCATGGCATTGACCAAAGACCAACTGATTGCCGATATCGCCGAAGCCATCGACGCGCCGAAAACCACCGCGCGTAACGCCCTGGAGCAACTGGGCCAGATCGTCGCCGACCAACTGGAAAACGGCGCTGAAATCACCCTGCCAGGCATCGGCAAGCTGAAAGTCTCCGAGCGTCCTGCCCGTACCGGCCGCAACCCTTCGACTGGCGCTGCCATCGAAATCGCTGCCAAGAAAGTCGTCAAGTTCGTACCTGCCAAGGTCCTGAACGACGCCGTCAACAAGTAATTGTTGAAGCTTTGAAAAAACCGCGCCCGGCTTGTCCGGGCGCGGTTTTTTCATGCCCGCGAAAGGGGTATCAGCGTGAGCGATGCCAGGCTTGGCGCGCGGCGGCGTCTTGGAAGCTCCAGGCTACCATGCGGCTCTGTTTCTGGCCTTGCCCCATGGCCACGACCTGTTGTGCCTTCACGCCTGCCTTCCTCAGCGCCGCCTCGATACCGGGCAAGTTGCTGGCCTTGGATACCAGGCTGGTGAACCACAGCACCTGGCCGGCGTACTGCACGCTCTCTTCCACCAACTGGGTGACGAAGCGGATCTCTCCGCCCTCGCACCACAGCTCGTTGTTCTGCCCGCCGAAATTGAGCACTGGCAGCTTGCGCTTGGGATCCTGTTTGCCAAGGTTCTTCCATTTGCGCTGGCTACCGCGGGTGGCTTCGTCGCGGGAGGCATGGAACGGCGGGTTGCACAGGGTGACCTCGAAACGCTCGTCATCCTGCAGCAGGCCGGTGAGGATGTGCTTGCGGTTGGCTTGCTGGCGCAAGGAGATGACCTTGCCCAGGCCGTTGGCCTGGACGATGGTCCGGGCCGATGCCAGGGCCACCGCGTCGATGTCCGAACCCACGAAACGCCAGCGGTAGTCGCTGTGGCCAAGCAGCGGGTAGATGCAGTTGGCACCGACGCCGATGTCCAGCGCGCGCACCTGTACGCCTCGGGGGATCTCGCCGCCGCAATCCTCGGCCAGCAAGTCGGCCAGCACATGGATGTAGTCGGCCCGTCCAGGGATGGGCGGGCACAGGTAGCCGGCCGGGATGTCCCAGTGTTGGATGCCGTATTGGGCCTTGAGCAAGGCGCTGTTGAAGACCCGTACCGCTTCGGGATTGGCGAAGTCGATGCTCGGCTTGCCATAGGGGTTGGTAATGGTGAATTTGCCCAGCTCAGGATGGGCTTTGATCAGGCTGGGGAAATCGTAGCGGCCCTGATGGCGATTGCGCGGGTGCAGGGTGGGTTTTTGATTCATGGGGTGAAATCTCAAAAGCATCGCGGGACAAGCCCACTCCCACCATGATCGTCGTTGATCTGTGGGAGCGGGCTTGTCCCGCGAGGGCATCACTGAGGTCTGCGGCTGTTAAAGTGCCGCGATCCGCGCATGTTGCTCTGTCAAGTTGGCCAGGGCCTGTTCGGACTCGGCCAGCTTGGCGCGTTCTTTTTCGATCACGGCAGGCGGGGCCTTGTCGACGAACGCGGCATTGGACAGCTTGCCGCCTACGCGCTGGACTTCGCCTTGCAGACGCTGGATTTCCTTGCTCAGGCGTGCCAGTTCCGCGTCCTTGTCGATCAGGCCGGCCATCGGCACCAGTACCTGCAAGTCACCCACCAGTGCGGTGGCCGACAGCGGTGCTTCGTCCTGCTCGCCGAGCACGGTGAACGACTCGACCTTGGCCAGCTTCTTGAGCAGCGCCTCGTTCTCCTGCAGGCGACGCTGGTCGTGCGCATTGGCGTTCTTGAGGAACAGCGGCAGCGGCTTGCCAGGGCCGATGTTCATCTCGGCGCGAATGTTGCGCAGACCTACCATCAGTTGCTGCAGCCACTCGATATCGCCTTCGGCGGCGGTGTCGATGCGGCTTTCATTGGCCACAGGCCAAGGTTGCAGCATGATGGTCTTGCCTTCGATACCGGCCAGCGGCGCGATGCGCTGCCAGATTTCTTCGGTGATGAACGGCATGAACGGGTGTGCCAGGCGCAAGGCGACTTCCAGCACGCGAACCAAGGTCCGGCGAGTGCCGCGGGCGCGCTCGACCGGGGCATTCTCGTCCCACAGTACCGGCTTGGACAGCTCCAGATACCAGTCGCAGTACTGGTTCCAGATGAACTCGTACAAGGCCTGGCTGGCCAGGTCGAAGCGGAACTGCTCGAGCTGGCGGGTCACCTCGGCTTCGGTGCGCTGCAGCTGCGAGATGATCCAGCGATCGGCCAGCGACAGTTCGTAGGCCTCGCCGTTCTGGCCGCAATCCTCGCCTTTGTCCAGCACGTAGCGGGCGGCGTTCCAGATCTTGTTGCAGAAGTTGCGATAACCCTCGACGCGGCCCATGTCGAACTTGATGTCGCGGCCGGTGGAAGCCAGCGAGCAGAAGGTGAAGCGCAGGGCGTCGGTGCCGTAGCTGGCGATGCCTTCGGGGAACTCGGCCTTGGTCTGCTTGGCGATCTTTTCGGCGAGCTTGGGCTGCATCATGCCGCTGGTGCGTTTTTCCAGCAGGGCCTCAAGGGTGATGCCGTCGACGATGTCCAGTGGATCGAGGACGTTGCCCTTGGACTTGGACATCTTCTGGCCCTGGCCGTCACGTACAAGGCCGTGGACGTACACGGTCTTGAACGGTACCTGCGGGGTGCCATCTTCGTTCTTGATCAGGTGCATGGTCAGCATGATCATGCGCGCAACCCAGAAGAAGATGATGTCGAAACCGGTGACCAGCACATCGGTGGAGTGGAACTTCTTGAGGAACTCGGTCTGCTCCGGCCAGCCCAAGGTGGAGAAGGTCCACAGGCCCGAACTGAACCAGGTGTCGAGGACGTCCTCGTCCTGGCGCAGCGCCACGTCGGCGCCCAGGTTGTGCTTGGCACGGACTTCTTCTTCGCTGCGACCGACATAGACCTGGCCGGCTTCGTCGTACCAGGCCGGGATGCGGTGCCCCCACCACAGCTGGCGGCTGATACACCAGTCCTGGATATCACGCATCCAGGAGAAGTACATGTTTTCGTACTGCTTGGGCACGAACTGAATGCGGCCGTCTTCCACGGCGGCGATGGCAGGTTCTGCCAGCGGCTTGGTAGAGACGTACCACTGGTCGGTCAGCCACGGCTCGATGACCGTGCCGGAACGGTCGCCCTTGGGTACCTTCAGGGCGTGGTCGTCGATGCTGACCAGCAGGCCCTGGGCGTCCAGGTCGGCGACGATCTGCTTGCGCGCGACGAAGCGGTCCAGGCCTGCGTACTGGGCCGGCAGGCTGGTGTCGATCTGCTCGTTGACGCTGCCGTCGAGGTTGAAGGCCTGGGCGCTTGCCAGCACCAGGGCGTTCTTGTCGAAGATGTTCAGCAGTGGCAGGTTGTGGCGCTTGCCGACTTCATAGTCGTTGAAGTCGTGGGCCGGGGTGATTTTCACGCAGCCGGTGCCGAACTCCGGATCGCAGTAATCGTCGGCGATGATCGGGATGCGGCGGCCGACCAGCGGCAGCTCGACGAACTTGCCGATCAGGGCCTGGTAGCGCTCGTCGTTCGGGTTCACAGCAACGGCCGCGTCACCCAGTAAGGTTTCCGGACGGGTGGTGGCAACGACCAAGTGGTCCTTGCCTTCGGCGGTCTTGGCGCCATCGGCCAGTGGGTAGCGCAGGTTCCACAGGTGGCCTTTCTCGTCGTGGTTTTCCACTTCGAGGTCGGAAATGGCGGTATGCAGCTTGGTGTCCCAGTTGACCAGGCGCTTGCCACGGTAGATCAGGCCGTCTTCATGCAGGCGCACGAAGGCTTCCTTGACCGCTTCGGACAGACCGTCGTCCATGGTGAACCGTTCGCGGGTCCAGTCGACCGACGAGCCCAGGCGGCGAATCTGGCGGCTGATGTTGCCGCCGGACTGATCCTTCCACTCCCAGACCTTCTCCAGGAACTTCTCGCGGCCCAGGTCATGACGGTTCTGGCCCTTGGCCTCGAGCTGGCGCTCCACCAGCATCTGGGTGGCGATACCGGCGTGGTCGGTGCCTGGCTGCCACAGGGTGTTGCGGCCCTGCATGCGGCGGAAGCGGATCAGGGCGTCCATGATCGCGTTGTTGAAGCCGTGGCCCATGTGCAGGCTGCCGGTCACGTTCGGCGGCGGGATCATGATGGTGTAGGACTCGCCTGCACCTTGCGGGGCGAAATAGTTCTCGGACTCCCAAGTGTTGTACCAGGAAGTTTCGATGGCGTGCGGCTGGTAGGTCTTATCCATGCGCGGCGGGACCCTATGGCATTAATTCGGGAAAGCCGGGAAGTATAACCAAGCCAGGGGCCGCAGGCGACAAGCTGCTGATATCTGTAGGCGCAACGGTGTCTTCTTTGTGGACAAACCTGCTCCCACGGACCTCGTGCGCGCCTTGAGCGCGGCGGTGTACCGGTAGTGACGGGTTTGCCCGCAAAGAAAAGCGGCGTTTATTCGGAGCGCTTGAGCAGACGTTCCATGCGCGCATCGAGGCGTCGTTTGATCTCGTTCTCGATGTGCGGGGTGAAGTCGTTGATCACGTCTTGCATGATCTGTTGGGCAGCGACGCGCAGGTCGGCTTCAAGGTGCAGCAGGGTGTCCTGGCGGCGGGTCTGCGGATCGTCTGCGGTGGTTGCGACCGAGAGAGGCTCGGCCACCGGCGAGGTGTTGCCTGCTGGCTCGTCGAGCAGCAGGGGAATCTGCTCGACCGTTTCGGTCAGCAGGGGCGGTTGCAGATCGGCATCGCCCAGCAACTGGCGGATCGACTCTAGGTCGTCGAGCAGATGAGCGGAATCGGGCAGGGGAGAGTGCTTGTCCATCGTCGTCAAAGTCGCTGTAAGCGGTGGTCTTGCAGAGCATAGCCCTGTTCGCGGTAGAAACGGAATCGTTCTCGCGCAGCCTGGCGAATGCCCGGCTCCTCGACGACGATCTCGGCAACCCGTTCGAACTGGCCGACGAACCCCGGTACCTCGGCGCCGAGGTTGATCAACAGGTCGCGGTGGGTGCCGGCGTCATCACCCAGCCCCAGGGCTACTGCTGCTTCGGCGTTGGCTTCGGCAGGGTCGTGCGGGACGAAGGCCTCGCCCTTGAAGTGCCACAGGCGCTCGTCCAGCGCGTTGCGCTGCTCGGCGTCCTGACAGTGCAGATAGACCCGATGGCCCAGGCGCCAGGCCTTTTCGCACAGCTTGCAGGCGAAATCCAGGCGCGCCGACAACGCATCGGTGGGCAGGATATAGAAATCGACTTTGCTCATGTTCGGTCAACCGGCCGGCAGCGCGCGGGCGCCACCGGCCTTGTGGCATCAGGCGTTGGCGCGATCGAGCAGATATTGGGTCAGCAGCGGGACCGGGCGGCCCGAGGCGCCTTTGTCCTTGCCGCCGCTGATCCAGGCGGTGCCGGCAACGTCCAGATGCGCCCAGTTATAAGCTTTGGCGAAGCGCGACAGGAAGCAGCCTGCGGTGATGGTGCCAGCCTTGGGGCCACCGATGTTGGCGATGTCGGCGAACGGGCTGTCCAACTGCTCTTGGTACTCATCGAACAGCGGCAGTTGCCAGGCACGGTCGTCGGCGCGCTTGCCGGCGTCGAGCAGTTGGCCGACCAGTTCGTCGTTGTTGCCCATCAGCCCCGAGGTATGGCTGCCCAGGGCGACGATGCAGGCGCCGGTCAGGGTAGCGATGTCGATCACTGCCTGAGGTTTGAAGCGTTCGGCGTAGGTCAGGGTGTCGCACAGCACCAGACGGCCTTCGGCGTCGGTGTTGAGGATCTCGACGGTCTGGCCGCTCATGGTGGTGACGATGTCGCCCGGGCGCGTGGCGCCGCCGCTGGGCATGTTCTCGGCGCAAGCCAGCAGGCACACCAGGTTGATCGGCAGCTGCAGCTGCAGCACGGCGCGCAGGGTGCCGAAGACACTGGCCGCACCACACATGTCGTACTTCATTTCATCCATGCCGGCGCCAGGCTTGAGGCTGATGCCGCCGGTGTCGAAGGTGATGCCCTTGCCGACCAGCACGAACGGTTTTTCGCTCTTCTTGCCGCCCTGGTAGTTGAGCACGATCAGCCGTGGCGGCTGGTCGCTGCCCTGGCCAACGGCGTAGAACGCGCCCATGCCCAGGTCCTTGATCTTTTTCTCGTCCAGCACCTCGACCTTGAGGTTTTTGTGCGCCTTGCCCAGCTCCTTGGCCTGTTCGGCGAGGAACGTCGGGTGGCACAGGTTCGGCGGCAGGTTGCCCAGGTCGCGGGTGAAGGACATGCCCGAGGCGATGGCGCTGGCGTGCTTCACGGCGCGCTCGACTTCAGCCTGGCCGGGCTTGTCGGTCAGCAGGGTGACTTTCTTGAGGGCGCGGGGCTCGGCCTTCTGGCTCTTGAAACGGTCGAAGACGTACTCGCCATCGAGCAGGGTCTCGGCCAGCAGGCGATATTTGGCGTAATGGGCGTCGCGGGCGGTGACGCTGACGTCATCCAGAGCCAGCACCGCGTCGCTGCCGTTCAGGCCCTTGAGCACACCGGCGACACTGGCGACCAGCTTGCGCCAGCTGCGATCCCCCAGCGCTTCCTTGCCGCTGCCGACCAGCAGCACGCGCTCGGCCTTCAGGCCCGGCAGGCTGTGCAGCAGCAGGGTCTGGCCCGGCTTGCCTGCCAGGTCGCCGCGCTTGAGCACCGCGCTGATTGCGCCATTGCTGGCCTGGTCGACGGCTTTGGCGATGTCGCCGAGCTTGCGCCCTTCAGCGACGGCCAGCACCAAGGTGGCGGTTTTCAAGGAGGCGGCGGCTACACTTTTTACAACCAGTTCCATGTCAGGGTCCCCGAATGATCTGTCAGTTGGCGCAGTCTCGTGCAAGCGCTCGAAACAGGTGTGGCCGCAAGGTCGCGTGCCACTTGAAAAGCTGCCAGTTTGAGCCTGGGGGAACCTGGATGACAACCCCGACATGCGCCGTCATGCGCGGCCAAGTGACAGGCGCGGTCAATCACAGGATAATGCGCGCACTTTATATGGAGGTTCGCCGTCGGCGAACCGGCAAGTCATTGTTTGGCTCTGCGCCCCTGACAACCCAGGAGTGTCTGGTTTGATCGTCTTTCGTTATCTGTCCCGCGAGGTCCTGGTGACCTTGAGCGCCGTCAGCGCCGTGCTGCTGGTGATCATCATGAGCGGGCGCTTCATCAAGTACCTGGCTCAGGCCGCCCAGGGCGTGCTCGATCCGAGCGTGCTGTTCCTGATCATGGGCTTCCGTTTGCCGGGCTTCCTGCAACTGATCCTGCCCTTGGGCCTGTTCCTCGGCATCCTGCTGGCTTATGGCCGGCTCTACCTCGAAAGCGAGATGACCGTGCTTTCTGCCACTGGCATGAGCCAGCAGCGCCTGCTGGCGCTGACCATGGCGCCAGCCGCGCTGGTCGCCCTGCTGGTGGCCTGGCTGAGCCTGAGCCTGGCGCCCCAGGGCGTTGCCCAGGTGCAGCAGATCATCAACCAGCAGGACGCCCTCACCGAGTTCGATACCCTGGTGCCCGGGCGCTTCCAGACTCTGCGCGATGGCTCGCGGGTGACCTACACCGAGCAGCTGTCGGACGATCGCGTCAATCTGAGTGGTGTGTTCATTTCCGAGAAGCGCTTCAACCAGGACAAGACCAAGGATCGTGCGCCTTCGGTGCTGGTCGCCGAGAAGGGGCACCAGGAAGTGCAGGCCGACGGCAATCGCTACCTGATCCTCCAGAACGGCTATCGCTACGACGGTAACCCCGGCCAGGCCGATTACCGCGCGATCAAGTACGACACCTATGGCGTGTTGCTGCCCAAGCCCGAAGTCAGCGAAGAAGTGACCGAGCGTGAAGCCATCCCCACGTCCGAGCTGTTCGGCAAGGACGGTCTGCGTGAACAGGCCGAGCTGCAGTGGCGCCTTTCCCTGCCGCTGCTGGTGTTCATCGTGACGCTGCTGGCGGTGCCGCTGTCCCGGGTCAATCCACGCCAAGGCCGCTTCCTCAAGCTGCTGCCGGCCATTCTTCTGTACATGGCTTATCTAACGATGCTCATTTCCGTACGCGGCGCCTTGGAGAAGGGCAAGATCCCGATCGCCCTGGGCATGTGGTGGGTCCACGGGCTGTTCCTGCTGATCGGCCTGGGCCTGATGTACTGGGAGCCGCTGCAGCTCAAGCGTGCCGCCCGTCGTACGGAGGTGGCCCATGGCTAAACTGGATCGCTATATCGGCCAGAGCGTGCTCCTGGCCATCCTGGCGGTGCTGGGCATCATCCTTGGCCTGGCTTCGCTGTTCGCCTTCATCGACGAGATGAGCGACCTGAGCGATACCTACACCGTGATGGACGCCGGCAGTTTCGTCCTGCTCACCGCGCCGCGCCGGTTGTACGAGATGTTGCCGATGGCTGCGCTGATTGGGTGCCTGATCGGCCTGGGCAGCCTGGCCAGCAGCAGTGAGTTGACCATCATGCGCGCCGCTGGCGTGTCCATCGGCCGTATCGTCTGGGCGGTGATGAAGCCCATGCTGGTGCTGATGTTGGTCGGCCTGCTGATCGGCGAGTACGTGGCGCCAGTCACCGAGAACAAGGCCCAGGCCGAGCGCTCCCTGGCCCAGGGTGGCGGTGATGCGCAGAGCTCCAAGCGCGGCATGTGGCACCGCCAGGGTGAAGAGTTCGTGCATATCAACTCGGTGCAGCCCAACGGCTTGCTGCTGGGGGTGACCCGCTACCGCTTCGACGCCGAGCGACACATCGTGACGTCCAGCTTTGCGCGCCGTGCGCAGTACAACGAGGACCACTGGGTGCTGAGCGACGTGGCCACCACCTACTTCCGTGGCGACCACACCGAAGTGGTTAAGGCGCCGCAGGAGCGCTGGGACGTGTCGGTAACGCCGCAACTGCTCAACACAGTGATCCTTGCGCCGGAATCCCTGTCGATCACCGGTTTGTGGGACTATATTCACTACCTGTCCGACCAGGGCCTGAACAACGCCCGTTACTGGTTGGCCTTCTGGACCAAAGTGCTGCAACCGATGGTGACCGCGGCCCTGGTGCTGATGGCGATCTCCTTCATCTTCGGCCCGCTGCGTTCCGTGACCTTGGGCCAGCGTGTGTTCACCGGTGTACTGGTGGGCTTCGTGTTCCGCATTGGCCAGGACCTGCTCGGCCCTTCCAGTCAGGTATTCGGCTTCCCGCCGCTGCTGGCGGTAGTGATCCCGGCCGGTATCTGTGCGCTGGCGGGTGTGTGGTTGTTGCGTCGGGCAGGGTAATGGCCCGAGCGACATGAAAAAGCCGACCCTAGGGTCGGCTTTTTTGTGGGTGGCGTTCTGCTTTGGCGGGTAAATCCGCTCCCACAGCTTTTGCAGTCTGCCGGCCGGAGGTGATCCTGCGGGAGCTGGCGAAGCCTGCGGGGGGCGTAGTAGCTACGACATTACGGTTTACGCTTGGGCACACGCACCAGCTGCGTGTCCGAATAGATGTCGTGCCAGCCACGCTTGCGCTTGTCGATCAACGCCCAGAAGAACCCGAGCCCCAGGCATAGCCAGGAAGCGATGGAAACGACAAAGCGCAGCAGCGCCTGCCATAGGCTGATCGCGCTTCCATCGGCGTTCTGCACGCGCACGCCCCACACCTGCATGCCCAGGGTCTGACCGCCGTGGGTCCAGAACTTGGCGAAGAAACCGAAGAGGGCGAACAGCAGCAAGGTCGACAACAGGGGGTCGCCGTCCAAGGCGCCGGCCTCGGTCAGCTCGCGCATGCGGGCTTCGCCGATGATCGACATCTGCACCATCTTGTAGACGCCTGCTGTCACGATCAGCAGGGCGGTACACAGCAGGAAGTCATAGAACATGGCGGCCAGTCGACGGCCCAGGCCAGCCGGGGGGAAGTCACCCTGAGGGGTGAGCAGGGGCTTTGACATGCATGACGCTCCGTATGACGAAGCCGCTATTCTACGGGCAAAAAAAAGCCCCTGCACTTGGCAGGGGCTTTTGGGAGTCTGGATCTCGCTTAGGCGATGACCTGAACCTTGTCAGCTTGCATGCCTTTTTGGCCTTGCACGGCTTCGAAGGAGACTTTCTGGCCTTCTTTCAGGCTCTTGAAGCCGTTGCCTTCGATGGCACGGAAGTGCACGAACAGATCCGGACCGCTTTCTGGGGTGATGAAGCCGTAACCTTTCTCGTCATTGAACCACTTGACGGTACCGTTCTGACGCTCAGCCATTGTCTTGTTTCCTATGAAGCTTAATTTTTGATGACAGTTACTTTCATATCTATCCGATATAAAAGATTACCGGGCTGGGTTGCAGGAAAGTAAGAGACGTCGAACGGGTTGTAGCAGATTCAGCTACTGGCCCAGGTCACGAACTGTTGCGACCCATGCAAACACAGTGCAGTGACTCTACGCTAACTCCGCCGACAAAAACAAGCCCTCCAGACCGCCGGAATTCAGGGTTTTTCCGATAACCGACAAAATTGTCGGAAACGGCATGGCGCCTGGGCTGGCGCTATGTTCAAAAGTTATTGGGCAGGTTCGAAAACGAATATGACGAACCTGCCCACAGTCAATCAACCGCGATAGTAACGTTGCGCAACGAAAGGCATTTTGCTGACCTTCAAGGCAACCTGCTTGCCGCGCACTACAGCAAACAATGCGGTATCGAGCGCGGCATGTTCGCTCTCGACATATCCCATGGCGACCGGTGCACCGAGGGTCGGGCCGAAACCACCACTGCACACTTCACCGACGGTGCGTCCGTCTGCGTCGACGATCTGTGCGCCTTCGCGAACCGGGGTGCGCTCCTGCGGCAGCAGGCCAACACGCTTGCGAGCAACACTTTGCCGTTGCTGCTCGAAGATGGCGTGGGCGCCAGGGAAACCACCGGCACGTTCGCCATCGGCGCGGCGTACTTTGGAGATGGCCCACAGCAAGCTGGCCTCCACCGGCGTGGTGCTGGTGTTCATGTCGTGGCCATACAGGCACAGACCAGCTTCCAGGCGCAGCGAGTCACGGGCGCCCAAGCCGATCGGCTGTACCTCGGGCTCGGCCAGCAGTCGGCGGGCCAAGGCTTCGGCATTGGCTGCCGGGACCGAGATCTCGTAACCGTCTTCACCGGTGTAGCCCGAGCGGCTGACATAGCAGTCGGCGCCGAGCAAGGTGACAGGGCGGAACTGCATGAACGTCATGCTGGCGACTTCCGGCGCCAGGCGCTCGAGCACCTTGACCGCCGCCGGGCCTTGCAGGGCGAGCAGGGCGCGCTCCTCGAACAGCGGCTCGATCTCGCAGCGGGAGCCGATGTGCTTTTGCAGGTGGGCCAGGTCCTGGTCCTTGCAGGCAGCGTTGACCACCAGGAACAGCTCGTCGTCACCCAGGTTGGCGACCATCAGGTCGTCGAGGATGCCACCTTGCTCGTTGGTGAACATCGCGTAGCGCTGCATGCCTACCGGCAGATCGATGATGTCCACTGGCACCAGCGATTCCAAGGCCTTGGCCGCATCGCTGCCGCGCAGACGGATCTGCCCCATGTGCGAGACGTCGAACAGACCTGCCTGCTCGCGGGTGTGCAAGTGTTCCTTGAGCACGCCCAGCGGGTACTGCACCGGCATGTCGTAGCCGGCGAACGGCACCATGCGTGCGCCCAGTTCCAGGTGCAGGGCGTGCAAGGGGGTCTTTTGCAGTGTTTCGGACATCGGTGACTCCTCGTTTTTTGTTCGGGTCAACATTCGATGATGTTGACGGCTAGACCACCGCGGGCGGTCTCCTTGTATTTGCTTTTCATGTCTGCGCCGGTCTGGCGCATGGTGCGGATGACCTTGTCGAGCGACACGTAATGTTGCCCATCGCCACGCAAGGCCATGCGTACCGCATTGATCGCCTTGACCGAGCCCATGGCGTTGCGCTCGATGCAGGGCACCTGGACCAGTCCGCCGATCGGATCGCAGGTCAGGCCCAGGTTGTGTTCCATGCCGATTTCGGCAGCGTTCTCGACTTGCTGCGGGGTGCCCCCCATGACCTCGCACAGTGCACCGGCGGCCATGGAGCAAGCCACGCCGACTTCCCCTTGGCAGCCGACTTCGGCGCCGGAGATCGAGGCGTTTTCCTTGTAAAGGATGCCGATGGCGGCGGCGGTGAGCAGAAACCGCACCACCCCGTCCTCGCTGGCGCCGGGCACGAAGCGCATGTAGTAGTGAAGGACCGCCGGGACGATGCCCGCCGCACCGTTGGTGGGCGCCGTGACCACCCGTCCGCCGTAGGCGTTTTCTTCATTGACCGCCAGCGCATAGAGGTTGACCCAGTCGAGCACCGACAAGGCGTCGCGCAGGTTCGCCTCGGGATGCCGGCTGAGCTGGCGGTACAACGCCGGAGCCCGTCGCTTGACCTTCAGCCCACCGGGTAGGATGCCCTCATGACGGCAACCCGCCTCGACGCAGTCCTGCATGACCTGCCAGATATGCAACAGGCGTGCGCGCGTCTGGCCCTCCGGGCGCCAGGCCGCTTCGTTGGCCAGCATCACCTGGCTGATCGACAGGTGCTGCTCGCTGCAGTGGGCGAGCAGTTCCTTGGCCGTGCGGAACGGGTAGGGCAGCACGGTGCTGTCCTCGACGATCCGGTCGTGACCGGCAGCGTCCTCGTCGACCACGAAACCTCCGCCCACCGAGTAATACTCCCGGCTACGGATTTGCAATCCGGCTTCATCGAAGGCGCGGAAGATCATGCCGTTGGGGTGGTAGGGCAGGGGTTTGCGGATCATCGCCAGGTGCTGTTTTTCGACGAAGCGGATCTCGTGCTCACCCAGCAGGCGCAGCCGGCCGCTGTCGCGGATCGCCTGCAGTCGCGCGGGAATCGATTCGGTGTCGATGGTGTCTGGATGCTCGCCTTCAAGGCCCAACAGGACAGCCTTGTCGCTGCCATGGCCCTTGCCGGTAGCTCCCAGCGAGCCATACAGCTCGGCCTTGATGCTGTCGGTCTGTGCCAACAGGCCATCACGGCGTAGCCCTTCGGCAAAGCGTGCGGCCGCCCGCATGGGGCCGACCGTGTGGGAGCTGGAGGGGCCGATGCCGATCTTGAACAGGTCGAAAACGCTCAAAGACATGGTGACCTCCTGCCAGATTGATTGGGCGGACGGTGAGCTCTGTGGGAGCAGGTTTACCCGCGAATGCGGCGGTTAAGCCACCCTCCATGTGCGGATAACCCCGCGCCCACAGGCCGCCACCCAAGTCAGGTGGCGCAAGGGCTATCAGGCGTCCTGGTAGCTCTCGATCGACGGGCACGCGCAGACCAGATTACGGTCGCCGAACACGTTGTCGACCCGACCCACCGGCGGCCAGTACTTGGCCTCCACCAGACTCGGCAGCGGGTACACCGCCTGCTCACGGCTGTAACCGTGGGCCCACTCGCCGACCAGCTCCGCCGCGGTGTGCGGGGCGTTCTTCAGCGGGTTGTCGTCCTTGTCCAGAGTGCCGTTCTCGACCGCGCGGATTTCCTCACGGATCTGGATCATTGCGTCACAGAAACGGTCCAGTTCTTCCTTGGACTCACTTTCGGTCGGTTCGATCATCAGGGTGCCGGCCACCGGGAAGGACATGGTCGGGGCGTGGAAGCCGAAGTCGATCAGGCGCTTGGCCACGTCGTCGACACTGATGCCGCTGGTGTCCTTGAGCGGGCGAAGGTCCAGGATGCATTCATGGGCGACCAGGCCATTGCCGCCGGTATAGAGGACAGGATAGTGCTCTTCCAGGCGGCGGGCGATGTAGTTGGCATTGAGGATCGCCATCTGCGAGGCGCGTTTGAGGCCCGCGCCGCCCATCATGCGGATATACATCCAGGTGATCGGCAGGATGCTGGCGCTGCCGAACGGTGCGGCGCAGACCGCGCCTTCGGTGTTCTCCAGCGTCGCATGGCCCGGCAGGAACGGCGCCAGGTGCGACTTGACACCGATCGGGCCGACGCCCGGGCCGCCACCACCGTGAGGGATGCAGAAGGTCTTGTGCAGGTTCAGGTGCGAGACGTCGCCGCCGAACTTGCCGGGGGCGCACAGGCCGACCATGGCGTTCATGTTGGCGCCGTCGATGTACACCTGGCCGCCGTTGTCGTGGATGATCGCGCAGATCTCGCCGATCGCTTCCTCGAACACGCCGTGGGTCGACGGGTAGGTGATCATGATCGCGGCGAGGCGGTCACGGTGTTCGATGGCCTTGGCGCGCAGGTCCTCGACATCGACGTTGCCGCGGGCGTCACAGGCGGTGACCACCACGCGCATGCCAGCCATGTGGGCGGTGGCAGGGTTGGTGCCGTGGGCCGAGGAGGGGATCAGGCAGATGTCGCGATGGCCTTCGCCGCGGCTGCGGTGATAGGCGCGGATCGCCAGTAGGCCTGCGTACTCGCCTTGGGAACCGGCGTTCGGCTGCAGCGACACGGCGTCATAGCCGGTGGCGGCGCAGAGCATGGCTTCCAGCTCGGTGGTCATCTGCAGATAGCCCTGGCTCTGCTCGGCAGGCGCGAACGGGTGCAGGTTGCCGAATTCCGCCCAGGTCACCGGGATCATTTCGCTGGCGGCGTTGAGCTTCATGGTGCACGAGCCCAGCGGGATCATGCTGCGGTCCAGCGCCAGGTCCTTGTCGGCCAGGCGGCGCAGGTAGCGCATCAGTTCGGTTTCGCTGTGGTAGCGGTTGAACACCGGATGCTCGAGGATCGCCGACTGGCGCAGCAGTGCGGCCGGCAGGCGCGAGGCAGTGGTGGCGGCCAAGCTGTCGAACGCCGGTACTGCCTTGCCTTCGGCGAACAGGCGCCACAGGGTCTCGACGTCGGCCTGGGTGCTGGTTTCGTCCAGAGACAGGCCCAGATGGGCGGCATCGATCTGGCGCAGGTTGATGCGCTGGGCGCGGGCCAGTTCATGCAGGCGGGCGGTGGCATCACCGGTGGCCAGGGTCAGGGTGTCGAAGTAGGCGCGGGTGACGACCTTGACGCCCAACTGCTCGAACCCGGCGGCCAGGATCGCGGTCAGGGCGTGGGTGCGTTCGGCAATGCGCTTGAGGCCAGCCGGGCCGTGGTACACAGCGAACATGCTGGCGATGTTGGCCAGCAGCACCTGGGCGGTGCAGATGTTGCTGGTGGCCTTTTCGCGGCGGATGTGCTGTTCGCGGGTCTGCATGGCCAGACGCAGGGCTGTCTTGCCGAAACGGTCGATCGAAACGCCCACCAGACGGCCTGGCATGTCGCGCTTGAAGGCGTCGCGGGTAGCGAAGTACGCCGCGTGCGGGCCACCGAAGCCCAGCGGCACACCGAAGCGCTGGGCGCTGCCGATGGCGACGTCGGCGTCGAATTCACCGGGCGGCGTGAGCAGGGTCAGGGCCAGCAGGTCGGCGGCCACGGCCACCAGGGCGTTGGCGCCATGGAAGCGCTGTACCAGCTCGCGGTAGTCGAATACGTCGCCATTGCTGGCCGGGTATTGCAGCAGAGCACCGAAGAAGCTGCTGACATCGGTCAGTTCACGCTCGTCGCCAACCACCACTTCGATACCCAGCGGTTCAGCACGGGTGCGCAGCACGTCAAGGGTCTGCGGATGGCAATGGCTGGAAGCGAAGAAGGCATGGCCGGCCTTGTTCTTCGACAGGCGCTTGCAGAAGGTCATGGCTTCGGCGGCGGCGGTGGCTTCATCGAGCAGCGAGGCGTTGGCGATCGGCAGACCGGTCAGGTCACTGATCAAGGTCTGGAAATTGAGCAGCGCTTCCAGGCGGCCTTGGGAGATCTCTGGCTGGTAGGGGGTGTAGGCGGTGTACCAGGCCGGGTTTTCCAGCAGGTTGCGCAGGATCGGTGCGGGGGTATGGGTGTTGTAGTAGCCCTGGCCGATGTAGTTCTTGAACAGTTGGTTCTTACCGGCGATGGCTTTGAGGTCGGCGAGGGCATCGGCCTCGCTCTGGCCGTCGTGGCCGCCGAGCACGCTGGTGCCTTTGATGCTGTCAGGGATGACCGCAGCGGTCATGGCTTGCAGCGACTCGAAGCCCAGGGCGGCGAGCATGGCCTGCTCATCGGCGCTGCGTGGGCCGATGTGGCGAGCGATGAATTCATTGGCGGTGCCGAGGTTGATGGTCATGGCAGGTCCTCAGGCGTCGTCGTTGGCGTTGAGCAGGCGGTCATAGGCGCCTTGGTCGAGCAGGCCACTGATGGCGCTGGCATCGGCGGGGATGAAACGGAAGAACCAGCCTTCGCCCATCGGGTCTTCGTTGACCAGTTCAGGGCTTGCGTCGAGCTGGTCGTTGACTGCGACCACTTCGCCGGCCAATGGCATGTAGACGCCGCTGGCGGCTTTCACCGATTCCACGGTGGAGGCTTCTGCGCCTTTGTCGTAGTGCTGCAGTTCCGGCAGTTGCACGAAAACCACATCGCCGAGGGCATTCTGGGCGTAGGCGGTGATGCCCACGGTGACGCTGCCGTCAGCTTCGACGCGCAGCCATTCGTGATCTTCGGTGAAACGCAACTCGCTCATGGGGGATCCTCGCGAAGCAGGGAAGTGGGCACGGTGGTTCCGCGCTCTTGGTTGTAATTCCCGTAGCAATAATGCGGCCAAGTCACTCCAGGCCTTGTAAATCAGGGGGTGAGTCCGAATGTGCGTGCGCTTAGGTCATCTGCCTGTAATGAAATCGCTACGCAGCAGTGACGATTGAAAAGCCTTGTCGGATCAAACCGTTGCGTAGACGGTGTCAACGCGCCGTGTATCGATTTCAATACGTCGTATCGAAATCGATACGGTTGCGGCGGTGTCCTGTTTCCGATCGCGGCTATCCTGTTGATTTTTGTCCGGTCCGGATTAATGTAACGCGACAATTCAGAAGCCTCGATGATCGCCTCGAGCGCGGCTGCGCGCGGATCCCGCCGCACGTCGCCGGAGGGTCTGACGGCGCTCTCATACGAGGAAACCCTATGGTCAAGAGACCCAGCGCGGTAAGCGAACAGTCGGCGTCGCATGCTGCCCGGCAGCCGGTCGGTTGGTTCGAAGCCTTCCTGTTCTGGCTCAAGCTAGGGTTCATCAGCTTTGGCGGGCCGGCTGGACAGATCTCGATCATGCATCAGGAGCTGGTGGAGCGGCGGCGCTGGATCAGCGAAAAACGCTTTTTGCATGCGTTGAACTACTGCATGTTGTTGCCAGGCCCCGAGGCGCAGCAACTGGCCACTTACATCGGTTGGCTGATGCATCGCTCTTGGGGTGGGTTGATCGCTGGCGCCCTGTTCGTGCTGCCTTCGTTGTTCATCCTGATCGGCTTGTCTTGGGTCTACATTGCTTTCGGTGAAGTGCCTGTGGTGGCGGGGATTTTCTACGGCATCAAGCCCGCGGTGACGGCGATCGTCGTGCACGCGGCTCACCGGATCGGCTCGCGTGCGCTCAAGAACGGCTGGCTATGGGCCATGGCTGCGGCGTCATTCGTGGCCATCTTCGCGCTCAACGTGCCGTTCCCGCTGATCGTGCTGGTGGCGGGGATCATCGGCTACCTGGGCGGGCGATTCGCGCCGAGCACGTTCGTGATCGGTGGTGGACATGGCGCGGCCAAGAGCAACCATGGGCCGGCGGTGATCGATGACGATACCCCCACGCCCGCACATGCACGTTTTCAGTGGAAGCATCTGTTGCGCCTGGTTGTGATCGGAGCGGTGCTCTGGACTCTGCCCATGGCGCTTCTGACGCTCTCGTTTGGCTGGAGTGGAACCCTCACGCAGATGGGCTGGTTCTTCACCAAGGCCGCGCTGATGACGTTTGGCGGCGCCTACGCGGTGCTGCCGTACGTCTACCAGGGCGCTGTCGGGCATTACGGTTGGCTCACGCCCACCCAGATGATCGATGGGCTTGCCCTGGGGGAAACCACGCCAGGCCCACTGATCATGGTGGTTGCTTTCGTTGGCTTCATCGGCGGGTATGTGTATCCGATGTTTGGCGCTGAGCACCCGTTTCTCGCCGGAGCAGTGGCGGCGAGCCTGGTCACCTGGTTCACCTTTTTGCCGTCATTTTTGTTCATTCTCGCCGGCGGCCCGGTGGTGGAATCGACGCACAACGAGATCAAGTTCACAGCGCCGCTGACCGGCATCACGGCTGCTGTGGTGGGCGTCATTCTCAACCTGGCGCTGTTCTTCGGTTACCACGTGCTTTGGCCGCAGGGCTTCAGTGGTGCATTCGATTGGCCGTCTGCGCTGATCGCCATCGCTGCGGCCATCGCGCTGTTTCGCTTCAAGCGTGGTGTCATTCAAGTGCTGCTGGCGTGCGCATTGGTAGGGTTGGCGGTGCACTTGCTGCGCACGTGATAGCGGTTGCCGGCCGATGTGTCGTCGGCCGGCTTGGCAGGCTTTGGCCCCTTGCCTCACATCTCGACCTGCGTACCGAGTTCGATCACCCGGTTCAACGGCAACTTGAAGTATCTCAGGTTGCTGTTGGCATTCTTGAGCAAGAAGGCGAACAGGTACTCACGCCACCGGGCCATGCCGATTCGCTTGGTCGCGATGACGGTTTCGCGGCTGAGGAAGTAGGTGGTACGCATGGGGCCGAAATCGAGGCCGTCGCGTTGGCATCCGCCTAGCGCCTTCGGTACGTCCGGCTCCTCCATGAAGCCAAAGTGCAGGGTCACGCGGAAGAAGCCTTCGCCGAAAGCCTCGACCTCGAAGCGTTTGTTGGCGCTGACACGCGGCTCGTCTTCGGACATGACGGTCAACAGGACAACCTGTTCATGCAGCACCTGGTTGTGCAGCAGGTTGTGCAGCAGCGCATGGGGCACCGCCTCGGCCCTGGCGGTGAGGAACACCGCCGTACCTTGTACCCGATGCGGAGGCTGGAACTGCAGGCTGGCGATGAACAGGTCGAGCGGCAGTGCGCTTTCGTCGAGTCGCTCGACGATGATCCGGCGGCCGCGCTTCCAGGTGGTCATCAGCACGAACAGGGCAACCCCGGCGATGACCGGGAAGGCTCCGCCTTGCAGGATTTTCGGCGCGTTGGCGGAAAAGTACAGGCTGTCGACCAGCAAGAAGCCCAGCAACAAGGGAACGGCCAACCAACGCGGCGCCTTCCACAGCAACAGCACCACCGCCGATGACAGCAGCGTGGTGATCAGCATGGTGCCGGTGACGGCCACGCCATAGGCGGCAGCCAGGGCGCTGGAGGATTCGAAGCCGATCACCAGTAGTACGACGCCGACCATCAGTGCCCAGTTCACCATACCAATGTAGATCTGGCCCTGTTCCTCGCTGGACGTGTGTTGGATGAACATGCGCGGTACATAGCCCAACTGAATCGCCTGGCGGGTGAGGGAAAAGGCGCCGGAAATCACCGCTTGTGAGGCAATGATGGTGGCAAGGGTGGCCAGCCCGACCATCGGCAACAAGGCCCAGCCGGGCGCCAGCAGATAGAACGGGTTGCGCACGGCGTCTGGGTTGCCCAGGATCAACGCGCCCTGCCCGAAGTAGTTCAGCACCAACCCGGGCAACACCAACACAAACCAGGCCCGCGCGATGGGCTTGCGGCCAAAATGCCCCATGTCGGCATAGAGCGCCTCCGCGCCGGTCAATGCCAGTACCACCGCCCCCAGAATGGCGACACCCATGCCCGGGTGGACAACGAAGAACTGCACCGCCCAAGTGGGATTGAGCGCTTGCAATACCTCGGGGCGCTGCGCGATGCCATGAACGCCAAGCGCCCCGAGCACCACGAACCACAGCACCATGATCGGCCCGAAGAGGATGCCGATGCGCGCTGTGCCGTGTCGCTGGATCATGAACAGCGCGACCAGTACCACCACCGAGACGGGCACGACCCAATGCTCGATGCCATCGAAGGCCAGTTGCAGCCCTTCGACCGCCGACAGCACGGAAATCGCTGGAGTGATCATGCTGTCGCCATAGAACAAGGCAGCGCCGAACAGGCCGAGCAACACCAGCACCCGGCTCAGTCGCGCATAAGGCGCCGCGGCCCGGTGCGCCAGCGCCGTCAGGGCCATGATGCCGCCTTCGCCCTGGTTGTCGGCCCGCAGGATGAACAACACGTATTTGATCGAGACGACCCAGATCAACGACCAGAACACTAACGACAGCACGCCCAATACGCCGGCTGCGTTGACCTGGACGCCATAGTGGCCTGAGAAGACTTCTTTGAGGGTGTACAACGGGCTGGTACCGATGTCGCCATACACCACGCCGACTGCGGCAACGAGCATGCCGACGCCTGAGGTTTTGCTGGGAAGGGTTTGATGTGCAGTGGTCGCAGTCTGGCTCACGGATGACTTCTCTGGACGGGCGGGTCGAGAGCGCGTGCCTTCCCTATGCTGCGCGCTTCCCTGGCGCCTGAACGGTCCATGCTGGCGCTACGCAGAGGCGCAACGCCGGCATGGACCGTTCAAGCAGCAAGCGCAGCCAGTATCGTTTCAACTGCTTTTGGTGAGTGTAAAAAGAGCGTAAAAATTGCCGCTGCGACCAGGGCCGTCCTGCCGCTGCCGCGTGTCCCGATGATTCAGTTGGTCGTTACACGGCGGCAAAAAATGGCAACGCCAAGTACAGCTTGATGACAATGGCGTTGATGATGTCGATGAAGAATGCCCCCACCATCGGCACCACCAGAAACGCTATCTGCGATGGGCCATAGCGTTGCGTCACAGCCTGCATATTGGCAATCGCCGTTGGCGTGGCGCCCAGGCCAAAACCGCAATGGCCGGCTGCAAGTACGGCAGCATCATAGTTGCGGCCCATGACCCTGAAGGTCACGAAGATCGCAAAGAGCGCCATCACCAATGCCTGGACTGCCAAAAGAATGAAGAACGGCAATGCCAGCGCCGCAAGATCCCATAACTTCAGCGACATCAATGCAATGGCCAGAAACAACGACAAACTGACATTGCCCATGACCGAAACTTCGCGCTCGAATACTTGATACAAACCAAACATCGAAAGCCCGTTTCGTAGCAGTACGCCTACGAACAAGACGCACACGAAGGTCGGTAGTTCGAATGCGGTCCCGTGCAGAAACTTATTCAATAGGGAACCTGCCAGTAAGCTGACCGAAATCAGCGCGATGGTTTCGATCAGAGAAAAGGGTGTGATCAGGCGCTCTTTGTTGGGTTGTTCAAACCCCTGTGGCAAGCGGGGCGTCTCTTGCTCGACACCCGGCGTCTGGACGCGGGCGATGAGCAAGCGTGCGACCGGACCACCAATCAAACCGCCCAACACCAGGCCGAACGTGGCGGAGGCCAGTGCCAGTTCGGACGCTGAGGCCAGACCGAACTTCTCGCTGAAGGTGGCTCCCCACGCAGCGCCTGTGCCGTGCCCGCCCGACAAGGTGATCGAACCTGCCAGCAAGCCCATCAGCGGGTCCAATCCAAGCGCCGTGGCAAGTCCGATGCCCATGGCGTTCTGGACCACCAGCAATCCGGTGACCACCAGCAGGAAGATGCCGACGACACGGCCGCCTTTCTTCAGGCTGGCGAAATCCGCACTCAAGCCGATGGTGGCGAAGAATGCCAACATCAAAGGTGTTTGCAGTGAAGTATCGAATTGGACCTGGATATCGAAACTGCGCAGTCCCAATAACACCACGGCGACCAGCAAGCCACCGGCGACCGGTTCGGGAATATTGTAAGTGCGCAGAAAAGCGATGCGTGCAACGAGGCCTCGTCCTAATAGCAGCACCAGGGAGGCGGCGACGAGTGTCCCATAGAAATCGAGCTCAAGCATGTGATGCGTACTCTTTGTAAATTCAGAAGAATATTTACTTGGGCGCGCCATTCTAGGGACGGCCATTACGCGAGTACGTAGGTTTATTCTGAAAGTTATCGGCTTATGACGGTTATTTTTGTGGTTTTATGCGTCACCCCGACGCTGGCGGGGCGCTGTCGAACCGAGGCGCGAGCCCCGCTTCATGCTTTGTTTGGAATCCCGTACTTGCGTAGCCGCTGGGCAATCGCGGTGTGGGAGGTTTGCAGGCGGCTGGCCAATTGGCGGGTGGACGGATAGCTCAGGTATAGGCGCTGCAGCAGATCGCGCTCGAAGGCCTGCACGGCCTGCTCGAGGCTGGCCACTTCGCCGTCCTGGCCACGGGCCACGGCGGTGCCGGCAATGTCCAGATCGTCGATGTCCACCAGGCTATGTTCGCTGATGGCTGCGGCGCGGAAGATCACGTTCTGCAATTGGCGCACGTTACCCGGCCAGGGGTTGGCCAAGAGCGCCGAGTGTGTGGCCGGGGCCAGGCGGCAGGGTGGGCGCTGGATCTGTGTGCAGGCCTGTTGCATGAAGAAATGCGCCAACAGCAGGATGTCCTGGCCACGTTCGCGCAGGGGGGGAACCTGCAGATTCAGCACGTTGAGGCGATAGAACAGGTCCTCGCGAAAGCTTCCCTCGGCCACCATGCGCTCCAGGTCGCGGTGGGTGGCGCTGATGATGCGCACGTCCACTTTGATTTCCCGGTCGCCGCCGACCCTGCGAAAGCTGCCGTCACTCAGAAAACGCAGCAGCTTGGCCTGAAGGTAAGGCGACATTTCGCCGATCTCATCCAGGAACACGGTGCCCTGGTTGGCCAGCTCCATCAGCCCCGGCTTGCCGCCGCGTTGTGCCCCGGTGAATGCCCCTGGGGCATAGCCGAACAGCTCGCTTTCGGCCAAGCTCTCGGGCAGGGCCGCGCAGTTCAACGCAAGGAATGGCGCGGCATGGCGACTGCTGATGGCATGGCAGGCACGGGCCACCAACTCCTTGCCGGTGCCGGTCTCGCCGTGCACCAGCAGTGGCGCGTCCAGGGCCGCGACGCGCAGGGCGCGGGCCTTGAGGGTGCGGATCGCCGGGGAGTCGCCGAGCAAGGCATCGAACCCTTCGGCATGGTCGTGATGCAGGGCCGACAGGCGTTCGCCCATGCGGTTCGGCGGGTAAAGCGTGAGCAGACCGCCAGCATGGGTGATCGGTGTAGCGTCGAGCAGCAAGCTCTGGCCATTGAGCTGCATCTCGCGCATCGGCAGGTGGAAATTGTTGTCCAGCAGAGCCTGCAGCAGACCTGGGTCATTGAACAGCTCGCCCACGGAGCGGCCGGCCGATTCGCGCCCGCACAGGGCGATCAACGCCGGGTTGGCCAGCAGCACCTTGCCTGCGCTGTCCACCGCCAGCACCGGGTCGCTCATGGCGGCCAGTAGAGCATCGAGCTGCAGGTGTCGGCGTTGGCCGGGAAGGATGTCGACCACTTCCACCGACTGCACGCCCTGGACTTCGAACAACGCATCGTGGAGCTCTTCGAGCACGGCAGGGCTAAGGGTGGGCGCATCGATGTAGACGTTCGGCGGCACCATCTCCACGGCGTCCAGGTTGAGATTGCGGGCACCGAGCAGGGCCAGGACTTCCTGGGTGATGCCGACGCGGTCGATGAAACTGACATGGATGCGCATGGGGTTGAGGGGGCTGTGGCCAGGGGAGGGCGGTAGTATGCCTCGGTCGGTCGATCAAGCCCAATATTGCCGGGGCCGCTGTGCGGCCCCTGATCGTGAAGTCATTCCAGGTGTTCAGGCTTGATCGGATCGCCCGATTTCACGTCCAGCTTCTCGCGGATGTCCTTGAACATCCAGTCGTAGATCTTGTGCGGCGAACCCAGGTTCTCGAATTTCTTGGGCGGCGCCAGGTAGGACTGGGCCCGGCGGGAGAGTTGCATGAGGAAGCTGGGCAGCACCTGGTCCTTGGCCAGGAAGAATTTTTCCTCGACCGTCTTGCCCTCGATGATGCCGTGCATGTGGAACTGGATGCCTCTGCCTTCCTTGGGGTCCGACGCGGCCTCGTATTCGATGTTCAAGTCATAGCTGTGGTCATTCTTGTTCAGCGCGGTGCGCTCGATATGGACATGACCGGGGTGGTATTGGGCCATTGACACGCTCCTCTGGAAGGTCGAAAACGGCGGGCGTCAGACGCCCGCCTACTGCATTCAACGGTAGCTGATCCCCGGCTTGGCGGTGGACACGCGGGTACCGGCGGTGCCTTTGACAATCTCTTCGATGTCCGACAGCGAGCCGATCACCGCCACCTTGCCGGTGTGGCGGGCGAAATCGCAGGCCGCTTGCACCTTGGGCCCCATGGAGCCGGCGGCAAAGCCCAGGCGTTCCAGTTCGTCGGGGTGGGCCTGGGCAATGGCTTTCTGGGTCGGCTTGTTGAAGTCGATGTATGCGGCGTTGACGTCGGTGGCAATCACCAGCAGGTCGGCATCGAGTTGTTCGGCCAGCAAGGCCGAGCACAGGTCCTTGTCGATGACGGCTTCGATGCCTTTGAGCTTGCGGTTTTCATCGTACATGGTAGGGATGCCGCCGCCGCCTGCGCAGATCACGATGCTGCTCTTTTCCAGCAGCCACTTGATCGGGCGGATTTCGAAGATGCGCTTGGGTTTGGGGCTGGCCACTACGCGGCGGTATTTGTCGCCGTCGGCCTTGACCACCCAGCCTTTCTCCTTGGCCAGGCGCTCGGCCTCTTCCTTGCTGTAGACCGGGCCGATGAACTTGGTCGGGTCCTTGAAGGCTGGGTCGTTGGCATCCACTTCCACTTGGGTCAGCAGCGTGGCGAACGGCACTTCGAAGGCCAGCAGGTTGCCCAGCTCCTGTTCGATCATGTAGCCGATCATGCCTTCGGTCTCGGCACCCAGCACGTCCAGCGGGTAAGCCTCGTCGGGTTTGTAGGACAGGCCCTGGAGCGACAGCAGGCCGACTTGCGGACCATTGCCGTGGGCGATGACCAGTTCGTTGCCAGGATGGATCTTGGCGATCTGCTCGGTGGCGGTGCGGATATTGGCGCGCTGGTTTTCAGCGGTCATGGGCTCGCCGCGACGCAGCAGGGCGTTGCCGCCCAATGCAACAACGATACGCATGGTGAATGTCCTTCTCAGGTCAGCTTCAAGCTTCAAGTCGCAAGCTGCAAGCAGAGGCGGGTCGGTGTGAGGCGCCGCGTTTCTTGTGGCTTGGAACTTGAAGCTTGCAGCCAATAGCGTTAGAGATCAGCCAGGGTCGACACCAGGATCGCCTTGATGGTGTGCATGCGGTTTTCCGCCTGCTCGAAGGCGATGCACGCTGGCGACTCGAATACGTCCTCGGTGACTTCGATGCCGTTGGCCAGGTGCGGGTACTGTTCGGCGATCTGCTTGCCGACCTTGGTCTCGGAGTTGTGGAATGCCGGCAGACAGTGCATGAACTTGGTGCGAGGGTTGCCGGTGGACTTCATCAGTTCCTTGTTCACCTGGTAGGGCAGCAGCAGCTTGATGCGCTCGCCCCAGGCTTCGACCGGCTCGCCCATCGACACCCAGACATCGGTGTGGATGAAGTCGACGCCCTTGACCGCAGCCTTGGCATCCTCGGTCAGGGTGATGCGTGCGCCGCTTTCTTCGGCGTACTGCTTGCAGCGCTGGACCAGATCGTCATGAGGCCACAGTTCCTTGGGCGCGGCGATGCGCACGTCCATGCCAAGCTTGGCGCCGATCAGCAGCAGCGAGTTGCCCATGTTGTTGCGGGCATCGCCCAGGTAGGCATAGCTGATATCGTGCAGCGGCTTGTCGCTGTGCTCACGCATGGTCAGCACGTCGGCGATCATCTGGGTCGGGTGGTACTCGTCGGTGAGACCGTTGAACACCGGTACACCGGCGAACTTGGCCAGCTCCTCGACGATTTCCTGCTTGAAGCCACGGTACTCGATGGCGTCGTACATGCGGCCCAGCACGCGAGCGGTGTCCTTCATGCTCTCTTTGTGGCCGATCTGCGAGGAGTTCGGGTCGATGTAGGTGACGTTGGCGCCTTGGTCATAGGCGGCGACTTCGAAGGCGCAGCGGGTGCGGGTCGAGGTCTTCTCGAAGATCAGGGCGATGTTGTTGCCCTTCAGGTGCTGTTGTTCGGTGCCGGTGTACTTGGCGCGCTTGAGGTCGCGGGACAGGTCCAGCAGGTATTTCAGCTCGCGGGTGGTGTGGTGTTCGAGGCTGAGCAGGTTGCGGTTGTGAATGTTGAACGCCATGACGGTTCTCCTTGAGTTCGGGTCGGCCCGGCCGTCGCCTTGTGAGGACGGCCGGGGAAATGGTCGTTAGTAGTCGATTGGGTCGCGAACGATCGGGCAGGTCATGCAGTGGCCGCCGCCACGGCCCCGGCCCAGTTCGCCGGCACTGATGGTGATGACTTCGATTCCGGCCTTGCGCAGCAGGGTATTGGTGTAGGTGTTGCGGTCGTAGCCGATGACCACGCCGGGCTCGACCGCCACCACGTTGTTGCCGTCATCCCACTGTTCGCGCTCGGCAGCGAAACTGTTGCCGCCGGTCTCGACCACGCGCAGCTTGACGCCCAGTTGCTCGCCGACCACCTCGATGAACGACTTGTTCTCGCGGCGCACGTCCATGCCGTAAGGCTTGCTTTCGTCCGGGCGAATGATGAACGGCACGATTTCGCGGACCACTTCCGGGAAAACCGTGACCAGGTCGCGGTCGCAGAAGCTGAACACGGTGTCCAGGTGCATGGCCGCGCGAGATTTAGGCAGCCCGGCGACGATGACTTTCTCCACCGCACCTTTGGCGAACAGGTTCTGTGCCAGTTGGCCGATGGCTTGGCGCGAGGTGCGCTCGCCCATGCCGATCAACACGATGCCCTTGCCGATCGGCATCACATCGCCGCCTTCGAGGGTGGCCTGACCGTGGTCTTTGTCCGGGTCGCCGTACCAGACCTGGAAGTCGGCTTTGGTGAACTCGGGGTGGAACTTGTAGATGGCGGTGGTCAACAAGGTTTCCTGGCGTCGTGCTGGCCAGTACATCGGGTTGAGGGTCACGCCGCCGTAGATCCAGCAGGTGGTGTCGCGGGTGAATTGGGTGTTGGGCAGAGGTGGCAGGATGAAGCTGGAATGGCCCAGGTAGTCGTTGTACATCTTGACCACGCTGGCACCTTCGCTTTCCGGCAGATCCTGGCCGGCCACACCGCCGATCAGGAATTCGGCCAGGTGACGCGGTTCCAGGCCTTCCAGCCAGCTGCGCACTTCGTTGGTCAGGCCGACACCGACGGTGTCAGGGGTGATCTTGCGGTCGAGGATCCATTTCAGTGCTTCGGGGTTCTGCACGATGTCGGTGAGCAGGTTGTGCATCTCCAGCACCTCGACGCCGCGCTCGCGCATCTTGGTGACGAAGTCGAAGTGGTCGCGCTTGGCCTGGTCGACCCAGATCACGTCATCGAACAGCAGCTCGTCACAGTTGCTCGGGGTCAGGCGCTTGTGAGCAAGACCTGGAGCGCACACCATCACTTTGCGCAGTTTGCCGGCTTCGGAGTGGACACCGTACTTCTGTTTTTCCGTGGACATGTTCATTCCTCCAAGAATGCGAAGACGTGGATCAAAGCGTCAGGAAGCCGTCGTAGAGTCCGTAGGCGGCCACCAGGGCGCCCACCACGACGGCGGCAAAGATCAGTTTTTCAACCGAGGTGAAGATCGGTTGGCCGACCTCGCGCTTGGCCTTGGCGAACAGGATCGCGCCAGGGGCATAGAGCAGGGCCGAGAGCAGCAGGTATTTCACGCCGCCGGCATACAGCAGCCAGATGGCGTACAACAGGGCGATGCCACCAATGATCAGGTCTTTCTGGCGTTCGGCCAGGGCCTGTTCGTAGGTTTCGCTCCGTACCGCAAGCAGCACCGCATAGGCCGCCGACCACAGGTAAGGCACCAGGATCATCGAGGTGGCGAGGTAGATCAGCGACAGGTAGGTGCTGTTGGAGAACAGGGTGATGACCAGGAAGATCTGCACCATGGCGTTGGTCAGCCACAGCGCATTGGCCGGCACATGGTTGGCGTTCTCGCGGCGCAGGAACTCCGGCATGGTGTGGTCCTTGGCCGCGGCGAACATGATCTCGGCGCACAGCAGCACCCATGACAGCAGCGCACCGAGCAGCGAGATGATCAGCCCGACGCTGATCAGCACCGCGCCCCAGTGCCCGACCACGTGCTCGAGCACGGCAGCCATCGAGGGGTTCTGCAGCTTGGCCAGTTCCGGTTGGGTCATCACGCCCAGCGACAGTACGTTGACCAGCACCAGGAACAGCAGCACGGTGATGAAACCGATGACGGTAGCCTTACCTACGTCGGAGCGTTTTTCCGCCCGGGAGGAGAAGATGCTCGCGCCCTCGATGCCGATGAACACCCATACGGTGACCAGCATCATGTTGCGCACCTGGTCCATCACGCTGCCTAAGTCAGGGGAGCCTTTACCCCAGATGTCGGCGGTGAAAATGTCCAGCTTGAAGGCGAACAGGCAGATCAGCGCGAACAGCGCCAGTGGCACGACCTTGGCCACGGTGGTGACCAGGTTGATGAACGCCGCTTCCTTGATGCCGCGCAGTACCAGAAAGTGCACCGCCCACAGCAGGATCGAGGCGCCGATCACGGCCGCCGGCGTGTTGCCCTCACCGAAGATCGGGAAGAAATAGCCCAAGGTGCTGAACAACAGGACGAAGTAGCCGACGTTGCCCAGCCAGGCGCTGATCCAGTAGCCCCAGGCTGAGGAAAAGCCCATGTAGTCGCCGAACCCTGCCTTGGCGTAGGCATACACCCCGCCGTCCAGATCCGGTTTGCGATTGGCCAGCGTCTGGAACACGAAGGCGAGGGTCAACATGCCGACCGCCGTGATGGCCCAGCCGATCAATACAGCACCGACACCGGCGCTGGCGGCCATGTTTTGCGGCAACGAAAATATCCCGCCGCCAATCATGGAACCGACGACAAGTGCAACAAGTGCACCCAGTTTTAGTTTTCCGGGAGAATCAGACATTTAACAACTCCATGCCAGGAGAAAGTTGACCTCAGAGTAAATCCGACGCCTGTGCCATGTGCTGACATGGGTCAGTTTCATGGTGATGCGAAGTAGGAAAACTCCTTCACATGACTCCTGGAGAGTGCCGACTGCTTATGCTGCAGGCCTTATGCGCTGGCACCTCCGTGTCCTTCTAGAGCAAAAGCTCGTGTGGCCTGCGAGGTTTCAAGCTAGCCGCTTTTGGGCAATAAGCAAATTTTCGAGAAAACCCCGTCTTAACTATGTTTGTCACTGACCTGCCTCATGGAACGCGCAGTATTAATGCCAACTATATAGACCGACTCGTTATGAGGGTTTTAGCCTTGATCGCTTGGTCTAATATGAGTTGACCGCTCCGTTATAAGAATCAACAAGGTGTTTCATGCGTATGACAACAGCCCAAAGGGGAGCCCTATGAGTGAACCGGGACAGAAGCTACGCCTGGGTGCGTTGATCGCGCTGGTGGTCGGCTCGATGATCGGCGGTGGGATCTTTTCGTTGCCGCAGAACATGGCGGCGCGCGCCGATGTGGGCGCGGTGCTGATCGGTTGGGGCATCACTGCCGTGGGCATGCTGGCACTGGCGTTCGTGTTCCAGACCCTGGCCAACCGCAAGCCGGAGCTGGACTCAGGGGTGTACGCCTACGCCAAGGCCGGCTTTGGCGAGTACATGGGCTTTTCCTCGGCCTGGGGGTACTGGATCAGCGCATGGCTGGGCAATGTGGGCTATTTCGTGTTGCTGTTCAGCACCCTGGGTTTCTACTACCCGGTCTTCGGCGAGGGCAATACGCCGGTAGCCATCGCCTGTGCGTCTTTGCTGTTGTGGGCAGTGCACTTTCTGGTACTGCGCGGCATCAAGGAAGCGGCGTTCATCAACCAGGTGACCACCGTGGCCAAGGTGGTGCCGCTGCTGATCTTCATCGTCATTGCCGCCTTCGCCTTCCGGGCCGATATCTTCACCCGTGACATCTGGGGGCTGAGCAACCCCAAGTTCGGCAACGTGCTGGAGCAGGTGCGCAACATGATGCTGGTGACCGTGTTCGTGTTCATCGGCATCGAGGGCGCCAGTGTGTATTCGGGGCGGGCGCTGCATCGCTCGGACGTGGGCAAGGCCACGGTCATCGGCTTTCTCGGGGTGCTGGCATTGTTGGTGCTGGTCAATGTGCTGTCGTTGGGGGTGATGACCCAGCCAGAGCTGGCCAATCTGCAGAACCCCTCGTTGGCTTCGGTGCTGGAACACATCGTCGGGCCCTGGGGCGCCTTGCTGATCAGCATTGGCTTGGCGATATCGCTGCTGGGTGCGCTGCTTTCCTGGGCGCTGCTGTGCGCCGAGATCCTCTTTGCCACGGCGCGGGACCAGACCATGCCGCGTTTCCTGGCCAAGGAGAACGCCAACCATGTACCGGCCAACGCCCTGTGGCTGACCAATGTGATGATTCAGGGCTTCCTGCTGATCACATTGGTCTCGGCGGGCACCTACACCAGCCTGATCTACCTGGCGTCGTCGATGATTCTGGTGCCGTACTTCTGGTCGGCGGCCTACGCGGTGCTGCTGACCCTGCGTGGTGAAGGCTATGCCGAGCAGCCGCAGTTGCGTCGCAAGGACCTGGTAGTCGCCCTGGTGGCGCTGCTCTATGCCGTCTGGTTGCTGTATGCCGGGGGGCTCAAGTACCTGCTGCTCTCGGCCCTGCTCTATGCGCCGGGCGTGATCCTGTTCGCCCGAGCCAAGCACGAACAAGGCAAGGCGTTGTTCACTGGCTGGGAAAAGCTGATCTTCGCAGCGGTGCTGGCCGGAGCGGGGCTAGCGGCCTACGGCTTGTATTCAGGGGTGCTGAGTTTGTGAGGGGCAGGGCGGGACAGGTCGCTCCGGGCGCGACCAGATCCACAGATTGCCCAGGGTCATGCCGCCAATGGCCAGAAATACTGGCCAGCGATGCTCGAAGAACGCCAGCATCAGCCCCGCGCACAGCAGCATGCTGAGCGTGGCGCTGACCTTGGCACGGCGCTGGATCACCTTGCCATTGCGCCAGTTATGGAGGATCGGCCCGAACAACCGATGGTTTTCCAGCCAGGCGCTCAGACGCGGGGAGCTGCGAGTCGCTGCCCAGGCGGCCAGGAGAATGAATTCGGTGGTGGGCAGGCCGGGTACGACGATCGCGACCAGCCCAATACCCAAGCTGACATAGGCCAGGATTGCGTAGAGCAGGCGGGCGAGTTTCGAGCGGGCTGGTCGGGTCATGGTCTCACTGCGAAAAAACGGTCCGGCCAACGGAGCGGTGACCGGGTGAAGCCTCTCAGGCCAGTGCGGCATCCGCGGCATAGGCATGCTTGAGCAGTTCGGTGAAGCGCTCGAAGGCCGCCACTGCGCCACGTTCGGCGGCGGCATCCTCCTCGGCCGAAAGCTCGAGGTTATCGAGGATTCGGGTGAACTGCTTCCAGCCTTCGGCGCGACCACCGGCCGGCTCGCCCAGATGACGGGCGCCGAAGCTGTCGGACAGCCCAAGAGCCACGGCACGCTTGATCAGGAACGCGGCGCCCAGTTTGGAGCCTTCGGAGACGAAGATCCAGCCCAAGGCCTGGCCCAGGCTCGGCCCTTGCAACGCGCCGGGCAAAGGGGCGGGAACGTCGGTGTCCAGGTCGGCCAGGTCCAGACGTGCCTGCTCGGCACGGCAGCGCTGGGCCAGGTCCGGCACGATGGTGATCAGTCGCGGGTCGTTGTACAGGGCCTGCAGTTCGGACTGGAACAGGTACTGGGCGACCACGAAGCGGGCGAAGCTTTCGCGGCTGTCGAATGGCTTGTGGGATTTGACCAGGGCGTCCAGCTCGGCGTGCGGTGCGTGGGTGACCTGGTTCAGGCGCTGCGAGCGCAGGGCGGGGGTGGCGGTCATGGAAAGGTCCTTGGCAGATGAGGGCTCTAGACGAGACGAATCGGGTCGGGTCCGACCGTAAAAAAGGTGTTTGCAGAGGGGTGAAGGCCCCACTGGTACCGCGCCGATCCTGAGACCGGCGCAGCCCCTGTGGGAGCGGCTTCAGCCGCGAAGCAGGCGATGCGGTGCCGTCGCACGACGGCGCTCAGATATCCCAGATCAAATTGATGGCGAAGTTGCGTCCCGGCGCGGTCAGGCGATCGAGGTTGGCGGGCTGGGTGACGGCGGCTTCGCTCTGGCCGTTCTGGCCGACAGTGGCATAGCTGCGTACGTCATCCCACTGCCAGTACTTCTTGTCGGTCAGGTTGTACAGACCGGCATTGACGGTCAAATCGTCCGTGATCTTGTAGAAGCCGCTCAGGTCGAGCACGCCATAGCCGGGAGTACGCCAGCGCGAAGTGCTGCCGTCGGGGGAGAAGAACGTGGTGTCGTCGACGCGGTTCTTGCGCTTGACCAATGTCCAGCTCAGCAGGCCGCCATAGCTGTCCTGCTCATACCCCAGGCCAAACACGCCAGTGAGTGGGTTGACGCTGTTCAGCGGCTGGCCGGTGTCATCGTTGCGGCCATAGGCGTAGGCCACCGAGCCTTGGGTGTACAGGCCTTGCGGTGCGCCAAAGCGATCCAGGTTCAGACGACCTCTGACCTCGGCGCCCTTGATGGTGGCGTGCTTGATGTTCTGCGCCTGGAAGTCGAGCGCGTCGTTGCCGTTGAGCAGGGCGTCTTCATTGATGAAATCGCGGTACTTGTTATAGAAGGCGGCGACATCGAAGTTGCCCGCATCGAAGTTGCCGCGCAGACCGGTCTCGTAGCTTTTGCTCTTTTCCGGCTCAAGGTTCGGATTCGGCTGGACCACATAGCCGCCGGCCGGGTTCTCGAAGCGGCCATACAATGCCTTGGCCGTCGGCGTGCGGAAGCCTTCGGCGTACTGCCCGTACCAGGTGTAGTGGTCGTTGAAGGCGTAGGTGACGCCCAGCTTGGGCGAAACGCGGTGCCAGTTCTTCTGTTTGTCGCTGACGGTGGTGTTGCCCGAGGTCGGCAGGGTGGCCAGGAACTCATCGGTCAGGTGCGGCTTGAGCCGGGTGTAGTCGTAGCGTGCGCCCGGCAGGAAGGTCCAGTTGTTCCAGCGGATCTCGTCCTGGGCGAATAGGCTGTAGGTGTTGATGGTCGGGTCGGGGAAGTCGCTGACCCGGGCCAGGCTGTCGGGGGGACTGATCTGGCCGATGGCTGTGCAGGAGCCACCAACATTCAGGCAGACGCCCGTACCGCTACGAGAACCGGTGACTTTTTCTTGCTTGAGCGTTGTGCCGTAGGTCAGCAGATGGTCGGTGGCGCCAACGGTGAACGCTTTGTCGAGCTGTGCATCGAGCACCCATTGGCGGTCCTTGTAGGTCGTCTGCCGATCACGAAGCACTTCGCGGCCACGGGCGAAGTACAGCTCCTCGGTGCGTTGATCGGTCTTGGCGATCTGGTAGTTCAGGCTCCATTTCATGTGATCGGCCAGCAGGCTGTCGAGGCCGAACTCATGAGTGATGCCGAAGCGTTCCCGCGTGATGGTGTCATCGGCGCTTCGGGCGCGATACATGTTCGAAGCGCCCATGCCGGGAATGAACGGTCCACCCACGGCACTGAGCACATTCTGGTCGCGATCGTCCTTGTAACGCTCGTAGGTAACGCCCACTCGCGCGTCCTCGGCGTAGTTCCAGCCAAGTTTGGCCAGTACGTTGGTGGTGCGCGCATCCTCGGGGTTGGCCTTGGTGCGGTCAAGGCCGGTGCCACCGTGCTCGTCGTAGGATTCGGTTTCGTGACCGTTGCGCTGGCTCAGATGCAACAGGCCGTCGAAGTCGCCCTGGCGGCCGGCGGCGGTGGCGGAGGTCAGCCAGCTTTCATCGGCCGAGCTGTAGCCGGTCTTGAGGCGGGCGCCCATGTCCTTGCCAGGCTTGATGATGTCGTCCGGATCGAGGGTGAAGTAGCTGACCGCGCCGCCAATGGCATTGCTGCCATAGAGCACCGAGGCTGGGCCGCGAAGGATCTCCACGCGCTTGACGATCTCGGGATCGACATAGTTGCGTTGGGTCTGGGCATAGGGGCCGTAGAAGAAACCATCCGGAACCGAGACGCCGTCGACCTGGGTGAGGATCCGTTCGCCATCGATGCCGCGGATGTTGTAGCCGTTCAGGCCGCTGCGCTGGCCGACGCCGCCGACGGAGACGCCGGGCTCGTAACGGACCAGTTCCTTGATGTCGTTGACGTTCCTGCGATCCAGTTGCTCGCGGGTCTGCACGCTGACGGTGCTTGGCACCTGGCTGACGTCCTGGGCGCTGCGGGTGGCGCTCACGGTCAGTTGCTGCAGGGCGATGGTGTTGCCGGCCTGCTGGCGCTCCAATACCACGTTGGCGTTGCCGATCTTGCGCAGGCTCAGCCCGGTGCCTTGCAGCAGACGGCGCAATGCGGCTTCAGCAGGCAGCGAGCCCCGTACCCCCGGTGACGACACGCCCTCGGCCAATTCGGCACTGAACCCGACCTGCCAGCCGGTGATCTGGCTGAACGCGTTGATCGCCGAGACCAGTGGCTGCTGCTCGATGGCAAAGCGGTAGTCGCCCAGGCGTGGGTTGCTGGTATTGGCCGGTTCTGCGGCCAGGGTAGGCAGGCTGCAGGCGCCGCTGGCGAGCAGGGCCAGGGTCAGCAAGGACAATTGCCCCATGCGGCGGGAAGGGGTGGACGGGCGAGTTGGACCTGTGGACATCGAAGGCGCTCCCTGACGCGCGAACTGTTATAGGTGGTGACCGTTCTTGTTTCAAACAAGAATCAGTTGCATTGGCTATAACGAGACGGACGGGAAGGCGCGATCGCGTAAAAAAACTTCAGGGCGTCAATTGAGGATCACCAGCGCCGGATACTCATGCACTTGTGCAGAGGTGATGTGGGCCAGGGCGCGCAGGGTTTCCAGAGGTTGGTCCAGGCGGTAGTTGCCGGTCACCGCAACCTGTTCGAGCTTCGGGTTGCGGTTGATGATCCAACCGGGGTAGTAGCGGCGCACTTCGGCAAGCACTTGGCTGAGCGGGCAGTTCTCGAACACCAGACGGCCTTCGACCCAGGCTAGGTCTTTGTGCATGTCCGGGCGTTGGCGCTGGCCGAACCCCTGAGGGCCGACGCTGATGCTGTCGCCGGCCGACAGGCGGATGCGCTGGTCACGGGCGCCCTGCAAGTCGATATCGCCACGCTGCACCCGCACTTGCGCTTCGCCATCGAGGTAACGCACGGCGAAGTCGGTGTCTTTTGCCTGCGCGCGCAGTGGGCCTGCTTCCAACTCCAGCGGGGCAGGGCTGTTGCCCGGTACCTGGAAGTAAGCCTCGCCTTGCAACAGACGTGCGACCTGGCGGCCGTCACGCAGGTCGTTGGCGAAGGCTGAATTGGTGTTGAGCAATACCTGGGCGCCGTCGTCCAGTTGCAGGCGCTGACGTTCGCCGACCACGGTCAAGTGGTCGGCCTGCAGGCGCACGGGCAGGTTGCCGAAGGTAAGCAGCCCGACCAGCAGCACGGCGGCGGTGGCCAAAGGTTTCCAGTGGGTACGCAGGCGACCGCGCAAGGCGGTGCGGTGACGGTGGTTCAATTGCACGGCGGCCTGATGCAGCGGGGCGCCGTTCCACAGGGCTTCGGCTTCGACATAGGCTTCGGCGTTCTCTGCGGCGGCGCCCAGCCAGGCTTCGAAATCCCGGGTGTCTTGCTCACTGGCGCATTGCAGACGTACCAGCCAGTCCAGCGCTTCGTCCATGGCACGCGCTCGGGCATCAGGCGCGTCGGGAGACGGGCGAGGGGCAGGGCTGTCTGTCACAGAAAATCCTTGCTGTGGGTTTTTCGCGAATGATCATGGCTGCGAGCAGGCGTGGCAAGTGGGGGGCGCTGCCGACCGGCGAATGGTCGGCTCAGCGCAGGCGCTCGGCGACGCCCACGCAGATGGCCATGATCAGTTTCAGCTCTTTCTGTACGGTGCTGGCGGACACCTTCAACTGCTCGGCGATTTCCAGGTAACTGGCGCCATGCAGTCGGCTGAGGATGAAAATGCGCTGCTGGCGTGGGGTGAGCTGATCGAGACTGACGCTCAGGTGCTTGAGCAGTTGCTCGGCGTGAGCGGCCTCTTCGCTGCTGCTCGTCGGCGCGGCGACGTTGTGCAGCACCTCCTCAGGGACATCGTCAACCAGCGTGCGGGCCTGCACGCGGCGCGCGCGCAGGTGATCGAGCGCAAGGTTGCGCGCAGTCTGGAACACGAACGGCTCCAAGTGCTCGATGGGGCGTTCGCCCAAGGCGCGGGTGACCCGCAGGTAGGTCTCCTGGAGCAGATCCTCGGCCGTGCTGGGGTTGCCCACCATGCGCTGCAACGTGCGCAGCAAAGGGAGGCGCTGGGTGAGGAACACTGTGTTGAACCGGGACTGACTCACGAGGAAACCTGACCGACGAAAGGCAAATGATAATGCTTATCATCTTGTGGTTTGGTCAAGCCTCATCGATGTAAAGAGTGGGTAAGTGTCGCGGTGTTGCGACCCGTCGCAGGCTTCGCCAGGTCCTACAAAAGAACCCATCAGGCACTGGCGCAGCGTGCGATGGTCTGCCAGGTCAACCCGCGTTGCACAGCGCCAGGCAGTTGTCGAGCATGCGGTTGGAGAAGCCCCATTCGTTGTCGTACCAGGCCATCACCTTGAGCATCCGGCCATTGGCGCGGGTGTGGTTGGCGTCGAAGATCGACGACAGCGGGTTATGGTTGAAATCGCAGGACACCAGCGGCAGGGCGTTGTAGCCCAGGATGCGTGAGTGCCGGCTGGCTTCGAGGAACAGTTGGTTGACCTCCTCGGCGCTGGCTTCGCGCTTGAGGTTGACGGTCAGGTCTACCAGCGACACATTGATCACCGGCACCCGCACCGCCATGCCCGTGAGCTTTCCGGCCAGCTCCGGCAGCACCAGGCCCACGGCCTCGGCGGCGCCGGTCTTGCTCGGGATCATCGACTGGGTGGCCGAGCGCGCGCGATAGGGGTCGGTGTGGTAGACGTCGGTGAGCACCTGGTCATTGGTGTAGGCGTGGATGGTGGTCATCAGCCCGTGCTCGATGCCGAACTCACGGTGGAGCACCTGGGCGATCGGCGCCAGGCAGTTGGTGGTGCAAGAAGCATTGGAGATGATCTGGTGCGAGGCGCGCAAGGTGTCGTGGTTGACCCCGTACACCACCGTGGCGTCGGCTCCCTTGGCGGGCGCCGAGATGATCACCTTGCTTGCGCCGGCGCTCAGGTGGGCTGCTGCCTTGGCGCGGTCGGTGAACAAGCCCGTGCATTCGAACACCACATCCACCGCTTCGGCCTTCCAGGGCAGCTCCGCCGGGTTGCGAATGGCACTGACCGAGATACGGTCGCCATTGACCGTCAGGCTCTCCTGGTCGGATTCGACTTGAGCGTCGAACGTGCCGTGCACGCTGTCGTACTTGAGCAGGTGGGCATTCATCGCACTGTCGCCCAGGTCGTTGATGGCGACGACTTGCAGGTCCTGGCGGTAGCCTTGGGTATAGAGTGCGCGCAGGACGTTGCGTCCGATGCGGCCAAATCCATTGATGGCGATCCGAAGGGTCATGGCATTACCTCTGGCAGTCCGAGTGAAGCTTGTGGCAAAAAGGTCACTTCACTGAAACGGTTTTGTTATTGGAATTACAAGATTATTCACTGTTTGATAGAAAACAAGCCTTTTTGATGGCAGTATTTTGTTAAACCTACAACGAGTGGTCGGGCAGACCACCCCCAGATCGCGTCAGGCCCCCTTACCTTGAGCCTAGGCCGCAATCGTTTGAAGGGGAAATGCCCATCGACGCCACCCTTACAGTCAGCCTGGAGTCCAGTACATGCATCCGCGCATCCTTGAGGTCACCGCACGGTTGGTCGAACGCAGCCGTGCCACCCGTGAACGCTACCTGGAGCTGATTCGCGGCGCGGCCAGCGACGGTCCCATGCGCGCCCGCCTGCAATGTGCCAACTTCGCCCACGGCGTGGCCGGCTGCGGTGCCGAGGACAAACACAGCCTGCGGATGATGAACGCCGCCAACGTGGCCATCGTCTCGGCCTACAACGACATGCTGTCGGCGCACCAGCCGTACCAGCACTTCCCGGAACAGATCAAACAGGCTCTGCGCGAGATCGGCTCGGTCGGCCAGTTCGCCGGTGGCGTGCCCGCCATGTGCGATGGCGTCACCCAAGGCGAACCGGGCATGGAGTTGGCCATTGCCAGCCGTGAAGTGATCGCCATGTCCACCGCCATCGCCTTGTCCCACAACATGTTCGATGCCGCATTGATGCTCGGCATCTGCGACAAGATCGTGCCCGGCCTGATGATGGGCGCCCTGCGCTTTGGTCATCTGCCGACCATCTTCGTCCCAGGCGGGCCAATGCCTTCGGGGATCTCCAACAAGGAAAAGGCCGACGTACGCCAGCGCTACGCCGAAGGCAAGGCCAGCCGCGAAGAGCTGCTGGAATCGGAGATGAAGTCCTATCACAGCCCCGGCACCTGCACTTTCTATGGCACGGCCAACACCAACCAGCTGGTGATGGAGGTCATGGGCCTGCACTTGCCCGGCGCATCGTTCGTCAATCCCTATACACCGCTGCGTGACGCCCTGACCGCCGAGGCGGCGCAACAGGTCACACGCATGACCAAGGCCAGCGGCAGCTTCATGCCCTTGGGCGAGATCGTCGATGAGAAGGCGCTGGTCAACTCGATCGTCGCCCTGCACGCCACCGGCGGTTCCACCAACCACACCTTGCACATCCCGGCCATCGCCCAGGCTGCCGGCATCCAGTTGACCTGGCAGGACATGGCGGACCTCTCCGAGGTGGTGCCGACCTTGTCCCACGTCTATCCCAACGGCAAGGCCGACATCAACCACTTCCAGGCGGCGGGCGGCATGGCGTTTCTCATCCGCGAACTGCTCGATGCCGGGCTGTTGCATGAGGACGTCAATACCGTGGCCGGCCACGGCCTGCGCCGCTACACCCAGGAGCCCTTCCTCGAGGGAGGCAAGCTGGTCTGGCGTGAAGGGCCGCGCCAGAGCCTGGACGAGAGCATCCTGCGCCCGGTGGCACGACCGTTCTCCGCCGAAGGTGGCCTGCGGGTGATGAACGGCAACCTTGGGCGAGGTGTGATGAAGGTATCGGCCGTGGCACCTGAGCACCAGGTCGTAGAGGCGCCGGCCCGGGTATTCCATGACCAGCAGTCCCTGGCCGATGCGTTCAAGGCCGGCGAGCTGGAGCGCGACTTCGTCGCGGTGGTGCGCTTCCAGGGACCGCGTTGCAACGGCATGCCTGAGTTGCACAAGCTGACCCCTTTCCTGGGGGTGTTGCAGGACCGTGGCTACAAAGTGGCGCTGGTCACCGACGGGCGGATGTCCGGCGCTTCGGGCAAGATCCCGGCGGCCATTCATGTGTGCCCCGAGGCTTACGACGGTGGCCCGCTGGCGCGGGTGCGCGATGGCGATATCGTGCGGGTCGATGGCGTCGAAGGCACGCTGCAGCTGATGGTATCGGCCGAGGAGTTGGCCACCCGTGATCTGCCGGCACCACCCCAGGGCAACGACTTGGGAATGGGGCGCGAGCTGTTCGGCTTCATGCGGGTGGCGTTCAGCCCGGCCGAGCAAGGCGCCAGCGCCTTCACCTCGGCCCTGGAGCAGCTCAAATGACTGCGCTGCTGGTTGGCGATATCGGCGGCACCAATGCCCGCTTTGCCTTGTGGCACGACAACCAGTTGCAGGCGGTGCAGGTTCTGGCCACTGCCGACTACACCAGCCCCGAGCAGGCCATCGAGGCTTATCTGGCCGGGCAAGGCATTGCCCGCGGCGGGCTGGCGGCCGTATGCCTGGCAGTCGCCGGGCCTGTGAGCGGCGACGCATTTCGCTTTACCAACAACCACTGGCGTCTGAGCCGCCGTGCCTTCTGCCAGGCTTTGCAGGTCGAGCACCTGCTGTTGATCAACGACTTCAGTGCCATGGCACTGGGCATGACGCGCCTTCAGCCGGACGAGTATCGCCAGGTGTGTCCGGGCGCAGCCGACCCTGCACGCCCGGCTCTGGTCATCGGCCCAGGTACCGGCCTGGGCGTGGGCAGCCTGTTGCGCCTGGACAACCAGCATTGGCTGGCCTTGCCGGGTGAGGGAGGTCATGTCGATCTGCCGGTGGGCAACGAACGCGAAGCGGCGATCCATCAGCAGATCCATCGGCAGATTGGCCATGTCAGCGCCGAGACGGTATTGAGTGGCGGCGGGCTGGTGCGTCTGTACCAAGCCATGTGCGCGCTCGATGGCGACATCCCCAGGCACAAGACGCCTGCGCATATCACCGATGCCGCGCTGGGCGGCGAGCCGCGGGCATTGGCGGTGATCGAGCAGTTCTGCCGTTTCCTCGGGCGCGTGGCCGGTAACAATGTACTGACCTTGGGAGCACGGGGCGGGGTTTACATTGTCGGCGGCGTGATTCCGCGTTTTGCCGAACTGTTTCTACACAGTGGCTTTGCCGCGAGCTTTGCCGACAAGGGCTGCATGAGCGGCTATTTCGAAGGGGTGCCGGTGTGGCTGGTGACTGCGGAGTTTTCCGGGTTGCTGGGGGCCGGTGTGGCGTTGCAGCAGGCATTGGGTCATTGATCGCCAGGCCCTTGATGCCCATCCGTTATCACTACCAGAGGAAGGTTCAGTGACCACTGCTGGCAAATCGATCCTGATGGTCGACGACGACCAGGACATTCGCGAATTGTTGCAGGCGTACCTGAGCCGGTCAGGTTTTCAGGTGCATGCCGAGGCCGATGGCAAAGGCTTTCGCCAGGCGCTGGAGGCCGAGCCCTGCGATCTGGTGATTCTCGATGTGATGCTGCCCGACGAGGATGGCTTCAGCCTGTGTCGTTGGGTGCGTCAGCACCCGCGTCTGGCGCGGGTGCCGATCATCATGCTGACTGCCAGCTCCGATGAAACCGATCGGGTGATTGGCCTGGAGCTGGGTGCCGACGATTACCTGGGCAAACCCTTCAGCCCGCGCGAGTTGCAGGCGCGGATCAAGGCGTTGCTGCGCCGCGCCGAGTTCGGTCAGGCGGCACCCAGTCAGGCGGTGCTGGCCTTCGACGATTGGCGCCTGGATACCATCAGTCATCGCCTGTTCCATCGCGATGGCGAAGAAGTGATTCTCTCCGGCGCCGACTTCGCCTTGCTCAAGCTGTTTCTCGACCATCCGCAGCAGATCCTCGACCGCGACACCATCGGCAATGCCACCCGAGGCCGTGAGCCGATGCCGCTGGACCGCATCGTCGACATGGCGGTCAGCCGCCTGCGCCAGCGGCTACGTGACACGGATAAACCGCCACGGCTGATCCGCACCGTGCGCGGCAGTGGCTACCTGCTGGCGGCCCATGTCTGCCCTGCCTGCTGAGCGGCGTTGGCGCTTGCTGCCGCGCTCGCTGCTCGGGCGCATGTTGTCGTTGACGTTGTTGGTGGTGCTGCTGGCCCAAGGGTTGTCGAGCGTGATCTGGGTCTCCCAACTGCGTGCCAGCCAGCTCCAGGGCCTGCAGGCCAGTGCCCGTAGCCTGGCCCATTCGATGAGCGCCAGTGTCAGCTACTTCCGCTCATTGCCAGTCGCCTATCGGCCGATGGTGCTGGACCAGTTGCGCAGCATGGGGGGCACGCGGTTCTTCGTCTCGCTCAACGACAAGCCGCTGGATATGCCGGTGCTGCCGATCACGCCACGCAAGCAGGCGGTGATCGACGTGTTCCAGTCGGTACTGCACGAGCGGCTGGGGCCGCAGATGGAAATCTCCGTGGAATTCGTCAGCCCCCAGGAGCTGCGCATTTTCAATAGTGGCCTGAAGCTCGACGAGCTGCCGCGCTCCTGGGCGCATTACTCACTGACCCTGGAGCCGCTCAACCCGCCGGTGCTGGTCACCCAGATCCGCCTGGACAAAGACGAGTGGCTGTACATCGCCTCGCTGTTGCCTGAGCCCTACACGAGCCTGGAAACCGAGCGCTTGCCGCGTCAGCAGATCGGCTTCATCGCGTTGACCACCGCTTTGCTGTTGCTGTTCATCGGTCTGCTCGTGCATTGGCAGAGCCGCCCGCTCAAGCGTCTGGCACGGGCGGCGCGGGAGATGTCCCTGGGCGCCGATGTCGCGCCAGTCACTGAAGGTGGGGGCAGCGAAGTGGCAGAAGTGGGGCGGGCCTTCAACAGCATGCGCGAGCGCATCAGTCGCTACCTGACTGAGCGCGCGCAGCTGTTCAGCGCCGTTTCCCATGACCTGCGCACGCCTATCACGCGTTTGCGCCTGCGGGTCGAACTGCTCGAGGACGAACAGCTACAGGCCAAGTTCAGTCGTGATCTGGACGAGCTCGAACTGCTGGTCAAAGGGGCATTGCAGTGTGTGAAGGACACCGACATCCACGAGAACATCGAGCCGGTGGACCTCAACCAGGTGCTGGAGATACTCGCCGAGCCCTACTTGGGCGACGGCCGCATCACCCTCGAAGGCTGTGCCCTGGCGCCCTACGCGGGCAAGCCCCTGGCCCTGCGTCGGTGCATTGGTAACCTGATCGACAACGCCATCAAGTATGGCGAACGGGCCCATCTGCGCATTCTCGACAGCGCCACGGGGTTTGTCCTGCAGGTGGATGATCAGGGGCCTGGAGTTCCCGAACAGCGCCTTGAGCAGGTCTTCGAACCGCATTTTCGTCTGGCCGGTCAGCAGCAGGGCTACGGCCTGGGGCTGGGCATCGCGCGCAACATCGCCCATAGCCATGGCGGAGAGGTCAGCCTGCTGAACCTGCGTCAGGGTGGCCTGCGGGTCACTCTCAGCCTGCCGCGTAGCACCGATTGAGCGGCGAATGTCACCGCTTTGTGACATTCGCGCATCCCTTCGTTACCTGGCGGCCTTCGACGGCTGTTTAGACTCCAAGGCAAGCGCAAGCACCACGACTTGCCTCGCATAACAACAAGAAAGGTTCTCCACGATGAATGCGATCACTCGCCTAGCCGCTGTCGTTTCCCTCGCCTCATTCATGCCGCTGACCGCCCTTGCTGCTGATGCAAAGGGCTCTGTCGAAGTCCTGCATTGGTGGACCTCCGGCGGTGAGGCCGCCGCCGTCAACACCCTCAAGCAGCAGGTCGAAAAAGACGGTTTCACCTGGAAGGACAACGCCGTGGCCGGTGGCGGCGGTGCTGCGGCCATGACCGTGCTCAAGAGCCGCGCCGTGGCCGGCAACCCACCCGCCGCCGCCCAGATCAAGGGCCCGGATATCCAGGAGTGGGGTGCCTTGGGCCTGCTCGCCGAGCTCGACGAGGTGGCCAAGGCCAACCAATGGGACGCACTGCTACCGGCCAAGCTGACCCCTATCTGGAAGTACGATGATCACTATGTAGCCGTGCCGGTGAACATCCACCGGGTCAACTGGCTGTGGGTCAATCCGGTGGTGTTCGAGAAGGCAGGCGCCAAGGTGCCGCATACGCTCGATGAACTGTTCGTCGCCGCCGACAAGCTCAAGGCCGCAGGCTTCCAGCCACTGGCCCATGGCGGCCAGCCTTGGCAGGACAGCACGGTGTTCGAAAGCCTGGTGCTGAGCATCCTGGGGCCTGAGGGCTACCACAAGGCGTTCGTCGAGCTGGACGAACAGACGCTCACCGGCGACAAGATGGTGCAGACCTTCAAGACCTTGCAGCGCCTTGGCACCTATATGGACGCCAACCGCGCCGGCCGAGACTGGAACATCGCTGCCGCCGACGTCATCAACGGCAAGGCCGGCATGCAGATCATGGGTGACTGGGCCAAGAGCGAATGGACCGCCGCCCACAAGGTGGCCGGCAAGGACTACCAGTGCGTGCCATTCCCCGGCACTCAGGGTAGCTTCACCTACAACATCGACTCCCTGGCGATGTTCAAACTCAAGAACGAGCACGATATCGAGGCCCAGAACGACCTGGCCAAGGTCGCGCTGGAGCCGGCCTTCCAGACCGCCTTCAACCAAGCCAAGGGCTCGCTGCCAGTGCGCCAAGGCATGGACATGACGCCGTTCGATGCCTGCACCCAGCAGTCGCAAAAGGACTTCCAGGAGGCCGAGAAAGGCCAGGGGCTGCAACCTAGCATGGCGCACAACATGGCCTCATCGCTGGCGGTGCAGGGGGCCATCTTCGATGTGGTCACCAACTTCCTCAACGACCCCAAGGCAGACCCTGCCAAGGCGGCCAAGCAGCTGGGCGCGGCGATCAAGGCCGCGCAGTAGCACCGCTGGCGGTCTCTCTGACCTTACTGGCCCCTGTGGAGGCGGATAAACCCGCTTCCACAGGACTCGCGCTAGATGCATGTTCTTCGGTACTTCACATGAACACAGCAACCGCAACCCTGCGGGCCTCCCCCCTGGACGCCCTGCAACGCTGGCTCCCGAAACTGGTGCTGGCGCCTAGCATGCTGATTGTCCTGGTGGGCTTTTACGGCTACATCCTCTGGACCTTCGTGCTCTCCTTCACCAACTCCAGCTTCATGCCCAGCTACAAATGGGCCGGGCTGAGCCAGTACGCCAAACTGCTGGCCAACGACCGCTGGTGGGTCGCCAGCAAGAACCTGCTGGTATTCGGTGGCTTGTTCATCGCCATCAGCCTGGTCGTGGGGGTGCTGTTGGCGGTGTTGCTCGATCAGCGCATCCGCCGCGAAGGCGTCATCCGCACGGTCTACCTGTACCCGATGGCGCTGTCGATGATCGTCACCGGTACCGCCTGGAAGTGGCTGCTCAACCCAGGTCTTGGCCTGGACAAACTGCTGCGGGACTGGGGCTGGGAGGGCTTTCGCTTCGACTGGCTGGTGGACCCGGACCGGGTGGTCTATTGCCTGGTGATCGCTGCGGTGTGGCAGGCCTCAGGCTTTGTCATGGCGCTGTTCCTGGCCGGCCTGCGTGGGGTCGACCCGTCGATCATCCGGGCTGCCCAGGTCGATGGCGCGAGCCTGCCGAGGATCTATTTGCGCATCGTGCTGCCGAGCCTGCGGCCGGTGTTCTTCAGTGCCTTGATGATCCTGGCGCACATCGCCATCAAGAGCTTCGACCTGGTGGCCGCAATGACTGCTGGCGGCCCGGGCTACGCCTCCGACCTGCCGGCGATGTTCATGTACAACTTCACCTTCAGCCGTGGACAGATGGGCATGGGCTCGGCCAGTGCGATCCTCATGCTCGGCGCCATTCTGGCGATCCTGGTGCCCTACCTGTATTCGGAACTGAGGACCAAGCGCCATGACTAGTCCACGTTGGTTCTCCCCCAGCCGCCTGGCCATCCATGCCACTTTGCTGGCTGCCTGTGCGCTGTACCTGATACCGCTGGTGGTGATGCTGCTGACCAGCTTCAAATCGCCGGAAGACATCCGCGCAGGCAACCTGCTGAGCTGGCCGGAAGTGATCACTGGGATCGGCTGGATCAAGGCCTGGGACACGGTCGGAGGCTACTTCTGGAACTCGGTGAAGATCACCGTGCCAGCCGTGCTGATATCCACCTTGATGGGCGCCTTGAACGGCTATGTGCTGTCGATGTGGCGCTTCCGGGGTTCGCAGCTGTTCTTCGGCCTGCTGTTGTTCGGTTGCTTCCTGCCGTTCCAGACCGTCTTGCTGCCGGCCTCGTTCACCCTCGGCAAGCTTGGCCTTGCCAGCACCACCACAGGACTGGTGCTGGTGCATATCGTGTACGGGCTGGCCTTCACCACGCTGTTCTTTCGTAATTACTACTGCAGCGTGCCCGAGGCCCTGGTACGTGCGGCGCGGCTGGATGGCGCGGGGTTCTTCACGATCTTCGGGCGGATCCTGCTGCCGATGTCGGTGCCGATCATCATGGTCTGCCTGATCTGGCAGTTCACTCAGATCTGGAACGACTTTCTCTTTGGTGTGGTGTTCGCCAGCGGCGACGCCCAGCCCATCACCGTGGCCCTGAACAACCTGGTCAACACCAGCACCGGGGTCAAGGAATACAACGTCGACATGGCGGCGGCAATGATCGCGGGGCTTCCGACCCTGCTGGTCTATGTGCTGGCCGGCAAATATTTCCTGCGCGGCCTGACCGCCGGCGCGGTCAAGGGGTGACACATGGCACGGCTCGAACTTCGCAACGTCAACAAGCGCTACGGCAGCGGCCTGCCCGATACCCTCAAGGCCATTGACCTGGGTATCGAGTCCGGTGAGTTCCTGATTCTGGTCGGCCCATCAGGGTGCGGAAAGTCGACCTTGATGAACTGCATCGCCGGGTTGGAGGACATCAGTGGCGGCGAAATCCTCGTCGACGGCACCGACATTAGCGGCATGAGCCCCAAGGATCGGGACATCGCCATGGTGTTCCAGTCCTATGCGCTGTACCCGACCATGAACGTGCGCGACAACATCGCCTTCGGGCTGAAGATTCGCAAAATGCCTCAGGCGGCGATCGACGACGAGGTGGCGCGGGTGGCCAAGCTACTGCAGATCGAACACCTGCTCACGCGCAAGCCAGGCCAGCTTTCCGGCGGCCAGCAGCAGCGGGTGGCCATGGGCCGGGCCTTGGCGCGGCGGCCGAAGATCTACCTGTTCGACGAGCCGTTGTCGAACCTCGACGCCAAGCTGCGGGTGGAGATGCGCACCGAAATCAAGCTGATGCACCAGCGTCTGAAAACCACCACCGTGTACGTCACCCATGACCAGATCGAGGCCATGACCCTGGGTGACAAGGTGGCGGTAATGAAGGACGGCGTCATCCAGCAGTTCGGCACCCCGCAGCAGATCTATAACGACCCGGCCAACCAGTTCGTCGCCAGCTTCATCGGCTCACCGCCAATGAACTTCATCCCGGCGCGCCTGACGAAACAACAAGGGCGCCTGGTGGCGTTGCTCGACAGCGGGCAGGCCCGTTGCGAGTTGCCCGTCGGGCATCTGTCGGACGAACTCGAAGGGTGCGAAGTGGTGCTAGGCATTCGCCCCGAGCAGATCGGCGTGGGCGCGGGCGAGGGCATGCATGGCATCCGCGCCGAGGTGCAGGTGACTGAGCCCACCGGGCCGGACCTGCTGGTGTTCGTCTCCCTCAACCAGGTCAAGGTTTGCTGCCGGCTGGCGCCGGATGTCGCCTGCCGTGTGGGAGACAGCTTGCAGCTGCAGTTCGATCCTTCGCGGGTGCTGCTGTTCGATGCTGCCAGCGGGGAGCGCCTGGGGCAGGTTGCCCCTGCGCCGGTCGCTGGGGGCAATGTGGCGCGTTTCAAAGGGCGCTGAGTCGTCTAAACCATCAATAACAAGAAAAGTGAGGAACAAGGGATGGACCATCGCAAACGCATCAGGACGCTGGGCTCGCTGGCGGTGCTGACCTTTGTCGGCAGTGGTGGGGCACACGCGGCCGAGGCCTTCTCGGCGGATTCGAAATGGATGACCGGGGACTGGGGCGGCACCCGAACCGAGCTATTGGAAAAAGGCTACGACTTCACCCTCGATTATGTCGGCGAGGTGGCCGGCAACCTGCACGGCGGCTACAACGACGACAAGACTGCCCGCTACAGCGACCAGTTCGCCCTGGGCGCGCACCTGGATCTTCAGAAGATCCTTGGCTGGCACGACGCCGAATTCAAGCTGGCAATCACCGAACGAAGTGGCCGCAACCTGTCCAACGACCGCATCAGCGACCCGCGCGCTGGGCAGTTCAGCTCGGTCCAGGAAGTCTGGGGCCGTGGCCAGACCTGGCGGCTGACGCAGATGTGGATCAAGCAGAAGTACTTCGATGGCGCCCTGGATGTGAAATTCGGGCGCTTCGGTGAGGGCGAGGACTTCAACAGCTTCCCCTGCGACTTCCAGAACTTGGCCTTCTGCGGCTCCCAGGTGGGCAACTGGGTGGGCGGTATCTGGTACAACTGGCCGGTCAGCCAGTGGGCGCTGCGGGTCAAGTACAACATCAACCCGGAGTTCTTCGTGCAGGTGGGGGCCTTCGAGCAAAATCCGTCGAACCTTGAGACCGGCAACGGCTTCAAACTCAGCGGCAGCGGCACCAAGGGCGCGATCCTGCCGGTGGAGATGGTCTGGTCGCCCAAGGTCAACGGCCTGCCGGGTGAATACCGCCTGGGCTACTACTACAGCACCGCCAAGGCTGACGATGTCTATGAGGACGTCAACGGCCAGCCCCAGGGCATCACCGGCAATGACTTCAAATCCCACTCCAGCAAGCACGGCTGGTGGGTCGTGGCCCAGCAGCAGGTGACGGCGCACCAGGGTGATGTCAACCGGGGCCTGAGCCTGTTCGCCAATTTCACCGTGCACGACAAGGCTACCAACGTCATCGACAACTACCAGCAGATAGGCATGGTCTACAAAGGCCCCTTCGATGCCCGGCCCAAGGACGACATTGGCTTTGGCATCGCGCGGATCCATGTCAATGATGACGTCAAGAAGCGCGCCGAGCAGCTCAATGCCAGCAGTGGTATCGACGATTACGACAATCCGGGCTTCGTGCCGCTGCAGCGCACCGAATACAACGCCGAGCTCTACTATGGCTTTCACGTCACCAACTGGCTGACCGTGCGGCCGAACCTGCAGTACATCAAGAGCCCTGGGGGAGTGGATGAGGTTGACAATGCGCTGGTCGCAGGATTGAAGATTCAGTCGTCATTCTGAGAAAAATTGTTGTAAATTTACGCCATCCATTTCCCGGCCACTTCATTTCCACTGGATCTCGGTGGAAATGAAGCCCGCGCCGAGACAGCGCTATCTCAAACAACAAGAGCTTGGAACCATGCCCGAACATCCGCTACATCGCTTCTTTGGCGCGCAGAGGCCCAGGCCGACGTTCGAGTGGGAGCGTTACCAGCAGCGCGATGTGTTGATTATCGATCACCCCCGTTGCCAGGCCGTATTCAGTCGCCAGGGCGCGCAGCTGGTGCATTTTCAGCCTGCCGGCGAACGTCCGTGGCTATGGTGTGCCGAGCAGTGGCCGCTGGCCGGGGCGATCCGAGGTGGCGTGCCGGTTTGCTGGCCTTGGTATGGACGTCATCCCAGCGAAGATTTGTGGCCGTCCCATGGTTGGGCGCGCCTGCTCGACTGGAAGCTGGTCGAGAGCCAGGAGGACGAGGAGGGCGTGACCCTTACCTGGCGCCTGCAGCTGTGCGACTGGCAAGTGGACCTGCACGCGCGCTTGGGCAGCGGCATGGAACTGAGCCTGACCACCGAGCACCAGGACAGCGAACCTTGCCAGTTGAGTCATGCGCTGCTGGCTTATTGGCGTATCAGCGACGTGTCTGAGATAGCGCTGTCTGGGCTTGAGGACATCGAAGGCTATGACCGCCTCAACCGCCAGGCGTGCCGCGAGGACGGTGCGCTCAAGGTCAAGGGCGGTTGCCAGAAGGTTTATCCGGGTACGCCCCGGGTGCAGCTGCAGGACCCTGTGTGGGAGCGTGAACTGTGCATCGACAGCGGGGATTCCGACGACACAGTGGTCTGGCACCCGGGCAAGCGCCCGCTGGTGGGTGTCAGCGGCCGCGAGTGTCAGCGGTTTGTCTGCGTCGAGATCGCCAGCGGCAGCGGCGAGGGCTTGAGCCTGGCGCCGGGGCAGCAGGCTCACCTGAGCCTGCAGGCACACCGGCTCAGTTGAGCTCGTCGTCCTCGATCGGGTAACGGCTGGCGTTGAGGCTTTCCTTGATCTTGCGCAGGTGCGGTTGGAAGTCCACGCCGCGGCGCAGGGTCATGCCGGTGGCCAGCACATCGAGCACGGTGAGTTGGATGATCCGCGAGGTCATTGGCATGTAGATGTCGGTGTCCTCCGGCAATGGGATGTGCAGGCTCAGGCTGCAGGCCTTGGCCAGGGGCGAGCCGGCGGCGGTCAGGCCAAGGACGGAGGCGCCGTTTTCACGCGCCACGCGGGCCACCTCCACCAGTTCGCGGGTGCGACCGGTGTAGGAGATGATCACGAACAAATCGCCGGTATGCGCGACCGAGGCCAGCATGCGTTGCATGAGCACGTCGGCATGGGCCGACACCGCCAGGTTGAAGCGGAAGAACTTGTGCTGGGCGTCGAGGGCCACGGGGGCCGAGGCGCCCAGGCCGAAGAAGTGGATTTGCCGAGCCTGGATCATCATGTCCACGGCGCGGCTGACCTGTTGCGGGTCTAGCGCCTGGCAGGCGCTGTCGAGCGATGCGATGGCGCTGCCGAAGATCTTCTGGGTGTAGGCGGCCGGGTCATCGTCGGCCTCCACCGCGCGGCTGACGTAAGCGGCGCCGCTGGCCAGGCTCTGGGCCAGCTGAAGCTTGAGTTCGGGGTAGCCACTGACACCGAAGGAGCGGCAGAAACGGTTGACCGTCGGTTCGCTGACCTTGGCGGCCTGGGCAAGCGCGGCGATGCTGAAGCGGGTGGCTTGTTGCGGGTTGAGCAGGATGACTTCGGCGACTTTGCGTTCGGCCTTGTTCAGCTCGTCGAGGCGTCCCTGGATCTGCTCCAGGAGGTTTCTCACGCGGTCCATGGTGTGTCCTTGGGTCGGGAAGACAGCCGGCTGATGGAACAGCGGGCTTTTTGCACGGTGTCTATCGTACTGTCGGCGAGGTTGCCGCACCACTTGTCTGTCACAGTTGTAGGGTAATGTTGTGGTTTTTACTACATTACCCCTTGAAAACCGCGGTTGAAAACGATATTCCTAGGCCAACTTTAGGAAAGAACCAACATCATGGCTGCGATCAGTGTAGAACCTTGCACCTTTGCCCTGTTTGGCGCCCTTGGCGACCTGGCACTGCGCAAGCTGTTTCCCGCGCTTTATCAGCTCGACCGCGCCGGCTTGCTGCACGCCGATTCGTGCCTGCTGGCCCTGGCCCGTGAAGCCGGCGATGGCGAGCAGCACCTGGCGACCATCGAGGCGCACCTGCGCCGCTTCGTGCCGGAGGCGGACATCGAGCCCGGTGCGCTGGGGCGTTTCCTCGCCCGCCTGAGCTACGTGCGCCTGGACTTCCTCCAGGCCGATGGCTACCAGGCGCTGGCCGAACAGGTGGCCGCAGACCTGCCTTTGATCGCCTATTTCGCCACGCCCGCCTCGGTGTACGGCGCGATCTGCGAGAACCTGGACAAAGCCGGCCTGGCCGCCCGTACTCGGGTCGTGCTGGAAAAGCCCATCGGTCACGACTTGGAGTCGTCCCGTCGGGTCAACGATGCCGTGGCGCGGTTCTTCCCGGAAAGTCGGGTCTATCGTATCGATCACTACCTGGGCAAGGAGACGGTGCAGAACCTCATCGCACTGCGTTTTGCCAACAGCCTGTTCGAAACCCAGTGGAACCAGAACTCTATCTCCCACGTGGAAATCACCGTGGCTGAAAAGGTGGGGATCGAAGGACGCTGGGGCTATTTCGACAAGGCCGGCCAGCTGCGCGACATGATCCAGAACCACCTGTTGCAGCTGCTGTGCCTGATTGCCATGGACCCGCCCAGCGATTTGTCCGCCGACAGCATCCGCAACGAAAAGGTGAAGGTGCTCAAAGCCCTGGCGCCAATCACCGGCGAAGCCCTGAGCACCCGGGTGGTGCGCGGCCAGTACATTGCCGGCTACAGCGATGGTGCACCGGTGCCGGGCTACCTGGAAGAAGACAACGCCAATGCTCAGAGCGACACCGAGACCTTCGTCGCCCTGCGTGCCGACATCCGCAACTGGCGCTGGTCCGGCGTGCCGTTCTACCTGCGTACCGGCAAGCGTATGCCGCAAAAGCTGTCGCAGATCGTCATCCACTTCAAGGAAACGCCGCACTACATCTTCGCCCCCGAGCAGCGTTTGCAGATCGGTAACAAGCTGATCATCCGCCTGCAGCCGGACGAAGGCATTTCTTTGCGGGTCATGACCAAGGAGCAAGGCCTGGACAAAGGCATGCAACTGCGTAGCGGGCCCTTGCAACTGAATTTCTCCGACACCTGGCGCAGCGCGCGTATCCCGGATGCCTATGAGCGTCTGTTGTTGGAAGTGATGCGCGGCAACCAGAACCTGTTCGTGCGCAAAGATGAAATTGAATATGCCTGGACGTGGTGCGATCAGCTGATTGCCGGCTGGAAGAACGCTGGCGACGCACCCAAGCCTTATGCGGCGGGGTCCTGGGGGCCGATGAGCTCCATCGCACTGATCACACGTGATGGGAGGGCGTGGTATGGCGATATCTGAACTGCAACTGCCGGCGAGCGTAACGATGCATTCGCTGGCTGATGGCAAGGCCTTGGCGGCGACATTGGCCCATGATGTGGCCGAGCGCCTGCGCCAGGCCATTGTCGATAAGGGGCAGGCGTGCCTGGTCCTGTCGGGTGGCCGCAGCCCGGTACCCTTCCTGGAGAAGCTCGCAGGCGAAGCGCTGGACTGGTCGAAGGTCACGGTCAGCCTGGCCGACGAGCGCTGGGTACCGGTCGAGCATGCCGACAGCAATGCCGGATTGCTGGTACGTCACCTGTTCAAGGGCCCGGCCGCCAAGGCTCGCTTCGTGGGCTTGTATCACTGTGCCGAGAGTCTCGATGCCGCCGCTGTTCTGGCCGACCAGGCCCTGGCTGCGTTGCCCCCAATCGATGTGCTGGTGCTGGGCATGGGCGATGACGGTCACACGGCCTCGTTGTTCCCGGCCAGCCCCAACCTGCCTGAAAGCCTGGACCTGCGAAGCACGCACCGCTGCCTGCCGATGCTGGCACCGAGTGTGCCACGCCAGCGCCTGAGCATGACCCGAGCCCTGTTGGCCAGCGCCGGTTTCACCGCGCTGTCTGTGCAAGGCCTGGGCAAACTCGCTACCCTGCGCGCCGCATTAGTGGCCGCTGACCCAACCGAAATGCCGATTCGCGCCTTTCTTCACGACCCCCTGGACATCTACTGGTGCCCATGAGCCAAGGATCCACTCTCATGACCACGCTCGAACGCCAACAGCCTCTGCTCTCGATGGCCGAGAAAGCCGCCCGGATCGACGCGATCTGCGGCAAGGCGCGCATTCTGCCGGTGATCACCATCGCCCGTGAGCAAGACATCCTGCCCCTGGCCGACGCCCTGGCCGCCGGCGGCATCCGTACCCTGGAGGTGACCCTGCGTTCCGAGCATGGCCTCAAGGCCATTCGAGTGCTGCGCGAACAGCGTCCGGAGCTGTGCATCGGTGCCGGCACCGTGCTCGATCGGACCATGTTCACTGCCGTGGAAGCGGCTGGCGCACAATTCGTGGTGACCCCTGGAGTGACCCAGGATCTCCTCCAGGCGGGCGTCGAAAGCGATATCCCGCTGTTGCCTGGCATCAGTACGCCGTCTGAAATCATGATGGGCTATGCCCTGGGCTACCGTCGCTTCAAGCTGTTCCCCGCCGAAATCAGCGGCGGCGTGGCGGCGATCAAGGCCTTCGCCGGCCCGTTCGGCGACATCCGCTTCTGCCCCACCGGTGGCGTCAACCCGGCCAACGTGCGCAACTACATGGCCCAGCCCAACGTGATGTGCGTGGGCGGGACCTGGATGCTCGACAGCAGCTGGATCAAGAACGGCGACTGGGCACGGATCGAGGCCTGCAGCGCCGAGGCGATGGCACTGCTGGACTGAACCTGATTCTGTTGTGTGCTACAACGCTTGCGGGGCGCCGAATTGGCGCCCCTTTTTTTGCCTGCCATGAAGACGATGTGTGAGCGCTGCCCGGGGAGCGGTCCTCAATAGAGGCGCCGCAGGCGTGCCTGCGGTCGGTCCGGTCAGAAGCGGGCGGTGATGTACTGTGGGTCTTCGGATGGGTTGTCGTATCTGCCACCGGGAATAATGCGAGCGTCGAAACCTCGGTCAAGGCTGTAGGCGTCCTTCTTGCCGAAGATCGGCTTGTCGATGTGGCCAGTGGCTCTCTTGCTTTTGCGCGACCTGAGGTATTGCGCACGGCTGACCTGGACGCCCACGGTGTCGGTGAAGGTGGTTAAGCCGTTGCTGCCTAACACCGGCATTGTCACCACCCGCCCCTGAGGGTCGTGCCCTTGGAAGACCAGGAACCATGCCTTGCCGTCTTTACTGCCTCGCTGGCACGTGTCGCCCATCAGGCAGCGTTCGTAACCGGACACCTCGCCCGTGCCGTCGGGAATCACCAGTTGCAGTTTCGACTCGACGAAGTCTGTGAACAACTGCAATTCGCGAAGCGCTTGGCTGGATGCGGCCGGTTGATGGTTGGCTACCAGCGGGCCGGTTGACAGGGCGTACGGCATCAGCCTGGCGCGCATGTCGCTCGACAGCGGCATGGCGTCGATACGGGCCATCAGCTGCGTGTATTGCTCCAGGCGTGCCTGGTAGGCGGCCTGTTCTGCTTTTGACGACCACTGTGGTGCGGGCACGGCCAGGCCGTTGCCGGCGCTGGCAACGCTGGATTTGCTCGGTTGGGAGGGTGCCGGAGATTGGTGCTGCTTGGTCGCCAGCAGCGTGCCGCCGAGCAGGGCGACGCCTACCAGCAACCACGCTGTCAGCGCGCGGCGCAGGAGAAGTCCGGCCAGCAATCGGCGCGGCCAGCTCAGCGCGGGCGCCTCGAACACCAGGCGGCGGGCGAAGAACTCGCGCACGCCTTGTTCGATCAGCGCGTCATCGCAGGCGATGCCCTGGCGTTGATAGTAGCCACGGATGCGTTCGGCGACTTCCTCGCGGCGCCGCGGCAGGTCCAGATGTTCCTGCATCTGGCGTTGCTGAAGGCGTAGCTCGTCGACCAGGGCCATGGCCCCCATCTGTTCGCTGAATGTGCCGTTGCTCATTGCGCGGCTTTGGTCAGCAGGGCGGAGAAGGCGCGCTTGGCGTCTTCCACGGCGGTGGCGATTTCCTGTGCAGCTTTGGTGGACTCTGCACGGTAGGTGTCGGTCAGGCCTTTCATGTCATTCTGGAAGTCCAGGGTGGCCTGGGCCAGGGCGCGTACCGAATCGACGCGGACGGTCGAGCCATAGCTGGCCTTGAGTGCGGCGTCCAGCTGTTGGTTACCCAGTTGGCCAAGGGCTTCGAGCCCCTTGCTGATGCCATCGGTGGTGGCATTGAGCGTGTGGGTGGCCTCGTTCATGCCCTGGTTGGCGGTGAACGAAACGGCCAGGCTGGTCAGCACCACTTCGTTGGTGGAGAAGAACGAAACCATACGTTGGTACTGGCGTTCCTTGACCACGTGGACCTGGCTGATGCGGGCGAAGACCATTTCGGCGGTGTTGTAGCCAACCCTCAGGTCATCGGCAATGTCCTTGATGATCTGGTAGCTCTTGTCTTCGTTTTGCAGCGCACGCACGGCTTCGTCGCGAGCCAGTTCCAGCGCCGCGCGCCGGGCGGGGTCCTGCTGCTCGGCTGCGGTCACCTGGGCGCTGGCCGCATCCAGGGCCTGGGTGCGCGCCTTGAGCGCCTGGGCGGCGATGGCCAGCACCTGCTGGGCCTCGACCTCGGCGGTCTTCATCGCCAGGCGGAAATCCATGTAGGTTTCCAGGATGAGGTTTTCCCGTGCGATCTGGTCGCTGGCGGCCTTGCTCACCTCCAGGTAGTGCTTGCGAATGTCGCCAAAACGGCTGGGAATCGAGCCGCGGGCCATGTTCATCCAACCCAGTTTCAGGCGTTCGAGGGTGTCCAGGCGACCATCGTCCATCCACGAGGCCATGTTCGCGGCATCTTCGCGGATCGAGGTGAAGCTTTCGGTGATGTCCAGGTAGCGGTTGGCGATGTCCATCCCCTCGATCTGCTCGCGCACGATCTGGTTGAACAGGGTGGCTTGCTGCAATACAGCGGCGATGGCCGTGACGCGGTCGTTGTCGTAATGCGCGACTTTATCCAGCAGCACTAACACCGGGGCGGGCTGAGCGGCGGGCTGGCCGAAGCTGATACCGAGTTGTTGCAGGCCATTGAGGGCTCGTTCCAGATATTGGCTCATGGGTGTCCTTGCATGAGTTGTGGGGCTGGGGAGAAGGTGTCGCTGACGGTGTGTTCCGGCGCCGTGGCCGGTGCCAGGCGTGCGGCCTTGATCGTATTGATCAGGGAACCCAGCAGCAGCGCGCGATTCATGTAGCTGTCGATCAGTGACGCATAGTCCGGGCGCGGCGCATAGCGCTCGCCTGTGGGCAACAGCAGGTGACAGGTACACCGTACGGGCGCCGTGGACTGGGCGCCGCACGTGCAAGCGAATGGGCTCATGCTGGCGCGCAAGGCGAACTCCAGTGCCTCGGCATGTCGAAGGGCGTCTAGTGCCTCGTTGATCTGCTCGGTGGCGATGTCCAGTCGCTGGCGCAGCGCCAGCAATTCCCGGCGATAGCGCTCGGGCTGGGGCGAGCCGATGGCTGCCCATTGCGCAAGTGCTGCCTCCAGTGACTCGGCCTTGAGTTCGTACTTCAGCCAGCGCAGGGCATCCTGGCCGTCCTCGTCCTCGCAGCGCGCATACCGGAGGGCTTCGAGATAAAGGGGCTCGACTTGGGCCCAGTGATCTATGACCTGGTTGACCAGCGTTTCGATGCGTCGCACTTGCTTGGCCTGGACGGGCTGTTGAGTCAGTGCCTTGCGTAGATCCTCAAGGCGCTGCTCCAGCGCGCCTATGTGTTTGTCATGCTCGGCCAGTTGTGCGGCGCTGTGTTGCTGCATGGCGTTGAGCAGCTGTTCATTGCGCAGGTTCTGGCTGAAATTGCAGTGTTTGGCGAGCCATTCGTCCAGGAACCGGTTCAGTGCGTTGCGTCGATAGGTCGTGCTGGCAAAGCCTTGCTGGCGCAGGTACCGATACATCGGATGGCGGACATAGCTCGCAAGCTTCTGCGTGCACTCCTGGCTGAGCAGTAGGTGGTCGCGCTTCAAGGGTTCGCGTGCGTCTTGAGCCTGTTGCAGTTCGTGCTGGCACTCACGCATCGCGGGGCTCTGGCTGGATTCGCCCAGCGCCTGTTGCAGATCCTGGTCCAGCTTGGCTTGATGTTCGCGCAGCGTCTGGGTCGATACGGCTGCGTCTTGGCTCGCCTGCTTCAGTTGCGCGTAGCACTGGGCTTGCTGCTGCTGACGTTGCTTGAGCACGTGCTGGATCTGGCGGGCTTCGAAGCTGTCATCGGCGATGTCGTACAGATCACTGAGAATGTGTACCTGTAATTGCAGGTGCTCTGTGTGTAGGTGGGCGCAACTGTGCAGGCAGTCGATTAGGCGGCTCAAGTAGTCTTGGCTGTTTTGGTCAGCCAGTGCCATGAGGGTGACGGGAGTCATCAGAAGCAGCGTCCCTGGTCCGTTTGCCGGTGATCGAGTGATGGCGGACGGGTTCACGGGTCGTCATCCTTGATCGAAGCGGTGGAAGATGAAGCGAGTATACCCAGCATTATGGGCAAAGTGATGGCTACCTGCCTTCTGTGTATGGCCGAGCGATCTTGCGCAAAAAAAAGGGCCCGTATCGGCGGATACGGGCCCTTTTCAGGGACGGCTGAGGCTTACGCCGCCTTGGCCGCCTGCTGGCTCAGCGAGCGGTTCAGTGCGCTGAACAGCGCCTTGAAGCTGGCGGTGGTGATGTTCTCGTCGATCCCCACGCCATGTACCGGACGACCACCGGCCACGCGCAATTCAATATAGGCCGCAGCCTTGGCATTGGTGCCGGCACCGATGGCGTGTTCGTTGTAGTCCATGATTTCCACGCTGATGGGCAGGCCGGCGACCAGCGCTTCCAGCGCGCCGTTGCCTTTACCGCGCCAGTGCAGGGTGGTTTCGCCTTCGCCGGCGACTTCCACTTCCACGGCGCTGTGGCCGTTCTCTTCCTGCAGACGATGGCTGACCAGTGCATAGGGCGTGTTGGCCTGGAGGTATTCCTTGTGCAGCAGGCTGTAAATCTGCTGAGCAGTCATCTCCAGGCCCAGGCGGTCGGTCTCGCCCTGTACCACCTGGCTGAACTCGATCTGCATGCGACGTGGCAGGCTGATGCCGTACTCCTGCTCGAGCAGGTAGGTGATGCCGCCTTTGCCGGACTGGCTGTTGACGCGGATCACCGCCTCGTAGCTGCGGCCGATGTCGGCCGGGTCGATCGGCAGGTAAGGCACTTCCCAGAGTGCGTCTTCCTTCTGCTTGGCGAAGCCTTTGCGGATGGCGTCCTGGTGCGAGCCGGAGAATGCGGTGTGAACCAGATCGCCCACGTACGGGTGACGTGGGTGCACAGGCAGCTGGTTGCACTCCTCGACGACCTTGCGTACACCGTCGATGTCGGAGAAGTCCAGTTTGGGGTCGATGCCCTGGGTGTAGAGGTTCAGGGCCAGGGTCACCAGGTCGACGTTGCCGGTACGCTCGCCGTTGCCGAACAGGCAGCCTTCGGCGCGGTCGGCGCCGGCCATCAGGCCCAGTTCGGTGGCTGCGATGCCAGTGCCGCGGTCGTTGTGGGTGTGCAGGCTGATGATCACGCTGTCGCGGCGGTTGACGTTGCGGCAGAACCATTCGATCTGGTCGGCATAGACGTTGGGCGTCGACACTTCGACGGTGGCCGGCAGGTTGAGGATGATCTTGTGTTCAGGGGTCGGGTTCCACACCTCGATCACCGCGTCGCAGACCTCCTTGGCGAACTCCATCTCGGTGGCGCTGAAGGTTTCCGGCGAGTACTGGAACGTCCACTGGGTTTCCGGCTGCTGAGCGGCATACTTGACGAACAGCTTGGCGGCGTTCACCGCGATGTCCTTCACGCCCTGCTTGTCCTGGTTGAAGACAATGCGGCGGAACGACGGCGAAGTGGCGTTGTACAGGTGGACGATGGCTTTCTTGGCGCCACGCAGGGATTCGAAAGTACGCGCGATCAAGTCTTCACGGGCCTGGGTGAGCACCTGGATGGTGGTGTCGTCCGGGATGTGGCCGTCTTCGATCAGGGTGCGCACGAAGTCGAAGTCGGTTTGCGAGGCGGACGGGAACGAGGCTTCGATTTCCTTCACGCCGACCTGCACCAAGGTCTTCCAGAAACGCAGTTTCTTCTCCGAATCCATCGGCTCGATCAGCGACTGGTTGCCGTCACGCAAGTCGGAGCTGCACCAGATCGGCGCCTGGGTGATGGTCTTCGACGGCCAGGTACGGTCCGGCAGATCGATGGTCGGGAAGGCGCGGTATTTCTTCGAAGGGTCTTTGAGCATGGTCATGGAAGCAATCCTTTTATGTGCGGCCGAGATCGGGCCTGCCGAGCGATAACGAGATGAAGAGGCGAGGCGACACGATCAGCCTGGTAGTCGGGCGCTGACCAGGCAGAGGCTGCGATGTTGTCGGAGCAGAATGAGGGTGCTGAAGGTTTTCATGCCTCAACCCTAACCAGTGACCGGTGGGATGGCAAGCATTCGGAAAAAATTGAGAGGAATGCTTAAAAAAAGCGCTTGTGCGAGATTTTATGGCTGATATCGAACGGCGACTTCGGTATTTTTGCGCGCTATTTTTTGATGGCGCAACTCAAGGGAAAGGTTGTTGGCGGTGTGAGCCTTTTCGCGGGTAAACCCGCCGCCACAGGGTTCTGTGAACGCCTCCAATACAGCGTCGGCCTTGTGGGTGCGGGTTCACTCGCGAAGTCGGTACGCCTGGATCAGGGCTGAAACGCCCCGATGAAAATTGCCGGATCCACCCGCGCGTCGTTGAGACTGACGTTCCAGTGCATATGCGGCCCGGTCGCCCGGCCTGTGGCGCCCACGCGGCCGACCACCTCGCCGCGACGCAGCGTCTGGCCAGGTTTCACATCGATCTTGGACATGTGGCAAAACATGCTGATGAAGCCCTGTCCGTGATCGACGAACACGGTACGGCCATTGAAGAAGTAATCCCCCACCAAGATCACCTTGCCATTGGCCGGGGTCTTGATAGGCGTACCGGCGGGCACGGCGAAGTCCAGGCCGGCATGGGGGTTGCGCTCCTCTCCGTTGAAGAAGCGACGCACGCCGAACTTGCTCGACAGTGGCCCGCTGACCGGTTTGTCGAGGATCAGGTTGCTCGGCAGGGCAGGGCTGAAGCTGCGGTAGGCCTTGAGCTGTTCGGCCAGCTCGCGCTCGATGCGTTTGAGGTCGGCGGGGTCGGGATTGACCTGGCGCTTGTTCTTCAACGTGATGTGTTGCTCGGGGTACTTCTTGCTGCCGACCGTGAAGGGCAGGGTACGCGAACCTTGGGTGAGCACCGCGGTGCCGGGCTTCTGGGTCAGAGGAATGCCGACGATGGCCAGCCAGTTGCCCTGCTCCTGGACCACCAGCACCGGCTTGCCATCGAAGCGTGCGCTGGGTGCCGAGGGGGCAGGGCCCAGGTCGACCACCGCCACGCCTCCGGGCACCGGCTTGTTCAGCTGGCGCGTGATGTAGCTGGCCTGGGCGTGGGTACCGAGCAACAGCAAGAAGAAGGCGAGCAGAGGGGCGAGCAGGCGGGGCATGTGTCAGTCCAGTAGCGAGAGGGTGACCGGAGTCTGGTGGTTGTCCTCGACCCGCACCTTGAGCTCGCCTTCGTTCAGGCGGGCGGTCAGGCGCTGGCCGTTGTGGGTCTGGGCGGCGCTGCGGATGGCCTGGCCGCGCTCGTCGAGCAGAATGCTGTAGCCGCGGGCCAGGGTCGCCAGGGGGCTGACCACGTGCAAGGTCTGCAACTGGGCCTGGAAGCGTTGCCGACGATCCTTGAGCACTTCGCGCATAGCCCGCGGGAGGCGTTCGGCGAGGCTGTCCAGGCGCTGGCCAAGCAGTTTAAGCGCGCGCCCCGGATGTTGCGCGGCCAGGCGGGTGTCCAGACGGCCCAGGCGCTCGTGGCGCTGGTTCATGTTGAGCATGAAGGCGCGGCGCAGGCGCATATCCAGGTCATCCAGGCGCTGTGCCTGTTGGCGCAAGCGCTCGCCGGGGTGGCGCAGGCGGCGGGCCAGGCCATCCAGGCGCAGGTGATCATGAGCCAGGCGGTTTTTCATGCGTAGCAACAGGCGCCGCTGCAGGCTGTCCAGGCGCTGTTGCAGACCGCTGCTGTCCGGCGCCAGCAATTCGGCGGCGGCCGATGGGGTCGGCGCGCGCACATCGGCGACGAAGTCGCTGATCGAGACGTCGGTTTCATGACCCACGGCGCTGACGATGGGCGTCACGCACGCGGCCACGGCGCGGGCGACGTCCTCTTCGTTAAAGCACCACAGGTCCTCCAGCGAACCTCCGCCCCGGGCCAGGATCAATGCATCGAAGCCCATGCTGTCGGCCAGGCGCAGGGCTCGGACGATCTGGGCAATGGCCTCGCGGCCCTGTACTGCGGTGGGAATCAGGTTCAGTTCCACTTGGGGGGCGCGTCGGCCGAACACGCTGATGATGTCGCGGATCACCGCGCCAGTGGGGGAGGTGATGATGCCGATGCGGCGCGGGTGGGCCGGCAGAGGTTGCTTGCGTTCGGCACTGAACAGGCCCTCGGCGCCGAGCTTTTCCTTCAAGGCCTCGAAGGCCAGGCGCAGGGCGCCATCCCCTGCGGGCTCGACCGTGTCGAGAATCAGTTGGTAGTCACCACGCCCCTCGAACAGCGATACCTTGCCGCGCACCCTGACTGCCAGGCCATCGCGCAGGGTCTGGCGTACGCGTACTGCATTCTGCCGAAACAGTGCGCAGCGCACCTGGGCGCCGCTGTCCTTGAGGGTGAAGTACATGTGCCCGGAGGCCGGGCGGGCGAGGTTGGATATCTCGCCTTCCACCCAGACACTGCGGAACACATCCTCGAGCAGCACGCGCGCGCGGCCGTTGAGCTGGCTGACGGTGAGGACCTCGCGGTCCAGGCCGAGTCGTTCGAAGGGGTCTCTGATCATGGCCGGCATCATAAAGGACATCACGCCTGGTTGTCTGTGCTGGCGCTTGAGCCGGGCATTGTCGAGACGAACTGGCGCACCAGTTCCCCCGCGTCTCGTCGACACGCCAGGGCCACGGTGCTCGGGCAAGCCTCTTGCAACGGTATGAAGCGCACCGAGTCCGGCGCGATGTCGCGCATACAGGCTGGTAACAGCGCCACCCCGAATCCTGCCTGTATCAGCTGCAGTTGCGTGGTCTTGCGAGACACGACCTGGGCGGCGCGTGGAAAGAATCCTGCCTCCATGCACAACGAAGCGGACAGGTAGCTCAAGCCCCCTCGCTGTCGATGAGGGATGGAAATGAAACGCTCATCTCGTAATCGCGCCAGTGCCACCTGGGGGGCGTCGGCCAGTGGATGGTCTGCCGCCACGGCCAAGAGCAATGGCTCGCTGAACAGGGCATGGATCTCCACCTCCTGGTGCTGGCGCAGCACCGGCAGACGCAACAGGCCGAGTTCGAGCCGGCCTTCGGCGATGTCTTCTAGTTGGGCCTCGGAGGACTGCTGTGCAATCTCCAGGGACACGCCAGGATTGTTGTTCAGGTAGCTGCCCAGGCTCGCCAAGAGCCGGCCGGTCAAGGGGACGGTGCTGGAGTGATTGAGGCGCAGACTGCCGCGCAGGCCCTGGCCGATCTCCTGGGCCAGGCGCTCGGCTTGGTCCAGATCGGCCAGCAGGCGCTGCGCGCGATCGAGAAAGGCCAGGCCAGCCGAGGTCAGCCGAGGCTGGCGGGCAGTTCGCTCGAACAAAGGCGTACCGAGCTGATGTTCCAGCTCCTTGATCTGACGGCTTAGCGCAGACTGGGCGATGTATAGCCGCTCGGCGGCCGCGCTGAAGCTGCCGCTCTGGGCTATTTCAACGAAGTAGCGCAACTGGCGGATGGAAGTCATGACATGCCTTTTCGAGATATCTGAGGGTTAAAAGGCATATTAGTCGGCATGGCTCGTGGCTGGCTAACCTGTCTCGGTGTTTTCAGGAGTCATGCCCATGCTTGCTCAATTGCCGTTTTCAGGTCTCGACTGGCTGCCCATCCTGCTGGGGGTAGGCGTGGCCTACATCGTGTTCGGTATCGCCGGTTTCGGTACGGCGTTGGTGGCGGGGCCGGTGCTGATCCACTTCATGCCATTGTCGCGGATCATTCCGTTGCTGGTGCTGCTGGACTTCGTCGCGGCCTTTGGCAACTGGTTGCCATCGCGCCAGTCGGTGGTGCGTGGCGAACTGCTGCGCTTGCTGCCGTGCATGGCGCTGGGCTGTACCTTGGGCGTGGTCTTTCTGCTACGCCTGAAATCGGACCTTCTGCTGTTGCTGATGGGCCTGTTCGTGACCGGGTATGCGTTGTATAGCCTGGCCGTAAAGGTGCGGCCGGCGCGACTCGCAGGCGCCTGGGCGGTGCCGATGGGCACGGCGGGTGGGCTGTTCGGCGCCTTGTTCGGCAGCGGTGGCTTTCTGTATGCGATCTACCTCAATGCCCGGCTGGATTCAACGGAACAGGCAAGGGCGACCCAGAGTGCGCTCATCAGTTGCAGTACTGTTGTGCGCCTGTCGTTGTTTGTTGCTGCCGGGGTATACGCCGATGCCAGCCTGTTGTTTGTCGCGGCCTGCCTGCTGCCGGTGATGGCTGCCGGGCTGTGGCTGGGGCGGCACCTGTCCTTGAGGCTGTCCCGCGAAGCCTTCGTGCGTGTGGTCACCTGGCTGGTGCTGGGCAGTGGCGTGGCGTTGATCGGTCGCTACCTGGGCGGCTGAGCGGTAGAATCTCGCTATTACCGCAGTCCGCAGGCCCGTTTCGTTCATGAACACCCAGAGCATCATCGTTCCCAAACTCTCCACCGTCCCGGTCCACGAAGCCCGTGCCCGGGCGATCCTGCGCTGGTTGGTGCGCGAGAAGATCGTCGAGGAGCAGCTCAGCACCTGTGGGCGCACCGGCAATCGCATGGGGTACGCCTTGGCCCAGGGCGCACGCAAGGTCGCGTTGCATCCGGAACGACTCCCCTTCGGCGAGCAGATCAACGGCCTGGAGGTGATGCTCAAGCGCTGCATCTATACACCGACCGAGGGCTTTCTCGAAGAAGCGGGTTGCCCTGAGTGTCGGCGCGAAATCGGCGAGCCGCTGTTCGAGAGCCTGGAGGAGTGGATGCCTGGGGTGAGCGACAACTTCACCTGCCCGCTGTGCGGCTTCGAGGACGACATCAACGGCTTTTTGTTCCTGCAGCCGTGCGCCTTTTCCAACCTGGGGTTCATCTTCAACAACTGGGGCGAGGCCGGGTTCACCCAGGCCTTTCTCGACAGCTTCGCCGACTGGTTGGACCAGCCGGTGGCGGTGGTGCAGGTCAACTGCCAGCCATAAGTGGCAAGCGACAGCAAAAGCGCAGACGTGGGTGGAGTGAATCTCGTCGCTTGCCGCTTGTAACTTGGAGCTTGAATTGCATTGAGCGGCGCGCCGTGGATGAGTATAATGGCGCGCTTCCATTTTTCCCGCCCGGGAGCCCCCGCGATGCTGCGTATCAGCCAAGAAGCCCTGACCTTCGACGATATTCTCCTTGTACCTGGCTATTCTGAGGTACTGCCCAATGAAGTCAGTCTCAAGACCCGTTTGACCCGCGGCATCGAGCTGAACATTCCCCTGGTTTCCGCCGCCATGGATACCGTGACCGAAGCGCGCCTGGCCATCGCCATGGCCCAGGAAGGCGGCATCGGCATCATCCACAAGAACATGACCATCGAGCAGCAAGCTGCCGAAGTGCGCAAGGTCAAGAAGTTCGAGGCTGGCGTGGTCAAGGACCCGATCACCATCGACGCCGACGCCACCGTGCGCGACCTGTTCGACCTGACCCGCCTGAACAACATCTCCGGTGTTCCAGTGCTGGAGAACGGCGACCTGGTCGGCATCGTCACCTCCCGTGACGTGCGCTTCGAAAGCCGCCTGGACGCCAAGGTTCGTGAAGTGATGACGCCCAAAGAGCGTCTGGTCACCGTGCGCGAAGGCGCCGACAAGAACGAAGTCCGCGAGCTGCTGCACAAGCACCGCCTGGAAAAAGTCCTGATCGTCGACGACAAGTTCAGCCTCAAGGGCATGATGACCGTCAAGGACATCGAAAAAGCCAAGGCCTACCCGCTGGCCAGCAAGGACGACCAAGGTCGTCTGCGCGTCGGCGCTGCGGTCGGCACCGGCAAGGATACCGGCGAGCGCGTTGCCGCCCTGGTTGCCGCCGGCGTTGACGTGGTGGTGGTCGACACCGCCCACGGCCACAGCAAGGGCGTGATCGATCGCGTTCGCTGGGTCAAAGAGACCTACCCGCAAGTGCAGGTGATCGGCGGCAATATCGCCACCGGCGCCGCTGCCAAAGCCCTGGCCGAAGCCGGCGCTGACGCGGTCAAGGTCGGTATTGGCCCGGGCTCGATCTGCACCACCCGTATCGTCGCCGGTGTCGGTGTGCCGCAGATCAGCGCCATCGCCAACGTCGCCGCCGCACTGGAAGGCACTGGCGTACCGCTGATCGCCGACGGTGGCATCCGCTTCTCCGGTGACCTGTCCAAGGCCATCGTCGCTGGCGCCTCCTGCGTCATGATGGGTTCGATGTTCGCCGGCACCGAAGAGGCGCCGGGTGAGGTCGAGCTGTTCCAGGGCCGTTCCTACAAGGCTTACCGCGGCATGGGCTCGCTGGGCGCCATGGCACAGGCCCAAGGCTCCTCGGACCGTTACTTCCAGGACTCCTCGGCTGGCGCCGAGAAGCTGGTTCCGGAAGGCATCGAAGGCCGTGTGCCGTACAAGGGCGCCCTGGCTGCGATCATCCACCAACTGATGGGTGGCCTGCGTTCTTCCATGGGCTACACCGGCAGCGCGACCATCGAAGAGATGCGCACCAAGCCTGAATTCGTGCGCATCACCGGTGCCGGCATGGCCGAGTCCCATGTGCATGACGTGCAGATCACCAAAGAAGCCCCTAACTACCGCGTAGGCTAAGGCTTCCAGCAATACCTGTTAGCGGGGCTGTCACGACAGCCCCGCGTCGTTTCCGATTTCCACTGACGAGATTGAGTCATGGCCCTCGACATTCACGCTCACCGCATCCTGATCCTCGATTTCGGTTCCCAGTACACCCAGTTGATCGCCCGCCGCGTGCGCGAGATCGGTGTCTACTGCGAACTGCACCCGTTCGACATGGACGATGAAGCGATCCGCGAATTCAACCCACGCGGCATCATCCTCGCTGGCGGCCCCGAGTCGGTCCACGAAGCCAACAGCCCGCGCGCACCGCAAGCGGTCTTCGACCTGAACGTGCCGGTACTGGGTATCTGCTACGGCATGCAGACCATGGCCGAACAGATGGGCGGCAAGGTCGAAGGTTCCGACCTGCGCGAGTTCGGTTACGCGCGTGTTGATGTGGTCGGCAAGAGCCGCCTGCTCGACGGTATCGAAGACCACGTTGATGACGACGGTGTACTGGGTCTGGACGTTTGGATGAGCCACGGCGACAAGGTCACCCAGATGCCGGGCAACTTCCACGTGCTGGCCAGCACCCCGAGCTGCCCGATCGCCGGCATGTTCGACGACGCGCGTGGCTACTACGGCGTGCAGTTCCACCCGGAAGTGACCCACACCAAGCAGGGCGGTCGCATCCTGTCCCGCTTCGTCCAGGACATCTGCGGCTGCGAGGCCCTGTGGACCCCGTCCAACATCGTTGAAGACGCCATCGCCCAGGTCCGTGAGCAAGTCGGCTCGGCCAACGTGCTGCTGGGCCTGTCCGGCGGTGTCGACTCCTCGGTGGTCGCCGCGCTGCTGCACCGCGCCATCGGCGACCAACTGACCTGCGTCTTCGTCGACAACGGCCTGCTGCGCTTGCACGAAGGCGACCAAGTGATGGCCATGTTCAAGGAGAACATGGGCGTCAAGGTCATCCGCGCCGATGCCGAGCAGCAGTTCCTCGACAACCTGGCCGGCGAAACCGACCCGGAGAAGAAGCGCAAGATCATCGGTCGCACCTTCATCGACGTGTTCGATGCCGAAGCCAGCAAGCTGGAGAACATCCAGTTCCTTGCCCAGGGCACCATCTACCCGGACGTGATCGAGTCGGCGGGCGCCAAGAGCGGCAAGGCCCATGTGATCAAGTCGCACCACAACGTTGGCGGCCTGCCGGAAGAAATGAACCTCAAGCTGGTCGAGCCACTGCGCGAGCTGTTCAAGGACGAAGTACGCAAGATCGGCCTGGAACTGGGCCTGCCGTACGACATGGTCTACCGTCACCCGTTCCCGGGCCCAGGCCTGGGCGTGCGTATCCTGGGTGAAGTGAAGAAGGAATACGCCGACCTGCTGCGTCGCGCTGACCATATCTTCATCGAAGAACTGCGCAAGGCCGACTGGTACCACAAGACCAGCCAGGCATTCGTGGTCTTCCAGCCGGTCAAGTCGGTCGGCGTCGTTGGCGATGGCCGTCGCTACGCCTGGGTCGTGGCCCTGCGCGCCGTCGAGACCGTGGACTTCATGACCGCTCGCTGGGCGCACCTGCCATACGAGCTGCTGGAAACCGTCAGCGGCCGTATCATCAACGAGATCGACGGCATCTCCCGCGTCACCTACGACGTGTCGAGCAAGCCGCCAGCCACCATCGAGTGGGAATGACCGGCTTGCCGGAGTAACCCGGCAACTGAAGCGCCAACAAAAAGCCCGCATATCTGCGGGCTTTTTGTTGGGCGCGCCGCAGCGGATGGCGGGTTCTCAGCAGGTGGTAAATAGTTGGATTTTTAAGAATCGGCAGACTTCGCATGCTATGGACTTCATTGCGAAGGACTGTCGAAATGACCGAGCGAAGCGTTTTCCAGGATTTAAACGACGAAGTAACTGCCTCCAGGCAGGAAGCGAGCGGGCCTTTTTTATTGAAGGACTTCGTGAACCAGCAGGCATTGGACTATCCATCGCCGCGCAAATTCGCCCATGACGTGGCCAAGGCCTATGTATTGCAAGCGTTGGCGCTGGATATCGACCCTGATGATCTGTTCATCACGACCTTGTATATCGATGCCTGGGATGAGGGTGATCAACGCGCAAACATCGCATCGTCCATGACCTTGACCGATGCCCTGATGCGTAATTGGCAGCAACAGGGTGATGGCAGCCTCTTTAGTCATCTTGGGACATTGGAGGCGTTCAGGGTCGAGGGCTATCCCACGGTCATCAGCGAGGCGCCTCTGCCGTTGGATAACTGCTTTGCCTATGAGGCGATCTATCGCAAGACCACGCCTCAGCGCTTTTCCAGTGATACGCAAGTCCGCCTGGACCCGAAGCAGTTCAAACATTTCGCCTGGGAGGCCGATCTTCAAGCGAACTATCTGAGGCACTTGAAGAACTTCTGGCGTCTTCATGAGCGCGATTACAACTTGCTGATCAAGGCATCGGTGCTCAGGGCTGCCTTTGTTCAGCATGAAGAAGGTTCGCTGACGCTCAATGACAAGTACATGGTGCTCAGGGCCTTGGGGCTTGAGGTGTCCACCACTTGGGAAACACTGACTTACCAGGCGTTCGAACAAGCGGCGCTCGGTCAGCATGTCGTTAGCATTCGCGAGCTCTTGGTTTATCGCTATACGGCGAGCGACATTATTGTCTTCAAGGATGAACAGTCCGGACGCCTGCTGGTTTACATCCCCGGCAATTCTTCGCCGCTGCAGGGTTTTGAGGATATGGCAGCGTTTTGCGACTGGTTCGCCCTGCAGTGCAGATTCACTCAGCGACGCACGGTTCTGGAAGGTCATTTCAAGGCCGAAGACGACCCGGACGGGATATTCGTGTCAGGCCTAAAGACAGCGCTGTTGGGGCTGGGGGCTTTTCCCTCTTGGCATGTGGGCAATTACTCCCGCTGGAATCCGCACGATGAAATTAGCCTCGGCCCCGCTCTACATCCTTGGCCGTTCACACATTTCAAAAACTCTCTGAAAAGCCGTCTGCAGTCCGATGCCGTGCGGCTGATTCGAAGCCGTGCCGCTTACAATCAAGGGGTCGCAGGCGAGGTACTGTCCACCGCATTGACTGTCACCAGTATCGTTGCAATGGCGATCCCGGCACTTTGGCTGCCCGTGGCAACGATGTCCGCTGCGCTGATCGGCTTGGGAGCCGATGAGGTCGTCAACGGCACGGTCGAGGATCAGGCGCAAGGCAAGCGCCGCATCGTCTTTGGCATTCTCAACGCTGTGCCAGCCACCTTGGAGCTGGCCAAGGCTGCAGGCGCTGCGGCGCGGGTAGGCGATACGGTCACCCCAGGGGCTGCGGACGAGATAGGGCAAAAGGCAAATACGCTCACCCCCCAGGAAAAACTGGAAAATGCCACTACGGCAGAGCAGCAGGAGCAAGAGATTGCCCGTCAGCGAGAAGAGCGGGCCAATGAATCGGCCGATGAGCGAATGGCCCGTCGCGCGCATGAAGAGACGCAAAGGCAGGCGCGCGCCAACCTCCATGCTCAAACCTTTGACAGTGTGAAGGCGTTCGGTATCGAGCCCGACGGCCTTCGTTCATTGTCACCCCAACTGCGCGATGAACTGGCCAAGTTCGAATACAACGGGCCGCTGGGCGAGGGCGGCAAATGGGTGGTGGATGATTTCGGTGCTGTCTATCAGGAAACCGACGCAGCTTCCGGAGTCCTCACTCGCTACGCTCGGGTACATGCCAAGGTCTACCGTGTCGAGCGCATCGAGCGCGCAGGGCAGTACAGAATCGTTTCTCCATACGAGGCCGATATCCAAGGCCCCTATATCAAACGGTTGAAGGGGTTTTATTCCGATATCGATGTCAAACCTGGCCTGCGCGGTGGTGAGAGTTTCATCGAGGTGACAGCGCAGGCTGAGCCGTTGCCGGAGCGTGTCAAACCGGGCATTACCCTGGTTCGTGCACATCCTCCCGTACAGATCGAAGTGCCCTTGGATGGTATCGAGGTGCGCCCGGCGTTCGAAGAAGAACAACAGATAGACACGTATTACGCGATGAACTCCGCCGAGGGCACGCGCGTCACTTTCGATGCCGATATCGGGGGATGGAAATCTTATGATGGAAAGGTCCACTGGCTGAACAATAAGGGTGTCTGGAAGCAAGGCAGTGTGAAGTCGTTTCTTGCGGCTCGGGCATCGCTTCGGTTCGGCGTGCGTTATGAGATCTACACGTTTCCTCGTATTCCGGGCGTCTCGCAGGAGGCCCGTGCGATCAACCGGGAAGTTCACCAGATTTGGCTTGGTGAGCGAGGGCCCAGGGGAGAATTGATTGAAACGATGAAGACGAACATTCGTGCCAATCCTGGCTTGAAGTTCACGCTGCATCTGGACGTCGATAATGCCGCGTTCACGGGTGAACTGGATCGGTTGAAACAGGCGTTCGCCGAGTTCCCCAACATGGTGGTTTCAGAGCTGAGGGACGAGCCGTTTTTCTTCAAGTTTCTTACCGATAATGAAACCGTGGTGCCTTATCGTTACTTTCGCAGTGGCACCGGACAAAATCTGGCGGCCGCTTCGGATATCTTGAGGTATCGCCTGATTCACGAATACGGCGGTCTTTACATGGATTGTGATGACGTCATGGTCGGGGCGTTCGAAGACGCTGAACTCAATGCGGGGCCGGATGATGTATTGACCGGTGGGGCAGTCTCGTCACCAAGAATGGGCTTTTACGGCCCAGGTAACAGCCATTTTGCGAGTCACGCCGGTAATCCGGTCCTGCAGGAGATCCAGCAGGCGGCCTATCGTCGTTGGATCAATGAGATCGACGCACTGCGGGAGCTGGAAAGTTCCCGCGGGCTAAACGCTGACGGGACCAATCCCTATATGCGCAAGATCTTTGCAATCAGTGGTCCTCAGATGTTCCTCGACACACTTAAGCGCGCACGTCCAGATTACGCGGACCTGCTTGACGATGTGTTGAAGCCCAAGGCGGGGATGCGTTCTCTGGCGTATCTCGAATTTCGAGATGCTGCCGTTGATTTCTATGCCCCCTTTGGGCGGCGGTTGAAAATCCGGGCAGGAGCGGAGAATTCCTGGAGTGCGACGGTGGGTCAGGCGGGCAATTGATAGCGAGGCGCGTAGAGGGTTATGGGGAGTCAGGCCTTCTGCGCGCTCCCGCTGCGACAAGGTGATCCAGTCGCCCGCTCAAGACTTCACTTAATCTTTCGCAAATGCAGGTGTATCGTATTCGCCCTTCATTGCCAGCACTGCTGGCAGACTGATTGCGCAGAAACGAGGTACCCGCACCGATGTCCTTTACCCGTCGACAAATGCTCAAGGGCCTGACCGGCCTTGCCGTGGTTGGCTTGGGCGCCGGAGGCGCGGCGCGTTACTGGTTGGGCAAAGTCGAGGACGAGAACGCCGGGCACGATTATGAACTGATCGCTGCCCCGCTGGACGTGGAGCTGGTGCCGGGGTTCAAAACCCAGGCCTGGGCCTTTGGCCCCTCGGCGCCAGGTACTGAACTGCGTGTCCGTCAGGGCACCTGGTTGCGGGTGCGCTTCATCAATCACCTGCCCGTGGAAACGACCATCCATTGGCATGGCATCCGTCTGCCGCTGGAAATGGACGGGGTGCCCTACGTTTCGCAATTGCCAGTCAAGCCGGGCGAGTTCTTCGACTACAAGTTCCGTGTGCCCGATGCTGGCAGCTACTGGTACCACCCCCACGTCAGCAGTTCCGAAGAGCTGGGGCGTGGCCTGGTCGGTCCGTTGATTGTCGAGGAGCGCGAGCCTACCGGTTTCCTGCATGAGCGGACCTTGAGCCTGAAGAACTGGCACGTGGACGAACAGGGGGGCTGGCTGCCGTTCAGTATCCCTCGCGAAGCCGCGCGCAACGGTACGGCTGGGCGCCTGATCACCATCAACGGCCAGGCGGACGCGGTCACCGAGCTGCCGGCAGGCCAGGTGGTGCGGGTGCGTCTGTTGAACCTGGACAACACCTGGACCTACCGCATCAACCTCAAGGGCAACTGCGAGGCGCGGGTGTACGCGCTCGATGGCAATCCCGTCACTCCGCGCGTATTGGAAGAGGATTACTGGCTCGGCCCAGGCATGCGCATTTGCCTGGCGATCCGCATCCCCGAGGCAGGCGAGGAGATTTCTCTGCGTGACGGCTTCGTGCGCTTGGGGACCCTGCGTTCGGTGGCCAGCGACCAGGCGCCGGGGGATTGGCCCAAGGCGCTACCGGCCAACCCGATCGCCGAGCCGGACTTGGAGAATGCGCAAAAGCTCAACTTCAATTTCGAATGGGCCGGCAAGGTGTCGGTGGATACCGACAACGGTCGTCCACCGAGCTTGTGGCAGATCAACGGTCAGGCCTGGGACATCACCGACAAGACCTGCGCCGATCGCCCGATCGCCACGCTAAAGAAGGGCAAGAGTTACATCTTCGAATTGAAAAACATGACCCAGTACCAGCATCCCATTCATTTGCATGGCATGAGTTTCAAGGTAATTGCGTCCAATCGCCGCAAGATCGTCGAACCTTGGTTCACCGATACCTATTTGCTGGGCAAGAACGAGCGCGCCCAGGTAGCGCTGGTGGCTGATAACCCTGGTACCTGGATGTTCCATTGCCATGTGATTGACCACATGGAAACCGGCCTTATGGCCGCGATAGCGGTGGTCTGATGCGTCCGCAGATCATCGATCGCAGCCGCGATCAGGAATTCATGCAATTAGCCCTGGAACTCGCCGCACAGGGGGCGGCCATGGGCGAGGTGCCGGTTGGCGCGGTGCTGGTGCAGCATGGCCAGGTCATCGGACAGGGCTTCAACCGTCCTATCACCGACAGCGATCCCAGTGCGCACGCCGAGATGGTAGCTATCCGTGCGGCCGCGCAGGCCGCCAGCAACTACCGACTGCCCGGCAGTACGCTGTACGTGACACTGGAGCCGTGCAGCATGTGCGCCGGGCTGATCGTGCATTCGCGCATTGCGCGGGTGGTTTATGGCGCGTTGGAGCCCAAGGCCGGGATCGTGCAGAGCCAGGGGCAGTTCTTCACCCAGGGCTTTTTGAATCATCGGGTGATGTTCGAGGGAGGGGTATTGGCCGAGGCGTGCGGGCAGATTCTGAGCGATTTCTTCAAGGCACGGCGGGCCAAGTGCTAGCAACGCCTGTGCGTCACATCGGCGAGGGCTGTTCGGCCGGCTTGTCCTTGTTGACCCCCGGCACGTGCAGGTTGCCTTCGGCCACCTGCCCCTCGAGCTGCGGCTGGGTCACCCAGGTAAGGATGTCGTAGTAACGGCGGATGTTGGCCACGAAGTGCACCGGTTCGCCACCGCGGGCATAGCCGTAGCGGGTCTTGCGGTACCACTGCTTCTGCGACAGGCGCGGCAGCATTTTCTTCACGTCCAGCCACTTGTTCGGATTCAGGCCTTCTCGTTTGGCTAGCATGCGTGCGTCTTCCAGGTGGCCGCTGCCGACGTTGTAGGCGGCCAGGGCGAACCAGGTGCGATCCGGTTCCTTGATGCTCTCGTCGAGCTGGTCCTTGACGAGCATGAAATATTTGGCGCCGCCCTGGATGCTCTGTTTCGGGTCCAGGCGATTGGACACGCCCATGGCCTGGGCGGTGCGTTGGGTCAGCATCATCAAGCCGCGCACGCCGGTCTTGGAGGTAACCTCCGGCTGCCACATCGATTCCTGGTAACCGATCGCAGCCAGCAGGCGCCAGTCCACCTGCTCGGCCTTGGCGGTGGTGCGAAAATGCTTCTCGTACTTGGGCAAGCGCTGCTGCAAGTGTTGAGCGAAGGTGTAGGCCCCGACATAGCCGAGCACGTCGACATGGCCGTAGTAGCGATCCTTCAGGCGCTGAAGGGTGCCGTTCTTCTGCGACTTGTCGAGAAACTCGTTGACCTCGTTGAGCAGGCTGTTGTCTTCGCCGGCGGCAACCGCCCAGCGTTGATCGCGGGAATCCCCCAGGTCGAAGGCCACTCGGACGTTGGGGAAGTAGACTTGGTTCATGGCCAGTTCGTTGGAATCCACCAAGGTCAGGTCGATCTGGCCTTCATCGACCATGCGCAGTAGATCAACGACCTCGACCGCGTCGGACTCTTCGTATACCAGGGCAGGATTCTGCTTTTTCAGTTCGGCCAGTTGATCGGCGTGGCTGCTGCCCTTGAGCACCATGATCTTCTTGCCGATGAGCCCCTTGACGTTGGTGGGGCGTGAGCGGCCGTTGCGGTAGATGACCTGCGGGGTCACCTCAAGGTAAGGGTGGGAGAACCTTGCCTGGGCCGTGCGTTTTTCGCTGCTGACCAGTCCGGCGGCGGCCAGCACCGGGCCGGAGGGCTTGCCCAGCTGGTCGAACAGTTCATCGAGGCTGTCGGCGGTCTCGATCTCGAGTTTCACGCCCAGTTCGGCGGCAAAACGCTTGACCAGTTCGTACTCGAAACCGGTTTCACCGTTGCGGTCCTGGAAATAGGTGGCGGGGCTGTTGCGAGTTATCACGCGCAGCACGCCGTCCTCCTTGACGCGCTCGAGGGTGCTGGGTTTTTCAACACAGGCACCGAGCAGCAGGAAGAGTCCGGTTGCGAAGAGCCATCTGGCGCAGCGCTGGCGCAAAGCAGTGAGGGCGAACATAGGTTGCAGTATACGCAAAGGACCGGTCCCGCCATATCTCGACAATGGTTGGCAGGTCTGCTAGCTGATTCAGGCGGCAAGCGATAAGCGAAAAGCGGACCGTGGCGGCCTGCATTTTCTTTGCGCTTGAGGCTTGCCGCTTGAAGCGATATTTCTGACCCCGAAGTCCGGTTCCGCCGCCCGGCAGCATTGGCTTAGAGCGGGTGCCGAAAGTCTGCGAATTAGGCTAGAATGCACGGCCTCTAAGCACACCCCTTCCTGAGGCTGTCCCGACGATGTTGATCCTGCGCGGCGCTCCTGCCCTTTCTGCCTTCCGCCACGGTAAGTTACTCGAGCAACTGAGCCAGAAAGTCCCCGCTGTTACTGGTTTGTATGCCGAATTCGCCCACTTCGCCGATGTCGATGGCGAGCTGACCGCCGACCAGCAGCAGGTGCTGGGGCGTCTGCTCAAGTACGGTCCGAGCGTTCCGGTCCAGGAGCCGGCCGGTCGCCTGTTCCTGGTGGTCCCGCGCTTGGGCACCATCTCGCCCTGGGCCAGCAAGGCCAGTGACATCGCCCATAACTGCGGCCTGCAGAGCATCCAGCGCCTGGAGCGCGGTATCGCCTACTACGTCGCCGGGGAGCTGTCCGATGCCGACGTCGCGCTGATCGCCGCCGAGCTGCACGACCGCATGACCCAGCGCGTGCTGGCCCGTCTGGAGGACGCAGCGGACCTGTTCAGCCACGCCCAGCCCAAGCCGATGACCTCCGTGGACATTCTCGGCGGTGGCCGTGCCGCACTGGCCCAGGCCAACGTCGACCTGGGCCTGGCCCTGGCCGAAGACGAGATCGACTACCTGGTCAATGCCTTCCAGGGCCTCAAGCGCAACCCGAACGACATCGAGCTGATGATGTTCGCCCAGGCCAACTCCGAACACTGCCGCCACAAGATCTTCAACGCCAGTTGGGACATCGACGGCCAGGCTCAGGAAAAGAGCCTGTTCGGCATGATCAAGAACACCTACCAGATGCACAGCGAAGGCGTGCTGTCCGCGTACAAGGACAACGCCTCGGTCATCGTCGGCCACGTGGCGGGCCGCTTCTTCCCGAATCCTGAAACCCGCCAGTACGGCGCGGTCCAGGAGCCGGTGCATATCCTGATGAAGGTCGAGACCCACAACCACCCGACCGCCATCGCCCCGTTCTCCGGCGCCTCCACTGGCTCCGGCGGCGAGATCCGCGACGAAGGCGCCACCGGTCGTGGGGCCAAGCCCAAGGCCGGCCTGACCGGCTTCACCGTTTCCAACCTGCGCATCCCTGGCTTCGAACAGCCGTGGGAGCAGGCCTATGGCAAGCCGGGCCGTATCGTCGACGCTCTCGACATCATGGTCGAAGGCCCCCTGGGCGGCGCCGCATTCAACAACGAGTTCGGCCGTCCGGCCCTGACCGGCTACTTCCGTACCTTCGAGCAGGCCATCGACACCCCGCGCGGTGAAGAAGTGCGCGGCTACCACAAGCCGATCATGCTCGCCGGCGGTATGGGCAACATCCGTGAAGACCACGTGCAGAAGGGCGAAATCACTGTCGGCGCCAAGCTGATCGTGCTCGGCGGCCCGGCCATGCTGATCGGCCTGGGTGGCGGCGCGGCTTCGTCGGTTGCCACCGGCGCCAGCTCCGCCGACCTGGACTTCGCCTCGGTACAGCGCGAAAACCCGGAAATGGAACGCCGTTGCCAGGAGGTCATCGACCGCTGCTGGCAACTGGGCGACAAGAACCCGATCGCCTTCATCCATGACGTCGGCGCCGGTGGTATTTCCAACGCCTTCCCTGAACTGGTCAACGACGGTGGTCGCGGTGGGCGTTTCGAACTGCGCAACGTGCCCAACGACGAGCCGGGCATGGCCCCGCACGAGATCTGGAGCAACGAGTCCCAGGAACGTTACGTGCTGGCGGTCAGCGCCGAGGACTTCGAGCGCTTCAAGGCCATCTGCGAGCGCGAGCGCTGCCCGTTCGCCGTGGTCGGCGAAGCCACCGAGGAGAAACACCTCACCGTCACCGACAGCCATTTCGACAACACCCCGGTGGACATGCCGCTGGATGTGCTGCTCGGCAAGCCGCCGCGCATGCACCGCTCGGTCACCCGTGAAGCCGAGCTGGGCGATGACTTCGACCCGAGCACGCTGGACCTGGACAACGCCGTCGAGCGCGTCCTGCACCACCCGGCCGTTGCCAGCAAGAGCTTCCTGATCACCATCGGCGACCGCACCATCACCGGCCTGGTCGCCCGCGATCAGATGGTCGGCCCGTGGCAGGTCCCGGTGGCCGACTGCGCCGTCACCGCCACCAGCTTCGACGTCTACACCGGCGAAGCCATGGCCATGGGCGAGCGCACCCCGCTGGCCCTGCTCGATGCCCCAGCCTCTGGCCGTATGGCCATCGGCGAAGTACTGACCAACCTGGCCGGTGCCCGTATCGAGAAGCTCTCCGACATCAAACTGTCGGCCAACTGGATGTCCGCGGCTGGGCACCCGGGTGAAGACGCCCGCCTGTACGACACCGTCAAGGCCGTCGGCATGGAGCTGTGCCCTGAGCTGGGCCTGACCATTCCGGTGGGCAAGGACTCCATGTCGATGAAGACCAAATGGAGCGAGGACGGCGTCGAGAAGAGCGTCACCGCACCGATGTCGCTGATCGTCAGCGGCTTCGCACCGGTGGTCGACATCCGTGACACCCTGACGCCGCAACTGCGCATGGACAAGGGCGAGACCGACCTGATCCTGATCGACCTGGGCCGCGGCAAGAACCGCATGGGCGCCTCGATCCTGGCCCAGACCTTCGGCAAGCTCGGCGCCCAGGCACCGGACGTCGACGACCCAGAGGATCTCAAGGCCTTCTTCGCAGTGGTTCAGGGCCTGAACGCCGACGGCCACCTGCTGGCCTACCACGACCGTTCCGACGGCGGCCTGCTGACCACCGTGCTGGAGATGGCCTTCGCTGGCCACTGCGGTCTGGACCTGCAACTCGATCCGCTGACCGACAGCAAAGGCGACGTACCGGCCATTCTCTTCAACGAAGAGCTGGGCGCGGTCATCCAGGTTCGCCAGGACGCCACCCCGGATGTGCTGGCACAGTTCAGCGCCGCTGGCCTGGGCGACTGCGTCGCGGTGATCGGTAAACCGGTCAACAACGGTGAAGTGTCCATCAGCCTCAATGGCGAAGTGCTGTTCGACGACCAGCGTCGTCTGCTGCAGCGCCAGTGGGCCGAGACCAGCTACCAGATCCAGCGCCTGCGTGACAACGCCGATTGCGCTGACCAGGAATACGACGTCCTGCTGGAAGAAGAAAACCCAGGCCTGTCGGTCAAGCTGGGCTTCGACGTCAACGACGACATCGCAGCGCCGTACATCAAGAAGGGCGTGCGCCCGCAAGTGGCCATCCTGCGCGAGCAGGGCGTCAACGGCCAGGTCGAGATGGCTGCTGCCTTCGACCGCGCAGGCTTTGCCGCCATCGATGTGCACATGAGCGACATTCTCGCCGGTCGTGTCGACTTCGCCGAGTTCAAGGGCCTGGTGGCCTGCGGTGGCTTCTCCTACGGTGACGTGTTGGGCGCCGGTGAAGGCTGGGCCAAGTCGGCGCTGTTCAACAGCCGTGCCCGTGAAGCCTTCCAGGCGTTCTTCGAGCGTAACGACAGCTTCGCCCTGGGCGTGTGCAATGGTTGCCAGATGATGTCCAACCTGCACGAACTCATCCCGGGCACCGAGTACTGGCCGCACTTCGTGCGCAACCGTTCGGAGCAGTTCGAGGCGCGGGTGGCGATGGTCGAGGTGCAGAAGTCCAACTCGATCTTCCTGCAGGGCATGGCCGGTTCGCACATGCCGATCGCCATCGCCCACGGTGAAGGCCATGCCGAGTTCGCCAGCGAGGAAGCCCTGTTGGAAGCGGACCTGTCCGGTTGCGTGGCCCTGCGCTTTGTCGACAACCACGGCAAGGTCACCGAGGCCTACCCGGCCAACCCGAACGGCTCGCCGCGCGGCATCACCGGCCTCACCAGCCGCGACGGTCGCGTGACCATCATGATGCCGCACCCTGAGCGTGTATTCCGTGCCGTGCAGAACTCCTGGCGTCCGGACGAGTGGCAGGAAGACGGCGCCTGGATGCGCATGTTCCGCAATGCGCGCGTCTGGGTGAACTAAACGTGTACAAGCTCGCCTTCTTCGTGCCGCCGAGCCATGTGGAAGTGGTCAAGGCCGCTGTGTTCGCCGCAGGCGGCGGACGCATCGGCGACTATGACCACTGTGCCTGGCAGACGCAGGGCCTGGGCCAGTTCCGCCCGTTGGACGGCAGCCAGCCGTACCTCGGGCAGACCGGTCAGGTCGAGCAGGTGGAGGAGTGGAAGGTCGAGCTGGTGGTGGCGGATGAGTTGATCGCCCAAGTCGTCGCCGCGCTCAAGGCGAGCCACCCGTACGAGACGCCAGCCTACGAGGTCTGGCGGCTCGCCGAGTTCTGATCCCGTTCGTGTGATATCCCAGGGGCCGCTATGCAGCCCATCGCAGCGCGCTCGACGCTTGCGATGGGACGCGTAGCGGCCCTTTCTACAGGCATCAGCCGATGCCGATCTCTCCTCCATCCTTGCGTTGAATCACCACGGTCGACGACCGAGGCCGCACGCGGCTGCCCGTGGGGGTGGCGTCGGTAGCGATGTCACTGCGGGGCCAGTTGGCCGGATGCTGGATGTTGACGAACAACGTCTTGTTGTCGGGAGTGAAGGTGATGCCAGTCACTTCGCAGCCGTTCGGCCCGACGAAGAAGCGGCGCAAGTCTGCCTGGTTGCGGGCATCGATCGGCACTTGCCTGCCGTTTGCGTCCACCAGATCGGTGGGGATCACCGCGAGCAACTGGTCATTGGTATAGCGGGTCACGCTCGATTCGCTGTTGTCGGTCTCGAACCACAGCACACCGCGGCTATCGAAACTCATTCCATCGGGGCTGGCGAACTGGTTCAGTTCGGTCAGGCCCGAACGATTGATGTCGGCACCGCCATCGGCATTGGCGCCAAAGACGAAGATATCCCAGGTGAAGCTGCGCTGATCGTCGCTGTCGTGCCAACGGATGATGTGGCCGTGGCGGTTCGGGCCGCGTGGGTTGGCCGCATCGACCGTGGCCGGTGTGCGTTCGCTGTTGTTGGTCAGGGTGACATAGGCGTCACCATTGAGGGGATTGACCGCCGTCCACTCCGGGCGGTCCATGGGCGTTGCGCCCACGGCATCGCCAGCACCCCGGGTATTGAGAATGATCCCGGCCAGGTCGCCGTACAGCGCACCCAAGGTGCTGCCGCCGGTGGTGGCTGTGCCGGGGGCGAGCAACAGCCAGTGGCCGGTGCCGTCAGCATCGAAGCGCGCCACGTAGAGCTTGCCGTGGTCCAGGTACTTGGCGCCGGTGGCCAGTCGATCGCTCGGGTTGGCGTCGGCAGGGTCCCAGACAGCGTCAGAGACGAACTTGTACAGGTATTCATTGTTGGAGTCGTCGCCCATGTACCAGACCAGCGGCTTGCCGGCTACCGCCAGGCCAGGACAGCAGCCCTCGTGGCGGAACCGGCCCAGCGCGGTGCGTTTGACGGCGCGCGTGCGGGCGTCGTACGGGTCGATCTCGACGATGTAGCCGTAAGTGCTGGCTTCGTTGCGGTAGTCCTCGGTGGCACTGGCGCCGCGAGGGGTGATGTCGAAGCGGGCGAACTCGTCGTTGGCTTCGCTGCGGTCACCTGCGGCGCTCTCCCAGCCGTACTGGCCGCTCGAGGTGGCCACGCCGATGCGCACTTGGTCGGCAGGGCGGGTGCCCTTGTTGACGAAGATGCCGGGCCAGTTCTCCTCGCACGTGAGGTAAGTGCCCCAGGGTGTATAGCCGTTACCGCAGTTGTTGTTGGTGCCACGGCACTGGGTGCCGGTGGGCGAGAATCGGGTCTTGACGTGCTCGCTGCCGCGCAGAGGGCCGGCGATCTCCATCAGCGAGGCGGTGGTGAAGCGGCGGTTGAGCGGGTCATTGTCGACCACCTGCCAGCGCCCGTTGAGTTTGCGCAGGCGAACCACGCCGGCGCCGTGGGCGTTGATTTCCTTGCGCACTTCTTCGGCCGGGCGCTTGCCATTGGCAGAGGTGGTCGGGCCGTTCGGGTGCAGCGCGGCAGGGTCGATGTATTCGAAGTTGATTGCCAGCAGGCCATCGTCGGAACTGCCACCGATGGGAAAGAAGTGCATGCCGTCGTGGTGCATGCCCATGGCGTTGGCCTGATCTGTGGATGTGTTACTGCCGTCGGCTTTCCAGGGGCTGGCCTTGCTGTTCAACGGTGTGCCCCAGGGCGCCAGTACATAGGCGCTGTAGCCGGCGGCCACGGCGCAGCCATCGGTACGCGAGCCGGGGATCGACTGGAACCCCAGTCTGGGCCTGGGAGTGGCGGGACGGGCCGGAGCGGGCGTGCCTTGGTTGGCGCCACTGCCCAGGCAGCCGGTCAGGCCTGCCCCTGCGATCAGCGCGATGGCCGCCCCCAAGCTGCCGCGCATGACGCTGCGCCGGCTCAGGTAGGCATCCATGACACTGGCCATGGGCAGGTTCCCGCTGGAGTTGCGATCAAGGTTATCGCCGCTTTCTCGACTCATCAGGGTGTCCTTGCGTTGCTGAGTGGAAGGAAGACCGCGACTTTGAACGCAAAGTATGACGATTTTTTGGCAAAACCATGAAAGGGTCGCCGAAACCCGTTCGTCACGGCCAGGATTGGTTTTCAAGATGTGTGATGGATGGCCTTGCCCTCGAAAACGAGCAGGCATGCCTGCTCGTGCCACGGTTGCAGCGTTTTGCCTGCCGTGGCCTTGGCGCCGATCAGGCGCATCTCTTCAGCACTGGCCGGGCGCAGGTCGCTGGTGGCGTTCAGGTCGCTGACGATTGCTTGCTCCTGGCGCGTGGTGCGTGTCTGGTCGCTACCGAACAGGCCAAACAGCTTGCTGTCGCGCTCGTGCTCGGTCGTGGTGATGCGGTTGCGATCGGCCTCGATGGCCAGCAGGCCCTTTTCGCTGAACAGGACCGAATCGCCCTGGCTGCTCAAGGTACTGCCCTTGACCGTGACCTGATCGGCGATGATGTCGAGATCGCCTCCTACCTTGAGCTCGCTGCCGGCCACCGTCTGACCCTGGCGTTCGTTGCCATCGCGTGAACCGAAGAAGGCGCCGGAGACCAGATCGCCCCGATAGTCGCGTTGTGTGCCTGTGTCCTGCAGGGTGGTCGTGGTCACGCTCACCTGACCGGCCTTGAATAGGGTGTCGCCCTGGCTTTGCAGGCGGCTGCCCTGCACCTTGAGCGTATCGCCGGCGGTCATCACGATGCGTCCGCCTTCCAGCTGGCTGGCGTTGGCGGTTTCCTTGTAGCGGTCGGTATCGCTGTCGCCGCGCCACAGGTGCTTGCGGTGGCGCACCTGTTCTTCGATCCGTTGACTGTCGATGCCGGCTTCGACATCGAGCTTGGCCGCGCTGTCGAGCCTCAGCTCGCCTCGGGTTCGAAGGTCCGCCACCACCAGGCGCATGTCATCGCCTGATTGCAGTGCGATCCCTTCGTCGGCGTGCAGCAGTGTCCCTTGTTGCTGACGGTCGGTGGTGGTGCGCTCGCGGTTGTAGGTCTCGGTGGTGACGAAGAGGAACTTGTTGTTCCATTGTTCGTGATCGCGCTGGAGGCTTTCCCGAGTCTTGGCGTCCAGGGTCAATTTGTTGCCGGCGGTGAATTCGATACGCCCGGCTTTGGCCTCGACGGCGTCGAGCGTCAGGTCGCCAGCTGCGGTCAACGCCAGTTCACCCTGCTCGGTGCGCAGACGCGCACGTTCATCGGCGGTGCCGCTGACGTGCAGGGTGCCTGAAGAACGGACGCTGATGCCATTATCCGCGCTCAATGGGGAAGGGCCCACGCGTACACCTGCACCTTCGGCAGTGCTTACCACCCGGATGCGCCCGGCACGCATGGCGCCGAACAGGCTGGCATCGATGCTGGCCGGGGCGCTGGGCAGGTGCTGAATGATTTGCCCGTCCTGGGCATCGATGCGATTTCGCCCGACAGTCAGGTTCAGATCTGTGCGGGCATCGAGCGCCCCGTGCTGATCGATGCGTGGGGCGATCAGCTCCAGCGCCGCCTCGCGGTTGGATTGTCCGCCTTCGAGCACCTGCAGGGTACCGCTGGCGTTCAGGGTATCGAGAAAGCGGATCTGTTGATCCTGGATGTCCGGCGTGCCGACCAGCAGTCCGGCACGTGTGGTGTTGATGAAGCTGCCGCCATTGAGGGTGATGCCGTTGGGGTTGGCCAGGATGTAGTCGGCGGCGCGACCGAAAATCTCCTGCGGTCCCTCGATCAGCGAGGCGTTGCGGCTGACGACTTCGTTGAGGATGGTCGACGCGGCCTGGCCCTGGAATTGTGGATTGGCGTTCAGGGCTCCGACCAGTTGTGATTGGCCAGGCCGCAAGGCGTTGTTGAGCACCACGCCGGGCTTGGCGACGTTGTAGTCGAGGAACTGATTGTGGGACAGGCCGCGGGCGTTAGGGGCGACGATGTCGATCACCGGTACGCCGTGGTTATTGTTGACGACCGGCGTACCGCCGGGCCCGGTGGTTGGTTGCAGGCCATCTGCGGCCACGGCGCAGGAGCATGTCACCAGGGCGATGAAAATGGCCCAGCGCAAGACATCCGGGCTCACCGAGTGGGGGTGGGTAGTAAGGGTCACTGTTTTTTCTCTTTTGTTGTGTGATCAGAGACTCAGGGTCCACTCCAGGACCCAGAGGCCAGGTTCCAGCGAGCGGCGGTTGCGTTCGCTGGCGTACAGGGCTCGTTGATAGTCCAGGCGCAGGTGATTGGCGGGAGGCCCTAGCACTACACCCAGGGCGCCCCCTGCGATCCGTTGGGGAGCGCTGGCGGGGGTGAAGCGGGTCCAGCCCAGGTCCAGGCCCAGGTGAGGGCGTATCTCCAATGTCCGGGAGAAGGGCAGGGGCTGGCTGAAGGTGTTGCGCCAGACCGCGCCGCTGGCACCGGCGACCGTGTCCTGACGCCAGCCGCGAACGGCGGCGTCGTCGCTAAGCAGCAATTGCTCGATGGCCGCAAGCGGTTGCTCGCTGTACTGAAGGTTCAACTCGCTCTGCCAACGCCAGGGCCATTGCGCAGGCCCCTGGCGCAAATGCACGAAGCTGGCCCGGTACTTGCGCCAATGCGTTTGCGCAGCCCTTTCCGAGGGCAGCAGTGAATGCTCGGCGCCAAACCAGTCCAGGTTCTGGGACACGCCCACATAGGCGTTCCACAGTCCCCCTTCGAGCCACAGCAGGTTGAGGCCGGCCTCGAAGGTGGTCAGCGTCGGGCTTTGCTGCGCGATCGCCGTGTGTTGAATGCGGTTGACCAGTTGCTTGCGGTCCAGTCGGGCGAGCGCACTCAACATCCCTTGGCTGTTGCGCCATAGCAGGCGTTCCACGCTCAGGCCCTGGAGATGGCTTTCGCCGGTGCTGACCTGACGCCGTTGTGGCAGGGGAGCGCGATAACGCATCCAGCTGGCGTTCACGGCCAGGCTCCACGGGCCGTAGGGCACGCTGTAATAGAGGTTCACACCTTGGCTTTGGCCGGGGGCGTCGAACACGGTCGAGGCCACGCCCAGGCGTAGGTCGTCGTTCAAGCCCAGTGGGCTGTCCAGTCCCAACCCAAGGTTGAGGCGATGACGACCGGTCAGGTCACTGCCACGGTTGTCCAGGCGGCTGTCCAGGTGCCAGCGCGAACCGGTGCGGCGCGGCTGGATGACCACGCGTGTACCATTTTGGATCTCGCCCGGTAGCAGGTCGGCGTTCAAGTCGTAGGCCCGCAGGCGATTGAGCTGGTCCAGGCCTTGCTCGAGTGCGGGCAGGTACAAGGGCTGACCGAGCAGGTCGGGAAAGGCGCCTCGCAAGGAAAGCGGCAGGTCGGTACCGGCCAGTTCGATGGATTCGACGAAGCCTTCGACGATGACGATAGCCAGTGGCTTGCCGGCCTGGGGCCGATGTGCCAGGTAAGGGCGGCTGGCCGGATAACCTGCCTGGACGTAGCTGTCGGTGATGGCCCTGAGCAGCGTGTTGACGTCGTCGACGCTCAGGCAAGGGCGCCACAGGGGACGCAGGACCGCTTCCAGCTGCTGATTCGATAGCACTCGGTTCCCGCTCAGGCGTAACCCGGCGGTGGGCCAGCAGTGTGAATCTGCGCGAGTAGGTGGGGCAGGGTCGACCCGTACCGGGCCTGGCTGACGACGGCGTTGCCATCGCTCGAGGCGCTGCCGGCGTTCTTGAAGCTGCAGGGTGCGTTGTTGCTCGCGTAGTTGCGAGGTGGCGGGATCGTTGGCCCACGCAGTTGGGTGGACCATCAAGGCAAGGGCCAGGCTGGCCAGTATTGGCCTGGCGAAGCGACGCAAGGAAGTCGACATGGAGAAGCCCCGCAATGGCTGCACGTATGTGCTTTTTTGCGGGGATTCTAAGAATCCGACTTACCGTTTGGATGCGGTCCCGTACCCATCTGGGCGTCAGGTGGGGGTGGGTTTAATGTGTGTAATTTCCTACAAAGTTAATCGAATTGTAGGAATCAGGGACGGATCTCGATCAAGGTCCCGTCCTTGACCATGTCCCAGACCTCGCGCATGTCATTGTTGCGCATGGCGATGCAGCCTTCGGTCCAGTCCAGGGTATGGAAGTACCACTCCGGGTAGTCCTCGTTGATCGGCGTGCCATGGATCATGATCATGCCGCCTGGGCTCACGCCCTCGCGGCGGGCGCGGGCGGCATCGCTGATGTTCGGGTAGGAAATGTGCATGGCCAGGTTGAAGCGGTCACTGACCTTGCGCCAGTCAAGCCAGTACAGGCCTTCGGGCGTCTTGCTGTCACCTTCGCGCTCTTTGGTGCCTTTGGGTTGCTTGCCCAGGGAGATGCGGTAGGTCTTGAGTGGCTCGCCACGGCTGATCAGTTGCAGGCGGCGCTCGGACTTGATCACCAGGACCTTGTCGATCAGTGGTTGGTTGGCGACCGCAGACGGTTCGACAGGCTTGCGAATGATGGTCTCGGTGAAGGCGGCCTGGGACACCGATGCAACGGAAAGGCAGAAAAGGGCAAGCAACCAACGCATGAAACCGTATCCCTGAGAGCTAAGTGGTGGACGACGAGACGTTCATCGGCGGCAGGTACTCATGGCCTACGGGGTAGTGCTGCCCGATGCGGTCGCGATAATAGCATTCTAGTGTCCGTACGACGGTGCGGAAAGCCAACTCGTTCCAGGGAATTTCATGTTCCTCGAACAAGCGCACCTCCAGGCTCTCGACGCCAACGGCAAAATCCAGGTCAGCCAGCTCGGCGCGGAAGAATACATGTACCTGGTCGATGTGAGGCAGGTCGAACAACTGGTACAGGCTCATCTGCCCGACCCGGGCGCAGGCCTCCTCGACGGTTTCGCGTCGGGCGGCCGCATCGAGGGTTTCACCGTTCTCCATGAACCCGGCGGGCAGCGTCCAGAACCCCCGGCGCGGTTCGATCGCCCGTCGACAAAGGAGCACTTGGCTGCCCCAGGTGGGGAGCACGCCAGCAACGATGTTGGGGTTCTGGTAATGAATGGTATGGCAATGCTCGCAGACATACCGCAGGCGGCTGTCGCCCTCGGGGATCCGCTGAATGACCGCCTGGCCGCACGCGCTGCAGAATTTCATGCTGTTCTTCCCTTTATCTGCAGCTATCTTGGCGTGCCGGCCCTGCGCTGCGCAAGCGGCCTGCTGGCGGGGCTTGGGTGCTTCACGGCTTTGGTGCATCATGCAGGGCAGGCCTTGGAATCGAGAGAGTGCAATGCTGGACGAGCTTCTTCGCCGAATGAGCAATCACACCCCCACGTCACTGGAAACCGACCGGCGTTTCCCCGAGGCGGCGGTGCTCTTGCCCATCACGCGTAGCGAAGAGCCCGAGCTGGTGCTGACCCTTCGGGCCAAAGGGCTTTCCACCCATGGAGGCGAGGTGGCCTTCCCCGGTGGTAGACGCGACCCGGAGGATCCGGACCTGGTGTTCACCGCCCTGCGCGAGGCCGAGGAGGAAATCGGTCTGCCGCCGGGACTGGTGGAAGTCATCGGTCCGCTGAGCCCGGTGATCTCCCTGCATGGCCTTAAAGTGACGCCATTCGTCGGGATCATCCCCGATTATGTCGAATACCGTGCCAACGACGCGGAGATCGCCGCCGTGTTCACGGTTCCGCTGGCGTTTTTCCGCCAGGACCCGCGCGACCATACCCACCGTATCGACTACCAAGGGCGCAGTTGGTACGTGCCGGCCTACCGCTACGGCGAGTACAAGATCTGGGGGTTGTCGGCGATCATGATCGTCGAACTGGTCAATGTGCTGTTCGACGCTGGCATCAGCCTGCACCAGCCCCCTGAGCGCTATACCCAGATCTGAGCGGGGCCCAACCCGCCATCTGCCTTCAACCGTGAGGAGCAAGACATGAAATACCGCCTGGGCGACCTGCGGGTCGAGACCCATCCCACCAGTTGGGCCGCCCCCAATGCCACCCTGATCGGCAAGGTGCGCCTGCAGGCCGGGGCCAGTGTCTGGTTCGGCGCGGTGCTGCGCGGCGACAACGAACTGATCGACATCGGCGAAGGCAGCAACGTCCAGGATGGCACGGTGATGCACACCGACATGGGCTCGCCGCTGACCCTCGGCAAGGGCGTGACCGTCGGCCATAACGCGATGCTCCATGGCTGCACGGTGGGCGATCACAGCCTGATCGGTATCAATGCCGTGATTCTCAATGGCGCGCGCATCGGCAAGCATTGCATCATCGGCGCCAACGCACTGATTCCTGAGGGCAAGGAAATTCCGGACGGCTCGCTGGTCATGGGTTCGCCAGGCAAGGTGGTGCGCGAGTTGACCGAGGCGCAGAAGCGCATGCTCGAAGCCAGCGCCGCACATTATGTCCATAATGCCGAGCGCTACGCGCGCGAGCTGGCCCCCCAGGATGACTGACATGCAGAACGCCGAACGCCCGGTCGCCTCGCCGTGCGTCAATGTCTGTGCGCTGGACGAGCAGGACATCTGCGTCGGTTGCCAGCGCACGGTGAGCGAGATCACCCGCTGGTCGCGCATGAGCAACGACGAGCGCCGTCAGGTGCTGGTGCTGTGCCACGAGCGGGCGGTGGCGTCAGGCTTGATCATCGGGTCGGGGCTGTAGTTGACTCCAAAATCAAGTATTCTGTGCCGCTTGCCCAACGTGTGATCCCATGTTTTATCTCATTGCCTATATCAGTAGCGTAGTGCTGATCAACTACGCCTTTTCCAGTGCTCCGCACCTGGATGTGATCTGGTCCGCCTGGGGTGGGCTGGTGTTCATCCTGCGCGACATGGTGCAGACCCGCTATGGTCATGGCGCGTTGTTGGCCATGCTGGCGGCGTTGGTGCTGTCCTATGTCACCTCGGAGCCTGCCATTGCCCTGGCCAGTGCGACCGCGTTCTTCGTCTCCGAGCTGATCGACTGGCTGGTGTTCAGCATCACCCGTCGGCCGTTGCGTGACCGTCTATGGCTCAGCTCGGCCCTGAGCATTCCGGTGGACACCTTCATCTTCTTCGGCATGATCGGCGCCCTGACCCCGGCAGTGATTGGTACGGCTCTGGCGTCCAAGTTTGCCGGCGTCACTGCCGTGTGGCTGGCCATGGCCTGGCGCGCCCGACGCGAGGTCGTCGCAGGGTGATGTGATCGGGGTTGCGCAGCGGCCCCGGAATGCCTCGGCGGGTGTAGAATATCGGTCCTTTTTCAGCGGGCAGCAGCCAATCCGGCGCAGCCCCGGACGCCTTCGAGGACCTGAAATGACCCGTATCGGAACCCCATTGTCGCCCACCGCGACCCGTGTACTGCTGTGTGGCTGCGGCGAGTTGGGCAAGGAAGTGGTGATCGAGCTGCAGCGTCTGGGTGTCGAAGTCATCGCCGTGGACCGCTACGCCAATGCTCCCGCCATGCAGGTCGCGCACCGCAGCCACGTCATCAACATGCTCGATGGCGTTGCCCTGCGTGCGGTGATCGAAGCCGAAAAGCCGCACTACATCGTCCCTGAGATCGAAGCCATCGCCACCGCGACCCTGGTCGAGCTGGAGAACGAAGGCTTCAATGTCGTTCCCACCGCCCGCGCCACCCAGCTGACCATGAACCGTGAGGGCATTCGCCGGCTGGCCGCCGAAGAGCTGGACCTGCCGACCTCGCCCTACCATTTCGCCGATACCTTCGAAGACTACGCCAAGGCCGTCGCCGACCTGGGCTACCCCTGCGTGGTCAAGCCGGTGATGAGTTCCTCGGGCAAGGGGCAAAGCCTGCTGCGCAGCGATGCCGATCTGCAGAAGGCCTGGGACTATGCCCAGGAAGGCGGCCGCGCCGGCAAAGGCCGGGTGATCATCGAAGGTTTCATCGATTTCGAATACGAAATCACCCTGTTGACCGTGCGTCATGTAGGCGGCACCACCTTCCTCGCACCGGTCGGTCACCGTCAGGAGAAGGGCGACTATCAGGAATCCTGGCAGCCACAGGCCATGAGCCCGAAGGCCCTGGCCGAGTCCCAGCGCGTGGCTCAGGCGGTCACTGACGCCCTGGGCGGTCGTGGTCTGTTCGGCGTGGAGCTGTTCGTCAAGGGTGACCAAGTGTGGTTCAGCGAAGTCTCGCCGCGTCCCCACGATACCGGGCTGGTGACCCTGATTTCCCAGGACCTCTCGCAATTCGCCTTGCATGCTCGCGCGATTCTGGGTCTGCCGATCCCGGTAGTGCGTCAGTTCGGTCCGTCGGCTTCGGCGGTAATCTTGCCTGAAGGCCGGTCACAGCAGACCACCTTCGCCAACCTGGGTGCGGCCCTGAGCGAGCCCGATACCGCCATCCGCCTGTTCGGCAAGCCGGAAATCAATGGCCAACGTCGCATGGGCGTATGCCTGGCGCGTGACGAGTCGATCGAAGCGGCGCGGGCCAAAGCGACCCGGGCTGCCCAGGCGGTCACGGTCGAATTTTAAGCCATAAGCCTCAAGCCTCAAGCTGCAAGAAAAAGCAAATCCGCGCAGGCTTTGGCTTTTTCTTGCCGCTTGAAGCTTGCCGCTCCCCACTTACAGCTCTGTATTGCGTGTCTCTTTCAGGCACAAGACGGCGATCAGGCTGATCACCGCGGCTACCGACACATAGCCGCCCACCCAGCTCAATCCCCCCATGCTGACCAACTGTTGGGCAAAGAACGGTGCCGCTGAGGCGCCGACGATGCCGCCGAGGTTGTAGGCTGCCGAGGCGCCGGTGTAGCGCACATGGGTCGGGAACAGCTCAGGCAGCAATGCCCCCATCGGTGCGAAGGTCACGCCCATCAGGAACAGCTCGATGGCCAAAAACAGCGCAACGCCGGTGGTCGAGCCTGAGGTCAGCAGCGGCTCCATGGTGAATCCCGATGCAACCGCCAGCAGGCCGCCGACGATCAGCACCGGCTTGCGTCCATAGCGATCGCTCAGCCAGGCCGACAGCGGCGTGGCCAAGGCCATGAACACCACGGCAAAGCACAGCATGCCCAGGAAGCTCTCGCGGCTGTAGCCCAGGGTCGAGACCCCATAGCTCAGGGAGAACACCGTGGAGATATAGAACAGCGCGTAGCACACAACCATCGCCGCCGCGCCCAGCAAGGTGGGCAGCCAGTACTTGGCGAACAGATCGACCACCGGCAGCTTCACCCGCTCGTGGCGTGCCACGGCTTTGGCGAATACCGGGCTCTCCTCGAGCTTCAGGCGCACGTACAGGCCGACGATCACCAGCGCGGCGCTGAGCAGGAACGGAATGCGCCAGCCCCAGTCACGGAATTGCTCGTCGCTGAGCACCAGCGCCAGGGTCAGGAACAGCCCATTGGCCGCCAGAAAACCGATGGAGGGGCCAAGCTGCGGGAACATGCCGAACCAGGCACGCTTGCCTTCAGGGGCGTTTTCGGTGGCCAACAGTGCCGCCCCGCCCCATTCGCCGCCCAGGCCCAGGCCTTGGCCGAAGCGCAGCAGGCAAAGGATGATCGGCGCCCAGACGCCGATGCTGTCATAACCCGGAAGAACCCCGATCAGGGTGGTCGAAACGCCCATCAGCAGCAACGAGGCGACCAAGGTGGATTTGCGGCCGATACGGTCGCCGAAATGGCCGAACAGTGCCGAACCCAGCGGGCGGGCGAGGAAGGCGATACCGAAGGTCAGAAAGGCCGCGAGCATCTGCGCGGTGCCCGAACCCGACGGGAAGAACACCGGGCCGATCACCAGCGCGGCGGCGGTGGCGTAGACGTAGAAGTCGTAGAATTCGATGGCGGTGCCGATGAAGCTGGCGGTGGCCACACGGGCGGGGGAATTGACGGGGGCTGCCGAGGTGTCGGCGCAGGTACTGCTGATAGTCATGTTGTAGGTCCCTGACAGTCATTGCTCCCTATGGGCGGGTCGCTCCCTGCCAGGCAGGCATGGGCGTGCGGGCGCCGGAGCGTCATAGTGTGAGTCGCTCGACCGACGATAGCCCAAGGGTAGGGACGGGAGCGGGCTGTTCTGGGTGTCGAAGCAGGACCGCGGGGCGTGTCAGTGGAGCGCACCGGCCGTGTGGTGCCGGAAGCGGGTAGCAGGCGGGACGGCAGGGCTGGGTAAGCGTGACCGGAGTATAGCTATCGGGTCACGGTCCACACCAGTACCTTGCTGGCGCAATTGTCCTCTGTTTCGAGGATTTCCAGGCGATAGCGGCCAATCTTCAGGCATACAGCGCTTTCCGGAATGCTTTCCAGCGCCTCGGTGACCAGCCCGTTGAGGGTCTTCGGGCCACCGTCGCAGGGCAGGTGCCACCCCAGACTGCGGTTTATTTCGCGCAGCGAGGCGGTGCCTTCGATCACGTAGCGGCCGTCGGCCAGGGGGTGGACGTGCGGGTTTTCCAGCGAGTGCTCATCCTCGAACTCGCCGACGATCTCCTCGAGGATGTCCTCCAAGGTGACGATGCCTTGGACCTCTCCGTACTCGTCCACCACCACGCCCAGGCGTCTCTGCTGCTTGTGGAAGTTCAGCAACTGCCGTTGCAGCGGAGTGCTCTCGGGAACGAAGTAGGGTTCGTAGCAGGCCGCGCGCAGCGCCTGGAGGGTCAGCTCGCCATGGGGCAGCAGATGGCTGATCAGCTTGGTATTGAGGATGGCTTCGACCTGGTTGATATCACTGTGGTAGACCGGCAGGCGGGTATGGCGGCTGACGATCAGTTGTTCAGCGATCTGCTCGAGCGAGTCGTCCAGGTTGATGCCGTCCACTTCGTTGCGGGGCACCAGGATGTCGTTGACGGTGATCTTGTCTAGGGATTGCAGCCCTTCGAGCAGCCCTTGGCGTGGTGCTTCGTAGGGCTCTGGTTCGTCGAAATCATCGTGCTCCTGTGGGTGCAATGCCACGGCGGCGGGTTGCGCGCGCAATGGGCGAAGGATCAACTTGGCGCAGCCGTCGAGCACGCAGGCCAACGGTTGCAATGCGAGCAGAGGCCATCTGAGCAGGGGGCCGAGGTTGAGGAAGGCGTGCGGATTGCGTCGGGCGGCGCGCCTTGGCAGGTACTCGGCCAAGACCAACAGGGCGCCGCTTGCGGCAAGGCCCGCCAGCCAGAAGCCGTGTTCGCCGTTGTAGCGCTGGCCGATCAGGCAGGCCAGGCCAAGCACCAGCAGCTTGCCGAGGCCTGCGCAGAGCACCACGGCTTGGGCGGGCAGTGCGGGCTCGGCGCTGTCAGCAGGGCGCTGATGGCCGTTCAATTGCTGGCGGGCCGCGTCGACGGCGGTGAATAGCGCCGACCAGAGCAGCGCCAGTGCCAGAGTGCCGAATAGCGGAGCGTACGGCAGGGTGTCCATGGGCGGTCGTCAGATATGCAGGATGAATTCACGTACCAGCTTGCTGCCGAAATAGGCCAGCATCAGCAGGCAGAAACCGGCGAGGGTCCAGCGAATCGCCTTGTGGCCGCGCCAGCCCAGGCGGGTGCGTCCCCACAGCAGCAGGCCGAACACCACCCAGGCCACACAGGATAGCAGCGTCTTGTGCACCAGATGCTGGGCGAACAGGTTGTCCAGGAACAGCCAGCCGGACACCAGCGACAGCGACAGCAGACCCCAACCGGCCCAGAGGAAGCCGAACAGCAGGCTTTCCATGGTTTGCAGGGGCGGGAAGTTACGGATCAGCCCGGAAGGATGCTTGTGCTTGAGCTGGTAGTCCTGCAACAGCAGCAGCAGGGCCTGGAACACGGCAATGGTGAACAAGCCATAGGCCAGGATCGAGAGCAGGATATGCGCCAGGATCCCAGGCTCCTCATTGACCAGCGGTACGGTGCCGGGCGGGGCGAACTGGGCCAGCAGGGCGGTCACCGCGCCGAGCGGGAACAGCAGCATGAGCAGGTTTTCGACCGGGATGCGCAGGCAGGCCAGCAAGGTCAGCGCGATCACCGCGACGGCGATCAGACTGGCGGCGCTGAAGAAGTCGAGGCTAAGGCCCAGCGGGGTGATCAGCTGGAAGAACAGGGCGCTACCCTGGGCAATGACCGCAAGGGCACCGAGCAGACCGAGCAGCCGTTTGTCGGCGCGGCTGCCCTGGGCCAGGCGACTGCCTTGGTAGAGAGCGGCGGCGATGTAGAGGCCGGCGGCGAGCAGGTTGGGGATGAGGCTGGGGGAAGAGAGCATAAGTCCTGGTAGGCAAGCCCTAAAGGGACGGAGTTTGGCATAGATCCCGCCGCTCTAGGAAGACTGGAGACGGTAGGGCCTACCCCATCTGCAAGATTCCACAGGGCCGGCGCTGGCCTTGTAGGCGCGGGTTCGCCCGCGAACAAGTCACCTGGACCCCAGTGGTCAGCACCCAGGTGTGCGCCGCCCTCGCTCTTCGCTATAATCGCCGCCTTGCTGTGCCCAGCGCGTGTGCATATTCACCTGGGCGCCTGAAAAACCTCGGCTTCATTAGGGCCTGAAAGGATCACCATGTTCGAAAACCTGACCGACCGCCTGTCACAGACGCTGCGCCATGTCACCGGCAAGGCCAAGCTGACCGAAGACAACATCAAGGACACGCTGCGCGAAGTGCGCATGGCCCTGCTCGAGGCCGACGTCGCCCTGCCGGTGGTCAAGGATTTCGTCAACAGCGTCAAAGAGCGCGCGGTCGGCACCGAAGTGTCGCGCAGCCTGACCCCGGGCCAGGCGTTCGTGAAGATCGTCCAGGCCGAACTCGAAGGCCTGATGGGCGCGGCCAACGAAGACCTGGCGCTCAATGCCGCACCACCAGCCGTGGTGCTCATGGCCGGTCTGCAAGGTGCGGGTAAGACCACCACTGCCGGCAAGCTGGCGCGCTTCCTTAAAGAACGCAAGAAAAAGAGCGTGATGGTGGTCTCTGCCGACGTCTATCGTCCGGCAGCGATCAAACAGCTCGAAACCCTCGCCAATGACATCGGCGTGACCTTCTTCCCGTCGGACATCAGCCAGAAGCCTGTGGCCATTGCCGAGGCGGCGATCCGCGAAGCCAAGCTCAAGTACATCGATGTGGTCATCGTCGACACTGCAGGTCGTCTGCACATCGACGCCGACATGATGGACGAGATCAAGGCGCTGCACGCCGCGGTCAAGCCGGTCGAGACGCTGTTCGTGGTCGACGCCATGACCGGCCAGGACGCCGCCAACACCGCCAAGGCTTTCGGCGATGCCTTGCCGCTGACCGGTGTGGTGCTGACCAAGGTCGACGGTGACGCCCGTGGGGGTGCAGCCCTGTCGGTTCGCGCTATCACCGGCAAGCCGATCAAATTCATCGGTATGGGCGAGAAGACCGAAGCGCTCGAGCCCTTCCACCCTGACCGTATCGCTTCGCGCATCCTGGGCATGGGTGACGTGCTCAGCCTGATCGAACAGGCCGAGCAGAACATTGACAAGGCCAAGGCCGACAAACTCGCCAAGAAGCTCAAGAAGGGCAAGGGCTTCGACCTCGAAGACTTCCGCGACCAACTGCAGCAGATGAAGAACATGGGCGGCCTGGGCGGCCTGATGGACAAGCTGCCGAGCATCGGTGGGGTCAACCTGTCGCAAATGGGCAATGCCCAGGGTGCGGCCGAGAAGCAGTTCAAGCAGATGGAAGCGATCATCGACTCCATGACCCCTGCCGAGCGTCGCGACCCGGAAATCATCAGCGGTTCGCGCAAGCGCCGCATCGCCCTCGGCTCCGGCACCCAGGTGCAGGACGTCGGTCGGTTGATCAAGCAGCACAAGCAGATGCAGAAGATGATGAAGAAATTTTCCGCCAAGGGCGGCATGGCCAAGATGATGCGTGGCCTTGGCGGGATGCTGCCAGGTGGCGGCATGCCGAAGCTCTAATTCGATTCTGGGAGGTTGCCTTCTATCTATAGGCAGCTCTCCCGAAATCCCGCTTCGGCGGGAACGATGTCGCGAAATTCGCGGCTTAACCGGCAGATCTGAACGGTGTGGTAGCCCCGCGCCGAAAAAGGCATTTGCAAATGTCCGTGTATTCCCCGAGAATATGCGGCCTTTTGGGCACCCTGTGCCCATTTGGGCATTCAGATTTGCAGCACCGACTATAGGAACGATGTTCACATGGTAACCATCCGTCTTGCCCGTGGCGGCTCCAAGAAGCGCCCTTTCTATCACCTGACCGTGACCAACAGCCGTAACGCCCGTGACGGCCGTTTCGTTGAGCGCGTTGGCTTCTTCAACCCGGTTGCTTCCGGCGCTGAAGTCAAGCTGTCGGTCAATCAGGAACGCGTCAACTACTGGCTGAGCCAGGGCGCACAGCCGTCTGAGCGCGTTGCTCAGCTGCTGAAGGACGCTGCCAAGGCCGCTGCCTGAGCAGTATGAACGCGACGCCAGAAAACGCTGACGCTCTCATTGTCGTCGGCAAGATTTTTTCGGTTCACGGCGTTCGCGGCGAGGTGAAGGTGTATTCCTTTACCGATCCGATTGAAAACCTGTTGGATTATCCGCGCTGGACGCTTCGGCACGAAGGCAAGGTAAAACAGGTCGAGCTGGTCAACGGTCGTGGCTCCCAAAAGGGCCTGGTCGTGAAACTGAAGGGCCTTGATGATCGTGATGAAGCCCGTCTTCTGAGCGGTTATGAAATCTGCATTCCGCGGAGCCTTTTGCCCAACCTGGCCGCTGACGAGTACTACTGGTACCAGTTGGTAGGTCTGAAGGTCATCAATCAGGACGAACAACTGTTCGGCAAGATCGATCACCTGTTGGAGACCGGTGCGAACGATGTAATGGTGGTCAAGCCTTGCGCAGGCAGCCTGGATGATCGCGAGCGACTGTTGCCCTATACGGAGCAATGCGTGCTGGCAGTCGACTTGGAAGCAGGTGTGATGCGGGTCGAGTGGGACGCGGATTTCTAAACGATGGGTAACCTTCGCGTAGAAGTCGTCACGTTGTTCCCCGAGATGTTCTCGGCCATCACGGAGTACGGCATTACCAGCCGCGCGGTGAAACAGGGGTTGCTGCACGTGACCTGCTGGAACCCGCGGGACTACACCACTGATCGTCACCACACGGTGGATGATCGGCCGTTTGGCGGTGGTCCGGGCATGGTGATGAAGATCAAGCCTCTGGAAGACGCCCTGGCCAGCGCCAGGCAAGCGACCGGAGCATCGGCGAAGGTGATTTACCTCTCGCCACAAGGCCGCAAGCTGACCCAGCAGGCGGTCAAAGACTTGGCGCAACAGGAATCGTTGATCCTGATCGCCGGTCGTTACGAAGGCATTGACGAGCGTTTTATCGAGGCTCATGTCGATGAAGAGTGGTCGATTGGTGACTATGTGCTTTCCGGTGGCGAGCTGCCGGCCATGGTACTGATCGATGCGGTTACGCGACTGCTGCCCGGAGCTTTAGGGCATGTGGACTCGGCGGAGGAAGACTCCTTCACCGACGGTCTGCTCGACTGCCCGCACTACACCCGACCGGAGGTGTATGCGGATCAGCGCGTTCCCGACGTGTTGCTTAGTGGCAACCATGCACACATCCGGCGTTGGCGATTGAAGCAGTCCCTTGGTAGGACCTTCGAACGACGCGCCGATCTTCTGGAAAGTCGCTCGCTTTCTGGAGAAGAGAAGAAGCTGCTCGAGGAATATCTCCGCGAGCGGGACGATAGTTAACGTATCGATGGTGGATCGAGTTATCCGCCTTAGGAGCACAGCATGACCAACAAGATCATCCAGCAGCTCGAAGCCGAGCAGATGAACAAGGAAATCCCAACCTTCGCACCAGGCGACACCATTGTCGTCCAGGTTAAAGTGAAGGAAGGTGACCGTTCCCGTCTGCAGGCGTTCGAAGGTGTCGTTATCGCCAAGCGCAACCGCGGTCTGAACAGCGCCTTCACCGTGCGCAAGATCTCCAGCGGCGTTGGCGTAGAGCGTACCTTCCAGACCTACAGCCCGCAGATCGACAGCCTGTCCGTGAAACGTCGTGGTGACGTGCGTAAGGCCAAGCTGTACTACCTGCGCGACCTGTCCGGCAAAGCCGCTCGCATCAAGGAAAAACTGGCCTGAGTGCCGTTTGACCGGTGGCCCCAGTGGCCACCTTGCGAGAAAAAAAGCAGCCTTCGGGCTGCTTTTTTGCTTTTTGAATTTCTGTATTGGCGGTGTGAGCTTCTTCACGGGTAAACCTGCCCCCACCACGATTGCGCCAACCCTGTGGAATCAGGGCTCCCCGCGAATCAGGCGACACCGCTTTCAAGCCCCTGCGACAAGAGCCCTTCATGACCACCCCTCGAGATCAGGAAATCCAGCGCCGCACCGAACTGTCGGTGACCCGCGTGACCAAGGCTGTCTTCCCCAGCACCACCAACCACCACAACACCCTGTTCGGCGGTACTGCGCTGGCCTGGATGGACGAAGTGTCGTTCATCGCCGCCACGCGGTTCTGTCGTTTGCCGCTGGTGACCGTGTCGACCGACCGCATCGACTTCAAACACCCGATTCCTGCGGGCTCGATCGTCGAGCTGGTGGGGACGGTGATCAAGGTCGGCAATACCAGCCTGCAGGTACAGGTGGATGTCTTTGTCGAGAACATGTACCTGGATGGCCGCGATCGGGCCATCCATGGTGTGTTCAGCTTCGTCGCCATCGATGAGGACAAGCGGCCGGTGCCCGTGCTTCCCGCTCATTGATCCACGGTCTGCGCCTCGACCTTGGTAGTCGCCTCCAGGTCTGCCTCCACCAGTGCCACCAAGGTCCAGCCAGGCTGGGGCTTGAGAGGGGAGTCCGGGCTGGCGACATGGACCCAGCCGTTGCTGTCACGGGCGAAAAGCAAGGTTGCGCGTTCGCCATGCAGCGCTTGGTAGTCCTGCCAGTTGAAACTGTCGGTCAGGTGGGTGCTGTACAGTTCGGCGCCTTGATGCAGGCGATTGGCCAGTTGCCCATAGGTCATCGTGCTCGAACCGAGCAGCTGGCCGCGATGCTCCTCGCTGGCACGGTGCTTGTCGCTGCGCTGCTTTTCCAGGCCACTGGCCAATACGAACAATCGATTGTGGCCAAAGTCATGGCGAAAGCGTGCGCAGGCTAGGGCGTTGAGTTCACCGGCGGGCGAAAGGCCCAGCAGATGGCCCAGGCCGACCAGGTCCAGGTGGGCGTCGGCGTGCTGAGACGCTGGGTTGCCGAAGTAAGTCGGCAGCCCATCCATGCGCGCGGCGCGGATATTCTCCCAGCTCGAATCGGTCAGTAACACCCGGCTGCCCAATTGCTGCAAGGCCTTTGCAATGGCGCGGGCTGGCGGGTTGGCGCCGACGATGAGAAAGCCGCTTGGGGCAGGCTCGGCCACCCTGAGCAGACGGGCCAGTGGCCTTGCGGTGGCGCTTTGCAAAACCACAGTGCCGATGATGACCGCGAAGGTCAAAGGGACGAGCAGCAGTGCCCCCTCGTGGCCGGCTTCATCCAGGCGAATGGCGAAGATCGCCGAAACGGCTGCTGCGACAATGCCCCGTGGCGCGATCCAGGCCAGCAGCAGGCGCTCGCGCCAGTTCAGGTTCGAGCCCCAGGTAGACAACAAGACATTGAGCGGCCGGGCCAGCAACTGGATGACCAGCAGCAATGCCAGCACCGCTGGGCCCAGTGCCAGCAGTGCATGCAGGTCGAGGCGGGCGGCCAGCAGAATGAACAGCCCGGAGATCAACAGCACGCTGAGGTTTTCCTTGAAGTGCAGGATCTGCCGCACATCCACGCCGGGCATGTTGGCCAGCCACATACCCATGACCGTCACGGCCAGCAGTCCCGACTCATGGACGATCTGGTTGGCGGCGATGAAGATGCCCAGCACCGCTGCCAGCGACGCCAGATTGTGCAGGTACTCTGGCAGCCATTGCGCGCGCATGATCTGGCCCAGCAGCCAGCCACCCGCGGCGCCCAGGGTACTGCCGCAGAAAATCACGCCGGCAAAGGTCACCAGGCTCTGACTCAGCCCGTCACCGTCGGTACGGGCGATGATGAAGCTATAGACCACCACTGCCAGCAGCGCACCGATCGGATCGATGACGATCCCTTCCCAGCGCAGGATATTGGCGATTGCAGCCTTGGGTCGCACCACTCGCAGCATTGGTACGATCACGGTCGGGCCTGTGACCAGGGTAAGGGTGCCGAAGAGGATCGCCAGGGGCCACTCGAAGCCCAGTAACCAGTGGGTGGCGAGGGCGATCACCAGCCAGGTGCTCAAGGCACCCACCGTCACCAGTCGATGCACTACGCTGCCGATCTCGCGCCATTGGGACAAGTGCAGGGTCAGGCTGCCCTCGAACAGGATCAGGGCTACGGCCAGGGACACCAGTGGCATCAGCAGCGGGCCGAACAGTTGCTGCGGCGATAACCAGCCCAGCACGGGCCCGGCCAGAATTCCACACAGCAGCAGAAAGAGTATCGCTGGCAGTTTCAGGCGCCAGGCCAGCCATTGGCAGGCAAGGGCGGCCGCGCCGATGCCACCGAAACTCAGGAGAATCTGCTGTTCGCTCATATGGGCTCCCTATGCCATCGTTGTTATGAAAGACTAAGCGCCATTGCACCGTTTGCCACCGAGTTTTCATGCCCGCTCTCGACCATCCCCTGATCGACCAGTTTCTTGATGCCCTCTGGCTGGAAAAAGGCCTGTCCGACAACACCCGCGTCTCCTATCGCAGCGACTTGGCGTTGTTCAACGGCTGGCTGCAAGAGCGCGGCGTGGCTTTGCCTGATGCTGGCCGTGACCTGATTCTGGACCATCTGGCCTGGCGCCTGGAGGAAGGCTACAAGCCGCGCTCCACGGCACGCTTTCTCTCCGGTCTGCGTGGCTTCTTCCGGTATTTGCTGCGAGAAAAGCTGGTAGGCGTCGACCCGACCTTGCAAGTGGAAATGCCGCTATTGGGGCGACCATTGCCCAAATCCTTGTCGGAGGACGATGTCGAGGCCCTGTTGCAGGCGCCGGACCTGGCCGAAGCCATCGGTCAGCGCGACCGGGCCATGCTTGAAGTGCTCTATGCCTGTGGCCTGCGAGTGACCGAACTGGTCAGCCTGACCCTCGATCAGGTCAACCTGCGCCAGGGGGTTCTGAGGGTGATGGGCAAGGGCAGCAAGGAGCGCTTGGTGCCGATGGGCGAAGAGGCGGTGATCTGGCTCGAACGCTACTTGCGCGACGGCCGCAACGACCTGTTGAACGGGCGCCCGAGTGATGTGCTGTTCCCCAGCCAGCGCGGGGAGCAGATGACCCGCCAAACCTTCTGGCACCGCATCAAGCATCAGGCGCGGGTTGCCGGCATCGACAAGCCGCTGTCGCCGCATACCTTGCGCCACGCTTTTGCCACGCATCTGCTCAATCATGGGGCCGATTTGCGTGTGGTGCAGATGTTGCTCGGTCACAGTGACTTGTCCACCACCCAGATCTATACCCATGTCGCAAAGGCACGGTTGCAGCAGCTGCATGCCCAGCACCATCCTCGTGGATGAATGATTTTCATGTTCCGACCTATGGAGGTTGAGAGGGCATTTAGCATCAGCCTGTTGTGGTAGGCTTGGACGGTTTGCATCAAGGGCCGTCCACTCGCCGCGTTTTTGCCGCGGATCGACATCCTCCGGCCCCGTCCGCCTTCAGGAGTACCCCATGCGCGTGACCCAGATTTTCGCCGCCGCCGCCCTGGCGTTGGCCAGTACTTTTGCCGTCGCCGCGGCCACCGATGCCAGCGCCGGTGCCGAGCAGGCCATTCGTAATACCCTCAAGACCCTTGCGCTGGAAGTGCCAGTCGAAAGCGTCGCCAGCAGCCCGGTCAACGGCCTGTATGAAGTCAAGCTGCAAGGTGGTCGTGTCCTGTATGCCAGTGGCGATGGCCAGTTCGTGATGCAGGGGTACCTGTACCAGATCCAGGATGGCAAGCCGGTCAACCTCACCGAGAAGACCGAACGCCAGGGCATCGCCAAGCTCATCAACGGCATTCCAGCTGCCGAAATGGTGGTTTATCCTGCCAAGGGCGAGACCAAGTCGCATATCACCGTCTTCACCGACACCACCTGCCCGTATTGCCACAAATTGCATGCTGAAGTGCCGGAGCTCAATCGCCGCGGTATCGAGGTGCGCTATGTCGCCTTCCCGCGCCAGGGCCTCGGCTCGCCAGGTGACGAGCAGTTGCAGGCAGTCTGGTGCTCCAGTGACCGCCGCGCGGCGCTGGACAAGATGATCGATGGCAAGGAAATCAAGGCCGCCAAGTGCGCCAACCCGGTCAGCAAGCAGTTCGAGCTCGGGCAGTCGATCGGCGTCAACGGCACGCCGGCGATCGTCCTGCAGAGCGGTCAGGTGATCCCGGGCTACCAGCCGGCACCGCAGGTCGCCAAGCTGGCCTTGGCCAGTGACGGCAAGGCTGCCAAGTAATTCAATCAGTACGCCGTCACCATGGGGAGACGGCATGTTTCACGGTCGGCGCAGGTGCCGGCCGTTCAATGGGGAGTTCACAGTGAAACCGGTCAAAGTAGGCATCTGTGGGTTGGGGACCGTCGGTGGCGGAACCTTCAATGTACTTCAGCGCAACGCCGAGGAGATTGCCCGCCGTGCCGGGCGCGGTATTGAAGTGGCACAGATCGCCATGCGCTCGCAGAACCCGAACTGCCAGATTACCGGTACCCCCATTACCGCTGATGTGTTCGAAGTCGCGAGCAACCCCGAGATCGATATCGTCATCGAACTGATCGGTGGCTATACCATCGCCCGCGACCTGGTCCTGAAGGCCATCGAGAACGGCAAGCACGTGGTCACTGCCAACAAGGCGCTGATTGCCGTGCATGGCAACGAGATCTTCGCCAAGGCCCGCGAGAAGGGCGTCATTGTTGCCTTCGAAGCAGCCGTGGCCGGCGGCATCCCGGTGATCAAGGCGATCCGCGAAGGCCTGTCTGCCAACCGCATCAACTGGCTGGCGGGCATCATCAACGGCACCGGCAACTTCATCCTCACCGAGATGCGTGACAAGGGCCGTGCCTTCCCCGACGTATTGGCCGAAGCCCAGGCCCTGGGTTACGCCGAAGCCGACCCGACCTTCGATGTCGAAGGTATCGATGCTGCCCACAAGCTGACCATCCTGGCCTCCATTGCCTTCGGTATTCCGCTGCAGTTCGACAAGGCCTACACCGAAGGCATCACCCAGCTGACCACCGCCGACGTCAATTACGCCGAGGCGCTGGGTTATCGCATCAAGCACCTGGGCGTGGCCCGCAGCACCGACGCTGGCATCGAGCTGCGTGTCCACCCGACCCTGATTCCCAATGATCGTCTGATCGCCAACGTCAATGGCGTGATGAACGCTGTCATGGTCAACGGTGATGCTGCCGGCTCCACCCTGTATTACGGCGCCGGCGCCGGCATGGAGCCGACCGCCTCTTCGGTGGTCGCCGACCTGGTCGATGTGGTCCGTGCCATGACCTCCGACCCCGAAAACCGCGTGCCACACCTGGCCTTCCAGCCCGACTCGCTGTCGGCTCACCCGATCCTGCCGATCGAAGCCTGTGAAAGTGCCTACTACCTGCGTATCCAGGCCAAGGACCACCCGGGCGTATTGGCTCAAGTGGCGAGCATCCTCTCCGAGCGTGGTATCAACATCGAGTCGATCATGCAGAAGGAAGCCGAGGAGCAGGACGGCCTGGTGCCGATGATCCTCCTGACCCACCGAGTGGTGGAAAAGCGCATCAACGACGCCATCGTCGCCCTGGAAGCTTTGCAGGACGTGGTCGGCAAAGTCGTGCGTATCCGCGTCGAACAGCTCAATTAAGCGGCAAGCTTCAGGCTGCAAGCTGCAAATGAAGGCAGTGCGGTGTTGAGGCTTCGAACAGAGTAAATTCGCGGCAAGGGCGAGACGCAAAGCACGAGAGCAACGCCGGTCGGCATCTCTTTTAGCTTGCATCTCAAACGGGCCGCTCAAACCAAAGGTTTGCACCCATGCGCTATATCAGTACCCGTGGCCAGGCACCGGCCCTGAATTTCGAAGACGTCCTGCTGGCGGGCCTCGCCAGCGATGGCGGTCTGTACGTGCCGGAGAACCTGCCACGCTTCACCCAGGAAGAGATCGCTTCCTGGGCTGGCCTGCCGTACCACGAGCTGGCTTTCCGGGTGATGCGCCCGTTCGTCGATGGCAGCATCGCTGACGCCGACTTCAAGAAGATTCTCGAAGAAACCTATGGTGAGTTCGCCCATGCCGCGGTGGCGCCGCTGCGCCAACTGGCGGGCAACGAGTGGGTGATGGAGCTGTTCCACGGCCCGACCCTGGCGTTCAAGGACTTCGCCCTGCAGTTGCTCGGCCGCCTGCTCGACCACGTCCTGGCCAAGCGCGGTGAACGCGTGGTGATCATCGGAGCCACCAGCGGTGACACCGGTTCGGCCGCCATCGAAGGTTGCCGCCGCTGCGACAACGTCGACATCTTCATCCTGCATCCGCACCAGCGTGTCTCGGAAGTGCAGCGTCGCCAGATGACGACCATCTTCGGCGACAACATCCACAACATCGCCATCGAAGGCAACTTCGACGACTGCCAGGAGATGGTCAAGGCCAGCTTCGCCGACCAGTCGTTCCTCAAGGGCACCCGTCTGGTGGCGGTGAACTCGATCAACTGGGCGCGGATCATGGCCCAGATCGTCTACTACTTCCATGCGGCGCTGCAGCTGGGCGGCCCGGCCCGTTCGGTGGCCTTCTCTGTGCCGACCGGCAACTTCGGCGATATCTTCGCTGGCTACCTGGCACGCAACATGGGCCTGCCGATCAGCCAACTGATCGTGGCGACCAACCGCAACGACATCCTGCATCGCTTCATGAGCGGTAACCAGTACGTCAAGGACACCTTGCACCCGACGCTGTCGCCGTCGATGGACATCATGGTCTCCTCCAACTTCGAACGCCTGCTGTTCGACCTGCACGGGCGCAGCGGCGCCGCCATCGCCGAGCTGATGGAGCGCTTCAAGCAGGGCGGCGGCTTCAGTGTCGAACAGGATCGTTGGACCGAGGCGCGCAAGCTGTTCGATTCGCTGGCCGTGACCGACGAGCAAACCTGCCAGACCATCGCCGAGGTGTTCGCCACCACCGGTGAGGTGCTCGATCCGCACACTGCGATCGGCGTCAAGGCCGCCCGTGAGTGCCGTCGCAGCCTGGATACGCCGATGGTTGTCCTGGGTACCGCGCATCCGGTCAAGTTCCCGGAAGCGGTGGAAAAGGCAGGCGTCGGCAAAGCCCTTGAGCTGCCAGCGCACCTGAGCGACCTGTTCAGCCGTGACGAACGCTGCACGGTCCTGGCCAACGATCTGAAGGCTGTCCAGGCATTCGTCGCCCAGCATGGCAACCGCGGTAAACCGCTCTAAGATTCAACCCGCTCGGGGTCGCGCAGCGGCCCCAGACGGTTTCCTACTCGTCTGCAAAAGATGAGTCAGATCTTTCTTTAGAAGCTTAAGTAATTTCCTATTCCAGCCGCCGCATGGGGCTTTTAGAGTGGCTCGCCCGTCCATATGGGCATAGTGCTACTCCAGGAGCGGTTCATGCATTGGCTCAACGTACTGATTCACGCACGACCTTCCCACGATATCTCGCTGCATCAGGCCTGCAATGCCCAAGGCGTCTTCAATGTGCGCGTGGCCCAGAACCTGGCCGAGGCAAAAGATTGTCTGGCTCAGCGGGGCATCATCGACCTTTTGATCCTCGATCACGGCTTGCCGGTACATTACGGGCGAACACTGCTCCGGCAGGTGGCGCAAGCGCAGCAACCCTGTGCATTGTTGGTCGTCGGACAATCGATCGACCATGACGAAGGCCTGGCCCGGGAGGCTAGGCGCCAGGGGGTTCGGGTTATCGGTGAGCTGTCCTGGCCGTTGGTGATGCCGAGGTTGCAGCGGGCGTTGGAGCGTATCCATCATGAAGTCGAGGGGCATATTCAAACTGTCATGTACCCCGCGCATGCTCACTGATACCGGCGCGGCATGAACGAACTTTGCAGGGCGTCTGGTGGTCAGTTCCGATAGGTTCCACGAACAGCGAGTACGCCGGATGGAAAGAATCTGCAAACTGCTCAACGACGCCTTGACCCCTTACCAGGCCCTGCTCGGCGAAACAGACGCCAGCGGCAACCGTCAACTGACCGTGATCGATCAACAGGGTGACGTGACACTCAGGCGTTCGGTCAGCCCGCATCAGCTCCAGGACCAGCGCCTGCTGGTTGACTTGGTTGACGGCCTGCACCGAGACCTGCAAATCGCCGAGGGGCGTCTGCAACCCTGTGTAATCGCAGCCTTGCAGCATCAGCGAGCATTTTCCGGAACCTTTGCCTGAAGGTTTCGTCAGAATCCTTAAGAGCAGTTCGACAGCACTTGGCTCCGGTGCTCAAGGCTGTTCCGGAAAGTCCCCCTGACTTTCGTTCGACCCTGGGTGTTCCTTCCTGCGCCCGGGGTTTCTTTTTTTTTTAAAGCCAGTCGAGGCAGTTTCAGTACTTCTCGGCGCTTTCGGTCTGGGTGCCGAAAAAGTGCTGGCTATCGATCAAGTATTGTTCGTGCTCTTCCGGGGCCAGCCAGCGAGCATAAAACGCTGGCAGTGTCTCGCGACGCAGGGTGAGCAGCAGTTGGTCGATATGACGGACGGCCTCGCGTCCCAAAGCCGTATCGGAGCAGCCCACATGCAGAAACTGGTAGCGGTTCACGCCCTGGATCGGGTGGAAGGCGTATTCATCCGGGTTGTTGCCCTGAGCCTGGATCAAGTAGCGGATTTCCGGCCAGTAGCCCAACACCAGCTGCAGACGGCCCAAGCGCTGCATCTGTAGCAAATTGGCGGTAGCTTCATTGCCGTAATGGCGGCTCAAGGCCGTGTCGGGTAGTTCTCGGAGGATTTCGTCGATTTGAACGCTGTAACTGCGTTCGGCGACGATGCCCAGCTTGAGTGGAGTCTGGCTGAGCAGGCTTTTGAGGTCGACCTGTTGGTTGTCGAGAAACGGGGCCAGGGCCGCCTGGTCTTGCTTGCGTATCACCAATCCGCTGCTCAATACCCCCAGCGAAGGGATGGAAAAGCGCACGAACTTGGCGCGCTCAGGCGTCCATAGCAGCGTCGGATCGCAGGTAAAGCTGGGCTCCTGGAGCATCTGCAGGCCCCGTGCACGGTTCACCCTGACGATACTGTGATCGTACTCAGGCATCTGCGCGATCAGCCGCGGCAGCAGGTTGTCAACGACACCCTGGCCTTTGGCCGTGCCTTCGAAGATGGTGAAAGGCGGCAGATCGCGCACCAGCCAGATCAAGCGCTCCTTGGACTGCCCCATGGTCGGCAACATCCCACACAGGATGATCAGCAGCCCAAGCAAGTGCCTGGCGATTGCGCGCATCGGTGGGCGTTCAGACCGCACCGGTTTCGCGCAGTCGACCGATGGCGGCGGCGTCGTAGCCCAGGCGCGTCAATACCGACTCGGTGTGTTCGCCGAGGGTCGGACCGACCCACTCGCTGGAGCCTGGCGTGTCCGAAAGCTTGGGAACGATGCCTGGCATCTTGAACGGCTTGCCATCGGGCAATTTGGCCTGGAGGAACATTTCGCGAGCCAGGTACTGTGGGTCGCTGAACATGTCTTCGGCCGAATAGATGCGGCTGGCTGGTACCTCGGCCTGGGTGAGGACCCGCATGACCTCTTCGAGCGGCAGGCTGTTGACCCAGCGGTCGATCACGCCGTACAGCTCGTCGCGGCGCAGGTCACGCCCGTCGTTGGTGGCCAGGCCTGGATCATTGGCCAGATCGTCGCGGCCAATGGCCTGCATGAAACGCTTGAAGATGGCATCGCCATTGGCGCCGATCTGCACATGCTTGCCGTCGGCGCTGGTGTGGATGGAAGAGGGCGTGATCCCGGGCATGATGTTGCCGGTGCGTTCGCGGATGAAGCCGAACACGTCGAACTCCGGCACCATGCTTTCCATCATCGCGAAGATGGCCTCGTACAGCGCTACGTCCACCACTTGCCCCTGACCCCCGTTGACCTCGCGGTGGCGCAAGGCCATCAACGCACCGATCACACCCCACAAGGCGGCGATCGAGTCGCCGATGGAGATGCCCGTGCGTACCGGTGGCCGGTCCTCGAAGCCTGTAATGTAACGCAGGCCGCCCATGGACTCACCGACCGCGCCGAAGCCGGGCTGGTCCTTCATCGGCCCCGTCTGGCCGAAGCCTGACAGACGCACCATGACCAGGCGCGGGTTGAGCGCGTGCAACACATCCCAGCCCAAGCCCAGTTTTTCCAGCACGCCCGGACGGAAGTTCTCGATCAGGATGTCCGCTTCGGCCAGCAGGCGCTTGAGCACTTCGCGGCCTTCGGGGTGCTTGAGGTTGAGCGTCAGCGATTGCTTGTTGCGCGCCTGGACGAACCACCACAGCGAAGTGCCCTCATACAGCTTGCGCCACTTGCGCAGCGGGTCGCCGCCGTCGGGCGACTCGACCTTGATCACCTCGGCACCGAACTCGGCACAGATACGCGAGGCGAAGGGGCCGGCGATCAGGGTGCCGAGCTCGATCACTTTCAGGCCGGCGAGGGGTTTGCTTGGCGTGGGCATGGGGCATCCGTGGCAGCTGGGCTTAGCCCGTGGTTTTATCATAGGTCGTCGACGTCAGGTACTGCCGCGGCGCAACGAAGAGTGGGATCGGTTAGACTGTGTGACTTTTATTTCGCAAGAAGCCCCCGCCCATGGCCCAGCCGTCGACCACTTATAAGTTCGAACTGAATCTGACCGACCTCGACCGCGGTGTGTACGAGAACGTTCGTCAGACCATCGCCCGTCACCCATCGGAAACCGAGGAGCGCATGGCTGTACGCCTGTTGGCCTACGCGCTCTGGTACAACGAGAACCTGTCATTTGGCCGTGGTCTGTCCGACGTGGACGAAGCAGCCCTGTGGGAAAAGAGCCTGGACGACCGCGTCCTGCACTGGATCGAAGTGGGCCAACCGGATGCCGAGCGCCTGACCTGGTGCTCGCGTCGCACCGAGCGTACCAGTCTGCTGGCCTACGGCAGCCTGCGGGTGTGGCAGAACAAAGTGGTCGATGCGGTTAAGGGCCTGAAGAACCTCAGCATCGCCGCGGTTCCCCAGGACGTGCTGGAGATTCTGGCCACCGACATGCCCCGCTCGATCAAGTGGGACGTCATGATCAGTGAAGGCACCGTGTTCGTGACCGACGACCGTGGCCAGCACGAAGTGCAGCTGGAATGGCTGCTCGGTGAGCGTGGCTGACCTGTCCCCAACCTGACTGCCGAAGACCTCATGCGTATCGAACCCCGTCCCCTGCCACCGAGCCTGCCGTTCCTCGGTAACCTGCCCCCCTTGCTGACCCGCCTGTACGCCGCCCGTGGCGTGCAGTCCGAGGCCGAACTGGACAAGAGCCTGGCGCGCCTGCTGCCGTATCAACAGCTCAAGGGCATCGACGCGGCGGTGGACCTGTTGCTGGAGGCGCTGGACCAGCGCCAGCGTATTGTCATTGTCGGCGACTTCGATGCCGACGGGGCCACGGCCAGTACGGTCGGTGTGCTGGGGCTTCGCCTGCTGGGCGCGGCCCATGTCGATTACCTGGTGCCCAACCGTTTCAAGTACGGCTATGGCCTGACGCCTGAGATCGTCGAAGTGGCTTTGCAGGGGGAGCCACAACTGCTGATCACGGTGGACAACGGTATCTCCAGTGTCGAGGGCGTGGCAGCAGCCAAGGCCGCCGGGCTCAAGGTATTGGTGACCGACCATCACCTGCCGGGTGCGCAATTGCCCGATGCCGATGCCATCGTCAACCCGAACCAGCCAGGGTGCGATTTCCCCAGCAAGGCGCTGGCCGGCGTAGGGGTGATCTTCTACGTGCTCATGGCGCTGCGTGCTCGTCTTCGCGCCCTGGGGCGCTACGATCATCAGCCGCAGCCGAACATCGGTGAACTGCTTGACCTGGTGGCGCTGGGCAGTGTCGCTGACGTTGTCCCGCTGGACGCCAACAATCGCATTCTGGTGCACCAGGGTCTGGAGCGCATCCGTGCCGGCCGCGCCCGCCCCGGCCTGAAGGCCATCCTCGAAGTCGCCCGGCGCGATCATCGGCGCATCACCTCCACTGACCTGGGCTTCATCCTAGGGCCGCGCCTGAACGCCGCCGGCCGCCTGGACGATATGAGCCTGGGGATCGAATGCCTGCTCTGCGACGATCCGGTCGCGGCGCTGGAGATGGCCCAAGCGCTGGATGGCCTGAACCAGGACCGCAAGTCCATCGAGCAAGGCATGCAGCGCGAAGCGCTGGCCCAGCTCAAGGACCTGCCGGTCGAATCCATGCCTTATGGCCTGTGCCTGTTCGAGGCCGACTGGCACCAAGGCGTGATCGGCATCCTCGCCTCGCGCATGAAAGAGCGCTATCACCGCCCGACCATCGCCTTCGCCGATGTCGGCGATGGCATGCTCAAGGGGTCTGCGCGCTCGGTGCCGGGGTTCCATATTCGCGATGCGCTGGATGCGGTGGCGGCGCGTCAGCCGCACTTGATCAGCAAGTTCGGCGGGCACGCCATGGCGGCTGGCCTGTCATTGCCGGTGGAAAACTTCCAGGCGTTTGCCGCGGCCTTCGATGAGGAGGTTCGTCGGCATCTGGTGGAAGAGGACCTGACCGGGCGATTACTGTCTGACGGTACCCTCGCGGTCGAGGAGTTCCACCTGGACCTGGCCCGCGCTCTACGTCATGCGGGGCCTTGGGGGCAGCACTTTCCGGAGCCACTGTTCCATGGTGTGTTCCAACTGATCGAACAACGGGTGGTGGGCGAGCGGCATTTGAAGGTGGTGCTCAAGAGCGAGTGCGGCTCGCTCAAGCTCGATGGCATCGCCTTTGGCATCGATCGGGATGTCTGGCCGAATCCGACGGTGCGCTGGGTGGAGTTGGCCTACAAGCTGGATGTGAATGAGTTTCGGGGGAATGAGAGTGTGCAGTTGATGATTGCGCACATGGAGCCGCGGTGAGCTGGTTGTTGGTTTTGAGGTTTGTGGGCTTATCCGTTTGATTTGTCGACGCTGATTCACCTTTCCGCCCTTACGGCGGGTCACTTTTGGTCTTGGCCAAAAGTAACCAAAAGCCGCGCGCCCCTGCATCCG
>NZ_FMYX01000015.1 GCF_900102675.1 Pseudomonas guariconensis
TAAGAAACCCTAAACTTGGCTCAGCAATCTCAAATGACTATGTGATTTCTCGCATGGCCACTTGTGATGCTGATAATCTTGGCGACGATCAGTCCATACTCACAAGCACCCACACGAATTGCTTGATTCGATTGTTAAAGAGCGATTTGGTTAAGCGCTTTGCTCAACCGAGGCCGCGCATTCTACGCTTTCCTCTAAGTCTGTCAAGCGTTTATTTTGAAGTTTTTTCCGAGAAACCCGTTCAACTTCAACCGCTTAACTCGCTGCGATCTCTCGTAGCGGGAGGCGAATCATACAGCGTTAAAACCTGCTGTCAACTGCCTTTTTCACCGCTGCCGATCAGAAGACCGAAGCCTTTCCGATACTACCTGAATCGTTCAACTCGTTGATTATCAAGGAGTTTTGCGTTTCAACTGCGTCGGAAGTGGGGCGCATTATAAGGGGATTCGAAACCCCGTCAACAGTTATTTCAAGAAAGTTTCAAACCGCCCTGCCCCGCCCCAGCAAACGAGGGACACGACGCCACACCGGCGGAATACGCACAAACATCAATACTGCCCCGACGGCGGCGTATATCACCCACTCTTGCAGGTCTGAGCGAACGATCCAGAGGAAGTGCAGCAATCCCAACCCGAGAATCCCATAAGCCAACCGGTGCAACTTCTTCCATCGCGCGCCGAGCCTCCGCTGACTGTAACGATTCGACGTCGCCGCGAGCGCCAGCAGGCCAAGAAAGCCCAACACTCCCACAATGATGTAAGGGCGCTTGCGCAGCTCGACACCCAATTGCCCCCAGTCCAGCCCGAGGATGAACACAATATAGGAAGCCATGTGCAGGACGACGTAAGCAAAGCACCACAACCCCAGTTGCCGCCGCACGACTATCCAAGCGGGCCACCCTGTGAGTCTCTGCAACGGCGTCATGCTCAAGGTGACCAGCAAGAAGGTCAACGCGCCAAGACCCAGGCGATCTACCAAGATTTTGCCAGGGTCTGGTCCCAGCAGATTCATCGCCGCTTCATATAGCCACCAACCGGGAAACGCACACCCCACCAGGAAAATGGCCAGTCGAAACCAGGGATAACGCATCAGTAGTTCTTCCGCAGATCGAGCCCCGCATACAGCGACGCCACTTCATCGGCGTAGCCATTGAACATCAGGGTATCGCGCACATTGGGACTGAACAGCCCACTGGGCAAACGCCTTTCCCTGGCCTGGCTCCAGCGCGGGTGGTCGACCATCGGATTGACGTTGGCATAGAAGCCATATTCCGTAGGCGCAAGACTCTCCCAGGTGGTGCTTGGCCGCTCTGCCACCAGGCTCATGCGCACGATGGACTTGATACTCTTGAACCCGTACTTCCATGGCACTACCAAGCGCAACGGCGCGCCGTTCTGATTGGCCAACTCCCGGCCATACATGCCTACCGCCAGAATCGCCAAGGGATGCATCGCCTCGTCCAGGCGCAGCCCCTCTACATAGGGCCAATCGATCAAGGCAAAGCCTGAGCGCTGCCCAGGCATGCTCTGTGGATCCTGCAGCGTCTCGAAGCGTACGTAGCGCGCCTTGGAGTTCGGCTCGACCTGCTTGAGCACCTGTGCCAATGGAAAGCCCAGCCAGGGAATGACCATCGACCAGGCCTCGACACAACGCAACCGATAGATGCGCTCTTCGAGCTGGTAGGGTTTGACGAAGTCTTCCAAGGCATAGCGACCGGGCTTGGCCACTTCACCATCGACCACCAGAGTCCAGGGCTCGGTCTTAAGCGCACCGGCATTGGCCGCTGGGTCCCCCTTGTCGGGGCCGAACTCATAGAAGTTGTTGTAGTGGGTGGCGTCCTTGAACGGCGTGATCGCTTCGTCCTTGACCGTCACAGCCTGCCAGCGCGCGGCTGCCAGCTTGTCTGTGAACCAGGCAGGCGCGGCACCAGGCGCGACGTCGGCATAGCGCGACGCCTCGACAGCCGAACCAGCACGCGGCAACGCGCCAAGGGCCAGCCCTGCCAGGGAAGCCCCAAGCATTGAACGCCTGGAAAGATAGAGTCTTTCAGGGGTGATCTCCGACGCTTTGCAATCGGACGATCTGGGAGACTTGATAAGCATGACGGCTCCACAGCACAGGCAACGGATGTACCTGTAAGACTATGGAGCCGGAGGGTTATTCCAACATTAACGCTTTGTCAGCTTTTGCGGCGACGACCACGCAGCAGATACTGCACAGGGCCGGAAATCGCATAGCCGAGGAAGATCAGCAGCAGGATTCGGGGCGGGTCGCTGAACACCACCGCGAACACCAGCACCACAGCCAGAATGGCCACGAAGGGCACACGCCCCTTGAGGTCCAGCTCCTTGAAGCTGTTGTACTTGATGTTGCTGACCATCAGCATGCCGGCAGCGGCCACCAACAAGGCGACCAGGAACGACAGCTTGGAGCCCTGGATGCCATAGTCACTGAAGGCCCATACGGTGCCAGCGACCACACCGGCGGCAGCCGGGCTGGCCAGGCCGATGAAGTAGCGCTTGTCAGCCGTGCCGACTTGGGTATTGAAGCGCGCCAGACGCAATGCCGCACCAGCGACATAGATGAAGGCGACCATCCAGCCGACCTTGCCCATGTCGCCCAGCGCCCAGACGAACGCCAGCAAGGCAGGCGCAACGCCGAAGGCCGCCATGTCCGACAGCGAGTCGTACTCGGCACCGAAGGCGCTCTGGGTGTTGGTCATGCGCGCAACACGACCATCGAGGCTATCGAGGACCATGGCCACGAAGATGGCGATCGCGGCGAACGCGAAGTACTTGCTCGCTTCACGCGGGTCGCCGGCACTGAGGTAACCGTGCGCGCTGATGGAGCTGACGATGGAATAGAAACCGGCAAACAGGTTGGCGGTCGTGAACAGGTTGGGTAGCAGGTAAATGCCACGGTGACGGACCTTGCGCCCTTCGGCGTCATGCCCTTCTTCAATATGCTCATCGACAGGTAGCAGGCTTTCGGCGTCGGAGGGCTTATTCGGCTCTTCGGGACGTTCGCTCATGAAAAGTACCTTGCAACTGGGGTGGAAAATATTCGACACGGGCCTGCGAAACAGGTTCTGACGGCAAGCCACTGGTCGCTTTATACCAGAAGCAGGCCGCGTAAACGAAAAAACGCGGCCGAAGCCGCGTTTTTCATGTTACCGACGCAAGACTTAGTTCTTGGTCTTGTCGACGATCTTGTTGGCCGCGATCCAAGGCATCATGGAGCGCAGTTGCTCGCCGATGACTTCGATGCCGTGAGCGGCGTTGTTACGACGCTTGGCGGTCATCGATGGGTAGTTGGTGGCGCCTTCGGAGATGAACATCTTCGCGTACTCGCCGTCCTGGATGCGCTTCAGAGCGTTGCGCATGGCCTTGCGGGATTCTTCGTTGATGACTTCCGGACCGGTGACGTACTCACCGTATTCGGCGTTGTTGGAGATCGAGTAGTTCATGTTGGCGATACCGCCTTCGTACATGAGGTCAACGATCAGCTTCAGCTCGTGCAGGCACTCGAAGTAGGCCATTTCCGGCGCGTAGCCCGCTTCGACCAGGGTTTCGAAACCGGCCTTAACCAGCTCGACGGTACCGCCGCACAGAACGGCCTGCTCACCGAACAAGTCGGTTTCGGTTTCGTCCTTGAAGGTGGTTTCGATGATACCGGTACGGCCGCCGCCGACGCCCGAGGCGTACGACAGAGCAACGTTCTTGGCGTTGCCGGAGGCGTCCTGGTAGACGGCGATCAGGTCAGGGATGCCGCCGCCCTTGACGAACTCGGAGCGAACGGTGTGACCCGGAGCCTTCGGCGCGATCATGATCACGTCCAGGTCGGCACGCGGAACGACTTGGTTGTAGTGGATCGAGAAGCCATGGGAGAAGGCCAGGGTAGCGCCCTTCTTGATGTTCGGCTCGATTTCGTTCTTGTACAGGGCGCCTTGGAACTCGTCCGGGGTCAGGATCATGACCAGGTCGGCAGCGGCGACGGCAATAGCAACGTCAGCGACTTTCAGGCCGTGGGCTTCTGCCTTGGCAACGGTGGCCGAACCTTTACGCAGACCGACGGTAACGTCCACACCGGAGTCCTTGAGGTTGCACGCCTGGGCGTGCCCCTGGGAGCCGTAACCGATGATGGCGACTTTCTTGCCCTGGATAATGGAAAGGTCGCAGTCTTTGTCGTAATAAACTTTCATGAAATACCCCTGTTATATCTCGGCTCCACGGAGCCATCACTGATTCTTGTATGCGTATTCAGATACTGAGCACTTTGTCGCCACGGGCAATGCCGGTGACGCCGCTGCGCACGGTTTCCAGGATCGACGCGGTGCCAATGGCCTGGATGAAGCTGTCCAGCTTATCGCTGGTACCGCTCAGTTGCACGGTGTACACACTGGCGGTGACATCGACGATCTGGCCACGGAAGATATCCGTGGTGCGCTTGATCTCGGCGCGCTGGGCGCCGGTGGCCTTGACCTTGACCAGCATCAGCTCGCGCTCGATGTGAGCACTCTCCGACAGATCGACGAGCTTGACCACTTCGACCAGTTTGTTCAGGTTCTTGGTGATCTGTTCGATCACTTCGTCATGACCAACGGTCGTCAGGGTCAGGCGCGACAGAGTCGGGTCCTCGGTCGGCGCCACGGTCAGGCTTTCGATGTTGTAGTTACGCTGGGAGAACAGACCGACCACGCGAGACAAGGCACCGGGTTCGTTTTCCAACAGCAGGGAAATGATGTGCCGCATATCAGGTACGCTCCGTCTTGCTCAGCCACATGTCACGCATCGAGCCGTCCTTGATCTGCATCGGGTAGACGTGCTCGGTCCTGTCGACCGCGATGTCGATGAACACCAGGCGGTCCTTCATCGCGAAAGCCTCTTCCAGTTTTGGCTTGAGGTCCTTCAGGCTGGTGATGCGGATACCCACATGGCCATAGGCCTCAACCAGCTTGACGAAGTCAGGCAGCGACTCCACGTAGGAATGCGAGTGACGGCCGCTGTAGGCCATGTCCTGCCATTGACGAACCATGCCCAACACACCGTTGTTCAGGTTGACGATCTTCACCGGCAGGTCGTACTGCATGCAGGTGGACAGTTCCTGGATGTTCATCTGGATACTGCCTTCACCGGTCACGCAAGCCACGTCCTGGTCAGGGAAGTTGAGCTTGATGCCCATCGCCGCCGGGAAGCCGAAGCCCATGGTGCCCAGGCCGCCGGAGTTGACCCAACGATTTGGCTTGTTGAAACGGTAGTACTGCGCCGCGAACATCTGGTGCTGGCCGACATCGGAGGTGATGAAGGCATCGCCCTTGGTCACTTCGCACAGGGTTTCGATCACGGTCTGCGGCTTGATGACGCTGCCATCGCCCTTGTCGTAAGGGAACAGGCCGCGGTCACCTCGCCACTCGTCGATCTGCTTCCACCAGGCATCGAGTGCCGCCTTGTCAGGCTGCTCGCCGATCTCCTTGAGGATGGTGAGCATCTCGGTGAGCACACTTTCGACCGGGCCAACGATCGGCACGTCGGCCTTGATCATCTTGGAGATCGACGCCGGGTCGATGTCGATGTGAATGATCTTGGCGTTCGGGCAGAACTTGGCCGGGCCATTGACTACGCGGTCGTCGAAACGCGCACCGACAGCGAAGATCACGTCTGCATTGTGCATCGCCATGTTGGCGGTGTAGCTGCCGTGCATGCCCAGCATGCCGATGAACTGACGATCGGTGCCCGGGAAGCCACCCAGCCCCATCAGGGTATTGGTGACCGGCAGGTTCAACGACTTGGCAATCTCGGTAAGGGCTTCGGAGCCGCCGCCAAGAATGACCCCACCGCCGGAATAGACCACCGGACGCTTGGCTGCCAAGAGCATCTCGGCCGCTTTGCGGATCTGGCCGGAATGACCGCGGACAGCCGGGCTGTAGGAGCGCAGCTTGACCTTCTTGGGATAGACGTATTCGAACTTCTCGGCCGGGTTGGTCATATCTTTTGGAATGTCGACCACGACCGGGCCTGGACGGCCGGATTGCGCCAGGTAGAAGGCTTTTTTCAGGACTTCGGGAATTTCCGAGGCATGCTTGACCATGAAGCTGTGCTTCACGATCGGCCGGGAAATACCAATCATGTCGGTTTCCTGGAAGGCATCGGTACCAACCATGGTGCTAGGCACCTGACCGGACAGGATGACCATCGGGATCGAGTCCATATAGGCAGTGGCAATGCCGGTGATGGCATTGGTCGCGCCTGGGCCGGAAGTCACCAGCACCACGCCGGCCTTGCCGGTTGCACGGGCGTAACCGTCCGCCATATGGGTGGCAGCCTGTTCGTGACGAACCAGGATGTGGTTGATCTCCGGTTCCTTGAACAGGGCGTCGTAAACATGAAGGAGAGCACCGCCAGGGTACCCATAGATGTGCTTAACGCCTTCGTCACGCAAGAAGCGGACGACCATCTCAGCGCCAGATAAAAGCTCCACGTTGTTCACCTCTAAAACGCCAGAATACCGCCCTCAAATGGACGGGTCTTAATAGGTTTACTGCCAAGCAGAGCATGAGCGAACGTCAGCACTGACTGAGCAAGTATTGGGAGCGCCCCAGAGTGTTGCGGGGGGTTCCCACCCAGCGCGAGGTAACGCGTTGCGGGGTGTTACAAGTCGGCGCGGGTGTGCGCCTCATGATCTGCTTAGCGGGTCTGCTTCTGGCAGTCCCTCTACAGCGGAATCTGGATTCTTCTGATTCGTCGCGCGCAAGTCAAGAAAAATTATTGCCAATTTTTCCCCAGGATGAATTCCTGCCACCACGAAAAAGGTGGTCAGCAGCATGAAAATAAAGATTTCCAAAAAAAAGGGCCACAATCTGCGGCCCTTATAGGAAAAAAAGAAGAAATCAGGCGGAAGGACTGATCAATTGGTCAAATGCTGCCAGCAGACGTCTAAGCTCGCGACTCTGCTCTGGGCGATCGACGAACACCGTTTCGGCCATGACCAGAATGCCAGAGGCATTGGGCAGCGGGTGACCGTGCTCGATGATGAGCTTCATACGCGGCAGGAAAATCCATTGCAGCCACTGCTCGAAGGTCATCACATCCACCGCGAACGGGACCACGCTGGCCAGTGCTTCGGCGCTGGGCACCTGTTCGCTCCACCAGCCCTGGACCTGCAATTCGCGCTCGATCAACAACAGATGATCGGCAATATCGAGGATGCGTTGCTCCATCACGAGGTAGTCCGCGCCTTCTGCCGCGCCAATGCCGCACCCTGGCTGTCCCCTTGCTTCTCACGGGCCTGGGCGATGGTGTTCCACAGCTCGGCCTGCAGGTCGGGACGCCCATTGGCGTAGGTCAGCGCACGACGTGCCAGTTGCTCAGCCTGCGCCGAGTCGCCCTGGGCCAGGCGCACCTGGGCCAGACGGAACAGTACCTGCGGCTCGCGCGGAGCGATGCGCTGGGCACGCTCCAGGCTCGAGGCGGCACCGTTGAAGTCACCACCGCCCTGTTGCTGCTGAGCGGTGGTCAGCAGCGCCAGCACCGGCCCATCGAGCTGCTCATCGGCCGACAGCCCGCCGGTGGCGTTGCTGCGCGGAATACCGGTCGGAGCGCTGGGCGTGCTGGACGCGCTGTTCATCGAGGCGATGTCGAACGGCTCGTCGGCAATCGGGTTGGGGTTGGTGGCGATCGGGCCGCTGCTCACAGGGCCAGGGGTGATTGGCCCAGTGCTGATTGGCGCAGCCGTACCGGCCGGGAAGGCCTGGATGGGCGCTGCGCCAGCGCCTTGCGGGATCACCACGGTCACACCGGAATCCTCAGGCAGGGACTGCGCCTGGCTGGTGCCTCCGCTGGGCTGGCGGGCAACGTTACGGTTGCTCGCAATTCGCTCACTGTTCGATACCCGGGTGCTCGAGTCCACCACGGGGATATTGCCGCGCGGAACGCTGGAGCACCCCTGGAGCACGGCAATCGCCGTCAAGGCAGGAAACAACCACTTGTTCACTTCACACCCTCTTCAAAGCTAGCGCTCAATTCATCCATCCCTTGACCCAGTCCATGACGGACTCCACTGGGTCTTGCGGGCCACCACAGGCAGCGCCGGCAGGCGGTTCACTTCCACGAATATACGGCATCTGCACCGCCCCCGGACAGCTACCGTCCGACCCCTGGCCGCTGTACGGGTCGATCCAGGCTTGCACCACGTTGTCCGGTTGCGGCATGTCCAGCGGCAGCGGGTCGGCTTTCTTCATGAAGCTGGTCCATACCTGCAAGGCACCCGTGGCACCGGTGAACGGCGTCTTGCCGTTGTCGTCGCGGCCCAGCCAGACCACCGCCAGCAAATCCTGGCTGAAGCCGGAGAACCAGCTGTCGCGCGAATCGTTACTGGTACCGGTCTTACCTGCCAGGGTCAGCGAACGGGGCAGCACGTTGTAGACCGAACGGCCGGTACCCTCGCGCATCACCCGCTGCATGCCGTTCTGCACCAGATAGATGGCACCTGGATCGAAGGTCTGCTGGATCTGGAACGGGTAGCGCTTGAGCGGCTCGCCTTCGGCGGTGAGCACACTGCGGATACCACGCATCGGCGTGTTGAAACCGCCATTGGCGATGGTCTGGTACATGGTCGCCACCTGCATCGGCGACATGCCGCCCGCGCCCAGCAGCATGGACGGGAACGCCGGCCAGTCGACCTTCACGCCCAGCCTGCCAATGGTCTTGATCACGTTGGGCACGCCCACTTCCAGACCGATCTTGGCGGTGGACAGGTTGTAGGAGTTGGCCAGCCCTTGGTACAGGTAGATGGTGCCGTGGGGGCGACGATCGTAGTTTTGCGGACGCCAGACCTGGCCGTCAGCGCCTTTGACCGAGAACGGCTCGTCCTGCACCCAACTGGTCAAGGTGTACTTGCTGGGTTGTTCCAGGGCGGTCAGGTAGACCGCTGGCTTGACCAGCGAGCCGATCGGCCGTACGGCGTCGATGGCGCGGTTGAACCCGGCGAAGCCGGCCTGCCGGCTGCCGATCAGCGCCTGCACCTCACCGGTTTCCGGATTGGTCACCACCATCGCCGACTCGACCTCATCGGCACCCTTGCGCCCAGCCAGGCGCTTGAAGGTCTCGCTCATGGCCGTCTCGGCCTTCATCTGCAGGATCGGATCGAAGCTGGTGAAGATACGCAGGCCTTCTTCGGTCAAGTCTTCGTCGCGATAGTCCTGGCGTAGTTGGCGCTTGACCAGGTCGAGGAAAGCCGGGAAGGAACTGTCGGCCAGGCTGCCGCGCTTGGTCACGCCCAGCGGCATCTTTTTCGCCGCTTCGGCCATCTCCTGGCTGACCACGCCCTGCTCGGCGAGCAGGTCGAGCACCAAATTGCGTCGGGTGAGCGCACGCTCGGGATAACGACGCGGGTTGTAATAGGACGGCCCTTTGACCATCCCCACCAGCAAGGCGATCTGGTGCAGCTTGAGCTCCTGCAGCGGCTGGCTGAAGAAGAACTGGCTGGCCAGGCCGAAGCCGTGCACCGCACGCTGCCCATCCTGGCCGACGAATACCTCGTTGAGGTACGCCTCGAGAATCTCGCGCTTGTCGTAGTGCAGCTCCAGCAGCATGGCCATCATGGCCTCGTTCAGCTTGCGGCTGAGGCTGCGCTCGTTGGTCAGGAAGAAGTTCTTCACCAACTGCTGGGTCAGGGTACTACCGCCCTGGCGCATGGCGCCTGCGGAGGTGTTGACCCACAAGGCACGGGCGATGGATTTGGGCGATACGCCATGGTGGCTGTAGAAGTCGCGGTCTTCAACGGCGACCAGGGTTTCCAGCAGATAAGGCGGAACCTGGTCGATCTTGATCAGGATCCGGTCTTCGAGATTCTTGGGATAGATGCCGCCAATCATCAGCGGTTCGAGTCGCACCACATCCAGCTTGCCACCATTGGCACCGGACAGCCCGGCGACATAATCGCCGGAGAAACGCACGCGCACGAACTGCGCAGGTTCCATGCCCTCGTAGAACTGAAAGCCTCGGGTATTGAGGTCGACCGTGTTGCCGTTGACCGAGGCCGCGCCCGGGCCGTTGGCGGCCGCTTCACGACGATAGCCCAAGGCATCGAGCTCTGTGAGGAAGTCGTTGCGGCTCAACTTCTGGCCGACGAACAGCTCCAGCGGACGGGCGTATACCTTGGCCGGGATGGTCCAACGCTTGCCGGAGAACTTCTCCTGGACGACAGCATCGAGATAAACCGCGAAGCCGGCAAGCACCACCAGGCCGACCAGGCTGAGCTTGAGCGCCCAGCCCAGCCAGGCGCGGGAGCGGCCGGTCGGGCGTTTCTTGGGGGTACGGGAGTTTCGGGTACGAGTCATGGCGGCGGATTATACGCACTTTGATAAAGGCTAGTGGCCTGCGGGACGAAACGGAAAGCTCGCGTTCATCCGCCAGGATTTCCAGCTGTTTGCAGGGACGGCACCATTGACCATAATGGCGCTTTCGAATTCCCTGCCCCAGAAGGATTGCCCGTGAGCCAAGCCCTGATCAGCGCGCTGCAGAACCCCGCCCTCTATGCCCACCCGGTGGACGGGTTCCAACTCATCGAGACGCATATCTCCTGGGTGCTGCTGACCGGCGAGTACGCCTACAAGATCAAGAAGCCGATGAACTTCGGCTTCCTGGATTTCACCGAGCTGGACCAACGCCGTCACTTCTGCAACGAAGAGCTACGCCTGAACCAGCGCCTTACCAAGGGCCTGTACCTGGAAGTGCTGCCGATCACAGGAACGGCCGATGCCCCGCAACTGGGCGGCGCCGGCGCACCGATCGAGTATGCCTTGAAGATGCGCCAGTTCCCCCAAGGCCAGATGCTCAGTACCTTGCAGGCCAATGGCGAACTCAATGCCAGCCACATCGACCAGATGGCCCGTCAGATCGCCGAATTCCACCTGCAGGCGCCCAAGGTATCGGTCGACCATCCGTTAGGCACACCTGACAGTGTCATGGCACCGGTCGAGCAGAACTTCGAGCAGATCCGTCCGTTCCTCAGCGACAAGGCCGACCTGCAACAACTGGACAACCTACAGGCGTGGGCCCGCAGCAGCTTCGAGCGGCTTCACGGGTTGCTCGAGGCGCGCAAGGCCCAGGGGTTCATCCGCGAGTGCCATGGCGACATCCACCTGGGCAACGCCACGCTGATCGACGGCAAGGTGGTGATCTTCGACTGCATCGAATTCAACGAGCCGTTCCGCCTGACCGACGTCTATGCCGACACCGCTTTCCTGGCCATGGACCTCGAAGACCGCGGGCTGAAATGCCTGGCCCGTCGTTTCATCAGCCAATACCTGGAGCTGACCGGCGACTACGAAGGCCTGGAACTGCTCAACTTCTACAAGGCCTACCGCGCCCTGGTGCGCGCCAAGGTCGCACTGTTCAGCATGCCGGCCGATGCCGACGGCGTGCAGCGTGCCACCACCCTGCGCACCTACCGCAACTATGCCAACCTGGCCGAAAGCTACAGTGCCATTCCATCGCGGCTGCTGGCCATCACCCATGGCGTCTCGGCCGTGGGCAAGAGCCACGTGGCCATGCGTCTGGTCGAAGCCCTGGGCGCGATTCGTGTACGTTCGGATGTCGAGCGCAAGCGCCTGTTCGGCGAGCAACAGCAACAAAGCGCTGGCCAACTGCAGGCCGGCATCTATGACCAGGACGCCAGCCGCGCCACGTATCAGCGCCTGCATGAGCTGGCGGCGATCATCCTGCGTGCAGGCTTCCCGGTGGTGCTCGATGCCACCTACCTCAAGCTGGCCCAGCGCCAAGCCGCGGCCCAGGTTGCCAACGAAACGGGCGTTCCGTTCCTGATCCTCGATTGCCAGGCGCCCGACGCGGTCATCGCCAGCTGGCTGGCCCAGCGCCAGACCGAGGCTAACGACCCCTCCGATGCCACCCTGGAAGTGGTCAAGGCCCAACAGGCCAGCCGCGAACCGCTGAGCGCCGAAGAACTGCCCCACTGCAAGCGGGTGGACACACAGGAAAGCGCCAGCATGGACCAATTGATCGAGCAGATCCGCCAGCGTCTCCCAGGCATTTGAACGATTCATGAAGGGCTGCTCTTGCAGCCCTTTTTGCATGCCATCGCGACCGGGTAAAGCCACGCTCACAGATGCCAACGCCCGGTTTTCAGGGTGGCCCTCGTCGGGGGTCGATGGCAAAAGGCCGCGTATTTCCCAACCCCCGCTACACTCCTCTGAAACCTGCTCGCGATTTATCCCAAAGACCTCGTTCAGCCATCGCAAGGAGGCCCGATGAACGATGAATTGCAGCATCTGAGAAATCTTGGCAAGACCTCCGCGCAATGGCTTCATGCCGTCGGCATCCACAGTGCATCGGACTTGCGCCGCCTGGGCGCGGTAGGCGCCTACCAGGCTGTGAAGTCGCGGGGGTTCCGGGCATCGAAGGTATTGTTGTACTCCATCGAGGCGGCACTGCTGGACATGCACTGGAATGATTTGCCGGTCGAGCGTAAACAAGCGCTCGATGAACAGCTGGACGCCAAAAGCCCTGTGCAAAAAAAATCAAAATAGGCGGGATGGGGGGATTGACCTATAAATGAGAATCGTTATGATTATCACAACTGGTCGCGAGACTGGTTGGATAACCTGAAAAGTCCTTGGTTCGGACGCTCAGATTATCTCCTCATCAGGCTAATCACGGTTATTGACCCGGCACTTTGCCGGGTCTTTTTTGCCTCGGATAAACAAAGGCCGATCAACGACGCAATCGGGCGCAGTAGTCCTGTTCAGGCAAGGCGGCCGTGTACCAGACGTAGTCGGCCATGCCCGGCTCGACTTTTTCGCCCACCTCCACCAGTAACAACACTTTGGATTCGCTCTCTGCGCCCAGATCAGCCAGGTGCAGTGGCACACCCAAGTCCTTGCGCGCATGGTAGCTGCCGGTCAGCAACAGGGCCGGTTGTGGCGCGCCAAGGACGCGTTCGGCGATGCGGCGGTCGCGTTGCTGCTGCACGGCAAGCATGGCCGGCAGCTGGTTTTCCGGCAGCAATCCACAGTGTCCGGCGCGCACCTGGTCTAGCAGCGCAGCCTTGACCGCAGGTGCATTCGAGCGCGGCCCCTGCAACACCGGGGTGTCCCGATAAGCCTGACGCAACTCCTCCGGCGAAAGATTGGCCGCCAGCAGCGCAATCTGCCGATGCAAAGCCTCCTGCACGATCGGCCCATACCATTGCCAGTCCCAGCCGTCCTGCCAGGCCAGGGCTTTGGGCAAATCCTCAGGCATGACCGCCTGCCCTTGCACGGCATCGATCAGCGGTTGTTGCGAGGGCTGCAGCATCTCCAGCAACAGGCTGCCTTGGGGGCGACGGGCCTCCAAGGCTCGCAACAGCCACAGCTGCAACGCGTGGTGATCGGGATTGTCGTGCTTCTCTCCCACCAGCACCCGAGGCGCCGGGGCCAGGTACGCAACTAGCTGCTCTGGCGTGAGCTGCTCACCCGTGGCCAGGTCACGGATTTGCCCCAGTTGTGCGCTATCGCGTCCTTCGCCGGCCTGCCACGCCGGCAAGTCGGGCAGGCTGGCCTGGCAGCCGGACAACACCAAAGCCAGCAGGATCGATAGGCCGGACAGCACGGGATGGCGCATGGGCAAAGCCTCCTAGCGGGTGATGATCAACGGATGACCGAGCTCCGGGTGCGGCTGCACCAGCACATCGATTCCAAATACCGCCTTGAGCGCGTCAGGCGTCAGCACCTGCTGCGGGGTGCCCAGCGCATGGCAGCGTCCCTGCTCCAGCAACAGGATCTGGTCACAGTAGCGCGCGGCGAGGTTGAGGTCGTGCAGAATCACCATCACCGCCGCGCCCTGGTCGGCAAAGCGCCGCACCGCTTGCAAGGTGGTGTGCTGGTGCAAGGGGTCCAGCATCGAAGTGGGCTCGTCCAGCAGCAGGGTGGCGCCCTCCTCCCCCGGCCACAGCTGCGCCAGCACCCGGGCCAGGTGAACCCGCTGGCGCTCGCCACCGGACAGCGCCAGGTAGCTGCGATCGACCAGGTGCAGGGCATCAGCCGCACCCAAGGCGGCGTGGACGATTTCCTGGTCGCGTTGCTGACCACTGGCGTGAGGCAGCCGGCCAAGCCCGACCACTTCTTCGACACCAAATGCAAACCCAAGGGTGGAAACCTGCGGCAGTACCGCCAGGCAACGAGCGCGTGCTTGGCCTGGCCAGTCCGCCAAGGTGCGACCACGCAAACGCACCTGCCCCTGACTGGGAGCCAGCTCGCCGCACAGCACGCCCAACAGGCTACTTTTGCCGGCCCCATTGGGGCCCAGTACACCCAGGACCTGCCCAGGACGCACGTGCAAGTCGATCGCCTGCAGCACGTCCTGGGTTCCGCGCCGCAAACGTACCCCTTGGGCTTCCAGCATCAGCTTCGCCCTCGTATCAACAAGAACAAGAAGAACGGCGCGCCGAGGAACGCAGTAACGATGCCAATCGGCAGCTCCGCCGGTGCCAGCGCCAGCCGGGCCACCAAGTCGGCGAACAAGAGCAAGGCGCCCCCTGCGAGCAACGAGGCAGGCAGCAGCACCCGGTGGTCGGGGCCTGCCAGCAAGCGCATCAAGTGCGGCACTACCAAGCCGATGAAACCGATCAACCCCGCAGCCGCCACCGCAGCCCCCACGCCCAGGGCAGTACAGAACACCAGCTCACGCTTGAGCGACTCCACATCGATGCCCAAGTGCCGGGCCTCGGACTCGCCCAGTAACAGGGCATTGAGCGCCTGGGCGCGGCGTGGCAGCCACAGCGCAACCGCTGCTGTCACCAGCAGCAAGGGCCACAGGCGCTCGTAGCTGGCACCGTTGAGGCTGCCCAGGTTCCAGAAGGTCAAGGTGCGCAGCGTGGCGTCATCGGCCAGGTAGGTGAACAAGCCGACCGCCGAACCGGCCAATGCAGTCAGGGCGATGCCTGCGAGCAGCATGGTGGCGACGCTGGTTTGCCCGTCGCGCCGGCCCAGGCGATACACCAGCGCGGTCACACCGAGGCCGCCCACGAAGGCACAGCCCGACAACAGGTAAGGCGAGAACCACTCTGGGGTCCCGCCCAGCCAGCTACCACCGACAATCGCCACCGCCGCCCCCAGCGCTGCTCCACTGGCCACCCCGACCAGCCCAGGATCTGCCAGAGGGTTGCGGAACAGCCCCTGCATCGTCACGCCGGACAGCGCCAGCACCGCGCCCACCGCCAGCCCCAGGAGGGTACGAGGCAAGCGGATCTGCCCAAGGATCATCTCGGCTTGTTCCAGCCCCTCGGCGTGAACCGGCACACCCAGCAGTCGCAGGCCCGCACGCAGGGTATCGAACAGCGGGAGGCTGACCGGCCCAAGCGCCAGCGACAACCAAACGGCCAACAGGCACGACAGCGTCAGACAGACAAACAGCGCGCGGGACTGAACGCGGCCTCTCATTGGGCCTTGGCCACCGGATAGAAGGCCTCGGCCAGTGCGGTCAAGGTGGCCGGCAAGCGCGGGCCAAGACCACCGACGAGCAAGGTCGGGTCCAGCGCTACCAGGCGCCTCTCTCGGACTGCCCGGGACGTGGCCAGCGCGGGGTTTTCCTTGAGCAACGCCTGCAGCGCCTGCTCGCCCTCGAGACTGCGATCGGAGAGCACCAGCACATCTGGATCCAGCGCTGCCAGAGCCTCGACCGAGAAGTTCTTGTAACCCGGATGCTCGGCCAGGTTACGGGCACCGGCCTGGCGTAGCAGCCAGTCCCCCGATGTGCCCAGGCCTGCGATCAGGGGCTTGGCACCTGCATGCCCGACCAGCAGCAGAACCCCTGGCGCCTTCTGGCTGGCCTGGGCCTGCTTGACCCTGGCTTGCAGCGCATCGAGTTGCCGGTGGTAACCGGCGGTCAGCTCGGCGGCTTTCTGTTCGGCCCCCAGCAAACTGCCTAGGCGTTGGAGGTTATCGTCCACGGCGTCCAACTCGGCCTTGCTGGAGAACAACTCCACCCGCACCCCGGCCTTGCGCACTTGCGCCAGCACCGGCGGCGGCCCCATCTCCTCGGTGCCGACCAAGACATCCGGGCGCAGGCTGAGAATCCCTTCGGCGGACAATTGCCGTTGGTAGCCGATGCTAGGCAGTGATTTGAGCGACTCAGGGTGCTGACTGGTGGTATCAACCCCCACCAGTTGCCGCTCCCCCCCCAGGGCGCTGATCCATTCACTCAAGGCGCCACCCGCACTGACCCAGCGCTGGGGTAGCTCGGCGGCCAATGCCTGGGTGGCAAGTACAAGACTTGCACACAGGACGATCAGGGCAGCGGGACGACGCATCATCGTTTTCCTTTACAGAAGGCGGGCCGCGCGCCTTGTAGCGGGCGACGGAACTGCGCACCATAGGCAGCCTGGCGCAGCGACTGCGAGCAATTTGATAATTGTTCGCATTGAGGCGTCAAGCCATCCCTTTGTCACATGAGCTGTCTGCTTCAATGCATTTTCTTTGCGCATCCCTCGATCTCGCCGAAGGCCACAGCCGCGCATTCAGCGTAGCGGGCGAGCAGGTTTTCGGCGTACGGCGTCAGGGCCAGGTTTACCTTTATCGCAACCGCTGCCCCCACAAGGGCATTCCATTGAATTGGGAGGCGGATGCTTTTCTCGATCAGAGCGCCAGCCTGATCCACTGCGCCCATCACGGCGCGTTGTTCCTGATCGAAAGCGGCGAATGCGTGGCCGGCCCCTGCGAGGGCGAACAGTTGCAGGCACTGGCCTGCCTTGAAGACAGCCAGGGCATCTGGCTCAAGGCGTGAGCAGCACCGGCAATGGCCTGTCGATGACGATCTGCTCGGCGTCCAGGCGCGTGCCGTAGGCCAGCACCTCCACGCCATCGGCCACTGCAGTGCGCAGGGCCTGGGCATAAGCCGCGTCGATTTCCTCGGCCGGACGCACCGCCTCGACACCGGTCAGGTTCACGCAATACAACTGCACCGCACGGATTCCCTGGCGCGCCAAGGCTGCGAGCTCGCGCAGGTGCTTGGCGCCGCGCTGGGTCACCGCGTCGGGAAAAGCCGCGACCGGCGTGTCCGGGTAGCCCAGGGTCACACTCTTGACCTCCACATAAGCCGGCCCCTCGGCGAACTCCAGACGAAAGTCCACCCGGCTGCCTTCCTCGCCATACGCCACTTCGCGCTTGAGCGCCGTGAACCCGGCCAGTTCGGTGATACGTCCGGCGCGCAGCGCTTCCTCCACCAAGGCATTGGCCCGCCCCGTGTTGACACAGGCCAGGCGCCCCTGGGGCGTCTCGCTGATCTCCCAGGTGCCGGGCAACTTGCGTTTGGGGTCGTTGGAGCGGCTGAACCAAACCTGCCCGCCCTCGCGCATGCAATTGAGCATCGAGCCGGTGTTGGGGCAGTGGATAGTCAGTTGCTCACCGCTGGCCAACTCGATGTCGGCCAGGAACCGTTTGTAGCGGCGCAACAAGCGCGCCTGTTCGAGTGCAGGGAAGAACAACATCAGCCTTGCCAGCTCCTCAGGCCACGTGCGATGCGTTGCACGGCTTCCTCAAGACGCGGCAGGCTCTGGGTGTAGGCGAACCGCACATGATGACCGGCCTGGTGACGACCGAAGTCCAGGCCCGGCGTGAAGGCCAGGTGCTCGGTTTCCAGGAAGTGCTGGCAGAAAGCGAAGGCATCGCCACCGAAGGCACTGATATCGGCATACAGATAGAAAGCGCCCTGCGGCTCCACGGCGATGCCGAAGCCCAGCTCGCGCAGCGCCGGCAGCAGAAAGTCCCGGCGGCGGGCGAACTCGGCACGACGTTCTTCCAGAATGGCCAGGGTCTGAGGTTCGAAGCAGGCCAGCGCGGCATGCTGGGCCATGCTCGGCGCACTGATGTAGAGGTTCTGCGCCAGCTTCTCGAGGTCCTTCACCGCGCTGGGCGGTGCGACCAGCCAGCCGAGGCGCCAACCGGTCATGCCGAAATACTTGGAAAAACTATTCAAGACGAACGCCTGGTCGTCCACCTCCAGCACGCTCGGTGCGTCCATGCCATAGGTGAGGCCATGATAGATTTCGTCCACCACCAGATGCCCGTGGCGCTCGCGGGTAGCCTTGGAGAGGCTGGCCAACTCGTCACGCTCGAGCACTGTACCCGTGGGGTTGGCAGGCGAGGCCACCAAGGCACCGACAGTGTCTTTGTCCCAGTAGCGGTCGACCAGGTCGGCCGTCAGTTGATAATTGACGTCCGGCCCTACCGGTACCAGTTGCGCCCCACCTTCGACCAGACGCAGGAAGTGGCGGTTGCACGGGTAGCCGGGGTCGGCCAGCAGCCAGTGCTTGCCCGGATCGACCAACAGACTGCTGGCCAGCAGCAACGCACCGGAGCCGCCCGGGGTGATGAGGATCCGTTCAGGGTCGACGCTCACCCCGTAGCGCTGGTCGTAGAAACCTGCAATCGCCTCGCGCAGGGCGGGCAGGCCGCGGGCCGCGGTGTAGCGGGTGTGGCCCGAGGCCAAGGCCGCCTGGCCAGCCGCCACGATGGGCGTGGCGGTGGTGAAGTCCGGCTCGCCGATCTCCAGGTGGATGACATCATGGCCAGCAGCCTGCAGCTCATTGGCGCGCGCCAGCAACGCCATGACGTGGAAGGGTTCGATAGCGCGACTGCGTGCACTGTAGGGCTGAGCCATGGGCCTTCTCTCAATTGGGTCTAAACTGGTGATTCTACCCCTGCGAGGCATCGAACGTGCGGCTCGCACCGCTGTCAACTCCTAGGATCGGGCGGGGTAGCGCACCCCCGATCTATCTGGTAAGTTCGGCGGCTCGCAGTCGCAGGGCCGGCGGGTGCCGGAGATGGAGCAGCCTGCGCATTGGATCAGATGAGTGAGAGGCGGTCTATTCATGTCCACCGTAGAAAAGCAAAAAGCCGGTCAAACCATGTACGGTGTCGAACCCTATAAGGAAACGCCGGGCGAAGAGTACATGGGTGAACCCATGCGCAAGCATTTCACCAAACTCCTCAGTGCCTGGAAGCAAGAGCTGATGACCAGTGTGGATCGGACTGTAGACCACATGAAGGATGAAGCAGCCAACTTCCCGGACCCTGCCGACCGTGCCAGCCAGGAAGAGGAATTCGCCCTCGAACTGCGCAACCGGGATCGTGAACGCAAGCTGATCAAGAAGATCGACAAGACCCTGCAATCGATCCAGGACGAAGAGTACGGCTGGTGCGAAGCCTGCGGCGTCGAGATCGGCCTGCGTCGCCTGGAAGCGCGCCCAACCGCCGACCTGTGCTTCGACTGCAAGGAACTGGCGGAGAAGAAGGAAAAGCAGGTCGGCAAGGCCTGACCTGATTCCCATCTGAACGGGGCGCTCGATGCGCCCCGTTTCATTTATATAGCCTGCAAACCCATGAACGACTCCAGCTACATCGGGCGCTTCGCCCCCACCCCCAGCGGCTTTCTGCACTTCGGATCGCTCGTCGCGGCGCTCGCTTCCTGGCTCGATGCCCGCGCGGTGGGCGGACGCTGGTTGTTGCGCATGGAGGACACCGACCCGCCTCGGGAAATGCCCGGTGCACGGGATGCCATCCTGCAGACCCTGGAGCGTTACGGCCTGGAGTGGGACGGCGAGGTCGTCCACCAAAGCCAGCGCCACGAAGCCTATGCCGAGGTGGTCGAGCGTCTGATGCGCATGGGCCTGGCCTATGCCTGCACGTGCTCGCGCAAACAACTGGAGGGTTATGGCGGGGTGTATCCGGGGCTGTGCCGAAACGCCGGACATGCCCGCGAAGGCGCGGCGATCCGCCTGCGGGTGCCGGAGTTGATCTACCGCTTCACCGATCGCGTCCAGGGGGCTTTCGAGCAACACCTGGGACGTGAGGTGGGCGATTTCGTCATCCAGCGCCGGGACGGGCTCTACGCCTACCAACTGGCCGTGGTGCTGGACGATGCCTGGCAAGGCGTCACCGATATCGTGCGGGGCGCCGATCTCCTGGACAACACACCTCGCCAGCTCTACCTGCAGGAATTGCTGGGCTTCTCCCAGCCACGCTACCTGCACATCCCGCTGATCACTCAGCCGGACGGCCACAAGCTGGGTAAATCCTATCGCTCGCCACCACTGGCGGCCGATCAAGCTACGCCCCTGTTGTTGCGCGCCTTGCGGGCCCTGGGCCAGGCCACAGAGCCTGGCATGGAGCGCGCCAGCCCCGCCGAGGTGCTGACGGTCGCACGGCAGCAGTGGCGCCCCGAGGCGATCGCCCACAAATTGACGGTGCCGGAGGCTGACCTGCGCTGATCGAGCGTTCGCGCAGGCCCGTTGTAACAAGCGCGGTGCAAAAACCCAATAAATTCAAATTGTTGCCGAGCGAGGATGAATCCCGCTAGCATCGTCCCAGCCATTTGCGCCAATAATAAGTCCAAGCCCGCAGCGCCCAACCTTCGAGGCCAGCATGTACATCTATCGTTTGGTCCTGCTTCTGGTCGTGGGGATCTACCTGTTTTCCCCGGCCATCATGGACTGGTGGATCGAGCCGACCGGTGCCTGGTACCGACCCTACCTGCTCTGGCTGATCCTCATCGTCGTCACCTTCATTTTGCAGAGCCAACGAGATGCCGATGAGCTTTAGCCTGACCCAGATGATCCTGATCAGCGCCGCTTACCTGCTGGTGCTGTTCGGTGTGGCCTGGATCAGCGAGCGTGGGCTGATCCCGCGTTCGATCATCCGCCACCCGCTGACCTACACCCTGTCCCTGGGCGTCTATGCCAGTGCCTGGGCCTTCTATGGCTCGGTGGGCCTGGCCTATCAGTACGGCTATGGCTTCCTGGCCTGTTACCTAGGGGTATCCGGGGCCTTCCTGCTGGCGCCGGTGCTGCTCTATCCCATTCTAAAGATCACCCGCACCTACCAGCTCTCGTCGCTGGCCGACTTGCTGGCGTTTCGCTTTCGCAGCACGTGGGCCGGCGCGCTCACCACCATCTTCATGTTGATCGGTGTGCTGCCCCTGCTGGCCCTGCAGATCCAGGCGGTGGCCGACTCGATCAGCATCCTCACCGGCGAGCCGGTCAAGGCTCGGGTAGCCTTCGCATTCTGCGTGTTGATCATCCTGTTCACGATCTTCTTCGGCTCGCGCCACATCGCCACGCGTGAAAAACACGAAGGCCTGGTGTTCGCCATCGCCTTCGAATCGGTGATCAAGCTGCTGGCCCTGGGCGGTATCGGTCTGTATGCGCTGTATGGCGTATTCGGCGGTCCGCACCAGCTGGAGGTCTGGCTGCTGCAGAACCAGACTGCGCTGGCCGCACTGCACACGCCGCTGCAGGAAGGTCCGTGGCGAACCCTGCTGCTGGTGTTCTTCGCCTCGGCCATCGTCATGCCGCACATGTACCACATGGCCTTCACCGAAAACCTCAACCCGCGCTCGCTGGTCAGCGCCAGCTGGGGCCTGCCGCTGTTCCTGCTGCTGATGAGCCTGGCCGTGCCGCTGGTGCTCTGGGCCGGCCTGCGCCTGGGCGCGAGCACCAATCCAGAGTACTTCACCCTGGGCCTGGGCATCGCCGCCGATAACCCAGCGCTGGCCCTGCTCGCCTATGTCGGTGGCCTCTCTGCCGCCAGCGGGCTGATCATCGTCACAACCCTGGCCCTCTCGGGGATGGCCCTCAACCACTTGGTGCTGCCGCTCTATCAGCCACCGGCCGAGGGCAACATCTACCGCTGGCTGAAGTGGACCCGGCGCGCCCTGATCGTCGCCATCATCGCGGCAGGCTTCGTCTTCTACCTGACCCAGAACAATCACCAGAGCCTGGCCAACCTGGGCATCGTCGCTTTCGTCGCCACCTTGCAGTTCCTGCCGGGCGTGCTTTCGGTGCTGTACTGGCCGACTGCCAACCGCCGCGGCTTCATCGCCGGCCTGATGGCGGGCATCGCGGTGTGGATGGTGACCATGCTGCTGCCGCTGCTGGGCAATCTGCAGGGCTTCTATATCCCGCTGCTGGACATGATCTACGTGCTGGACGACACCAGCTGGCACATGGCAGCCATCGGCTCGTTGGCCGCCAACGTCCTGCTGTTCACCCTGATCTCGCTGTTCACCAATGCCAGCAGCGAAGAAGTCAGCGCTGCCGAGGCCTGCGCCGTGGACAACGTGCGCCGGCCACAACGGCGTGAGCTACATGCCGCCTCGCCCCAGGAGTTCGCCACCCAATTGGCCAAGCCCCTGGGCGCGAAGGCCGCGCAGAAGGAAGTCGAGCAGGCCCTGCGTGACCTCTACCTGCCCTTCGACGAACGCCGCCCCTATGCCTTGCGCCGCCTGCGCGACCGCATCGAGGCCAACCTGTCGGGACTGATGGGGCCGAGCGTGGCCCAGGACATGGTCGAGACCTTCCTGCCCTACAAATCGGGCAACGAGAACTACGTCACCGAAGACATCCACTTCATCGAAAGCCGCCTGGAAGACTACCACTCGCGCCTGACCGGCCTCGCCGCCGAGCTCGATGCCCTGCGCCGCTACCACCGCCAGACGCTGCAGGAGCTGCCCATGGGCGTGTGCTCTTTGGCCAAGGACCAAGAGATCCTGATGTGGAACAAAGCCATGGAAGAGCTGACCGGCGTGGCTGCCATGCATGTGGTCGGCTCGCGTCTGGTCACTGTCAGCGAGCCTTGGCGCGGGCTGTTGCAGAACTTCATCAACATCCCCGACGAACATCTGCACAAGCAGCGCCTGGCCCTGGACGGACAGACCCGTTGGCTCAACCTGCACAAGGCGGCCATCGCCGAGCCCTTGGCACCGGGCAACAGCGGCCTGGTGCTGCTGGTCGAGGACCTGACCGAAACCCAGGCCCTGGAAGACAAACTGGTGCACTCAGAGCGCCTGGCGAGCATCGGTCGCCTGGCTGCGGGCGTGGCCCATGAGATCGGCAACCCTATCACCGGCATCGCCTGCCTTGCGCAGAACCTGCGCGAAGAGCGTGAAGGCGATGGAGAGATCATCGAACTCTCCAGCCAGATCATCGAACAGACCAAACGCGTTTCGCGCATCGTCCAGTCGCTGATGAGCTTCGCCCATGCAGGTGGCAGCCACCAGAACAGCGAGGAGCCGGTGTGCCTGGCCGAAGTCGCGCAAGATGCCATTGGTCTGCTGGCGTTGAACCGGCGCATTTTCGAAGTACAGTTCTTCAACCTCTGCGACCCGGATCACTGGGCCGAGGGTGATCCCCAGCGCCTGGCCCAGGTGCTGATCAACCTGCTTTCCAACGCCCGCGACGCATCCCCGCCCGGCAGCGCCGTGCGTGTGCGCAGCGCTGTGTGTGAGCACACTGTCGACCTGATCGTCGAGGACGAAGGCAGCGGAATCCCGAAAAACATCATGGACCGGCTGTTCGAGCCCTTCTTCACCACCAAGGACCCTGGCGAAGGCACTGGACTGGGGCTTGCTCTGGTCTATTCCATCGTGGAAGAGCATTATGGGCAAATCACCATCGACAGCCCGGCCGATATCGAACGCCAACGTGGTACCCGGATCCGCGTGACCCTGCCAAGGCATGTCGTAGCGACGTCCCCTGAAATTCGAGACCGTCGAGAGAATTGAATCAATGCCGCACATTCTGATCGTCGAAGACGAAACCATCATCCGCTCGGCCTTGCGTCGACTGCTCGAGCGGAACCAGTACCAAGTCAGCGAAGCCGGCTCGGTGCAGGAAGCCCAGGAACGCTTCAGCATTGCCACCTTCGACCTGATCGTCAGCGACCTGCGCCTGCCCGGCGCCCCGGGCACCGAGTTGATCAAGCTCGGCCAGGGCACACCGGTGCTGATCATGACCAGCTATGCCAGCCTGCGCTCGGCGGTCGATTCGATGAAAATGGGCGCGGTGGACTACATCGCCAAGCCCTTCGATCACGACGAGATGCTCCAGGCCGTGGCGCGCATCCTGCGCGACCGGCAGAACGCCCCGGCACCTGCCGCCGTCAGCGCCGCCGAGCCGCGCGCCAACGGCAAGGCAGTCGCCGCCGACAAGGCCAGCCCGGCCTCGGCCAACGGCGAGATCGGCATCATTGGCTCGTGCCCACCGATGCAGGACATGTTCGGCAAGATCCGCAAGGTCGCGCCTACCGACTCCAATGTCCTGATCCAGGGTGAATCCGGCACCGGCAAGGAGCTGGTCGCCCGCGCCCTGCACAACCTTTCGCGTCGCGCCAAAGCCCCGATGATCTCGGTCAACTGCGCGGCCATCCCGGAAACCCTGATCGAGTCCGAACTGTTCGGCCACGAGAAAGGCGCGTTCACAGGTGCCAGCGCAGGCCGTGCCGGCCTTGTCGAAGCGGCCGACGGCGGTACGCTGTTCCTCGATGAAATCGGCGAGCTGCCACTCGAAGCCCAGGCCCGCCTGCTGCGTGTGCTACAGGAAGGCGAGATCCGTCGGGTCGGCTCGGTGCAATCGCAGAAGGTCGATGTCCGTCTGATAGCCGCGACCCATCGCGACCTGAAGAACCTGGCCAAGGCAGGGCAGTTCCGCGAAGACCTTTATTACCGCCTGCACGTGATTGCCCTGAAGCTTCCGGCCCTGCGCGAGCGCGGCAGCGACGTCAACGAAATCGCCGATGCCTTCCTGGCCCGCCAGAGCGCTCGCATCGGCCGAGACGATCTGCACTTCTCCGCCGAGGCCGAGCAAGCGATCCGTCATTACAGTTGGCCAGGCAACGTACGCGAGCTGGAAAACGCCGTGGAGCGCGCGGTGATTCTCAGCGAGAGCGCGGAAATCTCCGCTGATCTGCTGGGCATCGACATCGAGTTGAGCGGCCTGGAGGACGAAGGGCCGTTCGACACCGCTCCGGCCGTGGCCGGCGCCGGTACCAACAACGCCAGCCATGAACCAACCGAGGACTTGTCCCTGGAAGACTACTTCCAGCATTTCGTCCTCGAGCATCAGGATCACATGACCGAGACCGAGCTGGCGCGCAAGCTGGGCGTCAGCCGCAAATGCCTGTGGGAACGACGTCAACGCCTGGGTATTCCACGGCGCAAGAGCAATGCCACTAGCGACAATTGATCCGCCCCTCCCCGCTACAGAGGCAGGAGGGTTTTCTCCTGCCTGCGCCTTCCTCCCCAAAACACCACGCAGCTCGTGAGAAACCCACTGTCTTGTGGTGCTCACTCGCGCCTATTCGTGGACGAACCCGCTCCTACAGGTACAGCGTGTCGATGAATGCGCCACGAAACCTGCGGGAGCGGGTGCCGCCACGAAGAAACCTACTCGCCGCACTGACACCGGCGTTGCCGGTGTTCCTCGGTAACAGCGCAGTTGCCCAAGGAATCTGTTACCCCACCCGCCCAGGCGTAACATCAGCCGAGGCGTACGGTAACGAAATTTCGACATTTTCTGCATGACACCGAAAGCACAGAACCCGCAAAGCCTTGATTTTGCTGGGTTTAGCAAAGTTGGCACGGCACCTGCTATATGTCTGGTACAAGAACAATAACAAGCACTGCAATCCAGAATAAGAACAAGACGAAACGGCTCACGCACAATAAAAACAAGACGGCGGAGGCGCAGCTAACTGATTCTTTTGGAGAGGAGTTGTGTTTGGGGCTTGCCCCACAGCCAGGCAGAGAACAACAAAAACTGCACTAAAAAGCAGCGCCTGAACTGGTTGGATCGAACGATCAGCATAACATCAGCGACCAAAGCAATCCGTTTGCTCTTCACCCCCGGGTTGGGGGTCGTCCACAAGCTTTGAGATTTGTGGGCAGGGCATCAACAAAAACAAGAAGCCCGGCAGAAAAACAATAAGAGCACGCAACGACTTTCCTGGGGAGCTTCGGCTCCCCATGTCGTTTCTCCCCCTCCAGCATCACCTCCGAAGCAGCGCCTACACCATTCCCCGAGTAAATGCTAGAATCCCCGCCCATCATGCGGCCATTCTCCTATTCTTGGCCGAACATTCCTTCAAACAGTGCATCCCATGCTGAAGAAGCTGTTCCAGTCGTTCCGTCCTCCTATCCGTGGTCAGCACCACAGGCGCACCACGCCTGAAGTGATCAACAAGAGCCAGCACTCGCTGCAACGCAGCCAGTTCAGCCGCCACGCGGTGAGTATCGTCGAGCGCCTGCAAAGCGCCGGTTACCAGGCCTATCTGGTCGGCGGCTGCGTCCGCGACCTGCTCCTGGGTATCAATCCCAAGGATTTCGACGTCGCCACCAGTGCCACTCCTGAGCAAGTCCGCGCAGAGTTTCGCAACGCTCGAATCATTGGCCGCCGCTTCAAGCTGGTCCACGTGCATTTTGGCCGTGAGATCATCGAAGTCGCCACTTTCCGTGCCCATCACTCCGAAGAAGATCAAGGCGATAGCCACCGCTCGTCGCACAATGCCAGCGGGCGCATTCTGCGCGACAACGTTTATGGCACCTTGGAAGACGACGCCCAGCGTCGTGACTTCACCATCAACGCGCTGTACTACGACCCGGTCAGCGAACGCATCCTCGACTATGCCAACGGCGTGCACGATATCCGCAACCGCCTGCTGCGCCTGATCGGTGATCCTACCCAACGCTACCAGGAAGACCCGGTGCGCATGCTGCGAGCCGTGCGCTTTGCCGCCAAGCTCGATTTCGGCATCGAAAAGCACACGGTTCAGCCAATCCGCGACCTGGCTCCGCTGCTGCGAGAGATCCCGCCAGCGCGCCTGTTCGAAGAAAGCCTCAAGCTGTTCCTTTCCGGCCAAGGCGCAATCACCTTCGAGATGCTGGTGGACCTGCACCTATTCGACCCACTGTTCCCGGCCAGCGCCCATGCGCTGGAAGAACGCCCGACCTACACCCACACCCTGATCAGCCAGGCGCTGTCCAACACCGACCTGCGGGTCAAGCAAGGCAAGCCGGTCACCCCGGCCTTCCTGTTCGCTGCCCTGCTCTGGCCGGCGCTGCCGGGCCGCGCGCTGTACCTGCAAAGCCAGGGTGTGCCGCCGATTCCGGCCATGAACAACGCCGCCCACGACCTGATCGCCGAACAGTGCGCACGCATCGCGATACCTAAGCGTTTCACCCTGCCGATCCGCGAGATCTGGGACATGCAGGAGCGTCTGCCACGCCGCAGTGGCAAGCGCGCCGACATGATGCTCGACAACCCACGCTTCCGCGCCGGCTACGACTTCCTGTTACTGCGCGAAAGCGCCGGCGAGGAAACCGACGATCTGGGCCAATGGTGGACAGACTATCAGGACGCCAACGACAGCGAACGTCGCGACATGATCCGTGACCTGGGCAGCCGCGACGACGGTGCCGCGCCCCGCAAACGCAAGCGCAGTGGCAGCAAGCGCAAGCGCAGCGGCGACGAAAACTGGGATTGAACATGACGACCCGCGCCTACATTGGCCTGGGCAGCAATCTGGCCGAGCCCGCCGAACAATTGCGAAGCGCCCTGCAGGCGCTGGACAACGTCGAAGGTACCCGCCTGGCAGCCACCTCGGCTTTCTATACCAGCGACTCCCTGCTCCCCGGCCAACCGCGCTACACCAATGCCGTGGCCGCCGTGGACACCCATCTCGCGCCACTGGCGTTGCTCGACGCCCTTCAGGCCATCGAGCTTGACCAAGGCCGCGAGCGCAAGGAGCGCTGGGGGCCCCGTACCCTCGACCTGGACGTCCTGTTGTTCGGCGACCAAGTCATCGACGTGCCACGCCTCAAAGTCCCGCACTACCACATGCAGGCGCGCCCTTTCGTGCTCTATCCCCTGGCTGAGCTGGTACCCGCCGATTTCCACCTTGCCGACGGCCGTAGCCTGGCGCAATTGCTTGAGGCCTGCCCCTTCGTGGGTCTGGAACGCCTGTAATCCGGGCGTTTCGGACAACGGTAACGCCAGTAACACCCTGATCGTAACAATGCGGTAACAGGGTGATTGACTTCCCCCCCCTCGCTCACGACTATAGGCGTCCCGTGGCACCAAAGTGCCGCCTTTTTACCTATTTAGGCTCGGACGGACCTGTGCCCGAACATCACACACGATGATGTGCCGCTCCGGAAGATGATTACACGCGTTGTACGCAGTCGTTTTTCACAGCGCCTGAACGAGGATTTCCTACATGCCTGAAGTAACCCTGACCACCCTGCACGGCCTCAAGGCCAAGGGTGAGAAAATCGCCATGCTGACGTGCTACGACGCGACCTTCGCCAAGGCCGCCTGCGCAGCCGGCGTGGAAATACTGTTGGTGGGTGACTCCCTGGGCATGGTCCTGCAGGGCCATGACAGTACCCTGCCGGTCACGACCGCCGAAATGGCCTACCACACTGCCTGCGTCAAGCGTGGCAACGAGGGCGCCCTGATCCTCGCCGACCTGCCGTTCATGGCCCACGCCACACCTGAGCAGGCCTTCGCCAACTGCGCCACCCTGATGCAGGCCGGCGCCCACATGATCAAGCTCGAAGGCGCCGCCTGGCTGGCAGAGACCATCCGTCTGCTGGCCGAACGTGGCGTGCCAGTGTGCGCGCACATGGGCCTGACTCCGCAGACCGTCAATGTGCTAGGCGGCTACAAGGTTCAGGGCCGCCAGGAAGCCCAGGCTCGCCAAATGCGTGCCGACGCCATCGCCCTGGAACAAGCCGGTGCGGCCATGCTGCTGCTGGAGTGCGTGCCCAGCGACTTGGCCGCCGAGATCACCCAGGCGGTCAGCATTCCGGTCATCGGTATCGGAGCCGGCAGCGCCACCGACGGTCAGGTGCTGGTCCTGCATGACATGCTCGGGCTATCCCTGAGCGGGCGTGTGCCCAAGTTCGTGAAGAACTTCATGGAAGGCCAGCCGGATATTCACAGCGCCCTGGCTGCCTACGTGCAAGCGGTCAAGGCAGTCAGCTTCCCAGGTAGCGAACACGGGTTCAGCGCATGAATACAGTCAAGACCGTCCGAGAACTGCGCGCCGCCGTGGCACGCGCCCGCGGCGAAGGCAAGCGGATCGGCTTCGTGCCGACCATGGGCAACCTGCACAGTGGCCATGCCGCACTGGTGACCAAAGCCGCGCAGCGTGCCGATTTCGTGGTCGCGAGCATCTTCGTCAACCCGCTGCAGTTTGGCGCCGGCGAAGACCTGGACAAATATCCCCGTACCCTAGCCGCCGACCAAGAGCGCTTGCTCGAAGCTGGGTGTCACCTGCTGTTCGCGCCCACCGTCGAGGAGATGTACCCCGACGGCATGGCAGTGCAGACGCGCGTCAGCGTGCCGCAACTGTCCGAAGGCTTGTGTGGCGCCAGCCGCCCTGGACACTTCGAAGGCGTCGCCACCGTGGTCAGCAAGCTGTTCAACATGGTCCAGCCCGACCTTGCAGTGTTCGGCGAAAAGGACTTCCAGCAGTTGGCGGTGATCCGCGCCATGGTGCGCGACCTGAACATGCCGATCCAGATCATCGGCGAGCCCACCGTGCGCGCCGAGGATGGCCTGGCGCTGTCATCGCGCAACGGCTACCTGAGCCCGGAGCAGCGCGCTGCTGCGCCTGCGCTGTACCGAACCTTGAAGACCATGGCCGAGGCCATCACCAAGGGCCAGCGTGACTATCCCGCTTTGATTGCCGAGGGGCAGGTGCAACTGGTTGCCGCTGGGTTCCGCCCAGACTACCTGGAAGTGCGCCACGCCGTGACCTTGCGCCCGGCAATGATCGATGACCGCGACCTGGTGATCCTGGCTGCGGCCTATATGGGCACTACCCGCTTGATCGACAACCTGTACCTGCACCTGGACGAAAAGACTGCGTGATACCTGGGGCGGGAGCTCGTGAGGGGGCGCAAAGCCCCCCATTCCTTCCTGACAGCCAATGCCTATAATGATGGCCAGCCTGCAACTGCCAGCAACTGTCTGTTGTCCAAGGCCCATCACGCACCAAGGAAAGCATCCGCAATGGCGTATTACCGTACCCCCCACGATGTGACGGCACTGCCCGCCTGGCAGGCGCTCCAGCAACACCGCGACGCCATGCAGGGTTTCAGCATGCGCGAAGCCTTCGCAGCCGATCCCAAGCGCTTCGATCAGTTTTCCCTCAGCAGCTGCGGCCTGTTCCTCGACTACTCGAAAAACCTGATCACCGAGCAGACCCGCGATCTGCTGGTGAACCTGGCCAACCAGGTCGGGTTGGCCGATGCCATCAAGTCGATGTTCAGCGGCGAGATCATCAACGCCTCCGAAGGTCGTCCGGTCCTGCACACCGCCCTGCGCCGCCCGGTGGGCGACAAGCTCAGTGTCAATGGCGTCAATGTGATGCCGGAAGTACACAAGGTCCTCAACCAGATCACCGAACTGGTGGGCCGTATCCATGACGGCCTGTGGCGCGGTTACAGCGAAAAGCCCATCACCGACGTGGTGAACATCGGTATCGGCGGCTCCTTCCTGGGGCCGGAGCTGGTCTCCGAAGCCTTGCTGCCCTACGCCCAGCGTGGCGTGCGCTGCCATTACCTGGCGAACATCGACGGCAGCGAGTTCCATGAGCTGTCGGCCAATCTGCGTGCCGAGACCACCCTGTTCATCGTCTCGTCCAAATCGTTCAACACCCTCGAAACCCTGAAGAACGCCACCGCCGCGCGTACCTGGTACCTGGCCCAGGGCGGTTCCGAGGCCGAGTTGTACCGCCACTTCATCGCGGTATCGAGCAACAAGGCTGCCGCCGTGGCCTTCGGTATGCGCGAAGAGAATATCTTCCCGATGTGGGATTGGGTGGGTGGGCGCTACTCGCTGTGGTCGGCCATCGGCCTGCCGATCGCACTGGCCATCGGCACCGCAAACTTCAAGGAGCTGCTGTCCGGGGCCTACACCATGGACCAGCACTTCCAGACCACGCCGTTCGATAAGAACATGCCAGTGCTGCTGGCCCTGCTGGGCGTGTGGTACGGCAACTTCTGGGGCGCCCAGAGCCACGCGATCCTGCCGTACGACCATTACCTGCGCAATATCACCAAGCACCTGCAGCAGTTGGACATGGAATCCAACGGCAAGAGCGTGCTGCAGGACGGCACCCCGGTGAAAACCGATACCGGTCCAGTGATCTGGGGCGGCGTCGGCTGCAACGGCCAACACGCCTACCACCAGCTATTGCACCAGGGCACCCAGTTGATCCCGGCCGACTTCATCGTCCCGGTGGTGAGCTTCAATCCGGTGGCCGACCACCACCAGTGGCTGTACGCCAACTGCCTGTCCCAGAGCCAGGCGCTGATGCTCGGCAAGACCCGCGAGGAAGCCGAGGCCGAATTGCGCGCCAAAGGCCTGAATGAAGCGGACATCGAGAAGCTGGCACCACACAAGGTGATTCCGGGCAACCGCCCGAGCAATACCTTGGTGGTAGAGCGCATCAGCCCTCGTCGCCTCGGCGCGCTGGTGGCCATGTACGAACACAAGGTGTTCGTACAGAGCGTCATCTGGGGTATCAATGCCTTCGACCAGTGGGGCGTGGAGTTGGGCAAGGAGTTGGGCAAGGGCGTATACCAACGCCTGGTCGGCAGTCTGGAAGACAGCGCTGAGGATGGCTCCACCCAAGGCCTGATCAACTACTTCCGCGGTCGCCACCGCGGTTGATATAGGGTCGCTTTCACGGTGCTGCATATCACTCGCAGATGTGCCCAGCGCCCCGTGGGAGCGGCTTTAGCCGCGAGTGCCGACCCGGCCTGTGCCATGCACCGGTACGCCTGCTTCGCGGCTAAAGCTCCACAGGTACGCTGACCACGCAACTCAATCACCGGGGCGGCCCTCCAGGGAACACCCCTACCTTCTACACTGTCCATCGAATAGCCGCTGCAGTCCCTCGCCCCTCACAAGAGCAGGACAACCCGCCATGTTCGATATCCGCAACTACCCCCAGGCCCTGGCCGTGAGCCAGTCCGCCGCCCTCTCCCCCGACGACTACCAGCGTCTCTACCGCCAGTCGATCGAAGATCCCGATACCTTTTGGGCCGAACAGGCCAAGCGCCTGGACTGGATCAAGCCTTGGTCGAGTGTGCAGCAATGCGATCTGAAGACCGGCAAGGCGCGCTGGTTCGACGGTGGCCAGTTGAACGTCAGCTACAACTGCATCGACCGCCACCTGGCCACCCGCGGCCAGCAGACGGCGTTGCTGTGGGAAGGTGACGACCCCAAGGACGCCAAGGCCATCACCTACCGCGAGCTGCACCGCCAGGTCTGCCGTCTCGCCAATGCCCTGAAGGCCCGTGGGGTGAAGAAAGGCGATCGTGTGTGCATCTACATGCCGATGATCCCTGAGGCGGCCTATGCCATGCTCGCCTGCACCCGCATAGGCGCCATTCACTCGGTCGTGTTCGGTGGTTTCTCACCCGATGCCCTGCGTGATCGCATTCTGGACGCGGACTGCCGCACGGTGATCACCGCAGACGAAGGGGTTCGCGGCGCCAAGCGCATTGCGCTCAAGCAGAACGTCGACAAGGCCCTGGCCAGTTGCCCGGCGGTCAGCAGCGTGCTGGTGGTACGGCGCACCGGGGCCGATATCGCCTGGAGCGAGGGCCGTGATCTCTGGTATCACGAAGCCACGGAACAGGCCGATGACGACTGCCCGCCCGAGGCCATGGAAGCTGAAGATCCACTGTTCATCCTCTATACCTCCGGCAGTACCGGCAAACCCAAGGGCGTGCTGCACACCACCGCTGGTTACCTGCTGCAGGCCACGCTGACCTTCAAGGTGGTGTTCGACTATCGTGATGGCGAGGTGTTCTGGTGCACCGCCGATGTCGGCTGGGTCACTGGCCACAGCTATATCGTCTACGGCCCCCTGGCCAACGGCGCCATCTCGCTGATGTTCGAAGGCGTGCCCAATTACCCGGACACCTCGCGCTTCTGGCAGGTGGTCGACAAACATCAGGTGAACATCTTCTACACAGCCCCCACCGCCCTGCGCGCACTGATGCGCGAAGGTTCGGCGCCCCTACAGAACACCTCCCGACAAAGCCTGCGCCTGCTCGGCAGCGTGGGCGAGCCCATCAATCCGGAAGCCTGGGAATGGTACTTCGAGGCGGTGGGCCAGAAGCGCTGCCCCATCGTCGATACCTGGTGGCAGACCGAGACCGGCGGCATCATGCTCAGCCCGCTGCCAGGCAACACCCACCTCAAGCCGGGCTGCGCTACGCAACCTTTGTTTGGCGTGCAACCGGTGCTGCTGGACGAAAAAGGCAAGGTCATCGAAGGCCCAGGCGCAGGCCTGCTGGTGATCAAAGCCAGTTGGCCCGGGCAGATCCGCAGTGTCTATGGCGACCATCAACGCATGGTCGACACCTACTTCAAGCCCATGCCCGGCTACTACTTCACCGGTGACGGCGCCCGTCGCGATGCCGATGGCGATTATTGGATCACCGGGCGCGTCGACGATGTGATCAACGTTTCCGGCCACCGCATCGGCACCGCCGAAGTCGAAAGCGCTCTCGTGCTCCACGACAGCATCGCCGAGGCCGCCGTGGTCGGCTACCCGCACGACCTCAAGGGCCAGGGCATCTATGCCTTCATCACGCCCATGAACGGCGTCACCCCGGACGACACGCTCAAGAACGAGTTGCTGGCCTTGGTCAGCAAGGAGATCGGCAGCTTCGCCAAACCCGAGCTGATCCAGTGGGCGCCGGCATTGCCCAAGACCCGCTCGGGCAAGATCATGCGGCGTATACTGCGCAAAATCGCCTGCAACGAGCTGGACAACCTGGGCGATACCTCGACCCTGGCCGACCCGACCGTGGTCCAGGGCTTGATCGACAATCGCCTCAATCAATAGACGGCCGCCCATGGCGGCCTGCGGGACCGCCATGGAAGCCTTACGCCGCCGCATCGAAACTCAGGTCATGAGCCTCACCGGGCTGGCCCTAGGCCAGCTCGACCTGGAATCCCCCAAAGGTGACCCGGGCCTGTTCGGCCCGCAGAGCATCAGTTGGCAGGTGCACGGCGACTTCCCCAGCATGCTCGTCGGCGGTATCAGCGCCTTGATGCTGCAACTGCTGCACCCTTTGGCCCTGGCTGGGGTGTGGGACCATTCCAACTTCCGCCAGGACCTGCTCGGTCGCCTGCGCCGCACCAGCCAGTTCATCTCCGGCACCACGTTCGGCTCGACCCGCGATGCCGAATGGCTGATCGAAAAGGTCCGCACCATCCACCTCAAGGTCGTGGGCACTGCCCCCGACGGGCGCCCCTATGCCGCCAGCGACCCCGACCTGCTGACCTGGGTCCATGTCGCCGAGGTCAGTAGCTTCCTGGCCGCCCACCTGCGCTACCGCAACCCCCATCTCAGCCGCGAGGCCCAGGACGCCTACTACAACGAGATCGCCCTGATCGCCGAACGCTTGGGGGCACGCGATGTACCGCGCTCGTGTCAGGCAGTCGAAGACTACTTGCAATGCATGCGCCCACAGCTGCTGTGCGACGCACGCAGTCATGAGGTGGTGGATATCCTGCTTGATGCCCCAGCTCCCAGCCGCATGGCGCAACCGGTCGGCAAATTGATGCTCAATGCCGGCATCGACCTGCTGCCGGACTGGGCCCGCGATATGCTCGATCTGCACCAGAATCCTCTTCAGCAGCGCATGATCCGCCTGGGCATCAATCGCATCGCTCCAGTGCTGCGCTGGGCCATGCGCAACGGCTCGGCACACCGGGCAAGACGGCGTATGGGACTCGAGTGAGGTTTTTGGTCGCTTCGTCGGAACCGTTTTAACGTGCCATACTCCAAGGCACCCCGCTTCAGACAGATGACGTCTTACATGCCCAAAGGATTGACGCGCGCCTTCGGCGCCATGCTGGCCCTCGTGGCCCTGTACAGCCTGCTTGGCTTTCTCATCATCCCCGGTGTCGGCCTGCGCATCGCCAACCAGCAACTGGCGCAATACGCCACGGTGCCGGCACACCTGCAACGTATCGAGTTCAACCCGTTCAGCCTCGAGCTCACGCTCTGGGGTCTGCAGATCGGCGAACCGGGCAAGGAGCAGGTGGGCTTCGAACGCCTCTATGCCAACCTCTCGCTCGACAGCCTGTGGACCAAGGCCCTGCACTTGGAGGCTGTCGAGCTGGACAAGCCACGCAACGAGGTGCTGTTCGCCAAGGATGGCAGCCTCAACCTGACCCAGCTGTTCAAACTGCCGCCCAGCGAGCCCAAACCTGAGGAGCCCGCAGGCGACCCCTTCCCGCTGCGCATCGGCAGCATCAAGCTCAACGAAGGCTATTTGCACTTCCAGGACCTGCGACCGAGCGAACCCATCGAGTTCCTCTACGACTCCATGAACCTGGAACTGAAGAACCTCAGCACCCTGCCCGACGACAATGCCGACATGGCGTTGGTGGCCATTGGCCCCAATGGTGGACGTATCGACTGGAGCGGTACCCTGAGCCTGGCCCCTATCGCCTCCGAAGGAACCCTCAAGGTCACCGAAGGCAGGATGAAAGCCTTCTGGCCCTATGTGCGCGATGCGGTCCCCCTGGTGCTGGAAGAAGGCGTGGTCAGCCTGGACACTCACTACAAGCTCAATCTGTCCAAGGAAACCGAGCTGCTGCTGGACAACACCTCGGTGCGCGTCGCCCCCTTCGCCATCAAGGCACCGGACGGACGCCCGCTGGCGCGTCTGGCCAGTCTGGACGTGAGCGAAACTTCCATCGATTTGGCCAAACAACAGATCATCGTCGGCAAGATCCGCAGCGAAAAGCTCGAGACCTGGGCCGCTCTCGAACGCGACGGCCAGCTTGACTGGCAAAAGCTGTTCGCCAGTCAGCCGGCCAAGGCCACTCCGAAGGAAAAAGCCGAACCTGCCGCTGCCGAGCCGAGTGCCGAGGAAAAGGCCGCCAAGGAGCCGAGCAAGCCCTGGCAGGTGCTGCTCAAGGATGTGCAACTGCGCAACTATCAGGTACACCTGGCCGACCGTAGCCAGAAGGAGCCTGTGGCACTGGATGTGGGCCCGCTCAACGCCGACCTGCAGAACTTCGACAGCCTCAACCAGTCGCCCTTCACACTCAAGCTCGACACCGGGGTCGGCAAGCAAGGCAAGCTGCAGGCGGCCGGCCAAGTCAATCTGGCGCCGGTCACCGCCAAGCTGGATGTCAGCACCCGTGATATCGACTTGCGCGTGGCCCAGGCCTACATCAGCCCGTTCATCCGCCTGGAATTGCGCAGCGGCATGCTTTCCAGCGACCTGAAGGTCGATCTCAAGAGTACCGAACCACTGGCCTTCAGCGTCGGCGGCAAAGCCCAGGTCAGCCAGCTGCACACTTTGGACACCATCAAAAATCGCGACTTCGTCAAATGGCAGCAACTGGATCTGAGCGGTCTGTCGTATGTCCATGGCGATGCCCTGTCGATCGACAAGGTGGCGCTGTTGCAGCCCTATGCACGCTTCATCATCAATGAAGACCGCACCACCAACGTCGACGATCTGCTGATCCCTCAACCGGCCAGCGCACCCGCAACCAGTCAAACCAAGCCGGCCACTGCCAGCACTGACAAGCCGCTGGGCATCCGCATCGGTGGAATCGACATCAACGATGGCTCGGCCAACTTCGCCGACCTCACCCTGACCCCCAACTTCGCCACTGCCATCCAGCAGCTCAACGGCCAGATCGGCACCATCGACAACCGAAAGCCGGCACCGGCCAAGGTCGATGTGAAAGGCAAGGTCGATCGTTACGCACCGGTGACCATCAAAGGTGCGCTCAACCCGTTCAACCCACTGGCCAGCCTGGACATCGCCACCAGCTTCAAACGCGTCGAGCTGACCACGCTGACGCCCTACTCCGGCAAGTTCGCGGGCTTCCGCATCCGCAAAGGCCGACTGAACCTGGACCTGCACTACCTGATCACCAACGGCCAACTCAAGGCTGAAAACAAGGTGGTGGTCGAGCAGCTGCAGCTGGGTGAGAAGGTCGACAGCCCCGATGCCGTGGACCTGCCGATCCGCCTGGCAGTCGCCCTGCTCAAGGACACCGAAGGCAAGATCTCCATCGAGCTGCCGGTGACCGGCGACCTGAACAATCCACAGTTCAGCGTCATGCCGATCATCTGGCAAACCTTGCGCAATCTGGTGCTGCGCGCAGCCCAGGCACCGTTCAAGTTCATCGGCGGCCTGATTGCCGGCGGTGGCGCCGAGGATCTGGGTAATGTGGCATTCGCGCCAGGCTCCAGCGACCTCAGTGCCGACGCCCAGTCCGCACTGGACAAACTGGCCAGTGCGCTCAAGGAGCGCCCAGAACTGCGCCTGGAAATCGAAGGCACCAGTGCTCAGAGCAGCGATGGCCCGCTGATCGCCAAGCAACGCCTGGAGCGCGAGTACCAGGCGACCTGGTACAAGATCCTCCAGCGCCGCGGCGACAAGGTGCCAGCCAATGCATCGATGCTGGTGGTCGACGACAGTGACAAACCGGCGATGCTCGAGGGTATCTACCGCGCCCGTCTCAAACAGCAACCTCCGGCCGAATGGCAACAACTGAGCCGCGACGAACGCACCGCCAAGCTGCACGATGCGGTGATCAAGTCCTGGGCTGAAAGTACCGCGCTGTTGCGTCAGTTGGGCCAAGATCGGGCTGGCAGCATCAAGGACTACCTGGTGGACAAAGGTCAGTTGGAAGACGACCGGGTGTACTTCATCGATACCAACCTGGGCCAGGCTGAAAGCGATGGGCGGGTCATCACGCCATTGCACTTGGATGCCGAGTAGCCCGCCCCTGCAGGCACCTTGGGGTGCCCTTGGCCACCGGTGTCATCTTCGCGGGTAAACCCGCTCCTACAGAGGGTGTAGTGGCCCTGTAGGAGCGGAGCTACCCGCAAACCCTACCTTCAGACCAGCCGCTGTCCGGAAACCGCCGGGTGATACAGCGGTTGCACCTTGTTGCCGGCCGGGTCGAGGACATGGAAGCTACGCGCACCATCGCCATGATCGAATGGGCGATCCAGCAGGGTCACACCGTGCGCCTTGAAGTACAGGTACCAAGCGTCCAGCTCCTCCACGCTGTCGACAATGAACCCATAGTGGTCCAAGGTCTGCAAGCCGTTAGCCGCACCCGCACCGCGCCCCAGGGACAGGTTGTCGTTACCGCAGGTCAGGTAGACCAGATCTTCGTGAGCCCGGTGCAGCACTTCCATACCAAGCAGGTCGACGTAGAAACGTTCGCACTCTTCCAGGTTGGGAACCAGCAGGGCGAGATGACGCAGACCATTCAGACGGCCAGGACGGGCAGGAAGATCAGACATGGACGCGGCTCCTTATATGTATACAATTTGCGAGCAAATTTAAAACAAAAGGATCGCTTTGTGTACAGCCTCTTCATCAAGACCCGTGTAAAGAACGGCAGCGCTGAACAATTTCTGAACGCCATCAAGGCCAATGCGGCGGCCTCGGTGGCCAATGAGCCAGGTTGTCTGGTGTTCGATGTGTCACAGGACCGTCTCGATCCGGACGTGATCTACCTCTATGAGATCTATCGCGACGACGCCGCGTACGAGGCGCACACCCAAACCGCGCATTTCCGTGACAGCCGGCCATTGGTGGAGCCGCTGATCGTCGAGCAGGAATGCTTCGAGAGTGATGTGATCACGTTCAACCCTGTGCGTTTGGGCGGTGAATGAAAGTCGAAGGCCGCTGTACGGCCCTGTCGCTCGCGTCAACGCTAGCGAAAGGGGCGCACAGCGGCCCTCGATGAAAAGGTGGCCAAATCCTTTTGGCCGACGGGACAATCCTTACTCGGTTTTCAGGCCGTCAGCCGACACAGCCTGGACACCCTTGATAGCCTTGGCGATGGCGATCGCCTGTTCTTTCTGCGAGGCGGTGATCGCCACGTCAGAGGACAGGGAGACCACACCCTTATTGGTTTCGACCTTGATGTCGCTGCCAGGGATGCCTTTCTCTGTCATCAGGTCGGCCTTCACTTTGGTGGTGATCCAAGTGTCTTTAGTCTCTTCCTTGGCCTTGGTCACTTCACCGGCCGCCAGCGTCATTGGGGACGACTGGGCGGGCTGCTGGGCAAATGCCGCATTAGCCATGGTCAGAGTCAGGGCGGTGGCAGTAGCGGCAGCAATGGCGAATTTCTTCATGTGAGTCACTCCTGTTGTTCGAAAGGTCTGCGCCGTGGTTCCTGGCAGCAGGTAAACCTACCGTTGCATGTGCTGTGCCAGCTTTTCCGGATAAAAAATCTCTTTAAATTCAAATAGTTAAAATAATCGATTCGGATTGCGATCGTGCAATTTGCAAGGGCAGGCAAAATCCTGCATGCAAGATGCAAGTGGACCAAGGAAAAATCGAGGCGAAAAAAAAAAGGACCCTATTGGGTCCTTTCTTTCGCCTGAAGAGGCTTAGACGCCGGAGGCCTTGGCAGCCGCAACGTCCTTGATCGACAGTTTGATACGGCCGCGGTTGTCCACGTCCAGTACCAACACTTCGACTTCCTGACCTTCTTTCAGAACGTCTGTGACCTTCTCTACACGCGCATCGCTGAGCATGGAGATGTGCACCAGACCATCTTTGCCCGGCAGGATGTTGACGAAGGCGCCAAAGTCGACGATGCGCTCGACCTTGCCCAGGTAGATCTTGCCGATCTCGGCTTCAGCGGTAATGCCCAGGATGCGCTGCTTGGCCGCTTCGGCCGCTTCCTTGGTCTCGCCGAAGATCTTGATCGAACCGTCGTCTTCGATGTCGATCGAAGCCTTGGTCTCTTCGCAGATAGCGCGGATGGTCGCGCCGCCTTTGCCGATGACGTCACGGATCTTGTCGGTGTCGATCTTCATCGCCAGCATGGTCGGTGCGTTGGCCGACAGCTCGCTGCGCGACTGGGCGATGATCTGATTCATCTGGCCGAGAATGTTCAGGCGCGCTTCCAGGGCCTGGCCCAGGGCGATTTCCATGATCTCTTCGGTGATACCGTTGATCTTGATGTCCATCTGCAGTGCGGTAACGCCTTTGGCGGTACCAGCAACCTTGAAGTCCATGTCGCCCAGGTGGTCTTCGTCACCCAGAATGTCGGTCAGGACTGCGAACTTGTCGCCTTCCTTGACCAGACCCATGGCGATACCGGCCACAGGCGCCTTCATCGGTACGCCTGCATCCATCAGTGCCAGGGAGGCACCGCAGACCGAGGCCATGGAGCTGGAGCCGTTGGACTCGGTGATTTCCGATACGACGCGGATGGTGTATGGGAACTCGCTGTCGCTCGGCAGCATGGCCTGGACGCCACGACGAGCCAGACGGCCGTGGCCGATTTCACGACGGCCAGCGCCGCCCATGCGACCGCACTCGCCTACCGAGAACGGTGGGAAGTTGTAGTGCAGCATGAAGGCGTCTTTCTTCTCGCCTTCCAGGGTATCCAGCAGCTGGGCATCACGGGCAGTACCCAGGGTCGCGACGACCAGGGCCTGGGTTTCGCCACGGGTGAACAGGGCCGAACCGTGGGTCTTGGGCAGAACGCCGACTTCGATGTTCAGCGGGCGCACGGTGCGGGTGTCACGGCCGTCGATACGCGGCTTGCCGTTAACGATGTTCTCGCGGACGGTGCGGTATTCCAGTTCGCCGAAGATGTCCTTGATTTGGCCGGCGGTCGGGCCGGTTTCTTCATTGGACAAACGGGCGACGGCCTGGTCGCGCAGCTCACCCAGACGGTTGTAGCGATCGGCCTTCAGGGTGATGGTGTAGGCCTGGGAGATGGCCTCGCCGAACTCGGCGCGCACCAGGTTCAGCAGCTCGGTGTTGGCTGGGGCTGGCTGCCAGTCCCAAGTCGGCTTGCCGGCTTGGGCAGCGAATTCCTTGATGGCCTGGATCACGGCCTGGAACTCGTCGTGAGCGAACAGCACAGCGCCCAGCATCTGGTCTTCGGTCAGCTCTTTGGCTTCCGATTCAACCATCAGTACAGCGGATTCGGTACCGGCCACGACCATGTCGAGGCTGGAGGCTTCCAGTTGCTCGTACGTTGGGTTCAGCAGGTAGCCGGTGCTTTCGTGGAAGGCAACGCGGGCTGCGCCGATCGGGCCTTCGAACGGGATACCGGAGATGGCCAGGGCAGCCGAAGTACCGATCATCGCAGCGATGTCCGGATCGGTCTTCTTGCTGGTGGAAACCACGGTGCAGACAACCTGCACTTCGTTCATGAACCCTTCAGGGAACAGCGGGCGGATCGGGCGGTCGATCAGGCGCGAAGTCAGGGTTTCTTTCTCGGAAGGACGGCCTTCACGCTTGAAGAAGCCACCTGGGATCTTACCAGCGGCGTAGGTCTTTTCCTGGTAGTGCACGGACAGCGGGAAGAAGCCCTTGCCTGGATCTGCCTGCTTGGCACCGACCACGGTCACCAGCACGGTGACGTCGTTGTCGACGGTGACCAGCACGGCGCCGGTCGCCTGGCGGGCAATGCGGCCCGTCTCGAGGGTTACGGTCGACTGACCGAACTGGAATTTCTTGATTACCGGGTTCACGGTTTCCTACCTTTTTTCAGTGGCTCTGGGGGGAACTTGTTCTTGCGAATTCTTGGGCAGAACGGGGAATCGGCCCCATTGACCGTCCAGATACAACACGAGGCTGGGAGCCTGGCCGCTGCGCGGTAAAACCGCTCAGCACAACCAGGCTGCCAACCTCGTAGATACGCGTGGCGTGCCTGACGCGAGTGCTGCCAGGCAGCACTCCCGAAACCTGCGACACGCCATGCACACCACTGGCCAGGACGCTATTAGCGACGCAGACCCAGGCGACCGATCAGGGCGCTGTAACGAGTGGTGTCTTTGCCCTTCAGGTAGTCCAGCAGCTTACGACGCTGGTTAACCATACGGATCAGACCACGACGGGAGTGGTGGTCTTTCTCGTTGGCCTTGAAGTGGCCTTGCAGCTTGTTGATGTTGGCGGTCAGCAGAGCAACCTGCACTTCCGGGCTACCGGTATCGCCGGCGGCTTGCTGGTATTCGGCAACGATCTGAGCTTTTTCTTCAACGCTGAGGGCCATTTGGCTTCTCCTGATAAACGGATCCCGCGGACGGTCTCCAATAGGCCAGGGACGAATCCCTGTATTAATGAGTAGAGGTGTGACCGTGCCTATTAACAGCCACCCTCGGTTCCGTACGCTTGGGCCAGGGCTTGGACGTACGGTTTCGATCATTCCGACCGAATCAGTCGACGCGGCGCAATACGCCCGTCTTCGCTCACCTCACCGATACCGATGAAGCGTTCATTGTGATCCTGTACTCGGACCATGCCGAACTGCGGCGCATCCGGCGCACGAACCGCCTGGCCATGCAGCCAGTAGAACGCGCTGTGCTCGGAGAGACGCACCAGTGGCCAATCCTGCAATCCGCTGTCGGACGGCATCAGGAAGCGATCAAGCGCTTCGTTGCCACCTTCGGCGTGGGCCTGCTCGAGCTCATCGAGGGTCACGGTCTGTGCCAGCTCGAAGGGGCCGGCCTGGGTACGGCGCAGTTGCGCGACGTAGGCACCACAGCCCAACGCCTCACCGATATCCTCCACCAGGGTGCGGATATAGGTGCCTTTGCTGCAACCGACCGACAGGCGAACCCGAGTGCCTTCGCACTCGATCAACTCCAAGCGGCTAATAGTAACAGAACGCGCCTCGCGCTCCACTACCTCTCCTGCACGTGCCAGCTTGTACAGCGGCTGGCCGTCACGCTTGAGGGCCGAGTACATCGGCGGTACCTGACTGATTTCACCGCGAAAACGTGGCAAAACAGCTTCGATATCTGCACGACCAACGGTCACATCGCGGGTTTGCAAGACCTCGCCTTCGGCATCGGCGGTACTGGTAGTCTGCCCAAGTTGCATGACTGTCTCGTAGCCCTTGTCGGAGTCGAGCAGGTACTGGGAGAACTTGGTAGCCTCGCCGAAGCACAACGGCAGCACGCCAGTGGCCAACGGGTCGAGGCTACCGGTATGGCCAGCCTTCTCGGCATTGAGCAGCCAGCGGACCTTCTGCAACGCGGCGTTGGAGGTGAACCCCAACGGCTTGTCGAGCAGGATGATGCCGCTTACGTTGCGGCGGATTCGTTTGACCTGAGCCACCGATTACTCCTCGGCGTCCGGCTTGTCGGCATCCTTGTGCAGGCGATCTTCCGCCACTGCACGCTCGATCAGCGCCGACAGGTGGGCACCGCGGCTGACGCTCTCATCGAAGTGGAAATGCAGCTGCGGTACGCTGCGCAGTTGCATGACACGCCCCAGGTGCAGGCGCAGGAAACTCGCTGCACTGTTGAGGGCCTTGAGGGTCTGCGGCACGGCATCGGCGCCATCCTGGCCCATGACGGTGATGAAGACCTTGGCATGGCCCAGGTCACGGCTGACATCCACGGCGGTGATTGTCACCAGGCCGACACGCGGATCCTTGACTTCACGACGGATCAGTTCGGCCAGCTCGCGCTGCATCTGATCGCCGATGCGTTGGGTACGGCTATATTCTTTTGCCATTCTTGCTACCTGTAACTAAAGCGGCAAACGCCCGGACAGGCTGGAGCCTGACCGGGCGTTACCTTCAGAGGCGCCGCAAACCGCCCAAGGGCGGGGCTTGCGCCCGGCACGGCCCTTACAGGGTACGTGCCACCTGGACTTTCTCGAAGACTTCGATCTTGTCGCCGACCTTGACGTCGTTGTAGCTCTTGACGCCAATACCGCACTCCATGCCCGAACGAACTTCGGCAGCATCGTCCTTGAAGCGACGCAGCGATTCCAGTTCGCCTTCGAAGATCACCACGTCCTCGCGCAGTACGCGGATCGGACGGTTGCGGTACACGGTACCCTCGATGACCATACAGCCAGCGATGGCGCCGAACTTCGGCGAGCGGAACACGTCACGTACTTCGGCGACACCCAGGATGTTCTCGCGAACATCGCTGCCGAGCATGCCGGTCAGGGCCTTCTTGACGTCTTCGATGATGTCGTAGATCACGTTGTAATAACGCATATCCAGACCTTCCTGCTCGACGATCTTGCGCGCACCGGCATCGGCACGAACGTTGAAGCCGAACAGCACCGCGTTGGACGCCAGCGCCAAGTTGGCATCGCTCTCGGTGATACCACCGACACCGCCACCAATCACGCGCACCTGAACTTCGTCGTTGCCCAGGCCCGACAGCGAGCCCTGCAGCGCTTCCAGAGAACCACGCACGTCGGTCTTGAGGACGATGTTGAGCGTCTTCTTCTCTTCCTGACCCATGGTCTCGAAGATGTTTTCCAGCTTGCCGGCGTGAGCACGAGCCAGCTTGACCTCGCGGTACTTGCCCTGACGGAACAGGGCGACTTCACGGGCTTTCTTCTCGTCGGCGACCACGGACAGCTCGTCACCGGCTTCCGGAGTGCCGTCCAGACCGAGAATTTCGACCGGGATCGACGGGCCGGCTTCCTTCACAGGCTTGCCGTTCTCGTCGAGCATGGCACGCACGCGGCCATAGTTGGAGCCGCACAGGACCATATCACCCTGACGCAGCGTACCGTCCTGAACCAGGATGGTAGCGACCGGGCCGCGGCCCTTGTCCAGGCGCGACTCGACCACGACACCACGACCAGGTGCGGTTGGCGTGGCGGTCAGCTCGAGGATCTCTGCCTGCAGCAGCACGGCCTCGAGCAGTTCGTCGACACCGGTACCCATCTTCGCGGAAACCTTGACGAACGGAGTGTCACCACCCCAATCCTCGGAGGTCACGCCTTCAACAGCCAGTTCGTTACGAATGCGATCGATGTCGGCACCCGGCTTGTCGATCTTGTTAACCGCAACCACCAGCGGAACTCCGGCAGCCTTGGCGTGTTGGACGGCTTCGCGGGTCTGCGGCATCACGCCGTCGTCCGCCGCCACTACCAGGATCACGATGTCGGTGGCCTTGGCACCACGGGCACGCATCGCGGTGAACGCAGCGTGGCCAGGGGTGTCGAGGAAGGTGACCATGCCACGATCGGTTTCGACGTGGTAGGCACCGATGTGCTGGGTAATGCCGCCGGCCTCGCCTGCAGCAACCTTGGCACGACGGATGTAGTCGAGCAGCGAGGTCTTACCGTGGTCGACGTGACCCATTACGGTCACTACCGGTGCACGCGGCTCGGTCTCGCCTTCGAACTTCAGCGATTCTGCCAGGGAGTCTTCCAGAGCGGTGTCGCTGATCAGGGTCACCTTGTGGCCCAGTTCTTCGGCTACCAACTGAGCGGTTTCCTGGTCGAGCACCTGGTTGATGGTGACCGGGGTCCCCAGCTTGAACATGAACTTGACGACTTCGGCGGCCTTGACCGACATCTGTTGTGCAAGTTCGGAAACAGTAATCGTCTCGCCGATGGTCACGTCACGGATGACTGGACCGGTCGGGTTCTGGAAACCATGCTGGTTGCGCTTCTTCGGTTTGCCTTTGCCACCGCGACCGCGACGGAAACCATCGCTCTCTTCGTCGGTGGTACGTGGGGCAGCACGAGGGGTCGGCGCCTTTTCCTTTTCCTTGACCTTGACCTTGATGGATACGCGCGGGGCTTCGCCACGGCGCTCACCACCACGACGGTCTTCGTCACGGACACGGCTTTCGTTGCGACGAGTCTCGTCCTTCTTGCGCTCAGCGGCACGCGCAGCGGCATCTTCGGACGCAGGTGCCTCGGCAACAACCGGAGCCGGGGCCGCTACCGCTGCAGGCGCAGCTTTCTCGACAGGCGCTTGGGCTGCGGTTTCAGCCGCTTGACGACGCGCCTGCTCCTCAGCGCGCTGGCGAGCTTCGGCGTCCGCCTTCTCGCGTGCGGCATTCTCGGCTGCACGGCGCTCCTCCAGCTCGCGCTTCTGCTCAGCCTGGATTTCCTCCGGGCTGCGCTGCACGAATACTTTCTTCTTGCGTACTTCTACGCTGATGCTTTTGCTACCGGCGACACGCAGGGTGCTAGTGGTCTTGCGCTGCAAGGTGATCTTGCGCGGCTCTTCCGCCTTGCTCTTGTGGCTGCTTTTCAGATGAGTCAGCAAAACCTGCTTCTCGTTATCGGTCACTACCTGACCGGCGTCGGTGTGCGGCAGACCTGCCTCACGCATCTGCTGCAGCAGGCGCTCTACCGGTGCCTCGACCTCTTGGGCCAGTTCTTTCACCGTGACTTGCGTCATGCACTTCTCTCCTCAGGCCGCGCCTAATTACTCGAACCAATGGGCTCGGGCGGCCATGATCAACTTGCCGGCACGCTCTTCGTCGATGCCGTCGATGTCGAGCAGATCGTCAATCGACTGCTCGGCCAGGTCTTCGCGGTTAACCACGCCGCGCACCGCCAGTTCCGCCGCCAGATCCTTGTCCATACCCTCGAGGGAGAGCAGGTCGTCGGCCGGATGGGCGTCTGCCAGTTTTTCTTCGGTAGCGATGGCCTTGGTCAACAAACGGTCCTTGGCACGAGCGCGTAGCTCGTTGACGATTTCCTCGTCAAAGCCATCGATGTTGAGCATTTCTTCCAACGGTACGTAGGCAATTTCTTCGAGGCTGGTGAAGCCTTCGTCGACCAGCACTTGGGCCAGCTCCTCGTCGACTTCCAGTTCCTCGATAAAGTTGCGCAGGATGTCGCCGGTTTCTGCTTGTTGCTTGGCCTGGATGTCCTTCTCGGTCATCACGTTCAGGGTCCAGCCGGTCAACTGACTGGCCAGGCGAACGTTCTGACCACCACGGCCAATGGCTTGGGCCAGGTTGTCTTCGGCGACTGCGATGTCCATTGCATGGGCATCTTCATCAACGATGATCGCCGCGACTTCAGCCGGCGACATGGCGTTGATGACGAACTGCGCCGGGTTCTCATCCCACAGGACGATATCCACGCGCTCACCACCCAGCTCGCCGGATACGGCCTGGACGCGCGAACCACGCATGCCGATGCAGGCACCTTGCGGGTCGATGCGCTTGTCCTTGGAGCGGACGGCGATCTTGGCACGCGACCCCGGATCACGGGAGGCGGCCATGACTTCGATGAGACCTTCAGCGATCTCTGGCACTTCGATGCGGAACAGCTCGATCAGCATCTGCGGCGCGGTGCGCGACAGGATCAGCTGAGGGCCGCGGTTCTCGGTGCGGATTTCCTTGAGCAGTGCACGCAGGCGGACACCGACACGGAAGGTTTCGCGTGGGATGATGTCCTCGCGGGCCAGCAGGGCCTCGGCGTTGTTGCCAAGGTCAACGATGACGTTGTCGCGGGTCACCTTCTTGACGGTGCCGGAGATGATCTCGCCAACACGCTCACGGTAGGCATCGACCACCTGGGCGCGCTCGGCCTCGCGGACCTTCTGCACGATCACCTGCTTGGCGGTCTGGGCGGCGATGCGGCCGAATTCGATCGACTCGATCTTCTCTTCGATCACGTCTCCGACCTTGGCATCAGGGTGGGTCTCGTGGATCTTGCTCAACCAGGTTTCGATCGCCGGATCATCCAGATCGGCTTCGTCAACCACGGTCCAGCGACGGAAGGTCTCGTAGCTACCGGTGTGGCGGTTGATTTCCACACGCAGGTCGACTTCGTCCTCAAAACGTTTTTTGGTTGCAGTGGCCAGGGCCACTTCCAGCGCTTCGAAAATGACGCCGGGTGGTACACCCTTTTCGTTGGATACCGATTCAACAACCAGCAGTACTTCTTTGCTCATCGTACGCCTCGCCTTGCGCAAGCCATTGGGCCCGGATAGTCCGCCGGGCCCGGCACGTCTCAGTCAAAACTGGGAATAATATTGGCCTTGTCGATCGAGTCGATCGGCAACAGGAACTCATGGTTGTCCACCTGGACCACCACATCCTGATCCTCCACACCGCGGAGAAGGCCCTGGAAGTTACGACGACCTTCGAAGGGCGTACGCAGCTTGATCTTCACTTGTTCGCCGGCATGCGAGGCAAACTGTTCCAGAGTGAACAGCGGGCGGTCCATGCCAGGAGAGGACACCTCGAGGGTATATTCGTTGGTGATCGGATCTTCCACATCCAGAATGGCACTGGCTTGGCGACTGACAGCTTCGCAATCGTCCACCAGGATTCCGCCTTCCTTGTCGATATAGATGCGCAGGACCGAATGCTTACCCTGGGAAACGTATTCGATCCCCCAGCATTGATAGCCCAGACCCTCGACCACCGGGGCCAACAAGGCCTGCAACTGTTCTAGCTTGCTCGACACCTGAACCCCCTCGTGCATGCTGTGCAAATAAAAAATGGGCAAAGCGCCCATCCCTGAAAGCGCCGTTGGACAACGGCGCAAGAACTGTTCAGCTAGCAAAAAGCCCCTGAAAAGGGGCTCCGCTGAAGCTGGTTGCGGGGGCTGGATTTGAACCAACGACCTTCGGGTTATGAGCCCGACGAGCTACCAAGCTGCTCCACCCCGCGACAAAGCTGGGGCGAAAGTATAAGACCGAACCCGCTACAGGGTCAATCTAACCTCCACCTGCAAGAAAGCCCGCTAAAGCGGGCTCTCATGCTTCAATTGGTACCGAGAAGGGGACTCGAACCCCTACACCCTATGGGCACAACCACCTCAAGGTTGCGTGTCTACCAATTCCACCACCTCGGCAATACTACTTCTTGAAACCCGTTACTTCTGCTCTTCGGTTGGAGGAGGTACGTCACCAGCGTTGGTGGCTTCGCTCTTCTTCTCCTGGAGCACCGGTACATCATCATTTACTGCCGGCTTCTGCTCTTTGACTTCCAGAACCGCTGGATCTGGCAGACCTGCTTGAGTCAGCTGATGAGCTTTCTCTTTAGCGAAGTATCCTAACCCAAGAGCAGTCAAAAAGAAAGTGGCAGCAAGTATAGCAGTAACTTTACTCAAAAAGGTAGCGGAACCTTGGCTTCCGAACACAGTATTTGAAGCACCTGCGCCGAAAGATGCACCTGCTTCCGCACCTTTACCCTGTTGCAACAGAACCAGCACTACCACAGCCAGTGCAGCCAACAGATGAAAAACAACTACGACTGTTTCCAGCATTTGTTCAGTTTCCTGCGGCGCGACAAATTGCACCGAATTCGTCTGCGTTCAGGGACGCTCCACCAATGAGCCCCCCATCGATATCCGGCATGCCGAACAGTTCGGCCGCATTGGCCGCCTTCACGCTGCCGCCATAAAGAAGCTGCACTTTCGCGGCAACTTCGGCGTCCTGCGCCGCCAGCTGGGCTCGAATGGCTGCATGCACATCCTGAGCTTGCTGAGGCGTCGCCGTCAGACCTGTACCGATGGCCCAAACAGGCTCATAGGCAATTACAGCGTTGGCAAAAGCGGCAACACCGAATTCATCGATGATACTGCTCAGCTGACGCCCAACCACTTCCAGCGTCTTGCCTGCCTCGCGCTCCTCAAGGGTTTCCCCCACACAGAGCACAGGCTTCAAACCACTTGCCTGAGCGGCTGCGAACTTGCGATTGAGCACTTCATCGCTTTCGCCAACGATCTGGCGACGCTCCGAATGCCCGACCAGCACAAGCTTGCAGCCTGCTTCAGCCAGCTGACTCGGCGCAATCTCGCCAGTCAGCGCGCCCTGCTCGGGCTGTACAGCAGAATTCTGTGCGCCGACGGTGATTCCCTTGCCCTGCAACCCATCAATCACTTGATTGATGAACAGCGACGGCGGAAACACCGCGACTTCCACTCCGCTCGGCAAGGCCAGATTGCTCAAGCCTTCGGTCAGCTCAGCGACGCTGGCGCGGGTACCGTGCATCTTCCAGTTACCAGCTACCATGGGGCGACGCATGCTTTACCTCGTCGGTCAAAGTGGGCGCAGATCTTACCCAACCGGATCTGCGCTGGCAAGCCTATTTCAGGCACAAACTTCAGCGACCAATTTGGCCAAGGCTTCGGCATGACCGCGGACCTGGTTTTCGTCGTCGCCTTCGACCATCACTCGCACCAGAGGCTCGGTACCGGACTTACGCAGCAGCACACGCCCGCGCCCGGCCATGGCCTCGGTGACCTTGGCGCTGGCCTCTTGCACGGCAGGGTTCTCCAGTGGGTCCACCTTGCTCGCACCAAAGCGCACATTGATCAGCACCTGCGGGCACTTGCGCAGCCCCTGGCGGGCCTGAGCAAGCGTCTCGCCCCGGCGCTTGAGCGCCAGCAACACCTGCAGCGCGGCAATGATCGCATCTCCGGTGGTGGTGTGATTGCAGCACACGACGTGTCCAGAATTCTCGCCGCCGAGCTGCCAGTCGCGCTCGAGCAGCTCGGCCATCACATAACGATCACCCACCTTGGCCCGGGCAAACGGAATGTCCAGGTCCTTGAGCGCCAGCTCCAAGCCCAGGTTGCTCATCAGCGTGCCGACCACACCGCCCTGCAGCTTGCCTCGATCTTTCAGGTCGCGGGCGATGATGAACAGCAGCTCGTCACCATCAACGATGGCGCCGGTATGGTCGACCATCAGCACACGGTCGCCATCACCATCGAAGGCGATCCCAAGGTCGGCATGGCCCACCAATACGGCGGCCTGCAGCGACTCGATATGGGTCGAGCCGCAGCCTTCGTTGATGTTCAGCCCGTCAGGCTGGGCATGCAGTACGGTGACGTCGGCGCCGAGCTCACGGAACACGCTTGGCGCCACCTTGTAGGTAGCACCATGAGCACAATCGACCACCAGCTTGAGCCCCTCGAAATTGGTACTGGTGGGCACGCTGCTCTTGCAGAACTCGATGTAACGGCCCGCCGCGTCGTTGATGCGGGAAACCTTGCCCAGCTTGCTGGACTCGACCACAGTCATCGGCTGATCGAGCAATTCCTCGATCATCAGCTCGACCTCGTCGGGCAATTTGGTGCCTTGGCCGGAGAAGAACTTGATGCCGTTATCATCGTGTGGATTGTGCGAAGCACTGATGACAATGCCGGCCTCTGCATGGAAGGTTCGAGTCAGGTAAGCGATCGCCGGAGTCGGCATGGGGCCGAGCAACATCACATCGGCACCGGCGGCAGAGAGGCCCGCTTCGAGCGCGGACTCGAACATGTAGCCCGAAATCCGGGTGTCCTTGCCCACCAGGACGCGGCAATTGCCCTGCTTGCGGAACGCCATGCCCGCTGCCCACCCCAACTTCAGCATGAAGTCAGGGGTGATCGGGTATTCGCCGACGCGGCCACGGATACCGTCGGTACCAAAGTATTTTCTGCTCATAGGGACTCCAATGTTCTTATTCGGCGTTCTGCACCGCAGTGATCATTCGCACCACGTCGACGGTCTCGGCCACATCGTGCACACGCAGGATGCTGGCTCCCTTGGTCATGGCCAATGCGGCCAGCGCCAGGCTGCCGTAAAGCCGCTCGCCAACGGGGCGATCGAGCGTGAGGCCGATCATGCTCTTGCGCGAGACACCGACCAGCAACGGCCGGCCCAGGCGATAGAGCACTTCCATGTGTTTGAAGAGGCTGAGGTTGTGATCGAGCGTCTTGGCAAAGCCAAAACCCGGATCGAGGATGATTCGGTCAGCGGCAATCCCTGCGACGGCGCATGCGGCCATCCGCTCTTCAAGATAGCGCGTCACGTCAGCGGAGACATCGTCGTAATGCGGATTGTCCTGCATGGTGCCCGGCTCGCCGCGCATGTGCATCAGGCACACCGGCAGACCCGTGTCGGCGGCAGCATCCAGGGCACCATCACGCTCCAAAGCCCGTACGTCGTTGATCAATCCCGCACCTAGCCGAGCGGATTCGCGCATGACTGCAGGCGTGGAGGTATCGACCGAGATGATGACGTCGAGCCGGCTGTTGATTGCCTCGACCATGGGCGCCACTCGCTCCAGCTCTTCGGTCGGCGACACCGCTCTAGCGCCGGGACGCGTGGACTCGCCGCCGATGTCGATCAGCGTCGCGCCGGCAGCCACCATCGCCTCGGCATGGCGCAAGGCCTCGTCGCGCTGATTGAAGCGCCCGCCATCGGAGAAGGAATCAGGGGTGATATTGAGGATACCCATGACATGGGTACGGGACAAATCAAGAACCCGGTTGCCGCAAGGCAACCGGGTCGGGTACTGCTGTGAGGTCATAGATGCCCTTAGTGTTGAGCCGCTGGACCGCCGATTGGCGACTCCGGACGATCATCTTGGGAGGCCTGGTTGCCGGAGGTGCCGGCATCATTATCCCAATCGCGCGGTTCACGCGGCGTACGACCGGCCATGATGTCGTCGATCTGATCGGCATCGATGGTCTCGTACTTCATCAAGGCTTCGGCCATGGCGTCGAGCTTGTCGCGGTTGTCGGTGAGGATCTGCTTGGCGGTGGCGTAGCAATGGTCAATGATGCTGCGCACTTCGGAGTCGATCAGCTTGGCAGTCTCACCCGAGACGCTGGCATGCTGGCTCGCCGCACTGCGACCGAGGAACACCTCGCCCTCCTCTTCGGCATACATCAGCGGGCCGAGCTTCTCGGACAAGCCCCACTTGGTAACCATATTCCGGGCAATCTGGCTGGCGCGCATGATGTCGTTGGACGCACCGGTTGTGACGCCATCGAAGCCCAGGGTCATTTCTTCAGCGATACGGCCACCGTACAGCGAGCAGATCTGACTGACGAGCGCCCGCTTGGAAAGGCTGTAGCGGTCCTCCTCAGGCAGGAACATGGTCACACCAAGCGCACGACCGCGCGGAATGATCGAGACCTTGTAGACTGGGTCATGCTCGGGAACGAGACGACCGACAATGGCATGACCTGCCTCATGGTAGGCGGTGTTCTGTTTTTCCTTCTCGGACATGACCATGGTCTTGCGCTCGGCACCCATCATGATCTTGTCCTTGGCCAGCTCAAACTCCTTCATCTCAACCAGACGCTTGCTGGCGCGCGCGGCGAACAGAGAAGCCTCGTTGACCAGGTTGGCCAAGTCGGCACCGGAGAAACCTGGCGTACCGCGGGCGATGACGGCGGCATTGACGTTCTCGCCAACCGGCACCTTACGCATATGCACCTTGAGGATCTGCTCACGACCGCGGATATCCGGCAGACCGACCACCACCTGACGGTCGAAGCGACCGGGTCGCAGCAGCGCAGGGTCGAGCACGTCAGGACGGTTGGTGGCAGCGATGACAATGATGCCATCGTTCATTTCAAAGCCGTCCATCTCCACCAGCAACTGGTTGAGGGTCTGCTCACGCTCGTCGTGACCGCCGCCCATGCCGGCGCCACGGTGGCGGCCAACGGCGTCGATCTCATCAATGAAGATGATGCAAGGGGCGTGCTTTTTCGCCTGCTCGAACATGTCGCGCACACGGCTGGCGCCTACACCGACGAACATCTCGACGAAGTCGGAACCGGAAATGGTGAAGAACGGCACCTTGGCCTCGCCCGCGATGGCCTTGGCCAGCAGCGTTTTACCGGTACCGGGCGGGCCGACCATCAGCACACCACGCGGAATGCGACCACCCAGACGTTGGAATTTGCCCGGATCGCGCAGGAACTCGACCAGCTCGCCGACTTCTTCCTTGGCCTCATCGCAACCCGCGACATCGGCCAAAGTGGTCTTGACCTGGTCTTCGGACAGCAGGCGCGCTTTGCTCTTGCCAAAACTCATCGGGCCGCCCTTGCCGCCCGCACCGCCTTGCATCTGGCGCATGAAGAACATGAACACGGCGATGATGACCAGGATCGGGAAGCTGGCCACCAGCAACTGAGTCCAGATGCTCTGCTGTTCCGGCTGTTTGCCTTCAACCACGACATGGTTGTCGACCAAGTCGCCGATCAGGCCATTGTCGGTGATGGCCGGACGAACGGTCTTGAAGTTGTCGCCATCGGTACGCTTGCCGGTGATGACATAGCCGTCGACGGTAACACGCTCGACCTTCCCGTCCTTGACCTGCTGAATGAAGTCGGAATAGTTGAGGGTCTGCGGCTCGTTCGGGCTGGAGAAGTTGTTCATCACCGTCACAAGGACAGCCGCGATGATCAACCACAGGATCAGATTCTTTGCCATGTCGTTCAATTAGCTACCCTCTGAGGTCGGCGCACGACGCAGCCGTGCCTCGCATGATATTCACCGCCCTAACTTACTACATTACCTACGCATCCGCAGGCGCCGTCTGTAACCCTTTGTGAAAGCTAGACTACACGAAGTTCGGACGATCCTGACGGAACCGCCGATTGGAAATAACTATCGGCCGATCCGCAAAACGCCTCTCACGCCCCCTTGAAGCCGCGTCCCAACAGGTACTGCTCACGGGAGCGATCACGCGACGACGACGGTTTGCGCATCTGCACCTTGTCGAACTTGCCACGCACGTCCTTCAGGTACTGGTCGAAACCTTCGCCCTGGAAAATCTTGATCAGGAAATCCCCACCCGGGCGAAGCACGCGGCACGCCAAGTCCAGGGCCAGCTCGCAGAGGAACATGGCACGCGGCATGTCCACGGCGGGCGTACCACTCATATTGGGGGCCATGTCTGAAATCACAAGGTCCACATGCGAATCGCCCACCGCCTCGAGGATCCGTTGCAGCACTTCATCCTGGGTAAAGTCGCCCTGAATGAAGGTAACGTCGGGGATCGAGTCCATTTCCAGGATGTCGGAGGCGATCAGCCGCCCTTGACCACCAATCAGACGACTGGTCACCTGCGACCAGCCACCCGGCGCGGCACCGAGATCGATCACGCTCATGCCGGGGCGGATCAGCTTGTCCTTTTCCTGGATCTCCAGCAGCTTGTAGCTCGCGCGCGAGCGATAGCCATCCTTCTGCGCCTGCTTGACGAAAGGATCGTTGAAATGCTCTCTCAGCCAGTTATGGCTGCTCTTGGAACGTTGCGCCACGGGGCACCTCGATGATTAGCGTCGTGATTGACTGGGCGGAGCCACGGGCCCTCGGGTAAAATGGCCGCCAATTTTACAGAATCAGACGAAAAGGGTCAGATTATGCCGCTCAATAACGAGCAGAAGAAACAATACAAATCGATTGGCCACGACCTGAAGCCGGTCTTGATCGTCGCGGGCAATGGCTTGAACGAAGGCGTCATCGCCGAACTGGAACGCGCACTGACCGATCATGAACTGATCAAGGTCGAAATCCGCTCGGAAGATCGCGAAGAGCGCGCTGCCGCCATTGCCGAACTGTGCAAGGCCGGCCGCGCCGAACTGGTACAGAGCATCGGTAAGAAAGCGCTGATCTATCGCAAAAATCCGCAGCCGAACAAGCAGCTGTCCAATATCCACCGTTACAAGTGACGGTGGCTCCGGTCAGTGGCGCGATGGACGCGCCCTGACCGGGACCGGTTGGGCCACCAGCACGATGCCGGAGAAGCCCAGCACTAAAAAGCAGAACATCTGCCAACGCTCACCCACGGAAATCCCGTAGCGCAGCGTGTAATAGCCAACACAGGCACCGAAGCCGAGCAAAAGCATCTGCCCACGGAACTGTCGCCACCAGGCCGCCAGACCGTCTACCCTCGCCAATACTGCCAGCTGGGTCATCAGGCCAAGCAGCGCGACGCCGATCAACCAGCGGTCAATCTGGGCAGCCACATCCTGCACCAACAAGGGCGCAAGGCCCGTCACCTTGAGTGCCGGCACCAATCCCACATGAAAAACCCACAGGCCACCGACCCAGAATACCTGGGCCAGTTGCCAGAGGATGCCCTCAAGGGACGGCGCGCGTAGGCGCCGGTCAGATGTGCTTGACTTCGACAATCTCGTACTCGACCGTGCCGCTTGGCGTGTTGACGACGACGGTGTCGCCTTCTTCCTTGCCGATGATGGCACGGGCAATCGGCGCGCTCGCCGAGAGCTTGCCCTTCTTGATGTCCGCCTCATCCTCACCCACGATCTGGTAGGAAACCTGATCGCCGGTCTCAGTGTTCTCCAGGTCCACGGTGGTACCGAAGATCACCTTGCCGGTGTGGGCAATGGTGGTGACATCGATCACCACCGAGTTCTGCAGACGCCCTTCGATATCGCGGATACGCGCCTCGACCATACCCTGCTCTTCACGAGCGGCATGGTATTCGGCGTTTTCCTTGAGGTCGCCCAGCTCCCGCGCTTCACCGATCGCCTGGCTCAGGCGCGGACGCTCGGTCTTGCTCAGGAAGAGCAGTTCCTCTTCCAGGGCGCGAGCGCCCTGGACGGTCATTGGGTACTTGGTAATGCTCATGCTTTGAGTCCTGCGTGCAGATCCTGCAAGCGGCGAACGGTCTTCTCGGGACCGAATTTCAGCGCTTCACAGATGGCTTCACCAGCCGCAATGGTGGTCGTGCAGTAGATCTTGTGCTGCAGCGCATTGCGACGAATCGAGTAGGAATCGGCGATCGACTGACGACCTTCGGTAGTGTTGATGATCAGCGACACTTCGTCGTTCTTGATCATGTCGACCACGTGCGGACGACCTTCGGTCACTTTGTTCACACGGCGCACCTTCAGGCCAGCCGCCTCGATGACCTTGGCGGTGCCTGCGGTAGCAACCACTTCGAAGCCTAGGGCGATCAGGTCGCGAGCGACACCCGCAACCTGCGGCTTATCGTCGTCACGCACGCTGATGAAGGCGGTACCACCGCTTGGCAGCACTTCGCTGGCACCCATCTGGGCCTTGGCGAAGGCTTCACCGAAGCTGTCGCCGACACCCATGACTTCACCAGTGGATTTCATCTCAGGGCCGAGGATCGGGTCAACACCTGGGAACTTCGCGAACGGGAAGACGGCTTCTTTGACGCTGTAGAAGTTCGGAATGATTTCCTGGGTGAAGCCCAGCTCTTTCAGGGTCTTACCAGCCATGACTCGAGCCGCGATCATCGCCAGCGAAGTGCCGATGCACTTGGAGACGAACGGTACGGTACGCGAGGCGCGTGGGTTGACTTCGATCACGTAGATCTTGTCACCCTGCAGGGCCAACTGCACGTTCATCAGACCGACGACACCCAGCTCCAGAGCCATTTTCTTGACCTGAACGCGGACTTCGTCCTGCACTTCCTTGCTCAACGAGTAAGGTGGCAGCGAGCATGCCGAGTCACCGGAGTGAACACCGGCCTGCTCAATGTGCTGCATGATCGCGCCGATCACCACGTCAGTACCGTCGCAGACCGCATCCACGTCCATTTCAATGGCGCAGTTGAGGAAGTGGTCGAGCAGTACCGGACTGTCGTTCGAGACCTGCACCGCTTCACGCAGATAGCGCTTGAGCTCGTCCAACTCGTAGACGATCTCCATGGCACGACCGCCCAGTACGTAAGAAGGACGCACCACCAGCGGGTAGCCGATGCCGCCAGCGGCGCTGATGGCTTCTTCTTCGCTGCGCACGGTGGCGTTTGGCGGCTGCAGCAGGCTCAGACGCTGAACCATCTGCTGGAAGCGCTCGCGGTCTTCGGCGCGGTCGATAGCGTCCGGGCTGGTACCGATGATCGGTACGCCGGCTTCTTCCAGGGCGCGGGCGAGTTTCAACGGGGTCTGGCCGCCGTAGTGAACGATGACGCCCTTCGGTTTCTCGACGCGGCAGACTTCCAGCACGTCTTCCAGAGTCAGCGGTTCGAAGTACAGACGGTCGGAAGTGTCGTAGTCGGTGGAGACGGTTTCCGGGTTGCAGTTGACCATGATGGTCTCGTAACCATCTTCACGCAGCGCGAGGGCAGCGTGTACGCAGCAGTAGTCAAACTCGATACCTTGGCCGATACGGTTCGGGCCACCACCCAGGATCATGATCTTGTCACGGGTCGATGGGTTGGCCTCGCACTCTTCCTCATAGGTCGAGTACAGGTAGGCGGTGTCGGTGGCGAACTCGGCAGCGCAGGTGTCGACGCGCTTGTACACCGGGAACACTTCGAGCTTGTGGCGGTGACGGCGCAGGTTCTTGTCGGTGATGCCGAGCAGCTTGGCCAGACGCTGGTCCGAGAAGCCCTTGCGCTTGAGGCGCAGCATGTAGTCCTTGTCGATCGACGACAGAGCCAGGGTCTTGACCTTCTCTTCTTCCTTGATCAGGTCTTCCATCTGCACCAGGAACCACATGTCGATGCCGGTCAGGTCGAAGATCTGCTCGCAGGTCATGCCAGCGCGCATGGCGTCGGCGACGTACCAGATACGCTCGGCGCCTGGCACGGTCAGCTCGCGCTTGAGGATACTGTTGGCTTCCGGGTTGGCCAGGTCGACTTTCGGGTCGAGGCCGCATGCACCCACTTCCAGACCACGCAGGGCTTTCTGCAGGGACTCCTGGAAGGTACGGCCAATGGCCATGACTTCACCCACGGATTTCATCTGGGTGGTCAGGCGGGCGTCGGCTTTGGGGAACTTCTCGAAGGCAAAGCGCGGCAGCTTGGTGACGACATAGTCGATCGACGGCTCAAAGGACGCCGGGGTACGGCCGCCGGTGATGTCGTTCTGCAGTTCGTCGAGGGTATACCCCACCGCCAGCTTGGCGGCGATCTTGGCGATCGGGAAGCCAGTGGCCTTGGAGGCCAGCGCCGAGGAGCGCGATACACGCGGATTCATCTCGATCACGACCATGCGGCCGGTGTTCGGGCAGATACCGAACTGGACGTTGGAACCGCCGGTTTCGACGCCGATCTCGCGCAGCACCGCCAAGGAGGCGTTGCGCATGATTTGGTATTCCTTGTCGGTCAGGGTCTGCGCTGGTGCAACGGTGATGGAGTCACCGGTATGCACACCCATCGGGTCGAAGTTCTCGATGGAGCAGACGATGATGCAGTTGTCCTTCTTGTCACGGACAACCTCCATTTCGTATTCCTTCCAGCCGATCAGCGATTCGTCGATCAGCAGCTCCTTGGTCGGCGAAAGGTCCAGACCACGGGCGCAGATCTCTTCGAACTCTTCACGGTTGTAGGCGATGCCGCCACCCGTGCCGCCCATGGTGAAGGACGGACGGATGATGCACGGGAAGCCCAGGCGCTCGAGCACCGCATTGGCTTCTTCCATGCTATGGGCGATACCGGAGCGCGGGCATTCAAGGCCAATGGCCTTCATCGCCTTGTCAAAGCGCGAACGGTCTTCGGCCTTGTCGATGGTGTCGGCATTGGCACCGATCATCTCGACGCCGAATTTTTCCAGAACGCCGTGGCGCTCCAGGTCCAGGGCGCAGTTCAGCGCGGTTTGGCCGCCCATGGTTGGCAGCAGTGCGTCAGGGCGCTCTTTTTCGATGATCTTGGCCACCGACTGCCACTTGATCGGCTCGATGTAGGTGGCATCGGCCATGGCCGGGTCGGTCATGATGGTGGCCGGGTTGGAGTTCACCAGGATGACGCGGAAACCTTCCTCGCGCAGCGCTTTACAGGCCTGGGCGCCGGAGTAGTCGAATTCGCAGGCCTGGCCGATCACGATCGGGCCAGCGCCGAGAATCAGGATGCTTTTGATGTCTGTACGTTTTGGCATGGTTGTCACTCAAATCCGCGGGTCAGTCGGCAAGCCGTCTTGAACAATCTGGGTCAGGCGCTTCCGGGCGCGGCACTTGCCGCCCCGGGGCCTTGATGCAGGATGCTCAGCGGCGCTTGGCCATGGCATCGATGAAACGATCGAACAGTGGCGCGACGTCGGTCGGGCCTGGGCTCGCTTCAGGGTGGCCCTGGAAGCTGAACGCGCTCTTGTCGGTGCGCTCGATGCCCTGCAGGGTACCGTCGAACAGCGACTTGTGGATGGCGCGGACGTTGCCCGGCAGGGTGGCTTCGTCGACGGCGAAACCGTGGTTCTGGCTGGTGATCATGACCACGCCGGTGTCCAGATCCTGGACCGGGTGGTTGGCACCGTGATGGCCGTGGCCCATCTTGACAGTCTTGGCGCCAGAAGCCAGGGCTAGCAACTGGTGGCCGAGGCAGATACCAAAGACCGGAATATCGGTCTCGAGGATGTCCTTGATCGCCTGGATCGCGTAGTCGCATGGCTCGGGATCGCCAGGGCCGTTGGACAGGAATACGCCATCCGGATTAAGGGCCAGGACTTCGCTGGCAGGGGTCTGGGCCGGCACGACGGTCAGGCGGCAGCCACGGGCAACCAGCATGCGCAGAATGTTCAGCTTGACGCCGTAGTCGTAGGCCACCACGTGATAGGGCAGGTCCGCAGCTTCCAGAGTCGGGTGGCTGTCGGTTGCCAGATTCCACACACTGGAGCGCCATTCGTAGCGTTCCTTGGTGGAAACTTCCTTGGCCAGGTCCATACCCTTGAGGCCTGGGAAGGCGCGAGCAGCGGCGATGGCGGCTTCTTCGCTGATGTTGTCACCGGCGAGGATGCAGCCGTTCTGGGCGCCCTTTTCGCGCAGGATTCGGGTCAGGCGACGAGTGTCGATGCCAGCGATGGCGACGACATTATTGGCCTTGAGGTAGTCAGGCAGCGACTGGGTGTTGCGCCAGTTGCTGGCCAGCAGGGGCAGGTCACGGATAACCAGGCCAGCGGACCAGACACGGTTCGACTCGGCGTCTTCCGGTGTAGTACCGGTATTGCCAATGTGCGGGTAGGTCAGGGTAACGATTTGCTGCGCATAGGAAGGGTCTGTAAGGATTTCCTGGTAGCCGGTCATAGCGGTGTTGAATACCACCTCACCAACGGTCTGACCGTCGGCACCGATAGCTTCACCGCGGAAAATACTGCCGTCGGCAAGGGCGAGTATGGCTGGCTTTGTCAAGAAGACCTCCCGTAAATCAAGCATGAAAGGGCGATCGCAGGTTGCAAAAAAGCGGAGTGACGTATGGACACGTCACCCCGCTTTCATGTGCTGAATTCAATTCGCTGCGCGCTTTTAGTGGACACACTAAAGCTGTAGCTTACAGAAAATTACGTTTTAGGTCTACCGCGTATGTGCCTCTGAAACACAGGAATGCGACAGGCTGACATCGGCGACTCCTTCACGGGTGGCCCGCCCTCCCACAAGAACCGCGCCGCACATCAAAGCAACGCTATTGCTGTAGGAGCGGGCTTGCCCGCGAGGCGCCTCTCTAACTTGCTTTAACGCAGCTCGAGCACATCCTGCATGTCGTACAGGCCTGGCTCGCGCCCCTCCAGCCATAGCGCGGCACGCACCGCCCCCTTGGCGAAGGTCATGCGGCTGGAGGCCTTGTGAGTGATCTCCACGCGTTCGCCTTCAGCGGCGAACAACACGGTATGGTCCCCCACTACATCACCGGCGCGCACCGTGGCGAAGCCGATGGTCTTACGATCGCGGGCACCGGTCTGCCCCTCACGCCCATAGACCGCCACTTCTCCCAGATCACGACCCAACGCCTGGGCAACTACTTCTCCCATACGCAAGGCAGTACCCGAAGGTGCATCGACCTTGTGGCGGTGGTGCGCCTCGATGATCTCTATATCCACCTCGTCGCCCAACACCCGCGCGGCGGTATCCAGAAGCTTGAGGCAAAGATTGACGCCGACGCTGAAATTGGCGGCAAAGACAATCGGAATCTCCTTGCCCGCCTCGGCCAACTGCTCTTTTTCCTCTGGCGTGAAACCGGTAGTACCAATCACCATCGCCTTGCCTGCCTTGCGACAGAAGGCGAGGTTCTTCAGCGTCACCGACGGGTGAGTGAAGTCGATCAGCACATCGAATTCGTCAGCGACCTTGGACAGATCACTGGAGATTTCCACACCGATCCGCCCCAAGGCCGCCAGTTCGCCGGCATCGGCCCCGACCAGAGAGCTGTCCGGACGATCAATGGCCGCCGTCAGGCCAGCCTGGGGCGCCTGTTGCTGCACAGCCTCGACAAGGGTCTTGCCCATCCGTCCCGCCGCGCCCATTACCGCAATACGTCGCATAGCCTGTTCCTTGTCAGAGATCGCCGAAGAAGCGCTTCACACCCTCGAACCAGCCACTGGCCTTGGGCGAATGGGAGCTGTCACCCTGCAACGAGTCGCGCAGCTCCTCGAGCAGCTCGCGCTGACGTCGACTGAGGTTGACCGGGGTCTCCACAGCCACTCGGCACAGCAGGTCGCCAGCCCCGCCACCGCGCACAGGGGCTACGCCCTTACCACGCAGACGGAATTGCTTGCCGGTTTGAGTGCCTTCCGGAATCTTGAGCTTGACCCGACCATCGAGGGTGGGCACTTCCAGCTCACCACCCAGGGCCGCATCGGTGTAGCTGATCGGCACCTCGCAGTACAGGTGCTTGCCGTCGCGCTGGAAGATAGCGTGCTCACGCACACTGATGACGACATAGAGGTCACCGGTCGGACCACCATGGGTCCCCGCCTCGCCTTCGCCAGAAAGACGAATGCGATCGCCGGTATCGACACCCGCCGGCACCTTGACCGACAGCGTCTTGTATTCCTCGACACGTCCCTCGCCATGACAGGCGGTGCAAGGATCGGTGATGATCTTGCCTTGGCCATGGCAGCGCGGGCAGGTTTGCTGCACCGAGAAGAAGCCCTGCTGCATGCGCACCTGACCGATGCCGCCACAGGTTGGACAGGCCGACGGGGTCGACCCCTTCTTCGCACCGGAACCATCGCAAGGCTTGCAGTTGACCAGGGTTGGCACACGGATGCTGACCGTAGTGCCGCGCACGGCCTCCTCGAGGTTCAGCTCAAGAGTGTAGCGCAGGTCGCTGCCGCGCTGCGCACCGCCACGGGAGCCGCCGCGCCCACCACCGAAGAAGTCACTGAAGACATCACCGAAGATGTCCGAGAAGTTAGCGCCACCAAAGCCGGCACCGCCACCACCCATGCTCGGATCGACGCCGGCATGTCCGTACTGGTCGTAGGCTGCGCGCTTGCTGGCATCGGACAGAACCTCGTAAGCCTCGTTGGCTTCCTTGAATTTGTCTTCCGATTCTTTATCGCCCGGGTTGCGGTCCGGGTGGTACTTCATCGCCAGGCGGCGATAGGCCTTCTTGAGGTCACCTTCGCTGGCGCCGCGCTCGACACCCAGGACCTCATAAAAATCACGCTTTGCCATAGGTCATTGCACTCTTGGGGGCATTCGGCGCGTTCATGCGCTTGCTGCGCCACGCCGTCAGCACCTGCCACCACACGATTGCGCCCTGACAGATGCTGTAAAAATTCTCGAATTCCAGACACACCAACGCGGGAGCAAGCCCCCGCGCGGCGACATCCTACCAGCTCACCGACATCAGACGATGAGCTGGCCGACAACATGCAGGGATTACTGCTTGTTGTTGTCTTTTACTTCTTCGAACTCGGCGTCGACCACGTCATCGTGCTTGGCTTCCGGCTCGGCCTGCTGTGCGCCGCCCTGAGGCTGTTCGGCCTGTTGCTCGGCGTACATCTTCTGGGCAACCGGCGCGGAGACCTTGGACAGTTCCTCGACCTTGGCATCGATGGCAGCCTTGTCGTCACCCTTCAGGGCAGCTTCCAGTGCAACCACAGCCGCTTCGATCGCCGCTTTCTCTTCGGCAGTGGCCTTGTCGCCAGCGTCGGTGACCATCTTGCGGGTCGAATGAACCAGCGCATCACCCTGGTTACGAGCAGCGGCCAGCTCTTCGAACTTGCGGTCTTCCTCGGCGTTGGCCTCGGCGTCACGCACCATGCGTTCGATTTCCTCGTCGGACAGACCCGAGTTGGCCTTGATCACGATCGACTGGGACTTGCCAGTGGCCTTGTCCTTCGCGCTCACGTGCAGGATGCCGTTGGCATCGATGTCGAAGGTCACTTCGATCTGCGGAACACCACGCGGGGCTGGCGGAATGTCGGCCAGGTCGAATTTACCCAGCGACTTGTTCTGCGCAGCCTGCTTGCGCTCACCTTGCAGCACGTGAATGGTCACGGCGCTCTGGTTGTCATCAGCCGTCGAGAACACCTGCGACTTCTTGGTCGGGATGGTGGTGTTCTTCTCGATCAGCGCAGTCATCACGCCACCCATGGTTTCGATACCCAGGGTCAGCGGGCTGACGTCCAGCAGCAGAACGTCCTTGACGTCACCGGCCAGGACCGCGCCCTGAATGGCAGCACCCATGGCGACGGCTTCGTCCGGGTTGACGTCCTTGCGCGCTTCCTTGCCGAAGAAGTCGGCAACGGCCTTCTGTACCAGCGGCATACGGGTCTGGCCGCCGACCAGGATCACGTCGTCGATCTTGCTGGCGTCGATACCGGCGTCCTTCAGAGCGATGCGGCAAGGCTCGATGGTACGGTTGACCAAGTCCTCGACCAGCGACTCCAGCTTGGCGCGGGAGATCTTCACGTTCAGGTGCTTAGGACCGGTCGCATCTGCAGTGATGTACGGCAGGTTGACGTCGGTCGACTGAGCGGAGGACAGCTCGATCTTGGCCTTTTCAGCAGCTTCCTTCAGACGCTGCAGAGCAAGCGGATCGTTCTTCAGGTCCATGCCGGACTCTTTCTTGAACTCATCGACGAGGTAGTCGATCAGGCGCATGTCGAAGTCTTCGCCACCCAGGAAGGTGTCGCCGTTGGTGGCCAGTACTTCGAACTGGTGCTCACCGTCGACTTCAGCGATTTCGATGACCGAAACGTCGAAGGTACCACCACCGAGGTCATACACGATGACAGTGTGGTCACCCTTGGCCTTGTCCATGCCGTAGGCCAGTGCAGCGGCGGTCGGCTCGTTGATGATGCGCTTGACGTCCAGACCGGCGATGCGACCGGCGTCCTTGGTGGCCTGGCGCTGGCTGTCGTTGAAGTAGGCCGGCACGGTGATGACCGCTTCGGTCACTGGCTCGCCGAGGTAGTCTTCGGCGGTCTTCTTCATTTTCTTCAGGACTTCGGCGCTGATCTGCGGCGGAGCCATTTCCTTGCCGCTGGCTTCGACCCAGGCGTCACCGTTGTTGGCCTTGACGATCTTGTACGGAACCAGCTTGATGTCTTTCTGCACGACATCTTCTTCGAAGCGACGGCCGATCAGGCGCTTCACTGCGAACAGGGTGTTGTGCGGGTTGGTGACGGCCTGACGCTTGGCCGACTGGCCAACCAGGATCTCGCCATCGTTGGCGTAGGCCACGATCGAAGGGGTGGTACGCGCGCCTTCAGCGTTCTCGATGACTTTGACGTTACCGTTTTCCAGAATGGAGACGCACGAGTTGGTGGTCCCCAGGTCGATACCGATGATTTTGCCCATGTTTACTCTCCCGAAACTTGAATTAGGTTGCAGCGGCTACATTGGCCAACTGCGGTAATACTTGAATGCTTGACACCTAGATGGGGATGCCCGGAAGGATTTCAAGCCTTTTCATCAATCGACGGCTGGGGGGCTGCCGGCGCCTTGCTGACCACCACCATGGCGGGACGCAGCAGCCGGCCATTGAGCAGATAGCCCTTCTGGAACACCTTGAGCACGCTGTTCGGCTCGACGTCGGCGCTTTCCTGCATGGCCATGGCCTGGTGGTGCTCGGCGTTGAACGGCTCGCCGTGCGGGTCGACAGCCTCGAGGTTGTAACGCTTGAGGGTGTCGTGGAACATCTTCAGGGTCAGCTCGATGCCTTCGCGCATCGGCTTGATGGTCTCGTCGTCGGCGCTGGACAGCTCCAGGCCACGCTCCAGGCTGTCGATCACCGGAAGCAAGTCGCCCGCGAACTTCTCCAGGGCGAACTTGTGGGCCTTCTCGACATCCTGCTCGGCGCGACGGCGGATGTTCTGCAGTTCGGCGGCAGCGCGCAGGGACTGATCCTTGGCGGCGGCCAGCTGCTCCTCGAGCACCTGGACGCGGGCACCGAGATCCTCTGCACCAGCCTCTTCGGCGTTAAGGTTCTTCTCATCCAGCTGTTCGTCAGCCATTAGGTTTCTCCTCCGCAATTTCTGATATGCGAGCCCAGGCTCGTCTTGTCTTGCCGGCTATATGGGGCCGGAAAAACAAGGTTCAAGGGCCAACGCTGTTTTCCCATGACGATATTGATCGCCCGGCGGGCATTGTCAGCCCGACGAAAAGCACTGTATAAATAACCAGACATGACCCTTCGGGAGCCGCCCTCATGCTGGTGCACCTGTCCATTCACAACTACGCCATCGTCGAGCACCTCGACCTCGAACTTGCCCGCGGCATGAGCGTGATCACCGGCGAAACCGGCGCCGGCAAGTCGATCATGCTCGACGCCCTGGGCCTGGCCTTGGGCGATCGCGCCGACAGCGGCGTGGTACGCCCTGGGGCAGACAAGGCAGACATCCTCGCCACATTCGACCTGGACGAGATTCCTGAAGCCCGTGCCTGGCTGGCCGAGCGCGACCTGGACAACACCGGTCCCTGCATCCTGCGCCGGGTCATCACTGCCGAAGGACGCAGCCGCGGCTATATCAATGGCACCCCTTCCCCCTTGGGCGATCTCAAGGCCCTGGGCGAACTGCTCATCGATATTCATAGCCAGCACGAACACCAGTCTCTGTTGAAAACCGACACCCATCGTCGCCTTGTGGACGAGTACGCGGGCGCCATCGACCTGGCCCGTCAGGTACAACTGGCTGCCCAGCGCTGGCGTCAGACCCGCCAGGAGCTGGAACGCCTGTCCAACTCCGGTGACGAGCAACGCGCCCGTCACCAATTGCTCAGCTATCAACTCGAAGAGCTGGACAACCTTGGCCTGGGCGAAAATGAACTGGAGCAACTGGAACAGGAACATAAAAGCCTGACCAACGCCGAGGCCCTGTTCGGTATCTGCCGCCAGGTGATCGACCATTGCAGCGAAAGCGATTCCGGCAATGTGCTCAGTGCACTGACCACCAGCCTCAATCGCCTGACCGCCGTCGCCAACGCGCCCAAAGCGCTGGGCGAGGCCGCCAATCTAATCGCCAGCGCACAGATCCAGGTCGAGGAAGCCGTGGGCGAACTCAACCGCTTCCTCGATCACTTCGATGCCGACCCCATGCGCCTGCAAGCCCTGGAGGAACGCCTCGACACTATTTACACCCTGGCACGCAAGCACCGCGTGCACCCGACCGAGCTTCCTCACCTGCAACAGCGCTTGATGGACGAGCTGGAAGGGCTCAACGCCAGCGACGAATCGATCGAGCGCCTGGGCGAGGAACTGGCCGCCTATGCCCAGCATTACCAGACCAAAGCCCTCGAGCTCAGTGCGTTGCGCCAGCAGGCGGCCAAGCAGCTCGCCACGGCCGTTGAACAGGAGATCCAGCGCCTGGGCATGCCCGGCGGGCGTTTCTGTATCGAACTCACACCCTATGAAGGCAGCGAGCTTTCGCCCCATGGTCTGGAGGTGGTCGAGCTGCTGGTGAGCGCCAACCCGGGCCAGCCACTCAAGGGCTTGGCAAAAGTGGCGTCAGGCGGCGAGCTGTCGCGGATCAGCCTGGCGATCCAGGTGATCACTGCGCAAACCTCGCGCATCCCCACCTTGGTGTTCGATGAAGTGGACGTTGGCATCGGCGGCCCTACCGCAGAAATTGTCGGCCAGCTATTACGTCGGCTGGGCGAGCGCGGCCAAGTCCTGACCGTGACCCACCTGCCCCAGGTCGCAGCCCAGGGGCACCATCATCTGTTCGTGCACAAGGTACGCAACAGCGATACCACTCATACAGCAGTGGCCAACCTGGGCAAGCGCGAGCGGGTCGAGGAGGTGGCGCGGATGTTGGGCGGCATCGACCTCACCAAGGAATCGCTGGCCCATGCGCGCAAGATGGTGGTCACAGGTAAGGCCTGAGTTGTTCGGCTTCAATTAAGGCGCAGCGCTGGCGGGATCGGGCCTATGTATGAATAACAACGAGATCCCCCGCAACCTAAAAACAAAAGGCGACCCGAGGGCCGCCTTTGTTTTGTTAACGATATAAATCGTTACTTTTTCTTGCGCACATAGAGGACCAGGTTATGGTCAACCAGCTCGTAGCCGTGCTGGGCAACGATCTCTTTCTGGCGCTTTTCGATCTCTGTATCCACGAACTCGATGACTTCACCAGAGTCCACGTTGACCATATGGTCGTGGTGGCCGCCGTCAGCCAGCTCGAAGACCGCATGACCGCCGTCGAAGTTGTGGCGAACCACCAGACCCGCCGCTTCGAACTGGGTCAGTACGCGATACACGGTTGCCAGACCGACGTCTTCACCGGCTTCCATCAGTGCCTTGTAGACGTCTTCGGCGCTCATGTGGCGCTGCTCCGTGGAGTCGAGCATCTGTAGAATCTTGACTCGAGGCAGGGTCACCTTGAGACCGGCTTTGCGCAATTCGCTATTTTCAACCATGGTCAGCTTTCTCGCCGATGCTGCTTCGCAGCTTCTCTTAATACGGGTATGATCGGGGTTTACGTTGTCCAGCCAAGATAGTGGAAGTCGCCCACCGATGCAAAACACCAAGCTCTTGCTAACCAGCCTCACCCTAGTGGGACTGCTCGCACTCGCCGGTTGCTCGTTTCCCGGGGTTTACAAAATCGACATCCAGCAGGGCAATGTCGTTACGCAGGACATGATAGACCAATTGCGCCCCGGAATGACCCGCCGCCAAGTAAGGTTTATCATGGGTAACCCACTGATCCAGGACACGTTCAATACCAATCGCTGGGATTACCTCTACAGCCTGCAGCCTGGCGGCGGCCAGCGTCAGCAAGAGCGCATGAGCATTTTCTTCAACGACAGCGATCAATTAGTCAGCCTGTCCGGCGACTTCATGCCAGGCGTGAGCCGCGACCAGGAAATCCTCGGCGGCAGCGGCGACACCACCGTCAGCCCAGCCACTCAACCGGCCCAGCCAAGCCAACCGGAAGAAAAACCGGCCAAGCCAGGCTCGTTGGAAGAATCGATCCAGAAAGAAATCGACACTATCGAGACCACGCCGGTCCCGACACCAGCACCGCTGGAAACCTCCCCGCAATAAGCGCGGCGAGACAAAAAAGCCCGGGCAATGCCCGGGCTTTTTATTGCCTGATCGACTTAAGGACCACTGTGTGCCCAACAAGTATCAGGCCTATCCCTGCCGCGCAGCTCTCGCCTTGGCGGCACGCAGCTTGCGCACTTCCTTCGGATCCGCCAACAACGGCCGGTAGACCTCCAGACGATCCCCCTCCTCGACCTGATGCGCAAACGGATCATTCACCACCTTGCCGAAGATCCCCACCGGGCAAGCCTCGACGTCCAAGCCCGGCACTTGCTCGGCGAGCCGAGAGTGGAGCAACGCCTGATGTACGGTTGTGCCTGCGGGCACCACGCACGTCAGCAGCCATTGACGCTCGGCAGTGGCGTATACGACCTCGATGTTCAGGTTTGCCTCAGCCATTGAGTTGCTTGGCCCGCTGGCAGAATGCATCGACCAGCGTGTTGGCCGCCTGGTTGAACAGAGGGCCGAGGGTAGCGCGCACCAGAGGGCCGGCATAATCGAAGGACAGGTCCAGGCTGATCTTGCAGGCCTTATCGCCCAATGCCTTGAACACCCACAGGCCATGCAACTGGGTGAACGGCCCTTCCTCCAGATTCATTTCGATCGACTGCCCAGGTACCAGCACATTACGTGTGACGAACTGCTGGCTCATGCCGCCCTTGGCCACTTCCAGCTTCGCCCGCATGTGCGTGTCGCTGGCTTCGATCACGGTCGAGGCCGAGCACCACGGCAGGAATTTCGGGTAGCTGGCCACGTCATTCACCAGATCGTAGAGCGCCTGGGCAGGGTACGGCAGCAGGGCAGAGCGTTGAATATGGGTAGTCATCCAGGCGTCACTTCCAAGGCAGGGCGGCAGCGCTTTCTAAGCACATCGAAAACAGTTCCCTTCGAGGGAACAGGCCCTGCATTGTCCGGGATTCATCCTACAGGCTCAAGCACACCTAAACCCCGTAGCCGCCGACGCAGCGACTGCCTATAATGCGGCCCCTATGGCTAAGCAAAAGAAACATCCGACCGGGACCATCGCGCAAAACAAAAAAGCGCGACACGATTACTTCATCGAACACAAGTTCGAGGCCGGACTGGTCCTGTCCGGTTGGGAAGTAAAGAGCCTGCGGGCCGGCAAGGCGCACCTGACCGACAGCTACGTGCTGCTCAAGGACGGCGAAGCCTGGCTGTTCGGCAGCCACATCACCCCGCTGACCACCGCCAGCACCCACGTCATCGCCGACCCCACCCGCACCCGCAAGCTGCTGCTGAACAAGCGCGAGCTCGAACGCGTGGAGGCTGCCGTGGCACAGAAGGGCTACACCTGCGTAGCCCTCTCGCTGTACTGGAGCAAGCACCTGATCAAGTGCGAAATTGCACTGGGCAAGGGCAAGAAGGAGTTCGACAAGCGCGACACCCTGCGCGAGCGCGACTCCAATCGCGAGATCCAGCGCACGATGCGCAACAAGGGCAAGGGCGAGTAAGCCCTCCCTGCCTGTGCAAGTCTATTCGCGGGTAAACCCGTTCCTACAGGGACAGCGACGGCGACCCTGTAGAAGCGGGTTTACCCGCTAAACGCCTACACAAAGCAACCCATCTCAACGCCCGCTGCGTCGCTCTGCGCGTGCTACACGCTGGGCCTCCTGCTGCGCTTCTTCGAGCACTTCCTGCACGTACAGAATGTGCCGGCTCGAGACCTCCCGCGCATCGTCTGCCCTACCCTCGATGATTGCCCGATACAACTCGCGATGCTGACTGATCAGCATGTCGCGGGTCTCGCTGCGCTGTTGGTACATACCGCCGATATTGGTCACCACGTTGCGCTTGAGCAGGTCGAACAAGCCGCGGATGGTATGGAGCAGCACTGCATTGTGACTGGCCTCGGCGATCGCTAGGTGAAAACGCGCATCGGCCGCCCCCTCCTCCGCCCGACTGACCTCGTCGACACGGGCATAGCAGTCCTGCAGCGCATCGAAGGCAGCCTTGAGCCGCTCACGGTCAGGCTCCGTGGCCCGCTGGGCCGCATAGTAGGCACAGGAAGCCTCCAGCGTATGGCGAAACTCCAACAGGTCGCGCTGAGCCTCGGGGTTACGCTCGAGCAGCTGCAGCAACGGATCGCTGAACGTTGACCCCAGTGCCTCGGCCACATAATTGCCACCGCCCTGGCGACTGACCAACAACCCTTTAGCCACCAGCTTCTGGATCGCCTCGCGCAACGAAGGCCGGGATACGCCAAACTGCTCCGCCAACACGCGCTCGGCCGGCAGGCGCTGCCCTGAGGTCAGCGTACCTTCGAGAATCATCCCTTCCAACCGATCGACGATGTCGTCGGACAGGCGCCGTTGGCGGACCTGATCAAAAACCATCACATGCTCTCCACAATCCCCACGCACTTAGGGGGGCGTCCATTCTCGCCGATCCACAGCGTATCGACACCCATCAGTTGACGATTTCCCCTGCCCATCAGCCGGCCATTCATCGGCATCCGACCAAAGTTTTGCCCAGGACAAATTGACACAGCCTCGATAGCGCTTTTAACCTAGCGACCAGCCATTGTAAATTGGTATTACCAATTATCCAATGCCAGTGCCTGACCAACAACAATTAGGGGCCACCCCATATGCAAACCTGGCAACAACTCTATAGCCCGCTTGGTAGTCTTGGCCTGTCCGCGCTGGCGGCGGTCATTCCCATCGTGTTCTTCTTCCTGGCCTTGGCGATGTTCCGCCTCAAAGGTCACGTCGCCGGCAGCATCACGCTGGCCCTGTCGATTCTGGTTGCGATCTTCGCCTTCCAGATGCCTGTCGACATGGCCCTGGCCGCTGCAGGCTACGGCTTCCTCTACGGCCTGTGGCCGATTGCCTGGATCATCGTTGCCGCGGTGTTCCTCTACAAACTCACGGTCAAGAGCGGCCAGTTCGAAGTGATCCGAAGCTCCGTGCTGTCGATCACCGATGACCAGCGCCTGCAGGTGTTGCTGATCGGCTTCTGCTTCGGCGCCTTCCTCGAAGGCGCGGCCGGCTTCGGTGCCCCGGTGGCCATCACTGCCGCGCTGCTGGTGGGCTTGGGCTTCAACCCGCTGTATGCTGCCGGCCTGTGCCTGATCGCCAACACCGCCCCGGTGGCGTTCGGCGCCCTGGGCATTCCAATCATCGTCGCCGGTCAGGTCACCGGAATCGACGCCTTCCACATCGGCGCCATGACGGGCCGCCAGCTGCCACTGCTGTCGCTGTTCGTGCCCTTCTGGCTGGTATTCATGATGGATGGCCTGCGCGGCGTGAAGGAAACCTGGCCAGCCGCCCTGGTGGCCGGCCTGAGCTTCGCCATCACCCAGTACTTCACCTCGAACTTCATCGGCCCTGAGCTGCCGGACATCACCTCGGCACTGGCCAGCCTGATCGCCCTGACCCTGTTCCTGAAAGTCTGGCAGCCCAAGCGCGCCTTCGCCGAAGCCAAAGGCAGTGTCGGCGCGGCCGTGGTCAGCAGTGGCGGTAGCCAACCTTCGCCATACAGCTTCGGCGAGATCTTCAAGGCCTGGTCGCCGTTCCTGATCCTGACCGTGCTGGTCACCATTTGGACCCTCAAACCGTTCAAGGCAGCCTTCGCCCCGGGCGGCGCGATGTACAACTTCGTGTTCAACTTCGCCATCCCGCACCTCGACCAGTTGGTGATCAAGACCGCGCCGATCGTCACCGCGCCGACCGCAATGCCGGCGATCTTCAAGCTCGACCCGATCTCCGCCACCGGCACAGCGATCTTCCTCTCGGCACTGATCTCGATGTGGGTCCTCAAGATCAACGTAAAAACTGGTCTGACCACTTTGAAGGAGACGTTCTGGGAGCTGCGCTGGCCGATCCTGTCGATTGGCATGGTCCTGGCCTTCGCCTTCGTCACCAACTACTCGGGCATGTCCTCGACCATGGCCCTGGTGCTGGCCGGTACGGGTGCAGCATTCCCGTTCTTCTCGCCGTTCCTGGGCTGGCTGGGTGTGTTCCTGACGGGCTCCGACACGTCGTCCAACGCCCTGTTCAGCTCACTGCAGGCCACCACCGCGCACCAGATTGGGGTCAACGACACCCTGCTGGTGGCCGCCAACACCAGCGGCGGCGTGACCGGCAAGATGATCTCCCCGCAGTCCATCGCCGTGGCCTGCGCCGCCACCGGGTTGGTGGGCAAGGAGTCCGACCTGTTCCGCTTTACCGTCAAGCACAGCCTGTTCTTCGCCACCATCGTCGGCCTGATCACCCTAGTCCAGGCCTACTGGCTCACCGGCATGCTGGTTCATCACTAAAGTGAAAGGTGCCGGGCGCCTTGGCGCGTCCGGCAACGATCCCCACCCACGCTGCGAGAATCCATGATCATTTCCGCCTCCACCGACTATCGCGCCGCGGCCCAACGCAAGCTGCCTCCGTTCCTCTTCCACTACGCCGACGGCGGTGCTTACGCCGAATACACCTTGCGCCACAACGTCGAGGATCTGGCCAGCATCGCCCTGCGCCAGCGCGTATTGAAGAATATGTCCGAGTTGAGCCTGGAAACCCGGCTGTTCGACGAAACCCTGAGCATGCCCGTGGCCCTGGCACCGGTCGGTTTGACCGGTATGTACGCGCGCCGTGGCGAGGTCCAGGCCGCACGGGCGGCGGCGGCCAAGGGCATTCCCTTTACTATGTCGACGGTCTCGGTGTGCCCCATCGAAGAAGTCGCCCCGGCGATCGACCGGCCCATGTGGTTCCAGCTTTATGTCCTCAAGGATCGCGGCTTCATGCGCAACGCCCTGGAGCGGGCCAAGGCCGCTGGGGTCAAGACGCTGGTGTTCACCGTCGACATGCCGGTGCCCGGCGCCCGCTACCGTGATGCCCACTCCGGCATGAGCGGCCCGAACGCGCCGCTGCGTCGCATCTGGCAAGCGATGACTCACCCGCAGTGGGCGTTGGATGTAGGCCTGCTGGGCCGCCCACATGATCTGGGCAATATTTCGAAGTACCGCGGCAACCCCACAGGCCTGGCGGACTACATCGGCTGGCTGGGTGCCAACTTTGACCCGTCCATTTCCTGGAAGGATCTGGAGTGGATCCGAGAGTTCTGGGATGGCCCGATGATCATCAAGGGCATCCTTGATCCCGAGGATGCCAAGGACGCAGTGAAGTTCGGTGCCGACGGCATCGTCGTCTCCAACCACGGCGGCCGCCAACTCGACGGGGTACTGTCCAGTGCCCGCGCCCTGCCGGCGATTGCCGACGCGGTCAAAGGCGACATCAAGATCCTCGCCGACTCCGGTATCCGCAATGGCCTGGACGTGGTGCGCATGATCGCCCTGGGCGCTGACACTGTGCTGATCGGTCGCGCCTTCCTCTATGCGCTGGCCACCCATGGCGAGGCCGGGGTGAAGAATTTGCTCGATCTGTTCGAGAAAGAAATGCGCGTGGCCATGGTCCTGACCGGTGCCAAATCCATCAGCGAAATCACCCGCGATTCGCTGGTCCGCGAACTGGGCGCCTGACGCCTGCACGAAACTGCCTGATTGACCGGGGCACGCAGCGCGACAGACGCTGTGGCCCCGAGAGGAGATTGCATGAGCTTGCCCGCCGCGTTCCTGCGAGATGCCCAGCGCCTGATTCCCGCCGAGCGCCGCTTCGATGACCCGACCTCGACCCTGGCGTTCGGCACCGACGCCAGCTTCTACCGGCTCATCCCAAAGCTGGTGGTGCGCGTCGAATCCGAGGACGAGGTGGTGGGCCTACTGCACCTGGCCCAGCGCGACCGTGTGCCGGTCACTTTCCGGGCTGCAGGCACCAGCCTGTCCGGCCAGGCCATCAGCGATTCGGTGCTGATCGTTCTAGGCGATAACTGGAACGGTCGTCAGATCCGTGGCCAGGGCGAGCAGATCCGGCTGCAACCCGGCGTCATCGGTGCCCAGGCCAACGCCTGGCTCGCGCCTTATGGGCGCAAGATCGGCCCGGATCCGGCCTCGATCAACGCCTGCAAAATCGGCGGCATCGTCGCCAACAACGCCAGCGGCATGTGCTGCGGCACCGCTCAGAACACCTACCACACCTTGGCCGGTATGCGCATGGTGCTGGCCGACGGCACCTGTCTGGACAGCGAGGACCCGGCCAGTGTCGCTGCCTTCAGCCAAAGCCACGCGCCGTTGCTGGACGAACTCGCCCGCCTGGGCCGCGAGACCCGGGCCAACACGGCGCTGGCCGAGCGCATCCGGCACAAGTACCGGCTGAAGAACACCACCGGGCTGTCACTCAACGCTCTGGTGGACTACGACCAACCGCTGGATATCCTCCAGCACCTACTGGTCGGCTCCGAAGGCACCCTGGGCTTCATCAGCGCAGTCACCTACGACACCGTGCCCGATCACCCGCACAAGGCCAGCGCCCTACTGGTCCACCCCTCGGTGGAAAGCTGCTGCCGCGCCGTGACCGTGCTCAAGCCACAGCCGGTGTCCGCCGTGGAGCTGCTTGACCGGCGTAGCCTGCGTTCGGTGCAGGACATGCCCGGCATGCCTGCCTGGGTGAAGGGGCTGTCGACCAATGCCTGCGCCTTACTGATCGAGTCCCGCGCCGCCAGCCAGAGCCTGCTCCACGAGCAGCTCAGCCAGATCATGGCGGCCATTGCCGGGTTCCCCCTGGAGCAACGCGTGGATTTCAGCGAAGACCCGGCGGTGTACAACCAGCTGTGGAAGATCCGCAAGGACACCTTCCCCGCCGTCGGCGCGGTGCGCCAGACCGGCACGACGGTCATCATCGAGGACGTGACCTTCCCCATCGAGCAACTGGCCGAGGGTGTCAATCGCCTGATCCAGCTGTTCGACAAACACCGCTACGACGAGGCGATCATTTTCGGCCACGCCCTGGAAGGCAACCTGCACTTCGTCTTCACCCAGGGCTTCAACAGCCCTGAGGAAGTGGCGCGCTACCAGGCCTTCATGGATGACGTAGCACAACTGGTGGCCGTGGAGTTCGGCGGCTCGCTCAAGGCCGAACACGGCACCGGACGCAACATGGCGCCCTTCGTGGAGCTCGAATGGGGCCAGGACGCCTATCAGTTGATGTGGCAGCTCAAACGCCTGCTGGACCCCAACGGCATCCTCAACCCCGACGTGGTGCTCAGCGAAGATCCAGATATCCATCTCAAGCACCTAAAGCCCCTCCCAGCAGCCGACGAGATCGTCGACAAATGCATCGAGTGCGGCTTCTGCGAACCGGTGTGCCCCTCCAAAGGGCTGACCCTGAGCCCGCGCCAGCGCATTGTCATGTGGCGTGATATCCAAGCCAGGACCCGTGCTGGCCTCGATACTCGGGAGCTACTGAAAACCTATCAATACCAGGGCATCGATACCTGTGCTGCCACCGGCTTGTGCGCCCAGCGTTGCCCGGTGGGCATCAATACCGGTGAACTGGTGAAGAAACTGCGAGGCCAGGCTGCCGCACATGGCCAGGCCGCCAACTGGCTCGCAGAACACTTCACTACCGCTCTGCGCGGCGCTCGACTGACCCTGGCCGCCGCCAACGGTGCGCGCAAGCTGCTCGGCGCCCCACGCCTGAGCCGCTTGAGCACCTCCCTGCGCAAAGCCAGCAATGGGCGCCTGCCCCAATGGACCCCCGCCATGCCCCAAGCGGTTCGCGCCGTCGATATCGCGCCGGCAAGCCATGATGCTCGCCCACGGGTGGTCTATCTCGCCGCCTGCGTCTCGCGGGTGATGGGGCCGTCAGCCGGGGATCGAGAGCAAAGCTCGCTGCTGGATAAAACCCGCGCACTGCTGGAAAAAGCCGGCTATCAGGTGGTGTTCCCCGAGAACGCCGACAGCCTGTGCTGCGGCCAGCCCTTCGCCTCAAAAGGCTATGCCGAACAGGCCGAGCACAAGCGCCAGGAACTGATCAACGCGCTATTGCACGCCAGCCGTGGCGGCCTCGACCCGATCTACTGCGACACCAGCCCCTGTACCCTGCGCCTGGTCCAGGATTTGGCCGATACCCGCCTGGACCTGTACGACCCGGTGCGCTTCATTCGCACTCACCTGGTCGAGCGCCTGACGTTCACTGCGCAGGACGAGCCCGTCGCTGTGCATGTCACCTGCAGCACCCAACATCTGGGCGAAAGCCAGGCGCTGATCGACCTGGTGCGTCTGTGCAGCAAGCAGGTGGTGATCCCCGAGGGCATCCATTGCTGCGGTTTCGCCGGCGACAAAGGCTTCACCACACCGGAACTCAACGCCCACTCGCTGCGCAGCCTGAAAGATGCCGTGCAGTACTGCAGCGAAGGCATCTCCACCAGCCGCACCTGCGAGATCGGTCTGTCCAGCCACAGCGGCATCGACTATCACGGGCTGGTCTATCTAGTGGACCGCGTCACGCGAGCGCGCAGCCTTTAAGGCCGCCAGGGCGGCCTGACTGCCTCTCACGCATGAACCCGCCCCCCTGTGGGAGCGGGTTTACCCGCGACGAAAACATCCGGCAGCAACAGTACTACCCATCAAATGGAACCCAGGCAAAACCTGCGCAGTCCACCGTTACAGGCCCACCTTCCAGAGGCCATCACGAGGAGACACCCCATGAAAGGTACTGCGCTTTCCGCCCTGTTCGCGGCCGCAACCCTGCTGGCCTCGCCGGTGTTCGCCGACGAAGACCTCTGCGCCATCAACCTGCAAAAAATCGACGACAACATGGCCACCCTCGGCACGACCTCCGAAGGCTTGGACAAAGCCATCACCGAGCGCGTCGACAAGGCCAAGGCCGCCCAGGCTTCCGGCGACACCAAGGAATGCATCGCCATCACCAGCCAGGTACTCGAACGCATGGAAAAAACCGAGAAAGGCAGTGGCTCCAGCAGCGGCAGCGGCTCCTGACGCGCAATCGGCGCAGCTGTCGACGCCGGGCGTGCAAACGCGTATACTGCTCCCACGTGTCGAAAGGCACGTCAGCTAGAGCTGAGTGTGGGGCCGATTAGGATTCGACGCCGGTATCGAAACTCTAGGTGCATGCCGAGTTGGTAACAGAACTCGTAAATCCACTGTTGCAACTTTCTATAGTTGCCAATGACGAAAACTACGAGGGCTACGCTCTCGCTGCGTAAGCAGCTGAGCCCGCTCTCCTGGTAGCTTCGGCTCCAGCAATCACCAGGGGATGCCTGTAAACCCGAAGTGATTGTCATACAGAACAGGATCGCCGCGTAGTACGTTGTGGACGAAGCGGCTAAAACTTACACAACTCGTCCAAAGCACCCTGCCCGTCGGGCGGCTGCGGATTAACTCAATAGACACGGCTAAGCATGTAGTACCGACAGCGGAGGACTGGCGGACGGGGGTTCAAATCCCCCCGGCTCCACCAGACACACAAAAGGCACCTGATCACCCAGGTGCCTTTTTTTATGCCTGCACGACGGCTACCGGTCAGCCTTCGGCCTGATCCTTCAGATCATCCACGATCGCTTCGTCGTTGTCGGCCATCGCATCCTGCATGTCTTGCGGCTGCCAAAGCGGGAGCAGCGGCGGCGATGCCATCGAAGCTCCCGCTCGGACTTTGGATCAACCCATCGAGCGCACGCCCACTTCCTTGCGGGCCTGTCCACGGGTTGTGACGATCCCCAGGAAGGAAATCACCAACGCCAGGCTAAGGGTTGCCGTCACCTCGGCACGGTGTTCTTCGGTGAACATCATCACGCCCAAGGCACAGGCGATGAAGATGATCACTGCCCAGGTCAGGTACGGGAACAGCCACATGCGGAACTTGAGCTCGGTGCTCTCGCGTTCCAGACGGCGGCGCATGCGCAGCTGGGAAATGGCGATGACCATGTACACCAGCAATGCGATGGCACCGGAGCTGGCGAGCAGGAACTCGAACACGCCCTTAGGCGCGAAATAGTTGAGGATGGCAATGGCCGCACCGATCAAGGTACTGCCGAACACCGCGGCACGAGGTACGCCGACGCTGTTGGTCTTGTTCAGGATTGCCGGGGCATCACCGCGCTTGGCCAGGGAGTACATCATCCGCGAGGCGATGTAGATCGAGGAGTTCATGCAGCTGGTCACAGCCACCAACACCACCAGGTCGACCATGAAGGCTGCATTGGGGATGTTCATGATTTCCAGGGCACGCTGATAGGAGCCCACCACAGCCAGTTGCGGATCGTTCCACGGCACGACGGAGATGATCACGAAGATCGACAGGATGTAGAAGGTACTGATCCGCCAGATCACCGAGCGGGTGGCCTTGGCGATGTTGCGCGATGGGTCGCTGGATTCGGCAGCGGCAATGGTCACCGCCTCGGTGCCGATGAAGCTGAACATCACAGTGATGAAGGCGCCGACTACGGCGGACCAGCCCTTGGGCGTGAAACCACCGTGCTCGGCCATCAGCGTGCTCAAGCCGCTGACTTCGCGATTGGGCAACCAGCCCAGTAGAGCGGCGAATCCAAGACCGATGAAACCGAGAATGGCCGTGACTTTGAGAATCGCGAACCAGAACTCGAACTCACCGTACTTGGCCACGCTGAACAGGTTGGTGCCGGCCAACAACACGACCGAAAGCAAGGCGAAGATCCAGCTGTCCACTTGGGGGAACCAGGCATTGAGCACGTGCCCGGCGGCCAGGGCTTCGATCGGGATCACCAAGACCCAGAACCACCAGTACAGCCAACCGATGGTGTAGCCGGCCCAGCGGCCGATGGCCTGTTCGGCGTAAGTGGAAAAGGAACCGGTGTCAGGATGGGCGACCGCCATTTCACCGAGCATGCGCATGACCAGAACCACCAAGGTCCCGGCCACGAAATAAGAAAGAATGGTTGCCGGCCCGGCTGCCGCGATGGCATGCCCTGAGCCTACGAAAAGTCCGGCACCGATGATGCCTGCGATGGACAGCATCGTTACATGACGTGGCTTGAAACCTTGTGCAAGGTTGCCATCAGATCCCACGGTGTTCATTGATCTTGTTCTCTTTTTGCTGACACAAGGAAAGGACGGGCAGAGGTAGGCGAACAACTTCTCCTTTGAAAGAACAGTGACACGGCGCATCGCTTACGTGTGTTGTTGAGGTTTTCACGTATCCAGGGCGATGCACCCACAAAATGCAGGGACCACTTTAAGCGGGGGTGGTCGACCAAAAAATGCTCGAAAACGCCCCGCAACTGCTCGATCACGACATGGTGTTTCCATCCATGCCATGGCCAGTAGATTGCCACCTATGTTTGCACAGAATCGCTCTGGAACGGTCGTTCCAGCGCAACAGGGTAGCGCCATCGTAGGTCTTGAAAACGGCGCGGAAGCTGTGGGAGCGGGTCTACCCGCGAAGGGCCGCACCAGCGGCCCCCTGACCCGCTCAATAGGTCAGGCAGATCTTGCCGAAATGGCGGTTGCTTTCCTGGTAGCGGAAGGCCTCGACGATCTGCTCGAGCTCGAAGTGCTTGTCCACCACAGGACGCAGGCCGTTGGCGTCGATCGCCCGGATCATCGCCTGTTGTTGGGCACGACTGCCCACCAGCACACCTTGCAAGCGGATCTGGCGCACCAGCGCCTGGACCAGCGGCAACTGACCGGCAACGCCGGTGAGGATACCGATCAACGAAACGTGTCCGCCGATACGCGCAGCGATCATCGACTGTTCGAGGGTGGCCGGCCCGCCGACTTCGATCACATGATCGACACCGCGGTTATCCGTGAGCTCACGTACCTTCTGGCCCCATGCAGGGGTACTGCGGTAGTTGATCAGATGATCGGCGCCCAAGGCTTTTAGGCGCTCGAGCTTGGCATCGCTGGAGGAGGTGGCGATCACCGTGGCTCCGGCCAGCTTGGCGAACTGCAAAGCGAAGATCGACACACCACCGGTGCCCTGTACCAGTACGGTGTCGCCCGGCTTGAGGTGGTCATCGCTCATCAGCGCGCGCCAGGCGGTAAGACCGGCGGTGGTCAGGGTGGCCGCCTCGGCGTGGCTGTAGCCTTTGGGCGCCAAGGTGAAGGCGGTGGCGCGGGCCGTCACCTGCTCACGGGCGTAGCCATCGATACCATCGCCGGGCACCGTGGCGAAGCCTTCCACGTTCGCCTGACCATCGAGCCAGTCGGGGAAGAACGTGCTCACCACCGAGTCCCCCACCTGGAACTCGCTGACACCCGGCCCGACCGCGACCACTTCGCCTGCGCCGTCGGCCATTGGGATGCGTCGTTCGCTCGGCCCCCACATGCCGCTGACCACGGCGAAATCATGGTAATTGAGCGAGCTGGCGTGCAGGCGCACGGTGATTTCGCCAGCCTGCGGCGCGCGCGCCTCGCTGGTCCCTACCTGGACGTTGTCGTAACCGCCACCGGGTTGCACATAGATGGCCTTGTTGCTCATCACAAAGTCTCCTTGAGGGATCGAAAAACCAACACTGCAGATTAGACCGGTCTGGACAGGCAGGGTCAGCCGAGCAACGACCTCAGGGCGCGGCAATCGGCGGCATGCCAGTCCGCCAGTTCCGGCCAGGGGTTGTCCGGCAGATTGACCAGGACCGTGCGCGCCCCTGCGGCGCGGCCGCAATCCAGGTCGAAACGATAGTCGCCAACCATCACCAGCGAAGCCGGAGAAACGTCCCAGGCTTGGGCGATCTTCAGCAAGCCGTCGGGGCTAGGCTTGGGCGCGGCTTCGTCACGCCCGAGGATGTGTTCGACAGCAAAGCAGTCGGCCAGGCCGATGGCCTCCAGAGTGACGTGCGCCAGCTCCCGTGCATTGCGGGTCAGGATGGCCAGTTGGCAACCCCGTCCGGCCAGTTCGCGCACCAACTCCACCGCCCCTTCAGCCGGCTTGGAGGCAATCGCCAGGTCGCGCTCGTGCTCAAGCAGCCAGGCATGCTTGGCCGCGGCCTCCTCGGCCGGCAAGGCCGCCAGGTGGGTAAGGATGTCGTGCTCAGGCGGTATGCCCAGCGCCTCGCGAATCGCCGCGAAATCGTGCACCGCCACCGTGAGCGTGCCGTCCATGTCGAACACCCAGTGGCGAATGCTGCCCAGGCTCATGCCCAGTCCTCACGATGGCGGATCAAGCCCTCTTGGGCCGACGACGCCACCAACTGGCCGGCGCGGTTGAAGATGCTGCCGCGGTTGAAGCCACGGGCGTTGCCCGCCCAGGGGCTATCAGTGGCGTACAGCAGCCACTCATCGGCGCGCAGGTTGCCGTGGAACCACAGCGAGTGATCGAGGCTGGCAATCTGCATGTCCTTCTGCCACACCGATTTGCCATGGGGCAGCAGCGAGGTGGTCAGCAGGCCAAAGTCCGAGGCGTAGGCCAACAGGTATTTGTGCAGGGCCGGCATATCCGGCAGCTTGCCGTCGGCACGGAACCAGGCGTATTTGATCGGATCGCCCGGCTTGGGGTTGAACGGATCGCGTTCGGTGACCGGGCGAATCTCGATGGGCTTGGCGCACAGCACCTTGTCGCGAATGCGCTCGGGCAGATGTTCGGCCATGGCGCTCGCCAGCTCGACTTCGCTGGGCAGGTTTTCCGGCCCGACCACATCGGGCATTGGCGCCTGGTGCTCGAAACCACCCTCGTCGTACTGGAACGAAGCGCTGCACGTGAAGATCGGGTGCCCCTTCTGGATCGCCGTCACCCGCCGGGTGCTGAAGCTACCGCCGTCGCGCACGCGATCGACCGAATACACGACCGGCATGCTGGCGTCGCCCGGGCGCAGGAAGTAGCCGTGCAATGAATGCACATGGCGCGCCTCTTCGACGGTCTGGCTGGCCGCCGACAGTGACTGGCCAAGCACCTGTCCACCGTACAACTGACGGAAGCCAAGGTCCTGGCTGCGACCTCGGAACAGGTTTTCTTCGATGGACTCGAGGCTCAGCAGGTCGACCAAGTCGTCCAATACATGGCTCATGGGGGATTCTCCTAGCAAGGCATCACGGCTCTACGGCGCTCTCATGCGGGCAAATGATACAGGGTTTGTCATTCGCACCCTGCATGGCGTGCCATTCAGCCACGCAAGGTCTGTTGCCACCGCGCGCGATCGATGCGGTACAGCACATGAGGGCGCAGGGGGTGGCCGGCGGCCAGGCGGGGATGCTCGAAACTGCCGGCAAGGTCCTGGACCATGCCGATGGCCTGCATGACCTTCTGCGACGGCAGGTTGCCCTCGGCAGTGAACGACACCACTTCATCCAGGTGCAATTGGGCGAAAGCACAACGCAGGCAGGTCCACGCCGCCTCGCTGGCAAAGCCCAGGCCCCAATGACGCCGCGCCAGGCGCCAGCCGATCTCCACGGCAGGGCCGAAAGGGGCGTCGAAATTGACATTGAGCAGCCCCGTCATGCCGATGAAGGCGCCGCTGTCCTTACGCTCCAAGGCCCATAGGCCAAAACCGTATTCATTGAAATGCCCACGTATCCGCCCGATCAGCGCCGCGGACTCAAGGCGCGTCATCGGTGCCGGAAAATAGCGCATCACCTGCGGGTCGGCGCACAGCGCGGCGAACTCACGCAGATCGTCGTCCTGCCATTGGCGCAACACAAGCCGTGCGCTTTCCAGTTCGAGGATAGGGGTCATCAGGGTGCTCCGAATTCGCGGTCATGCACTGTAAAGCGTAGGCGCCAGCGCGCCGTTGGCACTGTGAATGCAATTTTCACACGCACTTCACCGGCCTCCAACAGCCCGCTTTGCACAATGCCGCCATACGCCGCGGCCCACGGCTGCGTCCTGTCATTGGAGTCAAGCATGCACCCGAGCAACACCTTGCAAAACCCCGCCGTACACACGCCCCCCAAACGACGCCGTTACTTACGCAAGGCAATTGCCGCAGCCGCAGGCCTGCTGTTGACGCTGGCCGGCCTGACCACCTGGCTTTCGACGAGGACGCACATCGTGGACCTTGGCAACGAGCAACAGCTGAGCGACAGCGGGCTGCTGCAGGATTGGGCGCAGGGAACGGTGATCGTGATGATTCGCCACGCCGAGCGCTGCGACAGCGCGCCCGGCCCGTGCCTGGACGACCCGACCGGGATCACCGTCGCCGGTAGCCAGGCTGCGATGCGCGTCGGTCAAGGCCTGCAGCAACTGGGCCTGGGTACCGCCGATCAGTACAGCAGCCCCAAGCTGCGAACCCGCCAGACCGCACACTTCATTCTCGGCCAGGCCGTGCCCAGTGAAGACTGGCTGGAAAACTGCGACAGCCAGTTTCCTGCCGAAGCCCTCGCCCGCAAGCGCCCTGGTCATAACTTGGTGCTGGTCACCCACAACGGCTGCATCGATCACTTCCAGCGTCAATTGCATGTACTCGGGGGAGAACGCGAAAGCGGCTATGCCAGCGCCCTGTTCGTCTCGGTGGACAGCAACGGCAAGGCGCGGATCCTTGGACGCATGAACGAGCCCGACTGGCAGCGGGTGCTGGCCAGCGCCGGCAAGTAGTGCGCGGCGACTCTACGATTGCCGGCGACTGGATATACATCGCCTGGACATTGTGCCGGCGGTGTCTGGCTGCGCACCGTCTGCCCGCGATGGCGTCCCACTGCGACTGCTGGCAAGATCAATTCTTGGCCCTCACCGCGATTCCTTCCATGCCGTTGCCGCTGATCTACCACGACGACTACAGCCCGGACTTCCCACCCGAGCATCGCTTCCCCATGGATAAGTTCCGCCTGCTGCGCGATCACCTGGTCGACAGCGGCCTGGTCACGGACGAGCAATTGCTGCGCCCGGACATCTGCCCCAACGACATCCTCGCCTTAGCCCATGACCGCAGCTACATCGAGCGCTACATGCAGGGCGAGCTGTCCCGAGAAGACCAGCGACGCCTGGGCCTGCCCTGGAGCGAGGCGCTGGCCCGGCGTACGGTACGGGCCGTGGGCGGCTCGCTGCTGACCGCCGAAATGGCCTTGCGCGATGGCATCGCCTGCCACCTGGCGGGTGGCACCCATCATGCCCACTACGACCACCCGGCAGGGTTTTGCATCTTCAACGACCTGGCGGTGATCAGCCGTTACCTGCTCGAGGCCGGGCGGGTGCATCGGGTGCTGATCTTCGACTGCGACGTGCACCAGGGCGATGGCACCGCACGCATCCTCCACGACACCCCGGAGGCGATCACCGTGTCGCTGCACTGCGAGCAGAACTTCCCAGCGCGCAAAGCCCAGAGCGACTGGGATATCCCCCTGCCCCGCGGGATGGGCGACACGGCGTACCTGAAGGTCGTGGATGACGCGCTCAACTACTTGCTGCCGCTGTACCAGCCCGATCTGGTGCTGTATGACGCCGGCGTGGATGTTCACAAGGACGATGCCCTGGGATACCTGCAACTGACCGACGAAGGGCTGGCCGCCCGGGATGAACGCGTGATGCGTCATTGCCTGGGCCGGGACATTCCAGTGGTCGGCGTGATCGGCGGTGGCTACAGCAAAGACCGCGAAGCCCTGGCCAGGCGCCATGGCATTCTTCATCACAGCGCGGCGCGGGTGCTGGGTTGTGCACAATGACTGTGGAACCGCCTGTGGATAACCTGCGGGAAAGCCTCTGCAGGCCTTTAACCGTCTGCCCCACAAGGACCTGATCATTTTCTGATCAGTGCTTGGACAGGCCTCGCTGGGGTAGAATGCCGGCTCTTTTCCACAGCCTGCCGCCCACCATGCCCGATCAACATCACGCCTCCCCTCCCCTCGTCGCCGTCATCGGTGGCGGCCCCGCCGGCCTGATGGCGGCCGAGGCATTGGCCAATGCCGGCCTGGCGGTGCAGGTCTTCGATGCCATGCCATCGGTGGGCCGCAAGTTCCTGCTGGCCGGCGTTGGCGGCATGAACATCACCCACTCCGAGCCTTATCCCGCATTCATCTCCCGCTATGCCGAGCGTCAGGACAAAATCGACGCGCTGCTACACGACTTCGATGCCGACGCCCTGCGCCAGTGGATTCACGGCTTGGGCATCGACACCTTTGTCGGCACCTCAGGTCGGGTGTTCCCCCGTGACATGAAAGCTGCACCGCTGCTGCGCGCCTGGCTCAAGCGCCTGCGCGAGCGCGGCGTGGTTATCCACACCCGCCACCGCTGGTTAGGCTGGAACAGCGACGGCACCTTGCGGATCGCTTATCCACAGGGCGAGCTGAAGGTGCAAGCCGATGCCGTGGTGCTGGCCCTGGGTGGCGGCAGTTGGGCGCGCCTGGGCTCCGACGGTACGTGGCAATCGTTGCTGGCTGAGCGGGGTGTGGATATCTCACCGCTGCAACCGAGCAACTGTGGTTTCGAGGTTCAGGGCTGGAGCCAACTGCTCAAGGACAAGTTCGCCGGCGCACCGCTGAAGAATATTGCCCTGAGCGTACCCGGCAGCGCCCCGCGCAAGGGCGAGTTCATACTCACCGCCCAAGGCGTCGAAGGCAGCCTGGTATATGCCTGGTCAGCGGCGGTGCGCGAGGCCATCAACCGAGATGGCCGGGGCAGGCTGCTGCTCGACCTGCTGCCGGACCGCCCTGTGGATAAAATCGCCCAGGCCCTGGCCAAACCCCGTGGCTCTCGCTCGATGGCCAAGCACCTGCAAGGCCAACTGGGCATCGAGGGGGTCAAGGCAGCATTGCTGCGGGAGCTGACCGATCAAGCGACCTTCGCTGATCCCCAAGCGCTGGCGCGGGCGATCAAGGCCTTGCCGATCGAATTGGTGCGGCCAAGGCCATTGGATGAGGCGATCAGCAGCGCCGGTGGCGTGCGCTTCGAAGCGCTGGACGGCAATTTGATGCTCAAGCAACTGCCGGGGGTTTTCTGCGCAGGGGAGATGCTCGATTGGGAGGCGCCTACCGGCGGATATCTGCTGACGGCCTGTTTTGCCAGCGGATTGCGGGCAGGCAAGGCGGTGGTGGATTGGCTGGCTCGGTGTCGTTGAAACGTTGAGGGGGCCGCTTTACGGCCCCCCAGGCCTCACGGCTTGCGCTTGCGCGGCCCGCTGTTGAAACTCGGCACCTTGCGCACCGGTTTGACCGAAGGCTCCGAGAAACTCGACTCGGCACTGTCCATCCAGCGCCCCAAGCCACGCTTGGCGCTGTTCTCCTTCGGTTTCTTGGGCTTTTTCGGCTTCTTCACGACCTGGCCACTGGCGTCGGTCATCGGCACGCGGTGATCGGGGATGAAGTCCGGTTCTTCGTGTCGCGGCAAGGTCTGGCGAATCAACACCTCGATGGCCGCCAGCAATTGCACTTCATCGGCGCACACCAGCGAAATCGCCTCGCCCTTGTTTCCTGCACGTCCGGTGCGCCCGATGCGGTGCACATAGTCTTCGGCCACGATCGGCAGATCGAGGTTGACCACCAACGGCAAGTCGTCGATATCCAGGCCACGGGCAGCGACATCGGTTGCCACCAGCACTTGGATCTCACGGGCCTTGAAGGTGTCCAGTGCCCGCTGGCGGGTGGCCTGCGGACGGTCACCATGGATACCGTCGGCATTGACGCCCTCGGCGAGCAACCGCTCCACCAACTGGTCGACACCATTGCGCGTCTTGGCAAACACCAGCACCTGCTTCCAGCGCTGCTTGCGCAGCAGGTGACAGAACAGGTCGGCCTTGCGCTTCTTGTCCACCGGCACCAACCACTGCTTCACGGTACTGGCCGTGGTATTGCGCGGGCTGACTTCGATGCTCAGCGGATCATTCAAGGCAAGCCCGGCCAGCATGCGGATCTGGTCGGAGAAGGTAGCGGAGAACAGCAACGTCTGGCGTTTGCGTGGCAAGGCGGCATAGACAGCTTGCAGTTCCTCGGCAAAGCCCAGGTCCAGCATGCGATCAGCCTCGTCGAGCACCAGGGTCTGCACCTGGCCGAACTTGACAGCGTTCTGGCGGAACAGATCGAGCAAGCGCCCCGGAGTGGCCACCAGTAGGTCGACGCCACGGCGCAGGCGCATCATCTGCGGATTGAGACTGACGCCGCCGTACACCGCATAGGTGCTCACCGGCAGGTTTTCGGCGTATTCACGGATATTGGCATGGACCTGCTCGGCCAGCTCACGCGTCGGCACCAGCACCAAGGCACGGATCGAGTTGCTGGCGACCTTGGCGCCTTCCAGGGCCAGGCGTTGCAGCACCGGCAAGGCAAAGCCGGCCGTCTTGCCGGTGCCGGTCTGGGCGGCGGCCATCAGGTCGCGGCCGGCCAGCACGGCAGGGATGGCCTGGGCCTGGACGGGGGTTGGGGTGGTGTAGTCCAGGTGCTGCAAAGTGCGCAGCAAGGGTTCGATCAGGCCGAGTTTGGCGAAATTCATGGCAATACCGTCAGGGGGTTCAGCGAAGGCGGCAGTTTACCGCAACCAACGCTGCCCCTGTGGACGCATTGCCGCGCTCACGATACCGCGAGGTTACTTGCACACCTGCTCTTTGAGCGGCGCCGGCGGCTCGGGCGCCTTGCGCCATTGCGGCAAGCCAATCAGCACCACCGCGCCGATGATCACCGCCATGGCCACGCACTCCTCGGCGCCGATGCGCTCGCCTGCAAAGATGATCCCCAGCAGCACCGCCACCGCCGGGTTGACGTAGGCATAGCTGGTGGCCGCGGCCGGCCGCACGTGCTTGAGCAGGTACATGTAGGAACTGAAGGCCAGGATCGAGCCAAAGAACACCAGGTACGCCAGCGCGCCCCAACCGGCTGCGGTCGGCATCTGGGTCAGGCGCTCGCCACTGAGCGCGCTGCCGATCAACAAGGCGGCACCGCCAACGAGCATCTCTGCGGCACTGGCCATCGCACCCTGGGGCAAGGGCAGGGTCTTGCTCCACACCGAACCAAAGGCCCAGGCCGCGGCCGCGAACAGAATCAGCGCCGCGCCCATGGGGCTGGCCTGCAGGTTCGAGCCCATATTGAGCATGCCGATGCCCACCAGGCCCAGGGCAATGCCCGCCCATTCAAGCCGCGAGTTGCGATGCCCGAACAACAGGCCAAACACCAGGGTGAACAGCGGCACAGTGGCCACCGCCAGGGCGGCGACGCCCGATGCCACACCGGCATGCTCGGCCAACGTCACGCCACCATTGCCGCAACTGAGCAGCAAAAAACCGATCGCCCCGGCCGCCCGCCATTGTGGCCAGGTCGGCGCCGGCACACCCCGCCAACGCAAGAACCCGTACAGCAGGCTGCCCGCAATGACGAAACGTACCCCAGCCATGAGCATCGGCGACCAGGACTCCACACCGATACGGATGAACAGGTAGGTCGAGCCCCAGACCAAGTACAAGGCCAAAAAGGCACCAATGAGCAACAACGGGAAGCGACGGGAGGCAGGCATGGGAAAACACTCGAAATCCGTTTACGGGTGACTTAGTTTAAGAAGGCGCCACCGCAAATTTAAGTTACAAAACGGCTTTAAATGACCGAAACACTTTGCAATGCATGGTTATGCAGGGGCTTTACCATCGATTGCAAAGCACACTGGAATCATTCATGGACAAGTACGACCGCATGCTCCTTGCTGCCTTGCTGGAAAACGGCCGGGCCACCTACGCGCAACTGGCGCGCCAAGTGAACCTTTCAGCACCCGCCGTAGCCGAGCGAGTCGCCAAGCTGGAAGCCAGTGGGGTGATCACCGGCTATGCCGCCAAGGTGGATCTGGAGAAAATCGGCCTGCCGATCCAATGCGTGATCGAACTGCGCTTGGCCAGCCACGGCACCCAACAGGCATACGATGCGCTGACCCGCATCCCGCAGCTCACCGAATGCCATCGCGTCACCGGTGACCCCTGCGTGATCATGCAAGCGGCGGTAGCGTCGATGAACGAGCTGGAGGCGCTGATCAACCAGGTATCGCAGCTGGGGTTCACCAAGACATCGATCATCCTGTCCAGTGCAGTCGAGCGGCGAGTGCCGCTCGACCATCTGGAGGGCAACGGCAGGAAGCCCTGAGGCGTTCCAGCCTGTCTGCCTCAATGGCGCAACAGCAGGCGCCCCTCGATCGGTACATATCGGCTGGCCGCCCGGATCAGCGACAACGCGGTAAGCCCAGGCACCCCATAGACCACCGTCTCGACACCATGACGTTGGCTGGCCCGTTCCATCAGCAGATCGAAGTCGCCATCGCCGGAGGCCAGCACCACCTGGTCGACACGGCTGGCGGCATCGATCACATCGAGTGTGATGCCCACGTCCCAGTCGCCCTTTGCCGAACCGTCGCTGCGCTGGATGAAGGGCTTGAGGCGTACCTCGAAGCCGAGGTTGCGCAGGATCTGCTGGAACTGTTGCTGCTTGCTGTCGCCGCGGTCGATGGCATAGGCCACCGCCTCGACGATTTGCCCCTGGCTGCTGACATCAGCCCACAGCGCGGCGTAGTTGAAATGACAGCCATGCACCTGGCGCACGGTGTAGTAGAGGTTCTGCACATCGGCGAACAGCGCGATCTTCTTCACCATGACCTCTCTGGCAGTTGCGCGGGTAACGAAGACTGCCCATGGGATCGGCCTCGTTTCGCGAAAGGGGCGCCGTGTGCGCCCCCAAGTGCAGCCAGTATGCCAGAGGCCTCAGATGAAGGTGTCGTCGTCGGAGAAGAAGCCACCGCCATCGCTACCGTAGTCGCTGTCCATGAAGCCGCCCTGATCGTAGCCATTGTCGGCCACCTGCTGCTGGCTATGCTGGTCGTTCCAGCCGCTGCTGTCGCTGGCCGGGGCTGGCTCCTCCTTGATTACCTCGACCACCTCCTCAGGCTGGGAATGATGGTTGAACAGGCTGCTGATACCTTGCGCCAGCAACACGCCACCGGCCACGCCCGCGGCGGTCTGCATGGCGCCGCCAAGGAAACTGCTGGCCCCACTGCGGGCTGGTGCGGCATTGATACCCGGCTGCGCTTGTGGCTGGGCGAAGCCCTGGGCCGAGGGTTCACGCCAACCGCCGGCAGGAGCCGCCGGTGCGGCCTGACGCTGTGGCTGCGGCGCGGGTATAGGTTCACGGGAGCCGGAGCCAAACAAGCTCGAGAGAAAGCCGCCGCCCGTACTGCCGCTTCGGCTGGCCTCGGCTTGCGCCTTGGCTTGCTTGAGTTCGGCCTCGAGCTGTTTGTTCTGCTCATCCAGACGCTTGATCGCCGCCTCCTGGACCAGAATCGCCTGGGCCATGTAATAGGCCGCTGCCGGCTGCTGTCGCAGGTGCTCCTCGATACGCGCCTGGGCCTGGGGATCACGGGCCTGGCCTGCGTCCTCGGCTTGCTTGATGCGACTGAACAGGCCGTCGATCAGGGTTTGTTCTTCAGTGTTCATGGAGCTACCTCGTGCGCTGGGCAATACATCGGATAGCGTCAAAGATGGGGCTCGCCGGCCGGGGATTCAATCGACAAAACAGTGAAACTTTTTTCAGCCAGGGGTGGACTGGGCTAAAGTTACGCCCTGCTTTTTCTGCCATGCGATGTTGACCCGATGAATCCGCTGAGCGTTCTGCGCGACTCCTTGTATTTCTTCCGCCGCCACCTGGTGAGCATTCTTCAACTGTGCCTGCCGCTGGTGATCCTCGAGGCCTTGTGTACCCAACTGCTGTATCGCCAGTTGGGCGACCAGGCTTCGGCGGGCTACGGCATGCTGGTCAGCCTGCTGTTCTACCCGCTGTACAGCGCCGCATTGATCCTCTACATGGATACCCGCAGCAACGGCCAGGACATCGCCAAGCGCAACCTGTTCGCCCGCGCCGTGCAGCTGTGGCCATCGCTGGCGCTGCTGATCCTGATCAGCTCGCTGCTGATCATGGCGGGCCTTGCGCTGTTCATCTTCCCGGGCGTGTGGATCATGATCAATCTGGTATTCGCCGAATACCTGCTGGTCTTGCGTGGCCTGCCAGTGGTTCAGGCCATGCGCGAAAGCGCCAGGATGACCACCGGGCATTTCATGCGCATCTTGGTCTGTGTCGTTGCAGTTCTGGCACCGCTGTGGCTGCTCGACGGCTTGCTGCTGATGGCCTTCCCCGAGCCGCAGCCGGGCGTGCAACTGGCACTGGATAGCCTCAGCGGTTTCCTGCAACTGTTCAGCAGCGTGGTGCTGTACCGCCTGTTCATGCTGCTGGAGAATGACGCGCTCGCCTGAGGCCTCAACGAGTGAGTCCTCTCAGGGAACGACTTCGATCTGCTGTTCAATCAGCGGACCTCTAGAGTGACCCAGCCCCTGTCGATGGACAGGGGTTGGCAATCCACACTCAGAGGATGAACGCATGAGCGACAACACTGCTATACCGAGCTGGGCGGACGAACTCTCCTTCTCGGCCCATCTCTTCGCGCTCGATGGCGTCCAGAGGATCCCCGTCAGCCATCTCTCCCGGTTCTATGCCCCGCTAGGCAGCACCGGCGCCCTTCAACAGGGGACGACAGACGACGGCTGGCTCAGGTTGAACCCCGCGCAGACAGCCATGACGCTGCGTTTCCACTATCACTCCCAGACCCTGAACCGGTTGAATTTCATGCTTTCGCTCGACAGCGACCGGAACCGAAAACTGGGTATCAGCCGCAACGGTTACCTAGGCCTCTACACGTATTCGAACATCGACGACTTCTGGAAGGTCGAACCTCTGGCCTGGAGCGAAAACACCCTTCACTGTCGCATTCGTGACCATCAGGGCCAGCAAGTGAAAGTGCTGGCAAGCTCGCCTCACCACCTGACGGTCAACAAAGGGAACATCCTCGAGTTCTTGGTCGTACGAACGTCGTAAGCTGGCCGACCGACGAACGGCTCGGTTATGCTGGCGCGACCTGCACCGACAAGCCGAGCCGATGATCCGACTACTGCGCAACGTCTTGCTCTCCCTGCTCTTGCTGTTGCCCCTGCCCTGGCTGTTCGCCGACTACCTGGGCTGGCAACCTTCCCCCCGCGAACCGCTGCCGATCGCCTGCCAAGGCAGCCCCCGGTCGCTGCAACCTGGCCAGCCCCTGAAGGTCATGACCTGGAACGTGCAATACCTGGCCGGCAAGCGCTACGTGTTCTGGTACGACCAAGGGCAGGGCAGCGACACCCGCCCCAGCGCAGAAGACCTCGCCTTCAATCTCGACGAAGTCACCCGCGTGATCCGTGCCGAAACGCCGGATGTCATCCTGTTGCAGGAGCTGGACAACAACGCCAAGGCCACCGGCTACCAGGACCAGTTGGCGCTGCTGCGTGAACGCTTGGCCGACCTCTACCCCTGCACCGTCCAGACCTACGAGTGGAAAGCCGATTTCGTGCCTGACCGGCATATCTTCGGCAGTGTTGGCCGCACCCTGGCCACCCTCAGCCGCTACCCGATCGAAAAGGCCGAGCGCCTGCAGTTGCCCAACGCGGCGAGCAATGCCCTGACCCGCCTGCAACGCCCCCAGCCGGCACTGCTGGTCAGCTACCTGCCGCTGGCTGACGGGGGACGTCTGGCGGTGCTCAACACACGGCTCTCGCCCTACCAGCCCGGCAGCGACTTGCAACGCCGACAGGTAGAGCATCTGGCCAAGGTGCTTGATCGCCTGGAAAGCCAAGGCACGCCCTGGCTGATCGGCGGCGACCTCAACCTACTGCCCCTGGGGCAGTACCGTCGCCTGCCGCCGGCACAGCGCGGCAACTACCCGGCCGACAGCGACCTGCACCTGTTGTGGGACAAGTACCCGATGATTCCCAGCAACGCCGAAGCCAGCGGTGCCGAGCGCGCCGCCTGGCTCACCCACTACCCCAACGACCCGGCAGTCAACGGTCCTGACCGCACCCTCGACTATGTACTTCACAGCCCTCGCCTTCAGCGCATCCAGGCCCAGGTACTGCGACAGGACACGCTGCAGATCTCAAACCACCTGCCGCTCATGGCCATCCTGAAAGTGCCTCATTGACGCAGGGTGAGCGTGAAAGCACGGAAAGACCTCCTGCTTCGTCCCAGATCGACGCCTGGGTAGTGTTCTGTTCGTGGGCCACGAGCCCTTGATCAACAGAACCGCAGAGTATTTTCATGAGCAACAGCTTCACTAACTGGATCGCAGCAGCTGGATCTTTCGACGCCCACATACATTGCTATGGGGTAACAAAATACTGGGACGGTCTTTCCAACGACTGGGAGGAGTTTCAGTTTTTTTGGGACGGGGCGCCTTCACTCCCACCCTCCCCTGTGCGACTGAGCAAAGGCCCCGACATCAATGAAGGCTGGCTCATTACCGGGGCGGGTGGAACAGCCACGACTTTCAACATTACATTCGACTCGCAAACGACTAATCGCCTGCATGTCCGCATAAAGGGCACTGGCGGTGACAGCAACAGGCAAGTCGAGATCAGCCGCAATGGTTATCTCGGGCTTTACCGGGGTGATTCGAACGTTGATGTGTTGAAACTCGAGCCGCTGGAATGGACTGAGAACACACTGACCTGCCGGATCCGGGATCACCTGGGGCACACCGTGAAAATCGCATACGAATGGCAGGTCTACCTGAACGTGCAAGCCGGGGAGGACGCAACATTCATCATCACCCGGCAACAATGACTGCCGGATGACTGCCCACCCGGCTCTATCGTGTCAACACGCAGCGCCTCTAGACCTCATCAGGTCCCTCTGGGCTTGGCCCTCGCCGTGGCTTCGGCGACGAGCGGGTCGTCGGGCCAATAATGCTTGGGATAGCGACCTTTGAGGTCCTTCTTCACCTCGGCATAGGTGGTACGCCAGAAGTTGGCCAAATCCTGGGTCACCTGGACCGGGCGGCGCGCCGGGGACAGCAGGTGCAGTTTGACCTGCTGACGGCCTTGGGCGATGCGCGGCGTATCGGCCAGGCCGAACAACTCCTGCAGGCGCACGGCCAGAATCGGCGGGTTCTCGCTGTAGTCCAGGCGAATGCTCGAGCCGGATGGTACGGTCAGGTGCGCAGGGGCCAGCTCCTCCAGGCGCTGCGGAAGCGGCCAGGGCAACAGGTTGCGCAGGATCGACGGCAGGTCCAGCTGGGCGAAGTGGCTGAGGCGAGACACCTTGCCCAAATACGGCTGCAGCCAGCTTTCCAGGCTGGCAAGCAGGGCTTCGTCACTCAAATCGGGCCACTCGCTGTGGCCGTCCTTGTTGATGTCCAACTGACGCAACAGCGCGACCCGCGCCTGCCATTGACGCAGTTCAGGTGTCCAGCTCAGCAGGTTCAAACCCTTGCGTCGCACCAGGCCCAGCAATGCCTTGGCGCGGGCCTCGTCATCCAACCCTGGCAAGGGTTCGCGACTGAGCACAAGCTCGCCGACCTTGCGTTGGCGCTCGGCGCGCAGCACCTGCTCGCGTTCGTCCCAGTCCAGGACATCGAGTGTCTCCACCTGCTCGGCCAGCACCCCCTCGAACAGGCCCGGATCGAACTCAGCTGCCAGGTAGATGCGCTCCTCGCGCTGCCCTTGACGGCTGCCCAGGTCCGCGACGACCAGCCAGGGACACTTCATGAGCGCATCCACCTCGGCGAACAGCGCCGCGCGTCCATTGGCCAATCGGTACTCGGCGCTACCCTCGCGCCGCTGCTGGGCCACCCGGTCGGGATAGGCCAGCGCCAGCAATGCCCCCAACCAGCGGGGGTGATCGACATCGACGACAGCAGCGCCCCGCATGCCGCGCAGCAGGCCCCGGTACTGGCGCGCCAATTGCCGGGCGCGCTGCACGCCCCCCTGACCACCACGGGTCGCTTTAGTCTCGCCGCTGAGCAGGGCCAACCGGCTGTGCAGGTCGGCGCCTGCCCCGCGCAGGATGTCGCGCTCACCGAGCAGCGCGGCCACATCGCAGGCCATGTCGGCCAGGCCCAGTGCCTGGCCACGCAATAACAGATGGGCAATGCGCGGGTGCGCAGGTAGTTCAGCCATGGCCTGGCCGTGTTCGCTCAGGCTCTCGCGACTGCCCGGCTTGAACGCCCCCAACCGGGCGAGCAGGTCGCAGGCCTGGGCGTGGGCAGCGCTCGGAGGTGGATCCAGCCAACGCAACTGATCGGGCCAGACACCCCAGCGCGCCAGTTGCAGGGCCAGACCGGCCAGATCGGCCTGGAGGATCTCGGCGCTACCGTGGGCCGGCAACTGATCGTGCTGAGCCTCGGACCACAGCCGGTAGCACACCCCAGGCTCCAGACGCCCTGCTCGACCGGCGCGCTGGGTAGCGCTGGCGCGAGAAATGCGCTGGGTCTCCAGACGCGTCATGCCGCTGCCGGGGTCGAACCGAGGAACACGCGCCAGACCGGCGTCAATGACCACGCGTACACCGTCGATGGTGAGACTGGTCTCGGCGATGTTGGTGGCCAGCACCACCTTGCGCAGGCCCTTGGGCGCAGGCTCGATGGCGGCGCGCTGAGCATTGAGCTCGAGTTCGCCATGCAATGGGCACAGCAGCACATCCGAGCGTTCGCCCAATGCCTCTTGCAGCGACTGATGGACCCGCCGAATCTCGGCCTGCCCCGGCAGAAACACCAGCAGGCTGCCGGGCTGTTCGGCCAGCGCCTGGAGCACGCAATCGACCACCCGCGGCTCGACGAACTCGCCTGGCTGATACGGCCTGCTCCAACGAATATCCACAGGGTGCATGCGCCCCTCGCTGCTCACTACCGGGGCATCGTCGAGCAGGCGCGACAGCCGCTCACCTTCCAGGGTGGCGGACATCAGTAGAATCTTCAGCGGCGGCTCGTCGCGCAGCAGTTCCCGGCCATTGAGGCTCAACGCCAAGGCCAGGTCGGCGTCCAGGCTGCGCTCGTGGAACTCGTCGAAGATCAGCAGACCCACCCCCTCCAGCGCAGGGTCGGCCTGCAGGCGACGGGTAAGAATGCCTTCAGTGACGACCTCGATGCGGGTATCGGGCCCGACCTTGCTGTCCAGGCGGATGCGGTAGCCGACAGTCTCCCCGACCTTTTCGCCCAGCTCGCTGGCCAGGCGCTCGGCCGCCGCCCGGGCCGCCAGACGGCGGGGTTCGAGCATCAGGATGGTCTGCCCGGCCAGCCAGGGCTCATCGAGCAGGGCCAAGGGTACCCGGGTGGTCTTGCCGGCGCCGGGCGGGGCTTCGAGTACGGCCTCATCGCGCTCGCTCAGGGCTTGACGCAGAGCGGGCAGTACGGCATCGATTGGTAATGAAATCATGGTGGTCCTCGAACAGTCGTCCGAGTATAACGGCGAACCGAGCCTGCCTTATCATGGTCTTAAACATCAGGACCAGGCGACCGGCCTGGTCCTCGTTGGTCACTTTGCGGAGATCCCAATGCGCATCCCTACCCGCGTCATCGGTGGCGCGCTCATCGTCACCCTGCTCACCCAACTGACCGCTTGCGGCACGCTGTTCTACCCCGACCGGCGCGGCCAGATCGAAGGTAAGATCGACCCCGTGATCGCCGCGCTCGACGCTGTGGGTCTTCTGTTCTATGTCATCCCCGGCCTGATCGCCTTCGGCGTCGACTTCGCCAGCGGGGCCATCTATTACCCGCCCGGCGTTACCGCCCACATCGACCCGGTCAAGCTCAAACCAGCCATCAATGCCGATGGCCAGGTCGACAAGGCCAAGCTGCAAGCTATCCTCGAAAGCGAACTGGGCCAACGCCTGCCGCTGAACGACCCTCGGCTGATCCAGCACCGGGGCAGCGTCGAGCAGTTGGCCGCCTATGGCCTGGTACCGGCCGCCTGATCCAGGGAACGCACCTGCGGCATGACTTCGAGCGCCGAACACCAACGCCTGCTACGCCTGGCCACGCGCGCGTCCCTGGCCGTGGCCACGATCCTCGTCGTGAGCAAGGCGGTCGCCTGGTGGCTGAGTGATTCAGTCAGTCTGCTGGCCGGCCTGACCGACTCGGCCCTCGACGCCGTCGCCTCCTTCCTCAACTTACTGGCCGTGCACTATGCCCTGCGCCCGGCCGACGACGATCACCGCTTCGGCCATGGCAAGGCCGAGGCGCTGGCCGGCATGGCCCAGGCGCTGTTCATAGGCGTCAGTGCGGTGCTGATCGGCGTACAGGCGGTCGATCGCCTGCAATCGCCGCAACCGCTGGGCGATACCGCTGCCGGCATCGCAGTGATGCTGCTGTCGCTTGTCCTGACCCTGGCCTTGCTCACGTTCCAGCGCAAGGTCATCCGCGCCACCGGCTCCACCGCGGTGCGCGCCGACTCGCTGCACTACCGCTCCGATCTGCTGCTCAATGGCAGCATCCTGCTCGCTCTGATGCTGGCGCGCTTTGGCTGGCCACAACTGGATGCCTTGTTCGGTCTGGGGATCGCCCTGTATATCCTCTGGAGCGCCGTGCAGATCGCCCGCGAGAGCACGGCGATCCTGATGGACCAGGAACTGCCGGCCGATATCGGCGAGCGCATGCTCGAACTGGTCTGCGCCATCCCCGGCGTCAAAGGCGCCCACGACCTGCGCACCCGAGTATCGGGCAACCGCTGGTTCGTCCAACTTCACTTGGAGCTTCCCGGCGAGCTGAAACTGCATGACGCCCACGAATTGTGCGTGCAGGCATCAGCTGCCATCCGCCAGCGTTACCCGCGAGCGGACGTGATGGTGCATGCCGATCCGGTGTAACCCGTCGATCAGGTCCGCAGCCTTCAATTCACGCTGTAGTCCCGGGCACTGAGGCAATCGGCCAGTACCCGATGGTAGGCATCGGCCACATGGGCTGGTGGCGCGACGGCCGCCGCGGCCGGATCGAAACCGGACTGCTGCACGGCCTGGCGATGACACTCATAACGGTCCTGGTTCTGCTGCCGAGGCGTTTGCCCGGACAACGGATGGGCGATCACGTCATATCCAGTACTCAACTGCGGCCCCGGCGCGGGCAGGATGTTGGGGGGATTGACCACCACATATTCCTGGCTGTCGCTCAGGTATTGGTAATAGGTGTTCGAGACCTGGAAGAACAACGTGCCATCGAACCAGACCTCTTGGGCGTAGACCGGCAGGTAGCCGACCCGCACGCCATAGGGTGGCCTTACCAGCACATACGCGCCGCCTTGCGGGCGATACCAGTAGCCGCTGGAATAGTAGTAGTCCTGCCCCTGATGGGGCACCTTCCAATAACGGTCCGGGAAGTGGTCGATCCTGTGTCCGGGATGGTACTGCGGGCCAGGCCCCCAGCCATCGCCATGGCCGTCGGGACGCCCGGGCCAGTCTCCACCGGGACGCTGCCCAGGCCCACCCGCTTCCCAGTGATAGCCGCCATTGCGCCGGGGGATGTCCTGGTAATACCCCTGGCGCGGCGGCTGGGTCTGGCGCACCTCGTCACGCGAATTGAGTGGCGAGCGGCCCATGGTCGCGCCGTTGGGGTCCTGCGCGCCCTGCCCCTCGCCTGCCCCTTGGGCCCATGCGCCCAGGCTGATGCCCAGGCCCAGCAAACCAACACCTGCCCATTGCCGGATGCGCGACCTCATGTTGCCCTCTCGATGGTAAGAACTGCATTGGAACTGCATGCAGTCTATCGCGGCGAGGGCAGATGCAGATGATTCCGGGCATGAAAAAAGGGAGGCCATGGCCTCCCTTTGGGAATTGTCGTCCGTGCTCGGCGCTTGTGGCGTCGGCTCACCTCACATCGTCTTCTGGACGGTGCGTAGCCCGGGGGCCTGGCGGATCCTGTTGGATGGCTGGCCGCGACGGCCTTCCTGAGGCCGGTCGCCGTGGACTGTTGTCCGGGCAGTGATTCTGTTGGTAACGATACGGGAGGCGGCGGAGCAGAGGATTGCGAATATTGCTCAGATAAATAGCACTTGCGCAATTTTTAACCCTGGATTGATAATTCGCAGCAATCCGAACAGAAAAGGCCATTTCCATGAGCAAGCTCGACCGCTATGACCTGAGCATCCTTGCCGAATTGCAGCGCGACGCCCGCATCTCCAATCAGGAGTTGGCCGAACGTATCGGCTTGTCCCCCTCCCCTTGCTCACGGCGGGTCAAGCAACTGGAAGACGACGGCTACATCTCCCGCCAAGTAGCCTTGCTGGACCGCAAGAAGCTCGGCCTTAGCCTGACCGCCTATGTGCTGATCGGCATGGACCGCCACACCCCCGAGCGCTTCGAGACTTTCGAGGCCGCCATTCGCAACTTGCCCCAGGTGCTCGAATGCAGCCTGGTCACTGGGATGGATGCCGACTATCAACTGAAAGTCGTGGTCCCGGATATGGACCATTACCAGAAACTGCTGCTCGGCAGCCTGACTCGCATCGAAGGCGTCACCAGCGTGCGCTCGAGCTTCGTGCTCAACCAAGTGCTGGCCAGCACTGAACTGCCGTTGACGCATCTGCGCTGACCGTCCCCTGCCGCCCCGCTTATAATCGGCGCTCAGCCTGCCTGGAGAACACTGATGGATCCCGCCGTATTCGAAGAATGGATGATGATCGTTCTGGTGACCGTGCTGATCGGTTTCATGGGATTCATCGTCTGGGACCTGGCAAAGAAGTCCAAGGCAGGCCGCTTCGGCACCTTGATTCTGTTTTTCGTCCTGGGCCTGGGTGTGCTGGCCTTCATCATCAAGAGCGTGGTGGTAGGGTTCCTCGAAGGGGTCTAGCCGCACGGGGAGGAGCGCTGGCCAGAGACTGTGATGGGCTGCGCAGTAGCCGCCTAACGAAGTAGCTTCGGCGCAACCTCCCGCCAGCACCCTTGCTCCAGCCCATCCAGCGCCCAATCGCCGATCCTCACCCGCACCAACCGTAGCGTGGGCAGCCCCACTGCCGCCGTCATGCGTCGCACCTGGCGGTTGCGCCCTTCTCGAATCACCAGCTCAAGCCAATGAGTCGGTACGCTCTTGCGAAACCGCACCGGTGGATTGCGCGGCCAAAGCACTGGCTCCTCAAGCAACCGGGCCTCGGCGGGCAGTGTCGGCCCATCGTTGAGCTCGACCCCCTCGCGCAACTGCTGCAGTTGCGCCTCGCTCGGCTCACCTTCCACCTGCACCCAATAGGTCTTGGGCAACTTGTGCTTGGGATCGGCGATGCGCGCTTGCAGCCGACCGTCATTGGTCAACAACAGCAGGCCTTCGCTGTCACGGTCCAGGCGCCCGGCCGGATAGATGCCAGGAATGTCGATGTAGTCCTTGAGCGTCGCGCGCCCTTCGCCATCGCTGAACTGGGTCAGCACGTCGAAGGGTTTGTTGAACAGGATAAGGCGGGGTTCGGCCGGCGGCGCCTTGGGCTGGCGGCGCGGACCTGTGGGCCGCGCCTGGGGACGGCGCGGCTTGGAACGGGGTGGCAGGGACATGGATCCTCAGCGGAACGGCGGCTCATCGAAGCTGCGCAGTTTACGCGAGTGCAGCGAATTGAGCTCGGTACGCAGCAAATCCAGGGCCGCGATGCCGATCTTAAGATGTTGACTGACCGCACGATTATAGAAGGCATTGGCCGAGCCCGGCAGCTTGATCTCGCTGTGCAGCGGTTTGTCCGAAACGCACAGCAAGGTGCCGTAAGGCACCCGCAGGCGATACCCCTGGGCAGCGATCGTGCCGCTCTCCATGTCCACCGCCACGGCGCGGGACAGGTTGATCAGCGGTCGCTCCTGGGCCCAGCGCAGCTCCCAGTTGCGGTCATCGTAGGTCAGCACGGTGCCGGTGCGCAGGCGCTTTTTCAATTGCTCGCCACGCTCGCCGGTCACCTGCGCCGCGGCCTCCTGCAGTGCCAACTGCACTTCGGCAAGGGCCGGGATCGGGATATTCGGCGGCACCACCCGATCGAGAATGCCATCGCGACGCATGTAGGCGTGGGCGAGCACATAGTCGCCGATGGTCTGCGATTGGCGCAGGCCTCCGCAGTGGCCGATCATCAGCCAGCAATGCGGGCGTAGCACGGCCAGGTGATCGGTGATGTTCTTAGCATTGGACGGGCCGACGCCGATATTGACCAGAGTGATGCCATCGCCATCGGCAGCGATGAGGTGGTAAGCCGGCATCTGGTAACGGTGCCAGACCACACTGGCCACCAAGGCCTGGGTCTCGTCGTCGTCCATGCCCTTTTCGATGATGACATTGCCCGGCAGGACCATACGCACGAAGCGCGAATCCTGACGCAGTTGCTCCAGGCCATGACCGATGAATTGGTCGACGTAGCGATGGTAGTTGGTCAGCAGGATCCACGGTTGGACATGCCGCCAGTCGCTGCCGGTGTAATGCACCAGGCGTCGCAGGGAGAAGTCCACGCGGGCGGCATCGAACAGTGCCAGTGGCAGGGTTTCGGCGCTGCCCCAGTCGCACAACCCGTCGGCGATGTTGTCGGTGGCCGCCGACAGGTCGGTGCTTGGGAAGACCCGCGCAAGCTCGGCGGCAGTGATGCCACTGCCGGCCAGCTCATCGCCTTGGTCGACCACATAAGGGTAAGGAATGTTCTGTTCGCTGACGCCCACTTCCAGGGTCACGGTGTAGTCGTGCATCAGCGGTCGCAGTTGCTCGAGCAGGTAACCGCGAAACGCCGCCGGCTGAGTGATGGTGACGCTGTAGGTACCTGCCACCTGCACCTTGGCATAGGCCCGGGTGGTGGCGGCCACTTCACCATGGCTGTAGTAGGTCAGGCGCAGGGCGGGATAACGAAACAGCGCCCGCTGGTCGTCGTCCGGCTCGGTGCGGTCCTTGAGGTAGCGCTTGAGGGCCTGGCTGAGGGCGCCGGTGGCCTGTTCATGCAAGGCCGCCAGACGATCGACGGCCTGTTCAGGTGTATCAACGACTACAAACGCTTGGCTCACGCTGGTCTTCCTGTCTTCTGACATGCATGACTTCCATCTTGCCTGCCTTCTGTTGCAATTACATCCTTGACAATCGTATTCGCCCTCACCGCTGACACACCTGCTCCTACCTGGTCCGCACGGGGTCCCTGTGGGCGCGGGCCTGCCGGCGAACAGGGCGCCTCAGGCCGACCAGACCGGCGTCGCCCGCGCCACCAACGCCTGCGCATCGACACCCCTTGGCAATGCCCCATAGACCCGCCCACCCGCGCCCAACCGGCTGGCGATGAAGGCGTCACTGACCGTCGTATTGCCCGCTTCGAGCAACAACTTGGCCTGCAAGGCCACGGCGATGTCTTCAGTCAGTTGCCGGGCGCGGTACTGGATATCACCGGTATCGGCGAATGCGCCCTTCAGGTTGCCGATATGCGCCGCCAGGCGCGGGTCGCCGTGGCCATCGCCAAGTTCGGCGAACAATGCGTCGAGCACGCCCGGCTCTTTGGACAAAGCGCGCAGCACATCCAGGCATTGCACATTGCCCGAGCCCTCCCACGTGGAGTTGACCGGTGCCTCGCGGTAAAGGCGCGGCAGGATGCTGTCCTCCACGTAGCCCGCACCGCCCAGGCATTCGGCAGCTTCGTTGATCATTCCCGGAGCGCGTTTGCAGATCCAGTACTTACCCACGGCGGTCACCAGGCGTGCAAAATGCGCCTGCTGTGGATCGTCCAGTTGGTCCAGCGCCTGTCCCATGCGCAGGCTCAACGCCAGTGCCGCCTCGCTTTCCAATGCCAGGTCGGCCAGCACGTTCTGCATCAATGGCTGTTCGCTCAACATGCGCCCGCCGACCTTGCGATGGGCGCAATGGTGCGCGGCCTGGGTCAGCGCCTGTCGCATCAAAGCGCTGGAGCCGACCATGCAATCGAAACGAGTCATGGCCACCATTTCGATGATGGTCGGCACTCCACGCCCCTCTTCACCGATCATCCACGCCAGGGCGCCGCGAAACTCCACTTCACTGGAAGCATTAGAGCAGTTGCCGAGCTTGTTCTTCAGACGCTGGATATAGAACTGATTGTGCGTGTCGTCGGGGCGGTGGCGTGGCAGCAGGAAGCAGCTCAAGCCCTTGTCGGTCTGGGCCAGCGTCAGGAAGGCATCGCACATTGGTGCCGAGCAGAACCACTTGTGGCCGACCAGCTCGTACGCCTGGCCCGGGCCCGGGGCTCCGACCGGATAGGCCCGGGTGGTGTTGGCCCGCACATCGGTGCCGCCCTGCTTCTCGGTCATGGCCATGCCGAGGGTCACCCCGGCTTTGTGCCGGTCGCCCACGTTTCGCGGGTCGTACTCGCGCGCCAGTACTTTGGGCAACCAGTATTCGGCCAGCTCCGGCTGCAGTCTCAAGGCCGGCACCGCAGCGAAGGTCATGGTCAGGGGGCAGCCAGTGCCTGCTTCTGCCTGGCTGTGCAGGTAGGTCATCGAAGCGCGCGCGACATGGGCGCCGGGACGAGGTTCGGCCCAGGGCAAAGAAGGCAATCCATGCTCGACCGCCGTGCGCATCAGCTCGTGATAGGCCGGATGGAATGTCACCAGGTCGATGCGGTGACCATAACGGTCATGACTGCTGAACTCCGGCTTGTGGGCATTGGCCAGAAAACCCGCAGCCATCAGTGGGCCGCCGGCCAAGGCACCGTAGGCGTCGATCCGCGACTCGGCCCAGCCGGCACCGAAGCGCCGGGACCACTCCTGCAATGGCTGGTCGAGGCGGTACAGGTTGGCGCCGTCGAGCGACGGCGGCTGGTTAGTGACTTCGTGGGTTTCAGCGAACTGGTGCAGGTTCATCGGGGGCTCCCTGGATCCGGTCATGCCTGAAAGCCCCAGTGAAGCACTCCTTGAAGGTCAGTCAAAGTGTCAAAAACGACTAACTCGCCCGTCCTTAACCGCCCATTGCCCCCGAGGCCAACCGGCCGGACGGCCATTGCGCCTGGGCTACGGACAGGTTCAAGGACAGCTCGAAGCGGCTGCCCAGCCCGCGGGTCGACTCATGGGCCAAGCGGGCGCCGATCAGCTCGCCCAGCTGACGGCAGATCGACAACCCGATGCCCAGCCCCCCATAACGGCGGGTCATCGAGCCATCGACCTGGAAGAAGCGCTGGTAGAGGATGGCCTGGTCCAAGTCGTCGAAGCCAATGCCGCTGTCGCTGACGGTGAAGGTCAACGCCAGGTTGTCTGGCCCGAGCCTGCGCCCCCGCACCTGAATCACCACGCCGCCCTGGTGAGTGAATTTCAGGCCGTTGTCCACCAGACAGGCCAGGCAGCGCAGCAGTTTCTGCGCATCGCCAAGCAGCTCGTCGGGCAGCTCCGCTGGGATATCCAGGCTCAGGTACAGGCCTTTGCCCAGGGCACGCCCGGCGAAGCCTGCCCGCAGCTCCTGCAACTGCCGGCGCAGGCTGAAGGGCGCGGCATGGGGCCGCAGACGCCCCGCCTGCAGCTCGGTGAGCACGAGGATGTCGTCGACCATAGCCATCATGTCCTGGGCGGAACCTGTGGCGGTGCGGTGATACTGGGCGTGCTCGGCCGTCATCGGCAGGGTGTGCATCAGCTCCAGCGAGCCGATCACGCCGTTCATCGGTGTACGCAGCTCATGGGTGACCGTGGCCAGGAACTCGTCCTTCAGACGGTTGCTTCGGGCCAGTTGCTGGTTGAGCTGCTCCAGGGTGCGGCCAGTGTCGCGCAAGGCCTGGGCCTGCTGTTCGCGCAGGCTGTTGATACGATCGGCCAGAGCCAGGGACAGCAACGCCACTTCCAAGGCCGAGCCCAGTTGGCTGGCATACATGGTCAGGAATACGTTCGGCAGGTAACCGAGCACCATCAAGGTATTGACCAGCCCGCCCAGGAGGAACGCGGTCCAGGCGATGATGAACCAGCGCGCCACCCGTACTCCATGCCACCAGGCATAAAGCCCGGCGGTGAAGATGCTTACAGTGAACAGCAGCGCCAACAGCGTCGCCATACGCAAAGCCAGGCCGTAGGGCATGGTGACTGCCAGCACCATGATCAGCCCTCCACCGGCCATCAATCCCAGCAACAGCCGGTCGAAGCCACGGCTGAGGCCGCCTAATTGCAGGAAATGCCGGGCGAACTGGCAGCCGAACAGCCCCGCTGCACCAATGAACAACGGCGTGGCGGCATTGGCCCACCAAGGGCTGTCCGGCCAAAAATAAGCGACACCCGCGCCGTTGACCGAGACTTGGTAGAGCCCGAATGAGGCGATATAGAGGATGTAATACAGGTAGCTGACGTCGCGGACGCTGAGGTAAATGAAGAGGTTGTAAACCAGCATCACCAGCAATACGCCGTAGATCATGCCCAGTACATAGAGGCGAGTTGGCTGCTCTTCCATGTAAGCCTCGGTTGACCATAACGCCACCGGTGCCTGGATCGATCCCTGGCTTTGCAAACGCAGGTAGGCCGTGGTCGCCTGACCTGGGTTCAAAGGCAGCTCGAATAGATAGTTGTTCTGGCGGATCTGCCGGCTGGCATAGGGCAAGGCATCGCCTGTGCGCTGAACCAGACGATAACTGCCATGGCCATCAGGCAGATAGAGATCCAGGTGATCCAGCGGTGGATAGGCCAACTCCAACAGCCACTGACGGGAAGGTGCGGTAGGTGGGCTGATGTTGCGCAGGTCGATCTTCAGCCAGAACACCGAAGTGGAATAGCCCGCGTTCAGGACATCCTCACGATGCTGCCGGAAACGGCTGGCGAACGCCGGCGAACTGACCTGGGTGATGCTGGCGCTGCCATCGCGGTCTTCGAAGACCTGCATGACTTGACCCAATGGAAGGTACCGGGTGGCGCTGTCGAAATCGACCGCTCCGGCGAACAGGGGCACACAGCCCAAAAGCATGATCAGCAAGTAGCGCATACAGCCCCAGCATGGCCTGTCCAGTCGCGTCGTGGTGGCCTCCCTTCCCTTTGAGACGACGAATTCCGGCAGCGCCTATTTGTCGAGTTATCCGAGCACTCTAGCATAGCCTTCGGACAGGGCAACCAGCCACTTCAAATTTCAAAGTAAAGGCTCTATCTCAATGCTTACAGAAAGACAAAACACAAAAATCTGACCACTTGATCAACAAAAGCCATCAGCAGGGCGATTCGCCCCCACAGGTTTGGTGGTAAGCTCGCCGACCATGAACATGACCTACAGCTCCCGCCCCGTTGTCCTCTGTCTTTCCGGCCACGACCCCAGTGGCGGCGCCGGCCTGCAGGCAGATATCGAAGCCCTGATCGCCCAAGGCTGTCACGCCGCACCTGCCGTGACCGCCCTGACCGTGCAGGATACCGTCAACGTTTCCGACTTCCGCGTGCTGGACCGCGAGTGGGTTCTGGCACAGGCCAACGCCGTGCTGGCCGACTCCACCGTAGCAGCGGTCAAGCTCGGCATGCTCGGCTCGATCGAAATGGTCGATACCGTCGCCGAACTGCTGGCCGCCCATCCGCACCTGCCACTCGTCTGCGATCCGGTTCTGCGCGCCGGTGGCGGTGGCCGGCTGGGCAAGGACGAAGTCGGCTATGCGCTGCGCGAACGCCTGCTGCCGCTGGCCACCATCGCCACGCCGAACCTGCCCGAAGCCCGGATCCTGGCTGAACTGCCCGAAGGCACCGCGGACGAATGCGCCGAGAAACTTTTGCCGTTCTGTAGACATCTTCTGATTACCGGCGGTCACGGTGACGAGGCACAAATCCATAACCGCCTTTATAGCCGCGACGGTCAACAGCACACCTGGACCTGCGAACGCCTGCCGGGTAGCTACCATGGCTCCGGTTGCACCCTGGCCAGCGCCCTGGCGGGCCGACTGGCGCTGGGTGAGCAATTGCAAAGTGCAGTGCGCAGCGCCCTGGACTACACCTGGCGCACGCTGCGCGACGCCGAGCAACTGGGCAAGGGGCAGTTCGTCCCTCGCCGGCTGCCCCTGGACTTCTGCTCCTGATCCATGAGGCCTGACAGATGAAGTTACGCGGTCTGTACGCGATCACCGACAGCCAACTGCTCGCCGGTCGCTTGCTCTCCCACGTCGAGGCAGCCCTCGAAGGCGGTGTTTGCCTGCTGCAGTATCGTGACAAGAGCGACGACGCAGCACGCCGACTGCACGAAGCCGAAGGCCTGCTCAAGCTCTGCGAGCGCTACGGCACGCAACTGATCATCAACGACGACGCCCCACTGGCCGCGCACTTGGGCGTCGGCGTGCACCTGGGCCAGACCGACGGCCCCCTGACCCCGGCCCGTACCCTGCTCGGCCGCGATGCGATCATCGGCTCCACCTGCCATGCCCAGCTCGAGCTGGCCGAGCAGGCCGCCACCGAGGGCGCCAGCTATGTGGCCTTCGGTCGCTTCTTCAATTCGGTCACCAAGCCCGGCGCGCCAGCGGCCGACATCGCCCTGCTCGCCCAGGCCCGTGCCCGCGTGCAACTGCCGATCGCCGTGATCGGCGGCATCACCCTCGACAACGCCGCCCCCCTGGTCGCCCATGGCGCCGACCTGCTGGCGGTGATCCATGGCTTGTTCGGTGTCGACAGCGCGCAGGAAGTCACCCGCCGCGCCCGCGCCTTCAATGCCCTGTTCGCTTCCTGATTCGAGAGAAATCCCATGTCCCGTTCCGAATCCCTGTTCGCCCAAGCCCAGAAGCACATCCCTGGTGGTGTGAACTCGCCGGTCCGCGCCTTCCGCAGCGTCGGCGGCACCCCGCTGTTCTTCAAACATGCCGAAGGCGCCTATGTCGTCGACGAAGACGACAAGCGCTACGTTGATTACGTAGGCTCCTGGGGCCCGATGATTCTGGGTCACGGCCATCCGGACGTCCTGGCCTCGGTACGCAAGCAACTCGAACACGGCCTGTCCTACGGCGCCCCGACCGCCATGGAAACCGAGATGGCCGACCTGGTCTGCTCGATCGTGCCGTCCATGGAGATGGTGCGCATGGTCAGCTCAGGTACCGAGGCGACCATGAGCGCCATCCGCCTGGCCCGTGGCTACACCGGCCGCGATGCGATCATCAAGTTCGAAGGCTGCTACCACGGCCACTCCGACAGCCTGCTGGTCAAGGCCGGCTCCGGCCTGCTGACCCAGGGCGTACCGAGCTCGGCCGGTGTGCCGGCGGACTTCGCCAAGCACACCCTGACCCTACCGTTCAACGACATCGCCGCCGTCGAGAAGACCCTGAGCGAAGTCGGCAAGACCGTCGCCTGCATCATTGTCGAACCCGTCGCCGGCAACATGAACTGCGTACCGCCGGCTCCGGGCTTCCTCGAAGGCCTGCGCGAGCAGTGCGACAAACACGGCGTGGTGCTGATCTTCGACGAAGTGATGACCGGTTTCCGTGTCTCCCTCGGCGGCGCCCAGGGCTACTACGGCATCAAGCCGGACCTGTCGACATTCGGCAAGATCGTCGGCGGCGGCATGCCGGTTGGCTGCTTCGGCGGCAAGCGCGAGATCATGGAATGCATCGCCCCGCTCGGCCCGGTTTACCAGGCCGGTACCCTGTCGGGTAACCCGTTGGCCATGGCGGCAGGCCTGACCACGCTCAAGCTGATCAGCCGCCCAGGCTTCCACGACGAACTGACCGCCTTCACCTCCCGCATGCTGGATGGTTTGCAACAGCGTGCCGATGCCGCTGGCGTACCGTTCGTCACCACCCAGGCCGGTGCCATGTTCGGCCTGTACTTCAGCGGTGCCGACGACATCGTCACCTTCGATGACGTGATGGGCAGCGACGTGGAACGCTTCAAGCGCTTCTTCCACCTGATGCTCGAGGGCGGCGTGTACCTGGCACCAAGCGCCTTCGAGGCGGGTTTCACCTCCATTGCCCACGGCGACAAGGAGCTGCAGATCACTTTGGACGCCGCCGAAAAAGCCTTCGCTGCACTGAAGTGATTGCCCGCCTTGCATCGGCTTCTGCGCACGCATACCCGCCCCCACAGGTTCAACGCATGACTTGTAGGAGCGGGTACAGCCGCGAAGAAGCCGAGGCAGGCGATAAATGCTGTGCAATCGACAAAGGCTTCTCAATACAGAATTTCGAGTAAAACTTTGTAAGGTAGGCGCTGCTTATCCCATAATGTGCCACCAGAGACATTGGCCGCAGCTTTGCAGAGGTAAGTCGATCCCCATGAACCGCACCGGCCGCGCCCTTACCCTGGGCTGCCTGCTGCTTCTTCAGCCCCTGCTGGCCTTGGCAGAGGGTGGCAACTCGTTGCTGATTCCAGCGACGGGACGCTGCACCTTCGACACACAGCCAGAGGACCTGCAGAACGCCCTGAAGGCTTGCGAACGGACGGCGGAGTCGGGCGATGCCCAGGCGCAATACGAGCTGGGTGAGTTCTACTACAGTGGCAACCAGGCACCCAAAGACCTGAAAAAGGCCGTCAACTGGTTCGAGAAGGCCTCATTGCAAGGCCAGGCCCAGGCGCAATACCGTCTCGGCTCGATGTTCTTCCATGGCGAAGGCGTTCCGGCCAACAACGTTCAGGCTTACATTCTGCTGAAAATGGCAGCGGTCAATGGCGACGAAGACGCCCTGGACCTGGCCGACGAAGTCACCGAGCAGATGCCCCGCGATGAACTCGAACACGCCACCCAGGTGCTCGGCCAGATTTTCCGCAAATACCTGCTGGAGCTGCAAAACGCCGAAGGGCGCACACCCTTCTCCCCCCTGCCCTGACGGGCCGACCTACTTCTCCGGCATTGGCATCGGGAACGGCATCACGTTACCGCCACCCTTGGCCTCGCTGATCTTCGCCGTCCCCAATCGCTCCACCTCGTCGATACGCACGATCGAATGCATCGGCACGAAACTGCGCACCACACCTTCGAACTGCGCCTTGAGCTTCTCTTCGCTGGGGTCGACTACGACCTGGGTGCGCTCGCCGAAAACGAACTCCTCGATTTCAAGAAAGCCCCACAGGTCGCTCTGGTAGATCTGCTTGGCATACATCTCGAAGACCTGGCCCTGGTTGAGAAAGATCACTTTATAGATGGCGGGTTCGCGTTTGCTCATGATCGAAGAAGACGACACCGTGTTAGGAAAATGGCCGGCATCATAGCAGACCGCTTGCCCTGTTAAGCACCCGGTGCCACCTCTATAATGTGCGGCCTTTCAGCACCCGCAGCAGATGATTTGCCATGGCCAAGAAGCTTTACATTGAAACCCACGGTTGCCAGATGAACGAGTACGACAGCTCGCGCATGATCGACCTGTTGGGCGAACACCAGGCCCTGGAAGTCACCGAGCGCCCCGACGACGCCGATGTCATCCTGCTCAACACCTGTTCGATCCGCGAAAAAGCACAGGATCAGGTGTACTCCAAGCTCGGCCGCTGGCGCGCCCTGAAGGACCGCAACCCAGACATGGTCATCGCCGTCGGGGGTTGCGTGGCCAGCCAGGAAGGCGAGGCCCTGCGCAAGCGCGCGCCTTACGTCGATGTGGTGTTCGGTCCGCAGACCCTGCACCGTCTGCCAGAAATGATCGACGCCGCGCGCATCACTCGGGTACCGCAAGTCGATGTGTCGTTCCCTGAAATCGAAAAGTTCGACCACCTTCCCGAGCCCCGCATCGACGGCCCGACGGCATTCGTCTCGGTCATGGAGGGCTGCAGCAAGTACTGCACCTTCTGCGTGGTGCCCTATACCCGTGGCACCGAGGTCAGCCGCCCCTTCGACGACGTACTGGCCGAGGTCATCCACCTGGCCGAGAATGGCGTGCGCGAAATCACCCTGCTGGGCCAGAACGTCAACGGCTATCGCGGCCTGACCCACGATGGCCGTCTGGCAGACCTCGCCGAGCTGATCCGTGTGGTGGCGGCAGTCGACGGAATCGAACGGATCCGCTACACCACCTCGCACCCACTGGAATTCTCCGACAGCCTGATCCAGGCCCACGCCGAGGTGCCACAGCTGGTCAAGCACCTGCACCTGCCGGTACAGGCAGGCTCCGACCGCGTGCTGGCGGCCATGAAGCGCAACCACACGATCCTCGAGTACAAGTCCAAGCTGCGAAAGCTCAAGGCTGCGGTACCGGACATCTGCATCAGCTCGGACTTCATCGTCGGCTTCCCCGGCGAGACCGAGAAGGACTTCGAGCAAACCATGAAGCTGGTGGCCGAGGTCGGTTTCGACTTTTCCTTCTCCTTCGTCTACAGCGCACGTCCCGGCACCCCGGCCGCGGAGCTTGTGGACGATACGCCCGAGGAGGTCAAGAAACAGCGTCTGCAACTGCTGCAGCACCGCATCGACCAGCAGGGTTTCGAAATCAGCCGACGCATGGTCGGCAGTGTCCAGCGCATCTTGGTCACCGACTTCTCCAAGCGTGACCCAGGCAAGCTGCAAGGCCGTACCGAGAATAATCGAATCGTCAACTTCCACTGCGACAATCCAGCGCTGATCGGCCAACTGGTGGATGTACGCATCGAAGAGGCCAAGCCCCATTCGCTGGTCGGCTCATTGATTGAATGATGATGGTGGTGGTCTGTTCGCCGGGGAACCCGCTCCCACCGAATGGCGGTAAACCTCGTGGGAGTGGGTCTACCCGCCAATGCGCCACCACAGATACCTGTCCCTTGATCGTTTCAGTGCTTTCGCCACTGCCCTTCAGGGGTTATTCTTGAGTTCACCTCCATTGCCGTCGAGCGGCTAAAAACGACCTTGAACGCACCCATACAACCTCATCGTTTCATCCTCGAACCCTTCGAGGCCCACCGCTTCGCCAACTTGTGCGGCCAGTTCGACGAGCACCTGCGCCTGATCGAACAACGCCTGGCCATCGAAATCCGCAACCGCGGCAACCAGTTCGAACTGATTGGCGAACCCAAGACCACCTCTGCCGCCGAGCAACTGCTGCGTCGCCTCTATCGCGAAGCCAAGGCTTCCGAGCTGTCGCCGGAAACCGTCCACCTGTACCTGCAGGAATCGACCGTCGAGAACCTAGACAACCCAGCGGTCAACGAGGTCAGCGTGTCGCTACGCACGCGCAAGGGCAACATCCGCCCGCGCGGGGTCAACCAGCAGCGCTACGTCAAGGAAATCCTGGCCAACGATATCAACTTCGGCATCGGTCCGGCCGGTACAGGCAAGACCTATCTGGCTGTAGCCTGCGCCGTGGATGCCTTGGAGCGCGAACAGGTGCGCCGCATCCTGCTGGTGCGCCCGGCAGTGGAAGCCGGCGAGAAGCTCGGCTTCCTGCCTGGCGATCTGGCCCAGAAGATCGACCCGTACCTGCGCCCGCTGTACGACGCGCTCTACGAGATGCTCGGCTTCGAACACGTGGCCAAGCTGATCGAGCGCCAAGTCATCGAAATTGCCCCGCTGGCCTACATGCGCGGTCGTACCCTGAACAACAGCTTCATCATCCTCGACGAAAGCCAGAACACCACCCTTGAGCAGATGAAGATGTTCCTCACCCGCATCGGCTTCGGCTCGACGGCGGTGATCACCGGCGACATCACCCAGGTCGACCTGCCGCGCGGCACCAAGTCGGGCTTGGCCCATGTGATCGAAGTGCTCAAGGACGTGCCGGGCATCAGCTTTACCCACTTCCAGCCCAAGGATGTGGTCCGCCACCCGTTGGTGCAGCGTATCGTCGAAGCCTACGACCGCTTCGACGCGCGCCAGGCAAAGCCCGAGGTCCCCGGCAAAGATGCTTGAACTCGACCTGCAACGGGCCACGGATGCTGCCGCCCCGGATGACGCTGCCTTCCGTCGCTGGTGCGAACTGGCGCTGCGCCAGCGCACCGCCGACTCGGAAATGACCATTCGCCTGGTCGATGAACCCGAAGGCCGTGAGCTGAACCACACCTACCGGCACAAGGACTACGCCACCAACGTGCTGTCCTTCCCCGCCGACGTTCCCGATGACCTGCTCGACATCCCCCTGCTGGGCGACTTGGTCATTTGCGTGCCAGTGGTCGAGCGGGAAGCCACCGAGCAAGGCAAGTCGCTCGAAGCCCACTGGGCGCACCTGGTCATCCATGGCTGCCTGCACCTGCTTGGCTACGATCATATCGAGGACGACGAAGCCGAGGAGATGGAAGCCCTGGAACGAACCTTGCTGGCGGAATTGGGTCACCCGGACCCTTACGCCGACGACGAAATCACACAACCTGACAACTGAAAAGGATCACGAGTAACCGCCATGAGCGAAGACCGATCGAGCAATGGGCAGAAGTCCTGGCTGGGTAAACTGACCCAGGCTTTTGCCCATGAGCCGAAAAACCGCCAGGAGCTTCTCGAGCTGCTGCGCGAAGCCCATCAGAACAAACTGCTCGACAGCGAAGCGCTGACCATCGTCGAAGGCGCCATCCAGGTCGCCGACCTGCAGGTGCGTGACATCATGGTGCCGCGCTCGCAGATGATCAGCATCAAGGCCAGCCAGTCTCCACGCGAATTCCTGCCAGCGGTGATCGATGCCGCGCACTCGCGCTACCCGGTGATCGGTGAAGGCCATGACGATGTGCTCGGGATCCTCCTGGCCAAGGACCTGCTGCCGCTGATCCTCAAGGAGAACGGCGACAGCTTCAACATCAAGGACCTGCTGCGCCCGGCCACCTTCGTGCCGGAGTCCAAGCGCCTGAACGTGCTGCTGCGCGAATTCCGCGCCAACCACAACCACATGGCCATCGTCATCGATGAATATGGCGGCGTGGCGGGCCTGGTGACCATCGAGGACGTGCTCGAGCAGATCGTCGGCGACATCGAGGACGAGCACGATGTCGAGGAAGACAGCTACATCAAGCCACTGCCCAGTGGCGACTTCCTGATCAAGGCCTTGACCCCGATCGAGAACTTCAACGAGTTCTTCGACTCGGAGTTCTCCGACGATGAGTTCGATACTGTGGGCGGCCTGGTGATGAGTGCCTTCGGCCACCTGCCCAAGCGCAACGAGACCACCGAGATCGGGGCCTACAAGTTCCGTATTCTCAACGCCGACAGCCGGCGGATACACTTGCTGCGCCTGACTCCGATCACCCGTTAAGGACAAACATGCGTTGGATCACCCGCCCCGGCTGGCCCGGTAACCTGCTGGCCCTGGCGGCCGGCGCATCGACCCTCCTGGCCCTGGCGCCGTTCGACATCTGGCCTCTGGCGCTGCTGTCCATCGCCCTGCTCTACCTCGGCCTGCGCGAGCTCAGCCCGCGCCAGGCGATGTGGCGTGGCTGGTGGTTCGGTTTCGGCCTGTACGGTGCCGGCACCTGGTGGATCTACGTCAGCATGAACACCTACGGCGGCGCCTCCCCGGCGCTGGCGATCGCGCTGCTGGTGGCGTTCTTCGCCGCCCTGGCCTGGTTCTTCGCCCTGCCCACCTGGCTATGGGCGCGCTGGCTGCGTCGCAATGAGGCTCCCCTGGCCGATGCCCTGTGCTTCGCCGCTCTGTGGCTGCTGCAGGAAGCCTTCCGCGGCTGGTTCCTGACCGGTTTCCCGTGGTTGTACGCAGGCTACAGCCAGCTCGATGGCCCCCTGGCCGGTCTGGCACCGCTGGGTGGCGTGTGGCTGATTTCCTTTGTCCTGGCACTGAGCGCTGCGCTGTTGTGCAACCTGCACCGCCTGCGTGAGCGTCCCTCGTTTCTGGCGGTGGGCGTGATAGTGCTGTTGGCGCCCTGGGTGATCGGCATGGCGCTCAAGGGGCATGCCTGGACACAACCCTCCGGTGATCCACTGAAGGTCGCAGCGTTGCAGGGAAATGTCGAGCAGGACCTGAAATGGGACCCGGCGCACATCGATGCGCAACTGGCGCTTTACCGCGACATGAGCTTCAGCTCCAAGCCAGTGGACTTGCTGGTCTGGCCGGAAACCGCCGTCCCCGTACTCAAGGACCAGGCCCAAGGCTACATCGACGTAATGGGGCGTTTTGCCGCCGATCGGCATTCGGCGCTGATCACCGGGGTGCCGGTGCGTGAAGTGGTGCACCACCAGCGCCGCTACTACAACGGCATCACCGTGACCGGAGAGGGCGACGGCACCTACCTCAAGCAGAAGCTGGTGCCCTTTGGTGAATACGTACCGCTGCAGGACATGCTCCGTGGGCTGATCGAGTTCTTCAACCTGCCGATGTCGGACTTCGCCCGCGGCCCAGCGGACCAGCCCTTGCTGCAGGCCAAGGGCTATCAGGTTGCGCCGTTCATCTGCTACGAGGTGGTCTATCCCGAGTTCGCAGCGGGCCTGGCCGCACGCAGCGACTTGCTGCTGACCATCAGCAACGACACCTGGTTCGGCACCTCCATCGGCCCCCTGCAACACTTGCAGATGGCCCAGATGCGTGCCCTGGAGGCCGGGCGCTGGATGATCCGCGCCACCAACAATGGCGTCACCGCGTTGATCGACCCCTTCGGCAAGATCACTGCGCAGATCCCGCAGTTCCAGCAAGCCGTCCTCTACGGGGATGTGGTGCCAATGCAGCAACTGACGCCCTACCTGCAATGGCGCTCCTGGCCGCTGGCGATTCTCTGTGCGCTACTGCTGGGATGGGCGCTCTTGGCGAGCCGGATCGCCAAGACCGTGTGACCTTCCAGGGGCCGCATTGCGGCCCCGCGGTGGTCAGTAAAACAACCGATACCCCACCAACCCCACCGCCTCGTTGAGCAACTGTCCGCTGCGCCACACCGCCCGGCTATCGGGCAGCAAGCCGGCGAACGGCTGCGCATGGTCCTTGCCCAGGAATCCGACCGGTGCCGGCACCACCTCGAACCCTGCCTGCTCGAAACTCCAGCGCGAGCGCTGCATGTGCCAGGCTTGGGTCACCAGCACCACGCGGCGCACGCCTTGGGGTTGCACCAGCCGCGCGCTGAACTGGGCGTTCTCCCAAGTAGTGCGGCTGGCCTCTTCCTTCCAGCGCACGTCAACGCCGAAGTCCGACTTCATGCGATCGGCCATCAACTGGGCCTCGCTCGGCGGCGTGCCGTAGTGAAGCCCACCGGTGGTCAATACCGGCAGCCCCGAGGCCTTGGCCAGCTGCGCGGCATAGCGCATGCGCTCAAGAGCGGTGCCGGTCGGCTGGTCCTCTGCTCCCCAGGCCGGGTCGCCACGCTCACGCCCGGCGCCCAGCACCACGATCGCGTCGGCTCGCCCTGCCAGGGTCGCCCATTGCGCCATCGGCAATGGCGCCTCGGTCTCCAACTGCCGGGCCGCCCGTTCCACCACCAGCGGCAAGCTCATCAGCCACAAACCACCCAGGCCAAGGGCAAAGCACAAGGCCGCCAGGCGCGGGCGTCGCGTGCGCAGCCACCAAGCTGCCAGCAAGAGCAAAAACAGCACGCCGGGAGGCAGCAACCATTGTTTGATGAAATAGCGAAGCGGCATGCACGGTCCTCCTGGAAAGGAGTGCAGCCTAAGAGGATCGGCGCCGGGCAACAAGTGCGCGTCCGGCGCCGATCATGAGCAGTTTAAGTTGAGTACCGGCGCACGACGGTCTGCGCCTGGAATCCAGAACGGCTAGCGGGACAGCGTCCGGGATCTCGCCGTGGTGGCGGGGCGTTTCTTGTCCTTGAGCCAGACGATCTTCGCCGACGTCGGCTCCGGTTGCTGGTAAGCACCGGCGCTGGCGAAACGACCTTCCGGGAGGGTTTCCAGGTAGGCCTTGATCACTTCGAACTCGGCGTGGCTCAGGCCACGCAGTTCCAGTTCAGCTGGCATCTCGTCGCGTAATCGTACGGAGGTCCTGGCCACTTCGAGTGCCAAGCCCAGGCGGTCGATCAAGCGTTCGTATAGCTCCGGTTTGATTGCGGGTAGCTGCGACTCTCCCATCCGTTCACCTCATTGAAGATAAGAATATCTCCCCCAAAGATGAGCTTAGCGTCACTCTGAAAAGCAGCCCGGTGCCGCGACCAACGGCCCCGGAGCCGCATTCAAGGTTTCCCACGATGCGCGGCGCTCATGTATGCTACGGCGTTCACTCCAACGACACCGCAGTGCCGGACGCAGCGAGGTTGCGCTGCCTGGAAACAGGGTCCTTATCTCTCTCAGCACAAAGTAGCCATGCACGAACAATACACGCCCCGTGATATAGAAGCCGCCGCCCAGACCTTCTGGGACGAGCAACAATCGTTCGCTGTCACCGAACAGCCAGGCAAGGACACCTACTATTGCCTGTCGATGTTCCCGTACCCGAGCGGCAAGCTACACATGGGCCACGTGCGCAACTACACCATTGGTGACGTGATCGCCCGTTACCAGCGCATGCAGGGCAAGAACGTCCTGCAGCCAATGGGTTGGGATGCGTTCGGCATGCCGGCCGAAAACGCCGCGATGAAGAACAACGTCGCCCCGGCCAAGTGGACGTACGAGAACATCGACTACATGAAGTCCCAGCTCAAGAGCCTGGGCCTGGCGATCGACTGGTCGCGTGAAGTCACCACCTGCAAGCCGGACTACTACCGCTGGGAACAGTGGCTGTTCACCCGCCTGTTCGAAAAAGGCGTCATCTACCGTAAGAACGGCACCGTCAACTGGGACCCGGTCGACCAGACCGTACTGGCCAACGAGCAAGTCATCGACGGCCGCGGCTGGCGTTCGGGCGCGCTGATCGAGAAGCGCGAAATCCCGATGTACTACTTCCGCATCACCGACTACGCCGACGAGCTGCTTGAAAGCCTCGACGAGCTGCCGGGCTGGCCTGAGCAGGTCAAGACCATGCAGCGCAACTGGATCGGCAAATCCCGCGGCATGGAAGTGCAGTTCCCCTACGACCAGGCGAGCGTCGGCCACGAAGGCACCCTCAAGGTCTTCACCACCCGTCCGGACACCCTGATGGGCGCGACCTACGTCGCAGTCGCCGCCGAGCACCCGTTGGCCACCCAGGCCGCCCAGGGCAACCCGGCACTGCAGGCGTTCATCGATGAATGCAAGAGCGGTAGCGTCGCCGAGGCCGACATGGCCACTCAGGAGAAGAAGGGCATGCCCACTTCCCTGTTCGTCCAGCACCCGCTGACCGGCGAGAAGCTCCCGGTCTGGGTCGCCAACTACGTGCTGATGCACTATGGCGATGGCGCCGTGATGGCTGTTCCGGCCCACGATGAGCGTGACTTCGAGTTCGCCCACAAGTACAACCTGCCGCTCAAGGCTGTGGTCCGCACCAGCGCCGGCGACGACGTGGGCAGCGAGTGGCTGGCCGCCTACGGCGAGCACGGCCAGCTGATCAACTCCGGCGAGTTCGACGGCCTGGATTTCGAAGGCGCCTTCGACGCCATCGAAGCCGCCCTGATCCGCAAGCAGCTGGGCAAATCGCGTACCCAGTTCCGCCTGCGCGACTGGGGCATCAGCCGCCAGCGCTACTGGGGCTGCCCGATCCCGATCATCCACTGCCCGACCTGCGGCGATGTGCCGGTACCGGAAGACCAATTGCCGGTCACCCTGCCCGAAAACGTGGTGCCGGACGGCGCTGGCTCGCCACTGGCGCGCATGCCTGAATTCTACGAATGCAGCTGCCCGAAATGCGGCGCCGCGGCCAAGCGCGAAACCGACACCATGGATACTTTCGTCGAGTCGTCCTGGTACTTCGCCCGCTACGCCTCGCCAAACTACGAAGGCGGTATGGTCGACCCGAAAGCGGCCAACCACTGGCTGCCGGTCGATCAGTACATTGGCGGTATCGAGCACGCCATCCTTCACCTGCTGTATGCGCGCTTCTTCCACAAGCTGATGCGCGACGAAGGCCTGGTCACTTCCAACGAGCCGTTCAAGAACCTGCTGACCCAGGGCATGGTGGTCGCCGAGACCTACTACCGTACCGCCAGCAACGGCGGCAAGGATTGGTTCAACCCGGCGGACGTCGAGGTCGAGCGTGACGCCAAGGCCAAGATCATCGGTGCCCGCCTGAAGACCGATGGCCTGCCGGTGGAAATCGGCGGTACCGAGAAGATGTCCAAGTCCAAGAACAACGGCGTGGATCCACAGGCCATGATCGACGCCTACGGCGCCGACACCTGCCGTCTGTTCATGATGTTCGCCTCGCCGCCCGACATGAGCCTGGAGTGGTCCGACTCCGGCGTCGAGGGTGCCAGCCGCTTCCTGCGCCGCGTATGGCGCCTGGCCCAGGCCCACGTGAGCCAGGGCCTGCCGGGCAAGCTGGACGTCGCCGTACTGGACGATGCGCAGAAAACCATCCGCCGCGCCATCCATGCCGCCATCAAGCAGGCCAGCACCGACGTGGGCCAGTTCCATAAATTCAACACCGCCATCGCCCAGGTGATGACCGTGATGAACGTGCTGGAAAAAGCCCCGCAAGCCACCGAGCAGGACCGCGCCCTGCTGCACGAAGGCCTGGAAGCCGTGACCTTGCTGCTGGCCCCGATCACGCCGCACATCAGCCATGAGCTGTGGAAGCACCTGGGTCACGACCAGGCCGTGATCGATGCCACTTGGCCAAGCGTAGACGAAAGCGCCTTGGTCCAGGACAGCATCACTCTGGTGGTCCAGGTCAACGGCAAGCTGCGTGGCCAGGTCGAAATGCCCGCCAGCGCCAGCCGTGAAGAGATCGAAGCCGCCGCCCGCAGCAACGAGAACGTCCTGCGCTTCATCGATGGCCTGACCATCCGCAAGGTCATCGTGGTGCCGGGCAAGCTGGTCAACATCGTCGCCAACTGATGGCAACGCCCGCCCGCGCATGTTGCGGGCGGGCGGAATTGGCCCACAAGGGAGCTACAACATGATCAAACGCAATCTGCTGGTAATGGGCCTGGCCGTCGTGCTCAGCGCCTGCGGTTTCCAGCTGCGCGGCACCGGCACCACCGAGCTGAGCATCAAGGAAATGGACCTGCGCGCGCGCAATGCTTATGGCGAGACCGTGACCGAGCTGCGCGAATCCCTCAAGCGCAACGGCGTCAATGTCCACTCAGGCGCCCCCTACCGCCTGGTGCTGACCGACGAGCAGCAAACCCAGCGCGCCGCCACCTATAGCGGCGGCAACCGGTCGGTCGAATACGAACTCACCACCGTGCTCAATTACAGCATGCTGGGCCTGAACGACATCCCGCTGCTGAGCGACAAGATCGAAGTGCGCAAGATCTACGTGCATGACGGCGACAACATCACAGGCTCCGACCAGGAAGCCACCCAAGCCCGCGAAGAAATGCGCCGCGATCTGGTCCAGGCCATGCTCGTTCGCCTGCAAATGCTGACCCCGGGCCACCTGGACGAGCTGCAGCGCGAAGCAGAAGAACGCGCCAAGGCCGAAGCCCAGGCCCAGGAGGCGGCCCGCCGCCAGCAGGACGAAACGCCGCAGCAATCCCCAATGGAAGTTCCGGCCAACTGACCGAGGCCGAACGGGGCACCTTTGGGTGCCCCCGCATCCACCATGAAGCTCTCCCCCGCCCAACTCAACAAACACCTGCAAGGTGCCCTGGCCCCGGTCTACGTGGTCAGCGGCGACGATCCGCTGCTTTGTCAGGAAGCCGCCGACGCCATCCGTACCGCGGCTCGCCAGCAGGGCTTCGACGAACGCCAGGTGTTCAGTGCCGACGCCAATTTCGACTGGGGCACCCTGCTCCAGGCCGGCGCCAGCCTTTCCTTGTTCGCCCAAAGGCGCCTGCTGGAGCTGCGCCTGCCATCGGGCAAGCCCGGCGACAAGGGCGCTGCCGCGTTAATGGAGTACTGCGCCAACCCGGCCGAAGACACATTACTGCTGGTCAGCCTGCCCAAACTCGACGGCAGCGCGCAGAAGACCAAATGGGGCAAGGCGCTGATCGAAGGCCAGCACTGCCAATTCATCCAGATCTGGCCAGTCGACGCGCAGCAACTGCCACAGTGGATCAATCAGCGCCTGTCCCAGGCCGGACTGTCCGCCCAACGTGACGCGGTCGACCTGATCGCCGCGCGGGTCGAAGGCAACCTACTGGCAGCCGCCCAAGAGATCGAAAAACTCAAGTTGTTAGCCGAAGGCAACCAGATCACGGTGGAAACCGTGCAGGCTGCCGTAGCCGACAGCGCTCGCTTCGACGTGTTCGGGCTGGTCGATGCCATCCTCAACGGCGAGGCGGCCCACGCCCTGCGCATGCTGGAAGGCTTGCGCGGCGAAGGGGTCGAGCCACCAGTCATCCTTTGGGCCCTGGCGCGCGAGTTGCGCCTGCTGGCTGGGCTTGCCCAGCAATTCAGCCAAGGCGTGCCGCTGGACAAGGCCTTCAGCCAGGCACGACCACCTGTGTGGGATAAACGCCGACCACTGGTCAGCAAAGCTCTCCAGCGCCTGTCCGCGCAGCGTTGGGCGCAGTTGCTGCAGGATGCTCAGCGCATCGACGCCCAGATCAAAGGTCAGGCCGAAGGTTCCCCCTGGACGGGGCTGGCGCGGCTGGCGCTGCTGATGGCCGGGCAACGCCTGGCGTTGCCTGGCGAGTAAGCTATCTGCACTATTCCTGTAGGGGCTGGCGAAGCCAGCAATCGGCTGAAAAAGTCTGCAAGACAGCCCCTATCTGCCCATAAATACAATCAATTGGCTCCTGCCCTACCCTGGTCTTACAGTGCGCCCCGACATCCACCCAACCGGGGTATCGCCATGAGCAAGAAGCCGAAGAAGCACGGGCCGAACAAGGCCAAGTCCATCATCGCCCAGCCACTGTTCCGCTGCCGCCAGGAACGACCGAACAAGGGCAAAGGCAGCTACCGCCGCGAAGCCTTCCAATCGAGAGATTGGGAGGCTTCTTGCTTTTTGGCCGCATGAAGGCAGGAAACCCCCAGTCATGATATGGTCGGCACCTGAACCGCAATTCTGGATCTGTGCATGCCCTTTCGTCTGTCCCTGCGCTGGCCGTCTCGCCAGCTGATCGCAGCCTCCAGCTTCATCCTGCTCGTCGCCTGTGCGGAAAAACCCACCGCCGCCGACGCCTTGCCGCTGGCCCCCGCGCAGCCTGCGCCGAACGTGTCCCTGCCGGGCACCACGCCTGACACCAGCAACGACATCCAGCCCCTGCAAACCTTCGCCCAATGGCAGGCAGGCTTCCGCCAGCAGGCCTTGCAAGCCGGCATCAGTGTCAACACCTTCGATCGCGCCTTCCTAGGCGTCACACCCGACATGGACGTGATCAAGGCCGACCGCAGCCAACCCGAATTCGCCCGCCCGGTGTGGGAATACCTCGACGGCGCCCTGTCGCCGCTGCGTGTGCGCAACGGCAAGAAGCTGCTCGAGCAACATGCCGAGTTGTTGTCGCGCATCGAGCAGCGCTATGGCGTCGACCGCCAGGTGCTGGTATCGGTCTGGGGCATGGAAAGCAACTTCGGCCAGTTCCAGGGCAACAAATCAGTGATCCGCTCCCTGGCCACCCTGGCCTACGAAGGCCGTCGTCCGACCTTCGCCCAGGACCAACTGATCGCCGCCCTGCAGATCCTGCAGAACGGCGACATCCAGCCCGAGGCCATGCGCGGCTCCTGGGCCGGCGCCATGGGCCAGACCCAGTTCATTCCGACCACCTATAACACCCACGCGGTGGACTTCGACGGCGATGGCCGTCGCGATATCTGGAACAGCACAGCCGATGCCCTGGCATCCACCGCCCACTACCTGCAAAGCTCGGGCTGGAAACGTGGGCAGCCGTGGGGCTTCGAAGTCCAAGTGCCCGCAGGCTTCGACTATTGGCTGGCCGATGGCGTGCAGCGCAAGAGCGTCAGTGAATGGCTGCAACTGGGCGTGAAACTGCCAGCCGGCACCCAGCTGCCTGCAGGCAGCAGCCAGCTGTCCGCCGCCCTGCTGCTGCCGGCAGGGGCTCGTGGCCCGGCGTTCCTGGTGCTGGACAACTTCCGGGCGATCCTGAAGTACAACAATTCCTCGTCCTACGCCCTGGCGGTCAGTCTGCTGGGTGATCGCTTCTATGGCTGGGGCTTCATCGCCGGTAGCTGGCCCAAGGACGATCTGCCACTGAGCCGTAGCGAGCGCATCGAACTACAGGATCTGCTCAACGCCAGCGGCCACGAGGCCGGCAATGCCGACGGCATCATCGGCGCCAATACCCGCAAGGCCATCCGCAATGCCCAGCAGGCGCTGGGTTGGCCGGCAGATGGGTACCCGACCCACAAGCTGCTCGACAGCCTGCGTCGTCGCTAACCTGGCAACGAGCGCAGCCCTGTGGGAGCGCGGGTAGACCCGCTCCCACAAGCTTATGCAAGCCTCAAGGCCAGCGCCCAGGCCTTAGCGCTCAAACAACGACTGCTCCAATGACAGCCGCATGGCCTGACTGTCCAGCCTTACCCTGGCCCCCAGCGGCAGACACAGGTTGGGATCACAATGCCCACTGCGCCACCCCGCCAATACCGGGATACCCAACGGCCCGAAGATATCCTTCAGCAGCGGCGTCATCGCCGGCACGGTGATTCCGGCAAAATCGCCCACCAGCACACCGCGAATCCCGTCCAGTTTGCCGGCAAGACGCAATTGGGTGAGTAGCCGGTCTACGCGGTACAGCGGCTCGTTGACGTCCTCGATGAACAGTATACAGCCCTGGCTGTCGATCTCGCCCACCGTCCCCAAGGTCGCACACAGCACCGATAGATTGCCGCCCAGCAAACGCCCGCTGGCCATGCCAGGGGCCACGCAGGTCAGTGGATAGGCATCGGGATGGGCCAGTACATCGCCCTGGTGGACCTTGCCGTGCAGTTGATCGAACAATGAACTGACGGTCGGCTCCTGCTTCGCGCCGAGCAGATCGGCATTGAGCATGCCGCCATGGAAAGTGATGAGCCCAGCGTGGCGCTGGAGCGCCGTGTGCAGGGCAGTGATATCGCTATAGCCGACCAGCGGCTTGGGGTGTTGGCGGATCAGGTCGAAATCGAGCCGATCCAACAGCCGCATGCTGCCATAGCCACCGCGCATGCACAGGATGGCGTCGATTGCAGGATCGGCAAACGCCCCATGCAAGTCATCCAGACGCTGCTGGTCTGGTCCGGCCAAATAGCCTTCGGCCTGACCGACGCCCGGAAACAGGCGGCACTGGTAGCCTCGGTCGGCAAACCACTGGCTTGCCTTGCGCCCGTCCAGCCGGGCCGGGCCGGCCGGGGCGACGATGGCAAAACAGGCATTGCCGGGCAGCGCTGCAGGCAGAGATGCATCCAAGGTTTCAACGCAGTTCATCGAACAACTCCTTGCATGTACAGGGGCAGCTCTCGGAAACAAAAATGCCGATGCCGCCTTCCGGCGTGCATCGGCATCGATCACTCAACCAGGCTCAGAGCTTGATCTTGGCTTCGTGGGCCTGTTGGTCGGCATGGTAGGAAGAGCGCACCAGCGGGCCGGAGGCAACGTTCTTGAAGCCCATCTTGTACCCTTCCTCGGCGAACCAGGCGAAGGTATCCGGGTGCACGAAACGTTGCACCGGCAAGTGGCTGCGCGAAGGCTGCAGGTACTGGCCCAGGGTCAGCATGTCGATGTCATGCTCGCGCATGCGGTGCATTACTTCGATGACTTCTTCGTCGGTCTCGCCAAGGCCGAGCATCAGGCCAGACTTGGTTGGTACATGCGGGACCATCTGCTTGAACTTCTGCAGCAGGTCCAGCGACCAGTCGTAGTCCGAACCCGGACGCGCAGCCTTGTACAGGCGCGGTACGGTCTCAAGGTTGTGGTTGAACACATCCGGCGGCTCCTGGGCGGTGATTTCCAGGGCAACGTCCATGCGCCCACGGTAGTCCGGCACCAGGGTCTCCAGCTGGATGCCAGGCGACAGGGCGCGGATTTCGCGGATGCAGTCGGCGAAGTGCTGGGCACCGCCGTCACGCAGGTCATCGCGGTCCACCGAGGTGATGACCACGTACTTCAGGCGCAGGTCGGCGATGGCCACGGCCAGGTTCTTAGGCTCGTCGAGGTCCAACGGCTTCGGCCGGCCGTGGCCGACGTCACAGAATGGGCAGCGACGGGTGCAGATGTCACCCATGATCATGAAGGTCGCGGTGCCGCCGGAGAAGCACTCGCCCAGGTTCGGGCAGGAGGCTTCTTCGCACACGCTGTGCAGCTTGTGCTTGCGCAGCAGTTGCTTGATGCGGTCGACCTCCGGGGAAACCGGAATGCGCACGCGAATCCAGTCCGGCTTCTTCGGCAGCTCTTCGGTAGGGATGATCTTGACCGGGATACGCGCGACCTTTTCAGCACCGCGCAGCTTCACGCCTGCTTCGACTTTCTTTGGCGCGGGACGCGCGGCGGCGTCCTGGGTGGGTACCGGGTTCGGCACGGCTTCTTGCACAGTTGTTGTCATATTCAGTCGATTCCGCCCGTGAGGGTCGTCTGCTCAGCATAGTCGAGGTGCTTGACCAGCTGTCCGCGCAGCCTTGTCCTGACCTCGGAGAGTTCGATCGGACCTGCCAGGTCACGCAACTGGGTCATCGCCAGCCCCGCATACCCACAGGGGTTGATTCGGCGGAATGGCGCAAGGTCCATGTCCACGTTCAGGGCAAGGCCGTGGAACGAACGGCCATTGCGGATTCGAAGGCCGAGGGAGGCGATCTTCGCCCCGTCGACATAGACGCCAGGCGCATCGGGCTTGGCCACGGCCTGGACGTCATAACTGGCCAGCAGGTCGATCAGGCTGTGCTCGATCCGGGTGACCAGCTCGCGTACACCAAACCCCAGGCGACGAACATCCAGCAACAAGTAGGCCACCAGTTGGCCGGGGCCATGATAGGTCACCTGGCCGCCACGGTCGGTCTGCACCACCGGGATGTCGCCGGGGACCAACAGGTGCTCGGCCTTGCCAGCCTGGCCCTGGGTAAAGACCGAGGGGTGCTCGACCAGCCAGATTTCGTCCTGGCTGTCCGGGCTGCGCTGCTCGGTAAAGCGCCGCATGGCCTCCAGCACCGGTTCATAGGGCTGCAGGCCAAGATCGCGAAAACCGAGGCAGGAAGGCATCAGAGCACCATTTTAACGATGCCGGTCGCGCGCAGGGCGCTGTTGATATCGTGCAACTGGTTCTCGCTTTCGGCAACGATGTGCAACTGCACCGTGGTGTACTTGCCTTCCTTGCTCTGGCGCTCGGCCAGGGTGGACAGATCGACCTTGGCATACTTGCTCAGGATCTCGATCACGGTGTCCTTGAAACCGACCACGGTATCGCCGATTACCTTGATCGGGTAATCGTCGCAGGGGAATTCGATCTTGTGCGACTTGACGTCAGGTTCGCTCATGGCGGAAACGGCCTCGTAAGCCGTGGCAACAACAACGCCCCTGCAGGATACGCAGGGGCGTGCAGGTCACGTATCAGTTGAACAACCCGTAGAAGAACAGACGGATGCTATCCCACATACGGCGGAAGAAACCACCTTCCTCGACGCCGTCGAGGGCGATGAGGTCGGCGCTGTGAACCACTTTCTCGTCCAGTTTGACTTCAACTTTACCGATCACGTCACCTTTGGCGATCGGGGCGGTCAGTTGCGGGTTCATGGTCATCGAAGCCTGCAGGCGCTTCAATTGGCCTTTAGGCATAGTCAGGGTCAGGTCGTTGGCGAGGCCGGCCTTCACCTGGCTGGTGGCGCCTTTCCAGACCGGGGACTGGGTCAGCTCGGTGCCCTTCTGGTAGAAGGTCTGGGTTTCGAAGAAGCGGAAGCCGTAGGTCAGCAGCTTCTGGGTCTCGGCGGCGCGGGACTGTTCGCTGTTGGTGCCGAACACCACGGCGATCAGACGCTGGCCGTCGCGGACGGCCGAAGCCACCATGCAGTAGCCGGCTTCGTCGGTGTGGCCGGTCTTCAGGCCGTCGACGGTTTTGTCACGCCACAGCAACAGGTTGCGGTTCGGCTGCTTGATGTTGTTCCAGTAGAACTCCTTCTGCGAGTAGATCGCATAGTGGGCCGGATCTTCGTCGATGATCGCGCGCGCCAGCAGGGCCATGTCGTGGGCCGAGGAATAGTGCTCCGGGTTCGGCAGGCCGGTGGGGTTCATGAAGTGGCTGTTGCTCATGCCCAGGTCGGCGGCGGTCTTGTTCATCATGTCGGCGAAAGCATCTTCGCTGCCGGCGATGTGCTCGGCCAGGGCGACGGAGGCGTCGTTGCCCGACTGGATGATGATGCCGTGCAGCAGGTCGCTGACGCTGACCTGGCTGCCGACCTTGATGAACATGCGCGAGCCGCCGGTGCGCCAGGCATTCTCGCTGACGGTGACCGGGTCGTTCTCGCCGATCTGGCCACGACGGATATCCAGGGTGGCGATGTAGGCGGTCATCAGCTTGGTCAGGCTGGCCGGCGGCAGGCGTTCGTCACCGTTGTTCTCGACCAGCACGTTGCCGCTGGACGCATCCATCAGTACATAGGACTTGGCGGCCAGTTGCGGTGGCGCTGGCATCATCTGCTCTGCTGCGAAGGCAGCAGGCATGATCATCAGCAGAACGGGCAGGCAAAGTCGTTTGGCAAGGTTGGTGATGTTCATCCGTCTCTCGAAAATCGCTAATGGTCTGATGTTCCCTGGGACACGTCATGTGCCCAGCGCCAGTCAGGCTGGTTTTGCGGCCATGGGCCTGGCCCGCGAAATGCGGCTTTGTGTCGCGGCGGGCAAAAGCCAACATTGTACATGGGAGCGCCCGGCAATTCATGACAAAACCGACAGCTTGAGTGGCAAGCCCCTCTCAGCTTGGCGCTTGCCGCTGGTCGCTAGCCGCTCGGATAGCTCAGTCGGCAGTGACCAGCTTGGCCTGCCCCAGGTTGGCCAGGCGAATGCTGTCCTGGGCCTGCTGGATCTCGCCCTGGCTGTTGATTGGCCCAAGGCGCACACGGTGCAGAGTCTGCTGGTTGCGCACGATGGAGCTGATGAACACCGGCGCACTGACCATGGTGCTCAGCTTGGCGCGCAGCAACTCGGCGGCATCGGGGTTGGCGAAGGCGCCCACCTGCAGGAAGCTGCCACCGTTGCCGGCAGGCACATTGTTGCCGCCCACCTGGACCGGCACGACGGGTGCCGCGTGTTGCTGCGGCGGCGGAGTCCATTGCTCGACCCGGCCGGTGTTGGCCGGAATCGCCTGGGTCTGGGCGACCAGGGGCTCCTTGAGCACCATCGGTGGCTGCTGGCCCCGCTGGGCCCACCACTGCTGCGGATCGATGCCTTCGACGCGCACGTGCGCCGTGCCGATCTCGGCGTAGCCGAGCTTCTTCGCCGCGGCGTAGGAAAGGTCGATGATACGGTCGGAATAGAACGGGCCACGGTCGTTGACGCGCAGGATCACGCTGCGACCGTTGGCCAGGTTGGTCACCCGCACGTAGGCAGGCAGCGGCAAGGTCTTGTGCGCCGCGCTCATGCCATAGAGGTCGTAGAGCTCGCCATTGGCGGTGTTCTGGCCATGGAACTTGGTGCCATACCACGACGCCGTCCCCTCGGCGCGGTAGTTGCGCGAGTCCTGCATCGGGTAGTAGGTCTTGCCCAGCACGGTGTAGGGGTTGGCTTTGTAAGGACCGGTATGCACGGTCGGCGTGGCATCGGGAATCTTGTTGACGTCCACGTCCCACCAGGGCGCACCGTCCTTGTGGGCACGGTTGATGTCCAACCCTGGCTTGGAGCGAACGACATTGCCGCTCTGCTGAGTCGGTCGGTTGGACGAACAGCTGACCAGCAGCACGGCGACAGTCATGCAGGTCAGCAGTTTGAGAGTGTTGGCAGAGATCTTTGCGCGCATTACTTGACGCCCCGTGCTTGAACCAGCTGTTCCGAAAGCTGATGCACCGCCATGGCGTACATCACGCTGCGGTTGTAACGCGTGATCGCGTAGAAATTCTTCAGGCCCATCCAGTATTCAGGGCCATTGTCGCCCTCCAGGCGGAAGGCGGTCACAGGCAGATCATCGCGCAGCGCATCATGACTCGACCAACCCAGGGCTCGCAACTCCCCAACGGTCTTGACCGGCTCGATACCCGTGGTCAGCCCCTCGTCGGCGCGCTCGCCGAGCACCAGGGCGCGACTGACCACCGGCTCACCGGCCACCCAACCGTGACGCTTGAAGTAACTGGCGACGCTGCCGATGGCATCGGTGGGGTTGTTCCAGATATTGATGTGGCCGTCGCCGTCGAAATCCACGGCATAGCTGCGGAAGCTGCTGGGCATGAACTGCGGCAGGCCCATGGCCCCGGCGTAGGAACCCTTCAAGGTCAGCGGGTCGAGTTGCTCTTCACGAGCCAGCAGGAGGAACTCTCGCAGTTCCTTGCGGAAGAACTCAGACCGGGGCGGGTAATCGAAGCCCAAGGTCGACAAGGCATCGATCACCCGGTAGTTGCCGGTATTGCGACCGAAAAAGGTTTCGACGCCAATGATCGCGACGATCACCTGAGCCGGCACACCGTATTCTTGCTCGGCGCGGGCCAACGCCTCCTCGTGCTGGCGCCAGAAGTCCACGCCACGGGCAATGCGCGCGTCGGTGATGAACATCGGGCGATATTCCTTCCACGGCTTGACCCGCTCGGCCGGACGCGAGATCGCATCGAGAATCGACTGCTTGCGCTGCACCTCACGGAACACGCCCATCAATTGCTCACCGGCGAAGCCGTAGTCGCGGGTCATTTCGCCGACGAACTCTGCCACCTGGGGCGAGCCATCATAATCACCGGCATTGGCCTGCTGGACTGCGCCGAACAAACCCATCGCGCCAATCCACGGCGCACAACGGGCAGCCCAGCCACGCACTACTTGCATGAAATTCTTCACCTTATTCAAACCTGTGCAATCCATTTGCGGTGCGTATGGATCGACATCAGAACGCCAAACGCTGACAGCAGCGTCACCAACGAAGTTCCGCCATAGCTAATGAAGGGCAGCGGCACGCCAACCACGGGCAGAAGGCCACTGACCATACCGATATTGACGAATACATATACAAAGAACGTCATGGTCAAGCTGCCTGCGAGCAACTTGCCGAACAATGTCTGGGCCTGGGCGGTGATCACCAGCCCACGACCGATCAGCAACAGGTAAATCAACAGCAACAGGCAGATGCCGACCAGACCGAACTCCTCGCCGAGCACGGCGATGATGAAGTCGGTGTGGCTTTCCGGGAGGAAATCCAGGTGCGACTGGGTGCCCAGCAGCCAGCCTTTGCCGAACACACCGCCCGAGCCGATCGCCGCCTTGGACTGGATGATGTTCCAGCCCGTGCCCAATGGATCGCTCTCGGGGTCGAGGAAGGTCAGGACTCGCTGCTTCTGGTAGTCGTGCATGACGAAGAACCACATCGCCACCGCCACCGGCACCGCTGCGGCGATCACGCTGATGATCCAGCGCCAGCGAAGCCCCCCCATGAACAGCACGAAGGCGCCCGAGGCCAGGATCAGCAGCGCAGTCCCGAGGTCCGGCTGGCGCACGATGAGAATGAACGGCACGCCGATCAGCACCAGGCTGATCGCCACATGCTTGAGGTGCGGCGGCAAAGTGCGCTTGGACAGGTACCAGGCAATGGTCGCCGGCATGATGATCTTCATGAACTCCGAGGGCTGGAAGCGGATCACCCCCGGGATGTTGATCCAGCGCGTGGCCCCCATGGCGTTGTGCCCCATGACGTCCACTACTACCAGCAGCAGCACCCCGACCACATAGGCCAAGGGCACCCAGCGCGCCATGAAGCGCGGCTCGAGCTGGGCGATGACGAACATCGACACCAGGCCGATGCCGAACGAGGTGGCCTGCTTGAGCAGCAAGTCCCAGTTCTTGCCACTGGCCGAATAAAGGACGAACAGGCTGCCGGCCGCCAGGGTCAGCAGGATGACCAGCAAAGGGCCGTCGACATGGATGCGCTGCAGAAAGCTCGCACGCCGACGCATCACGTCCTCGCTGGAGAGCATGCGATCGAAATTGTTCTTCACTGGGCCGATTCCTGGACAACGGTGGCAGGCGCGAATTCAGGTTTGAGCCGGCCGTTCTCGTCGAGCAGCCAGGCGTCCATCACCTGGCGCACGACAGGCGCTGCGACGCCGGAGCCGGATTCGCCGTTCTCGACCATCACCGAGACCACGATCTTCGGATCTTCGGCAGGGGCAAAGGCGACGAACAAGGCGTGGTCACGGTGGCGCTCCTGGAGTTTGTTGCGGTCGTATTTCTCGCCTTGCTTGATCGCCACCACCTGAGCGGTGCCGCTCTTGCCGGCGATGCGGTACTGGGAGCCGAGCGCGGCCTTGCGGGCGGTACCCCGGGCGCCATGCATCACCTGCTCCATGCCATGGGTGACCTTGGCCCAGTCGGACTTGTCACGCAGGACAATGTCCTCCATCGGGTTCTCGTCCACCGGCGGCTTGCCTTCGATGGTCTTGGCCAGGTGGGGACGGTTCCACTTGCCCTTGTTAGCGATCAATGCGGTGGCCTGGGCCAGCTGCAAGGGCGTAGCCTGCATGTAGCCCTGACCGATACCGAGGATCAGAGTCTCGCCAGGGAACCAGGCCTGGCGACGGGTGGCGCGCTTCCATTCGCGCGATGGCATCAGCCCGGGAGACTCCTCGAACATGTCGAGGGAAACCTTCTGGCCGATGCCGAACTTGTTCATGTAGCTGGACAGGCGATCGATACCCATCTTGTGGGCAAGATCGTAGAAGTAAGTGTCGTTGGAGCGCATGATTGCGGTGTCCAGATCGACCCAGCCGTCACCGGTCCGGTTCCAGTTGCGGTACTTGTGGTCGTAGTTGGGCAATTGGTAGTAGCCGGGGTCGAACACCCGGCTGCTCGCGGTCACCACACCGCTGTCCAGCCCGGCGATGGCCACTGCCGGCTTGATGGTCGAGCCGGGCGGATAGAGCCCGCGCAAGACACGGTTGAACAGCGGCCGATCGATCGAGTCACGCAGCTCGGCATAGGCCTTGAAGCTGATGCCGGTGACGAACAAGTTGGGATCGAAACTCGGCTGGCTGACCATCGCCAGCACCTCGCCGGTGCGCGGATCCAAGGCCACCAGCGCGCCGCGACGTCCGCCCAAGGCAGCTTCGGCAGCCTCCTGCAGCTTGATGTCAAGGCTCAGTACGATGTCCTTGCCAGGCTCCGGGTCGGTGCGCTTGAGCACCCGCAGAACCCGGCCTCGGGCGTTGGTCTCGACCTCCTCGTAGCCCACCTGGCCGTGCAGCTCGGCCTCGTAGAAACGCTCGATGCCGGTCTTGCCGATATGGTGGGTGCCGCTGTAGTTGACCGGGTCGAGGCTCTTGAGCTCCTTCTCGTTGATGCGCCCGACATAGCCCACCGAATGGGCGAAATGCGCGCCCTGTGGGTAATGGCGCACCAGCTGCGCCGCCACGTCCACACCCGGCAGACGGAACTGGTTTACCGCAATGCGGGCGATCTGCTCTTCGTTGAGCTCGAACAGGATAGGCACCGGCTCGAATGGCCTGCGCCCCTGCTTCATGCGCTTTTCGAACAGGGCCCGGTCATCGGGCGTCAGCTCCAGCACCTCGACGATGGTGTCGAGCACCTGGCGCCAGTCACCTGAGCGCTCACGGGTCATGGTGAGACTGAAGCTGGGACGGTTGTCAGCAACGATCACCCCGTTGCGGTCGAAAATCAGCCCGCGGGTCGGCGGGATCGGCTGCACGTGCACCCGGTTGTTTTCCGAAAGCGTGGAGTGGTAGTCGTACTGGATGACCTGCAGGTAGTAGAGCCGGGCGATCAGGACGCACACCAGCAGCACGACCGCCACCGCGCCGACCACGACGCGGCTGCGCACCAGGCGGGCGTCTTTCTCATGGTCCTTCAGACGAATCGGCTGCGACATCGGACGGGCTTACAGGCTCATTTGTGGTAGGGGTGCCCGGACAGTACGGTCCAGGCGCGATAGATCTGCTCGCCGATCAGTATCCTTACCAACGGGTGCGGCAGGGTCAGTGGCGACAGCGACCAACGCTGTTCGGCGCGTGCGGAGACCTCCGGCGCCAGGCCTTCCGGGCCTCCCACCATGAGATTGACCGTACGCGCATCCAGGCGCCAACGATCCAGCTCGCCCGCCAGTTGCTCGGTACTCCAAGGCTTGCCATGGACCTCGAGGGTGACGATGCGTTCCCCGGGCTGAACCTTGGCCAGCATGGCCTCCCCCTCCTGGCGAATCAGGCGGGCGACGTCGGCATTCTTGCCACGGGTATTCAGCGGAATCTCCACCAGCTCCAGCGACAGCTCCGGGGGCAGGCGCTTGGCATATTCATGCCAGCCTTCCTCGACCCAGCGGGGCATGCGCGAGCCGACCGCGATCAGGCGCAGGCGCACAGCGTTTCCTCAGCCCCGGTCCTTGAGGTTTTCGGAATAGCTGTGAGCGTTTTCCGGGCTGTGGTGCTTGCCATCGGCGGAGCGGCTCTGCTCGGCACCCAGCCACAGGCGCTCGAGGTCGTAGAACTGACGCGCAGCGGCAGTCATCATGTGCACGATGACGTCGTTGAGGTCCAGCAGGACCCAGTCGCTGTCGCCCTTGCCTTCTTCGCCCAGCGGTTGCACACCCTGGAGCTTGACGATTTCGCGGACCTTTTCGGCCATCGCGTTGATCTGCCGGTTGGAAGTACCGGTGGCGATGATCATGTAGTCGGTCAGGCTGTGCTTTTCACGCACGTCGATGACCTGGATGTCCTGGGCTTTGACGTCTTCCAAAGCCGATTTGGCCAGGTTGACCAGCTCTTCGCCGTTGATTTTCTGCTTGCTCATAAGAAACTCGTTCAATTCATGAATGAGGCGCCTGGTGGCGCCGTCAGTGCGACGCACGGTAAAGGTCGTGCGCCTCGATATAGGCCAGTACTGCGTCCGGCACCAGGAACCGTACCGACTTGCCGCTGGCCAGCAGCTGTCGGATCTGCGTGGCGGACACCGCGAGCGGCGTCTGCCAGACGAACGAAATGTGCCCCGCCGGGCCGGACATGGCGGTGGGATCGCTCTCCGAGCGCGCAGCCAGCAGGTTGCGCAGCTCGTCAGGGGGTTCGACATCGGCATCCGGGCGTTGCAGCACCAGGATGTGACAGTGTTGCAGCAACTCTTCCCAGCGATGCCAGCTGGGCAGTCCGCAGAATGCGTCCCAACCCAGCACCAGGAACAGCTGGTCGTCAGCGCCGAGTTCGGCGCGGATCGACTCCAATGTATCGATGGTGTAAGACGGTTTGTCCCGCGAAAGCTCCCGCGCATCCACACTCAGCCGCTCGACCCCGGCCACGGCGCAACGCACCATGGCCAGGCGGTCCTGGGGTGCCACCTGCGGGGTGTCGCGGTGCGGTGGCCGGGCGTTGGGCAGCAGGCGCAGCTCATCCAACGCCATGAACTCGGCCACTTCCAGCGCGCTGCGCAGGTGACCGATGTGCACGGGGTCGAAAGTGCCGCCGAGAATGCCGATGCGCCGGACTGCCTGGGCCTTGCTCAACTCAGCAGGACTCCTGACCGCGCAGCTGGCCGTCACCGATCACCACGTACTTCTCGCAGGTCAGCCCTTCCAGGCCGACCGGTCCGCGGGCATGCAGCTTGTCGGTGGAGATGCCGATCTCCGCGCCCAGGCCATACTCGAAACCATCGGCGAAGCAGGTCGGGGCGTTGAGCATCACCGAGGCCGAGTCGACCTCGGCCATGAAACGCCGGGCCTGGCCCTGATGCTCGGTGATGATCGAATCGGTGTGGTGCGAGCCATAGTGGTTGATGTGCTCGATGGCCGCGTCCAGGCCTTCGACGACACGGATCGACAAGATCGCGTCGAGGTATTCGGTGTGCCAGTCGTCTTCGCTGGCCGGATTGGCTGCGATGATCGCTCGGGTGCGTTCGCAGCCGCGCATTTCGACGCCCTTCTCCTGGAAGCGGCGGGCCATCTCCGGGAGGAACGCCTCGGCGACAGTGGCATCCACCAGCAGGGTTTCCATGGCGCCGCAGATGCCGTAGCGATAGGTCTTGGCGTTGAACGCGACGCGCCAGGCCTTGTCCAGGTCAGCATGTTGGTCGACATAGACGTGGCAGATGCCGTCCAGGTGCTTGATCACCGGTACCCGGGCATCGCGACTGATGCGTTCGATCAGGCCACGACCGCCACGCGGCACGATCACATCGACGAACTCAGGCATGCTGATCAGCGCGCCCACGGCCGCGCGGTCGGTAGTCTCGACCACTTGGACCAAGGCCGCCGGCAAGCCGGCCTCGGCCAGGCCCCGCTGGATGCAGGCGGCGATTGCGCGGTTGGAATGAATGGCTTCGGAGCCGCCACGCAAGATGGTGGCGTTGCCGGACTTCAGGCACAGGCTGGCGGCGTCGATCGTCACGTTCGGGCGCGACTCGTAGATGATCCCAATCACGCCCAGCGGCACGCGCATCTTGCCGACCTGGATGCCCGACGGGCGGTAGCTCATGTCTCGGATGGCACCGACCGGATCCGGCAGGCTGGCCACCTGGCGCAGGCCGGTGATCATGCCGTCGATGCGCGCCGGGGTCAGGGCCAGGCGATCCAGCAATGCCGGCTCCAGGCCGTTGGCGCGGCCATTGGCCAGGTCCTGTTCATTGGCTGCTGTCAGCTCGGCACGGGCGGCATCCAGGGCGTCTGCGGCGGCCTGCAGGGCGCGGTTCTTCTGCGCGGTGCTGGCACGGCCGATCACGCGCGAGGCCTCACGGGCGGCGCGACCCAGGCGGGTCATGTAGTCAAGAACGGACTCAGTCATGGGCTCGGTGTCTTGGCGAAGGGGAAATCGGCTGATTATAACTGGCACGCTCGGGTACGCCCAGCGGCGGGTGGCGGATGGTCGAAAATGAGCGACAGGATCTGTAGGAAAGATGTAACTACCCATATCGAAATTTTGCCAAACCGATCATGGGGCAACCTGCTGCCCCCAGAAAACGACACAGCGCATGCGAAAACGGCTTTATCCGCGAAAGGGGCACTGCTACCCCTCGGTTCAGCCTCGATTAAGCCATTAATTGCTATCATCTGCGCCCCGACCACCACGAGCCGACCGCATGCCAGACACAGCCCCCTGCCCGGCCCGCGCCCTGCCCGACAGCTTCTTCGACCGAGACGCCCAGACCTTGGCCCGGGACCTTTTGGGCAAGGTGATCCGCCACCGCCAGGGCAATCTCTGGCTCGCGGCACGCATCATCGAGACCGAGGCCTATTACCTCACCGACAAAGGCAGCCACGCCTCGCTCGGCTACACCGAAAAGCGCAAGGCGCTGTTCCTCGATGGTGGGCACATCTACATGTACTACGCCCGCGGCGGCGACTCGCTGAACTTCAGCGCCCACGGCCCGGGCAATGCCGTGCTGATAAAATCCGCCTACCCCTGGGTGGACGCGATTTCAGATGCCAACAGCCTGGCGCAGATGCAACTGAACAATCCCGATGCCAGCGGCAACCTGCGTCCGGCCGAGCGCCTGTGCGCGGGGCAGACCCTGCTATGTCGAGCCCTGGGCCTGAAAGTGCCGGACTGGGACGCCAAGCGTTTCGACCCTGAGCGCCTGTATGTCGAGGACTGCGGTGCAGTGGTAGCGCAGGTGATCCAGACCACTCGCCTGGGCATCCCCCATGGCCGCGACGAACATCTCCCCTACCGCTTCGTCGATGCCGAATACGCGCGCTTTTGTACACGGAACCCGCTGCGCCGGGGCCAAGTCGAAGGGCGTGATTTTTCCATCCTGAAACAAGGAAGCTGACCCCATGGGCCAATGGCTCGACAGCCTGACCGGCTGGCTCAGCGCCAACCCCCAGTGGCTTGGCCTGGCGATTTTCCTGGTGGCCTGCGTGGAATGCCTGGCCATCGCCGGCATCATCGTGCCGGGGACCGTTCTGCTATTCGCCGTGGCCGTGCTGGCCGGCAGCGGCGCCTTCAGCCTCGGCGAGACATTGCTGCTGGGCTTTCTCGGCGGGCTGCTGGGGGACGCGGTGTCGTACTCACTGGGCAAGCGGTTCCATCAGAACATCCGCCGCCTGCCGCTATTGCGCCATCATCCGGAATGGATCGGCAGCGCCGAGGCCTACTTCCAGCGTTATGGAATCGCCAGCTTGCTGGTAGGACGCTTCATCGGCCCGCTGCGACCGATGCTGCCCATGGTCGCAGGCATGTTCGACATGCCGCTGCCGCGCTTCATCGCCGTCAGCCTGCTGGCCGGCGCCGGCTGGTCGGTGGCTTACCTGTTGCCGGGCTGGGCCACCGGGGCGGCTATGCGTCTACCTCTGCCGGAAGGGTTCTGGCTGGATGCAGGCGTCATCGCCGGCACGTTGGCGGTGCTGATCGGCTTTAGCCTCAACAGCAGCCTGCGTGACCAGCGCTACGGCACACGCCTGATCGCCGGCCTGAGCCTCCTCGCCCTGGCAGGCATCTTCTTGGGCTGGCCATTTCTGCACGAATTCGACCAAGGAATCATGACCCTGGTGCAGGAGCACCGTAGCCAGGCAGTCGATGGCGCCGTGGTGCTGATCACCCGCTTGGGAGATTTTCGTACACAGCTGTTCCTGGGTGGCTTGCTCACCGGGCTTCTGTTGCTGGCACGGCAGTGGCGTCATGCCCTGTTCGCCGGTGGCGCGCTGATGGGTACGGCGATCGCCAACGGCACGTTGAAATGGCTATTCGCTCGCGCACGCCCCGAAGTACTGACCGACCCACTGACCAGCTACAGCATGCCCAGCGGCCACAGCTCGGCGTCGTTTGCGTTCTTCCTAGTGCTGGCAGTGCTGGCCGGACGCGGCCAGCCACCGCGCATGCGCCTGACCTGGGTGATGCTGGGCTGCCTGCCGGCACTGGCGATCGCCTTGTCGCGGGTATATCTTGGGGCCCATTGGCCGACCGATATCCTTGCCGGAGCGCTGTTGGCGTGTTGCGTCTGCGCGCTGAGCCTGACCCTGGTGCAGCATCGCCAACCCCTTCAGGCCTTGCCGCTGCGCGTGTGGTGGCTGGTACTGCCGGCCTGCGTTGCCCTGTTGGCGTTCTTCGCCCTGCACGCCCTGCCCCAGGCGCTGTTGCGCTACCAATATTGAGACGCGACCGGTTCGGTGTACTCGCCGCCGATTCACAGGTAAACCCGCTTGTGCGTTATTTCTGCGGGAGCGGGTTTACCCGCGAAAGGGCCCAGACAAGCAATGCAACGGACCGTTGCATCTACTGCGCTGCACCGGGCAATTCAAGCAAACAGCTCGCCCTGGATGCGGTCCAGCAGGTTCTGGATGGCCTCAAGCCGCAACTGCGGCGAGTCGATGGCCAACAGGTCGAGCTTGTCTTCTTCCATGAACGGCAACAGGTAGCCCAGCTGGTTGGCCAGGGACTGGCATCCATCCACGGCCCGCGGCATATCCAGCGCCGCCACCATCGGGTGTTCACCCAGCGCTTGCAGCAGCGCCAGCAGATCGTCATCCCGCTCGGACAACGCGCTGTCCGCAAGCTCCGGCAGCCAGTGCACATCGCCAACCATCAACTGATCTTTCTGCACCTCGGTCTGCTCCAGGCGGAAACGCCGCACGCCTTCCACACGGATGCCCAGCAAGCCGTTTTCCTGCTGCACGAAGTCGCGGATCAGCGCCTCGCAGCCGACCGAGGCCACCACCGGCGGCGCCTTGCCGACCTGCTCGCCCTCGAGGATGCACACCACGCCGAACCCACCGCCCTGCTTCATGCAACGGCTGATCATGTCCAGGTAGCGCGCCTCGAAAATCTGCAGATCGAGCAGGCAGCCGGGAAACAGCACGGTATCGAGGGGAAACAGCGGTAGCGTCATCTTCATTCCTCACACCAGCAGGCTGACCGCCAACGGCAGGAACACCGCCGTGGCCACGCCCATCAGGCTCATCGCCAGCGCGGCGAACGCGCCGCATTCGTCACTTTCCTGCAAGGCAACCGAGGTGCCTACCGCATGAGCGGTGATGCCCAGAGACATGCCGCGCGCCTCGGGGCTGAGCACGCCAAAGCGGGTCAGCAAAGCCGGGCCGAAGATTGCCCCGATCACCCCGGTGATCAGCACGAACACCGCTGCCAGAGCCGCAACGCCACCAATCTGCTCGGCCACCAGCATGGCAATGGGTGATGTCACCGACTTTGGCGCCATGGTCATCAGGATCATGTGCTCGGCCCCAAACCACCACCCCAGCGCCAGGCACGCCACGGTGGCGAACAGGCCTCCGATTACCAGCGTAGTAAATGTCGGCCAGAACAGTTGGCGGATCCGCCGCAGGTTCAGGTAGAGCGGCACAGCCAAGGCCACGGTGGCCGGGCCCAGGAGGATGTAGAGGATCTCGGTACTCTTGCGATACTCGGTGTAATCGATGCCACACGCCAGCAGTACGCCGATGACCAGCACCATCGACATCAATACCGGTTGCAGGAAGATCCAGCGGGTTTTCTCGTAGGCTGCCAACACCACCTGGTAGGCCCCCAGGGTGATGCCAATACCGAACAGAGGATGGTGGATGACCGCGTCGAGCGCGCCTTGCCAGTCGAACATCATGGCTGCTCCTTGTGCTTGCCTTGGCGGTTGATGAGCTTTTGCATCAGCACACCGACGAACACTAGGGTCACCAGGCAGGAAATCACCAAGGCGCCGGCGATGGCCCAGAAGTCCGCGGCGATGTCCTTGGCATAGACCATCACACCCACCGCCGGCGGCACCAGCAGCAACGGAAGGTAGCGCAGCAGGCTACCGGACGCCTCACTCAAAGGCTTGCCCACTTCCCCTCGCACCATCAGCGATACCAGCAACAGCAGCAGGCCAATGATCGGTCCCGGCAAGATGGGTACGAACAGATGATTGATCGCCGTCCCCAGCAGTTGAAACAACACCAGCCAGGTCAAACCACGCAACAGCATAAGGATCTCCTCCAGGCAGTGCGGCCATTATAAGCATGCGCCCGGCAGCCCTAGTAAGCCGATTTGCGGCGAAAAGATGACAACTTGACTGTAACGGACGGCCGTGATGATCTTGCACTGCCGTACCAAATCGAGCAGCAAGACAACCTGGAGAGTCGCGATGCCCTATGTACCTGTTAGCGCGTTATCGCAGTATGTCGGCAAGGAACTGGGACGTTCCGAGTGGTTGAAGATCGATCAGCAGCGCATCAACCTGTTTGCCGAGGCCACGGGGGACTTCCAGTTCATCCATGTCGACCCGAACAAGGCCGCCAAGACGCCATTCGGCGGCACCATCGCCCACGGTTTCTTGACCCTCTCGCTGATTCCCAAGTTGATGGAGGACATTCTCGTCCTGCCCGAAGGTCTGAAGATGGCGCTCAACTACGGGCTGGACAGCGTGCGATTCATCCAGCCGGTAAAGGTGGACAGCCGGGTGCGCCTGAGAGTCGAGCTGGCCGACGCCACCGAGAAAAAGCCCGGGCAATGGCTGCTCAAGATCACCGCCACCCTGGAAATCGAAGGCGAGGAAAAACCGGCCTATATTGCCGAGCCACTCTCGTTGTGCTTCGCCTGACTCGGGACCACCCGCCAGCCCTTCACGAGTGAACCGCTCCCACAGGCGCGGCGCTTCCATCAAAAGCACCGCAAAACCTGTGGGAGCGGCTTTACCCGCGAAGGGGCCGCACAGGCCATAGGCGTGCGGCGCCCAGTACCTTCGCCGGCGCATTCTGCGGCATACTCGACGCATCGTTTGCCCGGAATCCGCCATGCGCGCACTGCTGCCCTTCACCTTGATCCTGCTGCTCGCCGCTTGTGGCGAAGGCGAACCCTTGTTGCCACCGGATGCTCGCCTGCCCGATGGGGGCCGCTACCGAGGGCAGGTGGTCGACGGCCTGCTGCAGGGCGAAGGGCGCATCGACTACCCCAATGGGAGTTGGTACGCCGGCACTTTCCTCAACGGCCAATGGCATGGCCAGGGCGAGTGGCACGGCAGTAATGGCGAGATCTACCGAGGTCAGTTCGCCGAAGGCCTGTTCCATGGCTTGGGCGATCTGACCACACCCGGTAGCCACTACGCGGGCACTTTCAAGCATGGCCGGCGCGACGGCGAAGGCACCCTCAAGCAAAACGACCAGACCTACCGCGGCCAGTTCGCCAACGACCAGTACGAAGGCGCCGGCGAACTGGAGCTGGCCGACGGCAGCCGCTACCAGGGCTTGTTCGCCAAAGGCAAACCCAACGGCGCCGGCGTCCGCAGCGATGCCAGCGGCAATCAGTTCAGTGGCCACTTCGTCGACGGCTTGCTCCAGGGAGCCGGCACCTACGACAGCGTCGAAGGCGAGCAATACATCGGCGAGTTCAAGGACAACCGCCTCGAAGGCCGCGGACGTTACGAGAACGCCGAGGGCGATGTATGGATCGGTGACTTCAAAGACGGCACCCTCGACGGCCAGGGCGAGATGCTCGGCAGCGATGGCAGCCGCTACAAAGGCGGCTTTCGCGACTGGCAGTTCAGCGGCAAAGGCCACCTGCAACTCGCCGACGGTAGCCAGTATGTGGGCAATTTCGAGAACGACACCTACCAGGGCCATGGCCGGCTGATCCAGGCCAACGGCAAGGTCGAAGGCGGGTATTGGGTCAAGGGCGTACGGGTACGCGACGAGAAGAACAAACTGCTCCCCGACCCGCTGGATCTGGCCCTGCTCAACCAAGGCCAACTGCTCGAGCGGTCGCTGGCCAGCGTGCCGCCTTCCCAACCGCCGATCCAGCTGTATAGCCTGGTTGTGGCTGGCGACGGCCAGCAGAGCGTGTTTTTGCGTGAGGCCGACTACGTGAGCAATATGCTCAAGATCCGCTTCGGCGCCCATGGCCAGATCACCTTGGTCAACCACCGCGACCATATGGCCGACCGTCCCATGGCCACTCGCGAGAACCTTACCCGTGCCGCGCGCACCCTGGCCGAGCGCAGCGGCCCTGAAGACCTGATTTTCATCTACCTCACCAGCCATGGCAGCCCTGACCACCAACTGGTATTCGACCAGCCCCGCCTGCAACTGGCGGACCTGTCCGCCGACGAATTAGCCAGCGCCTTGGCTCCGCTCAAGGAGCGCGACAAGGTCATTGTGATCTCGGCCTGCTATTCAGGTGGCTATATCGCCCCGCTCAAGGACGACCGCACGCTGATCATGACTGCGGCGCGCCCCGACCGGGTGTCCTTCGGCTGTTCGGAAGAGGCTGATTTCACCTATTTCGGCGACGCCCTGTTCGCCGAAGCGCTGAATCAGACCGACGACCTCAAGCAGGCCTTCGAACTGGCGCGCGCCAGTGTTGCCGAACGTGAAAGAAGGGAAGGTTTCGAAGCCTCCGAGCCGCAGCTCTGGGCACCGCCTGCAGTGCTTGCACACTGGCAGAGCCTGCGCCGGCAACAGGCCGAGGAAGCCTTGCGCAATGAAGCCCAACCAGTGCGTGGGGACCAGGCAAAAACACCTGAGGCCCACTAAGCTTGGTAGTAACAAAGGGAGAGACATCATGTACTTGACGCCTCAGCATGTCCTGCTTGCCGGAGCCACGGGTCTTACGGGTGAACACCTGCTCGACCGCCTGCTCAACGAGCCCACCATCAGCCGGGTGCTGGCGCCGACCCGCCGCCCGCTGGCCGAACATCCACACTTGGAAAACCCCGTGGGTGATCCGGCCGTGTTTCTCCCGCAACTGGCCGGTCGCGTCGATATCGCTTTCTGCTGCCTGGGCACCACGCTCAAGCAGGCAGGCTCGGAAACCGCCTTCCGCGCCGTAGACCTGGACATGGTCGTCGCCTTCAGCAAACGAGCCCGGGAAATGGGCGCCCGTCACCTGCTGGTGGTCAGCGCCCTGGGCGCCGACCCCAAATCGTCGATCTTCTACAACCGGGTCAAGGGCGAGATGGAAGAAGCACTCAAGGCCCAGGACTGGCCACAATTGACCATCGTCCGACCTTCGCTGCTGCTGGGAGACCGTGTCGAACCCCGGGCAAGCGAACGCATTGCCGCCCCCTTCGCCCGCCTGATCCCTGGCAAGTACCGGGGCATTGAAGCCTGCACCCTGGCCCGAGCACTGTGGCGCCTGGCTTTGGAGGAAGAGGACGGGATTCGGATCGTCGAGTCCGACGAGTTGCGCAAGCTGGGCAAGAAATAGCCTAGCGCTGGCAAACCCGCTCCCACCTGACCTGCGCAAGGCCCGTTGGGAGCGGGTTCACCCGATAAACGCCCTCACAGACCGCCCGTGGCGTTGAACCCCACCCCTGCCGCGGTCAGCAACGACAGTGGCAATAACAATGTGTCCAGCAATGCGCTACCCGGCAGGTCCAGCCCCGGGTAAGCCGGCGCCTGGGTGCCAAAGCGATCCTCGGGGCAGCAGCCGCCGTTCATCACATACAGGTCCAGCCGCGTTCCTGCATACACGACCGGTGCCCCGGGTTTGTTGGCATCCAAGGTGCGCACGGTCGCGCAGCCGCTGAGCAGCACCACCGCCAGCATTCCCACCAGCAGTCGGCTCAATCGTCAGCCCCGAAATGATGCTCACCCCAGCGCGGCAGCATGTCCTGGGGGATGTTCAGCAGATTGAGGATGCGCGCCACGACGAAGTCGACAAGATCGTCGATGGTCTGGGGCTGGTGATAGAAGCCTGGGGCCGCCGGCAGGATCACCGCGCCCATCTGCGACAGCTTGAGCATGTTCTCCAGATGGATGGTCGAGAACGGCGCCTCGCGGGGCACGAGGATCAACTGGCGGCGCTCCTTGAGGGTGACGTCCGCGGCACGCTCGATCAGGTTGTTGCAGGCTCCCGTGGCGATGGCCGACAACGTTCCGGTGGAGCACGGCACCACCACCATCGCCGCCGGCGCGCCGGAGCCGGAGGCCACCGGCGCCATCCAGTCTTCCTTGCCGTACACGCGGATCTGCCCGTCGGCAGCGCCTGTGTACTCGGTGAGGAAGGTCTGCATCGCTTGAGGTTTGGCCGGCAGTACCACGTCGGTCTCGGTGGACATCACCAATTGCGCGGCCTTGGAGATCAGAAAGTGCACCTCCCGGTCCTCGCGCACCAGGCAATCGAGCAGGCGTAGGCCATATTGCGCGCCGGAGGCGCCGGTCATGGCCAGGGTGATGCGCTCCGGACCGCTCACTTGAGGGCCTCGGCCAGTTTGCCGTGCAGCCCGCCAAAGCCGCCGTTGCTCATGATGACCACGTGGGTGCCTGGGCGCGCCTGGCCTTTGACCCGCTCAATGATCGCCTCGAGGCTGTCGGCCACTACCGAGGGTACCTTGCACTGCGCTGCGGTGGCCGCCAGGTCCCAGCCCAGGTTGGGGGGGGCGTACCAGATCACTTGGTCGGCGTGCTCGACGCTGTCCGGCAGGCCGTCACGGTGGGCACCCAACTTCATGGAGTTGGAACGCGGCTCGATCACCGCAATCACCGGCGCCTCGCCGACGCGCTTGCGCAGGCCGTCGAGGGTGGTGGCGATGGCGGTCGGGTGATGGGCGAAGTCGTCATAGATGGTCACGCCTTGAACCTCGGCGACCTTTTCCATCCGCCGCTTGACGCTCTTGAAGGCGCTCAGGCCTTCAATGGCCATGGCCGGCGCCACCCCCACATGGCGAGCTGCAGCCAAGGTGGCCAGGGCGTTGGCGACGTTGTGCTGGCCGGTCAACTCCCACTGGACTGCTCCTTGGACCACGCCTTCGAACAACACCTCGAAGTGCGAGCCATCGGCGCTCAGCAGGCGCGCCTGCCATTGGCCGCCCTCGCCTGTGGTTTGCACCGGCGTCCAGCAACCCATGCCGATGACGCGCTCCAAGGCCTGTTCTGTGGTGGGGTGGATGACCAGGCCTTCGCTAGGGACGGTTCGCACCAAATGGTGGAACTGCCGCTCGATGGACGCCAGATCTGGGAAGATATCCGCATGATCGAACTCAAGATTATTGAGGATCGCCGTACGGGGGTGGTAATGGACGAACTTCGAACGCTTGTCGAAGAAGGCGCTGTCGTACTCGTCGGCTTCGACGACGAAGAACGGCGTGCCGCCCAGGCGTGCCGATACCGAGAAGTTCTGCGGCACGCCGCCGATCAAGAAGCCCGGGCTCATGCCTGCATGTTCCAGCACCCAGGCCAGCATGCTGCTGGTGGTGGTCTTGCCGTGGGTCCCGGCCACTGCCAGCACCCAACGGCCCTGCAGCACGTGATCGGCCAACCACTGAGGGCCGGAGACATAGGGCAGCCCCTTGTTCAGCACGTACTCCACGGCCGGGTTGCCCCGGGACATGGCGTTGCCGATCACCACCAGGTCAGGCGCTGGCTCCAGCTGGGCCGGATCGTACCCTTGGGTCAACTGGATGCCCTGGGCCTCCAACTGAGTGCTCATGGGAGGGTAGACGTTGGCGTCGGAGCCGGTGACCCGATGGCCCAGCTCCTTGGCCAGCACCGCCAGCGAACCCATGAAAGTGCCGCAAATACCGAGAATGTGAATGTGCATGGTCGACCTCGCAAAACTTCGGGGCAGGTTAGCCCAGGGCGAGGGAAATCGCACTCGCTGTTTCGCTCAACCCGCCCTGGCGATGCCGTGTTTGCGCAGTTTTCGATACAAGGTGTTGCGACTGATGCCCAGATGCTCGGCGACATGTGTCATGTGCCAGTGTTTTGCCTCTAGCACGGTCAGCAGCGCGTCCCGCTCGGCATGCTCGAGCGTGGCGGGATCTCTGTGGGATCGGGCCTGCCCCGCAGTGGCGCCAGCAGGGTCGACATCCTTGACACGTTCGTGGGCCAAACCCGCTCCCATCGAGTCGGCGCCCGCTTTCACGATGGCTGGCAAGTCGGAAAACTCGATGCGATTGTCTTCACACAGAGCGACCAGCGTGCGCAGCACATTGCGCATCTGCCGCACGTTGCCCGGCCAAGCAAACTTCAGCAACGCCTGGCGAGCGGACGGTGCGAGGTCGATGGCCTCGCCAGAGGCCTCCTGGCGCAACAGGAAGTCGAGCAACTGCGCCTTGTCGCTACGCTCGCGCAACGCCGGCAGCGCCACTTCCAGGCCGTTGAGCCGGTAATACAAGTCCTCGCGGAAGCTGCCCTCGCTCACCCGTTCCAACAGGTCACGGTGGGTGGCGCTGATGATCCGTACATCCACCGCCTGGGGCTCCCCCCCAATCGGCACCACCTGGCGCTCCTCCAGCACCCGCAGCAGGCGAGTCTGCAGGGCAAGCGGCATATCGCCGATCTCGTCGAGCAGCAAGGTGCCACCATCGGCCTGCAGCAGCTTGCCGCGCATGCCCTCCTTACGTGCCCCGGTGAAACTGCCACCGCGATAGCCGAACAGCTCACTCTCGATCAGGCTCTCGGGGATCGACGCGCAATTGATGGCCACGAATGGCTTGTCGCGACGCTGACTGGCCTGGTGCACGGCCTGGGCGAACGCCTCCTTGCCGCAGCCGGTCTCGCCGCACAGCAGCAGCGGCACGTCACGTTCGAACACTCGCACGGCACGGCGCAAGTCCTGCTCCAGTGCAGGGTCGACCACGCAAATACCCGTAGGGATGTCACGCCGGATCTCGGGCAGGCTCGCCGGCACCGACCAGGCGGATGCCCGCGCCTGGCCACGCAGGGTGGCGAACACTTGGCGGCCATCGCGGGTATGCAGCGGCCAGGCCGTACTGCCTTGGGGTGTGGCACGACTGAACAGTTCGTCATGACTACAGGCGAAGAACATTCCCACCGGCTTGCCGAGCATACCGCCGCGGATGGTGCCCAGCAGGTTCAGCGCGCTCTGGTTGACCGCGCAGATCCGGCCGTCACCGTCGAATGCCACCAGCCCTTCACTGAACAGCCCGACCGACTCGGCCTGCAGGTGGAAGCGCAGCAGCCACTGATGCTCGAAATGACGCAGGAAGTAGCAGCTCTCGATCATTTTTGCCGACAGGTTGACCAGCGCCATGGTGTGGAACTGGCTCTGTCGCGAGACCTCCGGGCGGGCCGAAGACACATCGAGTACCGCCAGCAGCTCTCCGTGTGGATCGAACACCGGGCTCGCCGAGCAGGTCAGGCCGGTATGCCGGCCGCGGAAGTGCTCGCCTTGATGAATGGTCAAGGCCTGGCGCTCGACCAGGCAGGTGCCGATGCCATTGGTGCCTTCGCGAGCCTCGCTCCAGTCGGCGCCCAGCCACAGCCCGGCACGCTCGAAAATGCGCCGCTCGGTGGGGGCGGTCACGCAGTTGAGGATCACGCCGCGAGCATCGGTCAGCAGCACGGCATGGCCAGCGCCGGAAAGCTGCTGGTGCAGGCTGTTCATCTCAGTGTCGGCGATCTGCAGCACCTGCTGCAGGCGTTCGCGGCTTTCCAGCAGGCGACCATGCTCCAGCACCACAGGCGCCTGGGCCTGGGCCGGGTCGAGATGATAGTCCTCCAGGCAACGCAGCCAGGAGCGCGCGATCGAAGGGTCGCTGCCTGGCCCACTGGCCTGACCACTGGCGACCGTGAGCACCTGGTGGGCATGGCGGCTGAACGAGTTGCTCTGCATTGTTGTTCTTCTCCGCAGATAGAGCGTTGCGCCAGCATCCTCCACCTGTCAGCGCATTGCAACGACACGCTGACCACTGAGTCATATGCTGTACCGGGAGCGGTACAAAATGTCACGACAGGCGTGCCACTGTTGCCACAGCCGCGCCCCCCACTTCCTCACCGCATCAGGCAAAGCCCTTGATCTACAAGGGGCGCACGGCACTGGCCCGACCTTTGCTCTACGCTTTTCAACTCCGCAACAAACACAATAGCCAGGAGACACACCATGCGTTACGCACATCCGGGTACCGAAGGCGCGAAAATTTCCTTCAAGAGCCGCTACGGCAACTACATCGGCGGTGAGTTCGTTCCTCCGGTCAAGGGTGAATACTTCACCAACACATCCCCGGTGAACGGCCAGCCGATCGCCGAATTCCCACGCTCCACTGCCGAAGACATCGACAAAGCCCTGGATGCCGCCCACGCCGCCGCCGACGCCTGGGGCCGCACCTCGGTGCAAGACCGCTCCAATGTGCTGCTCAAGATCGCCGACCGCATCGAGCAGAACCTGGAGATCCTGGCCATCACCGAAACCTGGGACAACGGCAAGCCGATCCGCGAAACCCTCAACGCCGACATCCCGCTGGCGGTCGATCACTTCCGCTACTTCGCCGGCTGCATCCGCGCCCAGGAAGGCGGCGCCGCCGAAATCAACGAAAACACCGTGGCCTATCACATCCACGAGCCGCTGGGCGTGGTCGGGCAGATCAT
>NZ_FMYX01000028.1 GCF_900102675.1 Pseudomonas guariconensis
CGCTCCAATGTGCTGCTCAAGATCGCCGACCGCATCGAGCAGAACCTGGAGATCCTGGCCATCACCGAAACCTGGGACAACGGCAAGCCGATCCGCGAAACCCTCAACGCCGACATCCCGCTGGCGGTCGATCACTTCCGCTACTTCGCCGGCTGCATCCGCGCCCAGGAAGGCGGCGCCGCCGAAATCAACGAAAACACCGTGGCCTATCACATCCACGAGCCGCTGGGCGTGGTCGGGCAGATCATCCCGTGGAACTTCCCGCTGCTGATGGCCGCCTGGAAGCTCGCGCCGGCGCTGGCCGCCGGTAACTGCGTGGTGCTCAAGCCCGCCGAGCAGACCCCGCTGGGCATTGCCGTGCTGATGGAACTGATCGGCGACCTGCTGCCCAAGGGCGTGCTCAACGTGGTGCAAGGCTTCGGCCGCGAGGCCGGTGAAGCCCTGGCCACCAGCAAGCGCATCGCCAAGATCGCCTTCACCGGCTCCACCCCGGTCGGCTCGCACATCATGAAATGCGCCGCCGAGAACATCATCCCGTCCACCGTGGAGCTGGGCGGCAAGTCGCCGAACGTCTATTTCGAGGACATCATGCAGGCCGAGCCTGCCTTCATCGACAAGGCCGCCGAAGGCATGGTGCTGGCGTTCTTCAACCAGGGCGAGGTGTGCACCTGCCCATCGCGCGCCCTGGTGCAGGAGTCGATCTACCCGCAGTTCATGGAAGTGGTGATGAAAAAGGTCCTGCAGATCAAGCGCGGCGACCCGCTGGACACCGACACCATGGTCGGCGCCCAGGCCTCCCAGCAGCAGTTCGAGAAGATCCTCTCGTACCTGGACATCGCCCAGAAGGAAGGCGCCGAGCTGCTGACCGGCGGCAAGGTGGAGAAACTCGAAGGCAGCCTGGCCACCGGCTATTACATCCAGCCGACCCTGCTCAAGGGCAACAACCAGATGCGCGTGTTCCAGGAAGAGATCTTCGGCCCGGTGGTCAGCGTCACCACCTTCAAGGACGAAGCCGAAGCCCTGGCGATCGCCAACGACACCGAGTTCGGCCTCGGCGCTGGCGTATGGACCCGCGACATCAACCGCGCCTACCGCATGGGCCGCGGCATCAAGGCCGGTCGCGTATGGACCAACTGCTACCACCTGTACCCGGC
>NZ_FMYX01000016.1 GCF_900102675.1 Pseudomonas guariconensis
CATTCCCCCTCGTGACAATCGGCGTGACAAACGCCGATGTCACCAGCAACAGCGCTGCAGATGATGGTGCCGCAGACCAAGGAACGGACTGCACCTGACTGACAGTCAGGCATGCCCCGGTCATCGCATTGCTGCTTGCACTTGGCTCAGGATCTTCAGGCACTGGTCTCGTCAGCCAATGCAGCCTCCACCCGCCCACCGGTAACGGTGTTCAGGAGGCCAGATCATGAGATGCCCTTGCTCCCGGACGTAAGGAGCCGCCAGTCCCGCGAAAAAGAAAATCCCCACAGGTCGCAGGGGCCTTGATCCCTGATAACACTCAACATTCTTGGCGGGATGACGTGGGGCGAGGATCAGAGACCAGGCGATGAGGTGATTCGACATGGCATTGGTGGGTAGGCGCGATGGCCGTAATTTCGGCTACGGCAGGCAATTGAGCTATGCAGGGCCGCAGGCGTTGAAAGACATGTTCGGCGGCGGCCACTACGGCACGGTGAAGGCACACTGTGATCGGTGGCAGGCATTCGTCAGATGGTGCCGCTCCGAACAAGGGCCCGGTATCAATGATGCGCGGCAGATTGATCGGAAGGTATTGGCGGACTATGCGGCGTACCTGCGCGATGCGGTTGAGTGCGGTAGCCTCGCCATCAGCACCGCACAAAACCGCCTATCCAGCGTTAACAGGACAATGGCGGCGCTGCGCGGTGATCAGTGTGTGAAATTGCCCAGTCCGAGCAAGGCGTTGGGAATGCAGCGCACCGGAGTTCGCCAATCGGCTTCGCAAGGCCAAGACCGCGAACAGGTTATGCGGAATTGAGGCATCAGTGACCGGGCAGCCCCAGGTATTCTTGCGCGGACATCCCTCATGATGAGTAGACCAACGCCCTGAATGACCAAAATAAAAGCTAGCGCCGCGAACACGGTATGAGTGGGGTACGGTAATGCCTGTGCGAATACGCTACCCATCAGAGCGCCAACAGCGCTGCCGATGGCGGGAGTGAGGGCATTCACGACCGCGCCGCGCTTGTGGTTGAGGTCAATCAAGGCTGCGCCTACCGCTGGAACTGCAGCCCCTGTCGACATGCCTTGAATCAGCCTGCCAAGCACTAAATCCGTGAAGCCATCAGCTACACCCAGCATGTACATGGCCACCAATTGCAAAACAGTCGTCCACAACAGTACTGATCGACGACCGACATAGTCGGACAGCCGTCCAAACACTAGCAGTCCGGCGAGTACTGATATGGCATAAATACTGAAGATAAAGCTGATGCCCATCGCAGTGAAATGCCACTGGTCCTGATAGATCGGATACAACGGTGTAGGTACGCTGGATCCAGCCAGGAAAGTCACTGTGATGGAGGCAAGCAGCCCAAACCGAGTTCGCGGGCCAAGACGCTGCTTGTCGTCATTGGCAACGCTTACTCCAGGGGTTATCAGAATCTGGTTCATGACTTGTGCTCACAGTAAGCGGTTGATCAACAGGCATACGCCCATCGCAAATACCAGTGTTCCAGTCCCGAAGCGCACGGCTCGCCAAGGGCGAGCGCGTGCAAAGGTTATGAAAGCCATGCGTCACACTGAGGCCAAAAGCGAATAGTTAATCGCTTTTGTAACGTCAGCTTGTGGATTAGAAATGGCATCGAGCATACGCCCTACGACTTTTCCGCCCTTGATCAAGGCAGGCGCGTCGTGACTTGGAAGCAGAAATTTGCTATCTGCAAGCGCCCTTTTGAGAGCTTTCTTTTCATCCAGTGTGGACATGGCCCGGTTCGCTGTGATCGTCGGTTCATGGGACGCTTGATCGAGAATGGGCTCAATCAATTGGTCGTGGATGTCATAGGCGATGTCGCCGCAGATATTCGCCATTCCTTCGTCAGTTTCGACCAAGACCGATATCGAGCCTGGCGTGTGTCCCCCAGACAGTCGAACTGCTACGCCAGGGATAACCTCTTCTTCGAACGTACCGTCGACATCGAACAGGCGAATTGCGCCTCGAGTGTGGAGACGATCAATCAAATGCTTGGTATCAGCCGCGGTGTACATGAGCGGTCCCATGATGCCGGATGCAGCGAACTCCAGCTCACGACGGGAGATGCCGACTGTAGTCGCCATCGGGAAGAGATCAGTCATGCCGACGTGATCGATATGAGCATGCGTGTGGACGATGTGCCGGATGTCGTTAATCCGCAACCCATGCTGGGCCAGATGGTATTCAAGCGTCATTTGCGGCGTCACTTCGTACGTCAGTCCATATTCTTCATACTGCTGGGCATTACGTGACCCCGTATCGACCAGGATCGGTTCCTCCCCTCCAGTAATAAGAAAACCCAGAACCGAGATGGTGACTTGCTCGCCGGGGTTCCGGAACATGACCAGACCACTCGAATCCATCTGCATGTTTCCGAGGTTAATAGGATGGATCTTCAGTGCCATGGTGATTCTCCTTGCGGGGCGACGCTTGGGTTAAGACAGAGCGTCAGAACGGGTAAGTGCCGTCTCGCTCTGTCCTGTTAAGAACCGATCGGTTCAATATAGGGCGACCCAGACGCTGGCGCAAGAGAAAAAAACCATTCAGTTCAAAAAGGTGATGGAATTCGTTTAGAGAGCCCGCAACGCGGCCATGAAATGGTCGACCCGATCGCCAGCCCCATCAGCAGGCAAGCAGCTTTCAACGCACACACCAGAGAAAAACACCATGATGATGTCCGCAACAACCTCTGGAGCCAGTCGTGTCTTCTCAGCCCTTACGTTGTCAGCGATTTCCGGGAGCAAGCGACGATGACAATTCACGAGCAGTTGACGGACCTGGTCGGAAAGCACGGGAAACTCTCGTAAAGCATTGACCGAAAAACAGCCCATACACCCGTTATCTTGAGGGTCGCCAAGCCGAAGAAAACGCTCGATATTCGCCCATCCTTGCGGCTGAGCAGTCAGGATTTCTGGTGCTCCGCGGTTTGCGTAGTAATACGCCAAAGCGCTCAGAAACAGATCATCCTTATCCTTGAATTCTGAATACAGGCCTGACTTATTCACACCCGTAGCCTGCTCAAGATGATGAAGAGAGGTGCCGGAGTAGCCGTACTGCCAAAACACGGGCAGTGCCTTCTCCAGAACCGTCTCACGATTGAATTTTCGAGGGCGTCCCATTTTCGGTACCTAAACGATCGACATGACCCCAGTATCGAACCGTTCGGTTTAATAGGAAAGCGTTTTCTATCCGACTCGCCTCGCATCGCGGCGAACTGCTTGCGGGGGAACCCCAAAACCTCGGATGAATACCTCGCGCATGTGTCGACGATCCCTGAACCCGGTTTCCCTTGCTACCGTGTCCAGGCTATGGCGACTCTGCTCGATCATTAGCCGAGCTGCCTCTAGTCGTAGGCTCTCCACCGCTTTAGCAGGTGATTGACCGGTTTCGGCAGTGAAGACGCGCGTGAATTGCCTTGGGCTCAGATGAACAACCTCCGCGAGCTCTTCAACACTCAATGCCCTATTCAAATGCTTACGTGCATAATCCAAAGCGCTCTGAATGCGATCAGACTTGGGCGCCAGAGCAAGCAACTCAGAGTGCTGAGACTGCCCTCCCGATCGGCGCTGGTGCATTACGAGCTTATGAGCAACCGATTTCGCGAGCTCCGTTCCCAAATCCTTCTCCACCATCCCCAATGCCATGTCGAGGCCTGCGGTCATTCCTGCAGAGGTCCAAACAGGGCCGTCCACAATGAAGATGCGATCCTCTTCCACCTCAATGCTCGGGTGCATGCTTTGAAGAGTCTTGGCATATGCCCAGTGAGTAGTCGCACGCCGGTTATCGAGGACACCCGCTTGAGCTAAGACGAACGCTCCTGTGCAGATGCCCGCGATGCGCCTAGAGCTCTGGGCAAATCCCTGCACGCGGGACAGAACCTCGGCAGCGGGAGGCGTAAGCGGAGTGAGTGTCCCTGTGATCATCCAGCTATCTGCAAGCCCTGGATCATCCAAAGCCAGCGTATCGATGTGCATACCCAAGGATGATCGAATGGTCCCTCCTAACACCGAGTAGTTCTGAATCCGGTACACAGGCTCGCCCGCGACCATGTTCGCGAATTCAAAAACCGCCTGGGTGGCCAGAGACATCACCTGAAATCCGTCCGTGACCAAGTAGCCGATTCGATGCATGACCGTGCTCCGATTGTGATGTCCTAAAACATGACCATATGCGTCGTTTAAGACAAATCTGTTTTTTTGCATCATGGCTCCACACCCAAACAACGGAGCTGGACCATGACTCAGGAATACAAAGGCACCGCCCTGATCACAGGCGCATCCACCGGCATCGGCGCAGTTTTCGCAGACCGCCTGGCTCAACGTGGCTATGACCTGATACTGGTCGCCCGCAATCGTGATCGCCTGAACGCTCTTGCGAGCCGCATCACCAACGAGACTCAGCAGAGCGTTGAAGTCTTCCCCGCAGACCTGGCCAACGCAGCGGACCTGGCGCGAGTGGAACGCAAATTGCGCGAAGACGCCAGCATCAATCTGTTGGTTAACAACGCAGGCATCGGTACTCACACCCGTTTGCTGGACAGCGACGTGGAGCGAATGGCCGAGATGATTAGCCTCAACGTCACGGCACTCACTCGACTGACCTACGCCGCAGTTCCAGGCTTCAGCGCTCGCCAACAGGGCGCAATCATCAATATCTCATCAATCGTCAGCCTGGCACCGGAAATTCTGAATGGCGTGTATGGCGGGAGCAAAGCCTACGTCACGGCCTTCACACAGTCGCTGCACAAAGAGCTGGCAGAACAGGGCATCAAGATTCAGGCGGTACTGCCAGGAGCTACGGCTACCGATTTCTGGGAGATCGGGGGGCTGCCCGTCGAGAACCTCGATCCCAACATCGTGATGTCAGCAAGCGACCTGGTGGATGGCGCCCTTCAAGACTTCGACAACGGTGTCCTGATCTCCATCCCTTCCATGCAGGACATACAGCATTTCGAGCTGTACGAAAGCAGCCGCAAGGCGCTCTTCGGACATCTCTCCAGCAACAAACTCGCTCCGCGTTACGACGTTTAATCAATCAATTGAAAGGATACAAAACATGAAAACTAGCGCAAACACCATCTTCATTACTGGCGGCACCTCGGGCATCGGCCGCGCTCTGGCCGAAGCGTTCCACCAGCGTGGAAACAAAGTCATCATCGCGGGCCGACGCCAATCGTTGCTGGATGAAATCGCCAGCGCCAATCCCGGCATCGACACCGTTCAGCTTGATATCAATGATCACCAGCAGATCAAGGACGTTGCACAAGAGGTTATCCGTCGGCATCCCTCGCTGAACGTCATCATCAACAATGCCGGCATCATGCCTTTCGACAACCCAGGCTCTGGGGATTATGACGATGAGCAGGCTGTAGGGCTGCTGCAAACCAACCTGCTGGGCCCGGTGCGTGTTAGCGCAGCGTTTGTAGAGCATCTCAAGCGCCAACCCGATGCCTACATCATCAACAACAGCTCGGTACTGGCCTATCTGCCACTGGCCGCGACAGCCCTCTATTCGGCGACCAAAGCTGCGATTCACTCCTACTCGCTGTCGCAACGTTTTGCCCTGCGCGATACCAGCGTCAAGGTTCTGGAAATCGCACCGCCATGGGTAGACACCGATCTGATCCACAAAAGTGGTGATGAACGCGCCATGCCGCTGGACGAATTCATCCAGGAAACCCTGGAAAAACTGGAAACAGCGACAACCGAAGTCCTGGTTGACCGCGTCGTACCAGTACGCGCCAACCAAGGGCCAAACGAGCATGAACTGATCAACCAGTTCAACCAGGCTCTGGCCGAAAACCCTATCCCTGTCGCCTGAACATAAACGCATTGGACAACCTGGAAGGAAGCAAAATCATGACCCGAATTGCTGCTTTGACCCTTGACCAAGCTCCAGCCGCTGCGCGCACTGCCCTTCAGGGCATTGAAAAAGGCTTGGGGTTCATCCCTAACGCCTTCGCTACCCTGGCTCACTCTCCAGCAGCCTTGGGTGGATATCTCGCTCTGGCACAGGCGCTTAGCAAGAACAGCCTGACACCTGCCGAACGTGAAGTAGCGGCACTGGCGGCCTCGGAAGTTAACGGATGCGATTATTGCGTCGCGGCTCACAGCTTCTTCGGTGGGAAGACCGGACTGAACGCTGATGATTTGCTGGCGGCGCGCGCTGGCACGCTGAATGGAGTCGCTGCACTGGCTCGGGCTGTCACCCTCAGCCGCGGCCAAGTGAGTGACGAGCATCTCTCAACCGCACGGGAAGCAGGGTTGGACGATGCAAAAATCGTCGACGTCATCGCGCAAGTCTCCCTGCTGACCTTGACGAACTACCTAAACAACGTGGCGAAAACAGACATCGACTTCCCACCGAAAGCGATCTGACCCGACGCCTGACTTTGAGCGACGCGTGCGCTCCTTCCAAGGCGATCAGCCATTCCTCGAATGGCTGATCGCCTCAACCTTCAGCGAAACGGCGAAAGTCTTCCTCGGGTTAGCTAGTTTTTGAGGCTCACGAAGGGAGTTAGCCTGACATCACTCTCTGACCTGTAAAGGACAACCTCATATGAAAGCCGTAGTTTTCCAAGAAGCTGGTTTGCCAATCCAAAACGCTCGTTCCCTGTTCGAAACGGACCTGCCGAAGCCCACCCCAGGTGCTCGAGATCTGCTTGTAGAAGTGAAGGCGATTGCGGTGAACCCGGTAGATACCAAGGTGCGAGCCCGCAATACCAGCCAAGAGGGCCAAGTGCTGGGTTGGGATACCGTTGGTATCGTCCGTGAAGTGGGCAGCGACGTTTCATTGTTCAACGTTGGCGACGAAGTATTTTACGCCGGCGCTATCGATCGCCCTGGTAGCTACAGCGAATTTCACCTGGTGGATGAGCGCATCGTCGGCCAAAAACCACGTAGCCTGGACAATGCCAGTGCCGCAGCCTTGCCGCTGACTTCCATTACTGCCTGGGAGCTGTTGTTCGATCGACTGGGCGTTCAGGAGAACGGTGGTAAAGGGCAAAGCCTGCTGGTCATCGGCGCCGGTGGTGGGGTTGGCTCCATCCTGGTCCAGCTGGCCCGCAAACTTACCCAACTCACTGTCATCGGTACAGCGTCGCGGCCAGAGACTCAGTCTTGGGTACGGGAACTGGGCGCCCACCATGTGATTGATCACTCCGCCTCGATCCCGCTGCAGCTTGAAAACCTGAAACTCAACCCGGTCGACTACGTCATCAGCCTGACCCATACCGAAACCTACCTGCCCCAGATCGTTGAAGTGCTTCGCCCACAAGGCAAACTGGCGCTGATTGATGACCCAGCACAACTGGACGTCATGCCACTCAAGCGCAAATCGCTTTCGCTGCATTGGGAACTCATGTTCACGCGTTCTCTGTATCAAACCGCAGACATGATCAAACAGCATCAGTTGCTGAACAGAATTTCCGAGCTGGTCGATAACGGCGTCATCCAGACCACCATTGGGGAACACTTCGGCAAAATCAGCTCAGATAACCTCAAGCGCGCCCATGCGCTGATCGAGAGCGGCAAAGCCAAAGGCAAGATCGTTCTCGAAGGCTTCTAACCCGCTGATACGCTCAAGGACAAGCATATGAAAGCTTTCTTCCAAGCCACTGGCCTGGCTGTCGCGGTCTCGCTCAGTGCAATGGCCATGGCCGATACCGCCTCGGGCACAGGCACCAACCCCGAACGTGTTTTCGCTTTCAATGGCGCCATGCCTACAGGCGTGACCGTCACCGAAACGGGTCGGATCTTCATCAACTTCCCTCGTTGGGGAGATGACGTACCCTACACTGTGGCGGAGATCAGACAGGGCCATCTGGTTCCTTACCCGGACCTGAAAACGAATGTCGAAAACGCCAAGGATCCGGCCGCCGGGTTCATCAGCGTGCAGAGCGTCGTAGCTGACGGTCAAGGGCGTGTCTGGGTATTGGATACAGCCGCTCCCGGCTTCTCCGAGCCCAAGGCAGGTGGAGCCAAGCTGATCGCAATCGACTTGAACACCAACAAGATCGTGAAAACAGTTGTGTTCCCGCGTGAAGTGATTCTGCCAACAACCTATGTGAATGACGTACGTTTTGATTTTCGCGTAGGTAAAGAAGGTACCGCTTACGTCACCGATTCGTCGGTAAAAGGGCCAGGCGGAATCATCGTCCTGGACCTGGCCAGCGGTACGGCAACCCGTCGCCTTAGCGGGGCCAAATCAACTTCCGTAGACCCTGAGTTCCGACCTGTCATCGAAGGGAAACCAGCACTCATCACCCGCGACGCGCAGGGTAAATCAGGACTGCTGACCGTAGCCTCGGACGGCATCGCCCTGTCGAGCGATGGTAAGACGCTGTACTTCTGCCCGCTTTCGAGTCGACACCTGTATTCGGTTCCAACGGCTTTGTTGCGAGACCCCAATGTAAGCGAAGCCGAACTTGAACGAGCCGTTGTGGACCTGGGTGAAAAAGGCGCCTCCGACGGTCTTGAGGCTGATGCTGACGGTGCAGTCTATGCGGGCGATTATGAGCACAACTCCATCCGCAAACGCCTTGCCGATGGCACTTGGCAAACCGTGGTCGAGGATTCGCGAGTCCTTTGGCCGGATACCTTGTCGATCGGCCCAGACGGGTATCTGTACTTCACTGCCAACCAGCTGCACCGCTCACCTGGCTTCAACGATGGCCAAGACAAACGGGTGAAGCCTTACAGCCTGATGCGCGTCAAGATCGACGCCAAGCCTGCGCAAACGCATTGATAAGGAATGACATGCAAAAGCACATTCGCTTGGGCTACATCGACCTCAGCTTCCATGCCGCTAGCGCAGCGCTTGTGCAGCGCACGCTAGAGCGACATGGTTATCTGGTGGAAGTCAGCACAGCGCCTCATGAGGAAATGTTCCGGTTGTACAGCGAAGGACAGGTAGAGATGCTCGTATCAGCCTGGCTGCCAGCCAGCCACGGTGCCTACCTGGCAGCTTGCAAGAAACCGAGCACTTCCCTTGGAGTTCTTTACAACCCGTTCTGCATTTGGGGTGTGCCTGATTATGTACCGGAGGATCAGGTCGCTACGATTGCAGACCTGCTGAGGCCGGATGTTGCCCAGCGGATGAGCCGCCGCATCCAAGGCATAAACCCTGGTGCTGGTATCAGTCGCTTTTCCAAAGCCATGGTGACGCAATACGAGTTGGATGCTGAAGGCTACTTTTTTGCGCAAGGCACCGAGGCCGATTGCTTCAATCGTTATGAGCAATCCTATGCCGAGCGGGAATGGTTTGTCGTGCCGCTGTGGCATCCTCAATATCTGCACCATGCCTACAAAATCCGAGCCCTGGATGAACCGCTCGGGCTGTTGGGTGGTGAAGATCAAGCAACGCTCATTGCCGCCAGTGACGTTGTGCAAAAGATGCCGAAAGAACTGATTGAGGACCTAATCTCGCTACAACCTGGCAATGCCGCGGTCAGTGAGCTTGATTTTCTTATCCGTCACAAAAAGCTTTCAGCCTTGGACGCTGCAGACATTTGGCTCTCCCGTCAGTCAGCACCGGCGCAAGCTTGAATCAATAGCGGGGCCCGGTGCCCCGCCACTGCCCGACTAGCTTTCGAAACGTTTTGCCAGAAAGGCTCTAAGCGATTGGATGGCCGGCGTGAGCGATGTGCGATGGGCACATACCAGCTGAAGCGGTGCCGGCTGCCCATAGCTTTCCGGGAATAGCTCAACCAGGCGGCCGCTACGAAGATCCTCAGCAACATCGAGCCTGGACTTGTAAACGATCCCCAATCCGGCGACAGCCCAGCGTCGAACAATATCGGCATCATCGCTGATCCGATCACCTGTCACCTGAACCGTCCGCACTCCCTGTGGGAAATTGAAGCTCCAACGCTCGTAGGTTTGCTCGCCCATCACATATCTCAGGCAATTATGCCCGCTCAACGCCTCAGGAGATTCCGGCATACCATGACGCGCGAGATACGCCGGCGAGGCGCAGACTGTTCTGCGGTTCATCGGTGCGAGTGCCAAGGACACCAGGCCCGAGTCACTCAACTGCCCATACCTGATACTAGCGTCCAGATGTTCCCCAACCAGATCGGCCACCTGATCACTAACCCGCAATTGCAGACGTACCATGGGGTGCGTTTGCTGAAACTCATCAAGCCACGGAAGCAACACATTCCTGCCGATATCAGATGGCATCGACAAGCGAATAGTGCCAGCGATTTCGTCACGGCCCTGGGTCAACGCCACCTCGCCATTATCAAGTGCTTCCAAGGCTTGCCGCGCGTGCGGCAAGTAGCGCTCGCCATCATCGGATAATCTCAACCGACGCGTCGAGCGAACAAACAATCTCGCGCCCAGGTTGCTTTCCAGACGCTGAATGGCACCGCTCGCCAAGGCGGGCGAGATGTCGAGCAACCGCGCCGCGGCGGAGAAACTACCCGCAGCAGCCGACGATACGAAGACCTGCAGATCATCGATTCGTATGATTTTCTTCACTTTGACGAAATTCTTTACGTGGTGGCGAGGTTTTTCAGCGTAATGGGAAAAAAGATCATTGCCCAGCCCTTCAAACAGGAACTTGCAATGAACTTCCCTAAACGACTTGCACTAACAGCTGTGATGGCAGGCTTTATCGGTGTCGCCCACGCCGAGGTGCCGCCAACCCTTCACGTGGTAGCCCAATCGGTAAATGCTGTATGGAATGCGGTGGCCGTGGACAGCGCCGGAAGCCTATACGTATCCGGCCCAAAATGGACTGGCTCAGCGGGGCCATCCGTATCGAAGCTGGACCAAGCTGGCCAGCCCCATCCCTTTCCAAACGAGCGCTGGAATAGCAATGACGCGACCATTCCAGCCGAACAGCGCTTCGTCAATGTCAATGCCATGCGCGTTGATGACAACAGCCGGCTGTGGATAGTCGATGCAGGCGTAACTGACTTCGGCGGCAAAGTCATTCCAGGTGGTGCAAAGGTCGTGGTCGTTGACCTAAAAAGCGGCGAAGTGATCAAGGTCATCCCATTCGACAGCAGCATCGCTCAAGAACATAGCTACATCGACGATATCCGACTCAATGGCAAGCATGCCTACCTGACGGACGCTGGCGTTCCTGGCATCGTTGTCTTGGACTTCGAAACCAACAAAGCCCGGCGCGTCTTGACGACCAGTCCTGCTGTACGCGCGCCCAAGAACCGCGACATTATCCTGAGCGGCAAAGTAGTCAGAGCGCCAGATGGGACAGCATTGAGGGTGCATTCCGATCCCCTTGAGGTATCCCCGGACGGGAAATGGCTCTACTTCGCACCGTTGGAAGGCCCTTGGCACAAGATTGAAACGCGCTGGCTGGATGATGCCAACGTGCCTGAAGTTGAGCTCATCCAACATGTCGAGTTCTGGCGAGATCTGCCGCCGGTCGGTGGGACAGTCATGGACAGCAAGGGCAATTTCTACTTCAGTGACCTAGCTGAAGATAGCGTCAAGCGAATCGCCACTGACGGCACCATTCAGACCATTGCAAAGGACACTCGCCTGCACTGGGTCGATGCACCCGCGTTCGACAACCAGGGCAGATTGTACTTGCCGGCAGCGCAAGTCGATCGAGTAGGCTTGTTCAACCATGGCGCATCGAAGGTCGAGCGACCACTGAGCGTCTATCGCATAGACCCTAAGTAACCTCACTGCACCCGTTTCAGAGCTAATGCGTTACGCATTGCGAACTCTGAAACGGGTTTATCGAAAAGCCTTCGCCAAACGTTATGGTTCAGGTCCGGCGGGAGCGCGAAGCTAATGCAGAGACCACGACCCCCAAAACCACAAGGCCGAGCCCGGCAAGGAACATGGTGGAAACGGTCGCACCAAAAGCCAAGCAAGAGAACACTGTTCCAATCAGGGGTACCCCAAGGGTGAAATTTGACATGCCAAACGTCGAAATTCGCCGTCCGTACTCCGCAGAAATCACAAAGCACGCCGATGTCGCAATCGGACCGATGAAGAACAATTCCTCAGCGAGTTTCCTATCCAGGACAAGGGATGTCGGTGAGCCTTCGCTGACATAGGCTGCAATCGCCAATGGTATGGTAGCCAAGAGCATCTGCCACGGGGCAAGCGCCAGAGGCGGGGTCACCCACCGATGACGTTTCACATGAAGGATGACAATCGCCCAGCTGACCGCTGCAAGAAGCAGGAATATTGCCCCCAACACTGTTTCCTGATTTGTCCATTCGAGCTCTCCTGGGGAGCACACAGCCGCGATCCCTGACATCCCTATGACAAGCCCTGCAATCTGCAACCTGGAGGGCATTTCACGGAACATGACCCAGGCGACAACCACACACCACAGTGGCGTTGTGTATGCCAAGAGCACAGCGCGGCTAGTGTCGACATGAACCATCGCCACCATACCCAGACCTGTGAAAGCCATCATCTGCAACAAACCCACGCTTGCGATGATTGGCACATCCTCTCTAACGGGGAGCTTGAGCTGTCCTCTCGCAACCAGATACCTGGGAAAAAAACAGCAAGACTACACTGGAACGCGCCGCTGATGAGGTGGCCAATGAGTGGAGTCTTTCTGTTCGCAAGGCTATGGATTGCTTCGCGCAAACCAATGAGTCAGCCACAGTTTTGTATGCAAAGATCGTAGAGGGTGATAACGGCCTCAGTAAAGAGGAGCGGGGTTCTGGGCTCAAGTCGGCACTCTTCGCTAATGTGGCTGCGTTTTTGGGCCAGCGAGCCGGATCTCAAGAGATCATGGAAGTGGTTGCCAATCTGCTGTGGAGTGATACTGACACTATCGCGAGTATGGCGGGCGCATTGATTGGTGCAGCTAAACCTGATGCCAAGTTTATTGGTGAGATTCAAGACGAGCCGTATATCCGGATGGAAGCTAATCGTCTTTTTAACATCAGTCAAGGTGATACAGAGGGCACTTTTCCATATCCGGACACCTTATACTGGCAGGCGCCTAGAGCAGCTATTGATACATTGACCGTTGCTGATGGTCAGTATGTCCTTCAGGGATTTGGCCCTGTTTTACCCGTCGGTCAGAGATTCAAGGGCCGGCAAAAGGGGGCCGCTTGGCAATGGTTCGCTTCGTCTTGGGGACAAAGTTTCCTGATTCGAATGCGTGCCGAGCTGGGCGTGAGTAGTCAGGCTGTTGATAAAGCCGTCGAGCGTGAAAAGAATATGGCTGATCTTTTCGATTACCAATCGCAAGATCTTGAGCTCGAAGCAGAGCTGTCAGTGCCGGATTCAGAGGTTGTGTATGACACCGACATTGACACTCACGTTGCGGTGCCAACCTTCGCAGTGCAAGACAGCTACACGGATACGCAGCAGACGGTTGCTGTTGATGTGTTGTATGAGGAAGACTTCATTCCTAGCAAAGGCATTACAGTCGATATCGATGCGCTGTCTACAGAAGCGATCAAAAGCTTTGACCCCGAGTTGATTGGTCAACACCTGCTGTTGATCGCCGAACAACCCAATGGGGTAACGCTGGCTACTGGCTACGCCTCGATTGTGGCAAAAGCGAGAGCTACCCGTCTGCGTCACAGGCGCGGATAGCGACCTGGCCTTGCGCAAACTTCTGTGAAGATTGCCTGAGGCCCTTTCTCCTCATACGGCTGGCTACGGCTGATAGGTGTAGTGGTCTACTAACTCCGGGCATCCATTTAGGCGAGAATGCTCGCCGCAGAGAGGTGTCTGATGACCAAGCAACGCCGTACCTTGCACCTGAATTCAAGCGCGAAGCAGCCTGCCTGGTGCTTGATCAAGGCTACAGCCATCCCGAAGCGGCCCGTTCGCTCGGCTTGGTCGAGTCGGCCCTGCGCCGATGGATTAATCATTTTCAGCAGGAGCGCGGCGGCGTCACGCCGACCAGCAAAGGGAAAAGGGGACTGATTTATTTCTCAGGAAATAGCTCAGTCCTCATTTTTCACCCTGCCATTGTAATGGACAGAATTTCAGCTCACATCGACTGGCATGAGTCACCCCATGCAGCCTTGAGTTTTTTTAAATTTTGCGAATCAGACATGCGATGTCCCTTCGAGTCCTTGTAAATGGAGATGTGCTTTCGACAAGCGTTCCAGTCTTTGCCTCAGGGTACTTTCCCCTGTCGCTTTGTTGAGAGTGTTTAATTACGATGGCCTTTGGCCTCCGCCTCTTTTTGCACCTCTTGAACGTAATCTTCTCCCGTTCTAACTTTCTCCAAAAGATCTTTGCATGCTTCAGAATAACGGTGGGATTGAACTTCTGCTCCGTTCATTATCGCGCAGTGATACTTGTTGTCGAACTTCTTGAGGTCGACTCCAGCAGTCTCAGAAATCGTCCTGATTAAACGATCGCAAGCATGCCATGCCTGATATCCCATCGCCTGACCCAGAGTGGTAAGTGTATAGGGAAAATTAAGGTTGAAGGCCAGACCATCAGCGCCGTCGGCTATTCCGTATAATTTTGCCAATTCCCCGTCAGCCTCTGTAACGTTGGCCAACACTTTATAGTCGACCTGAATAGGATTTCTGGGAATATCGGTCCGCACGAGTTGGTAGGTCCGAGCGAGTAAGGCCCTTAATAATCTGGGGTTCACATTCTTAAGCGCTTCATTCGCGCCAAAGGCAGAGTAGACCCAACTAAAATCATTGGCGACGATGCTTTTTATGATCACACTTCGGTGATCTGAAACCGGAATAAGTCTTTCACGACGAGGGTATTCCTCCGCGAGATCACGGTTTTCCCACTCAAGAATGTAAATATTAGGTATGAGCTTGCCTTCCTCCGATAGAATTTCGTCAATGTCCGCAAGAATTGCTTTAATGTTGGGGTCTTCAGCCCTGTAGCCAATGAACACTAATGGATGTTCAGCGAAAAACGCGAGAAGCTTTGCGGACAGGTATTTCTTGCGTTTTACAAATTCCTCATAGTCAGTTCGCGTTAGTACGATGCTCTCGGGTTGAGAGACACAGCCATGGATTTTAAATATCTCTCCGATACTTGAATGATTGGCGTAAAGGATCCGTTGCCCCACGATAGCTTCGTAATCTGGGAAGATTCCCTCCAGCAACTCATCGTAATTGGTAGTAATCACGGAGTGCGGCCGAATTTTCTGCAGAAGTTCGATTTCATCCTGTAGGCCGGGCTTTTCCGTTGCTAGAAGCTCTTTGAGAATCCTGGCTACAGTGTATTTGATATAGACCTGCGGCGAGGTCGTTTCTTCAAATAGCTCCTGTGGAAACTGGTCTTGGCCAGCACCCCACGCCCAATCGTTGTACCTCTCCGAGAATTCAGTGCCAATGTCCACGAAGTCGGGGTAGCGTTGCTTGTAGTAGGCGAACTGTCGTGTAATCTCTGGACAGCGCGCCGCTAGCTCCTTCAACAGTTCTTCCCAGTTAGGACCCTTTAGGTAGCGTTTCGTGAAACCTGACCCCACGAACAATATGGGCTGGCATGCCATATCTCCTATACAGGTTTTGATGTCCTCCGTTACATCTTCGATGTATTTCGCGTAATCCCTAGGCATCTCCCTTTCCTCTCATTGCGGTAATGGCACAATGTCATATCGCATTTCTCTGCCTGTCTTTCAAGGGGTAAGAAAGGGCTTACTAACTCATGTAGAGAGAGCGGGATGCGGGTCCATAGATATTTGGACGGAGCACGATTGCTCTGCGATGTAGGTCAATCGATGACGACCAGCGTCGCATTGAGCGGGCGCTACTCAACCGGCATGTAGTTCTCGTCGATTGGCTGAGTCGAAAGCAGCCGCTCGCGACTGGAAGCTATGCAACTGAAACTGCCTGCTGCGAAGGCTCTGTAGCGGACAAATACGGCGTGGTGAAGCTGTGTGCCGTTCCAGTGGGAGCAGTTTTACCGGCGGAGAATGCGAAGGGGTGCATGGCAGCGGCTTCGCAGATTTTCGCAGGTGAGCCCGCTCCATCAGAGATAGCGTCGGCCGTTAGGGTCTGTATGAAAAGTCTTTAGACGAAGGTCAGGCAAGGCGAAAGCAGCCGAAGAACGGTCGGAGTCGCGCTCGACTTTAAGGGTTGTAAATGAGTATTCCGAGGCTGTTTTCAACGCAGCATCACCGAGTATCAAGGCTTTTCATACAGAACCTAAAGGAACTGTCATCTGATGAGCTTGATATACGCTCTTATGTGCCAGCTGATTCAGAGTTTTTTTTATAGGGCTAAGGCTTCGCATTGGTCCGGAAGGGACTAGCGCTGGGGATGATTTCGAAGTGTTTGTTTGCACTCCGGAATGGCTGGCGAACAATATATGGGAGCCGGTATGGGGAAGGCACTTGTTGATCGTCAAGAATTTTCATTATCAGCTAATTGTTGACGCGATAATCAAGAATATATCGCAATTTGAAGGGGCTAGTTGGCCTGAACTCGCATGCAAATCAGCACGTTTTTACGCTTGGGAGTTTGAAGGCTATCAAGCCTGAAACTGCCCCCGGTGCGGCACCTTCGAGAATTCTAGTGAAGGACTTTGGTGCCGCCTATCAGGCGCAAAGCACAACAACCCCATCCTCTTCCTCATCCGGCACTTCATCCGTGACAATCACCCGCGCATGAGCACTTCGCTCATCTTCGATTCGCAACCCGAAATACCGTTCATCGTTGTCATCCCAAAACGCTTCCACCTGGGCCATGGAGGCGTTTTCGAGGAGTACCTCGGCGCTGTGTTCCAGGATGATCGAGTAGCGTGTTTGGGTATTCATTACAAAGGGGCTCGCGAAGGCGGGGTGGTGGAGGGGTCGTAAAAAATGCGATGCCATTATGCCGTCTTGCTGGATTTCAGCCCTAACCACTCATCGTTTCAATGACGTTTCTGTACCCAACGGTATGGCTATCCGTCGGGTTATGGCCGGGCGGGGTGGGATTTCGTAGCAATACCTTTCAGATCAAACCCCAGTCCTTGCGCTGATCGAGCCGCAGGGATAAATTCCCCCGGTCGCGGCAAATTCCGCGTCCGGGTTTGGCGACCCGAACGAAAAGGCGCAATGGCGCCCAGATCACGATTGCAGGCGCTTTTTTTGTGCCCGCAGTCTCGTGTAATGGCGGCTGTGCGTGGGAGACCTTCGGGTCTGCCGAGTTCCTTTTCCTCGGTTCGCCAACCTGCGTACAGCTGCCACCCTAATCGTTTGGCGACGGTTGGCGTGGTGCTTCAAATGAAAAGGACCTCATGCATGACCATCACAAGTCTGTTCCGGATCCTCGCATCCGCTCTCCACCGCCCAACTCCTCGGGCTTCCCACCGCTTCTACCCCATCCACACCCAGGGCAACCCAACGCCAGCCCCAAGGCAGGTGCCCCATGACTGACCACGAACGCCTCACCACCCTACAAAGCTACGTCTGGACCCTCGAACTGCTCGGCGAATCGCTGGTGCAGCGCGACGAGCAATTGGAGTGCGAGCACGAACCCCAACTGAGCTTTCGCGCCTCGGCGGGGATTCATCAGGCGATCAAGATCATCAGCCGGTTGGCCAGTGAGCAGTGTGGCAAGTTGCTGGGCGATGAGGAGCGCGTAGGCCGTTAGCCCGTGATGCTTGATTGAAGCCGCGTCTTGTTGTCAGGACGCGGCTTTTGTTTGGCTGTGGATAAGTGGAAGGGAGGGTTGGAGAGCGGTGGTGTTCTCTTCGCGGGTAAACCCGCTCCCACAGGGGACGTGCTGTTCATTACTGCGGGTTGGCCACGTCTGCGGCCATGCTGCGCAGCAGGCCGGCCGATAGGGTGGAGTCCGGCAGCGAGAGGATGGTGTCGTAGAGCAGGACCATGCTGTTGCAGGTCGCCTTGGGCTCATGGGTGAACCGCTCGGGGTTTGCCACGATTTCCACGGCGCGGCGGTCCTTGGCCATGACGCTCATCAGCACGCGGCGAAAGTCTTGCTCGTACACCGACAAGGGTTTGGCGTGTACCGGGTGTTTGGCCGTTTGCTCCACCACGTCGACCAGGGCTGCCAGGTCTTCGTTGGCCTGGGCTTTGGGGATCTGGTGAATCAGCTCGACTTTGGGCGTGTTGTTGTCCAGGCCGAGGAAGGTCAGGCAATGGGCCGGGTTGGTCTTGCCGAAGAACTTCATCTCCTCGACCTGCGCGCGCCAGTAGCGTAGCAGGGCGTGGTCGGGGGCACGGACCAGGTAGTTGGGCACGATGGAGGTGGCGATCAGCGCTTGGATGCCGGCCTGGATCTCGACGGTCGAGCGGCCGCTCTGCACGCCGTCGACCACGATCTTTCTCAGGTGGGCATAGTTGTCTGCGTCGTGGGCTGCCAGGGCGGCGAAGACGGGTTGCTTCAACAGGGCCTGTTCGATCTGGTTGGCGTCGCGCCATTGCGTCAGGCCAGACAGCCCGAAGTACCGGGAGTCGACCTGCTCGGTGATGATGTGCTGTTGCTTGAGGGTGTCCTTATCGGGGTACCACATGTCCGTGGGGCTGGTGGTGGTCGCGCGGGTGATGAATTCAGGCGAGGCGCCGACTCGCGAAAGTGCCGTTCTGAAGCTGGCGTTGACGTCCAGCTCGTCGCTGCCGGTGGCGCCATGGACCGAGGCGCTGTGAAAGCCGATCTGGCCTTTTTCACCGATGTAGCGTTCGCGCCCGGCGAGGAAGGCCAGGGCGCAGGCGCTCGAGCAACTGGTGCGGGTGTAGGTGATCAATTGGCGTTGCGCGATCAGGTCGGCGAGCTTGTTGGCTTCGTAGATGCGCCCGCCGGTGCTGTTCAGGTGGATGACGCGCACCTTTGGCGAGGCATCGAGCAGGTCGCGCACGGCGTCGGTGGTGCCGATGGGCAGGCCGCCGGCCACTTCGAGTTCGGTGTCGTCGCGCATCAGGCGCAGGGCGTAGGGCGGGATGTTGTCGGTGCCGCGGATCATGTCCACGCCTTCGCGCAGGATGGGGACGCCGTCTTTGACCACGCTGATTGCCATCTGGATGGCGCCCAGGCACACCAGCACCTTGGCCAGGATCGCCCAGAAGGCCTTGCCGCCGCGCGAAACGTGGGCCGAGGCCGAGCGGAACACGCCGACGAACTGCCAGACCGACACCGCCAGGATGCCCAAGTAATAGCCGACGATCAGCACGCCATGGCCCTGGGTGCCTAGCCTCATGGCGTCGCTGACGGTATCGATCGCCAGGGACAGGCCGATGATCAGCAGCGTCAGGAGAAAGCCGAACAGCCAGTAGGACACGCCGAGCGAGTACTCGCCGCGCCAGTGTTTGGCGATGAAGTTGGATGACTGGGACTGGCTAGGCTGTGCGTCTTGCAAGGTCGCCGTGCCGGTGTCGTGCTTGGCGACGGTCTTGCCGCAGTGGTGGCAGAAGTTGGCTTCGGCCGTGTGGGTGGCGCCGCATTGGGCGCAATAGAGCGTTTCGTTCATGCCGGTCCTTGAACTGCGTTGGCTGTCCTGATGGCCGGTGAGTGTAAGTGGGGTGGGCGGGGAGGGCCACCTTTGGGCCCGATCGCCGTGGGTTCAGTTGTCCAGCTCGGGCACTTCGCTGGCGTGCAGGGCAGGTGCTTTGAGGGTGGCCTCGGTGGTCGACTACGGCGCAAGGCCACTGCCACAGGGCTTGGCGATGGTGGTGGTCGCGGCGGGGGCTTGGAACCAGGTGGGCCAGGAGCTGCGGTGGCGGCTGTCGGCGTCGATGCAGGGGATCAGGCGTTCGGTGAGCACAGCGGTTTGCCGGACGGCCTTGGCGGTGCGGTACTTCACGCTGTGGATGCACTCGCGGTCGCCGAACTCGCAGCGGTTGAGCGTGGTGCCGCCGCAGGGGCCGTTGGCCAGGCCTTTGGGGCAGGTTTCCGGGCAGATGTAGAGGGTGTCTTCCAGGCGGCAGGTACCGCAGGTGTCGCACCCGACCAGAGGCCTTTTCGCACTGCGTTCCAGGCGATGGAGCACGCGGGCGCCGGTGGGGGTGTTCCACAGCGGGCGTTGCACGGCCCAGCCGAAGGCCTGGCTCAGTGGGTTGCGGCGGCTGAACAGCAGTGAATGCAGGCCGTGCAGCAGGTGATAGCGCGCGGTCTCCTTAGGGGAGGCGCTGACCTGGGATTCGCCCAATCGCCAGTTGGCGCCGGGCGGATGGAAGGTGACATCCGGCAGGCCGGGCATCTGCCAGCACGCTCGCCAGGCCGGGGCCCATTGCTCCAGCGAGTGCAGGCGTGCCTGCCAGTGTTCGAGGCTGCGCTCCAGGGCGTCCAGCTGCTCCAGGTCGTGGATGCCGGAGAGGTGGATGCCGGCATAGCCCATCAGGCGCAGGCCGATGATTTGCAGGGCCAGGCGTTCGAGGCTGCGGGCTTGGGCGTGGGCCTTGGAGACCTCGGCTTCGGCGGCGAGCACATCGTGCATGGACGGGGTGACGACGATGCCGGCGACGTGCTCGAAGATCTTCGCGCGCCCCAGGGTGAGGCCCATCACGCAGGCCGTGAGTGGCTTGGGGTGGGGCTGGCGGCGCATCCACTGGATGGCTTCGAGGTGCTTGCTGGCGTCATAGCCCAGTTGCAGGGCCAGAAAGTCCGCGCCGGCGGCGAGCTTCTTTTCGGCCTTGAAGTATTGGGCGCCGCCTTCTTCCTCGCGGTACTTGAACGGGTGCATGCCGGCGCCGAGCAGCCAGTCGGGGCGTGCCTGGCGCACGGTCTGCAGGGCAGCGATGGATTCGAGGTAGCGCACTGGGCGCTGGCCGGGGACGTGGCCGGGCAGGCGATCGCCGGTGAGCAACAGCAGTTGGTCGAGGCCGGCGGCGTCCATCTGCTGCAACTGCTCCAGCAAGTGGTGGCGCTCGCGGTCCTTGCCGGAGAAGTGCAACAGGGCCGGCAGGGGTTGCCTGAAGCTTGAATAGGCGTCCAGCGGCGACATTTCGAAGGGGCTGCCGACCCGGTCGGCGATGGCCACGGTCATGGGCCAGCCGCACAGGTGCTGGCGCGCCATGAGGGCTTCGAGGCTGGCGAAGCGCTCGCTGGAGGACTTGGGCACGAACTCCATGATGCAGACGAAGGTGTTGTCGTGCAGCGCGGTTTTCAGCTGGCTCATGGGCGCTCGGGTATCGGGTTGGGGCACGGTGGCATTGTGGGGCAGGGCGAGGGTTGGGTCATGTCCGGTTGCGTAGGGAAATGCGCTGAAAGAGACATTCGAAGTGGTTGTGCTGACCCTTTCGCGGGTCCTTGTTGCGCTCGACCTGTTCGACGATCATGAGAAATTCTTGAGTTGATCTCAAATTTAATGAGTTTGTCTCACAATGGCTCAGCCGAGAAAATTCCCTCATTCAATTTCAAGATTTCTGAGGGATAAGACATGGCACTGGCGCACAACCTGGGCTTTCCGCGTATCGGTCGGGACCGCGAACTGAAGAAGGCCCAGGAGGCGTTCTGGAGGGGCGAGCTGGACGAAGCCGGCCTGCGCGCCGTGGGCCAGGCGCTGCGGGCCGCCCACTGGCAGGTGCAGAAGGACGCCGGGATCGAGCTGCTGCCGGTCGGCGATTTCGCTTGGTACGACCAGGTGCTGACCCATTCGCTGACCTTCGGCGTGATTCCGGCCCGCTTTGCTGGCCACGAGGGTGCCAAGCCGTCCCTGAACACCCTGTTCGCCATGGCGCGAGGCGTCAGCGACAGCTGCTGTGGCGGTGGCCACGCCCAGGAAATGACCAAATGGTTCGACACCAACTACCACTACCTGGTCCCGGAGTTCACCGCTGACCAAGCGTTCGCCCTGAGCTGGGAGCAGTTGTTCGAGGAAGTGGACGAGGCCAAGGCCCTGGGCCACGCAGTCAAGCCGGTGGTGATCGGCCCACTGACCTACCTGTGGTTGGGCAAGACCAAGGGCGCCGATTTCGACAAGCTCGAGCTGGTGGATCGCCTGTTGCCGCTGTACGACCAGATCTTCAACCGCCTGGCCGCCCAAGGTGTGGAGTGGGTGCAGATCGATGAGCCGATCCTGGCGCTGGATCTGCCCCAGGATTGGAAGAACGCCTACGAGCGCGTCTACAACATCCTGCAGCGCGCGCCGCTGAAAAAGCTGGTCGCCACCTACTTTGGCGGCCTGGAAGACAACCTGGGCCTGGCGGCCAACCTGCCGGTCGATGGCCTGCACATCGACCTGGTGCGGGCGCCGGAGCAGTTCCCGACCATCCTCGACCGCCTGCCGGCCTACAAGATCCTCTCCCTGGGCGTGGTCAACGGCCGCAATGTGTGGCGCTGCGACCTGGACAAGGCCTTGGACGTGCTGCGTTACGCCGCCGAGCGCCTGGGCGATCGCCTGTGGGTGGCGCCGTCGTGCTCGCTGCTGCACAGCCCGGTGGACCTGGCCCGCGAAGATCAGCTCGATGCCGAGCTCAAGAGCTGGCTGGCCTTCGCCGTGCAGAAGTGCCAGGAAGTGGCGTTGCTGGCCAAGGCGATCAACACGCCCGAGGCCGATGAGGTGATCGCGGCGCTGGCCCAGAGCCGCGCCGTACAGGCCAGCCGCGCCACCTCGCCGCGCATCCACAAGCCGGCGGTACAGGCTCGCGTAGCGGCGATCCAGCCCAAGGACAGCCAGCGTCAGTCGCCCTTCGCGCAGCGCATCGCCAAGCAGCGGGCGGGGCTCGATCTGCCGGCGTTTCCCACCACGACCATTGGCTCGTTCCCACAGACTTCTGCGATCCGCCTGGCGCGCCAGGCGTTCAAGCAGGGCACGCTGACCGAGGCCGACTATGTCGAAGCCATGCAGAGCGAGATCCGCCATGCCGTGCAGATCCAGGAACACCTCGGCCTGGATGTGCTGGTGCACGGCGAGGCCGAGCGCAACGACATGGTCGAGTACTTCGCCGAGCAGCTCGAGGGCTACGCTTTCACCCGCTTCGGCTGGGTGCAGAGCTATGGCTCGCGCTGCGTGAAGCCGGCGGTGATCTTCGGCGACCTGAGCCGGCCGAAGGCCATGACTGTCGGCTGGATCCAGTACGCCCAGGGCCTGACCGACAAGGTGATGAAGGGCATGCTGACGGGCCCTGTGACCCTGCTGATGTGGTCCTTCCCACGGGAGGATGTGAGCCGCGAAGTCCAGGCCCGCCAGCTGGCATTGGCGATCCGCGACGAGGTGCTGGACCTGGAGGCGGCGGGCATCAAGATCGTGCAGATCGACGAAGCCGCCTTCCGCGAAGGCCTGCCGCTGCGCCGTGGCGCCTGGCCGCACTACCTGGAATGGGCCACCGAAGCCTTCCGCCTGTGCGCCTCGGGCGTGCGTGACGAGACGCAGATCCACACCCACATGTGCTACAGCGAGTTCAACGATGTGATCGAGTCGATCGCGGCCATGGACGCCGATGTGATCACCATCGAGACCTCGCGTTCGGACATGGAGCTGCTGGAGGCCTTCGAGCGCTTCGACTACCCGAACGAGATCGGCCCTGGCGTGTACGACATCCACTCACCGCGCGTGCCGAGCAAGGACGACATCATCGGGCTGCTGAACAAGGCGGCCCAGCGTATCCCCGCCGAGCGCCTGTGGGTCAACCCGGACTGCGGCCTGAAGACCCGTGCCTGGCTGGAGACCGAGGCGGCGCTGGTCAACATGGTGGCCGCGGCGCGGGAGTTGCGCCGTACGGCACTGGCCTGATTCGAACCCTGAGCTGACGCTACATCGCGATCGATGTAGCGTTTTTTTGTGCCGGCACGAGAGACGAAGTCGCGCTCGACAGGGTAGTGGCACATTAGTAGCATCCATGCCCGCGATGGAGGCACCCCACCGATCGCGGCCTCCCCCCATGGATGATTGTTCGATGCAAAAGAGCGGATACCTGTGCCTGGCGTTCATGATCGCCGTCGGCTTCCCGAGTTTTTTCCTCGATCGTGAGCTGATGATCGCTTCATTGCTCGCGATTGCGGCCTTCTCGTTTGGCTACTTCGTGTTCTACCTCATCCGCCACAAGCTCTATCACGGGATGCTGCAGGGCATCTTGCTGTCGCTGTTGGTGATCGCTTTCAGCTTCGTGCCGGTGTTGGGCTGGATCGTGCTCATTGGCTTTGTGCTCTACAACATCGCCAAGGCGGTGGAGGGGCTCAAGGTCCTGGTGCCGGACGTGCTGGTCAGTGCGCTGATCTATGGGCTGCTGACGGCACGGGTGGCGTTCGATGTGCGTGACCTGCTGGCCATCTCGGTCTTGGCGATGATCTATCTGTGCGTGTGCGTGCAGTACTGCCGCCGCCTACAGGGGCTGGGCACGGAGCTGGCGCTGTTCAAGATGAGCATCATGTGGCTGTCGATTCCGTTCGTGGTGCTGACCATCGTGTCCATCGTCTCGGCGCTGGGCAATCTGTTCCGCACTGTCAGCTCGACCTTCACCCGCACGATACTGACGCCCCAGACGGTCTCGGCCCATATGCGCGCGGGCGTTCAAGTGGCCGAGTACACCCGCCATGTGCAGAGCTCCGTGACGCAAACCGTGACCCAGGTGCTGCCGGGTGCAGGCGCCACCATTGCGGGGGCCTCGGGTGGCCTGGCGAGCGATGTGAAGCAGGCCAAGGGCAAGGTGTGAGGCCCAGGCCATAGGGGGCGCTCTGCGCCCCCCGGGCGATGGATCAGCGTTCGATCGCCAGTGCCACGCCTTGCCCGCCGCCGATGCACAACGTCGCCAGGCCTTTCTTGGCGTCTCGCTTGATCATTTCGTGCAGCAGGGTCACCAGCACGCGGCAGCCCGAAGCACCGATGGGGTGGCCCAGGGCGATGGCGCCGCCGTTGACGTTGACGCGCTCGGCGTTCCACTCCAGCGCCTTGCCCACGGCCAGGGCCTGGGCGGCGAAGGCTTCGTTGGCCTCGATCAGGTCCAGCTCGCCCAGTTGCCAGCCGGCTTTGTCCAGGCAGCGCTGGGTGGCCGAGACAGGGCCGATGCCCATGATCGCCGGGTCCACGCCTGCACTGGCGTAGGCGCTGATCTTCGCCAGCACCGGCAGGCCCAGGGCCTTGGCCTTGTTCGCGCTCATCAGCAGCACGGCGGCGGCGCCGTCGTTGAGGCTGGAGGCGTTGCCGGCGGTGACGCTGCCGTCTTTCTTGAAGGCCGGGCGCAGTTTACCCAGGGCTTCGGCGGTGGTGCCGGGGCGCGGTTGCTCGTCGGTGTCGAACACCAGCGGCTCGCCTTTTTTCTGCGGCAGGACGATCGGGGTGATCTCATCCTTGAAGCGGCCCGCCTCGATGGCGGCCACCGCCTTGCGCTGGGACTCGGCGGCAAAGGCGTCCTGCTGCTCGCGGGTGAGGCTGTATTTTTCCACCAGGTTCTCGGCGGTGATGCCCATGTGGTAGTCGTTGAAGGCATCCCACAGGCCGTCGGTGATCATGGTGTCGACCAGTTGGCCGTGGCCCATGCGCTGGCCGGTACGGGCCGAGGGCAGGACGTAGGGCGCAAGGCTCATGTTCTCCTGGCCACCGGCGATCACCACCTCGGCGTCGCCGCAGCGGATGGCCTGGGCAGCCAGGTGCAGGGCCTTGAGGCCCGAGCCGCAGACCTTGTTCAAGGTCAGGGCGGGCACGCTGTAGGGCAGGCCGGCCTTGATCGCGGCCTGGCGCGCCGGGTTCTGGCCGGCGCCGGCGGTCAGCACCTGGCCGAGGATCACTTCGTCGACCTGGGCCGGGTCCAGTTGGGTCTGCTCCAGCAGGCGCTTGATGACGGCGGCGCCCAGGTCCACAGCGGGCACATTGGCCAGGGCACCCTGGAAGCTGCCGATGGCGGTACGGGTGGCGGCGACGATGACCACGTCGTTCATCTTGTTGTTCTCCGTGCAAGGGGTGGACGCCGGCTCGGCGTATTACCGGCAGCATCGGCGGGTTTGGTTCATTTGTTAAGTTTGTTTTTCTTTTGCATTGATCTGAAATTCAAATCAATGGAGTCGTTTCAGGGCGTCCAAAGGCCGCTGGCACTAAGCTTGGCTTCAGCTTCGCGTCGCACACTGCGGTTTCCAAAAACAAAACGGAGCTTCCCGTCATGCGCCAGATCCTGATCGCCACTGCCTTGATTTTCGCCAGTGCCAGCGCCTTCGCCGAACCCCAGTGCACCACTGCCGAGCGCAGCACCTGGCAGGACGCCGACCAGTTCCAGGCCCAGCTCAAGGAGCAGGGTTACCGCATCAACAAGTTCAAAATCACCAAGGGCAACTGCTACGAGATCTACGGCTTCGACAAGGACGGACGCAAGGTCGAGATCTACCACGACCCGGTGAGCGGCAAGGCGGTCAAGAGCGAGATCCATGACTGATGGCCAGCGTGCGGCTCTGGGACCCCTTGCTCAGGTGCTGCCACTGGTCGCTGGTGTTCGTGTTCTTCGCCAACTCGTTCTTCAACGAGGAAGGTGACGACTGGCACCAGTGGTTGGGCTACTACGCACTCGGTGTGGTGATCGTGCGCCTGGTGTGGGGCTTCGTCGGGCCGCGCAGTGCGCGCTGGGCGGACTTCTGGCCGACCCCGACGCGCCTTGCGGCGCATGCCCGGGCCTTGCGGCGGGGTGAGCATTACCAGCGGCTGGGTCATACGCCGATCGGCGCACTGGTGATGGTGCTGATGCTCGCCTGCGTCGTAGGGCTGGGAGTGACCGGCTGGCTGTCCCAGGAGGTAGACGCCCTGTGGGGCGTCGATTGGCCCAACGATGTGCACAGCTTCCTGGCCAACGCGCTGCTGGCGCTGGTCTGCGTGCACCTGCTCGCGGCACTGGTCGAAAGCCTGCGCCTGAAGGAAAACCTGCCCCTGTCGATGCTCACCGGGCGACGGCGTCAGCCCCACGACCCGCGATGACTGCACGCCTGAGCGCCAGGTTGTTTTTGAATCGCGCCAATCACCCCCGTAATATGTGTCGGATAACCTGCGGGGGTAGTCTCACCCTCTGATCAAACGGAACCGTCCCCTGCGGCGCGCTTCCTCGGCACAAACCTGAAGAGGTACAGACATTGGCCATCATTCATCCTAAGGTTCGCGGTTTCATCTGCACCACGACTCACCCGAAGGGCTGCGAGCTCAACGTCCGTGACCAGATCGAAGCCACCCGCAAGCTGGGCGTGCGCGAGGATGGTCCGAAGAAGGTCTTGGTCATCGGCGCATCCAGCGGCTACGGCCTGGCGGCACGCATCACCGCAGCCTTCGGCTTCAAGGCCGACACTCTGGGCGTGTTCTTCGAAAAGCCGGGCACCGAGACCAAGGCCGGTACCGCGGGTTGGTACAACGCCGCTGCCTTCGACAAGTTCGCCAAGCAAGCCGGCCTGTACAGCAAGTCGATCAACGGCGATGCCTTCTCCGACGAAGCCCGCGCCAAGGTCATCGAGCTGATCAAGAACGAAATGGGCGGCAAGGTCGACCTGGTCGTCTACTCCCTGGCCTCGCCAGTGCGCAAGCTGCCGCAGACCGGTGAACTGGTGCGCTCGGCACTCAAGCCGATCGGCCAGCCGTACAAGTCGACCGCCATCGACACCAACAAGGACACCATCATCGAGGCCAGCATCGAGCCGGCCACCGAGCAGGAAATCGCCGACACCGTCACCGTCATGGGTGGCCAGGACTGGCAACTGTGGATCGACGCCCTGAGCCAAGCCGACGTGCTGGCCGAAGGCGCACGCACCGTGGCTTTCAGCTACATCGGCACCGAAATCACCTGGCCGATCTACTGGCACGGCGCCCTGGGCCAGGCCAAGCAGGACCTGGACGAAACCGCCCTGCGCCTGGACAAGAAGCTGGCCAGCGAAATCAAGGGCGGCGCCAACGTGGCGGTGCTCAAGTCGGTGGTCACCCAGGCCAGCTCGGCCATTCCGGTGATGCCGCTGTACCTGTCGATGGTCTTCAAGATCATGCAGGAGAAGGGCGTTCACGAAGGCACCCAGGACCAGCTGGACCGCATGTTCCGCGACCGCATGTACCGCGCCGACGGCGCACCGATGCCGGTGGACGAGAAGGCCCGCCTGCGTCTAGACGACTGGGAACTGCGCGACGACGTTCAGGACGCCTGCAAGGCCCTGTGGCCGCAAGTGACCACCGAGAACCTGTTCCAGCTGACCGACTATGCCGGTTACAAGAAGCAGTTCCTCAATCTGTTCGGCTTCGAGCGTGCTGACGTCAACTACGACGAAGACGTCGCCACCGATGTGAAGTTCGACTGCATCGAGCTGTAAGCCTGTCGCCCCACCGTTGGGGCGATACTCGCTGAAGCCTGCAAGCCCTCTCGCAGGCTTCGCCAGTGCCCACACGCGCAGCGCCTTCCAGGTGTTGCGCGGGCTCCGTGGGAGCAGGTGTAGCCTGCGACGGGCTGCGCAGCGGCTCCTGCTAGGGGATGGCTGAAGACGCTTTTTTTGCTAGCGTTGGCGCACCACTGCAGGGAGCGCGTCATGAGCAGCCTGACCCAGCCCGCCACCGCCTTTCGCCACAGTACCGCCGACGGCTACAGCCTCGGAGGCTTCCTCTGGCGCCACGCTTCCCCCGACCCCCAGCGCCCGCTGGTGATCATCAATGCCGCCACCTCGGTGCGCTGCCGTTACTACTCGCGTTTTGCCGACTACCTGTTCGCCCAGGGCTTCGACGTGCTGACCTACGACTACCGGGGCATCGGCGAGTCGCGGCCGGCTTCGCTGCGCGGCTTCAAGGCGTCGTGGAGCGACTGGGGGCGGCTGGACTTCGAGGCGATGCTGCAATTGGCCGCCGAGCGCTTCGCGGGCCAGCCGGTGGATGTGGTGGCGCACAGTTTCGGCGGCTGTGCGGTAGGGCTCGCGCCGTCCGGCGGGCGGGTACGACGGGTGGTGATGGTCGGCGCACAGTTCGCTTATTGGCGCGACTACGCGGCGAACGAGCGCTGGCGGCTGGTAGGTAAATGGCACGTGGTGATGCCGTTGCTGACCCGACTGTGCGGGTATTTCCCGGGCAAGCGCCTGGGTTGGATGGAGGACACGCCGGCGGGTGTGGTGCACGACTGGACCACTCGCACGCCGCGCTACGAGCAACGTCCGAGCGGGCGGACACTGGCGCAATTGCCGTTCGCCCAGGTGCAGGCCGCGACGTTGGCGATCAGCCTCACGGACGACCCGTTCGGGACCGTGGCGGCGACCGAGCGGTTACTGGGCTACCTGCAGCACGCCGAGCGGCGGCACCTGCGGTTGGCGCCTGGAGATATCTCGGTCGCGCAGATCGGGCATTTCGCGTTCTTCCATGACCGCTTCCGCGAGACGCTCTGGCCGATTGCCCTGGCCTGGTTGCAGCAGGGCAGGCTGCCTGAAGCGGTACCGGGACGGATCATCAGCTGAGGTGGCCTGGGCCGCAAAGCGGCCCCGGCGATATCAGGCGTTACGCTTGAGCGGCTGCTCGGCGAAGGTGACGCCGGCCAGCCCGTGCTTGATCAGTGCACGGATGTTGCCATGGTCGCTGCCTTCGGGGGTGGCCAGCACGCTGCGGTAGTGCTCGCCAAACGCCAACAAGGCTTCCTGGTCGCTCAAGCCTTCGAGCAGGGCCAGGCCCAGGGTCTTGCACGAGCCTTCGTTCTGGCCGGCGGCGTTCTCGACGCCACCATTGCTGAAGGCCTGGGGCTGGTAGCTGTAGTTCGCGGCGATGAACGCCAGGGTGTCGGCGAAAACATGCTCGCCGCTGGCGAGGCTGTTACGCAGGGTGGACAGATCAGTCACGTGGCTTTCCTTTTTCGAACGCCGCTTGTTGGTCGGCGCTGGCTTCTTTCTGGTACTGGGCTTTCCAATCGGCATAGGGCATGCCGTAGACCTTCTCGCGGGCATCGTCCAGGCTGACGTCGATCTGGCGCTCGTCGGCGGCGGCCTTGTACCACTTGGACAGGCAGTTGCGGCAGAAGCCGGAGAGGTTCATCAGGTCGATGTTCTGCACGTCGGTGCGCTTTTGCAGGTGTTCGACCAGGCGCCGGAACGCGGCGGCCTCGAGTTCGAGCTGTTGTTGCGGGGTCATGGGGCTTCCCTCAGGTCATGCGGTTCTTCAGGTGGCGGCCACCGTTGATGACCACCTGGCTGCCGGTGCTGTATTGGCTTTCGAGCAGGAACATCACCGCCTCGATCAGCGGGCGGGCGCCGGGCTCGAACTCCAGCAGGGCTTTTTTCAGGGTCTGCTGGCGGTAGGCGTCGTCGCCACCTTCCTTGAGGATCAGCAGGCCCGGCAGGATACCGTTGACGCGCACCTTCGGCGCGTATTTTTCGGCGAACGACAGCACCATGTTCTGCAGCGCGGCCTTGGTCGCGGCGTAGCCGATGTGGCTCTTGCTGCCGCGTGAGGAAGTTTCGTCGCAGATGTGGATGATGTCGGCCTTCTCGACCTTGTCTAGCAAATCGCCCAGGGCCAGGTTGAGGTGATAGGGCGCCTCGACGTGCAGGCGGAACATGGTCTGCAGGTTGTCCAGGCCATCGTCCAGCCACAGCGAGGCGTTGTGGATGATCGCGCGCAAGCCGTCGTAATGGCTTTGCAGGTACTCGATCAGCGCCTGGCGGTCGGCCTCCTGGCACAGGTCGGCGCGAAACTGCACGATGTTCGGGTGGGGCGTTTGTGGGTGAATGCTGCGGCTGGCGCTGACCACCGTATGGCCGGCCTGTGCCAGTTCAAGGGCCAGGGCCAGTCCGACGCGCTGGCTGGCGCCGGTGACGAGGATTGGGCTGTTCATGATCGGGGCGTCAACTTGTCTGTCCTTGCATTGATGCCCCAGCATACCCGAACTGTTTCGCTCTTGTGCGGCTGCGCCTCAGCGGCTGCGCAGCCCGCGCGATGCCTGGCCGGTGGCAGGTACTGTTGGGTTCAGCCAGCCGGCCAGCAGACGGGTGGACAGCGGGATGAACAGATAGACCATCACCGGCGTCAGGGCCAGGGTGCTGATCAGTACCCGTGGCAGCAGATCCAGCGGCGCCAGCCAGTGGCCGAACAGCACGTTGAACAGCAGCGAGACCGGAAAGAATGCCAGCCAGATGGCGGTTGCTTGCTTCCAGCGTGGCGGTTTTTGCACTGTATTGGTGCCGAACCAGTCGTCCAGGCCGCTGACGCGCCTCTCTTTGGGGCGCTCGAACAGGCCGTCGCCACGTTGCAGCCAGGCCCGACGCGAGGCCGAATGCTCCCAGGCGTGCAGAGTGGATTCGTTGGTGAAGCGGAAGATGATCTGGAACTCATCGCCCTCGGCCGGTGGCGCGAGGATGCCCGAGCCCAAATAGCCGGGGAAGTCGGTGGCCAACTGCTCGCCTTCATGAAGCCAGGCCAGCAGGTCCTGGTAACGGCCATGGGCGGCGCGGCGCGACACCATCAGGGTGACGGGAGGGGTAGACATCGTGTATCTCCTGGCGACGGGGCTGGCGGGTAGCTGGCCCCTAGGCTTACATCGCCCGGGGTGGTGGGCGATGCGAGCAGGCTTGCAAGAATCGGGCACGGATTATCGCTCAGGATTCGTGACCGGTCAGTGTCAGCCGGCGGATGGTTGCACTGACCTGGCGGAGTGTCCCGGCGTAGAATGCAGAATCTGAAACAAGAGGCGTTGTCCGTGCACATCAATGATCAGGTGGCCACCTCGGCCGGCCTGGAACACCAAGAGCTGTTCCCCATTCGCGAAGTGGCCCGGCTGACCGGTGTCAACCCTGTGACCCTGCGCGCTTGGGAGCGCCGCTACGGGTTGATCCAGCCCACCCGCACCGACAGTGGCCATCGTCTCTATTCCCAGGCCGATATCGACGATATCCGCAGCATCCTCGGCTGGCTGGAGCGTGGCGTGGCGGTGAGCAAGGTGGGCAGTATCCTGGCCCGCAATCAGGGCGTGACGCAGGATGGCCAAGGCGCCGGCAATGCCGAGGAGCTGGCCGGCTGGCGCGGCCAGGTGCAGGAGGCGACCCAGCGTTTCGATGGCCTGGCACTGGAACGGTTGTTCGACCAAGTGTTTGCCTGCCATGCCCTGGACGCGGTGTTCGATGAGGTCTTCATGCCTGTCTGGCGCGGCTTGCGAGCGGGGCAGGGCAGTTTTGGCCGGGTCAGTGAGTGGTTGTTCCTCGACCAGTTTTTGCGAGGCAAGGTGCTGCTGAGACTGCAGCTGTCGCGCGGGCCCTGGAGCCAGCGCGTGGTGCTGGCGCCGTTGTCGGGCCAATGCCATGAGCTGGAGTTGCTGGTGGCGGGGCTGTTGCTGGGCAGCGACGAGGTGGGCGTCACGGTGCTGGCGACCGGGCAGCCCATGGAGGAGCTGGCGCTGGTGTGCGAGCGCCTCGCGCCCGATGCCTTGGTGATGTTCTCCCATCAGCCCCCCACTCAGGCGCTGGGCAAGCGCCTGGCGCGGTTGACCCTCGGCGTTGGGTGTCCGGTGGTGCTGGCGGGGGAGGTGGCGGAGCTGGCCCAGGAACAGCTGGGCGGTAGCCCGGTCGCCTGCCTTGGCGCGCAAGGCAGCCTGATGCGCAGGCGCTTGCGCCAGTACCTGGCCGGGCAGTTGGATACTTAGGCGTGCATCTGCTGATGGGCCTGGAGGATGTACTCGCGCAGGCGCTCGAGGTCGTCGGCCGGGCTGCGGGACAGGTCGTAGGCGGCCAGGTCCGGGCCGATGCGCCGGCGCAGCACGCCTTTGAGGCGGATGGGTTCGATGCCCTCGGGGGCGAAGTTCAGGGCGAAGCGCACCGGCGCCTCGGGTAGATCCCGCACTTGCACCAAGGTGCCTTTGGAGGAAATGTCCCGGATCCACAGGCCGCTTTGCTTGCCATGGGTATCCAGCAGCGGGGCCGGCTGCTCCAGTGAAAGACGCCAAGGGCGCGGGGTGGGGCCTTCTTCGAAGATTTCAGGCGAACCCACCTGCAGATGCACGGCATGGAACTCGTCTTCGACCAGCTGCAGCGGGAAGCTGATCTGCTGGTTGTTGTACTGGGCCTGAAGCGTGACTTGCTCATTAGCCACCAGTCGGGCGAGCAGTTCCTGCACATGGCGGTCGCCATTGACCAGCAGACTCGACATGGAGTCGGACACATTGAACTGGGGCGAATGCTGCATGTCCTGGATGAAATCCAGTTCGTCCTGGGTCAGGAGGGCATGTGCTTGCATGATCGGGCTCGAAGGTAGCGATTTCTTCAAGGGGATTGACCGCGCGCAAAGCGCTTCGTTCAGCTACGTTCGTCGGATTCCAGCGCGTGCAGCCGGGCCTGCGCTTGGGCCAGTGCCCGCTCCAGTTCTACCTGACGGCTGACGTCCTTCTGGATGCCGATGAAATAAGTGCGCTGGTCGGCGGGGTTGTGCACCGGCGTGATCGACAGCTCGTTCCAGAAGGCGCTGCCATCTTTGCGGTAGTTGCGCAGCACCTCCCGGCATGGCCGGCCTTCGGTCAGGGCCCTGCGGATTCGCGCGCGGCCGAGTTGATCGCGATCATCGGCCTGCAGGAAGCGGCAGTCCTGGTAGAGAATTTCGTTGCGGGCATAGCCAGTCAGGCGTTCGAACGCTGCGTTCACGTAGATCAGGATGGTGTCGTCGCCTTCCTGTTCGGCGACCACGATTCCGTCGTTCGACGCATCGATCATCGATTGCAGCAGTTGCGCGTTGATCATGTCCGGGCCTTGGGCAAGCGGGGGACTTTGGTGGGAGTGCGGCCTTTTGCCACGGGTGAATGCTAGTATCCTACGTTTTCACTCAGTTTCGGAATCCTCTGCCCGATGAAAGTCGCCATTATTTCAGGCTCGGTGTATGGCACCGCCGAAGAAGTCGCCCGTCACGCCGAGTCTGTGCTCAAAGCCGCCGGTTTCGATGCCTGGCATGCCGCCCGTGCCAACCTCCAAGACCTGCAGGGCTTTGCCCCGGATGCCTTGCTGGCCGTGACCTCCACCACTGGCATGGGCGAGCTGCCGGACAACCTGATGCCGCTGTACAGCACGATCCGCGACATTCTGCCGGCGGCCTGGCGAGGATTGCCCGGCGCGGTGATCGGCTTGGGCGATTCCAGCTATGGCGATACCTACTGCGGTGGTGGCGAGCAGATGCGCGAGCTGTTTGCCGAACTGGGCGTGCGGGAAGTACTGCCGATGCTGCGCTTGGATGCCAGCGAGACCGTGACCCCCGAGGCTGATGCCGAGCCGTGGCTGGCTGAGCTGGCGGCGGCGCTCAAGGTTTGATACGGGCGCATACCTAACACGGCCCGTTCGCGGGTGAACCCCTACAAGCTCAACGCAATCCTTGTGGGCGCGGGTTTACCCGCGAACAGGACGTCGCCGCGGCTACAGGCCTGACGCAGGCCGTTCGCGCACCAACTGCAACCACGCCTGTGCTGCTTTCGACAGGTAGGCCCCACGGCGCCAGATGAACGCGATGTCCCAGCGCAGATCCGGTGGGTTCAATGGCACCCGCACCACGCCTGGACGTTCCAGAGCCCGCGCCACGACCCGCGGCAGCAGCACCACCCCTTGCCCGGCCGCCACCAGCGCGGCCAGAAAGTCCGCTTGCCCGCTGCGTCCCCCTTCCTTGGGCGTGAAGCCTAGTTGTTGGCAGGCACCGAGCAGCCGATCATTGAGCACGAAACTGCGCTGATACAGCAGAAATGGTGTGTCCGCCAACTGCAGCAACTCGATCTGGAGCTCCTTCGCCAAGGCATGCGCCTGCGGCAACAGCGCATCGAGCGGCTCATCGCAGAATGGCTGGTACTCGAACGCCGGGTCCGTGGGCGTGATGCAACCGCCCAGCTCCAGTTCGCCACTGCTGACGGCCTGTTCCACCGTGCGGCTGCCGCCCTCGATCAGCTGGATCGAAATGTTCGGGTGACGCCGCCGGTATTCGGCGAACAAACCGGCGAACAGCGCATCGCTGCCCAGCAGCGGCAAACCCAGGCGCAGTTCGCCGCGGGCCATCTGGCTGAGATCGTCCAGCTCGTTTTGCAGCTCCTGGCGCTGGCGCAGCAATGCCTCGCCGCGTGCCAGGACGATGCGCCCGGCGGCGGTCAGGTGCAATTGCGAGCCTTGGCGCTCCAGCAAGGGCTGACCTAGGGCCTGCTCGAGTTGCGCGACTTGTTTGCTCACGGCGGACTGGCTGATGTGCAGGGTCTGCGCCGCCTGGGTGAAGCCCCCGCGGTGCACGACTTCGATGAAGCTGCGAAGCTGCTTGAATTCCATGTTTCGAATTCCGTTTTGGAATGGCGATCAGTCTAACAATTCGCTTCTGGCCTAGGCAGGGCAAATCTAGAATGGACCCCAGCCGAGGACCCTTCCCAATGAAACCCGCCTTACTGAAAAAATACCTGCGCCTGCTCGTCGAGCTGGCGGTCCTGCTTGCCTTGTTTCTGCTCGGCGGCCAGCTTTCCACTTGGCTGGGATGGCCGATCCCGGGTGGGGTGATGGGCTTGGCCTTGCTCCTGCTGTTGTTCGCCTGCGGCGTGCTCAAACCTGCCACCTTGCAGGCCGGCGCGGGTTGGTTGATGGCTGAAATGCTGCTGTTTTTCATTCCGGCGCTGATGAGCCTGCTGGACTACGGTGGCCTGCTGCGCAGCGAGGGTTGGCGCATCCTGCTGGTGATCGCAGTGAGCACCCTGATGGTGATGGTGGTGACCGCCGTCACGGTGGAACTGGTCTGCCGCTGGAGGCTGCGCCATGAGCCTTGAGCCAATGCCGTTGTTCTGGCTTGTCCTGACCCTTGTTGCTTACTTGGGCAGCCGCTGGCTGTACCGGCGCAGTGGGCGCTATGTCCTGTCGCCGCTGATTCTGGTGCCGGCATTGCTGTTGGCGGTGGCCGTGCCGCTGCACACTGCGTATGCCGAGTACGCGCGCGACACCCACTGGTTGATGGGCGTGCTGGGCCCGGTGACCGTGGCCTTCGCGGTGCCGATCTGGCAGCAGCGGATGATGCTGGCGCGCCATTGGCCGGCGCTGCTGGTGGGCATGCTGGCCGGTAGCATGGCTTCGATCGCCAGCTCCTGGGGCCTGGCGCACCTGCTGGCACTCGACAATGCGGTGAGCCGGTCGTTGTTGCCGCGCTCGATCACCACGCCCTTTGCCATGCCCTTGGCCCAAGACCTGGGCGGCGTGCCGGAGCTGACGGCGGTGTTCGTCATGTTCACCGGCGTACTTGGCGCCATGTTCGGGGGCGTGTTGCTGCGCGTGCTGCCTTTGCGTACGCCCCTGGCCCGTGGCGCGCTGTTTGGCGTCGGTGCCCATGGCGCCGGGGTCAGTCGGGCGCAGGAGGTGGGCCGTGAGGAAGGCTCGGTGGCCGGCTTGGTCATGGTGCTCACCGGCCTGCTCAATCTGTTCGCCGGCCCCCTGTTGGCAAGACTGCTGTGACCGTTCGTGCCCCTGACCCGCAAAGCCAGCAAGCTGGCTGCCAACGCAAGTTTCGTCGCCCGGTGTGCTGGCTAGACTGAGCCTCGACATAGAGAGCACATGTAAGTGCCGAGGTAACTTGCAATGAACGCAGCCCTGCCTTATGACGCCAACACTTATCTACCGGGACAACACTGATGCCACTGGCCGAAATACCATTGTGCGTCTGGCGTACCCGAGCTCAGAGTTTTGCCTTTCGGGGCCAGACCATCCGCTACTGGACAGCAGGGCAGGGAGAGCCACTGCTTCTACTTCACGGTTTCCCCACGGCCAGCTGGGATTGGCACTACCTGTGGGTACCCTTGACCCAGCGCTTTCGTGTGGTCGCTTGCGACATGCTCGGCTTTGGCGACTCGGCCAAGCCGCTGGACCATGACTACAGCCTGATGGAGCAAGCCGACCTGCAACAGGCCTTGCTCGCCCATCTGAACATCGATCAGCCTGTACATCTGCTGGCCCACGACTACGGCGGCACCGTTGCCCAGGAGTTGCTGGCGCGCCACTGTGAACAACGCATCGAGATCGCCAGCTGCGCGTTCCTCAACAGTGGGCTGTTCCCAGAGTGCTACCAGGTCTTGCTGGTGCAAAAGCTGCTGCTCAGCCCCCTAGGCTGGCTGGTGTCCCGCAGCTTTGGGCGCGATGACCTGGTGCGCAACGTCAGCCATATCTATGGCCCTTGCACGCACCCGAGCGAAAGTGCCCTGGATGATTATTGGAGTCTGATCGTTGCCAATCGCGGCACGCGCATCCTGCACAAGCTGATCGGTTACCTGCCCGAGCGACGCCTGCACCGTGAGCGCTGGGTGGGCGCCTTGCTGCGACGATGTGTACCGCTGCGTTTCATCAATGGCGTGGCCGATCCGCTGTCAGGCGCGCGGATGCTCGAGCGCTACCGGCAGTTGGTACCCGATCCCGACACCGTGGCGCTGCCGGGCATTGGGCACTATCCCCACACCGAGGCTCCGCAACAGGTGCTGCGCCATTACCTGTCGTTTCGTGAACAGCCGATGATCGAGGCGCCACGCAAGGTGGCCTGGTCCTAGGGGGTTGCAGGCATAAAAAAGGCCGCTGCATCGCAGCGGCCAATCGAGACGTTAGATCAAGGAGCTTCAAAATCAACGTCGGTGAACCTTGGTGGCCCGAAAGGCTGGGGGGCGCCTTCGTACCGATCCAATGCCGTAAGAATAGGTGTATCTCGAGGTGGGAAAAACACCTCCTTGTGACATTCACCTTTACATTGCCGGTGATAATCCTTCCCCTCGTCTCGAGGCTCATTGCGGCGTTTTCAGTAGGTTCTTCAGGTCTGAACGTAGGTTAGTACACCTGCATTTCCATCAGCTTTGTTCTTTCTGATTTCTGCACATTGCGATTTCCTACATTGCATTGAGACAGAAGTCATGAATTTTCCCTTGACCTTTCCTTCCACGGTCTCGCCTGTCGCTGGCCAGGATGTCCTGAGCGCTTTGGTCGTGTTGACCATGATGATGCAGGCCGAAGTTGCGCTTGCGCCCGGCTTGCCGCCTCGTGTTACGCCTGTCGACGATCCCGAGCGGTGGCTGGACGAACATTGGCAGGTCAAAAGCGATCACTGGTGGATGGAGCAGTCCCCGCTGCTGAATGAACAGCTTCGGGCGTTGCTGACTCTGCAGGTGCGAGCCCGTGCCTTGCGTCGTGGCGCTCCCAGACAGGACATCGAAGCTCTGCTGCCAGACGCTGATCCCGTCTTTGCATCCGTCTCACTGAAGACGAAAGAGGGTGAGCTGGTGCGTATTCCTGGCTTTGTGGCGTTGTGCGATAACCCCTATGACGATGAGCTGTCTTTCGTCCTCTACGGCTTGGGGGCCGGTGTCTGGTTCGATAGCCATCAACGTATGGTCGAGACATTGGTCCGCTACCTGCGGGCGGATAATTGCTGGACACAGGGTCTGCCCGCCCGAGCGCGTGCGGCCCTGACGGACACCACGTCCGTGGAGCTGGTGTTGAGGCCGCTGCGGAGTCGACCTGAGGTGTATCTGCTTGAAGATATGCAGTTGCTGCAACGCCGGCTGGTCATCGACGGGCTTGCTGCTGAGCCTGAAAACGGTGAGGGTGCCGTTGCCCTTGTGCCCTTGTTCGAACAACTCCAAGCAAGCGTGGCCGATGCCGTCGGTGCTTTGCGCAAGGACCTGGCGCCGCAGTGGTTGCGACACCTGTCGCCTGCCGAGCGCGAGCGGTTGGCGAAGCTGCATCAGGCTGTGAACGAAACCGAGCGCCAACTGGCCGAGCAAACTCAGCACAGTGACTTCTACACCTATGCCAGCCAGCAACTTGACGCTTGGTTGACCGCTAAAGGGTTTGCGCAATTGTCTGCCGAACAGGTACGACTGCATGTCAGACACGACTTCACAGCGGATGCGCCGCCGCAAATGGTTTCACTGCTCGAATGGGTCTGTGGCGGTGCTTACCATGGCAAGCGCCTGGCAATGACGATCCAGCACGAGGGCCTGCGCAAGGCCCTGGGCGACCAAGGCGTATGGTCGCTCGCCAATGAATTACAACTGCATCGAGGTTATGTCGAGCACGTCGAGCAGACCTATGCCCTCGACGAAAACCGCTATCTGCTGAGCAGAGCGCTGGATGCCAGGCTGCAACTCGCCAGGCTGGCGGCGGACTTCCAGGGCCTTGATCGCAGAGCGGTGCGGTTGCTCGAGCAGGCCACACAGGACACATGGGCGCAGCGCTCCGGAACAAGCACCATCACGGTGGCCCTGTTGTCCATCAATGGCGAAATGCTTCTGACCGATCATCTGTACATCTACAGCGATGATATCCATGTGCTCTATGCGCCCGGGTCGCCGGCGGGCGATCTGCAAGCGTTCAACTCACCTGGGCAGATGAGTTTCGCGCTGGGGGCACTGACCGCCATGCCTGCGGGGCGCGACTACCTCGTCGAGCGTGTCCGCCATGCCGACCGTCCTGCGTTGAATCGATATCTGACGCGTATAGCCAGCCTGCCTCAGGAATGGTCACGCGAGACGATCACCCTGCATCCGCAGGACATTGACGGCTGGCAGCAGGTGATCCAGCACTGGACCGAGTTGAGGGTGATGAAGATTCTCGACGATCTCGAAGAGATCCGGCCGGTGGTACCTGCCAGGCCGGACGGGACGCTGCAACGACGCGTGGACGACATCGACCACGAGTTGCGCGTGCTGATGACGGATTACCAGGCAGCTGCCCAGGTGCCGACGTTCATGGCCTATGCCCGTGACCGTGTGAGCGAGCGCATCAATCGTTTCCCGGGCAAGAAGGAGGGATGGATCGATGCCGATACCGTTCTGGTCGAGCTGGAGCATGGCGTTCGTCAGTCCTTGACCCAAGTGGTGGCCAGCGGATACCCCGCGGATTTCAATTTCAGGGACTTCGCCAGGCTGACGTCGACCGTGGGCCAGGACCTGTCCCATTTGAGCAACCGAGCGATCGATGGTTACATCCGGGCCGCCAGGCTCGGTGAGGGGTACTGCGATGAGATCCGCAAGAGTTATCTCGACCCGGACGCAGATGCCCAGTCCAGGCCGCTGGAGCTGCATCGCCACATCACAGGCATGAAAATTCAACGCGATTGTCTGGTGGAGCTGCAGAGCGGACGCCTCAGCGACGCGCATGCCGACTGGCTGAAACCGGTCTGCATGGCATTTCATCGGGGCAGTTTTGTCGACGATTGCAAATTGGCAATGCTGAAGATCAACGGGGCCGCTGTAGTCGGTGGGTACCTGCTGCAGTCGCCCCAGGCCAAGGGCACTTTGGTCTATCTCAGCGATGGGCCTGGTGGGCGGTACCTTTATACGGTCGAGGATTTTGTCGAGCAGTGGCGAAGCGATGCTCTGCAGGACTGGGTCTACGCGCATGTCTCGATTGACGATGAGCTGTTGATCCGCGAACTCAATGAGAGCGTGCGAAACGATGACTTCGCCGATGCGTCAGAAAGCAAGGGAAATGCGAGGATCGCCCGGTCGTTGCAGGTGCTGTACAACATCCGGGATCTTTCGGTTGCTCTACGCCAGCGTATACAGCGCTTGCTGGCCGATGCGAAACGCGATGCCTACAGCGCGGCGAGGCGTATCACCCAAGAGGTGTTCTGGCTGGTCGGTCTGGTGGCGGATGTCATCGCCTTGGCGTTCCCGCCGGCGCGAATCGTTCTGGGCTTCATCAAGGCCGGCGCTGGGTTCTACCGCAGCCTCGCGGCGTTGCGTGATGGCGATAAGACGGCAGCACTGTTATCCCTGCTCGGAGCCGTCGCCAGCTTGCCCGGGATTACGGATGTGGTGAAGTTCTATGGTACCCAGCTGGTTGATCGAGGCAGCAAACTCTGGTCGACGTTGTTTCCTGGGGAGTCATCCGCACTGAGTCTATGGGTGAAGAACCAAGTCGAGGCACTCAAAGCGTTCTATGAGCGGCATGAGGTGTTCAAGGAGCTTGGCTCGGGTGCTTTCCAACCGTTGAATAAACGATTCGAGGAAGAGTTGTCGTGGTATACGCAACTGGTTGCTTCCACAGAGCAATCAGCCCCTCGTCAGTTCACCTGAGGCCGCCATCGGGGTCAGGGACGGCACCTCAACGCATGAGCTAGGCCTCTGGCTCATACCCCATACGCTTGCTGACGGCGCCTGCCGCCGCCAGCAAGCGCTTCGCCGCCGGTCCCTGTTCGTCGGCATGAAAGATCGACGTCGGACCGACCACCGTCATCACCGCGGCAATCTGGCCCATGGCGTTGAACACCGGCGCGGACAGCGCGTCCACGCCGGGCATCAGCAAACCGTGCACGTGATGCAGCCCGCGTGCACGGATCTGGGCCAGCACGGGCTCGTAGTCGCTGAATGACTGGTCCATGGCGGCCAGCTCCTGGTCGCGCAGTTCCACTGTCTCGCGTTCGGGCAGGTGGGCGGCGAACACCAGGCCTGTGGACGAACTGAGCAGCGGCAGGACCGAGCCGATCTGCGTGACCACCGTCACCGCGCGCACCGCAGGCTCGATGCTAACCACCGTCGCCCCCTGATTGCCCCACACCGCAATGAAACAGCTTTCGTTGAGCTCGTCGCGCAGTTGCGACAGGGGCAGCGCCGCGACCTTCAGCACGTCGATGCTACCCAGCGCCGCCATGCCCACCCGCAGTGCCTCACGGCCCAGCCCATAATGGTTGGTGGCAGGATCCTGCTCGGCGAAGCCGCTGGCGATCAGCGCCTGCAAGTAGCGATGCACCTTGCTCGCCGGCATGTCCACGTGTTCGGCCAGTCGCGACAGCGACGTGGATGGAGAGAGTTCGGCAAGGGCTTTGAGAATGTCGGTGCCGACTTCCGCCGAGCGGACCTTCTGCTTGCCGTTGTCGGCAGGGGAGCTGGCTTTGGCCATGGGATGGGAATCCAGGGGAGACAGGTGGGCGTCTTTATAGCTTGACGCCTTTCGGCAATCAAATTACGTTATTCGTAATCTGATTACGATAAAAACAATGCAGACGCGCTGCAACGCCTGGAGTACTCACCGGAACGCGCCGGACAGGGCCAGCAGCCAGCTGCCAGCAACGGCTCTCATCGAGCCCGGAGGCACCCGATGAATCTCGATTCTTCCCCTGATCTTCAGTACCTGAGCGGCTTCGGCAACGAGTTCGCCAGTGAAGCGCTGCCCGGCGCCCTGCCGGTCGGGCAGAACTCCCCACAGAAAGCCCCTTACGGCCTGTACGCCGAACTGCTCTCGGGTACCGCGTTCACCATGGCCCGCAGCGAGCTGCGTCGTACCTGGCTGTACCGCATTCGTCCCTCGGCGCTGCACCCGCGCTTCGAGCGTCTGGAGCGTCAACCGCTGACCGGCCCGCTGGGCCAGATCACCCCCAACCGCCTGCGCTGGAGCCCCCAGCCGATCCCGTCCGAGCCCACCGATTTCATCGAAGGCTGGCTGCCGATGGTGGCCAACTCGGCCTCGGAGAAGCCGGCTGGCGTGAGCATCTACATCTATCGTGCCAATCGTTCCATGGAACGGGTGTTCTTCAATGCCGACGGCGAACTGCTACTGGTGCCGGAGCAAGGCCGCCTGCGCATCGCCACCGAACTGGGGGTGATGGAAGTCGAGCCGCTGGAGATCGCCGTGATCCCTCGGGGCATGAAGTTCCGCGTCGAGCTGCTCGACGGCCAGGCCCGTGGCTACATTGCCGAGAACCATGGTGCCCCGCTGCGCATCCCGGACCTGGGCCCGATCGGCAGCAATGGCCTGGCCAACCCGCGTGACTTCCTGACCCCAGTGGCGCGCTACGAAGAGGTCAGCGGGCCAGTGCAACTGGTGCAGAAGTTCCTCGGCGAACACTGGGCCTGTGAACTGCAGCACTCGCCGCTGGATGTGGTCGCCTGGCACGGCAGCAACGTGCCGTATAAGTACGACCTGCGTCGCTTCAATACCATCGGCACGGTCAGCTTCGACCATCCCGATCCTTCAATCTTCACCGTGCTCACCTCGCCGACCAGCGTCCACGGCATGGCCAACATGGACTTCGTGATCTTCCCGCCACGCTGGATGGTGGCCGAGAACACCTTCCGTCCACCTTGGTTCCACCGCAACCTGATGAACGAATTCATGGGCCTGATCCAGGGGGCCTACGACGCCAAGGCTGAAGGTTTCCTGCCGGGCGGTGCCTCGCTGCACGGTGTGATGAGCGCCCACGGGCCTGACGCCGAAACCTGCGAGAAGGCCATCGCCGCGGACCTGGCGCCGCACAAGATCGACAACACCATGGCATTCATGTTCGAGACCAGCCAGGTGCTGCGTCCGAGCCGTCATGCCCTCGAGTGCCCGCAACTGCAGGCCGACTACGATAGTTGCTGGGCCACCTTGCCGAGCACCTTCAACCCGAATCGGAGATAACCCATGAACCAGACCGCCATCGCCCGTAGCTGGGTCGAGCACGCCAACGGGCACAGCGACTTCCCGTTGCAGAACCTGCCCCTGGGCATCTTCAGCCGTCCAGGCCAGGCACCGCGTTGCGGCGTAGCCATCGGTGACGCGATCCTCGATCTGGAAGCCGTGCTGGGCGCCGGCCTGTTCGACGGCCAGGCCAAGGTCGCTGCCGAAGCCACCCGAGGCGGCGCGCTGAATGCGTTCTTCGCCCTGGGCCGTGAAGCCCGTGTGGCCTTGCGCGAGCGTTTGATGGTGCTGCTGGGCGAGCACAGCGAGCATCAAGCGGCCTTGAAGGCTGCCCTGTATCCGGCCAGCGATTGCCAACTGCACCTGCCTGCGAAGATCGGCGACTACACCGACTTCTACGTAGGCATCGAACACGCCAAGAACGTGGGCAAGCTGTTCCGCCCGGACAACCCGCTGCTGCCCAACTACAAATACGTGCCGATCGGTTACCACGGCCGTGCCTCCACCATCCGTCCCTCTGGTACCGACGTGCGCCGTCCCAAGGGCCAGACCCTGCCGGCCGGGCAGACCGAACCGAACTTCGGCCCGTGTGCGCGCCTGGACTACGAGCTGGAATTGGGCATCTGGATCGGCCAAGGCAACGACATGGGCCAGCCCATCCCGGTGAGCGACGCCGCTGAGCATGTGGCCGGCTACTGCCTGCTCAACGACTGGTCCGCGCGCGATATCCAGGCCTGGGAATACCAGCCACTGGGCCCGTTCCTGTCCAAGAGCTTCATCACCAGCATCTCGCCCTGGGTGGTTACCGCCGAAGCCCTCGAGCCGTTCCGTTGCGCCCAGGCGCCGCGTCCTGAAGGCGACCCGCAGCCCCTGTCCTACCTGCTGGACAAGCGTGACCAGGCCGCGGGTGCCTTCGATATCGAGCTGGAAGTGCTGTTGGTTACCGAGAAGATGCGCGAGCAGGGCCTGCCAGCCCATCGCCTGACCCTGAGCAACACCCGCAGCATGTACTGGACCGTGGCCCAGATGGTGGCTCACCACAGTGTCAACGGTTGCCAGTTGCAGCCGGGTGACCTGTTCGGTTCGGGCACGCTGTCCGGCGCCACGCCCGGCTCGTTCGGCAGCCTTCTGGAGATCACCGAAGGTGGCAAGCATCCGGTGGAGCTGGCCAGCGGCGAGGTGCGCAAGTTCCTGGAGGACGGCGACGAGATCATCCTGCGTGCCCGCTGCATCCGTGACGGCGTGGCGAGCATCGGTTTCGGCGAATGCCGCGGCAAGATCATCTCGGCCAACTGAGAGGTCAGGGCGATGGAGCTGTTCACCTATTACCGTTCCACTTCCTCGTATCGGGTACGCATCGCCTTGGCGCTCAAGGGGCTGGATTACCAGGCCCTGCCGGTCAACCTGCTCAAGGGCGAGCAGCGTGGGGCGCACTACCTGGCGCTCAACCCCCAGGGGCGAGTGCCCGCGCTGCGGACCGATGGCGGGGAGTTGCTGGTGCAGTCACCGGCGATCATCGAGTACCTCGAAGAGGTTTATCCACAACCTGCGCTGTTGCCGGCCAGTGCCGAGTCTCGGGCCAAAGTGCGGGGTGTGGCGGCGATCATCGGCTGCGACGTCCACCCGCTGCACAACGTCAGCGTGCTCAACCAGTTGCGTCAGTTGGGCCATGACGATACCCAGGTCAACCAGTGGATCGCCCACTGGATCGGCCAGGGCCTGGCGGCGGTGGAACAATTGATCGGTGATCGAGGCTTCTGCTTCGGTGACGAGCCGGGGTTGGCAGATGTCTACCTGATCCCTCAGCTCTACGCCGCCGAGCGATTCAATGTCGACCTCAGCGGCTATCCACGCATCGCTCGCGTGGCTGCTTTGGCACAGGCACATCCGGCCTTCGCCAAGGCGCATCCCTCCTGCCAGCCGGACACCCCGGCTCAGTGAATCGAACGCTTGGTCGACGGGAGTTGGCCAAGCCGTTCGCTCAATTTCAGACGCTGGATCGGGTCGTCGGTCAGCAGCAAGGCGTGCTCCAAGTCATAGCGCTCGGCCTGGGGGCAATCCAGGTGCTGGTAGAGCGTGGCGCGGGCCAGGTAGTCGCTTGCCAGTACCGGGCCTAGTTGCATCACCCGTTCGGCGTCGATCAAGGCGGCCAGGTCGTTTTCGTTGCTGCTGTGCAGATGACGCAGGTTGCGCGACAGGCGCTGGAGCATCTGCATGGGGGCTGCGCTGTGCATGTGCTCGGCGCTCAACGGCATATGGGGACCGAACTGGCGGGCCAGCAGTTCTCGGCAGTCGGCGGGGTACAACCGTCGCCCGCCACAGGGATCGAGCAAATGGTCGGCCCCGGGCACACGCAGCAGGAAGTGGCCGGGGAAGTTCACGCCCTCCAGGGGGATCGATAGGCGTCGCGCCAGTTCCAGGGCGAGGATGGCCAGGGTCAACGGCTGGCCGCGGCGGCGCTGCAAGACTTTGTCCATCAACGCCACCTGGGGTCGCAACGGATGGTATTCATCCTGCGCGAAACCCAGGGCATTGAGTTGACGCAGCAGGGGCTGGGCCAGCTCGTGGAGCGGCAGCATTGGCAGGTTGGCGCTGATTTCTCGCTGCAAGTCGTGCACTTGGGCGAGGCTCGCCGCCGGGTCCACCGTCCGGTCGTGCTCGGCCGCTATCCACAGCGTTGCTTCCAGCAGGGCGACAGGCTCGCGATCCAGGCAGGCCAGGCAGGCTTGACGTGGGTTCATGGGCACTCTCCGCATACGCTTATCTTTTAGCCTTGGCGCGTGCTTTCGTCCAGTGGTCCGCCAGAGGCTCGGAGCCTGGCGGCCTGCCTATACTGGAAGGAGCACCTCTCGGGGGAGCCCGTTGATGTTCGCGCTCATGCAAAGCACCCGCACCCAGTCCTTGCACCTGTGCATCGACCCGCCGACAGGCCTCAAGGCCGTCGTGGTCATTCATAGCGAGCAGTTGGGCCCGGCCATGGGCGGCTGTCGCTATCTACCCTATGCCGATGATGAAAGTGCCATGACCGACGCCATCCGTCTGGCCCAGGGCATGAGCTACAAGGCGGCATTGGCGGGCCTGCCTTTGGGGGGCGGCAAAGCGGTGATCGTGCGCAATCCGCATGTGGAAAACCGCGCCGCGCTGTTCGAAGCATTCGGCCGGTTCATCGATACCCTGCAGGGGCGCTTCATCACCGCCGTGGACAGCGGCACCTCCACCCTGGACATGGACTGCATCGCCCAGACCACACCCCATGTCACCAGCACCACAGCCTCAGGCGACCCGTCGCCGCATGCCGCGATGGGTGTGTTCGCGGGCATTCGCGCCACGTCCATGGCGCGTCTGGGCAGCGATAACCTGGAGGGGCTGCGCATCGCTGTGCAAGGCTTGGGCAATGTCGGCTATGCCTTGGCCGAACAGTTGCACGCGGCGGGCGCGGAATTATTGGTCAGCGACCTGGATCCTGGACGCGTGCGCCTGGCCGTGGAGCAATTGGGGGCACATCCTGTGACCAACGACGCGCTGATCAGCACTCCCTGCGACATCTTTGCCCCCTGTGGCGTCGGGCCGGTGCTCAATGGCCAGAGCGTGATGCAGTTGCGCTGCGCTGCCGTGGCAGGCGCGGCGAACAACCAGCTCACTACGCTGCAAGTGGCGGATCAGCTGGAAAATCGCGGCATCCTCTATGCGCCGGACTACGTGATCAATGCCGGTGGCCTGATCTATGTGGCCCTGACCCACCGGGGCGAGGACCTGGGCACCATCACCGCACACCTGGCGCGCATTCCCACGCGGCTGACCGAAGTGTTTGCCCATGCCCAGGCGGAGAAGCGTTCGCCAGCGCGGGTGGCGCAGATGCTGGCGGAGCGGTTGCTCTACGGATGAGCCTGGGTCATTCAGCCTGATTCTCAAGCAGCTCGGCCAAGGCATCCGGCTGGTTCTTGAAGGCCCGGGCGAACACGTCGCGGTTCTTGGCCATGTAGATGCCGGCTTCCTCGACTTGCTGTTCGCTCAACGATGGCACGGCCTTTTGCAACACCTCGGCCAGGCGCTCGGCCAGTTCGAGCATTTTGTCGTGACGGTCTGCTTCGGCCTTATCCATGAACAAGCGCTCCGGGTCGCGGCTGCTGCGGTACACCACTTCGACGGCCATTCATCACCTCTGTGCCTTTTGCTGTTGGGGTTATGGGTTAACTGTATTTATATACAGTACTCGCTCCAGCCACCGTGATGCAACTCAAGTGATGGCCTTTTCCCTTCAGAGCCTAGCCCACAGGTGTCTTGCGGCAATTGGTCGCCTTCCAAGGCAAAGGCCTGGCCTTTTTACTGCATGCACAAGCGTCACAGAGGTGACGCATCATCCTTCAGCTCGTATCGGGGAAAACGAACATCGTGAACATCAAATGGGCAGAAAAACTACGCAAGGGCCTGCATGGCTCGGCGGACTCGCTGGGCAACCTGTGCGTCGAGGCGTTCCACTACCTGGCGTTGTTCGGCATCGGCGCCATCACTGCCTATGCGGCGGTGGTGACCTTCCTGGACATGCTGGGCAAAGGTGGGGTCAGCGTCGATGACATCCTGCTGCTGTTCATCTACTTGGAGCTGGGGGCGATGGTCGGTATCTATTTCAAGACCAACCACATGCCGATCCGCTTCCTGCTGTATGTGGCGATCACCGCGCTGACCCGTCTGCTGATCGGCGATGTCTCGCACCACAAAGCGCCAGACGTCGGGCTGCTGTATCTGTGCGGCGGCATCCTGCTGCTGGCGTTTTCGATTCTTGTGGTGCGCTACGCCTCGTACCGCTATCCGTCCACCAAGGTGCTCGATGCCAATGGCAAAGAGGTCGAGGACGGCAAGTAGGGGTCAGTTGGCCAGGCCTGGGCCATGCTGTTGTTGCTCGGTTGCGAACCCGGCGCTGAACGGGTTGAAGAGTAGCCGTGTCCCCAGGGATATGAAGTGTATTTGCGCAAAGGCCAGACTAGGCGAAACGGGGTCAGAAAGCGAAGTGCGCTGGAGTGCATGAGCATTCCGAGCCCCGTTTAAACGTAGTATGGGCGAGTGCGGATACATTCCGTACAGAGTCTAGGTGTTCAAGATGTGCAGCTGGGGAACATTGAGTTCACTGTCGTGACAAGTATCGTCTTGGACTGTCTTTGCTCGGCAGACAAAATATTTGAAGCAGGGCGCTTATGAACGCGATCCAGCGGATTATATAGTCACCTCCCAAAAAATCTCGGGAGGGTAGATAGAATAAAACATAGCCATAACGGGCTACGCTGAGTTGGGTCGCTCCCCAGAGTATAAGTGGTGCAAGAAAAATTAAAAATACTCCAGGGGTAAGACGTGATCCGGAAATTATTTTTGATGTCGAGTGGAAGGCCAAGAAGGCTATCAGGGAGATCAGTAGGTATAAGGCCTCCATCAGTAACGGGTTACTGGTCACCGCTTTGACTCTCCATATATAAGGCGTTGAGGGTGGCGGTGTCGGAGATGGCTTCAAATGCTAATGCCGCTTTGCTTGATTTCTCATATCCTCGAACATAATCGCTGCGTACATACCTAAATAAACGCCATGCATCTGGTTTCAATATCAGCTTACTAAGGCTGTAGGCCGAAAGAGCCAAGTCGACGGAACCATAAGCCATATTTCCTTCCAAGGCGCCTGCTCCCACTCTTTTTGCAGCCTGTTGGTAAGCCTTCCTCACTGAGCACAATCTGAGCGACCGGCCGATAAATTGCCTCTATTTCATACATATTATTGGACATTCTGCCGTGCCCCAGCGATACGAAACTTCTGGCATAGACTGAGAAATAGTCATCGGTTTTTTTATTGCACGCAGGCGTACCGGCTCTCCGGGATCTAGTAATCGCCTGATGCTAGATAGCGTATTGGGGTGCGTTGCGCGGAAGCCGCATCTGTACCTGTGCGGCGGCATCCTGCTGCTGGCGTTTTGGATTCTTGTGGTGCGCTACGCCTCGTACCGCTATCCGTCCACCAAGGTGCTCGATGCCGATGGCAAAGAGGTCGAGGACGGCAAGTAGGGGTCAGTTGGCCAGGCCGGCGGCGGGGAAGCGGCGTGGTGTCTGGTGGGGGGCTTGGGTGAGGGCGGCCAGGACCTCCAGCGGGTTCTGGCCCAGTTCGATGGCCAGCCCCAGGCGGATGCTGTCGATCACCCGCTGCAGACGCTGCGGGTCATTGCGCTGGGCGGCGGTGATCAGGCGTTTGGCGACCACACCGCTGTCGTCGGAGAGGGTGAGCATGATGCTGCCGTCCAGGCGTTCGATGCTCAGGTTGACCCGGTACTCGGGGGCGAAGGCGTCGCTGATCTGGTCGAATGGATTGTGCATGGTCGGGCGGTCTGCAATGAATGACTGCAGAGGTTGACCGACTGAGCGCGCGGTTGGTTCAGGGCCATTGATCGGTGGACATGAAAACGCCCGACAAAGCCGGGCGTTCTTTGTCGATCGCGGGGTTCAGGCTTCAGGGTCGCTCATCTGAAGTACCCCACGTTTGCTGCGCAACTTGCCGTAGAAGTGCTCCAGCGCGTTGTTCAGCTTGCTGGCGGCGCCATCCACAGCCTGGTCCAGGGACGTGGCGGTGTGGGTCACGGAAATCGGTTGATGGCCTTTCGGGCGAGCCTCCATCTGGCAGCGTTTGTCATGTGGGCCGGGCTTGGCGCCGTTCTCGTCACGCAGGTGGACCTCGATGCGGGTGAGGTCGTCCTCGTAGCGTTCGAGCGTGCTTTCAAGCGTGCTGCGAACCCACTCGTTGAGCCGGATGTTGCCTTCGATGTGATTGCTGCTGTTGACCTGGATTTGCATGATTCAATCCTTATTCAGCTTGCTCGCAAGAGACGCGCCTAGGCCTTTGAGGCCCTTGGAATTTCTTCGCCTCTTGACCCTAAAGTCAGCCAACGGCGAAACGAAATCAAGCCCCTTTAGAAAATAAATTTTCTGTTGCAAATCGGCCTTGGCAAACCGCCGAAACATGCTTCTGGTGCTGATGCGCCCGGCGAACGTGCGCTCGTCGCTCAGCCGGAGAAGGCCGCCCGGTAGTCCCCGGGCGTCGCGCCCAGGGCCTGGCGGAAGCGGTTGCTGAAGTGGCTGGCGCTGGCGAATCCACATAGCAGGGCCACCTGGCCCAGCGGCAACTGGCCCAGGCGCAACAGCTGGCAGGCGCGGTTGAGGCGGCGGGCCAGCAGGTACTGGTGCGGCGGCAGGCCGAAGCTTGTACGGAACATGCGGGCGAAGTGGTATTCGGACAGGTTGCAGCGCACGGCCAGCTCGCCCAGGGTGATGGGTTGGTCCAGGTGCGCTTCGATGTACTCCACCAACTGCCGGCGCTGGTGCGGTGCCAGGCCGCCCTTCAGGCGCAGGCCCTGGCGCAGACCTGCCTGGCTGAGCACGGCGTGGTCGACAATTTCGTGGGCCAGGCTACTGGCCAAGAGACGCTCGCCGGGTTCGTCCCAGTCCAGGGTCACCAGTTGGCGGAAGCGTCGGGCCTGTTGCGGATCATCGAGGAAGGTCGCCTCTTGCAGCTGCATTTCCCGCGGTTCGCGGTCGAGCAGGTGCAGGCAACCCAGGGCGAACTGGGCCTCGCTGATGTAGAGGTGGGCCAGGCGGATGTGCCCATTGACCACCCAGTTGGACTCGTGACCTGCGGGCATGATGCACAGTTTGTCCGGCGCGCCCTTGTCGGCCGGGCGCTGACGTCGGAAGGTGCCGGTGCCGTCGGCGATGTAGCACGACAGGGTATGGTGGCTCGGCGCCTGGTAGTCGCGGGCATCGTCGCGATTGCTCCACACTGCTGCAGCAAGGCCGTCGCCCAGGTGCGCGCTCAGCTCCAGGCGGGCATTGGGGGAGGCGTGCATGGCGTTGAAAACTTGCAATTGGGTCAGTGGGGTCATCGGCGATTCCTCGTGTTGCCATCCTACTGCGTGGCGTTCGGGCTGACAGCCCCGGGGATGGCAAATGCGCAAGTTTGTGCAAGCGCAGGCATCGGCGGCGGGTGGAGACTGGAGATCACGACGAGGGCTGGGCCCTCGATCACAGGCTTCGCCTGCAGGTGCCACTGAGCCTTGTGGGCGCTGGCGAAGCCTGCGATGGGCTGCAACGCAGCCCCAGCTCTTGTGACCGCCACGGAAGTCCTGCCATGAACCTCTCGCTCTATCTGCTCACTGTCCTGATCTGGGGCACCACCTGGATCGCCCTGAAACTGCAGCTGGGCGTGGTCGCCATCCCGGTGTCGATCGTCTATCGCTTCGCCCTGGCCGGGTTGATCCTGTTCGCCATCCTCTTGCTCACCCGGCGCCTGCAACCGATGAACCGCCGCGCCCACCTGGTGTGCCTGGCCCAGGGTTTTTGCCTGTTCTGCGTCAACTTCATGTGTTTTCTCACCGCCAGCCAGTGGATTGCCAGTGGGCTGATCTCCGTGGTGTTCTCTACCGCCACCCTATGGAACGCACTCAACGCGCGGATCTTCTTTGGCCAGCGTATCGCCGCCAATGTGTTGGGTGGTGGTGCCTTGGGGCTGGTGGGCCTGGGCCTGCTGTTCTGGCCGGAGCTGTTCAGCCACACCGCCAGCCGCGAGACCTTGTACGGCCTGGGCCTGGCGTTGCTGGGCACCTTGTGTTTCTCGGCGGGCAACATGCTTTCCAGCGTGCAGCAGAAGGCAGGGCTCAAGCCCATGACCACCAACGCCTGGGGCATGGTGTATGGGGCGATGATGCTGGCACTGTACTGCCTGCTCAGCGGCATTCCCTTCGACATGGAATGGAACACCCGCTACATCGGTTCGCTGCTGTACCTGGTGATCCCGGGGTCGGTCATCGGTTTCACCGCCTACCTGACCTTGGTCGGACGCATGGGGCCGGAGCGGGCGGCCTACTGCACGGTGCTGTTCCCGCTGGTGGCGTTGAATGTCTCGGCCGTCGCCGAGGGCTACCAGTGGACGGCGCCAGCGCTGCTGGGGCTGGTGGCGGTGATGGCGGGCAACGTGCTGGTGTTTCGCAAGCCAAAGGCCAAGGTGATGGGGCGTGCGGTCGGCGTGAGGTAGGCGACGGCCCTCTGGTGCGGTTCTTTCATGGGGAAGCCCGCGAATACCGCGCGTCAGATTCGCCGGTGTCTACACTAGGCCAGACCTTTTATCGTTGGATCCGGCCATGTCGACACTGTCAGCCTGGGACCGACACCTGTCGTACCGCCAGGTGCAGTTGCTGTGCCTGCTCGCCCTCGGCCTGCACCTGATCCCGCTGTTGCTGGCTGACTACCCGTACATGGACGACAGCTGGCGCGGGCATCTGGCCGGCAATGCCTGGGCAGTCGAGGGGCGGGTGATGAACGACCTGTTCTACGGCGCGCTTGGCTTCGGCCATGGGGCGCCGAACCTGTTCCCCTTGCCGCTGTTGCTGGCAGGCACGGCGGCCGCCCTGGCCCTGGCCCGCCTTGTGCGTCACTATTTCGTCGCTCCCACCGCCAGCGCGGTACTGGTGGTGCTGCCGCTGTGGTATCAACCGTTCTTCCTGCAAAACCTCTCTTACCAGTACGACGGACCGACCATGGCACTGGCGCTGGCCGCCTGTGTGCTGGCCATCACCCTGGAGCCTGGCAGCTGGCGACAGATACTCTGCGGCGCACTGCTGGTGGCGGTGGCGCTGGCTTTCTACCAGATCAGCCTGAACGTGTTCGCCGGGCTGTGCGGTGTGGAGGTCATGCGCCAGGTAATGCTGGGCAAGCGGTGCGGCCAGGTCTGGCGCCATGCGCTAGGGCGCCTGGGCCAGGCGCTGGGCGGTTGTGCGCTGTATGGGCTGACGGCCTATCAACTGATGACGCCCTTGCGCCAGGGCTTGCTGCCTGTCGAGGGGCCTTGGCCGTTCATCACTGTGGCACGGCTGGAGGTGATCGGCGAGCGAGTGGGGTTGTTGTTCACGCCGGGCACCACGTGGTGCTGCCTGGTGTTGATCGCGCTCGCGATCGTCGCGCTGGCCCGGCACCTCTGGCGTGTGCTGGACGGGCAGGGCAGCGTCGGCGCCCGGGTCGGCTTATGCCTGGCGTTGCTGGTGCCGATACCGGTGATTCTGCTGCTAATCCCCGGCATCACGTTGGTGTTCGCCGATTTCAACGATGGCGCGCGCACCTTGATGGGCCTGGGCGTGCTCATGCTGCTGGTGCTGCTGCTCGCCCATGAGGCGCTCAGTGAAATCCACCCGCGCCTGGGCTGGCTGCTGGTGATACCGCTGTTGTGCATGCTGTCGTTCGCCTTCGCCTACGGCCGCGTGCTGATCGTGCAGAAGACGCTGCACCAGGCCGTCACCTTCGCCCTGGCCCACGACATCAGCGCCCAGCCCTCGCTGGCCAGCGCCCGACGCTACTACGTGCTGGGCATCGACTCTGGCGGCCAGTGGTTGCCGGCCGCCAGTGGCTCGTTCAAGGCCATGCCGGCGCTGCGTTATGTGCTCAACATCAACTACCTGCTGCTCCCGGAAATGATGCCGCGTGTAGGCCTGAGCAACTTCGGCTCGCATCCGCCGCTGGACCGTCGACAGGTGCTGGCGCGTAGCCCGCAACCTGTAGTGCGGGGCAAGTTCTATGACATCCATGGGTTGGGCGATACCGTCTACGTGCTGATGAAAAAGCCCCGCGACCCCGAGCGCTACCGTTGGTGAACCTTCGGCGCTTCGCCCGCTATGGCGTGGTCGGCCTGGTCAACACAGGCGTGCACTGGCTCGTGTTCTTCGTGCTGCACCTGGTCCTTGGGCGCAGCCAGGCGCTGAGCAATGTATTGGCCTTTGCCGGGGCGGCGAGCCTGTCCTACCAGCTCAACGCCCGCTACACCTTCTTCGCCCGGCCAGGCGGCAAGCGCTACCTGTTGTTCCTGGCGGGTATGGGAGGGCTGAGCCTGGCCATGGGGGCGGTGTCCGACTGGGCGCGCCTGTCGCCCTGGTTGACCCTCGTGGCGTTCTCCACGGTCAGCCTGGTGGTGGGCTATAGCTATTCGCGCACTGTAGTGTTCAGACGGAGGGCGCCATGAACATTTCCCTGATCGTGCCGGTGTACAACGAGCAGGACACCCTGGAGCGCTTCTACCGCGCCGTGCGGCGCGAGCCGTCGTTGCAGGGCATGACAGTGGAGATTCTGTTCATCAACGATGGCAGCACCGATGGCACCGAGGCCATCTGCGCAGACCTGGCTATGCGCGATGAATGGGTCACGGTGATCAATTTCTCGCGCAACTTCGGCAAGGAGTCGGCGCTGTTCGCCGGGCTGGAGTACGCCGAGGGCGATGCCATGGTGCCGATCGATGTCGATCTGCAGGACCCCATCGAGCTGGTCGCGCAGATGGTCGAACGCTGGCAGCAGGGCGCCGACGTGGTCCTGGCCAAGCGCCGCGACCGGGCTGCCGATACGCCGTTCAAGCGCTGGAGCGCGCGGCTCTATTACCGCCTGCACAACCGCATCGCCTCGACCCACATCGAGGAGAACGTCGGTGATTTTCGTCTGCTCGACCGCAAGGTGGTCGCCGCGATCCGCCAGTTGCCGGAGCAGCAGTTGTTCATGAAAGGGGTATTGTCGTGGGTGGGGTTTCGCACCGAAATCATCGAGTACGACCGGCCGCCGCGGGTCGCGGGCAACAGCAAGTTCAGCGTCTGGCGACTGTGGAACCTGGCGCTAGACGGCATCACCTCGTTCAGCACCGTGCCCTTGCGGCTATGGACTTACGTAGGCGGTGGGGTGTCGCTGTTCGCGTTTGCCTTTGCGGTGTACATGGTGGTCGATAAATTGCTGTGGGGGACCGATGTGCCGGGATATCCATCGTTGATGACGGCCATTTTGTTCCTGGGCGGGGTGCAGCTGATCGGCATCGGCATCCTGGGGGAGTACATCGGGCGGATCTACCAGGAAACCAAGCACCGGCCGCGCTATGTGGTGCGCAAGGTCGTCGGCAGGCGGCGCAAGATCAGGTAGTGCGGCGCTGAGGCCTTCGTGGGTTCACCCGCGAAGGCCTCCTGAAACACGACTCAGCCCTTCCAGACCTGCGGGTTGACCAGGTCCCGAGGTCGCTCGCCCAACAGCGCCGCGCGCAGGTTGTCGATCGCCCGATTGGCCATGGCTTCGCGGGTTTCAGCGGTGGCGGAACCCACGTGTGGCAGGGTCAGGGCATTGGGCAGCGTGAACAGCGGCGAGTCGGCCAGCGGCTCTTTCTCGTACACGTCCAGCCCGGCACCGCGAATCGTGCCGCTCTGCAGCGCCTCGACCAGCGCCGCCTCGTCCACCACCGGCCCGCGGGAGACGTTGACCAAAAAGGCGCTGGGCTTCATCAGTTTGAGCTCGCGGGCACCGATCAACTTGCGCGTGGCCTCCGACAACGGCACCACCAGGCACACGAAGTCGGCTTCGGCCAGCAGTTGCTCCAGGCTGCGGTATTGGGCTCCAAGCTCCTGTTCCAGCGCGGGCTTGCGGTTGTTGCCGCTGTACAGCACCTGCATGTTGAAACCGAAGCGGCCGCGCCGGGCGATGGCGGCGCCGATGTTGCCCAGACCGACGATGCCAAGGGTCTTGCCATGCACGTCGCTGCCGAAATGAGCTGGGCCGACGGTGGCTTGCCAGTGGCCGGCCTTGGTCCAGGCGTCGAGCTCGGCGACCCGGCGCGCACAGCCCATGACCAGGGCGAAGGCCAGGTCGGCGGTGCTTTCGGTGAGCACGTCGGGGGTGTTGGTCAGGGCGATGCCGCGCTCGTTGAAATAGTCCAGGTCGTAGTTGTCGTAGCCGACCGAGACGCTGGACACCACCTCCAGCTTGCCTGCGCCCTCGAGCTGCGCCCGACCGAGCTTGCGACCGACGCCGATCAGGCCATGGGCCTGGGGCAGGGCTTCGTTGAACTGGGCGGCGATGTCACCGTGCTTGGGGTTGGGCACGATCACGTTGAAGTCTTGCTGCAGGCGTTCGGCCATGGCCGGGGTGATGCGGCTGAAGGCCAGGACGGTCTTTTTCATCGGGCTACTTCTCATGGCAAAAAATTGAAAGCTACAAGCTTCACGCTTCGAGCGGCAAGAAAAGCCGGGCGGCGTGGGCCTGGTTTTTCTTGCGGCTTGAAACTTGCGGTTAGCGACCGCTCTCGTGGATCTTCAGGTCCGCCTCGTGGGCGGCGAGGATTTCCGGCAGCGAGTTGCGCAGGTATTCGACCCAGGTCTTGATCTTGGCATCCAGGTACTGGCGCGAGGGGTAGATTGCGTAGAGGTTCAGCTCCTGCAGACGGTAGTCGGGCATGATCCGCACGATGCTGCCGTCGCGCAGGCCGTCGATGGCCGAATAGATCGGCAGCACGCCCACGCCCATGCCGCTGCGGATCGCCGTCTTCATGGCGTCGGCCGAATTGACCTGGAACGGCGAGCTGGTGATGTTGACCACCTCCTGGCCTTCCGGACCGTCGAACAGCCACTTCTCCAGCGGGATCACCGGGCTGACCATGCGCAGGCACGAATGCTTGAGCAGGTCGGATGGCTTGTGCGCGGTGCCGTGCTTGGCCACATACTCGGGCGAGGCGCAGACGATGCTGTAGGTGATGCCCAGACGCTGGGAGACGAAGCCGGAATCCGGCAGCTCGCTGGCCAGCACGATGGACACGTCATAGCCCTCGTCGAGCAGGTCCGGTACGCGGTTGGCCATGGTCAGGTCGAAGGTCACGTCCGGGTGCGACTCACGGTAGCGGGCGATGGCATCGACCACGAAGTGCTGGCCGACGCCGGTCATCGAATGCACCTTCAACTGCCCGGCCGGGCGGGCGTGGGCATCGCTGGCTTCGGCCTCGGCTTCTTCGACGAAGGTGAGAATCTGTTCGCAGCGCATCAGGTAACGCTTGCCCGCCTCGGTCAGAGCGATGCGTCGGGTGGTGCGGTTGAGCAGCCGAGTTTGCAGATGGGCTTCCAGGTTGGAGACCGCCCGCGAGACGTTCGCGGTGGTCGTATCCAGTTGCGCCGCGGCGGCAGTGAAGCTACCGAGTTGGGCTACGCAACTGAAAGCACGCATGTTTTGCAGGGTGTCCATGGGTCACTCTCAAGGTAGAGGACAAAATTGTGACATGAAGTAACCGAAACGGTCTTCAGACTAAAGCCGGATTATCACTGTTTTGGTAACAAAGATTCGCAGGAATATGCGCTTATCGCCAGTGCGACCGCCCCCTAGAATTGCCCGGCCTCTTCACCTCATCCTCGGGAAATCGCAGCTGTGCCGCGTCGCATCATCAGAGCGCTGAATGCGCTCAGTGCCTGTGCCCTTAGCCTCACCTTGAGCGGCTGTATCGGAACCTGGGGCATCGCCCCGCAAAGCAAGACGCTGCAAGCCAACACCCTGACCACCGACGACGCGATCCGCGAAGCTGCCACCGACGCCCATTGGCCGGCGCAACAGTGGTGGCGTGCCTATGGCGACCCGCAGTTGGACCGCTGGGTCGAGCTGGCCCAGAGCGGCAGCCCGACCCTGGCCATGGCCGCGGCGCGGGTGCGCCAGGCCAAGTCCATGGCCGGTGTGATCGAGTCGGCGGAAAAGCTCCAGGCCAACGGCCAGGCCACCCTCAAGCGCCACAACTGGCCGGAAGATCAGTTCTATGGCCCTGGCGCGCTGTCCGGGGCCAACACCTGGGACAACAACGCCGCCATCGGTTTGAGCTACGCCCTGGATCTCTGGGGCCGTGAGCGCAATGCCAGCGAGCAGGCCGTGGACCAGGCGCACATGAGCGTTGCCGAAGCCCGCCAGGCCCAACTGGAGCTACAGAACAACGTGGTGCGCGCCTACATCCAGCTGAGTCTGCACTTCGCCCAGCGCGATATCGTCCAGGCCGAGCTGGAGCAGCAGGAGCAGATCCTCGCCCTGGCCAAGCGGCGTCTGGACAGCGGCCTAGGCACGCACTTCGAGGTCAGCCAGGCCGAGGCCCCGTTGCCTGAAACCCATCGTCAGCTCGACAGCCTCAACGAAGAGATCGCCCTGACCCGCAACCAGTTGGCCGCCTTGGCTGGCAAGGGGCCGGGGGAGGGCGCGCAGATCCAACGCCCCACCCTGAGCCTTGGCGCACCGCTGAAGCTGCCGTCGAACCTGCCCGCCGAACTGGTCGGCCAGCGCCCCGATGTGGTCGCCAGCCGCTGGCAGGTGGCGGCCCAGGCTCGTGGCATCGATGTGGCTCACGCGGGCTTCTTCCCCAACGTCGACCTGGTCGGCAGTCTGGGCTTCATGGCCACCGGCGGTGGCCCTCTGGAGTTTCTCACCGGGCGCAAGTTCAACTACAACGTGGGCCCGGCCATCAGCCTGCCGATCTTCGACGGCGGTCGCCTGCGCTCGCAACTGGGCGTGGCATCGGCGGGCTATGACATGGCGGTGGCGCGCTACAACGAAACCGTGGTCGGTGCGCTGAAGAACATCTCCGACCAGCTGATCCGCCGCGAGTCGATGAAAGAGCAGTCGCACTTCGCCGCACAGAGCGTGGCTGCCGCGCAGAAGACCTATGACATCGCCATGGTCGCCTTCCAGCGCGGGCTGACCGATTACCTGAATGTGCTCAACGCCCAGACCCTGCTGTTCCGTCAGCAGCAGATCCAACAGCAGGTCCAGGCCGCGCGCCTGAGCGCCCATGCCGAGCTGGTCACCGCCCTCGGTGGTGGGCTACAGGCCGGCCAGGACGTACCAGACGAGCAACGCCAGGTGGCGCCGAAAACGCCTGCGACCCTGGCCATTTTCGACACGCCGAGCCACGCCGAATGAGCACATCGAGCCTGCCCCTGCGCTGGCTGCAGAGCCTGGAATGGCGCCGGGGCTTCTTTGCCTGGGCGCGCACCGACGGGGTGACCTGGGTCTACATCTTCAAGGTCCTGGCAGCCGCCTTCATCACCTTGTGGCTGGCCATGCGTCTGGAGCTGCCGCAACCGCGCACGGCGATGATCACCGTGTTCATCGTCATGCAGCCACAGAGCGGGCATGTGTTCGCCAAAAGCTTCTACCGGGTGCTCGGCACCCTGGCGGGCTCGGCGATGATGGTCGCGCTGGTCGCGCTCTTTCCGCAGAACACCGAGCTGTTCCTGCCCAGCCTTGCGTTGTGGGTCGGCCTGTGTTCGGCCGGCGCCATGCGCTACCGCACCTTCCAGGCCTATGGTTTCGTGCTGGCCGGGTATACCGCGGCGATGATCGGCCTGCCGGTGTTGCAGCACCCCGACCAAGCGTTCATGGCGGCGGTGTGGCGGGTGCTGGAAATCTCCCTGGGGATCCTGGTGTCGACCTTGGTCAGCGCGGCGATCCTGCCCCAGTCGGCCAGCGCCGCCATGCGCAACGCCCTGTACCAACGCTTTGGCGTGTTCGCCGGGGTGGTGGTCGAGGCCCTGCGTGGCGACAGCCAGCCGGACCGCTACGAAAGCAGCAACGTGCGTTTCATCGCCGAGGCCGTGGGCCTGGAGAGTCTGCGCAACGTCACCGCCTTCGAAGACCCGCACATGCGCAGGCGCTCGGGCCGGCTGGTGCGCATGAACAGCGAGTTCATGGCCATCACCACCCGCTTCAACGCCCTGCACAGTCTGCTGGAGCGCCTGCGCGCCCGTGGGCCGTTGCAGATCGTCGGGGCCATCGAGCCGGGCCTGGCGACCCTTGCCGAATTGCTCGACCCCTATGTGGGCCGCGCCCTGACCGACGCCGATGCGCTGCGCCTGACCCTGGAGCTGGCGGCCTACAAGGAAGGGCTGCAAGCCCAGGTGCGCGGCCTGCGCGCCGACTACCTCGAGACCGAGCCCAGCGAGTCGGACCTGCTCGACTTCCACACCGCCTTCGAGCTGCTTTACCGCTTCGTCGACGAGATGTACAGCTACGCCCAGACCCACGCCTCGCTCGCTGCCCACAGGCACGAGCGCGAACAGTGGGACGAGCCCTACGTGGCCCAGACCAACTGGCTGGTGTCGCTGGCTGCCGGCGTGCGTGCCTCGGCGGTGCTGTTGCTGCTGGGCAGCTACTGGCTACTCAGCGACTGGCCAAGCGGCGCCATGATGACGCTGATCGCGACAGTCACCGTGGGGCTGTCGGCTGCCTCGCCGAACCCCAAACGCATGTCGTTCCAGATGGCGTGCGGCACGATGATCGGCGCCTTCGTCGGCTTCTTCGAGACCTTCTTCGTCTTCCCCTGGATCGATGGTTTCCCATTGCTGTGCATGGTGCTGGCGCCGGTGTTCGTGCTCGGGGCGTTTCTGTCCTCGCGCCCGGCCTATGCTGGCTACGGGATCGGCCTGCTGGTGTTCTTCGCCATCGGCTCGGTGCCGAACAACCTGACGGTGTACGACCCCTACGTGTTCATCAACGATTACATCGGCATGGTCATCGGCATGCTGGTCTGCGCCGCCGCCGGGGCGATCATCCTGCCGCCCAACAGCCGTTGGCTGTGGAGCCGCCTGGAGCAGGACCTGCGTGAGCAAGTGCTATTTGCCATCACCGGTCGCCTGCGCGGACTGGGCTCGGCGTTCGAGAGCCGTACCCGCGACCTGCTCCACCAGGCCTACGGTTTGGCTGCCGGCCGGCCGCAGGTGCAGAGCGAGCTGATGCGCTGGATGTTCACTGTCCTGGAAATCGGCCACGCGATCATCGAGCTGCGCAAGGAACAGGTGCGCGCCCCGATCCACCCGGCCTATGCCGAAAGCCAGCCCTGGCGCCAGGCCATCCGCGTGATGGGCCGGGCCTTGGCGCGGCTGTTCCTGCAGCCCAACGCCAGCAACCACGAACGCGCCCTGGTGGCGGTTGACCATGCCATCAGCCGCGTGCAGGCCACCGACGAACCCTTCGCCCGGCACTTCGACACCTCGGTGTTGCGTCGGGTGCAGAGCTACCTGCATTTCATTCGTACGTCCCTGCTCGACCCCAAGTCGCCCCTGGCTCCGGCCAAAGGATTGCACCATGCCTCGTGAAATCGCCTTCCATGGCGTGTACATGCCCACCATGACCTTGATGTTCCTGTTCGCCGCAGGTCTGGCCTGGGGCCTGGACCGCTTCATCGCAAGCCATGACGGCTACCGCTTCTTCTGGCACCCGGCGCTGCTGCGCCTGTGCCTGTTCATCTGCCTCTTCGGCGCCATGGCGCTGTCTGTCTACTGGTGAGAATCCTTCGATGAAAAAATTCTTCAGCCTGATCGCCACCCTGCTGGTGCTGGCGGGCGCCGTGGTGATCGGTCGCCAGTTGTGGCTGCACTACATGACCACCCCCTGGACCCGTGACGGCCGGGTGCGCGCCGACATCATCAACGTCGCTGCTGACGTGCCGGGCTACGTGGTGGACGTGCCAGTCAAGGACAACCAACGCGTGAAGAAGGGAGACCTGCTGATCCAGATCGACCCCGAGCACTACCAGCTGGCGGTGGACCAAGCCAAGGCCCTGGTCGCCTCGCGCAAGGCCACGTGGGAGATGCGCAAGGTCAACGCCAAGCGCCGCGCCGACCTGGACAACCTGGTGATCTCCAAGGAAAACCGCGACGACGCCAGCAACATCGCAAGCGCCGCGCTGGCCGACTACCAGCAGGCCCAGGCCCAACTGGCGGCCGCCGAACTCAACCTCAAGCGCACGCGGATCATTGCCACGGTCGATGGCTACGTCACCAACCTCAACATCCACAAGGGCGACTACGCCCGCACCGGCGAGGCGGTGATGGCGGTGGTGGATGAGAACTCGTTCTGGGTGTATGGCTTCTTCGAGGAGACCAAGCTGCCCCACGTGAAGGTGGGCGACCAGGCCGAACTGCAGATGATGAGCGGCGAGCGCATCAAGGGGCATGTGGAGAGTATCGCCCGCGGCATCTACGACCGCGACAACCCGCAGAGCCGCGAGCTGATCGCCGACGTGAACCCGACCTTCAACTGGGTGCGTCTGGCCCAGCGGGTGCCGGTGCGCATTCATATCGATCAAGTGCCGGAAGGCTTTTTGCTGGCGGCGGGGACCACCTGCACGGTGGTGGTCAAGCCGAGCGAGGGCTGATCCGAATTCGGCATTGAGGCTCCTGACGCATTCGCGGGTTCACCCGCGAATGCGTCGGTGGCAGCACCGAGCCTGTTGGCTTATCCCGCCGCCCCGACCAACACCGGAACCTGCACCCGGTCGATCACCTTCGCGCTTATCGATGGATCCAGCAGCCGCCCGAGCCGCGACAGATGGCGGTGGCCCATGATGATCAGTTCGCATTCCAGCGCCCTGGCCTTGCCGACGATGGCCTCGACGGGCTCTGCGGCGACCATGCAGCCATGGCTGCTGAAACCTGCCTTGCGCAACGCACGTACCGCCGTGGCCACGGCCTGGTCTGCCAGGTGCTGTTCTTCGCAGGCGGCCGGATACTCCTGCTGTTCCTCTTCGGTGTAGGCCATCGGGTGATCGTGCACGGCGAAGGTCGTGTCGATGGCCAGCAGCACGTGCAGTTCGTGCTCGCCGGGCCGGCAGTGACGCTGGGCGAGGTCGAGCAGGGCGCTGGTGGCAGGGGAGGCGTCGATGGCGATCAGGACCGGGCGGGGCATGGAGGTTCCTTCGGTTCGGTGGTGGCCTTGTTGCGGGTTCACCCGCGAAGCTGTGCGCACCATTCTTGATCGTCCATCGCGTTGGATAAATGGCCCACCACGCACGGGGACATTGCGCCAGACGCAACCATCCGGCCTGATAAGATGTCCTTTCCCACAGCTGTCACGGAAAACGGCCCATGCAATTGCCCGACATGAACCTGCTCGTCGCCCTCGATGCCCTGCTCGATGAGGGCAGTGTGGTCGGCGCGGCGCAGCGCATGAACCTCAGCCCCGCCGCGATGAGCCGCACCCTGGGGCGGATCCGCGATGCCCTGGGCGACCCGATCCTGGTGCGCGCTGGCCGTGGCCTGGTGCCCACGCCCCGAGCCCTGGCCCTGCGCGAGCAGGTCTCGGCCTTGGTCGAGCAGGCCGGGCAGGTGTTTCGCAGTGGCGATGAGGTGGATCTGCCGAACCTGGAGCGGGCCTTCAACATCCGCACCAACGACCTGTTCATCGCCCTGTACGGCGCCCAGTTGTTGCGCATGATGCACGAGCAGGCGCCGCGCACGGTGCTCAGGTTCGTGCCCGAGAGCCCGGGTGGCGATGACGACAGCGTGCTGCGCGACGGGCGCACCGATTTGATCATCAGCTCGACCGTGGAGTTGGGTCCGGAGATCAAGGTGCAGAGCCTGTTTCACACCGAATACATTGGCCTGGCGCGCCGCGACCACCCGATCTTCGACGCCCAGATCACCCCGCAGCGCTTTGCCGCCTACCCGCAGATCAGCGTGTCGCGACGCGGCCGGGCTAACGGGCCGATCGATGTGGAACTGGCCAACTTCAAGGCTCAGCGGCGCGTGGCGCTGATCACCCCGAGCTTTCATTCGGCGATGTTCTCGCTACCGGATTCCGACCTGATCCTGCCGATGCCGGCCAACATCCTCAACAGCGTGAACAAGCTGGGCCTGCCGCTGCGCTCGTTCCAGATCCCGCTGCCGCTGGAGCAGGTGACCGTCATGCAGGCCTGGCACCCGCGCTTTCAGAACGACCCGGCCCATCGTTGGTTGCGTCAGACGCTCAAGGCCTGCTGCAGCGTCGATCCCTGACGGGGCCATTCGCGGATCAATCGGAGCGACGATCACCGCAGATTCATTAGGCGCGGGTTCAGCCGTGACCACGGGCGCAGCCCGTGCCATGCGCCGCGTCGTCTGATTTCGCGGGTAAGCCCGCTCACACAGGGGATATGTGGGCGCGGCGACTCCCCCCTAACAATTGTGTCGATTGCGTCTGGTGCAACATAAAACTGCCAATAAGTCAGTTTTCGTCAGCATTCGACCTTCTTAGACTTCCCTCCTGCCTTGAATTTGTTGCTGGAGATGTCTGTCCATGAGTTCCCTGTCCGCGCCTTCCGCCGTGCCTGTCGCCGCTCCGGCGCCTGCAGCACCGGTGCAGACGGCGTTCGGCCTGCGGGTGGTGGTCGGGCTGTTCGGCGTGTTGTTGGCGGTGCTCTGCGCCGGACTCAATGAGGCGGTGACGAAAATTTCCCTGGCCGACATCCGCGGCGCCATGGGCATCGGCGCCGATGAAGGCGCCTGGCTGCTGGCGGTGTATTCGGCCGCCTCGGTCTCGGCCATGGCCTTCGCGCCTTGGATGGCCGGCACCTTTTCCCTGCGCCGCTTCACGTTATGCGCGACCGGTCTGTTCGCCGTGCTAGGCCTGGTCCAGCCCTTCGCGCCCAATCTGCACAGCCTGATGCTACTGCGCATCGTCCAGGGCCTGGCATCGGGGGCCTTACCGCCGATGCTGATGACCGTGGCGCTGCGCTTTCTGCCCCCGGGTATCAAGATCTATGGCCTGGCCTGCTATGCCCTGACCGCGACCTTCGGCCCCAACCTGGGCACGCCATTGGCGGGCTTGTGGACGGAATATGTCGGTTGGCAGTGGGCGTTCTGGCAGATCATCCTGCCGTCGGGTCTGGCCATGTTCTGCGTGGGCTGGGGCTTGCCCCAGGACCCGCTGCGTCTGGAGCGTTTCAAGCAATTCGACTGGCGGGGCGTGGTGCTCGGCCTGCCGGCCATCAGCTGCATCGTCCTGGGCTTGTCCCTGGGCGATCGTTGGGGCTGGTTCGATTCGCCGCTGATTTGTTGGCTGCTCGGTGGTGGCGTGCTGCTGCTGGTGCTGTTCATGTACAACGAATGGTCCGAGCCACTGCCGTTCTTCCAGCTGCGCCTGCTGACGCGGCGCAACCTGAGCTTTGCCCTGGTGACACTGGCCGGCGTGCTGATCGTGCTCTCGGGCGTGGGCAGCATCCCTTCGGCGTACCTGGCGCAGATCCAGGGCTATCGCCCGGCGCAGACCAGCCCGTTGATGATGCTGGTGGCCATGCCGCAACTGATCGCCCTGCCGCTCACGGCAGCACTGTGCAACATCCGTGCGGTGGACTGCCGCTGGGTGCTGGCGCTGGGCCTGGGGATGCTGGCGGTCTCCTGCGTGGGCAGCAGCCTGCTGACTTCGCAATGGATCCGCGGCGACTTCTACCCCTTCTACCTGCTGCAGGTGTTCGGTCAGCCGATGTCGGTGCTGCCGCTGCTGATGCTCTCCACCAATGGCATGACGCCCCAGGAAGGCCCGTTCGCCTCCAGCTGGTTCAACACCGTCAAGGGGCTGGCCTCGGTGATCGCCACCGGGCTGCTGGACGCCCTGGGCACCGTGCGTCGGCATTTTCATTCCAACCATCTGGTGGACAGCCTGGGCAACGCGCCACTGGTCGATGACCAGGCGGCAGGCCTGGCCCGGCGCCTCCACGAACAAGCCCAAGTGCTGACTTCGGCCGACCTGTACCTGGTCATGGCCGGTGTCGCCGTGGCCCTGATCTGCCTGATTCCTTTCGTGCCTACCCGGATCTACCCACCGCGTGCGGTGGCCTGACGCCTGGATGAATTCGAGACTGTAGAAATGACCAACAACCGCAAGACACTCGTGATCGGCTCGGTGCTCGCCGTGGCCGTGCTGGCTGCCCTGGTGACCCCCTGGATGCTGGGCAGCGACCACCGGCAAAGCACCAACGATGCGTATGTGACCGCCGACTACACCGTAGTCGCGCCGAAGGTGCCAGGTTTCATCAAGGAAGTGCTGGTCGAAGACAACCAACAGGTCAGCGCCGGCCAGTTGCTGGCGACCATCGATGATCGCGACTACCGCGCGGCCCTCGACGCCGCCCAAGCCCAATTGCTGGTGGCCAAGGCGCAGAGCGCCGATGCTCGCGCCACCCTCGAGCGTCAGGCGTCGTTGATCGCCCAGGCCGAAGCGGCGGTGAAGGCCGCCCAGGCCGAAATGGCCTTTGCCGATCATGAAGTGACCCGCTACAGCCGCCTGGCAGAGCAGGGCGCCGGTACCGTGCAGAACGCCCAGCAGGCGCGCAGCCGTGTCGAGCAGGCCCGCGCGCGTCTGGCCAACGCCCAGGCGGCGTTGGTCGCCACGCGCAAGCAGGTGGACATCCTCACGGCCCAGGTGGCGAGCGCCGAGGGCCAGCTCAAGCGTGCCGAGGCTGGCGTTGAGAAAGCCCAATTGGATCTGTCCTACACCCGCATCACCGCGCCGGTGGATGGCATGGTCGGCGAGCGTGCCCTGCGCATCGGTGCGTACGTCAATCCGGGCGCGCGTCTGCTCTCGGTGGTGCCGCTGCAGCAGGCCTACGTGGTGGGCAACTTCCAGGAAACCCAGCTCACTCACGTGCAGCCGGGCCAGCCGGTGAGCATCAGTGTCGATACTTTTTCCGGGGAGAAACTGCACGGCCATGTGCAGAGCATCGCCCCGGCCACCGGCGTCACCTTCGCCGCGGTCAAGCCAGACAATGCCACCGGCAACTTCACCAAGGTGGTGCAGCGTATTCCGGTGAAGATCGTCTTCGATGATGGCCAGCCACTGCTCGAGCGCCTGCGGGTGGGGATGTCGGTGGTGGCGACCATCGACACCGACGGCGACACCCTCGATGGCAAAGCGGTGAGCGCGCGATGAAGGCGGTAACACGCATTAGCCCTCTGCTGCTGGCGGTGATGCTCGCCGGCTGCACCCTCGGGCCGGATTTCAAGCGCCCCGAGAGCCAGGCGCCCCAGGCCTGGGCGCAGCTGCAAGGCGAGGCGGCGGCAAGTCAGCCGACCGCCGAGCCGCTGGAGCTGCGCTGGTGGGACAGCTTCCACGATGCCCGTCTGAGCGCGCTGATCCAGCACGTCGCCGAACGTAACCTTGACCTGCAAATGGCCAGTGCGCGCCTGCTGCAAAGCCGCGCCTTGCGCAGCACCGTGGCGGCCGACGAGGTGCCTTCGGTGGATGTGAACGCCGGCTACAGCCGCGCGCGCAACAGCGCCGAAGGCCTGAACGACCCGTCTGGCAAAGCGGGCAAGTCTGCCTTCAATCTATGGCAGGGCGATCTGGTCGCAGGCTGGGAGCTGGACCTGTGGGGACGGGTACGTCGCCAGGTCGAGGCGGCCGATGCTTCGGTGCAAGTGGCCGAGAACGACCGGCGCGGCGTACTGCTGGCGCTGTTGTCCGAAACGGCAGGTGATTACATCCAGTTGCGCGCGGTGCAGCACACCCTGGAAGTCACCCAGGACAACCTCAAGGTCGCCCGGCACAGCCTCAAGCTGTCCCAGGATCGTCAGGCCGAAGGCGTCGCTACGCGCCTGGACGTGGCCCAGGCCAGCGCCCAGGTGGCGTCGATCGAGGCGCGTTTGCCCACGCTGGAGGCGCGCCGCGACGACCTGATCAACGCCCTGAGCCTGCTCGCCGCGCAACCTCCGCGTAGCCTGCAAAGCGAGTTGCTGGCCCCTGGCGATTTGCCGACACCGCAGCAGCGCTTTGCCATCGGCCTGCCGTCAGCGCTCGCCGAGCGCCGTCCTGATATCCGCCAGGCCGAGGCGCGGCTGCACGCGGCTACCGCCAGCATCGGCGTGGCCAAGGCCGACTTCTACCCGAGCATTCGGCTCTCCGGCAGCGCGGGCTTGCAGGCCATGCAGCTGTCTGACTTCGGTGCGTGGGACGCCCGGCGTTTCGCCTTCGGCCCGCAGTTGTCGTTGCCGATCTTCGAAGGCGGGCGCCTGAAAGGCACGCTCGAGCTGCGTGAGGCGCAGCAGCAGGAGGCGGCGCTCAATTACCGCAAAGTGGTGCTGAGTGCCTGGCATGAGATCGACGATGTGCTGCGGTTGTACAACGCCAGCCAGTTGCGTCGCGATCATCTGGCCGAGGCGGTGAGACAGAACCGCGTCGCGCTGGAGACGGCCCAGCGACAGTACGTGGAAGGGGCGGTGGACTTTCTCAATGTGCTGACCGTGCAGAGCGCGCTGCTGGCCAGCGAGGAGCAGTGGATCGATAGTTCGGCGGCAGTGTCCCAGGCGCTGGTGGGGTTGTACAAAGCCCTGGGCGGTGGCTGGCAGGCGTTCGACGAGAAGGCCTAAGGGGCCGCTATGCGGCCCGTCCCAGGCTTCGCCAGCGCCCACAGGTACTGTGGCTTTCAAGGGCCGCAGGGCACCTGTGGGCGGGGGGTAGCCGCGAAAGGCGCTGCGCCGTATCAGAGTGGGCGCAGCAACCCGAAGCGTTTGCGCAGCACCTTGTCCAGCAACCGCCGGGGCAGCAGCCGGGCCAGCAGCGGCAGGGCCGTGCTGCCATTGCCCAGGCGTACCATGGCAGGCGTCGGGCGCTTACGGGTCGCTGCCAACAGCCCTTGGGCGAACACCGCGGCTGGCGTGGGTTTGTCCTGGGAAGCTCGGGCCCGCGCCTGGATGTAATCGCGCAACGGCCACCACGGCGAATCCGCCGCCAGCACCCCTTCGGCTTCACGTTGAGCGTTGTCGGCGAACTGCGAGGCGATGGCTCCGGGCTGCACTTCCATCACGCGAATGCCGAACGGCGCGAGCTCCAGGCGCAGGGCATCGCTCAGGGCATTCACGGCCGCCTTGGAGGCGCAGTAGGCGCCAGCGAACGGGGTGACCAGTACACCCGACACGCTGCCGATGTTCACCACCAGGCCCCGGTTGCGACGCAGCAGCGGGAACAGCGCGCGGGTGACCCCGACCACGGCAAAGACATTGGTCTCGAACTGCTGGCGCATGGCCTCGACGCCACCGTCGAGCAGGGGCCCCATGGCGCCGTAGCCGGCGTTGTTGATGAGGATGTCCAGACCACCATGGCGGTCCTGCAGCTCGTCGGCCAGACGCGCCAGGTCATCGGGGTGAGTGACATCCAACTGCCGCGCCGCAAAGCCTGCGGCGGCCAGTCGTTCGACATCCTCGGGCTTGCGGGCGGTGGCCCACACGTGGTGGCCGGCATCGCGGAAGGCGTCGGCCAGGGCGCGGCCGATGCCGCTGGAACAACCGGTGATCAGGACGGTGGGCATGGGTTCAGGCCTGTTGGCAGAGGGGATGGGTATGAACTTGTGTCGGCTCCCTCGCGGGTTACTCGCGAACGGCTCGACACCGGCAACACATTAGTTGGCGAATGTACCTTGCAGATGTTCGGCACGAAATTCCAATGTCTGCGGCCGGTACCCACTGCGCAGCGGCGGCAGGGGCAGGCAGTCGGTCCATTCGGCGCCCGGTTGCAGCTCGCCGGGGCCTCGGTAGCGCGGGGCGTTGTAGGTGTTCTCGGCCAGGTTGACGGTGTCACCTGGGGCATAGGCGGCGACGCGCCAGCGCAGTTCGGTGAGGGGCACTGAATTGCCGTTCTTCATGTGCACCTGCAAGGTGCGATCGGCAGGGCACTTGTCGGGGGCGTAGCTCAGGCGCAGGTCCAGGCGCGCCAGCTGCGAGGCTTCGCGACTGTCCTGCCACACCACCCCGAGTGCCACCAACCCGAGGCCGAACACCGCCGCCAGGGAAATCGGCAAGGCCTTGGCCGGGTAGCGCAGCAGCAGAACCAGCCAGGTGAGGATGAGCAGGGCGCCAATGAGCATGTCGTCCAAATTCCGTTTCGAGGATTTGGGTATCTTGGAGTTGCGAGCTTCAAGCTTCAAGCGGCAAGCCACAAGAAAAAAGCAGGGCGGTGGTGAATCCGAATGGTCGGTTCACGCCGCCCTGCTTTTTTCTTGCAGTTTGCCGCTAGCGGCTAGCCGCTCTACTGCGCAATGGTCTTGATCGAGATGCCGCGTTCCACTGGCGTCGAGGTGCGGCCATAGACATCTTCGAAGCGCTCGATGTCATCTTCGCCCAGGTAGCTGCCGGACTGTACTTCGATGATCTCCAACGGGATCTTGCCTGGGTTGCGCAGGCGGTGGACCGAGGCGATGGGGATGTAGGTCGACTGATTCTCGGTGAGCAAGAACACGTTCTCGTCGCAGGTCACCTCGGCGGTGCCGGACACCACGATCCAGTGTTCGGCGCGGTGGTGGTGCATCTGCAGCGACAGGCTCGCGCCCGGCTTGACGGTGATGTGCTTGACCTGGAAGCGTCCGCCCATGTCCACCGAATCGTACGAGCCCCACGGGCGGTATACCTCCAGGTGGTTCTGGGTCTCGCTGCGGCCTTGCTGGTCAAGGGTGTTGACCAGTTGCTTGACGCCTTGGACCTTGTCTTTGTGGGCGATCATCATGGCGTCCTTGGTCTCGACCACCACGATGTTCTCCAGGCCGATCACCGAGACCAGCTTGCCGTTGCCGTGGATCATGCAGTTGTGGCTGTCTTGCACCACCACGTCGCCCTTGGTGACGTTGCCGTTGTCGTCTTTCTCGTGCACTTCCCACAGCGACGACCAACAACCCACGTCGCTCCAGCCGGCCGACAGCGGTACCACGCAGGCACGCTGGGTCTTTTCCATCACCGCGTAGTCGATGGAGTTGTCCGGGCAGCAGGCGAAGGTCGCAGCGTCGATGCTCAGCACGTCGCTTTGTTCGTCGCTGCGCTCCAGGGCCAGAAGGCAGGTGTCGTAGATGTCCGGGTCGTGCTTTTTCAGCTCTTCGAGGAAGCGGCTGGCGCGGAACAGGAACATGCCGCTGTTCCAGAAGTAACCGCCGGCGCGGACGAACTCGTTGGCGCGCTTCTCGTCGGGTTTTTCGACGAACTGCGCCACGCGCGCCACGCCTTCGGGCAGCAGGGCATCCTGGCTGGAGCGGATATAGCCATAGCCGGTTTCAGGCTTGGTCGCTGGCACACCGAACAGCACCATCTCGCCGCGCTCGGCGGCCACGGTGGCCAAGGCCAGGGCGCGTTGCAGGGCCTTCTGGTCCTCGATCACATGGTCGGCCGGCAGCACCAGCATCAGCTCGTCGCGGCCTTCGTTGACCAGCTTCATCGCGGTGATGGCCACCGCAGGCGCGGTGTTGCGACCGAAGGGCTCCATGAGGATGCCCTGGGTCTGCAAGTTGAGTGCGGCCAGTTGCTCCTGGACGATGAACTTGTGGTCCTTGTTGCAGACCACGATCGGGCTGTCCATGCCTTCGAACACCAGGCGCTCCAGGGTTTGCTGGAACAGGGTGTGCTCACCGGTCAGGGCCAGGAACTGCTTGGGGAACTGCTTGCGCGACAGAGGCCACAGACGCGAACCGCTACCACCAGAAAGAATTACCGGAATCATGATGTTTCTCCAAAAGGTCGATAGGGGTTTGAATCAGTTGCTGGCAACGGGACGGGTGACCCAGACCGGCGACAGGTTGCTGCCGGAACCTGTGACATAGAGCACCGCGGCTTCACCACGCTCGAGGGCGACCGGCTTGAGGTCGCTGACTTTCTTGTCGCCTTCGTAGAGGGCCAGGCTGACCTTGACCGGGTTGATCTCGCGCTCGCCACGGCCTTTGGCGGCCACAGGCTTGACCACTTCGGTCTTGCCGTCGGCAGTCTTGAGGGTCAGCGACTGGTCGCTCAGGTTCTGCACGCGCACCAGGGCTTTCTGCTTGTTCTTGAACGGTGGTTCTTCGATCAGTTGCGGGCTGCCGCCAGCGTTGTTGACCAAGGTGTAGTACTTGTCCGCGGCCAGTTTGACCGGGACGCTCTTGCCGCCGACCTGGGCGGTGTAGTCACCTCCGGGCAGGAAGCTGAAGTCGCTGCTGGCCTGGGCGCCGACCGGCTTGATCTGGGTGTTGCCCACCGACGCCGCGGCAGGGCTGGAGGAGGCGTTGTACAGGCGCACGAAGGTCGAGCCTTTTGGCGCGCTCGGGCCATAGAGCGCCGCATCGGCGCCGGCCAGGGCCTGCAGCGAGAGCAGGGACAGGCCCGCAGCGAGGGTGAAGGCTTTAGCGAAGGAAGGTTTGTTGGTCATGTTGATGTCCTCTTCAGTGAACCGTCCGATTGGACGACAGGGCCAGGTTTTCTTCGGTCTTGCGGGTGTTCTTCAGCTGGGCGATCCAGGTCGGATCGAAGGCGCTGAGGTCGTTCTTCATTGGCAGATAACGTTCGGGGAATTCCCACACCACCACTTGCGGGGGAGCGTCCTTGAAGGCGTCGCTCTGCAGGTACTTGAGCATTGGCAGCAGGGGGCCATGGCCGTCTTCGGCGTAGTTGGCCACGTCGCTGCGCAAGGCTTGCTGCAGGGCGCCGAGGAAGTTCCAGTGCGGGTTGGCGCTGTAGCTGGTACCGACCAGCGCCACCGGGATCTGGGTTTCGGCGAACAGCGCGTCGCCTGCTTCACCTTCGGCCTCGACCGGACGGGTGCTGCGTTGCTGCAGGTTGTCCGGTGAGGGCAACAGGTTGCTGAACAGTGGGTCCAGCGGCAGGAAGTTGGTCAGGTCGCCCTTGTAGGGGCTGGTGGCGCCGGCTTCGGTGATGAACGCCTGCGGGTCGCCATTGAGCAGGCTCTGGCGCGACACCGCCTCGGCCAGGGCCTGGGCCGCGACCTCGGCACCCATGGGCGTCCAGTGGGTGTCGGTGCGCAGGAACACCTGGCCACGGGCCTTGGCCTGCTCCAGGGGCGCGAGCAGATCCGGAGCGAAGACACCGGCCTGGCGGGCCTGGGCGTGGAACTGGTTGTACAGGTTCTCGTGCAGGCTGGCCGGTTGGTCCTTGCCCAGGTACTCGGAATAGATCCGCGCCTTGGCCGGGACGATCGCCAGCACCAGCTGCGTGCCCTGGCGCTGCAGGGTGTCGCGCACGCCGCGGATCAGCGCCAGGTTCTCCTGCATCAGCTGCTCGGCGCCGGCAGTGGGCTTGAACTCTTCATCGCTGAACAGCCACTGCTCGCGGCCCAGCACGACGCCCGGGCGGCCTTCGTTGAACAGCTTGTAGTCCAGCGCCGCCCACAGGTTGGTGCCGATGCGTTTGATCGGGAACTGCTCGTCGTAGTGGGTCTCGGCGGCCTTGGCCAGCTTGCCGTTGAGCAGGGTCATCTGCTCGGTGCGGTTGAAGCTTTCAAGGCCGCCCACCGACCAGGCGCCAAGCCCGGTCAGCAGGCCCAGGAACGACAGGGAATAGGTGATGCGTAGTGTCCGGTTCATGGTCCTGTCCTCAGAACTGGAAGTAGAGGAACGGCGAGTAGCTCTGCGCCGAGAGCTTGAGCACCGAGGCAACGAACAGCAGCAGGACCAGGGCGCGGGTCATGACGCGGGTCCAGTCCAGGCCCACGGAGCCGTCGGCGTTGATCTGCACCGGGGTGGCCTTGGGCGTGGGCTTGGCGTTGCGGTAGAAGTCGCGCAGGCCGAACACCGCCAAGGTGACGTAGGCGACCACCAAGGTCGCGACCTGCAGGCCGGTGAGCTGGGCGCGGTTGAGTTCCGACAACTGCCACTCACCGAAGCTGAACATGGCGCCGTACATGCGGCCGGCCACGTGCAGGTTCTCGGCGCGGAAGATCACCCAGCCAACCACCACCAGCAGGAAGGTGAACGCCCACTTGATCGGGTTGAAGCGCTGCGGGTTGGTGTCGATGCCCAGGGCGCGCTCGATGGCCAGCCAGGTGCCATGCCAGGCGCCCCAGATGATGTAGGTGAAGTTGGCGCCGTGCCAAAGCCCGCCCAGCAGCATGGTCAGGAACAGGTTGCGGTAGGTGTTGAAGGTGCCTTTGCGGTTGCCACCCAGGGTGATGTAGAGGTAATCACGCAGCCAGGTCGACAAGCTGATGTGCCAGCGCCGCCAGAACTCGGTGATCGACTGGCTGATGTACGGCTGCTTGAAGTTCTCCATGAAGCGAAAGCCCATCATCAAGCCCAGGCCGATGGCCATGTCGCTGTAGCCGGAGAAATCGAAGTACAGCTGCGCGGTGTAGGCCAGTGCGCCCAGCCAGGCATCGCCCGTGGTCGGGTTCTGCAGGGCGAAGCAGTGGTCGGCGACCACCGCCAGGGTATCGGCGATGAACACTTTCTTGATGAAGCCCTGCATGAAGCGGGTGCAGCCTTCGGAGAACTTGTCCAGGGTGTGGGTGCGGTTGTTGAACTGGTCGACCAGGTCCTTGAAACGCAGCACGGGGCCGGCGATCAGGTGCGGGAAGATCGCCACGAATGCCGCGAAGTCGATCAGGTTGCGCGTGGCCGGGGTGTCGCCGCGGTACACGTCGATGATGTAGCTGATCGACTCGAAGATGTAGAACGAGATACCGATCGGCAACAGCACATGGGTGAGGATGAACGGTTCCAGGCCGAACGACGTGATGATCGCGTTGAGGCTCTCGACGCCGAAGTTGGCGTACTTGAAGTAGCCCAGAATCGCCAGGTCGACTGCCACACCCAGCAGCAGCCAGCGTTGGGCTGGCTTGGTACGCACGCCCGCGGCGCCGACTTTGAGGCCGATCCAGTAGTTCCACAGGGTGACACCGGCGAACAGTGCCAGGAAGTCCACCCGCCACCAGGCATAGAAGATGTAACTGGCGATCAACAGCAGCAGGTTGCGATAGCGTTGCCCGCTCAAGTAATACAGGCCGAGGAAGATCGGCAAGAACAGGAACAGGAACACGTTGGACGAGAAGACCATCCCGGTTCTCCTTTTTTGTTCACAGCATCCGGGGCACAGCGCCCCCCAAACCCCCCACTCGAAAGTGGGAGATACCAAGGCCCTGTGGGAGCGGGTTCACCCGCTTCCCACAGGGTGTCGTGTCACTTCTTGCTCTCTGCGCTCGGGTCGTAGACCCGGGTCAGGTCTCCGCCTAAGCGGAAACTGTTGAACGGCTGCATGCCGCGCTTGCGCTGGAGGGTGTCGCCACTGCACGCATAGAGGCTGCAGTAGGGCTCCATCCACGAATACTTGCTGTCGATCTTCAGGTCGTGCATGTCCTGTTTCTCGCCGTTGCGGGTCTTGAACGCGCTCGGATCCTTCGACCCGCTGAGCACTCGTTGCGCCAAGCGCTGCAAGGCGTTGTTGTTCTCGCCACGCACGTCCACGCCGTTGACCTGGGCAAAGCTTGCGATCATCGCCAGCGGCGGCAGGGCGTAGTTGTGGTAGGCCAGGGCTCGCTGCTTGCGCTTGAGCTCGTTGGGTAAAAAGCCCTGTTCGTCCACCTGGTTGGCGCCGACCTTGTATTCCTTCACCGCCCAGTCGAACAGGTCGCGCCGGTCGGTGGCCACGGCGGTGGCCATCACCGACCAGGCCGCCCAGTAGCTGTGGTTGTTGATCTTCTCCAGCGGCAGGTCGCTCCAGTCGCGCACGGTCTGTTCGGCCAGGCGCGCCAGCCATTTCTCGATCAGCTCGGCCTCGGCCTGGTGCGCGGCCAACGGCTGGGAGTTGGAGAACTTAAGGCGCAGCCACGAGCCGCTCATGCTGCCCAGCGCCCATTTGCGCATCGACTTGCCGGTGTGGTTGTAGTCGGTGGACGCCAGCGCATCGGCCCGCGCCCAGGTACCCAGCCAGGTCAGGGCGCAGTCGAGCTGGGCCGGGCGGCCATCGCGCATGTACTGGCCGACCATCTTGCTGACGCCACGCTCGAGCGTGGTGATGTCCTCGGTGGACTGGCGGAAGGCCTTTTCGGACGCCTTGTTCAGGGTCGCACGGGCACCGTCGGAGCCTTCGTACTTGCTGCGAAACTGCAGGGGGCCGGTGTAGGGCTTGGGCGCCGGTTCGCAGCGGAAGTTGCCGTCGCCTTTCTTGAGCTTCTCGATGCCTGCGTAGTAGCCCTGTGGCGGCACCAGGCTGCCGGCCTGCGCGGCCGGGCCGAACAGGGCCAGGGCGAGCAGGGCAGGTGCGGTGATTGTGCGCAATGGGTTCATGGTCGCCTCACTGGCCGGCCTGCGCGGTGTTCTGCGCATGACCGGCGAAGTTGTTGCGTTTGCACAGCTTGGCCTCGACTTTCTGGGTGCCGGTTTCCGGCCCCTGGATCTCGAGGGCGAGCAGGTTCTGACTGGCCCAGTCCTCGTCTTCGCGCATCTGGAAGACGAAGCGGCCGTCGGTGTCGGAGGTTTCCGGCTTCTCGATCTTGATGTCCTCGTGGCGGCCGTTGAGGTACCAGAGGGTGGCCTGCAGGACCTTTACCGAGGTGTCCTCGAACTTGATGTCCAGCTGGTGATTGCGGTTGATCAGGTCTTTGATCACACCGCCCTTGCCGTTGACCATCAGCTCGTTCTTACCGGGCTTGAGGGTGGCGCTGGCGCTCATCTGGGCCGGACGGTCGTCACAGCCGTCGTCGAGCAAGGCGAGGATCTGGCGCCAGATGGTTTCCTGGTCCAGGCGGTACAGCGGCGAGAACTCCCAGATGAGGATCTTCGGTGGGTTCTTTTTGAACTCTTCACTGCCCAAGTACTGGATCATCGAACCTTCCAGGCCACCACCGGGGAAGGCGACGTTGAGCACGTCGGCACCGATGTACTGCTGCAAGAAGCCCGAGAAGTTGTAGTTCTTGCCGCTGTGGCTGGTGCCGACCAGGGTGATCTTGGCATTGCCTGAATCGCCGAACAGGTCGTCGCCATCGCTCGCACCGCCCTTGGGCTCGGTGGCGAACTGGTCCATGTACTGCACCGCATAGCTGGTGCCGCAAAGTTGCCCGGCGACGTTGTGCAGGGTACCGGTCTTGCCCATGCGGCCGGACTTGTGGGTTTCGAATTCCTTGCGCGGGATGCCTTCGAAGGCTGGCATCTTGTGTACGGTGTCGGCCACGATCTTGGCCGCGCGCTCGGCGCCGTAGGGCGTCCAGTGCTGGTCACCGCGGAAGTAGAAGTCCTTGCCCTGGTCGGCGGCGGCCAATTGCTCGTTGGTCAGCGGCGACAGGTCGGGCACGTTGTAGCCCATGCTGGCGAAGCGCTTGAGCATGGCCTGGTAGTTGCCCAGCGCCTTTTGATAATCGAAGGCGGCTTTCTCGGCGGGGTTGAGCATGTTGCGGTTCACCAGGCCACGGGTTGGCTGGTACACCAGCACCAGTTCCACGCCGCGTTTCTTGAACGCGTCATGTACCTGTTGCAGGCGTTTGTAGCCGGCCGGGGTGGTGTTGAATTCGGTGCGCAGGTCTTCGCGGGTACGGAACAGCCAGTCGCCTTTGGCCTGGACCAGAGTCGTGAAGTTCTGCTGGTAGCGGGTCACGTAACGGCTGGCGTCGTGGGCCTCTGGGCACAGCTGGCAGCAAGGCTCGGCGGTGAAGCTCGGGGCCTGCACCTCGGCGGCGCGCACGCCCTGGCTGATGGCCAGGAGGGCGGCGGACAAGCCGAGCAGTTTCATCAGATGCGGAGTCATGGTCTGGGCTTCCTTAATCGATCATTTCGGTCTGGCGTTCGACCGGGTCGATCAGCACGGCCTTCTGCTGGCGCACCAGCAGGTCGAGGATTTCGTCCTGGCGCTCGCCGAGCACGCCGTTGAGGCTGATGCCGTTGGCCTTGCGCGGGGCGAGCATGGAGACCTTGTAGAGCTCGACCGACAGCGGCGAGTCGATCGACAGGGGACCGGAGCCATTGGCCGCCAGTTCACCGCCGACCACGATCAGCGAGACTTTGGCATCGAAGGGGTCCAGGGCGATGTCGCGGTCGGTGTCGGAGAGGTCCTTGATGTGCCCGTACACGCCCACCAGGCCGTTGGCCATGGCGAGGTTTTCGTACAGGCGGATGTTCACGCTGTTGCGCACGCGGATGCCGTGCCGGCGGTTGTTGAGCAGCTTGTTGCCGTAGATCAGGTTGTCGCCACTTTCGTACAGCGTGATGCCGTCGGTGTGGTTGCGGTAGATCTCGTTGTAGGCCACCAGGTTGTTGACGCTGTTACGGTCCAGGACCACGCCGGAGAGCTTGTTGTCGTAGCTCTTGTTGTTGATGATCCAGCTGTCGTTGACCTCACGCGAGACGATGATCCCGTGCTTTTTCTTGGTGCCGTACACAGTGTTGCCGGCGATGATCAGGCGGTGCGAGCGGTCGTGGGGGTCGATGCCGTAGACGATGTTGTCGCGATAGGTGTTGTCCTTGATCACGAAGTCCTGGGTCTCGTAGCAATAGAAGCCGTACCACATGTCGCTGAATTCGGAGCCGATGATCCAGCCGGTAGGTTCCGGACGGCCCATGCGCTTGGCCATGTTCGGCGTGTACTGGGAGATACTGACGCCATACGACTTGGACTTGGCGTAGCCGAAGCTGGCCATCTTGCTGTTGACGATGTAGGTCTCGGTACCGCCCCAGGACAACAGGAACGGACGGAACTCGTCCGGCTTGCGGAAGGTGGCGGGGCCGTTGTCCTTCTCGCGCCAGGCGGTGACCTGGGTGTCGGTGACGAACAGCTTGCCGTCGTTGATCAGAAATGACCCGCCCTCTTGGGACAGGCGCAGTTCCTTGACCTTGCCATTGATCTCCAGCACGCCCTTGCGCCCGACCACGATCGGCAGGCGTGCCAGGTACACGCCCGGCTCGGTTTCGCGCAGGTACTGCTTGGGCACCTGCTTGCTCAACTGCACCAGGTCCACATGGCCATCATCGATGAAGATCGCCTGGGGAATGCCCTGCTGGCGACGAACCCACTCGGCGCCTTTGTTGTCGCCGCCGATGAACTCCTTGAGCGATTCCTCCTGGAGCATGCGGCGCACGCTGACCTTGCCTTTTTGGCTGCGGTCGAGCTTTTTCTGAACCGCTTCGGCGGTGTAGCCGGAGAGGTCGGGCAGCTTGGGCGGGTCCATCTGCAACGGCTCGATCGGCGCGCTGGAGACCGTGTAGGTCTTGGCCTGCTGCAATTCCTTGACCACCGGCTTGACCGGCTCGGCATAGGCCAGGCCGCTGCTGGCCAACAGCAGGGCACTGGCCAGCAGGCCATGGCGAAAATGCGGGTGAAGGTTCATGAGTGTCCTCTCCCGGGCCTCAATAGCGCCAGATCACGTCGACGAAGGCGCGGTGCATGTAGGAATCAGCTTCGCTGCCGTAGGCATCGCCTGGCTTGAACACGCCGGCACGCAGGCGCACCAGGGCCGACGGCTCGTCGATGGCTTGGCTCATCGAAGCCGGCAGCAGGCCTTGCTTGAAGTACTTGGTGACCACCACGTCCATTTCCTGGCCCAGGTCCTTCTCGCCATTGATCAGCGGACGGTTCACACCGTTGTCCTCGACCACCGCGTTGATGCCGCTGGAACCGATGTTCTGCTGGTCATCGACGCGCCAGAACTTGTGGTAGATGAAGCTTGCGTCATAGTCGTCGCGCAGTTGCCAGGAGGCGAACAGGGTGGCCGCCTGCAGGTTGCCCAGCTCGCCACGGAAGGCTTCGCCGAAGCGGTGCACGCGAGAGCGGGTGCCGGTGAAGTTGGAGCGGTTGCTCTCGAGCCCGGTCTGCTCGTAGTTGCTCGAACCGTCGCTGCCGCCACCGCCGCTGCCACGGGCATAGGCCGCACCGACCTGCCAGTTGGGGTCCAGACGCAGGCGCACACCCAAGTCAGTGGCCCAGGCGTTGACATCGCCGCTCTGCTTGCCGGTGGCGACTTGGTCGTTGCCTACGGTCTGGGTGCTGAGGGTGTCGCGATCGCCGGTCAGCCAGGTGACGCTGCCCCAATAGTTGACGGTGTGGTCGTTGCGCCAGTTGTAGGCGTCGCTGTTGGCCTCCAGGCCCAGCCAGGTCAGATCGCCCGTGCGGGTCTTGTCCAACGGGTCGACGGTTTCGCCGGGGTCTTTCAGGCTGCCGCTGTCACTGGAGTGGTGGGCGCGCACGCCGACCCAGTGCCCAGGTGTCCACTGGGTGGCAACGTTGCCGTACACGTGGGTGCGGTCCTTGTCCTCGGGCGCAAGCTCGGTGAGGTCGGTGCGGTATTCGCTGAAGCGCTGTGCCACACCCAGATCGGCCTTGAGCAGGGTGGTGTCGAAGGTCCAGTTCAACGCTTCGATGTTGGTGTCGCGCCACATGCCGTCGTCGCTGCGCAGGCGTTGGCGGCCCAGGCGCAGCTGTTCGCCTGGGTAGGGCGTGAAGCCGCTGTAGCCGACCCAGAACTCGCGCATGGCCAGGTAGCTCTTGTCCGGCTTGCGGCTGTCATCGGCGTTGTCCACGGTGCTGCCGTCCTCGGACTGGCGCAGCGTGTCGGTCTCGATGATATCGGTGGCGGCTACTGCCTGGCCCATGGCGAAGGCGCTCCAGTTGCCGCGTTCGCCGTAGACCCAAGGGCGCAGGTCAAGGCCCAGGCCGTTGACGTCACCGCCGGAGCGGGTGCCCAGGTCGCGGTCGTCCTCGGACTGGCCGGTGATCTTGATGTCCAGGCCGAAGTTCTTCTCGGCGGTCATGTCCGCCAGGGTCGGGCACGACCACAGCAGGGCGAAGCTCAGGCCAATGCCGGCTTTCACGAAGGGATTGAGCGTCATAGCGAGTCCTCACCGTCTACTTCTTCTTTTGCGTCGTCTTGCAGGGCTTCGAAGGCCAGGGGGTTGGAACCGACCTGGGCCATGCTGCCGCGTGCCTGCTTTTCCTGGTCCAGCAGGCGCTGGGCCTGGTTGCGCTGGTCAGGGCTCAATTGCGTGTCGAGCTTTTGCAGCAGCTCGGTCGATTGCGGCGACGGGTTGGCCTGGGCCAGTTGGGCGAACACCCAGGCGTTGGCCGGAGCAGGGCGAATGCCATGACCTTCGCTGAACAGTTGGGCCAGGGCGTAGTCGGCGCTGTTCTGCCCGCCACGGGCGGCACTGAGCAGGTGGTCGACGGCTTTTTGCGGCTCGACGTGGCCCAGGTAGCCACGGCGGTACAGCTGGCCGAGGTAATAGTGGGCGCTGACCTCGCCGGCGGCGGCGGCGGCCTGCAGGTGTTCTTCGGCTTTGCTGGCGTCGGCCGGGAGCGTCTTGCCTTCGTAGTAGAGGCGGCCGAGCAACAGTTCGGCGCGGGGCTGCTGGGCCTGACGGCCCTTTTCGATGTAGGCGAGCAACTGGTCGTTGTCGCCCAGCTCCGGGAAGTCGTACAACAACTGCGCCAGGCTCACCCAGGAAGCCGGATTGACCGGGGCGACTTGCTCGAGCAGCTCCTTGGCGGTCTTTTCGTCGGTCTGGCCCAGGCTGCGGTCTGCCAGCACGCGGGCGACGCTGTCGACCCGGGTGGCCGGCACGATGCCACGGCCATAGGCGGCCTTGAGCTGCTGGATCAGTGCGGCCTGCTGGTCGGGCTGGGCGCGCTTTTGGTAGACGGTGGCCAGTTCCACATAGCAGATGTCGGTGGTGTCCAGCGCGGCCTTGCAGATTTTTTCGACGTCGCCCAGGTGCTGGTCGTAGGTGCCCTGGGTGCGGTAGAGCAGCACCTGGGCCAGGCCCGCCTCGGGGTTACCGGCGGCGCGCCACTGGTCGATCTGCTGCTGGGCGTTCACCTTGGGGAAGCTTTGCGGGTATTGCAGGTAGAGCATCGCCAGCGGGATCAGGGTGTTGCGCTCGCCTTGCTGGGCGGCGAGCTTGAGCAGGGTTTCGGCCTCCTCGCGCTCGGCCTGGGTAGTGCCAGGCTTGGCCACCAGCAGGCGACCCAGGCGTGCCTGGGCTCGGGGCGAGGTGGCAGCGGCGGCGCGGTAGGTGGCCTCGGCTGCCTTGAGCTTGGCAGGGTCCTGGCTGGCGACCTGGATATCGGCCAGGCCCACTTGGGCATCGCTGTAGCCAAGGTCGGCCAGGGCCTTGTAATTGCGCTCGGCCAGGGCGGTGTCCCCGCGCTTCATGGCCTCGTTGGCCAGGCGCTGGTCGGGCAGGCCCGAGCAGCCGGCCAGGGCGACGGCCAAGGCCAGGCCGCACCAGGCCAGCGGGCGAATGCTGCGCGCAGGGCTCGATTCGATCCCTATGGGAGCGGGTTTACCCGCGAACAAGGCCCCGGCCGCTTGCAGCGGTGTCATACGGTTCGAAGGGTTCATGGTCCGATCCCTCTTACAGCCCGCGGGCTACGGCTTTGTCGATCAGCCAGTCCAGGGACGGGCCACGATCGGCGTTGACGGCCGCCGGGCGACCGGCCAGTTCTGCCGGCAGGCCACTGTCAGGCTTGATCTGCACGCGGATATCCGAGGCCAGGTCTTCGCTGTTGAGGCTGGCGCTGCTGACGATCTTGCCGGTGCGCATCTCGTCTTCGCCGGCCACCTGGAACTGCACGCGGGTGCCTGGCTTGACCTGGTCGAACTGGCGATAGCTGAAGCGCGCCTCGACCATCGGGTTGGTGGTGCGTGGCACCAGTTGGAAGATCGGCTGGCCCTTGCTGGCGTACTGGCCGTCATCCACCAGCTGGCGGGCGACGACGCAGTCGCATGGGCTGGTGAGCGTGCCGGAGAGCTGCTTGCCGAACAGCTCCTCGACCTTGGCGGGCTCGAGCTGCGAGTCGTCCAGATGGCCTTTGAGCAAATCGAGCATGCTGGTGCTGAAGCTTGCCAGCGGCGCGCCCTTGACCACATGGGCGCCGTTTTCCACTAGGCTCTGCACACTGCCGTCGCGCGGCATGGTGACGTTGGTGGTGGGCACCGAGACCACACCGGCCTCGGCGTGGCTGACGAAGTACATGCCGTACAGCGACTTGGCGATGAAGCCGAACGCGGCCACGCCGACCACGAACACGCCCAGGCTGACGGTCACCGCGCGCAGGCGACCGAAGGCCGAGAGCCCCGAGCCGCTGTCTTTCTGCTTGCGTGCCTTGGTGAAGTTGTCGCGTTGCAGGGTGCTGAGCACGCCGCCGACGTTGATCATCTCGCCGGACAGGAAAGTGGTGATGATATGGCGCAGGGTGGCCACGTCGCGCGGTTCGAGGTTCTGAAACTGCACGCCGGTGCGACCGGTGCTCTGGTAGGAGCGCACCTGGAACTCGACGTCCATGGACAGGCCCAGGTTGTCGACCGTGAACTGCAGGCGACCGCGCAGCACATCGCCGACGTTCAAGGGTTTGCTGGTATGGAAGGACAGGCCCCCGGCGGAGAGATCGTCCACCTTCACATCGTGCGGTTCGCGATTGCGGTCCAGGTAGCGCAGCTTGGCAGGGATACGTACCCGGACATGCTGGCGCTGGGCTTCGGACTCATGCACGACATTGGCGTTCACGGCGGTATTCATGGCGATTTCGTTCCTGTTAGATCCGTTCCGGGGGGCTCACACGACCATGAACAGCACAGCGACGAAGATGCTGGCTGCCGAGAAGGTCATGGTCCGTGAAGACCAGGTGTTGAACCATTGTTGAAAGCTTTCGAGGTCACGCTTGAGGGCAGTCGGCTGGCGGGTCCAGGACTGCTTGTCGAGGCGGAAGAACACGTAGATCTTCATCAGCGCGCCGACGATCTGGTTGTAATAGAGAATCAGCGGGTAGGCCGGCCCCACGTTATGGCCCGAGCACAGCAGCATGATGGTGAGGATCAGGCGGGTGATGCCGATCCACAGCAGGTACACGAGCAAGAAGCCCATGCCGAACTTGAGGCTGGCGATCACCGCCACCGTCAGGCCCAGCAGGCTGGTCCACATGGACACGCGCTGGTCGAGCAGGACGATGCAGGTGAACAGGCCCAGGCGCTTGAGGCCCAGCCCCAGGGCGCGGGAGTTCTGCCGCAGGTTGTTGCCGTACCAGCGGTACATCAGCTTGCGGCTGGCCTTGATGAAGCTCTTCTCCGGTGGGTGCTCGACCGTGTTGATCGCAGCGTCCGGCACGTAGAAGGTGTCGTAGCCCAGGCGCATCAGGCTGAACCAGCTGGACTTGTCGTCCCCAGTGAGGAACTTGAAGCGGCCCAGGCGCCAGTGGTGCAGCGAGTCGCTTTCCACGTCGGCGATGAACTCAGGATCGGTCACCACGCTTGCGCGGAACATCGACATGCGCCCGGTCATGGTCAGCACGCGCTTGGACAGGGCCATCGAGCACATGTTGATGTGGCGCTGGGCGAAGCGCAGCTTGTGCCACTCGCTCATGATGTAGCCGCCGCGCACTTCGCAGAATTCGTTGGTGGTCAGGCCACCGACATTGGGGAACAGCTTGAACCACGGCACGGTCTTGCGGACCACGCCTTCACCGAGCACGGTATCGCCGTCGATCACCGCCACCACGGCATGCTCGTCCGGCATCATCCGCGAGATGGCCCGGAAGCCATAGGCCAGGCCATCGCGCTTGCCGGTACCGGCGATGCGCACGAAGTCCAGGTTGACGTGGGCGGGCGGGTTGTACTTGGCCCACAGGCTCTTGACCAGCAGCTCATCGGACATCTCCACCAGCGAGCAGACCACGGTGGTGGGGAAGCCGCATTCGATGGCCTCGCGGATCACCGAGCTGTACACCTGCGCGGTGGTCAGGGCATCGATGCGAAAACTGGTGACCATCAGGTACACGTGGGACGGGTCGGCAGCTTTGCCCAGCTTGCGTACCTTGCGGCGCAGGTAGGGGTAGACGCCGTAGAGGAACACCATGCCACGGATGAAGTGGGTGGCGCCCATGGAGTAGCGCCAGATGCCTACCGCGCCGACCAGGAAGATGAAGTGCTTCGACTGCGAGTCGAAGATGTCGCTGGGCAAGGCCAAGGCGATCAACATGAGCAGGCTCATGTAGAGCAGCCATCCGGCGCACTGCAGCAGCACTGTCTGGAGTCTTTGCATGTTCAGCATCCGTCGCGCGAATCAGGGGGAAGGGCAGCGGTCGCCCGCTGCCCGGCCGGGGGTTACCAGCAGATGCCTTCGGTGCGGCTGGTGGTGCAGGTCGGCTTGGTCATGAAGCCGACCAGGTCGATCACTTGCTTGCCTTCCGGTGCCTGCTGAGCGAGGGCGCGGAACTTCTCGTCGCGGTTGCCCAGGACGATCACGTCGGCGTTGTCGATGACGTGTTGAAGATCGTCATTGAGCAGCGAGGACACGTGGGGGATCTTCGACTCGATGTATTCCTTGTTGGCGCCGTGGACACGGGCGTACTGGACGTTCTGGTCGTAGATGTTCAGCTCGTAGCCTTTGCCGATCAGGCGCTCGGCCAGTTCCACCAGCGGGCTTTCGCGCAGGTCGTCGGTGCCAGCTTTGAAAGACAGGCCGAGCAAAGCGACCTTGCGTTTGTCGTGGCTTTCGATGATGTCGAAGGCGTTCTGCACCTGGGACTCGTTGCTGCGCATCAGCGAGTCGAGCAGCGGAGCTTTCACGTCGAGGCTGGAGGCGCGGTAGGTCAGGGCACGCACGTCCTTGGGCAGGCACGAGCCGCCGAAGGCGAAGCCTGGGCGCATGTAGTACTGCGACAGGTTCAGGACTTTGTCCTGGCAAACCACGTCCATCACGTCGCGACCATCGACACCCACCGCCTTGGCGATGTTGCCGATTTCGTTGGCGAAGGTGACCTTGGTGGCGTGCCAGACGTTGCAGGTGTACTTGATCATTTCGGCCACTTCGACCGGCTTGCGGATGATCGGTGCGTCCAGTTCCTCGTAGATGGCCTGGAGCACGTCGCCGCTGGCCTTGTCCAGCTCGCCGATGACAGTCATCGGTGGGCGGTCGTAGTCGGCGATGGCGGTGCTTTCACGCAGGAACTCCGGGTTGACCGCGACACCGAAGTCGACGCCGGCTTTCTTACCGGAGCAGTCCTCGAGGATCGGGATGACCACGTTCTTGACGGTCCCCGGCAGCACGGTGCTGCGCACCACGATGGTGTGGCGACGCTCGGTGTCGCGCAGCACGTAGCCGATCTCGCGGCACACCGACTCGATGTACTCAAGGCCCAGGTCGCCGTTCTTCTTGCTGGGAGTGCCGACGCAGATCATCGACACATCGCTGGCGCGGATGGCTTCGGCGAAATCGGTGGTGCCACGCAGGCGGCCGTTGGCGATGCCTTGCTGCAGGAGCTGTTCCAGACCCGGCTCGACGATGGGCGACTTGCCCTGGTTGATCAGGTCGATTTTGGTCTTGGACACGTCCACGCCAATCACTTCGTGACCCCGTGCCGACAGGCAACCTGCACAGACCGCACCCACATAACCCAAACCAAAGATGCTGATACGCATCGTATTCACCTCGTGTGTTTATCACGTCGGCTCCTTCGCAAAAGAGCCGGACCGGGTTGATTAACCAGCAGTTTTCGGGCGCACGGTGCCATGGCGATTGCACATATCACCGAACGCAGGCATGAATAAATCCAGAGCGCGCAAAGTTGTGCACTCAAAGTTGGCAGTTAAATGGCCAGTATTAAAAGGCGTGCCCTGAAATGCAGCCGTCTTTATTGCAGTGTGCTATTACGCCTACTGCTGTGCTTGCTCTTTCAATTGGAAAAATCCTATGAAATCAACCACTAGGACGATTAGTAGGGGCGCGTCTCTCCTTCGTGGACAGGGCTTTCGGTTGATACCGTTGCGTCTGTCGAAGTTATCGGAGCCGGTAGTGGATACCGGCCGGTTGTCATCTGTAAGTCATCTCTCACGACACCCGCAAGAAAATCGTTACGGGTCCTATGAGCGATTGCCGGTAGCAGAAGTTCCAAGGTGGGTTCTGCAGGTATGAAAGATTTCTAAATATTTTTTCAGTGGAAAATACTTTCAATCTGATAGCACGTATCAGTTTCACCCCTATATATAAAGGGCGAAAACGACGTGGGATGGTTATATGCCAGCATGCGAAAATTTTTTTCAAAATTCGTCAAAAAACTACGAACGGTCTTATGGCGTTTTGCAATAACGGCTGGGTGGTGGTTTTTTTGACGTCGAAATTATGACGAGATGGCCATTTGAAGCCTGCCCCATTGCAGGGCTGCCGGATGCGGTGACATGACCAGTAGCAGCAGCAGTCTTGTTCAGTGGTGGCCTCTGCGCGGGTTTACCCGCGAAGAGGCCGGTGCAAGCAACGCAAGACTGTTGCTCCCACTGTTAATGCGCAGGACCTGAAGGTCTTACTCGCCAGGGTGGTCGCGCAGGAACACCAGGTGGTCTGGCTTGGACTGTTCGGCACTGTAGTAATAGCCCTGCACATCGAAGCGCTTGAGCTGTTCGGGGTCGTTGATGCGCTCCTGGATCACGAAGCGGCTCATCATTCCGCGGGCTTTCTTGGCGTAGAAGCTGATGATTTTGTACTGCCCGTTCTTCCAGTCTTTGAAGTCGACATCGATCACCCGTGCCTTCAGGGTGCTGCGCTTGACTGCGCTGAAGTACTCGTTGCTGGCCAGGTTCAGCAGGATGTCATCGCCTTGATCGGCCAGGGCCTGATTCAGCCATTCACTGATGCGCGTGCCCCAGAAGGCATAGAGGTCTTTGCCGCGGACGTTGGCCAGCTTGGTGCCCATTTCCAGGCGGTAGGGCTGCATCAGATCCAGCGGGCGCAGCAGGCCGTAAAGGCCCGACAGCATGCGCAGGTGGTCCTGGGCGTAGCTGAAGTCGTCCTCGCCGAGGCTTTCGGCGTCCAGGCCTGTGTACACGTCACCCTTGAACGCCAGCAGCGCCTGCTTGGCGTTGGCCGGGGTGAAATCCGGGGTCCAGCTGCCGAAGCGGGCGGCGTTGAGGCCGGCGAGCTTGTCGGAAAGGTGCATCAGTTCACTGATTTGTGCGGGTGTGAATTCGCGCAGTTGGGTGATCAACACCTGGGAGTCGTCCAGGTACTGGGGCAGGGTGAACCGCTGGGTCACCGGCGGGGTGTCGTAGTCGAGAGTCTTGGCGGGGGAAATCACCGTCAGCATCGGGTCGGCTCCTGGAATCGTCGAGGCGGATTCTACGGGCTGGGGCCGGCAAGACCAAACTATCGCGACGATAGTCACGGACCATCGCCCAACGCCACGTTATAGTGCGCGTCATGTTGCTGCGGAGAGCTTGATTCGTGCGTATTGCCTTCGTCCTGCTGGCCGGCCTGCTGAGCCTTGCCGCCCAGGCTGCCCCTTCGCCCCAGGCCACCCTGGACCGCACGCTGTGGCCTGAACAACTGGACAGCCCGGCGTTGTTCGATGTCGCTTCGCGGGCCGAAATCCTGTCGTTCGCCCAGGTGCTGCAGGAGAGTGAAATGCTCGACGAGCCGGCTCTGGCGGCGCGCCTGCAACTGCGCCAGATCAACCTGGCGGTGATACGTGCGGTGCGCGCGCGCATGTGGCAGCGGCTATGGGAAAACTATCAACAGGCCCAGCGCAGTTGCGAGCAGGATGCGTCCTTCTGCTATCCGCTGGAGTCCATGGCCGAACTGCGGACCCTGGCCGCCACTTTCACCTCCGGCGTGGGCGAGTTCTATACCGGCTGGCTCGAGCCCAGCCGGGCATTCCACACCCGTTACCTGGATGAACAACTGCGCAAGGCGGCGTTGTTCCCTCAGACCAGCAGCGAGGTCGAGCGCCTGTCGGACAGCGAGCGCACAGGCGATGAACTCAACGACCGGGTGTTCCTGCTGACATTCGTCGGTGGCCCCACTCCCGCGGGCGGTGCCACCGACGAGCTGGCCGATTATCTGCGCCGGCAAAAGCTCGGCGGCCTGTTCTTCGTGCTCGGTAACCGCTTGCAGCTGCGCGCCCCTGTGGGGGCGCTCTATACCGGGCAATGCGTGGGCATCCAGGGCTGGGAGTACCGCTCCCATGCCCAATGGCTGGACTGGCAGGATTCGCTGCGCCGGGCCCAGGCCCGGGTCCAGTCCGACCTGCCGGCGCAGTATGTGCCGTTGTTCCGCCCGCCGTACGGGCAGCGTCGTGCCGATGGCGAGGCATTCATGGCCAGCCAGAGGCTTCAGGTTTCGCTGTGGGAGATCGACGCCCAGGATGACAGTGCGCTCAGCGCCGAGGCCTCGGCACATCGGGTGCTGACCTTGATGCTGTTGTGGCGCAAAGGGGTGATCCAGTTCCACGACAACCTGCCCAAGGCGCAAACGGCGCTGGATTGGCTGTTGCGCAACACGGCGCAGAGTGGAATCGGCTGGGAAGATTGCCGGGATTATGGGCAGCGTGATGGGGCTTGATCTTTGACTCTAGTCCCGCTCACGGCTCAAGCCAAGTCCTGAACGTCAATCGGAAAAATAAAGTTCAAAGGAACGTAAAAAGACTTTTTTTGGTCATCATTAATGCGGTATGTAGGTACCAGACAGCCGAATCCTGCAGCACAGGTGGCGTCATCCAGGCCCTCCTTGCCAGGTGCGCTCCCCGCCCGTAACGACGCGGATACGGGGAGAACGGCGGTCACTCTGCGGCGCAGCATTACGCGTCGTGTGGCTTTCACATAAGGTGACCGAGTATGGATGACCAAGGACGCAATTCTTCCTCCACCCAGCCAATCCTGTATGTGCTCGATACCAATGTCCTGATCCACGATCCAAACGCTTTGCTCAACTTCGAGGAGCACCATGTCGCCATTCCGATGACGGTGCTGGAGGAACTCGACAAGCTCAAGACCGGCAAACACACCATCGCCGCCGAATGCCGCCAGGCCATCCGCCTCATCGACCAGACCCTTGGCGATGCCTCGCCCAGCGACGTCGAGCAGGGCGTGCCGATCCAGCGTGGCAAGAGCGGGCCCAAAGGGTTCCTGTCGATCCTGATGAGCCCACGCAACGAGCCAAACCGGCTGCTGCCCGAAACCCTCAACGACAACATCATCATCAACCAACTTCTGGAGTTGCGTGCCCGCCGCTGCGATCTGGACGTGGTGCTGGTGACCAAGGACATCAACATGCGCCTGAAGGCGCGTGCCTGCGGCATCGCCGCGGAGGACTACAGCACCGACCAGTTGGTCGATGACGTCTCCTTGCTGTCCAAGGGCTACCACTCGGTGACCGGCTCGTTCTGGGATCGCGTCAGCAAGGTCGAAACCCGGCAGGAGCGTGGTCGCACCTGGCATCGGGTACAACTGACCGACAACCTGCCGGCGGTGCACGTCAATGAGTTCATCATCGACGAGCAAGGCTTCGTCGGCTGGATCAAAGGCATCCGTGAAGACGAACTGCTGCTGCTCGACCTGCACCAGGAGCCGTTGCTGCACCAGGAAGCCTGGGGGCTGAAACCCCGCGACATCCATCAGAGCCTGGCGTTGTTCGCCTTGCTCGACCCAGATATCCACCTGGTCAACCTGACCGGCGCCGCCGGCTCCGGCAAGACCATCCTGGCGCTTGCCGCCGCCATCGAGCAGACCATGGTCAGCAAGCGCTACCGGCGCATCATCGCCACCCGCAGCGTGCAGGGGCTGGACCAGGAGATCGGCTTCCTGCCGGGGACCGAGGCCGAGAAGATGGAGCCTTGGCTGGGCGCCATCACCGACAACCTCGAAGCCCTGCACATGGATGACGAGAGTACCCACGGTAGCGTCGAGTACATCCTCGAGCGGGTCCCGTTGCAGTTCAAGTCGCTGAACTACATCCGTGGGCGCAGCTTCCAGCAGAGCCTGATCCTGATCGACGAGTGCCAGAACCTCACCCCACACCAGATGAAGACCATCATCACCCGTGCCGGGGCAGGGTCCAAGGTGGTGTGCCTGGGTAACCTGGCGCAGATCGATACCCCTTACCTGTCGGCCACCAGCTCCGGGCTGACTTATCTCACCGAACGCTTCAAGGACTTCCCTCACGGCGTTCATATCACCTTGCAGGGCGTGCCACGCTCGGTGCTGGCCGAGTACGCCGAGTCCCACCTGTAAACCCCAGTCTGCCGGGCGGTTCGCCGCCCGGCTTCTGTGATGTCCTCTACGCGGATTAACCCGCTCCCATGGCGGCCAGCGGGATTTGGCCTGCCCGCGACACAACCACTGCTCAAAGCTGACCTGCGGGTTTACACTCTTTGTTCCCTTCACAGGAGCAATGCAGTGCTGACTCATCTCGATTCCCAGGGGCGCGCCAACATGGTCGACGTCACCGAAAAGGCCGTGACCGCGCGTGAGGCGGTGGCCGAAGCGCGGGTGCGCATGTTGCCGCAGACGTTGCAGATGATCGTCGACGGCGAGCATCCCAAGGGCGATGTGTTCGCCGTGGCGCGCATCGCCGGGATCCAGGCGGCGAAGAAGACCAGCGACCTGATCCCGCTGTGCCACCCGCTGATGCTCACCAGCGTCAAGGTCGAGCTCAACGCCGAAGGTTCTGATGCGGTGCGCATCGTCGCCCGTTGCAAGCTGGCCGGGCAGACCGGTGTGGAAATGGAAGCGCTGACTGCCGCCAGCGTTGCGGCGCTGACGATCTATGACATGTGCAAGGCCGTCGACAAAGGCATGGTGATCGAGCAAGTGCGCCTGCTGGAGAAGCTCGGCGGCAAGAGCGGCCATTACCAGGTGGAGGCGTGATGAAGGTTCAGGTGGTGTATTTCGCCCGTTATCGTGAATTGCTAGGGGTCGATGGCGAGCCGCTCGAAGGTGCCTTCGCGACCCTGGACGACGTGCGCCAGGCCTTGGTGGCCAAGGGCGGGCAATACGAGGTGCTGGCCGAGCAGAACGTGATGTGCGCACGCAATCAGGATCTGAGCAAGCTGGCCGAGCCGGTGGAGGAGGGCGACGAAGTGGCGTTCTTCCCGCCGGTCACGGGAGGTTGAGCATGGGCGTTCGAGTACAGGAGCAGGCCTTCGATCCAGGCCTTGAGGTCAATGCGATGCACGCGGCCAACGTCGGCGTGGGCGCAGTGGTAGGGTTCGTTGGCTATGTGCGGGATTTCAACGATGGCCGTGAAGTGGCGGGGATGTTCCTCGAGCATTACCCAGGCATGACCGAGAAAGCGTTGGCCAAGATCGTCGTCGAGGCCGAGCAGCGCTGGCCACTGCTCAAGGTCGAGGTGCTGCACCGCATCGGCGCGCTGGAGCCGGGCGAACCGATCGTCTTTGTCGGCGTGGCCAGCGCTCACCGTCAGGCGGCGTTCGATGCCTGCAATTTCATCATGGACTACCTCAAGACCCGGGCGCCGTTCTGGAAGAAAGAGAACACCCAGGATGGGCCGCGTTGGGTCGAAGGTCGGCAAAGCGACCAGGATGCCGCCGGTCGCTGGTGAACCTGGCGGGGCACGGGCGGGCCGGATGCGTCTGCCCTTGCCGCACGTTGTGGTTGGTAGTTGAGTTTCTATACAAAAAAGTCCAGTATGGAATCATAAGTACAAAATGATTCCAGGCAGCCTTGCGCCTGTCACTTTTCCTCTGTCTTGCACCACACCTCCAATAACGAGCGAGAGAGATCCCCCCATGAAAAAGCTCATCCTGATCAGCGGTCTGGCCCTGGGCCTGTTGGCCGGTAGCAACCTGTACGCTGCCGAGAACGTCCTGCGCATCGGTATCGAGGCCGCCTACCCGCCGTTTGCCTCGAAAAACGACAAGGGCGAAATCGTGGGCTTCGATTACGAGATCGGCAATGCCCTGTGCGCGCAGATGAAGGTCAAATGTGTCTGGAACGAGGTCGAGTTCGACGGGCTGATCCCCTCGTTGAAGGTCAGGAAGATCGATGCGGCCCTGTCGTCGATGACCATTACCAAAGAGCGCAAGCAATCGGTGGACTTCACCCACAAGTACTACTTCACGTCATCGCGCCTGGTGATGAAGAAGGGGGCGGTGGTCGATGACCAGTACCAGAGCCTCAAAGGCAAGACCATCGGCGTGCAGCGTGCCACCACCACCGACCGCTACGCCACCGAAGTGCTCGAGCCCATGGGTGTGAAGGTCAACCGCTACAGCAACAACGAAGAGATCTACATGGACCTGGCGTCCGGGCGTGTGGATGCCATTTTTGCCGATACCATTCCCCTGGAGGACTTCCTGTCGATGCCTCGTGGCGCCGACTTTGCCTTCGTAGGGCCGGAGCTGAAGGACCCCAAGTACGTCGGTGAAGGTGCCGGGATCGCGGTGCGCAAAGGCAACACCGAATTGGTGAGCCAGCTCAATAGCGCCATCGATGCCATTCGTGCCAACGGCGAATACCAGAAGATCCAGGCCAAGTACTTCAAATCGGATATCTACGGCGACTGAAACACTGCGCTGGGGGCGCCTTGCGCCCCTTTTCCGACCGCTGTGTAGTCCCGGCAATCGTCAAGGGACCTCTGCAGCACTCAGGCCTTGAGTTCCTTCAAGTGCTTGTACACCGTCGCCCGTCCCATTCCCAGCACGTTGGCCACGTAGTTGGCCGCACTCTTGCCCTTGAAGGCGCCCTCGGCATGCAGGGCCAGGACCAGCTCGCGCTTGTGATCGCGGGTCAGCAGGTTAAGGCTCAACTGACGCTGGCGCAGCCAGCCGTTGAGGAAGGTGTTGATACGTTCCTGCCAGTCATCGCGAAACAGCGCGTCGGGTTGGGGAATCAATCGGCTGGGCGAAAGGAACAGATCCAGCGCCGCCTTGGCGTTCTCGAACAGCGAGATATTCAGATTGATGCACAGCATGGCCAGGGGTGTGCCTGCGGCATCGCGCAACACGGTGCTCAACGAGCGGATCTTCTGCCCGTCCCAGTTGAGTTTTTCGTAGGGGCCGATGTTGGTTTCATCGGTACCGTGCTCGAGCATGTCTTCCAGGGCCGCATCGTCGCCGATCTCGCGTTTGGACAGGTTGTTGGCGATGTAGTCGATCTTCTGGGTGCGCAGGTCGTGCAGCACCACTTCGGCGTGGGGGAAGAACAGGGTGGCGATGGCATCGGCGATGGCCCGGTAGTTGTCCAGGGTCGGGTCAGGGCGAGGGGATGGCATTGAGGCAGGCTCCAGGCTGTGTCAGCGCCCTGCGGCGAGGGCGCTGCGAGTGTGCCGCAATCGCGGCGGCGCGTCATCCCGACAGGCGTGCCGGGGATAGCATGGCGGCCGTCAGGCCAAAGCCATGCAGGTGATCCGGCAGCGCCTCGCCACGCACCAGGGCGGCGCTGGCCTGGCCCATGGCGGGTGAGGTCTGGATGCCGTAGCCGCCTTGGCCCGCGACCCAGAACAGCCCAGGCACCTGCGGGTCGAAGCCGGCGACCAGGTCGCCGTCAGCAACGAAACTGCGCAGCCCGGCCCAGGTGCGGGTAGGACGGCGGATGCGCAGGGTGGTGACTTCCTCGATCTGATAGATGCCTAAGGCGATGTCGAGCTCTTCGGGTTGTACATCGTGCGGCTCCACCGGGTCGGCATTGGCGGGAGAGCCCAGGAGCATGCCGGCATCCGGCTTCATGTAGAAGGATTCATCAAGGCTGACCAGCATCGGCCAGTGGTGGCAGTCGACGCCCTCGGGGGCGGCGAAGATGAAGGCAGCGCGGCGCTTGGGTTGCAGGCCGAGGGGACGAGCGCCGGCCAGTACCCCGATGTGGTCCGCCCAGGCGCCCGCGGCGTTGATCAGCACGGGGGCGCTGAAACTGCCCTGGTTGGTATGCACCTGCCACAGCCCTTGGGCGTCACGCTCCACCCGTTGCACCTCGCAATCGCTGCGCACTTCGCCCTGTTGCCGGCGAATGCCGCGCAGGTAGCCTTGGTGCAGGGCATCAGTGTCGATGTCGCTGGCGCTCGGGTCGTAGAGGGCGCCATGGACTTTGTCCCGACACAGCACCGGCAGGCGGGCGCAGGCCTGGTCGGCATCGAGCAGCTCGAATTCGGGCACGCAGGCCTTGGCGCTGAGGTACTGGCGTTGCAGTTCGGCCGGATCGCCGTTGAAGTCCACGGTCATCTCACCGCGCGGGGTGAGCAGAGGATGCTCGGCGAAACCACTGGGCGGATGATCGAAAAAAGCACGGCTGGCGAGGGTCAGGGCGCGTACCTGTGGCGTGCCGTAGGCGGCGGTGTAGAGCGCCGCCGAACGGCCGGTGGAGTGATAGCCAGGCTGGGATTCGCGCTCGAGCACTAGCACGCGGCCATGGGCGGCGAGCCAGTAGCCGGTGGAGGCGCCGGCGATACCGGCGCCGACGATGATGTAGTCGGCAGTCTGCATGCTGTTCTCCTCAGGCTTCGCGCAGCAGCTGATACAGGGCATTGGCCAGGGCAATGTCCTCCAGGCCCAGTCCGATGGAGCGGAAGAAGGCATGGCGCTGGTAGGCCGGCGCGGCGGCGTCGCCACTGAGCAGTTGCGGCAGGTCGCCGACGATCGCGTCTGCCTGCCACCCCAACTGCTCGGCGGCGATGCGCATTTCGCCTGCGCTTGCGGGGGTGGTTACCCGGTAATCGCAGTAGACATCCATCTCGGCCAGGCAGGCTGGCGGGATTTCATGGGCGCGTACGGCATTGGTGCTGATCGAGGTGATCAGCGCAGGTTTGCTCAGCGTGCGTGGGTCGATGACTGGCACGGCCGAGGAAGTGCAGAGCATGATCACGTCGGCATCGTCCAGGGCCTGCTCGAGGTTTTCCATCAATTGCAGGCGGCTGTCGAGGCCGGCCAGGTGTTCGCGTTGCCCTGCGCTCTGTTGGCCCAGGCTGGGGGAATACAGGCGAATGTCCTGCCAGTCGCGCAGGCCGCGCACATAGTGCAGGTGAGCGCGGGCGATCGGGCCGCTGCCGATCACCGTCAGGCGGCGGGCATGGCCTGGGGCCAGCGCGTCGATGGCCACGGCAGTGGTAGCGGCGGTGCGGGCGGTGGTCAGTTCGCCGGCGTCGCAGAGCATCAGAGGTTGACCGCTGTCCATGGACATCAGCAGGGTCCAGGCGGTGACCAGGGGGCCTTGGTCACGGACGATGTAGGGCGAGGTTTTTACCCCATAGACCCGCTCCGTGGCCAACACGCCGCCATAGTTGATGAAGTCGCCCCGGCCAGCCGGAAACTCCACCAGTTGTTGGGGCGGCTGTACCGCCTGGCCACGGGCCAGGTCACGGAACAGGTTGCGCAGGATGTGCGGGACATCCACCTGGGCGAGCAATTGGCGGGCGTGTTGTTGATCGACGACGAGGGGCGCGGTCATACGAAGCTCCAGATAAACTATTTTTTCCATTATGGACTTTTTGTTTATTTGGACAATATCGCAGGCGCAAAAAGGTTGCGGCGCAATTCGGCGCCAGAAAGGGAGGGGTAGAGAAAGCAGGGGTGGGGCTTGGCCCGCAGAACAGGCCCTGCGGCTCGGAGCAGGGCCTGTGGGAGCGGTCTTGCCGGGGCGCCGGACCGCTCGGGAAGGGGGAAAAGGTGCCCCAAGGTACACGGCTCAGTGATGCTTTCGCGGTATCGACTTCAGCAGTTCGTCCGGTGGCATCTCGCACTTGATCTTGCGCCCCAGCAGCTCTTCGATAGCCGGAAGCTGGTAGGCATCGTCCTCGCCGGCGAAGCTGATCGATACGCCGCTGGTCCCGGCACGGCCGGTACGGCCGATGCGGTGTACGTAGTCGTCCGGGTCTTCCGGCAGGGTGAAGTTGATCACGTGGCTGATGCCGTCGATGTGAATGCCACGGCCGGCCACGTCGGTGGCCACCAGCACCGCGATGCGACCTTCGCGGAAGTTCTCCAGGGTGCGGATGCGCTTGTGCTGCGGCACGTCGCCCGACAACTGGGCGGCGTTGATGCCGTCACGCACCAGGCGCTCTTCGATGCGGCGCACTTCATCCTTGCGGTTGGCGAAGACCATCACCCGTTCCCACTTGTTCTGCGTGACCAGGTTGTACAGCAGCTTGTACTTGTCGCTGCTGGCCACTGCATAGACGTGCTGTTCGACCGTTTCGCTGGCCACGTTCTCCGGCTCGATCTCGACGATGGCCGGGTTGGTGGTCCACTGCTTGGCCAGGTTCATCACGTCATCGGTGAAGGTGGCGGAGAACAGCAGGGTCTGACGCTCGCTCTTGGGCGGGGTCTGGCGGATGATCTGCCGGACCTGGGGGATGAAGCCCATGTCGAGCATGCGGTCGGCTTCATCGAGCACCAGCACCTCGACCATGTCCAGATGCACTTCGCCGCGCTGGTGGAAGTCCAGCAGGCGGCCTGGCGTGGCTACGAGGATGTCGCAGTGACGCGCTTCTAGGGCCTTGAGCTGCTTGTCGAAGTCCATGCCGCCGACGAACGTCATGACGTTCAGGCCGCTGTACTTGGTCAGGGCCATGGCGTCCTTGGCGATCTGCACCACCAGCTCGCGGGTCGGCGCGATGATCAGCGCGCGCGGCTCGCCCATGTAGCGTTCCTTGGGCGGCGGTACCTGCTGCAGCTGGGAAATGATCGAGATCAGGAACGCGGCGGTCTTGCCGGTGCCGGTCTGGGCCCGGCCGATGGCGTCCTTGCCGCGCAGGGTATGACCCAGCACCTGGGCCTGGATCGGCGTGCAGTACGGGAAGCCCAGGTCATGGATGGCATGCATCAGCTCGTTGGAAAGCTTGAAGTCATGGAAGCGGGTCTTGCCCTCCTGGGGCTCGACCACGAAATCTTCCGGCTTCCACAGGCTGGCCTGGGGCTTGGGTTTGCGTTCGCGACGTGGCTTGTCCTTGGCGGGCTTGTCGTCGCGAGTGGGGGACGTGGCCTCGGGCGTATTGACCGGCGAGGCTGGGGGCGCCGGCGGTTCGACCGCAGGTGCAGGTGGGGGCGTCATCACGCCGGCTGCAGGCACGTTGGCCTGGGGTGCGGCGTCGCCCTTGGCGAAAATTTTCTTGAGTGCCTTGAGCACGATCGTCTCGTCAACTGGTTAAGGAATGTACGCCCGGCAGTGTAATGCAAGAACCGGGCAGGGCGTAGTGCGGTGCGCCTACAACTACAGCAGATTGCACCGCTAGCGCAGGTGGCGCACCAGCCAGTTGTAGATATCGTTGATTTCCTGGGGCACTACTTCGTGTTCCATCGGGTATTCCTCCCAGGCCACTTCGACGCCCCACTGCTTGAGGTGCTCATAGGCCGTGCGGCCCATGGACGGGATCACCACCGGGTCGTGCACGCCGTGCAGGCAGAGGGCCGGAGTGCGCTGCTGGCAGGCGCTCAGCTGATGGTTTTCATTGAAAGTGGGCGCGTAGGTGGACAACGCCAGTACACCGCCCAGGGCTTCCTGCCACTTTATATAGGCCGTGTGCAGCACCACCGCGCCACCCTGGGAGAACCCCGCCAGGAAGATTCGCGTCAGGTCGATGCCCTTGGCTCGCTCGGCTTCGATCAACGCCACCACCTGATCGGCGGACGCTTCCAGCTGCGCTTCGTCGATAGCGCGCGCAGGCGTCATGGCCTTGATGTCGTACCAGCTGGGCATGGCGTAGCCGCCGTTAATCGTTACCGCGCGTGTCGGCGCCTGGGGCATAACGAAGCGGGTGCTGAGCAGGTGTTCCTGCAACGCTTCGGCCACCGGTAGGAAGTCGTAACGGTCGGCCCCCAGGCCGTGCAACCAGATAACACAGGCGTCTGCGGTGTTCTGGGGTTCGAGGATCAACGGGTTGGTCATGACTGCTCCGAAAGTGTGCGCACGCGCCTGATCGAGTGCATGAAATAAAGGCGTGCATGGGTAATGCCACAAGAAGATGTCGCAACTCTACAACTTTTCCTGCTTGACGACCCCTTAAACGCTTGAGCCCGAGACTGTGGTACGCCCTTTGCTATGAATCAACCGATGCGAGGGGATGGCCGGAGACGGTAACACCCCTCGTGCGGATAGAAGGCTGTCACCAGAACGGCCCATTGCGCCAATTGACCCGATAACAAGCCAACAAGGGGTCGGATGCGCCTCATAAGGGTGCGGTGCAATTCCGGCTCGATACAACAAGAGCGATTGGAGGTTGTGAATGAAGATGTTGAAAACCACCCTGGCAGTCCTGACCGCTGCCGCTGCGCTGGGCGCCACCAGCTTCGCCCACGCTGGCGCTACGCTAGATGCGGTAAAGAAGAAGGGCTTCGTCCAGTGTGGCGTGAGTGACGGCCTGCCGGGCTTCTCGGTACCGGACAGCACCGGCAAGATCGTCGGTATCGATGCCGATGTGTGCCGCGCCGTGGCCGCCGCCGTCTTCGGCGACGCGACCAAGGTCAAGTTCAGCCAGCTCAACGCCAAAGAACGCTTCACTGCGCTGCAATCGGGTGAAGTCGATGTCCTGTCGCGCAACACCACCTGGACCAGTTCGCGTGATGCCGGGATGGGCCTGGTATTCGCCGGCGTGACTTACTACGACGGCGTCGGTTTCCTGGTCAACAAAAAGCTGGGCGTCTCCAGTGCCAAGGAGCTCGATGGCGCGACCATCTGCATCCAGGCCGGTACCACCACTGAGTTGAACGTCTCTGACTTCTTCCGTGCCAACGGCTTGAAGTACACCCCGATCACCTTCGACACTTCCGATGAAAGCGCCAAGTCGCTGGAATCCGGTCGTTGCGATGTGCTGACCTCCGACAAATCGCAGCTGTTCGCCCAGCGCTCCAAGCTGGCGGCGCCAAGCGAGTATGTAGTACTGCCGGAAACCATCTCCAAGGAACCTCTGGGCCCGGTCGTGCGCAAAGGGGACGAGGAGTGGTTCAGCATCGTCAAGTGGACCCTCTTCGCCATGCTCAACGCCGAAGAGGCAGGCATCACCTCGAAGAACGTCGAGGCCGAGGCCAAGTCCACCAAGAACCCCGACGTCGCTCGCCTGCTCGGTGCCGATGGCGAGTACGGCAAGGACCTGAAGCTGCCCAAGGACTGGGTGGTGCAGATCGTCAAGCAGGTGGGTAACTATGGCGAAGTGTTCGAGAAGAACCTGGGCCAGAGCACTGACCTTAAGATCGATCGTGGCATGAACGCCCTGTGGAACAACGGCGGCATCCAGTACGCGCCACCAGTGCGCTGATGGTTGCACCTGCGGCGGCACCGCGCCGCCGCAGGTTGTTCGATCCCATCCTTTCGGGGCATTACATGCAAAATCAAATTGGCGCGCAGAAGGGGTTTTCCCTGAGCGATCCACGTGTGCGCGCGTGGCTGTTCCAGATCGTCACGGTGGTCTTCGTGGTCGGCCTGGGCTGGTACCTGTTCCACAACACGCAAACCAACTTGCAACACCGGGGCATCACCTCGGGTTTCGACTTTCTCGAGCGCAGCGCAGGCTTCGGCATCGCCCAGCACCTGATTCCCTACGTGGAGTCGGACAGCTACGCCCGGGTGTTTCTCATCGGCCTGCTCAACACCCTGCTGGTTACCTTCATCGGCATCATCCTGGCAACGCTGTTGGGCTTCATCATCGGTGTGGCGCGGCTGTCGCCGAACTGGATGATCAACAAGCTGGCAACAGTCTATGTCGAGACGTTCCGCAACATTCCGCCGTTGTTGCAAATCCTGTTCTGGTACTTCGCGGTGTTCCTGACGCTACCGGGGCCGCGGGGCAGCATCAACCTGCAGGACACTTTCTTCATCAGCAACCGTGGCGTGAACATGCCCGGTGCCTCCATGGCCGAGGGCTTCTGGCCATTCGTGGGCGCCGTGGTGCTGGCGATCGTCGCCATCGCGCTGATGGTGCGTCTTGCCAACAAACGCTTCGATGAAACCGGCGAGCCGTTCCACAAGTTCTGGGTGGGGCTGCTCATGTTAGTTGGCATCCCAGGCGTGTGCGTGCTGCTGTTCGGCAATCCGTTGAGCTGGGAAGTGCCGCAGCTCAAGGGCTTCAACTTCGTCGGTGGCTGGGTGCTGATCCCTGAGCTGCTGGCCCTGACCTTGGCGCTGACCATCTATACCGCAGCGTTCATCGCCGAGATCGTGCGTTCGGGCATCCGTTCGGTCAGCCATGGCCAGACCGAGGCTGCGCGCTCTCTTGGCCTGCGCGAGGGGCCGACCCTGCGCAAGGTGATCATCCCCCAGGCTTTGCGAGTGATCGTGCCGCCGCTGACCAGCCAGTACCTGAACCTGGCGAAGAACTCGTCCCTGGCGGCCGGCATCGGCTACCCGGAAATGGTCTCGCTGTTCGCCGGTACCGTGCTCAATCAGACCGGTCAGGCCATCGAGGTGATCGCCATCACCATGAGTGTCTATCTGGCCATCAGCATCAGCATTTCGCTGCTGATGAACTGGTACAACAAGCGCATCGCGCTGATCGAGCGGTGAGGATACGCCAGTGACTGCCCATGTTTTCAAACCTGACATGCCGCCACCGGTCAAGACCGTCGGCGTGCTCGCATGGATGCGTGCGAACCTGTTCTCCAGCTGGCTGAACACCCTGTTGACGCTGTTCGCCCTGTACCTGGTGTGGCTGATCGTGCCGCCTTTGGTGCAATGGGCGTTCATCGATGCCAACTGGGTCGGCACCACCCGTGCCGATTGCACCAAGGAAGGCGCCTGCTGGGTGTTCATCCAGCAACGCTTCGGCCAGTTCATGTACGGCTACTACCCGGTGGAGTTGCGCTGGCGGGTCGACCTGACTGTCTGGCTCGCCGTGCTGGGCGCCGCGCCGTTGTTCATCAAGCGTTTCCCGCGCAAGGTGGCCTATGGCTTGGGCTTTCTGGTGCTGTACCCGATCATCGCCTACACCTTGCTGCACGGTGGCTACCTGGGGCTGAGCACGGTGCCGACCAGCCAGTGGGGCGGCCTGATGCTGACCTTGGTGATCGCCACCGTCGGCATCGTCGGTGCCTTGCCCCTGGGCATCCTGCTGGCGCTGGGACGGCGTTCCAACATGCCGGCGGTGAAGGTGGTCTGCGTGACCTTCATCGAGTTCTGGCGTGGCGTGCCACTGATCACTGTGCTGTTCATGTCCTCGGTGATGTTGCCGTTGTTCCTGCCTGAGGGTATGAGCTTCGACAAGCTGCTGCGGGCGATGATCGGGGTGATCCTGTTCCAGTCGGCCTATATCGCCGAGGTGGTCCGCGGTGGGTTGCAGGCCATCCCCAAGGGCCAGTACGAGGCGGCTGCGGCCATGGGCCTGGGCTACTGGCGGTCGATGGGGCTGGTGATCCTGCCTCAGGCGCTCAAGCTGGTGATCCCCGGCATCGTCAACACCTTCATTGCCCTGTTCAAGGACACGAGCCTGGTGATCATCATCGGCCTGTTCGACCTGCTCAACAGCGTCAAGCAGGCTGCGGCCGACCCGACCTGGCTGGGCATGGCGACCGAGGGCTATGTGTTCGCCGCCTTGGTGTTCTGGATTTTCTGTTTCGGTATGTCCCGCTACTCCATGCACCTGGAGCGCAAGCTGGACACTGGCCACAAGCGTTAGGAGTCTCGAAATGAGTGAAGCGATCAAGCAGCCTGTCGGCCCCGAAGGCATCATCCAGATGCAGGGTGTGAACAAGTGGTACGGGCAGTTCCACGTACTGAAGGACATCAACCTCAATGTGCGTCAGGGCGAGCGCATCGTGCTGTGCGGGCCGTCCGGCTCGGGCAAGTCCACCACCATCCGTTGCCTCAATCGCCTGGAGGAACACCAGCAGGGGCGCATCGTCGTCGATGGCGTGGAACTGACCAACGACCTCAAGCAGATCGAAGCGATCCGCCGCGAGGTGGGCATGGTGTTCCAGCACTTCAACCTGTTCCCGCACTTGAGCATTCTGGAAAACTGCACCCTGGCACCGATGTGGGTGCGCAAGATGCCCCGGCGCAAAGCCGAGGAAATTGCCATGCACTATCTGGAGCGGGTGCGCATTCCCGAGCAGGCGCACAAGTATCCGGGGCAACTGTCCGGTGGCCAGCAGCAGCGGGTGGCGATCGCCCGCGCCCTGTGCATGAAGCCCAAGATCATGCTCTTCGACGAACCGACCTCGGCGCTGGACCCGGAGATGGTCAAGGAAGTGCTCGATACCATGGTGGGGCTCGCCGAGGACGGCATGACCATGCTCTGCGTGACCCACGAGATGGGCTTTGCCCGGACCGTGGCGAACCGGGTGATCTTCATGGACAAGGGTGAGATCGTCGAACAGGCTGCACCGGATGATTTCTTCGACCGGCCGCGCAGTGATCGGACCAAGCTGTTCCTGAGCCAGATCCTGCATTGATGTGACGGGGGCCGCGGCGCGGCCCTTTCGCAGGCTTCGCCGGTTCACCGCTTTGGGAGGGGGGCAAGCCTGCACCAGGGCTGCAAAGCAGCCCTTTTTGTTACTTTTCTTCTTGGGCGGCGACCGGCGCAGGTGGCGGTCGCAGCCCCACCTCGGCGATCAGCTTGAGCTGTTGCCCGTTGCGCATCACTTCGATGGTGATCTTCTCGTTGGGCTTGATCCGCGCCACCTGGTTCATCGACTTGCGACCATCGCCGGCAGGTTCGCCGTTGATGCTCATGATCACGTCGCCCAGTTGCAGGCCGGCACGTTGGGCCGGGCCATCGCGGAAGATGCCCGCCACGACGATGCCTGGACGACCCTGCATGCCATAGGACTCGGCCAGCTCCTGGCTCAGCGGCTGCACCTCGATGCCCAGCCAGCCACGAATGACCTGGCCATGCTCGACGATCGATTTCATCACCTCCAGCGCCAGCTTGACCGGGATGGCGAAGCCGATGCCTTGGGAGCCGCCGGACTTGGAGAAGATCGCGGTGTTGATGCCGATCAGGTTGCCGTTGGCGTCGATCAGGGCGCCGCCGGAGTTGCCGGGGTTGATCGCCGCGTCGGTCTGGATGAAGTCTTCGTAGTTGTTCAGGCCCAGCTGGTTGCGGCCGGTGGCGCTGATGATGCCCATGGTCACGGTCTGGCCGACGCCGAAGGGGTTGCCGATGGCCAGGGACACGTCGCCGATATGGATATTGTCGGAGCGACCGATGGTGATCGCAGGCAGTTTCTTCAGGTCGATCTTCAACACCGCGAGGTCGGTTTCCGGGTCGCTGCCGATGACCCGGGCCAGGGTCTCGCGACCGTCTTTGAGCGCCACCACGATCTGGTCGGCACCGCTGGTCACGTGGTTGTTGGTCAGCAGATAGCCTTCGGGGCTCATGATCACTGCCGAACCCAGGCTGGACTCCCAACGCCGCTGCTTGGGCAGGTTGTCGCCGAAGAAGCGGCGGAATTGCGGGTCTTCGAATAGCGGATGGGCACTCTTATTGACCACCTTGGTGGTGTACAGGTTGGCCACTGCCGGCGCGGCCAGCGTCACGGCATCGGCATAGGACACCGGGCCCTGCACGATCCGCGAGGTCTGCGGAGCCTGCTGCAGGTTGACGTCCTGGCTGGGCAGGCCGACCCACTGGGGAAAGCGCTGGATGATCAGCAGGGCGACCAGCACACCGGTAAGCAGGGGCCAGCCAAAGTAACGCAGAGCCTTGAGCATCGAATGAATCCTGGGAGTAGGGCAGGGGCCAGTGGCTACGCAGCAAGGGTGCGAGCGCGCGCGATCATACACGTGAAAGCGTTGATCAGGCGACGGTCTTGAACGTGGTGCAGCGTCCGCGGGTTTACTCGCGGATGAGCGTGCCACGAGCTGATCCCCAGGCGGGTTGCAGCCGGTTTCCCCGAAGCCGGCGACGGCCCATAATGGCGGCCATTATACGGGCGTTGTGCCCGCCGAACGTGCAGATTTCGAGGAGATTTTCCATGGCCGTCGCCCTGAACACTCTGGTCGAGGAAGCCGAGCGCTACCTGGGCAGCGCGAAGATCCAAGACTACTGCCCCAACGGCCTGCAGGTCGAAGGCCGTCCGCAGGTCAGCCGGATCGTCAGCGGCGTCACTGCCAGCCAGGCATTGCTGGATGCGGCAGTTGAGGCCGAGGCCGATCTGGTGCTGGTGCACCATGGTTACTTCTGGAAAGGCGAGAACCCGTGCATCACGGGCATGAAGCAGCGCCGGATCAAAACCCTGCTCAAGCATGACATCAGTCTGCTCGCCTACCACCTGCCGCTGGACGTACACCCTGAGGTGGGCAACAACGTGCAGTTGGCCCGTCAACTGGGCATCACCGTCGAGGGGCCGCTGGACCCGCAGAACCCCAAAGTAGTCGGTCTGGTGGGCTCTCTGGCCGAGCCGATGTCGGCACGCGATTTTGCCCGCCGGGTGCAGGAAGTGATGGGGCGTGAGCCGTTGGTGATCGAGGGCGAACAATTGGTGCGCCGGGTCGGTTGGTGCACAGGTGGCGGTCAGGGCTACATCGACACCGCCATCGCTGCCGGCGTGGATCTGTTCCTCAGTGGCGAGGCGTCCGAGCAGACCTTCCACAGCGCCCGGGAGAACGGCGTCAGTTTCATCGCGGCCGGGCACCATGCCACCGAGCGTTACGGCGTGCAGGCGCTGGGCGACTACCTGGCACGGCGCTTTGCGGTGGAGCACCTGTTCATCGACTGCCCCAACCCCATCTGATCTCGGCCATTTCAAAGGTGAACCCGCTCCCGCAGAGGATTGGCTGTGGCAGCGGGTTTTGCCGCGAAGGCGCGCTCCACGTCCCCAAACCCGCAGTCATATCGTTAGATTCTTTCGGTCTAGTCAGCCTCCTAAATAGAATCAGGCGCTGTGATACAGTTCCTCGCTCGAACACGGCCCGCAGGCCGTCCATAAGATCGTTTTTCGTGAGTAGCCATGGTCGACAAACTGACGCACTTGAAACAGCTGGAGGCGGAGAGCATCCACATCATCCGCGAGGTGGCCGCCGAGTTCGACAACCCGGTGATGCTGTACTCGATCGGCAAGGACTCCGCCGTGATGCTGCACCTGGCGCGCAAGGCCTTCTTCCCAGGCAAGCTGCCGTTCCCGGTGATGCACGTCGACACCCAGTGGAAATTCCAGGAGATGTACCGCTTCCGCGACAAGATGGTCGAGGAGATGGGCCTGGAGTTGATCACCCACGTCAACCCTGAAGGTGTGGCGCAGGGCATCAACCCGTTCACCCATGGCAGCTCCAAGCACACCGACATCATGAAGACCCAGGGCCTGAAGCAGGCGCTGGACAAGCATGGCTTCGACGCCGCGTTCGGCGGCGCCCGCCGCGACGAGGAGAAGTCCCGCGCCAAGGAGCGTGTGTATTCGTTCCGCGACAGCAAGCACCGCTGGGACCCGAAGAACCAGCGCCCGGAGCTGTGGAACATCTACAACGGCAAGGTCAACAAGGGCGAGTCGATCCGCGTCTTCCCCCTGTCGAACTGGACCGAGCTGGACATCTGGCAGTACATCTACCTCGAAGGTATCCCGATCGTGCCGCTGTACTTCGCTGCCGAGCGTGAAGTCATCGAGAAGAACGGCACCCTGATCATGATCGACGACGAGCGCATCCTCGAGCATCTGACCGATGAAGAGAAAGCGCGCATCGTCAAGAAGAAGGTGCGTTTCCGTACCCTGGGCTGCTACCCGTTGACGGGTGCTGTCGAGTCGGAAGCCGAGACCCTGACGGACATCATTCAGGAAATGCTCCTGACCCGTACGTCCGAGCGCCAGGGCCGCGTCATCGACCACGATGGCGCCGGTTCCATGGAAGACAAGAAACGCCAAGGCTACTTCTAATTTCAGGGTTACTCCATGTCGCACCAATCTGATCTGATCAGCGAGGACATCCTCGCCTACCTGGCCCAGCACGAGCGCAAGGAACTGCTGCGCTTTTTGACCTGCGGCAACGTCGACGACGGCAAGAGCACCCTGATCGGGCGCCTGCTGCATGACTCGAAGATGATCTACGAGGACCACCTCGAGGCCATCACCCGCGACTCGAAAAAGGTCGGCACCACCGGCGAGGAAGTGGATCTGGCGCTGCTGGTCGACGGTCTGCAGGCCGAGCGCGAGCAGGGCATCACCATCGATGTCGCCTACCGCTATTTCTCCACCGCCAAGCGCAAGTTCATCATCGCCGACACTCCGGGCCACGAGCAGTACACCCGCAACATGGCCACCGGCGCCTCGACCTGCGACCTGGCGATCATCCTGGTCGATGCGCGCTATGGCGTGCAGACCCAGACCCGTCGCCACAGCTACATCGCCTCGTTGCTCGGCATCAAGCACATCGTCGTCGCGGTCAACAAGATGGACCTGAAGAACTTCGACGAACAGGTCTTCGAATCGATCAAGGCCGACTATCTTAAGTTCGCCGAAGGCATCAACCTCAAGCCGTCGAGCCTGCACTTCGTGCCGATGTCGGCGCTCAAGGGCGACAACGTGGTCAACCGCAGCGAGCGTTCGCCGTGGTACACCGGCCCTGCGCTGATGGAAATCCTCGAAACCGTGGAAGTGGCGGCCGACCGCAACTTCACCGACCTGCGCTTCCCGGTGCAGTACGTGAACCGTCCGAACCTGAACTTCCGCGGCTTTGCCGGCACCATCGCCAGCGGTGTCGTGCACAAGGGGGACGAAGTGGTCGTGCTGCCGTCGGGCAAGAGCAGCCGGGTCAAGTCCATCGTCACCTTCGAAGGTGAGCTGGAAAACGCAGGCCCAGGCCAGGCCGTGACCCTGACCATGGAAGACGAGATCGACATCTCCCGTGGCGATTTGCTGGTGCATGCCGACAACGTTCCGCCGGTCACTGACCAGTTCGACGCCATGCTGGTATGGATGTCCGAGGAGCCGATGCTCCCAGGCAAGAAGTACGACATCAAGCGCGCCACCAGCTACGTGCCGGGCTCGATCGCCAGCATCACCCACAAGGTCGATGTGAACACTCTGGAGCAGGGCGCTGCCAGTGCCCTGCAACTGAACGAGATCGGTCGCGTCAAGGTCAGCCTGGATGCCGCCATCGCCCTGGACGGCTACGACAGCAACCGCACTACCGGCGCGTTCATCGTCATCGACCGCCTGACCAACGGTACCGTCGGCGCCGGCATGATCATCGCCCCGCCAGTCCTGCCGCACGGCAGCACCGGCCATCATGGCAAGCTGGCCCACGTCTCCACCGAAGAGCGTGCCCTGCGCTTCGGCCAGCAGCCAGCCACCGTGCTGTTCAGCGGCCTCTCCGGTGCCGGCAAGAGCACCTTGGCCTATGCCGTGGAGCGCAAGCTGTTCGACATGGGCCGTGCGGTCTATGTACTCGACGGTCAGAACCTGCGCCACGACCTGAACAAGGGCCTGCCACAGGACCGCGCCGGTCGTACCGAAAACTGGCGTCGCGCCGCCCACGTGGCGCGCCAGTTCAACGAAGCCGGCATGCTGACCCTGGCCGCCTTCGTGGCCCCGGACGCCGAAGGTCGCGAGCAGGCCAAAGCGCTGATCGGCAAGGAGCGCCTGGTCACTGTCTACGTCCAGGCCTCGCCGATCGCCTGCCGCGAACGCGACCCTCAAGGCCTGTACGCTGCTGGTGGCGACAACATCCCAGGCGAAAGCTTCCCGTACGATGTGCCGCTGGACGCGGACCTGGTGATCGATACCCAGACCACCAGCGTTGAAGAGGGCGTCAAGCAGGTGCTGGATGTGCTGCGTCAGCGCGGCGCGATCTGATCCGCTTGCCATAAACAGAAAACCCCGCTTCGGCGGGGTTTTTTGTTTATGGCACCTGACTAGTTGCGCAACAGGCGCCGGGTCTGTTTTTCGGTCCTGATCATTTCCAGGTGCCGGTCATAATCGCTGTGTTGCGCGCACGCTGGGCTGTAGGGGGACATGTCGCAGTTGAAGTGTTGATCTGGGTTGTCTGGCCCGAGGTAGGGGCCGCCGGCGCTACAGGCTGATAGGAGCAGGAGGCCGGTGAGCGCTGACGTTTCATAAGGGGCCTTGACTGGCCCAATTTTATGAAGCTCTG
>NZ_FMYX01000017.1 GCF_900102675.1 Pseudomonas guariconensis
ACTCACCGCCGATGTAGTTGCCGTAGCGGCTCTTGAAGGAAATTTTCGCGCCTTCGGTACCCGGATGTGCGTAACGCATGGTGTGTCTCCTGGCTCTAGCTCGTAGGGGTTGTGAGTGTGGTGTCGTTGTGCGCCGCTCAATAGGCTTGCGGTGTTTCACCCCGGGCCAGACGCTGGTTGATGTCGTCGATCACCCCTGGCAAATCGGCGATGGTGTCGATCAGGTAGTGTGGACGGGACGGCTCGAACATCTTGACGATGCGCGCGCGCTCCTCGGCCAGTTTGGCCGCCGGCAACGACTTGTAGGCCTGGTAGGACAGGCCCAGGGCATTGCCCGAGCAGGTAAGGGCTACGGTCCACATGCCGGCGCGACGGCCTTCGAGGATGCCCGGCCAGGTGTCGTCGACCTTGACGCAGGCGGCGACGTCATCGATGCCCAAGGCAATCACGTTGGCCAGAGCCTGGGCGGGCCATGGTCGGCCATTGGGTGTTTCGTCAGTGGCCACCACATGATCGGCGACATAACCGTTGTGCTTGGCCAGTTCCACAACCTTGTCCATCACCACTTTCGGGTAGCCGGAACAGGAGCCGATCTTGAGCCCCTTGTCACGCACCGCTGCGATGGCCTCAAGGGCACCCGGGATCAGCGCCGAATGCATGGCGATCTTCTCGATCTGCAGGGGCATGAAGCGCTCGTAGATGGCTGTGACGTCGTCGTCGGTCGGTGTACGACCGAACACCTTGCGGTAGCGCTCAGCAATCTCGGGCACATCGCACAGGGTACGGATGTGATCCCACTTGCCCATGCCCATCGGGCCACGGGCTTCGTCCAGGGAAACGCTCACACCGAATTCGGCGAAGGCTTCGACGAAGATCTGGGTGGGCGCGAACGAGCCGAAATCGACGACGGTACCGGCCCAGTCGAGAATCGCGGCTTGCAACGAGGAAGGCTGTTCGTAGTGCATCGTGGTGGCTCCGGAAATCGCTAACAGGCACCCAAGATCCGCGCAAGGAATCCAGGTCAACGGTATGGGAAAGCGTCGAGGCAGCTAAGCGTGCCGCCTCGACAGGGCCGACTCAGGCAGCTGGACGTTGCATGTCCACGCCCATCGCCAGAAGAGCGTCGGCGATGGCACGCAGCAGTTGGTGAACGATGTGTTCGTCGATCTGGCCGATGCAGCCGATGCGGAAGCTTTCGGCCACGGTCAGCTTGCCGGGGTAGATGATGAACTGGCGGGCCTTGAGTTCGTCGTAGAAACGCTTGAAGTCGAAATTCGGATGCTCAGGGCTGAAGAACGTGGTGATGATCGGCGACAGCCAGCAGTCTTCAAGCAAGGTCTTGAAGCCTAGCTCGCGCATGCCGGCCACCAGCACATCGCGATTGCGCGTGTAGCGCGCTTGCCGGCCCGCCACGCCACCTTCGGCACGGTGCTGCTCCAAGGCCTTGTGGAAGGCCACCACGCTGTGGGTCGGCGGAGTGAAGCGCCATTGTCCGGTGCGCTCCATGTAGGCCCACTGCTCGAACAAGTCCAGACTCAGGGAGTTGGCGCGGCCCTTGGCGGCCTCCAGCACACTGCGACGGATAATCACGAAGCCAAAACCCGGGATGCCTTCGATGCATTTGTTGGCAGACGAGACCAGCACATCGAAGGCGATGTCCTGAACGGTCAGGGGCACGGCGCCGAAGGAACTCATGGCATCGACGATCAGGCTCTTGCCATGGGACTTGACCACGTCGGCGATGGCGCGCAGCGGGTTGAGGATGCCGGAGCTGGTCTCGCAGTGGACGATGAAGACGTTGGTGACGTCCGGGTTGGCCTTGAGCAGCGCATCGACTTCATCCGGCTGGGGCGGCAGGTAGTCGCCCTTGTCCAGGGTGATGTAGGCGCGCTCGAGGTATTCGAGGGTCTTGCTGGCGCGCTGGCCGTAGGCACCATTCATCAGGACCAGGGCCTTGCCGTCCTTGGGGATGGTCGTGGCCAGGGCCGCCTCGACCGAATAACTGCCGCTGCCTTGCAGCGGGACGCAGGCGAAGCTGTCATCCTCCACGCCGGCCATGCTCAACAGTTGCTGACGAACCTCGGCCGTGACCCGATTGAAATCACCGTCCCATGAGCCCCAGTCGCGCAGCATGGCCTCTTTGGTGGCCTTGGAGGTGGTAAGCGGGCCTGGCGTCAGCAGGTAGGGCTCACCCAGGGCTGGCGGGGCGAGCGGGAGGGCTTCGGCTTTGGTCATGATCTTCTCCGGCGGTTTTGTTTTTGTGAAGGAGTGATGCATGAGCGCATGGAAGCAATTTGCACTGGATAAGAAAAATCGATTTATCGTATTTCACAAATAAGCTTTGTTTATTTATCGCAGTTTCCAACGCCTCCAGCGTCTAGACCCATCGCATTTCACGATCATCCCTAGGCATATTCTCGATTGCTCACAGCGCCAGCCTCCTGCAAGCTGCCCTGCCTGCCTTCGCAACGAGGAACCCGCACGTGTCCGCCTGGCTTCCGATGCCGCTACGTCATTTCAAGCAGCGCTTGCGCAACGAGTCGCCCACTGACAACAGACTCCTGGCGTTCTTTCAGGACAAGGCCGACAGCCGCGGCTACCAGCTGAGCGACGGGCAACGTCGCGTCATCCAGGCCATGGCCGAACAACTGGCCCTGCTGGAACAAGGCCAGGCGCGCAGTCTCTACCTGCATGGCTCAGTGGGGCGTGGCAAGAGTTGGCTGCTCGACGGGTTCTTCCAGGCCGTGCCGGTCGAGGCAAAGCGCCGCCTGCACTTTCACGATTTCTTCGCCCGCCTGCACCAGGGCATGCACCGCAACCGAGCGCTGAACGATGCCTTGGGCGCAACGCTGGACGAACTGCTCGATCACTGCCAAGTGCTGTGTTTCGATGAATTCCATGTCCATGACATCGGCGATGCCATGCTCCTCACCCGCCTGTTCAACGCTCTGTTCGACCGCGGCGTGTGCCTGCTGGTGACCTCCAATTACGCCCCCGAGGGGCTGCTGCCCAACCCGCTGTATCACGAGCGCTTCCTGCCGGTGATCCGCCTGATCCACAGCCGCATGCAGGTGCTGGAAGTCGGCGGTGACACGGACTTTCGCAGCCTGCCGGCGAACCGCGCGCATCAGCGCTTTACCCAAGGGCATTACCTGTGGCCTGGCGATGCCAACCAGCGCCAGAGCCTGGCGCTTCCGGTCGCACAGCCAGTCCTGCTGGAGGTGAACAAACGCAACCTGCGCGCCCTGGCCAGCCAGGGACGAGCGGTGATGTTCGCCTTTGCCGACCTGTGCGAACAGGCCACAGCGGTAATCGACTATCTGGCGTTGGCCGAGCGATTCGACGCGTGGATCATCGACGGGCTGGACGACCTGTCCGAATGCTCGCTGGCCGCGCAGCAACGCTTCGTCAATCTGGTGGACGTGCTGTACGACCAGGACAAGACCGTGACAGTGATCGGCAAGCGGCCGCTGGCAGAGAGCCTGGGCGGCTCACTCGCCGACCTGATGCGTACCCGCAGCCGCCTGGGGCAACTGCATCAGGTCGGGCCTGACTGAGCGCACGCTTCGCACTGCCCAGTCAACTCGCCCTGGGCAGATCCGCCAATACCCCTTCGATTTCAACGAGCACCGCCGGATCGTCCAGCGTCGAAGGCGGCACGTAGTCCTGGCCATCGGCGATCTTGCGCAGCACCGCGCGCAGGATCTTGCCCGAACGGGTCTTGGGCAGGCGCTTGACCAGACGCACGCGGTTGAAACACGCCAAGGCGCCAATGTGCTCGCGCACGCTGGCCACCAGCTCTGCCTGCAACTGCTGCTCGCCGATCCCATCGCCGTCCTTGAGCACTACCAGCGCCAGCGGTACCTGGCCCTTGATCTCGTCATGAACGCCGATCACTGCGCATTCGGCCACCGCCGGATGGCGGGCGACCAGGTCTTCCATTTCACCCGTGGACAGGCGATGGCCCGAGACGTTTATGACATCGTCAGTGCGCCCCATGATGTAGACAAAGCCGTCATCGTCCAGGTAACCGCCGTCACCGGTGTGGTAGTAACCCGGGTGGGGGTGCAGGTAAGCCTGCAGGTAACGCTCGTGATCACCCCAAAGGGTCTGGCTGCAACCGGGCGGCAAGGGCAAGGCAATGACGATCGCGCCCTGCTCGTTCGGCCCCAACAGTCGGCCCTCGTCATCGAGCACCTGTACGTTGTACCCCGGCACCGCACGATTGCTCGAGCCTGGCCGCGCCGCGCTGCCCTCCAGGCCGACGCAGGGCGCGGTGACCGGCCAGCCCGTCTCGGTCTGCCACCAATGGTCATGCACCGGTTTGCCGCTGACCCGCTCCAGCCATTGATGGGTGCTCGAATCCAGTTTCTCCCCGGCCAGGAACAACTGGCGCAGCGAGCTCAAATCATGACGACGGATCAGCGCTCCGTCCGGGTCTTCCTTGCGGATCGCCCGCATGGCGGTGGGGGCGCAGAACAGGCCATTGACCTGGTACTGCTCAACCACGCGCCAATAGGCCGAGGCGTCCGGGGTGCGAATGGGCTTGCCTTCGTAGAACACTGTGGTGCAGCCATTCATCAACGGCCCATAGACGATCAGCGAATGCCCGACCACCCAACCCACGTCCGAAATGCCCCACCACACGTCCCCAGCCTGCATACCGTAGATGTGCCGCATGGCATAGCACAGGGCGACTGCGTTACCGCCGTTCTCGCGCACGATGCCCTTGGGTTTTCCGGTGGTGCCGGAGGTGTACATGATGTAGAGCGGATCACCCGCCTCCAGCTCCACCGAGGGCACCGGGTCGACACCGGCCTGCGCCTGCTGCCAGTCCAGATCGCGCCCCGGCTGCAGGGTGGCGTGGGCCTGCGGGCGTTGCAGCACCAGGACATGACGCGGCTGGTGCCTGGCCAGTTGCAAGGCGCGATCGACTAGCGGCTTGTATTCGATCACCCGGTCGAACTCCAGGCCGCAGGAGGCGGTGAGCAGCAGCGTGGGTCGGGCGTCATCGATGCGCAGGGCCAGTTCGTTGGCGGCAAAGCCGCCGAACACCACCGAGTGCACGGCACCGATTCGCGCGCAGGCCAGCATGGCCATGGCGGCCTGGGGCACCATGGGCATGTAGATGATCACCCCATCGCCCTTGCCCACGCCCAGCTGCCGGAGCAGGCCGGCCAGGCGGGCCACTTCATCTCGCAACTGGTGGTAGGTGAAGGTCTGTTGCACGCCGGTCACCGGCGAGTCGTAGATCAACGCCAGCTGGTCGCCGCGGCCCTGCTCGATCTGATGGTCCAGGGCCAGGTGGCAGCTGTTCAGGCGGCCATCGGCGAACCAACGGTGGGTGCCGTCGGGGTTCTCCTGCAGGGTCAGCGAAGGCTTGCGATGCCAGGCCAGGTGTTCGGCCTGTTCGGCCCAGAAGGCAGCGGGGTCGGCGATGGAGTGGGCGTAGCTGTGCTGGTAGGTCATGGCGATTTGCAACCCGGTACTTGTTGTTATTGAAGGGCGAACCCCGAGTATGGACCGGTACCCCGCGCCCGCCATCGGACTTAAGTCGCAACCGATATGCAAGATTGCACGGGGTTGTCGCCCCGCTACAGCACGAGGCCTAGAATAGGGCTTCTCGTGAGCCAAAGAGCCGTTTCAATGGATATCGACCAGGCCCGTACCTTCCTGGAAATCGTGCGCTGCGGCAGCCTCGTCGCCGCCGCCGAACGCCTGTTCGTATCGCAGACGGCCATCAGCGCGCGGGTACAACGCCTCGAGCAGCAACTGGGCTGCCAGTTGTTCATCCGCAGCCGCAACGGCGCAACCCTCACCAGCGACGGCGAGGCGTTCATCATCTACGCAAACCAGATGGTGCAGACCTGGGAGGCCGCCCGCCGCGACCTGCCGCTGCCCCAAGGGTGCCAGCAAGTGCTGCACGTGGGGGGCGAGGTGAGCCTGGCCAACCCGATGATGCTCGCCTGGGTCAGCGCCCTGCACCGGGAATTGCCCAGCCACGCCATCCGCAGCGAGGTGAGCGATGGCGAGTCGTTGCTGCGCAAGGTGGAAATGGGCCTGCTCGATGCCGCGCTGGTGTACCAGCCGACCTACGGCCCGGGGCTGCAGGTGGAGCAATTGATGGAGGAAAAGCTGATCCGCGTGCGCCGGGTCGGTCAACCCGAGCCCTATATCTACATCGACTGGGGCGAGGCCTTCCGTCGCCAGCATGATGCCGCCCTGCCCGACTGCGCACGCCCGGCGCTGAGCTTCAACCTGGGCCCCTTGGCGTTACAGTTCATCCTCGAGCAAGGGGGTAGCGGCTATTTCCGGACGCGGGTGGTGCAGGCCTACCTGGAAAAAGGCGTGGTCGAGCGGGTTCCACAGGCGCCGGAATTCACCTACCCGACCTTTCTTGTCTACGCCCGCAAGCGCGACAGCGAGGCCTTGCAGCAAGCCTTCAATGTGCTGCGCCGGCTGGTGGCCACCGGCGATAGCGATTGGTCACAGCGCTGGGACCCGATTATCTGAACGTTGCGCGGCGGCGTTGAGCAGGTGCCGCTTGAGCCCGGCGATAAGATCGGTCTGGGTGATCACTCCGACCAACTTGTCATCCTCGAGCACCGGCAGGCAATGCAGGCCCTGCTCGCTGAGCAACGGCAACAGGCGATCGAGCGGATGCTGGCTGCTGACACTGATGACCCGGCGGCTCATCACCTGCTCCATACGCACCACCGGGCGACGGAACAGCCCACGCCAACTGAAACGTGCTCGGGCCATGGCCGGGCCGACCAGGTCGCTGAGGCTGACAATGCCCACCAAACGCCCTCCTTCCAGTACAGGCAGGGTCTTGAGCTGGTGGTTGGCAAGCATCTTCCAGGCCTGCTCCAAGGTAGTGGCCGGCGACGCGAACTGCACGTCACGGGACATCACCGAGGCCGCGGTGATACCGTACAGGCTGCGTTGCAGGGCATGCTGCTCGGTGGCCAGGATGATGCGCTCGAGCTCATCGCGCGTAACATCGACGAACTCGCCCAATTCTTCCAAGGCGACATCCAGGTCTTCGCTGTTCACCCCGACCCGCTCGCTGGGCAGCGGATCGTGGGTGTGGTGCAGGTCTTTGCGCGGCAACGGGCCCTTGGGGTAGCGCACGCCGGTGAGACGGTTGTAGAGCACCGCCACGACAATCAGGATCAAAGCATCGAGCACGATCGGCTCTAGCAGATGGTTGCCCAGCGCCGTCAGCCCCGGGTCCGCCAGCACGGCACCTACCGCCACCCCGCCACCTGGAGGGTGCAGGCAGCGTAACAGGCACATCATCACGATCGACAGTCCCAGGGCGCTGGCTGCGACCCACAGTTCAGTACCCAGGTAATGACGCATCACCAAACCCACGATACAGGCCACGGCATAGCTGCCCAGCACCGGCCACGGCTGGGCCAACGGCCCGGAATGCACCGCGAACACCAGCACTGCCGAGGCGGCCAGGGGGCCGAGCAGGTGCAGGGCGACCGAGGGACCATAGGCCAGGCTGACGAGGGTTCCGGCAAGCAGCAGGCCAAGCAGCGCGCCAAGGCCAGCACGCAACCATTCTTTGGGAGGGATGTTCAGGGGCGCAGGCAATAAGCGCTGCAGACGGTTTTCGGGACGCGAGGCAGACATCAGGGCAGTCGATCGTGTTCTTCTTGATTTGAAAAGAAAGCCCAGCCGAACGGGCCTGGGCTTGTATTGCCAATGCAATAGCTTAATGGCTCCGTCCCTGGAGATGGAAACACGAAGTTTCATGGCGGCGATTGTGCCGGGTGTGATAGCAAGCGGGCCAATTCAAAAAAGTGCCGCTGTACTGCAATTTTTTTGCAGTGCCAGGCGTTACGGTGGCCTCGTGGAAGTGGATTTACCGGCCAATACAGGGCTGACGGTGGTCCTCATGGGCGCTGGCGAAGCCTGCGATGGGCTGTGGCAGACCCCACAGTGAACCAATCGAGGTGCTGCCCGTGGCGCCTTCAACGCCCCTTGCGCGGCAGCGCGATACTCACCCGCAAACCGCCCAACGGGCTTTCCAGCAGCGCCAACGTCCCGCCCCAAGCCTCGACGATATCGCGCACGATACCCAGGCCCAGGCCATGCCCATCGACCTGCTCATCCAAGCGCGAGCCCCGCTCCAGAACCTGCAGACGCGCGGCTTCGGGAATGCCAGGGCCGTCATCGTCGACCCACAGCTGATAACCCTCGACCGTCGGCGCGATACCCAGGCGCACCTCGCTGTCGGCCCATTTGCAGGCGTTGTCCAGCAGGTTGCCGAGCAGTTCCAGTAGATCCTCGCGGTCCCATGGCAACAACAGTCCCGGTGGCACGTCGCGTTCAAGCAGCAGCCCTTCGCCATGGATCATGCCCAGGGTGCCGAGCAAGCCCGGCAGCTCGGTGTCACAGTCAAACTGCGCACCGGGCAGCGCGTCGCCGGCCAGACGCGCACGGTTGAGTTCACGGGCCAGGCGTTGCTGGATCTGCTCGAGTTGCTCGCGCAGTTGCTCACGTACGTCCGGCAAGCCCTTCAGGCGTTCACTGGCCGCCAGGCTCAGCAGGACCGCCAGCGGCGTCTTCAGGGCATGGCCGAGGTTACCCAAGGCGTTACGCGAGCGGCGCAGGCTGTCCTCGGTGTGCGCCAGCAGGTGGTTGATCTGGTCCACCAAAGGTTGCAGCTCACTGGGCACCTGGGCATCGAGCTGGGAGCGCTGGCCTTGCTGCAACTGAGCGATCTGCTGACGTGCCCGCTCCAGCGGGCGTAGCGAGCGGGTCACGGTCAGGCGCTGTAGCACCAGCACCAACACCAACGCCACCAGCCCCATGCCAAGACCGATCTGTTGCATGCGCCTGAAGCCCTCGCGCACCGGGGAGTAATCCTGGGCCACGCTGATCGAGATGTCCTGGCCCAGGCGTCGGTAGTCTGCACGCAGGGTCAACAATTGCTGACCCTCCGGCCCTAGCTCAAGGCCATCCTCGAGCCCCGCAGCCGCAGGCTTGGGCATGTCCAAATCCCATAGCGAGCGTGAGCGCCACGTGCCTTGGTCGAAGTCGATGCGAAAGTAATAGCCCGAAAAAGGGCGCTGATAGGCCGCCGATATGCGTCGCTCGTCCAGCTGCAGCCCTGACGGCCCGCGCACCAGGGCCACCAGCAGGTTTTCGCTCTCCTTGCGCAGGCCGGCCTCCAGGTAACGCTGCAAGCCGACCTCGAACAGCCACAGACTCAGCTGGGCCAGGACCAGGCCGACCACCACCAGCACGGCCACCAGACCCAGGCTCAAGCGTGCCTGGATCGACCTCACGCCGCGCTCCCGGCATACACGTAACCCTGGCCGCGGCGGGTCTCGATCACGCTGCGACCCAGCTTGCGACGCAGGTGGTTGACATGCACTTCCAGCACGTTGGAGTCGCGCTCGGTCTCGCCGTCATACAAGTGCTCGGCCAAGTGACTCTTGGACAACACCTGTTGCGGGTGCAGCATGAAGTAGCGCAACAAGCGAAACTCCGCAGCGGTCAGTTGAATGTCGACACCTTCGCGGATCACACATTGACGGCCTTCATCCAGGTGCAGGCCAGCGGCCTCCAGCGTCGGCTGATTGGCCAGCCCCCGGGCACGACGCAACAACGACTGGATACGCAGTTGCAGCTCCTCGGGGTGGAAAGGTTTGGTCAGATAGTCATCGGCGCCGGCCTTGAGCCCTTCGATACGTTCAGCCCAGGAGCCGCGCGCGGTGAGGATCAGCACCGGCGTGGCCAGGTTGGCGGTGCGCCACTGGCTCAGTACCTCGAGCCCCGGCAGGCCGGGCAGCCCCAGGTCAAGGATGATCAGATCGTAAGGTTCGCTCTGGCCCTGGTACACCGCGTCACGGCCATCGGCCAGCCAGTCCACGGCATACCCCTGGCGCTGCAAGCCGGCGATCAATTCGTCGGCCAGGGGGACATTGTCCTCGACAAGCAGCAGGCGCATTCAGTCGTCTTCCTCGTCTTTGAGCAGCTCACCGGTGCGGGCATCGAGCTTGATCTCCCGTACCACGCCGGCCGGGGTCAGCAACTCGACCTCGTAGGCGTATCGGTCATGTTTCTCTTCGAGCTCCGCCTCCAGCAAACGCGCCCCGGGATAACGTCCCAGGGCGGATTCGAGCAGGTGTTCCAATGGCAGGATGATGCCCTTCTGACGCAGTTCGAGGGCTTCATCCTGGTCCAGATCTCTAGCACCGGCCAGCGAACAGGCGGCCATCAGGGCCAGGGCCAGGTAGCGCGCCGTTCGCGGTAGATCACTCATCAGTTGTCTCGTTCGTCCTTGAGGACTTCACCGGTCTTGGCGTCCAGGTCCACGTCCCATTCGACGTTCTGGGTGTCGCGCAGCTCGACTTTGTAGATGTAGCGGCCGTACTCGTTCTCAAGCTCGGAGTCGGTCACGGTGGCACCCGGGTGCTTGGCTACGGCGGCAGCCTTGAGCTCGTCCAGGGACTTGATGGTCTTGGCATTGACCAGCTTCACCACTTCATCGGGCTGAACGTCCTTGGCGAAGGCAGCATTGGCACCGAAAGCGAGGGCGGCGGCAGTGAACAGGGCAGTCAAAGTTTTCATGGGTTCTCTCTCCATCGAGATCAGCAAGTTGTCTACGGGGTTAAGATTACCCCGCGGTCCTTAATCCAACCTGAAAACAGCTGGCCGCATGATAGCGCAGCTTTGTCTCCCATTTCGCGGGTAAACCCGCTCCCGCAGACCACACCTGTGGGCGCGTGCTTGCCTGCGAAAAGGCCGATACAGACAATCCCCTTTATAATCACCCGCTTGTTGCCTGCGAGATCTGTCATGAGCGCCATCCACATCAAGTACCCCGCCCTGACCTTCAAGGCAGGCCAACGCGCCTTGCGCCAGATCCGCGAGCGCGGCCTGCGGGCAGCCGATGTGGGCGTATTGCCAGGCGCCGCTGGTGGCCCCAAGCCACTGGGCATCCAAGGGCTGGACCTGGCGCTGTTTGGTGAGTGGCTGCCCTCGGCCCCGCGCCAACGCGCACTGATCGGTGCCTCGATCGGTGCCTGGCGCTTCGCCAGTGCTTGCCTGAGCGACCCCGTCGATGGCCTGCGCCGCCTGGGTGAGTTGTACACCGAGCAAAATTTTGCCAAAGGCGTGACGCCGACCGAAGTCAGCCAAAGCTGCACGCGCATGCTCGATGAACTGCTGCAAGGCCGCGATGGGCAGATACTCGCCAACCCGCATTACCGCCTGAACATCATGGTGGTCAAAAGCCACGGCCTGCTCGCCGACGACCATCGCGCTCGCCTGGGCATGGGGTTGTCCTCGGTGATCGCCAACAACCTGCTGGGCCGCTCGCGCCTGGCGCGGCACTTCGAGCGGGTCATCCTGCACGACGGGCGTGCCGCGCCGCCGCTGGACGCCCTGACCGATTTCCCGTCGCGCTGCCTGCCACTGGACCTGGCCAACTTGCGCCAAGCCCTGCTCGCCTCAGGCTCGATCCCCATGGTGATGGAAGGCGTACGTGACATTCCCGGCGCAGGCGCCGGCACCTACCGCGACGGCGGCCTGCTCGACTATCACCTGGACCTGCCCTACCAGGGCGACGACCTTGTGCTCTACCCGCACTTCACCGACAAAGTGGTGCCCGGCTGGTTCGATAAAGCCTTGCCTTGGCGCCGCGGCGATGCCACGCGTCTGCAGAACGTGCTGCTGATGACGCCATCGCCCCAGTACCTGGCCGCTCTGCCCTACGGCAAGCTGCCAGACCGCAACGACTTCAAACGCTTCATGGACGATGCACCTGCGCGAAAGCGTTACTGGTACAAGGCCATTGCCGAGAGCCGGCGCCTGGGCGACGAACTGCTGGAGCTGATCACCACCGGGCGGCTTCATGAACAGCTGCAAGCCTTGTAACGGGCATGCTGATAAACTGCACGCCAGCATTGTTTTCAAGAGTCTCTAAAGCGTGGAAATCTTCAAAGAATTTACTTTCGAATCGGCCCACCGCCTGCCCAACGTTCCCGCCGGGCATAAGTGCGGTCGCCTGCACGGCCATTCGTTCAAGGTCGGTCTGCACCTGACCGGGCCGCTCGATCCTCACACCGGCTGGATCCGCGACTTCGCCGAGATCAAGGCGATCTTCAAGCCGATCTACGAACAGTTGGATCACAACTACCTGAACGACATTCCGGGCCTGGAGAACCCCACCAGCGAAGTGATCGCCAAGTGGATCTGGGACCAGGTCAAGCCCCTGCTGCCGGAGCTGTCGAAGGTCCGCATCCATGAAACCTGCACCAGCGGCTGCGAATACAGCGGCGACTGAGTTCGCTGGACGGGCGCCTGCGCGGCGCCCCTGCTCGCGGTCGGCGGGCTAACCCAGCGCCTGCTTGAGAAAGGACGGCGCGATGTAGCGTTGGTAGTGCGCTTCGGAAAGCAAGAAAAACTCCCGGTCAATGGCATCGCGCAACTGCGGCAGCTCCCAGTCGCGAAACTCTGGCAGCAAGGCCATGCCGTAGGCTTCCAGGTCCCGGATCATGCGCGCGCCGCGGGCGATCAACTGATAGGCCCAGCAATACTCGGACTGGTGCGCCAGAAAACGAATCGAACGTTGCTCCAGTTGCTGGCGCAGGCATTGTTTGTCGAACACTTCCAGCTTGGCCATCATCACCTGCACCAGCAATTGCTCCAGGCGCTGCCAGACGGCACGTTTTTCGTCCTCATCGTAGCTGTTCCAGTGGATCACTTCATGATGAAAGCGCTTGCAACCCCGGCATACCAGGTCGCCATAGACCGTGGAACAGAGCCCTACGCAAGGGGTTTTGATGGAGTGGTTGGACATGTACAGACAACAGCCTGGCGGTGGAACACCCGGCAATGTTAGCCCTTTGTCTAAGCAGGGTCACTCGTTAAAGTCGTATGCGCCGCCTTACGTTCGCCCTTTTTTTCCCGTAGAATCACACCGCCTTTTCAAGGCACCAATGTCCGTTGGAAGCTGTTTTCAAAGCGTCACGAGCACAGTTCATCCGGTAGAACGGCGTTGGCCGGGGCATGCCACCGTGCATGGCCCGCGCCAGCCCTCATCAGCTCACCGTTCTACAGGCGTAAAACTTTGAAAGCAGCTTCTGTAAGGATTCTCTGCGACCCTGGCTGGGCGGCCCACAAAGCCGTCATTGCGCATGGGTGCAAAGAATGCTGGATGAGCGTCCCGGACTCCCCTTTAGGGACCACTGATGAGGGTAATAACTGTGCTTGAAGCCTACCGCAAACACATCGAAGAGCGTGCCGCCCTGGGCATCGTGCCCCAGCCGCTTAACGCCGAACAAACTGCAGGCCTGGTCGAGCTGCTGAAAAACCCGCCGGCCGGCGAAGAAGCCTTCCTCGTAGACCTGATCACCCACCGCGTTCCCCCAGGAGTCGACGAAGCCGCCTACGTCAAGGCCGCTTTCCTCTCCGCCATCGCCAAGGGCGAAGCCAAATCCCCGCTGATCGACCGCAAGCATGCCACCGAGCTGCTGGGCACCATGCAGGGCGGCTACAACATCGAGACGCTGGTCGCGCTGCTGGATGACGCCGAACTGGGCGCCGTCGCGGCCGAACAGCTCAAGCACACCCTGCTGATGTTCGATGCCTTCCACGATGTGGCTGAAAAAGCCAAGGCCGGCAACGCTCACGCCAAAGCCGTCCTGGAATCCTGGGCTGCCGGCGAATGGTTCACCGCCCGCCCGGCCATCGCCGACAAGTACACCCTGACCGTGTTCAAGGTGCCTGGCGAAACCAACACCGACGACCTGTCCCCTGCCCCGGACGCCTGGTCGCGCCCTGACATCCCACTGCACGCCCTGGCCATGCTGAAGATGGCCCGTGACGGCATCGAGCCGCAGCAGCCTGGCTCGGTCGGCCCACTGGCCCAGATCGAAGCGGTCAAGGCCAAGGGCTTCCCGGTCGCCTATGTCGGTGACGTGGTCGGTACCGGTTCCTCGCGTAAATCGGCCACCAACTCGGTGCTGTGGTTCTTCGGCGACGACATCCCGTACGTGCCGAACAAGCGCGCCGGCGGCTTCTGCTTCGGCACCAAGATCGCCCCGATCTTCTACAACACCATGGAAGACGCCGGCGCCCTGCCGATCGAATTCGACTGCACCAACCTGGCCATGGGCGACGTCATCGACGTCTATCCGTTCAAAGGTGAAGTACGCCGCCATGGCAGCGACGAGCTGGTCACCACCTTCGAGCTGAAAACCGAAGTCCTGCTGGATGAAGTCCGCGCTGGCGGCCGTATCCCGCTGATCGTCGGCCGTGGCCTGACCGAGAAAGCCCGTGCCGAACTGGGCCTGGGCGCTTCGGATCTGTTCAAGAAGCCAGAGCAGCCTGCCGACACCGGCAAGGGCTTCACCCTGGCGCAGAAGATGGTCGGCCGCGCTTGCGGTCTGCCAGAAGGCCAGGGCGTGCGTCCAGGTGCCTACTGCGAGCCGAAGATGACCACCGTCGGTTCCCAGGACACCACCGGCCCGATGACCCGCGACGAGCTCAAAGACCTCGCCTGCCTGGGCTTCTCCGCCGATCTGGTCATGCAGTCGTTCTGCCACACCGCGGCCTATCCGAAGCCGATCGACGTCAACACCCACCACACCCTGCCGGATTTCATCCGTACCCGTGGCGGCGTGTCCCTGCGTCCAGGCGACGGCATCATCCACAGCTGGCTGAACCGCATGCTGCTGCCTGACACCGTCGGCACCGGTGGCGACTCGCACACCCGCTTCCCGATCGGCATTTCCTTCCCGGCCGGTTCCGGCCTGGTCGCCTTCGCCGCTGCCACCGGCGTCATGCCGCTGGACATGCCAGAGTCGGTACTGGTTCGCTTCAAGGGCAAGCTGCAGCCTGGCATCACCCTGCGTGACCTGGTCCACGCCATCCCTTACTACGCCATCCAGCAGGGCCTGCTGACTGTCGAGAAGAAGGGCAAGAAGAACATCTTCTCCGGTCGCATCCTGGAGATCGAAGGCCTCAATGAGCTGACCGTCGAACAAGCCTTCGAGCTGTCCGACGCCTCGGCCGAGCGTTCCGCCGCCGGTTGCACCATCAAGCTGCCGGAAGAGTCGATCGCCGAGTACCTGAAGTCCAACATCACCCTGCTGCGCTGGATGATCAGCGAAGGCTACGGTGATGCCCGTACCCTGGAGCGCCGCGCCCAGGCGATGGAAGCCTGGCTGGCCAAGCCTCAGCTGCTGTCCGCCGATGCCGACGCCGAGTACGCTGCGGTCATCGAGATCGACCTGGCCGACGTCAAGGAGCCAGTGCTCTGCGCGCCGAACGACCCGGACGACGCCCGTCTGCTGTCGACCGTCGCCGGCGACAAGATCGACGAAGTGTTCATCGGTTCGTGCATGACCAACATCGGTCACTTCCGCGCTGCAGGCAAGCTGCTGGACAAGGTCAAGGGTGGCATTCCAACCCGTCTGTGGCTGGCCCCGCCAACCAAGATGGACGCCCACCAGCTGACCGAGGAAGGCTACTACGGCATCTACGGCAAAGCCGGTGCGCGCATGGAAATGCCAGGCTGCTCGCTGTGCATGGGTAACCAGGCACGTGTACAGACCGGTTCGACCGTGGTCTCCACCTCGACCCGTAACTTCCCGAACCGTCTGGGCGACGCCACCAACGTCTACCTGGCTTCGGCCGAGCTGGCCGCAGTTGCCTCGATCCTCGGCAAGCTGCCGACCGTTGAAGAGTACCTGCAGTACGCCAAGGACATCGACAGCATGGCTGCCGACGTCTACCGCTACCTGAGCTTCGACCAAATCGCCGAGTTCCGCGAAGCGGCGGCCAACGCCAAGATCCCAGTGGTCCAGGCGTAATGAGCGGCAAGCTGTAAGCTACAAGCTGTAATAAGAAGCCCCGGCAGAGATGCCGGGGCTTTTTTGTGGGCCTTGCATTGACTGCCCTGGACGCCTGGCAGGCACAAGCAGATGGAACAACGTGCGGGTTTACCCGCGAGAGGCTGGCAAGGCGCGCTCACATCACAAAGAGATCGACAAACCGCTGCACCGCTGTGCCTTCCAGCCTCGCCTGATCCTTGCACAAGGCAAAGATCTCATCACAGCGCTGACGCACGAACCGCGTCGCCAGGTTCTCCCTGAACTTGGCCTCCAACAGCGGTATGCCCTCCCCGCGCCGCCGCCGATGGCCGATCGGGTACTCCACCACCACCTGGGCGGTATGGGTCCCGTCCTTGAAAAACACCTGCAGCCCATTGGCAATGGAGCGCTTGTCCGCCTCCAGGTATTCCCGGCTGAAGCGCGGCTCCTCGACCACTTCCATCTTCTCGCGCAAACGATCGATGCTGGGGTGGGCAGCATGGAATGCGTCCTCGTAGTGCTCAGCTACCAGGTTGCCGAAGATCAGCGGTACTGCAGTCATGTATTGCAGGCAGTGGTCACGATCGGCCGCATTGGCCAAGGGGCCGACCTTGGAGATGATGCGGATCGCCGACTCGTTGGTGGTGATGACGATGCGATCGACTTCGTGCAGGCGATTGCGCACCTGCGGGTGCAGCGTCACGGCAGCCTCACAGGCCGTCTGCGCGTGGAATTCGGCCGGGAAGCTGATCTTGAACAGCACGTTCTCCATGACATAAGTGCCGAACGCTTGAGGGAGACGCAACGTGCGCTGGTCGACGGGCTTGAGCGCCAAGTCCTTGTTGGTATGGCTGAACGAGACATCGTAGAAGCCCCACTGCGACGCCGTGAGTACGCCCGGTACGCCCATCTCGCCACGCATGGCGATATCGGCCAGGCGCACTCCCCGACTGGACGCGTCGCCCGCCGCCCACGACTTGCGCGAGCCGGCATTGGGCGCATGACGGTACGTCCGCAGCGCCTGGCCATCGACGAAGGCATGGGACAAGGCCGAGAGCAATTGCGCCCGATTGGCGCCCATCAGTTTGGCGCACACTGCCGTGGAGGCAACCTTGACCAGTACCACGTGATCGAGGCCGACGCGATTGAAGGCGTTTTCCAAGGCCAGCACCCCCTGGATCTCGTGTGCCATGACCATGGCTTCGAGCACCGTGCGCATGGTCAGCGGCGATTCACCGTTGGCCACGCGTTTTTGCGAAAGGTGGTCGGCAACCGCAAGGATGCCGCCCAGGTTATCGGAGGGATGGGCCCATTCGGCGGCCAGCCAGGTGTCGTTGTAATCCAGCCAACGCACGGTACAGCCGATGTCCCAGGCAGCCTTGACCGGGTCCAGCCGGTAGGCCGTACCGGGCACCCTTGCGCCATGAGGGACCACGGTGCCCTCCACCAGCGGGCCGAGGTGCTTGGTGCATTCAGGAAAGCGCAGCGCCAGCAAGCCACAGCCCAGGGTGTCCATCAGACAGTTGCGGGCGGTATCCAGGGCTTCGACCGACTCGACCTGGTAGTCGAGTACGTAGTCGGCGATGGTCTGCAGGACCCGGTCGTAGTCCGGGCGGTCGTTGAGGTCTACGTTGGCGCTCATTGTCTGCTCCCTTGAATAGGGGCCGCAGCGCAGCCCCTTCTCAACGCAAGCCGAGCGCCAACGACGTGCTAGAAGCTATCGCCAGGCACGCGCACCCAGCCTTCCATCAACACGCGAGCACTGCGGCTCATGATCGCTTTGGTCACGGTCCATTCACCGTCCACCTTGCGCGCCTCGGCCCCAACCCGCAAGGTGCCAGAGGGATGACCGAACCGCACAGCGCTGCGCTCGCCGCCGCCAGCGGCGAGATTGACCAGCGTGCCCGGAATCGCCGCGGCAGTGCCAATCGCCACCGCTGCAGTCCCCATCATGGCGTGGTGCAGCTTGCCCATCGACAGCGCGCGCACCAGCAGGTCGACATCGCCCGCCTCGACAGGCTTGCCGCTGGACGCGGTGTACGACACCGGCGGCGCGACGAAGGCGACCTTCGGCGTGTGCTGGCGCCCCACCGCCTGGTCGACATGCTCGATCAGCCCCATGCGCACTGCGCCATAGGCGCGGAGTGTCTCGAAGCGCATCAGCGCGGCAGAATCGCCGTTGATGGCATCCTGCAGCTCGGTGCCGGTGTAACCGATATCGGCAGCATTGACGAAGATGGTCGGGATCCCGGCATTGATCAAGGTCGCCTTTAAGGTCCCGACACCCGGTACCTCCAGATCATCGACCAGATTGCCGGTGGGGAACATCGAACCACCGCCGCCCTCCTCGTCGGCAGCCGGATCGAGGAACTCCAGCTGCACCTCGGCGGCCGGGAAGGTCACGCCGTCGAGCTCGAAATCACCAGTCTCCTGCACCTCGCCGTCAGTGATCGGCACATGGGCGATGATGGTCTTGCCGATGTTGGCCTGCCAGATGCGCACGGTGGCGATGCCGTTGCGCGGAATGCGCGCCGTATCCACCAGGCCTGCGCTGATGGCGAAGGAACCGACAGCGGCCGACAGGTTGCCGCAATTGCCGCTCCAGTCGACGAACGCCTTGTCGATGGAGACCTGGCCGAACAGGTAGTCGACGTCATGCTCAGGGCGAGTGCTGCGCGCGAGGATGACCGTCTTGCTGGTGCTGGAAGTGGCGCCGCCCATGCCGTCGATCTGCTTGCCGTAGGGGTCGGGGCTACCGATCACCCGCAGCAGCAGCGCGTCGCGCGCCGGGCCCGGTTGCTGGGCGCGCTCGGGCAGGTCTTGCAGACGGAAGAACACGCCTTTGCTGGTGCCGCCACGGATGTACGTTGCGGGAATCTTGACTTGCGGTACATGTGCCATGTTCGAATTCCTGTTTGCACGCCCCTGTGAGAGCACGTTTACTCGCCAAAGCGTGAGCACGGGCAACAGTGTTGCCTGATCGAACGCTTCGCGGGCAAACCCGCTCCCACAAGGACCGTGCTGCTCCTGTTTAGGCGGTCGCTTCCAGGAAGTCCTGGGCAAAGCGCTGCAGCACACCACCCGCCTCGTAGATCGACACTTCCTCGGCGGTATCCAGACGGCAGGTCACCGGCACCTCGAGGCGCTCGCCGTTACGACGGGTCACCACCAGGGTCAGGGTCGCACGCGGGGTACGCGCGCCAAGCACGTCATAGGTCTCGCTGCCATCCAGGTCCAGGGTCTTGCGGTTGGTGCCCGGCAGGAACTCCAGCGGCAACACGCCCATACCCACCAGGTTGGTGCGGTGGATGCGCTCGAAGCCTTCGGCGACGATCGCCTCGACCCCGGCCAGCCGCACGCCCTTGGCCGCCCAGTCACGGGATGAGCCCTGGCCGTAGTCGGCGCCGGCAACGATGATCAACGGCTGCTTGCGCTCCATGTAGGTCTCGATGGCTTCCCACATGCGGGTCACCTTGCCTTCCGGCTCGATGCGCGCCAGCGAACCCTGTTTCACGCTGCCGTCTTCCTTGCGCACCATCTCGTTGAACAGCTTGGGGTTGGCGAAGGTGGCGCGTTGGGCGGTCAGGTGATCACCGCGGTGGGTGGCGTAGGAGTTGAAGTCCTCTTCCGGCAGGCCCATTTTCGCCAGGTACTCACCCGCAGCGCTGTCGAGCATGATGGCGTTGGACGGCGACAGGTGGTCGGTGGTGATGTTGTCCGGCAGCAGCGCCAGCGGGCGCATGCCACGCAGCGTACGCTCGCCAGCCAGGGCACCTTCCCAGTACGGCGGGCGACGGATGTAGGTGCTCATTGGACGCCAGTCGTACAGCGGCGCAACCTTCGGCCCGGTGTCCTGCTCGATGGCGAACATCGGGATGTACACCTTGCGGAACTGCTCCGGCTTGACCGCTGCCTGGACCACGGCGTCGATTTCCGCATCGCTCGGCCAGATATCCTTCAGACGGATTTCCTTGCCATCGACCACACCCAGCACATCCTTCTCGATGTCGAAGCGGATGGTGCCGGCGATGGCGTAGGCCACGACCAGGGGCGGCGAAGCCAGGAACGCCTGCTTGGCATACGGGTGGATGCGCCCATCGAAGTTGCGGTTGCCGGACAGCACGGCGGTGGCATACAGGTCGCGGTCGATGATTTCCTGCTGGATCTTGGGGTCCAGCGCACCGGACATGCCGTTGCAGGTAGTGCAGGCGAAGGCGACGATGCCAAAGCCCAGTTGCTCCAGCTCCTTCTCCAGCCCGGCTTCTTCCAGGTACAGCTGCACGGCCTTGGAGCCTGGCGCCAAGGAGGACTTGACCCACGGCTTGCGGGTCAGGCCCAGCTTGTTGGCATTGCGCGCCAGCAGGCCTGCAGCGATCACATTGCGCGGGTTGCTGGTGTTGGTGCAGCTGGTGATGGCAGCGATGATCACCGCACCGTCTGGCATCTGCCCGGGGACTTGCTCCCAGGCACCGGCGATCCCCTTGGCGGCCAGGTCGCTGGTCGCGACGCGGGCGTGGGGGTTGGACGGGCCAGCCATGTTGCGCACCACGCTCGAGAGATCAAAGCTCAGGACACGCTCGTATTCGGCCTTGGCCAGGCTGTCGGCCCACAGGCCGGCGGTCTTGGCATAGGTTTCCACCAGCCTGACCTGTTGCTCTTCACGGCCGGTCAGCTTGAGGTAATCGATGGTCTGTTGATCGATGGCGAACATCGCCGCCGTCGCGCCGTACTCCGGCGCCATGTTGGAAATGGTGGCGCGATCCCCCAGGGTCAGGGCGCGGGCACCTTCACCATGGAACTCCAGGTAGGCACCGACCACCTTCTGCTTGCGCAGGAATTCGGTCAGCGCCAGGACCAGGTCGGTGGCGGTGATGTTCGGTTGCAGCTTGCCGGTCAGTTCGACGCCGACGATTTCCGGCAGGCGCATCCAGGAGGCGCGGCCGAGCATGACGTTCTCGGCTTCCAGGCCACCGACGCCGATGGCGATCACGCCCAGCGCATCGACGTGCGGAGTATGGCTGTCGGTGCCGACACAGGTGTCCGGGTAGGCAACGCCATGATCGTTGTGGATGACCGGGGACATCTTCTCCAGGTTGATCTGGTGCATGATGCCGTTGCCCGGCTGGATCACATCGACGTTCTTGAACGCCTTCTTGGTCCAGTTGATGAAATGGAAACGGTCTTCGTTGCGGCGATCTTCGATGGCGCGGTTCTTTTCGAACGCCTGCGGGTCGAAACCACCGCATTCCACCGCCAGGGAGTGATCGACGATCAATTGCACCGGCACCACCGGGTTGACCTGGGCCGGGTCACCGCCTTTTTCGGCGATGGCATCACGCAGGCCCGCCAGGTCGACCAGGGCGGTCTGTCCGAGAATGTCGTGGCAGACCACGCGCGCCGGGAACCATGGGAAGTCCAGATCGCGCTTGCGCTCGATCAACTGCTCCAGGGAAGCGTTGAGGGTAGCCGGATCGCAACGGCGCACCAGGTTCTCGGCGAGCACGCGGGAAGTGTACGGCAGGCCATCGTAGGCGCCGGGCTTGATCGCCTCGACGGCCGCGCGGGCGTCGAAGTAGTCCAGGTCGGTGCCTGGCAGGTTCTTGCGAAATGCGGTGTTCATATCGTTATCAGGCTCGGTCACGGTTTACCTAAGCGGGCACCACCCCTGCAGGAGCGGGCTTGCTCCTCTCCTGCAGGGAACGCGGAGCGCTCTGTTTCAACGCTGCTCGATGGGCACGAACTTGCGTTGCTCGACGCCAACGTACTCGGCACTCGGACGGATGATGCGGTTGTTGGCGCGCTGTTCGAAGACGTGCGCAGCCCAGCCGGTCAGGCGCGAGCAGACGAAGATCGGAGTGAACAGCTTGGTCGGGATGCCCATGAAGTGGTACGCCGAGGCATGGTAGAAGTCGGCGTTGGGGAACAGGCGCTTCTGCTCCCACATGGTCTTGTCGATCGCTTCGGAGACCGGGTACAGCACGGTGTCACCCACTTCATCGGCCAACTGCTTCGACCAGCCCTTGATGACCTCGTTGCGCGGATCGGACTCTTTGTAGATCGCATGGCCAAAGCCCATGATCTTGTCCTTGCGCTCAAGCATGCGCAGCAGCTCGGCAACGGCCTCCTGCGGGCTCTGGAAGCGCTCGATCAGCTCCATGGCCGCTTCGTTCGCGCCGCCGTGCAGCGGGCCGCGCAGCGAACCGATGGCTGCAGTGATGCACGAATACAGGTCCGACAGGGTCGAGGCGCAGACACGGGCGGTGAAGGTCGAGGCGTTGAACTCGTGCTCGGCGTAGAGAATGAGCGAGACATTCATCACCTTGACGTGCAGCTCGCTCGGCTTCTTGCCATGCAGCAGGTGCAGGAAGTGGCCGCCCAGGGTGTCTTCGTCGCTGGTGCAATCGATGCGTACGCCATGGTGGGTGAAGCGGTACCAGTAGCACATGATCGCCGGGAAGACGGCCAGCAGGCGGTCGGTCTTCTCGCGCTGGGCCTCGAAGGTCAGTTCAGGCTCCAAGGTGCCCAGTACCGAGCAGCCGGTGCGCATCACGTCCATCGGGTGGGCGTCGCGGGGGATGCGTTCGAGCACTTCCTTGAGGGCCTGGGGCAGCTCGCGCAGGCCTTTGAGCTTGCGTTTGTAATCAGCCAGCTCTGCCTTGGTCGGCAGCTCGCCGTACAGCAGCAGGTAGGCGACTTCTTCGAATTCGGCACCGGCCGCCAGATCGCGGACATCGTAGCCACGGTAGGTCAGGCCGGCACCGGCCTGGCCAACGGTCGACAGCGCGGTCTGGCCGGCCACCTGGCCACGCAGGCCTGCGCCACTGAGTACTTTTGCTTCGGCCATGGTGTGTTCTCCTTTCTTGAATTTGTTATCGAAATCTTGCTGGCTAATTCGGTTGCCTGTGCCGGTCTCATGCGTGGGGTGAAACCCACTCCTGCAGGTCCGGCGCATCATCGAGCATCAGCGAAAACCCTGTGGGAGCGGTCTTACCTGCGAACCGGCCGCTCACTCCTGCACAGCCTCGAACCTTCAGCCTTTCTTCTGGGCGAACAGCGCATCGAGGCTTTGCTCGAAGGCGTGATAGCCGATGGCATCGTAGAGCTCCATGCGCGTTTGCATGGTGTCGACAACGTTCTTCTGGGTACCGTCGCGGCGCAGTGCGGTATAGACGTTCTCGGCTGCCTTGTTCATGGCCCGGAAGGCCGACAGCGGGTACAGCACCAGCGAGACATCGACCGAGGCCAGCTCTTCGGTGGTGTACAGCGGCGTGGCGCCAAATTCGGTGATGTTGGCCAGGATCGGCGCCTTCACGCGGTCAGCGAAGGTCTTGTACATCGAAAGCTCGGTGATCGCCTCGGGGAAGATCATGTCGGCACCGGCCTCGATGCAGGCGGCGGCGCGGTCCAGGGCGGCGTTCAGGCCTTCGACGGCCAGAGCGTCGGTACGAGCCATGATCACGAAGCTGTCATCGGTGCGGGCATCCACCGCGGCCTTGATGCGGTCGACCATTTCCTGCTGGGTGACGATTTCCTTGTTCGGGCGGTGGCCGCAGCGCTTGGCACCGACCTGGTCCTCGATATGAATGGCCGCCGCGCCGAACTTGATCATCGAGCGCACGGTACGGGCCACGTTGAAAGCCGATGCACCGAAACCGGTGTCGACATCCACCAGCAACGGCAGGTCGCACACATCGGTGATCCGGCGCACGTCGGTCAGCACATCATCCAGGCCACTGATGCCCAGGTCAGGCAGGCCCAGGGAGCCCGCCGCGACACCGCCGCCGGAGAGGTAGATGGCCTTGAAGCCGGCACGCTTGGCCAGCAGGGCATGATTGGCATTGATGGTCCCGACCACCTGCAACGGATGTTCGGCGGCAACCGCGTCACGGAAACGCTGGCCGGGCGTGCTCTTCAAAGTCATGACTCACCTCGTGGGCTATTGTTGTCGGCGCCTTGGTAGTGACGCTCGATGTTGCGCTTGGATGCGCCGATGTGGCGACGCATCAGGAGTTCGGCCAGCTCGCCGTCACGGTCGGCAATGGCATCGAGAATGCGATGGTGTTCGGCGAACGCCTGGCGTGGACGATTGGGCGTGGCGGAAAACTGGATGCGGTACATGCGCACCAGCTGGTACAGCTCGCCGCAGAGCATCTTGACCAGGGTCTGGTTGCCGCTGCCCTGGATGATCCGGTAGTGGAAGTCGAAATCGCCTTCCTGCTGGTAGTAGCCGACGCCGGCCTGGAACGCCGCGTCGCGCTCGTGGGTGTCCAGTACCCGGCGCAACTCATCGATCTCGACTAGGCTCATACGCTCGGCAGCCAAACGACAAGCCATGCCTTCAAGCGATTCACGGATTTCGTACAGCTCGATGAGTTCGGCGTGATTGAGCGACACCACCCGGGCGCCGACATGCGGAACCCGAACCAGCAAGCGCTGGCCTTCCAGACGGTGAATGGCCTCGCGCAACGGGCCACGGCTTATCCCATAGGTGCGAGCCAGTTCCGGTTCGGAGATCTTGCTGCCCGGGGCGATCTCGCCTTTGACGATGGCCGCCTGGATACGCCGGAAGACGTTCTCCGAGAGCGTTTCCGACTCATCCGACGCAGACAGGAGCGCTTGGCTTGCATCCAACATATTGTCGACACCTTGCGTTTCAATAGCGCCAAAGCTAGCTAAACGGAGCAATGGAGTCAAAGACAAAATCAATATTGTCGACAATCGTCTAAGAACGAACTTACCCGATACACCTGCTGTCAGATCGCGGCGCGCTGGCGTCCAACTGTCGGCGTGATAGAATGCCGCGCCTCCCAAGGGAGTATGGATAGTGTGTCTGCCAACCTTTTCAGCGTGTTGACAGATGAACGAGGAAGCTTGCGCAGTACTTGCCAGTCGCCTTGCCCCGAACCCGCACAGCACCGCGCCAGGATTTATGAGACTTACACCCGCTTCATTGCTGTTCTGCCTCGCCCTGCTGCCGGCCCTTGGCCAGGCGGGAGAAAAGACCGTGTACGGCCTGAATGAATATGCGCGCCTTTCCGATCTTGATCTGGAGGTGGCGGCCAAACTCGACACTGGCGCCAAGACCGCGTCCCTGAGTGCCCGAGACATCAAGCGCTTCAAGCGCAACGGCGAAAGCTGGGTACGTTTCTACCTGGCCATCGATGCTGCCCATTCGCATCCGATCGAGCGTCCCTTGGCCCGCGTCAGCAAGATCAAGCGCCGGGCCGGCGACTACAACCCCGACGAAGGCAAGGCCTACACCGCCCGCCCGGTCATCGAACTGGATATCTGCATGGGTCAGGCCAGGCGCACCATCGAGGTCAACCTCACCGACCGCAGTGCCTTCCAGTTCCCGTTGCTCATTGGTTCCGAGGCGCTCAAGCACTTTGACGCGCTGGTCGACCCAAGCCTTAAATACGCGGCCGGCAAACCTGCCTGCGCCACCAAAGCTCCCACCGCAGAGTAATTCCGATGCGCTCTCTTACCCTTCACCTGAAAGTCCTGATCACCGTCCTGGTGCTCCTGGGCGTGCTGGTCACGGCCTATCAGATCTTCATCCTTGGCATCCCGGTGACCGAGGATGAAACCGACGATTTGTGGAACATCGACGCCAAGGTCGAGTTCGTCGCCAACTCGAAGGACCCGGTCAAGGTGCAGATGTTCGTGCCCCCCCTGAACCGTGACTATGTCAGCCTCAACGAGAGCTTCATCTCCAACAACTATGGGGTGAGCGTCAACCGCGCCGACGGCAACCGCAAGGTGACCTGGTCGGCCCGCCGAGCCAGCGGCAACCAGACCCTTTACTACCGCCTGGTGCTGACCAAGCGCTACAGCAACGAGAAGACCACGGTCAAAGGCCCGACCTTCCGCGACAGCCTGGCGGTCGAAGGCCCTGAGAAGATCGCCGCTGAAGCGCTGATGGCACCGATCCGCCAGCATTCGGCCGATGTCGAGACCTTCGTCAGCGAGACCATCAAGCGGGTCAACAACCTCAACGACGACAACGTCAAGCTGCTGCTGGCCGGCGATACCTCGTCGATGAAGAAAGCCCAGGTCATCGACCTGCTGCTGTCCATCGCCCACGTGCCGATGGAGAAAGTCCACACCATCCGCCTGGTTGCCGACACCCCGCAAACACCCGAACTGTGGCTGCGCAGCTTCAACGGCAACGACTGGCTGTACTTCAATCCCGATACCGGCGAACAGGGTCTGCCCAGCGATCGCCTGCTGTGGTGGACCGGTGATGACAACCTGATCACCGTCGATGGCGGCAAGAAAGCCAACGTCACCTTCAGCATGAACAACAGCGAGATGAACGCCATCCGCCTGGCCAAGCTGACCGACGAGAACACCGACGCCGACTTCCTGGAATACTCCTTGTACGGCCTGCCCCTGCAGACCCAGCAGACCTTCATGATCATGGTGATGATCCCGATCGGTGTGCTGGTGATCCTGGTGCTGCGCAACCTGATCGGCATCCAGACCCTCGGCACCTTCACCCCGGTCCTGATCGCCCTGGCCTTCCGCGAAACCCAGCTGGGCTTTGGCATCATGCTGTTCACGGTGATCACCGCCCTGGGTCTGTCGCTGCGCTCGTACCTTGAACACCTGAAGCTGCAGATGCTCCCGCGCCTGTCGGTGGTGCTGACCTTCGTCGTGGTCCTGATCGCCGCCATCAGCCTGTTCAGTCACAAGCTGGGTCTGGAACGCGGCCTCTCGGTGGCCCTGTTCCCAATGGTGATCCTGACCATGACCATCGAACGCCTGTCGATCACCTGGGAAGAGCGTGGCGGCGGCCATGCCATGAAGGTGGCCATCGGCACCCTGTTCGCTGCTTCGCTGGCGCATCTGCTGATGATGGTGCCGGAGCTGGTGTACTTCGTCTTCACCTTCCCGGCCGTACTGCTGATCCTGGTGGGCTTCATGCTGGCGATGGGTCGCTACCGCGGCTACCGCCTGACCGAGCTCGTTCGCTTCAAGGCTTTCGTGAAGGCTGACGCCTGATGTTCGGACTGATCAAGACCTGGAAAGCCCTGGAGGCCCGGGGCATCATGGGTATCAACCGGCGCAACGCGGACTACGTCCTGAAGTACAACAAGCGCCACCTGTACCCGATCGTCGACGACAAGATCATCACCAAGGAGCGTGCGATCAAGGCCGGCATCCATGTGCCGGAGATGTACGGCATCATCGAGACCGAAAAGCAGATCGAGAAACTCGACCAGATCATCGGCAACCGCAACGATTTCGTCATCAAACCGGCCCAGGGGGCCGGTGGTGACGGCATCATGGTGATCGCCGACCGCTTCGAGGACCGTTACCGCACGGTGTCGGGCAAGATCATCAGCCACGAGGAGATCGAGCATCAGATCTCCAGCATCCTCACCGGGCTCTATTCGCTCGGAGGGCACCGCGACCGCGCGCTGATCGAGTATCGAGTCACCCCGGACCAGATCTTCAAGAGCATCAGCTATGAAGGGGTGCCGGACATTCGCATCATCGTGCTGATGGGCTACCCGGTGATGGCCATGCTGCGCCTGCCGACCCGCCAGTCCGGCGGCAAGGCCAACCTGCACCAGGGTGCGATCGGCGTGGGCGTGGACCTGGCCACCGGCCTGACCCTGCGTGGCACTTGGCTGAACAAGATCATCAGCAAGCACCCGGACACCACCAACGCGGTGGATGGCGTGCAGTTGCCGAACTGGGATGGCTTCATGAAGCTGGCAGCCAGCTGCTACGAACTGTGCGGCCTGGGCTACATCGGGGTCGACATGGTCCTGGACCAGGACAAAGGCCCGCTAATTCTCGAGCTCAACGCCCGCCCGGGTCTGAATATCCAGATCGCCAACGACTGCGGCCTGACCCAGCGCACCCACGCCATCGAGGCGCACCTGGAAGCGCTGGCCAAAGACGGCGTGAAGGAAACCGCCGAGCAACGCGTACGCGTGTCCCAAGGCCTCTTCGGGCACGTTCACCCGCAATAAACCCAGGGCTGCCTTGCAGCCCATCGTAGGCTTCGCCGGCCCCCACAGTGCAAGCGCTTTTACTGTGGGAGCCGGCTCAGTCGCGAACGAGCCTAGCCTCGCCATCTGCCATCTTCTCCGCCCGACAGCTTTGCGCTTCTCCCACAGGCGAATACAATCCCCCTCCTCGCTTTGTCATCGCCGTCCACTCTGATGCCAACCTGTACGCTTCACCCCCTGCCCTATCAGATCGACCCCGCTGTCCATTTCGCCCGCCTGCGTCAGGCGCCGGGCGCGATCCTGCTCGACAGTGCCCGCCCCGGCGCCGAGCGTGGTCGCTTCGACCTGCTCAGCGCCTGGCCGTTGCAGCACTTGCAAGCCGAGGCGGGAGAAGATGGCCGAGCCTATCTGCAACGCCTTCGCGATGCTCTTGCTCATCTGGGTCACGCGACGTTGCCCGACGGCATCGAACTGCCGTTCGCCGGCGGCCTGATCGGCTACCTGAGCTACGATTTCGGTCGACGCCTGGAGCACTTACCCAGCCAGGCTAAGGATGACCTTGGCCTGCCGGACGCGCAGCTGGGCCTGTATGCCTGGGCCATGGTCAGTGATCATTTGCGCTGCACGACACACTTGGTGTTCCACCCCAGCCTCGAGGCCGGCGAACGCGCCCGCCTGATCGAGCTGTTCGAAACGCCTGAGGCCGATGAGGCAAGCGATTTCACTTTGCTCGCGCCGATGCGCGGCGACCTGCATCCTACGCAATACCGAGACGCGTTCGATCAGGTACAGGCGTACATTCAGGCAGGCGACTGCTACCAGATCAACCTGACTCAGCGTTTCCGCGCCCCCTGCCAAGGCGACCCGTGGCGGGCGTATCAGGCGCTGCGCAAGGCCTGCCCGACGCCGTTCTCCGGCTATCAGCAGCTGGCCGACGGCAGCGCCTTGCTGAGCTTCTCGCCGGAGCGCTTCATCCAGGTAAGCCAGGGCCAGGTTGAAACCCGGCCGATCAAAGGCACCCGCCCTCGCTCCGCCGATCCGCAGCAGGACGCACGCAACGCCGCCGAGCTGCAGAACAGCCCCAAGGATCGCTCGGAAAACCTGATGATCGTCGACCTGCTGCGCAACGACCTGGGGCGCACCTGCCAGATCGGCTCGGTCAAGGTGCCTGAGCTGTTCAGCCTGGAAAGCTACCCCAACGTCCACCACCTGGTCAGTAGCATCACCGGGCGCCTAGCCGCCGGCAAGGATGCCCTGGACCTGATCGGCGACAGCTTCCCCGGTGGCTCGATCACCGGCGCCCCGAAAATCCGCGCCATGCAGATCATCGACGAGCTCGAGCCGACGCGCCGCGCGCTGTACTGCGGCTCGCTGCTGTACGTGGACGTACGGGGCGAGATGGACAGTTCCATCGCCATTCGCAGCCTGTTGGTCAAGAAAGGTCAGGTCTGCTGCTGGGGCGGTGGCGCAGTGGTGGCCGACTCCGAATGGCAGGCCGAGTACGAAGAGTCCATCGCCAAGGTGCGGGTATTGATGGAAACCCTGCAAAGCTTGTGACCGTTGGCGCCTCTTCACGGGCCGAACCGCGAAGAGGCGCCTCAAGGCAAACGTCTACCTGCCATTTTTTGTTACCATCGGCTCACTACGAGCGCACAGCGCCACACACACGATGGAAACCGCCTGATGAGCCAACCCTTCGACGTCGCCGCCCTGGCCGCGACCTATGCCAGCAAGTCCCCCCAGGAGATCCTCAAGCTTGCCTTCGAGCACTTCGGCGATGACCTGTGGATTTCCTTCAGCGGCGCCGAGGATGTGGTGCTGGTCGACATGGCCTGGAAGCTGAACAAGCAGGTCAAGGTGTTCAGTCTCGACACTGGTCGCCTGCACCCGGAGACCTACCGCTTCATCGACCAGGTCCGCGAGCAGTACAACCTGCCGATCGAGATCCTCAGCCCCGACCGCGCCCTGCTCGACCCTTTCGTGAAGGAAAAAGGCCTGTTCAGCTTCTACAAGGACGGCCATGGCGAATGCTGCGGCATCCGTAAGATCGAGCCGCTGCGCCGCAAGCTGGCCACCGTGAGCGCGTGGGCAACCGGCCAGCGCCGCGATCAAAGTCCCGGCACTCGCAGCCAAGTGGCAGCACTGGAAATCGACACAGCGTTTTCCACACCCGAGCGCACCCTTTACAAGTTCAACCCCCTGGCGCAGATGACCAGCGAGGAAGTCTGGGGCTATATCCGCATGCTCGAGCTGCCCTACAACAGCCTGCATGAGCGCGGCTTCATCAGCATCGGCTGCGAGCCGTGCACACGCCCTGTGCTGCCCAACCAGCACGAACGTGAAGGTCGCTGGTGGTGGGAAGAGTCGACCCAGAAGGAATGCGGCCTGCACGCCGGCAACCTGATCACCAAGGCCTGACCCTACAAGCTCCAAGCTACAAGCCACAAGAAAAAAGCGGCCCTCATGAGGACCGCTTTTTTCTTGTGGCTTGTAGCTCGGGGCTTGTAGCTCAATGCACCGGCAGCTCGACCCCTTCGAACAGCTCTTCGAGCTCCTGCTTGTTATGGCACTGGATGGCCTTGGCCATCACTTCGCGGGTCAGGTGCGGCGCGAATTTCTCGATGAAGTCGCACATGAAACCACGCAGGAAGGTGCCACGGCGGAAGCCGATCTTGGTGATGCTGGCCTCGAACAGTTCGCTGGCGTCCAGGGCCACAAGGTCGCTGTCGAGCTTGGTGTCCACAGCCATCTTGGCCACGATACCCACGCCCAGCCCCAGGCGCACGTATGTCTTGATGACGTCGGCGTCGGCGGCGGTAAATACCACTTTCGGCGTCAAGCCACGGTGATTGAACGCCTCGTCCAGCTTGGAACGACCGGTGAAACCGAACACGTAGGTCACGATCGGGTACTCGGCGACCGCTTCGAGGGTCAGCTTCGGCAGCTTGGTCAGCGGATGCCCCTGAGGCACCACCACGCAGCGGTTCCACTTGTAGCAAGGCATCATGATCAAATCGCCGAACAGCTCCAACGCCTCGGTGGCGATGGCGAAATCGACGGTGCCGTCGGCAGCCATCTCGGCGATCTGCATGGGCGAACCCTGATGCATGTGCAGGGCGACTTCAGGGTACTGCTTGATGAAACTGCTGATCACCGGCGGGAGCGCGTAGCGTGCCTGGGTATGGGTGGTGGCGATGGACAGGGTGCCCTTTTTCTCGTTGGAAAATTCCTGGGCGATCTGCTTGATGCTCTCGACCTTTCGCAGGATTTCACCGGCGGTATTGATGATGCGCTCACCGGCGGGAGTGACGCGTGTCAGATGCTTGCCGCTGCGGGCGAAGACCTCGACGCCGAGCTCGTCTTCGAGCAGACGGATCTGTTTGCTGATCCCGGGCTGGGAGGTATAGAGGCTCTGCGCTGTCGCGGAGACGTTGAGGTCATGGTGCGCTACTTCCCAGATATAGCGCAGTTGTTGAAGCTTCATAGGTTTCCCTCGGATCAGCGGTAGGTCACCGGCAGCAGGCAGCGATGAGATATAACTATATTAGTGGTTCCCGAAATAAAACTAGAACTATTTTGTTACGCGCCCTCGTTTTGACCTACCCCCTGTTTCAGCCTTTCCTACGCCCCAAATGCTGCGCCAACGGCACCATGTAGATCGGAACCGGGGACAGTTGCAGCAACCGCGCCGCAGTGCGGCCGATCGGCACATCCACCCCTGCTCCCTGGCTGTGACTGCCGAAAATCAGCAGATCGACGCTCAAGCGCTTAGCCTGCTCGATGATCACCTGGGCCGGATCCCCCTGACGCACCCTCACCGCCCGGATCAAGGCCAGGTCCGCTTCTTCACCTAGTTCGTCACGAAAGTTTTCCAACACCCGCTGCTCGATGTTGGCCATGACCGTATTCACACCCTCGCTGTGCAGCTCGTCCAGGGTCTGCTCGTCGAGGTAACTCTGCAGCAGGGACTCGGCGAACTGGCCCATGGGTTCCACCGCATGGATCACGTACAGCTCTGCGTTGAATGTCCGGGCCAGGGCCAAGGCGTGCTGCATGACAAAAGGCGCGTATACACCGAGGTCGGTGGCATACAGCATGGAATGAATCATTCGACCTCCTCGACTGCCGTTACGACAGAGCAAGGTTCAGCTTAGCAGCGCCGCGTACGACCGCTTGGCCGTCCGGCGCGCTGCCAGCGCCCGGCCTGGAGGGGTCAGCCGCTGCGATTGCGACGGTCGATGAAGGCCAGGGTCTGATACAGCATCTGCAGTTGCGGCAAATGACACCCAGCCGCTTGCGCACGTGCCAGCGGTTCGGCATAGATCGCCTGCAACTCGAGCGGTCGCCGCTGGGCATGATCGTGGTACATGCTTGGCCAGTAATCAGGCATCTTTTCGGTCAGGCGAAACAGTTGCTCGGCGTAACCATTCGGCAAGTCATGGCCGCAAGCCTGGGCTCCCTGCACCACTTCAGCCATCAGCGCGCGTACCAGATCACGACTGTCGGGGTCCGTCATCAGTGCTGTGGTGCTGGCCTGAAGCAGTACCGAAAGACCGTTGTAAGGCATATTCCATACAAGCTTCTGCCAACGGGCCTGAGCAAGGTCATCCATGGCCTGGGAGTCGATGCCCGCCGCCCGGAACAGCGCCACCCCTTGGGCAACGATAGCGGCACCTCGATCCTCGGCCGGACCACTGTGGTATCCCAGATTGACCGTGCCCAGCGCCTGATGGCACACCACTCCAGGTGCCTGGCGGTTGACGCAAATGAAGCACAGTCCGCCAAGCAGGTGCATATCGGCGCGCAGTGACGGCCGTAACTGCTCCTCCACGCCCAGGCCATTTTGCAACAACACGACCCTGGCACCTGGGGCTGCGGCCTGGAGGATGAGCGGTGCAAGCTCCCGGTTGCTGGTGGCCTTGGCGCCTACCAGCAACCAGTCGCAGGGCGGCATGTCGGCGGCCGAGGCGTAGGCCTGCACTTTCATGTGCAATTGGCCGTGAACCGCGCTGTCCACGGCCATGCCATGCTCATGCACGATGCGGTATTCACTGCGCAACAGAAAATGCACATCGAAACCGGCCCGCGCAAGCATGAGCCCGTAGAAACCGCCGATGGCGCCGCTGCCGATAATGCCGATACGTGGGTTGCTAGTGTCCACACGCGCTCCTTGTCCGAAATCTGGTACTTGGTTTTACACCTAAACCCTCCGGTTTTCGAACGCAGAAGCATCCGCTCGCCCCTTAGCTGGCCGTACCACCTTGCAAATAAATCACGCCTTGGTCGTAAAAACCCAGTACCAGCGGGGAGCAGCCCATTGTCGAGCCACCTTGTAACGCGCTAAGGTTCGGCTCCCCGTTGCGAACAATCTTGCTGCTGGGCCGCACGGGGATTGCTGGCGGCCGGCACCCGTGACCTGACGAGTAACACGATGGCTGATTTACCGATCGACGACCTTAACGTTGCCTCCAACGAGACTTTGATCACCCCCGATCAGCTCAAGAAGGAACTCCCCCTCAGCGCCAAGGCCCTGCAGACCGTGACTGCCGGCCGAGAAGTGGTGCGCAACATCCTCGACGGCAAGGACCATCGACTCTTCGTCGTGGTGGGCCCCTGCTCCATCCACGACATCAAAGCCGCCCACGAGTATGCCGAACGCCTGAAGGTGCTGGCCGAAGAAGTTTCCGACACCCTTTACCTGGTGATGCGCGTGTACTTCGAGAAGCCGCGTACCACCGTCGGCTGGAAAGGCCTGATCAACGACCCTTACCTGGATGACTCCTTCAAGATCCAGGACGGTCTGCACATCGGTCGCAAGTTGCTGCTGGACCTGGCCGAAATGGGCCTGCCCACCGCCACCGAGGCACTCGACCCGATCTCCCCGCAGTACCTGCAGGACCTGATCAGCTGGTCGGCCATCGGCGCCCGCACCACCGAATCCCAGACCCACCGGGAAATGGCCTCCGGCCTGTCCTCGGCAGTCGGCTTCAAGAATGGCACCGACGGCGGCCTGACCGTGGCTATCAATGCCCTGCAGTCGGTCTCCAAGCCTCACCGCTTCCTGGGCATCAACCAGGAAGGTGGCGTGTCCATCGTCACCACCAAGGGCAACGCCTATGGCCACGTGGTGCTGCGCGGTGGCAACGGCAAGCCCAACTATGATTCGGTCAGCGTTGCCCTGTGCGAACAAGATCTGGCCAAGGCCAAGATCAAGGCCAACATCATGGTCGATTGCAGCCATGCCAATTCCAACAAGGATCCGGCCCTGCAGCCGCTGGTAATGGAGAACGTCGCCAACCAGATCCTCGAAGGCAACCAGTCGATCATCGGCTTGATGGTCGAAAGCCACCTGAACTGGGGTTGCCAGGCAATTCCGAAGGACCTGAACGAGCTGCAATACGGTGTTTCCATTACCGATGCCTGCATCGACTGGAGCGCCACCGAGAAGGCCCTGCGCAGCATGCGCGCCAAGCTCAAGGATGTCCTGCCTCAGCGTCAGCGCGGCTGACAATCGGGAGCAAACGAAAACGCCGGGCAATGCCCGGCGTTTTCATGTTCGGTGTTCGATTGTACCGTTCAGGCCTTGCTCGACTGACGTTGCTGACGCTCCATGTAGCGTTCGACGTAGGAGCAGGAGGGGATCACCGTGTAGCCCATCTCCTCGGCGTATTCCAGCGCCTTCTCGGTCAACGCTGCAGCGATGCCTCGCCCCCGTAGGGCATTGGGCACGAAGGTACGGTAGATATCCAGCGTCTGCTTGCCCAAGTCCATGTACGTCAGATAGGCACGGTGACCGTCCACATTGGTCTCGAACTGATGACCGGCCTGGTCATGGTGGATGGTCAACGCTTCGCTCATCACTACTCCTCGCAGGTCTGTCGGCAGACCCTTACCTTAACCGATGGTGTTTCCGGCGGAGGAACCTCTACGCCACCCCTGCCCCTTGGACCATAAGGCGATCCGAATCGTTCTGCTGCGCGGGCACCCTACAAATAGTAGGCGCCGGAAGCGGGATTGCTCAAGGTGGCACGGGGAAAAAGTACGAGATAACCCCTGCCGGTCGCTTCGCGGCCGCGTACACAGTGTTCTAGGCCTATGACGCTGACCGACAGTTAAAGTCACCATTAGTTCACCAAAAAGTTCCCGCTCTACAAATGCTTGCAGCCGCTGCGCAAAATTTTCACAAATGCCATACAAAGGTTGTCACCTTTTGGGGGCGGCAACATTTTTTTTGCAGTTCTTGCGCTTAGTCAGTTTACTTACTACAAGTAATGGGTACTATGTACGCCGGCCAGTTTCTCTTTTCCGAGAGATGGCTCTTTAATAGAAAGTCCTTGAAGGGGAACACGATGAACAACGTTCTGAAATTCTCTGCTCTGGCTCTGGCCGCAGTTCTGGCTACCGGTTGCAGCAGCGTATCCAAAGAAACCGAAGCTCGTCTGACTGCGACTGAAGACGCAGCAGCTCGCGCTCAAGCTCGTGCTGATGAAGCCTACCGTAAGGCTGATGACGCTCTGGCTGCCGCTCAGAAGGCTCAGCAGACCGCTGACGAAGCCAACGAGCGCGCTCTGCGCATGCTGGACAAAGCCAGCCGCAAGTAATAATCCTCACGGATTGTTATGGAGCCGACCCACTAGTGGGTCGGCTTTTTTTATTCCCGCCTGAAAAGCAAACGGCAAAAACGAAAAAGGCCTGCACTAAGGCAGGCCTCGATTCGGGTTAACGGGAGCACCTCCCGAAAGAGACATCCCGCTTACTGCAGCTCCGGGGGAATGCTCGAAACCATCGGCGCTGTCCCACCATTGACCGGCACCGCGATTTCCACTGGCATGCCATCTTCGGCAGCCACCACGTCGCGCACCATGTCCCAGTTCATGCGCAAGTTGTTGGCTAGGTCTTCGCGCTTGAGCAGAGCATTGATGACCGCAGTATGTTTATCCACCACCGATGGATTGCCATGATCATCGAGCGGTGTATGAGCCTCGAGATAGACCTTTCCGCCACTGATGCCAAACTTGTAGGGTTCGTTGATGATACGTACTGGCGTACCCACCGGGACCATCTTGGAAAGTTCCAGCACGTTGTTGTTGAGCATACGGAAGCAGCCATGGCTGGTACGCATGCCGATACCGAACTTCTTGTTCGAACCGTGGATCAGGTAACCCGGTACACCCAAGGTGAACTTGAACGGCCCCAGTGGGTTGTCCGGGCCGGCCGGCACCACGGCAGGCAGGATGTCACCGTCGGCGGCGTGTTCGGCACGGATCGAGGCGGGTGGCGTCCAGGTCGGATTAGGGGTTTTGGCCGTGATCTTGGTGTTGGCGATGGGCGAGCCCCACCCTTCGCGACCGATACCCAGCGGGAAGGTGTGCACCACGTTCTGCCCTTTCGGGTAGTAGTACATGCGGTATTCGGCCAGGTTGATGACGATGCCTTCACGCGGACCTGGCGGCAGAATGTAGCGGGTCGGCAGGATGATCTCGGTGCCAGCGCCCGGCAGCCATGGATCCACGCCCGGGTTGGCCGCGATCATTTCGAGGTAGCCCAGGTCATTGGCGGTGCCGATGTCGGCAAAGGTGTCTTCGTACTTGGCTTTGATCACCTGGACCTGGCCGACGATATCTTCACCGGCAGGTGGCAACGGCAATTCCAGCGCAACGGTTGGACCGGCCACCAACAGGGCGGCCAGGGACAAGCTACGGGTGACGGCGGGAAGGCGCGGCAACATCCGGTAAATCCTTCGAAAGATGGGTCAAGAGGATCGATTGTACACCTACCCCAGGACAAGCGGGAGGCATCGGGTTCATGCTGGCATTTCAGATGATGAAAGGTGCTCAGAGTTCCGGCCACACCGGACGCATGCCACGGCGCTGGGCATCGAGAATCGCTCGGCACAACGCACAAAGGCGACCATCGCGGTAGACCGACCGCTCCACTGCGGACCAGCGCGGTTGCGCTGGCAACAGCCCACCGCACAGCGTGCGATCGACGGGCACGCCAAGCTCGAGCTGACGCGCCACCAGGTGAACGCGAACCTCCTGGCAAGCGAACAGGTCGAGCTGTTCATCGGGCTCGATCAGTTGATAGGCGTACAAAGACCAGGCAGGGCGCGGCATTGGGGGCTCTCGAAGCGGGGGGCGCAACATTAGCCGAAAGCCGGCCCCGATAAAAGCGTCACAACAAGGGTTTTATCGCCGGCCAGGCATTTTCCAGCAAGCGCGGCTGGGCCCCTACGGTCGGGTGGATACCATCGGCCTGCATCATCTGCGGCACACCGCCGACCCCTTCAAGAAAAAAAGGCACCAAGGGGACTTGTTTCTGAGCCGACAAGCGCTCATAGACCTGAGCGAAGGCGCTGGTATAACGCACACCATAGTTGGGCGGCAGCCGCATACCCAGCAGAACCACCTTGGCGCCCGCCTCACGCGCCTGATCGACCATCGAAGCAAGATTTTGTTGCAATTGCTGGGGCGGCAGCCCTCGCAGTCCGTCGTTGCCGCCAAGCTCCAGTACCACCAGGCTCGGCTTGTGCGCCGCAAGCAGCGCCGGCAGCCGCGCCTGGCCACCGGCACTGGTGTCTCCACTGATCGAGGCATTGACCACCTGGTCGGTATAACCCTCCTCCTTAAGGCGCTGCTGCAGCAGGGAAACCCATCCTTGGCGGCTATCCAGGCCAAAACCGGCGCTGATACTATCCCCAACGACCAGCAGTGTACCTGCCGCCGCGCTTTGGGCCAGGCAATACAGGGCCAGACCGGCACTCAACCACCACACTCGCATCGGATTCTCCATGGGCCCCAGCATTCTCGTTGCGCAGAACCTTAGCAAAGTGGTCCCCAGCGCGGAAGGTGACCTGACCATCCTCCACGCCCTGTCATTGTCCCTTGCGCAAGGCGACAGCCTGGCCATCGTAGGCGCCTCGGGCTCGGGTAAATCGACCCTGCTCGGTCTGCTCGCCGGCCTCGACCGCCCCAGTGCGGGCAAGGTCATACTCGCCGGCCATGACCTGGGCCCTCTCGATGAAGATCAGCGTGCCCGGGTGCGCGCCGAGCATGTGGGCTTCGTGTTTCAGTCGTTCCAGTTGCTCGACAGCCTCAACGCTCTGGAAAACGTCATGCTTGCGCTGGAGCTCGATGGCCGCCGCGATGCACGCGAGCAAGCCCGGACCCTGCTGGAGCGGGTCGGCCTGGGCAAACGCCTGAGCCACACCCCACGCCAACTCTCCGGTGGCGAACAACAACGGGTGGCGATCGCCCGCGCCTTTGCAGCCCAGCCTGCGGTGCTGTTCGCCGACGAGCCGACCGGAAATCTGGACAGCCATACCGGCGAACGCATCAGCGACTTGTTGTTCGAATTGAACAAGGAGCGTGGGACCACACTGGTTCTGGTCACCCATGACGAGCGCCTGGCCCAACGCTGCCGACGTCTGATCCGCCTGGATGCCGGCCGCCTGGTGGAGTCCTGATGAGCCGCCTGCCCTTCTCCCTCTTCTGTCGCCTGGCCCTGCGGCAGTTACTGCGCGATGCCCGCGCCGGGGAAGTTCGGGTGCTGTTTTTCGCCCTGCTGGTGGCGGTGGCAGCCAGCACTGCCATCGGCTACTTCGGCGCGCGCCTAAACGGTGCCATGCAATTACGCGCCAGCGAATTCCTCGGTGCTGACTTGGTGCTGCAAGGCGGCTCGCCGGCCCGAGACAAGCAAATCAGCGCAGGCAAGGCGGCCGGCCTGCAGCACGCTCATGTGGTGGAGTTCACCAGCGTGGTCGGCGGCGACAGCGGCATCCAGCTATCGAGCATCAAGGCCGCCGACGCCGCCTACCCTCTTCGCGGCCAGCTGCGCAGTGCCGCCACGCCCTATGCCGAGGAAACCCCTGGCGGCGGCCCCGCACCTGGCGAAGCCTGGGTCGAGGCACGTCTACTGGCGGCGCTGGGGCTATCGATTGGCGACAGCATCGACGTCGGCATGAAGACCTTGCGTATGAGCCGTGTGCTGACCTACGAACCCGATCGCGCCAACAACTTCTATAGCCTCACACCACGCGTGCTGATGAACATAGCGGACCTGCAGTCCACCGGTGTGATCCAGCCGGGAAGCCGGGTCAGCTACCGCGACCTGTGGCGCGGTACTCCCGAGGCGCTGGCGCAGTACCGTGGGGAGGTGAAAAAGACCTTGGCCGCCAACCAGCGCCTGCTCGACACACGTGATGGTAACCAGCAAGTCGGTGGTGCGCTGGGCAAGGCTGAGCGCTACCTGAACATGGCCAGCCTGGTGGCGGTATTGCTGGCCGGGGTTGCCGTCGCGCTGTCTGCCAGTCGCTATGCGGCCCGCCGCCTGGATGCCAGTGCCTTGTTGCGTTGCCTGGGGCTTTCCCGACATCAGGCACTGGGCATGTACTGCCTGCAATTGGCCGCGCTCGGCCTGATTGCCGCGACCACCGGCGCCTTGCTCGGCTGGCTGGCGCAGCTGGGGCTGTTCCGTTTGTTGCAAGGGCTGATGCCGAGCGAGGTGCCGGCTGGCGGCATGACCCCAGCCCTGGCCGGCATAGGCACTGGCCTGGTGGCCTTGGCCGGGTTCGCCCTGCCGCCGCTGGCCGCCCTTGGCCGCGTCCCACCCTTGCGTGTATTGCGCCGCGACTTGCTGCCCGTGCCGCCGAGCAGCTGGCTGGTATACGGCGCAGCCCTGTTTGCCCTGGGGCTGATCATGTGGCGTTTGAGCCTGGACCTTTTACTCACTTCGGCCTTGCTCGCCGGGGGCGTCTTCGCCGCCTTGCTGCTTGGTGGCCTGCTACTGCTAGGCCTGCGCAGCCTGCGACGAGTGCTGGCCAGTGCTCCCTTGGCCTGGCGTCTGGGCCTGGGTCAACTGCTGCGCCATCCACTGGCTGCCGCCGGCCAGACGCTAGCCTTCGGCCTGATCCTGCTGGCCATGGCCTTGGTCGCACTGCTGCGAGGTGAATTGCTCGATACCTGGCAAGCTCAACTGCCCAATGACGCCCCCAACCACTTCGCCCTCAATATCCTGCCTGACGAGCGCGACCCTTTCGCCCAGCGACTGCAGGCGATCAACGCCAGCTCAGCTCCCCTGTATCCGGTGATACCGGGACGTCTGACGCACATCAACGGTCAGCCGGTGCGCCAGTTGGTCAGCAAGGAGTCCACCGCCGAGCGCGCCGTGCAGCGTGACCTCAGCCTCACCTGGGCCGCCGAACTGCCTCCAGGCAACACCCTGAGCGCCGGCCACTGGTGGCAAGCATCACCTGCTGCAGACGAGTTGCCTGGGGTTTCGGTGGAAGCCCAGCTTGCCGACAGTCTGAAACTCAAGCTCGGAGATCTGCTTGACTTCGATATCGGCGGCCAGCAACGCCAGGCGCGGGTGACCAGCTTGCGTGCCGTGCACTGGGACAGCTTCCAGCCCAACTTCTACATGATCTTCCAGCCTGGAACCTTGCAAGGGCTGCCGGCGACCTACCTGACCAGTTTCTACCTGGCGCCAGGGCACGACCAGGAAGCCGTTGCTCTGTCACGGGCGTTTCCGGCGGTGACCATTCTCCAGGTCGATGCGCTGCTGGCGCAGTTGCGCAGCATCCTGGCGCAGGTGACATGGGCGGTCGAATACGTACTGTTGTTCGTCCTGGCGGCGGGGCTGGCGGTGCTATTCGCCGGGCTCCAGGCGACATTGGACGAACGTATTCGCCAGGGGGCGTTGTTGCGCGCGCTAGGGGCCGCCAGGCCGTTACTGGTCAAGGCAAGGCGGATCGAGTTCGGCTTGCTTGGAGCGGTGAGTGGGTTGTTGGCTGCGCTAGGGTGCGAGCTGATTACTTGGGTGCTCTACCGATATGCGTTTGATCTGGCGTGGGGGCCACATCCCTGGTTGCTGGTGGTGCCGGTGGTGGGAGCTGTCGTGATAGGCGGAGCTGGAGTCGTCGGGACGCGGCGGGCCTTGAATGCAAGTCCGTTGGTGGTATTGCGGGAGGGGTAGGCTTGGGCTTTCAGAGGGTGTGGCTATCTGATTCTGGCGAAGGCCGCGAGGAACTGTGGCGCTGGCGAAACCTGCGATGGGCCGCATCGCGGCCCTCTGGGTAATGCCCCCTCAATCGAAGGTCTGTATGAGATGCGTTCGCGCGAAGCCTCTTGAAAACAGCACAACCCGACTACCCATCAATCCCATAAAAAATACGATTGACGTACCAGATCGCCTCCCCCGTAGGTGTCTTCACCACCACCTCATCACCCTCTTCCTTCTTGAGCAGCGCCCGCGCCATGGGTGAGTCGATGGAAATATAGTCGTTGCGCCCATAGATCTCGTCATACCCCACAATCCGAAACTTGAGCACCTCGCCTTCGTCATTTTCGATTTCCACCCAGGCACCAAAGAACACCTTGCCCTCTTGCTGCGGCGAATAGGCCACCACCTTGACGTCTTCAAGCCGCTTGCGCAGGTACCGGACCCGGCGGTCGATCTCTCGCAAAAGCTTCTTGTTGTACTGGTAGTCCGCATTCTCGCTGCGGTCGCCCAGGGAGGCGGCCCAGGTGACCTTCTGGGTAATCTCGGGACGATAGACTCGCCACAGGTGATCGAGCTCTTTCTTCAGAGCCTCATGACCTTCAGTGGTGATGATGTTGGTGCTCAAGCGGCATTCTCCTCAGTGCATCCTCCGCTGACGCACACCAGCGGAGGGCTCCGAGCTTAGCGAAAAATCCCGTGGACGACACGCAGCTCAGCGGCGGGTGATTAGCCCCTGGCGCGCGATACGTGTCAGCTGGCCGATGACTTCGGCGGCGTCGGCGGCCAAGGGCGCCTGGATCACCGCAAGGTCGAAACGGTCATTGCCAAACTGGGCAAAGCCGTCACAGGTTTCGGCAAACTGTACGAGAAATGCACGCGCTTGCCCCTTGCGCCGCGACAAGCCGTCAAGGTTGCGTAAAAGTGTGGGTTGATGCTGGCCACCGAGCAGGATGCGCGGTGTACGGGAAGCCTGGCTGGCAGGCAATGGACTCAAGCAGACACTGGTACGTGGACAACTCATGGAGATATCTCTGCGCCTCGCAAATCCCGCTGGGCAGCGGTGGGAGGCGTCACCGAACCAGCGCTTTAGCGGTATTTCGGATGACCCAAAAGAGTTATCCCGCGCCCCGCAAGTAGCTGTTTAAATCGGCGCAGTCGGTATGCTAGAGCGTGACGCGATAAGTTACAAGATACCGATAGCAGCTAAACGCTAAGACTTTCGCAGGTCTGCCCCTTCACATGAAAAAACCCGCTTACCCGTACACCTGGAAAGCGGGTTCGATGTTAGCCGCAGATCAGTGGCGAGCGATCAGCCGGTCCAGGGAGAAGCGGCCTGCGCCTTCGATCAACACCGCGACCGTACCCGCCAGTAGCGCCAGGGCGAACTCGTAGCCATTGTTTGCCATGAACAGGCCATTGTTGATGTGCACCGAGAGGATCGCTACCACCAAGGTCACGGACAGCGCCAGTGCCGCAGGCCGTGCCAGCAAGCCAATCACGAGGGCCAGGCCACCGAAGAACTCGGCGCTGCCCGACAACAGAGCCATCAGGTAGCCTGGGGCCAGGCCGATGCTTTCCATCCATTGGCCGGTGCCTTCCAGCCCGTAGCCGCCAAACAGGCCGAACAGCTTCTGGGCACCGTGGGCCAAGAAGATGATGCCTACCAGGATACGGATGACGCTCAGACCAGTGCCGGCGCGGGTAACGAACAGGGCGTTGAGTGTGTTGTTCATTTCGATGCTTCCTGAATCAAGGGATGATGTGTGCAGATGGCGCCATTCTAATCATCCAAATAGATACAAAAAGCGCAATAAACGGCCTATTTACATCTATATATTCGATTTGTTAGCGGTTCGCGACGCGCTCCAGCGATTCCCGCTGCCGATTGAAAGCCAAGAAGTACTTATTGACGCTGTTGACGAAGTTGACCGGCCCCATGCCTACCTGCTCCATGGCGATGCGCTCGGTCTGGAAGAACCACTGATTGCCATTTAGCCCGCGGCGCCGCGCCTCGGCGCGCATGGCCTGGACCCGTTCCGGTCCAAGGTTGTAGGCGGCGAGGACAAACGCCATGCGCTCACGCTCGTTGAGCTGTGGGCTGGCGAAAAACTTGCGGCGGATCAATGCCAGATACCGGGCGCCCGCCTGCACATTGCCGTCGACCGAGGCGATGTCACTCACCCCCACGCGGCGAGCCGCTGCTGGCGTGATCTGCATCAACCCATGCGCGCCACCACCTCCGCGAGCCGCCGGGTTCAAGGTGGATTCCTTGAACGCCAGCGCCGCCAGGTTCAGCCAGTCGATCTGCTGCGCAGCGCCATGCTTCTGCAGCACCGTGCGCAACGACTCCAGACGCTTGCGGTCCTTTCTCGCCAGCGGGTCATGCACACGGTATTGACGCCGGTAGATACGCTCGAAGGCTGCGTCCTGGTTCGCCGGTGCTCGGTAACCTTCCAGGAAGCGATCCACCGTGGCGAGCAACATGCTGGCGTCACGTCGCACATACCAGCGCATCGCCTGAGGCTGGCCCAGGCTCACGCGTGAATCCAGCCGCAAGCGCGGCATCACCCGAGCCCAGCGCTGGGCAATCGGGCGCTCCACCACGGTCAGGTGATAAATGCCTGCCTGGACCATCTCCAGCACATCTTCCACCGCCAGACTGGCATCGACCCACTCCACCTTGATCGGTGCACGCTTGCGCAACGCCAGTTGCTGGTTGATCTGGGTGATCACCGCGCCGGCGGCGCTGGCACTGGTCAACGCGACAGTTCGTCCGGACAACTGATCCACCCGGGTGAAGCCGCGCTCCCCTTTGCGTCCGACCAGCATCAATTGCACCTGGTCCCGGACCGCTACGCTGCCACTGACCCCACGCACCAGCGCAGGATCGAGCAGCTCGCCAGGGGCCGCCAAATCGCCCTCGCCACGCTGCAGGGCGGCAAGCAATTGTTCCTTGGCGCGGGGGATGAGCTTGAGGCGGATTTGCTGACCGTCCCGGGCCCGAGCATTTAGGTAGTGCTCGAGACCTCGCAAGCGGTGGTGTTCCACACCCACCGGCTCGCCTTTGACTTCACCCGAGCTGTTGCGACTCTGGTTGACCAAAACCCTGAGGACTTTGCTGCTGCGGATCTGTGCCAGGTCGCGAACCTGGCTGGCCGGAACATGCTGCTGGGGCCCCGGCAGCCGGGCATTGGCCGCTGGGGCCAGGGTCAAGCCGACAAGCAGCGGTATCAGCAGTGATCGCAGCATGCGAGAACCTGTCCGGGGGCTGGGAGCGGGTGTCATACAGCGAGGTCCGTCCATGACAAATGACGCTAAAAGACCACGACAACCACTTGAAGTTCTGGGATTTCTTACGAATTACCCGTTTTTTGCTATGCTGGCCGGCCCGCGGCACGAGGTAGAAAGATGCAACTGATCGATATTGGCGTCAACCTGACCAACAGCAGTTTCCATGACCAGCAGGCCGCTGTCGTCGAGCGGGCCGTACAGGCGGGCGTGGTCCAGATGGTGCTCACCGGGACTAGCCTCCAGGTCAGCGAACAGGCCCTGACGCTCGCTTCGCAGCTCGATCCGGAAAGCCTGCGCTTGTTCACCACAGCCGGTATCCACCCCCACGATGCCAGCCATTGGGACAACGCCAGCGAGCGCTTGCTGCGTGAACTGCTGGCCCAGCCGCGGGTGCGGGCCGTGGGCGAGTGCGGGCTCGATTTCAACCGCGACTTCTCCCCCCGCCCGCAACAAGAGAAAGCGCTGGAGGCTCAGTTGGCGTTGGCCGCCGAGCTGGGCTTGCCCGTGTTCCTCCATGAGCGAGAGGCCAGCGCACGGCTGCTGGCGATCCTCAAAGTCTATCGTGACCACCTACCAGCGGCCGTGGTGCACTGCTTCACCGGCGAGCGCCAAGCCTTGTTCGCCTATCTGGATCTGGACTTGCACATCGGTATCACGGGCTGGATTTGCGACGAGCGCCGCGGCACCCATCTTCACCCGCTGGTAGGCAATATTCCCGAAGGCCGCCTGATGCTCGAAAGCGACGCACCCTATCTGCTGCCGCGCAGCCTTCGTCCGAAGCCAAAGAAGGGCCTCAACGAGCCTGCTTTCCTGCCCGAAGTCCTGCGAGAGGTTGCGCTGCACAGGGGAGAATCCCTGGAACAGACAGCCGCGCACACCACTGCCACCGCCAAAGCATTCTTCCAGCTGCCCTGAGGCCGGGCTGGGGTTTGTTGACGCATATCAAGGCAGGCGCTGGGACGAGCGGACACAATGATGGCACCTTGCCAATAATGTTTCCGCTCAACTCAGAGAAGACCTATCCATGGGTGCCTGGCTTAGCAATATTTCCCTGAAGTACAAGTTCTGGGCCGTCAATGCGGTGGCCTTCGTCACGACCCTGCTCCTGGTGCTCTACGCGGTTTACCTGGAGCAGCAAGCCCGTGCAGAAGGCGCGCGCAACCAGGCCATTGCCCAGGCCGAGCTGATCGCGGCCTGGCCTGAAGGGCAACCACTGCCCCAACCCTCCCAGGCCGTGATGTGGCAGTCCGGGCAGACGCCGGTCATCGCCAACCAGCCGCGTGAGGCCTTGGTCGATGCACAAGGCTGGGTCGCCCTGCCCAATGCCTGGATCCTGGGCAACAATCCCTTGCAGGGCGCCCAAGTGATCCACCGGGCAGAGCAGCGCATCGCTGTGCTGGCCGAATCCCCCAGCCTGCGCCAGGTGTTCTTCGAGCGCTTCACCCAATACGCGGTCTGCGTGCTGATTCTGATGTTGGCGATGCTCTGCGCTTCGCAGTTGCTGATCCGTTTCTTGCTCAGCCAGCTCAATACGCTCAAAGACGTGATGCTGCATGTGGAGAAGACTGGCGACTTGTCGGCCCGTGTCCCGCTGTCCTGTGGCGATGAAGTCGGCCAGATGGCAGGCGCCTTCAATGCAATGCAAGCCACCTACCACCGGGTGGTCAGCACGGTAGCTCGTACCGCAGCGCAATTGGACAGCGGCGCAGCACGCCTGGCAGCGAGCATGGACGAGGTGCGCCACGGCATGATCGGCCAGCAAAGCGAGACCGACCAGGCTGCCACCGCCATCAACGAGATGTCCGCCACGGTCCATCACATTGCCCAGCATGCCGGCGCCACCCGTGACCTGTCGCAAACCGCCGATACCCTGGCCGGCAGCGGCCAGGCGGTGGTCACACGTGTGCAGGACTCCATCGCCGGCCTGTCCAGCGGTGTTCAGCAAACCGCCGAAATGATTCGCCAGCTCGCCGAGGACAGCCAGCGCATCAACGGCGTAGTCGGCGTCATCCATAGCATCGCCGAGCAAACCAATCTACTGGCCCTCAATGCTGCGATCGAGGCGGCCCGGGCAGGCGACCTGGGACGTGGGTTTGCCGTGGTGGCGGACGAAGTGCGCAACCTGGCCAAGCGCGTGCAGACCTCCACCGATGAAATCACCGGCATGGTGTCCGCCCTGCAGGCAGGTACCCGTGATGCCGTGGATTTCATGCAGGAGAGCTCCTACAAGGCCGACGATTGTGTCAAACAGGCCCAAGAGGCAGGCGAGGCGTTGCTGGAGATCACCAGTGCCGTCGCGCAAATGCGCGAGAGCAACACGCAGATCGCCGTCGCCGCCGAACAACAAAGCCAGGTGGCCGAAGAGATGAACCGGGCGGTGGTGAGCATTCGTGACGTCACCGAGGAAACGGTCCAGCAGACCGTCGGTTCTGCCACCACCAGCAACGAGCTGGCGACCCTGGCGGCCGAGCTGAACAAAGCCATCGGCCAGCTCAAGCTATAAGGCCGATAACCCGCCTCGATTGGCCCTCGCCGTAGGGCCACACTAAGCTTTGGGCATGACCGAGAGGAAATGCCCATGAGCAAACGCCTGCCCAATCTGCACGCCTGGCAATGGCGTGGTTACCATCACAATCACCGGCATCCGACCAACCTGGTGCTGCATCTGATCGCCGTCCCATTGTTCATCCTGGGCGCCCTGTTGATGCTCGGCGGGGTATTTGGCCTGGACCTCGGCCAACTGGCCATCGGCTTGATCGCCCTGGCCGCTGGCCTTGGACTGCAGCGCCACGGCCATCGTCTGGAAACCGAGCAATCCGAACCCTTCGCCAGCCGCAAGGACGCCGTTCAGCGTGTACTGACCGAGCAATTCATCACCTTTCCGCGCTTTCTGCTGAGCGGTGCCTGGTGGCGTGCCTGGCGCGAGCGCCACAAGCATCGCCGCTAGCTGCCCAGATCTAGGCGAACACCGTCACGGTCTGTCGGCTCAAGGCAATCAGCTCGTTCTCGGCTGTCCACAGGGCGGCCGAAGCGTGCCCATAGCCATCGCGGGCGTGCTCGGTCTCGACACAGTAACGACACCAGTCCAAGGTCGACAGCTTGGGCGCTGGCTGAATGAACTCGATCGTCCAGGTCAGGGTGCTGCCTGCGGCAGGTTGTTTAAGATGCGGTAGCAGACTGGGCGGCCAGGCATCGACCATTGCCAGCAGATGCGCTTCGCTCGCCGGCCCGTCGGCCATATCGCGCAGGCGTACCCAACCGCCCATCCGTCGATCATCGTTACCGCTGAACGGCAGGCCGCCAATGGCCCAACGCAAAGCCACATGACGCATGAACTCAGGCGTCACGCCTTTGATATAGGGCAATTCGGCGGCAGACTGCTCTAGCGGCTTCATGTCCACGGCAGGCTGAGCCTTGACCTCGATTGCCGAAGGACGGCCATCTCCGAAGCTGCCCTGTACCAGGGTCACCACCTGCCCCTCCTGCACCGCGCGTCCCAGCAGCGTGCTGACAGCTTTGCCCTCACGCAACACCTCGACCTCGAAACTGATCGGCACCTGCGGCGTCGCTGGCCCAACAAAGGTGACAGCCAACGACCGCACCGGACGTCCCTCACCAAGCTTGGCACGCATCGCCTCATGCATCAGCGCGACCATCAGCCCGCCAAATACCGCGCGCCCCTGGCCCCAACTGGCCGGCACACTGACAGATTCGGGACACTCGCGCACGGCGCTGAGCAATTGCGTGAAATTCATGTTCGGCTCCTGCACCGGGGCTTGATTGGCTGCCACGGGACGTGCCCGCGTCAGGACGTGCCCCGATATTAGCCAGCGAGTGTCTGGCTGACAGCCCGCATAATGGCCATTCCCTATGGCTATCGACGCGCCACGGCTGCCCGCAAGGCCTCAAGGGTGGCATCGGCCTTCTGCTCGGCCTCATGCAGCTCGCGTTCCCAGGCTTTCTTGAAGGGCGCCAGATCGGCGTGATCACGCGCCAGCAAAAGCCATTGCACACGGTCGTGCCAATCGCCCAGGTCGGCCTGGGTGCGCTTGAGCAGGCGTTGCAGTTTGTTTCCGGCGTGCTCCAGCTGTGGGTACGCCTCGTCGCCATAGCGCACCCGCTTGATCAATAAACGCAGGCGATGACGGTCGTGGCTGGGGTCGTCAAGCGCTTTCTCGAGCTTGCGCCATTGTTTGTTCAGGCGCTTGTCGATGCGCTTGTCCAGGCCACTGGCCAAGCCTTCGCGCGCGCAGGCCCGCAGGAATAACGGAAAGGTGTCGATGATCGCCAGCACCCGGGCGAGCTGACGGCTCACGGCCACACTGGCGAAGATGCCCGCCCTGCCCTCCAGACGACGCGCCCCAGCCTGCTGGTGCCCTTGGCCGATCATATGGGCCGCTAGCACCTCACGGTCCCGCAAGGGGGTCGTGAGCGCCCCCAGCGAGCGCGCGGCGTCCTCCAACTGCTCGACACCGGGCAGCCCCCGCAAAGGCCGCAGCAGGCTCCGCAGGCGCCGCAGGCTTGTACGCAGGTCGTGCAAGGCTTCGCTGTCGACATCGGCCGCCAGCCGCTCCCGGCATGCCAGCAGACGGACCTGCAAGGCCAGCACCTGGGCGATGACATGATCGAGCATGGCGGCCATACAGCCCTCCTGGATCAACGACCCGCGCGGGACTCACGGATGTAAAAACGCGCCTTCTCGGCCTTGCGGCTACAGCCTTCGAAGGCCTCGAACTGCTGCTGCGTCTTGGCGCCGGTCAACAGCGACAGGGCCTTGGAATAGCTGACGGTACCGGCAAACCCTTCGGCCTTGGCCAGGTCCAGCTCCTTCCATGCAGCATCGAGCTGAGTCGCACAGCTGTCACGGTACGCCGTCTTGCCCGCGCAACCGGTGAGGGCAAGAGCGATCAGGGGAAGGCAGATCCAGGCTTTCATCAGTCAGTAACCTCAAGTTTGAACAAAAAGAGTGGCCGTTCGACGCTCAGGCAAGCGAAAAGTGCCCTGCTCAGCGTAGCCCAGCACGGTCTACATTGAAGCACAGGCAACAATGGGTGCATTGTTGGACCATGGTTGCACAGCAGTAGGGGGACAGTCATGAGCAAACGCGTGGCATTGGTACTGGGATCGGGGGGCGCACGCGGGTATGCGCATATCGGCGTGATCGAGGAGATAGAGCGACGCGGCTACGAAATCGCCTGCATCGCCGGCTGTTCGATGGGTGCGGTGATCGGTGGGATCTATGCTGCCGGAAAACTGGATGAATACCGCAGCTGGATCGAGAGTCTGGACTACCTCGACGTGCTGCGCCTGGTGGATGTGAGCTTTCGCTTAGGCGCGATCCGCGGCGACAAAGTGTTTGGCCAGATCCGCAAGATCGTCGGCGAGGTGAACATCGAACAACTGTCCATTCCCTATACGGCGGTGGCAGCGGACCTCACCAACCAGCAGGAGATCTGGTTCCAGGAAGGCTGCCTGCACCAGGCCATGCGGGCCTCGGCGGCGATCCCCAGCCTGTTCACACCGGTGATGCAGGGTAACCGCATGCTAGTCGATGGCGGCATTCTCAATCCGCTGCCGATCGTGCCGGTGGTGTCCAGCCATTGCGACCTGATCATCGCCGTCAACCTCAATGCCACCAACCAGAAACAATACCAATTGCCGGTGATCGAGCGGCCTGCAGCGTTCAAGATGCGGTTCGACGCGGTCATCAGCTCGTTGGGCTCACGTCTGCCCTTTCGCCGCAAACCGGCCGAACAATTGATGCGCATCGAACAGGAAATCGTTGCCGAGGGACTGAACGCCAGCGACCCCTGGCTTGGCGAGTCTGCAGACCCGGAAGGCCAGCAGCCGGCAGCGGCCCCCGAACGTGGCGGCGCGCCCAGGTCCGCCACCGGTTCCTTCATCGTCGATAACGTAGGGCCTGCGTCCTTGCTCGACTTGATCAACCAGAGCTTCGAAGTCATGCAGACCTCCCTCGCTCAGTACAAGATCGCTGGCTATCCGCCAGACGTGCTGATCAACGTGCCCAAGCGGGTGTGCCGCTTCTTCGAGTTCTACAAGGCGCCAGAACTGATCGCCCTGGGACGGGAAATTGCCCGGGACACGATGGACATCTACGAAGGTGAGCGGCGTTAGCCCCTCCCAAAAAACAAGAAAGGCCGCATGAGCGGCCTGTCTTGTTGCGGCGATAGCACTCAGTAACGAGTGACGTCAGCCGCGGCTTCTAGTTGCTTACGGTAGGCCGCGAAGTCCTGCTGGCCTGCACGCGAAGCGAGGTAACGGCGGATCTGCGCTTTCTCCTCGTCAGTGGCTGCAGCGCCTTCGTTGACCCCCTTGAGCTGCAACACCACCAGGCTGCCATCGCCGAGGACCACACTGCCGTAGACCGGCTTGTCCTTGGAGGCAGGCTTGGCCAGGCGGAATACCGCTTGCAGTTCGGCCGGATCGATACCGTCCTGGCCACGCGTAACGGCCTCTTGGGTCTTCCACTTCTGGCCTTCCTGTTCGGAGGTCAGCGGGATGGCGCCATCGCGCAGGCCAGCGATCAGCTTGTCAGCCTTGGCCTTGAGCTCGGCAGTCGCCTTCTCCTTGGCCAGGTGCTCGCGGATGTTCTTGGCCACAGCCTCCAGCGGCAGTTGCTCCGGCTTGCGATGCTCCTTGACACGCAGCACGACCACGGTCTCCGGATCCAGCTCGATGGCATTGCTGTTGGCGCCCTCTTCCAGCACTTCTTCGCTGAAAGCGGCCTGGACGACCGAACGGTTGGCCGTGATGCCCTCACCGCCTTCCCGACCGAATGCGGCCGAAGTCTGAACCTTCAGGCCCAGGTCCTGGGCCGGCTGAGCCAGGTCAGAGGCCTCGAACGCGGCGTCTTCCAGCTGCTTGGTCACTTCCACGAAGCGCTGTTCGACCTGTTGGGTCTTGAGTTCGCGGGTCAGCTTGTCTTTTAGGCTTGCAAAGGTCGGCACTTCCGGTGCCTGCACACCTAGCAGCTTGATCAGGTGGTAACCGTACTCGGTGCGCACCGGTGCCGATACTTGGTCCTTGTTCAGCTTGTACAGGGCATCCTCGAAGGCTGGGTCGTAGACGCCTGGGCCTGCGAAGCCGAGATCACCGCCATTGCTGGCCGAACCTGGGTCCTTGGAGAATTCCTTGGCCAGTGTGGCAAAGTCCTCTCCCTTGGCCAGACGCTGCTGGATCTCTTCGATACGGGCCTTGGCCTGTGCATCGGAAACCTTGTCGTCGACCTCGATGAGGATATGCGCGGCATGGCGCTGTTCGGCCAGGTTGGCGATTTCCTTCTCGTACAGGGCCTTGAGTTCGTCCTCGTTGACCTGTACCTGGTCGAAGAAGGCCGACTTCTTCAGCTCGATGTAATCGATGACCACCTGGTCGGGTGTCATGAATTCCTTGGCGTGCTGGTCGTAGTGCGCCTTGACCTCGTCGTCGCTCACCTTGACGGCGGCCGGGTCGGCCTTGAAGGTCAGCGAAGCGAAATCACGGGTCTGCTTCTCCAGGCGAGCGAAGGCTTCGACTTGTTTGTCGGTGACGAAGCTGCTGCCGGCAAGGCCGGTGCGCAATTGCCCGATGAGCATTTCCTCGGCGAGCATCTCGCGGAATTGCATGCGCCCATAGCCCATCTGGCGAATGACCGCATCGAAACGTTCGGCGCTGAACTTGCCGTCGACCTGGAACTCCGGTGTCTGCAGGATCAGCTGATCCAGCGCGGCCTCGGAGAAGGCGAACTTGGCGTCCTCGGCACCCTGCAACAGCAGCTTGCGCTCGATCAGCCCTTTGAGCGCAGCTTCGCGCAGCATCTTTTCATCCAGCAGTGCTGGGTCGAAATCCTTGCCCAGCTGTTGCATCAGCTGGCGGCGCTGCATGTCGACGGCCTGGCTCAGCTCGTTCTGACTGATGGTCTGGCCGTTCACCTTGGCGGCGTCCTGGCTATGGCTGGTGGCCTGGAAAATGGCCTCGAAGCCGGTCAGCGCCATCAGCACGACGATAAGGCCGATGATGGTCTTGGCAATCCAACCTTGTGAATTGTCCCTGATATTCTGCAGCATGCGTCCCCCAGAAACGGTTGTACCACTGCGTCGACAACCGTGGAGCGTGGGTAGAGTCCTGATAGAAGAAAGGCGCATCCTGTGGGATGCGCCTTTTCAAAGCGAGCGTGCCAACGGGAACGTTTGCGGCCCCGCCGTCACGCGGTCGGGCCTGGTGTGACCAGGTCCGGCTGAAAGAGACGACTTAGTTGACGGCGTCTTTCAGGCCTTTGCCAGCCTTGAAGCCTGGAACCTTGGCAGCAGCGATCTTGATCGCCTTGCCGGTTTGCGGGTTACGGCCGGTGCGCTCAGCGCGCTCCTTGACCGAGAAGGTACCGAAGCCAACCAGTACAACATCGTCACCTTGCTTCAGGGCGCCGGTGACGGATTCGATGACTGCGTCCAGCGCACGGCCAGCTACAGCTTTCGGAATGTCAGCGGATGCGGCGATAGCGTCAATCAGTTCCGACTTGTTCACTCTAAGTCCCCTTATATCTCTATTGAGTTTGTTTCTAAGTATGTAATGAAAAGCTTATGAAACGAGCACTGGGCGGCCTATTGACACTGGCGTGCCGTTTTATAGCAAGGCCCCGAAAAAACTGTCAAGGAAAGCCCCCCAGCGAAATACGTACTAGTGCGTGCTAATTCTTTCCTTAGCATCGCCGTCGCGCTTTTCATCTTTCGCGACAATCTCCGGAGCCACATCTGGCAAGGGCTCCGGGGCGTATTGCAGCGCAATTTGGAGGACTTCGTCAATCCATTTGACCGGTTTGATCTGAAGATCCTGTTTGATATTTTCCGGAATCTCCTTCAGATCACGAACGTTTTCCTCTGGAATGATCACCGTTTTGATCCCACCGCGGTGTGCCGCGAGGAGTTTTTCCTTCAAGCCACCGATGGCCAGAACCTGGCCACGCAGGGTGATTTCACCGGTCATGGCCACATCGGCGCGCACCGGAATCTGGGTAAGTGCCGAGACCAGCGCCGTGCACATGCCGATACCCGCACTTGGGCCGTCCTTAGGGGTAGCGCCCTCGGGCATGTGGATGTGCACATCGTGCTTCTCGTGGAAATCGGCGGCGATGCCCAGACTGCGGGCACGGCTGCGTACCACGGTCTGCGCGGCGGTGATCGATTCGACCATGACGTCGCCCAAAGAGCCGGTCTTGATCAACTGGCCCTTGCCGGGGATGACCACGGCTTCGATGGTAAGCAGTTCGCCGCCCACCTGGGTCCAGGCAAGGCCGGTGACCTGACCGATCTGATCCTGCTGCTCTGCCAGGCCGTAGCGGAACTTGCGCACGCCCAGCAGATGTTCGAGCTGCTCGCCGGTCACCTTGACCTTGAGCTGCTTCTCGCCGGTGTGCTCCTTGACCACCTTGCGGCAGACCTTGGCGATCTGGCGCTCCAGACCGCGCACGCCGGCTTCGCGGGTGTAGTAACGAATGATGTCGCGGATCGCCGTGACATCGATATCCAGTTCACCCTTCTTCAGGCCATTGGCCTTCACTTGCTTGGGCGTCAGGTACTTGACCGCGATGTTGATCTTCTCGTCCTCGGTGTAGCCCGGCAGGCGGATGACCTCCATCCGGTCGAGTAGCGCCGGCGGAATGTTCATCGAGTTCGAGGTGCACAGGAACATCACGTCCGAGAGGTCGTAGTCGACCTCCAGGTAGTGGTCGTTGAAGTTGTGGTTCTGCTCAGGGTCGAGCACTTCCAGCAATGCCGAGGCGGGATCGCCGCGCATGTCGCTGCCCATCTTGTCGATCTCGTCGAGCAGGAACAGCGGGTTGCGTACACCCACCTTGGTCATTTTCTGAATCAAACGACCCGGCATGGAACCGATGTAGGTGCGACGATGGCCTCGGATCTCGGCTTCGTCACGCACACCGCCCAAGGCCATGCGCACGAACTTGCGGTTGGTAGCAGCCGCGATCGATTCGGCCAGGGAGGTTTTACCAACGCCAGGTGGACCTACCAGGCAAAGCACAGGGCCGCGAATCTTCTTCACGCGCTTCTGCACAGCGAGATATTCAAGGATGCGTTCCTTGACCTCTTCCAGGCCATAGTGATCGGCATCGAGGATTTCCTCGGCCTTGGCCAGGTCCAGACGTACTTTGCTCTGGGCTTTCCAAGGCACCTGCACGAGCCAGTCCAGGTAGGAGCGAACCACAGTGGCCTCTGCGGACATCGGCGACATCTGCTTGAGCTTGTTCAGCTCGGCCTGGGCTTTGGCCAAGGCGTCCTTGGGCAGGCCAGCAGCTTCGATACGCTTCTTCAGCTCCTCGGCTTCGTTGTGGCCCTCGTCGCCATCGCCGAGCTCCTTCTGAATGGCCTTCATCTGCTCATTCAGGTAGTACTCGCGCTGGCTGCGCTCCATCTGCTTCTTGACCCGGCCACGGATACGCTTCTCGACCTGCAGCAGGTCGATCTCTGCATCGAGCAATGCCAGGACATGTTCGACCCGGGTCGGTAGATCGACAATTTCGAGGATTTCCTGCTTCTGCTCGATCTTCAGGGCCATATGGGCGGCCATGGTGTCGACCAGGCGGCCGGGCTCTTCGATACTGTTGAGCGAGGACAGGACTTCAGCCGGGACCTTCTTGCCCAACTGGACGTACTGCTCGAACTGCGACAGCAACGTGCGCACGAAGACTTCCGACTCGCGCTCGGCGGCCTCGACTTCATCGATCAGGGTGACTTCGGCACGGACATGCCCTTCCACTTCCGTGAAACGCTCGACGGCGCCGCGCTGCTCGCCCTCGACCAACACCTTGACGGTACCGTCGGGTAGCTTCAGCAATTGCAGGACAGTGGCAATGGTACCGACGCGATACAGGGCATCTTCGCCCGGGTCATCGTCGGCAGGATTCTTCTGGGCCAGCAGGAGGATCTGCTTCTCGCCCGTCATCGCCGCCTCAAGGGCTTCGATGGACTTCTCGCGTCCCACGAACAGCGGGATGACCATGTGCGGATAAACAACGACATCGCGCAATGGCAAAAGAGGCAAGTCGAGGGTGGTCTTCATGATTTCGCCTCTACAGCGGCCTTATGGCCGGAAACCGGTGGAAATGATGCTTGGACCTAATGTGGGGGCAGGTCCATAAAATTACAAGCGTTGAGATCGGAAAAGCAGAAAGGGGCCCATAGGCCCCTTTCTTGCTCGACTTGGCTTACCCGACTCAGGCGTCAGGTGCGGCCTTGGCTTGCGGCTCGCTGTTCTCGTAGATCAGCAAAGGCTGCGAGGTGCCATCGATGACGCTCTCGTCGATCACCACCTTGCTGACATCCTTCTGCGAAGGAATCTCGTACATGGTGTCAAGCAGCACGCCTTCGAGGATCGAACGCAGGCCCCGGGCGCCGGTCTTGCGCTCGAGCGCCTTGCGAGCAACCGCCTTGAGCGCGTCGCTACGGAACTCGAGGTCCACATCTTCCATCTCGAACAGCTTGGCATACTGCTTGGTCAAGGCGTTCTTCGGCTCGGTGAGGATCTGCATCAGTGCAGCCTCATCCAGCTCGTCGAGGGTTGCCAGCACCGGCAGACGGCCGACGAACTCCGGAATCAGGCCAAACTTGACCAGATCATCCGGTTCGACCTCACGCAAGGACTCGCCGACCTTCTTGCCTTCCTGCTTGCTGCGCACTTCAGCGCCAAAACCGATGCCACCTTTGGTGGAGCGGTTCTGAATGACCTTTTCCAGGCCCGAGAACGCACCGCCGCAGATGAACAGGATATTGCGGGTATCAACCTGCAGGAATTCCTGTTGCGGATGCTTGCGACCACCCTGAGGCGGCACGGAAGCCACAGTCCCTTCGATCAGCTTCAACAGCGCCTGCTGCACGCCCTCGCCCGACACGTCGCGAGTGATCGACGGGTTGTCCGACTTGCGCGAGATCTTGTCGATCTCATCGATATAGACAATGCCCATCTGGGCCTTTTCCACGTCGTAGTCGCACTTTTGCAGCAGTTTCTGAATGATGTTCTCGACGTCCTCACCCACGTAACCGGCTTCGGTCAAGGTGGTGGCGTCGGCGATGGTGAACGGTACGTTCAACAGGCGTGCAAGGGTTTCGGCGAGCAGGGTCTTGCCCGAGCCAGTCGGCCCGATGAGCAGGATGTTGCTCTTGCCGAGTTCGACTTCGTCGCCCTTCTTGTCACGCTGGTTCAGGCGCTTGTAGTGGTTGTACACCGCTACGGACAGCACCTTTTTCGCGCGCTCCTGACCAATGACGTACTGGTCCAGGATACCGCTGATTTCTTTCGGCGATGGCAATTTGTGCGCGTTGCTTTCGGCCTGGGCTTCCTGCACCTCCTCACGGATGATGTCGTTGCACAGGTCGACGCACTCGTCGCAGATAAATACCGAGGGCCCGGCAATCAATTTGCGCACTTCGTGCTGGCTTTTGCCGCAGAAGGAGCAATAGAGCAATTTGCCGCTGTCCTCGCCGTTACGGGTGTCAGTCATTCGATCGATCCAATCCGGTAGGCATGAAACACAAGATGAAGGCAATTGCGGGCTTTTTCAAGTCCGCAGGTAGGCGCCAACGGCGCCCACCCGCTCTGGCACCTTGGTTCAGGACGCCAGTTGCCGCTTGTCGTAGACCGAGTCGATCAGGCCGTACTCGGCCGCGCGCGCGGCACTCATGAAGTTGTCGCGTTCGGTGTCGCGCTTGATGGTCTCGAGATCCTGGCCAGTGTGATGGGCCAGCAGCTCGTTCAGACGCGCCTTGATGTTGAGGATTTCCTGGGCATGGATCTCGATATCGGTCGCCTGGCCCTGGAAGCCACCCAATGGCTGGTGAATCATCACGCGCGAGTTCGGCAGGCAGTGACGCTTGCCTGCAGCGCCGGCCGCCAGCAGGAATGCGCCCATGCTGCAGGCCTGACCGATGCAGATGGTCGAGACGTCCGGCTTGATGAACTGCATGGTGTCGTAGATCGACATGCCGGCGGTGACCGAACCACCCGGCGAGTTGATGTACAGATGGATATCCTTGTCCGGGTTTTCCGCTTCAAGGAACAGCAGTTGTGCCACCACCAGGTTGGCCATGTAGTCCTCTACGGGACCAACCAGGAAAATCACACGCTCCTTCAATAGGCGCGAGTAGATGTCGTAGGCGCGCTCGCCACGGGCGGACTGCTCGATAACCATCGGGACCAGACCGCCCGCGGCCTGGATGTCGGAGCTCTGTTGAATATAAGAATTGCGGGACATGTCCTGCACTCACTCCCAAATAGTCATGGCTTGAATACGCACAAGCCAGCTCGAAGGCTGGCTTGTGGGGGTTTCCTACGAGAGAAGACCTATCACTCAGCGGCGGCAGGAGCCTGTGCTGGCTTGACAGCTTCTTCGTACGAGACCGACTTGTCGGTCACAGTCGCTTTCTGCAGGACAGTATCTACAACTTGTTCTTCCAGCACAACCGAACGGACTTCGTTCAGTTGCTGGTCGTTCTTGTAGTACCAGGAGATGACCTGCTCCGGCTCTTGGTAGGCCGAGGCCATTTCCTCGATCATTTCGCGGACCTTGGCGTCGTCCGGCTTCAGCTCGAACTGCTTGACCACCTCAGCAACGATCAGACCCAAGACCACACGGCGCTTGGCTTGCTCTTCGAACAGCTCGGCCGGCAGTTGCTCTGGCTTGATGTTGCCGCCGAACTGCTGAACAGCCTGCACGCGCAGACGGTTGACTTCGTTCTCCAGCAGAGCCTTCGGCACTTCGATCGGGTTGGCGGCCAGCAGACCGTCCATGACCTGGTTCTTGACCTTGGCCTTGATTGCCTGACGCAGCTCACGCTCCATGTTCTTGCGAACTTCGGCGCGGAAGCCTTCCAGGGTCGATTCCTTGATGCCGAACTGGGCGAAGAAGGCTTCGTTCAGCTCAGGCAGCTGAGGTGCCGAAACGCTGTTGACGGTGATGGTGAACTCGGCAGCCTTGCCGGCCAGGTCCAGGTTCTGGTAGTCCTCAGGGAAGGTCACGTTGACAACGCGTTCTTCGCCCGCTTTTGCGCCAACCAGACCGTCTTCGAAGCCTGGGATCATGCGGCCGGAGCCCAGCACCAGCTGGGTGCCCTTGGCCGAACCACCCGCGAAAGCTTCGCCGTCGATCTTGCCAACGAAATCGATATTGACCTGATCGTCGTTCTGGGCGGCACGTTCAACGGCCTCGAAACGTACGTTCTGCTTGCGCAGCACTTCCAGCATGTTGTCCAGGTCCGCGTCAGCGACTTCGGCGCTCAGGCGCTCGACCTTGATCGACTCCAGGCCGCTAACGGTGAACTCTGGGAAGACTTCGAAGATGGCGACGAATTCCAGGTCCTTGCCTTTCTCGAAGGACTTGGGCTCGACAGCAGGAGCACCAGCCGGGTTCAGCTTCTGCTCGACGATGGCTTCGTAGAAGGAAGCCTGGACCAGGTCACCGAACGCTTCCTGACGGGCATCGGCCTCGAAACGCTGACGAATGACGCTCATCGGCACCTTGCCTGGGCGGAAGCCGGCGACCTTGGCGCGCTTGGCAGTCTGCTGCAGACGCTTGTTGACTTCGTTCTCGACGCGCTCGGCCGGAACGGCGATGGTCATGCGGCGCTCGAGAGCGGAAGTGTTTTCAACAGAAACTTGCATGGATATTCCTCGTTGCACAGACGTTAGCCGGCGATAGCCCGACTCCAGAATCAAGGGCAAGCATTCTAGTGACTCGCGCATCAGAAGTCACCCCACCCCAGATGACGGAGAACCACACCGGTCAATTTCATTGAAGGCCCCGCACGGCGCGCCGCCGAAGCCCCCGCGTATCGCTTGCACGCAACGGCGGTTGCACGTCGCTTGCGCTGTAAAAACTTGTCAAACAATGCAGCTATATAAAGGCAGAGCTCAGTCGGAGTCGATCTCGTTGAACTGGCAATACTCTTCCCAGCTCATCCCTAGCGCCTCGGCCACCTCACGGTGCACCTCCAAGCGCATGACTTGCAGCTCCTCGGGGCTTTGAGCGATCAATTGCAATGCCAGCTCCCAAGGCTCGACACCCTGCTCTTGCGCAGCATCCTCGAACGCCCACTGGATCTGCTGGGCCTGTTCATGCGCACCAAGCTCGCGGATCTCCTCGAGCAATTGCGGATTGGCCTCAGCGAAACGCTGCAGTGCCAATGCCTGGCGAGCTTCTTTTGCAATCATGCGACAGCTCCTATATCGGGCCCGCTTGCCCTATTTCAACCGGCTGAAATCTAACAATTTTTGCCCGAGCAGCACCAGTACCACACGCCGGGCACTGATGCTTGAAGAAACTGCAGACAATAAAAAAGCCGCTCCAGGCGGCTTCTTTATGGGTTTAGCGCGACTCAACGAAAGGCGGCAAAACCAAGGATGGTGCGGACGAAGAGACTCGAACTCTTACAGCTTGCGCCGCTGGAACCTAAATCATGCCGGTTTGGTATTAGACCATAGAAATCAATAGGTTGCGACGCCCGCACTCGTTGCCACCATCCAAAATGTCCCACTCTGTGTCACATCACTCCGCGTGTGCAGCACAATCCCGTCACACAGCGTCACGGCGTTCTGCCAGAACAAAAACCACCTTCTACAGAAACACCTCGTCGACTGGGCCTTGCCGAAAAATAAATTTTTCATACTGTATGCACATCCAGTACTGCGAGAAGCCCCATGGACATCGACACAACCGGGTTCGAGCTCGGCATGCCCACTCGAGAGGAAATTCTTGAGCACCAATCCCACATGCTTTGCAATGAAAACGACCAGCTCAGGCGCGAGCTGGCTAAGGCCAAGCGCAATATCGCAAAGCTGGTGGAAATCAACCAGGGGCTGCAGGAGCAGATCGCTGCCGAGTTCCGCCGTGCGAACGGCGCCTACGTCGAGTATGTGCACCTCATGAATATGGCGAGGTGTCGGTACGGCATAGACCTGACCAGGGATGGCTACGACCTTGACCCACGGAAGAATCTAAGTAAGAAGGAGCTGAAGGAGGCCGAGGAGTGAAATGGCTATCGAGATACAGGCCTTCTGACCATAGCGTCATACTCCGCCTCGCACTGCTGGCCAGCTATTCGGGATCGGTCATACGCTTTCGCCAGCTCTCCCGCTCGAGCATCAGCCCGTGTGAGCAGGTCGGAGAGCACCATGGCGGCGCGGGTGGCTGCCTGGCCTCGGGCGATAGCGGAGGTATCCGCGGCGGGGCAACGGACGGTGGCGGCGAAATTGGCTGCGTCGTGCTGCAGCCGCTGGCCAGCAGCATCGGCGCCAGCAGCACCAGCATCAGCCACCTGGTGTTCTTCTCTTGCATGGGCTCTCGCCTCCTCCTGCGCATGGGCGCGTCGTTGTTCTTCCTCCCTCGCGCTGCGCTCGCCCAATACCTCGGCCAGGCGGTCGCCGCTGTCGCGCTGCGCCGATGCTGTGGCAGCCTCAGCGCGTTCGACAGATCGGCCGTGCTGGTAGGTGCCCCAGTAGGACGCCACCACCAGCAGGAGCGCCAGCGCACGCAAGCCCCAGCCGTTCACGCCAGAGCCCTCCGCACGCCCTCGTCGATCACCTGGGACTTGTACGGGTTGCCGCCGTTCTCATGGATGATGATGCTCTCGACGAACACCCGCAGCGTGGCCGGGTCCTTGATGTTGATCGGGTCAGTGGTGCGCACGCCCAGGCGCTTGGCCACGGCCAACGCGTAGGCATCGGTGTCGTTCTCGTTCGACGGTGCCCAGCGGTTGATGGTCTCTAGCACCGTGTCGATGCCCTTCCCGCCCACGCCTGGCATGCCATCCTTGCCGCGGTAGGCAATGAGCAGTTTGCCCAGGGCGCGGATGCCGTTCTCGGGAGAGTCGAAGCGAGCGAAGCGCGGCTTGCTGGCTCCAAGCTCCAGACCCAGCTGGCCCACCCAGTCGTTGCGCGGGTTGAAATCGATGTTCCCGGGATTGTTGTTGCGGACGCCGCGTGCGGTCATAGTTTTCTCCAGGCAAAAAAATACCGCCATCAGGCGGTTGTCTTCGTGGGCAAGCTGTCGTTCAGTCGATCAGGCCGGTGGCACGGGCCAATCGACCGTCTCGGGATACCCCTCTTGCGTCTCGACGCGATTCAATGCGAGCCGGTATCGCTTCCAGGCCATGAGTGCAGCCTCCTCTGCTGCTGTCGCCTCGCCCAGGTCGGCAGCATCTTGCAGCGGCGCAATCCGCAACGTTGCAAACGACAGCAAGCCGTCACGCTGCGCTTTGACCTGCGCCTCGATCTCCTCTGGCGTTTTTTCTGGCTCCGGTTCTGGCTCAGGCTCAGGAGGTGGAGCCACCTTGAAGCCGCCGTCGATGGTCACCACCAGCCCTTCGCACATGCCGTCGATGGCTTCCAGATACTGTGCCTCGGTGATTTCGACGAACCCTTCGGCAAAGTCACGCCGAACCTCGCCATTCGCTGCATAGGGCATTACTTGATCCTCATGTAATAGGTGGCGCCGATGTTCTTGGGTCGGGTCTCGTTGCCCGTGCCCGCATCACCGGTCTGGAGGTTTGTGTTGTTTGCGGAACCGATGCCTACTCCGCCCGATGCCACGCCCACGGAGGAGGTCGCGGTACGCCCGACGTGGGAGTGCGTGACCATCTGATCGAATTCAAGCGTGCCCGCTGAGCCGGCACGAATGAACCGGCGCTCGGTGTTGATCAGGCTGATCGTCCGCCCGTTGATGGGGCTGCCGGACAGGTTGATCACTGCGGTGGCCAGCACCAGCGGCGCCGAGCCCGACACGCTCTCTGAGGTCAGGATGCCCGTGTTGTAGTCATCGGCCGCTGTCAGCTTCACATACCGATAGCTTTTGTCCTTCGGCGGCTCAACCACCCCGGTAAGGTGGGTGAACAAGGGGATGGGCACGCCAATTGGCTGGTAAGCCCACAGCTCGCCCAGGTCATCCGGGGCAGAACTGATGGACCGCCAGGTGTCGCCGAGATAGCCCTCGAACTGCCCGGTAGTGCTGTTGTAGCGGATCATGCCGTTGACGGCGGTAGAGGGTCGCTGAGCCGGCGTGCCACCCGGAAGGATGGCCGCACCGGTTGTCGTGGCTGCGTCCTTCTGCACGGTTGCGCCAAGCGCCTCGTCCAGGCCATCCACCTCCTCAGTCGGGATCTTGAACAGTTCGGAGGTGGTTGGGTTCAGGCTGCGCAGGACCAGATCGGCCTGGCCATCGTGGAGCACGACGTCCCACTGCTCGGTGGTGACCTCCTTGAGCCACAGCATGCCGGCCTGCACATAGGGTGGGCGCGAGATGCCGCGGTGCAATGAGTTCAGCGCATCGCGAAAATTGTTCAGGTCAATCGCGAGCTGCGACCCGCTCTTTGCGTTGGGGTCCATTGCACCCCAATCGAATTGGCTCATAGGTACTCCTTAGATCCGCCGGCCATAGCCCTTGGCGAGATAGTCAAATGTGCGCGCAACCCCGTTGCCGGCACTGTCGAAGAACCGGACGTCGAAGCCGCTGTCGTCGATGTTGGTGACCAGTTTGCGATCCCCCACGCTCAGGCCCTGCGCATCCACGGCCAGGGCAGGACGCACCATGAAGGCGGGGGCAAAGCTGATCCGCACCCCTCCGGCCGGGCACAGCAAGTCATTGGCACCGGCAACGCGGTCAGGCATGTCAATGACGATGCGCATCTGGCTGACGCTCGGGGTCACCGCCGGCGCATAGCTGCGCAGATGCAGGCGGAAGCGGAACGCCCGCGCCGTGTGCTCGCCAATGGTCAGCGGGGCCCAGGGGGTCCAATCCGTCGGCGCCGCTGGCTGCGGAGTACTGCTTTGCGAAACCTCCAGCGTCAGCCCCCATTGGCCGGGATCGACATCGGATAGCCGGTCGATCGACGCCAGGGTGACCCAGCTCGCCATGGTGCCAAGGATGTCAAAGCCAAAGGCCAGAACTTCGCTGGTGAGGCGCGCGGTGTAGACGTGGCCCATGTCGACGATTTCGTCGGCGTAGTACCAGCCCTCCTCCTTGAGTCCCGACGTGCCATAGGCCATGGTCACGACCTCGGCTAGCGTTGCCCAGTCTGAGAGTGTGTCCTGGCTGTCCAGCTGCAATTGCCCGAGCGACACGCTGACATCCATCCGCTCGCCCGGCCAGGCCGGGCCCTCCTCCACCACCTCGACGGCGTTGTAGCTGTCCAGGTCGGCGATTTCCGAGGTACCCGATACAGCATTCAGGCTATAGACATCACTGGTGTCTACTGCGCGCACCAGGTAGGTACCGCGGCGAGCCGGCAGGGTTGCCGTGTTGACCCCCGCCGAAACGCGATCGATCACCACCTGGGCGCTGGCCCAGGTCGCCCCAGCCAAAGCCGGGCTGTAGCGAACCTCATAATGGTCAAGGTCAAGGTCAGGAACCGGTGGCCACCACAGTGTCAGCTGTCCGGCGTTGACCGTCAGCCGCAGGTCGGCGATATCGGCAGGAGGCCGCAGCAGGCCCTGCAGCGACACGGTCAGGCTGGCCCAGGGCGAGCGCAGGCCGGTGATAGCCATCGAGCGGACGCGGATCTTGTACTCGCCCGGGTTGGTGTCCTGCATTTCCGCCGTCACGCCGGACTGCATGCTCAGCGGACCGTAGTCGCTTTCGCCGGGGCGCCAGACCTGAAACTCATACAGCGTGATCCGGGGATCGCTGGGCGGAGTGACCGAAATTGACGCGCCCGATCTCACCGCCACGCCGGCACGGTACAGGTACTCGTCAACCGCGAGGTTGATCGGCGCCGGCAGCGGTCCGGTTGGGATCAGCGAGGTATCCCGCTCAGGCAGGTTCAGGTTCAGCTCGACGCGGGCGTATTTGTCAGGGTCGTGCTCGACTGCCGTCACCTGGTACTGGGCGCCCTCCTTCTCCGATACGCCGACAACCCGGAACAGCTCAGGCTCAACGGAAAGATTCGACAGCACCCACATCGCCGCTACCACGGGGACGGCGCTCAGTGGCTCGATCAGCGTGACGACGTTTCCAGTGAAGGCCTGCACCTGGCGTCTTTCGATCACGCCGGTTGGCAGCATCACATCAATGAACCAGTCAAACCCAACGATCTCGTCGGGCACTTTGTCGAGCTGCAGTTCCGACAGCCCCGGAACCCGAACACGCCCACTCAAGCGTGCGCCAGCCTGTGAGGGATCTGACACGGCAATGATGTCGCCTGGGCGCAGGTCGGCATGGTCGACGCCCGCGGTGTAGCTGATGGTTTCGGTTTCGGCGCGCTCGCTGTAAAGCAGCCAGCGGCCGAGCCGGTGCGCCTGGCCGCGTGACGTACAACCGAACGCCGTCACATCCAGCTGCCGCCATCCAAACTCCCGGATGGCGGCAGCGTCTTCCACGACCTCGACTTGCTTCTTGTAGCCGTCCTGAGGGTCGTTCCAACTCACCAGCGCAGCCGAATGGCGCTCCCGCAGGCCGGTACCGACCCGCTCGAACTCACCGTTGATGACGTTGGCCGGTGACACCAGCTTGACCGGATCGTTTGGCATGTCCGCCACGGCCACCGCCGAATTGCTGCCCCAGTACGTCATGCCACGAAATGCACTGGCCAACTGATTCAGGGCGTTGATCGCCTCAACCTGCTCGGCCAGCACGGTGTTGACGGTGAAGCGCGGCTCCATCTTGCCGTAGCCGTTGGGCACCAATTCGTCGCAGTATTGGGCGATCTGGTAGAGCGACCACTTGTCGACGCTTTCCAGGCCAGCCCCGTAACGGGGATGGGTTGCAAGGTCCAGGTAGATCCAGGCGGGGTTGTCCGTCCAGGCCAGCTTGTAGGTGCCATCCCAAAGCCCGGTGTACGCCCGCGTGACCGGGTTGTAGTTCGTAGGCACACGAATGATGCGGCCTTTCACGTCATAGGCACGAGACGGGATTTCGGAACCGAACTGGCGCGCGTCGACCGTAAGGCCGATCAAGGCGCTGTCCGGGTACATCATCCGAGCCTCGATGATTTCGGTGTAACTGGCCCAATAGGTATCGTTCTGGACCGTGGCGGTGCCGTCTGGCGTCTGCCGGGTCACGCGGACTGTCCAGGGCCCTACGCCATCCAGGTAGATGCGCTGCTGCTTCTCGTAGGGCGAATTGGTCTTGCCACTGAAAATGATCATCGCCGAACTGACCCAGGGGCCATTGCTCGGTCTTACCTCGACCAGCAGTTGCGCGTATGAACCGTTGATATCGCCGGTCTTGGGATCCTGACTGGATAACGCAGGCGCGCGGACCTTGATACGGATCGAGTTCGCTTGAAGGTTCGTGATGGCCCGCACCAGAGGCATGCCCGCCTTGATCTGGGTCGATACATCGACCTCGCTCTCGACGACAGAAAAGCCAGGAATCGGCGCCTGTATGGCCTCGCCGGTTCGGGTGGTCACCGTCACCCCGGAGAAGTTGAAACTGCCGTCTGCGGCCTGCAGCGGGGTATCGTCGAGAAACACCGACTTGAGCCCATTCACCAAGCCAACGATCGGCCCCTCTCCCAACAGGTCGATAATCCGTGCCGTTGCAGCGGATCGCAGCGTGTTCGGCGCCTCGACTGGCGTCCTCGACGAGCCGCCACCACCGCCCTTGCCGCCACCTTTGGCGCCGTGGATGTTGTCCATTACACCTCCTCGGCGGTCAGCCCAGCGCTGACCACAATAGAGCCGGTCCTGACCCGGCCATAGATCACCGGTACCGGCAGGCCCTGGGTGCTGGTGTTGGTGGGCCCGTCGAACAGGAACGACGGGCGTTCATCTGCTGACTCGCGTCCGGCGTAGTCGTTGCTCTTCGGGGTTTGACTGAACAAGCTTGTGACCCCGCCCGTGGTCTTGTTGAAACCCTTCTTGACCATGCCGTAGTTGCCGGTCATCACGCCCCAGACGACCATAGAGATGCCGGAAACGATGTTCATCACGCCGCCGGCGCCCTCGATTGCCGGCAGGATATGGACCTCATCAGCGGCGCCCAGGGCAACCACCAGACCTTCCTCGGCCAAGGACTCGCCCTGCTCGAGCGGGCCGCGCAGTACATGCCAGTGGCCGGCCTCCAGCGCTTCGCGGAAGCCCGGCAGTTGCACCAGCAGCGCACGCACTGCTTCGGCCGGATCGCGCACGTCCAAACGAAAAGGGCCCCCGAATTGGGAGCCCAGTGCGCCGTGCAGATGGATGGTCTTCATCGTGACTCATGCCTCAACCAAAGGATGATGTGCGGCAGCCAGCGGCCGATCGGCTCGCGCCGGGACAGCTGGGCGGCGTCTACGGGGTCACTCCCGCTTGGGTGGTGCAGCGCGAGACCGTGCTCGAGTAGCACCCCGCCGTGGTTCGGTACCGGTGAGCGCAGTTGAGCAATCCACATGTCGCCCGGCAGAGCCTCGGCTTGCTCGATGCGGCGGAAGCCCGCGGGCGCGATGCCATCTCGGTACAAGTCGCCGCCGTTCAGCCACCACTCCCAGTCCCGCGGGAACTCGATCAGGTCGATGCCCAGCTCCAGGCGATAGTAGTCGCGGATCAGTGCGTAGCAGTCGGTGACGCCGTGGCGAAACCCACGCCCCACCAACGGGGTGCGCTCGACCTGATCGCCGAACCAGACAGGCTCGGTGGCCCGCTCGCCATCCGTGGCCACGATGCCCCACGGCACACCGCTGGCCGCCTGCCCACGCATGTCTGCGGCGCTCGGGCAGGCCGGATAGTCGGGGTGGCTATGCACCACCGCCAGCAGGCCACGCGCCACGGCAGCCGCCATCGTGCGCTTGTCGACCTGGAACGTCTTGGTGGGCTCGGCGGCGATGTTCTTCACCCGCCGGCACTCGCCCGGGGTGATCAGCCAGACCGCTTCCTGTGGGTAGCTGGCAATGGCCTCGCGCTGTAGCTGTTCCGTGTACTTCTCGAACATCACCGATACCTCGCCACACCTGGGAACCCGTAAAACGGGAGATTGCCGTAGATGCCAAAACGCAGCTTGCAGTCGGAGAGCCGCTTACCGCACCGGTCAGCCCCGCGATCCGCGCTTGCGCCGCTCTCCGTCCACTCGCCAGTACCGGCATAAGGACAGGTCACCCCTTCGTAGCGATACTGGGTGCCATCCCACCACCGGTACCGGTGCGTGCAGGTGTCGCGCAGGACCTGGCGGGCCGGGATCATCCGGCCCTCCTGGTCCATCTGCACCGACAGCTCGAACTGAATCTGCGTGCGGTTCTGCCGGGCCTTGCGCTCGATCACGTAGTAGTCGATCGGGAACAAGGCGTCGGGGTCAGGATCACTGCCATCATCCAGGTGCTTGCGGTAGGTGCGCTTGCGCCGCACCGGGGCGCCCACCAGGTCGTTGGCTGACATCACCAGCGACAGGAAAGCCAGGTCCTGGGCTGCCAGCAAAAGAGTCGGGCGCGGCAGAGTGCCCTGCCCGTTCCACTCGAAGCCCTCGGCCTGGATTGGGAACGGCAGGTACTGCACGCCACCGAAGCGGATCGGCTGACCGTCCACCGCCGCCGTGGCGAAGTGCATGACCTCACCGCCGTACTGGGTCGCGTCGATCTCGAACATCTGCACGATCGCATCCTGCTCCAGGCGCTGCATGTCCGTCGCGATGATCTCGGGCGTCATGGGTTCAGGTCCTCGATGAAGGTGGCAGTCAGGGTGTAGAGCCGGTAGGCGATGTGATTGACGACTGGGGGCTCGGCGCAGATAACCCGCAGATCACCTTCGCCTGGGATCGTGCACTGAAATGCCTCAACCCCGCGGCGCGCGCTCAAGAAGTTACGGAGCGTGTCTTTCTGGCCAGCCTTCAGCGCGGTCCAGGTCAAATTCCAAGTGCGCCGAAACGGCTGCAGCCCGGCGACTCGACGAAGCTCGTAACCGTCACCGAACCCCGTCACATCACGCGCAAACGTGCCCGACGCCGTCAGACCGTAATCTGGCGGTCGGCCAATGTTGGGTAGCGTTTCCATTGAGTTTCCTACGCGAGCATGCCACCTGGGCGCTGCTGTTCTTGGATTATCTGCATGATCAGGTCGCGAACACCCTCGCCGGCCAACTGGCCCTGACGGCGCGCCTCGGCCTCGCTCATGCCTGGCTGCCCCTGCACGGAGACCTGGATCGGGATGTTGAGGTCGCCGCGGCCGCGCTGGTCGGAGTCGCGATTGGATGCTGCCAGGTACCGCTTCAGGTCGCTGTTCGTCCGGCTATCCACGACCCGTTCACCCTTATCGAGCAGCCATGTGCCTTCGCGCGGGATGTAGTCCATACCGTCGTGCGCCATACCGGCGACCGAGTTGATCATGGTCATGAAGCTGCCCGCCTGCCCCATGCTGGACGCCGCAGCAGCAGGAGCAGCGAGAGGCCCTACCAGTGGAATGGCAGCCGTCGAGGTGAAGGCGTTCAAGCCCGCCATGATCACCTGCGACGTACCCCATTGGATCAGCATGCGCAGAGCGGTCTCCGCAAACGTCGCCGTGAGGTCTGAAAACGAGAGCTTGCCGGTCTTCACGAAGTCAACGAGCGCGTCGTTCATGCCCGAGAAGGCTGTGGTGAAGGCCTGACGAGACTGACCGGCGAAGTCGTTGGCGTTCTCGTAGTAGGTCAAGAACGCCCCCTGCGCCCCCAGGGTCCAGTCGCGCTGGGCATCATCAACATCCTGGTAGTACCGATCCTGCATGGCCAGCCTGTCGCTCAATGCCTGGCGGAGGGCAGCAGTCTCTTTGTCGTACAGACTCTGACTGATGCGCCCTTCGTTGTGCTGCTGCTCGAGGTTGTCCAGCTGCTGCTGGTACTGCTGCTCGATGTTGAGACGTTCTTGCATGCGCTGGCGCGAAACGTCGCCCATGCCCATGCCGGCTAGATTGCTTTCCAACACCGCCGAGGCCCGCTGCAGTTGACTGTTCAAGTTGGCTTGGAACGCCGACAGCTTCTGCGCTTCCTCGGTGGCCACCTTGCGCAGCTGCATCTCGCGCTCAAGGGCTGCGTTCTTCTTCAACTGAGCAGTGATCAGATCCTGGCTGGCCAGCAGCGACCGTTGATCGGCAGTCAGCACCTGCTTGCCCTTGATATCGGCCAGTTGCTGTTCCCAGCGCACCAGGGCCTGACCAGCCTCGCCCAGCTTCTGCATCTCTCCAACCTGGGCGCCGATAAGGCCATTCTGCTGCTGGAGCACTGAGTACTGCTGGCGGGCCTGATCGAGAGCCTTGGTTCCGGCGTCTTCGCGGTAGGCGGGTCCCTTGCGTTCGGGGTTATCCTTAAACTGCTCACGAGCAGCGTCGCGCAGCTGGTTCAGCTCGGCCTCGGTGTACACACGCCCGCCGTCGCCAAGTGCCGACTTCCTGGCCAGCTCGTCGATCTCTTTGAGCCGCTTGGCCAGCTTTTCCTGGTTGCTCGCCGTCGTGCGCAACTGGCTGGGCTTGTAGGTGCCCAGCGTGTACTGCAGGCGGTCACGTAGGCGTGGTAGATCGACCCGGAGTTCAGGTTGACGAACTGGCCGTTCAGGTACGCCAGGATCAACTGGGCTGGATACGACTCCATCAGCGACGGGATGTAGTCAGGCGGCAGGTTCAGCTCGTTGTCGAACGTGCTGGCCTGCACCAGGCCGTACATGCCTTGCAGGGCTGGCTTCTCGCGCAGCTGCTTCACGAACTGCTGATAAACGAACTTGAACCCCTCGGGGGTTGTCGTCACATCCACGCCGTTCTTCAGCCCAGGCACGTTGTAGCGCATCCGGGCAATGATCTTGCGCCAGGCGTGCTCGGCCTTGAGCGCGGGCAGAACATCGAGCTCATCGACCAGGGCGTGCCCGATCTTGAATCCGACGATGGTCTGCGGCTTCTCCATCGAGCGGCAAATGGTCGTGCTGCGGTACTGGCCACCGCTGTAGAACTCGACCTCCTTGTCGCTCTCCTTCGTCTTGACCTTCAGGCCCCAGTCGAAGGCGACTTCCTCGATGGTAGGGAAGAAGATGTCGCGGATCTGCGGGTAAGTCGGCGCGAAGTAGCCGGAGTCGATCCGGGGCCACTCCCACACGTGCTTGCACAGCGCCGCGCAGCCCACCCAGGTCTTGCCAGAGCCGAACCCGGCCACGAACCCGCGGAACTTGTTCTCCATACGGAGGAAGCTGGCCTGGGGCACGTTAAGTGACGGCATCAGGCTTCCTCGCATCCACCACATCGACCTGCACCCGAGTAGGTGACACGTTGTCGTGGGGATTCTCGTTCTTGGTCTGGCGGTTCACGTAGACATCGCCGACCTCTTTGGCCGCCTGCTCCAGCAGCTGGGCAGTCAGGGCCATGTTCTTCATGTTCTCGGCCTTCTCGGCCATCCGCCCAAGCACACGAAGCCGGAATGCCCGGTTGGCAATGGGGATTTCGGATGTCTCCTCGCGGAACCGCTTACGGGTGTCCTCGAATAGCGTTCGCCATTTGGCCGCCAGGTTCGCTCCAGCACGCTTGGTTGGGTCGTGCTGCTCGACCTGCTGGCGGGTCACATCGATGTCGAATTCTTGCTTGACGGCTTGTGAGACCTGGGTAGGCGTGTCAAGCCATCCGGCCCGAACATCGCGCACGGCCCCATCAGGCGCAGCTTCACCTCGTAGTCCAGGTGGATGAACGACTCGGCCCAGCCGGTGCGGAACTCCTCGCAGCCGGCACGCATGATCGGAACACCGAAATGCAGCTTGCAGTACCGGCGCACGTCCTCGATTTCGCCCATCTCGGTGCTCTTGGCGATCCGGTCGTACATCGCCCACCACAGGGCGTTCTGGTCCAGGGTGCGGTCCTTTCCCGGGCGCATGGTGACCACGACGAACTTCTTGTCGCGGAACAGGCGGGTGAGCATTGTCACGGCCTCGGAGAGCTTGGCTTGGCTGTTGACGCTGATCTTCTCCGTCATGCCGCCACCTCCTGCAGTTGCTTCTCTGCGGCGCGCAACCTGGCGGTGAGCTGGCTGATTTCGTCCAGAAGGCCCAGCGCGACCTCCTCCACCGTCGTTTCGCCGAGGAACTCGTCCAGTGCATCCGTGTGGCGCTCGAGGGCATCACTGCCGGCGCGCCAGGAGGCGACTACCGACCACAGGAGGGGTTGGAGCTTTTGCTTGTCGATGGCCATCAGTGCTTCTCCTCGGCAGCTTCCATCTCGTCGAGCTTCTTCATGACCTGGGCGAGCAACTGCGCGTGCTCTTCCTCGGTCTCGCAGATCACCGGAACAAACAGGACGGCATGCTTCGCGAACGTCTGCGCCAGGATCAGTGCGGCGCGGATCTTCTTCATCGGACTCACACCCCCTCCCCGGCCGGCTGCCCGGCGCGCTTGATGTTCAACTTGGCCAGCAGGTGTGCACGGCACGCGGCGGCGCTGGTTGGGATCTGCTGGACTTCCAGCAAGCGGACTTGGCGCTGGCTTGCGTGCTCGTCGGCCAGCTGGGCGGCGCTCTTCTGGCTGTCATGGCCAATGCCGGTGGCAATTTCGCCCAGGGGCTCGCCAGCGACCAGCATGCGAATGGTGATGTCGTAGGCCCGGGCGAAAACCTTCTCAGCCCGCTCCACCTCCATCGACCCCAGGTTTTGCGATTCGCATTGCAGGGCCGCGTGACGCACTGCTGCGTGCGACCAGGTACGGGAACCTGCCCTGCTGGGGTGGAAGTTCTCCAGCGCCTCAGCCAGGGCCCGAGCAAGCGGCGGGATGCCCATCTCTTCAGGCGTCGGCTGGCACAGCTTGATGAACTTGCCGCTGCTCGGGGCGAAGTCGGTACCCAGCACCCGGCACTTCTGGATGCCGAATCGGATCTGCTCGAGCGTGCTGATGCCCGCGGCGACGAAGGACTTGATCCAGCTGCGTTTGGCAGCCTTCAGGGCCTCGTCATCCGGCCAGGCCTGCTTCCACGCCGGGAAGATAGCCTGCAGCTCCTTGAACAGGGCGTTGACCACTTCGGTGGTGCCTGGGTCCAGCTGCTTGGCCGGGGCCTGAGCCTCGGCTGGCAGGTTGCGGGCCGTGGACATGATCTGCGTGGCGCTCTTCGGAGCGACTGACTTGCTCATAACACCCCCAAGTCATCAGCCCAGCTGGTGTCGTCGAAGTCAGGTCCGTTGCCCTGGCGGCGAGGCGGGAACTGGTGGACGTTGCCCGCTGATGGCAGCTCGTCATCCCAGCGCTTGCCATTGAGCCAGGTTGCCGGGTGCGGGATGAACTGACCGCCATCCTTGGTCCAGTCAGCGGATACGCTCCAAGCCGCCAGTGCGGTGGCCATGCGGTTGAACAGGGCTGCGTCGACTTTGAGCTTGGCCCAGGCCTTCTCGGCATTGGCCTTGCCAACCTTGCGCGGGTACAGCTTCCAGAACTTCGCGAACAGCTCGGCCGGCGACTCGCTCGACGAAGTGAGGGAATCAGGAATCAGGTTAAGGGAATCAAGAGAGAGGGAATCAGCAGGGAAAGAACCATGCTTGTCTGGTGCTTGTCCGGTGCTAGCACCATAGTCGCCCTGAACAGGTGGTTTCTCGCCCTCTGCAGGTATGGTGCTCGCAGCTTCCTTTACGTGAGGGTTCTGGTGTTTTGACCAGTTCACCACCTGAATCGCTTTTACGCCGCAGGCCTCGTAACGACGGATGAAGCCCTTCTCAGCCAAGGAATCGAGCATTCCCTCGATGTCGACGTTGTCAGCCGGGAACAGCGCCATCTTCAGGCGTTTCGGGCGATCTTCAAGCCGCCCCTCACGGTCAGCCTCGGTCCACATGCCGATGAACAACAGACGAGCAGCGAAGCCCAGGTCTGCAAGGTCTTCGTTCGAGAAGAACCCTGGTTTGATGTTTCTTGAGCGGGCCATCATTGGGCCTCCAGCTTGGTGATCAGGTTTCTGGCTGCCTGTGCTGCAGTTTCGAGAGCCTCATGGCGCGGCGGGACACCATCCTCAATGAGCAGGACGAGGTCTTTCGCGGCCTCCAGCAGCTCGGCATACGAGAAATAGTCACCAATGCCAGCCGCAGTGACGCGCCCGCCCAGCAGGGGCATGCCGAGTCGGATAGGAGTGGCTGGGGTCTCTACAACAAGAGTCACGATTTTCATGGGCGCACCTTCCCGACCATCTCGGCCAGTTCAGGGAAGCGGTCCACGTACCAGTGAGGCTGCGTTTCGCGGGGAGATTGAGGGCTGGTCAGGTTCTTGCCGTATCGCAAACCCTTGTCGGTGATGGACCAGAACGTGACTGTCTCCTGCTTAGAGTTTTTGCGCTGCATGATCTTGAGCAGGCCCGCCTGCTGCAGAGCCTTGTTGAAGGCCGCTGGAGACATGCGGATGCCGTGGTCTTTCAGCAGGGCGGTAGCGGACTTGGTGGCCATGGATGAGCCGCCCGCAGCATCCGTGGCCTCATCGATGGCGTAGCCAGGCAGGAACTTGGCATCCAGGCCGTTGTTCTGGGCGATCTTGGCCAACATCAGCATCTTGCTGGAGTTTGCCGGCTTCAGCAGGCGGTCAAAGCACTCCAGGATGGCCAGTTCGCCGATAACCTTGGAATTGTTCGCCGGCAACGGCGCGGCCGCAGCGAAGGATCGCTCAAGCTCTTGCCAGCGATCTACCAGCTTGGATGTGAACTCCGGCGAAAGCTGTGCAACGATGGCGTAGCTGTCACGCTCGCAGACGTTGTAGATCCGGGTTGCCCTAGCCCTGCCCAATTTATCGCGGGACCATTCATCCTCAGATTGAGGATGGACCAGTCCGCTGGCCGCCAGGTCTTCAATGGTGCGTTTCACGTTGTCGTGACGCTTCCCGGTGACGCTAGCGATCTCGCGGGAAGACATCGTGCGCGCCACAGAATCGTGGTTAGCATTTTGTGGCGCGGCCCTGCTCAGGGCCTGTACATGTAGGTCGGAGCTGTGCATAATCAGCCTCACAGAAGTAGTTGAAGAAACCGCCCCGCCAGGCGGTTTTTTTATGCCCGCGATTCGGGCTTATCAGGGCCTGGTCAGGCCCTTCGGTGGAATGGCGTTACCGCCCCCCGTGGGTTACGGGGCTTGGTTCGGCTGGCCAGTTCTCGACGGATGAGCTCTGCTGCAAGCGCCTCAGGGGTCATCCCCCGACGCGCAGCCTCTCGCTCCAGCTGCTCCATCAATCCCTGGTCCAGGCCGACCTGTTCAATAGGCATGGGCCCTCCTCCGGGCCTTCAGGCCACTTCGTGTTCACCGGTAGTCTCCGAAGACAGGGCGGCCAATTGCGCCTCAAGCAGCTCACGGCACAGCACGGCACGCTGAGTGCGGTGGAAGGTGGCCAGCGCCTGGATCAGGTTGAATGTGTCCTCATCGACCCGGACCTTGATCTCACGGTCATGCAGGTGCTTGGGGTTGGCGTACATGCGGGAAAGGCTCCTTGCTGCTGTTGAAGATGGTTAGGCGGCGCCCTTAAGCGCTTTTCGAGCAAACGTGATGAGATCTGGGCGCAAGCCGGCGATGGTGATTTCTCCACCAGATGCGTCTTGCAGTCGTTCGGCGAGATCAGCGGAGGCCTTCCGGTGACCACCTGCGAGCTGCCACAGATGACCAACGGATGTCTTCGCGGCGGCAGCAACTGCCTGGCGCCGCTCATTTGTGGCCCCGCTCAACCAATCACGGAGGTGATCATTCATGAGGGTTCTCCTTACACATATGGCGAAATTTAGCTCATGGCTAATGTTCAAGCAAGGAGAATTTAGCTTTGGGCACATTTAGCAGCCAGCTAAACACTGGCATTCTTCGCGTCATGGATATCTACGAGATTCGCAAGCACAATCTGGTCAAGCTGATCGGCAACCAGAGAAAAGGCTCCTGCGCTGAGCGCTGGGGAATGGCGCCTGCGCACCTGAGCCAAATCCTTTCGAACAAGACGGCAAAGAACCTGGGGGATGATGTCGCGCGGCGAATCGAAGAGGTTGAGGGATTGCCCCGAGGCTGGTTCGACTCGATCCCTGCTGGTGAAGGCGCACAACCGCAAACGGAGGCCGTGGACAGCAAGCTATCGGCTGCCGACCTGGTCAAGCAGATGCTGGCCAAGAGCGGGAAGGGAATTTCTGAGGAAACTCGCCAGCGTTTGCTTGCAGCGGCTGAGGAGCCGGCTGCCTCAAGCGTGATTACAGCTGACTTTTCCCGGCCAGGTCTTGTCGGGGATGAGGTGCGGATCGCCCACTACGATATCCGCGGGGCCATGGGCGGCGGACAGGTGGCTCCCGACTACCCCGAGATGCTTCAAGACATCCGAGTCAGCCCGAAACACTTGCGCGAACTCGGTGTGGAATTCGCGGAGCACTACCACCTCAAGATGGTCACCGGCTGGGGCCAGTCCATGGCGCCCACCATTAAGAATCGTGACCCACTGATCGTCGATGTGAGCATCCGCGAATTCGTCGGCGATGGGATCTACCTGTTCTCCTGGGGCGACCATTTGTACATCAAGCGGCTACAGATTGCGGACGAAGATCACTTCGAGATGATCTCGGACAATCCGAAGCACAAAGACCGGATGATCCGGCGGGAAGAAACCTATATCCAGGCCCGGGTCCTGCTGGTCTGGAACGCACATCTGGTATAGCCATGCCCCTCACCAAGCCCAACCAGCAGCTGCGCCGCGACTTAAAGGACGCAGCGTTCGCCCTGGAAAGCGCCGCGCTGGAGATCTTCCACAAGGCCCAGGGTGGCGAAGAGGCCCAGTTCTTGGAGGCGATGAAGCGTGTCGGGGAGCTGCATGAGCTAGCCGATCGGTTGGTTGGATATGGGGGTGAGGTGAAGGCGGGGCGGATTGAGCGGGGCGCAAAGGCATAGTGCCTGGCGGCAACCTATCGCAGGGAATGTCCTGCAGAGAGCACTTCGGATTCAGTTACGTAGAGGATTGCCCAGCGGGCTAAAGGAGTTTCCGTTGTGATTGCGGCGCTTACAGATCAAAGGATTGAGCAGCTTCTGACCTGCGAAAAAACCATTACAAACCCAGGTGCCCGCTGGAAGGATTTCCCGGGCTGTAAGCAAAAAAACTATGATGTCACCTCAGATGACGGGGCTCAGTTCGAGATCTACCTAAGGCAGAACAAAAAAATCGCACACAGTTTCTCGTGCGGGATTCTGCTGCGCCTTCCCAGCGGCGAAAGCATAACGCTCGCTCGCTACAACGGCAGTTGCCACCCTCACTCAAACCCTCTCGAAGGCGGTGAAAAGGTTGATTTCACGCCTCATATTCATCGCGCAACAGAAAGATACATCCGCGCCGGAAGAAAGCCCGAGCACTACGCGGTCGCCACAGACGCCTATTCCGATCTGGAAGGAGCGTTCGATAACCTTCTGATAGACTGCAATGTATCTGGCCTTGGCCGACCATCCACTCGTCATCCAGACGTAGGTGCTTGGCAGCAAACCACATTAGGCTTCTTCGACGATGAGTGAACTGGCAGAAATCCGAAAGTCCTTATGCTCCGCTTTTTGCGAAGACGTCGCTGTGCGCGAGTGTGGCGATATGATTGCTGTCGCCCTTCCCATGGTTGCAAGGGATGGCGACCAGTTCACCGCTTACCTATCCCGGATTACCGGTGGCTGGAGAATTTCCGACTCAGGCACGACAATGATGCGCTTGAGCTATGAGAACGATATCTCCAAGTTCTACGCTGGATCGCGGGGCAAGCTGTACCAAAGCATTCTTGCTGAGTCAGGCCTCTCCGAGGTAGATGGTGAAATCTACTTGGAGGTTCCTGCTGACAAGCTGATCAGGGGTCTATTCGATATCACTCAGGGCCTGTCTCGCGTAGAAGATATGGCTCTGTGGTCATGGTCTAGGGTCGGCTCTACATTTTATGACGACCTGCGCGAGGCCATTAAGTCTACCCTGCCGGAAGGGTCTTACGAGGAAGGATACATCCCAGAAATTCCTGACGGCCCTGCATACATGGTCGACTACAAGATTCGTACACAGGGGCGCCCAGTGTATCTTTTCGGCGTTAACGGAAAAGACAAGGCTCGGGTAACCACCATCACTCTCCTACACCTCAAGCAGGTTGGTGAACCGTTCACTTCGATAATTGTGTGCAGTGACTTCACCGGGCTCCCTAAACAAGACAGCGTCCGCCTGCTCAAAGCGGCCAATGACTTCGTACCAGACATAACGGACCTAGAAACATTCCGCGAAAAGGTCCGACATCATGTCGGATAAGAGCAATCAGCCCGCCTCGGCGGGCTTTTTCATGCCTCCAGCAGATCCGCCGCTTTCTTCTGACGCTTCTGCTCGTACATCTCGTTGTCCGCAATGGTCAAAGCAGCTGCTATGCGAGTGGTTCTGGTTGTGACGGCAAGGCCATAGGATGCCTTGATACCTTCAGCGTCAAGCGCCGCCGCTAGTCGGCTGCAGAGCGCCTGACCAGCGGCCAAGTCACAACCGACACCGATTATCGCAAACTCATCGCCTCCCAACCTGGCGACCACATCCTCAGACCTGGACGCTGCCTGTAATGCTGACGCAGCGCGCTTTATCAAAGAATCACCGGCTGCGTGCCCCTGGAGGTCATTGACGGCTTTCAGCTCATCCAAATCAACAACTATAACGACAGATGGTTGTCGGTAACGCTGATAGCGCGCTTCTTCCTTGGCAAGCAGTTGCTCCCAACCGCCCCGGTTGTACAGCCCGGTCAGTGCATCGGTAAGGGCCTGGGCTTGGAATCGCTCCGCCCGCCTCTCTTCCTCGTCGACCCTCAGTTCCATCTGCAAAATGGTGCTGAGCATCTCACCAAGCAACTCAATCAGCTCTTGGTGTTCGGATATATCGTCCGGCTTGGCTGAGGGATCAATCCCGCACAAGGTCCCGAACAAACTCCCGTCTGAGGTTCTAAGAGGCACACCGATATAGGATCCGATCGGGATTTTTTGACCGATTCGGGCAGAGGCGTAAACTGGGACCTGGCTAGCGTCAGCTGCTATGTTCGGCCCCAGCCCTTTGACCATTTCGCTACAGAAGGAGTCGTCCCAGTTGAAGACATCGCCTGCGACAACGCCATATCCTCTGTCGTCACTATGCAAAACAGTCCAGTCATTACCATCTGTGCGGGTAACCATGCATAACTGAAAGCCAAGCTTTTTGCGTAGAAAACTGAGCGCTCTGATAGACGCGCTTTCAAAATTATCCATTACAGACCTCAAGGGCGCACAAAGCGGTTTGCAGCGGGAGCAAGAGCATCCTTGCGATGGCGGATTATAGAGGTAAAGCACCAGCCCAGAAGGTTCTTTTCATGCCTTCACGCTTTTTTCACGCCTTACCCTGCACAGTGAAGGCTCATTCGATTCCCTACGTTAGCCCGCGCTCCCCTTGCGGGCTTTTTTATGGCTAGGAATCCACCACCATCCGTCCTACAATCCGACCAAGCTGAAGGATCAGCGCCCGTCGCAGAGAGCCCGCCATTGAGCGGGCTTTTTGTTGGCGGAGTTTGATGGCCCTCCGCCCAAGGTGTCGCTTGCGACCTAAAGCTTAAAGCCGGCTGGCCGAAACAGCCGATAGCATTTAGCCACACTCAAGGAAATGAGTAATGAAGACCCCGCTCCTCCTACTCCTTGCGATCGGTCTCACCGGTTGCGCGAGCACAAAGATCGATGTTCGCAACGAGGCCGAGGCCGCCAAATTCAATCCAACCGACACCGCTCGCATCCGCCTGTTCACTGGCGATAGCATTCGTGGGGGATTCGCTGTCGGACATAGCTGTGAATCTTTCTTCAACAAGGCCAATGAGGACGCGTCCAAAGCGTCAATCGGCTGGAAAGACGCCCATGTCGACACCCCCGGCCTTTATCCTTGGCGCGAGTCTGATTCCCGCAATTTTGTAATTGGCATTCCACCGTCCAAAGCATCCCGCAGGATCAACGACACCACGCAGCAGTACGATGAGCACGTAGTTCCGGCCAATAAGCCCATTATCATCGATCTCTACTACTGGAACAGCGCTGCCTCTTGCAGAGCCAAGCCTGTCACTTTCACCCCGGAGCCTGGGCGCGACTACGAATTCAATGTGGAGATGTACAAAATCAGCACCTTCAGTGCCGGTTGCGTTATCAAAGCCCGCAGACTTGAGGTCATCGACGGAGCCACCATGGAGCTGCCGATGCTCCCCAACTTCTGTGTCTTCGGTCCCACTGGTGGTCGCACGGTGAGCCTGCAAGATCAACTGAAGCAGACGCTCAAAAACGCTGAAGCGAGCAAGTAAAGTAAGCCCGCCATGAGCGGGCTTTTTTGTGTCCCTCAGAAAGGCGGATCCTCGTCGCCAGCCTCAGCTTCCTCGCAACCCTCCTCCCGCTCAATGACCTGGTCGCTTTCGTCCGGTTTCTCCCATTGCAGGATCACCGATCCGTCATCGCAGAAGGTCATGTCCAGGCCGTCTGTTTCGGATAGCAGTTCCATGATCGCGTCCCAATCCTGATCGCTGTCCGTGTCCAGACGGTGGATCAGCACCCTCCTACCAAGCTGCGCCAGCGGCGAATTGATCATCGCCGATACCCGCAGCCCCAGGCGCTCCAGGCTTGTGAGTTCTTCGTGTGCTCCGCTCTGCCGATCCTCAAGTACTGCCGCCATTTTCCTACCTCCAATACTGTATATCCGTACAGGCTAATAGGGATCATAGCTCAGTGCTAAGCGAAGCGTAAAGGTACTACTCCTAGCAAAACGGTTCGGCCCGCACTTTGTCGTCCGGCGAAAATAATTTAGCTATGAGCTATTGACGATATTTTAGCTTGGGGCTAAATTTCACATCACCGGGCGGCGCTACACAGCCCCTCGGGAGGCCCTCAGGCCTCACCGCTCTTTACACAACCAGACGTGACCACCTCGACGCACCCAGGCCATTACCTGGGTCGGGACAAGCTAAGTCGTCGACCATGCAGCCTCTGGATAGCTGCCGTGCTTCCACATGCAAGCACGCGAAACCACGCACCCAAACTGGCAATGCATCGAACACGAAATGTGCGGCGCCGGTGAGAGACGACTCGGTAGCGGTGAGTGGTGGAGAAAAAGCGATTTCACTGGCTGGCCTTGGCGACAGGGCCAGACGGGAAATCAACCAGGCAGCAAAGACCTATCTACAATCTCGAAAAAGGCTTTCTCACCTGAATGGCAGGAACGTCACCATGCGAGCACCTCTCTTGTTTTTGCTAGTAATGACATCTACCGCTTACGCTGGGCAATGTGATTGTCAGAAGATCGTTGGTCAGTGCACTGGGGCTATCGACTTCATCAAGAGCTATGGGTCGAAACCGAGCTTTGGCGCTGAAATCGAGGTTCACAGCTCGGAAAAGGTATGCTCGAAGGTCGAGTACTACGTGGCCGGCACACCTCATCAAACACTACTGGTGAACAAGAACAAAGAAGCTGAAAGCCTCTTCGGAACCAGCCCCATCACTCAAAAGTCTGTGACCTATCGAGGGTGCTACGTCTGCAGTCAAACCGATAAAGATGCAAATGGCAAGACAGCAGGAGGGGCTGGCCCAAAGGATGATTTCTCTGGTACTTGGACTGGATCTGGAAGAAATAGCTTCGGATTTTCACAGGACATGACTGTGACTGTGAGCCCCGCCGGCGGTAATCAGTACCAAATTTCGCAGAGCCATACTGCTGGTGGCACCGTTACCAACGGCAGTGGTAGTGGGACCGCCACCGGAAAGGTGCTTTCGTACTCAGTGGATGGGGGTACCATTAGCTGCTCTCTAACGTTAACTAGTGCGACCTCTGTCGTGAAAAAATGTAGCGGGTGGCTTACATCAAACGAAGCAACCCTCACTAAACACTGAGCTTCCACCCTCCAAATCTCCAAATCAATTCCAACTCTTGGGTCTGGTACTAAGCCAGACCCTCAGGCCCTCAGTTGGCCAGCCTACCCGCCCGCTTAATTGACCCATCATCAAAAACCATCGACCGCATTGGCAGGCGCCAGGCCACCTTTCACGGTGGGTTTGGTCACCTTCGCCTGGCTCCTGGCCAATGCGGCCATAAGGACAACCCATGTACCAGCCACCAGAACCATCTGGCGTAGGCCGCTGCCTGCGCTGCGCAAGCTGCATCGAAGAATCCGAGCAGGTCGGCGGAATTTGCTACGAGTGCCAGCCTGCCACGCAGGGCGAGCAGCCAGCGTTTCCAGTCCAGGCCAGCGACTACGGCGGCCACGGCACCTGCTTTGGCCTGACCATTCGCGATTACTTCGCGGCCCACGCACCTTGTGTGCCTGATGACTTTGGCTGGGCTGCCGGCGAAACCGATCTTGTCCAGCGCATGACGCGCTGGCGTTACGCCTACGCCGACTCAATGCTCGCCGCCCGGGTGAAGCCATGAGCGGCTGGATCAAGTGCAGCGACAGGCTGCCGGAGATAGGGGCCAGGGTTCTTGCTTGGAGCGAACAATACGGTGCCCGCGAGTCGCTTTACCGCGAGCACGGCAAAGGCTCGATTGCGCATGCCCACGGATATCCGCCGTACTTCTCGTGGGAAGAGCCGCAGAGCCGCTGGTCTTCGAACTGGAAGCCAACGCACTGGCAGCCCCTCCCTTCCCCACCCACCGAGTAACACACCACCTGGAGGCGACCATGCGCCGGGAGCACGAGCTTTACGCCGACAGCGCCCAGGCGCGCGAGACAGACAGGCCGCTCCATATGCTTTGTGGTCACCCGACCAAAAGCCCGCGAGGTGTGGGCCTCCTCCTTCCGCGACCGCATCGTGCACCACCTGCTGTACAACCGCATCGGTCCCGGCATCGAGCGAACCTTTATAGCGGACAGCTGCGCCTGTATCCCAGGGCGCGGTACGTTGTACGCCGCCAAGCGTCTTGAGTCGAAGATCCGCAGCCAGACGCAGAACTGGTCGCGCTCCGGCTTCTACCTCAAGTGCGACTTGGCCAACTTCTTCGTGTCGATCGACAAGCGCGTGCTTGGGCGCCAGCTTGTCGAGCGAATCTGGGAACCCTGGTGGCAGCAGCTGGCACTCCAGATCCTCATGCACGATCCGCGAGAGAATCACGATCTGCGCAGTCACCCGAAGCTGTTCAACCGGGTGCCGCAGCACAAGCGCCTGGTCGTGCAACCGGCTTACCTGGGCCTGCCCATCGGCAATCTGTCCTCGCAGTTCTTCGCCAACGTCTACCTCGACGCCATGGACCAGTTCTGTAAGCACGCGCTGAAGGCCAAGCACTACATCCGCTACGTCGACGATTTCGTGCTGCTGCACGAGTCGCCGCAGCAACTGAACGAATGGCTGTGGCGAATAGAGAAGTTCCTTCCCTGCCTGGGCGTCCGGCTCAACCCGTCGAAGACGATCCTACAACCGATCGACCGCGGCGTTGATTTCGTCGGGCATGTGATCAAGCCCTGGCGGCGCACCACTCGCAAGAAGTCGCTGGCCCAAGCCATGAAGCGAACGGCTGCCGCGCCAGCAGAGAACCTGTACGAGACGGCAAATAGCTATTTCGGCCTGCTTGGCCAAGCCAGTCATAGCCAGAAAGACCGCGCCGCACTGGCCAACTTGGTACTGAGGCGTGGGCATGTGGTCAATGGCGCGCTGACTCAAACATATCCCAAACGTTGAGGTATCCCATGCCCACAGAAAACCGATCCAGCAACACAGAGATGGTCAGCGTGCCAAGAAAGCTGCTGGAGACAATCCGCAGCTTCCACTGGACTCAGCAAGATTCGACCGACCTTGCACGAGCTAAAGCGCGGGCGGATTTGATTGAGATCCTGGCCAAGCCAGCCGAGCAGCACCAGGGCGAGCCGGTGGGCACGCTCCTGATCGACGAGTACTTCGATGGGCGCGAGGTTGGCGACGTGGACGTTCAGCTCGACACAAAGGTGTGCGAACAGCTTGCCGATAAGTATCCCGGCCAGTCGCTTCCGCTCTACATCTGCCCAGTGCCAGCAGATCCTGGCGAGGTTGAGCGTCTGCGCGAATGCCTGCGAACGGAGGTAGATGCCGGCGACAGCTGGAAGCGGGAGGCTCAAGAGCTGCGCGCCCAGCTGGAAGCCGAGAAGCAACAGCATGCCCAGGTTCTGGAGCTGGCCACGCGCCGCTGGTACGCGATTGCCAAGAAGGACGCCAAGCTGGCCGAGCGGGATGCGCTGCTTGGCCCTATTGCAGGCTGGACCGCCGAAACCCGCGCAGCTGTGCTCGAGGCATTCCAAGACGAGCTGAATGAGAGCGCTAGTTACCCGTGGTACGACGCTGCAATAGCCGACTTGATGAAGCTTATCGAGGCCCTATCCGCCAGCGCAGAGCCGAGCGCGCCGGTTGAGCGCGATGACGAATACGACTATCGCACCGACTTGGCAGCATACTTCGGCCTCTCCTACGCCAGTTGGCTGACCCTGCCTCGCGTGCTGATGGAGGCTATGCCTAAGTCCTGGCAGGCGGCCATGGCTACCCTGCTGCACCAGTACGATGACGCCTACCCAAACCAGCCTGACTTGGGAACCACTGTGCGCGTAACCGAGAACGGCAAGATCGTGCGCGCCCCTGAGTGGCTGGAGAACTACCGACACCCAGACCACGCCATGCTCAGTAAGCTACGCAGCGAGCCCGTCAAACCCTGCGCCACCCTGGAGCGCAAGCCCTCCTAACACCGGAGTACATCTGTACTCCTTTCGCTGTAACCCCTCTCCCCTCTATTCACTGCCGCGATATGGCGGCCAGGAGTCGTGCGCGCATGGATTCCAAAGACCTTACCCAGGAACTCCTCAAGAAGGTCGTCACGTACGACCCTGAGACCGGCTATTTCCACCTGATCAAGTACCGCGGGCGAAGGTCGTGCTCCTTCTCCCCAGATGGCTACGTCAGGGTATCGGTGTACCGCCAAAAGCGGTTCGCGCATCGCCTGGCGTTTCTCTACATGACCGGCAAGTGGCCGCCAAGGCGGCCAGGGTCGGGCAGAGCTTTGTGGCCTGAGGACGCCCCATGACCCTACGGCTCATATCAGTCACCCAAGCCGCCGAGATGCTGGGCATAGGCCGATCAACAGCCTATCGCCTGGCCAAGGACGGAAAGATCCCATGCGTTCGGGGCTTCGGCCCCCTGCGCGTTCACTATCAAAAGCTCGTCGAGATGATCGAGGCCGGTATCCCTGATACCCTCGCCGCCGCGGGCGTCGTATCCGAGGAGAGGATATGCCGTACAAAAGAGGAAAAGTTTGGTGGATCAGCTACACCGCGTCAGACGGAACGTATGTTAGACGCTCTGCTGGCACCGAGGACTATGCAGCAGCCAAGGCTTTAGAGCAGGAGCAGCGTAGCCAGGCGTGGCGGGAAAAGGAGATGGGATTCGACCGTCAACGGACGTTCGAGGAGGTAATGGTGGAGTATCTGGGCCATGCCGCCCAGGTGCAAAGAAGCTTCGACACTACCCAGCATCGAGTGAAGGCTCTGCGCGAGTTCTTCGCCGGCAGGATCATGAACGACCTTTCCGGTAAAGACATCCGGGAATACTCGGGCCTGCGCACCAAGGCAGGGAAATCGGCTGCCACTATAAATAGAGAGCTGGCCGCACTGTCGGCCGCTATCAACTGGTGCTCAACCGAGCTGGAATGGAAGCTGCCGAACCCGGTAAAGGGCCGAACGCTTCGGGAGGCAGAAAGCCGGGTTCGCTGGATCACGCGGGGAGAGGTCGAATCGCTGTGCCGGGCTGCCAGAACGCAGCGAAACGGTGACATGCTCGAGGACTTCATCCGGCTCGCAGTGAACACCGGTTGCCGGAAGGAGGAAATGATGGGGCTGGAGTGGCGTCGAGTCGACCTGGCAAACCGATTGGTTTACCTGGAAGGCGAGCACACGAAGGCGAAGAAGCGGCGAAGCATCCCGCTCAATGAGGGGGCGCTGGCAGCGTTGAAAGGAAGGCTGGCTTTCCGTGCTGAGCACGCACCAGGGTCGCCATGGGTGTTCACCAGACGAAGTGGTGAGAAGGCGATCGATCTGTCAGAAGGATTTGAGGCGGCCTGCGAGAAGGCCAAGATCAGCGACTTCCGCATCCACGATCTGCGACACACCTGCGCGGCCTGGTTGGTGAGTGCCGGGGTGCCACTGATCGAGGTAAGGGATTTGCTGGGTCATTCGACGGTGCAAATGACTGAGAAGTATGCGCACCTCGCACCGGCCAGGGTGCGAGATGCAGTCAGTGTGCTCGACAAGCCAATGTCACAATCTCGCTACACTGAAAATCCAGCGGGTTCAGGAGGTACACCCCTAAAGCTTGTAACCGCTTGATTTATAAGATGGTGCGGACGAAGAGACTCGAACTCTTACAGCTTGCGCCGCTGGAACCTAAATCCAGTGTGTCTACCAATTTCACCACGTCCGCGTGGAGCACTTAAAGCAAAGGCGCCAGATTATACAATCAAGGCGCCTTCGAGAATATGGGGTGGACGATGGGAATCGAACCCACGACAACTGGAATCACAATCCAGCGCTCTACCAACTGAGCTACGCCCACCATATTGCGGTATTGCGTCAAAACATCACTTGCTGTGCCAAAGCTGCCTAATGGCGCACCCGGCAGGACTCGAACCTGCGACCATCCGCTTAGAAGGCGGATGCTCTATCCAGCTGAGCTACGGGCGCATATTCAATCTGCTTTCTGTTACGATTGCAAATCAACTTTCAGCCGTACCGAACAAGCTAGCAAATCCGCTCATTCTGCCTGACCTTGCTAACCAGTGCTAGGCTCTGCCCGACAAGTGCGACGAATGTTATAGACGAGCCGGAAGGTCGTCAACACTTTTTTCAAAAAAATTTAGTTTATTTAAGGGGTTAGGGGATTTGGCCGACCACCCGCCTTTGCCCTCGGGCCGTGTCGTGCGAGAATGCGCCCTCTTTTATGTTCCCTTCTCGATGGTTAATCACGCGTCTATGACTGCACACCTAATCGATGGCAAGGCGATCGCCGCCAACCTGCGCCAGCAGATCGCTCAACGTGTCGTGGAGCGTCGCCAGCAGGGCCTGCGTACCCCAGGCCTGGCGGTGATCCTGGTCGGTACCGACCCTGCTTCCCAAGTCTATGTTTCGCACAAGCGCAAGGACTGCGAAGAGGTCGGCTTCATTTCCCAGGCTTTCGACCTGCCCAGCGAGACTTCGCAGCAAGCCCTGACCGACCTGATCGACCGCCTCAACGACGATCCGGCCGTCGACGGCATTCTCCTGCAATTGCCACTTCCGGAGCATCTGGATGCCTCGCTGCTGCTCGAACGCATCCGCCCAGATAAAGACGTCGACGGTTTCCACCCCTACAACATCGGCCGCCTGGCCCAGCGCATTCCGCTTCTGCGCCCCTGCACGCCAAAAGGCATCATGACCCTGCTGCAAAGCACCGGTCAGGACCTGTACGGCATGAACGCTGTAATCGTCGGCGCCTCCAATATCGTCGGTCGCCCGATGGCCATGGAGTTGCTGCTGGCCGGCTGCACCGTCACCGTCTGCCACCGCTTCACCCAAGACCTGCCTGGCCACGTAGGCCGTGCTGACCTGGTGGTAGTCGCCGCCGGCAAACCGGGCCTGGTCAAGGGCGAATGGATCAAAGAAGGTGCGATCGTCATCGACGTCGGCATTAACCGCCAGGAAGATGGCAAGCTGGTGGGCGACGTGGTCTTCGAGACCGCCCTGCCCCGCGCCGGCTGGATCACGCCTGTACCGGGCGGCGTAGGCCCGATGACTCGTGCCTGCCTGCTGGAAAACACGCTTTACGCGGCAGAAGAACTGCACAAGTAGTTCGCCCTCTGCACCAACGGCACCTCTCGAGGTGCCGTTTTTCTTTCCGGGCACGACCGGTCCGCGGTACTTATCTAACCCTTGCGCTTCCTCGCATCGCCCTAGGCTCGCCGCTTCTGATATCAGAGGTACCGCCATGAGCCTATCGCACTTCAGCTTCATAGACGCCCGCCTGCCAGGCTGGCTGAAATCAGCTACCCCAGCCCAACGCCAACGACTTGAACAACAGATACGCCAGAGCCATCAGGCCACCCGCGCGCTGGATCGGGCACTGAAACAGGTGCAGCCCATCGACGACTTCTGCCGTCCGTTGCTCGACGATGCCATGTCCCACTGGTACCCCGACCGAGAGCTGCCCGCGCCTGACCAAGGGTGGCTCTGGAACAACGCCGAAAAGCGCGACATGTCGTGGCTCGAAGCGGCCCTGCAGAACTTCGACAGCGACACATCAGTGACGCTGTATCTTTCCAAGAACGCCCCCGGCCCGATGGCCGTGGACAGCACATTGTTCGTGAAAGGCGCCCGGAACCTGGACCTGGGACAACGCTACCGCAATCATCTGGCCGAACATGTCGATACCCCAGTGTTTCGCAGCCTGGTACTTCAGCAGGATCGCACAGCCTTCGAAGCCGATACGACAATGGCCGAGCTGCAAAAGCATCTCGATAGCCGAGGCCGGATGCTGGCAGATGCCGCGCTGGCCGGCGAATCGTTCCTGCTTCACAGCGATGGCAAACCCTGGCCACTGGAGTGCGGGTACCTGGAGCTGTGCGGGACGCCTTTGTATGGCCCCTTACTGATCCGCCAGCAGCCCATCGCGGGTGTAGAACCGTGTCTATTGTATTTGCCTGGCCACCCACGCCAGCCACTGCGTCAATATGGCTCGCTGCGAGCAGCAGGCAAGGCGCTGACTCGACTGCTGCGCAAAGACAACGAGCGGCGCTTCTTCATGCGTTATGTCGCCCATGCCGAGCAACCTGGATTGGCGACCCAACTACGCCAGACCTTGTTTCCGCGATATCCCTACAAAGATCTGCAAACGGTCACGCCGGTACTTGAAGAGGGTCACTCCTTCAACTGGCTCAAGCGCCTGTTCCCCGCTCCGCGCGACCTATGGCAGCCGACATTAGACAAGAACGCCCGCTTGCCGCTTGCGTTCAAGCAATGGCCTGACGAATGTTTCAGCGCCCGCGCACGGACCCGGGTCGAGCTCATGCTACGCAACGCCGCCGACATCGCCGTGCCGGTCGCCCAGCGAGACGCCGCAGCCCAACTGGCCCGCATCGAAGGTTGGCTAGGGGTCGGTTTGTCGGTACTGAACATGGCCGTTTTTTTTGTTCCCGGGCTCGCCGAGGTCATGCTAGTGATTGGCGGCGCGCAACTGGTCGATGAGTTTCTCGAAGGCGTACATGCGGCAAACGAGTCAGATGCCGATGCGGCCATCGGTCATCTGTTCTCGGTCGTGGAGAACCTTCTTCAGGTAGCGGCGCTTGGCGCTGCCGGGCAGTTCATCGAGCCCCAAGGCACCCTGCACGCTTGGTCCCGCATCGGCCATGGCGATCAGCAACGTCTTTGGCATGGCAATCTGGAGCCGTTTGCACGTACTTCCCCTCCACAATTGCCGCCCAACCTTGACCCCTACCTCTTCCAAGGCCGTCATTGGATCACGCTGGACGGCCGGCACTACCCGGTCGAGGCCACTCCAGAGGGCGGTTGGCGACTGTGCGCAGCCAAGGGACATCGCCATCAACCTTCACTGCTGGGCAATGGCGAAGGGACCTGGCTGCTGGACCACGAGCGACCTTTGGCTTGGGACGACGACACACTGTTGCGCCGACTCGGCCCGGCCATCGACAGCCTGGACACCTCGACACTCCGAAAGGCCCTACGCTGCAGTGGCTATGAAACGGCCGACTTACGCCAGACCTTGGTCGAGCACCGCCCGCTGCCTGCGTTGCTGCTGGAGAGTCTGGAAGCCTTCGGCGCCGCTATCGAGCCGAGACCAGCTGTCTTTACCCAGGAGGATGCGCTCCTCGCCCAGGACTTTCCTTCACTGAGCCCAACACTGCGTCGGGAAATCCTGGCCCAGGCCCAGACCCGTGACTTGAGCCAGATGCAGCGCACTGGCCGGATACCGCTCAATGTGTCCGAAACCGCTCGCCTTTACCTGCGGGCCTCACGCATCAACCGCGCGCTGGTGGCCTTTCATCAGGCCAGCGACAGCCTCGAAGATCGCGATGCATTGGTGTTCGGTGCGCTGCAACGGCTTTGCGGATGGTCTGGCCAAGTACATCTCGAGCTGCGCGAAGGTCGTCTGGGTGGTTCACTGCTGGAGACGGCAGGTGCAGCACAAGCTCCACTCAAGATCCTCGTACGCCGCGCCGATGGCTATGAGCCGTTCGACAAGGACGGCCAGAGCCTGGCCAACCGAGACAACCTGTTCCGAGCGATCCTCCAGGCCCTCCCCGACAGCGAACGCGACAATCTGGGCCTGCAGATCCATGAGTCGGAGACTTTGCGCGACCGACTTTTCGATCTGGCGACCGCAGACCGGGAGCAGGCCGCCCGTGACCTTGGCATGCAGCCTGTCCGCCCCTGGTACCGCCTGCCCACACGACTGCCGGGCAGCCCTCGCCTTGGCTATGCCTTGAGTGGTCGTGGCCGGGGCTGGTTGACCGCTGATGAGCAGTTCGATCAATTGTTCCCTTCCAACCTGGACAATGATCGGGAAACACTACGCGCCCGGCTGCGTGAACAGACCGGTCACGACCCCATCGCCTTCAACCGTCTGATGCAGAATCTGCGTGACCAATACCGACAACTGGATAGCACCTTGCAAGGCTGGGTTCATGACACCGACGGCATCGCCGCCGATGAAGCCCAGGAACGCAGGACTGCGCGCCAAGCCACGGCCGAACGCATCCGCCGGGCGTGGCGACGAGAAAACAACGACGCCAATGGGAGCCTCGACGAGGTCATCCTGAGCATCGATGCAGAGTACCTGGGCGCCTTGCCATCCCTGCCGGTACAACTGCCACAGGTTCGCCAGCTGAACGTAACCGGCTTGTGGCGGGGCGGTACCGACAGCCTGGGCGCATTCCTTGCCGCCTTTCCCCAGGTTCGCGAACTGGAGCTCAGCGAAAACGGTTTGTACACGCTGCCAGAGCAATTGGGCGGGCTGACGGACGTCCAGTTGCTGGACCTTTCGGAGAACAACCTCGACCTGTCCATTGACGCCAATCTGTCCATCCTGGGCCGACTGACCAAGCTTCGCGCCCTGAACTTGAGCAGCGCTATTGGAGACCTACCGGTAGCCGCGCTGGAGCAGCTTGCGCAACTGCCCAACCTGATGGGGCTGCAGGCCGAAATGAACGAGCTGTTCCTCGGCGCCGAGCACTTCCAGGCACTGCAACGCTGGCCCGCACTGGTCGAACTGAGCCTTGGCCACAACGACATCACCCTGGATAACGCAAGCCGTGCAGCCTTGGCGCAGTTGAGCCGGTTGCGCATCTTGTTCCTGCAGGAAAATCCCTTGGATCTTGCGCCAGACATCACCGGCTGGACGCATCTGGAACGGTTGGACCTGGAGCAGACCGGCATTGCTGAATGGCCAGCCGGCATCGAAGCGTTGCTCGGGCAGCGACCGCTGACCCTGCGCGCCGTGGACCTGAGCAACAATCAGTTGCACGACGCACCTGATCTTCGCGATAGCGCATTCGCTGTTGCGGTCAGGGCAGGTGAAGCCGAGATGTACCATGCCTTCCAGAACAATCCCTTCAGTGAGCAGGCCCTGCAACGACTCAACGATGCCGGTCTGCCAACCGCTGCGCGGGTCGATCATTTGGATTGGCTTGCCGCAGTGCCGCAAGCCGTCGGCGATCATGTCGCGGCCACATTGCAGGAGCCTGAGTGGCGACCGCTGTATGAGCTCTTTCGACGTGTCGAAGACACCCGGGACTATCAAGCCAGCCCGAACGCCATGCGTCGACGCATGCACGTCATCGTCGAGCGGCTATCTGCACGCGAAGGCGACAATCTCTGGGGCCAGGCCCAAGTCCATGAACGCATCATCGACCTGATCAACGAAGCCGCTCACGGCTGCGTCGACCAGGCCAGTCTGCTGTTCCAGCAAGTCGAGACGCAGGTCCTGGTATGGCAGCAGTCGCTCAACGCCGCCCCAGGGGATGCCAGCGACAAGGTGGCCATTTCCATTTGCCGCTCACTGCTGCGCCAACAGCTGCTGGACGAGCGCATCAGTGATCTCTATGACGCACGGGTTGCCAGGCGCAAGGCGCTCATTGCGGGACGCTCCGCCGACGAGACGCCCCTGCACGCTGCAGACGATATCAGTGACACGCAATTGCGCGAACCCACCTTTCTACTCGACGAACTGGAAATGGCACTGCATGCCAGGATGCGATTGCGCGAGCGCCTGGAACTCCCTCCACAACCCGGCGAGATCAGTTTCGACTACCTTGCACAGCTGAGCCCGGCCACGCTGGACCAACTCGCTCAGATGATCACGACCCAAGCGGATATTCCTCGACTGGTCCAATGGGCCGACGAGCAACCGTTCTGGCGAGACTGGATCAAGCGCTTGCGCCAACAGGCATTCGAACATCTGGCCAACGAATGGGATGGTGCCAGCGCCTATTTCGACACGCTCAGCGAACCAGGCGAAGTCAGCACCTACACAGGTCCCCAGGTACCTCCGAGCTTCATCGATGCACTGGAGCGTGAACGCCCGGACATTGCCTGGCGGCAAAACGGCGCGGTGCAACGTATCGACTTGGTCTCCAGCCGCTATCGCGACGAAGGCGCCCTTTATAACCGCGCAGCCCAACTGCTGCTGCAAACGCGCAGGGATGCCGACACAGCATTGATTCGCCAACTTAACGAGACCCTGGCCAAGACGTATTTGGCCTGACGACACGGTGGAGTGCCGGCGCACTCCACCGCAGCCCTTCAAACCCCCGAGTTAGAGCTATGGGCACCGAAAAGCGCCAACTGGTCAGACCGGTAAGGCCAAAAAAACCTTGCAAAAGGGCTTTTTTCGCGGTTTTATGATCCCGCACTGACCATACCGGTAAGACCACAATAATTAAGTCCTGCGCTCTTTCGCCGTCGCCGGCACCGAAGCAAGGACACCGATCAGAGATCCCTCCCATGCTCAAATGGTGCTCGCGTTCGATCTTCCTCCAAGTCGTGCTAGGCCTCGCCCTTGGCATCGCTTGTGGCCTCAGCTTCCCCGAAGTGTCCCTGCAGCTAAAACCCTTGGGTGACGGCTTCATCAAACTGATCAAGATGCTCATCGGTCTGATCGTCTTCTGCGTGGTGGTCAGCGGCATCTCCGGCGCGGGCGATCTCAAGAAGGTCGGGCGCATTGGCTTGAAGTCAGTGATCTACTTCGAAGTGCTCACCACCATCGCCTTGGTGATCGGGTTGGTGTTCGCCTTCACCAGCGGTATCGGCAGCGGCGCCAACATCCATCTTGAACAGTTGTCCAGCGCCGACGCCGCCAGCCTGGCCGAACGCAGCCAGCACATCCACGGCGCCACGGCCTTCTTCATGGATTTGATCCCGACCTCGGTGATCGGCGCCTTCGCGGACAACAACATCCTTCAAGTCTTGCTGTTCTCGGTACTGTTCGGCAGCGCACTGAATCTGGTGGGCGAATCCGCCTCCGGCATATCGCGGCTGATCAACGAACTCAGCCATGTGGTGTTCCGCATCATGGGCATGATCGTGCGCCTGGCACCGCTGGGCGTGTTCGGCGCCATCGCCTTCACCACCAGCAAGTACGGTCTGGAGTCGCTGCAGCACTTGGGCGGCTTGGTCGCGCTGTTCTACCTCACCTGTGCGGGCTTCGTGCTGATCATCCTCGGCACCGTAATGCGCCTGTCGGGCCTGAAGCTGCTGCCGTTCATCAAATACCTGCGTGAAGAGCTGACCATCGTGCTGGGCACCGCCTCCTCCGACGCCGTGCTGCCGCAGATCATGCGCAAGCTCGAACACTTGGGTATCGGCAGCTCCACTGTGGGTCTGGTGATCCCTACCGGGTATTCCTTCAACCTCGATGGTTTTTCCATCTACCTGACCCTGGCAATCGTGTTCATCGCCAACGCCACGGGCACGCCGCTGGCCATGACCGACCTGCTGACCATTCTGCTGGTATCGCTGGTGACGTCAAAAGGCGCACACGGCATCCCAGGCTCAGCCTTGGTGATCCTCGCAGCCACCCTCACCGCGGTACCGGCCATTCCTGTGGTGGGCTTGGTGCTGGTGCTGGCGGTGGACTGGTTCATGGGCATTGGCCGGGCATTGACCAACCTGATCGGCAACTGCGTCGCTACCGTGGCCATCGCCCGCTGGGAGCGAGACATCGACCTGGAGCGTGCCAACAACGTGCTGGCCGGTAAGCCGGGCTTCGCCCCGACCCCGCGCAAGCAACCCCCTCATGCACACCAGCAGGAATTTTGAAAACCGCAGCGGCCGGCACTGAGCCGGCCGCCAGGAGACATGATGCAACTAGGGAGCGAACCGTGATCAGCTCATCAACCGTCGTCAACTCAGTGGTGGAGAAACTCCGCCAGGCCCTGGCCAGCGGTCAGTGGCGCACTGGCGAAATGTTACCCGGCCAGCGCGAGCTGGCCGAACAGCTGGGCATCAGCCGTCCCAGCCTGCGCGAAGCCGTGACTGTGCTGGAAACCCTTGGCCTGGTGCGCTCGATGCCAGGCAAAGGCGTGCTGGTACTCGATGCCGAGGCCGCCGGGCAAGAGCCGGCCAGCGATACCGTGGCAGCCGCAAGCCTGGCCGATGTGCTGGAGCTGCGCTACACCCTCGAGCCGTTCATCGTCGGTCTGGTCGCCCAGTCAGCCAACAGCCAGGACATCGGCCAACTGCGCCTGACCCTGATGGATATGCGCGAGGCATTGGAAGCCGGCGACAGCGAAGCCGGTGTCAACGCCTACATCGCCTTCCACGAGGCGTTGTTCGGCCTGACTACCAACCCGATCTTCCAGAGCGTGGTGCAGCAGACCGGCAATGCGCTCAAGCAGAGCACAGAAATGCTGCGCAACTCTCCGGAGCACCTGGCCGCACGACTGACTGAAAATGAAGCGGTGGTACGCGCCATCCGTGACAAGAACAGCGCCCAGGCCAGTGCCCAGATGCGCCGGCATATCCTCGAAGAAGGCCAGCGCATGGGCATCGAGCTGAACATTCCCGACGAACACCCGGGTCAATGACCCAAGGAGCGACCATGACTGCCTGCGCCCACGCCGCCCCTCGCCTGCCAGCCCTGCTCGCCAACGGAGAAACCCGTCTTTCGGCCGAGCAGATCTATCCACGTCTGTTCGATGCCATCCTCGAGCAGCGCCTGCCGCCCGGCAGCGCCCTCCCCGAGCAGGCACTGGGCAATGCCTTCGGCGTTAGCCGCACGGTGATCCGCCGGGTGCTCGGGCGCCTGTCCGACCAGCAGGTGGTGGTGCAGCGCCCCAGCCATACCGCCCACCTGGCCACCCCCGATCCCCAGCAGGCGCGCCAGGTCCTCAGCGCCCGGCGTCTGGCCGAAACCACGCTGATCAGCCTGGCCACCCAACGCGCCCGGCCCACGCAGATCCGCCAATTACGTCAACTGGTCGAGCGCGAGCGCCTGCACCATGAACGCGGCGAGCGCTGCACGGCGATCCGCCTGGGCGGCGAATTCCACCTCAAGCTTGCGCAAATGGCCGCCAACGCACCGCTGGCGCGCTTTCTCAACGGCCTGGTGCCCATGACCTCGCTGATCATCGCCCGCTATGAGTCGCCCTGCTGCGAGCACTGCGCCTGGCAGGAGCACGCCGCGATCATCGATGCCGTGGAAAACGGCGATATCGATGCCGCCCTGGCCCTGATGAATGAACACCTGGACCATCTGGAAGCCAAGCTTGACCTGGGCGCCCCAACCTGACACCAGCCCTTCTTCTCCCGGCCGCTCGTACAGCGCGAGTGGCGATCGCTGTGGGAGCGGGCTCACCCGCGGATGCGGTAGAGGCCGCCTCGCGGGTAGACCCGCTCCCATCATTGCAGGGCTGCACGATGGACTGCACAGCGGCCCCTGGTTGCCCCTGCCTATACTTCGGTAACAAACCCGCCTTTGCCCCAGGAAGGCCAGCCGCGTGAACACGCGTACCCTGCTCCTGCTGTCGTGCCTACTGCTGACCTTCGCCGGGTGCGCGGTCAAGCGCCCCCCTGCCCCGCCCCCGCCTGTGACCATGACGCCGGCCCTGTGGCAACGGATCGACCAGGAATTGATCGAAGCCTCGGTGGCCGCTACCGGCTCGGCCAATGACTATGCAAGGCGTTCGATGCGGGTCTGGAAAGACCAAGTGCAACGACGCACCGAAAGCGATTTCATCCCTTGGTTCACCGGCTACTGGACGCAGCAATGGCTGACGCTCAAAGTCGCCTGGTACAAGATGAACAGCGGCAATGGTGCCGAGCCGCCCGAACGGCGCCTGGCGATGTACCTGCAGGAGCAATACCACAAGCGGGTGATAGAACCGGTCGCCGAACAGATCAACCCCGAGGGGATCCGCGACCGCGCCAGCGAGTTGTACCTGCAGCTGTTCGGCCAGCAACTGCCGACCATCATCCAGCGCTACAACGCGCCGCCCGACCAGGTCAGCCAGCGGCTCAACCGCATCAAGATCATCGCCCTGGGACCACCGGCTGCCCGCGATGCCACCCTCTATCAACTGCTCAGGACCCAATCCTTGGCTCAGCAACCTGCCTGGCAGGCGCTGCGCCAGCACTTGCACCAACAAGCGGCCAAAGCGCCTGGGCAAACCGAGGCCGGGTTGTCTTCGGTGGCCAACCGGGCCAGCGAGAAACTCGGCGCCACCCTGGCGCCACGAGGTATCGCCAGTGCCGTCGCCGCGGCCGTGGGCAAGGCTGCCGGGACCTTGATTTCCCTGGCGGCGGCCGGCTACGGCATGGTCACCCACGACCAGGAACACCCGCAGATGGTCGAACAACTGCGGGTGATATTGAATGTGGCGCTGAACGAGGAATGGCACGATTTGATGGAGAATCGCCAGAGTGGTGCGATGTCGGGCGTGTACTACCTGTCCGGCCAAGTCGAGGACAGCCTGCTGGCCAGCGCCCCGAAGCCGCAAGAACAACAACTGCAGCAAGCGCCGGTGCAAGAGCAGGAGCCCCTGCTGATTCGATTGCCGCCCTGACGCAATCGCTCGCTCAAGCAGTCGCCATCGCCGAGGTCGGTAACCCGAATACCCGATCGAAGGCCCAGTTGTAGGCAAAGGTGTAGCACGGAATGAGGATGATGAAGGCCAGGTCCACCAAGAAGGCCTCGAGCAAAGTCATGTCCAGCCACCAAGCGATGAGCGGGATCAGGTACACGATCAGCGTCAACTGGAAACCGACGGCATGGGCGATGCGCCGTGCCACACTGCGGCCGCGTTTGGCCTGGCGGCTTTCCCACCACTCGAACAGGGTATTGAAAATCAGGTTCCAGATCATCGCGATGGTGGTGATCATCACCGCCAACGGCCCGGTGTGGCTGGCCTGGGTACCGGAAAGGTACGCCAGCCCCAGGGTTGACATGCACAGGCCGATCAGTTCATAGAAGGTCACATAGACCAGTTTTCGTTTGAATCCTTGCACGGTTTTCTACCCCTGGTGAATCACGAAGTGGCCAAAGGATGAATCAATCGACTTGACAGTAAAAGTCGGCAGCTTTCAGATTTACTGACAGGAGGCTGCCTATGAATTTTTCCAGCGACAACATCCAGCTGTTTCTCGCCGTGCTCGATCGCGGCTCCTTCTCGGCCGCCGCCCGAGCTTTGCAGCGCGTCCCATCGGCGGTGAGCATGGCCATCGGCAATCTTGAGGCGGAGCTGGGCTACCCCTTGTTCGAGCGGGGTGCCCGCGAAGCACGTCCCACCGCGCAGGCCCGTGCCCTGGAGCCCCATGCGCGGTTGATCGCCGAGCAGTTGGGGTTGTTGCAAGCCCATGCGCTGGAATTGTCCCAAGGGCTGGAAAGCCGCCTGGCCATCGCCGTGGTGCCGAACATCGACCAGCGCCGATTGCTCACCGCCATCGCCACCTTGAGCGAGCGCTATCCCCTGCTGGACATCGAACTGCTTGCCGCTCCCCAAGAAGAAGCGTTGCACCTGCTCGATAGCGGCCGGGTCAGCCTGTGCATGGCCTTCGCCGGATTGCAGGTCGACCCTCGCCGCAGCTTCCAGCACGTTGCGGTGGAGCCTTTGGTCGCCTCCTTGGCCCCGCACCATCCGGCGTTGCGCAGTGGGCGCATCCACAATCTGGAGGACCTGTTCGATGTGCGCCAGATATTGGTGTGCAGCCGCGATCTGCCGTTGTCCGACCCGCGCTCGCTGATCAGTGCAACCCATTGGCGCTGTAACAGCCTCGACCTGGCCATGCAGATCGTCGAAGCCGGCCTTGGCTGGGGGGACTTTCCATTGGCCCGCGCCGCCCCGCTGTTCGCAGCCGGCCGGTTGGTGCGCCTGGATTTTCGCAACACCCAGAACGCCCTGGAACTGCCAGTGCGGGTGTTCTGGCTCAAGCAACAGCCCCTAGGCCAGGCGGCGCGCATTCTGGTGGAGCTTTTGGCGACACGCTGAGTGCGGCCATGTTCTGCGCGATTCGTCGGCTCTACGACGTATGGTTCATCAATTTTTGTAGGAACCGGCCGATACCGAGGTGACAGGTACCGCCCATCGCGCCAAAAGCGTGCGGCGTCCTCCCTTCATTGGTCCAAGGTCTCGAAACATGAACCTGAAATTCCGCCACAAGATCCTGCTCAGCGCCTGCGCCGTGGTCGTCCTGGCATTTGCCCTGTTCACCCTCTACAACGACTACCTGCAACGCAACATCATCCGCCAGAACATCGAGTCGTCTGTTCGCCAGGCCGGCGCGCAGACTGCCAGCAGCGTGCAGAACTGGATGTCCGGACGCATCCTGGTACTTGAGAACCTCGCCCAGGACATCGCCCAGCAGGGCGCCGGCGAAACACTGCCCGGCCTGGTCGACCAGCCTTCCTACACCAATAACTTCCAGTTCACCTACTTCGGTCAGAACAATGGCGTGTTCACCCAGCGTCCGGACGCCAAGATGCCCGACGGCTACGACCCGCGCCAACGGCCTTGGTATAGCGCCGCGGTGGCCGCCAACCAGACCATGCTGACCCCGCCCTACCAGGCGTCCGTCGGTGGTCTGGTGGTCACCATCGCGATGCCGGTCAAGGCCAAGAGCACCGGCGAGCTGCTGGGTGTGGTCGGCGGTGACCTGAGCCTCAACACCCTGGTGGACATCATCAACGCCGTGGACTTCGGCGGCATCGGCCACGCCTTCCTCGCCGATCGCAACGGCCAGGTCATCGTCAGCCCCGACAAGGACCAGTTGATGAAGAACCTCAAGGACATCTACCCCGATGCCGCCTTGAAGGTCGAGCCAGGCATGCAGGACGTCACCCTCAACGGCCAGGATCGGATCATCTCCTTCGCTCCGGTCGAAGGCCTGCCTTCGGCGCAGTGGTACATCGGTCTGTCCATCGACAAAGACAAAGCCTACGCCGCACTGAGCCAGTTCCGTACCTCGGCGATCATCGCCATGCTCATCGCCGTGGCTGCCATCGCCGGCCTGCTGGGCCTGCTCATCCCGGTGCTGATGCGTCCGCTGACCACCATGGGCCGCGCCATGCAGGACATCGCCGAAGGCGAAGGCGACCTGACCCGCCGCCTGGCGGTGCAGCACAAGGACGAGTTCGGCGAGCTGGCCACGTCGTTCAACCGCTTCGTCGAGCGCATCCACGCCTCGATCAGCGAGGTGTCCTCGGCCACCCGCCTGGTGCATGACCTGTCGGAGAAGGTGGTTCACGCCTCCAATGCTTCGATCATCGGCTCCGAGGAGCAGAGCATGCGCACCAACAGCGTCGCCGCGGCGATCAACCAGCTGGGCGCAGCCACCCAGGAAATCGCCCGCAATGCCGCCGAC
>NZ_FMYX01000020.1 GCF_900102675.1 Pseudomonas guariconensis
GTGCCGACGTTAACGTGGGGAAGGGAACGATCAAATTTTTCTTTAGCCACGACAGTGAACCTCTTGCCTAAAGGGCTGGATTAGCCTTGTTTTTTAACGAGTGCTTCGACGATGTTCGACGGAGCTTCGGAGTACTTGGAGAATTCCATGGAGTAGCTTGCGCGACCCTGAGACATGGAACGGACGTCGGTTGCATAACCGAACATTTCTCCCAGCGGGACTTCTGCACGGATAACCTTGCCGGAGACCGAGTCATCCATACCCTGGATCAGACCACGACGACGGTTCAGGTCACCCATCACGTCACCCATGTAATCCTCAGGGGTTACTACCTCAACCTTCATGATCGGTTCAAGCACAACACCGCCGCCCTTCTGAGCCAGCTGCTTGGTCGCCATGGAGGCCGCGATCTTGAACGCCATCTCGTTGGAGTCGACGTCGTGGTACGAACCGTCGAACACGGTAGCCTTCAGGCCGATCAGAGGATAGCCGGCAACGACGCCGTTCTTCATCTGCTCTTCGATACCCTTCTGGATCGCAGGGATGTATTCCTTCGGAACAACACCGCCAACGACTTCGTTGGTGAAGACCAGGCCTTCAGTGATGTTGCCGTTGGCATCCTGGTCCGGCTCGGAGAAGCGGATCCAGCAATGACCGAACTGACCACGGCCACCGGACTGACGAACGAACTTGCCTTCGATCTCGACACCGGACTTGGTGATCTTCTCGCGGTAAGAAACCTGCGGCTTGCCGATGTTGGCTTCAACGTTGAATTCACGCTTCATGCGGTCAACGATGATGTCCAGGTGCAGCTCACCCATACCGGAGATGATGGTCTGACCAGTCTCTTCGTCGGTCTTGACGCGGAACGACGGGTCTTCCTGAGCCAGCTTGCCCAGAGCGATACCCATCTTCTCCTGATCCTGCTTGGTCTTCGGCTCAACGGAGAGCGAGATTACAGGCTCAGGGAAGTCCATGCGCTCAAGGATGATTGGCTTGTCGGCGTCGCACAGGGTTTCACCAGTGGTAACGTCTTTCATGCCGATCAGGGCCGCGATGTCGCCAGCGCGAACTTCCTTGATCTCTTCACGCTGGTTGGCGTGCATCTGCACCATACGACCAACGCGCTCTTTCTTGCCTTTGACCGAGTTGATGACCGAGTCACCAGAGGTCAGAACGCCCGAGTAGACGCGAACGAAGGTCAGGGTACCAACGAACGGGTCGGTAGCGATCTTGAACGCCAGAGCCGAGAACGGCTCGTTGTCGTCGGCATGACGCTCGTCCTGCTGCTCTTCGGTGATCTCTTCCTTCGGCGTATCAGCCAGATCAGGGTGGATACCCTTGATCGCAGGAATCTCGGTCGGAGCAGGCAGGAAGTCGATCACGGCATCGAGAACCAGGGGAACGCCCTTGTTCTTGAACGAGGAGCCGCAGACGGCAGGAACGATTTCGCTCGCCAGAGTACGGGCGCGCAGACCGGCCTTGATCTCTTCGACAGACAGGTCACCTTCTTCAAGGTACTTGTTCATCAGCTCTTCGTTGGCTTCAGCAGCGGACTCGACCATATTGGCGCGCCACTCTTCAGCCAGCTCCAGCATATCGGCAGGAATTTCTTCCTCGCGATAGGTGGTGCCCTTGTCGTCATCGTTCCAGTAGATGGCCTTCATCTTGATCAGGTCAACCTGACCCTGGAAGTTGTCTTCCGAACCGATAGCCAGCTGGATTGGAACCGGGGTGTGACCCAGACGGTTCTTGATCTGGCCGACAACGCGCAGGAAGTTGGCACCAGCACGGTCCATCTTGTTCACGTAAACAACACGTGGAACGCCGTATTTGTTGGCCTGACGCCATACGGTTTCGGACTGCGGCTCAACGCCAGAGGTACCGCAGAATACGACGACCGCGCCGTCGAGTACGCGCAGCGAACGCTCAACTTCAATGGTGAAGTCAACGTGGCCGGGGGTATCGATGACGTTTACGCGGTAGTTGTCGTACTGACCACGGGAGCCTTTCCAGAAGGTGGTAACGGCAGCGGAGGTAATGGTGATACCGCGCTCCTGCTCCTGCACCATCCAGTCGGTGGTCGCGGCGCCATCATGCACCTCGCCCATCTTGTGGCTCAGACCTGTGTAGAACAGGATCCGCTCGGTAGTGGTAGTCTTGCCCGCGTCAACGTGCGCGCAGATACCGATGTTACGGTAGCGGTTAATTGCTGTAGTACGAGCCATAAAGCCCTCGCAAAAAGATTGATGCTTGAATTAGAAGCGGTAGTGCGAGAACGCCTTGTTGGCCTCGGCCATACGGTGCACGTCTTCACGCTTCTTGACTGCAGCACCCTTGCCTTCAGCAGCATCCAGCAGTTCACCGGCCAGGCGCAGAGCCATGGACTTCTCGCCACGCTTGCGGGCGTAGTCTACGAGCCAGCGCATTGCCAGAGCATTACGACGGGACGGACGAACTTCAACCGGAACCTGGTAAGTGGCACCGCCTACACGGCGGGACTTTACTTCGACCAGCGGAGCGATGGCGTCGAGAGCTTTCTCGAAGATTTCCAGGGGGTCGCTGTTCTTGCGTGCTTTGACGGTATCCAGGGCACCGTAAACGATGCGCTCGGCTACGGCCTTCTTGCCGCTTTCCATCACGTGGTTCATGAACTTGGCGAGAATCTGGGATCCGTACTTCGGATCGTCCAGGATCTCACGTTTTGCTGCTACACGACGTCTTGGCATGATAAGCCCTCAAACGGTCTTCAGGTTAGCCCGGGACGCGGGTCTTCGACCCCTGCCCGACCTTACTCTTATCGACTCAAAAAATGGATGTCTGCAAACGGCCGATTACTTCGGACGCTTGGTACCGTACTTCGAACGACCCTGGTTACGGCCTTTAACGCCCGAAGTATCCAGAGAGCCGCGAACGGTGTGGTAACGAACACCTGGCAAGTCTTTTACACGGCCGCCACGGATCAGAACGACGCTGTGCTCTTGCAGGTTGTGGCCTTCACCACCGATGTACGAGGAAACCTCGAAACCGTTGGTCAGACGCACACGGCATACTTTACGCAGTGCCGAGTTAGGTTTTTTCGGCGTGGTGGTGTACACACGGGTGCACACGCCACGACGCTGCGGGCAGTTCTGCAGCGCAGGTACGTCGGATTTCTCGACGGTACGCTTACGCGGCTGACGTACCAGCTGGTTGATAGTTGCCATCTACTAGCTCCACTGATTGTCTTGCGACGCTATTGTCTTGCAAGAAAGCCAAAAATTGGCGAGACGGAGCCTCACCAAATTTAAGGGTACAAAAGTCTAAAGAGGATCTTGCACCCAGTCAAGACGAGGCCCCGGCCCTCCCCGCCCGGTCATCGGCAACAATTCATGTCGCCAATGACGTGGAGGATGAACCGGGGCCTAGCCCTGTTCTTAGTTACCGCTGGAGTTCAGCGCTTCGGTCAGTGCGGCTTCCACCTCACTGGCACTTACACGCAGCGGCTTGTCGGCATCACGGCGGCGCTTGCGCTCGCTGTGGTAGGCCAGACCGGTACCTGCCGGGATCAGACGACCCACGACCACGTTCTCTTTCAGGCCGCGCAGGTAGTCGCGCTTGCCGGTGACGGCCGCTTCGGTCAGGACGCGCGTGGTTTCCTGGAAGGAAGCCGCGGAAATGAACGACTCGGTCGACAGCGAGGCCTTGGTGATACCCAGCAGTACACGCGAGAACTTCGAGACGAACTTATCTTCGGCGGCGAGACGCTCGTTCTCGACCAGCACCTGAGTCAGTTCCATCTGGTCGCCCTTGATGAAGCTGGAATCGCCGGATTCGGTGATCTCAACTTTACGCAGCATCTGACGCAGGATGGTCTCGATGTGCTTGTCGTTGATCTTCACGCCCTGCAGGCGGTAAACATCCTGAATCTCGTTGACGATGTACTTGGCCAGCGCGCTTACACCCAGCAGACGCAGGATGTCGTGCGGATCGCTCGGACCGTCGGAGATAACTTCGCCGCGGTTTACCTGTTCGCCTTCGAAGACGTTCAAGTGGCGCCACTTCGGAATCAGCTCTTCGTACGGCTCGCTGCCATCGGTCGGCGTGATGACCAAGCGACGCTTGCCCTTGGTTTCCTTACCGAACGCGATGGTGCCGCTGACTTCAGCCAAGATCGAGGCTTCTTTCGGACGACGCGCTTCGAACAGATCGGCAACGCGCGGCAGACCACCGGTGATATCTCGGGTCTTGGACGTTTCTTGCGGAATACGCGCGATAACGTCACCTACACCGATCTGTGCACCGTCAGCCACACCGACGAGGGCGTTGGCCGGCAGGAAGTACTGGGCTGGAACGTCGGTACCCGGCAGGTACAGATCCTTGCCAGCAGCGTCGACCATCTTGATCGCTGGACGGATTTCCTTGCCTGCGGCAGGGCGATCCTTGACGTCCATCACTTCGATGTTGGTCAGGCCGGTCAGCTCGTCGGTCTGACGCTTGATGGTGATGCCTTCCTCCATGCCCACGAAGGTCACGGTACCTTTGAGTTCGGTAACGATCGGGTGGGTGTGCGGGTCCCACTTGGCGACGATGGCGCCAGCTTCGACCTTCTCACCTTCCTTGACCGAAATCACCGCACCGTAAGGCAGCTTGTAGCGCTCACGCTCGCGACCGAATTCGTCGGCGATGGCCAGCTCGCCGGAACGCGAAACGGCAACCAGGTTGCCATCGGCACGCTCGACCTGCTTGAGGTTGTGCAGACGAACCATACCGCCGTTCTTCACCTGGACGCTGTCGGCAGCCGAGGTACGGCTTGCAGCACCACCGATGTGGAACGTACGCATGGTCAGCTGGGTACCCGGCTCACCGATCGACTGGGCAGCGATAACGCCGACAGCTTCACCGATGTTCACCTGGTGACCACGAGCCAGGTCACGACCGTAGCACTTGGCGCAGATGCCGTAGCGGGTTTCGCAGCTGATCGGGGAACGCACGACCACTTCGTCGATGCTGTTCAGCTCGATGAACTCGACCCACTTCTCGTCGACCAGGGTACCGGCCGGAACGATGACGTCCTCGGTGCCTGGCTTGAACACGTCACGGGCGATGACACGACCCAGTACACGCTCACCCAGCGGCTCTACAACGTCACCGCCTTCGATGTGCGGGGTCATCAGCAGACCCTGATCAGTGCCGCAGTCGATTTCGGTCACGACCAGATCCTGTGCCACGTCAACCAGACGACGGGTCAGGTAACCGGAGTTCGCGGTCTTCAATGCGGTATCCGCCAGACCTTTACGAGCACCGTGGGTCGAGATGAAGTACTGCAGTACGCTCAGACCTTCACGGAAGTTCGCGGTGATCGGCGTCTCGATGATGGAGCCGTCCGGCTTGGCCATCAGGCCACGCATACCGGCCAGCTGACGGATCTGGGCAGCGGAACCCCGCGCACCGGAGTCAGCCATCATGTACATCGAGTTGAAGGACTCTTGCTCGACTTCGTTGCCATCACGATCGATGACCTTCTCTTTCGAGAGGTTGGCCATCATCGCCTTGGACACTTCGTCGTTCGCCTTGGACCACAAGTCGATGACCTTGTTGTACTTCTCGCCCTGGGTTACCAGGCCGGAGGCGTACTGGCTCTCGATTTCCTTCACTTCATCGGTAGCGGTACCGATGATGCGCGCCTTCTCATCTGGGATAACGAAGTCGTTAACACCGATGGAAACGCCGGAAATGGTCGAGTAGGCAAAACCGGTGTACATCAGCTGGTCGGCAAAGATGACGGTTTCCTTCAGACCCACCACGCGATAGCACTGGTTGATCAGCTTGGAAATCGCCTTTTTCTTCATCGACTGGTTGACGACGTCGAACGGCAGACCGGCTGGCACTACCTGGAACAACAGCGCACGGCCGACGGTAGTGTCGACGATACGGGTGTTCTTGACGATGCTGCCGTCGCGCTCTTTCACGGTCTCGTTGATACGGACCTTGATCTTGGCGTGCAGCGCAGCTTCGCCGGCGCGGAATACGCGGTCGACTTCCTGCAGGTCGGCGAACACACGACCTTCACCTTTGGCGTTGATGGCTTCACGGGTCATGTAGTACAGACCCAGAACCACGTCCTGGGACGGCACGATGATCGGCTCACCGTTGGCAGGCGACAGGATGTTGTTGGTCGACATCATCAGCGCGCGCGCTTCCAGCTGGGCTTCCAGCGTCAGCGGCACGTGAACGGCCATCTGGTCACCGTCGAAGTCGGCGTTGTACGCAGCACACACCAGCGGGTGCAGCTGAATAGCCTTGCCTTCGATCAGCACCGGCTCGAACGCCTGGATACCCAGACGGTGAAGGGTCGGTGCACGGTTGAGCAGTACGGGGTGTTCGCGGATCACCTCGGCGAGGACGTCCCACACCTCCGGCAGCTCGCGCTCGACCATCTTCTTGGCAGCTTTGATGGTGGTCGCCAGACCGCGCATTTCCAGCTTGCCGAAAATGAACGGCTTGAAGAGCTCCAGCGCCATCTTCTTCGGCAGACCGCACTGGTGCAGGCGCAGGGTCGGACCTACGGTAATTACGGAACGACCGGAGTAGTCCACGCGCTTACCGAGCAGGTTCTGACGGAAGCGACCTTGCTTACCTTTGATCATGTCAGCCAGGGACTTCAGCGGACGCTTGTTCGAGCCAGTGATGGCGCGACCGCGGCGGCCGTTGTCCAGCAGGGCGTCGACCGCTTCCTGCAGCATGCGCTTTTCGTTGCGCACGATAATGTCCGGCGCCGACAGATCGAGCAGGCGCTTCAGACGGTTGTTACGGTTGATCACCCGGCGGTACAGGTCGTTCAGGTCGGAAGTCGCGAAGCGACCGCCATCGAGCGGAACCAGCGGACGCAGATCCGGCGGCAGAACCGGCAGAACGGTCAGGACCATCCACTCAGGCAGGTTGCCCGAGCCCTGGAAAGCTTCCATCAGCTTCAGGCGCTTGGACAGCTTCTTGATCTTGGTTTCCGAGTTGGTCTGCGGAATCTCTTCGCGCAGGCGACCAATTTCGTGCTCCAGGTCGATAGCGTGCAGCAGCTCGCGAACAGCCTCGGCACCCATACGGGCGTCGAAGTCGTCACCGAACTCTTCCAGTGCTTCGAAGTACTGCTCATCGTTGAGCAGCTGACCCTTCTCGAGGGTGGTCATGCCCGGATCGATAACGACGTAGCTCTCGAAATAGAGCACGCGCTCGATGTCACGCAGGGTCATGTCCATCAGCAGGCCGATACGGGACGGCAGCGACTTCAGGAACCAGATGTGGGCAACCGGCGAGGCCAGCTCGATGTGCGCCATGCGCTCACGACGAACCTTGGCCAGAGCGACTTCAACGCCGCACTTCTCGCAGATGACGCCGCGATGCTTGAGGCGCTTGTACTTTCCGCACAGGCACTCGTAATCCTTGACTGGGCCAAAGATCTTGGCGCAGAACAGGCCGTCACGCTCAGGTTTGAACGTACGGTAGTTGATGGTTTCCGGCTTCTTAACTTCACCGAACGACCACGAACGGATCATTTCAGGCGACGCCAGACCGATGCGGATGGCGTCGAACTCTTCGACTTGACCCTGGTTTTTCAGCAAATTCAGTAGGTCTTTCAAGGCCTTTCCTCCTGGCGGAGCAGGAAGCGGGCAATACCTGCCCCGCTCCCCTTCGCGTCACGTGTTATTCGGTTTCCAGATCGATATCGATACCGAGCGAACGGATCTCTTTGATCAACACGTTGAAGGACTCGGGCATGCCCGGCTCCATACGGTGATCGCCATCCACGATGTTCTTGTACATCTTGGTACGGCCGTTCACGTCGTCCGACTTCACTGTGAGCATTTCTTGCAGGGTGTATGCCGCGCCGTATGCTTCCAGCGCCCACACTTCCATCTCCCCGAAACGCTGACCACCGAACTGCGCCTTACCACCCAGCGGCTGCTGGGTAACCAGGCTGTACGAACCAGTGGAACGCGCGTGCATCTTGTCGTCCACCAAGTGGTTCAGCTTGAGCATGTACATGTAACCAACGGTCACAGGACGCTCGAACTTGTTGCCGGTACGGCCATCGAACAGGACCATCTGGCCGCTCTCAGGCATGTCGGCCAGCTTCAGCATGGCCTTGATTTCACGCTCCTTGGCACCGTCGAAGACCGGCGTAGCCATCGGCACGCCTTTCTTCAGGTTGTTGGCCAGAGCGATGATCTCTTCGTCCGAGAACTCGTCCAGGTTTTCCTGACGACCACCGATCTCGTTGTAGACCTCGGTCAGGAAGCTGCGCAGCTCAGCGGCTTTGCGCTGCTCTTCGAGCATGCGATCGATCTTCTCGCCCAGGCCCTTGGCCGCGAGGCCCAGGTGGGTTTCAAGGATCTGACCGACGTTCATACGCGAAGGTACACCCAGCGGGTTCAGAACGACGTCGACTGGAGTACCGTTGGCGTCGTGCGGCATGTCTTCGACCGGCATGATCACGGAGACCACACCCTTGTTACCGTGACGGCCTGCCATCTTGTCGCCCGGCTGGATGCGGCGACGGATAGCCAGGTAGACCTTGACGATCTTCAGCACGCCCGGTGCCAGGTCATCGCCCTGCTGCAGCTTGCGCTTCTTGTCTTCGAACTTGTCGTCCAGCAGACGACGGCGATCGACGATGTACTGCTGAGCCTTTTCCAACTGCTCGTTCAGAGCATCTTCGGCCATGCGCAGCTTGAACCACTGGCCGTGCTCCAGACCGTTCAGTACGTCGTCAGTGATCACGGTGCCTTTCTTCAGGCCCGCGCCACCATCGACCACCTGGCCGTTCAGGGCTGCACGCAGACGCTCGAAGGTCGCGCCCTCGACGATGCGGAACTCTTCGTTAAGGTCCTTGCGGATCTCGTCCAGCTGCATCTTCTCGATGGCCAGGGCGCGGCTGTCGCGCTCAACGCCGTCACGGGTGAAGACCTGGACGTCGATGACAGTACCTTTGGTGCCGGTCGGCACGCGCAGGGAGGTGTCTTTTACGTCGCTGGCCTTCTCACCGAAGATCGCACGCAGCAGCTTTTCTTCTGGAGTCAGCTGGGTCTCGCCTTTCGGAGTGACCTTACCGACCAGAATGTCGCCAGCGCCGACTTCAGCACCCACATAGACGATACCGGCTTCGTCCAGCTTGTTCAGCGCAGCCTCACCCACGTTCGGGATGTCCGCAGTGATTTCCTCTGGGCCAAGCTTGGTGTCACGCGCCACACAGGTCAGTTCCTGGATGTGGATAGTGGTGAAGCGGTCTTCCTGAACCACACGCTCGGACAGGCAGATGGAGTCTTCGAAGTTGAAGCCGTTCCACGCCATGAACGCGATGCGCATGTTCTGACCCAACGCCAGCTCACCCATGTCGGTGGACGGGCCGTCGGCCATGATGTCGCCACGCGCGACCACATCACCTTTGCTCACCAGCGGACGCTGGTTGATGCAGGTGTTCTGGTTCGAACGGGTGTACTTGGTCAGGTTGTAGATATCCACACCTGCTTCGCCGGTTTCTACTTCGTCATCGGCTACACGCACGACGATACGGCTGGCGTCGACCGAGTCGATCACACCACCGCGACGAGCAACGACGCAGACGCCGGAGTCACGAGCAACGTTGCGCTCCATGCCGGTACCTACCAGCGGCTTGTCGGCGCGCAGGGTCGGAACAGCCTGACGCTGCATGTTCGAACCCATCAATGCACGGTTGGCGTCGTCGTGCTCGAGGAACGGAATCAGCGAGGCAGCGACGGAAACAACCTGCTTCGGCGAAACGTCCATCAGGGTGACGTCTTCCGGCGCCTTGACGGTGAATTCGTTCAGGTGACGTACGGCGACCAGCTCATCGACCAGTTGCTTCTGCTCGTTCATCGCAGCGGAAGCCTGGGCGATCACGTGATCGGCCTCTTCGATGGCAGACAGGAACACGATTTCGTCGGTGACCACGCCTTCTTTCACCACGCGGTACGGGCTTTCCAGGAAGCCGTACTGATTGGTGCGGGCATAGGCCGCCAGGGAGTTGATCAGACCGATGTTCGGACCTTCAGGGGTCTCGATCGGGCACACACGGCCGTAGTGAGTCGGGTGTACGTCACGGACTTCGAAGCCTGCACGCTCACGGGTCAGACCACCTGGGCCGAGCGCGGAGACACGGCGCTTGTGGGTGATCTCGGAGAGTGGGTTGTTCTGGTCCATGAACTGCGAGAGCTGGCTGGAACCGAAGAACTCCTTCACCGCCGCCGCGACCGGCTTGGCGTTGATCAGGTCCTGCGGCATCAAGCCTTCGCTTTCCGCCATCGACAGACGTTCCTTGACCGCGCGCTCGACGCGCACCAGGCCGACACGGAACTGGTTCTCGGCCATCTCGCCAACGCAACGGACACGACGGTTACCCAGGTGGTCGATGTCGTCAACGATGCCTTTGCCGTTACGGATATCGACCAAGGTCTTGAGGACGTCGACGATATCTTCCTTGCTCAGCACGCCCGAACCTTCGATCTCGGTACGACCGATACGGCGGTTGAACTTCATGCGGCCAACAGCGGACAGATCGTAACGCTCGGCGCTGAAGAACAGGTTGTTGAACAGGGTCTCGGCGGCATCCTTGGTTGGCGGCTCACCTGGACGCATCATGCGGTAGATTTCCACCAAGGCTTCCAGCTGGTTGCTGGTGGTGTCGATCTTCAGAGTATCCGAGATGAACGGACCACAATCGATGTCGTTGGTGTACAGCGTCTCGATGCGTACAACCTGAGCCTTGGCGACCTTGATCAGCAGCTCAGTGGTCAGCTCGGTGTTGCATTCGGCAAGGATCTCGCCGGTGGCCGGATGCACGATGGCCTTGGCAGTGGTGCGGCCCAGGACGTACTCCATTGGAACGTCCAACTGCTTGACGCCGGCTTTTTCGAGCTGGTTGATATGGCGCGCGGTGATACGACGGCCTTGCTCAACGATGATCTTTCCGCTGCCGTCATGGATATCCATGACCGCGACTTCACCACGCAGACGCTGAGGCACCAGTTCCAGGCTGAGTTTTTCGCCGGAAACGTGGAACACGTTGGTGGTGTAGAAGGTGTTGAGGATTTCTTCGGTGCTGTAGCCCAGCGCTCGCAGCAGTACCGAGGCCGGCAGCTTGCGGCGACGGTCGATACGAACGAACACGCAGTCCTTCGGATCGAACTCGAAGTCCAGCCAGGAACCGCGGTAAGGAATGATACGGGCGGAGTACAGCAGTTTGCCGGAGCTGTGGGTCTTGCCACGATCGTGGTCGAAGAACACACCTGGCGAACGGTGCAGCTGGGAAACGATTACACGCTCGGTACCGTTGATAACGAAGGTACCGTTCTCAGTCATCAGGGGGATTTCACCCATGTAGACTTCTTGCTCTTTGATGTCCTTGATCGCTTTGTTCGACGATTCCTTGTCGAAGATGATCAGGCGCACCTTCACACGCAGCGGAACAGCGAATGTCACACCGCGCAGGACACATTCCTTCACATCGAAAGCCGGCTCGCCCAGGCGATAGCCGACGTACTCCAGGGCAGCATTGCCGGAGTAGCTGATGATCGGGAATACCGATTTGAAGGCCGCGTGCAGGCCGACGTCGCGGAACTGATCCTTGGATGCTCCCGCCTGCAGGAATTCGCGATACGAATCCAGCTGGATGGCCAGGAGGTAAGGCACATCCATGACGTCCGGCAACTTGCTAAAGTCCTTGCGGATACGTTTTTTCTCAGTGTATGAGTAAGCCATCAGCGTTCCCCAGCTTGGTCACCTGCTTGTTTGGCTCCTTCCGAGCGGAAGCAGCCAGAAAATCTGCAAACCCCATGGTTTGCACACCCTCTTGGGTGTTTTACAGCTCGTTATCGGGGCCGACCTGATCGGCCACCAATAACGGAAAAAGGCCGGTGGCATAAGCCACCAGCCGTCAGCCTTTCGCTCAACGCTTGGGCTGGAGTCGCAAAGTCGAAATTACTTCAGCTCGACTTTAGCGCCTGCTTCTTCCAGCTTCTTCTTCGCGTCTTCAGCGGCTTCTTTCGAAACGCCTTCAGCGATGACAGCAGGAGCGCCGTCTACTTTCTCTTTGGCTTCTTTCAGGCCCAGACCGGTCAGTTCACGAACTGCCTTGATCACGTTGACCTTCTTGTCGCCAGCTTCGGCCAGAACGACGTTGAACTCGGTCTGCTCTTCAGCAGCGGCAGCAGCGCCACCAGCAGGGGCAGCAGCAACGGCGGCAGCAGCGGTAACGCCGAAGGTTTCTTCCATCGCTTTGATCAGTTCAACAATTTCCAGAACGGTTTTCTGGCCGATCGCTTCGATGATTTGCTCGTTAGTCAGAGACATGACTATGAATTCCTGTATTGGGGTGACAGCCTACGCGGCCATCAAATTAAACGTTTGATTTCGAAATAAGCTACGCGGCCTTAGGCAGCAGCAGCTTCTTTCTGGTCGCGCAGAGCAGCCAGGGTACGAGCCAGCTTGCTGGTTGCACCTTGGATTACGCTCATCAGCTGTGCGATAGCCTCGTCGCGAGTTGGCAGAGTTGCCAGCACGTCGATCTGGTTAGCGGCAAGGAACTTGCCGTCGAACGCAGCTGCCTTGATCTCGAACTTGTCCTGACCCTTGGCGAACTCTTTGAACAGACGAGCAGCAGCGCCCGGATGTTCATTGGAGAAGGCGATCAGGGTCGGGCCTTTGAACGCGTCGTTGAGGATCGAGTACTCGGTGCCTTCAACAGCGCGCTTGAGCAGGGTGTTACGTACGACACGTACGTAAACGCCAGCTTCGCGGGCCTCTTTACGGAGTCCGGTCATTGCGCCTACAGTCACACCACGGGCATCAGCCACGACAGCGGACAGAGCGACTTTGGCAGCCTCGTTGACTTCAGCGACGATGGCCTTCTTGTCTTCGAGTTTAATTGCCACGGGTTTACTCCTGGTTTCTACCGTTTCATCCAGCCGAGGCCGGATGTCGTTTTGGTGTCTGATTCGGTAACGAATCGGGAGCACCATCTGCGTAGGCTTGTGGTTTAAGGCTTGCGCCGCCTACGGTCTTGGATAGCCCCCGCCAGGCAGGGACCCCAATTTTCAGCAGCCGGTGCGGACAGGGCCGCACCGGCCGAGCATTACACGTTCAGCGAGCTCTGATCGATGATCAGACCTGGGCCCATGGTGGTGCTCAGGGTGACGCGCTTGACGTAGATACCTTTCGAGGAAGCCGGCTTGATACGCTTCAGATCGGCGATCAGGGCTTCAACGTTTTCCTTCAGCTTGCCAGCTTCGAAGCCGACCTTGCCAACGGAGGTGTGGATGATACCGTTCTTGTCGGTACGGTAGCGAACCTGACCGGCCTTGGCGTTCTTGACGGCGCCGGCTACGTCTGGAGTTACAGTACCCACTTTCGGGTTCGGCATCAGGCCGCGAGGACCCAGGACCTGACCCAGCTGACCTACAACACGCATGGCATCAGGCGATGCGATTACGACGTCATAGTTCAGGTCGCCGCCTTTCATTTCGGCAGCCAGATCGTCCATACCTACGCGGTCAGCGCCGGCAGCCAGAGCAGCTTCAGCAGCTGGGCCCTGGGTGAAGACGGCAACGCGAACGGTCTTGCCAGTGCCATGCGGCAGCACGGTAGCGCTGCGAACGACCTGGTCGGATTTACGCGGGTCAACACCGAGGTTGACGGCGATGTCATAGGACTCGACGAATTTGGCGGCCGGCAGCGAAGCCAGCAGAGTCGCGGCCTCTTCGAAGTTGTAGGCCTTGCCTGCTTCGATTTTCTCGGCGATAGCCTTTTGGCGCTTAGTCAGCTTAGCCATTACACACCCTCCACGTTCAGGCCCATGCTGCGGGCAGAGCCGGCGATGGTGCGCACAGCTGCATCCAGGTCAGCGGCAGTCAGATCAGCCTGCTTGGTCTTGGCGATCTCTTCCAGCTGAGCCCGGGTAACGGTACCAACCTTGACGGTGTTCGGGCGAGCCGAACCACTGCTCAGGCCAGCAGCTTTCTTCAGCAGAACCGAGGCAGGAGTGCTCTTGGTTTCGAAGGTGAAGCTACGGTCACTGTAGACAGTGATGATCACTGGAGTCGGCAGACCTGGCTCTTGACCCTGTGTACGGGCGTTGAAGGCCTTGCAGAATTCCATGATGTTAACACCGTGTTGACCCAGTGCTGGACCAACGGGTGGGCTTGGGTTGGCCTGGCCGGCCTTAACTTGCAGCTTGATGTAAGCCTGAATCTTCTTAGCCATGAGCTACTCCAAAATCGGGTACGAACGCCAGATGGCTCCCCGTATGACTTGCGTTTTATCCCAGTGACGACAAAACCCCGCAGCACATAGGGCTGCGGGGTATGGGATGCGTCGTTCGCCTAGACCTTCTCGACCTGGCTGAACTCGAGCTCTACCGGAGTAGAGCGACCGAAAATGAGCACTGCAACCTGCAGCCTGCTCTTTTCGTAGTTAACTTCTTCGACACTGCCATTGAAGTCAGCAAACGGACCATCAATGACTCGAACCACTTCACCCGGCTCGAACAGCGTCTTGGGCTTAGGCTTGTCACTACCATCGGCAACGCGACGCAGGATAGCTTCAGCTTCTTTATCGGTGATCGGCGCAGGCTTGTCTGCGGTACCACCAATGAAACCCATGACACGAGGGGTGTCCTTGACGAGGTGCCAAGTCCCTTCGTTCATTTCCATCTGGACCAGCACATAGCCAGGGAAGAATTTGCGCTCGCTCTTGCGCTTCTGGCCATTGCGCATTTCAACAACTTCTTCGGTCGGGACCAGGATCTCGCCGAACTCGTCTTCCATGCCAGCCAGCTTGACGCGCTCGATCAGGGAGCGCATCACATGCTTCTCGTAACCCGAGTAAGCATGCACGACGTACCAACGCTTAGCCACGGGACACCCTTAGCCAACAATCAAGGAGACCGCCCAGCCGAGCAGGGAATCGAGACCCCACAGCAGCAACGCCATAACCAACACGACAACCACAACAATGAGCGTGGTCTGAGTGGTTTCCTGGCGGGTCGGCCACACGACTTTACGAATCTCGGTACGAGCTTCCTTCGCCAGCGCAAAGAACGACTTACCCTTCGCAGTCTGCAAGGCGACAAAGCCCGCAACGGCAGCCAGAGCAAGAAGCGCAAGGACGCGATACAGGATTGGAGCTGCGGAGTAATACTGATTACCCACAACACCAACGACTACCAATACAACAACAGCCAGCCACTTGAACAGATCAAAACGCGATTCTTGGGCTTCAGTTTTGGGAGTCATCGAGGAGGATCCTGTGAGAAGAAAGCCATCACACCGAGGTGAATGGCAGGTCAGGAGGGAATCGAACCCCCAACCTACGGTTTTGGAGACCGTCGCTCTGCCAATTGAGCTACTGACCTTTAACGCTGTATCAGGCCGGCCATTATGCCGGCCTGATCATGAGAAATCAACTACTTATTCAATAATTTTTGCTACGACGCCGGCGCCGACGGTACGACCGCCTTCACGGATAGCGAAGCGCAGACCGTCTTCCATTGCGATGGTCTTGATCAGGGTAAC
>NZ_FMYX01000023.1 GCF_900102675.1 Pseudomonas guariconensis
GTTCTGGATGTACTGCCGGGAGGACCTGCGCAAGTTGAAGCGCATCACCTTGCTGTGGGACTACATTCGCGATGTGACCGAGGCCAACGCGCCGTTGCTGATGGGCAACAGCCGGGAGATGAAGTTCGCGTGATGCCGGATGGGCGCATCTGCGCCCAATCGCAGGCGCCAGCGCGTGCCTCAGTAGGACGCTACCACGATCGATACGCGGCGGTTCTCGGTTCGCCCGCTGGCGGTGCGGTTGTCCGCCACCGGCTGGCTGCTGCCCAGGCCAACGGTGCGGATGTTCTGAGGCTGCATGCCGATGCCGATCAGCGCCTGGGCGACGCTCTGCGCACGGCGTTCGGACAACTGCTGGTTATACGCCTCCTTGCCCGAGGCATCGGCATGGCCGTCAACCCTCACCCGCTGGATATCCACCGACAGCAAGGCTTTGCCGATGCGCTCGACGATCGCGCGGCTCTGGCTGTTCAGGCTGTCCAGATCGCTGCCAAACAACACCTTGCCAGAAAGATCGAACGCCCAACCTTCGTCAGTCGGCGCGAAGCCTTCACGCTTGAGCACGGCGATCTGCTCTTCACTCAAACCCTTGGGAACGCTCTGGCAACCGCCGAGCGCCAGCAACGTCAGCAATGCCAATACCAGCGTGGGAAAACGCAGTGCAACGACACGGTGAATCACGGTTCAGCTCCTGTTATCAACGTCAGTGGCCGAATGCTCCGTCTGCGCCACTTGCCAATGGCCACGGCGCATGCGCTTGGCCTGATACATCGCCCCATCGGCGGCATTGAGCAGCCCTGCCGGGTCCAGGCCGTCGTCGGGGAAGTAAGCGATGCCTACGCTCAACGAGGTGGTGATGCTGTTGCCGGTTTCCAGATGAATCGGCAGCTGCATGCTGGCGATGATCTTTTCAGCGATGCGCTGGGCGTCGCCTCGCGACTGCAAGGGCGTCAGCAGCACCGCGAACTCGTCCCCGCCAAGGCGCGCCACCAGGTCGTGTTCGCGCAATTGCGCGCGGATCCGACTGGCCACGCTGATCAGCACCTCATCCCCCGCCGAGTGGCCCAGGCTGTCGTTGATCTGTTTGAAATGGTCGCTGTCGAGGAACATCAGCGCCAGCCGCTCCTGCTGGCGGACGGCATTGCGTAGGCTACGGCTCAGGCGCCCCTCGAAGAATGCTCGATTGGGCAGGCCGGTAAGGCTGTCATGGGTCGCCTGGTGAGCCAGGTTCTCGTTCTCACTGCGCAGGTGACTGTCCCAGGCCTCCAGTTCGTCGAGCAGTGCATTGAAGTCGTTGCCCAGCTCGTTGAGCTCGGCGATCTGCGTTTCGGGTACGCGCCGGTCGAAGGTACGATCGCGGCGGGCGGCGTGAGCCACGCTGGCAAGGCTGCGCAACGGGCGAATGATGTCGCCGAACAGCCGACGCGAAAGATAGAGAGCCACCACTGCACTGAGCAACGTGCAGAACACGATCCCCGCCAGGCCACTGAACAGGAAGCGCAGCAAGTTGCCGCCCTGCCCGGACACTTCGATGTGCCCGACCTTCTGTTGCTGATGCATCACCGGCAGCGTGATCGGTTCCTCCAGTAGCGCGCTGGCCACTTCCGCCTCCAGCTGGGCAAACATGCCATCATCGTCACGGTGCCAATGGGCCAGTTGCACGCCTTCGTCATTGAACACCTTGGCATCGGCCACCTCTTCGGTGGCTGCGATCAACGCCAGGGCTTCCTTCGCAGCAGGAGCATCGTCGAACACCACAGCCGCTTCGACGGTGTAGTTGATCGAGCGGGCAATCAGGTGCAGGTTGTGATTGGCATAGACGCGCAAGGCGAGCACACCGAGCAGGGTCAGGGAGACGCCTGCCAACCCTACCGCCAGCAAGGCCAATCCCAGATGGCCGCGGCCAAGTACCGAACGCAGGGTTGGGCGAACGCCAGGCTTGATGCACCTTCTCATGGCTGCACCGCCCGTCGACGAGACAACTGCAACACACTGGGATGGATTCGCACACCGCTGCGAGCGACTGAATCCAGGTTTACGTCAAAGGCCACCTGCTCGTCACTGACCCGCAGGCAAAACAGGCTGCCCACGGTGCAGGGATCGTCCGCCTCGCTGATGCTGAGCACCGGATGGCCGCTGACCGACTGGAACAGCCGCTCCCGCTCACCTTGGTCGAGCTTGCCGATATAAAGTGCGTCGCAGGCGCTGGCGACACGCTGGTCGTTCACCAACAAGCGCCGCACCTGCAAGGGCTGGCCGGAGTTCTGCACATTCCCCTTGATCAGATCATCGGCGTATTCGGTCGGCCCTACCAGGCACAAACGCAGCGGCACTGGCTCTGCCGGCCAGCGCGCATAGCTGAGAATGCCCAGCACGACTTGGGTCACGGCCTTGGCCCGCTGTTGGACCTGAGCAGCGCTCGCAGGGGTGTCTGCCCGAGCAGGGCCTGCGAGCAGCAAGGCGGCCATCAACAGCGCAAGCGCACGGCCCATCACGCGTCCCCGAGGCGAGACAGCCACCATTTAGGAAATCCCACAAAGTCCCTTCAGATTTGGCGCAACGATAGCACAAGGCCTGCCGCTCAGAAATGTGCGCTACGTCACACTTGCTCGAGCATCAAACCGGAGATCCGTCGCACCCTGCGCGCCACCGCCTCTTCGAAAACGCCGGTGCGCGGCTCGATCAGGCTGAAACAGTGCTTGGCGCGGGTGATACCGGTATAGACCAACTCCTTGGTGAGCACCGGGTTCAATGCATCCGGCAACACCAAGGCCGTATGGCTGAACTCCGAGCCCTGGGACTTGTGCACGGTCATGGCAAACACCGTTTCCACCTCGTTGAGCCGGCTCGGCAACACAAAACGCACCCCGCCTTTGCCATCGTTGCGCGCAAAGGCCACGCGCAGTACCGGCTCGCCCAGATCATCCGGCAGACGCAAGGCAATGCCGATGTCGCCGTTCATCAGGCCCAAGCCATAATCGTTGCGCGTGACCAGCACTGGCCGGCCTTCATACCAGGGTTGCTGGTTGTCGATCAGCCCGGCGTTGCCAAGCACACGCGCCACACGTTCATTCAGACCCGCAACCCCCCAAGGGCCCTTGCGCACTGCGCAGAGCAACTGGAAGTGCTCGAAACTCTGCAGCACCTTGCTGGCCCACTGCTCCCAGCGCGGGTCATCGACGGGTGTGCCAGGGGGCGGACGATGACGACCAATGGCACGCAGATAGCTGCGGTAACCCTGGGGCCCATCGTCGCCACGGCCCAGGCCGTCCAACAGCAAGCGATCAAAAGCCCGGTCCTGTTCACCGCGCAGGGTCAGACCGAACACATCGCTCGGCGGCAGGGTCAGCAAATCACGTGCCTGCTGTGCCTGCTGGCGGTTGACCAGGCGGGCCAGCTGGCCGATGCCGCTGCCTTCGCCGAAACGGCGCGAGTAACGCAACATCACCACCTGCTGGGCCAGCGGATTGCGCTGCGCATCCCCGGGCGTGAGACCACAGCCCTCCAGCGATTGGCCGCCGACTTGCTCCAGCCAGGCCCGGGTAGCCGGGGAATAACAGCCCTCCTCGGCATCGCGACACAAATCACCCAACACCGCGCCGGCCTCGACCGAGGCCAACTGGTCCTTGTCGCCCAACAGCACCAGACGTGCCTTGGGCGGCAAGGCGTCGAGCAGGTTGGCCATCATCTCCAGGTCGATCATCGAGGCTTCGTCGACCACCAACACGTCCAGCGGTAACGGGTTGCCCGTATGGTGGCGGAAGTGCCGGGACCCCGGTCGGCTGCCCAGCAGACGGTGAACGGTGCTGACCTCGGTCGGGATCTGTGCGCGCACCTCACCGCTGACCTTCAGCCGCTCGACCTGCTGGCCGATCGACTCGGTCAAGCGGGCGGCGGCCTTGCCCGTGGGCGCCGCGAGGCGAATGCGCAAAGGGCGCCCCCTCTCCACGGCAGGCGCCTGCAACAACGCCAGCAAACGCACCACGGTGGTGGTCTTGCCGGTGCCAGGGCCGCCGGTGATGATGCTGAACGCCGCCCGCGTGGCCAGCGCACACGCAAGTTTCTGCCAGTCCACCTGCCCTGCCGGGGCGCCGCCTTCGAACAAGTGATCAAGCCGTGCGGGCAGATCCGCCGGCATGGCTTCGCTCTGGGTCAGGCGCTGGCGCAAGGCGTCGTCGATGCGCCGCTCATAGCTCCAGTAGCGGCGCAGATAGAGACGCTGGCCGCTGAGCACCAGCGGCCGGGCACCTTGCCCCGGGCTATTGCCCGCGGCCACCAGAGGGCTGGCGGCAATGCGCTGCAGCCAGGTGTCCAGGGTCAGGCTGGCGAGCAGTTGCGAGGGCAGCAGCAAAGGCCCGGCCAGTGCGTCGCCCTCCGGCGGCAGCGACAAGGCGAAATCAGGCTCGGCGAGGGTCTGCTCCAAATCGAGGCAGACATGACCATGGCCCAACTGATGACTGGCCAAGGCCGCTGCCAGCAATAACAAGGTGTCGCTGCCAGGGGCGCGCTCTTCGAGAAAATTCACGAAGGCACGGTCCAGTGCCCGCAGCCAGCCTCGCTCGACCCAGCGATCGAGCAGCACCAGCAGGTCACGGCTCTCGCGCAGGGGCGCCAGAGCCGTCAGTTGTTCGGCATCTACAGGGGTAGGCAAGAGGTCATCGAGGCATCGGCTCATGGCGCGACTCCGGCAAACAGGTCCTGCTGTTCCGGCTCATGGGCACCGCGGAACAGCGCATCGAGCGCCTCGATCAGCGCCCGCGGCGGCTTGGCGAAATACAAGCCATGGCCGGCGCTGTCGGCACCACGCAGGAAGATGAACACAGCACCGCCCACATGACGGTCGTAATCGTAGTCCGGCAACCGAGCCCGCAATTGGCGATGCAGGGCCAGCAGATAGAGCACGTACTGCAGATCGTAGCGATGCTCCAGAATCGCCTGCTCCATGGCCAGGCCGTTGTAGGCCTGGGTGTCCGGACCGAGCCAGTTGGATTTGTAGTCGGCCACGTAGTAACGGCCGTCCAACTCGAATGCCAGGTCGATGAAGCCTTTGAACATGCCGTTGAGCACCGTGGGCAACGCCGCAGGACGCGCCGCTGCGCCATGGGTATGGCGGGCGACCAGATGGTCAAGGCGCACGGCATCCACTTGATGGCTGGCGAACCAGAACTCCATCTCGATCTGATAGTGACGCAGCTCGGCGAGGATCAGGCTCGGGCCGTCGGCGTGCAAGGGAAGCGGCTGGCTCAGCAACTGCCCCAGCCACTGCTCCAAGGCGGGAATCCAGCCGGTCCAGCCCCGGCGGTTACAACGTTCCCCCACGGTGCGCTTGATCAAATCCGGCTTGCCGCTGACCTCGGCGAACCCTTCCCGGCCGGCCCACTCCAGCAGGCCGTGAAGGAAGGTGCCGGGGTTCGGCCCGCGAGGGAAGCGGTGAATATCGCCGCCCTCGGCGGGCACCTCACGCAATGCCTGGGTATCGACTATTTCGTCGTCCAGCAATTGCTGGGCTTGGGAACTGTCGGCGCTCAAGGTCTGATCACCGACTCGCAGGGCACTGTAGGAGGCGATCCACCAATGCTCGGCGGCGGCCCGCCGTGGCTTGCGCGCCGGCAACAGCTCGCGCTCGTCACGAGGGGGGTGGTAGCGCTGGGCGTCGGCTTCGGGCAGTACGCTGCATGTGATGTCCGCACTCGAGCCCTGCAACTGCGCAAGCCATTCGCCCAGTTCGCTGGAAGCTGCCAGAGGCAAGCCTGCGCCGAGCAGATAGCCCAGAGCACAGCGGTGCAATTGCGAGGTCTTCTGACTGCCGCGCTTGAGGTCGGCGACACCCAGCCAGCAGGCATACTGTGCACGGGTCAGGGCCACGTAGAGCAGGCGCAGATCTTCGGCCAGGCGTTCATCATCGGCGCGGGCGATCTGTGTTTCGTCGGGTGTCAGGGTGAGGTGGATCCGGCCTTGGCTATCGTGCCAGGTCAGAGGCAGGCGCTGACCATCCACCGGTTTGCTCGTGCAGATGAACGGCAAATAGACCAAGGGGTATTCCAGCCCCTTGGATTTGTGGATGGTCACTACCTTGACCAGTTGCTCGTCACTTTCAAGGCGCAGGATTTGCTCTTCGCCGGCGTGACCAGCATTGGCCAGGTGTTCGGCCAGGTGGCGGATCAAGGCCTGCTCACCGTCCAACTCACTCGCCGCCTGCTGCAGCAACTCCGCCAGGTGCAGCAAGTTGGTCAGCACCCGCTCGCCGTCGCTGCGGGCCATGAGCATGCGCGGCAGCTGGAAGTCATGCAGCAGGCGGCGCAGCATCGGCAACACGCCCTGACGCTGCCAGGTCTCGCGGTACTGACGAAAACGCATGACCCAACCTTCCCACACGCGCTCGTCCTGGTTCAGGCGGTCCAGATCGGCGAGTGGCAGGTCGAGGGTCAGGCTGGCCAGGGCGCCCTTGAGCAGACGCTCGGAATCCGGCTCGGCACAGGCCTTGAGCCAGACCAACAAGTCATGGGCTTCTTGGGCGGCGAAGACCGAGTCCTTGTCCGACAGATACACGCTGCGTACATCGCGCGCCGCAAGCTCGGCGCGTATCAACTGGGCCTCTCGGCCATCGCGTACGAGGATGGCGATGTCCGACGGCAAGCAGGGGCGAAGCGTGCCCTGGCTGTCGAGCAGTCCGCTCACGCCTTGCTGGCCGCCATTGAGCAGGCCGACGATATGACTGGCGCAACTGGTCGCCAGTTGCTGGCGGTAGAGCGTGCTGGAGACCGGCTCCTCGCTTTGCAGTTGCCAGCATTGCAACGCCGCAGCGGGCTGGCCGTCGATCATCAATCGCTCATCGCGCCCCTTGGCACGGACCTCGACGAAGGGCAAGGGGTTGTCCTGGCCCTCGCGGAACAGGAAGGCGCCGCGCCCCTGGCGGCGCTCTTCGGCCTGGAGAAACACGCGATTGACCGCCGTTACCATCGCCTGGCTGGAACGGTAGTTGGTATCCAGACTGTGCAATCGCCCTGCCGTGGCGCGGCGGGCGGCCAGGTAGGTGAAAATGTCGGCCCCGCGGAAGGCGTAGATCGCCTGCTTGGGATCGCCGATCATGAACAGACCGGTCTCTCTGTGGTTCTCGCTGATCCGGTAGATGCGCTCGAAGATGCCGTACTGCACCGGGTCAGTGTCTTGGAACTCGTCGATCAGCGCTACCGGGAACTGCTCGCGAATCAAACCGGCCAGACGCTCGCCAGACTCGCTGGTCAACGCTTGCTCCAAACGCAAGAGCATGTCGTCAAAACCCATCTCGGCGCGCTTGCGCTTCTCCACCTCGAAACGGGCCGACACCCAGGTCGCGGCGTGCTCCAGCAGCCGCGCATCGGGACTGGCCAGCCCCTGCAATTGCTCACGCAGGCTCTGCATGGCATGCAGGGCGGGATGATCAGGCGGCTCGCCGGACTTCCAGGCTTCTGCCATGCCCGCAGGCGTCAGTCGGGTGAAACCGGTGCCCAAATCCAGCTCAAGTACTTGATCGTCACCGGCCCAGGCCCGGAGCTTGTCGAACCAAGGCTCGAAGAAGCGTGCCTGCAGCTTGCGGCCGTCCGCCAGTTTTCCGGCCACAGCCGCCTGGCAAATCTGGTGCAGTTCATCGGCCCATTGCCCCCAGGGCGCCTTGAGCTGGCACAGCTGCGCGGCCCGCTCGCGCAAGGCCTGCTCGATCAACGCTTGCGGCTGAGCATCATCCACCTCACCGCGCACCCGCCCAAACAATGGGCGGATACGTGGCAGCAACGCGTCGGGGCTGCCCCACTGGTTGCGTACCCAGGCCAGGGCTTCGCCTTGCATGCTGTAACAGAAACGCCGCCAGTAATCGCGCATGACCTGACCCAGCAACTCGCTGTGATCGGTCTCCAGGCTCTGGGTGAACAAGCTTCCGCTGTCGAAGGCGTGCTCGCGCAACATACGCTGGCACCAACCGTGGATGGTCGATACCGCGGCTTCGTCCATCCACTGGACCGCAACGTCGAGGCGACTGGCGCAACGCGCCCACTGCTCGGCGGGATAATCATCGCGCAACATCTGCAGCAGCGGATCAGCTTCGGCCAGCTCACCGCGGAAGAACCGTGCCGCTTCGGCCAGGCGAGCACGGATCCGCTCACGCAACTCTTTGGTGGCAGCGTCGGTGAAGGTCACCACCAGGATCTGTGGCGGCAGCAGCTCACGGCCAAAGCCCTGCTCGCCGCCATGGCCTAGGATCAGGCGCAGGTACAACGCCGATATGGTGAACGTCTTGCCGGTGCCAGCACTGGCCTCGATCAGTTGGCTGCCGTGCAATGGAAAGCTCAGGGCCAAGGGGCGGGCCTGGGTCATGCGGCATTCTCCGGATTGCCCAGGGTCTGCCAGGGCGCTGCGAACAAGGGGCGGTACAGGGTCTCGCACCAACCTTCGAAGGTTTCATCGGCGCACAGCGCGGCGAAGTCAGGGAACTGACGTGCCAAGGCAAGGCTCTCGCCGCGCTCGCCGGTGGTGTTCTGCCCATCGCCCTCGTAGGCGCGGACTGCTGAGGCCAGGGCTTTGTCCGGATCGCTCTGGGCCAACCAGGCGAACGCGGTCTTGGCGGCCACGGGCAGCGGCGCATTCATGGCCGCCTGGCGAGCCACGATCAGGTCGCCCAAAAGCTCCGCCGCCTGGGGCTGCGGCAGCGGGTCGAGCAACAATGTCAGGTCGCTGGCGACCATGGCGGTATGCAATGGATAGCCTGCGGCACAGGCCGCCAGATGTACGACCCAGGCAGGGATCAGGCGATGCCATTTACGGCTATTGCGTCCGGCACTCAGGGTGTTGGGTACGGTGGTGATGCTCAGAAGGCTCAGGTCCTGGGCTTGGTACACCCTCCCCAACCAGCCTTCCAGACGCTGCGTTGCGTGGTCGAAATGAATCGGCAGCGCCCCATCGACCACGGTTGGCCAACGTTGCAGCAACTGGCGATGACGCTGCAGCAGGTCAGGTAGGGGCTGGATCAGCTCGGCCTGGAGGATTTCGCCGAACCCCGCCAGCGGCAGCAGGCCGCAGGCCTGAAGGCGACGAGCCTGGCTCAGCAGCGCGTGATCGGCGTTGTCGGGATCGGCCAGCGCGGCGCCGAGCAGGCTTTCGCTCAGCCCGTAGCGCTGCAAAGCATCGAGCACGAAGGGTTCTTCATCCGGCGTTGGCGTTTCCAAGGCCTCGAAGAACACTTTCAGACGCTGACTGAAGAAGTGCCGCACAGGGTGACGCAGAAAATCCTGCAACTGGGTGAGGCTCAACGCCTCCTCGCCTACATAGGGCGGCAGCGTGTCACGACAGGCCACAGGATTCGTGTCGAGCTGGTGCAATACCTGCCACTCATGGGCGTAGCTGAACAGCGCGCTGCCTTTCTGGAAATAACGTTGGCTGAAGGGTTGGAGGGGATGCTCCTGGGTCAGGGCATGCAGCAACTGCTCACCAGGGTTTTCCCGCAGCCCCTCCTTGGCGCCCGCCAGACGCCAACCTGCGGCGAGGTGATCGCGCAACTGACCGATCAACACCGATGCGGGACGCTCGCTGTTGTCACGAATGCTGCGCCCGACCCAACTGATATAGAGCTGGTCACGCGCCGAGAGCAGGGCTTCAAGCAACAGGTAACGGTCATCTTCACGGCGGGAGCGATCACCAGGGCGGTAGTCGCTGGCCATCAGATCGAAGTCCAGCGGCGGCTGGGCACGTGGGTAGTCGCCGTCATTCATGCCCAGCAGGCACACCACCCGGAAGGGGATCGCGCGCATGGGCATGAGCGTGCAGAAGTTCACCGAACCTGCCAGAAAACGTTGGGACAACTTGCCTTGGTCCAGCCCCGACAACCAAGCCTCACGAACCACCGTTAGCGGCAACACGTCTTGCAAGCCAACCGCTTCGCACGTGGCCAACCAGGTGTCGCGCAAATCCTGCAGCTGCATCAACAGGAACTCGTCCTGCTCATCCTCGGCGAGGAAGAACACTTGTAGCAGCGCTTGCAGACGCTCGCCCCACTCGCGCGCCGTAGCCGGCTGCGACAAGGCTTCGCATGCCACATCGAGCGCGTCGAGCAGGGCCACGAGCGGGCCGATCAAGGCAGCATCGAGGCCACCGATTTCATCATAGGGCTCGATCTCGTCGAAGCCCTCCCCGACACCGACGGCATACCCCAGCAACATGCGTCGCAGGCCAAACCGCCAGCTGTTCTGCTCCAGGCCTTCAGGCAGTCCCAGGGTCGCACGTTGTTTGGCGCTCAGTCCCCAGCGGATGCCGGCGCCCTCGATCCAGCGATGCAAAGTCGGCAAATCGCTCTGTGCGATGGCAAAGCGCGCACGAAGCGCAGGGACGTCCAGCAGGTCGAGCACTTCGCTGACGGCAAAGCGACTCTCGGGCAACTTGAGCAGATGCTCCAGAGCGATCAGCAGCGGTTCTCGACCACGCTGGCCTTGGTCTGTGAGAGTGAAAGGAATGTAGCGAGGGTCGTTGCGCTCAAGTTGGCCGAAGACCGCGCGGATATGCGGTGCATAGTCGTCGATGGCCGGCAGCATGACGATGACATCACGCGGGCGCAGCGTGGGATCTGCACTGAAGCGGGCCAGCAACTGGTCATGAAGGATCTCCACTTCTCGCTGCGGACTGTGGGCCACATGGAAGCGCACCGAGCGATCCTTGGCGGGATCGACAGGAGCCCACTGCTCGCGGGTTTCGGCCAGTGGGCGCAACTCGAGAATGTCATCCTGCAACTGGCGAAGCAGGCAGTTTGGCTCAGACTCTTGGAAAAGGTCGATGCGACCCTCGCTGAATACACCGCGGTAGCTGCCGGGGTCATCATAACTGTCGAGAAGGTTGATGTAGTCACGGCCCTGCTTGCCCCAGGCAGCCAGTAATGGATGAGCATGCTGATGCAGGCTTTCGTCATCCAATTGCAAGGGGGTGCCGTGCTTGCGCTGCTGACGCTTGTACTGATGACGTAGCAGGTCCTTGTCTGCAACGATATCTGCCCAATGATGGCGGCATGGGTTATTCACGCACAGCAACACCTGACTGAAGCGAGCAAGCCCCGCCAGCGCCTCGAGTGCTTGGGCAGGTAAGGACGAAATGCCGAAAACGATCACCCGTTTCGGCAAGCCGGAGGGCGCTTGGTCCAGGCTGTTGATACGTTCGATGAAACGCTGGTGCACCCCGGCGCGACTCTGTGCCATGCCCGCCTCGCCGACATCCTCGAGCAAAGCTCGCCATAGCTGCGCCTGCCAGCGATTACCGGCGGGTAAGGGCTTGCGTTCGCCACGAGCGCTATTGAGTACATGCTCGCCTACTGCCCAATCCTTGAGCCAGTCGGCGCGATAGACTTGGTATTGGTCGAACAGGTCCGCCAAGCGCTCGGCCAATTGGTAACGCTTGCGCAGATCACCATCGTCCGTGAGGAAACGGCGCAGCGGTTCGAAATGGGGGCGCTCGATCAACTCAGGAAGCAGGCGCATCAAGCGCCAAGTGAGGGGAGCTTTGTCCAGCAACGAAACCTCAGGAATTTCATCGCGCCCCAGAACACGGCGATACAACTGCCACATGAAACTGCCCGGCAACTGGACATCGATAGCAGCCGCAATCCCACATCCGCCTTGATCGCCCTCCTGCGGGTCTTCGGCCAGGGCCAACTTGAGCCATTGGGCGATGCCATTGCTTTGAACCAGCGCGATCTCGTTCTCCAGCGGTGCCAAGGGATAACGACGCATCACACCCACTACCAGATGGCGCAAGTCATCCAGACGGTTGCCTTGAACGATCATGAAACCTGGATGCAGGGAGGATGTGTCGGTCATTGAGCGTCTCAGCCGGGGAGGTTCTGGTAGGGAACCATATCACAGGGGCTGCGCATCGCCCGAGGTGTTGCAGGCCCCATATCGCTGTAGGAAGCGCCTTTCTGGAAAGTACTGATTGGGCTGCCAATATAGGCTGCAGAAAAGACAAAACCCCTACCTGCTCACGCAGATAGGGGTTTTGCGAAATGAATCTTGACGATGACCTACTCTCACATGGGGAAGCCCCACACTACCATCGGCGATGCATCGTTTCACTACTGAGTTCGGGATGGGATCAGGTGGTTCCAATGCTCTATGGTCGTCAAGAAATTCTGTTGCCAGACTGTCTTATGACACTCCAGCCAATTCGGATATGTGATCGTTGTGGTTGCGAACTTTCGGTTCTTTCGTCTTCACCACCGCAATCTGCAGAAGCAAATTGCTTGGGTGTTATATGGTCAAGCCTCACGGGCAATTAGTATCGGTTAGCTCAACGCCTCACAGCGCTTACACACCCG
>NZ_FMYX01000021.1 GCF_900102675.1 Pseudomonas guariconensis
CGGAAGTACGCAGTGTTGGTCGGCTCCGAGCCGTTGCTGAGCATTTCGAAGGGGTGCTGCGGATGCTGGAAGCGCTCCAGGCCACGCTCCTTGAGCGGGTTGAAGCACACCACCTGGGCACCGCGCTTGACCGCTTCGCGCAGCGGTTCGAGCATGCGCGGGTGGTTGGTGCCGGGGTTCTGGCCGATGACGAAGATCGCGTCGGCTTCCTCCAGGTCATCGAACACCACGGTGCCCTTGCCCACGCCGAGGGATTCGCCCATGCCCACGCCACTGGCTTCGTGGCACATGTTCGAGCAGTCCGGGAAGTTGTTGGTACCGAAGGCCCGCACGAACAGCTGGTACAGGAACGCCGCTTCGTTGCTGGCCCGCCCAGAGGTATAGAACTCGGCCTGGTTGGGCGACTCGAGCGCCTGCAGGTGCTGTGCGATGAGCGCGAAGGCGTCGTCCCAGGAGGTTTCCACGTAATGGTCGGTGGCCGCGTCGTAGCGCATCGGGTGGGTCAGTCGGCCCTGGTATTCGAGCCAATAGTCGCTCTGCTCGGCCAGGGCACTGACGCTGTACTTGGCGAAGAAGGCCGGGTCCACCGAACGGCCGGTGGCCTCCCAGTTGACCGCCTTGGCACCGTTCTCGCAGAACTTGACCATGTCGCTTCCCGGCGATTCGCCCCAGGCACAACCGGGGCAGTCGAAGCCGCCGTTCTGGTTGGTCTTGAGCATCATGCGCAGGTTCTTGAAGGCGTTCTCGCTGCCCAGCCAGGCCTTGGTCACACTCTTGAGCGCACCCCAGCCAGCGGCGGGGCCGTTGTAATCCCTGATGTGGTTGTCTTCGCTCATGGGGGTCCTCGGGCGCTTGAAAATGCACCGGCAGTGAATCTCCGGCTTTTTTCCAGCCTATGAAGAGCGGCCCCAACGCGTCCAATCGATATGCCTGACAGTGTGATAAACGGTTTCGATCAAGACCGGCAAGCCGCGTATTTCTTGGCCTGCGACCATGATAGAGGAGACTGATCGTTTAGTCGGGGAAAGCAATTTGACGGGGGTGCGCACAGGTTATAGCTTGGAACTAGTCCGCGGCGCCCCGCCGCTTCACCTAACCTGCAGAGCACGATCGTGGAAGAAAACACCCGGGCACTGATCGACGGATTCAATCGGCGCATCGACTATCTGCGGATGTCGGTGACCGACCGCTGCGATTTCCGTTGCGTCTACTGCATGGCCGAAGACATGCAGTTCCTGCCGCGCCAGCAGATCCTCAGCCTCGAGGAGCTGTATCAGGTGGCCGAGCGTTTCGTCGCCCTGGGGACCCGCAAGATCCGTCTGACCGGTGGCGAGCCTCTGGTACGCCAGGGCATCGTCGAGCTGTGCGCACGTATTGCCGCGCTGCCTGGTCTGCGCGAGCTGTGCCTGACCAGCAACGGCTCGCAATTGGGCCGTCTGGCCCAGCCGCTGTTCGATGCCGGCGTATCACGCCTGAACATCAGCCTCGACAGCCTCGATGCCGAGCGTTTCCGCAGCCTGACCCGCACGGGTGACTTGAACCAGGTGATCGCCGGCATCGACGCCGCGCGCAGCGCCGGGTTCCAGCGCACCAAGCTCAATTGCGTGGTGCTAAAAGGCCGCAACGATCATGAAATCATCGACTTGGTGCGCTTTGCCGTCGATCGGGAACTGGACATCTCCTTCATTGAAGAAATGCCCCTGGGCGTGATCAACGAGCATGAGCGCGGCGAGTCCTACTGCTCCAGCGATGAGGTGCGCGCACGCATCGCCGAGCATTTCACCCTGGTCGACTCGGCCGAGTCGTCCCAGGGCCCGGCCCGTTACTGGCGCCTGGCCGAAGCACCACACACCCGGGTCGGTTTCATCTCGCCCCACAGTCACAACTTCTGCGCCACCTGCAACCGCGTACGCCTCACCGTCGAGGGCCGCCTGCTGCTGTGCCTGGGCAACGAGCACTCGATGGACCTCAAGCAGATCCTGCGCGCCCATCCAGGCGACGCCGAGCGCCTGGAACGGGCCATTCGCGACGCCATGCAGCTCAAGCCCTACCGCCATCACTTCGAAGTCGGTGGCGAGGTGCAGATCCTGCGTTTCATGAACATGACCGGCGGCTGACCGGCCGCCTCTGGAACACCATGATCGTCCATCCCCGCCCCGATGTGCTGCGCGTGCTGTTCACCCTCAAGGGGTCGATCGTCAAACGCATTGCCCTGCGCTGCCTGATGGTGACCTTGCTGGCCGCCTTGATCGTGCTGATAGAGCATCACTTTCCGGCGTTCTTCTACCCGGTCAGTGCTACGCCATTCACGCTGCTGGGCCTGTCGCTGTCGATCTTCATGAGTTTTCGCAACAACGTCTGTTACGACCGATGGTGGGAGGGTCGCAAGGCCTGGGGGCAACTGATCATCGAAGCGCGCTCGTTCATCCGCGAAAGCCAGGTGATCAACGATGAGCACCTGCGCGCCCGGCTGCTTCGCGGGCTGTGCGGCTTTGCCCACGCCCTGAATGCACGACTGCGCAACGAAGATGAACTGCAGGCTGCCGGCCCCTGGCTGGCCGAGGCTCCCCGCGCAGGCTCTTACAACCCATGCGACGCCATCCTGCGCGAGATCGGCGAGCAGTGCTCGCGCCTGGCCGCAGACAAGCACATCAGCGAATGGCGTTACACCCTGCTCGAACAGCGCCTGGTGGGGATGTCGCAGGTGCAGGCGACCTGCGAGCGGATCAAGAGCACACCAATGCCCTTCCCTTACACGTTGCTGTTGCATCGCACCAGCTACATCTTCTGCCTGCTGTTGCCCTTCGCCCTGGCCGAACCCCTAGGCTGGCTGGCCCCGGCGTTCACCACCATCATCAGCTACACCTTTTTCGGTCTGGATGCCATCGGCAACGAGCTGGAAGACCCGTTCGGGCGCGATGAAAACGATCTGCCGACCGATGCTCTGGTACGCACCGTCGAGCGCGACGTGCTCTCAGCCCTGGGACACGAGCCACTGCCGCCGGCGTTGATGCCGGTCGATCATGTGCTGAGCTGAGCAACCGCCGCGCGGCCTGTCGCAGTGGGCTTATGCGTGAATACATCAGTGGGCCCACCCGCGCATTCGCGGGTGCCTGCCAAGCGCTTGTCTAGCCGCGGCTTTCGCAGGCTCCCACCGCCTTGAGGTGCGGGACGAAGTTGCATGGCCGGTGCCGCGCATCCAGCTGCTCCACCAGAATGCCTTCCCAGGCCGTGCGACAGGCGCCGGTCGAGCCCGGCAGGCAGCAGACCAAGGTGCCGTTGGCCAGCCCGGCCAGGGCCCGGCTCTGCACGGTCGAGGTGCCGATATCGAGAATCGACAGTGCCCTGAACAGCTCGCCGAAGCCATCGATACGCTTGTCGAGCAGGCACTCCACCGCTTCGGGGGTACTGTCGCGACCGGTGAAACCCGTGCCACCGGTGATCATCACCACCTGCACCTGTTCATCGGCGATCCACTGGGCGACCTGGGCGCGGATCTTGTAAAGGTCGTCCTTGAGCAGCGCGCGCGCCACCAGGCGATGACCGACCTCCACCGCTCGGGTGGCGAGCAGCTCGCCCGACGTGTCGTTATCGAAGGTGCGGGTATCGCTGACGGTCAGCACGGCGACATTGAGCGGTACGAACACTGCATCCGGTTTCACACTCACCTTGGTTTCCTCTGCATGGGGCATGGTCACATCACGCTAGGGCCAACCCTTGGGCGACGTCCAATCGATATGACGAACCAAACCATCAACCGGCTCTATCATCACGAAACAATGGCCAGCCACGGCAGACTTGGTTAAGGTCGCGCAATCGACTCCTTGCCTGCCAGACCGCGCCATGGACATCAAACAGCTCAAATTCCTCATCGCCCTCGACCAGACCCGACACTTCGGGCAGGCCGCCGCGTTGTGCCACATCACCCAGCCAACCTTGTCCATGCGCCTGCGCAATCTCGAAGACGAACTGGACCTGGTACTGGTCAAGCGCGGCCAGCGCTTCGAGGGCTTCACCGAAGCCGGCGAGCGCATCCTGGCCTGGGCCCGCACCCTGCTCGCCGCTCACGACGGCCTGCAGGCCGAGGCCGCCAGTTGCCGTGGACAGGTGGTCGGCAGCCTGCGCCTGGGCACCGTGCCGCTGGCCAGCTTCAATCCCATGCACCTGCTGCTGCCGTTGCGCGAGAAGTACCCGGAGCTGCACTTTCAGGTCAGTTCGCTGAGCTCCGAGCAAATCATCGATGGCCTGAGCCGCAACCAGCTGGACCTGGGGATCTGCTACCTGGACCAGGTCAATACCAGCTTCTTCGAGGTGATCGAACTAGGCACCACCACCATGGGCCTGCTGCATGACACCCGGCATTTCGCCTTCGACGGACCGCAATTGCGCTGGGAAGCCTTGGCCAACCTGCCGCTGGGCCTGCTGAGCAAGGGCATGCACTACCGCCAGTCGTTGGACCTGAGCCTGCGTAGCCGGGGCCTGGAGCCCGCTGCGGTGCTGGAGAGCGACTCCACGTTCCAGCTGATCCAGGCCATCAACACCGGCCTATGCTGCGCGGTGATGCCGCTCGATTGCGGGCTGGAAGAGTTGTCCGAGCACTTGCGCATCCTGCCCATCGCCGATGCCAGCATTCACAGCCCGGTAGGCTTGCTGCTGCGCCGTAGCGAGCCGCGCTCGGCGATTGCCGAGCAGTGCTTCGACGAGGCCAAGGCGCTGTTTGCCCAGCAACCCTGAGCGTGTCCCGGTAGATCTCAAGGATGCTCCGGATCGTGCCCCAACGACTGCCGGCGATGAACCTTGACGGTTTGCGGAGAAATCGCCAGACGTTCAGCCATGGCCTTGGATGAGGAACCACGCAGGATCAACCGAGCGCCCCGCCCTGAAATGACTCAACGCATCGCGCACCTGGGCCGCCACCGGCTCGCCCGCCGGGATCAGGCGTTGGCGCAGATCTCATCAACGACCACCAAAACTAGGAAACAGAGCGCAAGCTACCCAGCGCCTCGCCCGTCAGGAACAACAGCGAGAACAGCTCGCTCTGGGAGTTCACGTCCAGCTTGCGGTACACGTTGCGCCGATGGACCTTCACCGTCTCGGCGGAAAGCGCGAGCTTGGCCGCGGCCTCCTTGTTGGAGTGGCCGGAGAGGATCAAGCGCACCACATCCAGTTCCCGTGCGGTGAGCACCGACTCCAGCTGCCGGCGCGCTTCATCGCGACCTTGGGCAAAGTCCAGCGCCGGTTTGCCCGCAAGTGCCCGCTCCGGCAGGCTCTCGAAATGCAGGCGCTGGCGCATCAGGCCGATCAGCCATGGGCGGATCAGCTCAAGCATGGCGAGCTGCTCGGCGCTGAACCGTCGGCAGCCCCCCAGCGACAGGCACAGCGTGCGCCCCTGCCCCACCACCACGTTGAACTGGACTTCGTCGGCGACCACGTTATGGGTGAAATACAGCCGGTAGTAATCAGTCTGCTGGAAGTGCTCCGGGGCGATGTCGGCCAAGCGCACCAGACCGGTCTGCGCCTGCTCCCGACTGTTGAGGTAGAACGGGTCCAGCAGGTACAGACCATTGGCGTATTCGCTCACCAAGGGGTCGATGCCCTCCCGGTCATAGGGGCTTTGGTCGAAGATCAGTGGCTTGTCTTGGCTGAACAACAAGGCAACCCAGGAATCCACTTCGACGAAGTCGCCCAGCAACGTGGCCAGCGTGCGCCAGAAGCTTGGTCGATCGAGGTGCTCGATGCACTGGCCTATGCCCTGGTGCCACGAAAGATCCTGCAGACTCAGGCCCATGCCTACCCCCGGGTTAACCACTCGGCGTGATTGTTTTGACAGTCGTTGTTTTCATACTTGCATCACCCTTTGCAAAAGTCACCCGACCTCAAAGCGGTCGGACACCACGAGACGGACGCCCTATGAAGATCGAAGTCATACAAACCACGACGCGCGATGGCGACACGCCCTACAACCTCAGTTGCATCCTCAAGGACATCGCCCAGTGTGCGCCGGACACCGACGTCGTGCTGTTCCCCGAGTCGCACCTGACCGGGTTTCTCAGCCAGGAAGACGTCGGCACGCTCTCGGAGTCCGTCGATGGCGAAGCCGTGCAGGCAGTGGTCGAAGCGGCGCGCCAGCGCAATGTGGCGGTGGTGCTGGGGCTTTATGAAAATGCCCATGGCACCTTCTACAACACCACGCTGTTCATCGCGCCAGAAGGCATTCTGCTCACTTACCGCAAGACCCACCTGTGGGTGCCGGAGCATGGCATCGTGGTGCCTGGGGATCGCTTCTCCACCGTGGAGTGGCGTGGGGTGCGCATCGGCCTGCTGATCTGTTACGACAGCGAGTTCCCCGAGACGGCCCGGGCACTGACGGCACTCGACGCACAGGTGATGCTGATCACCGATGGCTTGGCCGAGCCCGAGGATGACGTGCATCGTGTGTCGGTGATGGCCCGGGCGATGGAGAACCAGGTGTTCGCCGTGGTGGCCAATCGGGTGGGCAATGGGCCGGACGACTGCATGTTCGTCGGCAACAGTCTGGGGGTCGACCCCTTTGGCAGGACGCTGTTCGAGGCAGGCCGGGGCGAGTCACGGCATACCGTGACCCTGGATCTGTCGCTGATCGGCAAGGCCCGTGCCTTCCACGACTACCGCGCCAACCAGCGCATCGCCCTGCCGGGTGAGCGCATCGAGCATCCCAACGGCCTGCGCGAACTGCTCATCGGCTAAGTCCCGGGTGGCGCCTGTACTAAACCGCGGCGCCTGCTTCGCGAGTAAACCCGCTCCCTCAAGTGCTGCAGTGTCATTAGAAACACTGCTGTACCTGTGGGAGCGGGTTTACCCGCGAAGTGGCCAGATCTGTCGATACAGGACTATCGCCATCCCCTCTCAATGCCGGGCCAGCACCGCCTCACCCGCCACACCAGCAGGCGCTTCGTCGATCTGCGCCATGCTCAGGCGCGAAGTCTCGCGCAGCATCAGCGAACACACCGCTACCAACGCCAATGCCCCAGCTCCATACAGGGCCACGCCCAACGGGTTGTGGTCGGTGAGGATGAGGATCGCCGTGGCGATGCTCGACGCTGTCCCACCGCCCAGCGCGGCACCGATCTGATAGCTGGCCGAGATCCCGGAATAGCGCATGCTACGCGGGAACTGCTCACCCAGAAATGCAGGGATCGGCCCCTGGGTCGCGCCCATCAGCAAGCCCGTGAGGCTGTAGGCGAACAAAGCGATGCCGAAACTCTTCATGCCTACCAGTTCGAAGAAGGCGAACAGCCCGAGCGCCATGACCACCGCACCGAACACCATCACCGTGCGCCGGCCCAAACGGTCGGACAGGTAGCCGAACAGCGGCGCGGAGAACACGATAGCGATCGACAAGGTCAGGTCGAACATCAATGCCTGGGTGCTGCCGAAGCCCACCTGGGTGGCGTAGGTCAGGAAGAACGTGCTGCCGATGTAGGCGATGGTGCAATAGCCGAAGGCAATGCCGGTGCACAGCAACAACTGGCGCGGACGCTGGCGCAAGGCTTCGGCCAATGGTGCACGGACCGGCTTGACCGCCGGGGCTGCGACCGGTGCCGGTGCTTTCAAGCGTGCGTACAGGCCGATCAGCACCAAGGTGCCGCCGAGCCAGAACGGGATGCGCCAGGCAAAATCCACCAGGTTGTCGTTGAAGGCGGCACTGACGATGGTGAACACCACAGCGCCGAGGATGCCACCGACGCCGATGCCCATGCTGGTAAAGCTACCCCACAGTCCTCGCCTGCCCGGCGGCGCCGACTCGATGCCGAACAGCGCGGCACCGCCCCACTCGCCACCGGCGGCGAAGCCCTGGATCAGACGCAACACCACCAGCAGGATCGGCGCAACGACGCCGATACTGGCATGGCTTGGCAAGCAGCCGATGAGGAAAGTGCTCAAACCCATGAGCAGCAAGGTCGCGACCAGCACCTTCTGCCGGCCGATGCGATCGCCATAGTGGCCGAACACCAAGCCGCCCAGCGGCCGGGCGAAGAAGCCGGCACCAAAGGCGCTGAAGGCCACCAAGGTCGCGGTCAGGTGATCCATCTGCGGGAAGAACACCTGGGGAAACACCAGCGCAGCCGCGGTGCCGTAGATGATGAAGTCATAGAACTCCAGCGCAGTGCCCATGCCGGAGACGCAGAAGGTCCGCAGCGCAGACCGGGACGACGCAGGTTTGGATTGTTCCGCATGCATTGTTGTTGTTCTCGTTGTCAGCGGGTGCCGCCCTGCTCAGGCGGCACCGGGTGGGGCTCAGAAACGTTCGAAGCCAGCCTTGGCCAGTTGCAGCGGCGTGCCCGCCACGTATTCCAGTACGCAGCGCTCGGTATCGATCCCCACGCTCAGCAGGGTTTCCCAACGTTCGGTGTCGGGCATGGCCATGTCCGGGTGGAAGCAGATCGGCGCACTGTCACCTTGTGCGCCACACATGGCTTCGGCGCGGGCGCGCAGATCGGCACTGCCCATCTGGCCGATCACCTGCTCCAGGTGGCCCAGGCGGCACTGGGTATCGGCACGGTCGGCAACCTGCTCGCCCAGGCTCAGTTGCGGGTCGAGGAAGTGGTTGGTGTGCAGCAACCAGCCGTCTTCACGCGGCAGCACCAGCGCCGTGCGCTCAGGGCTGAGCTCGATGCTGACGGCGCGCGGGCTGCTGTCCTCGCGGGAGAACACGGTGAGCACGGTGGAGGCACTGACCCGCGCCGAACGGGCCAGCTCGATGGCCTCCTCGACGCTGCTGGCCTCTTCGAGCAGACGACGGGCAATGGCGTGCACCGGCACACCGCCGCTGTCGTTGTCACTGGTGTGGTGGAGAATGTTGAAGTGCAGCCCCAGACCTGCGCTGTTCACGCCCAGCTTGGCAAGCATGCCGAATTCGCAGAACAGCTTGACGTTCATGCCACGTTCGGTGTGCAACGCCAGCATCAGGCCATGAGGGCAAAGGCTGTCGTGCCAGTCCCAGGTCTGCAGGGTCTGCGGCGCCCGCGGACCGCGCGGGGCATGCACGGTGGTGGAGCATTCGCTGTGGCGGGTGCGTGCAGCCAGCACCTCGGTGCGCGCGTTGAGGCTTGCCAACTGCCACACCGGCAGGTCGGCGCCGCTGGCCATGCCGATCACCTCGGCCGCCAGATTCGGGCTCCAGGCTTCCAAGGCGGCCAGACTGTTTTCGCCGATACGTTGCGCCTCGCGCACGGACACGCCCACCCGAGGGAAGAAGTCCAGGTAGAGCTGGGTGGTATGACGGATCTGCTCGGCGAAGCGCTCGCCGATCTGGCGACCACGCTCGGCAGGCGTGCGGATATCGGTGACTAGGGTATGGATCTTCACTGCGGGGAACTCCTGGTACAGCAGGCTCGGGGCATCGTTGCTGTTCTGGAAAGAGTGGGGCCGCCTCGCACCTCCGCTGCATGCACCTGCCTTGGGGGTGGCAGATGGTACTGGACCGGGCACGAAGTGGCCGCTGTGTTCAGGCAACCACCGCTAGCCTAGCGAGCCGCCCGCGGTGGATCATCGCCACAACCCGCACAACTTTTGTGCCCAGGCGGAACAATTGCGCCCCGCAGCCCGATCACAGCCCCTGGCTGCGCAGTTGCTCGTGCAGCAAGGCGATGAACGCCTGCACCTTGCGCGTGTTGCGCCGATGGGGCAGGTACAGGACGTGCACCCAGGGCCCGAAGGCACTCAAGGCCCGCCAGTAGTCCGGCAACACTTCCACCAGTTGCCCGCTGGCCAGATAAGGCGCGGCGCACCAGGTGGGCACGAACTGCAGGCCATGGCCATCGAGCAGGCAGGCGAGCAAAAAGTCGAAATTGTCGCTCACCAGCCGGGGCGTGGGCTGGCGCACACGCAACGTCTGGCCTTCATGCTCGACCCACCAGAAGCTGCGGTTTAGCAGCGGATGACGCAACAGCAGCCAGTCGTGCTGGGCGTAGTTCTCCAGGGTGATGGCCTCACCACGTCGGGCCAGGTAGTCGGGGCTGGCACACAGCACCACGCGGTTCTCGATCAGCGGCTGGGCAATCAGTTCGGGCTGGTCGGTGGGGCCATCGCGCAGCGACAGATCGTAACCGCCGTCGATCAGGTCTTCATTGGCATCGTTGAGGTTCACCTCCAGGCGCACCTGCGGGTGTTCACGCATGAAGCGAAAGCAGACCTGGTTGAGAAACGCCGGGCCGAACGAAGGCGGCGCGGTGATGCGCAAAGTGCCGCGCAGTTCGTGCTGCAACTGCTCCACCTCCTCGGTCACCAGTTGCAGATGCATCAAGGCCTGGCGCGCACCTTCCAGATACACCGTCCCGGCCTCGGTCAGGGCCATACGCCGGGTGGTGCGCTCGAACAGGCGCACACCGAGCTCGGCTTCCAGGTGAGCGACGGCCTTGGTGATGGCCGAAGGCGTCTTGCCCAACTGCTCGGCCGCACGACTGAAGCTGCCGTGTTCGGCGGCGGCGACGAAGATGGTCAGGGCCGTCATTTTGTCCATGGTTTCTTCCTGTTCGGCACAAGCGAGGCAATGAAGAGCGCGTGCGGGTATCCACGCCTTTCCATCAAACCCGCAAACACCGCGGATTTGAATAGGCGTCGAGCGGCGTGTGGCTTGCGCCATGGCAATCATAGGCCAGGGATTGTTTCCCGATCGCGAAAAAAGTTGTGCCTGTCGTCGCATTTAACCGGCCTTGCGCGTTGGCTAGGCTGCGGCGCAATCACAACAAGAACGAGGCACCGAATGAAGCACCTCCTGAAGATGGCGATCAGCGCGGGCCTGGCCTGCACCTCCCTGCACAGCTTCGCGGCAGTGGACGTGATCTTTCACAACGCCAAGGTCTACACCGCCGAGCCAGGCCAACCGCTGCAGCAAGCGGTGGCGGTCGAGGGAGAGAAGATCGTTGCCGTGGGATCCGACCAGGCCGTGCTGCGCCTGAAGGCCGCCGCCACCCGCGTCATCGACCTGGGTGGCAAGGTGCTGATGCCGGGCATGCTCGATTCTCACTCCCATGCCATCAAGGGCGGCCTGCAACTGGAACTGGCCAACCTGATGGGCGAGCAGATCCCGCTCGATGAACTGGAACAACGCCTGCTCGAGTGGCGCAAGGATGGCAAGGCCGTGCGAGGCGAATTCCTGGTCGTCGGCGGCGTGCCAGGGACCTATTGGGATGACATCCCAGCCCTGGAGCAGCGCTTCAACCATGGGCAATGGGCCGAGCAGCCGATCCTTCTGGCCGCCAATGATATGCACACCGGCTGGGCCAACCTGGCCCTGCTCAAGCGCGCCAAGATCGATGCCAAGACCATCGCGGCATTGCCTGCCGAGGCGCGCAGCACCATAGGCCAGCATGAGGACGGCACACCCAACGGGTTCCTGGCCGATGCCAGTTACTACCCGGTGACCGACCTGCTGCCACCGCTCTCCCACGAAACCCTGATGACCGCCGGCCGCATGGCCCTGGACTACTCCAAGCAGCTCGGCATTACCGGCTGGATGGACCCACTGGCCAACGAACTGCCCGGGGCGGACGTGAAGAACGACTCGCTCGGCGTGCTGCCGGTCTATAAGGACCTCTCCCAGCGCGGCGAGCTGACGGCCCACATTGCCGCGCTGCTGATGGCCGACTCAAAGGCCCGCCCGGCCGACCTGGATGAGCTGGACAAGGTACGCCAGCAGTTCCTCGGCGTGCGCAACCTCACCCTGCCCGGCATCAAGGTCTTCGCCGACGGCGTGGCCGAGATGCCGGCGCAGAGCGCAGCGATGCTCGAACCCTACAAGAACTCCGGCCAACGCGGCGAACTGCTGCTGGACCCGAAACACTTCGGTGAGCTGGTCGATGCCGCCGATGCACGCGGCTGGCTGGTGCACGTCCATGCCATCGGCGACCGCGCCGTGCGCGAGGCGCTCAATGGCGTAGAACAAGCCCGACGAGCCCGTCACAGCGGCGTCCCCCATTCGATCACCCACCTGCAGATGGTCAGCGCCCAGGACTACCCGCGCTTCAAGCAGCTCGATGTGATCGCCTCGATGCAGTTGTACTGGGCCAGTGCCGACGAGACCAACCTCGATCTGGTCAAGCCGTATGTCGATGAACACGCCTTCGCCCATAGCTATCCGGCCCACTCGCTGTACAAGGCCGGGGCGACCATCGCCGGGGCAAGTGACTGGCCGATCACTACCCCGGAGCCGTGGAAGGCGATCTACCAGGCAGTGAGCCGCAAGGGCCCCAAGGGGGTGCTCAACGCTGACGAGGCCATCGACCGGCAAACCATGTTCCAGGCCTACACCCTCAATGCCGCCCGCGCCATGCGTCTTGAGCAGCAGGTGGGCTCGCTGAAAGTCGGCAAGCAGGCGGACATGATCGTCTTGGACCGCGATGTGCTCAGCGTCGACCCCGAGGCGCTGCGAGATACCCAGGTGTTGCAGACCTGGTTCGCCGGCAAGCAGATCTACCAGCGCTGATCGCTTGGCGGGCCAACCCGCTCCACAGGCGCAACACCGACGCCTGTGGAGCGGGTTTTATCCGCAAAAAGCCACACCCCGCGTCACCCGTGCACAACAACAATAAACGGAAAGCATCGAATGACCTTACGCAACCTCATCGCAGGCGGCCTGCTCGCCTGTGCCCCGCTGGCCCATGCCATCGACCTCAATGACGATTTCAGCCTCGAGGCCAAGGCTGGCGTGTTCAGCGACTACCGCACCCGTGGCATCTCCCAGACCCAGAACGATCCAGCCCTGCAGGGGTCGCTGACCCTGGCGCACGCCAGCGGCCTGTACGCAGGCGTATGGAGTTCGAACGTCGACTTCGGTTTCGGCAGCAGCACACGCCAGGAGCTGGACTACTATGCCGGCTACTTCTGGCAGATCAACGACGATGTCACCCTCGATACTTCGTACATCAAGTACGTGTACCCGCGTCAGGGCAACTTCAACTATGGCGAGTACCACACCGAACTGCGTGCCTGGGGTGTGCTGCTCGGTGGTAACTACTCGGAGAACTTCAACGGCGACCAGTCGATGCTCTACAGCTATATGGGCTACACCACCCTGCTGCCGTTCGACACCGACCTGCTGGTGCGCTACGGGCGCAACGACTACAAGGACCCAAGCTGGTTCGCCAATGACGGGACCAGCCGGGACGACTATCACGAGTGGGAAGTTAAGCTGACCCGCACGATGCTGTCGCTCGATTGGTCGGTCAGCTACATCGACACCGACCTTTCCGAAAACGAATGCGCCAGTTACCTGGGTTTCAAGGATGTCTGCTCGGCCACGGTGGTGGCTGCGGTCAGCAAGACATTCTGATCCCTGCGGCCCCCAGGGCTGCCGCCGGCTCCCACGGGTACTGCGCCGAGCCTGAGAACGGCGCGATACCTGTGGGAGCGGGTTTACCCGCGAAGGACCCGCCTCAGATCCTGAAGCTGCCCACCAGTTGCTTCAACCGCCCCGCTTGCTGGCTCAGGGCATCGCAATGGCGCAGGGTTTCGTTGAGGTTCTCTACCCCTTGCTGGTTGAGGCTGTTGATCTGGGTGATGTCCAGGTTCAGGCTCTCGACCACTGCGCTCTGCTCCTCGGTGGCGGTGGCCACCGACTGGTTCATGCCGTCGATCTCGCCGATGCGCTGGGTCACGCTGGCCAGGCGTTCACCCGCCTGGTTGGCCACCTGCACGGTCTGTTCGCTGGACACCTGGCTTTCGTTC